>OZ252109.1:4440000-5187922 GCA_965248625.1 Longimicrobiales bacterium | reverse complement strand
TTGTAGATGTCGGTCTCTAGCGCGCCCTCCGCATGGAGCGCCGTGACTGCGTGGTCGAACATGTCGTGGGAGGCCCGAAGCATCAGGATCGCCTCGTCATATGCCTCTCGCAGTGGGCCCTGAGACCTGAAGAGCGTGACGATTTCCTTCCACATGGTGTTTACCTTTTCGGCTACAGAATGAAGTAGAGAATGGGGATGATGTGGAGCACCACATATACCGTGATCACGCCCGCCGAAGTGACCCTGGTCCGAGCTGCATACGCGCCGACCTTCTGCGCCCATCCAGATGGGAGCCGCCCGCAGGGGATAGAAGATCGCGATTCCCAGTAGGTTGAAGCTGAGGTGGGCAAGAGCCACGGTCACCGCAGCGGCGCTAGCGGTCGAGAATGAAGCCAGGATCGCAGTGATCGTCGTTCCGATGTTGGCTCCAAGCATGTAGGGGAAGATCTGCCTGAGAGACAGGACTCCGGTCCCTGCTAGCGGAACGATGAGCGAAGTCGTCGCCGAGCTGCTCTGCACAGCCGTGGTCGTCACGATACCCAGGCCGAAGCTGGTGGCATCGTTCCGGAAGAGGACCCGATCGAAGAGGGCCGCCATCCTCTCCAGGAACACGCCGCGCATCAGTCGCATCAGCTGCTGAAGGGAGATGAAGAGGATGCCCAGGGCGATGCCGATGAGCGGCAACTCGTAAGGGATCGCGCCGGAAACCCAATCGGAGAGCGGCCTCACGACGGCGTTGAGCGGGCTCGCGAGACTCATCCCGCCTGCGCCCGCGAAGACGCCTTGTAAGAAAACCGCCATCCTTTCTACCGGATGGAAGAAGATCTCCAGCGGCAGGATGACCATCGCCGCCAGGACATTGAAGAAGTCGTGCACCGTGGATGCCGCGAAGGCTCGCTCGAACTCCGCCGGACGTGTGACGTGCCCCACCGAGACGAGCGTGTTCGTGGTCGTCGTTCCGATGTTCGCACCCATGAGCATTGGCACGGCCAACTGGATCGTGAGGACTTCTGACGCGACCAGACCGACAATGATGGTAGTGGTGGTGGACGAGCTTTGGATCAGGCTCGTCGCAAGAAATCCGATGAAGAGCCCCGCCACCGGATCCGAGGCCGTGTTGAGAAGCTGCTCGGCGAAGCCACGGCCACCCATCTTGAACGCCGTGCTCATCAGCTCGATGCTGAAGAAGAACAGGTAGAGCAGGCCGAGGAAGTAAACGCCGCGGCCGATCGCGAGGATCGGGCTGGCTTTGCGTTGGGTTTGCGACGCGGTCGGGTGGGGCATCAGGCGCAGGTCCTTTTGTAATGGCACCGAAGAGCTGCAGAGAAACTACAGACTTGCCGCCACTGTGGAAAACCCGCTCACCGTTACCCATCCACGTATCCGCTCGTCGCGCCCTCCGATGGGCGAACGACGGTGTACCCCGGAGGAGCTCGGGTTCAGTGCCAACGCCTGTTGGAACGATCGCTCCGCTTCCTCCAACCGTAGCATGATCCCGATCTCGCGAACAACTCCAGCGTCGCTTGTCGCATTACGGGCGACGGAGTCCGACGGTGTTAGCGTTGGGCTACGCGCCGTCGGTGCGAGGAGCGAGCTGGCAAAAGGCCTCCAGCCGAGGCGTTTCCCCGTACAGAATCAGCGTATCGCCGCCGTGGATGAGCGTGTCCCCATGGGGGGCGCCTACGTACGCACCGTCAGCTCGGTGTATTCCGAGAACGAGCAGTCCACCGAGGTCCAGCTTGCGCAGCGGCTTCTCCGCCCGGGCCCCTTCCGGCTCTACCTCCGTTTCGACCACTCGATAAGCGCCCGACAAGTGGAGCAAGCTGGAATAGTCTCGCACCTCGAGCTCAGTCCACTTCCTGAGTGCCCATCGGATCAGGCCGCACACCGCCCGATCCAGCCACTTGTTCTTGACCAGAGCCCGATCAGCAGTAGCCCGAAGACCAGCAGACCGAACAGCTCCCACCACTGTCTGGACTCCGCAGGCCCGGCGAAAGCCACGATCAGCGATGCGGCCACCGTCACCAATCCGGCATTTCCGAGCAGCATGAGAAGCATCAGGATCTTCCGCCTCACTGGGTGGTTTACTACTACGTCGTCGGATACAACATGATGTACGTCGACGTAGGCAACTTTATCGGTTCCTTCAGCTTTCTCCGCAGCCCGTCGCCAGACGAAGTTGCGCTGCTGGCGGGTGTCGAAGGCGCGCGGGAAGCGGTGATCGCAACCGACTACTCGGTCATGTCCGACTGGTTCTTCCAGATGGTATTCGTGGCGACCGCCGGGTCCATTGTCTCCGGAGCACTGGCCGAAAGGGTCAGGCTCTGGTCGTTCTTCTGCTTCACCGTGGTGCTGACCGCGTTCATTTATCCGACCGTCGGCGCCTGGACCTGGGGCGGCGGCTGGCTTAACGCAATGGGCTTCCAGGACTTTGCCGGTTCGAGCATCGTGCATGGCACGGGCGGGGCTGCCGCGCTGGCCGGCGCGCTGGTCGTTGGGCCGCGGTACAGAAAGTTCCGCAGCGACGGCACGGTTCTCATCACGCCCCCGTCCAACGTACCAGTGGTCACCCTGGGGGTGTTCATTCTCTGGTTCGGTTGGTTCGGCTTCAATGGGGGTTCCCAGCTCGCGCTCGGGAGCGCTGCCGACGTGATCGCGATCAGCCACGTGCTGGTCAATACCAACTTAGCGGGAGCGGCCGGGGTTATCGCGGCCATCGCGGTCTCGCGGCCAATCCTCGGGCGCGTCGATCTGCTCGCGGGTCTGAACGGCGCCATCGCCGGCCTCGTCTCGATCACTGCGGGACCTGACATCACCAGTCACTATTGGGCCATCGTGATCGGCGCGGTTGGCGCCATCATCTGCACCGCCGGCATCAAGCTCCTCGAGAAGCTGAAGGTGGACGACGTGGTCGGGGCGGTGCCCGCGCACCTCTTCGCCGGAACCTGGGGTACGTTAGCTACAGCCATCGCGGCAGGCGCCAATATCGGCGTGCAGTTGATCGGCGTGGTGTCGATCGTCGCTTTTGCGTTCTCAGCGTCGTGGCTGATGTGGCTGGCGCTGGAGAAGACGATGGGCGTTCGTGTGTCCCAGCGGGTCGAGCAGATGGGTCAGGACGTGGCGGAGCTGGGCATCGACGCTTACCCCGAGTTCGTGCTGATGCCGGAGCAGGACTAGGAAGACGTACGGGATGCCAGACGCTGGAGCATCGGACGTGGGCGAGGACCGCCCCGAACTCGCGGGACCGCCCAGCGGAAGGAGCATTTGCGTCTACCTGGGCGGCAACCTAGGACGGGAGCAGCGCTACATCGACGAGGCCGATGCCCTCGGGCGACTGATGGCGGCAGAGGGCATCGGGCTGGTGTATGGCGGCGCGAGCGTCGGACTGATGGGTGTGGTGGCAAATGCTGTGCTCGAGGGCGGCGGCTTCGTCATCGGTGTGGTCCCCCGGCAATTGTCGTATCAGGAACTCGCGCACGAGGGCCTCAGCCAGCTCCTCGAAGTCGCCACGATGCACGAGCGCAAACATCTTATGCAGCAGCTGTCGCAGGGATGCATCGCTCTGCCCGGCGGGTTCGGCACGCTGGAAGAGATCTTCGAAGCCCTGTGCTGGTCGCAGCGGCCGCTGGAGCTGCACGAGAAGCCGTGCTGCTTCGCCAACATCGACGGCTACTACGACCACCTGTTCGCCTTCCTAGATCGTGCGACCGCCGGGGGGCTGCTGCTGCCGCAGAACCGCGCGCTCGCCCGGCAGGCCCCGACCGCCACGGCAGCGCTACGGATGATTCAGACGGCGTGGGACGAAGACGAACAGGCCATGCTTGACGTGATCAAGGCATATAGAGTCTAACCTATTGATAATACAATACTTACTATTGATCTATCCACGATGATCTGACCTGCCCCCAAGAGCGGTACCACATCCTATGTTAGTCCCAGCACCTGTGGAGGGCCGTGAAGGACGGGCATCCTCAGGAACCAGGGCGACGGCTTAATCGCCTCAGGGGCCGGGGGAAAGCCGCCGCAGGCGCTGTGGGGTCGGACGGGCGCGACGCTTTGCCCAGACCGGCCTCCCGGTTGCGCTACGTCCCGTGACCAAGCTTCCAGCGAGCCATGTGGGGGCGGTGGCGCTGGCGCTGGCGGCGGTGTCCAACAGCTCGCGTACCGTACTGAACATCTCTGAACATTACAAGCAGTTAGGACGTTTCCTACGGGTTGACTTTCTTGCAAACGGCTCTTCACCGTTCCGGGCATGGAGACGCAGAAGCAGCAGTTCAAGTCGGCGGTGAGCGATGCGATCGTTCACCGCCAGGGAAGCAAAGAGGCGCTCGCGCCATTCGGCTGGACGGGAGAAAAGGCCGGGTGGATCGCGTTCGTCTGCCTCCACAGCGGCGCGTTCACCCGCGTCCAGTGCGCGCGATTCCTCGATGCACACCCGGAACAGGTGCGGCGCGTCGTCCACGCGCTGATCGCGCAGGGCCTGGCCGCCGAGGACACCGTGCCCGGCATCCGGGGGATCGGCCGCGTGTGCCGCATCTTCTCCCGGCGGATCTACCGGGCCATCGGAGCCGAGCACATCCGCCACCGCCGCGACGCCTCGCCCGCCGTACTCATGCGGCGCCTGCTCTCGCTCGACTACGTGATCGAGCATCCCGGCTTGCCTTGGCTGGCCACCGAATCCGAGAAAGTCGCCGCGTTCGAGGCCCTCGGCATCGAACGCGGGCTGCTGCCCGTCCGGGTTTACCGGGGTGCCGCCAGTGCGACTCGGCGCTACTTCCCGGTAAAGCTGCCCGTCGCGCTGGACGCCGAGAGCGCCGTCTTCGTCTACGCCGATCCCGGCCACGCGACCGCGACCGCGCTTCACTCCTGGGGTGCGGCGCACCGCGGGCTCTGGCACGCGCTTGGGAGACGAGGCCGATCCGTCGAGATTGTCGCGGTCGGTCGCCCCTCGAGAGAGCTTGAGCGGGCACGGCGAGTCATGCGCCACTGGGCCGAGCCCTCCGGTCCAGCCGAACTCGACCCCCAGGTTCGCAAGGAGCTCGCCCGGATCGAGGAGGCCATTCTCGCGGGCGCGGTCCCGATCCTGGAGGAGTACGGCGGTCTCCAGGCCGCCATGAAGCGCAGCGTGGCGCTGGAGAAACAGGCCCGACGGCAGGCCGCCCGCGCCTCAATCCGCCGCGGCAGCACATGGCGGACCGCGCGCCTCGCCGGGGCTCGCTACCGATGAGCGGCGCGCGACTTACGGCCGCACTGGAGTGCGCAAACGACGCGGGGGTACGATTCACACTTCGGCGCCCCGGCGATTCACACGGAGCTTCCCGCCTATCCGCTGGCGCGGCAGCGTCTTGCGCTTCCGCGGACAGGCCGGCCAGCGCTGTACGGGCAGCACCGGCCGTGGTGGGAGCGACCCCCCAGTCCGAGGGCCTGGTACGGGTTCGGACGCAGGTGTGTTTTCACACCCCTGCCCCCGTCCCCTCGGGGTCGCTCCCGGCCAATTATCCCTACGCGGGAAGGCGGTTCAGCGCCGCTTCGAGGCGGCGGAGCACCAGTTCGCCGGCCGTCCAGCCGGTGTGTCCGCGCTAGCCCAGAGGACCGGGCGCGGACCTGCGGAGAACGCCAGACCGTGGGCTGCCGGGAACGTCGAGCCATGAGTCGGCGTTTCGGATCCCCGGAAACGTTGGGATGTGGGAAAGCCCCGATCCGAGAGTCCCCGGCTCGATCTCTTCCCCGGTCTTGAGCCGGTCCAGATAGTCGGCCCAAGCCTGCATCATGTGTCTACGCTCGGGCAGGAACGCCGTCCGGTTGTAGGCCCGGCCGTTGGGATCCCTGACCCGGTGGGCCAGCTGGTGCTCGATGAAGTCGGGCCGGAAGCCCAGCACCTCGTCCAGGATGGTGCGCGCCATCGCCCGGAAGCCGTGCGGCGTCATCCGGTCCCGCCGGATGTCCAACGCCCGGAACGCGCCCCACAGTGTGGCGCGGCTCATCGGCCGCTCCCGGCTCGGATAGCGTACATTCGGGAAGACGTAGCGGCCGTGTCCGGTCAGGCTATGAACCTCGCGAAGGATCGCGACCGCCTGACGTGCCAGGGGCACCACATGCGGCGTGTCGGTCTTCGTCACCGTGTAGCGCCACTCTCCCCCGTTCAGGTCGATGTCGGGCCACTGGGCCTTGCGCAATTCTCCGGGCCGCACGAACACCAGCGGCGCCAGACGCAGGGCGCAGCGTACCGGAAGCGTTCCCACGTAGCCGTCCAACAGCCGGAGCAAGGGACCGACTTCCTTCGGATCGGTGATCGCCGCGAAGTGCCTCCGCTTCACCGGAGGAAACGCCCCGCGCAGGTCCCACGACACGTCCCGCTCGGCCCGGCCCGTCGCCACCGCGTAGCGCAAGATCCGCCCACAAAGCTGAAGCGTGCGATGCGCCATGTCCAGGTGGCCGCGTTCCTCGATGCGGCGCAGCGCGGCCAGCAGCTCCGGCGCCGTGAGTTCCGCGACCGGATTCGCTCCGATCCACGGGAACACATCCTTTCCCAGATCGCATTCGATCCGCCAGACGTAGCGGGCGGACCAATTGGGCGAATGCTTCGCGAGCCATTCCGTGGCCACGGCCTCGAAGCTGTTGCTGGCCCACTGCCGCTTCGACTGCTTGCGTGCCTTCCGGTAGGCGCTCGGGTCGATCTCCCGGGCCAGAAGCTTGCGGGCCTCGTCCCTCCGCTCCCGCGCGAGCTTCAGCGAGACCTCGGGATAGATGCCCATGGAGATCCTTTTCTCCCTGTCGGCGAAGCGGTACTTGAAGCGCCAGGCCTTGGTGCCGCGCGGGGCGATCTCGAGGTACAGGCCGCGGCTGTCGTAGAGCTTGCGCGGCTTGTCACGGGGCTTGGCCTTCCGGATGGCCGTGTCGGTCAGTGGCATGTTGGGGCACCGTGTGAGGGATACGGTAGTATGCCCCGGAATAGTGCCCCATAAAACTATCGGCTGTCAAGGGGTGTAACGGGGTCTCTCTGGAGTATGAAAATCTCCTAACTCCTTGTATATCAGGTGTCATTGGGCTTTTATGGAGAGCTACGGAACGTCAATAGATGCGTCGAGCTCGCTCGTCAATCCGTGAGCATGCTGGTGCAGACGGGCGGCGGCGCACCGGTTCTCGTGGTCGACCCGACCACGTTGTCGTTCACGGCGCCGGAAGGCTCGGATCCGCCGACGCAGCCCGTGACGGTCACGAACGCGGGGCCAATCGGCTCAACGCTCAACTGGACCGCGACCGTCAACGAGACATGGCTGAGCGTCTTGCCCGACAACGGGTCCCTTACGGGAGGTGCTTCCGAGAACTTCACCGTGACGGTCACGAGCTCGGGGCTCGCGCCCGGGACCTACACCGACGACATCACGGTCACCACCCCCGGCGCGATCGGCAGCCCGAAGGTGATCCCCGTCACACTCACGGTCATCGACCCGGATGTGCCGGTGGCCGCCATTGGGCTGAACAAGAGTTCCCTCAAGTTCACGAAGTCGGGCAGCCCTCCGCCGGACATGTATTTCACCGTCGAGAACGTCGGCGACGCCGGGTCCACGCTGCACTGGATGGCGGACATCGCACCGGCGGCGCCCTGGCTGACCGTAAGCCCGATGAGCGGGTCGCTCAGGCCGGTCGACGGGCCGACGCAGCTGACGGTGTCAGTCGATTGCACCGGCCTCGCGCTCGGCGACTACAGCACGACGATCACGATCATGGATCCGGCGGCGTCCAATACTCCACAGGACGTTCATGTGGATCTCACGATCAGAGACGGGTCGAATTGTCTCGACATCCTCGATGAGCTCGAACAGCTGATCGTGGACTACGAGGATGACGGCATCATCCCCGGAACCGCCGAGTCCCAAATGCTCGCCTGGATCGCCGAGGCGAGGCATCAGATGCTCGTGGGCGGATCAGAGGGACCGAACCCCCACGCGGCAGCGGAGCAGATCTTCCAGCTGATCCGGTTCATCGAGGCCGCGGTGATCGACGGAAGGATCTCGGAAGAGGACGCGATGCCGCTCCTCGATCTCGCGCATGAGTTCCTCGAGTGCATCGGGATTCCCTTCCCGCCGCCACAGCCGCCGGAGAAGATCTGCGGTCCCATTCTCGATGATCTGGATGGGCTGATCGGCGAGGCGGCCGACGAGGGGATCATCCCCCCGTGGGTCGAGGCGGACATGCTGGCCCTCGTCGCCGCTGCGAGAGCACACATGGTCGGCGGTGACAAGTTCGCGGCAACCGGCCCCATCCTCGACCTGATCGCGCTCATGGAGGGCGGGGTGGAAGCCGGACACGTTTCGGCGGAGGACGCGGAACCGATCCTCACCGCTGCAGCCGATTTCCTCGACTGCATCGGGCCTCCGCCCCCATGCTGGGAGTGCGAAGAAGAGGACAGCTGATCTCCCTAGCGGACCCACGCCGCTCAATGAGCGAGCGCTAACGTCCGTTTCACAGCGAACGCCCCCGCGGCCTGGCCGCGGGGGCGTTCGCGCGTGCGGCGATGAGGGCCAACTGGCACGCATGTTGCCCCCGGGACAGGGCTGGATCGCATGCCGAGGTGTGCACGATCGCCGGCCCCGCACGTCCTACAAGACGGAAGCGGAAGGCGGTCCACGACAGGTTCCGGAGGGAGGTACCCGTGCGAAAGCTGTACATTCTCGCGTTTGGCTATATCGCTATGAGCCTGGCGTTTCTTGGGCCGATGGGGGAGGCCGGGCTGGCAATCGGCCACGAGCCGGTTCCGTCGCTCGCGGTTTCCCCGAGCGGCCCCGGTGGTTGGTTCCAGTCCATGAAGCCCTACTGCAACCCGGTCGAGGTCGAGACCCGAATGCGGTGGAATCCACCGCCGGAGACTGACGAGGGGTCCGCGTTCAAGGCGGCGTGTTACGCGCTCGCGGGCCGAGTGGACATGGCCCGGCAGGTGATTCTTACCCTACCGGGAGACGAACAGTGGCGAGCCGCGGGGGTCGTGTTCAACGTCGGCCACCCTGTCGCCGATGCCGGTGACGATCTATCGGCGAGCGCGATCATGGAGATGGTGGTCGAGTTCTGGCCCAATCATTACATGGCCCTGTACCACGCCGGCGCGGCCCGCTTCGGGCTCGGACAGACGGATCTCGCCGAGGGCTACCTGAGGACGTTCCTCGAGGAGTACGGGCACGACGACGGGTGGACCACGGCCGCTCGGAGCATGCTATCGGAGATCGAGGGGAGATGAGTCGAGTGACGACCCCGATCGCCTTGCCGACCGAGGACTCCGTCCAGGAGGTTCCGCCGGATGGGCGGGCGCGGGAAGGGGTGCCGAGCACGGGGATTGACGTCGGCTCCTGTCCGGTATGCGGTGGCGAGAAGGCACTGGACCTCGGCTTGTGTCTCCCGTGCGCCGGCCAGCTGAACAGCGCACTGGCATTCGTGCGGCCGCCGCGTAGCGCTCTGGAGCGTGCGGGAGTGGCCGATCGTTTGAAGGCCGTTCTGCCCGGCGATACTCTGGCCGAGGCGGTCCACCTCGCCTCCGGTGGCCACCGAGCGGTCGCCGCAGTCCCCGCCCCGGCGGCCGGCGCCGTTCTGAGCGCCTTCGCCGAGGTGGGCATTCCGGTCCGGATCGCGCCCACCGGTACTGCGCGTGGCTCCCTGCCGAACGGCCTCGCCGCCGCGTCGACGATCGCGGTGGTCCTCGGCTGTGTGGTGGGGTGGATGACGAGCTCCGCCGCGTTGCTCGTCGCGAGCCCCATGTTTGGTGCGCTCCTTTGGTTGCTCGCCCAGCGAGAGCTGAGGAAGCCGGTTGTTAGAGGCGCCAACGCCCTGCTGCCTTTCCCACGCCCCGTGCGGGAGAAAGTCGTCGGCTCGTTGTCCGGGCTTCCTGACGGAGCTGCCCGCGACCTCCTGTCCGACGTAGTGCGGTTGGCGCGGCTGCTGCACGAGCGGGCACGGGACGCCGGCGACGACGAGACGCCGGAAGATCTCGGCGAGCTGCTGGTCCTTGCCTCTGAGGCCGCGCAGGACTTGGCACGACTCGACGAGATCCAGGACCTGCTCGACGGTCAACCGGCCACTGGGAGTCAGGAGACGGGGCGGGAGGCGGACGCCCTGGTGGCTGCCCATTCCGCCCATGCCCGACTCCATAGCTACTTGAACGACGCGATCTGGGTCATGGAACAGGCGAGTCGCCGACTGGCCGAGGGAGGCGGAGACGCTGCAGAGCTGGCGCGCCTCGCACGCGACATCGACGGCCGGCTGCGTGCTCACGCCGCTGCTCTAGACGAAGTCGAGGACCTGCTCTCATCTGGCTCGACGGACGGCTGATCCCTACCGTAACATCCCCGCAACTCCCCTCTCGGCCATGTCCCGCCACCGCGATGTCGTGATGCGTCCATCCGCCGCACCGACCCACGCCTTGATCCACTCGTGTCTCCCTACATATCGCTCAGACTGTACGAGAACGCAGGCGGGTACTGCCTCATCGCCCTGCCACTGAACGTCTGTTTCTCTCGCGTGCTCCGGGTAGAGAACTTGCGTCCGCGACGCGTACGATCCCGGCCGAGTCCTCGCGTACGTCATCGACTCGGCAACGACCTGACCCGCTCTGGACGAGGGCTCCGAAGCCGCCGGACGGGTGCGACCGACTCGTAGTACGGAGGAAGAGATGAGCATGACCCCCCGGACCTTGGCGTGCGCGGTTCTCGCACTGACCTGGGCTGTCGCGAGTTGCGAAGACTCCGTGACTCCCGAAGAAAGCATGGCCGTGTGAGCGCATCGACGCACATCGGCACGGATGGCCTACCCGATCCCACGCTCGCCGACATCACCCTGTGCAAAGTCGGTCCGGGTGCGGACTTCTGGCTCGAAGTCGAGCACGGCCCCGACCTCCCTGACTGGATGGTTCACTTGGAGGACGGTGAGTGCCAGGTGGTCTTCACGTACATTCCGGCCGAGCTCAGCAAAGAAGAACGCATCCGGATCACCGAGCACGTACCGGCGGGCGTCACACTCGACAAGATCGTCGTCAACACCATGGATGACATTGGGCGATTCCTCACCGAGACGGTCCTCAACACGAACGTCGTCCTCGTGGGCATCCGTCCCGGCTACGGTCAGACCGTCGGCTTCTTCAACAGCCGCGAATGCACGGGTGAGATCGGCGACTTCGTCTGGAACGACTCCGGCGGGACCAAGGGCATCCAGGATCCCGGTGAAGTCGGGCTGGCGGGTATCGTAGTGAACCTCTTCGACGGGGCCATGAACCTCATCGCCACCACGACGACGGACGCGAACGGCTTCTACCTGTTCACGGGGCTTTGCGCCGGGGACTACAAGGTCATGGTCGACGAAACGACCGTGCCTGCCGGCTGGATGCAGACCCCGACTCTGATCGGTGGCGACCCCACCCTCGACAACAACCCGAACCCGGCCATGGTGAATCTGCCCACGGACAACGGGTCTGACCTGACGATCGACTTCGGGTACATGGAGCCGCCGCCTCCAGGTGGAGGCGAGGGGTGCACCCCGGGCTACTACAAGAACCTGAAGAAGCACCTCTTCGCGTGGATGGACGCCGGACACGATCCCGACGACCTGGTGTCGAGCGTGTTCAATGAAAGCGCCAACGCGCCGTACGCGCACCTCGGAGCCGCGACCCTGCACGATGGTCTGTCGTTCCAGGGCGGGAGCACGGTGGCGGAGAAGGCGGAGACGCTCCTGCGAGCGGCGATCGCCGCTGTCCTCAACGCTGACAACCCGAACATCGACTACGCATTCAGCTCGGCGAGCATCGTTGCCGACGTGAATGCGGCGCTGGCTGGGCAGAACCCGGTCACGATCATCTCCCTTAAGGACGACCTCGACGTCGCCAACAACAAGGGTTGCGACCTCGGCAACGGACCCTAACCTAAGTCGCTCGCAACAGGCATCAGTTGTTAGCGCCTTGCAAAAGCGAGAGCCCGGGGATTTCCCCGGGCTCTTCGCGTTTGTGGGGGCCCCTCTTCATCGGCCCCGGGTCCCCATTCGGGGGCAACCCGGGGCCGATCCTCTTCGAATGAGTCCGGGACGATAGGCATTCTCCGTCCCGAGCCTAGTCTGCTCGCGGAAGAGCCCTCGCCGAGTCGAGGACGAAACCTGACAGCGAAGGCTCCGCCGCTTAACGTGGCCGGATGCTAGGAATCGTCTGCTCCGGTCATCCACTCGTTTCGGAAGCTGCTGCGGACATCCTGCGCGCGGGCGGGAACGCCTTCGATGCCACGGTAGCCGCGGCCTTCGCGAGCACGGTCGCCGAGCCGCTCCTCACCAGCCTTGCTGGCGGCGGCTTTCTGCTTGCGCGCGCCGCTTCGGGAGAGGAAGTCCTGTTCGACTTCTTCGCGAGCTCCCCTGGCCTCGGCGCACCCGGTGCCGGCGGCTCAGGATCTGTCGACGAGGCGGACCGCCACTTCTATCCCGTCGAAGTCCGCTTCATCGACGCGCCACAGGAGTTCAACATCGGCATGGCGTCCGTGGCCGTACCGGGCGCTCTCAAGGGCTTCCTCCATGTCCATCGACGCCTGGGGCGGCTTCCGCTGTCGGAGGTGGTCCAGCCCGCCGTGCACCTCGCCCGGGACGGGGTTCGCGTCAACGACTTCCAGGCGTCGACCTTCTCACTGCTGCGGCCGATCCTCCGGGAGTCGAACGTCGCCCTGGATCTCTACACGATCGAGGGAGTTCCCCCGTCCGCGGGCACACTGCACAAGAACGCCGACCTGGCGCGATTTCTGGAGGATCTGCCGGGCGACACGGATGGCTTCTACGCGGGTGAGCTCGCGAAGGTCATCGAGCGCGACATGCGAGAGCGCGGCGGTCTCCTCACGGCCACTGATCTCGGAGGCTACGAGGTCGTAGAGCGAGCGCCGCTCTCGATGGACTACCGGGGCTGTCGTGTCATCACGAACCCACGACCCTCCTCAGGAGGGTCGCTCGTGGGTCTTTCTCTCCTCCTTCAATCCGCCGTCGAGGTCCCCAGGCTCCGATGGGGGAGCCCGGAGCACGTCCGGACGACCGCGACCGTGCTCGAACGAACCGAGCGACTGCGGGCCGAGGGTTCCACCGGTCTCGATACCCTCGAGGCAACGCTTCTCGAAGGCGCGCGTGACGCCGTGCGCCTTTCCACGGGAGGTACGACGCACCTCAACGTGTCCGACGCCGAGGGCAACGTCGCGAGTCTCTCGATGTCCAACGGCGAGGGCTCGGCTTACTTCATCCCCGGAACCGGAATCCATATGAACAACATGATGGGCGAGGACGATCTCCACCCGGACGGATTCCACACGATGGAGCCCGGGCTGCGAATCTCGTCGATGATGGCTCCGACCATGGTACTCGATGGGGAGGACGTCGTGGCTGCACTCGGAAGCGGCGGGAGCAAACGGATTCGGACGGCGGTCTATCAGGTCGTGACCGGCCTCGTCGACTTCGGTCTGCCACCGGCGGAGGCGGCGAACCGTCCTCGCATGCATCTCGACGAGGATCAGCTACACGTAGAGCCCGGCTTCACAGAGGAGGCCGTAGCCGAGCTCCGGCGGGGCTGGGAAACGGTGATCTGGAGCGAGAAGAACATGTATTTCGGCGGCGTGCACATCGTGGCGCCCAGGGATGGGACCAGCGGGGGGGACGCTCGACGCGCGGGGCACGGGATCGCGGTCGAGTAGCAGGCGGGCAAGTCGAACGGCAGACAACAGCGCCCGCGGCCCATTTGTAGCAGATCGAGTGAAGAGTGCGCAGGGTCGCGCCCCACCATTCTTCAGCGACGTCCCAGGCGTGGAACGACGGATCAGAGGCCCAGGACGTTGAGGCGGATCTTCGACAGACCGCGCTCTGCCGCCCAGACGTCGAGCTCCACTGAAGCGATCTCGTCAACGAGCGGCACGGCATCTCCCAGCAGCCGCAGATCGACAGCCTTCATATAGCGCTCGCACGATCCGCACTCGTCGACCCGGACGTGCGGCAGGGACTCGCAGACGTGGTGAATCAGGCGATCCGATTCGGATTCGCCGCACCCCGGACAGCGCGAGCTGGGGAACGCCCACCACGATGCGCACAGCGAGCACACGAGGTATTTGCGCCCCTTGGTGTCCGTTTCACCCTGAAGACTCCCACCTGGGGCGGATGGCCGCAGGCCGGCATTCCCTTTCCACATCGCCTGGAGAGCCGACTTGAAGGTTGCCGCCGCCGACCGCCCCATCGCCGACGGCCCTATGGTCGACGGCCCCACTGTCGACGGTCGCGACGATCCGTTCGGCCACTGGCTGCAGGAATGCCCGCGCAAAGAACTCCAACGTTTGCGACGTCCCGTCGCCCTGGGCGCTCGGGTCAACACGCTTGGTTCGCGTGAATGACCGCAGGATGTCGATTCGTGTCCCTGTGCCAGCCGTGGCCAGGCGCATGGCGGCCTCGGAAACGGCGGGGGTAGCCGTCGGACGGAGGTCTTCGATGAACCGTCGAAAACGCGGCTCGACCGTCTCCAGCGACACCGACTCGAGCTCGAGTCGGCGACGCGCGCCGGTCTGCGGGTCCGATAGCGAACGGGTGGTCCTCCTCCGAGTCCCTCTCGCCAGATCGGCTCCTGCAGCTCGAGGAGCGAGATGTAGAAGCCCATGATCTCTTCGGCGTGTGGCCGCTCGTCGAGGAGCTGCACGGCACGGCGCCTAAGGGTCTCGTAGGGGGTGTTCAACGGGTCCGAAGGGCGCTCGTAGCCCGCGGGAGGCGAGAGCAGGGAGGCGCTGGCGCTGGCCTCACTCACGCTCCCAGAGCGGATGGTGGAGTCTGGCCCAGGCGCGGGACACCCGTCCATGGAGCATGCCCTCGGCCGTTCCCGGGAAGGCGACGGTGCCGAGATACACGTGGACGATGAGGAGCAGGCCACCGAATACCGTCGTGACGTAGTGCACCAGTCGCATCCAGTTCACGATGGCGCCCGCGAAAGGACCCAACCCCAAGAATCCCGCCGGGAACCACATCGGAATCCCGGTCATCAAGTGGGCCACCCCGAGCACGCTCATGAGCCAGAAGAACACCTTCTGCCCGGATTGTACTTGCCGACGGGCGGCACGCGGTCCTTCTGGTGGGTCGCGTAGTATCGGACCGCTTTGAGCCAAGCCACCTCGCCACGTCCGAGGAACATGTCCTTCAACCAAATGAAGAACATGACGAACGTTCGGACGGCCGCGCTCTCGGGCACGGACGCCCCCCCCCTTCCGCCTGCCCCTCCCAGCTCGGCTCGATCCGCGGCCCGTCCTCGTGTACGTATTAGACAGTTGTGAGGTCATAAGTCCTCCTCAGCTTGAGAGATCAGTTGAGCCTGCGATGGCCTCTGGGGCCCTCGGTGTCATCAATATCGGCGGAGGTCATGAAGCCTGCAGAATTGTATAGCCACGTGCTTGAGAACCACCTACCGGAGGTAATCAGGGATCACCGGGACGGGTAGGCTTAGCGCTCAATCCGCAGCGTCTTTGAAGTCGACCATGAGCTCCCTCAAGGCCGCAAGCAGACCATCGATCTGATCGCTCGTATGATCCGTACTCACCGTAATCCGCAGCCGTGCGCTGCCAACGGGGACGGTCGGCGGTCTGATAGCTCCTAAAAGGTAGCCCCTGTTGAGAAGGGCCTTGGCTATGCGAGTTGTTTGGTCTACATCTCCTATCACAATTGGCACGATGTGGCCCGGCACTTCCTTGGAAGGAGCCAGGCCGAGTTCAGTGAGGCCCTCCAAGAGATGGGTCACGTTCTCCCACAGTCGCTCTCGCCGCCAGCCCTCACGCGCCGAGACCTCGAGGGCGGCCGCCACGGCCGCCGCAAACGCCGGCGGTGTAGCTGTCGTGTAGAGAAAGGATCGCGCGCGACTGATTAGCAACCGTCTCAGCTGTTCACTGCCCGCTACGAACGCGCCTACGACGCCGAGGGCCTTGCCCAGTGTGCCTACAGTGACGTCAATTTGGCCGTGCACCCCACAGTGATGAGCGGATCCAGCGCCACCTGAGCCAATGACTCCCGTACCGTGCGCATCATCAACATACGAGATGGCATCATATCGGCGACACACGCCGACAAGATCTTGAAGGGGAAACACATCTCCGTCCATCGAGTAGACCCCTTCCACGACAACCAGCCGTCCCTGATACCGCCCGCGATCTTCTGCAAGAAGGCGCTCTAGGGCATGCACGTCTGCATGGGGAAAAGTCCTCACGACCGCCCGGGACAGGCGCCCCCCATCAATGATAGATGCGTGATTGAGTTCATCAGAATATATTACGTCGTGCCGTCCCGCGAGCGCTTGGAGGGCGCCCAAATTCGCTACGTAACCTGAGTTGAAAAGCAGCGAGGCCTCGGCCCCCTTAATAGAAGCCAACTCGCGTTCGACGGCCTCATGGAGCGAGTAGTTTCCGGACAGCACCCGGGCGGCTCTCGCGCCCAGACCAAAGCGCCTCAGACACCTTGAAGCCGTTGCAATGATTTCAGGATGATCCGCAAGCCCAAGGTAATCATTTGAAGAGTAATCTATCACCCATCGGTCCTGAAACCGTAACCTCGCTCGTTGACGATCCGCGATTGATCGGAGTGAGCGCGCGAGGCCGGCCCGCTCCAACGTCGCGAGTGTCTTCTGGATTCCGTCTTGAGTTAAATTGGTCCGCATCTTCTTCGCTGTTCGGGCAGTATACTTTCCCGGCACGTAGCCTGCGACGTCCGCCGCTCAGTCACTAGCATCGTGAGCCGCCTTATAGAGCCTGGCGTATTCAGGACATTCGTCCATTAACCACTCGTGGCGTCCAGTACCCACGACTCGCCCGCCATTGAGCACGATGATGTTGTCGAAGTCTGTTGCGGGCCTCTTGACAGAAGGACTGACTCGGACAAGACTAAGGCCTACGCTCCAGCATGGTAGAGACTCCAACGAGGGGGGGGGTTAGCGATGAAGACCCTAGAAAGGACCTTCCGGGAGCACTGGATTGAGGGCATTCCCGCTCGATCGGTGGGGTGGAGTATGTACCACCCGTCTCCCCGCCCCTCACTCAAGAAAGCGTGGTTTCCGCCTACGAGATCTTGGGCATGAGCACCTCGCCGTTCACGACCTGTTGTACTCATACTCAGTGCGCCAAAGATTGTTGCTATGCGACGCAGTGGCCGTCTATCGACGTCATGATCACAACCCGCGAATGTGAACTCGAAGTAAGCTTGTCATCGCCGGGCTGGTAGTCAAGCTCGCTGGGAAGCAGGCGACAAGTTACCTGCGACCCACCGCAAGTCCACCCGCAGCTCGTGGTCGCATGGACTGTGACCAGCTGATGCCCGCTACGAGCAAGCGCATGGAACACCATCATGTGCATGTCCATTCGAGCGATAGCACACGCAGCCCCTCTCCATCGTATCGCTAGCAGACAGCTTGACGCTCAACTTGGAAAGCCCTCCGGTTGGATCGAACGCCGCACAGGAATCCGGGAGCGACCAGTAGCGTCCGAGACTGAGGCCACGTCCGATCTGGCGGTGCGGGCCGGCCAGCGGGCCTTGGAGCAAGTTCCTGAGCGGGAGCGCCGAGTGAGCCTCCTGCTCTTGGCCACTAGTACGCCGGACCACTTGCTTCCACCGACTGCTCCCCTCGTCGCGCACCGGTTGCGGCTTAAGTGCGGTGCGGTTGACATCGCCGGTGCTTGTGCCGGCTTTCTCTATGCCCTGACCCTGGCAGCTAGCCATGTTCGCGCACGGCGCGAGTCCGTTCTCGTAATCGCCGCAAACGTCCTTACCCGTCGAGTGAACCCTCTGGATCCGGACACTGTTGCGTTATTCAGCGACGGTGCCGCAGCTGTGGTGCTCGGGCCAGCCGATGGGCAACGTGGGCTCCTCGGTGTGCATCTCGGCGCGGATGGTAGAGAATACAACCGGATATTGATCCCCGGCGGCGGCTCTCGACTGCCTTTCACCGAGGCCGTTGCACGGGAAGGGCAGCATCTAATGCGAATCGACGGAGGCCCCCAGGTCTTTCGCATCGCCGTGCAAGCTATGCTTCGCGCAAGTGACCGTGCTCTTGCAGACGCCTCACTAACGATGGATGACGTGGATCTGTTGATCCCGCACCAGGCCAATAGACGGATCATTGAGCGGGTAGCTCGGTCGATGAATGTGCCAGCCGAAAGGACTATAAGCCATATTGAATGGGCCGGTAATAGCTCCGCTGCCAGCATCCCGATGGCTCTTTCGCTAGCATACGGCGCAGGCCGAATTGACTCTGGTGATGTTATACTCATGACCGCCGTGGGAGCGGGCTTCGTAGAAGCGGGGGTTGTGTGGAGGTGGTGAGGTGAGAGGCCCGATCCCCCCCTTCCTGCGGACTGGCTCGCCTCTAGACGCTCGGATTACTTACCGACCGAATCCACCAAGAGATTCGTCAGTTGCTGAAGATACGTCCGCCCTTCAGCAGCGGACTCACAAAAGGGAAGACTGATAATGCCAAACGGGCATTGCGGCAATCCCCGCGCTCGCAGGACCCTCTCTAGTGCAGCGGCGTTGGTTCCGGTCGACTCGTCGGGCACCGCAGGCTCTGAGAGGACTACGCCTAGAACCTCAACACCAGAGTTGACAGCGACGGTGATCGTCAGGAGCACGGAGTTTAGTACTCCGAGCTTGTCTTTAGCGACAAGAAGGACGGGAGCGGCAAGTTCCAGCGCCAAATCAAGTGAAGTCTTGGACCAGGTCAGGGGTGAAAGAAGCCCTCCAGCTCCCTCGACCAAAAGGAAATCGGCCGAAACCCCCTCTAGATAGGAGATCCACGCTGTCCAATCTAGGACGCTTCCTTCGCGGTCGGCCGCAACAGGTGGCGCCAGGGGATCCCTTAGAGTTGTAAGCGCCAATCGAGGTTCGGTCTGCCCTGTAGCTGCCGAAAGCAGGGCACCGTCCTGTACGGCTAACGGCAAGCTGCCGACACCCGATTCCACAGGCTTGATTGCTATCACCGCCGCAGACGTTTCAGCCAGTGCCGATCCGATGGCCGATGTGACGAAGGTCTTCCCGACACCGGTTCCAGAGCCCGTGACGAGAATCCTCATTCATGCCAGCTCGGTCTCAAGCCCATGACCGATGGCCTCCACAATGAGCTTGATCTCCGCCAAGGTCACCGTAAGGGGTGGCATCACCACGACTACATCGCCGAGTGGTCGGAGAAACACGCCCTTCTCCCTGGCGCGTCGGCAAACCCGGAAGCCGACCCGATCATCGGCAGGGAATGACCTTCTAGTACCGCGGTCTGCGACGAGCTCGATCCCCACCGCGAGACCGTATTGACGAATATCTCCTACGGCTCGCCACGCTAACAGTGATTCCAGTTCCTTTGATAGACACGCTATCCGCTCGGGAAGATTATCGAGCACGCCGTCTCGCTCAAATATGTCTAGAGTTGCAAGCGCGGCGGCACATGCGAGGGCATTCCCGGTATAAGTATGGCCGTGAAAGAAAGTTCGTCCGTCGGCCGGGGTCCCAAGGAAGGCCTGGAAGATGCCCTCTGTCGTAACGGTCGCCCCAAGGGGTAGGTAGCCACCACTCAACGCCTTGGAAATACAAATGAAGTCTGGCGTCACACTTTCCTTTTCTGATACGAAGAGACGTCCGGACCGACCCATGCCCATGGCGACTTCGTCGAAGATCAAGAGAACGTCCTGTTCTCTCGTCAATTCGCGTACCCGACGAAGGTATCCCTGTGGGTAGGGGATCATCCCGCCCGCGGCTTGCATTCCGGGCTCGATAATTACCGCGACCAATTGCTCCGAATGCTCAGAGAAGATCCGCTCGAATTCCACGATGTGGTCAGAGTGGGGATCACGATAGACGTTCGGCGACGGACAGCGCACTGCGTCGAAGAGCAAGTGCCGAAACCGGGTATGAAAATGGTCAATCCCACCTACAGAAACGGCACCAACGGTGTCGCCGTGATAGGCGTTCGCCAAGGCCATGAAGCGACTTCGGTTTCCTCTTCCAGTCTGTTGACAGAATTGATAGGCCATCTTCAGGGCGACTTCAACCGCCGTTGATCCGTTGTCCGAAAAGAACACTCGAGTCAAGCTGTCCGGAGCAAGGTTGGCCAGCCGATGTGCCAGAAGGATGCCCGGAGGGGATACGTTCCCGAGAAACGTCGCATGCGCGATCCGACCTAGCTGGTCTCGGATCGCTTGGTCGATCTCTGGCCGACGATGACCGAATGGGTTGCACCAGATTGAGGCCACAGCATCCAAGTATCGGTGACCGTCAAAATCGATTAGGTAGTTGCCATCTCCCTCAACGATCAGAAGAGGGTCATCTTCACGATAGGTTTGGTGCTGGGTGAAGGGATGCCAAACGTGAGTGGTGTCCCAATCGATCAGAGTTTCGCGGTCCGGTAGATCCATCATTCGGTCAGCTGCGGTTCCAGAAGGTCGGGAATCACCTCTGGCTTCAGCCCAGAGTCCGCGATCATTTGGAGATCGCCAGAGGATTCAGCACCTGGAGTCGTCAGATACCCCTCGGTGAACATGGAATTCGCGACGTAGAGAGCCATTGGTTGCAACGAACGAAGGGTAACCTCCCGACCCCCAGCAACCCTGAGGTCTGAGCGTGGGAGCACAAACCGAAACATACACAGTGCACGGAGACATGCTACGGGACTGAGCCTCTGCCTGTCGCCCAGGGGAGTGCCGGGACGTGGATCGAGGAAATTAAGTGGAACGGATTCTACCTCAAGCTCTCGAAGAAGCACCGCTAGGTCGACCCAATCCTCAAGATCCTCACCCATCCCGATGATCCCACCGCAACACGCTTCCATGCCTGCCCTTCTAGCCTGTTCGACAGTCCGCACGCGATCTTCGAATCGATGCGTGGTGACGATGCTAGGAAAATAACGCGACGAGGTCTCGAGATTGTGATTGTACCGGTCTATGCCGGCTTCTTTGAGTTGTTCTGCCTGGCCATCTTCGAGTAGGCCTAGTGACGCGCATAGTCGGAGTCCGGGCGAATCAGTCTTGATCCGTCGAGCCGCTTGACAGATCGTTGCCAGCTCTCTTGGGGAGGGGCCACGAGTGCTTGTTACCATGCAGTACGTAACGGCGCCGCGCTCGACCGCCGAGCGAGCTCCCGCGACAAGCTCTCCAATACTTTGAACCGAATAACGTGTAACCCCGCTAGTATACCTCACTGACTGGCTACAGAACTGGCAGTCCTCTGGACAAAGACCGCTCTTAGCATTCTGTAAGATGTGGAGTTTCACGGATAGCCCATGGAAGCGCCGTCGAATAAGAAAGGCCGCCGCGAGAAGGGAGAGGATCTCACTGTCCGGGCTGGAAGCTAGCTCCATGGCTTCAGCCCGGGTGATCTCAATACCGGAGATCGACTGTTCCGCTAGACCGTAATAATCGATCATGCCGCTTCACCTCACTCAGATTTCGAGACCTGCTCCTCGCATGCTTTGCACGAACTCCGCCGAAACGGGCACGTGCATCCTGTGGAGCTCGCGGATCCATAGAAAGCGGAACATGGGCGCGCTCAGGAACATGTACCCGTAGAGCACGCAGTGGAGCCCGAGATCGAAGCGCCTCGTCGACGGCATCCCGGCGCCCGCCTTGAAGTCGTATATGCGGGCGAGACCGTGGTGCTGCATGAGGCTGTGCTGATGGTCCCATGCCGTGACCAGCAGCAGCATCGTGATGGGCGCGAACTGAAGGCCCGCAATCGTGAAGCCGATGATGGCGATCGGCCCGACGATGAGCCGGTCTTTGGATCGCTCCCACACCTCCGGCGTCCCGTACGAACGGACGCACCCGGCGTAGTGGTGGGGGATCGTGATCCAGAGGTTGATGGACGCGATCGCGACGTAGGGTAACCAGGCCTGGAAGCCCAGAGCCACTGCGACCGCGAAGAACGGCAGGCCCAGGAACCACACGATATCTGCGCGGCGACTCAGGATGTAGCCCGTCTTGAACATGCCGATCAGCTCCTACCCATGGCCTTGCGGCAGGGCTCAAGCCGCCCTCACGGCCCAGGAGGCAGGGTAGAATCAGGCTGCGCCCTGGGCAAACAGTAAAATAGCGACCGGAAGGCCGTTCGAGGCAACCTTTCTGGACCTTGGTGAGGATTTGACGGACGGAAGCGGTCCAGATGAAGGGCTTGGGAGCTCGGTTCCGATGCTCGATATAGGCACGGATGGTCGACACCAGTTCGTCTACGCTGTTGACGGCGAGGCGCTTGAGCTGGCGCTGCGTGAGTTCACTGAAGAAGCGCTCGACCAGATTGAGCCACGACACGGAGGTCGGGACGAAGTGGAAGTGGACCCGAGGATGCCGCTCAAGCCAGGACCGTACGCGGGGATGCTTGTGGGTGGCGTAGTTGTCCAGGATGAAGTGGAGGTCAAGATCCGGATCGGTCGCGCGCTCGACTTTGCGTAGGAACCGGAGAAACTCCTGATGCCGATGACGCGGCAAGCAGTCATGGATGATCTCGCCGGTCGCCACGTCCAACGCAGCAAAGAGTGTGGTGGTCCCGTGACGCTTGTAGTCGTGCGTCATCGTTCCCGCCCGACCCTTCTTGAGCGGAAGGCCGGGCTGGGTTCGGTCCAGTGCCTGGATCTGACTCTTCTCGTCGAAGGAGAGCACGATCGCCCGCTCCGGCGGCGATACGTACAGTCCCACCACGTCGCGCAGCTTCTCGATGAACTGCGGGTCCGTGGACAGCTTGAAGTAGCGGACCCGGTGAGGTCGGATCCCGTGCGCTCGCCAGATGCGCGCCACCAGCGTTGCCTGCAACCCCGTCTCCTTCGCCATGAGCCGGGTGCTCCAATGCGTTCCAGTGGGAGGAGACGTCGTCAACGTCCGGCGCACTAAGTCCTCTTCCTCCTCAGCGGTGAGCTTCTTGGGCCGTCCCGAGCGCGGTCGGTCCGCACGCAACGCCTCGATTCCTTCCGCCTCGTAGCGATCCAGCCAACGTTGCACGGTGGGTCGCGTGACACCGACCGCTTCAGCGATCTCATGTCCGGGGTTCCCCTCCGCCGCCCCCAACACGATGCGCGCCCGTTCCACCAAACGCCGAGGCGTTGTGCGCGCGCGAATCAGGCCCTGAAGCGCCTGTCGATCCCCACGCCGAAGTCGGATGCTACGTGCAGGTCTTCCCATGCACGCAACCTACACCTGGCTGCGATACGTAGCTATGACACTTTTAGCGCATTACACTAGAGTCTGTTAACACTAATGGCTGATTTGTAGTACATTGGGCTCATGGAGATTACAGAAGCTCAATATGTAGAGATCGAGTCATGTTTTCCACGTCAGCGCGGCAACGTGAGCATTCCGAACCTCCAGGTGCTGAACGCGATCTTGTACGTGACGGAGCACGGCTGCAAGTGGCGAGGGCTGCCGAAGCGTTTCGGCAACTGGCACACGATCTATACCCGCATGAATCGCTGGGCCAAGGCGGGAGTGCTGAATCGTGTGTTTCGGGCCATGCAAGAGCAGCAGATCGTCCGGATCAAGATCGAGGCGATGACGTTGGACAGCACGAGCGTGAAGG
This sequence comes from Longimicrobiales bacterium, assembly GCA_965248625.1. Classification (GTDB taxonomy): domain Bacteria; phylum Gemmatimonadota; class Gemmatimonadetes; order Longimicrobiales; family Gaopeijiaceae. The sequence continues at coordinate 5,164,370 of OZ252109.1, read as the reverse complement.
TCCACCCGGACGGTACCGGGGCGTTGAAAAAAAGGGCCCCCAATGCATCGGAAAGTCGCGGGGAGGGTGGACCACCAAGATTCATATGGTTGCCGCAGATGCTCGAACCGTGATCGCGCTCTCGCTGTCTCCGGGCCAACAGCATGATGCGCCAGCGGGCCGCCAGCTGCTGCGCACACTGGAACCGTCGGAGTCCGGAGTGGCCATGATCATGGACCGGGCGAGGGCCTTGAGACACGGCAATTAGTCCTGGAACTGGGCTTCTCGCCGGTGGTGCCACCCAAGACGAACCGACGGGAACCCTGGGAATACGACCGCGCCATGTATCGTCGGCGTAACGAGATCGAGCGCCTGTTTCGCCGCTTGAAAGGGTTCAGGCGGATCTTCTCTCGCTTCGACAAGCTCGTAGACGCGCTTCATAGTGTTAACAAGCCCTAGCTGCTTTGCGACGAGGCGTCCACATTGCCCCGCTCAACTCGGAAGAGGACCGGCCCATCCATGGCCAACACGCAGCCGCGCTCGGTATCCATCTATCCGATCCTCGGCGTGACCTTCGTCGGAACGCTCGGGTTCAGCATCGTCCTTCCGTTCCTCGTGTTTCTCGTTACGAGGCTCGGGGGGAACGCGCTCGTCTACGGCGTGATGGGCGCCACGTATTCGGCGTTCCAGCTCGTCGGCGCCCCCGTCCTTGGACGCTGGTCCGACCGTTACGGCCGTCGGCGCATCCTCCTGTTGAGCCACCTGGGGACCCTCACATCGTGGGCGATCTTCCTCGTGGCCCTCGCCTTACCCGTTCGGACCCTGCTCGAAGTCGACTCGGCCGTCACGGGGGCCTTCACGCTGACGATTCCGCTCGTCGTTCTGTTCCTGGCCAGGGCGCTCGACGGGCTCACGGGCGGCAACGTCTCGGTCGCGAACGCCTACCTCGCCGACGTGACCGACGAAGAGCACCGAAGCGCCAACTTCGGGAAGATGGCCGTCGCGTCCAACCTGGGATTCATCTTCGGACCGGCCATCGCGGGAATCCTGGGGGCGACGGCTCTCGGTGAGACTCTGCCTGTGCTTGCCGCCCTGGGGATTTCGGTCATTGCTGCCTTTCTCATCTGGCTCGGGGTCCCCGAGTCTCGGCCGTGCGTGCTCGACTTCGACCCCGACCCCGAGGGCGTCCGCAAGATGCTCGGTCAGGAACAGAAGGACTGCTATGAAGTGGAGGGGCGAGGTGACGCGTCCTTCGCGAGCGTTCTGCGCGTCCCGTCCGCACCGCTGCTCCTTTCGATGTATTTCCTCGTGTACCTCGCGTTCAACTTTTTCTACATCGCCTTTCCGGTCCACGCAGCCACACGCCTCGGGTGGTCCCTCCCCGGCACCGGGGCGTTCTTCTCCGTCATGGGGTTGCTGATGGTAGTTGTCCAAGGGCCGGTATTGGGCCGTCTGACGACGCTTGTGTCCGACCGGACCCTGATCGTGGCCGGGAGCTTGATCCTGGGTGCGAGCTTCACGTTCTTCACTTCGCCGAGCACCGCAACGATCTACGGCGGGACCGCGTTGCTCGCGGTTGGGAACGGTGTGATGTGGCCGTCACTGCTCTCGACGATCTCGAAGGCGGCCAGCTCGGAAGCCCAAGGCGCCATCCAAGGATTCGCCTCCAGCGCGGGCTCCGTGGCGAGCATTCTCGGCCTTCTGTTGGGCGGGCTCCTCTACGAGTACGTCGGCAGCAGCGTCTTCCTGATCTCGACGGCGATCACCGCGCTCGTATTCCTCCTCTCGCTCGCCATCCGTGGCGTCCCGCCGCTTGCCTCGAGCGGGGCGTGACGAAGGCGACGGTCACCCTCCCCACGTCGGCATACGGTGGTCCTCCGGCGCCTCCTCTCCCTCCATGTGACCGCCAGAGTCCCTCCATGTGACCGCCAGAGTCCCTCCATGTGACCGCCAGAGTCCCTCCTGACCGCCAGAGTCCCTCCTGACCGCCAGAGTCCCTCCTGACCGCCAGAGTCCCTCCTGACCGCCAGAGTCCCTCCTGACCGCCAGAGTCCCTCCTGACCGCCAGAGTCCCTCCTGACCGCCAGAGTCCCTCCTGACCGCCAGAGTCCCTCCTGACCGCCAGAGTCCCTCCTGACCGCCAGAGTCCCTCCTGACCGCCAGAGTCCCTCCTGAGCCAGAGTCCCTCCTGACCGCCAGAGTCCCTCCTGACCGCCAGAGTCCCTCCTGACCGCCAGAGTCCCTCCTGACCGCCAGAGTCCCTCCTGACCGCCAGAGTCCCTCCTGACCGCCAGAGTCCCTCCTGACCGCCAGAGTCCCTCCTGACCGCCAGAGTCCCTCCTGACCGCCAGAGTCCCTCCTGACCGCCAGAGTCCCTCCTGACCGCCAGAGTCCCTCCTGACCGCCAGAGTCCCTCCTGACCGCCAGAGTCCCTCGATCGTCTCGTTCGTAGGGACGAGCTGAGCGTGCCCGCACCGACGGAACGTCACTCTCCGCCAGATGGTGCCCGTGCGGCGGTCGTGGGCACGTTCGGCTCCCCTCGTCCCAACCCCTCCGGGAATCGCGCCGTCCAACCTCCAGACGAACCGAACCGCAGGTCCGGCCGGGCCACGCGCCCCCCGTCCTTGCCCCTACCGGAACCCGGAGCGACTCATGCCCGACCTCGACGCTCTCCCCTTGATCCTGGGCCTCGGAGCCATCTCGCTCGGCGTTAGCGCGCTCTTCGCCCTCGCGGCCTCGGACGAGCCATCCGCCTTCGACACGAGTGTGCGGCACCGGCAAGTCGCCGGCGAGGAGCTCTTCTCTCGAACGTTCGATGTTGGCCGAGGCGGCCGCTTGGCGGTGGACGTCGTAGACGCGGACGTGATCGTCGACGCGCATGACGGCTCCGGGGTCGAGGTGCGCGTCATGGTGGACGCAGAAGACTCGGAGTGGGGCCGTGAGGTGTTCGCATCGATGAGCTTCAGCGCCGAGATCTCCGGCAATACAGTCAGCGTTCACCCCGACGACGATGACCGCTATCGCGACGGTGGATGGGACGAGGATCGCGATTTGAGCGTCGTGGCGGTCATCTCGGTGCCGCGCGTGTTCGATGCGAAGATCTCGACGGACGATGGCGACATCGATATCGGCGCACTCGAGGGCGATATCGACATTCGGTCGAGCGACGGCGACGTCTCCGCGGAGCGCTTGAGTGGATCCAATACGTCGATCGACACCTCGGACGGTGACATCGACATCGAGCGGATCGATGCGAGCCGCGGTCTCATCCGGACCTCGGACGGCGACGTGGTCGTTGGGGCCGCCGGGGGTGCCCTCGAAGCCCGTTCCTCGGACGGTGACATCCAGGTCGACATAGAGGACGGGGCCGAGCTCACGGTGAGCACCGCCGATGGAGACATCACGATCTACGCGCCGGCCGACTTCACCGCCGACGTGGACTTCAGAGCCGAGGACCTGTCCATCGCCCCGGACTTCACCCTCCTGGGTCAGATCGAAGGCGACGAGGTGACCGGGGCACTGAACGGTGGCGGACCCCCCTTGATCGCCCGGACCGGTGACGGCTCTATCGCGCTGAGGGTACGCGGCGGCTGAGAACCCGTGCTGAAGCGACCATGGCCGGAGGGTCGCGAATCCCGGACTCCGGCCTGCCTAAACGGGCTCGGTCCACGTATTCTTAACGGATGGCCGACCTGCCGTTTCATCCCGTCGTCTCCAGTTGGTTCGCCGAGACCCTAGGCACGCCGACCCCCGCCCAGGACCAGGGGTGGGCGGCCATTCGGGACGGGCGCCACACGCTCATCGCTGCCCCCACCGGCTCGGGAAAGACCCTCGCGGCATTCCTGAGCGCGATCGACGACCTTCTCCGGGACGGTCTTCAGGCCCCTCTTGAAGACCAGGTGAGCGTCGTCTACGTATCACCGCTCAAGGCGCTGAGCGCCGACATCCACAAGAACCTCGAAGAGCCGCTCCGGGCGATTCGCGAGCGGGCGGAAGCCGAGGGCCTCTCGGCGCCGGCGATCCGCTCGGCGGTCCGCACTGGAGACACCCCTCAGTCGAGGCGGGCCGCGATGCTGCGCACGCCGCCTCACATCCTCGTCACGACCCCCGAGTCGCTCTACCTGCTCCTCACCGCCGAGCGCAGCCGTCACATGCTGCGAGCGGTGCGGACCGTGATCGTCGACGAGATCCACGCGGTGATCGGCTCCCGCCGAGGGTCGCATCTGGCTCTCAGCCTAGAGCGGCTGAAACATGTCGTGGCGGCGCCGCTGCAACGGATCGGCCTCTCTGCCACCCAGAAGCCCATCGAGGAAGTCGCGCGCTTCCTGCTCGGTAGCGAGGGCCTTAGCGACGTGTCCGCGTGCGCCATCGTGGACGAGGGGCATCAGCGAGCCATCGATCTCGCCATCGAGGTGCCCGGCTCGCCTCTCGAGGCGGTGATGTCCCACGAGACGTGGTCAGAGGTCTATGATCGCCTCGCCCAGCTGATCGAGGCGCATACCACCACGCTGGTCTTCGTGAACACCCGCAAGATGGCTGAGCGACTGGCGGCCCGGCTCACCGATCGCTTGGGCGAGGAGGCGGTGACGGCCCACCACGGGAGCCTGTCGAAGGACAAGCGCCTCGCGGCCGAGGATCGTCTGCGTGCGGGGAGTCTCAAGGCCCTCGTCGCGACCGCGTCTCTGGAGCTCGGGATCGACATCGGTCACGTGGACCTCGTGTGTCAACTCGGATCGCCCCGCTGGATCTCGACGCTCATTCAGCGCGTGGGCCGCTCAGGGCACACGGTAAAAGGGACCCCCAAGGGCCGGCTGTTTCCACTGTCCCGCGACGACCTCGTCGAGTGCGCGGCCCTCGTTTGGGCCGTAGACCAGGGTGAGCTCGACCGGGTGATCACGTTACCCAAGCCGCTCGACGTGCTGGCCCAGCAGACGGTGGCGGAAACGGCGTGCGAATCTTGGGTGGAGGACGACCTGTTCCGGCTCTGGCAGGGCGCCTACCCATACAGGGAGCTCGAGCGCACCGAGTTCGATCAGGTCATCCGCATGCTCGCCGACGGCTTCGTGACGCGGCGCGGTCGTCGAGGCGCGCTCGTGCACAGCGACCGGGTCAACGGGCGGGTCAAAGGCCGTCGGGCCGCCCGGCTCACCGCGATCACGGCGGGTGGGGCCATTCCCGACAACGCCGATTACCGCGTCGTCCTGGATCCCGAAGAGACCTTCGTGGGCACGCTCAACGAGGACTTCGCGATCGAGAGCTCAGCCGGGGACATCTTCCAGCTAGGAAACACGTCGTGGCGGATTCTCGCGGTAAACTCAGGCACGGTGCGTGTCGCCGATGCCCACGGGCAACCGCCCACGATTCCGTTCTGGCTTGGCGAGGCACCAGGCCGGAGCGCGGAGCTCTCCTCCTCCGTCGCCCGTCTCCGCCATGAAGTCGAGAGGCGCCTGGGCGAACAGCCTGAAGTCGAGAGGTCGGAGAAGAGCGGAAGGACGGCAACGGCGACCGAGTGGCTCACCGAGGAGCTGGGACTCCCCCCGTCCGCCGCTCACCAGATAGAGCATTACTTGGGGGACGCGAAGCGCATCCTGGGCGCGCTGCCCACTCAAACGACGCTCGTGCTGGAGAGGTTCTTCGACGAGTCCGGCGGTATGCAGCTGATCCTGCACGCTCCCTTCGGCTCACGCGTCAATCGAGCCTGGGGACTGGCGCTCCGAAAGAAGTTCTGTCGCCAGTTCAACTTCGAGCTCCAGGCGGCGGCTACCGAGGAGGGCCTGCTCCTCTCCCTCGGACCACAGCATTCGTTTCCCCTCGAAGACGTCTTCGGCTACGTCCATCCGAACACGCTCGAGGAAACGCTCGTCCAAGCGCTCATCGACTCTCCCGTCTTTCCCACCCGATGGCGTTGGAACGCCACGATCTCTCTCGCGGTGCTGCGACACCGAGGCGGAAAAAGGGTACCCCCACCTCTTCAGCGGATGGAAGCGGACGACTTGATGGCGGCGGCCTTCCCGGACGCCGCGGCCTGTCTGGAAAACATCGGCGGTGACCGGGAGATACCCGATCATCCGCTGGTTCAACAGACGCTGCGGGATTGCCTCGAAGAGGCCATGGCGATGGAGGAGCTCTCGGGAATCCTCACTCGTGTGATGTCCGGTGAGATCCGATGCGTGACACGAGACACGCCGGAGCCCTCCGTGCTGAGTCACGAGATCCTGAACTCCGCTCCTTACTCGTTCCTCGACGACGCGCCGCTTGAAGAACGGCGCGCCCGAGCCGTCCAAACCCGCCGCGCTTTCGAGCCATCATCCGCCGCCGACCTGGGGGCGCTCGATCCCGAGGCCGTCCAGCGCGTTCGCGACGAGGTGTGGCCGGACCCACGAGACGCGGACGAGCTTCATGACGGGCTCCTGACGGCCGGGGTCCTTACCGAGGCGGAAGGAGAGAGAGGCCGAGAGGGGTCGTGGACGTCGCTCTTCGACGAGTTGCGCGAGGCCGGAAGGGCAGGGCGGGTCGGCAGGAATGGCGCGCGCCCCGCATGGTGGGTGAGCGCGGAGCGCCTTCCCGAAGTGGAAGCGGTGCTCGGTCCGGGCGTGTCGGTGGAGCCCGCCCTGACCCCCCCAGGGGAGCTGGCTCAGCAGACGTGGACGCGCCCGAGCGCATTGCTGGAGCTCGTTCGCGGACGGGTACAGATGTCCGGGCCCGTCACCGCGAGCGGCGTGGCCCGAGACCTCGGCCTCGATAGGGGAGATCTTGATGCCGCCTTCATCGCGCTCGAGGGTCAGGGCGTGGTGCTGCGCGGATCGTTTACCGGGCAGAGCGCCGAGATCGAATGGTGTGAGCGACGCTTGTTGGCTCGGATCCACCGCTACACGCTCAATCGTCTCCGCGCTGAGATCGAGCCAGTTTCGCAGGCGGACTTCATGCGCTTCCTCTTCGCGTGGCAGAAGGTCGCGGAAGGCCACCGGATGTCAGGGTTGGAGGGTCTGGCGGCCGTGGTCTCGCAGCTCGAGGGATTCGAGACGCCGGCCGGTGCGTGGGAAACCGACGTATTGGGCGGGCGCGTTTCCGGATACGACCCGCAGCTCCTCGACAACCTGTGCTTGACTGGCCGCGTGACCTGGGGGCGCATCTCTCCGCCCCATCGCAACGGCAACGGCCGGCCGGGCCCGGGTCCCATCCGGTCCACGCCCATCGCGCTTTTGAATCGTGACCGCCTCCAAATGTGGCTTCAGCGAGACCGCGTGCAGGACCCAGCCGCCCTCTCTACGTACGCGAGTGCCGTTCACGCGGTTCTCGAAGACCGAGGGGCCTCGTTCTTCTCGGAGCTGGTGGGGCGCTCGGGCCTTCTTCCCACCCAGGTGGAAGACGGGTTGGGCGAGCTCGTAGCCAACGGCCTCGTTACGGCGGACAGCTTCACCGGGCTTCGTGCCTTGCTCGTACCCTCCGACCGGCGCAGGTCCCTAGGCGGGACAAAGGCGCGGTCTCGACGCCGCCAGCCCCCGAACTTCGGTGTCGACTCTGCCGGGCGCTGGTCGCTGCTGGCCGCACCGCCACCCGACGATGACGCGGGAACGAGCTCGGAAGAGCGAGAGGAGGTCGTGGAGGCTGTCGCGCTGACCTTGTTGCGCCGGTACGGTGTCTTGTTTCGCCGCCTTCTGCGAAACGAGGCCCGTACGCCTCCCTGGTGGGAGCTGGTCCGCGTGCTTCGCCGCCTCGAGGCCAGGGGCGACGTAAGGGGAGGCCGTTTCGTGGCCGGGATGTCGGGGGAGCAGTTCGCTCTTCCGGAGGCGGTAGGCCAACTCCGGCGCGTGCGGCGCAACGGTCCGGACGGCTCGCTGATCTCGCTCAGCGCAGCGGACCCGCTCAACCTGACGGGAGTGCTGACTCCAGGTCCCCGGATCGCGACGCATCGCAAGACGCGGATCGTGTACCGGGACGGTGTGCCGATTGCCGTGCGAGAGGGAGGGGCGCTACGTGCGCTCGCCGAGTACGACTCCGCCATCGCGGGCGCCGTGGAGCGTGCCGCGACCCTCAGGCCTGTCCCTCCGGCGCTAAGGGCCTACCTCGGACAGAAAGTCCGGCGTCCGGCATGACCAAGCTCGATCAGTTCGAGAGCGTGTTCCGAGCGGCCGCGAGAACCGCCTATGTGTTGGGTGAAGTCGAGATCGGCTCCGTGCTGGTCGTGAGCGACCTCGAAGGGGCCGCTGCCGAAGCCTTCGGTGCCCGAGTCCGCGGCTTTCTGGGCGCACTCGACGAGCACGAGAACCTGCGCTGGCGCGTAGCCCACGGCGGCGAGTTCTCAACAGTACCCGAGCTTCTCGCCCTCATGGAGGCGGAGCGCCCAGGCCTCGTCTGCACGTACCGCCACCTCCACTCGCAGAGCTGGCGCTGGCCGTACACCCTGGGTGAGCACCTCGATGTGCTCACGCAGGTGACGACAACCCCCGTGCTGGTCATGCCACACCCCGCAGGCAACGAACGCCCGCGGCTGACCGGATCCGACACCTCCACGGTGATGGCGATGACGGATCACGTGAGCGGAGACAGTCGGCTCGTCGATTATGCCGTCCGCTTCACGACGAGGGAGGGCACACTCATCCTCGCACAGGTCGAAGACGATGGGGTCTTCGAGCGGTACATGGAGGCGATCTCCAAGATCTCATCGATCGATACGGATGGCGCCCGACAGGAGCTCCTCTCTCGCCTCCTGAAGGATTCGGCCGACTACATCGAATCCTGCCGGACCGCCCTCGCCGGAAGCTTGCCTTCACTCACGGTCGATTCGGAGATCAGAACCGGTCATCACTTGCGCGAATACGAGTGCATCATCGAAGACCACGAGGTGGACCTGTTGGTCATGAACACGAAGGACGACGATCAGCTTGCCATGCACGGATTGGCGTACCCCCTCGCGGTCGAGCTGCGCGACATCCCTCTCCTGATGCTGTGACGACCCCGGGCCCGATCGCGTGACGCTTTCCGCACCGAGAGCCGCGATCCTGTTCTCGTCCATCCAGGAGGCCGAGAACGTGGCGGGCGAAGTCCCCATGTCGGTTACGCTCTTCTTCGCGGCACTGCTCGTCGGGCTGATTCTATGCCTCGCGCTCGAGGAGAAGCTCCACGCGAAGAAATCGTTGATCGTCGCCCTCTTCGGCGTCGTGACCTTGTTGCTGGGCGCTGCGTTACTCCCGCTCCCCTACGGACCGTACGAAATCGGCGGGCACGAGCTCGAAATGCCCGTCTACATTCCGGCAATCGACTGGGGGGTGATCACGATTATCCTCGGGGCCAGCCTCTTCGTGGACGTCACGTCGAAGTCAGGCCTGTTCACATGGATCGCGATCCGGCTCACCAAGGCGTCGAGGGGGGATCCCCTCAAGCTGCTCTGGTACTATGGCTTCATGACCGTCGTCTTTTCGGCGGTCCTGAACAATGTGACCGCGATGATCATCGTGGGCTCGCTCTCTGCTGTTTCGCTGGCGAAGCTCGGGCAATCCGAGCGGCTTCTCGGCTTCCTGCTGATCGAAGGACTCCTCACGAACATCGGCGGGCTTCTCACGCTGATCAGCTCCGTGCCGAATATCATCGTCGGCACCCAGGCCGGGATCAGCTTCGTCGCGTTCTTCATCAAAGCTGCACCGTTCGTTGCGGTCACTACCGCGGCGACGTTGGTGGTGGGCGCAAAGGTGTTCGGCGTGCGGGGCCTCGCGACGCCCCAGGAGATCGAGGAAGGCGCGACCCTCGTTGCGGGGTTCGACGAGCGGGACGGGATCGACAGCCCCGCGTTCTTCTGGTTTGGCGCCGCAATGCTCGTCCTCTTCATTGCCGCGATCGCCACTGCGTCGATCACGCCAATCGTGAGCGAGCTGGGGATGGGCTTCATCGCTCTCGCGTTCGCAGCGATCATGCTCGTTCGCTACCGACACGAAGTGGACGAGTTCTACCGGACCATCGACTGGGATCTGCTCGCCTTCTTCGCAGGCCTCTTCGTCGTGATCAACGTCATGGAGCACGCCCAGGTCCTCGTCCTCATCGGTTCCGGGGTTGAGAGATTGATTGCGCTCGGACCGTCGTTGGGCGCGTCAGCCGTGCTCCTCTCCTCCGCGGCGTTCAGCTCGGTGACCGACAACATTCCGTTGGCGGCCGTGCTGGCGAAGATCATCGCAGACATCCCGCTGGTCACCGGTGGCGTGCGGCCCCCGGAAGACCCGTTGTGGTGGGCCGTGATCTTCGGCGCGAATCTGGGTGGCAACATCACACCGATCGGGTCGGCCTCCACGCTCGTGGCGGTGACCATTATCCACAAGCACGGCATCACCCTTTCGTTCGGCGCGTTCGTGAAGAAGGCCCTGCCGTTCGCCCTCGTCCACCTCGCTCTCGCCGTCGGGTACTTGCTGCTCGTAGGCTGAGGATCCCGTCGTTCACGGAGGCCGTTGAAGCGAGTCGCCGCGTGCGGTGCACCCGCGTCCCGAGTTTCCCCGGCTGGGCCACCGCCCGGCTGCACCGGCTCCACTCAGCGCCTCGAGTGTACTTCATCCGTCCCTTCGGGCGGGAAGACAGGCCGACGCGTGCGCTGAGAAGCGTGTTGGGTCCGATCGTACGTTGGGACAGGTGTGCACCGAAGCGCAGAGATGCCCATGAGCTCGATCAACCCCGTCCGAACGCTTGCATGTGCGCTCATGGTGGCATGGGCCTCGCTCGCGTGCGACAGCGGGGGTCCTGAAGTTGGACCTGGCGTGCTTACCGCCCGCGTGCTCTCCGATGGCGCCAGCGACGCCTCCGTCCTCATCGAGTTCTCGGACTACGTGGGCCGAGTGGAGGTGGGGATCGGGAGCGTATTCACAGGTCCCGGAGAGGTCAATCGCCGCTTCCTGATCGTTCTGCCACATCCAGGCGAGATTACGCTCAGGGTCGAAGTGCCGGACACGACGAGCCCGCCGGCGGGCGTCGTGCTGCAGGCCGCCGACGGAGACAACGCGCTGCGGTCGGCTTTGACGGGGTATGCGCTGGAGTGGTCCCGGTGAGGCTCGTGGCGGCCGCCTCGCTGCTCCTCGTCGCGGGTCGGTTGGGGGCCCAAGACATCGAGGTCGAAGCGAGCGTCCGGGGCATTGAGTTACCGGATGGCTACTATGCCCGGGTCGCCGAGGATCCGAGCTTTTTCGAGCTACCGAACGGGTGGTTCCGCTCGCTCGACCGGTCGACTCGCGTGGATCCGGCGAGGACCCTACCGGCGCTCGCCGGCGCGACCCGTTCGCGCCTGGACGCGGTAGCCGACCCGTTCTCGGGCGATCTGCGGCTCCTCATAGTCCCCGTGCTTTTCGCCGATACTCCGCCCCCTGGCTTCGAGGCGTCGCACATCGAGCGGGTTCTCCTCTCCGGCCCTTCGGAGGACGGGACGCTCACGGAGTTCTACCGGGAGGTGTCCGGGGGACGCCTCTCGGTCACCGGAACCGTGACACCGTGGATCCGTACGAGCTTCCCTCGGGAGGAAGTGGTTGGGGAGTCGTTCGGGCTCGGGAGCGATGCCCGTACCGGATCACATTTGGTCGAGGCGCTCGAGGCGGTGGACGAGCTGATCGACTTCAGGGAGTTCGACAACGACGGGCCCGACGGCGTCCCCGACAGCGGCGACGACGACGGCATCGTCGATGCGGTCGCCTTCGAATTCCGCGAGGTATCCGCGTCCTGCGGAGGGCCGGGTATCTGGCCGCACCGATCGGGGATCGCGTTCTGGGACCAGGACCGGGGCCCGTTCGAGTCTTCGGATCCGGGTGCGGGCGGCGGAGGGATCAAAGTGAACGGGTATATCATCCAGGGCGCTACCGACTGCACGGGAGACGCACTCCAAACAGCCAATACGACCGCGCACGAGCTGGGGCACCTGCTCGGGCTTCCCGACTTCTATCACCCGATCGACGGACGCCAGCCGTGGCAACGCCGTTGGGTGCTCGGCTGTTGGGCACTGATGGCCGGTGGCTCGTGGGGGTGCGGCGATGGCTCGAGCCGAGGCGGGAGCTTCGGGCCGGTCCATTTCGCCCCGTGGTCAAGAGCGCGACTGGGTTGGATTCGGTTCGAGCAGGTCGTGAACGCGCATTACCAGGAGTACGTTCTCGACCCCGTTCAGACCTCCGAGCGAGCCCTTCGGATCCCGCTGGATCCCGAGGGCGTCGAGTCCTTTGTGGTAGAGTACCGACCCCAGCTCGGATTTGATGACGCCCTGCCGGCTTCCGCCGTCCTGATCTATCACTGGGACTTCGAGGGCGCGCTTCGACCGGACCGGGAGTCCGGGCTACCGTACCTCTTCTCCCTGGAGGAGGCGGACGGAGACGACGCGCTTCAGCGGACACACGACAACGGCGGCGACCGGGGCGTGGCCGGGGACGGGTTCGCGGAGGATGGCTCGATCGCGAGCTTCACCGGCGCTTCGACGCCCTCCTCCGCCTTCAATTCTGGCGTCCCGTCGACCGTGACCGTCCACTCGATCGAGATCGAAGACGGACGGGCGCGCCTGCGGATCTCCACAGTCCAGAGTCCTGCACCCGTACCCGGGGCGAGCTTTCCGCCGACCGGGGTCCTCAGCCCGTACGAAGCCGGCATCCGATTCGGAGGAGGTGCTCTCCCCTATCGCGCGAGCGTCATCTCCGGCGTGTTGCAGGACGGCCTCGAGATGTCGGTCGTGGCGGACAAGGTCGTCGTCTCGGGAACGCCAACGGAGAAGGGCGGGCGCACCCTCGAGTTGCAGGTCACGGATGCCCTCGGCACGACCGGAGCTGTTTCCGCCGTTCTCTCGGTTGGCGACTTCTTCGTTCCCGTGGACCGCCTCGCCGAGCCGTTCGTGGGCGGCGAGCGGACGCCTTTGGCCGATCTCGAGAGGAACCACCTGGACGAGATCGGAAACGGGAACGGGACCTACGATATCGGTGACTTGCGGGCACACCTGCAGGAGAGCGGCCGCCTTCCGGGATGAATCGCTCCGCCCGGACAGCTAGTGGTCTAGAGTGGCAGGGTGAGCGTCACGACGGTACCGCCGTTCTCACCGGCCGCGATGTCGGCCTCACCTCCGTGTGAGGCGGCGCGCTCCTTCATTCCCAGCAGCCCCATCGACCCGGAGCCCCTGACCTCGTCCGCGCGGATACCGCGCCCGTCGTCAGCGATCCCGAGTGTGAGCGCACCCCCCTCGACCTTGAGAAAGACGTCGACCCGTTTGGCTCCGGAATGGCGGGCGATATTGGTGAGGGACTCCTGGAGAATCCGGAACACGACGGTTCGCTCCGCGCGACCTAGCTCCGCCTCTTTGGCGTCCATCTCGGCCGTCGTCGTGCATCCCGTCCGTTGGCCGAAGTCTTCCAGCTGCCACTCGATCGCGCCCTCCAGACCGAGGTGGTCGAGCGCCGCGGGCCAGAGCCTTGCAGAGATCTGACGCACCTGGTCGAGCAAGTAGTCCACTTGTTCCAGCATCGTCCCCACCCGGTCACCCGCCTCGGAGCTATCGGCCGGAAGGCGATCGGCGTGCCACGCCAGGTCCAGCTTGAGGGCGGTGAGTGATTGTCCAAGCTCGTCGTGGACCTCGCGGGCGATCTCGGCACGCTCCTCCTCACGCACGGCCAGGAGCCGTCCTGCAAGGTGTCGGAGATCCTCCCTGGACTCGCGGAGCGCTTCCTCGCTCCGACGCAGTGCGCGCGCGGCCTCGTTGCGCTCCGTGACGTCCCGCACGATGACGAGTATCTCGTCCAACTCGGTCGCAACCATGCGCGCCTCGAAGTCCCGTGGGCCCTTCTCGAGGGGGAGCTGATACTCGTAGATCGCAATCTCCCCGGAGGACAGGAGCCGGTCGAACGCCTCCTCGGTCTTCCGCGCAGCCTCAGGAGGAAGGATGTCGGCCGGTGTGCGGCCGATGAACTGCTCGGGGGCGAGGAAGAGCTGGCTCGGATCCCCCGCGTGGAAGCCCACGAACTTCCGCTCGTGAGACAGACGGAAGAGGAGGTCCGGGAGCGCCTTGAGGATCGCTCCGTATCCGCCTCCTGCGTGGTCTTGTCGCTCGCTGAGCGTCTGGTGCGATACGAGAGGGTGGCGGTCACCCAGATTGCGAAGATGGCCAGCCAAGGATTGGCCCTCACCATCCAGGTGGGCCCCCCGGCCTCCGGTGAAACGAAATAGCCGATGCCGGCAAGGCCCGTGCAGAAGGCCGCCGCGTACAGCACCCATCTGGGGTTAGGCAGCCATAGAGCGATCAACACCACGGCCACGTAGGGTACCGCCCAAGCCACACCGAGAGGCAGCATGAGATCGCCCACGAAGATCGTCAGGGCGATCACGAGGCCCACGCCGATGGGCCAACTCGGTATTCGGGAATCCGTCTTCATGGCCTTTAGGGAACCTCTGCACAAGTGTGGCGGGTCTCGTTGGGAGCGCCATGGACCCGGATTCTAGGCGGAGGGACGACACCATAGCCCAAGCTACGGATAGGGGCTCCAACGACGAAGACGGGTCCATGCCGCCCCAACCCGTTACCCCATGAGGTCGTGCTACCGACTTGGTCGTGGGCGCAGGGGTGTCGCGGACCCATGCGTCGTCTCTCCTCCTCGCCGTAGCGCTGCTATGCCTCGTCGTCGTTCCTACCCTGGGCACTCGCGAGCCCCCTGCGCGAGACCCGCCTCACTTGTGCAGAGGTTCCCTAGGTCGAGGAACCCCGTGCGGACGAACCCTGTATTCTAAGCACCGCGGGTGCGCAGTCGCCGATCTGCACGGTCTGGGCGACCGCTCCGGGCAGCATAACGGGAGCCTCGGCGTGGCGCCGGTGTGTTCTCCTCTGGGGGTGGCCGTGTCCGACAGACCAACCATCGTCCTCGCGGACGATCACGCGCTCGTTGCTGCCGGTCTCAAGCGGCTGCTCGAACCCGAGTTCGATCTGCTCGACATCGTGGGCGATGGTCGCGCCCTCCTCAGGGTCGTCCGAGATCTTCGGCCCGACGTCGTGATTACCGATATCACGATGCCTTCCTTGAACGGTCTCGAGGCGGCCCGGAAGCTCGACGAATCGGCGTACACGCCGCTGATCATCTTCCTGACCATGCACGCGGACGTCACGTTGGCCGTGGAGGCCTTTCGGGTCGGCGCGTCAGGGTATCTGCTGAAGCAATCAGCCGCGAACGAGCTTTCGACCGCTGTCTGGGATGTGCTGGAAGGCCGCACCTACGTCACGACCCTGATCCGGGATGAAGTAGAGGCGGCCCTCGCGCGGAGCGGCAGCCGGCGACGCAAGACGCCGCCGCTCACGAACCGTCAGCGCGAAGTGCTTCAACTCGTGGGGGAGGGGCGTTCCATCAAGAGGATCGCAGCGATCCTGGATATCTCACCGAAGACCGTGGAGTTCCACAAGCAGAACATCCGTCAGACGCTCGGATTGAGAAGCACTGCGAAACTCACCCAATACGCAATGCGACACGGAATCGTCGGGCCCTGACTAGCCGGCTTTCCCGGCGCCGTCTCTCCACCGCGCGCGAGAGGACTGAAGCAATCGCCTCACTTCTCGCTCGCCGATTCCATGACGGGCCTGTAGTCGTCCGAGGATTCGGTCCCCTTGCCCACGAACGATCGCCCGCTTGTCGTTGATCAGCTGACCCCAACACTCGCGGATCACTCCGCGAACCTGACGGCCTCCCCCCTTGAACCGGTCCCGCAACATGATGTCCTCCCCGCCTCGGGATCGCTCATGTACTATTCACTGGGGCCATGAGTCCAGGGTACTAGGAATTGCCCTAGCGGGGTCAGCGAGACGCGTCGTATCCCCTCGCGCGAGCGCCGTGCGGATGTCCCGCGCGCTCTCGTCCGACTCTCTCGACTCGGGAAGGGCAGGACCCTCGAACATGGCGGGCGCGGCGTCCCCTTCCAACACGCCGGCTTCGGAAGCGAGGTACCCGCCATAGCCAATGACTGGTGCGATCAGTGTTGCCACGTAGAGCGCCGCACCGGCGAACGAAGCTCCCAGACCGGGCCGACGCTCCTGCAGGTAATCGAGCAGCCCCTTCGCCATTTGGAGCTTCCCTTGGGACTGGAGCTTGCCGAAACGCGGCTGGTTCAGCGTTTCGAAGATCGCGAGAAGTCGCTCCCGTTTTCCGGCGTCCGCCGGAAGCGTTCGCGAGATGCTGCGCGCGGCACCTCCCCACTTCCACTTGGTGGGAAGCGAGAGCGCCATGAATGCCGCGAGAATGAGAAGAATCGGGTCGCCCGCAACCATGCCGCCGAGCCCGAACAGGCACGCGCTGGCGAAAAGGAAAAGCGCCTGGGCTCGAGGGAACCGGCTAAGCAGGATCGTCTCGACCACGCGTCCCCCGTCCAAGGGCGTGAGCGGCAGGAGGTTCAGATAGTTGATGAGGATCGCGATGATCCCTAGCTCGGTCCAGAACCAACCTCCAGCGATCGTTCCCATCCTCAAGCAAGCGAAACCGAGCGCGATGCCGGGGATGGGCCCGAGGAGATAGATGATGAGTTTCTGGAACGGCGTCGCATCTTCGCTTCGCCCGATCGCGGCAGCCCCCAGGAACGGCACGAACAAGATCTGTCGATCCCGGTAGCCGAAGAGCGCCATGCCGGCCAGGTGTCCCAGCTCATGGATCAAGACGACCATCAAGAGCAGTGGCACCGTACGCCAAGACCACAGCCATCCAAACGCCAGCACGAACCCCACCATGCTGACCAGAAAGAGCACCGTCTTGAAGCGGCGGGATTGGGTTTGGCCGCGCTCGTTCGCCTCGTTGCGCACGAAGGCGTAGATGTCCGCCGCGACCTGTGGGGCGCCAACCGGTTCGGCGTCTCCGGCCAGGAGCTTCTCACGGCGGCGGATCGCGACTCGCCGACCTCCCGATTGGACCTTCAGGACCATTCTCCACGCTGCGAGCGGCCGCAGCCTCAGGTGTCCTGATTCGTCCTCTCGTACCGCGGCGCCCTGCTCCTCGAGACTCGAGAAGGCCGCTTTGAGGTCCGCGTCCTCGCGGGCCGCGAACTCCTCCGGAAGGAGGTGCATCGGTTCCGCCGCGACGGCCCGACGACCCAGGGACTCCAGGTGGAGTCGCCACTGCTCGGACACGTCGTTCAGGTAGTGGTCATGGAACTCCCACGAGGGCGGAAGCGCCGTCGCAAGGTGTAGGATCGAGTCGCCGGTGGCGACGGTCGTCCCATCTTCGAACGGAGTCGTGAACAGGACATCGAAGACCCTGTTGCCGTTGTAGAGCACCGAGGGACAGACGCTCGCGTAGCTACCGCTGTCCCTGTGCGCAAAGATCTCGTAGGGTCGGGGCGATTCGAGCGCCCCCGGGGGCTGGGCCCATTGCGAGTGCGAGTACTCGAAGCCGAGACCTGAAAGGACCTCGTCTGCACGGCTGAGAATGGGCGCGAGCTCCGGGGCGAGGTTGTCCCGGGCCGTGAGGACCACTTTCGGGTCCCGGAACCGCAGCGCCATGATGCGGGTCCACGCTACGCCTGCTATGGCCACCTTCAGGGCCACGAAGACCCCGACGGCGTACAGTGCGAACTCGACCATTGTGCCTCCTGGGGGGCGCGGCCGATCGTTGCCTTCGTGGCGAGAAACAACCGCGCGCGAGGCATTTGGCAAGTCCCGGGCCAATCGAAGACCCAGTCAGCACGGGCGTTGTCGTACCATGTCCGCCTCTTTGGCAGGCCACAAAGATCCCTCGTGTGGAAAAGATTGCGGGAATGGGCGGCCTCCGGAGACCGGCCGTCACCCCCGGGGCTCAGGGCCCCGTTTCGACGGGGGCTCCGACGAGGTTGCCCCATTCCGTCCACGAGCCGTCGTAATTCTTCACGTCGTCCATCCCGAGGAGGTATTTCAGCACAAACCATGAGTGACTCGACCGCTCCCCGATTCGGCAATAGGCGATCACCGGCTTGTCCCCGGTGATGCCGCGCTCCCGGTAGATCGAGCAGAGCTCGTCGGCTGTCCGGAACGTCCCGTCCGCGTCATTCACCGCCATGCCCCAGGGGATGTTGCTCGCACCCGGGATGTGTCCTCCCCTTTGGCATGTCTCGGGCAGTCCCGGTGGCGCGAGAACCTCGCCCGAGAACTCGGCCGGACTACGCACATCGACGAGCTCCACGCCTTCATTGGCAATCTGGTCGCGAACTTCGGGTAGGAGCGCCCGCAACGACACATCGGCATCGGTGGCATTGTACGATCGCTTCTCCCCAGACGGCGCCTCTGGGGTCATCGGCCGACCCTCGGCCATCCATTTCTTCCGGCCACCGTCCATCATCCGAAGATCGCCGTGGCCATAGACCTTGATCTGCCAAAAGGCCCAGGCAGCGAACCAGTTGTTGCTGTCGCCATAAAGAACCACCGTGGTCGATTCGTCGATTCCCGAATCCCCGAGCAACCGTTCCATTTGTTCGCGCGAGAGGATGTCTCGGCGGATCTGGTCGGCCAATTGAGTCTTCCAGCTCCATCCGACCGCGCCGGGGATGTGCCCTTTATCGTAGAGTCCCGTATCGACGTTCACCTCGACGACCGCAACGTCGGGGTCGTCCAAGTGGGCGGCGACCCACTCGGTGGACACGAGAACGTCGGGATTCGAGTACCCAGTCATCATTCCCTCCACGAAAGAGTGTTCAAGCGGGTGGAGCCTCGGCACCCGCTGCGAGGGTCTCGGTGAACCGGTCGGTCCGCGTCCGGTTCCGGATCCACCTCGTCACCAACCGGTTAGGCTGAAAAGCCGGAGCAAAGGGCTCATCCACCACCAACGTTCGGCTCCGACCGCCGTCCGTCGGTGAGGCAGCGGACCGGGGCGGGCGGCCTCGGCACACGCTTGCCTCCACTGGTCTCCCATGTCAGGCTTCAAGGCGCCCGACCGGATTCGGGCAGGGGGGAGGACGCGAAGGAGAGAATGGTCGATCAAGGCGAGGTCACGCGCATCCTCACCGACCTCAGCGGGGGTAGGTCCGAGGCGATGGACGAGTTGCTCCCCGTCATTTATGCGGAGCTCCGCTCGATCGCACATCGCCAACTGCGACGTGAGCGTGCTGAGCACACACTCGGCACGACGGCGCTGGTGAGCGAGGCCTATCTGAAGCTTGTCGATCTCAACCGCATCCGATGGCAGGACCGGGCACACTTCTTCGCCGTCTCCGCCACTGCGATGCGTCGCATCCTGGTGGACTACGCCGTTCGTCGTAAGGCGGCGAAGCGCGGAGGGGGCCAGCCCCACGTGCAGCTCCACGAGGCAATGGCCGTCGCCGAAGAGAGGGCGGAGGAGCTCCTCGCCATCGACGAGGCGCTGCGGCGCCTGGAGTCCTGCAGCGAGCGCTACGCCAGGGTAGTGGAATGCCGCTTCTTCGCCGGCATGACCATCCCCGAGACTGCGGCGGCGCTCGGCGTCTCGCCCGCGACCGTCAAACGAGAGTGGCAGATGGCGCGGGCCTGGCTGAACCGCGAGCTCGGCCCATGAAGAAATCCGCCGAAGACGTGGACCGGTGGTCGCGGGTCGAATCCCTCTTCACCGACGCCCTAGAGGTGCCCATGGGGCTCCGCCGGGGCTGGCTCGACGCTGCGTGCGGGGGTGACCGGGACCTCCGCCGCGACGTGGGCGCACTGCTGGACGCAAACGACGCCAACGGGATGTTGGACGATGTGATGGGGCGATTGCACGGCGCCTCGGACGGAAACGAGCGCTTCCTCGAGGCCGGCCAGCGTGTTGGTCCGTACCGTGTTGTGCGCGAGCTGGGGCGCGGAGGGATGGGCGCCGTCTACCTTGCGGTGCGCGAAGAGGGCGACTTCCGGCAGCGCGTAGCCGTCAAGCTCGTGCGCACCGAATTGGACTCCGACGAGCTGAGGCGCCGGTTCCTGAAGGAGCGCCGCATCCTCGCTCGCCTGGAACACCCGGGCATCGCTCGCCTCGTGGATGGCGGCCTCACCGACACGGGGGCCCCTTCTTTGCGATGGAGTACATCGAGGGGACCGAGGTCCGCGAGTACTGCAACGCGCATCGACTGTCCGTGACGCAGCGGATCGAGCTCGTATGCGCGACCTGCGACGCCGTGCAGTACGCGCACCAGAACCTGGTCGTCCACCGGGACTTGAAGCCGGGCAACATCCTCGTCACCGGGCGAGGGGCAGTGAAGCTGCTGGATTTCGGCGTGGCCAAGCTCCTGGCGGAAGACGCGTCGGCGTCGGAGGTGGCCACCCGCACGGGCCGGTGGATCACTCCCGAGTACGCGAGCCCCGAGCAGGTACGTGGCGACGCCGTCACGACGGCGTCAGACGTCTACGCCCTCGGCGTGCTTCTCTACGAGCTACTGACGGGCCATCGTCCGTACGGGAAAGAGACGGGCGACCCCATCGAGCTCGGCCGCTTGATCTGCGAGGAAGACCCCAGACGGCCGAGCACTGCCGTCTCCCGTACGATGGACCGCGCGACGCCTAACGGCACGACGATCTCGGTAACGCCCTCCGAGGTCAGCAGGGCGCGGAACACGAGCCCCGAAAGGCTGCGCCGTGCCCTTTCCGGAGACCTCGACACGATCGTATTGAAGGCCCTGGAGAAGTACCCGGATCGCCGCTACGCGACGGTCGGACGGCTCGCGGAGGATCTACGGCGGCACATCACTGGCCAGCCAGTGCGCGCCCGTCCTCAGACTGTGCGCTACCGCGTCGCGAAGTTCACTCGCCGTCACAAGGTCGGAGTCGGCGCCACCGCTCTCTTGACGCTGGCCCTGCTCACGGGAGCCACCACGACCCTGTGGCAGGCGCGAGAGGCGGCCGCCCAGGCGGCCCTCGCCGAAGAAGAACGGGACAGGGCGCGACGGGAGGCGGACAAGGCTGCGCGCGTCACCGCGCTCATGGTGGACATGTTCCGCCTGTCAGACCCCAGCGAGGCGCTGGGCGAGACCGTGACAGCACGCCAAGTGCTGGAGCTCGGGGCCGTGCGCATCGAGACAGAGCTGGGTGCAGAGCCGGAAATCCAGGCCCAGATGTACGACGAAATCGGGCGTGTGTACCACAACCTCGGGCTGTACCCGGATGCCGAGCGCTTTTACGACCGCTCTCATCACACGAAGGTCGGCGTATACGGCCAGGGGTCCGTTGAGGTCGCCGGTACGCTCTACCTGCTCGGCGCTCTCAATCAGGACTGGGGTCGATACGAGGATGCGGAAGCCAATTACCGGAATGCCTTGGCGATCCAGAGGGAACGGCTCGAGCCGGACGCGCCCGAGTTGGCGGCCACACTCCATGACCTGGGCTGGTTACTGTCCACCCTCAACCGGGCTGTCGAGGCGGAAGAGGCCCTCGAGGAGTCCCTCGACATCCGACGGAAAGCCCTCGATCCTACGGACCCAGAGCTCGCGTCCACGCTTTACGCGCTTGCCACGGCCCAGCACGAACAGGGCGACTTCGCCGCGTCAACCGACCTCTTTCGCGAGTCCGTGGAGATCTATCGCCAGGTCCCGGGCGGACCGCATCCCCTCGCGGCAACAGCCCTCTTCAACCTGGCGACGGTGCTCCAGTTCCAAGGGCAGCTCGCGGAGGCCGAGCCGCTCATCCGTGAGGCTCTCGACATGCGGAGGATGCTCTTCGAGGCAGGCCACCCCGAGATCTCGGAGAGCGTGTACCAACTCGCAGCGCTCCTCAACGACTGGAGTCGCTACGAGGAGGCGGCTCCGCTCTTCGAGGAGGCGATCGACGCGTGGGGCAACAACCCCGGCCCGGATCATCCGTTCCTGGCGACGGCACGACTCGGGCGGGGGGCGAACCTGCGGGCCTTGGGTGCTTACGAGCAAGGGATCCAATTACTCGTGGAGGTGGTCGCCGGACAACGAAGGGCCCTCGGAGAAGACCATCCGACCGTAGCATTCGCATTGCTCCATCTGGGCGGAGCGCTCTACGACGCCGGGAGGCTTGGCGAGGCTACCACCCGCTTGGCGGAAGCCGAGGCACTTTCGAGAAGGGTCCTCGGCGAGCAGCATCCCTACGTCGTCAGCGCGCTGGAGGGCCTCGGCCGGGTCGACCAGGCGGCTGGAAACCTGGTCCGGGCGCGCGACCGCTACGCGAGCGCGATCGAGATCGGGACCGCTGCTCTGGGCGAGGACCACCGGTACGTCGTCGACGCGACCCACTCCTTGGCCACGCTGTCGCATGAGCGTGGCGAGCTGGAGGACGCCGAGCGCCTGTATCGTTCGGCCATAAACAGACGCCGCGCGCGTGACGCCGATGGGATCGTGGCGATCGTACCGAGCCTGATCGGACTGGGGTCTCTTCTGACCGAGAGAGGAGAACCCGACGACGCGACCGAAGCGGAGGCGTTGTTGCGCGAGGCCCTCGGACTCCTGGAGAGGGCGTTACCGGATGATCACTGGCGAATCGCGCGGGCGTGGAGCGAGCTCGGCGCCTGTCTGGCTGCCTTCGGCCTGGAAGGGGACGCAGAGGCGCTGTTGCTCGCGGGTTATGAGCTGATCGCGGACACGCGAGGGGCGCAGCACCCAGCGGCTGCGTCTCGTCGGCTATTCGAGTACTACGTGCGGGTTGGCCGTCCGGACGACGCGGCCCGGTTCTGGAGAGCGGGCGCAGAGGGTGCGTGATCCGGGGGCGATACGCGCCATTGAAGCCATCGGTCTGGAGGACATCCGCGACGCCCGAGCGCGTCTGCCCCGAGTCGCGACGCACACCCCCCTGATGCGTCTCGAGGCCGGGGGCACCGATTCCGAGATCTACCTGAAGCTCGAAAGCCTGCAACCCATCGGATCGTTCAAGATCCGCGGTGCCGCGAACGCGCTCGCTCTGGCCGACCAAGACGCGCTTCGGGCGTCCGGAGTCTACACCGCGAGCGCGGGCAACATGGCACAAGGCGTCGCGTGGAGCGCTCGGCGGCTCGACGCCCCATGCCGCGTCATCGTGCCCGAACGGGCCCCCCGCACCAAGCTCGACGCCATCGCGAGACTCGGTGGCGATGTAGTGAAAGTACCCTTCGACGATTGGTGGAGGGTCATCGTCCAGCACGGGTACCCTGGCGAATCAGGGCTCTTCGTCCACCCCGTAAGCGACCCGGCAGTGATTGCGGGACACGGAACGATCGGCCTCGAGATCATCGAGGACCTTCCCGACGTCGACGCGGTCGTAATCCCCTATGGAGGCGGAGGGCTGCTTTCGGGCATTGCGTCCGCGATGAAGGGGATCAAGCCCGACATCCGGGTCTACGCGGCGGAGGTGACTACGGCGGCACCACTGTCGGTCTCCCTCGCCGCCGGTGAGCCCAGAGCCGTGGACCGGATTCAAACCTTCGTGGACGGCATCGGCGGGAAGAGTGTACTCGCTGAGATGTGGCCGATCGTACGGAGACTCGTGGACGACTCGGTGGTCGTTTCGATCGAGGAAGTCGTGGACGCGATACGACTGCTCGTGGAGCGCAACAATGTCGTGGCCGAGGGAGCCGGGGCGGCTCCAGTCGCCGCCGCCCTCACTGGAGCAGCCGGGCCCGGCAAGATCGTGTGCGTGGTATCCGGCGGAAACATCGATTTGGCGGACCTCTCCACGATCCTCGATGGCGGGGTCCCGTCACCCCTCGGCATCTCGTGAACCGAAGACGTTCCGCCACCCCCACCGTGGAACCGCCGGCGGTCTCGACTGATTGGGGTTTAGTGGTCTGTAGCCGAAGTCCGGTCGATACAGAGGGCCGTGAGGCGCCCGCGAGGCGAGGCGGGACGACGAGGCGTAGCTGTAGCTACGGCGAGGAGTTCCAACGAAGCATTCGCGGGATGCCCCGCCGTCCGGATATCAGCGGCACTTCGGCTACAGACTACTAGACTACCGGCGTCCCCACACTCGATCCGGAGATGACCATGATGTCCGCCGTCCAGATAATGGCAGCCGCCATCGTACTGATCGCCATCGACCTCTCAGCCGCCACCGGACTCGAGGCTCGGCAGACGTTGCGGGCCAGTCAGCTCGGCTCCGTAACGCAGACGGTCAACTCGACCGCAATCACTGTCGACTACAGCCGGCCAGTCGCGAGAGGACGCACGCTCTTCGGCGAGCTCATCCCGTGGGGAGAGATCTGGAATCCGGGCGCCAACGAGGCGACTGCCATCGAGTTCACCAACGACGTGAAGATCGACGGGAAAGAACTGAGCGCCGGCAGATACAGCTTGTGGGCCATCCCCGGCGAGAGCCGCTGGACGCTCATCTTCTCACGGGCGGCGGATGTCTACCACGTCCCTTACCCGGAGGGGCAGGACGCTCTTCGGGTAGACATCGACCCGGTCGCGGGTAGCCACATGGAAGTGCTGAACTTCTACTTCCCGGAAGTTGGACCGAACACCACGACACTACGTCTCCACTGGGGGACGACCGTGGTTCCAATCCCCATCGAGGTTCCGATGCAGCTCGTGGGCTGAAGCTAGGACTTCTGACGGGGGACTAACGGCGGCGCCTGGAACTCCGCGGAGGGCTCGTGGTGACCAAGCCCGAGTCGCCGGGATCCAACCCCTCGAGCTCGAAGTCGTCGAGGTATCCCACCTTGTCCGGTGGCGCGATGTATTTCGAGAGCTCCCGGTCGAAGCTCTTCATCGCACGTGCCGATTCTTCTTCGGCGGAGTCGGCGCTCGAGTAGACGACGTCCCCCACGCCCCGCTCGTCCAGCTTCAGCGAGCTCCGAACCTCTTCGCTCCCGATGAACGCATCCCGGATCGCGGGGAAGCGATAGACGATCCGGCCGGATTCGTCGGGATCGACTTCGGCGTCGAACTCGGCGGCCAAGCCCTGGAGCTCGTCGCGAGCTTCCTTGAGGCTCGTATCCGGGTCCACCAAAGCGATACGGACATCGTCGACGGCCCTCTCGGGAGACAATGGACCGCCCTCTTGGAGACCCTGCCTGAATACGAGCCCGAGGAGGACTTTTCGCACATTTCGGAGTCGGCGACGGGCGTTTTCCGCCCGGTGCCGGAACCATCGAAGCAGCGGGATCCCGAAGAAGAACGCGCTGAACACCACCGGGATCCATACGAGACCGATCTCCACGAGAGCCCCGCCGAGTCCCAGTGGCGGGAAGATGAGGAAGGGTGCGGAGAGTGCCGCCGCCAGATTGAAACCATTGAGGGATCCGATGAGCAAATCCGCCCTCTTCTTGTTCCCCGTGAACTCCGCCGACTTCTCGAGGCGTCGCCACGCCGGTCCGGGCTCGCGGGTCGTCACGCGTCCATGGGCGCTGACCAGGAGATCGGGAAATGTGTAGACCAGCGCGCCGCCGGTCGAAACCTCGACGTCGCCGCCGTACGTTCCCATCAGCCGTCCCATCTCTTCCTCGGCCTCAGGGAGCGGGAGCCCCGTATGCTGAACGAGCTCGGTGGCGGTCAGAGCGCCTTTTCGCGAACGTACTAGGCGAAGAACGCTGCGGTCTCGTTCCTCGAGGGTCCCGCGTGGCTTGTCCGGGCCGAACACGAAGGCGAAAACCTTCTTGTAGAAGGGCACCTTCTGCCCACTGCGACCCTCGAAGCGGCGACCGTAATACGGTTTGCCGAGACGCCAATCGGGCGCCCAGAACCACCACCAGATCGGAAAATGGAAGTGCCCCCCTCGACCTCGCCGGCCCCCGCCGAAGATCGAGCCACCGTCACGGTTGTTCCCCCCTCTCGACGCCGCCACGAGGGCTGCGATGAGGAGCGCGACGAATACGGCGAAGTAGACCACGAGCGTGACGGCGATCCAGGCCTTGAACCCGACGACGAACGCCTTCGCCGTCCGTTCCTTGAGGCGGGTGAAGAACGGGACGTGGTCACGACGTAACATCCGGGGTTGGAAAGCGTAGACGACATCGCCGCGCTCGCCGACCTCGACATGCCCTTGATGGAGCTCGAGCAGCCTCTTCAGACCCGTTTCGGCATCCGAATGTGGCAGTCCCGTGGCGGTCATGACGTCGCCTACGGTCGCGCGGCCGCCAAGGCGTGCCAACGCGCGCCGAAGCGACTCTGCTGGAGAGGCCTCGAGGGCAGTTGCCGTGATCGCGGTAGACATCTCGTTGTCCGGGTTCTCGTCCCGAGGGGCGGCGTTTCGTCACGTTCCGACGATTCCGAATACACCAATGTAGTCCAGATTGCTCTACTCTGGTGTCGCCGGTTTCATTCATCCTCGATCACGCCATCGACCGACTGGTGATCACGTGGGCCGAGCCCGGCTTCTTCTTTTCACGGCTCCGGGTCGAGCCCATAATGGCCGTCACTCGTGCCCACCGCCGCACGTCGCGAGGCCTCCGTCCGAGGTCCCGCGCGACGGAGACTCGAGAGATTCGGGTGGGTGAACGCAAGGACCTGAGCATGGACCTCCGCCACAGACTGATCGGGCGCCGTTCCGAAACGGCGCGCCACACGGAATACACGAGGCTTGGGCGCCGACTCGCAGCCGCGACCGTGATCGCGACGGTCGTAGGCTGCGGCGGAGAGCAATCGACGGAGCAAGCCGTACGACCCGCGCCAGGCAATGAAGAGCTCTTCCAGCGCATTCTGGAGTCCGACGACGCCCGCGCGATCGACCCCCAGGGTCAGTTCGCGTTCATCGAGGGCATCTCCTCTCCGGACCCCGAGATCCAGAGAGTGGCCGTGCGGGCACTGGGCCGCCTCGAGCTCCGGTCTGCCATCAGGGATATCGCGCCGTCCCTTTCCTCACCCCACCCCGAAGTGAGGGCGGAGGCCATCAACGCGCTGGCTTTGGCGGGGGCCGGAGAACAGCCCATGCTGATGGTCGGGGTCATGATGTCGTTCCTCGCAGAGGAATCCGACTCGACCGTCCGTGGCGCCACCCTGGAGGCTCTTGGTCGAGTCCCGTACGAGGCACCGGCGGACATCCTCGCCGTGCACGACACCGTGGTAGCATCTTTGGCGCCGTCGAGTAGACCAACCGACGTGCGGGCGCTTCGCATCGCTGACGAAGATCTCTACGAGGTCCCAGCCCCCGTTCTCCTCGGCGCCGCTCGCGGCCTGGAGAACCTGATCAGGACCGGCTTCGAGCTCGCTCCGCCCGTTCCCTCTACCGTGTCAGCCCTCGACGCGATGGCCCGCTATCGTGGAGATGATGAGGCCCTTTCGGCGAGGGTGCGCCGGCTCGGCCTTGCTGCACTGGTGTCAGCGGGCGAGGTGGGCGCCGCCTTGGCAGTTTCAGCTGCGGCCGACCCCGACGCGCAGGTCCGCCGGCTCGCGACTCTGGCGATCGGCTCAGGGGCGGGCGACGATCCTGGCGCCTTGCTCGCGGCGGCCGTGATGGACATGAGTCCGCTCGTCCGCGTGGAGGCAGTTCGCTCTATTGCCACACGGCCGGGGCCGGGGGACGCGTGCGCTCTGCTCCTAGGCGCGCTCGAAGACGGCAATCTGAACGTAGTGCTCGAGGCCATCGACCGGCTCTCCTAATGCCCACTGGGCCGCGCTTCGACGGTGCTGGAAGCCTTCGCAGACGAGTTGCCTGCGGGTGCTGCGGGTGTGGAGTCCGGCTGGCACCGGGCGGCACACGCGATTGTGGCGCTGTCGGCCGTCGATGCCGCGTCGGTTCGGTCGAGAATCGATGTCTTCGCCGAGCACCCCACCTGGCAGGTCCGCATGTACGCCGCCCGGGCCGCCGAGAGGGTGGAGTCGGTCCAGTCGCTTTTCGCCCTCGCTGCCGATGAGCACTGGAATGTTCGGGAGGCCGCGATACGAGGCTTGTCGACGTTGGTCGGCCACGATGCCGATTCCGTCTACGTCGACGCCCTCGGCGCCGCTGATCCTCAGCTCGTCATGACGGCCAGCGCGGCGCTGGAAGGCACGACCCGCGCGGATGTCGTGCCGCGGCTGTTCGACGCGCTCTCCCGGATGAGCGCGACCGGCGGGAGACATACCGGGACGTACGCATGGCCCTCTTGCAGCGCATCGGGGGGCTCGGGGGACCCGACGAGGCCGGTCAGCTTGATTCCTACCTCGAGGACTACGATGGCCTGTTGGCCCGCGCCGCCGCCACTGTGCGGGCTGCATGGACAGGAGAGGAACGGCGGGCAAGGCCCGCTCCTCTCGACGGGGCCCCGGTCCCGACGGTGCCCGAGCTGGAGGAGCTGGCCCGATCCGACGCGGTGATCCGCATGGCGGGCGGAGGAGAGATCACCCTCTCCCTGTTCCCGTTCGAGGCGCCGACCAACACTGCGCGCTTCGCTCGTTTGGCCCGGAGCGGCTACTTCGACGGCCTCACCTTTCATCGGGTCGTTCCGAACTTCGTCATTCAGGGAGGAAGTCCCGGGGCGAACGAGTTCCATGGGGATGGGCCGTATACGCGTGACGAAGTCACCACCCGTTCCCACACGCGCGGAACAGTTGGAGTGTCGACGCGGGGCCGGGATACCGGAGACGGCCAGATCTTCGTGAACCTGGTCGACAACCCGCGACTGGACCACGGATTCACCATCTTCGCCGAGGTCGTCCGGGGGATGGATGTCGTCGACGGCATTGTCGAGGGTGCAGTGATCGAGGAGATCCTGATCCGGGAGCTGCCCGACGGATGAGGAGTCCGCGAGGCGAGGCGATTCGCGGGACGCCCGGCCGTCCGGATATCAGCGACACTACTTCGGCTACAGACCGCGAGGGGCGCCAACCTCCCGCGAATGCCTGAGGCATTCGAGTCACCCAACTAGGTCGGAGACACGCACATGTCCTACGGAACGGTGCTCTACCTTTCGCGCTCCGACGTCGAGCGTGTAGGCATCTCCATGGTGGAGATCGTGGATTCGCTCGCGGCCATGTTCGCCGAGAAGGCCGCTGGACGGGTCGAGATGCCGCCGAAGCGGGGCATCCACACGCGACCCGACGCTTTGATGCACGCGATGCCAGCCTATGTGCCGGCATTGGACGCCGCCGGCATGAAGTGGATCTCCGGGTATCCCGCCAACCGTGCGAAGGGACTTCCCTATATCACGGGCCTCGTCGTCTTGAACGATCCAGATACAGGTCTCCCACTCGCGGTTATGGACGGCACCTGGATCACGGCCATGCGAACAGGCGCGGCGTCTGCCCTCGCAGGGAAGTACCTGGCACGTCCCGATTCCAGCACGGTTGGAATCGTCGCTTGCGGAGTGCAGGGGCGGAGTAATCTGGAAGCCTTTTGTGCACTGTTCGACGTCCGGCTCGTCCACGCATACGACGTCGACGAGGCGAGTGCACAGGGATTCGCGCAGGAGATGGAAGATCGACTCGGCGTCGAGGTCCGCGCCGTTCCGACCTTGTCCGAAGCCGTGCGGGGCATGGACATCGTGGTGACGAGTGGTCCGATACTTCGAGACCCCGAGCCGCCCATCCCGCCTGGCTGGCTCGAGCCCGGAGCCTTTGCGTGCCCTCTCGACTTCGACTCCTACTGGCAAGGGGACGCATTCCGTGAGGCCGACCGGGTGACGACAGACGACTTGGCGCAATTCGCCTACTACCGAGACGATGTAGGGTACTTTCGGGACACGCCGCAGCCCGACACGGAGCTCGCAGACATCATCACGGGCGCAGCGTCAGGAAGGCAGTCGGAGACAGATCGGATCATCGCGATCCACCTGGGGCTCGCGCTCGAGGACATGGCGGCGGCAAAGCTCGTCTACGACAGCGCACGAGCGCGAGGCATCGGTACCGAGCTCGAGCTGTGAGCGCCCCCGGGCGGCTCCAGGCCGGTGGCCAGTTCAGCGCCCAGCGGCAAGCGCAGCGCCCCCGCAGTAGATCAGCGTCAGCCGGTAGCTCGGCGCCTCCGCAGTAGATCAGGGTCACCATGTAGCTCAGCGCTTGCGGAACAACATCGAGTTTCCACTCGGGAAGAAGATGGTGAGATCGTTGCCGTCGAGCTCTATCGTACAGACCTCTTCCACCCCCGCAGCGGTGGTTCGGCTCACGATCCGGGGCGCCTCGCCGGCACCCCCCTCCCGCGCTCGCTCTCCTGACAGGTTGAAGTGGTGCGTGAACACCAGATCGTTCCTCTGGAGCGCGTACGTCCCACCCTCGCCGGACCCTGACTCCGGCTCACCATCTGCGTCGAGGACGAAGAAGAGGACCGTCCAGTCGCGCTCTGTAAAGAAGATCCGCCCGTTCACGGTGAACACCGATCCGTCCGCCTGGAAGTAGCGCTCCACGCTCCAGGCCCCGAGCAGCGCCGTATCGTTCGGAGTCTGAGCCGACGCGAGCGCCGGAGCGGCAAGTGCGGCGCAAAGAAACGGACCGGCCCATGCCTTCGCCCCGACAAAGGAACGCGGTCCTGCGGTCGCTATGCGCATGAATCAAGGCTCCACGAGTGTGGTGTATCGGAACTCAGTTCAGATACGAGGGGATGCGGGCGTCGCTTTGGCAAGGATGGACCACCGTGTCGCAGCAGTGAGCTCGGGTCGAGGGCGCGGAGGCAGGATCGCCTCGCTTGCACCGGCCAGCGGCCGGCCCATAGTCTCGACCTCCAGCCGCCAACCGTCCGAGGCGCCGGCAGGCGTCCGGTCGTGCCGGCCCCGCAGGAGATGTCCATGCCATCGCCAACGGATCGGAGATTCGTAACCGCCACCATGGTGCTCGCCGCGACCCTAGGCTCGCTGGCAACGGGATCCCTGAAGGCACAAGAGAGCCGAGTGTTCATATCGGTAGACCTGGAGGGAATCTCCGGGCTCGTATCCGGGTCGCAGATGGGGGCAGGGGGTGCCGACTACGCGATGGGCCGAGCACTCGCGGAGGCCGACGCCAATGCCGCAATCGTCGCCGCGTTCGATGCGGGCGCTACTGCCGTTGTTGTCATCGACTCGCACGGGAGCAAGACCAACCTCCGGCCAGACCGAGTCGACCCACGCGCGGAGCTCATCACGGGGAATCAACGACCGCTGGGCATGATCCACGGGATCGACGAGACCTTCGATGCGGTCGTGTTCATCGGCTATCACGCCCGGGCGGGAACGACGGACGCCATCGCCGATCACACTTATACGGGGCAGCTCAAGCGGATCGCATTCAACGGGATCGAGCTTGGTGGGGCCGGGTTGGCCGGTGCCGTTGCCGGCCACTACGGGGTTCCGGTCGTCTTCTTGTCGGGCGACCTGGCCGCTACGAAAGAAGCAGAGGCGATCTTCCCGGGCGTGGAAACGGTCGCGGTGAAAACTGCCATCAGTCAGACGGCCGCGCGGATCTTGGCTCCAGAGCGGGCACGGGAGCTCATCAGCGAAGGAGTTGCGCGCGCCGTTGGGCGGCGTGCCGCCGTCGAACCGCTCAGAATCGACGGCCCGATCACGGTCGAGATCGAGGTCGCCACCTCGGGTCAGGCGGACAAGGTCATGATGGTTCCCCACATGGAACGCGTGAGCGCCCGAGTCGTGCGCTACGTCGCTCCGGACGCGCCGGCGGCCTACCGTCTCACGCGCCTAGTCCGACTCCTCGCTACCTGACCGATCGGCGGGATTCCGCATTGTCTCGAGGCAGGGCTGTCACATTCCGCTGAACCCGCTCGTTTCACCCAGGACGAGGGAACACGCGGCGAGCCGGCTGGCCGGCGCGTCCGCCAGGAGATTCGTGGACTTCGACGACCTATTCGATCAGTGCTACCAGCCACTCTTTCGGTACTGCCACCGGCTCACGGGAGATCCGGATCAGGCCGCCGACGTAGCACAGGAGGCCTTCGTACGCCTGCTGGAGCGCGAAGTGGAGGGCGTGCCCGCGGCGTTGCGTGTCTGGCTGTTCAAGGTCGCGACGCACCTCGTTCGGGATCAGGTGCGCGTGCGCAAGGGGAGGGTGCGCCTCTTGGCCGCGAACCCGGTTCGACCCGGCGGGCCACAGGCACCCGATGAAGCTGCGGAGAAGGCAGAGGAGGTCGAACGGGTACGCGCGATCCTCGCTCAGTTGGACACCCGGGACCGGGAAATCCTTCTGATGAAGCACGAGGGGTTCCGCTACCAAGAGATCGCGGAGGCGGTGGGCGTGGCGCCCACGTCAGTAGGGACACTCCTCGCGCGGGCCCAGAAGCGGTTCCGCGAGGCGCTCGAGACCGGATGGGGAGCTGATGTATCATCCAGATAGTGGGACCGTCCAGGCGTTCCTGGACGGCGAGGTGCCTGAAGCCGACCGCGAGGCCATGACGGCGCACATCGACGGCTGCACGCCCTGCTCCCAGGCGCTTGCCGAGCAGAGAGAGGCAGGCACGGCCGTGGCGCGCGCCCTTTCCTCGACTGATGTGGTGCTTTCGGTCGAGGGCGTGCGGTCCTCGATCAGGCAGCGGGCCAACGCACAAAACCGCGCCCGCACCGCCATCCCCTGGGCCAGAGCCGCCGTCCTTGTGCTCTTGTTCGGTGGCGCGGCCTCGGCCGCGATCCCCGGCTCTCCGCTGCGGAGCCTGGTGGACTCCCTGTTCAGCGGGGATCCGACAACGGCACCTGCCTTGGTATCGGAGACGGCGACGGATGATTCCGCGATATCGCCGAGCGCGGGCGTCGGGGTTTCGGCGGCCGCCGGCAGCGTACGTATCGTGCTGTCAGAAGTTGCTCCCGGGGCGGAAGTCGAGGTCACGTTCGTGGACGGTGTGATGGCTTCGGTCACCGCCGGGGAGAACGCGACGTTCAGCACTGCCCCCGGGGTGGTGGAGGTCTCTAGGGCAGGAGCGCCGATCCGGGTGGAGATCCCGCGGGGCGTGGAGGGCGCCACCGTCGAAGTCGACGGGGCGCTGTTCCTGCGCAAGGTGGGACCCCGCATCGAGTTGGTGGGGCCCGCCGAGGACTCGACTGCGGCGGCGATCCTGTTCCGCGTGCCTGGCTGAAGCCAGGACCGCCGCGACGGCGGATCGGGTAGACATACCAATGATACTGCACGCCGCTCTTCTGGCCGCACTGGCTCTGGCCCCGACTCAAGAGATCCCCGGCTCGATCCGAGGGACGGTTCGCGGCGCCATCCAGGGCGCCAAACATCTCCTTCCACAGGCGATGGTGGAAGTCACGTTCGGTCCGCGCCGCCGCTTGGTCGGAACCGATGCGCAGGGCCGCTACAGTATCGGTGAACTCCCTCCGGGACCCGTGACCGTCCGGGTCGTCCACATCGGCTATGAGCCGCTCGACCTCGAGGCGCGCATTCCCGCGGGTGGTACCCTCCGCCTCGACGTGCAGCTCGACGGACGCCCGATCCGCCTCGATCCGGTGAGGGTCGTCGTAGAGCCGGTTCCGGAGCCGGCAGTGGACGTTCCCGACGCGCGCCCCGATCTGGTCGAAGCCGACCTGCGTGCGCTGGAGGGCGGGACCGGGTTGGCGGAAGCGGGGATCGGCGAGGCGGTGCGTGGAGCGCCCGGGAACCCTCCGTCCGACCCGAGCGACGTCCTCGTCATGCGCGGCTCCACGACGGACCTGAAGCTCGTCTTGTTGGACGGGGCCCCCGTATACGCACCGTTCCACATGGGCGGGCTGATCCGGGCATTCGATCCGACGAGCCTCGGCAGCGCCGAGCTCTACGTCGGCGGGGCGCCCGCCCGCTACGACGGTGGACTCTCCTACATCCTCGACATGCGGACGCGCTCGACGGTGCCCGAGCGGCTCGGTGTCGTAGCGGCGGTGGACATGATGAGCGGGAGGGGCACCGTGACCGGGCCGCTGGGGCGGTCAGCAGGCTTTGCCGTGAGTGGCCGCTCCCTCCACGGTCTCGCGAACGCCGTCTTGGCCGATGGGCGCCGGCCCTACGGCTACGGAGACCTGCTGGCGCGTGTGGGCCTCGAGATCGCGCCGGGTCACCGAGTCCGCGCTACCGGCTTCTGGAACCGGGAGGCCGTGTTCCTCGATTTGAGCGGGCCGAGCTCACCAGCCGCCCTCTCTTGGACCCCCGACGACGCCACCTGGGGTAACCAGGCCCTTTCGGTCGGTTACGAGGCCAGGGGAGACCGGATCGAGGTGGACGTGACGGGTGCGCTGACCCATTACGAGGCACGTCTGCCATTGGGTGGGGAGGAGGCTCGCTTCGCGGAGGGCGTATCGCGGCGCGGCCGTTTGGTGGCCGACTTCCGGGCACCCACCCGGACCGGGTCGATCTACTTCGGCGGGTCGTACGACCGACTCGACGTGGAGTACGGAGTCCGCCGCCTGCCGAGCTCGGCATCTACCAGATCGGAAGGCGTCGGCTCGACCATCGGCGCTTATGCAGAAGGACGATGGCCGCTGGGACCGGCCGTCCGTCTGAGGGCCGGTCTGCGCGGGGATCGCTATTCGACCGAGAACGGGTTGCGGGTGGCCCCGCGCGCCGCGCTCACTTGGGCGCTGAGCGACGTAGCGGTGCTGACTCTGGCCGGGGGGCGGTACCACCAATACGTCCGTGCGTCGGACGAGCGCGTGCAGGTGGCCATGGAGGGCCCTCTCGGAGTACCAGTCGTCGAGACGCTCCTGCCCGTGGCCTCGTCGACTCACCTGATGGTCTCGCTGGATCAGCAGGTGACTCGAGAGTTACGCATGAGTCTCGACGGCTTCACGAAATCCTTCGAGGGCATCGGTGGCGAGGCCGGGAACCAGCTGAGCTCCTCGGGCGTCGATCTGCGGGTGGCGCGGGTGGGAAGCAGCGCCACCGGATGGCTCGGCTATTCGCTTTCGTGGTTCTGGTCGGGCGGTGGCTTCGGCACGGCGAGCGATTTCGCGGGACGACACCTGCTGAGCGCGGGAATCGAGTCACGGCTCGGCGATCGTGGCGGCATCAAGCTGCGGGTCGGGTTCGGAGACGGCCTTCCCTATACCACCGTCCCGCTGGGCGATGACGACTTCTCTACCGGAGTCCCGGGCTTCAACGAGGCAGCGGACGCGCCTACGGAAGGCGGAGACGCAGGTCCCGGCCGGAGCACCGCGTCCAGTGCAGTGTTCGAGAGCTTTCTTCGAGTCGACGCCGAGATCTACGGAAGCATCCGTACCGGTTTTGGCGGCCGGGACGGTGAGCTGCGCCCATACTTGCGGCTGCTGAACGCGCTCGACCGTCGAGACGCCCTCTTCTACTACTTCGAGCCATGGCGTGGCGATGATCCCCGTCCGCTGGCGGAGCTGCCTTTTCTGCCCGTCGTGGGTCTCGAATGGAGGTTCTGACTCGACGCGGACCCCCGAGGTTCGTCACGGTCTGCGTGCCCCACTCGTTTATGACCTTACCGGGCCCGAACCCGAGAATCGAACAGTGTCTGACAGCTGATGAGGCGAGTGGGAGCATGGTAAATAAAAAGAAGCCCGGTTCCCCCGGCATCGAGTGGGCCGCCATGGCGCTCGTCGGGCTCCTCACAGCCTCTTGTGGCTCTCCTTCTTCGCCTGGGCCGTCCGAGCGGATCACGGAGCTTCCTCGCGCTCTGTCCGCCGCGGAGCAGGAGGTGCTGTCGGCCAGTAACTCTTTCGCCTGGGGCCTCCTCGCGACCACGGCTGCCGACTCCCGTGACGCGAACGTATTCGTGTCTCCATTGAGCGCGTCGATGGCCCTCGGCATGACCTTGAACGGAGCGGCGGGGGAGACGCTGCTGGAGATGCGGGAAACGCTCGGATTCGGTGGTCTGTCCATGGACGCGATCAACGCGAGCTATCGCGGTCTGCTCGACTTGCTCGTCGGGTTGGACCCGGCCCTGACCCTCGATATCGCGAACTCGGTGTGGTATCGGGAGGGGCTCGCCGTCGAGACGCCATTCCTCGACGCGACACGTGGCTTCTTCGATGCGGAAGTCGCGGCGCTCGACTTCTCGAGCCCCTCCGCCGTGGGCACGATCAACGGATGGGTCGAAGACAACACCGCCGGGCGTATCCGGGACATCGTCACGCCTCCCATCGATCCGTTGACCGTGATGTTCCTCATCAACGCAGTCTACTTCAACGGGCCCTGGACGTACGAGTTCGATCCGGGCAAGACCCGCGACGACCTCTTCAGGCTGGAAGATGGAAGCACCGCACCAATGCGGCTGATGGAGATGTCGGCGGAGCTCCCCTATGCGAGGGAAGTCGATGTGGAAGTGGTCGAGCTTCCGTACGCCGGCGGCGCATACGCGATGACGCTCCTGCTTCCAAGCCCTGATGTCCAGGTGGACGATCTCTTGGCCTCGCTCGACGATGCTCGTTGGACCGAGCTGGTGAACCATCTGGCGGAGCGCTCGGCGACCGTCTTTCTTCCTCGCTTTCGGCTCGAGTACGAGAAAGTGCTGAACGACGCCTTGCGAGCTCTAGGAATGAACGACGCCTTCCTTCCCGGAGCAGCGGACTTTACGGGCATTTACCGAGACGCCCTCGCCGTACAGCTGCATGTTTCGTCAGTCAAGCAGAAGACGTTCGTCGAAGTCACGGAGGAAGGAACAGAGGCTGCCGCGGCGACATCGGTCGAAGTCGGAGTGACTTGCGCTGGGTGCGGGCCGCCGACCGTGCGGTTGGATCGGCCGTTTGTGTTCCTCATCCGTGAGCGGCTCTCCGGCGCGATCCTGTTTGCCGGGGTGCTCAGAACGCCACTGGCTGCCTGATTGCCGCCCTCGAGGCCGGTCGGGAACCACCCGACCGCCTCGTCGTGGATCACCTCATTCGTGGCAACGCGCGGCCTCGAGACCGCGATCGAGTCGGACCTCGGGACGCCAGCGGAACTTCGCGAGCAAGGGGTTCTCAACCCGCTCGACGGCGTCCGCGATGAGGGACCCGAGGACCGGGGCGAACTTGAAGCCGTGGCCGCTGCCTCCGCTAGCCACCACGAGCCCCTCCCGCTCCGGATCTCGGTCGATCCAGAAGTCCTCGTCCTGAGAGTCCGTGTAAAGACAGAGCCGCGTGTACGTGACCTCGGCATCGAGGAGCGAGGGAAAGGTGACCCGCAGGAAGCCACGCAGCCGCCGACGGTCTTCGTCCGTCGTCGCGCGAGGCTCGTCCGCTCCGATAGGGCCCCCGAGGCCGTGGTTGGCGATCTTCACCACACCGTCCCGGTGCAGCGGGAAGCCGTAGAAGCCGGTACGCGACGTGTCGGCCGTGAAGACGGGAAAGCGGGCGGAGTCGAAGAGCGACGGATCGGGCGGCAAGAGGTGGAAGACGGGATGACCGGTGGCCTTCAGGATACAGCGTTCTTGGCCGACAAGTCCGGGCGTCCACGCGCCCGCTGCGACGATGACCTCGTCGGCAGGGTGCTCATTCCCTTCATCATCTCGAACACCGACGACGCGTCCACCGTTCTCCATGAGCGCAGTGATGTGGGTTCGGGGCTCCACCGTGACACCCGCTCGCCCCGCCCAATCCTCGATTGCCTCCACCACCCGGCCGCTCTCCGCGTATCCCCCCTTCGAGTGGTAGAACCCGTCCACGTAAGCCCCCGGATTCCAAGCGGGGAATCGACCCGCGATCTTCTGGCGATCCATCCGCTCCGGTTGGTGGCCACGATCGAGCAAGCGACGCCAACTCTCGTACTCGAAACCGCCGGGCTCCATCGGCTGACGGCTCAGCATGAGTACGCCGGTTTCGTGGTACAGGGGATCGGACCCGGCTTCTAGCCAACGCTCGTTCCAGGTGAGCCATCCGGCCCGCGCTGCCTCGCCGAGCGCCATGTACGCGTCGTCCGGACCGTACTCCATGCGGATTACCTTGCTGATGTCCGTGCTCGCGGCGAGGGGGTTGGGTACGGCACCCTGTTCGAAGACGGTGACCCGATGACGCCGCCTCGCGAGCTCGAGAGCCGCCGTCAACCCGAAGATTCCCGCGCCAACGACAATGATTCGGGATGAGGCCATGAAGAGCCTAGGGGCCGTCTCCGGTGTCGCCTGCTGCGGGCCGGACGGGCACTAGTGCTGGCGCTGGGTCGTCGAGTGTGCCGGTGGTGGAAGCGTGCCGCGCGTCGATCCGGCCGATCCATCCGCATTCAAGCGCGCGACCTCCGATTCTAACCGCTGGATGTGGTCGAGCAGAGCGCGCCGAGCGTCGGAGAAGCGGCCCCGGCTGGCCTCGATTTCGTCGCGGGGTGCGACGGCCATGGCGTCGCCGTGTTGGGACGCGCGAAATCCGAAGTCTCCAACCAACTTGCGACTCCTCTCCGAAACCGAGGCCGCGTTCGAAGCTCGTGACTCTGCGTCCGCCTCGGGGCCGGTTTCGCGGCGTGGAGGCCCTTCGGGCGTCACGCCGAGGGCGGCTTGGCCACCCTGGACCGCCTGGACGTGCCCGACCGGCCGGACGGCTTGGAGGTCCTCGACCGGCTGGACGGCTTGGAGGTCCTCGACCGGCTGGACGGCTTGGAGGTCCTCGACCGGCTGGACGGCTTGGAGGTCCTCGACCGGCTGGACGGCTTGGAGGTCCTCGACCGGCTCCCCCGGCCTGTCCTGAGGAGTCATGGTTGCCTCGACGATCCCTGGCCCACGCTCGTCGGGACCGGGCAAACCCGGGTCCGGCGCCAGCTGGTCGTGAGTCGCTTCAGGACCGTCCACGCGGACATCCGCCGGGGCCTCCGCGTCGGTCGCTCGGGTCGCAGGCGGGTCAGGGGACTCCTCTGTTCCGCCGAAAGTCCGCTGAAACGCTTCCTTGATGGCGCGCTCGAGGGCGATCTGCGTCGCCTGCTCGGGCGTCAGGGAGGGTTGCTCCGTGTTCACTCAACGATCTCCGCCGTTACCGAATTGACTCCATGGGCGCCGTCGTGACATCGAGGTCCGGCGGCGCCGCGAACCGGGGAGGCTCCGGACGCATCACGAAACTGCTCTTGCGCCGCAAGCCTCTCAAAATGCCGGACAGCCCGGGTGAAGAACAACCTCCTCATGTACGCCCTTCGCCCCGCCGTCGGTGACGTGGAAAAGCGCCTCAAGAATCATACCGCCGCGCCAAACGCCAACCGCCTATCCGCCGAGCTCTCTCGCATGGTCATGTGACTTCTGCCCGTCACTCCCTGTCCAGGGTCACGACGGTTACCGTGATGTGCTGAGAAGCGAACTTCCGCGAGATCGCCGGGACCCCGAAGGTCCACCGCCGCTCTTGACTTCTTCAACCTCGAAAAAGGAGGACGCACATGTCGTCCCTGATCCAATCCCTCGCTGCCCGGCTTGCGGGCTCTTCCGTGTCCGAGATCAGCAACAAGATCGGAGCCGAAGAGGGCGCGACCCAGAACGCCATGTCCGCCGCCTTGCCCTTGTTGTTTGGAGCCCTCGCGCGTAACGCGTCCAAGCCGGACGGCGCCGACGCGCTGCATCGCGCGCTCTCCAAGGACCACGACGGCACCGTGCTGAACGACGTCGACGGCTTCCTCAGGAGCCCGGACACGGCAGCGGGAGATGGAATCCTCCGCCATGCTCTCGGCGCCAATCGGGCGGCGGCCGAGGCCGGCATCGGAAAGGCGGCCGGGTTGGATACACAGAAGACGTCCCAGCTCATGTCGATGCTCGCACCTCTCGTCATGGGAGCGCTGGGACAGAAGCAGCGCGAGCAGGGTCTCGACGCGAGCGCGCTCACGGGCATGTTGGACGGCGCGCGCCAGGAGTCGGAAGGGTCGGGCGGAATCGGCAAACTCATCGGTGGACTCCTCGACCGTGACGGGGATGGGAGCGTCGCTGACGACATCGCTGGCAAGGTGCTCGGCGGTCTTTTCAATCGTGGTGGCTCCTGAAGCGGGAGCCGTAAGTTACAACTAGGGTTCAAGGGGGTGTTCCCTTAAGTCCACCGACCCCAAGATATAGTGGTTACCGGGGCTCTGCGGGCCGTTTCCCACGTCCGGTGCCGAGGTAAAGGGCCGAAGCTGGCGTGGGAGCACACTGAACAGCCTGCTCAAGCAAGCGGTAGAACAACAGGCCGCGAGCCCGGGATGTGCGTCGGTTGAAGCGAAAGGTGAACTCGTCCAGATAGTAGGGGAGGTGTTCGCGGGCGATCCCTCCTTGGAGGGTTCCGAGGACCCAGCGCTTGAGGAGAGACGCCACCCGATGTACGGCCGACATGAGCACGTGCGCGGGATCGCCGGAGGTCGAGAGGTTCGTGACCGTGTGGCGAAAGCCCAGTTTGGCGAGTCCCTGATAGCTTGGCCATCCGTCGGTATGCACCGTGCTTGCCGGTGCGATGCTATCCTTGACGAAGCCTCGCAGAACCGGAGCGGAGAGGTCGGGCACCCAACGCAGCCGTATTCTCCCGATCTTGCGTCCGTCGACCTCGGCGGCGATCGCGACGATGGCCTTCTTGATCGTCTCGCGGCCCCGCACTCCAGCCTCCACGCCCCCGACATAGCTCTCGTCCACTTGCACAACGCCGCTCAGCTGGTCGCGATCCGGTCGGACCATGGCCCGGCGGAGCTTGTGGAGCCAGACCCACGCTGTCTTGTAGCTTCCCAGTCCGAGCACACGCTGGAGCCCGAGAGCATTGGCTCCGTATTTCTGGCTCGTGAGCTCCCAGGCAGCGAGAAACCACAGACGCAGGGGCGAGCGCGTGCGGTGGAACACGGTTCCCGCCAGCACCGAGGTCTGCCTTCGACAGTGTGGGCAGACGAGACGCCCCCGCGATGCTCGCCAGACCTCTCCCAACCCGCCACAGCCCACGCACACAAACCCTTCCGGCCAGCGCAGACCCTCCACGTACTCCAGGCATGCCGCATCGTCGGGGAAGAACTCGTCCAGCTCCAGCCGCGTACGGGGATAGTCCACGCCGCCACGGAGCTGAGAAGCCGGAACCGCCATGACCACAACATGTAGTGGGCGGTGGACTTAAGGCAATACCCCATAGGGTTCATTTCAACCGAGTGATCGCAGAATGGGCATCTTCGATTTCGTAAAGGACGCTGGAGAAAAGCTCGGCATAGGGGACGATGAGGCGAAGGCGGCGGAGGCCGCGCAGGACGAGCGTCTGAAGGAGCTTCAGAAGGGAAGCACGCTCATGAGGTCGTCGCCTCGTTGGGGTTCCCCGTGGACGGCCTGAAAATCGAGTTCGACGATGGTGTGGCGACGATGTACGGTAAGGTGGAAAGCCAGGCCGTTAAGGAGGCGCTTATCGTGAGCGTCGGGAACACCCAGGGGGTGGCCCGTGTGGACGACCGCATGGAAGTAGTGGAGTCCGCGCCCGAAGCCGTCATGTACACGGTTCAGTCGGGAGACACGCTGTCGAAGATCGCCCGAGAGCAGTACGGTGACGCCATGAAGTATCCAGAGATCTTCGAGGCCAACCAGCCGATGGTCAAAGACCCCAACCTGATCTATCCGGGGCAGGTCCTGCGCGTCCCGCCGTTGGACGCGTAGGGGGCGATCACGTTCCTCTCCTTCCGGACCGAGGCGGAATGACGGAAAAGTCGAAATCGGAGGTCCGGCGCCGAGACCGGGCCAAAGACGACGAATGGACGCGGGCGTTCATCGGGCAGGCCAGGGCGGGGGTGCTCGCGACGGTACGAGGCGAACAGCCGTTCATCAACACGAACCTATTCGTTTACGACCCTGGGTCGCACGCGATCTACATGCACACAGCGAGGCTGGGGCTGACCCGCCAGAACCTAGCAGAGCCGGCACCCGTTTGTTTCTCGGCGTTCGAGATGGGAAGGCTCCTCCCCGCTGACGAGGCCCTCGAGTTCAGCACGGAATTCGCCGGCGTCACGGTATTCGGTGAAGGACGCGTCGTCGAGGACGAGGCAGAGGTGAAGGCGGCGCTTCAAATGCTCCTCGACAAGTACGCGCCGCACCTCCGTCCAGATCGCGACTATCGAGCGATCACCCCTGAAGAGCTGAAGCGCACGAGCGTGTTCCGCATCGACATCGAGGAGTGGAGCGGGAAGCTGAAGATCGTCGAGGACGACTTCCCCGGGGCGTTCTACGCGGCGGCCCCGGACAGCTTCACCCGGGCGCGCTGAGGCGTTGAGGGCCGAGCGGCCGCACTCCACCGAGGAGGAGCAACGCCCTGGAGCGGATGCAGCGGCGCTCGAATGCCACGCGACTTTCCAAACGGGACACTATCGATGAATCGTCCGTGAGAGACGTTCCACGTCGATCTGGACATCCACCGCCGGGGATCGCAGCTGCGCGTCCATCCCTCCGTCGACGAACAGGCGGCTACCGGTGATGTAGCGCGCGTCGTCCGAGGCGAGGAAGGCGACGGCGGCCCCGATCTCGTCGGGAGTGCCGGGACGTCCGAGTGGAATGGTCTTGACCGCCGCTTCAGGACCGATGGCTCCTCCTAGGCTGTTCTCGACGATGACGTTGCCGGGCACCACAGTGTTCACGCGGATGCCCCAAGGTGCCAGGTCCAGCGCCATCGCACGTGTCGCGGCTTCGATCCCGCCCTTCGTCGTGTCGTAGTTGAAGAGTTGACGGTGCGCCCGGCTGCCTCCTCCGGATCCGATGTTGACGATGCAGCCCCCGTCGCTGGACCCGGTGGCGACGCGCTCGACCATGGCCCGAGCCACGCGTTGCCCGCAGTAGAACATGCCGCTCAGGTTGACGGCCAACGCGCGTTCCCACACGGCGGGATCTAGCTCCAGGAAGTTCAGGTTGGAGTCGGCGTGGTGCACCAGGGCGGCATTATTCACCAGGATGTCGACCCTGCCCAGGTCGCTCACAACCCCGTCGACCAGCTGTGCAACCTGCGACGGGTCGGACACGTCGCAGCGGACGTAGCGCGCACTACCCCCCTTGGATTCGATGCCATGGATCGCCGACGCGGCTGCGTCGTCCGCTACATCCGCGACGACGACCGTCGCTCCTTCCTCGGCGAGCCGACCGGAACACCCTCGGCCAATACCCTGCGCGCCGCC
The DNA here is from genome assembly GCA_965248625.1 of Longimicrobiales bacterium. GTDB lineage: Bacteria > Gemmatimonadota > Gemmatimonadetes > Longimicrobiales > Gaopeijiaceae. The sequence continues at coordinate 5,121,743 of OZ252109.1, read as the reverse complement.
GGTCACGATGGCGACTCTCGCTGTCAGTCCCTTCATGGTTTAGCCCTCTTGGATCAGGAGTGAACCCGTCCCGCTGGCGGACTTCACGGATTCATGTTCGTTGGCGAAGCGTCGTCCGCCGCCTCTCGGTCGCCGCCACGTCGACGGTCCAAGACTCGGCGTCGATAACGACTCCGTAGCTCTCTTCAGCGGCTTCCTTCGAGACATATCCCTGCAAGACATCGTCGAGTACGGACTCGACTTCGCGCTCGTAGGGCGGGTGGAAGCCGCCTCCCCCGGGGAGGCGAAGCACGACTCGCTCGCCGGGAGCGAGCGTGTAACGCGTCTTCGGGTGCAGCGCTCGACCGTCGCCCGTCCGGACGGCCCCGACCGCTCCGGGACATCCGCCCATGAAGCCACGGGCGGGAAACACCGTCCGGTCGTACATCGGAGAATGGACCGCCGGGTACCCCGTCACGACCTCCAGCTCCATCTCTTGGCCGAGGCCACCGCGGAAGCGACCTGCTCCACCGGAATCGGTGACCAATTCCCGCTTGTGCATCATGATGGGGGCTACGGCTTCGATGACCTCAGCGGGGACACCCGTGATGCCGCTGGGAAATGCCGTGGCCGAAAGCCCGTCCTGCTGGGGCCGGGCTCCCATGCCTCCGGCCGAGAAGTAGATGTACGCGAACAAGTGCCCTTCTTCGTCGGTACGGCCCTCCAGCATGGTGTTCCACAGGCCAGCTGAGCCGTCGGCGATGACACGCTCCGGTATCGCGCCCGCGAGAGCCCCGAGGATCGGCTGCGACACGAAGTGCCCGATGAGGTGACGGGCTCCCACCGGGGCCGGACGACGACAGTTGAGGATCGAGCCGGAGGGGGCGGTGATGTGCAGCGGACGAAAGGCCCCCTCGTTGTTGGGAATGGCTGGCGCGATGGCCGCCATGAGGGTGTACGTAGAGTAGGCCTGGGTGTAGTTGAGCACGACGTTGATGCCACGGTCGACTTGAGGCGAGCTGCCGGAGTAGTCCACGAAGATGTCGGAGTCGTCGATCGTGATTCGGCAACGGATCGTCAGCGGATCGTCGAAGCCGTCAATCGATACCTCGCTTCGGTACTCGCCGTTGGGAATCTGGCGAATGGATTCGCGCACCGCGTGCTCGGTCCGGTCGAGGATGAGTGGGCCCAGCGTCTCCAGGTCGTCGATCTCGCAATCGTCCAGCATCTCCACGAGCTTTCGCGACCCCACGATGTTCCCAGCTTGCTGCGCGTGGATGTCACCGATGACGAGGTCCGGGACCCGGACGTTGGCGCGGATGATTTCGAAGAGATCGTGGTTCGGCTCGCCGCGCTCGAAGAGTTTGAGCAGGGGGATCGCGAGACCCTCCTCGAAAACCTCCGATGCGTCGGCCCCCATGGTCAGGCCACCGATGTCCGTGGCGTGGCATGTGCTGGCGAACCAGCCGATCCCCCGGCCGCTGCGATACACCGGCGAGACGATCGTAAGATCGAACAGATGACCCGAGGCAGCCCATGGGTCGTTCGTGATCAACGTGTCGCCCGGCTCCAACGCCTCGAGAGGAAAGGCCGGCACGACGTGGTCACGGACGCAATTCGCCATGGTGTTGATGTGACCAGGGGTGCCCGTCACGGCTTGAGCGAGCATCCGCCCCTGGGCGTCGAAGACACCCGCCGACAGGTCTCCCGCTTCGCGAACGACCGTGGTGAACGATGCATGGATCAAGGCTGCCGCCTGCTCGTCGACGATCGACACGAGTCGGTTCCAGAGCACTTCCAAGGAGATTGGATCGATCATGCCGAATCGTCCCCGCTGAACTCGAGCACGAGACACGCCGTCTCGTCGAGTCGGGCGCCCCACCCCGGTCCAACGATCGTTGTCGACTCCGCTTCCTCTATGATCGCTGGCCCCTCGATCCTGAAGCCCTGAGCCAATGAGCCGCGCTGGTAGACCGACGTATCGGTGAACCCCCCGTCCACGTCGAACATGGCGGGCCGTCGCGAGGCGGCCGTGGTGGTGGCGCGAGCGGGTGCAGCGGAGGCCGGCCGGACATCGAGGGTCGGACCCGACACCACGACGCGCCAGTTGACGGCCTGGAGGGGTACTTCATCGCTCAGACCACCGTAGTATCTGGCGTACCTCTGCTCGAATTCGGATTGGATGGCCGCGAGCGTTTCGGGCAAGACGGGGCCGGCGGCGAAAGGCACGGGGATTTCGTACCCCTGTCCGAGGTACCGGATGTCGACGGTCCGCTCTATGGCAATGTCCCCCGGGGGCACACCGGCGGAGATCACGATTTCTCGGCCCTCCTCCTCCAGATGGCTCAGAATCGTGTTCAGGTGATCCAGCTCGATGCTGTCGAAGCGAACGAGGTAGCTACGTGTGAAGTCGAAGGCGATCGGTGCCAACAGGAAGCCGAATGCCGATCCGACTCCCGCCAGGGGTGGGACGACGACGGTGTCGACCCCTAGCCGGCGGGCGACCCCGCAGGCGTGAACCGGACCCGCACCTCCCGTGGCGACCATCGCGTGGCGGCGCGTATCCAGCCCGCGCTCGGCAGCGTGAACACGGGCGGCGGCGGCCATGTTCTCGTTCACGAGCTCGTGGATGCCCCACGCTACCCGCTCGATCGGAAGCCCGAGCGCATCGGCCAGCGGCCCGCACGCCGCGCGCGCAGCCCCCTGGTCGAGCGTGAGCGTATTCTGCGCGAACGCGTCGGCGTTCAAGTATCCGAGAAGCAGGTCGGCGTCGGTCACGGTGGGTCGGTCTCCGCCGAGTCCGTAGCACGCTGGCCCCGGATCGGAGCCCGCGCTCTCAGGTCCGACCGTCGGCAATCCCAGCTCGTTGAGGTGCGCGATGCTGCCCCCGCCCGCTCCGATCTCGATCATCTGGATCATGGGGACGAGTAGCGGTAGGCCGCTGCCGCGCTTGAAGCGATGCACGTGGGCCACCTCCGATTCCGAGGTGACCGCGAACTCGCCGCGCTCGGTCAGCACTGCTTTCGCCGTCGTGCCGCCCATGTCGAAGGCGAGTACCTCGGCGTAGCCGAGCCTCTTCCCCCAATACGCGCCAGCGAGGGCACCGCCCGATGGACCCGATTCGACGAGCCTGATGGGAAACGCGGCTGCGGTGTCTACCGTGCACGTGCCTCCGTTGGAAAGCATGATGTTCAGAGGAGCGGAGATCCCAGCATCGAGAAGGCCCGCCTCCAGGGCGTGCAGATAACGTCCCGTCATCGGCTGCACGTAAGCGTTGGCCACCGTCGTCGATGTCCGCTGGTATTCCCGGATCGTGGGCGCGACTTGGTGCGAGAGCGTCACGGCGACGCCCTCCAGCCGCTCGGCGAGAACAGCAGCTGTTGCGAGCTCGTTGGCCGGGTTCGCGTACGCGTGCAGATAACAGACGGCGACGGCTTCGATTCCCTCTTCGTCGAGGCTGTCGCAGATGGCGGCGAGCGCTTCGGCGCGGAGAGGGCGCAGGGGAGCTCCTTGGGCGCTCATACGCTCGGGGACCTCGAATCGCAGGCGGCGCTCCACGAGCGGTGTGGGTTTCACGAGCCCAAGGTCGTAGAGGTCGTACCGGCCCTCGTTGCCGATCTCCAGCGCGTCCCGGAAGCCCTCTGTGGTCAGTAGCGCGACGGCCGCCCCGCGCCTTTGAATAAGCGCGTTGGTGACCAAAGTGGTTCCGTGGATCACGCGTTGGATGGTCGAGGTCGAAGCACCCAATTCGGACGACAGCCGAGCCACTCCGGATAAGACGCCATCACTCGGGTCGGGGTAGGTCGTGAGCACTTTGCTTGCTCGCAGCCCGTGGTCGGCTAGGTCCAGGAGAACGAGGTCGGTGAACGTTCCGCCGATGTCCACGGCGAGCAGGAAGGGGCCTGGGGTCGTCATGTGGCGAGAAGATGCTCACGCGTCGTCCGGACGAGCAAGCGAGGTGCGCCGCAACGCGGAAGACACCCTGGACCGATGGGTTGCGGGTCCGCTCCCGTCACGGGATCTTCCGGCGTTTCGTGGTATGCCGTCCACCCCCACTGTTACGCGCGATGCTCCTGCGACGCTTCTACGACACCAACCTGGCCCAAGCCAGCTACCTCGTCGGCTGTCAAGCGACCGGTGAAGCCCTCATCGTCGACCCGAACCGCAACCTCGAACAGTATGCGAGAGCGGTTGCGGAGGAGGAGATGAAGATCAGCCACGTCACGGAGACGCATATCCACGCCGACTTCGTGTCCGGTGCGCGTGAGCTGGCCGCGGGCACGGGCGCGACCCTACTCCTCTCGGACGAGGGAGGAGAAGGGTGGCGCTACGCCTACGCGCCGGCTGACGGAGCCGAGCATCTCCACGACGGAGATACGTTCAAAGTCGGCAACCTGGTTCTCGAAGCCGTCCACACACCGGGCCACACTCCGGAGCACCTTTCCTTCCTCCTCACGGACACGGCCGGCGCTGACCGGCCGATGGGGATCTTGACCGGCGACTTCATCTTCGTCGGTGACGTCGGGCGCCCAGATCTGCTCGAGCGAGCGGCCGGAGTCGCAGGCAGCATGGAGGGGGCCGCCAGGCAGCTCTTCTATTCCATTCAACGGGCGAAGAGCTTTGCCGACTACCTCCAAATATGGCCTGGCCACAGCGCAGGATCGGCATGTGGCCGCGCGCTGGGCGCGGTCCCACAGAGCACCTTAGGCTACGAAAAGTTGTTCAACTGGGCATTCGCCGACATGAGCGAAGAGGAATTCGTGAGTGCGGTGCTGGTCGGACAGCCGGAGGCTCCCAGGTACTTCGCAGAGATGAAGCGCGTCAACCGCGATGGACCATCCCTGGACGCTCCGGCGGCTCCTCCGAGCCGGTGGGAGACCGGGGATCTGGTCTCGTCGCTACGGAGCGGCGGGTTGGTCGTCGACACTCGATCGGCGTCTTCGTTCGCAGCCGGGCACGTTCCCGGGACGATCAGCATCCCGCTGGGGAGTTCCTTCGTCACATGGGCCGGCTGGTTGCTTCCCTACGACCGGGATTTCGTGCTCGTGGTGCCGTCCGACGCCGGCCTCGATGAAGCGATCCAAGCGCTTCGCGCGATCGGCCTCGACCGCATCAACGGCTACGTCACCGAGGAGGGGCTGGAATCCGTGGCGCTCGAAGATTCGACCAGCGTGACTGCGGAGCAGGCGAGGGAAGCCGTGGTCGCCGAGTCGGCCTTGCTCGTGGACGTACGCGATGAATCCGAGTTTGCGGCCGGACACATTCCGGGCGTGGTGCACGTCCATCTCGGCACGCTCGAGGACCGACTGGACGAGATTCCGCGGGACCGGCCGATCGTGGTTCAGTGTCGAAGCGGCAATCGGTCCGCCATCGGACAGAGCCTGCTCTTGGCGCACGGATTCGCCGACGTGCGCAACCTCGAGGACGGGATCCTCGGCTGGGCGGCACAAGGCTTCGAGACGACCGCCGCATGATGCGAGTTCGCCCCGTGCGCCGCGGGCCGCCGCGTGGGCGACTTCTGGCCGATGTCCCGCCATACCTCGCGTCCATTTTTGCGCGGACTTATGTTAGCCACGTTCCAGCGCCCCTGTAGTCCACCCAGCGCCTAACAATTTGCGGAGCCCTGGATGACGGCGTCCCCCGAGCTCTTTGCCGCCTTATCCCGCGCCTACGCGCTAACCGCCGGCGTCCCGACCTTCCACCCCTCCGTTCGTGACACCCTGGACACCGTGGGGGGGGTGGTCCGCAGCGCGGATGAGGTTGTCGCTGAGGTCGTGGAAGGCGAGCTGCGCGTCGCCGGCTACGAGCCCGGGGCCTTTCATGGGCAGGCCCATGAGCTCGCTCGCGATCTTCAGGCGTTGGGAGTCACGGCGCTGAAGCTCCCCGGCTTCGCGACCACCGACGATCTGCACCGCTTCATCGCCTTCCTCCGCGAGCACGTAGAGAGGGCCCGAGCCGACTTCGCCCAAAGCGCCGCCGCCTACCCCGGTAGTGTGGAGATCGCGTTCGAGGGAAGATCCTTCGACGAGGCTCAGGACTCGGTCCCGGACTCGAGCCCGCAGCAAGACGGTGACCAGGACGAGGAGCCCGATCGGTCTTTCGCCGCCGGCACCGGGCGGGCGTCCGCCTCGGCCGCCCCCGCCGAAGCGAGCCTGGACGCGCTGCCGAAGACACCTCCCCGAGGTGGATCCCTCGCCAGCTCGATCCGGTCCCTGTTCTCGCATCCCGGCCTCGGCTCTCTCGACGTGCCACAGGGCACGGCGGAGACGCCCGCCGAAGAAGCGGTGGCCGAGTCCGGCGAAGGCGACGAGACTCGATCGGTCGAGGTCGAGGCCCTCCCGGCCAAGGAGGCGGAGTCCTCCCCGCCAGTCGATGTGGAGCCTCACCAGTTCGAGGAGGCGGAGTCCTCCCCGCTCGAGCAGGCCGAGGACGGGCCAGAGCCCGAAATGGCGATTGGCGAGGAGCGCCTCGTCGATGTCGACGGGATCGAAGAGACGGCGGTACCCGAGCTCGGAGTCGACGCGGGGGTCCAAGCCACGGATGGGCAGGCGTGGGGGGACGACTTGAATCAGCCCAGCTCGGGATCTGACGCTCCCGCGGACCTGGTCGAAGACTGGCTCGAGTCGGCTACCGACCTCGCCATGGCTGGCGATCCGGCGGGCTTGGCTGCATCTGAGCCCCTCATCCTCGATTACGGGGCGCCCGACGAAGAGCCGATCCCGCATGCCGTCTCGGGCGTCGACCCAACATTGAGCGAGGCCGGCGACGTCACTTCGGAGAGTGTCGAAAACGGCGGTGAGCTGGCCATCGGCGAAATCCTCGACATGGAGCTCACATCGATCTGGGACGAGCCCCAGGGCTCGGAGGTCATTCCAACGGAAGACCTGGAGTTCAGGATCGACGCGACGTTCACCGAGGCCGTACAACCCGAGGTCGACGAGGCAGGGGTCGTAGGTGAGCCTGCCGAAGAGATCGCATGGGGCGACGATGGTGCGGCCCCTCCGCAGCCCGTCGACGTTGGGGCCACCGACATCTGGGGGGCCGAGCCCGCTGCAGACGAGCACCCGGCGGCAGCCGAGCCAGCCATCGCATCGGAGCCCGAGATCGTTGACAGGGCGGGGATCGCCGCCGCCCCCGGGACGGAAGCTGACCTCGAGGTCGAGGAAGACGCTGAGGTCGAGGAAGACGCTGAGGTCGAGGAAGACGCTGAGGTCGAGGAAGACGCTGAGGTCGAGGAAGACGCTGAGGTCGAGGAAGACGCTGAGGTCGAGGAAGACGCTGAGGTCGAGGAAGACGCTGAGGTCGAGGAAGACGCTGAGGTCGAGGAAGACGCTGAGGTCGAGGAAGACGCTGAGGTCGAGGAAGACGCTGAGGTCGAGGAAGACGCTGAGGTCGAGGAAGACGCTGAGGTCGAGGAAGACGCTGAGGTCGAGGAAGACGCTGAGGTCGAGGAAGACGCTGAGGTCGAGGAAGACGCTGAGGTCGAGGAAGACGCTGAGGTCGAGGAAGACGCTGAGGTCGAGGAAGACGCTCAGGTCGAGGCGGACGTGGAGGTCGAGGCGGACGTGGAGGTCGAGGCGGACGTGGAGGTCGAGGCGGACGTGGAGGTCGAGGCGGACGTGGAGGTCGAGGAAGACGCTCAGGTCGAGGCGGACGTGGAGGTCGAGGCGGACGTGGAGGTCGAGGAAGACGCTCAGGTCGAGGCGGACGTGGAGGTCGAGGCGGACGTGGAGACGGCTGTCGACGTCGAGAGGGCAGCTGTGCCAGACATCGCTGCCGAGCTCGACACCTGGACGGAGCTCGACGAGGCCGACCCGGTCGACGGCGCAACCCCGGAGGAGCGCGAGGGCGACTTGGTGCCCGACGTGGAAACGGTCGCGCTGGACGACCCTTGGGCCGATATCGACGAGGTCTCCGACCCCGTCTCGCCGGCCGAGGACGAAGAGGTCGGGATGGAGACTCCGATCCCGGCACGCCGCGACGAAATGGGCGACGTCGACGATCAACAGAGCATCGCCGGTGAGCCGCTAGACGCAGACTCCGACGACGGATATGGAGAGCCGGTCGTCACTGGCGAGTCCGTTCCCGGCGACTCCGACCACGACTACAGCGAGCCGGCCATTGCCGGTGCGCCAGCGTCCGATACCGACGAACCGCACAGCGCCCTCGGAGGTGAGCTCCTCCGCAAGGTGCGTTCGTTCGTGGCCGGTGAGGGAGATGGAGGAACGCTCGCTGAGGACATCAGGTGGATGATTCCCGGCTCGCCCGACGAAGGGACGGTGGAGGAGATGTCCCGATCGATCGAGATCCTCGTTCTCCATCCGGTTCCGGCCCGGCGGGAAGAGGGAAATCGGCTGGCGGGTGAGCTCGCGATCGAGCCTGCGGTTCGAGAGCTGGTGGGAGCTCTGGGAGACGAGCTCGACGAGGGAAAAAAGGCCGAATTGGTGCAGGTCCTCGGGGCCCTCGGCGAACGGAGCGCCCCTGCTTTGGCCGAGGCATTGGCGGACGATGAGAATCGGGGGGCGCGACGGAACTACATGGACGCGCTCACGAGCCTGGGCCCGACTGGATTCGACCGCGTTGCCGAGATGGCCGAAGAGCCACGTTGGTACGTGGCGCGCAACGCCGTGACAATGCTGGGTGAGGTTGGAACGGACGAAGCCGTGGTTCACATCACGTCGACCCTCGCAAACAACGACGCCCGCGTGCGGCGAGAGGCAGTTCAGGCGCTCGCCAAGCTCGGCGGCGAGGCGGCCGGTCTACTCCTCGTGGGCATGCTAGGTGACCCCGATGCCCAGGTGAGGGCTTCTGCTGCCCGTGCCGTCGGCCTTCTTCGGGTCGAAAAAGCGCTCAGGCCTCTCGTGGACGCGCTCGAATCGGAGAGTGAGACCGAAGTGCAGGTCGCGATGCTTCGGGCTCTGGGTCAGCTGGGCGATCCTGGTCCGGTTCACCTGATTGAGAAGAAGGCACTCGGATCGTTCCTGTCTCGACCCCCGAGACCGGTCCGGATCGCAGCGTACCAGGCGCTGTCAGAGATCGGCACGCCACACGCCCGCCGGCTGCTGGACCAGGCCCTGAAGGACCGCGACGTGGAAGTCCGGGAGGCCGTGAAGGCCATGCTCAATGGTGAGGACTAGGGTCCCACCCCATTAGCGTAGGGTCCTACCCTCACCCGCCGAGCGGGTCGTCAAACCACTCGGAAGATCCGTGCAAGCGAATGGAACAGGCGCACCCCTTCCTTCACGGTCCGAAGCGGCGAAGGGCGGCTGCCTCCTGACGAGTGAGCGAATAGGCCGGTCACCGTCGTCGTGACGTCGGATTCCTCCGGGAAGGCCCGGCCCAACTTCACCGTCTCCGTGTAGGGAAAGAGCTGATCGCCCGTGCCGTGCAACAGGCGAACCGGCACGCGTACGCGTGGCAGGTGGGGCGTGGGATCGAGTCCGGGTGCCACGCGTGCCATTGCCTCCGCCAGGTTTTCTGCCAACCGCGCTCCTTGCTCCGGATCGGGAAGCCCACCAGAAGGCGGCGCAAAGAGCCCGAAGATGGACTTTTCTCTCGCCGACAGCCGCCCCGCGAGCCTTCCCTTGTCCTCGTCGAAGTCGACGTGATTCGCGTCGAGGCGGCGATCGCCCACAATCGACGCCAACTCACGCAGCGCATCCGCGACGCCGGACGCGTCCGCGTACTCCGGAACGTCGGTCAGGTAGTTCGCGCCAACCACCCAACGGCCGTACGGATCGGGTGAGAGCTCGTACCGACGTCCGTCGAGCTCGTGGGCGCCGCTGAACTGGAAGCGGGCCGAATCACCGAGCGAGTGGTAGCCTCCGAATGCCACCACACCGGCGATGCGAGCTGACAGCACCGGGTCGGACGAGGCGATGATCGCCTGTGGGGCGCCAAACGAGAAGCCCACGACACCTACACGCTCCGCGGCGATCTCGGGCTGACCCTCGAGCGCACGAATGGACGCGTCGATGGTTGACGGAGTCGCGTCGATCTGGAGGACGAGCTCCCTCCACTCCGGGACCTCCGGCACGAGCACGGCCGCGCCCGTCGCAGCAAGGGCCCGGGCGAAGCGGAGCAAGTAGGGGTGTGAGCGGCCCGACCGAGTGATTCCGTGAAGGACGACCCATGCTGGAATCCCGCTCGACCGTCCACGAGGGCGAAGCAGAGACGCGGGCAAAGCACGACCGTCGCGCTCGATCTCGATTTCCGTCTCGACGACGGGAGACCACCCTGTCGTGAAGCTTCGCGCGAAGCGAAGCGCCGCCCAGTAGCTGCTTGCCATGTGACCAAGCTACCCACGCCGCCACGAAGGCCGCTACCGTGCTCGGCTATGCGAGGTGCCGATGCGGGCAGGCGCGACCTGGTGGACTCGAATGTGGCGGTTCTCGTCGCTTGCCGCGCCGCATCCGCGCAGACATTGTCCGACACGATCCGGCCACTCGCCGAGAGTCGTCTCCCGAGTCCCAGACCCTGGTAGCTGACCCCATGGATCTACGCATCCTCGCCCTCGCCGTCGCTCTGGTGGCCGGCTGTGAGGCCGCCACCGCCTCACTGGCCTGTCCGCCGTACGAAGCCGTGAACAGCCAGGCTCCCGCTAGGCCCTATAGTCAGGCGGTGCGCTCCGGTGCCCACGTATTTCTCTCGGGCAAGGTGGGCGTCGACGAGACGACGAGCGCCATGACCGAGGGACGCGTCGAGGCAGAGACGCGCAACGTGATGGACAGCTTCGCCGAGTTGCTGAGCGAAATGGGGATGGGATTCGAAGACGTCGTCCAGGGGACAGTCTTCCTCACCGACATCGACGATTACGGTCCGATGAACGATGTGTATGGGCGCTATTTTGGCGATGATCCGCCTGCCCGCGAGACCGTGGGGGTCGCCGACATCGTTGGCGGTGCCGTCATCGAGATCAGCTTCATCGCCGTCTGCCGGTAGTATCGTCGCCGATTCGTCCGGGCACGAACCGGTCGCTGAAGCGTGGGAAGGTCGATCCAACTCCTCGGGCTCGGCCGCAACGTGGAACGATGGGGCTGAATTCGAGTTAGACGATGCAGGTCGCCCGGTTGGCCCTTATGTTACGGGTGCGCACGACCCGTCCGGTCGTGACCGAGCTGCACCGGACTCAGCCCATGATGGGGCTCGCGTCCGTGGTTTCCGCGTCTCCTCGCCGCGTGCCTATGATTCTTGCATTGTCCGCGAGCTCCACCCCCACATGGAAGACCCGGCTGACCGGGCCTGAATCGGCTGGCGCTCTTGCGGTTGCCACGCTCGCCCTAGCCCTTTGGACGGTCGCCTCATCGACGGCTCTGTCCGCTCAGGCCACGACCGAGCTCGGCGAACGGCCTCCTCGATGGTCGGTCGAGACGAGCCTCGGCACTCGCCTCCCCGGCACCTTCTACAACGAGTTCATCACGCGTACGACGCGGGCGGATTCTCTCCCCCGCCGGACACGCTGGAAGGAGTTCACCGACCACGGCCTCGAGGGGCGGGTTGTCCTACGCCTGAATCCGCAGGCCGGCGCCGGGTTGTACATCGGTGGGATCGCCGGCTGGTCAAGCACGCTGGCTCAGTACTCCGGGTCACTCTTCCCACCCGAGGATATCTCGCGAAGCACCAGCTACTACGGCGTCAACTTCGGCGTGGGAATGAAGCTGACCGAATGGGCCGAGGGCCGTGGGCAGCTGGAGTACAACGTCGGGGCGGCGGTTCTGACGCAGGTCATCGACCTGAAGCCTGGCCACCGGAACGCTCTCGCTCAGCTGGGCTCGGCGACAGCGCCCATGATCGACTGGCGTAGAAGAACATCGACCGCGTGGGGCCTCGATCTCGGGACGACGTTTCGGATTCCCGTTGGTGAAGCCTCGTCTCTCCGCCTCTCTTTTCGAGACTTGATCGTTCCGGTGAACACGGCGCAGGTCGCGGAGCAGGAGCGCGACGATGTGAACGAGGGCACGGGCGAGCGAGTCGCCTTCAGGCTCGGGCCGTACACCTCTCACCAACTCAGCTTGAGCGCCGGGTTCGAGTACACGTTCTCATGGGGAAGGGCGCGTCGTGAGGTCACGAGGATCCTGCCGGACCGCGCCATCGAAAACACGGTGGATGCTTCCGTCGCGAACGCCATGCGAATCGCGGCGGAAGGGGACACGACCACGGCTATCGCCGCGCTGGAACATCGCGTCAACATCGCTCCGCACGACGCCTACGCGTGGCGGGAACTGTCGCTTCTGCAGGCCGTCCGCGCCGAGTTCGACGCGTCGGTCCGCAACGAGACGCTCTCCAATCTGGAGCGCGCGCTCAACATGAACCCCGGGGACACCGAGCTGCTGCGGGCCTACGGCCGGATCCGTGGCCTGGTACAGCGAGAAGGTCGTGTCCCGGAGGCCGTATCTGTGAGGCGACTCGAGCTCTCCGAGCTCGCCGTACAGAGCGCTGCCGACGGAAGTCTCAGGCTCGGTTGGGCAGCCCGAGGACTCGAGTTATCCACCGACGGGAGCTTGCGCTACGCCGTGGCGGTGGAAGTGTTCGATTCCGCCGGTGAATCGGTGCCTATCGGGTCCGGAATGGACGGGATGCAGGACGACGATGACGGAGGACTGAGACTCGAGTCCGCGGGCGATGGTCCGCCTCTGTCGCTGTCGATCGACCTCTTTCTGGTCGAGCCGCTACCCGGTATCTATACCGCGCGCGTTCGTCTGACCGACCTCTCGTCCGGGGCCTCTGTGGAAACGAGCGAAGGCTTCGAGATTCCCTAGGGCTGACAGGCGTTCCGCCGAGAGAGTCCCCCATCGAGCTCACGAACGGAGTCCGCTGAACCCCTCCATGGACGAGCATCGCCCGCCTTATCGGGAAGCCCTGATCGCTTCGATCGGGCTCTTCTCCCTCTACGCAGCAACGTTGGCGCCTACGACGGCGTTCTGGGATACGAGCGAATACATCGCGACGGCCCACATCCTGGGGATCCCGCATCCTCCCGGGAATCCCCTGTTCGTCGTGCTGGCCAAGGTCTGGACGATCTTGCTTGCACCCCTGGGGCTTTCCGTGGCGGTGCGCGTGAATCTCCTCGCCGCGTTCACGTCGGCCACCGCGAGCGGTTTCCTCTTCCTCGTTGCCCATCGTATCGGCTGGGGCCTTTTAGGCGACCACCGGCGCGCACTCGTGGTCGCGGGCGTCGCCGTGCTGCTCGGCGGAACGTCGTTCACGGTCTGGAATCAGTCGAACGTGAACGAGAAGGTGTACACCATCAGCGTGCTCGTCATCGCCGCCGTGACGTGGCTCGCGCTTCGGTGGAAAGACAGGCGAAACGACCCGGACAGCGTCCGTCTCTTGTTGATCGCCGGCTACTTGATGGTTCTCGGTTGGTCGAACCACACAATGTCGCTTCTGCCCTTGCCGGCGTTCGGCGTTTTCGTGCTCCTGGTGAGCCCGAGCACGTTCCTCCGCCGTGACGTGCTCGTGCGGGCCGTTCCGCTCTTGCTGATCGGGCTGTCTTTCAACGTATTCCTGCCGATCCGAGCGGCCGAAAGGCCGGTCATCAACGAGGGCGATCCACTGTGTGACACGGCGGGCGGCGTCACGGTCGCCGTGGTGACGAACGGCCGTGGAGGGTGTCCCACCCTGGCCTCGGTGCTGAGCCGAGACCAATACGGCAAGCCTGCGATCACCCTTCGCCAAGCCCCGCTCACGGACCAGATCCACAACTACTTCCAGTACTTCGATTGGCAATGGGCGCGGGGTTTGAATCCGTCCTCGGTCCCGGGGAATACGCGGCTTCCCGTGACGATGCTGTTCTTGGGGTTAGGATTTCTCGGCCTCTTTGCGATCTGGCGAGTGGATCGGGAGATCTTCGCATACGTCGGAGCTCTGACCGCAACCGTCACGATCGGCTTGGTCGTCTACCTGAACTTCAAATACGGCTACTCACTCGCCCCGGAGGTTACCGACCAGAGCCTACACGAAGTCCGCGAACGGGACTATTTCTTCATCGCGAGCTTCATCGTTTGGGGCAATTTGGCAGGCATCGGGCTCGCGGACGTTTGGCGGCGCTTCGCCGCCGGGCTCGAGTCGCCACGGGCGAGCCTCGCGGCAGCTCCGATCTTGCTCATCGCGCTCGTTCCATTGCTCTTCAACTGGTCCTGGGCGACACGCGCGGGCGACCACGCCGCCCGCGACTGGGCCTACGATCTCCTGCAGAGCGTCGAACCCTACGGCGTTCTGTTCACGAACGGGGACAACGACACGTTCCCTCTGTGGTATCTCCAGGAAGTCGAAGGCATCCGGAAGGACGTGACGGTCATCGTCCTCCAGTACCTGTTCACCGACTGGTATCCGAAACAGCTGCAGGAGCTCACCGAGCCGGGGCGACAGCGTCCCTTCGATCCCGACGAGCGCACCGCTGGATTCTACACGGCGCCGGGCGCGCCGACGCACGCGACCCTGTCGATCCCCCATGAGGACATGGACAGGATCGTAGGTGGACGCACGACGCAGGACTTCAATGTCCCCGTCGGAACTGTGGTGGTCGCGTACCCCGAGGGCCTGTATCTGGGCAGGGGGGAGCGCCTCGCCCTTGCCATCATCAGGGACAGCATTGACGAGCGACCGATCTACTTCGCGTCCAGCGGGGGGTTGATCTCGTCCCTCGGCCTTCAGGGATACGGTGTGAAGCAAGGGCTCGCGACCCGGCTCACACTCGGCGATCCTGCCGAGGATCCAGGCCTCGTCAAGGTCGACGACGCTCTCGGCGGAGACTGGGTCGACGTGGAGCGCTCTCGTCGCCTTGCCGATTCAGTGTTTCTCTCGCGCGGGCTCAGGGATCGGGACGTCTGGTCCGATCGCGCGACGCTCAACATCCCACTCTACTATTACATCTTCAGCCTCCAGATGGTTGAAGCAGCGATCGCGGCCGGGTTGCCGGAGGAGGAGGTGGCCCGATTCGAGGCCGATGCCCAAGCCTACCTCGTCACCGCGCAGGGTGGGTCGCGAGGGCTCGTCGCCCAACCGTGAGGCGGGCATGGGCACGCCGCACCGCGATCTCCTTCCCAACACCCTGACGCGACAATGACTCCCCGTCGTGCGTCACCGCAGCCCGGTTGCTACCGAAGTGGAGACGCGGCCCGGGCGACGGGCGAGCGGAGGCGGTTCGCTCGACGACTTCTCGGCCGGGCAGCCCTGGGGTTGATCCTGTCGAGCGCACTTCGGCCCGCTGCGGGTACCGCGCAAAATGCGGGCAGCATTCTCGGCCGCGTCATCGATGCGACCACCGGTGAGTCGGCCGACGGCGCCCTTCTCGCCGTGGAGAACACGAGCCTGAGGACGCTGTCAGCACCCGATGGACGCTTCATCATCGTAGCCGTCCCGCCGGGCGAGCGATCCGTGAGCGTCGAGTTGATCGGTTACGCCTCGATCATGATCGAGGGTGTTCTGGTCCGAGCGGGGCAGCCAACCAGGCTCGACGTGGAGCTCTCCCCGCAGGCCCTCGAACTCCCCGGAGTCGTTGCGGAAGTGGAGCGTGTCCGACTCGTTGAACCGGAGATCAGTGCGACGCATGAAGTGGTGCTGGCTTCCGAGCTGCGAGAGCTGCCGATGGACGAGGTGGCCGAGGCCGTCGAGCTCGCGCCAGGAGTGAGCGACGGGCACTTCCGCGGCGGCCGCATTGGCCAGGAGGCATACGTCGTGGACGGGCTCGAGTTCAAGAACCAGTTCGAGGCGTCGACGCAGGGGCCGGCGCTCCAGCACCCCCCCCGACGCGTTGGAGGAGATCGAGGTCGTCACGGGTGGGGTAGGAGCCCGCTTCGGGTCCGCACTCTCGGGGGTGGTGCGGTACACCACGCGGCGCGGCGATGCCGACGTCTGGCGTGGCTCGGCGATGCTGCGGACCGACCATTGGGCTCCGGAGGCCGTCTTCCGCGGCTTTACCGCGCTCGCCCTCTCCGCAGGCGGCCCGGTCCGTGGCTTGGGAGATGGAGCGACCCTGTTCGGGAGCGTGCTCGCCCAAGGCATGTTGGATTCCGAGCCACGGGCGCGTGGCTTGACCTGCCTCCACGCGGGCGATGGCGACTCGGATCTCGCGGCTTTGATCGACGCCGTCACGACAGATGCGTCCACGGCGCACCTTGCGTGCCCCTACTCGTCCCCTGCGTTTCCGCACCAATCCGGCGACAAGCTTCTCAGCTTCGTGCGCTTCGACCGGCCTTTGACGGAGGAGGCCTCGCTTACGACCACCCTGCTCCACAACCGCATCCAGAACGAGCTGTACACGTCTGAGATGAAGTTCAATCCGACCCACCAGCTCGGCCAACGGACCGATGGCACCCTCGCGACGGTGTCGCTGGATTGGTTCCGCCAGGGTTTGGCTCGCGGAGCTCAAGTGACTCTGCGGGGGTCCGCGATGCGCCTGGACCGCTACCTCGGTGTCGTCGACTCGAACAGGCTTGCGGCGAGGTCGACGATCTCAGGCTTCGGCCTTGGTGGATTCCGCTTTCTCGGTGAAGACTTCGTCCGCAGCCCCGTCGAGGAGCAACTGCGATCAGGGTCACCCGTCCCCGGGTATGCCCGTCCCGGAGGCTCGGTCGGATCTCCGTACGGTCCGGCGGCGGAGGGCATCTTCTTCACGGAGGGCACGCCGGAGATCGCCAACTGGACACGGACCGAATTCGTGGGTGCAGACCTCTCCGCAGAGCTCCTCTCCGCCGCGGGACACGTCGTCAGCGGCGGGGGCACTCGTACGACTCCACTCGGTAAACCGGCGGGAGCTCGGCCCAGGGGAGGAGCCCGCCTGGACGCCAGACTCCGGGGGTATCGTGTTCAGGCGAGCGAACCGCTTGTGGACGATCCCCGTGAGCGGAGGCGCGGCGCTGGAGATCGAGGGAACGGAGGGCGCTCGGGAGCCGGCCGTGTCGCCCGACGGGACAGCCCTGGCGTACGTGAGGGCGGGGAGCGGTGGCAGCTACGACCTATGGGTCGTCCCGTTCGGGATCTCTCCGTGAGCCACGGAGCGGTCCGCCGCTCGGGGTCGGCACTGTGCGCGGCGGCGCTCGTGGCGTCGTCCGTTGGTTGCGGAGATCCGGTGGTCATCCTGGGTGATCTGCCAGGGATCATGCGCGTGGTGGCGGGAAGTGCCCACGACCTTCCACCGGACCAGCAAGCCGCGGCGACTCGAGAGGAGCTGACGGCGCCCCGCGGGCTCGCGGTCAAAGAGGACGGCACGCTCTTCGTGGCCGACCATCGGGCATCGCGCATCGTCGCGGTCCGCCCGAACGGCGAGCTCGACGAGATCGTCGATCACGCCACCTGCGCAGGTGAAGCGTGTCTAGGCCGGCCAGCGGGGCTCGCACTCGCGATGGACGGTGACCTGATCGTGTCCGACCCCCAGGCGGGGCGGGTCTTCCGAGTCGATCCCACGGCCGGCACGGTGTCGGTGTTTGCGGGCGACCCCGCCGGTGACGAGCCAGCCAACGGTGTCCCGGCGGTGGCCGCCCGTCTGGAGGAGCCCACCGGGGTCGCCGTCGCCGCGACCGGTGCGGTGTTCTTCAGCGACTGGCCGGCGCACCGGGTCTGGCGCATCGACCGCGACGGCGCGCTTACCGTGGCCGCCGGGAACGGGAGAATCGGAAGTCGGGGGGACGGCGGTCCAGCCACGGAGGCCGAGCTGCGTGTCCCTCGCGGGCTCGCTGCGTCCGAGGGGCGACTCTACATCGCGGACTCCGGCGATCACCGAATCCGCGTCATCGACCTCGACACGGGCCTGATCGAGACGGTTGCTGGAATCGGGGCTCGGGGCTTCGCGGGCGACGGCGGACGTGCCGACCGGGCGGCACTCGCGCTGCCGGAAGCGGTGGCCGTGACCAATGACGGCCTGACGCTGTTCATCGCAGACCGGGGCAACGGCCGAATCCGCGCGATCGGCCTGGACACCGGAGTGATCCAGACCTTTGCGGGCAGTGGCGGCTCCGAGTACACCGGTACCGGGCTCGAGGCTGGCGAAACCGCCCTCCCTGGCGTCGCCGGGGTCGCCGCCGGACTCGGCTTCCTGTTCGTTTCGGACGATCTGCTCGGGCTCGTCTGGCGAACGACGGTCCGCTTCTGAGTATGCCCGCGGCTCCGGAGGACTCGGGAGGGTCCGTCGGGAACCCGCCTCGCGAGAAGGGGTGAAAGCGAACATGGACGAAAGAGGCTCATCAGTCGCTCCCCTGCCCGATCTCTCGCGACCGGAGCTCCTACGCTACGCGCGTCACCTCGTGCTGCCCGAAGTCGGGCTCGAGGGCCAGCGGGCGCTCAAGGCCGCGCGAGTCGTCGTCGTGGGCGCGGGGGGACTGGGCTCTCCCGTGGCGCTCTACTTGGCCGCCGCCGGGGTGGGCAAGCTGGGGCTCGTCGACTTCGACGACGTCGACGTGACGAACCTCCATCGCCAGATCCTCCACGGAGAGTCGGACATCGGGAGGGCGAAGCTGGACTCGGCCGAAGATCGCCTCGCCGAAATCAATCCGCACGTCGAGGTCGTTGCCCACCGCGCGAAGCTGACGAGCCAAAACGCACTCACGATCTTTGCCGACTACGACATCGTTCTGGACGGGACCGACAATTTCCCGACGCGCTATCTCGTCAACGATGCCTGCGTGATGCTCGGCAAGCCCAACGTGTACGGCTCCGTCCATCGCTGGGAGGGGCAAGTGTCCGTCTTCGCGGCGGCCGACGGCCCATGCTATCGCTGCTTGTTCAGGGAGCCCCCGCCGCCGGGTCTCGTGCCTAACTGCGCGGAGGGAGGGGTCCTGGGTGTGATTCCCGGGATCGTGGGATCCCTCCAGGCGCTGGAGGCGGTGAAGCTGATCGTCGGGAAAGGGGCGCCGCTCATTGGCCGCCTCTTGATTTTCGACGGCATGGATCTGACGTGGCGTGAAGTCAAGGTTCGTCGCAACCCAGAGTGCCCAGTGTGCGGTGACGAGCCGACTCAAGCCGAGCTGATCGACTACGACGTATTCTGTGGCCTGGGCACGGACGGGGGCGGCACGAGGGTCACCGATGAAACGGGGGAGGGAGATCCAGTGAGGAGCGCGGCGTCGCCTCAGGTAGACCGGGAGGCCATCGACGTGCACGAGGCGCGCGACCGCCTCGCCGGCGACACGCCTCCGTTCCTATTAGACGTCCGGGAGCCCTACGAGTGGGAGATCTCGAACCTGGCGGACCTGGGGGCCCGTTTGATCCCCATGGGGGAGGTCGCGGGGCGGATCGAAGAGCTCCCACGCGACCGTGAAATCGTCGTTCACTGCCGCACGGGTGCGCGTAGCCGCCAGATCGCCGGCCAACTCCGCGATGCGGGCTTCGTCCGGGTGCTGAATCTGGAAGGTGGGATCGACGCGTGGGCGGCCGAGATCGACCCCACTCTCGCACGCTACTGAGATCCGGCCTGGTCCGGACCCACTCTTCAGGACGGAGAAGACCGTTGTGGTGGCTCGGCCGCGAGTAGTCATCGTCGGCGCCGGCTTCGCCGGACTATGGGCTGCGCGTCGCCTGGAGCGGGCCCCGGTCGATGTGCTCGTGATCGACCGAAACAACTACCACACGTTCCTCCCGCTGCTGTACCAGGTCGCGGCGTCCGAGCTGGGGCCGACCTCGATCGCCTACCCGGTCCGCTCCATCCTCCGCCGTGCCGCCAACGCCGACTTTCGCATGGCGGAAGTCGAGTACGTGGATCTCGAACGGCGTGAGGTCCACGCCGCTGGCGAGCGAATCGCTTACGACTATCTGCTGCTGGCCATGGGAAGCGCCGCGTACTTCTTCGGGGTCGAGGGGGCGGAGCGCCACTGCTTCCCACTGAAGACGATGGACGAGGCGGTCCCACTTCGTCACCACATCCTGACCTGCCTCGAGGCGGCCGCGCACGAGACCGACGCGGACCGCCGTCAGGCGCAGCTCACCTTCACCTGTGTCGGGGGAGGGCCGACGGGAGTCGAGTTCGCGGGGGCGCTGGCGGAGCTCGTATACGGTCCTCTCCTACGGGACTACCGGGCGGTCTCGGAAGACGAGGTCCGGATCATCCTCCTCGAAGCCGGCGACCGACTGCTCCCCGGCATGCCCGAGAAGCTCGGCCGCTACGCCCGGGACCGTCTCGAGCGCAGACGGGTCCGAGTCGGACTGGACGCGCGCGTGCACCGGGTGTCTGCCACCGAGCTGGAGCTCGACGACGGGGAGACCGTGGCCACCGAGACGGTCGTGTGGAGTGCCGGAGTGACCGGAGCGCCAGGACCGGCCGAATGGGGTTTGCCAATGGGCCCCGGGGGGCGCGTAGGCGTGAACCCCTTTCTTCAGGTGAGCGGGCACCCCGAGGTGTTCGTCGCCGGAGATCTCGCCTACGTCGAGCAGCGGGGAGAGGTGTTACCGGGCGTGGCGCCCGTCGCCATTCAGGAAGGGAACAGCGTCGCCGACAACATCGTGCGCGCGCTCGAGGGCCGGCCTCTCAGCCCGTTCGACTTCAAGGATCCCGGAATCCTGGCAGTCATCGGACGGTATAGCGCCGCGGCGCACATGTGGGGTCGTTCCTTCACCGGGATCGTTGCGTGGATGATCTGGGCCGGTGTCCACATCGTCGAACTCATCGGCTTCCGAAACCGCCTGCTCGTGCTGGTGAACTGGGCGTGGAACTACTTGTCGTTCGAACGGGCCGCGCGGCTCATACTGCCGTACCGGAGTGAGGGGCGGTCACCGCCATCCGGGATCGCCGAGAACGGGGCGTCGGAGTCCGAGCTAGACGGTCCGCTGCGATAGCCCTCCCTAGGTGTTCACCCGCCCTCCCTGGCCAGGATCCGATAACGTCCGGCCCGATCAGAGTTGAATGCGGATACGCGAAGGAAGTACTGGCCGGGTGCCAAGGACTGCAGGATCCGGGAGCAGTAGTTTTGGCGGTCCACGTCGATGTCGTCGTTCTCCGCGAGCACGGTGCCGGATTGATCCAACAGCTCGAGCACGGTGTCGCCCCCTAGAGCGAATCCGCACGCTCCCAGGTTACCTGTCGTCTCGAATGCGTACGTGCCCCCGTTCGGGATTCGGATTTCGTACACATCCTCATCCAAGCCCGAAGCGAGATCAGCATTCAGGTAACTGGGAAACACCAGCCGGTTCGACGAACCAAAGGCGTCGTTGGGTTCGCCCTCGATTGGCTGGCCGAACGAGAACGAACCGTCTCGAGTCCCGGCGCCTCTAATCACCATCGTCATGGGTCGGGCCGAGCCACCGAGCGCGCCCCAGGGTCGCGGAGGCGCCCCGACCAGGCCGTCGAACGACTCGTCCAATCCCGCGAACACGAGGTAATCCCCGTCCTCGAGACCGGCGAACCGGAACGATCCGCTTGGTCCCTGAGTCTGTTCGTCTACCAGGCTTCCCCGGTCTGCGTCGTATAGACGAACATGGCTGTCCCCAGGGATTCCCTGACCATCCGTCAGCGCCGAGATCGCGTCGACCAATCCGAATCCGAATTGCGGGTCTCGTCCCGGCGCGCCCAGGTCAACGGCGTGTTGCGTGAGCCTAGAACGCACCTGCGCGTTGCTCAGACTCGGATCCTGGGCGAACAGGAGGGCAGCGACGCCGGACACGTGAGGCGACGCCATCGACGTGCCTTGGATCGCCTGGAACGCGGGGCCGTTCGAGGAAAAGTCCCAGCGCGTGGAGATCACACCCCAGCTCTCATCGTGGCCCGCCAGGTTACCACCCGGTGCAGCGATCTCGACGTGGCTCCCCATGCTCGAATATGGCGCGCGCCCGAGCGTGGGACCCACTGCCGCGACAGCAATGGCCTGAGGGTATGCAGCCGGAAAGGACGGGGTGAATGAATCATCGTTGCCGGCTGAGGCCACGACGAGTGACCCTGCCGCGTCAGCCGCGCTCACCGCGCTACGCAGCACCTGCGTATCCCCGGGACCACCCAGGCTCAAGTTGATCACGTGTGAGCCGGAAGACGGCTGGACTACGCCACCCATGCCGTTATCCGCAGGTAGGCCGGCAGCGTAGAGGATGCCTTGCGCAATGTCGTAATTCGATCCGAAACCCGGCACACCAATCACACGAACTGGCCGAATCTGCACATCGGGCGCCACACCGACGCCTCCGTAGTCATTCTGTCCAAGCGCGGCGATCGTACCGGCCACGTGGAGTCCGTGCGCTCCGATTGCCGCTGGTCCCACAGCACAGTCAAGCGAGTCATCCCAATGGTACGTCGACGGAATGGTGGGGTCGGGGTCCGGCCCGTCTCCGTCGCCGCTGGCCGAGATCAATCCTCCCGAGCATCGATTTACCTGTTGATCGGAGACGAAGTCGTAACCATCAGCCGCCAGATTGTCGGCGATATCGGGATGGTCGAAACGGATGCCATCATCAACGACGGCTACGATGATACCCGGGTCACCCGTGGTGAGCTTCCAGGCGTCCATCACCCCGATGGCCTCGTAGTGCCACGCTTGCCATGGGTAGAGCGGTTCGGACGACGGGAACGTGGTGAGTGACCAGGTCGGCCGAGGTTCGGGACCGGACGGTCTTGTCCGATCGGAGATCCACGCCCTGCCGTTTCTCTCCACTGATCCAACCGATGGATCCTCAGACAGTGACGAAACGATCGCGGCGAGATTCACGCCCCGCGTACATCCGCCCGCTGTTCTGCGAAGGGAGGGGGCCGTTCCGCTGGGTGGCGCTTTCCGGGGAGCCCGCCGATATCCATCGCACGGACGAGCTCGTTCTCGAGTTGTTCCCGGAGAACGAGCGTCTGGCCCAGTGGATTCGGCTGGCCAGGGAAAGGGTGGCGTTCCAGGGGCTTCCGGCGCGCATCTGTTGGCTGGGGCAAGGCGAACGTGCCCGTTTCGGCGTCGCCATGAACGACCTCGTGGCGAACGGAGAGATCTCGGCGCCCATCGTGATCGGGCGGGACCATCTCGACACGGGTTCCGTTGCGTCTCCGTACCGCGAGACCGAAGGCATGAAGGACGGGACCGACGCGGTAGCCGACTGGCCGGTCCTCAACGCGTTGCTGAACACCGCCTCGGGCGCGAGCTGGGTGTCGTTCCACCACGGAGGGGGGGTGGGGATTGGCAACTCACTCCACGCGGGCCAGGTACTCGTGGCGGACGGGAGTCCGGAGATGGCCGCCCGCATCGAACGGGTGCTCACCAACGACCCTGGGCTGGGAGTCGCTCGGCACGCGGACGCCGGTTACGAGGAGGCTCTCAGCACGGCTACTGAGCACGGAATCCGCCTTCCCATGACGGAGTGATCGCGCCGGCTACAAACAACTAGATCACGTTGGCCAGCCGTTCCATCACAGCACTGAACTCGGCTGCGATCGCCACCTCTTCTGGGTGGCGGCCGTCCTGGACCACCCAGTTGCCGCCCACCATCACGTCCTTCACGACGTTGCGGTTCCCCGCGAAGATCCAGGCGTCCGCGATGCGGTCGTCCCGTCGGCCGGCGAGGCAGGGGTGGTTGCCGTCGAGCACCACCAGATCCGCTCCCGCACCCGGTGCCAGCTTGCCCAGGGCACGGCCCGCCGCCTGGGCTCCGCCGGCCAAGGCCCGCATGAGAAGCGTCATGCCGGTCGAACCCGGTGTCCCGACCGACGCTACGTTGCGGGTCTCATAGGCGAGGCGTTGCCCGTACTCGAGCCAGCGGAGCTCCTCTATCGGGCTGACCGACACCTGGCTGTCCGACCCGACCCCGAAACGACCCCCTCCTCCCTGGAATCCGGCGAGTGGAAAGAGGCCATCGCCGAGGTTCGCTTCGGTGGACGGACACAGACCCACCACGGCACCCCTGTCGGCGATTCCCGCCGCCTCTGCCTCGTCGATGTGGGTCGCGTGGACGAGGCACCAGTCCTCTGAAACGGGCAGGTTGTCGAGCAGCCACGCGACCGGCCGCGCGCCGGACCACGCCACGCATTCGTCGACCTCAGTCCGCTGCTCCGCGACGTGAATGTGGATCGGGTCCGACCAGGAGCGCCTCTCCCGTTCGGCCAGCGCCTGGGTCATCGCTTCCGGCTCGACGGCGCGGAGGCTGTGGAATGCCAAGCCAACCGCCCGGTCGCGGTCTCCCGACCAAGATCGAGCGAGGTCGCCGACGAGGTCGCAGTAGTCGTCCATGGCCAAAACGAATCGCTTCTGGCCGTCCCCCGGAGTGAGCCCGCCGAAACCACCGTTCTGATAGAGGACCGGCAGGTGGGTAAGACCGATGCCAGCACGACGAGCGGCCCGCCCGATCCGGTGTGACATTTCGGCCGGTTGCTCGTAGGGGCGGCCCCGCTCGCCATGATGCAGGTAGTGGAACTCCGTGACGGCGGTGTAACCAGACAAGAGCATCTCGACGAAGAGCTGGGCGGCGATCACTTCGACGTGTTCGGCCGAGAGCTCGCGCAAGAAGGCGTACATGACGTCTCGCCAGCTCCAGAAGGAGTCCTGCCCGGAGCGAGAACGCTCAGCGAGACCGGCCATGCCCCTTTGGAATGCGTGAGAGTGGAGGTTGGGGATGCCGGGAAGAACCGGCCCTCCGAGTGGTCGGACGTCGCTCATGGAAAACGGTCCGGCTTTCACCGAAACCAGGTCCCCTCCGTTGTCGACTTCGAGGAGGACGTTGTCTTGCCACCCGTCGGGCAGCAGGGCAGTCGGCGCGAGATACTTCGGCAAGATTGCTTCCGTTCGGCAATCAGAGGTGCGGTACGGAACGCCTTCGATTTGGCGGCGGTCCGGGAGCGCGGAGACTAGATTCCCGCTCGACCCGCCGTCAATGAGCCATGTCGCGTGACGGCACAAACGGGAGGTTGGGGTAACGTGCGCGAGGTCAAATCCGGATACGGGCTCGATCTGGAGAGCGAGCTCCTGATGCTCCGGGTGGGACGCCGCCTCGGTGAGGGACTTCCGGTGAGCGTCGTCACGACGCTCCTCGCAGCCCATACGCTGCCGCCGGAGTATCGCGGGGAACGCGAGGCGTACCTTGAGTTGGTTTGCGACGTGATCATCCCCCGAGCGATGGCAGAAGGGCTGGTGGATGCGGTCGACGCGTTTTGCGAGGGCATTGCGTTCACGTCCGACGAGTGCGGCCGCGTCTTCGAGACCGCGCGAAGATTCGGGCTACCGATCCGAATCCACGCCGATCAGCTGTCGGACGGGGGTGGGGCGGCGCTTGCCGCACGTTTCGAGGCGTTGTCCGCCGATCACCTCGAGCACGCCTCCCGGAGCGGCTTGGAGGCGATGGCAGCCAGCGGGACGATCGCCGTGCTCTTGCCCGGCGCTTTCTACTTTCTGCGCGAACAAAAGGCGCCCCCGGTCGCTGTGATCCGAGAGCTGGGGGTCGCGATGGCGGTGGCGACGGACTGCAATCCGGGCACCTCCCCTCTCACGTCCATCCTCCTGGCCATGAACCTCGCGTGCACGCAGTTCGGGCTACACCCAGAGGAGGCGTTGGCCGGAACTACGCGGGAGGCGGCACGGGTGCTCGGGCTCGGTGGCGACCGAGGAACGCTGGAGCCGGGTAAGCGCGCGGACTTCGCGATATGGGACGTGGGGCACCCGAGGGAATTGGCCTACTGGATCGGCGGACGGCCCCTACTAGGGGCCGTCCTGGAAGGGGTTCCGCGCGTCGGCGACTAGCCGCCTGGGCGTCGCGTCGGCCGAGCACCGCCTCCCGAGGGACGGCGGGCCGGAGCGGAACGGGCGCCTGATCTGGCGGACGGGCGACTCTGTGCTGACGGTCTGCTCGCGCGAGGCGGAGCGGACGGGCGAGACCGAGTGGTGGACGGTCGGCTCGAGCGCGGCGCTGCGGACGGGCGGGACCGAGTGGTGGACGGTCTGCTCGCGCGAGGCGGTGCGGACGGGCGGGACCGGCTGGTGGACGGTCGGCTCGAGCGCGGCGCCGCGGACGGACGGGACCGGCTGGTCGACGGCCTAGGAGCGCGCGAGGGCTGCGCCCGCGAGGACCGGGGCGCGGCCGAAGGCCTCGATTGCGCACGTGGCGGAGCAGACGGCTGGACGCTCCTCGTACGCGGGGTCGCGGAGCCACGGGAAGCAGTGGGCGCCCGGGACGTGGACGGCCGCGACGGACGCGTGCTTCCGGAGCGTGGCGCCGATGACCGGGGCGCAGCCGAAGGCCTGGATTGCGCACGCGGCGGAGTAGATGGCCGGACGGTCCTCGTGCGCGGTGCGGCCGATCCCCGCGAAGCCGTGGGCGGTCGCGACGTGGATGGCCGAGCGCTCCCCCCACGAGGTGCTGCCGATCCCCGGGACGTCGACGGCGTACGTGAGGTCGGCGGCCGGGAAGGGAGCATGTCCGCTCGAGCACGGTCACTAGGCCGGGTCGTCGACGGCCGAGCGCTGCCGCCGCCGGGAGCGGCTGACCCACGGGACGTCGACGGCGTACGTGATGTGGGCGGCCGGGAGGGGAGCATGTCCGACCGTGACCGGTTACTCGGTCTGGTCGAGCCAGCGGCGTCCCTAGGTCTGGTCGCCCCGGTGTCGCGGGACGGGCTCGGACGAATAGAGCGATCCGTCGGAAGTCGCGACAACGAAGATGGTGAGCCCACGTCTCCCGATCGACCAGGCCGGACGGCATCAGTAGGACGCCGGAGCCTGACTTGCTGGTCCGTCGGAACCGTGCGAGCGCTGGGACGTGTGCCCGTGTCCCGCCGGGCTCCGTCGGGTCGCGCGGCAGTGATTCGTCCGCCTTCGCGGCCCGGTGCGACCGAGGCCCCCCGGTCGGATCGTTCCACCGACGCCGACGGCGCGGTGCGGCGGGTCGGGGTCACCGCAGCCGGGCGACCGGTGCGGGTGCCCCCGTCGCCGGCCCCAACCCTGGGCGAGCTGTCGACGCCCGGCCGGACAGGGCCTCGGCGCGCCGTCACGCCTCCGCGCACGCCCGGGGTCGATCCGCGTGCTCCAGGGGTCGTTCGACCTGCTCCGTCGACGGCCGATCGGCGCCCGGCAACCGTCACGCCCGTCAGTCGTCCGGACCGTCCGTTACTCAACACGCCGGAAGAGGAGCCACCCGCAGAGCTCGCGGCATAGGTCCGCCAGGGCGACTCCTTGTAGCGGCTCACGGCTACCGCGGAGCCAGATCGCCCATATCCGTACCCCCCGCGGTATCCGGAGCCGTAAACGACGCGAGTGTAGGGACGATAGTACGCGGGCTGATAGCCGTATCCGCCGTACCCGTACCCGCCATAGCCGTACCCGCCATAGCCGTATCCGCCGTAGCCGTATCCGCCGTACCCGTACCCGCCATAGCCGTACCCGAAGGCCACTTGATAGCTGGGGTAGTACCAGCGGGCAGTGAACAGGCTCCTCCCGAACCAGGGATCATAGGAGTACCAGGGATCGTAGGACGGGCGCCCGTAATAGGCGGGATAGTGCCAGCCGTGGCCGAAAGAGATCGCGAGCCCCCAACGGCGGGCCCGACGTCTGCAGCGATACCAGTACTCGTCCTCCCAGTAGTCAAAATCGTCGTAGTAGTCGTCGTAGTAGTCGTCGTCCCACCGGTGGCATCTGCGATCCCGGTAATCGTAGTCGCGGTAGGAGTCCACGTAGTAGCGGTCGCTCACCCCGACGCCGAAGAAGACGTTGTTCCCGACCCCGAGCCCCACCCCGAAGGATTCGGCCCCGCCGTAGTTGTTGTAGGACAGGCCGACACCGACGCCGTCCCAGATGGAAGTGCCGACCCCGAACGAAAGCGAGGCGTCCGCGTAGAGCTGGGCGGTACCGGACCCAGGAGACAGCGCGAAGCCCGCTGTCGCCAACACCATCAGGGTTTGAAGCTTTCTGGGCACGGTTCCCTCCTGGAGATAAGACATCATCTCGCGACAAGTGCACGGGCCGTGCCACCGTTCGGATGGATCCGAGACCCAGTAATTAGCTGGCTTGTCGTCGGGTCACGGTTGGTGCTGCCGCCGTTAGTGTCCTGCGGCGGGGACAGCCTTGGGGCATCGGATGGACAGCGCCGCTGAAGGGTTGGCGACCCCTATGGAGGTTCCCTAGGTGCCCCGCGACCGGATCCACCACTCGAGAATGCCGAGGGCGACAACGAGAACGAACGGTGCGAGCACGAGCAACAGCTTGAACCCCGCGCCTCCCCTGGTGTCTTCGTCGTCCACGTCGCCGCTGGAGCCGTCGCGAGGGTCGAGATCGGGTGGCGCCGATTCTGGGTTCATCGATGTGTCTCTCCAACGTCGCCGATCGGTGGCAGGGGCCCGATTCACGGGTCTCCGAATTAGGCGGCAGCGGTGCCGCTCACCCTGTCGTTGGCGGAATCTCGTGCCCCCAGGTCCCTAGTCATAGGGTCGGCCCGGGGTTCCTCGCACAACGAAACTGACACGTTGCTCACGACTACCGCTACCCACTTGGACCCCTCGCCTACCTTCGGTGTACGCGTGTTGTCTGCACCCCGGGGGTTGCGGAACCCCTCAGTTGATTTATCTGTAAGTCTGGCGTGGCGATCACGCTTTCCCGATCGCTGGGCACTCGCCCAACGCCAGCACCCGAGCCAACGTCAACACCCCGTCGTGTCGGAAAAACAGCCTTTAGGCATCCTCGAAGTCCTGGGAAGCGGATCAGGATTCATCCGCTTGCGAAAATTCGGCTACGCGCCCTCCAAGGAGGACGTGTACGTCGGAGCCAAGATGATCCGCCGTTACGGGCTCCGCTCCGGAGACGAAATCACCGGAGATATCGGAGGTCGTCCACGGAACGGTAAGGCAGCCCCTCTCACCCGCGTGGTGTCCGTCAGCGGGCGTCCACCGGAGGAGCTCAGGGATCGACCCACCTTCAGTCGCCAGAGCGCTCAGCATCCGAGCGAGCAGCTCACGCTGGAGTGCGGGATCACCCACCTGGGGCAGCCTGACTTCACGAATCGCGTCATCGATCTTTTCTGCCCCTTTGGCAAGGGCCAGCGGGCAATGATCGTCGCGCCGTCGAAAGCTGGAAAGACGACGGTGCTTCAGCGCGTGGCCGAGGGGATCGTAACCAACCATCCGGACTGCCACCTCTACATCCTCCTCGTCGACGAGCGACCTGAGGAAATCACGGAGATGGAGGTCTGCGGATTCGGCGAAGTCATCGCTTCCAGCTTCGACTTTCCGGCCGAGCGTCACGTGGCCGTGGCGGAGATGACGCTGGAGCGGGCCCGCCGGCGGGTCGAGATGGGTGAGGACGTCGTCATCATCCTCGACTCGATCACCCGCCTGGCGCGCGGGTACAACAACGTCGAGGAAGGCAGCGGGCGGACTCTTTCCGGAGGCCTGGACGCGAACTCGCTCGAAAAGCCGAAGCGCTTCTTGGGGAGCGCGCGAAAGATCGACGCGTCCCAGGGGGGAGGTTCGCTGACGATCGTGGCGACCGCTCTGGTGGACACGGGCTCCCGCATGGACCAGGTGATCTTCGAGGAATTCAAGGGGACCGGTAACAGCGAGCTCGTGCTGTCGCGAGAGCTCGCCGACCGACGCATCTTCCCGGCGATCGATCTCGTCGCCTCCGCCACGCGGAGGGAAGAGCTGCTCCTCGGTGACGCCGCCCTCGCCCTCTCACGGGCGTTCCGCCGTCAGCTCTCGAACTCGCCGCCGGTCGACGCGATGAACGAGCTGCTCGGCTTCATGAGGAAAACCGAGACCAACGCCGAGCTGCTCGCTCTGGCTCGGGAGATGGGCTAGAGCCGCTTCGGCTGGCGGTTGACTGAAGCTTTCTCGGCCCTACGGTTGGGTGCTCACGGTCCGCAACCGCTCGAGACCGCGCTCGAGCTCTCTTCCCTGCAAGCGATCCATGATTCGGGCGACGAATCCGAGGATCGGATTCCACCCGAAGTCGCCTGCCTCTCGCCAAGTGACGAGGGTGCCCTCAGCAGATGTCTCGAGGACGATGTGCCCCTCGGTGATCATCGATCCGTCCTCGACCTCGACACGGTACCCCACGCTCTGGTTCGCGACGCTCTCTACGATCGTGAAGACACCGTCGCCGAACTCGGGATCGTTCCAGCTCCTTCCCGCGCCCGCGCCTGCATCCGGTCCGAATACTCGAGCCTCCGCATCGGGCCAAGGCGTCCACGTCGCCCACAGCGACACTTCGTTAACGTAGGGGAAGACTTGTTCGGGGGCCGCTGGCATCTCGAGCGACCGCTCGACGGCCCAACGGCCGGGAAGAATCGTCCCGAGCAAAAGCACCGATCCGAACACGACCGCTAGAGATGTGAAGAACTTCACTGCCACGATGCGTGTCTCCTCGAGTAGGCGTCTGCTTCCTCAGCGAGCTGCCAACCGGCGAAGCACGGGCTCGATGCTGTCCCACACGGTCGTGGCGATGACCTCGTGTCCCTCTGCCGTGGGGTGGATGCCGTCGGCCTGATTGAGCTCCGGCACACCCGCGACTCCATCCAAAAGGAATCCGATGAGCGTTGCTCCCTTGCTTCGGGCCACGTCCGGGAATACCGCTGAGAACCGATCCGTATACCGCTCTCCGAGGTTGGGAGGAGCCTGCATGCCAGCCAGAACGATTTCCACGGCGGGGTAGCGCGCGCGGGCTCGGTCGATGATCTCGAGCAGGTTGGTGCGTAAGGCCTCGACGTCCTGCCCCCTGAGGCCATCGTTCGCTCCCAACTCCAGCACCAGCACGTGGACCGGGGCCCGGAGCACCCAATCCAGGCGGTTGAGGCCACCAGCACTCGTGTCGCCACTCACACCTGCATTCGACACCGTGAACGGGAGACCCGCCTCCACGATGCGCTCACGCACTCTGGCGGGGAACGCCTGATCTCGATTGGGTAGGCCGAGTCCGGCCGTGAGACTCGTCCCGAGAAAGAGCACGGCCCCGGGCTCCGACGGCACGGCGTCCACCTGCCCGCGTGGCGTCCACGGCGACGGTGCCGTTTCCGGATCTTCCCGAAGCTCCGAGCGTAACACCTCAGGATTTTCCGGGACGCCACAGGCCACCGAGCCCCCCAACACACCGAACGTCGCCAGTGCTGCCACAAGTCGTGCGGCACGTCGTCGATCGCGCGGGGCGCGGCGGCGCATGGCCGTCTCAGGAGTGTTGATGACAGGAGCCTTCAGAAGGCGATGCTGATGCTGCCAGAGTCTCGAACATCGCTTTCAGCGACTTGCGGAGCATGATGATCGTTGCCGAAGGACTGAGGAAGACGTACGTCAGCGGCGGTCGTCCGTTGACGGTGCTGGAGGATGTCAGCCTCACAGTCCCGGCCGAGGGTGTCCTGGCCATCTTGGGACCCTCCGGTAGCGGAAAGACCACGCTCCTCGGACTGCTCGCCGGGCTGGACGCGCCGACAGCCGGATTCGTGCGGCTCGACGGACACGAGCTCTCCTCTCTTACCGCTGACGAGAGGGCCAGGTTTCGAGCCGAGAAAGTCGGCTTCGTTTTCCAAACGTTTCATCTTCTGCCGACTCTGACGGCCCTCGAGAACGTAATGGTGCCGCTCGAGCTCGTTGGCAAGCCGCGCACGACCCGAGGTGTGCCCATCCGGGACCGGGCCCGAGAGCTGCTGGAGCGCGTCGGCCTCGCTGACCGCATGGACCATTATCCCGCGCAGTTGTCCGGCGGCGAACAGCAGAGAGTTGCCCTCGCCAGGGCGTTCTCCAACGAGCCCCTGATCCTCTTCGCTGACGAGCCCACGGGTAACCTGGACTCCGTTACCGGCGCGACGGTCATCGCGCTGATGGAGGAGCTGAATCGAGAGTCCCGTACCACCCTCGTCCTCGTGACTCACGACCTCGCGCTCGCGGACCGCGCCCACCGGATCATGAGCCTCAAAGACGGGCGGGTCGAGTCCGACCTCGAGCGAGCGCCAGCCGTTCTGTGATGCTTCCGTTTGCGGTCCGGCTCGCGTGGAGGGAGGGGCGTGCCAGCTTCCGGCGCATCGGCGTCTACATGGCGTCGATCACACTGGGCGTCGGTGCGCTAGTCGCTGTGCACTCGTTCCGCGCGGACGTGACGCGCTCCATACGGGAGGAATCGCGCACCCTGCTGGGCGCGGACCTGCGGCTGTCCGCCAGTGTCGCGCTCGGAGACAGCGTCCACGCCATTGTCGATTCGGTGCTCGCCGCAGGAGGGCGGTCGTCCGAGGTCACGACCTCGTGTCCATGGTATACGCGCCCGGGACCGAATCGACGCGACTCATGCAGGTGCGGTCGGTAGAGGGCGCGTTTCCCCTCTTTGGGCGCGTGGAGACGACTCCAACGGGAGCGTGGGAGCGCTTGGGCGAGCCCGGGGTCGCGGTCGTGGACGAGGCCGTGCCCATCCAGCTCGACGTCGGTATTGGCGACACGCTCCAGATCGGCCGCACCTCGTTCGTGATCGCGGGCACGGTCCGCGGGCTCCCGACGGACGTGGGTTTCCAAACGGCGGTAGGTCCAAGAGTGTATATCGGGGCCGTCGATCTGCCGAGCACGGGATTGCTCGTCTTCGGCAGTCTGGCGCGATACAACCTTTACCTGCGGCTTCCGGATGGTGAGGACCCGGAGGATCTCGAAGGGCGCTATTGGCGATTCTTCCGCAACCAGTCCGTCACGTCGGTCACCGCCGAGGACCAAGCGCGAAATCTGACCGAGGGGACGCGCATTTTCAGCCAATTCCTGGGGTTGGTCGGGCTCACAGCGCTCCTGCTTGGCGGGATCGGTGTCGCGAGCGCGATCCACGTGTACGTGAAGGAGAAGGTTCCGACCGTGGCTGTGCTTCGGTGCATTGGAGCGAGCCAGGCGAGCGTGTTTCGCGCCTATCTGTTCCAGGCAGGAGTGCTCGGACTCCTGGGCTCGGCCGCCGGGGTCGCGCTCGGCTTGTCGGTGCAGCGGCTGCTTCCGCTGCTGATCACGGATGTGTTGCCGCTCACAGTCGATTCACGATTGGATCCCTGGGCCGTCTGGGCCGGTCTGGGCGTAGGGGTTTGGGTCGCCGTGATGTTTGCGCTGATCCCCCTTCTGCGGGTTCGCGACATTGCGCCGCTCCAAGCGCTTCGCGCGGACTTCGAGCCCGAGCGGACGGGCGGGTCCGCCGTTGCGAGGGCCCTGGCCTACGGTGCGCTCGGCGGTAGCCTGGTCCTGTTGAGCCTCTGGCGAGCCCCGGAGCCGGGGCAGGGGCTCGTGTTCGCGGCCGGTCTGAGCGGCGCTTTGGCATTGCTCTGGGTCACGGCGCTCGCTCTGATCCGCTTGACGCGGCGCTATTTCCCTGGTGGCGCCTCGTATCCCGTGCGGCAGGGGGTCGCGAACCTTTTTCGGCCGCAAGACCAGACGGTTGCCGTCACCCTCGCGCTCGGCTTCGGTTCCTTCATCATCGCGGCCGTGTTCTTGGTCGAGAGCAACGTTCAGAGCCAACTCTCGTTCGACGCGGGCGCAGACCGGCCGAACGTGCTTCTGTTCGACGTCCAGGCGGATCAAGCCGATGAGGTCGTCGACCTGTTGGCCCGGGCCGCGAGCGGCGCCGTGGAGGTCACGCCAGTCGTCCCCGCACGAATCGCCGCAATCAACGGCCGGCCGGCCGAGGAACTCCTGAGCGACACGACTGACTCGGGGCCCGAGCGATGGGCCGTGCGCCGGCTATACAGGAATACGTATCGCCCGAACCTCACGGATTCGGAGGAGCTGGTCGCGGGATCGTGGTGGGACGAGGAGGTCCCGAGGCCGGCGACATCCACGTCGCCGGGTGAGCAAGCGCATCGGATCTCGCTGGAAATCGACTTGGCGGAAGA
Organism: Longimicrobiales bacterium; assembly: GCA_965248625.1. Lineage (GTDB taxonomy): Bacteria > Gemmatimonadota > Gemmatimonadetes > Longimicrobiales > Gaopeijiaceae. The sequence goes on along the minus strand of OZ252109.1, from coordinate 5,088,062 downwards.
CCTCGGAGTGGGCGTGGGCGACCGGATCACATGGGACATCCAGGGCGTGCCGATCGGTACCACGATCACCAGCTTGCGTCGCGTCGATTGGGCCCGGTTCGCCGCGAATTTCTTCGTGGTCGCGGAGCCAGGCACCCTCGAGGACGCGCCGCAGACCTACCTGGCTCTGGCCCGCGTAGCCGACCGGGAGGGCCGCGCCCGGATGCAGCGGGACCTCGTGCGCGCCTTCCCGAACGTCTCCGTCCTCGACCTCGCGCTCGTGCAGGAGGCCCTCGACTCGATCCTGTCCAAGGTCAGCGCAGGGATCCGGTTCCTGGCCGTCTTCGCGGTCCTGGGGGGGATCATAGTATTGATGGGGGTGCTGTCGGCCTCCCGTTTTCAGAGGATGCGCGAGAGCGCGCTGCTGAAGACCCTCGGTGCTCAGCGATCGCAGGTACTTCGGGTGCTCCTCGCCGAATACATGGCCCTCGGCTCCCTCGCGGGCCTGGCGGGTTCGCTTCTCGGGATCGCGGCGGCTTGGGGGCTCGTGACGTTCGTTTTCGAAGGGGACTTCAGCCCTTCGCCGCTGCGCCTCCTCGGCCTTTGGCTGATCGTCGTCATCCTCACGCTGACGGTAGGGCTCGCCAACAGCCGCGGCGTGCTGCGCAAGATGCCTTTGGCGGTCCTCCGTGAGGTCGCGGAGTGAGCAGTGGGCGAGGCGCCGCAGTGCCGACGTGGCATCACGCGGACTTCGTTACACGGGGGCTCTCACTGAGCGTCCCCGCACGCGGGCGGGCCCATGGCGCTCCCAACGAGACCCGCCACACTCGAGGTTCCCTAGATCTCGAGCGCGACGTCGAGAACCGGCTCATGGTGACACGTGTCGCACGGGACCACGTGCGGCCGGCGAAGTCTTTTCATCCGCCCTAGATCGATGGGTGCTTCGCAGCGGGGGCAGGAGCCAGTCCCCTGCCGGAGTGTGAAGCGCTCCTTCCAGCTTCGCAGTGCGAAGTACAGGCCACCGCTGAGCGCAGCCGCACCCCAGGGGGCGTGTGGAGGCACCAGGAACGCCAGCGGGGCAACGAGAGCGGTCAGGCCGAGCGCCCGGGCCGTCCGGGCCATGCGCCACGACGTGGTTCGCGCCACGAGCGACACGGTTGCGGGGGTCGGCGCGAAGCCGAAGAGCGTCAAGCGGGCCGGCGGATGGACGACTTCGTCCGCCTCGGAATCCCTCTTGGCTTCGGCTCCCATGCACGCCCTCATGTGATGGTCCGGGTCGCGACCCACCCCCGGAACGGTCCGCAAGTTAAGGCGGGCCGATCGCCCCACAAGAAACCCCGATCTCCCTCGAGGGCCCCGAGCCCACGGAGGGCCGCTTCGGCAAGAGACCCGACCCCCGTCTTCCGCGACCCGCGGGACCACTGGCGCAAACCGCTGTGACGATGAACATTCCAGGCATGGCCCTCGCTTTTCTGGGCGGGTCGAGTGGACTGGACTCCAATCTGCTTTCCCCCGGGCGGACGGATTCTTCGTTGCCTTCCGCCGAATCACCCACGACGTGAGCCAAACAGCCCCAGACCCGAAGACTGAGCAACGCGCGACCCTCTCGCGCGACTTGAGCGACTTCCTCACCGAGTTCTCCATCGCCGTGCATCGCTACGCGATGTACCCGCTGAACCACCCGTCGCTCGGCCCTGCGACCACGAAGGTCGTGGATGGGCTCCACAGGCTCCTGGAGTCCCGCGAGCAGCTTTCCCTCGGCGTGGCCCAGCGACAGCTCGTCATAGACGGCTTGGCAACCGACTCGAAGCATCCCGTGCTCGCCGATCTCGCTCGTCGGCTGCACGACCATCAGCTTGGGGCCGTGACATTCCTCGACGGAGTCGGGGCGTGGGAAATGGAGGCGCTGCTGAGCACCTTGTCGGCGGACCCGGAGCGGGAGGGCACCCCGATTGGCGAGCTCCCGGAGGGCGATCTCCCGTCTTGGGCGCACATCACCTTATACCCAGTCGGCTACGACCGACTCGAGATGTCCGGCGAAGCGGCCGCCGGTCCGCCCGAGCCCGCACGCGCCACGCAGCTCTGGTTAGGACTTGCCCAGGCGGCGATGGCCACGGACGGAGCGCTCGACCCAAACGATCCACCGGACGCCGGCACCGTGGCCCAGACGTTGCGACAGCACCGGCCCGAGGGTGCCTACGACCAGGCGATCGTGGGGTACTTGCTGCAGTTGGCCGATGAGTTGAAGAATTCCTCCGATGGAGAATCCGAGGCGATCCGACGACGCCTGTCGCAGCTGATCCAGGATCTGGACCAGCCGACCCTTCGGCGCATGGTCGAGATGGGAGGCGACGCGACCCGGCGTCAGCGGTTCGTGATGGATACGAATCAGACCCTGGCGGTGGACGCGGTTATGAAGGTGCTGCAAGCCGCTGCGGATGCATCAGAACAAACCATCTCGACGTCGCTCGCGCGGATGCTGACCAAGCTGGCTGCCCACGCCGAGGAGGGAACGCAGCGCATCCGCGAGGGGGCGGATGGAGCGCTCAGGGAGAACGTCTCGGAGCTGATCGAGGACTGGGAGCTCAGGGACCCGAATCCTGATGATTACACGCTGATCCTCGATCAGCTATCCCGGACGACGCCGCTTTTCGCGGCCCAGTCCGAGGACGTCGAGGAGCTTCCAGGGCCCGCGCGGCTCATCCAGACCAGTCTCGAGGTTGACGCGTACGGCCCGACCGTCCAGAAGGCGTTCCAGGACCTGGTGGAACAAGGACAGATCGTGTGGCTGATGGAGGTCCTGGACGACGCTCCGGAGGGTTCTGAAACGGCTCAGCGCCTGAGGAACCAGTTGGACACGCCGGCTCAGCTACGCCGCTTGCTGAGTGGGGACGACGTGGACGAGAACGTATTGAGCATCATCGTCCAACGGGTAGGAGAAGAGTCGATCGAACCGCTCGTCGAGGCGCTTACGGACTCCGAGTCGCGGGCCATCCGACGCAAGGTCTTCGATTGTCTCGCTGAGATGCCTGGTCAGGTCCGCGATCGAGCCATCGGCCTCCTGGGGGACGAGCGTTGGTACGTGCTCCGCAACGCTCTCGCGCTGCTTCAGCTGGTCGGGCCGTTGCCCGAGGACGTGCCCATTGGGCCCTTGCTTACGCACGAGGACGTGCGGGTTCGCCGCGAAACCTTCCCTCTCGTCATCCAAAGCTCCAAACATCGGGATCTTGCAGTCGTTCAGGGGCTCGCCGACAGCGACGAGCGAATGGTCCGAATGGCCCTCATGGAGCTCCAGGATGGGGTCGCCGAGACTCTGGTCCCTACGATCGTGAGCCGGGTCATCGACGCGGCTGAAATGTCCGAGCTGCGTACCCTCGCAGTCCGTGCTCTGCGGGGCGCCCGCTCTTCGCTCGCCCTAGACGCGCTCATCAGCCTGTGCACTCGGGGGCAGACGCTGTTCGGGCGGCCAAAGCTCGCCAAGCGCTCTCCCGAAATGCTCGAGGCGCTATCCGTGCTCGCGGACCGCTGGTCCGACGACTCCGGCGCGAAACGGGTGCTCGAACGATCCGGAAAATCGAAGGATCCCGTGATTCGTCAAGCCGTGAAAGGGCTGGAAACCTCGTGAGCGCTCCCGACTTCCTGACGTCCATGGCCCAGGCCATCTCCACGATGAACCTTTACGAGGACGGTCATCCCGCGCGGGACCGCGCCGTGGACAAGGCCTACCAGCACGTGCTGGACCTGCAATCCGAGAAGGAGCAGGTGAGATTCACATTCCTGGGTGCGGAGATCGTCTTCGCCGGACGGCCGCTCCGCGAGATGAAGAGCTGGGATTGGAGCACGAGGCTGGCAGAAGTCGGGATCCAACGCATCGAGTTCACGGGTCCTGTTCAGCAACCGGAATTCGAGGCGTTTCTGGAAGACCTGCTCGGCCATCTGAGCGGCAAGGGGGTGGACACTTCCGAAGCCCGCCAGACGCGCGAAACGAATATCCGGTACGGGGCCGTCGAGCTCCGGAACGACGGGGAGGAGGGCGGGACGCTGGGGAAGGAGCTGGCCACGGCGACCATCAGCTATACCCTCCGAGAAGAGGCCGATACGGTCGAATGGATTCACGAGGAGCTACGGGACCGCGACGACCTGCACCTACTCGAAGCGGAGGCGGTGGTCCGTTCGTTGTCCGTTGCCATGCACGGGGATCAACAGTTCCTCATCCCACTCTTGCGCCTCAGCACTTCGACCAATACACCACGACGCACGCCCTCAACGTGTCCGTGCTCGCCATGGCGCTCGCGGAGTTCGTCGGGCTGGGGCCTGCGGAGGTTTGGACCTTCGGTATCTCCGGCCTGCTTCACGACCTTGGGAAGGTCAAGATCCCGGAGGAGATCCTCAACAAGACCGGCAAACTGACGGACGAGGAGCGCTCGATCATGAACAACCACACGACCGAGGGCGCGCGGATCATCATGGAGACGGAGGACAACCTCGACCTGGCGGCCGTAGTGGCGTACGAGCACCACATCAGGCTGAATGGCGAGGGATACCCGTCGCTGTCCTACCCCCGGCCGTGTCATCAGGCGAGCAACATGGTCCACGTGTGCGATGTGTTCGACGCCTTGCGGACCCATCGGCCGTACCGGGACGCGTGGGAACACGAGCGCGTCATCGACTACCTCCAGGAAGGCGCGGGCTCGGAGTTCGAGCCGACTCTGGCCCACGCGTTCGTTCAGATGATGGAGCGCTGGGAGCACCGGATCGCCGAGCTCGAGGAGACAGACGAAGGTCTCCCCTTGACGGGAAGTCCCGACGCGCCGGCCGAGGGCATGAGCGCGGCCTCACCGGTGACCGCCGAGTCTGCCGCGGCCGTGCCCCCCGAAGCGACCCCGAACACCTGAGGCGGATGCCTCGCCGCCGGCATACCATGGCGTAGCGGCCGCCTGGAATCCACCTCCGTAGCACTTCCGACGAGACCCGCCACACCTGTGCGGAGCTTGCTTGCCACGCGGTTCAGGATCCGGCGCGCGCAAAAGAGCGCAGCCGCTCGCTCGCCTGCTCCAACGTGGGGATTTGCTTGCAGAACGCGAAGCGGACGAGGGAGCTGTTTCCCGCGGCGGTGTTCAGAAAGCTCGATCCGGGTACCGGCGCGACACCGGCTTCTCGAGTCAGCGTTCGGGCGAACTCACCGTCGTTCGCGTCCGAAAGGTCGGAGAAGTCCGCCATGATGTAGTAGGCGCCCTCGGGCGGCGAGCAACGGAATCCGCCGGCATCGAGCCCTTCGATCAAGACGTCGCGACGTTCTCTGTACTCTATGGCCATCTCCTCGTAAAAGTCCGCTCCCAAGGTCTCCATCGCTGCTGCGATGGCCTCCTGTAGGGGGGCGGGCGCTCCCACAGTAAGAAAATCGTGGACTTTGCGGATCTCATCGGTGATGTCCGGTGGCGCCACGATCGTGCCGATGCGCCATCCGGTCACGCTAAACGTCTTCGATGCCCCCGAGATCGTGATGGTGCGGTCACGCATGTCCGGAAGTGTGGCCAGAGGAATGTGCTCGCCCTCGTAGTAGATGTGCTCGTAGATCTCGTCGGTGAAGGCCAGGAGGTCGTGGCGCCGGCAGATGTCCGCGACCCCGTCGAGCTCGGCCCGGCTGAACACGCGACCCGTGGGGTTGTTCGGCGTGTTCAGGATGACTGCGCGCGTCCGCTCTGTGACCAGGGCCTCGAGACGATGGGTGTTCAGGTGAAAATCCGGCGGCTCCAGGGTCAGGAACACAGGTTGCGCCTGGCATAGGACCGCGTCGGGACCGTAGTTCTCGTAGAAGGGCTCGAGGACGATCACCTCATCGCCGGGGTCGACGACGGCCAACATCACTGAGGCCATCGCCTCCGTCGCTCCGCAAGTGATCGTGATCTCCCGCTGGCCGTCCACCTCCATCCCGTACCAGTCTGCATACTTTTCCACGAGCGCTGCGCGATAGCGCGGAGAGCCCCAGGTGATCGCGTATTGGTTGATGTCCTCTTGGATGGCCTCGCACGCGGCGTCTTTCAGAAATTGATGCGCTGGAAAGTCGGGGAATCCTTGCGCGAGGTTCACCGCTCCGTGTTCGTGAGCGACGCGAGTCATCTCGCGAATCACCGATTCCGTGAAAGAGCGTGCCCTGCGGGCCGTGCGCCGTTCTGAGCCCATGTGTCTCCTGATTCGTAGGATCGGGTGCCGAGTTTCTTCGGCGACCGCGGAGCTTAACCCTCCGTGGACCGACTCGCACGCCTTCCACACGGGCGTTGGGAAGAGCTCCTCCACAGGTTATGCTCGGGGGCACCCACCCGACTTCAGTGAGATACCATGCCGAGTTTCCGCCCATCCTTCTACATGCTCTGGGCGCTGCTCTCGGTCCTGCCGGCCTGCCGGTCAGACGCTGGGACCGGCGATCCACTCGGACCGGGGACCGGTTCGCTCATAACGCGTGAGATCCAGTCCGGGGGCAGGACGCGCAGCTATCAGCTGTACGTCCCACCCTCAATCGTGCCGGGTGCCGGATCGCCGCTGATGATCGCGCTACACGGCAACCCCGGGACGTCGAACACCATCCGGCAAATCTCCGGCTTCGAACAAGTCGCCGACGACGTGGCGTTTCTCGTCGCCTTTCCCGAAGCGACGACGGACTGGAACGAGGGCTGCGGGTGCTCGGCGGCGGAGGCGGCGGGCGTCGACGACGTACAATTCGTCCGCGATCTGATCGACGCGGTGCACGCCGAGGTCGGTGTGGACCGGACGAGCGTCTTCGCGGCGGGCTTCTCTCAAGGCGGGCTGTTCGCGGAGCGTCTGGCCTGTCGAATGACAGATGCGCTCGCGGGTGTGGCGGTGGTGGCCGCAACCATGTCCATGCCACTGGCGAGTGCGTGCGAGCCATCCCGCTCCGTCCCAATCCTGATCCTGCACGGAGACCTGGATAGCGTCTTCCCCGAAAGTGGAACAGACGACGGCGATTTCTCGGTGTTGCCCATCCGGTCGGCCGTCGACCTTTGGGTTCGTCTCAATGGGTGCGTGGGCGAGCCCGAGACCCGGATCATCGACCGAGTCGAGGCAGATTTGACGACGCTGTCCATCGAGTGGCACCGGGATTGTGCCGAAGGGTCGGAGGTTGCCTTCTATCGTGTACTGAACGGAGGACACACATGGCCGGGCTCGCCTGTCACGTTCACATCGGGGCTCACGAGCCAGGAAATCTCTGCCCAGGAGGAGATTGTCCTTTTCTTCCTGAGCCATCGAGGCCGTGGGTCAGCCTGACGGCCGTGTCTCTCGGGTAGCCTCGAAGTACTCATGCAGGCGGGGAAGCGCGGCTTCGAACGCCCTCACGACTTGGGGATCGAACTGGCGCCCGGCGAGGTCGCGGATCTCGGAGATTGCGTCCTCCCACGTCTTGGCCGTCCGGTATGAGCGCGGACTCGTCATCGCCTCCAGGGCGTTTGCCAGACCCACGAGTCGGGCCTCCAGCGGAATGTCGACGCCCGAGAGCCCGTCCGGGTATCCGGTCCCGTCCCAGCATTCGTGATGAGAGGAAGCGATCGATAGGACGATCGGATCGTCGAATATGGAGCCCAGGATCCGGCGCCCGACCTCCACGTGCTTTCTGAATTCCGCGATCTCGAAGAGGTCTAAAGACCCGGTCTTATTGAGAATCTTGTCAGGGACTCCGATCTTGCCGATGTCGTGGAGCTCGCATCCCAAGCGCAGCGATTCGCGGTTCAACTCCGTTCCGTCGGGGTCCAGCTCCCGCGCGATCTCCTGCGCAAACCGCGCGACGCGTTCCGGGTGCCCTCGCGCGCGGGGGTCCTTGAACTCGACGGCAAGGACCAAGGCCCGAACGCCACCCAGGGTGGCTTCCCGAGTGAGCTCGGCTCTCTCGGTCGACTCGCGGTCCGGGATCGCTTCGCCGGATTCCTCGCGCAAGAGCCGATCTCGCTTCGTAAGGGAGTCCACGAGATGTACGCGGAGATCCGGCATCCCGAACGGCTTGAAGATGTAGCGATCGGCTCCGAGATTCAGCGATTCAGTGGCGATCTCCGCGTCGCGACCCGCGGTCATCACCATGACCTGCGTTTGGGGCCAGCGAGCCTTCGACGCCGCGACGAGGTCGTTCCCGCTGGGTCCGGGCAACAGGAGATCGGTCAAGACGACGTCGTGTTCCACCGCCAACGCACGGACACCCGTCTCTGCATCGCGCGCCTCGGTCACGAGGAAACCCTGTCTCTCGAGATAGGCTGAAACGATACCGCGCACGGTATCATCGTCTTCTACGACCAGAGCCCTTCGACCTTGACCGAACCGGTCGCCGGGCGCGGAAAGGTGCTCCGCCCGCGGTGCGCTGCGCCCGACTTCGTCGGGACTGCGGTACCCGAGGTCGTCGATCCGCCCTGTTTGCGGGGCCATATCGCTTGGTGCCTCGGGGTCGCCGATCTCCGCTCGGCTTCGGACCTCCATGGTGGACTCCGGGCCGTCTTGTCCGGAGACCTGGACACGGTCGCGCCCCGCACGCTTGGCTCTGTACAAGGCGTGGTCCGCCGCGGCGAGGAGGTCGTCAGGCGTGTGCATCCCCGAGTGATAGGTGGCGACGCCGGCACTGACCGTCAGTTTGCCGGCTCGCAGCGGATGCTCGCGTAGTGACGTCGTCACGCGCTCGGCGAACACCCTGGCACCTTCGGCTTCGGAGCCGGCCAGGACAGCCAAGAACTCCTCCCCTCCGAACCTGGAAGAGAGGTTCATCCTACGCGTGTTCTGGTTGAGGATCTCCGAAAAAGCCGCGAACGCTTCGTCGCCTGCGCCGTGGCCGTACTGATCGTTGTATTGTTTGAACTCGTCGAGGTCGAACAGGACGACCGACAGGGCTCGCCCGCGTTCGGCTGCGGCGAACTCGTTCTCCAGAAACACGCGGGCGTGTCTTCGGTTGGGGAGCTGGGTGAGCAGATCCGTGAAGGCCAGGCTTTGTACGTTGGCGCGCTCTCGGTGGAGCACCTCCGCGACCCAGCCGATCCCCAGTGCTATGGCGACGTAGGCAATGACCACACCGAGTAGCTGGTCCGGAACGCTGATGGACCGCCAGGTCGCGCCAACCTGCGTGATCGACAGAGTCGCCATACCGAGCGCAAGCGCAGTGGCTACGCCGCGCCAACCACGGTAATAGGCGAGGAGGAAGGCGGGCACGAGCGCGAGGAGCCACAACAAAGCGGCGGTTTCCCCGAGCAACTCGGGGAAGGCGAGGGAGCCGGCGACGGGAACCGCGAGCGCCGCCAGCGACAGTGCGAGGGCCCGGCCCGGCAACGCTCGGGTGGACAAGGGATCGTTCGAGGTCATCCGCGCCACACTAGGAACGCCGGGACCGCCAGGTCAAGCTGAGCGGGACTCCGCCCGCCTTGCTGTCTCCGAAGCACGCCGGGCATATTTGCTCCCCCAGACGCGTCGCCGTGCAAAGTCACCGGTGTCCACCCCAGTTCGTGCGCGACAACGGGGCATGGACGCCTCCCGAGCGGCCGGCGGAATCCGACAAGACGAAGTCACGGTCCGTTACGGAGCCGCATTGAGGCGAAGACTGACGGGACCCGATTCGTCAGCGTGAGCTCCGTTCAGCGCAACACGGGTGGGGCCGGCTCGGGAGCGGGTCGGGACAAGAAAAAAGGGGCGAACACCCGTTCTGGGTGCCGCCCCATCACGTCGATACGTCCGAGAGCGCGGTCGGGGCGGCCGGCTCCGGCTTCACGACGTGACGTTTGGGTCAGCCCCCCACGATCTGCCCGGCGCCCACCCCGACCAATGTGATCGACGCCACCAGTAGTCCGTAGCGAAACAGCGAGCCCCAGATGGAGTTGGTCGCTTGCTCCGGGAGGAAGATCTGGTCTCCCGCCCCGCAGGTTGAGTTGATCGAGGGTGGTGCCGTCGATCATCGCCTCCTGAAGGATCTGCCCTTCCCAGATGCGTCGCTGCCCGCGGTCGATCCGGAGCTCCTCCAAGTTCGCTCGAGCCCCCGGGCCACCCGCGAGCATCAAGGCTTCGTCGATGAGCATGTCCGCCGGCACCACGAAAAAGCCCGGTTGTCCCACCTGGCCCAGGATTCCCAGACGGATGAGGGACTGGGACGATACTTGCGGGTCTTGGATGAAGCGGCCGAGCTCGGTTCGCAAATGGTTCTCCAGCTCTGACCGGAGCACGCCCTCCAGCGGCACCACACCCATGACCGGAAGGGTGATCTGCGGTCCCGGCTCGACGGCGAGTGTGTCTGGAAGCGACTCGCCCTCCACGTACAGCACGATGCGATCGCCAACCCGGAAGTCTCCAGTCGCGAGGCGCTCGGAGATCAGGTCGGCGTTTCTCTCCGCCATCGAGCGGAGGCGACCGCTGTACACGGAGGACTGCGCGACGCTCTGCAGGTCGGCGAGCTCCTCCTCGAGCTGGGTGCGGGTAACTTCGAGCCCGCCGCCGCTGCGAGTGGCGCTGGGAGCCGATTGCGCCAGGAGGGGCATCGCGGCACCGAAAACGGCGGCGAGGACGAACGTGCTGATTCTATTCATGGGATGCCAACAGCCCCTTTTCCGTGCGTGCCGAGCACATGACGGCGCGCACATTTGATCGCGTGATGAATGTTGTGGGTGGACTTCACGTTGCTACTCTACCGTGACGCTCTTGGCGAGGTTCCTGGGTCGGTCCACGTCGCACCGGCGCAGAACCGCCATATGGTAGGCGAGGAGCTGAAGCGGCACGACCATGACGAAGGGGGAGAGCAGGTTCGGCGACTCGGGGAGCTTCAACTGATGGTCGGCGATGTCGTGCAACTCGCCGTTGCCGGTGGTCGTCAGGACGATCGTGCGCCCACCGCGAGCCTTCACCTCCTGGATGTTCGACACGACCTTGGAATACACCTCGTCCACCGGTGCCACGAACACCGCGGGCATGCGGTCGTCGATGAGTGCGATCGGGCCGTGTTTCAACTCCGCCGCGGGATACCCCTCCGCGTGGACGTAGCTGACCTTGAGCTTGAGCGCTCCTTCGAGCGCCACCGGGAAGGACACTCCCCTCCCGAGGTACAGGAAGTTGCGCTCTTCTGCGTACCGTTCGGCGAGGTCGCGAACGGCCGGCTCGATCAGGAACGCCTCTTCGAGCAACTCTGGAAGGCGGGCGATCTCTTCCACGACCGTCTGACCCTCCTCGAGGGTCATCCCTCGTTGCCGCCCCAGATAGAGCCCGAGGAGCATCAGGGCCGTGAGCTGGCAGGTGAATGCCTTGGTCGACGCTACGCCGATCTCGGGCCCCGCGTGAAGGTAGATGCCTCCGTCAGCCAAGCGGGCGATGCTGGATCCTACGACGTTGACGACCCCCACCACGCGCGCGCCGGCGGCTTGGGCGGCGCGTAGCGCTTCGAGGGTGTCGGCCGTCTCCCCGGATTGCGAGATCGCGACGACGAGAGCATCGTCGAGAGGCAGCTGCGTCTGATAGCGGAACTCGGACGCGTACTCGACCTGGACAGGGACGGAAGCCAACTGCTCGAGCAAATGGCGCCCGACCAGACCCGCGTGCCAGGACGTCCCGCAGCCGACGATCACGACGCGTCGGATGCGGGAGCAGATTTGCGGGGTCAGGTTCAGCCCGTTGAGCCGCGCCGTTCCCAGATCCGGTAGCAGCCGCCCGCGTAGCGTGTTTTCCACGCTCTTAGCCTGCTCGAAGATTTCCTTGAGCATGAAGTGTGGGTAGCCGCCCAGCTCGATAGACTCGAGATCCCAATCGATGTCGTCCGTGGAACGATTCTGTCCGGTCCCTTCCAGATCGACGATGCTGTACCCGTCCTTGGTCAAGACCGCGATGTCCCCGTCTTCGAGGTAGACCACGGACCGGGTGTGATCCACGACGGCGGACGGATCGGACGCGACGAAGAAGTCGTCGTTCACGCCGATTCCGAGAAGCACAGGCGAGCCCCGCCTCGCGACCACGAGCTTGTTGGGCTCAGCCGACGACATGACCACGATGCCGTAGGTCCCCTCTACCCGGCTGAGGGCGGTGCTCACTTTCTCTTCGAGGGTGTCCCCGACGCTGTCGGCCACGAGATGTACGAGCACTTCCGTGTCAGTCGACGTCTCGAAAACGTAGCCCTCCCGGGCGAGGTGAGCCTTGAGCGCGGAGGCGTTTTCGACGATCCCGTTGTGGACGAGTGCGATCTCGCCGGACCGGCTCGTGTGCGGATGGGCGTTCACCGTGTTCGGTGGACCATGCGTGGCCCACCGAGTGTGTCCGATTCCGACGGTTCCCCTGATGGGCTGCTCGGCCATGAGCGACTTCAGCCTCTCCACGCGCCCGGCGGTCTTACGGATTTCCAGACCACGTCCGTTCTGGACAGCCACTCCGGCGGAGTCGTATCCGCGATACTCGAGTCGCGTCAAACCGCCGAGCAAAATGTCTGAGGCCTGTCGGGCGCCGACGTAACCAACGATTCCACACATGAGTGCTCAGGGCTCCAGCAAGGTGCGACGGTTGACCCCAATCCCGAACCGAGCGAGCTGAGCCATCTTGCGGATTCGGCCCGGCGTCGCCTCAGGGGGGGGAGCACGCTCCCACAGGCTTCGCAGATCAACGCCCCGAGCTCTCCGAGGGGATGGAGGGGCATTCTGGCGATGCCGGGCTCTGCATCCTGCGGCAGAGCCACCGTGTTCTTACAGCGTTCGCAGAACATGGATCGTGCTTTGTTCCTTTCGCCGACTTCGAGAAGTACGCCTCGCCTAAGTGGCGGGCGGTGAAAGCTGTGGAACTCAAGTTTGAGGCCTTTGCTTGCCACGCCTACCACAAGTATACGTAACGCTAGATAGCATAATGAGTTAAACGATATCCACGAGTCCCGCATCAGGGAGGCTGCATCGATGTTGCCCGTTGCGGCATTGCCACGAAAGTCCCGCAATGTGCCACGTTCTCATGGACCACCGGCGCGCGCGCGCGCAGCGGGTTGCGAGACGCGACGGCACCGCTCAGCTTCAGGCCCGGCGAAGACTTGTGCGGGATCCGGGGGCTCGAGGTGCGGAAGTGTCGGCGCCGCCGCCGTCTCCGAGCATGATTCGTGCAACCGCCTGCGGGAGATCAGTCCGGCAATTTCAGCGCTCAGCAGTTCATCTTTCGGAGGTTGGAGGCGAAACCCCAGTTGACGTCCGGACAGCCGCTGGAGGCTGGTCGTCGACCCACACCATCAAGGACGCCACAGGATGCCCGACGCGGAAGGCTTTCCGAGGACGCCACTCGCTCTCGTTGTCGACGACCAAGAATGGACCGCGAGGTCCCTCGAAAGCATCCTGGGCCCCTCCGGGTTTGCGGTATTGAAAGCCTACACGGGTCAGCAGGCCATCGAGTTGATCCGCAAGGTCTCTCCCGATCTGCTCATCATCGATCTCCATCTCCCTGACATGAACGGAACGGACGTATGCCGACTCGCCCGTTCAATGCCTTCGGTGCGTCGGAGTACCCCGATCTTGATGCTGACCACCGGACCTCTGGGAAGGGGGGAACGCGTGGATGCGCTGCGCGCCGGAGCGTGGGACGTGATCAGCCTCCCGCTCGCGCAGGAGGAGCTGGTGCTGAAGGTGGGGGCGTGGGTCGGGGCCAAGCAGGAGGCTGACGCGGCCCGGGAAGAAAGCCTGCTCGATCCTGAAACAGGCTTCTACAACGTAAGGGGCTTGCTTCGGAGGGTGGGGGAAGTGACCGCGGACGCATCCCGCCACCATCGGCCTCTCGCCTGCATCGTCATGGGCCCCGACTGGGAGGCGGAGGCGGAGTCGAGTCCAAAGCAACGAGCGGAAGAGCTAGAGCTCATCCGTGAAGTCGCTCAAGGCCTCGTCTCAGCGACCCGCCTTTCCGATACGATCGGCTGTCTCGGGCATTCCAATTACGTGATCATCGCGCCCGGGACGGATCGAAAGGGTGCGGAGATTCTGGCGCGCCGGCTGCTGGAGAAGGTGGACGACAAGCGTGAAGCCGAGTCGGCTGAGAATGAACGGCGATGCACGTCGGCTACTTCGCGGTCACGGACGTCGAAGATGCTTCCCTGAAGCCGGTGGATCTTTTGACTCGTGCTACCCGCGCGTTGCGGCGCTCTCAAGCAGACCCGGCCGGAAACCGGATCCGCTTCTACGAGAACTAGAACGCTTCCTAGAACGCTTCTACGAGACGACCGAGAGAGGTGGCCGTTCGACAGCGGCGGCGTTACTCGGCGGTGCCGTCCTCGGCAGCGCCGGCCCCGACGACTGCTCCCTTGGAAGCGGGCCGCCCATTGCTCACCTGGGGGCGGGGCTCGTCGTACGGAGCGTAATCCGGCAGGTAGCTGGCGTAGGAGTTGTAGTACGAGTAGGAGCCCAGCGAGGGACGAACGTCGTTGAGGATCGCGCCGAGGATGCGAATCGGCAACCGGCCGATTGGCTCGAGCTTGGCCCGTGTGAGAGCCTTGTCCGAGGTCCCGTTGCGCAGAACGAGCGCCATGTTGCCGGTGAGGGCACCGAGGATGAAGGCGTCGCCACCCGCAGCGAGGGGGGGCGTGTCGACGAGGATGACGTCGTACCGGGCGCGCATCTTCGTGAGCAGCTCGCGCATCGCCGGGGAACCCAACAACTCGGGTGCGCGAGCCAGCCTGGACCCCGACCCGATGATGTGGAGCGTGGGGTAGTCGGTGGTCTGAATGATCTCGCGGCCCTTCACCTCCCCCGCGAGGAAATCCGTGAGGCCCGGTGTCCGCCGCCGCCCGACCAGCTCGTGAACGTCTCCTCGCCGCGTGTCCCCATCGATGATCAGGGTCCGGCGCCCGAGCTCCGCGAAGGCCACAGCGAGGTTTGCGGTGACCAGCGACTTGCCCTCTCCCATTCCGGGGCTCGTGAGGGCCATGACGTGTGGGCCTGCTGCTCCGTGTGCGTACGCCACGTTGAGCCGGAGCTCACGGAACGCCTCCAGCGCTTGATCTGCGGTGCGCCGCGATTTGCCGTTCTTGGAGGAGATCTGCGGCACCGTGCCAAGGATGATCAGCCCCATCTCGGAGGTGACCTCTTGGGGGTAGCGCACCTTGGGATCGATCTGGTCAAGCAGGATCGCGGCTCCAAGACCGAGCCCGAGACCGCCGAAGAGGGCGATCAGCATGAACCGCATTCTCGTGTCGTTGACGGGGAACTGAGGCGTGGCTGCGCGGTCGACGATGCGCACGTCGGGGATACTGGACGCGGCCGCGAGTGACGCCTCCTCGTAGCGATCCCGCAGATTCTGAGCGAGACCCTGTGCGCTGGACACGGTGCGGCCGAGACGCCCCTCCACCGTCGTCCTTTGGGGAATTTCCTCGAGCTCGTTCCCGGCTTCGTCGACGAAGCTCTGGAGCGCGTCCTCCTGATGCTGCAATTCCGTCAGCACGAGGTTGCCCACCGTGGGGATCGTCACGGTTTCCAGGTGCTCGATCTGCCGCCGCAGATCCTGAACGGGTCCATAGTCTTCTGTGTAGCGGTACCTCATCGTCCTCAGGTCGGCCCGCCTGTTCGTGAGCTCCTCGAGGGCCGCCGTCATCTGACTGGAGGCGTTGACTGCCGTGACGCCCTCCAAGGCCTCCACGTTCAGCCCCGAATCGGGCATGGACGCCAGAATACTCTGGAGCCGAAGCCGATCCTGCCGGAGAACCTCCACCTCGGTCTTCATGGAGAAGAACGTGGTGTAGACGGTGTTGGTGGTTTGCTGGAGTCCCGGTGCAACCGGCGTGGCGGGATCGGAGGGCAGCGTGATCGTTCCCGCGCGGAAGCTCTCCAGGGCGACTTCGGCATTCCCCAGATTGCTGTCCGCCTGGTCCATCTGCTCCTTCAGGAGCGCAGTGAGCTCTTGTCGAGCTTGGCCCGCTTGAGGTCCGCCGCCACCTCTATGAAGCGGTCGAGAACGGCGTTCAACGTCTCCGCCGCCCGCTCACCGTCCGGACCTGAAAGGCTGAGGGTCATGAAGTTGCCGCGGCGGTTCATATCCGCCTGGACGCGGTCGCGAAGCGAGCTGGCAACAGACCGGGGGTTCGAGACCGTGAAGGCAATGGGCTCCGAGGGTGCCAATTCGGCGAGGGGCGGCTGCCAGAGGAAACCGAGCTCTCGTCCAATGGAGTCCCCGACCACGCCCGACTCGATGACGGTTCCCTCCGCCGTGGCGAGCGTATATCGGCCGGCACCAGCGGGACTCAGAACGTAGCTCCCCAGGCGGAAGCGGGTGTCGATCTCGAAGCCTGAAAAGAGCACCGAGTCGGTTGTGGCGGCGAGGCGCAGGTACCGGCGCTCCCGCCGGACGACCTCTTCCATGACGCTAAACGTCTTCAAGAGGTCGGTCCACGAATCGTCCTGCTGGCTAAACAGGCCTTGAGGCACCAACGGGCCCTGATTGGAGCTTTGCTGCCCCTCCACCGATACGGTGGCCATCGTCCGGTATTCCACGGGGACGATCTGACGGACCACCATGGCCGTGACCCCGCCTAGAACGAAGCAGACGAGTACGAGCCACTTGAAGCGCAGGACCGCGGAGACGTAACGGCGCCAGGGAAAGGCCTCGGCGGTTTCGTTGTCCTCCACCGGCTCCGACCCGCGAACCGCGGACCACTCGGCCTCTTCGGCGTAGTGTGCGGCGGCTGCCGCCTCTTCAGGGTCCGGCACGGCCGGGAGGTTTTGACGTGAAGGGGGTGTTCCCTTAAGTCCACCGACCCCAAGATATAGTGGTTACCGGGGCTCTGCGGGCCGTTTCCCACGTCCGGTGCCGAGGTAAAGGGCCGAAGCTGGCGTGGGAGCACACTGAACAGCCTGCTCAAGCAAGCGGTAGAACAACAGGCCGCGAGCCCGGGATGTGCGTCGGTTGAAGCGAAAGGTGAACTCGTCCAGATAGTAGGGGAGGTGTTCGCGGGCGATCCCTCCTTGGAGGGTTCCGAGGACCCAGCGCTTGAGGAGAGACGCCACCCGATGTACGGCCGACATGAGCACGTGCGCGGGATCGCCGGAGGTCGAGAGGTTCGTGACCGTGTGGCGAAAGCCCAGTTTGGCGAGTCCCTGATAGCTTGGCCATCCGTCGGTATGCACCGTGCTTGCCGGTGCGATGCTATCCTTGACGAAGCCTCGCAGAACCGGAGCGGAGAGGTCGGGCACCCAACGCAGCCGTATTCTCCCGATCTTGCGTCCGTCGACCTCGGCGGCGATCGCGACGATGGCCTTCTTGATCGTCTCGCGGCCCCGCACTCCAGCCTCCACGCCCCCGACATAGCTCTCGTCCACTTGCACAACGCCGCTCAGCTGGTCGCGATCCGGTCGGACCATGGCCCGGCGGAGCTTGTGGAGCCAGACCCACGCTGTCTTGTAGCTTCCCAGTCCGAGCACACGCTGGAGCCCGAGAGCATTGGCTCCGTATTTCTGGCTCGTGAGCTCCCAGGCAGCGAGAAACCACAGACGCAGGGGCGAGCGCGTGCGGTGGAACACGGTTCCCGCCAGCACCGAGGTCTGCCTTCGACAGTGTGGGCAGACGAGACGCCCCCGCGATGCTCGCCAGACCTCTCCCAACCCGCCACAGCCCACGCACACAAACCCTTCCGGCCAGCGCAGACCCTCCACGTACTCCAGGCATGCCGCATCGTCGGGGAAGAACTCGTCCAGCTCCAGCCGCGTACGGGGATAGTCCACGCCGCCACGGAGCTGAGAAGCCGGAACCGCCATGACCACAACATGTAGTGGGCGGTGGACTTAAGGCAATACCCCATATGAATAATTTACGAAATCCGGACCGTCTCGTAGAGGCGGAAGTGCGATTGTCGCCGATTTCTTCTTTTCCGATCCAGCAAATTCGAGGCGGAAGCGTTGTTGAGCGCGTTTCCTCCTTTCACGTCAAAAGAGCTCCACGTCCGACCTGGGAGCCAGTATATCCGGATCGTCGTTCCGGACGCGGTTAACCCTGGTGCTGACCGGTTCACCCACTGCTCGGGGTCAGCTCCTCAGAAGGGGATCGACATTCGCGCCAGCACCGCTAGATCAGCCGGACCCATGCTGTTCTCCCGCCTCATGGCTTCCAATTCCAACATCAATGACAGCGCCAACTGCGAGCGTGGAGGCAGGCTCCAAGCGGTCCCCCAGGCCAGCTCCCGGCCCTGTCCGGCCCATCGCAGCCGGCCATAGGGCGTCATCAGCAGACCCGGTAAGCCCAGCATCTTCAGGCCGCCGTAGGCCACCTCACCTTCCATCCGGCTCTGGGGGCTCATTCCCATTGCACCCATCCCCGGCGGGCGAATGACCCTATTAGCGTTGTTCCACAGCGTCGTTCGGCCGCCTCCATCCTGGCCCCGCGTGGAGGTCACCGACACCCGGAACCCGCGCTGCTTCTCGCCTGGGTCCCAGCTTGCCTGTACCCCCAATCCCCAGTCCCGGTAGTCGCTTTCATGCACCACCAGCACTCGGCCGAGCATGACCACGTCCAGTCCACTGTTCGCATCCAGATACCCCAGACGGAATCCTGTTTCCGCGCCGCTGCCCCGTTCCGCATCACCCCCGTCGAAACGCCCGCCGGCCTCCGCCTTCAGGCTCAGGGATCGCCCCGCTGACAGCTGCTTGGTGTGCACCCACTCCAGCATCAACCGCGCCCGGTGGGCCTCGCCTCGCACCTTCGCGATGTCTTCGGAGGCTTCGGTCTCCAGTTGCGCCGAGAAGGCGTCCGCCCGCAGCCCCACCTCATTGCTGCCTCGCCTGGATAGCACCGACCTCAATCCTCCCGAGAACATCCGAAAGTCGGCCTCGAAGTTGTGACTCCTCCCCGGCTCGTTGACGTCCAATCGCCCTCGTCCCAAGCCGCCAATGCCCCACACGCTCACCCGTTCCGTCGGCTGCCAGTACAGATAGGGATGAAAGGTGTTCATGCGACTCCCCAACACCCCATCGATCCCATCGTCGCTGTAATCCATGTTCCCCCAGCTGCGCATGGACGACAGCCCGGCCAGCACCTTGTCGTTGGCATAGAGGTCTAGACCTACATGGGCGGCCTCGAGACCTCCTCGATAGATCATCCCGAGCCGCGTCAAGTTCCCGTTGAAGCGCGTCAGGTCCCCCTGCCCCCACAACGCTGGCACCCAGCTCCTGCTCGTCCCCTTCTGCTGTCCTGCCAAGGGCAGCTCCAAGGATACTCCCGCAAGGTTGAACTCTCGATTCCTCCTCCCCGAGTACTCGCCCGATCCCGATCTCAGCGACGAGTCCCTGGTCCCCGAACCCTGGAATCGATTCTGACCGTAACCTGGCTGCCCTCCCAACCCGACAGTCGGGCCAGTCCCACTCGGCCCCATGCCGGAGCCGGTCGAGACGTCCGCATAGCCCTGGCCGTAGCCGAACAGGCCCGCCAATCCACCCAGCGAGACGTTCTGCAGCCACGCTCCCTGCACGCCACTTTCCCGGTCTCCCGACTCCCCACTCGATCCCATCGCTGCTCGGGCCGCGGCCGCGCCCCCAGCGCTCGGCACTACCGGGCCTTCGGCTCTTCTCCTGCCGGCGCCCTCGAGGCTCTCGCTGTCTATCCGCTGCGATTCTCCCTCACCCAGACCCGTGGCGCTATTGTCGCTTCCCGGCTGCGCTGTCGGCACCGCTCCTCCGGCTGCCCCCAGCCGACTCCACTGCCGATACCGCTCAAAGCGACCCTCGATGGCCGTCTGCGCGCTCTCCCCCATCGTGCGCGCGATCACCGCCAACATCACCTCCAGCGTTTGTGAGAACTGCTCCGCCGTCCGCTGCTGCCTGAACTGCACCTGCGTCGAGGAAGGATCGCCCGCACTCACCGCCTCCGGTAACTCTCCAAAGCTCAGTACAACCCCCTCCCCAGGATCGTTCACTTCATCCGCCAGCACCTCGACGGAAATCGTCCCCTCACTCTCGCCTTCCTCAAACATCACCTTCGCCGGCACACCACTGTAGTCCTCGTCAGTGGCCCCTCCTGTAGGCGCCACCACCAGCGGTACTTCCACCCGCCGATCCGCCGTCGGCGCCACCTTCACCTCGATGTCGGCCTGCTGGCCTTCCCTAATCTGGTACTCCGCCTGCCCAAAGCTCACCTTCAGCTCCACCAGTCCTTTGTCCTCCAGCGTCACTGTCGCCACGCCCGGCTCCCCTGCCAGTACTATCTCCGGCAGTTCCCCAAATCCCAGCTCCACCGTCTCGTCGTCCCCATCCCCGTCATGGTTGGCCTCTATCGTGAACGTCTGCTCCGTTTCCTCGGCCGGGAACGTCAGCCTGCCGGTGCCCTCCTGGGCATCCCACTCCTCCAAACCATCTAGGGTATAGTCGGCGACTTCCGTCACCTCCGGCCGCGTCACCCGGATCGGGATCGCCAGCTCTTCGTCCCAGCCCTGGCTCAGCTTCAGCGTCACCGCCACCGTCTCCCCACCTTCCCTCGCCGTGTAGCTCTCCTCCTGATAGCTCACCACCAGCTTCGTCTCCACTTCGAAGGCCTCCGCCGCCGGGTTGCCGTTGCCGGCCACGTCCTCGGCCACGTTCGCGGGGACCTCAACCCTCACTTCACCGATCCCTTCGGGCATGATCGTCACCGTGTACTCCTGCGGCGAGACTTTGTTAAAGTTCGAAGCCGCTCCATTGGTGACTCGGATATCTTCAAGCTCAAAGCCTTCCACCGGCTCCGAGAAAGCGATCGTCACCTCGAACCCCGCAATTCCCATCGGCCCCGTCGGCCCTTCGATCGTTACCTCTGGCCGATCCAGATCCGCCTCGATCACCAGAGGCTCCGCCGCCCAGTTGCCGTTGCCGGCTACGTCCTCGGCCACGTTCGATCCCACCTCCACCCTGACCTCACCTGTTTCTTCTGGCGTGATCGTCGCTGTGTAAGTCCGTGAGGACACCCTGTTGAAATCCGATGCCGTCCCGTTGCTGACCTCGATATCTTCCAGTTCAAAGCCTTCCACCGGCTCCGAGAAAGCGATCGTCACCTCGAACCCCGCAATTCCCGTCGGCCCCGTCGGCCCTTCGATCGTTACCTCTGGCCGATCCAGATCCGCCTCGATCACCAGAGGCTCCGCCGCCCAGTTGCCGTTGCCGGCTACGTCCTCGGCCACATTCGCCCCAACCTTCACGATCACTTCACCTGTTTCTTCTGGCGTGATCGTCGCTGTGTAAGTCCGTGAGGACACCCTGTTGAAATCCGATGCCGTCCCGTTGCTGACCTCGATATCTTCCAGTTCAAAGCCTTCCACCGGCTCCGAGAAGGCGATCGTCACCTCGAACCCCGCAATTACCATCGGCCCCGTCGGCCCTTCGATCGTTACCTCTGGCCGATCCAGATCCGCCTCGATCACCAGAGGCTCCGCCGCCCAGTTGCCGTTGCCGGCTACGTCCTCGGCCACGTTCGATCCCACCTCCACCCTGACCTCACCTGTTTCTTCTGGCGTGATCGTCGCTGTGTAAGTCCGTGAGGACACCCTGTTGAAATCCGATGCCGTCCCGTTGCTGACCTCGATATCTTCCAGTTCAAAGCCTTCCACCGGCTCCGAGAAGGCGATCGTCACCTCGAACCCCGCAATTACCATCGGCCCCGTCGGCCCTTCGATCGTTACCTCTGGCCGATCCAGATCCGCCTCGATCACCAGAGGCTCCGCCGCCCAGTTGCCGTTGCCGGCTACGTCCTCGGCCACGTTCGATCCCACCTCCACCCTGACCTCACCTGTTTCTTCTGGCGTGATCGTCGCTGTGTAAGTCCGTGAGGACACCCTGTTGAAATCCGATGCCGTCCCGTTGCTGACCTCGATATCTTCCAGTTCAAAGCCTTCCACCGGCTCCGAGAAGGCGATCGTCACCTCGAACCCCGCAATTACCATCGGCCCCGTCGGCCCTTCGATCGTTACCTCTGGCCGATCCAGATCCGCCTCGATCACCAACGGCTCGCTCGGCATATTGCCGTTGCCGACCCCGTACTCGGCCACATTCGCCCCAACCTTCACGATCACTTCACCGTTCTCCGAGGGAGTGATCTCTGCCTTATAGGTCGGCGCCGACCCACTGAAGTCGGTCACCGAACCATTCGTCACCGCGATCTCGCTCCGCTCGAAACCCATTACCGCCTCGCTAAAGATGATCATCACCTCGAACACTCTGCCCACCGGAGCTGACACCTGCGTCTGAATCGCGACCGTCACTACCTTTTCGTTGTCGGCCTCGGTCGCCGTGACTGGATCGATATCAAGTGGGTAATAGTCCTCGCCGTTGGTTGCCGAGGTGTGACTGAAGCTCGCGACGCCGTCCACCTCGTCGGCGTCGTCCTCGGCCGCCGAGACCGTCACCGTCTGCTCCGTATTCCAGTTCGAGTCCGTGAAGAGCAACGTAACCGAATTAAAGTCCGTACCCATATCCGTTACCGAGGTCACCGTCAGGTCGGCGTCACTCAGTTGGTCCTTGGTCGCCTCGACCGTGACATCTTCCTCTGGCTGGGTGCCGAGCCTCACCGTGTAGCTCGCCGAGCCGCCTTCCGGCACCGACAGTGCCGTCGGCGAGACGATCACGCCGATCGTGTCATTGTCATCCTCGGTTGCCCTGACGGCGGGGGCCGGAAGCCCGTGATAGACGGTGCCGGGGCTGACCGCACTATGGTGAATCGCGGCGACGCCGTGCTCGCCGTCGTCGTCCTCGGCCGCCGAGACCGTCACCGTCTGCTCCGTATTCCAGTTCGAGTTCGTGAAGGTCAACGTAGCCGGGCTGGCCGTCAGATCCTCGTCGCCCGAGACCGACCGCGTCACCGTGATCGTGACATCATCCGTCGGCTGGGTCTCGAGCATCACCGTGTAGCTCGCCGAGCCGCCTTCCGGCACCGACAGTGCCGTCTCCGAAACCATTACGCCAGGCGGATCGTTGTCGCTCTCGGTTGCTGTGACGCCGGGGGCCGGAAGCCCGTGATAGACGGTGCCGGGGCCGGCCACAGCATGCGTAAACAGGGCGGTGCCGTTCTCGCTGTCGGCGTCCTCGGCCGCCGAGACCGTCACCGTCTGCTCCGTATTCCAGTTCGAGTTCGTGAAGGTCAACGTAGCCGGGCTCGCCGTCAGATTCTCGTCGTCCCCGGACGACCGCATCACCGTGATCGTGACATCGGCCATCGGCTGAGTGTCGAGCACCACCGTGTAGCTCGCCGAACCGCCTTCGGGCACCGACAGGTCGTCCGTCGCCGAAACCGTCACCCCGGGCGTGTTCTGCGCGAAGACCAAGTTCGGCCAAGCGAGCCAGGCCAGAGAGGCGGCGCCGGCGAAGACGCCTGCACGCCCCGAGCCGCCACGGCGGCGCTTGGGGGGATGGTCTTCGGTAATCAGCCCCCCCGATGGATTGGTAGCGAGAGAATCGTCCCTGTGCGCTGCTGGGGAGGACTGCGCTCCTTCGACATCGGGCTTAGGCGGGCTCGATTGAGCGTATGGAGGTGGCGAGATTGCGCCGATGATTTTCGGCCGTGAAATAGTTCTCATGGCCATCGCCTTTCCGCCTGTGCCGGCTCGACATGGCGCCGAGTATTTAGAGCTTTGGATGTTATTGGTGTGGACCGTGCCGAGTCGGATGTGCCGTCAACCATATTCCCCTCCAGCCGAGTTTTAAACTCTACTGCTCGCCAGTTGGGCTGTGCCAGAAACCTTCGGCTCGGGCCTGCCTAATATCTTACTACAGTTGGCATCCTTTCGTCACTCCACGTGCCGAACCTGCTCGGTCCGGCGATAGGGAGATTTTCGTCGGGCGGGGGGCGTGACCAATCACTCCTCCCCCGCGAGAAACCGAACCAGTCACCCCCTCAGTATGGAATACCGGTGATGTTCTCGGGGTCATTCGTCCGGCGCCAGAAGGTCCGGTACGCAAGCGATTCGGGCTTATGCACTTGACACAACTGACCTGCCCCCAAGAGCGGTACCACATCCTATGTTAGTCCCAGCACCTGTGGAGGGCCGTGAAGGACGGGCATCCCCAGGAACCAGGGCGACGGCTTAATCGCCTCAGGGGCCGGGGGAAAGCCGCCGCAGGCGCTGTGGGGTCGGACGGTATTGTACTCGCGCCTCCATTGCTCGACCAGCACGGCCGCCTCCGCCAACGAGTAGAAGATCTCCCCGTTCAACAGCTCGTCCCTGAGCTTGCCGTTGAAGCTCTCGTTGTAGCCGTTCTCCCACGGGCTGCCCGGCTCGATAAAGAGCGTCTCGACGCCCACGCGCCCCAACCACCACCGCACGAGCTTCGCGGTGAACTCCGGTCCGTTGTCCGACCTCAGATACTCGGGAGGCCCGTGTCGGACGAACAGATCGGCCGGCGATACGCGGGCGGCGGCGATGACGGTGCGGCGACCGGCCATCAGGCCGCGCCGCCACGGGAAGGGAGCGAGCCCCCGCCCGCGAACGCCGCCGGAGCGCGGCCAGCTGGGGGGATCGAAGGGGGGGGCGGAGCCCACCCCTCGCCAGATCGCAATGTTTCAACATTGCGTGGGCTGGCTCTCAGTACGAAAGGCGCACCAGGCCACGCCGGCGGACGCGCTCGAAGCCCCGCTTGAAGCAGCGGTCGGGGGCTGTCAGCGCTCGCCCGCGAGATAGGCCGCCCAATCGTCCATCAGGACGCGCCTGCGCTCGAACAGGTCCGAACGCGCATAGGCCGCCTCGATCGGGTTGCGGACCCTGTGTGCAAGCGCCGCCTCCGCCACCTCGCGCGGATAATCCGTCTCCTCGGCCGCCCAGTCCCGAAAGCTCGATCGGAAGCCGTGCGGGACGGCCGCGATCTTCAACGTCTTGAGCCGTCTGGACAACGCGGTGACGCCGAGCGGCTCCAGCTGCTGCTACCCTCGGCGCTCATAAACCCCGCGTTCATTCCGGGGCCGGGGTTTCTTGCGACGGGTAGAAGCAAGGTACGAAGGCGCCAGTCTCGCGTCGCGAGGGTTACAGATCGCCGGACCGCTCTTCGGCGAAGCCTTGGGGTCGGATAGTGCGCGCGGCCTTCATGCCGTGCTTGTTAGATCGGCGCAGCAGTTCCTCCAGGTATGCGTACCACGTCTCAGTCGAGGCGCCTTCATCCGGAGTCGGGATTCGAAGTCTCCCGCAGATCGTCTCTGAGCTCGTCACACTCATATGCCACGAGGAAAGTGTTTTTGGTGAACTCGGCCTCGCCGATGTTTGTTGCTGCGTTCTCAAGCAGGTCGCGCAGCTTGTCTTTGGACCTCCACCACGGCTGCCTCGCAATGGACTTGCAGCTCAGAAGGAACAAGCCCAAGACGCCCACGACCAGGAATCCGATGTGCTCCGCCCGCCCAAACGCGAAGCTGGATTCCTCCGACGACAGTGCGGCGATTGACCATGCTGTGATCCCCGCGAACGCCAGACCGAGACCTGCGCGGATGAGCTGGCCGACGTTCCGAGCCCACGCTGCCGTGTCCATGCTTTCTCTCTCCGCGTCACAAATCGAGCCACAAATATAAGAGTCGTCCTGTTCGGAGCGACTCTCGAAGCCCTTGATCCGTTGCCGCGGCAGGCACGGCATCCCGCTCGGCGACCGCCCCGCGCCCCGGCATGTGAAACCTGTCACTTCCGTGTGGGCGACGCCAAGTCGGCCGTGCCCGGGCCGACCTTCCGGTCGAGCCCTAAGACCCTTGACGGGAACCTCTGGCGAGCGCTGCGGAGGGTGTGTCTGCCATGCCACTGGCGGAGCCATCCAACAGCTCGCGTACCGTACTGGCTATCTCTAGACACTACAGGCATTTAGGAGATTTCCTAAGAGTTGACTTCCTTGCATGCGGGTCTTCACCGTTGTGGCCATGAAGACGCGGGAGCAGTACGGCCATGGAGACGCTGGAGCAGCAGTTCAACTCGCGGGTGAGGGTGTTCCTCGGGCGGACGGGCGTGAGGCCGACGACGTTCGGCATGAAGGCGCTGGGCGACCCGCACCTGATGCGCCAGCTCGACGGCGGACGCTCGCTGTCGCTGAGAACGGCGGACCGGGTTCTGGCGTTCGTGGCGGACTACGACCTGGACTCGGGCGGCCCTCGGACTCCGCCCCGAGGCCACCGGCGCCGGAAGCCTTCGTCACGGGCGAGGAGAACGAGGAGCAGCAGAGCGATGACTGAACAACCGATGGAACAGAGAACGAACCCGCCGACCCGCTTCGTGCGGCGGCCGGAGGTGACGGCCCGCACGGGTCTGTCGCGGAGCACGATCAAGGTGCGGATGCGCGAGGGGTGCTTCCCCCGGCCGGTATTGCTGGGCGGGCGCGCCGTGGGCTGGATCGAGGCGGAGGTGGACGAGTGGATCCGCGAGCGGATCGCGGAAAGCCGGGGCGACGCGGAGGTGCCGCCCACTGACCCAAGGACAAAGGAAGATACATGAGGACGTTCTCGAGGACGGTGCGAGCGGCTGCGTGGGCCGCGCTGTGGATGCTCATGCCCGGTCAGCTCTGGGCACGGGGCACGAGTCCGTGGGTGGAGGCGGTGAACGAGCTTCAGGCGCAGTTCATCGGTCCGATCGCGCGCGGGCTCTCTCTGATTGCGATCGTGGTCGGCGGGCTGATGTTCGCGTTCGGCGAGGGCGGGAGCAAGCGCACGCTGGCCGGGATCATCTTCGGTCTCGGGATGGCGATGGGCGCGGCGAACTTCCTGGCGTGGCTCTTCTGATGAGGGGTCTGAGGCGCTGGGCCGGCTATCCGGCGCTGAACCGTCCGCTGACGATCCTGGGTGTCGAGCGTAGGGGGTTTCTCCTCGTCGCCACGCTCGGGCTCGCGATGTGGAACGCGACGGCTTCGCTGGTGACGGGCGGCGTGGTGTTCGCTGTGGGCTACGGGGCCGGGTGGCTGGCTGGCCGCAAGGACCCCGACATGCTTGGCGTGCTCCGGGCCGGGACGCGTTTCCCGGCGCGCTTCGACCCGGGCAAGTGGGCCGAAGAGCCCTGGCATCTCGTGATCCGGAGCGGGCGATGAGGATCTCCGCGGAGCTCCGGGACCACGAGGCGGCCGGTTCGCTGGCGGAGGAGCTGCCCTACTGGGGCTGGCTCGAGGACGGCCGCACCTGCCTGACCCGCTCGGGCGAGCTGATCGCAGCCGGGCGTCTTGCGCCTGCGGTAGTCGATGGGCGTTCGCCCGAACAGATCGACCGCGTGCTGGGCCGCTGGCAGCGTCTCCTCTCGGGGTTGGACTCCGACACACGCCTCTACTTCTACATGCTTCGCCGGCCGAGTGTGCCCGAGGCCGCGGACGACGAGGGTTCCGGCATCGTAGCGGTGTCCCAGCGGAAGCGCGGCGCGTTCCTCTCGGGCCGCGTGCAGCGGCTCGGGGCCTACCTGGTCTGGTCGCACGATCCCCGTCTCCGGGCGGTCGCCGACGGGCCAACATCGGGAAGAGCCTCCCGGCTCAGGCAGTGGTGGAAGCGCCGCCGAGGGGGCGCGCCCACCTACCTGCGGTCCGAAATCGAGGCGGCCGCCGCCCGCTTTCGCTCGACGGTGGACGCGGGCCGGGCGCTCGTGGAGGAGCACACGCCGATCGAGATGCTCGAGCCCGCCGAAGCCTCGCGGCTTCTCTCCGAGCTGATCAACCGTCCGGGCACGGTGTGGGACGGCGCGACCGGGAGCGGTATGAACTGGCGGCTCGCCCTCTCGGAGCTCGAGGCGGAGCGCAGTCACCTCCGGCTCGACGGCGAGCCGGTGATCCTCTACTCGCTCCTCTCTCCACCTGGCCAAGCCTACGCAAACCTGCTCCGGGACCTCTACTGCCTGGACGCGGCGATGACGGTGTCGCTCGAGTGGCGGCCGTGGGCGGTGGAGGCGGCCCGGCGCCGGATCCGTGGTGCGCAGCGGCATTACTTCGCCAGGCGCTACTCGATGATGGCCCATGTGCAGGAGACGGAGGGCACCACCGCCGCGATGGTCGACTCGGCCGCGGCCACGGAGTCGGACCGGCTGGGCGAGGCGCTGGTCGAGCTCGAAGCCGACGGCGTGAGCTACGGGGAGGCGTCGCTCACTGTGGCGCTCCACGGCGAGCTCGGAAGGATCAAACGCGTGGACGGCGACCTCCGTCGTCTCTTCGCGGCGCACGACGCGAAGGTGATCCGGGAGGGCTACGGCCAGCTCCCGGCCTGGTTCTCGCAGCTCCCGGCCCAGCCTCGTGGGCGGCAGGTGCGGAAGGTGTTCGTGTCGGCCGGCGTCGCGGCCTGCCTGGCGCCGCTGTTCGGTCCGCCACGGGGGACGCCCCGGAGCCGTCACCTCGGCCGCGAGGCGCTCGCGGTGTTCGAGACCCCGTGGCGGACGGCGTACCACTACGACCTGTTCGCCGGCGACGTGGGCCACACGCTGATGCTCGGCGCTACCGGCTCGGGCAAGAGCTTCACGCTCAACTTCCTCCTGGTCGAGGCTCTCAGGTACGACCCGCGCGTCCTGATCCTGGACCTGGGCGGCTCCTACCGTTGGCTGACTAGGTTCCTCGGGGGCCGCTACCTGGAGCTCTCGCCCGGCGAGGCGGAGCCGACGCTCCGGCTGCAGCCGTTCGCGCTCCCGGCGACGACGCGGACGTTCCAGTTCCTGACGGGCTGGGTGCTACGGCTGCTGAAGCTCGGCGGTTGGGAAGCGAGCGGAGCGGACACGAGCGAGATCCGCTCGCGCATCGAGGATCTGTATGCGTTCGAGCCGGAGCGGCGGACGCTGAGCGTCTTGGCCAGCTCGCTTCCGTCCGCGATGTGGCCGGCGTGGAGCCGCTGGATCGAAGGCGGCGCCTGGGGCGGCTACTTCGACAACCCGGCGGGCGGGACACCGGACCTCGAGTTCGCCGACTGGCAGGTGATCGATCTGGCCGGCGCGGTCGAGCATCCGGATCTCTGCGACGCGGCGCTCTCCTATCTGCTCGAGCGGATGCGGCTCGAGGTGGAGGATCCGTCCGAGGCGGCGCGGCTGAAGCTGATGGTGGTGGACGAGGCCTGGCGCTACCTGCAGGACCCGGCTGTCCTGAACTATCTGGCCGAGGCGGCGAAGACGTGGCGCAAGAAGAACGCCGCGCTGATCCTCGCCACGCAGTCCGCGGTCGACGTGACCTCCACGCCCGGCGCGGCGGCGCTCCTCGAGTCGATCCCGACCAAGCTCTTCCTCGCGAACCCCGAACTCCCCGACGAGGTCGGGGCGCTGTTCCGGCTGAACGAGGCGGAGCTGGCGCAGGTCCGAGGCCTGATCCCCAAACGCGAGCTCTATCTGCGCCGCCCGGACGGGGCGGCGGTGCTCCGGCTCGAGGTCGATCCGGAGAGCTACTGGCTCTACACCTCCTCGGCCCTGGATGCCGAGGAGCGCGCCCGGGCCGTCGAGCGCCACGGGCTCGCCCGAGCCCTCGAGGTGCTCGCGAGCCGAGACGATCCCACCCCCACCCCCAACGCAAGGAGCTGACACGCCATGCGACCACCGACGACACCCATCGTTCTAACCGTGCTTCTCCTGGCGGCGCTCCCCACCGGGGCCACCGCGCAGCAGGAGAACGACGACGCGTTCCTCCGGGTGACTGCCCCGGAGGAGGGCGAGGACCGCATCCACCGGCTCCGCACCCAAGTCCGTCACACGACGGTCATCGTGCTCCCCGCCGATGAGAACATCCTGGACTTCGTGGTCGGCGACTCGGAGTACTGGCATCTGACGGGTGCGGCGAACGTGGCGTTCCTGAAACCCCTCTCCCCGGACGCGGCCACGAATATCGCGCTCGTCTGCGAGTCGGGGCGGATCTACTCGTTCCTGGTGGCCGAGCACAGCGACGGGCCGCCTCATCTGGTCGTTCGCGTAGAGTCCGGAGCAGAGGCGGCGTCGGCGGCTCGCAGTGCCCGGGAGGCGGCCGAGGCCGGCATCCTGGAAGCCCGGACTCAGGCCGAAACGGAGATCGAGGAGTTCCGTGCGCGCTATCCGGAGCGTCTCGCGTTCGAGTACCGCCTGGACGGGGACGCGGCCCGGCGGCCGTTCCTGGTCGAGGCGATGTGGCACGACGGGCAGTTCACCTACGTCCGCTCCCGCGCCCAGGAGTCGCCGGCCCTCTATAAGCTCCGGGACGGGGAGCCTGCGCTCGTCGCCTACGACCTCTCAGAGGACGGCCTCTACATCGCCCGCCACGTGCTGGGCGACGGGTGGCTCCAGATCGGCGACAAGCGGGCTGCCTGGCGGTTCACGCCGCGGGAAGGCTTCCGATGAGCCGTTGGAAGCAGTGGGTTTCGCCGCCGGAAGGTGCGCTCCCCGGGGGCATCGTCACGAAGGCCGGCGTGGTGTTGATCGCGGTGCTCGTCGGCGGACTGCTCCTGTCCTGGGCGATGACGGGTCCCGAGGAAGATGCGCCCGCTCTCGGGTTCTTGCCCGAGGCGCAGGCGGTCGACGACGGGATGGGCCGTTCGCTCCGGAACCGCATTCGCCAAGAGGCCGAGCGGCAGACCCTGGAGGCCGCCGCCCGGGCGCGCGCCGAGCTCGAGCGCCGGCAGGCCGCGGCCGCCGAAGAGATGGCCCGGCTCCAGGCCGAGTCGGAGGCGCCGAACACCGCAGCCTTGATCCCAGGCGTCAGCGCGGCCGAGTCGGAGCTTCGGGAGGCGCTTCGGCTGGAGGAGCTGGAGCGAAGAACCCGCTCGCTCCGCGCCCTTCCCGTCGCCCACACATTTAGGACTCCGGACGCCGCGACCCAGGGGTCCGGAGCCGACGGCCGAAGCACCGGAGGTGCGGCCGACACGGATGTGGCCCTCCTCGAGAACACGGTCCAAGCGGCGCTCGCCTCTTTCGAGCAGTCGGTCGGGGCGCTCGAGGAGGAGCTAGAAGCCGAAGAGCGGCTGCTCGCGGCTCTGGGGGCGACTGCACCCGCTCCCAACCCGGGAGCTGCCGCACCGCCAAGCTCTCCTCGCACCCCCGGCACGGCTGAGCCAGGCCGGAGCGTCCGGCCTGCCGACCTGCCGGGTTGGGAGCGGATCTACGAGGGCTCGTTCCTCGAAGGGGTGCTGGTCACGCAGCTCACGGGCGATTTCCCGGGACCGGTGCTCGCCATGGTCTCGGTCCCGTTCTATTCGGCCGACCGCCAGCGGATCCTGATCCCGCGCGGCGCGCGCGTCGTCGGCACGGCCCAGGCCGTTCAGGACCCGGACCAGAGCCGGCTCGCCGTCGCGTTTCACCGGTTGCTGCTGCCCGACGGCAGCTGGATCGACCTCGAGTTCACCGGCTTCAACCAGGCGGGCGAGGGGGCGCTTCGGGACGAGGTCGACCGCCACTACTTCAGCACGTTCGCTGCCGCCGGAGCTGTCGGTGTCGTAAGCGGGCTCGCCTTGGCCGGTGGTTCGCCGTTCGGCCTGAGGGCGGGCGTCGGCCAGGGCCTCGGCCAGAGCGCGACCTCGGTTCTCGACCGGTTTCTGAACCGGCTACCCACGATCACGATCCGCGCCGGCCATCGCCTGCGCATCTGGTTCACGTCCGACGTCCTGGTCCCCAGGGCCGGTCCCCGGCAATGACAAACAAGGAGCTCATCATGCGTCACCGCAGCCTCACCACCGTCCTCTTGGTCTCCATCCTGATGCTCGCGAGCGCTGGGCCGGCCAACGCCCTCTTCGACATCGGCGGCGTGATCCAGCGAGCCCAGATGATCGTGAACCAAGCGACCCAGATCGCGAACCAGATCCGCCAGATGCGGACGATGACTCGCCAGCTCACCGAGCTCGAGGAGCAGCTCGACTACATGAAGGATGTCGCGCGGGACGAGGTGGACGGGCTGATCGAACCGTTCGCCGAGCTGGCGGCCGGGTCCATCGGCCTCGTCGGCGACGGCCTCGACTGGGGCTCCGAGTTCACCGGAGCAGCCAGAGAGCTGGTCGACGCGGTGCGTGGCATGGGGAGCGGAAGCTCGTTCACCGACGTCTGGCGGAGCGCGCAGGGTGTGGCCGACCAGGTCAGCGAGGCGGACATCCTCGAGCTGTTCCGCAACCGCCCGGCCGAGGTGTCGTCGCGCGCGGCGGCGGACTACCGCCAGGCCCGTGAGGCCGCCGACCGGCAGCGCGTGCTCGACTACGCGATGATGGACGCCGCGGCCTCGCTCGCATCGACCGTCGAGAGCGCACAGGACTCGTTCGACGACCTGACCGCGAATGGGAACCTGTCGAACACGGCGCTCCAGCAGGCGCAAGTGGCTACCGCGCTGACCCAGGGCCGGATCAACGCCGCAGTGGCGCAGGTGCTCGCCTATCAGGCGGTCGAGCAAGCGAACCGGATGCAGCAGGCCGAGATCGACCGGCTCGAGCGGCTCGCCGAGTGGAGGGACGCGCGCCTCCGGACGAACGCGATGGCCGATGCGATGCGCACGGCCGCGTTCCAGAACCGCGACCGGCTCCGGGAAGGGCTCCTCTTCAAGGTCCCGTCGTTCTACATGGGCGGCCAAGTTTAGGCCCCGGGAGCGACTGTCATGCAACTCCTGCCACCGCAGTCGATCGATCCGAACGTCCCGGCCCAGATCCCCGCGGATCAGCTCCAGGACTTCAAGGGGTTCCTGGACGTCGTGCTCGACACCGTGGTAGGCGGCGCCGCGCCCGACGTGCTGACGCTCGGCCACCAGCTGTGGGGCGGTCTCGCGGCGATCGTCGTCGCCTGGAGCGGGCTCAAGATCGCGTACAGCGGAACCTTCGAGCCCTGGTCCCTCGTGCGTGTCGTCCTCGGGATCGCGATCCCCCGGACGCTCCTCCATTACTACAGCGTCCCGATCCCGGGCGTGGGCTTCACGTTCCCGGCCATGGTCGCGGCCGGAGGGATCTGGCTCCAGAACCTGTTCATCTCCGATGTCGTGTCCGTCGGCTACACGGAGATGACCGCGCTCGTCCAGGCGTTCGCCACACGGCTCGGCGCGGCATGGTCCGGTGGGAGCCTGATGACCCTCGTGACCGAGGGAGTGAACGTGTTCTTCTCGTCCCTCGTCGCGCTGATGATGGGCGTGCCGCTCGTGCTCGGCCTGGTCGCGCTCTTCTGCCTGACCTACGCGCAGGTGATCTGGGCGCAGGTGGCGCTCGCGATCGTGATCCTGCTCGGCCCGGTGTTCATCCCCTGGCTCCTCTTCGAGCCGCTCGCGTTCCTGTTCTGGGGATGGTTCCGCACGCTCATAGTCTACACGCTCTACGGCGTCGTGGCCGGAGCCATCCTGAGGGTCTTCATGGGCGTGGGCATGGGCTACGTCACGACCTACACCGGCGCCTTGATGGGCACCGGCTCCTCCGACCCGGCCGAGCTAGGGCTGTGGGTCGTCGTCCTCCTACCGCTCGTCGTCTCCGGCCTGATGGCCGGCATGAAGGTGGGCGAGCTCGCCGCGATGCTCGTCTCCGGTTCCGGGTCCGTCGGGTCGGGCATGATGGCGCTCGTGGTGCGCGGCGGCGGGCGCCTCACCGCTGCCGCGAACCCGGCCCGCCCCCCAGTCCCCGGAGGCTGAAGGAGACATCCATGAACCGAGAACACGATGCCGGCCGCGAGTACGCGGAGATCTGGGGCGAGACCGTGCAAGCGAACCGGAAGCTCCGGACGCTGTCCACCATCCTGGCCGCCACATGCCTCGCGCTCGGCGTGCTCCTCCTCCGGGTCGCGACCGTCGAGCCGCCCCGGCCGATCATGGTGCGGGTCGACGAGGTCGGCCGCGCCGAGGCCGTGGCCTACGAGGCCGCAACGGCGCAGGCGGATCCGCTGGATCCCACGACCAAGTACTTCCTTCACCGGTTCATCTCCGACTTCTACTCGCGGCGCCAGGCGACGGTCGAGGAGCACTGGACCCGGAGCCTGCGCTTCCTCTCGACCGAGCTGGCGAACGCCGCGTTCACGAGGGACGGCGCCGAGGTCGCCGCCATGGCGGCTGACACCGCCGACACCGAACTCCAGGTCGAGCAGGTCGTGCTCCGCATCCACCCCGCACCCGAGGCGCCCCACGGCGCGACCGCCGACTTCGACCTAGTCCACTTCAGGCAGGGGCAGGAGACGCTGAGGGAGCGGTGGTCGATCACGCTCCGGTTCACGTTCCTCACCGTCATCCCCTCCGAGCTCGTCGTCTACAACCCCATGGGCATCCTCATCACCTACCTCCAGGCCGACCGTGCCCTGGTCACGGAGCAGCCCAGGTGATCGCCCATCTGCAGGGACGGGAAGCGGCGCTCGAGCCCTTCGGTTGGACGGGACGCCAGGCCGAGTGGATCGCGCTCGTCTGCCTCCACAGCGGCGTGTTCACCCGCACACAGGCGACGCGGTTCCTGGACACGCATCACGAGCGGGCGCGCCGCCTCGTCCACGCGCTGATCGCGCAGGGCTCGGCAGCCGAGGAGACCGTGCCGGGCGTTCGGGGGATCGGCCGCGTGTGCCGGATCTTCTCCCGGGGTCTATACCGCGCGCTCGGAACCGAGCACATCCGCCGCCGCCGCACGGCGTCCGCCGACGTGCTCATGCGCCGCCTGCTCTCGCTCGACTACGTGATCGAGCACTCGGGTCTGCCCTGGCTCCCGACCGAACCCGAGAAGGTCGCCGCGTTCGAGGCCCTCGGGATCGAGCGCGAGTTGCTGCCCTCGCGCCTCTACCGGGGCGCCGCCGGGGACACCAGGCGCTACTTCCCGCTCAAGTTGCCCGTCGCACTGGACTCGGGCCGCGCCGTGTTCGTCTACGTCGATCCCGGCCACGACACCTCGACCGCGCTACGCTCGTGGGGCGGGGCGCACCGCGGGCTCTGGCTCGCGCTCCACAGGCTAGGCCGGTCCGTCGAGGTCGTCGCCGTCGCCCGCACTTCGCGGGAGATGGACCGGGCCCTGGCCGTGATGAGCGGCTGGGCTGAGGCGTCCGGCCCCGGCGAGCCCGACGCCGGGATCCGTGAGGAACTTGCCCGGATCGAGCGGGCGATCCTTCAGGGCGCGGTCCAGATCCTCGACGAGTTCGGAGGCCTGCAAGCCGCCCTGAAACGCAGCGTGGCGCTGGAGAAGCAGGCCCGCCGGCAGGCAGGCCGCGGGGCGATTCACCGCGGCGTCGCCTGGCGGACGGTGCGTCTCGCGGGGGCGCGCTACCGATGACCGGCGCGCGACTTACGGCCGCACTGGAGTGCGCAAACGACGCGGGGGGCCGATGCGCACTTTGGCCCTCCGGCGATGCGCGCCGGTGCTGCGGTCTAAGCCACGACACGGCAACGTCTTGCGCCTACGCGGCCAGGCCGGCCGGCACCGCACGGGCGGCACCGGCCGTGGTGGGAGCGACCCCCCAGTCCGAGGGCCTGGTACGGGTTCGGGGCCAGGTGTGTTTGCGCACCTGCCCCCGCCCTCCTGGGGTCGCTCCCGAGCCATCGATCCTTCCAGGAAGGGTGTTGGACCGATGAGGCCGGCTACGCTCGCCATCATCGGCACCGCTCTGGGAGCGGCCGCCGGCCACGCTTTCCGGGCACCGTTCCCCGGCATGGGCGGCAACCCGGTTCTGGCCCTCATCGCCTACCACGATCCGGGCCTTCACACCGTGATCCGCGTCTGGTACTACGCGGCCCCGGCCGTCGTCGTCGTCCTCGCCGGGAGCGTGTGCCTCTCGGTCTGGAGGGTGTGGCTTCAGCCGCGTGCAAGACGCCGCGGCCGGGGCAGGCTCCCCGCCTGGCCTGCCTCGCCCGAGGACGACGCACCCTCGCTCGTGATCGGCGAGCTCCACCATCCGATCCGTTCCGCGCGCGAGCGAGCGGCCCTCCTGGCTCGTCGTTCCCGAGAAGGGGCTCTACACTGGCGTCCTCGTCGTCGGCGCCGTCGGCACCGGCAAGACCACCGCCTGCATGTACCCGTTCGCCCAGCAGCTCCTCTCGTGGCAAGCCGACCGGGCCGGGCGCCGGGCCAGTGCCCTTGTGCTCGAGGTCAAGGGCGATTTCTGCTACAGCGTGCGCCGCATACTCGACGACGCCGGGCGCGGCGGCGACTACCTCGAGATCGGGCTCGACGGCTCGTTGCAGTGGAACCCGCTCGACGATCCGCTGCTCGACTCCTACTCGCTCGCCTACGGCGTCGCCTCCCTCATCAACCAGCTCTTCGGCAAGAGCCGAGAACCGTTCTGGCAGCAAGCCTATACGAATCTCGTGCGCTGGATCATCGAACTGTACCGGCTCTTGCCGGGGGGCTGGGTCACGCTGCAGGACATCTACCGCTGCACGGTGGATGCGGAACTGTTCGGCCGCAAGATCGGCGAGGCCCGCGAGCTGGCCGACCGGCTCTGCCCGGTGCGGGCCGTCATCGCGACCAAGGATCTCACCGCTCACAAGGAACCCCTCGGGGAATGGGGCTGGGAGCCGGTGCCCGGCTCGGACAAGGCGGCTTGCCAGCTCGACCCCGCACTCCGGGACCGGCTCAAGGAACTCAAGGTCGCATACGAGACGGAGGAGATCGGGGGCGGAGCGGGGAGCGAGTTCCGTGAGCAGGTCGAGGCCATCGAGCGGTGGTATCTGCATGACTGGACGGCGCTCGACGCCAAGCTCCGCACGTCGATCGTCGAGGGCATCAGCGTGTTCCTCTCGCTGTTCGACCAGCCGCAGGTCGCCGGCGTGTTCTGCCCGCCGCCGCCGGCTGAGGAGGAGCCGCCGGATGAAGCTGCGCCTGACGAGAACGACGGTGCCGGCCATCCCGTGCCGGGCCGCCGCCGCCGGCTGCCGCCGCTCAGCGAGCTGATCGAGGGCGGCAAGGTCCTCGCGCTCAACATGCCCGCGGGCGCGAACCCCCCGCTCGCCCGCGCCATCGGCGTCCTGCTCAAGAACGCCTGGATGCAGGCGCTGCTCCGGCGGCCCGCCGAACTCGCCCGCCGGCCCGGACGCTACGTCCGGCCCGCCGTGTTCATCTGTGACGAGTACCAGGCGTTCGCCACGGTCGGCCAGGACGATCCCTCGGGCGACGAGAAGGCGTTCGCGCTCACCCGGCAGTGCCGCTGCGTCCCGATCGTCGCCACGCAGTCGATCTCCTCGCTCCGCTCCGTGCTCCCCGGAGGCGAGGCCTGGCGCACGCTCCTCCAGACGCTCCGCACCCGGATCTTCCTGTCTTTGAGCGACGAGTCGTCGGCCCGGATCGCGTCCGAGATGTGCGGGAGCGTCATGAAGACGCAGCCCTCCTACACGTTCACCGAGACCACGGGCAGGCCGGAGTTCTCGCTGCTCTCCGGGCGCGCAGGCGGCGGCCGCGGCACGATCGGCGCGAGCAAGTCGTTCCGGCAGCAGAGGGAGCCCGTGTTCACGCCGCGCGAGTTCGCGCTGTTGGCCAACTACCAGGCGATCTGTCTGCCCTACGACGGCACGAAGTCGCTCCCTGCCCGGCGCGTCTACCTGAAACCCCACTATCTGCCGAGGGACGTGGGCTACTGGCGGCTCCGCGAGGAGGGACGGATATGAAGCGCGCAAGCGGAATCGGCCACCTGAAGCCGTTCCTTCCGGGCCTGGAGACGCTCCTTGAGGACCCGGAGGTCTCCGAGATCATGATCAACGGACCCGGCAACGTCTGGATCGAGCGAGGCGGCCGACTCGAGCCCCACGAGGCGCCGGGACTCACCGCCGCCTGGCTCCACCGCGCCGCGATCCACATCGCCCGGCCGCTCGGCCTCGATCCCGCCGCCAGACCCATCCTCGATGCCCGTCTCGAGGACGGCTCAAGGGTCGCCATCTGCACGCCGCCCGCGAGTCCCGAGGTCGCCATCACCATACGCCGGTTCGGGGGCCGCGCGTTCTCGGCTCAGGACCTGGTGCGCATGGGCTCGCTGCCGGAGACGGTCCTCGGGGCCGCCCGGTCGGCCCTCTTGGCCCGCAGGAACATCCTGGTCTCCGGAGGCACGGGCTCGGGCAAGACGACGCTCCTCAACGCGCTGATCGAGTTGCTGCCCGAAGACGAGCGGATCGTCGCCATCGAGGACACGCTCGAACTCAGGATCGACCGCGCCAACTGCCTCCGCTTCGAGGCCGGGGCTGTCGGCACCGAGACCTCCGTCTCGATCCGCGACCTGGTGCGGCACGCGCTGCGCCACCGGCCCGACCACATCGTCGTCGGCGAGGTCAGGGGCGGCGAGGCCGCCGATCTGCTCCAGGCGCTCAACACCGGCCACGGCGGCTCGCTCACCACCATCCACGCCAACAACGCCCGCTCCGCGCTCTCGCGCCTGGCGAGCTGCGCCATGCAGGCGGGTCCCCCGACTATGCGAAGGAGGAGCTCCGCGCCGAAATCAGTGCCATGATGACGGGCGAGCGCGTGGGCGTCGGCCATGACCCGAGCCGGGGCGCCGCGTACGTCGAGGGCTGGATCCAGGCGCTCGAGGAGGACCCCCGCGAGATCCGCCGCGCCGCCGCCGACGCGCAGAAGATCTCCGACTTCGTGCTCTCGCGGCACCGCGAGCGCGAGGCCGTGCGCGAACCCGTGGCCGTGGCCGCGACCCGCGCGCCCGCGCCGGGGCGGATCGTCCATCCCGTGCCGCCGCTCCCCGTGCCGGAGCGGACCTTCGGGCCGCGCCGCTGACGGTCGGTGAGGAGCCAGGAGATGTTCGACCGCACGGTCGAACCGGACCCGCGGACCGCCGCGCCACCCAGCCGCAATCGCTACCGCATGCGGGACGGCCACCGCCGAGAATACGCCGCGAGCCGGGACCGCGGGTCCACCTCCTTCCCCGAACGGTGCGCGCGCGGGCTCGCCGACATCGGCGTCTACGGAGCCGTCTCGTACCGCGACCTCGCCGAGGCTCGCTTCGGCGGACACCCCTACACCACCCGGCGGGCCGTGAACGCCTGGGTACGGGACGGGCTCGTCACCGAGACCACGGCCACCGGACCCGGGGGCAACCCGTTCAAGGTCCTGACCCTCACCGCAGCGGCGTGGCCGAGGCCCGGAAGCGGGCCGCCGAACGGGGAATGGATCCCGGGACAGGAAATCCGGTTCGCACGCACCCGGCCTGCGCAAGCCGCGCAACGACACCGCCGTCTACCGCGCCTGCATGAAGGAGAAGCAGCGCCTGCCTCGACCTGGGCGCAGCAGTGGGGCGCATCCGGCTCGACACCGAACTCCAAGAGCGCCGTCGCGCGCGGGAGCGAGGCGGCACGGCTGAAGGACGGAGTTCGCCGGCGGTGCGGTGCCGTTCGGCATCGGCGGCCCGCTTGCCGGACTCCCGGTCGACGACGAAGGGCACGTGCTCTACCCGGACGCCCAAGATCGAGTACACCGACTCTGAGGGGCGAACCGGACGCGTCAACATCGAGGTCGCGTCCGGCAACTACCGCGAAGGGGCCATCAAGGCGAAAGCGGCGGCCGGGTTCGCGCTCCACGCCAACGGACCGGCCGCGGCCCATCTCCTGCGCACGCTCGGCCTGGGCGGCGACGGCTCCTGGCTGCGGGGACCCGCCGACCGCGATCCGGCTGCAGTCGAACTCTGACTACGGGAGAAGCCCGCCATGCAACCCTGGAAGATCAGCACGGGCCTCACCGCCGCCATCGCCGGTTCGGCCATCCTTCTCGCCGGGCCGCGCCTTGAATACCTCGCGCCGTATTGGCCGCTCCTCCTCGCCGAACACGGCGTCTTGCTCGCTCTGCACCTGGCGCTCGCACTCGCAGCCGTTGCGGCCGCCATCTACGCCGTCGCACGCGCCGCGGGGCTCGCCGATCTCGGCCGGCGCGTCGATCTCGCCTATATAAAGAGCCAGTAAGTCGTTGTGTCTAAAAGCTCATATGCTCGGGGTATCTGTATTGTGCCCCCAGAGTTGCCCCATAATCGCACCCGTGACCTGACCCCCTGAAACGAGACCAGGTGCAATGTTAGGATCGACCTGGTCTGAAGTTTTACAGCGAGGAGGTCAGGATGGGAAGGAAGCGACACACTCCGGAGCAGATCATCACTGCACTGCGTGCCGGGTGCTCGGGCAGCCACGCACGACCCAGCTACCGGCCAGCCACCTTTTCGGCGTTGACTTCTACTGCATCGTATCCGCGCCCGCCTGGCAGGCCGCTTGATTCCTGAGAGCCCATGGCCCCACTGCACCCGACTGCCCCCACGATCCGGTCGCCGACCATCAGAGCTCGGCATGGCGAACAATCAACTTCTCGAACGTCATATCAAGCTTGAGGTTGGGTCAATAGGTGTGTAAACGTATCAGGCGGCGTTCTTCCGCTGTTGGTCTGAGACGGGCTTTCCGTCTTCGAACTTCCTTCCTTCAAACACGTCCTTGGGGAGGTGAGGAGCGTCGAGCCTTCGGAACCGCTTCTCAGCCACCAGGAGCAACTTCCAGATCAGCGCCGTAGCGCTCTCGACCCGCTTGAATCGCTTCGCCGCCGTCGTCCTGAGCCGTACCGCAGCGAACGGGCTCTCGACCACGTTCGTCGTGCGTAGATGCTTCCAGTGATCCTCGGGGAAGTCGTAGAACGCCACCATCCGCTCCCAGTCGTCCTCGAGTACATCCACCGCCTTCGGATACCACGGCCTGTAGCGTCTGGCGAACGCCTCACGGGCCTTCACAGCCTCGGCCCGGCTCGGTGCGTAGACCACAGCCCTGAGAAGATCCTTCGCCTCGCCCTGCTCCCGCTGAGGTAGTCGGTCCAGCACGTTCCTCATCTTGTGGTTCCAGCACCGTTGCTCACCCGCCTCAGGCCATACCTGCCGTACTGCGCCCCAGATCGCCGCGTTACCGTCCGCCATCAGAAGCCGGGGCGCCTCGATGCCGCGTGCCTTCAGATCCCGCAACACCTCGGACCAGGACTCGACTGACTCTCGGTAGCCCGGCCTCAGGGCCAACACCTCTTTCGTCCCGTCTCGCATGGCACCCAGCACCACCAGCAGCGCCGCTTTGTCCCGCTCCAGCCCTGCCTTCACATAGATCCCGTCCGCCCACACGTATACGACCTCACGGCCCTCCAGGCGACGCTGGCTCCATTCCTCGAACTCCGCCGTCCATCCCGCCCGCAGCCGCCGAATCGAAGACTTCGACAGCGGTGCCCCCTCGCCCAGCAGACCCCGCATCGCCAACTCGAAGTCTCCCTCCGCCAGTCCATGCAGATACAGCTCCGGAAGCAGAGCGCCCAGCTCCTTCGTCCGCCGTGCGAACAACGGCAGCACCCGACTCTCGAACCGCTCCTCGATGCCTCGAACCCGAGGTCGTCGGAGCGTGATCGTGCCCGAGCTCATCGCCAGCCGCCTCGGCTTGCCGTATCCGTTGCGGTAGCCCTCGGTCGCGTCCACCGCCCTCCTGCGCTCTGACTTCTCTCGGCCTAGCAACTCCGTGACTTCCTCCTCCAAGATCTGTTGGATGAACTCCTGCGCCTTCTCCCGCACCACGCCTTCCAGAACTTCCCACACGGGCGTCCTGGACTCCCCCTCGGGTCCCACGGTATTCTTCCTCACGAGGCGTCGTTCCTTTCCCCGGGCTGTCACCCGGAGTTCGCTGGTTATTACTCAGCGGAAAGGTACGTCGCCTCTCTTTTTACACACCCTTTGATCCTAGCTCTCAAGCTTATTGCGATCACGCAGTACCCTGAACCCTTTTTGCAGGTCGGGGCTGCGCATCAGTCTGGAAAGCGCGGCTATTGGGACTGTGCCGTTCGATCATCTGCCGCGTGCGCTACGCTGCGCCTCCAACAGGATGTCGGGATTCTCGTGGACCAGTCACCCATGGCAACGTTCACTTCCAATTCCTGGTGAATCCGCGTTCGGGCAGGTCGGTCGTGACCGCCAGCCTGCAGCCGTCGTCGGTTATCAACTCCGGCGCGCCAACCACCACCAGGCGATCCACACCGGCAGGCTGATCACGGCCGCATAGATCGCGATCGCCAGCGGCCCGAGCAGCCCCGCCAACAGCGACGCCGCCACCGTGACAGCACCGAGCCCGATGCCCGCCCACCAGGCGCCGCGGCGGTAGCCCAGATGCCAGAGCCGCCGGCAACCCAGCGCCAGCGGCAGGCCGCAGGGCGCGACGAACACCAGCCCTCCCCCCGACATCAGCATCGCCATTACCCACATGCCGGGCGGCAC
The DNA here is from genome assembly GCA_965248625.1 of Longimicrobiales bacterium. GTDB lineage: Bacteria > Gemmatimonadota > Gemmatimonadetes > Longimicrobiales > Gaopeijiaceae. The sequence continues at coordinate 5,046,121 of OZ252109.1, read as the reverse complement.
CGATCCCGTCCCCGGTCCGAAGCGCACCGCCGCAGTCGCCATGACACCGGCCGGCAGCCACAGCAGCGCGAGCAGCCAGAAACCGGCGGCGCCGGATGAATCCCCTCGTCTCCATGCCCCGACTATCGCAACCGCTTCCCCGTGGAGCAAGAGCAAAGCGTGCGCCGGGCGAACGCCCGGGACGCCAAAGGACCAAGGTGTAAGGACCAAGGTGTATTGATACGGTCATCACCTGACAGTTAGGCCGCCGGCGCGCGACCGTTAAGAGTCGGGCGCGGCGGCGGTGGCCACGCCGCTCCCGGAAGGGTTTAGGAATCGTTTTTTCACAACATCCGAACCTTTCGGGAGAACGACATGACGACCCCTGAACTGACGGATTTGGGGGATGCCAGGGTTCTGAACGAGCTGAGCGGTTCGATACCGCTCACAGATACTCTCCGGGCGACGGTCTCACTTGAGTGGCGACGGGGCTCACGCCCACCGGAGGGCCTCTCGAACGGTGACTTCAATCTTCGCACTGGCCTCAGCGTAGACCTCTGATCAAACCACGATGAACTCGGAGGGCGCATCACACCCCACACCCCTTGGGAACCGAATACGGCTCGCCTTCAGCCGACCGGGCAAGCCGACCGACAACGCCCATATCGAGGCGTTCAACTCGCTGCTTCGGCGTGAGTGCCTATCGGCAACACTGGTTCATCGATCTCGAGGACGCCCAGCGGGTCCTCGATCACTGGCGGGCCGACTACAACAACTTCCGCCCGCACGGAAGCTTAGCGTGTTCCTCCTGATCTCGTAGAACTGCTGCCGGCTGTTGTAGCCCACGATCTTGCACGCCTTGCTCACCTTGCCGAACTCCTGGGCCAGCTGTAGCAGACTCAGCTTGCGGCGCGCTATCGTTCCCCTCTGGACGGTGGCTATCTTTTCTCCCGTGTTCGCGGCGAATCTGAAGCGACGCTAGGAGGTCGGCTCGTGATCGAAGTTGCTGGACGTAGGTTGGCTTTGGGCACTGGCCAGGGAGTTCAATCGTGTCCGTTGCGCGCGGTGGGACTGATGGTCACGGTGTTGCCGACGTTGGTGGCGTGCGCAACTCAAACCCAGCATGGCCCTCCCAGGCCCTCGGCGCCCGTGCCTGTGAGTCCGACGGTGCAGGTTCCCCTCACGGCCGACTCCCACCTCCATATCCTGGACTTTCTACAGAACGGCGAATACCTCGTCGATGGGAGGCTAGTCTACAGCTCTCCGGCCAACACTCTGCCCGCTGGCGAACGGGGCCGGCGTATCGAGGCGGTGCTGTGGGCCATGGACCAGGCCAACGTGAGCCACGCGGTCATCACGGGTATGCCCTTTCTCAAGAAATGGGCGGTGGGTGACCCCTCCCGGCCAACGTATTACCTGGATAGCAGTTCCCGCGTCGTGCGAGCGCGAGACACTGATTATGTCCTAGCACTAGCGATCGAAGACTACCGCCGAGTACACGGGGCGGCGGCTCAGCTCGAACGGCTGTTCCCGTTTGTCTCCGGATTCGACGGGACGGACCTCGGTGCGGTGGACATGATCGTAAAGCGCATTAAGGAATTCCCCGGTGTGTTCAAGGGAATCGGCGAGGTGATGTCTCGCCACGATGACTTGACCAACCTGACGACCGGTGAGCGTCCTCACGCGGATCACCCGGCACTGTTCCGCATCTTCGACTTCGCTGGCCGAGTCGGTCTACCCGTGAGCATTCACCACAACGTTGCCCCCATCTCCCCGCAAGGAGAGGCGAGGGACACCGACTATCTTCCGGAGCTGCTGCATGCGTTCAACGAGTTCTCCAACACGACCTTCATCTGGTGCCATGCCGGCATCAGCCGTCGCATAGTCGTCGATTCTCTTCCAGTAGTTCTGGCGTCGGTACTCGCGACTCACAGAAACCACGTCTACATTGACCTATCCTGGGTGGTCTACGAGGACTACGTGCTAGAGGACCTGAGTGCGTGGACGGGATTGATCGAGCAATACCCCGACAACTTCGTGATTGGATCAGATGCAGTTGGGCGCTACGAAGGGTACGAGGATACTGTCCGCCGGTACGATCGGCTCCTATCGAGATTGACCACTGGCGCTGCAGAGAAAGTGGCCCGGGACAACCTCCTGCGAATCATGCCAGAGGACGGAACCACCCTGGATCCCGGTTACGTCTATCCAGAAGAGGCTTATACACGGAGAGGAGGTCCCGACCGGTCCCGGTAAACACGTGTCGGACATGACGCCTTCCAAGCCGCTGCGGGACTTGTGCTGCGTTACTACCGGTCGGTGGACGCGACGATCACGAGATCGGACACGGTCCGTCGTGTTGTGGCGCGTACTCGTGCCTTGGACGAGGATCTCTTGAAGGGCTCGTCAACGGTTCCATGCGGGTGGACATCACCCGGCTGCCGCGCAACGACATCACGTTGAATACCGGCTGGCTGACGTTGACTGGGCTGTCGAATACGGACATCGCCGCGGACCTGTCGCAGGCGGGGACGCAGTTCGGCTTCGAGTGGGACCTTGGTCAGCGCAACCGCACCTTCGTCCACGGCGGCATCGGCTTGTCGTCCAATTTCGTGGACCCTGCGGTCTTTGGTGAAGCGCTCACGCTCACTGGCGACCACGAAGTTCGGCGCGGGCTCGGCGACCTTGGGCGATGGCCGGCGGGGCCGGACTCTGTGTCGGTACCGATCGTGGGTCCGCGCTTGGCGCTGCTCAGCCGGGCCTTCCACACGCCGCGGACGGCGCGAGGCAGCATTGGAATCACGCAGGTGCTCGACACGAACACGGCGCTTCACGTCTCCGGCACTGTACGCCGCACCGAGTTCCTGCCGCGTCGCGACGATCTGAACCGCCTCGGGGCGGCCTCGGGCCGCGACCAGTTCGGCCGCCCGCTTTTCGGAATGCTGGCCAGGGAGGGGGCAGTCCTCGCGCCGGCCGATTTCGCCGAGTTTCGCCGGTTCGAAGGATTCGACGCCGTCTGGGCGCTCGACTCGGACGGTTGGTCCGAGTACCGAGGCCTCACGATCGCCCTCGAGCATCGCTCGTCCGGGCTCGACCTCTTTGCCGGCTATACGTATTCCACTACGCGCGACAACTGGCTCGGTGCCGGATCCGGACGCCCCGACAGCCAGCTCAATCCGTTTCCAGAAGGACTCTCGGGTACCGACTGGACCGAGGGCCGGTCCGACTTCGACGCACCGCAGAGCGCGTCGTTGGCAATGTCGTACAGGCTGCCGTCCTTGAACGGTATCACCCTCGGCGCGCTCTACCGCTACCGGTCAGGGGTCCCGTTCACACCCGGGTTTCGCGATGGAGTCGACGCGAACGGGGATGGTTCGTTCCGAAACGACCCCGCCTTCGTTCTCGCAAGCCCGGAGGTCTCGGCGGTGGCGGCCCGCTGGGGCTGCCTGACTGACCAGATCGGGCAGTTCGCAGAGCGAAACGCTTGCCGCGGCCCCGCGCTCAACTACCTGGACCTCAGCGTTTCCCTGGGGATCGCCAGCGTCGGGAGGGGTACGGCAGAGGTCGTCATCGAGGCCCTCAACGTGCTCGAGCCCGAGATCGGCGTGCGGGACCGGGCGCTCTTCCTGGTGGACGTCTCCGGTGATCTCACAACCGACGCCGCGACCGGCGACGTCGAGGTCCCGCTGATCGTCAATCCCGGCTTCGGCGAGATCCTGATTCCCCAGACCTTGGGCCGCGTGTTTCGCGTGGGCCTGCGGATCAGGAGCTGATCATGCCGGGTCGACTCGGTAGAATCGCTCAGCTTCTTCCAACAACGGGTGCCCGCGCCGTTCTCGTCATTGGAGTCGTTACGGCGTTCGTGAGCTGCGACACCTTCGATGCCGACAATGTGCTACGGGTCGAAGCTACGGGGCTCGTTCGAGGGTTCGGCTATCGAGACGAGAACGGCTCCGGAGAATTCGACAACGGCCGGGATACGCCCTTCGAGAACCTGCCCGTCGAGCTGCTGCTGTCGGGGACGAGTGAGGTCATTGGTACCGCCACGACCAGCCAGGGTGGTCTGTTCGTTATTCCGGACGTCCCGGTAGGCCGCGTGGAGCTTAGGCCCGACGATCGCTTCCTGTCCGACAGCCTCTCCGTGGTCGAGTTGGATTCGATGTCGTTTACGGTTGCGGCTGCCGACTCCGTGACGGTCCGGTTCGGCTTGAGCTTTCCACGGCTCACCGTCGAAGAGGTCCGAGGGCTCGACGCGGGCCAGACGGTGTTCACGGAAGGCATCATCTTGAACTCCCCCGGCAGCTTCACCGACAGGGCGGTGCACCTCGCATCCGAAGGGTACGCGATCCGCGCGCTGAACCTGTCGTCGACGAGCGTGTTTCCGGGCGACAGCGTAAGGCTGCAGGGATTGACTGCCCAAAGCGACGGCCAGCCCGTGCTCGACCAGGTCGGTCCGTTGCTTCTCAGCGCCTTCGGCACCGTTCCCGACCCGGTGAGCGTGACGACCGCGGCGGCGACCACGGCAGACGGTGGGCGGCTCGACGCGATGTTCGTCGTCGTGGAAGACATCACCGTTGCCGACACCATGAGCTCGGACAACCATCTCGTGGTCACGGTAGACGACGACTCGGGGCCACTCGAAGTGTTCGTCGACGACGGCTCCGGGATCCAGTTCTCGGGCCTGATCCCGAACGCGAAGATCGTCGAGCTGAGGGGAATTCTGGTGCCGATCGACCCCGGTCCGATGGGCCCGAGGTGGCAGTTGCGGCCACGCTTCTCGGCCGACGTGGAGCTGCAACAGGTGGGGAGCGTTCGTGGCTTCGTCTACTTCGACGAAGACGGCAGCGAGACCGAACAAGTCGGGGAGCCTGGCTTCGGAGGGCTTGCCGTGAGCCTGCGCAGTGTTGAGACCCTCGAGACAGTCGCGTCGGCGACGTCGTCCTCGGAGGGCGAGTTCGAGTTCGAGCAGGTGCCCGTGGGAACGTACCGCATGCTCGTAGACACGATGTCGGCGACCCTGGGAGACAGCCTGCGTGTGGTCGAGGCCGACACGGCCGAGTTCTTCATCCCGGACGCCGGATCCGTACCCCAGACGATCGGTGTAGGCTATCCACGCCTGACCATCGCGGAGGCACGCGCGGCCAGCGCGGGGCGGAAGGTCTGGGTCAGCGGTCTCGCCATGAACAACCCGGTGACCTTCGGTGACTTCACGCTCCACCTCTGGAACGCTCGAGACACGGTGGCGATTCGCACCACGAACGTGCTCCCCTTCAACATCAATCCGCCCGACACGGTTCGACTCCTGGGCAGGACGAGCGCAACCGACGGTCAGCCCACGTTGGATCAAGTGGACCAGCTGCGGAACTTCGGCAATCCGCAGCTGCAATTTCCGCCGCCCGTCGTATCGGCGATGGACGCCGCGACGGCCAAGGGCGGGGCGCTGGACGCGGTTCCCGTGCTGCTGCGGGATGCGACCATCGTTTCGACGGAGACGGACGGGAATGGTGACTTCCTCGTCACGTTGACCGACGTCAGCGACGGGGAAGTCGTCATGGTGTTGGATGTCGACATCACCTTCAACCTCGCGCGCTACACGCCTGATCTGGTGATCGACGTCACGGGGCTCCTTGTGCCAGCGTCTCCCGTGGAGAACCCGCTCCGGTGGGTGGTGAAGCCACGTGCCCCGAACGACGTGCAATTCTAGAACTGCAGGAAGATGAGCGAGAGCGACGGCTCCGCTGGAACACGGAGGGTCGGATCTCGAGCGTGGGGCGCGCTTGCCATGCTCTCGGTCGCCGAGCTGATGGGCATGTCGCTGTGGTTTACCGCCAGCGCAGTCTCACCGGAGCTCAGTGCCATCTGGGGCCTTACCCAGTCGGAAGCGGGCTGGCTCACGACGGTGGTTCAGCTCGGCTTTGTCGGTGGCACGGCGGCGGCCGCGCTCCTCAACCTCGCCGACGTGATCCCCGCGGCGCGCTACTTTGCCGTGTCGGCTTTGGCCGGAGCAGCGGCAAACGTCGCTCTTCTGGGGGCGCCGGGATACGCGTCTGCCCTCGCCTTGCGGTTTCTCACCGGCTTCTTCCTCGCCGGCGTCTATCCGCCGGCAATGAAGATGATCTCCACGTGGTTCAAGAGCGCTCGCGGCTTCGCGATCGGGACGATCGTGGGAGCGCTGACCGTCGGGAAGGCCGCCCCGTATCTAATGAGGTCGATCGAGGGCGCCGGGATCCAGCTCGTCGTGATCGGCGCCTCCCTGGCCGCGGCTGCGGGTGGCCTGCTCGTCCTCGTCGCGTATCGCGACGGCCCACATGGCTTCGACCGGCGACCGTTTTCCTGGAAGCTCGTTGGCGTAGTCCTACGCCATCGCGAGACCCGCCTGGCCATTGGAGGCTACCTCGGCCACATGTGGGAGCTCTACCCCATGTGGGCGATGATCAGCCTGTTCTTCGTCGATTTCTACGGGCGGTCGCCCGGAAGCGCCGCTCAGGCCGCGGCGCTCGCGGGAGGGACCGCCTTCGTTGTGATCGCGGTCGGCGGACTCGGAGCGGTGTTGGCCGGGACCTGGGCCGACCGGCTGGGGCGCGAGCGCGTGACGGTCTGGTCGATGGGTGTGAGCGCTACGTGTGCGATCACCATCGGGTGGCTCACGGCGGCACCCATGTGGCTCGTGCTCGGCGTCGCAACCGTGTGGGGCTTCTCGGTGGTCGCCGATAGCGCCCAGTTCAGCGCCGTGGTCACCGAGGTCGCTCCGAGTCACGCCGTTGGCACGGCCCTCACGCTCCAGACATCACTGGGGTTCCTCCTGACTGCCGCCACCATCTGGCTCACCATCGAGCTCGAGACGGCGTACGGCTGGCGTGTCGCATTCGGCGTCCTGGCACTGGGTCCCATGGTGGGAATCGTGATCATGCGCCGCCTGCAGACATTGCGTGCGACTTGAGGTCGCGCCGGACCTCCAGCCAGCTCGTGGATGGAGACGTGTGCGTCGAACGTCAACTTTCCGGCTGCCCGGTCCGAAACTGATGGTCTGAGTTCGGCGTCCTCCAGAGTGCTCGCCGAAACGCCGTGCGAGCTGCCTGGGGAAGCGATGCCGAGGAAGACAAGACGACCCCTGCATCGGTGACGACGAGGGACGACGTATGAGCTCGCAAGCCGAACGCCGAGCACCGGGCGGAGGGATGTGATTCCCCCGGGCACCCGCATCCTTCTGGTCGAGGATAGCGAAGCGGACAGCCGCTTCATCGAGATCCTCCTCGCTGCCGACACGGAAGGGGATCCGGTCTTGGAGTGTGCTCCCCGGCTGGCCGACGCACTGAGGCTGCTGGTCGATGAGTCGTGGGACGTCGTCCTACTCGACCTCAACCTCGCCGACAGCAGCGGGTTCGAGACATTCGCCCGGGTCAGGGCCGCCGCCCCGGAAGTTCCTTTGATCTTGCTCACCGGTCAGGACGACGAGGAGATGGCGTCTCGCACGGTCAGCCGCGGCGCGCAGGACTTCCTCGTGAAGGGGCAGATCGACTCAGTGCTACTGGGACGGGCGATCCGATACGCGATGGAGCGCGTCCGGATCGAACGGGCCCTACGGGAGTCTGAAGCAGATCTCAGAGCCCTCTTCGAACACGCCGTACAGGGGATATACCGCTCCTCCATGGAGCGGAGGTTCGTCCGCGTGAATCCGGCGCTGGTGGAAATGCTCGGCTACGCCAACGCGGACGATGTCCTCGCCCTCGACCTGGGTCGGGACATCTGGGTGGACCCCGCCGACCGTGAGGAATTCCTGAGTCGATATCTCGTGGAGTCGGGGAACCGGCAGGACCGGGTGGAGGAGCGCCAAGTCCGGTGGCGCAAGCTGGATGGCAGCGAAATCACTGTCCGTTTGACCGGGCGCGTGCTACGCACGGACTGGGGTGGTCTCCAAGGATTCGAGATGTTCGCGGAAGACATCACCGATCGGCTGGCTCTCCAGACAAGGCTGCGACAGGCCCAGAAAATGGAGGCGATCGGTCAGCTGAGCGGCGGCATCGCGCACGAGATCAATACGATCCTCACGGTGGTGATGACCGAGATGGACCTCATAGCCGAGCGCCTTCCCAGGGGCGAGGAACAGCTTGCCGACGAGCTTATGGAGGTGAAGCGCGCGGCGCGTCGCGGAGCCGGTGTGATCCGTAAGCTGCTGGGCTTCAGCCGACGGGAGCGTCTGGAGCTTCAGCCCCTCGACCTGAGCCAGCTCGTTCTGGAATCCAGGGAGTTTCTTCGGCGCACCGTGCCGGACGACATCCAACTCGAATTGGACGCCGATGCAGATTGCATCGCCCGAGTCGATCCAGGGGCCGTGGAGAGGATCCTGCTGGCGCTCGCGAGCAACGCGCGGGATGCCATGCCGGAGGGAGGCGACCTTCGTGTCCGTCTCGGCCCGGTGACGCTTGACGAGGCGGATTGTACGGACCGAGAAGGGGCGAAGCCCGGCCGGTACGCCCTACTGTCGGTGGGGGACGACGGTGTAGGGATGAGCGCGGTGACGAGAGAGCATGCCTTCGAGCCGTTTTTTACATCGAAGGGAGCGGCGGGTGGAGACGGGCTCGGCTTGGCGATGGTCTACGGACTCGTCAAGCAGCATGACGGCTACGTCGAGATCGAGAGCGAGCTCGGGGTCGGCACCGAAGTTCGCATCTATCTGCCAAGAATGGAGGTTCGCGCGCCCGTTTCAGCCCGCGAGGAGGCAGCGGAGCAGCTACGTGGGGGATCCGAGACGATCCTGGTCGTCGAAGACGACGAGGGGCTCCGCCGCTCTGCCACCCGTGGCTTGGAGCGCTTCGGATTCCGCGTGTTGACGGCTGCGGACGGAGAGGAGGGGCTGGCCGTATTCATGGAGCACCGCGCGACGATCGATCTGGTCTTCTCCGACGTGGTGATGCCCGAGATGGGCGGCGAGGAGATGTGCCGGAGAATCCTCGAAGAAGGTGGCACGCCGAAGATCCTGTTCACGAGCGGGTATTCGGCGGCCGATTTCCGGAAAGGGGAGTTCCTCGACGCGTCTTTGCCGCTTCTTCCCAAGCCCTGGTCCGTGGACGAGTTCATTCGAAGTGTCCGGCACTCCCTCGACCAATCTCCAGCGCACGGTCCGCAAGAGACCGATGCTTCGGATGGCGCTCCCCGCGCCCTTGCGGGCCCGCTCGAGCAATAGTCCAGCCGGCATTGCCAAGAGAACCGGCGGAACTTTTGGCTGCCCATGGCGTTGTGGCGCTCGACGGACGAACCCGAGATAACGGATCTGCATGGAGCCCCAACTTCGGCGAGCGCTGGATCGCAAGGCGGTGCTTGCGCTCCTCGAGGAAACCCGACAGCGGACGCTGCGCCTCATCGAGCCCCTGAGCGAGGACGACCTCAGGCGTCAGCACGATCCCCTCATGAGCCCCATCATTTGGGACCTCGGCCACATAGCGCACTTCGAGGAGGTCTGGCTCGTCGAGAACATCGACGGCGACGTCACTGGCTCGGAGGGCCTGCGCGGCGTCTACAACCCCTTCGAAAATCCGCGTTCGGTACGCGATGACCTGAGCCTCCCGGAACGGGACGAATGTCTCGACTATCTGGCCCGTGTCAGAGAGACAGTGGTGCGGAGGATTCAAACGCTCGACCTCGCGGCGGACACACCCCTGCTCCGGGAGGGCTTCGGGTTCAACCTGGTTCTTCAGCACGAGTACCAGCACAACGAGACGATCCTGCAGACCCTTCAGCTCATGACCCGCCCCTATCCCTTGGTTCCGAGCCTATCGGGGTCCGATGGCCGACCCTTCCGGCCGGGGGCAGAAATGGTGTTCTTTTCCGGTGGAAACGTCCTGGTGGGCACCGACGATCGGAGCCGCGCATACGACAACGAGCGCCCGAGTGGCGTGCTCCAGGTCGATCCGTTCTGGATCGACCGCGATCCCGTGACGAACGGGTCCTTTGCCGAGTTCATCGACGACGGTGGCTACGCCGCCGACTCGCTGTGGAGCGAGCAGGGGCGCGTGTGGCGTGACGGCGCACAAACGGAGGCGCCGAAGTTCTGGTTTCGACGGGAAGGCGATTGGTGGACCCAGGTCATGGGACGGCCCTTTGCCGTGAATCCGTCGTTGCCGGTTTGCCACGTGTGCTACTACGAGGCGGAGGCCTTCGCTCGATGGGCGGGCAAGAGGCTCCCCACGGAGGTGGAGTGGGAAGTCGCCGCGGGGTGGGACGCGGCGAGCGGCACGGCACGGACCTTCCCCTGGGGCGAAGAGCCCGCCACAAGCGCGCTCGCGAACTTGGACGCCACTCGGTTTCAGGCCTCCCCGGCGGGCACGTATCAGAGAAACGTGTCGCCCCTCGGATGCTACGGAATGATCGGCGACGTCTGGGAGTGGACGTCCTCGGACTTTCTACCCTACGCAGGGTACGAGACCTTTCCCTACCCGGAGTACTCGGAGGTCTTTTTTGGCGACGAATACATGGTTCTGAGGGGCGGTTCCTGGGCCACCCGGCCCGGCGTCATTCGGAACACGTTCCGGAACTGGGACTACCCGATACGCCGGCAAATCTTCGCCGGCTTCCGCTGTGCAAGGGACGGATGACGTGGAAGAGATGATCCAGGGCTCGGAAGCCGTCGAGACTCGTTCCCAGGAAGCGACCCGCACCCAGGAAGCCCCCCGCACACCCGCGACGGATCGCGGGCTGATCCAGGAAGTCGGCCACGGGCTTGCGCTACCCCAGAAGACGGTTTCGTCGAAGTATTTCTACGACGGGCGAGGATCGGAGCTGTTCGAGGAGATCACACGGCTTCCCGAGTATTACCTCACCCGGGCCGAGCGCGACCTTCTGCGGCGAGTGGCTCACGACCTGATCACGGCGGCGGGGCCGGCGTCTCTGGTGGAGCTCGGCGCTGGAAGCGCCAAGAAGACGCGAATCCTCCTGGACGCGATGACCGAGGAGAGCCGCGCGGCCGTGTACGTCCCCTTGGACGTGAGCGCCGATTTCCTCCACGAGACGGCGGCGCGACTAAGGGAGGAGTATCCGACGCTCGACGTGAGGCCCGAAGTCGCGGATCTGACTCGGCCTCTCGAGCTGACACGATCTCTTCCGGCGCCATCGATGTTCGCCCTGCTCGGGAGCACCATCGGGAACTTCGACGACGACGAAGCAGCCCGTCTACTCGGTAGGGTGCGCGGCGCAATCCGAGCGCACGACGTGTTCCTGCTGGGCGTCGACCTTCGTCCAGGGGTGGAGAAGTCCAAAGAAGACCTCGAGGCGGCGTACAACGACTCGAAGGGAGTGACCGCCGCGTTCAACCTCAACGTCCTCAGTGTTCTGAACGCGCGGGTTGGCACCGACTTCGATCCGGCCCGCTTCCGCCACCGCGCCTTCTACGACGACGAGCGTGGGCGCATCGAGATGCATCTGGAATCGTTAGCACCACAGACAGTCGTCGTGCCCGGGGGGCCGGTCGTGGCCTTCGAGAAGGGCGAGACGCTGCGCACGGAGATCAGCTGTAAATACGACCGCCCCACTGTGAGGGGCCTCTTCAGCCGAGCCGGTTTCGATCTGACGCAGTGGTGGTCGGACGCGGACGGGCGTTACGCGCTCGCGATCGGCTCACCACGGGACTGACCCCCACGTCTCGTCCCGGCTGAGACGAACGCCAGCCTCGAAGACTCCACGAGGTCCCGTTCGCATTCGAGCGCACCTCGCGAGGGGCCGTGAATCTCAAGAGAGGGGGGAAACACACGCGTCTTCGCCGGCGGAAGCCTCCACGAGGTGATGGGGCGGCACCCTCTGCCAGCCCCCCTCGGCGTCCAGAGGCTCGGACGCGATCAGGACCCCACCCTGGGACAACGGTCCACGACTCGAGACGTAGAGGGAGTTCGTGGCGTCGCTGATCGAGGTCCGCGTAGCCGCCATCGCCTGGCCATCAGCGAGGATCATATTCAAATGAGCCTCGAGGCCCACCTCCCGAGCGAACGACAGCACTCGATCCGCCACTCGTGCTAGCGCCTCGCCAACCGAGGCGTCTTGTCGGAGCTCCGCGACTGCGAGCATGAACAGTGTCTCCGTGTCCGAAGTTCCTTCGATGCGCGCATACAGCTCGTCGCTCAAGGAAGCCCGCAGGCGGCGCATCGCGGTGCGCCGGAACCCTTGGACGAAGCCGTTCAGCGCGAAGGTCCACCGCTCGGACATGAGCGGCGCGAGACCGGCGCGGTCGACGGGAATCCCGAGGGTGGCGTTCCGGACGACCGCGATCATGCACGGGGACCGGACGTAGCTGAGCACTCCCTCCAGATCGGGATCCTGCCAGATCGGCCGCACCTCCCGGATTCGGGTTGGCCGTCCCTCGTGGTACCAAGCGACTCCGTACCCGTCCGCGTTCACGCTTCCTTGGAGTAGCTCCTTGGGAGCGAAGCTCTGGGTCTCGAGCGAGTGGTCACCGCCGAAGACGAGTCCTCGGGCCGGCATCTCGTCCCCGACGTAGGCGACATAGCGACACAACGTTGCGACTCCTCGAAGTGCTGTGAGCCGTCTAGGCGGAATAAGCCGCCCGCGGCGCCTCGACGGCGACCAGACTTCGGCGACGCCTCATTCCCCGGTCTCCCCGGACGGGTGCAGTATGCTCGCCAGGCGATCCAAGTCGATATTTCCACCGGAGAGGATGGCCACGACGGGACCGTCGCCCAGCTCCGGGATCCTGCCAGCGAGGAGGGCTGCCACTGCGGCGGCGCCCGCGGGCTCGACCACGAGCTTCGCGCTTTCAGCGATCGCCCGGACGGCGGCGGCAATCTCGGAATCGCTGACCAGAACGACGTCCTCGACGAAGGCCTGGACGTGGTGGTAGGGGATCACGCCCGCCATGGGTGGCGCGAGCCCGTCCGCGATCGAGCTCACGCTCTCGAGCCGGGCCGGACGGCCGAGCCGCAAGCTCTCGGTCATGGCGGCGGCCCCCTCCGGCTCCACGCCGAACACCCGTGAATCGGGTCGAAGGTGCTTTACTGCGGCCGCCACGCCCGCGATCAGCCCGCCGCCACCTATGGGCACCACAACGGTGGCCAGATCCGGGACCTGGTCAACGAGCTCGAGGCCAGCGGTCCCGTGGCCCGCAACGATGTCGGGATCGTCGAAGGGGTGGGTGAATAGCATGCCCCGCTCGCGGGCCACTGTCCGAGACAGCTCGAAGGCCTCGTGGACCGGCCCGTCCAAGATCACTTCGGCGCCATACCCCGTGCTCGCTTCGGCCTTGGCGGGAGAGGCGCCCGCGGGCATGACGACCGTGCACGGCACCCCAGCTCGAGACGCTGCCCACGCCAATGCCTGGGCGTGATTCCCGGCGGAAATCGTCACGACACCCGCGCGGGCCTCGACCCCGGCCACCCGCAGCTTGTTGAGTGCTCCTCGCACCTTGAAGGACCCGGTCTTCTGTAGACTCTCCATCTTCAGGTGAAGCGGAGCTCCGACCTCAGCGCCGAGGCGGCGTGAGGAGAACATCGGCGTCCGGTGAACGTCCGAGCGAATTCGGAGGTGCGCCTCCCGGATCGTCTCGAGGGAGGTGAGCTCGGACATTGATACTCCTGTTCCTTGCAGGTCGTCGAAGGGGTGGGCACGGCCGCGTTCGGCCGCCGCATGATGCTCCCCCGGGGCAGGGTACGCCAGGCCGCCCGGTGTGTGTCGCGCCCCGTCTCCAGAGGTCCGGGTCTCGTTGCGTAACCGTTCGGCCATCCAGATATTCCTCGCGACATCGATCGTCCACGTGCACGAGGCCGGCGGACCCCGCTGGGTCCTGGACGGAGGTCGAGAACGAGTCGCCGTTCCCGACCCAATCGCCGGCTCGCCCCTCGCGCGCAACCCGCCAAACCCACACTCAAGGTGCCACACATGCAAACCCGGCGAAGAGCGGTCGTGCACGTCGCCGCTGTCCTGTTCACGTGGGGGGCCTTCTCCGGCTCCGTCGAGGCCCAAACCGGCACGCTGACCGGGCTCGTCGTCGACGCGGAGACTGCGGCTCCTGTGGCAAACGCAAACGTGGAGATCCTTGGCGCCTCCGGGGCTCAGGCCACGGGGAATCTGACCAACCAGAGCGGGCAGTTCCGCTTCACGCTTCAAGCAGGCAGGTACTCGGTCCTCGTGACCTTGATCGGGTATACGGACGCGCGCCTGGACGGAGTCCGCATCGGCTCGGATGAGGTCACCAACATCACGATCGAGCTCACGTCGTTCGCGCTGGCGATCGATCCGATCATCGTGACGGCGTCGCGCAGAGAGGAAAAGCTCCTCGAGTCGCCGGCGTCGGTGTCCATCGTGAGCACCGAGGTCATCACGGAGCGACCCGCGCTCACCCACGTGGACCACATGAAGAGCTTGGCCGGCGTGGACATCGTCCAAACCGGCTTGTCGCAGAGCAACGTCGTGGCACGCGGCTTCAACAACGTCTTTTCAGGTGCGTTGCTCACCCTGCACGACAACCGGTACGCAGCCGTCCCGTCGCTACGCCTCAACGCCCACAACTTCATCCCCATCACAAACACGGACATCGACCGCATCGAGGCGGTGCTCGGGCCAGGCTCGGCTCTCTATGGCCCCAACAGCTCGGCCGGCGTCCTTCACATCATCACGAAGTCGCCCATCGACTCCGAGGGCACAGATATCAGCCTCGCCGGCGGCGAGCGCTCCGTGTTCCAGGGCCAATTCCGCCACGCGACGCGTGTGAGCGAGACCGTGGGGTTCAAGGTCTCCGGGCAGTACATGCGCGGAAACGACTGGGAATTCGTCGATCCGCGCGAGGAGGCAGCGAAGGAGGACGACCCGACACTCCGGGATCGGAATAATGACATGGAGCGGTGGGGCGGTGAGGTGCGCTTGGACGTCCGTCCGGACGACGACACCGAGTGGATCTTCACCGGCGGGCTCAACAACATCGTCAGCAACGAGATGACCGGGATCGGGACAGGTCTGGCGGATGGGTGGAAGTACTGGTTCGGCCAGACACGCTTCCGTAAGGGGCGTTTTTTCGCCCAGGCGTTTGTCAACGGGAGTGACGCGGGCGACACGTTCGTGTACCAGACCGGCCAGCAGATCATCGACAAGTCACTCTTCATCGCGGGCCAGCTCCAACACGCAGCGGACGTCGGTGACCGTCAGAGCTTCATTTACGGGCTGGACATCCAGCAGACCGTTCCGCGTACGGAAGGGGCCATCAACGGGATCAACGAGGACGACGACAACATCTTCGAGATCGGGGGCTACCTGCACTCGGAAACGGGCCTCTCCGACCGCGTGGACCTGGTCGCCGCTCTACGGGTCGATAAACACTCACGGCTCGACGACCCGAACTTCTCTCCACGAGCGGCCCTCGTCTTCCGCCCCACGGACGGCCAGAACTTCCGCGTCACCTACAATAGAGCGTTTAGCACGCCGTCGACGAACAACCTGTTCCTCGACATCCTGGCGGGAGTGGTGCCACTCCCCATCGAAGGCGCGAAGTACGACATCCGCACGCGGGGAGTGCCCCAGACCGGTTACACTTTTGAAGACCGCTGCCCCGGCGGGTTCATGGACCTGTGCATGCGCTCGCCGTTCGCTGCCGGTGCCCAAGTGCCGGCCGATGCGTCTCTCGTCTGGAACTCGCTGGTCGACTTCGCCGCCGCGAGCGACGTCGCCCTCGGCCCGTTGGCGCCGTTTTTCAAGGACCCGGACCCCGGCGAGATCCAGTCGCGGTTGCTTCGGTTCAGCCAGGAAGAGGCCCAGGCGGGACGAGCGCCGTTCGTAGGGGACCCTCTCGGCCCCCTGGCCATCGACCGGATCAAGCCGACGATCACGAATACGATCGAGCTCGGGTACAAGGGGTTGATCAACGACAAGGTCCTGCTGTCGGCGGACGTGTGGCGATCTTCGATCGACGACTTCGTGGGTCCGCTACGGGTGGAGACACCCACCGTGTTCTTCGATCCGGGCTCGGTTGCGGAGTTTCTCGGCGGACGGATCACTCCGCTTGTCCAGGGGGGCGTCGTGCCGGCTGGGCTCGCCGACTTCGTCGTGAGCGAGCTGACCGCCACGATCGCCCAGCTGCCCGTTGGCACCGTCGTACCGGACCAAGCCACGACCCCCGACCTGATTCTCACCTACCGGAACTTCGGGAACGTGGACGTGTGGGGCTTCGATCTCGCGACGCAGATCATCGTGAATCCTCAGTTCTCGATGCGGGGATCCTTCTCGTTCGTGAACGAGGAGTGCTTCGCGTTCGAGGACAGTAGCTCCGCCGACTGCTCGAGGCCCACGGATATCGCCCTGAACGCGCCCAAGACCAAGGGGAGCCTCTCCGCCCGTTACGACAACGCCCGGTCCGGGCTCTCCATCGAAGGGCGCGTGCGTGGGCTCCAGGGCTTCCCCATGAACTCGGGCGTCTTCGTGGGTGACGTCGAGGGATACGCCATTTTCGATGCGAACGTCCAGCTTAGGCTTCCGGGCGTGACCGGCGCCGCGATCGGACTGGCGGTGACCAACGTCCTCGACGACAAGCACCAGGAGTTCGTCGGAGCTCCCGAGATCGGTCGTCTCATCCTCGGAAGGGTCATGTACTCCTTCCGTTGAATCAGCCGGACGGATTACCTTGATGGTACGGGAGGGGGTCGGTGGGTTTCGCCGGCCCCCCAGTTTATGCTCCGAGATCGAAAGCGAGTCCGCAAAGCCTGGAACGAGGGTCTGAATGGAGGTTACGAGCAAGCTCGTTACGCTCCGGTGCCAGTTTTGCCTCAAGCTGAACCGCGTCGACGTGGGGAAGGCCGACAAGCACCCGCAGTGTGGCGATTGCGCACGGCCCCTGCTTCTGGACCGACCCGTGAAGGTGGCCCAGGAGGACTTCGAAGCGACGGTGCTCCAATCGCAAGCGCCTGTGCTCGCGGACTTCTACGCCGATTGGTGCGGCCCCTGCAAGTTGATCGCGCCGCTGATGGACGAGATCGCGGCCGAGCAGCGGGGCAGGGTGCTCGTGGTCAAGATCGACACCGATCGGGCTCCCGATCTGTCGCAACGGTTGGAGATTCGCGGCGTGCCCACGATCATCTTGTTCAAGGACGGCGAAGAAGCAGGGCGGAGCGTGGGCTTCGAGCCCGACGTGATCCAGAAGCTCGTCTCGGACGCGGGCTGAGTCGATGCCCGTGGCCAAGCGGGAGAGGCAGTCAGCCATTCTGGAGTTGGTGCGTGAACACCGCGTGACCAACCAGGAGGGACTGCGCGCGCTTCTGGCCGAACGAGGTATCGAGGTGACGCAGGCGACGTTGTCCCGCGACATCCGGGAGCTCCGACTCGTGAAGCTTCCCGGCGCGGCAAACTCCTCCCGCTATACGCTCCCGGACGAGTGGGAGCACAGCCCTCCGCTCGAGACCCTCCTCCCCATGCTCTTCGTGTCGGCTGAGGGCGCAGGGAACCTACTCGTTGTGCGCACCCTCACGGGAGGCGCACAGGCGGTGGCGCTCGGGATCGACTGGGAGGAATGGTCCGAGGTTCTCGGTACAATCGCGGGCGACGACACGATCCTCATGGTGCTGCGTGCTGCCAAACAGGTGGACACTGTCCGCGCACGCATCGAAGAGATCGCGAGCCAGAGCTCGTAGCCACCCGTTCGCAAGATCTCGCCACCCTCGGCGACGTCCCGACGATCCAGCCCCACGCCCCGTCGCCGTCGCGTCGCCGGCACCAAGAGTCCCTGACCGCCCGGATCTTGACAATATGCAGCCATGGTGCATAATTATTCTGTCCGCGCCGAAAACAAACCGGCGCACCCGGCGATCGAAGCATTGGAGCGGGATCCGGGGAGCAGGGAACAAGCGGGGCTCTAGGTCCCGATCCAGCACTTTGGCGGGAGGTGTCTGGACCCTGTTTCCCGGCCCGCTCTTGGTTTCCCCGGTTGTCTGTGGCCGCCGTCCCCATACCAGCGGCATTTCGGCTGCGACCACTTGCAGGTGCCAGGAAGCGCGAGGAGGACGCGACATGTCCCTCAAGGTGGTGCTGGCCTACTCCGGCGGGCTCGATACCTCGATCATCGTCCCCTGGTTGACCGATGAGTACGGGGCCGAAGTCATTTGCATGGCCGCGGACGTCGGCCAGCCCGGTGGGTTGGAGGGGCTCGAGGAGAAGGCGGCAGCCACAGGTGCAGCCACCCTGTTCGGCGAGGACCTTCGTGCCGAGTTCGTCGAGGGGTTCGTCTGGCCAACCCTGAGGGCCGGCGCGGTCTATGGGCGCAAGTATCTGCTGGGGACAGCGATGGCCCGCCCGATCATCGCCCGCAGACAGGTCGAGATCGCCCGCGAGGTCGGTGCTCATGCGCTTGCCCACGGTTGCACCGGAAAGGGCAACGACCAGGTCCGTTTCGAGCTGACGTTCCAGGCGCTCGCCCCGGACCTGCGCGTGATCGCACCGTGGCGCGAATGGAGCATCGCATCTCGGGAGGAGGCGCTCACCTACGCCCACTCCCGGGGGATCGATCTGACCGGCGTGGACGAAACCAAGCTCTACTCGCGTGACGAGAACCTGTGGCACATCTCCCACGAAGGTGGCCCGCTCGAGGATCCGGCGTTCGAAGCCGAGGAGTCCATGTACTCCTGGACCGTGGCGCCAGAGGAAGCGCCCGACCAGCCCGAGCACATCGAGATCGGATTCGACGCGGGCAACCCGGTCTCCGTAGACGGGGAAACGCTCGAGCCTGTGCGCCTGCTGACGGCGCTGAACGAGATTGGTAGTCGCCACGGCGTAGGGAGAGCGGACATCGTCGAGGACCGCCTCGTGGGTATGAAGTCGCGCGGGGTGTACGAGACCCCAGGCGGTTCACTTCTCTACACCGCATTACGTGAGCTCGAGGAGCTGACGCTCCATCGCCGGTCGATGGCCCTGAAGGATCAAGTGGCGAACCGGTACGCGGACCTCGTCTACGAGGGTCGCTGGTGGACGCCCGAGCGCGAGGCCATCGATGCGATGGTCGGTGTCCTGATGAGTCGCGTGACAGGCTCGGTACGATTGAAGCTCTACAAGGGACTGGCACGGCCCGTTTCGCGGACGAGCCCCCACACGTTGTACGACGCCGACCTCGCCTCGTTTGGTGCGGCGGGTGACTATAACCACGCCGACGCCGCGGGGTTCATCAAGCTCTTCGGCCTTCCGTTGGCCGAGCCCGGGGGGTCCAACACCCAGTCGCCCGACCGAGGCGACCCCGCGGTCTCCGCGCTCCTACGCGAGGTGGCGGCTCGCATCTGAAGGAACCGCCACACTTGTGCAGAGGCTCCCTAAGGGCTGTTCCGCCCTCTGGGAGCCACACTCCCGTGGCCCCCGGTTTCTTCGTACTGTCCCCATCCCCGTGCGCCGCCGGCGGCTTTGCGCCCCGTGAGCCCGCCCCGGGATCCCATTCGCATCCTGGGAGTCGCACATCGGCTTCAATGAGCACCGGAGAGTGCCAACCTTGAGCGAGCCGCGTGAAGACCACACCGCGTCCGATGCTCCCAGCGGTCTCTGGGGAGGTCGATTCTCGGGAGGCATGGCGCCGGAGATGGTCCGGCTCAACCGCTCCTTGGACGTCGACTTCCGCTTCTGGCGCCACGATGTGCGGGGCAGTCGAGCCTGGGCGAGAGCATTGTCTGGAGCAGAAGTCATCAGCGCAGACGAAGCGGAGCAGATCGACCTCGGCCTACAGGCTGTCGCCACGCGCCTCGAGACCCTCGATCCGGCTTCCGTCGACGATGAGGACATCCACTCGCTCGTAGAGCGTCTTCTCATCGAAGAGGTCGGGGACGTCGGGGGAAAGCTGCACACCGGACGATCTCGAAACGACCAGGCGGCGACCGACGTCCGACTCTGGGGTCTCGAGGCGGCCTCAGCGCTGGATGGACGCGTCGAAGAGCTCGCCCGAGCCCTCCACGGCCTTGCGGCCGGGTCGATCGACCTGCTCATGCCGGGCTACACCCATTTGCAGCGGGCCCAGCCCGTGCGCGCGGCCCATTGGGCCCTCTCCCACGTCTGGCCGCTGGTCCGGGACCGTGACCGCATCCAGGCGGCGGTCCGGGAGGCGTCCATGCTTCCACTCGGAGCAGGCGCCATCGCGGGGTGCCCGTTCCCCGTCGACCGGGAGGCGCTGCGGCAGGACCTGGGGTTCCGCGCGATCACTCCGAACAGCATGGACGCCGTGAGCGACCGGGACTGGGTGGCGTCGCTCCTGTTCGCGGGAGCGATGATCGGCGTCCACGTTTCGCGGCTGTCGGAGGATCTCGTCTTGTTCGCCTCTTCCGAGTTCGGATTCATGCGGCTGTCGGACGGCTTCTCGACTGGGTCCAGCCTGATGCCGCAGAAGCGGAATCCGGACGTCGCGGAGTTAGCTCGCGGAAAGTCGGGCCGTCTCGTGGGCAACCTGGTGTCGATGCTGATCCAACTGAAGGGCCTGCCAACCGGGTACAACCGGGACCTACAGGAGGACAAGCAGGCCCTGTACGACACGGTCGACACGCTCGGCCTGACACTCCCTGCGGTGACGGGAGCCGTGCGCACGGCCGCCTTCGTGCCCGAGCGCTTACGCGCCGCGTTGGACGCCGATCTACTCGCCACCGACCTCGCGGATTACCTCGTGCGCCGCGGAGTGCCCTTCCGCACGAGCCACGAAGTCGTCGGCCGGCTCGTGCGACGGGCGGAAGAGCAGGCGTGCTCACTCAACGAGCTGGCGCACGAAGTGTTCGCTGAGGAGCACGCCGTCTTCGGTGCAGACGTCGCGGAGGTGTTCGATTGGACGCGCTCCGTCGACGCGCGTGCCGTAGAAGGGGGCACGGAGCGCGGGTCCATCGAGACACAGCTGGAGCTGGCCGCGGCGCAGCTCGATCGGCAGGGAGAGCCGCACTAGCTCTAGCTCTAGCTCTAGACCGCGTGTCAGGTGTCGCGGGGCATCGACGCCGTCTGACCCGAGGTCGCCGCCAGCGTCCGCCCCGCAGCCTCGACGAACGTCCGCAGGCCCGTCATCAGGCGATCGAATCCGCCGAAGTCCAATGACTGGTCGCCGTCCGACCAGGCGGCACCGGGATCCGGGTGGACTTCCACGAGCAGCCCATCCGCTCCGGCCGCGACCGCCGCGAACGACAGGGGCTCGACGAGGTCGCGAATGCCACCCGCATGACTGGGGTCAGCGATCACGGGGAGGTGGGTCTCCCGCTTCAGAACCGGAATGGCGGCCAGATCGAACGTGTTGCGCGTGGCCGTCTCGAAGGTACGGATGCCACGCTCACAGAGGATGACCTGGCTGTTCCCCTGCTTCATGATGTACTCCGCCGCGAGCAGCAAGTCCTCGACGGTGGCGGAAAGGCCACGCTTCAGCAGCACGGGCCGACGTACGCGCCCCACTTCAGTCAACAACGCGAAGTTCTGCATGTTGCGGGCGCCGATCTGCAGCACGTCCGCATACTCCGCGACGAGGTCGACCTGCCGGGTGTCCATGACCTCCGTGACCACCGGTAGACCGGTCGCCTCCCGAACATCGACGAGGAGCTGTAATCCCTCCTCTCCCATCCCCTTGAACGAGTAAGGTGACGAGCGCGGCTTGAAGGCGCCGCCACGGAGGCCCCGAGCTCCGGCCCGGAGCACCGAATCAGCGGTGGCTCGCAGCATTTCCTCACCCTCGACCGAGCAGGGGCCGGCGACCACCACGACCTCCTCTCCGCCCACGTCCACCGACCCCACGGGGATTTTCGACGCCTCCGCCGCGAACTCCCGGGAAGCCAGCTTGTATGGCTTCATCACGGCGTGTACGGCAGCGACCCCGGGCATCGAAAGGAGCGGAACGTGTTGAAGTCTCTCCTCGTCGCCGATGCAGCCGATCACGGTCAGGCTCTCACCCCGCGAAACGTGGGTGCGGAGCCCGAGTGACTCGACGCGCTCCCGGATGTGATCCAACTCTTCGTCGCTGACGCCCTGGCGGGTGACGATGATCATGGTGCTCTCCCATCGCAGCGGACTGAGCGGGCCGGCTCGTGCGAGAAGCGGCCCCCATTTTCCGGGAGCCGGAAGGCAGCACTCGCAGTGGTAGGTCGCCAGCGGAGCGGCGACCACACCCGGATCTGGTGCGGGTCGCGGTGCGGACCCGGCCGGTCCGAGCGTAAGTACGCTTCTTGCAAGTTGCAACGTGCTCAGCGGGTCTGATCGCTGTCAAGATCACTTTCCGCCACATCGGCGGCTGGGTAGATTCAGGCCATCCCGACGACCCCAAGCGCCAAGTCCCGTCCAATGGAATTCCATCTGGAGAGAATCGCATGACACCGAATGGCACGGCCGTCTCGGACGTCCCTGTCGAGACGGGGGCTTCCCGCCCCTCGCTGGACGACCTCGATCTCAGCCTCGGAAAACGGGCTCGACTACACCGGATCCTCTACCAGCACGGCATGAAGAACGGCACCCTGCTGGCTCTCCCCATCGATCAGGGGCTCGAGCACGGGCCGATCGACTTCTTTCCCAACCCGCCTGCCCAGGACCCGGACTTCCAGTGGCGCCTCGCGGTCGAGGGCAACTTCAACGCCATTGCGTGCCATTACGGACTCGCGCGGAAGTACATGACCCGGTATGCGGGGAAGGTCCCGCTCATCCTCAAGCTGAACGGGAAGACGAACATCCCGTCGGACGCCGAAGCCCTGTCGCCCCTCACCGGGTCGGTGGAGGACGCGGTGTCGATGGGTGCGGACGCCGTTGGGTACACGCTCTACGTGGGCACGCCTCGACAAGACGAGGATTTCGAGCAGTTCCGCCAGGTCCGGGAAGACGCCGACAAGTACGGCATGCCGCTCGTGGTCTGGTCCTATCCCCGTGGTGAAGCGGTGGAGGGCAAGGGGGGGGCCAACTCGTTGTACGCGGTCGACTACGCCGCGAGGGTAGCGCTCGAGCTCGGAGCCGACGTCGTGAAGCTCAACCTCCCCAAGCACGGCGCGAAGGACACGGATCAGCCAGGCAAGTACGCGGAAATGCAATTCTCGTACGCCGAGGGCGCGCGCCGGGTCTTCCAATCCGCCGGTCGGGCCATGGTGCTCGTCAGCGGAGGAAGCAAGCTCTCCGACGAAGACATGCTCGAGAAGGTGAATGTCTCCATGGGATCGGGTGCCACCGGCTTGATCTTCGGCCGGAACATGTGGCAGCGCCCGTACGACGAGGCCCTTACGATCGTCAAGCGCGTCCAGGAGGTCCTCAAGGACTTCCCGGCGTAGCCCGTCGACCCTGCCTGAGATGCCGGCGACCACGGATGTCGACGCCCTGAAGCGAGCCGCCGCCGCCCGAGCTGCCGACGAGGTCCAGAGCGGTACTGTTCTCGGTCTCGGCACCGGGAGCACCATTCAGCACTTTCTCGAGCTCCTCGCCGAGCGACTCCGGTCGGGGGAGCTGCGGGACATCGTTGGTGTGCCGACCTCGGAGCGGACCGCCGCGTCCGCGACGCATCTGGAAATCCCGATCGCGACCCTGCGCGAGCGGCCTCGACTCGACCTCACTGTGGACGGGGCGGACGAAGTCGATCCGGTCGGCAGCCTCATCAAGGGGCTGGGGGGCGCCCTCCTTCGGGAGAAGATCGTGGCACAGGCGTCCGATCTTCTCGTGATCATCGCGGACGAAGGCAAGGCGGTGGACCGGCTGGGAACCCTCTCGCCACTCCCGGTTGAGGTCGTCCAATTCGGATGGACGGCTCAAGTCGACTTCATCCGGGGCCTGGGCGCCGAGGTAGAGCAGCGCCAGGCCGCGGATGGTTCCCCTTACGTGACCGACAACGGCAACTACATATTGGACGCGCGGTTTCAAGGCGGACTCTCGCACCCGTCATCGGTGGACGCCGCATTGCAGGCTCGAGCCGGCGTCGTCGAGAACGGGCTGTTCCTCGGTATGACTGCACGTGCGTTCATCGCGAGCGAGGAAGGGGTCCGGTCCATTCAGCCGGGAGCGCACCTGGCGTGACCATTCGGATCGCTCCGTCCATTCTGTCCGCAGATTTCGGGAAGCTGTCCGAGCAGGTCGTCGAGGTCGAAGCCGCGGGTGCGGACTGGATTCACGTCGACGTGATGGACGGCCACTTCGTGCCCAACCTCACGATCGGGCCGGTCGTGGCGGAAGCCGTGAAGCGAACGACACGGCTGCCGGTCGACGTCCATCTGATGATCGAGGCCCCGGAACGCTACATCGAACAATTCGCCGAGGCAGGGGCGGATGTGCTCACAGTGCATCAGGAAGCCTGTGCACACCTCCACCGCACTCTCCAGCAGATCAGGCAGGCCGGCGCACGAGCCGGCGTGGCGATCAACCCCGCGACACCGGCGGAGACCCTGGCACCCGTCCTCTCCGACCTCGATTTGGTTCTGGTCATGTCGGTAAACCCGGGCTTTGGTGGCCAGGCGTTCATTCCATCGGCCGTGGACAAGGTCGCTCGTGTCAAGGACCTCCTCGACGAGCAGGGGCTGGAGGGCGTTGAGATCGAGGTGGACGGCGGCATCGATGAAAGCACCGCTCCCCTGGTCGTCCAGGCGGGAGCGACCGTGCTCGTGGCAGGCTCGGCGATCTATCGTCATCCGGACGGTGTCCAACGGGGCATCGCAGCGATTCGGGATGCGATAGACCCTCAGTGACAGGGTGAGCTCGGCAGTGCGGGCTGTGTCGCTGCGGTCGTCGTGCAACGTCAGATGTTTCCGCTGGCCCGGCGATTGCTGAGTTCGTACGATCCACTACGATGGCGGCCCTATTGGTGCCGCTGGTGGCGCGCCATGGGATCAATCTCGAAGTCCCTTGACATATTCGTGCGTAAACTAATTGCCTGCAACATGATATCTTGTACGTGCGTTCGGGGATATACATGAGTGACGCGAGCGACAACGTGAGCGATGAGCCCATCCTCGACCGCGCCGCCATCGACCGCCTCCAGGAGTGGGGCGGCACCGTCCTGGTGGGGAAGATGATCCAGCTCTTCCTCGATAACACCGGCGACAAGATGGCGCGAATCCAGTCGGGGATCTCCGACCGAGAGTTCGAAGACTCGGTTCAGGGAGCGCATTCGCTCAAGTCCAGCGCGGGAAACCTCGGAGCGCAACGACTCTCGCGTCTTGCGGCACGAATCGAGGCATCGTCAGGGACCGGTGACGCGGAAGCGCTGGCAAAGCTCTTGCCGAAGATCCTCGTGGCGTACGACCTCACGTGCGCTGAGCTCGCGTCCATAGCCGAAGGGCTTCAGGAATGAAACCGCGAATTGCCTTGGTCGAAGACAATCCGGACAATCGCCTCCTGGTTCAGGCGATTCTCGAGGACCGCTACGACATCTCGGAGTACGAGAACGGTGCGGACGCCGTCGAAGGAATCATCGAGGAGCCGCCCGATCTGGTGCTCCTAGACATCTCACTTCCCGAAATGGACGGGACCGAGGTCCTCGCGCGCATCCGGAAGGACGGGGGCCTAGACGTGTTACCCGTCATCGCCCTCACCGCACACGCGATGTCCGGGGATCGGGAGAAGTTCCTCGCGGCCGGCTTCAACGACTACCTGACCAAGCCGATCCTCGACGAGACGGTGTTGATGGAGACGATCGAGCGGTGGCTGAACCAGGTCCGGTGAGCCGCAAGGGTCCGCCGGGTTGGCTGGAAGACCCGGAGGAGCGTGACCCGCCCCCTGAAGGGCGGGCCTCGACCCTTGCTCCGCAGCCGGAGCGCCCCTCGCCCCCATCACCCGCGCCGCCCGCACCCGCGCCGCCCTCGCGGCCACCGCCACTAGCGCCTGATTCGGCTGCTGGGACCGATCCATTCGTCGATCCCCAGCCCAGTCTCGTGGATCTCGTCGCTCCGGAGGCACCTCCCCCGGCCTCAGACGAAGGGACGAACGGCAAGGGGCGTCGTGGGCGGCGCCGCGGACGGCCGTCTCCGGAAACGGACGGGGCCTCGGACATCCGGTTCCGGCACCCGGGGACCGAGCTCCCCAACAAAGGTGGGGCTCGGACGTTCCTGTATTGGATTCTCCAGCCGCTCTTGCTCGCCGCGGCGATCGGGGTTGGGAGCGGGACCCGGTTTGCCAGTCCCGACCTGCACTCTGTGCTCGAGGCGACGGCCACGAGCGTGGCCATCATGGTGGGCGCTCTGGCCCTCGTGCGCTTCTACAGCACGCGCCGGATCGCCAACCTCTTCATCGGCTCTGGATTCCTCGGCGCCGGGCTGCTGGACGGCTACCACGGCATCATCACCTCCCCGCTCGTGGGGGTCGTCGGCCCCGCGCCGGACCCGGAAGTCGCGACGTGGAGCTGGGTGGCGTCACGGGTCTTCCTCTCGGTGTTTCTGTGGGTAAGCTGGGTCGCATGGTATCGGGAATGGCGAAGCGGGCGCCGGGAGGTCCAGCCCAGGAGCGTCTATTTCGCGGCGCTGGGGCTGTCGGTCACCCTGATCGTCTTCTTCGCCGTGATCCCGGCGCCGCAGGCGTTCTTCCCGGACCTGGTGGCTCCGCAGCCCTCGAGCTTCCTGCCGGCGTTCTTCTTTCTGACCGCCCTGATGCTGCACCTATGGAAGGGCTATTGGCGCAGGGATCCGTTCGAGCATGCGATTGTCATCGCGCTGCTCGTCAGCGTGTTCGCCGACGGCGCGTTCATGGCGTTCGCTGGCGAGATCCTGGTGGACCGGGCCACCGCCGCACACGTGCTGAAGCTCGCGAGCTATCTGATCGTGATGGGCGGACTCATGGCGAGCTTCTTCGTGACGTTCCGGCGAGAGGAGGAGGCCTACTCCGAAGCCCAACGCGCGAACTCGGCGCTCGCCCGCGAAGTCGCAGTCCGGCGAGAGGCCGAGCGGATCCTGCTCGAGGGCGAGCAGCGCCTACAAGACTTCCTGGACAACGCGAACGACCTCATCCAGAGCGTAGCGCCGGACGGGACCCTTCTGTACGTAAACCGCACCTGGAAGCGCACGCTCGGTTACACAGACGAGCAGATCAAGGATCTCAACCTCTTCTCGATCATCCACCCCAGCTGCCGTGAGCAGGTGGAGGAGGCCTTCGGCCGCGTCTTCGCCGGGGAAGCGCTGACCGACATCGAGGTCGAGTTCGTCGGGTCCGACGGGCGTAAAGTCATGTGCTCGGGCAGCTCGAATTGCCGGTTCGAGAACGGCCGGCCAGTCGCGACCCGGAGCATCTTCCGCAACGTGACCGAAGAGAAGCGGGCCCTCGAGGGACTCGCCGTGTCCGAGGCCAACCTCATCGCGTTGTTCGAGAGCACCGGGGATCCCATCTGGTCGGTGGACCGCCGCGGTCACGGGCTCATCACCTTCAACTCGGCGTACGCCCTCGAGATCGAGGCACTGACCGGGCGCGAGCCCAACGTAGGCGACAGCCCTGAGCGTGTCGTGGCGCCGGAGGAGCTCGACTGGTTCCAAGAGCGCTACGACCGCGCACTGTCTGGTGAGCGCTTCTCGGAGGAGCGGTCGGAGGTCGTCGCGGGGCAGGACCGCGTCCTCGATCTGTTTTTCAACCCGATCTTCACGGGGCATGGGGTTTCCGGCGTCGTCGTCTTCGGCAAGGAAGTGACGCGGAGGAAGCAGGCGGAAGAAGAGCTGCTGATGGCCAAGGAGGATGCGGAAAACGCCAACCTGGCCAAGAGTCAATTTCTCGCGAATATGAGCCATGAGCTCCGGACGCCGCTGAACTCCGTCATCGGGTTCGCCAACATCCTCCTGAAGAAGAAGTCAGAAGCTCTCGCGCCCAAGGAGCTGGGCTTCCTGGAGCGCATTCTCGCCAACGGCAAGCATCTGTTGACGCTGATCAACGAGGTGCTCGACCTCGCCAAGATCGAGGCGGGTCGCATGGAGCTGGAGCTCGCTCCCGTCGACCTCGCACAGCTCGTCGGCGAGACGCTATCCCAGCTGGAGGGTCAGGTCCGCGACAAGGACGTGGCGCTGCGTGCGGAGGTGCCAGAGGGGCTGGCTCCGCTGGACACGGACGGAGGGAAGCTGAAGCAGGTGATCATCAACCTGGTCGGCAACTCGTTGAAGTTCACCAAGTCCGGCGAGGTCGTCGTACACGTATCCGTCGGCCCCGACCCCACAAGACCCTCGTCAGTGGCGGTTATGGACACGGGCATCGGCATCCCCGACGACCGCCTCCAAGCGATCTTCGAAGCCTTCCAGCAGGCCGACGGGTCCACGACGCGCAAGTTCGGCGGCACGGGCCTCGGGCTCACGATCTCCCGGTCCCTGTGTCGGCTCATGAGCTACGATCTGACGGTCGAGAGCACGGTCGGACAGGGGTCCGCGTTCACGATCGTAATGGAGCCCACGCGGGCGAAGCTCCCGGCGTTGCCTGCCGTGGACGCGGAGCCTGACGAGCAGCCTGCAGACGACGAAGCAGCGCCCACGGAAGATGCAGAGGGTGCCAAGAAGCAGGTCCCAGATCGACGGTTCGCTGGCCGGACCGTGCTGGTGATCGACGACGAGAGCGATTCGCGGGTGCTCATGGGCCATTGGCTCGAGGAGCTGGGCTGCCGCGTGATCATGGCGAAGGACGGTTTGGAAGGGCTCAGATTGGCCCGCCAGGAGCGTCCCGACCTGATCACGCTGGATCTGATGATGCCCAAAATGAGCGGATGGGAGGTGCTTCAGTTCCTGAAGAACGATCCGGACTTGAGCTACATCCCGGTCGTGGTCGCCAGCATCGTCGCCAAGGACGGCAACGACCAGTTCCTCGGCACGGTGGACCTTCTGAACAAGCCTGTCGACCGAGAGGAGCTGTTGCAGGTCTTGTGGCGCAACTTGCCTGAGCGGACGGGTCGCATCCTCGTTGTAGACGACGATGGACGCCCGGACGGTCGTGCTCCAGTGTCTGGAGGGAACGGCGATGCGGACGCAGGAGGCCGCTGACGGCAAGGAGGCCCTCGAGCTGATCCCGGTGTTTCAACCCGACCTCGTTCTTCTCGACCTCCTCATGCCCGTCATGGACGGGATGTCGTTGCTCAATCACCTCCGAAACGACCCCCAATACGTGAGCCTGCCTGTCGTCGTCCTCACGGCCAAAGAGCTGAGCCGCTCGGAGTACAAGAGTCTGAAGGCCAAGACTCAAGGGATCCTCTCCAAAGGGGCCGGGGTCGAAGAGCGCCTACGCGACGCGCTGGACCGCGTCCTCCTCGGGGCGGCCGCGCCCGGGGCGCTGCAGGGCGCTGAAGCGGGGGAGCCCGTAGCGTTGGGAGCATCTCCGCCCGGACCAGAGGCGGAGTGACCGAAAACCCCAGCTCAATCCAGGAGCTCGAACAGGACCAGCGGGTGACGCGCCTACCAACATGAAGGTCCTCATCATAGACGACGACGAGCACATCCGTGTCTTGGCGGAGTGGGTGTTCTCGAAGGAAGGCGACCGGGTGTCCGTGGCGGGATCGGGAGGGGACGGGCTGGCGCTCGTCGGGGTGTTCCGCCCCGACGTCGTACTTCTGGACTTCTACCTCGAAGACATGAGCGGCGCGGACGTCCTGGCGGCGTTGCGCGGTGACGCCGAGACCTGCGGGATCCCAGTCATCCTGTTGACGGCCCGCGAAGTCGAGCAGGAGGAGCGAGAGACGGCGCTCGAGGGGGCGCTTGGAGTCATTCCCAAGCCCTTCGATCCCACGCGGCTACGCGAGACCGTCCGCACGCTCGTTAGCGGACACTAACCGATGCCACGCTTCGAACGAGCACACGAGGTTCCCCAGTCGCCTGAAACGGTTTTCGCCTGGCACCAGCATACGGGTGCGTTCGAGCGCCTGATTCCGCCATGGGAGGACGTCCGGGTGTTGGAGCGGCAGGGGGGCCTCGACGACGGCGGAACGGTGGTGCTTGGCGTGCGGCGCGGACCCGTCAGATTGCGCTGGGAGGCGAAGCACACTGCGTACGAAGAGGGCAGGCTCTTCCGGGACGAGCAAGTCAAGGGCCCGTTCGGCAAGTGGATCCACACCCACCGGTTCTCGCCGGGAGCGAACGGGGGATGCCGCATCGAAGACGAGGTCGAGTGGGAGGCTCCACTCGGTCCCGTCGGCCTCCCTTTCAAGACCCTGGTCGAGGGAACGTTGGGGCGGCTCTTCGCGTTCCGTCACGAGCGATTGGCGAACGACCTCGCTCTCCACACCCGCTACCATTCGAATCGGCCTCTGACGATTGCTGTCACGGGCAGCTCGGGCTTTCTGGGCCGTAACCTGGTCCAGCTCCTAACGAGCGGCGGGCACAAGGTTGTTCCGGTGGTCCGATCACGAGCCGCTGCGCGGGACGGAGCGGTCTATTGGAACGTCGAGCGCCAAGAGATCGACTCTGCGGGTCTCGCCGGCGTGGACGCTGTGGTTCACTTGGCTGGGGAGCCCCTGGTGGCGTGGAGATGGACCGCGGAGAAGAAGCGCGCCATTCTCCGATCGCGAGAGCGCGGGACAGGCCTGATCGCTCGGACCGTGGCGGATCTCTCGCCCCGGCCTCGCGTCCTGGTTTGCGCGTCGGCGGTCGGGTTCTACGGCAGCCGCGGGAACGAGGTGCTGACGGAGAAGAGCAAGGCAGGGAGGGGCTTTCTCGCCGAGGTGTGTCAGGCATGGGAGGCCGCCGCCGACCCCGCGCGGCGCACTGGGGTCCGCGTGACTCATATCCGCCAGGGCGTTGCCTTGTCCCCCGAAGGCGGAGTGCTGGAACGAATGCTTCCAGCGTTCAAGACCGGGATCGCGGGGAGGTTGGGGCGGGGGAGCCAGTATCTTCCGTGGATCAGCCTAGAGGACGCACTCGGGCTCATGATGCACGCGATCTTCACTCCCACAGTGCGGGGGCCGATGAACGCCACGGCGCCACTCCCGGTCACGAACTCCACCTTCACGAGCACAATGGGTCGAGTCCTCGCTCGTCCGACCATCATCCCTGTTCCGGCACTCGCCGTGAAGGCCCTCTTCGGCGAGATGGGCCGGGCGCTTTTGCTCGGCGGACAACGGGCCGTGCCGGCCAAGGCGGAGGAGTCGGGTTATTCGTTCTTCTATCCCGCGCTCGAGGACGCTCTACGCTTCGTCCTCGGCTCCTCAGCTGAGTGAGCTGGGCCTACCTCACGGGAGACCTTCCGGGGGTCCACTGCGCGTTTAGAGTCCGGCCTGAGGACTTCGAGGTGGAAGAGATTCCCGCCTACGGCCCTTCCGGAACGGGAGACCACCTGTTCGTCTGGATCGAGAAGCGTGGCGTTGGCACCCACGCCGTGATTCGGCAGCTGGCCGCGCGTCTCGGGGTCGCGCGGGACTCGATCGGCCGGGCCGGGCTGAAGGACGCGAGAGCGGTCACCCGACAAATGTTGAGCGTCCCGGACGTGACGTACGAGGACGTCGCGAGAATCCAGTTGGATGGGGCCCAGGTGCTATGGGGCGAGCCCCACGGCCGGAAGCTCAGGGTCGGCCATCTTCGAGGGAATCGCTTCCGGATCCGGCTGAGGGACGTCGACCCCACTCGGTCGTCGGTCGTGAATGACGTCATTCTGCGGCTTCGCAGCCGCGGGGTGCCCAACTACTTCGGCCGCCAGCGCTTCGGAGCCCGTGGAGACACGTGGCTCGTCGGCCGCGCCGTCTTGCGCTCTCTGCCGGAAGAGGCGCTGGGCCAGATGTGTGGGCGCCCCGACCGGGGCGAAACACCCCCGCTTGGAGCGCGCGCGCACGCTTTTCGACGAGGGCCAGTACAAGGCGGCGGCTGAGCTCTGGCCGAGGGATTTCGCCCACTGCGCGAGGGTCTGCCGGTCCTTGGCGCGGGGAGATGACGCTGCCCGCGCGATGGGCGCTGTAGATCGCTCGATGGTCCGCTTCTCCGTATCAGCCTATCAGTCGTGGCTGTTCAACGCGGTAATTGCAGAGCGAATCGACGAAATCGATGAGGTCCGCGAGGGCGATCTCGCGATGAAGCACGAGAACGGCGCAGTGTTCCGGGTCGAACAACCTACGGTCGAAGCTGCACGGGTCGCGGCCTTTGAGATATCGCCCACGGGCCCCTTGTTCGGTCCCCGCATGACCCAGCCCGATGCAGCGATCGCGGCGCTCGAGTACGAGGCGGCGCAGCGAGCCGGCGGAGACGTGGACGATCTGTCCTCTGGACGTCTGACGCGCCGATTGGGTGGGCGTCGTGCGCTGAGGGTGCCCGTCGAGGGGTTGGCTTCGGAGGAGGGAGAAGATTCGAAAGGGCCGTTCGTGGAGCTGCGGTTTCAGCTACCAGCGGGCTCCTACGCGACGGCGGTCCTACGCGAAATCGGCAAGGAGCGCTTGGTGGACATGGGGTCGCTCGCCGCCCGCGGGGCGGAGAGGGGCCAGGGCGGGGACGGCCGCCGGCCCGGGGACTAACCCGCCCGAGCAATAGCTCCGGGCAGCCAATCGAGGAAACCCTCGCAGCCTCCAAATACGCCCACCGCCAGGAAGGGGTCGGGCTCTCCCCGCAGTGCGCCCTCCTCAATCGCTCCACCGCCCAGCGCGAGCGCGTAGGGGTGATCGGCGCGGTAGAACTCGCGCAAGATGGTCGTACAGCGCTCGACGTCGGCGCCCGCCCGCGGAGGCGCGAACGACACGCACACCAAGCGAGCGTCGCGATTTCGCTGCATGGCGGCGAATTCGTCTACTGGCACGTCGGCCCCCAGGTACGCGACCTCCCAACCGGCCTGCTCGAGCAACACTCCAACGCAGAGCGCACCGACATGGTGGAAATCCCCCTGCATCGTTCCGACTACGGCCGCAGGGGCCGGGCGTCGCGGCTTCGTTTCTCCCCGAAGTGGAGGCCTCCAGCGACTCGGAGGCCTGGCCTCCCCGCGTCCCACGAGGCGTGCCTTGATCCGGTGGATCGCCTCGATCACGATCTGCGTGACGAGGTGCTCCTCTCCAACCCGAAGCCTGCCTTCCAGCCAGGCACTGCCGACCTGGGCCATGAAGTCCCGAATCCCCCGGTCGAAGAACCGGGACAGAAGCAGGCCGTCCTGCTCGCCGACGGTGCTTAAGAGCTCTCCGACTCGGTGTGCGTGACCGCGGACGAGCCAACCCATGGTCAGTGAGTGGAGCCGCTCATAGCGGTCGTGCTGGAGGATGTCCTCCAGGGCTGTCCAGACGTGACGCTCGTACGGAACGAACGGCGTGAGCAGTGTCGTGATCTGCCGGCGGCGGGCGTGGTCGAGCACGTGGTCGAGATGGATCCGACGATGTCGTCCACGGGTGCGCTGGGCGGTGAGGTCCCCGGAATCACACCACCGCTTGACCGTCGATGGGTGGACCTCGAGCAGGGACGCAGCCTGCCGTGTCGTGAGGAGAAGGTCGGGTGCGCGATGCTCGAGTGTCGTCAGGGTACCACGACTCCTGCGAATTCCGACAGTGTGTTCAGGCGGATTCCGTCAAACCGTCTGTCTGATTGATAATTCGATCATATAGCAACTTAAGATCGAATTCAAGAACAGATTTCCCGATGTAATGACGATTTAAACGATCAATACGGAGAATCGCGATTGCGCGCCGTGAATCAAGAGGATGTTTCCCCGGGGGCGCTGTCGCGCAGGATTTCGGGCGGCAGCGGTTCTAGGAGCGCTCCGTCCTCCGCGAGGGGCGGGTACGCCATTCCATGCTCACGAAGACGGGCGGCGATGCGGGGATAGCCCCATTCAAAGAGGATGCGCCGGTAGTCGGATGGATCCAGGCGCGAGCGCTCGTACATGAGCGCTTCCTGGCGCTGACGCAGTGCTTCGAAGAGGAGCAGTGACGTCGCAACCGACACGTTGAGTGAGCGGACCATCCCCACCATGGGCACCGCCGCGACGGTGTCGGCGATTGAGAGCCCTTCTTCACTGATGCCATCGAGCTCGGCCCCGACCATGATGGCAGTCCGTCGGGTGTAGTCTACGTCGCGGTAGTCGACCGACGACGGTCCCGGATGCGCCGCGACGATTGTGTACGCACGATCACGAAGATGGCCGGCGGCCGCGGCGACGCTGGCGTGTCGATGCACCTTCATCCACTTCGCCGATCCGGCAGACGTTGCGTGGTGCAAATCGAGCCCTCGGGTCGGCGGTATCGCGTGCACCTCCAGAACGCCGACGGCATCGCAGTTCCTGAGAATTGCCGAGAAGTTGTGTGACTTATTCACCCCCTCCATCAGAACGGTGAGGTCGGGCTGGCGCCGATCGAGGGTCTCCTTCAGGCGTTTGTACCGCTCCGGTCTCATGCGTCTCTTGTTTTGGTGAGGTGTCTCCGAGACTCCCGACCCACGACACCCGATTCGTGCCCGGTGCGCGGAATCGTACCCTGTCGCTCTCCGCCATTCCAGTCACCGGCCGGCCGCGTCTACGAAGACTGTTCCCAGGGGCGGCGGTGGCTGATATTGGCTCAGCCAGTCCGACGACGACCGCCAACGCGCGACTTACGACCTGCTGGAGTCCCTCATGAATCGGCTGATCGCCCTGCTCGCCGTCCTGCTCTCTGTCACGATCCCTCCCGTTGCGAAGGCACAGAGCGCCCCCCAGACCGTCGTCCGACTCCAGGCTTCGCCGCCGCGGGTCGTCGTGATGGCCGGCGAGACCGTACCGATCGAGATCCGGGCGCTCGATGCTCGCGGGCGTGTCGTGGACGTACTGGTGCGCTCGATCGCCCCCCGGGCCGGTGCGGTCGTCCGTGACGGAACAGTGCGCGGCGTAGCCGCGGGCGAATACGAGATCATCTCGACCGTGGTGCTCCCCCCGGGATCCGCAGGGGCCCCGCTGAGCTTGCGCGTACCGCTCACGGTCACGTGGCCGACGATCGCGAGCGTCGAGATCAGCGTCGATGCCGGTCGGCTATACGAGGGAACGACGCTACGACACGAGGCCACAGCCAATCACACGGACGGGTCGGAGCGGCCGGAAACGGCATTTCAGTGGACGAGCTCTGATCCTTCCGTCGCGACCGTAGATCGCTTCGGCTATGTGACCGGCACGGGCGAGGGTGCGGTGACGATCAGCGCTCAGCTGGAGGGAGCGTCGGGCTCCGTCTCGTATGAGGTCGCGCGGCTTCCAGCCGTGAGCCTCGAAATCACCGGGGCGCGCGACGAGGTCCGTACCGGCGACGTTCAGCGGCTCAGGGCGATCGCTCGTGACGCCCGCGGCCAGGTGGTCGCGGACGTACCGGTAACCTGGGCACACGCGGCCGTACCCGACGACAGCATCATCGCGCCGAGTGCCCCGGGGCAAATCGTCGACGGTCGCATCGTTGCGGACGTGCCTGGCGTGTACACGGTGCTCGCGACCGCTGGCCCGCTAGCGGCACGGACCACGTTCCGGGCCGTACCCCGGGGCGCCGTGCAGAAGCTCACTGTGGTGGGTGAGGGCAGCAACTCCCGCGTGCGCACCACGGATTTCTGGGTCTTCGAGGGCCTGGACGGCCGAGACTACGCGCTGACCGGGGCCAAGATGTCCGACGGATTCGGGTTCACGTGGGACGTGACGGACCCCACGAACATCTTCAAGACGGACTCCCTCCAGGTCGACGCGCGGGCGGTGAACGACGTGAAGGTGTCCCCTGACTCTCGCTACGCGACGCTGACCCGGGAGGGAGCCTCGAATCGGCGAAATGGCGTCGTGCTCCTCGATCTGGCCGACCCGGCGCATCCCGTGATCGCCTCTGAGATCGTTGAGGGACTCACCGGCGGAGTCCACAACGCTTTTCCAACCGACGACTACGCGTACGTGCTCTCGGCCGGCGACAAGTACGTGATCATCGACGTCTCCGACATCTACAACCCGCGCGTGGTCGGCGAGTACAACCACCCGAACAGTCGGCTCCACGACGTGTGGGTGCTGAACGGCATCGCCTACTCCGCCGAATGGCAGAACGGCGGCGTCGCGGTCGACGTTGGCAACGGACGTTGGGGCGGCACGCCCGAGAATCCGGTCCTGATTTCGGAGCTGCCCGTCCCCAGCGGTGGCACGCACGCCGTCTTCCCCTATCAGTCGCAGTCCACGGATCGGTTCTACGTATTCATCGGGGACGAGATCATGCAGCGCCGGGGACTGGCGAACGAAGGTCCTCGGATCGGCGGCTCGTACTCGGTTCCCTACGACCCGGAGACGGGACAAGGCGGCGTTCCGCTCGCGACGCAGGGATACGTCCAGGTCATCGACTTCACGGATCCGGAGAGCCCGGAGATGGTGGCTCGCTACGAGGTGACTGAATACGGCACGCACAACATCTGGGTCGAGAACGACATCCTGTATCAGGCCTACTACGAGGGTGGCTTGCGGGTCGTCGACGTGTCGGGCGAGCTCATGGGGAACCTGTACACCCAGGGGCGAGAGATCTCCGTGCACAAGTCGACCGACGTGAACGGCTGGGTACCCAACTCCACCATGGTGTGGAGCGCGATGCCGTTCAAAGGGCACGTGTTCTTCTCAGATACGAACTCGGGACTCTGGGCGGTGAAAGTGGAGCCGACCGAGCGCCCGGTTTCCTGACAGGGCGCGGAAGAGGACGATAGCGTTGGGGACGAAGCCCCGTCCGTCGGCGCCCGTGTCCCTGCCACGATGACGGACACTCCTCGCGACGGGATCTTCGATGTCGTTGTGGTGGGCGGCGGTCCGGCCGGATCCGCTGCCGCCCGATTGATGGCGCTCTGGGGGCACTCGGTCGTCCTCCTTACGCGGCCGCTTCACTCCCACCCGTCCATCGCCGAGTCGATCCCGCCGAGCAGCCGAAAGCTCTTCGAGGTGCTCGGCGTGCAGGACGCCCTCGACGGGGTCGGTTTCTACCCCGCGAAGGGAAACACTGTCTGGTGGGGAGCCTCGGAGGCTCGATCCGTGGATTTCCCAGATGGGAGTGTCGGCTACCAGGTGCTGCGGAGTGAGCTCGATTCGCTACTCCTCGACCAGGCGGCCGAAGCGGGGGCGAGCGTCCAGCGTGAAGCGACGGTCCGCCGCGTCCATCTGAAGGACCGCTCCGAGGCTCCGGCAGACGTCGAATTCGAAGACGCGAGCGGCGCGCCCTCGAGTGTCGCGGGTCGCTTCGTGCTGGACTGTTCGGGCCGCACAGGAGTGATCGCGAGTCCCGATCTCCGGGTGCACGACGAGACGAACGCGACCGTGGCGCTCGTGGGCGTGTGGCGCGCGGATCGGTGGGACATCACGGACGACACGCATACCCTCGTGGAGAGCTACAGAGATGGATGGGCCTGGTCGATCCCGATATCGCAGCCCGTTCGGTACGTCACCGTGATGGTGGACCCGCGGAGGACAGACCTCGCCAAAGGGGCGGATCGACGACGTCTTTATTCCGGCTCAGCGACCCGGGGCTCCGCGACCGACGGGGTGACGGTGTCAGAATCGCCATAGTGGACAGCGGCGTCCACGCGGAGCACCCGCACGTCGATGGCGTCTCCGGAGGCGTAGTGATCGACGCGAGCGGCGTCGCATCCGGAGACTACGTGGACCGCCTCGGGCACGGCACGGCCGTCACGGCGGCCATCAAGGAGAAAGCGCCCGCGGCGGAGCTTTTCGCCGTCAAGGTGTTCGACTTGGAGCTGTCCACCAGCTCTGCGGCGCTCGGACACGCCATCGACTGGTCCGCCTCACAGGACGCACGGCTCGTGAACCTCAGCCTCGGGACCGTGAATCCGGCGCATGAGGATGCTTTGGCCGCCGCGGTGGTGCGTGCCCAAGAGGGCGGTGCGCTGATCGTGTCGGCAGAAGGGAGTGAAGGAAAACGGTGGCTGCCGGGCTCGCTGCCCGGAGTCGTCGGCGTCCGGTTGGATTGGCACTGTCCTCGTGACGCCGTGCGTATCTCCACGCCTGCCAGCGGCCGGCCCTTGTTTCTCGCGTCCGGCTATCCGCGCCCCATCCCCGGTGTGCCCTCGAACCGAAATCTCCAGGAGATCAGCTTCGCGGTTGCGAACGTGACGGGCATCCTGGCGAGGCTGCTGGAGGGGACATCCACGGGGCTCACGGTGGATGCGGTCGTGGAGTTGGGCCGCGAGCTAGCCGCGGGTCGAGACACGGTGGTTCCGTGAGCAGGTCCTGCCCGCCGTTGGGCAGGAGTGGACCTACTGCCTCCCTTCTCCCTGTTGCACCGACGGCGTCTCGGCGGTTGCCAACAAGCGCTGCCCAATGAGGGGATGGGCCCGCCAGAGGTACAAGCCCATGGCCGCCGCCGCGATCAGGTAGCCTGCGGCGACGTTGATCCAGGCGAGCTCGGCGGAGCGGTGTCAGAACCAACCCGACGGCGGCGGGTCGACTCGACCGTTCTACCCCCGGATCTGACCGCTCCCGAGCCCGATCCACTTGTAGGTCGTGAGCTCCTCGAGACCCATCGGGCCGCGGGCGTGGAGCCGCTGCGTGCTGATGGCGACTTCGGCGCCGAGCCCAAACACGCTCCCGTCCGTGAAGCGCGTACTGGCGTTTACGTACACGGCAGCCGAGTCGATTTCGTGAACGAAGCGCTCCGCATTGGCACCGTCCTCGGTCAGGATCCCGTCGGAGTGCTCGGTGGAGTGCTCGCGAATGTGGGCCATGGCGTCGTCCAGGTCGTCGACGACCTTCACGCCTAGAACGAGGCTGAGCCATTCCTGATCGAAGTCGTCAGGACCCGCCGGGAAGAGGTCGATGCCGCTCCCGTTCGCCTCGAGGAGGCCGAACGAAGCCGGATCCGCCCTGAGCTCCACTCCGCTTTCCGCGAGCCGATCGGCCACGCGTGGCAGAAACCGCTCCGCCACCGCCGCATGCACGAGCATCGTGTCCAGAGCATTGCAGACGCTCGGACGCTGCACCTTGGCGTTCTCGATGATGTCCACCGCACGATCCAGGTCCGCAGTCTCGTCGACGAACAGATGGCAGATGCCGATCCCACCGGTCATGACGGGGATCGTGCTTTGCTTTCTACACAGCTCGTGGAGACCGCTGCCCCCCCGTGGGACGACCATGTTCACGTATCGATCCATGCGCAGCAGCTCTCCGACCCGTGCCCGGTCGGGATCATCGACGAACGCCACCGAATCCGCAGGCAGTCCGACCTCGGCGAGGACGTTTTGAAGCGCCCCGGCCAAGGCCTGGTTGCTGTGGAAGCTTTCGCTGCCGCCGCGCAGGATCACCGCGTTGCCGGACTTGAGGCACAGCGCCGCCACGTCGACGGTAACGTTGGGTCGAGCTTCGTAGATCACCGCCACGACCCCGAGGGGCACTCGGCGGCGGATCAGGACGATCCCGTTGGGCAGAGTGCGCCTGTCGATTTCGACACCAACAGGATCGGGCAGCGCCGCAACGCTCCGGACGTCCGCCGCCATGTTGGCGAGACGCTCGCGAGTGAGGAGCAGCCGGTCCAGAAGAGCCTCCGAGAGCCCGTTTTCCCGTCCGTTCGACATGTCGACCGCGTTCGCCGCCAGGACGGCCGGAGCCTCCGTCTCGAGGGCGGCGGCAATCGCCTCGAGTCCCGCGTTCTTTTTCTCCGTCGATACCGTCGCGAGCACGCGACTGGCCTTCTTCGCACCCTCCGCGAGGCCCTCGAGTCGGTTCACGGTCCCCTGCATCACATCTTCCATTCTTCACCCAGGACGAAATCGCCGCGGTCGATCACGACAGGTCCGTGATCGAGATCCAGGTGCTCTCGTATGGACGCGGAGTGGCGGCCCCGAATCAAGCCCAGCTCCCGGCTACCGTACCGCGTGATCCCGCATCCGACCTCCACCCGGTCGGGTCCGAGGACGGGAATCGTGTCACCACGCCCGAATTCACCTTCGACCTCGACGACGCCGGCCGGGAGCAGGCTGCTCTTCTTCTTCGTCAGTGCCAACGCGGCCCCGTCGTCAACGATCACGCGTCCATGAGTGGTCCGGCGTGTCAATATCCAGCCATTGCGACCCTCCAGACGGCGGGCCAGGGGAGGGAAGCGGGTTCCGACCGCCTCGCCACCGACCACCCTGAGCAGGACATCGGGAGCGAAGCCGTGGGCGATCACCACCGTTGCCCCGCCGCGCCGTGCCGAATCGGCGGCCTCGACCTTGGTCGCCATACCGCCGAGGCCGAGGCCGTTGACGCTCTTGCCCGCGATGTTCTTGAGGCTTTCGTCGATCCGGTGCACCTCGGGGATGACCTTGGCGCCCGGGTCCGTACGCGGGTCAGTCTCCCGTAGGCCCGGCTGATCCGTGAGAAAGACCAGCAGATCGGCCTCGGCCAGGAGAGCGGCGAACGCGGCGAGGGTGTCGTTGTCCCCCACGCTCACCTCGGCCGTGGAAACCGCGTCGTTTTCGTTCACGACGGGTACGATTCCCCGCCGAAGCAGCTCCTTCAGGGTCTTCCGGACACTCAGGAACCGGTGCCGGTCCGCGAGGCCGTCGCGAGTGAGGAGGATCTGGGCGACGGGGATGGAATGCGACTCGAACAGCCCTTCCCAGGAGCGCGTCAGGTGGCTCTGGCCGAGGGCGGCGAGCATCTGTCGTTCGACGGAGCGGTGGGGCATCTCGTCGGAATCAAGACGTGCCCGGCCCGCCGCGACGGCACCGGACGAGCAGACGACGATCTCGTGGCCATCGCCATGCAACGACGCGATCTGATCCACGAGCCCGCGCATGGTCTCGGGATTCAGGCTCTCGCTGCCTCGCGTCAGCACGCTCGTGCCGATCTTTACGACGATACGCATTGCTGCCCCGCTTCACGATGGCGGCCCGGATCCGGCGTTTGCTGGAGACTCGAGCCACCATCACTGATGCTTAAGCTAGGGGGCCTGCATAAACATGCAATAGCTAGGTATAAACATGTGTCCATGGTCCGACTCAGCTTCGGAACCGGGCCAGTCTCCCAATCGGGTCCGGAGCCAACGCCACTGCAGAGAGCCCCGCGGCGATGCAGCTCGCCGCGGGGCTCCATTCCTGCTTCATGGGCACCGAGAGGGTGCTGGATCGGTCCCGTCGTTCCTACGGCTCGGGAATCGTGCTGTCGACCATGTTGGCCAATTCCTCGTAGGCCGTGGGGTCGACCTGGGCGAACGCCGGGATCACGCCAGTGATCCGTCCGTCGGGTCCGACCACGATGACGGACCTGCTGTCCGCCATGTCGTTGTCTCGCTTTCCACCGCCGAACGCCTCATAGGTGGCGCCGTTGGTGCCGGCGTCGCTCACGAATAGGAACGGGAAGTCCTCGTCCTTGAGCCAAGAGCCGAGCTCTTCCGGCGAGTCGTTGGAGATACCCATGACGACTACGTTCTGACCGTCGTTGAACAGGCTTGCGTACTGATCACGGTACGCTCTCATTTGAACTGTTCAGCCACGCGTTCGGACGCGGAAGAAGAAGGCCAGGACGACGGTCTCGCCCCGGAAGTCGCTCAACCGGACCTCGTCCTCCAGTAGCCCATAACGCGTGGCGCCGGGTAGCTCGAAGTCGGGCGCCATTTCGCCGACTTCGAGGAGCTGGGCATCCGCCGGCGCGGGCGAACCCAGCCCGAGTAGACCGGTGAGCACGAATAGCGCGGCAAGCCTGCGCATCGGCGATCCTCCTTCCTGGTGTGAGCGTCCCGGTGGACTACGGCTAAACTGCGCCCTCTGTTCCCGTGGCGACAGGGGCGGTGGTCGGTTGGCGGTCCGAACGAGCTCGAGGCATCATTGGCGGGACGTCCCCCCCCGACTGGAGCGGCTATGGCCCAGAAGCCGCGGCGCAGCCTTGTCGCCGTCATGTTCACCGATGTGGTGGGCTATACGGCCATGATGCAGCAGGACGAGGAGCTAGCGCTCAACGCCCGTCGTCGGCACAGAGAAGCTCTAGATCGGATCGTCATGGAAGCTGGGGGCGAGGTGCTTCAGCTGTTCGGCGACGGTGGACTGAGCGCCTTTCCAAGCTCGGTGAACGCGGTCAAGGCCGCTACCGAGCTTCAGCAGAGCTTCCAGGAGAAGCCGGAGGTCCCCGTCCGCATTGGCATTCACCAGGGTGATGTAGAGCTCGACGAGTTCGGAGCAGCAGGTGACGCAGTCAACGTCGCCTCTCGGATCGAGAGCCTGAGCCCGTCCGGTGGAGTGCTGATCTCGGACAAGGTATTCGCCGAGGTGAAGAATCACCCCGATATCAGAACTGCTTCTCTTGGCCCGTTCCGGTTCAAGAATGTGGGCGAGCCCGTGGAGCTATATGCCGTACAGGGGCGAGGCCTGCCGCTGCCGGAGGCGACGAACCTCGGAGGCCCGAAGGGGAAGCCGATCGGAACCAGGGCCAAGAGGCTCACCTTCTTGCCTCCTCTGCTGGCGGGTAGCTTGCTCGTTTTCGCGACTGCCGTCCTCGTCTCGACCCAGTCTGCGGGCACGAGCTTCGGCGTGTTCTCGTATCTGGCTACCTGGGCAGCATTCGCCGGTGGGCTCTGGTTTCTGTTCGACAAGGCTGAGGAAGCGGTCTCTCCCACAATGAGGCGATCGACCTCGGCGTGGCTGCGTAATGTCGATCCGGTTGCAACCGCGGCTCGCTGGCCCAGCTTCTTCGCGGCTGCCTTCGACAAGTTGTTCGGAGAGAAGCACTGGTCGTGGCGGTGCTTTGGTCGCTCAGCCGTGGCGTCCCTTCTCACCGTCGGGGTCCTGCTTTGCCTCTACTGGTCGATCCATGGCTACGTCGGGTTCGTGTCCGCCCCTCTCTCTCTTAGGCAGTCGCTCCCGTGGATTGCGGGGTGGGGGCTGCTGAACGTCATCCCTGACTTTCTATCGTTGCTTCAAACCCGATGGGTGCTTCGACGGCTCGAAGCCGGGGGAAGAGCGGCGCTGGTAACGGTGGACCTCCTGATAACCACAGGAATCGCGCTGGCAGGCCAGTATCTCGTGGTTCCTCTCATCAACGTACTCGCCCCGACGACGAGCTTCAATGAGCAGAGAGTATTGGGGTGGTTCGTCGACCAGGAGTATCTCACGCTCGCGGTCAGCGTGGCCAACTATGCGATCGGCGTCGTGACAATGGAGGTAGGTTGGCCCGTTACACCTGGCATCTTCTTTTACTCCACCTTTCTCACGTCCGCCTGGCTCTGGCTCTACCTGGCTGCCGGAGCGGGCGTGCGACTAGCAGGTGGCTTCAACGCCGGCTTCCACCTGCTCAGAGCGTTCACCGACCTCGGTGAGCAGCCTTTCCGGTCTCTCGGCTTCGCAGCCGTCTTGATCGCCACCATCATTTTCCTCGCGGGGATTCCGTTGATCGTGCTGATCTAGTGGTCTGTAGCCGAAGTGTCGCTGATATCCGGGCGGCGGGGCATCCCCCGAATGCTTCGTTGGAACCCCTCGCCGTAGCTAAGGCTACGCCTCGTCGTCCCGCCTCGCCTCGTGGGCGCCCTGCCGCCCTCCGTATCTACCGAACTTCGGCTACAGACCACTCGTGAGGCGTATGGGCGAGATCGGAGGCGGTTGGACACGCCCTCATCCCCCGTGAAGCGACCTGTACCTCCCTGGTGTGACTCCCATCATCCTCTTGAACACCCGAGTCAGATGACTCTGGTCCGAGAACCCCGCACCGTCGGCGATGGCGGAGATGCTCTCGTCCGACGCACTCAGGCGGTGCGCCGCCTTTTCGACGCGAAGCCGGCGTACGTATTCACCCATCGTCGTGTTGTGGACCGACGAGAACACCCGTGAGAGGTAGTCGGGATGGACGCCCGCTGCCGCTGCGACGTCCGCCAGCCTGATCGACGCCTTGTAGTTGTCGTGCAGGAAGTCGAGAGCCGTCTGCATCCAGTCGGGACTCGCGCCCGCCACGGGTCCCCTCGATGCGCGGCGCTGAACACGCGCGAGCAGCTGTAGCACGAGTCCTTCGACGGCGAGCGGTGTCAGGGAGTCGCCTTCGCTCAGCTCCCGCCAGGCGCCGTGCGCGATCACCTCCGCCCCGATGTTGCCCACGTGAACGATCTCTTCGGCCAACGAACGGCTCGGCCCGAGCTCAGCGTGCCGGTCGGGGTCGATCTCGATGATCAGGTGCCGCGACGGGACACCGAACCAACGGTCTTCATGACGCTCACCAGGTGGCTTGGCCAGAACGACCCCTGGAGGGCAATCGCAGGATCGGCCCGGAAACCGCTGCTCGAATCGACCCTCCATCAAAACCGACACGCACGCCCACTCGTGGAAGTGCGATGAGATGGAGAAGTGCGGAGCGAAGCTGGCAACCGAGACCCGGAACGGCCCAGCCAGCACGCTTCCTCGAGAGTCCGCTCCCAGCGTTACTTCCGTGGCGAGCACCCGTCCCCCCTCGTTGGTCGATCGAATCTGACGGATCCTGGGGAGATGACCCACGCTTCCCCGTGCGGCCCTCGTGGACCGATGTCAGAGACGTTCAAGAGCGGGGAGGACGTTCAATACGCTCTCCACACCCTGCTCTAGTCTCCTACGGAATGGACGAACGTCGATTTCGTCCCATACCCCAACGAGGAGACGTCCATGAGCGTCCAACGTCTGTTTGCCCTGTGTGCCACGTTGCCACTCATTTTCGCGTGCGACGCACAAGTCACCACCTCGCCGGATCTCCCGGTGAACATTGCCTACGGAGCGTCTCAGGGTCCCTCGATCGCCAGCGGGAGCGGACACGTGCCGTCGGGCTCCGGGATGCGGGTGTTCACCTTTCATTCGATCGAGAAGCCTGACGGATCGGTGAGCGGCAGTTACACGATCAGGCTGACCAGTCCCGGACTCTTCTTCTCCGTCGATGTGAGTTGTATGGCCATCGAGGGCAACACGGCATGGGTGGCGGGTTTGATCTCGGAAACCAACGCCAGCTTCATCCAGGTCGGGAGTGTCTCGTACTTC
The DNA here is from genome assembly GCA_965248625.1 of Longimicrobiales bacterium. GTDB lineage: Bacteria > Gemmatimonadota > Gemmatimonadetes > Longimicrobiales > Gaopeijiaceae. Next base: position 5,001,431 of record OZ252109.1, on the reverse strand, counting down.
TACGCAGTCGACAATGGGGAGGGCGCCGAGGCCTCGACGGACGTGGTTAGCAGTGCTCGGATCAACGACGTGGCGGGGGAGGATCAGCTGTTTTGCAGCGATCGCCCCCTCCTTCTTCCCTCCTTCCCGATCGAGCAGGGGAACGTTCAGGTCCGGTAGAGCAGGCTTCGATCGGCTCGATTGAGCGAGCTCCGGGGCCGTCCAAGCTGGGCGGCCCCGGTTTTCGTCGACGATGCGCCACTGAGTGGGCTGAGGCGGCTGGACACGCGTTATTGTCTTCGGGTCGTCGAGACAACGTTGGGATCCCCCTCAACGCTCGGCCCCGTAGGTCCGCGGTGGAGTACTGTAGCGGAAGCCCACAACTTCCCAGCAGCGGGCGCTTGACCATTTCAAGAATCAACTTGCCGGGGTGGCGAAATCGGTAGACGCAGGGGACTTAAAAAACAACGTCGGGGTTCTCCTGGAGAGCCCTACCCGCACCAACACTGCATCGTCGCGCCCTAGGTGGCCCCAGAAGGCCCTAGAAGACCCCCCAGTTTGTCACCGAGTTGTCACCGAGGAGCCATCGTTGGTTGTGGCTCCACCGCACGCTCGTCCTCCTTGCCCCCTGATGGACAGCACGATCTGGCGTACTTGGCCTGAAGCGATGTCGTGATCTGCCGGGTTCAACCGACGGTATTCGTACTTGGTATCTGGGCGCCCCCTACCTCATCAAGGGAACCCATAGCCCCCGAGGGCTTGTCTCTACGCCTACCCACCCTCCTAACACCGCCCAACCCACCGACGCGCTTTCCTGGCCCTCGCCGCGTGACGCCCGCATCTTGATCCTGTTCCACGTCCTGGCCCACCACGCGACGGACGAGGCTAGATGTCGGACATGATCGACCGGCTGAACGCGGCGCTCGAAGGTCGCTACCAGATCGACCGCGAGGTTGGTGAAGGTGGGATGGCGACCGTCTTCCTCGCTGATGATCTCCGCCACGAGCGCAAGGTCGCGCTCAAGGTCTTGAAGCCCGAGTTGGCTGCCGTAGTCGGTGCCGAGCGCTTCCTGGCCGAGATCAAGACGACGACGGAGCCCCGGTACGCACTTGTCCCAGCGCTCTTCGGCTGACCTTGGAATCGCGCCGGCAGCGAGCGTAGCCGGTAGAGGTCACGAAAACCGAAGAGGCGCAGCAAGGAGTTAACGGCATGAGCGACTCATGGAGGGCCAGAACTGGGCCGTTATCCATCCTGGGGGGCGTGTTGTGGCTTCTGTGGGTAGGGCTCGGGACACTGGCAGTGAGACTCGATTCAGATCCGAGCGTGGGGTTGTGGGACCTATTGGCGGTCCAGAGGAGCGAATCCCATGCGCTGTGGCGTGTCGCTCGCGGACATACCGTCGTCGGGGGGGGCTTTTTATCTCCGGCACGGGTCGACCGCCTAATGGTAGTTGGATCCCGGACGGCACGGGAAGAGCGCGAACGTGAGTCCTACCGTAGCTCCGCAGCCCGGGCGTGGGCCTCGAGCCCTTCCCGTCTTGCCAGCCATGCGGCGTCCTCCACGAGCTCGCGGGTAGGTCCCGATTCGTCCAAACGGACCCAGGTGCGCACGCGCAGGAAGTCAATGACCGAAAGCCCTCCCCGGGTGCGGGCCGTTCCTGACGTAGGAAGCACGTGGTTGGGGCCGATTCCGTAGTCGCCGAACACCTCTGCGCTGTCTTCCCCGATGAAGAGGGCCCCGTAGTGGTTGAGGCGACCCGCCAAGTCATCGGCACCGGCCACCGACAGCTGCAGGTGCTCGGGCGCGATGGCGTCACTCACGCGAGCAGCCTCCTCGATGTGTGGACAGGCGATGGCGCCGCCTTTCGACAACGCCGCCCGGGCCGTGTCGGCAGTCGGGAGATTGACGAGCTGGCTCTTCAACTCTGCCTGGACGGCGGGAATCAAGGCCGGTTCAACGGCGATGAGGATCGGCACGGCCTCGGGGTCGTGCTCGGCCTGAGCGAGCAAGTCCGCGGCGATCAGCGCGGGGTCCGCAGATCCATCGGCGATAACCACCAGCTCGGAAGGGCCTGCCAGCATGTCGATGGCCACGGCGCCGGCCAAGAGCTGCTTGGCTGCGGTCACGTAGAGGTTTCCTGGGCCGACCACAACGTCGCTGGGCGGCACCGGCCCGACGCCGAAGGCCAGGCCCGCGATGGCATGCGCTCCCCCCACCGCCAGGACTCCGTCAACATCGGCCGCGGCGGCGGCGGCGAGCGTGATTGGAGCGGGTCGTGGGCTGGCCACCCAGACGGAGCCCACCCCGGCGGCTCGCGCGGTTACGGCGGTCATGAGCACCGAAGACGGAAGTGGATAACGCCCGCCGGGAGCGTAGCATCCCGCCGTATCCACGGGATCGATACGATGCCCCACGGTTCCCCCCGGCACGTTCATCTCGAGGGGCGTGAGAGTGCTGCGCTGCGCGATGGCGAAGTCGCGAATGCGCTCTCTGATCCGTTCCAGGCGTGCACGGTTGGAGGGTGCCAGCGCTTCCAGCTCGAGTCTGAGCTCGTCACGGCCCAAGAATAGGGACTGGTCCGGCCTTCGCTCGTCGAATGCCGTCGCGAACTCTCGGAGGGCAGCCTCTCCGACGGCCCGGACCCGTTCCACGATGACCTCCGACTCTTCGAGGATTTCTGGCGGGATGACGCTCGTACGTCCCTGCAAGAACTCCGTGGCGTCTCGCGAAGGGAGAAGATGCCCGGTCATTCCTTGCCACCCCCCCGCTTGACCGTCATGGGGCGGCGGCGCACCCGCTGGTGCCGGCCCTCCAGCTCCCGGCGGATGTCGTCCAGGCTCACCCCGTGCCTAGCCGCCGCCACGAGGGCGAAGTAGATGAGGTCGGCGGCCTCGTGGGTGGCGCTCTCCAAGTCGGTGGCCGCAGCCAGCTCCCCCGCTTCCTCTACGAGCTTCGCTCTCAGGAGACCTGGATCGACCAGGGCCTGCATGGTGCCTGAGGTCCGATAATCCTTCGCTAGAGATTCATCTCCCGTGTCACGGAGCGCCTCGGCACGTCGCCCCTCGATCACCCTTCCGAGGGTGGAGAGCGTGAACGGGGTGGGCCAGCATGCGCGCTCGCCCGTGTGACAGAATCCGGAGCCGTGCTGGCGAACGGTGAAGAGTAGTGCGTCCCGGTCGCAGTCCAGCTCTACCCGAGTAAGTTCTTGGATCGCCCCCGACGTCTCGCCCTTGATCCAGACCTCGCCGCGGGAGCGGGACCAATAGATGCCCCGCCTCCGTGATACGGCGGCCTCCAGAGTTTCTCGCGTGCTCCACACCAGACCCAGCACCGAGCCGGACTCGTCGCACACGACCGTGGGCCAGAGTCGGTCGTCGATGCCCTTGGTCAGTGGGGCGCCCACGGCGTCCCCGAGCGTCAGGCGTCCCGAGTAGAGCGCCATCCCCACTTGGGCATCGACACCCAACCGGTCCAGAGCCGCTACGTGCTCCGGAGTCGTGATGCCCCCTGCCGCGGTAAGCCGGGCATCTCCTGCCGCTACCGTCGCCTGCTCGACCAACTCCATGCTGAATCCCGCCATCCCTCCCTCGTGCTCGACTTGCGTGAGGAGGAATCCTTCTACGACGGGAGCGAGCTCCTTGATGCGATCAATCACCCCGAAGGTTGTTTCGGTCCTCCATCCCTCTACAACCACCTTGCCCTTCTCGGCGTCTACTGCCGCAATCACGCGTCCGCGGGGAAGTCTAGAGCAGAACTCCGGGGACGCAGCCGTGCCTATGACCACGCGGGTGGCTCCGGCGTCCAGCCAGTCGAGCGCCGTCTCGAGATCGCGGATGCCGCCGCCTACCCGACAGGGTGCGCGTCGCACCATCTCCCGGATCAGATCGGTGTTCGATCCCTTGCCAAGCGCCGCGTCCAGGTCCACGACGGCCACCTCACCGGCGACGGAGAACTCCTCGAGACGCGCGAGCGGATCGCCCCCCTCCAGGAGGAGCTCCCGCCCTCGGCGGAGCTGAACCACCCGTCCATCCATGAGGTCGATGCTTGGTATGATCATGTCCGCACCACGACTCCTTCCGTGTTCAGGAACTCCTTGATGCTTCGCACTGTGAGGTCGCCATCGTGGAAGACCGACGCTGCGAGGACGGCGTCCGCCCCGGCGTGGAAGGCCGCGGCCACGTCGCTCCTCGTGCCGATGCCCCCCGAGGCAATTACGGGAACTGTCACGGCGTCGTGCATGGTCCGGAGCAACTCGAGGTCGCAGCCGCTGCGGGTTCCGTCTCGATCCCAGCTCGTCAGCAGGATCTCCCCTGCGCCAAGGCGGGTCCCCTCCCCGGCCCACTCGATGGCGTCCATCCCGGTGGGCTCGCGACCTCCCATGACCAGCGTATCCCAGCTGTCCCCTTCCCTGCGGGCGTCGACGGCCACAACGATGCACTGGGACCCGAACGCCAAGGCCAAGCGCTCGATGAGGGACGGATCCCGGACCGCTGCCGTATTGACGCTCACCTTGTCGGCGCCGGCCGACAGGAGCTCGTGCGCGTCGCCCAGTGTGCGAACCCCGCCGCCGACCGTCAGCGGGATTTGGAGGCACTCGCGCACGGACCGGACAGTGTCGAGCCGGGTCCTTTGTGCCTCGGGTGAGGCTGCTACGTCTAGGACGACGATCTCATCGGCGCCCTGTTGCTCGTAGAGGGCAGCCTGTTCGGCTGGATCTCCTGCATCACGGAGGTCCTGGAAGCGCACGCCCTTGACGACCCTCCCGTCCTTCACGTCGAGACACGGAACGATACGGCGAGCAACCTCGTTGGCGGTGGGCCCTGACGTGGATCCCCGACCTGGTTCCTCGCCTGCCAGCCACGCCCGCAGGAGCTCCATGCCGAAGTCACCCGAGAGCTCAGGGTGGAACTGGCAGGCCAGGGTCCGCCCCCTGCTGACGGCCGAAACGAAGCGCAGCCCGTGGGTTGTCCACGCGGTGCTCCATCCCTCCGGGGCTTCGGTGAGACAGTAGGAATTCGCGAAGGCCGCCATGCCGGATGGCAGAGTCGACGAGGCGTCCGCGTTCACGCGGTTCCAGCCCAGATGCGGGACCCGCACCGAGGAGGGGAGGCGGGTGAATCGCCCCGGGAAGATGCCCAGGCCGGGTATGCCGGGGCTCTCGTCGCTGCCCTCTCCCAGCATCTGCATTCCCAAGCAGATGGCGAGAAGAGGCGTCCCTGCCTCCCGGACCTCGAGAACCGCCCGATCCAGCGCCCGAGCGCGCAGGCTCTCGATTCCGGCCTCGAACCGCCCCACGCCGGGAAGCACGACGTGGGTGGCCGCGCGCACGACGTCCGGCTCCCGGGTCACCACGCCGTCCACGCAGAGGGCGGTGAGGGCGCTTCGCACTGACGCGAGGTTGGCAACACCCGAGTCCACGATGACGACTTGGCTCACGACTCCACACCCCCCAGGGTCCCCTTGGTGGAGGGCACGTCATCGAAGCCCGAGGGTTGCACGGTTGCCCGCAGGGCCAAGGCCAATGCCTTGAAGGCCGCCTCCGCTCGGTGATGGTCGTTCTCGCCCTCGAGCACGTCGACGTGGAGAGTCATCTCAGCCGTCGACGCGAGGGACGTGAGGACGTGGGGAATGTTCTCACACGAGAGCCCACCCAACTGCTCCCGGGTGAGGCCCAACTCGATTCTGGCGAACGGGCGACCCGAAATGTCTACCACCGCCCGTGCCAGGGCCTCGTCCAGGGGAGCATAGGCGTAGCCGAAGCGGCGGATGCCCGTGCGAGGGCCAAGAGCCTGCTGGACAGCCGTGCCCAACGTGAGCCCACAGTCCTCCGCGGTGTGATGATCGTCCACGTGAAGATCTCCCGTGCAGCTCAGGTCGAGATCGAAGCGGGCGTGCTTCGCCATCGCGTCCAGGAGGTGATCCAGGAAGCCGATGCCCGTGGAGATCTGGGTGGCTCCCGTTCCGTCCAGATTCAGACGGACACTGATCTCGGTTTCCTCGGTGCAGCGGTCGATTATGGCCTCTCGCGCGTTCATGGGAGCAGTTCCTCGAGGTCGGTGAGGTCATCCAGCACGATGGCCGCTCCTGCGTCGCGGAGGGCCGGAACAGCGTTCGCAGGGTCGTCGCCGGGAGCCACAATCCCTAGTGGAAGGACTCCCGCAGCTTTAGCTGCGAGGAGGTCGTCGGGCGTGTCACCCACCATCCAAGCTCGCTCGACGCTCAACCGTTCGAGGGCGATCCGCACGGGTTCCGGATCGGGCTTGAGGGGACCGTCCTCCAGGCACACCACGGCGGCGAAGAGGTCCGATATGCCGGTCCTGTCCAGGAACCAGCGGGCCTCAGCCCTCGGACGGCCGGTAACGATGCCAAGAGGTCGGCGGGCTGCGAGCCGCCGTAGTAAGTCTCTATCGACGAGGAGTCGCTCGGATTCCCGTAAGCCGGGCTTCGTCGGCGTGCCGAGGTAGATCTCCTGAAAGCGCCTGGTGACTTCGTCCAGGGGGACCTCGACGCCCCCGGCCTTCAGGATGCGCTGTGTGAGCACCCAGTCATCGTTCGCGTCCCCCGCCAGCACGGCGATCTCCAGGTCCGAACGAGTGACCCCGACCCCGAAGTTCGCCACCGTGTCCAGGACGCAGCGGCGATACGAGTCCTCGACACTGGCCAGCACTCCGTCCAAGTCGAAGAGCAGCGCCTGCGGAGCCAGGACCGTTCCCAGCCCGGCGCGAAGCCTCTCCAACTCCTCCACGGCCTTGGGTCCCGAGCGCGGGCCGCTCATGGGACGATCTGGGACACTGAAGTGACGATCACGTCCGAGCCCCCGGCAGCCTTCACCGCCGGGATGAGCTCTGGCAGCCGCTCCCTGAGTACCGCCGCCTTGACCGCGTACCCGCTATTTCCGAAGAGGGGGGCCACGGTGGCCTCGCGCATGCACGGAAGGAGAGCGACGACCGCATCGAGGCGAGCAGCCGGCGCGTTCACCTCCACCATGACGCGGACCCTCGCGTCGAGGACGCTCTTGAGGAGCAGCCTGAGGTCTTCGATCCGGGCCTTCTTTCCAGCATCGGCCATGGCCGTCGGACTCGCGTAGAGGCGAGTGGAGGAGGAGAGCAGAGCTTGCAAGACGATGAGATCGTTGGCGCGTAGCGTGCTTCCGGTGGCCGTATTGTCGACAATGACGTCGGCGTCCTCGGGCGGGAACACTTCGGTGGCCCCGTACGAGCGCACGAAAGCGGCGTCGAGGCCCCGGCTGTCGATCCAATCCCGGGTGAGACGTTCGTATTCCGAGGCGACGACGAGGCACCGGGTGGGGAGCTCGTTGGACTCGAGAAGAGCCCTCGGTGCCGCCGCCACTACCTGAACGGGATCAAGCTCGGTGTCGAGGAGCTCCACGACGTTGGCGCGCATCTCCTCGACCCAATCGGCGCCGGCGAATCCGACGTCACGACTTCCCAGCTCGAGCATCTCGACGATGTTCTGCGGCTTGAGGACCTTAGCCTCGCACGACCGCAGCGAGATAGTCGGCCGGTACCCACGCGCGCTTGGCGTCACCCGGATGCCGGCATCGGCCAGCAGAGTCATGACCGCTTCCAGCATGCGGCCCTTGGGGAGGCCGAGGCGAAGCGTGTCGCCGTTGTCGCTCTTGTCTTGGCTCATGTGGAGCTCCCTTGGGCGACGCCGGAGCTCCGAGGTGGGCAAACGAAAACGCCGACCTCAGAGGGCCGGCGTCAGATGCGCTCAGATCGTCAGAGGATCCTCAACTCAGATGCACATCTCCAGCCAGCCGCCCGTGGACGGGTGGTGATGATGATGTCGATGATGCCGAGTCGAGGTTGTCATGACGCCCCCATTAAAGCGAACGAGCCAACGATAGTCAAGGGGTCCGACCGTTCGACAAGGGCATCATCGGAGGCAAGTGATACTCTTCTGGTTGTCAACGTGACCCGAACGACACTGGGGCCAGACTGGAGGCAGCATGAGCGAAGTGAGCTTCGGACGTGCGACGTTCAGCCAGTCACAGAACCGAGGCCGTGGGTCTCTGACCCGAACGTCCCTGCGGGACGCAACCATCTGTTTGACGCTGCAAGTCCTTTCCCTCACGGCTTGCGCGGTTCAGCCAGCCAGCGCCAGTGGCTTGCGCGATCAGTCGCCCCTCCGACTCCTCACCCTGGAGGACCTCGAGGCCCTCCCCGAGCCCGAGTGGCTGATCGACGAGATCCTCCCGTCCCAAGGGGCTGTCCTTCTCTACGGGCAACCGGGGATCGGGAAGTCGTTCCTGGCCCTCGACTGGGCGTGCAGGGTCGCTTTGGGCCTCTCGCTAGGTGGTAGGCCAGTCGCCCGGGGGCCCGTGATCTACGCTGCCGCTGAGGGCCTTCTTGGCTTCAAGCGAAGATCCGCAGCCTGGCACTCACGGTTCCTTCCCGGTGGCCGGGGCGGTGACGTCCGGTTCCTGGAGCGTGGCATCCAGCTGCTCGACAACTCGGACGTAGATGGCTTTCTCTCGCTTCTCGAGGGACTCAACCCCGGCCTCGTTGTCATCGACACGCTCGCCAGGTCGATAGTCGGGGCCGACGAGAACTCAGCCAAGGACATGGGGATCGCCATCCAGGGCGTCCGACGGATCCAGGAGGAGACCGGAGCCACGGTACTCCTCGTCCACCACTCGGAGAAGTCAGGGTCCCACGAGAGAGGGTCCTCGGCTCTCACAGGAGCGATGGATACGATCCTGCAGCTGAAGGCCGTGAAGAGCGGCCTCCTTCTCTCCTGCCAGAAGCAGAAGGACGCGGCACCGTTCGAGACGGTAGCCCTACGGCTCCTGGAGGAGCGTCCATCGTGCATCGTAGAGTACCTCGACGAGGGTACCGGTCCTTCCTCCAAGGCCCTGAGTCCCGCGGAACGCACGATTCTTCGAGTGCTTCGCAGTGCCGGCAAGGACGGACTCGGGGAAGAGGAGTTGAGGCAGCTCGGTTGCCTCAAGCGGAGCACCCACTTCCGAGCCAGGAAACAGCTCCAAAAAGCAGGACTGATCCAGAAGGACGACGACCGCTGGGTCTCGGTAGAGAACAGTCAATCCTCGGGGAGTAGTCCCAACAATCCCACCACCCTTAAGGGTGGGACTATGGGACCCCCGGAGACCAAAGTTAGATGAAGGGAGTCCCAGTCCTGCCGATACGATGGCGGGAGCGAGGTGAAGCCCTAGAGCGATACGCTCCCTCGGTTGCTGAGGTCCTCGTGGACTGCGCGGACGAGTTGGAGGACGCTGTTCGCGAGGACGAGGACGAGACCCTCAACCTCCAGGAAGCCGCCCGCGAGTCCGGCTACACACGAGACCACCTCGGAAGGCTCGTCCGCGAACGCAAGACCCCGAACGCCGGCCGCCCGAACTCCCACAGGATCCGTCGGGAGGACCTTCCAGTGGGGACAGGAAGCCACAAACGGATCAGGGCGCCGAACGAGGGGGAGCTGGCGGCGGAGAGGCTCCGATGAAGCTGTCTGAGCTGATGACCGAGTACGAGCGCCGGCGGCACGAGGCCGAACTCAACGAGGCTTCGGCACCACTTTCGAAGCTTTACAGCGTGGTCATCGACGAGCTTTGGGTCGTCGACGGATGTGAGACGCAGCCTCGCCTCATGACGACCCAGGAGCGGCGGGCGTACTCGGGGTGGCGCCGAAGACCGCCGCAAGCTGGGCGAAGTCAGGGAGGCTTAGTGGGGCGCGCAAGACCTCCGACGGCGGCCGGTGGCGGATCCCCTCATCCAGCGTGTACGATCACGCCAAAGGCGAGGGAAGCTCGGATCAGGACTCTTCGATCCCCCAGGCTCTGGAGTGCCAATGGCTAGGCGGAAGAAGGATCGGCTCTACCTCAGGGAGGGAAGGGGATGGTACGCCGACCTACGGGACTACTCCGACGTGGGGGGGAAGCGGGAGGCGATGAAGCCCGTTGGAGGCGACAGGGCCACCGAGGACCGGGATGAGGCGGTCACACTGCTAGTCGAGAGGCTGAAGGAGCTCGATGCGCTAAGAGTGGGGCAGGGCGCGCGAGAGGACCCGTCGCTGCTCGATTACGCCACGTACCACCTCGCGATCAAGGCAGGGTACCGAAGACCCTCTACGGTTGCTCGCGACGAACGCTCACTGAGACTCGTTATCGGATTCTTCGGCCGCGAAGCTCGGCTCTCCGAGGTCACGGTGAAGAAACTCACGCAGTACATCGGTCATCGCCGGCTTCAGCGGGGCAGCCGGCATGGAACGACCATCGCGAGCCAGACGATCCTCAACGAGCTCCACGCCCTTTCCAGCTTGTTCAAGCGAGCCTTGGCGGAGGGGCTGGTGGACACGAACCCTGTCTCCCGTCTTCCGCAACGCCCGACTGTGGAACGGGAAGAGCGTCCCTACCTTGAGACCGGGGAGGTAGCCCGGATCTTCCGGGTCGCGGCGGACATGGATCGCACGCCTCATCAACATGCGGTCCCCTACCTCCTCCCGATCTTGGCAACGTTTGCGCTCACAGGGGGGCGCGCGCAGGAAGTCTTGGGCCTTGAGGTCTCCGACATCGATCTGGAAAACCGAGTTGTTCACTTCCGCCCGAACCAGCACCGACTACTGAAGCGACCCTATCATCGGCGGTGGGTCCCACTCTGGCCACAGCTAGAAGCGATCCTTGCGGACTACCCGGACCGCTTCGATCACCGTACTGGGTTGTTGTTCCCGTCCCGGAAGGGTCAGATGATCCGAGATCTCCGGGGGAGTCTAGCGACCGTCCTCAGGCGGGCCGGCATCGAGAAGAGCGTGACCCTACACACGTTTCGACACACCTTCGCAGCGGCCCGACTCCAAACGACAGACCACGGGGCGGCCACGAGCCCCTACACTGTGATGCGGGAGCTGCGACACCGGTCCCTTCAACTCATCGAGGAACGTTACGGGCACCTCGCAAACACGCGACACCGTAGCGAGGTCTTGGAGTACTGTGAAGCAGTCGTGCTTGACTTCGCTCAGGGGGCGGGCGCTTGAGATGGCCGGGTGGGAGGGCACTCGCAAGGGACTTTTCTGTCACCCATTTGTCACCGAGTTTGTCACCGACATCTCACGTATTGCAGTATATTGACAGGATTTAAAAGGTTGTAGCGGAACAACTCGCCGGGGTGGCGAAATCGGTAGACGCAGGGGACTTAAAATCCCCCGGGTGTAACGCCCATGCGGGTTCGAGTCCCGCCCCCGGCACTGTTGTAGAGTACTGTACACCAGTCGTTTACGGCTAACAAGGATTCCTTACTCCTCGATCAGCCCGGAGTGAACGTCGCGCAGCTTCGGGTCTCCCAGCTCAACGGCGAAGTAACGCTCGACCGCACGGAGCGTCTTCGCATGTGACCGCTGGGTAAGCTCAGAGCGGAGGGTGGGCAGCACCCGCTCACGGTAGTGGCGTAGCAGGCCGGAGAACCGCGTGCCTGTCGGCATCCCGAGCTTGCGGCGTTTCGCGTCGGCGAGGAGCTCTTGCTTCTTGGCGACGAGGTGGTCTTGTGCCTCCTCCAGTGTCGTATCCGTCAGCGTCGCCTCGTACTCCTCCCCGCTCACGGTGAGCCGTACCCGATAACGACCAGGCCCGCGCCGCTGGATGTAACCGGGGTAGTCCTTGCGCTTGCTAGCCATCGGTTTTCCCTCCAGGTCGGCGTTTGTTGGCCGCCTCAAGTTCCTTCAGGGAGTAGCCCTGCCTCGGTCCCGGCGCTGCTATCGTGATCGCCTGGAAGACCGCCGCGCAGTACAGCGAGAGCTCGTGCTCATTCCGTTCCGGGCTCGGTCGAACAGTCCTGTAGATGTCGTCGAGCAACGTCCCGAGAACCGCCGCGACTCGGCGGCCGTTCCGCGAGTTGAGCTGCTCGGCGTCGGAGAGAGATTGGAACACGCGATCGAAGGCCATCTGGAATTGGAAGATGATCCATGGGGCCTTCTCGGCGACGGTGTAGTAGAAGTCGTCCCCAAAAGCATCGCGAAACAGCCGGACGAGACTGTGTTCCTCGATCTCGGCACTGATCGGCATCGGTCCCTGGCCGTGCGCAAGCCACTCCTCGCGCACGCCCAGGATCGCGGAGGCTTCCCGCATCCACATCGGAGAAGGCCGATACCCACCACCTTCGGCACCGCGTAGGTAGTTCGTCAGACTGCGGTACGAAGCCCCGCGCACGCCACGTTCCTTCATCAGCTTCGCGAAGCTGGTGTGGGTTCCGCTCCACCGATCGAGCGCCGCCTTCAGCCGGTTCTTGAACTCCAGGTCTGCCATGCTTTGCCTACTATCCTCGGATGCTTAAGAAAATGTGCTGATGGCGTTGCTTCTGACACTACTTGCCGCATCTTGAGAGTAGCAGACCTTCCTATGGTATGCAAAGATTTGGCAAGAGGTGCAGCGTGGGTGTCGAGTTCTGGACGAACCGTCTGACCAAAGACCTCTCGGGCTTGGTTGAGGAGCTAGTGCGAATCCGGCCGGAGGTCGCAGGCAACGGAACTTGGCGGTCCAAGCTCTGGACGGTCGCGCCGGAAACACGGCTCAACGTGGATGAGGTCTGCGAGGCGCTGGGGCGATCCAGGACTTGGCTCTACAAACAGACGGGGCCAAGCGTCGATACCGACGAACGTATTCCGAGCCGAAAGCGCGACGGATCCTTGGTCTTTTGTGCGGGCGAGCTACGCGAATGGTGGGAACGGCACGAGCGGAAGGCCCGATGACGGGGCCGTCGATCGAGGATCTGCTCGCGACCTGCGGCTTCGGAAGCTTACGCGCCGATTCGCCGGCCGACGCGATTGAGTCCCCTCTTGGGATCTTTCAGCGCGTCTGGCTCGACGAGGATTCCCCCGTTCGCCGGGAGATCCTTTGTGCCGCTGCCGTGGACTTGCTGAAGAACGCGGGTGTCTCCCGACCGTCCGCGCTTGTGAAGGCCGCGATCGAATCTGCGGCTGAGTCCCGGGACGAGACTGCTGACGGCCATGTGGGAACGCTTCCGCGTGGTGTGGTCGATGTCGTGACGGAAGGCGGCAATCTCCTTTTCGCAGGTGTCCAGGATGGGCGCGTCGAGTTTGCGCAGGACTGGGACGATACATCGACATCAAGATGGCCAATGGGAGCGATCCCCTGGAGTCCCATCCCGACGAAGGCCGCCGTCGTCGCCGCGCTGCGGGATGACGCCGGACCACCGTGGGACGAGTGGGTTCAACTCCTCCTCGAGCGAGTCGTCTTGCCCGAACCGCAGCGAGCCCATGCCGCTCTGCTGGCTGCGTGGGGATTCGGCACTTACCTGCTCGACCTGTTTGCCTACTTCCCTCTGCTCTTGTTCGAGGGGCCGCCTGCTCGCGGGAAAACGCGACTGGGTAAGGCGCTGCTCTATCCGAGCTTCCGAGGGATTATGGATTCCCTAGGATTCCTAGCCGCTCAGATCGCGCTGGCGGCCCGAGGCTGGGAAGGGTTAACGCGACTGCGCAATTGCCAAGTCGGCGAGAAGAGTGTCCATCGCCGCCATCATCGGTTCGGCCTGACTCACCAAGAGTTCCTCGATGAACTTCCGGTACGCCAGGAACTTCACCGCGTTGACTTCTTCAGGGGGTCAGGTCAGTGGAGGGGACGAGCACAACCGCACTCATGAGAATCAAAACCGCGACAAACGATCGCAGTCCCATCTCGACCTCCGATTTCAGATATTGACGAGCAAATGCACCTGGGTTCATCGCGATGGTATTCATCAGCGGTCTTGCTAACAATTCCTGGTCCCGCGTACTTCATTTGGCGGAGGGCCGGCCTTCGCGCCAAGGCTCTCCAAGAGCTGCAATGTCTCGCCACACACACGGCTCGCCCTGTCCGCCGGGCTCTGACCGGATCGGTTTACGGCCATCACATCAGCCCTCTTGGCGACGAGGTAAAGTACCATTTCTTTGTCCCCGCGGGCCGCAGCGTGGTGAAGTGGGGTGGATCCCGTTCGGTCACGGGCATTAACGTCAGCCCCCAGTTCCTCGATCAGGTATTTGACTGCCGGTAGCCAGCCGTTCGGCGCGTGCCGGTGGATCCCCCCACCACCCATGCCCGCCGCCACATGGATCGGGTACTCGGCCGGGCCGCCGATCGGAACGGGCGGAAGGCCTGACGGGTCATCTCTTCTGTCCTTCTTCTCGTCCTCGGTCGCATCGATGTGTCTGAGCCCTCTTGCAACCGTGGTTGGAATATCCGGCTCGGCTCCGTACCGTACGAGGAGTTTCATGGCTTTGACATCTGTACCGTATGCGGCCCGCCAGAATGGAGTTGCGCCCGTTTCAGAGATGCCCAAATTGTTCAAGCCACTGAACTGAGTGTACCACAGCGGTTGTGTCAGTCGGGCGTTCGGATCGGCTCCGGCCTCCAGTAACGCCTCCATCAGCTCCAGATATGAGGTCTCCTGCTGTTTGTGAGCCGTGGGTTGGCGACCCGTCCATGTCGCGGGGGCCCATTGTAAGTTGATGGCTCCGTACAACGGGGTCGCTCCGGCGTCGCTGGCCCGGGTAGGGTCCGCGCCGTGCTCGAGTAGCTGCAAAGCCAAATCCCAGTGGCCATTAATGGTAGCCACGAGCAACGGACTGGATTGATCTGCGCTCAGCTGGTTGACATCAGCACCGCCGGCAAGGAGGGCGAGCGCGGCTTCCAAGTTACCCCCCCGCACCGCGTGATGCACAGCCGTCATGCCTCCACTGCGACCCATAATCTCGGCGAACCTGCGCGAGCCGTAGTCTCCATCGGAGGCAGCCGACCTGGATGTCGGCATTCTATCGCCCCAGACCACTACCATTCGCTCCTGACGCCACTCGAACAGCTCCATGTCTTCCTGGTGGCGCGCCATTACATCAACTGCCCTCGTGGCGTGAGCAACGTCAGCACCAGCCGCAAGTAGTACTTCAATGGCACCAGCCCTATTTGATGCCGCTGCAAATATTAGCGGGGTCTGTCCAGCCGCCGCCTCTTTAGCGTTTGGATAAGCGTCATGAGCAAGAAGCGCGGCGACAGCCCCCGCACTACCCGATGCCGCTGCGAAGTGTAGCGGCGTTACATCTGTCAGAGTCACTTTGCCCGGATCGGCACCCGCGTCGAGGAGTAGCTGAACCAGCCGGCCATTGCCACCTCTGCTTGCAACATGCAGCGGCGTATGTCCGCCATTCCGGGTTGCAGCATCCAGGCGAGCCCCCGCATGGATCAGGACCTCGGCGATCGCAAGATCACCATTCAGAGCCGCCCAATGGAGGGCCGTCATCCCGTCACCTTCTGCAGCATTGACGTCTGCGCCTGCCTGGATCAACGACCGAACCCCTTCCAGGTCGCCCCGCTTGGCCGCATCAGCGACGGGAGAGTCGGGCAGAGATGACGCGGAGACAAGCATCCCGGTAACGAGCGCAACCAGCATCATCCTTGGGCCACGATCGTTTATCATGATTTCCTTCCTCTCCTCATATTACCCAGGAATGATCGGCGCATCCTTGTTCTCATCCCTCTCACGCGCGCCTCGCGGTTCCTGTGATCACTCGCTTAGGTGAAACGCGCCGGTGCTGTCACCGAAACCGTTCAAGCCGTCAAAGCCCAGCTTGTGCATCAGATCCAGGAACGCATTCGCCATGGGCGTGCCGTCTGGCGCCTTCAAATGAAGATTGCCCTTGAGCTGACCCATGGCACCGCCGGCAAGGAACAACGGACAACGTCGATGGTTGTGCAGGTTGGAATCAGCCATCGACGAACCATAAATGACCGCTGTCTTCTGCAGCAGATGCGCGTCTCCTTCTGTGATGCTCTTCAGCTTTGCAAGGAGATATGGGACCATGCTCACGTGATAGCGATTAAGCCTCGCGTATTTCAGGATTTCTTCCTTGTTATCCCCGAAATGGGATAGCGGATGGAAGGGTTCATTCAGTCCGCTTTCCGGGTACACTCGCGCCGAGGTATCACGTCCGAGCTTGAAGGAAAAAACCCTCGTGGCGTCCTGCTGGAAGGCTAGTACTTGGAGATCAAACATGATCTCGACATGCTCCCTGAATGAGTCGGGTACTCCGGCGAGTGCCTCAGGAAGCTCTCGCTCTTCGCCGCTTGTGTTCCTCTGTTCCGTGAGCTGAATTCGCCGCTCCAACTCACGAACATTCGCGACGTACCGCTCCAATCGATTCCTATCGTCTATACCGAGCTCGTTCCTCAGTTGGAGGAGTCGCTCCACCACCGAGTCCATAATGCTGCCCTTCTCTCTCCTCCGGAGTGCGCGCTCTCGGGGAGTGCCTCCAGCACCGAACAGTTGATCGAAGGCAGCCCGTGGATCCCGTATCATGGGAAGCGGCTCCGTCGGTGACGCCCAACTCAAGGAGTCCCTGTACGCGCAGGAATAGCCGAAGCCGCAGCCACCCGCCTGATCGACCGGCTCTATGCAGAGTTGCATTGATGGAATGGGTGTATCCTGACCAAACCGTTGCGCGAACATCTGATCCAGGGACGTGCCGACATAGAGATCAGATCCCTCAGTCTGGAACGGATGCGATTGAGTAAGGAATACTGCAGTCGACACCAGATGGCCGCTGCCTTCCTCCGGTCGATACTTCTCGGCCATACGCACGTCTGTGTTGCTCACGATTGTGAGGTATTCCCGGAATGGCTCCAAGGAGCTAAGAGCCGTCGGCCCGAGATCAAAATCACGCCCCACGCTCGCTGGAGACCAGAGATTCTGGCTCGCCCCCCAATCGTTCGAACCCGCGGCACCGTGCACCATCTCCATACAGATCAATCGCGGCTTGTCGATGGTTGCATAGCTCCTCCACCAGGGCTGGCCGGCCGGCACCATCGCATCCAGGAACGGTAGGCCGATAGTCGCACCCATGCCACGAAGGAAACTGCGGCGCGGGATGTGCTTGCCCGTGATGTAGCTCATCAGACGCTCCTCGGCCCGTGTTCCCCTGTACTTCTCGGTCATCACGTTGCCGGCTACTCGAATCGGCTTACCGTCGCTGTTCCCCGCTAGCCGCAGCCGATGGATAATTCGCCATTCGGAACGCATCGCTTCTTACAACGCCGACAATGAACGACGAGAGCCGGTATTGATTACTTGCTGCCTTTCGGGTGATTTCTCTAACGGAAGGTTGGTCGAAGTGCTCCACCCGCCTGCCTATTGCATAGCTTAAGAGATTATTGGTGAATGTCCGTAAAAAGGGCACGCGATAGGTGAGCAAGGCTTCGCGAAGGTCATCCGGGCCACTCAGCGGAGTTCCGTCCCAGAACGTACCCGAGGGGTCAATCGGATTACCGGCATCGTTGATACGCCATTCTCCCGTCACAGCGAAATTTTCAAGCGCAACGCCCAGGGGATCAATGAATTGATGACAGGACTTGCACATGGGATTAGCCGTGTGCAGCTGCATTCGTTCCTTCACGGTGCGGACGCGACCGCCCTCCGCCCCCTCATCCACACTCTCGGTTCTTTCGAAGGATGGCACATTGGGTGGCGGCGGTGGTGGCGGGCTGTTCAGCAGCACCTCCATAATCCACTTGCCGCGCAGCACCGGTGACGTGCGATTAGGATGAGACGTTTGTACTAGTATACTACCCTGCCCCAACAGGCCGCGACGGCGGCTATTTGTCAGCTGGACACGTCGGAAGTAGTCTCCCGCTACGTGCGGAATGTCGTAATGCTTCGCGAGCGCTTCGTTGACAAAGGTGTAGTCCGCCGTCAGTAAGTCCAACACATTCCGGTCTTCGCGCACGATACTGTTGAAAAAGAGCTCAGTCTCTCGCACCATCGCCTGTCGGAGGGTCCGATCGAAGTTCGGCCACTTGTCGCTCGCCGGGTCGACTTTCTCAACGTCCTGCAGGCGAAGCCATTGAGCTCCGAATCTCCTGCTCAGCGCTTCCGCGCGAGGATGCTGGAGCATCCGTCGAACCTGGCTTTCTAATACGTCCGGCCTAGAAAGGTTGCCGCGATACGCAATGTCAAGGAGTTGCCGGTCCGGCGGCCCGCCCCAGAGGAAGAACGACAGTCGAGACGCCAGGCTGAGATCATCGATCCGGTAACTCTTTGCTCGACTCCCGCCCGCAGGCATTGGCTCAAAGCGGAACAGGAAATCCGGTCTCGCCAAGATTCCTGCAAGAGCTCTTCTTATGCCCTCTTCGAATCCCCCCTGGCCCATCCCCTCTTCCCAGAATGACATCAAGGGCATCAGATCCTGGTCCGTGAGAGGCCTGCGGTAAGCATCCGTCGCCAGCCGGGTGATGAGCTCCTGCGCGCACGGTCGTGCCTCGATCGTCGACATCGGTCGGCACGTGAAGATTCTACGTCGTGGCTCCGTCTCGGAGACCCCGGTGACCCTCCGCGGTCCCCGAATGACAAATTCATACAGATGAGGGAGATTGGTCTGGCCGTCGTTGTATCCGGCTTGAGGGGTTGCAAGGGACTGGCGAATCGGAGCGATAATATCCTCTATGGGCCCCTCGAACGTTGGCACGAATGCCGCCGACACCCGGCGTTGGCCGGCGGCAACGAATACAGGCGGGGTTGAATGAGTAGCACCTTCTGGGTCAGACTCGTGCAAGAACCGGTCGACCTCGAGGAGGGCCACCCGCTCACCATCGATGGCTATCTCCAACTGCTGGTCTCTCATCCATTTGCCGAAGAATGTGCCAGTGATCGTCACATGGAAGAGAGCGGAGAACGTGTATTCACCATCGGCCGGGAACGTGTGAAGCACGGAAACACCCCCGCGCGTACCCCAGGGAGCACCGTCGATGTGAAAGAGCTGAGAGGCAATGCGGGGGATCCGGTATATGACATCGCGTGGAGGCGCGTTCGCATCTCCAATGGCCAAGCGGCTGATCTCACTGGCAGCCGAAAGGTAAGAATTCATCACCGTGGCCGACGGGGCTTGGACATCGGCGATGTTGTCGAAGTTCTCGCTCTTTGTATCTGGAGGGAGGTATGCTTCTGGATCAATCTCGAGGCCCAGAAGCTCACGGATCGACTGGACATACTCTGCCCGATTAAGCCGCTGAAAGGGTCGCCGTCCGGGATTGGGGGAAGTCGAAGACGCCTCATCCAGTACGCCTTCCAGCGTCTCCACCAACACCGTCAAAGTGTCTCCGCCGGGACGCGGTATGCCTGGAGGTGGCATCATGCCGAGGCGAAGCTTTGCGACAATCTTCTCTCCCGTCTCAGCCATCTCCGCAGCCCTCGCTACATCGAATGCCTGGAGCGAGAGGTTCCCGTTCAGCATCCGGTCGTTGTGGCAAGCAACGCAGTACCTTTGGACGACCGCCGTGAGCTCTTCGGAGTCCGGGTATCGATCGGGCTCTGGTCCGGGGGTCGAGGAGTGGCGAGGCGGGCGGAAGTCGGGTTCGGCCTCGCCCCTAGCTGCGGAGAGGAGTGTGGAGCTGGCCTGCGCCTCGGCGCTGCTCGCATGCGCCAGGGCAAGGGGGGGATCCGAGGCGCGCGACCCCGGTCCCGCGACGGCGCTTTGCGCAATGACAACCGTCACGACACCGGAAAGTCCCGCAAGCCAGAGCCGCATCTTGCCGCCCGGACGGAGGGAAAGAAAGATATTAACAGGGTAGCATCCGAGCGGCTCACCTGTCAACCGAGAATTGGAGGTTCTCACCGGGCCACCTTGCACCGAGCAGTCAGGCAGGGTCCCGGTCTGTTACCGGTCAAGAAACGTAACCCCTCAGCAGAGGGGAGGGGCCTTCCTTCTCTCCGAGTCCCTCTCGCGTGCGGGTGAGCAGGAAAGGCCATCCGAACGGGCGACGCTAGTCGCCTGTTGAGCGCAACGTACTGGTTTCTTGGAGCGGCAGGTCGAGTGACCCAGGGTCTCGATTAACCTGCTGTGATCTAATGATTTACATCAGTGGAGCCAGCCGGAATCGAACCGGCGACCTCCTGCTTGCAAAGCACAGTAATATCATACCCACCTCAGATCATTTCAAAATATATAAACCTCATCCATACCTTGTCTTAGGACATCTTGAGAGGCTAGTCTCGTCGGTGCACGCGTCACTCTAGATCACCGTTGCGTGCGCACGCTACGTGTACGCGTTGAAACGCGGGCCGTCGTGGGGTTAGGAACCTGAACCGGACGGGATGTGAATGGCAAAGCTCACGAAGAGCGTCGTGGATCGGGCCAAGCTACCGGAGGTGCGCGAACCTGGAGACCGTCGAAAGTGGCGGTGGTTGAGCGACGATGAGGTGCCCGGTTTCGGCCTGAAGATCTACGGCACCGGTCGGAGAGTCTTTGCGCTTCGATACCGCACGCTGAAAGGGCGACAAAGGATGTTAAGGCTGGGTCCCTACGGGACGCTCACGGTCCACCAGGCTCGAGACATGGCTCGAAAGGCTAAGGTTCGCGTACTCGAGGGTGAGGACCCACAAGCTGACCGGCGGCGCGAGGCTGCCCCTGGCCACGATGGAAAGTCGCGCGTGGGGAGCCCGTCGCGGTTTCGTGGGGGTCGGTGGCGGGGTGGGGGGTGTCCTTCCGCAAAGCGTTGATGATCTGTCCCGGTGAGATGTTCTGTGGTACCGCTATTGGGGGCGGGTCAGGAGGGTGTCTGGCCCTGACAGGCCGCCGGTGCTTCCTGTTCTACGTGAGGCCGCACGTCCAGGGCGAAGCGTGCGGGAGCGGCTGGATCGGGAGAGGACTCCCGCCGGGCATCGCCTGATGGCCCGGGAGCTGGAGGCGTTCATCCCTGGCCGGTTCATCATTGGGTAGGCAGGACCCGGTCGCGGCACCATTGTTGCTGCCTTCCCCCGACATCCGATCGTCAGAAAAGCGAATCATCGATGACTCCAACGTACATCCTCGGCGTTTCCGCCTACTATCACGACAGCGCCGCATGCCTATTGCAGGACGGTCGAATCGTCGCGGCCGCGCAAGAGGAGCGGTTCACGCGCAAGAAGGGTGACGCGTCCTTTCCACACAACGCGGTGTCGTTTTGCCTACAACAAGCGGACATCTGCGTGGCCGACCTCCGGGCGGTGGGCTTCTACGACAAGCCGCTCCTCAAGTTCGAGCGCATCCTGGAGACCTACCTGAGTGTCGTGCCCAAAGGGTTCAAGTCGTTTAGGATGGCCGGCCCTCTGTGGATCAAGGAGAAGCTGTTCACTGATACCGCGCTGAGGAACGCGCTCGAGTACGACGGGGACTTGCTGTACGCCGAGCATCACGAGTCGCATGCCGCAAGCGCCTTTTATCCGTCCCCCTTCGAAGAGGCTGCGATCCTGACCATGGACGGGGTGGGGGAGTGGGCCACAGCCTCCACCGGCGTGGGGACGGGCAACCAAATCGAGCTCCAACGAGAGCTCCATTGGCCCGATTCGCTGGGCCTGCCCTACTCCGCGTTTACGTACTTCACCGGCTTCAAGGTGAACTCGGGTGAATACAAACTCATGGGCTTGGCGCCCTACGGTAAGCCCAAGTACGTGGACCTCATTCTCTCGGAGCTGATGGATCTTCGGGAGGACGGCTCGTTCCGCCTCAATCAGACGTACTTCGACTACCTCTCCGGGCTGACCATGACGAGCGACGCGATCTCGGACCTTCTCGGCGGTCCCCCGAGAGCCCCAGAGTCGCAGATCACGCAACGGGAGATGGACCTCGCCCGGTCAGTACAGGAAGTGTGCGAGGAAGTGATGATGCGCATGGCCCGAACGGTCTACCGGGACACCGGGCTTGGCAACCTCTGCCTCGCCGGTGGTGTCGCGCTGAATTGTGTCGGGAACGGAAAGCTCCTCAGGGAAGGTCCGTTCAAGAACATCTGGATCCAGCCCGCTGCCGGGGATGCCGGCGGAGCCCTCGGAGTGGCTCAACTCATCTGGCACCGTCACCTGGGTCAGTCCCGGAGCCTCGTGAGCGGAACGGACTCCATGTGCGGCGCGTACCTCGGCCCCCAGTTCAGGGCCGAGGAGATCGAGGCATATTTGAAGAACGTCGGAGCTTCATACGATCGACTGGACGAAGACGACCTGGTGAAGCGGGTCGCCGAGCTGCTTGGCAGGGAGAACGTCATCGGGTGGTTCCAAGGCCGAATGGAGTTCGGGCCGAGAGCCCTCGGAAGTCGCAGCATCCTCGGGGATCCGCGCAGCCCGAAGATGCAGGAGCAAATGAATCTGAAGATCAAGTTTCGGGAGAGCTTCAGGCCCTTTGCGCCAAGCGTGCTCCGGGAGCACGTCCACGAGTTCTCCGAGATGGACGTGGACTCCCCCTACATGCTCCTGGTGGCGCCCGTTAAGAAAGAGCGACAGATCCCCATGTCCGAGGAGGCCCAGGGGCTGTGGGGCGTCGAGCAGTTGAACGTTCCGCGGTCGGACATCCCTGCCGTGACCCACGTGGACTATTCAGCACGGGTCCAAACGGTCAACCGGGACACGAATCCCCTGTACCATCGCCTGATCAGCACGTTCGCCGAGCAGACCGGGTGTTCCGTGGTCGTGAACACGTCGTTCAACGTGCGCGGAGAACCCATCGTTTGCACGCCCGACATGCCTACACTTGCTTCATGCGGACCGAGATGGATTACCTAGTCTTGGGTCCGTGCCTTCTCGCTAAGAGCGATCAGCCCGAATGGCAGGAGGGGGGAGATTGGAGACGCGAGTTCCAGCTGGACTGACACGAAGTGAGGGTCGAAGATTCGGCTTGGTTGTGGGAGCAGCGTTCGTGCTGCTGGGTGCCCTGTTCTGGTGGCGAGAGCGACCGCTGGCCCTCGCGATCGTGGGCACTGTCGGCGCGCTCCTCGTTCTGGGCGGCTTGATGGTACCGGGGCGGCTGGGGCCGCTTTATCGGCTGTGGATGGCACTGGCCAGAGCCATTTCCAAAGTGACGACACCGATCTTCATGATGATTGTGTTTTTCCTGGTGTTCCTACCGGTCGGAGTGGTGATGCGGATCGCAGGACGTCGTCCGCTCGAGCACGACGAGATTGACGGAGGGTTCTGGGTGCGCCGGACCGAGGCGTCACAAAGCATGGAGCGGCAGTTTTGACGGACAACGCCGTGAGCTGCTACTGGAGGGATGGGTCGCCAGGAGTGAGGAGGATGTCAAGGACCGCAAAACAAACAAGGGTGACGACTAATGGGTAGGGTGACACTGGCGCGTGAGCTCTGGGCGTTCATGCGCGTCCGAAAAAAGTTTTGGCTTTTCCCCGTCATTCTCGTGATGTTGCTTGTTGGAGCACTCTTGATCTTTGCCGAGACGTCGATCCTCGCGCCCTTCATTTACACAATCTTCTGATACCGGGCGCACACGTGTGGATGACGCGGCCGGCATCGCGACAGCGAGTTCCACAATCGTTTGGATCCTGCCCTCAATCGCTTGGGTGAACTTCTGACGCCGGAACCTGTCCTGCCCAGGAGACGCACAGCGGCCCTCTTCTGGTTGCTCCTTGTACTCGTCAGCGTCGGATTGCTCGAGGGAGCGCTCTGGGTCGCCTCGATCGGGTTCTTGCGTCGAAGCGCACGAGCCCTGGTGTACTCGCCGCCCGCGGTGACAAAGGAGGGCTACTCCACTTACCTCCAGCAACGGGACCCAGTCCTGGGATGGCCTTCGCCGACGAGCTTCGGTGTGGGAGACCTCGATCATAGCGGCGCTCGACGCACGCC
Organism: Longimicrobiales bacterium; assembly: GCA_965248625.1. GTDB lineage: Bacteria > Gemmatimonadota > Gemmatimonadetes > Longimicrobiales > Gaopeijiaceae. The sequence goes on along the minus strand of OZ252109.1, from coordinate 4,977,843 downwards.
GTCGTTTCCGACCCCCGGTACGGCCTGTGTAGTCGCCTACGGGGACTCCTTTACGTTCGGTACCGATGCCGACAACGAACACGCCTGGTCCAACGTCCTCTCAAACTTGCTCGGCTGCCGCGTGGCGAACTTCGGCGTCCCCGGTTACGGCGTCGATCAGGCGTACCTACGGTTCGAGGGAGTTACTGAATCCTCGAGTTCGATTGCGCTACTGGGAATATACCCGGACAACGTCCTGAGGAATCTCAACCAGTATCGATTTTTCCTGACAGGGTGGGAGGTCTTCGGTCTGAAGCCGCGGTTTATATGGCAGGATTCGACAGCACTCGTACCTCTGCCGCGGATGAGCTATGAAGAGTTCAAGGCGGCGCTTCGCGATCCGGCTCGCGGATTCCCCCACGAGGAGTTCTTGCCGGGGTCCAGCTTCGGCCAAATACCCTCCAGGTTCCCGCTCACTGCTCACATGATTCGGGGGCTGTTCTCGGACAACATCGTCCTACGCGTTCGAGACCGGCCGCGGTGGGTCGAGTTCGTACGGCCGTCGCATGACAGCCACGCCTTCGAGATCACCCTCGATATTGTGCGGCGATTCGCTCGGACCGCAGAGGATCGAGAGATGGCCCCGGCAGTGATCCTTTTTCCATCGCACCGTTCACAAGTGGGTTACCGAGAGACCGGGAGGTCCATGATGTCGGACGTTCAAGACAGCATTAGGGCTGCCGGAGTGCCGGTTCTAGATCTGACCCCGGGCCTGGACGACTTTGTCGGAGACCGAAACATTTTCGTCTTGTTCCCACCTGAAGGCAGCTGCGGACGTGCACGGGACACTTCAGTGAGGACGGGTATCGCGTCACCGCAGAGCTGGTACACGACTTCCTTCGTACTGAAGTCTGGTTCGACCCGCCGGCCGGCGCGCCCTAAGAACCGCCGCATCCGGCTGATCTACGGGCATGGAGACGGTGCGCTCATGGGGGTGCCCTTCGACCTCGAAACACATCAGACGACGAGCTCGCCCGTAACACTCCATCCCGACTTGGCCGGTCTGCGGCGGAGACGCATCCCAGTCTGAGTATTTGGTCTGCCGGCTTCGTGGGCCGTCCCGTAAGAAGCCAGGACCGCTAGCCGGTGTTCCCCGAGTTCAGCACGGAGACGGACTCCCCCGTGTCGAGGACATGTTCTTTCCCGGCGCCGTCCGTCATGATCAGCTCGACGGTCGCCTTCGCCTCGAACGCGCCCGCCGACTGAATCGCATCCCACAGCGGGGCGGGTATTTCGATGCAAGGGGGTGTTCCCTTAAGTCCACCGACCCCAAGATATAGTGGTTACCGGGGCTCTGCGGGCCGTTTCCCACGTCCGGTGCCGAGGTAAAGGGCCGAAGCTGGCGTGGGAGCACACTGAACAGCCTGCTCAAGCAAGCGGTAGAACAACAGGCCGCGAGCCCGGGATGTGCGTCGGTTGAAGCGAAAGGTGAACTCGTCCAGATAGTAGGGGAGGTGTTCGCGGGCGATCCCTCCTTGGAGGGTTCCGAGGACCCAGCGCTTGAGGAGAGACGCCACCCGATGTACGGCCGACATGAGCACGTGCGCGGGATCGCCGGAGGTCGAGAGGTTCGTGACCGTGTGGCGAAAGCCCAGTTTGGCGAGTCCCTGATAGCTTGGCCATCCGTCGGTATGCACCGTGCTTGCCGGTGCGATGCTATCCTTGACGAAGCCTCGCAGAACCGGAGCGGAGAGGTCGGGCACCCAACGCAGCCGTATTCTCCCGATCTTGCGTCCGTCGACCTCGGCGGCGATCGCGACGATGGCCTTCTTGATCGTCTCGCGGCCCCGCACTCCAGCCTCCACGCCCCCGACATAGCTCTCGTCCACTTGCACAACGCCGCTCAGCTGGTCGCGATCCGGTCGGACCATGGCCCGGCGGAGCTTGTGGAGCCAGACCCACGCTGTCTTGTAGCTTCCCAGTCCGAGCACACGCTGGAGCCCGAGAGCATTGGCTCCGTATTTCTGGCTCGTGAGCTCCCAGGCAGCGAGAAACCACAGACGCAGGGGCGAGCGCGTGCGGTGGAACACGGTTCCCGCCAGCACCGAGGTCTGCCTTCGACAGTGTGGGCAGACGAGACGCCCCCGCGATGCTCGCCAGACCTCTCCCAACCCGCCACAGCCCACGCACACAAACCCTTCCGGCCAGCGCAGACCCTCCACGTACTCCAGGCATGCCGCATCGTCGGGGAAGAACTCGTCCAGCTCCAGCCGCGTACGGGGATAGTCCACGCCGCCACGGAGCTGAGAAGCCGGAACCGCCATGACCACAACATGTAGTGGGCGGTGGACTTAAGGCAATACCCCATTCGATGCAAATGATGATCGACACCTCGCCGCCGTGGCGCACGCCGTCGTCCTTCACACCGACTAGGCTCGTTTCCAACGGACCGACTATGCCGAGTCCGGTGAACGCGACCGTCGTGCGGACCTTGAACTTGTCTTCGATCTTCACGTTGGTAAGCCCTCGGGTCACCTCCGCCGTGACTTCGACCGCGGGTTTCGTTGCATCGAGGACGATGAGAGGTGACTGCCCAATGAGGAGCGCCTTCTCCACAGGAAGGTTAGCGGGCGAGGTGGGCCCCTCGGCGGAACAGCCGATGAATGGCAGCGCGAGCGCGATTGCGAGGAGCGAGGTCTTATAGCTGGTCATCGTGGGCCTCCTTGGATTCGCTTTCTACCAAGGAACGCAGCGGCGGGAGGATGCCTCTCACGCCTTCGTGGTTTGTTGCCGCCACCACCCCTGGAAGTGAGAGGAATCGCCCTTCCCCCGCGTTAGCTATTCGAATCGGTCCTGCCACGAACAAGGTTGCCGACGTCCCGACGCCGGCCCACCGTAGAGATCCGTGCGCGCGCTCGGACCGTCTTTACAGCCCGCAGAGGCCGCGCACCCCGGAGGGATCATATGCTGTCAGGAGTCCTGGCTCTGGCGTTGTCGCTAGCAGGGCAACAGGTCCAAGAGCCCTCGGTCGAGCTGGACCCGGCGTCGGTGGGTGGTCTGGTCGAGCGAGCGCTCGTGGGCGACAGCTTGGACGCGATCCTTCAGCGCTGGCGCGACCGGCTCGAGCGCGACCCCGACGACCGTGCAGCCGCGTATGGACTCGCGCGCGCTGCCCAGGCCACGTCGGACCTCGCGGGCGCCGAGCAGGGCTACCGGGCCCTCCTTCCGGAAGGCGACGACCCTGCAGACCGCGTGGCGGTTCACGCCCGACTCGGGCTGGCCGAGGTCCTCCGCATGGGAGGGGCGAACGCGGAGGCCGAGCGCCTACACGGACTCGCCCTGGTCGAGGCCGAGGCGGTGGGCGACACGGCCGCACTCGTCATGGTCCTCCACGGAACGGCTCTCGCGCGGCTTCGGACGGGCGGGTGGTCGGCGGCCGAACCGGTCCTCGACCGAGCGGCCGAGCTGGCTCGCACGGTCGGGCCTGGCGCCGAGGCGAGCAACGAGTGCTTCCGGGGCGAAGTCATGAGTGCGTCCGGTCAGCAGGGAGTGGCCATCCACGCCCGCCGCGGCGCCGCCCTCGCTCAAGAGCATGGACTCACACGGCTCTACGGGATCTGTACCGCCCTGCTCGGACGCTACTTCAGCAGCATCGCCGCGACCGACTCCGCGCTCTTCTACCTCGAGGAGGGTGCCGCAGCCATAAGCGCCGCGAAGGACAATTATGCGTTCGCCGCCGTGCAGCAGTGGAGGGGGTGGTACGAGAGCTCGATCGGCCGCTATCAACTGGGCCGACAGCTCCTCATGGAGGCCATCACGGCCGCGGAGGCTTCGGGGAACGGCTCTGCGCTCGCATGGGCTTCTGGCCAGTTGGCCTGGCTCTCACTGCGAATGGGAGATGTCGTAGCCGCTCTCGAGCACGGGTCCCGAGCGGAGCGGCTATTCGATTCTCAGGGAGACGTGTGGGGAGCGGCCACCACCAGGCTAGCGCTCGGCGAGATGGCTCGGAAGGCAGGCGTGCCCGACGAGGCGCGCAGGGCGTGGGGAGACGCCCTCACGTTCTACGAGAGGGAGCGGTATGGGCTGGCGATCCAGCAGGTGCACGAGTCCCTCGCTCAGCTGGCCCTCGACGAAGGACGTTTGGACGAGGCGCAACGCGAGATGGACCTGGCTCGCGTCACGGCCATCGAATACGAGACCGGCGGATGGGAGGTGTCCCTCGCCGGCGGGTATCTGGAGCTTGCCCTGCAGCGGGGCGAGTTGAATGAAGCGGTTCGAATACTGGAGCCCGTCGTCGTCCTGCCGCAGCAACCGGTGCGTCGCTACGGGACCTTGATACGCGTCGCCGAGGTCCAGGCTAGACGGGGGTTGTTGGATTCTGCTCAGGTGACCCTTGCGGTGGCGGTGGACGGCCTGGAGACGTGGAGATCCTCGCTCGAGGACGATCAGTTGCGCTTGCACGCGTTCGACCTCGACGAGGCGGAAGGGGGTTCCGCCTCGGTCATTGCCGAGCTGGCTGCCCAAGGGCGGGCATCGGCAGCCCTTGCCTTCGCAGAGCACCAACGTTCCCGGGTGCTCCTCGATCGCATGCTGCAAGCGGTGCCGACCGGTTTGACTGACGACCGGGTAGACGACGAGCGCACAAGTGAGCAGCTCGAGCTTGGGCGCCCCCTCACGGCGGAGAAGCTTCAGCGTGCGATCCCAGACGAGCGGACGGCGCTGCTCGAATACGTCACAGGGCCACGGGGGGATCCAACCACCCTCTTCGTCGTCTCGAGGGACGGGGTCTCCGCGTACGTCCTTCCGTCCATCGAGTCACTTCGCGACCAAATTGACAGGATGTCCCGACTGATCGAGACGGGAAGCGAGGCTTCATGGCTCGCCGCGGAGCTGGGAGAAACCCTTCTGGGGCCAGCCCTCGCCGAGCTTCCCGAGGTCATCGACCGCCTCGTGATCATCCCCGACGGCGCTCTCCATCGGTTGCCATTCGACGCACTGGCACCCGGAGGGACGTTGGTTCTGGACCGGTTTGCCACGACGCTGGCTCCGTCTGGCACCGTGGCGGCACAGCTGTGGGACCGTCCGCGTCGGCCCGCGGGGGTGTCCAGCGTGCTGGCGCTCGGGGATCCAACCTTCGATGCCCCCCTGTCCAGCGGGTCGGGCGAGAGTGACGTATTCCGTGCAGCCTTCGACGTTACGGGCGGGCTGGAGAGACTGGTTGGGTCCGGACGTGAGGCCCGGCGTGTGGCTGACTTCGCCAGGCAGAGCGAGCTCCGCCTCCGCGGAGAGGCGAGCGAGGCCTTTCTCAAGACGCGCGATCTCAGGCCGTTCTCGGTCGTACATCTAGCGACCCATGCGCTCGTCCACGATCAGTCCGTGACCCGCGCGACGCTCGCCCTGTCTCCCGGGGACGGAGAAGACGGCTTCTTGAGTCCGGGGGAGCTCGCGGCGCTGGATCTAGATGCCGATCTCGTTGTCCTTTCCGCATGCAGGACCGCGGGCGGGGTCCTCGTAAGGGGTGAGGGCGTCCAGGGACTGACCGCGCCCCTGCTTCAGGCGGGTGCACGCTCGGTCGCAGCCACCCGCTGGCCCATCGGGGACCGCAGCACGGTCCGCCTCGTCGAGGATTTCTACCAGCGGCTGGCTGAAGGGACACCTGCGGGGGACGCGTTGCGGGAGGCCAAGCTGGCGGCCCGCGCCCGCGGTGCTCCGGCCAGCGAATGAGCCGCCTTTACTCTCGTGGGCGATGGCAGCGTGCGTGTCGCGCTGGACTCGCCGGGATCCGGCTCGGCGCGGCTGTGGGCCGCACTCCTGTCGCTACTGCTTGCGGGTGCGATCGTCGGTGGGTGGCGTCGCTCCCGGCGGTAGCTGCCTGGCAATCTCTCGGATCCGCGACGACCGGTCCTTGGCGTGTCGGACCAAGACCTCCGTCGCCCAAGGACTTCCAATCTGACGGAGAGCCGCCGCGGCAGCCGCCCTGACGTGCTCCGGCCACTTGTAGCCGAAGAAACCGAACCGTTTCGCCCCCAGGATCTCGCTGAGGCGTTGGATCGCGTCCTCTGCCTTGAGGCTGCCCAAAGCCTGACAACAGGCCGCGGCCAGCCCTGGCTCGCGCGTGCCACGAAGCGTGTTCGCGAGTGCTTCCGCTGCCAGTGGCGTGCCGAGGTCCGTAAGGCTCCGCACCGCACCTTTCGCCGTGGCCGGATCCGTTCCCTGGAGCAGAGGCAGGATCAAGTCGAGCAGGTCCTCGTCGGCTAAGCGGTCGAAGAGCTGGAACGCGGCACGACGGATTTTGGGGCTCTCGTCGGCGAGACTGAACGCCAGCTCGGTCCTGAGGTCGCGGGTGACGCGATCGACGACCTCTAGAACGCGGAACCGCTGTTCCACGAGCACTTCCGTCAAGAGTGTTTCTTTGAGTGCCACTGCTGCGCTGTCACCCATTTCCCGAAGGATGCCGGACCCCATTTGGCGCACGCGCAGGTCCTTGTTCAGCTTGATGAGGTTGATCAAGAGCGATGCCGCAGGGGGGCCGATCGCCCCGAGGACCAGGCTGGCACGCTCCTGTCGGTCTGGACGTCCTGACTGGAGGTCCTCGCCGAGAAGCTGCTTGGTCGCCTCGTCGAGGGACACTGCGGCGAGGGCCGCGTACGGTGTCCCGACGCCGGCTCCCGTCGTGCGCAGACCCTCCCGACGCGCCTCCACCAAGGCGTAAAAGCTCTTCGCGAGCTGGTAGTCGGAGAACTGGATGGCCGAGGCCGCCAACTCGTACATGAGCTCACCGAGCTGCTCGAGCAAGACCGGTCGCGATGCTTCGCCAAGAGCGGCGCACAAGGGGTCGAGGGCCAATCCGGCCAGGGTGTGTTGAAGACCTGGAACCAGGTGGCCCATGATCTCCGAGCACGTCCGAACAATGGCGAGCCTCTCTTCCGTCCCTTCCCGCGCGAAGTCGGCGAAGAGGGCGTTGAGCAACGCTCTGGCCTCTTCCAGCCGCCCGGCCGTCAGTAGCTCCTTCGCCGCGTCAGCCACGGACTCGGGTGACTCACCTCCTTGTTCGGGACGTTGAGGTGGGCGCGTGGACCGGGGGACTCGAGGGCCTTTGCCGCCCGCTACGCCCGTGGTCGCATAGCTTGCGAGGGCTTGAGCGTGGGCAACGAGGGCTTGAACGGTTCCCAGCGTGTAACTGCCTTGGTTGAAGGCCATGCCCGCAGCGTTGTTCGTGGCCGCGAAGTCCTCCCAGAACTCGGGGTCCCGTTGCTCGGGGCTGCCATTCTTCAATGCTCCGAGGAAGCCTTCCACGTCCGCTCGACTCAGGGTGGAGAAGAAGCTGAGGCTATCCAGTCCCTCTCCCTCGAGCAGATCGACGAATCCGTCGGCCACCGCTTGCCAGCGACTCGTCTCCAGGCGGGTGCCGTTGACGAGCACGAAGTCCTCGACCCGCGCGAAGGTGAGCACCGGACGCCCCCGAATCAGCGGGCGAACACTGTCGAGAAGACCATCGATGGCTTCCGTGACGCTCTCCGATTCGATCGGGTAGAGCTTGACCGAGCTCACGGCCCGCAGCATGTCCCGTAGCACCATCGGGGCGGCCTCGAGCTCGCTCGGCGTCAGCTGGCCCTCGGAACCCTCCGTATCGCCAGCGGGCACGGGCCCGGACGCGGCCACCCGCTTGAAGCGAATCTGGCGTAGCTCGACGTGCTCGAGGCCGAGATCCGCTGCCGTATCGCTCCAGAAATCGGGCCCAACCGTCCCTGTCGTCGCCTTTCCGAGCGCCCCCAGCACCGCGCGCAGCTCCTTGGTGTCGATTCCGGCCGCCACAGATAGTCCGCTCAGCTCGGCGCGCGAAAGAAGGCTGAGAGTCGAGGACAGCAGCGCCCCCGCCTCCGGCAGATTAACCTCCTCGCCGTTCACCTCCAGCACGTCGTCCGAGTGGGTGAGCGTGAGCCGCTCGGTATGTCCGAGCACCGCATCGAGCGCGGTCTTGGCCTGGTCGAGCGCCCGTGAGATCACCTCGCTGTCGTCGGGATAGAGCTCCAGATTCCGTGTCGCCGAGAGCACGGTCCTGAACACCTGTGGGAGGAACGTGAGAGCCCGCTCATCGAGCGGAATCCCCGGATCCAGAACGTCGTCGGGGCCGTCGATTGCGAATTCCGATACTTCGGTGGCGTCGAAGATCGAGCCCGCGTGCTCGAGGTGCGCGCGCTCGTATCGCAGAGCCTTGGCGTCGTTTGCCGAGCGCCGAAAATGGTAGGCGAGCATGGACGCTGACGGGAGCAGCTTCTTCTCGTACAGGCGTTCGTGATAGCGCCCGAGCTCTTCGTGAAGCTCCTTCTTCCGATCATCCGAGATCGCTTTGTAGCTAATGTCCAGGATGCGCTTCCCGAGGAAGTGCATCACTTCGTCGTTGACCTGGAAGTCGAGACTCACCAGCCCCAGCGCCTCGGCGCGGTCCAGAAAGTCCTGGACTCTGATCTCGTCGAGCTCGGAGCTGCCCGCGAGGACACTCACGGGAATCTCTTCACCGAGGGTGGACGCCCGCTCGAGAATGTCCCGGTCGGCACCGTCGAGCGCGGCGATCTTCTCGGTGACGATTTCTTCTAGAGAGCGGGCGAGATAGTCGGCCTCGACCTCGTCGATGACCCATCGTTGACCCTCGAGATGGACCTTCCTGTCCTCCATCAGGCAGTGCACGATTTCGGTGAGGAAGAACGGGTTTCCGCCCGTCACCCTGGCCAGATCGGCGTCGAATCCTTCGGGAATGCGAACGTTGGGGAACATCCCTCGCAGGTATTCGGTGACGTCGCTGGCTCCGAGGGGCGTGAGCACGGCTCGTCGGACGCCGATCGCTTCGGATCGCTCGGACATCACGGTCTCTACGGGAGACGGCGTCGCCCGACCACTGAGGACCAGCGACTCCCCGACCGTGCCGCACAGGAAAAGTGCGAGCCCGCCGCGCTCCGTCGCGGCTCGAAGCAGGTGCAGAGTCGCTTCGTCGGCGAGCTGGATGTCGTCAATGAGCAGGATGAGGGTCCGAGACCCGACCGCATCCCGAAGGAAACGGATGAACGTCGTGAAGATCCCCTCGCGCGTACCGCGGTCGACATCGCCCGACGCGTCCTCCTCGGTCAGCCCGGGGAGCACGTGCGACAGGTAGCCGCGCGCCTCCTCATCGAGTGTGCCAAGGAGGGACGCACCACGGTCGACGTGTTGGCCCAGGAGATTGACGAGGATCCGAGAGGCGAGGTAGTACGGACGTCCGCCCTCACGCGGGTCACCAGTGGCCTTCAGGACCCAGGCGGTATCGTCGGATTTCAGGTTCCGGTTGATCGCGTCGAGAAGCGTGGTCTTGCCGGAGCCGGGGGCCCCTTCGAAGACGAGCAACTGACTGCGGTCGGCCTCCAGGTCACGGAGGGCCTCGTCCACCAGCTGCATTTCTCGGTCACGACCGGCGATCCCCGTCAGCCTGAGACGCTGCAACGCGGTTTTGGAGACGACGGCGGATTGATCGATGTCGGCTGCGACCGCGGCCTGGTTTCGCCCCGCGTTCTTCGCGACGTAGAGCGCGGCATCGGCGGCGTCGAAGAGGCTCTCGCGGTCCTTGCCGTCATCGGGTGCCACTGCGATTCCGATGCTCAGCGACATCGGAACCTCGGCCCCCGAGTCACGTTCGCGGAACGGTCGGTCGCGCGAGTGCTGGAGTAGCCTGGCCGCAACCGATCTGGCGGCGCTCAGATCCGTTTTCGGAAGGAGGAGCATGAACTCGTCGCCGCCGAACCGCACGGGGATTCCCGATTCGCCCGCGACGTCACGGAGGATCGACGCGACCCACGTCAGAGCTTGGTCGCCCGCCGCATGGCCGTGGGTGTCGTTGACCAGCTTGAACCGATCGAGGTCCATGGACAGCAGCGCGAGCGGAAAATCGCTGTCGCTGGTCCAACCGACCTTGTGTTCCAGATAGCTGAGCAGGTACCGGCGGTTGCGGAGGCCGGTCAGCTCGTCCTCGAAGGCCAGCGCAGACGGATCCTTGCCGACGTATTGCAGAAAGTCGGCAATCTCTGCGTTTCGCATTCCACGCTCCATTCGGGCGGCTGGGGCACGCCAAGGCGGTGGATGCCGGGCTCGGGTCGGCCCCGGAATCGGGCCTCTACACCGCAAGCGTTGTGCCGCTCGGGAGGTGCGCGCCCCTCGTGCTTTACCGAGGCCACGGGGGTCTGCGTGCCAGCTTCAGGAGCCCTTCGATCCCCCGTCCGATGATTTGACGTGAAGGGGGTGTTCCCTTAAGTCCACCGACCCCAAGATATAGTGGTTACCGGGGCTCTGCGGGCCGTTTCCCACGTCCGGTGCCGAGGTAAAGGGCCGAAGCTGGCGTGGGAGCACACTGAACAGCCTGCTCAAGCAAGCGGTAGAACAACAGGCCGCGAGCCCGGGATGTGCGTCGGTTGAAGCGAAAGGTGAACTCGTCCAGATAGTAGGGGAGGTGTTCGCGGGCGATCCCTCCTTGGAGGGTTCCGAGGACCCAGCGCTTGAGGAGAGACGCCACCCGATGTACGGCCGACATGAGCACGTGCGCGGGATCGCCGGAGGTCGAGAGGTTCGTGACCGTGTGGCGAAAGCCCAGTTTGGCGAGTCCCTGATAGCTTGGCCATCCGTCGGTATGCACCGTGCTTGCCGGTGCGATGCTATCCTTGACGAAGCCTCGCAGAACCGGAGCGGAGAGGTCGGGCACCCAACGCAGCCGTATTCTCCCGATCTTGCGTCCGTCGACCTCGGCGGCGATCGCGACGATGGCCTTCTTGATCGTCTCGCGGCCCCGCACTCCAGCCTCCACGCCCCCGACATAGCTCTCGTCCACTTGCACAACGCCGCTCAGCTGGTCGCGATCCGGTCGGACCATGGCCCGGCGGAGCTTGTGGAGCCAGACCCACGCTGTCTTGTAGCTTCCCAGTCCGAGCACACGCTGGAGCCCGAGAGCATTGGCTCCGTATTTCTGGCTCGTGAGCTCCCAGGCAGCGAGAAACCACAGACGCAGGGGCGAGCGCGTGCGGTGGAACACGGTTCCCGCCAGCACCGAGGTCTGCCTTCGACAGTGTGGGCAGACGAGACGCCCCCGCGATGCTCGCCAGACCTCTCCCAACCCGCCACAGCCCACGCACACAAACCCTTCCGGCCAGCGCAGACCCTCCACGTACTCCAGGCATGCCGCATCGTCGGGGAAGAACTCGTCCAGCTCCAGCCGCGTACGGGGATAGTCCACGCCGCCACGGAGCTGAGAAGCCGGAACCGCCATGACCACAACATGTAGTGGGCGGTGGACTTAAGGCAATACCCCATTAGGCGCTTTTCCGCTTCGGCGACGGCCATGCGGACGCGAACCACTGTGTCGGGCGTGACCGAGATCGACGAGATGCCGCACTCTACGAGGAAGGCGGGCACCTCCTCGGGGTGATCCGAGGGAGCCTGCCCGCAGATCCCGATCTCGAGTCCAGCCTTGCGGAAGCGTGCCACCGATTGTCGGATCAACGACTTCACGGCCGGCGAGCGCGCGTCGACCTGATATTCGTACTGTTCCAAGTCGTCACGCGACACGGCATAGACGGTCTGCACAAGATCGTTCGAGCCGATCGACCCGCCCGTCAGCTCCATTTCCTCGATAAACCTGTCGGCGTCGAGCACATTGGACGGGAGCTCGACCATGAGGAAGAGCGGGACCCCCGCCTGGGGTGAGAGGCCGCGCTCGTCCAGAAGCCTCACGACCTCTCGGCCCTCCTCGGGGGATCGGCAGAAAGGAACCATGAGCTGGAGGTTGTCGAGGCCGATGCGCTGCCTCACGAAGCGAAGCGCGTCGCACTCCATGTCGAAGGCAGGGAGGAAGCGGGGGTCGACATACCTCGATGCGCCCCGCCACGCGATCATCGGATTTTCCTCTTCCGGCTCGAAGACCCTCCCACCGAGGAGGTCTCGGTACTCGTTGGACTTGAGGTCGGACAGCCGAACTAGGACGGGCCTCGGGTAGAACGCCGCACAGATGAGCGCGACTCCATACTTGACTTGATCGACGAAAAACTGGCGTCGATCAGCGTAACTGGCCGTCCGACGCTCGATGGCGCCCATGAGCGAACGGATCTCCTCTGGCCCCTCCCGCTCGAGTGCCACTCGGAATGGCTCGAGCTCGCCGACCAGGTCGCCTGATTCGGCGAACATCTTGAGCTCGTCGTAGTAGAGGAGGGCCAACGGATGAATGCCGACCTGGGCCGTCAGGATGAACTCGATACGGGCGAGCCCAACACCGTCGGACGGGAGCATGGCGTCGCCCGGCGCCTTGTCGGGGAAGCCCACGTTCAGCTTGATCTTGGTGTTCAAGTCGAGTGAACGGTCCATCTCGACCCGGTTCACCTCGAACGGGTGGACCCCGTCGAAGACGTAGCCCTTCTCCCCCTCCGCGCACGTGCCGGTGACCGGCCTCAGCGGCTTCAGAATCTTCTTGGCCTCTGCACAGCCGACGATGGCAGGGATGCCGAACTCTCGCGCCACGATCGCCGCGTGCGACGTGCGCCCGCCCTTTTCGGTGACGATGAGGGAGGCCTCCTTCATCATCGGCTCCCAGTCCGGCGTCGTGAGCTCGGTCACGAGCACGTCGCCGGGATCGAATACACGCTCGTTCGCGGGTATGTCCTCCAGCTTCCGTCCCGCCTTCAGCATCCCTCGAAGAGCCCTCTTCTTGAGGATCACCTCTTCGTAGCTCGAATACACGCGGACCTTGCCGGTCCCGATGCGGGTGCCGACCGCATGTCCGGTCAGGAGCAGCTTCCCGTTCGACTTCAGGTCCTCGACCAGACCCCGATCCATTCCGTACGTCTCGAGGACGTCGTGATGCCCGTTTGCGGAGTGTACGGTTTCCGGGCGTGCCTGAACGATAAAAAGATCACCCGTGTAGCCGTCCTTCGCCCATTCGATGTCCATGGGCCGGCCGTAGTGCTCTTCGATGACCAACGCCATCCGGCCCAGCTCGAGCACTTCATCCCTCGTGAGGGACCACTTGCGCCTCCAGGCCGCCTGCACGTCGACGCTCTCGGTGCTGGTGCCACCCTGGATCGAGTACACGAGCTTCTGGTCTTTCGCACCCATGGTCCGATGGACCAACGCGTTGCTTCCTTTCTTGAGGCCCTCTTTCCAGAGGAGGAAAGAGTCTGGAGACACACTGCCCTGGACGACGAGCTCACCGAGTCCGAACGCGGAGCAGACGTGGATCACGTTCCGGTTCCCGGAGTCCGGGTCGAGGGTGAACATCACCCCTGACGTCGCGATATCGGAGCGGACCATCTTCATGACCACGATGCCAAGAGCTGAATCCAATGGATCCATCCCGTTCCCGAGCTGATAGCTCACGGCTCGCTCGGTAAACGCGCTGGCGCAACAGCGCTTCCAGGCATCCACGACCTCGTCGATGCCGCGTACGTTCAGGAACGACTCGTACTGGCCCGCGAAGGATGCCAGCTCGGAGTCCTCCGCCGTGGCGGAGGAGCGACAGCGGTATCTACCGTCCCTCCATACTCCTGGCAGAGGGTTTCGTAGCCCCTCGCCAGATCCGCGACGATGAGATCGGGGATCGGCGTGGCGAGGACGAACGCTCGGGCGAGGGCTGTCCGCCCGTGCATGTCCAAATGGTCGTCGGCGGGTGCGTCCGCAAAGAGGATGTGGAGAGCTTCTCCGAGCGTCTTGGCTCTCGCAGCCTGGAAGCACAGCGTGCCGAACTGGCCGTCATCGGCCACCTCGTCCCACGTGCCGCAGGGCGCTTCTGCGCTGAGGAACTCGAGATAGACGCCGGTTGCGGTGGCGAAGCCGTTCGGTACTCGTACACCCTTCTCGATGAGCTCCTGGTACATCTCGCCGAGCGACGCGGCCTTTCCGCCCACCAAACAGGCGTCGCTCATGTTCGCTTCCCGGAACCACACGATGCGACGCTCGTCGGGTCGCGGTCCCGACCGCCCTTCGCTTTCCGCTGGATTTGGATCTAGGTCATGGGGACCGGTTCTCGCTGCGGATTCCGCTATGTGACTCATCAGGACGACCTGCTCGAAAACGCGTAGATGGATGCCGCACTGCGGCTCTTGAGAGGCAAGACGGGTGCCGAGGACCCAATCCCGCCGGAAGTGCCGTGCGCGGCTGGCTCGGCAGAGATCGAGCGCGTCAGGGCCTGTGAGGGCCCGTAGGCCGCTCCTACACTCGGGTGTGTCAGGCCCGCAACAGTCCAGGGACGGGGTCGATCAGTGAACGAAGCCAGCAGATTGACGTCCCTGGACGTGTTTCGCGGGCTCGCGATCGCCGGGAGAGGTTGGGTCAATAGGTGTGTAAACGTATCAGGCGGCGTTCTTCCGCTGTTGGTCTGAGACGGGCTTTCCGTCTTCGAACTTCCTTCCTTCAAACACGTCCTTGGGGAGGTGAGGAGCGTCGAGCCTTCGGAACCGCTTCTCAGCCACCAGGAGCAACTTCCAGATCAGCGCCGTAGCGCTCTCGACCCGCTTGAATCGCTTCGCCGCCGTCGTCCTGAGCCGTACCGCAGCGAACGGGCTCTCGACCACGTTCGTCGTGCGTAGATGCTTCCAGTGATCCTCGGGGAAGTCGTAGAACGCCACCATCCGCTCCCAGTCGTCCTCGAGTACATCCACCGCCTTCGGATACCACGGCCTGTAGCGTCTGGCGAACGCCTCACGGGCCTTCACAGCCTCGGCCCGGCTCGGTGCGTAGACCACAGCCCTGAGAAGATCCTTCGCCTCGCCCTGCTCCCGCTGAGGTAGTCGGTCCAGCACGTTCCTCATCTTGTGGTTCCAGCACCGTTGCTCACCCGCCTCAGGCCATACCTGCCGTACTGCGCCCCAGATCGCCGCGTTACCGTCCGCTATCAGAAGCCGGGGCGCCTCGATGCCGCGTGCCTTCAGATCCCGCAACACCTCGGACCAGGACTCGACTGACTCTCGGTAGCCCGGCCTCAGGGCCAACACCTCTTTCGTCCCGTCTCGCATGGCACCCAGCACCACCAGCAGCGCCGCTTTGTCCCGCTCCAGCCCTGCCTTCACATAGATCCCGTCCGCCCACACGTATACGACCTCACGGCCCTCCAGGCGACGCTGGCTCCATTCCTCGAACTCCGCCGTCCATCCCGCCCGCAGCCGCCGAATCGAAGACTTCGACAGCGGTGCCCCCTCGCCCAGCAGACCCCGCATCGCCAACTCGAAGTCTCCCTCCGCCAGTCCATGCAGATACAGCTCCGGAAGCAGAGCGCCCAGCTCCTTCGTCCGCCGTGCGAACAACGGCAGCACCCGACTCTCGAACCGCTCCTCGATGCCTCGAACCCGAGGTCGTCGGAGCGTGATCGTGCCCGAGCTCATCGCCAGCCGCCTCGGCTTGCCGTATCCGTTGCGGTAGCCCTCGGTCGCGTCCACCGCCCTCCTGCGCTCTGACTTCTCTCGGCCTAGCAACTCCGTGACTTCCTCCTCCAAGATCTGTTGGATGAACTCCTGCGCCTTCTCCCGCACCACGCCTTCCAGAACTTCCCACACGGGCGTCCTGGACTCCCCCTCGGGTCCCACGGTATTCTTCCTCACGAGGCGTCGTTCCTTTCCCCGGGCTGTCACCCGGAGTTCGCTGGTTATTACTCAGCGGAAAGGTACGTCGCCTCTCTTTTTACACACCCTTTGATCCTAGCTCTCGCCGGCATGATCCTCGTCAACAACCCGGGCAGCTGGAGCCACGTCTACGGGCCGTTGGCCCATGCCACCTGGCACGGATGGACCCCCACGGATCTGGTTTTCCCGTTCTTCTTGTTCATCGTCGGCGTGGCTTTGCCGTTCTCCTTCGAGAAGCGCCTGGTGCGGTCGGATGATAGAACCGATCTACTGGCGCACGTGCTCCGCCGCTCCGCGGTGCTGTTCGCCCTGGGCCTGTTCATGGCCGGATTCCCTCGATTCGAGCTTTCCACGATCCGGATCATGGGGGTGCTCCAGCGCATCGCTGTCGTGTATCTCGCCGCGGCGTGCGCCTACCTCTTTCTTCGGGCTCGCTGGCGGTGGTGGCTGGCAGGCGGGCTGCTGGCGACATACTGGGCGCTGCTCGAGTGGGTCCCGGTGCCTGGCTTCGGGGCCGGTGATCTGTCGCTGGAGGGAAATCTTCCCGCCTTCGTCGACCGCGTTCTCCTCGGTGGTCACCTGTGGCAGGACACCTGGGATCCCGAGGGGTTGCTCTCCACTTTGCCGGCGGTGTCGACGACCCTGCTGGGCACCTTCGCGGGGAGTGGCTTCGGTCGGCTCGATCGGGCGACGAGAAGACGGTCGGGTTGTTCGTGGCCGGAGCCGCGGCCGTCGTGCTCGGTTTGGCTTGGGATCCGCTCTTCCGATCAACAAGAATCTGTGGACCAGCTCATACGTCCTGTTCACCGCCGGTGTGGCCCTGCAGGGACTGGCCCTGTGCTACTGGACGATCGACGTCCGGGGATGGTCGAGATGGGCCGGGCCGTTGGTCGTATACGGGATGAACGCGCTAGCGGTGTTCGTAGCCTCGGGCCTCGCGGCTAAATCGATGGGGCTCATCAGGGTGCCCCGAGGCGAATCGTGGACGTCGTTGACCGCGTGGCTCTACGAGACGTTATTCGCGTCGTGGGCCGGTCCGCTGAACGGCTCCCTGGCGTTTGCGGTCAGCTACGTCCTGTTGTGGTGGTGTCTGATGTGGCTGCTCCACGGCCGAGGCATTCACATAGAGATCTGATTCTCGACTGGGGTCGCTCGACCCCTCTCGGCCTCTTACTTTGGCCGCCGAACCGGCCAATCCCATCCCGAACAATCGAGGCGGCTACGCGCCCCCCCCAAAACGGCTCGGCCACGCGCTGGGCCAAGGTAATCGACAACACCCGCTGCATCGGCTGTCACGCGTGTACAACCGCCTGCAAGTCCGAGAACGAAGTGCCCCTGGGCGTGACCCGCACGTACGTGAAGTACGTCGACGTCGGGCAGTTCCCTCAGACGCGGCGAGCGTTCCAGGTCACCCGCTGTAATCAGTGCGAGGCCGCGCCCTGCACCGTCGCGTGCCCGACGTCGGCGATGTACCGGCGGCCCGACGGGATCGTCGACTTCGACAAATCGATCTGCATCGGGTGTAAGGCCTGCATCGCGGCCTGTCCTTACGACGCGATCTTCATCAACCCCGAGGACCACTCGGCCGAAAAGTGCAACTTCTGCGCGCACCGGCTGGACGTGGGCTTGGAGCCGGCGTGCGTGGTCGTCTGTCCCACCGAGGCGATCTTGGTGGGCGACCTGAGCGACCCCCTCGCCAAGATCACGCAGATGGTGCACCGGGAATCGCTCACCGTCCGCCGCCCGGAGAAGGAGACCCGACCCAAATTGTTCTACAAGGGGGCGCAACAGGCGACCCTCGACCCTCTCGCGGCCCGCCGTCCAGGGGGTGGCCTCTTCATGTGGAGCGAGCAGGGAAGCTTCCCGGATCAGGTGACATCGGGGCATCCGGGGTGGGGCAACTCGTCAGCAGAGGCCATGCTGAGCTACGACGTGCCCCACCGGGTCCCTTGGGATGCCCGCGTGAGCCTGTACACCTGGACGAAATCGATCGCCGCGGGCGCCTACCTCGTCCCACTGCTCCTCGTCATGGCCGGTCTGCTCGGGTGGACGGACCCCCTATGGCGTTGGGGTGCGCCCCTCCTGGGGGGAGTGTTCCTCGCGTTGACCGGAGCGCTGCTGATCTGGGACCTCGAGCATCCGGGACGCTTCCATTACATCCTGCTGCGGCCACAGTGGAAGAGCTGGTTGGTGCGCGGCGGCTTCGTGATCGGCGCGTACGGGGCCGTTTTGGCGGCCCACTTCGGAGCGGCCTTGGTCGGATCCGACGCCGTGCAGCGGGGGCTCGCCTTCGCGGGGCTGCCGCTGGCCGGCATGACGGCGGTCTACACGGCCTACTTGTTCGCGCAGGCCAAGGGCCGGGATTTGTGGCAGAACCCACTGCTTCCGCCGCACTTCCTCGTTCAGGCACTCCTGGCCGGGGCAGGGGCGCTCTATCCCGTGGCGATGGCGACGGGGGGAGCAGCGGTCCCGCTACTGGCCCGAGGGTTCGCGTTGGCGAGTCTCGCGCACCTTCTCCTCGTGGCCGGAGAAGTCACGATCACGCACGGCACCGCGCATGCGCACCTCGCCTTGCACGAGCTCACCAGGGGGAGGCACGCTCGGGTCTTCTGGGTGGGGATGCTGCTCGGTGCCGTGGGCCTCGCCAGTCCTTGGGTCGGTCTTCCGGCGGTCGTCCTCGGATTGATTGGCCTACTCGCCTTCGAGCACGCGTACGTGCAGGCGGGTCAGTCGGTCGCGCTGTCGTGATGGCGTTTTCCCCAGGGTCCCGTCCTTGCTGTCGGTGCCCCAACCCTCAAAGCAGCCCCGCGTACGGATGAACCTGAAAGACCTACAGAAACGAGTGTCGGCGGCGCGCCACGAGGTCGAGGAGCGAGGTGAGACCTTCTACCCGGGTCCGAGCCGTGTCCACCTGGCATCATTCCCGCCCAAAGAGCGGTGGAACGACTGGGTGGAGCTCGATTCCCGCTCCTGGCCCGAGCGCGTCGAGAAGCGGTATATGCTCGTCCCGACGACGTGTTTCAACTGCGAGTCCGCCTGCGGACTGCTCGCATATGTGGACCGGGATACCCTGGAGGTGCGGAAGTTCGAGGGGAACCCAGAGCACCCGGGATCACGCGGGCGAAACTGCGCGAAGGGGCCAGCGACGGTGAACCAGGTCACCGACCCGGACAGGATCCTCTATCCCCTGAAGCGCTCCGGGACCCGCGGGGGAGGCAAGTGGGAGCGTGTGAGTTGGGACGAGGCGCTGGACGACATCGCGGCCCGGATCCGGGCCGCATTCGAAGAGGGACGCCAGAAGGAAGTCATGTACCACGTCGGCCGCTCGGGCGAAGACGGATTCGCCGAGCGCATGCTCGCGGCATGGGGAGTCGACGGCCACAACTCCCACACCAACATCTGCTCGTCCGGCGCGAGGGCCGGATACCACTTCTGGCTCGGGATGGACCGCCCGAGCCCTGATCATGCCAACGCCCGGGTCATGTTGCTGGTGTCGAGCCACTTGGAAGCGGGGCACTACTTCAATCCACACGCTCAGCGAATCATGGAAGCCAAGGCTTCGGGGGCGAAGCTCATCGTCCTCGACACCCGGCTGTCCAACACGGCGACGCACGCGGACCACTGGCTGTCTCCGTATCCGGGGTCGGAAGCCGCGATCTTCCTGGCCATCGCACACTACCTCGTGAAGAACCGGCTGCACGACCGCGACTTCGTGCGTCGGTGGTGGAACTGGCAGGAGTACATGGCGGAGGTGCACCCCGACGACGCCAACACGTTCGAGAGCTTCGAGAGCGTGTTGGAAGAGACGTATGCGGAATACACCTTCGAGTATGCCGCGAAGGAGTCGGGCGTGAACGCGAGCGTGCTCGAGGAGGTGGCGCGTGTCGTTTCGGAGGCCGGTACCCGCCTGTCCACCCACAACTGGCGGAGCGCCGCCGCCGGCAACCTCGGTGGATGGCAGGTGGCGCGGACGATCTTCCTGCTGAATGCCCTGACCGGCTCGATCGCGACGGAAGGCGGCACGTACCCGAACTCCTGGAACAAGTTCGTGCCGCGTCCGATCCATCTGCCCCCCCGACATCCGGACCACTGGAACGAGCTCACGTGGCCGAGCGACTACCCGCTCGCGCTCAACGAGATGTCGTTCCTGCTGCCCCACCTCATGGAGCAACGCGGCGGCACCCTCGACGTGTACTTCACGCGTGTCTACAACCCGGTCTGGACGAACCCGGACGGCTTCTCCTGGATCGAGCTGCTGACCGATCCCGACCGCATCGGGCTCCACGTGGCCTTGACGCCCACCTGGAACGAGACCGCGTATTTCGCGGACTACGTGCTTCCCATGGGACTCGCTTCAGAGCGGCACGACACGCACTCCTACGAACAGTACGACGGCCAATGGGTCGGATTCCGTCAGCCCGTCCTGCGAGCGGCGCGAGAGCGTCTGGGGGAGACCATCACGGACACGCGCGACGTGAACCCCGGTGAGGTGTGGGAGGAAAACGAGTTCTGGATCGACCTGACATGGCGCATCGACCCGGACGGCGAGCTAGGCATCCGCTCGTTTTTCGAGTCACGTAAGAACCCAGGCGAACAGCTGACCGTAGACGAGTACTACGGCTGGATGTTCGAGAATTCCGTTCCGGGCTTGCCGCGCGCCGCCGCTGAGCAAGGACTCACCGCATTGGAGTACATGCGGAGATACGGCGCGTTCGAGGTGGCGAATAAGGTGGGCGCGGTGTACGAGGAGACCGTGCCTGAGAGCGAGCTGGACGACTTGAGCGTGGACTCCCTCGGGCGGGCGTTCACGAGAGCTCCCAAGCCGGACTCACCGAATGTCGTGCCGCTACCCCCCATCGATCCGGACGGTGAGGGGCGAAGGAGGGTCGGCGTAGAGGTGGATGGTCAGCTCCTCAGAGGCTTCCCGACACCCTCGGGCCGGCTGGAGTTCTGGTCACGGACGCTCTCCGAATGGGGATGGCCCGAGTTGGCGATCCCGACCTATGTGAAGAGCCACGTGCACCGACAGAATCTCGCCAGCGACCAGATGGTGCTGATCTCGACCTTCCGTGTGCCGATCCAGATCCATACGCGCAGCGCGAACGCCAAGTGGCTCGACGAGATCGCCCACACCAACCCGCTCTGGATCCATACGCGAGACGCCGCCCGCCTCGGCGTCGGCACCGGCGACCTCGTGCGCGTCGAAACCGAGATTGGTCACTTCGTGGTCAAGGCCTGGGTCACGGAAGGAATCCGGGAGAGCGTCGTCGCGTGCAGTCACCACATGGGCCGCTGGAAAACCGAGGGTCAAAGCCAGGTGTCGAGCCAGGCCACGGCCACAGTGGACCTCGAACACGGAGAAGCCGGTTGGTCGCTACGACCACGGAAGCAGGGCGGCGCACACGACTCGACGGACCCGGACACCCGTCGGATCTGGTGGACGGACGTAGGGGTCCACCAGAACCTCACGTTTCCCGTACACCCAGACCCGATCTCGGGAGGACACTGCTGGCATCAAGCCGTACGAGTGCGGAAGGCCGAACCCGGTGATGCGTACGGCGATATCGCGGTCGATACCAACCAGTCGCGCAGAGTCTACGAGAAGTGGCTCGAGTACACACGCCCGGCAGAGCACTATTCGCCCGACGGTACCCGCCGTCCCTATTGGCTCCGTCGACCGGTGCGCCCCGAGCGCGAGGCCTATCGGCTACCGGGGGCGGCCGAGCCGGTTGGGCCCTAGCCGAGTCGGGCGGGCAGTGGGTGCCACCGGCCGGCTCTCCGGCGGGTCGGCCACCCGGGCAGGCGAGCCGGGGGCGAGGAGGGGGCGATGACGGACCGGCGGACGCCGTGAGCGAGTTGATCCGCGCCCTGGGGGCGCTGGCCGAAGCCCCGGTGCCTGGACACACCGCCATCGCTCGTGCGCTCCGTCTTCCGGACCCCCCTCCCGCGTCGGCCCATGCGGACCTCTTCCTCTTCCAGATCTACCCGTTCGCTTCCGTCTACGTAGGTCCTGAGGGAATGCTCGGCGGCGAAGCGCGCGACCGTGTTGCTGGCTTCTGGCGCGCTCTCGGCGAGGCACCCCCGGACGAGCCGGACCACGCCAGCACGCTGCTGAGCCTGTACGCCGCGGTTTGCGAGGCCGAGCGGCGGTGCGAGGACAACGCCCGCCAGGTTCTCTGGGGCCAGAGCCGGAGAGCTCTCCTGTGGGAGCATCTGCTTTCGTGGGTAGTCGTCTACGCCGATGCGGTGGAGCGCTCCGGCGACGCGTTCTACGGTCCATGGGCACGCCTGCTGCGGTCCGTGCTCCTCTCCGAGGCCTGCGACCTCGGGGCGCCCGATGTGCTGCCCCTGCATCTCCGCGAAGCTCCCGCCCTCGAAGATCCGCGCGAGGCCGGAGGGGCGACGTTTCTGACCCAGCTCGTGGCTCCCGTGCGGAGCGGAATCGTTCTCACGCGCGAGGACCTTGGACGCTGCGCCAGCGAGATCGGGGCCGGGCTCCGCACCGGAGAGCGTCGTTTCATCCTCGAGACCCTGTTGGCGCAGCGCGCCGCCCAAACTCTCGACTGGATGCGGGCAGAGGCGGATCGCTGGGCGGTGCGTCACGCGTGCTGGGACGCCGAGCTGGGGGTCGTGTCCGGTTTCTGGGCCGAGAGGGCGCGCACGACACGCGATCTTCTCGGGGAGCTTGCCGATGAAGCGAAGACCGGCCGAGGGCTCACGCACGCCGAATGCACGGACCCGCCGGCTCTAGAGGACTTGGATTGATCACCCACGCCAGAGAGGGACGCGCGTCCCGGCTGCTCCACGACGCGATCGCGGGCGCGAGCGTGGCCCTGATTCTCATCCCCCAGTCCATGGCGTACGCCGAGCTGGCCGGACTCCCGGCGCACCTCGGCCTCTACGCCGCGGCTCTGCCGCCCATCGCCGCCGCACTCTTCGCGTCTTCTCCCTACCTCCAGACCGGGCCCGTCGCCCTCACGGCGCTACTGACGCTCGGGGCGTTGATTCCACTCGCACCGAGAGGTACCGAGGAGTTCGTGGGGCTCGCGGCGCTTTTGGCGCTCGTCGTCGGAGTTGTTCGGATGGTGATCGGGTTCGTGCGCGCAGGGGGGATTGCGTACCTGATGTCGCAGCCGGTCCTCGAGGGCTTCACGTCGGCCGCGGCCATCTTGATCGTCCTCTCTCAGCTGCCGACCGCCCTCGGCGTAAGCGAGCCGAGCACAGGTGTCGTCGCGTCGGCTTGGTGGGCGGTCTTCCACCCGGAGGAGTGGCGGGCGTCCAGCATCGCGTTCGCCGCGATGGCCGTGTTCGTGATTTACGGCGCTCGAAGATCACATCCTCTGATCCCAGGGGTGCTGATCGCGACGGCTGGTGGCCTCCTGATCTCGTTGTGGACCGGCTACGAAGGGGCGAAGCTTGGAGTCGTGCCCACGGGCGGCCTCCCGGGTCTTCCCGGAGACCTGCCGTGGCTGCGCCTTCCCTCGCTGCTCGTCCCCGGGTTGGTGATTGCGGTAGTGGGCTTCGCGGAAACCACGTCCATTGCTCAGTCCTTCGCGGCGAAGGACCGGCGGCCGTGGGACCCGAGCCGCGACTTCTTCGGTCAGGGGATCGCCAACGTCGTCGCCGGTTTCTCCGGGGGCTTTCCCGTAGGCGGCTCATTCACCCGCTCGAGCCTCAACCGAATGTCGGGCGCCAGGACCCGTTGGAGCGGCGCGGTCACCGGGTTGGTCGTCCTCATGTTCCTGCCCTTCGCATCCGTCCTCGCGCCCCTCCCGCGTGCTGTGCTCGCGGGCATCGTGATCTCGGCGGTGGCGACGCTGATCGAGGTCGGAGACCTCGTGCGTATCTGGAAGTTCTCCAAACCGCAGGCAGTGGTTGGATGGACTACGTTCTTGATGACGCTGGCGCTTGTTCCTCGGCTCGAGCAGGCGGTGCTTTTGGGCGTGCTGCTCGCCTTGGGCGTGCATCTATGGCGAGAGCGGGACATGAAGCTCCAGACGTGGAGCGCGGAGGGAGCTCTGCATCTGGCTCCGAGGGGCGTCTTGTGGTTCGGGACCGCGCCGGAAATGGAGAAAGCAATCTCGCACGCCTTTGGTGAAACCGTGGATCTTCGAGAGGTCGTGTTCCACCTCGGCGGCGTCGGCCGCCTGGATTTCACGGGGGCGCTTCTCCTCGAGCGAGTCATTCAAGAGGCCCACGAGGCAGGCCTGGACACTCGCTTCGACGGCGTCCCCCCCCACGCCGAACGGATCCTCCGGCGGGTCTTCGGGTGGACACGGTCCGAGCCCCGCGTCGAGCCCAGCTCCGCAGCCGCGGAGAGCGACCCAAAGGCCGGCTCCCCGTAGGAGCTTACCCACGCATGGTTCGCAGGCCGATCTAGCGCATTGTCGCTGATCGGCTGAAGTCGCTAAATTGTCGCCTCCCAACGAGTACCGACCCGCGGCACCGCGTCCATGGCAACCCATCCGGTTTTCACAAGCCACGAACCGCTGCCTCGCCTCCCCGGGTGGAGGAGTGGCGGGGCGGCCACGTGGGTCGCCGTTCTGTTTGTCGTCGTTTCATTGATGTCGCTCGTGCTCGTTCCTTGGCTCATCGACCGTCGCCTTGCAGTGATTCGGTCGGAAGTGTCGGACGTGCTCGAGCCGGCCCGCGTGTTCGCGACCCAGCTCGAGGTGGCGCAGCTGCGTGAGCTCGCCGCCCTGAGAGGCTTCCTGCTGACCGGGGAGCGCCGCTACCTGGAGACCTCGGACGAAGCGAGGCTCGCAGGGGAGAGCGCCTACGACAGCCTCTCTCGTCTGACAGAGTCCATGGATCCGGCGGTCCGCACGCCAATCCTCGAAATGTGGAATCTGGTGACGGACACGCGCATCGACTTTCAGCCGCTACTCAGCGGCGAGATGAGCCGGGCGCAGGCACTCCTGCTCTTCCCACAGGTCGAAGAGCTCTTCGCGACGACGCAGACCGCCGCGGCTGACATCCGCGGTTCCATCATCGACCTGGAGGGAAGGGCGCGAGGGCGAATGGCGCGGGCGTCCGAGGTCGAGTTCTGGACGACCGTTTTCCTGGCCGTGCTGGCGCTCGCCGCGACCCTCGTGCTGGGCCTGCTGGGCGTGCGATTGCGGCGCCTCGTCCGAGAATCGGAGCGGCGTCGTCGGGACGCGGTCTGGTCGCGCCGTGAGGTGGATGCGCTCGTGGCGGCCACGGCCGATGGCGTATTCAGCGTGGATCACGACGGTCGTTGCACCTCCGTGAATCCAGCGGGGATGGACCTGCTCGGCTACACGTCGAGGGACTTACTGGGGCGGGACCTCCACGCGCTCATGCTCCACTCCCATCTCGACGGCACGCCTTACCCACGTTCGGAGTCCCCGTGGATCCGCGCTCTGGAAGGAGGCCAGACGGTGGAGTGGGCGGGCGAGAATGTCTGGAGGAAGGACGGCGTGACGTTTCCCGTCCGTATGACCGCGCGCCCGATGGTCGACGGACGCACGGTCAAAGGGGCCGTCCTCACCCTCACGGACATGACCGAAGTCCGGAAGGCGGAGGGTGCGCTGCGGGGGGCGATCCAGGCGCGGGACGAGGTGCTGGCAGTAGTCTCCCACGACCTGCACAACCCCGTCGGTGCCATATTCTTTTCTGCCGACATGCTCCTCAAGGTCGCCCTCCCGGAAGAGGACAAGCGCGAGCAGTTGGACGTGATCCGCCGCTCGGCCGACCGCATGAATCGCCTCATCAGTGACTTGCTCGACATCGCCCAAATCGAGGCCGGCGAGCTCACGCTCAACCTCGCGCACGAAGAGGTGCAAACGCTCGTGAGCGAAGCAATCTCCGCAGCGCGCCCTTTGGCGGAGCAGAAGAAGATCACCCTCGCTTGCGAGATCGAGCCTGACGTTCCGGTCGCGGTTCTGGATTGGGACCGGATGCTCCAGGTGCTCTCGAACCTCCTGGGCAACGCGATCAAGTTCACGGAGGAGGGCGGACGGGTCAGCGTGGAAGCGTGGCACGCGGATGGTGAGGCCGTGATCGCCGTGGCGGACACGGGAAAAGGGATCGCGCTCGATGACCGGGAGCATCTGTTCGACCGTTTCTGGCGCTCGCGCCGCTCCGATCGTGAGGGCGCGGGGCTAGGGCTGGCGATCGTGAAGCAGGTCGTGGACGGTCATCACGGGCGGGTATGGGTGGAGAGCGAGCCCGGTGTCGGGAGCACCTTTTTCGTCACCGTTCGGACAGCGGCGGCTCGCGAAGAAGAAGACATGTCTGCCGAGCAGCAGCCCGTCCCTGAATCAAGCGTGGACGTCCGCCTGGTCGAAGTCGCTGAAGCCGCCGGCTCCGAGGTAGTACAAGAGTAGCGTCGAAGTAGGGACGTAGCTCGATACGGGTTCGTTTCCAGTCTCGAGATAGGTCACGGAAATGGCGGGTCCATGTTCATCCATGTCGCCCCCGTAGATCCAGACCCATACTCGCTCGGCGCGCTTGAGCCCGGCTTCGGCCCAAAGCTCCCCAAGGGCCTGGAGCTCTTCACGGGGAGTCGTTTCGGTCAGCCGGACCTTGATCCCCAGTCCCGAGTCGTCCATCACTTCGCTGATGAGTTCGCACGCCATTTGTAGATCGACCGTGGGCCGGAGGAAGGTCTCTCCTTAAACTCGGTCGATCCGGGGGGTGTCTTTAGCATACCTGTTGTCAGGTCACCCCTCCGGGCGTCCGGTCCCCGACGTCAAACGCGCGTTGAAGTCCGTGACTTCCTCGACACGGCGAAGCGACCCCTCCAGCGAATCGACGTGTTGCTCTAAGAAGGCGACACGGCGCTCGAGGATGCTCACCGTGTCCTCCGTCCCTTTCTTCTCCAAAAACCTGCCGAGGGCTTCCACCGTAGGTTTGAGCGCAAAGGGGGTGTTCCCTTAAGTCCACCGACCCCAAGATATAGTGGTTACCGGGGCTCTGCGGGCCGTTTCCCACGTCCGGTGCCGAGGTAAAGGGCCGAAGCTGGCGTGGGAGCACACTGAACAGCCTGCTCAAGCAAGCGGTAGAACAACAGGCCGCGAGCCCGGGATGTGCGTCGGTTGAAGCGAAAGGTGAACTCGTCCAGATAGTAGGGGAGGTGTTCGCGGGCGATCCCTCCTTGGAGGGTTCCGAGGACCCAGCGCTTGAGGAGAGACGCCACCCGATGTACGGCCGACATGAGCACGTGCGCGGGATCGCCGGAGGTCGAGAGGTTCGTGACCGTGTGGCGAAAGCCCAGTTTGGCGAGTCCCTGATAGCTTGGCCATCCGTCGGTATGCACCGTGCTTGCCGGTGCGATGCTATCCTTGACGAAGCCTCGCAGAACCGGAGCGGAGAGGTCGGGCACCCAACGCAGCCGTATTCTCCCGATCTTGCGTCCGTCGACCTCGGCGGCGATCGCGACGATGGCCTTCTTGATCGTCTCGCGGCCCCGCACTCCAGCCTCCACGCCCCCGACATAGCTCTCGTCCACTTGCACAACGCCGCTCAGCTGGTCGCGATCCGGTCGGACCATGGCCCGGCGGAGCTTGTGGAGCCAGACCCACGCTGTCTTGTAGCTTCCCAGTCCGAGCACACGCTGGAGCCCGAGAGCATTGGCTCCGTATTTCTGGCTCGTGAGCTCCCAGGCAGCGAGAAACCACAGACGCAGGGGCGAGCGCGTGCGGTGGAACACGGTTCCCGCCAGCACCGAGGTCTGCCTTCGACAGTGTGGGCAGACGAGACGCCCCCGCGATGCTCGCCAGACCTCTCCCAACCCGCCACAGCCCACGCACACAAACCCTTCCGGCCAGCGCAGACCCTCCACGTACTCCAGGCATGCCGCATCGTCGGGGAAGAACTCGTCCAGCTCCAGCCGCGTACGGGGATAGTCCACGCCGCCACGGAGCTGAGAAGCCGGAACCGCCATGACCACAACATGTAGTGGGCGGTGGACTTAAGGCAATACCCCATTGAGCGCAAAGCGGGCCGTGAGGCCAATGACGGGAATCAAGACGATGGAAATGCCCATCACAGTAGCGATGATGGCCGTCAGATCGATGGGGAGCACTTGCACCGGCGTCTCCGATTCGAGGTACCCTGGTCGTCGAGCGAAACAATGGTGGGAGAGCGAATGCGCCACCCGCAAGGCAGGTTCCAACCTTCAACAGCATCCGACAGTCTCATACGGTCGAGAAGCGCTTCGCATCCGGAATGACTTTTGATAGAGCGCGTGCCACAAAACACTGAGGCCCGGGACATCACCCTGGCCGCCGGAGGGGACCACCCCGCCTTCGAGCGTCTCTACCGCTCATCGGTGGACCGGATCCATACGCTCGCGCGCCGGATGGTGGGCGAGGATGTCGCTGACGATCTGACGCAGGAAGTGTTCATCCGGGCGTGGGAGAAGCTCGGCACCTTCCGCGGCGAAGCGCGCTTCGGCACTTGGCTTCATCGCTTGGCTGTCAACCACATTCTTTCTCGCCGCGCAACCATTGCGCGGAGGCGAGCGAAGCAAGTGCCAGGCGAGCACGAGCTGGACAGCGCGAGGGAGCGGCCCTCGACGCCCGGCTTACGCGTCGACTTCGAGGCTGCCATGGAGCGGCTGCCCGAGGGCGCCCGGGAGATTTTCGTGCTCTACGACGTCGAAGGGTATCGTCACGATGAGATCGCACACATGCTGGGCGTGAGCGTGGGCACGTCGAAGTCCCAGCTACACAGGGCTCGCATGATGCTTCGCAAGCATCTGGCCTGACACGAATGAACACCGCCGCCCCGAACGGGTCGGTGAAAAGAGCGGGTGATCAATGAAAGACGTGTGGACAGACAAGCTGTCTGAGTATCTCGACGGAGGGCTGCAGAACGACGTGGCCCAGGAGCTGGATCGGCATCTCGCTTCGTGCGACGACTGCCGGAGCGTCCTGGCGGACCTCGAAAGGGTCGCGGCCCAGGCGAAGAGCCTAGGGGACCGGCCTCCCTCTCGAGATCTCTGGGGCGGAGTGCTCGAGGAAATCAAGCCCGGGGGAGTGGACGTCATCGACCTCGGTGTCCGTCTCGCAAGCTCCCCGCCCCGGTCGGATTGGTCTCGCCGTCGGGAGTTCTCGATCGTGCAGCTGGCGGCCGCCAGCGTGATTCTCATGCTCATCTCGGGAGGAGCGGTGTGGGCCACCCTCACGAGTGGCCCCGACGTGATCACTCTCCCGGATGTTGGCGCCATGCCAGGTGTCGTGCGCCCGGCCGCGACCGAGAGCGGTCAGTCCGGGCGGGCCACGGGCCTCGCGAGCCTGGAGCAGATCGTGCTCACCCAGGGTGATCGCTTGCCCCTGAACACGCTCCGCATCCTCGAAAAGAACCTCGCGGCAATCGACCGGGCCATCGAAGAATCGCGGGCCGCCCTACACCTCGAGCCTGGGAATCCGTTCCTCGAGTCGCACCTCGAGGGCTCGTTGGAGCGGCGTGAGCAGTTTCTGCGGGAGGCTGCTTCGCTTTTGCGGTCCGCCGACTGACGGTCTGATCGATGCTAGAGCTCCTCTTACTCGTTGGCCTCGCCGGGCCGGGTACCGGAGAGCCGTTCTCGGCCCCGGATACGATCGTGGCGGTCCGAGCCGGCACGAGCCTGACGGTGGAAAACTTCTCCGGAAGAATCCACGTAGAGGGGTGGGAGCGAGACGAGGTCGAGGTGCGGCCTCGGGGCGGGCGGAGGCGTGAGGCGTTCCTGCGAGTGGGCGCGGATCGAGTCGTATTGCGAGGACAGGGTGACGCTGAACGCTACTCCTACGAAGTCCGTGTGCCCGCCTGGATGGAAATCGATCTGCGGGGTGCCGATCTCAACGCGAGCGTTGAGGGTGTGAACGGCGGTGTCAAAGTCCAGACCGTGGAAGGGGACGTGACGGTGGCTGGCGGCTCGGGTCCGGTCGACGTACGCGCCGTGGAAGGCATCGTCCGGATCGAGTCGATCCAAGCGGACGTGCGTGCGTGGAGTGGTGACGGTGACGTAATCGTCGTCGGCACACGCGGATCTGTTCAGGCCGAGAGCGTCGACGGGGATGTGGTCTTGGACGATGTGGACGGAAGGGTCGTACGCGGAACGACTGTCGATGGCAACGTCTGGTACGCGGGCCCGGTCCGAGGATCCACCGAGATTCAGCTACAAACGCACGACGGAGACATCGAGGTCGAGGCCATCGGCGAGATGGACGCTGCCGTAGCCGTGTCGACCTTCGACGGAGAGTTCGAGTCCGACTTTCCGATCACGATTCAGCGGTTCGCCGGCGCGGACGAGTTTCGCTTCACGCTCGGTGCTGGACGTGCCCGACTCGTGCTGCAGGCGTTCGATGGGAGCATTCGACTGAGGAAGCCACGCTGAGCGCGCTCTTGGGCGGCAGCTCGCCCCAAGAGTCCCGAAGCGGGTGACTGGTAGGGCATCGCGACACTGGGGTTCGAATTCACGATGGGCGCCCGACGCGCCAGGGGAGGAAGGGTGAAGAAGATTCTGATGATCGGGTTGCTCGCTGGCGGAGCGTTGTTCGTGGTGGGCAGTGCGAGCGCCGACGTCCGACGGGACTTCCGGGATGGTGTGTCTCGTCAGATGGATAACCTCGAGAACGGATTGGATCGCTTGGGCCGGACCGCCGACCGGCTGGCTCGCTTCGTGGATCGTACTGCGAGCCGCTTCATTCGGGGCGCGGAGCGGGAGCTGGCCCGCACGGTGCGCGAACGCTCGTCCAATGTCAGCAGCTCCGAGGCTCGGTCTCGTGTATCCAGCGAGGACCGAGCGAACCAGAGCCAGGAGGGAGAGCGGTTCACGTGGACGGGACGGATCCGCCCGGGCGAGACGCTCGAGATCAAGGGCATGAACGGCTCGGTCCACGCGGAGGCTTCGCCCGGGGACGAAATCGAGGTCGTTGCCCTCAAGGAGGGCCGCAGAAGCGATCCAGCCTACGTCGTGATCGAGGTCGTCGAGCACTCGGGCGGAGTGACGGTTTGTGCCGTGTACCCGAGTCGAGGGAGCCGGAAGAACGAGTGCGAACCGGGGTCCGACGGACGCATGAGCGTGCGCAACAACGACGTGGACGTCGAGTTCCACGTGAGGGTCCCGGCGGGCGTCCGGTTCGTCGCCAAGACGGTCAACGGCGAGATCGAAGCCACGCAGCTCGAAGCGGACGTCGTCGCCTCCACCGTGAACGGCAGCATCTACATCGGCACGACGGGTTACGCCGAGGCTACGACGGTGAACGGCTCAATCGAGGCGTCTCTCGGCGCACATGGTTGGGAGGACGCACTCAAGTTCAACACTGTGAACGGGAGCATCACCGTGGAGATGCCCGCGGACCTGGACGCGGAGATCGACGCCAGCTGGGTTAGCGGCGGGATCACTTCCGATGTTCCGCTCACGATGCAAGGCAAGTTCGGCGCTCGGCGCGCCCGGGGCGTGATTGGAAGCGGGGGGCCGATGCTGGAGCTGTCGACGGTGAACGGCGAGATCAGGCTGCGCGAGGCAGGATCATGAAACAACAGCGAACGCGGGTGACGACCATGGAACAGGGGTGGCAGCGGATCGCTCTACTGGCGTTGGGGACGGCGTTGCTGCTCGCGATGCTTCCCGCGGCGCTGACGTCGCAGGAGTACGAGCTGGCTGGGGACCACGTCGCCGTATACAACCTGGCGGGAACCGTGACCGTCTCAGGCGGTTCCGGGAACGCGGTGGTCGTGCGGGTCGACCGATCCGGTGCCGATGCCGACCGCCTCGAGGTCGAGGTCGGAGAGATTCGCGGGCGGGAGGCGCTCCGAGTCATTTACCCGGGCGACCGCGTCGTCTACTCCGAGATGGGCGGCCGCTCCAGGACCCAGTTGCGCGTCCGGGACGACGGGACGTTCGGTGACCGTGGCCGGGCGCGGGGCGGAGAAGTGCGCATCAGCGGTTCCGGCAGCGGTCTCGAAGCGTGGGCCGACCTCACCGTCTCCGTACCGCCGGGACAGCGCTTCTCGATCTATCTCGGCGCCGGCGGGACCACAGTCGAAAACGTCGATGGTGACATCGAGGTGGATACCGGATCCGGAACCGTCGACGCGAGCCGCATTTCCGGCCCCCTCAGCATCGATACCGGATCGGGGTCGGTGAGTGTCTTCGACGTGAGCGGCAGCGTCGAGGTGGACACGGGCTCTGGCTCTGTCACGGTCGAGGGCGTGACGGGTGAGCATCTCGTCGTGGACACGGGCTCTGGCACTGTCCGCGGATCCGACATCGAGGCGGAGTCCGTGCTCGTTGATACCGGGTCCGGCTCCGTCACCCTGGTGGCGGTCACGGCCCCGGACGTCACGGTCGACACGGGGAGCGGGTCGGTAGAGGTGGATCTCACGATCGATGTGGAGCGGGTGGAGATCGATACGGGCTCAGGCGGAGTCACGATCCGGATCCCCGATGACCTCGGTGCGAGCATCGAGGTCGACTCGGGCAGCGGCGGCATCGACCTCGAGGTCCCCGTGGAGGTACGAACCATACGGCGCACGTACTTGCGAGGGGAGATCGGGGATGGTCGTGGCGAGATCGTCATCGACACCGGATCGGGATCGGTGCAGGTGTTGAGACGATAAGGAGCTCCAGGGCGCTCAAGCTTTCCAGGTTTCCAGGGTTTCCAAGGTTTTCAAGGCTTCCCAAGGGGCTTCCAGGGTGGGCGCATTGGGCGCCATGCAGCACCGCGCGGGGTGTCATGGGCCTCATCCCCAGGGAGGAGGCTCCTTCGCGGCCCCAGCGATCTCGATCCAGAACCTGCTTCCCTCGCCCAGGGTGGACTCGACGCCTGCCGTCCCTCCGAGCCTCTCCATGCCCTTTCGCACAACGGCGAGCCCGATTCCTGTCCCTGGGCGGTGAACATCGCCCTCCAGGCGCTCGAACGTGCGGAAGATCCGGCTCAGCTGATGGGCCGCGATGCCGACGCCGTTGTCCTCGATCCACAATCGAGCTGCCCCTTCGCGGTCCTCCTCCCAAATGCGGATCTCGGGTTTCCGCCCTTCCTTCACGAACTTCGTGGCGTTGGACAGGAGGTTGGTCATTACCTGGACCAGGGTCGACTGGTATCCGAGAACGGTCGAAAAGGGCGTTTCCGCGACCACCCGTGCTCCCACCCGCCGCAGGTCCCCATCCAGCTCCTCGAGCGACGTCCGCAGGACAGCCTCGAGATCGACTTGTTGAAGCGTGATCTCCTCGAAGGACAGGCGGCTGTACGCGAGAAGATCGCGGATGAGGATCTCGGAGCGCTGGCCGGACGCGATAATCCGCTTCGCGTAATCGCGAGCCCGCGGGTCCAGCTGCGAGCCGAAGTCCTGGAGAAGCGAATGGGCGAAGCCTTGCATCGTACGTAGCGGAGCTCGAAGGTCGTGAGAAACTGTGTACGCGAACGACTCGAGCTCTTGATTCGCATGCTGGAGCTGCTCAGCCAGCTCCCTGTAGCGGCGCTCGCTTTTCTTGACGGCTTCTTCCACGCGCATGCGCTCAACGACGTTGGCCAGGTGGGCCGCGAGGATCTCCCCCCAACGCACGAGGCCGCGTGGGGGGTCGATCGCCTCCGGATGGGCCAGGGTGAGCGCACCGAACACTCTCTCTCCACCCACGGGGAACGACATATAGGTGTGTAGCCCGAGTCCCAGAAGCCTTTCGTCCGCTAGGTCGGCCCGGTCAGCGACCTGTCGGCTGACGATCGGCTCACCGGTCTCGACGACCCGCCCAGAAGGTGTTTCCTCGAGCGTCATGGTCCAGGGCTCGTCTCCCCTCGACCCTGCGATCCCGTGGGCCGCCAGCACGATCATTCTCCGCTGCTCAGGTTCGTGGAGCTCCGCGAGACAGATCGGGAACCCCGTCGCCCGAGCGACTTCTTCCAGGATCCGATCGAGCGAGAGTCGCAGCTCCGTCGCCGTCAGGGACACCTCCGACATGCGCACGAGGGTCAGAAGCTCTTCGTTACGCTCAGCGAGCTCATCCTGAGCCCGCCGCCTCTCTGTGACGTCAGTGATGACTCCATCGATTCGGATGGGCATGCTGTCCCCATCCACCCCCGGCATCACACTCGCCTCGACCCAGCGGAGCTCGCCATCGGGCCGTTGCACGGCGTATTGGCGGGTGTAAGAGCGGCCGGGAGAGAGCAGCGCATCGATATCTGGTTGTCCGTCCGGGTAGACGAGGGGACGCCAAATGTCGGGCTCCTCGCGAACTCGCTCGATCGGAACTCCGAGGAGTCGTGAAGCGGCTGGTGAGATCTGGATGAGCCGGCGAGTCGGAAGCTCGATCGAGAAGTAGACGTCGTCGAGGTTGTCGAACAGGTTCTTGAGGTCGCGGTTGGTCGCCACGAGCTCGTCTGCCGTGCGCATCCGCTCGCCCATGTTGGCCACCGCTTCTTCGGCCACCGCGAGTCGGACTTGAAGCAGGCCGAGGTCGACAGGTTTCGCGATGTAGTCGTTGGCGCCGGCGGAAAGCACCTCTTCGAGAGCGTCGGAATGTGTCTTGCCCGTCACCACGACGACGACCGAGCCCAAGCCGCGAGGAACGGAGCGGATCTTTCGGCAGAGCGTGAGGCCGTCTTGGCCAGGTAACATCCAATCCAGGAGAACGAGTGGATATTCGTTCTGCTGATAGAATGCCCACGCCTTCTCGGCATCCTCGCAAGCGGTAACGAGATGGCCTCGAGACCGGAGGACCTGAGAGAAGAGCCAGCGCTCGCCGGGGTCGTCCTCCACGAGAAGGACATTGAGTCCGGCGCCTTGGCGCCTCGCCGGCTGCTGGAGACTATCCGGTGCTTTCAGTCTCGTAGCCTCCCCTGGTCGTCGAGCGGGCACCGCACGTCATCAGCG
Source organism: Longimicrobiales bacterium (assembly GCA_965248625.1). Classification (GTDB taxonomy): domain Bacteria; phylum Gemmatimonadota; class Gemmatimonadetes; order Longimicrobiales; family Gaopeijiaceae. The sequence goes on along the minus strand of OZ252109.1, from coordinate 4,943,422 downwards.
ACCTGGAACAGCCGGGGCCAGGGTGCCCCCGTGCCCAAGTCCGGTGGTCTTGCCAAGGCCGCAGAACACGGAAATGAATAAGGTTCACATTCCGGGGGCGCCAATCGCAGACGCCCTTGGAAACCGTCCATCGGGCGTTCACACCCAGCCGATCGAGCAGGCGCATGACCGACCCCAATCCACCGTTCCGCTTCCATCACCCCGTCGACGTCCGCTTCCAGGACATCGACATCGGTGGCCACGCCCACCATTCGAAGGCCCTCGTGTATTTCGAGGAGGCGCGCGCGGCGTACTGGAGGGAAGTGGTCGGCCGGCCAGGCCTGGAGGACGTGGATTACATCCTCGCCGAAGCGCGGGTGCGCTATCATGCACGTGTCCTGTACCCAGATCGCCTTGATCTAGGGATCCGTGTGTCGGTCCTCGGCAAGAAGCACTACGTCATGGAGTACGAGGTCCGCTCTGGCGGTGGGCGTGTCCTCGTGTCCGGTAACACGGTCCAGGTCATGTACGACTACGAGGCGGCCGCGACCAAGAACGTGCCGCCTGAAGTTGGGGAGCGTATCCTCTCGTTCGAGGGACCGCTTCCGGCGCGGCGATCTTCCTGAGCCCCCGGCCGTGAAAGCGTTGGGCAAGTGAAAGACTTCGGCGGGAAAGCCTTAAGCCTCTCCTAAGAGGAAGGATCAAACGCGGTGTCAGAACCGTACATGCGGTTGAGAACGCGACCGGATCCCAGGTGGTTGACCACGTGGCCGCCTCATGCATAAATTTGCGAACTATATTCATTTCGGGGCGTTTCACATGGGGGGGCTGCGGTCTTCCCAGTGATTCCTGGTGTCGCGCGGCGCGAGTTCGGCAGGGATGGGCTTGCAAGGAAAACCCACGGAGTAGTGATGATGGATCGTTCCAAAGTCGAATTCATCGGGCTCGTAGGCGCCGTTCTGGTCGCCGTCGCATTCTTGCCCGCCCCAACAGCCGCACAGCAAGAGGTCTCGGGACGCTTCCGGGTGATGGTGCCCGACCTGTTCCCGATGGAAGACGCGAATCGAGGATTCGGCGAGGACGTCGCCGAAGAGCTACGCGATCTGATCAACGAGCTTGCGACGCATCAGCCGGTCGAACGCCGTGAAATTCGGGACGCCCTGAGGCAGTTCGACGTCGACCGTGACGACCTGAATTGCATCCGCGCACGGCAGCTCGCCGCGCAGATCGACGCACAGTTGGTCATGTGTGGCAGCTATACGGAAGGAGCCGACGATTGGTCGGTAACGGCCGAGTTCGTCAGCGTCGCAAACGGCGAGACGTTCGGCGTTCCAGACGTTGTCGTGCCGGACGACGACGGAGACAAGGCTGCGGCGCTTCACATCCTCCAAGCATTCGAGACGTTCGTGGCGCAGACGCGCTTCGACGCTTTTTGCCAGGAGTACTTCGTCAGTCAGCAGTGGACGAACGCTCTCACGAACTGTGATCAGGCGATCGATCTGAATCCCTCCGCCGCGACCGCGCGTTACACGCGCGCCCGCACCTATATGGAGCTCGAGCGTAGCGAAGACGCGCTGGAGGAGTTTAAGCAGGTTCTGGAGCTCAATCCGATCCACGAGAACGCGCTTCAATACGCTGGTTACGTGTCCGCTCAGCTCGGGCGTGACGACGACGCACGTGGATATTACAGCGACTATCTCGAGTTGAACCCTGCCAACGCGGCTGTCCGCATGCGGGTCGCGTACGACCTCGCGACGGCGGGCGACCCTGCTGGGGCCATGGGTCTGATCGACGAAGGCATCGCGATGGACGCCGAGAACGTCGATCTCTGGGAACAGCTCGGCGGCTTCGCGTTCACAGCCGCAGGACAGGCGATGGAGGAATCGGGCTCCGACGAGCTGACGCCCGAGGTCGGGGCGTTGTACCAGAGGGCCATCGAGGCGTACGGGCACGTTTTCGACGCCAAGGGCGTCGAGACCACCCCGGCCCAGATCTCCAACATCATCGCGGCCAACATCCAGCTGGGCCAACTCCCCGAAGCGATCAGCTTCGCGGAGCGTGCTATCGAGGTGCATCCCAACGAGGCAGGGCTCTGGTCGCGTTACGCGGATGCCCTCCAGCGGAATGAGCAGATATCCGAAGCCATCGAGGCGTTGGACGGCGCGAAGAGGGCCGATCCGGATTACCCCAACCTCGCGGCTAGGCAGGGCAGCTGGCTTCTCGCCGAGGGGCGCATCGACGAAGCGATCACGTACCTCCAGGAAGCCGTAGTCCGAGGAGAGCAGCCCGCGGACATGATGGCGAACATGGTCTTCGGGAAGGCATACAACGACGGCGTGCAGCAGAAGAACTACTCACACGCCATCGACATCCTGCAGAAGGCCAAGGTCTTCGAAGTTTCCGACAAGATGGCTTCCCAGCTGGACTTCTGGCACGGCTATTCGCTGTATAACCGGGGGCTGACGATCCAGGAGCCACAGACCGTGCAGTCCGCACGCACGTCGCTCCCCCTGTTCCAGCAGGCGCTCCAGCTATTCGAGACCGGGCGCGCCTACGCTGCCACCGCGGACGGCATCACGCTCCAACAGTTCTTGGACGCGGCCGGCACGTACATCGAGATCCAGGACGCGATCATCAAGCGCGGCGGATAGCGCGTCATGCCCGCGACAGGGAAGCGCCGCGGGGGGGAACCCCGCGGCGCTTTTTCTTTTTCACCCGGTCCGCCGTCACCTTCCACTTCCAGTGACGGCCCCTCGCCGTCTCCCACCACTCCTGCAGCGTCCTCCGAACCCCCCAAGTCGGTCCGATCAGCTTCTTGTAGGCACTAGTATCGCGGCTGTCTGACAGGGTCATCGCAGGGCGCCCCATTTCCCTTGCGTCCCCTGGGCCGCGTCCCTATCTTGGCCCAATCACCTCCATTATTTGCCACTGTTACCCACAACGTGCCACAGGCGGGCATGAGTGGATTTCTAGGGCGTTACGAATACCAGCTCGACGAGAAGGGCCGTCTGAGTCTGCCAGCGCCGTTTCGGCGTGAAGCGGAAGACGGCCGCTTCGTGTTGCTCCAATACGATCCGCCGGCTTTGACCTTGTTCACCGAAGCCGGGTGGGAGCCGGTCAAAGCTCGGCTCGCAGAGTTCAGGCGGACGGACGCGAGCGCGGCGGCCTACGTGCGTTGGGTAACCTCCAACGCGGTGGACGTCACGCCAGACAAGCAGGGCAGGATTCTCGTTCCCAGCTGGTTGCAGGAGGCCGCGTCGCTGGACGGCAAGGCGCTGCTCGTCGGTTCGCTCGACCGAGTTGAGATCTGGAGTCCGAAGCTGTTCGGCAAAGAGGTACGCGATCGCGCTGGGGACTTTCCCGAGTTCAAACACAAGATCTTCTGATGACGGTTGGATGCACGTGGACGCAGACGGTTCCGACACCGACGACGGCTACCATCGCCCGGTCCTCGTGGACGAGGTGCTCTCCCTCCTGGAGCCGGAGCGGGGCGGGCTCGTCCTCGACGGCACCGTGGGAGGTGGAGGCCATGCGCGCGCGCTTCTGGAGGGTGGGTCGCGGGTCCGGCTGGTCGCCGCGGATCGAGACAGCCAGGCCCTCGCCGAGTCCGAACAGACGCTGGCGCCTTTCGGGGATCGCGTTCGCCTCGTTCGGTCGGACTTCAGACACGTCGTCCGGGACGCCGGCCTCGGGGAAGGCACTTTGAGCGCCGCGCTCTTGGACCTGGGAGTGAGCTCTCATCAGCTGGACAGCGACGCACGCGGCTTCGCGTTCCGGCGGGGCCTTCAGCTCGACATGCGCATGGACCCGGAGGGGTCGGCAGGCGTCACGGCGGCGGACGTGCTCAATGAATACGACGAGCGGAGGCTCTCCAGGATCTTCTGGGACCTGGCGGAGGAGAGGCGCGCACGGACCCTCGCCCGTGAAGTCGCTCGTCGGCGCAAGTCGAAGCCTTTCCAGACGAGCGACGACCTCGTCGCGGCGCTCGCCACCGCTCTCGGCAAAGCGCCCACCGCCCGGGACAAGGCGCGCATTTTCCAGGCGCTTCGCATGGAGGTGAACGGCGAGATCCAAGCACTGGAGGACGGGCTCGACTCGATTCGAGAAGCCCTCGCTCCCGAGGGTCGCGTGGCGGTGATCTCCTACCACTCGATCGAGGACAGGATCGTGAAGAACCGATTCCGGGATTGGAGTCGGGAATGCGTGTGCCCACCCGGCCTGCCCGTGTGCGGGTGCCGCGGCCGTGCGCTGGGGGAGGTGCTGACCCGGCGTCCCACGAGACCAAAAGAGAGAGAGGTGGAGAGGAACCCCCGCGCCCGAAGCGCTCGACTGCGCGCGTGGAGGAAGGCGTCGTGAATCGACTGGCTGCACCGAGTTTGGTGGCCCTGGCAATGGCGGCGCTTCTGGGGTCGCTCAGCCTCGTGACGTGGCGTCAAGCAAGGGCGATGGAAGCGCTCGCGGCATTGGAGCGCGTGCGTCAGGAGCGAGAGTTGGTGGAGGCGGAGAAGCAAGAGTTGGTCCGACGCATCCAATTCCTCGAGAGCCGCGGGCACATCGTGTCCCGAGCGCGGGAGCTACTCGGCATGCACACCCCGGCCACGGACGAGATCGTGTACCTGTCGGGGGTGGGTCGATGACGCCTTTGGCAGAGCGGCGGTATCGTGCGCGTCGGATGCTGTTGCTGTCCGTGTGGCTGGTGGCCGGGACCGCGATCGTGGCTCGGTCGGCCGTGCTGCAGCTCGGGCAGGCGTCTATGTGGAGAGCGCTCTCCGACGATCAACATCAGCGTTCGCGTGTCGTTCCGGCGCCGCGCGGGTCCGTCCTCGACCGGGATGGGGTGCCGCTGGCCGAGAGCCGGGAGACCCTGCGCGTCAGCGTCGCGCCACGCGAGCTCGCGCGCACCCCCAGCGGCAACGCCGAGATCGCCAATGACGCCCTCCGGTCCGCTCTGGCGTTGACGCCCGCGGAAGCGGCTCGGTACACGGGATCATCCCGCAATTGGCTCGTGCTTCCCGGACGCTTTCCCACCGCTGTGCGTGCGCACCTCGGTCGCGTTCGAGGGGTCTACCTCGAGCGAGAGCTGGAGCGTTTCCACCCGCATGGCGACCTCGCCTTAGGGCCAGTCGGCCGCGTCGTGGACGGACAAGGCCGTGGGGGCATCGAGCAGCACTACGACGCCTTGCTGCGCGGATCCGCTGGGGAAGAGGTCTCCGCCAAGGACTCGAACGGAGTACCGAGGCCGGGCCAAACCGTGCTCGTGACACCTCCGACGTCTGGGGGTGAGGTCTCACTGACGCTCGATCGGGATCTCCAGGAAATCGGATATGAGGCGCTGGAGGCGGCGATCGAGGAAACCGAGGCGCGCGGTGGCGACCTGCTCGTGACCGACCCGTCGACGGGCGAGGTCCTCGCCATGGTCTCGATCAGGGACGGAAGCTCCACGGGCCTCTCGGCGATCAACACTCCATACGAGCCAGGTTCAACGCTGAAGCCCTTCACCGTGGCCGGGATTCTCACGCACCGTGTGGCTCGGTTGAGTGACACGGTGGACATCGGCGAGGGACGCTGGCGGGTAGCTGGGCGAACACTCTCCGACGTCCACCCCAAGGCCTCTCGGTTGACCCTGGCTGACGCCCTACGCGTCTCTTCGAACGTCGGCGTGGCGAAGATGGCACAGGGGCTCTCCAACCGCGACCAGTACGAGACGCTCAGGGATTTCGGGTTCGGAACGCAAACGGGCGTTCCCCTACCTGGAGAGACGCCGGGCACGTTGCGGAAGCCCGACCGCTGGTCGCGTCAATCCCCGGCCTCTCTGGCGATCGGTTACGAGATCGCCGTTACGCCGATCCAGATGGCCATGGCGTACGGTGCCTTCGCAAACGGCGGCCTGCTCATGGCGCCGGGACTCGTGCTGGAAGTGCGGGCGCCCGATGGCACCGTGCAGGAGCGGTTCGAGCCGCGGGTGGTCCGACGCGTCGCCAGCGAGCAGGTGACGCGAGAGATCAACCGAGTGCTCGTGCAGGTCGTCGAGGACGGGACGGGCACACGCGCTCGGCTCACATCCTTTACCGTGGCCGGTAAGAGCGGGACGAGCCGGGCGTACGCGAAAGGAGGGGGGTACGCGCGAGGAGATTATTTCGCCTCGTTCGTCGGGTTCTTTCCGGCTGAGGACCCGCAGTTGTTGGTGTACGTCAAGCTCGAGAACCCCAAGGGCGCCTATTACGGAGGCGCCACCGCGGCTCCGGTCACGCGGGCGACAATGGAGGCGATCCTCGCTGCCCGGCGGCCCCCCTTGGACCGCAGGGTGCTCGCCAACGTCGCCCGTCGATCGGTGGAGCCGCGCCAAGCCATCCGGTTCGCCTCCAGCTCCGCCGAGGTTACCGCCTCACCGTTCGCCCACCAGGACGCTGGGATCGGCAGCGTCCCGATTCCGGAGATCGCCGGCCTCTCCGCTCGAGCCGCCATCCGGAGACTACACGCAGTCGGTCTTCGGGTCGTGTGGGACGCGTCTGGACCCATCGGAGGGACCCGGCCTGAGGCGGGCGTGCGGATGACGCCGGGAGACACGGTGCGGATCATCGTTGGCAGGGCAGGCCGGTGATCGGGCCGGGGCTACCTTTGTCGCGGGTCGTGTCGCGTCTCGATGCTTCCGGGCTCACGCCAGTTGTACGAGGCCCGGCCGAGGTGGTCGTCCACGGCGTAAGTCAGGACTCCCGGAGCGTCCAGGGGGGTGACCTCTTCCTGGCGTGGAAGGGGGTGGAACACGACGCCCACCGATTCGTGCCGGACGCCGTGGCGCGGGGCGCGGTGGCGGCGATCGTCGAGCGGGCCTTGCCGGACTTGGCAGCGACTCAAGTGGTGATCGCAGACGGACGTCTTGCGGGAGCGCTGGCCGCGGACGAGGTGTTCGGCAGCCCCTGGTCGGGTCTCCTCGTTTACGCCGTCACCGGCACGAACGGAAAGACGACGACGGCGCTGTTGGCCCGCCACCTACTGGGCGCCGGGCGGCCCACCGCCGCGATCGGCACGTTGGGGGTCGTGGACCCCGATGGGAACGTACGACCCGGGACGGAGGGGCTCACCACTCCCGGCCCGGTTCAGACGGCTGCCTGGACCCGCACACTCGCGGACGAAGGCGTCCGAGGACTCGGGTTGGAGGCGTCGTCGCACGCGCTGGCCCAGCGACGGCTCGACGGTCTTCGCTTCGACGTCGTGGCGTTCACGAACCTTACGCAGGACCATCTCGACTATCACCACGACCTGACCGACTACCGCGACACCAAGGCCCGGTTGGTCGAGCTGGCGCATCCGGATGGAACCGTGGTGGTCAACGCGGACGATCCAGCGTGGGTGGACCTCGACGTCGGCGCCCGCCGGCGGATGTCGTACGGACTCGAGGCGCAAGCGGATTTGACGGCCACTGGGCTGAACATGCTCGCGACGGGCACGCGTTTCGAGCTGAGCGACGGCAGCCAGGCCGCCACCGTCCACCTCCCTCTCCTCGGTCGCTTCAACGTCGAGAACGCGCTCGCAGCCGCAGGGATAGCATCGGCCGCCGGGCACGACCTGGACTACATCGTCGCGGGTCTCGCGGCCGCACCGCCCGCGCGGGGTCGCCTCGAAGTCGTCGTGGGCGAGCCGTTCGCCGTGATCATCGACTTCGCGCACACGCCCGATGCGCTGGCACGACTGTTGGACGCCCTTCGGCCGCTCGCCGCTGGCCGTCTGATCGCTCTCTTCGGCGCCGCCGGCGATCGCGACCGAACGAAACGGCCGCTGATGGGGCGCGCAGTGGACGGCCGGGCCGATCTCGTCGTCGTGACCTCGGACAACCCGCGCACTGAAGACCCGGAAGAGATCATCGACGACGTGGCGAGCGGGATGAGGGGGGGCACGTACGAGCGTGTGGCCGACCGGGAGAGGGCGATCCACCGAGCGCTGGATGTCGCCGATGCAGGCGACGTCGTGGTGTTGGCGGGGAAGGGACACGAGACCTACCAGGTGATCGGGCAGGAAAAGGAGCCGTTCGACGAGCGAGAGATCGTGCTCGAATACCTGGGCAGGAGGGCCGCCTGACATGGCCTCTTTCCACTGGACCCACCTGGACGTCGAGCGGGCGCTGGGCTTGAGCGACGTACTAGCCCGCCCCGGCACCGCGTTCGGCGGAGTCTCCACGGACACGCGCACCCTCCACGAGGGTGACGTCTTCGTGGCCCTCGTTGGTGAGCGCTTCGATGGTCACGACTTCATGGAGGAGGCGGTGGCCGCCGGTGCCGGCGGTCTCGTCGTGTCCCGTGCCGTCGAGCCGGCGGACCAACTGCCCATCTACGTCGTGCGCGACACCGTAGTCGCCCTCGGTGCCCTCGCTACGTATCGCCGGAGGGCCCACGAAGGACGCGTGATCGCCGTGACGGGATCATCGGGAAAGACGACGACGAAGGACCTCATGCGAGCGGCTCTGCAGGGGGCGTACCGGGTCCACGCCACATCCGGCAACAACAACAATCGGATCGGATTGCCGCTGACCATTCTCCAAGCTCCCGATAGCTCGGATGTCCTGGTGGTGGAGATGGGCAGCAACGAGCCCGGCGAGATCCGCACACTCACCGAGATCGCGGAGCCGGATCTGGGAGTGGTCACGACCGTGTCCGACGCCCATCTCGAGAAGCTGAGCTCGCTGGAGGGGGTGTTCGCGGAGAAGCTGGCGTTGCTGGAGGGTCTGCGCAGCGACGGCTGGGCGGTTGTGGGAGACGAGCCCGCCACCCTTCCCGAGCGTGCCCGCGTCCTGCACCCCGGCGTCCGGGTCACCGGCTGGTCCGACCTCGCGGATCCGGACCTCCGGCCCGACGGCCTCGTCCCCGACTCGTCAGGTTGCTTCCGCTTCACGTGGCGGGACCAGGAGGTACGGCTCCGGATTCCCGGACGACACCTCGTGCAAAACGCGCTCTTCGCCCTCGCGGTCGCAGACCACCTGGCCGTGCCGCCTGCCGTCGCGGTGCGGGGAGTCGGGAGCGTCAAGGCCACGGGCATGCGGGGCGAGCAGCGCCAAGTGGGCGATCTCACGCTCCTGGTAGATTGCTACAACGCGAATCCGCAGAGTGTCAGGGCGGCGCTCGACCTGCTCGAGCTGATCCCAACGGGGGGACGTCGCGTCGCCGTGCTCGGCACCATGCTGGAGTTGGGCGAGCGAAGCACCGCGCTCCACGAAGATGTGCTCCGAGACGCGTTGTCCCGTCCGGTGAATATGATCCTCGCGCTGGGGGAGTTCGCCCGCATCGCCGAGCGCTCCCGGAGCATGCGAGGCCCGGTGGGACCGGAGCTGCTCGCCTCGACGGATCTCGCCGAGGGCTACGCGCTTCTGCGAGAGCGGCTCGACGGCGACGAGCTCGTTCTGTTGAAGGGATCGAGAGGCGTTGCCCTGGAGCGGCTCCTGCCGTTGCTCGAAGCGGATTTCGGTGTGGGCGCGCCCGTCCTGTCGAAGAACGGGGAGGGGTGAGCCGTGCTCTATCACCTGCTGCCCCGGTTCACGGACGTCCACATCGTTTTCAACCTCTTCACGTACATCACCTTTCGAACGGCCGGAGCGGTCGTGACGTCGCTCATGCTGGCGTTCCTCCTGGGTCCGGCGACCATCCGGGGCCTGACGCGCCTCCGTGTCGGTCAGGTCGTCCGAACCGAGGGTCCCGAGTCGCATCTCGAGAAGGCCGGAACCCCTACGATGGGGGGCGCACTCATCCTCGCGGCAGCCACCACCTCGACACTGCTGTGGGCTCAGCTCACCAACTGGTACATCGGCATTGCCGTCGTGGCGTTCCTCTGGATGGGCGCGCTGGGCTTCCTGGACGACTATCTGAAGGTCGTCCGTGGTCGGACCGAGGGCCTCGTCGGGCGCTACAAGATGATCGGCCAGTGGATCTTCGGCCTGCTGTTGGGGCTGCTGTTGATCCTCCAGCCGATTTGGCCGATCCCTCCGACTTGGACGAGCGTGCCATTCTTCGCGGACTGGTACGCGGCATTCTGGGCGCCACTCTACGTGGTGTTCGTTGCAATCGTCGTGTCGGGCAGCTCGAACGCCGTGAATCTGACGGATGGCCTCGACGGACTGGCTGCAGGCTTGACTGCGATAGCGGCCGCCACCTTTGGCATCTTCGCCTACCTGATCGGACGCGTCGATACGTCGGCCTATCTGGGTTTGTTCTATCTCCCGGGATCTGGAGAGCTGACCATTTTCGGCGGGGCGCTGGCCGGCGCCGCGATCGGCTTCCTCTGGTTCAACGCTCACCCCGCCGAGGTCTTCATGGGCGACACAGGGTCGCTCTCGCTCGGTGGTGCGATCGGGGTGATGGCGATCCTGCTGAAGGCGGAGTTCCTGCTCGTCATCGTGGGCGGCGTATTCGTCGTCGAGACGGTCTCCGTGATGATGCAGACGAGCTACTTCAAGTACACGTCGCGACGGTTCGGAGTGGGGCGCCGGATCTTCCTGATGACACCGATCCACCACCACTTCGAGAAGCTCGGTTGGCCCGAGAGCAAGATCGTAATCCGCTTTTGGATCGCGGGAGTTCTGTGCGCGATGCTGGGCTTCAGCACCCTGAAGATCCGGTAGTGCACGGCACTGAGAGGTATCGGGCGCGGCTCCCGTGCGGAGTGGCGCGGCAGGCTGAAGGCGGGTCCCTCGGAGCAGGACCATGGGATCACTGAGTGGGACGAGAATCGCGATCATCGGGCTCGGAGCGAGCGGCCAAGCAGCGGCACTCCTCGCCCTTCACCATGGAGCAGAGGTCTATGTCTCGGACATACGCGACGACGTTACAGCTCGAGCCCGTAGCGCAGAGCTCGGATCGCTGGGGGTGCGGGTGGAGCTGGGAGGACACGACCGGGATCGAATCCTGGGATCCGACGAGGTTGTTGCGAGCCCTGGAATCGCTCCTGGAGCGCCCGTACTCCAGCAGCTCGCCGACGCCGGAGTCGGATGGATCTCCGAGCCTGAGCTCGCCTTTCGGTTCTTCCAGAGTCCACTGATCGCAGTGACCGGAACGAACGGGAAGACCACGACGGCTGCGCTGACTGCACACCTCCTGGACTACGCGGGGGTGTCGGTGGGGCTCGGCGGAAACATAGGAGGTGGCCTGGGGCCGCCGGCGTCCGCGCTGGCGCTGATGGATCCGCCTCCGGATTGGCTCGTGGTGGAGGTAAGCTCGTTTCAGCTCGCCGCCGTCTCCCGGTTCCGCCCGGACATCGGAGTGGTGACCAATCTGGCTCCGGATCATCTCGACCGGTACGCGGACGTGGAAGCGTACTACGCGGACAAGGCCCGGCTCTTCGAGAACGCAGACGAGTCGAGCCGCTGGGTCCTGGAGCGAGACGTCCCTGGCCCCCTCCGGCTGCCCGACGACCTGCCGGGCGAGCGCTTCGTCTTCGGTCGGGATTCCTCCCACGGAAGCGGGCCCGGCGAAAGCGGAGCCGCCTACGTCGACGGCGAGCATCTGACGCTCGAGCTGGACGGAATCGAGGAGCGCGTCGCGGAGGTTGCCGACCTCCCGCTCATGGGCGCTGCCGGCGTCGCCAACGCGCTGGCGGCCAGCCTGACGGTGCGTTTGGCGGGGGTGGACCCATCCGAGCTGCGCCGCGGGCTGAAGACGTTCCGGCCGTTGCCGCATCGGCTGGAGCCCGTGGCCGACCGCGCCGGAGTGCTTTGGGTGAACGACTCGAAGGCAACCAACGTGGCTGCAGCGGCCAGCGGCATCAGGAGCCTCGACCGCCCCGTCGTCGTGATGCTCGGTGGGATCGACAAGGGAGAGGACCTGTCGCCGCTCACCGATGCCCTGAAGGGAAGGGCGCGGACGGTGGTCGCCTACGGAGCGGCTCGTAGCCGGATCCAAGAGTCCGTCACGGGCACCGTCCCCGTGATCCGAGTCGACGGCGACTTCGATGAAGCCGTCAGTGTTGCCGAAGGCTTGGCTCTTCCCGGCGACGCCGTCCTCCTCTCTCCCGCCTGCTCGAGCTTCGACATGTTCTCGAACTACGAAGAGCGGGGACTCCGCTTTGCGGCCCTCGCCCGGGGAGGGAGCTGATGGCTAGGCCTGTCGACTCAGCAGCAACCGGGCCGGTCCCGTTCGCCGACACGGGGCTCGGGCGGGGCTGGGAGCCCGCCGCGCTCATGGCGGTGACTCTGCTGGTCCTCTCTTTCGGGCTGGTTACGCTGTACAGCGCGAGCTCCTTCATGGCGCAGCAGCAGGGACTGGCCGACTATCACTTCGTCGTGCGACAAGCGGCAGGAGCGGCACTGGGATTGGCTTTGCTCGCCCTGGCCGCACATATCCCGTACCGCTGGTGGCGACCCTTGGCGTGGCCCATGGTCGCGGTCGCCTTGATCCTGCTCGTTCTGCTCGTGCTTCCCGGCACCGAGGCAATCGCTCCACTTCGCAACGGAGCTCGCCGTTGGCTGGTCGTCGGGCCCGTCACGCTGCAGCCCTCGGAAATCGCCAAGATCACGATCGTGGTGTGGACCGCCGCGCTCGCCGTCAAAAAGCAGGATCGCTTCGGCAGTCTTGCTCGCGGCTTGAGCCCGTTCCTCATCGTGTGGGGCGCGATCCTGGTGCCGATTCTGCTGGAGCCCGACTTCTCCACTGCCCTGTTGATCGGGGTGCTCGGCTCGATCGTCGTCTTCAGCGCGGGTGGGCGGATCGCGCACTTCGTGTTCCTGGGCCTCTTGGCCAGCACGGTCGTCCTCCACCAGCTCGCCGCGGACTTCCGCGAGGTCCGGATGGATGCGTTCTGGAACCCGCAAGCGCACGCGGCGGGTGCTGGATACCAGGTGCAGCAGTCTCTGATCGCGATCGGCTCGGGAGGCATCGGAGGACTCGGATTCGGCGAAGGCCAACAGAAATTCGGATTCCTTCCCGAGGCCCACAACGACTTCATCTTCGCGATGGTTGGAGAGGAGTGGGGCTTCCTGGGCGTCGTGTTCCTCGTCGTTGCATATCTCGCGATCGTCCTGATCGGCTTCCGGATCGCCAGAAGAGCGCCCGACCTCTTCGGCGAGTTGCTCGCGATCGGGTGCACCAGCCTCGTCGCTCTGCACGCCTTTCTGCACATGAGCGTTGCCCTGGGACTGGTGCCCCCGACTGGACTCCCCCTACCGCTCGTTTCGGATGGACGCTCCAACCTCGCGGTCACACTCGGCGCTCTTGGCATCCTGATGTCGGTGGCGCGAGGCATTCCCGAAGGACGAGTGGGTCGTGCATGAAGATGTGCGGACGGTGGTCCTGTTCTCGGGGGGAGGCACCGGGGGGCATCTATACCCCGCGCTTGCCCTGGCCCAGGAAATCACCCGCGTGCGGCCCGACGTTCGCCCATTCTTCGTGGGTTCGCGTCGTGGTCTCGAAGCCCGAGTCCTGGCCGAGCGCGGGATCGAGCATCGGCTGGTCGAGGTCTCAGGCCTGCGTCGCAACCGAGTCTGGAGAAATGCGGCCGTGTTGCGTTCGCTGTTCGGTGCCGTCGCTGACCTATCCGCGCTGTTCCGCCGCATCAAGCCGGAGCTCGTCGTGGTGACCGGGGGCTACGCCGGAGCGCCGGCCGGGGTCGTAGCAGCACTCATGAGCGTGCCGCTCGTCCTGCAAGAACAAAACAGCTTGCCGGGGATTACCACGCGGCTCCTGAGTCGTTGGGCACGTCAGATCCACCTCGCCTACCCGGAGGCCCTGGACGACTTGGTGTCACGAGCTCGCGGCCGAGCAATTGTCGGAGGGAACCCCGTTCGTCCCCCTGTACCGATCGGCCGTGCGAAGGCCCGGGCGGGCTTCGGCCTCGCACCCGAAGGGCGGTTGGCGCTGGTCGTTGGAGGGAGCCAAGGGTCTGCCGCGTTGAATCAGCTCGTGGCGGGCAGCTTGATCGGCGCCGCCCGCGGGCTCTTTCCGCGGCCCAACGGCCTTCAGATCCTGTGGGCCAGCGGTCCGAGTCACTTCGATGAAATGCGCACATCGGTCGCGGAGCTGGGGTCGCCGGAATGGCTCCGCCTCGTCCCCTACATCGACGACATGCCCGCCGCTCTCGCCTGTGCAGACATCGCTCTGAGCCGGGCCGGAGCCATGGCCACCTCCGAGTTCCTCGCGTGGGGCCTTCCAGCCGTCCTCGTGCCCCTTCCAACGGCGGCGGAAGATCACCAGACACGTAACGCACAATCGCTTGCCGCGGCCGGCACCGCGATCCACATGCCCGAGGTCGATACGTCACCCCACGACCTCTGGTCGGTCCTGGTCGAGCTGGCGGAAGACGACGTCCGCCTCTCGTCCATGGCCGATGCCGCCCGCGCGCGGGGACGACCCGATGCGGCCACCGATATCGCGCGGGCCATTGCCGACCTGTTGCCGCCTCCGCGCCAGCCGCTCGGAGACCGGGCGGGACGCCGATGAGCATGTCGGACCTGGAGGCCCGGATCGGAGGTGGCACCGCCCACTTCATGGGCGTCGGTGGCGCGGGAATGTGTGCCTTGGCGGAGCTCCTGCACCGGGCCGGTCACGACGTGACGGGCTGCGATGTCAACCCAGGCGCCAGCGCTCGTGCACTAGAGACGAGGGGCGTCCCACTCTTGGCCGGCCACGACCCCGATCATCTGCACGGCGTCACCCTTCTCGTCGTATCGGCCGCGATCCCTCCCGAGCACGCGGAGATCCAAGCAGCCCGTGAGCGGGGGATCCCCGTGATCAAGCGAGCCGAGGCGCTCGGCCAATGGGTGAACAGGGGCACTGTCGTGGGCATCGCCGGGACGCACGGCAAGACGACGACGACGGCGCTGGCCACGGAGATCCTCGTCGCGGCCGGGCTGGACCCGACCGGGGTGGTCGGTGGACACGTGGCCGGTTGGGCCGGGAACCTACGATATGGCGAAGGCGAGCTCTTCGTCGTCGAGGCCGACGAATACGATCGGTCTTTCCACGCGCTCGACCCCGACGTTGCGGTCGTCACGAATCTGGAGGCCGACCACCTCGACATCTACGGAAGTCTGGATGGTGTCCGGGAGGCGTTTCGCTCGTTCGTAGACTCGGTGCCGGCCGAGGGCAGCGTATGTGCGTGCGCCGACGATTCAGGTGCCTCCCGCCTGCTCCCCGGTCTGACCGCCCGAGCGTACACGTATGGCTTCAGCGCGGGCGCGCAACTCCGTGGCATCGACGTCCGAGCGAACGGCGCGAGCACTCGACTGCGCGTCTTCGAGTCCGGCGAGGACAGGGGCGAGCTGTCGATTCCGTTGGCCGGCGCCCACAATGCGCTGAACGCTCTCGGCGCCGCCTCGGCCGCACGCCGGCTCGGCGTGGAGTGGCATCACATCCGAAAGGGCCTGGCCGCGTTCTCAGGCGTGCATCGACGCTTCCAGCTCCTGGGGACAGCTCGTGGGATCACGGTCGTGGACGACTACGCCCATCACCCCACGGAAATCGCGGCCGCCCTCGCCACAGCGCGCAGCGGTTACCCGGGGGCCCGTGTCGTGGCCGTGTTTCAGCCTCACCTCTACTCACGCACGCGCGACTTCGCGGACGGGTTCGGGGCGGCTCTCTCGACTGCGGACTCGGTGTGGGTGACCGACATCTATCCGGCCCGGGAAGAGCCGATTCCGGGAATCAGCGGCGAGCTGGTCGTGCGCGCGGCGAGCGCCGAGGGGAGGGGGAGCGCACGCTACCACACCGATCTCGAGAGCCTGCCTTCCACGCTGGCTTCCGCGCTGAAGGCAGGGGACGTGTGTCTTACGCTGGGAGCGGGGTCTGTCGAGACGATCGGGCCCGCTCTCCTCCGGGAGTTGGAAGGAGGCGGGGATGCGTAGAGCCATACGCTTGCTGGTGGCGCTCCTGATCGGGGCCAGCACCGTGTCGGGCCTCAGCCAGGTGCCGGAGCTTCTGTCTCGGCTCGAGCTGTTTCGCGTCGCCGCGTTCAAGTTGGAGGGAGCCCGCTATCTCGACGGCCCCACGGTTCAGCAGCTCCTGTCGCTCTCCGATGACGCGAGCGTCTGGGACGACCTGCGCCTCCTCGAGGAGCGTCTGGAGGCCCACGTGCTCGTGCAGGAGGCGAAGGTCAGCCGCCGCCTGCCGGGCACTCTGATCGTGGAGCTCCGCGAGCGCCAGCCCGTCGCGCTTGTGGCCACGCCTGCCCTCGAGCCCGTCGACGCAGACGGCCAGCCCCTTCCAATCGACCCGGCCGTGCATCGGCTCGACCTCCCGATCCTCACGCCCGGACCAAAGATGGTCCACGGAGGCACCCCGCTGTCTCCGGGTCAGGTTCGAACGATGGCCTCCGAGTTGGAACGTCTGGGACAGCTCGATCCCGAGTTCGTGCGTTCCGTCTCCGAGCTCGCTTGGGAGGCGAGAGGAGCGATTCTCGCTCGCCTCTCCGAGCCGCCACTCGATGTCCGGTTTCGTCCGCCGCTCGCCGCCCAACGACTGCGGCAGGGTCTGGCGGTTCTCGCCGACGCGATGGCGCGGGCGCCAAACGTCGTTCCCGCGACCGTGGATCTCCGCTTCGTGGACCAGGTCGTCGTCAAGCTCACGCGGGCGAACCGCACAACTCAGAAGGCTCCGTGATCATGCGATCGAATCTCATCGCGAGTCTGGACATCGGCACGACCCGGACGTGCGCGCTCATCGCGGAGATCTCCGGCGATCGATTTCGCGCGCCCGAGCTGAAAGTGCTCGGCGTCGGCCAGGCCAGGACGAACGGCGTGCGTCGCGAAGTCGTGACCCACATCGAAGAGATGACGGACACCGTGCGGAAGGCCTTGAAAGAGGCGGAGCTCATGGCAGGCTGCACGGTCGATCGCGTGTACGCCGGCATCGGAGGGGACCAGATCCAGGCTCGCCCCTCCCACGGAGTGGTCGCGGTCGCGTCCGAGGAGATCTCCCAAGACGACGTGGACCGCGTGCACGAAGTGGCGCAGGCCGTGGCACTTCCTCCAGACCGTGAGCTGCTGCACGCCATCCCGCAGGAATACACGGTAGATCACCAGGCGGGGATCAAGGACCCGATCGGCATGGCGGGTACGCGCCTCGAAGCGGAGGTCTACCTCGTCACGTGTGCCGCAGCTCCCGTGAACAACATCCGAAAGGCGGTAGCCCGGGCCGGTTACCGGGTGCAGAAGCTCGTCCTGGAGCCTCTTGCCACGGCTCGCGCGGTGGTGACCGAGGACGAAAAGGAAGTCGGCGTCGCGATGGTCGACCTCGGAGGCGGCACCACCAATGTGGCCGCGTACTACGAAGGCAAGATCCGCCATGTGGGCATCCTCCCGTTTGGGGGCATCACGGTCACGAACGACCTGGTGAAAGGCCTATCCATCCCCTTCGAGGAGGCCCGACGGGCGAAGGAACAATACGGGACTGCCTTCGCCCAGCTCGTGGACCCGCAGGAGACGGTGGAGCTACCTGGGCCGAGCCCAGGTCAGAAGCGCCACGTCGCCCGAGAGCTCATCGCTCACATCCTCGAACAGAGGCTGGATGAGATGTTCAGCCTCGTCCAGGGCGAGCTCGAGGCCCAGGACCTTCTCGATAAGCTCGGAGCGGGCATCGTCGTGACGGGCGGTGGTGTGGCCCTGCAGGGGGTGGTCGAGCTCGCCCAGCAGATCTTCCCCGCACCAGTTCGGGCCGGCTTTCCCCAGGAGGGACTCACGGGGCTCGCCGACGCGGTGGGTCGACCGCGTTTCGCGACTGTGACCGGCCTCGCTCTGTTTGGCGCCGATCGGTTCGGGGAAACGGGTCAGGGCGCGTCCACTCTGACATCGAGCATGGTCGGGAAGGTCGGGTCCTGGCTCAAGGAGTTTTTCTAAGAGCAGGCGCGAGAAAAGCGAAAAGGAGACCATAAGTGAGAGTTGCTCGTTCAAACGGGAGGAACAGATGATGATCTTCGAGTTCGAGGACAGTCCGACTCCGACTGCGCAGATGAAGGTGATCGGCTGCGGGGGCGCCGGTGGGAACGCCGTGAATCGTATGGTCGACGAGGATCTGGAAGGCGTGGAGTTCATCTCCGCCAACACCGACGCCCAAGCCCTGAAATCCTCGCGCGCTCCGGTCACGATCCAGCTCGGGAAGAAGCTCACCCGTGGGCTCGGAGCGGGGGCCCGCCCCGAGATTGGGCGGCAGGCGATTCACGAGAGTGCCGAGGAGGTGCGCGGGGCGCTGGACGGCGCGGATCTCGTCTTCGTCGCCGCGGGCATGGGCGGCGGGACCGGCACGGGCGCGGCGCCCATCGCCGGAGAGATCGCTCGTGAGTTGGGCGCGCTCACGATCGGCATCGTGACCCGTCCGTTCGCGTTCGAGGGGAAGAAGCGCCAGCGGCAGGCGGAGCAGGGCCTGGCGGAGCTGCGGAGGTCGGTGGATACGATGATCGTGGTGCCCAACGACCGGATTCTGTCCGTGGTCGGAAAGGGAACAACTTTCCGGGATGCGCTCAAAAGGGCCGACGAGGTGCTCTTGCATGCCACTCAGGGCATCAGCGACCTCGTTCGTGTGTCCGGCGAAGTCAACGTCGATTTTGCCGACGTCCGCACGATCATGGCGTGCCGGGGTCCGACCCTGATGGGATCAGGCTATGGAGAGGGCGACAACCGCGCGCAGGAAGCCGCTCAAGAGGCCATCTCGTCGCCGCTGCTCGACAATGTCTCGATTGGCGGCGCGAAGGGTGTCCTCATCAACATCACCGGTGGAATGGACCTTGCTATTGACGAGGTCACCCAGATCTCTACAATCATTCAAGAAGAGGCTGGAGACGAAGCCGAGATCATCTTCGGCGCCGTACACGACCCGGATTTGGAAGGAAAGGTACGGGTCACGGTCATCGCGACCGGATTCGAGATCGGCGAGGAGAGGAAGGACAAGGTCATCCGTCCGGACTTCCGGCGCCACGTCACGCAGCAACCGCCGGTCCAACAACAGCGGGCCGCAGCGGCCGCGGGGGCGGGCTCCGCGGGTGGGGTCATGCCGTTCAACAGCTTTCCTGAGCGAGTCGTGACCGGGGAACAGCTGAGCGAGTTGGATATCCCGACCTTCATCCGCCGACAGATGGACTGACCGGGAGCGGGGGCCCCGCAACCCCCGCAACTGGGACGCTACGGGGGCACATGCGTGCACTAGACGGACCGGGAGCGAAAGCCGTGATCGGCATCGGCTTCACGCTGGTTGCCGGTTGGCTCTTTGTGGCGTGGGGCGGCGAGGAGTACGAAGTAGGTCGCATCGATCCGGTGTACGCGACCGCCGCCGAAAGCGTCGACATCGTGAACCTGGCCCGCGGCCAGACGTTCGGCGAGCTGCTCACGCGCGCTTCCTTCGGTGCCAACGAGCAGAGCGCTGTGCTTCTCGCGTTCCGGGAGCAGGCGAACCCCCGCCGTCTTCGAGACGGTACGGAGATCGCGTTCAGGCGAGCACGCGGAGACAACACGCTCCGCGGCATCGATGTCGTCCTGAACGCCGACGAGACGGTCCGCCTCGCCCACGATGCGCTCGGCTGGTCGTCCGAGCTGGTCGAGACGCCGGTCTGGACCGACACGATCTTCACTGCGGGCGAGATCACCACGGACCTTTGGACGGCAGTCGTGCGCAACGCCGATCTGCTGGACATGCCTTCCCAGGATCGTGCGCTCCTCTTGCACCGGCTGGACGAGGTCTTCCAGTGGCAAGTGGACTTCTCTCGTCAAATCCAGACAGGCGACTACTTCCGCGTCACGTTCGAACGGCAGGTCCGTCCCGACGGGTCGATGCGCGACGGACACGTCATCGCAGCCGAGCTGGTCAACGTCGGAATGCCCATTCAGGCCTTCTGGTTCGATCCCAACGACGACGGGACCGGGACCTACTACGACGCGTACGGGAAGTCCGTGCGGCGGGCGTTCTTGCGGAAGCCACTCGAGTTTCGGCGCATCGCGTCCCGCGTCCAGAGATCACGCTTCCATCCGATCCTCAAGCGTTGGCGCGCGCACAACGGCGTGGACTATTCCGCGGCCAGAGGGACTCCGATCATGGCGACGGGGAACGGCGTCGTGGTGAAGCGCGGATGGAACAGCGGCGGCTACGGCGACCTCATCGAAGTGCGCCACGCCAACGGATTCGTCACCAGGTACGCCCATCTCAGTCAATACGAGCCGCACATCGTCGTCGGCAAGCGGATCACCCAGGGGGAGGTGATCGGCAGGGTCGGGATGACGGGCCTCGCGACGGCGCCGCACTTGCACTACGAGCTCAGGCAGCACGGCCAGGTAAAGGACCCGCTGACGATTCAGCTGCCCTCCGGGGATCCCGTCCCAACCGACGTCTGGTCCCGCTGGCAGTCCGAGTTGATCGCTCGGCGAACGCTACTCGACCGGCTGCCTCCATCTCCCACCCTCCGGATGGCTGTTACCGACCCACCGGCCGAGGAGGCAACGGTCGCCGCCCCGGAGGGGGGGTCGTGACCCCCGCTCTCGTCCTGTCGGAAGCGGTGCCCTCCTTGCAGCGGTGAGTCCGCTTTCCTGGATCTTCCTCGCCCTCGTTCTGGCAGCAGGTAGCGCCTTCGCCTTTTGGATCTACGAGCGGCGGGAGCTCCCGGTACGAGGCGCTCGGATCCTGGCACTTACCCGCGCCATATCGATCGGCCTCATTCTGCTCCTCGTTTGGAACCCACAATTCCCCGGAGACGTCGGGCCTGGGTCGAATGCAAGCGGCCTCGTGCTCCTCGATGTGTCGCTGAGTATGAGTGCGCGCACCGTCGATGGTGAGACCCCGTGGTCTCGCGGGGCGGCCCAGGCCGCGCGGCTCGCCGGCCCGGGTGGAGGACTTCTCCTGTTCGGCGATGACGTCGTGCCCACGGCGGTGGGGGAGCTCGATGGGTGGGAACCCGAGGCTGCCGCCTCTCGACTTCTCCCGGCCCTCCGGACGGCCGCGGAGTCCGGAGCGCGCGCCGTGACCGTCGTCAGCGACCGACGGCTCCAGGACGCCGACCTCGGAGCGTTCCAGGCGGGCCTGGGCCTCGATGTGCGCTTTGAGACGGTGGAATCCGACGTGACGAATGCGGGCGTCGCGGAGTTCAGAACACCCAACCAGGCTGGGCGGGAATCCGGATTCGAGGTGGAGGTGGCCGTGTTTGGGGAATCGGCGCCCGCCAGCGATTCGGCGCTCGTGGAGGTGAGGGAAGAGGGTAGGGCGGTGGCATCGGCGTCGGTGGAGGTCCCGGGTCCGGGCCGGGTCGTGCGGCTCACCCTCGGCCTGCCTGCGCCGGGCCGCGACGGACTCGTACGGTACACCGCCGCCGTTGTCCTGGACGGGGACGGCTTTTCACCCGACAACGAGCGGGCGCGTTACGTGCGGGTCGATGCCCAGGCCACCGGACTCACGCTGTTGTCGCTCCGTCCCGACTGGGAGCCCCGCCACGTGCTGCCGGTTCTCGAAGAGGTCACCGGGCTCCCGGTCAGGGGGTACCTCCAGGTGTCGGGTCCACGGTACCTGCCGATGGCGCTGGGTGAAGACGGGGGCAATGAAGTCGGAGAGGCCGAGCTACGCAGGATCTTGGCGAGCTCGGAGCTCTTGGTGCTGCATGGGGTGGACGAGAGCGCCCCACCCTGGCTCGTCGATCTCGCGCAAAGCGCGCACCGTCTCCTCCTTTTCCCCATGGATCGGATCGGCGCCTCGTTCCTGGGCATCGCGGCCGGCTCCGGGCTCCAGGGTGAGTGGTACGTCGCGAGCGAGCTGCCGCCGTCTCCTGTCGCTAGGGAGTTCGCCGGGCTCGACCTGAGCGTGCTTCCACCGCTCACGAGTCTGCAGCCGCTCACGACGGCACCGGACGGGCTGGTTCCCCTCCAGGTTCGACTCGGTGGCCGGGGGCCGAGCGAGGCGGCGCTCGTTCTCGGCGCGGAGGACGATCGCCGTTGGGGCGTCGTGTTGGCTGCCGGGTTCTGGCGATGGGCGTTCCGCGCCGGGGCGCCCCGGCGTGCGTATCGATCGCTGTGGGCAGGGGTGGCCGACTGGCTGCTCGCAAACGAGCCGTTGGTCGCGGGCTCGGGGGTTCGCCCAACAGACCTCGTTCTACCGAGGGGCTCGATCGTCGATTGGCGCGCGCCAGGACTGGCGGATACGGACGTGTCACTGCGCATCAGCCGGGCCGATACGCTCGTCGTCGACTCAACCGTTACGGTCGGTGCCGACGACGCCTTTCGAATCCTCCAACTCGAGCCGGCCGCATACACGTTCGAGGCCTCTTCCGTCGAGGGCGACGAGCTCGGCGCGGGACGCTTCGACATAGAAGCCTATACCGACGAGCTGTTCCTCCCCCCGCGGGCCGACGACGCACTGGCGGGTGACGACTCCGAGGGGGCGGTGGGCCGAGACCGGGAAGGCCGGCCACTCAGGACCCACCCCGCTCCGTTTGTGCTGATCCTGGGACTTTTATGCGGTGAGTGGATCGGTCGCCGCCGCCGCGGCCTTCGTTAGCGTTCCGTTGAGCCAATGGCGAAACCGAGCCGACTCGCGCACAAGACGACGGACAAGAAGAAGTCACTCTGGCGGAAGGTCGTGGACCTTGCGCTCACCGACGTCCGTGTCGCCGTGGGCGGGATGGACCATGAGTCGCTGGAAGAGCTGGAGGAGCGTCTGCTCTCCGCCGACTTCGGCGTCGGCGCCACCATGCGGCTCATCGACCATGTGGAAGGGTTGGCGCGTCGGGGCGCGATTCGTGGCCGCGATGGGCTCCGGGATGCTCTGCGCGAGGAGACGGGGCGGATCCTGGAGTCCGGCCGGGGCGAGAGTGCCCTGCAAGAGGCGGAGGAAGCGCCGTCGGTCTATCTCGTCGTTGGCGTAAACGGGGTCGGAAAGACCACGTCGATCGGCAAGCTCGCTCATCGCCTGACGAGATCGGGACGCCGGGTTCTCATCGCGGCGGCGGATACGTACCGGGCCGGCGCTGTCTCTCAACTCCGGGTTTGGGCCGACCGGACAGGGGCGGACTTCGTAGGCGGTCAGGAGGGCGGCGACCCTGCGGCGGTGGCCTTTGATGCGATCGAGGCGGCCCAGGCGCGGGGCGCGGACGTCCTGATCGTCGACACGGCTGGGCGGCTGCACACGCAGGCCGGCCTGATGAGCGAGCTCGAGAAGGTGGGCCGCGTCATCTCCAGGAAGCTGGAGGGCGCGCCGCACGAGACGCTCATGGTCTTGGACGCGACTGTCGGGCAGAACGCGCTCTCTCAGGTACGCTCCTTCCAGCGGGCCGTAGACGTTTCTGGCATCTTGCTGGCCAAGATGGACTCCACGGCACGCGGAGGGATCATCGTCGCGCTCAAAGAGGAGTTCGGGCTCTCGGTGAAGCTGGTGGGAGTTGGAGAGCGTCCGGAAGATCTCGAGCCTTTCGATCCCGAGGCCTTTCTCGAAGGAGTCTTCAGCCGCACGGAATGAGCTTTTCGCAGTTGGACAAGCCGGTCCAATTTCTCAAGGGCGTGGGTCCCACGCGAGCCGAGTCCCTCGGTCGAATGGGCATCGTCACGGCCAGAGACCTCCTTTACCACGTTCCCCGCCGGTACGACGACGCGTCCACCGTCGAGCCCATCTCCCGGCTCGAGGTCGGGATGGACACGACGGCGGTCGGTCGGGTGCGGAGCCTTGGCGTGATTCCCACGCGGTCCGGCCTCCGCGTCTTCCAGGCCGTCCTACAAGACGACACCGGTATGATCACGTGCGCCTGGCCGGGGCAGCCCTGGCTGGATCGCCGGATCAAGAAAGGCGACCTCCTCCTCGTTGCAGGGCCCGTCCGTTTCTTCCACGGCCGCCAACTCCAACCTCGGGAGTTCACGATTCTCGCCCGGGACAGCGATGGCGACGACGCGGAGACAGAGGGGACGATCTTCGTCGCCTATCCGGCGTCGGAGGAGGTACCACAGTGGGTGCTCCGCAAGATCTTCGCACAGAACCTCGAAGCCCTGCTCCACCATGTGGCGGACGAGGAGTACCTGTCACCGGCACGGCAGCAGGAGATCGGGGTGCCCGGTCTCGCGGACGCCTTGCTGTCGATGCACTCGCCGGAGAGCCTCGCCCTCGTCGAGCGCGGACGCCGGCGCCTCGCATACGATGAATTGTTCTTCCTCCAGCTCGTCCAAGCTCAGGCTCGGCATCGGCACACGATGGCCGCACCAGGCGTCCGTTTCCTCCGGACGAACCAGCTCATACGGCCG
This sequence comes from Longimicrobiales bacterium, assembly GCA_965248625.1. GTDB lineage: Bacteria > Gemmatimonadota > Gemmatimonadetes > Longimicrobiales > Gaopeijiaceae. Next base: position 4,919,280 of record OZ252109.1, on the reverse strand, counting down.
CTACACGATTTGCTCGACTTCCAGCTTACCGAGGCTCAAGCCAGGGTGCTCCGCGAGATCTACGGCGACATGACGTCCGAGCGCCGAATGAACCGCATGCTCCAGGGCGACGTAGGGTCTGGTAAGACGATCGTGGCGCTGTTCGCGATGCTCCTCGCGGTCGAAGGGGGCTTCCAAGCGGCGTTGATGGCTCCCACGGAGCTGCTTGCGGAACAGCACGCCCGGACGCTCACGGAGGCGCTTGGTCCCCTCGGCCTCGAACCAATGCTGCTGACCGGCGCATTGAAAGCCGAGCCGCGCGCCAAGGTTCTCAGAGCACTCGCAGAAGGCTCCGGACGAGTGGTGGTCGGCACGCACGCGCTCATCCAGGACGCCGTGGACTTCGACCGGCTCGGTCTGGTCGTCGTCGACGAGCAACACCGTTTCGGCGTGCGTCAGCGCATGGCCCTCAGCGCACGCGATCCCCAGCCGGACACCCTCATCATGTCCGCCACGCCCATCCCGCGCTCGATGGCGATGGCCCTCTACGGGGACCTAGATCTGAGCATCCTCGACGAGCTGCCCCCGGGGCGCCAACCGATAACGACCTTGCTCTTCTATCCTTCGAAACGGGCGGATGTGTATCGGCTCGTCGAGGGTGAGCTGGCAAAGGGTCGACAGGCGTATGCCGTCTATCCGCTCGTGGACGACTCCGACAAGATCGACCTGCGATCCGCTAGTGAGGAGTTTACTCGCCTCTCCGAGGGTGTCTTCGCGAGCCATCGTGTAGGCCTTCTGCACGGTCAGCTGCCGGGCGTGGAGAAGGATGCCGTAATGCGGACCTTTCTCGCGGGAGACTTGGACGTGCTGGTGGCCACCTCGGTCATCGAGGTGGGCATCGACGTGCCGAACGCGACGGTCATGGTCATCGAGCACGCAGAACGCTTCGGGCTTTCGCAGCTGCACCAGCTCCGTGGCCGGGTCGGCCGAGGGGCAGACAAGAGCTACTGCGTCCTCATTGCAGAGCCGGGAGAGACCGCCGCCGAGCGGCTCTCGGTCTTCCGTGACACGCACGACGGATTCGCCATCGCACGGGCGGATCTCCGGATCCGTGGGCAGGGCGATCTATTCGGTCCACAGCAGCACGGCCGTGACCGCGTTCTTCGCTTCGCCGATCTGTCGGTGGATGAGGAGCTACTCGGGGAAGCCCAACGCCGGGCCCGGGCCATCGTCGGCCGCGATCCCGATCTGAAGCTTCCCGAGCACGCCACCGAGAGCCGCCTGCTGAACGGGCGATACGGGGAACGCCTCAAGCTGTTCGCCGTGGGTTGACGCGCGCCGCTCACCCGCCTACACCGAGCGAAGCTGACAGCGAGACGCCGTCGGCCCCCACTCGGAGCGCGGGAGGCGGAACGTAGGGGATATCCGGAGGACCCTCGCCACCGAGGTCGAGGATGAAGAGCACGGCGGTCGCTACGATGCCGAGCTGGCCGACGATCAGCGCCGCGCGCGCCCGGTCGTCCAGCCTGACGACATCCTGGTAGCGCTGCTCCAGGTCGACGTCCGAGAACGAGCCGTCGGTCGCTCGGACGTCGCAACGGTCGGGGTCCATGTCGCAGATGTCCTGGAGTTCACGAAACGCTCGGTCTGCGTCGCTGTTGACACCGAATCCGTACGCCACCGAACTGGTCGAGATCACCAACGAGACCCACTTCCCGATGCCCTTCCACGACGTGCCGCCCGTGCGCTGCCCAGCGTCTTGGGGAGCGGATTGCGGGTTCACGGAAGACGCGAGTGGGGTCTCCGGCTCGACGGCCCGCGTGAAGATCGGGTCCCGCTGCTGAGGCCAACCCCACGGCGCGGGAGTGAGGGCCATCGAGCTTTCGGAGCCGGCCACCGTCACTTGACCGGCAACGCCACGTGCCGATGAAAGGGATGCCAGCAAGGAGCCCGCAGCGCAAATGGCGACCAACCTGGTCATCGTATCTTGACCACGGCGCCCCGACGCAATGGGACAAAGATGCTCCCGTCCTGGACGACCGCCGGGGCCCAAACACTGTCGCCCAGGTCGACCGTCCAGAGGACTCTGCCCATCTGCCGGTCGACGGCCATGAAGCGGCCGTCCAGCAGCCCGACCAAGAGCGCATTTTCCACGAGCGTCAGCGACCCCCTCGCCGCCCCGCCGAGATTCACGAGACGGCGTGGAGTGCCGTCCGCGCCAACGACCCAGACACTCGCGGTTCGGTCGAGCACGAACACCTCCCCGGTCGACGCGATGGCGGGGGCCGCCAGGACCGGGCCGTCGAGCCCTACCCGCCAGCGCTCCTCGAGCTCGCTGGCATCTAGGGCGAGGAGCTCTCCGCTACGCAACGGAAGCACGAGACTTCTGCCCGCCAACGCGGGTGGCGCCGAAACCGAGGCGGGCAGCGCGACTCGCGCGTCGACCCGGCCGGTTTCCACGTCGAGCGCCAGGAGCGAGTCGCCGGTGGTCGCGACGATCAATCGGTCTCCGACGACGATGGGCGCGGCGGCTGCCGAGCCCGTGGACGTCTCCCAGACCCGTTCGCCGTCGGAGAGTCGCAGGGCGAACGCCCGGCCTACTTCGCTGGCCACGAACAGCAGCGTCCCGTCGGTGGCTTGGGGCACCGCCGTGCCCGGCACCGTTTCCTCCCAAGTCTCGCGCCCGTCCCGGATCCGCAGCCCGTAGGCTCGGCCCTCGAGGTCGCCGGTGGTCACGTAGAGACGGTCGTCCTCGACGACCGGAGGCACTTCGAAGGCGCCGTGCTTGCGGTGCTGCCAGTACAGGTCCCCCGTCTCTGCCGAGAAGGCCATCACCATCCGATTGGTCGTGACGGCGAGCACGACTTGCCCGCTCACGACCGGCGGGGAAGCGAGGCCCCGGCCGGCGTCCTTCGTCCAGGCGATTTCGGGATTCGACGTGGTGACGCGCTCTCGCTCGAAGGCGTTCCTGGCCGCCACGCCCTGATAGCTCCGCCACTGTCCCCCACGCTCGACCGGAGCTTCCTGATGGGGCCGGATGCACCCAGGTGCCCATAGAAGAGTGAGCCCGCACGCCGCCCGGAGCCATGACGACGCTCGAGATGGGCGGGCGGGGTGATCGGGAGATGTCAGGAGTCGGGTGAACCCTTCACTCCCGGAGACACGCGCTCTATCTTGGGCCGCCAGTCGAGAGCGACCCCTCGCTTCTCGAGGATCTCCACACTCAGAACGACTCATGACCTCGATTCCGATCGTGGAAGTGCGCGACCTCGGCCGTCACACCGAAGAGACCGTGACCGTCAAGGGCTGGGTCGAGCGGGTTCGCATCCACGGCAAAGTCGCGTTCGTAGTGGTCCGAGATGGCACGGGGCTCCTTCAGGGCGTCCTCGTTCAGAAAGAGCTCTCCCAGGACCTTTGGGAGCTCGGCTGCTCGTTGACGCAAGAGTCGTGCGTCTCCATCGGAGGAGAAGTGCGTGAGGACGCGCGTTCTCCCGGTGGATACGAAATGGGCGTCGTTGAGCTTTCCTTGATCGGGGCGTCCGAGGACTTTCCGATCCAGCCGAAAGAGCACGGCGTCGACTTTCTCCTCGATTACCGACACCTGTGGCTTCGCTCATCCACGCAGCGTGCCGGTCTGCGCGTGCGGTCCGAGGTCGAAAAGGCCATTCACGACTTCTTCGACGAGCGCGGGTTCGTCCGGATCGACACGCCGATCCTCACCGGTGCCATCGGCGAATCCGCCGGAACACTTTTTGAGACCGATTACTTCGGCGAGCGCGCCTTCCTCGCCCAGACCGGCCAGCTCTATGTCGAGGCCGCCTGCCCCGCTTTCCGCAAGGTCTACTGCTTCGGACCCACGTTTCGTGCGGAGAAGTCGAAGACCCGGCGACACCTCACCGAGTTCTGGATGCTCGAGCCGGAAGTTGCCTTCGCAGACTCGAACGACAACATGCGTCTCCAGGAGGACCTCGTCACCTACCTGGTTGCGCGCACGCTCGACCGCTGCGCTGAGCAGCTCGACGTGCTGGAGCGGGATACGAGCGCGCTCGAGAACATCACGTCTCCGTTCCCCCGCATCACGTACTCCGAAGCCGTGGACATCGTACGCGAGGCGGGAAGCGAGACGGAATGGGGCGATGACTTGGGCGGCGCGGACGAGACCCGGATCGCGGAAAAGTTCGACAAGCCGGTCTTCGTCTACAACTACCCCAAGGCGGCGAAGGCCTTCTATATGAAGGAGAATCCCGAGGATCCACGGACGGTGCTGTGCGACGACCTGATTGCGCCGGACGGTTACGGTGAGATCATCGGCGGGAGTCAGCGCGAGGACGACCTGGATCGGCTCCGCGCGCGCATCAGGGAGGAGAAGCTCCCCGAGGAGTCGTACGGCTGGTACCTCGATCTCCGCCGCTACGGCACCTTCCCCCATTCCGGATTCGGACTTGGGATCGAGCGCTTCGTCGCGTGGATGACCGGGCGGCCCCACATCCGGGAGCTGATCCCGTTCCCCCGATTGATGAACCGGCTTACGCCCTGAGCTCAGGCTCGGGTCGAAGGGCTGGAGGTCTCATGTGCCGGCCACACCGACCTCCCCTCAGCTACCCTACCCCGGCACGGTAGCCTGCCGATGTCGTCCCAGCCGAGCACAAGGAACGATCTGGTCGAGATCGCTAGCGCTTTCCTCAAGCTCGGCGGGATCGCTTTCGGCGGTCCGGCCGCCCACATCGCGATGATGGAGGACGAGTTCGTCACGCGGCGAGGGTGGATCTCGCGACAACACTTCGTGGACCTCGTTGGCGCCACGAACTTGATTCCCGGCCCGAACTCCACCGAGATGACGATGCACGTGGGGTACGAGCGAGCCGGGTGGTGGGGTCTCGTCACGGCGGGCACGTGCTTCATCTGCCCCGCCGTCCTCATAACCGGCGTCTTGGCGTGGCTCTACGTGTCCTTCGGAACGCTTCCGTCCGTCGAGCCGTTCCTGTACGGAATCAAACCAGCCGTGATCGCAGTCATTCTCGGCGCCGTCTGGCGGCTGGGCCGGCAAGCCGTGCACGGTTGGCGGCTGGCCTTGATGGGACTAGCCGTCTTAGCAGCGGTCCTGGCCGGGGCGGGGGAGGTAACCGCCTTACTCGCCGGAGCGCTGTTGGGCGCGTTTTGGCTGCGCGGATCCGGACACGAAAACCCGCAAACGGCCAACGCTTTCGTGCCGATCCTGTTCGGCGCCGCGAGACAAAGCGCAGCTAGCGCCGCGGGCGCCGCAACGGCGGCGGGAGCGGCAACGGCGCTGGCCTCGAGCGTGTCTCTGTGGAAGCTTTTCTTCTTCTTCCTCAAGATCGGCTCGATTCTCTACGGCAGTGGCTACGTTCTAGTCGCCTTCCTCGAAGGGGGCCTCGTCGTCGACTACGAGTGGTTGAGCCAGGGCCAGCTACTCGACGCGATCGCGATTGGCCAGCTCACCCCCGGCCCCGTGCTCTCAACGTCGACCTTCATCGGCTACACGATCAGGGGCGTCCCCGGCGCGTTGGCCGCCACGGCCGGGATCTTCCTGCCTTCGTTCATCTTCGTGCTGATCTTGAACCCCCTCATCCCCAAGCTGCGGGCCTCGATCTGGCTCTCGGCCTTTCTCGACGCCGTCAATGTGGCCGCGGTGGCGCTCATGCTCGCGGTCACCATCGAGCTCGGAGTGGCCACGCTCCGCTCGGGACCTGCGTGGATCATCGGCCTCGCGGCGGCGGCGCTCGGGCTTCGCTTCAAAGTCGGAGCGGCGTGGCTCGTGCTCGGTGGGGCCGGGGTGGGATGGCTGCTTCGGGACTGGGCGGCGCTGTAAAGAGGCTGGGCTGCGCTATCCTCCTCTCTTGACCTCTTCCCAGAGCGCGTCCAGCTCTTCCAACGAGCTTTCCTCGACGCGGACACCTCGAGCCCGCGCCAGGACCTCGAGCCGACCGAACCGGTCCTTGAACTTGATGTTGGCCCGATCGAGGGCGTTCGTGGCGTGCACGCCGGCGAGACGCGTGAGGTTGACGACCGAGAAGAGCAGATCGCCGAGCTCCTCTGAGACTCCCTCGGCGTCGCCGGATTCCATCGCCTCGCGGACTTCCTCGAGCTCTTCGGCGACTTTCGCAAAGGCGCCGCCGGCATCCTCCCAATCGAACCCGACGCCGCTGACCTTCTCCTGCATGCGGTGGGCACGCAGCAGGGGATCGAGCCCCGAGGCGAGGCCCGTCAGCACACTCTCGCCGTCCGCCAGCTCCCTGGCCTTCAAGACTTCCCAGGCCTCCTTTTCGCCAAGCCCGAAGAGGTGGGGATGCCTGCGGATCATCTTGTTCTCGAGGCGCTCGGCTACGCGCGACCGGTCGAACGTGCCGGACTCCTCCGCGAGAACGACTTGGAAGGCGACGTTGAGCAACAAATCGCCGAGCTCCCCCTCGAGCGCATCCGAATCGCCGACGCGGATCGCGTCCACCACTTCGTGGCTCTCTTCGAGCAGGTAGGGGATCAGCGTCTCCGGTGTCTGCGCCCGGTCCCAAGGACAGTGCTCGCGCAGAAACTCCACCAGCGCGAGCGCTCGGTCCAGCTGTCCCGCCACCTGGGGGAGCCGCCCAATGCCTTGGGGACCTTCGTCGTCCAGCTCTCCGTCGCTCATCGCCCTGTCCGTTTGCCGGGAGTGGGATCTCGGGGCCCGCCGACAGCCGCGTCAGGCCCTTGCTCGGACGCTATTTGTTCTCATCTTTCAACGTCTATGTCAACGGACCCCCGGGCGCGGGCCTGGATCGAGGTCGACCCGGCTGCGCTGCGTCGGAACCTCGCACGAATACGAGAGGCCGCGGGTGCCTCCGCGGCTGTCATCCCAATGGTGAAGGCGAATGCGTACGGCCTGGGCGTGGCCCAGGCCGTTTCCACGCTCGAGGTGGACGAGCCTTACGCCTACGGCGTCGCCACCGCGGACGAGGGTCTGGAGCTCCGAGAGTTGGGCGTATCGCGTCCGGTAATCGTGATGACGCCGGCTCCCCGGGACACGCTGGCCGCCGCCGTGGAACTGGAGCTGACGACATGCGTTTCGAGCCTGGAGGACCTCCGCGGGCTCGCGACTGAAGCGGCGCTGCAGAACCGACGGGCGAGCTTTCACCTCGAGATCGACACGGGGATGGGCCGTGCCGGGTTTGATTGGCGTGGGTCGGACGCCTGGGGTGGGGAAGTGGCGGCACTCACGGGCGAGGCCCTCGAGTGGGGTGGGTGCTACACCCATTTTCACTCGGCTGACAACAGCGGCGCTTCGATCGACGAGCAGTGGTCCCGATTCGAGGACGCGCTGGGAAGGCTGACTCTGCCCCCCGGCGCCCTGATCCACGCGTGCAACTCGGCGGCGGCGTTCCGGCGACCCGCCTACGCGGCCAGCGCGGTCCGGCCGGGGATCTTCCTGTACGGCGGCGTAGCTGGCGAGGGCGGGCCGGACCCGGAGTCCGTGTGCACGGTGCGGGCGCGGATCACCTTGGTGAGGGAGGTGCCAGCAGGCACGACGCTGGGATACGGGGCGACACATACGGCGGCGGGTGTGGAGCGATGGGCAACGGTGGCGATCGGGTACGGGGACGGGCTTCCCCGGGCGCTCGGCAACCGGGGGCACGTACTCGTCGGGGGACGGCGCGCGCCGATCATCGGGCGGATCTCCATGGACCTGACCGTGGTAGACATCTCGCACGTGGCCGGTAGTCAGCCCGGTGACGTCGCGACATTTATCGGCGGCGACGGCGACGAGCAGATCACGGTCGAGGAAATCGCCGAGCACGCCTCCACGATCAACTACGAGATCCTGACGGGCTTCACGCCTCGTCTTCCACGGATTTGGCAGGGATGACAGACGCCTTAGCCCGACTTCGCGCTGGCGCGGTTCTGGCCGCCGCCGCCGGTCTCGCGTCCGCCTGTGGCGACCTCACGCCTACGGCCATGGATGGTGATCTATTCCCGATTACCGCGAGGACGATCGAGATCCGCCTGTCCTACGACGAATTCGTTCGCCGTGCGCAGGTGTTTGGGGGGTACGGCAACCCTTCGCAACTCACGAACGGTGTCGTGGCGTCCGGGTTCGGGGAGGGGGACGAGCAGCTCGAGGCCCGCACGTTGATTCGCTTTGGTCCGTACCCCACGATCGCCAACGTCCGCGACACGACCGGTACGACCCGCCCGGACTCGTCTCTCACGTTGTTGAGCGGTAGGGCGGTGGTCCGCTTCGACACCACGCTCGTTCCGCCTGATGCACCAGTGACTTTGTCCGCCTATTCGATGACCGAAGCCTGGCACGCGACCACCGCCACCTACGATCACGCTGTCGACACCATCGGCGGGCGCGTGCCCTGGGAGCAGCCTGGCGGCGGAGTGGCGAGAATGCTGGGGCAGGCCGAGTGGGATCCAACGGAATCTGACTCGGTGGCCTTCGCGGTGGACTCGATGGCGCTGGCCACTTGGGGGGACACTGACAATACGGCGCGGGGGCTGAGGGTGCAGATGTCCACGCCCGGCGTCAGAGTCCGGATTCGCTCGGCGGCGCTCGTCATCAACGCGACTCCGTCCATCAATCCGGACACAGTGGTCGACGTCGGAACGTTTGCCCAGGATCTCACATTCATCTACGACCCCGTCACGGCCGTGCCCGAGGGGCAACTGCAGATCGGCGGAGTGCCTTCGTGGCGCACCGTGTTCGAGCTGGACCTGCCCGGAACGATCGACGAGCCGTCGGACATGTGCGCCCTAGTCGGTTGTCCCTTCGAGCTCACGTCCGACGCCGTGATCTTCGCATCTGTGGTCCTGAGCACTGCACCCACCGGGACCGCGTTCCGACCCATCGACACCCTGTTCGTGGATGCCCGTCCGGTCTTCAGCCCAGAGCGTCTTCCCAAGGCGCCCCTGGGCGATCCGGTGCAGACTCCGCCTCAATCCGTTCCACCGGAGGTCTTTGGCAACGGAGGAGGCACGACCGTGGCGATTCCGGCCACCGCTTTCGTAAAGGACCTGCTCAGGGGGGAGACCAGCTCTGGACTACCGGCCCCCGCTACGCTTGCGTTCCTTTCGGGCATCGAGCCGCAGAGTCTGGAGCTGATGAGATTTCTCGGCGCCGGCTCCAGCGCACCTCCGGTCCTTCGAATTCTGGTGACGCTCACGGACGGAGTGGGTCTTCCATGAAGCACCTCGTACTCGCGTTGAGTGTTGCTTGCGTTGCCACGCAACACGCCCCCGCGGCTGGGCAGTCGCTCTTGAGCGCCGGGGGGCTCGGTACGCCCGTCGAGGCGCTCGATGGACGCTCGAGGGCGCTCGGCTCGGTCGGGGTAGGCTTGTCCGGTGCGACGGTCCTTCCGACCGATCTCGCCCGGGCGCGAGCGCTGTTCGTGCCGATGTTCACGTTCACGCTCCAGCCGACGAGCGGGACAGTCAGCCGCGACGGGATCGACTCTCAGATCGAAGGGACTCGCTTTCCGCTCATAGGATTCGCTTATCCCGTTGGAACCCTCGGTGTGGCCACCCTCTCATACGGTGGCTTTCTCGATCAGCGATGGAAGGCCGAGAGCGCCACCACTCTGGTCCTCGCTGGCGAATCCGTCGACGCGACGGACGTATTCGAGTCCACCGGGGGCGTCGCTGTGGCGCGGTTGGGGTTCACTCGCCCAGTCACCGAGAGTCTCGTCCTGGCGGCCTCGGTCGGCGTTTATACGGGACGCCAGACCCGCGTGTTTACGCGCACCTTGGATGCGGATCAGCTGGGAGCGAGCCTCGATCCCTTCGTCACGCGCGCCCGATGGAGAATGCACGGCAATGTGCTCTCCTTGGGCGCGATGTGGGACCCCGCCGCCTTCCTGCGCGTCTCCGGTAGCGTGGCGATGTCGGGTGACCTCGAGGCGACTCCGACCAACGAAACGGAGGGTGGTCCCAGGACCTTCGGGCTCCCCACGGAGATCCGGCTCGGTGCGAGCGCGTCTCTCACCCCCGTGATCATGGCCACCTTCGGTTTTTCGATGGCGGATTGGAGTAGTGCGGGCATCGACGCCGAAGAAGAAGTACGCTCACCGGGCTCGGTGAAATCGTTAGGCGGCGGGCTCGAATGGACGGGCTTGGATTTCTGGGGTCGGGGCCTACCACTCCGACTCGGATACCGCCGCACGGAGCTCCCGTTCGGGGTCGGGACGCAGGATCCTGTAGAACGGGTCTTCGCGACCGGCTTCGGTTGGAATCTGTTGGAGACCGAGACGCTGCTCATCGCCGCCCTCGACTTTTCGCTCGAGCGAGGAACCCGTGACGCCGGGTCGATTTCCGAGTCGTTCCGGCGATATACGGTCTCCTTCCGCGTCGCCAGCTTCTGATGGAAACCGGGGTCGCGGCGCCGTCGGGGCACACGGACGCCGTCGCCTACCGGACCCTGGGCTGCAAAGCCAACCAGTACGACACCGAACGAATGCGTCAGGAGCTCGAAGCTCGGGGCACCCTGACGGTTCCCGAGTGGAGCGACGCCGACGTGTGCGTCGTGAACACCTGCACCGTGACGAACCGGGCCGACGCCGACGCTCGTAGGCTGGTCCGGCGGATCAAACGTGAGAACCCGTCGATCCGCGTCGTGGTCGCCGGGTGCTCAGCCGCGCTACGGGGCGCCGCGTACCGCGGCATGAACGAGGTCGACGCGGTCGTCGAGGGGCATGACGCTGCGGAAGTGGCGAGGGCTGCGGCGGACTCGAGTCTGGTCCAGCTCGGTGTCGGCCGATCCCTCGACCAACTCGATATCGAGCCGGTGGCTGATGCGATCCTCGTTCGCCGCGAGGGCGCGACCCGCGGATGGCTGAAGATCCAGGACGGTTGCGATCGACGATGTGCGTTCTGCGCGACGAGGTTGGCGCGAGGCGAGAGCCGCTCGCGGGACCCGGACGAGGTCGTCGCCGAGGCTCGGGTGTTGTCCCGATCCCATCCTGAGCTCGTCCTTACGGGCATCCACATCGGGCATTACGGCCGCGACCTCGAGCCAAGGGAGACGCTTTCCAGTCTCGTCGCGCGCGTCGTCGACGAAGTCCCTGACGTTCGGTTGCGACTAGGTAGCGTGGAAGCCACCGAGCTGGACGACCGTTTGTTGGATCTGCTCGAGGGGGCCGGAGGCCGTATCGCACCACATGTCCATATGCCTCTTCAGAGCGGAGCGGACCCCGTTCTTCGGCGCATGCGGCGGTGGCACAGTCGTGAGGACTACCGGCGCCGAGCGCTCGAGATCGCGGAGCGGGTCCCGACACTCGGGATGGGTGCCGACGTCATCACCGGATTTCCGGGCGAGACCGAGGGAGACCACGCACACACGCGGTCGCTGATCGAAGAGCTCCCGTTCACCTACCTGCACGTCTTCCCCTTCTCGCCCCGAGACGACACCGTGGCTGCTGATCTCGACCGTCCTGTGCCGCAGCGCGTTGCGCGGGAGAGGAGCCTGGAGCTGAGGGAGCTGGCTCAGGAGAAGGGGCGCCGCTACCGGGCGCGCCGACTGGGGTCGAGTGCGAACGTCGTCTTCGAGGGGGCGACGGGGCGTGCTCTGACTGGCGACTACCTGCGTGTCGTTGTGGCGGATCCCCCAGCGGGTGTATCGAGAATCCACCGCGGAACCCTGACCGGAACGCCGGACGATCTTCGTATTGACCTGCCCCACGCGGCGGTTCGAGCTTAGATAGGTGCCTGAGGAAGGCGCTGCGGGCCGATCGAGAGAGACGCCACGCGCCGCCCGGCGAGGTCCACTGTACCGATTGGCCGTGAAGGAAAACGCCCCGATCCGAAAAGAGGCGCCGCGGCGCGCCGTGTGGACGAGAACCACGTGACGACCGTGCAGACGAAAAAGAAACGGGCTTACGTCGAGACCTACGGCTGCCAGATGAATATCAGCGACGGCGAGCTGATGGCAGGGATTCTGGAGGCGCAAGGGTACGCCATCGCGCAGTCGCCCGACGAGGCCGACGTGATCCTCGTGAACACGTGCGCGATCCGTGAGCACGCGGAGAAGCGTGTGCTCGGGAGAGTGTCGCAGTTGAACGGTCTCAAGCGAGAGCGCCCCGAGCTCGTGATCGGCGTAACCGGATGCATGGCGCAGCGGTTGGGCGAAACCCTTCTCGAAAAGGCTCCCTACGTCGACCTCGTCATGGGCCCCGACGGGTATCGTGACTTACCTGCGCGGCTCCGCGCCATCGATGAGCGACCACTCCCGTCGCGTCCGCGGAAGGAATCTCAGAGACAGCTCGCGGTCCTCGATCTGGATCCCGCCGAGAATTACGAGGGGCTGGAGCAGCGCCGAACATCGAGAGTGTCGGCGTGGGTGCCGATCCAGCGCGGTTGCGACCATCGGTGCACGTTTTGCATCGTCCCCTACGTGCGTGGGCCTGAAAAGAATCGGCGTCCAGAAGAGATTCTTCGCGAGATTCAGGCGATTGCTGACGGGGGAGTCACCGAGGTGACGCTCCTGGGCCAGACGGTGAACTCGTACTCCCAGGACGGGTGGAGCTTCGGGCGCCTTTTGATGGCTGTGGCGCGTATTTCGGGAATCCGTCGGGTCCGGTTCACCTCCCCTCATCCAAACGACGTGACTCAAGAGCTGGTGGACGTCATGGCTGGCGAGGACTCGGTCTGCGAGCAACTGCACCTTCCCGCGCAATCGGGCAACGACCGTACGCTACGGCGCATGCTGCGCCGTTACACCGTGGGACGGTTTCTTGAAAAGGTGGAGATGGTCCGGTCGGCCATCCCGGATGCTGCCCTCTCGACCGACATCATCGTGGCATTCCCCGGAGAGACGCGTGAAGAGTTCGAGGACACACTCGATCTGATGCGGACGGTCCGCTTCGACGACGCGTTCACGTACCGGTACTCGCCACGAGACGGTACCCCGGCCACACGCATGCCCTCGGATTCCTTCATCGAGAATTCGGAGGCCGCGGCTCGCCTCGAGGAGCTGATCTCCGTGAGCCGTGCGATCCAGGCGGAGATCAACCGCTCCGAGGTGGGGCGGCTCGAGGAAGTGTTGGTCGAGAAGGAAGCGCGTACCCCCGGCCAGATCCTCGGTCGGACGCGGCGGGGCAAGGCTGTTGCCTTTGCTGGAACCGCCGATCGAATCGGGTCCTACGCGAACGTAGAGCTGACCGACACCACGGGAGCCACGTTCATGGGCCGATTCGTCCACGAGCCCGCCGTGGCGGGCCGCGGGTGAGCAGATGGACGGGCTTTCTCGGAGTCGCGGCCGTGATGGCGATCGTTCTGTGGTTTTCGGCACTGAACGGCGACCAGCGAATCACCTTGGACCTCGGCTTTCTCGAGATCTACCGATTCCCCGTCACGATGGTCGCGTTCGGCGGGCTCTGTCTGGGCATGTTCGTCATGCTGGCTGCCGGGATTCACTCGGATCTGCGCGTCCGGAGAATTCTCCGGGAGCGCCTCACAGAGGAGGCGCGTGAGGAAGGCATCGTCGATCGTCGCCAACGCGATCTGTTCAAGCCGGACGAGGACGAAACGAGTGAGGTTTGACACCGCAGCGCGGAGGCGCTGATCGCCCGATCCCCGCCCGTGACCTGGCTGGCCCTGGCACTCGGACTAGGCTCGGCCGCCGCTCTCCTGCCGGTGTCGCTTCCGGCACCGCTGCTCGCTTTCGTCTTCCTCTCAGCGCTCATTCTCGCATGGCTCCGCTCGGCCCTGCTCCCCTTCGGGATCGCCCTGGGTGTGGCCGCCGGCTTTCTGCTCACATCTGCGTGGGGCCGGGCAAATGAGCTGAGTTGTGTCTGGCAAATCCCCGACGGGGCCTCGGTCCAGGTCCAAGGCCACTTCCAGGAGCCACCCCGGGGAGGGGCCACCCCCTTCGTCGTCGTCGACGGCCTTCCCGGGGGCTGTCGCTTGCGCGTTCGTGCCATCGTCCGCGAAGGAGTGCCCATCCCCCCAGTGGGGCGAACGGTGGCTGGCACCGGGCGGTGGCTCGCGCGGGCGTCGCCTCGCGGCACTCCTCCGGAAAGGGCCGGAGTCCTGATCTTCCACGAGGTGGCGGCCGAGTCGGGACTCGTCCGCGGTCCTTGGGCGCTTCGTGCCCGCGGTGTCGTACACCGGCGCATCGAAGCCCTCTATCCGAAGCGGCAAGCGCTCGTCGAGGCCTTGGTGCTCGCCCGGAGGGAGGGTATCGACAGCGAAGTGCGCGAACGATGGTCCCGAACCGGCACTGCGCACCTCCTCGCGATCTCGGGCTTCCACGTGGGAGTGATCGCGGGCGTGCTCTACCTGCTCGCGAGAGCACTGGGCCTCGGGCCCGGGAGGGCTCCGCTGGTCGCCGCTATCGCGAGCTGGATCTACGTGCTGGCCATCGGGGCTCCGGTGGCTGCGGCCCGCGCGGCCTCGATCCTTGGCGCCCTCGCGCTCGGTCGGCTGATCGGTCGGCGAGTCTCTCCAATCGGCGCTCTCGCGTCGACCTTCATCGCGCTGCTTTTCCTTCGTCCGGGAGCCATCGGCACGATCGCGTTCCAGCTCTCTTTCGCAGGTGCCGCTGGCCTCATCCTTCTGGGCCCCGCGATACGGGGACGTCTGGCGACGGGGATCTCGCCTGTTCTTCCGGGGCCCATTCGGAGCGGGATCGCTTCGGGGGTCGCCGCCACCGTCGCGACGTTGCCGCTCGTGGCGTGGCACTTCGGCCGCGTTTCCTTGGTCGGGATCCCGGCCACGCTCGTGGCTGGTCCGCTGCTCGCGGCAGCGATACCGGGCGTTTTTCTCTCGATCTTGCTCTCGTTCGTCTCGCCGGTGGCTGCCGGATTCGTCGCCGGGGGGGCCGACCTCCTCCTTGCGGCTGCCGACGCGGTCATCGGAGTGCTCGCGCGCGTCCCGGGCGCGTCGGTGTGGGCGCCTCGCTGGTGGATCGTCGCCGGCGTGGTTGGCGCCACCGCTTCGCGGGTCGTGATCCGTGCTTTGGCTCGGCCTCGTCCGCGTATCCGGCGCATCCTCGTCGCCGGCTGGATCCTGGGTGCTCTGATCTCCTGGCCCGTGCCGGCCCTGATCGGGTGGGGCAGCGCCGTCGAGCTGATCTTCCTGGACGTGGGCCAGGGAGATGCCGTCGCGATCCGTTCTCCCCGAGGGCGGTGGCTCTTGGTCGACACCGGACCGCGCAGCCCGCGCTACGACGCGGGCGCTCGCGTCGTCGTCCCGTACCTGCGGGGTCGCGGCGCGTCCTCGCTGGAAGCTCTGGTGCTCACACACCCCGACCTCGACCACATCGGAGGTGCGGAAGCGGTATTCTCGAACCTCGAAGTTCGGCGCGTGCTCGACCCGGCGAAGCCCGCGGGCAGGTCGGCCTACGTGGCCGCGCTCGAGCGTGCGCGTGACAGCGGATCGGTTTGGCTCGTGGCCCGGGCGGGCAACCGACTCTCGTTGGACGGAGTGACCTTGGAGGTGCTGCATCCCGGCGGCGAGGGCGCGGCCGTCGTGGGCGACGAGGCGAACGACCAGTCGGTCGTCCTGCTCCTCCGCTACGGACGTTTCACCGCGCTCCTCACGGGCGACGCGCCAGCCGCGGTCGAGCGGGCGTTGGTGGAGGCGGGCCGGATCCCGGTCCTTGCCGTGTTTAAGGCCGGACATCACGGGAGCGAAACGTCCACATCTTGGGAGCTACTCGAATCCTCCCTCCCCGAGCTCGCCGTGATCTCGGCTGGTGCCCGAAACCGTTACGGACATCCGCACGCACCGGTGCTGTCTCGACTAGAGCGAGCAGGGGCGAGGATCGTTCGCACCGACCGAGATGGCGCTGTGAGGGTCCGCGCCTTCGACACCGGGTTGTTTTCGGTGTCCTTGGAGCGTCGTGAAGACATCGGACCGCGGAGGCGCAATCCCACGCAGTAGGGGCGAGGGGTGCCAACGCAGCCGTCCCGGGATGCCGGGCCGTCGTGGATATCAGTGGACTTCGGCCACAGACCCCTGGATCGCAAGACCCTGGGTTGACCCCCGCCGTGACCGGCGCCTATATCGTGCACGGCTCGCGATCCCGCACCGACGCGCGCTGCCCGCGAACGGCCGGCCAACTCGAAGCCCCCTGGATATACGGACGCATGCCCCACGCCACGAGCGTGACCACGCTCACCCGCTTCATCGTCGAAGAGGAACGCAAGCATCCCGCAGCCACAGGGGCGCTCAGCAATCTCCTATACGACCTCACGCTCGCGAGCAAGCTCATCTCCCGCGAAGTGACCAAGGCCGGTCTCGTAGACGTCCTGGGCGCGACCGGCAAGAAGAATGTGCAAGGCGAAGAGGTCCAGAAGCTCGACGAGTTCGCCCACGAGGTCGTTGTAACGACGATGGAGCACGGGGGCAATCTCTGCTGCATGGTGTCGGAGGAGACCAAGGAGATCATCCCCATCCCGTCTCAGTACCCTAGAGGCGAATACGTCCTGATCTTCGATCCGTTGGACGGGTCGTCGAACATCGACGTCAACGTGTCGATCGGTACGATCTTCTCGATCCACCGCCGCGTGTCCGAAGGCCATGACGGCGGTCTCGAGGACTGCCTACAGCCGGGGCGCAACCAGGTGGCCGCGGGATACATCGTGTACGGATCCTCGACGATGTTGGTGTACACGAGCGGGTCGGGCGTCCATGGGTTCACGCTCGACCCCTCGATCGGCGAGTTCCTGCTGAGTCACCGCGACATCCGCATCCCAACTCCGCCAGCGCGCCAGTACTCGATCAACGAGGCATACTATCCCCGCTGGAGCCGCCCGCAGCAGAGGCTCGTCCAATACCTCAAGGGACTCGAAGGGGACAACCCTCACGGGTTCACCTTGCGGTACATCGGATCCCTGGTGGCGGACGCCCACCGCACGCTCCTGAAAGGGGGCATCTTCATGTATCCCGCCGACGGCCAGAACCCGGACGGTAAGTTGCGGCTCCTGTACGAGGCAGCCCCCATGGCCTTCCTTGTCGAGCAAGCTGGGGGACGAGCCTCGAACGGCACCAGCGACATCATGGATCAGAACCCGGAGAGCCTGCACCAGCGCACTCCGCTCTTTATCGGTTCCGACGAGCTCGTGGATCTAGCGGAGTCGTACCTGGCGGAAGAGGAGGAAAAGTAGGGGCGACCCGCGGAGTCGGAGGCCGCCCGCTGAGGCCTCGCCCGGGGAGACATCAAAAATCTGAAGGCCCTCTGGATTTCGAAGGCTCAGAGACCCGACGGCCATACACTAAGTGCCTACCAATGCGTCGCTTAGCAGATGCCTATATGTGGCACTGCTTTTGCACCTGGATGCCTCTGGCAAGTTTTGTCCGTATCAGGTGTTCACGCTTTCGGGCCGCCGAACCCGGCGCCGGAGGCACGAACTCCCCGGGTGGGAGAAAGGAGGAGGAAGGAAATCGAAGGCCGGGAGAAGCCCGGCGAAGGACCGGGAATCATCCGGTAGGAGAAGCTTTCCAACCTTCTTTCGGCAGAGATTGGCAGGATCATTCAAACCCTTTACTGGGAAAGCGTAATGAACCGATTTAGACTGCTTGCGTTTGCGGCCATGCTGGCGCTTCCGCTCGCTGCGTGCGACGAAGGCACGGGCGCGGTGGACATCGTCGAAGGCTCAATCACAGGCACCGTCACCATTGAGGGCGACGCCGCCTCCGGCGTTTCCGTCGCTCTCTCGGGGGGGACAGGTGCCCCAACAACGACCACCGATGGCAGCGGGAGCTACACGTTCCTGGCGCTGGTTGCTGGCTCTTACACAGTCACCCTCACCAGCGGCATTCCGTCGGACGCGACCTTCGCGAGCCTGGCCAAGGCCGCGATGATCACGAACGCCGGCCAGGTAGCCACCGTCAACTTCGACGGGACGTTCATCCGTACCTCCTCCATCGTCGGTGCAGTCGTGGCGAGCACGCCGAGCGGCGCGGCCGCTCCCGGCGTGGACGACGACAGTGGGCCGGCGCGCGTTCCCGGAGGGATCGCGGGCGTCGAGGTCAACCTGAGCGGTGACAACGGCTCGGGGAACACCACGACGGACGCGGGCGGTCAGTGGTCCTTCACCGGACTGCGCGCAGGCACCTATACGGTGTCGATCGCCCCTGACGCCAACCTCTACAACTTCCCGTCCACGAGCACCAGCGTTACGGTCGGCTCGGGCGGGACGGAGATCGTGAGTGCGTTCGAGAACGGCACGGAAGCCGCGACGGCAGACATCACGGTTACGGTCAACCTCGACGGCTCCCCGGTACCGAACTGGCCAGTGGTCCTGGTGGGTCCGGCGAGCCGCACGGGCTCCACGGGCTCGAGCGGCACTGTCACGTTCAACGGCTTGCCGCGCGGTTCCTACCGCGTCGAGATCGGCAACCCCGATCCGGCCAACTTCCGCTGCACGAATCAGTCGCAGCAGGTCACGATCGCCGACATCGGCGGCACTGGCTCCGCGTCCTTCTCGTGCGTGACGATCGACGAGGCCAGCATCGAGGGTCGCGTCTATGCCGATCTGAACAAGAACGGCTCGTTCGACGCCGGCACGGACATGCCCCTCGGCATCGACGTGACGCTGAGCGGCGCCGCCTCCAACACCATGACGTCCGACGGCAGCGGAAACTACGCGTTCGGCATGCTGGAGTCCGGCTCGTACACGGTGGGGATCAACAATCCGGATCCCGACAAGTGGATCTTCGACTTCCTCTCGAGCGCGGTCACGCTCACGGCCCAGCAGAACGCAACCGTCAACTTCCGCGCGATCGAGCGTCGGGACGGTGTGATTTCTGGCGACGTGTGGTACGACGAGCAGACAGACAACGACGGTGACGGCAACTTCGAAGGTGATGGCATCTTGACCTTCAACGACGTCCCCGTCGTCGGCGGCACAGTCGTGATCAGCGGCCCAGATGGGCAGCGGAGCACCACGACGGACGGCAACGGCAGGTACCGCTTCATCAACCTGCTGCTCGGTGACTACACGGTGGACTGCGCGACGTGTAACACCACGTTCAATCGTGTTGGGCCGTCGGATCCCGTCACGCTCGCGGACGGCGCTTCCAAGGCCACGATCAACTTCATTTCCGACGATGGTGCCGGCACGTTCAGCGGTAACCTCTTCATCGACGGGAACGAGAACGACATCCGCGACATCGGCGTCGACGGCGTGTTCTGCCCCTCAGACCCCAACAAGGCGCTCGACCCCTGCGACATCTCGGGTGTCGTGGTGACACTCGAGGGTCCCAACGTCGGTCAGTTCCACACGGAGGTGACCGACGCGGACGGTGACTATGTCTTCACCGATCTGCCTCCGGGTCTGTACAACGTCTCGATCAGCGCGGGCGACGCGAAGTTGGCGCCGTTCCCGGCCACGATCGGGGTCCCGAACCCGGTTCCGTTCAACCTCGTGATCGGTGCGCCGGTCACGGTGAACTTCGGGTTCGACATTCAGACCTTCATGGTGAAGGTGCCGGTCGTATTCGGTCCGGACGGTCCGGCGGTCTTCGATGTCGATGAGAAGCCGGCGGAAAACGTGTTGGTCCATATCTATGGTGACCAGCCGCTGGGCACCTCGCTCGGCAACGCGATGTCAGACGCCACCGGTATCGCGACTATCTCCTTCACGCGTGCCGCGGAGCTGAGCGTTCCGGGCGCCGCGGACTTCATCGCGTTCGCGGACATCAGCAATCAGGCGAGCTTCGATGCTGACGCCGCGATCCATCAGGACGAAACGATCGAGTTCGACATCGACAAGAACAGCTTCATGCAGATGCTGCATGAGGATCACAACCTCATCTGGCAGCGCGTGTTCATGCGGTCGACGTACGTGGAGCAGGACCTCACACCAGTCGCCGATGCCACGCTCGCGGCCATCGTGGTCGACGGTCCTGTC
This sequence comes from Longimicrobiales bacterium, assembly GCA_965248625.1. GTDB lineage: Bacteria > Gemmatimonadota > Gemmatimonadetes > Longimicrobiales > Gaopeijiaceae. The sequence goes on along the minus strand of OZ252109.1, from coordinate 4,899,457 downwards.
GGACCGCCGATTCCGAACCTGCGCATGCGCCTCGGCTTCAACGGTACGGCCGCGGATCTGACCGGCCGCACGGAGACGGCCAACGTAGACTTCCCGAACGACGACTTCCGGGACGGCTTCGGCGGCGTCACTGCCGAGCCTAACGAGGCGACCGGTGAGGTAACGTTCTACGTCGCGATCCCGACAGGCGCCGGTAGCTCACTGCCGCAGTTCTTCTCGGCCGAGGGCAAGTCGCCAAGCGTTCAGATCATCCGTCAGGGCAACCTGACAGCCGATCCGAACTTCGTCGGCACCATGATCGACGGCTCCGAGAGGAACATCTACCTCGGCGACATGGTCATCAGCTATCCGCTGCCGGACGTCTTGGCGCGGCTATACCATGAAACCAACGACGACGCCGGCTTCCAATTCAACCTGGTGGATGGCGACATCGACAACTTCATCAATGTGCCGGGCACCAACGTCGTGGACCTGAATTGGGACGACGGCACCGGACCGTTCACGATCGCGTGCGCGCTGGACGGGACGGGTCACATCGACTGCATGGACGCACCCGCAGCGGCGACCAGCTGGGAGCTGGAGACCAACAACACCAACGTGAACATCCGGTACATCGAAGACGGTGGGATCACACACCCGGTCGTCCGTGACGACCAGCTGACCGCAGCGCCGGGTCAGAGGGCCGTATCGGACATCACCCCGGTCATCGACGACCTGCGGTACGAGGTCGACCTGGGAGACGAGCCGTTCGCCTTCAAGTTCGAAGGCAACACCATGCGGTTCTTCGTCTTCAACGAGACTGGACCAGGGATCGACGGTAACGGCCTCCGTGACGGCACGTTGGAAGCCAGTGTCGCGGGTGTCGATGTAGACGTCGATGCCACGAAGTCTCTGGGTACCTGGCCTGGGGAGTTCCCGGTGATCGGACAGACCAAGGACGCTCCGCCCACGGAGGGCGGTGTGTTCGCGATCACCGACATGTTCGAGGGTGAGTACGACCTCGACGTGATCGGAGCCAGCTCGCCAGCGACGATCACCGCCTCCCAGATGCGGCGAGTGGATTACACCGCGCCGCCGGTGATCTTCAGCAACTTCTCGGTGATCACGCAGACGGTCGAGAGCTTCGACATCGAGCGCGTGACCATCGCCGCCGACGTACAGGCGCGGGAGATGGAGGTGCAGTTCCAGGGCGGCTCGGCTGCCGGGCTCACCTTCAACAACAATAACGACGACTTCATCATCGATCCGAACGAGTTGTCGGGTAACCGAGACATGACGATGACGGCGAACGACCCGGTGCGTCAGGTGGTCGGCTCTACGGTTTGCGACACCGGTGGCGGTGAGACGGTTGGTGTGGTCAACTCGACCGCATTCTCGGACATGCAGACATCGGATGCGTCCACGGCCGTCTTCAGCTTCGACAACCTCTGGGAGGGCTGTTATACCATCGCCGGGCCACAAACGCCGGTGATGACCCAGCCCATGACGAGAGGCGAATACACCATCGCAGAGACTGACGTGAACGGCGGCACGACGCAGATCGCCGCCGATCCGTTGGTTTTCAACTTCGCCGCGGACGCGACGGACACGGACTTCGAGTTGATCTTCTCCAATGGCACGATCACGGTCACGGTCCTGGACAACGTCACTGCCGCGCCGCTCGACAACATCCTCGTGCGGTTCTCCAGCTGTAACATGCTGGCAGCGGTACCTGGTGCCGGCGTGCCTCCGTCGATAGAAGGCAACTTCCTGACGGGCGGATTCTGCGCCGCTGAGCTCGTGCTGACGCCGATCAACAACCGCACGAACATCAACGGACAGATCTTCTTCACCAGTCTGAAGGAGGGGGTCTACCAGGTCGATCCGGTAGAGAACAGCTACAACGCTGCCTCGCTGCCGGTCGAGGACTTCGAAGTGCGGCGGATCCGTGCCAATGATTCGGGCTTCCCGGATTCCGAGGCGCACGTCATCAACATCATTCCGTAACCTGAATCCGTAGCTCCGGGCCGGTTCGCTGGCCCGGAGCGCACGGCCGGGCCCGCCCCTCCTTCGGGAGGGGCGGGCTTTTTTTTGGTGCGGGGCGACCGGCACGCGGTCCGCGAGACACGGCCCTACGAGATGGGGTCGGTCTGCGACCGGCGGACGAGGTCTGCGCGGGACGAGGAGGACGCGGTCAGGGGATGGCGCACAACGAAGTGGCTGCACATTGTGTCCCTGGGTAAACCTCGCCGAGAACCCGAGGAGGCCGACGTGAGAATCTTTGCCACCACGACCCTCGCCGTGACCGCGCTGCTCGCGCTCAGCACGACCCCTGCTACCGCGCAGGACTCAGATCCCAAGCTCGAAGAGTGGGAGGTGCCTTGGGAGGAAAGTCGCCCCCGGGATCCGTACGTCGCGCCTGACGGACGGGTCTGGTTCGTTGGCCAACGAACCCACTACGCGGCCGTGCTCGACCCGACTACCGGCGAGATGAAGAAGTACGACTTGCCCGGCGAAGCGGGTCCCCACACCCTCGTCGTCGCGGACGACGGCATCGTGTGGTACACCGGGAACAGGGTAGGCAACCTCGGCCGCCTCGACCCCGAGACGGGTGACGTCAAGACCTTCCCGATGCCGGACGAGCGTGCCAGAGATCCGCACACGTTCGCTATTGATGGGGAAGGTGACCTCTGGTTCACCGTCCAGGGCGGCAACTTCGTGGGCAAGTTCTGGAAGGACTCTGGCGAGGTTCGCCTCGTCGAGATGCCGGCGAACACGGGGCCACGTGGCGGATCGACGCGCCCGTACGGCCTGAAGATGGACTCGCGGGATCGCCCCTGGGCGACGCTGTTTGGAACCAACAAGATCGTGATGATCGATCCGGCGACCTTCGAGCCGACCTACTACGACCTTCCTGAAGAAGGCGCACGGCCGAGGCGATTGGTCATCGACTCGCACGACATCATCTGGTACGTGGACTACGCCCGTGGCTACCTCGGGCGGCTGGACCCGGAGACGGGAGACGTCGAGGAGTGGGCGAATCCGAGTGGTGACGGAGCGAGGCCCTACGGAGTCGCGATCGATGGCGACGACCGCGTATGGTTCGTCGAGACGGGTGTTCAGCCGAACAAGTTCGTTGGATTCGACACGCAGACCGAGGAGTACATCAGCGACGTTCCCATCGAAAGCGGCGGCGGGACCATTCGCCACATGTACTTCGATCTCAACAAGAACGAGATCTGGTTCGGCACCGACACCAACACGGTGGGACGCGCTACGCTCCCGCCCAGGCGGAGAGTCAGCTGAAGCGCAGCTGACTGAGGCGACCGCATGAGCCGATTACCACGGCGCGTGGGGAGGGCAGCTCCGTTCGATGGGGCTGCCCTCCTCCTCGCCGGGGCCGCCCTCTTCCTTTCTGGGACTGCGCTCTTCCTTACCGGGACTGTCCGGCTCTATGCAAGCGAGGGGGGCCCGGTGGTGGAACCTGCCATCGATCCTGGTCTTGGCGCTGCGGCGCACGCGGACGGACCGCCCCTCGCCAAAACGGGCGGGTTCGGGGAAGGGACCTGCCGCGAATGCCACTTGGACCTCGAGTTGAACTCTCCCCTCGGGGAGCTCTCGGTAGACGGGATCCCGACGACGTTCGAACCAGGCGCCACCTATGTGGTGACGATCCTTCTCAGCGGAGAGGGGATGGGTAGGGCGGGATTTCAGGGTGCGTTCCGGTTTGGCGACGGCGACCGTGAAAGGGCGGCGGCGGGCGAGGTGAGACCCCTCGACGAGCGTACAACGGTGCGTACGGAGGGCGGTGTCGACTACGTGCACCACACGGAGGAGGGAAGCAGGCTGAACGCAGATGACTTCGGGACCTGGAGCTTCGAGTGGACCGCTCCTCGTGGGCCCGGGCCGGTGGTGTTCAACGTGGCGGCGAACTCGGCCAACGGGGACAACTCGCCTTTCGGTGACCTGATCTACGCGGCAGAGCAGGTCTCCACCGCGAGCGAGACCGGACCGGAGACAACACCGTAGCGACCGTTCATCGACGATCAGATTCGGCCGTCCGCGCCGGTCCCAGGCCATTGGCCACCGATCGAGGGAGCGACTCGCTTGTCCGGACGTGCGCTCCCTCCTAGTCTCACCTTGAGTAGGTCGCCGCCGTAATCATCGAGGGACGGAACCCGCTCGGCCCGTCCGATCCGGCTGCAGGGATTCGAGTCGTACCCCCCAACAGGTCATCGCCGTGAACTCCCACACCACTTCTTCGCCCGCTCCTCTTCCGTCGCGACTCATCGCCCTCGCCGCGATCCTGGGCTTCGGAGGCCTCGTCGCGTGCACTGCCGAGCAGGTCGCGGAGGTCATCGCGACCGGGACCATCACGGTTTCGGTGTCCGTAGAAGGCAATGGCGCCGGCCGGATCACCGTCGACATCTCTCAGCTCGTCGGGCTCGCGTGTCGCTACATGGCGGGTGATCCCTCCGTGCTGCAAGGCTCGACCTGTAACGAGAGCTTCGACGACGGGGGCAACGCCGGGAGCTTCACGCTCACCGCGACGCCCGACGCAGGGATGGTGTTCGATCGCTGGACCTCAGGGTGCTCGAACTCCACCGATGCGGCCTGCACCGTGAGCTTCCCCGGTGGCACGAATCAGAGCATCTCGATCCGTGCGAAGTTCGACGATCCCAACTACGTGCCACTCAACGTCACTCCGACGGAAGCGCTGATCCGGGAGTTCGGTGCGGTCGGTGCGGTGTCCGTGACCGCTGCGGGAGGGCTGGTCGGTGGCACGCCATCGTGATCCTCTTCAGCACAGTCGATCGCGACCGTATCCGCGGCGTCGGGTTCATACGAAGCGACTATCACCGGAGTGTCCCCGGGCACCGCCAACATCACGGTCTCGGCTGCCGGCGAAACCGCTACGGTTGCAGTCACCGTGGAGCCACCACCCATGGTGCTGGTCGAGCCTGGCGACGTGGTCATGACCACGCTTGGTGACAGCTTCACCGGTATGACCGCGCGCGCGTTCGACGACGCGGGCAATCCGGTGGCCGGAGCCATGTTCGATTGGTCGTCGTCCGCCCAAGGGATCGTCGAGGTGTTCGCCACGGCGGGAGACGGTTCCACAGCCACCGTGCGTGCGGTCGGCGCGGGTACGGCTACGATCTCGGCCACCACCACGACGGGCGGGAGCGGAGGAGTGGACGTGACGGTCAAGCCCGTCACACAACTCGACGTTCAACCTCCCGCGGCTACGATATCGGAATTCGGACCCGGTGGTGCGCTGGGCCTCACGGCAACCGCCATGGATGCAGGTGGGAACGAGGTCGTCGAAGCGGAGATCGAGTGGAGCTCGTCGGACCCTGCGATCGCGACGGTCACCACGAACGGCGCCACCTCGGCTGTCGACGGTCTTGCGGCTGGTGCCCGGGTGAGCAATGCCACAGTGGAGGGCGTGGCTGACGGGGTGGTGACCATTACGGCGAAGGTTGTGACCCGCGACGTCGAGGCCCAGGGGGCGGAAGGGACTTCCACCGTCACCGTGCAGGTCGTGAATACGGTCGAAGTCACACCAACGAGCTCCACGATCACCGAGCTCGGGGTGGCCGGCGTGGTCGAGCTCACGGCGTTAGCCCGCGATGCCTTGGGGAGCGTAATCCCCAACCTCGCGTACGAGTGGTCCAGCTCGGACGACGCGATCGCGTCAGTCAACGCGACGGGGGACGGCAGCACCGCTGACGTGACCGGGAACGCTGCCGGAATGGTCACGATCACCGCCACCACGGACGACGTGAGCGGCACGTCGGACATCACGGTGGACCCAGGCCCTCCGGGCCTCATCGTGTTCACTACGGAGTTCGTCGGGGACGACGAGATCCACTCGATCAACCCGGACGGCACTGGGCTCACCCAGCTGACCTTCAACACCGTGAAGGACGATGAGCCGTCGCTATCCGGTGACGGCACGAAGATTGGCTTCCGTAGCGAGCGCCAGGGGAACAACGCAAACATCTTCATCATGAACGTGGACGGGTCCAGCCCGCTTCAGCTCACGTTCAGCGGCGCCCACGATGACGAGCCGAGTGTCTCAACCGATGGTACCCGAATTGTCTTCTACTCCGACCGCGCCTCGGGACCAGACTCGGAAGTCTACGTGGTCGCTACGGATGGCATTGGAGCACCCGTCCAACTGACGAACAATTCTGCGGCCGACGACGATCCGGACTGGTCTCCGGATGGAACGCAGATCGTGTTCAGGTCGGACCGCGATGGGCAGGACGAGATCTACATCATGAATGACGATGGCACCGGGCAGACCCGCCTGACCTTCAACGGAGCGAGTGACAACAAGCCTTCATGGTCGCCGCTGGGCGACCGGATCGTCTTCGAGACCAACCGGAACGGGGTAGACGACATCTACACGATGAAGACCGACGGCACCGACCTCGTTCGCGTGACCGACCAATCAGGCGACGACGAAGAGCCCGTTTGGTCGCCGGACGCCCGATAGATCATCTTCTTGAGTGACCGAGATCACGCGAACAACGAAGTCTACACCGTGCGTGCGGACGGCTCCGAGGTCACGAGGTTAACGAACAACACCGTGGTGGACGACGATCCGGACTGGGGCGCATCACCCCCGCCCTGATCGGCCTGCCGTCCCCCCGCCCTGATCCAGTGGTCCAGGGGCGTTGGCGGGCCTGGGCTGGGGCCGGGGCACTGGCTGGACGCCGGCATTGGGGGGCTGGCGACTCGGTTCGGGCCGTGCTTAGGCGACGGCGTTCAGTTCGGGCCGTCCCCAGCCCCGACTAACTCGGCGGTGTCCCGGTCCACTCGCTCCAGCATCGCGATCTTGTCGTCCCGGTGCGTGAAGCCGCTCTCGAAGCCCATCCGCGCGACGTGGACGAGCTCGTCCCATGTGAAGCCCAGCTCTTCGTGGGCGTGCAGGTACTCGTCGGTGACCGTCGTAGCCGACATCAGGCGGTTGTCTGTATTCAGCGTGACGACCAGGCCCTCGTCGTAGTATCCACGGAGGGGGTGCTCGGCGTACGAGGGAACGGCGCGCGTCTGAACGTTCGAGGTGAGACAGATTTCGAGCGGGATTCGGAAGTCGTTCACGAACTGCACGAGGTCCCGGTCTTCGAAAAGGCGTGTGCCGTGCCCGATCCGGTTGGCGCGGCAGTAGTGAAGCGCTTGATGAATCGACTCGGGTCCGTAGGCCTCTCCCGCGTGAATCGTGGTTGCCATGTTCTTGTTGATCACGGTGAAAAAGGCGTCTTTGTGCTTTTTTGCGGGGTAGTTGTACTCCGCCCCCGCCAAATCGAAGGCCACGACACCCCTGTTCTTGAACGCCACCGTGAGGTCGGCGAGATCGCGCGACATGGACGGGTCCATGTTTCTGAGGCCACAGATGATGACGGCAGTCTGGATGTCGTACTCCCCCTCCGCACGGGCCAGGCCACGGAGCGGTGCTTCCACCGCCTCGGTCAGAGGCAGTCCCCCGCGGGTGTGGAGCATCGGTGAGTACCGCACCTCGAGATAGCGCACGTTCTCGAGGGCATTGTCCTCCGCGAGCTCGAACGCGATCCGTTCGAGTGCCTCCGCCCTCTGCATCAGAGACAGGGTGATCTCGAACTTCTCCAGGTAGTCTACGAGGCTGCGGGTGTCCTCGGCCTTCATGGCGTCGGACAATTCGTCGGGATTTTCCGATGGGAGCGGTTGTCCGATTTCGCGTGCCATCTCCACCATCGTCACCGGACGGAGGCTCCCGTCCAGATGTACGTGAAGCTCGGCCTTTGGGAGAGCGAGGAGCCGATCTCGGGTGACCCGGGCGGTCATGCTCGTCGTCTGCACGGGATGCCCCGCCGTTCGGATATCAGCGGCAGTTGGGCTACGGCCATGACGTGAGGTGGAAGGGCGCGGATCAGTACGAGGACTGGCTGGAAAGGCCCACGAGGCCTCGGTCGACATCGACCAGCGGCGCAGTGTAGTCACCGGAAAAACAAGCGTCGCAGAACGGGCCGTGCTCGGAGACTGCCTGGGTCATTCCCTCGAGGGAGATGTATCCGAGCGAGTCCAGTCCCAGCTTCTCGCGGATCTCCTCGACCGAGTGGTTTGCGCCGATGAGCTCCGCCTTGCTCGGCATGTCGATCCCGTAGAAGCAGGGATGGCGAACGGGTGGACTCGCGATGCGGAGATGCACCTGACTCGCTCCGGCCTGGCGGATGAATTTGACCAGGCTGCGGCTGGTGGTTCCCCGAACGAGCGAGTCGTCGACGACGATGATCCGTCGTCCACGAAGCACTTCGCGGACAGGGTTGTACTTGATCCGCGCGCCGAAGTCCCGATCGGCCTGCGAGGGACGGATGAAGGTCCTTCCCACGTAGTGATTGCGTAGCAGGCCGAGCTCGAAGGGGATGCCGGCCTCTTCGGCGTACCCTAGGGCTGCGGAGTTGGCGCTGTCCGGGACACTGATCACCGCGTCGGCATCGACGGGGTGCTCCTTGGCGAGCTGTCTCCCGAATGCGCGGCGCGCTCCGTCGACGCTACAGCCCCAGAGCCTCGAGTCGGGCCGAGCGAAGTACACGAGCTCGAAGATGCACGGCGCGGGCCGGGGGGCCTCCCGCAAGCTCCGCAGCTTCTCCACTCGAGACCCGCGAATCTTGAGGATCTCGCCCGGCTCGAGGTCCTGGACGTACTCCGCATTGTTGATGTCGAGTGCGCAGCTCTCTGACGCCACGACGTAGCCGCCGTCCTTGCGTCCCAACATCAATGGCCTGAAGCCCCACGAATCACGGACGGCATAAATGGTATCGTCGACCGCGATCACGAGCGAGAATGCGCCTTCGAGGTGGGCCAGGGCGTCGTCCACCTGCAGATCGACGGTCTCGTGGCGGGATCGAGCCATCAGGTGCACGATCACCTCCGAGTCGCTCGAGGTCTGGAAGATCGCGCCCTCCTTTACGAGCCAGTTCCGCAGGTCCTGAGCGTTGGTCAGGTTCCCGTTGTGCGCGATCGCCAGAGAGCCCATCGCGTATCGGACCACGATGGGCTGCGCGTTCTCACGGTGGCTGCCTCCCGCCGTGGAGTACCGAACGTGTCCGACCGCCGTGCGTCCAGGCAGTCTGAGAAGCTGGTCGGCGTCGAACACATCGGCCACCAAACCCAGACCCTTGTGAATCCGCACCTCGCCCTTGTCGTCCAGGGTGTAGATACCCGCAGACTCCTGACCACGATGCTGAAGCGCATAGAGGCCCAAGAACGTGAGCTCGGCGGCCGCATCGATGCCGCTCACAGCGAATACACCGCACTCGTCCCGGGGCCGGTCGTCGAGCATGGAGACCGACACATCGACCGGACGATCGAGAGGGGTGGCTTCGACGATGGGTGGGGTTGGCTCACTCAACGTCGGTAGGCGCCGGGCCGGGTCCGTCACGTTACGTCTCCAAGGGTGCGCTGCCGACTGCCGCATCCATGCGGCTCGCGAGCGCGTCGAAATATAGCTCGGCGACCTCCTGGATGCCGAGGTCGATGCGGTCGTCCGTTGTCTCGACCGCGAAGCGCCCCCCGATTTCGCCGACCGAGCCGATCTGCTCGCAGACCACGTCGTGCGCTGCGGCGCGCTGCCGCACGGCTTCGAGATCGTCGGGGGCACACGACACGACGATGCGCCCCTGCGCCTCGCCGAAGAGCAGCGACACCGTTGGAAGCGCATCGGTCAGGCGGATCTCGATCCCCCGCGGGTCGACTCCGTCGCCGAGGGCGCTTTCTGCCAGAGTGCAGGCGAGTCCGCCTTCGGCGCAGTCGTGTGCAGACCGGAGCAAGCCGTCCCCGATCATGGAGAGCACGGCCTGCTGCAAAGCGTGCTCGGCCAGGAGGTCCACTGCGGGGGGGGCGCCCCCCACGACACCGTGGAGCGAGTAGAGATACTCGGAGGCACCGAGCTCGTCAGTGTTCGCCCCGAGGAGCACGATGGCGTCGCCTGTCTCGGCAAACGCATGCCGCGTGACCCGAGTGATGTCGTCGAGGATGCCCACCATCCCGATAACCGGCGTCGGGTAGATGGCTGCCCCATCGGTTTCGTTGTAGAGCGAGACGTTGCCGCCGGTCACCGGCGTTTCGAAAACACGGCACGCTTCGGCCATCCCCAGAACGGCCTCCCGAAGCTGGAAGTAGATGTGCGGCTTCAACGGGTTACCGAAGTTCAGGTTGTTCGTCACGGCGCTGGGCACCGCGCCCACGCACGCTAGATTCCGGGCGGCTTCGGCGACCGCTATCTGGGCACCTTTCCTCGGCTCGAGATAGGTGTACCGGCCGTTGCAGTCGGTCGTGGCGGCGATTCCTCGTCGCGTGCCTCGAACGCGGATCACTCCCGCGTCTCCTCCGGGTTGCACGGCGCTTCCCGTGCGGACCGTAGTATCGTACTGCTCGTGGACCCAACGTTTGGAGGCGACGTTCGGTGCACCGAGTAGACGCTTGAAGTCCTCGGTGAGGTCGCCGCTTCCGGTCAGGTATGGCGAGAGGTCCATCTCCCGGAGTGACCGGATCTCCGCGCTCTCGACGCCCTCGCGCTCGTACGTCGGGCACCCGTCCGTGAGGGGCAGGGCAGGGATGTCGGCGACCACTCGGCCAGCCTCGAGCACTCGGAAGTGTCCGTCGGCCGTCACCCGCCCGATATCGGCTGCTTCGAGCTCCCACTTGCCCAGGATCCGGTGTACCTGTTCCTCCTCCCCCTGCCGCGCCACCACCAGCATGCGCTCCTGGCTCTCGGAGAGGAGGATCTCGTACGGCGTCATGCCCGGCTCCCGCACCGGAACGCGGTCCATGTCGATCTCGACTCCGCTGCCGGCCCGGCCGGCCATCTCCGCCGCGCTCGACGTGATGCCTGCAGCCCCCATGTCCTGGATGCCCACGATGTGCCCGCTCTTGATCAGCTCGAGGCTCGCTTCGAGGAGCAGCTTCTCCGTGAAGGGATCGCCGACCTGCACCTGCGGGCGGCTCGCTTGCGAGTCCTCAGAGAGCTCCTCGCTCGCGAAGGTGGCTCCATGGATCCCGTCTCGCCCTGTCCGCGCCCCCACGGCCATGAGCGTGTTACCGATGCCTTGAGCCTCCCCCTTGATCAAGTCCTCGCGTTTCATCAGGCCGAGACACATCGCATTGACGATCGGGTTCCCCTCGTAGCCCCGGTCGAAGTAGACCTCGCCGCCGATATTGGGGATGCCCACACAGTTCCCGTAATCCCCGATCCCGCGCACCACGCCGCCGAACAAGTAGCGCACCCTGCCCGTGTCGAGGTCGCCGAAGCGCAGGGAGTCGAGCACCGCGACCGGACGCGCTCCCATGGTGAACACGTCGCGCAGGATCCCGCCCACGCCGGTGGCGGCGCCCTGGTAGGGCTCGACCGCGGACGGGTGGTTGTGGGACTCGATCTTGAAGGCGAGCGCGAACCCGTCGCCGATGTCGATCACGCCGGCGTTCTCGCCCGGGCCTTGGATGACCCAAGGGGCATCGGTCGGCAGCAGCCTCAGGAGGCGCTTGGAATTCTTGTATCCACAATGCTCCGACCACATCGCAGAGAACACGCCCAGCTCGGTGAACGTCGGCGTGCGTCCGAGGTGGACCACGACCTTCTCGTACTCCTCCGGAGAGAGCCCGTGGTCCGCCACGAGGGCGGATGTGACCTCGGGGTCGCCAGGCCGAGGCGCGGGAGCCGTGATCGAAGCGGTCGTTCCGGCACCGAATCCATACGCCGTCACGCGACCCCCGCAGGCGCGAAGTGGGCCATCAAGGATTCGAACAGGCCAAGTCCGTCCGTCGACCCCAGGACGTCCTCGACTGCGCGCTCCGGGTGAGGCATCATGCCAATCACGTTGCCACGTTCGTTGACGATGCCTGCAATGTTGTGCGCCGATCCGTTCGGATTCGACCCCGGCACCACTGCGCCCTCTCGCGTCACGTAGCGGAAGACGATTCGCCCCTCTCCCTCTAGGCGGGCCAGCGTTTCGTCGTCGGCGTGGTAGTTCCCGTCCGCGTGCGCGATGGGCATTCTCAGGATCTGTCCGTTCTCGTACGCAGACGTGAACACGGTGTCCGTCGTCTCTACACGAAGTTGGACGTCGTGACTCTGGAACTTGAGCGAGACGTTGCGGAGAAGCGCGCCGGGCAGCAGTCCCGCCTCGCAGAGGATCTGGAACCCGTTACAGACCCCGAGGACGATGCCCCCGCGCTCAGCGAACCGGGCGACCTCCTCCATGATCGGACTGAATCGCGCGATCGCTCCTGGACGGAGATAGTCCCCGTAGGAGAAGCCTCCGGGAACGACCACGAGGTCGGCATCACCCAGCTCACGCTCTCGATGCCACACGAAGCGCGCCTCGGCCTCGACCACGGCCTTCAATGCCTTGAAGCAATCGTAGTCGCAGTTGGAGCCCGGAAACGTGATGACGACCGCCCTCACGCGGCCGCCCCCGCCCCTGCCGCTTGAACGTCCACGACGAAGTCCTCGGTGACGGGGTTCGCCAACAGCTTTGCGCACATGGCCTGGGCGAGTGCGCGGGCGTCATCAGCCGAGTCTGCCTCCAGGTCGATCGCGATGACCTTGCCCACCCGCACTTCGTCTATGCCGGGGAAACCGAGCGAGTCGAGCGCGTGATGGATTGCCTTTCCCTGAGGGTCCAGCAGCCCCGGACGGGGGGTGACACGGATCTCGGTGTGGTACAGGGTCAAATTTCGTCCTCCGGATATCCTTCGTCCATATGTTCACCCCTCTCTCTGGAGAAGTGCGGTGGTCCTAGCGCTCCATAGTCGAGCGATCGCGGCTCCGTACCGGACTCGTCGTCCTCCGGCTCGTCGAGCAACGGGTCCTTGTCCGGGAGCCGATCCAGGAAACCGAGGATCACCGACTTCACGAGTCCCCAGACCGTGTAGAGCCAGAGAGCGGGGAACCAGTAGTATCGCGGTAGTGCGACGGCGGTGAACATGGCCGCGAGAACGAAGACGGTGTTGAACCGCGCCTTCGGCGTGCCGAACCCGAGGCGGGGGAAGAGCGCGTACGGCACGTGGCTCAGCATGAGGGCCGAGAGCAGGATCATCAGCACGCCCATGATCTGCGGCCAGGGCAGCCCACCGAGGTAGATTTCGAAGATTCGGGTCTGGGTGAATGGGTACCACGTCGCGAGAATCATCCCCGCGGTGGGGGATGGAAGCCCGTGGAAGTAGCGCTTGGCTTCGCCCCCCTGTTCGACGTTGAAGCGAGCGAGCCGCACGACGACCGCCGTCACATAGACGAAAGAGAGGAGCCAGTTCCAGGGGCCCTCTCCCAGGTACAAGCGGTACATGATCATCGCAGGCGCGACGCCGAAGCTGATTGCGTCTACGAGCGAGTCCAGCTCGGCCCCGAAGCGTGAGCCTGTGCTCGTGAACCGAGCCACTCGGCCGTCCAGCATGTCCAGCACGCCGGCGAACACGATGAACCAGCCGGCCCAGATGAACTCCCCGCGGTCCGCCATAACCATGGCGAAGACCCCGAAGAACAGGTTGGCGAGCGTGAACGTGGAGGGGATGATGATGATGCCGCGCTGCAGCTTTCGCCGCGGCCTCGGGTCCCTCCTGACGATCATTTCCGGCTCCCGCGCTCTGGGTCCCTGCGTGCGCTACTCACTGTCGCTGCCGAAATGTGGGGCCACGTAGTCCTCGAGCGCGACTCCCGTGAGTCGCTGGAAGATCTCCAGGTATCTGCGGGACGACTCCTCGAGCACCTCCGAAGGTAGAGGTGGCGCCGGAGGCGTCTTGTTCCAATCCGATTCTGCGTCCAGATGGTCTCGGATCGGTTGTTTGTCCAACGACGGCTGACCCCTGCCGGGTGCGTATGACTCCGCCGGCCAGAAGCGTGAAGAGTCGGGGGTGAGCACCTCGTCGATGACGAGCAGGTCGCCGGCGGGGTCGATGCCGAACTCGAACTTCGTGTCCGCAAGGATGATTCCTCGCTCGTGCGCCGTCTTCGAGCCGGCTCCGTAGATGTCCAACGAGAGGTCTCGCAACCGAGTCGCCATCGACGCGCCGACTTCGCGGATCACGTCGTCGTAGGTGATGTTCTCGTCGTGGCCCTCGGTCGCTTTGGTCGACGGCGAGAAGATCGCCGGTTCGAGCCGGTCGCTTTCCACGAGCCCGCCTGGGAGTGCCTCACCGGCGAGCGTGCCCGCGCGCCGGTATTCCCGCCAGGCCGAGCCAGAGAGATAGCCACGCACCACGCATTCGACCATCACGGGCTTCGTGCGGCGTACCAGCATCGCCCTCCCCGCCCAACGGTCGGCACTGTCCGCCAGCTCAGGCATGCGATCGACGATCTCGCCCGATCGGACAGCGATGAGGTGGTGGTCCACCCACCCGGAGAATCGGTCCAGCCACCACGCGGTCAGCTGGGTAAGCACCTCGCCCTTGCACGGAATGGGCTGCCCAAGCACGACGTCGAAGGCACTCACCCGGTCACTCGTCACGATCAGGAGCTCGTCCGAGCCCGCCTCGTACACATCGCGGACCTTGCCGCGGTGCAGCAGCTGGAGAGGTAGGGCAGAATCCACGATCGTCGTCACGTCTTCACCTCGATCTTCGTCATTTTGTGAACCAGCGATTCGTCGCTCTTAGAGATGGTCAAACCAGAACTTCAGGTGCGCCGAGACTCGACTGCGCCGCGGGTCCGAGGCGATCGAGGACGGGTTGCACCGCTCCCTCCAGGAAGTGATCCACTTGCTCGGGGGCGCGACCCACGAATCGCGCCGTGTCGAGCAGCTTCGTCAACTCGCCCAAGTCGAGTCCGAAGGCGTCGTCGTCCGCGATGCGCTCGAGCAGGTCCGGGTCTGCGCCGTCTTCCTTCATCTTCCGAGCGGCGGCGTGAGCATGCTGGCGGATCCGCTCGTGAAGCGACTGCCGATCGCCTCCGTCCGCCGTCGCGCGCATGAGGATCGTCTCGGTGGCCATGAAGGGCAGCTGGGTCTGGAGCGAGCGCCGGACGACCGACTCGTTGACGATCAAGCCGCTCGACACGTTCTCCACCAGGACGAGCGCCCCATCCAAAGTGAGGAACGCGTCGGGCAAGCTCAACCTGCGGTTCGCGGAGTCGTCGAGGCTTCGCTCGAGCCACTGCGTGGCCGCCGTGACCGCCGCGTCCTGGTACAGCGTGATCACGTGGCGCGTCAGAGCGCAAATGCGCTCGGCGCGCATGGGGTTGCGCTTGTACGGCATCGCCGACGATCCGATCTGCTCGCTCTCGAACGGCTCCTCCACCTCGCGGAGATGGGCCAGCAGCCGGAGGTCATGAGCCATCTTGGACGCGGACACGGCAACCCCCGAGAGCGTGCCCAGCACGGCCGCGTCCACTTTGCGCGGGTAGGTCTGCCCACTCACGTCGTAGCGTCTCTCGAAGTCCATACGCCGTGCCACCGCGCCGTCGAGAGCCTCGACCTTCGCGTGATTGCCGTCGAAGAGATCGAGAAACGATGCTTGGCTCCCGGTCGTGCCCCGAACCCCTCGGAAGCGAAGAGATCGGAGCCGGAACTCGACCTCTTCAAGGTCGAGCAGTAGGTCCTGTATCCACAGGGTCGCCCGCTTTCCCACGGTGGTTGGCTGCGCCGGCTGGAAATGCGTGTAGCCCAGCGTGGACAGGCTCCGGTAGCGGCGCGCGAAATCAGCTAGAGCCGCGATCGATCGGACGACCCGGTCTCGGACGAGCGTGAGTGCCTCTCGATGGATGATGAGGTCTGCATTGTCGCTGACGAAGGCGCTCGTCGCCCCGAGGTGGATGATGGCACGTGCCGCCGGCGCCGCCTCGCCGTAGAGGTACACGTGGGCCATCACGTCGTGGCGGAACCGACGCTCCAGCTCGGCCGCCCGGCCGAGGTCGATGTCCTCGACCACATCCTTCATCTGACGCACGGCATCGTCCGGTATCTCCAGGCCGAGCTGCTTCTGGGACTCTGCCAGCGCGATCCAAAGCCGCCTCCAGGTCGTGAACTTCCGGGCTGGAGAGAACGCTCGCTGCATCTCCGCGGATGCGTAGCGTCCGGTGAGTGGGTGGACGTAGCCTTCGGGCGCCGACGTGCTCGCAGCCGTCTTGGATGGCAGCGTCACTGGACGCTCATCTTGCGAGCACGAGGGTACGGAGGCTCATGCCGCCATTTCGCTCGAAGTAGAGCTGGACCCGACCGCGGTCCGGGACCTGACTGAGGGCGCGCTCGACATCTTCGGCGCGCTCGATGGGCACGCTGTTGATCTGTATGAGCACGTCGCCTTCGCGAAGGCCGATGTTGGCGCTCACCCGAGGGTCGATCTCGACAATCAACGCCCCCCTTTCGCTGGCGAGGTCGCGCTCCGCCTGGATGGCCGGCGTAACCGTAATGAGCTGAAGCTGCTGAAGCACCGTGATGCGTTGGGCATTCACGGACGGCAGCGCCTCGGTAACCATGGACACGGCGCGGGCGACGCCTTCCAAGTCGAGCTCGACCGGGTCCCCCGCTCTCAGGTCCAACAGCACGGCCTCGAAGTCGAGCGGGTTAGCAAGCCTTCTTCCATTGGCTCGCAGCACCCGCTGTCCGAGGCGCACCCCCGCCCGCTCCGCCGGCGAGTCCGGAGCGACTCGCGCCGCACGCACTCCGCGTGTCCTCTGCCAGGGGTCGGCGGGGTCTGCAGGCTCTGCCTCGACATCGACGCCTACCCAGGCGCGCCGCACCTCGCCGTGGGCGAGCAGGTCGGCCGCGATGCTCAATGCACGGTCGATCGGGATGGCAAACCCCAGCCCTTCGCTGCCTCCACTTCGTGAGAAGATCGAGCTGTTGACTCCGATGACCCGGCCCAAGGCGTTCACGAGCGGACCGCGGAGTTGCCCGGGTTGATGGACGCGTCCGTCTGAATCATGCCCAGATAGAAGCCTTCGTCCTCGGACGAGGGAATGATGTGCCGGCCCACGGCGCTGACCACTCCGGCCGTGACACTCGGCTCAGGGTTCGAAATCAGGTTCCCGAATGGATTGCCGATGGCCACGACCCACTCGCCGATCAGGAGCCCGCGCGAAGACCCGAGCTCGACGGCTGGAAGCGGCCGGCCGTCGCCTGGGATGCGGAGCACCGCGACGTCCGTCAGCGGGTCGGCTCCCACGACGTCCGCATCGAAGTCGCGTCCGTCCGGGAGCGTCACCAGCACTTGCTCCGCCCCTGCCACGACGTGCTCGTTGGTGAGAATGATTCCTTCGGAGTCGATCACGAACCCGGAGCCGAAGCCGGACACCCTCCTCGCGGCTCCGGGGGGCAGCATGAAGCTCTCGAAGAACGTGCGAGGTCGAACACGCTCGCGACGCATGACCCCGACCGTGACCACGGCGGGGGCGGCCCGCTCCGAAGCCTCCACGATTGCGGTCGTTCGCGAGGCCTGCAGCTGGTCCGAGGCGGCCGCCGCGCCTTGCACCGGGGTGCGGACCGACGCGGTCGTCGCGCCGAAGGAGGCCAGCCCAGCCCGAGTGTCGTCAGTGGCAGCCGCGCTACCGAGGCGCCCATCCGGGGCGCTGCACGCGGCGACCACGCAGCCCGAGATCAGCGCGGCGGCCGGGAGCCACGCCTGAGAGAGCGCGCTCTCTCGGGTCTGGGAGCTCCGAGATCTCAAGTCCAAGGCCTCTCGTTCAATCTAGAGGTCACGACCGAAGGTCAGGCTAGACGTCACGACCCAGGGTCTCCCAATCGGCGAGGAAGGCCTCTAGCCCCGTATCGGTCAGCGGATGACGAATCAACTGATACAGGACCTTCGCTGGGAGCGTCGCCACGTCTGCTCCCAGGGACATGACCTCGACGACGTGCCTCGTGTGCCGGAGGGAGGCGGCCAGGATCTCAGTCTGCACCCCGTAGTTGTCGTACACCTCGCGGATCTGACGAATCAGGTCTACGCCGTCGTGCCCCACGTCGTCCAGCCGGCCGATGAAGGGTGAGATGTAGGTGGCGCCCGCCTTAGCTGCGAGAAGGGCCTGCGGTGCGGAGAAGCAGAGGGTGACGTTGACCCGGATTCCCTCTTGACGGAGCGCGCGGCAGGCGACCAGTCCGTCCTCCGTGAGGGGCACCTTCACGACGATATTGTCGTGGATCCCGGCCAGTCGGCGGCCCTCTGTGACCATGGTCTCTTTGTCGAGGGCCACGACCTCTGCGCTGACGGGTCCGTCCACCGCTGCACAGATCGCGAGGAAGATCTCGCGCGGATCCTGCGAGCCGGCAACCTTGGCCAACAGCGACGGGTTGGTCGTGACCCCATCGATGAGGCTGGCGGCCGCTGCACGTTCGATCTCGGCCAGGTCGGCGGTGTCCAGGAAGATCTTCATCAGCTCGTGGTACTCCCTTCAGAATCGGTTTCGGGGATGGCGATGGCGGCCTCGGCGTATTCCACGTGACGCAAGAAGAGCCCCCGTGGCGGGGCTGGCGGCGAAGTCTCGAGCTCGGAATCACCCGGGTCCAAGAGTCTCTCCATGTCGTCGAGAGGCCGCCTGCCGCGTGCGATGTCGACCATTGTGCCGACGAGGTAGCGGACCATGTGGTGCAGGAACCGGTTGGCCGTGATTGTGAGCTCCGAGCCGAGCTCCCACTGAGTCCAGCGGGCGCCGGCGATGGTGCAACGGTCACCTCGCTCCTCCTGACCGGCCTTGGCGAAAGCCTTGAACGAGTGATCACCGGGGAGGACGGCCGCCGAGGCATTCAAGAGGTCGGTGTTCAGCTGGCGAACGAGCGGCCAGCACCACGCTCGTCGAAACGGTGAGTCAGCCCGCTCGTCGACCCCGAGCCGGTAGCTGTACACGCGCGCAATCGCATCGTATCGAGGGTGGAATTCCGGGGGGGCGAGGGCCGCATCGGCGACCCAAAGGTCGGAGGGAAGCACCGCGTTGAGAGCTTTGCGCAAGGAACCTGCGGTCCACCGGTCGGTCAGGGTCACGGAGGCCACCTGGCCCGTCGCGTGAACGCCCCGGTCCGTCCGGCCCGCCGCCGTCACGCTGCGAGGCGCGCCAGTGAGGCGTTCGAGGGCCGCTTGCAGCTCCCCCTGAACCGTCCGTTCCTCCCGCTGGATCTGCCAGCCGAAGAAGCCTGAACCGTCATAGTGCAGAATGAATCGGAAGGAGCGTTCTTCCCCGGCCATGACGCCCGAAAGCTAGGACCGCCGACCCTCGTGTCAACAACCCGGCCGAGGGCGACCTCATTGACCGCCCGCGACCTCGTTTCGTACGATCGTCGGCTCGGTTTCGGCGGTACTCATCGCGACCTGGACGCGACAATGGACGACGCAACGAAGCGGGATCTCGGACCTCTCATCGAGACGGTGTCCGAGGGGTCTGACCTGAGCGCCGACCAGGCGGAAGGCGCGTTCAACACGATCATGTCCGGCGAAGCCTCGCCGGCGGCTTTGGCCGCGTTCCTCATGGGTTTGCGGACAAAGGGCGTCGTCCCGGCGGAGATTGCCGGTGGGGTCAGGGCGTTACGCCGGGCGATGGTACCGGTGACCTCCGAACGCACTCACGAGCTGGTGGACACGTGCGGCACCGGGGGCGGCGTCGTCACGACTTTCAACGTGTCGACCGCCGCGGCGCTCGTCGCTGCCGGCGCCGGCGTTCGCGTCGCCAAGCATGGGAACCGTTCCTTCACCTCGCGGAGCGGCAGCGCCGACGCCCTGGAGGCGCTCGGCGTGCGCATCGAGATGCCCCCTGAGGAGATGAGCCGTGTGCTTCGCGAGGCAGGGATCGTCTTCATGTTCGCGCCCCTACTGCACCCGGCCATGCGGCACGTCGGGCCGGTCCGTCGAGAGCTCGGGGTTCCCACGATCATGAACCTTCTTGGGCCACTGACGAATCCCGCCGGGGTCGGACGCCAGGTGGTGGGCGTATCGGACCCGGCATGGGTGAGCCTCGTCGTCCACGCACTGTGCGAGCTCGGACACCAGCGGGCCCTCGTCGTCCACGGAGCGCCGGGCATGGACGAGCTCAGCCCGAGCGGGCCGAGTCGCGTAGCCGAGCTCGACGATGGCGAAGTGACTGAACTGGAGGTCTCGCCCCGTGAGATGGGTCTCGAACCGGATGACCTGGCCTCGCTTGCGGGAGGCACACCGCAAGAGAACGCAGACTTGATCTCGGCCGTGCTCGAGGGCCGCGAGCGGAGATCGCCGCGGACCATCACGGTCATGAACGCGGGCGCGGCGATCTGGGTGGCTGGCCAAGCCGATTCCCTGAAGGAGGGCGTCGACAGGGCGATCGAATCTCTCGACGGTGGACGGGCTTCGCAGAAGCTGGCCGATCTACGAGAGGCCAGCATGGACTTGGAACGGTAGGCCGACCTAGGGACCCCCCTACGCTCGTACAGGGTTCGCTATGCCCGCCAGCCCGTCAGGAACTCGGAGATCAAGCAGGTCTCACTCTGGGGAGACGCCTCGGCACTCGGACGAGCCAGGGTGCGGGGTAGGCGAGAGCTCGTTCCGCTGACACGGCGTCGTCCATGACGATGATCTCGGCGGATCGGTCTTTTAGTCTTCCCAAGGCGAACGGAATCCTCATCTCTTCATCTCCCTCGCCGGCCCCTGCCGGCCCCCAAGGGTGCCTACGCGTCGTCGAAAGACTCGGCGAGCGCTTGCTCAGCTCAATATTTGCGCTTGCTCAGCTCAATATTTGCGGATCACTCCGACGACGACCCCTTGGATTTCGACGTCGTGGGCGTCTACGACGATCGGCTCCATCCTCTCGTTCGAGGGCTGGAGTCGGATGCGATCGTGGGATTCGCGATAGAATTTCTTCACGGTGGCTGAGTCGCCTCCCACGAGGGCTACGACCATCTCACCTTCGTGCGCCGTGGGCTGGGAGCTCACAACGATGTAGTCTCCGTCCCGTATCTGCTCGTCGACCATCGAATCCCCCTCGACGCGCAGGACGTAGTTGTCGCGGCCGCTGCGCACCATGGCGGGCGGGATCGAGAGGGTTTCAGTGTCCTGGATGGCCTCGATGGGAAGGCCGGCGGCGACGGCGCCCAAGAGGGGCAGCTCGACCGTCGGCACCTCGTTCTCGTCCCGGACGAGCTCGATGGAACGGCTCTCGTTGTAGGCCTTCCGGATGTAGCCCTTCCGCTCCAGATTGCTGAGGTGCTCGTGGACCGTCGCTAGTGAGGTGTATCCGAAGGCGTGAGCGATCTCTTCGAAGCTGGGGGCGTACCCATTCTCGTCGATGAACGCCTCGATGTGATCCAAGATTTGTTTCTGTCGTTTCGTGAGGGGCATCGGCTCTCCTCCGTGGAAGCAACCCGAACAAGACCCGAATAAGGATACCCGAAGGTTGCCCGAAACGCAAGGCGGTTCCGGGACCCTGACCATCCTCGAGCGGATCGTTCAGAGCAAGCGTGCGGAGGTGGCTGCCCTCGAGAGGCTCGAGGCGGAGTTGGACCGCGCGGCGCGCTACGCGCCTCCGCCCTTAGACTTCGCGGCAGTGATCCGAACGGAACGCGAGGTCGCCGTCATCGCCGAGGTGAAGAGACGGTCTCCCGGGGCAGGAGCGATCCGCGTCGATCTCGACGCCGTGGCCCTCGCGACCGACTATGCGAGCTCGGGTGCCGCGGCCCTCAGCATCCTGACCGACCGGGAGTACTTCGGGGGGAGTCTCGACGACTTCCGGCGCATTCGCGACCGGACCGAACTGCCTTTGTTGCGCAAGGACTTCTTGGTTCACCCAGTGCAACTACTCGAGTCCAGAGGTGCGGGGGCGGACGCCGTGCTGCTGATCGTGCGTATCCTCGAGAGCGCGCTCTTGCACGAGCTACTCGCGGGTGCCCGTGAGCTCGGCATGACGGCACTCGTGGAGATCCACGACGAGACGGAGCTCGAACGTGCGCTGGAGGCGGGGGCGTGGGTGGTCGGTGTGAACAACAGGGATCTGTCGACGTTCAAATCCCGGCTTGACGTGACACTCGGCTTGGTCGGTCGGGTTCCCGCGGAAGTGATCGTGGTCTCGGAAAGCGGGTTGTCGACTCGATCGGACGTCGCCGCCGTGGGTGCCGCCGGCGCCGATGCAGTGCTCGTTGGCGAGGCGCTCCTCCGAAGACCCAGCCCTGGAGATGCGCTGGCGGAGCTGATCGGTGTACCGCGCGGAGGGCGCGCTCTTGTCTGAGCCGAGGGTCAAGATCTGTGGGCTGATGCGGTCGGAGGACGCCCGCATCGCCGCCGAGGCGGGGGCCGACTACGTGGGCACGATCCTTTCGCCGGGCTTCTCGAGAAGTGTGGAGATCCCGACCGCGCAGGCGGTCGCTCACGCCGCCGGCTTGCCCCTCGTCGCCGTGTTCGTGGATCCGAGGCTCGAGGATGCCGTCTCGGTGGCCCAGGCGGCGGGCGCCTCGGTCGTCCAGCTTCACGGCGACGAGACCCCGGAGTTGGCGACTCTCCTGCGCGACCGTGGCCCTTGGCGGGTTTGGAAGGCGAAGCAGATCCGGTCCGCTGAGGACGCGGAGAGCGCTCTCGAGCTCTTTCGCTACGCTGCAGATGCGTTGCTTCTGGACGGCTGGGACCCCGACTTGAGGGGAGGGGCCGGAGTGCGCTTCCCGTGGGATCGCCTTGCGGCGGTGCGCCGCCAGTTCGCGCCGGACCTGGAGTTTGTCGCGGCCGGTGGGCTGACGCCGGACAACGTCAGCGAGGCGGTGTCGACGCTCCTTCCGGATGTCGTAGATGTTAGCTCGGGCGTCGAGCTCGAGTTGGGGGTCAAGGACCCGGAGAAAGTGCGTCGTTTCGTCGAGCGGGCCCGCGCGGGAGGGACTGGCACTTGAGTGTAGGCGGGCCGCTCGAGCATGCATCTGACCGGTTCGGCCCCTTCGGTGGCCGGTACGTGCCTGAGACGCTGATCTCCGCGCTCGACACGCTGCAGGCGGCGTACGTCGAGGCCTCCGCCGATCCAGCTTTTGCCGACGAGCTGGCGGGCCTGCTGAAGGACTTCGTGGGCCGCCCCTCCCCACTGTACCGAGCCCACCGAGTGGAGGACGCCATCGGAGCCGGCCCGATCTACTTCAAGCGGGAAGACCTCAACCACACGGGCGCCCATAAGATCAACAACACCATCGGCCAAGCTCTCCTGGCACGGCGAATGGGGAAGGCGCGCATCATCGCCGAAACCGGCGCCGGCCAGCATGGCGTGGCGACCGCGACGGCGTGCGCGCTGTTCGACCTGGATTGCGTCGTGTACATGGGCGCCGAGGATATCGAGCGACAGGCACTCAACGTCTACCGGATGCGACTCCTGGGGGCCGAGGTGCGCTCGGTCGACGCTGGGACCCGAACCCTGAAGGACGCCACGAACGAGGCCATCAGGGATTGGGTCACGAACGTGCGCGACACGCACTACATCATCGGATCGGTGGTCGGGCCCGACCCGTTCCCACGCATAGTGCGGGACTTCCAAGCCGTGATCGGCGAGGAGACGCGGGCCCAGCTCGAGGCTGTCGAGGGCCGGCTCCCGGGATCCATCGTCGCGTGCGTCGGAGGGGGATCAAACGCGATGGGCATCTTCCACGCCTTCGTCCCTCATGAGGAGGTGCGTCTCATCGGCGTGGAGGCGGCGGGCCAAGGCCTGGCGAGTGGACGCCACTCGGCATCGCTGACGGCGGGACGGCCCGGCGTGCTCCACGGGTCCTTCAGCTATCTCCTCCAGGACGAAGACGGACAGGTCGCTCCCGCCCACTCGGTATCCGCAGGGCTGGACTACCCCGGCGTCGGTCCCGAGCACTCCCACCTCAAGGACCGTGGCCGAGCAAGGTACGAGACCGTGACCGACGAAGAGGCGCTCGAAGCATTCCACCGGCTCTCGGGCCTCGAGGGAATCATTCCGGCTCTGGAAACCGCCCACGCCGTGGCCTATATCTTCAAGGCGGGGATGGGGCTTGCGCCCGATGGGCCCATCGTGGTTTGCCTGAGCGGCCGCGGTGACAAAGACGTCGCGCACGTGGCGCGCATTGGCGGAGCAGGTCCGATCCTCTAATGTTCCCCGAATCGACGTGCGGAAGGCTTAGGACTGGGCGATCCGGCGCCGATCCTTTAAGGGGCTTCGCCCTGACGGGCGCGGATCTCCAGCGGCCACCCACCATCGAGGACGATGATCGTTGACGGATAGACCTCTGGAGGCTGCTGATCAGGGCCTTGCGGTCTCGGCCGAGTGGGAAGACCTGTCCGAAGCTCACCTGGAGCCCATCCAGGCCCTGCTTGCGACGTTCACGAAGGCATTGCGGGCCTATCAGCTCTACGACGAGAACAACCCGGTTTACCAGCGCTTCGTCACGAATCTCAGGAACGCCTTCCGCGAGATTTGGGTGGAGCTCGACAAGCTCCCACTCCACGTCGAGGAGGAGCGCCTCGCCTATCACGGCCAGGAGGTCTACCGGAGCGACTCACGCACGGACTCCTTGGCTTTCCTCCTCTATAAGGACGGAATCCGCGAAATCACCTTCCTGCCCGGTATCGAAGACGAGGAAGTCGAACCGCTTCTGAACGCGCTGCAGCGTGCCCGGCATCTCCGAGCCGAGGGAGACGACCTCCTGACGATTCTCTGGGATGCCGATCTCCAACTCTTCAGACACACCTACATCGACCTCCTCGCGGAGGGGCTCGAGGTGCCGGAGGCACAGGCGCCGGGATTCACCGATTTCGGCCTCGTCCTCGAAGGGGAGGTCGGGGAGGAGGCCGAAGAGGGAAGCGAGGAGGAAGGCGAAGCCGCGTCCATCGCTCAACCGACGATCTCGCGGGAGGACTTCAATCCGACGCTCTACTCGTTGGATCCGCGCGAGATGGAACGCATCCACGCGGAGCTCGACAAGGAGAAGCGTCGGGACCTGCGTGGAGATGTCCTCGACGCGCTGTTCGATCGATTAGAGGAACCAGAGAGCCCGGAGCGCCAGTCCGAGATCCTGAGCATCATCGAGACCTTGCTCTCGAATTTCCTCAGCCATGGGGCTCTCGACGCAGCCGGCGCCGTGCTCGAGGAGCTGAGCAAGCTGCGCGTGGCGGACGGCATCCTGGACCCTGCCCGGCAAGCAGAAGCCGATCACATCGTCGACGCGCTGAGCTTGCCGGCTTCCGTACAGGAGTTGGTGCGCGCCCTCGAGGACGGGGCCATCACGCCGCGGGCACGCGAGCTGGGCGCCTTCCTGAGGCATCTTCACGCGGGTGCGCTCGGGCCCCTGGTACGCGCCTCTGAGCTTTTGGAGAAGAAGGAGTTGCAGCCCGTGCTCCGTGAGGCGGTTCAAGGGATCGCCGAAGCGAACCGCCCCGCGGTGCTGGATCTCCTGGGGTCGGGTGATCCCGCGATCATGGCGGGGGCCGCCCGACTCGCTGGGCGCCTCCGGCTCACAGACGCGGCGCCCGCGATTCTGCAGCTGCTCAAGCACTCCGACGCAGGCGTGCGCATGGCAGCGGTGGACTCGGCCGTGGGCCTGCGCGCGCCCACCGTGACGGGCCAGCTCCAGGAGGGGCTCTCCGACCCGGATCGGGAGGTTCGGATCGCCACGGCCAAAGGCCTCGCCGAGCTGAAGTACCTCCCGGCTGCGACCGCTTTCCGTAACGTGCTGAAGGGAAAGCGGATCCGACAGGCTGATCTGACGGAGAAGATCGCGCTATTCGAGAGTTACGGCGTCATGGGGGACAAGCAGGCCACACAGATCCTCGATCGGCTCTTGAACGGAAGGGGGTTTCTTGGGCGGAAAGAAGAGCCCGAGATCAGGGCGTGCGCGGCGCTCGCCTTGGGAAGAGTGCGGACTCCAGAGGCGTCGGCCGCGCTCGAGGCGGCCCGAGAGGAGACTCAGCCTATCGTCCGCAACGCCGTGAGCCGCGCGCTTCGGGGAGAGGGCTAGTGAGCGACTCGACGAGCCTACAGGACGCCGGGCGTCGCCTACTGGCGACGCTCTACGCGGCGCTTCGGGCACTGAAGTTCTACCCGGTCGAGAACGTCACCGTTCAGAACGCCTTGGACGAGCTTCACTCGATGGTCACCGGGCTCATCGAGAAAGAGCAGGGGGTCGACCTCCGCGTATTGGGCGATTTCTTCTTCCTGAACGAGACCCGGCTGCGACTGGACCTCACCAACTACGCGACGTTTGGGGCCTTTGCCCGGGCACTTCTGGATCACGGGCTCGGGGGCGTAGACGTCCGTCCCGGCGTGACCCGAGAAGAGTGGGCCGCGTTCCTGTCGCTCCTGTTCAGGGAGCCTGGGAAGGACGATCCCTACGCCGCCTTCCTGGACAGGATGGCCGGGACCCCCATCGCGCACATCGAGGTGGAGCCCGAGAAAGAGGTCCATCAACCCGCGATCGAGGAAGCGGAGCAGCTGGAGGCAGCCAAGCGGACGTACGCCCAGTCGGTCCGCATGGCCCACGACGCGCTGACCGACATGCGACTCGGGAGGGCCGTCAACGTCCGCAAGGTGAAGCGGTCGGTGCAGACCATCGTCGATCAGGTGCTCGTCAATGAGCCCTCGATGATCACCATGACCACGCTGCGTGACTTCGACGAGTATACGTTCAGCCACTCGGTCAATGTGTGCATCTTCTCGATCGTGATCGGCCAACGACTGGGTTTGGTGAAGCTGCAGCTCTACGACCTCGGTCTGGCTGCCCTGTTCCACGACGTCGGCAAGATGCGCCTCGACCCCGAAATCATCAACAAGCCCTCGGGGCTCGACGACGAAGAATGGAAGCACCTGCGTGAGCACCCGACCGAGGGGCTCCTGGTGCTGTTCAAGCTTCACGGCTTCGCGGAGGTGCCCTACCGCCAGATGCTGGTCGCCTACGAGCACCACATGAAGGTCGACGCGACGGGGTATCCGACGAGCCACCGTCCGCGCTTGCCCGGACTCTTTTCTCGTATCGTCGCCGTGGCTGACGGGTTCGACGCCGGCACGTCTGTCCGGAGCTACCAGTACAAGCCCTGGCCGCCGGACCAGGTGCTCAAGGAGATGCGCGACAATCCGCGGCGCGGCTTCGACCCTCTCATCGTCAAGGCCCTCATCAACTCGACCGGCGTGTTCCCCATCGGGACACTCGCCATCCTCGACACCCTCGAGATGGGCATCGTATCGGGGGTGAACCCCGACTTGAGCAAGCTGCACCAGCCGACGGTCAAGATCATCTCCGACGCCATGGGGGTCCCCCTCGGGACGCCCACCGTCGCCGACCTCTCGGAAATCGACCCGGACACCTCGAAAGCTCGGCGGTCGATCATCAAGACGGCCGACCCCCAGAAATACGGAATCCGAGTCGCCGACTACTTGATGTAGTGGCCACCGTAGTGGCAGTGCGGGCCGCAGCCACGCTCGCGAGGAGGAGTTCGATGCCGCTGGCCCGTTGCTTCACCCGTTGCAGGGCTGCGGGCCGAGCCGCCCTGATTCCCTACTTCACGGCTGGATACCCTGACGCGGACGAGGGGCTGGGCGTGCTCGACGCCATTGCGCGGGCGGGAGCCGACATCATCGAGCTCGGGATTCCGTTCAGCGATCCGCTGGCTGACGGTCCGACAATCCAGCGGGCGTCATGCCGTGCCCTGGAAGCGGGCATGTCGGTGTCGGGCGCGCTGGAGACCCTGCGCACGTTCCGGGCAGACCACGACACTCCGGTGGTCCTTTTCAGCTATTTGAACCCAATCCTGCGGTACGGTATCGAGGACTTCGTCGTAGCCGCGTCGGAAGCGGGTGCGCAGGGCCTCCTCCTCACCGACCTGCCTGCCGGCGTCGACCGCGGCCTCGAGAGCCGCCTGACGAGGTCCGGGCTCGATCTCATTCGCCTCGTCGCGCCGACGACGCCCACAGAGCGGATCGCTGTCATCACCTCCTCCGCGACCGGGTTCCTCTACTACATCTCCAGGACCGGCGTCACGGGAGCGCGTGTGCAGATGCGGCACGATCTGCGGATCGAGGTGGAGACGCTGAGAAAGACCGTCGGCCTTCCCGTTGCAGTCGGCTTCGGGATCTCCACTCCGGAACAAGCGGCGAGCCTGGCCAGGGTAGCGGACGGGGTCGTCGTGGGGAGTGCGCTCATCGATCGGTACGGGGAGGGTGGTGTCGCCGGAGTGGGGGATCTCGTGGCCGAGCTCCGGGCCGCGATGGACTGGGAGTGGGAGAAGACCCGAACCGGGACGTGACGGCTCAACCCTCGTCGGTCCACCGGAGCTTGTCCACGATGGTGGGGTCGGGGGTCACGAACACCGTCTTGGCCCGCTCCATGACGACCGTCCCGGCGGGTGCCTTACGCGGCTTCCGCACGTATTTGCGACGTGTCCAGTCCACAGGGACGCTGCCTGCCGAGCGACCTTTGGAGTTTACCGCGGCGAGTGTCGCAGCCTCTTCGAGGTCCCTTGGCGCCGGGCTCCCCTCGCCACGCCAGCGCAGGATCACGTGAGCGCCGGCACCGTGCCTCGCGTGTAGCCAGACGTCGTCGGGGTCGGAGTGATGGAACGTGAGATCGTCGTTCGAGTGGGCGTTCCGTCCTACTCGGATCTCGGTGCCGACCGAGCTGCGGAAGCGATGGTACGGCAGCCGCGGCATCAGGTCTCCGCGCTGTCCACGCCCCGGGCGAGGCTCACCCACCCGACGCCGCAGCTCATCGAGATCCACGTTGCCCTCGCGAACGCCTTCCTCCAGCGCGTACCAGGTCTCGAGCTCCGTGCCGGCCTCCTCGATCAGTCCGGGCAGAGTCTCGGCTGCGCGCTCTGAGCGCGCGGCCCGATCGTAGTACCGCGCCGCGTTCTGGTGGGGAGCGAGCGTTGGATCGAGGGAGATTCGGATCGTCTTGCCTTCGAAGCCTTCGAGCGACACCGAGGAGGCCCCGCGGGGAACGTTCTGCATACGGGACAGAAGCAGATCGCCGTGGGCTCTCGATCGTGCTGGATCGCCGAGCTGGACAAGCTGATCCTGGAGTCGGGACAGCTTGCTCTCCCCGGCTCTGACACGCTCTGCGAGGGCCTCGATCAACTCGGCAGGGACAAGGAGGGCACGGGGATCGTCGCCTGTGGCGGCCGCATCGCTCAACGCGGCGATGAGGCTGTCTCGATGTTCGCCGTCCAGCCCGGGCACTGGGTAGGGGTAGGGTTGCGGTCCCTGTGGCGTGGTCAGCACGCGCGGCTCGACGGCCCGCAGCGCACGCCAGTCCATCCATCGTGACCAGCCTTCCTCGAGAGCGCTCTCGACGTCGCCGGCTCCGTCCCCGGAGCTCCCGCCGAGAAACGCGGCCGCATTCAAGCGAGAGGTGAACGCGACGTTCCGCACGAGTGTAGGTGTGCGCTCCGACGCCTCAACGTCCGCAAGGATCTCCAACCACGCATCCAGTGCAATGGGCTCTCGCCGTCCTTTCCGCCCCGAGGGTCGCGGAGGCCGATACGAGACGCCGGGCTGAAGCAGTCGATCGGTTGATTGCCGGCGGCGAAGGACGCTTCGGATGCGGCCGTCGCCTCCTTCGGTGAGTATCGCATTCCACGCGTTCGTCAGCAGTTCGATGACGAGTTGCACCCGGCGTGCGCGCCCCCGTAGACGGGTGATGTCCAGAGTGATCACGCGCTCGTCCGGAGGGCAGGAAACGCCCTGGATGAGCGAGGCCAAGGGCAGCGCGCCGGCAGACGGCTCGGCCGGGTCGAGGAAGACGATGGCTCCGGACGACGGACTCAAATCGAAGAGGACGGTCCGCTCGCGTAGATACAGCGCGACTCGACGTGCGTGCCGGTCGAAATGAACGGCTCGGACGCGGCCTCCATCCAGGTGTCCGGAGAGCTCCGCGACGGTTGCGGCCACGAGTAGACTGTCCCATTGCATGACGTGAAGCTATCCGACGACGGGACCCGCTGGGAGGGGCATCGGAAAGGGGCAGTGGGCAGACGGTGGCGGCCGCCTTCCCCCGGTTTGACACGCCGTGGAGCCAGCAGTAACCTTGGCCGCTTCCTGACCGATGACAGACCCACCCAACCACCCTCTGGTCGTGAATGCCGCGGAAGGGCGGCTCCCCTCCTGGGCGCGGACGAGCGAGTCCCGTCGCGCCCACATGAGCCGAGTCTCGAACCTTCTCCGCGAGTGGGCCGTAGTGCGTGGAGAGGACGACGACGAGATCGTCCGCTGGGCCGCCGTTGGAACCCTGCACGATGTCCTGCGTGACGGGGAATCGGCGGAGCTGAGACAGATCGTGGGTCTCGACTTCCGTGACTTGCCGAGCAAGGCCCTGCATGGACCCGCGGCGGCAGCTCGGCTACGGAGCGAAGGGGTGTCCGACGAGGGCCTTTTGCTCGCCGTGGCCTACCACACGCTTGGGCACCCCGACCTCGGCACGCTGGGGACTGCGCTCTACGTGGCCGACTTCCTCGAACCCGGGCGCAAGCTCCAGCAGGAGTGGAGGTCGGGCCTGAGGGACCGCATGCCCGGAGAGCTGCAAGCGGTCGTCCTCGAGATCGCCGCCGCTCGCATCACGGGCCTCGTCGAGCGGCGTCAGGCGCTCCGCCCCGAGACGGCGTCGTTCTGGAGCTCGCTCGTTGGGTAGGCACGTGGGTGACCGCCTGCGCGGATTCGCCCTCCTGGTGGTCCTCGCGTTGTTGGCGCTGTTCGCCGGGTCCGCGCTTCTCCAGTGGTGGGAGCCGCCCAAAGATCAGCGAGTCGTGGAGCCGGTGGTGAATCCGGGAGAGCGGATCCGGGTCGAGGTGCGGAACGCTGGGGGGCTCCCTGGCATGGCCCGCTCGGCCACCGACCTCCTTCGGGACGCCGGGTTCGACGTGGTCGAACTGGGGAATGCGAGCGCCTTCGACCGGGAAACGTCGATCGTTCTGGCCCGCTTGGGACGAACGGACTGGGCGGGGAGCGTTGCCGAGGCACTGGGTATCGCCGTATTCGCGGACGAGCCGGATTCCACGATCTTCGTGGACGTCACGGTGCTGCTCGGGAGGGATTGGGGGCCCGCCAGCGCGACACCCGATCGCGAGTCGGAGCGCGACGAGCCCTGGTGGGACCTTAGGTCACGCTGGAGGGAATAAGACGAAGGGCACCCGGGCGCCCGACGAAGCACGATATGCACCGATATGGGCAGGCACGGAGCGCATAAATGGCGAAGAAGAACCGTAGATACGGACGCAGATCCGCGGGCAGGCGCTCCGAGGACGCGGACGGCTCGGACCGAGGCGGAGACTCCGGCAGCGGTTCGAAGAAGCCGGACGAACCACGGCGTAGCGAGCCGTTGGAGTGGCTCAAGTCCGCCGTGGTTGCCGTGGTCCTTTTTCTCATCATCCGGACGTTCCTCGTTCAGACCTTCGTCATCACGTCCGGCTCCATGGAGGACACTCTCCTCGTGGGTGACTTCCTCATGGTCAACCGCGCCTCGATCGGTAGCCGGATTCCCGGGACATCGATCCGGATCCCGGGATACTCGCGCCCCGAGCGCCTCGATATACTCGTCTTCGACCCTCCGCACGAGGACGAGCTGAAGCTCGTGAAGCGACTGATCGGGATGCCCGGGGACACCCTGCAGATGCGTGAAAAGGTCCTCATCATCAACGGCGAAGCCCCCGATGAGCCCTACGTCCGACACCTCGATCCGGACGGCGACGACGTCCATCCGTGGATGGAGTGGCAGAGAGCGCACGTCGCTCCCGGCGTGGACGCCGGATCGTACCGGCCGAGCCGGGACAATTGGGGTCCGATCGTGATTCCCCCGGACCACTACTTCATGCTCGGCGACAACCGGGACACGAGCTTGGACTCGCGCTATTGGGGGCTGCTGGAGGCCTGGCGACTCGAGGGCCGCGCCGTCTTCATGTACTACTCCTACGACCGCGAATCACTGATGCCCTTCCCGTGGATCCGCAGCGTTCGCTGGCGACGGACCGGGGACGCGATCCGGTAACGGGTCTCAACCCCCGGCTAGAGCGTTCGCCCTCAGCTGTCCGCACGCCGCGTCGATGTCCCTCCCACGTGGCTCGCGGATCGCGACCGAGACTCCCCGCTCGTCGAGCACCTTCCAGAACGCCTGGATGCGCCCGGGTTCGCTCGGACGCCACTCGGGCTGATAGGGGATGGGGTTGAAGGGAATGAGGTTTACGAAGGCGCGGACGTCCCAAGCGAGCTCCGCGAGTCCGTGTGCGAGCGAGAGGTCGTCATTCACGCCTCGGATCATCGTGTACTCGAATGTGATCCGGCGGCCACGGACACGCCGAAATCGCTCGAGCGCCTGCTTCAGCTCTCCGAGCGGGTAGCGCTTCTCCAGCGGGATCAGCTCGCGGCGTAGGCCTGAGTCGGGAGAGTGAAGCGAGAGCGCCAGTCCGAACTGCTCTGGGCGCTCCGCCAGCTCGAGGATCCCCGGCACGACCCCGACGGTCGATACCGTGATGCGGCGGGCGCCCACACCGTACCCTTGGTTCAGGATTGTGAGCGAAGGGAACACCGCTCCCCGGTTCGACATCGGCTCACCCATCCCCATGTAGACCACGTTCGAGACGCGGCCCATTCCGTTCTGTCGGGCCCAACGGCTGGAGGCCCGGTACTGGGTGACGATCTCGGCGACGCTCAGCTGTCGGGTGAACCCCGCCCAGCCAGTGGCACAGAACGTACATCCCAACGCGCACCCTGCCTGCGACGAGATACAGAGAGTGAGTCGTGACTCCGTAGGGATCAGAACGGATTCGATGAGCTCTCCGTCACGGAGCCTCCACAGGTGTTTGGCCGTCCCGTCGCTCGATATCGAAACCGTGTCGACGTCGGGTTCGTCGAGCCGGAAGGCGCCAGCCAGTGCATCGCGCTCAACCCTTGGAAGATTGCTCATGCCGTCGAAACAGGCCGCGTCGTCGACGAAGATCCAACGCTCGATCTGCTCGGCACGGAAGGCGGGTTGCCCGCGATCCGCGAAGTGGAGGGACAGCGCTTTGCGGAGCTCCTCCGGAGCCAGGCCGAGGAGATTCGGACGCGGGTCCGCGCCCCGGGGCGCTTGCCCGACGGCAAGCGGAGCTCCGCTTTGGATGGCGTCCATGGGATCGGTATCTTGCGACATGGCGGCTTCCGACGACTCGCGACCGGCGCCGGGAGGCTGCTTGAACCCCCTCCGGGCCGCCATTAACTTAGCAGCATCCATATACGGGAGGAGTCTTCGGGCGCCTTCCGGCCCCGCCTTCCTTTTCTGCGAGGGCGCCGCCCCGCGCCCTATCGCGTTCCCCGGGCTCCATGACAGATCACACCTTGGAACGTACGTCGTACAGGTCCTGCATGGTGGGCAGCGTCTCCGAAAGCGAGCCCGGTGAGGAGCTCCGGCTCGTGGGCTGGGTGCACCGACGCCGAGACCTCGGAGGACTGGTTTTCATCGACCTCCGCGACCGGTCCGGACTACTGCAGGTATCATTTGGGCCGGATTGGACCGATGCCTCCTCCTTCGCGGCCGCAGGCAAGCTCGGCGCGGAGGACGTGATTTCCGTCACCGGACCGGTAATGCCGCGTCCTGCTGACGCCCGCAATCCGCACATGTCTACGGGTGCGGTGGAGCTGCGGGCCACCGGCCTCGAGCTGCTCACCAACGCGGATACGCCGGCCATTCCGGTGTACGAGAGCCCCGACGACGAGCCGCCCGCGGAGGAGTTGCGTCTCCGATACAGGTTTCTCGATCTGCGGCGAGCTCCGATGCAGAAGGCCCTCGCGCTGCGTCATCGCCTGATGTTGGAGACCCGCAAGTACCTGGATGGGCTCGGCTTTCTCGAGATCGAGACCCCGATTCTGACGAAGCCCACACCCGAGGGCGCGCGCGACTTCCTGGTCCCGAGCCGCGTCCATCCGGGCGAATTCTTCGCCCTGCCACAGAGTCCACAGATCTACAAACAGGTCCTTATGGCCGCCGGCTTCGACCGGTATTTCCAGATCGCACGGTGCTTCCGTGACGAGGACATGCGGGCGGACCGTCAGCCGGAGTTCACGCAGATCGACGTGGAGGCGTCGTTCGTCGAGCCCGACGACATTCTCGGCTGGATGGAGGGTCTCATGGTGGGTCTGGCCGGCTCGGCCGGGGTCTCGACGGAATCGCCTTTCCCACGCATGTCCTATGACGACGCCATGGACAGATTCGGGACCGATCGTCCCGATCTCCGCTTCGGGCTGGAGATACAGGACTGGTCGGGGCCCCTGGGAGATCTGGAGTTCGGGATCACCCGAGCTGCGCTGGAGGGCGGCGGCAGGGTACGCGGCCTACGGCTGGGTGGCGGTGCGTCGCTCTCGAGAAAGGCCATCGAAGCCCTCGAAGGCGAGGCGAAGAAGGCCGGTGCGGCTGGACTCTTGTGGGTAAAGCGAACCGAAGACGGTGGTTCCGGACCGCTCTCCAGATTCATGTCCGATGCGCACTATGCGTCGCTCGAGATGCAGGTCGGCGACCTCGCGCTGGCCGTCGCCGGCCTCGACGCAACAACGTCGCCGGCCCTCGGGGCCGTGCGCCTCGCAGTCGCTTCCGCTTTCGACGTTCCTCGCGATCGGCAACACGCCTGGCTTTGGGTCCTGGATTTCCCGGTCTTCGAGGAAGCGCCGGGTGGGGAGGGGCTAACACCCAACCATCACCCGTTCGTGATGCCACTACCGCAGGACGTGTCTCGTCTCGAATCGGATCCGCTCGGGTGCCGCGCGAAGGCGTACGACCTCGTCTACAATGGCGCGGAGCTCGGATCGGGGAGCATCCGTATTCACGATGCGGAGCTGCAGAAGCGCATCTTCCGCTTGCTCGGGCTCGAAGAGGACGAGATCGAGCGGAAATTCGGCTTCCTCCTCGAGGCGCTCAGGTCCGGTGCTCCTCCCCACGGCGGCGTGGCCCTCGGCATGGACCGCATCGTGCAGAATTTCGCGGGTGCGGCGAGCTTGAGGGACGTGATCGCCTTTCCGAAGACGACAGCGGCCCGAGCGTTGTACGAAGCCGCGCCGGTGCCACTCCGCAATGTCGACCTGGAAGGCCTGCACCTTACCCTCAAGCCCGGGTCGCCCGGGCCCTCACCCCGATCGGAGTAGCGTACGGTGGTGCCGTGACCGAAGTTCGGTAGCCACGGATGCCATCGACACCTCGATCACAGCCCACCGGCAGCCATGGCGGACGGACAGACAATTGTAGAGCACCGGCTCGATGCGGAAGGTGCCGATCACCTTCTTCTCGCAGGCGTCAACGACGCGAACATGCAGGAGACGGCCCGGCTGTTCGGCATCCGGGTCATCCTCCGCGGGGATCAGCTGATTCTGTCCGGCGAGCTCCTCGGCGTGGAGCAATCGGTTCCCGTCGTTCATCACATGATCGAGCTGTCCCGGATGCGCGTGCCGTTCGACGCCACGGACATCGCGCGGTTCGCCGAAGAGCACCGGATCCTCGGCCAAGTCGGGGCCGTAGAATCGACCGAGGCCAGCCGGATCGCGCTGCCGGGTTCGCGCAAAGTCATTTCACCCAAGTCCGACGGGCAACGCCGCTACGTCGATGCGATCACCGACTACGACATCGTCATCTCGATCGGCCCGGCAGGAACGGGCAAGACCTACCTCGCCGTCGCGAAGGCCGTGGACGCGCTCTACAAGAAGCGGGTCCGCCGCATCGTCCTGGCCCGGCCCGCCGTCGAAGCGGGTGAGAACCTCGGCTTTCTCCCGGGCGATTTGCAGGAGAAGGTCGACCCCTATCTGCGCCCGCTGTACGACGCGCTCGAGGACATGATTCCACCGGACCGGGTGCAGCGTGCTCTGGACGATCGAACGATCGAGATCGCACCCCTCGCGTACATGCGCGGGAGGACTCTGTCCGACGCCTTCGTGATCCTCGACGAGGCCCAGAACGCGACTCGGGCACAGATGAAGATGTTCCTCACGCGGCTCGGCCTGAACTCGCGTGTCGTCATCACCGGAGACAAGACGCAGATCGACCTCCCGAGCCGAGCCGACTCGGGCCTGCTCCAAGTGGAGAGCATCCTGAACGGTATCGACGGTATCGCAATGGTGTATCTGGACGCTGTGGACGTCATACGCCATCGCCTCGTGAAGGACATCATCAAAGCGTACGCGACCGAGTCCGAGGACGAGGAACGAGCTTGAGCCAACCCGGTGGGCGCGCGAGTCGCATCCTCAAGGGCCTTTCGAAGCCTCCGCAGCGCACGTGGCCGGACGGCGTCATCCATCACGGGGCTCGACTTGCGCTGCTCGGTGCCCTCGCGCTCATGCTCGCGGTCTCCTTTCCACCGAACCCACGTGCGACCAGCGTAGATCGCTACGAGATCGGGATGCTCGTCGAAGGGGACGTGTTCGCCGAAGTGCCGTTCTCCGTCCCCAAGACGCCTGCCGAGCTCGAGAGGGATCGAGAATCGGCTGCCGCCGCGGTCCCGATCACCTATCGGTACCGCCCCGAGGCGGGCGACTCGACTGCGGCGGCCTTGAACCGATTCTTCGTGACCTTGGAAGGAGCCGCGCTGGGTGAGGTGGCCGAGCTCGAGTCGGTGCTGGCATCGGAAAACATCGCGGCCGGCCCATCGCAGCTGGAAACCCTTCGCGACTCCGTCACACTGGAGCTGATCCACCGTGCGGCTCTCAGGGCGGCGCGCGAGCTCATCCCTCCTGGGGTCATCGACGCGCCCGACCGGGGTCTGCTGGGTGGCCGAATCACAGTTCTGGGCGAGACCGGCGAACGCTTCGTTGGCGCCGAATCGCTGCTGACAGCCACCGACTTCTACAACCGCTCCACGGATCTCCTGCCCCCGTCCGCCTCGCCGGAAATCGCCGAGATCCTGCGCTTGCTACTCATCCGCTTCCGAGAGTTCAGCTATGCGCCAGACCTCTCAGCGACCGAGGTCAACCGCAACCGCTTCCGCCAGTCGGTGGCCACCACGAAAGCGAGCGTTCTGGCAGGGGAGGCGATCGTCCGGGCGAACCAGCAATTCACCCAGGAGGATCTGGAGCGTCTTCAGGCCTATGAAGAGCGCCTGCGCGGCCTCGACCCCGATCCGGGCCCGGCGGGAGGCTTCCTTCCCTCGCTGGGAGTCTTTCTGCTCCAGCTGCTGTTGCTCGGGATGTTCGGGCTGGTGCTGTGGATGTTCCGCGGGGAGGTGTACGCGAATTTCCGATGGGTGCTTCTAATCGCGCTGCTCATTGGAGCGTATTTCGGCGTCGCAGTCGTGATCTCTCGCGTCGACGTTTTTCCGGACGAGCTCCTCCCAATCGCATTCGTGACGCTGTCCGTCGCCGTCATCTGGGACAGCCGGCTG
The DNA here is from genome assembly GCA_965248625.1 of Longimicrobiales bacterium. Classification (GTDB taxonomy): domain Bacteria; phylum Gemmatimonadota; class Gemmatimonadetes; order Longimicrobiales; family Gaopeijiaceae. The sequence continues at coordinate 4,862,251 of OZ252109.1, read as the reverse complement.
GCCTTCATCCTGGCGCTGACGCTCGGGGTCGTCAGCGGCTCGCTCACGCCCTTCCTGAGCTTCGACGTCCTGGCGACGACGCTCGTAGGGGGCGGGGCCGCCGCATTGAGCGTGAGGGTCGTACGTAGGCGGTCTCAGAGCTGGACGTTCATCGCCATCATCGCAGCCTCCTACGCGGCGGTCATTCTTGCCCTCGGGCTCATTCAGCTGCGGGCGCCCGCGAATGTCTTGCCGTCAATTGGATGGACCGCTGGCAACGCGATCGTGAGCGCCGGCCTCGCGATGCTTTTCGTGCCGGCCTTCGAGTGGTTCACGAGGATCACGACCGATCAGACGCTGCTCGAATTCGCGGATCCGAATCGCAACCTGCTGAAGCGCCTGTCGCTCGAGGCGCCCGGCACGTACGCGCACACCATCAATGTGGCGAACCTCGCGGAAGCTGCCGGCAACGCCATCGGGGCCAACGGGCTGCTTTGCCGCGTGGGCATCTACTACCACGACATCGGAAAGATGCTCAAGCCCCAATACTTCATCGAAAACCAGCCGGAGGGCCGAAATCCCCACGACAAGCTCAAGCCCGCGACATCTGCGGGTATCGTGCGGGACCACGTCATCGAGGGCCTACGCCTCGCGCGTGAAGATCGCCTACCCACGGCGATCTCGGACTTCATTCCAGAGCATCATGGGACGCAGCGAATCGGGTTCTTCTACGACAAGGCGCTGGAAGAGGCCGGCACAGAGGAGCTCGACGAGGCGGAGTTCTCTTACCCCGGACCCAAGCCGCGCTCGAAGGAGACCGCCGTGGCGCTCCTGGCCGACCCGGTGGAGTCGGCCGCTCGGGCGCTCCGCGATCCCACGGCGGAGCGGATTCGGGGGCTGATCGACGGTATCGTCGATAGCAAGATCCACGATGGTCAGCTCGATGAAGCGCCGCTCACGTTCGCGGAGCTTTCACTCATCAAACAGCAGTTCGAGAAGGTCCTGGGCGCGATGTACCACCACCGTATCGACTATCCCGCGACGAAACACCTCACGGGCTCGCCGTCCAAGGAGGAGCCCGCCCAGCACGATGGCGCGGACGGGGAGTCGGCGAGGGATGTCGGCGATGAGCCAAACGAGGCGGCAACGACCGGCTCAGGGGCCACGCCCACTTCCGGTGCTCCGGCCTCCTGACGCTTCAGGTCCCGAGGCGCTGACCGTCCACGTCAACGTCGACGCCTCGTCGGGCCGCGGCTCACGCGCCGCGGAGGCAACGACCTCCATCGATCGCGATCTCCTCGCGCGCGCCGTCCGAATCACTCTGCTGAACGAGGGCGTTCCTTCGGCGGAGATCTCGGTCACGCTGCTCGATGACGACGTGATCCGGGCGCTCAACCACGAATACCTGGACCGCGACCACGTGACCGACGTTCTCTCGTTCTCATTGCACGACGAGGGCGATCCTGTCCTCGCCGATGTCTACATCGGGTACGAGCAAGCCATCCGACAAGCATCGGAGCTCGGCGTCGACGCCAACGAAGAGCTCGTGCGACTCGCGATCCACGGCACGCTACACGCCCTGGGATACGATCATCCCGAAACGGACCGAGCCCGAAGTCCCCTGTTTCTGAAGCAGGAGTCCCTCGTAGCGCGTGTTCTTGCCGCAGGAGGGGACACCCGCCAAGATCCCCCGTAGCGGGTCGACCGATCACCGAAAAAAGTGGATCACGACCGGCAACATTGGTCTCGGGCGTGAGCCGAGACCAGGCCGGGAATCCTCGCTTACCTGTCCTCCGCCGCCTTTCCCGGGGCCGGGAGACACGCTTCGCGCGACCACGGTCGCAAGCCTGTGGGAACGCGAGATTCTACCCTCCTCCCTTGACCTGCCGTGACTGCACAAGACGACAGGAATGCGGACAAAGAGCGCGTCAGCGCGCTGATCGCCCAGGGACGGGTCGACGACGCGAGAGAGATCCTTCTCGCGTTCCACCCCTCGGACATCGCGGACGTACTGGAGTCCGTGTCAAGGGAGTCGGAGCGTTTGGAGTTGCTGCGTTCGCTGACTCCGGAGCTCGCGTCGGAGGCGTTGGCGGAGATGGTCGAGGAGGACGAGGCTGCCGATCTCCTCGCCGCCATGGCCCCCGAGCGAGGCGCCGAGCTACTCCAGGAGCTCGCGGACGACGACGCTGCCGACCTGATCGGCGAGCTGGAGCCCGACGAGAGGGCTCGCATCCTCGCCGAGATGCCGGTCGAGGACGCGGGCGAGCTGAGGGAGCTTCTCGCGTACGACGAGGAGAGCGCCGGCGGGATCATGACCACCGCGCTCGTCTCGATCCGAAACATGTTCACGGCGGGAGAAGCGATCGAAGAGGTCCGTCACCAGGGCCGTGAAGTGGAGGACTTCTACACCGTCTACGTCGTCGACTCCGGGGGTCGGCTGGTAGGCACCGTTCCTCTGGATCATCTCATCCTCTCCGACCCGGAGCATCCGGTCTCCGCGCTCGTCGAACCGGTCGTGGCCTCGGTCACCCCGGACGAGGACCAAGAGGAGGTGAGCCGCCTCATGGGCCACTACAACCTGCCTACGGTCCCGGTGATCGACGCGGACGGCAGGCTCCTCGGTAGAGTCACCTTCGACGACGTCCTCGACGTTCTGGAGGCGGAGCAGACCGAGGACATCCTCCGCTTTGGCGGGGTATCCGAAGAAGAGGCTCTGCAGGCGAGCTGGTTCGAAGCCGTCAAGACACGCCTACCTTGGCTCGTCCTTAACCTCGGGACCGCAGCCGTCGCCGCGTCGGTCGTCTATGCATTCTCGGAGACCGTGGAAAACGTGGTCATCTTGGCGGCCATCATGCCCGTCATCGCCGGAATGGGCGGGAATGCCGGCACGCAGGCCTTGGCCGTTACCGTTCGAAGGTTGGCGCTGCGGGACGAAGTGGGAGCGAAAGCGTGGGATGTCGTTGGGAAGGAGATCCTCGTGGGGTTGGTCAATGGGGCGGTGCTAGGGGGGATCGTGGCGGGAGCGAGCCTCCTCCTACCCGACGCGGAGCCCCTTCTCGGCCTCGTCGTCTTGATCGCCATGTGGGGGACGATGCTGGTGGCGGGCTTCGGTGGCGCGTTCATCCCCACCCTTCTCGACCGGCTCGGCATCGATCCAGCGGTGGCGTCGTCGGTCTTCCTTCACACCGCGACCGATCTTTTCGGGTTCTTGCTCTTGCTCGGTCTCGCGTCGGCGCTTCTCCTGTGATCGTATGAAGCGACTCGCCCGCTTCGCGTCGGTGTTCTTCCGGCTCCTCCCCTACCTCGTGGCCTTTCTAAGAGACCGGAAGCGTTGGATCTTGCTCGGCCGGCCGGCGCTTCGTAAGACCGGGCACCACGAGCGGCGGGCTGAACGCCTCGTTGCAACGGTCGCCCGGCTGGGTCCCGCGTTCATCAAGCTCGCCCAGATGCTGGCGGCCCGGGCGGACATCTTCCCAGAGCCCTACCTCTCGACGATCGGAACCCTCCAGGACCAGGTTCCACCGCACCCCTCTGACGAAATCGTCCACGTCATCGAGACGGAGCTCGAAAGCAAGGTCGAGGCGCTCTTCGATGTGTTCGAGAGAGAGCCGATCGCGGCCGCCAGCCTGGGGCAGGTTCACCGGGCAGAGGTCGGCGGTCGCGAGGTCGTGATCAAGGTCCTCCGTCCTGGCGTGGAGCAGCTCGTCGCTCTCGATCTCGATGTCTCGTTCCGACTCGTCTTCTGGCTGAATATCCTGTTTCCCAACCATCATGTCCGCGCACTCACGAACGTGATTCGGGAGTTCTCCGTGAAAGTGCGGGAGGAGATGGACTTCCGCCTCGAGGCCGAGAACATCCGGCGCTTCCAGAGTTTCTTCAAGGACGAGAGCGGGGTAGAGGCTCCGGACGTGCTGGAAGACTTCACCACCCGACGTGTGCTCGTCATGGAGTACATGCACGGGACGAAGATCGATCGGCTCCAAGACCGCGTTTCAGCGGGGCGTCTCTCGACGAAAAAGCTCATGGAGCGTCTGACGGCGCTCTACCTGCGAATGATGATGGTGGATGGTTTTCTCCATGCGGATCCGCACGCGGGCAATCTGCTCGTGGAGGACGACGGAACCATCGTGGTGCTCGATTGGGGGGCGGTCCTGGAGGTGCCGCGCTGGACGCGCGAGACCATCCTCAGCGTGGCGCTTGCCGTCGCTCGTGAAGACCTCGATGGCATGATCAACGGCATGTATCAGCTCGGTATGATCAGCCCGGACGTCTCACGCGGAGAGATCCGCGAGGCGGCCACCGAGATCATGCGCATCGTCGAGCGCGTTAGGGGAGACAGCCGCGAGAAGATCCAGGAGATCGTCCACGAGCTCCTGGACACCTTCTACACCTGGCCGCTCGTGCTGCCCCAGGAGCTGGTCTACTTCTTCCGCACCTCGGTGCTCCTCGAGGGAATCGGCTTCACCTACGACTCGCGCTTCGACGGTTTGTCGCTCATCCGCCGTGTGGTCAAGTCGTACCGTTCGGACATCCTGCGAACGACGGGACGGGAGCCTGTCGCGATCGCCAAGGACGCATGGACAGAAATCAACTCGGTCGTGCGGTCCGCGAAGGAGCTCCTCGTGAGAGCCGAGCGTGAAGAGCTGCGCGTGCGCGTGCACCCGCGTGACGTCCAAGGGCTCGAGCGCTTTCTGACCCTCCAGGCACGCCGGCTGCTGTTGTCCATCTTCGCCGCATCGACCGCCGTGATCTCGTCGATCGTGTACGTGGCGCTCGGGAACGTCTGGCTCCTCAGCACGGGGCTGCTGGTCGCGTTGATCATGTTCCTGATCGTGCTCTTCATCCCGACGCATTTGCTCGAGAACCCGCTCCGGCACGCGCGGGGGTTGCGGTCGGACGGGCGGCGCCATTGACCGAACCCACTGAGCAACCGGGGGGGGCATTCGACGAGTTGGCCGAGCGGTTCGAGGCCGGCGAGCGGGCCGCGCTCGCGAGAGCCATCTCTGTCGTCGAAGACCGGCGTGAGGGGTTCGAGGGGCTCCTGGCTCGTGTCCTGGCGTGGGGCGGAGGGACGCGCCGGGTCGGGTTCACGGGGCCGCCCGGGGCGGGGAAGTCGACACTCGTGGGCGCGCTGGCCAGTCACTACCGGGCGGCCGGCGAGGTGGTCGGCATCCTCACGGCCGACCCCACTTCGCCGTACTCGGGTGGTGCGGTCCTCGGGGACCGGATCCGCATGGGTGGGCTCGCGCTGGACGAGGGCGTCTTCATCCGGTCCATGGCCACGAGGGGGTCCGTGGGCGGCCTGGCGTCGGCCGCCCACGACGCCATAGACGTGATGGACGGGTTCGGCTTCGACCGCCTCATGATCGAGACCGTGGGGGTCGGACAGACCGAGCTGGAGATCGCCCGGGCCGCCGACACCGTGGTCGTCGTGCTCACTCCGGAATCGGGCGATGGCGTACAAGCCATGAAGGCCGGGCTCATGGAGATCGCGGACGTCTTCGTGGTGAACAAGGCAGACCGGGACGGGGCAGACCGGTTGGCGGACGAGATCCGGACGGGGCTGCACCTGAGGGCGGGGAACGCGCTGCGCGGCGTGCCGCAGGCGTCCGGTGGGGGCGAGGCCGGGGATCGATCAGCTGCGGAATCCGACCACTCGGCCGTGGACCCGTACCCCGTCTGGGAAATCCCCGTCCTCGAGACTGTGGCTACGACCGGGGACGGGGTGGAGGACGTTGCCTCCGCCATCGAGGCCCACGGGCGAGCGCTGGTGGCCTACGGGCTACTCGAGGAGCGCCGCGAAGCGAGAGTGCGCGGGCGGATCGTGGAGGGGCTGGTGGCAAGGGTGGCGGGGCGGATACAGGCGCTGGAGGGCGGGGCTTTGCTGGAAAACGCGGTCCGGGCCGTCACTGCCGGGGACTGGACGGTTTACTCGGCGCTGGAGTGGATTGAGGCCGGACTGGACTGAGCGGTCAGGGCTCTCTTCGCCTGCGGCACTCTCTCAGTCTGCGGCCATCGCTTCCGGCCCTCTCTCCATCCGCGTCAGCTTCCTCCCGCCCGCGCCCGCAGCTCCTCGAAGAAGTTCTCCACCACTACGATCTGGCCGAGCGCCTGGTCGGTCGCTGGGCGGATCATCACGAAGCGCTGGTCGTCCAGAGTGACGTCGAAGGCAGGGCTCGAAATCGTGCCGAGGAACGGCTGGACGGAGAACATGGCCTGGCGCTCGCCCGGGATGAACGTCGTGCCGGGCAGCACCTCCACCGAGATCATCTGCTGGTCTAGGCTGCGGTAGAAGAGCTCGCGGCCACTGTGCGCCCAGATGGGATCGCGCCCCCCCTCGGTCGACACCTGCCATCGCGCATCGTCGGTGTTCGGGAAGGGGTGCACGTAGACCTCCACGATGCCAGACGCGTCGGAGGTGTAGGCGATCCAACGACCGTCCGGGGAGATTGCGGGGTGCGCCTCGCTGAACTCGGTGACCGCCAGGGCGACTGGAGCCTCGTCGCTGTCGACGCGCTTTGTAAACAGGTCCCATCCAAGCCGGTAGACGAGCCACTCCCCGTCGGGCGAGTAGATCAACTCGTTGACGTCGAGATCTGCATCCAGCACGGGCTCGGCCTGGGAGCTTCCGTCGGCCCGGCGCGAGAAGGCGTCACCATTCCCACCACGTACAGAACGGAAGACGACGGACCCGCCGTCCGGGTGCCAATTGGGGCGGTCGCTGACGGTTCCCTGGAACGTGAGCTTTGAAAGGGGCCCTTGATCGAGCTGCTTGATCCAGACCTGGACGTCGCTGCCGTCGAAGATCCCCACCGCCAGTCGGTCCCCATCCGGCGACACCCGCGGATGGAAAAGGGCCCCGTTCCAGTCTGGGTCGATTACCTCGACTCCCCCGGAGCGGGAAACCCACACGAGCTCGTTGATGCTGGCCTGGGACGTCCCTGAGACGTAGGCGATCGTCCCGTTGGCGGAAATCACGAGATCGGAGCTTCCCTGACCCTCCACGTCCACGCCCTCGAGGAGTGGGATGGCCGGTCCAGTGACCTCCAGTGCCTGGTCGTCGAACGGCGCGGCGAGGAGCGCTCCGTCGTCCCGGACCACCAGCAAGTGCCCGGTCGCAGACCACCGCGCCTGTACTCCACTTAAAAGGACGCGATGCTCTCCGGTCGAGAGGTCCACGACCGCGATCTCGCTCGTCGTTGCGTCGTAGAGCCGCTCGCGGGCGATCGTGCGCGATATATGCAAGCGATGTGTCCGGGCAGACGTCTGAGTCGGCGGTCGCCGTCGGGGAGGACTCGGCCGGATCGGGTGGAGAGCGCCCTGCGCATGCGATATCTTAGGGCGCTCATCCCCGGCTCCAGGACGATTCACCTTCACCCCATCTCCAATGACGCCAGGAGAGCGGCGCATCCGCGTCCTCGTAGCGAAGCCGGGTCTCGACGGCCACGACCGTGGAGCCAAGGTGATCGCGTCCGCGTTTCGCGACGCAGGCTTCGAGGTGGTCTACACGGGGCTCCACCAGACGCCGGAGATGATCGTCGACGCGGCTCTTCAGGAGGACGTCGACGTCGTTGCGTTGTCCATCCTCTCCGGCGCGCACATGACGCTCTTCCCTCGTGTGAAGGCGCTGCTGGACGACGCGGGACTCGATGACGTCCTCGTGACCGGAGGGGGCATCATCCCCGAAGGCGACATGGCGGAGCTCGCGGCTACCGGCGTCGGGCGGCTATTCGGACCGGGCACCACCACAGGGGAAGCAGTGACGTACGTCCGCGAGTGGTTCGACGCACGCGAGCGGGCGGCAACGTGAGCAATCGCGCGTCCGAGTCTGGCGAGCCTGCCATCCACCCATCAACGCCGCCTCCTGATCGGCCCGCCACCAGGCTTGGTACCCTCGCCGATGAGCTGACGGCCCTTCGCGAGCAAATCCGCCTCGGGGGAGGCGAGCGGCGGATCGAGCGTCAGCACGCGCAGGGCAAGTGGACCGCCCGCGAGCGGGTCGCCGCGTTGCTCGATCCGGGCGAGCCATACGTCGAGGTGGGCCTTCTCGTCGCGCACGACCTCTACGACGGGCAAGCGCCCGCCGCGGGCGTGGTCACAGGGGTGGGTCGCTGCGCCGGGCGGGAGATCGTCGTGGTCGCGAACGACGCCACTGTGAAAGCAGGCGCGTGGTGGCCGGAGACGATCAAGAAGATCCTGCGCGCACAAGAGATCGCCATGCGTTGCCGGATCCCGATCGTATACCTGGTCGACTCCGCCGGGGTGAATCTGCCGTACCAGGGGGGCGTGTTTCCGGGCCAGTACGGGGCGGCGCGCATCTTCTACTACAACTCCGTGATGCGGCGGTACCTGGCCATTCCCCAGCTATCGGCGGTCATGGGGCCGTGCATCGCGGGTGGTGCGTACCTGCCTGCGCTGTCGGACGTCATCGTCATGGTGGACGGCACGAGCTTCATGGGCCTCGGCGGACCGAATCTGGTGAAGGGTGCCACGGGGCAGTCCGTGGAGGCCGAGGATCTCGGGGGCGCGCGCGTCCACACATCAGTGAGCGGAGTCGCCCACTACCTCGAGCCGGACGACGCGTCCTGCATCGCAAAGCTGAGGGAGTTGGTCGGACAGCTCCCGAAGGACGATGTGCCTAGTCGGGGCCTCGAGCCGTCGGTGCCGGGACGCTCACCACTAGATCTCTACGAGCTGCTCCCAGACAACCACCGGCAGCCGTACGACATGCCGGATGTCCTGCGCTGCATCCTGGACGAAAAAGGCTTGGACGAGTTCCAGCCGGATCACGCGCCCGAGATGATTTGCGGGACGGGTTCTTTAGCGGGGATGCCCGTCGGGGTCATCGCAAACGCCCGCGGCATGATCAAGGACCCTGCCGGTGGCCGCCCCAAGTTCGGGGGCATCGTCTATACGGAGAGCGCCGAGAAGGTCGCATTTTTCATCGAAACGATGAATCGGCACCGCACGCCGCTCTTGTTCGTCCAGGATGTGTCGGGCTTCATGGTTGGGCCCGAGGCCGAACATTCCGGGATCATCAGAGCCGGGGCGCGGTTTGTCGAGGCCATGGCCACCGCGACAGTGCCGAAGCTCGTCCTGACCCTGAATCACGCTTCCGGGGCCGGGTACTACGCGATGGCGGGCCAAGGCTTCGACCCAGACTTCATTCTCTCACTACCCACCGGCCGAATGGGGGTGATGGGTGGAGAGAGCGCCGTCATGGCGCTCTTCAGCGCGCAGCTCGACGAGCTCAAGGCTGAAGGCAAGGTCCCGGACGAGGAGCTGACGACGCGAATGGACGAGGTCCGCGCCGACTACGATCGTCAGCTAGATGCGCGCTTCGCGGGCGCCCGCGGGTTCGTGGACGAGGTCGTGTTGCCCGAGGAGCTCAGAGACGCGTTGTCCTTGCTGTTACGGGCGGCCCGCAACAACCCTGGCCCCCACCTGGGAGCCTTCAACCTGCCGCCGGGCGCAGTGTGAAGCCCGCGACGGCCGGCTCAGGGGCCCGCAGTTCGGAGGCCCGCGGCGCCGGGGTCCCTAGCTCCGAGGCCCGCGGTTCGGAGGCCCGCGGCTCCGGGGCCCGTAGCTCCCAGGCTCGTAGCTCCGAGACTCGCAGGATCCGCGTTGCCGGTGGCCAGGGCTTCTGGGGCGACGACCTGGAGGCTCCAGTGCGCCAGGTCGAGCAGGGGCCGATCGACTACCTGATGCTCGACTATCTGGCGGAAGTGACGATGTCGATCATGCAAAAGCAGCGCGCACGCGATCCAGAGGCAGGCTACGCGCGCGACTTCGTGCCGCTCATGGAGCGCATCTTCCCCGCCTGCATCGAGCGTGGCATTCGCGTGGTCACCAACGCGGGCGGTGTAAACCCAGTCGGGTGTGGAGAGAGGCTCGTCGAAGCGGGCCGGCGGGCCGGGGTTGGTGGCCGGGCCCGGGTCGGGGTCGTGACCGGGGACGACCTCATGGATCGGCTCGACGATTTGCTGGCTGCCGGTCACTCGCTGGAGAACATGGAGACCGGAGCGCCATTGGCGACGATCCGCGACCGGGTGCAAAGTGCAAACGCCTACATCGGCGCGGGTCCGATCGTGGAGGCGCTGGAAAGAGGAGCGGACGTCGTTGTCACGGGTCGCTCGACGGACACCGCCCTGACGTACGCTCCGCTCATGCACGAGTTCGGATGGGACGCGAAAGACCACGACCGACTGGCCGCAGGCGTCGTGGCCGGGCATATCAACGAGTGCGGCGCTCAATGCACGGGCGGGAACTGTCTGATCGACTGGTGGACGATCCCTCACATGGCTGAAGTCGGCTTTCCCATCGTGGAGGTCGAGGGTTCTGGCGATTTCGTCGTCACGAAGCACGACGGCACAGGCGGGCGAGTGACCATGGCCACGGTCAAGGAGCAGATCGTCTACGAGATGGGCGATCCGACCACGTATATCACGCCGGACGTCGTCGCCGACTTCACGACGATTCATCTGAGCCCCGATGGTGACGACCGGGTTCGCGTGCATGGCGTGAAAGGGCGGCCGGCGACGGACTTCCTGAAGGTTTCGATCGCGTACTCCGGGGGTTGGAAGGCCGTGGGGACGTTGGTCTACGCGTGGCCCGACGCCGCCGCGAAAGCGCGCGCCGCAGACAAGATCGTGCGGAGTCGCCTGGACCGGCTGGGACTCCGCTTCGACGAGATCCGGACGGAGCTAGTGGGCTGGGACTCTACGCACGGTGAGCTCGCCGGCCCTCCGCCCCCGGATCTGCCCGAGGTCGAGCTGCGCATCGCAGTGCGGAGCGAAGACCGTGCGTCCGTCGAACGGTTCACGCGCGAGATCGCGCCACTCGTCCTGACTGGACCGCCGTCGGTCACCGGCTTCGCCGGAGGGCGCCCCAGGGTGCAGGAGATCATGGCGTACTGGCCGGCCCTCGTGCGGAAGGACGCCGTGCACCCGTTTCTGCGTGTCGACGTGCGGGAGGCCTGAGTGGTCGGTGCCATGCGGCGAGGGCACCGTCGGCCGGGTCCGCGCATGCCCTTCGACCGCGGAATGCGCCGGAGTCGAGACGGTCGCCCGAGGGCTAGCGCTACGCAGCGTCGCCCGGTCTTGAGCCCACGGCGTCCCGACCCTCTTGGCGGCGCGCGAACTTTGGCAGCGGAACACTAGGTGGCTACGGTGCAACTGGTCGACCTGGCCCATGCCCGTTCGGGCGACAAGGGAGACACCGCCAATGTGGGCGTCATCGCTTACGAACCCGAGGACTACGAGCTGCTCGAAGAGGTCCTGACCGTCGAGCGCGTGAAGGCGCACTTCGGGCGAATGGTCGCGGGTGAGGTCGAACGCTACGAGCTCCCCAACCTCCACGCGCTCAACTTCCTCCTACACCGAGCGTTGGACGGCGGTGGGACCGTGTCGTTGATGACGGATGCTCAGGGCAAGGTGTTCTCGACGGCGCTCCTGCGCATGGAGGTCGAGGTGCCGGACGAGGTTGCGGAGCGCGTCCGGGGCAGGGGGCGAGCCCCGAGCACGCCCGGAGGCTCGACAGGATGAGTAGCTCGGACGTGCTCCAGTACTCCACCGACGGCGGGGTCGCAACACTCACCCTGAACCGTCCCGACAAGCGAAACGCGCTCAACGGCGAGCTTGTGGGGGCACTCGACTCCACCCTCGCCAAAGCGGAAGCCGATGGCAATGCTCGGGTCGTGCTCATCCGAGGGGCTGGCAAGGACTTTTGCTCCGGCGCGGATCTGGCCGAGCTCGAGCGCATCGCCGAAATGGGGCGGGAGGAGAGCCACGCCGACGCGACCCGAATGGGGGCGTTGTTCACCCGCATGCGCCGTCACGCGAAGCCCGTAGTCGCCGCGGTCCACGGGCGGGCCCTGGCGGGTGGATGCGGCTTGGCCACGGCCTGCGACGTCATCCTCATGCACGAGCATGCCGAGATGGGATACCCGGAGGTGCACCTCGGATTCATCCCCGCCCTCGTCATGACGATCCTTCGGCGCAAGGTGTCGGAAGCGCGGGCGTTCGAGCTCGTGACGCTCGGCGACCGGGTGTCCGCCTCGGATGCATTGGCCTGGGGGTTGGCCACGCGGATCTTGTCCGCGGAAACCTTCGAAGAGGACGTCGCGGCCTACGTCGGAGCGCTGGCTCGGCGGCCTCCTTCAGCGGTTGCCCTCTCCAAACAGCTTCTCTACGAGCTCGACGGATTGCCGTTCGAGGAGGGCATCGCGCGCGCCGCTGAAGTCAACGTGTCGGCCCGGATGACGGAGGCCTGTCGTGAAGGTGTCCGTCGGTTTCTCGCACGATCCAAGACCTGACCGATGTCGCCTCTTCTCGACCGCTCACGCTCCAGCGCCGACCCACACCTGCTTTGGCGGGTTCGGTTGATGGCCATCGGGGCCGCGCTCGGACTCGGTGGGATGATTCTCGACGTTTCTTGGCTGATTCTCGTTGCGCTCGTTCCGCTTATTCTCGGGGTCGGCCTGCGTCATCTGCCGTCCCATGGAGACGACGACGAGTCGGCGGACTAGCAAGTGTCCAACCGCCCTCTCACTTCAACTCACTTACCGACCGGCGCCGCTCCAGCACCCTGCCTCATTCGCCAGTCGCACCGATCTCGCGGATCACGTCGGTGAGCTCGCCTCGGGAGGCCACCCCGGTCTTCTCGTAGATGTTCGAGAGGTGCGTACTGACGGTCCGGGGCGAGATTCCGAGCGCCTTGGCGATGCCTTTGTTGGACAGGCGGTCCGCGACGAGGCGAGCGATCTCCAGCTCGCGGCCCGACAACCCCTCGACCCCACTCGCAACTGCGATTCGCGGAGCGCGGCTCCCGATCTGGCCGAACATTCGGCGCGCCTTCTTGAGCTCGGGCTCGGCACCGATCCGTTCGAGGACGTCGTGCACACGCCGTAGCTGATCCAGCGCCCCGTCTCGATCGCCCAGCTCGGCGAGGCGCCCAGCGAGCTGTCGTCTCAGCCGAGCGGCGTCCGGCACGTACGGCACGTCGTCCAGAGCGTCGGCCGCGGCCTCCAGCAGCCCGACCGACCGTTTCACGTCGCCGCTGAGCCAGGCAACGATGGCGTCGCAGGCGTCGGCCCACGCGAGACCCAGCTTGTGTCCTACGCGCACCGAGTCCTTGCGTAACCGAGCGCCGAACTGGCGAGCTCCTTCGAGGTCACGCCGATGTAAGTGAGCCTCGGCGATGACTGGGAGCAGTCGGTGAATCCCCCAGACGACGTACCCGCACCGGTCGGCGATGGCGAGGCCTTCGGTGCCCATGCGGATGGCCTCGTCCCACGCACCGGTCGCGAGGTGGTAACCGGCCATGCCGGTGTACGCTGGGAGGACTGCGGCTTCTGCCTTGTCGGGGGAGCCCTCTTCGGCGCCAGCGATGTTCCACGCCTCCTCGACGAGCCTGTGGCCTTCCTCCAGGTGACCCCGACCCATGTGGACGAAAGCCTTCAACGCGAGCAAGCGCGGGAGTAGGGACGTCTGACCCAGCGAACGGGCCAGCTTGATCGAGGTCTCTCCGATCGCGACGGCATCGTCCCAGCGTCCCGTGGCCCAGGCTAGCTCGAGGGCGATCTCCGACGTCCACAGACGTCGTAGGGGAGAGCGGAGGGCCTCCGACATGCTCTCGCAGACGGCGAGCTCGCGGCCCGCAGCAGCCGCGTCGCCCGTGAGCCCTTCCAGCACCGCCAGCGCCCAATGCACCGACCAACGGAGCTCGGGAGAGTCGGAGGCTTCCGCAAGCGATACCGCAGCAACACCGTGCTCACGGGCCGTCTCCGGCGGACCGGTCCAAGTATAGAGAATGATCAGACCCTGGCGGATCTGCGCCTGGAGACCAATGTCGTCTATCTCTTCCGCGATCGCGCGCGCCCTCTCCAGAGAGAGAACCGCCGTCTCTCCGTCACCCGTCTCCATCAAGCAGAGCGCCTCGACGAGCAACAACCTCGCTCGTAGACGTCGGTCGCCGCGGTCGGAGGAGGCCTCGAGGCCAGCGCGAAAATGCTCGAGCGCTTCCTGACGCTCTCCCCGCCAGTAGTCGACGAGACCGAGTCGGCGCTCGACCGACGCGACCCCGTCTTGATCGCCGGCCTCCGACGCGGCCGTCCGCACCTGACCCCACAGGGCGGTGGCCGCGACGTGATCGCCGGCGCGTTGCCTAGCCCGCGCCAGATCGGCAACGACCTCGGTCCTGGTCATGTCGGGGGGCGGCGGGATTCCTTCGTCGAGGCTCTCGATTGCCCCTGAAAGCAGCTTGAAGGCCTCGTCGTTGGCGTGGCGGATCAGCGCGTTACGGCCGGCAAGCACCAGATATCGCACGGCCCGGGCCGCGTCCGCTCCTGCCGATCCGCCGCGCGCGTAGTGGAATGCGAGCTCGTCCGCGCGCTCCACCGCCCCGTCTCCATAGAAGCGCTCTAGAGATTCTGCCAGATCCCGGTGCAAGCGCTGCGCTCGGGCCGCGCTCAGCCCCGAGTAAAAGTTGTCGCGCAGCAACGGGTGAATGAACTCGTAGGTGATCGCGTGGAGTCCCGGGACCTCGCGGAAGACTCCGGTGGACAGGAGCTCCTCGACGGCCTCGAGCAGCTCTTGGCCGGACAACCCGCCGACGGCCTCGAGCACGTCGTGACGAACCCTGGTTCCCATGACGGCCGAGATCTCGGCTACCGAGCGCCCTCCCTCGCTGATCCGAGCGATGCGCGCGGCAATGGAATCCCGAACGGAAGCCGGCAGCACGAGCTCCCCGGTGGGCCAACCGACCCACGTGTCCCCTTGCTGCCGGACTTGGCCCGATTCGACGAGGCTCTTGAGAACTTCGACGAGGAAGAATGGATTCCCGCCGGTCCACTCGTGGATTCGGTCCGCGAATGCGCCTACGACCGTCTCGTTCACCGCAAATCGTCGGGAGATCAGGGCGCCCGTCTCCTGACGAGAGAGAGGGGCAAGCAAGACGGGCTCTGCCACATCGAGTGACAGGAGCGACTGCTCGGTCGAGAGGAGGGCCCCGGATGTGGGCTCGACTACGTCGTTGTGGACGCAAAGACCTACGACCGCCGCCTCGCCGAGGTGGCGGCCCACGAAGTGGAGCAGCTCGATCGACGAGTCGTCGGCCCAGTGCAGGTCTTCGAAGATCAGGAGAAGGGGCTGCCGGCCGGCCAAGCGGACGAGGAACTGGGCGAAGTTCCACAGCAGGCGTGTCTTCGCCTCGGACGGGTCCAGCTGGGCACGCAGGGCTCGGTCAACCGGGCTCAGGGAGGGGAAGATGGGAGCAAGCTGGTCTTCGGATCCTCTCGTCAGGATCTGGATGGCGGAGCTCCCCAACTCGGTCAGGACGGGGGTCAACGCATCCGAGAAGATCGCGTACGGGCCTGCCGACTCGACGGGGAAGGCTCTCCCGAGCGCGACCCTCCACCCGTCCTCGCGCGCTGCCTCGGCCACGACTTCGGCGAGCCGGCTCTTGCCGATTCCCGTGCCCCCACGGATGAACGCCATCCGCCCCTTCCCCTCGCGGGCAGCGTAGAGCAAATCGCACAGCCGGCCGATTTCCGCTTCGCGCCCAACGAAAGGGAAGTCGTCAGTCACCACCGCCCCCCGAGTCGTTCGATCCTTGGCCCGCCCGGTACTTCGCGGTCAGCGTACCACCCACGATGAGGGATCCGATCATGATCCCTCCACCGATGGCGAGGGCCGGCTGGGTTCCGATGATGATGGCCAGAATGAGCACGTAGAGGAGGATCACAACCGCTGGAAGCCAGGGATAGGCTGGAACGCGAAGAGGACGCAGGAGCTCCGGCTGAGCGCTGCGGAGTCGGAAGAACGCGAGAAGCACCATCAGGTCGACGGAGATGGCTACGAGCATCATGAAGCGGATCAGAAGCTCAGCGGTCCCGGTGAGGGCGAGACCCATGATCACGATGGAGATGAACAGGAGTGCCGGTGCGGGCGTACCGGCGGCTGTCACGCGCGTGAATGTCGCCGGCGCCAGGCCGTCGCGGGCCATTCCGAAGGCGACCCTGGGCATGCCGAGGAAGTTCACGTTCAGGCTGCTGATCAGGATGAGCAGGCTGGCAATCACCACTACCGTGCCTGCGGTCTGACCGAAGACGACGGCGATCGCGTCCTGGGCAACGAGCTCCGAGCCACTCATCTCCTCAGGCGTCAGGGCTGCGAGAAACGACACGTTGATCAGCATGTAGAGGACGGCCACCGCTGCGGCACCGCCAAGCAGGATTCGGGGCATCGCACGCCCGGGGTCCCGAGTCTCCTCTGCCATCTTCGCCGCGTCTTCCCACCCGTAGTACGCGAAAGACACCGACTGGTAAGCCAGCGCGAACCCCAGCAAGCCGGCGAACCGCGGATCGACCTCGAACGTCGATCCGAAGCCCCTCATGTCCCCCGCGAGTATCCCGGCGGCCGCGAGTCCAACGAGTACGAGCACCTTCACAAGCGTAGAGACGTTCTGGAAGCCCCTGCCCACGCGGAGCCCACCCATGTGAAGGAAGAAGAAGCCGAGCACCACAGTGGCAGCGAGGATCGGGAGCGACCCACCTCCGGTGAGGATCACGACGTACTCTGCGATCACCACGGCCTTCGTGGCGCCAGAGAACGCTCGTGTTACGAGCAGCTCTGCCCAACCGGCGACGAACCCGGCCGTCGGCCCAAACGCTGTCCGAGCGTATACGTACTTCCCTCCGGCCTTCGGCAGTGCGGCAGCCATCTCGGCAAGCAGCAACGTGCTGAGTCCGGCGACGATGCCCCCGAGGAGCCAGACCCCGAGGATCGACCAGGCGCTTCCGAGATAAGAGGCGATCAGCCCGGGTGTCCGAAGGATGCCCGCCCCGATCACGATCCCGACCGTAACGGCCAGGCCGTCCCGGACCCGCATGATGCGGTGGAGGCCGGTCCCGTGGGTGCGTGCGATGACCTGCGGTGAGGTGGTCTCGCTCATCGTTCAGGATGGGGAGGGCGGTGGGTCGGACCCCTCGTCGGTCGGGTACAAGATCTCCCGGCCGGTCCCGAGTTGACAAGCTCGGGTGGCCGCGGCTCCCAAGCTCCCCCGTCTTGAAGAAGGTCAGAATCCCAGTGTCCGCTCGAGAATCGCGTCCAGGGCGGGCAGGGAATCGGGGTCGGTGAGGTTCGACGCGGGAACGTCCGAGAGTCGTTCGATGCTCAGTCGTCGTGGCGTCCCGCCTGCGCACCGACCAACCCCCGCTCGGGTCGTAATGACGGGGCGGCGAGAAGCAGGGCCAGAACAGCTGCCCGCTCCGGCATCTGCCCGAGGACAGCGTGCTCGTGGCTGGCGTGGGCGCCCGCGCCCACCACCCCGAGGCCGTCGAGCGTCGGCGTGTACAGGCTGGTCGTGTTGCCGTCCGACCCGCCCCCCGACGTTCCTTCCTCCAGCTCGATTCCGAGCAGCTCACCCACCTCTCTGGCCGCCTCCCAGAGCCGTCGGTTTCCCGGTGTCTTTTCCATGGGAGGCCGGCTGACGCTGCCCTCCACCTCGATCGACGTGCCCGCCGTCGTCGGCACGAGGTTATAGACGAACTCTTCGACCCTCCGTGCGTCTTCCCGTGTGAGCACCCGAACATCCACCTCCGCCCGGCTCTCCGGGGCCACCACGTTTGGGCGGAGCCCACCGTCGATCGTGCCGACGTTCACGGTCACTCCACGCTCTGGATCATTGAGCGTGTAGAGCTTCTGAATGACGAGAGAAAGCTCGAGGATCGCGCTGGCGCCCTTTTCTGGTTCGAGCCCGGCGTGGGCCGCTCTCCCCGTCACCCGGATGATGAAGTGATCGCCGCCGCCTTTGCGGGCGGTCTTGAGCCTGGCCCCGGGCTCCAGGGCCGGCTCCAGGACCAGGGCTCTGTCGGCACGCTTGGCCATTCGGACGACGTGTGCCTCGGAGTCCGGGCTTCCGATCTCCTCATCGGAATTGATGAGGAAGACCGGCGTGACGGCAGGCTGCCCCAGACACTCTTGCAGGGCGTCCACCGCGAAGATCCCCTGGACGAAGCCCCCCTTCATGTCGTAGGTGCCTGGTCCGTAGAAGCGGCCGTCGTCCAGGCGAATCGGCATTTCGGATAAGGTGCCAATGGGCCAGACCGTGTCCGTGTGCCCGATCATGACCTGATACGGAGCTGGACGGCTTCGCGACTTCGGGACGGAGTGCAGCGTGCCCCCGCTGACCCGGCCCGGGAGGAGTCGGACTCGATAACCGATGTCGCCGAGGGCCTCGCACAGGATATCCTGAACCGGTTGCTGAGTTTCCGGCACCGTAGACGGCGACTCCCGCTCGACGAGACGCTCGAGGAGGTCATGCATCGCCTGCTGGCGGGACCTCAGATGCTCCATCACGCGTTGTGGAGCGTCCCTCGGGAGATGTCCCCAGCTCACCCGGACACCCCAGTCACCCGCTCAATCGCGTCTCTTTGGACGCCTCCGCCGCGCTGACGTCCCCTCGCCCCGAACGCCCCCACCAGCCGAACGCCTCCAGCTGTCATCTCGACATCCCCTCGTGGAACGGGAACGCGTTGCTCCGGTCGACGCTGGTGTATCGGCCTGGACTCAGGTAGATGAGCAACGGGGCAGCTGCGATCAGGTCCTGGTCGTCGACGTCCGGTCCTCTGACGCTGTCTTCCGGCATACGCCTCCACGATCCGGCCCGCGACGAGGCTATTGGGCCCCAAACCGTCCACGATCCGATCCAGCGCGCACTCGAAGTAAAGTCGGGCGTCCGCCAGCACGACTCCTTCGATGGTGCGAGCGGGCACCGTGGGAATGGCCTCGAGAGCCGCTTTTTGGTCCTCGCAACGTGGGGCCGCAGCGAGGCTGGCCAGCACGACCTGATCAGGTCGGGGAAAGCTGTCGGTAAAGCACCCGTCGCGCTCGATGTTGCGGTACGTGGCGTGAGCCGGAGTGCAGACGAACCCGAAGTGATCCTCCCAGCTCAACGGTGTTACCATGTGCTTGGGAGCCATGTCGGCCCGCCCGTCCGGTTCTCTCGTGCCGACGACGACGAGCGGTGCCGGAATGAAACACCGTTCCCACAGCTCCGGGCCGGGCTCGAGCGCGACCAGTGGTCGATCGGTCTTGGCCGGCATCGGCTGCCTCCTCGGGGTTCTTTTCTGCGAGCCCGCATACTCTCGACGGGGTCTGAAGTCGAGTCTGCGCCCGCCCCGCCTCCGTCCCCGCGACTTCCGTTTGACGATAGCTGAAGAGGTCCCCCGCATGCCATGGTCCGGCCCGACGGGGTGCCCGAACATCGATCATGCTTCGATCCTCACGGGTGCCGGAGAGCCAAGGGAGCGCCAGACAAGCGACGGAACGTCGGCTCTCGGACGGCACCGTTGCGGGCCGCGCCGTTGTGGACCGCGCCCGGGAGGCCCTCACGCGCCATTTCGGGTATCTGGATTTCCGGCCCGGGCAAAGCGAGCTCGTGCAGGCCGCGATCGACGGCCGCGACGCGCTGGGCATTCTCCCGACCGGAGGCGGCAAGAGCGTTTGTTACCAGGTGCCCGCTGTGCTACTGCCCCACCTGACCGTGGTCGTCAGCCCACTCGTTTCTCTAATGGCCGACCAGGTCGAACGTTGCCAGCGCGCGAGCATTCCCGCGGCCTTCCTGAACTCGACGCTCAGCGAGCAAGAGCGGGACGCCGTTCAACGCGCTGCCGTGGTCGGCGCGATCAAGATCCTCTTCGTAGCGCCCGAGCGGTTCGAGAGTCGTGCGTTCGAGCGCCTCGCGCTCCGGCTGCGCGTGAGTCTGCTCGCGGTCGACGAGACGCACTGCATCACCGAGTGGGGCCACGACTTCCGGCCAGCCTATCTCCGTCTCGGCCGGGTGCGCGGCCTCTTCGCGGCGCCCGTCCTCGCTCTCACCGCCACCGCGACGCCGCGTACGCGGGAGGAGATCGCCTCGCGGCTGGCGCTGCGCGCGCCCGTGACCGTGGTCGGCGGCTTCGACCGCCCCAACCTCGTGTGGGAGGTCCAGCGGGCCCGCTCGAGAGGGGAGAAGCGTGCCCGGATCGGCCAGCTGATCAGAGAGTGCCCTGGAACGGTCGTGATCTACGCCAGCAGCCGGAAGGGCGTCGAGGTCGTGCGCGACCATCTGGCCGCTCTCGGCCGGCGCACGGAGGCCTATCACGCGGGCCTCCCTCCGGCGGAGCGCACGCGCGTACAGACAGCGTTCATGGAGGGCAGCGCTCCTACGGTCGTCGCGACCAACGCCTTCGGCATGGGGATCGACAAGAGCGACGTGCGCCTCGTGGTCCACCACGATCTCCTGAGGACCCTCGAGGCCTACTACCAGGAGGCGGGTCGGGCGGGTCGAGACGGCGAGGTCGCCCGCTGCGTGGCTCTTTGGTCGGAGGCGGATCGGGCCGGTCAGATGGCGTTCGTCGATCGACAGCACCCGCCCGCGCGCGAGGTGAGGCGGTTCTGGAGGACCTTGTGCGACATCGCGGGCGAACAGGACGCGCTTGAAGGCGGGCTCACAGATCTCCCGAGCTCCGGGGGGGTGCCACCGACGCCTGGTCAGGTCAGCGCCCTCGTGCGCACCCTCGCGGCGTGCAGAGCGGTCCGGCTTCGGGGCCACATCCCGGAGGACGCCGACGGGGTCCTGCGGCTCGATCTGGCGCCCCACCGGAGGCGGCCGTCCAAGGAAGCTCTGCACGGACGGAGGCAGGCCGAGATCGACAAGCTTTCCTCGGTGCTCCGCTCCGCCCGGACGATCCGCTGTCGGCGAGCCGAGATCCTGCGCTATTTCGGCGATCCTGACGCCTCCCCAGGCTGCGGCGCCTGTGACAACTGCCGCGATCACTCAGCACGTCGCTGAAGGAGGGGAGCGCGCCGCGTTGGGAGCGCGCGAGCCCAACCCGCGACGGCGCTTCGCCATTGTACGGCCCTACCTGCCGAGACTAGGTTCTAACCAGTTGTTGTCCCCCTGAAGCCGAACGCGGCGGGTCGGGAAGCCTGTTCGCGGCTAAGAATAGAGCGGTAATGGATCGGTATCTCACCCACGAGCACGTCCAGCTGCAGAACCGAGTTCGAGAGTTCGCTCTAGAGCGGATCGTGCCGTGGCCCGCGAGCTCGACGAAACCCAGGAGTTTCCCTGGGAAAACGTCAAGACGATGGCGGGCATGGGGCTCCTGGGTGTGCCGGTGCCACGCGAGTACGGCGGGATGGGCCTCGATTACCTGAGCTATGTCCTCGTGGTCGAGGAGCTCGCCCGCCACGATGTCAGCCACTCCATCACCGTTTCCGCTCACACGACTTTGGGGTCCAGCCCGATCTTGAGCTTCGGGTCCGAGGACTTGAAGCGTCGATACCTACCCTTGCTCGCCAGTGGCCAGGTACTCGGGGGCTTTGGACTGACAGAGGCAGGAGCCGGCTCGGATTCCGGGGGGAGTCGGACCCGAGCCGTGCGTGAGAACGGCGGGTACCGACTAAACGGCGCGAAGATTTTCATCACCCACGCCGGGGTCGGTGAGATCTTCACCGTGACGGCGGTAACCGATCCCGAGCGGGGGACGAAGGGAATCACGAGTCTGGTCGTCACGAAGCCCACGACGGATCTGGACATCACGCGTGAGCTTGGCATCGGTCACTCGGACGAGCTCGAGTTCATCGACGGCGTCCGGGCTGGCAAGAAAGAGGACAAGATGGGTTGGAGGGCGTCCGATACGCGCGAGCTGCTGCTCGAAGACGCCTTCGTCCCCGAAAGCAACCGTCTCGGGCAGGAAGGGGATGGGTTCGTCAACTTCATGAAGACCCTGGACGCGGGCCGGATAGGAATCGCCGCGCTCTCGTTGGGCATCGCGGAGGGAGCCTTCGAGACCGCGCTCGCCTACACGCAGCAACGAAAGCAGTGCGGAAGCAGGATCTACGATTTTCAGGCGGTACAATTTCGTCTAGCCGATATGGCCACCGGAATCCAGGCAGCGAAGCACCTCACGTACCACGCTGCCTGGCTGAAGGACCAGGGCCGGCCTTACTCCAAGGAAGCATCCATGGCGAAGCTTTACGCCTCGGAGCTGTCCATGCGCGCCACCACCGATGCGATCCAGCTGCTCGGTGGAGCGGGGTATACCAGCAAATACCCGGTGGAGCGCATGTTTCGCGACGCGAAAGTCTGCGAGATCGGAGAAGGCACGAGCGAGATTCAGCGCATGCTGATCGCGCGCTACCTGGTCCGGGAGGCATGCGGGGACGGGAGTACCATGAATACCACGACCGACTGACCGGGCCCTGGAGCCCGTGCGAGTGAACAAGGGGGCTGGACACCGGCCCGTTCCGTCCGAGCGATCTTCGGAAGGAGCGGACGTGGAGCCCACCGGACGACTCGCCGGCCTCGGAACCGGCACGCGGCCATTCGCGGAGTTACCAGAGTTTTGCGGAGAGAAATCATTATCACCGCGTCACCCCACGAATCACGGGTGGCGTTGCTGGAAGACAACCAGCTAGTAGAACTGATGTTCGACCGCCCCGATCAGGGGCGTGTCGTCGGAGACATCTACCTGGGCCGGGTGGAGGCGGTCTTGCCCGGCATCCAAGCGGCTTTCGTCGACATCGGCGCCGAGAAGTCGGGATTCCTACACGTCTCGGACGTGATGCAGGACGACGACGAGGAGGACTCGGACAACGGGCGGGGCCGCAAGAACCGCAAGTACCCCCCCATCCAGGACGTCCTCAAGAAGGGCGACCAGGTGACCGTCCAGGTCACGAAGGAGCCCATCAGCACGAAGGGCCCACGCATCACGGCCCAGGTGTCGCTGCCGGGCCGCTTCCTCGTGTACATGCCATTTTCGTCGCACGTCGGCGTGAGCCGAAAGATCGACGATCGCGCCGAGCGGTCCCGATTGCGGGCCCTGGCCAAGAAGATCGTACCGGCCAACTCGGGCGGCGTCATCGTTCGGACAGTCGGGGAGGAGGCCAACGAGAAGCGCTTCGCGGAGGAGTTCAAGCGGCTCCACGACGCCTGGAAGAAGATCCAGCGCAAAGCCGATTCCATGAAGGCCCCGGCCCTCATCCGGAGAGAGGCGAAGCTGATCAGCGGGGTGATCCGAGATCTGTTCAGCGACAAGTTCGATGCTCTCACGGTCGACTCCCCGGAGATCTTCCGTGAGATCGAGCAATACGTGAAGAGCGTGGATCCCGATCTTCTGGACCGTGTGAAGCTCTATGAGGGAGACGAGCCGCTCTTCGACAAGTACGGCGTCGAGGAGGAGATCCAACGCGCCTTCCGGCGTCAGGTTGTGGTCAAGTCGGGCGGGCATGTCGTCATCGAGCCCACCGAGGCGTTGGTCTCGATCGACGTAAACACCGGGCGCTTCACCGGGAAGAAGAGGAAGGATCCCGAGCACACGATCCTGAGGACGAACCTCGATGCCGCGAGGGAGGTCGCCCGGCAGCTCAGGTTGCGGGACATTGGCGGGATCATCGTAGTCGACTTCATCGACATGGACTCCCAGAAGAACCGGGACAAGGTCCTCCAGGAGCTGCGCACCCACCTCGGCCGAGACCGAGCTCGCACGAAGGCCTTCGCGGTGTCGGATCTGGGGCTCATCGAGATGACGCGTCAGCGCGTACGGCCTTCGCTATTCAACTCGCTTACGGATCCGTGCCCCCACTGCAACGGACTCGGCAGGCTGTTCGCGCCGGCAACAGTCATGCGCCGCGTCGAACGAAGCCTCCAGCGGACGGCTGCGGCAGGGAAGGAGCGCCGGATCGTCGTGCGAATCCACCCGG
The DNA here is from genome assembly GCA_965248625.1 of Longimicrobiales bacterium. Lineage (GTDB taxonomy): Bacteria > Gemmatimonadota > Gemmatimonadetes > Longimicrobiales > Gaopeijiaceae. The sequence goes on along the minus strand of OZ252109.1, from coordinate 4,838,528 downwards.
AAGTGGCCTTGCACGTCCTCGAGTCCGAGCCCGACTTCATCAAGCGACTCTCCCGCAGGACCAAGCTCAACATCGACCTGCGCGACGACCCACTCATGAGCGAGGACGAGTTCAAGCTGCTGGCCGGGCCCGCTCAGACGGACATCACCGCAAAATATGGGGCGGTGTAGGGGCGACTTGACCCCTCCGGAGCGCGCTTTAGATTTCTCGGGTTCGACTTCAATCAGATTTCCGGTGCGCTGAGGCTGACATGTACGCGGTGTTCGAAACCGGTGGTAAGCAGTTCAGGGCCGAGACCGGTCGACGGATCAGGGTGCCCTCGCTCGCCGCCGACGAGGGCTCGACGATCACGTTCGACCACGTTCTCCTCACGGGTGGGGACGAGGGTGAAGTCGCCGTCGGAGCTCCCACCGTAGAGGGCGCCCACGTCAAGGCTGAAGTTCTCGCGCACGGGAAGGACAAGAAGATCATCGTCTTCAAGCGGAAGCGGCGGAAAGGCTATCGCAAGAAGCAGGGGCACCGACAGAAGTACACGGAAGTACGAATCGACGAAATCGTCGGGTAGGGGAGCGGAGCGACATGGCACACAAGAAAGGTGTCGGATCAAGCCGCAACGGCCGCGATTCGAACCCGAAGTTCCTAGGGGTCAAGCGGTACGGCGGCGAGCCGGTCCGTGCCGGGGGAATCATCGTCCGGCAGCGCGGAACGCGCTTTCACCCGGGGACGAACGTCGGAAAGGGCGGGGATGATACACTGTTCGCCCTTGTGGACGGAGTCGTTGCATTCGAGAAACGGCGCAACCGTAAGTTCGTGTCTGTCAATCCGGCAGAATAACACCCGAAGACGTAGTCCCCTGCAGTCCGCTTCCCGGGAGGCACCCGGGGGCGGATCTTTTCTTGCACAGCAGTCGTAGTAGGCAGTCTGACCGGCGGCCGCCGGGGCCCGAATAAGGGCCGAAAATAGCGATGACCTGGTAACTTCCAGGCGATCCCCGCTCGTGACCCGAGCGTTTCTCCCCCGGTTTTGCGCCTTACTGGGCGTATTCCGGTGGAGCATAGATTGGAGGTGTCAAATGGCGAACGACAGCACGGACCGACCCCGAAGTACGGGGCGCCGTTCCTGGATTCCGCCGGCGCTCTTCACGAGCGCAGGCGCCGCGGCAATTCTGGCCGCGACGCTCATCGGCCCCGGAGATTCCCCCGCGAGCACCGACGTCGTGGTCGGAGAGACCGCGTCGGAGCTCGTTTCGGTGGCTCTTCCCCTCGAAGTCAACAACCGTGTCGAGAGGTGGATCACCCGGTATCTGGGTGATCAGCGTCCCGCATTCGAACGCTATTTGGCCCGGGAGGGCCTGTTCGGCGAGATGATCCGCACGAAGCTTCGGAAGCGCGGGATGCCGGAGGAGCTGATCTATCTGGCCATGATCGAGTCGGGCTTCTCTCCCAGGGCCACGTCTCGCGTCAAGGCAACAGGGGTCTGGCAGTTCATGGGCCCGACCGCCCGGCAGTACGGGCTCCGCGTGGACGACTACGTCGACGAGCGGCGTGACCCGCTGCGTGCGACCGACGCGGCCTTGGACTACTTGGAGAGCCTACATCGCCGATTCGATTCGTGGTACCTGGCAGCCGCCGGATACAATGCGGGACCGAATCGGGTCGCTAGGATCCTTCGAACCTACGCGGGGGACCGCAGAGGGGACGAAGAGCTGTACTGGGAGATCATCAACCATCTGCCACGCGAGACCCGCGAGTACGTCCCAAAGATCCTCGCGGCGGCGGTGTTGGCCCGTGCGGCCGATTACATGGGCCTCGACGTCGAGCTCGCTGAACCGTACAGCTTCGATCGCGTGTTCGTGCCGGGAGGAACGCGACTCACGGCCGTGGCACACTCCATGGAGGTGCCTCTGTCCGTCATCGCAGATCTGAACCCGCACTTGATCCGCGGCGTGACGCCCCCCGGCGAAGCCTTTTCGTTGCGTGTGCCAAAGGGCCGGTCGGCGATCGTCGTCGCCGCGCTGAACAATGGAGGTAGCCGGCGGTCGTCCATAGCTGACTGACCGGCGAGCTTCGGCGACACGTCACTCGTCGTCACTCGTCGTCGCGCGGCTCACCGGGCCAGCCGGGATGTGCTCCGGCCTGGGCTTCGCGCGCGGCCGCGATGATCCGCCAGATGACGTCCCGCGTCATCTCGGGGTCGACGTCGAGCTCCCTCGCCCGCGCTGCGGCCTGCCGTACGACGTGCGCCTCTCGGGCTGGATCGAGAACAGGGAGCCCGAGCGCCCGCTTCACGTTGCCGATCTCGATCGCCAGGTCTCTGCGTTCGCCGACCAGCCGGATGAGGCGGTCGGTGACGTCGCTCATGACGGCCCGGAGCTCCGCCAACCGTCTCTCGAGATCCTCGGTGTCCGACGCCGCGTCCGCTTCCATGGACGACCTCTCGGCTCCTTCTGTCATCGGTGGCTAGGGCGCGCCCTTAGGGAACCTCTGCGCAAGTGTGGCGGGTCTCGTTGAGAGGCGCCATGGACCCAGAGGTCACGAGGACCTGTGAGGAGGGGCCGGGCGAGTCATGTGGGCGTACGGATTCACGAACAAGTCCGCATGGGCGTCGTCTTGAGGAGCAGTCGCGAGGCTCACTGCGACCAACACCGGCACATGTACGATCAGACCGAGAATCCCTTCGTGCAGGTCCAAGGGTCTCAGATTGCTTCCGAGGTAACCCGTCAGGAAGAAGAAGATCGCGGTGATCGAGCCCGCCACCAGCCCCGCGATGATCCCGGTCGTCGTAGCTCTTCGCCAAAACATCGCAGCGATGATCGGGGGCGCGAACTGGCAGATGATCCCATATGCCGTAAGTAGCAGCACGACGAGCGAGGAGTCCTCGTCGAGGGCGAACACGTACGCGAGGGCGCCAACCGCGAGCACGAGGACGCGGATGAGGGTTCGCTGCTGCGCGTCGGTGAGCTTCATGAACGGGCGTATGCCGTCTTCCACCGTCACCGATGCAGCAGCGTGCATGAGCGCGTCGCCGGTCGACATAGACGCAGAGAGAGCACCCGCGCAGAAAAGCCCGACGACGATGGCCGGAAGGTCGGATCGCAGGATCAGAAACGGGAGGATGAAGTCCGGAAAGGGGGGCGATTCGGGTTGGAGCACACCGGCGAAGCCGATCAGGAAAACCGGGATCAGGAAGAGCACGAAGGACGGGAAGAGAACGACGGTCCGGCGCAGGGTCCGATCGTCGCGGGCGGTAAACGCCTTCATGAAGAGATGCGGCCACATCATCAGGCCGATTCCGCTCACGAGAATGGCCGTCGAATACCCCCCCCAACTCCACGGATCGCCAGCGGCCGTCAGCCCGGGCACCGAGAGCAGCTCCGGCCGTTCGGCCAGGATTCTCTCGAACATTGCGCCGACTCCGCCGTACAGCCGGATCGGAAGGTAGATGCCGAGCGACCAGGCGATCGTCACCATGAAGATGCCCTGGAACGTGTTGGTCCACCCGACGGCCGCCACGCCACTGGTCAGCACGTACAGAATGACGATGCCGTAGGCCAGAGCCGCGCCGAGCCAAAGCGGGACGTTCCCGTCCGTCACCGCTTCGATGACGATGCCCGCTCCACGCATCTGGAGCGTGATGTACGGGACGAAAGCGGTGAACGTCAGAGCGGCCACGAGGGCCGACAGAAAGCGGGAAGGGAAGCGTCCCACCAGGAGCTGGGCCTGCGTGACGTACCCGTGCTGCCTACCGATCTCGGCCGCCCGGGGGCCCACGAAATACCACGGCGCGATGCCCAGCGCACCGTAGGAGAGAATGTAGAACGCCGCGGCGCCTCTGGAGTACGCCCATCCCGGGCCACCGAGAAAGGCAAAGGCGGAGAAGACGGTCGCCCCAGTCACGAAGTACATGATCAGGAGCCCGAACTCGCGATCGCCGGCGACGTATCCGGCAACGCTCTTGGACGCGCGTCGACCCGCCAGCAGCCCGATGGCAAGAGTGATCGCCAAGTAGAGGGCGATTACGACCGCAATGAGCTGCCAGCGTTCCACCTAGCCCTCGCCGAGGCCAAGGGCCGGGCGGTCCTGACGTCCGACCGGTGGACGAGCCTCGCCACCCGCTCCGTCGCCCCCCTGGCGGTTGCCCCCCGCACGGTCGCCCACCTCGCGGTCGCCCCACGCGCGGTTGCCCCCGGCACGGTCGCCCGCCTCGCGGTGCTGCTCTTCCGAGCGATCCAACACGAAGAGGACCACTGAACTGAACGCCACCCAGAGGGCAATCAGCGCCATGTTGAACGGGAGCCCGAAAACCAGCGGAAGAGGATGGTTGAACGGCACGAAGACAGGCCACATCACGAACAGCGCGAACAAGACGAAGTACAGCGTCGCTCCGATGCGGACGGCGCGCACGCTCAAGCGCTCACCCCTCCCTAGACCGATCGAGCAACACCGCGCACTGCTCGAGGGCGGAGGTGATCTCGTCAATGAGCGTCCGGGCTGCGGACGGGTTCAGACCGTCATGGCCTACCTGGCTCTTCAGGCCGCGGATCCGCGTGATCGAGCTGCGGATGCGGCGCAGTGGATCGAGCCCCGCCACTTCACCCGGGGGATCATCGCCAAACGGATTCTTCGCACTCATCCCGTCACCTGCCTCCTGGGGCATGAAGCGCAGCACCGTCCGTTCCCGACTTCACCGGCGCTGCTCGTTACCGCCCGCGAAAATCAGGCTCCCGCTTCTCCGTGAACGCCCGCACTCCCTCCTGCCCGTCCTCACTGGCGAATGCCGCGAGGAAGAGCTCCTTCTCGAGGTCGAGGCCGGCGGACAGGGGTGTTTCGGCGGCGGCGTGCACCGATTGTTTGGTCAACCGGAGCGCCACAGGGCTCCAGCGTGCCATGCGCCCCGCGAGCTCGCGTGCCTTCTCCACGTGGTGGCCGTCGTCCACGAGGAACTCGACGAGACCGATCCGGTGGGCTTCGTCCGCCTCCACGAAGTCCCCGGCCAGCGTGATCCGCATCGCTTGGCCCGGCCCCACGAGCCGGGCGAGCCGCTGTGTGCCGCCTGCGCCGGGGATCAGGCCGAGTCGGATCTCGAACTGGCCGAAGCGAGCGGTGCGATCGGCCACGCGTACGTCGCACGCCAGTGCCAACTCGCAGCCGCCACCGAGGCAGAACCCGTGGACGGCGGCGATGATGGGCTTGGGGAAGGCCGCGACGGCGTCGTAGACGCGGCGATGCCGGTAGACCTCGCGCTGCTCATTGGGCGTGCGGGCGGCGAACTCGGCGACGTCCGCACCCGCAACGAAGGCCTTGTCGCCTGATCCGTGAAGGATCGCCACCCTTACGTCGTCATCGACGGCCAACGCGTCGACCGCCTCCATGATCTCGCGGCGCACGGTCGCGTTGAGCGCGTTCCGCTTTTCCGGGCGGTTGATCCGCACGAACGCAATCGGTCCGTCCTTCGTGACAACGATGGTTTCGTAGCTCAAGCCGTCTCCTTCACTGGACTCGGCGTCTCGCCGCTCGCGGTACCCAACACCCATCTGTCGCAGCCCACTCGTGCGCGCAATGGCTCTCTAGTCCCACCTGTAGAACCCTTCACCCGTCTTCTTGCCCAGCTTTCCTTCTCCAACCATCCGCCGCAGGATCCCAGGGGGCCGGTAACGCTCATCACCGAGCTTCTCGTGGAGGTACTCCGCGATCCCCAAGCGGACGTCGAGCCCGACCAAGTCAGTGAGCTTCAGGGGGCCCATGGGGTGCCGGTATCCCAACTCCATGGCTTTGTCGATGGCCTCGGGGTCCGCGACTCCTTCTTCGACCATGCGCATCGCTTCGAGACCCAACACGACTCCTAAACGCGACGACGCGAACCCGGGGGAGTCCTTCACAACGATTGGTTCCTTGCCCAAGCGGGCCACATGGCCGATCGCTGCTTCGAGGGTCTCGTCTGCCGTTCGGCTCCCCCGTACCACCTCCACCAAGGCCATGATGTGCACCGGGTTGAAGAAGTGGAGGCCCAGGAACCGCTCGGGTGCGCCGAGGACTTCTGAGATCTCGTCGATGCTCAGAGAAGACGTGTTGCTCGCGAGGATCGCCGAAGCGGATACCGCGGACTCGGCCGCAGTGAAGATCTCCCGCTTGAGCTCCATCGACTCGGGTGCCGCCTCGATGACCAGGCCAGCGCCGCGGCAAGCCGCCCCTATGTCGGCGGTGGTATCGACGAGCTCGAGTGTGGCCGACCGGTCTTCTTCGCTGACCTTACCGAGCGAGACGCCCTTCTCCAGGTTCGCGCGGATCCGGGAGAGGCCTCGCTCCACCGCGGCCTCGTCAACGTCGTACAGCGTGACCGCGTAGCCCGCGGCCGCGAAGACCTGGGCGATCCCATGGCCCATCGTGCCAGCACCCAGGACCGCAACCCGCTCGATGGAGGATGCCATTCGCTAATCGCGTGAAACGACGGTGGCGACCCCCTGGCCGACGCCGATGCACATCGTTGCGAGGCCAGCGCTGGATCCACGCTTGACCATTTCGTGGACCAGCGTCGTGAGGATGCGTGCCCCCGAGCATCCCACCGGGTGCCCGAGAGCGATCGCGCCACCGTTCACGTTCACGAGGTCCGGATCCAGACTCAGCTCCCGCATGCAAGGAATGGCCTGCGCGGCGAACGCCTCGTTCAGCTCGACCAGGTCGAGGTCGGCGACGCCCATCCCGGCGCGGTCGAGCGCCTTCCGCGTCGCGGGGATCGGACCGACGCCCATCCGGTGGGGCTCCACGCCCGCGACGGCGCTCGCGCGCAAACCTGCCATTGCGGTGAAGCCGAGACTCTTCGCCCGCTCCTCCTCCATCAGGAGAAGCGCCGCCGCCCCGTCGTTGATGCCGGACGAGTTCCCAGCAGTCACCGTCCCGTCCTTCTTGAACACGGGCCTGAGTCGCGCCAGAGAATCTGCCGTGGTATCCGGACGTGGATGTTCGTCCCCGTCGACGACCCGCGGATCGCCCCTTCGTTGGGGGACCTCGACCGGGACCATCTCGGCGGCGAATCGGCCGCAGCCCGCGGCTCGGCTCGCACGCACCTGGCTCTCCAGGGCAAAGGCGTCCTGCTCCTCCCGGGTCACGCCGAACTCGTCCGCGATGACTTCGGCCGTCTCCCCCAGCCCGATGGTCCACTCCGGAGCGAAGGCCGGATTGGGGAACCGCCAACCCAGCACGGTATCGGCCGTCTGGGGATGACCGCGTTGGTAGGCCACGGCCGGCTTCAGCATAACGTACGGCGCGCGACTCATGCTCTCCACGCCCCCCGCGATGAACACCTCGCCCTCCCCGAGGGCGATGGCCTGGTGCGCCGAGTTGACAGCTTGCAGGCCGGAACCGCACAGGCGGTTCACGGTCTGTCCCGGCACGGTCACGGGGAGCCCCGCGCGCAACAGCCCCATCCGGGCCACGTTCCGGTTGTCCTCGCCGGCCTGGTTGATGCACCCGAACACGACGTCGTCGATGTCGGCGCCATCGATCCCCGTCCGGTCCACGAGTGCCTGAATGACCCCCGCCGCCAAGTCGTCCGGCCGCACGGCCGCCAGCGCCCCCGCGTGCCGCCCGATTGGTGTCCGCACCGCATCCACGATCACCGCCCGCCTCATCGCCCTAACCTCATCCATCCAAGGCGACCCACACGCTCTTCACCTGCGTGTACTTGTCCAAAGCGGCCTGATACCCCAGGTCCCTCCCGAACCCGCTTTGCTTATACCCTCCGAAGGGCGAGCCCGAATCGTACATGTTGTACGTGTTGATCCACACCGTACCGGCCTGTACCTCGGACGCGACGCGGTGGGCCTTCCCGATGTCCCTCGTCCAGATGCCGGCGGCGAGCCCATAGATGGTGTCGTTGGCCTTCTGGATGGCGTCATCGATGTCCGAGAACGGGATCACAGCGGCCACGGGGCCGAAGATCTCTTCCTGCGCGATCCGCATGTCGGGGCGGACGTCCGCGAAGATCGTCGCGTTCACGAAGTTGCCCTTACCGTTCACCGAGCCCGCCTCACCACCGAGAACGAGTCGGGCGCCCTCCTCCTTACCCGCCTCGATGTAGCTGAGAACGGTGTCCCTCTGGGCCTCGCTCACGATCGCGCCGAGCCTAGTGGTCTTCTCCATGGGGTCGCCGATCGTCATCTTCTCGGCACGCCCAGCGAGCGCATCCACGAACTCGTCGTAGACGGCCTCCTCGACGAGGATGCGAGAGCCCGCGGCGCACACCTCGCCTTTCCCGTAGAAGATGCCCGTGCTCGCCCCGCGGGCGGCGCTCTTCAAGTCCGCGTCCGCGAACACGATGTTGGGCGATTTGCCGCCGAGCTCGAGCGAGACCTTCTTCAGGGAATCCGCGGCATCCCTCATGATGGTCTTGCCGACTTCGGTCGAGCCCGTGAACGCGATCGCGTCCACACGCGGGTGTCGGACGAGCGCCGCGCCCGCCCTGGTTCCTCTCCCGGGGAGCACGTTCAGAACGCCCTCCGGGAAGCCCGCCTCGGCTGCCAGCTCACCCATTCGGAGAGCCGTGAGTGGTGTTTCCCTGGCGGGCTTCAGGACAACGGCGTTTCCACACGCCAGCGCTGGAGCCACTTTCCAAGTGGCCAACGACAGCGGGAAGTTCCACGGCACGATGCACCCGACCACGCCTACCGGCTCGCGCAGGGTGTAGTTCAAGAACGGCCCCTTCACGGGGATCGTGGCCCCCTGGATCTTGTCGGCCAAACCGGCGAAATACCGGAAGTTCTCAACGACGCTGGGGACGTCGACCTGACGCGACTCGAAGATCGGCTTGCCGTTGTCACGCGTCTCCATGGCCGCGATCTCGTCTGCGTTCTGCTCGATGAGGTCGGCGAGTCGCCACAGGAGCCTTGCTCGCCCGTGGGGGTTGATGCGTCGCCAGGCGTCGGAGGCGAGGGCGGACCGGGCCGAGGCGACCGCGCGGTCCACGTCCGCTTCGTCGGCCTCGGCGACCTGGGCGAGGACTTCGCCGGTGGCGGGGTTCGTGGTGGCGAACGTCGCGCCCGAAGCGGCGTCCACCCAGGAGTTGTCGATCCACAGACGGGTCGGCAACACGTCGCTCATCCGGATCTCGGTTGGACGATCACTTGCCTTGGAATACCGCGGTCCGCTTCTCGACGTACGCGGCGATCCCCTCTTTGGCGTCCTCGCTCTGGAAGAGCTGCTGCTGAAGCTCGCGCTCGAGGGCGAGGGCCTGCTCGAAAGGAAGGCCGATGCCGGTCTGAACGGACCGCTTGATGAGTCCGGCCGCCTTCGACGCCTTGTTCGGTGGCGTGAACTGCTTGGCGTACTCCATCACGTGGCTCATGAAGTCGTCGCCCGAGTCGGCTTCCACGACCTGGTTCACGATGTTCTTGTCGAGTCCAGACTCGAAGTCGAACAACTCGCCCGTCGTCATGAGCTCGATGGCGTGGGACTTCCCGACGAGGCGGCACAGCCTCTGGGTCCCACCGGTGCCGGGCAAGACGCCCAGATCGATCTCCGGCAGCCCGATCCTGCCTCCTCCCTTGCGCGCGATCCGAAGGTCACACGCCATCGCGATCTCAAGCCCCCCGCCAACGGTGTGCCCGTTCAATGCTGCAATCGTGAGCTTCGGCGTGTGCTCAAGACGATTGAGGGTCTCGTTTGCGTGAAGGCAGAAGAAGTACTTGAACGTCGGGGTGACGTCGTTGAGCATCTGGATGCTCGCGCCCGCGCTGAAGAACTTCTCGCCCTTGCCGGTAAGCACGATTACCCACGCGTCGTCGTCCATGCGCGCGCGCAGGATGCAGTGATCCAACTGCCGCATCATCTCGTGCGTGTACGTGTTCGCGGGTGGGTCGTCCAGGGTCAGGATGCATACCCCGTCCTGGACCTCGTAATGGACCAGCTTCTTCTCCTGATCCTCCGTATTCTGATCCACCTCGGCCGTGGCCTGGGCTTGCTGCGTCATGCGTTAATCCCCCGAGTCTGGCAGCCAATGCTGCGGATTGATGCGCTTCATGGATTCGGCTCTTCCGAGCCGTCCGATGCGTCCATCTTCGTGTGTCCGCTCCATTATAGTGGGACGGGTTCCCCCCAGGGAGCCCGCTCGCCGCCCGTCAGGACGAGCGGACACTAGGGCGCCCTCCAAATCGAAACGGCTTTATCGGAGTCCGGCTGGGATGGCCCGGCCTGCGTCGGCGGGCTCTCCTTCGCCAGGACCCCGTACATCAGAATGTGCGTCATCTCCATCGCGAGCCGATCTACGGGAACGTCACGTCCCGGGCGGTACCACGTGTAGATCCAGTTGAGCATCCCGAAGAGGGAAAATGTGGTCGAACGGAGGTCGAGTGTGCTGTTCGGAGACAATTCGCGGAGCACTTCGGCGGCGACCTCCGCGTAGGCGCGCTTCTGCTCGGTGACCCGTGCGCGGTAGTCACCGGTCAGCGCTGCAGCCTCGTGGGAGAGCACCTTCATTTCATGCATGTTGTCTGCGAAGAAGCGCAGGTGAGTCCAGATGAGTCGCCTGAGGCGCTCTTCTGGATCGGCGCTGTGCTCGAGCTCGGCCCGCACCCGCTCGAGGATCGTCTCGAAGCAGTGGTGCTGAATCAGGAAGAGCAACTCTTCCTTGCTGTCGAAGTAGTAGTAGAGACCAGAGAGGCTAACTCCAGTAGCAGAAGAGATATCACGGATGCTAGCACCGTCGTATCCCTTTTCTGCGAAGACCGATGCAGACTGTCGCAGAATGCTCGCCAGCTTCTCGTCGTAGCGCGCGCTTTCTTGCATCGCCGTCGTCAAGGGTTCTCTTGTATCAGGCGCACGTCCCCCGAAGGCAGGGGGTGGTGGACACCTTGTCGTGTCGATTTCGGACGATCGTTCGAACGAAAAAGCTATTTCACCCTCTCGACCGGGTCAACCAAAGGCGGTATGGACCGTGCATCGGTGCGTCAGGGTACGCACCTACACCAATTGCGCAGCGAATCGGCCGATCTAACTTGCAGGTACGATGGAACGCGGGAATTCTCGGAAGCTCCTCTTGCGGCTCGGCCTCCCTGCCGGGATTGCGGTAGCCCTCGCAACCCTCGCGGGCTGTGAGGATGCCAGTGTGGATCCTGCGGCGCTTCTCGTTGCTCCGGAGACGCGAGCGGCCCTCGAGTTCGCAACGAAGGTGCAGCTGCTCCCCGATCTGATGACGAAGCACGAGATCGGGGATCGCGTGGCCCCAGCAATCGGCCTCTGGACGGAGTCCTGGGACGAGGAACCGGAAGCAGGCTCGCTGCTTCGCAGACGAGCATATCGCATCGCGTCCCGCGAGCTGGCGGAAGTCGCGTTGCCGCTGGAGCTTTGGGAGAGCCTGTCCTCCCTCGAGCAGCTCATCGGATCGGCTCAGGCGCTCGGATCCGGGTCGCTCCTGTCGACCTCCAGGTTGCCGTCGATCGCGCCCGCACCCTTCACGAGCGGGCGGAGGACGCGCTGGCCTCCGGCTCGTCGAGGGAGGCCATCGAGCTCGCGTTCGAAAGCTCCGACGCTTTGCGGGCCGTGGGGGCCGAAGCAGTGGTCAATCGGCTTTTGCGCGAAGTCGAGGAGTCGCTCGATTCCGTTTCCGCGAGAAGAAACGAGATCCCGAGCGCGTACGACCAGGTGGACGTCGAGCGCGCGGAGCGGATGACCCGCGGGGCTCGCGAAGCGCGCGAGGACGGGGAGTACGAGTTGGCCATCCGGAGAGCGTTCTATGCCTGGCAGATCCTTCAGGAAGGAGAGCCCTAAGGTGTACAGCCGATCGGGTTGCGTGGCGGTCTTCATGCTCGTCGGTGCCTTCGCGAGTCCGGCGTTTTCCAGCTCGGCCAGCGCCCAAGGGCCGGACGCGGTCGTAGTAGTGCCCGTCACCGGCGTGATCGAGCTCGGACTCGCACCCTTCATCGAGCGGGCCATCGGCGAGGCCGAGGAGGCCGGCGCTGTGGCCATCGTGTTGGACGTCGACACGCCCGGCGGCCGGGTGGACGCGGCCGAGAGAATCGGCGACGCGATCGCCGACTCCGAAGTCCCCGTCTACGCCTATGTGAACCGGCGCGCATTGTCGGCGGGGGCGCTGATCTCCCTCGCCGCCAACGAGATCTTCATGCGCTCCGGCTCGGTCATTGGAGCCGCGACGCCGGTCCTCGGCACAGGCGAGAAGGCAAGCGAGAAGATCGTGTCGGCCATGCGTAGCGAGATGCGGGCGTTGGCCGAGGCGCGGGGCCTCGACCCGGCGATCGCCGAAGCGATGGTCGACGAGCAAGTCGCGATTCCCGACGTGATCGAGGAGGGCAAGCTCCTCACGCTGACCACCGAAGAGGCCGTAGCGCTCGGCTATGCCCAGGAGGTCGACGGTCTCGACTCCTTGCTCGAGGCGGTGGGGGTCCGGGGCGCGGCCGTACGGACCCACGAGATCAATTGGGCCGAGCGGCTCGTGCGCTTCCTCTCACATCCCGCACTCGCCCCGTTCCTGCTTTCGCTGGGGTTTCTCGGGCTGATCGTCGAGATCAAGTCTCCGGGCGTCGGCATCGCGGGCTTGGCCGGGATCGTGTCGCTGTCCCTATACTTCGGGTCACACCTCATTATCGGGTTGGCGGGGTGGGAAGATCTCCTGCTCGTGGGCGCCGGAATGGGCCTCGTGGCGATCGAGGCGTTGGTCATCCCAGGCTTCGGTATCTTCGGTATCCTCGGGATCGCCGCTGTCATGGGGGGGTTGTTCATGAGCCTGATGGGCGGTCTGCCGACGACCGCGGACCTGACGCAGGCGGGGACGGTTCTCTCGCTGACCCTCGTCATCCTGATCGTCGCGGCGTGGGCTTTGGTGCGACACCTGCCGAAGAGCAGGCGCGTCGCCCGCTCCGGCCTTCTCCTCGAAGACGCCACAGACCGCGACCTCGGGTTCGAAGCGACCAAGCGCCGCCTAGATCTGGTGGGTCTCGAGGGCGTGGCCATAACCGACCTCAGACCGTCCGGCGTGGGGCTCTTCGGAGAAGAGCGTATCGATGTCGTGGCGGAGTCGGAGTGGATCTCCGAAGGCGAGTCCATCCGGATCATCACCGCCGAGGGGTACCGGCGCGTCGTGAGGCCGGGGAAGGCGATCCCGAGCTCTGCTGCAACGGCCGAAAAAATCGGCAACGAGTAAGCGTCTGCCGCTCACCGCTGACTCTCACATCTCATCCAATCAGGGGAGCTGGACGACATGTCCGATGAACTGGGACTCCTAGCCAGCTTGATCCCGCTTTTCGCGCTCATCGCGCTCGCAATGGCCGTACTCTGGGCGGTGCCTGTGCGGCTGTGGATCGAGGCGATCTCGGCGGGGGTTCGCATCGGCATCACCTACTTGATCGGAATGCGCCTACGAAAGGTGCCCCCCACGGCTGTCGTGCGGCCGCTCATTTGGGCGACCAAGGCCGGACTGCTACTCCGGGTCGCAGACCTAGAGGCGCACTACCTGGCCGGGGGGCGGGTGGACCGCGTGGTCACGGCGCTCATCAGCGCGGACAAGGCCAACATCGACCTCTCGTTCAATCAGGCGGCAGCGATCGACCTCGCGGGCCGTGACGTGTTCGAAGCGGTCCAGGTCTCCGTGAACCCGAAAGTGATTACGACTCCACGCGTCGCGGCCATGGCCAGGGACGGCATCCAGCTGATCGCCGTGGCACGCGTGACCGTACGCGCGAACATCAACCGGTTGGTCGGTGGAGCAGGCGAGGAGACGATCGTCGCACGCGTGGGGGAGGGCATCGTATCCAGCATCGGCTCGTCGGACTCTCATCAGGCGGTTCTCGAGAACCCCGACAGCATTTCCAAAGCCGTCTTGGCCAAGGGGCTGGATTCGGGGACGGCATTCGAGATCCTGTCGATCGACATCGCAGACGTCGACGTCGGCAAGAACATCGGCGCCGAGCTGCAAACCGATCAGGCCGAGGCCGACAAACGGGTCGCCCAGGCGCGGGCCGAGGAGCGCCGTGCCATGGCCGTCGCCCAGGAGCAGGAGATGATCGCGAAGGTCCAGGAGATGCGGGCCAACTTGGTTGAGGCGGAGGCCACGGTGCCGCTGGCCTTGGCGGACGCGTTCCGGAGCGGCAACCTCGGTGTGATGGACTACGTCCGTTATCGGAACGTCGAGTCCGATACGGCGATGAGAAACGCCATCGCGGGCGAGGGTGATAGCGGATCGGGCGAGCCGCTGGCCTAGTGACTCGATTCGTCGCGTAGCGGGAAGCCGAGCATGGACGGGGGTCTCGTCATTCTTCTGGTCTTCGTTGGCCTATCGATTCTCGACGCGATGGCGCGCAAACGCCGCCGTCAGCTGGGGCAACCGCCGGAAGACCAGGAAACGGACACCGCCTGGCAGCCGGAAGAGTCCGAAGACGGTGAAGAGCCGGAGGTGAGGGGCTACGACTCGGCCGCGGCGTCCGAGACGCATGCGGACCGGGTCAGCCAGGGGCGACCCAGGCAGCAGGAGCACTCCCGCAGCCCCGAGCCGCCTGCGCAGCGACCCCCCCGCAGCATGATTCCGCCCGAGCTTTGGGACGAGATCGCCTCGTTGGCCAAAGGGGTTGGTCAGGGCACCGAGGCGACGAGGGCCGAGGCTGAGCCGACGCTGGACCAGCGCGTCCCAGAATCGACCGAGGTGGCTTGGCGAACGGCCGAGTCGGCCCCATCTGAGGGCCCTGCTCCATCGACGCACGGGGCCGTCGAGTCGGATCCCATTCCCCTGGCGCGCAGTCGGAAGCCGGCACCCGCGGAGGGTGACGTGGGCGCGCCGTTGGTAGCCCGGACGGGGTCGGAGCTCGCGCTTCACGGCGAGAGTCGGCTCCCCAGCGAGTCGGCGGTGCCCTCCGCGATTCCGACGGCAGGGCGTCACTCCGGGAGCCGTGTTCCCCTCTACACGGAGCTTTTCGGCGCTGGCGACCGGGCATCGCTGAGAAAGGCGTTCGTGCTCAAGGAGGTCTTGGGACCGCCCGTCGCGGAGCGTCCGGAGACCGAATAGCCTACATCTCTCCCTTGGCCATCTTGCGCAGCACCGTGTGCAGGATGCCGTCATTCTGGTAGTACTCGACGTCCACTTCGGAGTCGAGGCGAGCGATGGCCCCGAACACCACCTCGAACCCGTCGTCCCGACGGGCGGTGACGCTGACTTCCTCACCGACGTCCAGCCCTCCCGCGACTCCGGTGATGTCGAACGTCTCGAGCCCGGTGAGGCCCAAGGCCTCCGGTCCCTCTCCATCCTTGAACTGGAGAGGGAGAACACCCATCCCGACCAAGTTCGAGCGATGGATGCGCTCGTAGCTTTCGGCGATGACCGCGCGGACACCGAGGAGATCGGTGCCCTTGGCAGCCCAGTCCCGTGAGCTGCCCGTCCCGTACTCGTTGCCCGCCAGCACGACGAGCGGCGTGCCCGCGGCCTGGTAGCGCATCGAGGCGTCGTAGATCGGCATGACCTCGCCGGTGGGGTGGTGCACGGTGTACCCGCCTTCTTTCTCCTCCAAGAGCAGATTCCGCATGCGGATGTTGCCGAACGTGCCCCGCATCATCACCTCGTGATTGCCCCGGCGGGCGCCGAACGTGTTGAACTCCCACGGCTTCACCCCGTGATCCTGGAGGTAGCGCCCTGAGGGCTCATTCTTGGGGATCGCTCCCGCCGGCGAGATGTGATCGGTGGTCGTCGTTTGTCCGAGTACGGCGAGAACCCGAGCGCCGACGACGTCCGAAAACGGGGGAACGTCCAAGCCCATCCCCTGGAAGAAGGGTGGCTCGCGAATGTACGTGGATTCCGGGTCCCACTCGTACAGACCGGTGCCTTCGTCCGGGAGCGGTAGCGCCTGCCAGAGGTCGTCTCCCTCGAACACCTCGGCGTACCGGCTCTCGTACATCTCCGGCTTCAGTGCGTCCTCGATCGTGTCGCGGATCTCCTCCGGTGAGGGCCAAAGGTCCGCGAGGAACACCGGCTCGCCTTGGGCGTCGTGCCCCAGGGGCTCGTTGTGGAGGTCGATGTCGATGCGACCCGCCAGCGCAAAGGCCACCACGAGGATCGGGGAGGCCAGGTAGTTGCCGCGGACGAGCGGATGAATGCGAGCCTCGTAGTTCCGGTTGCCGCTGAGGGCGGACGTCACGACGAGGCCGTGCTGCTGTACCGCCTCTGCGATAAGCGTGGCGAGCGGGCCGCTGTTTCCGATGCAGGTCGTGCATCCGTATCCGACGATCTGGAAGCCCAGCTCGTCGAGGTACTGCATGAGGTCGGCTGCCTCGAGGTAGTCTCGCACGACTTTCGAGCCCGGCGCCATGCTCGTCTTGACGCCCGGGTGGACTTGGAGCCCACGCTCGACAGCCTTCTTCGCCAGGAGCCCCGCGCCGACCATCACCGAGGGGTTGGACGTGTTCGTGCAGCTGGTGATCGCCGCGATGACGAGCGTGCCGTCGCCGATCGTCATTGGCGTGCCGTCGAGCTCGATCTCGACAGTGCGGTGCTGCGCTCGTGTAGGCAGCGTGGCGGTCGCTACCTCGGCCTCGAGATTGTCGTCGGGATCGGCCCCCCCCCCTTCGCCCAGCCAGGAGTCGCCGGTGTGTTCGGCAGTTGCTGCCGGAAGCGAGAAACCGGCGGGGAGCAGATTCGGTAGATCACGCTCGAAGCTCGGCCGAAGCTGGGTCAGCGCAATACGGTCCTGAGGGCGCTTCGGACCCGCGACCGAGGGCTCGACCGTAGAGAGGTCCAGCTCGAGACGAGTGGTGTACTCCGGATCGGGCGTCTCGTCCGTGCGGAACAGCCCTTGTTCCTTCGATAGCCGCTCCACGCGCTCTACGAGGCCAGCAGGCCGTCCCGTGCCGCGCAGGTACTCGAGCGTGCGGTCGTCAACGGGGAAGAACCCGATCGTGGCACCATATTCCGGCGACATGTTGGCGATCGTCGCGCGGTCGGGTAGGGAGAGGTTCGACAGGCCCTGGCCGAAGTACTCGACGAAGCGCCCGACCACGCCGTGCGCACGGAGCATCTCGGTGACCGCAAGCACGAGGTCGGTGGCGGTCGCCCCGTCTGAAAGGGCACCGGTGAAGCGCACGCCGACGACTTCGGGGAGCAGCATGTAGTAGGGTTGGCCAAGCAGTACGGCCTCGGCCTCGATGCCCCCGACTCCCCATCCCACGACCCCTAGACCGTTGATCATTGTCGTGTGGGAATCGGTTCCCACGAGCGTATCGGGGTAAGCCAACCACGTCCCGCCCTCTTCGCGTCGATGCACGACCGAGGCGAGGTACTCCAGGTTGACCTGATGGACGATCCCCGTGCCTGGCGGGACGACGCGGAAGTTCTCGAACGCCTCTTGGGCCCAGCGCAGCAGCGCGTATCGCTCCCGGTTACGCTCCATCTCCTTCTCGACGTTCAAGCGGTACGCCGATGCGGATCCGAAAAAGTCGACTTGGACGGAGTGGTCGATCACCAGGTCGGCTGGAACAACGGGGTTGATGCGCGCGGGGTCCCCGCCCATGGCCGCGAGACCAGAACGCATGGCGGCGAGGTCGACGACCGCGGGCACGCCGGTGAAGTCCTGCAAGACGACCCGCGTGGGCATAAACGGAAGGTCCGCGCCGGCGTTGGTGGGACTCCAGGCGGCCACGGCGTGCACGTGCCCTTCGCCTACGTATCCTTTACCGGCGTGTCTGAGGACGTTCTCGAGCAGGACGCGGATGGAGAACGGGAGACGATCGAGCGTGGCGACTCCTTGCGCCTGGAGGGTCTCGAGGCGGTAGAACGAGGTCGGACCCTCGCTCAGGTCGAGTGTTCCAAGGGCACCGAACGGGTCCTGGGTCGGGTGGGTCACGGTCTATTCCTCAGGCGCTGGAATGCGAGGGCGTCAGAGCATCGAAACATAGAAAGAGCTCGCGTAGATAGACACCCGGGGACGCCTCGTCGTCCCGCCTCGCCTCGCGGGTGCCTCACCGCCCTCCATGTCGACCGGACTTCGGCTACAGACCACTAGCGCAGCGAACCCGACTCGGATTCGTAGGACACGAGATCCCAGCCCGACTGAAGGAGGCGCCCCCGATCGAACCGGCGCTGCCGGATCTTGTACGGGGTGGGCCGCCAGCCAGAAACGGCGGAGTTCGCCAGTGGGGAATCGGACGTCGACGACTTGGGTCGAACAACTCGCCATCCGGTCCGGAAACGGTCTCTTCACCCTGTACGCGAACGTCGGCCCACCATTGATCCGTGTCACCGAAGTTGGTCCAGCCAATGAAGAAGGCCTGGCCCACCTCGGGCTCGTACGCGACCGCAACGAGGTCGAGCACGCCGACTTCGAAGACGTCGTCGCCGAAACGCAGGCTCATCGTGCCGATCCTCGTCGATTCGCGCACTCGAACGTCCATGCGGGACCTCGAGACGGGAACGCCCAGGACCCGTGTTGCCAGGGCGTAGCTTGCAGTGTAGGGGGCGACCCGAGTTCCATTCGACCTCGCTGGTGCCCGCTGTCAGCCGTTCTGACCCCTCGACAAACCGCTCGAACGTGGGTCGCCGACCGAGCAACAATCCGAGCGCCCCCACTGCGATTGCCGCGCAGCCCAACTTGAGACCGATCCTCTTCCGCACCTTCATCGTTCCCTCCCTCCCGGAGTCACGCGACTCGAGGTCCCCCCTCTGACGAATTCGAGATCTCTCACGTTTCGAAGAGGAGCCGGCGGAGGCCGCCCGCGTCACCGGGGGCGTTGACGATCGCGCAGAACATGAAAAATCGGCAGAGAGGGGGAGGGATGAGGGGCCGAGCGGAGGTAGGAGCACTCCGTCGTCGGATCCTCCTGAACTCGGGACGACCTGCTGCCCGGTCGGACGACAGCCGGCCGTCGAGGGTGCCTGACCGGCCTGCCTCCCGGGTCGTTACGGCGCGTTTGGCGTCTTTGTCAATTGCGACGGGCTTTCCAGCGGTGATTGTCGCAACATCCGTACTAAGGCCGATGAGCCGCAAGCGTTCGGGTCTCGATGCCCGTTCCAACGAGGCTAACCGTCGACGCGAGGATGGTGCCTCCGAGGGCCATCGCCAAGCAACTCACGATGGCGGACAACCGGCCGGCGGATCGAGTTGCGGAATTCGACATGGGATCACCGGACCCGTGACGGCCTCCGCGCCCACGGTGCCCAGGCGCGACTGCCGGGACCCAAACGCGGGGGATAGCCTACAATATGTAGGTCATAATGTAACCTTCGCCAATCCGTGGCGCGGTACGCGCGCCGGCGCGAAGGGTACCAATAAGGCGCGAACGGTACCAATTACGCGGGAACGGTAAAAATAAGGATTGAAGGTGTCAGATGTCGAAATGGTCGCGAGCCTCGGTCGGAACCGAGGGCAAAGCTCTTGTCTGGATTCTTCTGGCGGCGCTGGGCGCCTGCGCGACGACGAGGGCTGACCCGACGCGGCGGGCTCCTGCCGGCGACCTCAGTGCCACGGTGGAGGTCCGAAACCAGACGCAGAACGCTGTCACGGTCTACTTGTGGAGCTCCAGCTTCCGTGACCGCTTGGGCATGGTCGAGGCCGGCCAGCATCGGACCTTCGACTTCCAATGGAGGCTCAGCGTGGACGCCCAATTCATGATGGATTTCCTCGCGCAGGGCTGTACCATCTCCGAATCGATCCCCGTGAACGAAGGGGACGAGCTGCTTCTGACGATCCAGCCGGTCGATCGCCGCCGATCGTCGGAGTTGTTTTGCCGGGGCTGACGGCATTGCGACGAGCGGCGTTGGGAGGGCCGGATGAGGGTGGGCCCGTAGGCGCTACAGCTAGGGCGGCGAGCTCGGGACAAGCTCGTAGCGGTACGCCACGGCGCACCCCGTAATGAAGACCTCGAAGTCCACGCCCTCGTCCGTCGTCGGAGCGAGAACGCTCAAGCTGTTCGTACCTAGAGGCCCGTTCTCGTCGTAGAAGGTGAATCGCAGCCGTACCGGCGTCCCGGGCTCCTCCGCGTTGCCGACGACACGACCCTGGACCAAGGTCTCCGACCCCATCGACCGGAGCCTGAGCCCCGTGAGGTGGACGGGCGAAGAATCTGCCCGTTCCAGGCCGAGTAATGCGCCCTCCCGGTCTCCAGTCTCCAGGTGGGCACGAGCCGTGATCAGCTGAGCGTTCTCGTTGAGCGCGTCGAGCTCTACGAGCCGGTTTCCCACTACGACGAGCGTCGCCCATGCCTCGGCAGCGAACAGCGCGTTGGCGTAGTTGAACCAGGCATCCCTCGAGTCGGGCTGCCTTTCGGTCAGCAGCTTGAAGGCCTCGGAGGCCTCGTCGTAGCGCGATGAACGGAACAGCGCCACGCCGAGATTGAAAAGCTCGGTGGTTTCGAGCCTTTCTTCGGACAGGAGGGACGCGTACACCTCGGCGGCCTCTTCATCCCGGTCCAATTCCTCCAGGGTCGTCGCGAGGTCGCTACGCACCCGCACGCTCGAAGAATCTCTGGCGAGTTGGCGCTTGAGCAGCGGCTCGGCCTCCGCAAATCGCCGGGCGACGAGGAGTAGCTGCGCGAGGCGCTCCTCCGTCTCCACTTGGATCTCGACGCGCCGTAGCAGCTCATCCTCTGCGAGGACCCGGGTCGCTGGCGTTTTCTCCAGGCCTTCCAGTGCTTCTTGATATGTTCGGATCGCCTCGTCGTAGCGCCTTTGCTCCGCGAGGAGGCTTGCGAGATTCCGGTGGGCCGCGGGCTGGAGGTCGTAGATGACGGCGGCTCGCCGCCATTCCTCGATAGCGACCGCCTCGTCGCCTTGTCGGTACGCTTCGAGTCCCGCGTTGAAGGCCAGCGCCCACGCGGCTTCCCGCTCGGGCTCGACCTCCAGCTCGTAAGCCGGGTAGATCCTCTGGGCCTCGGAGAACATCCGGTCGGATTCCACGTAATCGCCGAGACGGGCATGGGCGACGCCGGCAAGGTAGTAGTGGACAGGGTTGCTGGGATCGTTCGCCACCCCCTGCTGTGCTTGTTCGAGCGCGCCGTCCTCCTCGTCCATGGACAGATAGAGGGTGGCGGTCTGAGAGAAGCGGGTCTCGACCGGTGGCGTGCCTGGAGCGTAGACGACACCGCTGGCGGACCGGAGGGGACCCCGAGGGCCGGCAACCGCGCTGGCGCACCCGGCGAGAACCAGGCCCACGAGCATTCCGAGCGGGGCGCGGCGGAGCATCAGATCCAGGGGAACGGCACGATGAATATGACCGATCTGGCCACCGGCACACCCTCTTCTCTTGCGGGGCGGAACGAGACGACCTGGTTGAACAGCTCGAGGACGAACTCGTCGATCATCTGGTTTCCGCTCGACTCCTTGAGCTCGGACCACTCCACGGAACCCGTTCTGTCGATCCAGAGTGTAACGCTCACTGTGCCCTGGGCCTCGGCGCTCAGGTCTCCTTGGCGGTAGGAGCGCAGAATGAAGTCCACTACCTGCTGAGGATTCCGCACCAGAACCCACGCCGAGACCGACGTGAGAGAGAGTTGGGGCTGGAGGGCGGAAAGACGGTCCAGGTCCAGCGCGTCTGGGACCGGGAGTGATTCCAGCGCCGCAGTCGATGCGTCTCCTTCGATCGAAAGAGATTCGTCTTCTGATTGATCTCCCGGTGGTTCGGCGTCCATTGGCGTGGCTTCCGGCTCCGTTATGGTGGGCCGAAGGAAGGAGCCTTGGCGAAGGCGATCCAGCAAAGCCTCGGAAAGCCCCGCCAACGTGGAGCCGAGCTCGGACCCGTCTTCCTCGCCGGCCCCGCCAGTAATGGAGTCCTCGCTGATTCCTGTGGAAATCGGATCTTCCCTGATTCCGACCGGTGCAGTCACGACGAAGGCTTCGCTCTCGGGGGTCGAGCCCAGATCGCGAAGGGTGAGCCACGCGACAGGCTCCCGCTCAAACGCCATTGCAGCGGCCGGATCCGGAAGCATCCAGCTGGGCCAGAGGACGAACGCCGCGACATGGGCGAAGACCGCAAACACCGTGGACCAGCCCAGCACCGTGTCCCACTGTGCCTTGAGGCGATCGTTGGCCGTCGAGACCCACATCTCCCCGGAGCTCGGGACGGACCTCGGTGCCTGCATGAGGTTCCTCTGAATGCCCCTAGTACTCCGGACGGGCTGAGGACTCGGGGGTGGCCGACGGGCGCGGGAGATCGGATACCTTACTCCAAATAGGGTAGACCTCAGCCGTCGGACGGCACAATGGCGGGTTCCCGAGCCCATTGGGGGGGCCTCTGTCGGGGCACCCTGCCGCCGGGTACAATGCCGTCGCAATCGGACCACTCCGATAGCGAGACTGGGGACGATTCAAGTTCGCAGTCCTCGCGAGGACCGGGGACCATGAAGATCCGCCCTGCGTCGTTCGCCGCGTTCGTTTCGGTGCTCGGGCTCCTTACCTGGCTGGCCGTGACCGATGCCGGACGGACCCGCACGTCGCCTTCGCCCGCTGGGGAAGCCGGCCCTTCGGACTGGGAGAACCGGTCGTCGGACGACTCAGCGCTTCCTTGTCAGCTGCCCCTGGTCTGGCGGCTCGCTCGTCTCGACGCCGAGTTCGGGATCGACACCGCGCTGGCTACCGCCGCATTGAGAGAGGCGGCCGAAATCTGGGAAGCGGCTGTGGGCCGCTCCCTCTTCCTGCACGACCCGCGCTCGGGATTCCCGGTACGCTTCGTGTACGACGAACGCCAGGTCGGGACGCAGGAGAAGGATCGCCTGCAACCGGATTTCGAAGAGACCCGGCGCGCCCTCGACGAAACCCGTCGGTCCCTTGAGGCGCTGGACGCCGAAGGACGGGTGACGGAGCGGTCCGTTGGAGAGCGGGACGAGGCTCGGCGCCTTCTCCTGAACGAAGAAGACCGGTTGAGACTACGCGTGCAGGAGCTCGAGGAGCGGGCCGACAGTCTTTCCCGGAGGTTCCCGGTGGAGGCGAGAGAAGCGGCCCTCTACCGGGAGGCCGTGCGAGTGGGAAACGGCCGAGTAGCCGATGTGAGCCGAGAAATCCGTATCTTCCGCTTCGCCGATCTCGACGACCTGCGCTTGGTGGTAGCCCACGAGCTGGGCCACGCCCTGGGACTCGGACACGTGACAGATGCGGCATCGTTCATGTGGGAGGGCCCGAGCGCGGGACAACCCGACGTCAGGAGTCCCACGGTTCAGGAAGAGGACGTAGCGCGGCTCCGATCGTTGTGTGCGGACTTATAGCGCCCTCCTCGCCGAGGTGGGCGGCACGGTTCGTGCTTATTAAGAGTAAGGTCTGCGCTCGCCTATTCGAGTTGTCGCCGCACCCGACCTGGCGTAGGTTTTGACGGTACGCTAGTGAACGCTACAGGCCGATCAAGTGTCCAAAAAAAGACGAACAGGTGGGTTGCCCATAACCCCGCGTGAGCAGCATGAAGACACTCACCGTAGCTACGGCTCTTCTCGGGGTGTGGCTGGCCCTGGGTACCCAGCCGTCCAGTCCTCCACCGCCGGCGCCTGATTCCGAGGCCGTTCTGGCCGCCTCAGCAAGGTCCCGGACGATCATCGAGCCCGCGACCCTGACCGAGGTCGTCCAGCAGTACTGCCAAGTGTGCCACAACGATGCGCTGCTGACGGGCAACGTCACGCTCCAGGGCTTCGACGTCTCAAAGGCTCCTGAGCAGGCCGAGACGGCAGAGCGGATGATCCGGAAGCTGAGGACGGGCATGATGCCGCCTCCCGGGATGCCACGCCCAGGCGGGGACACGATCCAAGTGCTCGTGGAGACCCTCGAGTCGCTGGTGGACGAAGCCGCTGCGGCTAATCCCAAACCGGGAGGGAGCAGGTTCCAGCGACTCGGCCGGGTGGACTACGAGCGGGTCGTCTACGACCTGCTGGACCTCGAGGTCGACGCCGGCCGGTGGCTTCCCCAGGACGTCCTGCTAGGCAGCTTCGACAACCTGGCCGACGCCCAGGCGCTCTCGACGACTCTCCTCGATTCCTACCTGAGGGCAGCCACTGAGATCAGTCGACTCGCCGTCGGCAACGCCGGGGCCGTGTCTATCTCGACGAAGTACCCGAACCCGATCGAGGTTTCCCAGCACGCCTGGGATCACATCGAGGGCACGCCATTCGGGACGCGCGGCGGAACGGTGATCACGCACGACTTCCCGGCGGACGGGGAGTATGTGTTCACGGTGGGGACCCTCTTCGGCGCGGGGACTCCCTCCGAGGATCTCGATATCTCCATCGACGGTGAGCCCGTCGCCCTCCTGATGCTCCCACACAATGGAGGGATCGCCGGGGGAGATCGAAGAGGCGGGGGCGGGGGTGGAGGTGCGCTTCCTCCCATCCAGACCGAGCCGATCTTCGTAACCGCTGGCCAGCACGATGTCGCTGCGGCCTTCGTCCGCCGCATGGACGGACCGTACGATGATCGATTCAGTCCATTCGACTGGTCGTTCGTCGGGGGTGAGGACGCTACACAATGGGCCAACTACGGGATCACCGGTCTGCCGCACCTAGCCGAGCTAATCGTGACGGGACCGACCGATGCCATCGGAGTGTCCGACACTCCAAGTCGCCGCAAGGTCTTCACCTGCCGCCCGACGACTGGCGAGGAAGAGCGTCCCTGCGCTGAGAACATCATGGCGCGACTCGCGGCCCAGGCGTATCGCCGACCCCTTGGTGAGGACGACTTATCCGGCCTGATGGCATTCTACGATCGGGCTTCGGCCGAAGAGGGATTCGAGATCGGTGTCCGCACGGCGCTGCAGGCGCTCCTCGCGAGCCCCGCGTTCGTGTTCCGGTTGGAGCGGCAGCCGGAGAGTGTCGCAGCGGGAGAGAGCTACGTGCTGAACGATCTGGATCTCGCTACGAGGCTCTCCTTCCTCCTTTGGGCCTCGGTGCCCGACGATGAGCTCATCGAGGTCGCCTCGAGCGGCCAGCTCTCGGACGTGAGCGTCCTGGAGCAGCAGGTGCTGCGCATGTTGGAGGATCCACGGGCCGAGGCTTTGGCGACCCGTTTCGCCCATCAGTGGCTGCGTCTGCAGGATGCGCGCAAGAACCATCCCGAGCCCTACATCTATCCAGACTTCACCGGCCAGCTGGGCGAAGCGATGGTGCGGGAGACAGAGCTGCTCTTCGATTATTTGGTTCGCCAGGACCGAAGCCTGCTCGAGCTCTATGATGCCGACTATACGTTCGTCAACGAGCCGCTGGCCCGGCACTACGGGATCGACGGAGTCACAGGAAACGAGTTCCGCCTCGTGAAGTATCCGGACGACGTGCGACGGGGGATCCTGAGCCATGGAAGTGTGTTGCTCCTCACGTCCATGTCCTCGAGGACTTCGCCGGTTCTGCGCGGGAAGTGGGTGATGGAGGTGCTCATGGGTGCACCACCACCACCTCCCCCGCCGGGCGTACCGACATTGGACCAGACCGATCCCACCGGTAATGGGGTGCAGCTCACCACCCGCCAGCGGATGGAGAAGCACCGGGCGAACCCGGTGTGTAACGCCTGTCACCAGTTCATGGACCCGATCGGCTTGGCGTTGGACAACTACGACGTCACCGGCAGCTGGCGGATTCGTGAGAACGGTGTGGGGCTGGACACTCGGGGTGACTTCTATGACGGTACGGCCATCAGCACGCCGTCCGAGCTGACGGCCGTCATCCTCAAGCGCCCGATCCCCTTGATGCGCAACTTCACGGCGAACCTACTGTCGTACGCCATGGGCCGCCGCGTGGAGTATTATGACCAGCCGGCCATTCGCGGCATCGTCCGCGAAGCGGAGGCGAACGACTACCGGATGTCTTCGTTCATCCTGGGGGTCGTGAAGAGCGACCCGTTCCGGATGAGACAATCGCAGGCCACGGCTGACGCCGACGGGGCAAGTAAGACATGAATTTCATCACAGGAAAGCACCTGTCCCGCCGTACGTTCGTCCGTGGTATGGGTGCGTCGGTCGCCCTCCCGCTCCTGGATGCGATGGTGCCCGCCGGGCGGCTGTGGCGCGACTCCGCTCAGGAGGCCGGCTTCACCCGACTCATTTGCGTTGAGGAGTCGATGGGGGCCGCGGGCGGCAGCGACTGGGGCGACGAGCAGTACCTCTTCGCCCCGCAGAAGATCGGCCGTGATTTCGATTTCGCGCCGACGAGCCAGCTCGCGCCACTGGAGCAGTACCGCGAGTACCTGACCGTCATCAGCAACACGGACTGCCGGATGGCCGAGGCTTATCGCGCCGAGGAGATCGGTGGTGACCACGATCGGTCGACGGGCGTTTTCCTGACGCAGGCTCACCCGAAGCAGACCCAGGGATCGGACGTCTATCTGGGGACGTCTCTGGATCAGCTTCACGCGAGGCGCTACGGACGGGAAACCGCGTTGCCGTCGCTCGAGCTCACGACGGAGTCGATCGACCGGGGGGGCGGGTGCGCCTATAACTACCACTGCGCATACACAACCTCCCTCTCGTGGGCGTCTCCCAACGAGCCGCTCCCGGCCATTCGTGAGCCTCGTGCCGTTTTCGAGCAGCTCTTCGGCGCGGGCGACTCGGCCGAAGACCGCGCCGCTCGGCGCCGGACCGACCGCAGCGTGATCGATTGGATCGCGACCGAGGTGGCCAAGCTGAAACGGGAGCTCGGGGCGGTCGATCGCCTGGCCATGGACGAGTACATCACGCACATCCGTGAGCTGGAGCGGAGGATCGAGCTCGTCGAGGCGCAGAACACCAGCGGTGAGGAGCGTGCGATGCCGGAAGCGCCCTCAGGCGTTCCGGACTCCTGGGCGGACCACATGCACCTGATGTTCGACCTCCAGGTGCTCGCCCTCCAGTCGGACCTGACACGGGTGATCTCGTTCAAGACCGGGTTCGACCAGTCGAACCGGACGTTCCCAGAGAGCGGAACGAACAAGTCCCACCACGGCGCCTCGCACCACGGGCACGTGCCGCCGGACATCATGGACTTCAACCTGATCAACACGTACCGCCTGGGTCAGATGGGGTACTTCCTGGAGAAGATGAAGACCACGATGGAGGGCGAGTCCTCGCTGTTGGACAAGACCGCCATCATCTGGGGCTCCTCGATGGGCGACCCCAACTGCACAACCATCGGCGGTGCCCGCTGATCCTGATGGGTGGCGCGAACGGTGCGCTCGAGGGGAACCTGCACCTCAGGGCTCCCGAGGGAACGCCGATGGCCAACGTCTTCGTGAGCCTGATGCAAGGGATCGGGCACGACGACATGAGTGGTTTCGGTGACAGCGCGGGTGAATTCCCGCTGAGCCTCCCGAGGGGCAACGCCGCCACGCAACGGGAGGCGGGCGAGTGAGCGCCCGGCGGGAGGTGCGCACGAGGAGAGCGGTCGGAGTCACGACTGCGATTCTTGCCATGGCGCTGCTGACCGCCGCGGTCCAGCCGGACGGGCCGCTTCTTCAAGCTGCGAAGCAGGGAGACGTGGAGGCCGTACGCTCGCTCCTGGACGGCGGTGCCGACCCGAACGAAGCTCATGGTGACGGCCTGACGGCACTTCACATCGCGGCCGAACGCGGACACGTCGGGATTGCGGAGTTGCTGATCGACGCGGGCGCCGAGGTCGGATCAAAGACGCGCATCGGGAGCTACACGCCCTTGCACCTCGCGGGTCGGGGTGGGCATACCGACGTGGCGTTGGCGCTCCTCGAGGCCGGCAGCGATCCGGGTGCGGTTACGACGAACAGTGGGGTCACGCCGCTCCACCTGGCGGCTACGGCGGTCGACGGCGAGCGTATCGTCGCGGCGATGCTGAAAGCCGGCTCACCGGTGAACGCCCGCGAGGCATCCACCGGGCAGACGGCGCTGATGTTTGCGGCCGCCTACGATCGCACCGAATCGGCGCGTGAGCTCCTGAGCCACGGGGCAGATCCGGCGATCAGCACCAAGGTCGTCGATGTGTTGCGGAGTATGGCTACCGACCGGGAAGCCGGCCGACGTCTCCGTGAGGCCATGGAGGCGCCGCGCTTCGATGCCGAGCAGGGCACCGAGTGGGAGCCGAGCACCGCCGAGGTCCAAGCAGCGATCGCCGCCCAGCGCGAGTTCCTGCGGTCCTACGAGGTACCGGAGGATTTCGATCCTGACGACCTCACGGGGTACAGGGCCGATTATCCGGGCGGTCCGGAACTCGCCCGTCCTCCCTACCGGGGGACATTGGTCGGGAAGACGGGTGGCATGACTGCCCTCCTCCACGCCGCCCGTGAAGGCAACCTCGACGCGGCGAAGGCGCTCCTGGACGGTGGGGCAGACATCAATCGGGTCTCGGGAGACGGCACCAGCCCACTCCTGATGGCCACGCTAAACGGTCAGTTCGACCTGGCGATGGAGCTCGTCAAGCGGGGGGCGGACGTGGATCGGGCCGCGGACACGGACGGGGCCTCACCCGTTTTCGCTGTGCTCAACACGCATTGGGCGCCGAGATCCAACTACCCGCAGCCTCGGGCCCACGACAAGACCCAGACGGAGTACCTGGAGTTGCTCGGGGCGCTTCTCGATGCCGGTGCTGATCCCAACGTGCGCCTGAACACGCACCTATGGTATTGGGAGTTCGGGCTTACGAAGATGGGGATCAACATGGAGGGCGCGACGCCCTTCAACCGGGCCGCCTTCGCTCAGGACGTCGAAGCGATGAAGACGCTCGCGGCCCACGGTGCGGATCCGAACATCCCCACCCGCTGGCCAGCAGTAGGCATGAGGGAGCGGAGGCAGCAGGATGGGCGGCAGCAGGAGGACTCGGCGCTGCCGTGGATTCCCGAGGGTGAATTCAACGCCTATCCGATCCACTCCGCAACCGGTGGAGGATGGCAGGGCCTCGGAGCCTTCAGTGTCCGTAGCGTCCCCGGCAACTTCCGCAACGCGGTGAAGTACCTCGTCGAGGAGCACGGCGCGGACGTCAACCTGCCGGATTCATGGGGCTACCGCCCTCTGCACTACGCGGCCGCACGTGGCGACAACACGATGATCGAGTACCTCGTGTCTCAGGGCGCCGATGTGACGCAGATCACGCGCCTCGGCCAGTCGACGGCCGATATGGCTCGCGGCGGCAGGTCGGGATTCTTCGTCCGGGTCGCCTACCCGGAGACCGAGAAGCTCCTGTTGAGCCTCGGCTCGACGCTCCAGTGCGAGCACACCCACTTCCTGGACACCGGTGACCTCTGTGAGGGAGTCGGAGTACACGACCAGTGGCTCGGAAATGGGGGAATCCCGCAGACGGTGCCCAAGACCGATGCGGAGCCGCCGAAGCTGGCAGGCCCCCCGGGGGGGGCGTCACTAACACAGCGCATCTCAGGGTCGCCGTCGCAACCCATGCCGATTGATCAGAGGGTCTCCGAGCGGGGACCCTCTGTCGTTTGGGTCTTCCTGCAGGTCCAGGACGTGAGTAGATCGCGACCACCGGCGACGGCTCGGTTATAATCAGGGGTGGACGGCGAATCCCTGAATCGAGAGGAATGGGCGCGTGACCAGGTTGTTGCAGAACAGGAGATCGGGGCTCATCGGGCTGACCGCGCTGATGCTCGCGTGCTCCGATTCCCCAGCCGACGTCGGCTCGACCACGACCGCGCTGATCTCGGTCACGCCCGCGTCAGGTGCTGCCGCTGTCTCGACGAGCTCAGTGATCGAGATCCGCTTCGGACAACCGGTAGATGCCGGAGGGACTGCCTTGATTGCCCTTCAGATCGGCGATTGTCCCGGACCGATCGTGGCGGGCACGTGGTCATCCGCGGAGGGTGGCACAGTGCTGCGGTTCCAGCCGACGGGCGCGCTCGAGCCGGGAACCCTGTACACGATTCACGTCGGTGGAGGGATGAGGGATTCGGCTGGCGCTCAGATCGACTTGGAGGAGAACGGGGAGGCGCTCGGCGGAGTGTGGATCACACAGGCTCAGGTCATGGGCATGACCGCCATGGGTATGATTGACTTGGGCACAGGCGCAATGGTTTCCCACGCCGGAGCTGGCTGGCGACACCCGAACGGGTTCTTCGGCTTGGGATTCGCGTTCACGACGGCGGGCTGACGCCTGGCAACGTTCCTCGACAAGATCGACCAGATGCCGCCGGAGCGTCGGCGGTACGCGATTCAGTCCTTGGCCACGCACCTGGCCGAGCGAGGTCAACCGCGGGGTCGACACTGTTCAGCTTCTACCATGCGAGCTTCCGGGATTTCCTGCATCGGAAGGACATCGTGCAGGCTGCAGGGGTGACGCTGGCCGAGGCACACGGATGGTTTGCGGACCGCCTCTGGGATCTGTTCGATGAGTCGTAGGGGAGGCTTCTCGTGCGACTTTCCGCCCCTACGCATTGGTGGTAGCATCAAGGTGGAAGCATCATACGCTGGTCTTTTGCCTGCCGTCCGGGCTGGAACGTCAGGCCCGGGCGACCGGTGACCCTGGAGAACCCGATTTATGGACAACGCAATCAGCACCGAGCGTGGCGCAGAGGTCTCTGAGTCCACTGCCTCTGAATCCAAATCCGCCCCGTCGACCGCCTCGCACTCCGGGCCGGCCTTCGTGCCCAGTGAAAAGGCCCCCCGACAACTCCAGTACTTCATGGACGGCGCCTGGCATACGTCCAATACCCAAAAACAGCTAGGCGTTACGAACTCCAGCACCGGCGAGCTCATGGCGCAGGCGCCGAGCTGCACGCTCGATGAGGTGAACGCGGCGGTCGAATGCGCGGACGCCGCCTTCCCGGCCTGGCGGGACACGCCGATCACCAAGCGCGTGCAGGTCATGTTCAGGTATAGGGCGATTCTCGAGGATCACGTCGAGGACCTCGCCGTTCTCCTCGCGACCGAGATGGGAAAGACCCTGGGCGAGGCGCGTGGGGACGTGCTCAAGGCGATCGAGGTGGTCGAGCTGGCCTGCGCGACCCCCGTGACCATGCAAGGTCGCTCGATGATGAACGTCTCGACCGGCTATGACACCGTGAGCTACCGGGAGCCTCTCGGCGTCTTCGTGGGAATCGCGCCGTTCAACTTCCCAGCCATGATCCCGATGGGCTGGATGATCCCCCTCGCGATCACGACGGGGAACACGTTCGTCCTCAAGGCGGCGAGCTTCGTCCCGCAGACCGCCATGCGCATGACCGAGTTGCTGATGGAGGCTGGTCTGCCGCCGGGCGTGGTCAACCTCGTGACGGCATCGCGCCACGAGTCGGAACCGCTGCTCAAGCACCCCAAAGTCAGGGGCGTCACGCTCGTCGGCTCCAAGAAGGTCGGCCTGCACGTCTACACGACGGCCGCTGCGGCGGGGAAGCGGGTGCAAGCCCTCACCGAGGCCAAGAACCACGCGCTGGTGCTGAAAGACGCTCCGATCAAGGCGACCGCGGAGCGCGTCATCAACTCGGCGTTTGGCTGCGCAGGGGAGCGCTGCATGGCGCTTCCTGCCATCTGTGTCGAAGAGGACATCGCCGACGAGCTGGTGGCGGCCATCACGGAGCTCGCGAAGCAGCGGAAGATGGGGCCCGCCTGGGAGCCCGCCACGGAGCTGGGCCCAATGGTCAACGACGAGCTTCGTCAGTCCGTGCGCGGCTGGATCGAGAAGGGCATCGACGAGGGAGCCCACCTGGTTCTCGATGGCCGGGATGCTTCAGTGCCTGGTTACGAAGGCGGCTTCTTCATGGGGCCGACGATCTTCGACAACGTCTCGCCCGACATGAGGATCGGAATCGACGAGATCTTCGGACCGGTTCTCTCCATCAAGCGTGTGAAGGATTTCGAGGAAGGGCTCCACGAGATGAACTCGAGCGAGTTCGCGAACGGGTCCTCCATCTTCACGC
This sequence comes from Longimicrobiales bacterium, assembly GCA_965248625.1. Taxonomy (GTDB): domain Bacteria; phylum Gemmatimonadota; class Gemmatimonadetes; order Longimicrobiales; family Gaopeijiaceae. Next base: position 4,806,788 of record OZ252109.1, on the reverse strand, counting down.
TCAACGGCGCGTATGCACGAGAGTTCTCCCGGCGCTCGGATGGAGGGATGGTCGGAATCAACGTCGGCATCCCCGTTCCGATGTCGGCCTTCCCGTTCTGCGGCCACAAGAACAGCTTCTACGGCGATCTTCACGTCATGGGCGAGGACGGCGTCGCCTTCTACACCGAGACCAAGGCCGTCACGAGCCACTGGTTCGATGAGGAATCGTTGCAGGGCGCGAAGGTCGGTACGTGGGAGGGGACGATCTCGCGGAGTTAGTGGGACGCGGGCCTCTGGGCGATCGACCGGCCGGGGCGTCCGGTTCTGGTGTCGCTCCGGCTGTCCCCGTCTCCCAAGGACGGAAATCCCGGCCATGGGTCTCCGTGGCCGGGCCTTCTCGTGGACGCTCCGTGGCTCTGACACAGCGTCTTTCCGGCGCGGGATAATAGCGCGGCACGCGTTTCCGATACTCTTCGTACGCCTCTTCGAAACGCGCCACGAGCTCGCGCTCCTCGAGCAGCACGATGAGGTGGAAAGCGCCAAGCCGTTAGAGCGTTTACCTCGGTCGAACCCCTTGTAGTGCCGGTCAGCGTACGGACCACCATTGGAGGCGAAACGCATTAGGTACGCCACTCGCTTCTCGAGGAGCAGACGTAATGGGAACGAGACATCTTGCCGTAATGGGGCTGGGTGCGGCTCTCACGCTGGCATCTGGCGGCGGTGCGCAAGAAGCGCCCCGGAGCACCTTGCACCTCCCATCCCGGCTCAGGATCTTGGGCTCCATGTCAGATAGAGCCGAGCGGGAGGCTCGCCTTCCCGGTCCCTTCCGACGCTTCTTGGAGCTTTACGGAGCGAGTCGCTTCTGGGACAGCCACGAGGCGTTGGAGGAAGTGTGGCGCAGAAACGGGAGCGATTTCTACCAGGGCCTGATCCTCTATGCCAGCGCGTGGGTTCACTCCGAGCGGAAGAATGCTCACGGTGTACGGGCTCAGCTCGAGAAGGCCCTAGAGCGTCTGAACGCCTACCCAGCCTCTTACCTCGGGCTCGACGTCGCCGAACTGCGTGCCCACTGCGTCGCGGTACGGCAAGAAGTCGCCCGGCACCCCGATAGCTGGCCCGACCGTGTCGCGGCTTTGCCGCTTTCCCTCGCCGTGGATCGTCTCCGGGGCGACGAGGTGGAACTCGACGGCTGACGAGGTGGAAGGGCGAATAACTCCTTTCACGCCACGTCCCCACCGCTGATCCGGCGACATGTAGTACGGCGTCCCCACGCTGAGGCCCGTCTCGGTCAGCCGACCCCCGCCTGCCGCGCTCACAGCGAGCGCAATGCCGAAGTCCGCGATCAGCGGACGGCCCTCGTGGAGCAGGACGTTCGCGGGCTTGACATCTCGGTGGATGACGGACTGCCGGTGCGCGTAGTCGAGCGCGTCGGCGAGGTCGGTCGCGATGCGGACCGCCTCGTCCACGGGAAGCTGCTATTCGCGGTCGAGCCTCTCCCGCAGGCTCTCGCCCTCCACGAACGGCATGACGTAGATCAGGAAGCCGTCCGCTTCGCCCGAGTCGAACAGCGGCAGGATGTGTGGATGCTGGAGGCTCGCCGTCCTCTCGATCTCCGCCAGGAACCGCTCGGCCCCCACGACCGCCGCCAGCTCCGGCTTCAGAACCTTCAGCGCGACGTTCCGCTTGTGCCGTAGGTCCTCGGCCAGGTAGACGGTCGCCATCCCGCCCTCACCGAGTTCACGCTCGATGCGGTAGCGGCCTTCGAGGGGGGAGTTCTCGCACAGAGCCCCGTCAAGGCTTCAGGCGACCTCTGGTGTGGGTCGGGTGGTCCTCACGCCTTCTCGGGACGCACAGGGACGAGAAACGGTATCGCATCGGTTTGCTACGTGCTACCAAACGGAGAGCGAAGTTACGAGGCTGTGCTGAGCCAGCCGCATGACATTGCGGTCAGTTGGCTTCGCCCGCGACACTCACTTCCACACCGTGCGTTCGAAGACGCCACCGGCCTTCGCCACGATAGCCGCAGACACCCCGTCTTAAGCTCTCTGGACAACTTGCTCTCGCCCCCGTGGTGTGAGGGTCAGATTCTCATGGACGCTCACCCAGGGTCTACAGCGGTAAGGGCCGGTGTTCTCTCAACCCCAACTGCTCGGCCCGGACCCCCAGCGAACAACCTGCGTGGACTTCACAGCCAGTCGTTAGTTACAGTCGGTAACCCCGAAGATGCATGACCCGAAGACGACCGCCATGAAGCCAACAGGGACCATTACTACGGCCAAGACTGTGCGGCCAGCACTGAAGCTCTGCGTTTCTACGGCTGCAACATCTGTGAGTGCGATCCGAACCGTATCCATACTTTCCAATCCGGTCGAAAGCGAGCGGGACCGGACCACGGCTATGACAGAATCGCTCTCGACGTGGGGCTGCCTGAGGACTTGCTGCGTGCCATCAACTAGGACTATTCGGACGAGGCCAGGCCGCTCTTCCTCGATCAGCTGTCGAGGGCTGGCCGTACTGGCCGTTACAGGTCGCCACGTAACACACCCGGTGAGGTACAGCACCAACATCAACAGGGTCACCAGAAGGCGTTTCATTTGGACCTCCTCGTCAGAACTGTGCAAACACCTAGGCGGCTAGGGCGCCGATTCCGATCTGCATCCTCCGGATACGCGAAGTCGCCGATCGTTCCGTGACGAGAACGTGGGAACCGGGAATGACGATCACAGAACAGGGGTGGACTCGCGCTCTCGTGCCATCGATGGGCGTCGGCCATCCCAACGGTGGTCGATTCACCATTCTCACTTGCTTGGCCGCGCTCTAACGGACCTGCGCTTCTGCTGCGCGATCACTATGCCGACCTGGGAGTTCTTGCTGTGCCCTCTTCGGGCCAACGCTGAACGAGATCTCGAGCCCCTGGGTTCGTTTGCCCCCTTCCAGGCGAACAGGGAAGGAGATGACCGGCCGGACCGTCAACCTCTTCAACACGACGCCCGCTCCAGCAGTGATCGCTACGTAGTCCACCGTGGCACTCCCAGATCCCCCCGATCCTTGCGCCGTTATGGTTGACCTCACATAGGCGACGCCCGCGAATGGCACGAACGAGAACGTCGGAGAAGATCTGACGAGGCCGCCGATAGTGCCGCCAGACCAAAAGGCCGAGCCCCGCCCGTCAATAGAGCCCGAACACGTCGTCCCGCCCCCCTCGGGCCTGCACTCAGCCCACAGCTGGGGTCCGCTCTGCCGTGACAAGCCAACGATTGGGCAGAACACGACCTTCCCCGATGTCGCCACAGGAATGGCGTACCCGCCGGTTGCACTGGCAATTAACGCCCCAGCATCATCCGACCTTCTTGCTGCCAGCCCCTCGCGGCTGAAGCGAGTCGGGTCTGAGTAAAGCACAATCGAGCCGCTTACGTTTGCGAAGAATCCCTGCGCCGCACCTAGTGCGAGTTGAGCTCCAAGCCCCGCTCCGCCTTCCCTGATAACGTGATCAGCGCCTGTACTACCGCCGAACGTGGCGCCGAGACGGACAAGTCCATTTGAGAACGGCGCACCTCCATTGCAGACTTGAGCCGATGCGGAATGTCTTGTGATCGCGATGGCGAGCACGAGGACGATGATGCCGAGAATTGGACGCGCAGAGATACTGTATGGCATTGGATTACCTCCGACCCTCAGGCCTGAGCCGTGAAAGGATCTCCCTCCGATCATCGGCTCGAAGGACGGAACGGTCTATACGTACAATGACGTAGCCGTTTTCGGAGCAGCCACGAAGAGGTCGGTGTTCAGCGAATGGCGCTAGGGGCAGCGGGCCGGGGCGCTGCGGCCATACCCCTCAAAGACCTGTCCAACGTGTCCCTCCTGTCCAGCTTCGGACCGCGTGGACGGCGTGGACAGCGGTCGTACGGATCTTCTGTGCTGGCCTCAACGCGTCAACAGCAAGAGGTCTCCCATCCCTTGTAGGCCACGAAGATGCTAAGGCGCGGTCGAGGTCATCGGGCGCGCCGTTGTGACCAGCGCAATCCGTGACCGAGATTGACGATGACCGTCGTGGAAGACCTGAAGCTGGAGGTCCAACGACTCAAGGCCGAGATGAGTGGAACTGATCGGTTGGCGGTTCATCGTTGAGCGGAGTTGGCCAACGAGGGACTCATAGCTCGGGGCGTTCCTGAAGCCGCTCAGACCCCGCTGGCGGCCCGAGGCGGGGGTCAGGCCCCGAGCGGTGCTACGGCGGGCCGTGGTGCAGCATGCGGGTAGTGCAATGAGGGCAAGATGTCGGAGCCGGACGTCCTAGCCCTCGCGAATCCCGACCCCGAGAAGCTCGATCGCCGATGCTTCAGAGATGGAGTCGGCGTGCTGGAGGAGCGTGGCCGGCACCCAGGCAGGGAACGGCGTCTCCGTCACTACGTGGTGTCCTTGCGCGGTGTGCTCCTCGCTCACTGCCGCAATTCGGTCGGCGCTCAGACCGGAGGCCAGCCGGACGAGCGCCGGCCACAGCCGCCGATGCACGTAGGTCACCTTACCACCGATGAGCCGACAGACGAGGATGTCGTCTGAACCGCGCAGCCGCCGTGTCAGACTCCAGATCTGCTCCGCTGCGGGATGTCCCCACCAGCTACCGACGATCACCTCGCCGCGGCGTTAACGCCGTCTACTAGAGCGGCTGTCCCGACTGGCGCCCCGAGTACCTCGCGGCGTACCAGGCGATGGCGGACCTGGCGACCCGGTCCGCGGTCGAGGGGATAGGCCGTGTCGTGATCCACGCGCCACTCGAGCACCTTGGAAAGGCTGACATCATCCGTCGCGGGCTCGAGCTCGGTGTGGAGGATTGCGGTCTCACGCTCACGTGCTACGATCCCACGGCGAGACAGTCCCATGAGAGTAGCTTGATAACAAAATTGTCGGCTGCTGGCATGAAGCGTTCAAAAATGTCATTCTCACGCTGTCACCGGAACGCCGCCAACCGCTGTTCGTGAGCGATCATGACCGTAAAGAACGTTCGGCGCTTCTCGACGTTGCTCGGGATCAGCCAGACCCTCAGTTCCGCGCTGGACCTCAGGACTGCTCTGTTGAATGTGCTCGACATCCTGGAGGCGCAGCTCGGCACGGTCAGCGGGACCATCACCCTCCTCGACGACAAGAGTGGGGATCTGAACATCGCGGCCGCCACTGGAATCACGTGGCAAGTTCAGCGCCGCGCCACCTACGAGGTCGGCGAGGGGGTCACCGGTCGAGTGGTGAAGAGCGGGCGGCCGGTAATCGTGCCGAAGGTGAGCCAGGAACCGCTATTCCTGGACAGAACCGACGTCTGGAAGAAGAGCGACCACGATGAGCTCAGCTTTGTCTGTGTCCCTGTTCTAGTTGACCGAAAAGCGAAGGGGAGCCTCGGCATCACGCTCCCCTACGAGCGAGGCCAGAAGTTCCGGCCCGAGGTCGAGTTCCTGGGCGTCGTCGCTTCCATGGTCGGTCAGGCCGTACGGGTGCACGCGTTGGTGGAGACCGAGCGACAGCGGCTGCTGACGGAAAACTCTCAGCTCCGTCAGGAGCTGCGGGAGCGTTACGAGTTCAGGAACATCATCGGAAACAGCCGCCAGATGCGCGACGTGTACCAGCAGATCGCCCAGGTTGCCGGAAGCCCGACGACCGTCATGATCCGGGGAGCGTCGGGAACCGGTAAGGAGCTGGTCGCTCACGCGATCCACTACAACTCGCCCCGCGCCGAGGGACCGTTCGTGAAGGTGAACTGCGGCGCCTTGCCGGACACCCTCATCGAATCCGAGCTCTTCGGCTACGAGGCGGGTGCGTTCACCGACGCGCGGCAGAACAAGGAGGGCCGCTTCGAGCTCGCCGACGGAGGTACACTGTTCCTGGACGAGATAGGGGAACTCTCCCCGTCGACACAGGTGAAGCTGCTCCGGGCCCTGCAGGACAAGGAGTTCGAGCGGCTCGGCGGCGTGAGGTCGGTCACGGTGGACGTCCGCCTGATCACGGCCACGAACCGCGATCTCGAGAGGGCCATGGGGCAGGGGGTGTTCCGCGAGGACCTGTACTACCGGCTGAACGTCTTCAGCATCTTCATGCCCGCACTGCGCGACCGAAAACCGGATATCCTGCTCCTGGCCGATCACTTCGCGGAAAAGTACGCCTCGGTGCTGGGGAAGAGCGTGCGCCGCATATCGACCCCCGCCATCGACATGCTCATGGCCTATCACTGGCCGGGGAACGTAAGGGAGCTCGAGAACTGCATCGAACGTGCGGTCCTCGTATGCCAGGGCAGCGTCATCCACGGCCACGACCTCCCACCCACGCTTCAGACCGCCCAGGTCTCGGGCACCCTGCCTCGACTCTCCCTCGACGCCACGGTGGCGAACTACGAGAAGGACATCCTCCTCGACAGCCTCAAGACGGCAAGGGGGAACCAGGCCGAGGCCGCTCGCCTTCTCGACACCACCCAACGGATAGTGGGATACAAGCTCCGTAAATATGGCATCGAGCCCGCCCGCTACCGCGCCTCCTCACGCCCTGCCTTGGACGCCTAAGCGACGTTTTCGTCTGATTTGGATTCCGATAGTACAATTTTGTAGCGGTGTGGTCGAGTCGTCTGCGGCTCGCCCAAATCTGCTAAGACCATCCGGGTTCCGAGCTCCTGGTCCACTCCGCCGGGGCACCGCTTGGTCGTGGTACGGCCCTTGCCCCGGGAGTCTCCATCCCTTCTTCTCACCTCAACCCGCTGACGCGGATTGACGAAACGTTCGAGAGGAGCCGCAATGATGTCCACCACACCGCCGGTCGAGGCCGGCCGTGAGCTCGCACGCTCGCTCGGGGGCGCTACACGCCTCCTGCTCCCCGCTCTCCTCCTCATGCTCGCCCCCGATCTCGTGGGCGCACAGGAGGAGGCGGTGATCTCCAGTGGCGACACCGCGTGGATGCTGATCTCCACAGCCCTGGTGCTCTTCATGACGGCGGGTCTCGCCTTCTTCTACGGTGGGCTGGTTCCGTCCAAGAACGTCCTGAACACGATGATGATGAGCTTCATTGCGTTCGGGTTCGCGGGCGTTCTTTGGGCCGTGGCTGGCTATTCCCTCGCGTTCGGTGCGGGGAACGCCTTCATCGGCGACCTGTCCATGGTCTTCTTGAACGGGGTCGGGATGCAGCCGAATGGCACCATACCGGACATCCTCTTCATGGCGTTCCAGGGGACCTTCTACATCATCACCGCAGCGCTGATCTCGGGCGCCGTGGTAGGTCGAATGAGGTTTGGCCCGTACGTGGCCTTCATCTCTCTGTGGGGACTTCTGGTGTACGCGCCCGTATGCCACTGGGTCTGGCAGGAGAACGGCTGGCTTTACGGGCTCGGAGCGCTGGACTTCGCCGGTGGGACCGTCGTTCACGTGAACGCCGGCGCGGGAGCCATCGCGGCGGCGCTCGTCCTGGGTACCCGATCGGAGTATGGCCGGTCGGCCATGCTTCCGCACAACGTGCCCTTCGTCCTGCTCGGTGCTGGCATCCTCTGGTTCGGCTGGATGGGCTTCAATGGTGGAAGTGCACTAGCCGCAGACGGACTCGCCGCCCTCGGGGTAGTGAACACACTCGTCGCTCCGGCCGCCGCGCTGGTCGCATGGGCGCTCCTGGATATGGTGTTCGCGAAGCAGATCACCGCGGTGGGCGCCGCGACGGGAATCGTTGTCGGTCTCGTGGCCGTGACTCCAGCGTCCGGCTGGGTATCGCCGATGTCCGCCATGGCCATCGGCGCGATCGCTGCGGCTCCGAGCTACTTCATAATTCGCTGGCGCGTGCGAACGAGGCTCGATGACTCGCTGGACGTCTTTGCAGCACACGGCGTCGGGGGCGCAACGGGCGCGATCCTCACGGGGGTCTTCGCCACGGCCGTCTGGGGTGGCTCCGACGGGCTCCTGGGCGGCAACGCGGGGCAGGTCTGGGTCCAGGCGGTCTCGGTTCTCGCCGTCTTCGCGTACAGCGCGATTGGTTCGGTCGTCATCCTCAAGGTGATTCAGGCGGTTGCAGCCCTGCGACCCTCAGAGGATCTCGAGCGGCAGGGCATGGACCTCGTCGCTCACGGAGAGGAAGGCTACGCAACGGGTGACGGCGCCGTCATCATCCTCGACGAAGAGCTCAACGGCCCCAACGTGCCCGCGGCCGACATCGCCGCGGCGCCGGTCGCCACGAGCTGACCCTGTAAGAGAAACTCGAGAAAGCGAGGGAACCATGACGAAGCTGGTCAAGGCCATCATCCGCCCGGAAAAGCTGGGCGATGTGCTCAAGGCTCTGTATAGGGCGGACGTGAAGGGCTTGACGGTCAGCCGGGTGCAGGGACACGGCGGCGAGACCGAGTCGGTCGAGACCTATCGTGGCACCTCCGTCAAGATGGGGCTGACCGACAAGGTGATGCTCGATATCGGGGTTTCGGAGCCCTTCGTTGGCGTGACCGTGGAGGCCATTCTCGCTGGGGCCCGCACGGGGGGAGTCGGGGACGGGAAGATCTTCGTCCTGCCTGTCGAGGCCATACACCGGATTAGAACCGGCGAGAGGGACCAATCCGCGGTTACACCGATGCCGGTGACTGCCTAACCCGGACACAACACCAACCACGACCACGACCACGACTCGAGGGATGTACTCGAAGATGACCGGAAAAACTCTCGCGGCCGCGCTCGCAGCAGCCCTCTTCGCTCCGTTCGCCGGCCACGCTCAGGAAGCCGAGGTGACCGCAAACGTCGGGTGGCTCAGCGATTACTACTACCGCGGGATCCTACAGGAGGCCTCGTCCGCGAGCGCGGACCTGGACGTGGCGATCGGCACCGTCTCGTTGGGCACGTGGGCGGCGGACGTCGGCGATGGCGCGGAGATCGACATCTACGGAAGCGTCGGCCTCGACGTCGCCGACAACGTGAGCCTCAGCGTCGGCGGAACCGGGTATTTCTACACCGGCCAGTTCGACGACACCTACCTGGAGGCCAACCTGGGATTGGGGCTGGGCCCAATCTCACTCGAGTACTCCTTCGGGCAGTATGGAAACTTCGACCTCGAAGCGTTGGACTACAGCTTCGTCGCTGTCACCGTCGAGAACGGGGGCGCGTTCGCGGCCCTTGGAGCCTTCGGAACCGACATGGTGCTGCAGGACATCTTCGACGCGGGCCGCTACGTCGAAGCTGGTTACGGGTTCAGCGCCGCGGAGCTTGACATCGCCATTTCGGGGATCTGGAACGACTCGCAGCTGTCGGGGGCGGTCGACGGGGATGGGGCCGATACCAACGAGCTCACTCTCGTACTGGGCGTAAGCAAGACGTTCGAGATCAACCCCGACTAGGAGGGGTCAGGGGTCGCGCCGCTCTCCTCCAAAAGAGCGAGCGAGCGCAGGAGCTCTCCCAGCGACCACGCCTGGAATCGGCCAGGTAGACGGCCGCCATGCCCCCCCCTCACCGAGTACGCGCTCGATGCGGTAGCGGCCTTCGAGGGCTGCGTTCAGGCGTTCGAGGACGTCGGGCAAGACGTGCCTCCCTGGGGGTGGAGGGACCCGCGTTGGGCAAGGCCAAGATGCCGGCCAACGAGTCGGAGGGTCAAGGAATCCCGGGTGGGGACGACGGCGAATCGGACTGGGACGAGCGGCTCTCGGCGACCGCACCTTGGCCAGGCCCCCACCCGAGCACCCTACCGAGCTGCCGCAGCCCCTGACGGATCCATTGCTTGTTCTCCACCAGCGCCATCCGCACGAACCCTTCCCCCCCGGGCCCGAATGCCGCGCCCGGCGTCAACGCGACGTCGGCTTCCTCGACCATCGCCAGAGAGAACCTCATGGTGCTTCCACCGTAGGGCTCCAGGTGCTCAGGGCTCACGTGCGCCCACACGAACATGCCTGCCAAAGGCACCTCGACGCTCCACCCGAGGCGCCGAACGCCCTCGACCATGACATCGCGCCGTTCCTGGTAAGCCGCCGCTTGCCGGGCAACGTGTTCGTCGCCCTCCCGCATCGCGACGATCGCGGCGATCTGGACCGCTTGGAAGATCCCGTAATCGTAGTAGCCCTTGATGCGCGAGCGCCGCGATCATGTCGCGGTTTCCCATGCAAAGACCGACCGGCCACCCAGCCATGTTGTAGGGCTTGTTCGGCAACAGGCATCCGATGTACGACGTGAGCCCTGACGATCAGCGGTTCGTGATGTTGAGACTAGAGGAGCGGACCGCAGCCTCCCAAGTCGTCCTTGTCGTGAACTGGTTCACCGAGCTTCGCGAGCGGATGGGCAGCAATTGAAGGCCCAGATCCCCTGGCTGCGCGTCTTCGCGGAAGGCGTCGTGGGATCCCCGGGTCCTTGCTTCCACCCCACCCCCACCGCCCTCGGTCGATCACTTCGGCGATGGGCGTGGGCACCGACCGCCGAAAATGTCGGCGCATCAATGGTGTTTGGACTTCCTATCCCTTCCGGTTCGGCGAAGGGTTCCTAGAGGCTAGAGCCGAGTTACAGCCTGAAGCGCTCCTGCATTACCGCCATGGATGCGAGGGCGAGGAGCAGCGAGTCGACCGATGCGCTCGGTCCGATGGCGCGACGTCAGGAAGTCGGTCCAGGAGGTGTACCACCGCAGCATGATCGAAGAAGGGCACGGACTTCATGTGGACCCCCCGCACCGTATCCTGAACCAGTTCGTGGAGCGGGTTGGCTCCGCGGGCAGCCGAGGGGGGTGCCCAGAACGGCCTCTTCGCCCTCGAGTACACGGTCTCGGGAATGTAGTCGCGTACGGCATCCCGGAGAATCAGCTTCTCCCGCTCAGGAGACGGCAGAACGGAGACCGGTAGCCGGTTCGCATGCTCGAAGAGAACGTGGTCCAGAAACGGCAACCGGACTTCGACGCCGTGGGCCATGTCGAGGCGGTCCGCGGCGAGGTGATAGCTCGCGAAGAGTGAGTGAAGCCAAAGGTACGTGAGCCGGCGGGCCGGCTCCCCCGTCCAGCTCTCAGCGGTAGCTAGCGATGCCTCCGGCAACATCATGCTGCTGGGGGTCGGCCTCGGTGGACAAGTGCGCCGATCAGAACTGGCACCCTGACTCATCCCGTAGCCTGGAGTTCTTCCTTGCGCCCCCACCAACCCACGTAGGAACTTCAGCTAACAGCTGACCGGCCCCGAGTCCCTCGCACGGCGAGGACACATGTCGGAAATGATCGACCGGCTGAACGCGGCGCTCGAAGGTCGCTACGAGATCGAGCGTGAACTCGGTGAGGGCGGCATGGCGACCGGTCTACTTGCTGAGGACCTGCGGCACAAGCGGAACGTCGCGTTGAAGGTTCTGACGGCCTCTCTGGTCGGCGAGCAGCGACGAGGCAACCAGACGGTTCGGCGGTCGTCCTGTACGGCAGCTGTTCCGATGGCCGGAATCAGTTGTGGCTGCGACCACTGAACCAACTCTCGCCGGTCCCGATCCCTGGCACTGAGGGCGCTGGCCAAGTCGCGCGCTTCATGGCACCGCCTCCACGATGCCTGAACCCACTGCACCCCAAGCTGTCTGGTAGTGGCTGACGACGGGACGCCGGAGCTGAGCGTGGGCATCAGTCCTTTCTGTGGAGGGGGACGGAGAGCATGTTCGACAAGGACGAGAAAGACCACAAGCCAAGATCGACCACGAAGGAGCGAGAGGGCGGACAGAGCTCATCACTGTCGATAATCGGCCCCGATCTCGAGGTCACGGGAACCATTGAGAATGCGGAGAGCCTCCGTGTGGACGGGCGAGTAACCGGCGATATCACCACGACCTCGGAGCTCGTGATTGGTCGGGGTGGGCGAGTCGAGGGGAACCTGTCTGCGTTCCGGATCGTAGCTGCAGGCACCATCAGCGGTCATCTGCGGGCCACCAACGAGCTGGTTCTCGCGAAGACCGCCAAGGTCATAGGGAACGTGAGCGCCCCGGTGGTCGTCATCGAATCCGGAGCGTCCATGGACGGGAATCTACAGACGGGCAGCCTGTTCGATACGAAGCAGCAAGGGGCGTCGAAGCAGCGTCTCCCTGCCGTGAAAGAGGCAGGCGAGGCGAGGAGCAGTGGTGTTGTCAGCGGTGACGAATCCGGCGACAAGTGATGGCCCGACTGCCACTGCGATCCTCGTGCAGAACTTCTTCGAGGAGCTTCGCCAGCGGGTGCCGAACGAATGACCCGTCAGATCCCGTGGCTCCGCGTCTTCGCGGAAGGCGTCGTGATCGTCGTCAGCGTCCTGCTCGCGTTCGGGATCGATGCGTGGTGGGGGGGGGCGAACCGCGCAACTTGAGGCCGACCTGTGAATCGTAACTGGACGACCCTTGCTTCAAGTGTGGTCGCGTTCCTTCTGTGCGGCTCGTTGTTCACGCCGCTTGCTGCCCAGCAACTGCCCGAAAACGCGCTCAGGGTCGAGGGAGAAAAGGGCTGGCGGTGCAACGCTGGCTACGTCGAACGTGCAAACGACTGCGTTCACTTGCGTATGGCGACGGGAGAGGAGGTTCGCCAGTAGTGTGACCCATTTGTTACCGAGTTTGTTACCGACGACCGAAACAGGAGTTCTCGGTTTCAGCTTAACTTGATGCTAAGCCATCACTTGCCGGGATGGCGGAACCGGTAGACGCGAAGGTCTCAAAAACCTTTGTCCGAAAGGGCGTGTGGGTTCGAATCCCACTCCCGGCACTTGTTGTAGGACAACGATTTACGGTGTTGTGGTCCGTAGTTTTCCACAGGCACGATCGGGCGTTTGGGCAAAATCTTGGGCAAATCGGAGCACAACGGACCCGGATGGCGTAGCGCCGGACGCAGAGGACTTAAAAGCCGAGAACCGGCGCACCGTATTTCGCTGTAATAGCAACTAGGGCAGGGGGTTATACACTATTTCAGTGTATGGCTGCCCGCCCTTTTTGTTGCCGTAGGAAGGGCAATCTCACACAGAAACCCGCACACGCCTGGGAGTTCAGAGTATGAGTGCACCACAAAACGTTACTGCCAACTTGAAAACCGGCGGTCGCAAGCCCAGCGATCCTCACACTCAGCCGGAGTAAGCGTAGGCATCGAGGTTCACCCGGCGGAGCCCGCCACGCGCCGGGTGACGGCACGTGCATCCCGGGCGATGTTGTTTAGCCCGCCGGTCCCGTCGTACGTGTGCCCGACGAAGTAGAGGTCCGGCTGGTCCACGCTGATCACTCGGTCCCTCCGGAGCGCGAAGCCCCTTTCGTCGCGCCGTACGAGTGGCTCCACCGGACCGAGCGCCGCACGATATCCCGTGGCGAGTATAACGTCGTCGAACGGCTCTTTGGATCCATCTTCGAACCGGACCCCGTCTCGCGTGAAGTTTTCGAGACCGCCTCGGAGCCGGATTGCACCCCCGCGAATCGCGTCCACCAGCTTGAATCCCATCAGCGGAACGTTCTCTAGTGGGTTGCCGCGTGCCCGCGGGAAGGGGTTGGGTCCACGGATCGCACGAGTGGTGAGACCGAACGTCTCGACCACCGCGGCTCGCGCCGGAGCGGGCAGCTTCAGTACGGCCCACGCCACATACTGGATCGGTAAACCGAACAGGGTGAGCGGGACCACGTTCGCCCCGGACCGGATGGCCACTGTCACCTCCGCTCCGGCGGTGGCCAGCTCCGGTGCGATCTCCCCGGCCGAGTTTCCCGCGCCGCCGACGAGCACGTGGCGGTCGACGAAAGGATCCGGGCGCCGGTATTCCGCGCTGTGCCGGACCGTTCCTGCGAAGTTTCCGCGGCCGGCGAAGCTCGGAACGATAGGATTCGACATCACGCCGGTGGCGATCACCAGAGCGCGGGCGTACAGCGGGCCGGCTTCGGTCCGGACACACCACCCTCCGCTCTCCCGGGAGGCGGTGAGAGCCTCACGTCGGTCACGGATCGGAAGGTCGAACTGCGCCGCATAGTCCTGGAGGTAACGAAGGAACTCGGGTGCGGGCACGAAAATCGGCGCCGAACGAGGGAAGGGGCGCCCCCTGAGGTGGGAGAGGTGCTTTCCCGTATGCAGCCGCAAACTGTCGTACACGTGTGACCAGCAGTGCCCGACGCCCTCGCCCTTTTCGAGCACGATGTGCTCTACCTTACGCGACGACAGCTCGCGCGAGACGGCGAGCCCGGCCGGGCCCGCACCTACGACCAGGGCATCCATGGTCGTGAAAGGGAGGCCCTGCCGCGCCGATGGCAGGCTTCGTGGCTCAAGGCTCTCGACCTCGGTCTAGGAGCCTCCGCGCTCTCGCTTTGTACTCATCCTGGTAGGGAGTTGAGAGAGACGCCGCGACGGCGTCGAGCAGGGCTCCCCGCATCTGTTCGGGCATTCCCATGCTTTCGTAGGCCAGTGCGAGCTGGAGGTGGTGCATCGCGAGCTGTGGCTCCAGCTCCGCGGCTCGGCGAAGGTGGAATTCGGCCTGTTCCCATGAAGCGTTTCCGAGTGCCTCTCCCCCGACGAGAAGCTTGGCGATGAATCTCATCACTGAGTTCAGACGCATGACCGAAGCGTGGACGCGGCCCTGTAGGTAGTGCGCTCCAGCGTGCAGCGAGTCGACTTCCAGAACCCCTGCCGATTCGCGATACGCCACGTCTCCCATCCGGACCTTCGTCCGCCCCCCAGTGACATCCGCGATCAGGCCCGCGACGACGGCAAGCCAATAGCGCCCCTCCAGCCCATCTGGGGATACGGTCTTCGCTGTGGTTGCATGATCATAGGCTCGACGCCACAGCTGCTCCTGCATTTCCGAGTTGGGCTCCGTGAGGCCGACCTGCGCGTAGTCCTGAGCGGCGCGCCACCGGAGCTCGTAGTCGTCAGGATCGACCGCGAGCTGTTCCTCGAGGAGGGCGATCCTGGCGCGAGGTGAGAGGACCTGCATTGGGGCGAGGCTGTCGAACACAGTAATCGGGGTGATTTGGCCGGCGGCGCCACTCGGAACGATGACCGTGATTAGCACAGAAGCCGCAAGTAGCAGGACCGGCCACCGACTCCCGTTTCTGGTCAGTTGAATACCCGCGCCGCTCGCTCCTGAGGGAGCTCCGGGTCTCAGTTCGCGACGCAGTCGATTCGCCACGCTCATCACGTCGTCGTGAACATTGACTTGTGCCATCGATACCAGTCGCTCTGGAAGACCTCTTCGGGGTCATGCCTGCGTTTGGCCTCGAGAAACGCGCTCATCTTCGGGTAGCATCGTTCGACCTGATCCCGTCGCGCCCACCGATGGTACGCCAGGTAGTAACTGCCGCCGTGGTCGATCGCCACGTCGATGAGACGTCTGAACGTCTCTTGGTTCGACGCAATGCCTTGCTTGGTGTGGTCCACATGCAGGTTCAAAACCACACAGGCATAGGGCTCCCGGGCCCAGGCAAGGAAGGTCTCCCGGTCCCGCTCGATCAGGCGCACGGTGCCGTAGATCACTTCTGCACCACGGTGTCTCAGAAGCTGGCGAGCGGCCTCCATGAAGGGGTCGAAACGGTCTCGCGGCACGTGGAGTTCCGTGATCATCTCCGTGCCTTTGACCTCGCGGCCCAAGACCTGATCCACGTGCTCGTGATAGCCGTCCAGATAGGGGCCGCTCATCTGCGAATCGGACCAGTAGATCTGGCCCGAAGTCCGGAGGTAGGTATCTACGTAGCGCTGGAACGCGCCCCGCTTGTCACTATGGGCCGCTACAGCCAGGCCCAGCCAGTCCTGGCGTGAGAAGTGGATCGGGTCCTCGGTGAGCGGAGCGTCATCCGCGACTGGCTCATAGCATGACAGGACGCCGTGTCCGAGGAAGCTCTCATCATCGGCGTCGATCGCGAATTGGAAGTCGCCGTATTCGAAGCCATCCCGAATGCGCTCGGACATGCGGTCCATCAGTCCGGACGTCTTCGCCAGGCCCACGACGCGGTGCACCTTGCAGCGAGGCCTGAGGCGGAGCACGATACGGGTGATGACCCCGAACAGACCGTAGCCGCCGATCACCAAGGAGAGGAGTTCAGCATTGTCCGACCTCGAACACGTGACGACGTCACCGCCCGGATTGAGTAGGTCGAGGGACTCTACCTGGTCGACGATCGGGGGAAACGTGAGTCCCCGCCCATGGGCGTTGCAGGAGAGGGCGCCCGCCAGTGTGAGCCGGTCGGCCCCGGTCTGCTTCTGCACGATACCCCAACTCCGCGTCGCTCCTCGCTGGGTAGACTCGAGATAGTTGAGCAGTGCCGGCCACTGTATGCCACCTTCAACCGTGACCCGCCCACTCTCCCGATCGAGGACGAGTACCCGGTCGAGCGCACGTGTATCGACCAAAACTGTGTCGGTGCCGAACTGCTGGCCGCCCATGGAATGGCGGCCGCCGGACACCGAGACCGGTCGACCGGACGATCTCGCCCGCAGGACGGTGGAGCGTAGTTCGTCGAGCGTGTGCGGCACAGCGACCGCGCTTACGCGTGTGACGTTGAGCTGGGACTGCACGTCGTTGACGACGAGCGGAGCGACAGCGTGACCTACGCGCCGATCCTCTGGCTTCTCACGGTCCTGTTGTTCGGCCGTGTCGTTGGCCAGCTGATCGTCTTCTTCTACGCGCCGACCTTTCTCCCCCCGATGGAGCAGTGGCAGTCCGGGCTCGTGCCATACCCCTTCCTGGTCTTCGTCCAGTGCATCGTACTGTGGCTGATGGCGTCGATTTCGCTCGACTTCACGCGGGGGTTTGGCTTCTGGATGGAGCCGCACCCGCTCTTGGGCGTCATCGTCCTCTGGTGGAGCTACTTCTACTTCGCTGCGATGGTGGTCCGCTACATCGTCCGCATGACCCGCAAGCCGGACCAGCGATGGTTGGGTGGGACCATCCCGATCATCTTCCATAGCCTGGTCGCCGTGTTTCAATGGATCTTCGCGGCGCACCACGTCGGGATGATATGAGGCGCGGAGGGTCGGGGTAGGATCCACGGTTACAGCGTCTTGAGATACTCGATGAGGGCGAGTCGGTTCTCATCGGTCCCGACCCGGTCCCACACGTCGTGTCCGACGTTCGAGTTGCCCGGGCGGGCCGTGTTGAACCAGTCCCGGTCGTCCCCACTTCGGCGAAGAAGCTCTTCTTCGTCGAGCAGGCCGTCCTCGGCGCGACGGTAGAGCGGTTGCCCGACACGCTTACGATCGAGCGTCCGGGCCGCGAGCACCTCGAAGATGCGTGGCCTCTCGGACACCGGTCCCAGCAAATGATGAAGGGTGGGGACGCTTCCGTTGTGCAGGTAGGGAAAGTTCGCCCAGGCGCCCGTGAGCGGAGTCGCGGCATAACCGCTGCTCTTCTCTAGTGAACCTTCGGCGCCCAGGGGACTTTGGTCGAAGGCGTCGACGAACTGCCCGGAAACGATGTCGAGCCTGGCAGGATCGGTCCCGACGTCCCGGTGCACGCCCGGCCAGTCGACGTTGCCTTGCCCGTCGTAAACGCCGTGGCACCTCGCGCATCCGACCTCCGCCGAGTAGAAGAGCTCCCGGCCTCGCTCCGCCAGTTCATGGTCGAAGTCGTATGGATAGGGTGGCGGCCTGATGTAGCGGAGAAGGGAATCGAACTCGTCCTTGATGCGCGGGATCACGATGTCAACGAGGTCGTCGAATGCGCGGTCCTTCTCCAACTCCATCGACGAAGCCATCAGCGGATATACTCCGTGGAAGCTGCCGTCGCTGTACCAGCGCCCGACCGGCATCTTCGCGGCCGTATGCCAGAGCGGCGGAATCTTGACGTCGCCCCGTCCCACATCGTCCGTGGAGGGCATCCGGCTGTCGTTGCTTCGCATGAAGAGCTCGACGTGTGACGCGGCGAACGCTGTCGATCGAGCCCGGGTCATGGAGTCGATCTTGTCGTGATGATGGCTCATCAGGATTCGGTTCGCGTCCACGGCGACGTCGTAGGCCGGCGTGCCCTTGAGGCGCCCGACCCAGGGCTCGCTGGTCATTAGCTTCAACGACTCGCCGAGCCAGAGTTCGTCGAACGTCTTGGTGCCGGCGCCGAAGTACGCCACGCCGTCGATCTCGGCTGTGTGACACACAAGACAATTCACCGTCCACAGCAACGGCTCGCCGGAACCCGCGTTCGCCGCCATGCCGTACGCCGGTACCAAGGGGTTCTCGTTCCAGAGGACGAGGCCGACGTCGTTCCGAATGATCGAATCGACTTCACCGACCACCACCTGGGTGATGACGTTGGTGTCGAAGAGGGACTGAGGAATCCACGCCGACGCGTCATACGTCTGGTACATGAAGGTGTACAGAGCCTTCATCCGCTCATCCTTCGAGCGGGGATCAGCCTCAGCCCAATAGATTTCGAGGTTGCCGATCGCATCCTCGAACGTCGCCGACAGCTCCTCTTCGGACATGGCGATGACAACGTCGACGCCCCGGTACGCACGAAATGCGACCAAGACGACGGCGAGCGCTGCGAGAGCCAGCAGAGACTGACGAACGATGCGAGTAGTCACGGGTCCACCCCCCCTTTCAACCTAGCTTGCCGTCACCTCGACTCCGCTACGCCATTTGACGTATGCCCGCGCGACCTTAACCCAGGTGCCGAAGTCACCGGCCTTCATTCCCGCATACAAGAGGCGTTGCAACTCGATCGCGTCTGCAACGTCCGCCCTCAGAATGCGTTGAGGAGTGCCGTGGTGACCGGGGACCAGCAGCCACTGACCGGCGGCGAAGACCATCGTCCAAAGAGCGTCGGGCCCCTGAGCCGGGTCCGGGGATACAAGGGTGATATGCAGGAGCTGCTTGCCCCGGATCATGAGTCGCAGGAAGGGATTCGATACGAGCGGATTGCCCAGCAGGTGTCGTGGGCCGGCCCCGTGCTCGAACAGGACCTCGGTGATGCGGAAAAGCTCCATGTCGTCGAGCACGCCGTCCTCGAAGAACCCCGCCAGACGCTCGACCTGGAACAGATACATCGGGATGACGAAATCGACCGACGCTTCGTCGATGCCGCGCACAAACTGGACGCGATCTCCTTCGTGCGTGCAGGTGAGCTCCTCGCCGGTCTCCACGACCCTCATCCCGAGTTGGTCGAACAGCCCTCGAACGGCCTCGGCAACAGCTGACGAGATGGGGTGTGACTGTAGCATCTCGAGTGCCGATCCGGTCGTCGGTGCGTACGCCCAAGTACCGTCGTCGAGCAGGCGGGCGACCCGTCCGTGCTCGGTCAGCAGGTGCATCATGGCTCCCTCCCTCGAAGGCCGGCGGCATGCGCCCGGGAGCCCACTCGCGAGGTGCCAAGCCGACAGGCCCCTCGCGACCTGGCAGTTCCTGGAGGTGGCCGGGAACATACTCCCGCCGTAGCTCGACCTACCGTGCCTATAAGGCGATGTTCCCGCGCAGCCACGTACCGAGCGCCCGCCGCAAGGACGGCCTTCAGAGGAGCGCAGCGTAAACCGCGAAGACGAGTGCGCTCAGGACGCCCATGAGGACGAGACCCGAATGCAACGCGCTCACCGGTCCGGGCGGCGGCGCGACGGTCCCTCCACGCCTCCGCTCCAGCTCGAGCTCGAGACTCTCGAGGCCGCGGCGCATCGCCCAGCGGTGGTTGAGGGCGAACACTGGCTTCAAGAGCGGAGAAAGGTGCTTGAGGAGCCCCTTGTCGGCTCGGATGTCCCACGCGTATTCGACCAGCGTCGCGTCTCCATCCTCGGCGAAGGTCCACACACCGCTTCCGCGGAAATCTCCGCTCGCCTCGAAGGCGAGCCGCGAGGGCGGTTCGTACGCAACGACGTGCAGGTCCCAGCTCAAGCGGTACGGTAGCCAATCCTGCGTGTAGAGGTGCAGTTTCTTACCCACACCGTCCTCTCCTCGGGGTGGCGCAACCTGGTCGACCCGCCGGTAGACCGAGGGCCACCAGCGACTAAGGCTCTTGGAGTCGGTGAGGACGGCGAAGACCTCTTCACGGGGCGCATCCACCCGCCAACGCGTCACGAACCGATACTTGTTGTAGGCCATCGTCCCAGCATTATGATCGCGGTCTTCGTGAACCTATTCGCAGGTGATCATCGGGCAAGCCATCAAGGGCGCGGCCGATTGGCTCGTAGGGAGACGGAGCAGACGACGCAGGTTCGGTGGTACGAACGTCTCCAGCGTCAGGATCTCTGCGAGCGACACGCCGCGGCGCACTGGGATTGGCTCCTCTGGCCTCACCAACAGGTCCCTGAGACCTCTGCGCCTACTCCGTAAACCACTGATATGACTTATCTTATCAAGAGGCTGAGCGGATCCCGACGAATCAGGGCCCGAAGCCAATTGTCTCTTAATATCAGTAGGTTCGGGGCGACCGCGAGCGTCTGCCCCTCAGCGTTTGTGTGCTGTCTGTGTGCAGATTGTGTGCAAGGCCATGGCTGAGTTGCCGCGGGAATCGGGGGAGCGGACTCCGACTCACAATGACCGCGGATGCCGATCGCGGGGGCTGGGGTGGGTGGAACTGGCGCACCCCTTACCCATTCGGGATAGCTGATCCCCGTACACTCGCCGCTGGGCTCGACTCCCTCCGGTCCCCGCACCGAAAGGCGGCCGACGCGGCGCAGGTTGTGAATAAGGTTAGATTGCGATTGGACAGAGGTTGCCGCCAAACGCCTATTTCAAGGCCATGCCCGCTACTCCAAACTCGGCCTTCGAGAGCCTTCTCCGGGACATCGAGCCAAGCCCAACGACGAAATCGAATGCTTCGTCGGCGCACCGAGGACTCCGGGAGCATCTTGCTCAGGATGAGGAGCTCAAGGAACGCCATGTGCGGACATTGCTGTCCGGTTCCTACAAGCGAGACACTGCTATTAGGCCCCGACTGAGGGAGGGCGTTGTCGACCGGCCGATGTCGACATCATCGTGGTGGTGGATTACGACCCGACGGACCTGCCCCAACGCGTGCTCGATGACCTGTCCAGCGGGATTACGAGCGACGGCACTCCCTATACGAAAACCCGACGGCAGCCGAGGTCGGTTCGTGTCACGACGTCCAAGGCTGTCATGGATGTGGTCCCACTCATTGAACCGTATGGCGAGGGTGGCACCCTCTACATCCCGGACCGCAAGGCGTCCGAATGGCTGGTCACCAATCCGCCGGGCCACACACAGTGGACGACCGACGTCAACAAGTCCGCGAGTGGTCGGTTCAAGCCCTTGGTCAAGCTTTTCAAGTGGTGGAGAAGAGAGAATCCGACAGTCTCGAGTGACCCGAAGGGGTTCATGCTCGAATGCCTCGTTTCGGCTGACATGTCGATGACCGAGCCGCACTACGGCGAACTCTTCGTTGGCACAGCGGAAGCGATCGTCGGTCGGTACAAGGCTCATGCGGAATCGGACACGGTCCCGTTCGTCCAGGATCCTGGAGTCCCTCGTCAGTCCGTCATGACGGGGGTAACGGCGGCGGCCTTCAGGGGCTTTGTCAGCAAATTGGAGGCTCACGCTGAGAAAGGTCGTGAGGCGCTGAGCGAGGAGGGTGCGCCCGCAGCCACCAAGATGTGGCGAGAGCTGTTCGGACCGCGGTTTCCCGACCTCGGTGGAGGGAAGGGAGCGGTCTCGGGCCCTATTCCCGTCCCCCCCCCCACGTTCCCCGATAGGCCGGTGAGGCCGAAGAAACCCGGTGGCTTCGCGTCAGCTCTGGTTCTTTGAGGACCCCGATCGCCTCGTCCTCGAGCGCGAAGCCATCGAAGCCTTGGAGGACAAGGCGTGGCTCCAAGGTGCTGAGTGGAGGCTTGGAGAGAAGGGCCTTCTTAGGGTAGAAGCCATTCTCCGGGTCGGGGAGCGGGACTACGAGGCAGAGCTGGAATACCCTGCACTCTTTCCCACCTCACCTGCGTCGGTCTTTCCGCTTGACCGGGAGTCCAAGTGGTCCGTCCACCAGTACCAGGGGGGCGAGTTGTGCCTCGAGTGGGGCCCCGACAACTGGCATCACGATGTGACCGGCGCCGACCTGCTGGAAAGCCTCTACCGGCTCTTGCGGTCGGAGGACGAGGAGGCAGGAGGAGCGCCACCTGCTCCATCCAGGCATAGCATCAGTGTAGGCCAATCCCTCCGAGGTTCGTGGCGGCGTTTCATTCTCGACTGGTCTAGCCAGGAGGTCCTCGAGGGACTTCGAAGCGGGACATCTGCGCCAGCTAAGTTCAGAATCCGCTGGATCCTCGACCCACCTACCTCTCTGGCGTATCTCGAGAAGATGGGACCGGTGAGCGAGGGCCCGGAATGGACGAATACTGCCGTCCCAGAGAGCGTGATCGACGAGGGCTTCGCCATATACGGCTTAGTTCTCACTACTGCGCAGCTACCATCAACGGACGAACCATTCGAGGCAGAGCATCTGAAGGAAGTCTTGGAGACACGGGGGCTTCCCTCCAGCGTGGTCGAAGGCGGTGAACCTCTGGGTCTGCTGTGGGTCGACCAAACCGGGGAATGCGTGTTCGGTACCCGTATCGGAGACGCCGCCAGCTCCATGCTTCTTGCCCAGACGATCGCTCTGGTCAAGCCCGACCGATCGATACGGCTCGAGCCCGAGTTCACAGCGCTCGATGGGCGTTCGGTAGCCCTCCGGCTCCGAAGACCTCTGCGCGCAAACCAGCAGACTTCCGCCACGGACCGCTGGTCCGGTATCGGCCAGCCGACAAGCAATCGACGTGGGGTCTTCCGGTCGAAGGAGTTCAGGCTTCCGCCGCGGCTGTTAGATATCCACCTCGAAAGTAATTCCGAATTCCTTCGCATAGTCCACCACCTGGCTCGGATTGGGGTCGACGTTCAGGATGATGAAACTGGCCCCGGGCGGAGAGAGTATGTATCGATTCAGAGAGTGCCAGGTCCCCGTCTTGTAGGCGAAACCCTTGGTGGGGTCGATCAGGAAGGCGCGCACATCGTCCGGTTCGGGAATAGCCTCCCGGTTGTCCAGGTCTGTCGGCGGGGCCACAGCGACGACGGCCAGCGATCCTTCCAGGGGGATGAAACCCTGGGTCACGTTGAAGTGGCGTTCCAGCGTAGTGAACCTTCGTTCTGCGTACGGCTGCCAGATCACGTCCACCGTCGTCCTCCCGTCGATGTCGAAGGTTATGGGAAAGAACCGGCGCTCGTCGGAAGGCCGTTCTTTCGCTTCCATGACTTCTCCGAACGGCGAGAACGACTCTGCCGTCATCAGTTCGATTTTGAGCTTATGCACGTTTGCCAACGGACTCTCCTCTTTGTGTAGAATTGCGACCCATCGATCAGAAGGGGCCGAGCGCGATATTCTGCGCAACAATCAACCCGACTACAGCGATCGCTAAGACAAACCAGAAAAACGGAAAATAGAACTTGAGCCACCTGCCGAGGCTCACTCGACCCATGACGAGTGTGGCTATGAAGTATCCGGATGTCGGGAAGACAATATTGGTGATGCCATCGCCCCAGTGAGTCGCGAGCACGACGACCTGACGCGTCAACCCGACCAGGTCCGCCAGCGGAATGAGGATCGGGAGAGTGATCAGACTTTGGCCGCTGCCGGAAGGCACCAGGAAGTTGAAGACAGCCTGGGTCAGCAGAATGCCCACCGCAGCAAACGTATCCGGTAACGATCCCACCAGACCGCTTATATAGAAGACCACGGTGTCCATGATATTGCCCTGCACCATCACTACCGATACCCCGCGGGCCACGCCGCAGATCAGGGCTCCAACCAGGATCTCCTTGAACGCGATGTTGAAGTTGCTGCAGATCTGGTTGAGTCGGTGGCCGACAATCAGCGATGTGATGATGGCCATCGCGACGAACAACCCGGAAATCTCTTCGAACCCTAGGCCGAGGGTCAGAATACTCACGACGAACGCTACGAACATGCCTAACGCCGCGATCCCCGCCACCCGCTGCCGTCGCGTGAAGATATGCGGCTCGTCGCCGTCGTCTCCCAACTCCTCCCGGAGTCTCGCGTCTTCTTCCGGGTTCAACGCGGTCTCTGGATTGGTCTTCACCCTTCGCGCGTACTGCAACACGAACGCAGCCGAGGAAACCTGGATCACCAGAAAGAACACGGTCCGGTACCCCGCGCCGGAGAACATCGGCAGCTCCGCCAGCATGTGCCCGATCCCGATCGTTGCCGGCACCGAGATGCCAAAAGCAAAGCCGAGCGTTGTCGACAACAGCACCATGGCCGTTGCGGTAATCGTGTCGTATCCCAGCCGAAGCATCAGGGGGAGGATGATCGGCAGGTAGGCCAGGGATAGCTCCGGTGTTCCGATGAAGGCCGCGATCAACGCGAACCCGCCCATCAGGGTCGGAATCAGCAGCTCCACGCGGGAGCCCATGAGCCCCTGCAAGTGCTGGATCCCAAGGTCGATGACGCCGGTCCGGCGAACGACACCAACCGCACCGCCCACGAGCAACACCAGGAATACGATGCTCGATGCGTCTGTGAGCCCGTCCGGAATCGAGGTGACGACATCCATGATCCCGACGGGCGTCCGCTCGACGACGTGGTAGGAACCGGCCACAACGGTTTCCCTGCCGTTGGGTAGGACGGTTCGGTCATATGCGCCGGCGGGAACGATCCAGGTCAGAATCGAAACGAAAACGATGAAGCTGAACAGGATTATATAGATGTCGGGAAACTCAAGACGGCCCTGTTTTTCCAGGGGATGAATCTCAGCCATGAAGGTTGCCCTGTTCTATTTGTCGATTCGAAAGAGCGGATCTAGACGGACTCGAACCTCCGAACTCACGCCTAATCGGTCCAGTTCGATCACAAGCTCCCCTTCCGGCAGCCCGAGTCGGGCCAGGAACGTGCCGGTATTCTCGCGCTCGTCGACGTTGACCTCCACAGTGCCGTGCACCGGCCTCACGTTCTCGGCGTCGTTTTCCGATGGGGTCCCAGCCCGGCGGGTCGTTTAATGTTCCGACCTCGTAGATCCGACTAGCCTCAAGAACTAATCGCCCGTCGTAGAGGTCATGCGGCTCAGGGGCGTAGAGCGTGATGTCAGCACCGGGCTGCTGGTGGGGTGTCGCCTCCTGTGCCCGCGCCAGATCTGCGGGAAGGAGCGCCGCGATGATGACGACGGGGACGATCTGTGAGAGACCCATTTCTCCATGCCTCCGTTCGTAGTACGGCTTCAGCTGGTCGGTGGTTGAAACTCTCGTTCGACAGTCGTGACCCGGTCTGCCTCGACCCGTACCTCCACGCGTTCCGTGCCAAGCTTCTCGTGCCAAATCTCTAAACTGTAGCTTCCGGGCGGCCTTTCAAGATCACGTCGGACGAAGACAAGGCGAAGCTGGGGGACCGGCACGGATTTTCAGGGAGGATGCCGCACCGGTCAATCGAGAGCGGGCCGGAGGTCGAAGGAGGACCCGAGGTCCCCGAGGACGAACCGAATGAGCGGGTCCGAGAGGGGTCGAGGGGGACGACGAGCGGTAGACCGCCCTGGGCCCGTCAGGCGGGCCTCCTGGTCCGTTCGACGGCTGGTCTCGAACCCGGGCTCAATCCTCCGCCATCCGGGCCGCCAGCTCTCGATTGAAGTCGTCGCCGTCCTCATCGGAGTGGACGCGGCGATGACGACTCAAAAAAAGGCCACGACCGAGTCGGGGATCCGTGCCCACGGCCAGCGTCGCAAGAGATGTCGCCGTCACCGTGGTTCTGGGCCTGGATTCGACAATGTCGCCAACCTGTTCGATCAGGATGGGTAGCCGAGGTTGGCTCTTCGCCAGGCTGGCCCCCTAAGCCACTCCGCCCCCGGAGTACATCTTCACCAATCGATACAGGAACTCCATCCCCTCGTAGAAGCTCTCGACCTTGATCCGCTCGTCCTGTCCGTGAGCGCGCACGTCGTCCATGTCCCCGAACAGGCCGGAAACGCCGTGTAGACCGGAAGCGACGAGTGCCTGCCAGGGTTGGTCGCGGTGAAGGTGAAGGAGACGAACTTCTTCTCGGAGAGTTGCACGTTATTAGAGATCTTGCGTCCGTTCTGCTCCATGCCGCCGCCCTCGTTGAGCGTGAAGGCGGCGTCGATGAGGTCGAAGTGCTCCTCGATCAGGTACCCGACGCCGTTTCTCGGGCCTCCCTCCTCGTCCGCCGTGAGGGCGACGATGATGTCGCGATCCGGGACGAAGCCCTCCTCCCTCATCCGGATGAAGTTGGCCACGTGGATGGCGGCCTCGTCCTTGTCGTCGGTCACGCCTCGTCCGTAGTAGAACTCGTCCCGCTCCAGGAACTCGAAGGGGTTCAGATCGGGACTCCAATCGGTGGGCAGCGCTTCGACGACGTCGATGTGGGCCAGCAAGAGGATCGGCTCCTGGCCCTGTCCCGTCTGAGCGGCAAGGGGGATGGGCGAGAGAACGAAGGCAGATGGACGTAGTCGAGGTCTGATACGACGAGCGCGACGACCCTCCTCGAGTCTTCTCGAGCGACCAGCTAGCCGCTCCCCCCCAAGCATCCCGAGCACCTCGATAGCGGTCTGTGCGATCACGATGTATAGTGCTCGGAATAGTCTCACTTTGTCGAACCCTCCCCCGAACGACGGGGGCTGCCACCCAGGGATGACAGAGCTATGGCGGAACCCAAGAAACGGTATGTAAAGCCGGTGTTGATCGACGAGGGCACGCTCGAGGACGTGACGTTGCAATCGGGGGGTTTGGTCGCGCTCGAGGACGTAATACTGCCATCGGGCGGCCTGCTCTCGTAGGCTTCATAGGCGCCAGTCGGTCCTGGCGCGTCGGGCCCTACCGGCCCGACGCGCCTTTGCGTACGGAGTGCACAGTGGCAGGGTGTGGATAGCGCGATCCGGCTCGATTGCGACGAGCCCTTGCTTGCGGAAGCACTTCACTCGTGGCTGGCGGAGGGCCGCCTGGAGCCGGAGGGATCGCTCCTCCTCCGGGTCAGGGTCGGTCGACCATCCTCGGCCACAGGCGATTCCCGACCCGTGTTCGAGCAACCCACGGTAGAGATTTGGACAGGCCCTCCCCAGAACGACGTCGTCCTCGATTGGAGGCTCGCGCCGGCTAGGGCCGTGCTCGACTCCGGCTCTCCAGAAGCTTCTGTTACCCTTTCGCCCGAAGCGGTTGCCCGGTTGGAAGAGTGCTTGAGGACTTTCATGATGACGGTTCTCATCTTCCTTCTTCGCCGCGGAAGCCATCACCACGTCCACGCGGCTACTGCCGTGGACCCCCGAGGGCGCGGCTGGCTCATTGCCGGAAACGCGCGCTGCGGCAAATCGACCACAGCGGCCCTGCTCGCGTCCCGCGGATGGCCGGTCGGCACGGACGACACCGCTTTCATCAAGGCAGGCGACATGGGCGTCGAGGTCGTCGGCTATCGCGCTCCGATTGCTTTGCGACCCGGGGGCCATGCGCTGCTCGGCCGGCCCGTCGGATCACACAGGCCGGAGCGGAGGAAGATGGAGTGTTGGCCGGAGGAGTTGGGTGGCTCTTGGGCTCGCACGGTGACCCCGGAGGTGCTGTTGTTCCCAGTCGTGGCGGACTCAAGGACGCAGGCAGAACCGATCTCGCCGCTCCAGTCGCTGTCCGAGCTGATCCGGTGGTCCGCTTGGGTCGTGCTGGAGCCGGAGCTGGCACAGGGGCACCTCGACCTGCTCAATCGCCTGGCTCGCCAGTGCGACGGGTACCGCGTAACGTTGAGCCCCGACCTCTTCGACGACGAGTCCCGTTTGCCAGGACTGATCCCCTGACGCCGCTATACCACCGCCACCCGGACCTGCGACTGACGGAGCTCGAAGGTGAAGGCGTGGTCCTGCACCTCGGGACCCGTCGCTACTTCTCGGTCAGCGAAACAGCGCTCTTGATCCTGGAGGCGCTCGAATCGCCGCAAACGCTACAGGCTTTGGTGACGAGAATCCTGGACGAGTACGACGTGTCACCCCAGGAGGCGAGTACGACCGTTGTCGAGTTCCTGGAGCAATGCATGGCCTCCAAGCTGGTCTCGATCGAACAGTGATCGCCGCCGGGTCAGTGCCGATCAAGTGGCGCTGTCGGGGCATCGCTGCCGCGCTGGTCATTCCGTTGCTCCTCCGCACGGTCTCCTATGCTCGGATCATGAGCTGGCTGACAGGGGGCGGCACCCGTCGAGAGCACCGACTGGACGATCTGGCTCTGGCACTCTGGGTGAACCGGGTCCTGGAGAAGCTGCCCAGCCCCTGGCGCGCCACGTGCCTCAGCCGTGCGACAGTGCTGTACCACCTGCTTAGACGAGCGGGGAGGCCCGTCGAGTTGTATCTGGGCGTGGCACGCTCCGCGAGTGGATCCATGACCGCCCACGCGTGGCTGGTGCGGAGCGGACAGCCCTACCTCGAGCCCGACCCGGACCAACCGGGCCGATTCAAGGTCATCTCTCGCTTTCCCGAAGGTCGCGGGGCGTGAGCCTCGTCGCTCTGCTCCTGCAGACATTGCGCCTCCGGAGCGGGAGCGACGCCCTACGCCGCCACTGGAATGCGTCCGATCCCGAGGATCTCCTCGAGCTCGTACGCTACGAGGGCTGCGAGCTCTGGCTGCACCGTCGACTGAAAGAGCTCGAAGTGAGCTTCGAGACCCCGATGGGCCAGCAGTTCTCGCACGAGCTCGGCGCGGACGCGAGACGCATCACGGCCACCAACCTCATGATTGGCGCACGGGCGGATTTGGTTGTCGGGGAGCTTTCCCGGCTCGGCGTGCCCCACGTCCTGCTCAAAGGCACGGCGCGACGTCTCCTAGCGGATCGTATTCCGTTGGTTGCCTCCCGGAGGATGGTGGACGTCGACGTGCTGGTGCCCGCTCCGAGGGCCCGCGAAGCCCTCGACGGACTCATGGCGGCCGGGTACGTGTACCAGCTCCCGCTCGACAGGACCCCCGAGGGCCACCGTCACCTACCACCGTTGGTAGCCCGCGACGGCGTGCCAGTAGAGTTGCACGTGTCCACCTCTGCCGGACTTCCAGCCCGCGTCGCATGGCGGAGGGCGCAGAGCGGGACCCGGGCAGTCAATCGGAGTGGGGTTCGCGTGGTAGTCCCGTCGGCCATGGAGCTGATGTGGCATGGCGTCACGCACAGCTTAGAAGCCGGCGATTCGATCGACGGATTCAGAATGAGACATATGGGGTATTGCCTTAAGTCCACCGCCCACTACATGTTGTGGTCATGGCGGTTCCGGCTTCTCAGCTCCGTGGCGGCGTGGACTATCCCCGTACGCGGCTGGAGCTGGACGAGTTCTTCCCCGACGATGCGGCATGCCTGGAGTACGTGGAGGGTCTGCGCTGGCCGGAAGGGTTTGTGTGCGTGGGCTGTGGCGGGTTGGGAGAGGTCTGGCGAGCATCGCGGGGGCGTCTCGTCTGCCCACACTGTCGAAGGCAGACCTCGGTGCTGGCGGGAACCGTGTTCCACCGCACGCGCTCGCCCCTGCGTCTGTGGTTTCTCGCTGCCTGGGAGCTCACGAGCCAGAAATACGGAGCCAATGCTCTCGGGCTCCAGCGTGTGCTCGGACTGGGAAGCTACAAGACAGCGTGGGTCTGGCTCCACAAGCTCCGCCGGGCCATGGTCCGACCGGATCGCGACCAGCTGAGCGGCGTTGTGCAAGTGGACGAGAGCTATGTCGGGGGCGTGGAGGCTGGAGTGCGGGGCCGCGAGACGATCAAGAAGGCCATCGTCGCGATCGCCGCCGAGGTCGACGGACGCAAGATCGGGAGAATACGGCTGCGTTGGGTGCCCGACCTCTCCGCTCCGGTTCTGCGAGGCTTCGTCAAGGATAGCATCGCACCGGCAAGCACGGTGCATACCGACGGATGGCCAAGCTATCAGGGACTCGCCAAACTGGGCTTTCGCCACACGGTCACGAACCTCTCGACCTCCGGCGATCCCGCGCACGTGCTCATGTCGGCCGTACATCGGGTGGCGTCTCTCCTCAAGCGCTGGGTCCTCGGAACCCTCCAAGGAGGGATCGCCCGCGAACACCTCCCCTACTATCTGGACGAGTTCACCTTTCGCTTCAACCGACGCACATCCCGGGCTCGCGGCCTGTTGTTCTACCGCTTGCTTGAGCAGGCTGTTCAGTGTGCTCCCACGCCAGCTTCGGCCCTTTACCTCGGCACCGGACGTGGGAAACGGCCCGCAGAGCCCCGGTAACCACTATATCTTGGGGTCGGTGGACTTAAGGGAACACCCCCTTGAGACATTTTCTGGACGCAGCCTCCATCATCACCGTGGACGAGCGGATCGATTGGCGCGAAATCGAGCGGCGTCTTCATGGCGACGAGGTCGCCCCTCGCGACTTGGCGCAACGGTGGTTGAACGCAGCGGGGTGGTTGGCGGGACGGCCCTTGCCGCGCGCGCTTGTGGGGACCGGAGGCCCGCTTCCACTCGGCCGCATGCTGAACTGGCGACGACGCGCGCTGGTCGGCGGAGTGCCAGCCACAGCGTTCCGGGAGTGGCTCTTGGAGGAGGGGACGCGGGGTGAGCTCGGCTGGGGGATCACGCCCGGCGTGCCCGGCACGCCGCTCTGGAAGCGCTTCCGGCGTCGCAGCGCCGCTCTGGCGGCTCGCGGGGCGTACCGACTCTGGTGCGCGCACGGAGAGGGCGCGAGGATACAGCTTCCTTAGTCGGTTTGAAGCACCTCGGTTGGCCGATCGCCACGGGTTGTTGGGCTCAAGATCATTGCCAACAGCGAGGCGGGGAGCGTCTCCTGCATCGTGTTGGCATGCGGCGCGCGCAATGGAGGGCTGAGATCGCGTGGCATAGCGACCCAGCACAGTTGCAACGACGCGGTGCTTGACCACAAACGGCCGATCTTCAACTTCCAAGCATGTCGAAGCTCATAGCCTTTACCGCGCATCTGTCGCGGGATGCTCGCTCATCTGTGCCGTCGCGGACGGGGACGTCGCTGGGTGTGCTCCTCGTCCTGCTGCTGCCAGCTACGTCTCTGGCTCAGGTGGGCGCGACCCTCGCTGGCCGCGCCCTGGATGACTTCGACGACTCGCCCATCGGCCTGGTGTCGGTGGTGGTGGAACACGCCGAGTCGGGCGATACGCTTTCCGGCGTCCTCGGGGCGGAGAACGGGCGTTTCCTCGTACGGGGCCTCATGCCTGGGCGGTACATCATCCACACATCGTTCCCGGGATACTTCCCGGCCGAGTCCGACGTACTGATATCGGAGCTGAACCCGTCTTACGACCTGGGGGACATCCGGCTCCTTCGCGTGATGGACGTGGAGGGGGTAACGGTCACCGCGGACGCGATCCGGGCCGGTATCGACACGCAGATCTTCCGGCTCGACGAGGGCGCTGCCCTCTCGACCGGCTCGATGCTCGACGCACTGCGCAACCTTCCGGGGGTGGTCGTCGATCAGGAGGGGCGCGTGTCGCTACGCGGCAGCGACCGCGTCGCGATCCTCATCGACGGTCGGCAGTCTAGCCTGACGGGCTTCGGAAGCCAGCGCGGCCTCGACAACGTGTCCGCCGCAAACGTCGAGGCCATCGAGATCATCCACAATCCATCAGCCAGCTTCGACGCGGCCGGGATGGCGGGGATCATCAACATCATCTACAAGCAGGAGCGGGAGCTGGGACTCTCCGCCGACGTCGGACTGTCCCTGGGGGTCGGCCAATTCACCAAGCAGCGGGCCGACCTGCCCACCGAGCTCGGCAGCTACTCGAAGAACGAGAAGATCATCCCCAGCGTGAGCCTGAACTACAACACGGAGCAGGTTCGTGCTTTTGCACAAGGAGAGGTCCTCCGTCAGGACGACCTCCCGAACAACGAGTTCACGACTCGCTTCTACGACGACGGTCGCGTTATCGAGTCCCAGGTTCCCGAGAACCGGGAGCAGACCCACTACATCGTCAGACTCGGTTCCGACGTTCTGCTGGACGACGCGAATACGCTCACGGTCTCCGGCATCTACGACCTCGAGAAGCACACGGACCGAGCGTAGGTCCCGTTCATCCTCGCTTCGACCGGCGAGCGGGAACGGTACTGGTTCTGGAGGGAGGAGGAGAGCACCGGCTTCGCCAACGTCAACTTCAATTTGAAGCACGAGTTCGCCACACCGGGTCACGAGCTCGACGTCAACCTCCAGTACACGCGCGGCTGGGAGGACGAAGCCTACTTCCTCAACGAGGTCTCGCGTGTGCGTGAGGGCACGGACGCGACCCACCTCGAGGCTGTCGAGAACACCCTGCCGCTGAGCATCGACTTCACCCGTCCCCTCGCGAGCGGTCGTCTGGAGCTCGGCGGCAAGCTTCAGCGACGCTGGTTGCCGATCACTTACACGGTCGACCGTGGCGTACAGAGCGTGATCTACGAGGGACTGGGCGACTTCTCCGACTGGGAAGAGGACATCATCGCACTGTACGGGAATCTGGTGCGGGTGAAGGACAAGTACTCGCTGGAGGCCGGACTGCGCATCGAGCAGACGGCGGTCTCCTACACGATTCCCGACGAAAACATCTACTACGAGGGCAGCGATTCATACGACTACTTCGAGCTGTTCCCCAACGTGAAGGCCACCTACGCGCTCGGTGGATCGACTCGACTATTGGCCGCCTACAACCGCCGCATCGACCGGCCAGGGGAGCCCGAGCTCCGGATATTCCCGAAGTACGACGACCCCGAGCTCCTCAAAGTCGGCAACCCGTTCCTCCGGCCCCAGCTGACGAACGTGTTCGAGCTGGGTCTGTCACAATCGTGGGATGGCGGGTCGGTCAGCTCGTCGGTCTACCACCGGGACATCGCTGATTCCTTCCTGCGCATCCTCGCGATCGACGACTCGAATCCCAGTTACGACATCGTCAACCGGATCTTCGAGAACGCGGGCAACTCGAGGCAGACCGGGGTCGAAGTGGTCGTCGAGCAGCAGATCGTCCCCAGCTGGCGGATGTCGGGGAGCGCGAACTGGTTCACCAATGACGTCGACGCGCTCGAGACCATCCTGCTCTTCCCCACGGAGCGACCTTTCGCCCTCGCCGCTTCGAACGACGATACATGGGACTTCACCATCAACAACCGGATCCAGTTGCCTCACGCGGCGGAGGCCCAACTGAGCTTCATCTACTACGCCTCCCGCAACGTCCCTCAGGGGCGCGAGCGTCCCCGGTCCTCGCTCGACCTCTCCACCACCTGGCCCATCGTGAACGAGAGCGCCGAGGTCGTCTTCACGTTCACGGACGTCTTCAACGACTTTGCCATCCAGCGTGAGATCGACGGTCAGGGCTTCACGGCGCTGTACGAGAATTTCTTGGAAACGCAGATTGCCACGGTAGGCGTGAGAATCCGGCTCTGACGTCCCGGGCTTCACCGGCGAGCGTCGCTATGGACGGGTTCGCATATTCCTAAACGCGCCTCGAGAAGCTGTTCGATGTGTCGGCTGGATTCTGGTTGCAGGGCCAG
This sequence comes from Longimicrobiales bacterium, assembly GCA_965248625.1. Lineage (GTDB taxonomy): Bacteria > Gemmatimonadota > Gemmatimonadetes > Longimicrobiales > Gaopeijiaceae. Next base: position 4,773,515 of record OZ252109.1, on the reverse strand, counting down.
CTCGAGTGGGATCTCTGGCACGCCATGAGGGAGGAAGAGACGACTGCGGCCGTTAGCCAGATTCGAAGGGCTACTGCCGGGCGAACGCAAAGGTCTCGCGTTGCCGTGGACGCGGGCTGACGCCGGTCGTGCCCGCCCCCGCGGCGCTCAGGGCCGCGGCAGTCGCGGCACCGTCACCGGGCCGGCCTCCAACACCTCGCCCCAGATCCTCCGCCCGACTGCGTCGGCCTCTCTGATGATCTCGTCCTCGTCCATCGTGAGGACCTCGTGGTCCCGCACGACGAACTGTCCGTCGATCATGACCGACTCGATGTCCCCCGGGTGACCGCTATGGATCACCGCGGAGAGGATACGGCCGGCTGGCACCAGGTAGGCGCGTTGCGTGTCGATGACGAGGAGATCCGCTTTTTTTCCGACCTCGAGGGTCCCGAGGTCCCTTTCCTGCTGCACGGCGCGGGCGCCGCCCTGGGTGCAGTCCGCGAGCATGTCCTCGGGTTGAGGCTGGAGACCCGGGACCTCGTCGCCGTCGTTGTTGCGCCGGATCCGCTCCGTGAGCATGGCGATTCGCATCACTTCGAACACGTCGTTCGTGTTGTTGTCGGTGCCTAGGGCAATGGTGCAACCCGCTGCTCGCAGTGCGGGGATCGATGGGCTGACCCCTCGGTTGGCTGCCATCCCGGCTTGGTGGGAGATGGTGGTACTGGACCTGCCGAGCAGCGCGATCTCGGGTTCGTTGACGTACCTGGCGTGCGCGGCGAACAGCCGAGGACCCAGGAAGTCGTGCTGATCGAGATAGGCCGCCGGCCGAACGCCGTGGTAGTGCACCATGAACTCGAACTCGGCGCGGCTCTGATTCAAGTGGATCGTGTATCCGACATCGTGTTCCTCGGCGAAGGCGCGGACGGCCTGCAGCAGCTCGGGTGACGAGGTCTCGGTGAGCCCGGCTGCCGGGAACACACTGATGCGACCGTTTTGGGCGCCATGCCAGGTGCTGAACAGGTCGTTGATACGCTGCATGCCCTCGTCGCGCAGCCTGGGTGAAAAGCGTGGGGCCTCAGTCATGGCGAAGCGCTCCGGCATCATGGGTCCACGCACGTTCTCCGCATCCCGCACCGACTCGGCAAACACGCAGCGCAGCCCTGATTCCGCCAACGCGGCCGCGTTGCGCTGAACGTTTCCGGTGTTCTCCACGATCGTGGTCGTGCCGGTCCGGATGGCCTCCAACGCCGCGACCTGCACCATCAGCGTGCCCTCCTCCTCCTGAAGGAGGCTGTTGGGCGAGACCGCCAGACGCGCGGTGTTGGGGAATCCGAAGTCTTCATTGAAACCGCGGGCGATTACAGCGCCCATATGGGCGTGACAGTTGATGAGCCCCGGGAGCAGCGCCTTTCCCCGTCCGTCGTACACGTCGGCTTGGGGATACGCCCCGAGAACCGTGTCGGTGGGGCCGATCGCCACAATCCGTTGACCTTCGACCGCGAGCGCCACGTCGTTCTGCACGGCGTCGGCGTTCACTTCAGTCGTGTTGGTGAACACGACGGTCGCGCTCTGCTGGGCCTTGGCCGTATCCGACGGCGTCTCCGCTTGGAGGCCGCTTTGCTCGAGAAGGAGAGCAGCGGCGCCGGCGCCGGCCCCCGCAAGCAGCTCCCGCCGGCTGAGGTTCACCGAGCCGCGGTTGGACTTCGACGTGGACGATGAGGGATCGGTGGGCGTTCTGGACATGATGTAACCCCCTCGGCCAGGAGCAAGGGAAGGAATCGACCTTGGCACGGGGCAGGGTAGCCCGTCGCCTAGTCGCAAATCAAGAAGAATGGCGCTGGCGGGACACGGTGGGCGTTCAGAGCAGATTCCCCGCGTGAGCGTCGCCGATCTGGCCATCCGACGACGCTACTGCTAGCGTGCAACCAACAGCCGAACTGGCCCGAGGAGGAAGTCGATGATCCGCAGAGCGACGGGACTAATGAGGGTGGCGGGACTCACGGTATTGGCGTTCTTGCTCGCGTCCACCGCCAAGGCGGAAGTGATCCGGATCGTGGTCGACTCACGTGTCGACCTGGCTGGCGGAATGGCATTCGGCATGGTCGGTACGTACGAGCGGATCACCGGCACGATCTACTTCGCCGTCGATCCAGCGAAGGCCGCGAACCAGATCATCACGGACATCGACCTGGCTCCCCGCAACGCCAATGGCAAAGTCGAGTTCCACGCCAACTTCTTCCTCATCAAGCCGAAGGCCGTGGCGGCTGGCAACGGCACGGTTCTCTACGAGGTGTCGAATCGCGGCGGCAAGGGCATGCTGCGGTACTTCAATCGGGGCGAGGGGAGCAACGATCCGCTGACCGACGCCCACATGGGTGACGGGTTCCTCATGCGCCAAGGCTTCACCCTGCTTTGGTTGGGTTGGCAGTTCGACCCGCCGCAGCGCGACGGTCTCATGCGCCTATCAGCCCCCGTCGCGACCGATGGCGGGAGCCCGATCAGGGGAATCGTTCGCAGCGAGATCATCGTCTCGAGTCCGGCGGCCGACTGGTCCCTCGCCGACCGGAACCACATACCGTACGAGGTCGCCGACCCAGAGGATCCGTTCAACTCGATGACGGTGCGGGATCTGGTCGACGGAACGCGGCTCATCGTCCCCCGGAGCCAGTGGCGGTTCGCGCGGGAAGAGAACGGGGCGGTCGTGGCGGATCCGGGTCGGGTGTGGCTCGAAGGTGGATTCCAGCCCCACAAGATCTATGAGGTCGTGTATGCCGCCGAGAACCCCACAGTCGTGGGCTTGGGACCGGCCGCAGTGCGTGATGCCGTCTCCCGGCTCAAGAACGGTGGCGCCGAAGAGCTGGGGATAGCCGACGGGACGATCCAGCGCGCGCTGGGGTTCGGGATCTCACAGAGCGGGCGGTTCCTGCGCACGTTCCTGTACTGCGGGTTCAACGAAGACGAAGAGGGTCGGCCGGCCTTCGACGGCGTCCTGTCACACGTCGCCGGTGGCGGACGCGGGAGCTTCAACCATCGCTTTGCACAGGCGTCGCGCGATGGGCATCCGTTCCTGAACAAGTTCTATCCGACGGACATCTTCCCGTTCACCGACGTCTCGCAGACAGATCCTCTCAGCGGTGCGACAGGTGGACTGCTCTCGCACCTGGACCCCGACGTCACCCCCAAGATCTTCTATACGAATTCGTCGTACGAGTACTGGGGCAGGGCGGCCTCGTTGATCCACACATCGGTCGACGGGCGGCGTGACGTCGACCCTCCTGACAACGTGCGCATCTACTCGTTCGCGGGCGCCCAACACGGCCCAGGCCGCTTCCCGCCCCAGCAGACCAGCGGGCGGCAGCCCAGCAATCCGAACGACTACTCCTGGTTCATGCGCAGCCTACTCCTGGGAATGAACCGCTGGACGACGGACGGAACGCCGCCGCCGCAAAGCCTCTATCCGCGCATCGACAGGGGCGAGCTGGTCCTGCCCCCGGCGCTGGGCTTCCCTGAGCTGCCGGGCGTCGGGCAGCCCGCGACGCCGCATCTGGCATATCGGGCGAGCTACGGGCCCGAGTTCGAAACGAAGGGCATCGTGAGCCTTTCGCCGCCGGAGATCGGGCCGCCATTCCCCATCCTCGTGCCGGCGGTCGACGCCGATGGCAACGAAGTTGGCGGTTTGAAGATGCCCGAGGTCGCCGTACCCCTCGCCACATATACCGGCTGGAACCTCTTCCGACCCGAGTCCGGCCCTACGGACGTGCTTTCCAGCATGCAGGGCTCCTACATCGGCCTTCCTCTCACGGCTGCGGATCGTGCAGTCACAGGCGACCCGCGAGCCTCAATCGAGGAACGGTACGAATCGGCTGACGAGTACCTCGAGCTGGTTTCGGCGGCTGCGCAACCGTTGATCCGAGACGGCTACCTTCTGGCCGGCGACTTGCCGCGGATCCTGACCCAGGCGGAACGGCACTGGGACCACGTGATGACGACCACGGGGGTTCGTATTCCAGGCAGCTGAAAACGAACTTGCTCGAGGTGCTGAAGCGGATTGTGGGGGGCGGGGTTGGCGCTGACTACCGCTAGAGTTTAGCGATTCTTGGACTAGGCTAGAGTACGGCTTCAAGGGAGTCCAGATGAATCTCGTCCGTTCACTCAAGAACTGCCGAGTTCGATGCGGCCCTGACCGGCCCGCGGGCACGGGACAGCGCATCGCCGGGTGATCCTGCGGGGGCGGCTACCGGGGAACCATTCAGTCAGCGGTGACGTTATCGTCCAGTGAGCTCAGCTCACCCGGGGGCTGCACGCTATTCGCCCTCACCGCTCCGGCGCCTGGATTCGGCGCCCTCTACCCGAACATCGCAACCGAGAATGCGGCCGAGACCCCGACCTAATAGGGGCCGGCGCCGCGAACCGCCACCACCGTCGCTCTTCAGCCATAGGCGGCAGTGCGGAGTACAGCGCAAATCTCAAGGGATTCAAACTTCAGAGGAGAAAGGCGGCTTCATGACGGAGACCTTGCAACACTACGTCAACGGCCGGCGCGTGGACGGGACGAGCGGCCGCTTCAGCGACGCGTTCAATCCGGCGCTCGGCACTGTCAAGTCACATGTGCCGCTGGCCTCGTCGGAGGAAGTGGACGCCGCCGTTGCGGCAGCGAAGGCGGCGTTTCCGGAGTGGGCCAGGGTGCCGCCTCTTCGGCGCGCTCGGGTCATGTACAAGTTCAAGGAGCTCGTGGAGGCCAACGTCGATGCATTGGCCGCCGTCGTGACCGATGAGCACGGGAAGGTCCTGTCAGACGCGAAGGGCGAGGTCATACGCGGGATGGAAGTCGTCGAGTTCGCGTGCGGCGGGCCACATCTTCTCAAAGGCGAGATCAGCGAAAACGTCGGCACCAACGTCGACAGCCACTCCCTTCGTCAACCACTGGGCGTCGTTGCCGGCATTACGCCGTTCAACTTCCCGGTCATGGTGCCGATGTGGATGTTTCCGGTCGCTATCGCCTGCGGGAACACCTTCATTCTGAAGCCGTCCGAGCGGGATCCGTCAGCCTCGCTCATGCTGGCTGATCTGTTCAAGGAGGCCGGGCTGCCAGACGGCGTGTTCAACGTCGTCAACGGCGACAAGGTGGCGGTGGACAGGCTGCTTGAGCACCCGGACATCGAGGCGGTTAGCTTCGTGGGTTCGACGCCCATCGCGCGGTACGTGTATTCGACCGGTGCCGAGCACGCTAAGCGCGTCCAGGCGTTGGGTGGAGCGAAGAACCACATGGTCGTCATGCCCGACGCGGATATGGACAACGCAGTGGATGCTTTGATGGGCGCGGCCTATGGGTCCGCGGGTGAGCGCTGCATGGCCATCTCGATCGCCGTCGCCGTGACGGATGCCGTCGGTGACACGCTCGTCGAGCGCTTGGAGGATAGGCTAGAGGAGATGAAGGTCGGGCCCGGTACCAATCCCGACGCTCACATGGGTCCGTTGGTGACCCGTGAGCACCGCGATCGCGTTAAGGGCTACGTGGACATCGGCGTCGACGAGGGAGCGAAGCTCATCGTGGACGGTCGTGACTTCGTGTCCGGGGAGCAGCCGGAAGGGTTCTTCCTGGGCGGCTGCCTGTTCGACGACGTGACTGCGGAGATGCGCATCTACAAGGAGGAGGTCTTCGGGCCCGTGCTCGGGATCGTCCGTGTCGAGAACTATCGTGAGGCCGTCGATCTGATCAACGCGAACGAGTTCGGCAACGGCACTGCGATCTTCACGCGTGACGGCGATACGGCCCGGGTCTTCGGCAGCGAGATCCAGGTGGGCATGGTGGGCGTCAACGTGCCGATTCCGGTGCCGATGGCGTTCCACAGCTTCGGCGGCTGGAAGAACTCACTCTTCGGCGACCATCACATGCACGGTCCCGAGGGTGTGCGCTTCTACACCCGGCTCAAGACCATCACGACGCGCTGGCCGGAGGGGATCCGCACGGGCGCCGACTTCGTGATGCCGACGATGGGTTGAGGGGGGGGCCTACATGACGGCGTTCACGCTTCCCCACCTTCTCGAGGAAGCCGCGATGCGGCGTCCCGAAGCCCTCGCGGTCGAAGGAACGACGTCCGGCCTCTCCTACTCCGAGTTGGAGGAGAGAGCTGGTGAGGTGGCGAGCTACTTGCGCGAAGTGGGCGTTCAGCAGGGCGACCGCGTGGGCGTCCTGCTCAAGAAGTCCCCAGAAGCCGTGGCCGTTCTTTTTGGCGTAATGAAAGCCGGGGCGGCGTATGTGCCCTTGGATCCGTCCGCACCGGCGAGCAGGTCCGCATTCATCATGCAGGATTGCTCAGTTCGCGCCCTCCTTACGGACCAGGAGGGCCTGACCCATTCGGCTCCCGCGCTGAATCCGTCCCGTCCGATTCCGCACGTGCTTCTCACGCAAGGCACAGCTCCGTCGCCACACATCGACACGACGGTCACGACATGGCAGCAGGCGGCCGAGCTACCGCCGATCCGGGCCGGTGCGGTCCGATCCACGGAGACCGACCTCGCCTATATCCTGTATACGTCCGGATCCACCGGTGTGCCCAAAGGCGTGATGATCAGCCACCGCGCGTCGCTGACTTTTGTGAATTGGGCCAAAGACACCTTCTGCGTGCGGCCTGAGGACCGGCTGTCCCAACACGCACCATTCCATTTCGATTTGTCCGTATTCGACTTGTTCGTTGGAGTCAGAGCCGGGGCGGCCATCGTGCTCGTGCCGAGCGGGTTGTCGGTCTTTCCCCTCAACCTGGCCGACTTCATCGAAAAGCGGGCGATCTCGGTGTGGTACTCCGTCCCGTCCGTCTTGACCCGGCTCGTCCTGCACGGCAAGCCCGAACGGCATTCCTTCGAGGCGCTCAGGACGGTCCTCTTCGCGGGAGAGGTCTTTCCGACCAAGCATCTTCGCGGCCTGATGACCGCGGTTCCGGGGCCCGCGTACTACAATCTCTACGGCCCAACGGAGACGAACGTGTGCACGTTCTACGAGGTCAACGCGCCTCCGGTCGATGACAAGTCGACAATCCCGATAGGCCGTGCTTGCGCAAATACGCACGCGTTCGCGGTGACGGACGACGGGCGGCTAGCGGGTATCGGTGAGGAGGGGGAGCTCCTGGTGCGTGGGCCATCTCTCATGGTGGGCTATTGGGGCCTCGCTGGAAGAACGGCTGAAGTGCTCGGCCCGAGCCCCGTTGAGCATGTGATTGCGGGACCTGTCTACCGGACGGGCGATCTCGTTCGACAGGACGACGCGGGGGACTTCCACTTCCTCGGTCGACGGGACGGCATGATCAAGAGTCGCGGCTACCGTATCGAGATCGGGGAGATCGAGGCAGCGCTGCACAGCCACGACGACGTCGCGGAAGCCGCGATTGTGCCAATCGAGGACGACGAGATCGGGACCCTGATCAAGGCCGTGATCGTGCTTACGTCGGAATCAGACCTCGACAGCTCCGCCCTCGCGAGTCACTGTGCCGGACGAATCCCGAGGTACATGCTCCCGCACCTCTTCGATTTCCGAGACGAACTTCCGAAAACATCGACGGGTAAGGTCGATCGTAGGGCACTCCTCCGAGATCACACCGGATCGGATGGTTCGCCGTAACGCACGGAGTCTGAATGGATCAGCTACTGAGGGACCTGGAAGAGTTCATCCGAAAGGAGTTCCTGTTCGACCGTCCGGAAGCGGAGCTGGGCCCGGAGACCTCCCTCATAGAATCGGGGATCGTCGACTCCCTGGGGATACTCACGCTCATCGAGTTCCTCCAGGAGCGGCTGGGGACTACGATCGAGGCGGAAGAAGTCCTATTCGACAACTTCGAGACGATGGACGCGATCCTCCGACTGGCCGCGACGAGGAGCGGCTGACCCGCACTATTGTTCGTCGCGGGGTCTCGACGTCGGTTAGCCAGACATCCCGATCGTGCTGAACCGCGAGAGCTGTTTCCCGAGGAGCCGGTAGACGTGGAGTTTCCCGCGGCTGGTGAAGCCGAGCCTCTTGACCGTCGCCAACGAGCTCGCGCTCCGCTGTAGGACGCAGCCGAAAAGCCCGTTGAGTCCCTGTTTCCGAACTGCCTCGTACGACCCACGGATGAGCAAGGGAAAGAGCCCTTGGCCTCTGACCGTCGGATCGACGTAGGACATGTAGGAGTACGCCAAGCCTGCCTCTAGGAGCTGCGCCTCCAGCCCGCGATTGCGGACCGGCAGAGGGAGGTCGCCCAAGGCGATCCACGTATCTCCGACCATCCGACCGTCCTTCCGAGCTACCTGGCACAACCGGCCGGCTCTCAGCTTCTCCTCCACTTGGATACGGGTCATCGTAGGTCGACGCCGGTAGGCGACGTACTCGTTCAGCACCTCGTCGGAGTCCAGGTCGAGCCACTCGAACGAGTACTTGATTGCCAACCGCTCCAGCGTCGACTCAAGCCCGCGCGGGAGGACGGGCGCACCTGAACCCGGCTCGAGCTCGACGATGAAATACCAATCATGCTCCAACGTGGCCCGCCTCCTTGCCCGGTCTACGGCCGCTCCGACCCGTTCCATGACGCCCGCACCGAAAGCCCGAGCGAGAAAACCCTGTCGTTCCGGGGGGGAAACGGTAGATGGGTCGGGTTCAGCGGTCACAATCCGAGGCCCTGGGCAATGAGGTTCTTTTGGATGTCGGACGTTCCCGAGTAAAGGCGGCTACCGATGGCATCCCGGAGATCCCGCTCAACCCCGTACTCGGCCATGTAGCCGTAGCCGCCGAGCACTTGGAGGGCGTCGAGCGACGACTTCACCCACGCGTCGCTGATCACGAATTTCACCAAGGCGGAGTCCATCGACGTGGCACTCCCCTCTGTCATCGCCCACCCCGTCCGATAAAGCACGAGACGAGCCGTCTCGAGGCGCACCTTCATATCCACTATCCGGTGTGAGACCGCTTGGAACTTCCCGATGGGCTGACCGAACTGCACCCGCTCCTTGGCGTATGCGATGGTCTCCTCCAGCTGTCGCTGCATGGTGCCGACGGCGCTGGCGAGGATGCAGGCCCGCTCCCAGTCCATGGAGTGTTTGAAGACCGCCATACCGGCACCCTCGGGTCCGAGGAGCGCTGAACGCGGCACGAGGCAGTCCGACAGGACGACCTCGCTCATGGGCGAAGTACGGAGCCCCATCTTGGCGAATGGCTTTCCGACCTCCACTCCTGCCGCCGTCCGCTCGACCAGGAACGCCGAGAGGCCGAACGCACCCCGCTCCGGCATCGTGGAGGCAAAGGCCACGAACAAGTCGGCTATGGGCGCGTTCGTGATGAGCGTCTTGGTTCCGTTGAGCAAGTAGCCGTTTTCGCGCGGCTCGGCGTTGGTCCGTAGCGAGAACGCGTCCGATCCCGAGTCTGGCTCCGTCATCCCCTGGACGCCGATCAGCGAGCCGTCGCAGAGCCCCGGGAGATACTGGCGCTTTTGCTCTTCGGTGCCAAACCGGAGAATCGGAACGACGCAGGACCACGTATGGGCATTGATCGAGAAGATGAGGCCATTGTCGCGACACCCGTATCCGAGCGCCTCCATAGCGATCATCATTGTGAGCGGGTCCGCCCCCTGACCACCAAGCTCCTCGGGAACCGGGAGACCCTGGAGCCCCATCGCGGCGCACTTGTTCCACAGCTCGCGCGGAAACTGTCCGGCCGACTCCCTCGCGGGCAAATCCTCGTTCAGATCGCGCTCGGCGAACGCGGCGATCGACTCTCGCAGGACGAGCTGATCTTCGCTCCATGAGAAGTCCATGCGGCTCCGGGGTTTCGAGTGAGAGCTATTGGGGGCTAAAACGCGCCCCGGAACTCGTCGGCTGTCAGATCTCCCAGAAGCCCATGCCAGAGATGGTTGGGCTGGTCCTCCACTTGTTTGATCAAGTCCTTCATGCGCTCGAGGACCGGTGGGGTTTCCTGATCGTAGACATCGCCTTGAAGAAGCTTCAAGACGTCCAGGCGGTACCGGGAGTCCTTGATGAACGCCGTGAAAAGGACGTTGAGGCGATAGTACACCGAAATGAACTCGTACCAGATCCGCGTACCGCGCCGGATGGTCTCTTCGTAGTTGGCGAACGAATCGCGCCCGCACGAGCCGGCCTCGAGGGCGCTCAGGATGTCATCGCGGGCGAATCTCGCGCTGTTCAGAGCAATGCTCACCCCTGTCGAGAAGATGGGATCCACGAACCGCGCCGAGTCTCCGATCATCAAAAAGCGATCGCCCGTGATGGCTTTCATTGCGTAGCTGTAGTCACCTTCGTCTTTGAACGGGCGTACTCGAGCGGCCTTCTTTAGCGCGTCGTGCAGGGACGGACGGGTGGCCACACAGTCCCAGAAGAAGCGCTCTCTGTCAGCTTTCGCCTTCGCGAAGTTCTTCTTCTGAGTCACGACGCCGAGGCTCGTAACAGACCCCGTGATGGGAATCTGCCAGATCCAGCTGTTGCTGATGGGCAGGAAGTGGACGTGGATGTACTCGGCGAAGTCGGCATCGCCTCGGTCGTAGCCCTCGAACCACGTGTGGATCGCGTATTGATCGAAGACGGGGTCCTTGACCTTGAGCTTCAGCCGGCTGCCCAAGAAGGTGCGACGGCCGCTCGCGTCGACGACGATCCGGGCCTTGAGGGTGAAGGTCCGATTGCCCATCAGGAACTTGATCCTGGCGAAGTCGGGGTCGCTGAAGTCCACGCCCCGTACGCTGATTCCCTCGTATACCGTGGCACCCAGCTCGTGCGCGTGTTGGAGCAACATCAGGTCGAACTGGCCGCGATCCACGTGATAGGTGTAGTTCTGCTCGACCCCCTCTTGCTGACGCTCTTCGAAACGAATGTCAGCGCGACAATCGGCCTCCAGACCCTCCCAACCGTGCTCGTAGGCCCGCGCACCTTCTTCGGCCGTCCACAGCGCGCCGTACTTATGAGGGAATCCAGCCTCCTCCATCTTGTCGAGGAAGCCGAGGTCCTTGAAGACTCGCGTCGAGGAGGGCACGAGCGATTCGCCGACGTGTTCTCGCGGAAACAGCTGTCGCTCGAATACGACGCACTTGACGCCTGCCTGTGCGAGGTAGGCTGCCATGCTGGCGCCCGCCGGCCCCCCACCTATGATGGCGACATCGAAATCCACGGTTTCTCGGCCCATCGCGTCCTTTCCGAGTTCGCTGAGTCCCTCCCCTTTGTCCGCGAACGACACTAAGCGCAAGGGGCGGCGCTACGCTTGAAGGGTCGGTGACGAGGTCACCATGGCCTAACGTCGGGGGAGCTTCGTGCCTCGCACAAGGCCTCGGCCCAGTCCCGGGCACTTGTAGCCTGCTTCGAGGGCGTGCGCTTCTACAGGCGTTGAAGGCCATCACGACGCGCTGGCCGGAAGGGATCCGCACTGGCGCCGACTTCGTGACGACGACGATGGGTTGAGCGAGACCCGGTCCGCCCGGCGCTACTCTCGGTAGGCGATCGCGTCGATCTCCACACGAAGCCCCGGATCCGGAAGCGCCGACACCTGCACCGTGGTTCGAGCCGGGCGATGATCCCCGAAGACCTCCGCGTACACGGCATTCATCTTATCGAAGTCCCGCAGGTCCACGAGGAAGACTCCGCACCGCAGCACTTTGGAGAGGTCTGATCCACCGGCTTCGAGGATCGCTTGCATGTTGCGGAACACCTGCCGCGTCTGCGTTTCGACATCCGTGCCGGCCAGCCTGCCTGTAGCGGGGTCTGTCGCGCCTTGTCCTGAAACGATTACGAGCCGATCGAAGACCATCCCGGGTGAGTAGGGACCGATGGGCGTGGGGAGCCCGGCGGCTTGCACCGGTGAATGCGCGCTATCGCTCATGTGTGACCCTCTCAAGCGTCTGTAATGACCTAAGGGCCGAAGACCGACCTAGGGCAGCCCGGCTGGAGGCACGCGCCGCCGGGTCGCCTGCTCGAACGCGTACCTCAGCTCGATCAGCCGGGGCTCGCTGCACGCCGTCCCGGTGAAGCTCACACCGAACGGCGCGGGCTGCAGGTCGAAGCCCTCCGGCAAAGTCGGGTCGGGTTCCGGCTGCACCCGGGCGAACGGCACGATGACGGTCGGATACCCGGGCCGGGCCGCGATGCCGGCACCGCCGGTACCGGGAAAGAGGAGCGCGTCCAGCTCGAGCGCGGCCATCACCTCGTCGAGTCCGTGCTCTCCGTTCAGCCGCAGGTCCCGAGCGCGATCGGCTTCGTAGCGCGCGCGGTCCCCCTCGAGGTCCACCTCGTCGGAGCCGTCCAGATTGGCCTGCCCGTACTTCATCGAGCCCGCCCGCTGGTGCGCGAGATTCCACTCCCTGAGCTCGGTGAGCGTCTTGACCGGCGCGGAGTCTCCTAGCGTCGCCAACCAGGCGTTGAAGTCGTGCTTCATGCCGTAACGCAACACGCTGCTTCTGCCGCCCGGAGTCAGCAGGTTGTTCGCGGGATCCGGGTCCACGACGCTCGGGATGTCCGCAGGGTCGACGATCGTTGCTCCCTGCCGCTGGAAGATCTCGATCGCCTCGTTCATCACAGCCCTTCGCCCGTCCGACAGCCCACCCCGGAAGGCATCGGAGCCGGGGACCTGAACCGAGTCGTAGTACGAGGCGCGGGGAATCCCGATGCGAGCGCCCTCCAGCTCGTCTGTACGCAGGAACACCGTATAGTCACGGTTCAGGGGCGGCTCACATCTGGACGTCGCCGGATCGTTGGGGTCCGGTGCGGCGCCTTCGAGCGCGCCGAACATGATCGCGACGTCGGTCACCGTACGGGCCATGGGACCGGCGGTGTCCTGGTCTCCCGTGATGGGGATCACGCCCCAGCGGCTCACGCGTCCCACGGTCGGCTTGATCGCGGCCAGCATGTTCGAGTTAGCAGGCGACAGGATGGAGCCTGAGGTCTCCGTCCCCACATTGCCCGCCCAGAAGTTGGCCGCCGTCCCGATGCCCGAGCTGGATCCACCCACCCCCATGACTGGACGTCCGTCGAACCTGCCCTCCCGGGGATCGCGACGAGGATCGTAGGGGTTGAGCCCGTAGCCGCCCACCGCGCTGTAGTTCCCCGGCATGCCGTTCGCCATGAAGTTGGCGAGCTCGGTCATGACCGTCTTCGCGAGAATGATGGCGCCCGCTTCGCGCAGGTTCGTGGTGAGCGTCGCCTCGTAGGGCAGCACATATCCCTCGAAGGCGAGTGCTCCCCCGGATGTCGGCAGGTTCGTGGTGTGGACATTGTCCTTCAGCGCGAGCGGGATGCCGTGGAGCGGCCCCCTCACCCGGCCCTCAGCGCGCTCCCGGTCGAGTTGGTCGGCCTCCTCGAGGGCGTGGGCGTTGACCGCAATGACCGCGTTGAGGCGTTCCTCATACAGCGCGATGCGCTGCAGAAAGGCCTCGACCAGCCCTCGCGAAGTGACCTGCCCTTCCTCCATCGCCCGCAGCATGTCGGGGATGGTCGCTTCGACCACGTCGAAAGGCTCGTCCGAACCCTGGGTGTTGGTGCAGGAGATGGCCAGCGAAAGAACGGCGCTGGCGACCACTACGCGGAGTAGCGGGAACGTGCGCTCGGTCATGCGTAGGGTCCTCGAGGTACGAGAGAGCTGCCGATCCGGCTTCCGTCCGTTCACGGCGCGACCAGACATTGGACGCTCGCCCGCCGCAGGGTCAAGCCTTCCCGGCCCGTGAGGGTGGCTTCGCCTAGCCGCCCACTTGTCCCCACCGGCCGAGGAAGTTCGAGACGAAGTCTCGCACGTCGGCCGGCTCGACTGTGTGCTCGGCCAACGCCATGGCCACTGAGAGGGCCACATGATATCCCTCGGAGCGGGATGCCACGGCTCGGCCATGAGCGGGATGAGCGTCGTTGACCCATGCGGTGCTCTCTACGAGCCGTCCTAGCCCGGGGTCTCCCGGTCGGCTCTCGAAGCGGACCCGCAGCCCGTACCGGGCGGGCTTTCGGGTCGACGGACGGCCGGGCAGGGCGCCGTCGCGTCGTTGACCGGGGGAGGCTGTACTCGCCTCGAGATCCGCCGACGGATTGAAATTCGGGTCAGTGCCAGCGACGTCTGCGCCTCCCGACCCCTTGTCCCCCCCATTTCGACCCGAGCCGGAGCTTTGCTCTTCGGCGACTGGAATCCGGAGATCCGGGCCCGAGCCGGGCGTGTGGCCTCGCGCAGACACGGCGTCGCCCAATGGAAGGCGTCGCTGCCCACCGGGCCGTCGCTCGACGAGGGCGGCTAGCAGCGGGTACTCGTCCGACAAGTCCGCAAGCACTGAACGGAGGTCACGCTCCAGGGTGCGCGTACGTCGCCTTGGCTCGGGACGGGCATCCGCAGCGCTGCCCCAGGACTCGAGCTGCATCGACACCGCCTCCTGCATGGCCTTTCGGTAAGCCAGGTAGGTCGCCCCCCGCCTACCCGTCCGAATGAAGTCGGCCTTGTTGAGCGTCAGCACCTCCGCCAGGGGCGGGATCTCTACGAGGCCCGTGACACTGTCCGCCTCGCTCGAGGAAAAGCCGATCCAGTCCCACCCCCGCATGATGACTTTGCCTAGGGTGCTGACTGCGATGCCCCGCTCGTCCTCGTCGAGCACCGCCGCTCGCGCGATGAACCCGATACCGGACGCCTTTTTCTGCCGGCCCACCTTGATCTCGATGCGCGCTCCTTCGGGGTCTCGAGCGGCTTGGGCAAGAGGGCGGCCGTTCACACGAAAGAGGACGCCATCCGGATAGTGCGGCTCGAGCACCCCCTCCACGATCTCCGGATGGAAGAGCGGCTGGAAGTGATGGAGCAGGGTGGTTTCCAGGAACCCGGAATCGAGGAGTCGAGACAGGGAGTTGGACAGATACAGGCGGACCGCAGTCCCGCTCTCGCGCAGAAGTCCGGGTGGCTCTACCCACCGCCAGGGGGCCCGTTTCCGTGACGTGAAGCGCCATGACGTCGAGAGCGACTTCCGGGCTTGCGAGGAGCGCGTCTCCGTGATGACATCGTCGGAGATGAGAAGTCCGAGCTTGATTCCCACGCCCGCGAAGCCGATCCCTCGGCCCCTCTTCTTGCTCGTGACGGCCAGGTCGTGGTAACGCGTCAGCGCCGCGCGGCCCATCCCCTTCCCGTTGTCCACCACGGTGAACGTGCCAGCGAGTGGGTCGGTGGACACCGCGATGTCCCGCGCGCCGGAATCCAGAGAGTTCGCCACGGTTTCCGTGACGATTGTCTCCTCGATCGAACCCGGATACGCGTCCCGTAGGTCCTCGAGGAGCCTCAATAGATCGACTCGCGTCTCACCCATGAGGAGCAGGGTGCGGTCTCGGCCAAACGGGAGCAACCTCGAGCTGGCTCGGCCCCGGATCAAAGCGCCGCCCTTCATGGCCGTGGTAGCCGTCGGCTCCGCCGATTCTCGGCGACATCGCTCAGACCCGGTTCGAGTCACTGCTCCCGGAGTCAGGTGTCCCCGATTTCCGCGGTAGTGGAAGAGCGAGGCCGGCGACGAGAACACGAAGGAGTCGCGGGGTGGGCCGGGTCATGTTGAGTCCTCAGCTAATGGGTTGGGTCCCGCCGCACGGGGAGAGTGCGATCCGGCTCGTCGTTCACTCACTGCGCGACGGGCCGCCGGAGTAGATCCGCCATCTGGTACACCCGCCCGTTCGCCACGACGACTCTGACGTCTCTCGCGGCCCGGATGTCCTGCAATGGATTCCCACCGAACACGACGAGGTCGGCCAGCATTCCCGGCCGCACGGCACCCAGCTCGCTGCCGTACCCCATCACGTCGGCTGGAACCGACGTCGTCGCCCGCATCGCGTCCGCTGGGCTCATGCCCCCGTAGCGGACCAGCACCTCCATTTCGGCGATCAGCGTGATGCCAGGGGGACCGAAGTCCGTGCCGACCACGATGACTCCGCCTTGTTCGACGACCCGGCGCGCCAGGGATCCCATGTCGCGCACCATGCGCCCAATCACCTTGGGGTCGCCGCCCCGACGGCCCCTGCCGGTGCTTCCGCCGAAGGCTTCGAGGCGCGGGTCCTGGAGCAGGGGGGGGTCCTCTCCATCCAGGAGTCCGAAGCCGCCATAGAGCCCCACGGTGGGCGTGATCGCCATCCCGGACCGGGCGAGGAGCTCGACTCCCAGTACAGCGTCGGCGAGAAGCTGATCTCCGTCAGGGCTCGTTCCCGTCACCGGGCCGGATCTGATGGAAGTCGGTGATGACATCGGCCTGCTCCCATGCGGGCTTGTCGAGGATGCCATCGACCGTAGGTCGGGACCCCACGCGCACCACTCGGACGGCTTTGGTCGAATCGACTTCGTCCGGCGCTCTCTGCGCCGAAACGGTATCCGGAAGCACGAGGGCCAGACAGAAGCCCGGGAGGATGAGGGTCGCTCGCATCGCAGTCGGTATCCGGTCGCTCAATTCCCGGGCAGCTCCTCCTATCACGATCGGGGCGCGTGCGAGACCGACGTGTCGGTGGTCGATTTGCAGAGCGGCCCCGAAAGTAGAGATCTCCGAGCCGGGCGCCACTGGCGTCCACTACTGATGTGGCCACCCGTCGGCGCTGCTGCTAGCGCGCAAGCAACAGTGCGGGGCGAGGGCAGCAACGATCCGACGACCGAGGTCGTGCGCAGCGAGATCATCGTCTCGAGTCCGGAGTCCGACCGGTCCCGCGCCGACCGGAACCACGTGCAGTACGAGGTGGCCGACCCGCAGGACCATTCAACTCGATGACGGTGCGGGGCCTGGTTGACGGCGCGCGGCTCATCGTCCCCCGGAGCCAGTGGCGGTTCGCGCGGGTCGAGAACGGCGCGGTCGTGCCGGACCCGGGTCGGGTGTGGCTCGAAGGTGTGGTCCAGCGTCACAAGATCTATGACGTCGTGTATGCCGCGAAGGACCCCACGCTCGTGGGCTTGGGACCGGCCGCCGTGCGCGATGCGGACTCTCGGCTCAAGAACGGCGGGGCCGAAGAGCTGGGGATTCCCGACGGGACGATCTAGCGCGCGCTGAGGTTCGGGATCTCGCAGAGCGAGCGCTTCCTGCGCACGTTCCTCTAGTACGGATTCAACGAGGACGAAGGGGTCGCCCGGCCTTCGATGGCGTCCTCTCGCACGTCGCGGGTGGCGGACGTGGCAGCTTCAACCATCGTTTCGCGCAGGCTTCACGCGACGGCCATCCGTTCCCGCCACCACCTCGGCGTCGGCGGAAGGACGCCTTTGAACGGCTCACTGTCGACGAGCTTGTGCTTCAACGGTCTCGGCCGGCCACACGAGGGCTCCGAACATCAGCGGAACGACGGCACAGATCCGGATCGGGCATGAGACCGACCTCAGAGTAGTCATTGGCCGCTTACCAGACCTTCGAGAAGGACGCGAAGCTCCGAGACCGCCGGCGGCCCCCAACGCACGAGGAGCACCTCGCCGTCTGTGTCCGCGACGATGGCGGCGGGGAGCCCCTCGACGCGTAAGACGTCGAGGGCCCCGTCAATCACGGCATCGCGCTGCTCGAGGCTCAGCTCGGATAGGATCCGATAGGGCGGTTCGTAACGCTCTGCCCAAGTTCTCAAGTCGTCAGAAGTCTCCTCCGGGTCGTACGGCACCCCGAAGATCTCCAACTCATCGCTCGTGAAGGTGGATCTGAGTAGGTTGAGGCTCGGTAGCTCGTCGAGGCAGGGGGCGCACCAGGTGGCCACAGTCGTATAGAGAATGAGGCGGGCCCGCTCGCCGGGGAGAACCTCCTGCGCTGCCCGAATCGACCCGTGCGCGACCTTGACGGATGCGGCGACTGCGCGATGCCCGGCAGGTGCGCGGTACCGGGTTAGAACGAACGGCGCCCCTGTAGGCGAAGCCGACGGATCCTCATAGGCGGTAACCAGCGTCCCCGCGGGTACGGCAGTCGTGTCATAGGACCGGCCTGACGGCCATCGCACCTCGAGCCTAGTCGCCCGTTCCGCGCCCCCTATGCCGACGCGTAACGTTGCCGAGTTCTGCGCGGCGAGACCTTCACCCGCTCGATGCTCACGAAGTAGCCTACGGCCTTGGGTCTCCAGGAGGACACGGGCTCCGTACCCGTCGCGGTTGCTCCATTGTTTGTTCGCGGCTGAGCTCCGGTTTCCACCCTCGAAGCGAACGGCCACCACTTCGCCCGGATCACCACGCTCACCCATCTGATTACGGTAGAGCTGGAACATCGGTGCGTTCGCGTTGACCACCGCTATGTCCTGCCACCCGTCTCGATCGTAGTCGAGAACGGCGAAAGCTCTGCTGTCTCCTGGATGGTCCAGGCCCGAAACCCCGGAGACCTCGACGTAGTCATCGCCGTTCTGGTTGAGGAACACGTGATTGCGCTCGTGTCCGCTCAACGATGCACCGGACTTAAGCCGCTCCGTGGCCCTGGAATAGCGGTCCGTTTCGAGTAAGAGCTGCTCCGGGTGTTCGTCCGAGCGCACAACTGCGCGCCAGTAGTCGGTTCATATGTCGATGGGCAGCTCGACCGCCGATGGAGCGGTGTAGAATCCACTCAGAGCGTAGATGTCGAGATCCGAGTCGTTGTCCAGATCGACGAATTGACCGCCCCACCCCCACCCCGCCGCCTCGACGAGCAGTCCAGGTCGCTCGAGGCTAGAGACACGCTCGAACTCCGTGATCTTGTTTCGGAACAGTGTATTGCCGCGGGCCATTCGCCTGAAGTTCCCATCGACCTCGTTCAGTTGGGCGGTGATGCGAAGGCCGGCCTTGCTATACATGTTCGTCACGTACAGGTCCTGCAAACCATCGGCGTCGAAGTCTCCCCATGATGCACCCATGCCGAAGCCGAGGTCGGCAGTCCCGGTCTCCTCCGTGACGTCGGTGAATCCATCCGCGCCGTCATTACGGTAGAGGTTGTTGGGCGCGAAATCGTTCACGACATACACGTCCATATCGCCATCGTTGTCGTAGTCGGCCCAAGTGGATTGGTACGTGTTCTTGAAGAGCTTGAGCCCGTTGTCCTCAACGCGCACGAACCGCCCGTCGCCCTGGTTCCTGAAGAGGACATTAGGCGGCCCGTACCGGTTCTTAATGACGTGGTCTTCATCCGAGGTTCGGAGCGCCCACAGCTCGAGCCCATCGGCCTCGTCGAGGTACGCCAACAGCTCGATCGGGTGAATGGCGGCGGCATAGGTGGAGATGTAGAGGTCGAGGAGGCCGTCGCTGTCGAAGTCGACAGCCGAAACCGCTGAGGTGAGTGCTGGGAGTGGGCCGTCGAACAGCTCGGGCGACCGGTCGACGAACTCGCCGTCCTCGTTCACCAGGTAGACGCTCGGCTGCAGCGTTCGGCCGAGAAAGACATCCTTATCGCCGTCGTTGTCGAAGTCAGCGAACAGTGCGGACGAGGTGTGATCCGAGACGTCCAAGCCGGTTTTCGCAGCGATTTCGTCGAACGTTCCGTCGCCGCGGTTGTGGAAGAACTGGTTCGGACCCCAACGCGACATGACGTACACGTCGTCGAAGCCGTCCCCGTCCACGTCTGTGACCGCCACGCCGGGGTGACGGTCTACCGACTGTAGGTCGAAGAAGGGCGTGGGACTCTGGAAGCCATCCGGATCGAGCAAGTACTCGAGGGCGAGCTCTTCGTGGATCGAGCGACGGGCTGGCAAGAGGGCCTCGGGCTCCAAAGCGTGACCCAAGACCTCGGCGAAGAGGGGACGATCAACCGACAAAGTCTCCAGCTCGCCACTCTGCCATTCGACGATGCTCCAGGTGGGCTGCCCGGCTCCCTCCGACGAGGACATTGAAGCCCACCTCACCGTCAGCTCGCCGCGCAACGAAAGCCGACCGCCCGAGACATGTGCAAGGGCTTCGAAGCCGAGATCCGTCTCCAAGCGATCCGAGCTGTCCCCGAGCAGCTGACCCCGGATCACGGAGAACTTGGCATGCTCGAAGTACTCGACGTGATCCAGAAGCGGCCGCCAAAGGGCGAGATTTCGTCGGGAAACCCCACGCCCGGCGCCCTCGGGGGAGGCGACGCCCGCTGCTCCAAGCGCCCTGCCGGACGCGCGCTCGACGGAGATCAGATCTACGACCTGCACCAGGTTCCCGAACACTGCCCGCGTGGACTCGTCGGGGAGCAGGAGGTTCAAGAGCGAGTGGTTGAGGCGCTTGATCTGTGGCGCGATCTGGAGGAGTGCCTCCTCCGAGGCAACCATCCCGTCCCAATTGGCTGGAGGCTTCTGGGCGCTGACGGCGCTCGCGCAGGCCAGGGCCGCGAAGAGGAAGAAGCCACCGTTCAAGGGTGACCGGGTTACGTCGCCAAGCCGGGTCACGTAGCCGCGTGCTACGCTCCTAGCCATGGCTCGCCCTCCACGAGCGGCGTCAAGGCTACCGGATCCGGATGGACAACAAGGAGATCCCCTGTCTCACCCCTGTGAATCCAGCGGGGTCGTCCTCGTTGGGTGGGAGCTCCGGGTTCGGGACCCGCTCGCCGAAGCTCACGATCGTTGCGGCCAGAGCGACCACCCCGCCCCCTACGCTCAGCCACGTTCGGGCGCGGTTGAACTCACGCCGTTCGAGTTGAATGATGCTGCTGGCCGGGATCGTCACGTCCTGTCCGAGGGTCGTGGTCCCAATCCCCGCAGTCTGTTCAGTGATCGGCACGCGTAGGATGAGCTGGTCGCTGTCGTCCCCGATGAGCGTGCCGTCCAGCCAAAGGGCGGACTGGTTCGACATGGCTGCCAGGTCCGCCGCCACTCCCTCCCCAGCCAGGTGTACGCGCACCTGCTCCCCCGGCGGCACGGCGCCCAACTCCGCCCCTACGTAGCTGAAGCATCCGGAGCAAAGGACCCCGGCGGCCCCGATCCAGGCGCAGCTTCGGACCAGAGAGTTCGTCGCGAGCGACATGAGGCAGAACGCTATAGAGGAAGCGCGCCGCCCGGCCCCGGCTTGCACGGGGCCGGCGCGGCGCGCCTCACTCCATAGGTCATCCAGAAAGGCTGGGGTTGTTGAAGCGCTCGACGTTGGGAAGGGGCATGCACTCGTTACCCCCATACGTGATGGGCGTGAAGGGGTGCGTGCCCTTGGTCCACTCGTCGAACCCACCGTAACGGCGCAGGTCCCCGAACCTCTTCCCCTCCAGGAACAACTCTCGCCGCCGTTCCTCGATGACGTGATCTCGGATCTCGGCGTCTGAGCCCCCCGCGAAGGAAGGGATCCCCGCCGCGTCGTGAAGCTCATTGATGATGTCGACCGCCGTCTGGCCACCCGCGACCTCGGCGATGATCAGCCGGGCCTCCGTGTAGCTCGCGAGCCGGATTGGCGAGGACAGGGTCGGGTACTTGTTCTGGATCCACAGATCCGACACTCCATCGGTCGCCTTGCCACCCGTGTCGGTGAGGTCCACTCTCGGATCCGCGACACCCATCCATTCCGTTACCCAGTAATTCGGGTCGATCGAGATACTTTTGGAAAGGTTGCGGTCCGCGATGTCGTTCTCCCTCGCACCCGTGGCCTCCGAGCGGCTCACCATGTACTCGAAGCCGGCCGGGACCTGCTCGGCGGCGGCCCTCGCCGCCGCCGTGTTCCCGAGAGACAGTTCGGCGTGGGCGAGCCCGACGGTGGCGGCGTTTCTGATGTCAGAGTCGGTCGCGCCTGAGGCCGCCGTGAAGCGTTGCTTCGCGAGCTCGAACATCCCCGGAGGGAACACTTCCGGCCCCAGGTCGAACGCCGCGCTGCACCACCCGTCCCCGAAGATGATGTAGTTGTAGCCGGCGTAGAGGTTGGCCCTGGCCAGCAGCGCCGCTCGGCCCTCCACCTCCGCGTCCGTCCAGCCGTTGAGTCGGTTGACGACGTCGTCGGCCAGCGCGCGCGAGGTCGACACGGGCGCGTAGGCGGCGTTGACGTAATCGCTGCTCGCCGGCGTGACGTTTCGCTGCAACCACTCGGCGCCGCCGGCCTGCACGAATGCTCCGATGATCTCGCCGCCCAGGTAGGCGGCGGATATGACGTAGTTGTCGAACGCGATCTCGAACTCGCCCTGCACGCTCGTGGTCAGCAGGGTGGCGAAAGACGGATCATTCAACGCATCGGCCGTCGTCGAGCCGGGGAGCTCCACGTCAAGGAGGTTCTTACACCCGGACAGTGTCAGCGCCGCGGCCAACGCCAGCCCCCCCATGACCTTCCGATGATGACTACGGTGGAAACGACGATCATGACAATGATATCGCGCGCAGTTCATGCTGATATAGCCTCCTCGTGCCCCGCCAGCGCTAGCTGGCGGGCACGATTCAGTGTTCGTTGGGTGGTTCAAAACGTCAGCCGTAGCGTGGTCAAGATGGTGTGGGGCAGCGGTAAAGGATTCAGCTGCCAACCGTACTCACGATCCCGAGTGTGCTTGGTCTCTGGATCGAGGTCTGTAAAGCTGTCATGCGTGTACGGCATCCACAGGTTCCGTCCGGTCAGCATGAAGGTCGCCCGCGACGCTCCGAAGCCCTCCACGAAACTTGCTGGCAGATTGTAGGAAACGGAGATGTCGCGCATGCGGAAGTGGTCCTCACGCTGGTGGTGTGGCCACTCCACGCCAGCCGTAAGGAACGACGCTGCCAAGACCGGATCCAGAATGCCCGCCCGCGACTGCGCACCCTCGAGCGAGTTCCCGAACGAGTTGTCGCGCTTCCACTGCGTGGTGCTGAACCGATAACGTTTGTATACCCACGTGAACAGCGCGCTCACGCTCACCGAGTTGCCGAGCGTCAACTGTGGGGCAAGGCTGCCAAACCATGCGGGTTGCGCCTGTCCGACGAAGAAGTAGGGGGCATTCCCGCAGGGGACGGTCCCGTGCTTGCCGATCTCGGAGGGGTCCATGTTGAACACGCCCTCCGGGCCTCCCTCGCACATGATGTTCTGTAGCTGGGTCCCATTCCATTCCGCCGAGGCGACGTATCGGCTCCAGTTCGAGCCGAGAGGCCAGCCTTCGATGTGCTGGAAGCGCCCCCTCCGGTCAATCTGGAGGGGTGGGAGACCGCCGTTGGACGTCAACACGCCCTTGTTGTACGAAGCCGTGGTGGTGATGCTCAGTCCAACGGACGGCGTCTGGATCGGACGCGCCGTCAGACCAAACTCCCAGCCGGTGTTGTCCACCTGGCCCGCGTTGACGAAGCCGGCACTGGAGAACCCGCCGGACGGCGCCGAGGCCGCCTCCAAGATCGCGTCTTTCGTGGTCTGCCGGTAATGCGTCACCTCGAGGTCGATCTGGTCCCTGAAGAGGCTGGCATCGAACCCCAGCTCGATCTCTGACCCGACCTCCGGCTTGAGGTCGGGATTGCCGATCGCCCCGGGCGTCACCGTTGGCACGTCGCCCGGGCCCACCGACGGATTGTACGTCCGCACCGCCGCGAAGGCGTCGGGCTGCATCCCCGACCTTCCCCACGCTGCGCGTAAACGCAGGGTCTCGATGGCCGACACGTCGAAGAAGTCCGCGTCGCTGATCACCCAGCTTCCACTCAGCTTCGGGTAGTATGCGGCGTCGAACGACTCCCCGAACGCGCTGTTGGCGTCGGCGCGCAACGCGGCGGTGACGAACACTTGGTCCCGCCAGCCGACCGTCTCCTGCACGAAGACTCCGAAGGTCTTGTTCTCGACGAACGTCTCTCCACCCGTCCGGACCGATCCCGACGTGACCGTGGACACGGCCGACGTCGGCAGCTGGCTCGAGCTCGCCGAAGTCACATGGGCTTCACGAGTGAAGTATTGCACGCCGACCGAGGTGGCCGCGGTGAGCTCGGGGGTCGGGTCGAACGACGCGGTCAAGTTGTAGTCGAGCGTCCGATTCACGTCGCGTTTCTCATCGGAGTACTTCGCACCAAGGCCCCTGCCCTCGGAACTGTGGACGGAATAGAAAGAAAACTCCTCGGTGTCCGGAAAGCGCGGGGTGAACCGGGTTTGCTGGGCGTCGGTCCAGTCCAGCCCCCAGACGAGACGCTGGGTCAACCAGCTGGTCGGACGGTGCGTGGCGGTGGTCGACACGGTCGCGCGGTGCAGATTCTCTGTCCAATCGCGCAACGCCGTGATTTCCGGAGGAGCTGCGGAAAACCCCCGCAGAGGCGTGTCCGCGGTCCTTGGGGAACCGAACTGGTGGGTGGCGATCACGCCCCAGTCGATGTCTCGCCCTGTGTGCCTCTCGCTGCGGACGGCGCCGACATCGACAGCGATGTCGAGGTTGTCCGAGACCTGCGATTGAACGTTCGCCCGCACCGTCGTCCGTGCCTTACTGTCGTTGGCGACGAAACCTTGCTCGTCGTCGAAGCCGGCTGAGAAGAAGTAGTTCAGGTTGTCCAACCCGCCCCGGACGTTGAGCGAATACCCCTGGACCTGGCCGGTGCGGAACGGGTCACGGCCCGCCGCGATCTCGTCCGTGTAGGGATGCTGGGAAATGATGCTCCCGTCGCTCAAGGCTGCGTAGTTGGTGGGGAGCCGTCCTCCCGGATCGTTGAACCACTGGCCGCCTTGCCGAGCCATGACCTCGACCGTCGCTGCGCCCGGCCTCCCCTTCTTGGTGATGACCTGAATCACCCCCGCCGAGGCTTCTGTCCCGTAGAGCGTGGCCGCCGCCGGGCCCTTGATGATCTCGATCCGCTCGATGTCCTCGGGGTTGAGGTCATTGAGACGGGAAGTGCCCTGGCTGGCAAAGGCGCCGAAGCCGCCGACGCTGCCGTTGGCGCGGACCCCATCGATGTACAGAAGGGGTTGTGTGCCAAGGGCCACGGTGCCCCGGCCGCGGATCATGATGCCGCCGCCGGACCCGGCCGAGCCGCTGCCGACCTGGACGGACACCCCGGGGACCTGTCCGGCCAGCATCTGCTGAACGTTGATGGGCGCGGTGGATTCGAGCTGCTCGGAGGCGTTCATGGTGCCGACGACGTTTGCGACCGCGCGCCTCTGAATGCTACCGACCGTGCCGGTGACGACGATCTCGTCCAGGCCGAGGGCCTCGACGTCGAGCTCGAAGTTCTCTAACACCGTCTGCCCGAGGGGCACCGTGATGCTCCTCTCCTGGGTTCTGTACCCAATTATCTGAACGCGAAGCGTGTACGTGCCGACCGGCACGTTCGCGAAGAGGAAGCGACCCTGGCTGTTGGCCAGCGCGCCGATCCCGGTGCCGTCGAGCGAGACCTGTGCGCCCTGCAGTGGACGCAGCGCCCTGGCTTCGACAATGGCGCCGGTGACGGTCGCTCCTTCCTGGGCGAGCGCAGGAGCAACCGTGGTGAGAGTGCAAGCCAGTAGGGCGGCTCCTACAACGAACGTTCGTGTGCTCATGGAACTCCTCCTTCAGATGTCCGACAACAGAACGCTACCCTGGGCGGCCCGGGTCTCGGCTGGAGGGATGTTGTCGACCGTGGGTCGCTCCGTAGCGTTTCATCACTTTACGGGCGTTTGATCCCACTTGACAAGAGTCTCCGTGTGGATTGCCGAGCGGTCCCCTCCCTCGCGGCTCCTCACGCGAACGGGCTAAACGTTCGTCGTCGTCCGTTCCTCGACGCCCAGTACTTTGAACGCCCACCAGCCCTCCTTCTTGCCGCCTGGCCGTGTTCGCGCGGGCGAAAGGAGCTTGTTTTTTGGCGACGATCCTCTATGCTGTCAGTACCAAGTCGCCCTTTCCGTGGCGGAATGAGTGCAACCGACCCGGCCACGGCCTGCGGCCCTGATGCTGGGAGGGATGTCGTGAAGATGCTGGCACTCACGGGAGTTGGAATCCTGGTCGTGGCGGGCCAGACGTTCCAACAGGAATCCCGGTCGGAGTCGGCGGCCGGCGTGGCGCTTGCCGCTGCCTCGGCGACACACACCAAGGACCCTCTAGATTTCCCGTCCGCCGAGCTGGACGATGTGGTACAGCAATACTGCGGTGTGTGCCACAACGACGCGTTGGCTACGGGGAATCTCTCCCTCCAGGGCTTCGACGTAGGCAGCGCCGCGGAACAGTCCGAAACCGCCCAAACGGCGGAGAAGATGATCATCAAGCTCCGGGCGGGGTTGATGCCTCCACCTGGAATGCCACGTCCGGCCGGGGATACGCTACTGGCTTTGGTGGAAACGCTGGAAGAGACCATGGACGAGGCGTACCGCGCCGCTCCGAGTCCCGGTACGCGTATGTTCCAACGCCTGAACCGTGCGGAGTACGAGGCCGCCATCAAGGACCTGCTGGGGATGGAGATCGACGCGGCCGACTACCTGCCGGTCGATCCGCGCAGCGTCAACTTCGACAACATCGCCGACGCCCAGACACTCTCTCCCACTCTGCTCGATGCATACCTCCGCGCCGCTGGCACGATCAGCCGCGTCGCGATTGGGGTTGCCGATGCCCGTCCCACGTCCGTCGTGTATACGAACTCGGGGTATATGACCCAATACGACCGTATGCCCGGGGCGCCTCGCGGCACGAGAGGGGGGGTCACAGCCGTACACAACTTCCCCGCCGACGGGGAGTATGTCTTCGAGATGTGGTTCGAGCACACGACTACGGGCAACTTCATGGGCACGACGCTGCCTGGGGAGCAGCTCGATATCTCCATTGACGGCGAACAGGTGGCGTTCCTTGAGCTGGATCGTTGGATGAACCCGTCGGACCCGCAGGGCGCCAGCATGTCGACGCCTCCGATCTTCGTACGCGCGGGCCCGCACAGGGTATCGGCCGCGTTCCTCCAGCTCAGCGGCGGCCCCATCGAGGACCTCACCTCACCGCACGCGTGGTCCATGACGGACCGGAATGCCGGCTCGAGCGTCTACGGGCTCACGAATCTGGCCCATATGAAGGACCTGTACATCGTAGGGCCGTACAACACCACGGGGGTTTCGGACACGCCGGTCCGCCGGAAGATCTTCAGCTGCTACCCGGGGTCGACTGATGAAGAGCGTCCATGCGCTCGGGAGATCGTTTCCCGTCTGGCCAGCGAAGCCTTTCGCCGGCCCGTGGAGCAAGTCGAAATCGAGTCCCTGTTGGAGCTCTACGACCAGCGCGCGGCGGTGGTGGGGTTCGAGGTCGGAATGCGGGCGGCTCTCCAGGGAATCCTGGCCATGCCCGACTTCGTGTTCCGGATGGAGGAGCCGCCAGCGGAAGTTGAGCCTGGCGACACGTACGCCATCACCGACGAGGACCTGGCCTCCCGGTTCTCCTTCTTCTTGTGGGGCACCCCTCCCGACGATGAGCTCCGGGAGCTCGCCCGAGCCGGGAGATTGTCGCAGACGGACGTGCTCCGGAAACAGGCCCTGCGAATGCTGGAGGATCCCAGGGCGGACGCGCTAGGGTCGCGGTTCGCCCATCAATGGCTGCGGCTCGACGACCTGGACAAGGTTCAGCCCGACCGACAGATGTTCCCGAACTACCACCAGCAGCTCGCTGACGCGATGAAGCGGGAGACGGAAACGTTCTTCGCGCAACTCGTTCGAGAGGATCGCAGCTTCTTCGAGCTCTTCACCGCCGACTACACGTTCGTCAACGAGCGCCTCGCCAGACACTATGGGATCCTGGGTGTGGCGGGAGAGCAGTTCCGAAAGGTCCAGTATCCGGACGAGCGACGGCTGGGAATCCTCGGTCACGCCAGCGTGCTGATGTCGACATCGCACGCCAATCGCACCTCTCCCGTGCTTCGCGGCAAGTGGGTCATGGAGGTGTTGATGGGTACTCCGCCACCCCCGCCTCCGCCGGGAGTGCCGACGCTCGAGGAAACTAAGGGAAACGTGGGTGCACGGATCCTGACGACCAGGGAGCGCATGGAGATCCATCGCGCGAACCCGACGTGCAATGCCTGCCACCAGTTCATGGACCCCATCGGATTGGCGCTGGACAACTACGACGTCATGGGGAAATGGCGCGCACGAGAGAACGGGTCGCCGCTCGACACCCGAGGCGACTTCTACGACGGGACCCGGATCACGAGCCCGGCCGAGCTCCAGCAGGTACTGCTGAAGCGGCCCATCCCGCTGACGAGGAATTTCACGGCAAACCTGCTAGCCTACGCGCTGGGGCGCCGGATTGAATATCAGGACATGCCCGAGGTCCGCAGGATCGCCGGGGAGGCTCAGGAGAACGGACACACGATGTCCTCGTTCATCCTGGGCGTGATCGAAAGCGACGCCTTCCAGAAGAAGCGCATGGCGTCGCTCACCCAAGAACAGCTGGGCGGCTGATCGCCTTCCGACCCTCAGAGGAGACTGGAAGATGAGCTTCATCACCGGGAAATACTTGCCGCGCCGGACCTTCCTCCGCGCCGCGGGAGCCGCGGTCGCCCTTCCGTTCCTCGACTCGATGGTGCCGGCAGGGCGGGGTTGGGCAAGCCAGGCCATTGACCAGACGCGCCTTCTGACCATCGTCAACGCCCACGGTGCCGCCGGGTGCTCCGCCTGGGGGAGGACCCAGAACCTCTGGTCACCCGCCAAGGTAGGTAGGGATTTCGACCTGAGCCCGACTTCGATTCGGCCGCTCGAGCAGTTCAGGGACTACCTCACGATCGTGAGCAATACCGACATCAAGATGGCCGAGGCGTACACGCCTCAGGAGGTCGGGGGGGACCACTTCCGTTCCGCGGCTGCGATGCTCACCCAGGCACACCCGAAGCAGACGGAAGGTTCGGACATCTACGTGGGGACGTCCTTCGATCAGCTGTACGCCCAGCGCTTCGGGCAAGATACACCCATTCCGTCAATGCAGCTGTGCATCGAGAACGTGCAGGCCGGCGGGTGCGCATTCGGCTATCAATGCGCCTATACGGACAACATCAGCTGGTCCTCGCCCACTGATCCGCTGCCGGCGATCCGTGACCCCCGGGTAGCCTTCGAACAACTCTTCGGAGCCGGAGCCAACCCCCGGGAGCGTGCCGCCAACCGTCTTGAGGACCGGAGCGTACTGGACCTAATCACCAAGCGGGTGGCCGAGCTCAAGCGAATCCTGGACCCGACCGATCGCGTTCGGCTGGACCAGTACCTGGACAACGTGCGAGAGATCGAACGCAGGATCCAGCAAGTCGAGGCTCGGAACAGCAGCGGCGAGGTCAGGGAGCTTCCCGAGGCTCCTGCCGGCGTGCCGGACTCGTACTCCGAGCACGTTCACCTAATGATGGACCTGCAGGTGCTGGGGCTCGAGACGGACATGACGCGCGTGTTTTCCTTTTATATGTCGCGGGATTCCTCGGCTCGCGTGTTCCCCGAGAGCGGTTCGGAGACGCCCTTCCACCCGGCTTCCCACCACGGCAACGTGGAGGAGAACATCCTCGACTTCGCCAAGATCAACGCCTATCACGTCGGCATGCTGAAGTACCAGCTGGAGAAGCTCGAGAGCGTGGAAGAGGGTGACGGTAACCTCTTGGAAAAGACCATGGTCATCTACGGGTCCCCCATGGGCGACCCGAACGTGCACAACCACAAGCGCGTCCCGTTGCTGGTGATGGGGGGCGCGAACGGACAGCACAGGGGTGGTGTGCACCTGATGGCACCCGACGAGACCCCGACCGCAAACGTCATGCTGGGGCTCCTCCACAGGTTGGGGCTGGACGATGTCGAGAGCTTCGGGGACAGCACGGGCGAGTTCGCGTTGGATCCGCCGGTAACGACGGACTGAAGGGCCTCGGAGGCATGATCATCCCGACCCCCAGGGGCGCCTGGCAACGGAGATTCCGATGATATACGGTGGGCGAGCGAAGGCTTTGGCAATCGTGGGGATGGTCGCGCTGCTCGGCGCGGCGGTTCTTCCGGACTCACCGGTGGCGGACGCCGCAATGCGAGGGGACGGTGCGGCCGTCCGCGCGCTCGTCGATGCTGGAGCGGACGTGAATGCGCCCCAGGGTGATGGGATGACGGCGCTCCACTGGGCTGCCGAGCTCGGTGACGCCGAGACGGTGACGGTCCTCATCGACGCCGATGCCAACCTCGAAGCCGTAACGCGGCTCGGCGCGTTTACTCCGCTGCACGTGGCCGCCGAGGTAGGGCAGGCGGCGACCGTGAAGCTCCTGCTTGAGGCAGGCGCGAATCCTCGAGCGGTCTCGACGCTGGGCGGGGAGGTGCCGCTGCACTATGCGGCCCAGGCTGGGAGCGTGGAGGCTATCGAGGCGCTGCTGGGGCGTGGGGCCGACCCCAACGGCCGCTCGGCGACGGGGCAGACCCCTCTCATCTTCGCAGCGGAGCGTAACCGGCCCGAGGCCATCACGGCCCTGATCCGGGCCGGCGCCGACCCGTCGCTCGTGACGGTGGTCTTGGACCTTTCCGGTCAGGAGCGTCATGCGAACGCAGCCGAGGCGGCTCGCGATTCCGTGTGGGCCACGTTCCGCGAGGCCTCGCCAGATCCGGTGACCTGGGTTCCGACCCCAGCCCAGGTGCAGGAGGCGATGAGGGTGGCACGTGAGTCCGAGAAGATGGAGCCCGGTTTCGAGCGCATCGACTGGGAGAGGTACCAGCTCGAGGAACAGAGGCCGCTTTCCCAAGCCCAGTCGGCTGGATACAAGGGGGGCATGACGGCGCTCCTTTTCGCCGCCCGTGAGGGACACTTCGAGGCGACCGAAGCGCTGCTGGCCGGAGGAGCGGACATCCATCAGCAGAGCGCCGGAGACTACACCAGTCCTCTCCTCGTCGCCATGATTAACGGATGGTTTGATCTGGGGCTCGAGCTTCTCAGTCGCGGCGCAGACCCGAACATCGCGAGCGACGCAGGCACGACACCGCTCTTTGCCGTGATCAACACGCGGTGGGGAGCCCGGCCGCGCCATCCGCAGCGAATGAACCACCTTTACCAGAAAGCCACGTACCTCGAAACCATGGACCTTCTGCTCGAGGCCGGCGCCGATCCCAACGCACGCCTGACGAAACACATCTGGTATATGGCGTACACGTCCGGCGGTGGAGGCTATCTCGGCGTGGACACGTGGGGCGCCACGCCGTTTTGGCGCGCCGCCCACGGGCTGGATGTGGAGGCCATGAAGCTGCTGGTGAGCTACGGCGCGGACTGGAACATCCCGACGAAGGCGCCGCTCCCGCCCGAGTTTGTTGGCGAAGACCATGTGGATCCGGTCGAGGTCGGCGGCCCGGGCGCGTACCCCATTCATGTAGTTGCGGGATACGGAAGCTACCTCGCCGATAACTACCAGCGTTATGTGCCGGACGGCTGGATGCCTGCGGTGAGATACATGGTGGAGGAGCTCGGCGCCGACCCAAACCTTCTGGACTGGCAGGGGTTCAACACCAGCCACTACGCGGCCATGCGAGGGAACAACGAGCTCTTGCTCTACCTCGTCGAAAAGGGGGCCGATCCCACCGTGGTCGGCCGGAACGGGTTCACTGCCGCAGATCAGGCGAATGGTCCCGGGCAGGGCGGCGTGCGGTTCGACGATACTATTGCGTTGCTGAGGTCTCGCTGGGGAGTGGAACCGACCCGACCCTGCATGTCCTGCGCCGATCTCAAGATCCGCCGCTGACGAGGCAACCGGCGGCTGCTCCCTACCCAGTCGGGCGCAGCTCTACCATACGGCGGAACTGAGCTACGGAGGAGCGGTCCACGTCGCGGGCGTTGGCGATTACGGCGTCGTGGGCGGCTCGCGCACCTGCCTCCCGGGCAGCCGCGAAGGCAGCGGATCTCGCTTCATCCCAGCTCGCCGCCCACGCTGCGTCCCGCTCGCCGTCCCAAACCGCCTCCCAGTGGCTTTCCTCGACGGCCCCGCGAGCTGCCTTCCAGGATGACTCCCATGTGGGGTTCCACGCACCCACGCGCGCCGCCGCGCGGATCGTGTCCGATAGGTCGTTACGAACCATGTCCCAGGTCGCGTCCCAGGACCCGTACCATGCGGCCTCGGCAACCGCATCCCACGGGGCGGCCCTCGTAGCCTCGGAAGACGCATCCAACGACGCGTCCCATGCCGCGGTCCTCGCCCCCGCCCAGGCAGCGGCCCGAGCCGTGTCCCACGCCGTCGTCCATGCGGCGCTTTCCACGGCCCCGGCTGCGGCCCGTGCCGC
Source organism: Longimicrobiales bacterium (assembly GCA_965248625.1). GTDB lineage: Bacteria > Gemmatimonadota > Gemmatimonadetes > Longimicrobiales > Gaopeijiaceae. The sequence goes on along the minus strand of OZ252109.1, from coordinate 4,741,600 downwards.
CTCTCTTTCGGCGATCCAATCTGCATCCCAGCGCGCTGCCCGCGCGGAGTCCCACGCCGTGTCCCAGGCAACCATCACCTTCTCGCGGGTATCCTGCACCCCCTGGTGGATGCTGGACAGGCCCGCGCTATCGAAGCTCTCCGGGAGCGCTTGAAGCGCCGCAGCTTCATCGCGAAGCCCCGCCGTGCGCAGCCACGCCGGCGTGGCGGTCCTTATGAGCCAATCCAACGCCAGGTATCCACGCTTCGATGCGAGCCCGTCGTCCGCAGTCTCGACGACAGCGGGGATGAGGGACACGAGCTCCTGTCTAACCTCGTCGTCGAGACGATCGTTGAGACTCCGGCCCATCGCGGCGAGCACCGAACAGACGCAGCGAGGATGGTCCGTGTGCTGGCCGTCGCCGAACCACGCCGCAGCTTCCATCAGGCATACCCCGTCCCGACGGCTTTCATGAGCGCCGGGCTGGAGCCGAAGTATCGTCAGGTCCGGTGCACTCTGGTCCATCGGCGTCCCCTCGTTCTTCACAACCCTGTCTCTCTCGAGGGCTCGCCGGCCTCGCATCCGCGGGCAAGCCCCGCTGCGCGGACCGATGACGCGGCGACCTTGCCGCACCGCCTCCGAATCCCTCTAATTGGACCTTCAGCATCCATCCGCGCCAGAGATTCCAACCCCTGGGACCCCCGGCACTTCCGTGGACTGCCAATCTGCTCCAGCCGGTCGAGCATGATCCTCACGACCTGCGATCCCGACGCGCGCCAGAGCTGCTGGCAGACTTCATCGTCCTCGTCGACGCCAGCTTCTTGACCGGACCCATGCGCCAGCGGCGGGCCCACGCAGGCCTGGGATACGAGGGCGTCTGCGACGTTCTCGCGAACACGCTCCGGAGCCGGTTACGCCACGACATTTTCGACCAGCTGATCAGAGACGACGATCGCGTCGCGAGCCTCGCGCGGCTGCGGACAGCCATGCGATCGCATGTATTCAAGACCTCCTCGGTCACTCTCGAGCTGGATGCCATCGTGGCACGACTCGACGCTCGCACCAGGCGCGATGGATTCCATGTCCTACTGGAGTGGCACCACACGGCATATCGCTTCATCGAGGAGGAGATCCCCGTCTTGATGCTGGACTACTTCCAGGATCTGGGGATCGTTGAGCGTCCTGCTCGTGAAGTTCTGCCCGTGCTGCTGGATTACTACTTCCTCCACCTCCTCGGCCTATGCGCCATGCGGGCATGGGACGAGGGAGATCCGGGCCAGAATCTCGATCGAGTCAGCGGACTCCTCGCCGACCTGCAGGGGCCGAACGGAAGCGGCTTCCAGTTCATGGCGGACGTTGAGACACTGCTCTTCCTGGCGATCTCAGGCTACGAGCCCGACGACCTCGCGTATCACCGCCTACTCGAAAAGGTAGAGAGTCTGGACGAATTCCACCGGCTGAAGTTGGCCCTGGTCGCAGGCCCGATCCTCGGGTGCCATCTCCGCTGGGGATTCTCCGCCCTCTACGAATGCGATCTCGACCAGATGCGTGTCGACAACTTCGTCGACTATCCCTGGCTGTTCTTCGCCGTGGCGACTCTCGTGCGTGAGTACGCGCGCCTGCATCGCTCCGGCGCCACGGGACCTGGGCGCGACCGGGTCGTCGAGGCACTTCTGGGCGGACTGACCCCGGATCCCGCTGCGTTCGTGGGCGAGGCGCCGGCCTCGCTTGCGGCGTATCGGACCGAGCACAGCCAGATTCGGGAACTGCTCTCTCGTCATCGGGAGGCCCTGTTGAGAGATTTTGAGGTACATCGGCCCTCCGCGACAGGATACTCTCCGCTCGGGCTGCTGTTCAACTTTCCACACAACGCCGTTTTCGCGATGGTGCTGATGGCCCTGCGCGGTGACGAAGGGCCGCATGTACCTCTCAACGCGCTCTTGCGCGGAGAGCTGCAAGACGACGCTCGCCTCGTGGCACAGAGGCTCACGGCGTACGCCGCCGCCGATCCCGAGCAGCGAGGAGCCCGATGGGTGCTGGGTGTCGAGTACGACCCGGAAGCGGCTCGAGACCGTTTCGCGACCACACTGGATACCATCGGCAACGAGGGCGGTGGCCTCGATCGAATCCGAGAATCCATGTGATCGACGGCCAGTCGGGCGCGCGTGACGGACTCACCCTACTGCGGTACCAGACCTAGTGGTCTGTAGCCGAAGTGCCGCTGATATCCGGACGGCGGGGCATCCCGCGAATGCTTCGTTGGAACTCCTCGCCGTAGCTACAGCTACGCCTCGTCGTCCCGCCTCGCCTCGCGGGCGCCTCACCGTCCTCCATATCGACCGGACTTCAGCTACAGACCACTAGTATATCGACGAGGCTTCGCCGTACATCCCCCCGAGCTACCGAGGCGCTGAGGGTCGCTCGATCGCTCGCGACCCCTGGGAGACATGTTACCAGGAGGCGGCTGGCCTGGCGCCTTGTCCATCAAGATCCCCCGACCCTACTATAGCGTTCTTCACCTCTCCACCTCCACGCCAAAGACAAGGGCCACCAAAGAGGCGCGAGCATGGCGACTTCCTCTCCCGCCCCAACCCCCTCACGCATCCGCGCTATCGTAGCGGCCAGTGCGGGCAACGCGCTGGAGTGGTTCGATTGGACCGTCTACGCCACGTTCGCGATCTTCTTCAGCAGCCAGTTCTTCCCCTCGGAGAACGAAACGGCTGCGCTGCTGGCTGCCTATGGCGTCTTCGCCGTGGGCTTCATCATGCGTCCGCTCGGCGGCTGGATCATTGGCGTCTTCGCGGATCGCCGGGGACGAAAGGCCGCTCTCGCCATGAGCGTCCTCATGATGGCGGGCGGCTCGCTGGTGATCGGCCTGTCTCCTACGTACGCCTCGGTGGGGATCGTCGCGCCGCTCATCCTGATCTGCGCGCGCCTGGTTCAGGGCCTGTCGTTGGGCGGTCTCTATGCTTCGGCGACCACCTTGCTCGCCGAGATCGCGCCCGACCGCCGTCGCGGCTTCTACTCGAGCTTCGTGTTCTTCAGCCTGGCCGCCGGCATCCTGGTCGCGTCGGCGCTCGGCTGGGCGCTCACGACTAACCTGACCGAGGAGGCGATGCGGTCGTGGGGTTGGCGCGTGCCGTTCATACTCGGCGGGGTCGGTGGAATGATCGGCCTATGGATCCGCAGCGCGGTGCCGGAGCCCGAATCATCGCCGGTCTCGTCCGGCCAAGACGTCGTCAAGCAGCCACTGCGTGTGCTCATCAGAGACCATCCCGTCGCGCTGCTGCGGATCATGGGCTTCGCAGTCCTCACGACGTTCGCCTTCTACATCTTCGTCCCCTACTTGCCGACATACGCGGTCCGTGCGGCCGGTGCCGAGGCTTCGGTCGCGTTCGCAGCTAACACCGTTGGTTTGATCGTGTTCATGCTGGTACAGCCGTTCTTTGGCGCGCTCTCCGATCGCATCGGGCGCAAGCCGCAGCTGATCTTCTTTGCGCTCGGCTACCTCGTCTTCTTCTATCCCCTGATGTCGGCGATCCAGTCAACCTTCACTGCGCTCCTCTTGCTCGAGCTGTTCGGCCTGGTGCTCTACGCGATGTACTCCTCAATCGCGCCCGCGATCATGTCGGAGCAGTTCCCCGCGAACGTGCGCGCCGTCGGCATCGGTATTCCCTACAACCTCACGGTTGCTCTGCTGGGTGGTCTCACCCCGTATCTCCTGACATGGCTCCAGAGCGTCGGGAAAGAGCAGCTGTTCTTCGTCGTCGTGCTGGTGGGCGCGGTCGTCACCCTCGTGACGTTCCTGCAGATGCCCGAGAAGGCCGGTCAGCCCCTGGACTGACGACCCCTCGCGTATGGTGACAGAGCCAGACACTCCGCTACACTTTCGCAGCGCCCAGGAGCTCGCCGCAGCGATTCGGGCTCGGCAGACCGACTCCCTCGCGCTCACGCGGCTGTTCCTCGATCGCATCGAGCGGAACCCGGAGTTGCGGGCCTTCACGCACGTCGCGGCGGAGCGGGCCACGGCTCTGGCAGAGGCGGCCGACCGCCTGTTTGCCGCCGGGATCGTCCTGGGACCTTTCCACGGCGTTCCGGTGGCGGTCAAGGATAGCCTCGCGTGGGCGGGCACTCCGCTCTCGGGGGGGTCCCGGGCCCGCAGCGACTACATCAGCGACGACTCCAGCGCCGTGGTTCGCAACTTGATGGCGAGCGGCATGGTGGTCCTGGGAAAGACGTCGATGACCGAGTTTGCCTTCGGTCTTTCCGGTCAGAACCCTACGTGCGGCACCGCCCGCAATCCGTGGGACGCGCTGCACGATCGCGCGCCCGGCGGGTCGTCCAGTGGTGCCGGGGTGGCCGTCGCCGCGGGGTTGACGCCGGTAGCGATTGGAGGGGATACGGGGGGCTCGGTGCGCGCCCCGGCGCTCATGAACCACCTGGTCGGATACAAGCCTTCCTCCGGCCTCATCAGCCGGGTCGGCTGCCTACCGTTGAGCGAGACGCTGGACGTGTTGGGTCCCATCGCGCGCACTGTCGAGGACGCACGCATCATGACCGCTGTGCTCGCGGGCCCGGACTTCGACGACCCGGTCACGCTGACTCCCCAGGCAAAGTCGACGCCTCCGACCACCCGCAAGCTGGCGGTTCTGGCCGAGGAGGCGTGGCCCCTCCCGCTCCAGCCGGAGGCCGCGGATCATTGGCGGGCGGCGCTGGAGCGCGTCTCTCGCGCCGGCTGGACCCTCGAGACTTGGTCTCCACCGGAGATCCTCAACTTCACCCGCCTGGGGCAAGACAACTCTACCGTCCTCGCCTACGAGGCTCTCAAACACTACGGCGCGCTGGCGCTCGATGCGACCACTCCACTGTGGAGCGTCATACGCGAGCGGATCCGTGGCGGCGCCAACATCAGCGAGGACGACTACGAGGGCGCGCTCGAGCGCAGGAAGACGGTCAAGATGGGCTTCGCCCAGGCGATCATCTCCGTGGCCGGATTGCTGATGCCAGGCTCGGATCAGAGCGCCCAGATTCTCGATCCCGAAGACATGCGCCACGCGGGATTGGGAGCGTTCCTCCGCCCCGCCAATTTCCTTGGGGCCGCGGCGATCGGTCTGCCCACCAGTCGGGACGCGGAGGGGATGCCCCTCGGCATCCAGCTGCTAACCCCCCACGGGACGGACGCCTCGCTGCTGGCGGTCGCGGCCGAGCTGGAGACAGCGCTGGGCGCGGGCCGGCCGGTTCCCGATCTCGGCCCATAGTGGATCGTACTCCGGACTACCACTCGCGGAACAGGGAAGCCGCTTTCCCGAGATCACTTGCAGGCGTGCTGTCGATTGCGTACTCGTATGAACTCCCCGAATCAAGGCTCGTCCCTCGCACCTTCCCGGGAGGCCTATCATGCGCAATTCCCTTCGCCTCTGGCTCATCGGCGTGTTCGCCGCCTGTGGCACAACCGCCGCTCCCACGTCAGCACTCTTTGCCCAGGAAGGCTGGGACGTGACGCTGCCCCGCGGGGAGACGCGCGAGATCGACTTCACGACGACAGAGGGCACCTGGATGTCGGTAGACCTGTCGCCGGACGGATCGTGGCTGGTGTTTGATCTGCTCGGTCATGTCTATCGCCTCTCCACCCGGGGGGGCACGGCTGAGCCGCTCACGCAAGACAGCGAAATCGCGCTCAACTACCAACCGAGCATCTCTCCCGACGGGCGTTCGATCGCCTTCATCTCTGATCGCGGAGGGATGGACAATCTCTGGATCATGAACGCCGACGGATCCGATCCGCGTCCGGTGTTCCTCGACCTCGACTCCCGGGCGATCACGCCGGGGTGGACGCCGGACGGCGACTATGTCGTTGTGCGACGCGAGCCGCGGGACCGCGGTGGTGACGACGGGGAGTCCGGGCTCGGGATCTGGATGCATCACCGAAACGGCGGTGAGGGTGTCCTCCTCGTTGACGATCCGACGGCCCACTGGCCCAGCGTGTCTCCCGACGGCCGCTACGTCTACTACCACACCGTCGAGGGAGGCCGTAACCGGTCCGCGCTGGTCGGGGACTTCCAATTGAAGCGTGTGAACGTCGGCACCGGGCACATCATCGACATCACCAGCGGCACGGCCCACAGCACGGGCGCCGGTCGAAGGGCCAGTGGGGGTGCGTTCGCTCCCGAGATCTCGCCGGACGGGCGCTGGCTGGCGTTCGCCAGGCACATTCCCGACGGATTGGTCTCATTCAAGGGCCACGAGTTTGGACCACGGACCGCGCTGTGGTTGTTCGATCTCGAGACAGGTGCCGAGACGCTCGCGTTGGATCCCATCAACATCGCCGTCGAAAGCGGTGACAAGAACATGCGCGTGCTTCCCGGCTACGATTGGTCGAGCGACGGGAGCTCCATCCTCATCAGTGTAGGTGGAGGCCTCGGACGTCTCGACGTCGCGTCCGGGAACGTCACTGAGATCCCCTTCGAGGCGCGGGTGCAGCGCACCGTCTCCGAGCGTGTGCGCCAACCGTTCCGTATTACGGATGGTCCGTTCGAGGCGAAGTTCCTGCGCTGGCACACCGCCTCCCCGTCAGGTCGGACGCTGGCGTTCGAGGCCTTGGGACGGATCTGGCTGTCGGACCTTCCAACAGGAAAACCGCACAGGTTGACCCCGGAGTCGTTCGAGCACGAGCAGGAGTTCGCACCGGCCTGGTCTCCCGATGGTGAGTGGATCGCGTACACCTCCTGGACCGACGTGGTAGGTGGCCATGTGTGGAAGGCCTCCGCCACCGGTGGTCCCCCCGTGCAGCTCACCGCCGAGCCCGGTGAGTATCTCCACCCAGTGTGGAGCCCGGACGGGAGCGAGATCGTGGTCGTCAAGGGCTCTGGCGCCACATACCGGGGGAGGACGTTGACCCACAACCCGTGGTGGGACGTGGTACGGATCGCCGCGGCAGGAGGCGACGAGAAGCACGTCACGCGGGTGGCCCTCCCCACAGGGAGCGGCCCGGATCGGGTGCAGCGGCGTGCGATCCTGTCCCCCTCGTGGGGACCCGACGGCCGGATCTTCTTCCCCAACATCACCAACGACGGCACGGCGTTCGAGTCCGTGGAGCCCGACGGGAGCGACCGCACGGTCCATTTGATGCTCCCCTCCGCCGACGAGGCGGCTCCTTCGCCGGACGGTCGCTGGATCGCGTACCAGGAAGCCAACGACGTTTACGTCGCGCCCTTCCCGCGTGCGACGAGCTCACAGGAGCCGCCGATGGTGGAGCGGCGCCGGGACAACCTGCCGGTCCGCCGTCTCAGCCAGACCGGTGGGCTCTTCGTCCGCTGGCGCGGCGCTTCTTCGCTTGAGTTCGGCAACGCCGACCGATACTTCCGTCACGAGCTGACAACCGGCCAGACCGACACCTTTGACATCGATCTGGGCGTCCCGCGGCCTGTCGCGGACGGCCGCATCGCTCTCACCGGAGCCCGAATCGTCACGCTAGCCGGGGAAGACAACGACGAGGTGCTGGAAACAGCGACGGTCGTGGTGAACGGAAGGCGCATCGAGTGCGTCGGCGAGTGCGACACGGCTGGAGCGGACCGGGTGATCGACGCGTCTGGTAAGACCATCATTCCCGGCTTCATCGATATGCACTCGCACAGCCACCGCGAACACCGGGGATACCGACCGCTCCACGACTATGAGGCCAGCATCTACCTGGCGTACGGGGTCACGACTCGGCTCGACAATTCCATGTGGGCGCAGAACATCTTCCCCACGGCGGAACTGATTGAGGCGGGGCGCATGGTCGGCCCCCGCACCTTCTCGACCGGCGACCCGCTTCCCTTCGAGGAGCTGACCAGCCCCGAAGCCACTGCCGAGAACATCACGCGGCTCAAGTCGTGGGGCGCCACCTCCCTTAAGCAACACTCCCATCCCCGCAGGGACCGGCGCCAGTGGATCGCGGAAGCGGCGCGGGAGATCGGCATCAACCTCACGGCCGAGGGTTACGACCTGGAGTACAATCTCGGTCAGGCAATGGATGGCTACACCGGACAGGAGCACCCTCTCAGCGTCATCCCGCTCTACTCGGACGTGGCCAACTTCTTCGGCCAAGCCAAGACCGTCTACTCGAACCCGTTCATGTTCGACAGCCCTACGGCCGCGAACATCGAGTATTGGTTTGCCGAGTCCGACGTGTGGAAGCAGAAGATGCAACAGCGCTGGATGCCATGGCGGATGACGACGTTCCTCAGGAGGCGGATGCTCAGGCCCGAGACGGACTACAGCTTCCCCCTCATCGCCCAAGGTCAGGCGGACATCATCGCGGCTGGCGGCAACGGAGCCCTCGGCGGGCATGGCGAGCACCACGGTACGAGCATCCATTGGGAGATCTGGATGGCCGCGAGGGGGCATGGGGCGCTCGGTGCCCTGAGGACAGCGTCGCTCGGCGGGGCGTACTTCCTCGGTGCGAACGAGGACCTGGGCACCTTGGAGCCAGGCAAGCTCGCCGATCTGATCGTGCTCAACTCCAATCCCCTCGACGACATCAGGAACACCATGGACGCGCAGTACGTGATGAAGGGCGGCGTCCTGTTCGAGGCCGCCACCCTCGACGAGGTCTGGCCTCGACAGACCCCGTACGGTCCCTACTACTGGGTCGATGAAGACGCCCTACAGGACAACGTCAAGCCGCTCGACTCGTGGCGGCGTCCGTGAGCCGCCCGTGGTGACTGCTCGCCATCACGGGCGTCGGCCGTACGACGGCTCCAAAGGCAACAACCCCGGATGCCCTGACTGGAGGTTCGACCGATGCTGACCTGGAGACCCCCCTCGCACCGGGTCCACCGAGCTCGGACCGGAACAGTCGCTTTCGGCCTCGTGCTCGCGACCACTCTCGGCCCGTCAGCGGCTCGGGCCCAGATGCCGCCGGGGTTGGGTGGGATCGCATCGGCCACCGTCGAAGACCTGAATGCCGCCTTCGATTCGGGGCAGTTGACCTCGGAACGGCTCATCGAGATCAGCCTGGCGCGCATCGAGGCATACGATCGCACCGGACCCGAGCTCAACGCCGTTCTGTGGCTGAACGGGAACGCGCTTCAGAGGGCCAGGGAGCTCGACCAGGAGCGGAGGCAGAGCGGACCACGCTCTCCGCTGCACGGCATCCCCGTGGTTCTGAAGGACAACATCGACACGGGCGACATGCCGACAACGGGGGGATCGGCGCTCTTGGCCGGCTCTGTACCTCCGGACGACGCGTTCATCGTGAAGAAGCTGCGCGATGCCGGCGCGATCATCCTCGCCAAGGTCAACCTGAGCGAGCTGGCATCCGGTGGGATCCTGAGCTCCGTCGGGAACTTCTATCCCAAGAATCCCCACGACCCGGCTCGTTCGCCTTCGGGATCGTCGACCGGGACGGGTATCGCCGTGGCGGCGGCCTTCACGCAGCTCGGCATCGGAACGGACACCGGTGGTTCGATACGGGGACCGTCTACGGCCAACGGAATCGTCGGGCTGCGGCCCACGCACGGTCTCTTGAGCCACGACGGGATCATTCCCTTGTCCATCACGCTCGACATGGCCGGGCCGATGGGCCGTCACGTCTACGACGTCGCGGCCATGACGGGGGCCATGACGGGCGTGGATCCCGCCGACCCCACCACACAAAAAAGCGAAGGGCAGTTCGAGACCGACTATACCCAGTTCCTGGACGCCGGGGCCCTCCAGGGCGCTCGGATCGGGATCGCACGCGACCTGATGGGGGACACCGAAGAGGTCACGTGGATCATCGAGTCGGCGCTGGAGGCCATGAGGGCGCAGGGGGCGACGATCGTCGACGTTCGATACCCGCCGTGGCTGCTGGACGTGAAAGGGGTGTGGTACACCACGGTTCGCTGGCCGGATTTCCGAGCCCAGATCGAGGACTATCTCGCGACTATCGGGCCCGAGTACCCGAAGACCCTGAAGGAGATGATCGAGAGGTCGGAGCAGATCGTTGCTCTAATGCCGGATGGATCCCGCCCGAACCCTGCCCGCTGGACACTCTTCAAGGAAGAAGAGGCCAGCGGCGAGCAAACCGACTACGAGTACGTAGCCATGCGGGACTACGGTTTCCCCATGGTGCGGGCCATCGTACACGGGATGCTGGACGCCCAGGACCTGGACGCCATCGTGTACCCTACTTCGACCACGCCACCGAGCCTGCTCGATGAAGAACAGTTTGGTGGTCTCTCGGGAACGGACATCGCAAGTCTCGCGGGCGTGCCCGACCTCATCGTGCCGGCCGGCTTCACACCGAGCGGTCTGCCGGTGGGGATCTCGTTCGTGGGTCGCGCCTTCAGCGAAGCCACGCTGTTCGGATTCGGCTACGCATTCGAGCAGGCAACTCGCGCGCGTCGCGATCCCGTCCACACGCCGCCCCTGCCGGGGGAGGATCTGCGCCGGCCAGCCGGAGCCGACGGGCGCTGACGGGCTGGCAGTCAGAGGGCGGCTCACATTAATGTTCACCGGCAAGGAACCCGCCGGCGCAGGCACGCCCCGCGTCGGCCGATCCTTCATGAGGGAGTCGCGCATGACTGCCAGGACCGATGGCGCGCTGGTGGCTCTGAGCGCGGCCGTGGCCTTTGTCGCCGTCACGTTCCACGGGTCGACCGTGCCAGGCGCCGACTCTCGCGACCTGGCGGGGCCTGGGGACTCGCTGACGTTCAACGAGCACATCGCGCCGATACTGTTCGCCGAATGTGCCTCGTGTCATCGTCCGGGCGGGTCGGCCCCCTTCGATCTGCTCACGTACGCGGACCTGGAGCCGCGCCTCCCGCTCATACTCGACGCTGTCGTGAGTCGGCGAATGCCGCCCTGGGTTCCCGAGCCCGGCTTCGTGGACCTGGTCGGTGAGCGGCACCTGACCGACGAGCAGATTCGCACGTTCCGTCGGTGGGCCGATCAGGGGGCGCCCGAGGGCGATCCGGCCGATCTGCCGGTGACTCCCGTCTGGAACGACGAGTGGAAGCTCGGCGAACCGGACCTGGTCGTCGAGCTCGAATCCTACGCCGTCCCCGCCGAGGGAGGCGAGCGTTATCGGAACCTGGTGGCCGCCGTGCCGCTCGCGGAGGCGCGCCACGTGACCACGGTAGAGCTTCGGTTCGGGGATACCCGGTCGGTGCATCACGCCAGGATGATGATCGACGACTCGCCCCTGTCGAGGGCCTACGACGAGCTGGATCCGGAGGCGGGGTTCGACGGCATGGAGATCGTGACCCTGGCTAAGAACCCGCCGGGTCACCTCATCGGATGGTTGCCGGGGATTGTGCAGACGGCTGGGCGCGAGGACATCGCGTGGCTCCTCGAGCCCGGAACCGACCTCGTGCTACAGCTGCATCTGCGACCAACCGGGACCCCCGAGAGGGTCGAGCCGCGAGTAGGGCTCTACTTCGCGGAAGCTCCCCCGGCCCGAGCGAGCGAGCTGGTCATGCTCGGCTCCGTCGACATGGACATTCCGCCGGGCCAACCCGATTATCTCGTCACCGACTCCTACGAGCTGCCCGTGGACGTGGAGGTGCTCGGCGTGTATCCACACGCCCACTATCTGGGCAGGGAGGTGTGGGGACAGGCGGTGCTCCCGGACGGCGCGATGCGGTGGCTGCTCCGCATCGACCGCTGGAATTTCGACTCGCAGGACATGTACTACTACGAGGAGCCCATCTTCCTGCCGGCGGGGACGACGATCTCGATGCGCTGGATCTACGACAACTCCGCCGACAACCCCTTCAATCCCAGCGATCCGCCGGGGCGGGTCCAATATGGTCCGCTTTCGACCGACGAGATGTCGGACCTGATCTTCCAGGTCGTTCCCCCCTCGCGGGAGGACTTAGAGACGCTGAACAGAGATCTATGTCTTCGTTTAAATCAACAGCGAGGTTGGTGTTCGGAACGATGAGGTCCGAGTCCCTCGCACGGCGACGACACCGTACCGTTTACCGATACACGGATGCGCGACGCTCATGGAAATCCAACTCTGGCCCAACGCGGGGCGGCCCGGTGTCGGCGCGAAGCCGCGCAGTGAGAGTCAACGACCGCTGTTGTCACAGCACGCTCGTCATTGCCCGGTGCTGGAGGCTGGAAACGGGCTCGGATACCTCGTGTATCCGCCGTTAGAAAAGAACGAGGCGTACTTCGTCGACTATCATGGAGACGGGCGCTACGAGTTCAAATACTTCATGAGCAACCCGAAAGGGGGCTGGGACCCGTACTTTTCGGTGACCTGGAAGCTCCCGATCGGTAGCGTCGGGAGGATGCAGGAAGACGTCGCCTTCGCGATGCGGGACCCGCCGGTCACGGAGGAAGGCGCGATCAGGATGGCGCGGGCTTTCGTCATCCCTGAGGACCTGGGCACCCCTCCGGGCGCGGTTACACTCCGAGGCGCGTACAACTTCAAGACCCCGCAGGGCTGGGACACTGTGTACGGCCCCGTCCTGAACATGGTCGACCCGCCCCTAGCAGCGATGCTCGTCGTACGGGTCGAAACGGATTGGTACGCCCACCATTCCGAGTTCCGCTACGTCATGCAGCCTGGGCAGGGCCTCCCCGGGAGCCACAGCCTGCCGATAGGGCAGGTGTACTTCGTGCCCCGCGGGGAGATCAAGCTGCGTGACGTCAATCAGAAGGAGCTCGAGGAGATCAACAAGAACCGAAAGGAGTTCAGCCGAGAGAAGGTCGAGCAACGTGAGGCCACTCGCTACGGGTTCGAGTACAGCCCTCACTACGCCCGCCAGAGTCGGGCTCATCGTGACGAGATGCAGCAGGAGACCCAGGAGGAGCGAAAGGCCCCGAGTCCCTAACACGCCGAGGACACATGTCGGACATGGTCGACCGGCTGAACGCCGCTCCTGACGGCGCGGACGACTACTACGGCCAGAGCATGAATGGCCGCGGCCCGGGCGGACGTAGTCAGGTCGCGGGATTCGACCCGCCGGACCCCGTGAAGCTCGTCGCAGCCACGCACCGGCCCCCACCCGGGCAGCGGGAGCTTCTGGTCGATCTTGGGGACGCCGAAAACGGCTTCGGCGGGACTCCGGTGCACACCGGAGACGCGACGGTGCCAGAGTACCTACGGCAGCTGTGATGGTCGCGATCCGGCCAAGCTGCGCTCGGGATACGTCCCACAGACCGTGTTCTGGGCGTTGGACGACGCCGGCCAAGCCAGCTCGGGCTGGCTCTCACCGAGCTAGGCCGACTGGGCGAGAACGTGCCCTCATCACCACCGATCCAGGTAACGCCGCCCGTGCTCACTCTCAGGTGGCCCCCCCCTCCAACCTTGGATTAGCCCAGAGCACGTCTTGAAAACGACTTGCCATTCGAGTAACCCAGACCCAGCGTAAGTGAGTGGACGTCAGCCGGAGACGCGGACGTCCGAGCACAAGAGGATGGACAAGAACCGGGGGACCGCTGTGTCCAAATCCGACGAAACTCGAGGCGACGAGCGCTTTCGCAGACGGCTCGATCCAGACCGTCATCGACCTGGCGCTGCTCGATGTAATGAAGGGACGCACGGCCTACTTCGACGTGATCATAGAGGTCAATCTCGTTCATCCGTCGGGCCGGGAAGAAGTGACGACCCCGCGCTCGAGGCTGAAGTCGAAGAGGTCAGACGGGCGCTCGCTGAGCTGACTGGGGCGTAGGGTCCCGTAAGCACCGTCGCCCGACTCCAGTGAAGCTCCTCAGCCCGGATCCCAACACACGGCTCGGGAGCGCCCAGATCTCTCTCGGTGCCACGCTCGTGCATTGGTTCGTCAAGGCACTTGGCCGCACTTGGCGGATCGACGTCGTCGAGGGTGCCGAGCATTTGGCGGCTTTCGAGGCCGGTGTCACAACGGCCATTCTTAACCTGTGGCACGACCGGGCCGTGCTCGGCGCCTGCCTGGCCAGCGCGCGGTGGCACGGGAAGGGAGTGGACGTGACCGTGCTCACCAGCGATTCGCGGGACGGTGAGCTCGTGGCGTGCGTGGTCACGAAGTGGGGCGGTCGGGTCGTGCGGGGATCGTCACGTCGCGGAGGCCACAAAGCACTGTGGGGAGCGTCCAAGGCGATTGCACGCCACGGGTCCTCCCCCATCGTGGTTCCCGACGGCCCGGTGGGGCCGCCGCATGAGCTGAAACCGGGGGTGCTCATGATGGCCCGCAGGTCGGGGGCGCCGCTCCTGATGATGGGGCTGGCCGCCGATCGGTGCTGGCGGTTGCGGTCGTGGGACCGGCTGATCATTCCGAAGCCGTACGCCCGGCTTGCGGTCTGCCTGGCGACGCCACAGACAGTACCCTCCGACCTGGACGAGGAGGCCGCCGAGCTCGAGCGGGAGCGGCTCGAGAGCCTGTTGAACGACGTGACGCGCCGCGCCGAGGAGGCCGTCGCGTAGGGTACTAGAATTCGCGCGACGCTTCCCGGAGCACTGGAGTAAGGAGTTCCGCTACCTGCTCCCCAGCGGACGCGGCGCAATACCGGTCGAGTCGATCAGACGAAGAATCATGCGGAGGCTTTCCTCGCTCGACGAATCGAGCTGCAATCCGGCAAGACTCGCGAGCTGCGGGCGTCCGATTGGCGACCGAAGATAGGCCAGATCTCCGGACAACCCCGCCAGGCGCGCTGCCTCCCCCCTCTTCCCGAACTCGAAGCGCGGTAGAAGAGTCACGGAAGACCGGTAGGGGATCCTGCCCGCCCGTGGTCTGGACCGCGACGGCGAGTGCGCGGTTGTCGATCGACGCCACGCCGTCCACGGGAACGCCCCGCCCCTCAATGTCGTTATGGAATCCTGGGCGCGAACCCGTCCCGCCGTCCGGGGTAGACCGTATCCCCCACGGATGGACCGTGCCGGCCTACGGAATCGCTTTGCAGCTGGGGTTCGGAGATATGAGCAGATCCATCGATTCTTTCCCGTTCGAAACAGTTCCCAGCCTGGACAAGCTGTCCGAGTTCTGGAGACGCGCGGCCGACGACCCCAGTGACCCCTCCTCCGCAGTGGCTCGCGAGGTCGTGGAGATGCTCGGCGAGGCTCCCGAGCTCGAGGGTCCGATCACCGATCCGTCGGTGCTCGAGAAGCACTCGGGGCTCGTCGAGCTCATGATGTCGGCCGTGATCCCCACGGGGCTACGTGACGAGGTGCTGACGGCCGCGCTGGAGCCGTTTCGGATGCGCACGTTGTACGAATCGCCCGTGGCGAAGCGTCTAAAGATCTTCGATGAGGAGCGCTTCGAGCGGGGGTCACGCCTCGCCGCGGAGGACATGGTCCTCGGCAAGACGATGTTCGCATACAACGCGGTCCTTCACCGCTTCTACGGGGAGGAGACCTTCTTCGATTTCCCGTTCGTGGTGACCGTCGAGGATCCAGAGTCCGCTCAGACTCGACACTTCTCGATCCAGTGGGACCCTCGTTTCGTGGACATCAAAGCCAATGGCGAAGTGAAGCCGCTGTCCGCTGAAGATCTCGCCGCGCTTGCCGCGGAGCCCATGAATCTGCCGCTCTGGATCGAGAGGCTTCCCCCCGACGGCTTCTCGTTCCACGGGCTCACGGTGGTGACCGCCGTAGACGTGACCAGCCAGGAGGTGTTGTCGCTGCTGCGCGCGGATCTCGTGAAGAAGAGTGCGATGGGATCGGTAGAGCAGGTGGAGCGCCTGCAGGATCGCATTCGCACACTTCTTCGCCGCCCTGAGCTGGAGCTCGGGCTGATCGCCGTCACTCGCGGTGGAGATGACGTAAACGCGATCACGGGCGCACGGGCGCCGGGGAAAAGCCTCCTTCTCAGCGACGACGACGCGCCCGCGTGTTCCTATAAGGATCATGTCATACTACGCGGCGGCGATCGAAAAGCGTGATCCGATCATCGTGCATGATCTGGAGTCCTGCGATGTCTGCACGGGATTCGAGCACCACCTTCGCTCCCAATCGCTGCGCAACCTCCTCCTGTGCCCTCTCTACCTGGGAGACGATCTGGTCGGAATGCTCGAACTCGGATCTCCTAATCCAGGTGATATGAACGCATTCAACTCATTGAAGTTGATGAAAATAGCAGATCTATTCGCGACCGCGATGAGTCGCAGCATCGAAGAACGGGAGGATCGGGTCCAGGCCATCATCAAGCAGCAGTACACGGCAATCCATCCATCGGTGGAATGGCGCTTCCGTGACGCCGCGAGCAACTACGTAGCGGCTGTGGAGCGGGGCGATCAGCCACAGGTCGAGGAGATCGTCTTCTCGGACGTCTATCCGCTCTACGGGCTCTCGGACATCCGTGGCTCGTCGACCAAGCGAAACGCCGCGATTCAGGCGGATCTCGGCGAGCAGCTCGGGTATGCGCTCGAGGTCGTGGAGGAGGCGCGCATCTACCGGCCCCTTCCGATCCTCGACGAGCTCCTCTACCGGGTTCAGCGATACGTGGAACAGGTCCGTACGGGGCTCCGAACGGATGATGAGCACAGCGTGATCGAGTTCCTCAAGAGTGGGGTGGAACCCGTCTTCGATCGGATCGCGAAGTACGGCGACGGCGTGCAGCAGAAGATCGAGCAGTACCGGGCCGCCCTCCATCCGAGCCTGGGTCTCGTCTACAGAAAGCGGAAGGCCTTCGAGGAGGCTCTATCGGCAATCCGCGAGACCGTCGCAGCGAAGATCGACGAAGAGCAGGAATGGGCACAGGCCATGTTCCCGCACTACTTCGAGAAGTTCAAGACGGACGGGGTCGACTACACGATCTACGTCGGAGGATCCCTCGTCGGCGGAGAGGAGTTCGATCCACTCTACCTCGCCAACTTCCGCCTATGGCAGCTCATGATGATGTGCCGGATCGACGTCTCGCTTCGCGCAGCCAAGTCGAGCCTGCCCATGGAACTCGACGCCACACACTTGATCCTCGTCCAGGACGTGCCTCTGTCCATCCGTTTTAGGAGCGACGAGAAGCAGTTCGATGTGGACGGCGCGTACAACATCCGCTACGAGATCGTGAAGAAGCGCATCGACAAGGCGCACGTCCGCGGGACGCAGGAGAGACTCACGCAGGTGGGGGCCCTGGCGATCGTCTACTCGACCGCGCGCGAGAGCAAGGAGTATCGGCGGTACATCGAGTATCTCCAGTCCGCCGGGTACCTGGGCGACGAAGTCGAGGACCTCGAGCTCGAGGACATGCAGGGTGTGCAGGGGCTCAGGGCGCTGCGCGTGCCGATCCGGGCGGATCTGGAGGTCGAGCTCAGTGCCGAGGACACGGAGCTTCCCTATCCAGAGTCGGTGATCCAGCAGGATCCGGCACACCGGCGCTGATCGGCGTCGGCTCCGACCGGCCTCGGCTCCGACCTACCCACTCCGCCCGACTTTCTTTTCGTAACGCCCATCACACCGTAAACTGCTGTTCGACTCCGCGTAGGACGGGGTAGCGGGCAGCCCGCTTGTCCCTCTTCTTGCCTCACTCGCGCTCGGATTTCGGCGGAACCCGAAGAGCCCTGGGGCCGGGCGCGTCCGTCATCACACCATCGATATGTGATCCGAAGACCACCGAACGGGAGCATGGCCGTGAGAGTGACCTCCTTGAAGGAGCGGGTGTGACATGGCAGATGCCAGCGAGCGGGGTGCAACGACCACGCAGGACGCCACTGAGCCGGCGCTCACACCCGTCCAGAAGTTCGGCGAGGCCATCGCGGACCGCGTGGAGCGGTGGATGCCCAACCCGTTCCTGTTCGCGATCATCCTCACGTACGTGGCAGCCGTAGCCGCGTTCTTCTCGGAAGGGACGAGCCTGCCCGACATCGCCCTCGCCTGGTACGGCGGATTCTGGGCGTTGCTCCAGTTCGCGATGCAGATGGTGATCATTCTCGTCACCGGGTTCGTGGTCGCGTACCACCCCCGGGTGCGGGCAGGCATCCTGTGGCTCGTTGGACTTCCGAAGAACGGCCAACAGGCCGTCGTTCTAGTAGGGATCGGGTCGATGCTCACCGGGTGGGTCTCGTGGGGTCTCGGACTCATCTTCGGTGCGATTCTGGCCCGCGAGATGGGCACGGTGGCGGACAAGAGCGGGATGGCGGTGCACTACCCGCTGCTGGCCGTAGCAGGCTACATGGGGATGAGCCTGACTTGGGGGTGGGGGATGTCCAGCTCCGCGGGACTTCTCCAGGCCACGGACGGAAACGTCTTCATGCTGCAGGGTCTCGTCGACCGCGTGATTCCGGCGACCGAATGGGTCTTTCACCCGTATCCACTGATCCTGACCGGACTCGCACTCGCGTACGGATCGCTCATGCTTTACTTGCTGGCCCCGCCGGACCAGAACTGCCGAGGCATCAGGCGCTACCTACACGTAGACGACGTCGAGGACGCTCCGGACCCGGCGGATGAGCACACCCTCGAGCATGCACAAGCCGCCGGCTCCTCCATCGCCGACAAGATCGACAACAGCAAGATCCTCGGTGGGATCATCGCGCTGACCGGCGTCGTGCTCTTCGTGCGCGCCTTCATTACCGACGGACTCGGTGCTCTCGACCTGAACGTGTTCAACTTCGGCTTCCTGATGATCGGGATGATGCTCTACAGCAGCCCGTCCAGGTATCAGAGCGAGTTCAACGACGCCGTGAAAGGGAGCGCCGGGGTCATCCTTCAGTTCCCCTTTTACGCGGGCATCATCGGGATAATGACGGGCACCGGACTCGTGGACACGATGACTGAGGCGCTGCTCTCCGTCGCGACGGAGGACACCTTCACGGTGACCACCTGGATCACGGGAGGGATCCTCAACGTGTTTGTGCCGTCGGCAGGCGGTGAGTGGGCTATCGTGGGTGGTCCTATGTTGCAGGCTGGCGCGGCGCTGGACATCCCACACGGACAGACGATCGCCGCGTACGCCGTGGGGGACGCGCATACGAATCTGTTCAACCCGTTCTGGGCGATCCCGCTCCTGGCGATCACCGGGCTCCGGGCCCGTGACATGTTCGGCTATGCGATCACAATGATGATCCTGCTTGTCCCGTTCCTGGCGGTGGCGCTGTACTTCCTTCCGTACAGTGGTCTGTAGCCACTAGCTGTGGGGCGGATGGGTGGAGGCGGTGGCTGGGTCGCACTGGCCTGCTCACTGCAGGGAGGCTCGTATGCGTGGTGCTCTCGCCTTCGCGATATTCGTTGCCATCGCGGCAGGTCTTTCGATCAATCCGGCGCCGGTACACGCCCAGGGGGAAGCCAACCAACGCGTCGCTGATTGGCCGACGTTCCCACCTGGGATGTTCTTAGTGCTGGAGGCAGGGTGGCCCGATCAGGCCGCCCGAGACCATGAAGAGTGCGAGCGAGGTGGTCATCCCTCGACGCTAGGGAGCGCAGGTTGGGCGGGCAAGGCGTGCCTCACGGCTGGATCGCCCCTCCGCCCTACCGCAAATCCTCAACCCCGACCAGCTGAGCACCCCACGGACAAAACCGACCCACTCGGAGGTAGTCGTCCAGTAGCGAGTCGACCAGCGAGGGCCGTCCATCGCAGACCTCGATCGTGAACTCGGCCATCTCGATGTCCACCGGGTCCACGTGCCATAGCCACGGCGCGTTGTGGTCGGCCAGCCCCTCCCCATCGTGCAGCGCTCCGTTGGGGATGTTGGCCGAGCTCTTCCCGTCTCTCAGGTCGAGGATCTGCTGAATCGTCTGCTCGTTCGTGACCCAGATCCGGAACTCCTCCTGACTCACTCGAAACGTGGCCAAGATGCCGCCCTGCAGGGCCTCGTCGGGGGAGGTGCCGGTGCTGCAACCGGAAAGGGAGGCGAAGGAGGTGGCAATGAAGGCGGCCACGACCACCCTCGTCACGTGCAGAATCGTCATCTGCGCACAGTCGTGTCAGTACACAGCCGCATCAGAACACCGCCATCACCACCCGGATTACCCAGCCGATCACGGACATCAAAATGGGGAGGAGCACGAGGCCGACCGAGAAGGTCAGTCCCATGCGAAAAAGGGCCGGCCCCGTGGGGAGAACCGTCCCTCCCCACAGCTTCTCGATGAGGATCTCGGTGGCCGGCCCGAGCAGGTAGCAGATGTTGGCCAGCACACCGACGACCAGAACGGGGATCCAGCTGAACCCCATCATCGAGGCGCCGGGCGGGAGCGCACCGATCAGCAACGATGCTCCGATGGAAAGGAGACCCGCCGCCCCCACCGCGAGGTTGTAGGGGAGTCGTCGCTTTTCCCACCAATGAAGGATGGCGCCCGTCGTGCGCCGGGCCGGTGGCGGGAAGAGGAACTTGGTGAGCGCCGTCATCGTTTCCCCAAGCGAAGTCTTCGCGGTGCACCGCCGTCTCGGAGGCGGTCTCGATGGCCTATCGATTGATCATACATCGACTGAACGCTCGTCGATCCATCTCGCGCCGCGGTCCGTCCCGGCCGACCAATGCGTCTCCCGCCGCGATCGGTCCGCCCACGCATCGTTCCTCGACATCCGTCCGCCTCTACGATGCTCACCTCGCGATCCGCCCGCCCCACGGTCCATCTCGCCACGGCGACGCGAGAGGGTCACGAACCGATCGCCCATCCGGGCGAACCGAGCTATACTGAAGCGGTGTTCCCGACAGGCTCCCCGGCCATATGTAGCGTCAGTCAAAGGAGAGAGCGATGAAGCGTGTATGTACCGTGATGCTGGCCGCGTGCCTGCTCTTGATAGTCGCCGACGACGCCCACGCTCAGTTCAAGAACGTGGGCGTCATTGATTTCCCCACTTCGCAGACCGGCGAGGCGCAGCAACACTTCCTCCGCGGCGTTGCCATCTTGCACAGCTTTGGCTGGCTCCAGGCGATCGATGAGTTCCAGGCCGCCCAGAGGCTCGATCCCGACTACGCGATGGCGTACTGGGGCGAGTCGCTGTCGTACAACCATCCGCTCAACTCGCAGATGAGTGCCGTAGAGCCGAGCAAGGTGCTGAATCGGCTCGCTCCGACCAGAGCCGAGCGGCTGGCCAAGGCGCCCACGAATCGCGAGAAGGGATTCATCGACGCGGTCGAGATCCTGTGGGGCGATGGCGACCATGTGGAGCGCCGTCTCGGCTACATGGAGGCGATGGAGGACCTGTACAACGCGTATCCGACAGACCCCGAAGTCTCAGCCTTTTATGCCCTCTCCATGCTGAGCGCGGTTGGCGCGACGCGTGATCTTAGCGGCCGGCTGAACGTCAAGGCCGGCACGATCGCTCTCAAGCTGTCCGGGCAGAACCCGGATCACCCCGGCGCCGTCCACTACACGATCCACTCGTTCGACGACCCGCTGCACGCCCCCTTGGCGCTCGCCGCTGCTCATCGGTTCGCAGAGATCGCACCCGCGGTCTCGCACGCGCGCC
This sequence comes from Longimicrobiales bacterium, assembly GCA_965248625.1. GTDB lineage: Bacteria > Gemmatimonadota > Gemmatimonadetes > Longimicrobiales > Gaopeijiaceae. The sequence goes on along the minus strand of OZ252109.1, from coordinate 4,720,322 downwards.
ACATGCCGACGCACATCTTCATCCAGCACGGGATGTGGGATTACGTCTCGGGCCACAACGAGTCGGCCTACCAGGCGGCGTATGAGCTGTGGAAGCCCGGCAACAGCATGGGTGACGGGACGCACGCTCTCGACTGGGGTCAGTACGGCGATCTCCAGCTCGGCGACTACGAGAAGGCTCGCCTTTGGATCCAGCGCATCGAAGCGATGGGGTCGGGCCGGTTCCTCGAGGGCGGTCCCAGCGAGCGCGAAGGCCAGGCGCGCCCGCGGGGCGCAGTCACCCTCCTGAAGTCGCGCTACATCGTCGACACCGAGGAGTGGAAGATCCAGCCAGTCACCGACGACTCGTCACCGCACGAGCTGCTCGCGACCGCCCTCAGCGCCGCACGCCTCGGGGACAGTGAGGCCCTCGGCGCCGCTGAAGAGGCGCTAGGTAAGCGGGTCGAAGACGGGCAGGGTGGCTACACCGAAGTCATGCACAAGCAGGTCAGCGCGCTGCTGCACGCGGACATGGGCCACGAGAACCCCGCTCGCGACTATATGTCGGAGGCCGTGGCGCTGGTCGAGGCGATGGCGCCACCACGCGGGTCGGCGAGCCCGATCAAGCCGGTACACGAGCTGTACGGCGAGATCCTGATGGGCTTCGGGGCCTACGAGGACGCCGCGGCCGTGTACGAGACGGCGTTACTGCGGCTGGCCAACCGACCGCGTTCGCTTCTCGGTCTGGCGCGTGCGAGTGTCGAGATCGGCGACTTCGAGCGTGCGACTGAGGCCTACGCCAAGCTCGCTGGCATCTGGGAGGGCCGCGATTCGTTCGAAGGCTATCAGGAAGCGCTGCAGTTCCTGGGATCGACGGACAGCAACAGCCGCTAAGGTCGATCAGGCCGGAGAGAGGTCGATCAGGCCAGAAAGACAGAATTAGGCCAGGAAGGCGAAGGGGCGCGCGCGCTGCGTGCCCCCTTTTCGTTCGCCCAATCCGCATTCCCGTTCGCCCGCGCGGTGCACGCGGTTTCTCCTCGGCCCCCGCGCTACGGGCCCCTACGTGCGCCAGGGAAACTCCGGTCGGCGTAGGTGCCAGTCGGTCTCCCTTTGGTACGCCATCCCCAGATCGAGGGCGCTCTGGTCGTCCATGGGCGAGCCCACGATCTGGAGCGATAGCGGCATGCCGTCCTCGTCGAAGCCGCAGGGAATGGCGAGGCCCGGGTGTCCGACCAGGTTCGCGATGTAGTTGAGCCGCGGGGTTCGCCGGTCCACCTCGTCGGGCGGCTCCCACTCGTTACGAGCCGGAATGGGCCAGCCGTCACGAACCTCCCTCATGGCGGCACCGTTCGGCCAAGTTGGAGCGATCACGGCGTCGTAGCCGGAGAGAATCTCATCCGCCTCACGCACGAGCTGACTCCGGATCCTCTGCGCGGTGAGGTAATCCGCTGCCGGCATCATGCGTCCAGCCATCCAACCCGCTCGCCGGTCTTCATTGAACGAGAACATCTGATCGACGCTCCCGTCATCGAACAACGACTTGAAGTTCGTACCGCTCTCGACGGTGACGATCGTCGTGAACAACGCGCCAGTGGGCCTTAAGGGCAGCTCGATGTCCTCGATCTCGACCCCCATCTGCTCGAAAGCGTCGAGTGCATCCTGGAACACGCGTCGAGTCGCCTCCGAGCCCGAGAGCTCGAACTCGGCGCGATGGACCCCCAGGCGTCTCCCGCGCATGGCTCCGGGATCGGACCGAAAGATGAACGGCCTATCTACCGTGCAGTTGTCGCGTGGGTCCTGAGCGACGATCTGCTCGAGGATGTACCCGCAGTCCTCCGCGGACCGGCCGACCGGACCGATCTTGTCGAGGCTCCACGACAGCGCCATGCACCCGAAGCGGCTGACTCGGCCGAAGGTAGGGCGCAACCCCGAGGCACCCACGGCCGACGCCGGAAAGACGATCGAGCCGCCTGTCTCCGTGCCGATCCCGAAACCGATCATGCCCGCCACGGCACCTGCCACAGTGCCGCTGGACGACCCGAAGCTGGAGCGGTCGAGCTTCCACGGGTTGAGCGCAGTGCTCGTGTTTCCACCGGCGAACTCCCCAAGCGACATCTTCGCCATCAGAACGGCCCCCGCGTCCTCGAGCCTGTCGATGACGGCGGCGTTCCGATCGGGCACCCGGTCCATGAAGATCCGCGATCCCCAGGTCGTCCGAATCCCGTTCGTGTCGAGGAGGTCCTTCACTCCGTAGGGGATGCCGTGGAGGATGCTCCTCCGATTTCCCGAGGCCAGCTCCCGGTCCGCGCGCGCGGCCGACTCGAGGGCGTGTTCGCGGGCGATTGTGACCATCGTGGCGAGCTTGCCGTCGTGATCGTTCCGCGGCTCGTTCGGCAGCTCGAAGGGCGGGACGTCGAGCTCCTCGGCCCGGTCGAGGTAGGCCTGCGTGAGCTCCACTGACGAGATCGAGCGATTCGCCAACAGCTCGGACAGTTCGCGGACGGTCAGGAAGAGGGTCGACTCCTGCATGGCTCAACCTCTCCAGAAGACCACGAGGGGCTGCTCGTCTGGATCGAGCGGGAAGTCCCTCAGGTTCTGTTGTGTGTTGATCATGCTGGCGATGGCCCGACGCAGCCGCTCGAGCTCGTCAGGCCTGTCGTAGATGCCCCTAGGCCCCTGATGGTCGAGGAGTGTATGCACCGTTTCTGATGAGACTTCCCCCGTCTCTGCCACCTGAGTGCATGCCTGTTGCCAAGCGAGGGCGAGCGCCCCGGCGCCCGCGACCTTCGTGAACTGTCGGCGATCGATGGTCATCTTCTCACCTCCCGGTGCAGCAGGTTCGGGCGCGCCTGCACCGCTTCGCCCGCACCGCTCTCAGCGGCCGGATTCTAGGGAGTTTTCGATTTGCTGGACGTAGAGGTCCATCGAGTGATCCTTGAGGCCGTCGGTGCCCGGTTTGAGGAAGTCCTCCATGCGTCCTCTGACGCGGTCGCGAAGGCGGTCCCAAAACCCGGTGTCGTCCCGGATTTCGCCTGAGCTTTCGATGTAGCGCAGCTCTCCGGTGTGGCTATATCCAAAGGCGCTTGGTGGGACGCGGGCGACGGAGTCGTTGTTGTTGACGAAACGGAAGTGCTGCCCGCCGAAGCGGCGATTGAACTCTTCGGCGAAGGCATCGTCGCCAACGCGCGGCTGACCGAAGTTGTACAGGCCGTTGACGGTCTGGTTGTCGGTCAGCAGATGGGCCACCGCTACGACGGCCAGCGCGGCGCCGAGGCTGTGACCAGTACACCACAGCGACTGTGGGTGGCTCGTATCACGCATCCGCTCGATCGCCTCGAACATGTCGTCCTTGACCAGTTCAAAAGCGTTGAGGAACCCCCGGTGAACGTCGCCCAGAGGGCCTGGCACTTTGTGGATCTTGGCATCTGACAGCAGGTCCTGCAGATGGGTGGGCTCGGTGCCGCGGAAGGCGATGACGATGATTTCGTCGTTGGCTGCGATGTAGCCTTCCGTATCCTTCTTACTCAGAAACTCGAACCGTCCGAGACCGAGTTTCGCAGTCGCCGGCTGGATCGTGCTTTTGTCTTGGTAGGCGATGTTGGCCGCCTGCGCCAGCCAAAAGGCATTGTTGAGGCTGTATGAAGTCGTGTCTGGTTCAAATGGGGCGTCTGCTGGTGTCGTCGTCATGTCACGTATTGCTTGAGAAATAGAAGATCCAAAAGCCCTCGGGACCGGGACTGAATGCACGATGCCCCGTCACCATAGGGGATGCAAGACGGATGGTCTTGCCCCTCCACCTCGGTAACTCGCGCACGACGCCCACCCTCTCTACCTTCGTGCCGCTCAGCCACGAAGTGTGAGTTTTCCTATCGACCATGACGGCATCGCCATGATCCAGGATCCGTTGCTGGTCCTCGCTTTCATGTTGGTTGTGGTGGCCTTCGCCCGCTGGCTGGAGGAGAGGTCGGACTTCGTCAAGAAGATCAGCTCGGCGGTCGTTTGCACTCTGCTGGGCATCACCCTCGCCAACGTCGGAGTGATCGAGCACACGGGACCGATGCACGAAGCAGTGTTCACGTTCGCAATCCCGTACGCGATCGTGCTCGTGATCATGGGTACAGACATGAGGGAGCTCGCGAGCGCTGGACGCCCGTTGCTCATCGCCTACGGTGCGGCATGCCTGGGAAGCCTGGCCGGTGGCACCGTGGCGGGCATCGCGATGTCAGGATGGGTCGGTCCAGAGACGTGGAAGCTGTCCGGAGCATTCTCGGGAGCGTTCGCCGGCGGCGGAATGAACTTCGCGGCCGTGGGTCAGGGGCTCGACATCGATCCGAGTACCTTCGCCGCCGCAGCACTCGCCGATAACCTCTCCACGGTCCCGTATCTGTTGACGCAAGTCGGTATGGTGGGCTTGCTCGGGGCGACGTTCTTGCGCAGGTCTGGGGCGGGCCAGTGGGGTCCAGCCGCGGCCACGATCGATATCGAGGCCGGCGCCCACGCTACCGACGACCCGCCTACCGGCGCCCACCCTACGGACGCGTACCACGCTGAAGATCCGCACGACTCCGACGAAGAAGCCATGCGCCGCCGGTGGACCGACACGGCGATCAGCATTACCGACATCTCCATCCTGGGTGCAATCCCACTCGCTGCATTATGGCTCGCCAGGGTCTTGAGTGAGTCGCTGCCCCAGATCCCGGAAGTCCTTTGGCTGACGACCATGGCGCTGATTGTCGCGCAGCTGCCCTGGGTGAAGAAGCTACGTGGGGCCGAGGTGCTGTCGTACTTCGCGCTGCACATCTTCTTCATCGTGCTGGGTGCCGCGTCGGTTCTCGCGGAGGTGTTCGAGGCCGGGATTCCGATCTTCGGCTTCATGATCACGATCATCGGACTTCACATGGTCGTTGCGTACGGCATTGGGTGGCTGGCTCGAGTGGACCTCGCCTCGGTATCGATTGCGAGCCAGGCGGCCATCGGCGGGCCCGGCTCGGCTCTGGCCTTGGGGATGGCGATGAAGTGGCACAAGCTCGTTGCCCCAGGCGTGATCGTCGGCATTTTCGGCTACGCCCTCGGCAACTACCTCGGGTTCGCCTGTGCCTACCTGGTGCGATCGCTCGTGGGATGATGAACGGGCGCCAAGTCGAGCTCGAGGGCGTGGACCCGAACAACGCAACAGATCGAGGGGATGCAATCGTGGCAGACGAGCTCGAGACCGCCGTCGAGGGGGCACTGGCCCAGAGGGCGCGCGTGGCTATGGAACAGCGAAGCTTCAGCCCCGATCCCGCCGACCGAACGCCGCCCGACCCCGCGGCCCGCACGCCCGACCCCGCACTCCTCGGAAGCCTCGAACATCACTTGCTTGCAGGGGAGACCCATTACCCGGCCCGCCCGGGGATGGTGGAGCTGAGGGAGGGGGTCGGGTCGCGATTGCCGTATCTCGGCTACCCGGGGCGGGATGCCGACGGGATCCTCATTACGGCTAGCGAAGGGGAGTCGCTGCTCGTCGCGTTGTTGGGCATCGGTGCCGTTCCGAACGGTACCATCATTGGCAGCGAGGGAGGTCGACATCAGGGGCTGTTCGCCTGGCTGGGGACGTGCCTCGTGGAGCCTGGTGACGGTTCCAGCGTCAATGCGTCCGCCCGCTACCGGGAGTCGGGATCGCGGGCCGAGGGTTTGGATACGCGTGAGAGCACCGGAGGAGGTTCGGAGCGGACCGCACCCGGTCCCGATGCCCCTGAGGCCGGGGAAGGGGTGTCCGAGGCGCAGATCCACGAGATCCACGCCGTTGGTGATCGCCTCTTCCACGGCACGGGCGACGCGTCTGCGAGGCTGGGCGAATCGCCATCGGTGGGCGCTCCGACCCGACACCCGGACGCGATCGTGATCGGCTCACTCGCTGGGCTCGAAGGCATGCGGCCGTTCCACCTGGGATTCGTGACCGCCGAGCCAGAGACCCTCGCCAGGATCACGAAGTGGAAGCAGGCCTCGTCGATATGCTCACCGGCCCCCTCGCAGCGGGCTGCGTTGTGGGCACTGGGAGTGCGGCCGTGACTGAGATGCACGAGCCTCGCGACCGAGCGTCACTCATGGCGTGGCCACGACGGACGCGACGGGAGGTCGGGCCATGACGACCCCTCGGGGATCCTCGTCCGCGAGCGCCGCCGGAGCGGGTGCTTTGAAGTCGGGAGAGCAGGGGACGTCCCTCCGGTATCGCATGATGGATCTCGCACGCACGCGCGAGAACGTGATCTCCCTCGGCCGCGGCGATCCGGATCTGGACACGCCCGGACCGATCATCGAAGCGGGTCTGACGCTATTCGCGGGAATGAGCGAGGATTCCTCCGAACCGGGACCGGTGCGCGGCCTTGCCTCGCTGCGGGAGGGAATCGCCCGCCGATACGGTGACGAGAAGGGTGTCGCGATTGACCCCGACACGGAGATCGCGATCACGAACGGCGCGCAGGAGGGGCTCTTCCTGGCGATGCTGGCCCTCGTCGACCCGGGGGACCGGATCGCGTGCCCCGACCCGCGCTACAGCTCCTACGACCAGGCCATCGGTGTCGCGGGAGGGGAGATCGTCCCGATCCCCACCGGAGGTGACCGGCCGTTCGAGTTGGCGGCCGAGGACCTACGGGAGCACGCGGCTGGTTCGAAGGTCCTCGTGTTCGTGAACCCCTCGAACCCGACGGGCGCGTGCGTCGGCGGTGACGGAGTCCGTGATCTCGCTCAGGTGGCTGCCGATCTCGACCTCGTCGTGCTCGCCGACGAGATCTACGAGGACGTAGTGTTCGACGGACGGCTATTCCTCTCGTTCCTGGCCACGGAAGGCGCACGAGAGCGCTCAGTGGTGCTCTCGGGCTTCTCGAAAGCCTACGCGATGACCGGCTTCCGGGTGGGGTACGTGATCGGTCCGCCCGGCTTCATCGACGCCGTGGAGGCGCTCAAGGCCACGACCTCCGGGGCTTGTCCCGAGTTCTCGCAGTGCGCGGCGCTCGCTGCGCTCGGGCTCGAGCACGATACGCGTCCGGACTACCTGGCAGTGTACGCAGCGCGTCGGCAGGCGTTGATGGACGGATTCTCCCGCTTCGGCATCCCCCACGGACCCCACGGAGGCGGGCTTTTCATGTGGGCCGATGTATCGCGGTTCGGCATGGACGCCGAGACCTTCTGCTATCGACTCCTCGACGAGGCCGGCGTTCTGATGTTTCCTGGAAACTCGTTCGGCGATCGGTGGCGCAACTGGGTCCGCGTCTCGCTCTTGGCTCCCGAGGAGCGGATCCGGGAGGCGATGGGCCGCATCGCCGATTTCGTCGCTGGGCTGGACGGCGCATGAGTGACTTACTGATTCGCGGTGGGACCGTCGTCACCACCGACCGGATGGAGCTGGCCGACGTCCTGATCCGTGACGGCCGCATCGCGGAGATCGGCACCGTCGACGAGCTCGACCTGGGAGCCCAGTCCGAGGAGAAAGTCATCGACGCCGCCGGTCACTGGGTCATGCCAGGTGGCATCGATACACACACACACCTTGCCCACCCCATCGACCGTCTGGGAATCACGACGGCGGACGATTTCCATACCGGGACGATCGCTGGCGCGTGCGGCGGTGTCACGACGGTCCTCGACTTCTCGCTACAGCGGAAGGGGGAAACACTCGGCGAGGCGCGGGATCGGCGGTTGGACGAGATCCGCCCCGACGCCGTCATCGATTACGGATTCCACACGATCGTGACTGACGTGCGTGACGATGTGATCGACGAGATGCCGGAGCTCATCCGAGGCGGGTTCCCGTCGTTCAAGGTCTACATGACCTACGGCGACAAGAAAGTCGACGACGAGGGGCTCCTCCGCCTGCTGGAGGCGGCCGGCGAGCACGGAGGACTCATCTACGTGCACTGCGAAAACGACTGTGCCGTTGCCCACCTCATCGAGCGCCATCTGGCTCGCGGTGACACTGGCCCTGCCTTCCACGCGCCGAGCCGGCCCCCCGCGGTCGAGGCCGAGGCCACGAACCGGGCAATCATGCTGGCCGGAGTGGCGGGAGCGCCCGTCTGCATCGCGCACGTGACCTCCTCGGGGGCGGCCCGCCACGTGGCGGAAGCGCGCGCGCTGGGTCGGTCGGTCGTCGCTGAGACCTGCCCACAGTATCTGGTTCTCGACGAGTCGGTGTACGATCCGTCGGCCGGGTTCGAGGTGGCCAAGTTCGTCTGCAGCCCGCCCATGAGGGCGGAAACGCACCAAAGGGCGTTGTGGAGTGCCCTCGAGGACGGCTCGATCCAACAGGTCGCGTCCGACCACGCGCCGTTCCGCTACGAAGGTCAGAAAACGACGGGACGGGCCAATTTCACCAAGATCCCGAATGGCCTTCCCGGGATCGAGACCCGGCTCCCGCTGGTATTCACCGGCGGAGTGACGGCGGGCCGCTTCTCGCCGCAACGCTTCGTCGAGCTGACGTCTACCGGCCCCGCGCGCATTTTCGGGCTCTACCCGGGGAAGGGGACGATCGAGGTCGGATCCGATGCCGACGTGATCGTCGTGGATCCGGAAAAGGAGGTCGAGATCGACGCCGCGGCGCTCCACTCGGCCGTCGACTACAGCCCCTTCCAGGGGATGCGGGTGCGCGGCTTCCCGACCTGGACTGTTTCTAGGGGGGAGGCAATCGTGGAGCGAGGCGAGCCCAGTGCCGTCCGGGGGCGGGGGCGTCTGGCGCCCCGGCAACCCATCGACCCCGAGATGCTGCCCTGATCAGAGGTCGGCCAGCACGGGGCACTATCTGTCGCACTGCGGCATGAACGACGCGGCAGCGCCTCCGTAACCCAGGAACGTCGCCGCACGGAGTCACTCGCTCATATCGCTGGCGCCGGCAGCTTCCCCTTCACCAAGAACACGGCCCGCTCGAATCGCTTCACGATCCGGCGGAAGTAGTCCCTCTTGCGAAACTCGACGCCGTCCGGCGTGGCGAGCGCGTGCCAGGTCTCGAGGTTCCGTGGCCGCGATCGGTTGAACACGGCCGGAGCGAAAGCCCCCACATTCACACCGTCCTGCGGGTCGCGGGCAGATGGGTATCGGAAGGCCTCGATCCCGCTCTCGCGCATGGCTGAGCCGAGTGCTTGCGTGTGCGCATATCGTGTCTTCGAGGCGACAGCCGCGGCGTGGGCGTCGAATGGAGGGGCTGTCAGGTCGATGCCGAAATCCGTACGGAGCCGCGCTTGAAACGCCGTGAGATCCACATGGATCGGCCCCAGCTCGGCACTGCTGCCCTCCAGAAACACGAGTCGGTAGTAGGCGGTCTCGGACAGAGCCGCCGACACGGACTCGGAACCATACCAGATTCCCTGCTCCGTTGACCGGCCGAATCGTGAGCCGTGGGGGAGGGGCGGGTACCGGAATGGCGTGAAGAGCAGGTAGTGCAGTCGGATGTCCGGAGCTGGGGGCTTTGCGCCCTCGATCAGCTCCTCGAGGAGCGCCTGCTCCGCGTCTGAATCGACCAGCTTGCGGGTCGAAACGAGGTGTTGGGCCTCAACCATCCGCCAGGGGTCGAGTGCGAGCGCACCAGCCTCAGAGCTGCCCGCGCATCGCGTCCAGATACCTGATGACATCGACCAACCCCTGGACGCTATGGATACGCTCCGCCGGCACACCGGACAGGTGATGATTGTGCGCGTGAAGCCACGTGCGGGCCTGGCCCTCGTTACCCCCCATCAGGGCGTCCAGGCTACGGAAGAGGCGTAGGAATAGGAGCCCGAGCTCACCCTCCTTGGAACTGGGGTCCAACGGTCGGCCTCGCGCCATTCGGGATACCGAGGCCTCACTGGTGCCGACGACGCGCGCGACGTCGGAGTTGCGCAGCCCGAGGGCCCGAGCGGCACGGACGACGGCTTTGGAGAGCACGGCACCCGCGTCGGGTTGAAGGGCTTCGGCTGTGGTCGCGGTTGGTGGCATCATCGTTCCGGAGGTAGCATTTCACATGAAATAATATAATCTAGTCATTGCATGTGCAATATCAATCTCCGGCCTTCATCGGTGGCGCCGGAAGGTCCATCAGGCCTGGTTCGGATCCGTTTTGATTCGCTGGGGCTCAACCTCACCGCCTCGGGAAGACCGGCGCGGGCTGGGGCATTGCCATGCCGTCGTGGCGGGATTCTGAGGCGCCGAAGTGCACGCCGGTGCCGTCACTCATCACCGCCTGGCCGTAGCCGAAGCCTCCGGTTCGCGCGGGGCTTACACTGATCTCGTGACCCATTGCAGTGAGCTGGTCCCTGACCCAGTCGGGGACCGTCACTTCCATGTTCACGTCACAGCCGTCGAAGCTGCCCTTGGTGAAACGACCGGCCTCGTGGGCCTGCTGAATGTTCATCCCGTAATCGACGATGTTGGAGACGAACTGCGCGTGAGCCTGCGGCTGGTTGAAGCCGCCCATGATACCGAAGCCGAGCTGGGTGTCACCGTTGGTCATCAGCGCAGGGATGATCGTGTTGAGCGGGCGTTTGTGCCCCTCCAGAACATTGGGATGGCTCTCATCGAGGGTGAACAGGCCGCCCCGGTTGTGCAGCATGAACCCCGTCCCCTTGGGCACCAGGCCCGAGCCGAAGCCTGAGTAGTTGCTCTGGATGTACGAGACGATGTTGCCGTCCCGGTCGACGACGGTGAGGTAGATCGTGTCGCCGCCGTCCTCGTTGTCCAAACCAACGAAACGAGAGGGCTCGACGGAGCACATGGCGTTGTTCATGTCGATGAGTCGCGCCCGGTCGGCTGAACGCGACTTGTCCAGCATCCCGTCCACCGGAACGTCCGTGAAGCGCGGGTCGCCCACGTACTCGATCATGTCCGCGTAGGCGAGCTTCTTCGCCTCGATCATCACATGGAGAGCCTCGGGGCTGTGGAAGCCGAACTCACCGAGGGGGAAGTTCTCCATGATGTCGAGCATGATCAGCGCGGCGATGCCCTGTCCGTTCGGGGGCATCTCGTGTACGGTCCAGCCGCGGTAGGTCGTGGTGATCGTCTCTGTCCATTCCGGCGCGTACTCGGCCAGGTCCGCCATCGTCATCGTGCCGTCGAGCTCGTTCGAGATGTCGATGATCGCCCGTGCGGTGGGCCCCTCGTAGTAGCCGTCACGCCCGTCGTCCACGATCCGCCGCAGCGTCGTCGCGAAGTCGGGGTTCTTGTGGATCTCGCCTACGCGAGGCGCCCTCACGCCGTCCACGAGAAAGGTCTCCGCGCTGTTCGGGTGGGCGCTGTGCAGGTCTACCGAGCGGGCCCACATCCCTCCAGTGACCTCGTGAATGGGAAAGCCGTTCTCCGCGTACCAGATGGCCGGTGCCAGGATCTTCTCGAATTCGAGGTTGCCGAAGCGGTCACGCAGGGCGTCCCACCCCGCGATTACGCCCGGCACCGTAACCGAGTGGATCCCCCGCCTCGGCATGCTTTCGTGCCCGAGGTCTTTCAGATACTTCGCGTTCAGCGCCGCCGGTGACCATCCGCTCGAGTTGAGCCCGTGTACCTCGTCCGTTTCGGCCATGTAGACGATGGCGAAGAGGTCGCCACCGAGGTCGTTCGAGGTTGGGTCCATGAGGGCGAGGGCCGAGTTGGCCGCGATCGCTGCGTCCACGGCGTTCCCGCCCTGCTCCAGGATCTGCACCCCGACGGATGAAGCCAGCGGGTTGTTCGTCGCGACGATGCCCATCTCGGTCGCGACGACGGACCGGCCCGTGACAGGCAACGGGTTGACCGGGCCGTCCACCGCACCCTGCTGCGCCGCAGCTTGGAAAGGCGTGAGGAGCGCGAGGATGATCACCGCCGTCGTGGACCGTGCATACCGCATGCTGTTCGACTCCAGGTCAGGGTCGTTGCGCGGGGACGATTCAACATGCCAGGCGGGGCCGGACTGCGCCACGGTGAACTACGGCAGCCCTAACCCGTGCCGAGCAGGTCGTCGCGTTCCTCGTCGATGATGCCGAAGAAGCAGCACCACTCACCTTCGAGGACCGCGGGACGCGACCTCAACCCGAAAACCACGCCGTCCTCGGGCGCGACAACCTCGGCGCGCACGTCACCGTAGAGGTCGTAGACGTGGCCCAGCGGTGTGCCCGCCGGGACGGGCACCTCGAACTCGAGATCCCCGCTTCCGACCCACATACCCGATGCGGGCGCCAACAGCGCTTGCTGGTGCCCCATCCGCCATCGAGTCACGTACTCGGCCTCGCCCTCGAGCATGCCGTAGTGGCGCATGACGTTGCCGTAGCTGCCCGCTAGGTCCTCGGCGACCGCGTGGAAGTCGCGGGTCAGCGTACGGCAGTTCCCGCCCAGCTCTACCGTGATGCCGGCCTTGCCGAGCTCGGCCATCTTCGAAGCGGGGTTGTTGCCGCCCACGCCGCTCTTGAACACCAGATCCCACTGGAGCCCCATGGCCGCCGCGAGCTCGAGGCTTTGAGGGTTGTCGGCGGCGAAGATCATGTGGGCGAGGTAGGAGTGCTCACCACCCGAGTGGACGGAGATCTGGAGGTCGCACGCATCCTTCATCCCTTCCCAGTGAGCCCAGGCCGCGCGCTCGGTGGGGTAGCCCTCTGCGCGACCGGGATAGAGCCGGTTCATGTCGTACGAAAAGGTGTCGAGTGGATCACCGCGCTTTCCGGCTTCGAAGGCGGGCACATTCATCGCCGGGACCCCGACCACCGTGCCAATCAGTGCCGTGGGGTCGAGCTTCTCGAACGTCTTGAAGATGGAGAAGGCTCCCTCGGGCTCGTCACCGTGGGTTGCTCCGTTGATCCAAAGCGTCGGGCCCTCCTGAGCGCCCCGACAGACGAGAATCGGGATGTCACGGGGACCGCCCGCAACGTCGACGCCCACAGGAATGGCTCCGCGGGCTGTTGTCCCCGGCCTCGCTTGCGCGCTCCCGATGGTCAGGACTTCGTTCATACGTCCTCCGCGTTCGTGTCGCCGGGCTCGCCGCCGGCCTCGAGAGAAAACGGCACGTCGAGATCGGCCGCGAGATCACGCAAACGCGAGACGGTCCCGCGATCCACCGGGATGCCGTTCGCGAGACGTTTGCGGGCGCGCATCTGCTCGGCCTGTCCCGGAAGTTGTACGGGTTGGTCCGTGTCGATGGGCGGCGCGCTCAACACGTCTTCGATCAGCCGCTCGAGCCGCTCCTCGAACTCGGCACGTGGCATGAAGGCCTCGATATCGATCGCGATCATCGTGTGGGCAACGTCGAAGTTCGCGTCGTCCTGAAAGACCTGCGCACCGAAGAGCGAGCCGCTGAGGACGCCCGTCAATACGTCCGTGATGAGACTCAGGCCGTATCCCTTGTAGTCGCCCATAGGGAGCAGTGGCCCATCGGCGGCTACCGCTGGATCTGTCGTTCGCCGGCCGTCCGGGGCCAAAGCCCAGCTCTCGGGAATGGGAAGACCGGCGCGCTCGAACCAGCGCATCATGCCCTTTCCAGATTGTGTAAGGGCCATGTCGAGGACGATGGCGTCGTGTTCGGCACCCCGCGGCACGGCCATCCCCCACGGGTTCGTGCCCAATACTGGACGCACCGCACCCCACGGAGCCATCTCGGCGCCTGCGTTTGTCATCGCGATGCCGATGAGGCCGGCGTCTGCGGCTCGCTTCGCATGGTAGCCGGCGATTCCGAAGTGATTGCTGTGCTGGACCGCCACCATCGCGATGCCGGTCGCGCGCGCCTTCTCGAGGGCCTTGTCCATGGCTCGATAGGCCGACACGTACCCGAGCCCCTTGTTCGCGTCGAGCAAAGCCGTGGCTGCGCGCTCGTCGACCCACGTCATAGCCGCGTCAGGGCGGATTCCACCGTGGCGCATCCGTCGCGCGTACCGAAAGAGCTTCTCGAGGCCTTGGCCCTGACCGGGATGCCACCACAGTGACGCGGTGACGAGCCCCTCGGCGTTGATGCGCGCTTCCTCCGCGCTGGCTCCAAGGGCGCGCAACACTTCTTGTGCGAAGGTCCGCACGGAGGGCTCGCTCAGGCGGTCGACCGCAAGCCGGTCGTCGAGTCGGTAGGTAATGGGGAGCTCCGAGTGGTTGGTCGAGCGTGGTGCTTCAGGAATCTGGTAGCGATGCGAGTCTGCTGGCGATCGAGAGACCGGCAGCTATCGAGAGTTTGGTAGCTGCCGAGGGGTCTACGAGTGCGCGGCCGCACCTGCTTCCGGAAACGTCCAACTGTGCTCGTGCGGCTGGATGAGCTCGACGGTCATTCCGGGGAGCTGGTCTGGGTAGACGAACGTCTCGAAGCCTTCGTTGGCGTCGAAGATGGCGTCCTCGAAGAAAGAGATCCCGTTTTCGCGAAGCACTGCGACGTCCTGTTCGATGGCCGTGGTGTGCAACGCGATGTGGTCCATTCCCTCTCCACGCGTTTGGAGGAAACGGTTCACGCGTGACTCCGGATCCCAGTTCTGCACCAGGTGGAGCCAGCACCGGTTCGCGAAGAGGATGCGGGCATCCAGCTGCTTGCCCTTCCCCTGATCATTGCGGAGATCCTGCGCCACCAGGCCGAAAAGGCGCTCGAATCGCCCGCATGCGTCGTCGAGGTCGTTGACGCAAAGTCCGAGATGCTGAAGGCGAGTCAGCTTCATCGTCTCGCTGATGGGATCACCCACGGCGTCCTGCGGATAAACCCAACTGCGGTCGTGCGACTCGATGAGCTCGACGGTGAGTCCGGGAAGCTGGTCGGGGTACACGAACGCCTCGTACCCGTCGTTGGCGTCCAGAATCCGGTCTTCCCACACGCCGACACCGATCTCGCGGAGCCGTTCGACATCGCCCTCGATGTCGTCTGTCTCGAGCGCGATGTGCTCCAAGCTTTCTCCCTTCTCCTGGAGGAACCGGTTCACACGGGACTCGGGATTCCAGTTTTGCACCAGGTGGAGCCAGCACTCGTTGCCCAGCAGGATTCGAGCATCGAGCTGCATGCCCCTGCCTTGATCATCGCGGAAGTCCCGGGCCTTCAGGCCGAGCACGCGCTCAAACCGTGCGCATGCGTCTTCGAGATCACGCACGACGACACCGATGTGCTGGATGCGGAGAATGGACACGGGGCAGCGAACCTACCTGAAAGTCGTCAGCAGGCGAGTGCAACTGGGGTCTTGGAAAGTCGTTGCGAATCTGGCGACGGGCGCGGCGCCGGGAAAGTCGCGGGTGCTCGAAGTCCCTTCCAGCTTTCATCGAGGTGCGAAGGCGCATGGCTTCGGGCACACCCGAGCGGCTTCGGGCAGATCTGAGCCAGTTGAGACAACGGCGCCCGGGAGTGATCTTGAGCAGACGCGTGACCCCGCAGCAACAGGCAGCTCGCGGGGCACGCCTCACCGAACACGCATGGCGAACCCACCCGACGTCACCGCACTCCTCGTCGCGCTCTCCTCCGGGCAGGGCAGGGCACTCGACGAGCTCATGCCCGTCGTATACGAGGAGTTGCGGACGATCGCGCACCGGTACCTGCGACAGGAACGGCCGGGCCACACCCTCAACACCACGGCGCTGGTCCACGAGGCCTACATGAAGCTCGTCGACATCAAGCGGGTGGATTACCGGGACCGTGGGCACTTCTACGCGGTAGCGTCGCGCGCGATGCGACGTATCCTCATCGATCACGCGAAGGCGCGGAAGGCGAAGAAGAGAGGGGCGGAGCCGAGGCGATCACTCTGGACGAGGCCCTGCACCTGACCGATCGCGTGGCCGACGATCTTCTGGCGCTGGATGACGCCTTGGATCGGCTAGCCGAGTTGGATGACCGTCAAGCTCGAGCGATCGAGTTTCGCTTTTTTGGCGGGCTGACGTTCGAAGAGACGGCCGCAGTGCTGGGGATCTCGGTGGCTTCTGCGAAGCGGGATTGGACCCTAGCCCGAGCGTGGCTGAACAGAGAGCTGGCGCGGGAGTGAAGACGACAACGAAGAAACCCCGCACCCGGCAAGCCGGGGCGAGGTTTCTTTGAAGCGACTCGGGCGCGGGCCCTACAGATGGGCCTGTTCTTAACGGTTAGTTTTAGACATTGTGGCGCCCTCGTGGGTTTCCACGTCCGCGTCGTTCGATTACAAACATGGGCAATCCGCGGGCCGCTCTGCACGAAATTCCCTAAGTGTATGTCGCGATGTGATTTGGCCTAGGGTGATTTGGGCGATGCGCTCCGCCCTAGGGCGTCAGGTTGGACGCAAGCCACCATGACCGTGGCAGAACGCGGTGGACGTTCGCCTAGTGTGGTGTCCCAGAAGTCTGGTCGCTACCGAGGAGACGCAGGCGCCGCTCTGGCAAGGCGGGACGACGCGGCGTAGCCGTAGCTACGGCAAGGAGTTCCAACGATGTCCAGAGCGGATGCATGCGGCGCCGAATCGCAGCAGAACTTCTGGGACACCACAATTACGTCCCTAGAACCGGTACGTGTAGTTCATCTTCACGGACCCGCCCCTCGAGAGCATGATGAGGTCAGGGTTGTCGAGAAGGCCGGCTCCCAGGTTCTGCCAGTTGTGGGTGTACACGAAGTAGATGTCGTTCCCAGGATTCACGATCCAGCGTACCCGCGCGAACAGCCCCACGATCTCACTCACGTTGTCGTACTGCACCTGATTCGTGAAGCTCACCCACGGGGTCGGGTTCCACTGGCCTTCCACCTCGTAGACGTTGGTCTGGAAGTCTCCCTGCGGCGTTCGGATGTCGTTGAACTCGAGGTTCGTCGAGATGCTGACACCCGGATTCGGACGGAACGTGATGCGGCCGTCGTAACGCATCCGTTCGCCGTTCCAGAATCCCCCTGAGGTGACGCCACCGCCGAGCGACACAGGGCGACGTCCCGTCGTACGGCCTCTGACGTTGTACTCCCAGTTCGTGTACTCACCCTCGAAGATCTCGATGCCGTCGCTGACCTCGAAGCCCCCGTCCAGATACTCGTAGACGCGCTTGACCGAGAAGTCGATGTTGTCGCCGCTCTCGAAGTCGAGACCCAGGAGATTGATGTCCCACTCACGCTCTTCGACGATGCCCGTCCCGAGCTCGGTGAGATTCCGGAACTGCAGAGAGAAGTCGAGCTTGCGGATCCAGTCGATGTCCGGTCGAGGCGACCAACCGATGCGCGGCTCGATTCTGCGGAAGTCGTTCCGTTGGACGAAGCCGACCGCCGGGCTGTAGTCGTCCCCGAACTGGCGATACGAGAGGTGTCCCGACCAGGTATCGTTCGGGAAATTAAGGCGGAAGCCGTGCGCCGAGAGATCAGAGGTCGACAGTGGCTCGGTCGGGTTGGGGTTCGAGTTCCAAGCGTAGAAGGCCTCGAGGTGGGCGTTGTTGTCGCCCAGGAAATGGCGTGTGTTGAACGCGAGATCGACGCCGGCGGTGTGACGGTCTTTCGGAGCGACTCCGGTCTCGTCGGCAGACGACGACTTCAGCGTGTATATCGCGCCGATCGTGGATTGCTCGAGGATTCTCCGCTTGACCCGCGCGACCGTGAAGTTCTCGGTGGGAATCAGCGCCTCTTGGTCCTCGCTGTCCAAATAAGAATGCTGGCCCGTCCCGATCTGGTAGAACCCGACCTCGTAATTGCCGACTTGCCCGGTGACCCGCGCGCCATAGGTGATCGGAACCGGCTGGCCAGAGCTCAAACCGATCCGTCGCGAAAAGAACGGCTGCGCCTGACTGCGGGGAGCGAACGAGAACGCGCCGGACCCCTCGAGGAAGAAGTCGCGGCGTTCCGGGAACCTGATGGGGAAGCGTGTGAGGTTCACGCGACGCTGATCGCTCTCGACCTCCGCGAAATCGGTGTTGACCGAAACGGACGCACGGAGGCTGGACGTGACGCTGTAGTTCACGTCCAGGCTGAGATCACTCGGGAAGGTGGTCTGATCGACGTTTTCGGGAACGTTGCGCCAGCTCATGATCGTCGAGGGCCGCGCTTCGAGACCGAGCCCCTGGGAGAGATTCCGTAGGCCGGTCAGGTCCCCGGCGAACACGGGGCTCCTCAGCCCCTCGTTCCTTCGCCATCCACGCCAGAGGATCTCCTCGTTCCGCCGACGAATCGTGCGCTGGAAGTTGATGCCCCACGTATCGGAGGACGGGTCGAAGTTCAGCGTGCGGAAGGGGATCTGAATCTCGGCTGACCAACCATCCGACCGGCGAAATGTCTGCGCCTCCCAGATTCCGTCCCACGCCTTGCCTCCGCCGCCGCCGCCGAATCCACCACCGCCGGGACCGCCACCGCCCCGGCCTCCGCCCCCACCAGAGATGAGGCCATCGCCCATGAGGCCAGCCGCGTTGATCTCGAAGAAATACCCGGTCCGTCCGTCGTTGAAGGTGTCCAGGATCCACATGAACCGGTCGTCGGTTCCCAAACTGGCGTCCCGCTGGCGTTGGTATGCCAGGATCCCGTCTGGGTCGTCGTAGACGATGGCGCCGATGTAGAGATTGTCCTCGTCGAACAGGACGCGGATCTCGGTCTCCTCCGACGGGACACCGCCCTCGACTGGTTCTTGCTGAGTGAAGTCGGTGATGGGGACGGCGCGCGACCACGCATCCTCGTCGATCCTACCATCGAGTTGGATGTCGAGCTCAGCCAGGTACTCGGCCTGGAGATCGACATCCTCGGCGCCGCCGCTTGGCCGCCCTTGTCCATCCTGGCGTTGAGCTGCGGCCGCGGAGCTCACCGTGGCGACTGCACACACCGCGAGGAGGATCGCGCGGAAGGCGACGTATATCATGCGTATCATCGACGTGGGCTCGGGTCGTGGGTCCAGCGATGCCCGATCGACGGTCGCAGGACATTTGACAAGACACGCCCGTGGTGCGCGATGTTGAGCGAGATCAGCGGATGACGAGACCGCCGAGGAAAGGCGGCCCGCCACATCGAGGTAGCGGACCGCCTTTGGTCGGACATCCGGTTGAGTCAGCAGCCCCTCGGTCGAGGCGGAGCGGTGACCCAGAGGTGCGATTACTGTCCCGTGGGCCAGGGAGCTCCTTGGTTCTCGGCCGTAACGGCGCCGATCCCCCGGTAGATGAACTTCTGGACCCGCTTCCCCTCGTAGGTCTCGGTCGTGTAGATGTTGCCCTGCGAGTCCGTGGCAATGGAGTGGACGGCGAAGAACAACCCGGGCTGACGCCCACCGTCGCCGAAGCTCGTGAGGACCTCGAGCGAGGAGCGGTCCATGATGTACACTTTCATGTTCTTGCCGTCGGCAAGGTACATGAAGCGTTGCTCCGCGTCCCGGGAGAAGGCGATGTCCCAAGTGGATCCGTCGCCGAGGGTCATCGGGGCGATGATCTTCTCGTTGACGAAGGTGCCGTCCGTCCGGAAGACCTGGATGCGGTCATTGGGCCGGTCACAGACGTACACGAAGCCGTCGTTTGACGGGTCCGCGCAGTGGACTGGATTTCTGAACTGCTGAGCCACGGGTGCGCTCGGATCGTAGGGTCCGATGTCCTCGTCGTCTGGTGTGTTACCGTAGGCGCCCCAGAACCGCTTGACTTCCCCCGTGTTGGCATCGAGCACGGCTACCCGCTTGTTGCCGTACCCGTCGGCCACATACGCCTCGGTGCCGGTGGCGTCGAAGGAGATCTTGGCCACGCGAGAGAAGTGTTCGGTGGTCGTGCTGTTATTGCCCATGTCGGGCAACCCGATCTCGAGGAGAAGCTGTCCGTCCCGGCTGAACTTGAGGATCTGTGAATCCCCTCCGCCGTTTCCGCCGATCCAGAGATTGTCGTTCGGATCGACAGTGATTCCGTGATTCGATGTCGGCCAACGATACTCGTCGCTGGGGCCGCCCCAGCCGTTGACGAGGTTGCCTTGGGGGTCGAACTCGAGGATGGGCGGAGCCGGAAGACAGCACTCACCGGTTGGTGGGTCACTCGCCGCACCCATCTCGGTCCGCTCGTTCCCGTTGCCGCGGTGGATGATGAAGACGTGGTCTCGGGAATCCACGCCCACACCGATCGCCGAGCCCAGGATCCAATGGTTTCCGAGGGGCTTGGGCCAGAACGGATCGACCTCGAACATCGGGGCCTCCGCTGCCGTGCCGGCGGCCTGGGCAGCCTGATCGACCGCGCAGGATCCCAGCGTGAGGGCAGCGGTTGCCGCGATCACCGTTGTCCACAGGACTACGGTGCGTTTCGTCTTCATCGCCTACTCCGTTGCTGGACCTCCGAGCGGCCCGATTCTGCTGGGGGCGCGCTTCGCCGCTAACGATCAGCCATCGAGAAGGCCACTAGGCTAAGCGTCTCCGGCTGATTCGTCCAGCAAATGGCGATCTGCAAGGCGTCCGGGTGACCTCCAGCTTGGATTCAGATCATCCGCCGGGCCACGGCGCGCCGATATTCTCCTCGGTCACGGTCCCCATTCCCTGGTACACGAACTTCTGGACCCGCTTCCCCTCGTAGGTCTCGGTGGTGTAGATGTTGCCCTGGGAGTCCGTGGCGATGCTGTGCACGGCGAAGAACAAGCCGGGCTGCCGGCCTCCGTCTCCGAAGCTGTACAGGACCTCCATCGACTCCCGATGGATAACGTACACCTTCATGTTCTGGCCGTCGGCCAGGTACATGTAGGTCTGCGCGTCGTCCGGTGAGAACGCGACGTCCCACGTCGACCCCTGGGAAAGCGTGTTCGGTGCGATGAAGACCTCGCGCACGAACGTGCCGTCCTTCTGGAAGATCTGGATCCGGTCCGAGGCGCGGTCACAGACGTACACGAGCCCGTCGTTCGAGGGGTCGGCGCAGTGAACCGGTCCACGGAACTGCTGGGCAGGCGGCGCCTCGGGGGTGTACCGCTCGAGCTGGACATCCTCCGGCTCGTTGCCGTACGCGCCCCAGAAGCGCTTGAACTCGCCCGAGTCCATGTCGATGACGACGACGCGTTTGTTGCCGTATCCGTCGGCGATATAGGCTTCGTTGTCAGTGGGATCGAAGGCGATCTTGGCCACGCGGCTGAAGTTGTTCGTGTCGAAGCTACCCTGGCTCGCGCCAGCCTTACCGACTTGCATCAGGAATCTGCCTTCCCGCGTGAACTTCACGATGTGTGCGTCGGGTCCCTGGATCAGATTGCCATTCGCGTCCGTCAGAGGGCCCCCGTTTCCACCGATCCAGACGTTATCCATGTGGTCGACGACGATGCCGTGATTCGAGTTAGGCCACTCGTACTCACCCGAGTCCGGCGGCCCACCCCAGGCGTTCACGAGGTTGCCCTCGGCGTCGAACTCGAGGACCGGAGGCGCGGGCTGGCAGCATTCGCTCAGCGGTGGCTCCTGGGCGAGGCCGATCTCGGTTTGCGCGGCGAACTGATCTGGGGTGTTTCGGTGGACGATGTAGACGTGGTCGCGTGAGTCGACGGCCACGCCGATGGTGCACCGAGCAGACCGTGGTCGGGGAGGGGCTTCGGCCAGAACGGGTCGACCTCGAACATCGGCGCCTGTACGCCGTTCTGGGCCGCCGGTGCCTCCCCGCTCTCGGCGTCGGCGCACGCTGTCGCGAAAAGGGTCGTGCCGAAGACGACGAAGGTCGCCCCAACGAGAAGATCGCGCGTCCGAATCATGCCCATGCTCCTTTTGGGAAGCGGCTTGGGTTCCCCATTTGAGCGCTGCCGACGGGATTCGGTCGGAACCGTCAGTATACGCCGACCGGTCGCCTTGCCGACTCGCTAGGCCCCCGCGCGAGACCCGGCACGCTTACGTAAAGTTTCCCTTGTGAGCGGGCGCTACGTCCGGTTACGGTAATTGTCGTTGGCGGATCCACCTGCGCGCCCGACTCGTTGCCTGTGGTCGGAGCGCGAGTCCCGCTCGTTCGGCTATCCCCCTCGAGGGTCCGCCCATGAGAACAAGCCGAGTCTTCGCCTCGAGTCTCCTCGCCGCAGCCGCGGCGGTGCTGCTGATCTCGCACCCCTCGGACTCTACCGCGCGTACGAGCGGGATCGCCCACGACATCCCAGGCGACGCCACGGTCCAGATGTTCGTGAAGCCGGAGGGTCAACGCCTGCGGCTATTGGTCCGGGTTCCGCTGAACACGATGCAGGACATCCTGTTTCCGACGTTCGGGCCCGGGTATTTGGACATTGCGGAGGCGGACGACGAGATCCGGGAAGGGGCCATGCTGTGGGTCGGCACACCGCTCCGGCTCTTTGAAGGAGAGGCGCTTCTCCCGCCACCCGAGATCGCCGCCGCGATCGTCTCGATCCCGTCCGATCCGTCGTTCAGGACCTACGACGACGCGCTCGCCCACGTGACGGGCCCACGTCTGCCCGACCAGATCCAGCTCATCTGGCAGCAGGCAGTGCTCGACGTGCTGTTCGAGTACCCGATCGAGTCGGACGCTTCGGAGTTCTCGATGGATCCGGGGTTGGAGCGGCTGGCTCTCCGCGTGATCACCGTGCTCCAGTTCCTGCCGCCAAACGGCTCGGAGCGCGTGTTCCAATACGTCGGGCATCCGGGGCTCGTGCGATTGGATCCTCGGTGGCATCAGGCTGCGCTCAGGTTCGTGGCGCTCGGATTCTCCCACATCCTCGACGGAATCGATCACCTCCTCTTTCTTCTCTGTCTGGTGATCCCGTTCCGGCGATTGCGCTCGCTCGTGGTTCTCGTGACCGCGTTCACCGTCGCCCACTCGATCACCCTGATCGCTTCGGCATTCGGCTTCGCACCAGACACGCTGTGGTTTCCGCCTTTCGTCGAGACGCTGATCGCGGCTTCCATCGTGTATATGGCGCTCGAGAACATTGTGGGGGCCAACGTGAAGCGAAGATGGATGATCACCTTCGCGTTCGGGCTCGTGCACGGCTTTGGATTCTCGTTCGCGCTTCGCGAGACGCTCCAGTTCGCCGGCTCGCACCTCGTGACGTCCCTATTGTCGTTCAACCTGGGCGTGGAGCTAGGCCAACTCGCCGTGTTGCTCTTGATGGTGCCAGCATTGGATCTGATCTTCCGCTTTGGGATTCAGGAGAAGATGGGCACCATCCTCTTGTCGGCCCTCGTGGCACACACAGGATGGCACTGGATGTCCGATCGTGCCGGGCAGCTCGTCCAGTACACCTTCCGGTGGCCGGTCTTCGACTTGGGGTTCCTGGCGCGGACTCTGGCTCTGCTGGCCGTCACTCTTGCCCTCGCGGCGGCGACCTGGGTGGCCATCGGGTGGGTCAGAAGGCCGGGTGCGGAGGGCGCGGAGCCGGAGATCATGGCGGGGGATCCCGCCGCGTAGGGCCGCGGCTCGAATGCCGCGCGACTTTCCAAACGGGACACTAGGCAGCAAGAAAGGACCCCACGGATGCTCGAGTCCGCGGGGTCCTCGTACTGATGTCATCATGCGCGGCCGGGGCCGGACGTTACCCGCCCGCATATCGGCCAGCTACGCCGGACCGGCAGGTGATCAGCCGATGCCGAAGCAATAGAAGTACCCGTTTCCGCCCGTTGCGATCAGATCCTGCTGACCGCATCCCCGGGACCCGTGCGCCGAGTTCCACGAAGTCGGATTCTGGCCTCCGCCCTGGCGATCGTGGTGACCAACGAGCGCGCTTCCGTCCGAGCCGCTGCTCGTCCAGTTGTCGCACGTGGTGTCGTCGCTCCCGGGAGCGGCGGTGCCGTCCATTCTCGAACCCGTGATGATGTCGTGCATGTTCGGATCGTCACCGCGGCCGTTGACCTGGTCTCCCTTCTCGGTCAGCGAGTTCTCCTTGCCGAGCTTGTTGTTCTCGGAGTGGAGGTCGGCAACGTTCTCCGCCACCAGGGTCCCGCCGAAATTGTACCACGGTCCCTCCCCGATCCGGTCACGCGCGTTGACCCCGGGCTGACCGTCCTGGGCCGTAGTGCTCAGGTAGGCGCGCCACAGGAGGTCACCGGCGCCGACGGCATACGCCCGGTCCAGGCAGATCTGATCGGCTCCCTGAAGACCGCCCAGGTCGGCGCCATCTCCGGAACCAGCGCTGGTCAGGAAGAAGTTCATCTGAGCACTCTGCGCCGTCGCCGCTTGTGTGCCGAGCAGCAGCATCATGGCGAGAATCGATAGCATCTTTCTCATGTCGCGCTCCTTGGGATTTGGTCTCGTAGGCACCCGAATAGACGCGCTGACACCCCGGCGCGTTGAAGGTCGGCTGGTCAGGGGTGCCCCGCGCTCCCACCCAACACGCCGACTTGGCGGCTGCCAACGGTTCGCTCCCGACTTCACCCTCCTCCCCCAGCCGCGTAGTCCGCGGCGCGGTCGGGCCTCCCCCATGACTCGTACATCTCGAACAGAAACCGCCGGACCCTCCTTGACTCGCTGTGATCGGTTCCGACGGCAGTGACGAGGCCGGCGTAACTCCCCAACAACTCGCGCTCGGCATCCGCGTATTGTCCGGTCTTGCTCAAGCAATCGCCGAGTAGCCCGACGGTCTTGAAGACCAAAGGGTGATCCTCCCCCAAGCCGCGGCGCCAGACCGGAAGCGACTCCCGGAGGAGCGGGATGGCGTCACGGCAACGCTCCTCTTCGTGGTACAGCAGCCCGATCGAGGACAGGGATAGGGCGACGTCCAAATGCTCGTCACCGAGTAGGCGCCGGCGCAGAGCCAATGCCTCCTCGTACTGCGCCACGGCCTCCTCGGTCCGCCCGAGCTCTTTGAGGGCGGCGCCGAGGTTGTGGACAGCCGTGGCGACCTGCGGATGCTCGTCGCCGAGGAGGCTTCGCCGTACTGCCAGAGATTCCCTGTAGAGGGTTTCCGATTCCGCCGCCTGCCCCAGTTCGAGGAGCTGAGACGCGACGTTGTTCATCCCGACGGCCAACTCGATATGCGGATTCGGAAGGATCCGGCGACGGATGGCGAGGGCTTCTTGCGACAGCTCGACGGCTTCTTCGCGCTCCCCTTGGTCCCGTCGAATCAGCGACAGGACGTCCCTGGCATTGGCAGCCTCCCGAGATTGATCCGCTCCGGCCGATCGCCGAAGCTCGATGGCCTCAGTCGCGAGGGAGTCCGCGCGCTCCAGATGACGTAGACGCCAGACCACGAGCGAGAGATTGTGGACCGACGTCGCCAGGCCCACGGTAGTCTGACTGTCCACCGGCGTGGGACCGGCGGCGACGTGCGCACGACGGATGCGCACCGCCTCGTCGAAATGCGACTCGGCCTGCTCCACGTTCCCTCGATCGAGCTCCACGCCGCCGATGTTGTCTAGAGCGTGTGCGATCTCCGGATCGAGGGAGTCGTACACGGAGCGGCGGAGGATCAATGCACGCGCGGCGAACCCGTGCGCGTCGTCGAAGCGGCCGAGCTTCTCGTACAGGTCCGACACGACGATCATCACCTCCGACCCCACCTCGGGCTGGCCGTCCAGCTCCTCCTCGATTCTCGCCGCGGCCCGTTCCAGGATGGGCAGGAGCCGCAGCGTGTCCGTCCGCACGTCTCCTTCACCGGCCACCTCGAACATGTCGGTGAGGAAACGACTCACCTGCGCGGCCTTCTCAGCCTCTCTTGTCGCTCGCGCAGCCGACGCCTCAGCGAGTCGGGCCTCGCTGCCAGCGCGTCTCGCCTGCCAAGCCGTCCCTGCGGTTCCGGCGACCATTGCCAGAGCGATTGCAGCGGTCGCCGCGACGCCCAGCCGGTTCCACCGTACAAACCGCGACGTCTTGTACCGGACCGTCCCGCGGCGCGCCGTGATCGGTCTCCTTTCCTCATGACGGCGCACGTCGGCCACGAGCTCCGCAACTGATCCATACCGGCTCTCCGGCTGCTTTCGGATCGCCTTGAGCACGATGTGGTCTAGATCCCCGGAGAGCTGTCTTCGGAGCGCCGGCAGGGTGGAGCCGCGCGCGCGGGCCAGCTCCTCGGGCTCGGCCTGGTGCGGCACCGCGCCGCCGCTTCGGGTCAACGCTGCCGAGGGGCGTACGGGATCCGTCTCGAGAACGGACCGTTGGATGTCCGCGAGTGAGGGGGTGTTTGGGTACCACGGCCGTCTTCCGCTCAACAGCTCGTAGAGCAGGATGCCGAGTTGATACACGTCGCTCAGCGTGGTGACGGCTAGGCCGCGGAGTTGCTCTGGGGAGGCGTACTCCGGCGTCAGAGGTCGGACGCCCGCCCGCGTTTCGTCGGACTCCGCGTCGGACTCCGGATCCAAGAGCTTGGCGATTCCGAAGTCCAGGAGCTTCACGTCGCCCTCGTCGGTCACGAGGATGTTCGACGGCTTCAGGTCCCGATGCACCACAAGGTTTCGATGCGCGTGCTGCACGGCGGCGCAGATCTCGCGGAACAGCTCGAGCCGATGGGAGACATCGAGCCGTCGGGCGTCGCAGTATTGCATGAGCGGCACCCCCGCCACGTACTCCATGACCAGATACGGGCGTCCTTCCGCGGTGACGTTGCCGTCCAGCAATCGAGCGATGTTCGGATGCTGTAGGCGAGCCAGGATCCTGCGCTCGGCGCCGAACCTCTCCCAAAGCTCGTCGGACCCTCGATCGGGCCGAACGACTTTGAGCGCCACGGTCTGGTCGAACTGGCCGTCCGCTCGTTCCGCGAGATAGACCGCGCCCATTCCTCCCCGCCCCAGCTCGCGCAGGACGCGGAACGGACCGAGCCGATCGGGCATCGGTGGCTCATCGCCGGTAGGTCCCTTCTCTTCAGGGCGGAGCGCGGCGTAGAGGAAGTCGAATTCACCGGTCTTGCTCGCGGCCTCGAGCAAGCTCAGGACCTCGTCAGCGATCGCCGAATCGGACGCGCGCGTGCGGACGAACTCCTCTCGTTCCGTCGGGGGCCGTTCCAGGCCTGCCGAGAGCAGTGCAGAGATCTCTTGCCAACGGGCATCTGTCATGGCGCATCGACACCGATGTGGGAGTCCGCGCCGATGCGCGTCCCCCCGTTGGTCTCATTCCGACATCGCGCGGGCGCATCGGGGCTACTCGACTGCGCGATTCACGTCGGGTACAATTATTAAGGCGAGATTCTGGCGTATCCAGTCGGCAGGTCCCTCATCGGCACCTTCCGGAGGTTGGGCTCAAACGCACTCGCTGCACCTTGCCGGACATCGACACTCGAGTGAATACTCTCCTTCGATTCGCCAGAAAGTCGGCGGATCGTGCGCATCTTTGAGGGGCGCTCTTCGCCGTCCGGTCGGCCGACGAAATGGCACGCCTCCGAAACCTGGGGACGGATATCGATGCTCGCCATCCGCGAACGGCATCAATCGATTTGGTCGACCTTGGCGCTCGTAGCCGCCGTAGGCTGCGGCGGCGGTGGAGACGAAGCACCGGTTGACGCTCCCGCCGCTGTCGACCAGACGGACGCTATGTCCGTGCGCATCAGCCAGCCAGTCGACGGCGCTGCGGTCGACGGGGGCTCCGTGCGGGTCGTTTTCGAGGTCGAGAACGTCGCGATCGCACCGGCAGGGACAATGGAGCCCGGCACCGGGCATCATCACCTGCTGGTGAACACGGATCTCACCCCTGAGGGCCAGCCGATTCCGGCGACCGAAGGCGTTCATGTGCACTTCGGCCAGGGGCAGACCGAGTACGAGATGACAGATCTCGCGCCCGGCGACTACACGATCATCGCCGTGGTCGCCGACGGGGTGCACATCCCGCTTCAGCCGTGGGTTGTCGATACCGTCCAGTTCACGGTTCGGTAGCGTCCGATGGCTCGGTAGGGGCCGACGGTTCCGTAAAGCCTGACGCTTCGCTATCGCCCGGCGGGCTCGGGCGCATCGTGCCACGCCTCCCGACCGCTAGCGGGATCACCTGCGGTGCGCCAGCGTCTGGGCCCGGACCTGGGTGAGTATCGACCACCAACGGCCACCCGTAGACGTCTTCCAGGCGCTCTCGCTCGAGTACCTCGGAAGGGGGTCCCTCGACCACGCTCGCACCTCCATGCAGAAGAAGCAGCGTCGCGGCGTAACGGGCGGCGAGATTGAGGTTGTGCGTGATGATCGCGACGGTCACGCCGTCGTCGTGGGCCAGCCCCGATAGGAGTTCGAAGATCTCCATCTCGTAGTGGATATCCAGCGCGGCGGTGGGCTCGTCGAGGACGAGCACTCGGGGCTCCTGAGCCAGTGCCCGCGCGATACGGACACGCTGACGCTCTCCCCCGGAGACCTCATGCAGCGAGCGGGCGGCCAACTCCGCTACCGAGCAGCGCTCCATTGCCCGCTCAACGGCGAGGTGGTCGGAAGGCCCTTCGCCGCGCCAGAGCCCGAGGTGAGGGTACCGTCCCATCGCGACGATCTCCCTGACCGACAGAGGGAAGATCGTCTCCTCCAACTGAGGGACGACACCGACTTCCCGAGCCAGGTCCCGTCTCGGCCACGACTGGACAGGACGGCCTCCATACCGCGCCATCCCCCGGTCCGGTGACGTGACCCCCAACAAGATCCGCAAGAGCGTCGACTTGCCCGAACCGTTCGGACCGATGATCCCGTAGAGCGTTCCGCGGGGAACCGAGAGCGTCGCGGAGTCCAGCGCGTCGGCCGCGGCACCCGGATACCGATACCCGATCCCGGCGGCCTCGAAGACGCCCTCAGCTGCTATCTCGGTTACTGGCGAAGATCCAGGCGAAGTGCCGTCCGCCACACCCTTTCCCGAGTACCGCGGAGACTCGCTCATGCCTCGCTCCGTACGAGCAGGGCGATGAAGACGGGCACTCCAATGAGAGCCGTGATGACCCCAGTCGGCAGCTCCGCCGGAGCGACCACTGTCCGGGCGACCGTGTCGGTCAACAGGAGGAAGGATGCTCCGGAAAGGAGTGACGCCGGCAGAAGAAATCGATGATCGCTTCCCCACACGATACGCACGGCGTGCGGCACAATGAGGCCGACGAAGCCGATGATGCCGCTGGCAGCGACTGCCGCCGCCACCAGGAGTGACGTCACGAGATAGGACAAAAGCTTGACCCGTTCGACGCGGACCCCCAAGTAGCTCGCCGTTTCCTCCCCCATGGCGAGTAGGTTGAGGGGACGGGCCAGAATGAGGAGCAACGTCGCGGCAGGAACCAGGTAGACGGTGAGAAGGACCACGTCCGACCAGCCGACTCCGGAGAGGTTGCCCATCATCCAGAAGACGGCCGACCTGAAGGACTGAGCATCCGCGAAGTTCAGCAGGAGGAGTATCGCGGCGTTGAAGAACGCGCCTACAACGACTCCGGCGAGGATAAACACACGAGAGCTGAGCGAGCGGCCAACGCTCAAGGCGATCCGCAGGACGAGCCCGATGGCAACGAGCGCACCGACGAACGCCGCGATGGGCACGGTCCAAGCGAAGCGGACGGACCAACCGAGGACGACGACGAGGACGGCTCCAACCGCCGCGCCACCGGAGACACCGAGGATGTACGGCTCGGCCAGGGGGTTCCGGAGCAGAGCCTGAAACACGGCACCGGAAAGGGCGAGGGCGCCACCGACCAGGGCCGCGAGGACCACCCTCGGAAGGCGAAGGTGGAGCACGATCGCTCGGGACGACGGATCACCCCGCCCGAGCAGCGTCTCAGCGACCTCGCGGGGTGACAGCTCGGAGGCCCCGAAGGAGATGGCGAGCGCCAGGCACGCGAGCAACACAGCCGACAACACGAGCAAGCGTATGGTCGACTTCGCGATCATGCGAAGGACCCGTGGTGGGGAGGCGGAGTTGCCAAGGGGGCCCGCGCTCGGCGAGACATGTCCGGACTCAAGGGAATCGGGAGGGGTGGAGCACTCCCGCGAGCGACCTCACGGCTTCCGCGACCCGCGGCCCTGGACGGCTGAACAGATCAGCGTCCACAGTCAGGACCCTGCCTTCAGCTACAGCTCTCAGGTCCCGCCACCCCGGCGTGTCGTACAAGAAGGAAGGCCCTGGCTCCACCCGACTCGACGTGTTCGTTCCGGCTCCCCCCTCGGCGACCGTACGTCCCGGGTCGACTGAGACCGATTCCGTTTGCGCGTCGGTCACCAGCACGTAATCCGGCTGCCGACGCACGATCTCCTCGAGGCTGACGACGGGCCATTGCGTGGCGGCGTCGTCGAAGACGTTTCGAGCCCCGGCCATGCTCAGCAAGCTGTCGGGAAACGTGCCGGGCCCCGCGGTCTGCGGAGGATCGTGCCAAACGACGAAGAAAACCGAAGGCGCCTCGACGCCGGCCAAACGAATCCCGAGGTCGGTCAGCGACGCGTCGATGTCCACGATCAGCGCCTCTGCCGCCGCCGCCTTGCCCACGAGCGACCCCAAGTTGCGGGCATGCCGGCGGTAGTCGGCCAGGGTCTGCGTCTCGGCGCTGTAGACCGGCACGCCCAACTCTGCGAGCACCGATCCGAGTGACCGGGCGTTTCGATCCGGCCAGGCCACCACTAGATCCGGCTCGAGCGCCACCAGCGCCTCCAGGCTCGGATCGAGGCCCCCGCCGACGGATGGCAGTGATTCGAGACGTGGATCGAGGTCATACCTCGTCCGGGCCACGAGGAATGGGCCGGCTCCCAAAGCGAGGAGCGTCTCGGTGAGGCCAGGCACGAGGGAGATCACGCGCTGACGCGGCGTCTCAGTGGAAACGGACCGTCCGACGTCGTCTCGGATACCGTCGATGGAGTCGGTTTCCCCACCGCCCGCGCACCCCCCGGTCCATGGTGCGGCCGCAAGCGCAGCCAGGGCCCACGCCCTTCGTCGCATCATTGGCCCGTCACGCTGGTGAAGCCGACTCCAACAGGACAGATGCCCACATCGATTCGCTCCGCCACCGCGAACTCGTTGTCGAGACGGTGGGCGAAGCTGGGATTCGCGCAGTCGGGGCTCAGAGTGTACATGCGGCCACCGGAATCGAAGGCGACGCCAGCGGCGCTGGGAAGATTGGCCGGCGCCACGGCCTGATCAGGACCGCGTACGAAGGTCCGGGCGCGGGGGTCCCAGATCGCGACGCCGTACTGAAACGAGCTGACATACAGGTTGCCGTCCGGCCCGAACGCCGCCGCCCCGGGGAAATCACCGAGTCCATCGTGGTGCTCGAGCTCGGTCAAACCGACCGGATCGACGACGGACAGCGATCCGTTGTTGCCGAAGAAGACGCCGGAATTGATGACGTAGACCAGGCCGTCCGGGCCGACCAGGGCGAAGGAAGGATTCTGTCCGCTCAACGAAATCGAGCCGGCTTCGCCCATTGACCCTGCGTCCAACACCGTGATCGTCCCCGTTCGGGTCGGCGCAAAGTTCTCGAGCTCACCATTCAAGACGAACACCCGGTCGTCCACGAGCAGCACGGACTGGGGAAAGACGCCCACCCGGATCTCCGCCGAGGCGATGCCCGTGACCACGTTCACCGGGGTGACGGTGTCGAGGCCCGGGTTCGCGACCACCACGACGGAGTCGTTCACGAACGCGACTCCGGTCGCGCCCGAGCCCGCCGGCAGCGCGATGGTCCGCACGACTCTCGCGGTGGCGATGTCGACGATGCTGACTGCGGGGACGATCCCCAGCGGGACGGCCACCAGACCGTTTCGGGCCGCAAGGCTGACCGGAGATCCGTCGAAGCCGAGGCCGACCACCCGGGTGACCGCCGGTGTGTCGACAGGGAAGATGGTCAGCGAGAGGTCGACGCTGCCAACGACCAGTCCCACCTCAGCGGTCGTAGGTGTCGCCACGAACAGCACCCCGGTGTCGTCACAGCCGGGGAGGATCCCGAGGACCGTGACGACCAGCCACGCCGTCGGGCGGATTCGTGGCGAGGGGCTCCGGGTACGGCTGGGCATCAGGGCGATTCCTCCAACGAGCTCAGGCGGAGACGGCGCGTTGGTCGCGTCATCTCGGCTGCGATGATTCCTGGGTCATGAAGACGGACAAGAGCACCGACCGACCTGGGTCGGGAAAACCGAAGATCAGAGACTGCTTCGAGTCGAGGAGCCGATCGACGCGTATGGAGGGCCTGAGGGTCCAGCCGTCCCACGAGAAATCACGCGAGGCGTCCAGGGTCAACGACCAGAACCCGGGCAGCGGATTCGCCGGCGACGGGACCGGATTGCGGGCGCCGACGTGATGGGCCCCTACTTCGAATCGAACGGGGAGATCCCACGACCGCGCCCAGATACGCCCCGTCACCCGGGGGCGATACGCCACTTGGACCGGCCGTGCGTCTCCGCCGCGGGCGTACGTGACGCGCGCCCACGAATAGTCGCCGCCAAGCACCAGGCGCGCCGCAGGGACGACGACCTCTGCCCAGGCGTCCAACCCGCGTCGATCGACGTTCGTGTTCCGCGGACTCCACACGAACCGGAAGTCGGGCTGCCAAACGATCATGTCACGGACGTCGCCCACGTAGGCGGTGATTCCGGTACGGGGGCGCCAGGCTCCCGTGCCCTCCCATCTCACGCCCAGCTCGAGCTCGTGGGGCACGCGCTCGGCGCGCAGCTCCGGATTCGGCGCGACTCCGACTCCCTCCTGGAAGAACTGATCTCCCAGGGTGGGGGGGGTGAATGCGCTCCTATGGGCCACGTGGGTCGAGACGGGTCCAAAGACCGTTCTCACCGTCACGTCGTGGCTGGCGTGCCAAGTGCCGGAGAGGCCGTCGAAATGGGCCCGTGCAACCAGCGACACCTCCGGGCTCGCGGCGTCGGGCCGGCGCTCCTCCCCTGGACGCGCGATCAGCGCGCGAGCGTGAGCGGCGAGATCGGTCCGGGTTCCGGGTGCGCTCAGATCCAAGGCGTCGGACCGAATTCGCTGCGTCCGCACGTCGATCCCACCGGCGGCAGACCGCAGGGCCGTCCAGTCCAGGCGACGCGATAGGTCTGCCCTCGCCCCCAGCTCCGCTACCCGTGTGCGATTGTCGTAGGGCGGGCCCGAGGCCGGCGCGTGATCGACGAACCGTACGTCTTGGACGGTGCCATGCGAGGCCAATGTCTGCTGGGTGCGTCCGGAAGCGCGATTCCAGGCGGCGCTGAATCGGGCCCTCCCGAGGCGTTGGCGCGCTTCGCTCGTCGGGCTGAACGCCTTCCCCGGCACGCCCCTGCGCACGTCGTCATAGCCCAGGCTCACGCTGCCGTCTCCGCCCCACCAGGGTGCCGACAAGACCACCCGGCCCCCAATGAGCTGAGCGTCCGCGTTTCGACGTGTCGCGGGCCCCCCGCCGACCTCCGGTGGGAGGTCGAAATCAAAGCCGCCTCCGACGTGATCGATGTCGAATCCGGCCCCGAGATGCGCCCCTCCAACCTCGACACCTCCGTCGACCCCTCCCGCGAGCCGTCCGAGCGATCCGACCCCGAGCGACGCTTCCAGGCCGGCGATCGCCCGGCGCGACTCGATGAGAATCACCCCGGCTTCGGCGCCGGACCCGAAGCGGGCAGCCTGGGCCCCCGGGAGGACGGTGACGCTTTCCACCGATCCCGCCGCGAGGGCGCCGAGGTCAGCCTCTCCCGTGATCGGATCATTCAGGGGGGCACCATCCACGAGCACGAGAACCGCATCGGGGCTGCTGCCGCGAATGCTCGCCGTCGCCGGCCCACCCCTGGAGCGCTCGGTGACGACCACACCGGGAAGCTCACCGACGAGCTGACCGATCGTCCGAGCGCCCGAAGCGGCGAGGCGAGCTCGAGAGATGAAGGTGCCGCCGGCCTCGAGCGATGAACTGCCCAGCACCCGCACCTCGTCGAGCTGGATGGGATCCGGCACGAGGCGTACGACGGCACGGGCAATCATGCCGTTCGTGACCTCCACGGCCACCCGCGCGTCCACGTAGCCCAGTCGCTGGACAGCCAGCACGCGGATGCCAGGCTGGAGGCCGCCGAATCGGACGCGGCCGTCGCCTCCAGTGGTGCTCGCGGACGACCCGCGGACCGTCTCCACGAGCGCTTGCGACAGGGCGTGACCAGTCGACGCGTCGACCACGACGATCTCGATTTCCCCTGGCCACTGTGCCGACGCATCCGCGGGGAGGACAATGGTCAGGGCCAAGGAGACGGAGAGCGCCGCTGGGAGCGAACGCCCGACCCGGCCGGCCAGAGCCACGATGAAAGAAAAAGCCCGCACTTCTTCCCCTCGAAGAGTGCCAGGGTGGAGCGGACGGACAGGTCTACTGACTCGAGGCCGCCTACCTCGCCTTCCCAGGCGTCGCCGCCCAGTGGCAAAAGGAGGTCGCGTGCTCCGGCGTCATGCCGGGCCTCTCACAGTGGCGGGGCCGTGCCGGATTCCCACCGGCTTCCGAGATGCCTCGCCCGCATTTCCCAATCTGATCTGCGATCAGTGTACCGGGATTCGATTCGGGACGTCAACCCACGGTAGGAACTGCCGAGTTAGTGGCGTGGTGCGCGCCGGAGGCCTGGCGAGCTCAGCGCAAGCACGGGGGGGCGCAAGCGCCCGAAACGACGAAGCCCCCCAGCCTGGGGGCTGAGGGGCCTTTCGATGTTGCCGATCAACGATGCGACCGCGAAACGGTCAGTACGTGCACATCACCACGCTTTGGGTGGTAGCGGGGCTTCCTCCCCCCGCGGCGGCTGTGCCGTAATAGAGCCCGCATTGCTCGGCCGTGACTGCCGCATGTATCGCGGTTGCCGCCCAGCCTGTACCGTCGGCCTCATTGACCGTGACGATCACCCCATCGCTCGTCGTGGCACCGACGTCCGTCAAGCTCGATGAGAACGTGAAGGTCTGGTCGTGATAGACCTCCTGGGCATGTGCAAGGTTCTTCAGGTCCGACATCATTGCGGCCTTGTAGGACTTGTCGCGGGCCGAGCCGAACTTCGGAATCGCGATCGCCGCTAGGATCCCGATGATCACGACAACGATCAGCAGCTCGATCAGCGTGAACCCTCGCCGTCTGTAGTCAGTTCTCTGGCCCATCGTTATCCCTCCGAGGGGGGGTGGTCTTCCCTCGCCTTGCTTTCTGGAGCGCGTCGTCTGCGCCGGAATCCCTTGGCTTGTTCGCCATCCGGGTCGGCGTAGCGCCGCAGCGTGGACTTGTTGGGACTGAGAGGGCGCGGCCCGGGTCACGCCCGGACCGCGCCCACTGTTCTGCGTGTGCTTCGATGTTGCTGGGTGCAGGCTACCTCACCTGCGGCCGTAGGCGAACCCAGAGTCGTGGCGGCGGCGTTACCAAAGTAGAGCGAGCAGCCGTCCGTGGTCGTGCCGTAGGCGTCGTGCGTGGCGCTGCCCGACCAACCGGAGGTCGAAGCCGTCATGCCCACGTTGACGCCGTCGGACTCGACGTACCCGAGGTCCGTGACCGACGTGGTGTAGCTGTAGTAGTCCGCGTAGTAGATCTCCTGCTGGCTCGCCAGATTCTTGATATCCGACTTCATCGCGGCGAAATACGCCTTCTCACGCGTGGCGGCGAACTTCGGAATCGCGATCGCGGCCAGAATGCCGATGATCACGACAACGATCAGCAGCTCGATAAGCGTGAAACCCTTGGTGTTCCTCATGATCTTTCTCCTGAGTGCATGCTACGAGGTTGGTACAATCGACCGGGAGCCACTCGAAGCAAGTGGAGTTCCCAACCGGCACGAATTGTATGCAAATGGTTTTAACGCAATGGGGTATTGCCTTAAGTCCACCGCCCACTACATGTTGTGGTCATGGCGGTTCCGGCTTCTCAGCTCCGTGGCGGCGTGGACTATCCCCGTACGCGGCTGGAGCTGGACGAGTTCTTCCCCGACGATGCGGCATGCCTGGAGTACGTGGAGGGTCTGCGCTGGCCGGAAGGGTTTGTGTGCGTGGGCTGTGGCGGGTTGGGAGAGGTCTGGCGAGCATCGCGGGGGCGTCTCGTCTGCCCACACTGTCGAAGGCAGACCTCGGTGCTGGCGGGAACCGTGTTCCACCGCACGCGCTCGCCCCTGCGTCTGTGGTTTCTCGCTGCCTGGGAGCTCACGAGCCAGAAATACGGAGCCAATGCTCTCGGGCTCCAGCGTGTGCTCGGACTGGGAAGCTACAAGACAGCGTGGGTCTGGCTCCACAAGCTCCGCCGGGCCATGGTCCGACCGGATCGCGACCAGCTGAGCGGCGTTGTGCAAGTGGACGAGAGCTATGTCGGGGGCGTGGAGGCTGGAGTGCGGGGCCGCGAGACGATCAAGAAGGCCATCGTCGCGATCGCCGCCGAGGTCGACGGACGCAAGATCGGGAGAATACGGCTGCGTTGGGTGCCCGACCTCTCCGCTCCGGTTCTGCGAGGCTTCGTCAAGGATAGCATCGCACCGGCAAGCACGGTGCATACCGACGGATGGCCAAGCTATCAGGGACTCGCCAAACTGGGCTTTCGCCACACGGTCACGAACCTCTCGACCTCCGGCGATCCCGCGCACGTGCTCATGTCGGCCGTACATCGGGTGGCGTCTCTCCTCAAGCGCTGGGTCCTCGGAACCCTCCAAGGAGGGATCGCCCGCGAACACCTCCCCTACTATCTGGACGAGTTCACCTTTCGCTTCAACCGACGCACATCCCGGGCTCGCGGCCTGTTGTTCTACCGCTTGCTTGAGCAGGCTGTTCAGTGTGCTCCCACGCCAGCTTCGGCCCTTTACCTCGGCACCGGACGTGGGAAACGGCCCGCAGAGCCCCGGTAACCACTATATCTTGGGGTCGGTGGACTTAAGGGAACACCCCCTTAACGCAATTACTTACAGATACGTGTGACACTCTTGAGTCGCTCTTGAGCCCCCCTCGCCCTCTTGGATTCTGCAATACTCCCTGTTTTTTTCTGCCCCTCAACGCAATGGGCTCAGCGCCGGCGCTCCCATGGCCCGATGGGCCGTACCAGCCGCGTGCCTTTCATTGTAGGTTTAGTGTCGCACGACGACCGTCGCGGCGTCCCGGACACCTCGCCTGGACTGGAGGGTTGGTCAGTCCGAACGGCGCGGTGGTGGTTCGCAGCGCGGCCATCGCCCGGGCAGCGACCGTTGGAGGGAAAGACCATGAGCGTAACGAGGGAGCGTACTCTGGGTCGCACCGACCCGGCGCGGAGGATGGAAATGGAAAACGGCGGGTCGAAGAAGGGCACGCTTTCGGTGAGGGACAGCCGAACGGGGAGGGAGTACGAGCTCGAGATCATGGACGGTGACGTGATCCGGGCGATGGATCTTCGCCAGATCAAAGTTGATGATGGCGACTTCGGGATGATGGCCTACGACCCCGGGTTCACCAACACGGCAAACACCCGGAGCACGATCACCTACATCGACGGTGGGAAGGGGATCCTGCGGTACAGGGGCTACCCGATCGAGCAGCTGGCGGAAAAGAGCACGTTTCTAGAAGTCGCGTATCTCATCCTCAAGGGAGAGTTGCCGGATGAGAGCCAGCTCGAAGACTTCTCACTCAGGGTGAAATACCACAGCTACATCCACGAAAACCTGACCAAGCTCATCGACGCGTTCCGCTACAACGCACACGCGATGGGGATCACGATCAGCACCGTCGCGGCCATGTCCACGTTCTATCCCGAGTCGAAGAACGTACTCGACGCGGAGAACCGGTGGGACCAGATCACTCGGCTCGTCGCGAAAATGCCGACGATCGCGGCCTTCGCCTACCGGCATCACCGGGGCCTGCCGCTGAACTACCCCGAGAACGAGCTGAGCTACTCGCAGAACTTCCTCTCGATGCTCCATCGCATCGGGGTGACCGAGTACACGCCGAATCCCGTGCTCGAGCGCGCCCTGGAAATCTTGTTCATCCTGCACGCCGACCACGAGCAGAACTGTTCTACGACCGCGATGCGCGTGATCGGGAGCTCGCAGGCCGACCCGTACTCGGCACTCGCCGGGGCGATGGCGGCGCTCTACGGCCCGCTCCACGGCGGCGCGAACGAAGCCGTCCTGCGGATGCTGAATGAGATCGGCAGCGTCGACAACATTCCCGACTTCATGGAAAGCGTCCGAAGAGGAGAGCGGCGCCTGATGGGCTTCGGTCACCGGGTCTACAAGGCGTACGATCCCCGGGCGAGTATCATCAAGAAGACGGCGCACGAAGTCTTCGAGATCACCGGGAAGAACCCGCTTCTCGATATCGCGCTGGAGCTCGAAAGGATCGCGCTGGGAGAAGAGTACTTCGTCAAGCGAAACCTCTATCCGAACGTCGATTTCTACTCGGGGTTGATCTACCAGTCGATGGGGTTCCCGGTTGAGATGTTCCCCGTGCTTTTCGCCATCCCGAGGACTGTCGGTTGGCTGTCCCAGTGGGAGGAGATGATTAAGGACGGCGAGCAACGTATTGCTCGGCCACGCCAGATCTTCACGGGGGCCGAACAGCGGGACTACGTGTCCATGGACCAGCGCGGGTGAAGCGAACAACGGTGGGCAGTACGTCGACGTCGAGCTGACGAGCGACGGTCTTTCGTTGGTCCAACCCATCGATCTGGAGCATCAGGGCCTTTCCGGAGCCATCTCCGCGTATTTCCTGGAGGCTCCCGAGCCGGGGCTCGTCGATCCCGGACCCGCGACCTGCCTGGAAACGCTCACGAGATCGTTGACGGACCGGGGACTGTCCATCACTGATCTCCGGTACATCTTCCTCACGCACGTCCATCTGGACCACGCCGGGGCCACCGGCCATCTCGTTGCCCTCAACCCCGCGCTGCAGGTGCATCTGCATCGCGACGCGGCACCGCACATGGCGGATCCGACCCAGCTCGTCGCGAGCACGCGGCGCACGTTCGGCGACCAGCACGACCGTCTCTGGGGCCAAGTCCTCCCGGTGCCCGTGTCCAACATTCGACCCTGGGACCCCGGATCCTCCGCTCCCGTGGCGCGAGTACGGGCCATCTCGACGCCCGGCCACATCGCGCATCACGTCGCCTATTTGCACGAGCGCTCTGGCGTGCTGCTCGCCGGCGACAGCATGGGCGTCATACTTGATTCCGCTGCGCCGACCCACCCCCCCACCCCCCCGCCCGGCGTAGACGTGAATGCCTGGCAGGACACGGTGGCCCAGCTCGAAGCGTACGATCCCGACTCGTTCGGGGCCGCCCACTTCGGGTTGCACGCGGACTTCCAGGCGCGACGAAAGGAGCTCTCGACCGCGCTCGCCGCGCTCGAGCGTCGGGTCCGGGCGGCGCCGCCGGCCGAGGACGAGGAGAATGCGGTTGTGTACGAGAAAGAGGTACGCGCCCAACAGGCTCCGGCGGCTGGGCGCGAAAGGGTGGACCGATACTTCGACGCGTTTGCGGCGGCGAACGACTGGGTCGGGATGCGGCTATACGTGAGGCGTCATCCAGCCTGACACGACATCTTCTGTTGCACCGGGTCATGAACCCCTACAGTGTAGCTGCCGGCACCGTCCATCGGTGAAGCCCGCCCCTCCCAGCCTGCCCCGAAGGACCGGTGTCCCGGTCTCAATCCGCCCGAAAATGCACGTTGAGCTGGAGGGAGTCATGTCTTCGACCGTGGTGCAGCGCTTCGTCACGAATGTTCGAGCGGCCACGTGGATCGGAATGTCGCTCGCTTGTATCGCTGGTTGTCAGCCAGCGACCGAATCCGTCCCCGTCGACGCCGACGACATCGGGGGCGTGGTCACGGGTCCCATGCGGCCCGAGGCCGGCGTTTGGGTGATCGCGGAGACGGCGGACCTTCCCACCCCCTTCGTTCGCATCGTCGTGACGGACGATGAGGGCCGCTACTTGATCCCCGATTTGCCCGACGCGAGCTACGACGTCTGGGTGCGGGGCTATGGGTTGGTCGATTCGGAAAAGCAGCGAGCGTCGCCGGGCGTGACGCTCGACTTGAGCGCCGTGCCGGCTCCGGATCTCCGCGCCGCAGCTCACTACTACCCGGCCGGATACTGGCTGTCGCTTCTTCACGCACCGGAGGAGTCCGAGTTTCCCGGCACCGGCGAAGCTGGGAACGGCATCGCGCCGGGGATCGCGAATCAGGCGCAATGGCTTCGCTTGATGAAGTCAGGCACGTGCACGGCCTGTCATCAGCTGGGCACCGAGGCCACTCGATTGATCCCAGAGTCTCTGGGCCACTTCGAGTCGACGGTCGCGGCCTGGGAGCGGAGGGTTCTGTCCGGCCAGGCTGGCGCTGGGATGATGGGCGGCCTGAACCGCATGGGTCATAGGCGCGCGCTCGAGATGTTTGCCGACTGGACGGACCGGATCGCAGCTGGTGAGGTGCCTCCGACCCCTCCGAGGCCTCAGGGGATCGAGCGGAACGTCGTGATTACCTTGTGGGACTGGGCCGACCGCACGGCCTACCTGCACGACGTGGTCAGCACCGATCGACGGAATCCGACTGTAAACGCGAACGGTCCGGTGTACGGCGCACTGGAGCTCAGCGCCGACTACGTCCCCGTTCTCGACCCCGCGAGCCACCTAGCCAGCCAGGTACCGCTTACCGTTCGCGACCCGAGCACGCAACCGACGTCACCCAACATGGCCGCACCCTCCCCTTATTACGGTGAGGAGGTGCTTTGGGATAGCAAGAACAACGTGCACAACCCCATGCTCGACGAGCGGGGCCGTGTTTGGCTGACGTCGACCGTGCGGCCGCGGGAGAACCCGCCGTTTTGCCGGGAAGGCTCCGACCATCCTTCGGCGAAGCTCTTTCCCGTCGAGCGGGCCCGCCGCCACCTGGCCATGTACGATCCGGAAACACAGGAGCTCACACACATCAGCACCTGCTTCAGCACGCACCATCTCATGTTCGCCGAGGACGAAGACAACACGCTGTGGACCAGCGGGGGCGGCCAAGTGGTGGGTTGGTTGAACCGGCGGATGTTCGAGGAGACCGGTGATGAAGAGGCGTCGCAGGGCTGGACCCCGGTGATTCTCGACACGAACGGAAACGGGAAACAGGACGCATGGGTCGAGCCGAACGAGCCGGTCGATCCGAACATGGACAAGCGTGTCCAGGCGGGCTTCTACAGCGTGGCGCCCGCCCCGGACGGCGCGGTGTGGGCGACCTCGTTGGGCTATCCCGGCGCCGTGGTGCGTCTCGACCCGGGGCCAAATCCTCCGGAGACGGCGCTGGCCGAGCTCTATCAGCTGCCGCTCGATGATGAGGGCAGGCCGATCGAAGGCTTTTCGCCTCGCGGTGGAGATGTGGACCGAAACGGCGTGATGTGGGCCGCCTTGGCGAGCGGCCACCTGGCCAGCTTCGATCGAAGCAAGTGCGATGGACCGCTCAACGGCCCAACCGCTACCGGACAGCACTGTCCGGAGGGCTGGACGTTCCACACGGAGCCCTTGCCTCAAATCGCGGGTGTAGCCGGGTCGGGCAGCGCCGAGGCCAGCTACTACACGTGGGTCGATCAATTCGACGTTCTCGGGCTTGGTGAAAACGTGCCGATCAACACGGGCAATGCGTCGGAGGGTCTCCTGGTCTTCGATGACGGCGAATGGATCGTACTCCGGGTGCCGTATCCGCTCGGTTTCTACACGAAGTGGATGGACGGCAGAATCGACGATCCCGACGGGGGTTGGAAGGGTAGGGGGCTATGGGCGACGGTCAGCACGCGAGCTCCCTTCCACATGGAGGGTGGGGCGGGAACGACGAGCAAAGTGGTCAAGTTCCAGCTGCGCCCCGACCCGCTGGCGAGGTGAGCGTACACTTGTTTGGCGGGCGCGCATGGCTCGTTCCTTTCGAGGGGCGCGGAACGCACGAGGCGCGGCACTATCCGAAGCTTTTTATGCCAGGTGGCGACTGACGGAGCGCCGTGAGGAACTTGAAGGGGTTCTCGGTCCGAGGGTGATCGAAGCCCCGGGGGCCGTCTCGGCCGTTCCCGTCGTTGTTCTTGCGATGAGGGTCTGGGGGCGGGGACGCGCCCCTCGCCGCGGGGCCCCACCCCTCCAGCACGCCGGGCATCTCGGTTGAGAGTCGGTCCAGGAGCGCCGGCCCGGCCGCGTGCGCGTCCGTTCCAGGCTCCTGCCTCGCCTGCGGTCGCCGGGTCCCCAGAGCTTGTTCCCGTCCGGGGCCACCCACTCGTAGCGAAGACACTCGATGGGCGATGACATTGATCGTCGCGCCGTCCTTCTGAAGCCGTCCCCGAACCAAAAGGAAGGGCTCCATCCGGACTGCGGAGCGGTCTCTCTCGTAGATCTTGGGCTTCACAATCGCGTTTATGTGACCAGCCTCATCTTCCATTAGGACAAAGACATAACCTCTTGCAGTTTGAGGTCTTTGTCTTGCCACCACAACGCCAGCGACCTGAACGGTCGAGCCCTGTGGCAGGTCTGGCAGCTGGTCGGCCGTTACCGTGCCCCGTGGCAGGTCGGAGCGGAGCAGGTGGAGTGGATGCAGCTCGGTGGAGAAGTGGAGCATGCGGTACTCGGCCTCCAGCCGCTCGGAGTCGTCCAGGCCGGCGAAGCGCACTCCAGCGAAAGGATCGTCGAGGGCCAAGTCCAGCTGGGCGTCACTCTGCCGTCCGGTGGTCCGGTCGGGCTCGTCCTCCGGTCCGAGCCACAAGCCGACTTGCCAGAGGAGCTCTCGGCGGGTCAGGCCCAGCGACTCCATGCCGCCCACCCAGATCAAGTTCTCGATGGAGGGACGCCTGAGGGCCGCTGGAGTCCGACGCAGGAAATCGGGGAGCGAGCGGAAGGGGCCGTTCCGTGACCGCTCTTCCACAACGGTCTTGGCGATGTCCGAGCCCCACCCGCGCACGAAGCCCAAGCCGACACGCAGGTCGTTCCCTTCGACCGTACAGCGCACGCCGCTCTGGTTGAGGTTGGGGAGGAGGATGCGAATGCCGTTGCGGCGAGCATCACGGCCCAATGCGTCCAGTGAGTAGAACCCCATGGGCTGGTTGTTGAAGAGCGCTACGTAGTACTCGGTGGGGTGGTAGTGTCGGAGCCACGCGGATTGGTACGCAAGGAGGCCAAAGGCGGCTGCGTGTGACTTGGGGAAGCCGAACTCCGAAAACGCCACGACCTGCTCGAATACCTTCTTTGCCGTCACGTCGTCCGCTCCGTTGCTCGCCGCTCCTGCCCTGAACGCCTCCCAATAGCTCTCGAACGCCTCTCGGGACCGCTTCCGACTCATGGCCCGCCTGAGACCCTCGGCCTGGCCGTCGGTGAATCCCGCCAACGCCTTGCACACCTGGAGGACCTGGTCTTGGAAGATGATGACCCCGAGCGTCTGCTCGAGAGGGCCGCGCAGCAGCGGGTGGTCGTACGCGATCTCGTGATCGGGGTCCTCGCGCAGTAGCTCACGCCGCCGCACGTACGGGTTTACGGCTCCTGCCACGATGGGCCCGGGGCGCACAATCGCGACTTGGACGGCCAGGTCTTCGAGGTTGCGCGGGCGAGAGCGTCTCAACATCTGGATCTGCGCCCGGCTTTCGACCTGGAAGAGCCCAACGGTGTCGCCGGAGCAGATGCGGTCGTAGAGGACTTCGTCCTCGAAGTCGATGCGTGAAAGGTCCGGCGGCTCACCAGCGCGCACGGTGATCAGGTCCACCGCTTCTTCCACCAAGGAGAGCATCCCGAGCGCCAGGAAGTCGATCTTGATGAACCCGGCGTCGTCGCAGGAGTCCTTGTCCCACTGGCACAGGACACGCCCCTCCCACGCCGCGGGCTCCAGGGGCACGAGCTCAACCAGCGGGCGACTGGAGATGATCATGCCACCGACGTGCTGCGAGACGTGACGGGGGAGGCCGGCAACGTCCCGCGCGAGCTCGGCGAGAGCTTCCCAGAGCGGATGATCGGCCTTGTCCCGAAACTCGGGAATGCGGCGGATTTCGTCTCTCAACGCTGACGCGGATCCTCGCTCGGCCAGCTTGGCGAGCTTCTCGAGGTCACCCTGGGGGAGGTCGAGCGCCTTGCCGATCTCGCGGACGGCCGAGCGCATGCGGTAGGTGGGGAAGGTGCATACGAGTCCGGCGTGCTCGTCGCCGTAGCGTCGGTACACTTCTAGGATCAGCTCCTCGCGGATGTCTCTCGGGAAGTCGAGGTCGATGTCCGGAACCGAGCCCATCGCTTCGTTCAGAAAGCGGCCCAGGAAGAGGTCCGTGGCCATAGGATCGATGTGCGAGAGGCCGATCAAGTAGCAGATGATCGATGACACGGAAGAGCCGCGGCCTCGGCCCGGAGGCAGCCCGGCGTTGGCCCGTGGCGCTGTCCCCCGGACGCGATGCCCCACCTCGCGCGCGAGCTCCATGATGTCCCGGTAGACGAGGAAGAACCCCGAGAGCCGGTGACGCTCCACGAGGGCGAGCTCTTGCCGTAATCGTGGCTCCGCTTCTTCTCGGTGCCTTGATCCAGGCGGATACTTCTCGTCGAGGGCGCCCTCGCATACGGCT
Source organism: Longimicrobiales bacterium (assembly GCA_965248625.1). Classification (GTDB taxonomy): domain Bacteria; phylum Gemmatimonadota; class Gemmatimonadetes; order Longimicrobiales; family Gaopeijiaceae. Next base: position 4,676,262 of record OZ252109.1, on the reverse strand, counting down.
GCCAGGATCTCCGGCGCCGTTCCTAGGTGACTGCCCTCGAAATCGGGGAACTCGTAGCCGATGTCCTTCGTGAGGTCGAAGGAAGCACAGCGCTCCGCGATGCGCAGGGTATTCGCCACTGCGTCCGGGCGGTCATCGAAACGGGCGGTCATCAGTTCCGGCATCGCCAGGTGGAACTGATTGTTGCCCCTGCGCACGTCGTGGGATCCGTCCAGAGTTCGGCGATAGCTGATCGCCACCAGCACGTCCTGGAGACGGGAGCGGCCTTGCCGGTGATAGTGGACGTTGCCGGTTGCTACGACGGGCAGGTCCAAGCGGTCGGCCAATCGGGCGAGCGCCTTCGCCCGTGTTCTGTCACCGCGGACCGAGTTGTCCTGGAGCTCGACGAAGACCCTTCCGGGTCCGAACGCTTTGGCGAGCTGGCGTGCGAAGGCCTCGCCCTGGGCCACGCTGGAGTCGAGGTGTCGGAGAAGGGGGCTCTTCCGGCAGCCCGTCAGAAGGATCAGCCCGCCGGTGCGGCGTAGCAGTGAGGACAGACGGAGCCGTGGGTCCTCACGTGGACTCTCGAGATGGGCCTCGGAAACGAGCCGGCAGAGGTTGGAGTAGCCGGTGGGCGTTTCTGCGAGAAGGGTGACGTGTGTGCCGTCTACGAGAGGGTCTTCGTTTTCGTAGGCGTCACGGTCCTTGGCCCCACTGGGCGAATCCGACCCCACCCACAGCGGGACGCACGCGTCCCCGCGCAAGGTGACCTCGGCCCCCGTGATTGGCTGCAGCCCCTCTGCCACGCAGAAGTGGGCGAACTCCATCGAGCCGTAGAGCCCATTGTGGTCCGTGAGCGCCAGGGCGAGGTAGCCCAGCTCCTTTGCGCGCAGGACCAGCTCTTCCGTGTGGGAGGCGCCGTCCAGGAACGAGAAGGCCGAGTGACAGTGGAGCTCGACGTAGGGCACGGGAGTCGGGGACGAGGGGCGGCCTTGGAGACGGACTGGTCAGGATCCCGAACATAAACCGAAAGTGCCCTGAGGACAAATCGTCCTCGGCCGAGGCGATATCGATGTCCGCTTGATGTGCGGCCGGTCTCCCTCGCGGACTCGGCGAGGCCAGCTCCGCCTGCCGGGGCCCCTCTCCCAACCCCACCCAAGCCCAAAGCGTCGTGTCGCGCGGCTCACTCCAGCGGATGTCGACGCGGAGCTGGGCGACCAAGCCTGTCTGGTAGGAGAAATCGATTCTCTCGCCGGGCATCGCTTCGAAATCGAGGACCGTGGAGTCGCCCTCGCGCATGAGATCGGTGGCGGTCACGCTCCAGGTTCCGCTGCTTTCCTCCCAGATCTGGAGGTAGCCGGCGACTTGGAGGCCCGCCGTGGGGACGCGCACGCTTTCGAACGAGCCGATGCCCCGCCTGATGTCGAAGCTGACCCAGCCACCTCCGTCCTGGATGGCCTTGATCAGCTCAGGGAGCCCTTGGGCCGCGGCGGCGGTGGGAAGTGATCCGACGGCAAGCAGCCAGACGAGTGAGCGGGAGGCGACACTCAAGAGCTGCCCGCACCCGCGGCGGTCGGATGGGGGCCGTCGAGGACCTCGCGGACGGCATTCGCGAGCTCGTCGTAGGAGAACGGCTTTTGAAGGAGCGCCGTGCCTCGCCGCTCGACCATCCTGCGCAGGATCACGTCGTCCGTGTGTCCCGATACGAACAGCACGCGGACGTTGGGGCGTCGCGCTCCCACGCCCTCGGCGACCTCTCGCCCACCCATCCCCGGGAGGACCACGTCGGTGAGTACGAGGTCCAGAGCTTGATTTTCGTCGTCCAAGATGTGCAGCGCTTCCTCCCCGCCGTCGGCGGCGAGCACTTTATATCCGGCTTGAACCAGCATGCGCGTCATGATCTGTTGAACCGGGGCTTCGTCCTCCACGACGAGGATCGTTTCGCTTCCCTGGGGAGCCGGCTTCGCCACCCTTTTCGGACCGGGTGTCGGCACGGCCGTGGCCTCGGCTGGTCTGAGAAGCACCTTGATCGTCGTGCCGCTCCCCTCGTGACTCTCCACGTCGATATAGCCACCGTGCTGCTTCACGATGCTGTAACACGTCGCGAGGCCGAGTCCGGTTCCCTTCGAGTCCTTCGTCGAGAAGAACGGTTCGAAGATGTGCGCCTTGACCTCATCGCTCATTCCCACGCCGGTGTCGGTCACGGACAGCATCACATAGCGGCCCGGCCGTAGCCCGGGGCGCATTGCAGCGTCGGTGGTGCTGACCAGGGAATTCGAGGTTTCAATGGTGAGCACTCCGCCAGTGGGCATGGAATCGCGCGCATTCACTACGAGGTTTACGAGGATCTGCTCCATTTGGGTCCGATCGGCCTCCACGAGCCCAAGATCTGGGTCGGTGTGGTACTGGAGCTCCACGTCCTCTTCGACCAAGCGCCGGATCATTCGACCGATGCCTTCGACCACTTCGTTGACGCTGAAGATGCTGGGGACCACCAGCTGCTTCCGGGAGAAGGCGAGGAGCTGGCCGGTCAGCTCACCGGCCCGCTCGGCCGCTTTCCCTACGCGCTCCATGGCGCCGATGGCGTGGCCCTCGCCCTCACTCTCCATGACCGCGATCTCGACCTCACCCAGGATCACGGTCAGGAGGTTGTTGAAGTCGTGGGCGATCCCCCCTGCGAGGCGGCCCACCGCGTCCATCTTTTGTGACTGCCGAAGCTGCGCCTCGAGGGCGCGTTGCTCGCTTACGTCCTCCACGAACATCTCATAGCACTCGATACCGCCTTGGGGACCGAGGACCGGACGCCCGTAGAGGCGTACGGTGATCGTGCCCCCGTCCTTGCGGCGCCAGACGGGTTCTGCGCGGATGATCCCACCGTCACCGGCCTGGGCTTCGATGAGCCCGGCAAGGTCGTCCGGATTGTTGAAGAGACTGGAGATGTTCACCGCGAGAAGCTCGTCCTCGGTCGAGTAACCAAGCATCTCGACGAGAGCCGGGTTCACGGACAGAAGCCGGCCGTCCGGCGACGAGCGGTAGATACCGAAGACGGCGTGTTGGATCAAAGCTCGCTGTTCGGCCGCGGATCGCCGCCGCTGCTCCTCAGCTCGCTCGAACGCCGTGATGTGAGCCCGTTTCCCGGGCGATACTTCGACGACCTGGATCAGAAAGTCGGTCACGTCGGCGGACGAGTCGCGCACCATTCCAACCGAAAGCTCGACCGGGACGACGCTCCCATCGGCGTGCAGGAACCGCCTCTCGATGACGAAGCTGTCCTCTTCCTCCTGAAGCAGGTCGCTCCAGGCCTCCTTGTCGGGAGAAGGGTCGTCTGGATGCATGATCCGGGCGATCTCCGCGCCGTCGAGCGCGCGGGCCGGGTGGCCGAGCATGGCGCAAAGGGCCCGATTGGCTCGGAGCACGATTCCGTCCCCACCGCTGATCAGGGTCCCGCTGATCGCCCGATCGAATGCCGCGCGAAATGTGAGATCCAGCCGCGCCTGCGCGGCTCTCGCCACTACGTCCCCGTCCATGGATCGGATCTCTCGATTGGGGTCCCACAACGCGCCCATACGGGCAGAGCCGGATAGCCCGTTGGGGTGTGGGACGCTCGGCTGGAGCCGAATCGATCGCGGGGGGGCACAGGATCGCTATGTCATGATTAGATAACGCCATCGTCCCGTGGAGGCGAGCCGGCGTCCGTCAGGTTGTGGGCCCGCCCCGAGTGCGCGACATTCGCTGAATTCCGAAACCCAGGGGCCGGTGGCGGTTGCTGGAAGTACCAACACGCACTAGGAGCCGTCGGACGTGAGCCTTGAATCGGTGATCGCCGTCATCGAGAGCGCGAAGGCCCGGGGCATCGAGCCCTTGGACCGCTTCATTGGCGAACGGATGCCGGGCGCGACTCCAGCTCAGGTTCGCGAAGCCTCCGAGGTGGCCCTCGAGATCATCGAGACCTCGGAGAGAAACCTCGCAATCGTGGTCCAACCACTCCTGGATCACGCTGTCCACTACTTCCTGCGGCCGGTCGACCTCGTTCCCGAGATGACCATGGGACTCGCGGGACTCTTGGACGACACTTACCTCGTGCTCAAAGTCCTCGAGAACCTCCAGAAGGGGCCAGACCCATTGCTGGATTGGGACCTGGAGCACCCGATGGACTTCATCGCGACCCTGGTCGGTCCCGACCTCCAACGACAGCTGGACTCCATCTCGGTGAACGCCCTTCTCGAGATATCGGACAACGTCAGCCGCCTCTGGCAGAACATGGCCCGCGACGCTTGAATCGCGCTAGGAAGTCCGTTCGGTCCCCCCGGAGGGAAATGTCCTCCGGGGGGAGCGCCCCGTCCAGGTGGGCTGAACCGGATGGCAGAGACGAGCGAAAGGTTGTCAGGACAGGGTAGAGACCGGGGTTGGGAGCAGGTGGAAGGCCGATTCGGCGGATAACTCGTCCCTGCGCCAACTCCGGATACCGAAGATATCCCGAAGACCGGGAAACCGCAAGGATGCGGCCTCAGGGGGCGTCGCGCTCAAGCGGCGCTCGAGGTCTCGGGATTCGCGGGGTGGCGACGAATGATCCAGAAGAGCCCTACGCCGAGTAGGCCGGCTGCCAGCCAACCCGCGACCCCGGGGAAGCGCACGAGTAGCGCGGCGAGTCCCGTTCCGGAGGCGGTGAATACGATCGCCCCGGGCACGATCCCAACGGCCGTCGTCCAGATGAAACGCCAACGGGATACCGGCGTGAGCCCTGCACCCCAGTTGAGTGCGGTGAACGCGATGACCGGGATGAACCGTGGCAGGAGAAGTCCCCACCACCCGGCCCTCATGACGACCGAGTCGGCACGGGCCAGGAGCTCGGGCCGAATGAAACGTTCGGCGACCGGACGACCCAGCATGCGCGCCAGCTCGAAGCTGACCTGCGCGCCGAGCATCGATCCGACCCACGTCACGAGCGTTCCGGTCACGGGTCCGAAGAGCATGCCGTTCAGCATCGCGGGTGCTTCTGCCGGAATCGGGAAGATGGCGACGGTCGCCATCAAGAGAGGGGCGAACAGGTAGGCCCAGGATCCCACCGACTGGATCCAATCCCCGATTTGATAGGTCAGCTCCTCCATCGACCTCCCGCGACTCTCTCGAGGGGCACATCGACGCGGCGAGAACGGGCGGTCGGAGAACACTCGAGCGCTGCCCGGGGCCGGACGCCACCCGTCTCCTCTCCGGCCCTCACCCATTGTGACGACGCAGCGAGATCGGGTAAAGATTCAGCCTGTTCGCGACCACGTCGGCGCTCCGACCCTGGGCAACCCTGATGCCCGCGCCGACGTCCGAACCAGTGTACTGACGAGAGATCACGTTCTTGGGGGGAACGATGAAGAATTCGGCGCACACTGGATGGGTATCGACCGGAGTCCTTGGGCTCCTCATGCTCGCCGTGAGCCTGCCTGCCCCGGTGGACCTCCTTGCCCAGGAGAATCGACGCGAAAGGCGAAGGGACCGTGTCCGCATCGCCCCGACCGCTCCGATGGCCGCCATGTTCAACCGCGGCCGGCTTGGGATCGAGCTCCGCGGCAGACCGAGCGATACCGACACGGACGGGGCTGAGGTGCGCGGGGTGGTTGAAGACGGGCCAGCGGACGAGGCGGGAATCCGTGGCGGAGACATCATCACGGCCATCAACGGACAGAGCCTCCTCGCGCCACTCTCCGACGAGGACGACGAAGATCGGCTCGACCTGGACGAGTCGATTCCGAGCCAACGCTTGATGTTCCTGGCACGGGAGCTCGAGCCGGGAGAGGAAGTCGTGGTCGACTACCTCAGAGACGGAGCGCCGCAAACCGTGGCTTTCGAGGCCGAGGACGTTGGGGCATTCGGCTTTTCGTTCTTCGGACCGGGGGACGGCGCGTCTCGCTACGGACCCCGGAGCTTCGAGTTCGAGATGCCGGAGATGGACCTCCGCATGGAAGAGCTGCGTGATCGTCTCGACGACGTACGGGTCCGGGGGTTGGAGCTCGGAAACGGCGCTTGGAGTTGGAGATCTCAGGGGCTCAGCCTGATGACCCTGACCCCTGGCCTCGGCCGGTATTTCGATGCCGACGAAGGTGTGCTCGTTACCGACGTCGACGAGGACAGCACCCTGGGGCTCCAGGCCGGCGACGTCGTCACGTCCATCGACGGCCGGACGGTGGACTCCCCGGGCGACATTCGGAGAATTCTCCGCTCGTACGAAGACGGGGAATCCGTCACGTTCCAGATCATGCGAGATCACGCGGCGCGCGAGGTGTTGGGGACCATCGAATAGGAAGCCGGACGGACTATGGCGGCCGGGCGGCCGCGCTCGCCGTGGCTGCGCGGCCGCCTAGTCCTCCTTCCGGCGCTGGACGAGCGCCTCCCATCCGCTCTGAATCGCTCGCGCCGATCCCAGTCCCACGGCCACGGCGAACGCCACCCCGATGGCTCCGAACGAGATCAGGAAAGCAGCGAGTACGATCTCGCGGGCAAAGTTCAGCTGCCAAAGTGCCAAAGCCACCACTATGGCCAGCATGGCCGCCTTGAAGATCCTCGCGGCCAGCCGCGGGTGAGGCGCCTGCTCCTCCTCCAGCGCGTTCTCGACCCGGCTGGCGGCGCTATTCGTGAGCAATAGGCCGACGGTCGCGATAAGCGCCACGAGGGCCAGATTGGGAAGGTAGAGCACGAGCGCGTTGATCATGCTCGACAGCACCGTCAGACCCCAGATCTCCAGGGAGTTCTCCAGGAAGACGAGTATGACGACGGCCATGGCGAGAGAGCCCAGGAGGTTGTAGAGCGCCGCCCGCACGTCTCCCTTGCCGAAGGCGGCTCGCCACCCCACCCGGGTCGCCAGCCGGTCTAGGCGAAGCAGGATCAGGACGCGGATCGCCGCCCTCTTCGCCAACCATCCCGCGATGACGCCCAAGACGAGCACGATCAGCCCGCCTGCGAGCGTAGGTAGGTAGTCCAACACCTGTTGGTTGAACTCCGCGAACGGACCAGTGGATTGGGGCGGTTGCATAGTGAGTCAGGTCCTTGCGAAGAAGACGCGCTCGAAGCGGTGGACTCTCTGCTCTTCGACGTCGCGGACCACGACCACGGGGTTCCGACCGCGTTGCGCGATCAGAGCGGGGATCGTCTCCCCCAGGATCGGGATCACGGGGCCGCTGCTCGGAGCTCCGAGCACGACGAGTTGACCCGGCACAATTGCGTTTACGATGCCCCGCTGAACGTCACTGCGTCGGAGCACTTGGAGATCCCCCTCGAACTCCGCGGCCTCGAGGGTCTGTCGCGCTTTTCTTGCCTGGCTGTCTGCCTGCGCGTCGGTCCCGGAGCTGGACGTGACGGTCAGTGCGCTGGCGCTCACCCCGAACCAGTCGGCGAAGGCCGGGGCGAGCTCGGCGGCGAGCGTGGAGTTCGGCCCAGTCGTCACCGGCACGACGATCTGGCTCACTCCGTCGGGCGCGATCGAGCCATACACGACGCCGACCTGGCAGGGGGCGTCGTGGAGGACCCGCTCGACGATCGTCGACACGATTCGCTCGAAGACCCCCTGGACGTTGGGTTGGCCAATGATCAGGAAGTTGCACTCCTCCTCGCGCGCCGTCTGAACCAGCGCATGGCTGATGCGGCGGCCGATCTTCACCACCGGGCGTGCTGCCACGCCTCGCTCTCGGGCGTATTCGACCGCCTGGTCGAGCACCGACTCGAGCTCACGCACGAGGCGACGTCCGGCGAACAGCGTCTCGCCCTCGGGGACTTCGGCCACGGTCACGGCGACCAGCTCCCCTTTGTGCTTCCTGGCGACCGCGATCGCGGCCTCCATGAGCGACGGGACCGTGCGGGGGCTAGAGATCGCGACGAGCACCCGGTATTCCTTCCGCTCGATACGCTCCATCCAAGCGGTGCGCTCGCTGAACGCCGTTTCTCTTTTTCGGGAGTACCCGTAGTAGAAGGCCGTGCCGACCACCATCCATGCGCCTGTGGCGACCCAGGCCATCGGGTAAGCGAAGAGGACGAACACGCTGATGAACAGCATGGTCACGATTGCGAGGATCGGCGTGAAGGGGACGAAGGGGATCTTGTAGCCGCGGTCCAGCTCCGGATGCGATTTCCGCAACCGGATGGCCGCGACGTTCACTCCGCCGAACAGCAGCAGGAACATCACGCTCGCGGCAGCCGCCACCTCCTCGATGGGCAAGGCGATCGCCATGCCCACGATGAGCACGGTGGAAAAGACGATTGCCACGTGGGGGCTGCCACGGACCGGGTGGACACGAGCGACCATCTTCGGCAGGCTCGCGTCCCGCGCCATCGCGAAGGCCACGCGGGAGGAGGAGTACACGGTGGCGTTCAAAGCGGAAATCGTGGACAACAGCCCGCCCACCAGAAGGACCAAGGCCCCTCCGACGAACAGCTGGTCGGCGGCGGCGACCAGCGCCACCTCGCTCTCCTGGCCCAGGTACTCGGTCACAGTGAGCCCTGCCGGAGGCGTCACGGCGCCGATGGCGACCAAGGACACGAGGAGGTAGATGGGGATCACAATCACGAGAGAGAGGAACACGGCCCGGGGGATGTTGCGCTTGGGATCCTCGACCTCTTCGCTCGTCTGAGCGATGATCTCGTAGCCCTCGAAAGCGATGAAGGTGAGTCCCATCGCCCCGAACACCCCGGCCCATCCGTCGGTCATGAACGGCGTGAACGACGCCTGCCATCCGGGCCGTTGCACCATGGCCCAGAGCCCTGCCACGATGAAGACGCCCAGCGTCGCCACCTTTCCGATCGTGACTACGTTGCCCGCTTTTCCGGTCTCGGACGCCCCCCTGTAGTTGATGTAGGAGAACAATGCGCACGCGAGCACGGCCAGCCACGTCTCGAGCGGCAGGATAGGCGGATCGAACACGGGGGCGCCGACGAAAGTGAGGACTTCACGGAAGTAGGCGCCGAACCCGAGGGCGTATAGGGAGCACGCCACCGCGTGTGCGAACCAGTCCATCCAACCGGCGAGGAATCCGCTCGGGTCCGGGAGCGACCGCTTGATCCAGAGATAGCCGCCGCCAGCGCCGTGAATGGCACTGCCGAGCTCGGCGTACGCCATGGCGGTCAGGAGGGCGACCAACCCGTTGAGGACGAAGACGAGGAGGAGGGCTGGACCCGCGACTCCGGCGGCGATGCCGGTAAGAACGAAGATCCCGGCGCCGATCATGGCGCCGACGCCGATCATCGTGACGTCGAGAAGCCGCATTTCGCGGCTTAGACGCACCTCCGTGGCCACGCGGCACCCTCCTTCTGGTCCGCTGGGAAGCCTGTCTCGTCCAGGCGGGAGCGAGGCGACGGCTTCCGGAGGGGCAGGAGGTTACCTCTGCTCCACGCCCGCCGCAATGCGCCTCAGGAGTCTCCCAGCGGGCCGCCGTGGACATACCAGCCCCCCTGAGCCAAGTCCTCGTAGACCGTCAGGGGGCGGCCATCCTCCAGGACCACGGTCGCGTAGCTGCGGGAGATCGGTGCACGCCACCACTCGTCGTCGATTCGCCACCGCTCGCGGACCACCATGACGCTCCGCGCTTTCCGGTTCATGTAGACGGTCACGGGGCGATCGTGCACATCGGTCTCCACGCGGACAGGGCGGGGGAGGTCCAGCGGGCGGAGCTTCGAGCGGGCCTCCACGATCTTCCTCGTGTCTTCACCGAGCGGGGTCCCACCGTGGGGTCGTGTGGCCGGAGGTCTCCAGCCGGCACGGGTTCCGGTGTCGCTCATGGGTCGAAGCTCAGCAGGGCGTGGCGTCGCTCCGGAATTCGGGACCAGGGGTCTACCTCGACGACCCGGTATAGGGGAGAGTAGCCCAGCTTGAGCTTGAGCTCTTTCACCGCCTCCCGGAGCGTGGAGGGGACGATGCCTTCCGCAAGGTCACCGGCACTCGACTCCCGTCCGGCCTCCTCTCTGCGTCCAAAGATCTCCTTCTGGGAGGTGGGGGCGCCGAAGTCGTAGAACTCGAGCACGAGACCCTCGACGGCCCGAGGAGGCGGGGCGATGCTCATGCGCGAGCGCAGCGGAAAAGCGATGGCCTCCCGCCCGGAGGTCGGTTCGCGCAGCACCGCGTCGATGCACCATGAGCCTCCTCCTTCGAGGCGGGCCAGCAACCGCACGCCCTTGATGCTCCTGCCCTTCCGTGCCGGACGGGCGAGTCCACGCTCGATTAGCCGGTCCACGCCGCCGTGTAGGGTGTCCGCCAGTCCAACGGGCGCGGGGAAATCGAGGGATGCGCGGATGGGTCGCGGACGATGCCAAGGTCGGACAGGATCGATGCGACGCCCCGTAGACCATGCGAGGGCATCCTTCCCCTCTTTACCGAACTGGCTGACGAGTGCCGCCTCGGGCAGGCTCAGCAGGTCGGAAAGAGTGTAGACGCCCAGCCGCTCCAGGCGCTCCACCATGAGGGAGCCTACTGGCAATGCCGAGACCGGTCGGGGAGCCAGGAACCGGGCCAACGCCTCTTCCGGGACGAGAGTCGGCTGTCCCGGTCCCGACGCCACGGCCGCCACCCAGGCCGCGAACTTCCCTGGAGCCCAGCCGACCCGGAGGGCGGCGACAAGTGGGGGAGGGAGGACCTGAAAAAGGACCTCGATGCCCTGGCGTACCTGTCGGCGGGGGGAGCCATAGAGTCGACCCAACCCATCCACACCCACGAAGACTCGGCCCCGCCCCGCCGGCTCGATGATCGGGCTCATCTCGCTCAGCGCCTCCAGCATCTCCTCCATCGCAGCGTCGTAGTGCGCGGGATCCGGCTCGAGGAGCGTGAGCGAGGTACAGAGCCCCACGGCCTGAGAGACGAGCATCCCCGGACGGACACCGGCGACCGAGGCTCGCTCCGATACCTGCCAGATCTCTCTACGGCTGGATTCCCCTGGGGCGAGCAGGGCCACCGAGGTGGAGTCCAGCGCCGGAGAGCGCACCAGCTCGAGGCGGAGCTCGAAGGTGGGAAGCCAGAAGCAGAGAGCGAGCCGGCTCCCCCGCTCCGAGTAGGATCCCGTCCCGGGCGCGGATCTGCCATGGCCGCTCGTGGCTTTGTATGAGAAGAGATCGGGTCGTCCTTCCCGTGCTCCTGGAAGGGTGGAAGACGCGAAGCTCTGGATACCGGACATGATCCCCCGACTCTCTGCGTTGCCGCCGATCTGCGTCAGAAGCGGCTGGAGACACCGAGGGGGCCCGATCACGCGTCATGTCGTGCCAGACCCCCATACCGAATAAACCCCGAAGATCGAAGATACGCCGGAGATCAGGGGATCGCAAACCGACATCCACGACCACTTCACTTGTCAGGCAACGACCTCACGGGCGAATGTGTCTAACAGGTCGAGACGGTACACCGGCCGCCTCGTCGTCCTTCGAAGCTCCAGCGCTGGGGGCCCCATGACCCTTCGTTCCGTAGACGCCGCTTGCGGCCTCATCGTCCTCGCGGGAGCCGCCGGTGCAGTCGGCCTCACCGCCGCGATCGCGGACGCGACAGACCGTCCCGAGGCCTGGGCACCCTCCGCTCCAGATCGACCCCACCTGGATCGATCGATCGTCATCACTCCTCGTCACAGGATCATCCCGGACCTGAACCGTCGCTACGACGTGATCATCCGCCCGGAGTCGGACTTCAGGTTCGCGCCCTCGACGATGTCCAGCCGTGACTGGGTCGTCTTCAAGGATGGAGCGCGGCTCCAGCTGCTGGAGATGAAGGAACAGGAAGCGGCGTTGACCGAGGAGCTGAGGGCCGCCGAGCGAGAATTCGAGCGCGCTCGGGAGCAAGTGGAGCGAGCCATGGAAGGGAAGCTCCAAGAGGCGGAGCGGCTCACGGCCGTCGAGATGGCGCGCGCTGAGAGTCAGCTCGCGCGTGCCCAGGAAGAAATAGAGCGGGTCATGGCCAGGGAGCTCGAAGACGTCGAGCAGGAGGTGGTCGAGGAGCTACAAAGGGCCGAGAGGGAGCTCATGCTCGCCCAGGAGCAAGCGGAGCGAGCGAGGATGGAGGAGCTGCAGGAAGCAGAAGGGGTCGTGGTCCGAGAGATGGAGCGGGCCCAGGCCGAGTTCGAACGCGCCCGTGAGCAGTTGGAGCAGACACGGCAACAGATCGAGCTTTCGGCGCAAGAGATGGAACAAGCGAGGCAAGAGCTGGAACAGGCCGAGGAGGATAGCCAGCACCGCCGGAAGAGGCGGTGGAGGCGCGGTCGCCGGCCTTAGCAGGTCGCCAACCACCCGCGCACGTGGCGCGGTTCGGTTCGGATCGCGCGGGTCGGAAGGTCAGCTCGGACAAAATGCAGGCGCCGGCGGGTAAATCCCGCCGGCGCTTTCACGTGCAGCGCTGGGTAGGCGGGGCGATGCCCACCAGCACTCCCAACGCGACCCGCCACACTAGGCGGCGTCCTCGCGGACGAGCGCTTCCAGGGACCTACGCGGGCAGATGTTCAGGCTGATGTACTCGAGGAGGCCGGTGGCGACCGACCGGACTTGCCGCTCGACTCTTTCGTCGAGACAGTCCCCTTCGGCGTCGAAGACCGAGCGCACCTTCGCGACGGAAACGGACCCGGGGAGGACGATGGCTCCGACGTGGGAGCATACGCCACGGAGCTGCTCGAGTGACTTGACGGCCCCTATGGCTCCACCGGCCACCCCCAGGAGCGCCACCGGCTTTCCGGATAGACGAGAGGGGAAGCCGAGGTTCTCGATGACCAGCTTGAGCGCGCTCGCGAAGCTGCCATGGTACTCCGGAGTCGCGATGATCAACCCTGTCGCCTCGGCAACGAGATCCTGTATCTCCGCTACCGCGGGAGACGAGCGCTCGTCTCCCGGGAACGGGAGGTCCATCTCCCGAGGATCCAACACCTGGATGGTCGCGTGCTCGCTCTTCTCGACCTCGTCGATGGCGAGTGCGAGGGCCTTGGACGTATAGCTCGCCGGTCGGACGGTTCCGAGGATGGCGACGATCTTGGGCCCCCTTCGTTCTTCTGACATGACTCCTCCTGGGCGGGGCGCAGACGATGCGTTCCACCATGACTGTGCGATCGGGACTACACGAATCTCGCTCGCGGCGTTGTGTCGAGGAAGCGTGGAGTGGGAGCGCGAGTCCCGACCCCTCGACCGGCCTGGCTTGACGATTCGGGTGTGACCGTTCTAACGGTTGTGACCCGATCGTGGGCCTTCCCGGCTTGGGACGCGCCTCCGCATCGACCCACGTGGCCACCGACGCCACCGTTTCGCGACCCTATGCCCGTATCCGTCGATAGCTCTCGCGTCATCTACGACTCGCTCAAAGCATGTGACGTGAGCCTCTTGTCCGCCCTGCCAGAGACTTGGCTCGTGCATCTCATCCGTATGGCCGACGAGGACGCGGACATGATCCTCGTCCGACTCGCCAAGGAGGAGGAGGGCGTCGGCATCTCGATGGGCGCCCATTTCGCGGGCCGAAAGAGCGCGATGCTGATGCAAAACCACGGCTTCTTGGCATCTGTGAACGGCATCGTCTCGGGTGCCCAGCTCTTTCGCGTGCCACTTCTCATGCTGATCAGCGCGCGGGGAGAGCTGGGGGAGCGCGACCCTTGGCAGACCGAGGGCGGTGGGGTCACCCGACATGTGCTCGACTCGCTACGGATCGCGTACGACACCTTGGACGATCGGGATCAGGTTGCTCACCGCCTGCACGAGGCGCAGACACTCGCCATTGCGTCGAACCGGCCCGTGGCGCTGCTGCTCGGGCGCGACCTGATGTGGGAGGAAGCTTGATGGGCCCCGAAGCGGCGAACGCGGACGGCGCCATGTTGAGGATCGACGCCCTACACGCTCTCTACCCGCGCCTCGAGGGCTGTGTCGTCGTCACGATCATGGGAGCCGTCGCAGCGGAGCTTCAGTCGCTCGGCCACAAGCCGAGCTTCTTCTACCTCCAGCACGCGATGGGCCTGGCATCCTCGATCGGTCTCGGTATCGCGCTCAGCCGCCCGGAGCTCCAAGTGGTGGTGTTGGACGGCGACGGGTCGGTCTTGATGAACCTAGGCGGGCTGTCGACGCTTGGGCGCTATCGTCCGACGAACCTCGTCCACGTCGTTTTCGACAACGAGAGCCTGTTGTCCGTCGTCGGCTTTCCGACCGCTACGTCCACCGGAACGGACCTTCGGGCGATCGCCGCGGCCGCGGGCGTGCCGCGCACGGCGAGCGTATCGACGACCGACGAGCTGGTCGTCGCTTTCGACGAGGCGCGGAGGGAGCAAGAGCTAACCACCATCGTGGCGAAGGTCGAGGCGGTGTACGAGTCGCCGAAGGATACGGCGGGTTTCGTGACCCCTTTGGGTTTGCTCGAAAACCGCTTTCAGTTCGCGCGCCATCTGGCGGAGATCGAGTGACGGGATGGATGCGCTCCACGCCCACACGGTCCTCGAGCTCGCGTCGGGGACTTCCTACCGATTCAACCCTTCGATCCCGAGGACCCCGTGTCCGACATCCTAGGACAGCTCGTACAGCAGCTGAACGATGGGCGGCTTCAAGTGATCGATCTCACTCAACCCCTCGGTCCTGAAACGCCCGTGATCGGCCTGCCGGAGATCTTCGCTTCTTCGCCCGGCGTCACCATGGAGGTCATCTCCCAATACGACGACAAGGGTCCCGCCTGGTATTGGAACACGTTGCACCTCGGCGAGCACACGGGGACGCACTTCGATGCCCCGGTCCACTGGATCACGGGGAAGGACCTCCCGGACAACGGCTGCGACACGATCCCGCCGAGTCGGTTCGTCGGGCCCGCGTGCGTCGTAGACGTGCGGTCGCGAGTGGCCGAAGATGCGGACTTCGTCCTTCGGCCCGAGCACGTCGAGGCGTGGGAGGCGGAGCATGGGCTCGTCCCGGCCGGTTCGTGGTTCCTTCTCCTCACCGGGTGGAGTGAGCGGCAGGGCGCACAGGAGTTCCTCAATGTCGCGGAGGACGGGCCCCCACTCGCCGGGGTTCCATGCGGACGCCTGTAGACTGCTGGCCGATGAACGAGACGTCCTCGGTGTGGGCGTCGAGACGGTGGGGACTGACGCCGGTCAGGCGGGCTGTTTCGACCCGCCGTTTCCGAACCACACCATCATGCACGGTGCGGGGAAGTTCGGCCTCGCCAGCCTACGGAACCTGCACAAGCTGCCCGCCACCGGCGCCGTTGTGATCGCCGCACCGCTGAAGATCGTCGATGGAAGCGGCAGCCCCCTGAGGGTCCTCGCCATCGCACCACGGTGAGTCGTTCACGTGAGGCCGCCCCGTGGCGGCGCCCGGCAGGAAGGCATCAGGCACGCGCGGGGGCGGGCCGCATGTAGATCCGGCCGAATCTGCCAGTGGTCGTCCAGCGGGACCGGACGAGGACGGATCGCTCAAGCGGCCGGCTCAGGCGCGGCTTGCACCCGGAACACGACGGCTGCTGCTGCGCCTCCGAGAAACGGCCCGAGCAGGTAGAACCAGAGGGCACCAAGTGATCCGCCTCCGGCGATCGCATTCATCAACGTCGGTCCGACGCCGACGGCCGGATTGAACGCTCCGCCTGAAACCGGTCCGGCCGCGAACGCCCCGACCATGACCGTGAATCCGATGGCCAGCCCATAATAGGAGTTACCTGCGGTCGCATCCGCCGTCGCCACCTGAAGCACGACAAGGGCGAGGGCGAACGTGTACAGGAATTCAGACAGCAACACGGCGAGGACGCCGGCCTCCGGTGCGGGCGTCGGCGCAAACGTCTGTCCCAGGATCAAGTAGACCGCCACCGCAGCGAGGAAGGCACCGACGACTTGAGCGACCAGATACGGTACGAAATCCCCGGACTCCATCTTCCCTCGCATGAGGATGGCAAGGCTCACCGCCGGATTGTAGTGCGCCCCAGAAATGTGGCCACCCATGTAGACCATGATCATGAGGGCCGATCCGATCGCGAGCGGAGCGAGCGCGGATCCGGCCAGGGACGTGAGACCGATCGTGAGAACGAGGAAGAAGGTGCCGATCGCTTCCGTCAGGTAGCGGCTCATCGAGGTCTCCTGGGGCGGTGTGCGGTCGTACGGTTTATGGCAGACGGGGCCGAATCTAGCACGCGGCGACTGACGGACCAGTAGAGCACGCTGGGTCTGATCGCCCGACGACCCGGGCGCCCCTCGACGAGAGGTCGTTGACGACCCACCGGCCGAGCGCGCCGTTGCCTCCGGTTACCACGGCGATCCGTCCAGCCAGCGTCTCTCAAATACACTCCTTCCATGCTTGTTTGCGACTCCAACGTCCAATAGGTTCCGGCCCCCGGCGAGGGGCCGAAACCCCGGACGACGAGAGTTCGGCGGCGCGGGATCGAGAGCCCGGTCCCAGCTGCCCCCCGGCGGGGATCGAAAGCCCCGATCCCCCGACATCGACTTGCACACTCCCCTGGAGAGCCAGATGGCCGAATACCGCCACGCCACGGTTCCGGCGACGGGCGAGCCGATCACCGTTGAGGATGGCGTTCTCGAGGTGCCATCGAGGCCGATCATCCCTTTCATCGAGGGCGACGGGATCGGCCCTGACATCTGGCACGCCACGAAGGCTGTCGTCGACGCCGCGTTGCGCGCTGCGTACGGCGGCTCGCGTGAGATCGCATGGATGGAAATCCTGGCGGGCGAGAAGGCCAATGAGAAGGTGGGGGAATGGCTCCCTGACGAGACTTACGATGCTCTGCGCGAGTTCAAAGTAGGCATCAAGGGCCCGCTCACGACTCCCGTGGGTGGTGGGATCCGCTCGCTCAACGTGACGCTGCGACAGCAGCTCGATCTCTACTCGTGCATCCGGCCTGTACGATACATCCCGGGCGTGCCGTCCCCGATGCGCGAGCCGCAGAAGCTCGACGTGGTCATCTTCCGTGAGAACACCGAAGACGTCTATGCTGGGATCGAGTGGGCTTCCGGAACCCCTGAGGCGGAAAGGGTGCGTTCGTTCCTGGTCGAGGAGATGGGCGCATCGATCCGGGAACTGAGTGGGATCGGGATCAAGCCTATCAGCCCCTTCGGGACCAAGCGACATGTCGCGGCTGCCGTGAGGTACGCCCTTGAGCGGGGCCGACACACGGTCACGTTGGTCCACAAGGGCAACATCATGAAGTTCACCGAGGGCTCGTTCCGCGACTGGGGCTACGAGGTGGCGGCAGACGACTTCGGAGACCAGACGTTGCCGGAGTCCGCGACCTGGCAAGGCGAGAAGCCGAACGGGCGGATCGTCGTAAATGACCGGATCGCGGATGCCATGTTCCAGCAGGTCCTGCTGAGGCCGGACGAATACGAAGTCATCGTGACTCCCAACTTGAATGGCGACTACCTCTCGGACGCATGTGCCGCTCAGGTGGGTGGGCTCGGCATGGCGCCGGGTGCCAACGTCGGAGACGAGGTGGCCCTGTTCGAGGCGACGCACGGTACCGCGCCGAAGTACGCGGGCCAGGACAAAGTGAATCCGGGGTCGCTCATCCTGTCCGCCGCGATGATGCTCGAGCACTTGCGCTGGAATGAAGCCGCCGAGGCAGTAGATCGTGGGCTGGCTGGCGCCGTGGCCGCCAAGACCGTGACGTACGACCTCGAGCGGCAGATGTCGGGCGCCACGAAAGTGTCCACATCCGTCTTCGGC
Organism: Longimicrobiales bacterium; assembly: GCA_965248625.1. GTDB lineage: Bacteria > Gemmatimonadota > Gemmatimonadetes > Longimicrobiales > Gaopeijiaceae. The sequence continues at coordinate 4,658,655 of OZ252109.1, read as the reverse complement.
CAATCCGTCATCGACCACATGTAGGTGCGACGACCCGCTATGGACATCCGAATCGTCACTGACTCCGCGGGCGGTCCAGACACCCCGCTTCTCGCGGTCTTCCTTTTCGAGGGAGAGGAGCCGCCGCCCCTTGCCGCGCCTGGGGGCTCCTCGGCGGCGGAAGCCGTTTCACGCGCGCTGGCCGCCGGCGACTTGTCGGGGAAGTCGGGAGATATCCACCTGTTCTACGGCTCCGAGAATGGGTCCGGCCCGAGCCGGCTCCTGATGCTCGGTGCGGGAAGCCGAGAGGAATGTGACGAAGAGGGCGTGCGACGATTGGCGGGTACGGCTATCCGTGAGGCAGACAAGTTGGGGGTCGACCGGGTGACGATCGACCCGAGCGGGGCTGGCTCCGTGACGCCGCAGCGGCTCGGGCAGGCGGCGGTGGAGGGCGCGGTGCTGGCAGCCTGGCAGTTCGACGAGCTGAAGACGGAACGCGGCGGGGAAGATCCGCCGCTGTCGCGGGTCGAGGTTCTGGAGCTCACGGCAGGCGAGGACCCAAGCGCGAGGGAGGCCGGAGCTCATGCCGGGGCGATCGTCGCCGAGGCGGAGAACTTCGCGCGAACCCTTCAGACCCGCCCGGGGAACGTCGCCACTCCCACGCACTTGGCGGAGGTAGCGAGTCAGATGGCGGAGGAGACGGGTCTCGGGGTGCGCGTGCTCGGTCCAGCGGAGTTACGCGCGGAGAACATGCACGCACTGCTCACGGTTGCTCAGGGCTCGGACCAGGAACCCCGTCTGATCGTTCTCGAACACGCTGGCGGGACCGCGGGCGACGCACCTCTGGTGTTGGTCGGCAAGGGCCTCACGTTCGACGCCGGAGGCATCTCGCTGAAGCCGCCGAAGGGCATGGAAGAAATGAAGTTCGACATGTCGGGCGGGGCTGCGGTGCTGGGTGCGATGAGCGGAATCGCCCGCCTTGGCGTGCCACTGAACGTCGTGGGTATCGTGCCGTCGTCGGAAAACCTGGTAAACGGAAGCGCGGTGAAGCCCGGCGACGTCATTGGATCCCGCGAGGGTAAGACGATCGAGGTCATCAACACCGATGCGGAGGGCCGCCTGATCCTCGCCGACGCGTTGTCCTACGCCAGGACCTTCGCACCTGCGGCGATCGTGGACTGCGCGACGCTCACGGGCGCGTGTGTGATCGCCCTCGGTCAGCACGCGTCGGCGGTGTTGGGCACCGACGAGGACTTGATTCAAGAATTGCGGGATGCGGGCGCGCGTACGGGCGAGCGCTGTTGGCCGCTCCCGCTGTGGCCGGAGTATCGCAAACAGCTGGAGAGCACCACGGCGGATCTCATGAACGTGGGTGGCCGCGAAGCTGGAACGATCACTGCCGCCTGCTTCTTGAAGGAGTTCGTGGGCGACGCGAAATGGGCACATTTGGACATCGCCGGGACGGCGTATGGAGAAGGCAAGCTGTCCTATCAGAAGAAAGGCGGTTACGGGGTTCCAACCCGACTCCTCATCGACTGGGTGCGGAGCCGAGCGGCGTGAAGAGCAGGCGGCTCGCGGCAGCGACGCCCCGCCTGTGCCTGACGCTGTTCTTGGCAGCATCGTGGGCCATCGTCACGCAGCCCATAGAGGCCCAGGAACCCCCTGATTCGACGGCCCGTCCAGACTCCGTGGCGGTGGACACCCTGACCCAAGCGAGCGTCGGGCAGGATTCTTTGGACGCCGAGGCGGATTCCCTCGAGGTCACGCTGTTCCCGGAGTTCCCGGATCGGTCCGCGGTGGGGTGGGCGACCGGCCTGTGGGAGTGGGATCGGGATGCGCTCACCGCAAATCGCGCCGTCTCATTGGCCCAGCTCATCGATCAGATTCCGGGCACGACAGCGCTGCGGGGTGGAGATTTCGGGGCCCCGAACATCGTGACTGCCTTCGGTGCGGCCGGGGGTCGAATCCGCGTTTTCCTCGACGGCTTCGAGCTGTTGCCCCTGCAAGGGACCGCCCCGGACCTGGCCCAGATCGGCCTCGCCGGCTTCCAACGCATCCGGGTCCGGCGCTCGACCGATGGCATTCGAGTGGACCTGTTCAGTATCGAGGTCGACGACCCCCGCCCCTATTCGCTGGTCGAGACGGGAACCGGCGACCTCAACACGAATCTGTTTCGGGGCACGTTCTCACACCCCCGAGCTCTCGGGGGAAGCATCGCGTTGGGCCTCGATCGCGTCGACACGGACGGCACTGCCGGTAGAGAGCCGGGCGCCATGACCGGTGGCTGGCTCCGCTACACGCTGAGCTTGGGCTCCAGGCTTGGCATTCGCGGTGAGCTGCGCCGCATTACCGCTTCCCGACCCAGCAGTCTGTACTCGCCCCCCGAAGTCGGGCGCACGGACTGGAGCGTTCGTGCGAGGGCAGTGCTCGCCACCGGGCTCGTCGCCGAGGCATTCGGTGGCCGGTCGTCCGCGAAGCTCGACGCCACCGAATCCGACTCGCTTGCCGTCGCGCAGCTCAGCCGAGACCAGGTGGGAATCCGGCTGTCCGGTGAGCGCCCCGTTGGTGAGCGGGGAAGCGTATGGGCGGAAGGCGCGTGGCGCTCGGTGGGAGGGAACACCTGGCCCGCGACGACGTTCGGGCTGTCGGGTGGCATTCGTTCGCCGATCCTCGGTGGCGAGGGAAGCTGGACCACCGAACGGCTGCTCGGAGAGTCCGCGACGATGACGAGTCTTCGCGCGTGGACGGCACCGCTCTTCGGGGTCTCCGTCTTCGGCGAGATTCGGGACGGCGTCCAGGGCGTTCCGTTCAGGCTCGACGACCCACGGGACACGATCCCGGAAATCCCCATCATCGCGGGTCCGGCCGTGCCCTTCACGACTGACCGCAAGTCCACCCGGGTGGGAGCGCACATCGGCTGGGGGTCCTTCGACCTCGGCGTGGCGCGCGTCACGCTCGAGCAAGCCAACCTCGCTCCGTTTGGATTCCCTATGGATTCGGCGGGGATCGTCCAATCCGGAGGAGAACGCACCGGAATCGAGGCCAGCGGCCGGCTCCCTCTTTACTTCGACGCGCTTTATCTGGCCGGGTCTTATCAGCGCTGGGACAAAGACGCGCCCGACTGGCGCTACTTGCCGAAAGAGAGCTGGGCCGGACGTATCGGACTTCACGACACCTTCCTCCCCACGGAGAATTTCGAGATCTGGACCGAAATCGGTGTCGAGGGCAGGGAACCCATGGCGGTGCCCTTCATTGATCCCGAGAGCCCCGAGGGCGTCCCGTCACTCGTGACGGTACCGTTCAACCAGAGCTGGTACTTCCGACTGCAGATACGGATCGTCACGGTGCACATCTTCATCCTGACCGAGAACTTCACGGCGAGGCAGGAGCTGCAGGACTTTCCGGAACGATTTCTTCCAGGGGGGCGCTCGATCTACGGCATCAAATGGACGCTCTGGAACTGACCCATCACGGATCTTCCGATAAATGGCTTCTGACCCGTCATCGATCTTCCCCCGTGGTTGAAGCACCGGCTCGCCCGGAGTTAGCTTTCAAGGCTATACAGGTGTCCGTCGACGTGCCGGGGCCGTACACGAGGGCTTCCCCGAGCCTCGTGACCAAGCGAGGAACATTCGATGCAAAGGACGAGTGGGTGACCCCAGCGAACTGTCGGCGGGGACAAACGTGATCCGGAGCATGACCGGGTACGGAGAGGCGGACCGCGAGACGGACCAGGGACGTCTCAGAGTCGAGATCCGAACGGTGAATCATCGCTTCTTCAACACGAGCCTGAAGACACCGAGCGGATACGAGCGTTTTCACCATCAAATCGAACGCTGGCTGAAGGAGCTCATCAGCAGAGGACACCTGAGCTACTCCTTGACTGTGGACCGTAGCGAGACACTCCAAGAGCCGGCTTTGGAGCTCGACCTCGAGCGCGCTCGGACGTATCAGCGGCTGATGCAGCGGTTAGCCGAGGACCTTGGACTGGAAGGTGCGGTAGACCTAGACATGCTCACGCGTTTTCGGGACGTGATTCGGCCGGCGGAGTCAGACAAGGCGCCGAACATCGAAGAGGTCGTTCTGAAAGATGTGACGCAGGCCGCGGCCCGCTCGGTTATCGATATGCGCGAGTCGGAAGGGAGCCGCCTCCAAGACGACCTGTCGGCTCGACTCTCCGCGATCCGGGAACAGCTGAACCGAGTTGAAGAACGCGCTCCGGAGCGCCTTCTCAGCGAGCGAGACCGCCTACGGGGCGCCGTACAAGAGTTGCTCGGGGACGTGCCGGTCGATGATGACAGGATCGCTCGGGAGATCGCGCACCTTGCTGAACGTTGGGACATCAACGAGGAGATCGTTCGTTTCCGGTCCCACGTGGCTCTCTTCCACGGGACCCTCGAGGGAGACGGTTCCGGCCCGGCCGGCAAGCGACTCGGCTTTATCGTACAGGAGATGCACAGGGAAGCGAACACGATCGGCTCGAAAGCGAACGACGGGTCGATCGCGGCTGCGGCCGTCGCCATGAAGGAGGAGATCGAGCGTCTCCGGGAGCAGCTGGAGAACGTCGAGTGACCCAGCTTCCGCATCGGGCGTGCCCCGTCGTCCTCGCGGCCCCCAGCGGCACGGGCAAGACTACGATCGCCCACGCTCTCGTGGACGGATCGGAGCGCTTTGTCTTCTCCGTGTCGGTAACCACCCGTCCGCCCCGGTTCGGGGAAGAGGGTGGGTCGGACTACACGTTCGTTGCGGAGGAGGAGTTCGAGAGGCTCGTCCAGGAGGATGAGTTCGCCGAGTGGGCCAGCGTGCACGGCTACCTCTACGGCACACCGCGGAGCAACCTGATGGATGCCGCCGAGCGAGGTCGACACGTCGTCCTCGACATCGACGTGCAAGGGGCGGGTCAGATCCGTGAGAGCGTCCCCGAGGCGATGCTTATCTTCGTGTTCCCGCCATCGGCCCATGCGCTGGCCGAGCGTCTTGCGAAGCGCGGAACCGAGCGGGCGGACGAAGTCGCCCGCCGGATGCGCGCATCACGGGACGAGTTGGCTCAAGCGGCCGAGTTCGACTACGTAGTGGTGAACGACCAACTGCAATCCGCGGTCGCCGCCGTCGAAGCGATCGTCGCTGCGGAGGGCCATCGGCCTCGGCGCGCGCGGCTGCTCGATGCCCAGGTCGAGACGTTGCAGAAGGACATAGACGTTCTGCTCGCGAGGGAGTTCGCCGGCGCCGGCGGGTGACCGGAGGTCGGGACCGGGTCCCGGCCGTGAAACAACCTCCTCCTCGTCGAGATGAGGGGACATCAACAACGGAGAACAAATGCGTGTATTCACACCGGCAGAAGTGGCCGAGTCGACTCTGAGCAAGTACTTGGGCGTTTTGGTCGCCGCCAAGTACGCGAGAGAGCTCAACGCAATGCCTCGCGATGCCATGCCCATCGAGGAGAAGAAGCTGACGACGAAGGCCCTCGAGGCGCTCACCTCCGACAAGATCGAATACAGGCTGGTTGGGCGCCGCCGTCGCGACGAGTAGTCGAATCGCGAATCGACTGCGACCTGCTAGGGAGCCGGAATCGTGGCCGACCTCGTTCCGCGGCCGCCGTGGGCGGGACGCAGAATCGTGCTGGGAGTCACGGGCGGCATCGCAGCCTACAAGGCGGTGCAGCTGGCCCGCGACCTGACCCGTCTGGGTGCCGATGTAGACGTCGTGCTCACAGAGGGCGCGAAGCGCTTCATCGAGCCGCTCACCTTCGAGGCCGTGACCGGGAGGCGAGCGTTGAGCGAGCTCTTCTCGGCCGAGGGCGCGGCGCTCCATGTCCGTCTGGGTGCCGAGGCCGACCTCGTCTGCGTCGCCCCCGCAACGGCCGACTTCATCGCGCGCGCCGCTCACGGCCGCGCCGACGACTTGTTGACGACCACCCTCCTCGCGACGACGGCGCCGGTCGTGGTCTGTCCCGCCATGAACGACCGCATGTACGCCCATCGACAGACCGGTCGGAACCTCGCTCATCTCCAGGAAGCTTTGGGTTACGCCATTGCCGGTCCGGCTGTAGGGCCCCTGGCCTTCGGTGAGGGAGAGGGACCAGGCCGGATGCTCGAGCCGCTGGAGATTGCCGAGCACGTGGGGCGGGCGCTGACCGAAGATCCATTCCTCGCGGGCAAGAGCGTCCTGGTCACCGCAGGGCCGACCCTGGAGCCGCTCGACCCCGTGCGCTTCGTGGGGAACCGATCGTCCGGCAAGATGGGGTACGCCCTCGCTCGCGCTGCCTGGCGACGAGGCGCCGAAGTGCTGCTGGTCTCAGGACCCACCGCACTCGACCCGCCGTTGGGTGTGGAGCGGATCGACGTCGAGACAGGCCTCGAGATGCACGACGCGGTGCGTGATGCGATTCCCGGGGCGGACGTGGTGCTCTTCGCCGCCGCCGTCGCGGACTATCGGCCGGCTCGAGCTCGAGAAGGCAAGATCAAGCGCGCGGACGCGGGGGCGGAAATCAAGGTGGAGCTGGTCGCGAACCCCGACGTCGCGTTGGAGACCGTCCCTCTGAGAAAGGCGGGAGCCTATGTCGTCGGCTTCGCGCTCGAGTCCGAGGACCTCGTCGCGAACGCGCGCGCCAAGCTCGAGCGCAAGGCCTTCGACCTGATCGTCGCCAACAGCGCCGTAGAGAAGGGGGCAGGGTTCGAATCCAACACCAACCGGGTCACCCTGATCGATCCAGCCGGTGGGGTGGAGGAGCTTCCCGTGCTGCCGAAGGACGACGTGGCGGAGACGATCCTCGACCGGCTCGGCGGCCTAGCGGAGGGACGGTGACGCGGCGCAGCGGCGTGCACCGCGAGGATTTCGCACGCTATCTCCGCCAGTGCGAGGAGCTAGCTCAGGGACCGATCATCCTGGACCGGCTGGCCGCGGCGGATGTTCTGCAGGGGATCCAGCAGGAGGACGAGGGCCCGGCCGGTGAAGCAGTCGAGCTGCCCCTCGGGTACGAAGAGGTGCGTAGGATGGCCCTCGGCTGCGAGCGGTGCGCCCTCGCGACCGGCCGCACTCAGGTGGTCTTTTCGGACGGCAACCCCAACGGCCGGCTCATGGTGATTGGAGAAGCGCCCGGCGCGAACGAGGACCGAACCGGCCTGCCGTTCGTGGGCCAGGCCGGCAAGCTGCTCGACCTCATGCTCGCCGCGATCGACTTGTCCCGCGAGGAGTCGGTCTATATCTGCAACGTGATCAAGTGTCGGCCACCGGGGAACCGCAACCCCAGCCCGGCCGAGATCGAGGCGTGCACGCCCTACCTCCGTCAACAGATCGAGCTCGTATCACCGGACGTGATCCTGGCCGTAGGGGGCTTTGCGGCGCAATTCGTCACCGGCCGCCAACTGCCCCTGGGCAAGCTTCGCGGGGAGGTATACGATTACGGTGGGGTTACCGCGATCGTGACATACCACCCGGCGGCTCTGCTGAGAAATCCCGGCTGGACTCGGGCAACTTGGGACGATCTCCAGCTCCTCCGGGAGGTGATGGATCACGACGGATCCGGCCGGCAGCCCGACGGGAAATAACGAGCGCAACCCGGTCCTCGCGAAAGGCCAGTGCCTCTGGCCGCCCACTTCGAACCGCTGAGCGCGCGTGAACACGAGCACAACGTTGGCCTCCCCGATCGCGCCTCCATACGATCGCCAGCCGCCATATGCCCTCGAAGCCGAGATCTCCGTGTTGGGGGGCATGCTCATTGATCGTGGAGCGGTCCCGCTCGCGGTCGAGGTCGTGTCCGACTCGATGTTCTACCGGGAGGCGAATCGACGCATCTTCCGGTCGATGGTGCGGCTCTTCGAGCGAGGCGACGTCATCGACGTGATTACCGTCAGCGACGACCTCCGCAAGACGGAAGAGTTGGACGGCGCTGGGGGGCTCGAGTACCTGGCGGAGCTGTTGGACGCGGTACCCACGGCCGCGAACATCGAGTATCACGCCCGCATCGTGCGTGAAAAGGGACTGCTGCGACGACTGATCGACGCCTCCTCCCAGATTATCCGGGACGTGTACGAACAGGGCGAGCGTGCGGTGGAAGAGGTGCTCGACGAGGCCGAGCAGCGGATCTTCCGGGTGGCGGAGAGTCATGACCGCGAAGGCTTCGTGTGGATCAAGGAGATCCTCTGGCCCACCTTCGAGCACATCGAAAGGCTGCAGGAATCCGCTTCTGGCATCACCGGGGTCCCAAGTGGATTCACGCATCTCGACTATCTCACCGCGGGTCTCCAGAAAGGAGATCTGACGATCGTCGCGGCCCGTCCGTCGATGGGGAAGACGTCTTGGATCCTCAACGTCGCCCAGAACGCCGCGATCGACCACGAGGTTCCGGTTGCGGTGTTCTCTCTCGAGATGTCCAAAGAGCAGCTCGTCCAGAGGCTGCTCTGTGCGGAGGGCCGGGTCGACGCACAGAAGCTTCGACGGGGCAAGCTCTCCGCGGACGAGTACCAGCGTCTCGCGGCCGCGGCGGGACACCTGAATACGGCGCCACTGTGGATCGACGACTCACCCGGGGCCAGCGTGCTGGAGATGCGCGCAAAGGCGCGCCGGCTCAAGGCCGAGACGAACCTGGGGCTGCTCGTCATCGATTATATGCAGCTCATGACGGGATCCCGCCGGGCCGAAAACCGCCAACAAGAGGTCAGCGAGATCTCTCGCGGCCTCAAGGCTCTGGCCAAAGAGCTCGACGTGCCGGTCGTTGCGCTGAGCCAGCTGAGCCGAGCCCCAGAGCAGCGCACCGATCATCGCCCCCAGCTGTCCGACCTCAGGGAGAGCGGAAGCATCGAGCAGGATGCCGATCTGGTCATGTTCCTGTACCGCCCCGAGTACTACCATGGACCCGTGGATCGCGACGGCAATTCCATCGAGGGGCGAGCGGAGCTGATTATCAGCAAGCAGCGCAACGGCCCCACGGGCGTCGTTCCCCTCTACTTCCACAAGTCCTATACGCGCTTCGACAACCTCGCCGTCGAGCCGGGTGACACGGCTCCCCTCTCACCCGGCGGGCGTAGCGGGGGTGGAGGCGGCTACTCGGAGCGGTGACGGCCGAAGGAGGGGGGCGGGACGCGAATCGTCCGGCGCAGCGTGTGGGTGTCGTCGTCCCAGCCGCCGGCGAGGGGCGTCGAATGGGAGGAACGCGCAAACAGTTCCTGGAGTTGGCCGGAGCGCCTGTCTTGCTGCGAGCCGTTCGCCCTTTCTTCGCGATGGATGCGGTCCTCGTAATCATCGTGGCGCTCCCAGTGGAGGTGGCGGAGGATCCACCTCCTTGGCTGACCCGGGCCGACTCGAGGATCCGTGTGGTGACGGGAGGAGACAGCCGGAGCGGATCCGTGGCGCGTGCCCTCGCGGCGCTGCCTCCCGAAGTGGAGATTGTCCTCGTCCACGACGGCGTTCGTCCCTTGCTCACCCCCGCAGTCGTCGATCGATGCGTCCGGGCCGCTGCGGCGGGACAGTCGGTTGTTGCTGGGTGGCCGGCTGTAGACACCTTGAAAGAGGTAGACGATCGAGGCCGGGTCGTCGCGACGCCGGAACGCGCTCGCTACTGGCATGCTCAGACCCCTCAGGCATTCCCGCGCCGTACTCTGACGGAGGCATACCGGCAAGCGAGCGAAGACGGCGTCGTCGCAACAGACGACGCAGCGTTGGTGGAGAGGTTGGGCGGTGTGGTCACGATGGTGGAGGGCTCTCCGCACAACATCAAGGTGACCCGGGTGGAGGATCTGGCCTTGGCGGAGCTGCTTCTGCAAGCGGCGCCCAGAGACGGGTGACCACCCCGCGGATCATCCACTCCCAGGCCGGGACGCTGTCTCCAGCGGAGCTCGAAGAGGTGACGGCTCACCTTCGCGGCGGTGGGCTGCTCGCGTATCCCACAGATACGGTGTACGGCTTCGGGGGTCTCGCGCGGGACGACGCGATTCGCTCGCTCGCCGCCTTGAAGCCCCGGGAGAGCCCGAAACCGTTCGTCCTGCTGTTGCCGGATGCTGAGCAAGCGTGGGGACTCACTTGGCACGCGAGCGCTCGCCGGTTCGCCGAGCTGTTTTGGCCGGGTCCTTTGACGCTGGTCCTGAGCGATGCGGAAGGCGCATTTCCATCCGGGGTCCGAAGCGCGGAAGGAGCCGTCGCCGTCCGGGTGAGCAGCGGTCCGTTCGTAAAGGGGCTGCTGGCATCTCTTGGAGCGCCGATCACATCGACGAGCGCCAATCCACCGGGTGGTCGCCCCGCTCTCTCGGGCTCGGAGGCGCTGGAGGCGGCTCGCTCGTTGGGTGCGGGCGAGGAGCTGTGGGTGATCGACGGCGGCCCGGCGAGGGGAGCGGCAGCATCCACCATTGTGGACTGCACTGGAGTGCGGCCCGTCCTGATACGTAACGGGGCCGTGAGCGTGCAACGACTCGAAAAGGCATGGCCGGACATCAATGAGTGAACGCGCGGAGTCGCACGACGAGGTGGAGTCCTTCCATCTCCTCTATGTCTGCACCGGGAACAGCTGCCGAAGCCCGATGGCCGAGGTGATTACCCGATCGTCGTTGATCCAACGCGGATGGCATCACGTCGACGTGGCCTCGGCAGGCACGAGCGCCAGCGGCGATTCGCCTGCCTCAGAGGGCGCGAGGAGGGCTTCCGCGGCCCACGGACTGGACCTCGCTGGTCACGTTACGCGGAGCGTCACGCCCGAACTTCTCGAATGGGCTGACCTCATCCTCGTGATGGCGCCGCATCACGTGTTGGCGATCGCCGACCTCGGTGCCGGAGATCGGGCCGCCGTCATCACCGACTTCGCGGGGGGGCGACCTGAAGGAGAGGAGGCGGGCGACGGGGTGATGGACCCGTACGGGGGCAGCGAAGCAGAGTATGGAGCGACCTTCGAAGAGTTGGCCGGGCTGGTCGAGCGCCTTCTGGGTCGCCTCGAGCCCATCGTTGCTCCGTGACGCTCGAGGCGGGCGCGCGGATCGAAGGCCCGCTGGCATCCACGCGCCTGTTTGCGCTTCTCGGGAGCCCGGTAGCGCACTCCCTTTCGCCCGTCATCCAAAACGCGGGCTTCCGGTCCGCCGGACTGGATGGCGTCTACGCCGCGTTGGAGTGCGCGCCCGAGGATCTGCATGGGATCATGCGGGCCCTGGCCCGGGCAGGGGGCGGAGGCAACGTCACGCTCCCTCACAAAGAGCGGGCTGCCACTGTCCTCGACGAAGCAGGTGAGACTGTGCGTCGGACAGGGGCGTGCAACACGTTCTGGGGAGAGGGCGGGCGCATCCGGGGGGAAAACACCGACGTCGAGGGAGTGAAGCGCGCCGTCAGAGCGCTGTTGGACGGTCCGCCCTTCGGCGCTCGTGTTCTCATGATCGGGGGGGGTGGGGGGGCGCGAGCGGCCCTCGCGGCTCTCATCGACGAGGGGGTCGCCGATGTTTCGGTCGTCAATCGGACCACCGTAAAGGGACTGGCCATGGCGAGGCGGATCGGCGACGAGCGGGTGCACGTCAAGGAAGATGTCCGGGCGGTGGCGGGAGAGGGCTTCGATCTTGTCCTGAACGCGACTTCCCTCGGCCTTCACGTCGACGACGCGCTCCCGGTCGAGCTGGATCGTCTCGGACCCGTAGGCGCCGTGATGGACATGGTATACGCTCCCGCCGGAACTCGCTTCGCCGCAGTTGCCGGCGATCGCGGAATCCACTCGATGGACGGGGCTGAGATGCTTCTCCAGCAGGGCGCGGTGGCGTTCGAGTTCTGGTGGAATCAGGAAGCCCCGCTCGCGGCGATGCGAGAGGCACTGGCGCGGGTCCGGCGGGAGTGAGAACGTCCGACGCGGTGACCCGCCTTGTCGACTTCCTCCTGCCGTCCGCATGCATCGCCTGTGGCGCGCGCGTCCCGCTCGAGTCCGGTGTGCGACTCGTGTGCACGTCGTGTCGGGGGCGATTGCGACCCCCACCGGCTCCGCGTTGTCGTCGCTGCGACTTTCCCCTCGGGACCGGCTACCGGCCGGGCCGGCCATGCCTGGATTGGCCGGATTTCCTGCGCTTCGCCCGGTGTGGCGTGGCTCTGGAGCCACCCGCAGACGTCATCGTGCACGCACTAAAGTACGAGGGTTGGCAGGAGCTCGGATGGGCGATGGCGAGGCCCATGGCCCGGTGCTTGCACCCCCTCCGGAGCGATCTGACCCGGGCCGTCGTCGTCCCCGTCCCGACGTCTCGGGAACGTCGACGCGACAGAGGATACGACCAAGGGGAGGTACTCGCGGTAGCTCTATCAGAACGGGCCAACCTACCCTGTGTGAGGGCGCTCTCGCGGGCTTCGGGAGGGCGCACGCAGGTGTCCTTGCACCCACAACAGCGCCTGGCTAACGTCAAAAACGCCTTCTCGCTCGGGGAGCAAGCGTTGAACCGATTACGCGGGGCAGATGTCGTCTTGGTCGACGACGTGCTGACCACCGGCGCGACCGCCCGTGCCGCAGCCGAAGAGCTCAACGGAGCCGGCGTGCGCGGGGTCACTCTCATAACGTATTCCCGGGCCCTTCCCGGAGGGCGGAGCGCCCAGGGCCCACCGCCCGCCTCTCCAACCAGAGCGTAGCGAGGAGTCACCACCGTATGTCGATTCGAGTTGCCATCAACGGGTTCGGCCGCATCGGCCGCAATGTGCTGCGGGCCGCGAAGCGCGCTGGCGCGTCCGACGTCGACTTCGTGTGCGTCAACGACCTCACGGACAACGCTACGTTGGCGCACCTCCTTCGGTACGACTCCGTTCACGGCGCCTATCCCGGGAGCATCGAGCTGTCGGGAAACGGGCTGATCGTCGATGGAGACGAGATCCAGGTCTTCAGCGAGCGCGATCCGGCCAAGCTTCCTTGGGCGGAGCTCGGAATCGACATCGTGGTCGAGTCCACGGGGTTCTTCCGCGACCGCGACGGGGCCTCCAAGCACATCGCGGCGGGAGCGCGCAAAGTGGTGATCAGCGCGCCAGCGAAGGGCGAGGACGTGACCGTCGTGCTGGGCGTAAATCAGGATGACTACGATCCCGAGCGGCACCACATCATCTCCAACGCGAGTTGCACGACGAACTGCCTTGCACCGGTCGTCAAAGTCCTCCGAGAGTCGTTCGGCTTCCGTCGAGGACTGATGACCACCATCCACTCGTATACGAACGACCAGGCGTTGCTCGATCAGCCGCACAAGGACCTCAGGCGGGCTCGGGCAGGCGCCGTGTCGATGATTCCGACGACCACCGGTGCCGCGAAAGCGACCGGCCTAGTAATCCCCGAGGTCGATGGACTGATCGACGGCATGTCCGTGCGGGTCCCCACCCCCGACGTCTCGATCGTGGATCTCGTAGCCGACGTCGAACGCGCCACGACGATCGACGAGGTGAATCACGCGATGAGAGAAGCCGCCAGTGGGCCCCTGAGCCGTGTGCTCGACGTGTCCGACGAGCCGCTCGTCTCCATCGATTACACGGGGAACGCCTACAGCTCCATCGTCGACGCCATGAGCACCAACGTGATCGACGGGCACCTCGTTAAGGTGCTCTCGTGGTACGACAACGAAGCCGGCTATTCGTCACGCGTCGTCGACCTCGTTCAGTTCGTGGGCGAGCGAATGCCGGCGTCCGCGACGACGTGACCAGCGACCCCCGCGTCCACTGAGGACCGTGCTGAAAACGGGGAGAGAAGGGAGGACCGAATGACCGAACCGCAGAGCTCCGATCAGGAGTGGACGAACCGCGGTGAGACCAGCGAGATCTGGCAGCGTTACCGCTGCCCGGTCTGCGGACATATGGACGCCGTTTCGGCGTCCACTCCTACCATCGCGAGCATTCGGTGCATGCGATACGGCGCTCGACGTCGACCTGTCGTCACGCGATCGTGAGCGTGTCTCAGCGCAGGTGAGCCGGAAGCATCCCGGGAAGCCGACTTAACCTGAGCTCGAGCCGCCACTGGACTCGCTGCCTCCCCGCTCTCGGTACTCGACAACCATCTGTTACAGGCCACTAGTGTGGTCTTAGCGCACGTCGCGGTGCCTCGGCTCCGGGTCGCACCGCGTAACACGGTTGAGTCAATGGCGTATCATCACTTGATGCGCGTAGAGCCGAAGACTCCGGGGACTCCATTCGTTCACACCGGGAGCCGGCCGGATGCCGGTCTGCCCCCCGACTTCGCTGTGTGGTATAGCGATCACCGGGCGACGGTGTACCGGTACGTCCGTTTCCGCGTATCGACGCGGGAGGTGGCGGAGGACGTCACGTCGGAAGTCTTCCTCAAAGCGTTGCGCTCGCTGGCTCGGTACGAGCCCGGGCGAGCGTCCCCACGGACGTGGCTTCTGCGCATCGCCCGCAACGCGGTCACGGACCACCTCAGGTCGCTGCGACGGCGCGGGTCGCTCCACGTTTCGCTCGACCGGGTGCCCGATCTCGTCTCCGACGTCCCTTCGCAGGAAGAACGGCTGCTGCGCGAGGAGCGGGTCCAGCGCCTTCTCAACGCCAATCAGACGCTGCGACAGGTGGACCGGGAGGTCCTCTCCCTGCGGTACGGAGCGGGATTGAGCAACAGCGAGATTGCCGACGCTCTGGAGATCAGTCTCAACGCGGTCGCTGTGCGGCTTCATCGTTCTCTGAAGCGCCTCAAGGAAGCGGTCGCCCGCGCGGAGCATGAGACGACTTGAAAACCGAATACGAGACGATATGAACCCAGCACGACAGGATGAGATGCCCGATCCGCTTTCGGTCGGGGGAGAGCTCGAACAGCTGCAGCGAGAGCTCTCCTCCATCGAGTTCGCGGAAAGGCCCTCGTTCGATCCGGAGCTCCAGGCGGAGCTCGCGCGTGAATGGTCCGACTTGGGCACTCCGCAGAGTTCGTCGCGGGCGCGCGTTGGATTCGCCGTCGCGGCCGCGATCATGTTGGTGGCGATTACCGTCCCACCCGCGCGAGCCGGGCTGGTCAGATTGATCTCGGTCGTACAGGACGGGCCTGGTGAGGTCCTGAGCGAGCCGGAGGTGCCCGTGCCGTTGCCGGTGGTCGACCTCGAGACCACTCCGGACATCGTGCAGGACTTCCGGTACGAGGCACCGTCGGCCGAGGCGGTCGCGACGGATTACGCGACCGAAGACGAGGCCTTTTCACCAGGCCCGAGCGTCACCTTTCCCAGCTTGGTGGACCGCGCGCGTTCGGAAGCCCTGATCGCCGAGCACTATCCGACTGACCTTCAGCTCGCTCGCGTGGGCGGAACGGTACGTTTGCAGCTATGGGTCGACCCCCAAGGCCACGTATCCGAAACCGAAGTGGCGTCGTCCTCGGGCATTGTGCGCCTCGACGGAGCCGCCATGACCGCGGCGAGCCGGTTCGCGTTTTCTCCCGCCAGACGGTACGGCATTCCAGTGGGGACCTGGGTGGAGTTCGACGTCCGGTTCCGGCCACCGATTGCGGGATTCGGGCCGCCCCCGGTCGTCGCGTCGCTAGAGGACATGTCGCCCGACTCCTTCCGTACGCCTGATTTGGAGCCCGACTGGCAGCCCTCGCCAGTCCTGCCGCCCGTTACATCGCTCCCTGCAAGTGCGCGAGAGCTCCTGTGGCGCGCGATGGAGGAGGACGGCAGGATCGACCAGAAGTGGGGCGATCTAAAGCAGTTGCTCGCGGGAGAGCCTCCTGTTGGGCATCGGCCACTCGAGTGGCGCGTAGACGCTGTGGATGCACTCGAAGCGGCGCTGACGCGGGACCCCGAAAACCCTGCTCCCTTCCTGGCCCTGGGTCGCATTCGGAGGACACAGGGACTCCGAAACGACGCGAAACGCCTCTTCGATCGGGGCATCGAGCGTGCGGAGGAGGCCGGAGGTCGGGTACCCCCCGGGGTCAGAGCTGATCTGTTCTACGAGCGTGGAGCGCTCATCCGAGAGGAGTGGTTGGCGTGGAGCGATTTGGGAGAGGTGTCGGCCGTCGCTGTGGGCGCCGTCGGCTGCCCGAGAGTAACGCCCATATCGCCCACGGGCGTCTACTCCACCTCCGAGACGCTGATCGCCTGGAATTACCTCTGCCCGGACCGCTTCGCGGAGCTGATGCGCTCTCGTTTCGAGCCGCTGGCGCCGCTGAAGGAGCGCGACTTCAACGAGATGATGGGCTCCTTCTACTCGGCCATCGAGGCTGACCGGGGGCATTTGCGGGCGAATGTGGAGGTCCTTCTTGCGTTGGTTGACGAGGGACGATGGAGCGACGTCTGGGACGGCGCGACGACCTTCGTCTCCGGGTCCGGCCGGCATCCTCACTCGTTGCTCCTCTCCGGCATGGCGCTCAACCGGCTGGGGCGGGTGGACGACGCGTGGCGCGCGTTTACGGAGGCGCTCGCCGGGATGCCGGCTGCCGAAGTCCGAGAGTTCGAGGACATCCGGCCCCTCCTCGAGCCGGCCGAGGGCGAGGCGTATTCCGCTCTCGATGGAGGTGAGCGAGACGAGGCCCGAGAACGTTTCTGGGCGGCGCGCGATCCGCTGATCGTGACTCCGGTGAACGAACGGGAGGTCGAGCATCTGGCACGTGCGACCTACGCACATCTTCGCTTCGGCGGTTTGAGCACGGACGCCGGCGAGATCTGGGTCCGCTATGGTGCGCCTCTCGCGACGCGCTCCGTGGGTGAGGGCTCGGGCCTCCGGACCGTCTTCTGGGACTACGGGCCGGGCCCGGACTTCACGTTTCGGCGGCCGGCGGTCTCACTGAATCTCGAGCTCACCGAAGAAGGGCGGGCTCACCTGGGTGAGTTCAGCCGGGTCTTCCCGCACCGTTACGACGCGTGGGACGGATCGATATTGCCCCTCACGGCTCAGCTCGGACGGTTCCGCGCAACCGATGGGGGTGTCGAAATCGAAGTGCACACGGAGATCCCCGCCGCGTTGGCAACCGCCGACGGATCTCCGCTCGAGATCTGCGTCTCGCTGATCGGAGCGGACGACCAGCGCTGGATCGTGGATCGGCGACAGATTCCCGCCGCCGAGGGTCCGCTCCACCTGCTCGTCCCGGTGGACCGGCAAGCCAACAGACTGGTCGTGGAGCTGTACCATCCGGCCCTGGAGAAGGCTGCCAAACTGCTGACGCCGATCTCTTCCCAAGCTCGGGGCGTGGGACTCACGTTGTCCGATCCGCTCTTCGTCGAGCCGGTCGCTCCCTTCAAGCCGGCAGATGTGGCCCGGGGCTCGGCTCGAACGGTTCCGCGCACCGCACCCGGGACGTTGGAGCGCGGCCTCGCTGGCGTGCTGTTCGAGGTCTACGATCTCCCCTGGGACGCCGACGGTTACCTGGTCCACGTAGAGGCCGTGAGCCTAGCGACGAACCGGGTGGCCCGCCTTCCGTTCAAGCCGGCGGGCGAGCTCGAGTTCCGGCGCGTCTGGGACCGAAGCCGGCGGCCGCAGGCACGGCTGACCGAGTACTTGACGGTCGACCTGGACGGTCTCGTTCCGGGATCGTACCTCTTGAGAGTCTTCGTATCCTTGCGGGGCGGCGAGAGGCTGACCGAGACTAGCAGAGCTCTCGAAATCGGCTGACATCGTCTCCGTCTCCGCCATCTCCTTGCGCCGCCCAGAAGATGACATCCGTGACGCTCGCATGGGCGACCCGCCCCACCCCCCAATGACCGGTTGGGGCCGTGACGATCCCATCGTGGCCCTCTCTGTGGTTCAATGACCTGCCCATGCGAAAGAAGTCAGTAGAGGACCTGCTTCCCGAGTCCCTCGACGGCGTACGCCTGATCGTACGCGTCGATTACAACGTGCCGCTGCGGAACGGCGACGTAGCTGACGACACGCGCATCCGGCGGACCCTGCCGACCCTCCGCCATCTGTGTGCACGGGGGGCCGCCCTCGTGCTCGTTTCCCATCTCGGACGTCCAGGGGGGCGACCCGACCCCTCGGCCTCCCTGGCGCCCGTAGCCGACCGACTGGGGGAGCTTTTCGAGTTCCCAACCCGCTTCAGCGGCGACACGGTGGGCCCCGCCGCTCTCGATCGTGTCGCTCAGCTCGAGCCCGGGCACGTCATTCTGATGGAGAACGCCCGCTTCTTCGCCGGCGAGACCGGCAACGACCCCACTCTCGCGGCGGCGATGGCGGCGCTGGGAGACCACTTCGTGAACGACGCCTTCGGCGCGGCCCATCGGGCACACGCGTCGACGACCGGAGTGGCCGCTGCCGTTCGGGAAAGGGGTGGAGAGGCCGTGGCTGGGTATCTGATGGAAGCGGAGCTACGGTTTCTCGGCGACGCCCTTGCGAGCCCCGAGCGCCCCTTCGTCGCCGTGTTGGGCGGCGCGAAGATCTCCGGCAAGATCGACGTGATCGACAACCTCCTGTCCCGGGTCGACCGCTTGATCATCGGTGGCGCAATGGCCAATACCTTCCTTCGTGCCCTGGGGCTGGAAATCGGGAACTCGCTCGTCGAGGAAGATCGGGTGACCGTAGCACGTGAAATCCTCGAGAAGGCGGGGGATCGAGTCCTCCTGCCCGTCGACTGTATCGTGGCACCCGCCATCGCCCGCGACGCTGAGACACGGTGCGCGCGGCGAGACCAGGTCGCGGGCGAGGACAAGATTGGGGACATCGGGCCGGACAGCCGCTCGATGTTCAGTGCCGAGCTGGCTCGCGCGCGCACGATCGTCTGGAACGGGCCAATGGGCGTGTTCGAGATGCCACCGTTCGCGAGGGGCACCTTCGCCGTTGCGGAGGCGGTCGCGGGGGCGAGCGACTCGGGGGCGGTGACGATCGTGGGTGGCGGCGACTCGGCGTCCGCAGCGGAAGCCGCCGGCGTGGCCGACCGCCTTACGCACGTTTCAACGGGGGGAGGCGCGTCGCTCGAGTTTCTGGCCGGACGACCGCTACCCGGGGTGGAGGCGCTCTCGAATGCGGACTAGGGAACCTCGTGTCCCGTTTGGAAAGTCGCGTGGCGTTCGAGCGCCGGCCGAATACGAACCGTTCATCTGTTAGGAGATCCGATGAAGGACAAGCCGGTCATTGCCGGGAACTGGAAAATGCACCACTCGCCGGCGGACGCGCGGAGGTTTTTCGAAACCTTCCAGCCGATCTTGCCAGGCGAGGCGCCTACGATCCTCGTGTTCCCGCCGGCCATCTCTTTCGAAGCGACCAAAGCCGCTCTACCCGCCGATCCCACGGTGTTGTTGGGCGTGCAAAACATCCATCACGAGCCGTCGGGCGCTTTCACGGGCGAGATCTCTGCCCCGATGGCCCGCGGCGCCGGCGCCAGTCACGTGCTCATCGGACACTCGGAGCGACGCCACGTCTTCGGAGAAACGGACGAGATGGTTGCCGCCAAAGTCAGGGCAGCGGTGGGCGCCGGGCTGACGCCTGTCGTCTGCGTTGGGGAGACCCTTGAGGATCGCAACGCGGGGCGTGTTGACGAGGTGATCATTCGGCAGTTGGACGCAGCTCTCGGCGCCCTCTCAGGGACGCAGGACTTCCTGATCGCGTACGAGCCCGTGTGGGCCATCGGCACCGGAGAGACCGCGACTCCAGCAGACGCCTCTGCCGCCCACGCAACGTTGCGGGCTCGCCTGTCCGAGGTAATCGGAGTCGATCGTGCACGGACGTTGTCCATTCTCTACGGTGGAAGCGTCAAGCCTGCGAACGCTTCGGAGCTGCTGTCCGCCACCGACGTCGACGGAGTGTTGGTCGGGGGCGCAAGCCTCGATCCGGACTCGTTCTCCCGGATCGCCGAAGCCGGATGACCCTGCTGGCGCGGCAGCGGGTGCTGGGCGACGGGCGAGCCGGCCTCTACGGTTGATGCCTAAGTCTAGAAAGTAACCGGAGATACCCCTCCAGCCGCTTGACACTGGACGGACGTGGGACGATGGTTATCCTCTCATCAGCAACCGAACCGAGATTGGCCGACGAATGTACGGTTTTCTGCTGCTTCTGCTCGTTCTGGACGGCCTCATCCTGGGGACCGTCATCCTCCTCCAGGCTGGGAAAGGCGGGGGTTTGGCGGCCATGGGTGGCGGCGTTACAGCCACCGACGGCATTCTCGCCGGCCGCCAGGCCGCATCGGTGCTGACGCGGACGACCTGGACCACCGGGACGCTCTTCATGTTCCTGGCGCTCGTCCTTTCGATCATGTCGTCCCGGGCGTCGGCGCCTCAGTCGATCCTGCGGGAAAGCGTCCAGCAAGGTGCGCCCACGCCCGTGATCCCTGGGCTCGACGAGCAACCCACAGCGGGCGAGCCCACTCCGCCGCCTGCCGAGGTGCCGGCCGACCCGCCGCCCTCCTCTCCGTAGAGCAGGTCGCTGAGGACGTCCGGGGCAATGCTCGACGAGGCGTCGGGTGACGAGCCCGTGGCCCTCGACCTGACACGCAGCGCGCTTCTCGACATCTACCGGGCTCTGGCCCTTCACCGTGCCGCCGAGGAGCGTCTCGAGCTCCTTCACAAGCAGGGACACGTGGGCGGGGGCATGTACCGGGGTCTAGGGCAGGAGGCGGTAGGCGTCGGCGGGGCGTTCGCCATGCGGAGGACCTCCGATGGTGCGGGGGACGTGATTGCCCAGACCATACGTACCGCAGGAGGGCTCTTCCTCTTCGGTGGGACTCCGCTCGAGTTCTTCCAGCAATACCTAGCCCGCGGCACCGGACCCACGGGTGGCCGCGAGGCGAACGTTCATTACACCTGCTTCGACCGCGGTCTGCTGGGGCCAGTATCTCACTTGGGCACCATGGTGGAGGTCATGGCCGGGATCACGCTCGCCTTCCGGATGAAGGGAGAGGACAGAGTGGGGCTCGCGTTCGCCGGCGACGGACAGACGTCGACGGGCGCTTGGCACGAGGGCTTGAACTTCGCAGCGGTCCAGCGTTGTCCGCTGATCGTGGTCGTCCAAGCCAACCAGTGGGCGTTCTCCACACCCACGAGCAAACAGACTCGGGTCCGGAGTTTCGCCGAGAAGGCGCGCGGATACGGCGTGGCCGGTGAGTCGGTAGACGGCACCGACGTCCTCGCGGTCTACGATGCAGTCCACCGGGCCGCTCAGCGCGCGCGGTCGGGAAAGGGGGTCACCCTCATCGAAGCGCGCAGCTATCGCATGAAGGGTCACGCCCAGCACGATCCTCAAGATTACGTCCCACGAGAGGATCTGGAGAAATGGGCGGCCAAGGACCCGATTCGGCGCTTTCGCTACAAGCTCACCGAGGAAGAGTGGGCCCATGGCGCCGATCTGGACGAGATCGACCGAGGCGTGGAGGCCAAGGTCCTCGCGGCCGCGGAGCAGGCGGTGGGAGAATCGCTGCCGGAGGGCGGTCAGGCCCTCTCCGGAGTCTACACGGATGTGGAGAGTGGCGCCCCATGGTGCCGGCTCGAGCCCCCTGGCCGGTCGTTCACGTGAGCGGTGCTGGCCCGTCCTCCCAAGGAGCATTGGCTGAGATGGCGAAGCCGGAACACGTCACGAAGACCGAACGTGGAGAGGCCGTCACGCTTCTGGAGGCGATCAGCGAAGCGCTGTTCGAAGAGATGGGCCGAGACCCGAGCGTCTTCCTCATGGGCGAGGACATCGGCGTGTACGGGGGGGCGTTCAAGGTCACGAGGGACTTCCAGGAGCACTTCGGCGAACAGCGGGTGATCGACACACCCATTTCGGAGGCCGGCTTCACGGGCGCCGCTGCAGGGGCGGCCCACATGGGACTCCGACCGGTGGTCGAGATGCAATTCATGGATTTCATCTCGCCCGCGTACGACGTGATCACGAACTACATCGCGACGTCGTTGTACCGGGGGAGTGGACCCATGCCCATCGTCATCCGGGGTCCTGTGGGTGGAGGAAATCGCGGCGGACCCTTCCACTCGCAGAACGTCGAGATGGCTTTCTTCCACACGCCCGGCCTCAAGATCGTGTATCCGAGCAGCGCATACGACGCGAAGGGCTTGCTGAAGGCGTCGATCCGGGATGACAATCCGGTGATCTTCGAGGAGCACAAAGCCCTCTACCGGGCGCCCGGCCTCAGGGAGATTCTGCCGCGCGAGGACTACGTCGTTCCGCTGGGTGAGGCGAGGACCGTGCGCGAAGGGCGGGACCTGACGATCGTCACGTACGGCGCGATGGTGCACAAGAGCGTAATGGCAGCCGAGACGCTGGACGGCGAGGACGGCGTCAGCGTCGAGATTCTGGACCTCAGGACGCTGCTCCCGTTGGACGACGACGCGATCACCGAGAGCGTCAAGAAGACCGGACGGCTGCTGGTCGTTCACGAGGATACGCGGACGGGGGGCATTGCCGGTGAGATCGCGATGCGTGTCAACGAGCGGGCGTTCGAATGGTTGGACGCACCGATTCTCAGGGTCACTGCGATCGACTCTCCGGTGCCGTACTCCGGCAACCTGGAGGACTACTTCCTCCCGCAGGCGACCGATGTCGTGACGGCGTGCCGTTACCTGGCCAACTATTGACCCGTAAGCTGACCGACCCACCGCAGACGGAGTAACCAGCGTGCCCCGTATTGAAGTGCCGATGCCCCAGATGGGCGAGTCCATCGCGGAGGGTACGGTGTCCCGGTGGCTCAAGCACGTCGGCGACGCCGTCGAGCGTGACGAGCCGATACTGGAGATCTCGACGGACAAGGTAGACGCCGAGATCCCGGCTCCTTCGGCCGGTACTCTGGTGGAGGTCTCCGTCGCGGAAGGGGAGACCGTCGAGGTCGGGACCGTCGTCGCGTTCATCGACTCGGATGGCGGTCCTGCCGTGGCCGCGCCCGTGCCCGCGGAAGAGGCTGACGCGCCGGCTGCCGAGACCGCGCCACCGCCGCCTGCTCCAGCTCAGGAAGTCGCGACCGAGGCACAGAGCGCCGATGGCGCTGGCGAAACCGGGGTGGAGACCGCGGAGGACCGGCTGAGGCGCCGGTCCACCCCCGTCGTCCGGAGGATCGCCGAGGAGCACGGCGTAGACCTCGCTTCGGTGTCTGGCTCCGGCCACGCGGGTCGAGTCACGAAGCAGGATATCCTGAGCTTCATCGAGTCTGGAGAGACCGCCGTGCCGGCCGAGGTGCCCTCTCCACCGGCGGCGGCCGTGGCTGTGGCGGCAGCGGCTCCCCAGAAGCCCGCACCGTCTCCGGCGGTTCGGGCCGCCGATGTGGCTCCGTCCGATTTCTGGAACACGTTCTACCGGCAGGTGCAACACCCGGAGTTCCCGGTCAGAGAGGCGGACCGCGTGGAGATGATGGACAAGATTCGGCGGTTGACGGCCGAGCACATGGTGGTCGCCAAGCGTGTGGCGCCGCACGTCCACTCCTTCATCGAGATCGACTTTTCGCGCGTGGACGAGATCCGCCGCGTCAGCAAGCAGAAGTGGGTGGAGCAGGGCGTCCGCGTGAGCTACACCGCGTTCGTCGCCTGGGCATGCTCTCGCGTGCTGCGCAGCTTTCGCATGGTCAACTCCTGCGTTTCCGGAAACAACGTCATCTACCGTGGAAACGTGAACCTGGGGATGGCGGTAGATCTCGATCCGGGGTTGATCGTGCCGGTCATCCACGATGCAGACGAGCTCAGCCTGGTCGGCATCGGCAAGCGCATCATCGACCTCGCTGAGCGCGCTCGGGCGCGGAAGCTCGAGCCCCAGGAGATCCAGGGCTCCACCTTCTCCATTACGAACCCCGGAGTACTCGGGACAACCGTTGGAATGCCCATCATTCCCAAGGGAACCGCGGCCATCCTTGGGACCGGTGCAATCGAAAAGCGAGTGGTCGTGGTGACGGACCCAACGACCGGAGGCGATTCGATGGCGATCCGCAAGCGATCGCTCTTCTCGCTCGCGTACGATCACAGGATCGTCGACGGTGCGGACGCGGCCCGCTTCCTCGCGGAGTTGAAATCCGTCGTACAGGAGTTCCCCGAGGACGCCTGACGGAGGCGACTCCGTTCGCGTATCTGTCCGGAGCAGGCGCCATGGCGGTCAAGAACCGGGTCCTCGAGGTACGTCGTCTCGGACCACTGTCTTACGAGGACGGACTCACGCTCCAGGACGACCTCGTGTCCCGGCGCAGAGAAGGCGCGATTCCCGATCAGCTCCTCCTGCTCGAGCATCCGCACGTGATCACGCTGGGCTCGAGCGGTAGTCGCGCCAACGTCCTGGCCACGGACGAACAGCTTACGAAGATGGGGATCGGCCTCTTCGAGACCGGCCGAGGCGGAGACGTCACGTACCACGGGCCAGGGCAACTGGTGGGGTACCCCATCATCGACCTCAAACCCGACCGCAGGGACCTCCACCGCTACCTGCGGGACCTCGAGGAGGTCCTGATCCGGGCTCTCGCCGTATTCGATGTTCGCGGGGAGCGGGTCGACGGCCTCACTGGCGTCTGGACGGGAGAGGGCAAGATCGCCGCGATTGGGATTCGCGTTTCTTCTGGTTGGATCACTTCACACGGCTTCGCCCTGAACGTCGGGCCCGACCTTCGGTACTACGGAACGATCGTACCGTGCGGGATCCGAGACCGGGAGGTCACCTCCCTCGCCGACCGCCTGAGACGGCCGGTGACGGTCGCGGAAGTGGTTCCGGCCGTTGTCGGCGCGTTCGAGGACGTCTTCTCGGCGTCTGCCGTATTTCCGGGCGTTCCCAGTGGTTCCCTGGACAACAAAAGCGTGACCGTGGACACGCCGTCTCTCGATGCGTTTTTTGGCGAACGCCGGCGTGCGAAGGAGCTGGGAGAGACGGGCTCGGACGCCAAGAAAAATCTGTTTTGACCCTCTGCAGAGGGGCGTGAAAGGATGTGCATGCGATCGCATCAAAGCACTTGTCGACAACGGTTTGCGAGCTGTTACGAGATAGAGCTTGGAGGAGCGGCGACAAGCTTGACGCAAGAGTTGGATGGGTACATAATGCTCGTGCGTTTCGGATGTGGTTCGCTTGTTCGATGGCGTTGGTCATCCCTTGAGTGGTTCGGAACGACAACTCGCTGGACGGGACGCCGTAGCAGTGGGTGCGAGTCGGGACTTGAGCCCCGGCGAGCCGGTGAAGAGGTCGCTGTTCTTCACTGTAGCCCCGAAAGCTTAGGGGCGCCTGAGTCGCAACCGCGCGATAAGGGATAAGGGACCATGATCCTGCCGGCCGCACGTGGTCGGGTTCAAGCGAAGGGTCTGGGAACGTCAGCGGAAAATGGACCCTCGGTCTTCGACGTGTCGAGCCGAGGGTTCTTTTTTTTATGCTTGGCCCGGCTCTAAGCGTCGTCCGGCGCCGCGAACTCGAGGAAGTCGAGGTACCTCTGCTTCCGCTCACGCTCCCCGGTCAGCCACTCTTCGAACCCGGACGCTACGAGGCCACCCGAGCTCGTCTGGCTCTCCGCCGCTCTCACTGCGAGGAAGTTCGCGTATTCGTTCTTCGGATGGCCGGCGTGCCCCCGGACCCATTCCCACGTGAGGTCGTGCCGCTCGGCCACCCGCAACGCTTCCTTCCAGAGATCGACGTTCTCGACCGCGCCACTTTTGCGCACCCAACCCCTGGCTCTCCACCCTGCCACCCACTCGTTCATGCCTTTGATCAGATACTGGCTGTCCGAGACGAACCTGACGTGGCACGGGCGCTTGAGCTGGCCCATTCCCACGATGGCGCCCTGGAGGGCCATGCGGTTGTTGGTCGTGTCGGTCCCTGCGACCCAGTAATCCTTCCGCAGCCACGCTCCTGAGCTCCAGTGCTCCACGAGTCCCGCTGCGCCGCCCGGGTTGGCCCGGTGCTTGAACTGGTTTCCCAAACAGGACTCGTCGGCGTGTATGGAGATGTGCTGCTTGTGGCTCATGCGCGTTTCCGGCTATGGGGCCGGACCGTGGGGGCTCGGCGACCGGCGAGGCCACCCTCGACGGACGAGGGCGTCGGCAATCTACCCGATCGGGGGCAGGGGCGGGACCCGTGGGGCATGCAGGCTCGGTGCGGACGCTTGACGGTTCGTATGCCCCATCTACATTGCGCGCGGCCTATGCCCTCAAACCATCGCTCATGACGACACAAACGACGGAACCCGATGCCTATCTGCTTCTTGAGGATGGCCGGCGTTTCGACGGACACGCGCTCGGCCAGCGAGGAGTCGCCCTCGGGGAGGTCGTGTTCAACACCTGTATGACCGGCTACCAGGAAATCCTCACCGATCCGTCCTACACCGGCCAGCTCGTCACCATGACGTATCCCCTCATCGGGAACTACGGGGTGAACGCCGTGGATCAGGAGTCCGGACGCCCCCACGCCGCCGGCTTCGTCGTCCGGGAGTCGGCGCGAGCACACAGCTCTTGGCGCGCCACCGGCGGCCTGGAGGATTACCTGCGTGAACATGGCGTCGTTGGCATTCAGTCCATCGACACGCGGGCATTGACGCGGCACATCCGGTCAAAGGGCGCGATGCGGGCGGGCATCGCGGGTGTCGAAACCGACCAGGAGACGCTACTGGAGCGGATTCTGGGTCATCCGCGCATGGAAGGGCTCGACCTCGCCTGCGGCGTGTCGACCGATGAGCAGTATGTCGTCGAAGCCACGGGCTCTCAGAGATTCCGCGTCCTCGCGTACGATTTCGGCGTCAAGGCACACTCTCCGTTGCTGATGGCCGCCCGGGGATGCCAAGTGACCGTCCTGCCCGCCAAGACCACGGCTGCAGACATCGAGGCGATCCAGCCGGACGGCCTGTTCGTGTCCAATGGGCCCGGTGATCCAGCGGCCGTGGAAGAGGCCGCCGAGGCCATCCGGCGCGCCGCGTTAGGGGGCTTGCCCGTTTTCGGCATCTGTCTAGGGCATCAGCTCATCGCGCGGGCCTTCGGAGCCTCCACCTTCAAGCTTCCGTTCGGCCATCACGGTGGAAACCACCCGGTCAGAAACCTCGCGCAGGGGACAGTCGAGATCACGTCCCAGAACCATGGATTCGCGGTAGAGGCAGGGGGTGGGGATCAGATCGCGGGCGCGGCCGACCTGCGCCTGACGCACGTCAACCTCTACGACGGTACGGTCGAGGGGTTGGCTCATCGCTCGCTTCCTGTCTTCGCGGTCCAATACCACCCGGAGGCGGCTCCGGGGCCCCACGACAGCCGCTATCTGTTCGACGACTTCGTTTCGATGATGGAGGCTCGTCAGCGCGCGTAGGGTCCGCGGCGCGCCCGCCCCGGGGACCCCGGACGACCTCCCGCGGGAGGTCCCCGTGGCTCCTCGCACGTAGGTTTCGGCCGACGTCACCGAGGCCCCAACCCACAGTGGTAAAACGGCATAGGTGCACGACAGTCTTGACGTTGCCTCGGATCGCATGTACCCTAAGCGCCCAATCGACCGGGCTGGTTCAAACATGCGTTCGTGTGATGCTCGAGCCCGCCAGGGAAGGCAGCTTCGGAGACTCGCATGACGAAAGCGGACCTCGTGGAACAGGTGGCCGATGCCATCGGACCCGGGATCACCAAAAAGGACTGTGCCCTGGTGGTAGATGGGTTCCTCAACGCCGTGAAACAGGCTATGGCAACAGGGGACAACATCGAGATCCGAGGCTTCGGCACCTTCAAGGTCCGCAAGCGCAAGACACGGATGGCGCGCAACCCGCGTACCGGAGACCCGGTCCGGGTGCCGTCGCGTACCGTACCGGTTTTCAAGCCGTCCAAGCACCTCCGCTCTAAGGTGGCCCAGATGGACTCGGGGGCCGCCGACTGATCGCATCCCGATTTGGTCGGGCGACGAACGCCGCCCCTTACCGCTGAACGGTGCGCGAGCTTGAGCAACCGGTCCGCTCGCGCCTCCGGCCGCGGCTCCTCAGAGCTGGCGGCCGTTTCCGTTTTCTGCCCCGCTCCGCGGGCCTTTAACGAATGAACCGGCTCCGACGTCTGATCCACAGGTGAGCGATGAAACCCCAAGCCAGCAACTGGATGACGCGACGCTCGTCGCCAAGGCCAAGGAGGGCGACGAGCGCGCCCTGAACACCCTGGTGGAGCGACATCACGCTGCCGTTTTCCGATTTGCGTTGGGTATCGTGGGAGACTCGGACGTCGCAGCGGACGCCACTCAGGACGCGTTCCTCAAGGCGGTGCGGGCCCTTTCGGGGTTCCGGGGCGACGCCTCGTTTCGGACCTGGCTCTTCACGATCGCCAGCAACGAGGCCAAGGGGCTGCTGCGACGAAAGGGTCGGCGCAAGGAAACGGCGCTCGATGACACCGCGCCTCCCGCGGACAGTAACGCCTCTTCGGGAGACCGCGTCTTCGCAAGGCTCGAAGTGGAGCGGGGCCGCGTGGCCCTGGATCAGCTGCCGGAAAAACAGCGCTTGGCGGTGTCGCTGCGGATTTTCGACGGCTTGAGTTTCCGCGAGGTCGGTGAGATCATCGAATCGAGTGAAGGAGCGGCGCGCGTGAACTACCATCACGGAATCCGTCGCCTCAGAGAGTACCTGGATGATGACTGACGATACGAGTGCGAGGGTAAAGGACCTTCTGCCCGATTGGGTGAACGGCACGCTCGGCCCAGAGGAGCGAGCGTTGGTCGAGCGCGAGCTCGCCGCGTCGCCCGAGCTGCGCGCGGAGGCCGACTTCGTCCATCAATTGCGCGAAGCGCGCCCGTCGCCCCCTTCCGACCTGCATCGCCGAATCCAGTCGGCGATCGTACGAGAGGAGGGGACGGACAGGGGCTCCGGTTGGTCTTCCTACGGCCATTGGACCCTCTCGGCGGCGGCAGCGGTCGTCATCGCGCTGGGAAGCGCCCTGATCTGGAACCGATTCCAGCCGGGAGGTGGGACCGAGGGGCAGCTGGCCCTCGAGCCTCTTCCCGTGGTCTGGCCCGCGGACGACGGGCTCGTGGCCGGTGAGGCGCGCCTTGATGATCTCTCGGAAGACGCCCTTCTGGCCCTCCTCGAAGAGTTGGGGGGCTGAAGTGCGCCGGTTCGTTCCGCTATTGGTCGCTCTCATCGCGGTCCTGGCCTCGACTGCCGAGGCGCAAAACCGGCCGCAGGGACAGAACCGCCAGGAGCTCGAGCGACGAGTCCGCCAGCAGTTCGAGCGGCGGGTGCGGGAACAGCTCGACCTCTCCCAAGACGAGTTCACGGCGATCGGCGCCGTGTTCCAGGAGTTCCGCCGGGCCCGTACCGAGCTTCAGCTGGAGGAGCGCGAGGTGCGTTTGCGCATGCAGCGCTTCGTTGTCTCCGACGGATCAGGAGGCGACACCGAAGCCAGGGCCATCCTCGCCAAGCTGATCGAGCTGCGGGAGCGCGAAAGGGCCTTGTACGTCGACGAGGAGCAGCAGCTCCTCGAGTACATGGCGCCTTCGCAGCTCGTGAGATACAATCAGCTACGTTTCGAGCTCGCGAAGCGTGTCCAACGGCTTCGACAGGGCAACCTGCCGGGCCGGCTCAACGGTTTCCCCGAGTTCCTCGATCCCGGGCGCTAGCCGCCACGCGGCGGGCAACCCAACGTGTTCCGGCCGATCGAGCCGGCCTGGGAGGACACGTTGACGCGCCTTCGGCGTATTCCTACCGTTGAAGCTCCTCTCCCACTGGAGAACACTCGGGGTCGGCGCGGCAAGCAGCCGCCGAAGTCCGTCTAGCCATTCCCATGTGTCCTCCGCTCCAACGGGGATTCCGAGTCCGTGCACGTTCGAACCCTCTTTTTCGCCGCGTATAGAGAGCTCGTGGGCACCTCTGAGACTGGGGTCGACCTGCCGGTGGGCGCCACAGTGGGCGACCTCGTGGAAGCCCTCAGGACGAGGGGGGGAGCCTTCCACGCGCTGCCCTCCCAGCCTGCCGTGGCGGTGAATCTCGAATACGCACCTCCCGAGACCTCGTTGCGGGATGGAGACGAGGTGGCGCTCATTCCACCCGTCGCTGGGGGGTGAGTTAGGGATGGCGTACGTCGCGGTCACTCATGAGCCTCTCGACTCCGATCGAGTGATGGCTTCCGTGGGTGGAGAGGAAGACGGTGCGGTGCTCCTGTTCCTCGGGACGGTACGTAACCACGCGGATGATCGGCCCGTGTCGGGGATGCGATACGAGGGGTACGAGGAGATGGCGGTCGAGATGCTGCGCCGCATCGCCGACGAAGCGGCCGAGCGCTTCCAGTCGCCGAGTATCGCGGTCGTTCATCGGCTCGGAGACCTCCGCGTCGGTGACGTGAGCGTCATGGTCGCGGTTTCGAGCCCCCACCGCGCGGAGGCGTACGGCGCCTCTCGTTACATCATGGAGGAGATCAAGACGCGTCTTCCCGTGTGGAAGAAGGAGTTCTACACTGATGGGACGACCGACTGGGTGGAAGGCGTAACCCCGGCGACCTCAGGGCAGCCCTCCGGCAGCCGAAGTGGCCAGGGCAACGCGTGAATGAGACTCGAACGGGCCGTTCGCACGGCGTTCCAGCGTGCGACATCGGCCGGGGTGCTATCCCTTGGCAGGCATGATCGACCAGTTCGGCAGGCGCATCGAGTACCTGCGCATCTCCGTGACCGACAAGTGTAACCTCCGCTGCGTGTATTGCATGCCGCTCGAAGGGCTGCCGTGGCTGAAACGGGACGAGATCCTCGATTACGAGGAGATTGCCCAGATCGTGCGCGCGATGGCTGGAATGGGTCTCAAGCGGCTGAGGATTACCGGTGGCGAGCCTCTCGTTCGCCGCGATCTCGCCGCTCTGGTCGGCATGCTCTCGTCGATCGACGGGATCGAGAACATCGCGCTGTCCACGAATGCGGTGCTCTTGGCAGACCAGGCAGCCGATCTCAAGGCGGCCGGCGTGGATCGGGTCAACATCTCGCTCGATTCGCTCAGAGAGGATCGCGTCGACGCCATTTCCCGACGGCCGGGGTCCTACGACGGCATCATGAAGGGCCTGGAAGCCGCCGAGGCCGTTGGGTTCGAGCCGATCAAAATCAACGTCGTCCTGCTCAGGGGGTCGAACGACGACGAGATCGCGGACTTCGCGGCGATCACCAAAGAACGCCCGTGGCACATCCGTTTCATCGAGATCATGCCGACCGGCTCGAACACGGACATGTCCGTAGACAGCTACATCTCTTGTCAGGAGGCATTGACGCGCGTGCGGAGCTTGGGAGACCTGGAGCCCGCAACGGGTCCAACCGGAAACGGCCCAGCCACGTACTACCGGTTTCCCGGCGCACCCGGAACCGTCGGCGTGATCACTCCGATGAGCCACAATTTCTGTGACCGATGCAACCGCATGCGGCTCACGGCCGATGGCCAGCTCCGACCCTGCCTGTTCGGCTCCCTCCAGACCGACCTGCGCGCCCCGCTCAGGCGAGGTGAGGACATGGTGCCCCTCGTCGAGCATACGCTCCGCATAAAGCCGGAGCGTCACTGGCTGGTGCAGGGAAGCGCGGAGGGATCCGGGGGCCTCGTCGCATTGAGTCAGACGGGTGGCTGAGGGCTCGACGGGATACGCGCCGCCAGGGACATCAGCTCCCCACTTCGAAGAATTTCCAGTCCGTGACGCGAGGCCCAACGCGCCCACGCGCGTTGGCGATCCGTTCGGCATCCAACTGAGCTCACGGCCATGAGACGTTCGTCCGTCCTCCGCTCCTTCCTCGTTGTCCTCGTGGTCGCGGTCCTGCCGTCGTGTGAGTCCGGGCCGCCGCCCATCGAAAGCGTCACGATCAACGGTGGGACATCCGTCAGCTTCACGTTCGTCGGCGAGATCCGGACACTGACGGTCAGCCTCGTCGACACGGATGGCTCGCCGCGGACGGACGTAGCGGTGACGTGGACCTCCAGCAACTCGTCTGCCGCGGACGTATCCCCGGCGGGTCTCGTCACGGCACGGGGCAACGGCACTGCCACCATCACTGCGACGGCTGGTGGGGTGAGCAGCGGCGCCGTCATCGTGTCCGTCGATCAGCAGGCCACCACGGTGAACGTGGCAACAACGAGCGTGTCGCTCAGCACGATCGGGGAGACCCGGGTGCTGGCCGCGACGGCCACCGATCAGGGCAACTCACCGGTGGCCGGTGCGAGCTTCCAGTGGACGTCGTCCAGGACCGACGTCGCGAGCGTGACCGCGGCCGGAGTGGTCACTGCCGAGGGCGAGGGGACGTCTACGGTGCGTGCGAGCGCGGACGGTGTCGCGAGCAACCCCGTGACCATCGAAGTCGACCAGGTCGCGACCAGCGTCGACGTGATTCCGAGCGGCCCGATCACGCTGGGCTTCCTCGGTGAGACCCTGACTCTGACAGCCAGTGCGCGAGATGGGGGGGGAGCCCTGATCGCGAACCCGGGCGCCACGTGGAGTTCCAGCAACAACGGAGTCGCTACGTTCAACACCCCTGGCGTCCTGCGCGCCATCGGCGAGGGCTCAGCCGAAGTGAGAGCGACCGTTGACGGGATCATCAGCCAACCTGTCACCGTGAACGTCGAGCTCGGTGTTCTCGTGCTGGCGAATGGAGATCCACTCCCGAACCTCGGCGCTCCTTTTGGACAGGGGAGGCTGTTCCAGATCGGAGTGCCGGCGGGAGTTGGTGAGCTCTACGTCAGTCTTGGCGGGGGCACCGGGGACCCGGACCTCTTCGTGCGTCGCGGTGCTCACCCCGTCCCTGATTTCGAAGATCCCGTCAACGACTGCGCATCAGGTGAGGCAGCCGGCGACCCGGAGGGGTGCCCGTTCATCGATCCAGCTCCTGGCGACTGGTTCATACTGATCGACGCGTTCAGCGCCTACGATGGATGGACCATCAGGGCGTGGTACGAGGAGGGGCCGGCAGGCTTGAACATCGAGTTGGTCGACTTGATCGGCCTTTCTCTCCCCGCGCTGGACGCGATGGAAGGAGCCGTCGACCGGTGGGCGGCCACCCTCCCGAAGGACTTGCAGCCGTCCTTACTCGCATTGCCGGGGTCGCAGTTCCCGTCTCCGCCATGCGGGGTCGACGGATTGGTCCTGAGCGACCTGATCGACGACATCATCGTTTATGTGGGGCTGATCGCCGACTCGGACGGTCCGGGTGGCACGCTCGCGTCGGCAGGACCGAGCATCTTTCGTTCTGCGGGTGACGATCCGATCACCCCCATCGTCGGATGTCTCGGATTCGACGATGCGGACCTGGACGGCTTGCTGGCGACGGGGCAATTCCCGTCGACGGCGCTCCACGAGCTGGGCCACATCCTCGGCATCGGAACGTTCTGGGAAACGACCGATCCGCCTCTCATCCAAGGCGCCGGGACGAGCGACCCGATCTTCGTGGGTCCGTTGGCGACCCAGGCTTTCGACGACGCTGGCGGCACGGCCTACCAGGGCGCCAAGATCCCCGTGGAGAACACCGGAGGGGAAGGAACGGCGGACGGACACTGGCGAGAGACGGTATTCGAGGACGAGCTGATGACTGGCTTCGCGGAAGGGGCCGGCATCCCCGAGAAGCTGAGCAATGTCACCATTCAAGCTCTGGCCGATCAAGGGTGGACCGTGGACGCGAATCAGGCGGACGCCTATCAGCTACCGGCCGGCGGAGGAGCTGCCGCGCGGGTCGGGAATCGCCTGGGAGTCCAACTTCTCGATGACATTCTGAGAATGGATCTCTACGCACTCGGAGAGGATGGCCAGATCACACTCGTACGGCGCGGTCAGGTCGAATCGCCGATCCGTCGGCGATGACTGCTGGCACCGGTCGGCGATGATCGCTGGCACCGGTACGCGATGACCGCTGTTGCGGGTACGCGAATGACGGCGGTCGCCAGTGCGCCGTGACCGCCGCTCACGCCAATCGTTTCACAACATCCAAAAGGGTCGAGAAGAACATCACATGAGCACTCGGAAAATCAGTGTTGTCGGCGCCGGGCACGTCGGTGCGACCTGTGCGCAACGGCTCGCCGAGAAGGAGCTGGCGGAAGAGGTCGTCTTGATCGACATCGTGGAAGGCATTCCCCAGGGTAAAGGCCTGGATCAGTGGGAGAGCGCACCGATCGAAGGCTTCGACACGATGGTCACGGGTGCGAACGACTACGAGGCCGCGGCCGGATCGGACATCTTCATCGTCACGGCCGGAATCGCTCGCAAGCCGGGAATGAGCCGTGACGACCTGCTCAAGACCAACGCGGGGATCGTCCGCTCGGTCTCGGAGGAGATCGCCCGTGTCGCCCCCGACTCCATCATCATCATGGTGTCGAATCCACTCGACGTGATGGCCTACGTCGCGAAGGAGACGACCGGGTTCCCGAGGGAACGGGTAATCGGCATGGCCGGCATCCTCGACACCGCGCGCTACAGGTCCTTCGTCGCCATGGAGCTCGACGTGAGCGTCAAAGATATCCAAGCGTTGGTCCTCGGCGGGCACGGCGACACCATGGTGCCGCTGGTCAGCTACACGTCGGTCAGCGGTATCCCGCTGACTCACTTCATTGGGCAGGACAGGATCGACGCCCTGATCGAGCGAACCAGGAAGGGCGGAGCGGAGATTGTCGGGCATCTCAAGACTGGTAGCGCATACTACGCGCCGTCCTCGGCGGCGGCCCAGATGGCCGAGGCGATCGTGAAGAACAAGAGGCGCATCCTTCCTTGCGCAGCCTATCTGGAGGGCGAGTACGGGCAGGATGGAATCTTCCTCGGTGTCCCGTGCAAGCTGGGCACCGCGGGATTGATGGAGATCGTCGAGCTGGACCTATCGGATAGCGAGCGCGCTCAACTCGATCGCAGCGCCGGTGCGGTCCGCGAGACGCTCGCCGCAGTCGCTTCGTAAGGGTCCACGGACGGTCAACAGCGATCGGGGGCGAGCGAGTCCTGGACGACCCTTCTGCTACAGGCGGCTAGGGCCGGCGGAACGTCGCCATGTCGACGTCGGGGTTGATCTCCACGTCGCTCATGCGCAGGACCTTCCACATCCGGCCCTCCCGATCCACGTGCACCCGGCGCCCTACGTACGTGTAGCCGTCTACGGTGTGCAGGTCCTTCCAGAGCGTGCGTGCGGGATTCCCTCTGCCGCCGGAGTCGTACGTCACCTCGACCGGCCAGGTCTGCCCGTCTTCGAAGTAGTAATGCCAGATGTCGGAACCGACATCCTCACCGAAGGTAACCATGATGTCGTGGCGCCCCTCGGCGTCCTTCCCCTCGTAGCCGAGGTTCACCCCCGGGTCGCGGAGCTTGAAGGGCAGAGAGATCCAGTAGTTCACATCACCGGAGACGTAACGGACCTGGTCTTTGTCCATCTCGCCCTCGGGAAGCGGTTCCCCGTTCATGCGGGCCCAATCAGTCGTGCCATCGAAGCCTTGTTGGATGAAGTTGTCGCCCTCCCAGCGCTCGATGCGCGCGAGCTCACCGGCCTCATTGTGCGCGATCGTCACGTACCTGGGGCGCGCACGCCGCAGTCGGCCCGACTCGGCCTCGTACATTTCCGTGGTGAACGTGTATCGGGCGGTCTTGAGGTTCCAATAGCCCTCCATTCCGCCCAAAGCCTCGATCCAGGCATCGACGAACGCCAGAGCTTCCGCGTCGACGGTCCCACCCGCATTGCCGGCCGACTGGCCGGACACGCCGGTCGTCGTCCACGCGCCCAGCGTGAGGACGATCGTCATCAACTTTGCGGTCCTGCCCATGAGCCCCCTCCGGCTGATCGGTCCGAGTCCGTATCCGTCCCCAAGGATAACGCTGGTTCGGGCACTGTTCCAACCCGGCCCACAGGTGTCTTGCTCCCCGGAAATGGAGCGGGTAAGTGTCAATCAACACAACCCTAGCTCCTGAAACGAACGGCCAGGGTCGGTGTCCGGAAATCACTGGCAAGAAGAGGCCGAATATGAGGCTCCAGTACGGGACTGGAACCATTCGCGAGTCTCAGTGGTTCTGGTTGTTGGGCGGTCTGCAGCCTGGTGCCGCCCACCCTGTCTCTTTCGACCGGACAACGGCCCGCCATGCTCAGCAGAGCTGAAGGCACCCCAGGCACGCGGTGGATCCTCGCAGTTCTCGTGGTGACGCTGAGCACGATCGCGGCGTGTGGCGATGAACCGGTCGCGCCCGTCGTCGAGATGACCGACCCCGATACGCTGGTCTATGCGCCGGCGCTCGGCGTCGACCTCTCGGTCATGACCAAGAGGAGCTCGGGCCTCTATGTCCAGGATCTCTTGGTCGGCGACGGAGAGGTGGCGGTTGCCGGAGACGTTCTCCGCATGGCATATACGAATTGGCTCCACAACGGGGATCGGATCGACTCCAGCGAATTCCCCACCCGCGGTCCGTACGAATTTCGGTTGGGCGTGTCCCCTATCATCCCGGGTTTGGAGGAAGGGGTTCTCGGGATGGCCGTGGGGGGCACCAGGCTCCTTGTCATTCCGCCACAGCTTGCGTACGGCAGTGATCCATTGCCTCCGTTGATCCCTGGGGGGCCACGCTCGTCTTCTGGATCGAGCTGCTCGAACTGAACCCTTGAGGATGAAGAACGAGATGTTCGAACGTCACCAAATCCGCTGGATCCTCGGGCTGTTCACATTGTCGATGGCCGTCGTCCCGGCCTGCTCCTCCGACAGCCCCACTGTGGTGGAGCTTCAGGATCCCGTCACGTTGACCTACGCGCCGGCCCTGGGCGTAGATCTCTCCACGATGACCCGGACCTCGTCGGGCTTGTACATGAAAGACCTCGTTGTGGGAGTGGGTGACGCCGCGGCGTCGAATGACCTCCTCGTCGTCGATTACGACGGTTGGACCCACGACGGCCTGCTCTTCGACACGTCGCGGCAGCCGGGTCGGAATGCCCTCTTGTTCGTACCAGCGGAGGGTCGTCTGATCGCAGGATGGATCGAAGGAGTCGTAGGGATGCAGGTCGGGGGTACCCGGCAACTCGTGATCCCGCCGCAGCTGGCGTACGGAGACCAACGTCCCAGCCCGACGAGCCCGGTCCCGCCGGGGTCGGTCCTGATCTTCGAGCTGGTCCTGGTGGATTTGAACCCCGAGGCACCCTAGATCTGATCCCGAGCCACGTGTGCGATCGGGAGGCGCGGGTCCCGACGACCTGGCCTCCCCAGCGTTGCCTGATCGAGCGAATCGACTACCCCGCCTCACCCCGCACCCCTACATCCGCGGCAGTGTCACCCCCGTCTGGTCCTGGTACTTACCCTGCCGATCGGCGTACGCCACGCTCGGCTCGCGGTCCCCCTCGAAGAAGAGCAGCTGTGCGATCCCCTCGTCCGCGTAGATCTTCGCCGGCAGGGGAGTCGTGTTGGAGATCTCGAGCGTCAGATACCCACACCAGGTCGGCTCGAGGGGTGTGACGTTCACGATGATCCCACACCGAGCATACGTCGACTTACCAACGCACAGGACCAGCGTATCCCGAGGAATACGGAAGTACTCCACGGTCCGCGCCAGCGCGAATGAATTCGGAGGGATGATGCACGCTTTGGCGTGGACGTCGACAAAGGAGCGGTCGTCGAAGTTCTTGGGGTCCACGACGATATTGTGCACGTTCGTGAACACCTTGAAGTCGGGGGCCACCCGGATGTCGTAGCCGTACGAGGAGAGCCCATAGGAGATGGAGCCGTCCCGTACCTGGCTGGCCTCGAACGGCTCGATCATCCCATTTTCCTCGCACATCTCTCGGATCCAGTGGTCGCTTCGGATGGGCATCGCTCGAGGGCTCGGCAAGGTTGCGATGGTGCCGCCCGGAGGCCGGAACGGGGTCTCCGGGAGGGGGTACGTCGGGCCAACATAGGCCGGCCCCGCAGGACCGAGCAAACGCCGCCGCCAGCGGCGTTTTTCGCAGCGTAAACGCGCTTGACCCGTCTGCGAGCAGCCCGTTAGATTCCGGCGCGCTCAATAAGTGAATGTTTTCACAAGCTCGGGCGAATCGATGTCGGACGCGTACATCCCCATCGTGCTCATCTTCGGAATCTCCGCGGTGAACGCGGTGGGTATGGTGGTCGCGTCGCACATCCTGAGCCCGCGCCGCCCGACGCCCGAAAAGGCGATGCCTTACGAGTCGGGAATGATCCCCCTGGGCGACACCCGGGCGCGCTTCTCGGTCAAGTTCTATCTTGTCGCGATCAGCTTCATCGTGTTCGACCTGGAGGCGGTCTTTCTCATTCCGTGGGCCGTCGAAATGCGCGCCCTCGGCTGGGGCGGTTTCGTCGCGGTGTTCATGTTCGTGATCGTACTGACGGTGGGCTTGGTGTACGAGTGGAAGAAGGGGGGCCTCGATTGGGACTGACCGATGAGCCGTTGCCCACTACTGCTGGACCGCCCGGTGGAATCTTCGGCGCGGGCGCGCCGACCTTTCTGACCACCAAGATCGACTTCGTCATCAACTGGGCCCGCCGCAACTCGCTGTGGCCGATGCCGTTCGGCACCGCCTGCTGCGCCATCGAGATGATGGCCGCGGCCGCGAGCAACTTCGATCTCGCGCGCTTTGGAATGGAGCGCATGTCGTTCAGCCCGCGGCAGGCCGACGTGTTGATTTGCGCCGGTCGAGTTCCCTATAAGCTAGCCCCTGTCTTGCGGCGGATCTGGGACCAGATGCCTCAGCCCAAGTGGTGCGTTTCGATGGGCGCGTGCGCCTCTTCAGGCGGGGTCTTCGACGTCTACTCGATGGTGCAGGGGATCGATACGATCGTCCCCGTCGACGTCTACGTCCCCGGCTGTCCGCCCAGGCCGGAAGGCCTCATCTACGGGCTCATGATGATCCAGGAGAAGATCCGGGAGGAGAGCCTCGATCGGCACGGTGAGCTGCGCGCCGAGGACCCCGCGGCGGTTGCCCGTCCGCGGGCGTCGGGGGACGAGGTCCTGGCTCTCTCGGGACCCTTCGGGAACTCAACCCGGCAGAATCGTGTCAGCGGTCTCGTCGGGTCGGACGCATCCGAGCGACCCGACGACAGGATCCCGTGACCGCCGACCATCCCGCTCGCCTGACGGTCACCGGATCGATCCTTGTCTGAGGAGGGCGCGGCCTCCGGGTTCGACGCCGTGGCGGAAGGTCCGACGCCATCTGACGCTACGACATCCGATACGGCGTCGAACGCGGCACCGGCAAGCCCCGAGCACCCCACGGTCAATGCACTCCTCGACGCCTTCGGGGACGCCGTCCGGCACTACGAAGTGCAATCCGGAGACCAGCACGTCGTGTACGTAGACGCGCCTCGCAATACGGAGGTTCTGGGCTGGCTGCGTGACGACCCCGAGCAGCGCTACGACCTTCTCGTGGACGTCACGGCGGTCGATTACGGCGGTGGACGCCCCATCCAGGTCGTCTATCAGCTGTGGTCCATCCCGCACCGGAGAGCATTGCGGGTGAAGTGCGAGCTACCACTAACCAATCTCCAGATCGCCTCGGT
Organism: Longimicrobiales bacterium; assembly: GCA_965248625.1. Classification (GTDB taxonomy): domain Bacteria; phylum Gemmatimonadota; class Gemmatimonadetes; order Longimicrobiales; family Gaopeijiaceae. The sequence continues at coordinate 4,619,495 of OZ252109.1, read as the reverse complement.
GACAGGTCTCTGGCAAACAGCGAACTGGCTCGAGCGCGAGGTCTACGACATGTTCGGCGTCGATTTCACCGATCATCCGGATCTACGCCGCATTCTCATGCCAGAGAACTACGCCGAGGGGCATCCGCTGCGGAAGGACTTCCCTCTGCGCGGCCGATTCTCGAGGGCGGAGCAGACGCGCAGGGCGCTGTCGCAAGACTTGGAACAGTACTACGTGCCGGCGGAGATGGAGGGTCACGGCGTGCCCCAAGTAGTGGATCAAGGCGATTCGGAGACCGACGCCGCGGGCGTCTAGAGCGACCTAGAGGACGGTCATGGCGCAGAAGACGATCGAGATCGCAGTCGGCCGGGGCGCCGAGATGGGGATTGACGGGCTTCCCGCAATGGGGCCGATCAGCCCGTTCGACGTCCCAGAACCGGATCTCGGCTCCGAGCGGATGCTCATCAACATCGGTCCACAACACCCAGCGACCCACGGAGTTCTTCGGCTTCTGTGTGAGCTCGACGGGGAGACCGTGGTCTCGGTGACCCCTCACATCGGCTACCTCCACTCGTCATTCGAAAAGCTCGGAGAATACCGCACCTACAATCAGATCGTCCCGCTCACCGACCGCATAGACTACTTGGCGCCGCTCATCTACAACTGCGCCTTCGCCATGGCCGTCGAGAAGCTGATGGGCATCGAGGTCACCGAGAGGTGTAAGGTGGTCCGAGTCATCTGCCTGGAGATGGACAGGATCTTCTCGCATTTGCTCTGGCTTGGTACCACCGCCATCGACGTGGGCGCATTTACGCCTTTCCTGTACGCATTCCAGGAGCGTGAGCGGATCTACAAGCTCCACGAGGCGTTGACCGGCGCGCGCATCACGACCTCGGCCACGCGGGTCGGGGGCATGATGGCCGACATTCCCTCCGGCTGGGCTGAGGGGGTCAGGGCGTTCGTCGACACGTTCCCGCGCACTCTCGACGAGATCGACGCGCTTCTGACCACGAACGCGATTCACCAAGGCCGGACCATCGACATAGGCGTGATCTCGGGTGCTGACGCCGTCAACTGCGGCCTCACCGGGCCGAACCTGCGCGCTTCGGGTGTCGATTACGACATTCGCAAGGACCGGCCGTACTACGACTACGAGACGTACGACTTCGAGGTCCCCGTAGGAGAGAACGGAGACTGCTACGACCGCTATCTCGTGCGCATGGAGGAGATGCGGCAGAGCGTCGCCCTCCTCCACCAGGCGCTCGATCGGCTCCCCGACGGCCCCATCAACGTCGAGGACCCCCGTGTGAGCTTGCCCTCGAAGACCGATTGCATGAGCGATATGGAGTCGATGATCCACCACTTCAAGCTGATCATGGAGGGGATCAACGCACCGGCAGAGGATTGCTATTACTCGGTCGAAGGGTCGAAGGGTGAGTTGGGCATGTATCTGGTCGGAGATGGAGGCCCAAAGCCGGTACGCTGGCGCATCCGCCCGCCGTCGTTCGTCAACCTGTCTACGATCGCCAAGCTCTCCGAGGGTCACCTCGTGGCTGACCTCATCATGATCAACGCGAGCTTGGATATCGTGCTGGGCGAGATCGACAGATGAGCAGCAACGATCCGATCCCGTTCAAGAACCCTGGCTGGGCTGGGAACGTCGGCGAGTTCGAGCTCAGCGAAGCCGAAGTGAGGGGCACGGAGTTCGTAGGGGAGCGGCCGGCCGACGGAGGGCACCCGGCCGTGTCCGCGAGCTTTCCGTACATGCTGGCAGACCGCGACCCGGAAGCCCCGCTCTTCACCGGAGCGTATCAAGAGAGGTTCGAAAAGATCCGGTCCCGCTACCCAACCGCGCTCGCGGCCTTGATCCCCGCGTTGAACATGGCCCAGGAGCTCCGCGGACACGTCTCGCCCGAGACGATGAACGAGGTGGCGTCGCTCCTGGATCTGCCGCCGGCGGAAGTCCGCGGTGTCGTCACGTTCTACACCATGTACAACAAGCGCCCTCTAGGGCGATTCCTCATCCAGGTCTGCACGAACATCAGCTGTAGCCTTTGTGGCGGGACCGAAGTCCTGAACGCCTTTCTCGAGCACACCGGCACCGAGCCGGGTGAGACCTCGGCCGACGGCGACTTCACCGTCATCGAGGTCGAGTGCTTGGCCGCGTGCGGCTTCCCGACGGCGGTACAGATCAACTCTCGTTACTACGAAAACGTGACGCCCGCAGACGTACCGGCCGTCCTCGAGCGCCTCCGGGAGCGCGCGGAATAGATGGCGTACCCCTATCAGCATGAAAGTGAGGTGCGCATCATCTCGCGCCGCTTCGGGGATCCGAAGTCGCGGACCCTGACCGGGTATCTGGAGAACGACGGGTACAAGGCGCTCGCGAGAGCCTTCGAGCTCGGTCCAGCCGGCGTCATCGACGCGGTCAAGGAGTCTGGCTTGCGGGGCAGGGGCGGAGCCGGTTTCCCCACGGGCGTGAAGTGGAGCTTCATGCCGAAGACGGCCGAGAAGCCCCATTACCTGCTCTGCAACGCCGACGAGTCGGAGCCGGGCACCTTCAAGGACCGTGAGCTCATCCGCTGGGATCCCCACCAACTCATCGAGGGGTGTTTGATCGGGGCGTACGCGATGGGTGCGCAACACGCGTACATCTACCTTCGAGGCGAGTTCTTCGAGACCAGCCAGGTGTTGGCGCGCGCACTCGAGGAGGCGTATACCGGAGGGTTCGCGGGCCGCGACATCCAGGGGTCCGGGAACGACGTCGAAGTCACGCTGCATGTAGGCGCCGGCGCATATATCTGCGGAGAGGAGACCGGGCTCATGAACTCGCTCGAAGGCCGGCGTGGCCTGCCGCGGGTGAAGCCCCCGTTTCCAGCCGCGGTCGGCGTGTTTTCGATGCCCACGACCATCAACAACGTGGAGACACTCGCAGCGGTGCCGCACATCGTTCTGAACGGTGGCGAGTGGTACCGGCAGTGGGGGACCGAGAAGTCCCCGGGCACGAAGCTCTTCTGCGTGAGCGGCCACGTGCGCAAGCCCGGGAACTACGAGCTCGCGCTCGGATTCCCGCTGATGGAGCTCATCGACGACGTGTGCGGCGGCATTCCCGACGATCGGGCGTTGAAGGCCGTGATTCCGGGTGGAAGCTCGGTACCTCTCCTGTCAGCCGAAGACTGCTTGGAGTGTAGCCTGGACTACGAAGGCGTAGCCGCCGCCGGGTCGATGCTCGGATGCGCGTCGGTCATCGTCATGGACGAGACGGCTGACATCGTGCGGGAAGTGCGGCGCATGGTGCAGTTTTACGCACACGAGTCGTGTGGGCAGTGCACCCCGTGCCGTGAAGGGACGTCCTGGATGACCAAGGTCCTCCGGCGGATCGAAGAGGGGCGGGGCACGGAAGCCGATCTGGACACGCTCCTCGAAATGAGCGAACAGATTACGGGCACAACGATCTGCGTGCTCTCCGATTCGGCCGCGGCACCGGTCGTGTCGTCCATCGAGAAGTTCAAGGAGGAGTACCTGGCGCTCATACGACGAGGGGAAAGGGTGGTCGTTGCGTGATGACCGTTGAAATCGGCGCGCTACGGCGTTGGACTCCGCGAGGCTCCCTGCGACGTACTTTCCCAGTACGTCTCACTCGCCGTGCTCGTCCGCCTTGTCGCGCATCCGATTTGAACGGTCTCGACCGGAGTGGTCATGGCGGATAACGGTTCGGACGCCGTCACCCTGACCGTCGACGGCCAGGAGGTTACGGTTCCCGCGGGGACCAGCCTCTTGCACGTGGCCGAGACGATCGGGGTCCGCGTGCCGCACTATTGCTACCACCCGGGGCTCTCCGCGCCGGCGATGTGCCGGCTCTGCTTGGTGGAGGTGGAGGGAGCGCCCAAGCCCCTTCCGTCGTGCGTGACCCTGGCGCAGGATGGGCAGGTCGTGACGACCGACGAGGGACGGGCGCGGGAGATGCGTAAGGGCGTCCTCGAGTTCTACCTCATCAACCACCCCCTGGACTGCCCGATCTGCGATCAGTCTGGTGAGTGCAAGCTCCAGGACTACGTGCACGCGGAGGGACGACAGCACGGACGGGGCAGGGAGCCGAAGCGCGTGTTCGGACGCGACGACTTCGGCGGCGACGTGCTTTTCTACGGCGACCGCTGCGTGATGTGTACGCGCTGCGTCCGCTTCATGGACGAGATGGCCCAGGATCCCGTGCTCACGGTGGTGGAGCGGGGGGACCGCTCGGTCATCGACACATTCTTCGACCAGGGCCTCGAAGCTTCTCCGTACGCGGGCAACATCGTGGACATCTGCCCGGTGGGAGCGCTCGTCTCCAAGGATTTCCTGCACAAGGCGCGGGCCTGGGACCTGGACCACACGCCCTCCGTCTGCCCCAGCTGCTCCCAGGGCTGCAACATCGATCTGCACACTCGGGATGACGTGGTTCACCGCTTGAAGCCGCGAGAGAACCAGGACGTGAACGCCCATTGGATGTGCGATTACGGGCGCGGCAGGTACGAGTGGATGAACCGTGGAGACCGAGTCGAAGCGCCGCTCCTGCGACGTGATGGAGGAACGACGGCGACCGGTTGGCAGGAGGCGCTCGGCGCGCTGAGAGAGGTGCTCGAGGGGCGGTCAGGCCCGGTACGGGCAGTGGCATCGCCGCATGCGTCCAACGAAGACCTCGGAGCGCTCCACGAGCTCGTGGACGCTTTGGGCGGGGGGAGCATCGTATATCGATCGCCCGTAGCGCCGGACGAGGCCCCGCTACCGGGGTTCGACGCGCTGGTCCGCCGGCAAGACCTCACCCCCAACGCCCGCTGCGCCGAGATCCTGGGCATGGACAGGGTCGGCACGGACGAGGGGACAGGTGGCCTGGACGAGCCGTCCGCCGCGAGCGGAGTCCTGATCGTGCTGGGTGACGAGCTGGCCGACCAGCCGGACGACTTCGGAACGGAGGCGGACGTCTACGTCTACCTCGGCTCGTACCCGTCAGCCGCCTCCTCGCGGGCGGACTTCGTGCTGCCGACATCGACGTTCGCCGAGCAGGAGGGCACGTTCACGAACGTCGACGGACGGGTTCAGCGCTTCTGGCCGGCGCTGCGGCCTTCTGGCGCCGCCCGTCCGGCTTGGCTGATTCTCGGTGCACTCGTCGCCGCGCTGACCGACTCGGTGGCTCCCGGCCAAGCAGATCAGTCCTTCGCCCGACTCGCCCGGCGCGTCTCCGAGTTCGAGGGCCTCGAATACCAGGCGATCGGGACCCGGGGCGCTGTTTTGAACGAACCCGTGCCGCTCGCGGGCGATCGATGAACGACCTCTCCCCCCTGGCCTTCCTGATCTCGTCGGCCTTCAAGGTGACGGCGGTATTCTCCGTGCTCATGCTGGCCGTCGCATACGCGACGTTGGCGGAGCGGCGCGTCTCGGCGTTCATCCAAGACCGGCTGGGGCCGAACCGGGTGGGCCCGTTCGGACTGCTACAACCGATTGCCGACGGCATCAAGAACATCTTGAAGGAAGAAACGGACCCAGCGACTGCGTCGAGGTTGTTCTTCGTCTTGGGGCCCATGCTGTCCATCACTCCGGCGCTCGTCACCATCGCGGTAATCCCGTTCGCTGCCCCCCTTCCGACTCCATGGGGCACCGTCGACATGGTCGTCGCGGACCTGCCGATCGGGATCCTCTACATCTTGGCGATCAGCTCGCTCGGCGTGTACGGGATCTTCCTCGGCGGATGGTCGTCGAACAACAAGTACGCTCTCCTCGGTGGCCTTCGAGCCGCAGCTCAGATGGTGAGCTACGAGGTCGGGCTGGGTCTATCGCTCATTCCCGTGATGATCCTGGCCGGCAATGTCACGCTCACGCGTATCGTCTGGGAGCAGCAGCAGCTGGACTTCTGGTACGGGCTGCCGCTGTCGCTTGCCTTCATCTTGTTCGTGATCTCCGCTTTCGCCGAGACGAACCGCCTTCCGTTCGATATGCCTGAGGCGGAGTCCGAGCTGGTCACGGGGTACCACACCGAATACTCCTCGATGAAGTTCAGCATGTTTTTCATCGCCGAGTACGCGCACATGATCACTGCGTCCGCGCTCATGGCGACGCTGTTCCTGGGCGGTTGGGACATCCCTCTCTGGACGGGCGACGACGCCTTCTGGTTCGATGGTGCGCTCATTCGCGGTTTCACGGAGGGCGGGGCGCCGATCCTGGCTCAGCCCGCGTTGTGGAAGACACTCCTCACGTTCGGCTCGTTCGCGGCGAAGACGGCCTTCTTCATGTTGGTCTACATCTGGGTTCGGTGGACCTTGCCACGCTTCCGGTACGATCAGGTGATGCATCTAGGCTGGAAGGTCATTCTCCCGACAGCTCTGGCCTACGTGATGCTCGTGGCCGCCACGGTCCTCGTGCTCGAGCAAGTCGGTATCTCGGGCGGGTTCCTGCTCGGGCTCGTCTTGACGGGCGTAAGCCTCGTAGCGACGGGCATCTTCGTCTTGTTCCTCGACCGCGGCCGCATCATTTCGGGTGCCGCGCCGGCCCCGTCCAACGCATCCGCCAACGGGTCGCTGGCCGCGGCCTCAGGAGAATAGCGATGGCCGTGAACGTGAAGGTCGTCCGGCGGCCGGAGCCGGGGCAAAGCTCCTACTTGAGGGCGGCTCTGAAGGGGATGGCGCTGACGTTCCGCCACATGGTGAACCCCCGGAAGGTCACCCAGCAGTATCCGGAAGAGCAGACGGAGCTGCACCCTCGATGGCGCGGAACGCACAGAATGGAGGTCCACGCCGACGGACGTCCGAAGTGCGTCGCTTGCGGGCTCTGCCCCACGGTTTGTCCGGCGAATTGCATTCGGCTCGTGGGGGGCGAGGACGACCAAGGCAACCGATACCCGATCGTGTACGAGATCGACGAATTCAGGTGCATCTTCTGCGGGATGTGCCAAGAGGTCTGCCCAGTCGAGGCGATCCACGTCGGACAGCACTTCGAGAACGCCGAGTACACGCGGGAGCGCTTCGTGTACGACCTCGACCGGCTCATGGAGCAGGATCACCCTGTGACGGCCCTGTGGGATCCGTCCGATCCCGACTCGGAGTGACGGATGGCGCAATTCCTGTTCTATGTCTTCGCCGCGGTCGCCATAGGGGGGGCCATCGGAGTCGTAGGCAGCCGGAATCCCGTCGCCAGCCTCATGTTCATGGTCGTCTCCCTCGCGAGCGTAGCCGGTATCTACGTCCTTCTGGAGGCGCACTTTCTGGCCGCGATCCAGGTCATGGTCTACGCGGGCGCCATCATGGTGCTTTTCCTCTTCGTGATCATGCTTCTGAACCTGGGCCACGACTACAAGGACGACCTCCGACGTGGGTTGTACGCGGTCATCGCGTTCGTGGCGTGCGGAGCGATCGCGGGCTTGTTGGCGAGACAGTTCGGGGGCGCGGAGTCCAGCCCCGTCTATCGGCTCTTCGCCGGAGGCGAGGCGATCGACCAGGCGATCCTCGAGCGGGGAGCCGTATCCATCATCGCGCGTCCGCTCTTCCAGGAGTACGTGGTCCCGTTCGAGATCACCGGCCTCTTGCTGCTCGTGGCGGTCGTCGGAGCGGTGGCATTGGCGAAAAAGAACGTATGAGGCCCGCCGGCGGGACGTCCGAGGAAGCGTCCGTGCGCTGCGGCGGCACGACATGCTGACCGAAGCGCTCGTAACGAGCGCCATCCTGTTCGTGATCGGGACCTTCGGCGTGATCGTTCGCCGCAACGCGATCATCATGTTCCTGTGCATCGAGCTTCAGCTCAACGCCGTGAACCTCACTTTGGTCGGATTCTCGCGGTACGCGGGGATCGAAGGGCAGGTGTTCGTCTTCTTCGTCATGACGGTGGCCGCGGCGGAGGCCGCTGTGGGCCTGGCGATCATCATCTCCATCTTCCGGCACTATCAGACGGTGAACGTCGACCACTTCAACCTGCTCAAGTGGTAGGGGATGACGCTCCCGCTCTTCACCGCGCTGGTGCAGGAAGCCCCGGGGGCCGCCGGATCCTACGAGCCGTTCTTTCCGGGGCTGATCGTCCTTCTGCCGTTCCTCGGCTTCTTGGTGAACGGCACCCTGGCGCTCGTGGCTGGACGTCGCGCCGCCGACGCGCTGCGGGCGGAGGACGGCGGGGCCAGCGAAGCCGTGGGCGGCGGAGAGACGCGGGGCAGCACCCATGCATGGCCCTCGCTCGTGGGCCCTGGCGTCGTGGGCGCGGCCTTCGCCCTGGCTCTCGTCAACTTCTTCGGGATGCTGGGAGCGGATCTGCACGACCCGGTCGTGATTCGCTACTGGAGCTGGATCGTCACCGGGACGCTGGAGGTGGATGCCGCCCTTCAGATGGACCAGTTGAGCATGATCATGCTGCTGGTCGTGAGTGGGGTCGGATTCCTGATCCACGTATTCAGCATCGGATACATGCGGGACGACCCTGGCTATCCTCGGTACTTCGCGTACTTGAACCTCTTCGTCTTCTTCATGCTGGTGCTCGTCCTGGGCGCGAGCTTCCCCGTCATGTTCGTGGGGTGGGAAGGCGTCGGGCTGTGCAGCTACCTCCTGATCGGCTTCTGGTTCGAGGACCGCGAGAAGGCCGACGCGGGCAAGAAGGCGTTCATCGTGAACCGCATCGGGGACTTCGGGTTCTTGGTCGCGATGTTCCTCATTTTCGCGACGTTCGGGACCTTGACCTTCACCGACGTGTTTGCCACCGCGCCTGGCCAGCTCGAGTACGGGGCCCCCCTCGTCACGGCGATCACGCTGTTCCTCTTCCTGGGCGCGGTCGGCAAGAGCGCCCAGATCCCGTTGTACGTGTGGCTCCCCGACGCGATGGCGGGCCCCACGCCGGTTTCGGCGCTGATCCATGCAGCCACCATGGTAACAGCCGGTGTCTACATGGTCGCGCGTTCGTCCGTCTTGTTCGCGCTGGCCCCCACGAGCGGGGCGGTCGTGGCCACGGTTGGAGCGCTCACGGCGCTCTTCGCCGCGACCATCGGCCTCGTTCAATACGACATCAAGAAGGTGCTCGCGTATTCGACCGTCTCCCAGCTCGGGTACATGTTTATCGGCGTCGGCGTCGGAGCGTACGCCGCGGGCGTCTTTCACCTGATGACCCACGCCTTCTTCAAGGCGCTGCTCTTCCTCGGGTCGGGTGCGGTGATCCACGCCATACACCACGCGCTGCACCACACCCACAAGGACTGGGATGCGCAGGACATGCGCAACATGGGCGGCCTGCGCCGCTACATGCCCGTCACGTGGATCACGATGTGGATCGCGACGCTTGCGATCGCGGGCATCTGGCCCTTCGCGGGCTTCTTCTCGAAAGACGAGATCATCTGGGCCGCCGGCGCGTCCGCCCAGGGGGCGTACCGAGGGCTCTTCACCGTGCTTTGGATCATGGCGTTGGCCGCCGCCATGCTCACGGCCATCTACATGACGCGGCTCATGATCATGACGTTCCACGGCTCGAACAGGACCGGCGACGAGGAGCGTAAGCACTTGCACGGGGCTCCTGGAGTGATGGCGGTTCCGCTCGTCTTGTTGGCGGTCATGTCCGTGTTCGGCGGGTGGGTCAACGTACCCGAAGAGATCTCGGAGTCCTTCCTGGGGCTGGGTGGGGGACTGCCCATGTCGGAGTGGCTGCACCACTGGCTGGAGCCGGTCACCGGGGCCGCGACCGAGATCCGCATCGAGCACCTCGGGGAAGTGGCCCACGCCGCCCCGGTGGGTGGTGGCGAGGTTCTTTGGGCGGCCCTTTCGACGTTGGCGGCGCTCGTCGTCGTCGTCGTGGTGGCCAGGGTCGCGTCCGCGTGGAAGGTCGTGCCGGCCACCGAAGCGGTGGACCCGTCCGGTGGCATCAAAGGACTGCTCTTCAACAAGTGGTACGTGGACGAGCTGTACGACCGAATCGTGGTACGGCCGATCATCGCAGCGTCACGCTTCGCTTGGAGCTTCATCGACTCGATCCTGATCGACGGGACCGTGAACGGTGTCGCGAACGTCACGCGGGCCGGCGGCTGGGTCACGAGCCTGTTCCAGACGGGGCAGGTGAACACCTACGCGCTCTTCCTCACGCTCGGGGTCCTCGCGATCCTCGGCGTGGTCGTGTTCTGAGCCGATGATGACTGTGTTGCTCGACTCGGTGGCGTACGACTCCTGGATCCTCCACCTCCTCGTTTGGGGACCCGTTGCCGCCATGGCTCATGTGCTGCTCGGTCCGGAGGAGCGGGCGAAGCACGTTGCGCTTTGGTGGAGCCTCGTGCTGTTCGTCGCGAGCCTCGGTCTTTGGTGGACGTTCCAAATCGGAGAGCCAGGATTCCAACTGACGTCGAGCGCTCCGTGGATCGAGGCGTGGGGCGTTCACTACGCCCTGGGGATCGACGGCATCTCCCTGTTCATGGTGTTGTTGTCCACCTTCATGGCGCCTCTCACCATCCTGGGTTCTTTCAACTACATCACGGACCGCCAGAGGGCGTTCTACGCTCTGATGCTTTTGCTGCAGACGGGGATCATCGGGGTCTTCGTGGCAATGGATCTGCTGCTGTTCTACGTGTTCTTCGAGCTCACACTCGTCCCGATGTACTTCATCGTGGGGATCTGGGGGGGAAAGCGGCGGATCTACGCCGCGGTGAAGTTCTTCCTCTACACGGCCGTTGGGTCGCTTCTGATGCTCGTGGCGATTCTCTACCTGCACAAAGCGTCCGCAGTGATGACCGGTGAGGCGTCCTTCGCCTATCAGGACCTCCTCGACGCGCCCTTGACGATGCGAGAGCAGCTTTGGCTGTTCGCGGCGTTCGCGCTGGCGTTTTCCATCAAGGTGCCGCTGTTCCCGTTCCACACCTGGCTTCCCGACGCCCACGTCGAGGCGCCAACGCCTGGCTCGGTAGTGCTGGCCGCGATCCTTCTGAAGATGGGGACCTACGGCTTTCTCCGCTTCCTACTGCCGCTGTTTCCTGCCGCGGCGCAGCATCCGACGGTGGTCTCGGTCATGCTCGTGCTCGGCATCGTCGGCATCGTGTATGCGGCCTGGGTCGCTGCGGTCCAGCCGGACGCGAAGAAGCTCGTTGCGTACACGTCGGTGGCCCACATGGGCTTCGTCGTCATCGGTATCTTCGCATTGACTGTGAACGGCATTCAGGGCGGACTGGTGGTTATGATCTCCCACGGGATCTCGACTGGGGCCCTCTTCCTCATCCTCGGAATGTTGTATGAGCGTCGGCATACCCGGCTCATCGAGGACTTCGGCGGGCTCGCTCGGGTCATGCCGATGCTTGCCACGGCCCTAGTGGTCACCGCGCTCGCATCCATAGGCCTGCCGGGCACGAGCGGCTTTGTCGGGGAGTTCCTCGCATTGCTCGGCACCTTCGAGACCCATCCGATCGCGGCCATCGTGGCGTCGAGCGGCGTCATTTTCGCGGCCTACTACATGTTGCCGATGGTCCAGCGTATGCTGTTCAACCCCTTGGACAAGAAAGAGAACCGGACATTGCACGATCTATCGGGTCGGGAGTTGGCCATCCTGTCTCCGCTGCTCCTGCTGATGATCGTCATCGGCGTGGCCCCGACCCCGATCCTCGAACGCATGGAGCCCAGCGTGGTGGCCGTCCTCCAACGCGTCGATGAGGCGCAGGCACGAATGGGTCGCCAGGGCGCGGTGGAGCTCGGGCGCAGCGCTCATGTGCCGTTCGTCCCGCCCGCACCGGCCGAGTGGCGGCTGGCGACGACGCCGCCTGAAGGGTGGAGCCCAGGGGGAGTGCGATCGAGGGATGGCGCGGCACTCGAGCTGCCTCCGACCACGATCCGAGGGCATGTGGTCTTTGGCGCCGGGCCTCGCCGTCCATGGGCCGCGGCCGGTGTCGATGCCACGGCGGTGCGAGCCTTGGAAGCAGTCGGGCCCGTCGAGCTTCCGTCCAGGCGAGCCGACCGATGACGCTCGACTTTTCGACCAACGCCCACTATCTGCTCGCCCTATTGCCCGAGATCGTCCTTTCCGTTTGGGCGATGTTCGTCCTGATCTTGGGGGTCTGGCGCGCCAATGGGCAGGGGTCGGACCGGACGGCGGGTCCGGACCTCGCGGCGGTCTCCTTGGTGGGCGTCGTGGCGGCCGCCGTGGCGAACGGGTGGCTCTACGGGCTGAGCGAAGCCGGGGGGAGCACCATGATCGCCCTCGACGGCTTCCGCCTGTTCGCGAATTGGATCTTTCTGGTCGCAGCCGCCCTGAGTCTGCTGGTCTCGTCGGCCTACGTGACGCGGCAGCGTCTGCAATCCGCTGAGTTCCACTCGCTTATGCTGTTCGCCACCGTAGGCATGATGCTGATGGGGGGGACGCGTGACCTGATCGTGATCTTTCTCGGGCTCGAGGTCATGTCGATCAGCGCGTACGTTTTGTCTGGGTTCAACCGCCGGGACCGAAAATCAGCAGAGTCCGGCCTCAAATACTTCCTTCTGGGCGCGTTCTCGACGGGGTTCTTCCTCTATGGAATCGCCCTTGTCTACGGGGCCACGGGAAGTACCAACACAGGTCTGATCGCGCTCAGCATCAACACGGGAGCAGCGGGCGGAGGCCTGCTCTACACAGGCATCGCGCTCCTGATCATCGGGTTCGGGTTCAAGGTCTCGGCGGTGCCCTTCCACATGTGGACTCCGGACGTCTACGAAGGTGCGCCAACGCCCGTGACGGCATTCATGTCCGCCGGGGTGAAGGCTGCGGCGTTCGTCGCGTTCCTGCGCGTCTTCATGGTGGCATTCGGCGGGGTGCAGGAGCACTGGTACGCCATCGTGTGGTGGCTCGCGGCCATCACGATGGTCCTGGCCAACGTCATGGCCCTGGTGCAGGCCAACGTCAAGCGTCTGCTTGCCTACTCGAGCATTGCGCACGGGGGCTATCTTCTGGTCGCGATCGTGGCGATCAACGAGAGTGCCGCGGCGGGTCTCCTCTTCTACTTGCTCGTGTACACGGTGATGAACATCGGCGCCTTCGCGGTGATCATCATCGTCTCTCGGCACGGCGAGGAGCGGCTCGATATCGAGAGCTACGGCGGGTTCGGATGGGAGCACCCCACACTCGCCATCTACCTCACCGTGTTCCTTCTCTCCCTGGCTGGATTCCCCGGGACCGGCGGGTTCATGGGGAAGATCTATCTCCTGCAGGGGGCTGTGGACGCGGGACTCTGGAAGCTAGCGACCCTCCTCGTCCTCACGACCGTGGTCTCGTACTTCTACTATCTTCGTCTGGCCTGGTACATGTGGATGAGGGAAGCTTCCACGTCCGACGCCCACGAGGGAATATTCGCTCCCTTGCCCATGCGACTCGCGCTCGCGGCAGCCGCCGTTGCCGTGTTGATCCTCGGAATTCTCCCCGGAGCCGGAGTGAACCTCGCCCGTGAGAGCGCCGAGAGCCTCACGACCGCAGGCTCGCTCCTGCTTGGTGGAATCCCGTAGCGGTCGTTGACAGAGAGGAGCCTGCTGCGTTGGAAGCACCCGACGAACCCTATCCGCACGGACCAACCATGAGCCTCTCACCCGAGATCTTCCGACAGTACGACATCCGAGGCATCGTCGGAGAGGCGCTCGACACCGAGGTCGCGCGGGCCGTTGGCCAGGCGTACGCCACGGCGCTCGTCCAGGCTGCCGGCGTGCCGGGCCCGAGGGTCGTGGTCGGCGGTGACAACAGACCGAGCTCGCCAGCCCTCGTAGCCAGCCTGACCGAGGGCCTCCGCTCGGCAGGCGCGAACGTCATCGAGCTCGGGACTGTGCCCACACCGGTCGTCTATTGGGCCGAGCACGAGTTGCAGGCGGACGGCGGCGTACAAGTAACCGGGAGCCACAATCCGCCCGAGTGGAACGGCATCAAGATGACGGCCGGTGGCCGGTCCCTGTACGGAGACGCGATCCAGGATCTGCTCGCGAGGATCGTCGAAGGGAGGTTGACGGAGGGACGGGGCACTCTCGAGCGCATCCAGCTTCTGGACCGATACATTGCCGATCTGGCCGGTCGGATAGACCTGGCTCGACCGCTGAAGGTGGTCGTCGACTGCGGGAACGGATCAGGGGCGCTCACGGCGGTTCCCGTGCTGGAAGCCATCGGCGCGGAGGTCGTTCCGTTGTATTGCGAATCGGATGGCTCGTTCCCAAACCATCACCCGGACCCGACGGTCGACGAGTACATCGTAGACCTGATTGCCAAGGTACGCTCCACGGGCGCGGCGCTCGGGGTAGGGTTCGACGGCGACGCCGACCGAATCGGAGTCGTAGACGGCACCGGGAGCGTGGTGCGTGGCGACATTCTCCTTCTTCTCTTCGGCTTGGACCTGCTCGAGCGCCGGGGTCCTGGACAAAAGCTGGTCTTCGACGTGAAATGCTCCCAGGTCCTACCCCGCGTCTTCGGTGAAGCCGGGGGCGAGCCGGTGATGTGGCAGACCGGGCACTCACTGATCAAGGAGAAGATGCGGGACACGGGCGCGCTACTCGCGGGCGAGCTGTCGGGGCACATCTGCTTCGCGGACGAGTACATCGGAGTAGACGACGCGGTCTACGACGCCTGCCGACTCTTGGAGCTCTTGGCACGGTCGGACCGGACCCTCGCCGAGATGGTCCGGGATCTCCCACAGTATGTCGCGACTCCGGAGCTTCGGATCGAAGTTACGGAAGAGGAGAAGTGGGTCGTCGTAGAGGCCGCCCAAGCGTACTTCTCGGAGCGCTACGACGTCGTCGACGTGGACGGCGCCCGCATACTCTTCGGAGACGGATGGGGCCTGCTCAGGGCCTCCAACACGCAACCTGTGATCGTCGCCCGTTACGAGGCCGAGACAGAGGCTCGATTGAGCGAGATACAGACCGAGATCGAGGACTGGTTGAGAGCCCAAGGAGTCCATGTCTGAAACGCCCCCTCGCCGGTGGAGAGGCGGACAGGTTCTGATCGCTGCCGTGGTGGGCTTCGGTGCGCTCATGCTCCTGGCCCGCGGCGTCACTTCCTTCCTGGTGGAGGTGTTGTGGTTCGAGGCGAACGGGTATCTCGACGTCTTCTGGAAGCAAACCCTCTGGAGGTGGGGTGTACGGGGGGTCGTCGCGCTCGGCACCGGCGCCCTCGTGCTCCTGAACGTGCGAATCGTCGCGTCCACTCTCGGGGGCATCCAGATCCGGCGCCGATTCGGCAACCTCGAGATTTCCGAGCAGCTACCGCGTAGCTACGTGCTCTGGGGCTCGATCCTGATCGCCGCGATGGTGGCGCTCTGGTTCGGAGCCGCAGTGCCGCCGGGGGCCGGCATCGGGCTGCTCCTGCTCCTGAACGCGCCGGAGTGGGGCATGAGTGACCCGTTCCTGGCTCATGACCTGTCGTTCTACGTGTTCACGTTGCCGGTCGTGACTTCATTCGTCGCGTTCGGGCTCATTCTGGTCTTCTTCCTGTTCAGCCTGGTCACGGCCGGCTACGCGGCCACGGGTACCCTCCGGTGGGTCGGAGGAAGGGTCCAGATCGAGCGCGTGGCACGGCGCCACCTCACCGTCCTCACGGCGGCGTTTCTCGTCCTGTTGGCGGCCCGCTTTTGGGTGGCCCGCTATCTGCTCCTGCTGGACGGGAACTCGAGCGTACAGGGGCTGTTCGGGTTCGCAGATGCGCAGGCCCGCATCCCGGGGCTGAAGGGTCTGGCTGCGATCGCCTTCGCGGCGGCCATCTTGGTGTTCTGGGGCGGTTTCCGGAGGAGGCTGGCGCCGGTTGTCGGCGGATTGGCGGCAGTCGCTCTCGCCACCATTCTTATCGGGCAGCTGTACCCCGCCATGGTGCAGCGCTTCCGGGTGGAGCCGAACGAGTTGGACCGAGAGACCCCCTTCATCGAAAGGAACCTCGAGTTCACGCGGATAGGGTTCGGCCTCAGCGAGCTGCAGCGACAGCCCTTCGACTATCGTCCCGCTGACCGGAATACGTGGGAGTCTGCACCGGATCAGTTCGCCGGCCTTCCCGTTTGGACCCCAAGCGCGCTTCTCACGACCTATCGGCAACTGGAGGCGCGCTTCCGCTACTACGAGTTCACCGACGTCGCGATCGACCGATACGAAGGACCGGAGGGTCCCACACCCGTCGCGCTGGCTGTGCGCGAGATCGAGCCGGCGGGGATCGAGGACCGGAATTGGCAGAATCTGCACATCCGCGAACGGTACGTGACCGGAATGGGCGCGGTCGCCAGCGCCGCTGCCCTGCGGACGCCCGAAGGACGCCCGTCGAACATCCTCTCTGCCATCCCTCCGGAGTTCACGCCGGGGGCAGCATCGCCGGAGGGGCTGCGTCTGACGCGGCCATCGGTGTTTTTTGGCACTCGGCCGCAGACCTACGCGATCATCAACCCCACCGAAGAGGCGTTCCTCGATCCGGACGGCCTACCAGGCGAGCCCGGGCGCGATTACCCCGAAGGCATCCTACTCGACTCGAGCCTCCGAAAGTTGGCGCTGGCGTGGCGATTCGGGGACGCGAACCTGCTGTTCGCGGCTGAGGTGATGTCGTCGAGCCGTTTCGTGTTCCAGAGGCAGGTTACGGCCCGTGCACAGGAGATCGCTCCGTTCCTGAGGTTTCCAGAGCCGCCTTACCCTGTAGTACACGAGGGTCGGATCGTTTGGATGATCGATGCCTTCACGGTGACGCGGCACTTCCCACTGTCGAGCCCCTACGAGCTCGAGCTTCGATTTCCCGCGAGTTACGTCCGCAACAGCGTCAAGGTCACGGTGGACGCGATAACCGGACGCGTATCCTTCTACGTCGTGGACGAGGCCGATCCGTTGCTCTTGGGGTTCCGGAGCAGCTTCCCGGGCTTGTTTCGTTCGATCGATGACATGCCGGCGAACCTCCGTGATCACATCCGCTTCCCCCGCGAGCTGCTTCGTCTCCAGGGTCGGGTGCTCTTCCAGTACCACCAGGAGACGAGCCCGTCTTTCCACGGCCAAGAGGACGTCTGGGCCCAAGCGACGGAGCTCGCGCAGGGGACCAGCCCGGTCGCGTACCGCCCTGAGTACGGGCTCTACAACCTGCCCGGGTTGGATGAGCCTGAGTTCCTGCTCAGCACCGTTTTCGTACCAGCAGGCCGGCAAAACCTCACGGCGATCATGGTCGCTCGCAGTGAAGCGGACCACTACGGAGAGCTGATCCTCTACGATGTCGCGGTCGAGGAACAGATCCCTGGCCCTCGCCAGGTCGAGGCTTTGATCGAGCAAGACCCGTTCATCTCGCAACAGCTATCGCTTTGGCGCCAAGGGGGCAGCCAAGTCTGGACCGGCCATCTGCACCTCGTACCCGTGGCGGGGACCCTCCTGTACATGGAGCCGCTCTTCCTGGCTGCCGAGTCGGACGCGATCCCCGAGCTTCGCCAGTTCATCGTGAGCGATGGGCGACGGATCGCGATGGAACCGACTCTCGCCGCGGCGGTGTCCGCGTTGGCGGTTGGGATGAGCCCCGAAGGCTTCGAAGATCTCGTGACTACGGATACGCGCTCCTGGCCGCGGGAGGCGCTGGATCTGTTGGATCGAGCCGACGAGCACCTGAGGGCGGCCGATTTCGAGGGTTTCGGGGCCGCACTACGTGAGCTCCGGGGGCTCTTGGAGCAGCTCAACAACGGGCCGACCGGCTGACCTTTCGGAACACCTCATCGCATCGGATCACAGGGAGCGGGATGAACCTACACGAGTTCCAGGCCAAAGAGCTCTTCCGTGAAGCTGGAATTCCGGTGCCTCCAGGGTCCGTGGCTTCGACCCCGGAGGAAGCTGAGAGGATCGCGGGCGAATTGGGTGGCACGGTCGTCGTCAAGGCCCAGGTCCACTCGGGGGGGAGGGGGAAAGCCGGGGGTGTAAAGCTCGCGTCTTCGGCCAAAGAGGCACGCAGCCATGCCGAGGCCATTCTGGGCCTGACGATCCGCGGGTTGAGGGTCGGCAAGGTGCTGGTCACGCCCGCGGAGGAGATAGACACCGAGTCGTACGTCGGCGTCCTGGTCGATCGGGCCTCGAAGTCGCCGCTGTTCATGGTGTCGCGCGAAGGAGGTGTCGACATCGAAGAGGTGGCCGTCACCAACCCGGAAGCGATCCGCAAGCTCCACTTGGACCCACGGTTCGGTCTGCTTCAGCATCAGGCGTACTGGCTGGCCAACGAGCTCTTCGACGATCCGAGTCTGATCAAGCAATGCGCGAAGATCATGACGCAGCTCTACGCGGCGTTCGAGGAGAACGGCGCGTCGCTGTGCGAGATCAACCCGCTGATCTCGACCCCGAAACGGGAAGTCAAGGCGATCGACGCCAAGGTCAGCGTCGACGACAACGAGCTCTTCAAGCTCCCCAAGGTCGAGGCCTACCGGGACCTCGACGCCGAGCCTTGGGCAGAGACACGCGCCCGCGAGGCCGGTCTCAGCTTCGTCAAGCTGGACGGCAATGTGGGATGCTGCGTCAACGGAGCAGGGCTGGCGATGGCCACCATGGACCTCGTGAAGTACTACGGCGGGGAACCGGCCAACTTCCTCGACATCGGCGGATCATCCAACCCCGAGAAGGTCGTGGCCGCCCTCGAGATCATCACAGCCGACCCCAACGTGAAGGTGATTCTCTTCAACATCTTCGGTGGCATCACCCGGTGCGACGACGTCGCGAGAGGGATCGTGGAGGCCATGGGCCGGATCGACATCTCGCCACCCATCGTCATCCGGCTCACGGGCACGAACGAAGACGAGGCCCTCGAGATCCTCGAGGAGGCGGGCTTCTCAGCCTACGTGTCGATGGATGATGTCGTCGAGAAAGCCGTCGAGATGGCGAGCGAGGCGTGACCTCACACCGCTCCATCCGGCCCGCGCGCTCACACTTGCACTAGCGAACCCTTTCCATGTCGATCTTCGTCGATAAGTCCACACGCCTTGTGGTGCAGGGCATCACGGGGCGTGATGGGTCCTTCCACACGTTCCAGATGATGGAATACGGCACTGAGGTCGTCGCGGGCGTCACTCCCGGCAAGGGCGGTCAGGTGTTCGAAGGCCCGGACGGCCGACATGTACCGATCTTCAACGCCATGGATCAAGCCGTGCGGGAGACGGGGGCGAACACCTCCGTCATCTACGTGCCGCCGGCGTTCGCGGCCGGCGCCATCATGGAGGCGGCCGACTCGGGTGTGGCGCTCGTCGTGGCGATCACCGAGGGCGTGCCGGTCTTGAGCATGACCAAGGCGTATGCGTTCGTGAACGACAGAGAGGTCCGCTTGCTCGGGCCGAACTGCCCCGGGATCATCTCCCCAGGGCAGGCCAAGGTGGGGATCATCGCCGGCGACATCGTGACGCCCGGCCCCGTGGGGGTGGTTTCCCGATCCGGGACGCTGACCTACGAGGCTGTCGCACAGCTGACCAGCGCCGGAATCGGCCAGACGTCGTGTGTCGGCATCGGCGGAGACCCCATCATCGGGACGAGCTTCGTAGATTGCCTCCAGGCGTTCGCCGCCGACGGTGAGACACGGGCGATCGTGATGATCGGTGAGATCGGCGGCACGGACGAGCAGGAGGCCGCGTGTTTCGTTCACGATCACGTGGATCTGCCCGTCGTGGGGTTCATCGCAGGCCAAACCGCCCCTCCTGGCCGTCGCATGGGTCACGCGGGCGCCATCATCAGTGGCTCTTCGGGAACGGCCGACGAGAAGATGAAGGCTTTCGAGGAGAACGGCATCGCCGTCGCCCAGCGCCCGGCGGATATCGTGGAGCTCGTTCGGGACGCATTGGCGGGCGACTGACACCCGATAGCCACTCGATACGCAGCGCACATTGAAAGGGATCGAATGCAGCCTGCGACGCAGGTAGCGGACCTTCTGACCGCGGACCGCATCGCCGTCCCGATGCAGGTCGCGGATCTCGCCGGCGCACTCCGCGCCCTCGTCGGCCGGCTCGAGGCATCCGGCGGCATCGAGGCGGGGGACGTGGGGGATCTCGTCGAGGACCTCACTACGGGATCGGACGCGGAACGGATCCGGCTCAATGAGAGCGTTTTCCTCGTCGCGGGTCGCACAAACGGCGTCGTCGACTTGTCGATCGGGCTCGGCATCGCGCCGATCGCGTTCGAGCTTCCTGACGCCGAAGACCCGGATCGGAGCGCCCGTGCGATCCTCTTGCTCCTCACACCACGCAGGCTCTCCACCTTGCGCATCCAGGTCATTCCGTCGCTGAGTCGGGTCCTCAGGGACGAAGACAGGACCCTGCGTCTCCTGAGCGCACGCTCGCCCTCGGACGTACGCGCCATGTCCGAGCTCATGGAGGTGGAGCTGCACGAGAGACTTCTCGTCGAAGACGCTCACGAGCCACTCAGCTATCGTGTATATCCTGACACCCCGGCCGGAGAAGTCATGGATCTGATGGTCCGGCGGAGGTTGGACTCGGTGCCAGTCGTCAGTGACAAGTACGAGTTCCTCGGCATCATCACGTCAGCCGAAGCATTGAAGCACCTACTCCCCAGACGCGTGGCTGGCGAGGGAGACGAAGTCGAAGACCACACCGAATCATCGGAGACCGCCCGAGACATCATGAGTCGGTCGGTGATGTGTGTTTCCGAAGACCAGAGCCTGATCGAAGCGGCGAATTTGATGGTCAACAAGGATGTGGCCCGGCTTCCCGTTGTCCGGGAGGGGGAGCTGATCGGCGTCATCACCCGGGACGCAATCCTCCAGACCCTCTTCGGAAAGTAATCCCGTCCCGCACAACGAACCGAGCAAATCTCTCGACCAGCTAGGGACTCACGATGAGCCAGACGCTTGCGATCATAAAGCCCGACGCGGTGTCGTCGGGGAAGGCTGGAAGGATCTTTGCCCACCTCGAGGCCTCAGGCTTTCGCGTACGGGCACTCCGCATGACACGCCTCACTCCGGAGCAGGCGGGGGCGTTCTACGCCGTACACCGCGAACGTCCATTCTACGACTCGCTCGTGGCATTTATGACGTCCGGCCCTGTCATTCCGATGGTGCTCGAAGCCGAGGATGCCGTGGTGAAGCTGCGCGGAGTAATCGGAGCGACCGATCCGGCAGAGGCCGTGCCTGAAACCGTGCGGGCGCTGTACGCCGAGTCGAAGGAGCGGAACGCGATTCACGCCTCGGATTCGGATGGCAACGCGGCTGTGGAGATCGGCTTTTTCTTCCCTGAAGCCGACCGGCTGAGCGGGTAACTCACGTCGTGCCCACGCGTTGACTCGGGTCAGTCCGTTTGGCTAGCTTAGCCAGCTATGCTAAGGCTGGACCTGGCTGCACTCGACCGCTTTCGTTCGCTCGATGTCCAAGGAGCGTGGGCGCCGGAAGACGCGGGCCTGGCTGAAGGCGACTTGCGCTTCGAAACGCCCGTGGCAGTGTCGCTCGTGGCGACGCTGACGGCCACTGACCAGATTCTCGTGCGCGGAGAGCTTTCGACAACTCTCGGGCAGGTGTGCCGCAGGTGCCTCGATCCGGTCACTCTGCCCTTCGTAGTGCCGGTGGCACTGTTCTTTCAACCGACGCGGAATCCGGGGTCGGAAGATGACGGCGGAGAGATCCGCGAGTTCCCTACGAACGCGGTCGAGCTCGACCTGGCCCAGGCGCTTCGTGAGGAGCTGGCTTGTTCGGCGCCGGCCTACGTAGAGTGCGGTGCGAATTGCCGGGGGTTATGCCCCGGATGCGGTGCGAATCGAAGCGAAACGACGTGCGACTGCTCCGTAGAGGAGCCGGACCCGAGGTGGGAAGTACTCCGGGCCCTGACCAACAAATGAGCGAGAACAATGGCCGTACCCAGGCGACGCACTTCGAAGCAGCGGCAGCGGAAGCGGCGGACGCACTACAAAGCCGAGGACGTTGCTTGGCGGGGGTGCCCGCGTTGCGGCGACCCCAAGCTTCCCCATCGCGTGTGTCCCACATGCGGGTACTACCGGGACCAGGCCGTGATCGAGGTCGAGCGGGACTGATCCCGACCTGTTGACGGATCATACCTGCTCGTGAGGATCGCGCTTGATGCGATGGGCAGCGATGGAGCCCCCGGCACCGAGATCTCCGGGGCTCTTGCTGCTCTCGAGGACGGCTCCGACGACCTGGTCCTGCTCCTCGTAGGAGATCGGGAGCAGATCGAGACGGAGCTGAGCCGGCAAACCGTCCTCCCGGACGATCGGCTCGAGATCATCCACGCGCCTGACCGGGTCTCTTCGAGTGAGGCTCCCGCCTCCGTCGTCCGTCGCAATCCCAACTCCTCGATCGTCACGGGCCTCGAGCTCCAGCGCAGCGGTGGAGCCGACGCGTTCGTCAGCGCAGGGCCCACGGGTGCCGTCATGGCCGCGTCTCTCTTCGTCCTGAAGCGCTTGAGCGGGGTGGATCGACCGACGGTGGGTACCCTCCTTCCCACCACGGACAAGTCTCACTTGCTGATGGTCGATGCCGGGGCGAACGTCGACTGCAAGCCCCACCATCTCGTCCAGTTCGCCCACCTCGGGCACATCTACGCACAAGACCTCATGGGTCGGGAGCGGCCGCGCATCGGGCTGCTCAACATCGGAGAGGAGGAGGAGAAGGGGGACGAGCTTTCCGTCGAGGCGTTCGGCTTGCTCGCCGAAAGCGGGCTCAACTTCATCGGCAACGTGGAAGGACGCGACATCATTGGGGGGCGATGCGATGTGCTGGTGACTGATGGCTTCGCGGGGAACGTCCTCCTGAAGTTCTACGAGTCCGTGGCCGGGTTCATCATCTCGGTACTCGAGCGCGAGCGAGGCCGCATCCGCAAGCCGGTCGACCTCGAGACCATTTTCCAGATCTTGGACTACGCCGAGTACGGGGGTGCGCCGCTCCTAGGCGTCAACGGCCTGTCCATCATCTGTCATGGCCAGTCGCCTCCCAAGGCTATCCGCAACGCCATCGGCGTCGCCGCACGGGCGATCCGATCCTCGATGATCGCTCACATCGCCCGTCAGCTCGCGGAAAACGCGGGAGAGAGCCCATGAGGACGCCTCGACCCCTCGCCGAGATCGTCAGCACAGGACGTTTCTTGCCAGAGCGTGTGCTGTTCAACGGCGACCTCGAGCAGATGGTGGACACGACCGACAAGTGGATCCACGACCGCACCGGAATCCGCGAGCGCCGCATCGCCGACGATTGTACAGGTGCGGCCGACATGGGCGCAGCCGCCTCGCGTACGGCCCTCGATCGCGCTGGCTTAGAGCCGGGCGAGGTAGATCTGCTGCTCATATCCACTGCGACCCCGGACCGGCTGCTGCCCTCCACCGCGTGCGACGTCCAAGCACGGCTCGGAGCCACGAATGCCGCGGCTTTGGACATCTCGGCCGCCTGTACGGGCTACCTCTACGGCCTGGCGATGGTGGAGGGATATCTGGCCGCTGGGCGGGCCGAGGTGGCGCTCGTTGTGTCCACGGAAAAGATGAGCGCAATCGTGGACTGGAAGGACCGTGGCACCTGCGTGCTCTTCGGGGACGGCGCGGGCGCGAGCGTGTTGCGTCCAGCGAGGTCCGATCGTGGCATCCTCTCGAGTCAGATTCGATCGGACGGCAGATTGGCCAACCTTCTGTACCGCCCCAGCGGAGGAGCCATTCGACCGTTCGACGAATCCGTTCTGGCCAACCGCACCCACCTCCTGGCGATGGAAGGAAGGGAGGTGTTCAAGAACGCCGTGCGATCGATGTCCGAGTCCGCACACTACGCGCTCCAGCAAGCCGGCTGGACTGCAGACGATGTCGACCTGATGGTTCCACACCAAGCGAACGTCAGGATCATCGAGGCTACCGCCAAATACGCCGGGATTCCGATGGAAAAGGTCTTCGTCAACATCCAGCGATACGGGAACATCAGCTCGGCTACGGTTCCGGTGGCGCTCGACGAGGCAATAGAACAAGGGAGGGCTGGTCCAGGGTCGAACATCCTTCTCGTCGCTTTTGGCGCGGGTCTCACGTGGGGCGCCATGACGCTCCGCCTGTAGCTCGGCCCGGCTCTCTCAATGTCGCTAGCGCTCCTGTTCCCCGGCCAGGGCTCGCAATTCGTGGGTATGGGTCGTGACCTCGCGGCGGCGTTTCCGGAAGCGGCGCGCCTCTTCGAGGAGGCCGACGAGATCGTCGGCTTCTCACTGTCGCGCATCGCGTGGGATGGACCCGAAGATGAGCTGCTCGAGACGCGCAACGCTCAGCCGGCGATCCTCGTGCATTCCGCGGCCGCGTTTGCGGTGATCCGTGAAAGCATCGGCCCAGTTGCCCTTGCAGCTGGGCACTCTCTCGGTGAGTTCTCCGCGCACGCCGCGGCGGGCACTGTGTCTTTCGAAGATGCTGTCAGGACCGTTCGGTTTCGTGGTGAGCTCATGTATGAAGCCGGCAAATCACGTCCAGGCACAATGGCCGCGGTCCTTGGGCTGGACGAGGCTACCGTAGAGGAAGTGTGTAGGGAGGCGAGCACCCCGGACGCGGAGTGCGTGCCCGCCAACTTTAACACGCCAGGTCAGGTGGTCGTGAGTGGCGATCCCGCCGCCGTCGAAAGGGTGCTGGAGGCAGCGACCGAGTCGGGGGCCCTCCGGGTGGTGCCGCTCGCCGTATCGGGGGCCTTCCATTCACCCTTGATGGCCCCGGCGGAACTGGGCCTACGGGAGGGTCTCGAACTGGTCACCTTCCACTCCCCGGCCTTTCCAGTGGTCTCGAACGTGACAGCCGAACCGGTCCAGGACCCGGCGCTCGCGCGCGATCTCCTCGTGAAACAGCTCACCTCCCCTGTGCGATGGTCTCAATCCGTGCGGGCCATGGTTGAGAGGGGGGCAGAGCGGTTCCTCGAAGTCGGGCCCGGCTCGGTGTTGTCCGGCTTGAACCGGAGGAACGCTCGGGGCACGTCATGCATGCCTGTGGGCACGCCGGAGAATGTCGAATCACTCTTCGCAGAGAAGTCGAACCTTGGAGCGGGTCCGTGATTGAAGCCCTCGAGCAAGGCCCCGTGAGCAAAGACCAAGGGCGAGGCACGTGAGCAAAGCCAAGAGCGAACAACATGAGCGCTGAGGCCCGCGAGCTGTCCGGTGAAACGGCCCTTGTGACGGGGGGCTCACGAGGGATCGGCCTGGCCATCGCCCACGCCTTGGCCGAGCACGGTGCCAGGGTCGCGATCGTTGGTCGTGACCCTGAACGGGCCCAAAAGGCGGCGGCCAGCCTATTGGGAGAAGGGCACGCCGGGTACTCATGTGATGTGGCGAACTCGGAGGAGTGCGCGGCCACGGTCGGGTCCGTGGTGCGCGATATCGGCGTGATCTCGATACTGATCAACAACGCGGGCGTGACGAGAGACAACATCCTCGTTCGTATGAAGGATGAGGAATGGGACGAGGTCATCGGGGTCAACCTCAAGGGCGCCTTCAATATGACTAGATCCGTCTCGCGTGGCATGATGAAGCGCAGGTCAGGATCGATCGTCAACGTGTCGTCGGTCGTCGGCCTCTTGGGAAACGCCGGCCAGACGAACTACGCGGCATCCAAGGCCGGGCTACTTGGACTCACCAAGAGCGTCGCCAGGGAGCTGGCAGGGCGCGGTGTGCGGTGCAACGCCATTGCGCCTGGGTACGTCGAGACCGACATGACGGCGGGCCTTACGGATCAGGCCATCGAGGATTTGCGCAGGAGGATCCCTTTGGGGCGCCTCGGCCAGCCGCCCGACATCGCGGACGCAGTGCGATTTCTCGCGGGACCGGGCGCTTGCTACATTACCGGGCAAGTCCTATCGGTGGACGGCGGGATGGCGATGTAGGGCACGTGGAAATCTCAGAAGGCATCAATTGTGCCGGGCCCGAGCGTGACTCGACGGAGCCGGTTGCACAGTCGTCAACACCAGGAGGAGTGAGCATGGCGGAGAGCATCGAGGGTCGGGTGAAGGAGATCATCATCAACGAGCTCGGGGTGGAAGAAGAAAAGGTGACGCGTGAAGCTTCGTTCGTGGAGGACCTCGGAGCCGACTCGTTGGATACCGTCGAGCTCGTCATGGCTTTCGAAGAGGAATTCGGGATCGACATCCCTGACGAGGACGCCGAGCAGATGCGCACGGTCGGGGACGCGGTCAAGTACCTGACAGAAAACGCGGGTTCGTGAACACGGCCGACGGAATCAAACTGCCAGGACGTTAGGAGAATGAGCGGCACGAGCACTGAGCGGAAGCGGGTCGTCGTCACGGGGGTCGGTATGATCACGGCCGTCGGCAACGACGCTCATTCCGCCTGGACCGGGCTGTTGAACGGCAGAAGTGGCGGAGGCCCGATCACGGCGTTCGAGACGACGGACGAATACGCGACCCGGATCGCCTGTGAGGTGAAGGGCTTCGACGCCACGGACTACATGGACAGCAAGCAGGCTCGCCGATACGACCGCTTTGCGCAGTTCGCGGTGGCGGTGGCGGCCGAAACAATGT
This sequence comes from Longimicrobiales bacterium, assembly GCA_965248625.1. Taxonomy (GTDB): domain Bacteria; phylum Gemmatimonadota; class Gemmatimonadetes; order Longimicrobiales; family Gaopeijiaceae. The sequence continues at coordinate 4,593,130 of OZ252109.1, read as the reverse complement.
CTTCCGCTGGCCTGGAGGGGTGCCCTCCGGGAATCCCGGACGAGCGCTTCGGTGTCATCATCGGGAGCGGTATCGGCGGGGTCCTGACGTTCGAGAACCAAACTCGGACGCTGATGACCCGGGGGCCCAAGAAGGTGAGTCCCTTCTTCGTCCCGATGTTCATCCCGGACATCGCCGCGGGACTCGTGTCGATTCGCTACGGGGCCCAGGGCCCCAACTACGCCACTGTCTCCGCATGCTCTTCGGGAGCCCACGCCATCGGGGACGCCTTCCGCATAGTCCAGCGTGGCGACGCGGACGTAATGATCGCCGGGGGCGCCGAGGCAGCGATCGTACCGATCTCGATCGCCGGGTTCGCCTCCATGAAGGCGATGTCCACCCGCAACGACACACCGGAGACGGCGAGTCGGCCATTCGATGCGACCCGTGACGGATTCGTCATCGGGGAGGGGGCGGGCTGCGTCATCCTCGAGTCGCTCGAGAGCGCTCGGGCCAGGGGAGCGGAGGTCCTCGCGGAGGTCGTGGGATACGGAGCTTCGGCGGACGCCTTCCACATTACTTCGCCCGCCCCGGAAGGAGCCGGCGCACAGCATGCCATGCGGTCCGCGCTCAGGGACGGCGACATCGAGCCCGAAGAAGTGGGTTACATCAACGCCCACGGAACCTCCACGCTACAGAACGACAAGAACGAGACTGCTGCCATCAAGGCCGTGCTCGGGGAAACTGCGGCGCGGGCAGCGGTCGTGGGTTCGACCAAGTCGATGACCGGTCATACGCTCGGCGCAGCAGGTGCGATCGAATCCGTGGTCTCGATTCTGGCTCTGCGGGAGGCCCGGATGCCACCCACCATCAACTATTGTCAGCCAGATCCCGAGTGCGACCTCGACTACGCCACGGACGGGGTTGTCGAGCGGTCCATCTCGGTGGCGCTTTCCAACTCGTTCGGATTCGGCGGACACAACGTCTGCCTGGCCTTCAGGCGTTGGGACGACTGACGCGCCCTTGGAGGGTCCTCGCCTCTCGGGTCCAGCGGAGAGGACGGTCTGGTGGACCGTCCTTTTGCTTTCACGGTCATGAGGACCGGGTCCTAGTGTGGTGTCCCAGAAGTCTGGTAACTACGGAGGGGACGCAGGCGTCGGCCTGGCAAGGCGGGACGACGCGGCGTAGCCGTAGCTACGGCAAGGAGTTCCAACGATGTCCAGGGCGGATGCATGCGGCGCCGAATAGTAGCAGAACTTCTGGGACACCACACCAGGTGACGGGTTGGGGCGGCATAGACCCGTCTTCGTCGATGGCGCTCCCACCGAGACCCGCCACACTTGTGCAGAGGTTCCCTAAATGAGGATCGGAACCGGGTATGATTCGCACCGCTTCGATTCTTCCCGACCGTTGGTTCTGGGTGGGGTCGAGATTCCGGACGGGCCGGGCCTGTCTGGCTTCTCGGACGGCGACGCTATTGCCCATGCCGTGAGCGACGCGCTGCTGGGTGCGGCGGGGGAGGGGGACATCGGGAAACATTTCCCGCCCGGCGACGAGCGCTGGCGGGACGCCGATTCGATGGATTTGCTGGGCCGGGTCACCCGCCTTCTGCACGATCGGCGATTCCAAGTCGTCAACGTGGACGTCACCGTGATCTGCGAGGCTCCGAGGATCGGACCGTTCACGTCAGAGATGCGAGCGCGGATCGGCGCGGTGCTGGGCACGGGACCCGACGCGGTGTCGGTCAAGGGCAAGACGAACGAGGGGATGGGCTGGATCGGAGCCGGAGAGGGAGTCGCAGTGCACGCTGTCGCGCTCATTCAGGAGCGAGAGCCGTCTTTGGGTGGCGAGAGCTAAGGAGCAAGCTCCTTAACCCACGCGACCATGGACGCCGTCTTCGCTTTCCTCGCTTCGCTTCCCGCGGCGTGGACCTATGTCGTGCTCGGCTTCGGCGCAGCCATCGAGAATATCGTCCCCCCGGTGCCTGCGGACACGTTCGTGCTGCTCGGCGGATTCCTCGCAGCCCGAGGAAGGGCCGACGTGCTCACCGTCTTCGTGGTGACATGGGGGGCGAACGTCGTCACCGCGATGCTTGTCTACGCCGCGGGCCACCGCTTCGGCCCGTCGCTCTTCGAAACGGCCATTGGACGAAGACTTCTTCATCCGAAGCAGCTCGCGCTCATACAGCGCTTTTACGATCGATGGGGGCTCCCGGCCATCTTCTTCACGCGCTTCCTGCCTGGTCTCCGGGCCGTCGTACCTGTCTTCGCAGGCGTCAGCCATCAGCCGGCCCTGTCCGTCGCGCTGCCGGTGGGCGTAGCCTCGGGCATCTGGTACGGCGCGCTCGTTTGGCTGGGTGCTACGGCTGGCGAGAACCTCGATGCGATCCGTGAATTGCTCACGACGACGAACCGGATCTTGCTCGCAATCGCGACGCTGCTCGGTGTCGTCGCTCTCGTTGCCTGGAAACGAAGCCGCCACGATGACACGCATTCGAACGACGGCTAGTAGCCGGACGACGGGACGCGAGGCGTTCCGTGCGGAGCTCTTCGTGGACTACCTCGCGTTCGAACGGGGGCTGTCGTCCCGGACGATATCCGCGTACGGGCGGGATCTCACGCGCTTGTTGGAATTCCTGGCTCGCAGAGACGTGGTCCGCCCCGGGGACGTTACCCATATCGACCTCCGGGAGTACGTTTACGAGCTGAAGGACAGGGGCTTGGCCGCGACCTCCATCAGGCGCGCGCTGTCCTCGTGCCGGGCCTATTTCGGTTTTCTACTCAACGAAGAAGTCATCGAGGTCGACCCGACGGAGCGGCTGGAGTCGCCACGGGTCTGGCGAACATTGCCAGGCGTCCTGAGCGTCGACGAGACAGAGCGTCTGCTCGAAGCCCCCGACATCGGGGCCCGGCTCTGCTGGCGTGATCGCGCGATCCTCGAGCTGCTCTACGCGACGGGGATGCGGGTTTCCGAGCTCGTAGCGCTCCAGCTGCAGAACATGGATCTGGACGGTGCCACGTGCGTCGTGTTCGGCAAAGGCTCCAAGGAGCGTATCGTGCCCTTCGGCGCAGCTGCGGGACGGGCGCTCGTCCGGTATCTCGACGACGTACGGCCCGTGCTGGAGAGAGGGGAGGGGCACGGCGTTGTCTTCCTGAGCGCCCGAGGGAAGGTGCTTACCAGGATGGCCGTCTGGACAGTCGTACGAAAAGCGCGCGAGCGCGCGGGGATCGAAAAGCCGATTTCACCGCACACTCTGCGGCACACGTGCGCGACACATCTACTCGAGGGGGGGGCGGACCTGCTTGCCGTGCAGGAGCTACTCGGCCACGTGGACATCACGACGACGGAGATCTATACGCACGTCGACCGGGAATACCTACACGAGGTGCACCGGACCCATCACCCGCGCCGATAGGGCGCGGTAGCTCGTCCGCGGCGGCGGTCCACGGCAGAACATCCGCGGGGCGATAGGCCGCGGAGGGGTACCGGGCTCAGTCGTTCCCGCTGGGCCCCGACGACGCGCTCCCGTCCCGGGTCCTGCTCGCAGCTTGCGCGAACAGCTCAGCCTGAGTCTCGCTGGCCCGCAGCAGGTCGATGGCCTCTTGCAGGACAGCGTCTCGTTGCGCCCGGAAGCGTAGTGCTCGAGCGTCGTCGTTCATTCGCTGTGAGAGAGCGACCTCGAGGCGCCAATCCACGTAGCTACGGGCAACCGGATCATCGAGCGTGGCGTCAGGCACGCCGGCCTCGCGCAACTGCTCGATGAAGCTGTTCAGGACGTCATCGGTGACCTCTGCGGGCCCCCTTCCCTCCTGGAGGTCTCGCGCCACTGAAAACCCGACTTCGGCCAATCGAAGCGGAAGCGGGAACTCGGCCGCGACGGCCGCCTGCAGCAGCTGGCGCTCGACGAGCTTGAGCGTGTCGTCCGCAACCTCGATGTCGGGGAAGACCCCGCCTCCGCCCTTCAGCTCGCGCCCCTCGGCCGTCGTGAACACGGAGAACGAGTCCGGATTCTCCGGAAGGGCCCGCCCTTCCATGTCCCGGGGACGGTGAAGGGACCTACCGAGGGGCGTGTACCACTCGCCGGTCGTCAGGCGGATCTGCCACCCCTCGGGTAGGGGAACGATCGTCTGCACGACGCCCTTGCCGAACGTGCGCTCGCCCAGAACCAGCGCCCGGTCGTGGTCCTGCAGCGCACCCGCCACGATCTCCGCAGCGGAAGCCGTGAAGCGGTCGACCAGGACGACGACGGATTTGCCTGGGATGCTGGCCGGTGCTCGGGCGAACCCGGACTCCTCGTGCTCCCCAGAAGCCTGTCTCGGGTTCCGCCCACGAGTTGTCGCGATCAGCTGGTTCCGCTCGAGGAACAGGTCGGCCAGCGTAAGGGACTCGTCGAGGTACCCTCCCGGGTTGCGTCGGAGATCGAGAATGATCCCTTCCGCGTCGGACAGTACCGAGAACGCCGAATCGACCTCGGCGGTCGAGTTTCTGGCGACCCTGTCGAGATGGATGTACCCGATGCGGTCGTCGATATGGTCGGCGGTCACGGACGAGATGTGGACCTGGGCGCGCTCGATGGGGTGGGCGATCGGTGTCGCGAAGCCCTCCCGCGCCATCGACACGTTGACGACCGTGCCGGGTCTGCCCCGAATTCGTTCGGAGGCGTCGCCGGTCGTCCAACCCTCGGTGGACTCCCCGTCCACACCGACGATGACGTCGCCAACCTCAACGCCCGCCATCTCCGCGGGGGTCTTCCTGAACACGGCGGTGACGGTAATCCGCTCGTTCAGCTGCGTGATCTGCACGCCGATGCCCGCGTAGTTGCCCGTCGTCTCCTCGCGGAACTCGTCCACCGCGCGAGGGCTGAGTACGGCGGCGTACGGATCGTCCAGACCCTCGATCAGGCCCTGTAGGGCATCTCGCCAGAGGGACGAGTCGGCCTTGGGAGAGAGGCTGTAGTCCCGGATAACCTGGAACGCACCCAGGAACTGTTGTTGGCCTACCTCACGAGGGGTGCTTTCGGATTCCCCACGCCGGGCTGGCGACGTCCCGCTCTGGGCGGCGCCAGTGAGGGGGATGAGCAGAGCTACGAGCAATACCGAGCAGATCTTGCGCGTCATACGAGCTCTCGTCGGACAGGGTCTAGGATTGTCAACTGAAACCCCCCGGCCTCGGGTCTCGTTCCCCGAGGTGGCGGTGTCCCATCTTATGGTGCATGTGCCGGCACTTAGGTGCAACAGGATGCTCCACCCCTTCTGGGCCCGGGGGGGCGCGTCTTGGCGGTCCGAGGGGTTGCCTTACCTTTTGGGTGGTCTCGCTCCATCGTATCGCCCCGGAGCACGCTGCTCACCGGATCGATTCCACCATGAGTCAAGCTGCCAAAGGATCGCACCTCACCTTCGGGATGGTGCAGATGAAGCCCCGAAAGGGCGACGTCGAGGCGAATCTCGAGCACGTTCGGTCGGTCCTTCTCGCCCAGTCTCCCGAGCACGACGTACTCGTGTTCCCCGAGGCGTGCCTCACGGGATACTTCCTCGAGGGAGCGGTCGCGGAAACGGCCCTTACGGTGGATGACGTCGCATCACGGCTCGGTGAGCCGCCCGCCCAGGCCGCCGATCTGGTCATCGGATTCTACGAACGATGGCGCCGTCAGGCGTACAACAGCGTCGCGTACTTCGCCGCGGATGGGGCCTGCTACCGTCCAAAGCACGTCCACCGCAAGATGTTCCTGCCCACATACGGGGTGTTCGACGAGGCCCGTTTCGTGGAGACAGGGCGAGATCTCCGAGCCTTCGACACGCGCTTCGGCCGTTTCGGGATGCTGATCTGCGAGGAGATGTGGCACTCGCTGCCGGCCACCGTCCTCGCGCTCGACGGCGCCGAGGCGATCCTGGTTCCGAGCGCCTCGCCGGCGCGGGGCTTCGCCGCGGAGCGAGATCGGCCGGCCAACTTGGATCGCTGGGACGCGATCGCTCCGGGAGCGGCCAATGAGCACGGAGTATTCGTCATCGTGAGCCAACTCGTCGGATCGGAGGGGGGAAAGCTGTTTGCGGGAGGGTCGCTCGCGGTAGGTCCCGACGGGTCCGTGCTGGCGCGTGGCCCGCTTCTGGACGAGGGCGTGACGACGGTCACCATCGACGTTCGGGCGATCGACCGGGCCAGGTTCGAGTCTCCCCTCCTCGCCGACCTCCAGCAGATGCTGCCCCACCTCCAGGAGACATTGAGCCGCGCCGGCCGCGACGGTCATCGGCTAGAGGCCGACGTTCGCTGCGTGGACGCGCCGGACGATGCTGGCTCGGAGCGCCGATCCACGCCCGGGCCGCACGATCCGATGCCTGGAGACGCCTCGATCCTCGAGCTGAACCTGCCGCTGGTGGAACGGACCCTCGTGGAGTTCATCCGCGAAGAAGTCGTTCGGCGTCGGGGCTTCGAAAAGGTGGTCATTGGAGTCTCGGGGGGTGTCGACTCGTCGGTGTCGCTCTTTCTCGCCGTGCGGGCGCTCGGGCCGGAGAACGTGACGGGCCTCCGGCTCCCGTACGCGACATCTTCGCCAGAGAGCCTCGAGCATGCAGCCATGGTTTTGAAGGCGACCGGCGCAGAGGGTCGAACGCTGGACATCACGGGAGCGGTGGACGCCTACGTCGCTCTACATGAACCCGACATCACGCCGTTGCGGCGGGGCAATCTCGCCGCCCGCTTCCGTGCCTTGACGCTGTTCGATCAATCCGCACGTCTGAATGCGCTCCCTCTGGGGACGGGGAACAAGAGCGAACGGCTCCTCGGGTACTACACGTGGCACGCCGACGACTCGCCACCCATCAACCCGCTGGGAGACCTCTACAAGACGCAGGTTTGGGCCCTAGCCCGTCATCTGGATGTCCCCGAGGAGATCGTCGAGAAACCAGCCAGCGCAGACCTGGTCCAAGGGATCCACGACGAAGACGAGCTCGGGATCTCGTACCACGAGGCGGATCTCATCCTTCATTGGTACTTGAAGGGCTATCCGCGGGAGGACCTCGTGCGTTGCGGCTTCCCCGAGGCGAAGGTGAAGCTCGTTTGGGACCGTCTCAACGCGACCCACTGGAAGCGTGAGTTGCCCACCGTTGCTGTCCTGTCGTCGTCGGCCATCGGCGAGTTCTACCTCCGTCCCGTGGATTACTGATCGGTCAGGACGTGAGCCCGATCGCCCTTCGCCTCAGGCTCTCGAGGAGGGGGAGAGGGGTCAGCTCGCCGTCGATGATGCCGGCCAGCTCCTCTTCCCGGCGCCAGTGTTTTTCGAGCTGACTCAGCTCGAGCTCCAGAAGCCGTTGCTCGGAGCTTTCGTTGGCGGCGATCTCGAGGGCGATGGCTCGGGTCCGATCTAGATCTCCCAGACGCTTTCCGCCCTTCACGAGGGCCAGGGCGAGGTCCCTCGGGTTCCCGAATTCCTCGATGAGTCGAGTTGCAGAGACGACCCGGTTTTCCGAAGCACCGGCGAAATGGTGGTAGGCCAACACGCGCCTCAGCGTTCGCTCTGCGTCCGGCCCCCTGATTTCTAGGCCTCCATCTTCGCGAGCCCCACACGTCGGGCACCGCTGTTGGAGTGCCAGCACCTCGTCCTCCGGTCTCGGACGGAAGCGGATGCGGGACCGATCTCCGAACGGCAGGCTGCGGAAGACATGGCCGCAGTTGTCGCACCGCTCCCGACCCCGCCAGGCCGCCGACCCGAATCGAAGCCACCGGGCCGCGTCCGTGACCGTACCTGGCGCGTTCTCCCAGATGAACCAGGCGGCGAAGAGCCCGACTCCTCCGGTCACCCATCCACCCACCGCGGCCGCGCCCGCCGCCGTGCCGACGAGGGACACCTTCTTGAACCGCTGTCTTCGATCCATCAACTCACGGCCGTAGCGCCACCACGCCTCCTCTGTCAGGTTGGCCCGCCCGACGCGAACGACCTCGAGCTTCCCGGCGCGGAGCAGGGCAATGTTGTCAGTCTGGGAAAGGAGACGAGAACGATCGGTGACGAGCTTCTCAAGCTCATCGAGAGCCTCCCACCGCTCCTCGATCGGCGCCAGTGACCAGCGCTTACAGTGGCCGCACACCGCCCACAGCCGTCCCCGGACGGAATCGAACGCGATGCGCATCCCCCGCGGAAGGTTCTCGAGCGTGTCGTTCTCCGGGAACGGAGCATGACACACGAGGCAGTGTGTATACACGAACGTCTTCGTCGGCCTGTAGCGTTGGGTTTGGCGGCGGCCCTGCGTCGGACAGCCACTCAGTCGTTCACCGGGCGTGAGCGCACACCCCACATTCTTGACGCTCCGCGGGGTGAAAGGTTCCGACAGTGTGCGGGCCAAGGCCGGGGTGATCATGCGGACGAGGCGGTAAGAGGGGCGGTCACGCCGCCAAGAAGGTCTTGGCGGGATCGGACGATCGCGTCACGTTCAAGCTCCCGCTCGTGCGGAGAGGGACGAGCTGCAGGTAACCGGCAACGCCGCTCCGGCCGGAGTAAGGAGTCGACGCCGATCGATGATTCTCGTTTTGGACAACTACGATTCGTTTACGTGGAATCTCGTTCAAATGTTGGAGGCGCTGGGTGCGGAGACCGTCGTGGTGCGGAATGACGAACGCACAGTGGACGAGATCAGGGAGTTAGAACCGGAGCGCATCGTCATTTCGCCCGGTCCGGGCACGCCAGCGGAGGCGGGAGTGAGCGTGAGCCTCGTGCGGGCCTTGGGACCCGATCTACCGATTCTGGGCGTGTGCCTCGGCCACCAGGCCATTGGCGAGGCCTACGGGGGAAGGACCGTCCGAGCGAATCGCGTGATGCACGGCAAGACCGCCCCGGTCCGTCATCTGGGCCAAGGACTGTTCCGGGGACTCGACTCGCCAATGACGGTGACTCGCTATCACTCTCTCGTCACCGACTCGGCAGCCCTCCCACACGAGCTCCAAGCCATCGCCTGGACAGATGTTGCCGGGGGCAACGACGAAGTCCAGGGAATCCGACACCGGGACTTTCCGGTCTGGGGTGTTCAGTTCCATCCGGAGTCCTACTTCTCCGAAGGAGGTGAGGCCCTCGTCGCCAACTTCCTGACCCTCTAGTGGTCTGTAGCCGAAGTGCCACTGATATCCGGACGGCGGGGCATCCCTCGAATGCTTCGTTGGAACTCCTCACCGTGGCTACGGCTACGCCTCGTCGTCCCGCCTCGCCTCGCGGGCGCCTCACCGCCCTCAACATCGACCGGACTTCGGCTACAGACCTCTAGTGTCGTGTCTCAGCTCGGGAACTTCTGCACAAAGTGTGGCGGGTCTCGGGCAGGGCGTTCACGCGTGCTCTCCAGGCCTCTACGTGACCAGGCCGCCCTTCACGTCGTCTTCTTATCGGGTTCCCGTTCGTTCTATGGTGGTGGCCGCTCACACCGATGTTTTGCGCTTCGGAGATTGTAGAGCGACGCCGGGCCGACGCACTCTCCTAACACCGAGCTGATCGCCAGGCACTTGACGGGGAGCGTGTCGACCCGGACTCTTCCAGAGGCATTCGATGGCGATTGTGGTCATCCATCCGCATGGTCCCGCAGAAGGGACGCCGTTCAACTCCTCCCCGGATTTCGCACCGTCGTCCTTTTTCGCCGGTGTGGTGTCTCTCGGATCCGGGATGCCGACGCGGTTCTGTTCCCACCGACCGTTGGCCGGGTCACTGGACTCCTCTAGCCTCGACGACGTTCGATCGTGACCCATACGGCTTGTGCGCGGTGCGGCGAGGGGATCCCCGTCGGAGGACGGGTCTGCCCTTTGTGCGGACCCGATCGACTCCTCCCGTCCCGGCAGACGGAAGACCACCTCGCGAACCCGGATTCGAATCGGTCGGCGACGGTGGCATTCGTCTCCCTGAAGACGAGCGCCTCCCGGCTCAAGGTGGGACAACGGGCTAAGCTGAGCGCGACGGTCATGGGCACCGACAAAGGGAGCCTGGACCGTCCCGTGGAGTGGCGATCCAGCGATCCGAACGTGGTGTCGGTCGACGAGCGAGGGCGTGTGCGGGGACTCGCGCCGGGGAGCGCCTACCTCACGGCATCGGCAGCTGGGCAGTGCAAGTCCGTCCTGTTGGATGTGTCGGCTCGTCGTACGGTCCGCACGTTCCTGTATCTTGGAGGGACGGCGGCCGTGCTCGCTGCCGTGGGCCTGTCTGCCTCTCGCCTGCCCGGCCCGCCGATCGACGCGGGAAAGGGCTGGACCACGGGTCGTCCGGTCGCCCCCATCATCGCGCCCACACCCGCCCTCCCAGCGGACACGACCGACGTGACGGTTGCCGGAGACATGGAGTTGACGCTCGGTCCTGCCGAGGTGGCTCCCGCTCCCGGATCTCAGCCGGGCGCCTCCGCGTCGGTTCCTGTCGCAGCGGCATCCACTGCGGGGTCGGAAGACCCGTCCACTCTTCGTTCCCCTGTGAACGGCCGGAGCCCTCCCGTGAACGCGGGCGCAGATGTGGCGGAGATCAGCGCGGGCGGCACGGCGGTCGTGGTTCCGAGTGGGACGTCGGTGCCCCCCGCGCAGAGCGTCGTCGCCACTGACTCGGTTGCCGGGGCCGGGGCTCAGTCGCCGCCAACGGGGGCCGATGGTGAGGGGTTGTCGGGGGCCTCGGGAGCAGACGGTGCCGGCGTGTCGCCCCCATCGGCACGTTCCGCACCCTCGGCCGAGACGAGCCTAGCCATTGCATCGTTGCGCTCAGCGGAGGAGCGGTCGGCCGCGGGCGACTACGACGCCAGCCTCCTGTTCTATCTCGCCGCGGACAACCGTTTGGGGCAGCTGGACCGCGAGTTCTCCGCCGATTCGCAGATTCGAATGCTGCGGGACGAGTTCCAGCGATCGCTCGAGGGCACGCTCCGCGCGTGCAACGCGCTCCGCCGCAGCGACGCGAGCCGTGGAGCCCTCTCCTTCGAGTGCACGTATCCGCCGGGAAACGGGGATGGCTAGCCTCTGTCGCGGCGCGCGGGAAGAGGGGATGTCCAGCGTTCGTCGTGGCGTCCGCTCGTCGCTGATCGTGGCAGTTGGCGCGGGGCTGCTGGCCATACCGGTTGCCGCTCAGCAACGCACGCCGTACGGCCTCGACGAGCTCGTGGACCTCGTGGAGGCAGGCGTCCCGGAGACGCTCATCCTGGAGCGAGCTCGAATGAACTGTGTCGCGTTCCAGGTGACCGAAGCCGCGGTCGTCCGGATGCAGCGCGTGAACGCGTCTCCGGAGTTTCTCGATGCGCTTCGCGACGTCTGCGTCCGGGGAGTGGACTTGTTCGAGCCACCGGGTGACGCACCCACATTGGACTCCGATGTGCGGGACTTGGTGGTGGGGAGCCTTGTCCAGATCAGCTACTTCAAAGCCGGTCGCCTGGTCTGTTCGAACGGCTTCATCGCCGGTGCGGAGGGTCTGGTCCTCACAAGGCTGGAGCCGCTGCTGGAAACCGGCCGATTCCAGGTGACCGACGTAGCGCGTCGGAACGTGTTCGGCCGCGCATCGATTGCGGCGACAGACCCGGAGTTGGATCTGGCCGTGCTGAGGCTGGCGACCCAACAGGTCGAGGCGCTCAGCCCTGCCACCGGCGTCTCCGAAGGCGACTTCGCATGGTCCGTGCACGGGGATGGTTGCGGCGTCGTCAGGGCCTCGCGTGCCCGGCTCACGGGGTGGCCGGCGATGCCGGACGGGCCAGTGGCGCTTGAGCCCACTCTGCCCGTAGCAGCGATCGGAGGACCGTTGATCGACGCGAGCGGGGCGCTGCTCGGAGTGGTTAGCGATGCGGCTGCGGTCATTCCGGTATCTCTCACCAACGATCTGCTCGACCGCGCCAGGGTCGTCGCGGTGCAGGACGTCGATGAAAGCGGGGGGTTCCCCTGGATTTGGATGGGTGCCGGCGCCGCGGCGGCGGTGGCCGGGGTCTTCTTGGCATCGGGCGGGGGTGCCAATTCCCCGTCTACCGGCACCCTCACGATTCCGCTCCCCTGATGAGCCACCCATGACCCGTTCCCCTCGCCTCTTCGTCGCCTCTGTGCTGTTGCTCTGGGGATGCGATTCGCCCGTGTTTGATCCCGATGTCGGGGGCGCGTCGATGTCGCTCCGCGTCGCGTCCGACCTGACCACGATCTCGGCTGCCCCGGATCGATACCGGATTCACTTGGATGGACCCTCTCCACTGATGGTCACCGGGGCCCCCGGGGAGACTGTGGTTCTCGAGGAGCTGACACCAGGCTCGTACTCCGTCGCGCTGGAGGGACTGGTCGGGAACGCCGTCGAGACGTACGGAGAACAGAACGGCGTTTCCGTCATTGCCGGGCAGAATGCGGACGTGACGGTTTCCCTCCAGTCGTTCGTGCCACAACTGCTGACATTGCCCACGTTCGTCTCGCCAGGGAGGACAGCTGGACGTCCAGTTCACCTCGGTGCCCGGTGCGACCCACTACTTGGTCGAGTGGGATGACGACCTGAACTTCGGGAGCCCGGAATCGAGCCAAACCAACAGCACCAGCGTCTCCGTCACCATCGATGCGGCGGGCATCTACTTCGTTCGCGTCCGAGCGGCGAACCGCCTTGGGTCGCAGGGGCGCGCGAGCTCGGGAGAGGCGGTCAACGTCGTCGACGCGCGAAGCGACGTGGAGGTGATCACGGTGTCGGCGCCTACGAGCGCGGCGGTGGGAGGCACGATCTCCATATCATCGACCACGCGAAACCAGGGCCGGGCGGAAGCCGGGGCATTCCGCGTCGGGGTCTACCTGTCGTCGAATGGAACGATCACGACCGATGACGCGCTGCTTGGATCCTGTTTGGTCTCGTCCCTGGGATCGGGGAGTGTCGCTTCGTGCGACCGGACGGTGACGATCCCGGCCTCGCTGACTCCTGGGACGTATTTCGTGGGCGTGATCGCGGACGACCAGGATGACCTGGACGAGGCCAACGAAGCGAATAATACCAGCGTGGCGACGAACGCGACGGTCGCGGAGATCGACGAGCCGGACCTCGCAGTGACCGGGTTGACGGCCCCCCCAACCGGGACGGCGGGAGGCGCGATCTCGGTGACGTCGACGACTCGGAACCAGGGGACGGGCGAGGCCGGAGCGTTCCGGGTCGGGGTCTACCTGTCGACAAATACGATGATCACGACGGACGGCCTGCTCCTCGACTCCTGCTCGCTCACTTCGCTGGGTGTGGGCAACACGTCCGACTGCGACCGATCGTTGACGATTCCAGGGACTGTGACGCCGGGAACGTACTACGTCGGCGCGGTTGCGGACGACCAGACCTCCGTGTCGGAGTCGGACGAGACCAACAATTCGCGCAGCGCGACCAACGCGACCGTTGTGTCGGCGCGACCAACGATCGATTTGGCGGTGATGCAAATCTCGGCGCCCACGCACGGAACCGTCGGAGGCACGATTGCCGTAACCTCGACGGCTGAGAACGTCGGGTCCGAGGCGGCGGAGGCGTTCCGTGTGGGGCTCTACCTCTCGACGGACGCGACGGTCTCGACGACGGGGCAGGAGATCGGCTCGTGCTCCGTGTCGGCGCTGGCGGCCGGAGAGTCCGCGGCGTGCAACATCGACGTCACGATCCCGGCGTCGGTGGCTCCGGGCACCTATTACGTAGGGGCATACGCCGACGACCAGGACGCGGTGACGGAGTCGGAGGAGGCCAACAACTCGTTGGCGGCCTCGAACCCGACGGGGCTCGAGGTCGCGGCTGCGGACCTCGTCGTCGTAGACGTGACGGCGCCCGCGACCGGCACCATCGGAGGGACGGTTCAGATCACTTCGAGCACCGAGAACCCGGGCGGTACGGAGGCGGGCGCGTTCAGGATCGCGCTGTACCTGTCGACGGACGCGACGATCACGACCGCGGACGTCCCGCTGGCCTGGTGTCCGATCTCGTCGCTGGCTCCCGGCGACGATGTGAGCTGTTCTCCGTCTGTCACGATTCCGGGCTCCACAGCACCGGGCACGTATTACGTGGGGGCCATCGCGGACGACCAGGACGAGGTCAAGGAGTCGAACGAGACGAACAACGCGCTCGTGGCATCGAATCCCACCGTGGTTGGCGGTACGGTCGACCTCACGGTGACCGCGGTGGCCGCGCCGCCCACCGGGACGATCGGGAGCAGGATCTCGGTGGCCGCAACCACCCACAACCAGGGAACGACGAGCTCGGGCGCCTTCCGGGTCGGGCTCTACCTGTCGACGGACCAAGTCATCACGACCGCGGACCGGCGCGTGGGCACGTGCTCAGCGACATCCCTCGCGGCTGGGGCCGCGGTTCCGTGCAGCAGAAACGTCACGATTCCGCCTTCGATGGCGCCGGGGACCTACTACGTGGGTGGGTTCGCCGACGACCAACGCGCGCTCGCGGAATCGGACGAGACGAACAACGCGCTCGCGGCGTCCAACACGACCGACTTGGCCGCGGCGTTGCCCGATCTCGTGGTGATCGGCGTGACGGCGCCGCTCACCGGGACGGTCGGCAGCAGCATCCAGATCAAGTCGACGACCGAAAACCGTGGTGGGACGGCTGCGGGCGGCTTCCGGGTGGGGCTCTACCTGTCCGTCGACCCCGTGATCACCGCGGCGGACCAGCTCGTGGGCACCTGCTCGGTGTCGACCTTGGGAGTGGGTAGCGCGATCGCGTGCGACAGGACTGCTGCGATTCCATCGTCGCTGCCGCCGGGCGTCTATTACGTGGGTGCGTTCGCCGACGATCAGACGGCGGTCGCCGAGTTGGACGAGACGAACAACACGCTCACGGCGTCGAACACGATCGATCTGACGGCCACGCCCACCGATCTCACGGTCGCCAATGTGGGGGCGCCTGCCACCGGGACGATTGGGAGCACGATACAGATCACCTCGAAGATGGAGAACCTGGGGGGGACCGCCGCGGGCGCGTTCCGGACCGGCCTGTACCTTTCTGCCGACGCGACGATCACCGCGGCGGATCAGCTGATCGGCTCATGTTCCGAGACGTCCTTGGCGGGTGGGGGCACGGTAGGGTGCGACGTGGACGCCGCGATTCCGACGTCTCTGACGCCCGGGACCTACTACGTGGGGGTATTCGCCGACGATCTGGGTGCGGTCGCGGAGTCGAACGAGACGAACAACACGCTCGCGGCGTCGACCACGACTGTGATCGCGACGCCGGCCGACCTCGTCGTGACCGCAGCGGGGGGACCGGCGATTGGAACGATCGGGAGCAACATCCAGATCACGTCGACGACCGAGAACCCGGGCGGAACGGCAGCGGGCGCGTTCAGGGTCGAGCTCTACCTGTCGGCGGACGCGACCATCACGACGACGGACCAGCTGCTCGGCTCCTGCTCGATGTCGTCGTTGGCGGTCGGTGGCACCGTAGCGTGCGACGCGGACGTCACGATTCCAGGGTCGGTCACGCCTGGCGCCTATTGGGTGGGGGCGTTCGCCGACGATCAGGACGTCGTCACGGAGTCGGACGAGGCGAACAACGCGCTTGCGGCGTCGACCCCGACCGTCGTGGCCACGCCCCCAGACCTCGTGGTCGCCGACGTCACGGTACCGCTGACCGGGACGATCGGAAAAAAGATCCAGATCACCTCGACGACCGTGAACGCTGGCGGGACCGAAGCGGTCGGGTTCCTCGTGGGACTCTACCTGTCGACTGACGCGACGATCACGACCGCGGACCAGGTATTGGGCTCATGCTTCGTCTCGTCCCTGACGGACGGATCGACGGTCGCGTGCGACATGAATGCCACGATTCCGTTCGGAGTGACGCCCGGTGTCTACTACGTCGGCGCCATCGCCGACAGTCAAGACGACGTGGCGGAATCCGACGACGCGAACAACGCTCTCGCGGCGTCGAACCCCACCGTCGTCACCGCAACCCCCGTGGACCTGGAGCCCTCCGACGTCACCGCGCCGACCACCGGGACGATCGGCGGCACGATTCAGATCAGATCGACCACGGTGAACCTCGGCGGCACGGATGCCGACGCGTTCCGGATCGGGCTGTACCTGTCGGCGGACGCGACCCTAACAACGGCGGACCAGCTGCTTGCATGGTGCCCGAAGTCGTCTCTGGCCGCGGGGGCCGCGGTCGACTGCTCGTCGCCCACAGTGCCCATTCCGACCTCGGTGGTGCCGGGCACCTACTACATCGGAGTGATCGCGGACGACCGGCACGATCTCGCGGAGTCGGACGAGACGAACAATGTCCTTACCGCGTCGAACACGACGGTGCTGAACTAGTGAGTGGGTCGAGAATAGGGCGAGGACACCGGCTTTCGCTGATCTTCCCTGGTTCGTAGATCCCCGTCGTCCGGCTTTCTAGAGCAATCATTTTCCAGAGGCCCGCCCCCCGGCGGCCGGATAAAAACGTCCGTGAACGAACCAGACGTCTGGCTCCTCGGGCTGTCAATCCCGTTCCAGCTTGCGACAGCGGGGCTCCTCGTCGCGCTGATCCCGGTGACCCGTTGGCGTACGTCGGCGACCGTGCTAGGTGTGGCCGTCGGCGTTTCGCTCGTCTGGTGCGGCGTGACGCTCCTCGGGTATTCGGCGAACGCGGGCTCTCAGCGACCCGGTGCGGGCGGTGAAATCGTCATCCTTGCCGTATCGGCGCTTGCGGCACTCGGGCTGGCAGCTCTCTCGGTCTCCGATACGGGTCATGGAATCTCTCCGACGAAGCTGGCTCACTGACATCGTCCTGCCGGGCGGGATGAGTGGGCCTCGACTCGCTCTTTCAAAAGCCATTCAACGGCACCCAGCTCGCCGAAAAGATCCAGGTGGCTCTGGACGCGGTGGGGATCGAATATGCTCGATCGTGTCAGGCAGAGATTCGTCCGATTTGGAGCTGGCTCGATGTCGGCTCGAACGAGGCCTTCGAGGGGGCGCTCCAGGGCTCTCGATCGCTTGCCGAAGGGTGAGACCCGATCTACCTTTAGTGGCGTGAAAATTGCTTCCGCCGACTGGCTCCTCGACGTAGCAAGGTGTGCATGAAAGCTCGGGTCCTGGGTATCGTCCCGGCTCGGCTCGCCTCGACCCGACTCCCCAACAAGCCCCTCTTCCCCATCCTGGGAAAACCCCTCATCGAATGGGTCTGGCAGCGGGTGGAGTCCATGTCGGTGCTCGACCGTGTCGTCGTCGCGACCGACTCCGAGGAAGTCGCCGAAGTCTGTCGGGGCCTCGGAGCGACCGTAGAGATGACGTCCTTGGAACATCCGTCCGGGACCGACCGAGTGGCCGAGGTGGCCGCCCGAGACCCGTACCTGGAGTACGACGTGATCGCCAACATCCAGGGTGACGAGCCGTTGCTGAAGGAGCGCCATTTGATGTCTGCGATCGACCTCGTCACCACGGGGGGGTGGGACGTCGGTACGTGCGGAACCCCGGTGGCCGAGCCGGAAGCGTGGAAGGATCCGTCGGTGGTCAAGGTCGCGCGAGGGGCCAACGGCCGCGCGCTGTACTTCTCGAGGGCGGGGATCCCGTACAAGCGCGACGGGAAGCCAGACAGCGACGACCTTTCGCGGGAGCCGTTCCTCCGCCATATCGGGATATACGCGTATGCGCGAGACGCGCTCGCGCAGTGGGTGGCGACAGCGCCTACCGTGTTGGAGCAGCTCGAGCATCTCGAGCAGCTGCGTCCGCTCGAATCGGGCATTCGGATTGGAGTGGCCGTCGTCGGTGCGGCGGACCGCGGTGTGGACACACCTGCGGACGTGTTGAAGGCGGAGGGGAGGCTGAGGGAGATCGGGAAATCGACCATCCTGACGAGTGGAACATGACCGAACATCAGACGGGCTCGACGCGCTACGTATTCGTAACCGGCGGCGTGGTGTCTTCGCTTGGGAAAGGGATCGCCGCTGCATCTCTCGGGCGACTGCTGAAGAACCGCGGACTCCGGGTGACCCTGCAGAAGTTCGATCCTTACATCAACGTCGATCCGGGCACGCTGTCGCCATTTCAGCACGGCGAGGTCTTCGTCACTGACGACGGCGCCGAGACCGACCTCGACCTCGGACACTACGAACGGTTCATCGACGAGTCGCTGTCCCAGGCCAACAACATCACGACTGGCCGCATATACCAAACGGTCATCGACAAAGAGCGGCGCGGTGACTACTTGGGCTCGACCGTTCAAGTCATCCCACACGTCACCGACGAGATCAAGCGCGCCATCCGGCGCCTCGCCCCGGATCACGATGTGGTCATCACTGAGATAGGTGGGACGGTCGGCGACATCGAGAGCCTACCCTTCCTGGAGGCCATCCGTCAGTTCCGGCAGGACGTCGGCCGGCGAAACGTGGTCTTCATGCACCTGACGCTAGTGCCGTACATCGCCGCGGCTGGGGAGCTCAAAACGAAGCCGACGCAGCACTCGGTTCGGGAGCTGATGCAGATCGGGATTCAGCCCGACATCGTCGTGTGCCGCACCGAGCATCCACTGGACGCGGACATTCGGCGCAAGATCGCCCTCTTCACGAACGTGGATCGCGACGCGGTCGTCGAGGCGCGCGACCAGGAGACGATCTATGAGGTGCCGCTGGAGCTTCGCCGGCAGCGACTCGACGATGTAGTGCTCGACCGGCTGGGGCTGGAGGCGCCGCCGCCGGACCTGACCGCGTGGAGCAAGATGGTGGAGCGCGTGAAGGCCCCATCGCGCGGGAAGGTGCGGATTGCAGTGGTGGGCAAGTACACGGAGCTCGTCGACTCCTACAAGTCCGTGCAGCAGGCCCTGATTCACGGAGGCATAGGCAACGACTTGAAGGTGGAGATCGACTGGATCTCCAGCGAGCGCTTCGATCGGCCCGAGAAGGCGCGGGAGCTGGAGGACTACGACGGCCTCCTGATTCCCGGTGGCTTCGGGGACCGTGGCGTGGAAGGCATGCTCCACGCCATCCGCTGGGCTCGCGAGCATCGGATGCCCTTCTTCGGCATCTGCTTGGGCCTCCAATGCGCCGTGATCGAGTTCTCCCGCGACGTATGCGAGCTGCCAGACGCCGATTCGTTCGAGTTCGACCCCGAAACGCCGCATCCTGTCATTTGCCTCATGGACTCGCAGGCCAACGTTACCGACAAGGGCGGCACGATGCGCCTAGGACAGTGGCCCTGCCGGCTCCTTCCAGGATCGAACGCCGGCGCAATCTACCATTGCGAAGAGGTGCAGGAGCGTCACCGGCATCGTTACGAGGTGAACAACGCCTACCGGGACCTCCTTGCGAAGCAAGGGATGGTCTTCAGTGGTTTGTCGCCAGACCGCAATCTCGTCGAAATGATCGAGCTGCCCGACCATCCCTGGTTCATCGGCTGCCAGTTCCATCCCGAGCTCAAGAGCCGACCCACACGACCCCATCCGCTCTTCGCGTCGTTCATCGTCGCAGCGGCGCGGCATGCCGGGATCGCCCCGGCCGCCGAGCAGGAGGCTTCAGGTGACGTGGCCGAGACGGTGCCAAGCTGAGCCGGCGTTCGCTCCGACGACGATGACCGCTCCGCATTCCGGGGACGAAGCCTCCCGGGACCGAAACTCGTCAACGTCGGCAAGGCCATGTTCGAGCGGTTCTTTCTGATTGCCGGCCCCTGCGTCCTCGAGGACGACGCGGTCAACCTCACAGTCGGAGGGGCGCTCGCCGACCTCTCCGACCGCCTCGGGCTGCCCATCGTGTTCAAGGCCTCCTTCGACAAGGCGAATCGATCGAAGCGGGATGCAGCCCGGGGGCCTGGACTCGACGTTGGGCTCCGGGCGCTCGAGCGGGTGAAAGCCGAGACGGGGTTACCGCTGTTGACGGATATCCATGAGGCTTGGCAGGCCAAGCAGGTGGGTGAAGTAGTCGACGTGCTACAGATCCCGGCCTTCCTCTGTCGCCAGACCGATCTGTTGACCGCGGCCGGAGGCACGGGGCGCGCAGTCAATGTCAAGAAGGGGCAGTGGATGGCGCCCGAGGAGATGAAGCACGCCGTCGACAAGGCCAAGTCCGCCGGCGCAGGTCCCGTCGCGGTGACGGAACGAGGCACCTTGCATGGCTACGGCGACCTCGTCGTGGACATGCGGTCCTTTTCACGCATTCGGGCCGCGTGCGGCACTCCGGCGGTGTTCGACGGCACCCACTCGATTCAGCGCCCCGGCCAGGCTGAGGGCGCGAGCGGCGGTGACCCCGAGTTCATCCCGCCCCTCGTCCGGGCCGCTACGGCCGCCGGCTGTGACGGGCTGTTCCTCGAAGTGCATCCCAGTCCCCGGGGAGCCCCTTCGGACGCGACGAACATGCTCCAGCTCGATGCCCTCCGGCCATTGATCGAAGACGTGCTCTCGATCCGGGCGTCTCTCGAGCGAACCAGAGCGGCCGTTCGATGATCGACCCGGGCATCGTGCCGGACCGCGCACGCGCGGTCAGGCTCGTTCTGCTGGACGTCGACGGAGTGTTGACGGACGCCGGCGTCTACATGGGCCAACTCCCGGACGGGTCCGCGATCGAGTTGAAGCGCTTCGACATCCAGGACGGCCTGGCGGTGAAGCTGCTGATCGAGGCTGGCCTGGACGTCGCAATCGTTTCCGGCCGGGTGTCTGCGGCGACGGCACTGAGAGCGCAGGAGCTGGGCGTCGTCGAGTGTCACCAAGTCCCGGGGGCTCTGAAGCTCCCAGTCGTGCGAGAGCTGATGGGCCGCAAAGGCGTTTCGTGGGACGAAGTAGCCATGCTCGCCGACGACTTGCCCGATCTTCCCGTTTTTCGCCGGGTCGGGCTCCCGGTAGCCGTCGCGAACGCGACTCCCGAGATCGTCCGTGAGGCCGCGTGGAAAACGAGTGCAAGCGGGGGCCGAGGCGCGGTACGGGAGTTCATCCGCGAGTTCCTGCTCGCTCGCGGCCAATGGGAGGATGTGGTCGAGGCCTATTGTGAGGCTCGAAGCGGTGATGGGACCGATGGCGGGGACGACCCGAGCAGGCAGAGCCGTGCCAACTGAGGCAAACGAAGTCCAGAGGCAACGGTCGGCGGAAAGGCCGGACCATCGAGCCATGGTGGCCGAAGCCACGCGAGTACTCGAGGCTGAAGCTCAAGCGGTGGCGCGGCTCGCGGATCGGGTCGGAGACGGCTTCGTCCAAGCCGTTGAAGTCATTCTCGCCACCGGCGGGCGTGTGATCGTGTCCGGCATCGGCAAGAGCGGCATCGTGGGTCGGAAGATCGCGGCGACGCTGACGTCCACCGGCACACCCTCGACGTTCCTTCATCCCGTTGAAGGGCTCCACGGTGACCTCGGGATCGTCTCGCCAAGGGACGTCGCGATCCTGATCTCGAAGAGCGGCGACACGGAGGAGCTCACCGGCCTCGTTGACTACCTCGTTCGATACGGCGTGCCGATCATCACAATGACGGGCAGCACCGACTCGCCGCTCGCGAGGCTCGCCGCTGCCGTGATCGACTGCTCGGTGTCCGAGGAAGCGTGCCCGATGGACTTGGCACCGACGACATCGACGACGGCGACGATGGCCATGGGCGACGCGTTGGCAGTGGTCTTGCTACTGCACCGGGGGTTCGACCCGGGCGACTTCGCGCGCTTGCACCCGGGTGGTACCCTGGGGCGCAAGCTCACCCTCCGCGTCGAAGACGTCATGGTGGGGGAGGACTACCCGTCGTTGAGCGAGAGTGCAGTCATGCGCGCATGCATTGTCCCTTTGGCGGAGATGCGGGGTACAGTCCCGATCGTGAACGACGACAAGAAGGTCGTCGGCGTGGTGACGGCAGGTGACCTCACACGCGTGATGGAGCGCGATCCGGAGTTCCTGGAGGCACCCGTGAGGGCTGTCATGAACACCGATCCCAAGCTCACCCGCCTCGGGGACCTGGCTTCCGCGGCAGTCCACGAGATGGAGATGCACGGCGTGATGGCGCTCCCGGTGGTCGATGAGGCTGAGCAGCTCAAGGGCGTGGTGCACCTCCATGATCTCATGAGAGCGGGAACCGTATGATGAGCAACGATAGATATCTGGCAGCCCTGCTGATCTGTGCGGCAGTGGCCACTGCAGGAGCCTGTCAGGAAGAGACGACGACCCCGCTGTTGTCGAGTGAGCTCGAGAGCATGCAGGCCGATCAAGTCATGTTCGACGTCCTGACGAAGATCTCGGTGGAAGGGGTGCGCGAGGCACAGGTCGAAGCGGACACGGCCTACCTGTGGCGTGACTCGACCTCCGTCTCGCTGAGTCGTGTGCGCATGACGCTGTTCGACGAAGTCGGGCGCGAGCGGGCCATCGTCACCTCGGACTCCGGGGTCCTCGACGAACGGACGCAAAAGATGATCGCGCGTGGCAACGTGGTCCTCCTCGTGGACGACGGGAGCCGAAAGATCGAGAGCGCCGAGATCCACTACGAGCCGCAGATCAACAAGATCTGGAGCGACTCGACCACGGTGATGACCGAAGCCAACCGGGTCGTGGAGGGCTCGGCGTTCGAGTCGGACGTCGACTTCCTCAACATCATCATCCGCGACAGTCGCACCCGGGGCTCCGTGGTGTTCTGATGCGGGCTCTTCCGTTCGCCGCGGCCCTCTTGTGCGCCGGCCTCCCTTCGACAGGGGTCCAGGCCCAGGGAGCGTGCAATCTCGCGAGCTCTCGCTTGACGAGAACGATCGCCGTGGGCAACGGCAACAACATCTCCTACGTCTCACGGCCTGTCTTTCGATGTGCTGCCGGCGTGCGAATCAGCGCGGACAGCGCCGAGGTGTACTCCGCCACGAGCTTTGCCCGTTTCGTGGGGAACGTCGAGTTCCAGGACTCGACGTCGGTGATGTCGGCCGATCTGGCACACTACTTCACCCGACAGGGCCGTCTCCTCGGGTGGGGGAACATCCATATCACCGACGGGGCTACGGGTGCGATCATCACCGGTGACACCCTCACGCTCCTCAGGGCGAACGAGCTCCGTGAGACCGATCAGCTCACCGTCACCGGGGACCAGGCCCACGCCGTATTGCTCGTCGCGCCCACCCAACCAGAACCAGCCCCGGCGGTGGCGGCAGCGCCTGCAACTCCGGAGGCTGCCGGGGCCGACGTGTCGGATTCGACGAGTGTCGAGGCGGAGGGCCCTCCGGGGCCCCAACCCCTGACGCGGGGCCGCGAGCCGCTGGAGCCGACCCCCCGCCGCGGCGAGGTCGGTGGTGATCCCCGGCCCGAGCAACCCGACTCCGTCCTGCCGGCGGCGCCCGACTCGACGCAACCTGCGTTGCCCGACTCCGTCCCGCCCGAGCCACCCGACTCCGTTCTGCCGGCGGTGGTCGACTCGACACGGTTCGCCGCGCCCGACTCGACGCGACCCGCGTTGCCCGACTCGGTTCTCCCAGCGTTGCCCGACTCGATGCGGCCGTTGGCGCCCGACTCAGCGGGTGCACCTCCTGTCGGCCCCGACAGCGTGCTCACCGCCGAGGAGCCGGTGCCGCCCGATACCGCTCGAGTCCCGTATGACGTCGACGCCGATCGCATCTACCTGGAGGGTGCTGATTATTTCCTTGCCACGGGCGACGCCGTGCTCACGCGCGACGCGCTCCGGGCCCTGGGGGATTCGGTCGAGTATCGGGAATCCACCGGAGATCTAGAGCTCCGTGGGAACGCGCGGATTCTCGGGGATACCTATGTCCTCGAGGGGCTCACCATGATCATGGGCCTGACGACGGGCTCCGAGCAGATCACCGCTCGGGAGGAGGCGTCGCTCACAGGCGCCGCCCTCGATCTCACCGCACCCGAGATTCGCGTGTATCTGCGGGACGGCGGAATGGACCGGCTCGTCGCGGTACAGTACACGCCACCGCCGACCGACCCGCCCGAAGAGGAAGGGTCGGCCACGGGGCAAGCGAGTGCACCGAAGGCCGAGTCCGATTCGACGAAGATCGAAGGTCCAGGGCGTCCCCTCGCCGTGACCGAGTCGTTCGTTCTCGAGGCGGATTCCCTAGAGGTTCAGGCGCCGGGCGAGGTGTTGGAAACGGTCTTCGCCGTGGGTGCCGCTCGCGGGGAGTCGCTGGGCAGGGACTCGCTTAACACGGACGATACTCCCCAGATCGCCCGCTCGGATTGGCTGACGGGTGACACGATCGTCGCGACCTTCCAGCCGGGCGCGACCCCGGCCGACAGCGCGATGGATGTCGCTCAACCGGACCGGGTCGACGGAGACGAGGGAGGCCGGCAGGCCTATGAGTTGGAGCGGCTCGTCGCCAAGGGTCGGGCGTCGAGCCTCTATCGGTTGGCACCAACGGACACTGTGAGGGTGGAAGGAGAGGAGGTCCGGCTCGCCGTTCACTACGTGAAAGGGCAGCTGATCACGATTCTCATGGCGAATGGGGAAGTGAGTCGCATGGAGGTGGAGGGCCAAACGGAGGGCGTGCACCTGGAGCCGATCCGGCGTACGGCGCCGCCGAGCACGACGGGAACGCCGAGATGACGCTGTCACAATTCGTCGAGCTGATGAAGGGGCTCGAGCCACACGACGTCTCGGTGGTCGTCGCGGTTCTGGAGTTGGTCCGGCGGGCCGACGAATCGGGCACTGCAGACCGCGGCGCGTGGGTCGCCTCGGTCCGTGACGAGTACGAAACGCTCGCCAGCTATCCGAGCGCGTCTGGGATGGATGGAGAGGCGCTAGGGCGCTACCTCGAAGAACAAGTCATCGGGCGATTGGAGGTCACGGACATCGCGCGGCGTGATCCCGCCGACGAAGCTTGGGAGCGCCTCGTCGTGGAGCCTGAGCTCTGGACGGAGCTCCGGCCGCGGAGGGAGATGTTCGTCGACCGGCTCGAGCGCTGGGTGGTGGCGCTACAGAACAGAGGGCGGGCGCCCGCCACGAGTCACGAGGGCAATGGTTCCGCACCCGGAGGCAGTCGGTTGTTCGGTGAAGGGCTTACGAAGATCTACCGCAAGCGCAAGGTCGTGAACGAGGTCGACATCGCGGTACAGCAGGGGGAGATCGTCGGTCTCTTGGGTCCGAACGGAGCAGGGAAGACCACCACCTTCTACATGATCGTCGGGCTCATCCCGCCAAACGCAGGACGGGTAGGGCTGGACGAGAGCGTGCTCACGAGTGTGCCCATGTACAAGCGGGCGCGCCTCGGCGTCGGCTATCTCGCTCAGGAGCCGTCGGTCTTCCGCAAGCTCACCGTCGAGCAGAACGTGATGGCGATCCTGGAGACGCTCAAGCTTCGCCGAAACGAGCGTAAGCAGCGACTCGAGCTGTTGCTTTCCGAGCTCTCCATCGCGCATTTACGCCACGCCAAGGCATATTCCCTTTCGGGGGGCGAGCGCCGACGCCTCGAGATCACGCGGGCCCTGGTGCAGGAACCCAAATTCATGCTGCTGGACGAGCCGTTCGCCGGGATCGACCCGATTGCGGTCAACGACATCCAGCAGATCGTTGCAGGGCTACGCCACCGAGGGATCGGAGTCATCATCTCGGACCACAACGTGGAGCAGACGTTGGAGATCGTGGACCGCGCCTACATCATGTATGAAGGGCGCATCCGGGTCGACGGCACCGTCTCCGAGCTCGTGTGGAACGACGAGGTGGCCGAGATCTATCTGGGACCGACCCTGACACAACGAATGCGCAAACGCTTTCCACGTCCGGCGGCCACCGTATGAGCGGCTTCAACACGCGCCTCTTCCAGAGTACCCAGCTCAAGCAGGAGATGAAGATCAATCCTCGCCTGTATCAGGCGATGGAGCTGCTCTACATGCCTCTGCTGGACCTTCAGCAACACCTCAAGCAGGAGATGGCCGAGAATCCGTTCTTGGAGATGGCCGAGGCGGACGTGGAGGACGAAGACGAGCTGGAGGAAGAGAAAAAGAACGAGGAGAAGGAAGACGAGATCGACTGGGAGGAGATCCTCCTCGACGGTTTCGACGCCGGCGGGCGCAAAGCCCAGTACGAGGAACGGGAGTATTTCCAGCCCACGCCCATCGACACGTTCGACCTCCACGACCACCTGACCGAGCAGCTTCGGTTGTTGACGTCGTCCGACAGGGAGTACAGGGCCGCTGAGGAGATCATCGGCAACGTTGACGACGACGGGTCGCTGTGCTGCACGCTCGAAGAGATCACCGAGGCCGTGAACGATTGGCTCTTCGACGCGAGAGTCATCGCTCTGAAGGCGTTGGAGGAACTGCCGGCGGACGAGCGCGAGGAAGGCCGGACCGAGATGGAACAGACCTTCGAGGCCTACACGCTCGAAGAGATCGAGGCCGTTCTCGACATCGTCCAGGGTTTGGATCCGCCGGGAGTTGCCGCGCGGGACCTCAGAGAATGCATCCTCATCCAACTCCGTCAGTTGGGTCAGGACGACACGCTCGTGCACACACTTGTCGCCGAGCACTTCGAGGATCTGATCAACCACCGGTGGTCCGACATCGCCAAGGCGCGCGGGTTGACGCCGCTGGAGGTACAGGACGCGGCCGACGAGGTGGCGAAGCTCGACCCCAAGCCCGGACTCAAGTATTCCGCGGATCCGGAGCAGTACATCATCCCGGATCTGATCGTCGAGAAGATCGACGGCGAGTACATGGTATTCGTGAACGACACGAGCTTGCCCCGCCTTCGGCTCTCCCGTGCCTACCGGGAGGTGGCGCGCGACAAGAACCAGTTCAAGGGAGAGAACAAGGAGTTCATCTCCAATAAGCTGAACTCGGCGAACTGGATGATCCACGCGATCGAGCAGCGCCGCCAAACCATGCTCAAGGTGATGAACTTCATCGTCGACCGGCAGCGAGACTTCTTCGAGCGGGGAGTGCAGCATCTCAGGCCCCTGACTCTGCGCGAGGTCGCGGAGCACATCGATATGCACGAGTCGACGATCTCGCGCGTGACGAACGAGAAATACGTGCAGACCCCACGGGGCGTCTTCAGCCTCAAGTACTTTTTCTCCAGCGGGCTGTCGACGACCACCGGCGAGGACATCTCCGCCAGGGGCGTCAAAGCGAAGATCGAGAAGCTGGTGACGGACGAAGACACTCGGAAGCCGCTCACGGATCAGGCGATCGTGAACCTCCTCTCTTCCGACGGAGTGAAGATCGCACGAAGGACCGTGGCCAAGTATCGCGACCAACTCGGCATCCTTCCCGCCCGGATGCGGAAGCGGGTGTGATCCGGCGACCCGGCGAATGCCTGATCCTCCCGCGACGGTGACCGAACGCGCGCGGGAATCGTCGCCCGCGGACGCAGCCGCGGCCCCTACCTCCTCCGACATTCCCCGGTCCCCGTCGGCCGCTCTTCCGGACTCCGTGCGCACCGACTTCGCGCTCGTGATCCCGGCATACAACGAAGCGCCCGCCGTGCCTGCCCTCATCCGGGAGCTGCGCTCGGCCTTCGAGCGCCACGGGCTGCGCGGGGAAGTCGTCTTGGTGGACGATGGCTCGACAGACGGCACTGCCGCGGCAGCCGAAAGGGAGGGGAAGGGCTGGGAGCTGCTCCGGATCGTCCGGCACCGGACCAATCGCGGCAAGACGGAGGCGCTCGTCACCGGGAGCCAGTCCACTGAACGCGAGTACGTGGTGTTGTTCGACGCGGACCTTCAGCACGCACCAGACGAGATCCCCCGCTTCCTGGCTAAGCTCGAGGAAGGGTGGGACATCGTTACTGCACGGAAAGTGGGGGCGTACGCCAAGAAGGCCGTTTCCACGGTTTACAACTCGCTTTCGCGCAAGATCTTCCGTGTGCCCGTGTCCGACCTGAACTCCATGAAGGCCTTCCGCCGGTCGATCTTGGACGAGGTACAGCTACGGCACGATTGGCACCGGTTCTTCGTGGTGTTGGCTCACGCTCGCGGCTATTCAGTCACTGAAATCGACGTCGAGCTTCTCCCGCGCGTCGCGGGAGAACCGAAATACCAGGGTCGGTTTCGGATCGTGATCGGGCTCATGGACATGATCTCGGTTTGGTTTCTCCTTCTCTTCTCGCGGAAGCCTCTCATCCTCTTCGGATTCTCGGGGCTGGTCCTCATCGTGCTGGGGCTTCTGGTCGGAGTCGTCTCGTTCTATCTGCGCTTCATGCACCCCATGCTCGGATTCGATCCATTCATCCCCCCCATGGGATATCGACCCCTCCTGTATCTCGTGATTCTCCTCGAGACGGTGGGGTTCCTCCTCTTCGGGTTCGGCCTCGTTGCGGAGCTCATTGCGCAGCTGCGAGCCGAAGTCGATGCGCTAGCGCGCGGCAGCCGTTGAACCGTCACATGGACCGATGTGACCGGTCAGCCTAGCAGCTCGCCGACGAAAGGGAGCGCACCCCGAGTGCTCGTGGTGATCGGCACGCGGCCGGAGGCCATCAAGATGGCTCCAGTCGTGGAGGCGCTCAGGGACAGGTCGGACCGCGTGGAGACCGCGATCGCCCTGACAGGGCAGCACACCGACATGGTGGACCAGGTCCTGGACGCCTTCGGCATGACGCCGGACTTCGACCTCGGGATCATGAAGGAGGGGCAGAGCCTCTACGACGTCGGCCACGGCTGTCTGGACGGGTTGCGCGACGCGGTTCGAAGCTTCGATCCGGGCATGGTGCTCGTTCAGGGAGACACCGCTACCGTCTTCTTCGGCTCGCTCGTGGGATTCTTCGAACGGACTCTCGTCGGACACGTGGAGGCGGGATTGCGCAGCCACGACCGTCAGGCTCCATACCCCGAGGAGCTCTTTCGACGAATGACGGATGCGCTGTCGGACGTGCACTTCGTGCCGACGCCGTTGGCTCGCCGCAACCTGCTTGCCGAGTCCACTCCGCAAGAGTCGATTCACGTCACGGGCAACACCGTTGTGGACGCGCTCCTGGGGATGGTACAAGACGCTACACCCGTCGAGGACGAGGCCCTGCGCGACGCGCTCGACGGGGGCCGGCGTCTCGTGCTGCTCACGGCGCACCGTCGGGAGTCGTTCGGGGAGCCCCTGCGCGAGGTGTTCCACGCCGTCCGGGAGGTCGTCGAGCGGGTCCCGGACATAGACGTCGTCTACCCAGTGCATCCCAACCCCGAGGTCCTGCGTCCGGCCCGCGAGCTCTTGTCCGACCACTCCCGCATCCATTTGACGGCTCCGATGTCCTACCTTGATCTGCTGAAAGCCATGCAGAAGGCGAGTCTGGTCATGACCGACTCGGGAGGCATTCAGGAGGAAGCTCCCACGTTCGGCGTGCCGGTGCTCGTGCTCCGCGAGGTCACCGAGCGTCCCGAGGGCGTCGACGCCGGGGTCACGCGGCTGGTGGGCACCAACCGGGAGCGCATCGTCGAGTGGGCGATCGAGTCGCTGCAAGGCGCCAGGGGCGCAGGCCACGCGGATCGCCCCCGGAATCCATACGGGGACGGCCGGGCCGGTGTGCGCATCGCCGACATCGTCGTGCATCGGCTGACGGGCGACCCGCGCGAGACCTCGGACTGGGACGGCGGCGACGGGGATGGCTGAGGAAGCGGGGCAAGGAGTTCCATCGCTTTGAACATCCTCGTTCACTGCATCTACTTCCCGCCCGAGGTGGGTGGCCTCGAGAGCCATGTGTACTACCTGTGCCGAGCGCTGGTCGAGCGGGGGCACCGCGTCGACGTCGTGACGTCCCGGTCTCGCCAGGGCTCCAAGGCCGAGGAGCAGATGGCGGGCATCCGTGTTTGGCGGACCTGGTTCCCCGGCCGAAACCCCCCGGGCTGGATCCTCCACGCGTTGGGATCGACGCCCCGCACGGTAAGACTGGCCGCGGAAGCGGACATCATCCACGCGCAAGCCTTTGCGTCGATCGTGCCCACCGCTGCCGCTCGACGCAGGCGTGGGGTGCCGCTGGTGACCACGATCCACACGTCCCACTTCCTCCGGCTCGCTCGTCGGGCCGCGTGGAGACCCGTCCTTCGCCGATTGCTGAAGCAAGCAGACCACACGTTCGCAGCGAGCGGAGAGATCGCCGAGGTGGGTGAGAGCCTCGCCCCGGGCCTCGCTGTGGAGGCCCTCACGAACGGTGTCGAAACCTCCGTCTTCCAGAGAATCGCACCGGTTTTGCCACCCGGTTCCGGGCCTCGAATCATCGTTCCGCGCAGACTGTACGCAAAGAATGGCGTGGAGTACGTCGTTCGGGCGATGTCGGCCATTGTCGAGGCGGTCCCCGGAGTAGAGGCGGTGGTGGTCGGAGACGGTCCGGAACGAGATCCTCTGGAGAAGCTTGCACGGGAGCTTTCTGTCGCGGACCGGGTCCGGTTCCTCGGAACACGCCCAAACGAAGAGATGCCCGGTCTCCTGTCTTCCGCGACCGTCGCGGTCATTCCCTCTCTCATGGAAGCGACGTCCGTGGCGGCGCTTGAAGCCATGGCCTGCGAGCTTCCGGTCGCCGCGTCCCGTGTAGGCGGCCTACCCGAGATCGTTGATGAGGCGGTCGGTACGCTGTTCGAGGCCGGGAGCCCTACGAGCCTGGCCGAGCGCGTGATCGAGCTCCTTCGCAGGCCTGATCTCGGCGGGATGGGCCGGCAAGCCCGCGACCGCGTGGTCTCGAGGTGGAGCAACGATCGCTTGGCTGACCGCCATCTCGAGGTGTACGAAGGGCTGATCGAGCGCAAGCCCGCCTAGTCGCCCGGACGCGCAATTGGATTCGAGGAACGCGATCAGCTAGATGGCGAAAAAGGGACGAAAGAGGCGGAGCGCCAAGGGCCCACCGGACGCGACGGGGCCAGTGACTGCGTCGCCCAACGAGCGAGGCAGGGAGCGAGGTGATGCCCCGACGAGCCGTGGCGCCGGGGGCGCGGCGGAGCCGCAGCGCACGCTGCCGCTGTGGCTTCCGGCGGTGCTGTACGCCGCCGTGACCACGCTTCTGTTCCGGAAGTTCGTGTTTTCCGATGCGATGCTGTTCGGGGCCGACACCAACGCGCTGGGGTACGCCGCGCGCGCGTTCTATGCAGACGCCGTGACAGGCGGGGGCGTGTTCCCGCTCTGGAACCCGCATATCCTCGGCGGGACGCCCTTCCTCGAATCTCTGGCTGGCGGGGACTCACTCTACCCGACGGCGCTCCTGCTCTTCGTCATGGAGCCGTACCGTGCGTTGGGCTGGAAGCTCGTGATCCATGTCTTCCTGGCCGGCGTCTTCATGTTCGGCTGGGTACGTGTGCTGGGGGCCTCGCGTGCGGCGGCGCTGCTCGCCGGCCTGGCGTATCTGCTCGCTCCCTACATGGTGAGCCTCGTGTATCCAGGTCACGACGGCAAGATCTTCGTGACGGCGCTCACCCCATTGATGTTTTGGGCGGCCGAGTCGTCGCTCGTCCGGCGGGGCCTCAGCGGATTCGTGGCCGTGAGCCTCGTCGTGGGTCTCGTCATCCTCACGACACACTTCCAGATGGCGTACTTCCTGTTCGGAGGCGTCGGCATCTACTACGCGCTTCGCTGTGTTCAGATCTGGAGGTCGGGCGGGAGCATCGGCGGGGAGACGGGGGTCCGCCCGGCCCTCCTGAAGCTGTCGGCGTTCCTCGTGGCATCCGTCCTGGGAGCGGGGATCGCAGGGGTGCAGCTTCTGCCTGCGGTCGACTACGTCACCGAATTCTCTCGTCGCACGGCGACGACCACTTCGGCCTCTACCGAGGAAGGAGTCGCATATTCAAGTTCCTGGTCACTGCATCCCGAGGAGATCGCGGCGCTGGCGGTGCCGGAATTCGTGGGCAACTCGAGCTTGGACGTGCCCTGGGGACGCGGTACGTACTGGGGCCGGAATCCGGGCAAGTACAATCACGAATACGTCGGGTTGATGGTTTTGCTCCTGGCGACCCTGTCGTTCTTCGGTGGCCGCCGTCCGTGGGTGCGCTGGAGCCTCGCCGGGATCGGAGTGGTTGCGGTGCTGTACACCCTTGGCCTGCACACGCCCGTCTGGCGCATCTTTTACGCGCTGGTGCCCGGTGTCAGCTTGTTCCGGGCGCCGTCGACGGCCGTGTTCCTGTTCGGCTTTGCTGCGACAACCCTCGCGGCGTTAGGAGTGGACCGGGGACTCGAGATGTGGCGGACAGGCGAGAACGGCTCAACGAGGCGCGATGCCCGCCGCGCGTCGTGGGCGCTCGTCGGATGGGTCGGCGTACTAATCGCCGCCACGGCCCTCTCCGCCGCCGGCGGACTGGGTTCGTTGTGGACCACGCTTCTGTACCGCGACATCGACGCTTCACGGATACAGGCCTTCGAATCGCTCGCGCCATTCCTGACCCGTGGCCTGTCCGTGGCGGTGTTGCTCGCGGGAGGGACCGCGGCGAGCTGGTGGGGCCTGCGAAGAGGGTGGCTGAAGCCGTCCGGTGTCGTGTCCATTCTCGGGCTGTTGATCGTCTTGGATCTCTTCCGCATCGGCGACCCGTTCATCCGCACCCAGGACTTCGACGCGCTCGTAGCGCCGGATCCGAACGTCCAATTCCTGGCCCAGCGGGCGGACGAGGAGCCACCGTTCCGCGTGCTCTCCTTCATGGACGCCGGAAACGTCGGCCAGGACGTGGCTCCGGCGATCCACGGCCTGGAGCTTGCCGCTGGTCACCACCCGAACGATCTCGCCCGTTACCGCGACCTCGTCGGCATGATCGGGAGTGGCGTTCCCGCGAACTTCTTCGACCCAGCCACCGGCGAGATCAATTCCAACCTGACCAGGGTCCTCAACGTCCGATACTTGCTCTGGCCGCAGTACCGGTACACGCCGCCCGTGAGCGACACCGAGCCCGTGAGCAGCACCACGTTGGCGGACGGACGCCCGTACTCCGCCGTCTACCCGCTCGACGACCTGCCTCGCGCCCGTCTCGTGGGGACGGTCCGCGTGGTGCCCGACGAGAGCGCGGTCTCTGTCATCCTGAGCGACGCCTTCGACCCGGCCACCGAAGTGCTGCTCGCCGAGCCGCCCCCTGAGCCACTAGCTCCCGGCCCGGTCCGGGGCACGGTGGAGTGGGTCGAACGAGGTGTGAACGAGCAGTTCCTGAGGGTCGATTCGGATCGTGCCGCGCTTCTCGTCATCTCCGACAACTGGTTCCCGGCATGGCACGCCCGCGTAGACGGTGTCGATGCACCGGTCCTCAGAGCGAACTACGCGCTGCGGGCTGTCCCTGTCCCGGCCGGACAGAGCGAGGTCCACCTGTACTACCGTTCGAACGCATTGCGCGGCGGACTGTTCCTGAGCCTCGCGAGCCTGCTCGTGGTCGTGGCGGTAGCGGCCGTCCCCGTGATTGCCGGAGCGCGTCGTGGACGAAACGGCGCCTGACGCTGTCGAGAGCGCCGACACGTCCGGTGGATCGCCGTGGCTAAGTCGGACGGTGAAGCTCACGCTGACCGTCGCGCTCACGTGGTTCATCTTCCGGCAGCTCGGCGTTTCCGTGGGGGATCTTCGCGTCCTGTCGCCGGAGCGTTGGCGTCCGTCCCTTCCAGGGCTGGCCGCCTCTTCCGCCCTCCTTGGTGCCGGGTACTTCATATCCGCCGCGCTCTGGGGACGGATGGTCCTCGAGCTCGGTGGTCCCCGTGTAAGCGCCGGAACAGCGTTCGATGTGTTCTTCACGGCGAACCTCGGGCGCTACGTTCCCGGGAAGATCTGGCAGATTGCCGGCCTCGCCTATTTGGCCAGACGCGAAGGGATTCCGGCCGGCGTGGCCGCAGGCTCTGCCGTGGTGGGGCAGGGGATCGGCCTCGCGGGAGCCACGCTGGTGGGGGCGGGAGCGCTGTTCGCGGCGAACGACCGGATGCAGACGGTCGGGATGGCCGCGGTGGTGGTGGTGGGAGCCGTCGTCTTGGCGGCTTCGATTCCGGCGCTCGTGCGCTGGGGCGTGAGACTGCTCATGCGAATCGCGCAACGCGACCTGACGGATGCTCCCGACATCGGCACCACGTTCGTCTTGCGGTGGATCGTGCTCTATTCCTGCAATTGGGTCGTTTATGCCGGCGCGTTCTGGGTGTTGGCGAGAAGCTTCGGTCTCGAGGGCTCCTTCGCCGAAGTGGGGCCGGCGTTCGCTGCTGCGTACGTTCTGGGATACGTGGCCGTCTTCGCTCCTGCCGGAATCGGCATTCGAGAGGGCTTCCTCGTTGGTTTCCTCGAGCCCATCATGGGATCCTCGGCCCTGGCGCTGGCTGTCACAGCGAGGATCTGGACGACGGTAGTCGAGCTGGTGCCGGCGGGATACTTCGCAACGCGACAACTACGGGGAAGGGAAGGGGGCGGGGGGCCGGAGGCCTCTCCGAGACGCGCGGTAGCTTCCAGTGGGAGAGCCCGCCGCGAGCCCCCTCCTTCAGGAGGGTAGCGGGGTGAGTGGAGCGCGGACGCTGGTGATCATCCCTACGTACAACGAGCGCGAGAACCTGCCCAGAATCGTGCCGCTGGTACTCGAGCAGGACCCACGCATCCACATCCTCGTCGTCGACGACGACTCCCCGGACGGCACGGGGAAGCTGGCCGACGAGATGGCGGCCGCGGAGCCGCGCGTCTCCGTGCTCCACCGTCAAGACAAGCTGGGTCTCGGACCGGCCTACCTCGCGGGCTTCAGATGGGGCTTGGAGAGGGACTTCGCGCTGCTTTGTGAGATGGACGCGGACTTGTCGCATCCGCCCAAGCAGCTCCCCGAGTTCATCGAGAAGGCGAAAGACGCAGACGTCGTCATCGGGTCGCGTTACAACGAGGGGCGGGTAACGGTCGTGAACTGGCCCATGAGTAGGCTGCTGATCAGCTTCTTCGGCTGTTGGTACGCGCGCGCGATCACTCGGCTGCCGGTGGCGGACGCGACAGGCGGGTTCAACTGTTGGCGGCGCGAGGTACTGGCGGCGATGGATCTGGATCGGATCCAGTCGAATGGCTACGCCTTTCAAATCGAATTGAAGCTCCGGGCCTGGCGGAAGGGGTTCCGCCTCGTCGAGATACCGATCGTCTTCACGGAGCGCGATTCCGGGGAATCCAAGATGTCGAAGAAGATCGTCAGGGAAGCCGTGTGGAGGGTCTGGAAGCTGCGATTCTTGGATCTCGTTGGCCGTCTCTAACGAGACCTGACACACTTGTGCAGAGGCTCCCTAGAGACGTCATGAGGCCGAGATGCCCCTCGTAGACCTTCTCTATCGTTGTCCGCTCTGTAGGCACGACCCAACCGCGGGAAGAGGAGACGCCGCTTGACCGTTCGACCCCACGAGGCCGCTCCCGTCGACAGAGGCGACGAGCCGTCACTGCAACTCGCCCCGGGCACCGGAGGCGTCTCCGGACCGGAGGGATCATGAACGAGCCACCGATCGACAAGGAGTACTACGATCGAAGCGACTACTTCGACGCCCGAACGGGGCACCTCCGGGATATGGCCAGTCGTTTTCAGCGATACCGATTATCAAAGGTGCTGGAGCTCTACTCACCGGCTCAAGAGGAGCGCGTGCTCGATCTCGGCTGCGGATGGGGCACCTTCAGCTTCACTCTGGCTCCCATGGCGCAGGAAGTCGTGGGTCTCGACTTCAGCGAGAGAAGCATCGAGCTGTGTCAGGAGCGCTTGACGGACTCGCCACGCCGGAATCTGTCGTTCGTTTGCGCCGACGCGGCCGATACAGGCCTCGCGCCGGAGTCGTTCGACGTCGTCTACGCGGCTGATCTCTTCGAGCACCTGTATCCGGACGATTCGGACCGAGTCATGGCCGAGGTGGCTCGGCTGCTCAAACCAGGCGGCCGGTTGGTTGTCTGGACGCCTCATCGGGGCCATATCATCGAGATTCTCAAGAACCGAGGCATCGTCCTCCGCAGGGATCCTACCCACGTCGACTACAAGTCGATGGACCGATTGCGCGCGAGCCTGACCACTGGGGGCTTTTTCATCGAGAAGGCGTACTACGCGGAGTCCCATCTTCCGGTGTTCAATTGGATCGAGCGCAGCTTTCTGAGCTCGGTCCCCATGCTCCGCCGCCGGATCGCCATTCTCGCTCGCCGGAAGTAAGGGACGCACATGTCTCCGGCGTTTTACGGGCCTTTTCTCCGGCCGGTGATGCGGGGGAGGGACGCTCGCTCTTGGTATCCCTCCGGGAGCACGTTTCGATCAGAACTATACATAATACATATTATGCGCAGGTTCGTGGAGCCAGCGCGCGACGAGGTCAGGGCGCTGAGAGCCAGCGCGCTACAGGGGCCAGGTGGGTGCCCCATAGCCAACCCGCGATGAGGTCGGATGGGGCCGAGGCTTCAGCGCGGGATCGAAAGACGTTATGGGACGGGCTGCTGGCGGCGGACGAACGAGGATTGGACTTGATCGGCGACTAGGGTGGTCGACACTAGCTTCGGGTGCGCATCTCCGCGAGTCGCATCTCGATCACGCCACGGCCTGGGTCGTCCAACTCCATCTCCGTGAGGAGGTCCTCCAACAGGATGGCGGCCTCGGCGTACTGACCAAGGGTGGCCTGGACACGCGCAGCGTCCGAGAGGGCGCCACGGATCTGGAAGCCCAGATCCGCTTCGTCGGCGATGTCGAGGTACATCGCGACGGCATCGTCCCAGCGCTGCTGCTCCTCATAGGCCGCGCCGAGAAGAAATGCCGCCTGAGCGGCCAATGGAACACGGCCAAGACCGCCGACAACAGGCTGAAGCGCGTCGATCGCGCCCTGCGGGTTGGCGTTTTCGAGGTGCACTTGCCCAAGGAGGAGGCGAGCTTCGCCGGCGGTGGATGCGCTTCCGAAGCGCTCTAAGAAGCGATTCAACTCGGCGAGTGACTCCTCGTTGCTGACGATTCCGAGTGTTTGCTGGATCTGCTCGAGCTCGGCCACGCCCTGGTCTTCGAGGGTGTCTCGGAAGTTGAAGTAGTAGACGGTGCCCGCGACCCCGAGAGCCAAGATGATGGCAACGAAGACGAGCGTTTGGCTGTGTCTCTGCGCCCACGCCGTGAGCTCGACTACGTGACTGACGAAGGCGTCGTCGGCTTCATGCGCTGCTGGAGCCGGAGCCTGGCCGGGAGAGGGTCGGCGTGAGTACTTGGACATCGAATCCGAAGGCGGTCGGTCGCTAGTGGCGGAGAACCCACCCCTGAAAGCTGAAAACGCTCGGCCCGTGCAGGAGCCAAGCAGAAAATTAACCTACCGTTAGGGTGTTGGGGGGTCAACGCCAGGTGCACCGACCGGGAGCGGCCGGTTGGCGCTATCGATCGCTGCCGGCGGGATCTCGACTGGAGAGTGCCGCGAGGGCCTTCGGACGCGCAATGAGGATGTCGCGTGCTCCGTTTTTCAAGATGCCGTCGTAGATCCAGTCGTTGAGCGTCGTGGTCACCGTGGATCGGTGTGAGCCGATGAGCTGAGCGAGCTCTTGGTGAGTGAACCAGTGTGGAACCCGCACGCCCCTTCCCTTCGCTTCCCCCAACCGTTCCGCGAGCTCGAGGAGCAGGTCAGCCAGTCGCTCGCGTGTCGTGGCGGACGTGCGGCGCGCCAATGCGAGGCGGAGGCGGGCCACATCCTCGGTCGATGACCGGACCCAGCTCGTGAAGGACCTTCGTGACGAGCGCAGCGCGGCCAGAGCCTTGTTCCCCTCCAGGGAGTAGATGAGACATTCCTCGCCGGCGATCGCGCTCGTGGTCCGCACAGCGCCCGGGAGCAGCGGCTCCACACCGAAGAGCTCCGAGGGGCCCGCGACGTCGATGGTTTGCTGCGGGGTTTCGGTGGGTCCCCCTGCCAGGGTCAGACGGACATGTCCGGCGCCGACGAGGTAGACCAGACGCGCCGCGTCGGCGATCTGATAGATGCTGCGCCCCTTCCGCGCGCGTTCTGGCCACTTCTCGCGGAAGAGTCGATGGAGCTTGCGGTCCCGCCCCGGGTCAAGGCGGAAGGGCATCGCGGTCTCGCTATCGAGGGAATGCCTGGTGTTTTGGGGATCGACACAATCCCGGCTGACGGCCGTGTGGGCAAGGGTGGAGCGTTCGCCGCGAACAAGAGTCAGACAAAGACCACGTCGACCTGGCCCAGGTAGTCCCGCAATGCCTCGAGCCGTTCGCGGACGCCGGTCGTGTCCTCAGCCTTGGCCAACGCCTCGAGCTCGGCTCCCACCTCGCTGACGAAATCGAATCCGAAGCCCCCTCCGCTGCCCTTCATCACGTGTCCGCCGGCCTGGACCGTCGAGAAGTCGCCCGCCTCCAGCGCGTAGATCATTCTCTCGATGTCGCTTAGGCGATTGTTTATGAAGTCGGGAATGAGGTCCTCGAGGTCCTCGTCCACCTCCACGACCACACGAGACGGAGCGGTGTGAGAAGGCGCCGCACCTGGGCGGTCGGGGTACTCCACATCGAAAGGATCGTGCGTATCGTCCACTTTTCGTGCCTCTCGTTAGGGTCCTACCCTTCGGTGGCCTTTGCGGCCTCGCCGCTTAGCCCTCTTGCAACGCGGGCGCTCTTTTGCCCACGACCTTGCCGACGCGGTGCAGTAAGGACGCCTTCTTGATGGGTTTCTGAATGAACTCGTCGCCGCCCATCGAGAAGATCTTCTCCTCGAGCTCCTCGTTGGTATCGGCTGTCATGAAGATGGCCGGGACGGCGATTCCCTTCTGGCTGATCATCTCGAGTAGTGACAATCCGTCGAGATTCGGCATGTTGATGTCCGAGAGCACCGCGTCGAAGTGTCCCTGGCCGAGAGAGAGGAGCGCCTCGACGCCGTCCCCCGCCATCGTGACCTCGTAGCCACCCTTCGTGAGAAAGCGCTCGATCAGGGCGCGCGTGTCCGGATCATCGTCCACGACGAGAATCCGTGGGACCTCACTAACCCGCGTCGGACCCGCTCGGTGCGCCAACGCCGCGGACTCCCCCGGTACCGCACCGGTAGATGCCGTTCCGGACTCGTTCTCCTCTTTGACGGGGCGTGCAGCCCCAGTCTCCGGCGGTGCCACCAGGGACTCGTGTCCGGCCACAGCTCGGGGCGGCCCCGCTACGTCTCCGCGAACCTCGGCTCGCTGTTGGAATCGGATTTCCTCGAGAAGCACGTGATCGTGGACATCGGACGGTGGGAAGAGGAGATCTCGCACCTTGTCGATCGAGTGGTCGGCGGCCATGTAGTCGCCGCGCGCCCTGGCGAATTGCCGTATCTCGGCCACGGAGCTCCCGGAGCGGACTCGTTCGCCGAGCTCGGGATCGAACCGCAGGATCTCGTAGATCGCATCGCGGCCGAGATAGCCCGTGCCGCGGCACGCGGGGCACCCCACCGGACGAGCGACCTGGCTCGGGACATCTTCGGTGAAAAGAGACAACCAGCCGATCTCCTCCGACGTTGTACCTCCAACCTCCTTGCACTGGGGGCAGAGCTTCTTGAGCAGCTTCTGGGCGATGACACCCAGCAGTGAATCGGCCATCGTCCCACGACTGATGCCGAGCCGCTCGAGACGGAAGATCGCGGTCGTGGCGTTCGCGGAGTGGAGCGTCGAAATCGTGAGGTGCCCCGAGCTCGCGAAGTCCATCGAGGCGCTCGCCGAGTAGGTGTCCCGCATCTCGCCCAGGAAGAGGATGTCGGGGTCCTGACGCATCGCCGAGCGGAGCAGCGACTCGAACGTGACGCCGGCCTTTTCGTTGACTTGCTGTTGGTTCGCGAAGGGGATCCTGTACTCCACCGGATCCTCGACCGACATGATGCTTCGGCTCTGGCCGTCGACATTCGACAGGATGCTGAAGACCGTCGTCGACTTGCCGGAGCCCGTGGGGCCGACCATCACGAGCATTCCCTGATGCCGGTTGCCCAACTCGCTGACGGTTGCCACCTGCTCTGCCGTCATTCCGAGCTGGTCCAGGCCGACCGCCGCGGCCGTCGGCTCAAGCAGCCGCACGACGAGCGACTCTCCGTCCGACGTCGAGGTCGTGGCCAGCCGCAATTTGAAGCGCCTTTTGCCGATATCCACTTCGAGGGCACCGTCCTGCGGCTTGCGTCTCTCGGCGATGTCCATGCCCGCAAGCGCCTTGAACCGCGAGATGATCTTTGGCGCCATGTCTCTAGGGAGGGTGCGGACGTCCTGCATGTCGCCGTCGATCCGGCAACGGACGATCGTGTTCCGGTCTTTCGGCTCGATGTGGATGTCACTTGCTCGCTCCGCGACGGCGGCTCTCAAGAGCTCATTGGCCAGAGCAAGGATGCTCTGGTCGTCGGGCAACGAAGAGCCCATGGCCTGTAGACCGCCCTCCTCCTCCGCATCGATGGTCATGGGGCCGGCCGCGAGCGACATCGTGTCGTGATTTTCCTCGAACAGCGAGCGGATGTTCTCTGGCTCCGTCAGGGACAGCTCGAGCGAGCGGTCCCGTCCGAACTTCCTCTCCAGGACTTCGAGCAGCTCGCCGTCGAACGGGTTCGAGATTACGACCTGGGAGTGCCGATCCGGATTCGTGATGGGCGCGACGCAGTTCGTCGTGCAAAAGGGCCCAGGGAGGACGTTCAGATCGATGTCACTGGGGTAGAGTCGCTGGACGTACACCACGTTGAGGAATTGAGCGATGTACCGGGTCAGCTCGCCATTCGGGATGTTGAGGATCGTCGCGAGGCGATACAGGTCTTTCGGGGACACGCTCGAGAGGGTCGCCTGCTTCTCGCTTCCGGCTCCTCTCTTCTCTGCCAGGTATCGCTTGAACGCCGCGAACGTCGAGGGGAGCGCCCAGTCCCGCCAACTCGACAGAGCCCTCTCCTTTTCGGCGGCGGCCGTCATGTTGAGATACTTCCGACGAGGCGAACCAGCGTCTCGCTCTCGAAGGGCTTGCGTACAAAGACGTTCGCACCGGCCCGAGCCGCCTCGGCCCGAGCCGCGTCGGCGTCCAACCCACTCAGGAAGATCACGGGGACCCGGGCGAGCTCTTGGCGCCGCCTCAGCTGGGCGCATAGCTCGAAGCCGCTCAGCTCTGGCATGCGGCCGTCCATGATGATCAGGTCGGGGCGGACCTCGGCTACCCGCGCGAGGGCGTCGGTCCCGCTCGTAGCGGTCCGCACATCGAACCCGGCGTGGGTCATGGTCTTCTCGACCGAGCGAAGTACCGACGAATCGTCGTCGACGACGAGTACTTGACGGAGCCTGGGTTCCCCGGAGTTCATGCGCCGTCTCCTTGGCGGCCGTACTCCTCGATCGCGGCCAACAGCGTCTTCTTGCGGATGGGCTTGGTGAGGTGGGCGTCGCAACCGGCCTCGAGACACTTGTCGGCCCCTTCCTTCAATGCGTGAGCCGTCAGCGCGACGATTGACGCTGGCGCGATGTCCTGGTCGCGCTCCCATTGGCGGATCTGCCGGGTCGCCCCATATCCGTCCAGGACAGGCATCTGCATGTCCATGAAGATGAGGTCGTACGACGGATCCGCGGTGTAGCGCTCTACGGCTTGCAGGCCGTTCTCCGCGAAGTCCATCTGGTGAGGAGTCTTCTTCAGGTAGGCTTGGATGAACTTGATGTTGTCCGCGGTGTCCTCGACAACGAGGATGCGCGCGGGGACGGCCTCGGACTGGGCAGTCGGGGCTTCCGGTGAATCCGGCTGGCTCCGTGTCGTGCCCCCCTGCCCTGCGTGGGCTGCCCCAGGAGCCACCCCCACCGACGGCGCTGCGACGCTCCCGGCGCGGACACTCTGAATCGCTTCGGCAAGCGCAGCCCTCTGGACGGGCTTCACCAGGTATCCCGAGACGCCCAGCTCCCGAACCCGTTTGATGCTGCCGCC
Source organism: Longimicrobiales bacterium (assembly GCA_965248625.1). GTDB lineage: Bacteria > Gemmatimonadota > Gemmatimonadetes > Longimicrobiales > Gaopeijiaceae. The sequence continues at coordinate 4,551,601 of OZ252109.1, read as the reverse complement.
CCGGTCGAGCGAGCTGATCAGCATGATCGTAGCGGGGGAGAGCCCGGCGTCTGCCGTGAGCTGTTGCGCGACCTCGAAGCCGTCCGTGTGTGGCATGCGTCCGTCCAGTAGGACGAGGTCGTACGGTCTTCCTCGCTCCCTAGCCGCTTCAAGCGCCCTCAAAGCCTCACTCCCGCTGGAGCATTCGTCGGGCTCGCATCCCCACCCGACCAGGAGCTGCTTCAGGATCGCACGGCTGGTCGCCCCGTCGACGACGACGAGTGCGGACGTCCCCCGCAGATCGATCGGAGCGGTCATTTCCTGATCTGCCTCCTCGGGCTCGGCCGCTCCGAGGCGAACCATGAACTGGAAGTTGGCGCCCTCGTCGACCTCGCTCTCAACCCAGATGCTGCCTCCCATCATCTCGACCAGGCTTTGGCAGATGGTGAGTCCGAGTCCCGTCCCACCGTGCTTGCGTGTCGTGGACGCGTCGGCCTGCGTGAAGCGGGCGAACACGGCTTCCAGCTTGTCTCTAGGGATCCCCTCCCCGGTGTCACGGATCGAGAAGTGGAGGATGACCTCGTCGTCCGGTCGGGGCTCGGAGAGCTCGAGCTTCCGTGTGTCGTCGTCGGTGGCCCGCCGGACGGTCAGCGCCACTTCCCCACGCTCCGTGAACTTCAATGCGTTCCCCAACAGGTTCACGAGCACTTGCCGAAGTCGGGCGGCGTCGCCCCGAACCCAGCCCGGCACATCGGATTCGAGGTGACAGAAGAGCTCGAGCCCTTTCGTGTCAGCCTGAACTGCGAAGACGTCGGCGAGGCCGGCGACGAGCTCGTCGAGGTCGAGGCTGCGGTCCTCGAGCGCGATCTCTCCCGCCTCGATCTTGGATACGTCGAGTATGTCGTTGATCAGCTCGAGAAGGGTCAGCCCTGCGGACCGGAAGATCCTCACGTACTCCGCCTGTTCCTCCTCGAGTTCCGCCTCCCAGAGCAGATCCGCCATGCCGATGATCGCGTTCAACGGTGTGCGGATCTCGTGGCTCATGTTGGCGAGGAACTGGGACTTGGACCGGTTCGCTTCTTCTGCCACGTCCTTCGTCCGTCTCAGCTCGTCCTCGACTTCCTTGAGCTCGGTGATGTCCTTGCTGATCGAAGCGATACCGACCGGCTCGTCCGAATCGGGCCGTCGAACCTGGAAGAAACTCGACTGCATCGGTATGCGCGGGCGCGACGAGGAGCGGAAGTTGAGCTCGCCCGACCAACGTCCGCGGAAGTGGAGCGCGGGCATGACCTGCTCGTGGAAGACGTCACGGTCGCAGTCGGCGATGATGTCGTCGAGCCGCCGGGCGGTGACGGCCTCGATCAGAGTGAGCTGCAACAGCGAGAGACCAGCCGAGTTGACGTATTCTACGTTGCCGTAGAGATCGGCCATCGCGATGAAATCGGTGCCGTTCTCCACGAGGGCCACGAACTTCTGACGTGCCTGTTCCTCGCGCTTCCGGCGCGTGATCTCGAGGTAGCTGATGTACGTGCCTACACGCACGCCTTCGATCTTGATGAGCTGTGCTAGGATCGCGACGTCGATCGGAAGCCCGTCACGACGATGGCGCACCGTGTCGACTGAGACGCGCTCGCCTTGGAGAACCGCTGCCTCCAGCTCTTTGCTCTCTCGCTCCAGCGCCGGGGGGACGATGCGCTCGTCGATTCTCGAGCCCAACAACTCCGCTTCAGACCATCCGAAGAGCCGCGTAAACTCCCGGTTGATACGCAATACCTTTCCGGCGGTGTTTTGGACGACCGTGCCCTCGGGCGCGTTCTGGAACACCTCTTCGAAGAACGCCTTCTGCAGTCGGAGGTCGGCGTCCGACTCCCCGCTCGCCAGACGTTCCGGCGTGAGAACGAACCCACCTCCAGCGGACATTGCCGAAGTGGGTTCGGGGGGTTCAACGGGGTCGGTGACCACCGTTTCGCGAGAGCCGTTCCAGGTATCGTCTTCGTGCACGGAGACTGGGCCTGTCGGTAGTTGGCCTGAGCGGTCCGGCTGCCGGGCGCCGGTCCTTTGAGGGCTGCCACGGATCGACGCTCGTCGGACGGCGTCAGAGGCCGTGGAGCCGCAAACGGAGGCGTCCCCCGGTATCAGGAGCGCGACTGGGGTATCGTTTTGATTTTCGGCGGCGAGACGGCCGTTCTTAACCCTTCGCTGAACTGGGAAGAGGCGCGCGTCGAGAAGTCGTGTGGTTCAGTCGCCGGGGTGTCCCGCGAACGGGGAGGGCGCCCGTCGTGGAGAGCGGGCTGTGGCGGCGGAGGGCCGGGTGGAGTGCGAGAAACGTGCCGATCAGGATCGCGGGCATCGAAAGCAAGGCTGCGTTGCTTGCTCCAATCGCATCGCCGAGCACTCCGGTCACCGCAACGCCCAACGAGCCAGTGGCCCACGCCAGCCCCATCACGATTCCCGAGCTCACGGCGGCACCGGCAGGAAGGATCCCCTGGCCGATGACCACGACGGGAGGGAGGATGGCCATGTTCAGGAACCCCGCCGACGCGATGGCGACGTATGCGGCAGGAGTTCCAGGCGGCAGCCATACCGCGAGCATGTGCGCCGGGACTGCGAGCGCCGTGAGGACGGCGAGCAGACGCGCCCGGTCAACTCGGTCTGTCAGAAACCCTCCCGTCAGCGTGCCGCCTCCCTGGGAGGCCAGGTAGACGCTCAACGAAACGGCGCCGATCGCCTCTGAGCTGCCCGCTTGGGCGCCAATAATGGGGTACATCGTCAGAAAGACGCGTTGGATGAAGGCAGCCAGCGCGCTGATCCCGAATACAAGACCGAGGGGACCGCGTAGCGCGCCGAGAATCTTGCGCGGCGACGGAGGGGGCTCGGGTCGTCGATCGGAGGACGGAGGCGGGAGAATCCACAACAGCGCCAACCCGAGGACGATACCGGGGAACATCGCGACCCAGAGCCCCTCCAGAGACGTGCGGGTGACCAGCGCCACGGCAATGAGAGGCCCGACGGCGAACCCCATGGTCCCGCCGAACGAAAAGATGGAGAGGCGGAGGCCGCTCCCCTTCCCCTCCGACACCCGTGCCGCGAGCGAAGCAGCCGGAGGATGAAACGACGCGCTTCCGAGCCCGCCCAAAGCCAGAATGAGCACAAGCGTCCAAAAGGTCGGCGCGAGGCCCATCAAGCTCAGGAACAAGCCAGAAAGAAGGGGTCCGAGAGCGACGAACCACCTGCGCCCTAGGCGGTCCGCCAGATAGCCCATGAGCGGCTGGAGCAGGGACGCCGCAAGGGACAGGGTAATCGCGAGCGTCGCCGCGAGGGCAATCGAAAGACCCAGCTTGTCCATGATCCGCGGTAGGAGCGGGTGCAGGAAGGCGGCGTAGGCGTCGTTCACGCCGTGCGCCACGGCTACCGCGAACGCGACGTTGACCATACCCCGGCGGGGAATGGGGGACGATGGCGGCGGAAGGGTTGTCGGGGCTTGGATGATGGAGCTCGCGAAAGGCTGGCTTGAGCTGGCTACCTTCTATGGCGAGGGGAACCCCGGATGTTTCGGTTGGATCCCGCCCGGCCTGGGTCCTAAATCCAGCTGGCGCGCCAGACCCGGAAATGGCATCGTGGTTCCTCGACATCCATCGTTACGCTGGCCCAGGGTTCATCATGAAAGAAGCGACCATAGCCACACGTTTCGGCGCAGTGATTCCGGTTCCAGCCAGAGGGGCCGCCGTCTGCGGGGCTGCAAAGGCCACTGCCGTCGCCGTCCGCGGGGCTGGAAGGGCCGCTGCCGTCGTCGTCCTCCTCAGCGTGACGGCGTGCGGATCCGAGGCGCCGGGCCAGTCCAGCCCAGTCGTGGAATCTGCCTCCGAGATCAGCTTTCCGGTGACGAACCGGCCCGACGTGCGAGGCACGCATGCCGCGGTGTCCGCTGGACATCCGTTGGCGGCCGCGGTGGGTCACGACATCCTCCGCCGCGGAGGGAACGCGATCGATGCCGTCATCGGTATGGCCGCCGTTTTGGCGGTGGTGCGACCCCACATGAACGGCGTGGGAGGCGACGCCTTCGCGCTGCATTACGAGGCCGAGACCGGCAGTGTGCACGCCATGAACGGGAGCGGACGCGCAGGGGCGCTGGCCACGCCAGCGTTCTTCGCCGATCAAGGGGAGGCGGAAGTCCCCGGCAACGGCCCGCTCTCGGTTTCGGTTCCCGGGGCCGTTGCGGGGTGGATGGACGCCCTGGAGCGTTTCGGTACCATGTCGCGGGGGGAGCTGCTGGCGCCTGCGATCGGGTACGCGCGAGACGGGTTCCCCGTGTCCACACGCCTCGCGAGCGACATCACGGGCTCGTCACGATCCCTCAATGAGTCCGCCCGAGCCCTGTACCTCCCGAACGGGGAGCCGCCGCCCGTCGGGGGTCTTCTCCGTAACCCGGCTCTCGCCGGCACCCTCGAGCTCATCGCCGCCCAAGGCAAAGACGGCTTCTACCGCGGGCCCGTTGCCGACCGTCTGGGAGCATTCCTCGAAGAGGAGGGTGGCTATTTGCGGGCGCCGGACCTTGCAGCTCACACGACGACATGGGTCGAGCCGCTCCGGGGAGGCTACGAAGGGTACGAGATGCTCGTCCTTCCACCCAATACGCAAGGAATTGCTCAGCTACAACTCTTCGAGATGGCCAAGTCGTTCGATTTGAAAGAGATGGGGCATAACAGCTCCAGCTATCTCCACGCGTTGATCGAGATGAAGAAGCTGGCATTTGCGGACCGTGACCTCTGGGCGGCCGACCAGGACGTCAACGATATCCCGCTCGATCGGCTGCTCGACCCGGACTACCTGGCTCGCAGGGCGGCTGAGGTCGATCCTGCGACGGCGGAGGAGACCCGCTTTCCGGGCGTGGATCATGGGATGATGACCACGGACGGCGGTGGGGGTGACATGGACGACTCGGGAGACACCGTGTACCTGACCGCCGTGGACCAGTGGGGCAACGCCGTGAGTTGGATCCAGAGCCTCTTCGGAGGCTTCGGCTCGGGACTGCTCGAGCCCGAGACCGGGATCGTCCTCCAGAATCGTGGTGCGCTCTTCAATCTCGATCCGGCCCATCCCAACGTCATCGCACCCGGGAAGCGGCCGTACCACACGCTGTCCCCGATGATGGCGCTACGTGACGGGGAGTTCGCGTTCACTCTCGGGACGCCGGGCGGCGACAGCCAGCCCCAGACCCTCATTCAGATCGTGAACAACATGGCGCTGTTCGGGATGACGCCTCAGGCCGCGATCGAGGCTGCCCGGTTCCGCAGCTACGGCGGGCTTCGCGTCGATTTCGAAGACCGGCTGAATCCCGCGGTGAGAAGTGAGCTGGAAGGGTTCGGCCACCAGATCGACATCGTCCACGGCTGGACGGCGACGTTCGGTGGCGCACACATGATCTTCCGCGAGCTGACGGGGACCCTGACAGCTGCTTCGGACCCCCGTCGGGAGGCGTACGGCATTGCATACTGATGCGGCCGCGTCCTGCGGCTCGTATCCCCTCTGGCGCCATGAAGGCGGCGAACAGCGAGGCGCGGAAGGACTGCGGACCGGTGCCGCGCCACGGGAGGATCGCTGATGACCGGTGAACGGACGTTCGCGCTTCTGGGAGCCCTTTTCGGGTTGCTCGGCGTCGCGTTCGGGGCTTTCGGGGCGCATGCTCTCCGCGCCCGACTCGCGACGGCCGACCTCGAGATCTTCGAGACGGCCGTCCGGTACCAGATGTACCACGCGCTAGCGCTGTTCGCGGTCGCATGGGCCGCGACCCAGTGGGAGAGTCCGCTCTTCGGTTGGTCCGGATGGCTGTTCGTCGGGGGAGTCGTCGTCTTTTCGGGTAGCCTGTACCTCCTCGTTCTCACCGATACCCGCTGGCTTGGGGCGGTCACGCCCTTGGGCGGCGTCGCGCTACTCGGGGGCTGGCTCCTTCTCGGCCTGGGCGTGTTCCGGGGCTGACTTGTCGAAATCTCTGGAGTCGCCGGAGACGAGGGCTTCCCGACTGATCGGGGGTGCGGGCAACGTCCTCCTGTTCACGGGTGCCGGCGTGAGCGCGGAGTCCGGCGTGCCCACGTTCCGCGGACCGGGCGGTTTGTGGAACGACCATCGTCCGGAGGAGCTTGCGACTCCCGAGGCGTTCGCTCGTGACCCTCGACTCGTTTGGGAGTGGTATGGATGGCGCCGCGACCTCGTGTCCGAATGCCGTCCCAACCCCGCTCATAGAGCCATGGCTGAGCTCGTCCGTGCCCGACGGGGGTCGTGTGTGGTGACGCAGAATGTAGACGGCCTGCACGAGCGAGCGACGGAGGAGCTGCCCGAGCTCTCAAGCTCCGAGGACGCGTTCGTATCGGCTGGAGTGCGGGACTCGAATGGTGACCCGATCGAGCTTCACGGCTCTCTGTTCAGGGTCAGGTGTACGGTGTGCCATGCGCGAACACCCCACCGTGAGCCGGTCGATGCTTCGTCCGAGGGCGCACTTCCTGCGTGCGGGGCGTGCGGAGGGCTCTTGCGGCCAGACGTCGTTTGGTTCGGCGAGCCGCTGGACGCAGCCGTGATCGACAGCGCCTTCCAAGCAGCCCAGGCGGCGGACGTCTGCGTCGTCGTCGGGACGAGCGCGCTTGTGCAGCCCGCCGCCAGCCTCCCGATCGCGACGAAGCGCGGGGGGGGGTAGCGTCGTCGAGGTGAATCCGAGTGAGACCCCGCTTACGCGTATCGCAGACGTCAGCTTGCGGGGTCGGGCGGCTGAAATCGTGCCTCGGATCGTCTAGCGGACCGGCATTCCCGTAACAGTGACACCGAGAGCTTTCGGACCGAATGCGATCCCTTAAATCTGACTCACGCGCCGCCCGACGGGCTGATCGCTTTTTACTGATGCTGGCGGCAGCCTCTCTCGGCGTCGTTCCGGCGTGCAGCTCGGGCACGACCCCCACGGCGCCGACACCCGCCCAGGTGCTGGTGACGCCACCGACGGCCCAGTTGGACGTCGCCGGCGCGTCCCAGCAGTTCACCGCTCAGGTCCTCGATTCTGACGGGCAGACGATCACTGGGACGGCCGTTTCCTGGTCGAGCACGTCGACGACCGTGGCCACAGTGAGCTCCGGAGGACTCGCCACGGCGGTCTCGTCCGGCACGTCGATGATACGCGCTACCGCGGGAGCCGTGTCCGGCACGGCGACCCTCACGGTAACGCTCGCTCCTGCCGCGATCGCGAATGTGCGCGGCAACAACCAAAGTGCCGAGGCCGGCCTCGCGGTGGAGGTCGCTCCGACGGTGGAGGTCCAGGACGTAGGAGGAAACGGCGTTCCCGACGTGGTGGTCGGCTTCGATGTGACGGCGGGCGGCGGTGCGGTATCGGCCCAGTCCGTCACGACCGACGACGATGGTCGAGCATCGGTGTCGTGGACCCTCGGAGCCGCCGGGCCGCAACGGCTGGAAGCGTCTGTCGGCGACTTGATGCTCGAGTACTCGGCCACCGCCACGGTCTCGCCGCCTCGGATCACGACCACGACCCTGGTGGACGGACGTCGAACCCTGGCATACTCGACTGGCTTTCAGGCCACGCAGGGGTCCGGCTCGGGATTCACGTGGTCGATCGTCGAGGGGAACCTCCCGTCGGGTCTAAGCCTCGCCGCCGACGGCACCGTATCCGGTTCTCCGAGCTCGGAAGGCACGTCGGAATTCATCGTTCAGGTCGTCGACGGGGCGGGAACACCCGCGTCACGCGGTCTCTCGCTACGCGTTTGCTCTGCTCCCCTCGGCCTCGATCCCGGCGACATGGAGTTGCTCGAGCTACCAGCTTCAGGCGAATGCGGGTTCTTCCTCCCCGCGGGGCAAGACGGGGACTATTACCGGGTTGCCGTGCTGCGCTACGCCAGCTCCGAGAGCCCGAGCGACGAGGCTACGGCAACGCTACGCGTCGCTGGCGACGGGGTGATGGCGACGGCTCAGGGGCGTCCGCTCACGCGCCGCGAAGCTCCACCGTCCATCCAGGCCGGGTTGGAGCTGGAACGGGCGCTCATCCTCGACCGGCGCCGTTACGAGCACCACTCGCAGCTTCGCGAGATGGAGAGGCGGGTCGTCGCGGAGCTCGGTCCCCGACTCGAGCTGTTGCCGTCTCGACCGCTGGCCTCGGGGGCGGCCCGCGCGGCTCCGGCGCGGTTCGTGTTCGATACCGAAACGGACTCGTGTAACGAGGGCCCCAAGCGTGTCGGTCTTCTCGTGGCCGAGAATCAGCACGTCGCGGTCTACCAGGACTCCATACAGGCGGCGACCGACCCCGTCACCGTCGCCAACGTCCAACAACTGGTGGCCTTCTACGGAGACCACGGTAAGCAAGTCGTGGATCAATACTTCGACGGGGTCAGCGACGTGAACGGCGATGGCCAGATCGTCGTGTTCATCACTCCAATCGTCGAGGACGACTTGGCAGCGTTCGTGCTGAACGTCGACATGTTCGCTAGCGACAACTGCCTCGGTGCCAACGGCATGGAGCTCGTCTATTTCAACCTGAATCTCATCGAGCGGCTTAGCCCGGGGCAAAACCAGAACTTCCAGGCCCTCTCCACTCTCGTGCACGAGGCCAAGCACGTGAGCTCGCTCTACAAGCGTACCGCGGCGGGGAGGTCGAAGGAAACGGGGGCGGACGAATTCCACGAAACGTGGGTGGAGGAAGGGACCGCCGAGATCGCGGGCGAAATGGCCTCCCGCGTCGCCTGGGCGTCCGCTGGAGGTCCCCCGGTAGGCTCGAACCTCGAGCGGCAGGATTTCGTGCCCGGCGGCTTCACGTCCGAGAATTTCGGCGTGGTCCTTCGTATGGCCAGGATCGTAACGCACCTCTCCAGTCAACCGAACGGGCTCACCGTCAATCCCCAGAACGCGGACCGCGAACACAACTTCTACGGGCCCGCCTTCACCTTCTTCCGCTTCTTGGGGGACGCGTACGGCAACGCGTCTCAGCCGTTTGGGGACGGCGCGTTCTTCCGGGCGCAGAACGATTCGCTCTCGAATCCCGGAGTAGCGGGGTTTGCGACGCATCCTCAAATGGGCGGGAAGACCTTCGATACGCTGCTGGAGGAGTACGCGGCCGCGCTGTTGGTGTCGGGAACGGGCGTTCCACAGCCGGCTCGGGCGTTCACGACGTACGACTTGGCCAGCGTGACCGAGATCTTCAAAGACCCCGATCCGGTCGGCAGCTATCCGTGGCCCGTCACCATAACGGGGACATCGGACGACAACGCCGTGGAGTTCGCGACGTTCGGCACCGCAACGTTCACCGGGTCCGTCGGCCCTGGTGGGATTCGGGTGCACGACTTGAGGTCGAACGGATCCGGGCAGGGGGCGGCCGTCAACGTGGACCTCGTGGGGGGGCAAGGACTGGCGATCGTGATCGTGACTCGCCTGGACTGACCCTGCGCGCGGGCGGTCGCCACGGGAGGGGGACGACTAGAGCCCGGCGAGGGTTTCGAGAGCCACGTTGCCGCCGCTCACGACGATCACCAGCGGTCTTGAAGCGGTCCCCCCTGCGGAGCGCCCGCCGATCGGGAGCTTCCCGGCCAGCAGCGCCGCGATTCCCACGGCTCCACCCCCCTCGACGACGAGCTTCAAGCGTTCGGCCGCGAAACGCATCGCACCAGCGATCTCTGCCTCGGATACCAGGAGATGTTCGCGCACGTGCTCGGCGACGAGCGCCATCGTGTACCGGTTGTCTGGTCCTATCCCACCGGAGAGGGCGCTCGCCAGCGTCTCCTCCTCCTCCATTTCGAGCGACCTGCCCACGCGCAGGCTCTCGAACATCACGCGCGCGTTCCGGGCCGACACGGCGATCGCGTCCACTGATCCATCGATTGTCGCGAGCCCGTACGCGATGCCCCCCACGAGTCCGCCACCGGACAGTGGAATGATGACGGTGCCCGTGTTCGGCAGGTCTTCGAGGATTTCCGCCGCGATGGTGCCCTGCCCCGCCGCAATGAGTGGGTCGTCGAACGGATGCACGAAGACCAGTCCGAGGTCGCGCTCACGGCGAAATGCCTCGGCTTCGGCCTCGTCGTAGGTGTCGCCGAACACGACCGCTTCGGCTCCGGCTTCCTCGATTGCGGACAGCTTGACTAGATCGACCCAACTCGGCACGCAGATCGTGGCGGAAAGGCCCATGCGTCGTGCCACGTAGGCTACGGCTCTCCCGTGGTTCCCGCTCGAGCATGTGACGACCCCTCGCGCGCGTTCCTCCGCCGTGAGGGCGGCCATCCTGCTCGCGGCCCCTCGGACCTTGAAAGACCCGGTCGCTTGGAGGTTTTCCAGCTTGAGGTAGACATCACCCCCCGCGTGCTCGTCGAGATCCGGGGCACGAACGAGTGGGGTTCGGATGGCAAAAGGCACGATCGCGGCGCGGGCGGCGGTCAGGTCAAGCTCTAGCACGGCGCCGCCCGAGGACCTGGAACTTTAGAAGACGACCCGCCTCTGCCGAAGCTCAGTGACCCAGATGCCCGAGTTCAGGTCCGACGAGAAGATCCTCCCCTTGAAGACCTGCGCCCCCCAGGTCATCGGCCAGTTGGGCACGACCATGTCGTCGTCCACCGGAACGAAAGACGCGATCTCCCTGCCCTGCTTGTAGAGGTCCCCTCTGAGCTCTCCGGAGATGTCGACGACCCGCAAGCCGGCTTGGTAGTAGCCGATGTACAGCTTGTCGTCGTCGACCCAGACGTTGTGCGCTCCGGCCTCGGGAACCTCGTATTTGGCGACCTCCACCGGATTCTCGATGTCGGCGAAATCGACGACGTGGATGTAACCGCGGGCTTCGATGGGGCGCTCGGCGTCCCACCCGGGCGGGAAGATCTCGTCTCCCAGGAAGAGATAACGACCGTGCCGCCAGGCCACGTGCGTGTTGCCGATGGGATACTTGAATTGGCTGACGAAGGTGGGCTCGCGCGACGTGCCCCCGTGGGTTCCGGCGCCCACGTCCAGGGTGACGACTCCGTCGTTCCAGTATGACAGGTAGGCGTATCCGTCCTGGACGATCACGTCGTGCAGTGTTTTGCCCTGCTTGTCGAGCCCCCAGCGACCGATCTCGACGGGGCTGGCAGGGTCGGAGATATCGATGATATGCATGTCTGACGTCCCATTATGACATGCGTAGACGAGATCATCGCCCCCGAGTATCCAGACGTTGTGGACCCCGCCGGTGACGGTCTCCTTGTACTCGGACAGGATGCTGGGGTGGGCGGGGTCCGCCAGATCGAGCAGGACCATCCCGTTCTGTCGATCCGAGGCGCCTTCACGCGTGACGATGGCGACTCGGTTGTTCTCGTGAATCTTCACGTCGTTGATCCGGCGGGCGTCGAGCTGGAGCGAGTCGGTCAATACTGGATTCCCGCCGTCGGTGACGTCCCAGACCTTCATCCAGTCGTGCATGTAGGTGCCGACGTAGACGTAGTCACGGCCATCGAGACCCTCGAACGCCCACATGTCGCCGGAGTGGTGGGTCGAGATCGCGCCCCTCCCGACCTTGACCAGCTCCGACTCCGCTTGGCGCTCGGCGACGTCGATGTTCGTGCTTCGGACGACTTCTTCGCCGATGACGGCGTACACGACGTAGCGCCCGGGTTCTTCGGCCACGAAGACGCCCTCCGGCCCGTCCGTGTCGATCTGCGCTCCGACGCCCGCTAGGGTCCATGCGGGAGAAATCTCCGGTCCACTGCTTCTCCCCTCGGAGCGAGCCTCCACGCGGAAGCGGACCACATCACCCGTCCGGATCGTAGCCCCGGCCGGCTGAACCGCGAACGAGAGGCCCCGGTTCTGTTCGACGGTGACACGTGACGTTCGGACGGTTGCGCCCGAGCGGACCGTGATGGCTGCGATGCCTGGGCTGCGGCCGTACACGCGCCCGAGCGCGTCCACGCCGGCGACTTCAGGCGAGCCGGATTCGTAGGTCAGATCGGGTTCGTCGAGTCGCTCACCCAGCCGGGTAGTGGCGGTCACGCGGATCGGGGCGCTGGTGCCGGCCACGATGGGCGCAAGAGGCGTCACGTCCAGTGAAGAAGCACCGAGCTGGGGCACGGTCACGTCCGCGAAGCCGGCGATCGTTCCGCCGATAACGGCGGCGATTTGACCCTTCCCCGGACGGATACCAGTCACTCGGCCGCCCTGGTCGACCGTAAAAAGCTCGGGGCTGAGCGAGAGCCAGCGCGGCGCGGCGTCGGTGAGGATCTCACCATCAGCGTCGAGCACACGCGCGGAGAGCGTGACCGCCGCGTCGATGGCGACGTCCGCCGTGGCCGGGAGGACTTCCACCCGGACGGGAGCCGCCTGCAAGCTGGCGATGAGTAGTAACGCGGGAGCGAACGACGTCATCGGGCTCTCCTCGGACGGATCTCGGGGGCTTGGGCTGGAGACGTTCGGCCTTGGAGACTTCGCCGATCGGGCTCCGGAGCCGTTCGAGATCCCAATTGAGACGCTGACTGGGGGCGTCGTCAAGCGGGTGGGACGCGGGTCCCGTCTGGCGGTAGGTCGGCTGGACGCGGAGGACGAGCGGGCGCCGCACAGGGATGCGCGAGGTTGCGGCTGAGCCCCGTGTAGCCGGTGTTCACGACGAGGTCGTTAGCCCACGCCTTGGGTGTGGTGAGCGGAACGTGCCTCCCAGAGGAGCTTCACGAGCTCCTTGTCGGTGATGGCCGAGAGGCTGCGCAGCGAGTCGGACGGCCACTTCAAGCGGTCCGGCCGAGCGACGGCCGAAAACACGAGCCAATCTTCCTGTAGGTTGCGATCGTCGGCGCGACGACTGACCTCGACCTTCCACAACGCGCCCCGCTGGTCACGAAACGATCGTAGGCTGGGCGTCTTGAGGGCCTCCCGTAGATCGGCGACACCCCCGGGCGACGAGCTCGGCTGGGTGTTCGCGATCATCTTGCACTCTGGGTCGTCTGTGGCTTTAAGGACGATCCGCCATTCGGGCCCGTCCCGAACGGTGGCCACGACCTTCCACTCGCGCCCGCCCTCTTCGAGTTTGACGCCTACGAGAGGCATAGGACGGCTCCTTGAACATTCGGGTGTTGGACGGCCGCCTCGGCCGCGGTTCCGACGGATCCGTGGCACATGGACGTACGTCCACCCCCGCGTCCCTTCTGTTATCAGGAACCGTGCCGCATCACTCTCACACTTTAAGTGACGCAATCTATATCATTATATGATAATGAATTCGACGTTTTACTTCGTCCTCTGGACGCACCGGCTGGTCGGCGATCGACCGGAAAAGATTCCTGGGCGCGTGAACGCTGTCGTCCGTGATTCGGTCCACCGTTGGCCCCCTGGCGCGGGATCGACGATCTTGAGGCGATCCAGGTTCCGGCTGAGACCGAATGGAGTGGCAATGAGCGACCGTTGGATGCGCGTAGTTGGGCGATGGGCGCAGGCGTCGACTGTCGCAATCTGCGCGGCCAGCTGCCCCGGGGAGGCGCCGGACCGAATTGATGGAGGAGGCTTGGGTGCGGGCGCGGCTCTCGCCAGCGAGCCGACACCCCAGGACGCGTCTTCCGCGGCGCTGATCGACCGCCTCTCCGAGCCCAGTGGCTACTTCGACACCGACAACCTCATTTCGAACGAGAGCTCGTACCTGCACGTTCTCGACGAGTTGGATGGCCTCGCGCTGAGGGGCGGCGCCTATGTCGGCGTCGGTCCCGATCAGAACTTCTCGTACATGGCCCGAGTCCGTCCCGACGTGGCCTTCATCATCGACATCCGGCGCGATAATCTGCTGCAGCACCTCTTCTTCAAGTCCCTGTTCGCGCTCGCACCGACGCGCGCAGAGTACCTCGGACTGCTCTTCGGGACCGAATCGCTCGACGACCCTGCGTCCCTGCGTGATTCCAGGATCGACGAGCTGATCGCGCTCTTCGACGGCGCGTCCCGGTCGCCGACACGAGAAGAGCGAGCGAGGAGCTTGGTCCGAGAGCGGGTTGCGTCGCTCGGCGTTCCCCTCGATCCGGCCGATTTCGACAAGATCGACTTCATCCACGGCGAGTTCATTCGATCCAGGCTGCAGCTACGCTTTCACAGCTTCGGACGCCCCCCCCAACCGTATTATCCCACCTTCGGACAGCTCCTCTCAGAGCGCGATCGGGCGGGCCGGCAGGGGAGCTACCTGGCTCGCGAGGAGGATTACGCGTTTCTCCGTGACCTTCAGGAGCGGGACCGCGTGATTCCCGTGGTAGGTGATCTCGCAGGGGATCACGCGCTAGCCGAGATCGGAGTCGTTCTCGAGGAGATGGGCCAGGCGCTTTCCGTCTTCTACACGTCGAACGTCGAGTTCTACCTGATGGGAGCAGGCACGTTCGACGCTTTTGCCGAAAACGTGGCGGGTCTCCCGACCTCCTCGGATGGCGTCTTCATCAGGAGCTACTTCCAGCGTTTCAGAGGCGGGCACCCGAAGACGGTCGGGGGCTACGCCAGCACGCAGCTGACGCAGCCCCTGGCAGGCTTCTTGGAAGACATGCGGATGGGCGGCTACACCAGCTACTCGGAGCTCGTCTACGCCGGGGAGCGGGTTCGTCCGTAACCGTGCTGTGCCAGGCTCGCGAGGCCCAGCGTACGCGCCCGAGGCCCTCCTGTGACCGTCGGTCCGCCGCCTCTCACGCGGCGTTGCCCGCGACCGCCTCGAGGACGTCGAAGGTGGTCACGATCGCGACGAGCCGCTCATCCTCGATCACGATCGCGCGATGGATGCGCCCTTGGTGGAGAAACTGCGCCAGCTCGGAGATCGGAAGGGATGCGACCGGGCTGGCGGTCGAGGGCGGAGGACTCCGGCAAGCGCCTCCGCAGACTGAGTTTCGGGCCGCTCGGCCCAGCCCGCGTCACGCGGCAAGGAACAGCGTCAGGATATACCCCGCATACCCGACGACCATCAGCGCTCCGGCCCAGCGGCCGATCGGACGTGCACGCCAAACGAAGGCCGTCACGAGGAGCGCCGTCCCCAGCATGACCGGGAAGTCCAGGTAGAGGAAAGTCGCTGGCACCTCGATCGGGATCGGGCTTACCACGGCAGCCACTCCGATGACGGCGAGAATGTTGAGCATGTTGCTTCCGACCACGGTGCCCATCGCCACTCCCGTCCGACCTTGATGGGCTGCGACCAGCGTTGTCGCAAGCTCAGGAAGCGAAGTGCTGAAGGCGATGATCGTCAGGCCTATGAACGCCTCGGACACGCCGAGCTGTTGTGCGATCCCGTCGCAGGTCGCGTCTCATCATCCAGGACACCAGAACGAGTGCGCCGACCATCAGGATCACTCCGACCAGCTGCGTCAGGTGGCTTGCCACCCACAGTCGATCTGCTGCGTACTCTGCGAACGCCGCGGGTGCGTCGTTCGGATCTGCTTCCAGTGGATGCAAATAGGTCCCGAGAAACAGCAGCACAGAACCTGCGAGTGCCGCAATTGCGGTGACTCTCCTTTCACCGCTGTCAGACATGGGTTTCCCTGTCCGTCTGGAGTATCAGTCCTTCGTGCGGCCTAACGTTCTCGGTCGATGTCGTCTGCACCACATCTTGCTCGGACCGCCGACTTCCTGGAGCCGTCCGATGCCGGAAACTCCTGCCCGCGCTCAACCGTTCCCACAGATGCACGCCATCGGCCCGTGAACGCAAGCCAGAATCAGCCCGTGTCCTGCCCGCACTGAGCCCCTTCAAGGCTACAGGCGACCCTTGGGGTGGGTGAGGGGGCGTCTTTGGAGCTTCCTGCGCCGTTGAGAGGGGAGCAGACATGTCTTCGCCAGCTTGTCCGGTCCCTCACCGAGGCCGAAATCGAAAACCGGACTTTTCTGCGAGGGGCGATCTTAGCAAAGGATTGAGAACGCGGCCTGAAGAAAGGCGAGGAGGGGGTCAAATCGCCGAGTGTGCGATGTTGTGTGCAAGAACGGATGCAGAAAGGATGCGAAACCCTGGTTTCGAGCTTCGCACCCCTTCCGTCGAGAAGCCTGCTAGTTACGGCGTTTCTGCGAAATCAGCACCCCGCTTGGCGGGCTTGCAAAGCAGGCGCTCTCCCAACTGAGCTATGGCCCCGTAGGTGTTCTAACTGCTTCTGGGGATGGAGTTTCGGTAATCCTCTGCTCCGACACTCTCGGCCCCGTGTGCATGTTGGTGTGCATGTTCGGCCGGTTCACTGTGCCTCCCGGAGCTCACCGGCCTCAAGAATGACCTGTAACATAGTGGCGTGATCTGCCTGTTGGTAGGCGCGTTTCAGGCTTGTCGTCTTGCCATCCTGTGGTGGCACGAGGTTGTGAACGACGCGATCGGAGAGACGCCACTGGTCGTGAGCTACTGCCCACTCACGGGCTCCGGCCTGACCTTCAACGAGAATCCTTCCGTAAGTACGTCCGTCGGGAAATCCTGGGAGATCTGTTTGAGGCGGCGGATTAGGTTGCCGCTCCCTCGGCCTCGATCGACTACCCCGGGATACTGGAATCGGCCGGAGTTGAACGAACGCACGATCGTCGATGGCTGGCTCCGAACGGGGGACCAGTACGTCCGCGACGAGGACGGCTACTTCCAGTACCAAGGTCGTGCGGACGATATGATCAAAGTGGGCGGGATCTGGTGCTCGCCCTTCGACATCGAAGCCCGTTTGATCGAGCACGCGACCGTGCTGGAGGCCGCGGTCGTGGGACGCGAGGACGATCACGGGCTGGTGAAGCCGGAAGCGCACGTCGTGCTCACGGAGCCGCTCGCCGAGACGGTGGGGGCGGAATCTGCGGCCGATGCCCTCGAGTCCGAGCTGGTGCGCCATTGTCAGGGAGGGCTTCCGAAGTACATGTATCCGCGCTGGATCCACTTCGTGGCCGAGCTCCCGAAGACCGCGACGGGGAAGATCCAGCGCTTCAAGCTCAGACAGTGAGATCAGACAGTACGGATGACTACATCACATAGAACAAGAATCCGTCAGCCTCTCCGGACTCGTACAACGCAAAGGGACTGCGAAGACCGTGGAGCGCGAGACCCGCGTAGCTCACCAGGTGTGCGGGCGTCGGAAAGCGCTCGATGGAAAGCGTCTCTGTAGCGATGAGCAGGGCTCGGTAGGAGCCGATACACCTCTAGCGACCCGACGCGCCTTCCTCGTCAAGGATCTGGTAGATTCGCCGCACCGCGTCCCCCCGCTGTCCCTCCGCCAACGTCCAGTCCTCCAGAGGTTCGAACGACGCTTCGGTCAACGCCTGATCCAGGGGTATCCCAGAGGCATGGAGTCCTTCCACCTCCGCAATGACCTGCGCCAGGGCCTCTCTGTACGTTTCCAACTCTTCCGCCAGGATCACCGAAGACTCGACGAAGCCGTGGCCAGGGATGTACGTCTCCACGTCCAGCGCCTGGGCCTTCCCGATGAGCTTGAGCCATCCGTACGGATGGGCCGACCCCAGGGCCGGGAAGATCCGGTAGAGGTACGCCTCGCTCATGAACAGCAGCTTCTCGTCGGGAAGGTACACCGAGAGGTCTCCAGCCACGTGCGCCAGACCCAGATTCAGGACGTGGATCTCACGCTCCCCGAGCCTCATGACGGTCCGGTCGTCGATGACTTGGGTGGGGAGGAGCAGGCGCGCTTCGCCGCTGCCCGTTTCCCGCGACCTAAGGAGGCGGTCCGAGACCGGATGCGCGAAGAGTTCCACCGTCTCGGGGAAGACGACGTTTCCTCCGGTATGATCGGCGAACGCTGAACCCATGACGACGTGGGTGACGGGTTGGTCCGTGACCTGGGCGATGGTGGTGAGGAGCCGGGCTGTCTCCTCCGGGGTGCCCTGGCCGTCCGCGACCAAGACGCCCTCGGAAGTGACCACAAACAGGCTTACGCTGGTGAACCACTCCTCCCATTCGGGGCCCTTAGAGCGGAGCTGCTCGTAGGTATAGACGCCGTCGGCGATCTGCTGGACCCGGGGGAAGTCCTCGACGACGAAGCCCCGCCTGTAGGGATCGGCCGTACGGGGGATGTCGGTCAGGAGTTCGGTGGCACCGACAGACGCCTCCGCTCCGGAGCCGGGGCGGCCGCACGCCCCGACCAGCAGGGCAGAGATGGCCGCGAGCGCACCCCAGGTACGATGTATCATCCTCCCTCCCGCTCTCGAGTTTCGAAGGCCTTCCGCGTGCCGGCCGCCCCATCGCTGCCGCCTCGCTCCTACCGCCGTCCGCTCGGGGACGACTCGGTGCTTCCAGTCAGCACGACTGGCAGTCGTGATTGTTCACCGAACCTAGACTCTCCAGCAGTTTGACGAGATCCGGAAAGGGTGCGACGCCCCAGAAGGGACTATTGGCCATGTCCGCAGTGGTCTGCCCGAAGCGGTTTACTGCCTTCACGTCCGCCCCCTGCTCCACGAGGTAGAGGACCATCTCCGTGTCCCCTCTCGCGGCGGCGTTGTGGAGCGGGGTGTAGTCCAAGTGGTCCTGGACGTTCACGTCCGCGCCGAGCTCCGCCACCAGGTACTTGACGGCGGGGAGCCATCCGCCAGGAACATACCGATGGCTCTGACCCGCGTGCCCCAGGCCGTATCCCGCTCCGGTGGCCGCGTGGATCGGATAGAGGGCCGGACCGCCTACCGGAACCGGGGGCACCGGGTACCCCTCGACCTCGATCAGGTAGCCATCCCCTTCCCGCCAGGGCTTCTTCTGGGTGGGGATCGAAGGATCGGCCAAGTACTCCACCAGGAGCTTCATGGCTTCCACGTCAAGGCCGTAGGCGGCCCTCCAGAATGGCGTGGCACCCCATCGGGTCGTCGAGAGCCGGCTCTGGACCGTGGAGTACTCCGTGTACCAGAGCTCCCTTTCGATGCGGGCGTTCGGGTCCGCCCCGGCTTCGAGAAGCGCTTCCATCAACTTGAGGTAGGGCGTTCGCTGCTGCCGGTGGGCCGTCGGCTGAGGATACCAGGAGCTGGGGCCCCACTGGAGGTTGATGACCCCGTAGAGAGGCGTGGCTCCGGCGTCGCTTGGAATCGTCGGGTCGGCACCGACAGCGACGAGCTGCATGGCCAGGTCGAAGTGGCCGTTGATGGTGGCGATGAGAAGGGGGGTGGAGCCGTCGGCGCTCCGCAGGTCAATGGGCGCTCCTCCCTCCAGGAGTCGACGGGCGGCTTGCTCGTTCCCTTCCCGAGCAGCGAAATGTAGGGCGGTCATGCCGCCCTTCTTCCCGACCATCCAGGCGAAGGAGAGCCGCTGCTGTGGTTCTCCTTCGTCCGCTTCTTCTGTGTCGCGTTCCTGGTCGGCGCTCAGGCCTTTGTCGACGTGGGCCTCGGATCCCTGCTTCTCGTCCCGCTTGTCGGAGCCCCGGTAGCCCCTGTCCGGCAGATCCCGGTTCCACTCCAGCATCTTCCGCGCGTTCCGCACTTCCCGGAGTCGGGCATCCTCTTCATTCCTGGCCACCACGTCCACCACGGTAGTGGCGAGAGAGGCGTCCGCCCCGGCTTGCAGAAGCGCCTGGACGACTTCCCCCCGGTCCTTGAACGCTGCGAACATCAGGGGCGTTTCTCGCATTGCCGTCTCCCTGGCGCCCGCGCTCGCCCCGTGCTCCAGGAGGGCCCGGACGGCATCCACGCTGCCCGAGCCTGCCGTGAAGTGGAGGGGCGTGACATCCGTGGAGCTGCGTGCCTCGGGGTCGGCCCCCGCCTCCAGGAGAAGCCGGATCACCGAGGCGTTGCCTTGGGAGCCCGCCAGATGTAGGGGTGTGTACCTGCCATTCCGGGTTACTGCGTCCAGTCGAGCTCCAGCCACCACGAGGAGATCGATCATCTCGATGTCACCCCTTTCGGCTGCCCAGTGGAGAGCCGTCATACCGTCTCCCTGGGGGGCGTTCACGTCGGTTCCTCCCGCCACGAGCTTCCGGACGACGTCCAGGTTTCCCTCCATGGCCGCGTCGGCCATGGGAGAGTCCGGTGCGGTCCCGGCCAGGAGCACCACCAAGAGGCACAGCCCGCCCATCATGTTCAGGTTCCGGCGAAGCCAACTCGTCATTTCCTTCCTCCGATCATCCTTGCGGGGCTTGTCGTGTGGCGGTCTTGAACCCGGGCCGGTCCTCTCGGACTCTTTGGACCCGCTAGCCGGCGCTTCCCGAGGGTTAGCGTAGAAGGAAGGTGCCCGTGCTGTCGCCGAAGCTGTCCATGTCGTCGATGCCGAAGCTATGCAGAAGACTCAGCATCACGTTCGCCATGGGCGTTCCCTCTGGCGCCTTCAGGTGGAGATTACCCGTGAGGCTACCGTTGGCTTTCCCGGCCAGGAACAGGGGACAGCGGCGGTGGTTGTGGAGGTTGGGGTCCCCCATGGCCGACCCGTAGAGAATCGCCGTTTTGTCCAGGAGGGACCGGTCGCCTTCCATGATGTTCTTGAGCTTGTTCAGGAGATACGGCAACAAGCTCAAGTGGTACTCGTTCACCCGGGCGAACTTAAGAATCTGCTCCCCTTTGTTCCCGTGGTGGGAGAGGGGGTGGAACCCTGCGTCCACGCCGCTCTCGGGATAGACCCGCGCCGAGCCGTCTCTGCCCATCTTGAAGGTGAAGATCCGGGTCATGTCCTGTTGGAACGCCAGGACCTGAAGGTCGAACATCATCTCGACGTGTTCCCGGTAGGAGTCAGGCACGCCGGAAGGAGCGTCCGGAAGCTCACGCTGCTCGCCGCTGGAGTTCCGTTCCTCCGTGAGTTGGATCCGCCGCTCTAGCTCCCGGATGTTCTCCAAGTACTGCCCTAGACGCTCTCGGTCGTTCCCGCTGAGCTCCCTGCTAAGCTCCGCGATCCGCTTGGCCACCACGTCGAGAATACTGCTCCTAGTGCGCCGCCGTGCCGCCCGCTCTTCCGCTGTGCCGCCGGCGCCGAAGAGCTGGTCGAACGCTGCCCGGGGATCCCGGATCATGGGAAGGGGATCCGTAGGAGACGCCCAACTCAGGGAGTCGGTGTATACGCAGGAGTAGTTGTAGCCGCACCCGCCAGCCTGGTCCACGGGCTCGATGCAGAGCTGCATGGAGGGAAGAGGCGTATCTCGGCCGTAGCTCTGGGCGCAAATCTGGTCGAGGGACGTGCCGGCGAAGATATTCGACCCCTCCGTCTGCCGGGGATGACTTTGGGTCAGGAAGGCGGCGGTCGACCTGAAGTGGTCAGCTCCTATCTCCTCTGGACGGAACGCCTCCGCCATGCGGACGTCGGTGTTGCTGACGATCGTGAGGTAGTCCCGAAACGGCTCCAGCGGACGCAGGCTCGTCGGCCCCAGATCGAAGTCATGCCCAACTCCCATGGGGGACCACAGGTTTTGTTCCGCTCCCCATTCTGACGAACCCGCGGCGCCGTGGACCTGCTCCATGCAGATGAGCCGGGGCCTGTCGATTTCCTCCGCATTGCGGAACCGGGGTCGTCCAGCCGGAACCATGGCGGTCAGGAAGGGAAGCCCCATCGTCGCTCCCGCACCTTTCAGGAAGGTGCGACGAGGAATGTGCTTTCCTGTGATGTAGTTCATCGAAACCTCCTGGCATCTCTGATTGCCGGGGTCTTCCTTTCCTAAACCTAACGCGCCGGGTCGGCGGCGTTACCGTCGAGGATCCGCCGCATCCGGAATGCGTCGCTCTCGACGAGGGCCACGACGAACGAGGAGAACCGGTAGGCGTCCTCCTCCGCCGTGAGCACGATCTTCCGAATCAGTGGCTGGTCGTAGTGTTCGACCCGGCGTCCCAGGGCGTAGGTCATTAGGTTCTTCACAAAGGTCCTTAGGAACGAGACGCGGTACCGGAGCAGCGCTTCGCGGAGATCCGCCGGTCCGTTCAGCGCCGTTCCGTCCCAGAGCTTGCCCGAGGGATCGACGGTGTTTCCGGAGTCGTTGATCCGCCATTCGCCAGTGACGTCGAAATTCTCCAGGGCCAATCCCAGGGGGTCGATGTATTGGTGGCAGGCGCTGCACACTGGATTCGCCCGATGGAGCTCCATCCGTTCCTTCACCGTGAGCGTTCGGCCTGCCGAGTCATCCTCCGTCTCTTCAAAGGCGGGCACGTTGGGGGGCGGCGGGGGAGGGGGACTGTTTAGGAGCACCTCCATGACCCACTTCCCCCTGAGAACCGGCGACGTCCTGTCGCCGTGGGAGGTTTGCACCAGGATGCTCCCCTGTCCCAGCAGGCCGCGACGCCCGTCTCCCTGTAATGTCACCCGCTGGAAGCGCCCACCCGGTACACCTGGAATTCTGTAGTGCCGGGCCAGGGGCTCGTTCACGAATGTGTAGTCGGCAGTCAGCAGGTTCAGGACGCTCCGGTCCTCCTGAACGAGGTCACGGACGAACAGCTCAGTCTCCCGCCGCATGGCGTCCCGAAGGGTCATGTCGAAGTTCGGCCAATAGTGCGTGTCCGGCTGGACCTTGTCGAGATCCGCGAGACGCAGCCACTGTGCGAAGAACCGCTTCGTGAGGGCGTCGGAACGGGGGTCCGCCAGCATCCGCCTCACCTGTCCTTCCAGCACTCCTTTGTCCGAGAGGCGATCTTCGTCGGCCAACCGGACCAGTTCCTCGTCGGGCGGCCCTCCCCACAGGAAGAACGACAGCCGGGATGGCAGGTCCACATCGCCGATTCGGTGCCTCTCGCCGGGCATGACTCCACCGGAGGCAGATTCTAGCCGAAACAGGAATTCCGGGCTGGAGAGCATCCCCTCGATGGCAGTCCGGACCCCGATCTCGAATCCGCCGTCCGGCTCGCCGATCTGGTAGAACGACATGAGGCGTTCGATGTCCCGGTCCGAAAGGGGGCGTCGGTACGCCTGGGTCCCGAGGCGGAAGAGGATTTTCTGAGCGCATGGCTGCACTTGTGCCGGCTCAGTGGGACGGCAGGTGAAGATGCTCCGGCGTACGGGCGTCTCCGAGACCCCCGTGACTTCCCGCGGTCCAGAAACCACGAACTGCCACAGGTGGGGGAGCAACGTCATGCCGTCGTTTGTCCCGGCGTCCAAGTCGGCCAGAGACTGCCGGATCGGAGAAACGGCGTCGTCCGCGGGGCCCTCATGGGTCTTGATAAACGCGGCGGACACCCGGTGCTGTCCCGCCCTGACGAACACGGGGTCCGACTCTCTCCATACCCCGGTGGGGTCGGCCTCGCTCAGAAAGCGGTCGACCTCGATCATCGCGACACGTTCACCGTCCACAGAGACTTCGAGTCGTTCTCCCCGGGCCGATCGACCATAGAAACTGCCGGTTAGGGTGGTGTAGTAGGACACCTTAAACACGTACTCCCCATCGGCCGTAAACGTGTGGAGTACCGAGATCCCGCCCCGGGTCCCTCTGGGCGTGCCCTCTGTGTGGACGGTCTGAGAAACACCCCGGGGAACCGTGTACGTCGTCTGCCGGGTCGTCGCCCTGTCTCCCACGGCCATCCGGCTGATCTCGCTGGCGGCGTTCAGGTAGGCGGCCATCACGGTGGGCGACGGTAGCTGCACGTCGGCGATGTTGTCGAAGTTGTCGCTCTTCGTGTCGGGCGGTAGATACGTCTCCGGATCGATCTCGAGGCCCAGGAGCTCACGGATCGAGTTGGCGTATTCGGCTCGGTTTAGCCGCTGGAATGTCCTGGGACCGGGATCGGGGGCAGCCGCAGCCGCCTTGTCCAAGACAGTCTCCAGGGTCTCGACGAGTGCTATGAGGGTGTCACCACCTGGCCTGGGCATGCCCGGCGGGGGCATCATGCTGAGGCGAAGCTTCCCGACGACCTTCTCCCCGATCTCGGCCATCTCAGCGGCCTTCGCCACGTCAAAGCCTTGCAGGGAAAGGTTTCCGGTGAGTAACTGGTCGTTGTGGCAGACGACGCAGTACTGTTGGACGACCTCGGTTAGGGCCTCTGATAGGACTTCGGGAGCAGCGGCTCCATGAGCGGTGGCCGAGCGCGGAGCAGAGGTCCTTGCCGTGTGAGCGAGGCGCACCGGCGGCGAGGCACCGGTGTCCTCAAAGTAGCTATTACCTGGCACTGCGCCTCGGTACCAGGAACCGCGATGAGGAGTCTGAGATATGCTGACGAGGAGGATGCCAGCGGCCACGGCGACTGACGTCTTCATCCATCGGCCTCCGGCGAAGCTGAGAGAACCCTTCTAGGAAGAGCCCCGACGTCTCTACCTTGTTGGGGCGGCGCAGACGGTGTGTCGAACAGTTCGCATGCCCTCCTCTCTTGAAGCTGAGCGTAACCCGCCGCCTCGTACAGCGTCAAGAGTACGGGACACCAGAAGCCTGTTTCTCTCTCTATATATATAAGCTATTACATCGGCGGTCTCCAGGTCGTCTATTCGGCGCTTCTCCGCGACCTTCAGGAGCTTCCAGATCAATGCGGTCGCCTTCTCGACTCGCTTGTAACGCTTGGCCTTGCTCGCCCTGAGACTCCGAACTCCACTCCACCGACCGATGCCCTGTTGAAGATCAAGCTGGAACCGGTCAGGGGGGGGCAGTGCGCTAGCGCGAGTTGCACCGTGTCCACGTTCAGGTTCACGATCTCGTGCCACCAGAGGATCTTGAGCAGCACCGCCACGGTGGACCGATTCAGATAAAGCCCGATCACCCGGTCGTCGCTGCGGACGTACTCGGTGCCAGGAAGTCCCGAATACGTGAGCTCTGGGTCGGTGAGCGCTGGAATGCCGTCCTTGCCGGGCCCCCCGCTGAAGATCTGCGAGGTGGGGATAGAGCACTCGAGGCCGACAGCGGGGCCGCCGTCGGCGGGGGCGACGATGACGGCCACAGTGTTGCTTCTGCTCTAGGGGACCAGCCCTAGCGCTCGCAGACGCTCCCATTGATCTGGCCGGAGCGTGGGGTACTCGATGCCCAGTTGCTCAAGATATTTGTCGAACCGCGTCTCGTCATAGTAAAACTCGCCTAGCCGAGAACGGTATTCTTCCTGCATCTCGCGGTTCAGCTCGATAGGGGGAGCATCCTCGGGACCGAGGAAGCTC
The DNA here is from genome assembly GCA_965248625.1 of Longimicrobiales bacterium. Classification (GTDB taxonomy): domain Bacteria; phylum Gemmatimonadota; class Gemmatimonadetes; order Longimicrobiales; family Gaopeijiaceae. The sequence goes on along the minus strand of OZ252109.1, from coordinate 4,526,706 downwards.
ACGTAGACCTCGCGGGCGCGTTGGACCCGCTCAAAGTAATCCCGCACCTCTGCCCGAAGCTGCGGATCCAGGTAGAACCGCAGCGCCGTGCGCGCGGTCACCTTGGCTCCGGCCACCGCACCCTTGTGTGCGATCGGAGTGGCCATGGCGATCGTCTGTATCCAGTGATGCCCCCGCCTCAGCCCCGGAATATTCGAGGGAAAGCTGAGCTGGACGGTCGGGGCCTTCCAGGTGACGTCCCCGATGTCGTCGGTGGGCCCGACCTGATGTCGATCGGGCGTACTACCGAGGTTTCCGACCCGTGTGGAGAGACCACGCGGCTCCACCCTCGCCTCCAGCTGCACGGCCATCGCAAGGACCTGGTCTTCCTCCGACCACGTCGGGAGCCCGACGGCCTCGATCTGCTCCTGCATGACCTCCGCCAGCGGCCGATTTAGATGCCGCGGCCAGGCCGCGCCGTTGATCCGATATTCCATCCGCGTCTGGGTCATCCGCGCCGCACCCTCCGCTACCTCCACCAGGCGCTCGAAGTTGGCCATCACGCGGGCATAGTCGACTTCCCACACCCAGTACCAGACGCTAGCGCGCGCCGGGATCACGTTCGGCTGATATCCGCCCTCCGTGATCACGTAAAACGAGCGCTGGTCCGTGCTCATGTGCTCACGCCAGAAGTTCCAGCCCGCATTCATCAGCTCGACGGCGTCGAGCGCGCTCCTTCCCTCCCCTTCCGGCGCGAGGGCAGCGTGGCGCTCCTCACCGGTGAACGTGAACTCGGCCCCGATCACACCCCAGCCGACGTTCTCGCCCCAACTCGTGCTGAGGCCGCCGCCGACGTGCGCGTAGAGCACCGCATCCACGTCGTCGAAGTATCCGTCACGGACGAACCATGCCTTGCTCGCGAGCTGCTCTTCGGCGATCCCGGGCCAGACCACGAGCGTACCCGGGATCCCTTCGCGCTCCATGACCTCCTTGAGGGCCAACGCGGCGACGATGATCAGGCCCTGGCCCGCGTTGTGTCCCTCCGCGTGCCCTGGCGCCCCCTCAACGATCGGCGCGTGGTAGGCGACGCCCGGTTTCTGGCTGCCGCGGACGAAGCCGTCAACATCCGTCCCCAGGGCAACGACGGGATCGCCGCCCCCCCACGTCGCCCACCACGCGGTCGGCATATCCGCGATCCCCTCCTCCACGCGAAAGCCATGACGCCGCAGGAGGCCAGTCAGATAGTCGCGAGTCTCGAACTCCTGCATCCCCAGTTCGTGGTACGAAAAGATCTTGTCGACGATCTCCTGCGCCAGCTTGGCCCTGGCGTGAACGCCCGTATCCAGCTGCTCCATGAGCGCTTCGAGACGCGCCGCATTCCCCGCCGATGTTGACGGGCCACGCTGCGCCTCCAGGGGCGCCGCCATCAAGACGAACAAGGCGGCTGCAGCCACCGAGGCGCCCCGCCAGCTCCTTCTGTCCGCGGCGTCGCCCTTTCGCCTGCCGTCCGACGCAAGGTCGCGCAATCCCGATTGTATGGCCAAACCGCCGGCTCTGCTGCTCATCGCCGGGCGAATGCGGAAGGTCGGCGTCGTCGTCATAAGCGGGGTGACTCCTGAACATGCCCCAGGGTTCAGCGAATGGGCACCTTTCATGGCCGCCTGTTTCGAGCTACAACTCGATCAGCGGCACCGGGCAACAGGTGGTCGGTCCGTACGAAGACCCATCCTGGGCCACGCGGTCCGGATCCGGCGCTCCTCGATCACATGCCGGATCACGTCAGCCTGGGTACCGATGTCCGCCGCCGTCACCGGCGCAACGTCGGCATTCATTGAAGGTGGCTCCACTTGTCAGGGTGGAACGGGTCGATCTCGAAGCTCGGGGAGCTAGCCGGCTAACCAGATGCCGAGAATGGTCCGCCTCGACCTAAGGCGACAGCGGACGTCGGGACTGCGGAGCCGCCCGGCGTGAATGTACGCGTCCAATCTGAGTCCGAATCCGGTGGGTTCGAAGGTCCGGACCCAAACAGCAGCGACACGGGTGTTGGACGCTAGCGCTCGGCTGCTCCTTCACTCAACAGGAGCTTATAGTAGTCGCAAATGAGGCGGTGTCCCCCCTCCACGTCAATTCCCGCGTCCGCTCCTCGACCAAAGTGCCGGATCACGTCGTCTCGGTAAGTGGAACCGGGAAGCAGGTCGCGTTTCCGTACGGCGCACCGTCCTGGGCCAGGCCGTTCGGATGGTCAGATCCTGGCTCACCCAAGAAGGGAACCTCGAACTGGGTTCCCCGCCAGCGCAAATGATCAAAGAGGCGATGTCCCCCCTCCACGTAAAACTCCCGGCGACGTTCCTCGATCACGTGCCGGATCACGTCATCCTGGGTAGCGATGTCCGCCGCCGTCACCGGCGGAATGCCCGCTTTGGTGTGAAAGTCATTCAGGATCTGCCTGGCGCGATCGAGATCACCGGTGAACGCCGCGGCCTCGGCGATGAACATCTGCGCCTCCTCGTAGGACGCCATCCGGTGCGGCGTGCTGAAGGAGTTGATCTTCGGAGTGCGCCAGTGCACCGTGCTGAAGTCGTAGGCCGTCGCCTGACCATCTGTAACCGCGACCACCCGGGGGTCGTCCTCGCCCTTCCACTCCATGTCCCGGTAGCTCGGGGCGACAACCCCCGCCCTGCGGGATTGATGGTCTTCGGGAAATCCGTTCAGAGTCGCGCGGATGCGGTTTTCACGCCGGCTGTCGGACTCGTCCCGTGTCGCGTCGAACCGGAAGCCGGCGGGGACCTGCTCAGCAGCGGAGATCACGCCGACATAGTCCTGGAGGCCGAGTCTCGCGCGGGCCTGACCCACAAGGGCCATGTTCCGGAAGCTCTCCAACCCTTCCTGTCCGGCGAGCTGAATCGTCTCAGTGAAGACTTCCTCGGCGCGCTGGAAGAGCTCCTGGGAGGACAGCACCGGCCCTCCAGGCTCCAATGGGCTCCCACAGAACCCCTCGGATAAGGCGATGAAGGTGTATCCATGGTAGCCCCTCATCTTAGCGAAGATCTCGTTCTTGTTCGGCACGGCTGCTTCGGAGAACCCTCGGATAAGGGCTGCCTGATCACGAGCCTGCACCCGCGCGGTGTGCATGCCCCTCCACTGACCCACGAGCGAGCCACAACTGCTACTGCCATACTCGGGGAACCCCGCCGTTATGTCGCGCTGCCCCATCCGCTTCAGCTGCGGATTGGCAGAACTCCCCATCCATTCGTCCGAATGAAGCGATGCGCCGGCCACATAGGTGCTCCAGGCGCACTCCGTCTCATGAATGACCGAGGTCAACAGGAGGCTGGCCTTTCGGGGATCATCCAGTGCCTCCGTCGTTATCTCACCGGGAAGGTCGACCTCGAGGAGCTTATCCAAGTCGCAGGCGCCCAAGCCGAAGGTCAGGACGAGCACCAAAAGCAGCGCCCCATGCATGCTCCGGTCTTTCTTAGCGGTTTTCATATCTCAACCACTCCTTGTGTGTCCGATGATTTTCTTACCGGTCTCCTCAACAGTACGGTCTAGGAAACCCATCAGAAGTTCACGCGAATCATCGCCATAAAGCGCTTCATCGGCGGTTCCTGCGTATGTATCCAGGCGTCCAGGCCTCCCGGATCTGTTCCGGTTCTGACGTTGGTCCGCGTCTCCGGATCGATGATCCAGTCATCGTACACATCCTCACTACTTGCCGCTTGCCAGATGAGCCACAGGTTTGTGCCGGAAACCGTAAGGCTCATGCGGTCGGCCCCGATCATGGCGGTCCAGCTCTCAGGAAAGGTGTACGTCGCGGAGACACGGCGCAGCCGCGCGAAGCCCGCGTCGAACAGGCCTGTCTGGTTCAACCCTTCCGAACCCAACGATGTGTATCCGAGAAAGATCGGGTCCGTCCGCTCTATGACGGCGCGGCTGTTTCGGAATCGGCCGTGCTTCCCCGCCATGACCCCGTCGATCAGGTTGTGCCCACCCATGTAATCCACCTGGGCGAACAGCGACAGGCGATTGAACAGGGTAACGGTCGGCGTAATCGATGCCACTCGCGTCGGCACGGGCTGACCCTGGTACAGCTGCGGAGCCACGTCACACGGCACCGGTGGACCGCCCCCCCGGGAAACCGGCTGGCCGGGTGAGATTTCTCCTACAATTTCCCCACTTTCGCACATCACGTTGACGGCATTTGCGTCCGCGCCGCTTCCATCGATATTCGCTGAAACCACCTTCTTCAAGAATATCGCTCCCAGGGGGAAGCCTTCCAGATACCACTGAGGGTTATAACCCGTGATGTTCAAAGCACCCCTGAGCCTGATGGGCGCAACCCCTCCCATCGCGACGATCTCGTTGTTGTTGGTGGAGAATGCGACAGATAGGTCGACGTTGACATTGCGGCTCGAATACAGATTCGGTGCCGACAGTCCCAGCTCGATTCCGCTGTTTTCGATCTCGCCAAGGTTTCTGAACTGCGAGCCGGGGAAGCCCGAGGTCGGAGGAACCGGTACCGAGACGAGCGCATCGCTCCGGCGCTGTGTGAAGTAGGTGAATTCCAGGCCGAGGCGGTTGCTCCACAGGCTCGCGTCGAAGCCCATCTCCACCTCCGAACCCGTCTCAGGCTTGAGCTCCGGATTGCCGATGTTTTGCGGGGTGAGACCTCCTTCCGGAAGCGCGGCGAAGGTCTGGACGGCCGCAAAGACATCGGGTTGCTGCCCCGCTTTGCCCCAGGCGCCCCGCAGCCGGAGCTGGTTCAGCCAGGAGGAGGTACCCGCCATGAACGACTCCTCCGAGACGACCCAACTGCTGCTCAATTTGGGGTAGGTGACGAAGTCGAAGTCCTTCCCGAAGGCCGAGTTGTCGTCGGCCCGCACCGCTCCCGTCAGGAAGAACCGATTCTGCCAGGACAGCTGCTCCTGTACGTAGGCGCCGATCGTCTTGTTCTCAATGAATCTATCCCCAATCGTCCTGCGGCGTGCGCCCTCCACGGTCGTGATCCCCGATGCGGGAAATTCCCGCCCCCTAGCGTCGATCTCCCGAAACTCCCGCTCGTTGTACTGGAGCCCGCCGGAAGTAGCAAAGTTGAGTGCCGGGCTCGCATCTAACGTGACGGTCGCCGAGTAATCCACATACCTCATTTCAGTTCTATTCGTCCGATCTCGTTTTTCACCCTGCGCCGAATTGCTGCCCGCGGCGTGGGGAAGGGTGAGATGGCGGTTCGAGGTGTGAGTCAAATCCAACCCCGCATTCACGCGCTGGCTGAACCAGGGCAGGGGTCGGTGGTTCACCTGCGCCGTGTAAGTGCTGCGGTGCACGTCCCGCGTCTCAAAGACGGAATCCAAGAACACCGGGAACATATTCTGGAGGAACCCGCGGAAAGGACCATCCACGGCAAAGCCGCCGGCACCCTCTTCACAACCCGGGGCTATGCAGGCCCAGAAGGTCCCCAGCTGAGAGTTGTGGTTTCCGGACCGCTGGTCGTATTGCATCGCGCCAATTCCAAACTGGATATCGAGCGCATCCGACGGCGTCAAGTTTATATTGGCCCGGCCGTTCCACCGGTTCCGCCAGTCGGAACTCTGGTACCCTTCGTCCCGGTTCCAATCCATCGAGCCATAGTAGCGGAGTCGTCCGCTCCCGCCCTCTACGCTACCTCCGACGCTCCGAGGGAGTCCGGTCGAGCCAAACTCGTTCCCGTGTACTTCCTTCTCTCTCTGGAGGACCCGGAACTCGACGACCTCACCGGGCTGGTACGTGATCCCGTGCTCCACACAATTATTGTTGGTGATGCCCCGGCAACGGTAATACGCCGCAGGGTATTGGCTAATCGGGTCGGGTAACCAGGTCGCGCCACCACCGAGTCTGAGACTGTACCGTGGCTGCCCCACACTGCCCTTCTTGGTGATGAAATTGATGACGCCGTTCGAGGCCTCGGTCCCGTACAGAGTCGCCGCTGCGGGTCCCTTGATCACCTCCACGGACTCGATTTCCTCGGGGTTGATCTCTTGAAGCCGGGTCGGGAACGCCCGGTAATTGTTGGTGAAGCTGGAGGGACCATCACTCTCGGAGTTGACCCGCACGCCGTCGATATAGATGAGCGGCTCAGAACGGAGGACGATGGAGCTCGCGCCCCGGATGCGGATCGTGGCGCTGTTTCCCACACCCCCTTGGGACCCGTAGTCCATCATGAGCCCCGGTTCCGAACCCTGAAGCAACATCTCTGTAGTCGGCACAGGGGCAATCTCCTGACGGCGCGCTGCGTCGAATCTCCCGACGTTGTTTCCGATGGCACGCCGCTGCTGCGCGAACGCGGTTCCCGTGACCACAATCTCTTCCAAGGCCAGAACCTGTTCACCAAGCTCGAAGTTCACGGCCGTGGCTTCGCCGGTCTGGACCGTCACTTGGCGCTCCGCCGACCCATATCCCAGCAACTCAACCTGAACGATGTGCTCTCCGGCAGGAACATTGGTCAGCAGGAAACGGCCGGTCCCGCTGCTCAGGGTCCCCACACCGACCCCGGTGATGTAGACCTGGGCTCCAGGCAGGGCCACGCCGGTGGTCTCCTCGGTGACCTGTCCGACGATCTGACCGACCTCCTGGGCGTCGGTAGCCGGAGCCAAGATCACCATAAACATGAAGAGTAAGAGGCCGGTAAAGCGACCTCGGAACAGGTTCCGGACAGTGACAGTCGCTAGCATGATCAACTCCTTGTAGAGGATCACTCCTTGTAGAGATTGCGAGGATAGGCGTCGCCACGCTTCTGAAGCCCTGCCTCGTACTGCGGCCAGTGATGAGGACGGAACGTCCCCGACCCGGAGTCACCAGTCGCCCCCGCCGTGATCGTCACAGTCTGGCGCTCGGTGCTGCGGCCGATCAGCTCGGCCTACACCTCATGCTGCCCCGCGGGCACGCCGGGCAGGATGTAGCGGCCGAGGTCTCTCGAGAGCGTGCCGACCCCTAGCCCCGGGATGTAGACCTGAGCGCCGGGGCGCTGCTTCCCTCGATCTGTCGCTCGATCCTGCCTGCCGGCATTCAGTTTCGCGAGGCGCTGTTCGAGGCGGGTGGCCAGCTCCCGGTCCCCAGCTTGCCGGGCCAGCTCGACCGCATGCCTCAAGATCTCAACAGCACGCCGGGTATCTCCGCCCGCAGCGTACGCTTTAGCCAACCAGTCCAGCACCGTCGCATCCCGGTATCCGGTGATCTGGGCGGCCCTCTCCGCGATCAGCATAGCCCCCGTGGAATCGTTCAGCCAGAGCACGACATCGACCATCGAGACCATCACCTGTGGGCTCTCCCGAGCTCGGAGCGAGGCCTGGAAATGTGCCAAGGCCTTCTTCAGGTCCCCGGCCTCGGCGGCCTCTCGGCCCGCCACGTGCTCCCTCCACGCCTCTGCTTCAATACGCGCGCGCGCGTATTTCCGCGAAAGCACCCGGTCGAGCACCTCGCGATCCGCTGCCGTCTCACAGATTACCTGGATGATCAGATCCGCCATCTCGTCGGTCGACGACGGTCCGTACCTCACCTGTACCGGCGGATCCGTCGGGTTCTGTGGGTTGCCGGGCGAGTTGTCGTATGCGTACGACATCATGAGTACCGTACCCGCGGGTAGCCGGAGCGGGGTGGCCAACCGATACTCGTCCTGCCAGTCGAAATCCCAATCGTCGATCCGGATCAGATACTCGGTCCGCCCGTCCGGAAGACGCGCGATCCCTTCCATTTCCTTCCCCAGATAGTGAGCGTGCGGTTGCAGGCTCACGACCTCGACAGCGACCGGCAGGGTGACCGAGTCTCGGACCAGATAGCGGTCCTCCCCCGGGGGGATGTCGATCATCAGGTGTTCCAACATGATGACTGCACTCGGCCGCGACGGTGCATCGGAAGCAAAATAGAGCCCTATCCGAGGTTTGACCGCGGCGCTCGTGGCGGTTGGCCGCACGTGCAACTGCACCACGAGGTCGCTGCCGGGGGCGAGCGCCCATGCCAGATCTGCATGGCCGCCCTGAGGCAGCCGACCCGGAGTCCACCCCACGAAGCGTCCCGATGGACTGCGCGCGAGGCTGACGCGCTCCATCCCGTCGAACCCCGGTTCCGGGTCGGCCATGTCCATCTCCCGGGACGACCCCGTTGTATCCACCATCAGCGTCGCATGGTGCACTCGTCCGGAGTCAGCGATCTGGAGGTCGACGGCACTCACGTATCGAACCTGATCGAGCGGTGCCGGCACTACGAGGTTCCGGTAGACGTCCAGCCCCGACGCTGGTGGCGTGTAGGCGGGCGCCTCGAGCACCAGATCGGGCTGCCCCAGCGGCCATTCCGAGGAAAAGTCCGGGAGAGCGGGAAGGTCAGCCGGGTTACCTTCCGGAGCACCGGCATCCGCCCAGGCTTGGAGCGTGGCGATCTCCTCCGCCTCCAGTCGGCGAGCGTTCGCGAACTCGCGATACGCGCTGTTCGGGAGCCAAGGCGGCATGAGCCTACGAGCCGTGTACTCCGCGATGCGCGCGGCGCGCGCCCCTACGTCCCCGTACGAGAACACGCTGAATGGGCCGGGACCGCCCGGCCTGTGGCAACTCCCGCAGTTCTCGAACAGGATCGGCGCTACATCTCGGGTGAACGTGACTGTTTCCGGGCCTTGTGGGCGGTCGGAGGGTGACTGCGCGCGCAACGGCAACCCCATGAGGGCGGTGGTCAAGCCGAACAGAGTCGCAGCGGCGAAACCACACGCGATGCCGACCTGCGATCGCCATCGAGGACCTGTATGGTCGCCGAAAGCGGCCGCGGGGTCTCGCCTTCCGCCCGCTGCGTCTTCGTTCCCTACTTGAGCTGAGCAGCTGCATAGGCCGTGACTTCCCGCGAGCCGCGACGGACAGATGGCTCGGCTGGCACGCCGCCGAGCGGTCTGGTTCGTTCCCCACCGGCAAATCATTCTGCTGCGCTTCGGCCTGGACGCATCCATGACCGTTCTCGCCACCCGGCTCCCTCCACGAGCTCGGTGCCAACGGGAACACAAGACCGACGGGACAACAGGAGACGCAGCGATCGTTGTTGTGAGATCCCCACGATCTTTCGGCGGAGATCGGCAACGGAGGTGAAGATACCTCGGCTGATGAGGTCTCGTTGGATCTTGGAGAACCAGATCTCGACCTGGTTCAACCAGGAGCAGTGGATCTTGACAGAGGGGTGCTCATCGAGCCAGGCCTTCACGGTCTTGGTCTGGGCGGTCATGCCCGAGCGATGGTGGCGGGACTGTAGCCGAGCTTCTGAGCAAGCCGACGGGATGTCCAATGGGTGAGCGGCTCGCGAGAGGACTGCTGGGTCGCAGCCAGGATCTTGGCCTCGTCGTCGGCCGTGATGCGGTCTCCCCGACCCTCTTTCAACCGATCGGTGAGGCCCGCCAGCCCCTTCTCCTGATACCGCCTGCGCCACCGCGTCAGTGTGGTGGTGGAGGTGTTGAACCGACTCACGAGCTCGGCGTAAGCAATCCCATCAGCCATGGCAAGGATCACTCGGCTCTTTGGACGACAACGGCCGCCTGCGACTGAGCTTCTCGAGCTCCATCCGCTCAGTCGCGCCCAGGCCCAGCCCGCATCAGCGGGGTCTGAGCCCAAGCAGACACATCACCCCAGAATTATGAGGAGGACGTGCGGCCAACGCAAGCAGGCAGGAAGTCGGGGTCTGGCAGCTACACCCACAGGAGCTCCGTGACGGCGCTGTTCGTGGAGCCGGGCTTCCTATCGCTCTGGCGCTCCTCGATTGCTGAGCTCGCCCCGGAAGGAGCGAGCGATCAGGTCGTTCATTCTGCATTGGGTCACGTGATGGGGTTTACGACAGACTTACACGAACACCCATGACAGCTATACGACACCCTGCGTTCCTACCAATCGAGCGGCGGACGGAAGCAGTCGTTCGCCGTGCGCGTCGCGGGTCGCCGGGCCATATCCAGCGATCTTGTGTCGGCTATCCTGAAGGAGCTATCGTGGCTCGCAGTAAGCCGATGCCCCTTCCGCACGCGAGAACTATCCATGCGCCTACTGCCAGTCCTCATGACGGCCCTTCTCACGCTCACCTCCCTTGCAGGGAGGGCGCGTGCCCAGGAGCCGCAGGACGCCGTCCAGATCTACTACAGCTTCACGCCGGCCCCTGGGAAGGGATCGGCGGTGCAGGACGCGCTACGTCAGCACGTGGCGACCTTGCGCGCCCAGAGCGACCCCTGGACGCAGTCTCCCCGTGGATGGGCGACCTATCGAGTAATCGCCGGAGAGAACATCGGGGACTTCATCATCGTTGCATACGGACTGCGGTGGGCCGATCTGGACACTTACGATGCACAGGTCGGATCTCGCGGAGAGCTCTACTATTTCTCCGACGACATACTCCCGACACTCAGCTCCCATGCGAGCATGATCCAGGTCCGCAACGAGGATGTGCTCCGGCTTCCGGAAAGTGACAGGCGGACCACCTTCTTGTCGGTGACCCTCTACCGCATCAAACCTGGATCTGTGGATGCATTCTGGGATGTAATGGGCCAGATCCACGAGGCGATCGGCAACGCGAATCACCAGCTCCGGTACCTCTTCTACACGGCCGTGGCGGGGGCACCCGAACCGCAGGTGATCGGGGTCACCTTCCACGATGCCTGGACGAACCGGGCGGACCTCAACCCTGCCGACCTCGAGTCGCTGCTCCAGGGTGCGTACGGCGGGCCTGCGACCGCCGCGATGGCGGACCGCTTCTGGGGCACCATCGAGGCCACGGAGAACATGATCCTGCTCCCCGTGCGCTGATCCGCCGGGCTCGGGACGAAGGGAGGCCGGAGCCGGCACCATCACGCGATCGTTCGGCACCGGGTTGCCGGAGGGTGATCCCGACGACCTCCCCGCCGCCACTCCGCTCTCGACTACCTCTCACCCAGCAACTATGAAAGGAGGGAAATCAACAAGAAATCACCGATATCGCTGTGGGCGTCGGTCACGACGACGCTCACCGGCTTCCGCGCTGGCTTTTCCATTCTCGGTACTCCTGTATGATGGACGCCCGCACAGCGTCCTCGGGGTGCGAGGGACTCGGGGCCGGTCAGGTGTTAGCTGAAGTTCCTACGTGGGTTGGTGGGGGCGCAAGGAAGATGTAGGGGTGCCGACTTGGTGATCTGACCGCACCAAGCCCCGCCGAAGCTTCAGGCGACCCCTGGGGTGGGTCGGGGCGGCCTCGTGGCCATCTGCGCCGTTGAGACGCGAGCAGACATGTCTTGGCCAGCTTGTCCGGTCCCTCACCGAGACCGAAATCGAAATCCGGACTTTTCTGCGAGGGGCGATCTTAGCAAAGGACTGAGAACGCGGCCTGAAGAAAAGGGAGGAGGGGTCGAAGGCGCGGCAGGTGGAGGGCCTTCGCAGCCCTCCTCTAGCCCGTGACGCGATACTCCACAACCTCCCACCGGGCACGCAGATAAGTCGAGAGGTGTCCGTAGGTGTCTTCGATCCGGCCGATCCCCTTGTGGCCAAGCTCCCGTCCCACCGTCCAGACTGAGATCGGCATCCCGTTGTCGGTGGTCTGGAGCCGTGTGGTGGCGTAGGTGTGCCTGAACATCGTGGGGCTGGGTGCCGGGATCGCCGCTTTCTGCGCCACGTCCCTCAGGGTCTTCCGCACGTTGTTGATCAACCCTTCCCCTCCCTCGTTCAGCAGCCGTGGGCTCGGGAAGAGTAGCCGTGCGGGTGGCGGCGAGTCGTCGAGGTAACGCCTGAGGATTTCGTCAAGCTGCGGCCACAGAGGCACGCTCCGTTCCGACCATCGGCGCTTCAGCCCGCGCCAGGAGTTTGGGCGGATATGAACGAGCTGCTGCTCGAAGTCGATGTCGTCCACCTCCAATCCGAAAACCTCCGCTCGCCGTCCGCCCGTTAGAAGAAAGGTCGCCAGAAGCGGATACTCGAAGCGAATCATGCCGTTTCGGTTGACCCGATCGAGTCGTTCTGCTGCCGCCAGGAAGCGAGCGGCTTCCTCCACTTCGAGAAACTTCGCCCTTTGGCTTTGCTTCCGGTCACGCTCGGTGGAGGGTTTCCGGTAGAGCCCGGCGACGGGGTTCTGGCCAACAGGCACCTCGCCCAGCTCCATGCCGGACCGATAGACGCTGGAAAGGGCATGGAGATGGTGTCGGACCGTACCGTTCGCATAGCCCTTTCCTTGTAGGGCTTCAGTCCACTCGCGGACGTGGCGCGGTTCAATGGAGTTGATGGGCCTTTCCGCCCCGAACCACTCAACAGCTCGTCGAAGGCGGCGTTCAACGTCCTCCAACCATTTCTCTGTGACTCCGCCCGGATTGACCTTCAAGAACCGAGTGGCGACTGCGGCAAGCGATCCTCCAGCCGGGGCGTGCGCCCTCGGCTGCGTGGTCAAGCGTTCGATCAGCCGACCCATCAGGATCTGAGCCTCGACTTGGTCCGTCGTCGCTCTGGAGCCACCGGACGGCTTGAGCGCGTGTTGACCGAGTCCGATGTCGCGCAGGTCCGCGTAGTACCGGAGTGCGCCTTCGCTCCCCTGTCGGCGGGTGTACAGCTTCGGCATGGTTGCTACTGTTCTTCTGTTACTGTTCGGCACGGTGAAAAACCCCACACCATCCATGATATAGATGATATGGGGCTCATTCAAGGTGCCCTCGGCAGGACTTGAACCTGCGGCCCCCGGATTAGGAATCCGGTGCTCTATCCACCTGAGCTACGAGGGCGAAATGCGCGCACGGGTGCGACGCGCGGGTAAGATAGTCGAGCGCTGAGCGGCCTGGAAGCCAATTTTTTGCTGAGGACGAGCGGGTGCACGCTCGCGCTCGTCAAAGCACCAGCTTGACCACTACGAAGCCGAGGATCAGCAGGACTCCGAACACCCATGTGAGGACGTTGAAGTACCGATCGATGAAACGGGCTACTTCCGGTCCCCAACGGTAGATCAACGCTGCGAGGATGGAGAAGCGAAGGCCCCGCGACAGCACGCTCGCGATGAGGAAGATTGGGAAATTGATGGAAAACACGCCCGCCGAGATCGTGAAGACCTTGTACGGGATCGGCGTCAGGCCTGCCATGAAGATGGCCCAGAAGTCGTAGCGGTCGTACAGGCCTTGCACGCGCTCGAACACATCAGGCGAGACGCCCGGTACGTACGCGAAGAAGATCTGGTCGAGGGCCTGCCACGCCCCTGCCCCGATCCCGTATCCGATCACGCCACCGACGACGGAAGCGGCTGTGGCGATGGCCGCGAAGCGCAGGGACGAGCGGGAGGCCCCGAGGCAGAGCGCGATCAACAGAAGATCCGGAGGGATCGGGAAGAAGGAGGACTCCGCAGCGGTCAGGAGCACGAGTGCCCAGACCCCGTGGGGGGTGTGCGCCCAGTGGAGGACCCAGTCGTAGAGGCGACGCACGACGCCGGGTCTCGCAAGCTCCGCGGCAGCCGCCTCGGGTCGTTCTGACGAAATCGTCATCGCACCACCTCGTCCTCGGGCCAACCGAAGCGGCCCAGAAGGGGCACGAACGTGCACGCACCGTCTAGTGACTGATCGGTCACCTGTCCGTCCTCTTTGCGTACCAAGTGAAGCTTCTGTTCTTCCATGGTGCCAACGGGAATGAGCATCCGTCCCGGGTCCACGAGTTGATCCAGATATGCTTGCGGCACGGACGGGGAGGCAGCCGAGACGACGATGACGTCGTAGGGCGCGAACTTTCTCCAGCCAATCGTTCCGTCACCGACGAGCAGCGCGACGTTGGCGACCTTCATGGCGTCGAGCGCCTCTCGAGCCCTTAGTGACAGCTCCCGGACTCGCTCGACGGAATACACGCGCCCCGAGGTCAGAGCCAGAAGCGCGGTGAGGTAGCCGCCGCCCGTCCCGATCTCCAGCACGTGGTCCGAAGTCGTCGGCTTGAGGAGCGAGAGATAGTGGGCCTGCAGCGAGGGCTGCGAGGCGGTCTGTCCATACCCGATGGGCAGCGGCACGTCGTCGTACGCTCGATTCCAGACGCCCTCCGGGAGGAAGAGATGGCGCGGGACCCGGTCGAACAGCTGGAGGGTCTCGAGGTCGTCGATTCCTCGCCCTTGGATCTCCTCGATCAGCTTTCGGCGGTATGCGACGTATGGGTCCAGCCCATCCGGCCGCCCTACAGGTCCAGGTCCCACCCGCGAATCTCCTCGAGGAGCCCGTAGTTCGTGAGATCGAGGTGCAAGGGCGTTACCGAGATGTAGCCTTCATCGACCGCCCGGAAGTCCGAGTCGTCCCGTCCGCCCCAGCTCGAGACGGTTCCACCGATCCAGAAGTACTCCTTCCCACGCGGATCGTTGGCCCGGGTCAGCGAATCGCTGTACCTCCGTCGTCCGAGCGCCGTGACCCGGACGCCTTTCAGCTCGGAAGGCGGCAACGCGGGAAGGTTCACATTGAACAACGTGTCCTCGGGAAAAGACTCCTTCGTCAGGAGGGATTCGAGGAGTCCGTGGAGCAGGTCTTCCCAACCCTGCCCTTCGTCCAGGTCGGGACCCGTGTAGGAAACGGCTACCGCCGGGATGCCGAGGACCGTGGCCTCCATCGCTGCAGCCACGGTGCCGGAGTACAACACGTCCTCGCCCATGTTTGGACCGTGGTTCACCCCCGAGAGACAGACCGTCGGGAGCTCGTCGAGCAGGGCGTTCACCGCTATGATCACGCAGTCGGTGGGTGTCCCGTCGATGATCATCGCACCACTTGGTGCTTTCCGTGCACGCAACGGACGATGCAGCGTCAGCGAATGGCTCGTCGCGCTCTGCTCTCGATCAGGCGCGACCACTGTGACCGCGCCCAGACCCTCAGCGGCGCTCGCGAGCACGCGCAGGCCCGGCGCCATGTATCCGTCGTCGTTGGTACAGAGAATCCGCATAGGAAGCGTTGGTCGTCTGTGGGAGTCTAGAGGGCCGACGGTGGTGGGGAGAGCAGCTCGACGAGCTCCTGCAACTCCTTCTTCATCCCGCTCAGGAGCTCCGGTCCCAGGATCTCCTTTCTGCTGCCCTCCAGCTCCCCCGCCTTCCGCATCTCCGAGAGCTTCTGCCGGGCGCCTTCGATCGTGTACTTCTGGTCGTAAAGCAGGTGCTTGACCAGGAGGACCAGCTCGATCTCCTTGGGACGATAGACGCGGTTGCCCGCACGGTTTTTGGTGGGATGGAGCATCTCGAACTGGGTTTCCCAGTATCGCAGCACGTGAGGCTTCAGCCCGGTGACATCACACACGTCGCCGATGGAGTAATAGGCCTTGCGGGCGACCGGCTCGGTCATGCGCGTCTCCATTCGGCGTCTCTCTTCGTCATCGGCCGTTGCGCTCCGCTCATGTCCAGTCCTCGGGCTTCGGATCCCGGAGCATGAGGTTCCGGACGGCCTCACTCGGGTCCGTTCCGTCGATCAGAATGCCGTGTACTTCCCGACAAATCGGCATCTCCACGTGATGCCGCGCAGCGAGCTGGTGTACAGCCTCCGCGGTCTTCACGCCCTCTGCTACCGCTGTCATCTCTCCGAGGATCGACTCGATCGAGCGGCCCCGTCCAAGCTCGAACCCCACCGTGCGGTTCCGGCTCAGGTCACCCGTGCACGTCAGCACGAGATCGCCCATCCCCGCGAGCCCCGAAAAGGTGGGCCGGCTCGCGCCCATGGCAAGGCCGAGCCGCGTAATCTCTGCCAAGCCACGCGTAATCAGCGCGCAGCGCGTGTTGTGACCGAACCCTAGGCCCGCCACGACACCGGCGGCGACCGCGATCACGTTCTTCAGCGCGCCGCCGAGCTCGACCCCGATCACATCTGGATTCGTATACACCCGGAAATACGGTGCCTGAAACGTGCTCTGCACCAAGAGGCGCGCCTCCTGTGAGTGGCTGGCGGCCACCACCGCCGTCGGGTCTTCGCGCGCGACCTCGACCGCGAAGCTCGGGCCCGACAACACGGTGAGCCGTTCCATCTGGTCCGGTGCCAGCACCTCTTCGAGCACCTGGTCCATCCGTCGCAGCGTCGAGATCTCGATGCCCTTGGAGGCAGTCACGACGACCACGTCCGGACGCAGATGGGGTGCCGCCCGCGACATTACCGCGCCGACATGCTGCGAGGGACTCACCGACACGACGATCTCGGCCCCGTCAAGGGCGCTTTCTAGATCGCCTGTAACTCCGAGCGTCACGGGTAGAGTCACTCCGGGAAGGAACGTCTGGTTCTCCGCGCTGTCGCGGATCTGCTCGACGACCTCGGGCTCGCGAGCCCAGAGACTCACCTCGTGTCCCCTCTTGGCCGCGAGCGCGGCGAGGGCCGTTCCCCAGCTCCCGGCGCCGACCACCGCGATCCGCTTGGGCTCGCCGGTCATGGTGCTACCTCTCCGGACGGCGCGTCGGCGGGGTCCGTTTCGTCCCCTGTGATCCGGTCCCGACGTGCGTCTCGAATGCGCTTCTCCTCTCCGCGAAGGAGTCGCCCGATATTCGCCCGGTGGGCCCAAACGACGAAGAGCGCTAAACCGACTGTAAAGGCGAGAAGCTGGGGATCGGTACGTTGGGGAAGAAGCATCACGGCGATCGGCAAGGACACGGCGGCGGCGATGGAGGCCAAGGAGACGATCTTCCAGGCAGCGACGACGACGGTCCATACCACGAGCGCCACCAGCGTCGCTCCCGGGGCCAGGGCGATGAAGACCCCTGCGCTCGTCGCGACCCCCTTGCCGCCCTTGAAGCGCACCCACAGTGAGAAGATGTGGCCGGCAATGGCCGCCCCGCCGTACGCGAGGGTCCAGGTCCAGACGCCGCTGCCGTCGATCGAGGGGAAGAGCCAGGTGGGGAGCCAGCCTTTGGTGACGTCCACGACGGCCACCGGAACGGCCGCCTTCATCCCGAGGACGCGATACGTGTTCGTCGCTCCGAGGTTGCCGCTCCCCTCCCGCCGCAGATCGACGCCTCCGAAGATCCTGCCCACCAGATAGCTGGTCGGGATCGAGCCGACGAAGTATGCAAGGAGCGCGTAGGCGACAGGTGCGGTCAAACCTACCGATCCTCCCTCGTCGATCGTTTGAAGCTCAATCGGAGGGGAGAGCCCGTGAACGGCCAGCGCGCTCGAAACCCGTTCTCGAGGTAGCGTGCGTAGTCGACTTGGACCTCCCGGGGCATGTTCGAGAAGAGTACGAACGAGGGGGGCGCCACCGCCACCTGGGTGCCGTATCGCAATTTCACCGGCCGGCCACGGAAGTGGGCGGGATGGTGCCTCCCGACGAGACGCTCGAGCTCCTCGTTGACCTCGTGGGTCGGGATACGGCGCAAGCGCTCACCCTGGACGTCCAGGACGAGGTCCAGCGTCTTGCGCACACGCTGTCCGGATGTGGCGGAAGTGAACAGGATCGGGACCCAACGGAGGAAGGTGGCCCGCGCTCGGATCTCCTTCTCGGTGTCGGGCGCCGTGCGGGTATCCTTCTCGACGAGGTCCCACTTGTTCACTACCAAGACGACCCCGCAGCCCGCGCTCCACGCGGACTCGGCCACTTTGACGTCCTGCACGTGAAGGCCATCGGCGCCGTCGATGAGCACGAGGCACACGTCGGCCTCCCGAATCACGCGCTCCGTCCGCAGCGTGCTGTAATACTCCAGAGAGTCCTTGATCCGTGTCTGGCGTCGCAGTCCGGCGGTGTCCACGAACACGAGCTCGCGGCCGTGATACCGCATGGTCGAGTCGATCGCGTCGCGGGTCGTGCCTGCAGTCTCGCTCACCACCACGCGCTCCTCGCCGAAAAGCCGATTCACGAGGCTCGACTTACCGACGTTGGGCTTGCCGATGACAGCCACCCGCACCGTATCCTCAGCGATGGGCTGGCCGCCGCCCTCGGGCATCAACGCGAGCACTGCGTCGAGCAAGTCTCCGGAGCCTTTGCCGGAGATCGCGCTCACCGCGAGCGGTCCTCCCATGCCCAGCTCCCAGAACTCGAGGTGGGAGGTGTCACGCGGCAGGTTGTCCATCTTGTTGGCCACCAGCAGGACGGGCCGATCCGCCTTTCGAAGAAGCTCCGCGAGTTTCTGGTCGAGGGGGTGGATCCCGTCCCTTCCGTCCACCATGAACAGGATCACGTCGGCCTCTTCGACCGCCGCCATGGCCTGTCCACGGACCGCCCGGTCCATGGGCTCGTCGCTCCCCTCGATCACGCCCCCTGTGTCGACGATGTAGAACGGGCGCCCCGCCCAGTCCGTCCGGGCGAAATGCCGATCGCGCGTCACACCGGGCGTATCGTCGACGATCGCCTTGCGCTCCCCGAGGACCCTGTTGAAAAACGTCGACTTACCGACGTTGGGGCGCCCGACGACCGCGATCACTGGAAGCCGCTCGCGGGTCACAGTGCGCGTAGAACCTCGGTGATCTCGTAGCCTGAGAGGACGCGTGCGGGCGCGATGGCTGACGTGAGCTCGGCCAGGGGGAGGCTGTCGATGAAGAGGTCGTCGGCGTTCAAGGCTTCGGCCGGGAGCAGGACGAGATCGCCCTGTCGTCCAGACCCGAGCGCTGATTGAATGTCACGGCCGCCCAGGAGGCCGGCCACGGTGACCCCTTCCCCGTAGAGCTCGTTCGTCACCACGACGATCTCGACCTCGGCCCCGGTAGCCCGAGCCAGGTCGTCCCTCCGGGACTGGAGGAATGGCCCCATCGAGCGGCCCGTCACCAGGCGAATCCGATGCCCCGAGAGATCCGGGAGCAACCCCAGTCCTTCGTCGAAGTCGTCCATGAAGCGCCGCACGGCCCCTACGCCGTTTTCGACCAGCGCCCAATCGTCGTAGTAGGACCCTTCGGGCACCGCCGCTCCGGCAATCAGGTAGAGCTCGTCCGCCGCGTAGGCCCAACCCGACTCTCTCGTCTGGCGGGCCCGATCTCGCATCGACTCGACTTGTCCGATCGCGACGCTCGCCTCGTCCGGCGTGAGCGGCCGCACTGGACGGTTCACGTTGTACTTCGTCAGCCCCACTGGCACGACCGAAAGAGTGCGCACGCCAGGGCCCAGCCCCCAGAGATCGGAGATCGTTCGGTCCAGGTGAGCCCCGTCGTTCCACTCCGGGCAAAGCACCACCTGCGTGTGGACTTCGATTCCGTGCTCTAGCAAGAAGGACAGCTGGTCCATGATGAGACCCGCCCTCTGGTTCTTGAGCAGGCGGACGCGCACGTCGGGCTCGGTTGCGTGCACGCTCACGTAGAGGGGCGAGATGCGCTGGTCGACGAGGCGCTGAGTTCCCCTCGGACCGAGGTTGGTCAGCGTGACGTAGCTTCCGTAGGTGAAGGAGAGCCGAAAATCGTCGTCTCGGAGCCAGAGGCTCTGACGCACGTCCTTCGGATTGCCGTCGATGAAGCAGAAAACGCACTCGTTGGCACACTCACGAATCTTGTCGGGTTCCGGGATCACCCCGAGCGCGATGCCGGGGTCGCGGTCGATCTCGTAGATGTACGCCTCCCCACTGGGCGCGACCGTCTCGAGAACGAGGTCCTGGTCCGCGAGCAGGAACGTCAGATCGATGCCGTCCTTGACCGGATGGCCATTGATCCGAATGATTCGCGTGCCGATCTGGAGATCCAGCTCGTCCGCGATGCTGCCGGCTTCGATTTGGGCGATCCGAACCAAATGGGCTCCAGGGGTGTCGAAAAGGGTCGCGGACGAGCGTGCATCCATGAGTTCCGACGCCGACCAGGATGACGGCGCGGCAAGACGTCCGGCACCAATCATAGAAACGAGTGCGAGCGTGTTCAATGTGGAGCGACGCGCTCCTAGACCTCGCGGCCTCGCAGAAACTGGCCTGTGCCCAATGAGCAGCTGAGGATTCGTGGACAAATCCCGTGACCTCGGACCCGCACGATCGCGGCGCACCGTCCGGCTTCTGATCGGCGGCGCGATCACGCTTGCCATCGCAGTGCCGCTGCTCCTCTACTCGGGAGAGGAGATCGAGGCCGCCCGCGAGTTCTTCCGGGATCCGACCCCACACGAAGAGTACATGCTGTCCCTCGCGCATGCGGGTCTCTCCGCGTCCGCGCTGGGCATGGACTGGATGGATGCGGCTGAGAGCGCCATCAACGGCCCACTCCCCATTTCCGCTCCCTACGAGGAGGAGGGCTTCTTCGCTCAGGAGGAGGCCCTCGCGCTCGGCTACCGCATCCACGTGGAGCGTGGACAGCGGCTCGAAGTCTCTTTGGAGATGCAGTCGATTGAGCACGCTCGGGTCTTCATGGACCTCTTCCGCGCGGCGACGGACTCCACGCGCCGCGCGGCTCCGGTCCTCTACGCCACCGAGCCCGACTGGACCATCGAGTATGAGCCGCGCCGGACAGGCGATTACATCCTCCGCGTTCAGCCCGAGCTGCTTCGTGGCGGGCGTTTCCGACTCCGGATCCGCGTCGGTGGCGCGCTGGCCTTTCCCGTTTTTGACCGGAACACCAACGCGGTCCTCAGCTACTTCGGCGACGAGCGCGAGGGGGGCAGTCGGAACCACCACGGCGTGGATATCTTCGCGCCTCGGGGGACTCCGGTCGTCGCGGCCGCGAACGGACGGGTTCGCCGAGTGCAGAATACAGGCATCGGCGGACTGGTCGTCTGGTTGACGGATGAAGCCCGCAATCAGTCGCTCTACTACGCGCACCTGGACCGTCAGCTCGTCGAGAACGGCGACATCGTCCGCGTAGGCGATACGCTGGGCCTTGTCGGGAATACCGGCAACGCCCGGACGACACCTCCACACCTCCACTTCGGCATCTACGCCAGGCGCTACAGGGATGAGCGCGGCAGACGCCGTGGGGGACCCATTGACCCGTTGCCGTTCCTGCGGCAGCCGACTCGTGAGCTCGTGGCGTTCAGCGGCGACGTCGACCGGATCGGGACGTGGGTCCGGGTCAAGACGGATGGGATCCGCCTTCGCAGATCGCCGGGTCCGCGGGCGGAAGTGGTGGACGAGCTTTCCACCTTCACGCCCGTCCAGGTGATGGCCGGCGCAGGCGATTGGTATCGGGTTCGGCTCCCAGACGGGCGGGGCGGATTCCTGGCCTCGCGGCTTACCGAGCCTGCGGAGACCCCGCTGCGTACTGAGGCGGTTGATCCATCGCGGCCGGTTCACACGGTACCGGCGGCGACGGCGCCCGTGCAGGCCGTGCTCGACTCCGGCACCGCAGTCGACGTCTTAGGCGAGTTCGACGGATTTCTCTACGTCGACGTCCCGGAGGGTCGGCGGGGGTGGATTCAAGGCGAGAGCGCAGGGGGCTGACCCGCCCTCCGCGGGGCGTCAGGACATCTTTCTACAGCCTTTCCCGCAGTAGGCGAAACGCGCAATCCACCGCGATTCGCTCCCCGTGATCCCATGTGGCGAGCGTCCTCCCAACGCTAGGTCCGGCAACTCCGACGAATCTCGGATATGCGCATGGCCTATGCGTTTCCGTACCAGTCGGGCGGCTCTGGAACGCACACTTGGTCCGCCACTTGCACCTCCAATGCCTTCGAATGGAGGCCGGCAAGTCCGGGCGAAGCTGCGACAGGGCCTTCACCACGTACGGCGAGGAGGCGATCATGAGCGGGTCGAGAAGCGGACGCGGCCAGGCAGCCGCGGCTCTTGCCGCCAGCCTCGTGATCGTCAGCGGCTGCGTCCGGGTGGCCACGATCGAACCGCCGCCGCCCGTGTCCGAGCTTTCGACCATGACAGTTTCCGAGGCGAGCGTCTTCCGACTTGGAGACGAAGTTCCCTCGACCGTCCGGGTCGTCGTCCAGAACCAAAACCTCGTGGGCGTGAAGATCTACGCCGTCAGCGGCGATATGGTGATCCCTCTGGGCATCGTGCCCAGGTTCGGGCAGGAAGTGATGCGAATTCCGGACTTCTGCCATGCGCAGACCGGCGTGATCCGGCTCATGGCCGACCCGGTGGGATACCGGCGCCCGGTGCTCGCCCGGCCCGTGCGAGTCGGTCCGGGCTCCGAGATCAACTGGATCCTCAAGTCCAGCATTACGCAGCTCGATCCCAACTGGCGGTCGACCGACGCCTGATTCGAGCACAGTGGCCGGCCTGATCACGGCATCGGCGTCGGCGACGTGAGGCATGAGCGGAGATCGGCTCGACCGGTCTCCGCGTCTTCTTGCACACTTCCCGGCGTGCCCTACGTTTTGGAGTTCGTCGCCTGCCCCCCGCCCCGGCGTTCCACCTCACCCTGCGCGCAGGAGGATCCTCTTGTTCGAGGCTCCCGACAGCCCGTTTCTCGTCCCGTTCGACGGCTCGTTCCTGGTGGGCGGCAGCGACACCTCTCCCCGGCCGGACGCCGGCCCCCGAGGTGAGTTCAAGCAGCGACTCAACCAGAACATCGAGGGCCTGACCGACCTCCAGCGTCGACTGTATGCGGACAATCGCTACTCGGTTCTGTTGGTATTCCAGGCAATGGACGCAGCGGGAAAGGATGGCACCATCCGGGCGGTCATGAGTGGCGTCAACCCGGCCGGGTGCCAGGTCTTCTCCTTCAAACAGCCGTCCCGAGAAGAGCTCGACCACGACTTCCTGTGGCGGACGTCTCGGTCTCTCCCCGAGCGGGGGCGGATCGGGATTTTCAACCGGAGCTACTACGAAGAAGTTCTCGTCGTGCGCGTACACCCCGAGTACCTGGGTGCTCAACGGCTGCCACGCCTCGTCGACCTCGAGGACCGATGGCAAGAGCGCTTCGAGTCCATCGCCGATCACGAGAAGCATCTGGCCCGCAACGGGACGATCATCCTCAAGTTCTGGCTGAACGTCTCCCGCGAGGAGCAGCGATCACGATTCCTTTCACGGCTGAACGAGCCGGAGAAGCATTGGAAGTTCGCTGTCGGCGACGTGAAGGAGCGGGGTCATTGGGACGAATACATGCATGCATACCAAGAAGTGCTGAACGCGACGTCTCGCTCGTGGGCACCGTGGTACGCGATCCCTGCGGATGACAAGCGGTACATGCGCATGACGGTCGCCGAGCTGATCGTCGATGCCCTCGACGGCCTTGGGCTCGCCTACCCCACAGTGGGACCGGAGACGACGGCCATGTTCGACGAAATGCGATCGCTGCTTACCTCCGAAGGGCCGTAGCGTCGTGCGCGCAGGTCACATCTGAGACAGCCTGGCCAGCTCCGCCTCAGCGGCAATGAACCCGAAGCCGGCCCACTGGCCCTCGGCCTCGACCATGCTCCGGAACACCAGCACGCCGTCGCTCTGCCGATCGTTGTAGAAGAACCAGTTCCCCACACCGTACACGACCGCGGCGCCGGCAGAGTTCGCCTCCGTGCCCTGCCCTCCCAGTAGATCCTGCGCGGTTCTCTCGCCCTTGTACATCAGGGCCAGCTGGTGGTACGACGCGTTCTCGATCACGTCCATGTCTGCCGTGATCGGGGCGACGGCCGCCGCCGCCTCATCCTCTCTCTCCATCCTGCGCAGGATCATGTACAGCCAGTGGACCGTAGCCACCTGACGGTCCGGGACGTCCGAAACTCTCCAGCATTGGCGGAAGGCCTCGAGAGCATCCTCCCACTCGCCCTTGAGGTAGTGGGCGAGTCCGAGGTGGTACCAGATGTTGAAGTGGAGCGTGCTCGTCGGAATACCGCGTGCATTGGGGAGCCCGTCGGGCTCGATCTGGTCCTCGGTTCCCTCGATGAGCTCTACGGCTCGTTGAAAGTCGGCGATGGCATTGTCGAACTCCCGCACCGTGATGTACCGGTGTCCGCGGTGCCGGTAGAACCGGGCGTCGTCCGGGTGGCGGCGGATCCCCTCGCCGAAGATCCTGATGGATTGGCGGTAGTCGGCCAAGTACCCCGTGCGCCGCCCCAACCAAACGAGCGCGTCCGCGTCGTCGGGGTCGGCGGCCAGCTCCGCGGCCGCCTCCAGTCGAAGGCTGTCGTGCAGATTCCGGTAGTCCTCGGGCTGGACGGGAGTGATCAAACTGTCACCGAGCAGCGAGATGGCCTGGAACCCCTCGTCCAGCGCAGACAAGCTCTCGAGTGGCATCCCGACCTTGAGTCCAGGGCCAGCGGCGCAGGCGGCGATGACGAAGGCTGATCCCAGACAGGAGATTCGGCGTAGAGCTCGAGCTGGACGCATCTGTGTCCTCACTTTCGGCATGAGCAGGTGGGCGCTGCGTCTCGTGGTCGACCGTTCCCGAAGCGGCGCCTCGTCGCTCTCGTTGCGGAACCGGAATTTCTCGAACCGCCGTTAGAATCGGATGCGCGCGACGCGCATCGCAACTCTTTCCTATTCACGTGTTGTGCGATACCGTGTTCGTATCCGCAGAGAGTACGAACGGGCGCTTTCCGCTCGTCAGGAGTCGACAGAGCCGAAAAGGGGTCTCGCTTGCCACAGCTGAACCCGCGCACGAACCGAGGAGCCACACCTGACTCCGGGATGGCCACTCGTCTCGAGTATGTCCGCAAACAGGTCCAATGCCGCACGCTCCGTGACTTCTGGCGCCACCTGCGCAAGGATGGGGAGTACGAGATCAGCTACGAGGCGGTGCGGAACTACCATAACGACCGCAACCCCCCGGTCGAGTACCTGAACCGGGTCGCAGAGATCTTCGGTGTCTCTCTCCAGTGGCTCGCGACGGGTCGAGATCAGCCCTGGCCTACCGAGGAAAACGTAGAGCGCTCTTCGGAAGAGGCCCAGGAGCGGGCGCGGCACGGCGACTTCGAGCTGGCGCTGGAGGAAGTGTTCTGGCAATACGCCAAGCTTCCCCCGCTCGCAAAAGCCGTCGTACTTCGGACGTGCGATCATCTGTATCGGGACGCTCAGGTGCGCGCTCGCGTGATCCGCAAGACCGGACCCTCCCGCTCCTACGTTGGCCGATTCGTAGGGAAGGCGCTCGCCGGTCCCCTCATGAACGCCGTTGCGGGGACCGTAAAGACCAGCGAGCTCCACCCCTGGCAAATCGAGAGCTATTCGATCGGCATCTGTCAGGGGCTCTCGGCCCTCATCCCCAATCCGAACTGGTCGGGGGAGTCCGCCACCTCGCATTGAGCGGCGCGGTCTCACGACCGACACCTGAACGACCGTCCCAGCCCTTCGCTGGGGCGGTTTTTTCTCCCCCGTCGGCCGCCACACCGGCCGGGCCGCAGGCAAGGTTCGCGAACGAGCCGCCTCCGGAGTTGGCCGGAGCATCGCAGCGGTCGGGTCCCGTCCGCTGCGGCTGCACCCCGGGAACCGTCGGTCTGGCGAATGTATTGAGGAGGCCAGAGTCGGCCGAGGTCCGCGCTCGCGAAGCCCGCAATCCCGAGGAGCCCGTCATGCTGATGCGAAGAGTCCTTGTCAACCTCACGGTCGGTACGTTGGTCTTTGGACCCGCCGCTTGCTCAGCTTCGGATGACTCCGAGTCCGCCGACTCCCCCGCCCAGCAGCCGGCCGTCGTCGCGTCCGCCACGGCCGCCGACACGACCGGCGCAGCCATCTGGGCCCATCTTCAGGATTCGCGATACCAGGACTGGGATCTCTGGCCCGGCAAAGGCGAGAAGTACGCGGGGCAGGAGCTCCACGGGATGCTACTCACGACGTACCTGAACGATGCGGCGTCGCGGGCCCTGTCCGGCGGCGCGAGCACGATGCCTCCGGGGTCGATCGTCGTGAAGGAGAACTACATGCCGGATGGCACGCTCGCAGCTGTCACCACGATGTTCAAAGTCGAGGCGTACAACCCCGAGGCCAACGACTGGTTCTTCTCCAAGCATCTCCCCAACGGCGAGCTCGACCGGATGCCGAACGGCATGGAGATGGAGGGCCGCTTGGCGGGGTGCACCACCTGTCACCAGGCCGTTGCGGCGAACGACTACATTTTCACGAGCCAGCTCGGCGGCGGCTGATCCGTAGTATTTGCTTGCATCCTCCAGGGTGAATTCCGGTGCGACGATGGCATTGGCGGATCCCCAGACGTCGAGGATGTGATGAAGAACCGAGAATCCAGCAGGATCGGGCCTCCCGCGGCCAACGTCCTCCTGCTCCTCGCCATGCTCGCACCGGTCGGCCTCGCGGCGCAGATCGGGACGGAGAATGGCGAGTGGCGGTACTGGGGCGGCGACTACAGCTCCAGCCGCTACGCCCCCCTCGACCAGATCACCGCCGAGAACTTCGGCGACCTCGAGGTTACGTGGATTTGGCGCGGGGACAACTTCGGGGACCACGTCGACATGATCATGCGGTCGACCCCCACCTACATCGACGGGATCCTCTATACCGTCGCGGGCTATCGCCGCCAGGTCGCCGCCATCGACCCGGAGACCGGCGAAACGCTGTGGACGTTCCGCGAGCCCAACACGGAACGCCACGAGCGCTCCATGCGCCAGAACTACGGCAAGGGCGTGGCCTACGCCGAGGTCGACGGACGCGGCATGGTCTACGTGGTTACACCCGGGTTCTTCCTGCACGCCCTGGACGCCAAGACCGGTCGACCCCTGGAGAATTGGGGCGAAACGGTGCCCATCGAGGGATTCCCGGAGACAGGCAACGTCGACCTCCTCGCCCACATGGACGAGGGAGAGTACGACGTCTACTCGGGCTACGAGTTCGATCACAAGGTCATCACGAACTCCTCGTCGCCCATCGTCGTCGACGGGGTAATCGTCGTGGGCAACTCACACGAGCAGGGGTCCAACGAGACCCACCGCACCAACGTGCCGGGCGACATCCTCGCGTTCGATGCGGCCACGGGCGACTTCATGTGGCGCTTCGATGTGATTCCCGAGGAGGGCCAGTTGGGCGTCGACACATGGGAGAGCGATGCCTGGAAGTACACGGGCAACGTGTCGGCGTGGGCACCCATGTCGGCGGATCTGGAGCTCGGCCTGGTCTACGTGGTTACGGACGGAGTGACGATCGACTACTACGGCGGCTTCTATCCTGGCAGCAACCTGTTCTCGACTTCGATCATCGCCCTCGATATCCACTCGGGCGAGCGTCGTTGGCACTACCAGGTCGTCCACCACGACATCTGGAACTACGACAACCCCACCGCCCCCAACCTCCTCGATGTGACGATCGACGGCGAGGAGGTGCCCATCATCGTCCAGACGACGAAGCAGGGCTTCGCCTACACGCTGAACCGCGCCATTGGTGAGCCTATATGGCCCATCCCGGCGACGCCCGTACCCGCCTCGAAGGTGCCGGGCGAGAAGACCTGGCCGACGCAGCCGATCCCGACGTGGCCGCTCCCCTTCGAGATGACCGGCTTGCCGGACAGCATGATCGTCGACTTCACGCCCGAGCTACGCGAGCTCGCCTTGAAGGCGCTCGACGGATACGACTACGGACCTGTGTTCAACCCGCCGATCAACTCCGATAACGATCTCGGGATCGTCGGCTCGCTCCATTGTCCCGCTGGGAACGGTGGCGCCAACATCCCCGGTGGCACGGTCGCGGACCCCGAGACCGGGTATCTGTACATAGCGACGACCCGTGCCTGCGACAGTCCGGGTCTCGTTCCGGGCACCGAGGTGGACCCCACGTCCGATGTCGCGTATGTGAGCGGCGGTAGCGGCGGGCCGAGCGTCTACATCGAGGGCATCCCACCGTGGAAGCCCCCATACGGCAGCATTGTGGCAATCGACATGAACACCGGTGAGCACGTCTTCCGGATTCCCAATGGGTCTACACCGGACTACATCAAGAACCACACGTTGCTCCAGGGCGTGGACGTCGGGAACACTGGAACGGCCGCCCATGCCACATCTCTGGTCACGAAGAGCTTGCTGATGTACGGAGAGGGCCGCCGTAACCGGGCCAAGTTCCACGCGGTGGACAAGAAGACGGGCGCGCTGCTCGGCACCGTGGACATCCCGGCCCCGACCACGACCGCGCCGATGACATTCATGCACGAGGGCAAGCAGTACATCGTCTTGCCGGTGGCCGGGGGCGACGACGATGCGGAGGAGGTCTATCCAGGCTCCCTGGTGGCCCTCCCCCTTCCCTGAGCCACTAGATTCAAACGCGACTGGATGCCCCATCCTCGCCTCCGAGGGTGGGGCATTCGCATGCGCGCCCGACAGCGTGAGGTCTCGGCCCTGCCCTGCCCTCCCCGACAACTGACGAACACGCGGCTCGGATTCTAGGGAACGGGGAGCCAGAGAGCACAACCTCCTTGCGCCATCAGCATCCTCCGTGGGAAGTTGACTGACACGCTAACACGCTATGCGGTCCCGAGTCCCTGACGGCGAAGGCACGGTGTTCGACCCCTGATCCGCGGGATCCAGCGCTCGCCGGGCCGTTTCACCCCACGGGCGCCGGTTGGGCGTAGAGGTGGGCGTCCCGCACGCCGGGGATGTCCGCTGTGACCTGTTCTCCGCGAGCCGCTGCTGCATCAGGACAGGCGCGCCGTAAAGGAGACCGCAGTCCGTCGGTGGAGCCGTATGGTATTCAACTCCTATACGTTCCTGATCTTCTTCGGAGTCGTGCTCCTACTCCATCGGCTCTGTCGCAATTGGACAGGACAGAAGGTACTTCTGCTCGTGGCGAGCTATGTCTTCTACGCCGCGTGGAACCCACCCTTCGTCCTGCTCATCTGGATCTCGACGCTCGTAGATTGGTACGCGGCGCAAGCCATGGGCCGCACCACGCGCCGCAGTCGGCGACGCACCTACTTGCTGCTGAGCCTCAGCACCAACCTGGGTCTGCTCGGCTTCTTCAAGTACGGGGAGTTCCTGCTCCGTAACTTCCAGGCGGCCGCCGGGAGCTTCGGCATCGCCTACGAGCCTCCTGCGTTTGACATCGTTCTTCCGGTGGGGATCTCGTTCTATACCTTCCAAACGCTTTCCTACACCATCGACGTCTATCGGCGGAAAATCGAGCCGTGGCACTCCTTCGTCGACTTCGCGCTCTTCGTCACGTTCTTCCCTCAGCTCGTAGCTGGACCGATCGTCCGCGCGACGTACTTCCTGCCTCAGCTCCTGGAACCTCTACGCGTCACGAGAGACAAGCTGGGCTGGGGATTCACGCTCCTGACGATCGGACTCTTCGAGAAGGTCGTTCTCGCGGATGCCATCCTCGCGCCGAGAGCGGACGCGGTATATGACGCGGCGATGCAGGCGGGCTTCATGGGTGCATGGATCGGCACTCTGGCCTTTTCAGGCCAGATCTTCTTCGACTTTGCCGGATACTCCACCGCAGCCATAGGTGTCGGCCTGTGTCTCGGCTTCACACTCCCGGTGAACTTCCGGTGTCCTTATGCGGCGATCGGCTTCTCGGACTTCTGGAAACGGTGGCACATTTCCCTTTCCGGGTGGCTGCGCGACTATCTGTACATCCCCCTCGGGGGGAACCGGAGCGGCCCGCGTCGGACGTACATAAACCTCATGGTCACGATGCTGCTGGGAGGTCTTTGGCACGGCGCGGCCTGGCACTTCGTCCTGTGGGGAGGACTGCACGGACTCTACTTGGCCGGCGAGCGATTCGCGCGCGGAGTGTGGGGCGGTGCTCGATGGTTGGAGTCCCAAGTCTCGAGGGTGGGGCTCGCGCTCGGGACCTACCTCCTCGTATGCTTCACCTGGGTTTTCTTTCGGGCGCAGACCTTCCAAGATGCGATCTCGCTCATCCGAGCGATGCTCGATCCATCGACGGACGGTCTGATCGTGGGCCCGAATGGGGCACTGCTCGTTGCCGGAGTCACCTTGTGCGTACTCGCCGGGCAGTGGGTGCTGCGCGAGACCTCCCTCGAGCATGCGACTCGACGACTACCGTGGTGGGCACGCGCAGTCGTGCTTGCAGGACTCCTGTTGAGCATAGCTCTGGCACCGGGAGAAGATCGTGCTTTCATCTACTTCCAATTCTGAAGATAGGGGGTGTTCCCTTAAGTCCACCGACCCCAAGATATAGTGGTTACCGGGGCTCTGCGGGCCGTTTCCCACGTCCGGTGCCGAGGTAAAGGGCCGAAGCTGGCGTGGGAGCACACTGAACAGCCTGCTCAAGCAAGCGGTAGAACAACAGGCCGCGAGCCCGGGATGTGCGTCGGTTGAAGCGAAAGGTGAACTCGTCCAGATAGTAGGGGAGGTGTTCGCGGGCGATCCCTCCTTGGAGGGTTCCGAGGACCCAGCGCTTGAGGAGAGACGCCACCCGATGTACGGCCGACATGAGCACGTGCGCGGGATCGCCGGAGGTCGAGAGGTTCGTGACCGTGTGGCGAAAGCCCAGTTTGGCGAGTCCCTGATAGCTTGGCCATCCGTCGGTATGCACCGTGCTTGCCGGTGCGATGCTATCCTTGACGAAGCCTCGCAGAACCGGAGCGGAGAGGTCGGGCACCCAACGCAGCCGTATTCTCCCGATCTTGCGTCCGTCGACCTCGGCGGCGATCGCGACGATGGCCTTCTTGATCGTCTCGCGGCCCCGCACTCCAGCCTCCGCGCCCCCGACATAGCTCTCGTCCACTTGCACAACGCCGCTCAGCTGGTCGCGATCCGGTCGGACCATGGCCCGGCGGAGCTTGTGGAGCCAGACCCACGCTGTCTTGTAGCTTCCCAGTCCGAGCACACGCTAGAGCCCGAGAGCATTGGCTCCGTATTTCTGGCTCGTGAGCTCCCAGGCAGCGAGAAACCACAGACGCAGGGGCGAGCGCGTGCGGTGGAACACGGTTCCCGCCAGCACCGAGGTCTGCCTTCGACAGTGTGGGCAGACGAGACGCCCCCGCGATGCTCGCCAGACCTCTCCCAACCCGCCACAGCCCACGCACACAAACCCTTCCGGCCAGCGCAGACCCTCCACGTACTCCAGGCATGCCGCATCGTCGGGGAAGAACTCGTCCAGCTCCAGCCGCGTACGGGGATAGTCCACGCCGCCACGGAGCTGAGAAGCCGGAACCGCCATGACCACAACATGTAGTGGGCGGTGGACTTAAGGCAATACCCCATATGAAGATTACCTCCCCCGAGGCGGCTGGGGGCGGACGTGGGCCTTCGCGATCACGCTCTCGATCGTGCTCCTGACGTCGTGGGACGTCTACTGGGTGAGGCAGGGCTTCGAGGGTCACATCTCGGACGAGGAGGGAGCCTGGACCATTGCCAGAGAGAGAGTGGGCCCCACCTCCACTGTCCTCATTGGCACGTCACGCATGCAGGCCTCGGTCCTTCCCGGGGAGTGGGCTCGCGTTTGGGGCGGTAACGAGCCCGTCCAACTCGCGATCATCTCCAGCTCACCAACTCCGATTCTCGAGCACATTGCAATCGACGAGTCGTTTCGGGGCCTCGTCGTGATGGATGTCACATCTCACGTCGCGTTCGATCCTACTCTGGATGGGGAGGAGGAGAGCTATGCAATGATCGAGGCAGCTCGGATGGCGCGAGTAAGCCCCGCCAAGAGGATCGACGCGCGGATCGGCCGACAGGTTTCGCGGGCCATGGCCTTCCGCCATCCGGCGCTGAGTCCGGGGCGCCTCATCGTGGGCGCGATCGAGGGCAGGAGGCCTCAGCCGATCTCGGGGCCAGCAGCCCGGCCCGACCGCTTCTTGGAGTTCGACTTCACCAAGCTGGACGCCGAGGACCGTCGCCGGCGTCTCTACCGCACGCTCGCCGGCAAAGACGCCCCGACGTCCCAAGCGGTCGATGACGTCGTCGCCCGCTTGGAGAGCGCGGCTGCGGCTATTGGAAACCGAGGCGGATATGTCCTCTTCGTCCATTTCCCCAGATGTGGCGAGATTCGCGTGATAGAGGAAACGCTATATCCGAAAGCCGTCTTCTGGGCCCGTCTGACGAGCATTCCGTCAACCAGCAACATCGACATGGAGGAGCTGGACGAGGTTCGCCGCTTCCAATGTCACGATGGATCGCACGTCGATATCCAAGACGCCCCCGTCTTCACGCGCCTTCTCGCCAACGAGGCTCTTGCTCGGCTGAGAGAGGCGGGTTGGGTGCAACTTCCGGGTTAGGGATCACCAGCGTGTTCGAGTAGCGATCGCCGGGCGTCCGAGTGCCTTACCCGCTCACCGCGATCGTGAAATCCCGCGAGAACAGCGTGTTGTCAGGCCACCGGCGTCCCCCGAATCGTGACCGAGGCTTCCCCCGATTGGGGGAAAACCACGCGTGCCTCGTGAGTGAAGTGCTGAACGAAGTTGCCGGCACCGCTTCCGAAGTTGTCTTCATCGTCTCCAGCTGCGGTGGATCCGACGGACTGAACGCTCCCGTTGGAGGTGAACGTGTGAGGACTCGCGGTCCCGAACCCAGTTGACGAACGCGACTTCCGTCCGGAAGAAGTCGAAATCGCACCCGAAGGTCTGGCAATCCAGAAAAACGTTGATCGATCCCGAGGCGGCACCGAGTGCTTCCGGCTGCTGCGCCTCGAGGCCTGTCATCGCGAAAATCATCCCCACTATACTACACTGGCCGCCCAGCCCCATTTCGCCATGCCGCGCTCACTCGCAGTGGGGACCCGTCAGATGAACTACTCCGTGCGGGGCCTCGGTGTTCGTGACGCGCAGAGTGCGTCGAGCCTGCGGGACCGGAGCAGCGACTTCGCTTATTGTCTCGAGATGTGAGGGGAGCGAGCACTGTGTTGGGAAAAGAATCAGGGGCGATCGCCAGCAGCGCGTTCCTCTCTCTCGATCACGATGCGCTGGGCCTCGAGACGCCGGCGCATCGACGAGATCGTCTCACGATACCGCGGATCGTCTCGGACGATGTCGAAGATCGGGTCTTGTTCGACGAGGTTCCAGCCATTGAAGCCCGCTGCGCCTCATCCGCTCCGCCGCAGTGCGTGTACCCCGCACAGACTCCAACCCCACCTCGTCCCTCGCGATGCCCACCACGGCGTCCACCGTGATCTGAACGGGCTCAAGGTCGTGCGGCACATTCACGCTCCCGACCTCTGTCCCGTCAGGAGAGATGATCGTCCACTCTCCGCCGCCCCCTACACCGCCACGTCGTAACCCCCCGAGCACGGCGGCGTGGATCGCGGGCTCATACGGCCGTACCCAGATGAAGCCCACCTCGTCGACGACGAGCTGCCAGAAAACCGACAGCCGGTCTGGAGTCGCGGCGACCTCGAGCAGCTCCATACCGATCGTCGCGGTTTGATCGAGGGCGGACCGCGCGGCGGCGGAGTCCGCGACCTCTCGCAGCGCGTCTCGTGGAGGTATGGACGACGGTGGGCTCCAGGTGATCTCCTGGACTACCCTGCCTGTCGGTTCCACCACTTGTATCGTCGGCGTCAGGCTCTCGGCCACGTAGCCGTATCCGCCGCTCACCGCCAGGATCGAGCGTGGAGACAGTGGGCCCGGACCCCCGAACTCCTCAGTCGCGTAGCGAGCCATGCCTGGCACGCGCGCAGTTTCTCCCAGGTCGGACCCGTCGAAGGCGACGTGGTGCATCGCCATCTGGTCGCGCCCGTTGTTGCCTCCGACCGCGACACCGCCGACCAGCCATCCGTCGTGCACGGGCCCGACGACTGCGGACAGATCGGGTAGCGGCGTCTGGAACCTCACGACCTCGGTTTCACCGTCCGGCAGGAATCGCGTGACCCGCCTCAGCCGGTTGTCGAAGGCTTCCAGTGTGTCACCCCGAGACCACGCGGCGCTCAACGATCTGAACTCACCGGGACCCTCTCCGGAGCGCCCCAGGCTCGCTCCGAATCGACCATCCGTGTCGAAGATCCGAATCGAGCTGGCTCCAGCAACCGGGATCACCAGCCGTCCGTCGCGAAGAAGGAATGGCGTCACCACCTGGTCCAGCTCCTGGAGTGTGTCTCCGGACAGGACGCCCACCGACAAGGCCGCGATGCGTTCGATCTCGAGTGGGGTTCCGGGCGGCAACGTGTCCGGGGGGGATCCGCCATCCCCCGGCGTACAGGCCCAGAACGTCCCCACGAACAACAGAGGGGTGAGTCCTACGCCGTGGCGAGTGCGGATCCTCACAGTCCTTCGCAAAGGTGGATCCTCACAGTGCAATCGCCTCCCCTTCGGAAGATGGATGCCACTAACGAGCCTGAGCGATCAGAAGTTCCGCTGGCCCGCCATGCCACCCTCCCCATTGATCGCCCGGCCACTGCCGGCCGCGCCCGCGCTCAACGTGTTGCCCTGGAGGTCTGGCGTCGCCCCGTCGTTGGGGGCCCAGTCGAACACTGCGTAGCTCCATCCACCTCCTCCACCCGTCCCGACCGTACCGGCGGTTTCGAGGAGGAAGGAACAGCAGCCACCCGAGCCCCCGGTACTGCCCCCGCCGCCTCCCGGCGAGCCGCCGAGGCCGGCGGCGCCTCCGATTCCTCCATTTCCTGCGGAGCCGGAGGCGATCGTGTTCATTCGCAATGCAGGTGCGATCCCCGGGCCGACGAGAACTCCGTAGGACGGTCCGCCACCGCCTCCGCCGCCTTGCCCTCCGATGCCACCACCACCCCCACCACCGTCCAACCCAACTCCGCCGGCTCCTCCACCGCCGCCCCCACCGCCGCCTCCGTCCCCAGCCTTGTTTCCGGCTGAGCCGTTCTGGAGCGCGAAGAATCCGCCGGTGCCCAGCCCGCCTCGCCCGACAGCTCCGGCCCCCCCGTTCCCGCCGTCACCTCCACCGCCTCCAAAGCCGTCGCCTACTCTTCCCGCTCCGACCGGATCCCCATTGCCTCCATTGCCACCGGGACCCTCCCCGCCACTGCCGGCGGCTCCGTCCTGAGGGATCAGTCCCGATCCACCACGGCCTCCCGCGCCCCCGTCGATGGTGCTCACGCCTCCGACCCCCTTGCTTCCACGTCCGGGGTTGGACCCGTTGCCTCCAGCCGAGACCGCCGTGTTACCATCATTGCCCTTCGACCCCCGGCCTCCGCTTCCGCCGGCACCCGTCGTGATCTCATTCCGATGTACTTCCACGTGGGCAACGCTTGCCAAGAGCACGCCGAATACGCCTCCGGCCGCGCTGTTCTCGTCGCCTTGGCCGGCGTTACCCACGAAGATCGAGTTGTCCTCGATGTGCAGCGCCGCAGTGCCAGCCGTGGCCCTGACCCCGACGAGGTCCTCGCCGAGGGTAGTAGACGAGGCGATTGTCAGCTCGAATCCCGAGAGCCACGAGTTCGTGTTGGCCGTTCCCATCCGGATGCCTTCGGACGCACCGTCGACCTTCGTCCGGTTGGCCGTCACGTCGCGAACCCAGCCCTCATCGAACCCTCCGTAGAGGCTGGTGGTCGTAGGCGGTGAGATCGTAGCGCCGGTTTCATCGTAAGAAGCCCCGTTCGCGCGGGTCATCACATAGATGTTCTGATTCGGGCCGTTGATCCGGTTGATGGCGCCCGTGATCGTCGAGTACGGATTCCCCCGCGACCCACTCCCGGCAGCGTCACTGCCGCCGTCGCCATCTACGAAAATCGCCTCCGCTGGGTTCTCCATCACGTTGATTTGAACGGTGTCCAGCGACGGAGCTGCTCCGTTGCCATCATCGACGGAGAGCTCGAAAAGGACCGTCGTCACGTCGCGCGGCGCCGCGAATGTGGGCGTGGCCCCGGTGAGGAACCCTGCCCCGTCGGTCACGTCGGGTCCGTGGATCTGGCGCCACTGGTAGGTCAGTGAAGCACCGTCCGGGTCCGAGCTGTCGCGTCCGTCGAGAGTCACTTGGTCGCCCCGTTCGACGTCCTGGTCGTTGCCGGCCACGGAAATCGCATCCGGAGTGGAGTTTCCCCCTCCGTCCGGGCCAACCCCGTCTTCGCTACACGAGACCAGCAGGGAGCACGCGATGACCCAGGTCAGTACAACCTTCTTCGATATGTGTAGACGAGGCATGAATCGCTTTGGTTTGGAGCTTTGTGACCGGCCTGGAACGGCTGTCGTAGCGTCAGTATGCGCGAGACCGCGCCAGGGAGCATAGTAGACTCGCTGGCGCCTCTGTCTAGTCCGCCCGGAGCGCGACGGCCGGTGGCGTCCGAGCTGCTCGCTGTGCAGGGATGAGGCTCGCAGCCGCCGCCACGGCGAGGAAGATGGCCGACACGCCGACGAGCGTGAGAGGATCGAGGGGGCTCACGCCGAAGAGCAGAGAAGTCATGACGCCACCGATCGCCACGGCGCCAGCCAGACCAGCAGCCACGCCAAGCCCAGCGAGAAGCATCCCTTGCGACAGGATGATCTTTCTGACACTCCCCGCGTCAGCGCCGAGGGCGAGACGTACGCCCATCTCCGCGGTCCGCTGCGTCGCGACGTAGGACAACACCCCGTAGACCCCTACCGACCCCAGGAACAGGGCGATCACGGCCGCAAGTACGAGGAGCGACATCGTGAAGCTGGTTCGACTCAGTGAGTCTTGGAGGAGGGCCTCCATGGGCTGGAGGTCGGTGATGGGTAGAATCGGGTCGAGCTCCTCGACCGCCGAGCGGATGCCGGGAGCCAGGACGCTCGGATCAACCTCGGTGCGCACGACCATCATCATTGGACGCACCCCGCCACCGACCGAGTCCAACATCGGCTTGTAGGCGAACTGCTCGGCAGGGGTCTCGAGCCCGGTGTCGTGGACGTCGCCGACCACTCCGACGACACGGGCGGGAGCACCCTGGGTCGTGATTCTCTTTCCCAGCGCACTGCCGTCCGGCCAGTACTCCTGCTTGATGGACTCGCTGATAATGAGCGAGCCCAGGCGCGAGTTGTGATCGTCAGCAGTGAACTCCCTGCCTTCGACGATCGGGATCCCCATCGTCTCGAAGTATCCCGGCGTCACTCGCCTTGCGAGGAATGCTGGAGGGAACTCTCCGTCATCCAGTGGGAACTCGTCGATCCGCGCGGTCAAGATCGCGCCGCCCCCTGAGAGCGGAAGATTGTTGATACCAGCCGAGGCAATTGCTCCCGGAATCGCGTCCAGGCGGTCCATGAGCTGATCGTAGAACTGAGCGACAGTCTCGCTGTCCTCATACTTCGTCGGCGGAGGAGACAAACGGAAGGTCATGACGCCTTCCGCATCGAAGCCAGGGTCGACCGAGCGAAGCTCTTGGAAGCTCCGCACCATCAGCCCCGACCCCACGAGTAGAACGAGCGCCAGCGCCACTTGCACGATGACGAGCACGCTCCGTGCGCGATGGCGCTCGCGTCCGATCGTGGAGCCGCGGCCGCCGTCGCGTAGCGCCAGGAGCGTCTTCTTGGACCCGGCGCGGAGGGCCGGCAGCACCCCAAACAGGACGCCTGCGAGAAGCGAAACGGCGGTTGTAAAGAATAGAGCGTCCGCATTGATCCCGATCTCCTGGATCCGCGGAACGCTGGCGGGTGCGACCGATACGAGCATCCGCGTCGCCACGAAGGCCAGCAGGACGCCGACAGCGCCCCCTGCCAAGGACAGCAGCACACTCTCCGTCATGACGTATTGAACGAGGCGGCCTCGTCCGGAGCCCAGCGCCATCCGTACGGCGCGCTCCCGCGTCCACGATTCTGCGCGCACGAGCAGCAAGTTCGCGACATTGCTACAGGCAATGAGCAGCACGAACGCCACCGTGCCGAGCAGGATCAACAGCGGCTGCCTCGATTCGCCGACGATCTGATCTTTCCACGTTTTGACGACCGCCTGTCCGCTGAATACGCCCTCGAACCACTGAGGCCCGTACCCGACTTCCTCAAAGCGCGCGATCAGGCTCTCCGCGTCCGCCACTGCGGCCTCGATCGTGACTCCCGGGGCGAGACGGGCGATCCCCGTCAGGTGGTGACCCCCGAAGTTCTCGCTCGCGGGGTTGAGTTGGCGCGGGATCCAAGCGTCCGTTTCCACAGTGGGAAAATCGTACCTGGGCGGCATCACGCCGATGACCTCTCGAGACGCCCCGTTCAGCTCGATCGTACGTCCGATCATGGAGGGGTCTGAACCGTACCGACTCACCCAAAGCCCGTCACTGATGACCACGACCGACGGACCGTCCGGGACGTCCTCTTCGGCCGTCGGGAAGCGGCCCCGTTGGGGGAAGGCACCGACGAGCTCGAAAGCGCTTGCGGTCATGGCCGCGACGTTGACCTGCGTCGGTGGGCCGTCGTTCGTCAGCGGCCATTGGATGCTGCCCGCGCTGAACGCACCGAACTGCGCGAACGAACGATTGTTGTTCACGAAGTGCCAGTAGCCTCTATCCGAGAACGGCGCCTCTTCCCCGCCTCCCGCCTGCGGCAGCACGCCGGCGGCGACAGTTACTAGTTGCTCGGCGTCCGGGTAAGGCAGTGGGCGGAGCAAGACTCCGTCGACCACCGAGAAGATCGCGGTGTTTGCACCGATCGCCACGGCGAGCGTCGTGACCGCGATGATCGAGAACGAGCGAGCTGTAGACAACGCGCGGACTGCGACGCGGATGTCTTGGAGGAGCGAAGACATGGAGACGGCGGCTCCTACGGGTGAGGACGGGAGACCTCTCGCGAGGGTGAGATAAAGATCCTCGCGGCCGTGGCCCTATGCAAGCGGGCTAGAAGCGGTGCTGACGGAGCTGGCGTATCTCCGTGGCGCCGGCACACCTTGGGGTCGCACAATCCCCGGACCGTGAGGACTGTCGGCCGTGCCGACCCAATGTGAGAACTGCGCAGCTGCCTTGCAGGGGGACTTCTGCAGTCAGTGCGGCCAGTCGGCCAAGGATTTCAACCTCCCGATCGCCGATTTCGCCAGGGAGCTCGCCAGCGAGGCCTTCTCGCTGGACTCCCGACTCCTCCGCACTCTGAAATCCCTCTTCTTGCAACCAGGGGCGGTTCCTCGAGGCTATATGGTGGGCCATCGGGCCCGGTTCGTCCCACCCGTCCGTCTCTACATCTTTGCCAGCTTCGCGATGTTTCTGATCATGTCGCTCGGGTCGGGGCTGACGGTCCGCAACGTCAGCGTGGGAAGCGACGTGCCGAGCGTCATCGATTCGGTGACCGCCGTCGCAGACACCACTCCGGCTATCGAGCTCACGGACACCAGCCCGACAGCCTTCGGCGCACGGTTACAGGACCGATTCGTCCGGGGTCTTCAGCGAATGGACGCGGATAGCGAATCGTTCAGCCGTGTTTTCCTGAATCGGCTCGCGCAGGCGATGTTTTTCTTGCTTCCCGCCTTCGCTGTACTGCTCAAGCTGGCTCATCGTCGCCGGTACTACGTTCAACACCTCGTCTTTGCGGTGTACTTCCACTCATTCGTATTCCTGCTCGTGTCCGTCGTACTCTTCCCGGATGCTTTGGGTCTGGACGGGCTCGGCGAGTGGTTCGCGATCGCGCTACTTGCAACGCCCGTCTACCTCGTGTTGGCCATGAAACGCTTCTACGCCGAGCCCTGGGGAAGGACCCTTGCCAAGTTCGTGTTCGTGTCGGTGACGTATACGTTCCTGGGAGCGGCGACATGGATTGCGGTGCTCGTTGCGTCGTTGCTGACGGCTTGACGCGGATCCGTCAACGCCGTCCAGTCCAGAATCTTGGCCGGCGCAGGGTGCCGAGTTCACCCTCCCAAACGCACTTCGCCGCTCTCCTTGCCATCAACGGTTCCGCTGCGAAGCCACTGGAGCGAAGCGTTGAAGAGGAGTGATCGGTTCGTCTCCCAAATCGCCAGGTGGGATGCGCAGGCCAGGCTCAGGAGCACCTTGTTCGAAGAGAGATCCCGGGACCGGAGCGCGATCCCGGACAGGACTTCGTGCCGAACCCGTGTACCGATCACGGCCGAAATCTCCGCGACGAGCCGCGCTTCCTCGCTGAGACGTGCCGCACGCGTAGCGATGGACTCGCGCACGGAGGCCGGCAGAACGAGCTCCCCGACGGACCAGCCGACCCACGCGCTGCCTTCGCACCGTAGTTGTCCCGAATCGACGAGGCTCTTCAGGACCTCCACAAGGAAGAACGGGTTCCCTCCCGTCCACTCGTGAATCCGGTCCGCGAACCCACTCAAGGCCGATGCACTCACCTTGAACCGTCCGGAGATCAGAGCGACCGTCTCCGTAGTGGAGAAGGGGTGGAGCGAAAGGAGCTCCGCGACGTCGAGCGACAGAAGAGACTGCTGGGTCGAGAGGAGTGCCGCGGAGGTGGGCGCTACCGCATCGTTTTGAACGCAGAGACACACGAGCGGCGCATCACCGAGCTGCCGGGCGACGAAGTGGAGCAGCTCGATCGACGAATCGTCCGCCCAATGCAGATCCTCGAACACGAGAAACAGGGGCTGCCGATTGGCCAGACGGATGAGGAACCGAGCGAAGTTCCACAGCAGTCGAGTCTTCGATTCCGACGGATCGAGCTCGACCTGGAGCCTCCGGTCCCCGGGGCTCAGGAACGGGAAGATCGGTGCCAGCTGGTCTTCTGATCCCCGCGTCAGGATCTGCAGGGCCGAGCTTCCCAGCTCGGTGAGTACCGGAGTGAGGGCATCCGTGAAGATCGCGTAGGGACCGGCCGACTCGACCGGAAAGGCTCTGCCGATCGCCACCCTCCAGCCGTCTTCGGGAGCTTG
Organism: Longimicrobiales bacterium; assembly: GCA_965248625.1. Lineage (GTDB taxonomy): Bacteria > Gemmatimonadota > Gemmatimonadetes > Longimicrobiales > Gaopeijiaceae. The sequence continues at coordinate 4,486,405 of OZ252109.1, read as the reverse complement.
GTCAGCGACGACCTGAGCCAGGCGGCTCTTCCCGATTCCCGCCCCTCCCCGCAGGAACGCCGTTCGACCCCTCCCGCTCCGGGCAGAGTCTAGTATATCGCCCAGCTGGCCGAGCTCCGCTTCGCGGCCCACGAAAGGGAAGTCGTCAATCACTACCGCCTCCTGTCGCCTGGACACCAGCGCCCGACCCGAATCTCGCTCGTGGCGCTGCTGGAGGGTATCGTCGGGGATTGAAGGCCCTATTCGGGTGAGCGCAGCCGGTCCCTCGCCTCGAACGGCGGCGGATCCGTACCCAGTTCCTTCAGCTGCTCGCGGGTCTTTCGCAACTCTTTGTCGGCCCTGAGCTGGGTGAAGATCTCGTGAGAGCGCAGCAGCTCGGCAATGGCGCCACCCCGGTCCCCCGCGTCGCGGAGGCGCGCAGCCAGCTGCCGGCGGATCCTGGCTACCTCCCATAACATGGGGATCGCCTCCAGGTCTTCGGCCGCCTGGCGGAGAAGGACGATGCCCCTCTCGGGATCGCCGCCGAGCCATGCCAGCAGGGCTTCGCAGGCGCTGGCGAGCCCGAGCCCGTGACCCATCTGTTCAGCCTGGCTCCGGAGGCGCTCGCTCGTGCGTTGAGCCTCCTTCAGATTCCTCGCCTCAAGATGAGCCTCGCCCAGGATTGGCAGCAAGCGATGGATGCCCCAGACCACGTATCCGCTGCGATCGGCGATGGCTAGACCGAGTTCTCCTACCCGAACGGCTTCGTCCCACTCACCGGCCGCCAGATGATACGCGGCGCGCCCTACGTGCGCCGGAACGACCGTATGAACATCGACGAACGCCGTGTCGTGTGCCGTCTCCGCTCCCGACGCGTCCCACGCCTCATCGATCAGGAGCCCGGCCCGTTCGAAGCTGCCTCTCCCGAGATGAATTAGCGAAGTCCACACGAGCAGGCGCGGGAGAAGTGCCCTCTGGTTCAAGGACCGCGCCAGCGCGATCGCCCGCTCGCCGATCTCGATCCCGGAATCCCATCTGCCCGTCGCGTACGCATGCTCGATCGATAGCTCGGCGGTCCACAAGCGCAGATTGGGCGAGCGAAGCTCCTCGGAGATACGATTCGCGGCTTCGATGCCCCGCTGGCATTCGGCCAACCTCCCGGTGAGGCCGTCGACGACCGCCAGAGCCCACGTGCTCCAGAACGCTACGCCCAGCTCGTTGCTCTGCTCGGCCAGCGCCAGGGCCCGACGGCCGTGATGACGAACCGACTCGAGCTCGCCGCTCCACGTGTCGATCAGGATGAGCGCCCGATGCGCGCGAGCCCGCAGCGGGATGCTCTGGAGTGACTCCGCAACCTCCAAAGCGTGCTCCGCGGCCGCCCGCGCCTCCGCCGGACGTCCGGTGTGCTGGTAGCAAACGCCCTGCGCCAATCTGATTCGCGCGGCCGCGAGGGGCGCCTGCGCCGCTTCGGCCGCCGCCAAACCATCGGCATAGTGGGACTCCGCCTCCGCGAGTCGATCGCTCCAGAAGAACGCCAAGCCCAGCTGACGATGGAGGGACGCCAGCTCCGGTTGGTCGTCCGCCGCCTCCGCCGTTTTCAGCACCCGCTGCAGGAGCTCGATGCTAGTGTCGAACTCGCCGAGGCGACTACGGGCTCGGGCCAGCGCTTTCACGAGGCCTGCCTCGTCGAGGGCTTCCACACCCACCGCGGTGATGATCTCCGTATGGGCAGTGGACGCGTCGAAGCGGTCCAGCGCCTCCTGTAGGGACTTCGCGGCTTCCCGGTTGGCGTGGCGGGAAAGTGCGTCCAAGCCGGCGATCGCGAGGTAACGCACGGCCTTCGCGGCCTGGTCGAATCGGCGCGCGTGGGTGAAGTGGAAGGCCAGCTCGCCGGCGTGATCGGCGGCCCGATCACCGTATAGCCGTTCCAGCGTTTCAGCCACTACACCGTGCATCCTGCGCGCTCTGGCCACTGAAAGCTTGTCGTGAAGGATCTCCCGGACGAGGGGGTGTCCGAAGTCGTATACGATGGTGTCGTCTGCCACCGACTCCTTAAGGATCTGGTGAGCCTGTAGCTCGTCCAGCGTGTCCAGCAGGTCGTCGTCGGACAGCTCGATCATGCTGCCCAACAGCTCGTGCGACACTCGCGTGCCGACCACCGACGCCAGATCTGCCACGGACCGCGCGGAAGGTGAGAGACGGCCCATCCTCAACATTACGGCCTCTGTCACCGAGGGCGGAGGGCTTAGCTCCGCCACTTCCCAACCGTGCCATCCGGTGTCATCGCGCACCAACTGTCCGGACTCGACGAGCCCTCGAAGGACTCCGTCTATGTAGAACGGATTCCCGCGCGTCCACTGGAACAGATGCGGGGCGAATTCCGCCACTTGCTTAGATTCCGCTCGAAAAGCCCGTCAAACCACCTCCTCGGTCTCCATCGACGACAGCTCCTCGAGGTGGAACCGAACGGCGATGTTCAACCGGATCAGCGACTGCTCCACGACGCCTAGGGCCGGTCGCAGGTCGTCTTCCGCATGCGTGTATGGCAGGACCAGCAGGATCGGCTCGTCGACAGTGAACCGAGCGACAAAGTGAAGCAGGTCCAGTGAGCTCTCATCGGCCCACTGGATGTCTTCGAGAATCACGAGCAGAGGCTTTCGAGTCGCCAGGCGCTTCAGCAGCTCGGCGAAGTTCCAGAACAGCCACGTCTGGAACTCTACGGGGTCTCCGGACGCCGCGCCGGGGGTCACCGACGGAGATCCAAGAGCGGGGAAGAGGTAGGCCAGGGCACCGCGCTCGTCTGCGCTTAGGGCCGGCCCGTCACGTGTCTCGTGTTCGCGCAACAGGGGCAAAAACGCGTCGGAGAATAGCGCGTACGGCCTAAGCCGCTCAGTCGGGTACGCTCGCCCTACTGCAACGGTCCAGCCGCGCTCCTCGACTTCTTCTGCAACGGCCTCGGCGAGGCGCGACTTACCCACCCCCCGGTGACCGCGGATGATCGCCGTCCGCCCATGGCCCGATTCCGTTTCCTCCACGAGTGTCCGAAGCGCCGCGAGCTCCTGGCGACGTCCCACCAGCGGCAGGACGCCGAGTGCCGCCCCCGGTACCACCATGCTCGCGGGAAGGAGCCGAAACCCCGCGGTTGCAGAGGACCCCCTCGGACCCGGAGTCGGCGCGGGCTCGAACTCGGCGTCTGCGAGTAGGGTGGGCGTGGAGCTGGTCGACCTGGGACCCCGCACACCTTCGTTCGCGATCGCGTACAAGCGGAGCGGGTCCGCCACGTTCTTCAGCTCGAACGACCCTGCCGGGACGGCCGACAGTGAGGACTTGTTCTTGATCTCGTCGAAGACCTTCTCCGAGAGGAAGATGCCGCCCGCTATAGTCACGCTCTCGATCCGGGACGCGATGTTCACGGCATTCCCGTAGACACCCTGCTCGTCGTACGCGACATCTCCCAGGTGGATACCGATTCGCACCGGAAGCTCGGGGTCGGTCAGGAACTGACGCTGGATCTCGACGGCTGCGGTTACCGCCTGCACGGCGCTGGGGAAGATGCTGAGGCTGCCGTCTCCAAAGTACTGGAGCAGGTCACCCTCGCCCTCCGCGATCTCCTTTTCCAGGACTTGGCGATGCCGCTTGCGGCTGAGTCGCCCCGTTTCCTCGTCGACCTGCATGAGGGCCGTGTAACCGACAATGTCGGTGAACATGATCGCAGCGAGGTGCCGACCTGCGATCGGGAGGCGGTTCCACGACCCTGCGACGGTGCCACCAGCCGTCTCCACGGAATCTCCGTAACGGAACCCCGGATCGGCCAGCGCCTTCGCGAAACCTTGAGCGCCCGTGAAGCGGTCAGCAGGCAATTTCTCCAGCGCCTTTCGGATGGCGCCGTCCACGTTCGGCGGCACGGTCGAACGGATCGCCTGCGGTGGGGTAGGGCTGTCTGTCAGGATCTTCGCTAAGACGGCCTGGGCGCTCGATCCAGTGTGCGGTGGCTCTCCCACGAGCATCTCGTACAGCACGCAGCCGAGCGCGTACACGTCCGACCGCGGATCGACCTCTCTGTCTCCGGTCGCCTGTTCCGGGCTCATGTAGTCAGGCGTGCCGAGGCTAAAGCCCGTCTCGGTCAACCGCCCCCGACCTGCCGCGCCCGCGGCGAGTGCGATACCGAAGTCGGCCACAAACGGTTCGCCCCGACTCAGCAGGATATTGGCGGGCTTGATATCCCGGTGGATGACACCCTGCTCGTGGGCGTAGTCCAGAGCGTTCGCGACCGCCGTCAACATCCCGACCGCCGCGTCCACGGGAAGTTGCTTCTCGCGGTCTAGCCGCACGCGCAGGCTCTCGCCCTCGACGTAGGGCATCACGTAGAACAGGAAGCCGTCGACTTCTCCGGAGTCGAAGAGCGGCAGGATATGCGGATGCTGGAGGTTCGCCGTTGTCTTGATCTCGGCCAGGAACCGGTCCGCACCCACGACGGCAGCGAGTTCAGGCTTCAGGACCTTGAGCGCGACCTTCCGCTCGCGTTTGAAGTCCTCGGCCAGGTAGACCGTGGCCATGCCGCCTTCGTCGAGCTTGCGCTCGATGCGGTAACGGCTTTCTAGGGCTGTGGTCAGGCGTTCGATGCGATCAGTCATGCACACCTCGGCGACGCGGAGGTAGCACGCTCTCGCATCACGATATGGGATGGCGGGCCAAAGCGCATCGGGTGAGGTGCTCGACCTGGCTGTGCAATCCTTCCGTGGCGTGACCTCCGAAAGCCCCCCGAGAACCCACTCCCCACGCCCATTCCAGTGTGCCGCCTAAGTGTGCCAGCTCAGCCGAACGGGTCCCATCTGCTGTTGCCGTTGCCTACGTGGTCCCGCGGCGGGGCTACGTAGCCTGACGTATTACCGTCGCGCACGCCCTTCGGCAGCTTCGACCATGAACTTCCAACCGAGATCATGGAGATGATCATGCCGATAACGTCAGGAAGCTTCCGCTCCGCCGTTGCGACGGACGGAGCCGAGGCCGAGGCCCTCCTCACGGCGCGAGAGCGTCGCCTCTGCCAAGACCTTGCCGGCGCGGCGCCGGAGCGACTTCCGCGCTGGACGACTCGCGCTCAAGCGAGCGGCTTCTTGCCTGGGTCGGACAGACGAAGCGGAGCTGAGCGTTGGCTCGGCGCAAGGTGGGCCTCCCTCGGTCGCCTTACGGCAGGCCAAAGGCCCGCGCCGGACCGGGCTCTCGGTTTCACTCGCCCACTGCGACGGGCGGGCGGTTGCGGCCGCGTGCTGGGCACCGGCGCGGATCGGCGTCGACGTCGAGCGCCACAAGCGGATCGACGACTCCAAGGTGCGCTTGTTCCTTGGCCCGGACGAACGAGCTGAGGTCCGCGCAGAGGTCCCGGAGCTGGACGCGACGACGCTGTGGACGCTCAAGGAAGCGTCATGGAAGGCCATGATGATTCCCCGATCGATCCCGTTCCACGCTCTAGAGCTGATCTTCTGTGACGGCGCGCTCGCCGAGCTCCGCTACGGCGGTCGCCGTTGGCTGGCGCGCTCCCTGAGCGATCGGCCGTGGCTCGGCTACGTCGTGAGCGTGGTACTGGCGTACCCGCCGGTGTTGCCATGAGAGCGCCGGGCGGGGGGATCCGGGCGGTGTCCTACGCCTTCCCCAAGGGCCGGGTGACGCTGGACCAGCTCGAGAGCGAGGGCCCCCTTGAGACCAGTCCGGACGTGCTCGCGGCATTCGGGTTCGAGGGCGTTCACATCTCGGTCGACGAGTCACCCTTCGCCCTCGCCAAACAGGCCGCGAAGGAACTCCTCGACGAGGGCGATATAGATCCCGAGTCGATCGACCTTCTTATCTACGCGGGCGCGCAGGGTCCCACGGCTTTCACGACCCGTCCCAGTGACAGCGAGTGCGTAGCGGGCGTACGTACCACCGATCGCTTCCGCTACCCGGGTACGAGGCTCCAATACGCTCTGGGTCTCGAACGGGCGTCGGTCCTCGGGCTCGAGCAGCTCGCGTGCACTACGCTCTTCTCGGCGGTTCGGTTGGCGACCGCCCTCTGCTCGAGCGAAGGGCTTCGTCGTGTGCTGTGCGTCGCCTCGGAGTTCTACCCGGCTGACGCGGGTCGGGAGGCGATCTTCAACTGCACGTCAGACGCCGCGGTCGCGTTGCTGGTCGAGCGCGGCTCCGAGCGGAATCGAGTCCGGGCGTCCACACAGGTGACCAAGGGCTTCTACTGGGACGCCCCCGATCTCAAGAACGAGATCGTCGCCTCGTACTTCCCCACGTCGAAGCACGTCATCGAGCTCACGCTCGAGCGAGCCGAGTGGACGGAGGAGGAGGTGGACTGGGTCATCCCTCACAACGTCAGCCGCCGGAGCTGGGAGATCCTTCTTCGACTGGTCGGCCTGCCGGCCGAGCGGCTCTTCGACCGGAACATCCCGCGCGACGGACACAACGCTTGCCGAGGACAACTTCATCAACCTCGCCGACGCGCTCGCGGGTGGCGAGGCCCGGCCCGGCCACAAGCTGCTTCTCTTCTCCTACGGCTACGGAGTTCACTGGTGTGGGCTCGCACTGGAGGTGTGAGGATGAGAGCCACGAGCCCCACCTCACGCGAGGACCGGATTCTTCTCACCGGTGCGACAGGCCTGGTCGGAGCGGGCGTGCTCCGTCGCCTTCTCGTACAGGAGAAAAGCCGCGCGGTGTACGTGCTCGTGCGGTCGCCGGAGCGTCTCCCGTGCGACCTGCGGTCCCGCTCCCGCGTTGTTCCACTGACCGGAGACATCACGCTGCCGGGTCTCGGCCTCGACGCTGACGTCCTCCGGCGGCTGGCGGGATCGGTCGGCGTGGTCATTCACTCTGCCGCGGACACCCGCTTCTCGCAGACTCGCGAAGAGGCGCGGCGCACGAACGTGCTCGGCACGCGGAACGTGCTGGAGGTCGCGGCCAGCTAAGCTAGGCGAGCAAGAGTCGCTCGCCAGTTTGGCGGCGGAGTGCGAGCACCTTCTTTCGCAGGGTCGAGCCTTGCCTGCCGGATGGTCTGGCGTGACACGCCGAAGTGCGTCGCAAGATCGGCGGCACTGAGGCACAACTGGTCGGCCGCCTCTCGGAACGGATGACCGCTCATCGGGCTCGCAGCGCCTCTAGTCTCTCGGTGATACGCGCCCTGTGGTCCTCTATACGGTACTCAAGGACCTCCTTCCGATCGCGAGTCCGCCCGAGATGTCCGTAGCGCCTTTCGACCATGGCGGTTGAGCGGTGCCCCAGCTCGCGCGAAACGGTCCACACGCTTACGGGGGCTCCGTGGTCCAGTGTTTGAATCCGTTGGGTCGCGTAGGTGTGTCGGAAAACGCGGGTTCGGACCTCTCCGGCTTTCCACCCAGCCCGCTCCGCGACGGCGTCGAGGCTCTTCCTGAAGTCGTTGACCATTGCTTCGGGACCAGGGCGCGGAGACGGGAAGAGGAGTCTGCCGAGTCCACCCGTCTGCTCGCTGTGAAGCATGTATTCGCGCATGATTTCGCGGAGCTGCGGCCAGAGAGGTACGCCCCGCTCGCTGCCGGTGTTCTTCAGTCGCCGCCAATCGTTCGGTCGGAACCGGACGAGGTCCAGCTTGAACGAGATGTCGTCCACCTCGAGGCCGAGGACTTCTGCCTGCCGACCCCCAGTGAGGAGGAACGTCGCAACCAGCGGATACATGAACGGCAGTCCACCAGCCGAAGGATCTACGTGGAATGTCCGCGCGCTCTCAATGAGCAGAGCCGCGTGGTGTGGCTCAAGGTAGGTCGTTTCCGAGGTTGAGCTCGCCCTCGGCTTATCCTCGTCCATCAGGCTGTGAACGGCGTTGAGTCCCAACTTGCCGTCCGCGACTGCTCTCTTGAACACGTTACCCAAGCTGTTCAAATAGTGTCGCTGCGCCTGCCTGGAGAGGGTCGAGCCTCGCCCATTCGGGAGTGCCGCGAGGTAATGGACGTAGCTGCGCACGTCTGGTGGCGTAATGGTCCGGAGATCTCGTCCAGCCCCAAAGTATCCGACTGCGATCTCAAGATGGCGCTGCATCTGAGTGAGCCATCGCTCCGTCGCATTGCCCGCCATCGCCTTCTGCCGGAGATGGTCGTCCGCCTCAGCGGCCAGCGGGAGAGGCTGATCCTCGTCGCCGTGCAGCGCCCGCCCTCGGCGCTTCGCGTCGAGTGCAGCCAGTCGCTCCGAAAACAGCTTAGCAGCGATATCGGGATCGTCCGTCCCGCGCGTGGCCTCAGGCAGCCTGAGCGTCTCTCGTCCACCACCCACGTCGCTGAAGTTTCTGAAGTCGCCGTAGGCTCTGCCGTTCCGCCAGTACATGCGACTCGTCCGCCGCTTCATCGCCATCGGTCCTCCACGGATGTTCCGAGGTCACGCTAAGCTCCGTCTGTAAATGTGTCATGTACGCTCCGATGGGTCAATGGGCACAGTTACTGGCACAGAACGACGGCCCACTACTAGAAAAGAGAAGCCGAGCAACCGCATAAGTGGCTGCTCGGCTTTATCTTACCTGAAGCGGGCGACCAGATTCGAACTGGCGACCCTCAGCTTGGGAAGCTGATGCTCTACCAACTGAGCTACGCCCGCGACAACGCTGGAATCTAGTGGACCCCTGTGTGGGTCCGATAGCCGGAGGCCGCAATCAAAACGGGCGGCCGGTCGCGAAACTCGCTGGCCGGCCGCCCGTGCTCGTGATCGCTGCGGCTCCTGTCCCTAGGAAATGACCTCGAAGCTGTACGCCGCGATGTCCTGATCGCTGTCCAGCTGAGTCTGGAACACCTCGATCATGTCTGCCGCCGGAACCGGAATGGCGATCTCCGTTGTTCCGACCTCGTTGCCGTCCATACCGTAGAAGTGGACGCGGACCTCGATTTCGCCGCCTTCGCGCGAACGGTTCAGCAGCTCGCCGAAAACGATGCCCCCTCCCCCGCCGAACGGCTGGAGGCGGGTGTTGTCGATCTCGTATTCGAGGGCTTCCATCGCCTCGAGGATCTGAACGGCCTCCTGCTCCTCACCCGAGCGGACGAGCGCCTGTGCGAGGATCCGGTAGACATTGTTGTTGTACGGGTCCGTCTCCATCAGCGCCCGCGCGACGGGCAATAGCTCCTCGTACTGCTCGCCCAGGTACAGCGTTTGCGCGTAGTTGTAGACGGCGTCCCGGCTGTTCGGGATCAACTCGTACGACCGACCGAACGCCTGAGAGGCGAGTGGGTAGTTCTCAGCGTTGAACAGCCCGATCCCCGTGACGAAGTAGTCGCGGGCAGAAAGATCTGTCCGGGCGAGGAGTCCCTCGTAGATCGCCCCTGCCTCGTCGCCGCGCTCCATGTTCATGAGGATGACCGCGAGGTTGCTGAGGGCCGTCACATTCTCCGGGTCGCCTTCCAGGAAATCGCGGTACGCGGCTTCAGCCTCGTCATTGCGTCCAGCGCTGCCCAGGATCTGCGCGACGTTGAAAGCTGCGATTTCCTCGTTCTCCGCCCAGCTCTCCAACGTCTCGGAGGTCTGCTCCTCGGCTTCGGGGCCGCGCATGAGCTCGAGCGACTCCCGGTACCAACGAATGGCCTCGTCGTCGTTGGCGAGTTGGGCGTGGAGGGAGGCCAGATTGAGCATTGCCTCCGGCCGTCCCCGATAGATCGAGTGCGCCCTTTCGAGGAGCGGGATCGCATCCTCGCTCGCACCAGCCTGGATCTGGTTGATGCCCTGGTTGTAGAAGTTCACCCATTGCTGCTCACGCAGTGGATCGATCTCGATGAAGTAGGCCGGATAGATCTCCGCCGCCTTGGTCCACATCGAGTCGGCGCCGACGAGGTCCGTGAGGCCGACGTAGGCCTGGCCGGCCTGCATGTAGGACTTGGGATTGCCGGCCTGGTTGGCGATCCCGTCGAGCGAAGCGGTGAGCGCCTCCTGGAAGCGCTGCTCCCGCTCATTGGGATCAGGGTTCTGCTGGGCCCGGGACAGATACAGGGCCGCGCTCCGGGTGTACGTGTTGTCTCGCGGAGGCGTACCGCCGGATACGAGTGCGCCCGCGCCGGCGGGCCCGACTGCCTCTGAGCCACCGCCCCCACCGCTGGCGGCGCAGCCCCCCGCCGCGATCGCGACGCTGGCTGCTAGCACGATTCCGACTCGGACCTTCATTCCGCTCCTCCTGTTGCTGAGAGGCGCGCCACGCGCGCCCACACCATCGCCTGTTGGAAAACTCCGGAACGATATACGAGCAAAGGACATGAGTCAAACCGTCGATCGTTCGAGCGTGACTGCAATTCGAGCCAACGTCTCGTCGCGTCCTAGGACGCCCATCACCCGGCCGATATCGGGCCCGCTTTCCCTCCCTGTCACGGCCTTCCGCACCGGATGGAAGAGTGCCGGACCTCGAGCACCGACGCTCTTTCCCACGGCGCGGATTGCCTTGGAAACCTCTGCTGGCTCCCAGGTATCGATGGTCTCGAGCCCTCTGCTGACGGCTCGAAGGACGCCTGCCGCTTCTGGATCCGTTCTGACCTCAGCTCGCGCCCGGTCGAGCTCCGGTCCGGGCGCCGGGTGGAAGAACGACAAGTGCTCGTTGATTTCGCCGAACACGGAGATGCGGGTTCGGACGATGTCGATGGCTTCGGCGAGGTCCTCGCCCGTCAACGGCGCCCTCGCGGAATCTATGTACGGGGTGGCGTTGGCGACCACCTCCTCGATCGGCATCCGGGCGACGTGCTGGCTCGCGATCCACCTGAGCTTCTCTGGATCGATCACCGTGTTACTCGCTCCCACCCGGTCGAGATCCACTCGATCAGCGAGCTCGTCGACGTCCAGCACTTCTTCGCCGTCCGGGGACGACCACCCGAGCAAAGACAGGTAGTTGACCAGTGCCGTGGGCGGGTATCCCTCTGCGCGTAGCTTGGCCAACGACAGGGCGTCCTCGCGCTTCGACAGCTTTCGCCGGTCCTGTCCCAACACCAAGGGAAGGTGTGCGAAGCGGGGCCGCGGTTCTCCTAAAGCATCGAACAGTACCGCTTGCTTAGGCGTGTTCGAGAGGTGCCCGATCCCGCGAATCACGTCCGTGATCCGCATCTCGACGTCGTCCACCACGACCGCGAAGTTGTACGTCGGTCGACCGTCGCGCCTTACCAACACGAAATCGCCGAAATCGCCGGCGGGGAACGCGACGTCTCCCCGAACGACGTCCTGAACGAGGATCTCTTCCGCCGGCACGTTGAAGCGGATCAGCGGAGGTCCCGAGTCCCGCGCCCGCTCTGCACGCTCTTCGGCACTCAAGGAGCGGCACGTGCCGGGGTATCGAGAGTGTGACTCGCCCGTGCTCGATTCCTCGGGCTCACGTGCATTCTCGTCCGAAGTGCAATAACACGGGTAGGCCTGGCCGGACTCAACGAGGCGATCCGCCGCGGACGAATACAGCGCTCCGCGCTCGCTTTGGCGATAGGGAGCGTGCGGCCCACCAATGTCGGGACCCTCGTCCCACTCGATCCCGAGCCATCGCAGGTCCTCGTAGATCGAGTCGTGGGAGCCCTCGACATTGCGCGCAACGTCGGTGTCCTCGATCCGCAGGACCAACGCCCCCCCATTATGGCGCGTGTACAGCCAGTTGAAGACCGCCGTACGGGCATTCCCGAGGTGCAGAGCGCCCGTCGGACTTGGCGCGAAGCGGGTGCGGATCTCGGTCATTGGGCGCGTATCCGTCATTTCCCGAGGTAGGTGAGGACCCGGTTGGCCAGGATGTCGCTGAAGCCCGGAAGCCGGGTGATCTCTACCGCGTCGGCAGCGCGGATGCCCCGGACAGAACCGAAGCGGGAGAGAAGTGCCTGGCGCCGGTTCACGCCGATACCGGGAATCTCATCCAGCTCACTCTGCAGCGTGCGTCGCCGCCGAAGCTTCCGGTTGTAGCTCACGGCGAACCGATGAGCCTCGTCCCGCATCCGCTGAAGGAGGTGTAGCGCGCGGTCAGCTCTCCCCAGCCGCACCGGTTCGCGCCGGCCGGGAAGAAACACTTCCTCCTCGCGCTTTGCGAGCGAAGCCAAGGCGGTGTCCCGAAGCCCGATGGCGAACAATGCGTCGCGGGCAGCGGACAGCTGCCCTTTTCCTCCGTCCACCAGCACGAGATCCGGCATGGGCTCCTCTTTCTCCACGAGTCGTGCGAAGTAACGCGAGACCGCCTCGGCCATCGAGCGGAAGTCGTCGTTCCCCCATTCACCGCGAATGCGCATGTGGCGATATCCGGCTTTCTTCGGCTCTCCGTTCTCGAAGACGACCGCGCTCGCAACCGTGTCTGAGCCCTGCGTATGTGAGACGTCGAAACAGGCCATCAGCCGCGGGACGACCTTGAGCCCGAGCTTGTTCTGGAGATCGTACAACACCTCGTCCGCTCGGTCTGCCGCGTATTCGAGCGCTGTGACGCGGTCCTCCATCGTATGTCGCGCATTCGCGTTGGCCAGGTCGACGAGCCGAAGCTTTTCCCCCCGCTTCGGCCGGTGGCACCTGACCCTCCGCCCGGCGGTCTCGGTCAAGATGTCCTCTAGGAGGGCGCGGTCGGCGAACTCGAGCGGGATGAGCACCTCGCGCGGCAGCTCCGACCTTCCCGTTTCCCCGCGACCCAGGTAGAAGCGTGTCGCCACCGTGCCGAGCAGCGACGCGTCGTCTTCGTCTGCGATTCCCGAGAGGCGTTGCGTTTGACGGCCCAGCAGGACGCCCCCGCGGATTCTGAGCACGACCGCAGTCGCCAGCTTGCCGTCGCGGGCCAGGCCGAGCACGTCCTGATCGCCACCGCCCATACGATGGACGCGCTGACCGCGAGCCAAGTTGTCCAGACCCTGGAGCACGTTCCGGTGTCGCGCCGCCGCCTCGAAGTCGAGTGCGTCGGCCGACGCGTGCATGCGGGCCTCTACATCGCTTCGCACCGACTCCGTTTCACCACCGAGAACACGCAGGATCTCGTCGATCATCTCCCGGTAGGACTCCTGGCTCTGAAGTCCGACGCAGGGCGCCTGACATCGTCCGATGTGGTAGTCGAGACAAGGGCGACTCGGTGCGTCGTTCGGGAGCCGGTAGCGGCAGGAGCGGACGGTGTAGAGTCGCTTCACGACCTCCAGGGCGTGCCTCATCAGCCCCACCGAAGTGAACGGACCGAAGTATCGGGATCCGTCCTTATGGATTCGCCGGGTCACATAGACGCGAGGAAACGCTTCCTTCGTCGTCACCTTGATGTGCGGATATGTCTTGTCGTCGCGCAGTTGGATGTTGAAGCGAGGCCGATGTTCCTTGATCAGGTTGGCTTCCAGAATCAGCGCCTCGGCCTCCGAGCCGACGACGAGCGTATCGACGGATTCGACTCTGCGGGCAAGCTCGCGCGTTCGTATTGATTGGGAGCGATCGGAGCGGAAATAGCTCCGTACCCGAGGGCGGAGGGACTTCGCCTTCCCGATGTACATCACCTCGCCCTGCCCGCCCTTGAACAGATAGACCCCGGGTCGGGTGGGAAGATGGTCGAGTTGCTTGGGGCCGATTGTCACACTTTCCCTACGCGGAGCCCGATGTATCGATTTGGCGGGACGCGACGACGCTGCGGAGCGAGATCCCGACACCCAGCAGTCCCGTCGCGGCAAGGTATGCTACCCCGAAGGGCAACAGCGTTCCCGCAGCCACGATCACGGGGTGCTGGCCGGGAACCAGTGCTGCGCCCCAGTGACCCGCGGCAGCTCCCAGAGCGGCGGCGACGACGATCCGGAACACCCGCCCGCGTTCAGGCGCATGCGGACCGAGGACAGCGCCGAGCTTACCCCGGAGAAGCGCGTACTCGATCCACGCAGCGATGGACGTGCCAATGGCCAACCCCGCCGCTCCCATCCTGACGTCTCCGAACGCGACGCGGTCGAGGGGGAACATCAAGGCAGCACCGAGCGCCAATGAGACTGCGACGCGCAGGTACGCGATTCGGGCTGGCGTGCGGGTGTCGCGAAGCGCGTAGAAGGCGGACGAAAGAAGGCGAGAGCTCGCCGACGGGAGCAGGCCGATACTGTAGGCCGCGAGCACGGCGTAGGTCCCCATCGTCTGCTCGAGACCAAACTCGCCACGCTGGAACAGCGCGGCAGCTACGATGTCCCCGAAGAAGAAGTATGCGAGCGCCGAGGGCACGACGAAGTAGGCCACTCGCTCGAGTGCTTTCGACACCCGGCCAGCCAGAACCCGCACGTCCTCCGACCGTTGGCGAGACAGCTCTGGAAGCTCGGCCGCAGCGACCGAAAGGCCGAACAACGAGATCGGAAGAACGTAGAGGATCTGGGCGTATCCGAGGATGGCCACGGCCCCGCTGAACAGAAGCGTCGCCATGGTCAGCTCGGCAAGCGCGCTGAGGTTCACGACACCGCGCGCCGACACGACGGGAACGAAGTTTCGGATGGCCTCGCGGATTCCGGGTACGTCGAGGTCGAGCGTCGGCTTGAAGTGCTGGAGCAGACCTCGGAGAAACGGCAGCTGGACCCCTAGCTGGAGGACGCCGCCCACGAGGGCTCCCCAACCCAGCGCTACGATCAGATCGTCTTGCTCGAAGGCCCAGAGCCAACCGAGGGTCACCATCGTGACGATGATGGACAGGTTCCAAAGCACCGGCGCCACGTACGACACGAAGAAACGCCGGTGGCTGTTGAGGATTCCGAGTGCCCAGGCCGACAGCACGAGGACACCCGTCATCGGAAACAGGATCCGCACCAGCGCGATCGTGAGGTCTCTCACCTCGCCATCGAAGCCGGGCGCGAACAGCGTGACGACCACTGGGGCGAGGAGTACACCGGCCAACGCGAGTGCTCCGGCCGTCGCGGTCAGGATTCCGAACGCGGCCCCCGCGAATCGACCGGCCGCCACGTGCTCGTCACGCTCGAGAAGCTCTGCGTAGATCGGGATGAACGAGGCGCTGAGCGTGCCCTCACCCAGGAGGTTCTGGAGGACGTTGGGGATGCGCAGCGCGGCCCTCCACGCGTCGGCGAAGGGCGTGCTGCCGAAGAAGAATGCGAAGACCGACTCGCGAACGAGCCCCGCGACCCTGCTCGCGAAAATGCCCGCGGCCACCCAAGCCGCGGCGCGGCCACCACTGCGGACTAGGCTTTGCGTGGACTCAGTCCTTGGAGTCACCAGGGGGCAGCACCTGGCTCTCCGCGCGCTCGGCGAGGAGCTTGTGGAGGAACTGGCTTTCTTCGGACAGGCGGTTCAACTCGGTGCTGAGCCGTTCGGTCTCGTTTTCGAGGAAGCCGATCCGCTCTTCGGTGGCATTGTCCGGCTGCCCCAGGCTTCGGCGCTCCAACCGGGCCGCTAGTGCCTGGCCGACTTGCGAGTCGAGCACGATCGACAGGATCGGGATCAGGAGCACGAGGACCAAGAGGAACAGGATCATCGGGTGAAGTTAGGGTCGCTGGAATGAGCGCGGCAACACGTGTGAGGCCTTTCTCTAGGCATTGCTACTCCCCTTCCCTTCGTCCGCCCCTTCGTCCGCCCCTTCGTCCGCCTCTTCTCCCGCCTCTTCTTCCGAGAAGTGGACGCTGAACCTCCCAGCGAGAGCGTCCAGGAATCCCGCTCCGTAGCGCATCAGATAATAGAAAGCGTTCAACGCCCGTTCCTGTGGCCGCCCTTCGGGATAGACGTGCAACTGGGCCTTCTCGAGCTGACTCAACGCGATCTCGTTTTCCCGCTTCAGGCTCTGGACGATCTTCTTGTTCACATCGTCCAAGGCAGCGAAGGCGACTGTCCGGACGTGCCCGACGGGCCCCTTGAGTGTCGGGTCGACTTTGGCCACTTCGCTCTCTAGCGCGCCCACGCCCTTCGCAATACCCCCGCGAAGCGTTCCGAGTGCCTGGCGCAGGGAGTCCGGAAGGCCCTCCCGCACGATCTCTCCCGCCAACTGGTGGTGTGGACGGGCGAGATCGTTGGCGGACAGCCCGAACTTGTCGAGGACCTTGCGGGTCTTCGACTCGACAACGGTGGCTCCGAAGCGTGGGTAGATCACGGGCATGCGGATGTGGTGGGCGTCGAACAGCCCAGCGAGCTGCGCGCAATACGCGATCTCACCGGGTCCGGCCACGTACGCCACGACTGGAAACACCGAGCTTTCGACAACTGGACGTAGCAGCACGTTGGGGCTCAGGATCAGCGGATCGCGGTCGAGCCGGGCAAGCAGCTCGTCTCGGCTCATGGTCTCGCCGGAGTGCCTGAGCTTGAACCCGCTTTCTGTCCGATAGACGCGCTCGCGCCCGGCGGGTCCTTCCAAGAAGAGGTTCACGCCCTCGGGGAGGATCGACACCTGTACGTCGTACCCGGCCTCGCCCAGCCGGCGGGCGTTTTCGGCAAGAAGAGCCTCCTCCTGCTCCGAACCATCCAAGGCGGCCATGAGCACGTCGTGTGAAGCGTGCTTGAGCGCCGGCCCGGCCGCATCCACGAACGCGACGCCAAAGGGAGACAGGAGCTTCTCGAGGATCTCCCGAAAGGCGTCGCTCATCGCCCTTCCAGGCGAGTAGGCGGAGCGCAGGTCCTCCAGATACCGCTCCTTGAAGTCGTTGTCCGGGAACAGCGCTCCGAGCTCGTCCACGAGCGCCGTGATCTCCTCGGCCATTGGGACTCGGTGGATGGGCCGATCGTTCCGCCCGGCGGGCCCGTCCAAAGCCAGGCGGTGTAGCTCGTTTTCCGTGCTCAACAGATAGGTGTGGTCGCACTCGGCCCAATCATGATCCTCCGACGCCACCCAGAAGAGGGGGACGACCGGCCTCCTCAACCGAGGCTCCAACGCGGCGGCCAGCTTCACCGCGGTAAGGGCCTTGTAGATGCTGTACAGGGGTCCTGTGAAGAGGCCGGGCTGCTGGCCCGTCGTGACGAAGAATCCGCCGTCGTCGACGAGGCGCTCCAGCCGGAGGGCCACCTCCTCGCTCGGCGAGTGGAGGGCCTCGACAGCCTGTACGCGCCTGACGCGGTCGAACCGCGAATCGATCTCGTCCGCCTTTTCGGCGAAGGTGTCCGCGCGATGGGGCGAGCCCCGAAAGAACGCGAGAGCCTCCGGGCGGCTGGCGAGGTAATCCTGTACCAGGCGCGGGCCCGTGGGCCGGCCGACGTCTATCTCTAGGTTCAGAGGGACCTCCCCGTGTGCGTCACGATGCTCCTTTGTGATAGGGCTCCCCCCGGCGGATCGTCCCCGCCCGGTAGATCTGCTCCGTCAAGACGAGGCGCGCCATTTCGTGGGGGAGCGTGAGGCGCGACAGGGACAGACGCTGCCCCGCGGCCCGTAAAACCCCGTCGGACAGCCCAAACGCCCCGCCGACGACAAACGTGACGGCCCGGACGGATTCAAGAGCCGCCTTTTCCAGAAAGCCCGCCAGCGCGGTCGAGTCCATCAGGCGCCCGCCTCGTGTCAGCGCGACGACGGACTCATCCTTTGCCAGACGTGCGACAATGCGGGCGCCCTCGGCCTCGCGAACCGCGGTAGAGGATGCCTTGGCGCTCGAGGCCCCCGCGGCTAACTCGGTCACCTCGATCTTCCAATAATGCCGGGCCCGATTCTCGTACTCGACCACCGCTTCCGCCAGAGTGCCCCGTGCTCGGCCGACAACGAGGATGCGCACGATCACGGGTTCGGCTCGTCGGGGGGCAGCCCCTCGGCGGCGCCGGGTTCGCCCTCTTCGCCGGGGTCGCGGGACGCGGAGGGGTCATGGGCCACGCGGGCGTCGCGGACTGCCGGGACCTCCCGCAGCACGCGGGCGAGCGCTTGCTCCAGCCAGGCCACGCCCTCGTCGACCTCGACCGAGAGATGCAGGACGCGGACGTCGACTCCGAGCCCGCCGAGCACCTTGAGCTTGACCCCGTCCTTTTCCGTTGTGACGACCGTTCGGGTTCCGGCTCTGCGTGCGATCGCCGTCAGCTCTGAGCCGCGGTACTCGTGGTGATCGGGAAAGACGAGTTGGTCGATGCGGAGGTCCGGGGAATCACGCTCGATCAATCGATGAAACTCCTCAGGCCCCGCGACGCTCGAGACGGCCAGGACCTCTCCGGTCGGGATGGGCGCGGCGGTACCGCCCAAATCGTACCAGCCGACGGGCGCGAGGCGTGCGTGAACCAATCCTGCTCCGCCTGCCCAGCCGTCGCCAACCGCCGCTAGGATGGAGGCCGCGCGAGCGTGGGCAGCGTCCAGGCTCGCGGTCCTACGTGTCATGACGATTCCGGTGGCGCGGGCGAGCGCGTGCTCAGGCTCCCGGTATGGGCCTCGCGGCAGGAGGTGAACCGGATGAGGGTGCTCGGCCGCAACGAGGACGAGATCCAGGTCGCGGGCGAGGGATCTGTGCTGGAAGCCGTCGTCCAGCACAGCCACGTCGGCGCCGCCGCGGACCGCGGTGGACACCCCGCGGACACGCTTCGCGTCCACGACGACGGGGACGTCTGGATTCCAAGCCCGGTGGAGCTTCGTCTCGTCGCTGCCGTACCCTCTGGAAACGATCGCGGGGGATGCCCCCAGCTCGACCAGGCCGGCTGCGATCCACGCCGCGAACGGTGTCTTCCCAGTTCCACCCACCGCGAGGTTCCCGACGGAAATCACCGGTACGGATGCCGACTCGACCGCCCGATATCCCCTGTCGTAGGCGCCGTTGCGCAAAGCGACCCCGGCGGTGAACGCCAACTCGAAGGGCGCCAGAACCCGTCCGAGCATGCCGGCGTCCCTTCCGGGCGCCCGCCAAAGCCTTTTCAGCCGCGACTCGAGCGCTGCACGGATCACGAGGTGGCCGCTCTCCGTCCAGAGGCGGCCAGGAGCTCTTCGGCCAGCCCAGCCACCCTTCCCGCCGCTCCGGGCGACCCGAGTGCCGCACGCACTCCGGCGAGACCGGCCAAGACGTCGCGGCGGCGCTCGGTGTCGTCTACCAACGGCAACAGCTCGGCCTCCAGTCGTTCAGCCGTTGCCTCGGCCTGAACGAGCTCGGGTACCACGCGCCGCCCGGCGATGAGGTTGGCCATGGCGATGTGGTCCACCTCCACCAGGCGGCGAGCGAGTGCGTAGGTCAGCGGGTGTGTCCGGTACGCGGTGACGAACGGCACCCCTGCTAGAGCCGCCTCGACCGTGGAGGTGCCCGACTTGACGATCGCGGCGTGCGCGTGGTGCAGCAGATGTCGACCGTTTTCGGCGACGACGACGCCAGCGGAAGAGTAGCTCTGAGGGGGCAGCCCCGGAGCGCGTGCGACAGCGGCTTGAACAACGGGGCGTGATGCGCCGAGGCGGCGCGCCACCCCTGTGAACAGATCCAAGTGCCGGTCCAGCTCTTGGCGCCGGGACCCAGGGAAGAGTGCGAGGATGGGCCGCTCCGGATCGAGCCCGTGTTCTTGGCAGAACATCGTGCGCGACGGCATCTCCTCCCGCAGCTCGAGGAGCGGGTGGCCGACGAACGTTGCCCGGGCGCCGGCTTCACGGAGGAAATCGACCTCGAACGGAAGGATCACCGCGACGTGGTCGGTGTCCCGCGCCATGTGACGGGCGCGCGACGGCCGCCACGCCCAGACCTGAGGCGCGATGTAATAGAGGACCGGGATTCCTATCGACTTCGCGTACCGCGCGATCCGGAGGTTGAAGCCCGGGTAGTCGATCGGGATGACGAGATCGACACCGCCTTCATGGATCACGCCACGTACGAGCCGCTCCAGCCGCCAAAAGAACCGGATGTGCCTGGCAACCTCGGCGAAGCCCATAACGGCCAGGCTTTCGAGCCCAGCCATCAGGTCCACCCCCTCGGCCTCCATTCGCTCCCCGCCCAACCCGAGGAGCGTCACGGCTGGCCATTTCTCGCGGAGTGCGCGAGCGACGGCGGCTCCGTGTAGGTCGCCCGACGCCTCCCCCGCGAGGAGGAGGATCACCGGGTCATCCTGCACGGATCAGAACCGGAAGCCGAGGTACCAGATAATGACGATCACGAGCACGAGCAGGGCCCCGAGCTTCATCGGACCCCGGCCCGGCTTCACGTCGATCCAGTCCTTTTTGCGGTTACGCCGGACGCGAATCAGCGACATGCTCTAGAATCCTCTTCTCGATCGACAACGTGATCTCCAGGGCGGCGCGACCCTCTTCGCCTGACACGGCGGGCGCGCGGAGCCCGAGAGCGGTGTCCCTGAAGCCCTCGAGCTCTCGACGCAGGGGCTCCATTTGTGGTCCCTCGATGGGGATGCGTTCGACGATGTCCTCCAATCCCGTACTCGCCTGGGCCGGAAGACCGGTCGGGTCGGCCAACAGCGCCGGCAGCTCCTGCCGCAGGCGAAGAAACTCTCCCGTGCCGTCCAGGAGGTTGAGCCGCAGATACCCTGAACGCTGAAATACGCGGAGCATCCGCAGCCTCTCCGTGGAGACGCGACTGGCAGTCAGGTTCGCGACGGCACCGTTCTCGAAAGTAAGCCGTGCGTTCGCGATATCCACCGAGCGCGTCAGCACAGGGATGCCCGTGGCCGCGATCTGGTCCACGGGCGACCTCACGAGCGCCTGCACTAAGTCGATGTCGTGGATCATCAGATCGAGGACCACGGCCACGTCCGTGCCCCTCGGAACGAACGGGGCCGTCCGGTGCGACTCGATGAACAGCGGCGACTCCAGGTAGGGCTCGGCGGCCTGGAGCGCACGGTTGAAGCGCTCCACGTGGCCAATCTGGACGATTGCGCCCGACCGGTGGGCGGCCTCGAGGATTCGATCGGCCGCCTCGAGCTCGGGCGCGATGGGCTTCTCGACGAGTACGTGGACGCCTCGTTCGAGAGCCGCGACAGCCACCTCTTCGTGGTGAGAGGTGGGGACCGCCACCACAAGAGCATCCAGAGTGTCGAGGAGGTCGGCGAAGCTCGCCATCGGCTGGAGATCCAGCTCTCGCCCGACAAAGTCGGCACGGGCCGTGTCGACGTCGTAGAAACCGGGAACCTCGATGCCGGGGAGCTCGCGCAGGATCCTCGCGTGATGAAACCCCACGCTTCCCACTCCAGCCACCCCTACCCGGATCGGGGGGCCGGACCCCCTCATCCGAGGGTGATGCCCCGTTCGCTGTTGCGGATGAAATCGAGGAAATGGCGGACCTCGGGGACCTGCTCGACCTCGGTCTCCACGCGCTCGATGCCCTGGGATACGTTCAGGCCCGATTGGAAGAGGGTCCGGTACGTCTGCTTCAGCAGCCGGCGGGTCTCAGACGGGAAGCCACGTCGCTCCAGCCCCACGGCGTTCAGACCGTAAAGCTTGAGCGGCAGACCCGCCGCCCGGCAGTACGGCGGTATGTCGGTGGTAACGCGGAACCCACCTCCGACGAACGCGTGAGCGCCGATGCGGATGAACTGATGAATCGGGACGAGTCCACCGATGATGGTCCAATCCTCGATCGTGACGTGGCCTGCCATGTTGACCGCGTTCGACAGGACGACGTGGTTCCCGAGGCGACAGTCGTGGGCAACGTGCGAGTAGGCCATCAGGAGGCAGTCGCTGCCCACCATCGTGCGTCCCGACGCCGCGGTCCCACGGTTGAGGGTCGCATACTCGCGTACAACGGTTCGGTCACCAACTAGGAGCTCGGAGTATTCGCCTTGATACTTGAGATCCTGAGGATCGGTGCCGAGCACGGCGCCCTGGAAGATCCGGCAGCTCTCGCCTACGGAGGTGTCCTTCTCGATCAGCACATGTGCACCGATTTCCGTTCCCGCACCCACCCGCACATTGGGGCCGATGATGGAGAACGGACCGACGGTGACGCCTGGCCCCAGCTCCGCCTCACTGTCCACCACCGAAGTGGCATGAACGTCGATCTCCGCGCGTTCGGATGCACCTGCAAGAGTCTCGCTCATCGATCTACGATCCGTGCCTTGATCTCGGCCTCGGCTACGATTTCGCCCTGCACGTACCCCTCCCCCTTCATCCGACACACGTTACGCCTGAACTGGAGCAGCTCCAGCTTGCACACGAGCTGATCGCCGGGTGTCACCGGGCGACGAAACTTCACTTTATCCAACGACATCAAGTACACCACCTTGTCCTCAGGGTCATCTACCGAGTCCAACAGCAGTAGCCCACCCGCCTGGGCCATGGCCTCGAGGATGAGCACCCCCGGCATGATGGGGTGCCCCGGGAAGTGTCCTTGGAAGAACGGCTCATTGACCGTGACGTTCTTGAGTGCGGTGATCCGGCGTCCCGCCTCGATCTCGAGAACGCGGTCGACGAGGAGCATGGGGTATCGATGCGGCAGGTGGCTCATGATCCGCTGCACGTCCACCGTCGGGGAAGCGGCGCCGGGACCCGCGATGGCGGCGATCTTACGCGCCAGCTCGACGTTGCCCCGGTGGCTCGGCCGGTCCGCTACCAGATGTCCCTCTAGACGAGCGCCCAGCAGCGCCAAGTCCCCGAGCAGATCTCCGACTTTGTGCCGCAGGAACTCGTCCGAGTAGCGCAGTCCGTCGTTCATCACCCCTTCGTCGTCGAGAACGATGGTATTCTCCAGCGAAGCTCCCTGAGCCAATCCACGAGCTCTCAGCTCTTTGGCCTCGGCCAGAAATCCGAAGGTGCGGGCAGGAGCGATCTCGGAGCGGAAGACCCCGTCAGACAGCGTGAAAGAGCCGGATTGACGCAGGATCGCAGGGTGCTCGAAGTCGATGGACGCGGTGATGCGGAGCTCGGACGCCGGCGCCGCGACGTAGGACTCGCCTCCGTCGGTGCAGACCGCAACGGGCTCCGTGAGCCTCAGCACGCGGCGAGGCGCGTCCTGCTCGACGAGCTCGGCGGCCTCCAACACGTCGAGGTACTCGACGAAGCTACCGTCCCGGATCGGCGGCTCCGGGCCAGACAAGTCCAGCCGCGCGTTGTCGATCCCGTGGGCCGCGAGCGCCGCCATGACGTGCTCGACGGTGAGGATGCGCGCCTCGCCGCACCCGATGGACGTTCCGAGCTCAGTTCCGACCACCCGCTCCAACGTCGCGGGAATCTCGGGCTCTCCGGGAAGGTCGGTGCGTCGGAAACGGATTCCGCTGCCGGGCCCTGCGGGGTGGAAGCGAAGCGTTGCCGACTCGCCCGAGTGGACACCGACCCCGTCGAGGCTGACCTCGCGACCAATCGTCCGCTGTGTGCCGGCTTTCATCAGATCGCGGGGCGATGCCCTTGCGGGCGTGGCGGGATGGTGGTCAGGACCGCAAAACGAAAGCAACGACGAAATCTAACCATTTTTTGTGCCAGCTCTCAGGGTTCGACGGCCGCCAGACGGCCTTCCAGCTCGCTCACCCGGGCCATTAGCTCCGGCAGCTTCCTTGCGGCGGCCATCGTCTTCCAGAACTCCCTCCGTGGTCGGCCTGGGAAGCCCACCACCTGTTCGCCTGCAGGCACGTCGCGAAGCACCGCCGTCTGCGCCGCGACCTGCGCACCGTCTCCGATCTCGAGGTGGCCGGCCGCGCCTGACTGGCCTGCCATCACGACGCCCTTTCCGAGCATCGTGGACCCAGAGATGCCCACCTGCGCGACAAGCAGAACATTCTCTCCGACAAGGGCGTTGTGGCCTACCTGGACGAGATTGTCGACCTTCGTGCCGTCCCCGACCACGGTGTCACCGATGGACCCGCGGTCGACACAACACTGGGCTCCGATCTCTACGTCGTCACCGATGCGGCAACCGCCTACCTGACGGATCTTGAGATGCCGTCCCTCGTGCATCACATAACCGAATCCGTCAGAGCCGATGACGGTCCCGGAGTGGAGGACCACCCGCTCGCCCAGCTCGCTTCCTGGGTATAGAACGACGTGCGGATGAAGGTAGGATTCGGTACCGATCTTGGAGCCTCGGCCCACGGAGACGTGAGCACCGATCTGAGCGTGGTCGCCCACCACCACGTCGTCCTCCAGGACGGCATACGGCGCGACGCGCACTCCGTTACCGAGCACGACGCCCCGTCCGAGAACCGCCGTCTGGTGGATGTCGGGCTCGGGGGCGAGCTCCGGGTGGAGCCGGTCGATGAGTTGGGCGAGAGCCACTCGGGGTTCGTCCGTGACAAGCACGTTGGGAACCGAAGCACGGATCGCGTCGGCGAGCTCGGCCGAAACGAGGGCGGCTTCGACTCCCTCGTCAGGCACGTGCTTCACGTATCTCCGGTCGGCGAGGAAGCCGAGCTTTCCCGGTCCGGCCTGTCCGATGGGCACGACGTCGCGAACGACCCAGTCGGATTGCCCCTCCAATCGCGCATGGGTGAGCCTGGCGGCCTCTCCCAGGTCGAGAGGGCCGTAACCGCGGGGCCTTCCTTCAATTGTGCTCATGACGCACTCCCGTGTGGTAGGAACCCACGGAGTCCCCAGTGTGGGACGCGCGTAATCCGGAGGGGGGGGAAAGCGATGGCCCACGGCCCGCAACGCGGTGCGAGTCAGTGGGCCGTCGAGTTGTTGTGGGTGGGAGAGTTGTCAGCTCCCTGTCGACGCCATTTGTACGAGTCGCTCGATGACGACATCCGTGATGTCCCCGGCCGGATCGGCGGAGACGATCGACTCGGAAGCTAGGTCGAAGATCACGGTGTAGTTGCCTTCCTCGCGAATCTGGTCGATCGCAGCCGTGACTCGATCCATGATGGGCTGCACGAGCTCGGCCTGCCGCCGTCCCGCTTCCTCTTCCAGCTGCTGAAGACGGGTGTTGTACTCCTGTTGCTTGGTCTGGATGGTCTGCGTCTGCGTGTCCTTGGCCTGTGGCGAGAGGGTCAGCTGCTGCTGTTCGAACTGGGACATCAGCTCTTCCAGCTCCTGTCCCATCTGCTCCACTTCAGCGCGGTATCGAGCCATGTCCCGCTCGAACTGGTCCTGAGCCTCCGTGGCCCCTGGAGTCTGCGCCAGAATGGCCTGTGAGTTGATGTAGCCGATCTTGGTCGGCCCCTGCGCCGCGGCGCTACCCGCCAGCACGAACAGGAGCCCGGCGGTCAGAGCAAACTGAAGTGAGCGCATTTTTCGAATCTCCGAGAGCGTCTGTATTTGCACGTCAAGCACGCGGGTTGTCTAGAATCCTGGTCCGAGGCGGAAGTGAAGCTGCCAACCCGGATTGACCTTGTCGAATCCATACGCGTAATCAAGGCCTAAAGGTCCGAACGGGGTCACGAGCTGCGCGCCCAAGCCGGCTCCCCTGAACATGCGCGTGGGGTCGATCTCGCCCGGAGACCGCCAGACGTTGCCTGCATCGTAGAAGAAGGCGAGCGACATGCTGTCGTTGAATCTGATCGCGTACTCGGCGGTCAACGTCATGAAGGCATTGCCTAGCCTCTCGCCCTCGAGGATGCCCGACCCCGACCCACGGTCGAAGAACCCAGCCGGAGTGATCGTCGTCTCGTCGTAGCCGCGCAGCCGCTCTCCGAACTGGACGCCGCCCATCCAGAACTGATCGAACGGGAAACGCGCCGCGTCCCCGAAGATCATGCCACCTCGCATGCTGAGTCCCAGGGCCGTGCGGATCGGAGTCGATCCGGGAGAGCCACCCCCGAGCTGGCCGACGGGCACGTACCACGTACCCTCCGCGCCGTACTTCCTGAAGTTCCCGTCGCCTCCGAATGCGCCGCCGTTCAACTCCACGGACGCGCTTTGCCGGGACCCGGCAGTCGGGAAGAGCGCATGGTTCAGGGTCTGTCGCTGGAGACTGATCGAGACGGCACTGAGCGTTCCCGGGTCCCGCCCGAACAGCGAAGTGTCGGTCACCGATGAACGCTGCTCGAACTTGGTCCTCGAGATCGAATACCCGACGAACAGCCGGGTACGAAGGGAGCCAGGCACCGGAAGCCCGAAGCGGGCAGACGCCCCGATCCGGCGCCGCTGGCCTGACGTGAACTGGAAGAACCGGTCCCTCGAGTTGAAAAGCGACAGCGTACCGCTCACCCGAGACCGCAACAGCGCCGGGTCGGTGAATGTCAGTGTGAAGTTGTTCGAGTAGCGGCCGAAGTCCCAGCGGACACTACCTGCCTTGGCCTGACCGAACAGATTGGGCTGGTCGTACCCGAGGAAGCCGGAGAGCCCGGTCCCTCCGCCCATGGCTGTTCCGAAGTTCACTGTGCCCGTCTGCCGCTCTCTCACGCGAAACGTGATGTTCACATCGCCGGACTCGGGGTCGACTTCGATGCTCGGGAGGTCCATGGGCGTCTCGAAGAAACCCAGCCCCGAGACCGCTTGATAGCTCTGGATCAGAAGCTCTTCAGAGTAGATGTCTCCTGGGAGCAGGAAGATCTGCTCCCGCACGACGCGCTCGTACGTGTAGTCGTTCCCGTTGACCTCGATTCGGTTCACGTAGGCCGGCAGGCCTTCCTGGATGCGCCATCCCACATTGACGACCGGGTCCGCATCGCCTTCCGGCTCACTCTTCTCGAGGAAGGGCTCGACGCTCGACGTGAGGTATCCGTTGTTCCGGTATAGCCCGGCGACAGCCTCCGCGGAGCCTTCGAACCGCACGACGTCGAACACCGGGTGTTGGGTCTCATTGTCGCCCCCGATCCCCAAGCTGCTGAGCAGGCCACCGCCCCCGATCTGGAAGAATTGCTCGAGCTGTTCGGTCGGGAATCGGCTGTTGCCTTCGATGAGAAAGTCACCGAGCCGATACCGGGGGCCCTCTTCCACCGTGACCTCGAGTCTGGTCTTCCCGGTCTCGGGGTCGATGACGAGCGTGTCGCCGAAGACCCGAAAGTCGAGATACCCCCGGGACCGGTAGAACTGGGGCAATCGAGCAAGGAGATCGTCGTCGAGGGCGCTTTCTTCGTACGAACCCGGGCGAAACCACCAAAAGCCCTCGGCCTTGGTCCCGAGTGCGCCGCGGAGCTCATCGGAGTCGATGTGCTCGTTGCCGAGGAACTCAACTTGGGCAATCGTAACGCGCTGGCCCTCGGTGACCGCGAGAACGAGCTGCACCTCGCCGGGGCGGCCGGGGACCGGCTGGACGCGCTCCTCGATGCTGGCGAAGGGGATGCCGTCGGCGGCCAACTCACTGCGGATGAAGTCCTGAGCGACCGCGATCTCTTGAGGCGAGTACGGCTGAGCAGGCTGCAGGTTGGCGGTGTCCCGGACCGAGCCCGCGCTCAGGCGCTCGAGGCCCAGGATCTCGACGCGGGTGACGATGTCGTGCTCCTCGACGTCCAGCGTGAGTAGAACGGGCTGCCCTACCCCTCCGAGCGCGCGCAAGCTGATGTTCCGGAACTGTCCCGTGGCCCATAGCGCTTTCAAGCCGGCCTGGATATCACGAAAAGAGACGTTCGTGCGCGGCTGAATGCCGAGGTCGGCGAGGATCTCTTCGTCCGTGAGGCGGGAGTTACCCTCGACCGCGACGGAATCGACGAAAGCACCGCCCGCGGGGACGTTCTGCGCCGCGAGTTGGATCGGGGCGCAGAGAGCGGCCGCGACCCAGAGGATCACAGCCGGCCCCATGGCCACGAGTCGCGCTAGGACAGGTGTGACAGCGAGTCGGGTCACGTCTTCGTCGCGGACGCAGCTCCGAGTGAGAGAGCATCCCCACCCTCGTCCACATCCACCTCGATTTGTTCTCCGGCGGAGAACTCGGCGATGAGGATCTTCTCCGAGAGCGGGTCTTCGAGGAAGCGCTGGATGGCCCTCCTGAGCGGCCGAGCTCCAAACTTCTCGTCATATCCCTTGTCGACAAGGAAGCTTATAGCGGCGTCGCTGAGGTTGAGGGCAAGCTCTTCTTCCGCGAGGCGGCTGTGGATGTCCGCGAGTAGGATGTGGATGATCTGCCCGATGTCCTCGCGGCTGAGCGAGTGGAAAACGATCGTGTCGTCGACCCGGTTCAGGAACTCGGGGTTGAAGGCCCTCTCGATCTCTTCCTTGACCTTCTCCCGCATCCGCTCGTAGCTGGACTCGCTGCTGTCCTGATGGAACCCCAGGGTGCCGCCTTTCGAGATGTCGCGCGTACCGAGGTTGGACGTCATGACGATGACCGTGTTCTTGAAATCAATCACACGGCCGTAGTTGTCGGTCAGATGGCCCTCGTCCAACACCTGCAAGAGAATGTTGAAGACATCCGGATGGGCTTTTTCGATCTCGTCGAGCAATACGACGGAATAGGGGCGGCGGCGCACGGCCTTTGTGAGCGCTCCTGAGTCCTCGTACCCGACGTACCCGGGAGGCGCACCGATCAGCCTGGAGACCGAGAACTTCTCCATGTACTCGCTCATGTCCACGCGAATGAGGGCATCGCGGTCCGCGAAGAGGAACTCGGCAAGCGCGCGCGCGAGCTCGGTCTTCCCTACCCCCGTGGGGCCGGAGAAGATGAACGACCCGATGGGTCGATTCGGATCCTTCAGGCCGGCGCGACTGCGCCGGATGGCCCGGGAGATCGCTCCGATCGCCTGGTCCTGCCCGACGACGCGCTTGTGCAGCTCATCCTCCATGTGGACGAGCCGCTCCGTCTCCGCCTGTTGCAGACGGGTTACGGGGATCCCGGTCCAGCGGCTCACGATGAACGCGACGTTCTCGACGGAGATCTCGGGTCGGTGGCGCTTGCGCTCCTCTTCCCACTCCTCCTGCCGCTCCCGGATCCTCTGCTGCAGCTCCCGCTCCTCGTCCCGCAGCTCGGCGGCGCGCTCGAAGTCCTGATCGCGAATCGCTCCCTCTTTGCGGCCAGCGAGCTCCGCGAGCTCTTCCTTGAGCTCCTCGACCTCGGGCGGCGGGACCTGGCTCGCGATGCGTGCGCGTGCGCCCGCCTCGTCGATGACGTCGATCGCCTTGTCCGGCAGGAAGCGGTCCGTGATATACCGATCCGCGAGCTTCGACGCCGCTTCCAGCGCGTCGTCCGGGATCACGATCTTGTGGTGGTCTTCGTAGTGGGTGCGAAGCCCCTTGAGGATCTCGACGGTCTCGTCCACCGCCGGCGGGTCCACGATGACCGGCTGGAACCGCCGCTCCAGGGCGCCGTCCTTCTCGATGTACTTGCGATACTCGTTCAGCGTGGAGGCTCCGATGCATTGGAGCTCACCGCGCGCCAGCGCCGGCTTCAGCATGTTGGAAGCGTCGATTGCACCTTCGGCCGCTCCGGCGCCCACCAACGTGTGCAGCTCGTCGATGAACAGGATCACGTTCTTGTTCTGTGAGATCTCGTTCATGACCGCCTTGAGGCGCTCCTCGAACTGCCCTCGGTACTTCGTGCCCGCGATGACCGCGGCCATGTCCAAGGCCAGCACACGATGGTCCTTGAGCGCCTCCGTGACTTCATTTCGGGAGATGATCTGGGCCAGGCCCTCGACGATGGCCGTCTTGCCCACGCCCGGCTCGCCGATCAGCACGGGGTTGTTCTTCTTGCGGCGGCACAGGATCTCGATGACGCGCTCGATCTCCAGCTTGCGGCCGATAGTGGGATCCAGCTTGCCCTGCTTGGCGAGGTCGGTCAGGTCCCGGCAGAAGTGATCGAGGGCAGGCGTCTTCGATTTCTTGTCGCCCTTGCCGCTTGAAGGGACCGGCGATCCTCCGCCGATGCCGGCGGGCTCCGACGGGCTCACGTCCGACCCCAGCACCTTGAGGGTCTCTGCGCGGGCCTCCTCGAGGCTCACGCCCATTGAATTGAGCACCTGCGCCGCGATGCCTTTCTCCTCGCGGAGCAACCCCAGGAGGAGGTGCTCCGTGCCAACATACGAATGGTTCAGCTCGCGGGCTTCGGCCATCGCGAATTCCAGCACCTTCTTGGCCCGCGACGTGTACGGCAGCTCGCCCAGGGCGATAGTCGCCTTCCCCTTGCGTACCGACTCCTCGACCCGTTCGTGGATCTGGTCGAGGTCGACGCTCAGATTGGTCAGGACAGCCGCCGCGACACCCTCGCCCTCGCGAATCAGGCCGAGCAGGATGTGCTCCGTTCCGACATAGTCGTGTTGGAGCCGGATGGCTTCGTCTCTCGCCATGGCGAGGACTTTGCGGACACGATCAGTGAAGTTGTAGTTCATCTTACTGTCCGGGGATCATGAGCCGGCGGGTCCACCCTGGGAACCGTTCCCGGGAGACTCTTCGTCAGGGGTCACCACGCCCTCCGTGGCCAGAATACGTCGCACGTAGGTGGCACGGTGCGCATCGCATTCGGTGGCTGGAAGCTCCCGCCCTGCTGCGTCTTCCAAGTGGGCGGACTGAGTGTAGATCATGATTTTGTTGAGCGAGTATACACGGAGCCCAGGGAGAAGTTTCAGACTCGTCCCGAGGCGCACGCCCGACAGGAGGTTCATCATTTCCTCGAAGGACAGAGATCGGGCGTAGCGCAGTAAGCCGTAGGCCCGCCATATCTTATCCTCTGTCACTTGAGGTGCGTCTCGAAGCAGGACTTGTCGCGCCCTGGTCTCGTATTCGATGACCTGACGCACGATTCGGTCCAAATGATCGACGAGGTCCTCCTCGCTCTTTCCGAGTGTGGTCTGATTGGAGACCTGGAAGAAGTTCCCGACAACCTCGGAGCCCTCGCCGTAGAGCCCCCGGAAGGTGAGCCCGACCTGGCTCAGGCCCTGGAGCACGCGTCCGATCTCCTTCGTGAGCACGAGGCCCGGGAGGTGCATCAGGACGGAGGCCCTCAGCCCCGTGCCTACGTTCGTGGGACAGCTCGTGAGGAATCCCAGCTCGTGGTCGTACGCGTAGGAGAGCTCCTGCCCGAGGTCCTCGTCCAGGCGATCTACGAGACTCCATGCACCATCCAGTCGAAGTCCGGACACGAGGGCTTGAAGGCGGAGGTGATCTTCCTCATTCACCATCACGCTTATGGGCTCGTCGGGTGCCAGCACCACCGCCGACGCGTCCGGGGGGCCCTCCGACCCCTCGCCCAGCAGGTCTCGTGAGATGAGCCTGCGCTCCAGTAGGATCTGCCGGGTCCGAGCCGGGAGCTCGGAAAGGGGCTGGACGCTGGCGCCAGCGAGCAGCTCGATCCGCTCCGCCGTGTCGCGCACGTGTCCGAGGACGGCCCGGCGGTCATTCAGCCTCGACCTGGGCCCGAAGGCGTGCCCCTGGAGGTTGCGCGCCAAGCGCACACGCGTCGAAAGGACGATGTCGGAGTGCGGGCCGCTCGCGTCGAGCCAGCCCAGGCCGTAGTCGGAGATCGTCGACAGGTCGTCCATCATCAATTAGTTGATCGTCCGAGTCATGGGGTGGCCGCGCTACCCTTTCGCGGGCTCGAGGGTGCGGATCTCGTCCCTCAAGTTGGCCGCACGCTCGAAATCTTCCGTGTTTATGGCGCGTTGCAGCTTTCTGCGGAGGCCCTCCAGCCGCTTCTCTCTGTCGGTCGTCGTCGGATCGGGCGGCAGGTAGACCTTTCCGACGTGCTGCACTCCCCCGTGGATGCGCCGTAAGAGACTCTTTAGATACGCGTCGAACGTCGCGTAACAGTGTGGGCAGCCGAGCCGCCCGCCCTCACGGAACCCAGCGAAGGTGAGCCCGCAGAACGAGCAGGATTCGTCCATCTCGCCGAGCTCAGCCCCGGCATCGGGGTCTCCCATCTGCGCGAGGAAGTCGGTGAGGGGGAAGTTCTCGGACGTTGTCGTGGACGCCACCCCCTTCGACGCCGCGCACGACTTGCAGAGGTGGAAGACCTTGGCTTCGTCGTTAACGATCTGAGTGAGGTGAACGACCGCGTCCTCCGAGCCGCACTCTTCGCAGATGTGGGGATCGTCGCTCACTGCTGAGCCTCTGGACTGAGGATCCCGTCCGCGAGGAGGAGAATCCGGTCCGCTCTCTCGGCGAGCTCGCGATTGTGCGTGACGAGCACCATCGCCAGGCCACGTTCCTCTCTCAATCGGAACAGAAGATCGTGCAGCTGGTCGCTGGTCTGCGTGTCCAGATTGCCCGACGGCTCGTCCGCGAGCAGTACGAGCGCGTCGTTCGCGAGCGCTCGGGCGACTGCGACCCGCTGTTGCTCACCACCCGAAAGCTGCCACGGCTTGTGGTGCAACCGCCCGGTGAGCCCAACCGAGTCGAGCAACTCACCCGCGCGATCCTCCGATTCGGATCGAGAGGAGCCACCAATCAGTCGAGGCATCATCACGTTCTCCAAGGCGGTGAACTCGCGCAGGAGATGATGGAACTGGAACACGAATCCGACGTGCCGGTTGCGGATCACCGCCACCGCATCGTCGTCCCGCTCCGAAAGAGGGATTCCGCCGACGAGCACGTCGCCGGAGCTCGGCCGATCGAGTGCCCCCAACAGGTGGAGCAGGGTGCTCTTGCCTGACCCGCTCGCGCCCGTGATGGCGACTGCTTCGCCCGGTCCAACTCGGAGGTCTACCCCCCGTAGAACGCGGAGTTCACTCCCGTCTCCGCCCCTGAAAACGCGGTGGAGAGCCCGGGCTTCGAGGGGTGCGTCGAGCCGCTCATCCGACCAGGAGCCCTCGCTCTCGGAGGGCGCTTCCGGCCTTGCCGCGACCGACGAAACCTCGGCTTCACTCATGGCGTATGGCCTCGACGGGCTGTAGCCGCGACGCCTGCGAGGCCGGGTATAGCGTGGCCGCGAAGGCC
The DNA here is from genome assembly GCA_965248625.1 of Longimicrobiales bacterium. Lineage (GTDB taxonomy): Bacteria > Gemmatimonadota > Gemmatimonadetes > Longimicrobiales > Gaopeijiaceae. Next base: position 4,453,965 of record OZ252109.1, on the reverse strand, counting down.
ACGGCGATGCTGATCACGATGATGAGCGTGACGTCGACGGGATCGACCGCCACCGGCAGACGGTCGAGGAAATAGACGTCCGCGGGAATCGATACGATGTCGTATCGGTCGATGATCCAAGTGAGGGCAAGGCCGGCTGCGGCTCCCAGGCTCGTGCCGATGATCCCGATCCAAAGCCCCTGCAGACGGAAGATGCGCAGCACCTGGTGGTCGGTCATTCCCATCGACTTGAGGATGCCGATTTCCCTCGTGCGATCCACGACGGCCATGACAAGGGTGCTCACGATGTTGAAGGCGGCCACCACGACGATCAGAAACAGGATGATTCCCATGGCCAGCTTCTCCAGCTTGAGAGCGGAGAAGAGGGACCGATTGGTCGTGATCCAGCTCTCGACGAAGTACCCCGATCCCAAGACTTCCCTGACGTCATTGCCGATTGCGTCCGCAGCCCAGGGGTCGCTGACGTGGACACCGATTCCCCCGATCCGATTCGCTTCCTGAATCCCGAGCAGATCTTGAAGCGCGCTCAAAGGCGCGTGCATGTTGCGGATGTCGTACTCATACATGCCGGTGGTGACAGAACCGGCCATCTCGAACTGGCGGATGCTCGGGAAGGGGTTCCCCAGCGGATCGGTGCGGACGTTCTCGAGCGATATGAGCACGAGCGTGTCGCCCTTGAAGAGCTGCATGCGCTGCGCGAGACGGCTTCCTACGAGGACCGGAGGGTAGCCCGACTCTGTTTCGCCCAACGAGTACGTCCCGTTCAGCAGGTCCCGCTCCAGGTCCGTCACGGGTACGCCGTCCGGCTGCGGAAGCACTCCGTACAGGTCCGCGGTCTGGGCGTATTCTCCGCGCTTGAGCCCCACCTGGGTCAAGATGAAGGGCGATGCCCCGCCGACGCCCTCCACCGGGCGCACCCGCTCGAGCACCGACTCCCAATCGTCCATGCGCAGCGCAGGCCCGCTCTGAAGCACGAGAACATGCGGAGTGGAACCGAGGATCTTGGCCCTCAGCTCATCCTGCATCCCGTTCATGACCGAGATGACCACGATTAGCGCGGTGACGCCCAGCGTCACGCCGCCGAGGGAGATCCAGGTGATGAGCGACAGGAATTGCCCCTTCTTGCGGGAGGCCAGGTAGCGTCTGGCGATGTACCAGTCGAGTCGCTTCATCCGGCCGCTCCAGCGTGGGTCATTCGGGTCGTAGTGTCGGAAACAGGATCACGTCGCGGATTGAGGCCTGATCCGTGAGCAGCATCGTCAACCGGTCGATTCCGATTCCCACACCGCCGGTGGGTGGCATACCGTACTCCAGGGCCCTGATGTAGTCTTCATCGATTCGGTGCGCTTCGTCGTCGCCCGCCGCCCGGAGACCCGCCTGATCCTCGAATCGCTCCCGTTGATCCAGCGGGTCGTTGAGCTCCGAGAACGCGTTCGCGATCTCGGTGCCGAGGACGAAGAGCTCGAAGCGCTCCGTGAGTCGGTCGTCGCCTCGCTTCCGCTTGGCGAGTGGAGACAGCTCCCGTGGATGATCCAGTACGAACGTGGGCGCCCGAAGATCCCTCTGGACGAGAACCTCGAAGAGCTTGTCGAGTAGCTTCCCCCGCCCCGCCCCATCCAGATCGGGGATATCGAGGGCGCTCGCCCGTGCCCGAAGTGTATCGTCCTCGAGCTCGAGAGGGTCCTCCCCCATCGCCGCTCCCAGGGCGTCTGTCAGCCCAACGCGGGCAAACGGCGGGGCGAACGAGATCACCTCGCCTTGGTGCGTCACCGTGGTGTCTCCCACCACCTCCCGGGCGATCCCGACCAGGATTTCCTCGACCAGCGTCATCATGTCGCCGTAGTCCGCGAAGGCCTCGTAGAACTCGAGCATCGTGAACTCGGGGTTGTGGAACCGGTCGATGCCCTCGTTCCGGAAATCCTTCGAGATCTCGTACACCCGCTCGAAGCCGCCCACGATCAATCGCTTCAGATACAACTCGTCCGCGATTCGCAGGTAGAGGTCCATATCGAGCGTGTGATGACGCGTGACGAAGGGCCGCGCGGTGGCGCCCCCATAAAGGGGCTGAAGGACCGGAGTTTCGACTTCGAGGAAGCCGCGGCCGTCCAGAATCCGTCTCGCAGTCGAGATGATCTTCGCCCGCGCCTGAAATACCTCACGTACCTCTGGGTTCACAGCGAGGTCGGCGTACCGCTGCCGGTAACGGGACTCGGTGTCCGTGAAGCCGCTGTGCGTCCTGCGCGCGCCCGTGTCCTCGTCCACCTCGGTCTTTCCGAGCGGCAACGGACGAAGCGACTTCGTGAGCAGCGTCCAGGTGTCGGCCCGGACGGTGACCTCCCCCATACGAGTACGGAAGACGGGACCGGCGACACCGATCCAGTCCCCGAGGTCCAGGAGCTCGAGGTCGTCGAAGGCTTCGTCGCCCAAGACGTTCTTGCGAAGATATACCTGGATGCGGCCTGACCCATCTTCGAGGTCGGCGAACGCGCTCTTCCCGTGACTGCGGAAGCCAACGAGGCGGCCCCCTACACGGACGGGCTCGCCGCGCCCGTCGTCGTCCAAGCTGCCCGAAGCCTCGGCCGCGTCGAAGGCAACGACCGCGTCGCGCGCGTGCCGCGTCCGGTCGTAGCTGTATGCGAACGGCTCGATGCCACGCTCGCGCAGACGCTGAAGCTTCTCCAGGCGCGTGCGCAGCACCTGACTCAGATCTTCAGCAGCGACCGTCGGCGCTCGCTCGGATTCCGGTCCGGAGGTTTCTGTCATGGAGTGGGAGGCGTAGGAGCCGCCGCTCGCGGTTTCGAAGAGGTGGTACGAGCCGCGCTAGCCCACGCTGACCGCGCCCAACCTCTTCAGGTAGGCTTCGATGAACGGGTCGATTTGGCCGTCCATCACCTTCTGGACGTCACTGATCTTCAGGTCGGTCCGATGGTCGTTGACCATCGTGTAGGGTTGGAAGACGTACGAGCGAATCTGGTTGGCCCACGCATTTTGGCCCTTGGTCGCCTCCACCGCGTCCCGCTCCTTCTCCCTTTCGTCCGTGGCCCTCTGGTGGAGGGCTGCGCGCAACATCTTCATCGCGGTTGCGCGGTTCTTGTGCTGTGAGCGCTCCTGCTGACAGGACACGACGATGCCGGTGGGCTCGTGCGTGATCCGGATGGCCGAGTCGGTCTTATTGACGTGCTGGCCGCCGGCTCCGGACGCGCGGAACGTGTCGACACGGAGGTCGGACTCGTCGATCTCGACCTCGATCTCGTCATCGACCATCGGGTACACGAATACGCTGGCGAACGACGTATGCCGGCGACTTTGGGCATCGAAAGGCGAGATGCGGACTAGGCGGTGGACGCCCTTCTCGGCCTTCAGATATCCGTAGGCGTGATCTCCCTGAATCTCCACCGAGGCGCTCTTGATCCCCGCCTCCTCACCCGGCTGGAGATCGAGAACCTCCAGCTTGTATCCCCGCCCCTCGGCCCACCGCGTGTACATGCGGAGCAGCATGTCGGCCCAATCCTGGGACTCCAGGCCACCCGCCCCAGGATGCACGGTGAGCAGCGCGCCGCGGTGATCGTCCTCTCCCTGGAGCATCGTGCGAACCTCGAGCTGCGCGACGCCCTTCGAAAGGGATTCGATATCGACGCCCCACTGCTGCTCGATCTCGGCGTCAGGCTCGTTCTCGAGGACTTCCGCCCATTCCCGCAGCTCCTCGGCCTTGGCAGACAGCTCTTGCCAGGGACCGACCCAGCCATTCAGCCGATTGGCGCTGGCGATGACCTTCTGGGCTTCCTCGGGATTGACCCAAAATGTCTCGTCCAGCTGGGCGGTTGCGAGCTCCTCGAGTTGGGCCGCTCGCGCATCGATGTCAAAGATACCCCCGGAGCTCGGAGATCCGTTCTTCGAGATTGCTGAGGCGCTGGAGGCTCTCGCTGTTCATCGACGTACTCGGAGTGGCCGGCTACGACCGGAATGAAAAAAGAGCCGTCCCACGGACGGCCCTTCGGGACCCGTCTCTCGCCCCGCTCAGAGGCGGCTCAATATACCCTGGGAGCAGCCAGGCATCAAGCGCGCAAGCTGTTGTGGCACGGCCTGTTGTCGAGGACATGGCCGGCGCCGGGGGCTGCCTTCAGAAGACTCTCTTGCCCCTCGCGAGGATCTCGTTCAGCGCGTCCTGGAAATAGCTGCTGCTGTCCGCGAGCTCCTGTCCCACCTGATCAACGTATTCTTCCCAGGACTTCTGCACTTCGTCTTCGAAGTCCTCCTTCAGGCTGTCTCGCTCGAGGGCGTTGGCGTACCGGTCGGGGTTGTAGCTGATCATATCGGAGACGAGCACTCTGGCCAGGCGGGACGCCTTGTCGTGAGGGTCCTGACGGCCGAACCGCGGCGCATCCGTAGGGGTCTCGGGCGTCGCGGCCTCCGGCTCAGCGGGCACCGACACCGCCGTATCCGCGGGGGGTGCTTCGGATCCCGCGTCGGCCGCGCCGGTGGCCTCCGGAGCTACGGGCGCCGCCGCGGCTTCGTAGGACGCATCGAGTCCCTCTTCGGCTCGATCCAGAGCCTCCGGGACGGCGGGCGCGTCGGCAGGAGGAGCCTCGACCTCGGGTTCGGCGCTGGGGCGTTCGACCAGGAAGACGTGACTACACGCGCTGCATCGGGCGTGGATGCCTGCCACGGGGACCTTCAAGGGGTCGATGAGGAAGCCGGCGCTACACGATGGGCACTGGACGGTAAAGGCTTCTTGGGCGGTCATGCCAACCTCGGCTCGCTTACGGTTGGAGGGGGGGAATGAGCAGCAACTGGGAACACACTAGGCACCTCGTCTACTCGATGCTATAGCCTCGTCGTCCCGTCTCGCCTCACGGCGCCTCACCGCCCTCCATATCGACCGGACTGCGGCTACAGACCACCCGCCTGCTGCGCCGGCGGACGATCAGTCAAGGCGTCGCCGCTCCTTGTCCGTCACGCGATCCCGGTAGAGCGACCCGCCCCGTACCGGATCGAGGACGGACGCCTGGCGGCGGTCGACGACATAGACGGACCCCGGGAGGGTCTTCGCGTAGGTCTTCATCTCCGCCGCCAGCTCGCCGACCTGGGCGGTGTGGGAAAAGGTCTGGAACTGGTTCGTCACGACGCCGATCGAAAGGGTCATGAGGGGGACGCGATACACGCTTCCGCGACGGTCCTTCCCCAGGAAGTACCCCGCTCTTCGGTCCTCCTCGGTGTATTGATACGGGATGAGCTCGTCGAAGAGGTGAATGATCTCGTCGCAGGTCTCCTCCGTGTACTCCAGCGGCGAGTTGAAGATGAAATCATCGCCGCCGATGTGCCCGACGAAGCCACCCGGCGCGAGGGCCCGCACAACGTCGCGCAAGATGCGCGACAGCAGCAGGATCACTCGGTCGCCGTTGTTGTACCCGTATCGGTCGTTGAACTCTTTGAAGTGATCGAGGTCCGCGTAGCAGATCGAGAATTTGGCGCCCTGGGCCATGCGCTCGCCCAGATCCCGCTCGATTTGCACCGTGCCCGGGAGATGCGTGGTCGGATGAACGCTCACGTCGCGCGCGGCGCGGCGCAAAAGCAGCTGGAGCCGCAGCCACTTCTCTCGATCGGAGACAGTCTCCGTCACGACTTCGTCCGCGCCTGCGGCCAGGCTCTTTGCTGGGAGCGAGTCATCGTCCGACGTCATGATCACGATGGGAACGATCGACGTGAACGAGTCGTTTTTGAGGTTCTGACACACCTCGAGGATGGTGGCGGCCTCGTCGCGTGCGTCCAGAATCAGGCACGCGGGCGTCGAGCGGTTCATCAGCGAGTAGACCGCTTAGGGCGAGTCCACGACTTGGATTTCGAGCTCGTGCTCAGCACCGAAGCGGGCGATCAGGCCAGTGGGCTCCTGTCGTCCCGCACCGAAGTACACGAGCGTGTCATCCGAGGTCATCGGCAGCGGGCTGGGCGTGACGGGGCCATGGACGGGCGAACGGTAAAGGAGGCCTTTTGCCGTGTCAAACCAGGGCTTGCGGAAGGGCCTCCACAGGCGGTGCGATCCACTTCCTCAACCGCCCGCGATGAGCACGAAGTCGATCCGGCGCTCTTCCTTGTCGACCCGGCTCACCTGGACTCGGGCTCGGTCGCCCAAACGGAACCGGCGCCCGCTGCGCTCTCCCACGAGGCTGTAGCGTTCCTCCTGGAACACGTAGTAGTCGTCCTCCAGCGTGCTGACATGCACGAGGCCATCGACGAAGTAGTGGTCCAGCAGCACGAAGAATCCGAAGGATGCCACGCCAGATAGCGTACCGTCGAACTCGTCGCCCAGGTGGCGCTCCATGAACTCGACCTTTTTCAGCTCGACACTGTCGCGCTCTGCCTGGTCCGCCAGACGCTCCCGTTCGCTGAGGTGCTCGGCGAGCTCCTCGAGCAGCCCGTCCCTCTCTCCTGCGTCTTCCGCCGCATCCGGGACCGATCGTCGGACGAGAGCCCGATGGGCAATGAGGTCGGGGTATCGCCGGATCGGCGACGTGAAGTGCGCGTACGCATCGGAAGCGAGGCCAAAATGTCCAAGGTTGGTAGCGTCGTAACGAGCGCGACTCATGGAACGAAGGATCACTTTCGATACGAGCGCCTCCTCAGGCCGTCCATGTGTCCTCGCAAGAATCCGCTGGAGATCGCCGGCCTTCAGGCCACGCTTCGGGAGCATCGATCCTAGAGAGGCGAGGAAAGCACCCAGCTCCTCGATCCGATCGGACTTGGGGGGCTCGTGAACCCGGAACAACAGCGGGAGAGAGTCGCCGACCGCCTCGCGGGCGACCACCTCATTCGCCAAAAGCATGAACTCCTCGACCAGGCGATGGCTGTCCATCCGGTTCACCCGCTGGATGTCGACGGGCTCACCGTCCGGCCCCAGGACGACGCGCGCAGACGGAAGGTCGAAGTCGAGCGAGCCGCGCTCCTTGCGACGGTCCCCCAGCGCGACGGCGAAGCGATGCAGGGTCGTGATCGCCAGGTCGGTAGTGGAGTCTACCGACCCTGTGGCTTGGATCACGGCCTCGGCCTGCTCGTAGCTCAGGCGGTGCCGACTCCGGACGATCGTGCGCTCGAACCGGTGCGAGATGAGCTCAGCCGAGGCGTCGAGCACGACGAACAGGGACACGGCGTAACGATCGTCGCCGGCCGTCAGGGAACACGCCCCGGTCGAGAGCGCGTGGGGGAGCATCGGAATCACACGGTCGACGAGGTAGACGCTCGTGCCGCGCTTGATTGCCTCGGCGTCCAGCGCGCCGCCCTCTTCGACGAAGTGGGCCACGTCGGCGATGTGTATCCCGATCTCGACGCGACCGTCCTCGAGACTCTCGACTGAAAGCGCGTCGTCGTGATCCCGCGCGTCCGCGGGGTCGATCGTGAAGACGTGCAGGGCCGTCTTCTCCTTGCGTCCCGGGCCAGGGGCCCCGGCCCGTTCCTCGACCACCGATGCAGCTTCCTTTTCGATGGCCGGCGAAAACTCGAGAGGGAGACCGTAGCCGAACACAACGCTGAGCACATCCACTCCAGGGTCGTCCGGCGCGCCCAGGATCCGCTCTACCTCTCCCACGGGATTCAGCCGCCGATCGCCGAAGCTCGTAATGCGAGCCACGACGACCTCTCCGGGGCTTGCGCCACCGGCCCGATCGGCCGGGATCAGCACATCGCGGCTGATCTTGGGGTCACGAGGGGCCACGTAGGAGAGCTGCCGATTTCGATGGAAGACACCGACAAGCTGCTCGTGGGCCCGCTCCAACACCTTGATGATGCGTCCCACTGGCTTACGTCCGCCTGGGCGACCCTCCACACGCGCGACGACCTGGTCGCCGTCCATCGCAGTGTCGAGCCCGGAGGCGGGGATGAAGATGTCCTCCTTGCCCCGTCCCGGGATGACGAATCCGTCGCCACGCCGGATGATCTGGAGCCGGCCGACGACGAGGTTGATCTTCTCGGGAACGGCGTAACGCTGCCCCTTCACCTTGTAGAGCCGGCCGTCTCGGATCAGGCCGTCGAGGACCCCCTTGAAGGCCCGGTATCGATGGGTCGGTACGTCCAGGGCACGAGCGAGCTGCTTGGCCTTGAGAGGGCCCTTACGCGACTCAGCGAGATGACTGAGAATGCGTGAGGGTGTTGGAAGACCGGTATCTTTGGCCATCAATCTACCCTTGCCGCGGCGCCCGACGAGGCCCGTGGCTCCGCAGAGTCCACACCGATCACGGGGACACCTGCCCCGCCAGCCACCATTGCCCGACGCCGTCAGAGAAAGCGTACAGATCCAGAGAGGCATCGGCCGCAGCGGAGCGCAACCGGGCGGTGATGAACGCGTCGAAGGCGGCAAGGAGGTGATTCGCCAGGATGACGCCGACCAGCGTCGTCGATCGTCGTAGTGCCTCGTCGCTCTGCTGAATGAGGCTGGTGTATTCCATCCGGTTCTCTACGTCCTCTCCCCAGTCCCATCGGAAGTCGGGCGTGACCGTCCGTTCCCGGTAATACTCGATGGCCTGTTGGTACTCCGATGAGCCGGGTCCGGGAATCCGGTCGTCGTCCATGACCAGGAAGATCTCGGCGGCCAGCCCCCAGATGGAGCCGTTGAACGTTTCGGGGTCGGTCTCGGGCTGTATGCCGCCGCGAAAAAGGTCGGAGTCGAACGCGCCCGACGAGTTGAATTTGGTGAGTGACTCGTAGTACTCGAAGCCGGCGTCCATACGCTCGCCGGGTGTGCCTCGTCGTGCGACGAACCAAGCCAGGTCGCGGTATCGTCCCCTGACCTCGCTTCCGGTTCTTCGGCGATCCCACAGGTAACCCCAGCTGGCGAGCTCCAAAGCCACGAAGGCCAGCCAGCGGCGTTGCCCCAGTCGACGCTGCCCCCACCCGGGAAGGACTCCGGAAGCGAGGAAGGCCTCCGCGGGGGACACGGCGCGGGCGGCGTCCTGGTCGGGCCAACGGTGGTCCGACCGGAACGAGGTCTGGCGGGCGTTCGTGGAAGGCCAGCGAACCGCCTCGAAGGAGGTTCGGCGGAGGACCGGCGAAGGCCAGCGAACCGCGGGAAGCGCACGACGGAAACACAGCCTGCCAGCGGACGATACCTGGGCAATCGGACGTGCATTCGGCTCGGCGGCTGCCGGGCCAGAGATGCCCGCCCCCGGGACCGAACCTGCATAGGCGGTCGGCACTTCACTGGTAAAGACGACGGGGCGCCTGCACGGCCCGTCTTGCCCAGCGAGAGGTGGGGCTCCCAAGAGTGTGGCCGCGGCCAAAGCCGAGAAGGCGGGCCGGGCCGGTCGCCGCAGGATCAGTGCTTGCGCCTCGAACGTCTCGAGGAGATGGCGGGTGGCAATGGGTGGCACCGCATCAGAAAACGACTCCGAGCGTGATGTGCACGGGCTCCGTCTCGCCCGTGAGGCTCGTGCGCGCGAGTGACTTCGCGATGCCCAGGTCGAAGCGCTGGAAACGCAGGCCGACGCCCAGCGCGGCGCCCTCGGTCTGAAGCACGTCGCCGCGCACGTAGCCGGCGCGCACGAAGAGCGCGTCGGTCTGGCCGGTGGAGAGCTCGGTGCCCACGTAGAGTGACGGCGAGCCCGGCTCACGCCACCGATCCTCGAGCTCGACGGTCAACCAGAGATCCGTGGCCCCCGGCGTCACGAAGTGGCCGAGGACCTCGTAGGCCCCGGACACCCGCATACGTGTCGGAAGGGGGTCGGATTGCTCGGCGTTGACGACCTGGAGGTTTGGTCCCAGATGCGCGACCATGACGCCGAGCCGGAGCGGTATGGCTTCGAATGGGCTCGATTGGATCCCCACATCCACAGCGTAGGTGGTGGCTGTGACTCCCTGGTCGAGGCACTGCCCACGACATCCCAGCCGGAACTGAACGACCTTGAAGTTGGCACCCGCGCTCACCCGGTCGGCGAAATCCGTGGCGAATGAAACCACCCCTTGGTGACTACGCACGCTGATCGTGCCGAGCACCTCACCCGTGACACTGGTCAGATTCTGGTCCCCTACGTCGAGCTGCTGATAGGAGATTCCCAGCGTGCCGACCGATTCGCGCCCCGTGAGGAATGAGACTGCGGTAGCCTCGCCCGCGACCTGGTCGCCGGTGTAGAACAGGAAGCGGTTGCCGTGGATATCGGCCAACCCAGCCGGGTTCCAGAACGCGCTCTCTTGAGAGGGCAGAGCCGTCATGGCTCGCCCCATGGCCACACCTTGTGCTCCCACGGGCAGGAGGAGGAACAGAGCACCCTCCACTGCGGTCGGTTGTTGAGTCACCGAGGAGGTGGGCGTGGGGTCGCCGCCGAAGTCGGCGGACTGAGCATGGCCGTTGCTGGGAACGACTCCGACGGTCAAGACCGCGAAGGCCTGGAGCCCGAGGGCCAGAACGGCGGGGGACGGGATCCCCTCTCTAACGAGCGTCGACTGTTTCATGCTCGTGTGGGATGCGGAACCCGAGCCTTTGGAGGTGTCCACGCTTGCGTCGCCACCCCGCCAGCACCTTCACCCACAGGTCGAGGTAGACCGAACGGCCGATGAAGCCTTCGATCTTGATCCGAGCGGACGTGCCGAGCGCGCGTATGGCCCGGCCGCCTTCTCCGATCAGTATCCCCTTCTGGGAGCTCCTCTCAACGTAGACCATCACACGAATATAGGCGGGGTCGGCGCTCTCGCGGAACTCCTCCACTTGGCAGAACACCGAATAGGGGATCTCCTGACCGTACAGCTCGAAGACGCTCTCGCGGACCAGCTCTGCCGCGAAGAAGCGAACCGGGTCGGTCGCGATCTCGTCAGCCGGGTAGAGGAACGGCGACTCGGGTAATGCGGCTTTGACGGCGTCACGTAGGCTGTCGACGTTCGTTCCCTTCAGGGCCGACACAGGAAAGACCGTCGCATCGAGGCGGTTCCGAGCCTCCTCGAGCAAGGCTGCGACAGCCGGTGCCCCCGCTAAGTCGGTCTTGTTCACGGCGGCGAAGCGAGTGGCCGTCGAGGCCTCGAGAGCGTCCGCGAGTACGTCCCACGGGAGATTTCCACGACGCCCGGCGTCGAGCACGATCAGAATCACATCGGCCTCGGCGATGGCCTCTCGAGCCGCAGCAGCCATCGACCTCTGCAACATGTCGCGCGCGGCGAGGAGCCCCGGAGTGTCTAGGAAGATGATCTGGTGCGCTTCATCCGAATAGATGCCGGTGACCCGTCTCCACGTGGTCTGCGCCTTCGGCGTGACGATGCTGAGCTTCTCTCCGAGGAAGGTGTTCATGAGCGTCGACTTGCCGGCGTTGGGGCGTCCGACTAGGGCTGCGTAACCAGCCCGGGTGGTCACAGCAGTCGGTGCGCCCGCTCGCAGGACCGAATGGCCCTGAGCCGCCGCAGAAGCTGAACTGAGTCTGGATGCTCGAACATGTCCGACGCTTCTGTTTGAGGGCTCGCCCTTCGCACGAAAGGTATGCGTCGGCGCCAGTTCTCGCCCAATCGCCCATCCAGCGCGCGAGCTCCACCCTTCTCGCCGGGGGTCGACGGCTCCCTAGGAACGAATCAGCCCTCCGAGACGCGACAGGACGCAAGAAGCCCCCCGGAGCGAGATGGCTCCGGGGGGCCTTGTAGAAGCTGGCGACGACGTACTCTCCCACCGAGTTGCCTCAGCAGTACCATCCGCGCAGTGGGGCTTAACGGCCGTGTTCGGGATGGGAACGGGTGTGACCCCCACGCTATAATCGCCAACAGTTTGATGGGCCGCGGATCCTGGCGCAGGGCGTCGTTGCACCGCGGCGCTTGCGCGCCGCTCTCCTCGGGCTCCTTGCGACGTACCTTTCGGTACGTCTCAGTCGGCCCTCGTCGTGCGCCTAGCCCTGCATCCAGGCTACGCGGCCCCCGACCTTGATGGGTCGTGTGGACCGCGCTTTGCGGCCTGATAAAACTACAGGGTGAGAGAGAGACTGGTCCTAGGCGTTGTGTCCGGGGCTGGGTTCCTCGTGTTCGAGGGGACCCTGCTTGGGTGTGATGTGCGCTTTGCTTCACCCCAACGAGGGGGGAGAGCTGGTCAAGCCACTCGGGCACTTAGTACGGCTCGGCTACACGTGTTGCCACGCTTCCACCTGCCGCCTATCAACGTGCTCGTCTCGCACGGCCCTTCCGAGGGCTTACGCCCTGGGAGTGCTCATCTTGAGGGGGGCTTCCCACTTAGATGCTTTCAGCGGTTATCCCTTCCCGACGTCGCTACCCGGCAATGCCCCTGGCGGAACAACCGGTACACGAGAGGTCAGTCCGTCCCGGTCCTCTCGTACTAGGGACGGCTCCTCGCAACACTCCTACGCCCACGACGGATACAGACCGAACTGTCTCACGACGTTCTAAACCCAGCTCATGTACCGCTTTAACGGGCGAACAGCCCGACCCTTGGGACCTTCTCCGGCCCCAGGATGCGATAAGCCGACATCGAGGTGCCAAACCGCCCCGTCGATGTGAACTCTCGGGGGCGATAAGCCTGTTATCCCCGGCGTACCTTTTATCCGTTGAGCGACGGCCCTTCCATTCGGAACCGCCGGATCACTAAGGCCTACTTTCGTACCTGCTCGACCCGTCGGTCTCGCAGTCAAGCTCCCTTATGCCTTTACACTCTTCGCGCGATTACCGACCGCGCTGAGGGAACCTTTGCGCGCCTCCGTTACTCTTTGGGAGGCGACCGCCCCAGTCAAACTACCCGCCTGCCACGGTCCCCGAGGAGGATTCACTCCCCTGGGTTAGAGCCTCGACATTGTAAGGGTGGTATTTCACCAGTGGCTCCCCACCCCCTGGCGAGGGTGGTTCATTGCCTCCCACCTATCCTACACGTGCAGTGCCAAGACCCAATAGCAGGTTGTAGTAAAGGTGCACGGGGTCTTTTTGTCCTGTCGCGGGTAATCGGTATCCTCACCGATACTCCAATTTCGCCGAGCTCGCGGAGGAGACAGTGTCCAAGTCGTTACGCCATTCGTGCAGGTCGGAACTTACCCGACAAGGAATTTCGCTACCTTAGGACCGTTATAGTTACGGCCGCCGTTTACCGGGGCTTCAGTTCGGAGCTTCGAGTCCCGAAGGACTCTAACCCTTCCCTTTAACCTTCCGGCACCGGGCAGGCGTCAGTGCCTATACGTCGTCTTAACCGACTTTGCAGACACCTGTGTTTTTACTAAACAGTCGCTTGGACCGATTCTCTGCGGCCCGCTTCGGCTCCGCACGCAATCATGCTTCACCTACCACGGGCTCCCCTTCTCCCGAAGTTACGGGGACATTTTGCCGAGTTCCTTCTCCGCGGATCACTCGCGCACCTTAGGCTTCTCGCCTCGCCTACGTGTGTCCGTTTACGGTACGGTCGCACGAACAACTCCCTCCCGAGGCTTTTCTCGGCGGTATGATTACAGACCCTTGGCGGGGACCGAGGTCCCCTTCGGCATCGGCGCTCGGCTATCCAGGTCTTTTATCCCCCAGAAACGCCTACCACCTTGCATCGGATTCCACCACCCGACGGTCCTTTCACTCCCGCGTCCCCCCTTGAGGTCGAACGCTCTTCGCACGGTACAGGAATATTAACCTGTTTCCCATCGCCTACGCCCTTCGGCCTCGGCTTAGGGACCGACTAACCCGGAGCGGATGAACCTGGCTCCGGAACCCTTAGGCTTTCGGTGACAGGGATTCTCACCCTGTTTATCGCGTACTCATTCCGGCATACTCACTTCCCTGCGCTCCACCCCTGCTCTCTCGAGGGGGCTTCAATGCCCAGGGAACGCTCCCCTACCATGTTCGCCTCCCGAAGGAGGCTCTCCATTCGTAGCTTCGGTGGCGGACTTAGTCCCGACCATTATCGGCGCAGATCCACTTGACTAGTGAGCTATTACGCACTCTTTAAAGGCATGGCTGCTTCTAAGCCAACCTCCTAGTTGTCTCTGCAAATCCACATCCTTTCTCACTTAGTCCGCACTTGGGGAC
>OZ252109.1:0-4435000 GCA_965248625.1 Longimicrobiales bacterium | reverse complement strand
CATCGTCCCACCTCCTCGCCCTCGGCTTTCGCTGTCCATTCCGGCAACATCTCGCTGCCGTCCAGATCGAGTCCGAGCTCCTTCCAGCGTTTCTCGCCAACATGCACGCACGCCATGAGCAGGATCATCGTCACCGCGATAAGCGCGAGCGCAAGCTGGGCCATCGGCTGATCAGCGATCAGCGCAATCGAGGCTGGCAGGTTGGCGATGCAGAACGCGATGAGCACGACGAGCAAATAGAGTGGCGCCACCCACTTCATGATGAAGCGGAAAACCGCCGGAATTTGGAACTGGGCGCCGTGATGGATTTCGTCCCAACCGATGTCTATCCCGAAGATCCAGCTGAAGCAGATGATCTCGAGCATCGCCATGATCAGGATCAGGAATGTCCCTACCCAGAAATCAATCGTGCTCCAGAAGACTCCACCCTCCGTGAAATAGATCACCATGAAGGAGCCGATGAGGCACAAGGCGACCATGTAGATCGTCCCTCGTCTCCGGTCGAGTCCGAGGCTCTCCTGCAGGAACGCGACAGCCGGCTGGTACATCGATATGGAGCTCGTGACCGCGGCCAGGAAGAGCATGAAGAACCACACTGCACCCACGAGCGGGCCGAACGCGCCCATTTGCGCGAAAACCACGGGAAGCGTCTGGAAGCCGAGGCCGAACGTGCCGGTCTGTACGGCGGCCACCGTGCCGGTCAGGCCGAGGAAAACGAAGGAGGCCGTGAGCGTGATGAGGCCACCGAAACCGACCTCGAAAACTTCGTTCGTCGCAGCGGCCGTCAGGCCGGAAAGCGCTACGTCGTCATCTCTCCTCAAGTACGACGCGTAGTTGATGATGATGCCGAAGCCCACTGAAATGCTGAAGAAGATCTGCCCGGCGGCGGCGAGCCATGTCTGCGGATTGAGTAGCGCCTCGAAGTCAGGGTTCCACATGTAGGCGAGGCCGGCCATCACGTTCTGATCCGGCAGATCTGGGTTCGGCGTACCGAGTGTCAGCACCCGGATGAGCACGACGAGCGCACACACGGCCATCAAGGGCATCGCGAACGAGACGAACTTCTCGATGCCTTTGGAGATCCCTCGGAGGATGAGGTAGACGTTGAGCGCGAACGTCAGGACCCAGAAGACGACAGTCGGCACGCTGCCCGCTCCGAACATGAGGCCGTTCCCGCTCGTGCCCGTGAAGTCGTTGTAGTACCGCGTCGCGCCCGCGGTCTGTTCGGTGATGGCCATCGTGCCATCGATGGGCATGGTGCCAGTGGCATATGCGTAGAAGTATCCCAAGCACCAGGCCGCGATGAACGTGTAGTAGAACGACACCGCGAGCGGAATCATGATTCCGGTCACGCCCAGATACCGCGCGATTCGGCCTTTGCCGATCACTCCCATGATCGCGGGCGCGGAGTGGAAGCCCTTCTCGCCTCCGTACCGCCCCATCGCCCACTCGGCCCAGCAAATCGGAATGCCGAGGAAGATCAACGCGCAGAAGTAGGGGATGAGGAACGCGCCACCCCCGTTCGCCGCCGCTTGTCCCGGAAAGCGAAGGAAATTCCCGAGTCCGACCGCGGACCCGGAGACGGCGAGGATAACGCCGAGCCGTGATCCCCACTGTTCTTTCGCAACCGCCATACTGCTCTCCACGAGTAGTCGTGTTCGTCGGTATTCCGTCGGAATGACGGGTTGGACGCATCGGGCGTCGGCGACGAAGGTACGCCTTTAGCGTCTGGGGTCCAGCGAGGCGGCACCGCTCCCTAGCTTGATCCACCGCTCGTCGAGCTTGCAATGGAGTGCCAAGGCATCGCAGACGTGGACCTTCGCTCGGCGCCACCGGTGGTGTCGGGATGAGCGGAAGGCTGACGATTCCGTAGGGGTGGTGATCCTAGGTTAGTGGGACGCCGTAGGTGGGATCGGCCAGGGCGAGATAGGGCGTCGTGGCTGATACGGACAGGACTGCTAGTCGGGGCGCCCGGATTCGAACCGGGGACCTCCTGCTCCCAAAGCAGGCGCGCTACCGGACTGCGCCACGCCCCGTTGTAGTGCGATCGTTCAGCTAAGATCGGCATCTTGGGGACCTCAAGCAGTTTCGAGGTCTGCCGACTGCGCACGTTCGATGTGCACGAAAGGTCGGAGGAAGTTCGCCACCGACCTGCGGGATCTACCGCTCAAGTCGATCTGTCAGCTTGGCGGTTGGAAGAGCCACCACACCGTGGTGGAGTGTTACCAACAAGTAGACGAAGAGGCTCTGCGGGAAGCGCTCTCAGAGAGGCGGGTTGCTGGTGGAGTCCTGTCGTAGGGCGCTCGAACCGCGGCCCACCGCAAACCGAATTCGGCTTCGACCTCGGGGGACCAGAAGTGGAAGAGGCCACTCACGGCCCATCCCGGGACGACCTCGACCAGACCCCGGAGTTTGATCCCGCCGAGCCGGAGCCCATTCCTGACGACCACCTCGACCAGACCCGGGACCGGTAGCTTCCGCCCAGCTCCTCTCCCAAGGGCTCGCCGGAGGCGCGCCTTCCCTAACCCCTTAATCGCCCCTCTCGAGCCCGTTCCCTCCCCCCTTCCACCGATTCGGGTGATTCACGCCCCCGTCCGACCCCAGAGACCACCGTCCCCGAGATCTTCAACCCCTCCGCCAACCGCATAGGCCCCTTGAATTACCTATCCCTCGCCTGGCATCATGCCACAGAGGGATTATCGCTCACGGCCGTGGAGCTCCTCGGCGAGCAACTCCGTCAACGCCTGTCTCGCTATCGCGATCAGCTAGTGGAGACCCACCCGGCCCCGCACCGCCTCGTACAACCGTACGGGGTCGTAGCCGATCCCGTCTTTGAACACCAGGCGAGGACTCCTGAGGACGCTCATGTCGGTCCTCGGATCTCCTTCCACGAGGATCAGGTCGGCCAGCTTGCCTTGGGCCACGGTGCCGAGGTCGCTTTCCTTGCCCAAATAGATCGCGCCGTTCAGGGTCGCGATCTGGACGGCCTGCTCGGGCGTGAAGCCCGCCTCGTGCAGCATCTCGACCTGGCGCACGTTGGAGTAGCCGGGAACCACGTGCCCGTACTGGGTGCCCGGATCGGTCCCGGTCACGAGCAGTCCTCCGGCCTCGACGAACTCCATCTCACGGGCCATCTCGCGCTTGAGGTTGTCGAGATTGGTGGTGCTCTCGCTCTGCTGGAAAGCCGCCCAATTCCGTAGGTAGTATTCCCGGATCGGGCTGGCCATTACGTCCAGGGTGCTTTCCGGCAGCGGCGGGCGGCCCGGGATACTCATTTCCGCTCCCACCAACGTGGACGTGATCGCGACGCCTCTGTCCACTAGGAACTGGACCAGCGCCTGGAACTCGGGATCGTCCGGCCCCACCTCCGGCCGGCGGGACTGGGCGCGCATCGCGCCGCTCGGGCACTGGTCCGGCTGCTTGCCGTCGACAAAATCGGTGGCGGGCCGAAAGCCGTGCTCCAGGTTGTCGATGCCCAACTCGGCGGCCTCGCGGAAGGTCACCGAACAGATGTGGCCTGTCACCTTGATGCCGCGCGCGTGTGCCTCCTCGACGGCGGCCGCGAGTTCGGCGCGCGTGATGTGCTGGTATGCCTTGAACGAGGTCACACCCACGTCGGCCCAGTACCCGACCATCGCTCGGGCTTCCTCGGCATCCTTCAGGTGATGGAGGAACCTGGCGCGATATCCCGGCCCGGTGAGGTACGGGCCGGTGACATCAATCCGCGGACCCACCGCCCGGCCAGCTTCGATATCCTCCCTCAGGTTTATATCCCCGTACGGATCGCGGCCCCCTGTGGTGCGCATGGTGGTCACGCCCCCGGCCAGATAGAGCTTCGGAAACGAGAACTCCATGTTGTTGTACGTGTCCCCTCCCGTGCCCGTCGGGTAGAACATGTGCTCGTGCAGCATCACGTAGCCGGGGAGAACGGTGTGCCCGGCGAGGTCCAGCACCCGGGCGCCGGGCGGAACCGTGACGCTCGCGACAGGGCCGACCGCATCGATCCGATTGCCCCGCAGCAGCACGGTACGGCCTTCCTGAGCAGGACCCCCGGTCCCGTCGATGACACGCACCCCCACCAGCGCCACCACGTCGTCGTCGACCTCGACGAAGGCGCCGGCGTCCGGCGAGAGACTCCGCTGCGCCTGCGCGTGCGGAGCGCCGAAGCTCAGTGCGGCGAGGGCTACGAAGAGGGAGAAGCGGAGGCGGGTCATGGGTTCTTCTCGCTTTCTTGGTTCCACGCCTGATGCGGGAACGGAAACAGGCGTGAACGGGTGCCGTCGACTACCGGTCGGCGGCTCGTAGACCGACACTTCCTGTAATGCAGAGGAAGGGCATGATAGCCTAGGCGCGAACGTACGTTGCTTTGAAGGTGAGGGCAAACACTCGCAAGGATTCAGATGTTGCTGGGACGTAGGTGCAACAAAAGGGCTCCCCGCGCGAGTCGGTCCGGAGGCCCCCCTTTCCGCTGTTAACGCAAGTGTGACGGCCGTGTGCCGGCTTGGGTCGCCGGCCGGTGAGAAGATCGCGTCGGCGTCGAGGGTGAGTTGCTGCTCGGCAACACTATGCCGGGGGTGGGAATCGAACTCGTCCTGGAACCTCGCTCCTTGCTCGTCGGCCGGGTAGCGCTTTCAGCGGCAAGGATGTCTTTCACGAAGCCGACGGGATCGTCGCGGTACCGGCCGAATCGATCGTCCAGATCGTGAGGCACCTCGATCGGTGCCACGTCGTCCCTCAGAGACTGGGCCCATCGGTCGAGGTTAGGGATCTGCATGTCGACTCCCACAGATCAGTCTTGCCGCCGGTCTACATGGCGATCGCAAGCCGGTCGCTCCCGGAACGGTCACCGATGCACGCCGAGCCGATTGGCTCCGCTCATGTTGGTCTTCAGCCGCTCGACCTCGGCCTTCAGATCCTCTACTACGGTCATCGTAACCCGCTCGCCTTCCGCCTTGAGCCACGCTTCAACGGCACGGATCCCGGCCTGCGCTGCCCGCTCCGAGAGGCGTCCTGAGCAAACGGTTCGTCCGATGAGCTCCAGCCATCGCTTCGCGTCGCTGTGCGTATTGAGTGGACCGAGCTCGTTGTCCGAGATCCCGGCTTTTCGCATGCGTGACGACGTTACCCGACCACCCTTGCGGGCGCGTTCCTTCATGCGCTCCTTCGCCCCCGGACCATGCGCCGGACAGTAGCCCGTGTCCGGATTGATAAGGTTGGAGGTGGCCCTGCACGGCGACCCATCCGCTTTTGTGGCTGGGCACGCCGACTTCACGCGATGCCCCGTGTACCTGGCCACGGATCTGCCTGAAACCGTGTGGTTCGTGCACAGCGAACGTGCGCAACTAGAGCATAACCCGCTGTAAGAGGCACACTTACATCGCTACAGCGCCTGCTACAGCAGCAGGGACCGGCTACCAGGCGCGTGTGGCGGTTACGGCGCGGGTGGGGGCGTCTAGGCAGGTCGTGGGCTGCGGGGCTATCCATTCGGAACAGGAGGAAAGTCTCATGGACACTGTCGTGTGGGTTTCTGCCGTCGCCAGCGCACTCATGGCTCTCGCCGCCTTCATTGCACTCGGGCTCGAAGTCTGGAGGGAATACCGTCGCCGCCAGGACGCGGGGAAGCGAGTCGGTATCGCTGCGTTCCTCCTTCGTCGCCAGCTCAATTCGTGGCTCGATGAGTTGCCAACGGACCACGGTTTCCCCTGTTGGGCCAACGATATGACCAAGCATCTCGACAGAGCCGAGGCTCGTGCGACGGTGATCGCTCAGGAGGGGGCGGGCTTGTTGCCCGCCAGCGCGACTAAGGTGCACTCCGCCGTTCGACTGTTTCTCGACGCGGCTCACCTTCTCAACGAAGCCGCCGTCGGGAAGCAGCAGAACCCCTCAGGCTTGTGAAGAACATGCTCACGAGCTGTAGCCAAGACCTCTCGAGTCTCGTGTCCAAGCACTGGCCGAGGCCCTTGGACTAACCCGCCGAGATGAGCACGAAACTGTGCACGTTCGGATCCACAATCCTTGAGCTAGGATCAAAGGGTGTGTAAAAAGAGAGGCGACGTACCTTTCCGCTGAGTAATAACCAGCGAACTCCGGGTGACAGCCCGGGGAAAGGAACGACGCCTCGTGAGGAAGAATACCGTGGGACCCGAGGGGGAGTCCAGGACGCCCGTGTGGGAAGTTCTGGAAGGCGTGGTGCGGGAGAAGGCGCAGGAGTTCATCCAACAGATCTTGGAGGAGGAAGTCACGGAGTTGCTAGGCCGAGAGAAGTCAGAGCGCAGGAGGGCGGTGGACGCGACCGAGGGCTACCGCAACGGATACGGCAAGCCGAGGCGGCTGGCGATGAGCTCGGGCACGATCACGCTCCGACGACCTCGGGTTCGAGGCATCGAGGAGCGGTTCGAGAGTCGGGTGCTGCCGTTGTTCGCACGGCGGACGAAGGAGCTGGGCGCTCTGCTTCCGGAGCTGTATCTGCATGGACTGGCGGAGGGAGACTTCGAGTTGGCGATGCGGGGTCTGCTGGGCGAGGGGGCACCGCTGTCGAAGTCTTCGATTCGGCGGCTGCGGGCGGGATGGACGGCGGAGTTCGAGGAATGGAGCCAGCGTCGCCTGGAGGGCCGTGAGGTCGTATACGTGTGGGCGGACGGGATCTATGTGAAGGCAGGGCTGGAGCGGGACAAAGCGGCGCTGCTGGTGGTGCTGGGTGCCATGCGAGACGGGACGAAAGAGGTGTTGGCCCTGAGGCCGGGCTACCGAGAGTCAGTCGAGTCCTGGTCCGAGGTGTTGCGGGATCTGAAGGCACGCGGCATCGAGGCGCCCCGGCTTCTGATGGCGGACGGTAACGCGGCGATCTGGGGCGCAGTACGGCAGGTATGGCCTGAGGCGGGTGAGCAACGGTGCTGGAACCACAAGATGAGGAACGTGCTGGACCGACTACCTCAGCGGGAGCAGGGCGAGGCGAAGGATCTTCTCAGGGCTGTGGTCTACGCACCGAGCCGGGCCGAGGCTGTGAAGGCCCGTGAGGCGTTCGCCAGACGCTACAGGCCGTGGTATCCGAAGGCGGTGGATGTACTCGAGGACGACTGGGAGCGGATGGTGGCGTTCTACGACTTCCCCGAGGATCACTGGAAGCATCTACGCACGACGAACGTGGTCGAGAGCCCGTTCGCTGCGGTACGGCTCAGGACGACGGCGGCGAAGCGATTCAAGCGGGTCGAGAGCGCTACGGCGCTGATCTGGAAGTTGCTCCTGGTGGCTGAGAAGCGGTTCCGAAGGCTCGACGCTCCTCACCTCCCCAAGGACGTGTTTGAAGGAAGGAAGTTCGAAGACGGAAAGCCCGTCTCAGACCAACAGCGGAAGAACGCCGCCTGATACGTTTACACACCTATTGACCCAACCTCCAATCCTTGCGAACACCCCTAAAGTCAGTCGCAGATCCAGGGGTTAGGGGAGCCTCCTCCAAGAGGCGCGCGCCCCCTCGAATATGCCGATGATTACTGCTTGAGTGGGAGGGCAGCGGGCGGGCGGACGAGTGGGGAATCTGCGAATCTGGGACGGGCTCCCAAAGCAGGCGCGCTACCGGGCTGCGCCACGCCCCGTTGGTACTCTAAGTGCTTGCGGATGCTGCGGTTGCCTCCACGTCCGAATCCGCGGGCCGAAGCAGTGTGCAATGTTATGTGCAAGAACGCGCACGTTCATGCCTTTCGCTCCCGCAGCTCTCCGCCCCCAAGCACGACAGCCAAGATAGTCTCGTCGTCTGCCTGCTGGTAGGCGGTCTTGAGGCTCACGGTGTTAGCCCAACCGCCTGCGGCTGCCACGTCTACGTCCGGCAGGTGCTTCCGCTCCGTTGCCCACTTGCGGCGATAAGCGTGCCACAGGCTGCCCCGCTGCGGCTCCAGGCCCGCGAGCTTCTCCGCTTTACGCAACCACAGATCCGCGAGGTGGCGCGTGATCGGCTTCGTCGAGTCCACAGGTTTCGGGAACAACGGTGCGTCGCCGATGCCAGGACGGTCGCGCAGAATGCGGTCGATCGCAGCCCGGACGCCTGGTGCGATTGGCACGACCGTCTCGAGGCCTGTCTTGTCGGTATCAGCAGGCCAACGGATCGACCCGTGCGGTCCTGAGGCGAGGCGCAGATCATGGTAACGGAGCTGGCATACATCAGGTCGCTGATCGTCCGGGGGTGGACGAATCGTGCCGACCGTGGGGCCGAGCATAGAAAGGCGCTGGGCTCGCGGGGCCCTCTCTATCAGATCAAAGATCTGCGCAAAGATCCGCACCGGGAGATGCACACGCGCGGCGGGTGACGGCGCAGCCTAGGCAAGCGGCGCTGGCCCCTGGTTGGGCGCGGCAACCTACTCGCTGTTCGTGGCGCCGTCCGGCAGAGGTGCGGGGATCGCGTTGTCGGACGAGACGAGGTGGGAGTGGCGAGAAAAAGGCGTGGGTCCACGTCTTGAGCTGCGGACCGGCCAGACATGCCGTGGGGGGCAACGACCCCGTTCGACACGACAGCACAGACGTTTCACCGATCAGATGGAGTGAGCGTCCCTCGCCCCTCGTCAAGTGAGGCGGAGAAGAAGTCGAGCTCACAGCGCATCGCGTAACGGTAGGCCAGAGAGACCCTGTGCGTTCGCTCGGCCAGTTGGTCGAGCAGCGTTTCAAGCTCGGCGGCCAGCGCCTCGAACTCCGCGTTCGAGTAGGTCTCGATCCACTCCCGATAGGGATTCTGGGAGTGATCCCCGTGGGCCAACTCCTGGCCCAGGTACGCGTAGAGGCGCATGCAGGGTGTCATCGCGGCCATGATCTCGCCGACTTCGGCCGTCCACGCGGTCCGAAGTAAGAAATCGGTATAGGCGCGGGCGGCCGGATGGGGTCGGACGTTCCCCAAATCGATTGCCAGACTCTCGGCGTAGCCTTCGTGGAGCTTCAGCTCATCCAGTACGCCGCGCATGAGCCCGTGGAGCCGCTGTACGACCTCCCGTTCCTCCACTGCCCGGACGGCGCCCAGGGCGTAGGCGCTGAAAAAGGCACGCAGGAAGAACGCGTCCTGTGCCACATAGTGCTTGAAGACGTCGGGATCCAAGCTGCCGTCTCCCAAGCCACGCACGAACGGATGGGCTAAACATTCTTCGGCTAGTGCCTGGTTTCCCCGCCATAGGGTCTTGTGGAGCAGTTCGGCCGACATGATCGGTTCAGCCTTCCCAGGTCATCCGCCAGAAATCCCGCTCATGGCGCATCACCTCGTTGAACATCGCCTGCTGACGGGGATGGGGATGCTCGTCTGCGAGCCTCGACAGGATAAGGACGTAGGCTTGGAAGTCCTCATGCGTCCACCGGTCGATAAAGTCAGCGTACGGCCCCTGGACCTCCAAGCGACCCCACGCGACCGTATAGGCCACCTCGACGCCGTAGAAGAGTGCCACCAGCACCTCGAACGGCTCGGAGTAGCTCGCGGTGATCAAGAAGTCGACGTAGCGCTGGCACGTTGGGTGGAGCTCGGCGCCCAGATCGAGGGATCTGGCCTGGGCGTGTTCCTCGAACCAGTCGAGCTCGTCGTCGAGGGCCGAGAGGCCCGCGATCAAAGCGCTCTGCCCCGGCCTGGGCGTCTTCGCGACCGTCAGGGCCGCGAAGCCGGCAAACCCTCTTACGAACAGGTAGTCCTGCACGAACCAGCGGTTGAACGCATCCTCTGGCAGCGAGCCGTCGCCAACGGCGTTCAGGAACTCCGCGCGTGTACCGAGGTCCCAGAGCTCCCCTGCGCCCAAGGCAAGACGCGATTCCGTAAACTCTTTCACCTACGGCCTTCCTCGGGATAGACAGAAGTTGGAGACCGGCCCCGGCCAGACAGCGGGTCGATCCCGAGCGCCTTCGCTTGCCCATCGTCAGTTCTGGAAGATACGTTGTTTGAGAAGAGAGAATCATTCTTCATACCCTCCCGGCTGTTGGCGCCTCCGAAATGACCGCTGACCGCGTGCACCCATTGGTCCTGGCCCGCGGTTCTGCGGTTGCCTCGGACCGCACGACTGGCAGGCAACAGCTAACTGGACATTCCCCTACCTCGGCCGCCTCTTCCAATCTGACGATCGAAGCTGGTCACTGCTTGCGGCCATGAGGCATCCTCGGCAATGAACGTGCTTCTCGTCTCCTGCTATGAGCTCGGCCATCAGCCGTTTGGAGTAGCATCCGCTGCCGCACACTTACTCGCTGAAGGCCACCATCAAGTGGAATGCCTGGATCTCGCCGTCGAGGTTATCGACGAGGCCAAGGTCCGCCGAGCCGACTTTGTGGGGATCTCGACTCCCATGCACACCGCGATCCGGCTCGGCGTCAAAGCCGGTGAGCTGGTCCGGGGATTGAATCCGCAGTGCCACATCTGCTACTTCGGGCTCTACGCTTCTCTTAATGAGGACTACCTCCTCGACGGCGTAGCCAACAGCGTTATCGGCGGTGAATTTGAGACGCCGCTCACCCAGCACGTCGACCGCTTGGCCGAGAACGGACTGCTACGTCCGAGAGGCGTCTCTCTCGCGGAGTTGCGCGGTCCGCCCAACCTGTCTCGACAGCAGTTTCTCCCACCGGCGCGACATTTATTACCTCCCCTGGACAAGTATGCCCGCCTCAGGACCTCCGAGGGGGAACTCCGGCTGGTGGGATATGTCGAAGCCAGCCGCGGTTGTGCTCACCGGTGCCGCCACTGCCCGATCCCAGCTGTGTATGAGGGGAGGCTTCGCATAGTTCAGCAGGAGGTCGTGCTCGCAGATATCGACAATCTTGTGCGTATGGGTGCGCAGCACATCAACTTTGGTGACCCGGATTTCCTGAACGGTGTGAAGCACTCGCTCGGGATTGTTCGGGAGATGCGCAACCGCCACCCCGAGCTGAGCTTCGACTTCACGGCCAAGATCGAGCACCTGATCCAGCATCGTGACGCGGTCATGGAGCTGGCAGCGCTCGGGTGCATCTTCGTTGTGTCCGCCGTAGAGAGTGTGGACGACCGTATTCTCCGGTATCTCGACAAGGGTCGCACCCGAGATGACGTGGTCGCTGCTCTGGACATTACTGGAGCCGCCGACGTAGCCCTTCGCCCCTCGCTGCTTCCTTTCACGCCTTGGACAACACTGTCCGGGTATTTAGAGCTGCTCGAGTTCGTGCAGGACCGCGATTTGGTCTATCAGCTCGATCCGGTGCAGTACACCATCAGACTCCTTCTGCCTCCAGGCTCATGGCTCCTCGACAGCCCTGAGATACAGCCCCACTTGGGGAGCCTGGTTCAGGAGGACTTCGTGTACACGTGGCAGCATCCGGATCCCCGTGTGGACATGCTCCAACGGAAGGTCGCGCGGGTCGCTGAAGAAGCAGCCAGCTCGGGTGACGACCCGGCAACGACCTTCAACCGGATTAAGGAGCTTACCCTTGCGACTATTCTCGGCCGGCCGACTGTAGCCCAAGCCAGATACCGCCGTCGAAGTACCAGACCGCCGCAGCTGACTGAAGCGTGGTTCTGCTGAGCTGAGCCGACCGAGAGCCAGTTCGGCTCTGTGGCGACCGTGAGAGGACTGGAAACCTAGACGAATTCCTGGACGGGACGGTGTACAGCCCACGGCCGCCTTTGGCACCCTCTCGCCGGGTGTACGTCCTTCTAGAGACTTCCGGGTCGCAGCCGGCACGAGGTATCCCTCAGCCTGGTTTCTGGCGTTCTTTCCCTTAGCTGGGCGCTACTTTCACGTCGAGTCGAGCGTACGCGAGCCTGAGAGCAGTCTCCACTTGATTCGGGCTGTCCGCCCTGGCGAAGAGGAACCCCAGGTATCGATTGCCCTCCGGGAGCGGCACGACTGTCTGGCCGAGCGGGATCGTGATCTCTAGCCCTGCGATGCCCGACACTTCTAGTGCCGCGTCAACGCCGGCGACTTCGCGCAGGATCCCGGCCCCGGGGATGGGCAGCATCATGACCCCGGAGGCCCCCTGCTCTCGTGTAAAGCCCTGAAGCGGCATGCCCAGCGCGTGGCGAACAATAAGCTCCTCCAGTGTGGCAGCTGGGTCGAACCGGAGGACCGCCGAGCACCGGCCACCGATCGAGCGCGGGGCGATCTCGAGGAGCGACGCCAGGTCGCCTTCCACGCGGAGCTCTGCATGGACGGGGCCGTTATCGAGCCCGAGAATGGCGGCGCACTGTCCGACGTGCGCTGCGATCCTGTCCTGCACCTCCTTCGAGAAGCGCGAGGGCGTTACTAGCATCGTCTCCTCGAAGAATGGCCCCTCCGTAGGGTCTGGTTTGTCGAGAATGGCCAGCGTCCGGAGTTGACCTGCCACAACGATCCCTTCCAGCGCCACCTCTTGCCCGGGCAGATAAGCCTCAATCAGGATCTCGGTCAGGGCAGGTCCGCGTCGAGCGGTGGCGTTGTTCTCCTCGAGGATCCTCCGAATCCGTTTCCACGCTCGGACGAACTCCTCGCGTGTGTTGGCCCGGATTACACCGCGGCTCGCCGAGAGCGAGAGTGGCTTGAGTACGCACGGAAAGCGAACCGCCGAGGCGGTGTCATCCGGATCGCTTTGTAGCGTGGCGATCCGGTACCAGGGGATTGGGAATCCCGACGCGGCGAGCCGCTCCCGCATCAGGGCCTTGTTGCGGGCGAACCCGACCGCGTCCTGCGGATGGTGCGTCAGGTCGAGAGCCTCGGATGCCGCTGCCGCTACCACGGTGAAGTCGTCCTCGGCTGCGACGATCCCATCCAGCGGATAGTCGGAGGCGTACCGAACGATCGTGTCTACGGAGAGATCGACGTGCGCGATATCCAAGACCAGAGCACTACCGGGGGTACGATCGGCAAGCGCTTGCTGATGATTCGAGCCCACCGTCACATCAACGCTGAGTCGGCGAGCAGCTGCGAGGAAAGCTTCGGCTCGGTAGGACGTCCGGCTAAGGAGGAGAAGAAGCCTTGCCAAGGTAGGTCCCAGTACGTGCGCTGGTTACTTCGCCGCGCTTAAGTAGGGGTTATCGCCAGCCGCGTGGTTGGTTACGTCCTCGATGCCCGCGATCTCCGGCACCTGTTCCCTGAGGATGCGCTCGATCCCCTGGCTCAGGGTTACGGACGCCATTCCGCAGCCCTGGCAGCCCCCGCCCATTTGGAGGTAGACGACGTCGTCCCTTACCTCGACTAGCGTCACATGACCGCCATGCTGGGCCACTCCAGGGTTCACGTATTGATCGATCGCCTGCTGAACCCGGTCGGCAAGAGGGCCATCCAGCGGCTTCGAGCCGATCGGCCTAAGGTTCGGGTTCTCCACCTTGAACCCGCTCTCCATCAGAGACTCGACCCAGTCGACGCGCGCGCCGTCGAGAAGCTTCGCGCTCTCGGGCTCGATCACCAACTCGAAGCCGTAGTCGTTGAAGACCAGATCTCCTGGGCACTTCTCGTGAGGTTCGATCAGCGTGATCTCGTAGCGCGGATCGAGCGGGCTCGGGCTGGCGACTTGGATTCGGACGGCGAAGTTGGCCTCCTCGTTCGCCTCCACGAACTGACGAACCGTGTCGCGCGCCTTGGCCGTGAATTCGACGGGCGCCTTCGTGGTGTTGCTCATTGCCTAAGCGCCGACTCCCGGCTGGTCGATGGACGAGGCTAAATCTAGCTGCATCATAGGCCGCCCGTCACGCTTCCGATTCACTTCCGGTCCAGCCCGACGTCAGTCTCTGGGCTACGCGCCCCGCAGCGTGTCCCTCATCGGCCTGAGGAGGAGCGCCATCACAAACCTCGGAAGTTCACCGAATCCGGGCGGGTCGGCGGTCTGCTCGTAGCTCCCGGCTATTATGTCGGACGGTTCCTACCCCTGCTTGCCCCTCGGGACCGCTGATGGCATCGTGTCTCCGGGACGGCCGAGCGATCGCAAGCGGCGGGCCGTAGATTGAGGAACCGCCAGGTGCCGGGTCCCACTGGTGCTTCTGAGATGGAAACACACACGCGTGATGAGATGCAACCGCTGCACAACATGGGATGCGTGGCTTGTCGGCGAGACGCCCCGCGGGTCACCGCAAAAGAGATCGAGGAGCTGCACCCGCAAGTCCCTGAATGGGAGCTCGTCGAGCGGGATGCCGTCGCCCGACTCGAACGCGTGTTCCGCTTCCCAAACTTCATCGCCGCTCTCGCCTTCACCCGACAGGTAGGTGAGCTGGCGGAGCAGGAAGGTCATCACCCAGCTCTCCTCACCGAATGGGGCCGGGTTACGGTGACCTGGTGGACTCACAAGATCAGTGGACTGCACCGCAACGATTTCATCATGGCTGCCAAGACCGACGGCGTCAGTGGCGAGAACGAACCGGATGCGACATGACCTACGTCATCACGGAGCCGTGCATCGGGACGAAGGATGCAAGCTGCGTCGACGTCTGCCCAGTGGACTGCATCTACGAGGGGCAAGATCACTACTACATCCACCCGGACGAGTGCATCGACTGCGGGGCCTGTGAGCCCGAGTGCCCAGTCCAGGCCATCTTTACAGACATCGACGTGCCGCCGGAGTGGACGAGCTACATCGACAAGAACCGCGACCACTTCGAGGACGCCACCACCCGCCCTTAACGGAGCCCCTTATCAAGACCAAGGGGCGTGAGATCTCGGGTGGATAGAACTCATAGATGATACAGCATGAGGTAGACGGCGACGCCGCTCACGGAAACGTAAAGCCAAAGCGGCAGCGTCCAGCGAGCGATCTCGCGATGCTTGGCGATACGCTTCGTCCAGCCGCGATAGATCGTGAGGAGCACAAGCGGCACGAGCAGGGCGAAGTACACGCCGCGGATCCATCCCTCCTTCTGGAAGGGAACGGAGCCCACCGTGGCGTGATGAAACAGGTAAGTGACGAGGAAGAGCGACGACAGAACGAAGGCGCTGACCATGCAGGTCCTGTGGGCCTTGATGTTCCTGTTGCGAATGAACGCGTAGCCGGTTAGCAGGAAACACGCCGCGCTTCCGTTGAGGACGGCGTTCACCGTTGCCAGCGCTCCGGGCGTCCCGGCTGCCGCCCCGCGCCCCGGCATCCCGTAGAGTACAACGACAATAGCGG
Organism: Longimicrobiales bacterium; assembly: GCA_965248625.1. GTDB lineage: Bacteria > Gemmatimonadota > Gemmatimonadetes > Longimicrobiales > Gaopeijiaceae. Next base: position 4,419,949 of record OZ252109.1, on the reverse strand, counting down.
CAAACACGGCGACCGAGAGGACACCAATCACCCAGCGTGCCGACGGAGACTCTGCTGCGACCGTGCTCACGACAGGGAATGGGATAAGCTCGCGAGGGATCTACATGTCTTCCAACCCAAGATCAACTCGCCGTTTGGTGTGCGGCGACGGGCTCGACCCCCGTGAGGGCGGCAGCAATTGGCAGGAGCACTGGAATTGGGACGATAAGGCGATTCATGGGGGCCTCCTGAGACATCGGGCCAGGTAGACGGTCGCCATGCCGCCCTCACCGAGTTCACGCTCGATGTGGTAGCGGCCTTGGAGGGCGGCGTTGAGGCGGGCGATGGGGTCGGACATCAGTTGGCTAGGCCTCCGACAGGAGTAGCTTCCAAGACTGCTTATCGCCGTTCGTTTGCGACCAACTCCTTACCCGCGGCCACCAAGAGTCCCCCATGCTCATGCTGCAAGACAGGGCTGCGCAGCAGGCGCTCTTCAGCCGGATTGCCCATTGATGCGTTTTGCATCCTGCTCAGCACCGGCATAGGTCCATCCGCAGGACGGGCAGGTTTCTGCCGCAGGTTCGATCAGGTTGCCGCAAGATAGGCATTCCCAGGGCTCAGCCTCGGACAATGGCCGCTCAACAACGCCGTTGTCACGGGAGGTGGGAACGAACCATTGAACCAGGCCACATGTGTCGCAGGAGTAGGCTCTCGGAACGCTGTCGGGAAACTCGACCGGAACAAGGTAGTTCAGCGGCTTGCCGATCAGGCCGAGCACTGGGATGGGCCGGACACCCGCCCACTGCGGCACGAAGCCAGAATCCCCGCAGTGAGGGCAGATGACGGGACGTCCCCCTCCGAAAAGGCTCACTGGCTGATCCGGCTGGATCATGCCCATCCGGTGAGGTCGATCCAAGGCATCCTCCGTTCCGTCCACATCTCGCCGGTGCTCGAATCGCGCTGAATCAGCCTAACGCGCGATTCTGCTGATCCTATGTAAAGCGGATGGCCTCCCAGAGGCCGGCGCACTACGCCGGATTCTTCCCCAAGAACCTGCGGCCGCCAACCACCAGTAGGCCATCATGTCTGTCGCAGGAATAGACGCTCACCCAACGTACCTCGTCGTCGCGATCGTGGGCAACGACGGAGCCCCGTCGAGGCTCGTTCCCTGGTTCTTGTCCCGGGTCGGCCTACGCTTTTCGTTCGTCCGGTTTCGTCGTCCGAGGGGAGCGATTCGACGACAGGACGGTCATCCACGGCCACGGTTCGAACGGCGTGTCCGTGTCGTGGGGTACCGGTCACCTTGCGATGGAAGATGTACCGTCAGCGGAGCCGCGGTTTCACAAGCTTGCTAGGGAGGGTGTTCGGGATAGGCAATCCGCCGGCCTAGAGGGGCCAGAACCAGGGGATCAAGAGCGTGCCCAAGACCCAGAATATGAGGTTGAGTGGTGCGCCCACACGAACGAAATCCACGAACCGGTATTGGCCGGGCCCATAGATCATCGTGTTCGTTTGGTAGCCAACTGGCGTCATGAAGCTCGACGACGCCGCAAACACGACCGCGAACATGAAGGCGTGCGGGTTCGCGTCGATCGAATGCGCGGTGGTGATGGCGATGGGGAGTAACAGCGCGACGGTCGCGTTGTTCGACATCGCTTCTGTCAGCAACATGGTGACGCCGAAAAACGCAGCAAGCAGCGCAATCGGCCCGAATCCACCGACCCTGTCAATCATCCCCTCCGCCAGCATCGTGGAAGCGCCGGTTTTTTCCATTGCGGCGCCCAGCGCGAGCATGCCCGCCAGTAGGAAGAGCACGTTCCACTCGATCGCCCCGTAAGCCTCCTCCGTCGAGATGCACCCGCTCAGCACCATCATCAGGGCGCCCGCGGCTGCGGCAGCCACAATCGACAGCAGTCCGGTTGCCGCGGTCACGACGACCGAGACCACGATTACGAGCGCTTTGGTGGCCTTGGGCCAGTTGAAACGTGGGATCCCGGCCCTGGACACCAGCAGGAACACGCGCTGCTGGGTGAGATGCTCGATCTGGTCGTTCGGTACGTCGAGCATCAGCGTGTCTCCCGGCATCAGCTTCCTGTTCTGAAACTCGCCATGCGTTAGCGCTCCGTGGTGCCGGATGGCGAGCACCGTGGCTCCGTAGTTCTCTCGTAGGTGCGACTCGGCGAGGGACTTGCCGGCCAGCGGTGAGCTGGGCCCTATCACCGCCTCAACGAGCCTGGTGTCGGTGGACTCGAGGTCCTTGTCACGCCACTTCATGCTCATTCCGAAGGCCACTCCGGCGCGGTCCTTCAGCTCGTTGATCGTGCGCAGATCCCCCTTGATTCGAAGAACGTCGTGTTCGCAAAGGATGGTCTGAGGAGTCGGGCGCAGGGTGTCCTCGCCGCGTAGGATCTGGAGAACTTCGATGCCTAACTCTTCGACTAGCGGCGCCGATGCCAGCGACTTGCCGACTGACTTCGATCCGGCTTTCAATACGAGGTCGGTCAAGTAGTCGCCCAGACCGAAGCTCTTCGTCAGATCTCCTCTACCACGGTGGTCGGGAACGAGCTTTCTGCCCACCGTCATCATGTAGGCGACTCCAACGGCGAAGAAAATCACGCCCAGCTTGGTGAACTCGAACATGCCGAAGGCTTCGAGCCCTGCCTGCTCGGCTATCGAGCTCGCCAGGATGTTGGTCGACGTCCCAAGCACGGTGCACATGCCGCCAAACATGGAAGCGAAGGAGAGGGGCATCAGCAGTTTCGAGGGGCTCGTGGCCGCTCGCCGCGCGACGACGATGACGACGGGGATGAGGATTGCCACCGCAGCCGTATTGTTCAGGAAGGATGACAGCACGCCGACACCCACCATCAGTACGAACAGCATCAGCCCCGAGCTGTGCCGGGCCAACCTCCCGAGCGCTCTGCCGACGAAGTTCACTGCGCCGCTCCGGAACATTCCGGCGCTGAGCACGAACATCGCGCCGACCGTGACGGTTGCGGCGTTGGCGAAACCGGCAAACCCCTCTGCCGGGGTGAGAACGCCGGAGACGAGAAGCGCGATCATGACGAGGATGGCCACGATGTCGGTGGAGAGCTTCTCGGTGACAAACAGCACGACCGCACAGATCGTCAGGACAAGTACGAAGACGATTTCCCACGTCACCTGCGTCCCCCAGTGCTGGGTGTCTTGGTCAGATGCCGAAGAATACACTGATGCATACCGAGTATCACCCCAAGACATCTTATGCGGAGCGAGGGAATGACCTCGGCCCTCCGCGCCCGCGTTAAAACGCAGATAGCTGCCTTTGCTCGGCTCGGACGGTAACAATGAGTCCGCGCGAGCTCTCCAATACTTGGCGACTCAAAGCTGAAGAGCTCAGAGAACTAGGAGCCGATCCGCAGGCTCAGGCACTCAAATGGTGCGTGGATGAACTAGAGACCATGTGGCGGGCATGGGAGCTGGAGGTGCTTTCGCTCCAGCAGGCCGCATATGAGTCAGGCCAATCACCATGCCCGCCCGGAGCGCGAGGGGCACCAAGTACCGTGCAGTTATCTGCGTCGGGCGCCAGTCCAGGCGTCACCAAGACCCGCGAGGCTCCAGGCGACCCTCGGTCCCACACCGGGGTGTAAATCGAAAACCGGACTTTTCTGCGAGGGGCGATCCTAGCAAAGGATTTGAGACTGCGCCCTGAAGAAAGTCTAGGAGGGGCTCAAATCGCCGAGTGTGCAATGTTGTGTGCAAGAACGGACGCAGAAAGGGTGCGAAAGCCTGGTTTGGACCTTCGCACCCCTTCTGTCGATGAGCCTGCTGGCTACGGCGTTTCTGCGAAATCGGCCCCCCGCTTGGCGGGCTCCCAAAGCAGGCGCGCTACCGGGCTGCGCCACGCCCCGTTGGTTGTGCTGCACCACCTGCAAGATAGTGGTCTCGTCGAACTGCTGGTATATCTCGGTCACCATCTCTCGCCCATCCCCGCTACGTCATCTGACGTATGTGTGAAGTCGCCATCCGCGTCGTATCGTTCTCGCGTGAGAAGGCCGACCACCTCGACCGGGGAGTCCGATGTATCGCAACCGCGCCCTGAGATCGCGTCTGGCTCTGCTCATGCTGTGCACCTGGTGGGCGGGGGCTTGCCAGACCTGGCGGCCTGTTTCGGTACTCGCCCCTATGAGGTCATCGGCGAAGCGCAGGAGACCGAGAAGCCTTCCCTGCAGATTCACCTGACCGTCGAGGCCGTCTCTCACGTGCCCTCTGGGAGGACGTGCTCTGCCATCGCGTGGTCCACGAGGCGTTGGAGCCGGGCCATTTCCGCCTGCAGAAGGCGCCGTCCGTCCGGCGTGATCCGGTAGTACTTGCGCCTCGGATCGACGACGTCCGACGGCGGCCCCACCCTCTGGATGAAGCGCGATTCACGCATCTCGTCCAGGGATCGGTACAGCGTTCCCGGACCGAGCTTGACTGTGCCTTCCGATGCTGCGGCCACCTGATCGGCGATGCCAAGACCGTGCTGGTCCTCTTGGGCCAAGGCGAGAAGGATATGGAGCACCTGGGGCTTCAGGGGCGGATGGTCCTTTTCAGAAGCGCGAGACATGGATCAGCGCCATCCTCCAGTGCATCGAGGGGGGGAGCGGTTTCGGATGACCTTTTATCCACATTGGATATATCCAACTTGGATAGATTGGTCAAGCTAAAGTCCTCGCGCTCCACTGCCGACAATTATGGAATGAAGTGCCTTGGATGATCGGACGGCCCCCGTCGTTCCCCGGCGGCAGTCATGCCTCGCCGACCATCTTCCTCGGCAACGGACCTTCGTGTGGAGACATCGAGATGGGCTTGTTGGCTTGGTTGTTTCTCGCCTATGCCTGGCTGATTCTGGGGTTCCTGTGGATGTCCGCGTTCCGGAACCTCGGGTTTCGCTTCGAGCTGATCGACGTGCTAGAGCTCTTCCCTCGAGGCGCGTTGCTCGCTATCCAAACGGCGCAGGTACTCGAATGGGTAGATGCCGGTCTCGTGTCCGTCGCTCCAGAGGAATTGGATCGCGTAGCGACCGACGTAGTGGATGGCGCGCGGATGCACGTCGGCCCGAACCATCGCCGGTGTGAGGATGCGCTCGCCGGTCATCTCGTCGACACAACCGGCGCACGGACAGTTCATACGCAGGAAATGCGGTGTGTAGACGGACTCGTGCCCGTCCTCCCACCGGATGGCCAGCGCGGTTGCGTCCTCGGTGGGTCGGATGTCGGCGGGAGTGATCTCGGGAGCGGCCATCGAGCGCGCCGTCAGTAGTGCAGCGTATCGCGCAGATGCTCACCAAGTGCCCGGAAAGCCTTTCCACGGTGACTGCGGGCATCCTTCTCCTCGGCCGAGATCTCCGCGAAGGTCTTGCTGAGCTCCGGGTCGAGGAAGTGGGGGTCGTACCCGAAGCCTCCAGCACCGCAGGGCTCGGGGACGATCAGTCCGGAAGCTTCACCCCGGAAAACGAGGGGCTCTCCGATACCGAAGTGCAGCACCGCGACGCAGACGTATCGGGCCGTCCGCTTTTCGGGTCGATGCCCGGAGACCAGGCTCACGAGATGTTCGTTGTTCGCTAAATCCCGCTCCTCTCCGGTCAAGCCGAGCCGGGGGGCGAAGCGCTTGGAGCGGACTCCCGGCGCACCGTCGAGAACGTCGACTTCCAGCCCGGAGTCGTCCGCGATGGTCGCCTGGCCGCTCAGGCGATTGAAGTAGGCCGCCTTCGCCTTGGCGTTCTCCTCGAACGTATCGAACGCTTCGAGGCCCTCCTCTTCCGGCAGAGTCGGTATGCCGGTCTCGTCCAGCCCCAGGAGTCGAATGCCCGGATCTCCCAGAATCCGACCGATCTCCTCGAGCTTGTGCTCACTGCGCGTGGCTACCACCAGCGTGAGCGCGTGTCTGTCGTCATTCATGTGTGCGGTCCATTAAGAAACTGTTTCTGTGCGGCTACCAGTAGGCCCGTGCCGCTCAAGGCCAGGTCGAGGAGCTCGTCGAGTTGACGTCGCGCGAACGGGTCGCCCTCCGCTGTGCCCTGCACCTCGATGATTCCTCCGCTCTCCGTCGCCACCACGTTCATGTCCACTTGAGCGGTCGAGTCTTCGCCATAGTCCAAATCGAGCACCACCTCGCCAGCGACGATCCCCACGCTCACCGCCGATACGAGCTCCCGCACGGGATTCCGATCGAGGACGCCTTCGCCCACGAGTGATCCAAGTGCGTTGTGCAGGGCGATGCAGGCCCCCGTGATCGATGCGGTCCGGGTCCCACCGTCCGCCTGCAGGACGTCACAGTCCAGCGTCACCGTGCGGGGTCCGAGGGCGTCGAGGTCCGTGACCGAACGGAGTGACCGGCCGATGAGGCGCTGGATCTCCTGGGTCCGGCCGCGGGGCCCGTTCCGCTCCCGCCGGTTCCGCGAGTGGGTCGCTCGGGGGAGCATACCATATTCAGCCGTCACCCACCCGGCCCCGCTCGACTCACGCCATGGAGGGACTCCCTTCTCCACCGTAGCCGTGCAGAGCACCCGCGTCTGGCCCATCGAGATCACGCACGAGCCTTCCGCGTACGGCGCGGGGTCGGCTTCGATTTCCACGGGTCGCAGCTCCGCGTCGACCGCCCGTGGCTTCGTGTCATCGGCTCTGCCCTCCCCCTTCGCTACGAATCCGCTGTATCAGCCCGGTCGTCGATCTGCCCGGCACGAACGGGATCACGACCACCTCGCCGCCCGCTGCCATTACTTCCTCCCGCCCGGGGATCGCTCGCTCCTGGTAGTCCCCGCCCTTCACGAGCACATCCGGCAGCAACGCCGCGATGAGCTCACGAGGTGTGTCCGTCCTGAAGAGCGTCACGGCGTCCACGCTGCCAAGACCTGCCAGCACCACCGCCCGGTCGTCCTGGGGCACGAACGGTCGTCCCGGCCCCTTCAGCCTGGCGACAGAGTCGTCCGTGTTCAACCCCACCACGAGTACATCGCCGAGGGCCCGCGCGGAAACAAGGTATTCCACGTGACCGCGGTGCAGGATGTCGAAGCAGCCGTTCGTGAAGACGAGCCGATACGATCGCGGCCGGCAATAGCGCGCCAGAAGCTCGTCCTTCGAGATAATTTTCTCGGCCGGGGATCGGGGACTCATCACGAGGCCGGTGGTATTCCAGGCAGTCCACTGCCAAGTGTCTCGAGGATGTCGCCCGCTCCTCGATCCAGGAGAGACCCGACGACGCGCGCCGCCAACCGCTCCGGCTCGGCCAAGTCTCCGGTCTGATCGCAGCGCACGACGCGACGGCCGTCCGGACTCACGACAATCGCCCAGAGCCGCAGGCCTCCCTTGTAGGGCAAGCCCAAGGCGCCTATCGGAACGTGGCAGCCTCCCTCCAACAAGTGCAGAAGCTCGCGCTCGGCACGGACGGCTTGGCTCGTGGGCACGTCCGTGAGCATCTCCACGACCCGACCTGTGCTCTCGTCGCCGGCTCGGATCACCACCGCCAGCGCACCCTGGCCCACGGCCGGAATCCACGCGGTGCGTTCCAGCCGTTCGCCGATCCGATCAGCGAGTCCCATGCGGATGAGCCCGGCTGCAGCGAGGAGGAGCGCGTCGTACTGCCCTCGGTCCAGCTTCTCGAGGCGGGTGTCCACGTTGCCGCGAATCGGCACCACCCTCAAGTCGTTCCGAAACGCGAGCGCGAGCGCCTGTCGGCGGAGCGAGCTGGTTCCCACGCGTGCCTGCGAGGGAAGGCTTGCGACCGTACCTGGCGCGCCCCGAGGCAGCACGAGCACGTCACGAGGGTCCTCTCGACGGGGGATCGCCGCGATCCGAAGGCCGGGCGTCGCGGTCGTGGGAAGGTCCTTCAACGAGTGGACCGCGAGATCGATCTGACCGTCCAGCAATGCCTGGTCCAGCGCAGCAGTGAAGAGGCCCTTGCCACCGATCTCGGGGAGGGGCCGGTCACCGATCCGGTCGCCCTCCGTGCGGATCGTCTGGAGCTCCACCCGAAGGTCTCCATGGGACTCCAGCTCGGCGGCCACCTGACGGCTCTGGATCTGTGCGAGGCGAGATGCGCGAGTGCCGAGGAGTAGGCGGGGCATGGCCGTTCGGCTAAAACGCCCGAAGAATGAGGAAGGCCGTCAGAAGCACGGCAACCCACAACACCATGCTTCCCGTTGGCCACGAGCGAGCCAGGATGCCGTGGGGCCCGTGGTGGCGAAACGCCCCTCCCAGCACCCACCGAACACTCCCGACAGCGGCGATCCGGACGGCCGTGTCCGCGGTTCGGACCACGTTGCCCACACGCGCGACAACCCGCGGCGCGAGCCAGCGATAGAGCCACTCCACATCGAGGTTGACCGCGCGGTACTCGGCCGGGTAGATGTTGGCGAGCCTGAATGCGACGACAGCGCCGATCGCGAACGCGAGGAGCTGCAGCTGCGTCAGCACGTGCGTGGCGTCATACGGCGAGTAGTCCATCTCGAATGGCAGTAGCCCGTAGAGAAGCGACGGGAACGACCCGATGGCCACGCAAAGCATAGCGCCAATCCCCATGGCGACGAGCATGTTCTTCGGGGGCTCCGTCGTGCGAATCCCCGAGTCGTGCGCGAAGAAGGCGAAGAACGGGATCTTGATCCCGGCGTGCTCCACGACACCCGCGGATGCGAACAGCATGACGGGCCAGATCCACATGTGCCCTTCCTCGAGCAGCGCCGTCATGATCAGCGCTTTGCTCACGAACCCGTTGAACAGCGGAAGCGCGGAAATTGACGCCGCACCGACCATGCAGAGCGCCGCGGTGATGGGCATCGTCTTGTAGAGCCCGCCCAGCTCCGACGCCTTCGTGGTTCCGGTCATGTGCAGGACAGCGCCCATCGACATGAAGAGCAGGCCCTTGAACAAGACATCGTTGAAGGCGTGGGCCACTGCTCCGTTGACGGCCAGAGCCGTTCCGACTCCGATCCCGCAGACCATGAAACCGATCTGGTTGATCATGCTGTAGGAAAGCACCCGCCTCAGATCGTTCTCGATCACGGCGAAGAAGATCGGATAGCAGGCCATCACGGCGCCTACGTAGATCAGCATCTCAGTGCCGGGGTAGCCGCGAGCGAGCGCGTACACCGCGACCTTGGTCGTGAACGCGCTCAGGAAGACGGTCCCGGTGGGGGTTCCCTCGGGATACCCGTCGGTCAACCAGTTGTGGACGAGCGGGAAGGCACCCTTGATGGCGATCGCGATGAAGATGAGCCAGCCGGCTAGGCCATCGAGCCCGATGAATCCGAACGACAGGTCTCCGGTCTGAAACGCCCGGACCATGGTCCCGACCAGCAATACGACGCCTGACACGACCTGGATCACCAGGTAGCGCATGCCGGCTTTCGTCGATCTGGGCGTGCCGCGGGCGAAGATCAGGAAGGCCGAGCTCAGCGCGAGGATTTCCCAGAACACGAACAGCGTGATGAGATCACCGGCGAAGACGGCGCCGAGTCCGCTCCCCGCGTAGGTGAGGGCCGCCATGTGCTGGACGGTGTCGCGGTCTTCACTCTTGAGGTGCAGCGAGTAGATGATCGCGATGAATGCCCCGAGGTGGAACAAGTAGCCGAAGAGGAGGCTCAACCGGTCGGCGCGGACCAGGGTCAGCGTGTAGCCCATCACCTGGGTCTGGATCTCGAGCCCGGCGTCGATTCCCCAGACGTTCAAGGCTCCCAGCACAGGCACGAGCAAGAGCAGAACGTACCGGGGCACACCTCGGACGAGCGGCACGAGCAGCGCACCGACGAAGAAGATCAAGAACGGTGGGAGGTCAGTCGGCACCGTAGTAATCCTCCCCACGCATCACGATCCGCCTCAATCCCTTCGCCGCCACGATGAGCCCCGCCACCCCAGCGAAGCCGTACAGCGCGTAGAAGGCCGGTACGTGCTCCAACGAGTGCTCCATGTGGCGGTGAACGATGAAATCCGCGACTACGAGAAGCGCGCACACCCCGAAGAAGACCCTGAGGATCAGCTTCGTGGCGCGTGGCCCGACGCTCGGTGGGGCGTGCCCCGAGTCCGAATCGGCGTGAGGCACCTCCGCGCCGTCCACGGGCCTACCCGGGTCGTCGCTCATGGTCCGACCACCATCATCAACAGGTCGTAGAATGGATCGGGATAGATGAAGAGCACGAAGCAGAAAACGGCGGTCGTGACGATGGCGATCAGCGACGCGAGCGGCGCTTCGTGCACTCCTTCATGCTCGAGCGCCCTCACCGGCTCACTGAAGAACGCTCGAACGGGGATGATCATCAGATACCCGATTGAAAGCAGCGAGCTGACCATGAGGACCCCCACGAGGCCGACCTGCCCCGCTTCGAGTGCGCCCAGCCCCAAGAACCATTTGCTCCAGGTGCCACCTGACGGCGGAAGCCCCACGATCGAGAGCGTTCCTATGAAGAACGCGATGAAGGTCACGGGCATTGTGCGCCCGAGTCCCCTCATGTCGCTGATCTCGGTCTTGTGCACCGCGACCATGATGGCGCCCGCACAGAAGAAGAGCGTGATCTTGCCGAACGCATGCATCACGATGTGCATGCCGCCCCCAATCACCCCCATCGAGTTCGCCAACATCGCGCCGAGCACGATGTAGGAGAGCTGACTAATCGTTGAGTAGGCCAGGCGGGCCTTGAGATTGTCTTTGGTGAACGCCACCAGCGAGGCGAGGATGATGGTGGCCGCTGCCACCCACATGAGCCACACGCTCGCGCCCAGCTCGGTGAGGAACTCAGTGCCGAACACATAAACGGTGATCTTCAAGATGCTGAACACGCCCGCCTTCACCACCGCGACGGCGTGCAGGAGGGCGCTCACTGGCGTCGGCGCGACCATGGCGGCGGGAAGCCAACGATGGAACGGCATGACGGCAGCCTTGCCGATGCCGAACACATAGAGCCCGAGCAGCACTGCCACGACGCCTTCGCCGGCGTTGCCCCTCAGGATGCCGCCCGGTTGGAAGTCGACCGTTCCGGCGAGCGAGTACGTCCAGATGATCGCGAGGAGTTGGAATCCGATCGATGTCGACAGGAGGATTCCGAGGTAGACCCGCCCTGCCCTCTTGGCCTTCTCCGTCCCGGCGTGCGTCACGAGTGGGAATGTCGAGAGCGTCAAGAGCTCGTAGAAGACGAAAAGCGTGAAGAGATTGCCGGCGAAGGCCACACCCATCGTGGACGATATGGCGAGCGCGAAGAATATGTAGAACCGGGTCTGGTTCTCCTCGTGATGCCCACGCATGTAGCCGATCGAGTAAAGCGTGGTCACGATCCAGAGGAATCCAGCGACTAGGCTGAACACCATCCCGAGCGGCTCGACCTCCAGCTCGAGCGGGATGCCCGGGATCGGCTCCGCCAGGACGAAGCGTGGAGTCGGACCTTGGCTGACTGCGCCGTAAATCTGGAGGACGACGCTGAGCAGGACTCCTCCGGTGATCAGCGAGGCGGCTTCGCGCGCATTGGGCCGGCTCCGCAAGAGGCCGACCAAGGCCGCCCCGACGACCGGAATGACGAGCGCGAGCGCAGCGAGGGTGCCCGGGTTCACGGGCTGCCCCCGAGCAGGGCGCGCGCCGCCTGTCCTGCGACTCCCGTCGTCAGCGAGGCGTCGATGCCGAAGTAGAGGTTGGCGGCAATCAAGGCCCATGTCGGGACCAGCAGGCTCAAGGGCGCTTCAGTCGGCGCTGCCCGTCCCTCCGGCACGGGCGAGAAGTAGGCGACTTCCACCACGCGCCAGATGTAGACGACGGCCATGATCGATGTCATCAACACCGCCACGGCCACCGGCCACCACCCGCGCTCGAGGGCGCCCAGGATGAGGAACCACTTGCTGATGAATCCGACGGTCAGCGGTACTCCGATCAGGCTCAGGCCCCCGGCCACAAAGGCGGCCATCGTCCACGGCATGCGCCGACCCAGGCCGCGCATCGCGTCGATGTGCACGGACCCGACTCGGTACATCACGCAACCGAGCGCGAGGAACAACGCGCCCTTCATGAGGGCGTGATTGAACAGATGGAGAATGGCGGCGGTGACACCGGTTACCGACGCGAAGCTGATCCCCAAGATCATGTAGCCGATCTGGGCGACGCTCGAGTAGGCGAGCATCCTCTTCACGTTCTGTTGAAAGATCGCGACGAGGGACATCGTGAAGATCGAGGCGAGTGCCAGCGGCAGCAGCCAGAGATCCAACCGCATTACCTCGAACGAGTAAGCCGCGCCGAACACCGTGAAGAAGAAGCGCAGCAGCATGTACACGGCCACTTTCGTAGCCGTCGAAGCGATGAACGCGGACACGGCTGAAGGTGCGAACGTGTACGCGTTGGGAAGCCAGAGATGGAGCGGGAAGAGCGCGAGCTTCAAGCTGATCCCGACCGTGAGGAACGCGAACGCGACCGCCGTGGTTCGCTCGTCCCCGAGCGCCGACAGCCGAACGGCGAGATCCGCCATGTTCAGGGTGCCGGTCTCGACGTACATCAGGCCGATCCCGATCACGATGAACGTCGCGCCTACACTTCCCATGATCAGGTAGCGAAACGCCGACACCAACGCTCGCCGATCTGAGCCCATCGCGATCAGCGTGTAGGCGGACAGTGACGAGATTTCGAGGAACACGAAGACGTTGAAGACGTCCCCCGTGATGGCGATGCCCAGAAGGCCGCAAAGGCAGAGCATCCAAGCGCTGTAGAAGAGCGGGATGCGCTTCTCGTCGATCTCCCGTTCCACGCTCGTGAGGGCGTAAGGCGTAACCACGACACCGATGCCGGCCACAATGAGGAGCACGAAGGCGTTGACAGCGTCGATGCGGTATTCGATGCCCCATGGCGCGGCCCAACCCCCCAGCGCGTAGCTGACGACCGTGCCCTCTTGGACGCCGCGCAGCAAGCCCACGGCCGCACCGAAGGCGCCGACCGACCCGAGCATCGCGACGGCCCACGCTCCGCGCTTCCATGGAATCAGCGCGCAGAGCGCGGCGGCCAGCAGCGGAAGGACAACCTGGATGGCGGGAAGGTGGGCGCTGATCACGCCGGGGCGCTCTCACGGCGCTCGTCCACGAGAACCTGTGCCTGGATCTCGTCGTCCTCGATCGTCCCGTAGGCCTCCTTGATACGCACCACGAGCGCCAGCGCCATCGCCATTGTCGCCACGCCGACCACGATCGCCGTGAGCATCAGGACGTGGGGCAGCGGGTTCGAGTAGATCGTCTCCCCCGGGAGCCCCGCGGCGATGCCAGCTGCTGTCTCTCCAGCCTCGGAGAGTCCTTGTGCCAGACCGGGCGCCTCCTCCACCCCCGCCTCCGCGCCGTGTGCGTCCTCGACGATGATGGGCGCAGTGCCCCCGATGATCTTCCCCGTGCTCACGTAGAAAATGATCACGGACGTCTGGAAGATGTTCAGGCCAACGACCTTCTTCACCAGGTTCGCGCGCGAGATGAGGACGTAGAAGCCCAACATCATCAGGAAGACGACGACCCAGTAGTTGTAGAGGCCGAGGATCTCCATCTACCTGGCCCGTCCGCGCCCAGCGAAGCTGTAGAACAGCGTCACCATGACCCCGAATACGGTGGTCAGGACACCCAGTTCGACCAGCAGAATTCCCATCTCCTGTCCGTGCTCCGGATCGTGCAGCAGCACACTGTAGTCGAGGTAGTTTCCACCCATGAGCACCGTGACCACCCCAACGCCCGCATAGATGATCACGCCCCCGGTGCCACACGCGACGACGACGGCCTTCGGTACCACGGCTTCCGCTTGCCGCAGGCCGAACACGAGCGCGTAGAGGATGATGCCGGCCGCGAAGATGACGCCGGCCTGGAAGCCACCCCCCGGCCCGTAGTCGCCGTGGAACTGCACATACAAGGCGAAGAGCAAGATTGCCGGGATGAGCAGCTTCGCGGTGATTCGAAGGATGATCTGATCCCTCATGCCCCACCCCCCAGGTCGTCGCCATTTTCGGGGGGCGGGCCATCGCCCGCAGTCGGAGGACTCGTCGCGGCCTGCGTCTCCGGCTTTTCGCTCCGCCGTCCGAACAGCAGCAAAAGCACGCCCACCATTGCCGCGAACACCACGGTCGTCTCTCCCATGGTGTCGTACCCGCGATAGCTGGCCAACACCGTCGTCACGATGTTGGGAATGGGCACCTCTAGAGCGCCTCCCTCGGCGAGCGGGACTTCCATCTCGAGGTACTCGGGAGCGACGTGCGTGTGGATGGGGTTGTCTGGGGCACCCCACCTCGGGAGGTCCAACGTGCCGTACACCAGCACGCCGCCTGTCGCGAGGACGATGAGCAGCGGGAGGAAGGGCTCGTGGCTCGGCCGTTTCTCCTGCGACCCGACGATGGCCAACGTTCCCAGCGCGAGGATCGTGGAAATCCCCGCACCTACCGCGGCCTCCGTGAAGGCGACGTCGACCGCATCGAGCACGACGAACAACGCCGCCGAAAGGAAGCTGTAGATCCCCATCAACATCACGACGGCGAAGAGATTGCGTAGGCGCAAAACGCCGAATGCCGTGGCGGCGAGGAACCCGAGGAGCGCGAGGTCGACGAGCGCTTCCATCAGTCCCCTTCGCTCGAGTGGACGACGGGATCGACATTGCCGTGCAGCGCCGCCTTGGCCAGCGCATGCGTCGACACGGGGCTGGTGAACCAAAGAAACGCGAGGATGAAAGCAAGCCTCAGCGTGACGCCCGAGAAGCCCGCCTGGAGCATGAGCCCCGTCAGGATGAAGAAGCTCCCCATGGTGTCGGTGAGCCCGGCGGCATGGAGTCGAGTGTACACGTCGGGCATGCGCAGCACGCCGATTCCGCCCGTGAGCACGAAGAAGCTTCCCGCGAGCAGGAGGATCCAGCTGCCGGTGTCGACGAGCAACTCCATCAGCCGGGCTCGGTCGAGTGGGAGGCCTCGGAGGCGCCCAGGTCACCGAACTGGAAGAACTTCAGCACAGTGATCGTGCCGATGAAGTTGAGGAGCCCGTAGGCGAGGGCCAGATCGAGGAAGTCCGGACGCCCGGTCACGAACCCGATCAATGCGATGATGAGCACCGTCTTCGTGCCGAACATGTTGACCGCGAGGGCGCGATCGTAGACCGTGGGCCCCATCAGAGCCCGGGCCATAGCGAAGATCATGGTTCCGAGCACGGCCAGCGATGCGGCGAAGAACATCAAGGAGCGTTCTCGAGGCGACACACGCGACGATCCATCTCACCTTCCTCCGTCCCGTCCAGCGCCTCCTTCGTGAGCGCGTGAATCCGGAATCCGTCGGAGTCGAGCCGAACGGTGATCGTGCCCGGCGTCAGCGTGATGGAGTTGGCGTAGATAAAGCGCCCGAGGTCGGTTTGCTGATGCCCGTGAAAGTCCACGACCCGGGGACTGATCGGCAGCCGCGGCGATAGAATCACTCGCGCCACCGCGATGTTGGACTTGAAGACCTCGAGCACGAGCCACGGGATGTACGGCACCAGCCCCGCCAAGATCTGGAACGGGGCCCCTTCCCGGTCCACGAGACGCATCCAGCGGGCGAGCAGCGCGACCCCGATCACGGAGACCAGGCCGAGGCTGAGAAGCAGTGGTGTATAGTGGCCCGACATGGCGAGCCACACGCCATACCATACCACGAGAAGGCCGATCACACGGACCATGAACCCCCTCTGGATCAGGGTCGGTTCAGCTAGAAATTGAGTGGAGAAGTTTCGGCGGGTGGGGAAGCTACCAAGTGGACTGAGCGCCGTCAATGATGAGCTGAGCGATGCGTTCGATGGCCTCTTCGCGCCCGGTGTCCTCGGTCTCGCTGGACTCCAGGAACTGGCCCTGGCCGGTGAGCGCACGGTCTTCCCAGAGGACCTCGTTATTGACCAGATCGACCAGCTCGACCTCGATGGCGATGGTCACTTGGCGCTGCAGCACCTCGGCGGGCTGGCCCGTGCCTCCGGACCGATAAAGAGGGGCGTCCAACGAATAGCGCCGCACGGTGCCGCGCAGGATGGCGTCCGCGTTCTCTTCCCCGCCCTGGTTCACACCCAACCCGCGGGGGACCTCCTGGAGCAGGAATTGGTGGATCTCCTGGGTGAGCTCGAAGCGCGTCGTCTCGTTGTCGAATGGGAGGATCGCCATCGTCCGGATATGGTCCGGAAAGCTCCCACCGCGGAAGCTGTAGTTGCACCCGGAGAGCGTCGCGGTCAGCAGAAGCGCGAAGACACGGATGGTCTGGCGTACCGGACTTGCGAGGCCACGTTTCCTGGGTTTCATGATCGTACTCGCCTGCGCGTCTCTCGGTGAACCGCTAACCGGTGGGAGACCAGATGTACGGAGGATACGCCTCTACCGTCTCGACCGTATCCAACGTCAGCTTCAACTCACGAAACTCCGCGAGGTTCCGATACGTGGCCTCGTCAGGGAAGGCCTCTCCCAGCGAGCGGGACAAGGAAAGCTGATCGACGATCTCTCCGTCCCGCAACAAGTCGACAGAGCTGACATCCCGGTCGTGCAGGAGGTAACGAAGCTCGACTCCGTCTGCGAAGCCGTACCGTAGTCGGACGCTTCCGTCGGCACTTCCCTGCCCATCCAAAAGCGCGGATCCCGATCCGGGCCGGAAAACGCCCAACGCGGACCAGAACAGCGCGGGTGGTGGCACGAGCTCACTGGACGAGCCGGGCGGCAGACGCAATTCGTCGTCCACCATCGCGGCGCGCAGAACAGTTTCGCCATTGCCGGTGAAGAGGTCCAGGCGCGCCCGATACGGAGGCTCCAGGCGGGCAACTCCGCGGCCGCTCGAGCGAAAGCCCGGCTCCCGGACGCTCCAGTCGAAGATCACTCGTATCGGGTGTTGTGGGCGGGTACCGTGCTCCACCGCGAGCGCCGTCTGCTCGGGATCGATCTGCGGACCCGGCGGAGGTGGCGGAGGCCCCGAACAGCTCGCGGTGACCAGCGCCACGCCCGTAAGGAGCATTCTCGGCCGTAGGGTACGACCTGGCATCAGAAGTTGAATCCGAAGAAGAAGTCGACGAAGCCGTCGTCGAAGGCCCGATTCGAGTTGAAGAACAGGGGTGGCTCGTCCCCGATCCGGTATCGCTTGCCGACGTCCAGCCTGA
Source organism: Longimicrobiales bacterium (assembly GCA_965248625.1). Lineage (GTDB taxonomy): Bacteria > Gemmatimonadota > Gemmatimonadetes > Longimicrobiales > Gaopeijiaceae. The sequence goes on along the minus strand of OZ252109.1, from coordinate 4,402,877 downwards.
GGATCAAAGGATAGCCGATGCCCCAGCGGAACCCGAACCCGTAGGACCCCCACGATCCCTCGGGGCTCTGTCCTTCCAACCAGCTCGAGCCCAGGTCGGTGAACAGAGCGCCCTGAATGCCAGGGAAGGTGATGTTCCCGACGGGGAGGTTCAAGGCCAGAGAATTGATGAGCGGGAATCGCCATTCGGTGTTCGCGAGCCAAACGCGACTCCCCGCCAAGGTGAGCCTCGGATATCCGCGAAGCATGTGCGGACCCCCGAGAACGGCCCGTCCAGGGATCGCCCCTCCGCTGTAGTAGCCGAAGCCGCGCAGCGCGATGGCGGACCGGAGCGACGTTCGCAAGTACGTTCGCCAATCGGCCATCACCACCCAATTCTCCGCCCGCGCATTGGATAGATCGGTCACGAGTCCGACGGTGACGTTGTAGCGCCCCCCGTCTACCGGGCCGAACGGCAGCCACAGGGTGTTGTCCTTGACGAACGAAAGAAACGCCCTCGAGAGCACGGCTTCACGCGTCAGGTTACGAGGGTCCTCGCGGGTGTCCAAGCGGAAGAAGTCTTCACGATCCAGCCTGTTTGAACGCTCGGCGCCCAGCTGGAGCTCGAGGCGCTTGAACTTCGAGAACGGATAGGACGCCAGGAAGAATCCACCGTAGGACTCTTCTTCGTACACGTTGAAGGACACGTCCCTGAACAGGCCGCTGAAGCGGAAAATTCCTCCCCCCACGCTGAGGCGACGCTTCAGATTCAGGTACAGGAGCTGCCCGCTGAAGGCATCCGCGAGGTTCGAGAAGTCCGTTTGGATCGCCGTCAGCCCCAGGAAGATCACGTTGTTTCCAAGCATGTCGCTGCCCAGGAACTGGATGCCCTGAGCCGACCCGACGCCGGGTGCAATCAGCGCTTCTCCCCCGGCGAAATCGAGCGAAAAGGAGTTCTTCGGCGAGTAACCCTCCTCTGCCGGCTCCACCTCCCAATCGAGCGTCTCCCACTCCCAGGAGGGCTCGTTGGCGGCGGGGAGTGCCGCGAGCGCGCCGTTCCCGTTGGGTGTGCTGCCCGAAGTCGGATAGAGGGCGCCGTCCGTGCTCGCCCGCCCATCGGACGTCGTCCCAGTCGGGGCGTCGGGCGATGGCCCGAGCGCGACAAGCGGAGGTCCTGCTGCGGTTCCGTCCAGCGGCTGGCGGTAAAGGAGGAATGTGCCTTCCGAATATCCAGTGAAGATCAGCCCGGAGTCGTCGGGCAGCCATTCCGGGTCCAAGGCGCCGCCCGAGAAGGCGCTGACGCGATCGCCGGTGCCATGGACGTCGACGGAATACAGCTCGAGGAAACCGGACCGATTCGAGCTGAAGGCGATTCGGTCGCCCGCGTTGGACCATCGGGGGTCGGCGTCCTTCCAGTCCCCGAACGTGAGGTATCGAAGCTCCTCGAGTTCGAGCTCGTACAAATAGAGGTTGATCGCGCCGTCGACGCCGTACGGAGTCCTGTCGCTCGAAAAAACGATGAAGCGCCCGTCCGGTGACCAGTCGGGATCGGCGTCCTCATAGAGATCCGCCGTGAGGGCGGTCCGCTGTCCAGTGTCGAAGTCCAGGACGTAGAGGTCGGACGGGCCGGAGCTCGAGAGTCCCGAGAAGACGACCCGTCGGCCGTCCGGGCTCCACGACGGTGACTGCAGCCCGACGAGGTCGTCCCACTGGTACCGTCCGACGACTTCGCTCCGGGCTACGTCCCAGATGAAGAGTGCGTCGCCCTCGAGGAACTTGGACACGAATACGAGCATGCCTTCGGCCGTGATGTCCATCCTCGACTCGAACGGATGCAGGGACTCGAACTCCGCCGATCGCTCTCCCCCCACCATCACCCTCGCCCCCCGCTCGCCGCGCTGCAGGTCGGTGTGGTAGATGTTGGTGTACCCGGTTCTCGGAGACATGTAGAAGAGCTGGGGCACGGAATCGCCCGGGAGGACCTGCACGAGCGGCTTGAAGTTGGGGCCCGTCTCCACGACGACGGGCTCGGTTCCCACACCCAGCGGCTCTCGCTCCGCATACACGGGGAAGTACCGCTTCTCCAGGTGGTACCTCCATTCGCGATCCAGCTCCTCTAGCGTGCGGCCGAATACGTACTGGAACGCGTCCTCGAACGAGTCGTATTTCCACAGCTTGTCGTACAGCTCGACGATGTGGTCCTCGCCGAAGCGGTCGGTCAGATAGTGAAAGAGCTCCCCGCCCAACGGATAGGAGAGAAAGGTCGCTGAGTACGTGAACGAGCGCAGATCCGGGAGGTTGCCACCGAGAACGACGTCACGAATGACCATCTCGTCCTGGGAGTCTTGCGGACCGGACCAGAATTCGGCGAGCCCTTCGCGCCACCAATGCGGAATCCCGGCGCTCCGAACACGGCCGTGCAGCGCGTAGGTCTCGGTGAGCTTGGAAAGGTCGAAGAAGTGGACCAGCTCGTGGCGGAGCGTGGAGCGGAACTGCGCGTAGCTGCCCCGAAACGGCAACGCCACGCGGCGCTTCAAGAACTCCGTGAAGCCGAGCACTCCTTCCGGAATGAAGCTGCGCGTGAGGTTCGTCTGCTCGAAGTGTTGATGCGACGAGTAGACCACGAGCGGCACCCGGCGGAACGGGTGGTGTTGGAATCGCTCCTCGAGCACGTCGAACCAGGCCTCGCCATGGGCGAGCGCCATGCGGGCCAGGTCCTCCTCCTCCGGGTAGTAGTACACGTCGATCCGCGGACCCGAGAGAACGCGCCACTCGAAGTGCGTGTACTGGACTTTGTTCTTCCCGAACGGAACAGTCTGGGCCGCACTGGCCGGCGCCAGCGCCAGGCCGAGGGAGAGGAGGGCGAACGTGAAGCGGGCCATGCGCTTGCAACCCCGGGTGGGCATGAAGGGTCCTCTGCCGCACGGACACTGGTGAGACCCCGCGCGCCGAGCCGGTCTCCCTGGTCTTTACGATGCACGGCGGGCCTCGATTTCACATCGCGACGCTTCAGTCTTGTTCTGCTCGGAAGGCCGCGCCTACCTTGCCGGCCATGACGACCAAGCCAGCCTACGTCGCGAGCGACGCGCACCTCGGGGCGGTCCCCCGGGAGCGAGAGATCGCATTCGCGAGTTGGCTACGGTTCGCGGGGGAGCGCGCTTCACGCATCGTTCTCAACGGCGACGTCTTCGACTTCTGGTTTGAGTACCGCCACGCCGTTCCGCGGGGACACGCGAGGGTGCTGGGAGCCCTTGCCGAGGTCGTCGACGCGGGCGTCCCGGTCACGTTCCTAGGGGGCAACCACGACTGGTGGGGCGGCTCGTACCTCACCGACGAGATCGGCGTCGAGTTCCACCGCGATCCGGTGCGGCTCCAACTCGCCGGGCGAGCGGCCTACGTCGCTCACGGCGATGGGCTTGGCAAGGGCGACCTGGGGTACCGCATGATGCGACTGCTGCTCCGCGGCCGTCTGACGTGTTGGGCCTTTCGGTGGCTGCACCCCGACATCGGCGGCTGGGTGGCCGATCTAGTCTCGCAGAGCGAGCACCGCGATGGGCCCCCGGACGAGGGGGACAAGGGCCGAGCGAGGGTCCTAGAGGCGTGGGCGCTTAAGAAGCTCGCAGAGGACACGGGCATCGACCTCGTGATCCTCGGCCACACCCACATCCCCACCGTTACCGACCTAGGGGGGCGGTTCTACATCAACGCTGGCGACTGGATCCGCTACAACTCGTATGCCGTGATCGAAACCTCCGGACCACCGCGCATCGAGTACTGGAGCGAGGACGGACCGCTACCGGGGTCCCCCCGGGATGGGGATGAGGAGAAGGCGGGAGCCAGGGTCTGAGCGTCGAGTGCACCGGTTGCGAAAGCGTTCCGGAGCGCCCTTATCGGTGCGTCGGGCGGGCGCTCTTCCTCGACCTGCGCGCGGGCCACGGAATGGAGGCGCCGATCTCGACGGCTGGACCGTCGATCCCCACCACCGGCTCGACGTTTAAGGGAACTGGGAAATCCGCCAGATGCGCCGACACGAACGCGTCCGCCCCTCCGAGGAAGGTGAAGAACACAAGCAGTGCGACCCAGTCCTCCTTCTGTTCGGCGCGGGCGTCCGCCAGCTCGCGTGCATCCTCTACTCGGGGGTCTCCTTCCACAGCGGCTGCGACCGAGTCCGGATGCACGCCCGCGCGTAGGAACTCCCCCGCGGCTGTCGCCTCGAAGACCTCTTGGCGCCGTCGGGACCCATTCAGCATGGCCTCCGTCTTGTACGTCATCCACGTGTTCCCCGCCTGAGCGAGGATGTAGAACGCCGCTCGGCCGTACGAGCCGGACGCCGCCTGTCCCCAGCCCGGCACCAGCACGCTCCGCAGGAACGCACCGCCCGGGCTCGGACGATCGGCGGAGGACGAGACCTGGACGGAGTCATCGACTTCGGGAGGCACGGCCTCCTGACCCACGGTGGGGGCCGCGCACGCGAGAACGAGCACGACGGCGAACAGTAGTCGCAGCCCGGCGACAGCTCGAAGACTGGATGGGTCGATCAAGGTGGGGGCGTAGGCGGGAGCCATGAACCGGCGGTCGATCTCCAATGGGGCTTCGTGGAAGGGCCCTGGCGGGGACGTGTGGGAATCGAACCCACCGGCCCGGGTTTTAGCCAGGCTAGACGGTTTTGAAGACCGCTGAGGTCACCAGACCCCACCCGCCCCCGTGCCTTCCTGCGGCCCGGGTCGAAGAAGCTCCTCCTCGTCACCCACCGCCTCCGACGGGCCCGCTCGTATGCCGTTCACTCGTGCGGGCGACCTCCCTCGGCCAGGTCTCGCGGTGAGCGCGAGCGAAGCTAATGTACTGTGCGTTTACGGGATACCCCGCCGGCTCCGCATCGCGGGCGAGGATGGCTACGCGTGTCAGCTTGTAGCCCGATCCCGGCGGGCGCTATTTTGCGGGTGCTCGTCCCGCCGCGCGGCACGAGTCGATTACGCGCCGCCGAAGAGCGCGCCGTCTCCTACGCGAAGAACGACCGAACGAGGAAATCGTGGCAACCCGTACCCGAGAATCGTTGCGAGGTGAACAGCTCAAAGCGCCTACGTCAAATGAAGATAGGGACTCCCCATCCCGCTCGGTGCTCGAGCCGTGGAACCCCGGAACGCCGCTGGAGCTCGATTGGGTGCGTCATGTCCGTGTGAACCGTAGCGCAGCCGAACGGCGTGCTTCCACGCTCGGTGCGCGCAGGAGCGTGAAAAAGCAATGGCAAGCCGCTTGGCTCCTGCGGGCGATTACGTGCATAGACCTGACGACGCTCTCCGGCGACGATACTCCCGGTCGGGTCCGCCGTCTCTGCGCGAAGGCGAGAACGCCAGTCCGCCGCGACCTTCTCGCAGCATTGGGTGCCGATCATCTGCCAATCACGGTCGCCGCGGCCTGCGTCTATCACACGATGGTGCGCACGGCGGTAGAGGCGCTGGAAGGCTCGGCCGTGCCTGTGGCAGCCGTTTCGGCCGGCTTCCCATCGGGCCTCACGTCCTTCGAGCAACGGCTGGCGGAAATCCGCGCCTCGGTGGGAGCCGGCGCAGCAGAGATCGACATAGTCATTACCCGGGAGCACGTCTTGTGCGGACGCTGGGGTGACCTGTTCGACGAAATCTCGGCTTTCAAGGAATGTGCGGGGGACGCCCACCTCAAGACGATCCTGGCGACCGGGGAGCTCGGCACCCTCACGAACGTCGCTCGTGCAACCATCGTTTGCATGATGGCGGGTGCCGACTTCGTAAAAACGTCGACGGGAAAAGAAAAGGTCAACGCCACCCTTCCGGTGGGACTCACGATGACCCGTCAGATCCGAACCTACCGGGACCGCACCGGCTACCGCGTCGGCTTCAAGCCGGCGGGTGGGATAAGCACCGCGAAGCAGGCGCTTGCCTGGCTCGTTCTCATGCGAGAGGAGCTCGGCGTCGAGTGGGCGCAGGCGCGACTCTTCCGCTTCGGAGCCAGCTCTCTCCTGGGGGACATTGAGCGGCAGCTCGAGCACCACGCCACCGGCCGTTATTCAGCCGACCACCGCCATCCGATGGCCTGACATGTCGACGATAGCCGAGATCTTCGAGACACTCGAGTACGGACCGGCCCCCGAGAGCGCCGCGCGCGCCGAGGCATGGCTCGAGGGGCACGGCCGAGAGTTCGGCCTGTATATCAATGGTGCCTGGGTCGGCGGCTCCGACGGAGATCGGTTCGAGACGGTGAATCCAGCGACGGGAGACGCGATCGCGCACATCACCCAGGCAGGAGCCGCTGACGTCGACCGGGCCGTCCGCGCCGCCGCGGGGGCCCAGCGACATTGGTGGGAGCTCGGCGGACATGGGAGGGCGCGGCACCTTTACGCCGTGAGCCGACACCTGCAGAAGCACTCCCGTCTCTTCTCGGTCCTGGAGAGCATCGACAACGGGAAGCCGATCCGAGAGTCCCGCGACATCGACATCCCGCTGGTGGCCCGCCACTTCTACCACCATGCGGGGTGGGCTCAGCTGATGGCCTCGGAGCTACGCGGATACGCTCCAGTGGGTGTAGTCGGGCAAATCGTCCCTTGGAACTTCCCGCTCCTCATGCTTGCGTGGAAGGTCGCTCCGGCACTGGCCATGGGGAACACCGTCGTCCTCAAGCCTGCCGAGTTCACGTCGCTCACAGCGCTGCTCTTCGCCGAGCTCTGCGAGGAGGTCGGGCTTCCGCCGGGGGTCGTGAACGTGGTGACTGGCGACGGCCGTACTGGCGCGGCCATCGTAGCGCACTCCGACGTGGACAAGATCGCGTTTACTGGCTCGACCGAAGTAGGACGGATCATCCGCCGCGAAACGGCCGGAAGCGGAAAACGCCTGTCGCTCGAGCTCGGCGGCAAGTCCCCGTTCGTCGTGTACGAGGACGCCGATCTCGACGGCGTCGTGGAGGGCGTGGTCGACGTCATCTGGTTCAATCAAGGACAGGTGTGCTGCGCCGGGTCCCGCATCCTGGTCCAAGAAGGCGTCGCGGAGACCCTCGAGACCAAGCTGAAGGCCCGCATGGAGACCCTGCGGATGGGGGACCCACTCGACAAGGCCGTCGACATGGGCGCGATCATCGCCCCCGTCCAGCTCGAGAAGATCCAGAGCCTCGTCGAGCAGGGTCGCGAAGAGGGCGCCCGTATCTGGCAGCCGTCGTGGAGCACCCCGGCCGAGGGGTACTTCTACCCGCCGACGTTGTGCACCGACGTCGCCCCTGCTGCGACCATCGCGCAAGTGGAGATCTTCGGCCCCGTGGTCGTGATGATGTCCTTTCGGACCCCCGCCGAGTCCGTGGAGCTCGCGAACAACACGCGATACGGGCTCGCAGCGAGCGTGTGGACCGAGAACATCAACCTCGCGCTGGACGTTGCGCCCAAGCTGAAAGCCGGCACCGTGTGGATCAATTGTACCAACGTCTTCGATGCTGCATCCGGCTTCGGTGGCTACCGGGAAAGCGGGTTCGGACGAGAGGGTGGCCTGGAGGGCCTGTGGGAGTATGTGCGGCCCGAATGGCGGCTCGAACGCTCGCCGAAGGGTGCATCCGAGAGCGACGTATCGACCCCAGGCATCCCGCAGACGGCGGGGTCGTTCGAGTCGCCGTTCACTGGCCCGGTCGTGGATGGCGCAGACGTGGGCATCGACCGCACCGCCAAGCTCTACGTCGCCGGCAAGCAGGTGCGCCCCGACGGCGGGTATAGCGTCTGGGTGCGAAACGCTGCCGGCGAGGTCGTGGGAGAAGCCGGGCGCGGCAACCGCAAGGATATCCGGAACGCGGTCGAAGCGGCGCATGCCGCGGCCGCCTGGTCGTTTCGTACCGCCCACAACCGCGCTCAGATCCTGTATTACATCGCCGAAAACCTCTCGACCCGCGCGCAGGAAACGGCCAGCCGGATTCAGACCGTCACCGGTTGCTCCGGCGAGGGTGCGACAGAAGAAGTGGACGTCTCAATCCAGCGGTTGTTCGGTTATGCGGCGAGGGCGGACAAATGGGATGGGCGCGTGCACCACACGCCGTATCGGAACGTCACATTGGCCATGCCTGAAAGCCTCGGCGTGGTCGGCATCGTTTGTCCCGACGAGGATCCGCTCCTCGCGTTCGTCTCCTTGGTCGCTCCAGCGATCGCCATGGGGAACACGACCGTCGTCGTGCCGTCCGAGCGCTGGCCCCTCCTCGCCACCGACTTCTACCAGGTGCTCGATGCTTCGGATCTACCCGACGGCATCGTCAACATCGTAACGGGGACACGTGAGGAGCTCGCGCCGGTCCTGGCCGCCCACGACGACGTCGACGCGATCTGGTACTTCGGGAGAGATGCCGGCGGCGGAGACGTCGAAGGGCTCTCGACCGGCAACATGAAGCGCACTTGGACGGACGCCGGCGCCGGTAGGGAATGGCGCTCGCCCGATCAGGGCGAGGGAGACGAGTTCCTCCGGGAAGCGACCCAGATCAAGAACATCTGGATCCCCTACGGCGAGTAGAGGACACCATCCGACGCGGGGCGAACGCGCCCGGAACCTCGGAATACCGGCTCAGTTGAACTGAAACAGACACTCGAGAGGGTCGTCCGCGAGCGTCACAGAGTCGTGCGTGCAGAGGGCCTCTCCACGCACGACCAGGCGCATGGACACGACCGGCGACACTAGACTCCCTTCCGGTCGGGAGAGGCTGACCCAGATACGGGTGCCGCCCCCCAGCTCGAACTCCTCGTCGAAGCCAATGTCCACCTCGGTCGTATCGGCCAGGACGACGTCCAGCACGGGAGTGCCCAAGGCGTCGAAGGTCCTGAGGAACTGATTCGACGACACGAGGACGAAGGGTCCGGGCCCTTGACCTTCCACGATCACGCGAGCCGCCCGCGGGGCCGTGGTAGGACCGTTCAGGATGCTACACGCCGGGACGACGGCCAGCGCCGCCACAAACGCCGCGAGCGTCATGCTCGCCGGGATACTCGCTCATCTGCTCATCCACCTATCTCACGGTTGGGGATTAGACCCTGCAGAGGTTCCTTGAACGTTGATCGGTCTTTCGACTGCCGGCAAGACTTGGACGCATGCTGTGGAGATACGCCACGGTCGTGGCCGGATGCCACGACCCCGAAAACGTCACGCTTCCGCTGCCTAGCGCCTCGTCAGACTCGCGAAAAGCCCCGCGACAACGCGCTTCTCGCGATGTCGGCGCACTCACGAGCGCGCCGGGGACGAATCCGCCGGGATGGCTCGAATCCTGTCGGAGAAATAGCTAGACTTCCAATCGCGCGTTGGGGACATCCGAATCGACGATGGGTGACACCAATCGCGATGGTTGGGGTAGCCGCCGCGGTCGTCCGAACGAATCGGACCGGCCGGTAACCAAACCGACACTTAGAAAACGAACGGACCCACGGGTCCGGTGGAGTCATCAATGAGCCAGAACGAACAGGAAACTCGACCCCGGATCGGCGTCGGCACCCTCCTCATCGCGGGTACTCTCGCTCTGCTGTTCAGCATGTTGCCCGCGCTGACCCGCTAAAAGAAAACACTCGGCACCAACACAGAACTCGCCGCCTCCCGTGGAGGTTCCGCGCTTCGCGGGGCCTCCACTTTGGCAAGGGTGGTGCTACCGTTGGCGGAATCAGGATCTCGGCGGCGCTGCGGTGCGGGGGTAATGCCTCAGCGAATGCGCGCGATCGCGTCGATCTCCACACCAACGTTCTTCGGAAGGGCGCCGGCTTGAACGGTGGCGCGGGCCGGCTTGTGTTCATCGAAGTACTCCGCGTAGACCGCGTTCATCCGCGTGAACTCGCCCATGTCGGCCAGGTAGACGGTCGTCTTGACGACCCTGCTGAGTGAAGCGCCCGAGGCCTCCAGAACCGCGTCAAGGTTGCGTAGCACTTGGTGGGTCTGCGCCTCGATGTCTCCCGTGAGCAGCTCCCCCGTGCTGGGCATGAGCGGAATCTGCCCGGACGCGAATACCCACCCGTCCACCGAGATGGCTTGGGAGTATGGGCCGATGGCCTTCGGGGCATCGTCGGCGTGAACGACCTTCAGCTCGCCCATTCTGTGCTCCGTTGAGGGTGATTCGATTCTTCTATCATTGGATAAGGATCCGCAGGATGAGCTGACCGGATCGTAGCCCGATGCGGAGGGCATCGTCGCGGTCCCATTCTCCCCGCACCACTTCGAGTGAAAGCGGAGCGGGGATCGAGTGCGTCAAATGGCCCTCGACCGTGCTCAGCTCCCCGAGCATGATCTCCACGCGGTCCCCGCGCGGGTCGTAGTCGACGCCGCGTAAGGGGAAGTTGGTGCCAGAATGCTGCGCTCCCAGCTCGGGATCGTCTATCTCGAGGAGCGTCCGCCTGCCGGCGTTGCGCTCTGTAAACGCCTGCATCTCAGTCACCCACGGGTGAACGGCGCCGGCATCGGTGTCTTTGTCTTCGCGATCATCGAAGACCGCACGATCCAGCGGCGGCCAGATGAGAACACTGGTATGGGCACCGCGGATGAGTCGGGTCGAAACGGAGCCCATGAGGACGCGGCCGACGAACGAGTGTCCGTGACTTCCTGCAGCGATCAGCTCAGCTCCCTCGACGTCTGCGAGATCCAGGATTGCCGGAGCCGCCTCTCCCTCTAGAACGTGCGCGCGCACGTCCACGCCGTCCGCCACGTGCAGATCGTCTGATAGCTTCTCGAGCCGTCCCCGGACGAAGCTCTCGTAGTCGCGTCGCCACTGGTCTTCCGCACTCGGTAACATCTCGAGTCCAGACATCGCGTGCGCGACGTGGACGACGCCGGGCACCGCCACCACCCCAGCCGCCGCACCGGCAGCTCTTCGGCTGAAATCGGTAAAATCCACCGCGACCACCGCGCAGCGGGGCAGCCGTTCCCCGTCCGGATGAACCGCGAGGACGGGCCGATGCGCGAGGCGTGTTATATGGAGGGCCGTCTCGGTGCCGAAGAGGCGATCTACGGGCCCGTGGCGGCGCAGCCCGACGATGATCATCTCGGCATCGAATCGTTCCGCGTGCCGCACGATGGTCGCGGCCGCGGGACCGTGAGCGATGTGGAGAGGCCAAGCGCTGTCACGCGCCTCAGAGGCGAGTTGCTGTCGGAGCTGCCTTTCGAGCCCCTCCGCCTGCGACTCGAGGAGGTCGGTCGGTAGAGTCACGCCAAAGCCGGCGTCGAACAAGGGAAGCGGCTCGACGACCGAGATCACCTCCACCGCGCATCCGTCGCGTTCCTGAAGTCTGCGCGCCCACCGAAGTGCCCCTCGAGCTCCGTCCGTTCCATCCGAAGCAACGAGCAGCCTGTGCATCATGAGCTAGATCCCCTGCGTGGCGGTGGGCTCCGCTCGTGCTAACGAGCGACGCGGGCGTCGACGTCGACGCGCCCTCTGCCTTCGATGGGCCAGGTCTCCACCCCATCGTCTTCTAGGACGAGGAGGCGGTCCTGCAGATTGACCGACACACACACGTGATTGGGAAGCAGTCGTACGCGCTCACCCACCCGCGGGCGCCAGTCGGTTTCAGCCAGGTCCAGAATGCCGTGTTCCTCCGACAGGAACGTGACCGGCACGTCCGGTCGCCCGAACACCGCCGCGTAGCCCGGACCCCCGGCCCGCAGCGTCTCCTTCGAGAGGGCCTTCGAACCGGCGTCGACTACGGCCCTATCGGGGACTGCCGTGCTCACGACCGTCGTGAGGACGGTGTAGGCGCACTGGTCCTCCCCGGCGACTCCCAATCCGGTCATGTCACGGTCGTTGTAGATGATCGTGCCTGCACGCACTTCATTGAGTCGCGGCAGCTCGTGGCTGTGCCACAGCGTCGGGCTCGAGCCGCCGCTCACTACCTCTGGAGCCAAGCCCTCCGCCGACAGCGCATCGTAGTACGACTCGAGCAATGCCGAGAGCTCCTGGAACGACTGCTCCTGATTGGACACGTGCGTTCGAATGTGGCCTGGGTAATACATGATCCCCCGGTATTCGACGCCCTTCAATCGGCTTGCTTTCCGTGCCAGTCCGACGGCGTCTTCGGGAGCTTGGACGCCCACCCGGTGCAAGCCGGCGTCCAGCTCGACGAGGACTCCGACCGTTCGGCCCGCGGAAGATGCCGCCTCCGCGAGCCCTTCGAGCGCTTCGGCCGAGTCGAGACCCACGGTCAGAGCAACCTCACGCGGTAGGGACATCAACCGTGTCAGCTTCTTCCGTCCCAAGGGCGGGTAGGCGATCAAGAGATCGTCCGTCAGGGCGGACATCACCTCGGCCTCGTGGGGCGTGGCGACGGTCAGCCCCCTAGCGCCTGCATCCAACTGGATGCGAGCGATGGCGAGGCTCTTGTGCGTTTTTATGTGAGGACGCCACGCAAGGCCGTGCTGGGCGGTGTACGCCGCCGCACGGCTGGCATTCTCTCGGACCCGGTGGAGGTCGATCAGGGCGACGGGCGTCTCGATGTCGCCGAGCGGATCGGCCGTGTCAATCACCCCAGCGCTTCCTCGAGCGCCGTCCAGAATTGCTCGTCCTCCTCCGAAACCGGCCCGAGCCGGATGAATCGAATCACACCCTCGCGATCGACGAGATAGGTCGCGGGCAAGCCGATAACGTGGAAGGTGTCCATCGCCTGCATCTGCGCATCGTGGAGGATCGTGTACGTGACGCCGTTCTCATCAACGAACTCCTGCACCGTGTCCTCGAAGCCGGCGTCGTCGACCGAGATGCCGACGATCTCGAACCCGCGCTCCGCATGCTCCTCGTACACAGATTGCAGGAAGGGCGTCTCGAAGCGGCATGGGCCGCACCACGTGGCCCAGATGTTCAGCAACACGACCTGTCCTCGGAGGTCATCGAGAGAAACCAGCGCGCGGTCGAGTGTCGATGCCTGGTAGTCCGGAACCTGCTCTCCGATCTGCGGCGGTCCCCCCTCGGGGAGGCAGGCCGCCAAGGAGGTCACGACGATCGCGCTGATCGAGAGCCGCGCTCGGATGGACAGGGGCCTTTGCCGTCGGCAGGTCGGTGTGCTCGGCGGAGGGAAGCGCGAATGCGCAGCCGTGGGACTCATTCGGCTTGTCATAGGGCCGTATCCTCTGGTCTTTCGTTCAGTCGCGGGTGGAGCCCGTCGCGCATTGACGTCCGTTCAGGCATGAACACTTGGCAAGACCCGTGCGCGCACCGCGTTCCCCCTCTTCGGCGACCTGGCTAGGTTCCCTAGCGCTGTTGGGGAGGATTACCTGGCCGGCACCATCGTCGTGGCGAGACGCACCCTCGGAGGGTCTGCGGCATCCGTCCACGCGAGCACGACCCGCCCGCCCGCCTCTAAGGCCAGCTGGGGAAAACCGCTGGCTCTTTCCTCGGACGTACCGGTCAACGGCAGCGTGGGGCCGCGGAAGCCGTCAGGCCCGACGCGTCGCATCCGGATCTCGGCACTCCCTTGGGTGCGCTCCAGCCACGTGACGAGCGCGTCTCCATCCTCCAGGAGAATCACGTCCGCTCGGCCCGCCGGGCTGCCGTCGTCGATGCGAGTCGGCGGGGCGAAGGTCTTTCCGCCGTCATTCGAGAACGCCAGCCGGACCACTGGTTCGTCGTCAGCCCCGGTGAACCACGCGAGTGCCACGTCGCTGCCGTCCGCAGCGAGAGAGGGTCCGTTGACCGGGCACCCTTCGATGTGCCAGCCATCTTCGTGCACCGTTGTCGGCGACGTCCAGGATCCCGCTTCGAAGCGAACGACGGAGATGTCGCGAATCTCGTCTTCGCTCCGGTCGCGATACGCGATAACCGCCCCTTCTGCGGTCACCGCGGCGGACGTCTGACAGCAGTCGCAGATACGCGAGTCGAGAAGGACCTCTCCGGTGTCGTGACCGGAAGACGGGAATGAGCGGAAACGCAACGTCATGGCCGGCCTGCGCGCTCCGGCCTTCACCTCCGGCGACGCCGAATCACGGCCATCGAGCCAAGCCAGGCCTGCCATGGCCCCACCGGCAAAGATCGAAACGAATCCATGCTCGGTGGGCGTATCATCGTCGTGCGGGGTCCAGGGCTCGGACCACGTCACGCCGCCGTCTTCGGACTCGCTGACCCGGACACCGTAGTCGTAGCCGCCCGCGTCGCCGCGCTGCAGCCAATGGGCGGCCAGCCTCCCACCACCGATCGGGACCACCGACGGGAAATCGGCCCAGTTCACGAAGAAATCGTCGCCGGCTGCGACAACCCGTGTAGGGCTCCAGCTGCCGCCCTCGAGTCGGGCCATGCGCAGCTCGTGGCGCTCGCCGTCCACACGCTCGAGCCAACTCAGGATCAAGCCGTCGTCATCGGCTGTGAGCCGCGGCTCGCCGCTTCCTGGGCCGGCCGGCGAGGGCAGCTCGATCACGGCGTCCGCCTCGGCTCGCTCCGCCGGCTGACAGGCAATCGCGTGCCAGCTCAGCAAAAGGACGAGGGTGCGCAGTCTGCGGGTCCATGAGCCAGACAAAGGCCCTCCTCTACGCGGTGACGGGCACCACGGGTTGCAACTAACGAAAAGTATGGGCTCCCCTGTCGTACGGTAGAAGGACGCGCCCGACGGTCAACACCCCTGTTCGCGCCCCGCGCATGCCGTTTACGTTCGGAGGCCGACATGTGGAGCAAAGTTCGACGACGGCGGTGTCGGCCGCAACGGTTCACTTGAAACCACTGGCGCCGCGACTCGTGTTCGCCTTTGTGGACCTCGACTACGTCAGGCTGTGTACCGATGCAGACATCGTTTACGCTTTTCACGTCCGACGGGGTCGTTTCCGCCCGATGTGCGAACCAAGGGATCAACGAGGCTGGTAGATGATTCTCTCTAGTTCTGTACTGGCGAAGCCGAGAGCCGCACTCCTGACGGGGGCGGCTCTTGCTGTATTGGGCGCGCTTTGCGTTCCGGCGCCGGCTTCGGCCCAGTACTTCGGCCGTAACAAGGTGCAGTACGACGCCTTCGATTTTCGCGTGTTGAAGACTGCTCACTTCGACATTCACTACTACCCCGAAGCGGCGACGGCCATCGAGGACGCCGCCCGCATGTCGGAGCGGTGGTACGAGCGGTTGGCACGCACATTCCAGCATGAGTTCGAGCGGCCGAAACCCGTCATTCTGTACGCGGACCACCCCGACTTCCAGCAGACGAACACCCTGGGTGGCTTCATCAGCGAGGGCGTCGGCGGCGTGACCGAGTCACTGAAGAACCGGGTCATCATGCCGCTCGCTGGCACCTATGCGGACACCGACCACGTCCTCGGGCACGAGCTTGTTCACGCCTTCCAGTACAACATCGCCCAATCGCGGCGCGGTGGCGGGCTGCAGGGGATGGCCCGCCTGCCCCTTTGGTTGGTCGAGGGAATGGCCGAATACCTGTCGGTGGGTCGCGAGGATCCGCTGACCGCAATGTGGCTGCGCGACGCGCTGCTTCGTGACGACGTCCCGACACTCGAGCAGATGACAAACGAGCGGCGGTTCTTCCCGTATCGCTTCGGTCAGGCCTTCTGGACCTACATCGGAGGGACGTACGGCGACGAAATCGTTACCGAGCTTTACCGCCGATCGTTGCGTGTCGGGTGGGAGGGCGCCCTGACGCAGGTGCTCGGCAAGGCGCAGGACTCCGTTTCAGTCGAATGGCACGACGCCATCGAGAGTGAATACCGGCCTCTCATCGCCGACCGCTCGGCTCCAGGCGAAGTCGGTGCCTTGCTCCTCGCTCCGTCCACAGGCGCGGGAAGTCAGAACATCGCGCCTTCGGTGAGCCCCGACGGACGCTACGTCGCCTTCATTTCCGAGAAGGATCTCTTTTCGCTCGATCTGTTCATGGCCGACGCACGCACGGGCGAGATCATCCGCAAGCTCTCGAGCGCTGCGTCGGACAACCACATGGACGCGCTTCGCTTTCTCGATTCCTCCGGATCATGGTCTCCGGACGGGCAGCAGTTCGTGTTCGTCGCGATTGCCGACGGAGACAACCAGCTCGTCATCGTGGACGTGAACAATTCGGACGTCGAAAAACGGATCGAGGTGGAGGACTCCAACATCGGCGCGATCTCGAACCCTGTTTGGTCGCCTGACGGCCAGTCCATCGCATTCTCCGGACAATCCGGCGGCATCACGGACCTCTTCCTCGTCGAGGTCGAGAGCGAGGTCGTAAGCCGGCTCACGAACGACAAGCACGGGGATTTCCAGCCCGCCTTTTCGCCTGACGGGTCGACCCTCGCGTTCGTATCGGACCGTGGCCCGATGACGGACTTCGAGCAGCTCTCGTACAGCCGGTCGCAAATCGCCTTGATGGACATGTCCAGCGGGAGCATTCGGACCCTGAACCTGTTCGGCAACGTGAAGCACATGAATCCCCAGTTCACGCCGAACGGGGAGAGCCTCTACTTCATCTCCGACCAGGACGGCTTCAGCGACGTCTACCGCCTCGATCTGGGCAGCGGCGAGATCTACCGCGTCACGCGGATCGCCACGGCCGTGAGCGGGATCACGAGCGGCTCCCCCGCCATGAGCGTCGCTTCGGAGACGGGGACGCTGGTGTTCTCCGTGTTCGACGAGTTCGAGTTCCATATCTACTCGCTGTCGTCGCAGGAGGCGGGGGCCGGACAGTCGCTCGCCGCCCAGACCGAGCCGTCGTCCGGGCGATTGATCCCGCCGGGAGAGACCCGGGTCCCCAGCCGCGTCGCCAACTACTTGGACGATCCAGTAACCGGCCTGCCGATCGCGGGAACGTACAAGGCGGACGAATCGAACAGCTACGACCCCGGCCTCAAGCTCGACTACGTGGGGCAGCCGATGATCGGCGTCGGCACGGGCGATCAATACGGGAACTACATCGGGGGAGGCGCGGCCCTCTTCTTCAGTGACATGCTCGGAGACCGCAACCTGGGCGTGGCCATCCAGGCCCAGGGCACGTTCAAGGATATCGGCGGGCAGTTCTTCTATCAGAACATGAAGCGGCGTTGGAACTGGGGGGTGGGAGGAGGACGGATCCCCTACCAGCTGATCCGTGCCGGCATCGAGCAGGCCGACGGCCAGACCTATTACACGAACCTCAGAGAGCGGGTGTTCATCGACTCCGCGAACGGCATGCTCGCGTACCCCTTCTCGACGACGAGACGCATCGAGGGAAGCGTGGGCATCACGCGGTATTCGTTCGACGTGGAGCAGGAGCGTTTCCTGCTGGACGCGTTCGGCCGTCCGGTGACGCGGGAGGTCGAAAACGTCCCGGCTCTGGAGCGCGATCCGCTCAACTTGGCCCAGGCGTCCATTGCTCTGGTCGGTGACAACTCCTTCCTGGCGTTCACCTCCCCCGTTCGAGGCGAGCGGTACCGGCTCGAAGTCGAGAGCACCCTGGGGACGGTGGACTACCAAACCATCACCGCCGACTATCGCCGCTACTTCAACCCCTCGAGCTTGCTCACGATCGCGTTCCGAAGCCTGCACTACGGCCGGTACGGCATCACCCAGGAGGAAGAAGACCGCGGGTTCCGCGGGCTGTTCCTGGGCTACGAGAGCCTCATCCGCGGTTACGCGGCAGAGAGCTTCCAGCCGCAGGAGTGTTCGGGCGTGGACGGTGGCTGCCCCGAATACAACCGGCTCTTCGGGCAGCGCCTGCAAGTGTTCAACTTCGAGATGCGACTTCCGTTCTTCGGTGTCGAGGATTTCGGCTTGATCAATATGCCGTATCTCCCGGTCGAGCTCCTCGCGTTTGCCGACGCCGGGGTCGCCTGGGACAACCTCGGCGACGTCGACTTCTCGTTCGACCGCACGACCGCGGGCCGCGTCCCCGTATTCAGCACCGGAGTCTCGGCCCGGGTCAACATTCTCGGGTTCCTCATCCTGGAGTCCTACTACGCCTTCCCCTTCCAGCGGCCGAGCCGGGGCTGGCACTGGGGCTTCAACCTCGCACCCGGCTGGTAGGCGGACAGCCCGTTCCTAGGGCAAGGTAGAACCCAGCACGCCCCGCGTACGAGCAAGGGCCCGGATCCCACGGATCCGGGCCCTTCGTGTTTCTCCGGGCGGGCGCCTCACCGCCCTCCATCTCGACCGGACTTCGGCTACAGACCCCTAGAAGATCGACAGGCTGATGTACCTCCCCGGGTTCTGCCGGATGTCCTCGAGGAGCAGCTGCAAGCTCAGCGCGGCGGCGTTCATGTTCACGTATAGCGAATCTTCGCTCGCCAAGCGCCCGAGCGTCCCCTCTCCTCGGTCGATACGCCCGATGATCTGCCGAAGAGCGCCGACCGCCTCGTCGAGACTCGCGCTCGTTCGGTTCATCGTGGCAAGGGTCGAATCGGCACGAGCCGCGGCGCTTGCCAGGTCGGGCCCGGCAGCCGACGCAGTCTCACGCACGCTCCGGGCCGACTCATTCAACGAGGCGGAGAGTTGGGAAAGCTCGGAGCGTTGCTCGCGGCTGAGACTGGCCAGATCCGTAAGGAGTGACTCGAGCTCACGGGCCCCCGCTTGAACGGAGGTGACGGTCGGCTCCGAAAGCAATTCGTTGACACGCCGTATCGCGTCCTTCGCCTCGTCACCCACCTCCGACGCCAAACCGAAGGCGTCGGACGAGACGTCTCCCGGCAGCACGTCGCCCGGCTGGGCCAGGTCGCCGGAGCGTCCCGGTAGCACCTCGACCGTTCGACCCCCCAGCAAGCCGACGCCTACGAGTCGGACCCGTGAATCCGCGGGGACCCCGTACTCTCCCTCGATCTCCAAAGTGATGCTCACACCGTCCGGTACCATCTCGAAGTCCATCACTCGGCCGATGTTGACTCCACGCATCTGTACGGGGTCTGCACGCCGGAGGCCACCCGCGTCGTTCACCACGCTCGTCACCACGTAGCGGCCCCTGAACAGGGACGGATCCGTCATCAGGAAGAGGGCCGTGAGCGCCGAGACGAAACCCACGATGATGAAGATCCCCACTCGGGCTTCCCGGGCCCCCGCCCTGCTTGGGACGGACCGCCTGAGGTCGTCGTCGGACGGGCCGGAGCGGCCCGTACCGGTAGGGGTCTGCACGTCGCTCATGTCACAGTCATGAGGTCCACGGCCGCCTCAGCCGCCGCCCGGTCCACAAAGGCTCGCACGATCGGGTCGTCGCTGGCTCGAAACGCCTCGGGCGTTCCACAAAAGCGCAGTCGACCCCCCTCCAACATTGCCACCCTGTCGCACATTTCCAGTCCCCCCTCCACATCGTGTGTCACGATCATGGACGTGACCTCCAGTTCGTGGGAAAGTCGAGAGATCTGTCGCTCGACAGCCGCCGTGTTCACCGGATCCAGGCCGGTCGTTGGCTCGTCCCAGAGCAGAATGTCCGGCCGGCCGACGATGGCTCGGGCAATCCCGACCCTCTTCTTCATGCCACCCGACAGCTCGGCGGGAAGCTTCGACATCACCTCCCGCGGATCCAGGAGCACGAGCTCGAGCGCTTCCCAGACCATACGGGATATCTCTAAGTGACTCAACGACTTGATGCGGGCCTCCGGCAGTCCCGTCTCAACGTTCTCGAACACATTCAACGAGTCGAAGAGCGCCGCGTTCTGAAAAACGTACCCGATCTGGTTCCTAATCCAATGGAGCGCCTCCGGCCCGTCGAAAAACACGGACTTCCCTCCGACTTCAACATCACCCCGGTCCGGAGTGATCAAGCCGATTGTCGTCTTCAGCAGCACGCTTTTCCCTGTACCGGAGGGACCGAACAGAGCGAACATCTCCCCGGAGTGGACATCCAGATCCACGCCCTCCAGGACGGGGAGGTCGAAGGCTTTGTGCACGTTGCGATACCGGATGGCCGCCGCCGAGCTCATGCTCAATCCAGGAACAGTGGTGGAAACATCGCGTCCAAGATGAGCACCGTTAGCGTCATGAACATGACTGCCTGCGTCGTGGTCCGTCCCACACCCGCTGCCCCACCCTCGGTCCTGAGTCCCATGTGGACCGCGATGAGCGGGATCGCGAACCCGAATGCGAGAGCCTTGCCCAGTGAGTACAAGAGATCCCACGACTGCCAGTATACGCGGGCTCCGAACAGGAATGACTGAGGTCCGAGCCCCACGGTGATCTGAGCCGCAACCATACCGGAGAGGATTCCGACGAGGTCGGCGATCCCTACGAGGACGGGGAGCACGATGATGCCCGCGACGACCCTCGGTGCCGCGAGGATCGCCACCGGGTCGCGCCCTACGCTGTAGAAGGCGTCGATCTGCTCCGAGACCTTCATTGTACCGAGCTCGGCCGTGATGCGAGCGCCCACGCGTCCGACGAGGACGATGGCGGTCAGCACGGGCCCCAGCTCCAGTATGACGGCTTCGGAGACCACGCTACCCAGCACGTAGAGCGGAATGGCGCCCGTGAACTGATATCCACCCTGCTGGCTGGTCACGATACCGGAGAGGACGGCCGTCACGAGCACGATCGGCACGCTCTGGACGCCCATGACATAGAGCTGGCGGACGACCGAGCGGAATGAGACGCGCAGGTTGGCCAATGAGAGGATGATCTCCCACAGCAGCAACCCGAGCTGTCCTGCGTGCCGGGCCGTGATTTGCCCGGACCTGCCGATGGCAGCCATGAGTCGCTGGCCCCACCAGAGGCCGGCGTCAGCGGCGGTGGATTGATCGCTCACTCTGCGCGAGGCGGGCGGCGACGGGCGAACCGTTGCGCGGGGGACAGGAGTTCGTGCTCCTTTGCGGCCATGCCGTCGTCGGTGCGTTCTGGCCCTGGCGGGAATCCCGGGGGGCCCGACCGCTTCGGGAACATCCCGGCGTCGCGCAGCTGCAGCCGCGCAATCGGCCTAGGGCTCCGAAAAGCCACGTAGCATCGACGTTTTCGTAGGGAAAAGCAAGGCCGCGGAGAGGCCCGAGACGTCGGTTGCGGGCGACCCATCGGGGACCGATAGATCGCCTGGACGGCCACCGTACCGCGGACGGCCTGCGGGCTGCGTATCACGCCTTGAGGCGGACGGTCGGTAAGGTGTCTGGATCGTTCGGTCGTCGAGGGAACGATCCAGGCGGCGCGACCACGAGGATCGGCTGCTCGCCGAGCAGGTGCTCGAGCACAATCTCTGTTTCGAGGTCGGTCGGGTCGGCCACGACGACGCGCAGACCCGGCCGGCGATCCGCGAGGACGCGCACACACAGTCGCACGTCCGTTCCCGCGGGGAGCGCCGCTTCGTTGAGGGCGAGGCCATGGAATGCCTCGGCGCACTCCACGTGGTACTCGTCGCTCAGACGTGCCAGGACCTCTCGGACGTCGAGTCCGGACTCCTCCGTGACCTGTTGCCACCCCGCTCTCAGCGCCGAAGGCCCCTCGCAAGAGGCGGACGAGCTGAGTCGGTCGGATTCGTGTTTTCCATCAGGTGACTCGGGACCGAGCCCTGCTACCCGCCTGAGCCACGCCCAGGAGTGCCAAGTCGTGGGGCTCGACGGTTGCGCCGCCCTCCGCAGGATGCGTTCGAATCCGTCGGTCCGCCGCAAAAGCGAGCGATCCTCAGCCTCCTCGACTAGCCGAGCGCACGCGCTCAAGTGCGGCAGCCCGTAGGTGCCCCCTGAGCCGTGTATGGAGTGCGCGAAGCGCCGGATCCCAGCCGCAGCCGCATCATCCCCTCCGGCGAGCGTTCTCCGGAGCTCGCCCAGCTCGGCCACGCTCTCTCTCAGGCCTTCCCGATATCGCTCGAGGAGCCCCTCCATGTCGATCTCGGTCATTCGGCTATCACGGCTCCGTTTGCCGGCCCATCGTTCCTTCTTACCCGCCTTCATACCCGCTTCCGGGCGCTCGTAAGCGCCGCCTACGCTGACCGGCCGAAAGACAGCACCCGCTGTTGTTTGCGTCGCCCGAGTGTGGTAGCCTCCAGCGGCTGCCACAACCCTCGATAAGGCTTTGATCAGTGGGCGTCCCCTACCCCCTTGCCGGACTCGTGTCCGCCTTGCTCCTCGCAGCGGTCGCGACTGGGGCCAGCGCGCAGGACCCACGCACGATCGAGGAGATCCGCTCAATCGCGGGACGCTCGGATGTGCGGGACGCGTTTCGTGCGATCGAGGCTCTGGACACGCAGTCACTCGCGGAGCTCATCGAGCTCACGCAGATCCCTGCCCCGCCGTTTCAGGAAGATGCCCGGGCCAATCGCCTTGCGGAGCTCCTCGGCCAAGCCGGTGCCGACTCCGTGTGGATCGACCACGAGGGTAACGTGATCGCTCTGCGCCGAGGCAGTGGCGGCGGGCGTGCCATCGCGCTCGGCGGCCACTTGGACACCGTGTTCCCCGAGGGCACGGACGTGACCGTGCGTCAGCACGGCGATACGCTCTTCGCACCGGGGATCGGAGATGATACTCGAGGCCTGATCGTCGTCTTGAATGTGCTGCGCGCGCTCGAAGAGGCCGGTGTTGAAACCGTGGACGACGTGCTCTTCGTCGGGACGGTGGGTGAGGAGGGCCTCGGCGATCTGCGCGGCATGAAGGCATTGTTCGCCCCCGACGTACGCCCCATCGACGTATGGATCGAGATCGACGGCGACAACTTCGACCGGGTCGTCAACCAGGCTCTCGGTTCCCACCGCTACCGCGTCACGTTCAAGGGTACCGGGGGCCACTCGTGGAGCGACTTCGGGCGGGGGAACCCTGCTCATGCGCTCGCCCGGACCACTGTTCTGTTCGAGGAAGTGGCTGACGGACTCACCCGTTCCGGCCCGCGGACGAGCTACAGTGTGGGTCGACTCGGTGGAGGCACCTCGGTCAATTCGATTCCCTTCGAGGCATGGATGGAAGTCGACATGCGCTCGGTCAGCCCCGAGCGTCTCGAGATCATCGACGAGGCGCTCCAGGAGGCAGTGCGTCGGGGGCTACGAGAGGCGAACGCGCTCCGCCGTGAAGGCGATCCCCTCCAAGTGGACGTCGATATGATCGGAAATCGGCCTTCCGGAGAGCTGAGCTCCGCCGCCCCGCTCGTACAACATGCCATCGCGCCACGCGCTTCATGGGCGGCGACCCATACCTCGACCGATCTTCGACGAACTCCAACATCCCCATTTCCCTCGGAGTCCCAGCCGTGACTCTCGGCCGCGGGGGGATCGGCGGAGAGAACCACTCCCCCGGGGAGTGGTGGATCAACGAGGCCCCCCATTTGGCCATTCAGCGGGCGCTTTTGGTCGTCCTCGCCGCAGCGGGTACGGCTCCCGCCGGCTGAGGCGGGGTGAGCCGCATGTCCGAATCCCTCACGGGCAGAGTCGCGATCGTCACTGGCGCGTCGAGCGGCATCGGCTGGGCAACCGCTGAAGCATTGGCGGGAGCGGGCGCTTCGGTGGCTATCGCGGCGCGTCGCAAGGACCGGCTGGAAGCTCTTCGCCGACAAATCGACGACGGAGGAGGCCGTGCGCTCGGCTTCGCTACCGACGTCACCGACCGTACCGCCGTCGAGAGCCTCGTCGCCGAGACCGTCGCGGCGTTCGGCACAGTCGACGTCCTGGTCAACAACGCCGGCGTCATGCCCATCTCTCCGTTGGCGGATGTGCTCGTAGACGATTGGGTGCGGATGGTGAACGTCAACGTGATCGGCGTGTTGCACGGGATCGCGCGGTCCTCCCGGTCATGCTGGACCGCGGGAGCGGGCACATCGTGAACGTGGGATCGCTGGCCGGGAGACGGCCGTTTCCGGGTGGCACAGTCTATTCCGCGACCAAGTTCGCCGTGCGCTCACTCTCCGCGGGGATTCAACGTGAGCTGTCGGCGTCGCGGGGCATCCGCGTGACCGACATCGAGCCCGGTGTCGTCGACACGGAGCTCATGGATCACATTACGGATTCGAAGGTTCGAGACGGGTTCGCCCAGCAGTGGTCGGGCAAGACGCCGCTCGCGGCCGCGGACGTCGCCGCCGCTATCCTCTACGCGGTGGAGGCACCGGAGCATGTGAACGTAAACGAGATCCTGTTACGCCCTCGCGATCAGGAGACGTAAGCCGGCGGCCGATCCGAGCCGGCGCCTGGTCAAAGGAGGAGCACGCCGACGGTGATCACGAACTGGTCCTGCTGCCCGTCCATGAACTCGTAGCGGATTTCGAACATTGCGGTGTCCGAGACATCGACTCCCCCCAACACGTTGATCCCCCTGGCCGTCGCGCTTTCCGTGAACTTGACGCGTTGGTAGTTCCACCCTCCCCCGACGTAGCGGAAGAGCGGGATCGGCAGAAGCGGAAGCGACACGATGATGTTGGCGTTCGCCTGCCAATAATCGCAGTCCTGGCCTCGCACGCATCTCGGAAAGTAGTAGTCCGCAGAACCGACGAGGCGCACCGGTATGGCCGGGAGACCCGCGACCAGCCTACCGCCGAGCCCAAAAACTCCACCGAACTGGTCTAGCGCATAGGACGCCTGGACACCGGGGCGCAGCTGGGCCGCACAAGGGGCCGCGAATGCAAAAACGGCCAGACAGGCCACAGCGGCGGCCAGGCGCTGTCGCCTTACTGGTTCGTGTGCTCTGGAAGCGAGAAACCGGGGGTCCCGCTCGCGGGGCGCCCGGGCGGCCATGGCTCGAACGATCACGGGCCGCCTTCGTCCGTGGACGGCGTCATGGAGACCTCCTCCGCCGCGCCGAAGTAGATCCCGTTGAAGAGCAGCGCAAAGGTCCCGTGGGACTGAGCGCGGAACGTGATCTTGGGCCCGAATAGGAACAGGTGCCCATCGCCCAGCTCCGCGTCCAGAATGGCAACGCCCTCCTCGAGGTGGTGCTGACCCCACGCCCATCCGCTCATGAGTGGCGCGTCGGTGTCGAACCAAGCCACCGGGGAAACGCCGCGAGCCCCCGCATCGATGCTGAACACCGGGCTCCTGCTGAAGAGCACGTTGGCCCGCGCTCCGATCCCGTCCGTCAGCGGATGGGACGCGTCCATCTGCACGTTGAGGACGGAGCCAGGCACGTAATACTCCTCCGAAGGCAATGGCTGTCCGGTCTCGCCTACGAGATGATTGCGAACGGGCAGACCAGCGTGGTACGCCAGATTCGTCGAGCTTCCGATGGCGACGACGGCACCGCCGCCCCTCACGAAGTCGAGCACCGCTGGCACGGTGGTTCCGGTGCTGAACGGGCCGATTCTGGACCTGAATTCCTCCGGCACCGTCTGGACGAAGGCCTCGGACATCGTCCGGGCTCCAAAGCCGCCGCCGCCGTCCGGTACGGCGCCGTCCTCCAGCACGAGCACGTCGAACTTGTCGGCAAGGTTGCCTTCATCCAGCTCCGGGGGGAAGACAACCTCGAACGGGAACTCGAAGTCCTCGAGGATCATGCGCGTCCACCCGGACGGCATCGAGCCGCCGTACTGATCCCATAGCCCGATTCTCGGCGTTCTGAGCTTGAGCGCTGCTCCGCCCGGGACCTCCGAGACTCCGATGAAGTCGACCCCAAGCTCGTTCGCCATCGCCGATGCGGTTCCGCCCACATTGGCGCCGGACAGGAACAGGGTGCCGGCGGGGTACGCCACTCCACCGGCTTCGAAGTCGTTCGTCATCCAAAACACGTCTCCGCCGTCTGCCAGAACTCGATTCACCGCGATGAACGCGTTGTTCACGTCGTGGCTGACGAGATACCCGGCGGGAGCGGAGGCACCGGTAACGGCCCCTGCGAGGGGCTCGGCCAACCCGTCGATAGGCTCGAGCGGACCGTCGAACCCGTCGAGGATGCGATCGAACTCGACGTCCATCTGATACGCGAGCGTCCATCCCGCGTTGTCGTAGGGTGCGGTCGGCGGCGCGCCGGGATACGCGAAGTCGTTCGGGTGGTCCTGGGGCTCGAACATGTCGAGGACGTGTGGCCTGAACGCTTGCGCCGTCTTGACCACGTACGAGCCGGCGGGGTAGCTCTTGCCTTCTACTTCGAAGTCCGACGTGGCGGTGTGGACCGTCAAGCCGTTCTTGAGCAGCGCGTTCACGAACTTCGTGGCTGTGGGGAAGTCCGCCTGGTCGGCTGGGAGGATGTAGCCGCGCGCGTCCCTGTCTTCCGGGCTCTGGAGCAGACGCTCGTAGTCGTCGTGGTCACCCCTTCCGGTGATTTCGGCCGAGGCGGCCTGGATCTCCCGCGGCAACACGGTCCAATTGTCCCTGCTTCCCCGCTCGATGGAGTTCATCCCCATCCGCCAGATGTTGAACAGGAGATGGTCCTTGTTCCGGGACGCGTAGTCGAGGACGGCACGATTGGCAGTCATCGAGTAGTCGATGGATTGCCAGAAGTGCCAGACGCCGGGCTCGACGGGGAGCGGGATATCTCCTTTCGGTAGCTGGCGTCCTGGAATGAAGGGGATTTCCATCGGTGTTGGGTTCCCGATGGTCTCGGTCAACAGCCCGATCTGATTCTTGAAGTACGGCGTCGTCCTGAGTCCGCCGTTCCACCAAGTCGAATAGCTCGAGCCGCTGCGCATCGTGGTGCCGCCCTTCCCCTCCAAGACCATCCGTTGGTGAATGGCGGAGCCGACTTGGTCGAGGCCCGTGAGGATGAGGGGATCGAGGTTGTGGTTGGGTGGATCGCGGAACGGCGGCGCGAACATGACCGTCCCGGCAGGTCCTGTCTGGTGGTGGTTGTACACGATCTGGGGGAACCACTCTCGGGAAAGGATCCGGTTGATGTTGGTGGATTCCTCCAGAGCCGACATGTAGAAATCGCGGTTGTTGTCGTGTCCCGCGTATTTGTTGTAGAGGACGGGCGCATTGCTCGTGCTGCGGTCCTCGCGATTCTCGATACGCATGTACCAATCCGCGAGAAGATCGTGGCCGTCCGGATTCGCGTGGCCGGCGAGGACGATTACGTCGTCGAGGAAGCTCATCGTCTCGTCGTCGGTGCGGCTCACGAGCTGATACACGAGCTCCATCAACTGCTGGGCGCCGAGGACCTCCGAGGCATGGAGGCCTCCGTCGATCCACACGACGGCTTTGCCCTCGCGAGCTAGCGCCCGGGCCTGGGCCTCACTGACGCCCTCGGCGCGGGCCAGGCTCGCCGCGATCTCCTTGTAGCGATCCAGGTCACGATGGTTTTCCGCAGACGTGATGGTCGCCATCAGGTGATCACGCCCCTCTTCGGTCTGACCGATGACCTCCAGGATCATCCGATCGGATTCGGCCGCCAGCACCTCCCAATACTCGGTCAGCTCCTGATAGTTGGGCAGCTCGTAATCGACTCCGATCTCGTGTCCGAACTGCTGCTCGGGCGTCGTGACACGGGTCTGGGTGCCCAATCCGCTGCAGGCCCACATACCAACCAGGAGCACAAGGGATAGGGGCCTGTGCATCGTCGTGCGCATCGGTACATCCTCGTGAAAGGGCCGGTGGTCCCGGCGAAACCACTGCTGATTCATTCTCTTCCTCGGGCCTTGGGCCGTCAACAACCCGGAGACCCCAAGCTAGCCTGTTTCCATCCTCCAGAACGCGATTCCACCGGCCTGTTGGCCGACCTCGACTTCGGCGACTCGCCTGAAGCTCTCCAGGTCGAAGATGTCCACCTTTCCGGGCTCCGATCCCTTGCCTTCGACGCTCACGAACGCGTACCGGGAGTCGGGTGAGACGACCACACCGTGCGTGACGGTGGTAGAGGACGGCGCACGAGCCAGGCTTTCGCCGGACTCCAGGTCGAAGAACTCGACGCCGGCTCCTTGTTTCAGAGTGGCGACGAGCAGGCGGCCGTCGGGCGTGATCGCCATGTTGTACGGCCCCACGCCGGTCTCCATTTCGCGAACGAGGCTCCACGAGCCACGATCGATGTGGAGGATGCGGTCTCCTCCGTTGCACGCGACGTACAGGCTCAGGCCGTCAGGCGTCGGCTGTACCCAGGTGGGCGAGCAGGTCGGTCCGTCGGACATCCGGCTTGGTCCCGGGTCGTTCCCCGCTCCAGCGGGGGCTCCCGTTGAGTCGAGCGGTCCACCGGAGCCTCCTGTCGCGCCGAGCGGACCCTCGTGGCCCAGTCCGACCGAGAACCGTCTGGAGACCTCGAACGTGCGCGTGTCGATCTCCACCGTCTGGTCGTCCATCATGCAGTTCGAATAGAAGAAGATACCGTCCGGGGCCATCCTGCCTCCGTGAGGCATCGTGCACGTCTCGATCTGCTCTACCTCCACGAGGTCCGGCGTATACACGACGGAGATCGTGGACGGCACGTGCTCGCCGTGCAGGTTGAAGTTCGCGACGAACGCGTACAGCCCGTCGGGCGTCAGATCCACGGTGGCAGGGAAGAACCCAAGAAGGATGGGCTCGGCCACGACGGTGTCGGGTCCCGCTTCGAGCTTCCACAGCTTCCCGTCGGGGAACCCGTGTCCGGTGGTCATGTAGACGTGACGCCCATCAGGAGAAACCTTGAAGCCGTGCGGTCCTTCCGTTTCCGTGGCGAGCTCCCCTACGACCGTGCTCCGCTCGATGCTCGCTCCCTCGGGGCCGAAGCGGATCCGGTGCATCAGGTCGGCGGATTCGGCCCCGACGTACACCCAATACGTGGCTCTCGCGGAGGTGTCGGCTGGTCCGGGGTTGTCTGAGCCAGCGTCCGGCCCCGCCCCCGACGCACATGCAGCGGCGAAGCCACACAAGAGCGTGATGGGTCCGCGCGGGTGGGTCAGCATCTAGTGTGGTGTCCCAGAAGTTCTGCTACTATTCGGTGCCGCATGCATCCGCCCTGGACATCGTTGGAACTCCTTGCCGTAGCTACGGCTACGCCGCGTCGTCCCGCCTCGCCAGGGCGGCGCCTGCGTCCCCTCCGTAGTTACCAGACTTCTGGGACACCACACTAGCGTCTCCTTGCTTCCGACGAGTCCCCTGGCCAGGAGGCTCCGCCACGAACCGTCAACATAACGAGGTCGGTTCCGTCCAACGGCGCCCTCAGTCGGCAGCCACCCTCTCCTCCAGCTCCCCCAGGTTGCGACGCAGGAGAGCGTCCGGGTCGGGGTCGCGCCCCATGAAGGAGCGAAACATCTCGTTCGGCTCCTCGCTGTCACCTTTCGACAGGATCGACTCCATGAACGCTCTTCCGGCTTCCTTGGAGAAGACCCCTTCCTGCTTGAATCGGCTGAACGCGTCGGCCTCCAAGACCTCGGACCACAAGTAGCTGTAGTACGCCGAGGCGTATCCGCCAGCGAAAAGGTGGCTGAACGTCGTCAAGATATGGCTCTTCGAGAAGGTGGCGCTCGGCACGAACGGCATCATGACACGCTCCACGTACGCCATCACGTCGGCCTCGTCTCCTCCCCTGTATTCGCGGTGGAGTCGGAGGTCCAATGTCGCGAAGCCGAGCTGCCGCATCTGGGCATATCCGCCCATGAAGCGCCGGGCTGCCAGCATGCGCTCGTAAAGGTGGACCGGGAACGGCTCCTGCGTCTCGTAGTGTCCGGAGAAGCTCGGCAGTGCCTCCCTCTCCCATGTCCAGTTCTCCATGATCTGTGACGGAACCTCCACCCAGTCCCACGGAACGTGCATCCCGGAGCGCGATGGAAGCGGCACACGAGACGTGCAGTGGTGGAGTAGGTGGCCGAACTCGTGGAAGATCGTCTCCACGTTTCGGTGCGTCAGCAGCGCCGGCTTACCCGGCGCAGGCGGAGCGAAGTTTCCTGCGATGCACCCCACGTGAGGCAGGAACGTGCCATCGGCATGCGGCCCCCCCGTGGTCAGGGTGGACATCCACGCTCCCTGACGTTTCCCTTTCCTCGGGAACCAATCCGTGTAGAACGAACCGAGGTGGGTGCCGTCCCGGTCCTCCAGGTCGTAGCACCGCACGTCCGGATGCCAAACCTCTTCGACTTGCCGCTCTGAGACGGTGATTCCGAAGACACGCTCCACGATATCGAAGAGCCCGGCCAGCACGCGTGACAGTGGGAAGTAGGGGCGCACCATCTCGTCGTCGATCTCGAAGCGCTCCCGCCTGAGCGACTCGGAGACGTAGCCCAGGTCCCAGGGCTCGATCTCGTCGATCTCGAGACGGGCGGCGTGGGCGTTTAGCTGTTCGAGGTCCCGATCCCAGTACCGTACGGTGCGGTCTCGTAGATCCTCGACGAAATCGAACGCCCCCGCCCCGCTCTTGGCCATCGCCTCATCGAGGCGGTAGTCCGAATAGTCTGCGTAGCCGAGCAGCACGGACATCTCCCTCCGGAACTCCAGGACCCTGTCGATAACCGGCTGGTTGTTCAGCTTCCCCTCGCGGCATCGTTGCACGTACGCCAGGTGGAGCTGCTTTCTCAGCTCCCGGTCCAGCGCGTACTTGAGCACAGGCTCGTATGAGGGGTAATCAAGGGTCAGGAGCCAACCATCGAGATCTCGCTCCGAAGCCTTCAATCGCGCCAGCTCCAGCGCGGTCTCCGGGATCCCATCGAGACGAGCGCGGTCGGTCACGTGAAGCTCGAACGCATTGGTGGCGTCGAGCACGTTTTCCGAAAACGCTGTTGCAGCTCGGAGAGCTCGACGCGGATCTCCTGCAATCGTGCCTTGTCCGCGTCACCGAGCTCCGCGCCCGCCTTCCGAAACTCGCGCAGCATCTTATCGAGATTTCTGCGGCGGAGTGGGTCGAGGTCGCCGGCTTCCGGGCTCCGTGAGAATCCCTCTACGGCGGCCCAAAGTCCCGGATGCAACGGAAGCCTCGACCAGAAAGCGGCGATTTCGGGCAGCACCGCGTTGTACGCCTCTCGGAGCTCCGGGGTCTCGGCCACGGAGAGGAGCAAGCGGGCGGGCGCAACCCCCTCTTCTACACCCTGAACAATGTCGTCGATACGCTGGATGGTCCGATCGTAGCTCGGCTCGCCGAGAGCCTCGGCAACCTGGTTGATCTCGCCATCGGCACGGGCGAGGATCTCACGGACCGCTGGACGGACATGCTCAGCGCCGATGGCGTGGAAGGGGATTCGCTCACTTCTGCCCAGAAGTGGGTTAGTCATCGGGAAGCTGATCGGCATCGATGACGCGTCCGCCGTGGCGCCATCGGTCGAGCGTTGTCTCCTCAGGCTCGAGACCGAGGCCCCACGTTGCATCGCAGATCGCGACGACCGCGTAGCTGCGGGAGAGGAGGCCGTCCACCGCTTGCGTCACACACACGTCGCGCGCGACCCCTGCCACGTAGAATTCGACTGAGCCCAGCGCACGCTCCAACGCCACGACGAGCGGCTCGGTGGCGGCATTGCCTTCGAATACATCGAAACGATTCTTGCGGACGAAGATCGGCCGCCCCTGTTCGAGCGCCCGCGCCACCAGATTCGACGCTTCCGAAGCCGTTGCACCGATGTCGAGGACGAGAGGGTCCTTCGGGGCGATCGACGGGATGACTTCGGCTCCGCGGCGCTCGTCGTGATCTGGCGAGCGGCCCATGCAGTGCGGTGGATAGGTGCCCCGCTCGGGGTCCGGGTTGTCGGCGTCGATCTCCGGGTCGTCGTAGCTGTGCCAATCTCCGGTGTAGACGATAAGCGCCGCGCGCCTACGCATCCATCCAACGACTTCGACCAGCCGCCTCTCGATCTGTGCCGCGCCCTCGTCGTCCTCGTCGAAGAGATCACGCACGTAAAGGCGCCCATCCGGCTCCATGAAATCGCGCTGGGCATCCACGACCCAACCTACCCGTGCAACCACTCGTTCGACTCCTCTCCGGGGCGTTTGCGACTCTCTGCTCCGTGCCCACTGCAACGCGGGTCCCAGCCTTCATTCCACGCGTGCCAGCTTCGGATTCGGCCGGAACGTCCGACCCACCTTCGCGACGGCTTCCCCGTCGACGCGCACGATGTCGGCCGTGTAATGGACATTGCGCTCCATAAGGGACGAGCCGACACCGTACGAATCCACCGGGACGCCCAGCTGCTTGAAGCGCTTGATTTTTTTCGCGTCGAAGCCGCCGGACGCGATGATTCGCACGTCCCCGAACCCCTCGCGATCAAGGGCGTTCCGCACGTTCCACGCGAGCTGTGGATTGACACCCAAGGGGTCGAAGCCGCCCATCTGATCGAGCAGCGAGCGGTCGATCATGTCGGAAGCGGTATCCAAGCGGACCCCATACAACCGCTCGCCGAGCGCGCGGGCCACGGCGAGGGACGTCTGTACCGAATCGTTGTCGAAATCCACCAGGGAGATGATGCCGACGGAGCTGGGCATTCGCCTCGCCAGGGCTTCTGTCGCGCGCACCGTGTCCCCGCCGTAGGCCGCGATGAGGGCATGCGGCACCGTTCCGAGTCCCTCCGAGCCCCACCATGAAGCCTGAGCGTCTGTCGAAACCCCGATTGCGCCCGCAATGTGGGCCGCCCAGCCGTCACCGGTTTGAACCATCCAGTGGTCGTGTCTTGCCGGGAAGAACATGACCGTCTCCGGCCACGCCGCTTTGACGACTTCGCGGGTGTTGGTGGCGATCTTCGTGCGCCGCCCCAGCACGCCCAAGTAGAGCGTTTCGAGATGGGCGAACGCCGCGTAGGGTCCCGTAATGTGCATCACGGTATCCAGCGGCAGAGCTCGGTCCCCGTCGCGCAGCGACCAGACCTCCAAGTCGTCCCACGAGAATCCGTCCGTTAGACAGAGCTTGAGGATAGCCACCGCCTCGTCCGTACCCGCGACCCAAACGCTCTTCTTTTGGAAGACCTGCATCGTGACGACCGGTTCATGCGCGTCGGCCAACAGTACTTCGCGGGCACGCACGAAGTACTTATCGCTGTAGTAGCCCGTTCGCATCTTCTCGATCGGAAACTGGAAGATCTCGGGGTCCAACCGCTTGGAGGTGCGGACCGGCGGAGGTGGCCCTGACAGCTCTTCGGGGTGACGATCGGGACTGCTCATGGGTCTCCACCGGGCCCGTACGGCCGGTCGGAAGCTGTTTGGCGGCCAGGACGGCGCACCTCTACTCCTTGGGCTCCGTCGCGCGCCTCATAGACGGGCGGCATCCGGACCTGCAACCTAAGAATGTGCCGGGCAGCAGGGAATTCCCTTGTCTGCCCCGCGGCAGCCGGCGATAATCCGCTTCGATGACGATCCTGGTCGTGACGCTGGTCGCAACGCTCTTCGTTTCCGCGCTCTGCTCGATCCTGGAAGCCGTGCTTCTCTCCATTGACCTGAGCTTCGTCGAAGTCCTCCGAAGCCGGGGACGGCGATCGGGTCTCTTTCTGCATCGCCTGAAGAGCGATATCGACAGGCCGATCGCGGCGATCCTGACGCTCAACACCATCGCGCACACGGCGGGCGCCGCCATCACGGGCGCCCTCGTGCTGGACATCTTCGGCAGTCGCTGGGTGGCGGTCTTCTCCGGACTGCTCACACTCGCGATCCTGATCCTGTCCGAGATCATCCCCAAGACCGTGGGTGCCCGCTTCTGCAAGGAGCTGGCCCCGCCAGCGGCCTACGTTCTCCGCGTGCTCGTCGTGGTGATGACACCCGTGCTCGTGCCGCTCTCCTGGGTCCAGAGGCTCGTGCAAGGCTCGGGTAAGAAGACTCCGATCAGCCGCGCGGAGATCGAAGTGATGGCGCAGATGGGCCTCGTGGCCGGAGCGCTCGACGAGGACGAGTGGCAGGTCGTCACCAACGTGATGCGGCTCGACGAAGTGCCGGTCGGTGAGGTCATGACGCCCCGGACCGACATGGTGGCTGTCCCGATCGACGCTTCGGTCGAGGACGCCAAGGGCATCATGCTCGACCACGGTCATCTCAGGCTACCCGCATACGACGAAACCCTCGACAAGATCGGGGGGATTCTGCTCGCACGAGATCTCTGGCACGCCGATCGGGAGGGCGTCACCGAGATCCGCGATCTGCTCCGCCCCGTGCAGTTCGCTCCCGCCTCGAAGCCCGTCGAGGACTTGATCCCTGAGTTGAGAGAGCAGCGTGCCAAAATGGTCATCGTGTTGGACGAGTTCGGCGGCACTGCGGGGCTTGCCACCCTCGAGGATCTGATCGAGGAGATCATCGGCGAGATCCAAGATGAACACGAAGAGCACGAGCCCTTGGACTTCCAGGCGCTGCCGGAGGGTGCCACCCGCCTTTGGGGAGCGGTTCCGTTGCGCGAAGTGAACGAGCGACTCCATCTCGAGCTGCCCGTCGATCAGTTCGATACGATCGGGGGATTTCTCTTCGGGACGTTACGCAGGATTCCCAAGGCGGGTGACGAAGTGGCGGTCGACGGCGGTGGTTTCCGCGTCGTCCGCATGCGCGGCCGGAGGGTCGAGTTCATCGTTTTCAAGCCTGCGCGGACGTCGGGTTGACACGCCCGGACCGTCCCGCCTATCATCTCGCGTGCTGAGATCAGGTTGCTCACCGGGACGGGCCTCGTGAGGGCCCAAGACCCGCGGTTGGAAAGGATCCGACCAGGTGTTGGAGGGGGGGGGTCTTCTCCAGCCTGGTCGCTGTTGTTTATGCGCGGGTGACCTGTCTCGACCATTTCCCCGCCCTGTTCGCACCCAACCCCCATCCCAGCGGAGCGCTGCAATGGATCTGAACGGGTTTTTGTACGAGGTGGAAGCCTTTCGGGAGGACATGGAGGACTACGTCGACGAGATGGACAGCCGGAACGGACTCTCGCTCCAGACGGCCGAAGACGTCCTCAATTACGTCGAGGAGCGGGGGATCTCTTCGATTCGCCTTTGGTTCACGGACATCCTGGGCTTCCTGAAGTCGTTTTCGATCACTCCGAAGGAGCTGCCCGGTGCCTTCGACGAGGGCATGGGCTTCGACGGGTCGTCCATCGAGGGCTATCAGCGGATTCAGGAAAGCGACATGGTCGCGTTCCCGATCCCGTCTACTGCTCAGGTATTGCCGTTCCGCTCCGGGGGCTCACGCGCCATGCGCATGTTCGCCGAGATCCGTAACCCCGACGGGTCCCGTTACAACTCGGATCCCCGGAACATCCTCGGTCGCTCACTGGAGCGACTGCCGGAGCACGGCTTCTCGCACATGAACATCGGTCCCGAGGCCGAATACTTCTACTTCAAAGCAGAGGGCGGCACCGAACTCCTGGACGGCGCGGGCTACTTCGACATCAACCCCGTCGACACGGGCGACGACATCCGTGAGGTGACGGTCTTCGCGCTGGAAGCAATGGGCATTCCCGTCGAGTACCATCACCACGAGGTCGGGCCATCGCAGCACGAGATCGACATCCGCTATCAGGAGGCGCTGCGGATGGCGGACAACCTCCAGACGTACAAGTACCTCGTCAAAGAGGTCGCGAGGCGGTGCGGCGTGTTCGCGACCTTCATGCCGAAGCCCTTGATGGGGGAGAACGGCAGCGGCATGCACGTTCACCTGTCGATCTTCAAGGGCGACGAAAACTCGTTCTACGACGCGAAGGACCCGCACCATTTGAGTGGGTTGGCGAAGCATTTCATCGCCGGCGTGCTTCAGCACT
Source organism: Longimicrobiales bacterium (assembly GCA_965248625.1). Lineage (GTDB taxonomy): Bacteria > Gemmatimonadota > Gemmatimonadetes > Longimicrobiales > Gaopeijiaceae. The sequence goes on along the minus strand of OZ252109.1, from coordinate 4,367,605 downwards.
CGCGGGACATGGCGCTCGTCACGAACCAGTTCTACAACTCGTACAAGCGGCTGGTCCCCGGATACGAGGCCCCCGTGTACATCGCGTGGGCCGAGCGGAATCGGTCGGCGGCCGTGCGGATCCCGCAGTACAAGCCGGGCAAAGAGGTGGCGACCAGAATGGAGCTCCGGTTCCCGGACCCCACGTGCAATCCGTACCTGGCCTTCAGTGTCATGCTGTCGGCTGGACTCCATGGCGTGGACAACGCCACGCCCTGCCCCGACCCGATGACCCAGGATCTCTACTCCCTCACACCGATGCAGCGGGAGGAGATGGGTATCGCTTCGCTGCCCCACGATCTCTTCGAGGCGGTCAGGGTGGCGGAGGACAGCACGTTACTGAAGGAGGCCCTCGGCCAAGAAGTTCACCACAAGCTCATTGAAACCAAGCTCTCGGAGACCGACAAGTTCCGGCTCCACGTGTCCAATTTCGATCTCAAGGAGCACCTGCTCCTATAGCGGAAGCTCCTATAGCGGAAGCTCCAATTGCGTCACCGCATTGCGCCCGATGGCGCGCCAACGATCATTGGGGTGGAATAAGAAAGGGGAGGGGACCGTGCGTCCCTCCCCTTTCTCGTATCTCTCCAGCTCCCTCTACGGCTCTCGGATCCCTCTACAGCTCTCCCTCTACGGCTCTCGTATCTCTTTCGGCTCTCGCATCTCTCGACGGTTTTCGCATCCGTCGACCGAGCTCCCGCCGGGACGCCATGTCAGGCGCTCGGGGCGGTCTCCTCCGTTGTCGAGGCCTGCGCGCGACTTCGCTCTTCCATCCAAAACGAGATTCCCAACAGGACCGCTCCACATGAGATGGCCGAGTCCGCAACGTTGAAAATCGGCCAGTCCATGAATCCCAGGTCCACAGGGCCGATGAAGTCGACGACCCCGCGGTCCCACCGCAGCCGGTCGAACAAATTGCCGAGGGCACCGGACAGGATGAGCGATACCGAAACGAGCCGCGGGTAGTCGTCGGCCTCGGATTGAACCAGCAGCACGGCGAGAAGCACCATCGCGAGCAACGTCACCGGAATGAAGAACCAGCGTGGATCGTTGCCGATGGACAGACCGAACGCCGCACCCCGGTTGAACGCGAGCGTCAGCGGGATCACACCGCCCAGCAGTTGGATCTGATTTCCCCCCGCCAGGGCGTCGAGTGCCCACCGCTTGGTGACGACGTCCAGGATGAAGACGACCGGGAGGATCATCGCAAGGATCTTGAGCTTCAGCTTCACCTGGACCTCAATTCGAGTGGTGTAGGACCGTGTGACTCATTGAGACACCGGCCGTCCCGCGAGGTTGCGGACCGACGAATCTCGTCGAGCCAAAAGACGCGCGCCACCCCATCGGAGCGCCCACTCTTAACTTTCGAGCGTCGCAGCGGTCTAAGATTCTGAGAGCTGAAGGACATACATCCCGCGGGAGGCGGGTCATGAAAACGAAGTGCTTGGAGATGGCGACGCTCGTGCTGGCCTGCCTGGGTCCGATCGTGACCCCCCGCAGCCCGGTGGCCGCGCAGGAATCGGCCGTCAGCGGGGAGCGTGCCGATGCGATCCACCTCCTCAATCGTGCCACGTATGGTCCGCGCACGGAAGACATCGAGCGGGTGTTGGACTTGGGTGTAGACGGCTGGCTCGAAGAACAACTCCATCCCGACCGCATCGCCGACCCGAGCGTGGCCGAAGTCGCTCGCCGATTCCCGTTGACGGTGAGCTCCATCGACGATCTCCTCCGGGCGTTCCCACCAGGCATGGTGCTTCAGCCGCTCCGACAGCTCGTGGAGGACGAGTCACTTACCGAATCGGAGCGCTCTGAGCTGCGGCGGGAGCTGGGCAGAGTCAGTCCCGGGCGGATCCTGGGTGAGCTGGCCGGGAGTCGGATCTACCGGAGCGCGTACTCGGAGCGTCAGCTCGAAGAGATGATGACGGCGTTCTGGTTCGACCATTTCAACGTCTACTTTCCCAAGGGGGCCACCCGCTGGCTCGTCGGTGATTACGAGCAGACCGCGATTCGGCCCCACGTGTTCGGCACGTTCGAGGACATGCTCGTTGCGACGGCCGAGCACCCCGCGATGCTCTTCTACCTCGACAACTTCCGAAGCGCGGCTCCCGACTCGTCGGAAATGGCTCGCCGCTCCCGCGGGAGCCGGCCTCGCCTCGATCGCGGGAGCCGGCCTCGCCTCGACCGGCTCCTTCGCCAGCGCGCCGGTCTGAACGAGAACTACGCACGGGAGCTCCTCGAGCTGCACACGATGGGTGTAGAGGGCGGTTACACGCAGGAGGATGTTGTGAACGTCGCTCGGGTCTTCACCGGCTGGACCTTCGCCCCTCCTGGGAATCGGGAGATGCTGGCCACGGTTCGTGGCAATGTCGAAGGGGGCGACCGCCGAATTCCGCAGTTCGACTTCGATGGAGCGTACCGCTTCCAGTTCAGGCCGATGCTCCACGACTCCGGTGAGAAGGTCGTCCTCGGGGAAACCTTTTCGCGCGGAGGGCAACAGGACGAGGGCTACCGGGTGCTGGACATGCTCGCGAGCCACCCGGCAACCGCGCGTCACATCGCCACCCAGCTGGCGACTCGATTCGTCGCGGATGATCCGCCGGAAGCCCTGATAGAGGAGCTGGCCGAGGTGTTTCTCGCGACGGACGGCGACCTGCATGAGGTGACGAGGACCCTGTTCACATCCGAGTACTTCTATGCAGCCGAGCACCACCGGGGACGGGTAAAGTCGCCGCTGACCTTGGTGGCGAGCACGCTCCGCCTGACGGGAGCCGACCTCGTTGCGCCTCGCGGCGCGCTGGAGGCTCTACGCACCCTAGGCGAGGCCCCCTATCTCGCCGAGGCGCCGACCGGATACGAAGAGGCGAGCAGCGGGTGGGCAGACGGCGGATCGTTGCTGCACCGCATGAACCTCGGAGTGGCCGTCGCGAGTGGATCGGTGCGCGGTGTACGGCTGGACGGGGCACAGCTGCTTGAGCGGGCGAGCGCGGAGCCAGAGGACGTCATCGAGGGGCTCGCGGCGGTGCTGCTTCCGGGGGCCGACACGCGCGCGCTCGTTGAAACGATCAAAAGCGAGCTCGGAAGAGGCGGGACGATGAAGACCGAGCTCGGAAGAGGCGGACCCGTGGACGAAGCCGCCGCCAAGAGCGCGCTCGGACTCGTCCTCGGCTCGCCCGAGTTCCAACGGCATTGACCAATAACGCTTGGAGCGGCTGCTCTGGTCCGGACACGACGGGGCATCCGAGTGGATATAGAGGAGAGAGGACGATGAAGACGACCGGACGAAGGGTATTCGTGAAGCAGGGGGCCATGGCGCTCTTGGCGCTGGGCCTTCCTCCGGACTTCCTGATGCGCCCGTTGATCGCGGGAACGAACGGTGCCGCCAGGAAGAAGACGCTCGTGTGCATCTTCCAACGGGGGGCGGTGGACGGCCTCAGCATGGTCGTGCCATTCGGAGAGGACGCCTATGCGCGCAGTCGGCGTTCCATCGTCATTCCCTCCCCCACTGCGGGCAACGTCGAGTCGGCGCGGGACCTGGACGGCTTCTTCGGCTTCCACCCCTCTCTGGAGCCGCTGCACGCCCTCTACCAAAGGGGGGAACTGAACGTCGTCCACGCGGTGGGCTCGCCGCACCCAACGCGCTCCCACTTCGACGCACAGGACTTCATGGAGACCGGGACGCCAGGGGAGAAATCGACCCGGAACGGTTGGCTGAACCGAGTGCTCCAGAACACCGAGTGTCCCGACTGCGACGGACGTACGCTCCTGGATGCCGGACGGCATGCGGCGGACCACGATGCGGGCCAACAAGGGATGGCAGGCGCGTCCCTGGCCGCGCTGCGGGGCTTGGCCATGGCCAGCGCTCTTCCGCGGGCGCTGCGGGGCGAGCATCCGGCCCTCGCCATCCCTGATCTCTCCGGGTTCGGTGTGTCCGGCGGGGACCGGGTCGAGTCCACGTTCGAGAGGTTGTACCGGACCGACACCGGCGACGTCGTGTCGTCGGCGGCTGACGAGGCCTTCGAGGCCGTCCGCAGGCTCCGCGCCATCGACCCTCAGAGGTACGCCACCCGTGGGGGGATCGAATACCCGAGGGGGCCGCTCGGGGAGTCCCTTCGGCAGATCGCTCAGCTGATCAAGGCGGACGTAGGGGTGGAGATCGCCTTTGCCGACGTCGGTGGATGGGATACGCACGTTGCCCAGGGTGGTGTCCAAGGCCAGCTCTCCGCTCGGTTGCGCAACCTGGGGACCGGGATACGGGCCCTGTACGACGACCTCGGTGATCGGATGGAAGACGTGGTCATCCTGACCATGTCCGAGTTTGGCCGCACAGTCGCCGAGAACGGCTCCGGTGGCACCGACCACGGGCACGCCAACTGCATGCTCGTGCTGGGCGGTGCCGTGAAGGGTGGGCAGGTCCTGGGCGACTGGCCTGGACTCGAGCGGGAACAGCTCTATGAGGGACGGGACCTCGAGGTGACGACGGACTTCCGGGACGTGTTCGCCGAAATCGCCCACGCGCATCTCGGAGCGAACGATCTGGAGAGCATCTTCCCGGACTACTCCATCGACCCCGCCCGCTACCGGGGGGTTCTGGGGTAAGGAACCTCTGTACCAGTGTGGCGGGTCTCGTTGGGACGGTTCGCCGAAGGCCTAAGCGAAGGGGCCCCCGCTCAAGGCGGAGGCCCCTTCTTCTCAGCTGGATGCCAGGTGGCGGCCTGAGCTCAGCGCCCCGTGACGATGGCCGGAGTGCCCGCCGGCCAAGGCTCGATGACGTCCTCGTTCGTGAGGAAGCCAAACGGAACGCTTGTGACTTGCGAGCGGAAGAGCGTTGATCCCGGAGGATTGGGCTGGCCGTGTAGGCTGTTGGTGTGAACTACGTCACCCATCGACCAGCCGGTCAGGGCGGGATTCGTACCGGTCAGTACGAGCTCCTGTTGCCCGGCAGTCAGCGCGTAGTCGTGTAGTGCGTCACTGAAGAGTGAGCCGGCGGTCTCGTTGAAGAGGTGGATGTTGACGCGGAAGTCCCCGTCGAAGGGAGCGTGCGCGTACGCCCTCAGCTGGATCTGGTAGTCCCCTGTCGACGGATCGAAGCTCAGGACCATCCCCTGGATGTCGATCGGACCCGTGTTGTCGCCGCGGGCGTCGATCACCTTCACCTGTCCGGGGAAGTGGTCGGTCGTCATGGACGACGACTCGATCGGGACGACCTCGGGGTTGGTAGGCGTGTCTTCGCACGCCCACAGGGTGAGTAAGAGGGCCAAAGCCGTGACGGATCTCGGGGTGAAGCCTGAGACGGTGAGCATGCGACCTCCTGGGCGCGCGGCCCGATCGAGGGGATGATGGATCGCTCTTCCCCCATGGAACGCACGACGACGGCCGTCCCTCTCACTCGGGACGGCCGCCGTGGACCTCGCAGCCTGTGCGGGCACTCCAAGTCGATCAGTGGATGACGCGAATCGGCACCTGGGACGCCTGTGCAGAAGCCTCGTTGCGCACAGGGACGAGGCCCCAGCCGTACAGCTGACCGTCGGCAGTCAAGCCGTACACGGTCCTTCCCGCGGACGACACCATGACGAAGGTGTGGTTCCCGGAGACCTCGACGGGTACGCTCGAGTCCACGTCTATCGTGCCGTTGCCCAACGCGCCGGTGGGATTCTCTCCCCAGCAGTAAGCCTTTCCGTCCAGTGTCAGGCCGCACGAGACTCCGATCCCGACGTCCACGGATCCAAACGTCAGGCCACCGGCGACCGGAGTAGGCACGGTTGAGCTCACCGTTGTGCCGTCGCCAAGCTCACCGTGCTCGTTCGAGCCCCAACAATGAGCGCGCCCCGCGGTCGTCAGGCCACACGAGGTCCATCCCCAGATGTGCACGGACCGAAAAGCTAGCCCTCCGGCAACCGGTAAGGGCATTCGCTCGGAAAGGCTGGTCGCGCCAATGCCGAGTTGCCCCTGTTCATTCCAACCCCAGCAAAGCGCCGCCTGGTCTGCCGTGACTCCGCAGGCGTTGCCGTGACCTACGTCGAGCTGCGCGAAAGAGTGCCCACCGCCCACCTCGACCGGCACGAGGCTGCCGTCCTGCGAGCCGTTCCCGAGTTGGCCCGTGTTGTTCCCGCCCCAACAGTACGCCGTCCCGTCCGCAGTCAGGCCACACGAAACATTGACGGTCGTCCGAACGACCTCGAAGGAGTGGCCTCCAACCACGGCAGTTGGAACGTGGCGACGCTGTACGCTGCCATCGCCGAGCTGACCGACGTTGTGTTGAGACCCCAACAATACGCTTGCCCATCGAGAGTCACTCCGCAGGTCGATGTCTGACCCGCGTCGACGCTCGCCCACTGAAGGGTTCCCATCACTGGTGCTGGAGTGACAGTCCCCGTGACCTCAGGTCCTGCGCCCAGCTCGCCGCTGTCTCCCCTGCCCCAGCAGTAGAGCTCGTCGCGGGTCGAGATGGCACAGGAGTGCAACCTGCCAGCATCGACGGATCGGAAATGAATCCAGACGTCGAACCGCTCGCTCACAGCTTCGTCGAGCTCCTCGGAGGTTGCCTTCAGCGAGAAGCCCTCCGATGGCCAGTCGACGACCAGCCCATCGAACGTTGCCACGCCGTTTACCGCGATCGCTCGGGTCTCTCCCGCCAGCGACCCGCGGGTCCGATTGCTCTGGAGCTCCATCAAGACCTCGAGGATCGAGTTGGTCACGCGCTTCCCGTCGACGTCCAGGATCTCGACTTGGACGGAGGAAAGTGGTTGGCGCGCCTCGGTCCGCTGCGGCTGTGTGAGGAAGGCGAGTCGATCCGGAATGAGTTGAGGGGCGAGGACGTCGAAGGGGTCGCTCTCGGCGGAAGGGAGCCCGGAAGTAGTGGCTTCGAGACGGTAACCCGAGCCCGCCATGTCGATCGAAATCCCGGAGAACGTGGCCAACCCGTCGGCCGTCGTCGCTGCCAGCTCCCCGAAGATCGTCGCCGTCCCGGCCGGATCCATAAGGGAAAGCGTGATCTCTCGGGCCACATTGCGCACGATCGTGCCACCCGCATCCTGGATTTCGACCTCGACGGGCTGACCCATCTCGGCGCCAGCCTCGACGGCTGTCGGGTGCGCGCGGAAGGCCAAGGCGTCCGGGCGTTGCTCTACGGTCACGGAGGCGGACGCGGATACGGCACCGACCGTCGCCGAAATGGTTGCCACACCGTTCAACCTCGCGGTGACCGCACCGGATCCGTCCACGGTGGCCACAGCTGGCGCGCTGGACGTCCAACTGGCAGAGGCGACGCTAACCACACGCCCATCAGCGTCGCGGGCGGTGAAATCGAGCTCGTAGGTGGCTCCGAGCGAGACGAGCGTCGCAGAAGCCGCGCTCAGCTCGATCGTGACGACGGGTCCGGTCACCTCTGGCGCCGTGCTGCCATCCCCACAGCTCGCGATCACAGAACAGAAAGCCACAAGGACGACGGATGGCAGACCAGCGCGGACTGCTCTGCAGCGCTCGATGCTCATGAGTGGACTCCTCCGAGAGGGTCGATACGGAGACGACCCGGTGGGTCGCTTCGTCCACTAAACGCACGCTCGCTGCGCTTCCTCTCACGGAGGGGGTCCCAGTTCAGCGCCCCCGATTTCTCTGGACACGCGGGATCCAGTTGACCCTCCCAGCGGGGCCTCGAGTGGCACTCGCTGCAACGGAGGTCGCCACCGGGATCGCTCGCCATTTCCTGATCCGTGCGGCATCTTGCCGACGATGACGACCCGCGATCCCATCACCCGCCTGAACGCTGCCCTGGAGGGCCGCTACCGCATCGAGTCCGAACTCGGCAAAGGCGGTATGGCCACCGTCTATCTCGCTGAGGACCTGAAGCACAAGCGGAAGGTCGCGGTCAAGGTGCTGCTGCCCGAGCTCGCCGCTGTCCTTGGGGCCGAACGATTCGTGCAGGAAATCACCACCACCGCGAATCTGCAGCACCCCCATATCCTACCCCTGTTCGACTCCGGCGAAGCGGACGGCTTCCTGTACTACGTGATGCCGTTCATCGAAGGCGAGACCCTTCGTGAGAAGCTCGATCGCGAGACCCAGCTCGGCATCGAAGAGGCGGTCGGGATCGCCAGCAACATCGCGGATGCCCTCGACTCCGCCCACAAGCAGGGGGTGATCCACCGGGATATCAAGCCCGCGAACATCCTGCTTCACAACGGCCGTCCGATGGTGGCGGATTTCGGGATCGCGTTGGCGGTCAGCGCCGCGGGAGGCGGGCGCATGACGGAAACCGGTCTCTCGCTCGGGACCCCGCACTACATGTCTCCCGAGCAGGCCACTGCGGAGAAGGATCTGACGCCGCGCTCCGACATCTACTCTCTCGGGAGCGTGCTGTACGAGATGCTGACCGGCCAGCCGCCACATGCCGGGGGATCCGCACAACAGATCATCATGAAGATCGTCACAGACGAGGCGCGACCGGTAACGGAGTTGCGGAAGTCTGTACCGCCTCATGTAGCAGCTGCGACTGCCACGGCGTTGGAAAAGTTGGCAGCCGACCGATTCGAGACTGCGGCGAAGTTCGCCGAGGCTCTGGCGAACCCGACGTTCATGGGGCAGACGATGCACGTGGGAGTGGCCGGAGCATCGTCGGGCATCCCGCCGAGTCGAGTGACGGCTGGAGTCGGCGCGCTCGCAGCGGTGGCCATTGCGGCGGCTTTGTGGGGTTGGCTGCGGCCCCTGCCGGAAGGACCGAGGCCGGTGTCCCGATACAGCATCGATCTTCCTGAAGGAGAGGAACTCGGACGCGCATTGATGGGATCACGTATTGCCGTTTCGCCTGACGGGTCCCGATTGGTGTATCGCGGATCGGCCGCAGGGGGAGCATCGGATCGCGAGAGCCAGGGCTCCCGACTTCTGCTCCGTGACCGGGATCGACTCCACGCCACTCCGATACCGGGAACGGAAGGAGGGGCGCTCCCGTTCTTCAGCCCCGATGGCACCAGGATCGGCTTCCTCAACGAGAGTAGCTGGCGAGCAGTGTCGCTCGCAGGCGGCTCCGCGACCACGATCGGCGAGGTGGGTTCCAGCGGTACCGGGGCTTCATGGGGTTACGACGGGCACATCTATTTTGGCGGGAACCTTCCCGGCCTGGTGGGTCTGGTGCGAGTGTTGGAGGGTGGTGGCCCCCACGAGCCGGTCACGCAGATCGATACCACGCGAGGCGAGGATTCCCATCACTGGCCCGAGCCACTCCCCGGCGGACGAGGCGTCCTGTTCACGGCCGCCCGTGCGGGAATCATGTCGTTCCATCAGTGGGATATCGCGGTGGTCGATTTCGAGACCGGTCGGCACACCGTTCTGGTACAAGGGGCACGGGCCCGGTACGCGGCGGGGCATCTCGTCTACGTGACCGGTGACGGTACGTTGATGGCCGTACCGTTCGACGAGACGACGCTGGAGTTGACTGGTGACGCCATGCTGCTTGGGGAAGGGCTAGAGCTCGGTTTCATGGGGAGCGCGGACCTGGCCATCTCGGAGACGGGGACGCTGCTCTACACGACGGGCGACCTATACAGAGGCAATGCTTCAGAAGTCGTGTGGGTAACGCGGGATGGGACGGTGGAGGCAGTCGACCCGACGTGGACGGGCGACTTCAGGCAGCCCGTACTCTCCCCCGATGGGACGCAATTGGCGGTGAGCCGCCGCACGAACGAAGTGACTGAGATCTGGATCAAAGAACTGGATCGAGGGCTGGATAGGAGGCTCACCTTCGCCGGGACCGCCTTCTACCCGTCGTGGACCCACGACGGGCAATCGCTGGCGTACGTCGTGTGCTGCGGAAAGGGCCTTGATTTCTACCGCCGGCGAGCGGATGGGAGCGGGCAGGCGGAGTTGTTGATGCCCGACGAGGGGGACCAGTGGGAAATCACGCATTCTCCCGGCGGAGAGTGGCTTGTATATGGAGTATACGGAGCGGGCAACCCCAGCACCGATCTGTACGGGTTACGAGTCGGGGACAGCGTGCCGGTGCCACTCGTCGTGACAGACTTCGATGAAGAGGCACCTGCAGTGTCACCTGATGGCCGGTGGCTGGCCTACGTCTCGGGCCTGTCAGGCACCGACGAGGTGTACGTTGTGCCATTTCCGAATACCGATGGCGGGAGATGGATGGTCTCAGCCAATGGTGGACAAGGGCCGGTGTGGGCCCGCAGCGGACGGGAGCTGTTCTACGTCAGTGGGGGGGGCGTGATGGCTGCGGAGCTCCTACCCGGGGCGACGTTCGAGATCCGTGAACGGCGGGCGCTGTTTTCGACTGAGGGCTACCGAGGCGGCCGGCATCCGGCGTACGACGTGACACCCGACGATCAGCGGTTCCTGATGATCAGGGATCTGGGCGGATCCGGTGGGGAAACCGAGCTGATCGTTGTCGAGAACGTCTTCGAGGAGTTGAGGGCGGGCGTGGAGAACTGACCGAGATCGAACTCCTCGCGATCATTGGCGCACGATCGGACGAGATCGGTGTCTCTCACATGCGGACCCGGAAGGCTGATGGCTTTCATTGTGCGTGAGTCTCCTGGTTCTGCCCTGCGGTGGATCAACGCGACCGCCGACTCCCGGTTGCAGGGAGTCAGGGAGAACGGAGTGATCTGCTGCCGTCACCGAGAATTCGTTTCGGAGCTGCCCGTGACACCGATCGACGACGAATCTTCGGGCACCCACCATGCGTCGACCCGTGGCTAGCTGGGGGCGTCGCCGCCGACCCTCCGGTCTCGGTGTCCCCGTGGGCCTCGCCGTTCTGCTGGCGGCGTTGTTCGGCGGGTTCGCCTGGTGGTGGTTTGGTTTCCGTGCGCGAGACGCCGCTCCTGAGGGGATGGCGTCTCCCGTTGGGGCTGCCAGGCCCGCGACCGAACGGCCCACATCGCCCGTACCGCCCGAGCCCCTCGACCTCCCACCACTGGTGGAGAGCGACGGGGTCGTCCAGGATCTCGCGGGAGTGCTGTCCAGACACCCGCAATGGGCGGCCTGGCTCGTGACGGATGGGCTCGCGGAGCGATTCGTGTCGGCCGTGGCCAGCGTCGCAGGCGGGGTCAGCCCTGGCCAACACGTCCCCTTCCTCGCGCCCGAGGGGGACTTCCAGGTCCGTGAGACGGGGGACCAGGTGGTGGTCGATCCGGCCAGCTATCGGCGCTACGATGCCGTCACTGAACCATTCGTGTCTTTCGAGACGGGAGCGGCCGTGCGTCTATACCAGCAGCTCCTTCCCCTGTTCGAGGAGGCCCACCGGACGCTCGGTTTCCCGGAAGGAACGTTCGGTGACACCTTCGCGGCCGCCCTGGAGCGGCTGCTGTCCGTTCGTGTGCCCGAGGACCCCCCCGGCCGTGGAGTTGGACATCACGACCTACCTCTTGACGGACCCTAGCCTCGAGAGCCTGTCGCGTGCCGAGAAGCACGTCTTGCGACTGAGCCCGGACAACGCACGGCGGGTTCAAGCCAAGTTGCGGGAGCTCAGGAACGCGCTCGTGGCGGCTGGAGCGATCCCTTCGCTATCCTGAGCCAACGTACGAACCTTCGTCTAGTTTATGACGTAAGCTGAACCACGGATCGAGAGATCCAGGGAGGGCCGCTGCCGAGAGTCACGGTGGCGCGCCGTTCCGCTTCAGCCGTTCAGCCCACCACGCCTCGATCCCGAACGCGAGCAGGATGCTGACGACGATCACGAGGCCTTCCCCGAAGACGCGCAACCACGGGATCTGACGGGTCATTCGTTCGGCACCCGCTCCCTCAGCCCCTTGAACCAGTTGAGGACGACGTGCAGCTGCGGCAGGACGACCGAGCCTTCGGGAGACGACGCATTCTCTACCATCACGAACGTCTCGCCATTGGGAGCGATGTCATAGTTCGCCATGCCTCCCTGTGCCCCACCTGTATCGCGCCTGAACGGATCTTCAAACACGGGGCTCGGCGCACCCACGGAAAGAAAGGGGGACGCGAGGTCGACGGGAACGACCACCAGCTCCCCCTCCCGACGGTAATAGAGCTCGCTCCCCGATGGACCCCACACCGGCTGCTGCCCGCCACCGACCGAAACCGTGATCTCGGTGCCCGGGCCAGGGAATGGACGGGCGAACACGTCGTTCTGCCCCGACCTGTCCGACACGTAGGTTACCCACTTGCCGTCCGGTGAGAAAATGGCGCCACGCTCCATGAACGGCGTCTCGACGAAGGGCGCCGGGCTCGGCGTTCCTCCGTCGACCGTGAGCATCCACAGGTCGCGTGTATTCGTGGGTGTCCCGGCAGGACCGACGTAGTATGCCAGCGTGAGCCCATCGGGAGATCAGGAGGTCGGAAAACGCCTTTCGCCGAGCTCCATCAGGGCCTCGGCACCGCCGCTGCCGTCCGCGGGAGTCGACAAGAGTCGGTTCTGATCACCGGAGGCATCCGCGTGAGTGAGTGTGCTGCCGCCCGGCGCCCAGAGGGGATAGAAGCGGTTGTTGCCACCGAAGGTCGCGCGGGTCTGTGCACCCCGCGAGACGTCGAGCACCCACAGATCCGCTTCGCTGCCCGCCCCAGCGTCGACGCTGACCGCGTACGCCACGCGAGATCCGTCCGGCGCAAAGCGCGGATACCAACCAACGCTCTCGAGCTCGGCGAGCAGCGCCCGAGTGCCGTCACGTGTTACCGACACGAGGTTGGTGGGGAAACCGGCTCCGGAATCGGTGCACCCAGGAGCGTACACCAGACGCCCGTCGTCCGAGAGGTCGAAGTTGGCTGCGCCGCTGGCCTTAACGCCGACGTCTTCGACTAGCGGGACGGGACTCCCCGTGACCTCCAATGCGTCGGGATCGAACGGCACAGCCCGGACCGACCCATCTGCCGCAGCATAGACGAGGTGCCCCGTCGACACATACCGGGGGCTCACGCCGGCGAGGTCCAGCCGAGTCACCTCCCCCGTAACGAGGTCGAGCACAGCAAGCTGCCCCGACGTGAGCGGGGAGACATTCGAGTGGGCGATCACGAACACCACAAGGTCGCGCCCTTCGATAACCTGCGGCCACATGTGGCCTTCCTCGTTTCGGGCCGGGTCGAGCGTCGTCAGGGCCTCGGGCTCGCCGCCGCCTCCCGCTACTCGGAAGAGGCCGGCGGGGGAGCCGAAGACGATCTGGTCGTTCGCTCCCCAGCTCCACCCCAGCGTGAAGGTCGGAGCCTCTACAAGCCTGACCGGTGGCCCCCCGAAAACCGAAACTTCAGAACAGTGGTGAGGGTTGAGTTGACGAAGCCGACCCACTCGCCGTCGTGTGAGAAGAACGGACCAACGGCTCCCTCCGTGCCCCGAAGGGGCGTGCTCTCGAGCTGGTCGATGGGCCTGAGGTTGAGTTGAAAATCGGAGGGCTGCGTGCCGCTCTGGAAGACGACGAGACTGCCGTCCCGGGAGACCGCGAGGTCGTGAGCGTTGCCACCCAGATTGATCGGAGCGCCCTCCGGTGGCGTGATCGCGAACCGCATCACGCCGGCGGGGGCGAGCTCGAGGCGCCCACCGGTCCAGACGGCCATCGTACCGATACCCAGGAACGCCCCGGCCCCCACCAGCGCGGCGGTCTGCCACGCCGAGCGCCGCCGACCCGCGGGCGTGAGGGCGTATTCCCCGTGACGGAATCCCGGGTCGGCCAAGGCGCTCGCGAAGTCGTGCGCGGATGTGAACCGGTCCGCCGGCAGCTTCTCTAGGCCCTTGCGGATCACCGCCTCCACGTGGGCGGGGACGGATGCCCGGTGCTTGGTGGCGGAGGCGAGCTCGCCCGCGATGATCTTGCCCAGGATCTTCGTGCACCACCCCGGGGCCTTTGCGATCCGCACCAACGACACGGACAATCCGCCCTCGGCCAGTGTCAGTCTGACCGGCGACGTGTCCCTATCCGGCGGTTCCTTCGACGAAGCCATGGGGGTCGAGCACGTCGTAGATCCGCGCGAGCAGGACGGCCCAGCGGATTCGCCCGGGGGAGGCAGGAGCAGGGGCGGAGTCCAGGGGTGGGTCGGGTTTCGCTTGCCGCCCCGCTGTGCGAGTAGGACGTTGGCGCGGATGCTTGATCCGATGAGTACTCCGCCCGAGCGTGCACCGGCGAGAACACCTTCGCCTCTCCCCCTGAGCATCGGGGCGGCCCCGGCGACGATGTATGCCGGCGCCAGGGACCGGACCGCGGCCGAGATGGCGACAATGGGAATCTCGTGCTCCTGAGGGCCGAGGCATTCCGCCTCGGGTTAGCGACCGCGCTGTTCGTCGAAGAGGCGTATCCTCTACACGCGGCGTTCTGTGACGAGCTGGGCGAGGACCTCAGCGCGGACTTCTTCTCCGACTCCTTCAAGGACCCGGCTGCCGCCGCCGAGCGAGTCGATGTGGACACGATGTACAAGCAACTCGATCTCGCCTACTGGGTGGACGAAGACCTCGGAGCCGCGGTCGCGAGAATCCCTGACGACGAAGACGTGTCGACGCTAATGGTGCTTCCGGTGCCCGGGGCGCTCCCCACGGTGGAAGCAGCACTGTCCGTCGGGATGCTGGAGCCGATACGTCGCGAAGCCGTGACACCCTTGGTGGACTTGCAGCTCCCGAAGCTGGAGATGCGGTACGGGCTGACGCTCGGCGCGCCGCCGCGCGAGCTCGGCACGGAGGCGGCCTTCGATCCGGAGCAGGGCGCGGTCCTGTTCCTCGGCCGAGTCATGGACCCGACGAGGTGAATCTTCGTGAGGAGCGATTTCCGGCTGCGGCGGTCGATCCGGAGGAAATCGAGAGGACGCTGAGTGCGGTGAGGGATCGTGCGGGTTCCGACCCGGCAGTGTCCGCAGGGTGCGTGGTCGCCGTCGGTGCGATGATCGCTCTCATCGCCCTTCCGTTCGTGGCCCGGGCCCTCCAGCTTCCCTCGGCCGCTCTTTGGGTGATCGGCGGCGTGCTCGGTCTCCTCGTCTTGGCGGGAAGCCTTCTCAGCATCTTCGGCGGTGGATTCGTACGCGGGTCCGCGATTGCGGACGTCGAGGAGGCGGTCGAGCAGCTCGTCGATGCTTTCCCGGACGGAGACCCGGCGGTGATGAGGGAGGCAGCCGTCCGGATTCTGGATCAGTCGATCATCTCCAGCGGCCCTACGTCGGTCGCCGGCTTTGACCAGGCCAAGGTGAGCACGCGGCTCGGCGATGCGCTGCAGTACGTGGTGGTCGTGGAGAAGATCCTCTTGGAGAAAAGCGAGATCTACCCGTGCTTCACCCAATGGACCCCGGACGACGTCACCGACATCTGGTTCCGGACGGACTTGCCGCTCATGGACATCGCCCGGGGCATGGGGCTGGCCGACCCTTCGGAGGACGCCGAGGACTATTGGGAATGGGTGATCGGACGTGCCGGTCGCGTCGAGGTCGACATCGCCAGGACGCACAGGCGTCCCGCCGGCGTGGTGGATACGCGACTCTTCCTGGTGTCCGGAGTGCCGATCCGAAAGAAGCTCGAGGCCGATCTTCTCGAACGTCTGCGCAGAGTGGTACACGGTGCGATCTGGTGTGGCCGCTGGATCTACCGAAGCGGAAACGACTTCGATCTCGTCGTCGTCGAGGAGCACCCCCCAGGTGGGAGACCGACCGTGACCCGGACTCTTCTCACACCGTGTCGTGTCCCCTGGATGGTCGGGCCGTCGACGAGCGCCCTCAGGCTCACCCACATGGAAACTGACACCGAGCCCCGGTGCTCGGTCGGGCTCGGCGGGGGCCGGATGTCCGAGGAGGGCCAGCTCGACAATCGACGGATCGAGATCGACTTCGAGCTGTGCCACCACACACGAACCCTTCCTTTGGGCGGCGGGGGCGTGAGCGCGATCTATCCGGTGGAGCCGGATTACGAAGGGGACATGAGTGGGTATCTCGATTGGCTACGCGGACAGTGGAAGGCGACGGGTCTCTGCCCGCGCCCTGGGTTCTACGTGGCCACGGAGTCGGAGTGGCTGTCGAGCCTGGAGGCCCCCGGCTCAGTCACTTGCCACCACTACGTGGTGGTGGGTCGAGATGGGTACATCGAGCTGATCGCCGATCAGTATCGGTGGCGAGAGTGGCTTTGGACCGGCCGCGGCAGGGACGATCTGAAAAACCTCGGGCCCGTCGTTGGAAGCGGGGAAGGAGCGTAGCTCGGGAGGCCGTTCAGGCCAGGGTGGAGGCGGGCCGAAACCGAGGCGGTTGGGCCCAGTCGCCTCAGCTTTCTCGCGCACGCGACACGTGCAGCGGCTCCTCCTCTGGAAAGCCCGCGGCCTCCCAGCCCTCGAGGTCGAATCGCACGAGCTCGAGATATCGCTGTGCGGCATGGCGGACACGAGCCCACACGGGGCTCGACTCCACGAGTTCCGTCGGATTCAGCTCGGGATCGCCGAGCGCACCCCACAGCGCCTTGTCCTCCAAAACCTCCCAGAGATCCGCAAGCGCGTCCCACTGCGCGTCCGTGTAGTTGCCCGTTGTACTCCCGCGCTCGAGAATCATCCGAAGCGCTGAACCCTGCACGTCGGCGAGCTCCTCCGGGAGTACGTACTCGTCCTTCGTGGCGCGTACGATGTAGCGTCGCTGATAGGCGATCGACGCCAGGCACGGAATGCCTCCGATCACGGGATTGCCGGCCGCGCCCACCAGCATCGTGAAGACGGGGTAGATCTGCTGCTCCTTCAGCAGAACGCGTTCGATCCGTTCGACGAAGGGCGGACGTCACCCAAGCGCGCGGCGACTTCCCTCACGTCGAACGTCTCCACCGTGGCTGGCCCTGTCGAGACTGAGGCTCCGTCCAAGATGCGGATCGCGGCCTGCCGCATCGTGACGCGGTCGCCATGGGGGTGCTTCGCGAGTAACTCGTCGATCGCCTTCCCGACGTCGGCCGCCACGGCTCCTCTGACGAAGACGCCTCCGAGAAAGCCGAGGAGGACTCCGAGCACGGCGATCACGGCCAGGCCGACGCCGATCACGATCGTCGCAGCTCCGGAAAGTGGCCCCGGGGCGATGAAGCGCAGCGAGACTAGTCCCGCGACTGCGACGATCGCCGTGAGGTAGCCCGCCGATCGAGGATCGGTGGGAGCCGGTCGGTCTCGTACGCGCTTGAGGTCGGCCAGAATCCTCCGTGTCTCTTCGGAGATCGTCGACTCTTCAGGGGAACCCGCGTCGGTCATTTCTCGCACACTGGATGGGACCCGTCTACAATGGGCGCTCATCCATCCAGGCCCAACTCAGTCCCGAGGACAGCGTCTTCCCTTCCCCGCTGAGCGCAGGCGCCGCGTTAGCGGCTTCGTCTCCCGGCGCAGTGCATAGGAGTCGGTCCGCCTTGGTGACCCAACTCGACCTCGACCCCGTGCACGGACACCTTCTTGGCATCGCCGGGGGAGACGCCTACGGGCTGCCGTGGGAGGGACTGTCAGGTCGAACGGTCCGCCGGCACTTCCGCGGCCGACCGCGATACCGGATGCTCGGGCGCATCGGCTTCGTATCCGACGACGCAGACCAGGCGATGCTCGTTCTCGAGGCTCTCCTCCGCGGCCGCGGCGATCTGGGCACGAGCGTGCGTCACTTCCGCCGCTCATTGGTGCCTTGGTCTTGGAGGTTACCGTGGGGGATCGGCCTATCGACGCTGAAGGCGTGCCTCCTGATGTCGGTCGGCCTCCGCAACAGCGGCCGCCCGAGCGGCGGCAACGGAGCCGCGATGCGCGCGGGTCCTCTCGCGCTCGTGTTCCCACGCGATGGTGAGGTCAGGCGCGAGTTCGGAGACGCGATCGCGCGAACCACGCATACGGATCCGAGAGCGGTTCAAGGGGCGAGGTTCGTCGGCGAGCTCACCGCTTTGTGCCTCGTCGCCGAGTCGAGGGCGGCTCGGTCGGAGCTCGTGCGGAGGGCGACTGTCGCGATCGACGACGAGCGTGTGCTCGAGGCGATCGAGAGCGGCGGCGCCGCGCGGGTTGCCTGAGTAAGACGGTGGCAAGGCCGACACGCCATGATGCCCTCAGGGGCCCGAACGGTGCGTACGAGCTCGTTCCAGAGGGTCCGAAGGAGACGGGCCTGCTAAGCGATGAGCGAGTGCGCGACGCGCTCGCTCTCGGCAGCGTGCGAGCGGGTCATCCGGAGGGAATCTTGGGCCTGCACGTCCAACGACAATGGGAGTTCGTCGATCGTACTCAGCTCCCGAGGCGAAGAGAACAGCGGCTGATCGCGCTTCTTCACGATCTGGGGAAGAACCTACCCGGCGACAGCGGTTTGCACGCGGAGCGTTCCGCCCGGTTCGCCGAAGAAATGGGTCTGGAGCCCCCGATCGTGGATGTCATCCGCGTCCACGACGAGAACTGGTATGCACTCCGGCGCTGGCGAAAGTCAGGCAACTTCGACCTGGCGACGTTCGTCGCGGGCTACGACGGTGTGGATCTTGGGCTACTCGTACCCTTCAAGTACGCAGACAACTGTGACCGCGAGCTATTCCCGATCTTTTGGATGGAGCACAGACTTGTGGGGGCGGGTGTCTACGATGAGCCGTACTATGTCCAGAACCCAGCGGTCATCGCCGAAAACAACGTCGTGCGGGGAGCTACGGCCCCGGGTTAGCGACGACGGTGCGTTACTCCGGTCCACCACGTTGTCCGTCCTTTCCGTCAGTTGCGTCGGTGAGCGTCGGTGGGTGACGACGCAGTTCTTGGCACAGTTTTGCGATCAAGCCGCCTAGCACCAAGAGTCGAGCGGAGGGACCACCTCGATGGAGCCCCACCTTCCCAGTCCATCTCCCGAGGCCACGGAGGATGCGCCAAAGGCGCACCGCAGGTGCACCCGCGTCCAGCGTGCGGAGCACGCGACGGACCAGGGGTCGACTCCCGCCGTCAGCACCAGGCAGGTCCCTATCACGAAGAAGGTCCCAGGACCTTTTCAGGCCCTGGGACCAATGCAGTGGAGGCGGCGGGAGTCGAACCCGCGTCCGCGAGTGGGTCCTACGTCGCGTCTACGTGCGTAGATCACTGTTGAGTTCGCCACGGGTCGGTCAGTGAACAACCGGGCCCGGACTATCCGTCGAAACTCTCGCCCGTGACGTGACGGCGCCACCAACGGGCCAGCCCAACTCATCGACGTCTGCGAGGCCTGCCTTGGGCTAGCCGACCAAGAGACGGGCTGCTAAGCGAACTTAGGCAGCCAGTGCCAGTTGATTGTTGGCAATTGTGATAGTTCCCGGGTGTTTTACGAGGTCACCGGGACCTCGGCACGCTGCTCCGTATTCACCAAACACGTCGAAGCCGTGACGCCCCCGTCGGTCTGATGCGAACGGTTGTACACGCAGATGTCGTCTACGGATCCTCCTTCTCGGGTTTCCATCAGTCAGGCGGCCCCGGCCAGCTGGTCTTCCAGATAACGCTCCAGGGTGGCCCTCATCTCTTCGAGCGTGGTCATCTGGAAGAGTTCCGTGCGGAGCTGGCGCCCGTTCGATAGACCCTTCGTGTACCATCCTAGGTGCTTGCGGAACTCGAGCACTGCCTTCTTTCCGTCGGGCTCGAAATCCACCGCGTTCTGCGCATGCTCGAGGCACACGGCGAAGCGCTCCTCGGCGTCGGGCTCCGGTGGAACGGGGTGACCATCCAGGGCGGCGCGGGCCTGCGCGAAGATCCAAGGATTGCCGTGAGACCCACGCGCGATCATGACGCCTGCGCAGCCAGTAGTCTTCCTCATTCGCAGGGCGTCCTCCCCTACGCTCACGTCCCCATTACCGATGACCGGGATGTCCAAGGCGTCCACGAGAGCTGCGATCTCCTCCCACCTCGCTTCGCCGGAGTACATGTCGGCTCTCGTCCGCGGATGGATGGTGATCACCTCCGCACCCGCGTCCTGGCAACGAAGACCGATGGTGACCGGATCCCGGGTGGCCTCGTCGAATCCACTCCGGACCTTTACAGTCGTGGGGATTGGCGTCGCACTGGCCACCGCGCGAATGATACGCTCGACGAGGTCGAGATCACGCAGGCACCCCGAGCCTCCATTGCGCTTCACGACCTTCTTCACCGGGCATCCGAAGTTGATGTCGATGAAGTCCGGACGATACACGTCCGACACCAGCGCCGCGGCCTCTGCCATCTTGTCCGGCCGCGCCCCGAAGATCTGCACACCGATCGGCCGCTCTTCCCCCTCGAAGCGCAGGTAGCTGTGCGTGCGCTCTCCGCCGTAGCAGAGGCCTTCAGCGCTCACGAATTCCGTCACCACGACGTCCGCGCCGAAGCGCCTGCAGAGCCGGCGGAACGGCGATTCGCTCACGCCCGCCTGCGGCGCAAGGAACACCGGGACGTAGTCGCCGTCGCGCTTATCGAGGTACGGGAAGGTCATGTGGGGTAAGGTAACACGGGGCAGCTCGGGCGGAGAGGGATCATTGGCTCTACCCCGCAGGGCGGTTAAGATGGGCCGATCCTCCACGGAGAGGGTCGGTTACGTACGCTGGAGGTAGTGGAATGAGGCTCAGGGATTTCTTCTCGGCCGACGTCGTGGAGCTCGAGCTCGAGGCGGAGTCGAAGGACGAGGTGGTTCGAGAGTTGATCGCGTTGCTGCGGCCGGACGAGAAGGCGGAGCTCACCCTCTTCAAGACGCTGAAGCGAAGGGAGAACCTCGGGTCCACGGGGATCGGCAAGGGAATCGCGATTCCGCATTGCCGCTCGCTCGTCGTGAACCGCCTCCACCTGGCCTACGGGAGAAAGCCGAGCGGGCTGGACTTCAACGCCATCGACTCCGCCCCTGTCCACAACTTCTTTCTGATCGTAGCGCCCCCGCTCGAGGTCTCGAATCAGTACCTCCCCGTCCTCGGGAAAGTCGCGCAGTTCGCAAAGGACCCGGAGATCCCGGAGCGTCTGCGGGAAATCGAGACGGCGGCGGAGTTTCTTGCCCTGCTCGAGTCGAAGGGGGTCTGAGCTCGAGTCGAGCGCGTGACTGACCCAAACGCATCCGCAAAAAAAAAGCGCATCCCGGAGGATGCACCGCTACAGTCGGCGTCGCGACCGTGTGCTATTTCGTCACGAACATCTTGATGACTTGCGAGCGCCCGTTCACGACCAGCTGCAGAAAGTAGATGCCAGAGGCAACTTGGTTCCCGGCGCTGTCCCTTCCGTCCCAGTAGGCTTCGTAGCTCCCCGGCGTCGAGTATTCCATGTTCGCCATAGGAAGACCCTCACCACCCGGATTGTTCAGGGCGGTGGGCGACGCTACAAACTGCTGTAGGACGTTGTAGATCCGAATCGTGACGACTGCCGGCCCCCCATCGACGAACAACTCCTCACCGAGACCAAAGGGAATGCGAGTTTCAGGATTGAACGGATTCGGGTAGTTCTGCCGAAGCTGGAATCCGGGATCCTGAGACCTCCCTCGGTCGCCCGCATCTTGGGCGGGAGACGGACTCGGGTGTGTGACGCTCATCAGGAGGAGGCCGATCAAGACGCAAAGCAAGCGTCTCATGTGAACCTCCGCACAGTTGTTCTGTGCCGTAGCTGAGTAACGAATGGCCCTCCCAGGCACCTCGATGACGTACCTCTTCCAACGTATCCGTATTGTACACGGTCGCTTTCCCGTACGTCAAGACAGGAGAGGGACTTCCAGCTACTACACCGCTTGTACTCTGTTAGACACGCTTCGTGTGATAAGCGTTGCACGGACCGACCCGGCCCGCGCCAGACGGCCAACCATATCCGGTGCTCGGCAGTTCTCGCAGGCCCATATCCAGGGCTCGCGAGTGGCTCGGTTGGCCAGTGCCGGCGGCGTGGAGTCAGCGAGTGACTACGTCGCGCCCGTCGCCTCTCCGAATGGTGACCCCTGTGCTGTCGAAGTAGGCGAGCAGCGGGAGGAGATGCTTCCGCGTCACTGGTAGGATCTCCCGGAAATCGGCCGGTCCGAGGCCGGATCGACCCTTGAGCTGGCTCGTCACAGCGCGAGCGCCGTTCGCGACGGCATCCGCGCCGGCGAAGAACTCGTCGGTGAGGGCGACGATCGAGCCGGCCTCCTCGAGGAGCTTGAGGAGAGGCCACAAGTCGCTTCGCGACCGCAGCTCAGGCGGTAGATCACGAATCGCCGGAGGTGACAGGCCCGCGGACTGATACACCCCGAGGAGTTCCACCTTCGCCCTTTCCTGCTCCGCCGACAGACGCGGCTTGAAGCCGGGCTCGGATACGAGATCCTGCCGGGAATCGAGCTCCCCGGAAGCTACGAGCCGGACCAGCAGGGCATCCGCGAGCTCCGGCCCGGCGCTCCGCGGAAGCGATTGGCGGGCCAGCTCGAGCGGCATGCCCGGCCGAAGCGGCTCCGCTCGGTGATAGGCGGCGATCTTGCTCTTGAGGAGCGCCGATCCCTCCAAGACGACGGTGTCCGAATAAAGTGCCCGCCCAGTGGCGAGCGGCGGTTCCGTGGCTGTCCCGGCCGGGGCGGGTTCCACCGGGGGATCGCCCGTGCGAATGGGCAGTTCGCCAGGAGTGATTCCCGCCCAAGCAGCTAGCTCCAGGACGGCTCGATGCCGGGCGCTCGGATCCGCATCGAGGATCGTGTCCAGCAGCTCCGAATCGCGACCGCGCAGGCGCGTGCGGCGCGGCGGAGAGGGCTCGGCGACCTCCCCTCCACCGATCGTCGTGACCGGTGAGTAAGAGCGCAGCACCAGCCGGTCCCGACAACGAGCCACCAGCGGAGCTTCGAGGCGGAGCTGGACCCACGCCCGCTCTCCCGCCACGATCACGTCTGCGTCGAGGACGAACGCCCTAGCCATGACCTCCGCTGTGCCGAGGTGGACTCGCACGCGCTGGCCTCGCTCCAGTTGCCAGGCTGTCTCGTCGAGGAGGGACACCCGCGCGGTAATGCGCTCAGTGGCCACCCAGGGGTCTTCGGCGACGACCGAATGGCCTCTCCCGCACGCGCGCGCATCGACGCCGCTTCCGCTCAACGCCACCGCGGCGCGCTCCCCCGCCCGTGCCTTGTCTACGTCCCGACCGTGCACCTGCAGCCCGCGGATGCGCGCCGATGGGCCGCTCGGCTCGAGCCGCACTCTCTGGTCCAACGACAGAGATCCCGACCACAGCGTCCCGGTTACGACCGTCCCGGTGCCGCGGACGCTGAACGCCCTGTCAACGGGGAGCCGCGCGATGTCCGAGTCGGCGCGCTCCCGAGCGGCGCCCCCCTCACGGGCCAGCACGTCGCGCAGCTCGTCCAGCCCTGTGTTCGTGATCGAGGACGTCGGAATGATCGGCGCATCCGCGTACCGAGTACCTGCGAGCAGCTGGCGCACGTCGTCCTCGGCCAACTCGAGCCAATCCGGCTCGACCAGGTCCGCCTTGGTCAAGGCCACGACGAGCCTTTCGACACCCAAGAGCCGGACGATAGCCAGGTGCTCGCGCGTCTGGGGCATCGCCCCCTCGTCTGCGGCAACCACGAGAAGGACGACGTCCATGCCGGTGGCACCTGCGAGCATGTTTCGGATGAACGACTCGTGACCGGGGACGTCGACGACTCCGAACGCCAAGTCCTCTCCGACAGTTAGCTCCGCAAATCCCAGATCGATCGTGATCCCGCGCGCCTTCTCCTCCTTGAGGCGATCGGTATCGACTCCGGTGAGCGCCCGGACGAGCGCCGTTTTGCCATGATCGATATGGCCGGCGGTGCCGAGAATCAGGCTACGCATCGACGTTCTCTCGACCTGGCTGTGAAGAGGAGGGGTGCGCCCATCCCCAGGGGTGCGCCCATCCCCAGGTGTGTGTTCATCCTCTGGCGTGTGTTCATCCTCTGGCGGGGGTGAGCCCTCGGTCCATGCTCCTACTCGGCGACAATGTCTTGGAGGAACCCGAATGACGGAAGGGGTCTGGAGCCTGAGATATGGTAGGTCACGAAGTCGCGTAGAACGCCGATGTGAGCGGCTGGGCGATCGAGCTCGCCGGGGACCTCACCCCGCAGGAGCGCCTTGAGTTGATCGCGAGAGCGTGGGCCGATCCGAGGCGCACCGGACACCGCGGCGGCGCAACGCCCACAGCGAACGCCCCCGGCCGAAAAGTCGAAGCGCCCCAACTCCTCGGAGCCGAGCTCGTCGCCGCAATGCACACACAAGGTGAGCTCGGGCGCATATCCCAGCTGAGCGACCATGGCCCAAGCGGCCGAAAGAATGAGCCCGACCACCTCCGTGGCAGGTGCTCTCGTCAGGCGGCCGTACGCCCCAGCGATGCCGTCGAACAACACCTCGTTGGGCTCCTCACCCGCGTGATGGAGCACCAGATCGGCGAGCACGGAAGCGCCCGCAAAACGCTGTACGTCTCGGGCCAAGCCCCGATGGTCCTCCGAAACGGCGAACTCCCGGAAATTCTGGAGATCGCGGCCCTGCCGGTGTAGCATGATGAGCTGTCCCTTCGAGAACGTCTCGAGGCTCGCGCTCCTCCCGGATCGTTGCCTCCGCACTCCTCGCGCCATGACGCTCACGAGACCTCGCTCGCGCGTGAAGAAGCGTAGGATTCGGCTGGATTCGCTGTACGGATGGGACCTGAGCAGGATCGCGGGCGTCGAGATCAGGGGCATGTGCCTATCGGCCGGTGTCCCTGAGATCATCCATCTGACGCAGGATCTCCCCACGGCGACGCCTATAGGCCTTGCCGGCCTTTCCTCCCGGCCTTCCTTCGCGCTCGAAGGCCTCGTCGAGGATGGCTACCTCACGCAGGAGCCCGCGCCGATCGGCCGCCCCGGTTACGAGGACGCTCGCCGGAGCCATGCTGCCACGCTGCATTGCGTAAATACCGGCCGCTGTGAGCAAGAAAGCGAGGATCACCGATACCCATGCCACTGGGATGGTCACTGCCTCATCGGCCAGAATCAACCCAACGGCATCGTCGATGATGTCCGCACCGACATACCTCCGGTAGGTGACCCCTTCTTCCACCTCGACGGACGCCAGCTGCTGCAGGCCTGTCACCACCGTAGGCCGTGCCGGCTCTCGGACCAGCAGCTCCATTGTTTCTGTATTGCCCGGTAGAGGCGCGACGAACTCTTGTCCTGGTATGAGATAGCGGACCACGTACAGCCGCTCACCTGGAGGAATCGGCGCGGAAACGTGAATCAGGCCGTGGTCGAAGCGCACTGCGTCCTCGGCGAGATCGCTCTGTCCTACTTCGAAGTCGCGGGCACCGCCCAGCAGTGGATAAGACCAGATGGGGTCGTCGCCCGAAGCGACGATTGTCCGGACTCCATCGTTTCGGATCTGGATGAGGTCCACGGCGCTCCAGCCTTCCCCAGCCTCCTGTAGGAAGACGTTCCGAACCGCGACCGGGAACGTCAGCCCACCCGGAGGGGCCTCCACCGTTTCGTAGACGTGGATGACGTAGGTGCTGTCGAGCTGGATCGGCCGATTGAGCGGCTGGCCGAAGTAGAGAATGTCCTCGTATTCGGTCGAGGCAAAGAAGACCCCACCGGACTCCGGGTCTGGGACCCGAGGCAACACGAACTCGAACGAGCCGTCGGAAGAAACCTGTACGGAGTCGATCTCGAGTCCCGCATCCAAAGTCACTTCGTGCAGTGTCACGACGCCAGACTCGATGCCCGACTCGCCGAGCAAGACGGTTCCCCTCAGACGTGCGACAACTTCTTCCTGGGCACCACCCTGCACTGCGCTGCACGCGAGCAGAACAATGGCCAACGGCAATGAAGCGAAGCCTTGTGTCGCGCTGAGATGAAGCCGGTTAGCGGTCGGGCGCACGCGGTACGGTCAGCGAAGGCCGGGTAACGACGAGACTCGGGAGACACCCCACCGGTGCGGCTCCCGTGTCACGGTGTGAAGCGCCCGAAGTCCTCAGGATGGAGCCGGCGGAGGTGTTCCTTCAACTCCTCGGGGCCCATCGATGAGGATTGTCCGCCGCCACCGGACCCGCTCGTAGGCACGTTCTCCTCCTCGGCGATCTCGATCGATGCCCGTTCCAGCAGATCGTCCTGGGCGAAGATCTGTGCGTCCACCCGGAGCGCGACGGCAATCGAGTCTGACGGGCGGGCGTCAATCGATATGAGATCGCCGTTCCGCTGGACGATCAGCTCGGCGTAGAACGTATTCTCGAGCACGCGAGTAATGATGACGCGCTGGAGGGAGCCGCCCAGCCCCCCGAGAACCGATACGAGGAGGTCGTGTGTGAGGGGCCTCGAGAACTTCATGTCGGCGAGCTCCATCGCGATCGCACTCGCCTCCCCGGGGCCGATCCAGATTGGGAGGACCCGCTCACCCTCCACTTCCTGGAGAATGACAACCGGAGTGTTGGACGAGGGGTCAAGCCCCAGGCTCTGTACCTTGACCTCGACCAAGGTCCCTCCTATCGAAGCGAGACCCCCACGAGCGGGGGATCACGGGGCGTCATCCTGGGCCGAACCGCCGCGGGCGGGCCATCCATTACCTCTTCAAGCCCGGGATGTTCCGGGGTGTAGGCGGCTCCGCTACAGGGACACTAGTAGCGGTAATACTCCGGCTTGTACGGACCGTCGACCGGAACGTCGATGTAATCCGCCTGCTCCTCGGTAAGGGCTGTCAATTTAGCGTCCAGTTTGCCGAGGTGGAGACGGGCCACCTTCTCATCGAGGACCTTGGGCAACGTGTATACCTGGTGGGCGTATGTGCCGGCGTCGCGCTTTTCCCAAAGCTCGAGCTGCGCAATGCACTGATTCGTGAAGCTGGCGCTCATCACGAAGCTCGGATGGCCCGTGGCACAGCCCAGGTTGACCAGCCGACCTCGAGCGAGCAGAACGATGCTCTTCCCGTCCGGCCAGGTGATCTTGTCGACCTGCGGCTTGATCTCGTCCCACTCGAGGGCCTCGAGGCGCGAGACTTCGATTTCCGAGTCGAAGTGCCCGATGTTGGACACGATGGCCCCGTCCTTCATGCGGTCCATGTGCTCCCGCGTGATCACGGACACGTTACCTGTCGCGGTCACGAAGATGTCCCCGTAGGCGCACGCCTCGTCCATCGTGACGACGTGATGGCCCTCCATGGCCGCTTGGAGCGCTGTGATCGGGTCGATTTCGGTCACGTAGATGGAGGCCCCGAGGCCCGCGAAAGCCTGGACGCACCCCTTCCCCACATCGCCGTATCCGAGCACGACACACTTTTTGCCCGCGATCATGATGTCGGTTGCACGCTTGATCCCGTCCACCAACGACTCACGGCAGCCATACAGGTTGTCGAACTTCGATTTGGTGACCGAGTCGTTCACGTTGATCGCCGGGAACAACAGCTTTCCCTCGGCGGCCATCTTGTAGAGGCGGTGGACCCCAGTCGTGGTTTCTTCGCTCACTCCCCGAATCCGGGCCGCCATCGCCCGCCAGAAGCCCGGATCCTCGTCCAGCGTTTCGTTGAGGAGTCTGTCGACGACCTCGATCTCCTCGTTCTCGGTCGAGACGTCCGGCTTCGTCCCTGTCTTCTCGTACTCGAGCTCCCGTTCCGCTCCGCGGTGAATCAGTAGCGTCGCGTCACCGCCGTCGTCGACGATCAGGTCGGGTCCGCCCTCGGGGTGCGCGAGCGCCATCTTTGTGCACCACCAATACTCTTCGAGGGTCTCTCCCTTCCACGCGAAGACGGGAACGCCCGTGACTGCGATGGCTGCGGCGGCGTGGTCCTGGGTCGAGTAGATGTTGCACGATGCCCACCGAACGTCGGCGCCCAGCTCGACCAGCGTCTCGATGAGCACCGCAGTCTGGATGGTCATGTGCAACGACCCCGAGACCTTTGCGCCCGCCAGGGGCTTTCCGCCCTCTTGCTCCTCGCGGACCGCCACCAGACCGGGCATTTCGCCTTCCGCGAGCTCTATTTCCTTTCGTCCCCATTCGGCCAGGCTCAAGTCCTTCACCTTGTAGGACGGCGAAGCGCCAATTCGGGGAGTGGTCTCAGTGACCGTGGACATGCAGAGTGCTCCTTGGTTGACTCGCGCGCGAGAGCTCGTCCGCGAGGTCGCTCGTAGGGTCGCCGCCGGAGTCCCAGGTGGCGGGTAATCGAGTGGGGGAGCTACACCCCCAGTGCTTGGCGAAGTTCCTCCACGCGGTCGGTCTTTTCCCAGCTGAACAGCTCCACCTCGCGGCCACTCCCGTTCCCGAGAGCCACGCGTTTAGGCGTGCGTCCGAAGTGGCCATGGGCGGCCGTAGGAAGGAATACCGGATCCCGTAGGCACAATCGGTCTATGATCGATTGAGGCCGGAAATCGAAGACCTCCCGGACTGCGGCGGCAATTTGGGTGTCCGGCACCGCCCCGGTTCCGAATGATTCGATGTGGATGGAGACGGGCTCGGCCACGCCGATGGCGTAGGCCAGTTGGATCTCGCATCGCCTCGCAGCGCCTGCGGCAACGAGGTTCTTGGCCGCCCATCGAGCTGCGTAGGCGGCAGATCGGTCGACCTTCGTGGCGTCCTTGCCGCTGAACGCCCCACCACCGTGGCGGCCGACGCCTCCGTAGGTGTCGACGATGATCTTCCGCCCCGTCAGGCCTGCATCGCCGTGGGGCCCTCCGATGACGAATCGGCCTGTCGGGTTGATGTGGAAGCGGCACGACGCCGCGTCGAACAGGTGGTCCGGCAACACCGGCGTGATTACGTGCTCGACGATTTCCTGCCGGATGGTCTCGTTCGACACCTCCGGGTCGTGCTGGGCGCTCACCACGACCGTGTCGATCCGGACGGGCCGGTCTTCGTCGTACTCCATCGTCACTTGGGCCTTCCCGTCAGGCCTGAGCCAAGGGAGGCTGCCGTTCTTCCGAACCTGGGCGAGCTGGTGGACCAGCCTATGGGCCAGAACGATGGGAGCCGGCATGAGCTCTGGGGTCTCGTCGCTCGCGTAGCCGAACATCATCCCTTGGTCGCCCGCGCCCCCGGTGTCTACGCCTTGACCGATGTCCGGCGACTGCCTGTCGATCGTGGCCAACACGGCACAGGTGCGTCCGTCGATTCCGTACTCGGAGTCGGTGTAGCCGATCGACAGGATGGTGTCGCGGACGACTTGCGGGATGTCCACGTAGGTCGATGTCGTGATCTCACCAGAGACGATCGCTACTCCGGTGGTGACCAGGGTCTCGCACGCCACCCGGGCGGCCGCGTCGTCGGTCAGGATATGATCGAGAATCGAGTCGGAGATCTGGTCAGCGATCTTATCGGGGTGCCCTTCGGCGACCGACTCCGACGTAAAAAGCCTCGAACTCACTGGATTCCTCGCCTATGGAAGGTGTTCGGCTCCGCTGGCGATCAACGGTGCCGCAATCGGTGAAAAGGCGACCGAAGCTAACCGAGTCACTTCGGTAGGTTCAAGCTCCAACGGCCGGAGAAGATCGAGAGGTCCACGGCTTCCCCGACAGCCTCGGCAAGGCAGGCTGTGACGTCCTGACTGGTCGGTGCCTCGAGGGCGGTGCGCGCGGCGGCGCGGGCATCCTCGATGCGGAACTCACGCAACACTTTCTTGATCTCCGGGATCGCGGGCCACGTCACGGACAAGGCCGTTATGTCGAGCCCCAGAAGCAGGAAGGCGCCCAAGGGGTTGGCCGCGAGCTCACCGCAGACCGAGACCTCGATCCCCGCCGAGTGTGCGACCCGGGAAACCATATGCAACTGACGTACCACCGAGGGATGGAAGGGATTATAGAGGCTGGCGAGCTTCGCGTTGGTGCGATCGACGGCCAGGGTATACTGGACCAGGTCGTTGGTCCCGATGGAAAAGAAGTCGCTGTGGCGCGAGAGCTCGACGGCGTCCAATGCGGCGGCCGGCGTCTCGACGAGGATGCCGACTTTGGTCCCCTCGTTGAAGGCGATTCCACGGGCCCGTAGCGCGTCGGACTCCTCCGCGATGAACTCCCTCACTTGACGGATTTCCGCCACGTCGTTCACGAGAGGGATCATGATGCGTACGTCGCCGTGAGCCGAGGCGCGTAGGATCGCCCGAAGCTGCGTTCGGAACAGCTCTGGCTGGTCGAGGCACACGCGGATGGCCCGCCACCCCAGGAACGGATTGTCCTCTACCGAATGCTGGAGGAACATCGGGAACTTGTCGCCACCGATGTCGAACGTGCGGATCACGACTCCTCCCGACGGAAAGGCCTCGGCGACGGTCCGGTAGGCCTCGTACTGCTCTTCTTCGTCGGGCATCGCGTTTCGGCCGACGACGAGGAATTCCGTGCGAAAGAGGCCCACTCCCTCGGCGCCGTGCAGCTTCGCCTGCGTGGCTTCTCCCGGCAGATCGAGGTTGGCTCGGAGGGCGACACGCTGGCCGTCCTTCGTGACGGACTCGAGCTCCGCGATGACGCTGATTTCCTCCTCCCAGACATCGATCTGCAGCTTTCGGTCGCGGTACACGTCGTGGTGGTGCGTGTCGGGATCGAGGACGATACGGCCGATCCGACCATCGATGATGGCATCCTGCCCGTCGCGGGCGACCTTGCGGACGTCGCCCAGCCCAACGACGGCCGGCAGGCAGAGTGAGCGAGCGAGGATCACCCAGTGGGAGGTCCTCGTTCCGAGGTCCGTGGCGATGCCTCGGATCTCGCCAGGATCCATCTGCACCACGAGCGACGGAGTGAGGTTTTCGGCCACGACGATGACTCCGTCGCCCAGCGAGGCGAGGTCGCCGGGGTCCTGCAGGTCGAGGAGCCGATGCAGCACACGCACCTGGAAGTCTTCGAGGTCGTTCAGCCGATCGAGCACCATCGGATGCCGGGTGCGCGTCCACTGCGCCTGGAGCTCCAGCATGCGCCACTCGAACGCCCGCGCGGCGGTGAGGCGGGTATCTCGGATGTACCGGACGGAGCCGTCTACGACTTCGGGGTCGTCGAGCATGAGGATCTGGGGCTCGAAAATCCGGCCTTCCACACGGCCGAGGCGGGCCTCCGTGCTGTCGCGTAGCTGTTCCAGCCGCTCCTTGGCCCAGGCCCTCGCTTCATGGAAGCGCTGAACCTCGTGCTCGACGTCCGACTCGGTGACGATTCTGTGCGGCACCTTGGGCATTCCCCAGTGAAGCACGCGCACCTTCCCGGCAGCGATGCCCTCGGACGCGGGGAAGCCGTCACGAACCGTCGACGTCGTCGCTTTCTCCATCGACCCTCTACTCTCTTCCTACCATGGCCTATATCTCCTCGAAGCCGCGCTTCACGAGGTCCGCAAGGGCATCAACGGCGCTACCCGCGTCCTGGCCGTCTCCCCGAATCGTCAACTGGCTACCCTGTTCAGCGGCCAGCATCAGAACCCCCATGATGCTCTTTGCGTTCACGGCGAGACCGTCCTTCTCGACCTCTATGTTCGCCTCGAACTTACCGGCGAGCTTGACGAACTCCGCCGCCGGACGAGCGTGGAACCCGAGCGGATTGACGATCTCGACCGTCTCTTCGACCTGGTCATTCACTGGAATGTCCCTGTCACGATGAGGAGGGAAATCGCCACTACGAACGCATACCACGTGGGACGGCGCGCTTCCTCACCGCGGATGGCCCCGGCCAGGAAACCGACCGCCGCGAGGGTCAGCCAGACCGAGGGCAGACCGGCGAGGCCCGTGCGATCCACGAGCAGTAGACCGGTGAGCACACCCAAGAGAGCCGTCCCTAGTCTGGAGACGCGCCAGGTCCAATGCGGAATGTTCGCGTCTCGAAGGTCTTCGCCCACGTGCCGACCACGCTCGAGTCCGAGCCGGAACCCCCAGACCCTGATCCACAAGTGGGCGCCGTTATAGGGCACGAGGAATGCCAGCACCACGATCCACGCACTTGCCCCGAGCTGGGCGAGCACCAGGGCGAAGACGAGGCAGACCGGCAAAAGCGCGGCCCAAAAGAGCGAGTCGCCGAGGCTCCCGAGCGGTCCTCTCACCGCGGCCTTGAACGCCTCGACGGTCGCGCCGTCCGCGCCGTCCTCCTCCAATCTGATCGTAGCTCCGAGAGCTAGGCTCGAGAGGTAGGGGTGGGTGTTGAAGAGCGACACGTGGCGCCGCAGGGCATCCTCGAAACCGGCATCGTCTCCCCGATACACGTGACGGAGAACTCGAAGAAGGGCGAACGCGAATCCGCCGCCAACTAGGTGGTGATAGTTCCACGACCCCTGGATCAGAAACGATCGCGAGAAGGCGGACCAGTGTCGGCGGCTCATTGGCGGGTTTGGCTCATCGAACGACGGCGAAAACGGTGCCGACGGCCACACCCGCCGCGAAGAGGATGAGCCGCCTTCGACGACCACCGAACGAAGCGAGCAGAATCCCGAGCGGCACGGAAGCGCCGACGAACAGGAGCGCTCCCGTGTCACCAGCGTCCAGAGGCCACCGCCCGCCTGCCCACAGCGATAGAGCAGAACCAACGAGGACTCCTCCCCATGTGACCGCGCCGCCTCTCGTGAAGTCGAGCGCTACACCAGTGAGGTGTGCTTGGACGACCGCGCTTGCGTGGACGGAATCGTCACGTGGGGTCACGGCCCAACGGCCGTTGAACTTGCGTAACGCCGTGACCGTGTGGCCGCCGAGGTCCCCCACCACCAGGCCCATCAACGTGCCCAGCGCAAGGCCGCCGGCCCCCGGGGAGGAAACGGCCACCGCTGCCGCGACGACGGATGCCGGCCCGGCGTCGGGGAACCGGACGCCGCCGATAGGGAAGCTCGAGAGGAAAAACAGCTCCAGCGTGGCGCCCATCATCAGCCCGGTGGAAGCGCCACCCAGGAGCCAGCCCGCCAACGTGGCCGCGACGATGGGTCTCGAGACCATCAGCTGACCGACAGAGGTCTCGTCGAGCGCGAGGAGGCCACCGAGGAGCGCCAAGCCAGCCGCGGCGGTCCACTCCATCAGCGGCTCAACTCGTCCAGCGAGACGCGATGCGAGCCGGGCAAGTCCCGCGCGGATACCTGCGCACCGCTCTCGGCGAGCTGGCCGACCCGTTCGCGGTCCTTGGCGTCCAGGAATATGTAGCTTACGACCTCGTCTCTTCCGGGCCCGTAGTGTATTCCCCCGAGGTTCACGTCTTCACCCGCGAGTCCACCGCCCTCAGCCAGCTCGAGCATCGAGGCCACGTCCCGGGTGAGCAGGATCGATCGCTTGGTGTCTGTGGCCCAGGAAGGCAAGCTCGTCCGGGCCTCCTCCACGCCATAGAACTCCGCCTGGCAGCCTTCGGGCACGGCCAAGCGGTACAGCTCCATTTCCCAATCACTCTTCGCGAGGGCGTCGTCCACCACGAGGTAGCGGTCCGGCCGGAGCTGATTGCCCCAGCCGATCACGACCTGGCCGTGGATGAGCCTCTCGTCAACCCGGAATAACAGAATCGGCATGCAGAGGGCGGGCGGGCACGCACTGGACAGCGGCGCGACCACGCTCGACGAGGCGGGTCACGAGGTCGTCGAGCGGTAGCGTCCGATGGAAGACGAAATCCAGCAGAATGGGTAGGTTCACGCCGCACACGATCGCGCGGTCGGCGTCCTCCCGACAGAGTGAACGGGCAGCCAGCGCACAGCTACCGGTCAGAAGGTCGGTGAAGATGATCGCGGTCCCGGTGCCGACGGCCTCGTCGAGCGCGGCCAGGATCGCCTGGGGGCCACGCCCCTCGTTGGACAGTGGGATCAGCGCACCCTCGACACCCGTGATCCTCTCCGTGGCGTCCACGAGTCCTCCCGCCATGGTGCCGTGAGCGATCAAGACTCCCTGGACAGGACCCCGCTCACTCATAGTCCTGCTCGAGGTACGGGCGGACTCGCATGGCGTCGCGGATGTGCTGGTCGAACCTGGCTGCTGAGTCAACGCCGGCGTATTTGAGGAGGTGGTTCATGGCGACCACCTCGCAGACGACTGTGATGTTCTTCCCCGGATTCAGCGGGATGGTCACCTTGGGGAGTGAGACGCCAGCGATCTCGATCTCGTCGGTCTCGAGTCCCGTGCGGTCGTAAGCCCTGCCGTCTTCCCAGGTCTCGAGCTGCACGACGACTTCGACGCGTTTTTGAAGTCGGATCGAGCGAATCCCGAAAACCGCGGGTACGTCGATGATCCCTACACCCCGGATCTCCATGTGATGCTTCTGGAGGTCATGTCCCGCTCCGATCAACACGTCGTTGCCGGTGCTGTGGATCACGACGAGGTCGTCGGCGACGAGTCTGTGCCCGCGCTCGACCAAGTCGAGAACGCACTCGCTCTTCCCCACACCGCTCTTCCCCGTGAAGAGCAATCCGACGCCGTATACGTCGGCCAGCGAGCCGTGCAAGCTGACGTGGGGCGCGAGTGCCTCCTCGAGGAAGCTCTTCAGTCTGCGAAAAACCTCGCTGGTGGTGCGGGGTGAGCGGAGCACGGCCGTTCCCGCTCGGGAGGCGTTCTCCAGCAGGACGTCCGGGACCCCTTGGCCCTTGCTAATGACGATTGCTGGCACATCGAAGGAGAAGACAGCGGAGAGTCGGTCCGTCGCGAGGCTCTGGTCGAGGGAGTCCAGGTACATCATCTCGGTCTGCCCGAAGACCAACATGCGGCCTTGGGGGAATCGCTCCGTATAGCCGGCCAGAGCGAGCCCGGGTCCGAGGACGTCTGCGTCGATCAGGGTGCGGGAAAGGGGGGTGTCGGGGTTCAGATGCTCGAGGCAAAGGGTTTCGCTCTTCGCCTTGAACACATCTTCAACGGTGATTTCCCGCTCCAAGCGGTCTCCTTTCGAGCGGCGCCGAGTGTCGCTGAGCTCGCCCGCGGCTATGGCTCCGGAGAGGCGAGGTCCGAGAGCTTCTGGGCCTTGTGCTCGGTGAGATGGCTCCTCCGCCGACGGAGTATCTTGCCGAGCCTGTCGACCATCTGGTCCAGTGCCAGCCGGAAGTCTTGACCCTCTCCGTGCGCGATGACGGGCTCGTCGCCGTCTACGGAAAGGATCCCTTCCGCACGCTTCACGTGGCCTTCGACTCGGAAGACCACCTCTGCGGAGGTGGGGCGCCGGTCGAAGCGGACGAGCTTCTCCACCTGCTCGTTCGTCCGCACCATCACCGCTTCCGGCACGTCGCACTTTCGAGTCGCGATCGCAACTCTCATTCCTCCTCCGATCCTCGTGTACGTGGTTAACCCCAAACCTGTTCGAAGGTAGGACCGGGCCCGGGGCAGGTCTACCCGTCCACCTGGTCCGCCGGCTCCGCTCGCCCGGAGGAGGCCCGCGTCGCGGCGGAGGCCCGCGTCGCGGCAACTTGCTGCCGCAGAAAGCCTTCCAAGCGCTGTGCCGTCGAATCCCAGGAGTGGCCCAGCGCGAATGTCCTGGCTGCGTGTCCCATGCGCCTGCGAAGATCGTGGTCCTCCAGGACGAGTCCGATCGCGGCAGCGAGGGCGGGAACGTCGGCATGAGGGACGAGCAAGCCGGTCTCGCCAGGTCTCACCGAATCTCGGAGCCCCGGCGAGTCACTCGCCACGGTGGGCGTTCCGCAGGCCGCGGCTTCCATGTTCGCGATTCCCCACCCTTCATTCGGTGACGTCAGCAGGTGGACCCAGCTGCGTTGAAACAGCTCGACCTTTTCCTCCTCCGGCACGAAGCCCAGAAAGCGCACGACGTCCTGGAGGCGCAGCCGGGCCGTCAGACGTTCGAGACGAGGCCGGTCGTCACCGCTCCCGGCAATTCGGAGCGCGCAGGAGACGCCTTGGCCGCGGAGCCGGGCCAACGCTTGGAGAATGAGGTCCACCCGTTTGTAGCGCTTCAGCCGGCCGACGTAGAGAAGCGAAGGCTCGGGGAACTCGGATGGCTCCGCCGCCGGTCGGTATCGCTCGAGATCGACGCCGTTGCGGATCACGACGATGCGATCACGGGAGATCCCGCGCTTCACGAGGTCCTCGGCCGTGCTCTCGGACACCGAGACCACGGGTGTCTTCCGGTAAACGCGCGGGATCGACCGCTCCAGCAGCCAAGTGGCAGCCGCCACCGGCAAGCTCGCTTCCCGGAAGGCGGTCAGACCGAACAAATGGTGCACGAGAAGGACGACGGGCTGTACCCCCCATGTGGTCGTGAGCAGTGGCACCTTGTTGAGATCCTCGACGATCACGTCGAATGGCTCGCTTCGAAGGTGCCGGCGCCAGTAGCGGGAGGCCGCGAGCCTGAAGGTGAGTCGGCCACCGGTACGGTGCACGTGGATGCCGTCCAGATCCGCCGTCGACGCTGCGCCAGGCCACCCGGACGCCAGTACGGTGACGTCGTGCCCCGCCGAGGCGATCCGTCCGAACGTCTCGTGCAGGTGAATCTCGGCTCCACCGGCTTGTGGATTCTCGCGGTCCTGCCAGTTGACGACGAGGATCTTCATGCTTGATCAGGTGGCTCCAACCGCTTCGCGGCGACCGAACTCCCCCATCGGTACGCTAGACCGGTTATGACCGCGCTTCCGCGGCCTTGAACAGGGCATCGAGGACCCCGTTCACGAAGCGTGCGGATTCGTCTCCTCCGTAGCGCTGCGCCAGCCGTAAGCCTTCTTGGATGGCCACTGGGGGCGGGACGTCGGACAGGAACAGCATTTCCGTTGCGGCGAGTCGCAAGATCGAGCGGTCGATGCGAGAGAGCCGCTCCAGGCTCCAATTTTCCAGCGCCATCGCGAGTCGTTGATCGATCTCCTCGGCATGCTCCGCGAACGTGTCCAACACACGCTCCACGTAAGGCCGGCGAGCCGGCGAAATGCTGCGCGTCGCAACGACCGCAGCGAACGCATCGAGGATGGACCTCCCGTCGCCTGCGGTCTCCCACCCGTAAAACACCTGCAAAACCCAAGCGCGCGCTCTGGTTCGATCTCGGTGCGGACTGGGACCTCCCTTCGCGGAGCTCACGGCAGTCAGCGGAGGCGGTCGAAGAGCCTGACCATCTCGACCGCGCTCGAGGCCACCTCTCCACCCTTGTCGAGCCCGTGGAGATCGGCGCGCTCGACAGCCTGTTGAAGCGTGTCCGTCGTGAGCACTCCGAACACGACGGGGATCGTGGAGGCATGTGCAACGGCCCCCAATCCCCGTGTAGCTTCCCCGGCGACGAAGTCGAAGTGTGGGGTGCCTCCCCGGACTACGCATCCGAGGGTGATGATTGCGTCGTGGCGGGCGAGCCCGACCAGACGCCGGGTCGTCTGCGGAAGCTCCCAGGCACCCGGAACCCGATAGACATCGATGTTCCCGGCGTCCACGCCGTGCCCCACGAGGCTTGCGGTCGCTCCGGCGAGGAGATTGTCGGTGACGTCCGAATTGAAACGGGACACCACGATGGCAAAACGCTTTCCGGAGCCGTCCAAGGTGCTGTCGAGTTCGTTGACACCAGCCAAGTTGTAACTTTTCGTTAAAGTTGATTCCCGCGGCGCGATCGGTGCCGGGTGGCTGCGGACCGCGCGGATCGACGCCCCTCCGAAGGACGACTCCTCAGAGGAGGTGCCCGAGCTTCTTCCGCTTCGTGTCGAGGTATTCCTCGTTGAAGCTGCCTGGCTCCACCTGGAGCGGCTCACGGCCGGTCACTCGGAGCCCATATCCCTCGAGCCCAACGATTTTGCGAGGATTGTTCGTGAGGATGCGGATCGAGCTCAGGCCGAGATCCAGGAGAATCTGGGCTCCAATGCCGTAGTCCCGCAGGTCAGGCTTGAACCCGAGACTCTCGTTCGCCTCCACGGTGTCCTGCCCGTCGTCCTGCAGTTGGTAGGCCTTGAGCTTGTTGTGCAGGCCGATTCCCCGCCCTTCCTGCTTCAGATAGACGATTGCTCCCTTTCCTTCCCGCTGGATCCGATTCATCGCGGCGCGCAGCTGCTGACCGCAGTCGCAGCGCATCGAGCCGAACACGTCGCCGGTCAGGCACTCCGAGTGCATACGGACGAGCACCTCCGGCGATCCGTCGATGTCTCCTTTGACGAGTGCGACATGCTCCCGCTCGTCGAGCGGACTGCGGTACCCGATGATGCGAAAATCCCCTGCGCTCGTGGGCAGCTTGGCCACCGCGACCCGCTGGACGAGTCGTTCCTTCGCAAGCCGGTACGCCACCAGGTCCGCCACGGTGATGAACCGCAGCCCGTGCTGGCTCGCGAACGCTTCGAGCTGCGGGCGCCGTGCCATCGTACCGTCCTGGTCCAGGATCTCGCAGATGACGCCAGCCGGTGGAAATCCGGCCATTCGCGCCAGATCCACTGAGGCCTCTGTCTGGCCGACCCGGCGGAGCACTCCCCCAGGAACTGCCCGCAACGGAAAGATGTGGCCGGGCCGGCGAAGGTCCTCCGGGCTGCTTTCCGCGTTGATCATGACCTGGATGGTCTTCGCTCGATCGAACGCGCTGATCCCGGTCGTCACGCCGAACCTCCGGTGCGCGTCGACGGAGACCGTGAACGCCGTCCCCTGCGGGTCGGTGTTCTGCTCGGTCATGGGAGGAAGATTCAGCTCGTTCGCGCGCTCACGCGTGAGCGCCACGCAGATGAGGCCGCGCGCGTGCTTGGCCATGAAGTTGACCATCTCGGGCGTGATAGCCGCGGCGGCGCAGACCAGGTCCCCTTCGTTCTCCCGATCCTCGTCGTCGGCGACGATGATCATCTTCCCGTCGCGAACGTCCTGTATGGCGTCTTCGACGCGGCCGAAGGGCATGTGATCAACCTCGCGGGGAATCCGTCGAGCGAACCGAGAGGAGCTTACCCACGTACTTCCCGATCAGGTCCCCCTCGACGTTGACGGGATCTGCAGGCTCGAGTGCATGGAAAGTCGTATGACTCCAGGTAAACGGGATGATGGCCACTTGGACGATGTCGGGCTCGGGGAGCGCGTTGACCGTGAGGCTTACGCCGTTGATCGTGATGGAACCGTGCTGGATCGTCTCTCGAGCCACGCCGAGCGGCACGCGGAAGTCCATGAGACGCGAGTCCGCCTCCTCTCGCACGGATACGACGCAGCCGACACCGTCCACGTGGCCCTGAACCAGGTGGCCATCGAGGCGCTCGCCCATCCGAAGCGCGCGCTCCAGGTTTACGCGGCTCCCGGGAGCGTAAGTCCCGGCGACCGTTCTCTCGAGGGTCGACCCCACGGCCTCCACCTCGAAACCGTCGGCGTCCACGCCGATCGCCGTCAAGCAAGCTCCGTCGACCGCCACCGAGGCTCCCACCTCGAGCTCCGCAGCCACCAACGGCGCGCAGATGGAGATCCGCCGGGCTTCGCCTCCGGAGGCCACAGCGACGACTTCACCTACCTCTTCCACGATTCCCGTGAACATCATCCGATCCGGTCGAGGACCAGCAGAGTATCCCTTCCGAGCACACTCGGAGGCTCGATGGGCCTCCATCGCTCCCACGTTCGGTCCGAAAACGGCCCTGGGAAAGCCGGCACGCCGCGGTTGCCGACGGTCACGGGCGCGATGAAGAGGTAGATGCGTCCGATGCGCTCCTCGCGGAGCAGTGAAGACGCCAGAACCCCTCCCCCCTCGCAGAGGATCGAGGTGACCCCCAGCTCGCCGCAGATCTCCAGGACTCGACCCAGATCGATCCCTTGCTCCGAGTCCGGCACGGGGTGCACCGCGGCGCCGCCCCCCTCCAGCTCCTGCAAGCGCTCTTCCGAGGTATCGAGTCGGGTAAAGACGACGACAGGCACGTCTGGAGCGCCCTCGAACAGGGACGCCGACAGCGGCAAGTCGGCGCGAGAGTCGAGGACGATCCTTGCTGGGGGTCGGCGCGGCGAGAGTGATCCGCGAACCGTCAGGGACGGGTCGTCGATCCGCACGGTGTTCGATCCCACCATGATGCCGTCGAAGCCGGCCCGCAGCCAGTGCACCCGTTCCCAGGCCTCCGGTCCGGTGAGCATCGTACGCTCTCCCGACCGCGCGATGTGGCCGTCCAAGCTGATGGCCAGCTTGAGCGCCACGAACGGGGCCTCCCGTTCTGAAATGTGAAAGTATGCCGGGTTGTGCGCGCGCGCTTCGTCGGGTGTGAACACCGGGCCATCCACGGGGATTCCGCGCTGACGCAAGCTGTCTGCGCCGCCCGCTCCAGAACCCGGATCCGTCGCCCCGAACACGACGCGAGCCACGCCCGCATCCGCCAGGGCGGAGGAACACGGAGGCGTTCTGCCGAAGTGCGCGCACGGCTCGAGACTGACGTAGACCGTCGAGCCCTCAACTCGTGCCCCCGCGTCCGCGAGCGCGTTGATCTCCGCGTGCGGATGGCCTACCTGTTTGTGCCACCCCTCCCCCACCACGACACCATCGTGGACCATCACACATCCGACCATCGGGTTCGGGTGGACCCGTCCCCATCCCCGCACCCCGAGCTCGACGGTCTTGGCCAGGAACCGGCAATCTTCGTCGGTGATCCCCACCGGGAGGGTGTGTTCGGGCACGGTCGGGGGATCCATCGCGACGCTATCGGTCTTTCGCCGAAGAGCCGCCGAGGTCCGAGCGGCGTGACATCCCGCGGCGAAACCGCGCTTGCGACGCCTCGATGTCGACCAGACTTCTGGGACACCACACTAGATCGTCAGCTTCAGGCTCACGGTCCCGAAAAGGCTGCCGGAGCCGGGGTCGAACGGGGCCGTCCCGCGGTTCGGGACGTCGTCGAGACCGAGCGCCCATCCCAGCTCTCCGGTGAGTTGGAGCACCAGATAGGTCCAGGATGCGCCTCCGAAGAGGAGCCAGCGCTCCATCGACACGTCGTCGCCGGCTGCACCGCCCCCCTCCCCTCCGGGCGGCTCGACCTCGAGCCTCACATCGCCGCCGTACCGATCCCAGCCGACCCCAGCGAGCAGGCCCACGGCGAGGAGCTCCTTGCCCACCAAGCCGCGAATCGACGTCGCCACCACGTCAAACTCGAGCGAGACCGGCGGGGCCTCCTGCAGGGAGACGCTGGCCGGGGCTCCCTGCCCCGAGACGCTGGCCACGGTGCCCGGCCCTCCCGGTGGTGGGTTGTTCGAGCCGGGCGGCACGGCGGCCACACCTAATCCGGTCTCGTTGAAGTACCGCCTCATGAACGAGACCGAGACGCCGGGGACCGTGAAGGACTCCCGAACGATCCCGATCCGGGCACCGAGGCCGATGGCCGCCCTGCCCCCACTGAACCCGTCCGATCCCGAGGGCCACAGTAGGTCGAGGTCGCCGACGGCGTCTACGGAAAGCACGCCTCCAACCCCAGGGGCCAAACGAATCCCGTCCAGGAGGCCGACTGCGGCACCGAGTGAGAATCCGGGGACGAACGACCGTTCGGCCGGCACGGGCGTGTCCGTGACGTCCACGACCCCGGGGAGCGGGATGCTGGTCGCGGTGAGCAGGACGCTGAGCGCGATTCTTGGAGTGGTCCCTAGCCTCCGGCCGAGCGTGCTAGCGGTTCCCGGTATCTCGGTCCCGCGGGAAGCGGACAGTCCTAGTCCCGAAGCGGCCGCTTGGAAGGCGAGCGCTCCGGCGCGACACCAGGGAGCACGGAGGCCGCTGCCGCCCGTGCAGATCTCTGCCAGCTGCGGGATCGCTTGAGCCGTTGCCCGGTCCGGCGAAAGCGAAAGAAGCGCGATGAAGCTTGCGGTTACGACCCGGGAGCGATGTCTTCCCATCACTCGAGCTCGACGCCCGCTCCGTCGACGACTTCTCCCACGATCCAGGCGTCTTCCCCGCGGGCCTGGAGTCGTGAGACGATCTCGTCCGCGTCGTCCCGGCCGACGATCACGAGCATTCCGACGCCCATATTGAAGACCCGAAACATCTCCCCCTTGCCGACGCCTCCGGCCTCTTCAAGCACGGTGAAGACATCGGGAGGCGTCCAGCTCGACGTCTCCACCCTCGCTCCGAGGCCAGGGCCCAGCGAGCGAGGCAGGTTTCCGGGTATTCCACCGCCGGTCACGTGCGCCATCGCGTGGAGCGACCCGTTCGCCAGCTCCGGACCGAGCGCAGCGAGATAGCTCCTGTGGACCGTGAGCAGCGTGCCGGCCACTGTGTCCCCGGAACCGGGGAACGGACTCTCGGCGGTGAGGCCCAAGGCCTCGAACGCGATCTTACGGGCCAATGTGTACCCGTTCGTGTGCAACCCCGAAGAGCCGAGCGCGATCAGGAGGTCACCGGCCCGGGTACGCGATGCATCGAGGAGAGACTTGCGCTCCACGGCGCCGACGATGAAGCCCGCGAGGTCGTACTCTCCCGCCTGGTAGAAGTCGGGCATCTGGGCCGTCTCACCGCCAAGAAGAGCACAGCCGTTCTCGCGGCAGGCCGTTGCCACTCCTGAAACCACGTCCCGCACGACACCCTCGTCCATCTCGCCCGTCGCGAGATAGTCGAGGAAAAACAAGGGCCGCGCCCCCTGCACCAGAATGTCGTTCACGCAGTGGTTTACGAGATCCTGACCCACCGTATCATGCTTACCCACCATGAACGCGACCTTGAGCTTCGTCCCGACTCCATCGGCGCTCGACACCAGCACGGGAGAAGCCAGATCCGAGGGCACGGCGTACAGCCCCCCGAAATCACCCACTTCGGATAGCGTGTACTCGTCGCGGGTGCTCGCAACGAGCGACTTCAAAGCCTCCTTCGCGCGATTCGCGGCGTCCAGATCGACGCCAGCACTCCTGTAGTCGAGGTGAGGCGAAGGGTCAGGCATGGCTCTCCTGCGGCAGATGATGCTCGAAGGCGGTCATCTCTCTGAATTCGCGGACCCGGTCGGCGACCTCGTTAGAGTCTAGGCTCCTGAAACGGTCCACCGAAAAGGCTTCCACGGCGAATGAGCCCATCACGGATCCGTAGATCACGGCGCGCCGCAGCTCCGGGCCGTCGAGGCTCGACGCGCCCGCCAAGTAGCCTAGAAAGCCTCCAGCGAAGGCGTCGCCCGCGCCTGTGGGGTCGAACACCTGTTCGAGCGGGTATCCCGGGGCGAAGAAGATCGAATCCTCGCTGAACAGGATGGCGCCATGCTCTCCCTTCTTCACGACCACGATGCGCGGGCCACGCTCGAGAACCCAACGGGCGGCCTTTATGAGGTTCGGGTCGTTCGCGAGCTGACGGACTTCCGCATCGTTCACCATCAGGAGATCGACCCGTTCGAGCAGCCGCAACAACGATTCTCTGCTGCCCTCGATCCAGTAGTTCATCGTGTCGCAGGCCACGAGCTTCGGATCCTGGACCTGCTCGAGGACGTCGAGCTGAAGCTCTGGGTCGATGTTGCCCAGGAACACCACCCGGGCCTGCCGGAACGGCTCCGGGATCTTCGGGCTGAAGTCGGCGAAGACACCGAGGCGGGTTTCGAGGGTCTCGCGTGAGTTGAGGTCGTAGCTGTAGACGCCGGCCCAGCGGAAGCTCTCGCCATGAGCCGTCTCGACCCCTGAGAAGTCCACCCCCTTCTCACGTAGAAAAGCGAGGTCGTCCAACGGGTAGTCGTCTCCAACGACTCCCACGACTTGCACGGGTCCGAACGCGCAGGCTGCCGCTGCGAAAAAGACGGCCGAGCCGCCGATCACGTCGTCGGCCTTGCCAAAGGGCGTCTCCACGGCGTCCAACGCCACACTTCCTACGACGAGAACGGACATGTCTCTCCGGACGAACGAGTGTCAGTCATCCGCACGGTCCATGCGGGTGGGAGCCTCGAGGCCTAGGAGGCCCAAGGCGTTACGAAGCACGATGCGGACAGCCGACGCCAGGGCAAGGCGGGCTGACCGAAGCGCCGGGTCCTCGACGAGTACTGCCATCGCGGGGTTCCGGGTCGGGTTGCCCGCGTGGTACCAAGAGTTGACCATTCCGGCCGTGTGCTCGAGGTAGTCGCAAACCAAATGGGGCGCGCGAGCCTCGGCGGCGCGTGAGACGAGCTCGGGGAATTCTGCGAGGCGCCGAATGAGCTCACGCTCCTGTGGATGGTCGAGCAGAGACAGATCGCAGTCCGCGGGGTCGGCGTCATCGAGTTCGATCTCGGCCTTGCGGAAGATGCTGCACATCCGGGCGTGGGCGTACTTGCTCTTGTAGACGGGGTTCTTGTCGGAATGATCGAGAGCCATGTCCAAGTCGAACACGAGGTGCGCCTCGGGCTTCCTCATTTGGAAGAAGTAGCGGACGACGTCGGCCCCTACCTCGTCGATGAGCTCCCTCAGGGTCGTGTACGAGCCCGCGCGCTTCGAGAGCTTCACCTCCTCCCCCCCTTGCTCGATGCTGACCATCTGGTGCAGCACGTACTCGGGGTACCCCTCCGGGAGTCCCAAGGCCGACAACCCGGCGTGGACGCGGTCGACGGTTCCGTGATGATCGGACCCTTGAACGTTGATGACCCTTCGGAAGCCCCTTGCCCACTTGCCCATGTGATAGGCCACGTCCGGCAGGAAGTACGTCGGACTTCCGTCGGTCTTCACCATCACGCGGTCCTTCTGATCCCCGAACTCGCTCGTAGCCAGCCAGACCGCCCCATCCCGCTCGTACACGTGTCCCGT
This sequence comes from Longimicrobiales bacterium, assembly GCA_965248625.1. Taxonomy (GTDB): domain Bacteria; phylum Gemmatimonadota; class Gemmatimonadetes; order Longimicrobiales; family Gaopeijiaceae. Next base: position 4,323,298 of record OZ252109.1, on the reverse strand, counting down.
CTCTCTCAGCGCGGCGATGGTCTCCTCGATCACGCCGTCTTCGTACAAGGACGACTCGAGGAAGTAGTGGTCGAAGTGGACTCCGAACTCCGCCAGATCGCGGTCCTGCTCCGCGCGAAGCTTCTTGACGGCAAAGGGGCGCATGACCTCCATCACCTGCGGCGAGTGGTCGTCCACGTACCGGTCGGAGACTTCCTGGACCAACTCCTCCGCCAGCTCCACGACGTACGCACCCTGGTACCCACCCTCAGGGATCGGCGTATCCAGCCCGAAGTGCTGGTCGTACCGCGCCCTCACGCTTTCGGCCAAGCGTTCGATCTGACCCCCCGAGTCGTTGTAGTAGTACTCCCGGTGGACCTGCCATCCGGTCCACTCGAGGAGGGATGCCACGGCGTCCCCGAGCGCCGCCTGCCGTCCGTGCCCGAGGTGGAGGGGACCGGTCGGGTTGGCTGAGACGAACTCGACCATGATGACTGCACCTCCGCCCACGTCCAACCGGCCGAAGCGTTCGTTGGCGCTGATGATCTCCGCCAGATCCGAAACGACTTCGCCTACGGACAGGCGGAAGTTGAGAAAGCCGGGGCCGGCCACGTCGACCGCGTCGATCCCCGTCTCTTCGAGGACGAGGCGCTCGGCGATCTCCTCCGCGATCTTGCGGGGCGGGCGGCCCAGCGATCGCGCGAGCGTCATTGCTATGTTGGAAGCGAAGTCACCGTGCTCGGGGTCCCGCGGCCGCTCGAGTCGAATGTCGGGATCGGACACGCCCATTTCGGCGAGGACTTGGGAAAGGGCGGCCTGAATCGCCTGACTGCTCATATCGCAGGATCAGTCGTCGGACGACGACTTGGAGGTCGACTCGCTCGCAGTCGACGCGTCGGATCCGGAGTCGCTCTTCGGGGAGCTCGACGACGACTCCGCGCCGGAGCCCGCCTTTTCGGAAGGCTTGGCCGGCTTGTCCCCGGGGACCTCCGCAGCGGCCTTCTTCTTGTAATCTTCACTGCGGGAGTCAGTGATGTAGAACCCCTCACCCTTGAAGAGGAAGCCGCTCCCGCCAGAGATCTTCCGCTCGGCCTCCGATCCGCACTCGGGACAGTTGGCGCCGGGCTCGTCCGACATCCTCTGGAAGACCTCGAAGAGGTGTTCGCACGCGGTGCACCGGTAGTCGTATGTGGGCAATGGAGTCGGTGGTTCAGGGGCCGGACGCGAACCTGAAAAAGTAACCGAACCCCCGAGGTCGGGGGAACCGTTCGGAGCCAGGCCGCACCACACCGATCACCCGGCCCAGCTCAGTGCCGGTCGTACGTGCCCCACTCGCTCCTCAGCGCGTCGCTGAGCTCGCCGAGGGTGGCGAGCGAGCGCACGGCTTCGATGATCGGCGGCAGCAGATTGGCGTCGCCGCCCGCAGCCGCGCGCACACGTGAAAGCGCCTGCGACACGGCCCCACTGTCCCTTCGCGCCCGGAGGTCGGCCAGCCTACTCCGTTGGCTCGACTCCAGAGCTCTGTAATCGGGCACGTCGACCGCCGCCCGCGAGTCGTCCTCCGTGAAGCTGTTCACTCCCACGACGACGCGAGCGGCGTCCTCGATTTCGAGCTGGAACCGGTAGGCGGCACGGTGGATCTCGTCCTGCATGTATTCGAGAGACCGGGCGGCCCCCCCACGCTCGCTGATTTGTTCGAGATAGACGCGCGCCTCCTCCTCGATGCGGTGTGTGAGACTCTCGACGAAATAGCTGCCCGCGAGCGGATCTACGGTGCGCGCCACGCCCGACTCATGGAGGAGGATCTGCTGGGTGCGCAGAGCCAGCTTTGCGGAGTCTTCGGTGGGAAGGGCCAAAGCCTCGTCGTATCCGTTCGTGTGCAGCGACTGCGTTCCTCCGAGCACGGAAGCAAGCGCTTGGACGGCCGTTCGCACGACGTTGTTCAACGGTTGCTGTGCCGTGAGCGTGGAGCCGCCGGTCTGCGTGTGGAAACGGAGCCGCGCGGCACGGTCCGATGCGCCGAACTCGTCGCGCATGAGGCGGGCCCAAAGCCTGCGCGCCGCCCTGAACTTGGCCACTTCCTCGAAAAAGTCGTTGTGGGCCGCGAAAAAGAAAGAGAGCCGGGGCGCGAAGGCCTCGAGGTCCGCACCCGCGTCGAGCGCACGCCGCACGTACTCCAGACCATTCGCGAAGGTGAACGCGATCTCCTGAGATGCCGTGGAGCCGGCTTCACGGATGTGGTATCCGGATACGGAGATCGGATTCCACCTCGGCGTCTCGTGCGAGCAGAAGGTAAGGATGTCCGAAACCAGGCGGAGGCTCGGGTCCACCGGGTAGATGTAGGTGCCGCGCGAGATGTATTCCTTGAGCATGTCGTTCTGCAGCGTTCCCGACAGCTCGTGACGCGGCGCGCCCTGCTCGTCGGCTACGGCGATGTACAATGCGAGCAAGATCGCGGCTGTCGCGTTGATCGTCATCGACGTCGAGACTTCCTCGAGCGAGATCCCCTGAAAAAGCGCTCGCATGTCCTCAATCGAGTCGATCGCGACTCCAACCCGGCCGACTTCACCGGCGGCCATCGCATGGTCCGAGTCGTACCCCATCTGGGTAGGCAGGTCGAAGGCCACGGAAAGCCCCGTGGTCCCCCGCTCCAACAGGTAGTGGTAACGCCGGTTGGTCTCCTCGGCCGTGCCGAAGCCCGCGTACTGTCGGACCGTCCACGGCCGTCCTCGATACATGTCGCGATAGACGCCTCGCGTGAAGGGGAACTCGCCTGGCCGGCCGAGATCAGTCTCCGGATCGAGCTCGATCGAATCGGGCCCGTAGACTGGATCCACGGGGATACCGCTGTCCGTGCGAAACGTGGGGCTTGGGTCGTTGTGCCTCATGGGACCGGCACCCCTGACGACGGCCCAGTGGGCGCATCGTGGGTCTCGAACTCGATAAGAACGTCGTCCTTCTCGACGGTCTCTCCGGCGCGCGCGTGGATTCGGCCCACCCGTCCCGCGGCCTTGGCGCGCAGCTCGTTTTCCATTTTCATTGCCTCGACGATCAGGAGCCCCTGCCCCGACGCGACCTCATCGCCCTCCTCGACTTCCACCCGGAGAACCAGGCCCGGCATGGGCGCCCGCACCACCCGCGGGCCCGTTGCGCCCGAGTCCGACACGGTCATCTCGCGGACTCGCCGGGCTCGCTCGTCGATCACCTCGACGCGGTGGGGATTCCCGTCGAGATGAATCACCCAGGTGTCCACGTCGGGGCGGCGGGCGTGCACCCTATGCGATTGCCCCTGCAGAATCAGGCTCGACGGCGACGTTCCCGCCCGGCCAACGAGCTCAGCCTCGACGCGCGCGCCGTCAACACTCACCTCGTCGCCGTCGATCTCCACCTCGACCGACTGCCCGTCTACCGTCACGTAGTATTTCATGAGTGGCCTGTAGCAGATCGGTGTCGCGTCCCGAGAGCGGAGCGGCGTGGAGTCCAGCGGGACACTAGTCTTCTGCCGAGCGGGTGAGGGCGACCACCGTCTCGACGTGGGCGGTTTGGGGAAAGAGGTCGAAGCAGCGTATTCGCTCGGTGAGGTACCCCCCCTCCAACCGAGCGATGTCACGAGCCAGGGTGGCGGGATCGCAGCTGACATAAACGATGCGTGGGGGCCCTCGCCCAGCGAGGAGCGCCGGCAGATCAGCATGGAGTCCCGCCCTTGGCGGGTTCAGAATGACAAGGTCGGCGGGCAGGGCCTCCTCGAGGTGCTCTTCAACCGTTCCCAACGTGACCTCGAAGCCTTCCGGAGCCGCGACTCGGGCCACCTCCACGGCCTCTGTGTTGTGCTCTATCCCCCGCACGCGCGCTCCAGCTCTCGCCAGCTCGGCCCCGTAGAAACCCAAGCCACAATATGCGTCCACGACCGTCGAGCCCGCGGAGGTGCCCGCCAACTCCATCACGTACTCGTGTACGAGATCGGCGCCCGCCGAATTGACCTGCGAAAAGGTGGTCGCGCGGAATGGCGCCGGCCGGCCAGCCACGCCTTCCGTCAGGCCGGACTCGCCGGCCAACAGGCGCGGTGGACCGGCCGCCTCGATCTTCCAGATAGCGCACAGGCCCTCTATGGCAGCAAGAAGCTCCTCCGGACGCCCGTCCCCCGCCCCGCCGTGGATCACGAGGACCACGCCGCCCTGCGCCGACCGCAGGGTCAGTCGGAGCTCCGAGCCGCCTGGGAGCCGGTCGGCCCAATGCCCCCAGTCGGCTCTCAGACCCTTCCACGCGCTCATGATGGGACGCTCGGGAAGGACGCATTCGTCACGGACCCGCACGAGCCGATCGGGTCGCTCGAGGCCGTGAAAGCCGGCGATGACACGACCCTCGCGTAGTCTTCTCAGCGTGAACGTGACGCGATTCCTGTACTCGAAGCAACTGGGCGACCCCACGACCTCCGGCGGGTCGATCGTCACCTTTCCGATCCGTTCGAATGCATCGCGCACGATCGCCGACTTGGCTGCGAGCTGACGAGGATAGTCGAGGTGCTGCAGAGTGCATCCACCACAGCTTCCGTAGAGGGAGCACGCGGGGGCGCTGCGGTCGGGCCCCGGTCGCAGAACCGCCACGAGCTCTCCTCGTGCCCAGCGCTTCGGAGCGCTCCGCACCCGCACCCGGGCATGGTCTCCGGGCGCGGTCCGATGCACGAAGACGACCTTGCCGTCCGGGAGGCGCCCGACGCCGGCGCCACCAGACGCTACGGCGTGGATGGACACCTCGTGCACGCTCCTCTCCGCATCCTCCGTCAAACCGACGTGCTCCATGGCCATCCAGCGGCACGCCAGGCCGAGAAGGAGGGTCGAGTGCCGTTCTTCGCCCCCCGAGGCAGCCTGTCGCGGCGGCGCTGGTCCTCCAGCATCGCCGCGACGGCGGCGATGGTCCGCACGGTGTCGGGCTCGAGGGTCGGGTCGAGGAGCTCGGGATGGTCTTCGATGAACCGAATATCGAGGTCGCCGCGCAGGAAGGCCTCGTGCCTCATGACTCTGCGATGGAAGGGCGTCGAGGTCGCGATTCCACCCACGACGAGCTCGTCGAGGGCACGCGACATGCGCCTGATGGCCTCCGCGCGGTCCGCCCCCCAAGCGATCAGCTTACCCAGGAGCGGATCGTAATGGAGTCCGATCTCGAAACCCGGATGGATCCCCCCGTCCCACCGAACTCCGGCACCCGCGGGGATCTCGAGGAACTCGACGAACCCGGTGGCGGGGAGGAAGCCCTGAAACGGGTCCTCGCTCGTAATGCGGCACTCGATGGCGTGGCCGCGAAGCACCACGTCTTCCTGGGCGAAGCTCAGGGGCTCGCCCGCGGCGACTCTGATTTGCCACACCACCAGGTCGAGGCCAGTAACGAGCTCGGTTACTGGGTGCTCGACCTGCAGCCGCGTGTTCATTTCCAGGAAGTAGTATTCGCCGTCCTGATAGAGGAATTCCACCGTCCCAGCTCCGACGTATCCCACGGCCTCCGAAGCCTTCACGGCGGCGGCGCCCATGTTGGCTCGGACCTCCGGCGAAATGACAGGCGAAGGGGCTTCCTCGATGAGCTTTTGATGCCGTCGTTGAATAGAGCACTCGCGCTCGCCCAGATGCACCACATGGCCGTGCGTGTCCCCCAACACCTGGATCTCGATGTGGCGCGGAGCCTCCAAATAGCGCTCTAGATAGATCGAATCGTCACCGAACGCGGCCATCGCCTCGCGCTTTGCGGCGTCGAACGCTCGTTCGATGTCGTCCGAGTCCTCGACGACCCGCATGCCCTTGCCGCCCCCGCCGGCAGCGGCCTTCAAGAGGACGGGGAAGCCCACGGCCGCGGCCTCGCGCCGCGCTTCCGCGGGGTCCGACAGCGGCTCCAGGAGTCCGGGGACGATGGGAACGCCGGCATCGCGCATGCGCCGGCGCGCTCGGGTCTTGTCGCCCATCGTCTCGATGGTCTCGGGGGCCGGCCCGATGAAGACGAGTCCCGCCCCTGCGACTGCCCGGGCAAATGGCTCGCGCTCGGCAAGAAAGCCGTATCCGGGATGCACGGCGCGGGCGCCGGAGCGATGCGCGGCCTCGAGGATCCGGTCGATCCTCAGATAGCTGTCCGCGGACGCCGCGGGACCGATGAGGTGGGCTTCGTCTGCGGCCAGCACGTGGGGGGCCGAGCGATCGGCCTCCGAATACACGGCGATGCTCCGAACGCCCAGCTCTCGGCAGGCGCGGATGATCCGAAGGGCGATCTCACCTCGATTCGCGATCAGAACGGACTCCAACACCAGGGCGCAACTCCTTTCGACTGTGTGATTTCGGCGGGGTAGGATTCGCGGCGGGAACTTAAAGGGTCCCGATGGGCAGGGGAACGGCGAGCCTTGGAAGGCGACGCGCTATCCGCCCTCTCCCAGGACACGCTGCCGGAACTCCTCGAACCCGGGCACCTCGGTGAGCTCACCGTCCATTATGGCAGCGATCTCCTCGGCGCTCCGCCATTCGTCCTCCAGGGCCTCGATCTCCGCCTCCTCGTCGAGTGCGATCTTCAACGCAATCCGCTCACCGGCTTCCATCTCTCCGATCGCGACTTCGTCGTGTGAGAGTCGATCGACAAACGGGTACGAGCCTCCCGCCTGGTCGATCTCGTGGGCCGCGGGCTCGGCCAACACCCTTGCTTCGTCGCCGCCCGTGACGAGCGAGAGGCCCAACCGAATCGCGGGACGTGCAACGCTTCCGCCAAGGAACACGGTCGCTCCGCACCGCGCGCAGGGGGCCATGACTCCCGGGCCGCTGTCCCCGTGTCCCCATCTGACCCGTTGAAAGTCCCAGGGCGCGAGGAGCATCGGGCCTGCGCAGGAGGGGCAATCCGGGGCAAAGGGAATCGCAGTGAACGCGTAGGTGAGAATCGCGGCCTCGGCCATGAACGGCGATGCCACCCAGCGGTCCGGTGGTGGGCCCAAGCCACCGAAATACTGGTCGTATCCGCCGAGCGGAGCCATGGGTAGCCCGGGCAGCAATCCTCGCCAGAGTCCTCGTACCCGTGGGCGGGGCGCGCGCAAGCCATAGCGCCAACCAGCGAACTCCACGCGTGGCGCCTCCCCGACCCGGATCAGCTCACCGCTTCCAACCCGTACCAAGGAGAGGTTCTCGGACGACACGACCAGTCTTCCGTCATCGCTCACGGATCGCTCGCACGCCTCGAGCGTTTCCCAGCGCAGCTCGAGGGGAACGGGGTTCCAGCGAGTGCACCGGGGACAGACGTCCCAGAGGCGTCCCCGGCTCAGGTCGTAGGCTCGCCTGCAACCCGCTGCGGGCTCCAACGGGTCGATCCGGGCGAGCTCTTCGCCACATACTACACAACGGGTCGTGTCAGACATGTGGACGGCTGGGCTCCCCGCTTCTACGACGCTGTTAGAGGGGAATGTTGCCGTGTTTTCGCGTGGGGTTCGCGTCACGCTTGTTTTCGAGGATATCGAGCGCGCTGACGAGCCGCGATCGAGTCTCCCTCGGGTCGATGACGTCGTCCAGGTAGCCTCGCGCGGCCGCCACATAAGGGTGGGCGAAGCGCTCCCGGTACTCCTCCATGTGAGCCTCGGTCGTGGCATCTGGATCGTTCGAGTCGGCGATATCTCTGCGGAAGAGGATCTCGACTGCCCCCTTTGGGCCCATCACGGCGATCTCCGCGGTCGGCCAGGCGAGGTTGATGTCCCCCCGGATGTGTTTGGAGCTCATGACGTCGTACGCGCCACCGTACGCCTTGCGCGTGATCACGGTGACTTTAGGCACTGTTGCCTCCGCGAACGCGTAGAGGAGCTTGGCCCCGTGCCGAATGATGCCGCCATGCTCCTGAGCGACGCCTGGCAGGAAGCCGGGGACATCCTCGAAGACCACCAGCGGAATGTTGAACGCGTCGCAGAAGCGCACGAAGCGGGCACCCTTGTCCGACGAATCGATATCGAGGACGCCCGCCAGGACCGCCGGCTGGTTCGCGACGACCCCAACCGAATGTCCACCCAAATGTGCGAAGCCAGTAATGATGTTTCCCGCAAAGTCAGCGTGCACCTCATAGAACGCGCCGTCGTCGACAACCCGTTGCAGGACGTCATGTATGTCATACGGCTTGTTGGGGTTGTCCGGTATGATATCGAGTAGAGCTTCATCTGCTCGGTCGGAGGGGTCTTCTGTCTCCAGCCGCGGCGCCGGCTCGGTGTTGTTCTGTGGGATGTAGCGGAAGAGGTCGCGCACCGCCTCGAGGGTCTCAGGCTCCGAGTCGTACGCGAAGTGCGCGACTCCAGAAGTGGAAGCGTGAACGTCCGCCCCACCCAGCCCCTCCATGTCGATGTCTTCGTGAGTGACGGTCTTCACGACATTCGGGCCTGTCACGAACATGAAGCTCGTTCCCCGAACCATGTAGACGAAGTCTGTGATTGCCGGTGAGTAGACCGCCCCGCCGGCGCATGGACCCATGACCACGCTGATCTGGGGGATCACACCAGAGGCCAGCGTATTGCGCAGGAAGATGTCGGCGTACCCCCCCAGGGAGACGACACCCTCTTGAATGCGGGCTCCTCCGGAGTCGTTCAGGCCCACGACGGGCGCTCCCGTCTTCAGCGCTAGGTCCTGCAGCTTCACGATCTTCTCCGCGTGGGCCTCCGAAAGAGATCCACCAAACACCGTAAAGTCCTGCGAGAACACGTAGACGAGACGTCCGTGAATCTGCCCGTAGCCGGTGACGACGCCGTCGCCGAGGAACTTCTTGTCGGCGAGCCCGAACTCGCTCGACCGATGGGTCACGAAGCGGTCGAACTCGACAAAGCTGTCCTCGTCGAGGAGGAGATCGAGGCGCTCCCGGGCCGAAAGCTTTCCGCTCTGGTGCTGCACGGCGAGACGCTTCTCGCCTCCGCCCAGCTCAGCTTCCTGCCGAAGCCGTTCCAGCCGCTCCAGCTTGTCTCGCATGCTCATTTCGGGACGGTATCGCCGCCGCGGGCGGGGTGGAGGGACACGGGACGACGAGCGTGGTGACGGCGAGGCATCAGTTGTTCGCGTTGAAAACGGGGACGATCTCCCTATTCAGGATCCGAACGACGTGGTAGGTCCGTATGATGCTGCCGGATTCGACGGAAAGAGTACCGGTCGCCCCTTCGAACGCCTCGATGCGCTCGAGGGCCTCCCGAACGTCGCTCGGTCTGCGCGCGCCGCTCTGGAAGGCCGTAATAAGCAGCCCCGCCACGTCCCATCCGAGCGCCGGGATGTCGCTGCGCAGAGACTTGCGGAAGAGCTCCTCGTATGTCCGAACGAATCGCCTGTACGCCTCGCCCTGCCCGCCTGGAAGGCGCGGCGTAACGGTGAAGACGCCGTCGGTATGTCGGGGAGCGACCCCCTGGAGCACGTCCTGAGTGGCCCAGTCTGCAGTGCCCAGAACTTGGATTCCGAGGGAATCCAGGCCGAAGAACGTCACTTGCGGTGCCACGAGCCGTACGTCGGCCGCCGGCACCGGGAGCACGAGTCCGTCCGGCTGCAGTCTGGCGATCTCCCTCATCTCCTCCCGGAAATCCGTCTGGCCGGACGGATAGGACATCTCGCGGAGCACATCTCCGCCCACCGAGCGAAACGTGGACGCGAAGACCTCAGCATCGAACATCGACTGCTGCGACGAAGCCGACAGCACCACGACTCGATCGATTCCACTCTGCCTCGCATAGCGGGCGAGGGCGCGCGCGGCACCTGGATCCGGCCCTGCGAGCGAATACACGGCCTCCTCACCCTCCGGCAACGTCCGGGCTGTGGGGGTGACGATCGGCAGCGGACGGCGGCGGCTCCCAGCTACCCTCCCGAGTGTTGCATCCTGGAGGGGGCCGACGATGGCTACAGCACCGGACTGCTCCAGCTCGGCCAGGAGGTCTTGGGCTTCCTCGGGTCTGCCTCCGCTGTCGAAGACCTGGAGCCGCACCGGCCGCCGTGCGCGCTCTTCCTCATCGGAGATCGCGGCACGAATTCCCTCCTCGACGAAGGTTGCGTATTCCCTCATCGTCGGCGATCCGGACGTCGGAAGCATGGCACCGATCAGTGGGGCGTCCCCGATCACCTCTTCCAGGCGTCCTTCGATGACGCCCTGCGCGATGCGCCGCTCTTCCCCGTCGCGAGCCAGATCCGCCGCCCGGCGGGCGACCGCGCGCGCCTCCTCCTCTTCACCGCGGAAATACAGGCCCACTGCGTGTTCCGCGAGAACCGGGGCGAGCACGTCGGTCTCGAAAGGCGCTTCCGCCGCGATTTGCGCGAGTCTCTCGCTCTCAACACCGCAAACCAAGTCTCGCACCAGCCCAAGAGCTTCGGTGCGTGCGTTGTCTGGAGCGGAACCGGGAATCAGGATGAAAGCGCTCACGGCGCCCGCTGCGTCTCCGGCCTCCATCCGAGCCCGGCCCTGTACGACGCGGGCCGCGGCCGCGCGCGGGTCGTTCGCGGGAAACAGCCCGGAGTAGCGTCCCGACAGGACGTCGGCGCCGGCGAAGTCCTCGGTCCGAAACGACGACTCGGCCGCTATGCGGAGCGCCGTCGACGAACCAGGCAGAGTTGGAAAGGAATCAACGACCTGTCGCGCAGCCGCGAGCGCGTCCTCGTAGTCATCACGCTCGAACGCGGCTTCGGTTCGACGCAACAGCTGAGAGCCCGCCACCTCGGCCGACCGCGAGATGGCGCCTGCCTCGATGGCCGGCTCGACATCCGTAGTCGGTCGAAGCGTGTCACCGATTCCGACACGCGTGCACCCAACAACGACCAGGGTCGCCAGCAGAGGGGGGAAGAGGAGTGGACTGCGCGTCAAAACAAGGGCTCTCGAAGGTCCATACTGTCGATCAGCGTCCGAGCTCTACCATGAACCGGGATGCGGAGGAAAGCCTCAGCTGTCCTCCTTCGCTTCGTCTTCGGATTCCTCGTCGGAGGAGGACGCATCCTCCGCTTCCGCAGATTCAGTGTCGTCGGTATCCGCGTCGGTAGCGTCAGCGGAGTCGGCCGAGGCCTCCTCCGCAACGGGATCGTCCTCGACTTCGGCGGACGCTTCCGTGCCGGTGGAGTCCTCGGCCGGTGCCTCGACTGCTTCCTCCGCCGGTGCCTCAGCGACTTCCTCGGCCTCCTCGGTGGGTGCGTCCGTGGCCGCTTCCTCCGCCTGCGCCTCAGCGACTTCCTCGGCCTCTTCGGTGGGCGCGTCGGTGACAGCCTCGTCCGCCTGCGCCTCAGCCGTCTCCTCGGTGGGCGCATCGTCCGTGGCAACCTCGTCCGCCTGCGCCTCAGCGACTTCCTCCGCCTCATCGGTGGGTGCGGCCGTAGCCGCTTCCTCCGCCTGCGCCTCAGCGACTTCCTCGGCCTCTTCGGTGGGCGCGTTCGTGACACCTTCCTCCGTCTGCGCCTCAGCGACTTCCTCGACCTCTTCGGTGGGCGCGTCCGTGGCCGCTTCCTCCGTCTGCGCCTCAGCGACTTCCTCGACCTCTTCGGTGGGCGCGTCCGTGGCCGCTTCCTCCGCCTGCGCCTCAGCGACTTCCTCGGCATCTTCGGTGGGCGCGTTCGTGACACCTTCCTCGCCGGTCGGGGCCTCGGACGAAGCCTCAGCCTCCGTCGCACCTTCCGCGTCGTCCCCGACGACTCCGTCTTCCCCCTCGCTTTCCGGCGGCTCGGGCAGTGCGCGACGTTCAGGCGTGGAAGTCACCTGCAGGACGATCCTGCGGTTGGAGGCGTCGGATTCGACGACTTTGAGGTCGACTTCGTCACTGGGGTGGAAGTATTCCTCGAGGAACTCGTGATCCTCCGCGTTGCTGTGCGACGCTGGCACGAATCCCTCGACGTCGTCCCCGAGATCGACCACGACGCCCTTTTCCTGGACTCGAGTGACGTGGCCCTTGCACTCCACTCCAGGGGCGAACCGGTCCGTGAGCTGAGGCCAGGGATCGTCGAGGATTTGCTTGATGCCCAGCGATATCCGCTTGTTCTCGGCATCGACGTCGAGGACCATGACCTCGATGTCCTGACCCTTTTGCACGATCTCGGAAGGATGCTCTACTCGCTTCGTCCAACTCATGTCCGAAACGTGCACCAGCCCGTCGATGCCTGGCTCGATTTCCACGAACGCACCGAACGAGGTCAGGTTGCGCACCTTGCCCGCGAGCTTGGTCCCCGTGGGGTACTTGATCGGGAGCCCGAGCCACGGGTCTTCCTCGATCTGCTTCATCCCCAGAGAGATCTTCTCGTCGCCGGGATCGACTTTCAACACTACGGCCTCGATATCGTCACTGATGGAGACGAGCTTCGAGGGATGCCGGACGTTGCGGGTCCACGACATCTCGGAAATGTGAACCAGCCCTTCCACGCCCTTCTCAAGCTCGACAAACGCGCCGTAGTTCGTAATCGACACCACCTTACCGTGGACGCGCGATCCGACCGGGTACTTCAAGTCGATGTCGGTCCACGGGTATGGCAGCAGCTGCTTGAGGCCGAGCGAGATACGCTCGCGGTCCCAATCGATGTCGAGAACCTTGACGTCCAGATCGGCGGCGATGTTCACCACCTCCGACGGGTGTCCAACGCGTCCCCAGGACATGTCGGTGATGTGCAGTAGTCCGTCCAGTCCGCCCAGGTCGATGAACGCGCCAAAGTCGGTGATGTTCTTCACAATGCCGCTTCGGACCTGTCCGACCAGCAGCTCCTTCACCAGGGTCTCGCGCTTCTTTCCGCGCTCCGCCTCCAGGATCACGCGCCGCGACACGACGATGTTCCGCCGCCGCTTGTTCAGCTTGATGATCATGAAGTCGTAGATTTCGCCGATGAGGTCCTCGATGTTCGGGACCCGGCGCAGAGCGATCTGGGATCCGGGCAGGAACGCGTCCACTCCCATGAGGTCCACGGTGACACCGCCCTTGATCTTCCTGACGAGCGTGCCCTTGACGGGCGTACCGTCCTCGTGCGCTTCCTTGATCTTCTCCCAGACCCGCAGGAAATCGGCCTTCTTCTTCGACAGGACGACGACGCCGTCGTCGTCCTCGAGGCTCTCCAGGAGTACCTCTACCTCCTGACCGGGCTCCAACGCGGAGGCGTCCTTGAACTCGTCCCGCGGAACCGACCCCTCGCTCTTGAAGCCGAACTCGAGAATCACGGCGGTATCGGCAACCCGCAGCACCTTGGCGCGGACGATCTCGCCCTCGCGTACCTCTTGGATACCGGACTGGAACTCAACCAGCATCGCGTCGAAGTCGTCCCGCGAAAGGGAGAAGCCTTCCTCCCCCTGCGGATCGCGCATGAAATCGGGCGATGTATCTCCACGCGGATCCGCGTTCAGGTCCTCAGACCGGAAAAACGCGCTATCCGGGTGGGAATCCGGGGTCCCGTTACCGGTTGGCGCTTCCTCCGCCAACGCGACCGTACTCGACGGGGAGAGTTCGTCGCCCGAGGGCTCCGAGGCGCCGACGCTTTCTGAGGTGTCTGGGGTGAGGCTGGATTCTTCGAGCGGTTCGGGGTCCTGAGTCGGATCCTGAGTTTCTTCGGTCTGGTCGGTCATGGTGTCGTCTCTCGCGCCCCCCGCAGCGGGCGACGCTCTCCTTTGCCGGAGCCGGCTATGCGGCCCGGGTTCGAGGTGACGAAAGGACCTGGGAGGCCAATCCGATAGGCCACGTCCCAGGTCATTCGGTTGCTCCAGGACATCGGTCCAGAAGCGTCAAATCGCAAACGTTTGATGCTTAGCATGGAAAAGCTACGGGGGGTCTCCGGGACCGTCAACCCGCAATGATCCGGTCCCTCGCGAGGTCCAGGATGGCCCCGACCTGCTCGTCGACGGAGAGGTGGGTCGTATCGATGAGGACCGCGTCGTCAGCTCTCTTGAGCGGCGCGACCGATCTGCTCGAATCCTGCTCGTCGCGGCCCCGCAGGCGCACCGCCTCCTCCTCGACCGCGTTAGCCTTGGATGCAACCTCCGGATCGCTCTCGCGAACACGTCGCCGGGCTCTCTCGTCCAAGTCGGCCACCAGGAAGACCTTCAGGTCGGCTCGTGGGAAAACGACCGTACCCAGATCGCGGCCGTCAGCGACGAGTCGCCCGTGCTCTCCGGCCTCACGCTGCCTTTGAAGAAGCCAGGTGCGGACGGCCGGTAGCTCCGCCAGGTCCGACACGTGTCCCGTCACCTCGGGCGTCCGAAGCTCCGTTCCGAGGGGACGCCCCCGGAGGATAAGGCGAAACCCCCGGTCCGTGGGCTCGATGTCGACGTCATGCGCGTCCAGGTCCGCTTCGCTCAGCCCGAGCCAGGACTCTGGAGCGACACCCGCGTCGAGCAGCGCGAAAGTCAGCGCACGGTAGAGTGCGCCTGAGTCGAGGTGCCGGAACCCCAGGCGCACTGCCACTTCGCGGGCGGTCGTGGACTTTCCGGAGCCCGCCGGCCCGTCGATGACCACGATCGGCCCAGGCGGCACCGAGCTGGGGCGCGAGCTCTCCGGCGCACTCGCAACGCCGGCCGAGATCCGCTCCAACTCCTCCCAGAAGCCAGGGAAGCTCACGTCCACCGAGTCTTTCCCTTTCACATCGATCGCGCAGCCGGGGAGCGCGCCGAGGACCCCGAAGGCCATCGCGATGCGGTGATCCAGATGGGCGTCGACTCGACCGTTCAAAGGCTGTTCCCCTCCCTCGATCACCAGGCCGTCGTGGAGCTCCTCCACGTCCCCTCCGAGACCCCTGAGGTTGGACGCCAACACCCCGAGCCTATCGGACTCTTTGAGCCTGAGCTCGCCTGCCCCGGTGAGGCGCGTCGTGCCCCGTGCCCGAGACGCAAGGACAGCCAGCACGGGGATCTCGTCGATCAGCGCTGGGATCTCGTCGGCTTCGACGTCCGTAGCGACGAGGGACGAAGGGCTCACGACGAGGTCTCCCACCAGTTCGGCCTGCTCGGAAGAAGCCTGCAAGTGAATCTCGTAGTCGGCCCCCATCCTCTTCAACACGGCGAGCAGGCCTGTTCGCGTGGGGTTCAAGCCAACGCACCGCAGCGTCACCGAGTCGCCCCCGCCGCCGAGAAGCCCCAGAGCGAGAAAGAAGGCGGCGGAGGAGAAGTCGCCCGGCACGGTCACGTCCAGCGGGTCGAGGGTATCCGGAGGGTCGAGAAGTCGGACCTCGTTGGAACCGGTGGCCAGCCGACTGGTCACCCGGCACCCGGCACCGACCAACATGCGCTCCGTGTGGTCGCGAGATTGGCCGGGCTCGGTGAGTTGCACGGAAACACCCCCGGTGACGCCGGCGAGCAGCAGCGCACTCTTCACTTGAGCGCTGGCCACAGGCAGATCGTAATCGAGGGGTCTGAGCCTTCGACCCTCGACCCGGATCGGCAGGGCTCCCGCGGCCCCGAGTTCGTCGAAGTGAGCGCCCATTCGCGCTAATGGGAGCGTGACCCGCCCCATCGGACGGCGGCGGAGCGATTCATCGCCGGTGAGGGTCGCACGGAAGTCCTGCCCGGCGAGGACACCGAGGAGGAGGCGTGCTGTGGTCCCGCTGTTGCCGCAGTCCAGCACTTCTCGTGGCGATCGGAGCCCCTTTACGCCCACGCCGGTGATGCGAAGCTCTCGTCCGTCGGTCGGCACCGGGGGCACGGTGACGCCCAGGGCCCGCAGGATCCCCGCGGTGGACTGGGGATCGGCACCAGCCAACAGACCTCGTAGACGGCTCTCTCCGGTCGCCAGCGACGCGACGAGGAGGGCTCGATGGGAGATGGATTTGTCACCCGGCACCACGAGCTCGGCCATTAGGGAACCTCTGCACGAATGTGGCGAGTCTCGCTGGGAGCGCCATGGACCGGGATTCTAGGCGGAGGGACGACGCCCGAAGACCGGCCGCGATCGGGCACAACCTGCATCCGCGCTAGGCGCGCCACGCGCTTGTGGCCTTCATCAACTCCTCGATGGCGTCGAGGTCTCCCGCGGCGAGGAGGTCGGCGATCTGGTCTACCGACCGCCCGAGCGCCCGGAGGGCAGGCACGACCTCGGCTACTGAAGATGAGAGGAGAGGGCGCCACATCTCGGGCGAGCTCGCGGCCAGGCGAACCATGTCCCGACCGCCCGGTCCGAGGTCCGAAGCTGCATGCCCGGCGCTCTCCAGGGCGCGAGAGAGGGCATTGGCCGCCAGCTGAGGCACGTGACTGCACCACACCATCTTCCGGTCGTGTTCGAGTGAGTCGATCCAGCTGGGGTCGGCGCCCACCATTCTCCAGAAGCCCTCGATCGCTCTGCCCGGGCCATCCTCGGCCCGGTCGCCGACGAGCCAGACCTCCGTGCCACTCAGCAAGTCCGGGCTGGAGCTCGCGAAACCAGAGCCCTCTCCTCCCGCCATGGGGTGCGACCCCACGTAACGCGCCACCTCACCCAGACTCCGCATGCGGTCCAACACCGGCGCCTTCAGGCTCGCAACGTCCGTCACGATCGCGTTCTGGGGCCAGTCATCCCCGTGCTCCTCGAGAAGATGCAGGGTCACGTCGAGGGGGGTGGCGTAGATCACGAGGTCCGCGTCGGACAGTATCGCCCTGGAGTCCGTCGAGGCCGCATCGATCGCACCCACGCGCCCGGCCTTCCTCAGGTCTTCCACCGACTTGGACGAAGCCGACACTCGTGGGGGCTTCGGAAGCGCCTTCAGCGCCCGGGCCAGCGACCCACCCACGAGGCCGAGGCCTACAATGGCCACCTTGCGAAACGCTCGGGCTGGGTCGCTGGCGCCGGGAGGCTCGGTCACGGGGGTCCTTCGTCGAGCGCGCCGAAGATGAATACGAATTGGTGGCGAGCGAGAAGCGGGTCCGCCTGAACGGTCGCGAGGAACCGCTCCTCGCGTGCTCGGTGGTCGCTGAGGCTCATGCGGCGTACTTCGACGTCCAGATGAAGAAGTCCCCTGAACGCGCCCCGCGGCGTCATGCCTGCGAGCCGCGACCGTACACCCGGGCCGAAAACGCTCTGCGCGAGCTCCACTGCGCGCCACTGGGCAGCCCGAACGCCCCACCGCAGGAGCCTCTGCTCCCGCGTTGGCTCCGACTCGACGATCGTGGTGTGTGAATCTTCGAAAGTGCGATCGCGCACTGTCGGCACGAGGTCGCTCAAATGGCCACCTCCCGCTCGACCGCGTCGGTCGAGGACGTGGGCCGATCCGCGTAAGGGATCTCAAGGGAGAGCCCGTCGGACGCTACGATCGCGGAAGGAAAGATCTCGCGTGCTTCCTTCTCGAGCGGCGAGGCGTTGTCGGAGTAGCGGGCTGAGAGATGGGTCAGGGCGAGTCGCTCGACGTCCGCCTCCCGTGCAGTCCTCGCCGCCTCCGCGGCGGTGGAGTGGTACGTCGCTCGCGCGCGGTCCGCTTCGTCCTCAGTGAACGTGGCATCGTGGATCAGCAATTCGGCGCCCGCAGCGGCCTCGACCGTTGAGGGCGCCGGTCTGGTGTCCCCCGTATACGCGACCGTACGGCCGCGACGGCTCGGCCCGACAACCTCCTCCGGACGGATCACACGCCCGTCGACCTCGACGGGCTCTCCCCGATGCAGCCGTCCGAAGTCCGGCCCGTCGGGCACACCCAGCGCCCGAGCCCGGGCCACGTCGAACCGTCCCAAACGGTCGTCCTCGCTGAGGACATACCCCACCGCCGGCGTGCCGTGGTTCACCCGGAACGCCCGGACTTCGTAATCGCCGCGATGGATCACGTCCCCGGGCTCCAACTCCTGGATCTCGATCGGAAACTGGATCCTCGCCAGACCCAGGTGGGCCGCTTCTCGGAGCACAGCGGCACCGCCTGCTGGGCAGCCGAGCGTCAGCTGCTCGGTATGTCCCTGCAGGGCCATGGTCCTAAGCAAACCGATGACGCCTACGAAGTGATCCGCGTGCAGGTGGGTGATGAAGATCCCCCAGAGCCCGAATCCCGTCCCGTAGCGCATCATCTGACGCTGCGTGCCCTCGCCGCAGTCGAAGAGCATGAGCTCTCCCTCACGCTGCACGGAGATGCCGCTCACGTTGCGGCGAACCGTTGGACGTGCGGCGGCGGTGCCGAGAAAGGTCACGCGAATCATGGCCTGCACGGGATTGGAGTGGGGCGACAGGCAAGGTAGCCTGCTCGCATGCCCGATCAACCCATGCTCGTAGAGCTCAGCGTCGCAGATCGAGCCTGAAGAACAGGTGGCGGCCAGGCGCGTCGATGCCCGAGCCATGTACCCGAAAGAGCTCGTCGAAGATGTTCTCGAGGCCGATCGCCACCTGGAGTCGCTGGCCCAGGGCCGTCCCCGCCCTCACCGAGTGGACATCGTATCCGGGGGTGCCTCCCGCCTGGATTCGACGATCGATCTCGTCACGAAAACCCAACCGCGTCTGCGCGTTGGACGCTTTTCCGAAGTACTCGAACCATGCTGGCTGCTCGGCGACGGTGAGCGGCCAGCGGACCCGGAACGCCGCGGTGAGCGGCGGGACCCGGCTGAAAGGCTCCTCGACGAGCACTCCGTCCCGCGCCACCATCGCGTCTCCGACAGTCCAAAACGTCGACACGTCGGCGCGCACACCTGCCGGGAGCGCCGCTGAGACGGCGGCCTCCGCCCCATGCAGGGTGGCCTCACCGACATTCTGGATCGTCAGGACGCGCAGCTGGTCCGGCCCGAACAGGGTGTCCCCGACGAAGCTCCCGAAGACGCGGTCCATCAGGTCGTTGATCTTGAGCCGGAAGACTGTGAGGTCCCCAGAGAACGTAGGTCGAGTGACATGGATTCCCGCTTCGAGCGTGTAACTCGTCTCGGGTTGAAGGTCGGGACCGGGGAGCGCGAATCCGCCCGGGACGTCCCCTACGAGGGTCAAGTCGTAGATGTTCGGAGCGCGGAAAGCCTGTGCGGCCCGTGCCCGCAGGGACACGACATCGGACGCATCGAAGACAATCCCGAGCTCTCCTGTCACATTGCCCACCCGCGTGTCGACGTCCCCCCCGAAGTCGTCACCGACCCTGGTCTTGACCCAATAGAGGCTGCCGCGCCCACCAAGCTGTACCCTCAGCCGCCCCCATGGCTGATCGGCGAAGGCGTAGGCGGCCGCGCCGCGAAAGCTGGACGCGTCAGGGAAGCGCCCCGTAGGGACGAGCTCGGCACCGCTCGCGCGCATGGTCGGCGTGAGAGCACCGGTGGCGACATCCTCGGTCCACCCCTTGGAGTCGGTCGTGTTGTCCCACGCCTCGATCCCGTACGTCAGTGCACCCCGGCCGTCCGCGATGATCGTCTGGGCCTGCACGTCGAGCGCGAGGGAGCGTACGCCGTCGGAAACGTGTCGGACGCGTTCCGACGGTGTGAGCACTCCCTCGATCGTCGATTGACTTCGGATCGCACGACCCTCCCGCTGGTTCTGCCACGATAGCTGGACGTCCAGGGACGACATCCAAGCGCGGTCGGACACGACGTGACTTCTGAGCCGAAGCAATGATCGGTCCTGAGGCTCGAACAGATAGAGGGCGCTCCTGCCGACGCCGCCGCCGGGGAGCTCGGGACTCCGGAAGTCGACGTAGCGGTCGTACCGCGGCACGTCGCTTTGTTCGGCGTGCTGGCCGGCCAACTCGAAACGCAGCGCGGGGGTCGCCTGGAGATCCAGCCGGAGATCCGCGCCCCATTGGTCGTATCCCGTCGGGTCCTGGGCGGGCAGGCCACCCCCAGGGACGAGGTCCGAATAGGTCGCGAAGCTCACGCCCCCGAAGGCCTCGAGCCCCGACATCAGATCGGGGAGCGCCGCCGCCCCCGAGGCGCGGGCACGGCTCCCGTTGGTTGCGCCGTCGTAGGTGTACGACCCCTCGATGGCAGCGGTCTCTTCGACCTCGAGGAGATTCGCGCCACGGCGGGTGATCACGTTGATGACCCCTCCCATCGCGTCGGATCCGTATAGGGCGGACGAAGCGCCCCGGACGACCTCCATCCGCTCCATGATCTCAGGATCCACCGACGACAGGTACTGGCTCGGGCCCTGTCGGAACGTGCCGTTGTTGAGACGCACCCCGTCGACCATCAAGAGCACCTGGCTGCCCGTCAACGCGCGGATGAATGCGGCTCCCTGCCCCGCCGTGGTCTGTTGAACCAGGAGGCCCGGCTCGGCGACCAATGCATCGAGGAGCAACCGACTGGGCTGTTGCCTGAGCTCGGCTCGGCCGACGAGGTTGATCGAAACGGCAATCTGATCGGCCGTAAGGTCACGTCGCGTCGCGGTTACGATGACTGGGTCGAGGTTGAAAAGGGTGGAGTCGGCGATCACCGAATCGGACCGGGCGGGTGTTTGTGCGTCGACGAGACAGGGCACGGAGCCGAGGAGCGTCGCCATTAGGCAGAGTGGTCGGTGGGACCGTCTGACCAGGCGGTCGATCCGGGACGTCAAGCTCGATGATCTCCCGACTGGGAAGGGTTCGCTCGCAAGTCGGAGGGAATAGCTCGTCCGGGCCCGTTTTGTTCCGGAAGAGATCGCGGAGATCAGCCTGTCGCCACGACGTCCGCCGGCGTGACCCTGGGCCGATCCTCTTCCTCACACGGGAGGATCGCGCGGAGGGACTCGATTAGCTCGAGAGGACCGTATGGCTTCGAGAGGAATCCCGCGGCGCCCTTGTCCTTGAGCCGAGCGATCAACTCGGCTTCCCCGTACCCTGAGGAT
Organism: Longimicrobiales bacterium; assembly: GCA_965248625.1. Lineage (GTDB taxonomy): Bacteria > Gemmatimonadota > Gemmatimonadetes > Longimicrobiales > Gaopeijiaceae. Next base: position 4,302,678 of record OZ252109.1, on the reverse strand, counting down.
AACACGACCCGGGCGCGTGGATCGTGCGCACGAATCGCGGCGAGAGCTTCTTCTCCGTCCATCTCGGGCATCGCCAGGTCGAGCAAGACGGCCCGGATCCCCGCTTCGTTTTGCTTGTAGGAATCGACTCCGTCCTGCCCGTTCGACGCGACGAGCACGTTGAATCCGAACCTCTCGAGCGTGCTCTTGGCGACTCGGCGGACGGCGTCCTCGTCGTCAACGATCAAGACGGTTCCCGACCCGCGCCAGCGCTTGTCGGTGGGCGGCTCCTTGGGAGGCTGGGCTCGGACTTCGCCTTTCACGGCGGGCAACATGACGCGGATCGTCGTACCACTCCCCGGCTCGCTCTTCACGGTGATTGATCCGCCGTGGCTACGTATGATGCCCAGGGTCGCGGCGAGCCCGAGCCCGCGCCCAGTGAACTTCGTCGTGAAGAACGGGTCGAACATCTTCTGACACGTCGCCTCATCCATCCCGACCCCAGTGTCGGTCACCTCGAGCACGACGAAAGGCCCTTCCGGCAGATCGTTCCCGATCAGGGCGCTTTGGAGATCGTCGCGGTCGGCGTCCACTGCAGATGCCCGGACACCGACGATCCCTCTCTCCCCCTCCAGCGCATCCGAGCCGTTCATGATGAGGTTCATGATCACCTGGCGGATCTGGCTGCTGTCGCAGCGAATCGGAGGGAGGCCCTCGTCGAGGTCGTAGCGGACCACGGCCTTCTTCGACACGGCGGGCTCGACGAGCTGACCGAGCTCGCGGATCAGTTGCGTCAGGTCTGCCTCCTTCAGAGTGACCTTCGCGTTTCCGGAGTAAGTGAGGATCTGAGCGGTCAGCTCAGCGGCTCGCCGCGCGGCGACCTCGATCTGCTTCACGCACTCCCAGACCGGGTCTCCAGGAGAGAGGTCCATTTGCGCCAGCGTCGCGTTGCCCAGCATACCGACGAGAAGGTTGTTGAAGTCGTGGGCTACGCCCCCAGCAAGCACCCCGAGACTTTCCAGCTTCTGCTGATGCTGGATCTTGGCGTCGAGCTGGCGGCGCGCTTCCCGTGACCGATTTCGCTCGGTCACGTCCCGCGAAACGGTGAGCAGTGCGCTCGCGCCTTGGTATTCGATGACGCGGGCGCTCACCTCCGCCTCGAACGCCGTGCCGCCCCGGGTCTGTAGCACGGTGTCGAAATCGCCGGTTTCGTCCTCCCAGACCCGCGTCAACTCGGCCGAGACCTCGTCGATCCGCTCGCCCGGAAGGAGGTCGCGGAGCTTCGCCTGCTCCAACGCTCCGGGCTCACTCTCCAACGTGACTTCGGCCACCCGATTAGCTTCGAGAATCTGGCCCTCCCGATCGAGGATGAGGACCGGCTCCGGAATCGCTGCGAAGAGCGAGCGATATCGTGCTTCAGAAGCCCGCAGCTCTTGTGTTCGGGCCTCGAGGATCTCCTCTACGCGCAGGAGAGAGCGTTCCCTCCTCGAGTGCCGGGCCACGTCGACGAGGTAGTTCGGGCTGAAGGGCTTGCGTATGTAGGCGTCGGCCCCCCGCCGAAGCATCTCCACCGGGAGCGAGGGATCGGCGTCACCGGTGATCACGATGGCGATTGTCGGGTCTCCTGGGCGGTTGACCATGTCCAGGAGGTCTCCCCCCGGCAGGTCCGGGAGATGGTAATCCAGAATCAAGACGTCGGGCCGGATCTCTTGGATGAGCTCCCTCCCCTCCTCGCCTGTCGCCGCAGTCTGGACTTCGAAGCCGTGGGCTTCGAAGGAGCGGGCGAGGGAATCGCGTAGCATGGGCTCGTCGTCCACGATGACCGTTGTCAGGGTCGCACGTGGCTTCCGCCCCGCCAGCAGCTCGTCGACGTACCCATATAGGGTTTCCGGCGCGAAGGGTGCGGGAAGGAAGGCATTCGCGCCCAGGTCGGCGGTGACCGCCTCGACGTCCGTCCCGGAAAATGTGGCGGAGACGACGAGGATCGGAGTCTCGTTGAACGACGGGAAGTCGGGCGAGCGTAGGAGGCGACAGAACCTCCACCCGTCGATGACGGGCATGTGAAGATCAACCACTACCAAGTCTATGCCGTTGCTTGTTTGTAGCGTCCGCAGCCCCTCCTCTGGATCGGTGAAGCCGGTAATTGCGATTCCGCGCTTCTCGAGGAGACCCGAGATCAGACGAAGCTGACCCGGATCGTCGTTGACGACGACGACGCGAGGTGCGGCAGTCATTACCGTGCTTTCCCGCCCGCCCAGCTCGCCACCGCTCGGCCATACGTCTCGACTGCCTTCTCGAGCCGCTCGATCTCCGGCTCGATGCCGTCCAGGCTCTCGGCCGTGCCCCGTCGCTCGAGGGTCTCGGCGATTCGCGCGATCGTGTTCGCTGCCAGGTTGGCGGCCGTTCCCTTCACCCGATGGGCGCTCCGGAACAACTCAGTCGCGTCGCAAGTACGCGCGGCGGCCCTCAAGGCCTCCCGTTGCTGCGGCCAGCCCTCCAGAAAGATGTGGGCGACTTCGGCAAGCAATTCCCGGTCGCCCCCGACGCGGTGGAGCGCAGTCTCCGAGTCCATGACCGCCGTCAGGTCCGCGGTCACCTTGGGTTGGTCCACCTCAGGCGCGGCCGTAGAGGGCACCTGCCGGTCGAGAGAATCGGCGAGGGCCTGGAGGGTCAACGGTTTGGTGAGATAGTCGTCCATTCCCGCGGCGAGGCACCGTTCGCGATCGCCCCGCATTGCGCTCGCCGTCAGAGCCACGATCGGCACGCGCGTGTCTTCGTCCTCCGATGCTCGAATAGCGGCGGTTGCCTCGAAGCCGTCCATCTCGGGCATCTGGCAGTCCATCAGGATGGCTGAGAACACGCCTGACTGTGCGGCTGCCAGTGCTTCGCGACCATTTGACGCGAGCTGGTGCGAATACCCGAGGCGCGCGAGCATCCCCACCGCGACTCTCTGGTTTACGGGGTCGTCTTCGGCCAGCAGCAGGTGACCTCGCGAATCCGGCTCCACGGTAGGCCGCGGCTGAGCAGACCGGCCGGCCGGCCGGTCCTTGAAGGTCACCAGGTGCTTGGAGCCGGCGCCGTCCACTCCTCGCAGAGCCTCCAGCAGGCGCCACAGCTGCTCCTGTTGAACTGGCTTGAGCAGATGGCGGCTGTATCCGTCGCGAAGCATTCGGCTCGCTTCGGACTGACGCGTCACCGAGTTGAGGAGTACGAGCGGGGTGTCCTTCAGACGCGGATCTCCCCGCAGTGCGAATGCGAGCTTCTCGCAGCCGCGGTCCGGCAAGTCGTGGTCGACGAGGACCACCTTGCATGACGTCTCGACTGCCTCGGCCCGTCGAAGCTCGTCCAATGCGTCGCGAACCGAAGGCCTGATCACGGCCGTACCGGAGCAGGCCTCGATCTCCTCTCGGAGCGCCTCCGCCAGGGGCGCACACTGGGAGACGACCATGAGCCTCTCGCCGGCGAGTCGAACGGGCTCCGGCAACGCCACCTCGTGCGCACCGGCCAGACCCAGTGGGACCTCGCACCAGAAAACCGAACCCTCCCCCTCCCTGCTCGCCGCTCCAACGTTCCCGCCCATGAGATGGGCGAGGTGGCGGCTGATCGCGAGACCCAACCCACTGCCACCGAATCTGCGGGTCGTGGACGTGTCCGCCTGCTCGAATTCCCCGAAGATCTTCTGGAGATGGTCCTCGGCGACACCGATTCCAGTGTCTTCCACAGAGATCCGGAGGGTGTGCCCCTCGTTGGACGAAGCCGGGGCAACATCGAGCCGTACGTAGCCCTCGGCCGTGAACTTCACGGCGTTGCCGACCAGGTTCATCACGATCTGTCGGATCCGTCCGGGGTCTCCTGTCACGGCTCTCGGCGCGGTCGGGTCGTATCGGAGAACCAACTCGACGCCCTTCTCGCCGGCACTCGGACCGAGCACCCTCGCGACGTCCTCCAACACACTGCGCAAATCGAATGCGATCGTCTCTAGATCGAGGCGGCCCGCCTCGATCTTGGAATAGTCGAGGATGTCGTTGATGACGTGAAACAGAGTGTCAGCCGACTTCTGACTCGTCTCGGCGTACTCGCGTTGCTCATCAGTCAGCTCAGTGTCGAGTAACAGGCTGTTCATGCCGACGATGCCGTTGATCGGTGTGCGGATCTCGTGGCTCATGTTGGCCAGGAACTCGCTCTTCGCCAGATTCGCCGCCCGAGCCGCTCCCTCGGACTCGCTCAGCTTCCGGGTGCGTTCCTCGATGATTCCCTCGAGGTTGTGGTTGTGATCACGCAGCTCGGCATAGAGGCTCTGGCTTTCGATCACGCTGGCACAGCCGGCGAAAAGGATCGAGAGGACCTTCTGAGCGAGGTCGGGGAGGAAGCCGGTCTCATTGGCGAGGCCACCGACGAACATCCCCACGACGCGCGCGGGAGTCGCCAGGACGTTGAGCAGCACCCAGCGGCCGACGTAACGACCCGGCACGATGACCGGTCTGTTCTGGTAGAGGGACCACGAAAAGGTGCTCTCCGAAACCTGATGATCCAGCTCCCTGCTGATTTCGAGCCGTTCGTGAGGCGGATCGATGTCCTCGAGCGTGAAGTCCAGGCCGTCTCCTTCCACCGTGAGGAAGGCTAGTGCCCTGAAGTCCGCCAGTCGCCGAATGGCGGGCTTTGCCGCGTGGAACACCTCCGTGGCTGTCGTCGTGTGACCAGCGTCGGTGTGGAACGAGCGAGTGACGGCCGCGACCCCGTCGAGCGCTTCGTTGAGCCAGACCTTGAGGTCCCGCTCCGTCTCGTCGGTGGCGATTCCCGCCAGATCGGCGATGCTCACGCTTCCCCTAATCCTTGCGTCAGCTGTGCGACCGCGCCGAACTGGTGCTCGATGTCGTCGAAGATCGTTGGCAGCCTCGTCGGGTCGATCCCGAGGGCGTCCCACGCGTGACCATCGATATCGGGCACGCGTCTCTCGCCGCTGCTCCCCCACTGCATGCCGTTCGCGATGATATCGGCCACGTGGACCGCGGCAGTCTCGACCGGAAATCGACTGGCCCGTCTTGGGTTGTGGTGGTACGCCACGCCTTCGCGGTAGCTGGCCGGCATGTTCCACTGGTCCATCAGCAGGCCGCCCACCTTCGCGTGATGGAAGCCGAAGATTCCCTTTTCCGCAGCGTAGAGGAGGCCTCCTTCCGCCTCTACCTGCTCCATCGCGTCTTTGACCAACTCGCCCGCGCGCATGCACATGATGAGCCTGCCCACATCGTGGAGGAGTCCCGCCACGAAGAAGCGCTCCACGTTGTCCTCTTTGCGTACGCCGGCGATCACGCGCGCGGCGACGCCCGTGGCGAGGGAGTGTTTCCAGAAGGACTCCATGTTCACGAGCTCGGGGGGCACATCGTCGAAGAGGGTCATGACGGACGTCGCCATCGCGAGGTCCCGCACCTGAACCGTTCCGACCACGGTTACCGCCTGGGTCACGGTCTCTATCCGCTGCGGGAACGAGAAGAACGCGCTGTTCACCACCCTCAGGAGTCGCACCGTCAGACCCTGGTCCTCGCTGATGACCGCGGCGATGTCGGAGGGCCCGCTCCGCGGGTGGTTGATGACCTCAACCAACCGCTGGTACACGAGCGGCGGGGACGAGATTGTCACGGCTCCTGCCACGAGGTCGGCTGCCTTAAGCGACATGAGGCACCCCCGCTCCCGCCGCTTGGACGCGCCGCGCCAGACGGACCATGCAGTACGCGTGCAAGCCTTCGATGAAGGGGTGCTGCCGATCGGCGTGCTCGAACAGAGCATCGAGGAGCCGCACGGCCTCCTCGGAGGCCCACGGCTCGATCGCCAGGTCCTCCTCAGGAAGGTCGTCCTCGCCTTCGATCTCGATGGAATCGATGCCCCACATCTTCAAGGCGCGGAGGTGTTTCTCTTCGAGCTCCTTCCCTGCCGGAATGAGCAGACGCCCGGCTCGGTCGGTAACTCCCGACAATACGACCATCCCCTCTTCTGCCCGGTCGATACTGATGATTGCCACGGCTTGGCTCCTTACGACTCGAAGGGGGGTTTGGATCGCACTCGGGCGCTTGAAGTCCCGCTATGACCGTAACGAATGAGTATCGGCCCCGGTGGGAGATCCTTGAGCCCGGAGGATCCCCTGGGGCGCCCCGCTCGGCGAGGGCAAACCGGGCGACAAATCGGGCACCGACCACGTTCAGTCACACGTGACATCCCGGGTCGCGTGCCCTATCCTCACGCTGACCCCTCGAGGGTCCATCAACGAGTTCGTCAGGAGGCCCAAGATGTCCAGCCGCCGTCAGTTCCTCGGTTCGCTCGCCGTGCCCGCGATGGCCGCCGCCGGGTTGCCGGTCCTTCCCGCGGACCTATCGGCCAGCGCACGCGAGATCGCGGAAAACCTGTCGAAGTGGCCGGGCACCCCGCAGCAGGTCGCCCAAGACGAGGATTATTGGGGCGAGGTGGCCCGCGCGTTTACCGTGGATCGCACCTTGATCAACCTCAACAACGGCGGCGTGAGCCCGTCTCCGCGTTGGGTTCAAGAGGCAATGAAGCGACGCCTGGACTATTCGAACGAGGCGCCGACGTACACCATGTGGCAGATCCTCGAGCCGCAGCGCGAAGGCGTCCGGCAAAGGATGGCCAGGCAGTGGGGCGTCGACCCCGAGGAGATCGCGTTCACGCGCAACGCGTCCGAGGGGCTCCAGATCCTCCAGCTCGGAATCGATCTGTCGCGAGGGGATGAGATCCTGACGACGACTCAGGATTACGGGCGCATGATCACGACGTTCAAACAGCGTGAGCGCCGCGAGGGCGTGGTGCTCACGCAGATCCAGATCCCCGTTCCCGCCGAGGACCCTGCCGAGATCGTGCGGCTCTTCGAGGAGGCGATCACGCCGCGGACGCGGATGATTCTCTGCTGCCACATGATCAACTTGACCGGGCAGATCCTCCCAGTGACGGAGCTGACGGCCCTCGGCCGCCGCCATGGGATTCCGGTGGTGATCGACGGCGCCCACGCCATGGCACATTTCGAGTTCAAGCTGTCCGATCTGGACGTGGACAACTACGCGACCTCACTCCACAAGTGGCTCTTCGCCCCGCACGGAACCGGCCTCCTTTACGTCCGACGGGACAAGATCCCCGAGATCTGGCCTTTGATGGCGGCGCCCGAGCGGATGGACGCGGACATCCGGAAGTTCGAAGAGATCGGCACTCATCCGGCTGCCAACTACCTGGCCATCGGAGAGGCGTTGACATTCCACCAGGGCATCGGAGGCGAACGGAAGGAAGCCCGCCTGATCTACCTCAGGGACTATTGGGCGGACCGCCTCTTACAACACGACGGGGTACGCCTGCACACGAGCCGGCGGCCTGGCTTCGCCTGCGGGATCGCCAACGTGCAGATCGAGGGTGTCGACCCCCGCGATCTCAACGAGTACCTGTGGCGTGACCACAGGATCATCGCGGTTGCGATCAAGCATGCCGAGTTCGAGGGGTCGAGGATCTCACCGAGCGTCTACACGACGCTCGAAGAGCTCGATCGGTTCGGCGACGCGATGGAGCACGTGATCAAGCACGGGCTTCCCACCGCCTGAGCCGTGCGGGAGGGTTCCGCCGAGGTGGAGACCGACGCCCTTAGGCATCGGGGGCGCCGGAGCCCGTGGCCACGAGATGTCCGGCGCTTCTCGCCCGGAGTAATCGAGGCTTGACCGCCGCTTCCTTGTTCGCCCTGATCGGCCTGTCCACACAGTCCCCTTGGACACCCGGCCCTCCGCTCCCCGAGCCCGTCACGAACAACGCCGTGGCCGTAGCTTCAGGGCCGCGCGGCACAGCGGTCTATTCCTTCTTGGGTCTGGATGCGTCACTGGCGTGGGACGGCGCAACGGCCAGAGCCTACCGGTGGCGAATGGGGGACGACATCTGGACGGCCCTCCCCCCGGTTCCGGGGCCTGGCCGCCTCGCCGCTACGGCTCAGGCGGTGTCAGGCAGAATCTATGTGTTCGGGGGATACACGATCGCTGAAGACGGGTCCGAGTCGTCGCTGGCGAACGTGGACGTCTGGGACCCGTCGTCGGAAGCATGGTCGTCCGGCTCTCCCATCCCGGTGCCCGTGGACGACGCGGTCTCGGGAGTTTGGCGCGACTCTCTGATCTACGTCGTCTCCGGGTGGCATGACCGGAACAACGTGCCCGACGTCCAGATCTACGACCCGGCGGGAGATCGCTGGTTCGGGGGCACGCCCATTCCGGGGCGGCCCGTCTTCGGGCACACGGGCGCGCTCTCTGGCAACGCCATCGTTTACGTGGACGGGGCGGCTGTTCGGACGGACGCGCCGCGCTTTGCGATGGACGAGGCGTCCTGGCGCGGAGAGATCGATCCGCGCCGCCCCGGCAGCCTGACGTGGGCGCGTCTCGTGGATCACCCGGGTCCAGGATTGTATCGTGGGGCGGCCGGGACCTTCGGGCCCTGGATCTTCATTTATGGTGGGACGGATAACCCATACAACTACAACGGGATAGGATATAACGGCTCACCCTCCGTGCCACGATCGGAGGGATTCGCGTTCCACGTGCTCAGCGGGCGGTACGTCGATCTACCTCCCCTGCCGACCCCATCCATGGATCACCGCGGCCTGATAGTTGCCGACAACACGATCGTGATCGTCGGCGGAATCGGCCCCGATCAGCAGGTCACCGATCGGATCTGGACGGCCCGCGTCGGGGACCTTCTCGAGGGTCGTTCGCCCGACTAAGGCACGAACCAGCGCAGTAAGGAGATTCGCTCATGAGGAAGCTCGCGATCGGTGGCCTGCTTACGGTGGTGCTGCTCGGATGCGGCGACAAGAAGGCTGATCCGCCCCAGGAGGTTCAGCGCACGGAGAGAGAAAAAGCGGAGATCGTGGCCGGATCCAGCCTGCCACGTGCGCGTTCCGTTCGAAAGTTGCTCGTGGCGACGGATTCGATTCAGTCGCGGAACGATCGCTTGGAGTCGATGGTTCCATGAGATAGAAGCCAGTGTGGTACACCCCACCTGGCCCCGACTCGATACCGATGCCTTGCGCAAATATCCATCTCCATCTCGCTGACCGGGCGATGGCCGCCTGGGAGGCGGAGCCGTCCCGCTCCCCCTTTCCACTCGATGCGCCCGGAGCTCAACGGGCGTTTCTGCACGGCGCGCTGGGCCCGGACTGGGGGTATGTGCCGGGGAGCGACCGGTTCTTCTCTGAGCTGACCCATTACGTCGACACCGCCGATCTGACCCGGTCCATCCTCGCGGCCTCCCACACGGTCCACGACCGAGCTTTTGCCTGGGGCTGGATCACCCACGTGCTCGGGGACATCGCGATTCATCCGCTGGTGGGGCGCGCATGTGGTGAGCATCTTTACGGCGACCGGGAGCTCCGGCTGAACTCGAGCGCAGACGTCGCCACGCACGTGGCGATCGAGATCGGGCTGGACATCGTCTTCCTGGCTCGAGGGCCGAGCATCTCCCCACCCCCGCCGGATCAGTACCTCTACCCGGAGAACGTCGGTCAATTGCTTAGCGGGCTCCGCCAGACCTACGGGTTGATGTGGGACCCTGCTCGCCTCGTCGGGCTTCATCGTCGTGCGGCACGACTCACCGCCGGATGGAGAACTGCGCTGGCCATCGTGGCCAATCGCGAAGGGATGAGGAACGGGCGCAGCGGCAGGCTGGGAAGCAGAGTCGTGAATGTGACGATCGGGACCGCGGCTCGCCTCGTTCGTTCGGGAACGCCGATCTCCGGATTCCTCTCTCCGATGCGTCCGCCCGCTTGGCTGATCGACGAAGTTGAGGAGATCAGCCTGGCATTCCCATCTCTCGTCGAGGAGCAAGTCCGAACGGGCCTGTCCGGACTCACCAACCACAACCTCGAGAGCGGTGTTCCAGACGGAACCGGTGTGCACCACGCCGATCAGGAAGCCGCCCGCAGAAAGCTCCGAGACGCGAGGCGCGCCGCCGCGGCCTGAACGGAAAAGCTTCACTCCTGCAGATGGCCCTTCCAGCGCGTCGTAAGGTGCGGGGATGGCCCCCACCCCACGCCGCCCCTACCTGGCCGGGGACGGTCCGCGACACGCTACGGCAGATACGACAGGATCCGGTCCTTGAGGACTTCCAGCTCCGCTGCCTGCTCCGCCGGGAGCCTGCGACGCACGATGATGAAGCTCTCCGTTACGTGGTGGCGAGCTTCGTCCATCGTGCGCGCGCCCGGCAGCTCGCCGGACTCGAGTCGCGCCAAGAGCTCCTCGTAACCGAAGCGCGTCGCTTCCAAGGTCCAGTGCTGCGGCGCGAAGCGAGCTGCGTTGGCCACGTCGAAGTAGGGCTGGGCCGAGCCTCGCTCACGGCCGACCGCTGACCGGAGCGCGACGAAAGTGGCGTGCCGGAAGAGGCCGATGCGGATCAACCCACTCCCCAAGTACACGCTCGCGTGACGGTCGGGCTCGAACGCCCACCCCAGGTACATCCAGGTCGCCCAGTTGAGATTCGTATTCTCGAAGACTTGATGCTGCTGCCGGGCCTTTCGTGCGGCATTCCCGACGTCCCACCACACATCGTGTACGATGGGGTGGATGGACTGGTCGACGCCGTAGCGGATCATGTGCTGCGCGACCAGCGACGACGTCCAACGCCGCACCTCGAAGCACTCCTGCGCCTGGAAGCGTCCCTCGGGCTCGATCACACAAGGCGCGTCCGGGTTGTTCGGATCCTGATCGGCGATCCTGAGGTTCCGAACCGCTTGGACGAGGGACTCGTCGCTGGGATGCCGGTAGTAGAAGTCCAGCGACCCGAGTGCCGAACCGAAGCGGTAGTCCAAGAGGACCGATGGCACTGGCTCCTCCGGCATCCAGTCGAGGTTGGACTCCTCGGAGGACCACATCGGAAACGAGATTGCGACCTGTACGCCCCGCGGGTCGAGCGCTCGCAACTCGTCAGACGTGAGGTCGGCCGGCCATTCATCCGCCCCGAACAGCTCCTGGGCGAACACGATGTCCGAGGGGAGAGGCTCCCCGTCCGGCTGGAAGACCCGGAAGTCGCGGGCCACAGGGTCCACATCGAGTGTGTTGATGTACGCCGCGATGTCGTGGGCCGTGACCGAGTCGACGTGGGCGACGGCCCGCCGCACGATCGTCGAGTCCGGGAAGTCGAAGAACGCGACGTCGAAGCCGTCCCGCGCCGCGTGGCACGAGGCACACTCACCCAGGAAGGCCAATTCGCCGTTGGCCGGGTCAGCGGTTACGACGGGAGGGGGCTCTTCGGGTACGCTGGGTGTGGTTGGAGAGTCGTCGTCGCAGGCGAGGGCCGCGACGAGGATGCAACTTAGCGCGGTGGAGAGGCGCCGGCCGGTCATGCTTGCCTCCCTTCGAGGTGTGAGCTGGGGTCTGCTTTGATCAGACCGTAGAAGGGCGGGAGTCGTTAAAAAGACGAGCCGGCGGGGTGTTCGGTCACACGGCGATCGGCCGAATGAGGGTTGGGCGTGCCCGGTGGATCAGGGACTCGCAGGCGAGTGCGACATCAGCACGTCTTCGCCCAGGAAGCGTCCTTCGGCATTCGTGTACCAGCTTCGACTCCGCGGAATGAGCATGGAGCCGAGTCGGTACTCGCCGTCCAGAACGATGTATTCGCCGTCGTTCGCCCCCTCGTCGTGGTAGAAGCGGTATCCCGTCATGCGGTACGTGTCCGGCTCGAAATAGAAGTACCACGTGTCCGAGCCCACCGAGGCCTCATACGTCACTCTGAGCGCCAATACCTCGTCGTCCAGGAAGGTCGTCATCCGGACTTCGGGATCAACGAGCGTTCCGGGGTCCCGCAGCTTCATCGGAAGTCCCCAGAGATAGAGGTAGTAATTCCGGGAGCGAAGGATGCTTGCGCACTCGAGGCCATATCGCTCCACCTCGGCGTCGGTCACCCGCGATGACCCGTCGACCGCGACGGTGCAGTCGTCGTCGTCGACACTCTTGGTGATCCGGGTGCCCTCATCCTCGATTTCGTAGACGAATCGACCGGCCGGCACGTCGAGCCCGACTCGCGTTTCGCGGGCCACGCCCCCCGGTCGCCGTTCCTCGAACGCGAGCGCGTGCGCGAACGACGCCCACTCCCCGGACGGATCGTGATAACGGATCGCGAGATTCAACAAGTCCGAAGCGGATATCGGTGCCTGGGCAGCCAGCGGGCCCGCCGAAGCCAACGCCGCGCCTACCAAGACCGCCACATACCGATTGATCATGTCGCCTTCTCCATCGTGCGAAGTTCGCCGGATTCCATTGGAGCTCACGGTGCAGGGCCGGCGCCTGAGGACGCCACGCCTGTCGACCGGAGCAATATCGAGCTGCCCCTTCCAATCGGACAGCTTCGGTGTGACGCCAGGCCTCGTGGACCCCACCTTTCGTCCGCACACTCTTCCCGACCGCGTGGCGCGTCCGGGCACGCGACTTGATCCTGGATCCGGGAGCGACCCGCGGGCCGGCCGTTCACACGGCGATCACCCGAGGCGGGCGCGTAAATGCCGGCGTCACAGATCGACAGCGACTTCCGCCTGGAGGTATGGCGGAAGCTGATCCACCTGCTGGGCCTCCTGATTCCGGTTGTCTATTACTTCACGGATCGGGGTCTTGTCTTGTGGTGCCTCGCGCCCCTCACGGCCCTCGCGCTGATCGTCGACGTGGCCCACCATCGGTCCAGCCTCATCGGCGCATGGTTCCTTTCGCTGTTCGGCCCACTCCTGCGCGACAGGGAGCTGAGTCGCGAGAACAAGAGACTCACGGCCGCGACGTTGCTGCTCTTCGGCGCATTCGTGACCGTGGCCGCATTCCCCAAGTACGCCGCCGTGCTCGCACTGTCGATCTACGTCACGGGAGACGCCGCGGCGGCGCTGGTAGGTCGCCGCTTCGGTCGTCATCCAGTGGGGACGCGGAGCCTCGAAGGGAGCGGGGCATTCCTGATCGTCGCGCTCGCGGTAATCGCGGTCACACCGCGCCTGGGAGACAGCCCGGGCGAATACGTCATCTGCGGACTCGCGGCTATCGTCGGGACAGCCGTCGAGCTCCTCTTGCCAGAGGCTGTAGACGACAACCTCGCGGTTCCAGTCCTGGTTGCCGCCACCCTTTGGATCGCGTACGCCGTCGTCTATCCCGAGACCTTGCTGACGACGTATGGACGCTGAGTCCCCCCTGTTACATCTCGGTCTCGTCCGCTGACGGCCCGTAGATCTGCGGGATGGCGGCGCCCGTGAGCCGGAGGTAGAGCGAGAGCTGACCCCGGTGATGGATCCAATGGCGCAGCACGAAGGATCTGGCCGCGATCTCCCGGGGCTGTGTGAAGACGACCTCGCCACCGTTCTTGAACGTCCACGGCGCGGCGTACCCTTCGTCGGATTGCCCCGCGAACGTATCAGCGGCCGTTCCCACGTTGCGATCGAAGGCCTCGAGAATCTCGTCCTTGGTTTCTGCTTTGGGAGGCTCATAATCACTCCCGCCGGGTGGGTTGATGTCGAACTCGTCCTCGTTGATGATCGACTGGGACCACATGGGCAGGTTCGCGATGTGCGTGGCGAGCTCCGCCATGGACCAGGATTTCTCGTGGGGCTTCCACCCCATCTTGTCCTCCGGCATGCGCTCCAGCACCCTCCGCGTGACCTGCGCCTCCTGCCGGAACTCGCCGGCAAGCATGTCTGCTCTCGTCATCGTCTCTCGACTCCTCCAGGGTTATTCGATTCGGGCCGCCACAATAGTGGACGGGCGGGCAGTACCGAAAGGATTCCGAGGCCGTTCACGCGCGACTCGCCGTCGGCGGAAAGAACCTGCGCAACACGGCCTCGCTGTTCCGGACCGAGAGGACCGACACCACCATCATGAGCACCAGCGACACGATGATCCCGGGATAGATCTCGTGGAACGAGATGACGCCGGCGCGCTTGAGCACGAACGCGATGATGGCGCACGAAAGCCCACCCACCGCGCTGGCCATCGCCGCTTTGCGCGTGGCCCGCGCCCAAAACAGCCCGAAGAACAGCGGTGCGAACAGAGTCGAAGCCATTCCCCCCCACGCGATCCCCGCGATGAGGCTGATCAGCGGAATCGGGTTCGTCGAGATGTACGCGGCCACGATTGTGACGACGGTCCCGAACACCAGTGTCGCACGCCTGCTGACGCTCAACAGGCGCTCGTCGCTCACGTCCCCCTTGAGCGACTGGTACACGTCCACCGAGAAGTAGAGGCCGACGATGTGCAGAAGCCCATCGGTCGTCGAGTGGATCGCGGCCGTAATCGCGAGAAGGATGGGGAGCGCGACCCAACCGCCGATCACGTTCTTCACGAGATACGGGAAGGCGGCGTCACCGAGCTGTTCTTCCGGCACCATCATGCCGGCACCCACACCGATGATGATCACCGAAAGAAGAATGACCATGACGGCCAGCGCTCCAAAGGCGATCTGGCCCCGCGCGACCCCGACGTCCCGGCTCGCGTAGAACCGGTGCAGGTAGTAGGACTGCGTCGGAATACCGAGACCCCACACGAGCGCCCATCCAACGAAGTCACCCGCGTTCTGAACGTCGCCGCCGAAGAAGGTCGACAAGTCGGCAGGCGGTGCGATGATGACAGCTCCCCCCGTCCTCCAGAGCACCACGCCCACCGCCAAGAGCACGCCGGCCGCCAGCAAGCCGGCCTGCACGAGGTCCGTACGTAGAACCGAAACCAGCCCTCCGAGCATCGTGTAGCTCACGAAGACGACCCCGACGAGGGCGACCGAGAACGTGATGTCGAGGCCGATGAGAGTGTTCATCGTGATGCCAATGCCGAGGAGCTGCACCACGAGGGTGATGGAGTAGAGGAGGATGATCGCGAGCGCCGCGAATGCGCGCAGAGCCGTCGACTCGTAACGCGCTCCCAGAAACTCCGGTACCGTCGTGAGGCGCGATCGGTGGATCCGCTTCGCCGCAACGACGAGTAGAATCCAGCCCAGCGCGTATCCGTAGCAGGTGAAGGCGGCGGCCGACCAACCATTCACCGACGCGTAGCCTGAGACACCGATAATCGTGACGGACGACAGGAACGTGGCGACGAACGCACTCGTGGCGAGTCCGAGTCCCATCGTTCGCTCCGCCACCGCGTACGCCGCGAACGATTTCCGTCGATACCCCCACACACCCACGCCCAGGATGAACACGGAGTACCCAAGGAACGCTGCCAGCAGCGGATAGTTCACTCCTCCGGCCCCTTTCCCTTTTCGCGGCGCACGAGGACCCGGGTGACGATGAGCGGAACGAAGGCGATCGCGATGGCGGTGGCCAGGATCCAGTAGACGGTCACGTCTCCGTGCCTCCATCTCCGACGACCACCGGGACGGCGGACGAGGCGCGCCGAATGCCCTCGATCGTCACTTGGTTGCTCGAAAGGACCGGGATTCCAAGCTCCTTTTCCAGTGGCTCCAGCGCGTCGATGGCCCGCCAGTTGGTACACGAGAGGAATACGCAATCGGCCTCGGCTCCAGCGAGCTCCGATCGGGCGAAATCGATGATCGCCGAGGCCGTCACGTCACCGATTTCCCCGTTGTCGACGATCCCCATGCCACGCGCAGCCGCGACCTCGAACCCCGCTTCCGTGACGCATTCCGCGACGATTCGGGTCAACTCGTCCTGATAGGGCGTGAGCACGGCGACCCGTCGGGGCTGGACCACGTCCAACGATCGCCTCATTGACCCGACCACCGTCACCGCGTCCGCCCCGGTTTCCCGCTCGAGTCGGAGCGCCAGCTGCCGATCGTGTTCGAGGCCACCCAACGATCCGGCCGAGGTGCACCCGAAGACCACCACGTCCGGGCGGGTGATCTTCAACTCCTCCGAGACCCGCGGGAGCTCCTCGCGTAGCATTCGGTGCTCCGCCTCGGCCGTGACACTCTCGAGCGGGAGCCGCCAAGTGCTGATCGCCCAGTCGGGTTGGGCTCGCCGATGAACGTCGGGCTCCATGACGGTGTTCGTTGCGGGGACGATGAGCGCGACGTGAACGCGACGGGAATTCATTCGAGACACCACACTGCGTCACTCCGGTAGCCCGTCACGCTAGATCACTCTCGTAAGCCGTCACACTAGATCACTTCCACGCCCGCGGGAAACACCAGCGCAACGGCGATTGGGATCAGGAGCCTGACGAACGGTCCCCACGGCGGACCGACCTTGACCCATCCACTCCCAACGTTGGCCTCCGCTCGGAAACGTCTGAACGTCCAGCCCACGGACACGTAGACGGCGAGAGAAAGCGCGCTGATGGGGAGGGGATGGTACCAGACAGGTAGTCGATGAACGTAAACAGGTCTCTCCCGAAAAGCCGTGGGCCCGACCAGGGGCCCTGGAACATGATGACGACGGCGTTGGTCACGAACGCGAAGGCCACCATGCCCCAGACCGCGCTGCTGCGCCGGATGGGAAGGTGCTCCGTGAGCGTCGTGGCGAGCACCTCGATCGCGGCGATGGTCGATGTTCCGCCCGCGATCACGAGCAGGACGAAGAAGAGGCTGCCGAAGAACTGCCCGCCCCTGCATCTCCTGGAAGAGGTTGGTCATCGTAATGAAGAGCAGATCACCGGGGCCAGGACTCCGAGCCAGAGTGGTCTCCCGAGGGAGGACGGATCGCTTTCTTCAGCCCGCGACGTCGAGAGCGGGCGGGAGCTCAACAAAGGCGTGAACACCGAAAGCCTGGCAGACTTGGCGTACCGGAGATCAGTACTGTCGCTGAGGCATCAATAGCCACGCGCGAAGCATGCAACGATCGGCCGCGTGACCCTACGGCGCGACGATTGGCGTCGCGATCCCCGAGAAGGCCCACCCCAAGCAAGTCAGTAGCCGCGCAACCGCTACGAAACCGTGATACGAGCGGTTCCCCGTCCTCATGCCGACCAAGAACAGCACCGAAAAGACGACGACGGACACGAGGTGCACTACGTTCCAGTCCGTACCGAGCGCGGAGCGTTCCAGGGCGCGATCGGAAACATCGACGACCTGAAAGCCCAAGAGCAGGGCGAAGAAGCGCGGTCGATTCGCCTCGAAGTGGACACGGAAATCGACGACGTCCGCTCCCCGCACGGGGAGGAGCAACCCGGCGAGGAGGTAGAGCACGATGGCGTAGGCGACGAGGTTGACGAAATACGGCAGGGTCCACGCTCGGATGCCCGTCAAGCTGAAGTTGAATCACCACACGAGTAGCGTGGTCACGAACACGTTCGCGGTCCACGTACCGTGGATCCAATCGACCCGCTCTCCCTCGCGGGTGTCGAGGATCAGCGCGACTCCGCTGAGGAGGTGAACGACCGCCAGGCCGATCACGACCGATACGAAAACCGTCAAGTACTCGTATGGGTCCACGGGTTACCCCGTCGAGTCAGGTGGACGCCGAAGGGGCTCCGCGGCCGCAGCCAGGAGCCCCCTCACTGGGTCTTGGACAGGTCCAATCGGTCTCGCGCGGCGATGTCGACGGCTGCAACGAGTCGCCACCGGCGTGGCCGATCAGGCCATCGGCCTAAACTATCGCCAGCGCCCCCGCCATGTTGTCGAGCGCCTTCTCGATGAGTTTCCGGGACGTTGCCAGGTTCATGCGCATGTGGTCGGCTCCTCCGGTGCCGTACGAATGGCCCGGATTCAGGAAGACCTTCGCGTTCTCGGCGACCCAACGCTGAACGATCGTCTCGGGCGTGACGGGCGCGCCTGAAGTCCTGCTTTCCTCCGCGGCTTGCCGCTTCGCACCAATGGCCTCGACCACGTCGGCTACGTCCAGCCACGCGAGGTACGTGCCCTGGGCCTTCCGGTACTTCATGGTCGGGATTCTGTCTCGGATGTACGACTCGGCGAGGTCGTGGTTGGCGTCGATGTAGGGAAGCAGCTGATTCACCCAGTCTTCACCCTCGCTGAGCGCAGCGAGATTGGCCTCCAGGCCCAGAGTGCTCAGATCGGCCCTGGTGTGTGTCCGCACGCGCTCAAGCAGATCGCGGTTGGTGGAGAAGTACCAGGCGGTCTTCATCGCGGCGAGGCTGAACGTCTTGCTCGCGGCCTTGAACGTCAGGCTGTTGTCGACGATGTCCCTGTTGGGGAGGCTGGCGAACGGCGTGTACTTCTCGCCCTTCTGGACGAAGTCGCAATGGATCTCGTCGGCCAGCACCACGACGCGGTGCTCGAGGCAGATCTCGCCCATCCGAGTGAGGTCCTCAGGTGACCAGCAGTTGCCCGTCGGGTTCTGCGGGTTGCAGAGCATGAACGTGTTGACCCGCCTCGCCCGCTGCTCGAAGTCGTCCCAGTCGATCGAATAGCGGCCGTCGACGACGTTCATGGGGCTGTCTTCCGCCACCGTCCTGGTGAAGCGCAGGTCGCCGTAGAAGCCGTTGTATGTCGGGGTCGTCAACAACACCCTGGTTCCTGGAGGCGAGAACGCGTGAAGCGCCGCGATCAAACCCGGATGCACCCCAGTCGTCAGCGCGATCGACTCGGGATCGATCTCGAGCCCGTACCGCTTCCGGTTCCAGGCCGCGACGGCCTCGACGTAGGACGACGGTCTCCTGAGATAGCCCCAGTTCTCGTGCCTGCAGCGCTCGGCGAGCGCCTCTGTGATGCAGGGTGCCGCCTGGAAGTCCATATCGGCGATACCCATCCCCACCTCGATGTCGTCGCCGAACGACGCGATCGCTCCGTCCCACTTGGTGCAATCGGTTCCGAGTCTGTTGTACACCGTGTCGAAGTCGAATGACTGACTCGACAAGGAACCCTGGAGGAGGTCCGTTCCCTCGGTCGCGAGCGCGGTCTTGGCGCCGACCGCGCCTAGGACCGCCGTCATTCCGGCGCTTCTCAAGAACGCCCTGCGATTCAGCCCACCGTGCTCTGACACCTGCTCGGCCTCCTGGTCCACCTGGGTGATCACGGGTGCCTGTTCAGCCGATAGTAACGTCCCAAGCCCGAGTTTTCACGTCAAATGGGGTATTGCCTTAAGTCCACCGCCCACTACATGTTGTGGTCATGGCGGTTCCGGCTTCTCAGCTCCGTGGCGGCGTGGACTATCCCCGTACGCGGCTGGAGCTGGACGAGTTCTTCCCCGACGATGCGGCATGCCTGGAGTACGTGGAGGGTCTGCGCTGGCCGGAAGGGTTTGTGTGCGTGGGCTGTGGCGGGTTGGGAGAGGTCTGGCGAGCATCGCGGGGGCGTCTCGTCTGCCCACACTGTCGAAGGCAGACCTCGGTGCTGGCGGGAACCGTGTTCCACCGCACGCGCTCGCCCCTGCGTCTGTGGTTTCTCGCTGCCTGGGAGCTCACGAGCCAGAAATACGGAGCCAATGCTCTCGGGCTCCAGCGTGTGCTCGGACTGGGAAGCTACAAGACAGCGTGGGTCTGGCTCCACAAGCTCCGCCGGGCCATGGTCCGACCGGATCGCGACCAGCTGAGCGGCGTTGTGCAAGTGGACGAGAGCTATGTCGGGGGCGTGGAGGCTGGAGTGCGGGGCCGCGAGACGATCAAGAAGGCCATCGTCGCGATCGCCGCCGAGGTCGACGGACGCAAGATCGGGAGAATACGGCTGCGTTGGGTGCCCGACCTCTCCGCTCCGGTTCTGCGAGGCTTCGTCAAGGATAGCATCGCACCGGCAAGCACGGTGCATACCGACGGATGGCCAAGCTATCAGGGACTCGCCAAACTGGGCTTTCGCCACACGGTCACGAACCTCTCGACCTCCGGCGATCCCGCGCACGTGCTCATGTCGGCCGTACATCGGGTGGCGTCTCTCCTCAAGCGCTGGGTCCTCGGAACCCTCCAAGGAGGGATCGCCCGCGAACACCTCCCCTACTATCTGGACGAGTTCACCTTTCGCTTCAACCGACGCACATCCCGGGCTCGCGGCCTGTTGTTCTACCGCTTGCTTGAGCAGGCTGTTCAGTGTGCTCCCACGCCAGCTTCGGCCCTTTACCTCGGCACCGGACGTGGGAAACGGCCCGCAGAGCCCCGGTAACCACTATATCTTGGGGTCGGTGGACTTAAGGGAACACCCCCTTTGCGAGCTTTGGTCAGAGCCTTGATCTGATCGCGCGTGAGTGGCCCACGGAGGTACGACATCACGAAGCGTGTGTGGAAAAGCTCCGGTCCGTCCTCGTGAACGTTGTGCATCAGAAACACGCGCTTGCCCAGGCCGGAGAGGAGCTCTGACAGCTCCCCACGTTCGAACCCCGTGCCACCTCCGGCCGTGGCACCTTCCAGCCCATCCAGCACCCGGGCCTTGTCGCGCTCGGTCTGAAGGCGTCCAAGGAACCACGTCCCGGTGTTCGAAAGCCCCTTGTAGTCGAGGTCTACGGGATTCTGTGTGGCGAGCACGACCCCGACACCGAAGGCTCGAGCCTGCTTGAGGAGCGTGAGCAGCGGCCGCTTCGAGGGCGGCTCGGCCACCGGCGGCATGTACCCGAAGATCTCGTCGATATAAACGAGGGCCCGCAGGCTCGTCGTACCCGACTGGCCCCGCATCCACCCGACGACCTGGTTGAGGAGGAGGGAAACGAAGAACATGCGCTCCGCGTCCGGCAGATGCGCGATCGAGAAGATCGACAGGCGCGGCTTGCCCGTCTCCGTATACAGCATGCGGTCGATGTCGAGCGCCTCGCCGGAGAGCCACGTCTGAAAGCTGGGCGCGGCGAGGAGGTTGTTGAGGGACATCGCGAGCTCGAACCGTTCTTTTTCCGGGAAGAACGACTCGAGCTGCATCACGCCGACGCGCTCCATCGGCGGGTGTTGGACCTCGCGGATGAGCCGGGCAAGATCCATGTCCTCGCCTTCTGCCCACGCCTTGTGGAGGATGTTGGAGAGAAGGATGTGCTCTCGGCTGCGGAGCGGATCGGCGTCGATCTTGAGCAGCCCCAAAAGACTCGTCGCGGTCGAAGAGATGCGGTCGCCGAGTAGCTCGGGGTCGTCTCGCATCTCGGGTGGCGGCGCGGCGAAGGACGAAAGGATCGAGATCGGTATCCCCGCGCGGCTGCCAGGGGTGTAGACGGTGAAGTCCGCGGCCTCACGCAGCTTACGTATGCGTTCGCCGTCCTGTCCCCACTCCGCGAGCCCGCCGCGCCACAGCTCCGCCCGGTCGCGTGCGTACTCGTGGGTCGAGAGGCCTTTGCGGCTGGCCTCATCCGGATCGATCCAGGGCTCGAAATCCTCCGGCCGAAGCTCTGGAAACGTCAGCAGCAGGTTTGCGAGGTCGCCTTTGGGATCGACGATCAGCGCTGGCACGCCGTCCATGGCCGCTTCCTCGAGCAGGCCAAGGCAGAGCCCTGTCTTGCCGCTGCCAGTCATCCCCACGCAGACCGCGTGAGTCACGAGGTCCTTCGAGTCGTAGAGGATGAACTCGTCGCGGATCTCGCGGGCGGCCAGGTCGTAGGATTTTCCTAGGTAGAACTGGCCGAGCTTCTCGTACGCCGCAGGGTCGATCACAGGCTCGAGCGATCCGTCATGGGGTGACCTGTGGCTCCAAGGCGCGAGCCGTCTCTACCCAAGTCTGAACTACCTTGCGGGATGGTGTGACGCGCGGCTGCTTCCGGCGCTGGTTCTTTTCCTTCATCTTGGCGGCCAGATTCTCCGGGTTCCGCCTTCGCAGCTCACGAAGGCTGTCGACGCCCACGGACTGCAGGAGGTCCGCGTACTGCCCGCCGACGCCTGCGATGCGCATCAGGTCTGCCCGGTTCACCCAGGCGAGAAGGCGCTTTGGGTCGAGGCCGCTCTCCTCTGCGACAGTCCTTCTTTCCTTTCGCGACCCGCACGACGCCAACAAGTGATGCGTGTTGGTGATTCCGGCCCGGCGCAGCTTGCGCGCGAATCCGGGACCGATTCCGTCGATCATGGTGACGGGATACGCCATCGACTCTATTCCTCGCTGGACCCCAGGGGCTCCGCCGGAAAACGGGTGGAAGGAATACGACCGGCGGCCGGCGTATGGCAAGAAGCCGGAGATTCCCTTGTGCTCAAGCGCAATCGGCGCGTCCCCCATCGAGAATCTCTCGATCGACGGACATGAACGCCCACTCGTACGAGTCCGGAAACAGGCGCAAGGAGAGCACTCCGTGACCCCCGTCGTAGCTGAACTCCCAACCGGGGTGCTGAATCTGGAACTCGTACAGCTCCTTTCCGCCCGTCCCCACGGTGAACTGCCGTACTCCTTGCTCCCTGAACCGCTCGTACACGTGGTTGTGACCGTTCAAGACGACGTCTACGCCCACCGCTACCGCGACGTCCCAAAGCTCGGTCCGGAAGGGGCTGACGCCCTCCAGCCGGCGGCTCGTCCAATGTGGATGATGCCACAGGGCGACGGAGCACCGGAGCAGGGATAGGCTCGCGAGATACGCCGCCTGCTCGCGTGGGGAGCGTGTGCTGTCCAGCACCACGATCGACCATCCCCCGCGCTCGAGTGTGTAGAACGAGCTGTCTCGACCGAAGTACCTGAGAAAGTCCCCGGCGACGTCGTGGTTGCCCATCACCGGGAGGGTGATGGGAAGGAAGCGGCCCCACGCGGGCCCATAGCAAGACGTGTACGTGGCCAGGTCGCCCACGGGGTAAGCGTTGTCGCCCGTGGTAAAGACGAGGTTGGGGCGGAGAAACCGGAGAAGGGCGGCCGTGGCCTCGTCCCCCCGCTCGTCGCAGGGCGCGATGTCACCCGCACCGGCCAGGTGCAGAAAGGTCCGCTCGACGGGCTCGCTACCGGTCGAACATCCCGTGACGAGGAGAACGAGGGTTGAAACGAATCGCGTTGGCCGCGGCGGCCTCTTGGATCGCCCCTCTACAATCACCGAGGGGCCCGTCCTTCCGGACGGGCCCCTCGCGATCCAGAGCGTGGGACCGTTAGGTCGCGACGCGGTCGCGCAGTGTCTTGCCGGGCTTGAAATACGCGTACTTCTTGGCGCTGATCATGATCTTCTGGCCGGTGGCCGGATTCGTGCCGGTGCGTGCGGCACGGGACTTCGTCCCGAACGTCCCGAAACCGGGGATGGTGACCTTGCGGCCAGCGTCGAGTTCGGTCGCGATGATGCCCGTCCCGGGGCCCGAGTCGAAGATGAAATTGATGGCGTCCGCGGCTTTGGCCTGGGACAGCCCAGTCTTCTTCGCGAGCTTTGCGGCCATCTCCTTTTTGTTCATTCAACCTCCTTCATGTGGTGATGTGTGGTGGGCCGGTTACACCGGGCCTCGAGCGTAGATCAAAAGCCGTCCCCAGGACTCCCAAGAGTGCGACGAGGCGAGAAACTGCTCCGGGTTCCCGAACAATGCGCCTCCCCGCTGCCTCGTGCAAACGGGAGGGGCTGAAAAAAGCATTGGGAACACCATACAGCGCATGCCTCCGATGGGGAAGACCCATTTCGCAGAAAGGGGGTGTTCCCTTAAGTCCACCGACCCCAAGATATAGTGGTTACCGGGGCTCTGCGGGCCGTTTCCCACGTCCGGTGCCGAGGTAAAGGGCCGAAGCTGGCGTGGGAGCACACTGAACAGCCTGCTCAAGCAAGCGGTAGAACAACAGGCCGCGAGCCCGGGATGTGCGTCGGTTGAAGCGAAAGGTGAACTCGTCCAGATAGTAGGGGAGGTGTTCGCGGGCGATCCCTCCTTGGAGGGTTCCGAGGACCCAGCGCTTGAGGAGAGACGCCACCCGATGTACGGCCGACATGAGCACGTGCGCGGGATCGCCGGAGGTCGAGAGGTTCGTGACCGTGTGGCGAAAGCCCAGTTTGGCGAGTCCCTGATAGCTTGGCCATCCGTCGGTATGCACCGTGCTTGCCGGTGCGATGCTATCCTTGACGAAGCCTCGCAGAACCGGAGCGGAGAGGTCGGGCACCCAACGCAGCCGTATTCTCCCGATCTTGCGTCCGTCGACCTCGGCGGCGATCGCGACGATGGCCTTCTTGATCGTCTCGCGGCCCCGCACTCCAGCCTCCACGCCCCCGACATAGCTCTCGTCCACTTGCACAACGCCGCTCAGCTGGTCGCGATCCGGTCGGACCATGGCCCGGCGGAGCTTGTGGAGCCAGACCCACGCTGTCTTGTAGCTTCCCAGTCCGAGCACACGCTGGAGCCCGAGAGCATTGGCTCCGTATTTCTGGCTCGTGAGCTCCCAGGCAGCGAGAAACCACAGACGCAGGGGCGAGCGCGTGCGGTGGAACACGGTTCCCGCCAGCACCGAGGTCTGCCTTCGACAGTGTGGGCAGACGAGACGCCCCCGCGATGCTCGCCAGACCTCTCCCAACCCGCCACAGCCCACGCACACAAACCCTTCCGGCCAGCGCAGACCCTCCACGTACTCCAGGCATGCCGCATCGTCGGGGAAGAACTCGTCCAGCTCCAGCCGCGTACGGGGATAGTCCACGCCGCCACGGAGCTGAGAAGCCGGAACCGCCATGACCACAACATGTAGTGGGCGGTGGACTTAAGGCAATACCCCATTAGGCGAATATGATCGGCGTACCCGAAGAGTCGCCACCACCACCGGTTTTCGCATTGCTCCGAGGGTCCTGGCCACCGGCTTCTGCGAGACTCAAGTTGTTGTCAGTCCGGCTTACTCGCAGAGGACTTCCTTTGACGGCCACGCCGACGAACGGAGCCGAAGAGATGGCGCGAGACGGGGTTCATTCTCATTGGCTGCAGGGATGTCTGGCAACGCTCATATGCTTTGCCCTTCTGCTGCCTCAGGCTCCAGTTCGCGCGCAGGACCCCCAGATCAAACGGCCGGCAAGTGGACGTTACGCGTCCAGCTGGGTCGCACGCCGGCTGGGCCGACAGAGGATCTCGAGGTCGGAATGCGGGCCCAGGGTTGGAATCAAGCATTTCCGGCTGGGACAAGGCCCTCGGATCGCCGTGGGACCGAGCATCAACTTCACGAAGAGCGCCGTATTGAATCGCTCCACCACGAGCGACAACAAGACGTTGCTCGGTCTAATGGGTGAGATCGATATCGTGTTGTTCGGGATAGGTCCGTTCCGGGTGGGGGTCTCCGGCACATACAATCTGATGGGCCGCCGAGACGTAGGCCCCTTCGAATTGGCCGACAGTCAGTTTTCGGTGGATTCGGCACGATTCAGCCATTTCACGTTTGGTCTACTGGTCGGTGGAGGCTGACCAAACGAGTTCTTCTACTGGCCTCGAGACCTCAGAAGACGTTGACCTCAATCGGTATTTCCTGACCGAAACGGTCGCGGAAGGGTGTCATGTCCAGGGTGTGTGACTCGCCGTCCGCGACCATTTCCGACACGGCCAACCCCGTGGCAGGTGCGTGCATGATCCCGTGACCCGAGAAGCCGCACGCGTCGATCCAGCGCGTGGCGTCGGGGTGGAAGTTGATGATCGGGCTCTTGTCTGGAGTGACCCCGTAAAAGCCCCACCAGCTCCCCTTCTGATCGATACCGAGCTCCTCCCACCATGGGAAGCGACCTACTCCGGTCAAGAGGACGTGCTCGAGCCAGTCCCAGTCCATCCCCTCGGTAAAGCCATACTCCTGCTCGAGGTTGTGCAGGCCGAACAGGACGCGATTCCCCTCGCTGCGCATGTATACTCCCGTGCCCAGGTCGATTGTGAGGGGGTAGGTCCGCGTATCGACGACCGGTGCGCTCAAGAAGATCTGGATTCGCTTCGGTCCGACTGGCACGTGTAGCCCTGCAAGCTCTCCGACCGAGCCCGACCATGCACCCGCGGTGTTGACCAAGTGCCCGCACCGGACCCTGCCGGCGGCGCTGTGGACCGTCCACCCGTCCCCAGACTGTTCGATGCGTGTTACGGAAGACCGGAACCTGTAGTCCACGCCGAGCGCCTTACCCATCTCCACCCAGGCGGTCGTGGCCATGTGGGGGTCGACAACGCCGTCCCAGGAGCCGTAGGTCGCTCCCGCAAGGCCGTCCGTATTGAAGTCGACGTAGCGTTGGGCCGCCACCGGGTCGAGCACCTCGATCGGGGCGCCGAGGCTCTTCTGGAGCTCGACTGACTCCATGTGCAGCTCCCACTTCTCGTGAGGCACCAGTAGCAGATAGCCGATGTCCCGGTACCCGACGTCGTGGCCGTGCCGTTCTTCGAACCCGCGATAGACGGGCAGTGAGCTCATCGACAGCTGGATGTTAGCGGCGGTCGTGAACTGCACGCGCACGCCAGCCGCACTCTTCCCGGTCGATCCCATCGCGGGACCCACGTCCTTCTCGAGTACCGAGACCGTCAGCCCCCTGGACGCGAGATGCCAAGCACAAGACGCACCCATGATCTCGGCGCCAACGACGACTACGTCTGCAGTGGTGGTGCTCAAGGCTTTCCGGTTGATTGAGGTTCGGGTTTGGGAGTCACTCCGCACGCAGGGCGCGCACGGGATCCACCCGACTGGCACGTCGCGCAGGCAGATAGGCCGCGAACCCCGCGATGAGTGCGAGGGCGACCGGAGTCGCCAAGACGGCGAGTGGGTCCAGACCGCCGACTCCGTACAGGAAGCGCTCCACGACCTGACCGAGACCGAGCGCGACCACGATACCCACCCCCGCACCCGCGGCGACGAGCACGAGGCCGCTTTTCAGGACGAGCATGATCACGGAGCTCTGTTCGGCGCCGAGCGCCATTCGGATGCCCATTTCGCGCGTTCTGCACGAGACGCCGTAGCTGACCATGCCGTAGAGCCCGACACACGCAAGCACTAGAGCCAACACGCCGACGAGAGAGAGCAGCAAGGCGGCCATGCGCGGCAGGAAATAGATATAGCCGAGGTGGTCGTCCATCGTCCCCACCTCGGTGAGGAAGATCTCCGGGTCGATGGCGCGCGCCTCGTTCCGCACGAGCGCGGCGAGATCCGGGAGCGCCGCGTTCCCCTGCGCCGTCACGAAAAACGTGCTGGTGTAGGGTCGTTGATGGAACGGCAGGTAAAGGTACGGCTTCGGGGCCTCGCTCAGGCTCCAGATCTTCGCGTTCGCGACGACTCCGACCACCGTTAGCGCGTCGTCCGGGTCGCCCCCACGGAAGAGCACCTTGCCGAGCGCGGTCTCCCCCGGCCAATACAGACCAGCTGCCGACTGGCTCAGGATCGTCACCTGTTCGGTTCCCTCGCGATCCGACGCCTCGAATGCACGCCCCTCGACCAGGGGGATGCCGATCGCCGAGAAGTAGCCGGGCGTGACCGCCGTCGACTCTAGTCGGTGACGCGTCTCGTCGGGAGGAGGATCGACCCCGGGGATGTCGAAGCTCGTGATCGACATGCCGAGGTCGAGGGGCATGCGGCCGGTGATGCCGAATTCAGTGACCCCGGGTTGTGCACCCAATCGTTGCTCGAGCTCGTCGACGAAGGCGACCAGCTGCTCAGTGGAGTACTCGTTGGCCCCTGACTCGACCTTGACCACTGCCGCAGCACGCGTCGTGAAGCCGAGGTCCATTTCCGAAGCCGATTGGAGGGACCGCAGGAACAGCCCGGCGCTGAACAGCAGCACCGTAGAGAGGGCCATCTGGCTGGCGACGAGGATGCCCCTGGCCCCGGTCCCCCTCCGACCGCCGCTCGATCCGGCCTCGTCTCGGAGCGTCGCGGCGGCCGGAGCTCGCAACGCCTCCAGGGCGGGCGTCAGGCCGAATACGATCGCGGCCAGGACCGCGGTGCCGACAGTGAACGCGAGAAGTGGCAGGTTCAGCCCAATCTCGAGCTCGATCGGAATCGGGATCGGAGGCTCCACCGAAGCCAATGCCCTGACAGCGATCTGCCCGAGTGCCAGCCCGAGCGCCGCGCCCAGCCCTGCGAGAACAAGCGACTCGACGAGAAGCTGACGAATGATCGCTCCCCGCCCCGCTCCCATCGCGACCCGCACCGCCATCTCCTTTCTCCGCTCAGTGGCTCTGCTGAGGAGAAAGCCCGCGAGATTGACGCACGCGATGATCAGGACCAATCCGACGGCCGCGAACAGCAGTGCGGCCATCGCGGTGAGCACACCGTCGAAGTTGGGATGAAGGTTCACATCGGCGAGCGAGACGCCGATGAGACGGAATTGCCCGCGGCGATCGGGGTTGTCCGCGTTGAGCCTCTCGTCGAATCGAGCGGCGACCGTCTCCACGGCGGCGATCGCCTGACCCGGCTCGATCCCGTCGCGAACGCGGCCCGTGATCGTGAGGTCCCCCGAGCTCATCTTCCCGGGGAGCAGGTGGGGGTACATCCGGTAAGGCACCCAGAAGTCGGTTCCGATCCCCGGGGCCAGCCGGCCACGGAACTCGGGGGGAGACACGCCGATGACTGTGTACGGCCGGCCGTTCAGCCGAATCTCCCCACCGACGATCCCAGGATCGGCGCCGTGGCGGGAGCGCCAGTAATCGTCCGCGAGGACCACGGCCGGGTGAGTGCCCTCCGTGGCGTCTTCCTCGGGCAGGAACATCCGGCCCAGGGCGGCCTGCACGCCCATGACGTCGAAGTAGTTGCCGGCCACCATCTCGCCGAGGATGAGCTCGGCTTCGCCGTCGGGCCCTTCGATTCGTCCGCTGAAGATGCTGTGCTGCGTGACGGCCTCGAACACATCGGTGGTGCCTTCCTCGACGAGCTCGAATGTGCCGTAACGGCTGAAGAAGTACTCACCCTCGTCCGTGAGGGTGTAGACATCGATCACGCCCTCCGGGTCCTCGACTCCCCAGTCCTGATAGAGGACGGAGTGGACGAGGGAAAAGATCGCCGTGTTCGGACCGATGCCGAGCGCGAGCGAAAGCACCGCGATCGCGGTGAAGGCTGGGGCCTTCAACAGGACGCGCAGGGCGAACCTCAGGTCGGACATCAGCGGTCCCACAGCTTCCTCTCCTCCTCACATCCCCGGTTCCGCGGGTCATGAACCCGGCGTTAGGCTCGGCCCGGGCCAGAGCCCCGACCACGGTTTCCGTCTCTGTCACGAGCCCCGTTCTGGGCCCGAGGCTGGGTCCCGAGGCCGACTCACGGCCGCGACATCGGTTTGGACGACCCCCAAGATGGCCAAGGCGAGGAAGGGTGTCGAGAATCGCTCACCCCGCGCGTTCGCCGACCCTATTCCCCCCTCTTCCCGCCTATCGCCTTTCGAGCGCCAGTAAGCTCCGCGGGTCTACGCTCGTCCTACCGTAGCGCACGACCCAGTGGAGGTGGGGACCGGTGACGCGCCCGGTCGCCCCCACGCGACCGATGGGCGTCCCCGCCTCCACGGTATCGCCTGCCTCGACGAGCTGTTCGCTCAGGTGGAAGTAGGCGCTCAAGAGGCCCCCACCGTGGTTCAGATAAACGATGTTGCCGGCGAGCAGGAAGCTGTCGACGAGCGCGACGACCCCGCTCGCGACTGCGACCACCGTATCCCCCGGCTCACCGTCGAGGTCGAGCCCCATGTGACGGCTCGAGACTTGTCCGTTGAACTCGCGGCCGTTTCCGAAGCCGCTGGTTACGCGGTCGTCGCGCGGCAGCACCACATCGGGCGTCCAGAGGCGCCCGGTAGCGTGGGTCAAGCGAGCGACTTCGTTCGCTTTCTCCTGATCGCGCCGTAGGTGGGCCGCGTCCTCCTCGTTGAGCGGCGATCCAAAGCGCGGTGCGACGTTGAGGGCTTCGTGCGCGTACTCGCCCGGGACAATGGGGACCTCGGGTGACGCCGTCTCGGTCCGTCCGTCCTCGTAGGTGACGCGTACAGAGACATCCACCGTCCCCGTCGCATCGATGGGGACCGGTGCGAGACTCTCGTGAACGCCGTCCGAAGCGAGCTCGAAATGGAGCTCCTCGCCTCCCGCCTCACCGGTCGCGTTCGCGATACGAGATCCAGCGGGCGCGACAACCCGGATGACGAAGAGGTGGCCCTGGACCGGGCGCTGCGGGCTCCAGGTGATGGACGGAGCAGAATCCACGTCGTCGACCGGATCCACAACGGAGCTGGCATGCGTGGACCACAGGAATGCCGACGCCAGGGCAGTGGCAGCGAGGAAAAGCGGAGTGCGTGAGATCATGGTCGGCCTGACGGTGAAGGTGTCTCCGGCCAACCTACACCGTCGTGTCTTTGAAGATCGTTCCGGCTACCGCGGCATCCCCGCCTACCGAAGCAGCCCGCCCATCGAAGCAGTCCGCTTACCGAAGCAGCCCCGCGATGGCCCTCTGAACGCGAGCCACGTCCGAAACGATCAACGTATTCGTGCTCTCCGCAATAGCGAT
Source organism: Longimicrobiales bacterium (assembly GCA_965248625.1). Lineage (GTDB taxonomy): Bacteria > Gemmatimonadota > Gemmatimonadetes > Longimicrobiales > Gaopeijiaceae. The sequence goes on along the minus strand of OZ252109.1, from coordinate 4,272,558 downwards.
GCTTCCCCGCTCCGACAGTAGTGGCGCGAGCGTCGCCTGAAGCTCGGACGCCTTGGCGAACGAGAGTCGGTAGGTGCGGGTCAGGATGGGCTCCACAGCTTTCCTGCTATGGACAGCCTCCATGCGGTCCACGCGGATGATGCCGGCGTCGTCCTCGACGGCCACGAGTCCATTGGCTGAGAGAATGGCCTCCAATGCCGTGTCCCACGGCTCGTCGTCGAGGTGGGCCGTGACCGTTCCGGAGACCGTAGGCCCCAGGACGATGGACTTACCGGAAAACTCGGCGAACGCGCGCAGCACCTGATGGACCGGCACCTGCGTCCAGGTCCCAGAGATCCGGCTCGCCTCACTCTGCGCAGACCCCGCCTGGGGCACCATCGCCAGAAGGACGATGACCACCGAAAGGACGGTGGCAACCAGAAGGCCACCCGGTGACCTCGGCCGCGAAAGGTCCGTTGGCCGATGCAGGAGAGGCCGCGCCGTTCGTGTCCGTTTCGTCATTACTTCTGCGCCTGATCACGTGATGGGGATGGTTCAGCGGCCCGGGTCGCCTCAAGTGTAGAGAAGTCGCCCGGGCGCCGATATTGACTTTATACGGAGGGGCCGTTCTTGGGCTCCTCCATCGGTGGAGGATATCATGGCGCACGGGGCGACGATATTGCGAGCTGCGACTCTTTCGGCTCTCCTCGCCACTGTCGGCGCCGGGTGCGCAGGCAGTCTTCGCGTCAAGCCGCCGTCGGGCGACCAGCGCCAGTCCTCCTCCGTGTGGATTTACATCCAGAACGACCTCTGGATCGACGTGCAGGTCTATGCCGTGACCGGAGAGACGGCGACGCGCTTGGGACAAGTTGGGCGCTTTGGCTATCAAACCCTACGCGTCCCAGAGCGCTGTCACATTCACGACGGAATCCTTCGGTTGATGGTCGACCCCGTAGGACGTCGCGAGCCTGTCTTCTCTGAGCCCATCGCGCTGAACCCTGGCTTCGTCCTACTGAGCTGGGTCGTCGAATCCAACCTCATGGCCATGAAGCCGGCCCGCCGATCCACCGACTCCTGACGCCGTCGCAAGGGGTCCACCGAGAGCAAGCCGGTGAGGATTATCGCCTCGCGGTGAGCTGGAGGCGCCGTCGGCCTGGAACGACCTGCCCTCGACCTTGTGTGCCGCGGCGTTAGTGGATGATGGTGCGTACGAACAGCTCCTCTACATCGAGGTCGTTGCGTACCATCAGAGCGACCCTGTCCGACCGAACGGCCACGAGTTTCGACTCTTCCGGGATGCTCACTCGCGCGATCGGACGGCCTTCAGGGTCAAGGACGTGCCAACCGGATCCGAGGCGTCGGGGTTCGAATCGCGATACCCAGATCTGTCCACGATCATCTATGAATACGGGGCCTAACGCCGGTCGCACGTCCGGAGCCAGCTCAGGCGTGAACTGTGCGTCGATGATTGGGTTCACGAGGTCGGATCGGCCGGAGGCAAATCCCATCAACATTGCACGATAGGCTTCCCGCTCCTCTTCGAACTCTTCCTGAGTGAGAGGCTCCTCTCGGCCTAGCCATCGCACATGGCCGACTGCCTCGAACTCCTCGTTTCGAAGCGTGAGCTCGTACTGCACGCCCGATCCGTGGACAACGCGTTGCGCCCCGACGGCCACTACTGGTTCGTTGGAGAATGGCCCGGGTGCATCTGCCTCTGGCGACTCCACCGAATAGCTGCCGGGGAAGCGCACGATAGCGGAAACAGACTCTCCGTCGCCGTCGTGTGCGGAGAGTAGCACGGCCCGCTGATCTCGCCGTGGAAACGGTCGGCTGAGCAGTGTCGCATCGTACGGACTCGAGCGGTGCATGACCAATCGGTCCGACCCCAGCGCCCAGACGTCGAGGGGCGGCGGCGCAGCCTCGACCAAACCAGCGGAAACGCGGAGAAAGCCCACAGACCGGATAAACCCGTCCTGGGGATGCAACACGGAGAGTCGATCCTGACGTCGGTCGTATACGTAGATGGAGTCGCCAACGCCTATTGTCACCTCGGTTATCCGACGAAACTCACCGGGCCCATCCCCTCGACGCCCCAGGAGTCGTACGTACTGGCCATCAGCACCGAAGAGGTGAAGCTCTCGCGTCTGGTTGTCCTCGACCACCAGGCGCCCGTCGGACAGGAAGTCCACCTCGCCTACCGCGCCGAGCTGGGGATGGTCCGACCCTCTTATGGCCAGCTGGTCTTCCGCTGCGACACGCCACTCGCGCAACTCTTGCAGCTCGCCTTCGATCGTCGTGATGAGAATCTCGGCTGAGTCGGCCACGGAAACCGTGAGAGCAGGACTATCGGACTGGGTGCATCCGACTGCGAACGCGCACCCCAGACATAGAGTCGCGACGATCACTACCGTGTGCTTCGGTGACGTGCCCTGCCCTCGCATTGGGTTCGGCGACGTGCCCCGCCCTCGCATTGGGCCCCGTGACGCCCCCCTCCCTCGTAGTGGGTTCGGTGACATCCCCTTCCCTCTCAGTGGGCTCGGTGAAATCGGTTCGACTAGGATGGAGTCGGTGGTCTCAAGTCACTGCATTCACGAATTCTCGGAAATCTCCCACCACCGCGTCCGGGACGTACTCAGGCCGAACAGCTTCATCTTCGGCGTTGATCCACACAACGGAAAGTCCGGCGTTTCTAGCTCCGACCACATCGCGTCGATAGCTATTGCCCACATACAGTAGCTGCTGGGCTTCGAGTGAGAGCGCGTCCATCGCGAGTTGGAAGATGAGAGCGGACGGCTTCGTGACGCCGTGGTCCGAAGAAAACACGAGCACCTCGAACTCCTCTCTGACCTCCGCGCGATCCAACGAATCCACGAAGAAAGCACGGTCGGCCCACACGTTGGACACGAGCCCGAGACAAAACCGGGTGGCTAGCCTCTTCACCGCAGCTGCGTAGTCGGGCGGGACCTCACCGACCTCGTGGCGTCCGATGACATCGGCCAAGAGCCGGTGCTCGCTCTTCGGGAGATCTCGCGTCTCGTCCAGCCGAAGCAGGACGTCTTCGATGGAAGGAAACGAATCGAAGAAGTGGGCATCTCGCCCGACCGAGTGAAGGTGCGCGCACACCCCCTGGACCACGTCCCTGACGACGTCCGGTTCCAGCAGCGAGCCGCCAAGACCTCGGTACGTGCCGCCGAAGTCCTGTCCCGCATCCAGGCGATCACAGTCGAAGGCGAAGGTCTTGTTCAGATCGAGGAGGATCGCTTCGCAGCCGCGCGTCACCTCTACGATTTCGTCAGGCGTGCTAAGGTCGGGTGTCATCGACCCTCGAGTGCACTCGTGGAGTTGCAGTGCGTGGGCAATAGGAGCAAGGATAGCTCTTGCATGACGTACCCAACTGCTACGTCGCACACAACCAATTCGGATCGGGTGATGCCCCGGTATGCCTATGGATCGCCGTCGGCAGCGAAACAGGCCTTCCAGCCAACTCTGCTCCGTGTCTGGCCCGCTCCGTGCGCGTCACCGCCGCCGCGTTTCGCGCTGTGTTCCGTCTCTGCTACTGGCTCTGGCACCGCTTCTCGCCGGGAGCCCTCTCGTCGCGCAGGAGACCGCCACCGTCTTCGGACAAGTCGTCGATCATATCACATTGCTCCCTATTGCCGATGTGTTCGTGCACACCGACGGAACGGAGGGTCGACTACAGGCCCTGACCGACCAGGAGGGTCGGTTCCGCATTACGGATGTTCCGATCGGGGAGGTCGCGCTCGTCGTGCAGCATGTGGCGTACGGTGAGTACACCACGCACATCGTCGTTGGGCGAGGAGACTTCCGCGTGGACGTCCGGGTCTCTCCCGAGGCCATCGAGCTCGATCCGATCGTCGTGCGGGTTCTTACCGACCGGGAGCGGAGCAGGCTGGCGTCCGGGTCAGCGATCAGAGAAGTAGACGCGTCCGAGATTGCCCAAGCCGCCCGCCAGGGTGCGGTCTTGCAGGACGTGCTCCGGCAACTGCCCGGTGTTCGCGTGAAGGCCGGAAGCCGTGGCCCGATGAATACCTGTGTCGAGTATCGAGGGGGCGGAAGCCCGGGCCCGACAGGCTGCAGGGAGCTGGCGAACGTTCTCGACGGCGTTCTCGTTACGAGCCCCGGGTTGCTGTATTCCACGATGATGCTCGAAGACATCGACCGAATGGAGGTGATGTCTCCCATCGACGCGACTTGGCGATTCGGTGAAAAGGCCGGCTACGGCGCACTGTTGATCGAGAGCCGCCAGCCGGAGCTGCCGACGATCGAGGCGCCCAGAGTACGTGCACACGGACGTTTCGACGCGGCGCTGGAGGAAGAGCCGTACAACTGGATGAAGGTCCTCGGAAGCACGTTCGTGGCGAACGCCATCGGGCTGGGACTTGGGATGACCGTCGCGACTCAGTGCATAGAGGCCGGGTACGCCCCCGGAGAGTTCTCATTGAGAACGAAATGCGACATGGGCTTCACCGTTGGTTCGTCCCTGATCGCGGCGGGCCTCCCAGTCGTGGCGACCACCTTCGCGTCCAGAACGGTGGGAGCCACGGACATGTCACGCGGACGGCTCCTCGCCTCCTCTTTCGTCGGAACGCTCTCCGTGTCCGCCGGTTACGTGTGGCTTCTCCGGTCAAAGAGCGAGCCTGGAAGGGATCTCGCGAACGCAGTGGGAATTGCCATCCTCACCGTCGGGACTCCCATCGCGGTGACGGTTGCCGACTACATGTACCGGACGCTGCGCTGATTCCGCCGGATGAACAGTCGGACTGCCGCCCGACAATCGCCGTCTGGATATCAGAGGCATTGTCGGGACTATAGTACGAGCACTCGAGCCTGCGGGAGACTTGTATGGCGACGCCGTTCCCGCGATTGCTCCTTTGCGCGGCGTCGCTATCGCTGCGATTGATTCTGGGGACGCCTCTCGATGCTCAAGACGACGTCCCGGACGTTCAGATCGACGTTGGTCTGGAGGTCGCGCACTCTTTACGCGGCATCGGCGATAGTCACTTCGTGGAGCCCTTCGGATATCTCGAGCTTGGTCCGCTGCGGTGGGCTGGGGGAGTCGGAGCGAAGCTTCGACTGACTCCGATCGGAGCTGGCCTGCGACCGACCGGACGGATCTCGTATCTTCCCGCCAACGGAATCGTGGCCGCGTGGGTCCCGAGTGGGGCCGGTCACACCGGCCTTGATATTTCATACCGCGTCCGCGACCTGCGGATTGATCGCTTCCTGGTGGCCGCCGGGTTGGACTATAGCCTGTCGCGGCTCGGCAGCCCTGTGACGCCGGAGCTGAGTGTCGAGCTCGGACTGAGAAGGTACGGCATGTCATGGTCGGCGAGCGGCGAGGAGGAGGGTCAGCCGCTCCATCTGCCGGCTGCCAACTTGAACCAGACGGACATGATTCTTCGCCTCGGCGGCGGCGGGAGCCTCCCATTGTGGGGCAGCGTAGCGTGGGCGCGCCTCGATTTCGGAGTGAGCCGACTCGGTCGTGAACGTGGCCGACCCCGACCTCCAGCGGGCGGTCAGCTCAGTACGTCGACTCCGCTGGAGCTTTCACTTTCGGCTGGCGTCCGCTTGGGCCTCTGAGGCTCGAGTAAACGGTCGTTACCGACGCCCAGGAGGCCGAGCGCACTGCCGGACGCTGCGGTAAGCTCTGGGAATCGTGGGCCGCTGGTGTTCCGAACCCTATTCGGCTCTTATCACCTCCAGCGGATCCAGCCGTCCCGCCCGCGTGGCCGGCACGAACCCCGCGCTCAGCGCCACGAGAAACAACATGACGGCGATCCCCGCGTAGACGCCCCATGCGAGGGGCTGTATCCCGAAGAGCAGGCTCTCGATCACGCGGGACAGCAGCACCGACGCGAAGACGCCGAGGGTCAAGCCGAACAGCGCGACACGGGCCACTTTCGCGACCATCGAGGCCGAAACGACGATCGCAGTCGCGCCAAGCGCCATTCGGACGCCGATTGCTCGGGCCTGCAAGCTCACCGTGTACGAGATGACTCCGTACATCCCTATGGTGGTCAGCAGGAGAGCGACGAGAGCGAATGCACCGACGAGCCAAGCGTTGAACCGTTCATCCTGACGACTCGACGACCTCAAGTCGTCCATCGTCTGGACGCTGCCGAACGGCCCGGACAGAGGAAGGGCGGGCTCCACGGACCAGATCGCCTCCTGGATCGCCGACAGCACCGAGATCGTAAGAGTCCGCGTGCGGGCCAGAATCCTGACCCGTGCCCAGGGTGTGTGGGCGAACGGCACGAACACGGTCGGTGCGGGGCGGCCACCCGTCTCTGACGGATCCAGATCGGCGGCCACTCCGATGACCCGTCCCAAGAGTGGTTGTCCAAAGTCCTCTCGGGTGCTCGCCGCTTTCATGACGCCCAACGTCCGACCGAGCGCCGATTCCGCGCCCCATCGCCGCGCGAGGGCCTCGTTGATGACGATCGGGCCCTCGGGTCCCCGGAGGTCGGCTTCGGTGAACTCTCGCCCGGCCACCAACGGGATGCGAAGTGCACCGAAGAATTCGGGTGACGCGGTCCGATAGAGGACGGTAAAGGCGTCGGGCGAGCCCACGTCGGGTGGTCCGCCGACTGCTGCGGGCGCAGGGATGCCGGCGCGACCGCCGGGACCGTGGTTGGTAAGTACGGCCTGTTCTACCCCTGGGAGGTCCTCGACCGCCTCTATCAAGCGATCGTACAAGTCGATGGCCGACGTCGCGTCGTCGTAGTCCGGAGACGGAGGGCTGATCGGGATCACAACCAGCCCGTCCGGATCGTATCCGGGATCCACACGGGAGAGGTTCAGGAAGCTCGCGGCCAGCAGGGTAGCTCCGATCAACAGGACGTACGTGATCCCGACCTGAGCGGATTGGATCCACAACGGAATCGAACCGTACCGGGAAGAGCGACCCAGCGACATCTTCGGTTGGAGAGACGCTCCACTCGGGTCCCCAGTGGCGACGAGAGCGAAGAGAAGGGCGGTACCCACGGACAATCCAGCCGTAAACCCGACCGAGCCCAGGTCGAGGCCGAGCTCGTGCACTCGCGGTAGATCCCGGAGCCCGCCCTCCCTGGCCCAGTCGATCGCCCTGGCGGCAATGAGGACCCCAAGACCTCCGCCCAGGGAAGTCAGCAGTGCCGACTCCGTGAGCACCTGCCGGACCAGGCGCGATCGCCCCGCGCCGAGTGCCGCACGGACCGCGTATTCCTGGCTCCTCGAGCGGCCGTGAACCGTGTAGAGGTTGGCGAGGTTTAGGCAGCAAAGGAGGAATACGAATCCGACGGCGGCCCAAAGCACGAAGAGGCGAGTCGCCACGTTCCCGACTTCGAACTCCCTGAGCGGCTCGAAGCTTACGCGCGTCCAGCCGCCGTTCGTTTCTGGATAGTTGTCGGCGAGAGCCTGCGCGAGAGCGCCGATCTCGGCTTGGGCCCGAGCGGGCGTGACGTCACCAGCAAGCCTTGCCACGACCCGGCTGTCCGCATGAAAGCCACGCTGCATCAGCGCGGCATAGTCCGCGGGCGGGAGCCGCACGATTGGCATCCACAAGTCGTTGTCGGCGCCCCAATCCGGGAACGCGAAGTCGTTCGACATCACACCGACGACCGTGAACGGACGATCCTCCAGCACGATGGTCGTCCCGATGATCTGTGGGTCAGCTCCGAACCAGCTCGTCCAGGCGCGGTAGGACAGGACCGTGGCAGCCTCCGCATCGGGCAGGTAGTCGTCCTGCAACAACGCCCGCCCGAGCACTGCTGGGACCCCCAGCGTCCCGAAGAAAGCCTCGGAGACGAAGGCTCCAAGCAGTAATCCGGCTTGATCGTCGGTCCGGTACGTCAGGGGCGCGCCTCGAGCGAATGCGAGGCCGTCGAAGACCTGGGACCGGTCTTCCCAGTCCTCGAACGTCGGGTATGAGGGAAGACGCCGACCGCCTGCCGCGTCGCGCTCGAACACGCTGTAGAGATTCTCGGAGTCCTCGTACGGCAGGCGGCTCAGAACCACGGTGTCGACGAGATTGAACACCGCGGTGTTGCCGCCGATTCCCACTGCCAAGGTGAGCACCACCGCCGCCGAGAACCCCGGGCGCTTGATCGCGAGGCGCATCGCGTGGACGACGTCGCGAACCGTCCCTTCGAGGCCAACCACCAGAGCCGTTCCTCCCGCAGAGCCGAGCTGAGTCGACCGTCTTTCCTCCCGCTGGATGTTACGCGAGCAGAGCGTCCCCCGGGAGCCCGGTGTCGTGAGAACCTCCCGAGACCGTCCCCGCGTGAGTCCCGATCAAACCCGAGACGCGCCCGATCACCACAACGGGCTTCTACGGGTTGACGAGGACCGTCATCATTGGTTGCGAGTTGTCGGAAGGCGGCGAGGTTGGTTGGAGCACCGCGCCGATGTGACACGATTGGTCCGAGGAGGTGGGGTGATGATCCGGAATGGGTGTGGTACGGCCGCGCTGGTGGGTGTCGTCAGCTTTGCGACTTTGGGCGGATCCGAAGCGCTCGACGCCCAAATCCCCGACGACTTCACGAACCTGAGAGTCCTTCCCACGGAAGTCACGAGGGACAGCCTTCTGCAGGTGATGCGCGGCTTCTCCTTCGCTCTCGGGGTGCGCTGCCAGTACTGCCATGTGGGCGGCGACGGCGTCTCCTTCGAGGGCGTCGACTTCGCCAGCGACGAGGACGCCGACAAGCGAAAAGCCCGCTTCATGCTGCGGATGGTCGAGAACATGAACACGAGTGTGCTCCCCTTGATGGCGGACCGGGATGAGCCCGCCGTACGGATGGAGTGCAAGACGTGTCACCGGGGGATCTCGAAGCCGAGCCTCCTCGGACAGGACCTTCGACTCGTGATGGACGAGGAGGGGGTCGAGGCGGCGGTGGAGCGGTACCGGGTCCTACGGGAGCGCTTCGCGACGAGTGGCGCGTACGATTTCGGTGAGTGGGAGACGAACGTCGTGGCCGAGGGATTGCGCGGTGAGGGTCGGAATCGCGACGCCATCGCGATTTACGAGCTCAACGCTGAGTTCCACCCTGGCTCCGTTTCCATCCAGATGAGCCTGGGCCAGCTCTTCGAGGCTGAGAACGATCGCGATGCGGCGATACGGAGCTACGAGCGCGCCCTCGAGCTCGCTCCGGAGCTCGAAGCGGCAAAAGAGCGACTCGCGGCGCTCGGTGCCGAGGCGGCCGAACCTCGATAGGGTGTAGGGTTCGACTTCATCGCGCCCAACTGCCAGGCCCGTTCGTCTGTGCCAGCCGATTCCAGCTTCGCAGGGACCTGGTGGGCCCGCGTTCCACCCTTGCCGCGCGGGAAACGGGCACTGATGGTGCCGCATGAGCCGAACATTGGACACGCTCGTCAGAAGCCGGACTGTTCAGATCGTCGTGTACGTCCTCGTCTGGACGACGCTCGGGATGATCTCGGTCACCCAGACCCTGATGAGCTACGCGGCGCAGGGAGACCAGGCGCCCATCGGGCTCGTGGCGCGCCTTGCGCTGCCGACCTGGTATTCGTGGGCGGTGCTGGCGCCCGTCATCTACATCGCCGGTCGGCGTCTCCCGCTCGACGAGGGACGATGGACCCGCAACCTTCCGCTGCACGTGGCGCTCAACGCCGTCGTGCTGGTGCTCGCGGTCCTACTGGTGGTCGTCATTCGGCAAGCGTTCGGAATCACGGCCACTCGCGGCCTCCGAATCGAGCTCATCGGTAGCGTCAACACGGGCTTGTTCACCTACTGGATCGTCGTCTTGGCCGCTCACGGGGTCGGATACTACCGTGATCGGCGGGCGGAGCAGGTCAGAGCCGCCGAGCTCTCGACCCAACTGTCGAAGGCCCGCCTGGCGGCCCTACAGGCACAGCTTCATCCGCACTTCCTCTTCAACACCATGCACGCCATATCCGCCTTCGTTCGGCCAGAGCCGGACAAGGCCGAAACCATGCTGGCCGAGCTCGCAGAGCTGCTTCGCCTCTCGATGGACGGGCCCGACGACCCGGTCGTGCCGCTAGAGCAGGAGCTCGAGTTCGTCAAGCGATACCTGTCCATTCAGAAGACGCGGCTCGGGGACCGCTTCCAGTGGGAGCTGAGCGTCGATCACGACGTCAGCACGGCCAGAGTTCCTTCGTTGATTCTGCAACCGTTGGTCGAGAATGCAGTCGAGCACGGGATCGCGAAGCGTCTGGGAAACGGGCGCCTCTGGATTCGCGTGACCCGGGAAGACGGCCTCGTCTCCTTGGAAGTCAGCAACGACGGGCCGGAGGTAACAGTAGAGAGCTTGGATCGATCGAACTGGCGCGTCGGCTTGCGCAACACCAGTGATCGCCTGACCCAGACGTACGGGCCGGACTACGGGCTCGCGCTGAGGCCTCGGGACGGGGGCGGGCTCGAAGTGCGAGTCTCGATCCCTTGGGAAGCGGCGGGCCTGGCGCGTGGCGCGGGATTAGCGCACACAGCGATCACGACAGACGCGCCAGGCGGGGCCGGTGTGGCCGACAGATGACCATCAAAGCGCTGATCGTGGATGACGAGGCGCCAGCTCGGAAGCGACTCCGTGACCTCCTCGCGCGGGCGCCGGATGTCGATGTGGTTCAGGAGTGCCGCGACGGACCATCCGTCGTTGCAGCCATTCTGAAGCACAACCCGGACCTCCTGTTCCTCGACGTACAGATGCCCGAGATGAGTGGATTGGAGGTCCTCGAACGGGTCGGGGTCGACCGCGTCCCCGCGGTGGTCTTCGTCACGGCGTACGATCAGCACGCGGTCGACGCGAAAGCGCTGGACTACCTACTGAAGCCGTTCACCGAGGCCCGGTTCCTCGAGTCGCTCCAGCGTGTACGGAAGTCGTTGAGAACGAGCACGGGGCGAGAGGATCTGCGGGCCCAGCTCGCGAGCCTTTTGGAGTCCGACCCCATCGGACCCGATCGAATCCCCGTTCGGCGTGGCAACCGGATCCGGTTCGTCGAGGTGGACGGAATCGACCGGATCGAGGGCGCTGGAAACTACGTGCGCATCCACGTGGGACGGGAAGACCACTTGGTACGTGGGACACTCAAAGGCTTCGCGCAAAAGCTCAGGGCTCGAGGGTTCCTGCGTATCCACCACTCGCACGTGGTGAACTGGGATAAGGTGGAGGAAGTCGAACCCTGGGGGCACGGCGAATATTTGGTGCGTCTCAAAGACGGCACGACGCTCGTCTCGAGCAGAACCTACACAGCTGAACTGCGGGGTGTGCTGGATGGCCCGTAGATCGCGATCGTGACGGGACCCCGACGCCGAGCTGCCTAGAAACCCACTCCCCTCACACTCAATCGGACCCGTAGCAGGTACATGTCCGACGTGATGAACAGTGTGGAACCGTCTCCACCGAAGGTGACGTTCGAAGTTCTCTGCGTTGTATGGAACGACCCGAGGTGCTCACCGTTCGGGCTGAGGATCAAAACACCGTTCCCGGGCCCGGCCACGAACACGTTGCCCTGTTTATCCACGGCGATTCCGTCACCCCACGATTCGAAGAACAGCCTGCCGTCGCTCAAGCTGCCGTCCGCTTCGACATCGTAGGCCATGATCGCCGGCTGATTGCCATCCGAATTGGCCACGTAGAGGATGGCCTGGTCGGGTGAGAAGGCGACGCCATTGGGTCGCGACAGATCGTCGATGAGCAACGTCACCGTGCCGTCGACGTCCAACCGGTAGACCCCATGGACGTCGAGCTCCTTCGTGGGGTCGTCGACGCCCCTCTCGAGTCCATAGGGCGGATCGGTGAAGTAAAGGTCGCCGTTGCTCCGCACAGCCACGTCGTTGGGCGAATTGAAGCGCTTGCCCTCGAAGCCACCTGCCAGCGTGACGAACCGTGGCTCTGGCTCTTCCCATGACGATTCCAGACGGGCGATGCGCCGGTCGCCGTGCTGCGCCAACACGAGGCTTCCATCGTTATCCACGAGCAGACCGTTGGACCCCGTCTCTCCTCCCCGTGGCGCCTCCCCCGTGTATCCGGACGGCTGCAGCCAGATCGACGCAGACTCGCCGTCGCTCCACCGGTAAATCGCGTTGTTCGGTATGTCCGAGTAGAGAACGGCGTCGAGAGCTGGAACCCACACGGGTCCTTCCGTCCACTCGTGGCCGTTCGCGAGTACCTGGAGTGCCGCGTTCGCCGGGACGACGGCGTCGATGCGAGGATCGAGACGCTCGATGCTGCCGATGGTCGAAGACGGGTCCAACTGGGGAAGCTCGTCTGGCTCGCCCCCAGCGACGCAGGACAACATCGTCGCGACGGCGATCAGCATCGCCCCTGTCCGATACATCTACGCAGCCCCCGAGGGCGGGATGTTCTGGTTCATGCGGAAGAGCTTACCTGGATCGTAGCGGTTCTTGAGCTCGACCAAGCGCTGATAGCTGGGTCCGTAAGCGGAAGCGAGGCGATCCGCCTCGTCAGCTGTCATGAAGTTCACGTACGCCTCTCCAGTGGCGAACGGGGCGGTTGCGTCGAAGAAGTCCCTTCACCAAGCGATGCCGGCGGAGTCCTGGGCCGCGTCTGCCCAACGTCCGTGGACATTCACGACGTATGCGGCGCTCCGCCCCTGATAGGCCGTTGCGTCGTCGGGCACTCGACTCTGGGCGCCGCCCACCTGCGCGAAAAAGATCTCGCTCTGAGGATCCGGCAGACTCTCGAGGTATCCCAAGACCGTGTCGATGAGCTCGTCGCTGAGCTCGGCGAAGTCGTGCGTCTTCCAGTAGTTCCTCGCGCCTGGCGTGAGCAGCGGATCGAAGGCTTGCTGCCACCCCGCGAACGGATGGGGCCCGAGTACGTCGGCGATCGGTTTCCCGATGGCTCGTAGGGGCGCCAGGGCCGCCGCGCCTCCTCCATGTCTCCGGCATACGTCGCGTCGTCGTTGACTTCGACGGAGCCGCCGTCCAGCGCGGTCAGTTGTGGCATCATCATCCCTTTTCGCACCGCTTGGTTGAAGGGTTGGAGGCACGAACTTGGGGCTTGGTGCGAGACCTGACCAGCACCGAGGCGCAGGTCGTGGTCACGTGTCGACCCCGGTATCGGCCCCTTCGACTCCCGGTCAGCCTTGGTCGGCCCTCGTCGACTCCCGGTCAGCCCTTGTCGGACCCCGGTCAATCCACCTTCGGACTCTCCGGTCAGCCCACGGTCGGCCTCGGCTCGACCCTTTAGTTTCCGCCACCGCCGCCCGACCGTATCCTTCGGTGCGACAGAGAGTGGACGAGTCGGAAGCCTGGCACGGGAACGCCTCCAACGGGGCAAGACGGGACGAAGGAATGAGTCGGCCATCAAACGGGAGGGGAGCAGCTGGGCAACGGTGGGGGCAAGCCGCCGTGGTTGCGGGGACAGCTGCGTTGCTCGCCTTGGTCCTCGTTGCGGCATGTGTCTCCAGCGAGGAGACGATGAACGACGGGTACGGTGACTATTGTCCTGGTGCCCGCGGGCGATTTCTCCATGGGCGACCACTTCGGCGAAGGCAACTCGGACGAGATTCCCGTCCATAGCGTCACCCTCGACGCCTACTACATCGGCAAGTACAAGGTGACGAACGGTGAGTACGGCCTGTTCATCGACGACGGTGGCTATGCGTCAGCGGAGTTTTGGGGCGCGGGTGGCCTCGGGGAACACGGTGAGGCGCCAGATCACTGGACCGAAGCCGCGTACAAAGGTGGGGGGTTGACTGGAAACGAATTGTACCCGGTGGTCGGAGTGAGTTGGCAGGAAGCGATGGTCTTTGTCAGCTGGGTCTCTGCCAAGACGGGCGAGCTTTATCGCTTGCCGACCGAAGCCGAGTGGGAGAAGGCCGCACGCGGGACGACTCGGTCTCGTTATCCGTGGGGAACGACATCGACAGCACCTACACGAGCTACGATTGGGGACAGGCCCGAAGCCAGATGGCACTCTCCCCCGCGGGCTTCTACGACAGCCAGACACGGGGGAGCATGATCACTGCGAGCAACGCCTCTCCGTACGGCGCGTTGGACATGGCGGGTGGCACCTCCGAATGGTGCCTGGATTGGTACGATTGGACCTATTACTCGCGATCGCCCGCCGTCAACCCGACGGGTCCGGAGTCCGGCACGGATCGAGTGTTGCGCGGCAACGGATACGTCGACAGCGCGTATTACCAGCGGTCGGCCGCTCGTGCGAAGATGGGCGCACACATCAAGAGCTACAAAGTCGGATTTCGCTGGGTACGAGAGCTCTAGCCATGGTGCCCGAACTGCCCACCATGCCCGCTTGCCGCCTTCGCTCATCGTCTCTGCTTCTGTCGATTCAATTGAGTGCGCTGATCTGTGCTTCTGTCCTCCAAGTCGGTGCTGTCGAGGCCCAATCCACGATCGACGATGGATTCGGAGACTACGTCCTCGTCCCCGGCGGCGATTTCCAGATGGGGGACAACTTCAACGAGGGTGATTCCGACGAAGTCCCGGTGCACACGGTACGCGTCGAATCGTTTTATATCGGGAAGCACAAGATCACGAACGCCGCATATGCGAAGTTCATCGAGGCTGATGGGTATTCCGAAGCCTCGTATTGGAGCGCCGGTGGCTTCGGGAACTATGGATCTCGGCCGCGGCACTGGGGCGACGCGACGTGCGCCGGCGGCGGATTGGACTGCAACGAAGGCTTCCCGGTCGTCGGCGTGAGCTGGTTCGAAGCCATGGCATATTGCGAGTGGCTATCCACCCAGACTGGGGAAACATATCGCCTTCCTACAGAGGCGGAGTGGGAAAGGGCCGCAAGAGGGTCGGACCAAAGGCGCTTTGCGTGGGGAGCGGACATCGACGGACCTCACGCCAACTACGAGTTCAGTGGCGATCCGTTCGAGCCCGGTATCACTCCGGTTGGTTTCTATGACGGCACGGCCCGACAAGGTTTCCAGACTCAGGACAATGCGTCACCGTACGGCGCGTATGACATGATCGGAAGCGTCTGGGAGTGGTGTTTGGACTGGTACGACGGTGCGTACTATTCCGGATCGTCCGTAATAGACCCGAGAGGCCCGGCGACCGGTAGCAGCCGCATTCTGCGCGCCGGCGGATGGGTCGACAGCGCCTATTATCAACGAGCGGCCAATCGCAATAGCAGCTTCCCCGAGAATCGGAACCCCATTCAGGGATTTCGTGCGGTGCGGGAGAGATAGAAGTAGCGCGGCGCCAAGACGATGGCCGTAACGCGGTCGCCGACTCCAACCGAGGTACACCACGAATGCCCTCCCTACCGCGCTCCTTCACGTCGTCCGCGATTGCGTCGGAGACCCGGTCCTCCTTCAGGATCCTCGGGCCGGGCTTGTTCGTCGTTCCCTGCGCCCTCCTCGCACTCGGCGCCCCGATACCACTATCGGGTCAGGTCGGCCTGACCGGCGGCGGTGAGTACGGATTCGGAGCGGCGATCCGAGTCGGCTCCCCCATAGTGAAGCTGGAGGCAGGGGTGGGCTTCGCTCCGGTGTTGGTGTTCGGAACGGAACAGGTCTCCATAAACGGGGCGATCGTGTCGGACGACATATTTTTCGAGGCGTTCTTTCCGACCGCCGTCGGCGCTAAGCTGAATCTTCGCGTCCGTGGCGATGAGGATGACGTCAGGAGGACGGGCTTGGAGTTCGGCGCGGTCTACAATGATCTGATCAAGCTCGGTTTGGGCGGGGGGATCGACTCGAGGGTATCGGAGCGAATCGTCGTCTCGGGGGGCCTCAGTACTATTCGGAGGCCAGCGAGCGACTCGCCGTAAAGATCGGCGAAGTGAGGGGCCGCCCGTCCAACCTCTTCGACTTGGGTTTCATTGTGGATTTCCAGCCGTATATCGGGATCACGTTGCTGCTGTTTTGAGGGATGCGTCCCCTGCAGACACTCTGATGAGGTGTCCGCCACAGCGGCCCGGTAGCCTCCGTCGCGCTCTGGCATTGCGGCGGATCTCACGGTTGATGGTGCTGGGATCGCGGCCGAGCGCCCTAGCGCCCGCACGGCGGGAATAGCCTTGTTTGCGGAGCGTGGACAGGGTATGTCGCTCCTCAGAGGTGAGCTGGTGGTACTTCCTCATGAATCCCTCCCTGTTCGTCGTGGTTCAGGAAGGTTCTGCGGTCGCCAGCTCGCCTCAACTCCGCTAGGGCCAGAGGCACGACCAGGTGTTGCACTTAGTTTGTGAATCCAAGAAGCCTAGCAAGTTGTTGCTGCAGTCGGGGTCGGCATCCTGCGGCTAAGAGAGAATGGGCACAAGCGCTGTCCAAGCCGTCCGCCCCGTCCGAAGTTGGACAGGATGGACAACGTTGGACAGGTCTCTCGCGGGTGCAACAGGCAGCTTGGTTCGCCGCTAAGACGATTTCCGCAGCACCCTACCTTCCTCAAAGTCGTGTCCATCGTGTCCACAGCAGTTGACCGAGCACGCCGACAAGGCTTCGTCACTGGGTGCAGGCAACCTCACCGGCGGCGGTAGGCGAACCCAGAGTCGTGGCGGCGGCGTTACCAAAGTAGAGCGAGCAGCCGTCCGTGGTCGTGCCGTAGGCGTCGTGCGTGGCGCTGCCCGACCAACCGGAGGTCGAAGCCGTCATGCCCACGTTGACGCCGTCGGACTCGACGTACCCGAGGTCCGTGACCGACGTGGTGTAGCTGTAGTAGTCCGCGTAGTAGATCTCCTGCTGGGTCGCCAGATTCTTGATATCCGACTTCATCGCGGCGAAATACGCCTTCTCACGCGTGGCGGCGAACTTCGGAATCGCGATCGCGGCCAGAATGCCGATGATCACGACAACGATCAGCAGCTCGATAAGCGTGAAACCCTTGGTGCTTCGCATCCCGGTACTCCTGAAGTGGGTTCCGTCCATGAGACGAGTTCCTGAGGAGTCTGTTGCAAGGGTCAGTCCAAGAAAGGCGTGTCGCGGCCCAAGCCTGTGATCTGACCCGTGTTACGAGGTTATCCGCGCAGCGCAGCACCCCGTTTCCGTCGCAAGGCATGCGCTAGGGTGGACAAGTATGTTCAAGAATGGCACGAGTCGAGCACCATCCGCCGAACACGCAGCTCCTTGCGGCCCCTCACAACACCAGGTAGAAGCTTCCTCTAAACACCTGACCGGCCCCGTCCCTCGCACGCCGAGGACACATGTCGGCCATGATCGATCGGCTGAATGCGGCGTGCGAAGGTCGCTACCAGATCGTCCGCGAGGTCGGCGAAGGCGGGATGGCTACCGTCTTTCTCGCGGACGATCTACGCCAAGAGCGCCAGGTCGCGCACACAGTGTTTGAGCCCGACCTCGCCACAGTGGGTCGGGGGAGGAGCTCAACACGGTCTCGGAGTCGTACCGGGCTGTTGGCTCCTGCGTTCTGATGCGTCTACTCCTTGTCTGCTCGTTGACCGCTTACTTGACCATTCGGGCCAAGCCGAGACCCGGACTTCCGTCGCACCTCTGCCTTCAATCGCGCCGTGGGCTCCTCGGCGCTAGTTTTGTCGCGTGGCAAAGGATTGAGGATCGGCTGATGAAACCTGACCCAAACTCTGACCCACGCCGCAAGACTGCGGCATCTGCTCATCAACAAGAAGGCCAGAAGCGGTTGTCCTGCAACCACTTCCAGCCATGAGCCGGCTGGGGCTCGAACCCAGGACCTACGGATTAAAAGTCCGTTGCTCTACCAGCTGAGCTACCGGCTCCTGCCTGCAAGCTAACCCGAACACCCCCCGATTCAAGCTCGCTACACACGGTCGCCGCGCACCCGTGCGCGTGGTCCCCGCCCTGTTCCCAAAGGGTGCGCCCAGACAGATTCGGCGGAAGTCATCCAAGCTCATTATCTGGGAGAGCGTCCGTACGTGGCCGTCGGACTCGCCTTCGAACAGTTGCTGATCGCGCTCGGCCTTGGACTGCTCGTGGGCTTCAGAAACAACGGGCGGAAGCACAGCTCGCAGGGGTGCTTTCGGGTCTCACCGACATGGATGCGATCACGCTCTCGACCTCCCAGCTCGTGAATGCGGGGCGGCTCGACCCCTCGGTGGCCTGGCGTGTCATCGTCCTCGCGTCCCTTTCGAACATCGCCTTCAAGTTGGGGATCGTCGCGACCGTCGCAGGCCGGCCGCTGCTGCGTCGACTGGCCGCCCTGATGGCGATACCGATCGTCCTGGGCCTGGCGCTGATGTGGTTTTTGGGATGATCGAGCTGGGGCTGATCCCGTTTGGGATGATCTGGATCTGGCGCCCTTGGGACCTTGGTAGTAGCCGCGCCGGACGGGTCCTCCTACTCCTCCGTTTCAGTCGCTCCCCGTAGCATCCAGCGGCGTCCCATCCGCCCCCCCACCGCCGCGGCCACGAACTGAACGAGGAGCAATCCGAGTACGGGAGCGGGGGCGTCGAGCCCCAGATCGCTTCCGTCGAGCCTCCCCGGCATCATCACGTTCCCGAGAAACCACACGAGGACGCTGACGAACGTCATTCCGGCGCCGTGGAGGATCGGCGCGTCCATCCAACGGATTCCTACAAACAGGCCTCCCGCGAAGAAGCCGACCGCGACCGCGAGCGACACGGAGACGCCCTCGGCCGCCGAATCGGGCTCCATCACGCCGACACTGATCATCACCACGGAGACTGCTGACGCGACCGCGACACCGAATAGCCAACCTCCCACCACCCGGCCTGGATGGACGTTGTTCAGATGCTCGGAGTACATCGTTCCTCCGTAACGAAATCAGAAAGGTAGCTCCAGTTGGAGGATGCCGAACGTGAGACGGTGATGAGGGGTCGGGCCGAGCCGCTGGATAGCCGCCCGGTGCTCCTCGGTGCCGTACCCCATGTTCGTGTGCCAACCGTACTCCGGGTATCGCCGCGCGAGGGACGTCATGAGCCGGTCGCGACAAACCTTGGCGACGATCGAGGCGCAAGAGATCGAGTGCACCAGCGCGTCGCCGTCCACGACCGCTTCGTGCTCCCAAGTCAGGTCTCGCACCGGAAGGCCGTCGACCACGACGTGGTCCGGTGGGTTGGGCAGTCGCGTCAGAGCTCGCTCCATCGCGCGAGTCGTCGCCCTGAGAATGTTCAGGCGGTCGATTTCCCGCACCGACGCGGCTCCGATGGACACTGCGGCGGCCTGCTTCCAGATCTCGGATGCCAGGACCTCCCGCTCGTCCCTGGGCACCACCTTCGAGTCGAGCGCCCCTTCCACGCAGACCTCTTCGGGCAGCACGACAGCGGCCGCCACGACAGGTCCCGCCAGCGGTCCCCGACCCACCTCGTCCACACCGGCCACACCTGAAAAACCGCGGCTCCAGAACCTTCGCTCGTAGTCGAGCAGGCCCTGGAGCCGAACACTCCCCGTGTCTTCCGGCGTCACTGCCGGACGCTCTTCAACGCGTGCGCTTCTCCGGAATCCGGGCCGCCTTCCCACGTAGGCCACGCAGGTAGTACAGCTTGGCCCGGCGGACACGTCCCCTCCGGACGACGTCGATGCTGCCGATGGAAGGCGAATGGAACGGGAAGACGCGCTCGACCCCGATTCCGCTCGAGATCTTCCGGACGGTGAACGTCGCGCCCATGCCGCCCCCGCGCCTGCCAATGCACACGCCTTCGAATGCCTGGATGCGCTCTTTCTGACCCTCGCGGACCCGGTAGTTCACCCGCACCGTATCGCCTGCAGCGAAGTCGGGTAGGTCGTCCCGCAAGTGCTCTTTATCGAGTTCCTGCAGCAGGTCGCCCATGGGATTCCTTCGTTCCGAGTCCGAAGTGGTCGGACCAAGTTGTTGTCGAGCAAAGAAAGCTAACTCGCGCCGTTACCCGAGTGAAGGCCCAAAATCAGGCATCCTGATCCCCGACCCGGAGATCGGGCCGGCGCTCCCTTGTGAGACGCGCGCCTTCCTCGGTGCGCCACTCTTCGATGCGCTTGTGATCGCCACTCCTCAGCACTTCGGGGACCTCGTGGCCCCGGTACTCGGGTGGCCGGGTGTAGGACGGCGGGCTCAAGAGGCGACCGTCGTAGAACGAATCGGACGCGGCAGAGTCGTGGTCGCCCAGCACGCCCGGGAGGAGTCTGACGACAGCGTCCGTAACCGCGAGGGCCGCCACCTCGCCACCGGACAACACGAAGTTGCCGATGGAGATCTCCTCCGTGGCCAAGTGGTCCGCGACGCGTTGGTCGACGTCCTTGTAGTGCCCGCAAAGGAGTGTGAGATCGGGCTGAACGGAGATGCGAACCGCGTCGTCATGCTCGAAGAGCTTCCCCCGCGGGGAAAGCAGCACGATCGGACCGGAGCGATCCAACGACTCAACCGCTTCGAAGAACGGCTCCGGTTTCATGACCATCCCCGCTCCGCCACCGTACGGCGCGTCATCCACGGTACGGTGACGGTCGCGGGTGAAGTCGCGAAGGTCGACGATCCGGTATTGGACTTCGCTTCGCTCAGCGGCCCTGCCCAGGATGCTCGTCGCGAGGGTTGCCCGGAAGAACTCCGGGAAGATGGTCACGACGTTGATCTTCATATCCGCGATGTTGGCTTCTGCCGTCGGCGAGTACAAACGTACTGTGGAAACCACGAATGTGGCCACCCTCGACGAGCCCGATGTTACCTAGCTCTACAGCGCCAAAAGGCCCTCAGGCGGGTCGATAACGATGCATTTTTCTTCTCGATCGACCGATCGCACGATCGCCTGTGTGAAGGGGATCAGAATGGTGCCGCTCGCGCGTGATACCTCCAACATATGCGCCGGCTCGAGCTCGTATACCTCCACGATTTCGCCGATCGATGTTCCGTCCGAAGCCTGCACGCGCATCCCGAGAAGATCATGGTAGAAGACCTCATCCTCGGCGAGTGCGGTGATCTGCTCCATCGGCTTCAGCACGTACCGGCCGGCAATCAGCTCCGCCTCGGCTCGCGAATCGAGGCCCTCGAGCTTCAGCAAGAAGCCGCGCTTGAACGGCCGGGCCCCTTCGATGCGAAGGACCGGGAGCGAGGGGTCTGGCTCCCGGTCCGTCTGATCCGCAATCCTCAACTCGCCGCCGATGTTGAACGCCGATTCTGGGGCGACCGTCAGCGGCCATAAGAAGAGCTCACCCTTCATACCGTGGACCTTATTCAAATGGCCTACGACAAGATGTGAGGGGCTCTTCGGGCCCATGAGGATTTCCAGGCCGAGGTGACTCGGTTACTCGGACTTCTCCTCTCCGTCCGGCTCAGCCTCGTCGCCGTCCGCGTCGGCCTCACCGCCGTCCGCATCGGCCTTGTCGCCGTCCGCGTCGGTCTCACCCCCGTCCGCGTCAGCCTCAGACTCGTCGGCGTCCGCCTCCCCTTCGCCTGCGTCTGTTTCGGCCTCATCCGCCGCCTCAGCTGCATCATCGTCGGCAGCCGCCTCTTCAGCCTCGCTCGCCTCAGCCGCGGGTGCTTCGTCCGCAGCGTCCTCAGCCTCTGATTCCGCTGCGGCTTCAGCGACCTCCGTTGCCTCCGCCTCGGGGGTTTCGTCGGCGACTTCCTCGGCCTCGGCGGCCTCCTCAGTCGCAGCCTCAGCCTCCGGCGCCTCATCCGCCTCTGTCTCGACGGGCTCGGCGGCCTCCTCGGTCGCGGCCTCAGCCTCCGGCGCCTCGTCTTCGGCGGCGGCCTCTGGCTCGGCAGCGGCCTCCGCCTCGGGTGCCGCGTCTTCAGCGGCGGCTTCCGCGTCTTCGCCTTCGTCGGTGGCCGCTTCTGCTTCGGTGGCCTCCGATGCCGCAGCCTCTGCTTCAGCAGCGGCGGCGGCTTCCGCATCGGCGGCTGCTGCTGCCACCGCTGCCGCCTCGATCTCCGCTTGGCGACGCTTGGCCAGCTTCTCAGCTCGGGCGGCCTTCTCGGCCTCCTTGTCCACCTCGCCGACGGCTACCGATGCATCGCCACCCTTACGGGCTTTGTTCAGAAGCGACTTCATCGTTCCCGACGGCAGAGCACCCTTTCCGATCCAGAAGTCGACGCGCTCCAGGTCGACCACCAATCGCGCCGGCTGCGAAAGTGGCTTGTAGTAACCGAGCGTCTCGACGAAGCGACCGTCCCTCGGTGATTCGCTGTCGGCCACGACCACACGGTAGTGAGGGGCCTTCTTCCGGCCCATCCTGCGAAGTCGAATACGTACGGGCATGGATCTCCCTGGTCGTTGTGCGTTGTCCCCCGCGACCACCCGGTGGCGAGGAGCGACGCTGTTCAGCGGGGCACGAGTCCCCTCATCTGCTTCATCAACTTCTGCATTTCCTTGAACTGCTTCAACAACCGGTTGACCTCCGCCACCGATCGGCCGCTGCCCTTGGCAATTCTCGAGCGGCGCGACCCGTTGAGGATGTCCGGTTGCTTTCGCTCTTTTGGCGTCATCGAAAGGATGATCGCCTCCACGTGCTTCATCTTCTCGGGATCGACGGCTCCCCCAGGGAGCTTGTTCGCCATCCCCGGAATCAGCTTCACGAGCTGCTCGAGCGGGCCCATCTTCTGCACCTGCCGCATGGCGACGAGAAAATCCTCGAGGGTGAAGCGTCCCTGTCCGAGCACCCGCTCTTGTAGCTCCGCTTGCGCCTCGTCGTCGACGGTCCGCTGTGCCCGCTCCACGAGCCCGATGACATCCCCCATCTGGAGGATCCGCCCCGCGAGCCGCTCCGGATCAGCCAGGTCCAGATCGTCAATGCCCTCGCCTACGCCGACGAACTTGATGGGGTTGCCGGTGACCCCCCGAATCGACAGGGCCGCGCCGCCGCGCGCGTCGCCGTCCAGCTTGGTCAGTACGACACCCGTGATGTCGAGTGCCTCGTCGAAGCCCTCGGCGATCGTGACTGCCTCCTGCCCCGTCATCGCATCGGCGACGAGCAGGATCTCCTGCGGCCCGAGCTCCTCTTTCAGCCTCCGCAGCTCGTCCATCATTGGCTCGTCGATCTGCAGTCGCCCAGCGGTGTCGACGATCACTACGTTGCGCTTGTCCGCGCGAGCCTGCTCGACCGCCGCGCTCGCCACCGCGACCGGGTCGCCACCCGACTCGCCGGCGTGCACCGGAATCCCGGTCTGCGTACCCAGCGTCTGCAATTGCTCCACCGCCGCCGGCCGGTAGAGATCGCACGCCGCGAGCATGGGCCGTCGGCCCTCCCGCTCCAGCCGACGCGCCAGCTTGGCCGCGGATGTTGTCTTCCCTGAGCCCTGAAGTCCGACCATCAGAATCACGGTCGGGGGAGTCAGCGACCAAGTCATCTCCGGGACCTCTTCCCCCATCAAGTTGGCGAGCTCGTCGTGGACGATCTTCACGATCTGCTGGCCGGGGGAAACCGACTTGAGGACTTGCTCCCCGATGGCGCGTTCCTGCACGCGATTCAGGAAGTCACGAGTGACCTTGTAGTTGACGTCCGCTTCGAGCAGGACGCGCCGCACCTCGCGGAGCCCTTCCCGGATCATCGGCTCCGTCAGCACGCCCCGCTGACGGAGTCGGCCCAGGGCCGTGCCCAGCTTCTTTCCCAGCTCGTCGAACATGTTGTGCTATGCGGCCGGCGCTCGAGCTACAGGCGCCGAGCCGGTCCCTGATGGGGTCCGGTTCAGAACAAGCTCGGAAAGATAGGGAAAAGCGGCGCCTCAGCCACCCCGGGGACAAGGCGAGGTGAGGGTCCAAGAAGCTCGGGCGGATCCCGGGGTTCGGCGGCGGCCGTCCTCCGGCGAGTCTGGTCCACCCGGACAGGCCCTAGTCCAGGCGGATGATTTGCTCGCGACGGGTACCGACCGAGATCATCTCGATGGCCACACCGGTGAGCTCCTCCAGCCGATCGAGGTAGCTACGGGCCCCTGCGGGCAAGTCGGTAAGGCTCCTCGCCTCCGAGATGGGCGTCTGCCACCCGGCATGGCTCTCGAGCACGGGCTCGACCTGAGACAGCGACCAAGTATCCGCGGGGAACTCGGCGGTCCTGCCGGTCAGCGTCCGGTACGCAGTCGCGATGCGGATCTCCGGAAGAGAGTCGAGCACGTCCAGCTTCGTCACCGCGAGACCGGTCAGCCCGTTCACCCTCGCGGCGTACCGCGCCTGAACGGCGTCGAACCACCCGCAGCGCCGCGGGCGGCCGGTGGTCGCGCCGAACTCACTGCCCAGCTCGCGCATGCGCTCGCCCATCTCGCCGGCGAACTCGGTCGGAAGGGGGCCGTTGCCGACGCGCGTCGTGTACGCCTTGACGACACCGAGCACCTCGTCGATGGCCGTCGGCCCCACGCCGACGCCCGTGGCCGCTGCTGCCGCGGTCGTGTTGGACGAGGTCACGAATGGATACGTGCCGTGGTCGAGGTCGAGGGCGGTGCCCTGGGCACCCTCCATCAACACCGAACGTCCCGCGCTTAGCGCGCTGACGACTTCCAGACCCGTGTCGGTCCCGAGGGCCAGGAGCCGGTCCTTGAGCGCGAGTGCTTCGTCCACCGCGCTCTCCAGGTCGGGCGCCTCCTGACCGTGAATCCTGAGGTGGGCACGCGCGTTCTCGATGCCGCGCTCGACGAGGGTCGTCAGTCTCTGCGCGTGAGCGAGGTCGGCGACCCGAATCCCACGTCGACCCGACTTGGCCTCGTATGCCGGGCCGATGCCGCGCCCGGTGGTGCCGATCTTCTCGGAAGCTCGGTCCTCAGCCGCCTGGTCCAGCGCCCGGTGGTACGGAAGGAGGAGATGCGCGCGCTCGCTGACACCGATCCGGCCGTTGAGATCGATCCCGCGGTCCACGAGCTCGTCGTACTCCTCGAAGAACGGGAGGACGTCCAAGACCACCCCGTTTCCGAGGAGGCAGCGCTTGCCTGGATGGAGGATTCCGGACGGAATCTGGTGGAGGACGAACTCGTCGTCGCGGACGTGCACGGTATGTCCGGCATTCGCCCCGCCCTGATAACGCGTGACGATGTCCGCGGACTCGGCCAGCACGTCGACGATCTTGCCTTTGCCCTCGTCTCCCCACTGGCAGCCCACGACGACGACGCACCGCCCCTGCCTGTCGTTCAATGGCACCGCTCACCTCCCCGGATCCTCCGGGTACGGCCGCGATTCTCCAGCGGAATCGGGCCGGGACGTCGGCACTCTTCACCCGGGCAGGGAGCGAAAGTGGGCTATCGGAACGGCCCAGCTCGCGCCTTTCACGCGGGGTGAACGCAGCCGGATAAACGTGAAAAAGCCCGTCCGCGGGGGATGGGCCGTTCGGGTGCTGGATCCTTTGGTGGAAGCTAGATCAGGGTATCTACGGTGTCAATCAAATGAAGCCCACCGGTCGCCTCATCACGCTCCCGCCAATACTCCCTCGCGGTCCAGCAGGCCGGCCGCCTCGAGGATGGACGCGACCTGTCTGGTGTCACTCTCGGGAAGGGGGTGCAGCGGCGGACGAGGGCGACCGCCGTGGTAGCCGAGCAGGTCCAAGGCGGCCTTCATGCCGGGGACGCCGAAGCCGCCGACGATCTTCTTGTGTACGGGGGCGATCCGCTCCTGGATTCGGCCAGCCTCGCTGGAGCGACCCTCCGCGAAGACCCGGTGGAGATCCGTGGTCTCAGCAGGCGCCATGTTGGCCAGCCCGAGAATCCCACCCACCGCGCCGAGCTCCAGCGCCGCGTAGAGACCGGCACCGTTGCCCACGAGCACCTGGAACCCGTCGTTTGTTTGGTCGAGCAGCTCGCCGACGAGATCGAGGCTCCCCCGAGAGTCCTTTATGCCGACGATGTTCGGGTGCGCCGACAGCTCGGCAACGAGTCCGGACGGGAGGTCCAACGTGCTGAAGCGCAGCGGCACTTGGTATAGGATGACCGGAACGGGGGAAGACTCGGCTACGGTCGTGTAGTGCGTGCGCAGCGCGTCGGGGGTCATCAGACCCTTGTAATACGCGGGTGGTTGCACGAGGGCGGCGTCCGCGCCGGCGTCAGCCGCCGCCTGGCAGAGATGCTCCGTCAGCCGGGTGGACTCGGCACCGGTTCCGGCGATCAACAAGCGATCTGGTGGGAGGAGCGCTCTTGCGGCCTCGAGCAGCTGAGTCCGCTCTTTTTCGCTCAGCAGAACGGCCTCCCCCGTGGAGCCCGCCATCACGATCCCCCGCACCGGGAGGATGAGCCACTTCCTCAAGTTGGAGCGGACGGCGGCGATGTCCACGTCACCCGTCACCGGATCGAAGGGAGTGATCGCAGGAATGAAGACTCCGCCTAGGTCCATGGGCTCACCCGAATAGGTTTGACATCTCGTCGGCCATACCCGCGTCGCCTGCCCCAACGGGACGGCCCTCGGTGTCGCCGAACACGTTCATCTTCAAGTCGAAGTCGCTGGGGTTCGAGGCCATCGACTTTGCGGTTTCGAAATCGACGGAGTCCGCCTTCACGAGCTCCATCAGATGTTGATCGAAGGTCTGCGAACCGTACTGGTCCTTACCGTCGGCAACCAGCTCGTAGATCTCGTCCAACCGCGCGGTATCACGAATGCAGTCGCGGATCGTTCCCGTCACATTCATGACCTCTACAGCCACGACCCGCCCCTGCCCGTCTTTACGAGGAAGCAGGCGTTGGCTGATGACAGCGAGCAGCGTCTCTGAGAGGCGGATCCGAATCATCTCCTGCTCCGACGGCGCGAAGACGGCGATGAGCCGGGAAATGGTCTGGACGGCGTCCTTCGTGTGAACCGTCGAGATGACGAGGTGACCCGTTTCCGCCGCCCGCATCGCGATGTCGATCGTCTCGGGGTCCCGCATCTCGCCGATGAGGATGACGTCGGGGTCCTGACGTAGCGCCGCGCGCAGCCCCGTCATGAACGACGCGGTGTCCGTCCCGATGTCGCGCTGGGTGATCGAGCACTGGTTGTCGCGGTGGAGGAACTCGATGGGGTTCTCCAGCGTGACGATGTGCTTCTTCATGTTGCGGTTGATGTGATTGATCATCGCCGCCTGAGTCGAGCTCTTCCCCGAGCCCGTGACCCCGGTCACGAGGATCAACCCACGCTCTTGCTGCGCGATCCGTTCGAGGACCTGGGGTAGCCGGAGCTCATCGAAATCGGGGATGTCGATCGGGATGACCCGCATCACGATCATGAAGGATCCGCGCTGACGCAGGATGTTGACCCGGAAGCGCCCGAGGCCAGGGAGACCCCAGGAGCAGTCATAGTCGAGGATCTCGTCGACGCGCTCCCGATCCCGCTCGTGGGGCATCAGCTTCGTCGCGAGCTGCCGGACCTGATCGTGCGAGAGCTTTTGCTGGGTGAGCGGGACGAGAGCACCGTGGATCCGGGCCCGAACGACGTCACCCGACTTGATGTGGATGTCGCTCGCACCGCGCTCGATGGCGGCCTTGAAAATCTCGGTCATTCGTCGTTCCGGTACTGGAATCGGCGGGCTGGGACAAGATAGCTCGGGCCGCAATCACGACGCCACCGGTAATCAGCCCTGACGAACCTCCGCCGTGGCCTTCCGTTTGAGGCCCATTCGTGACCGGACCTCGTCCATCGTCTCTCGGGCGATTGCGCTGGCCCTCCGAGCCCCATCGTCCAGGATCTCGTGGACCTCTTCCGGGTGCGCCCGATAGTGGGCTGCCTTCTCCCGGAACGGCGCGAACGCCCGGTCGATGTTGTCGGCCAAAATGCGCTTGCAGTCCACGCACCCTCGCTGGGCCGTGCGGCATTGATGGGCAATGTCCTCGAGCTGCTCGTCGTCCGCGAAGTGCTTGTGCAGCGAAAAAACGTTGCAAACCTCGGGCCGTCCAGGATCGGACTTGCGAATACGCTGTGGATCCGTGACCGCGGTACGTGTGCGCGCCCAGATGGCATCGGGCTCATCGAGGATTCCGACGGTGTTTCCGAGCGACTTGCTCATCTTCGCTTTCGCGTCGAGACCCAGAATTCGGCCGACCCGAGGGATGTAGGGCTGCGGTTCCGGAAAATATTCCCCGAAACGGGCATTCCATTTCCGGGCCACCTCTCTCGTCAGCTCCAGGTGTTGTCGCTGATCCTCTCCTACAGGAACGACGTCGGCCCGGTAAAGCAGGATGTCCGCCGCCTGGAGAACCGGGTAGTTCAAGAGTCCAACCGGAATCGATTCGAGGTGCTCGGACTTTTCCTTGAACTGGATCATCCGCTCGAGGTCGCCCAGCGGTGTGACCGCGTTGAACAGCCACGCCAGCTCCGTGTGCTCCGGAACGTCGGATTGCACGAAGATCAGCGACCTCTCGGGGTCCAGGCCCACGGCCAGAAAGCTCACGGCGAGGTCGAACACAGCCGCGGGTAGCCCAACCGGATCGTACTCGCCGGTGATCGCGTGTTGATCGACGATGCAGTAGATGCAGGAGTAATCGTCCTGCATCTGCTCCCATTGCCGCAAGGCTCCCAGATAGTTGCCGAGGTGAGCTTCGCCGCTCGGCTGCATACCGCTGAAGACGCGTGATCCCAACGGCGGTCGGTCGCTAGGGTCAGTCATTGTGAGGAGCCTTGCACGCCGCGAAGGACGAAGAAAGCGGCTCGCGCGTCGCGCGCGGAGCCGGAAGAGGCGCTAGTGTACCGTGGAAGACGCCCGGTCGCCATCGAGAGGCCGGAGCCCCTGCGACCCTGCAAGCGGAAGGCTGAGGCGTAGCAGCGCTACGGCCGTGAGCTCCATCGACACCGATACCCCCGAAGAGCTCATTCGTACGGCCTTGGAAGCCGCCGCAGCGGCCGCCCGCGTGCACGTTCGTTTCGCCGGCACGATCGACGTGTCGGCGGCGACCGAGAAGGCCGCGAGCGATTTCGTGTCCCAGGTGGATATCGAAGCACAGAGGGCAGCGCTCGACGTCATACGGACGCGCCATCCACACCACGCCATCCTCGCCGAGGAGGACGACCCTACGGAGAGGTCGGCGGGAGGGTCGATGGCGGGGTCGACG
This sequence comes from Longimicrobiales bacterium, assembly GCA_965248625.1. Taxonomy (GTDB): domain Bacteria; phylum Gemmatimonadota; class Gemmatimonadetes; order Longimicrobiales; family Gaopeijiaceae. The sequence goes on along the minus strand of OZ252109.1, from coordinate 4,243,769 downwards.
CCGGACGCCCCGACGTGGATCGTGGACCCCCTCGACGGCACGACGAACTACCTGCACGGACATCCTCAGTACGCGGCGTCGGTGGCCGTCGCGGCGGGTGACCGGCTGCTCGCCGGCGCCGTGCTCGCCCCGGCCACCGGGGAGAGCTGGTGGGCAACCACCGGAGAGGGTGCGTGGAAAGGCGACGCTCCGATCGGCGTGTCAGCCCGCCGAGACCTCGCAACCGCGCTCGTTGGCACGGGATTCCCCTTCAAGCAGCTCGATCTTCTGCCCGAATATCTCGTCCAGTTCGACCGGGTGCTCCGCCAGACGACGGGGATCCGCCGGGCCGGATCAGCGGCCCTCGACCTCTGCTATCTCGCTCAGGGCTCCATCGACGCCTTCTGGGAGTTGGAGTTGAGCCCTTGGGATGTGGCGGCGGGAGCGTTGATCGTGCAGGAGGCCGGTGGGGTGGTCTCGCGAATCAGCGGACAAGCTCTGGACGTGAAGGAGGTGGGCTCGGTGCTGGCGGCGAACTCTCCCCCTTTGATGGATGCGTTGCGCAGCCTGGTGAGCTGATGCTGAAGCGGGTCCGGCGCTGCCGGACCCGCTCCCCTTCCCTCTCCAGTTACGCCAAAGGCCGCGGACGCTACTTCTGTTGTGCCACCTTGATCTTGCGGCCCCGCGCCTCGGGCGCCTTGGGCATCCTCACCGTCACGACGCCATTGTCGTAGTCGGCGGTGATGTCGTTCGCGTTCACGGTGCGTGGCAACGTGAAGGAGCGAGTGAAGCTACCGGACCTGCGCTCCCATAGGTGAACGCGATGTTCGGCATCGTCCTCGGAGCGCTCCTCGTGCTTCTCTCCCCGAACCGTCAAGACGTTGTTCTCGATGTCGATTTCGACGTCGTCCGCAGACACGCCCGGGAGCTCCGCGGTGAGGCGCAGCTCCTCTGGGGTCTCCTCGACATTGACCGCCGGGGTCCATCCGTCGTTCCGTGGGCTGACGAACGGAAAGTCGTCATTGAACATCCTGAACACGTCGCCGAAGGGCGAAAGGGTCGGGTTGCGCCGATACCGTGTGAGGGTCGTCATCTCGGGTCTCCTTGGGCTGTGATCGTTCGTGGGTGGATCAGCTCTCCGGCCGTGGGCCGCCGTAATCGGCGGTCGGGCAAGCGCCGTTTTCCACGACTCACACCGAGCAGGAGGCGTGCCAGGGGAAAATCTGCCAAAACTGCTGGTCACAACGAGTTAGCGTGCGGATCGCATGCCAGAATGACGCCCGTGCAAACGACCGGAGGCAGCGGGTCTGCCAATCCGACAAACGGGGTGACGGGGACGGCGGTTACGGCGAGCTCGCGCGCCCGGGAACGGTGGGAGATTCGTGGCGGCCGTGCGAGGATGCTCAGCCGGCCGGAGCCTCAGCGCACCAAGTCGAGAGCCAACCGCGCCGCACCGCGCTCGGGAGAAACCGGCTCGCGGAATATGCGTCCGCCAACGCCCATGACGACGCCCTCCATGCCTCGCCGCAATGGGCCCCCGGGAACGATGAGACCTCCGGTGAGGGCCACCAGGGGGGGCTCGCTCCACGGGGACAGCGTGTTGATGACCGCCCACAGTTGCCGCCGCAGCTCACCCAGTGCTCGCTCCACGACACCGCGCGCCGCTCCGTCACCGTCGCGGCCGAGGCGCGCAACGTGGGGCGCCAGGGCGGCGATGTCCGCCTTGGTTGCCGACTCCGCCCAAGGCACCAGCTCCTCCGGCTGGCTCAACCCCAGAAGGCCGAGGAACACGTCTTTGAGCTCCGTTCGGGGTGCCCGCTTGTCGCAGGCCTGCGCGACGGCGTGCAGAGCATCGATGCCGATCTGGTAGCCACTCCCTTCGTCGCCCATCACCCGGCCCCATCCGCCGGCCCGTTTGCGCCGCCCGTCTTCCGCAACACCCATGGCCACGGAGCTCGTCCCTGCCACGAGCATGACGCCCGGCCCGCTACCGAACGCGTCGTGGAAGGCCGCCTCCACGTCGGTTCCCACGCGGATGGTACCGGCCAGGCGATGTTGCTGGAGGAGAGACTCGACCATTTGGCGTGCGCCCTCCCTGCCGGCGCCGGCCAGACCGGCCCACACGCCAGCCAGCGGGAGGGGGATATCACCGGCCTCGGTGGCGGAGTGCACTACGGCGACGACCGCCTCCGCCGCAGTTTGCGGACGGTCGGCACGCACGAGAGCGGGAGGGCCTTCGGCATATCCGACCTCGAGGCCCTCAGGGTTCAGCACGAGAGCGCAGCTGCGCGTTCCGCCGCCGTCGATTCCCGCCACGTATCCGGACATCAGGAACCGTCGACGTCCGGAGTGCCTGAACCGACGCCGGCGCCCGCATGTCTCGCCGGGGCTCGGGGAGCGGCGCGGCCACGACCGAACGCCGTCCCAACGACGAAAGTGATCATTGTGCCGATCGGCACGAACCAAGGCCACGCCACGAGCTCGGGGATCGTGATCCAGATGGCGGTGACCGTCCCGATGCCGATCACCATGCCGGTGATCACGCTGAGCTCGTCCGCACGGTCGACGAGGATCCCGAGCGCGAAGGCGCCCAGGAGCCCCCCGTAGACGAGCGACGCGACTGCCAAGGCCACTTCGACAGCGGTGTTCCCGGTGCTGAGCGGTATGAACAGGATCGCTCCACCGATCAGGAGGCCGGACCATACGAGCGTGAAGAGCTTTCCGGCTCGCAGGATTCGCGCATCGTCGTCGATCCCGCGCGCGGGCGCCCAGAAGTCGTAGGCCGTCGCGGATGCCAGCGCGTTGATCGACGATGAAAGCGAAGACATGGCCGCCGCGAAAACCCCCGCAATAAGAAGGCCTGTCACGCCGGACGGAAGCTCCTCCACGATGAATCGTGCGAAGATCTCGTCGGACGAGTCGAACGGCCGGTTCTCGTAGAACGCCCACAGGCCGAGCCCGACGACGAGGAACACCGCGAACTGTCCGACCACTGCCACGCCGCTGCCGACGAGCGCCCTTTGGCTGGCTCGGAGGTCCTTGCAGGTGAGCAGACGTTGCACGATGAGCTGGTCCGTCCCGTGTGAGGCCATGGACAGAAAGCCGCCCCCCAAGAGGCCGGCCCACAGGGTGTACGTGACGGAGAGGTCGAACGATCCGTCGAAGATCTGGAGCTTTCCCGCCTGGCTCGCGTCAGCAAAGATCGCGCTCCACCCTCCGTCGACCAGCCCTTGAAGCGCGATCACGGCGACCACTGCTCCAAGGAGGTAGAGTCCCATTTGCACCGCGTCGACCCAGACCACCGCCTTGATCCCGCCGAAGTAGGTGTACACGACGGTGAGCGCGCCGATGACGAAGATCGACACGGGATAGGGCCAACCGGTCACGAGCGCGAGAGGGATCGCCGTCGCGAACAGCCTGACGGAGTCCGCCAGTAACCGCGTGACCATGAAGATTGCCGACGTGAACCGGCGAGCGTTGCTCCCGAAGCGATTCTCGAGAAGGGCATACGCCGTATTGATCTCGCCCCGGTAGTAGGCGGGGAGAAGTAGCACCGAAACGACGACCCGGCCGGCCAGGTATCCCAAGGTGAGCTGCAGGAAGGCGAGCGTGCCGAGGTACGCCACCCCCGGGATCGAAAGGAACGTGAGGGTGCTCGTCTCCGTGGCCACGACGGACAGCATGACCGCCCCCCACGGAAGCTCGCGGTTGCCCAGGAAGTAGCCGGTTCCGCCTTTCTGCCCCCGACCGAGCCAGGCCCCCCATATCGTGGTGGCGACCAGGTAGACGACGAGGAGACCGAGATCGAGGCCGTCGAATCCGCTCACGGGGCGATTGCCCGACCGACGTCGTCCGCCCCGGAGCCGATCACGGTTCCGTCACGATCGCGCGAGGAGGAGCAACGCCGGGCTCACCGGAGCGTATTGCTTCGTCGATCTGGAGATTTCGCGCGATCCACCAAAACGCCACCGCGGCAGTCGCGAGGAACGCGATGCCTTGCATCCATTCTGCAAATATGATCTTGCCGATCCCGAAGAGCGACGCGTACACGCTCACGACGCCAGCCACCCAGTTGGTCCAGTTGAGCGGTCCGCCGTCGATCGACTCGGGATGGAGTCCGTTGGCCTGTGCAACATGGGCCCACCCTGCCCCGCCTGGCCGTACACGCCGATAGAACGCAGCAAGCGTCTCGGGCGATTCCGGGCGTGTTGCCAGTGTAACGACGAGCCATACGACCGTGCACGAAGCGACGGTCGACAGCATGATCGTCGCCCATTGAGTGGGATCGTCCGGGTCCAGGCCGGCGCCGAACCAGAGGCCGAGGGAAACCACCAGCGAGGCCAACATCGCCGAGATCTCGGACCACGCGTTGATACGCCACCAGTACCACCGAAGGATGAGCACCAACCCAGTCCCCGCCCCGATGGCCAACAGGAAGCGCCAGGCGCCCTCGATGCTCGTCATAAACAGCGTGACGATCAGGGAAGCGATCATCAACAGGACGGTCGCGAAGCGGGAAACACGGATGAGCTCGGCGTCGTCCGCATCGGGCCGCACGAAGCGGGCGTACAGATCGTTCACGAGGTAGCTCGCGCCCCAGTTGAGCTGGGTCGAGATCGTGGACATGTAGGCAGCAGCAAAGCCCGCGAGGACAAGTCCGGTGAGACCCGGAGGAAGCAGGTCCATGATGGCACGGACGTAACCCTCTCGCGGGTTGGCGAGGTCGGGATAGAGGATCGTGCTGGCCAGGGCGACGAGGATCCACGGCCACGGACGAATGGCGTAGTGGGCAATGTTGAACCACAGGGTAGCGAGCACTCCGTCGCGTTCGGTGCGGGCGGAGAAGATTCGCTGTGCGACATAGCCGCCACCGCCCGGCTCGGCTCCCGGATACCACGACGCCCACCAGTTGACGCCCAGGTACACGGTGAAGGTGATCACGGGCATCCAGGCGGCGCCTTCCGCCGGCAGGAGAGAAAGCGCGGCTTCCGAGGAGCCGAACACGTCCGCTAGACCCGACTCCAGTCCCGCGATGCCGCCCACAGCGCCAACGGCGAATACGGCGAGGATGACGGCCCCGCCCACCGCGAGTCCAAACTGAAAGAAGTCGGTGACGACGACGCCCCAGAGCCCCGCCACGGCGGAGTACCCGCCGGCCAGCACGAAGCAGAACATCAGCGCCGCCCACCGGGAGACATCCAGCGAAACGGAGACGATCTCCACCATGGCGAGGTTGACCCACCCCATGATGATCAGGTTGATGGGGATGGCCAGGTACAGAGCCCTAAAGGCGCGCAGGATCGCGGCCGGCTTCCCCCCGTAGCGGAGCTCCGTGAACTCGACATCCGTCAGGACGCCCGCGCGACGCCAGAGCCGAGCGTAGAAGAACACGGTGAGGATCCCGCTCATCACCATGTTCCACCAGAGCCAGTTGCCCGCGACCCCGTACTGTGCGACAAGCTCCGTGACAGCCAGAGGCGTGTCGGCGGCAAAGGTCGTCGCCACCATGGAGGTGCCGGCCAGCCACCAGGGGAGGGCGCGACTGCCCGCGAAGTAGTCGGCCAGCGAGCCACTGGCACGACGGGCCATGGCGAGCCCGATGCCCGCCGCGAGCACGAAGTAGGCTCCGACGATCAGCCAGTCGAGACGGGTCACGCGCGCCGGCCGCCGTTACCGACCAGGCTCGCGCGGGACGACTTCGCGATCGGTGATCGCGCGCGCCGCGAGGTCGTGAACCACTCTCCTCAACGGGACGTGCTTCGTGTTTTCGCGGGTGGGGTTCACCCGGTTCATGAGCAGCACGACGTAGAGATCGAGATCGGGGTCGATCCAAACGGAGGGCCCTGTGAAGCCCGTATGGCCGAACGCCCGCGACGTGAAGAACCGTCCCGCGGACGAGCCCTCGGACGGCGTGTCCCAACCCGTTGCCCGGCTTGCCGTCGCGTCGTGACGCCGCGCGAACGCGCTTACGGTGGCCTCACTCGCGACCCGGGCTTCGCCGTTCCGTGGTGCGCTGCACGGCGCACCATCACCTGAAGCCGGGTCGCAGGCGTCCGCGCGCCCTCCGTCCAGCATCATCTGAGCGAACACCGCGATGTCACGGGCCGACGAGAACAGCCCCGCATGCCCGGCGACGCCACCCATTGCGTATGCGTTCTCGTCGTGGACGACTCCGTGGACGTGCGTGTTGCGGAACGAGTCGTCGATCTCGGTGGGCGCGATCCGGGGGCGTAGCGCCGGATCGGGCAAGAAGCCAGTGTCCTGCATCCCGAGAGGCTCCCAGGCGCGCTCTTCGAGAAAGCGATCGATGGGCATCCCGCTGATCTCCTCCACGACCCAGGCGATCGTCATGACGCCGATGTCCGAGTACACCGTGCTTTCCCCCGGCACGTACTCGAGAGCCAGGTCGGCCACCGCCTGCTGAAAGGCCCCGCGACCCTCGATATCCAGGAAGAACCGGCGAAACGGGGGCAGCCCACCGCGGTGGAGCAGCAGCTGGCGAACCGTCACCGCTTCTTTGTCCGCCTTCGCGCCCGACCACCACGGCAGGTACCGTACGACGGGAGCATCCAGGGCGAGCTGTCCCTCGTCTACGAGGATCATCGCGGCCGTCGTCGTGCCCATCACTTTCGTGATGGAAGCCATGTCGTAGATGGACGAAGGCGAGACGAGCGCTGACACCGGATCCCAGTCGAGCCGGCCGTACCCGCGTAGGCGCACGAGCTTACCAGCGCGCCCGACAGCCAGGGCGGCTCCGGGCGTCGCAGAGTCCGCTATGGCGTTCAGGATCAGGCGGTCGACCGAATCGAGTCCCGCCGCCGACATCCCCACGCTCCGGGGATCCACCTCCAATGGCGAGATGGCGGCATCGGCCTCCTGCAGAAAGCCATCGACGTCTCCCCCCGCGGCCTGCTCGTTCGCCTCTCCGGCCCCCGGCACGAGCCCCGCCTGACCCAGTGCGTCGCTCGTCGTCCGATCCTTGACGGCCACGCGCTCCGGAAGCGCCTGGCGGACCAACCCGTCGCCGAGCTGGTGCAACGGCGGGATGCTGATGGGAAGCTCCCCCGAGATTTCGTCGGCGCCCATGAGCGCGTACGCACCCGCCCGTTGCGAGACTTCGCGGTTGCCCCAGGCAAGGAGGTATGTACTCGGGTCGGCGAACGAGGCGAGGAGGTAGGGATTACCGAAGGACGTGATGATGAGTGGCCCGTCCGCAGCCGCGTCACGCACGAGAGCCACGAGGACTTCGGGCACGCTCACCGATCCTACCCCGGACTGGGGAGGCACGTAGGCGTTGAGGAGGACGGCATCCGCCTCTGCAGCGGCAGCCCGAACGGATTCGTAGGCCGACCGGCTGGATGCGTCGGTGATGTGGACCGTTTCGAGACGCTCGACGAACTGCGCGGCGACGCGATCGAACTCACGGCCGGCGACCGGGTCGTCGGTCCGGGCATAGGTGACGCTGAGGACGTGCCGGTGGCGATCGACGTCCAGCGGCACGAGTCCGTCGCGGTCGCGGGGAAGCGTGATCGAGCGGGCCGCCGCCCCGTCGGCGTAGGCCAGATGCGTGCCGGAGCCCACGACGTCCGTGACGGCGTCGAGGTCGACCCTGCGGCGCTCATGAAGCCCGACCCGGGCCTTCATCTCGAGGATGCGCCGGACGGATTCGTCGACCCGTGCACGCGTGATCCTCCCGCCGAGCACCGCGGCTTCCACCGCCTCGATCGCGCCTCCGACGTCTTCGGGCACAAGGATTACGTCCGAGCCCGCCTCGAGGGCGAGCACCGACGCCTCGCCCGATCCGTACATCCGCGTAATCGCGCCCATGCGCAGGGCATCGGTGAACAGCAGTCCTCGGAAGCCCATCTCCTCGCGAAGGAGGTCGGTCAGGAAGTACGGCGATAAGGTGGCCGGCGGAGCGTCTGGCCCGAGGACCGCGGGCACGGCGACGTGCGCCGTCATCACGGCGTCCACGCCCTCGTCGACGGCAGCCCGGAAGGGCACGAGCTCCAGCGTGTCCAGGCGGTCGCGGTCTGCCGTCACCACGGGAAGCTCGATGTGCGAATCGGTCCGTGTGTCGCCATGCCCGGGGAAATGCTTGGCGGTGGTGAGCACCCCCCCCTCGCGCGCTCCGCGGATGTACGCGATTCCGAGTCGGGCCACCGCGGACGGGTCCTCGCCGAACGACCGGGTGTTGATGATCGGGTTCTCGGGATTCGAGTTGACGTCCAGCACGGGCGCGAAGTTGAGGTGCACACCCAGCGCCCGAGCTTCCAGGGCCGTGATGCGCCCGTATTCGTACGCGTACTCCGGGTCGCCAATGGCCCCGAACGCCATCGTCGGTGGGAAGCTCGTTCCCCCTCCCTGGGGCAGGAGGGACGGAAGGGCGTACGAGTGGTTGATACGCATGCCCGGCCCGCCGTTCTCGAAGTCAGACGTGACGAGAAGCGGGACCCGAGCAGCGTCCTGGAGCCGATTGAGCTTGGACGCGTATGAGAGGGGTAGTCCGATCGAGATTGCGACGCCCCCAATGCCCTCCTCGGCGACCCATCTCTCGATCTCGAGGAATTCCGGGTCGGTGCTGGAAGCGTACGAGCCTGGAATCCACGGCACGACGAGCTGGCCGATGCGTTCGCGAAGCGTGAGGCTCGAGAGAGTCTCGTCCACCCATGTGCGGGCCCGCGAGTCCAGCGTTGTGTAGTACGGGGCTCGAGTCGCGGGGTCGAAGACCGCAGGCGCCCCAGCCGGAGAGGCGCACGCCGCCAGGATTATGAGCAGGCCCGTCGCTGTGCGCATGCCGCCCCAACCCGTCACCCCACGAAGTCGTGTGACCGACTCAGTCGTGGGCGCAGGGGTATCGCGGACCCATGCGTCGTCTCTCCTTCTCGCCGTAGCTCTGCTACGCCTCGTCGTCGTTCCTGCCCTGAGCACTCGCGAGCCCCCTACGCGAGACCCGCCACACTTGTGCGGAGGTTCCCTAACCTCCGGCACGACCGCCTCTTCTGGGCAGCTGGATCCCGTCGCCGATCTCGAAGAGGGGCGGCAGGCGAGTCGGTGTGCGTCCTCGGATGTCGATCTCCCCGAACAGTGACTTCGCGGCCGCCCGCTGGCTCACGTCGGAGCCACTCCAGGCCAGTAGGTAACTCTGCGCGTCCGGGAACTCGGACAGGAGGTATGGATTGCCGAACGACACGACGACGTGTGGAACCCGGTAGCGTGCCAGAGCCTGGATGAACTCGGAAAGCTCCTCAGGCAAGGTCGGGTCGCCGTTGGCGCGTGCCGCGGATACGTACGTCGACACGATGACCAAGTCGGATTGGCGGGCCCGACGCATCAATCGCTCGTATTCGGTGACCTGTGAGTTGCGGTGCAGATATTCGCTGCGAAGGCGCCGGTACGTGCCGCGCACGCGGGCATTGAAGTAGCGCCCCGCAAGGAGGTTGTTCTGCGCCCGGTACGTCACCGAGAGGACGTCCGCGTTCCGGGTTCCCCGCAGTGGCAGGAGGTCGCGATCGTTCCGCAGCAGCGTGATGGACTGGTCTGCAATCTCCTGCGCCACCTCTACATGCGCCGGAATCCCCACCTTGCGGTGGATATCAGCAATGTCCGTTTCGCGGTTCGAGTGGAGATCCATCTCCTCCTTGAGCCTCAGGATCTTCACGACGGAGCTATCCAAACGAGCTTCACTGATTCGCCCCGTCTGGACAGCGTCGACCACGCCCTCGCGAGCGCTCTCGGTGCTGGGCGGCATGAGGATGATGTCAGCGCCTGCCTCGATCGCCCGCACGACCGATTCCTGCCGGCCAAATCGCCGGTCGATCGCAAACATGTCCATCGCGTCGGTCACGATCAGGCCATCGAAGCCCATCTGTCGCTTCAACAGATCGGAGAGCACCGCCGGGGAGAGGGTGCTCGGCATGGTAAGCGAACCGGTAAGAGTCGGGATCGAGACGTGCGCGCTCATGATTCCGCCCATTCCCGCGTCGATCGCGTCCTGGAACGGGCGCAGCTCTACGCGGTTCAGCCGGTCGCGGTCCACCCGAATGACCGGCAGGTCGACGTGAGAGTCCGTCTCCGTGTCCCCGTGACCAGGAAAGTGCTTGCCGGTCGCGACCGTCCCGTGATCCTGGAGCCCCCGTACGAACGAGATTCCCATCCGGGACACGGTCGCGGGATCCTCGCCGAACGAGCGTATGGAGATGATCGGGTTGGAGGGGTTGTTGTTGACGTCGAGGACCGGCCCGAACGGGAGGTGAATCCCGACCGCCCGAGCCTCGACGGCGGTGATCCGACCCATGTCGTACGCGTATCGTTCGTTCCCTGTCGCTCCGACAGCCATCAGCGACGGGAAATTGGTCGCGCCTCCCAAATCGATGTTGTTCGGCAGGTACACGGCGCCGCGCATGCGGAACCCCGCCCCCGCCTCCAAGTCGGCTCCCACAAGCAGAGGGTACTTCGAGAGTGACTGGAGATAGTTGATCTTCGCGGCCACTTCTGTCGGCGTTCCCACCGACATGATCACGCCGCCCACCTCGTCGCGCTGGATCATTTCCGCGATCCGCTCGTAGCTCCTCGACCCCACGGGCGCGAAGTCGCCCAGGACGAACGGCATGAGAAGCTGACCGGCCTTCTCTTCGAGCGTCATCGAAGCGAGCACTGACTCTGCCCACGGGACGTTCGGCGCCTCGGGACCAGGCGGTTCTGGCTCGAGTGAGTCGGCCTCGCTGGGCTGGCGAACGAGCGAGTCGGGCTCCGTCGGCACGCCTTCGGCCGGGTCGGGCTCCGGATGGATGTTCGGCGGCGGCACGGTGTCGCTGCGGACCACGGGAAGCTCCGCCGATTGCTCGACTTCCGGGATGCCCATCTCGGATTCGGGGGCTCGGCCGTCCGTCGATGCTCCCGCGGGCGAGGCTGACTCCACCCCGACGCTGCTGCACGAAATGCAGACGGCGAGAAGTGTGGAGAGTGGAATGCCGAGGTGCGCAGGCCGGTAGCGATTTAGATCTCGGGTGCGGCGCATGACCTGAGGGTCTGCCTCTGGCGTGCGAGAATGTGCGGACGCGTCGCGTTGACGGCTCCATTTCCTGAAACGAAGTTGACCGCGCATTCGCAGCACGACACACCGCCCCGTATCGAGGAACCGGCGAAAGTTATGGGCTTGACAGTTGCTCGACAATCGGTGACTGCGGTACTGCTGGCTGTATTCGCGCCATTGGCGGCTACCACATGTGGCCCTGGAGCCCAGGCAGCCGATGCAGCGGGCGACCTTTCCGCCATCCCCGCGACGGGACAATCCGCTCCCGTGGTTCCCGGTATCGAAGTGCTTCTGGCAGACTCTATCCACCTTCTCGAAGGGCGGCGAGTCGGGTTGGTCACGAATCATACGGGCATCGACCGTGGGCGGGTGTCGTCGATCGACAGACTTCATGACGACCCTCGCGTGGAGTTGATCGCGCTGTACGGTCCGGAGCACGGCATGCGCGGCCTGGCGGAGGCCGGCGAGCTCGTCGAGAGCGGACGCGACCCCGGCACTGGGCTCCCGATCCATTCACTGTACGGCGCCGCCAGCACCCGTAAGCCGACCCCGGAGATGCTTGAAGGTGTCGAGGTGCTCGTTTTCGACATGCAAGACATCGGCGCTCGCTATTACACATACGTATACACCATGGCCCTCGCGATGGAAGGAGCCGGAGAGGCGCGAGTCCCCTTTGTCGTGGTGGACCGCCCCAACCCCATCGACGGCGTCCGTGTACAAGGAAACGTGCTGGACCCGGCGTTCGCGTCCTTCGTCGGGATGTACCCGACACCGATGCGACATGGGATGACACCGGGCGAGCTGGCGCGCTTGTTTCACGGCGAGTTCGGTGTCGAAGTCGAGCTACACGTCGTGCCGATGTCTGGATGGGCGCGCTCCGACTCGTTCGACGACACGGAGCTTCCGTGGGTCCCTCCCTCGCCGAACATGCCGTCTGTGGAAAGCGCCCGTCACTACCCGGGCACGTGTCTGTTCGAGGGCACGAACTTCTCGGTCGGACGCGGGACCCCTGTAGCGTTCCAACAAATCGGCGCCCCGTGGATCGACGGGGAGGTGTTGGCCACTCGGCTCAACGAGTATGGAATCGTCGGAGCCCGCTTCGAGCCGGTTCGGTTCACCCCCGAGAACCCGGGGGACGGGAAGCACGGAGGTGTCGAGGTTGGCGGAGTCCGGTTTTCAGCGACATCCCCGGACTACGATCCGACCGAGGCGGCCGTCGCCGCACTCATCGAGGCACGTGCTCTCTCGGGTGAGAATTGGGCGTGGAGGGACGCTGCGTTCGACCGATTGGCCGGCACCGATCGGCTGCGCACCGCCATCGAAGCCGGAGCGCCGCTCGAAGAAGCGCGGGAGGGTTGGAGCCAGGACCTGTCGGAGTTCCTCGCGGTTCGACAGTTGTACCTCTTGTACTGACGCGCCCGAATGCCGGCCGCGCTTCGCCCGGCGTCCCGTCTCCGCGGCCCTACCCGATGGGTAGCTGGACCGCTACCCCGGGCTCGGGCATTCACCACTCGGTGTCCGCCGGAAGGGCGGTCTTCATTCGCCTGACGAACTCCTGCACGTCGAAAAGGCGGACCACCTTCGTAGGCTCGGTCCTGGGGCGGAAGAAGTCCTCCCAATGGCCGAGCATCACGAAGCGGGGCCGGAGGTTCGCCAGAATGCCCTCCGGGTAGTCCGTCGCGTAGCTGAAGCTCGGTGGGCACAGCACTGCCAGGTCGACCGGGTGCTCCGCCAGAACCGCGGGAGCGACGTGGCCGTCGGGCGGAGAGCTGGTCGCGTCGGCGTAATGGATCCTGAACTCGACTTGCCCGTTCTCGTCGAGGAAGTCGATCAAGTAGGCGAGGGTCTCACCCCCCACCCAGTCCCACGCGAACACGGGCAGGTCCGGCTTCCGGCTCCGGTAGAAGCCCTCGTAGAGCTCGATCCCTCGGAAGTGCGGCGCGTGGTCAGACCGAAGCGCCATGAACCGGATCCGCCCACCGGCGACGGTCACCCATTCACCCCCGTTCTCCGAATCGCCAGCGCGGTCGTTGAGTGAGACGCGCCGATGCCACGGGACCCCTCCGGCGGCGAGGATGTTGCGGGTGGTCTCGTTGCCGTAGACCGTCGCTGTGGGAGCGTGCCTACGGGCCACATAAGGCACATCCATCAAGTGATCGTAGTGGGCGTGGCCGACCAGGATCGCGGACACGTCCGACGCATCGGGCATGAAGCGGTCGATCAAGGCGGTATCGGGGTGAATGCTCCAGAGCCCGACTCGCATGAAGCTGGGATTCGAGAACAAGGGCGCAGTCAGGATCGCTCCCCCGTCGCCGCGAATCAGCCATCCTCCCACCCCGAGATACTGGACGTCGATCGACGCGCGACCGTCCGGACAGCACGTCGAAGAAAACGTAGCGGGCTCGATTGGCCCGAGGGCGCTGGCACACCCCAGGGTGGTGGCAGCGAGCAACGACGAAGCCGCGAAAACGAGGCGGCGGGATGCGGGCCTCACGTCGTCCCCCAGAGCGGCCCGTCCGGTCCGGCGGCAGCTTCCAGTGTCCCGTTTGAAAAGTCGCGTGTGAAGCGAGAGTGCCGAAGCGCCGCTTCCAGGTAGTCGCGACGACGAGGCAGAGCAGCGCTACGTCGAGGAGGAGCAACGACCCTGGAGCAGATGCAGCGGCGCTCGAATGCCACGCGACTTTCCAAACGGGACACGAGCTATCTGGACGCCCCGGCCTGAGCTGCTCCGTCGGACACGCCGGCAAGGAAAGCATCGAAGAGCCGTCTCGTGATCGGACCCACTCGGCCGTTGCCGATCAGGCGGCCGTCCACCTCGACGTTTGGGCGGACCTCCGTGGTCGTTCCCGTGAAGAACGTCTCGGTGGCGTTCGTGAGCTCCTCTACGGCGATTGGGCGCAGCTCCACTGGGATTCCGAGCTCGGCGGCCAGCTCGAGCACGTACTCCCGTGCGACCCCGTGGAGGATCTGGTGGGTCGCCGGGTGCGTGACGAGGGTGTCTCCGAACACCGCGAAGAAGTTGTTGTGCGCGCCCTCGATCGCGACCCCGTCGCGTACGAGAATCGTGTCCGTGGCTCCCGCGTCGACCGCGGCCTGCAGAGCCAGCACGTTGGGAAGGAGCGCGATGCTCTTGATGTCCGCCCTGGCCCAGCGCCGGTCTGGCTGAGTGACGGCGCTGAAGCCCTGCTCCCAGAGCTCCCGCGACGGCCGCACGTACTCATTGGCGTACGCATATACGGTGGGTTCCACCGGATCCGGCGGGAAGTAGTGGGTGCGTGGAGCAACACCCCTCGTGACTTGGATGTAGACGTACGAAACTTGGGAGTCCACGAGGCCGTTTTCTTCGAGTAGCCGTTCGTGGACGGGAACGAGGCGGGACGGATCGAAGTCGATCCGAAGCTCGTGCAACCCCTTCCTCAGGCGAGCCAAGTGCCGGTTCATCCTGAAGAAGGTGCCGCGATATGCGGGTGATACTTCGTAGACGCCGTCCGCCAGCACAAACCCTCGGTCGTCCACCGAGACGCGGGCTTCACTCCTGGGCAGGTACTCACCGCTCAAGAAAACCGTGTCCATGAGTATCGCTCAGGTCAAGTCGTTCTTTCCCAGCCGCTCGAACTCCTCGATGAGCTGCGCCTCGTGGATCGGGCTCGCTTCCCCGTCCGACTTCTCCGACCCCGGCTCGGCAATGCCGTCGCCCTGGTTCGGTTCCACTGCCTCCACGGCTTCGACTGCTTCCACCGCGCCTTCGTCCGCTTCCTCTTCGTCCCCGGAGGTCAGCTGCCGAGGCTCCTCCTGCGAGCCTGCCGGCAGGAGACCCATCTCCGCCTTCAGAGCGTGGAGACGGTCTTCGACGGCCACATCGCCGCCGCCCGACTCGAGCTGTTTGAACTCGTCCTCTAGAGTGTCGCCGGTGAGAGCCTCCGTGACTTCCACTTGAGCGACGCTGCGGCGCTCCTGCTCCTCGATCTTCTCGGCCATCCGGTTGAAGGCCTCAAAGGCCGACTGATCGGAGAGCCCGGACATGGTCTCGTGGATCCGCTTCTGCGCGGCGGCACGCTTCTGCTTGGCGATGAGGAGATTACGCTTGCGCTTCGCCTCCTCGATCTTGTCGTTGAGCTGCCGCAAGGAGCCTTTGAGCTTCTCGGTCTCGCTCGCCTGAGCCTGCCAGGTCTGGTCGAGCGCCGCCGCCCGCTGCGCGTGCTCCTGCTGACGGAGAAGGGCCTGCTTCGCGAGGTCGTCGCGCTCCTCTTTGACGGCCAGCATCGCCCGGTGCTCCCAATCCCTCGCCTGCTTGACCTCGTCGTCGAGCTGCGAGCGGAGCTTTCGTTCATCCGCGATCGCCGCGGCTACCTCCCGCTTCGCCTTCGCGAGCTGGTCGCGCATGTCGAGGATGATCTGATTGAGCATCTTCTCCGGGTTTTCGGCCTTCGCGATCAGGTCGTTGATGTTCGACTTGAAAAGCGTCGAGATCTTCTGGAAGAGTCCCACGATCAGCCCTCCACCGCCGACGGCGATCCCATGCTTCCAGCCTCGGCGAGCTCCCGGATCGCCTCGATGTGACTCGAGGCCGCCAGTTGCAGGCTCTCCATCGAGGCCTGCACCTCAGTGAAGTCCAGATTCTCGAGCTCGAGCGTATCGGTGAGAATCAGCTCGCCCTCCTCGATGCCGTAGGCTCCGTGAACCACGTCGGTCGCGTTGAGCACCAGAAGTGCCTTGTAGAGCTCCATCATTCTCCCGTCCGCCTCCGAGGGGAGGTCCATGACCTTGAGACGGAGGACCAGCAGGGGGGAGGTGTGATGCACGACGACCCCCGCGCCGTCGTTCCGTCCGTGCGCGAGGAACATCCCTTCGTCGATCTCCTCGTATTCCAGATCCATTCGGATCAGGAAGCTCTCGACGTCCTCTAGGCTTGCCATTCCCGACTCCATCGGATTGGGCGGGCACGGAACGCGTTACGTCCCGACCGCCGGGTCATCTCATCGAACCTCATCGGCGTCGCGGCGGATGCCGCAGACTGGCCGTGGGTCTCGGCCCTCCCCGCTGGAAGCGGAGAGAGCCACGCAAACTACCGTACGATGGCGCCTCCGGGCTAGTTTCCCCAACCCGCGGCTACGCGGGTGTTCGTGGCCTGGGGCCTAATTCTATCGCACCCCGCCGCCCCGCTGAACCCCCGATGCACGCACCGCGCGAAAACCCACGATCCACCTTACGCACCCATCGACTGGCGCCCTCAGGCTCTCTTCAGCTCTCGCCCACTTTCGCGGACTTCGGGCAGCACCTCGGCCAGGAACACCCCAGTGTGCGACTCGGCCGACAGCGCCACGTCCTCTGGCGTTCCCGCCGCGACGACACGACCGCCGCCGTCGCCTCCTTCAGGCCCGAGGTCGATGAGCCAATCGGCCGTCTTGATCACGTGCATGTTGTGCTCGATCACGACGACCGTATTTCCCTTGTCGACCAGACGGTGCAGCACGTCCAACAGGACTCTGACATCCTCGAAGTGGAGCCCAGTCGTCGGCTCGTCGAGGATATAGAGGGTCTTGCCTGTAGCTCGCTTCGCGAGCTCGGACGCGAGCTTGACTCGCTGGGCCTCTCCTCCGGAGAGGGTCGTGGCCGCTTGCCCGAGGTGGACGTAGCCGAGCCCAACCTCGGAGAGAGTCACGAGCCGTTCTCGGATCCGGGGCACGGCGTCGAAGAACTCGAGGGCTTCGTCGACGGTCATGTCGAGCACATCCGCGATGTTTTTGCCCTTGTAGTACACGTCGAGCGTTTCTCGATTGTAGCGGCGAGCCCTGCACACGTCGCAGGAAACGTAAACGTCGGGCAGAAAGTGCATCTCGATCTTCACCAGCCCGTCGCCCGAGCAGGATTCGCAGCGGCCACCCTTCACGTTGAAGGAGAAACGGCCGGGGCTGTATCCGCGCATTTGGGACTCGGGGAGGCTCGAGAACAGATCGCGGATCGGCGTGAACAGCCCCGTGTACGTGGCTGGGTTGGAGCGGGGGGTGCGCCCGATCGGAGACTGGTCGACTTCGATGACCTTGTCGATCAGCTCGATCCCCCGGACCCGGTCGTGATCGCCGGATAACTTCTTCGACCGGTAGAGGCGACGGGCCAACGCGCGGTAGAGCGTCTCGTTCACGAGCGTGGACTTACCCGAGCCGCTTACGCCTGTCACGGCCACGAAGCAACCGAGCGGAAACTCCACGTCCACGCTCTTGAGGTTGTGCGCACGCGCGCCCTCGACCACCAGCGCGCGCTCGGGATCCGCCTTCCTTCGGAGGGCCGGCACGGCGATGTGGCGCCCTCCTCGGATGTAGGCCCCCGTGAGGGACTCTTTGGAGGCGAGAACGTCTTCCACCGTACCCGCGACCACGACTGCGCCGCCGGCCCGCCCGGCGCCTGGGCCCAGGTCGACGACGTAGTCGGCGGCGAGGATCGTGTCCTCGTCATGCTCGACCACGATGACGGTGTTGCCGAGGTCTCTCAGGGCCTGGAGCGTTCGCAGGAGACGGTGGTTGTCTCGTTGATGCAGGCCGACGGAGGGCTCGTCGAGTATGTAGAGCACGCCGACCAGGCGGCTCCCGATCTGCGTCGCCAGCCTGATACGCTGTGACTCGCCCCTCGAGAGCGAATCTGCCGAGCGGCCCAGGCTCAGGTAGTCGAGGCCGACGTCTGTGAGAAACCCGAGACGCTCTTCGACCTCTTTGAGGATCGGTCCTGCGATCTCGACGGGCAGAGAGCGCCCCGGCGCGCGCTCGACTCCTTCTGGCAGCTGGCGGCCGCCCACTGGGATGGACCGCAGAAACGCCAACGCCTCCGATATCGACAGCTCCGTGATGGCTCCGATCGAGCGGCCGCCGACGGTCACTGCGCGAGACTGCGGACCAAGGCGTGACCCGTGGCACGCCGTGCATGGGAGCGTCGACATGTACTCCTCGAGCTGGGTCCTGATCGTATCCGACCCGGTCTCGCGATACCGGCGCTGGACGTTGGAGATCACGCCCTCCCAAGCGTCCTCGTAGTAACCCTCGGATCCCCCCGCCCTGTAGGGGAAGCGGATCTTCATACGCCCCGAGCCTTCTAGAATGGCTTCTCTGGCTTCGCGGCCGAGGTCGCTCCACGGCTCACCGGGATCGAACTCGTACGCCTCCGCCAGACCCGGAATCACGGACCGGCGCAGATGCCCTGTGGGATCCCCCCAGGGAAGCACGACTCCTTCGAGTACAGTGAGGCTCGGATCCGCGACCAGAAGCTCGGGATTCACCTCTTTTCGGGTTCCTAGGCCCCCGCACTCCTCGCACGCGCCGAAGGGGGAATTGAACGAGAACTGGCGAGGCTCGAGCTCGGGCAGATTCGTTCCACAGCTCGCGCAGGCATAGTGCTCGCTGAACAAGTGGGAAGTCGATCGCTTCTTGCGCTTCTCCACTACCTCGAGCACGCCCCCCGCGGTCTTGAGGGCAATCTCCACCGAGTCCGCGAGCCGGTTGCGATCGGACTCGCGCACGACCAGGCGGTCTACGACAACCGAGATGTCGTGGTTCTCGTACCTGTTGAGCGATGGTGGGTCCGACAGATCGTGCACCTTTCCGTCCACCATCACCCGCACGAATCCGTCTTTGCGGGATCGCTCGAAGAGGTCGCGGAACTCGCCTTTGCGCCCGCGCACGAGGGGGGCGAGGATCTCGATGCGCGCTCCGTCCTCGAGCTCCAGGAGCTGCTCGACGATCTGGGACGGGCTCTGGCGCCAGACGGGCTGGCCGCACTGGGGGCAGTGGGGTGTCCCGACGCGCGCCCAGAGAAGGCGGAGGTAATCGTAGATCTCGGTAACGGTGCCAACGGTCGAGCGTGGATTGCGGCTCACTGTCTTCTGTTCGATCGAGATGGCCGGGGAGAGCCCCTCGATCGCGTCGACGTCGGGCTTTTCCATGAGCCCGAGGAACTGACGAGCGTACGCGGAGAGGGACTCTACGTAGCGCCGCTGGCCTTCAGCGTAGATCGTGTCGAACGCGAGGGAGGATTTGCCGGATCCGGAGAGGCCGGTGATGACGATCAGGCGCTCCCGCGGGAGCTCGACGTCGATGTTCCTGAGGTTGTGCTCTCGGGCGCCGCGGACGACCAGTTTGTCTCGAGCCATAGCCTGGTAAGGTAGGCTTTGACCGAGCCCGGTTCAATCCGCGAGGGTGCCTCGCCGGAGTGCGTCGCCAGGGGCGCCTCGCCGCCTCGGCGGACCACCGCCCGCCTCCCGACCAGCACGGGATTTCCGGAGGGCGCGCTCCTGGGGCTGAGCCGTCACCGTCCCCACTCGCGATACACGAACAACCCCAGGGACTGGGCCAATGAAAGGCTGCTTTCCTGCGCGGCGAGCACGCCCTGGCGCAGAAGCCGGTCCTCCCAGAAACCCTCCACGCCCCATTGGTCCGTGAACCGCCACTCCAGCCGGGCCCCTGGGAGACGATTCTGGCTCTGACCCGCCCCTCCGACGGGGCGCAATACGAATGCGAGGAACACGTCATCCCAGAAATACCGGCCAATCTCGATTTGTGTGGAGGCCAACGTGCCACGGAGCGTCACGTCGGCACCCACCTGCTGCGCAGCCTGGGACTGTGTGATCGCGAAGTAGTCCACGAAGCCGATCTCCTGGGCGACCGCCGACCCCAGCTCGTTCGCAAGCGTCCCGAGCCCGAGGGTGAAGCCGGCCTCTGTCGCTCCTCGCAATACCGACGACTCGCCGGACCCCAGGAGCGCCGATGGCCGACCCCAGACCAGGTAGCTGATCAGCTCGGGTTCCTCGATGGGCGTGGTTGCATCGCTCGTGAGCGACACGACCGGAGTAACGAGCGTGCCGCCGACGTTGGCGATGATGTTCAGCGGCACGTCTCCAGTACGCACGCGGGCGACGGCCTGGATGTCGAGGTTTGGATTCACTCCAGGGATTCCCAGAAATTCGAGGGTACCCTCCTCGACTTCGAAGCGTCGTCCGAAGCGCCGGTACGATCCCCGCACTGCCTCCAGCTCCCCGAGTGCCACGAAGTCGCGGGTGCTCCTGTCGTACAGGACCTGCAGCTCACCGCCGATCTCGATGTCGATTTGGCGGCTCCTGAGCCAGGTGTCACGCAGCACGCGAAGGTCGACATCGGCCCTGAGGTGCTGAAGGAAGGGGTTCTGGCTCGCCTCGATCACGGGCCTCACGGCGATGAGAGAGGTATCGACGGACGCGAAGAACGTCGTGTCGGAAAGATCCACGATCGTGCTGTACCGGGCGAGCTCGTCGAGGGAGAGCGTACCCTGTTCGACATTGACCTGCCCCTCGACGGCGGGCCGAAGGAAGCTCTGGGTCAGGAGGAGCTGTCCGCTCACGACACCCGTGATGTCACGGCGGTTCGCGGCCTGGAAGCCTTGGGCCTCGATCGTCAGATCGAACGTCGGGTCCCGGACGGGTCTGAGGAGCACAGACCCCGTGACTTGCGCCTGCCCACCTGACCGTAGGCTGGCGACGACATCGACGGACGCGTCGGGCGTGAGCTCGAACGTCGCCTCCACCTCCTCGTGACGAACTCCGAGCGCGGGCAGATCGGCCGCACCCCCCTGAAGGCGGATCGTCCCCTCCGGGCTCAGGTCGTCGGGGGTTCCGGCGAAGTGGACGTCCCCCTCTAGGGTCCCCTCGACACGCTCGAAGCTCTCAAGGAAGCCCATGATGGCCGCCGCTGGGAAGGACGTCATGCCGACGCGGACGTCCATGGGCTCGTCCGGGAACCGAGTCGGCACCTCGCCGAGTGTCAGATCCGCCGGCAATCCTCCCACGGCCGTCATGACGCGGGTCTCACCCTGCCAAGCCTCCACGTCGCCGGACAGCTGTCGATCGCTGTACTCCAGCACGCCTTGGATCCGTGAGAACCTCAGGCTCTGGTATTCCAGGTCGCGCGCATCCAGGGAGCCTTGCATGACGGGGGCATCTGCCGACCCCGCTACGTTCAAGGTCAGACCGACGAGCCCGCGCAGATCGCTCTGTATCTGTGCCGCGCGCATCAGTCTCTCGAGCGGAAGCGCGCGAATCTCGAGATCGAAGTCGGCCGGGCCCGACCCTCGCGGAATCGTCCCGTCGGCCTCGATTCTCATCCCGTCTACTCCGGGTCTGATCAGGCTGAAGTCCCGAACCTCGAAACGCCCGGCGTTCCATGACACGCTCGTCGGGCCCCCGAGACTCCAGCGGTCGTCGGCGAATCGAATCGTCAAGTCGTCGACATTCAGGACGCCCCCCAACGAGTCGACCTGGAACGTCGTGCGGGTTTGGTAGCTTCCCCCGCCCGACCGATCGAGGAGAGCCGAGACGCGCCCGATCGAGCCGGTGAGCTCCAGGTCGAGCGTTCCTCCCGTGAAGCGCCGGTCGAGGACCAGGAATGAGTCGGCCGTGACCGTGGTGACAATCGGGCCGTCGAGCGTCGGGAGCGCATCGACGCGATAGCTCAGATCAGCGGCCGCGAGGAAGTTGGGCCCGTAGCGAGCACGCTCGATGCGCCCGATCCCCTCCGCGGTGAAGTTATCTACGGAGCCCCGTAGGATCGCGCTTGCCGTGAGGCTTCCGTCGAGGGCGACATCTCGACTGAGCGGCAGAGTGTCCGGATCCACTCCCTGGGCCCGCAAGAACTCCAGCTCGAGGGGTGACAGCGTGTCCGCCGCGATGATTGAGTCACCCATGAAGAACGGGCGGATGCCCGCGATGGATTGGCTCACGAGATCGACGCGGATCTCGCCGGGTGGGAGGCCGTCGGCCAATCCCAGGGTGCCCACCGCGTCGAGCGTGCCGACGTTGGTCGCGACGCGCAACGTATCCAGCGTGATGACGCCTGCCGCGAGGCGAAAAGAGGATTGGGCCGAGTCCACCCGGATGGTGCCGATGCTCGCGGCCGTCACGCTGGCGCGTACGAAGGCCTCGACTGAGTCGCGCCTGATTCCGCGGCCATTCACGAAGGCCGAGCCGGAGACCCTGGTCGGCTCCGACAGCGCCGGCATGATCCTCGAGACGAGGAAGTTTTGTACCTCGCCCTCGACAGAATAGCTACGGCCCGGGTTCCGGCCATCGAAGCGCGCGCGCGCCACCAGCGGCCCCGCCGGCGTCTCGAGCTCGGTATCGACGGAGAGGTCCGACATTGGACCCTGTACCCTGACGCGCCCGCTCGCTTCCCCGGTGAGCTCGAGCTCCGGGTAATACCGCCTCAGAGTCGTGAACGAGAGAGGTGCGAGCTGACCGTCTACGTCGACTCGGAGCTGATCACCGAACCCGGCCACGACCCCTTCCGCCGTGATTTCAGAAGCAGGAAGAGCCGCAGGGTAGTGCGCCAGCGAGGTCGAGAAGCGGATCCCGGTTGCCATCCGCCCATCGGCCTCGACGCGCACGAATCCCGGGCCACGAATGGTTATGCGTTCGTCCAGCTCGCCTGCCAATCCGTAATAGAACGGGGAGGAGTACAGCATGAAATCCGTCAGCCCGGGAGCTTCTCCTAGGTGCAGGATACCGTCCATCTCAAACTCGGTCGCCGGTCTGAGACCGAACGCATCCGTCGCGACGAACTGTCCCGCGAGCATCAGGTCCTCAGGTGTCCCACGTACTTGGAGCCGGCCTGTCAGGCGACCGCTCCATGGCACGGGCCGCTCCAGCCAGTTGTCCAGGAATGAGGGGTCGAGCGTTTGTGTCTCCAGGTCCCCGTCCAGGATTGGCAGTCCGCGCCCCAATGTCACCGTCAGCCGGCCGCGTACCTGCCCGTCTCCCGTCCGAAGATCGAGCGCCGAGAATGCGAGCTCGGTTCTGCCGTCTCGCATCTGGACACCGAGCTCGAATCCCCCACTCGCCGATGGCAGGCGTGGCTCGATCCACCTCAGGCTCTCGGAGCGTAACGTCAGCGCAGTCAAATGCGCATCGAGCTCGGGGACGCCGTCCTTCCAGGTCACCGTTCCAGTCCCGAACGTCTCCATCTCGGGAAGCCAGAGCCGATCCGCGTCGAAGGCCATCTCTCCTTCGGTGAGAGTAATGACGCCCCGGAAGTCCTGGATCGTGAACGGCTCCTCGAGGACGTGCCCCTCGAGGGCCAATGAGCCGACGTCGATTACGTCGATCGCCGAGCCTCCGCCAACGCTCAGTTCGGCGAGCTGGCCATTGATGTCGCCAAATAGCTGCTCGCGAAGATGGCCAGCACCCTCTGGTGCTTCGACGTAACGGGCTCGGCGATCAGCGACCGGGGGTCTGGATGCGGGCAAGCGGACGACGACCTCGCCCCCGATGACGGAGATGTTCCGCAGGGTGATCCGGGGGGGGGCAGAGGGCTCGGGGGGTGCGGGGAGCGATGAAACGCCCTCGTCGCCGGTAGAACCCGAGGCTCCCTCGATTACGGGCTCATCACTGGCCTCCGTCCCTGCGGGCGGCTCCGCGACCTGACCGATCCCCGCCAAGATCCGGGTCCAGTTGACCTCGCCCTCGTCGGGGAGCTGTTCGACCACGACGCGGGGAGCCCAAAGCTCGAGTCCGGCGAATACCAGCTGGCCGCGCAAAAGGCCCCAAAGCGAATAGCGGGCGCGAATGGAATCAGCCGTGAGAGACGGCGAGCGACCCGGCTCCGCGATCGAAACGCCCGTGAGTGTCGCTCCCGCGATCAGTCCACCGGACCGGATGCCGGTCACGGTCAACTCGGCGTTCAGGCGCTGCTTCGCTTGATCGAGGAGGAGCCCGAGGGCGAAGTCGTGCCCGGGTTGGGTACGTGTCAGCGCCAAGAGAGCAGCGGTCGACGCGACGAAAAGGAAGGCGAACGCGACGGCCAAGTGAAACGGCCAACGTCTACGGCCCCCGCCAGTCACGGGCACCGCCGACTCAGCCGGCTCAGTCTGCGGCGCGTCTGCCATCAGAACGCCTGGCCGATGGAGAGGTGGATCTGGAACCGGCGAAGGGACCACTCGTCCGAATCGCCGAACAGAATGGGGTTGGTCAGGATGGCGAGTTCTCCCGAGCGGACGAAGTCCGTCGCCGAGGGCAGCCGGTCGGCTTCGCTGTCGATGTCCTCGTCGAAGGGGCGAATCCCCGGGGTCAGGACACGGTGATCCTCACCACCCCGGAAGCGATAGGCGACATCGAGACGCAGCGGCCCGATCGGCGTGAAGTAGCGAAGGCCCATCCCCGGTGTCCACTCGATCTTTTCGAGCTCCACGGGACTCGCGTTGGACCAGACCTGTCCGAAGTCGACGAATGCAGTGCCCTGCCAGTCTTCCGTCCACAGGGGAAATCGTAGCTCTACGTTGCCTTCGAGCAGCGTGCTCCCGCCGGTGGGATTCGAGATGAAGCGCTCGTCGAAGAGTGAGCTCGCGTCACAGCTCAGATCTACGATCTCGGCCTGGGTGCATGTGGGCGCCCCGTCCGATCCCGGGCTCAGAAGTCGCTCCACGTCGACGAAGAGCACGCGCGGACCGAGCTGGTTCTGCGCGAAGCCGCGTACGGAGGTGGCGCCGCCCGAGTAGAACCGCTTCTGCGGATGCGCGATGTCCAGACGGGTGTCTCCGCCGAGGGCCTTGAAGACACCGGCGTTCAACCAGCCCCCACGGAACCGCGAGGCGAGCGCCCACCCTTCCGTGAGCTCGCGGAACCCCGACGCCTCACCGATGACGCGGCGGTACTCGAAGTCGGAGCCGGTCCAATTGGCGGCCTGCTCGAAGTCCAGGCTTAGCGCGTATCCATGGGACAGCCCGAAGCCCTGGCTGCCCCGCTCCTGGGAGGCACGGAAACCGATCGGTGCCAGCCAATTCGCACTCTGGAGCACCCCGATGCCTTCGAAGTCACACACCAGGAAGCTCGAGCAGAAGAAGACGTCGGCGGCATCCAGCTTCCCCACCGTCGGCTGGTAGAAGATGGTGCCGTTCTGCCCGATCCCCATGTTCCGGGAGATCCCGAGATCGACCCCGAGACTCTGGCGGACGAACAGGTCCGGAAGGCTCTGTCGCTCCCAGAACAGGTTGGCCGAGAAGGAGTTCCTCGGCGAGAAGAGCCAGGGCTGAGAGAACTCGGTCGACAGAGACCAGTTCGTGTTCCCGTACTCGCCCACACCGGCTTGCCGGCATACGGACGTGTTCAAAGCGGAGTTGAGCAGGTTGGCGACGCGGGCTCGAGCCTGAAAGCGCCGCCCGCCTCCCATGAAGTTCCGGCTCGTCCATCTCGCCTCGGCGTTGATGCAGTCCGCCGTACTCCATCCGCCACCCGTGCGAAAACGGTGGGCATCGCCCTCGACCACCGACACCCGCATCGGAACGACGCTTTCCTCGAGAGACTCGGCTTGTTCGGAGACGTCGACGCTGCTGAAGATCTCCAGACCGTACAGGTTGCGGCGGGCCTCGACGACCTGCTCAGCGCGATAGAGGCTGTTCTCCCGGAAGGGGAGCATGCGTTGGATGACGCCGTCCGAGACCTTCGAGTTCCCGTCTACCGAGATCGGCCCGAACACGGCCCGCGGCCCCGCGAAGACGTCGAAGGTCACGCGAGCTCCGTACGGCTGCTCGGCGGGAATGAAAAGGTCGAGCAGGACGTCGGCGTGCGCGTATCCAGCATTGCGCAGCCGGATCGACAGCGAGTCGCGAGCGGCATCGAGTTCGATCTGATCGAGCGGTGCGCCGACCCCCGTGGGGAGATCGGCCAGCAGATCGGGAGCGTCGAGCTGCTCCAGACCGATCACGCTCAACGAATCGACGACCACTGGTCGGCCTTCGTCGATCCTGAACGTGATCCGTACCCTGTCGTTCGACCTGTCGAGGGACGGGGTGATCGCTGCCTCGCGGTATCCGCGCCGATAGTAGAAAACCCGGAGGCGCGCCACGTCCCTCTCGAACTCGCGAGGGCCAAACAGATAGGGATCGATCGCGAAGGAGGCGCCGATCCAACAGAACGGCGACAGAAAGATGGAGCGGCACTCCGTGGCCCGCGTGACGATGGACGCGCTCAGAGTCCGGTCGGAGTAGCGCTCGTTTCCTTCGAACCGGAGGGAGGTGACTTCCTCGACGCCCATCTGGGCGTGCAGTGGCGCCCCCCCGGCCAACGTCGCCGCGACGGCCGACGTCACCACGATGATCACGATGGCGCTTGGGGACTTCGGCCGATGGGGGGGACGACCCGCGCCCACCGAGTCACGCTTCCCCATTTCCCCGCCTCCCGTCGCCGGAGGGAAGTCGCGCGCCTCCCTCCCCAGCGTGATCGTCCTCCCCCTCGCTCAGTCTCGAGTGCGCGTGTTCCGTGCCGAGCGACTCCCGAGCCAGCAGCAGTCGAGTCAGGTAGAACACGGCCGCGCCCATTCCGGCGGCCACCATCGCCGAGCCCAAGTTCTCCTTCCAGCCGGCACGCCGGCGCGCGTAATGCCGGCTCATGTTCTCGCGTCTCCCGACTCGGTGATCATCGGGGTATTCAGGCGATCGTGACCTACCTTGTCGACCCGCCCTCGAGAAAAAGCCTGGCCCTTGGTTCGTTGGAAGGCGCCTCCCTGGAACGAGCGTAGGTAAGGGATGATCTCGATCCGCTCGTTCCCGATTCGAATCACGTTGCAGCTGTTTTGGCCGATCTCCGCAACTCTCCCGCGCTGAGAGGTCGTTGTGCCGGTGTGGACCAGTCGAACGCGAAACCCGTTGCCGGATGCAGAAACGGGGCGCGGAGCGGTTGCGACGAAGCCGCGATGGAGATGGCCGGACAAGACCAGCTCGACCCTCATTTCATCGAGCCTCTCGAGGATGTGAGCGGCCCGGGGCAAGGGGCGGTCGCCGTGGCTGTCGGGGGGGAAGACCAATGGGTGGTGCAGGACGAGGACGCGCACGTCCGCGTCTCGAGCCTCCGAGAAGGCAGATTCCGCCCAATCCAGCTGGGCCTCGTCGATCCGCCCGTTCACGATGGCCCGCCGCGGCGCCGCCGAGCTCAGCGCGACGACGACGGCTCCCTCGACCTGCATCGTGCTGTCGAGCTTGTCCGCGATGAACTGCCGGTAGTTCCCAAAAGGAGCGAACAAGCGCTCCCACACCCGGTAAAGCGGAACGTCGTGGTTTCCGAGCGTCAGTACGAGCGGAGCATCTGGGAGGCGCGCCAGGAAACCCACGACGGCCTCATACTCGGCAACCTTGGCTCGTTTTGTGAGATCGCCCGAGACGACGATCAGGTCGGGCTCGACGGCCCGCGACAGCTGGAGGAAGGCGTCCGCGGCGTCCGGGTCGTGTAGCTTCCCGAAATGGAGATCCGAGCCGTGGAGGATCGTGAGCATCTCCACTCCACTGCTCAGCTGGCCCCGGCGGGCTGCGGAGCGGTCGCGGCTTTTCGACTCGAGAGGCGGCGCATCCCCATCACACCCACTACGATGAGCGCGAGACTTATGGCTTGGGCCATCGTGAGGAAGCCGATGAAGCGATCGTCCTTGGCCCGGACGAACTCGACCAGGAACCTCTCGATGCCGGCCAGCGACAGCCATAGCATGAACAGCCAACCAGCGGTGTGCGTGTGCTTTCGTAGCCGCCAGAGCACCCAGAAGATGAGCAACGACATCGCGACCTCGTACAGCTGTGTCGGGTGTACAGGCACGATCTGACCGAAACGCTCTACGAGCGCAGGATCCACTTGAACGCCGAACTGGCTCTCGAGATTCGCCACGGAGCTCGGAGGTGAGCCCTGTGGGAAGCGCACACCGACCCACGAGCCCGTCGCGCGTCCATAGTCGTCTCCCACCAGGAAGCAGCCCAGACGGCCAACGGCATACGCGACGGCCACGGTGGGCGCCGTGAAGTCCGACATCCGCCCGAGGGGCAGGCCCAACCGTTTGATCTGGAACATCACCAGGCCGCCGGCGCCGATGAGGCCGCCGTACCACACGAGTCCGCCGCGGGCAAAGAGGAAGCCAGGGTTCTCGAGCAGCCTCGGGTAGTTGAGCAGGACATAGTAGAGCTTCGCGCCGAGGATGCCCCCGAGCACCGCCATGAAGAGCAGATCCCACGATTGGTCCGGATCGAAACCGGCCTCCGCCATCTGGGCCCGGTGCAAATATCCGGCGGTCAAGAAGGCCAGGAACATCATGACCCCGAACGACGTGACGGGCTCGCCTCCCAACCCGGGAAGCCACTCGGGGAAACGGAAGAGAGTGGGATACACGGGCCTCTAACCGGTGCGTAGGTTCATCATGCCCGGACAGCGCTCAGGCCGGGAAACGGGAGGGAGGCTTCAGCGGACAGGTCGAGTCCGGATGTCTCCCCGCGTTGGAGCCGAAAGCTGGCGGCACGGGCGACCATTGCTCCGTTGTCCACCGACAGCCGAGGGGTGGCGTGGAAGAGCCTCGCCCCTGAGCCGAGCCTCCGCCCGAGCTCTTCGCGTAGCGCCCGATTGGCGGCCACCCCTCCTCCGATGAGCACCCGGTCGGTCTGGGTCTCCGCCACGGCCCTCAGCGTCTTTGCCACCAGCACGTCAACGGCCGCGGCCTGGAAGGAGGCGGCCAGGTGGGCTCGCTCTTCTTCGAGGTCGCCGGCACTCTCGAGCTCGGCAACCCGGGTCGCCACGGCGGTCTTTAGTCCGCTGAACGAGAAGTCGTAATACCCCGCGTCGCCGAGCGATTGTGAGGACTTGAGGAGTGGCCGGGGAAACCGGTGCCGCTCGGGGTCACCTCCGCTGGCGAGCTTTTCGAGCGCCGGCCCACCCGGGTAGGAAAGGCCGAGCAGCTTGCCCACCTTGTCGAACGCTTCACCCGCCGCGTCGTCGCGGGTTCGCCCGAGCAGCCGGTACGTTCCCCATTCACGGGCGTGGAGCAGGAGCGTATGACCGCCTGACACCAACAGGGCTACGAACGGTGGCTCGGCCTCGGCATCCTCGATGTTGGGCGCGAACAGGTGAGCCTCCATGTGATGGACGCCCACGAGGGGTGTGCCGGACGTGTACGCGGCGGCCTTGGCCCAGCACACGCCCACGAGCAAGGCGCCGATCAACCCGGGTCCGGCCGTCACTCCGATGCCGTCGAGGTCACCCAACCCGCACCCGGCGTCGTCGAGCGCACGGGCGACCACGTCGTCGATGACCTGAAGGTGAGCGCGCGCGGCGAGCTCGGGCACGACCCCGCCATACACCGCGTGTACGTCCTGCGACAGGATGACGTGGCCACGAAGATCCATGGTGCCGTCGAGGACGGCAGCCGAGGTCTCGTCGCAGCTGGTTTCGAGCCCGAGCACCAAAGGGCCGCTCACTCGAACCCCACCCCTTCAGCGGCCTGTTCAGCGGCGACCCGACGCACCGTGACAGAGTCTGCTTGTGGGGTACCAAAGGTGAAGTCCGGAACTCCCTCCAGATGCACGGGAAGACGGAGCTGCCCACCTGGAGGCAGATCCAGGAACTCGTCATCCGCCACGACCAACCGGAGCTGCGCCGGGTCGACACGGTCCACCACAGAGCGAGCACCGATGAGAGTGACCGGCATAGTCTCCGGAAGGAATTCGAAGCCCCTGAATGCGCGGGAGGCGCCCGTGACCGGAACGCCCACGACCCGTTCCACCGAGCTCTCGACGAGTACCGAAACCGAGACGGTGTCGGGGGCGAAGCGGAGGTCCGCGAGGGCCGAGCGGTCCACACCGACGCGCGCCGTGCCCGACTCCTCCACTTCGGTAAAGTCGACGGGCTGGAGCATGATCGCCGAAAGATCGCTCAGCCGGCTCGCAGGGCCGATCACACGGATGGAGGCGGGGTCGACGGTCAACGGGGCCGCGAGCGAGAGCCCTGGCGGGAGCTCCCCCATGTGGGTGGCGACGACCGCGACGGCGACCGTCGTCACGCGCTCGAAGGCGAGGACAACCACTCCCGGCTGGATTTCCTCGACGACCACGTCCTCGATGCCCTGGAGTCGGACCCAGTTCCGGTCGATCGCCAGCGAGGTGTCCGCCGAGGTCACGGCGTCCACGGGGACGATGATGGAGGGTCGGTTTCCCCCGAGCCTCAAGAGCTGACGTGCCGGCCCAGCGAGTCGAACCATCGCGCGGGTCGGGACCGCCTCACCCACCAGGGCCCACTCCGGGTCGTTCATCTCCACACGGACCGGGACGTCGGCGAACTCGCGACGCTCGGGCTTCTCCATCTGGACAACCACCCAGAGCAACAGGGCGAGCACGAAGGCGGCGAGCTTTAGGGTCCAGTTCCTGGCGAGCAAGGTGGGGAGGAAGCGCAAGCTCAAGCGTCCAGAAGCCGACGGATCAGCTCGAGATTAGCGGGCGAGTCCCATTCCGTGGCCCCGGCGATCTTCTTGTAGATCACTCCGTCCTTGCCGACTAGGAAGGACTCGGGCACTCCCGTCGTCTGGTAGGTCCGCTGGATCTCTCCCGAAGCGTCGTGCAGAATCGGGAACGTGAGCTCGTGCTCCTTCACGAAGGCCTCCACGTCCCCGCCCACATTGCCCGAGCCGTCACGCAACCCGAAGGTCGCGTCCACGCTCACGGCCAAGATGTCGAAGGGTTCGTCGGCAAGCGTCTCGTACAACCGCTGCATGGAGGGCATCTCCACGATGCAGGGACCGCACCAGGTGGCCCAGATATTGACAAGGACCACGTCGCCACGGTGGTCCTCGAGGGACACCGGGAAGCCCTCCAGGTTCGAGATCGTGAACCCGGGCGCCTCGGCACCGGGACCGACGGGCTGGAACCGGCCACGACCGACCCAGGCCATCACTACGAGGAGCCCGGCACCCAAAACCGCGATCAGATACGGGAGCCGGGACGGTTTGTTTTTCATTTCGGATTCAATGGGTCGACGGCCACGATCGGGTCCGGGTTTCTACGGATTCCTACCCCTATTGTTCCTGCCGCGTGGGCCCCTCCGGCCGACGACCAGACGCACTTCCGAACCCACGACGATCATCTCCCCCGCGAGTGGCAGCTGCTCGATCACCGTGCCTTGATCGAGGCCGAACCTGAAGCGCGTCTGGACATCGGTGACCTCGAGCCCCAGCGAGTCCAGCGTCGCAACGGCTTCGTCCTGCTGCATGCCGAGCAGAATTGGCATCTCGACCATGGGAGGACCCATGCTCACGATGAGCCGGACCTCCGACGGGAGCGTCGCCTCGGTGCCCACGGGCGGGTCCAGCTCGATCACCTCTCCGCTCGGTGCTTCACCGTCCACCGAGTCCGTGGCAGCCACGGTGAAGCCGGTCGACTCGAGCAGGAGTACCGCCCGCTCCGCCTGGAGCCCCACCGCGTCCGGAATCGTGCGCCTTTCCGCTCCGCTACTCACGGTCACGACCACGGCACCTTCGGGCATCGCGAGTTGGCCAGGAAGGGGGCTTTGGCCCAGAACGGTGCCGTCGGCCGCGGTCGGGTGCCTCACCGAATCGACATCACCCCAGCTCAGCCCGGCCGCGGCGATGACGCTTTCCGCCTCCTGGAGGCCCATCCCCCAGAGACTCGGGACTTCGATCAGATCGGGCGGGGGCGGCGGTGCCGGGAAGAGCGCACGGGTCGCGACCAGATAACCCACTGTGAACGCGGTCACGATCAGTGCCCCGCCGAGGCCCGCCATTCTCGCCGGGCGGGCCATCCGCCCGAGTCCCATTGCCCCGCGCCCTTCGGGGCTGCCCTTGCGGCCACGTGACCAACGTCGCCGGAGCGAACTGCCCAGCTTCATTCGACTCTTCGGAGACGGGCGGCGAAGGCACCGTCGAATCCAGTGCGCTGTGGGAGCACTCTCAGAAAGCCTTGCTCGTCAAGGAGGCGGGATTCCAGGCCTTGGGGACGCTCGGGCACGAACTGTCGGTGCTCGTTCAGGAAGCGTTCCACCTGCACCTCGTTCTCCTCGGGCTCCAACGAACAGGTGGAGTACACCAGAAGGCCCCCGGATGGCACCAATCGCGAGGCACCTCCAAGAATTCGAGATTGCACCTCGGCGAGTCGGCCGATGTCCCCCCCTTCGAGCCGCCACTTCGCGTCGGGGTGGCGGGCGAGCGTGCCCGTACCGCTACAGGGCACGTCCAGCAGCACCACGTCGGCCTCTCTCATGGGAGGCGCCTGCGCCGCGGCCGCCACGACGCCGACCGGGACGCCCAACCGGCGTACTGACTCACTCACCAACTTCAGTCGGGGTATCGACTTGTCGGCGGCCACAACATAGGCGGCGCTCTCGGAGAGGGCGAGCGCTTTTCCGCCTGGAGCCGCGCAAAGGTCGGCGATCAACGACCCGGGCCTCGGCTCCACGTATTGGACCACGAGAGCCGCCCCCGGGTCCTGGATGATTCCCGGCACCGCATCCAGCGCACGCCGCGGATCGACCCGCTCCTCTATGCGTAGGCACCGCGAGCCACAGCCTACCTCCCTGGTAGTTATGCCGACGTTCCCGAGACGATCCATCGCCTCCCGGGGACTCGTCCCCACGGGTCGAAAGAACAGCGCCGGGAGACCGTTGTCGTGCTCCGCCAACTTCACGACCTCCTCGACGGTCCACCTCTCCAGCCAGCGTCGAACGAGCCATCGCGGGTGGGAGTGCCAATGGGTCAAATACCCCTCCGGATCGACGTCCGGGTCGGGAAACGCGTCGTCGGGCACGCCGCTGCGAGCCAGCGAGCGGAGGACGGCGTTAATCAATCCGACCGCCGGGCGGGGTCCGATGCGGCGAGAGAGCTCGACGGTCGAGGAGACCGCGGCGTATGTGGGTACGCCGCCCATGTAGAGAATCTGGTACGCCCCCGCGCGCAGTAGATCGAGCACGACGGGCTCGAGGGTCTCCAGACGGCGGTGGACGTGGCTGGCGAGCAGGAAATCCAGGCGCCCACGCAGGCGGGCTACGCCGTAGGTGAGCTCCCGCACCCAGCCGCGATCTCGGTCCGAGAGCGCGGGAACCTGGTCGCGCAGGGCCAGGTCCAGGCGTCGACCTCCACTGGACGCACGAAGTATGTCGAGAGCGATGCGCCGCGGATCGGAAGGCCCGTCAGCTCCCAATGAGGCCTTCACGCGCGCGGCCCACCGAGCAGTATCTGAGTCAGTCGATCATGCCAGTCGTCGGGGAAGACGGCACCGCAACCTCGCGCGTAGGCATGCGGCCGGCCAGATAGGCGAGACGCCCGGCCTTCACGGCGAGCTGCATCGCGATGGCCATCGCCACGGGGTCATCCGCCGCCGCGATCGCGGTGTTCATGAGAACACCATCGACCCCTTGCTCCATGGTCACGCATGCGTCGGAGGCCGTTCCCACCCCGGCGTCGACGACGATGGGAACGTCACATCGATGCTTGATCGTGCGCACGTAGTAAGGATTCACGAGTCCCAGGCCGCTGCCGATGGGGCTCGCGAGCGGCATGACGGCTGCGCATCCGGCATCTTCCAGGCGAAGAGCGGTGATGAGGTCGTCGTTGGTGTAAGCCAACACTTTGAATCCCTCTTTCGTCAGGACCTGGGCGGCTTCGATCGTGGCCTGCGCGTCGGGCAAGAGCGTCGCTTCGTCGCCGATCACCTCGAGCTTGAGCCACTCGTTGAAGCCCGCGACTCGCGCCAGACGTGCGTAGCGAATCGCGTCTTCAGCCGTATAGCACCCCGCGGTGTTGGCGAGGAGGAAGAACTCTTCGGGATCGAGGTGATGGAGGATCCCTTCCTCTTGCGTTCGGTCGAGGTCTACCCGCCGGACGGCGACCGTCACCACGTCCGCGCCACTGGCACGGATGGCGCGCACCATCGTTTCATTGTCCGGGTACTTGCCGGTGCCAACGATCAGACGCGACCGGAACTCACGACCTCCGATCACCAAAGGGGCCTCTTCGACTCCTGACGCTGCGACCGTCACCGACATCGCTTGCACGTCCTCATTTATAGGCGTACCGGCGCGGGATGCACCCTCGCGCCGACACCATGCGACAGCCGAAGTTCAGCCACCGCCAACGAAATGGACGAGCTCCACGCGATCACCCTCGGCGACTCGGACCGCGCCGTACGCCTCGCGTTGGAGAATCTCCTGGTTATGCTCGACGACGACCATGCCGGGCGCCAGTTCGAGGGACTCGAGCAGCCCGAGTATGGTGACGTCTGCCGGCACTTCGCGGTCCTTGCCGTTCAAATGGATCGTCATCGCGTTCTGAGGGCTTGCCATTTCAGAGCTCTTCCAAGAAGCGCTCGACCGCGGCGCCGGGAGACGTCGCGTCCCAGACCGCACGGATCACCGCCACGCCCCACGCTCCATTGTCCCTCGCCGCTCCCACCAACTCCGGGGTGAGGCCGCCGATGGCGAGGGCGGGGACCCGAGAAGCTGCCGCTACGTCCCGCACGAGCGTCGTTCCGCCTCCGGCGGCACCCGGATGCGACGGGGTCTGGAACACCGGTCCGGTGAAATAGTAGTCGATCCCCTCCCTTCTCGCGGCCATCACGTCCCCAGGCTCATACACGGAGAGGCCAATGGTCACATCGCCCCCGGTGGTGCCCGACTCGTCGGGCGCGGGAGTATAGCGCATTGCGAGGATGCGCCTCGCGTCGCGCGCCGGAATCGATCGCACCCCTAGGTGGGCCCGCCGAATGCCGAGCGCCACGGCCACGTCCACCCGGTCGTTGACCACGAGCCACGCGCCGGTTCGGGCAGCGAATTCGATGAGCGCTCCGGCCAGGTCGTACACCAGCCGGCCCGGCGTCCTCGGTCCGCGCACGTGGAGCGCGACGCGGGAACCGCCCGCCTCGAGCACGCCAGCGGCTTTCGCTCGGATGTCGGGCTCGGCCAGGATCCGGTCGTCGGTGACCACGTGTAGTCTCGGGATCACTCGAACCGCTGACCCGCCCGGACCCCCCGGCCGCGGATCCAGTCCCGGGCGGACATGCGCTTCTTCCCGGCAGGTTGCACCTCACCAATCGACACGCTGCCCCGGCCGGTGGCGACCGTCAGCCCCTGCACGGGGTCGGCCGTTACGACCATGCCGGCCATCGCGTCCGTTGTCGCCTCTACGCTCGGCTCGGGCCGAAAGACCTTCACCGCGGCCCCGTCCAGCTCGCTCCAAGCTCCCGGCACGGAATCCATGCCGCGGATCCAGTTCGCCACCGGCCTCGCCCCGTCGCGCCAATCGACACGCGCATCGGCGCGAGTGAGCTTTGGCGCGAACGTGGCGCTCTCATGGTCCTGCTCCCGTTCTTCCAGCAGCCCTGTTTCGAGCAGCCCGAGAGCAGTCACCAGGGCACCGGCCCCGACCTCCGCGAGCCGATCGTACAACTCCGAGGCGCGCTCGCCGGGGAGGATCGGCTCGGCTTCCTGGTGGAGGATTGGCCCGGCGTCCATGGCTTCGACGATTCTCATGATCGTCACGCCCGTGACCTCGTAGCCTCGGATCACAGCCCAGTTCACGGGGGCCGCGCCCCGTAGCTCGGGGAGCAACGACGCGTGGACGTTGATGGATCCTCCGGGTGGGAGGTCGAGAACCTCCCGACGCAGGATGTGACCGTACGCGGTGACTACGGAGACCTCGGCGTCGAGGTCCGCGATGCTCTCCAGAAACGCGTCCCCCCGCGGGAGCTCGGGATCTAGAACGGGATAGCCCTCCGCCCGGGCGGCTTCCTTGACGAGGGAGGGGCGGGAGCGTCTTCCCCGACCGGCAGGCCGGTCGGGCTGGGTGACGACGCCCACCACCTCGTGTCCCTCCTCACCCAACGCCCGCAACGAAGGCAGCGCGAAGCTCGGCGTCCCCCAGAAGAGGACCTTCACGACACGGCGGCCTCCGCCTGGCTCTTCTTCCACTTCTTGATGAGCAGCTGGCGCTTCAAGGGGGTGAGCCGGTCGATGAAGAGTATGCCGTCGAGATGGTCGATCTCGTGCTGGAGCGCTCGGGAGAAGAGGCCGTCCGCCTCGAGACGGACGGGCTCCCCGTCCGGGTCGCGCGCCTCGACGACCACCGATACGGGGCGCTCGACAACACCTTCGGCCCCAGGGATGCTGAGGCAGCCTTCGGTCGACTTGGCGGCCTTCTTCGTAGAGCGGACCACCTCGGGGTTCACGAGCGCGACCCGGTTCGCCTCGGTGCCGCCTTCCTCTTCGACGTCGAGAACAACGACGCGCTGCGACACACCGATCTGTGGTCCGGCCAACCCGATGCCCTGCGCCTGGTACATGGTCTCGAACATGTCGCGCACGAGTTGCTTGAGATCGTCGTCAAAGACCTCTACAGGCTGCGCCGGCTCGCGGAGCGCGGGGCTCCCGAGAAGCTGTATCTTGTGTACGGGCATTCTGACATCTCGCCGCGTGGCCCTCTCACACGCGTCCTGCTCGGGGGACGCGCTCGTGGAGGGCCGTCGTCACTCGGGCTCCTTCGGATTCACGACGTGAGCCACCTTCGACCGCTCGACCACGATTCGGGTGTTCTCTCCGGTGGTGATCGTGATGCGGTCCTCCTGGGCGTGGATCACTTTCCCCATGATCCCTCCCGCCGTGATCACCTCCTGTCCCTTCTTGAGGCTCGCGACCATGTCCTTGTGCCGCTGCTGCTCCTTACGGTGCGGACGGATCAGCAAGAAGTAGAAGATCGCGAAGATCGCACCCATCTGCACGAGGAAGATGAGTGTCGGGTTACCGCCGTCTCGCGGAACACCCAGCCAGCCAGCCAGCGCTTCGATCACCAAGGACTCCAAGGTCTGATCATCCTCGTGTTTTCCGGGGCGAACCGCGGGTGAACACTACCCCTCCGCCCCCCGATACCGTTCCAGCCAATCTCGCCGCCACGAGGGGAACGAGCCGTCCAGGATACGCCTTCGTGATTCGTCGGCAAGATGGAAGAGGAAATGTAGGTTGTGGATGGAGAGGAGACGTTGTGCCAACCCCTCTCCGGCTGCCACGAGATGCCTCAGGTACGCCCGGTCGAAGCGTCGGCACGTGTAGCACGCACACTCCTCGTCCAGCGGGCTCCGATCGCGCCGGAATCGCGCGCCCTTCAAGTTCACCTGGCCTTCGGCCTCCGTCCAGACCGTACCGTGGCGGGCATTGCGCGTGGGTGCGACGCAATCGAACAGATCGCATCCCCGGGCAACGGACTCGAGGAGATCGTCGGGGTAGCCAACGCCCATGAGGTACCGGGGCCGATCGGTCGGCAGGTCCCCGTCCAGGACTTCCAAGGTCCGCCACATGTCCTTCTTGTCTTCCCCGACGCTCAACCCGCCGATTCCGTACCCGGGCCAATCGCCCACGTTGGCTGCTGCGGCCGCGAACTCCCTCCGCAGATCGTCAAACACGTTGCCCTGGAGCACTGGGAAGAGCGCCTGCGCCGGGTAGCGCCCTTCCGCCTCGAGCTCGGCGAACCGATCACCACATCGCTCGAGCCAAGCGAGTGTGCGCTCGCCCGACTCCCTCGCGGCCGTGAGGTCGCTTCCTCCAGGCGGGCACTCATCGAAGGCCATGATCACGTCCGCGCCCAAAGCCCGTTGGATGTCTATGACGGACTCGGGCGTGAAGAGGTGGCTGGACCCGTCGATGTGGCTTTGAAAGACGACGCCGTCCTCTCGGACCTCGTTGATCTTGCTCAGAGAGAAGACCTGGTATCCACCGGAGTCGGTGAGGATCGGACCGTCCCAGCGCATGAAGGCGTGGAGCCCGCCGAGCTCACGAACGAGCTCGTGCCCCGGACGAAGATAGAGATGGTACGTGTTCGCCAGCACCATCCGAGCCCCCGCCGCCACCAACTCTTCCGGCGTGAGCATCTTTACGTTGCCCAGGGTGCCGACAGGCATGAACGCGGGGGTCGCAACGCTGCCGTGGGGAGTGGAGAATTGCCCCGCCCGGGCGGCACCGCACTGTCCCTCTACGACGAAGGAGAAAGGTGGTGGGCTCACGCTTGGAGGTGGCGGGCTCATGCTTGGAGGTGGCGGGCTCATGCTTGGAGGTGGTGGGCTCACGCTTGGAGGTGGCGGGCTCATGCTTGGAGGTGGCGGGCTCATGCTTGGAGGTGGTGGGCTCACGCTTGGAGGTGGCGGCTCACGGCCGTTCCATGCCCCGGGTTCGGGCGCCGACGGTGTTCGTCACGAAACGACCATGGCGTCACCGTAGGAATAGAAGCGGTACCCTCCGGAAACGGCCTCACGATAGGCTTCCATCGTCCGGTCATACCCCCCGAATGCGGCGACGAGCATCAGCAATGTCGAGCGCGGCAGGTGGAAGTTGGTGACGAGCGCGTCCACTACTCGGAAATCGAAAGGCGGCCTGATGAAGAGGTCGGTGGACCCGCAGCCGGGACTCACGGTCCCGTCTGTGTCGACGGCGCTTTCGAGAGTCCGAACGACGGTCGTGCCCACCGCCCAGACTCTTCCCCCCCTGGCACGCGCGCCGCTCACCGCCTTCGCCGTGGACTCCGGAATCTCGAAGCGCTCGATATGGAGCGTGTGGTCCTCGGGTCGCTCGACTTCGACGGGCCGGAACGTCCCCACCCCCACGTGCAGGGTGATCTTCGCGATCCGCACGCCGCGCCCCTCGATTAGGCGGATCAGCTCCGGGGTAAAGTGTAGATCGGCGGTGAGTGCGGCCACGGAGCCTGGAACGCGCGCGTAGACCGTCTGGTACCGGTCGCGATCGATGGGCTCGTCGGCCCTCCGCAAGTAGGGAGGAAGCGGCACGTGCCCGTACCGGGCCAGAGCCTCTTCCACGGCCAGGGGCGTTTCGAGACGCACGATTCGGCCGTTGTCCGGCGTCGAGTCCAGGATGTGTACGACGAGGTCGGGTGCGACTTCGACCGTGCGACCGGGCTTCAGCTTCCCACCTGGTCGTACGAGCGCCTCCCAGAGGGATGCGTCGACGGCGTCTGGCGCGTTCCCCGCCGTCGCGTCCAGCCCGCCGGCGTTCCCGTCTCCTGTGCGCCGCGTCGGGCGGAGCAACAGGACTTCTGCCCGGGCGCCCGTCGGCTTCATGCCCAAGAGCCGGGCGGGAAGTACCAGCGACCCGTTGACGACGAGGACGTCACCCGCCGCCATCAGCTCGGGCAAGTCCCGAAAGGCCCGATGCTCCAGAGGACCATCCGAGCGAGGCACCGCCAACAAGCGGCTCTCGTCTCGGTGAGGGAGTGGATAACGGGCGATTCGGTCTTCGGGAAGCTCGTATTCGAAGTCCGAGACGGCGTGTCGACCGGTGCTCACCTGCGGCTCCGCCGCTTCGTCCCGCCTCGCCTCGCAGGTACCTCACCGCCCTCCATATCGACCGGACTTCGGCTACACCACACTAGAAGAGTGACGACTGCCCGTCCGGCTCCGGGGACGGGCCCTCGGGCGTCGAGTACCCGAAGCGCCGATAAGCACGGGGCGTGGCAGTGCGGCCTTGTCGCGTCCGCTGGAGGAAGCCGTTCTGGATCAGGAAGGGCTCGTAGACTTCCTCGAGGGTACCGGCATCCTCCCCCATTGCGACCGCCAGCGATGTGAGGCCCACGGGTCCGCCTTCGAACTTCTCGATGATCGTCTTGAGGACCCGCGCGTCCATCTCGTCCAAACCGTACTCGTCGACGTCGAGCAGCTCCAGGGCATCTCTCGCGACCTGCCCGCTGATTACGCCGTCTGCGCGGACCTGGGCGAAGTCCCGCACCCGGCGGAGGAGCCGGTTCGCCACTCGCGGTGTGCCCCGCGCCCTTCGGGCGAGCTCCATCGACCCCTCCTCCGTCGAGTCGACGCCGAGGATCTCGGCACTTCTGCGAACGATGTACGCGAGGTCTTCGGCGGGGTAGAAGTTCAGGCGCTGGGCGATCCCGAACCTCGCGCGCATGGGTGCCGTGAGAAGGCCGAAGCGGGTCGTGGCGCCGACGAGGGTGAAGCGCTCGATGTTCATCGTCATCGTGCGTGCTTTCGGCCCGTCCGACAGTCGGATTTCCACGCGGAAGTCCTCCATGGCCGGGTACATGAACTCCTCGATGATCGGGCGCAGCCGGTGGATCTCGTCGATGAAGAGGATGTCCCCTTCTCTTTGATTCGTGAGGATGCTCACGAGGTCCCCGGGCTTTTCCAGCACCGGGCCCGAGGTGGTCTTGACGTTCACGCCCATCTCTCGCGCCAGCAGCACCGCCAGCGTGGTCTTTCCCAGCCCAGGCGGGCCATGGAAGAGGATGTGATCGAGCGGATCGCCTCGCTGACGGGCGGCCTCGATGGAGATCGACAGCGACTCCTTCACCTTCTCCTGCCCGATGAACTGCGCGAGCCTCTGCGGTCTGAGGGAGAGCTCGTTGTCTCCGTCTTCGAGCAGCTCCTCAGGCGTCGTGATCTCGTATCGCTTGGTCATTCCGTCCGGTCAGCGCGAGGCCAAGGCTCGTTTCACGATCTCTTCGATGTTCGCCGGACCGTCCCCGTCCAGGACCTTTCGGACCGACTCGTCGGCCTCGGCGAGCGTGTAGCCCAGAGCCATCAGAGCCGCGATCGCCTCCTCCGCGCCGGGGGCCACCGAGCTCTCGTCCCCCCGCGCGATGGCGATGTCTTGCACGCGGTCGGCGAGCTCGAGGACCAGGCGCTCCGCCTTCTTTTTCCCCACGCCGCTCACTTGGGTCAGGACCGCGATCTCCTTGTCGACGAGTGCGCGCGCTAGGCGATGCGCCGAGAAGGTCGAGAGCATAGCCAGCGCGAGCTTCGCTCCCACCCCCGAAGCGGTCAACAATCTCCTGAACAGCTCCCGCTCGTGGGCGTCGAGAAAACCGTAGAGAGCAACCGAATCCTCGCGGACGATCTGGACGGTGCGAATGCGCACCTCCGAACCTGGCGTCGGCAAGCGCCCCGCAACCGTCACGGGGACCTCCACCTCGTAGACCACACCGCCCTGCGTGGCGATCTCGATCCGATCCATGTCACACTCGAGGAGCGTACCGTGCAGACGGCTGATCATGTGTACCGGCTCGTTGGGGCCCCGCCTGCGAGAGCATCCTTCACGCGGGAAAGCTCCCGACGAGGCAGTGGCAAAGCGCTGCCGCGACGCCGTCCGAAGCGTCGGTCGGCGAGGGCGCGGATGCGAGCCTAAGCTGCGTCTTCACCATGAACCCAACCTGTTCCTTCGTCGCGTTCCCCGTACCGACCACAGCCTTCTTGATCATCGCCGGCGAGTATTCGGCAATGTGGATCTCGCTGAGAGCGGCCGCCAGCAAGATCGCTCCCCGGGCATGACCCAGCGTCAGGGCGCTGCGGACGTTCTTTCCTTGGAACACGTCTTCGACGGACACGACCTCGGGCTCGAAGCGCTCGATGAGCGCCCGGGTCCCTTCGAAGATCTCACGAATTCGGGCCGCGAGTGGCTTCTGTGAGGATGTCCGGATCACGCCGCACTCCATGAGCGAGACGGCGTCACCGCTCCGTGCGACGACGCCGTACCCCGTGAGGGCGGTGCCTGGGTCGATCCCCAGCACGACGGTATGTGCGCGCGGAGCGGTCATCCGCCCTGGAGGAGTGGGTCGAGCAGCAACTCATAATCCTTCATCAGCTGCCGCCCCTCGAGGGATTCACCCAAGTCGTTCGCCTCCCACGGGTCGTCCATCAAGTCGAAGATCTGACCTTGCATGTGGTCGTCCCGGATGTAGTGCAAGCCATCCGAGATGACGGAGTACATGGGGCCGTCCGCAGCCGGCCACTGAGGGTATTCCTCGGCGAGATCCTCCAATGGCTCGACGCACCGGCCGCTCTGGAATGGTCCGTCATCCCGCCACCTGCGCCAGAACGTCCTCGTCGATGTTTCCGTTGGAGGAGACCTTCTGGACGTCGTCCGATTCGTCGAGGGCATCCATGAGCTTGATCAGCTTTTCTGCGTCCTTGCCTCCGACGTCCACTTCGTTCTGCGGGATCATCGACAATTCGGCCTGCGTGATCTGGATGCCCGCCGCCCGCATCCCCTCCCGGACGTCTCGGAAGGACGACAGATCGGTCGTGACGATGAACTCCTCGCCCTCCTTGGCGACATCCTCCGCACCGGCTTCGATTGCCGCCTCGAAGACCTGCTCCTCCGTAGACGTCGCCGAGTCGACGTAGACCTGTCCCCT
The DNA here is from genome assembly GCA_965248625.1 of Longimicrobiales bacterium. GTDB lineage: Bacteria > Gemmatimonadota > Gemmatimonadetes > Longimicrobiales > Gaopeijiaceae. The sequence continues at coordinate 4,201,802 of OZ252109.1, read as the reverse complement.
TCTTTCGAATTGCCACGCCACGGAGCCAGCCGTGCCGAGGGTGCCGCCATTCTTGGTCAGGATGTGCCTGACGTCCGCAACTGTCCGATTCTGGTTGTCCGTAAGCGTCTCGATGTACAGCGCCACGCCCCCCGGCGCGTAGCCCTCGTACACGACCCCTTCGTAGCTCACGCCCTCCAGCTCGCCGGTCCCCTTCTTGATGGCGCGCTCGATGTTGTCCTGCGGCATGTTCGCGGCCTTGGCGGTATCCACCGCGAGACGCAGCCGCGGATTGAAGTTCGGGTCGCCACCACCCTCCCGCGCCCCGACCGTGATCTCACGGATGAGCTTGGTGAACATCTGGCCGCGCTTGTTGTCGTTTACAGCCTTCTTGCGCTTGATTTGGGACCACTTGTTGTGTCCTGCCACGCGCCCTCCCTCTTCGTCGCGGTGCGACCGTACCGGCCCCTGCTGGCTAGCTTTCGTACCCCGAGCATCCGTTCTTGCCCCACGGCCTGCCCTCGAGCTGCCACAATCCTGCTATCGTCCTGGCTTGCCTGCTACCGTCGTGCCCAAACCCGCTCTCCTCGTCACAGGAGGCCCGGCGCGCAGCGATCGGGACACGGCCGGGGCGTCCCGTCAATATACCGAAAGTCGAAGGGGGGTGGACAAGGCGGGGCGCGGTCCCGCCCCTTGGGCGAGACCCGCTCGGTCCTCTGGGACCTCGGACCGGACCGGGTCTCGATATGGGAATCTGAAATGGGGCGGGCGGCGGACCGCCCCCGCGTACGCCTACGAGTCTTTCTTCATCTGCTCGATCACCTTCCGCGCGTCGAGCGAGGGCATCGGGTCGTATCCGGCAAACGTGCGCGTGTGGTGAGCCCTGCCCTGCGTCATGGAACGGAGCGCGGTGGCGTACTTGTAGAGCTCGGCTTCCGGGACCAACGCCTTCACCTTCGTCCGTCCCGCGCCGGGTACCATACCCTGCACCTTCCCCCGCCTCTGTGTGATATCGCCCATGATGTCGCCCATGTACTCATCGGGCGTCGTGACCTCGACCTCGACGATCGGCTCGAGCAGCACCGGGTGGGCACTCTGAGCGACCTCCCTGAACGCCAGCGAGCCGGCCACCTTGAACGCGATGTCGGAGGAATCCACCGCGTGGTACGAGCCGTCGTAGCACTCGGCGACGAAATCCACGACCTGGAACCCGGCCAGGATGCCACGGCTCGCCGCCTCCTGAACGCCTTTGTTCACCGACGGCACATACTTCCCGGGGATGACCCCGCCTTTGATGTTGTTGACGAACTCGTACCCGTCACCCCGCGGGCAGGGCTTCAGTCGAATCCAGCAGTCGCCGAACTGGCCCCGCCCTCCAGTTTGCTTCTTGTACCTGCCGCGGCCCGCGGCAGCCTTCGTGATCGTTTCGCGGTAGGCAATCTTGGGCTGCTCGGTCGCCACTGAGACGTTGTACTTGCGCTTCATGCGCTCGAACTGCACGTCGAGGTGGAGCTCGCCCAGCCCTCGGGCGATCGTCTGCCCGAGCTCGGGGTTGAACTCCGAGTGGAAGGTCGGATCCTCTTCGTGGAGCTTGTGGAGGACCTCGCCGATCTTGTCGTCGTCGGCGCGGGCGGCGCCGCGGACGGCCACCGAAACGTCCGGCCGAGGGAAGGCGATCTTCTCGAGCACGAGGGGTCTAGCCGCGCTGGAGAGCGTGTTGTTCGTATGCGTGTCCTTGAGCTTCGCGACGACGCCGATGTCGCCCGAGTGCAACCGCGGCACCTCGAGTCGTTCCTTGCCGAGCGGGATCGATACGTGGTTGAGCTTTTCTTGCGCCCGTCGCTCGGGGTTGTGCGCCTCCATCCCGTTCACTGCGACACCGCTGTACACGCGGAAATAGGACAGCTCACCCACGTGAGGCTCCGCGGCCGTCTTGAACACGAGAGCGGCGAAGGACCCGTCGTCGGTGGCGGTGAGCTCGACTTCCTGGTCGAGCCCTGGCCGTTTCGCGATCTGAGGACCGGCTTCTACCGGGTTGGGGAAGAGCTCGGCCATCTTCCTCAGAAGCGCACGCATGCCGTATGTGAGGCTCGCTGAACCGCAGAACACCGGCACCAGCTCCCCACGTCCCATCGCGATAGCCATGGCCTCGATGGCCTCCTCTCGTGTGATCTCGCCCCCGTCCACATAGCGCTCGAGGAGCGCCTCGTCGGTCGTGGCCAGTGTCTCCTGGAGCTCCGTCGACCACTGATCGAACTTCGACTGTAGGTCTTCGGGGACGTCCTGCTCGTTGTACTCCCCCGTCTCCGTGCCCGGCTTGTACACGTGCGCCCGGCCGCTGAAGAGGTTGATGATCCCCTTGAATGCCGCACCCTCTCCGATGGGGATCTCCACGGGTATGGCCTTGGAGGTCAGGTTGGCCCTCAGGTCGGCGTAGACCTTGTCGAAGCTCGCGTGCTCCTTGTCCATCATGGAGATGAAGAGCATGCGGGGGATCCCACGATCTTCACAGTATTCCCAGACCTTCTCGGTCCCGACCTCGACGCCCGCGGTGGAGCTGACGGCAATGACCGCGGCGTCTGCGACTCGAACGGCAGCCAAGGCCTCACCTGTGAAGTCCAGGTACCCCGGCGTGTCGAGGAGATTGATCTTGGTGCCCTCCCAATCCGTGTGGGCGGCGGTGAGCTGGAGAGAGATCCCGTGCTCGATCTCTTCCGGAGTCGTCATCGTGAGCGCGTGGCCCTCGGAGACGTTGCCTCGGCGATGCGCCGTGCCACCCACGAAGCACAGGGCATCGACGAGCATCGTCTTGCCGGAGCCACCGTGGCCGAGAACCGCCACGTTGCGGATCTTCTCCGTCGTATATTCCTTCCCTGCCGCCATCTGACCTCCTGGGACGTCGCGTGCCGCTTGGTGCCCGATCTCACGATGCCGGCGGCACGGCGCCGTCGAGTTTCTTGAGGGGTGGAGAAGCTAGGCCCCGCAAAATGTGGGGTCAAGACGATCGCTTAGCCAATGGCGGACATCGTGTTACGGTATTTCTGTCGGGAGACGCGGAAGCGTCGAGAGGCGGGTCAGTTGGAACGGCGGCGGCGCGAGACCTCGTCGAGAAGCTTGCGTTCTTCGTGGGAGAGCGACGCGATGCCGTTGGCCGATATCTTGTCCAGCACCTGATCCACTGCGTCCAGCAGGGCTTCCTCGTCCGCGTCGCGCCACCCTGGCCCACTACGGGTGCGCTCCGGTTCACCGCGGGATTCGTCGCGTGCGACGATCGCGAGACGGCGAGCCCGAGCGCCGCTCTTGAATGCTTGCAGCTTGGCGGGGATGCGCCAGTCGCTCTTGAGGTAGACGAATCCGGCCAGCAGGCCGCCGAGGTGTGCGAAATGGGCGATCCCACTGCCGGTGCCACCGAACGCGCTCAGGAAGCTGACCACGAACAAGAAGGCCGCAAGCCACTTCGCCTTCACTGGGAAGATGCCCCAAATGTAGATCGGCGCTTCCGGCCACGTCATCGCGAAGGCCAGCATCACGCCGTACACGGCGGCCGAAGCGCCGATGATCGAGCTCGAGACGAAGAGGAAACTCAGCGCCACCCCGCCGAGACCGCAGATCAGGTAGTACTTGATGAACTCGCGGGATCCCCAGCGCTCCTCGAGGGGGGGGCCGAAGAAGAACAGCACCAGCATGTTGATGAACAGGTGCCAGAAGTCCCCGTGGAGGAACATGTACGTTACGGCGCCCCACGGGCGAGTCAGGAACTGTGACGTCGGGATGAAGGCGAACCACTCGACGATGAAGCGCCCGGCGCCCGTGACGAGCATGAGGAAGAACACCGCGGTGTTGGCGATGAGCAGTCGCTTCACCCACGGCGTCAGCATGTAGCTGCCGAACGGCGATCGGTAGGAGTTGTACGCCATTCACTTACACCGGCGGAGGAGCGCAGAGGGGCGGAACGGCCTCTCGAACGCGAACGGGTTGAAACCCCCTCTCAGGGAGGGTTGTTCCGCCGGTTCTCGTGGCCGGAAAGGGTCGTTCCGCCCCCTCGAAGCTTCGGTCGTCGAGACAATCTTCTAAACGACGGGAGTCCGCGAAAGTTTCTCCCGACGATGGGCCACTCCGCCACCAGCGCTGAGTGCCGGACGCCGCCGGCTCAAGTGGCGACTGCCCGGGCCCGCTTGGCGAGAGCGAGGTCGACAATCCGTTCGCACAGCTCTCCGAACGACAAGCCAGCCGCCCGGGCCGCTTTTGGCAGGAGGCTCGCCGATGCCAGCCCGGGCAGGGCGTTCGCTTCGAGACACCAAGCGGTGCCCGACTCGTCCAAGATGAAATCTACTCTACTGAAGCCGTCGAGTCGCAGCACGCGATGGACTTCGAGGGCGAGCCTCCGGAGGTCCTCGGAAACGTCGGGCGATACGTCTGCCGGGAAGATCTCGCGAGCCATGCCGGGCTGATACTTGCACTCGTAGTCGAAGATCTCGTGCTCCGAGATGATCTCCCCCACCGGAAGCGCCTCATCTCCCAAGATGCCCACCGTGAGCTCCCTGCCCCGCACGTAGCGCTCGTACATGACGCCGCTACCGTGGGCGAGCGAAAGCTGCTCCGCAGCCGCGAGCTCGTCCGCCTCTCGCACCAAGGTCAGTCCGAGCGTGGATCCTCCCGACGGAGGTTTTACGATCACGGGAAGCCCGAGCTCCGCCTCCACCCGCTCTGGAGCAGCGTGGCCGGTGATCCATGCGGGGGTGGGAATCCCGGCGTCCCGCAGAAGGCGCTTGGACAAGTCCTTGTCCATGGCCAGGGCACAACCGACGCGGCCGCTGCCCACGTAGGGGATACCGGTGAAGTCGAGGAGCGACTGGATCGTACCATCCTCCCCGGCTCCACCGTGGAGCGCCAGGAAGATCACGTCAGGCGACGAGATTTCGGGATTCCGGGTGATCACGGAGGTGTCGCCCGTCGCCAGCAGGTCGCAAAGTCCCCCGGCAGGTGGCTCCGTGGGAACACCGCTGTCCAGGAGGGCCCGTTCCTCCGACTGGGCGAGCACCCCCCGGGTCGTGTCCACAGCCACCACCTCGTGGCCCCGCTCACGCAGGGCTCGTGCGACCTCGCTACCAGACGCGAGCGAGACGTCCCGTTCCTCGGACGTCCCACCCATGAGCACCGCGATCTTGAGGCTGCGCACTGACGTCATGGCCCTCGAACGATTCTCAACCGGTTGCACCGGTCAGCGTGCGCACGACGTCGAAGCGCGTCACGATGCCGTTCACTTTGCCGCTGGCGCGCACGAGCACGGCAGGGTTGTCTCGCGTGAGCAGCCTCGTGGCCTCGTCGGCGTCGAGGTGGCTGTCGACGACTGGGAATGGAGCCGACATGACCGTCTCCACCGCCTTGTCGAGGAGCTGCGGATCCTCGATGACGCGGGCCATCAGGTCGCCTTCGGTTACCGAGCCGACGCACTCTCCTTCGATCACCACGGGCAGCTGTGAGACGTCGTGGCTCGTCAACGTGGAGAGCGCCATCCGTACCGGCGTCGAGGGCTGCACGGTGAGGAGCCGGTCCAGGCTCTGATCCTTGGTCGCGACGAGCTCGTGCACACTCTTGCGCCGCCGATCGAGGAACCCGTTCTGCCGCATCCACTCCTCGTCATACATCTTGGTGAGGTAATGCTCCCCCCAATCGCAAAGGACCGAGACGACGAAGGCATCTGGGTCGTCTAGGCGCTGGGCCAGCTCGACCGCGGCGTGCGTGTTCAGCCCCGCCGACCCCCCCACAAACAGCCCCTCCTCGCACGTAAGCCGACGGGCCATGTGAAACGCCTGCGCATCGGTCACCGTCACATATTCGTCGACGACATCGAGGTTGAGGGCGCCGGGGATCTTGTCGTTGCCCAGGCCCTCCACCTTGTACGGATGGCCCTCGACCATCTTCCCGGTGTTGAAGAACGGCCCGATCACGGATCCGACGGGGTCCACTCCGATGATCCGCGTGTCGGGGTTCCGTTCCTTTAGGTAGGCGCCCGTCCCCGAGATTGTGCCCCCTGTCCCGGCGCCAGCCAGGAAATGGGTGATGCGGCCCCCGCTCTGCGTCCACAGCTCGGGACCGGTCGTGGCGTAGTGGGCCTTCGGGTTCTCCTGGTTGTAGAACTGGTCGGCCAGGACCGCCCCAGGGGTCTCCGCAGCGATTCGTTTCGCGGTTTGCAGGTAGTGGTCCGGATGATCCGGCCCCACGGCGGTGGGAGTGATGATCACTTCAGCGCCGAAGGCGCGGAGCAGCTTGACCTTCTCCTGGCTCATCTTGTCGGGCATCGTGAAGATGCACCGATAGCCTTTGATCGTCGCGGCCATCGCCAGCGCCATTCCCGTGTTGCCGCTGGTCGCCTCCACGATGACGCCGCCAGGCCGCAGGGTCCCATCCTGTTCCGCGGCCTCCACGAGCGCGAGTCCGATCCGGTCCTTGACCGATCCGCCGGGACTCATGAACTCGCACTTCGCGAAGACCGGCGTCCTGCAGTCGTCGGTGACGCGGTGGAGTCGGATGAGCGGCGTCCAGCCGACCATCTCCATGACGTTGTCGTAGGGCTCCTGGTGGCGGGCGCTCATGTGGTGCGGAATCTCCTCGAAGCCGCGGAGGGCCGAGGTGGGAATGGAGCCGGTTGGAGGCTGTGGGCCTCGATCATCCGTCTCCTGGGTTCGGCCGCTTCGAGAAGTGAACGGGAACGCGGGCCCAGACGGGGACACGCTTCCCGCCCCGCCGTCCGGGGCTGAAGCGCATCTCCAGGGCGCCCTTCAACGCGGCCGTGTCGAGGACGGGGTGGCCGCTCGTTTCGGCGACCTCGACGGAGTCGACTTCGCCGAGATCGTTCACGCGGACCCGAAGGAGCGTTTCGCCCTCGATCCCTTGATCCCACATGTCGAGGGGGTACTCGATCGGAATCTCCCCGTAGAGGGGCGCGGGGCGCTCGATTTCCTGGTCGCCGGTGCACCCAATCAGGGGCATGCCGGCCAGGAGCACGGCGATTCGGGTTCCGAGACGATGCATCGATTGCTGAGCGGTCGACGGGGACTCTACCACGGGGTTACTCAACCACCGCGCGCGCGGCGCTGAAGATCGGCGAGCAAGTTCAATGCCTCGAGTGGGGTCATGTTCGACAGATCGAGCGTCCGGATCCGTGCGGCAAGCGAAGCGTCCCCGCTGAATAAAGAGAGCTGATCGAGTCCCGAGCCGGATTCAGGACGGTGCTCTCCGTGCCGGCCGAGCCCCTCCCCGCCGCTCGTATGTGTTCCCTCCAATTCGGCAAGAAGTTCCCTCGCCCGTGCGACGATCGCGGGCGGCATCCCAGCCAGGCGAGCCACCTGAATGCCGTAGGAGCGGTCTGCGCCGCCGCTTTCCAGCCGACGCAGGAAGACGATGTCCTCGCCGACCTCGCGAACGGCCACATTCAGGTTCTTCACGCCTGCAAGGAGATCCCCGAGCTGGGTGAGCTCGTGGTAGTGCGTCGCGAAGATGGTCTTGGCACGGACCACCTCGTGAAGGTGCTCGGTCATGGCCCAGGCGATCGAGACCCCGTCGTACGTCGAGGTCCCGCGGCCGATCTCGTCCAGCAGGACGAGGCTGGAGGACGTGGCACCGTGTACGATCGCGGCCGACTCGTTCATTTCGACCATGAACGTCGACTGTCCACGCGCCAGGCTGTCACTTGCGCCGACGCGTGTGAAAACGCGATCGCAGACGGGTAGCCGCGCGCTGTCGGCAGGAACGAAGGCGCCCATCTGGGCGAGCAGCTGGATGAGACCGGTCTGGCGCAGGATCGTGCTCTTCCCGGCCATGTTGGGGCCAGTGAGCACGACGATGTGCCCGTCCTCGTCGAGGCCGAGGTCGTTGGGGATGAACGCGTCGGCGGGCATCACGGTCTCGACCACGGGGTGGCGCCCGGCGCGGATATCGATGTCGTAGCCGGTGTGGATCTCGGGCCGGACATAACTCCGCCGCTCAGCCACCTCGGCCAGCGCCCCGATCACGTCCAAGCGGGCCAACCCCCGCGCGAGATCCTGCAGCCGTCCGATCTCCTCGGCCACCTCCCCACGGATGGTCGCGAACAGCTCGGCTTCCAACGCGGCGATCCGATCCTCCGCGCCCAGGACCTTCTCTTCCCACTCCTTGAGCTCGGGCGTGTAGAACCGTTCGGCGTTGGCCAGCGTCTGCTTGCGGACGTAGTCGTCCGGAACCCGTTCCAGGTTCGTCCGCGTCACCTCGAGGTAGTATCCGAAGACCTTGTTGTACGCCACCTTCAGGGAGCCGATTCCGGTTCGCTCCCGTTCCCGCACCTGCAGCGCGGCAATGAATCCTCGGGCCCCGTCCCGCACCTGGCGAAGCTCGTCGAGCTCGGCGCTGTACCCCTGGCGAATCACCCCTCCCGACTGAAGGGTCGGTGGTGCGTCGGGCGAGATAGCGGCGTCCAGGCGGGCGCGCACGTCGTCCATGGGGTCGAGATCGCTCGCCCATTGACGCAGCAGCGGCAGCTCGACCTCCGACAGAGCATCGGCAACAGTGGGGACACGGTCGAGTGACCGGACCAGGCCGAGAAGATCCCTGGGCGACACACGGCGAAGCGCGATCTTACCGGCCAGCCGCTCGAGGTCCGCCACCCCGGTGAGCTCCTTCCGCACGGTCCGACGGGTCCCTGGTCGCTCGAACAGCTCGGCAACCGCGTCTTGCCGTTCCCAAATGGCGTCGGCGTCCACGAGCGGAGCCAGAAGCCAGCTGCGCAGGGTTCGGGCACCCATGGCCGTGACTGTGTCGTCAAGCACGGACACGAGCGTGGCCTCCACATCCCCCGGCCGAAGCGGCTCGACCAACTCGAGATTCCGCCGTGTCATCTCGTCCAGGACCATGCTCGACCCGGCGCGGGCAATTCTCGGCGGCTGGAGGTGGGCGAGGCCGACTGGCCGGATTTCTCCGATGTAGGCGATCAGCGCACCGGCTGCACGGACCATCGGACCGTCGGTCGCCTCGAGCCCGAAGCCGTCCAGGGAAAGGACGCGGTACGCCCGCTGCAGCTCCTCGCGCGCCGTAGCCTCCTCGAAGACCCAATCGTCGCGGTACGTGCGAAGCGGACCGGGGAGGTCTTCAACGCCCAGACCCATCGGCGCGCCTTCCTCCGCCGATCTCGGGAGCAGCAGCTCGGCGGGCTCGAGTCGGCCCATCTCGGTGGAAAGCCCCTCTTCGTCGACCAAGGTGAGGACCAGCTCGCCCGTCGAGAGATCGAGAGCGGCCAGCCCGGTCACCCCCTCCTCGCCGGGAGCCAAAGCCACGAGGAAGTTGTTGCGCCGAGCTTCGAGGAGCCCATCGTGGAGCACGGTACCGGGCGTGACCGTCTCGACGACCTCCCGCCTGACGATCCCCTTGGCCTCGCTCGGGTCCTCCACCTGATCGCAGATGGCCACGCGCCGACCGAGCTTCACGAGGCGCTGTAGGTAGTCGTCGAGGGCTTTGGCGGGCACTCCGGCGAGCGGCACCCGGCTGGCAGCTCCGTTGTTTCGGGCGGTGAGGGTCAGGCCGAGCAGGCGTGAGCCCTCTTGGGCATCTCCGTAGAAGAGCTCGTAGAAATCGCCGACGCGGAAGAACACCAGAGCGTCGCTGTGGCGCGATTTTACGGCGCGCCACTGGCGCATGAGAGGCGTGTCGTGGGTCTTGGGCATGGATCCGCGAACTGGGACGGTAATCCCCTCGGGCCGGGGTACATTAGTGTACCTTGGGCCCTGAACGCGATCAACGCTTTCATCCGCGTGGCTACCTGACTTCGCGAAACACACCCCAACCGGATCTCGACCATGAATCTCCGGAATGCTGCCGGTCGGCCGCGGCGCCCTACGTCTCCGCTGGCGGCTGCGTGCACGGCGGTTGCCGTTGCCTCCCTATGTGGGTTCGTGGACCCGGCCGGGGGCCAGACCGCGACTCCTCCCCCTGCGGACCCAGCCGACGTCGTCTCGGTCGATGCCATCATCACCGCGGTCTACGACGTCATATCCGGACCGGCGGGCCAGGGGCGCGATTGGGACAGATTCCGGTCCTTGTTCGTCCCTGAAGCCCGGTTGATCCCGGTCGGACGGAGCGCGGAGGGCGATGTCCGCCACCGAGTGATGACTCCCGACGAATATGTCGACGGATCGGGCCCACTCCTCGAGCGGAACGGATTCTTCGAGAATGAGATCGGGCGTGTGACCGAGCAGTTCGGATATGTGACGCACCTCTTCTCCAGCTACGAGTCTCGCCGCACTCCTGAGGAAGAGCCCTTCGCGCGGGGCATCAACAGCTTCCAACTTCTCGACGACGGGGAGCGCTGGTGGGTCGTGACGATCTTCTGGAACGCGGAGCGCCCGGACCTCCTGATCCCCCAGCGTTACATCGGGCGCATTCGTTGACGCGGCTCCCTTCAAGTCGCTCTAAACGACGACTACCTTTGTTGGTTTCTTTCGCCGGCGCGTTCTCGCTGCGGCCGGGATCCATTACGACAGGGAGACGACTCGCGATGAGCGGTAGAACGCTTGGCCCCGCGTTGGTCATATCAATGGCCGCGTGGGTTTGTGGCGGTGGGGAAGCGGATCCTGATGGAGGAGCCCCGGAGACTGGTGGAGGCGCGCCGGCGGTTTCAGCGGCCCCACCCGAGACGGGCGGAAGCGCCGCCTTGGCGATGAACCTGCCCGACGGGGTGACCGGGGCGATGGTTGATCGGGGCAGAGAGCTGTTCAACGGAGCGGGGTCGTGCTTCGCCTGTCACGGACAGAACGGAACGGACGGGGCGCTCGCGCCAGACCTGACCGACGACGACTGGTTGAACGTCGATGGCACCTACCCGGCGATCATCGACTTGATCAACACCGGCGTAGAGGCCCCCAGGGAGTTCCCGGGCATCATGCTGCCGCGTGCCGGAATGCCCCTTTCAGACGAGGACGTGGCGGCACTCGCGGGCTACGTCTGGAGTCTCGCGAACACCGATATGTAGGGAGGCCGCTCGTGGGGTGTGTCGGAGGCCCCCCGGCTAGGGAACCCTCTGCACATTGTGGCGGGTCTCGTTGGGAGCGCCATGGACCCGGATGCTAGGCGGAGGGACGACGCCATAGCCCAAGCTACAGATAGGAGCTCCAACGACGAAGACGGGTCCATGCCGCCCCAACCCGTCACCGCATGAGGTCGTGCGACCGACTCGGTCGTGGGCGCAGGGGTGTCGCGGACCCGTGCGTCGTCGTTCCTACCCTGAGCACTCGCGAGACCCCTGCGCGAGACCCGCCACACTTGTGCAGAGGTTCCCTAGACGCTGCTCAGCCCAGCAGTCCCGTGTACCAGGCCCAAAGCAGTAGCGCCGCCAGGAAGCCGCCGAGCAGGAGAACCGGCAGCAATCTCCGAAGAGCCAGGGACACGGGGTCCAGCGAGCTGACGGCCGTCGCGTACAGGCCGGCGCTGCCCCGGTGCACGGCAGACAACTCGGAAAGGTTCTCCAAGAGAGTCCTCAGTCGGCGCTCCAACGCCGCGGGGTTCGACGGCTTGGTGATGAAGTGATTCCCACCGAGGCCGTAGCTGCGCGCCATGTCTTCCGGACGATCGGACGACGTCAGCACGGCCACCGGCACGCTTCGCAAATCAGCGTCGCCTTTCACGTGGGCGAGGACCTCGTGCCCCGATCGGCCGGGCATGTTCAGATCCAACAGCAGCAGGTCGGGCGGCGACTCTTCAACGAGTCGAATGGCTTCGACCCCGTTGCGAGCTCGAAGCACTTCGATGGGAGAGCTCGCTGCGCGGACCAGGGCGGTGTGAATGAGCATCGCGTGGTCGTCGTCGTCGTCCGCCAGGATGACCGTCAAGGAACCCGAGGGTGGTCCTTCGTCGCTCAATTGCCAATCTCTGCTTCGCGGTCGCCGTCCGATACGATGGTCGCCTCGAACCCCAGTCGGCGGACCGCCTCGACGGATATCTCGGCCGCTTCCCTCGACGCGAACCATCCGACTCGGACCCGACGCAGCTCGTCGTCGCCAACACGCACTCGTCTCGCCTTGAGCCCCGCCTCCACTGCCCTCGCGTACAACTCCGACACCCCCTCGTCGTTGAAGAAGGCTCCGAGCTGAATGGCGTAGCGCGCCGGAGGTGGGGGCTGAGAGGCCGCAACCGGGCCGACTCGATCCATCCATTGTCGGGCTTGGAGGCGCGCCGGACTGGAGGGGTAGTCCCGGATGACAGATTGGAAGTGTCGCGCCGCCTGCGCCGCATCCCCCCTCGTCAGTGCGGATTGGCCGAGCCGAAGATGGGCATCCGCGGAGAATCGGCCGGCCGGGTGCTCGATGATCAGGCGGCGATAGTCGAGCGCGGCCATGTCGGGATCGACCGTCAGGCGCGCTCGCAACCAGAGCGCCCATTGGGCGTCCGCGCGTTCCGCCGATTCCCAGCTTTCGTCCCACCACTGCTGGAGCGTCTCGCGCGCGAGCTGAATGCTGCCCGTAGCGGTGAGCGAATCCACTTGCGCGAGCGGCGCCGATTGGGCCGTCGAGGCTCCGGGCAGCGTCAAGGCGGCGACGAGGGTGGCCGGACCGAACCTCACGCCACCTCCTCCCCGTGGAGTGTGCGCTCCCGGAGCAGCCACTCCTCCAACAGGTGATGATGAGTCAGCGTGCTGGCCTTCATGAGCTGATCTACGCGTCTCAGCCCGAGCAGCGCCCTTTCCAACTCCTCACCCGTCCAGTGGCGGCTCTGGGCCTCGAAGCGCTTGGCCGTCCACCGGAGGTTGGGAGGCAGATTCGACTCCAGGGCCCCCCGTCCGCTCTCGCACACCACGCCCAGACGAAGGAGATGGGTCGTAAGCCCCATCACGAGGTAGACGCCGGACTCTCCTTGCGAAAAGAGCTGAGCCAGCCCGTCCGTGGCTTGTCTGAGCTTGCGCTCGCCAATCGAGTCGAACCAACGCCAGCGGTCTTCCTTCGGAAGCTTCGTTCCCCCTGCCTCCACCGTAGCCAGGGTGATCGCGTGCTCTTCGGGGACCATGGTTGCGAGCTTACGGACCTCCTGTGCCAGCACACCGAGCTCTGTCCCGACGGCCGCACCCAGCGCCCTCGCCGCGTCCTCCTCCATTTCGACTCCGTGGCGGTCGCGAGACCACGACATGAGGAAAATGGGAAGATCGTTCGGAGGCACTGGCCGGAACTCCATAGACCTGGCCTTCCGCTGAAGATCGGCGTAGAAGGCGGCCTTCGACTGGGGGGGCTTGGTCGCGGTCAAGATCAGCGCGAGCCCCGAGGGAGTGGAGTCGGCGAGGTCGAGGACGAGCTTGCGGGCCTTGGGGAGGGATGCGAGCGCTTCAGCCTGACGGATCGCCACGACCCTCCACTGAGCCATCAGCGGCGGAGTGGCAAGCACCGACGCGAGCTGTGGCACGTCGATGTCCGACCCCCGGATCACGTCGAAGTTGAAATCACGTGTCGCAGGGTCGAGATGCGCCTCCGCGATCTCGCGGGCCGCCTCTTCCTTCCGGAAGCCGTCCTCCCCGTGGAGATAGAAGACACCGCCCCCGTGTGCGCCCCCTAGGGCCCGACGGTAGGCGTCCGGAATCATCGCGGGCGGATCGGCCTCGTCCGCTGTCTGCGGGAAGGGTCAGTCAAGTCCTGTTCGGAAGAGACGGGCCGGGGGATACCGCTCGGACAGGGGAGAGTATTCGTACAGCGCACGATTCCAGAGCTCGTCGCCATCGGGCGTGGCTTCCAGGAAGCGAGTGGTTTGGTACCCTCGGCTCACGTCGGCAACGGGTACGCGGGCAGCGGGCGGCCGGGAGACGACGATCGCGGGGAGGATCACCTTCGGCGCCTCCTGTGCCATCTCCGGGACCCAAGCAGCCAGCGCCAGAATGGCGGCTGCGACGAGGACCGTTCCGACCCGAGCGGCTGATCCACTGGTGCGCCGGAGCAGGAGGTTCTTCTCGTCGACGTGGTAGATACGATGCTGGAGGCGGGGGCGGAAATCTTCGCGCAACGGGGGTCCTGGGAGGGAGCGGAGCACGGTCACTCCGCGCCGTATCACGGCGACGTATCGTCGACAGTGGGCACATGAGGAAAGGTGGCCCTCGAAGGTATCTACGTCGACGGCCCGTCCATCGTAGAACTCGGAAAACCGTGCCAGGAAGTCTTCGCACTTCATCGTCGCCCGCATGCTCCCCTTTGCTGCCTCGTCTTCGGCTCGACCCGCCGTACCGTGTCTCGACGTTGTTACTGCCACCCTTCTAACAGGGTTCCCCGGCGAATGGCCCGCAGGGGCCCAGGGCGGCGGCGCTTGGCGTCGGGGATCTTGTTACTGAGGCAGTGGCAGCGAGGTTCCCGCGTTCGCGCGGGTACCTAGTCCAGCATGGGCGCAATGATGCGCGCGAAGTTGTTGCGTGCGCGATTGAGTCGGCTCTTCACCGTGCCGAGGTTCACACCGGTGATGTCGGAGATCTCCTCATAGGTCTTTCCTTCGAGCTCCCTCAGAACGAAGACGATCCGGTGGTGCTCCGACAGCTCTCCGACTGCGTTCTCGACCATCTGCCGCAGATGACGCTTCCGGAAGAGATCGTCCGGCTTGTATGAGTGGTCCTCCCACTCGAGAGGCCTGTGGTCGGCCTCCCAGTTCTTCTTGATCGTCTGGAAGAGGACGAGGGGGTTTCGTGACCGGTTGCGAAGCTCGTTCTTCGCCAGGTTGCTGGCGATCGTGTAGATCCAGGTCGAAAACTTCTTGGACTGGTCGAACCGGTGTAGGTGTCGGTACACGCGGACGAACGTCTCTTGAACGAGGTCCTGTCCGCGCTCGCGGTCGCCCACCGTACGGTACACGAAGTTCAGCAAGCGCGTGTCGTACCGGTCCACGAGCACGCCGAACGCCCGCTGTTCGCCCGCGAGGAATCGGCGAACCACCTCGCTGTCGCTCAGCTTCACGAGCTCCTGACGAGTCTCTTGTGCAGGGCCAGTAGGCCGAGTCGTTTGCATCTTTTCGAGCTTCATATCGCCCCCGTGATCGGCGCTTCCACCGACCTCCGTCGCCAACCCCTTTCAGATCCGTTCGGATCCCTGGAAAGGGGCGAAGTGCATGATCTATACCACCTCGTAATGCGCCTTAATGACTGTATCGTCGCTCTCGAGTGTCCCTTCGCGAGGACGGAAAATTCGACCGCGGGGGACGCTCATCCGGTCCGCCCCCGCCCGCCCTCCGATCCGGCCTTGCCCGCCACGAATGCTGCCCCGAAGAGGAGGGTCGCTACCGTCTTGCAATCCACGATCTCTCCTGTGCGGACCATGTCCAGGGCCTTCGAGAGCCGCATCGGGACCAGGTCCATGAACTCGTCGATGTCCCTGTCCGCCTCTCCGCGACTGAGCCCGGTGGCCGCGAAAAGGTGGATCACCTCGTCCGTGAACCCAGGTGTCGTGTAAATGCGTGTCAGGTACTTTACGTTCCCGGCCGAGTACCCGGTTTCCTCCCGCAGTTCGCGCCGGGCGCATTCGGCCCAAGGTTCGTCCGGCCGTTCTGGCAGACCCGCAGGGACCTCGTATAGGTAGCCCCCTGCCGCGTACCGGTACTGATGGACCATGAGAATGGTCGGATCGGGGCTATCCGGCGCGTCGAGAAAGGGCAGTACGGCCGATGCTCCAACGTGCCGGATCCGCTCCAACTCGCCGATCGAGCCGTCCGGAAACCGGACCTGGTCCACTGTCAGATGAACGATCCGGCCATCGTGAATGAGACGGCTGTCCAACCTTCCCGGCTCTCCATCGGCAGCGAGGGGAACCGGGGCCGGGTCTCGTTCTGGAGGTGTGCTCACGGACCCTCAACCTATAGGATACGAGTCGTCTCGCCAGCGGTTGCACGCAAGGCTCACCGCCTCGCTGACGCCGGGGGAGCGTCGCGTCGGTGACAAACAGGCTTTCGGTTCCGGGAGCTCGTCGATCAGAAGCTGTCGCGCACGTCGACCGGTCCTAACCCGAGGCCCTCCAGCTCCGAACCGACCTTGTCCGCGTCGCCGACCACGACGACGGTCATCGCTCCGGGGTGAAGCCGACGTCGTGCCGCCGCCGCGACTCCGTCGATGGTCACGGCGCGGATCTCGTCGCGGTACCGGCCGTGATAATCGTCAGGAAGACGATACACGAGCAGCTCCGCGATGCGGGACGCGATCTGGCCGGTGGTCTCGAGTCGAAGAGGAAAGACCCCCGCCATGTAGTCCCGAGCCGCCTCCACCTCGGACTCTGTCGGTCCTTTGGCGACGAGGGCTTCGGTCTCGGCGAAAGCCTCGCTGACGGCCGCCGCGGTCACGTCGGTCCCGACCGCTGTCGAGATCGTGAAGGGTCCTGCAGCTCGCCGGAACGCGAATCGTGATCGAACGCCGTACGTGAAGCCGTGCCTTTCCCTCAGGTTGAGGTTCAGCCGGCTCGTGAAGGCGCCGCCGAGGATCGTGTTCAAGACGACCAGCTGGAAATAGTCGGGCGTGTCCCTGGAGACGGCCGGATGTCCGATCCGAATCTCGGATTGGACCGCCCCGGGCCTGTGCACTACGACGATTCGTCGCTGGTCGAAGCGAGCGCTCGAGTCGACGGCTCCAGGGAGCGCGGGCGCTCCGCTCCATCCGCCGAAATTCTCGGCTGCGAGAGCGGTGACCTCATCGACGTCGACATCGCCGACCACGACGAATCCGCCCCGCTCGGGGAGATACCGACTCGCGGCGAAGCCGGCGACCTCTTCCGACCCTAGGGCCGCGACGGTGTCTTCCGTTCCAGACAGGGGTCGTCCGTACGTCGCCCCGTCCTTGAACAGGAAGTGCGCCGCCGCGTCGGCAGCCAGGTGAGCTGGATACATCTTGCGTTGGCCTAGCGCCGCCAGCTGTTGCTCCCGGATACGCTCGACCTCGCCCTCCGGAAAACCGGGACTGAGGACGACTTCAGCCAGCAACCGGACCGCCTCCGGTAGACGGTCGGCGGTACATGTGAGCGAAACCGTCGTAGAGTCCCATCCGGTGGCCGCTCCGAGTCGCGTGCCGATTCCTTCCAGGGCCTCCGCGAGCTCGATAGCGGAACGACGTTGTGTGCCCCCTTGCAGCGCGTTGCCCGTCAACAGCCCGAGGCCGGCGCTTCCGCCGGGTGTCGTCGACTCTCCGGCGTCCATCAGCAGCATGGCCGTGACGACTGGGAGCCGATCCTGGGCAACCACGCGGATCCCCAGACCCACGTCGAGCTCCGAGGAATGGACAGCAGGGAAGCTGAAGGAGCGTACCGGTCCCGAACCGGGAGGCTTGGAGCGGTCGAGCCCGGCGCCGGTCACGGTTGACTCCGGGGAACGTACGTGAGGATCGCTCTGTTTTCGGGTGAGAGATGCCCCTCGGCGAACGCACGCACGTCGGCTGGTGTGACCTCCCGCAGCCGATCGAGCTCCGTGTTGAGGCGCCCCGGGTCACCGAAGTGCGTCGTGAACATCGACAACAGGTCCGCGCGCTGAGAGACCGTCTCCAGCTCACCGAGGACCCCTGTCTCCGCCAACGCCACGGCCCGAGCGACCTCCTCCTCCGAAGCCGTCGCCAACCCTTCCATCTCGTCGACGATCGCCCGCTCCAGCTCCTGGGGATCGACGCCAGGGTGGCCAGTCGCCCACACGAGCATCATGCCGGCACCGGTCATGAGCGGGAACACGTACGTCACCACGTCTTTCGCGAGCCGCTTCTCCAAGACGAGCGACCGGTACAGCCTCGACGCTCTCCCCTTCCCCAGAAGGTCGCCTGCCACCTCTGCAGCGTAGAAGGCCGGCATGTCGCAGGTTGGCGCCCGGCCCGCGACGTATACGCGCGGCAGCGGAACGTCCCCCTCGACGACCTGCCTCACGGTTGTCCCGATGTAACCACTCAACTCAGGCTGTCCCGGAAGTTCGGGGATGGGGTCACCGGCGGGAATCGCCCCGAAGTATCGCTCCACGAGCTCGAGGGCGCGGTCGCGTTCGAAGTCGCCGCAGATCGTGAGCACGGCGTTGTTCGGGATGTAGAAGGTGCGGAAGAACTGGTCGATGTCTTCGAGCGATGCGGCGTCGATGTCTTCTACGGAGCCAATGACGGGGTGGTGGTACGGGTGGCCCGCCGGGTAGATCATCGACTGTAGGCGCTCGTCCCAGTCACCGTACGGTTGGTTGTCGTATCGCTGACTGCGCTCGTTCTTCACGACATCCCTTTGATTCTCGAGCTTCTCCGGGGTCATCGCGGGAAGCATCCACCCCATGCGATCGGATTCGAGCCAGAGCGCGAGCTCGAGATGATGGGACGGCACGGTCTCGAAATAGTTCGTGCGGTCGAACCACGTCGAGGCGTTGAGCGATCCGCCGGCACGCTCGACGAGCTCGAAATGCCGGTTCTTCGGGACGTGCTTCGAGCCCTGGAACATCATGTGCTCGAAGAGGTGGGCGAACCCGGTCTTCCCCGCCCTCTCGTTCCTCGAGCCGACACCGTACCAGAGGTTCACCGCGACGACGGGAACGGCGGGCTCGGGCGAGAGGACGACTCTCAACCCATTGGCCAGAGCGTGCTCGTCGAATGGAATCGACAACAAGGGCGATCTGCTCACGGTTCGGGTTCCCTAGGGGAGGTCGGCTCAGCGGGGAGAGACGGGCGAAAGTACCGTGACGTCGCCGATTCCTAGGTCTCGCAGGGGTTCTTCCACCACGTCCCTGTCCCCGGCGACGACGATAACCATGCCGTCCAGAGCCAGATAGTCCCGAGCAGCCCCGATCACATCATCCACCGAGACGTCCTGGATTCCTTCGACAAAGCCGTCGTAGAAATCCGTCGGCAGGCCGTATCGCACGATTTCTCCCAATCGACTCGCGACGTCCTGGCCGGTTTCGAATCGCTCCGGCAGCCGTAGCGCGACATAGTTGCGCGCTCGCTCGAGCTCGTCGTCAGGAACCGCCTCGACTCCCAGCCGGGTGATCTCGCTGACGAACTCCGCGACCGCGCTGTCCGTCACCGGGGTGTGTACGGCGGAGCGCGCGATGAACGGGCTGGGTCGAAGCCGCATCGTGAAGTCCGATCGTGCGCCGTACGTGTACCCCTTTTCCTCACGCAGCCGCCGGTTCAGCCGGCTCGTGAAAGCCCCGCCCAACACGGTGTTGAGCACGGTCAGGCTGAAGTAGTCGTCCGTGCTGCGGGGCGCCGACACGCGCCCGACCCGGATCTCCGACTGTGCGGCTCCGGGCTTGTCGACGATGTATACGGGAGTGCGGGAGGGATCCGGACGCCCCTCTCCGGAGTGGATCTCCGGGCTGGAGCCCGATTCCCACGTCCCGAATCGCGCCGAGAGGAGCGAATCCACCGCCTCGACGCCGATATCGCCCACGACGATCAACGTTGCGTTGCCGGCGTGGTACGTCGACTCGTAGAAGTCGACTACGTCGTCCCGATCGAGTCCGTCCAGCGACTCGAGCGTTCCGAGGAGGGGGCGCCCGTATGGGTCTCCGTCGCCGTACAGAACATCGGCGAGGGCATTGTCCGCCAGCCTCGCCGGACTGTCCGCACCTTGCCGGATCCGCGTCAACCGCTCGCGCTTCACCCGGGCGAAGTCGTCGATGGGAAACGAAGGTCGGAGCACGACATCGGCCATGAGGTCCAGGGCCTCCGCGAGCCGACCTTCGAGCACGTTGAGCCGCACGGTGCTCCCGTCGTAACCAGCCGTCGTCGAAACCCTCGCGCCCAGGCGCTCGAAGCCAGCGGCGATGTCCAGCGCCGAGAGTGATCCCGAGCCCTCGTCGAGCATATCCGCCGTCAACGCAGCGAGGCCGGCTCGTGTGGGTGCGTGGGCCGACGCTCCGCCGCCGATCAAGATCTCGACGTTCACGATGGGCAGGGCGCTCCGCTCGACCAACAGGACGCGGAGGCCGTTCGCGAGCTCCAACTCTTGGGGCGCAGGAAGCTCCAGCGACGGGGGCCTCCCGATCTCTGGCGGCACGGAACGGTCGAACCCTCCGGCCGCCCCCGCGTCAGCAGTTCCCATCGTCATGGATGTCCCTTCCGAGGACCCGCCCGCCTGGATGTTGAAGGGCGCACAACCGCCCGCCAAGGCGAGCGGGCCGAGCAGGAATACGGGGATGAGGAGCCTCACCTCCTGTTCGGCTCCTGCGGGCCCGTGGCAGCGAGACTGGCCTCGCCCCTCGGGACTACACTCAAGACGATCCCGCGCGCGTCGATGAGGTGCCTGCGAGCGGCATCCGCCACGTCCTCAGGCGACGCGGCGTGGAAACGTGCGAGATCCCTGCGTACGAACCCGGGATCGCCCGTGTAGAAGAAGTACTCGTTCAGCATGTCGGCCTTTCCACCGAAGCTCCCCACCCGCTCCAACCCCCGCACGAAGTCGGCCTCGATCCGGTTGAGCGCACGCTCCAGCTCCTCGTCCGTCACGCCTCGGTTCGCGAGGCGGCCGAGCTCTTCCCGGATGGCGCGCTCGAGGACGGGGAGCCCGACACCGGGCTTGGCGGTGGCCACGAGGTAGAACGCTCCCCCGAGCTTGCCACCGCTCTGGAAACCGTCGACGTCTTGCGCGAGCTGCTCGTCGTAGACCAGCCGCCGGTGGAGCCGAGAGCTCTTCCCATCGGTCAGTATCGACGCCAGCACCTGGCTCCCGGCGTCGTCGGCCTCGTACGCGGCCGGGGAGTGCCACGCCATGTACAGCCGCGGCAGCTGGACGTCGTCTTCGAGGACCAGGTAGGAGTCTTCCTCCAGGACGGCTCCGGGGGCTTCGACCGCCGGAACCGGTGGCCCGGACGGAATCTCGCCGAAGTACCGTTCCACCAACCTCCGAACGAACCGCGGATCGACGTCTCCAGCGACACTCAAGCTCGCGTTGTTGGGCGCGTAATACGTCCGGAAAAATTCCCGGACGTCGTCGAGGGTCGCTGCCGACAGATCCTCCATCGACCCGATCGTGGACCAGTGATACGGGTGGTCGGGCGGGTAGAGCGCGTGCCCGAGCGTCTCGAATGCGAGGCCGTAGGGACGGTTCTCGTAGCTCTGGCGCCGCTCGTTCTTCACGACTTCTCGTTGAAGGTCGAGCTTCCGCTGGTCCATCGCCTCGAGCAGCCATCCCATCCGGTCCGCCTCGAGCCACAATGCCAGCTCCAACGCATTGGTGGGCACGTTCTGCCAGTAGTTGGTGCGGTCCGGAGTCGTCGAGCCGTTGTTGGCCCCACCTGCGGCTTCGAGCAGCTTGTCGAAGTCGCCTTCGGGCACGTTCTCGGAACCCTCGAACATGATGTGCTCGAAGAGATGGGCGAACCCGGTCCGTCCCGGGCGCTCGTTCATCGAGCCGACGTGATACCACACGTTGACGCTTGCGACTGGAATGGACGAGTCCCGGTGCACCAGGACGTTGAGGCCGTTCTCCAGGGTGAACTGGGTGTACGGAATGTGGACGTCCATCGACCGGTCCTGAGCAGTCGCGGACGCGGGACCCGCCAAAATGAGGAGGGCGAGGCCCGCGCGAGCTCCCTCACCACGCATCTTCATCATCCGTCCTGCGGCGTCGAGCCTCGGTATCCATCGTTCATGGCCGAGCCATGAGCCGCTCGCGCAGAGCCGCCGGAGCCATTGAGCTCTGGAGTAGGTCGCGGGCGGCGTCCGGCCCCTCGTCTACGTGCTCCTGTACCGTGACGAGGAGTTGGAGGTCCGTGGACCCGGCGCGAAAGCGAGCGCCCTCGATCAGAGTGAGCGCGCGGTCGGCATCGCCGCTGGAGGCCATCGCCAGCGCGGTGAGTAGCTGGGCCTCTACGTCCTCGGGGCACCTTTGCGCTGCCCACTCCAACATCCCCGCTCCACGTTCCAGATCGCCGGTGTCGATCATCGTGAGCCCCAACAACACCTGCGCCCAGCCGTCTCCCGGGTCCAGATCGACCGAGCTCTCGAACTCCATCATCGCTCCCTCGAGGTCACCACTGAGCGCGCGTGCCACGCCGAGCTCCAGTGCGATCGTCGCGTCGTCCGGATCGAGCTCACGGGCCGCGGTCAGCTCCCTGAGCGCGTCTTTGGTCATCCCTTCGCGGGCCAGGTAGGCTCCGTACATCCATCGGGCGACGGGAAGGTCCGGCGCCGTCAGCGCCGCGGCGCGCAAAGCGGGCTCCGCAGCCGGGTCGTCGAAGGCGGCAAGGGCATTTCCCGCCGTCGCGAGCAGGTTAGGGTCGTCCGGCTCGCTCGCCAGAGCTTGCTTGAAATGCTCGTAGGCGATGCCCTCGAGTCCGAGCTCACGCTCCGCGACCCCTAGCCAGCAGAGCAGATAGGGATTGGCCGGGTCGTCGTCCAGCGATTCTCGCAAGAGAATCGCCATCCCGTCCCAATCCCCCTCGTCTCCCAGTCGCAGGGCCTGCTCGAGCACCTCTCCTCCCTGGACGCTCACGGCCGGCTACGCACCGAACTTCGCCAACCGCTCCGCGTGGGCCAGCGCGAGGGACATGATGTGTCGGCCCTCGATCGTGCCGATATCTCCGTTTCGGCAGTCGCCCTCCGAGAATCTGCGCCCCGTCGGTCGAGCCCACTCGGAGCGAATCAACAGGGGTACCGCATGCCACGAATGAGCACCGAACGTCGCGGGGGTCGAATGGTCTCCCGTGATGACCACGACGTCGGCGTCGCTGACACGAGGCAGAAGAGCGTCCGCCGCCTCGACCGCAGCGACCTTCGCATCGAAATCGCCGTCCTCTCCCCGCGAGTCGGTGGCCTTGTAGTGAAAGAAGCGGAAATCGAAATCCTGCTCCGTCTGCTCCATCAGACTGACCGCTGCGTCATCCGAATCGGGTGCCCCGGCAATCGCCATCCCGACGAGCCGAGCCACGCCGCGGTACATCGGGTACCGAGCCACTGCTGTGGCCTTCAACCCGAAGCGGTCCTGGAAGGTGGGAAGGCCCTCGTACATGTCGAATCCCCGGGCCAGGAGAGCGTTGGCCGCGGACTCGTCGGCCAGGAGCTTCGCCGCGCCCGCGAGAATCCCGTTGACCATCTCCGCGGTCGCCACAGAAGCAGGGTCTCCGCTTCCGCAGCGGGTCGGCCGGGGAGGGACGCCCACTGCCTGTGGGTCGGTGTCGGTCAAGTCGGCCCCGAGGCCCTCTCCGCGGAGGACCATCACGGCCCGGTGCTCCATGACGTGTCGCAAGTGCAGCTCGACCCCCTCGGGCGCGGGCACGCCGCTTCGCACCCGGTCCACGACGCGTCTTCCTTCGTCGCTGCTCGGACGGCCCGCGCGCCGGTCCACGACCATGCCGTCCTCGTCGAGCGTCGCCAAGTTGAGCCGAGCCGCGACGTCCCCTTCCCGAACGTCGAACCCCACGCCGAGCGCGCTCAGCACGCCCCGTCCGATCACGTACTCGGCTGGATCGTACCCGAAGAGCGCCAGGTGGCCTGGACCGCTGCCGGGCGTGATGCCGGGTGCGACCGGGATGTTCATGCCGAGCGAGCTCATGCGCGCGAGCTCGTCCAGGTTTGGAGTCCGGGCGGCTTCGAGCTCGGTCAACCCGGTGTCGGGATGGGGTAGGCCGCCTACACCGTCCAAAACGACCAACGTGATCGATTTCCCTCCCGGTTCCCGGTCGACCTGGTCGTCCGGAAAGTGGGGTCTCGTCATACGGCCATCCTGGTACGATCTCGTGGGACTGCGTCGTCGCTTCTCAACGGGTTGCGTCGCGCCGGCGCGGAATATAGGCCGCCACAGTAGGCGAGCGAACCTACGTGTCGGCCCGCGCCATCCGCCGCAGTGATCCGTGCCGACTCGCCGGGACGATTGCGCGCGTTGGTGGCTCTTCCTACGATCCGGTCCCGTCGGATTCGGTTGCGGCGGGAAGCGGTGATCGGGGGGCCAGAGGCCGGCGACGGGACGCAAGTGTCCCGCTCGAAGTAGCTCAGAAACGACCAGGAGGGTGTTCGTGAAGCTCAGCCCATTTCGAATGGAGCGGTGGCAATCGACGTACGAGCACCGAGTCCGCTTCAACCTGTCCGAAAGCGGCGTCCATCCGCTTTCTCTGAATGAGCTGCTCGAGCTCACGGGATTGGAAGGGCTGGGAGACATACAGCTCGGATACGGCCAGTCGAACGGCTCGGATCAGCTGAGAGCCCGGATCGCCGCGTTATACGACGGAGTGGATCCCGATCAGGTCGTCGTCACCGTCGGTGGAGCCGAGGCCAACATGGCTGCGTGCTGGCACCTGATGGAGCCAGGTGCGCCGGTCGCGGTCATGGTGCCGAACTACATGCAGGTGCCAGGCCTCGTGGAGAACCTAGGCGGGGTCGTGCATCCGTTCGGACTCGTCGAGGAGCGAGGCTGGCAGCCCGACCTCGACGAGCTGCGCACGGTGCTCGACGACGGCGCGCGCTTCATCTTGATTACGAACCCGAACAATCCTACGGGCGCTTGCCTGACCTCGGAGTCACGGCGGGGCATCGTGGAGGCGGCGTCCTCGGTCGGGGCCTGGATCCTCTCGGACGAGGTCTATCAGGGCGCCGAGCTTTCAGGGATGACGACCCCCTCCATGTGGGGTGAGTACGACCGCGTGCTCGTAACTAATTCGCTGTCCAAGGCCTACGGCGTGCCGGGACTTCGTCTGGGCTGGGTCGTCGCGCCAACCGGAGAGACGGAGACCCTTTGGGCTCGCACCGACTACACGACCATCGCACCGGCCTCGCTCTCCGACCAGCTGGCAACCGCGGCGCTCGAGCCCACGGCCCGGAAGCGGATTCTACAACGAACGCGTGACATCCTTCGTCGTAACCTCCCCATTCTCAGCGAATGGATGGATGCCCAGGACGGGCTCTTCTCCTACCGGCCCCCTGAAGCGGGCGCGATCTGCTACGCTCGCTACGATGCACCGGTGAACTCGAGTGAGCTCGCGGAGAAGCTCCGCGCCGAGAAATCGGTGCTGGTGGTCCCGGGCGACCACTTTGGCATGGACCGTTATCTGCGTCTGGGCTTCGGCCCGCCAGAAGCGGAGCTGCGAGATGCGCTGGGCCGGATAGGGGACGCGTTCAAAGAGGTGATGGCGCTGTCGGCGTGAGGATTCGGAATCGCGCATCGGCGCGGATCAGCGATCGTGCAGCCAGAACTCGAGTCTTTCCAAGGCCTCCAGTAACGGCTTCGCCTGGACCTGCTCGTCTTCCGGCAGGCCATTGACGATGCGGCGTGCCTGGGTCAGATCGGCCGAGATCGTCTCCTCCGTCGCTTCAGCGTAGATGCGCTCGAGCTCGTCGACGATTCTGTCGTCTTCCCGTCTCCGCTTCACGGAAGAACTCACCCGACCCGAATCGCGAATGATCTGATGAAGCCGTATCCAACGCTCCTGACCGCGCTGCTCGTAGCGCTGTCCGCGGCGCCCTGCGCCCTGTCTGCACAAGCTGAGTCATACGATGTGCTCCTGCGCGGTGGCCAGGTCATGGACGGACGCGGCGGCGCGGCGTTCCGGGCAGATGTCGCGGTGCGCGACGGCGTCTTCGTCGAGGTTCGAGTCCTCGCCAGCGCGACCGCCGCCCGAGTCATCGATGTGTCGGGGAAGCTCGTGACACCGGGCTTCATCGACATCCATTCGCACGCCGACGACAACGCTCGGGGGAGGCCGACCCTTCGTGACCGGGACGTACGGCGCAGGGCCGCCCCAAACCTCGTGACGCAAGGGATCACGACGGTCGTTGTGAACCAGGACGGGCGATCACCGTGGCCGATCGCGGACCAGCGGAGCACACTCGAGCGGCAAGGAACTGGGCCCAACGTGATCCTCCTCGCCGGCCACGGGGAAATCCGTCGCCGCGTGATGGGAACGGACGTCATGCGGCCGGCCACCGACGTAGAAGTCCACGAGATGCGGGGGCTGGTTCGTACAGCGATGGAACACGGGGCGTTCGGATTGTCAACGGGGCTAGAATACAATCCAGGCCGGTGGAGCACCACTGAAGAGATAGCCGCCCTGGCCGGCGAGATCGTGCCGTGGGACGGCGTGTACATCTCGCATGAGCGGAGCGAAGGCTCCGATCCGATGTGGTTCTGGCCCAGTCAGGACGACTCCACCCCGCCAACGCTTCTCGACGCGGTGGCCGAGACGATCGAGATCGGCCGCCGGTCGGGCGCGCGCGTCGTCGCTTCGCACCTCAAGGCGAAGGGCGAGCACTACTGGGGAAGCAGCGCGCGCGCGATCGAGCTCATCCAGGGGGCTCGCGACGAGGGCGTCCGCGTGTGGGCGGATCAGTACCCCTATGCCACGAGTGGCTCGGACGGAAACACCGTCCTCATCCCACGATGGGCGATCGAGCGGTCGAGATCCGATCGGGTCCCGCCTGCCGACCGCCTAGAAGAGACGCTGGCCGATGTCTCGCTTGCCGCGGATGTGCGCCGGGACATCGCGCACGAGATCAGACGCAGAGGTGGAGCGGACCGGGTGGTCATCTTCGATTATCCGGACTCCATGTTGATCGGACTGACACTCGCGGAAGTGTCCGGCCGGATGCGCGTCGACCCCGTCGAGGCAGCGCTCGCGCTCCAGCTCCAGGGAGACCGGAATCGTCCGGGTGGTAGTCGGCTCAGAGGGTTCTCGATCTCGGAGAGCGATGTCGAGGCGTACGCGGCTCAGCAGTGGATGGCCACCGCCACGGACGGAGGGATCGCGCTACCCGGCGACGGGCCGGTGCACGCCCGCTTCTACGGCACGTTCCCGCGCAAGCTGCGGCGCTACGCCATCGACGGTGGAGCCATATCGGTCGAGCATGCCGTGCGCTCATCGACGGCGCTGCCAGCGGAGATCCTGGGGCTCGAAGATCGGGGGACCCTCCAGGTCGGAGCGGTGGCCGACCTCGTCGTTATGGATCTCGAGCGCGTCACTGACCGGGCCACATTCTTCGAGCCGCATCAATACGCCGACGGGATCGACCACGTGCTCGTCAACGGCACACCCGTCGTCGAGGACGGCCGACCGACCTGGGCGCTCCCCGGAGAGGTGATCCCCTCCGTGCGACGGCCGATCTCGCAATAGATGAGCGACCGCGCACGCAACGTCCGCCGCGGGCGCACCCCGCCTTCTCATGGACCTGCCCCGGACGTTCTCCGCGACATCGAGCTGCTTGTCCGCTCCAAGCACTCTCTCATCCACGTAGAGAGCACGGACGGAGAGCGCGTCGAGACGCTCCTGATGCACGTGGCGGACCACCTCGCGTATCCACTTTTCGTTTGGACGCGGACCCGAGGACTGTCGCGGTCGGACCTGGACGGGGCTGTCTACGGCACGGAGGACGCAGGCCGCGCATTCACCCACGTGGCCGCGTCTGGCGTCCCCGCGCTCTACTTCTTCGAGGACCTATACACCCGACTCCAATCTGGAGAACTCCTGATCGCACAGATCAAGGACGCGGCCCAGCGCGTTGCGGAGCTCGGGGGAGCGATCCTCTTCGCCGGAACCGGAATCACAGTCCCGCCCGAGCTCGAGGGGCTTGTGACGACAGTGTCTCTGCCCGGGCCGACGGGCGACGAGTTTCGCTCATTGATCCGCACGATCATGCGAGACGTGTCCCTCAGGCAGCGGGTGGACATCGACATCACCGAACCGGAAATGGCGCTTCTGGTGAACCACCTCGCGGGTCTCACGGCCATGGAAGCCGAAAAGATCCTCACGAAGGCGATCATCGAGGACGGAAGGCTGAGCGTCGAGGACATCGACCACGTGATCGAGGCCAAGCGGGCGGTGGTCGAGCGCGAGGGGCTCCTCGAGTACTACCCGCTGGAAGAGACTGTCGCCGAGGTGGCGGATCTCGTCACCCTGAAGAGTTGGTTGAGGAAGCGCAAGGCGATCATATCCGAGCCCGAGAAAGCCCGCGAGTTCGGGCTCACGTTCCCCCGCGGCGTGCTGCTCCTGGGTGTGCCCGGGTGCGGAAAGAGCCTCTCTGCGAAGGCGGTCGCCCGCGAATGGCACCTCCCGTTGCTCAAGCTCAATCCCTCGAACCTCTACAACAAGTTCATCGGTGAAAGCGAGCGCAACTTCAAGCGGGCGATGGAGACTGCGGAGCGGATGTCACCCGTGGTGCTGTGGATCGACGAGCTGGAGAAGGCGTTCGCATCCGGCGGCGAGGACGGAGGCGTGTCGATGCGGATCCTCGGGTCCTTCCTTTCGTGGATGCAGGAGCGGCGCGGAGACGTGTTCGTGGTGGCCACGGCCAATGACATCAGCCGGTTGCCACCGGAATTCCTCCGCAAGGGCCGGTTCGACGAGATATTTTTTGTCGATCTGCCAGACGCGGCGACTCGGAGCGAGATCTTCCGGATCCACTTGGCGAATCGAGATCAGGACCCGGCCACCTTCGACCTGGATGAACTGGCAGGCCGAACCGATGGATTCAGCGGCGCGGAGATCGAGCAGGTCGTCCTTTCGAGCCTCTACACGGCCTTCTCTGGCTCTGGCGACCTGACGGACGCCCTGCTCATCTCTGAGGTGGGGCGCACAAGACCGTTGGCAACGACCATGGCAGAGCGCGTGGCGGCGATGCGTGAGTGGGCGAAGGAGCGAGCGGTTCCGGCCAATTAGTGTGGGGGCTCCCTAGCTTCTTATTCGCGCGGCAACCACCTCGGGCGCTTCCATCTCGGGGTCGGGCACCTCCGCGGGCTCGTCCTGCCAATCGCTGATTCCCGTGGCAGCGAGCACTTCGAGGAATCCGTCCACGACTGCGGGATCGAAGTGCGCACCGCGCTCCTCCAGGATGGTGGCGAGAGCGTCGTCGTGCGTGAAGGCCTGCTTGTAAGGCCTTTCGTGGATCAGACAGTCGAAGACGTCGGCAACCGCCAGAATGCGTCCCGAGAGTGGGATGTCCACTCCGGCGAGACCCCTCGGATACCCACGGCCGTCCCAGTGCTCGTGATGCGTGAGCGCGATCGTACGAGCCTGCTTGAGGAGGGGGAAGTCGCTGCCGGAGAGGATGCGGGCACCGATGACGGTGTGACTCTTCATGACCCCGAATTCCTGGGGCGTGAGTGGGCCGGGCTTCATGAGGATCGCATCCGGAATCCCGATCTTGCCCACATCGTGAAGAGGCGCGGCTCGTCGCAGCAGGCTCGAGACTTCCGCCGAAAGCCCCATTGCTTGCCCGATCCGCGATGAAAGGGCACCAACCCGCTCCGCGTGCCGTCCCGTGATGTCGTCCCGGTATTCGGCCGCGATTGCCAACCGATGCAGGATCTCGGCCTTTGCGTCGGCGAGCTCACGGGTGCGCTCTCGCACCTTCTGCTCCAGCGTCTCGTTGTGGTTCTTGAGCGCGAGATGGAGGAATCGGGTCTCGAGCAGGTTATGAATGCGGAGGAGCACCTCGGTCAGCTCGAACGGCTTCGACAGGAAGTCTTTGGCACCCGCCGCGAGCGCTCGCTGGCGGATGACGGGATCGTGATCGCCGGTGAGCACGAGGATGGGGAGGTAGACCGCGTCCGGGATCAAGGGTCGCAGCTGATCCATGACCTTGAAGCCGTCCAGGTGGGGCATGTGCATGTCCAGCAGCACGAGGTCCGGCCGGAACTCGAGGAACACACCCTGGGCCTTTCGCGGATCGGACGTGCCGCGGACGGCCTCGTACCCTGACCGCCTCAGCACCTTTTCGAGGGAGCGAACGTTGTTTGGCTCGTCGTCGACGACGAGGATACGCGCCCGCGTTTGCGTATCGACCATGGTTTTTTGGAGCCAGCTCGAATGCGAAGGGCCGCGACTCGAACGGGAGGAACGGCGCCTCGGGTTCATGCCACCGCGACTCCGGTTCGTGACACCACGACTCGGGTTCGACCTCACCAGAGTATCGGCACCCTTTCAGGAGTGGTTGACCCGCGGTCTCCAAGAAGAGCGATTGTCCGGACGTTGGGGGTCCGGGTTGGGCCCTCCCTCACCCTTGGTGAGACAGCCGCTCGCCCCCTTCCACGGCGCGGATGCACTCCGGATCGTCGTGGACCGGCTTGTTCACGTGGGTCGAGACCTCATGGGCGGCGAGAACGGTCAGAGGCGGCGCGGCGAGCAGCTCGGCGAGGGCTTCCGCAGGGGTGTCGCGTGCCATCCAAGCGTCGTAGGCAGCAGGCGGAAGGATGACGGGCATCCTCTCGTGGATCGATCTGATGTCCGGAACGGCCTCCCGCGTGACGATGGCGAAGGAGTGTACGAGATGTCCTCCCTCTGGTCGCCAGCGGTCCCACACACCGGCGAACGCCATCGGAGTCCCCACGGCGGGATGGATCCAGAACGGCGTCTTGGGGCCACCGCCGGCTCTCCACTCGAAGAAACCGCTCGCCAGCACGAGGCAGCGATGGCGCGCGAACGCGTCTCTAAACGCCGGCTTCGTCGAGACCGTCTCGGCGCGAGCGTTGATCAGCCGGTTTCCGATCGCGGGATCGTCCGCCCACCAAGGGATCAGACCCCAGCGCACGTTGCCGACCTGACGACGGCCGTCGCCGTCGAGCACAGCCACGGGCACTTCCTGGGTGGGCGCGACATTGAACCTCGGCTCGTACTCGAGCTCGGCCCCCTCCAGTTCGAAGAACGCGAGAAGCTCTTCCACTGGGGTGGAGATCGAGTAGCGACCGCACACTTACGCTTTCATCCCAAGGGAGCCGTCAAGGCGACGCCGGACGTGGCATGGCCACGCTAGAAGGGCTTTCCAGGGGAGGGCCGGGAGGTGGGTCGTGGGGACGGCGCGTGACCGCCACGCGCTCACCTTCATCCCACTGTTTCCGGTAGCCGAGCAGATGGAACAGCTCCAGAGCGTACCAGCGCGCGACACGCCGGTTGACCACCAACACGTCCGGCCGTCGCGGATCACGGTGGATGCCAGGCAGGATGTGGACGAACCGGCCCGCCTGAAGAACCTGGAGGGCCTTGGAGAGAGCCAACCACATCGGCCGGAATGGCCGGACCACGAAGAAGCCGTCGCTGCCCAGCTCCTGGTAGAGAGGCATGAGCAACATCGCGGTCTCTGGTGAATGCACTGCGCCTCGGCGATCGTAGCCGAGGACCTCGTCCTGGGCGACATGCTGGAAGTTCTCGTAGCCGTCCTTCATCCGGAACTCGTCTCCGAGCTCCACCGGGTGGCGGTAGCGCATCTCGACCGCCCGCGGCAATCCTCGCGACTCCTCCTCGAGCAGTCGACGGGCCCAGCGGGGCTCGGGCCCGGTTCCCGTCGGCCGGAGCCCTGCGTGCTCGAGCGCGATCCACACCGCCGCCTCGGCCAACACAACAGATCGCGGGTCGTCATGCTGACCGGACTCGAAAACGACCGCGAGGTACCCGCGTTGCGTGAGGTAAGCCGCCAGGGTTCCCTCGACCTGCTCCTCCAGTCCCAGGACCAGCGGAGTCGGAAACGTCAGCGCGAACTCGCGATTCTGGAGGGTGTCGCCGACGCTGACGAAGGGCCCTCCGCCTCCAGACGTCGTGTGTAGGTCGAGGAACATGACCGGACCACGGGCCCGGGAGACGATCGCTTCGAGCTCGTCGAGGAGCTCCCTCTGCTCGACTTCCTCCACGGTCGGCAGGTCGGAGACCGGACCCGCCCTCAGCGCATCGACTCGTTCCCCGGTCCAGAGTCGGTTCAGGTCCGAGTCGACGAATCGACGTCCGGCGGCGTGCGCGGCTCGATTCCCTACGAGGGCGACGAACTCTCCGACATGCATCCCGCGTCGGCCGAGGCGCTCGAGGATTCGCGCCAGTGCCGAAACGCCGGCCGGCTCGTTCCCATGCAGGCCTCCCAAGCACACCAAGGTCGGTCCTGGCTCGTCGCCTCGGATGCGTCCGAGCACGCGATCCAGGTGTCCGGCCGTTGTTCGGGAGGGCGTCGTCGGCTCGATCCGCTGCCTCATTCCTCGCGCAACCGCGCCTCGAGGAGCTCGTACACGATCGGCAGGAAGTCGCGCTCAGTTACGACCCCGACCAGCTTGCCGTTCTTCTCCACCGGGAGGGCGGAGACCTTGTGAGCACGCATGGTCTCGATCGCCTCGAGGGTAGGCGTCTCAGGGGAGACAGTGACGGGATTCACCTCCATCACCGAACTGACGGGGTCGGTCTCGGAAGTGCCTGGTGTCCCCGCGTTCGCCACGAGTCTCAGGATCGAGCGGTACGACACGAGGCCCGCCAGCCTGTGGGCGTCGTCCTCAACGAGGACGTGCCGGATGTTCTGCTTGTCCATCAGAAACGCCACCAGCTCGATGGGCTCGTCTTCGTGCACGGTGAACAAGTCGGTCACCATGTACTGCTCGACCGTCAGGAAGTTGTGTCGCCACCCCCCCGCCTCCCAGATCTCGGCGGGCTCCCACCGGTGTCCGGGGAGCCCCTCCCGCTGGCGGCGGACGATCGCCGCCGTGAGCGCGGTCAAGCGCTCCGGCTTCGTGCCTTGATCTCTCATCGCGTGCAAAGACCTCAGCTGCCAGACGGCGCCTGTGAGCCCCGATTCCACACGCTCCTCGATGACGTCCAGGTAGCGATCGATCTCCGCGGGTTCGATCTCGAGATCTGCCAGCCCCGACCTCGCCAACGGGATCAGGTCCTCGAGAATCAACTCGCGCGCCCCGACCGTCTCACCGGTGATCCAATGGAATCCAGCTTCCAAGCCTCGGCGGCTCGCTGCCAGGAAGTTGGCCTTCGCGTCGGCGAAGTCCATGGTCCGTGAGACGTCGCCGAACTCTCTGGCTCCACCGATGACCAACCCGATCCAGAACGCGGCGTTGGCGATCTCGTCCAGCGTGGTCGGACCCGAAGGGAGTGCTCGACATTCGATACGCAGGTGGGGCTTGCCCTCGGTGACGCCGTAGCACGGCCGGTTCCAGCGGTATACCGTCCCGTTGTGGGTCTGCAGGGCCTTGAGCCGCGGGACACCACCACTCTCGAGCACCGCGAACGGGTCCTCGTCCACGTCACCCGCGAGCAGCACCCTGAACCGCGCAATGTCTTCTTGGAACAGCTCCGTGACGGAGCTCTTCACCCACTTCTCGCCGAAGCGAACCCGCGGACTCATTTCACGCAGGTGAGGTGTGGCGCTGCGCGTGTCCATCGACTGCTGAAAGAGGGCAATCCGGGTTTCGTACCAGAGGCGCTTACCGAACAGGAGCGGCGAGTTCACCGAAGCCGCGAGCGCCGGTGCCGTCACGACCTGTGCCACGTTGTAGAACAGCGGAAACTCGTCAGAAGAAACCTGGAGATGCACTTGGCAGCTGGTGTTGCAAGCTTCGAGCATGACGGAATCGTGCTCGATGAGAATCTCATCCGTCCCTTCGATTCGGAGCCGGTACGCCCCACCGCGCATGCGATTCAACGCATCGTTGAGCGCGTAGTAGCGCGGCATCGGCGTCATGTTGTCGAGCGAGAGGTCGGACTTGGCCAAGGTGGGGAGGATCCCCGTGAGAGCGACTTCGGCGCCCTCCTCCTTGGCGGCGGCCCGCACCGTTTCGATGAGCTCTTCGAGCTCGACTTGGAGGCTGGAGAAGCAACGCCCCGTGAGGAGCTTGGGCTCCAGGTTCGCCTCCAGGTTGAAGAGGGCCAGCTCGGTGGTGAACGGCCCTTCCGGAAGGCGTTTCAGGACGTCGACGGCCACGGTCGCCGGACGCCACCCCTTGTCTACCAGGAAGAACTCTTGCTCCGCGCCGAAGCGTCGGATGCCCGACTCGATCATTCCACGAGCGAGCATCTCCTCCAGCGCCTTCAGATCGTGGAGAATGGCTTTGGTGAATGTGCGGATCGCTGCTGAGTCGCGTTCTGTGGCTACGTCTTGGCGGCCCATCGGCCCTCGCGGCTCGGAGAGGCGGAATTGAACGACCCAGGAGTGCGATCGGTCCGCGCAGTTTACGAATCGCGGCCCGCGCGGATCAAGGCTGGGGACCCGCGCCCCCCGCTCACTCGGCGAAGCTCGCGACCT
Organism: Longimicrobiales bacterium; assembly: GCA_965248625.1. GTDB lineage: Bacteria > Gemmatimonadota > Gemmatimonadetes > Longimicrobiales > Gaopeijiaceae. Next base: position 4,167,916 of record OZ252109.1, on the reverse strand, counting down.
CGTCCAGCGGTTTCTTCGTGATTACCGGGACGGCAGCATCCTCCGCCGGATACCCCACGACAAGGACGAGGAACGGCCGCTCGTTCTTCGGGCGCTCCAGGATCTCGTTCAGGAAACGCATCGGGCTCGGCGTATGCGTGAGGGATGCCAGTCCGGCGTTGTGAACCGCAGCCACGAGCATCCCCGTCGCGATCCCCACCGACTCAGTGACGTAGTAGTTCTTTCGCCGACTCCCGTCCGCCGAGTCTGCGTAGCTCTGTGCGAAGATCACGATGAGGTAGGGAGCCGTCTCGAGGAAGGGCTTGTGCTCGTCGGTGCCCAGAGGCTCCAATGCCTGCAGCCACTCCTCCGGCGCCCGCTCCTGGTAGAACGCGGCTTCCTCCTTTTCGGCCGCTACCCGGATCTTCCGCTTCACCTCGGGGTCGCTCACAACCGCGAAATGCCAAGGCTGCTGGTTCGCGCCGTTGGGTGCCGAAGCGGCCGCCATGATACAGTCCTCGATGATCCCGCGAGGGACGGGCCGGGGCGAGAATTCTCGTACGGTCCGCCGACGCCGGAGCAACTCACGGAATTCACGCGCGCGGGTCGTCATCTCCTCCTCGGAGTACTCACGGTACCCTCGTAGAGGGGTGAAACGAGCCTCCACGGGCCGGCCCCCCATCAGTGTTCGGTGAGGTCCCCGCGAGGCTCGCGGCGACTGGCTCTCGGCAAGGTTCAGCGCCCACCCATGAGGCGCTCGAGGGCGCTTGGAAAGTTCGAGGTCCTCGCCCGGGCGGCCAGCACACGCACCGGGGGGAGCCCCAAATGCTCCGACAACACCCGTACGTTTACGAGGATCACGATCTCCGAGTCGGAGAGCTCGATGCCCGACCACTGGGATCGTGGTCTCGCGCGGTACTCACGATAGGCTGTCGCGAGAAGGTCGGCTTCCGACCCTTCCAGCAGCGGAACATGGAACGCCTCGGCTCCCCAGCCGAAGCGGCGCGAGATCTCCTGCCACGAGGAACCCCTCCTCCGGATCGCGACCACCGCGTCGACCGGGATGCTGGCTCTCCGAGCTACGAAGAGCACAACCGGGATCTCGTCAGCCGGAAGGCGCCACTCGCTCAGGATGAGGATCTCCTTCGGTGGAACGTCGAAGTAGCCTCCGACCATGCGGAAATACGCCTCGGTGTTCGCGTCCTGTGCGGTCAAGGAAGGCGCGACAACAACGAGCAGCAGCAAGACCAGGAGGCTTCTCGGGAAGCTCATGCGAACCACCTCCACGGTGGCCGGATCCGAGAGATCCAGTTCCATGCGATGGACAGTCGAGTGGGGGACGGGGGCGTCCCCTCCAGGCGCAGCGTAGCTGCTGTCGAGGCGGCAAGAAACCCGCCACAGCGTGAGTCTTGGATGTACACCCGACCAGAATGGTTGTTACATGCCACTTTGACACGGCGTGACGATTGGTCCGTGGCACGCGTCTTGATAGGTACCATTGCGGATGTCGGGAGGTGTGTGGGTGGCAACTATCCGCCCTCGTAGGCGGATCGGAGGCTGAGATGAACTACGAAGATGGCACGACAGAGGGCCAGCTTCGACGCGAGTCGCGGCATTCGTCGCAGGCTGCTGAACCGAGTGGTCCGACCGGCGATTTGCTGTTCGACTTCACGGAAGTAGGCTCTATAGATCTGCCGACGCTGGCGCTGCTTTTCACGGCTCAGCAGGTCCTTTGCGAACAGGACGAAGTCATTTGGGTAGCCGGTCTTCCGGGCCAGTTCTGGGCCTTTCTGAGCTCGATGGGGCTGGGTGGCTTCTTCAAGCCGTTCCCCGGTCACGGAAAGCGAGAAGCCTGATATGAGCGAGTCCCAGTACTGATCCCCCTCTCGGCGTGCCGAGAGGGGGATTTTTCTTGTCCCGGCGCTGGACTGTCCCCTGAAGAGGACGGTTCGGCGCTCGGTGCAGCGAGGATGCCTCAGTGGGGCGATGATCCTACTGGCCGTCGTCGACGATCCTCCGGCGACTGTCCGGGTCCCATTGGGGAGGGGCTTCCGAAATGGCAATCTCCATCCCCAAGTGAAACACCAGCCGCGCAATTCGCGCGGCCTTGTCGTTGTCGATCTTGTCGGGCTCGTCGCCGGGTCGATGGTAGTCCTCGTGGGTGCCGTTGAAGAAGAACAGCACGGGCACCCCCCTTCGTGCGAAGTTGTAGTGATCGGAGCGGGAGTAGAAATTCTCCTCCGGCCAAAGATCGTCGATCGCCGTCATGCCGAGCTCGGGGTGGGCCGAATTCACTCGCTCCAGCGTCTCCCCGAGATCCGAGTGCTCTTTGCCGATCGCCACGATCGTGTCCGGCCAGTTGCGTCCCACCATGTCCGTGTTCAGGGCAGCCACGATCTGGTCGATCGGGACCGGAGGGTTATCAGCGAAATGTCGGCTTCCAAGCAAGCCTCTCTCCTCACCGCTCACGAGGAGAAAGATCATGGACCGGGGCGGGGCCTCGGGAAGAGCCGCGAAGGCTTCGGCGATCTCCATCACCGCCACTGTCCCCGAGGCGTCGTCGTCCGCGCCGTTGTAGATGCTGTCGCCGTTCGCGTCCGGATTCCCCACGCCGACGTGGTCCATGTGCCCGCTGAACAGCACGTACTCCTGCCGCCGGTCGGGATCGCTTCCTTCGAGGAGCGCGACGACGTTGGGTGCGGTGACGGAAGCACCCTCTGCTCCACCGGCACCCCTGCGCGCCCGTAGCGGGTAGCGCTGAAGGAACCCCCCATCGTCCCCCGCCGGGACGAGCTCCATCCGCCGGAACTCTTCGGCAATCCAGCGAGCCGCGTCCTCGAGCTCGGGACTCGGCGTGGCCCGTCCCCTCATCGAATCGTGGGCGAGGATTCCGATGCGCTCGCGAAAGTCCTCGGCAGTGATCGTCGCAGCGGCCCGTTCTTCGTCTTCCGAGACGGCAGACGGCGGCGCGTCCTCGCCCCGACACGCGGCCGCGACGATGACCACCGCAGCGGCGCCAAGCCCTCTTTTGGTGATTCCGCCCATGTTGCCGTCCTTGGTTGTCCGTGTGCGTTGCCGTCGAGACCCACCCCCGGTCCTGGCCAATACCGCTCCGTGCACTACTGCGTCCATCGGCGGCTCAGGGGACTGCCTCCATAGCACGGAGGATGGGGTAGTCCTCGCCGGCGCGGATGCCGTCATCCAAAGCCCCCCATGCGAGGAGGCCATCGTCGGATCGGGGTTCGAGCAGATAGAAGGCGAGCCGCCCGAGCGTCTGATCGAGCGGCACGACGATCGTTCCAGCCGGCACGAGTCTGCCCTCCTCGCGATAGACGCCCCACACGGTTCGCTCGAATCTCCCTTCAAACGCACGCTCGGCGACCCGAGTTGAATCGACGCGGAAGATCTCGACACCCAAGTCACGCGCCGCCTCCAGTGTGCGGAGCTGGATTCCGTGTGCGGAAAGGTTTTCGGCAACGTTCGTCCACTGTGCCGGCAGGAGATAGGCAGCCGGCGCGCGGGCGCTTTCCGTGGATGCGAAGGTCCCGTACTCGTACATGGTCGTCGGAGTGCGAACGTCACGGCGTCGGAGCATCACCTCGCCGGAAAAGGGATTTCGTTCCTCATCGACCTCACCGAGCAGGATCTCCACGGGCTGTGGCGAAATACGGCTGCGTTGGGTGCCCGACCTCTCCGCTCCGGTTCTGCGAGGCTTCGTCAAGGATAGCATCGCACCGGCAAGCACGGTGCATACCGACGGATGGCCAAGCTATCAGGGACTCGCCAAACTGGGCTTTCGCCACACGGTCACGAACCTCTCGACCTCCGGCGATCCCGCGCACGTGCTCATGTCGGCCGTACATCGGGTGGCGTCTCTCCTCAAGCGCTGGGTCCTCGGAACCCTCCAAGGAGGGATCGCCCGCGAACACCTCCCCTACTATCTGGACGAGTTCACCTTTCGCTTCAACCGACGCACATCCCGGGCTCGCGGCCTGTTGTTCTACCGCTTGCTTGAGCAGGCTGTTCAGTGTGCTCCCACGCCAGCTTCGGCCCTTTACCTCGGCACCGGACGTGGGAAACGGCCCGCAGAGCCCCGGTAACCACTATATCTTGGGGTCGGTGGACTTAAGGGAACACCCCCTTTACGGTGTTAACGCAGGCTCATCCGCCATCTTCGCGTGGCTCCAGGCCTCGAACTCCTTCGTTCCGAGCCCCTGCATCATGCGCATTCCGGACGCGTGGTACATCGCGCGAAACTCGCCTTCCGACACCTTCAGCATCCCCCGCAGATAGATCGTGATGAGGCCATGGGAGTGCGCCCACATGGTCATGCCCACGGCGTGAGGGTCGGCTTCATCCTTCAGGTAGCCCGCGTCCATGCACTCGCGCACTCGATCCATCCAGAACTGATGGGTCGCTGTCGCGTGTGCCGCGACGGCCGGCGGGTACTCCGACCAACCGAGACGTTCTGGCGACACGTACAGCATCTCGTACCACCGCGGGTGCTCCAGGGCGAAGTTGAGGTTCTCTTGTCCGGTCTGACCGAACCGCTCGAGAGGCGTCGCGCCCGAAAGTGACCGGTAGAGGTACGCCGCCCAGGACTTGAACGCCTCTTCCACGACGTCGAGCAGCACGTCTTCCTTGCTCCCGTAATGCCGGTAGAGCGAGGGCGCCGTGACACCCAGCTCCTTTGCCAGCTTCCGCATCGAGAAGGCCTCGAGCCCGTCCGACAGATAGAGCTCGGTGGCCTTGCTCAGGATTTTAGCGCTTTGAATCGACATGTGAACACTGTAAACAAGCGTTAGACAGAGATCAACTGCTACTGGGGCATACGGGGGGTAACGCTGTTCAGTTTCAGCGAGATCCCCACTCGGAGTGGCGATCATGGCTGCCCGCGGGAATCCGGGGGCCGGCTGGTCGGGACTCAGTTACCGTTCACGAGGTCCGCCGCGCGAAAGAGGAGATCCCCGCTCTGCAGAATCTTGCCCCGTAGGCGCGGTGGATACTCCGGCCGGGCCGAGAGGAAGTCCCGTACGATCCGTGCGGCGGAGGCCGTGTTGTGGCGGGCGAGGCTCGCGTCCAGCCACGCCTTCGGAAAGAAGATGTCACCGGTCCGCTGGATCTCCTCGAGCAGTTGCAGCGCCGGCAGGATGAAGCGTTCCGAATGCTCCGCCCGCAGTGGATGGTGGAGATACCCGAGCGCCTCGATGACCCAGGGCTCGTGCTCCCGGTTCGCCGGGTCCCGTAAGCTCTCGAAGAACTCCTCCCGGCGTGCCGGCTCCGACGATAGGGCCGGTCGGACGAAGTTGAAGCGCTCCCGCCGGTCCGGGTTCTCGATCCGCTCTTCCTGTTCGTAGAGCACCTCGAACGACCCCTCTGGTGACCGGGCCGCGATCGCGAGAGCGAGAGTCGCCTCGTCGTCCTCGGAAAGACGAAGCTCCGGGACGCTCTCGCTCCCTCGCCAGACGCGGGTCAACCGGGCCACGGCATCGTCGGTCGACGCGGCGTCTCGATAAGCCCGGAAATGCCGACTTGAGCGTGGGCACGGGTGTGCGCGACAAAGCTCTCCACAGGCTCTCTTCAACCTCGCTCGCCCGCGATTCCCTGACGGTGACGGGCAGAAGCGTCCAGAAGGTGGTGTCGAGATAGCCCAGGATTCGCTCAACGTTGAGCTCCACGCGCTCCTCCCGCACGCCGCGCAGCAGAAGATCCGCCCAGCGTTCGGCTTCGACCTCCCCTTCGAGCACGGCGTCCCAGAGAGCGAGCCACGCCGCTCCTCGCCACAGCGCGTCGTCCAGCTCGGTCAGGTGGTCCAACAGGTACTCGCGGCTCGCCTCGTCCAGTCGGACGCGGCCGTATCCCGCTCCCGAAACGTCCGGGAGGATGAAGCTCGGAAGCGCGGCACCATCCGCCTCGGGTAGGGGCAGCACCGCGTCCAGGAAGCGGACCCCGATCTGTCTCCCGGTGCCCGGGTACCCGAGCAGCAACCCCAGCGTCTGCGGCCAAATCCTTCCCTCCCCTGCGGGATCTTCCTGGGTGAGCGTTAACCGGGCCACCTCGTCCGCTCCGTACGGCACGAGATTGGCCATGAGCACCGGGCGACCCGGCTCCTCGACCCAGATTCGACTCCACGCTTCGAGGTCCTCATCCGTCCTTCGATCGAGGATCTCGATCAGGTCGGGCCAAGTGGCGTTTCCGTACTCGAAGCTCGTCAGGTATTCGCGCAGACCGTCTCTGAAGGGCTCCCCACCCAGGAGCAGCTCGAGCTGTCGCATCACGACGAGCGCCTTTTGGTAAATGATGGCCCCGTACAGGGAGCCGGCGTCGCTCAAGTTCTCGAGTGGCTGCCGGATCGGATTGGCTCCTTCCGTCCGATCGACCTCGTATGCCGCCGGATGGTGGGCGAGAAGAAAGCGCAGGTCGTGGTCGACGTTCGGGAAGGACGGGTCCACGATCTTCGCGGCCATGAAATTCGCAAAGACTTCCTTCATCCAGACGTCGTCGAACCAGTCCATCGTGACGAGGTCGCCGAACCACATGTGCGTGATCTCATGGCTGATTAGGCTCGCGCGGCCGAGAAGCTGATCCTGAGTGGCGGACTCGTCCAGGAAGAGCGACGACGCCCGGTACGTCACGGCTCCCGGGTGCTCCATCCCACCGTACTGGAACGACGGTATCAGAACGAACGCGAACTTCTGGAAGGGATAGGCGATCCCGGTGTAATCCTCGAGCCAGGCGAGAGCCCGCGCGTGAAGGTCGAACACGTCGTCGACGTTCCGAGCCACTTTCACGGAGTCGGTCTCCCGGTGATACAGCTCGAGAATCCGACCGTCACGGGTCGCTTGGACCACCTCGAACCGTCCCGCGGCGAAGGCCAGTAGGTAGGTGGGAATCGGCTCGGTCTCCCGGAACCGGTAGTAGTTTCGTTCCCGGTCCGCGACTTCCGCGTTCGTGACCTCCGCGCCGGCGACCCCCGCATCCGAACCCTCTTGCTCCGAGTCGGCTGGCGGCTGGACCCAGGCGTCGGCGTCGAGGGGGGCCCCCGTCCCGTCCACGCGTAGTCCGTTGGACACCGCCACCCAGTCGCGGGGGACGTCGAGGCTTACCTCGTAGCGCGCCTTTAGGTTCGGCTGATCGAAAACCGGGATCGACGTGTGCGCCCGATCCGGTACGAACAGCGTGTAGAGGTATTCATCGTTCCGGTTGAGGGAGAGGTCGCCGGCGACGAAATCCACGGACACCTCGTTCTGCACACCACGGTCCAGCGCACGCGCCGGCACTATGATGTGATTGTGCGCGAGCCCGTACCGGATCTCCCGATCTCCGACCCGGACCACCTCGACCCGCCCTTCGGGATCGGCGAAGTCGAGGACCAGGCCGCGTGACTCCGGATCGTTCCAATCGAAGCGCGCCGTCATAGTGCCGGTCACGGGGTCCGCCCGGTCCGGCGGCACCGAAAGCCGGAGCTCGTAACGGAGATCGCTTATGGTGGCCTTTCGGTGCTCGGCCAACCGGAGCGTGATCCCCGGCTCCGCGAGATCCTCGGTGAGATCCAGCGCACACGACATTGAGGCCAGCGAGGCAGCCGAGATCAACGCGATGACGGCGAGGGATGGTGCGAGGAGCTTCCTCATGAACCCCGAAGGCCGCCTGTCGTGAGAGTCAACGCGGAAACAGCGGGGGGATTCTAGCGGACCTGCACCGAAATGCCACTTGGGGGCGCGTCTAACGGTACGTCGGATGAGCGGGGTGCCTACTCGACAAGGAGGGACGGCTTACTCGACAAGGAAGGTCGCGTCTACTCCTACGGGAGAGGCGCGTCGGCCTGGCTACAAGAGGTACCGCCTGCTCGGCTACAAGAGGGAATCGACGTAGAGTTCGAGCTTCCACCCTACCGGGGTCCGTAGCCCGCGAGCGAGGTCAATGCGGACGAGGCCGTCCAGCGAAGTGAAGCCCACACCGGCGGAGTAGAGGCCATCCTTGGCCTCGAAGGACGATGCCGTGCCGGCCCACGCCCAATCCGAGAATACCGCCACTCCATACGCTTGAATGCCCCGCGACAACTCTGCCCTGCCCCGCAGAAACGAAGGGCCGCGGAGCGTGCTGCCTGCGTACCCGCGCAGCGTCGAACCTCCGCCGAGGAACCACTCACGCTGTACTGGCACCTGGCCCCGGGCGGTGCCTCCACCGACCTCGAAGCCCGCCCTGACCGTGCTGGTCACCGGGAAGACGAGGGTGGCGGTGGCGCTCGCTCGCGCGTATTCGAAGTCGCCCGTAGCCGCCTGTGTGAACAGGGCGAGCCCGCCCTGCGCCCCGTTTCGGTCCACGCCCCACCACGGCGACAGTCGCACGGAGGCACCGACCTGGTCCGCCGCGTCCGCGACGATGTTGGGCCTGAACACGTCGGCGCGCCAAAGACCCGGAAGGGCCACGTCGGTCCGGGCGGAGACCGCCTCGTGACGCTCCGCGTACAGTCGGACCCGGTACCACGAGCGGTCCGTCGTCGGAGGCAGAAGCTCGAGCGTGGCGCCCGTCGCGCGGAAGTACTCTCCGTCGTCGCGTCCCAGGATCAGCGCGTTCGCCGAGTTGCCGACCTCGAGTGCCCGCCCCCGCGGGTCGGTGGACGCGATGGAATGGTACGCGGAGAGCACGATCCTCCGGTCCGGGCGGATGCGACGCACGTCAATCGCCAAGTCGGGCGTGGCGTGGGCCAACCCGATCCGTCCCGTGATGCGCCCCGCCGTACCACCGCGGTCCCACTCCAGCCGCGCCCCGACAGACAGACCCTCGACACGGTTGTAGCGCAGCAGGTCGCGGCCCTGGTAGCCCCAGGTGAAGCCGATCGGCAGGCCGGACAGCGACGCCATGGGCAGATCGGCGAGACCACCAAAAAGATCGTCCAGTTCATCCTCGGACAATGTCGTCCGGGTCTCGTCCCAAATGGGTGGCGGGAGGTCGGGGCTAGTGGCCAGAGCGTCCTCGTCCCTCGGGACGAGTACCCGGATCGTCCTTCCGTTCTCGCGGCGACGCCGGACCCGGTAATCGCCCTCCGCGCCCCAGGACTCGAGCGCATTGGACGCGGAGGCGATGCGCGTGGCTCCCACCGGGGTCTCCACGTCGTCCTCGCCGTAAGCGTCCTCTATTTCGTATGTGATCTCGTACGAAGCCGGCGCCCTCACGATTCCGGCGCGAGCCTCTCCTTCCGCGCGCAGCATGCGTGGCAGCCAATGCTTGAAGTTCCACAGGCCATAGTCGACCACGACCATGCGGATCTCCATCTCCATCGGCTTGAAGATGCCTGGGATCCGGCGGAAGACGCTCTCGGCTTCATCGAGATCCGGATCGTCGCCCTCCTCCTCGAACCGTCGAAGGTCGCGCTCGATGTCGATCGTTCGTGACAGGCGATAAACGGCGCGCACCAGGGCCCGCGGCCTCGGCGTCGAGCCACAGAGAGCCCGACAGCAGATGGATCGAGGGCTCCCTTGGCAGGACGCGCACTTCTATCGCCCTGAGCCGTCGGCCGTCCGGCAATGAAAGCGTCAGCGTGTCGCCCGTCTCGTACCGGTAGTGTCTCTCACTTCCCCGCTCCAGGGGATGCTCGGTCCAGACGTCCTCGTCGTCAGACGACAGCATCCCGAAGTAGATCGGGTCCTGGATCGGATCGTAGACCTCGTCGACCGTCGGGCCAGACAGTCCGGCATCGGGGCCGGCCCCGCCCGGATGCTCCTCCCGCGCGGCGAGCATCTGTACCACGATGTCCTCGTCCCGACTCCACCGGACGCGGGAAGCCGCCTCGCGGCGATAGATGGTGCGGTCCTTTCGGAAGGTGCGAATGCCAGCCGCGATGCGCTCGCGGACCACGGCCGTGTAGCTGAGTAGGGAGTCGTCGAATTCGTCCCGGGCGCGGCGTGCGCCCAAAACGAGCTCGCGTGCCGTGGCGTCCAGAAACGCGTCGGTCAGCTCAGATGTGTCCGGGACTGCGGCCTCCGGCACTTGAGCGCCGAGGAATACCGCGACGGCGAGTGAAGTCCACATGGCTGAGGTCTCTACGGCCCCGTCATTCCCGGGGTTTCAGCTCGCCCAGCCTCACCCTACTTTGCCGCCATGCCGTCCTTCCAGCACGCAGAGGACCTCCGGTGGAGGCTCGACCCGGAACCTGGGCATGATTGGCCCGCGCTGGTCAGCCGGTTCGGAGGAAGCCTCTTCCATTCACCGCCTGGTCTGACAGTTGCGGTCCCCCCCCCCCCGGCAATCCTGTCTTCGCTCGACTGTACCGAGGCGAGGAGCCCGTTGGCGTGGCGATGGGCGAGCGCAGTGAATGCCGTCTCGGGAGAGGAACGACGCACGCGCATTTTGCGTCGTTGCCCGTCACGGCGGACGGTATCGATGAGGGTGCATCCCTTTCGTCGCTCGCAAGGGTCCTCTACGACGAGGGCAGCGCCGAGGCCCTCTTCTACTCGTACGGTGCCCTTCGCCCCGTCGCGGGAGCGAGTGGAGGACGGCCCACCCGGGACCGCTTCGAGTTCTTTCTCGACCTTACGAGAGACGAAGACGAGATCGCCGCCGGCATCAAGAGGGCCCATCGAGCCAGGATCCGAAAGGGCACCAACGCTGGCTGGGAATTGAGATATCTGAATGGAGCCGGGGCGGCTCGTGCCCTCTACGAGGTCCAGACCCGGGCGGCGGAGCGTCAGGCGGAGCGAGGATCTGGGTACGAGGTTTCACGCATCGATGAGGACGCAATCGCCGCGATCACGGACAGATCGAAGGCGCAGGGCCTTCAGGTCGTCGCTGGGTTCGCGGGTGAGGAGCTCCTTGCCGCGCTTCTCATCGGATGGGGGGGGAGGTCAGGCATATTGCGTGAAAGGAGGCTCAACACCGGCGGGCTACCGACGATCCGGCGCCCACTGGCTGCAGTGGCAGATGGTGGTCGCCCTCAAAGCCGACGGCTTCCACAGCTACAACCTCGGCGGCACGCCCAAGGGCGCCGACGAACCCAATCACCCACAGCATGGGCTTTACGAGTACAAGAGGACATTCGGCACCGAAGTTCGAGCTTGTCGGGGCGTGCACTTCCGGCTCCGCCGGGCGCACTTGGGTCTGCACGCCCTGGCGGGCGTATTCAGGGGTTGAGATCGAGGGCGACCGATGCGCCGACTTGGATCCGCTGAAAACCGAGTCTCTCGACAGCTTTGACCGCACCATCGTTCCACGCCGCGGCTTGGCCCACGATCTGCTCGACCCCCCTGGAACGGGCTTCGTCGATGAACCAGCAAAGGGCGGCGATGTAGACGCCTTTTTTGCGGAGCTCCGGCGCAGTGTGGGAGCCGTACCCGTGCGCGCTCCTGCGGGTGAGGACCTCGGCGGGATACAGGCTTCGCAAGAACCGCTGATTCTCGGATGCCCACATGTGGAAGACGATTCGGCCATCGAGCAAGCCGACCACGCAGCGATCCCCCGCCCGCAGACTGCGCTCCACCAATCCCAGGTTCTCGCCGAATGTGAAGAGTCCCGGGTACATCTCCTCTTCAGTCGCCTCCCTGAAGACGACATCGGAGACCTCGGGAGCGACGCGGCTCCTGATCGAGTCAGAAACTCCTTCGGTGATGTCCAACGCGAAGTAGTACATGTCAGAGTCGACCGCGCGATCCCGCCCCACGGTATCCGTCGGATTGCACGACGGAATGGGGTAACCCGATCCGCCCAGGCGCTTGGCAAGACGCCCCTTGACCGACGAGTCGTAGATCAGCACTCGAAGCTCGCAGGGGACCCCCGGACGGGGGATCTGATCCGTCCAATCGTTGGCGGGATGATACGTGACGGACACCGGGAGACGGTGGATCGCCGCGTACTCCACCGCCACGGTGACGAGCGGCTCCCGACCCGCGTCGAGTCGTAGCGTGATCATGTGCCAGACACGGTCGCCGAACGCGAGCTCGCGAAGGGCCGACCGCAGGATGGTGGCCTCCGCAACGAGGTCCCCGCGGGCATGCTCGGCATGAGCACGAACGGGCCCCACGATCGCTTCACGCAGAGCCAGGCGCGGAAGGGCCGCGAATCGAGATCTCCACTCGACGCCGCACGCGCCGATCGTCCCATCAGCTCGACGGAGCGCGATCGCTCGGTTGGGCAGACCTCCCAGCGGCGGGGCTCCGTCGGGATCCAACTCGTCAAAAACTGCCTCGACCGTCTCACGGCCTTCCACCCAGGAGGCCAGAATGCGGTCGGACGGCTCAATGGAGTTCAGGGGAAACGCCTCACGGTATCTGGTGACCCGTGTATCCCCGCTGCCGTCCCGTTGGTTCCGCGCTCCCGCTTTGGTTCGGCGCTCCCGCTCGCCCTGGCGTCTCCTAGTCCTGCTCGGCTACTGGGAGCCTCATGTATCTGCTCTGGAACTCGTGGGTCGAGGAGCGGTCAGCGTGCGAAGCGAACGCGCCGGAAATCTCCCCAGTCTACCCACTCCGCCTTCCCGTCGTCCGTCACGACCACCAGGCCCTTGTTGTCCTCGTCGACGTCGTTGGACCCGCCGAGCTCGAAGGTCCGACCGTCGAGGAGCGTGACGTCGGAGCTTCGGGACGTTGCGCGTTCGATCGTGTCGATCTGACTGAACTCGACGTCCAACTCGATGTCGCGGTAATACCCGTCCAGGAACTCCCAGCTGTATTCTTCATCGTTGTCCCAGCGCACGAAGCCGGTCAGCGTGCTCCCGTCCCGGGTCTCGACCGTTCCGTACAGGGACTTGCCGTCGTCGTACTCGTCGTATCCGACGGGGCTGGGGGCAGGCTCGAAGACGAGGTCCTCGAACTCCTCCCACCGCACTGTCACCTGCCCGAGACCGGGGTCCGAGATGACGATCCCGCGGTTGTCATCGTTTACGTCGTTCGTGCCTCGGAGCCGGATCTCCTCACCGCCCATGAGGACCACGCGGGCCCCGCTGCGCCCGTCTTGTTCAATAGCCTGGATGCTGCCGAACTGGATCTCCCGATCTCGGCCGCGCTCCTCGCCGTCGAGAACGTCCGAGGTGAGGATCTCGTCCATGTCCCAGGCAACAAAGCCCGTGAATTCCTCTCTCCAAGCGGTGCGCAGCGTACCGTACAGCCGGTCCGCCGTGGGCGTCGCTGTGGTCGCCGCGGAAAAATCGATCAGCTCGAGGTCCCGCCATTCGAGCTCGACATCCCCACGTGCCGCGTCCTCCACCACGATGCCGCGGACATCGTCGCCCACGTCCGTCGAACCAGACTCCAGCACGAGCTCCTCGCCCGACTTGAGAACGAGTAAGGCGCGGTCGTCGTCGATCACCTCGAGGCTCCGCAGATGTCCGAATCGGATGCCAGAGGAGGCCTCCTCTGGCCACCCCCCCTCGTCGTCCCAGCTGACCTTCAGGCCAAGGAACCTCAGTTCATTCCTCGCCCGGTGCTCCGGAGCGCCCAACTCCTCGGCCTCAACCATGTTGCCGAGGGGAAGCTCCTTCGTGCCGTGCAGGATGTCGGCCCAGCTGCCCTCATTCCTGTCCCAACGGATGTACCCCTCGAACACGTCCCCCGAAGTCGTCACAACACGGCCGAACAGCCGGTCTCCGCCGTCGGTCTGGACGGGGTCTTCGGCGGGCGTGTTGAGTAGGAGGGTCGCGGTGAGGAGGGTTTCGATCATCAGAGAGCCGATTGGCGCCATCATGTACCTCCCGGAAAAAGCCACTGTGGTCATCTCACCCTACGAACTGGAGAGGGCAGGGATTCAAAAAGGGCCGCCCCTCACACCGCACCATCCCCCAGCCCACGGGGCGGCCCCTTCCAGTTCCCCTAAGGAAGCTTCATGCCACGGATATGAGACTCGCTAAAGCATTGCCTTCGGGTGGCTTGGGGTGTACCGACGCGTTGGGCGCGGTTTGGAGAACGTCCCAGATCAGAGACCGGACGTACCGAAACCGGACACGCGGGCGACCGGGCCCTAGCGCGTGACCCTGGAAGCCAGCCGCCTCGGAACTTCGTGTCCCCGGCTCTCGAGCGAAGAGGTCTCCCGGGGAAGGCTGGTGGCTATCGAGGGCGCCGAGGCGGCGCGCTGGCGAGCGCTTGGAAGCGAGCTGCCTCGGCCGGCTTGCCCCAACGGGAGTAGAGCTGGCCAAGTCGGGTGATGGCCATGGCTCGGAAGTCGTCCGCGGGCAGCCGATCGGCCGTGGCCTCGAACGAGGCGAGTAAGAGGGCTTCGGCCTCGGCGTACCGGCCGAGCATCGCTACGGTGGTGCCGAGGGCATTCTGTGCCGCAAGGATGCGATCGTCTTGAGCGGACAAGGTTCGCCTGGCCATGTCGAGCGCCTCACCGAGGACGAGCTCTGCATTTCCGAGATCGCCCGAGTCCAGAAACACCACCCCGTAGTCCGTAAGAGCCGTGATAGTGATCCCCGTTTCCGGCAGCTCGCGTCGCAGGACCTCGACGCCTGGAGCGTAGAGCTCAATCGCTTCAGCGTAACGGCTTTGCCGATAGACGGCCTTCGCCAGGTTGCCGCGGACGATGGCGGTGTTGGCGTGGTCCGGACCGAAATAGGCGTCGTACTTCGCAAGGCTGGAACGGAAGAGGGTCTCGGCGTCGGCGGGCCGTTCCATGTCCTGGTAGACGTTCGCGAGGTCGTTTTCGATGTTCCCGACGGCGAAGTGGTCAGGGCCGAACGAGGCCTGGGCAGCCGCGAGCGCTCGGCGCAATATGGCCTCAGCCGCCGTCCAATCCTGGCGCGCCCGCAGGACTCGCGCGCGCAGCGTCAGCAGGGCCGTGACGGAGGGATGTTCGTCCTCGAACCTGGATCGCCGCATTTCGAGCGCCTGGGCGCTGATCGTGTCAGCACCCTCGAGGTCGTTCCGCCGAAGACGGAGGTCCGCCAGCAACTCGAGACTGTTTGCGATGCGAAAATCGCTCGGGTTCGACGTGGTCCGACGGATCGCCAGTGCTTCCGTAGCCAGTGACTCCGCGCCTTCGAGATCGTCACGGGTCCTACGCAAGCGCGCGAGGTTGCTCAACGTCACGGCCAGCGACGTGTCCGCTTCGGGAAGGTCGCGCCAGATCCCGATCGACTCCCGGTACAGAGGCTCGGCCCGGTCGACGTCGCCCAGGATCTGCCACGTCTTCGCCGCGTTATTGAGCGCCACCGCTCTTTCGAGAGTGCGCGGGCCCTGGGTCCGCCGAAGCAGAGACTCCGCCTCTTCCAGAAGGGGTCGCACGCCTTCGAAATCACCCGCCTCGGCCCGTAACATCGCGAGGTTGGAGACATCCTGCTGTAGCTCGAGGTCCGTCGTCTGTGCCAGACGCCGCCGGATCCCCAGCGTCTCTTCGCTGAGCGCAGCCGCTTGGGCGTACAACCCGAGGTGTGAGTAGACCTCTGTCATGACGGTCAGCAGCGAGGCCTCGATTTCAGGCTGCCCTGCGAGTTCCACGCGCACACGCTGGGCTCCACGATTCAATACGTCTCGCACAGTCAGCGTGTCCGCGCCCGCCACTAGAGGGTCCGAGCTGCGGAAGAGATCGACGAGGAGGGCCGTCACCTCCTCGGCCCGATCTCGCTCGAGCGCGATGCGCCGCGACTGTCGGCTCGTCATGATTACCGACGCGGTCAAGACGAGGAAGACCGCGGCGGCGGCCCCGAGGGGGACCTTGTTTCGTCGCGCGAACTTCGACGTCCGATAGCCGAAGGTGTCGGGGCGAGCTCGGACCGGGTGCCCCGCGATGTGACGAAGGAGATCGTCGGCGAGCTCGCCCGCGCTCCCGTACCGACGATCCGGCTCGGGACGGATGGCTTTCAAAGCGATGTTGTCCAGGTCGCCGGTGAGCCGGCGTCGGAGGCGATCGGGGGTGGTCTTGCGGGTGCCTGCTACCTCAGCGGCTGTGCGCGGCCCGACGCCTCTTGAGCTCGCCGGGGAGCGGCCGCTGACGGCAACGGACGGTCTGGGGGGTTCGTCCTGGCCTTTGGCGCCTTCGATCCCTCCGCCGAGTCCCTCCAGCCCGAGAAACGGACGGCTACCCGTCAGCAGCTCGTAGAGCACCAGCCCCACCTGATAGACATCACTCGAGGTCGTAACGGCTTCTCCGCGGACCTGCTCCGGCGAGGCGTATTCGGGCGTCATCGGCCGGAGGCCGGTCCTCGTCAGCGAAGGCGAAGCCGATTGCGAATCGACGGCTAGAAGCTTGGCGATTCCGAAGTCCAGGAGCTTGGGGACGCCGTCGTTCGTGACGAGGATGTTGCTAGGCTTGATGTCCCGGTGCACGACGAGATTCTGATGGGCGTAGCGGAGCGCCTCGCACACGGATAGGAAGAGCTCCAGGCGCCCACTGAGATCTAGACAGGCCCGATCCGCATACTCGACAACCGAGACGCCGTCCACGTACTCCATGACGAAGTACGGACGCCCGTCGTCTGCCACTCCTCCATCGAGCAAGCGGGCGACATTCGGGTGCGAGAGCCCCGCACGAATCTGCCGCTCGTGCAGGAATCGGCGTCTGGCCTCTTCCCGCGCCATATCGCTCCGGTGGAGCTTGAGCGCCACCCGCTGCTCGAACTGTCCATCGGCCCGCCGGGCAAGGTACACCTCGGCCGATCAGCTCGAGAAGCTCGTACGGGCCGATGCGCGAGCCGACTTCGGGATCTGTGGGCGTGTCGTCTTCAGCATACCGGCCGAGGCGCCCTGAGAGACGATCGAACCCACCGGGGGAGTCGTGGGCCGCGACCAGCTCCTCGATCTCCTGGCGAAGCTCGGCGTCGCCTTCGCACCGCCCGTCGAGCAGCGCGCCGCGATCCTCTTCAGGCAGATCCAGAACCTCGAGCAGGAGGCGCTTCACCAGGCTCCAACGCTCGTAGGCCTCTGGGTCCGCCTGTGGCCTCGGGTCGTCTTCCGTCATGCAAACCTGACCGTCGAGTCGAGTCTTGGACCCCCGAGGGGGCCCCTGATCCCTGGCTTATCGGCGAGAATCCACAGGGCAATGGCTCACGGGTCGAGCAGCGTCATCGCACCGGGGCCGTCCAGCGCTCGATTCAGCCAGGCCCGGGCCGCCACCCAATCACGCTTCACCGTCGCGACCGAAGCGTCCACGAGCTCGGCCGTCTCCTCCAGGGAGAGACCTGAAAAGAAGCGGTACTCGATAATCCGGCACTGCCGCGGGTCGATCGCCTCGAGGCGCCTGAGAGCTTCGTCCAAGGCCAGGAGGTCGGTCGCCTCTTCGTTCGACAGATAGACCGCCTCGTCGAGTGGCAGCGCATCGACTCCCCCTCCCCGCTTCATCCGCTTCCGCGCGCGTGCCGCGTCGATGAGGATGCGGCGCATGGCCCGCGATGCCATCGCGAAGAAGTGGGCCCTTCCCTTCCACTCGATCTGCGTCACGTCTACGAGCTTCACGTACGCCTCGTGTACGAGGGCGGTCGTGTTGAGGGTGTGTCCAGTGCGCTCGCCTCGCAGGTGCAGATGCGCGATCTGCCGGAGCTCTTCGTAGACGATCGGCATGAGCTCGTCGAGGGCCTGTCGGCGTCCCCCGGAGAGCTCGGAAAGAAGGGATGTCACGTCGTTGGGTAAGGTCATGTGGGGTCTGCCACTGGTCGATCCCGTCGCGCGCCCGCCGATCCACGCCTTCAGGGATAATCGGGCTTGTGCGGGTCTCGCTCAACTCTCGATGACGACCCAGTCAGGCTGGACGTGCTCGACTTCGCTCGATGAGCCCTTTTGTCGGGTCCCCGGAACGCTGTTGGTCAGTCCCCTTCCAGGGCGACTACGCGCTCACGCTCAGCGGCTTCCCGACCTACGTCACGTTCCTGCCCGTAGGCCGTGAGCCGTTTCCGCTTCGGACCTCGCCAATAGGTCGACTATCGGATCAGTACCGTCGTCGAGCTTTCGCGAGACGGCCATCGATGGAGGAGGCCAACTGACCGGGACTCCGCCACGACGGGAATAGACGATCGAGTAAGGAGATCGAGATGCGTATCACGATTATGAGCGGCGAACGGATCGGGCTTGCCATGGCCGTCCTGGGGTTCGGAGTCCTGCCGGCGTGCTCATTGTTCGAAAAAGAGGAAACAGTGGCCGGCCCCAACCTCCCCCCGACCGTATCAATTACGGCACCGTCCTATCGCCAGGTGTTCGCTTCGGGAGATGTCATCAAGTTCGACGGGACGTCGTCTGATCCGGAGGACGGCAGGCTGGGCACATCACAGATCGTCTGGACGAGCGACTTGGATGGCGAGCTGGGCCGGGGTATCCCATTCGAGTCGTCCAGCTTGAGCGACGGGGCTCACACGATCACGCTGACAGGGACCGACAACGCCGGCAACACGCACACGACAACGGGCTTCGTGTATGTCTTCCCGCCTTCCTACGGAGGGCTCAACCTCAAACCGGTGGCCACTATCGCGAGGCCCGGCCCTTTCGACGTCTTTCCCTTGGGTCAGCCCATCGTGTTCGAAGGCTCGGCTATCGATCCAGAGGACGGGCTCATGCCCGAAGACGCCCTGCGCTGGATACTCGTCGGCGACGGTGCGATGGGAAGCGGAAGCTCGTTGACCCAAAGCGATCTCCCCGTAGGAGAGCACCAGATCTGGTTTCACGCCGTTGATGCGTACGGCGCGGAGGCCGTGCAAGAGGTCTTTCCTTGGGTGTACGAGCCGGCGGCAGCTTGCTCAGCAGGCCTTTCACTGGACGAGAACCCTGTTGAGGTCGTTCCGGGGGGTGTTGCGACCGTGCTTCTCGGGATCGACAAAGAGCGTGACTCGAGGGCGCGACCCCAACTCTGGGCGGGACCCGTCCATGCAGTAGAGGACGTGCTCGAGGCCCACGCGTTCGAGGGAGGCTGGAAGGCTGACGAGCGGGTGATCAGCCTCCAGGTCCGGGACGACGTGGCTCTCGGGTCGCGCTATTCCCTCGAGCTGGCCGTGTATGTCCAGGAGGGGACGATCTCCCTCTGCCGAGTCCCGATCGAGTTGGAGGTCGTGGCGGGTGAGCGGTTCAACGCCCTGCCGACCGCGATGATCGAGCAACCGGTGGCCGATGCCCGCTTCGACGAGTACCAGCTGATCTACTTCAACGGATCCGGGACGGACCCGGGAGACGGAGACCTCGCGCCCGCGGCGCTTTCCTGGTCAAGCAATCTGGATGGCCCAATGGGCACCGGCAGGGCGATCCTTCGTGCGGACCTCTCGGTGGGGACCCATGTGATCACGCTCACCGCCACCGACTCCGGAGGTCTCTCCAGTGGCACGTCCGTGACGATCGAAATCTCGGGCAACGCGCCGCCGGTGCCCGCCATCACCTCACCTGCGGACGGCTCGATCTTCACGGTGGGCGAGCTCATCGACTTCCAGGGCACGGCCACCGACACTGAGGATGGGGACCTGACCGGCGCCTCCCTGGCGTGGACCAGCAGCCTCGACGGTCCGATCGGGACCAGCCGGGCCTTTCTGCGTAGCGACCTGTCCGAAGGCGACCACCGGATCACACTTTCGGCGACGGACTCACGCGGGTCGGTGGGCTCCACCTCCGTAGACATCACCGTCAGACCACCGGCAGCGCCGACTTCCCTCATCGCGGGTGCGGTGATCTTCGCGAGAACGCCGCTACCCGACATAACCGTGACGCTGTCTGGAGATGCCGACGCGACCCAGACGACGACCATCATCGGCCAGTTCCTGTTCATGGATCTCGCGGCAGGGACCTACACCGTCACGATCTCGAACTACCCGACCTACGCCAACTTCCCGTTCACGTCGCAGACGGTGACGCTGGGCGATGGGGAGCGTGCCTCCATCATCTTCCGGGCCCCGTGACGTTGTGGGGTGGGGTGGGGGCCGGAGCGGAGGGCCCCCACCCCCCGCCCGGACGCCTCGGAAGTGCCAAGCCAGCAAGTCCGGAGATAGGCGGGTCTTTCGGACCTGTACTTCGGCCTCTTCCAATAGCGACCTGGCCTCAACGATCCCGCAGTGCGCCCGCTTTATCGCCACTGCGCTGAGCCTTTTCCACCTCGGCCGTCGCCAATACTGCAACCAACCTTGGAGTGGCGTTCAGCAGCGAGGTTACGATGAGCGTTTCGTGGATCACAGGAAATCGATTGCTAATCGCCATCGTCACGTGCGTGATGGGCGTCATCCCCGCCTGCACGGAAGATACCCCGACAGTGGTGGAGTCCGACGACGACCCCCCTTCTGTGAACATCACGGCACCGGCGCGTAACTCGGCGTTCTCGAGGGGTGACGTGATCGAGTTCGCAGCAATCGTTGAAGACGCCAAGGACGGGACCCTGACGGGGGGCAATCTGGTTTGGAGTAGCGACCTGGATGGAGAGCTTGGGACGGGCACTCCCCTGGCAGTGTCTCGTCTTCGTACCGGTGTACACGTCGTCACTTTGCTTGCGAATGACTACGCCGGCGGGCGGGCGGCCAACGAAGTAACGGTCTTCATCTACCCGGTGGAATACGGCCGTATCAACCAAGCGCCCGAGATTACGATCACCCGTCCACAGTCGGACGAGGCGTTCCCCGTCGGTGAGGAGATCGTCTTCGAGGGCTACGGCATCGATCCGGAAGAGGGGCCAATGCCGGACGACGAGCTACGTTGGTCCCTTTGCTCCTCGCTTACGTCGAGATGCACGTCGATCGGTCTTGGCCCTCGGCAGACCAAGACTGACCTAGCCCCACTCGGCCGCTATTCGGTCACCTTGGAAGCGACGGATTACTACCAGGAGACCGGATGGAGCCAGACGCGCATTTGGGTCTACGATCCCGCGGAACCGTGTTCGGCGCCGGTGTCCCTGGACGCCGACCCGATCCGCATGGATCCCGGCGGCGTCGCAACGGTCGGCCTGCAGGTCGAACAGCCCTTTGGGACACGGCACTTGGCACGGCTCGGGGACGGCCCGGTGGATGCTGTCACCGACGTTCTGACGGCCCACGGATTCGATTATGCGGCGCACAGCGACCGTAATCGGGTACTGAGTCTCCAGTCTCGCGACGACCTGAGCCCGGGTTCATACTACTCGCTGGAAGTGACTGTCGTTGTCTCAGCTGCTCCCGCGTTCGCCTGCCGGATTTCCCTCAACCTGGAGATCGTGGCGAGCGCCGGGTTCAACACCCCGCCCGTACCGAGGATCAACCGTCCGACCGACGGTTCGAGCTTCGCGGAAGAAGACGTCGTGGCGTTCCGTGGGCAGGCCACCGACGCCCAGGACGGTGTCTTGGGTGACGCAGCGCTATCCTGGACGAGCGACATCGACGGCCCGATCGGGGTTGGGCGGGCGCTCGACCGAACGCTCTCCGTCGGAATCCATACGATCACGCTGACTGCGACGGACGCGGGAACCCTCACGGGCGCGACCTTCGTGTCAATCGACGTCGTGGCCAGCAACACGGCACCGACTGCCGCGATCACCTCCCCGGCGGACGGCGCGATCTTCACGGCCGGCCTGCCTATCGACTTCCAGGGCTCGGCCACGGATGCGGAAGATGGTGACCTCACCGGCGCGTCCCTCGCTTGGACCAGTGATCGCGACGGCCCCCTCGGCACTGGCGAGACGTTCTCGCGGGGCGACCTGTCGGTGGGAGACCACACGATCACCTTGACTGCGACGGACTCGGATGGGTCCGCCGCCTCCGCCTCGGTGGACATCACGGTCAGTGCTCCGGCCGCTCCCACCGCCACGATCGCCGGAGCGGTGATCTTCGCCGCCACGCCGCTGCCCGACATCACTGTCACCCTGTCCGGTGACGCAGACGCGACCCAACTGACCACCAGCATCGGCCAGTTCCTGTTCATGGATCTCGCGGCCGGAACCTACACCGTCACGATGTCGAACTACCCGACGTACGCGAACTTCCCGTTCACGTCACAGACGGTGACCCTGGGAGATGGGGAGCGTGCCTCGATCATCTTCCGGGCGCCTTGAGGAGGAGCGGCGGGGGGGCGGGCGCCGTGATGAGGTGGAAATGGGGGTGAGGCGCCGGTCGGGAGGCCTGACCCCTCGTCCGGATGCCTCAGCCCTCGCTCCCCTCCCCTACCGCCATCAGGCGGTAGCGCTCGGCCTCGTCGGGCCTTCCCCACGCCTCATAGAGCGCCACCAACAGCGGGATCGTGAAGCTGCGGAGGTCAGGCGACGATGCATCTTCAAAGGCCGTCATGAGCTGCGTTTCAGCATCACTGAATCGTTGCACCGAGGTGAGCGCTCGGCCGAGGGCATTCCGCGCGCGCAGGGCCTGAGCGTCTGCTGGATCGACGGTGTCGACGAAGATCCCCGTCGCTTCTTCCAGCGCGGTAATCGCGCCCTCGGGATCGCCCGCGTCCAGACGCACCAGCCCCCAGTCCGCCAGAACACGAGCGACGGGGGGGTGCGCCCACGGGCACGCCGTTGCGATTCGACCGGAGGCGCATACATCGCGTCCGCCTCGATTGCCCTGCCTTGCTGAGATACGACCCACGCGAGGTTGGTCTGAACGATGGCGGAGTTGAGATGGTCGTCCCCGTAACGGTCCTGGAAGACGATCAGAGCGCGGCGAAAGAGGGCCTCGGCTTCGGCGAAGCGACCCATCTCCTTGATAACCACCGCAAGACTGTTCCGGAGCATTGCGACTTGTATCGCTTGCTCGCCGTAGACGGCCAGATAATCACCGAGGGCCTCCCGGTAGGACGCCTCGGAAGCCTCGAGCTCCCCCATCGACCTAAGGATGCCGGCTCTGATGTTCACGAGGCTCGAGAGAGCGGTGTGACCCTCCGGATAGATCTCGCGACGGATCCGAATGGCTTCGGCCGCCGCCGAATCCGCCGCGACCGGCTTACCGGCTTGAACCAGCGCGTCGGCCAAGTTGACGAGGCTGACGGCGATCTCCGGGTGCCCGGCATCGTAGAGCTCGCGCCGAATGGCGAGCCCCTCCCGCAGGAAGACCTCGGCGCTGTCCGGATCTGCCTTGACGAGCCGGATATTCCCGAGGTTGGTCAACGTCGACACTCGGTTTTCCAGAGGTTCGGGCAGGCTGCGGTGCAATGCCAGTGCTTCTTCGAGCAGCGCTTCGGCCCGATCGGTTTCGCCTAGGACCTGCCATCCAAATCCGACATTCCCGAGCTGGAACGCAAAGTCGCCCCTGGACAACGAGCTCGAACGAGTCCTTTCCTCCCCCTCCTCGAGCAGCGGACGGGCTTCGTCGGGCTCCCCCTCTTTCGCCGTGATGACCGCCAGCTGGACAACGGCACTCGTCAGGTCAGGATCGTCCGTTGATAGGGCCCCCCGACGAGCTCCGAGTACCTCTCTTCTCAAGGCCAGGGCTTCGTCGTTCAGCTCGAGGTGCTCGTACACCTGGGCGACGGCGCTCATCAATTGTGTCTGGACCTCGGGCTCTTCCGTCAGCTCGACACGAATTCGTTCTGCCCCAAGGTCGAGCACCTCTCGGACGGTTACCGTGTCACCCCGGGCAAACTCCGGACTCGAGCTCTGGAAGAGGCCAACGAGGAACTCCGTGACCTGTTCGGCGCGACCCAGGGCCAGGGCCGTCTGGCGGGCTTGTCGCGCCATCGCCACGCCGAAGCCGGCAACGAGCACGAATACCGCAGCCAAAGTGGCGACCCCGACCCTGTTACGTCGGACGAACTTGGCCGCTCGGTACGACCAGGTGTCCGTGTGAGCGCGCACCGGATGGCCTTCGAGATGCCGCTGAATGTCCTCCGCCAGATCCCCGGCGGACGGGTATCTGCGATCGGGCTCCCGACGCATCGCCATGAGGACGATGTTGTCGAGATCGCCCGCGAGGCGCCTGCGAAGACGGTCCGGCGTGGTGCTTCGCGCGGCCGCCCGCTCGTCTGCAGGCTCGGAGGGAGAGTCACCGCCGACCCCAGGGACGCTCCCCACCCGCGCGACGACCGTCGAAGGGCGCGTCGGATCGGACTCGGTGAGCACGCGCTCCAGCTCCACGATCGAGGAGCCGGTGAGTCGGTACGGACGCGAGCCGTCAACAGCTCGAATAGGAGCACCCCCAGCTGATAGACGTCGCTCGATGTCGTGATCGGCTCGCCCAGTACCTGCTCTGGAGAAGCATCGTCCGGGGTAAGCAACCGGACGCCAGCTTGAGTCAGGTCCGTCGGCTGGGCGAACTCGCCCGCGTCCAGCAGCTTTGCGATGCCGAAGTCCAGGAGCTTCACAGAGCCGTCGGCCGTCACAAGTATGTTGCTCGGCTTCAGGTCGCGATGGACGACGAGATTGCGATGCGCGTGCTGGACTGCCTCACAGACGGAGAGGAAGAGCCGCAGACGGTCGGGAACGTCCAGCCGGTGTTCGTCACAGAACTTGTCGAGGGTCGATCCATCGACATACTCCATGACGAAGTAGGAACGACCGTCCTCGGTGATGCCTCCGTCCAAGAGGCCGGCGATGTTGGGATGGGAGATCCGCGCCAGGATCTGTCTTTCGGCGAGGAAGCGTCGCCGGACGTCGTCGCGAGTGATGTCGCTGCGGTGCAGCTTGAGCGCGACCCGCTGTTCGAACTGCCCGTCCGCGCGCCGAGCGAGGTAGACCGAGCCCATTCCGCCGCGGCCGATCTCCTCGACGACTTCGTAAGCACCGATGCGGGTGCCGGCCATCGTTGCCGAGGCGGGGGTAGCGACCGCGCTCCCAAGGCTCTCGGCCACTCGGTCGAACCCGCCGTCCCCCGTGTGCGCTTCGAGGAGCTCGAGTACCTCTGACGCCAGTACGTCATCCGCTCCGGAATGACGTTCGACGAAGCCCGCCCGGGCGGAGGCGTCCAACTCGAGGGCCTCGAAGAAGAGGTCTTCCACCCGGCTCCAGCGTTCGCTCTGGTCCGTCAAGCGTCACCTCTGGGGTCGAAAACGTGTGCCGCAAACACGCGCGTGAGGCGTGGATCTCGGTCGGTCGGGCCGCTCGAGCAGGGACGAAGATCATCTACCGCGTCCTCATCTCGTTAGGCGATGATCTACTCCGTCGTGGCTAGTCCTGCCTCCAGGGTAGTGGTCGCAGACCCGCCCAGCTCGCGGTTGAGCCATGCCCGGGCGAGGGTCCAATCTCGCTTGGCGGTCCCATGCGAAACGCCGAGTGCGTCCGCGACTTCCTCGAGCGTCATTCCCCCGAAGAACCGGTATTCGATGCCTCTGCACTGACGCTCGTTCAGTGCTTCCAGCCGCGACAGCGCATCGTCGAGTGCGATCAGGTCCTCCGCCTGCTCATCGCTGATCTGGATGGCTTGATCCAAGGGCACGCGCTCCGCACCGCCGCCTCGTTTCGCCCGGTTCCGGGCCCTCGCATAGTCGACGAGGATGCGCCGCATCGCACGCGAAGCCATCGCGAGGAAGTGTCCGCGGTCCTGCCACTCCACTCGCTGCACGTCCACGAGCTTCACATACGCCTCGTGGACGAGGGCAGTGGTATTCAGGGTATGGCCCACGCGCTCTCCGCCCAGATGCCGGTGTGCGAGCCGTCGGAGCTCGTCGTATACCAGCGGTAGGAGGTCGTCGAGCGCCTCTCGGCGCCCGCCGGAAAGCTCGAGGAGGAGGGCGGTGACGTCGGGGGGCTCGGGCATCGTAGACATTAGCTCAGATTAGTCCGAGCGAGCGTGTCCAACAACGCCGGGAGTCGTTCGACGGCGAGGTGACCGCATCGCATTCGCGAGCGCCTGTCCGGACCTCCTCGGGCCTGGAGCCCGCCCGATCCCTATCCGCTTTGGCCGTTTCCGACTCGTCTCTAGCCTTTCCGGGGTGAGCAAACCTCAGACCGGAAGGTGAGCATGAGCGTCTCGTTCCTGAACCGCGAACAAGCATACCTTACGACGATCATCATAGGACTCGCCGTCCTACCGGCTTGTTATTTACTTGATGACGAATCCGGCTCCACCGACGTCGATACGAACACGGCACCAGAAGTCGAAATCATCGCCCCGCCCGCGGCCTTGGCTCCCAGGGCGGCCTCGGTCTTCACGGAAGGCGAGCCCATCACACTCGTAGGAAAGGCGAACGACGACCGAGACGGCAAGCTTTCTGGGGCAGCGCTGATCTGGATCCTTGACGGCTCTACGCTCGGGACGGGGAGCCCGCTCGTCACTGCACTTCTGCGAGGCGTTCATTGGCTCACCTTGTCGGTAAGCGACGGGGATGGCCTACGCGGTACCGCCGAGATAATCATCACGGTTCTCCCACCCGAATACGGAGGCGCCAACAGAGCCCCGGAGGCCACCATCACGAGCCCTGCGGCCTGGGACGTCTATGCGGCCCCGGCCAGCATTCTCCTGGAAGGCTCGGCCGTGGACCCTGAGGAGGGTGTCCTTCCGGATGACGCGCTCCAGTGGTACGTCCGTGGGTATGGCAGCGCCGGGACCGGCCCTCGCGTGCTGTTGAGCGACCTACCACCGGGAGTGTATACGGCCAAGCTGACTGCCAGAGACAGCTACACGGCAACCGACTACGCGCAAAGCCCGCCCGTCTTCATCTACGGGACGGCCAGTTGCGCTGAGGGCAGCGTGTCCGTCACTCCCAATCCTGTTCAGGTGCCCCTCGGGATGGCAGGGACAGCGACGGTGTCCATCGCGCCACTGGACGCGGGCGGTGTCCGGGTGAGGGTTGAGGATGGTAGAGACGCGATCGCGAACGGGCTAGACGGTCACGGTGTGATCCCGGAATTCGCTGAGATCTATCCGACCCAACGCCAGGTCGGGGCTGCGACCCGAGAGGTCAGCCTCCTCGCTCGCAACGATGTCGGCATCGGCGACCGATTCACCTTCCAGGTTGCCGGCTACTTTCTCGACTTCGAAGGCGGATACGTGTGCCGCGTGCCTTTGGACGTGGAGATCGTTGCGCCGGTAGGAGGCCTCAACCTGCCGCCGACAGCCTCGATAGCGGATCCCTTGGACGGTGCAGTCTTGATCGAAGGCAGGTCTTACGTCTTTCGTGGCTCGGCCATCGATCCCGAGAAGGGCCCGCTCGCTGGTCCCGCTCTCGCGTGGACAAGCGATCGGGACGGAGCCTTCGGGAGTGGAGCGAACTTCCGTCGCGATGATCTTTCGGTCGGCACACACGTGATCACCTTGACGGCAACCGATGAGGCAGGGCTGACGGGAAGCGCTGTGGTGACCATCGAGGTGGCGGCAAATACCCACCCGTCGTGAGCATATCAAGCCCCCGTGGATGGGGAAGTGTTCGTCGCGGGTGATCCGGTCTCTTTCGTCGGATTTGTAGGCGACTGGGACCCAGCCATAGCCTCGCCGCGGTGTGGGCAAGCGACCGGGACGGCACCCTGGGCACCGGCACACAGCTCACGAAAGCTGATTTGTCGCTCGGGCGGCACGTGATCACGCTGACGGCTACTGATCACCTCGGTGCCGTCGGAACCGCTTCGGTTACCATCGATATCGTTCCGAACGATCCCCCGACGGCGACGATCACCAGCCCTGCCGACGGCCAGGCGTTCACCATGGGGGAGTCGATAACGTCGCGGGCGCTGGAACGGACCCCCAGGACGGAGCTCTCTCGGGGGCATCACTCGCGTGGTCGAGCGACCGCGACGGCGCCTTGGGCACTGGCGAAAGCCTCGTCCGCGACGATCTCTCGACGGGCACGCACGTCGTCAGCCTTGCAGCCACCGACCGTCACGGCGCGACCGGGTCAGCCTCCATCACGATCGAGATCGAAGCGCCCGTCGTGCCCAATCAACCGCCGGTGATCACCATCACCGAGCCCGCCATCGGGACCTACTTGGCCGGCTTCGCGGTCCCGTTCGCTGGTACCGCCACCGACCCCGAGGACGGACCCCTCTCGGGAGGGTCCCTGGTCTGGACGAGCTCCTGGGAAGGCGTAATAGGTACCGGGACGTCGTTTACGAGGTCCGATCTGCGGGTCGGGAGCCACGTGATCACCCTGACCGCCGCGGATAGCGACGGTGCCACCGCGTCGGCGACCCGCTCGGTCACGATCCAGGGCGCGGGCACGGCTACGATCCGCGGGCGGGTCCAGGTGCCCGGGCTGGGAATCTCAGGCGTCACGGTGACCGCCACGGGGCCGGTCACGCGCTCGACGGTCACCAACGGAAATGGCAACTACAAGCTCAGCGCGCTGATGGCGGGCACATACGCCTTGACCATCTCCAACATCCCCCCGGCTTCGTGTTCTCGCCGACCTCCCGCATCGTGACAATCGCCGCCGGCCAGACCGTCACCATCACGTTCACGGGAACCGGCGGCTAGGCCGTCGAAGGGGTCCGACGCCTCGCAACGGGGCGGCCTCGCGGCCGCCCCGTCTGTTGTTCCCGACTTCGCCAGATTGGCCGTTCTCGGCCGGGACGTCGCCTCCCCCTGTAACGAGGGAATCGACCCCATCAGGTAGGCGAACCATGCACCGCTATCGACCAGACAGACGACTGATCGCATTGATCGTAGCCGTCCTCAGCATGGCGGTAATACCTGCTTGCTGCGACGAGGATGAATCCTGCGTCCCGGGCGTCATGGAACCCGACGACAGCCCAGACACCGACCAGTCCGCCGACCCCAGTGCAACGATCGATTCTCCGTCCGCTGGGTCGGTATTCTCGGAGGGTCAAACGCTTACGCTGAGCGCAACGGGAAAGTGGACCGACCGGGATGGTGTCCTAAACAACCTAAGCCCGAGCGCGTTCGCTTGGACGTACGTCAAGGCGGGTGGAACTTCGAAGCCCCTCGGGGTCGGCAATCCGCTGGAGGTGACCCTGCCCCTAGGTGTATTCAGGGTGGACGTCGTGGTCACTGATCCCGCGGGTCTCGTAAGCTCCGCGGGGGGATCGTGGGTCACCGTGCTGCCGGTGTCCTACGGAGGTGTCAATCTGTCGCCGGAGGTCACGATCGAGAGCCCTCGGCCGGGTGAGATCTTCGAAGTCGGTCAGCCCGTGGTTCTCGAGGCCTCGGCCGTTGATCCGGAGGAGGGCCGGATGGCGCCGCGTTCAGTTTACTGGTGGCTCCGCGACTACTGGGCTCTGGACGATGTGGGCACACGACTCGATTTTCACGCGGAAAGAAACGGGTGAGCGGGTCGTGAGGGCCGACTACTTGCCCGGGTTCTACGGCATACGCGCGAACGCCCGCGATCCCTACGACCAAGTCGGATTCGACGAGCTCGAAGAAGGGATTCTGGTCATCGATCCGGCTACCCCGTGTCGCGCCGGTGCGATCACGATCAACCCGCAGCCCGTTCTGGTAGTCCCGGGTGGCACGGCAACCTTCGACGTGCAGCTCGCGAGTCCGGCCGACTTGATGAGGATCCGGCTGGAGGACGGCTCGGATGCCCTGACCGAAGTTGTCTCAGCGCAGGACGACCAGATGTGGGCCGATTCCGATCTCGGTTCGATAAGGTTCCAGGCCCACGCAGCGACGGTCCCGGGGAACAGCTACGAGCTGGACGCTGTCGTGTCCTTCTACCTCAAGGTCGACCCCTTCGCCTGCCGGATCCCGGTAGAGGTGCAGGTGGTCTGGTCCACGACTGGGAACGCCCCTCCGACGGTGAACATTACGAGCCCGGCCGATCGTTCTTCGGCAACGGAGACGGACATGGTTACGTTCCAGGGGACGGCCACGGACCCGGAGGACGGTCCGCTTTCTGGCCTGGCGCTGGCGTGGTCGAGTGACGTCGACGGCCCGCTCGGGATCGGCGAGGCCATCGACCGCGACGATCTGTCTCTCGGTCGACACGTCATTTCGCTGACCGCCGCGGATTCAGAAGGGCTGGCGCGATCGACGTCCGTCACGTTGGACGTCCTCCCCAACACCCCCCCGGTTCCGACGATCGACGCTCCTCCCGACGTCTCGATGTTCGATGCCGGAGAGAGCGTAGCCTTTCAGGGAACAGCGACGGACGCCCAGGACGGCATGCTCTCGGGGAGCTCGCTCGTATGGACGAGCGATCGGGACGGACTATTGGGCACCGGAGCCACGTTTTCGAGGAACGATCTGTCGACGGGGAGCCATCGCGTGACACTCACCGCAACCGACAGGCATCGGGCCTCCGCCTCGGTCTTCATCGACATCGAGGTGGCTCCGAACGCAAGCCCGACCGTTGCGATCACGGCTCCGCGCGACGGGGAGCGGTTCGACTTTGGTACTCCGGTTGCCCTCGCCGGGTCTGCTTTCGACGCCGAGGACGGCACGCTCTCGGGCACCGCCCTCGCGTGGTCCAGCGACCGCGACGGGCCGCTCGGCACGGGCGAGAGCCTGACCCGGGCGGATCTCTCGCTCGGAACCCACGTGGTCACGCTGGCCGCTACGGACCGTTTCGGCGGGACGTCTACGGCCTCGGTGACAATCGAGATCGAAGCCCCCAACCAACCACCTACGGTGTCCATCACGGAGCCCGCAATCAGCATCTACCTGGCGGGGTTCGCCGTCCCGTTCGCCGGCAGTGCCACCGACCCCGAGGACGGGCCCCTCACGGGAGCGTCCCTCGTCTGGACCAGCTCCTGGGAAGGCGTCATCGGCACCGGCACGTCGTTCTCCTATGCGGGCCTCAGAGTGGGGAGCCACCTGATCACGTTGACCGCGACCGACAGCGAGGGGGCCACCGCGTCGGCTACGCGCTCGGTCACGATCCAGGGAAGCGGAAACGGCACGATCCGGGGACGCGTGGAGGTGACTGGACTGGGAGTCCCGGGTGTCACCGTGAGCGTCACCGGCCCGGTGAACCGATCCACCACGACTGACAACAACGGTCGGTACACACTGAGTACGCTTCCGGCCGGAACGTATACGGTGAGCATCTCGAACATCCCAATGGGCTTCGTCTTCTCTCCGACCTCGCGCATCGTGACAATCGCGGCCGGTCAGACGGTTACCATCAACTTCACGGGATCCGGCGGATAGACCATCCCGCTCGCTTCGCGACCTTCGCTCAAGAGACGGGGCGGCCTCGAGGCCGCCCCGTTCCACCTCCCCGACCTCGCGAATCGTGACAATCGGCCGAACTGACGGTCACCATCGCCTCACCCCCGTCACCACTGTACCTTCACGCCCGCTCGTTTCACAGATGACACATCCCGAGAGAGTGCGTTCGTGCCCGAAATCCCGGAGCTGAGGGGTTACTGCGGCTTTGCCGCGGCGGATCCCTTCCACGGCCCGTACCACGATACGGAGTACGGCTTTCCTATCGACGACGACGACGCCCTCTTCGGACGGCTCCTTCTCGAAATCAACCAGGCGGGGCTCAATTGGCTGACGATCTTGAAGAAGAAGGATGGCTTTCGGGTCGCTTACGACGGGTTCCGGATCGACAAGGTCGCGGCGTACGGTGACCGAGACCGCGCCCGGTTGCTCGCGGACCCCAGCATCATCCGGAACCGACTCAAGGTCGAAGCGGCTATCCACAACGCGAAGCAGATCCAGCGGCTCCAGTCGGAACACGGATCCTTTCGCGAATGGCTCGATGCGCATCACCCAATGGACAAGCCCGACTGGGTGAAGCTCTTCAAGAAGACGTTTCGCTTCACGGGCGGCGAGATCACGGGCGAGTTCCTCATCAGCACAGGATACCTCCCCGGAGCCCACGACCCGCGTTGCCCCACCTACCGAGAGATCGCGGAGCTGGACCCGCCGTGGATGGCCGCGACAGCATGACCTACGAGGTCCGGAGCTACCGGCCGCCGTGGTGGCTTCCGAATCCCCACGCGCAAACGATCGGAGGGAAGTTCCTGCGCTCGCGCCAACGCCCGCCCCTCGAGCGGCATCGTCTGGAGACCCCGGACGGTGATTTCCTGGACGTGGACGTCGGCACGGAGCCCGTACCGGGGGCGCCCGTTGCGATCGTGCTCCACGGCCTCGAGGGATCGATAGAGCGGTCCTATGCGCGGCTCATGCTCAACGAGCTGTTTGCGCACGGAATACGCCCCGTAGGCCTGAACTTCCGCGCGTGTAGCGGCGAGCTGAACCGTACGCCTCGATTCTACCACTCGGGGGAGACCGGCGATCTGGCGTTCTTGGCCGAGCATCTAGCCGAGCGCTTTCCAGGGCGTCCGCTCGGGGCCGTCGGCTTCAGCCTCGGTGGAAACGTCTTGCTGAAGTTCCTCGGCGAGCGCGGCGCCGAGTCGCCCCTTCGAGCTGCGGCGGCCATCTCGGTTCCGTTCGACCTTGCCGCCGCTGCGGATCGCCTATCCGAGGGCTTCATGAGCCGCGCCTACACCCATTACTTCCTGCGCTCGCTTCAAGGGAAGATCCGCGCCAAGGCCGGAGGCCTGAACGGCGAGATCGACACGGCGCGCGCCTTGACTGCCAGCACCCTCCGAGACTACGACGACGTCGCGACCGCGCCGCTTCACGGGTTCGCGAACGCGGACGACTACTACGCCCGTTGTAGCTCCCGCCTGTTTCTCCCGGCCATCGAAATGCCCACTCTGCTCCTCCAGTCGCGAGACGACCCATTTCTCCCTCGCGAAGCGCTGCCTGAAGCCGCAATCGACGCGAACCCGTGCCTCGTGAAGGCGTTCGTAGATCGCGGGGGCCATGTCGGCTTCATAGGCGGGAGCGTTCCCTGGCGCCCGACCTCCTGGGCCGAGCCCGAAGCGGCCCGTTTCCTGGCGCAACACCTGAGCGACGGCGCATCATGACCGGCAACCTGTTCGCCTACGCATGGGTCGTCCGCGTCGGCCCTGCGGTTCTGGCTGCTGTCGGGTGGCGACGGATCGCACCGTGAGGCCCGCATGAACCTCCTGATCGTCGTCATCCTCATCTACACAGCGACGATCGTGGGCGTCGGCGTTTGGAAGTCGCGCCAGGTCAAGAGTCACGATGACTTCATGGTCGCAGGGCGCTCCGTCCCGGTAGCGCTCCTGGTGGGGACATTGGTATGCACCTGGATCGGGTCGGGGTCCCTGTTCGGCGGTGCGGGCCTGGCCTACCGGACCGGCATCGCCGAGCTGTGGTTCAGCTTCGGCGGGTGGGTGGGACTCGTGGTCGTCTTCTTCCTTGCCCACCGCGTCCGGCGCATCGCGCAGTACACGGTTCCCGACCTACTCGAACAGCGCTATAACGCGACGGCCCGGGTACTCGGCACGGTGGCCATCATCCTGGCATACGTGACCATCGCCGCGTACCAGTTCCGCGGGGGTGGGTGGATCCTCACGATCGCCACTGAGGGGGCCATAGGCCCGACGGCCGGCATGATCATCACGGCAGCGGTGATCGTCGCGTTCACCGCGCTGGCGGGCATGGTGTCGATCGTCACCGTCGACCTCTTCAACGGCGTCATCATCACGCTGGCGGTGTTAGTCACGCTTCCCTATCTGGTGTTCCAGGTGGGAGGCCTCGGGGCGGTCGTCGACGGCCTTCCGGCAGACCACCTCGCACCACTGGGAGGCCACAACCCCCTCTGGGTCCTCGGCGTCGCGATGCCCACCTTCCTCCTGCTGCTCGGTGAGAGCGGGATGTATCAGAAGTTCTTCTCGGCTAAGGACGAGCACGCGGCGCGCAATGCCGTCATCGGGATGGTAGCCGGGGTCGTCCTCATCGAGACGACACTGGCCCTCCTCGCCATCGTGGGTCGCGCCGCCTACCCGGGGCTCATGGAAGGGACTTCCATCGTTGGCCGAGCGGCCTCGGAGACGGTCATCCTGCACATCGCGGCGAACGGGCTACCGGTGCTCGGCGGCGCCATTCTTTTGGCCGCAGCCGTCGCGATTGTGCTGTCCACTGGAAACACGTTCCTGCTGGTGCCCTCCACGAACGTGAGCAGGGACATCTACCAGCGGTTCATCAACCCCGACGCCACCGAGGGTCAGCTGATCTTCGTCCAGCGGGTTTTCATCGTGCTCTTCGGGGTGCTCGGGCCGCTGCTGCTGACGCAATTCGACACGATCCTTGCGATGGCCCTTTACGCCTACTCCCTGGTCGGAGCGAGCCTGACGCCTGCTTTGCTCGCCGCGTTCCTGTGGAAACGCGTAACCCCGGCCGGAGGCGTAGCGTGTATCGCGGGGGGGCTCGTCACACTGCTCGGCATCGCCGTTCTGTCGAGGGCTGGAGTGGGGTGGTTCGCGACGGAGATCGGAGGCATGGAGTTCGACTTCGCGTCCAGCGACTTCATCGTGATTCCGGGTGTCCTGGCTTCCATCACCCTGATGGTGACCGTGAGCCTGCTGACACGGCCGTCGCCTGAAGAGAAGTGGAGGCCCTTCTTCTCCGACGGTACCACTGGGTAGGGCCTTCCCGGACCGCCCGGCGGCTTCGCTTCAGTTCTCTACCTAGGGCTTCTCCTCGATTCTCACCTAGGGTTTCCCCGCACTTCCCACCTCGGGCTTCCCCCTGTTTCCGCCCTAGGTGTTTCCCTAGTAAATCCCTTGACGGTTCAAGGATCACCTTGTACCGTAATGGCCGCTTGGCCAGAAGAGACTAGCAGACCCAGCGCAGTAGCAGGTTCCTAGACGATCCACATCGGTGGCCACCCCCGGATCTCAACCGCGCCACCCGCCGGAAGGCGCCTCGTGCGAGAAATCACTGAAAATCAGGCTGTTTGTCGAGGACGGCGATCCCGCCGTGTAGAACCCGCGTACCCAGAGGGAGCAGCAGCATGAAAACGAACGGAACCGTGAAATGGTTCAACGACGCGAAGGGCTTCGGATTCCTGGCGCCGGAGGACGGCAATCAAGACTGCTTCGTCCACTACTCCGCCATTCAGAGTGACGGCTTCAAGTCGCTGACCGAAGGCGAGCGAGTCGAATTCGAGGTCATCGAGGGACCCAAAGGACCCGCCGCCGAGAATGTCGTACCTCTGGACCGCTGACCGCCTTTCACGGCCTCCCGCCCAGCGGCCGGACGTATGAAACGCCCCGGGGAGGCACCGCCCCCCCGGGGTTTTCTAAATCAGCCCGAGACGGCGGACCTGAAGAAGGCTTTCCCGTGCCAACTCTGGCGAGCCGGCACCTCCCAGGCTCCCCCACGAAACTGGGCCATCCGCGTAATCGAGTTGTCGAACACGGGGGTGTCGGCCGTCACTTCGCCTTCCTCCGCCAGCTCTCGGAATCGAGCCCGACTCACCCGTTCCACTCCATTCGCCGATCTGTAGTAGATGGGTGCGTTGTCCACGAGGGTGACGCCGATTTCCGCTTCGAGCGCCTTCAGCGTGTGCACCAGCGCATCGATTGAGCATCCAGAAGGCGGTGTGACGCTCTCGTCCACACCCACCAGCAGGAACCGGTCGTGGAGCCATGCTCGCGCTGCCGAAAGAGGCGCTCCGTGCGCCCTCCATTGACCCAGGAATCCTTCGACGGAGGCGAGCAACTGGGAGCGTTCTCGGTCGGGGAGGGCTCGTTCAGTGCCGAATACCCAGATCCGGGCGTTTTCTGGGAGGCGGTCGAAGACGGAGTCGGTCATGGACGCTTGCTACTCCTCCACGGCGCCCGAGATCCCGACTTCGTCCGGCTCGGGCTCGACAGGCCCTCTCGAGCTCGCAATCTCAGGCCCGGGATCCGAGCCGACCAAACCCCACTGCTCGCCAGCGGCGCCGCTCCCAGCCGGGACTCGTGCCGCTGCGAAACGGGTGCCTCGGATAGACGCCGTGTCGGGCGCTCCCTTGTCGAGGAGCACCGCCATCCAGCGAAGGTCCGGCGTATTCTCGAGCATGATCTTGACCATCATGGTGAGAGGCACGGACAGGAACATCCCCAGCGGCCCCCACACCCATCCCCAGAAGACGAGCGATAGCACGACGACCAGCGTAGACAGTCCAAGCCGACGCCCCATCAGAGTCGGTTCGATCACGTTGCCGAAAACGGTGTTTATTGCCAGGTAGACGAGAGCCACACCGATCGACGGGCCTGGCCCGAACATGACGAGCGCAAGTACGACAGCCGGGATGGATGCGATGATCGAGCCGATCGTCGGAATGTAGTTCAGAAGGAACCCGATGAGCCCGAGAAGGATGGGGAAGTCGAGCTGGATCAAGGCGGCGAAGGCGCCAATCGTCACACCGGTGGCCAACGAGACCAGAGTCTTGATGCCGAGGTAGGTCTGGACCTCGCGCACGATCTTCGTGAGCCGTGTCGAGCTTCCCGCCGTAGGGCCGAGAGCCGCCCGGAACTTGTGCGGGAAGATGGTGGCCTCCGCGAGGATGAACACCATGATGAGGATGACCAGGAACGTGTCGGTCACGAAGCCCAACACACGCTGGACAGTACCCGTCGCCAGGTCGAGCGCCGCGCTCAGGTCGAAGACGTCGGGGATCTGTGCGAAGATGTCGCCCACAACCGGCAACTCGACAGCTTGGATCCTCTCCGCCCAGTTCCCCCACAGGATCGTGAAGCGGAGCTCGTACGCGGGGTAGCGAGCCTGGAACTCGGCGAACGACTGGCTGGCCAGCAAGATGATCACACCGAAGCCCGCCACCATGACCAGGACGGAGAGCATGATCGCCAACGGGGATGGCACGCGATACCTGCGCAGCCACATCATGACGGGGAGCGTGAGGACCGCGAGGAACAGTGCCAGGAAGAACAGCACGAGCACGTCCGCCGCTAGCTTCAGCCCTGCGACGACGACGACCACGGACGCCAGAACGAGGAGGAACCTCGCACCCGGGGTCTCTTCCATCCGTTCCAACATTTACTTTCCTCGCCGGCGTATCCGCCGGGGTGGTCCCTCCCGTCCGTCGCTGCGCACCGACGCGATGCAGAGTACGACGTCGAGTGCCCGTCTGCCATTTCAACCGTATTGAAGGGGCGGGAGTTCCCCTGACTTCGCCCAGAGAGAAAAGCGTAGCATGACGCATGCCGAAGGCGTTACACCCATCGACGTCCCGGAGTCGGACGATGATCTACTCCGTCAATGCCGGGTCGATACCTTCCGGGCCGGGGGAAAGGGCGGCCAACACCAAAACGTCACGGACAGCGGTGTTCGGCTCAGGCATCTCCCGAGCGGCGTGGTCGTAACGGCGCGGGAAGAGCGAAGCCAACACCGCAACAAGCGAACGGCGCTCCGGAGACTCCGCAGGCGACTCGAGAAGAAGCTGATGCAGAAGCCGACCCGCACCGCGACCCGCATCCCCAGAACCCAGAAGCGCATTCGGCGAGAGGAGAAGCGCCGCCGTGCGCGGGTCAAGCGACTGCGGCGCAGACCTACGCCCGACGACTGAGCTCCTGCCAGACCGTCGAATCACCACACTGACTCGTGAACCGAGACGACTTCGTGCCACCTTCCCCGCACCACCTCCTTCTACTGGACGACGAGCCCGAAGCCCACCTCCTCACGGCCGCGATCCTCACGCAGCTGGACGGCCCGAAGTGGACTATGGACTCGGCCCACACCTGCGAAGAAGCGCTCGAGCGTGCAGCGACCGGCCGTTACGAGCTCTTCCTCGTCGATTACTACCTCCAAGGTGAGACGGGGCTCGACTTTCTACAGGCGGCGAGAGCCCTGGGTACCAAAGTACCGATGATCATGCTCACGGCTCATGGTGACCGTGACCTCGACCTCCACGCCATGGAAGCCGGCGCCAGCGACTATCTCGTCAAGGGCGAGCTGAACCCCCGGACCCTCGATCGCTCCATCCGTTACGTGCGACGGACCGCTCACGGTCGAGGCGGACCCGGACCAGGTGCAGCAAGCGCTTTCGAGTCTCATGGACAACGCCTTGGAGGCGATGCCGGACGGAGGGAAGCTCGACGTGCGCGCGACGAAGGTGGAGTTGAGCGAGGCGGTGGATGGGCTCGCGCCGGGAAGCTACCTGGCCGTTCACGTGACGGACACCGGCCCTGGGATGGATGAGGTGACGCTCGTGCACGCCTTCGAGCCGTTCTTCTGTCGTAGGGACTCCGCGAAGCACGCTGGGCTGGGTCTCGCGACGGCCTATGCGATCGCGCGTCGAAGCCTCGGGCCATCCCGCTCGAATGGGTTCCCGGCGAAGGGACGACAGCGTCACTATACGTCCCCGCGGCGGTGATTCCCTCACCGGCCCCGCCTCCCATGCCGGCTGCGCCCGATTCCCGCGACGGCGTCGAGACGGTTCTCGTCGCCGAGGCCCGGGAGGTGGTGCGACGCCTCGTCCAAAGGGTGCTCGAGCGCGCCGGTTACCGTGTTCTCGCCGCCGTGAACGGTGTCGACGCGCTCAGTCAGGCGGCAGCATTCCCCGCGGAGATCCACCTCCTTCTGACCGACGTGTTGATGCCGGCGATGTGCGGCCGCGAATTGGCGGAGCGACTCCTCGCCGACAGGCCCGGCACCAAGGTGCTCTACATATCTGGATACAACGAGGAGCAGGCGGGGATCACGGGACCCGACGCCACCGAGCTCCCGTTTCTCCAGAAGCCTTTCGCCCCTGAAGCGCTCGCCCTCAAGGTTCGGTCCCTGC
The DNA here is from genome assembly GCA_965248625.1 of Longimicrobiales bacterium. GTDB lineage: Bacteria > Gemmatimonadota > Gemmatimonadetes > Longimicrobiales > Gaopeijiaceae. The sequence goes on along the minus strand of OZ252109.1, from coordinate 4,129,652 downwards.
TGGCAGAAAGCGAGCGTGCGGAATCCTAGTGTCACCACACCAGAACGGGTGGCGAGCCATTAGCTCAGCAGCTCCGACTCGATCAGGTCGGCGAGCTTGGCAATGAGCCGGGGGTCATCGAGGCGAAGCACGGGGCAAGGCGCGTCGAGGTTCACCGCATCGGTGGCGATGGCCAAGTACGAGCCGGGGTGGTCGGTGGCGTGCCCATAGATCGGCTCCGGGTCGGCATCCCGTCTGAAGATCTCGATCTTCGGAAACGAGTCACGCATGTACCCTTCGGCGAGGACGAGCTCCGCGTCCCAAAGAAACCGTTCAACGATCTCGTCGAGGCCCATCTCTTCGGTCGGCCACTCGCCGAAGACCGCCATCTCCGTCGGACCGGCCAGGACGACGCGCCGAGCTCCGCCCTCGTGGCGGTGTTTCCACGAATCCGTGCCCGGCTTGTCGATCTCGAATCCGTGACCGTGCTTGACAGTCATCACGCGGCGGCCACGGCGGAGGAGTTCGGCCGCCAGCGCGATCGCATGTCGGGTCTTGCCCGAGTTCTTCTTTCCGATGATGCAGACGACGGGGGGTGTCACGGTCGACGCCGCTCGCCTTGAGTCCGACTCTCGCCGGCCGACGGGCCGGCAGCGAGAAGAATCTTCTCGGCCCGCTCCCGGTCCTCCGGGGTGTTCACGTTGAGAAAGGCGAGAATCGGATCGATGGCCGACCCGAGCTCGTCGCGCGTCAACACGGCATGGTCCACCGTTGACAGGAGGTCGCCCATGGCTCGTTGGCCCGCAGCGAGCCGCTCCTCCAGTGTGGCGACCAGGCTCACGGGGTACACCGCGCACAGGGGCTCCACACCGAGCGGGCCGTCACTCGCTGGGGCGACTGGGCGCGTTTCGTCGAAACTCCTCGATACCCGGCCCACGAGCTCCGACGGAACGAGTGGCATGTCGCAGCCCAGGAGGAAGACGCCGGCATCACCTCGCTCCGCCGCCCAGCGGAGGGCAGAATGGAGACCGCCCAGCGGGCCCGCCCCGCGCTTCAGGTCCGCGCGCACGGGTACCTCCCGCGCTCCCCCGACGGAATCTGGCAGGGATACCCAGCCACGCCCATCGCTGTCCCACCGGACCCGGCCCGGTAGGTCGGAAGCCCGATTGGCAATGACGCCCGTGTCGAGACCCGCGACCCCGAGGATGCCCAGCGCCCTGGATAGGAGGGTGCGGCCTGCGAGGATCGCTTGCGCTTTCGGGCTCCCGAACCTGCTGCTACCGCCGCCGGCCAAGACGACGCCGAAGATCGGGTGACGGAGGGCGCTCACTCGGCCACTCGGCCATGCCCCGTGTACAGGTTGAATCCGGCGGCGTGAGTGAAGCCCGCGAGGGTCACGTTGAAGCGCCGGGCGAGGTCGATGGCCAAAGAGGAGGGCGCGCCGACCGCGGCCACGACTGGGATTCCGGCCATGGAAGCTTTCTGCATGATCTCGAAGGAGGTCCGGCCGCTGACGGCCATGATTCGGTCGGAGAGGGGGACGCGCCCCTCTAGGAACTCCTGCCCGACAATCTTGTCCACCGCGTTGTGGCGCCCGACGTCCTCCATAAGGGCAAGCAGCTCGCCGCCGTTGTCGAACAATCCGGCTGCGTGGATCCCACCGGTCTGCTCGAAGACGGGCTGTGCGCCACGAAGCGCCTCAGGCAAGCTCGTCAGCACTGCGGCCGACACGGTCAGCGTGCCGTCGGGAATCGCGGAGCAACCCTGGACTTCGATGGCGTCGAGCGAAGCTTTTCCGCAAACGCCGCAGCTCGAGGTCATGTAGAAGTTGCGGTTCAGGAGAGCGGTGTCGAACGCGGCATTGGGAGCCAGCCGCACTTCGAGCAGGTTGTACTCCTGCTGCTCTTCCCCGGAGCAATAGGTGATCTCTTGGATATCTCGTCGGTCCGAGATCAGTCCTTCCGTGAACAGGAAGCCCGCAGCGAGCTCGAAGTCGTCACCCGGCGTGCGCATCGTGACGGAAACGCTCCGTTGCTCCCGCTGCCCCTCCGACACGAACGAAATCCTGATCTCGAGCGGTTCCTCGATAGCCACGACGTCGCTTCGCGAGGTCCGCGCTCCGTCGCGTAGGCTCGTGACCTTGAGACGGGCGGTACGACGACGTGGGATGATCATTGATGGTTGCCAATCCGGGAAGGCGGCTGGCCGAGGCCCTCGTCTGGGGAGCCTGCCGGCACATAAAGGTCCCGCAGCTAGGTAGGGCCGGTCAAGAGAGTGCCCGCCGCGCCAACAGAACCGGAACGAGAAAGCTCAATCCTGAGACAAGCCAAAGGGCGATGGCGATCGGGCTCGAGAACAGTACGCTCCAATCGCCCCCGCTCAGCGCCAGGGCACGGCGCAGGTTCTTTTCCATGAGCGGGCCCAGAACCAACCCGAGAATGACCGGTGCCAACGGTAAGCCGGCTTTACGCATCACGTAGCCGATCAGTCCGAACGCCGTCATGAGGACGAGGTCGAACGCGCTTCGATTCACGGCGAATACGGCAACGAAGCTCAGCGCCGCCACGGCGGGCATCAGGAACCACCGGGGGAGGCGTAGGACCCGCACGAAAAGCCCCACGAGCGGGAGGTTGAGCAGAAGAAGGAAGGCGTTGCCGATGTACATCGACGCCGCGAGGCCCCAGAAGACTTCCGGGCTCCGCTCGATGAGGAGCGGCCCTGGGGTGACGTTGAGACCCATCAGCGCCCCGAGGAGTACGGCGGTCGTCCCGCTACCCGGAATGCCGAGGGTCAGCAGCGGGATCATCGCTCCCGTCGCCGCAGCGTTGTTCGCCGCCTCGGGTGCGGCGACCCCTCGGATGTCCCCCTCGCCGAAGGTTCCCTCGCGGTCGACGATCCGCTGCTCGGCGGAGTAGGCGACGAAGCTCGCGATCGTCCCACCGGCGCCAGGCAGGACACCCACCAGGAAGCCAAGCACGCTCCCCCGCACCATCGTCCAACCGGAGCTCGCTAACTCCTTCGCACTCAGCATGACTCGACCGACAGCGGTGGTTGCCGCCTGTCCGGCTTCTCCCTGCTCGAGCACGTGCAGCACCTCGCTCACCGCGAACAGTCCGATCGTCACGACGACGAAGTCCATCCCGTCCAGGAGCTTGAGTTGTCCGAACGTGAACCTCGGGATCGCGCTGTTCGGATCGAGGCCCACGGTCGCCAGGAACAGCCCGAACGCCGTGGCCGCAATCGCCTTCGCCACGCTCCGGCCCGCAAGGCTCGACAGAGCCGAGAACGCGAACAGCATGAGGGCGAAGTACTCGGCGGGACCGAAGCGAATCGCCCAACGGGAGAGCGCCGGAGCGAAGATCACCAAGCCGAAGATCGACAGTGTTCCCCCCACGAACGACGCGATCGCCGACGTGGCGAGTGCCTGACCGGCCCTTCCCTGCCGCGTCATCGCATACCCGTCGACCGCGGTCACAACCGCCGACGCCGTACCTGGCACGTTCAGGAGAATCGTGCCGATCGAGTTCCCGTATTGCGATCCGTAGTAGATGCCGGCCAGCAGGATCAGCGCCGACTCGGGTGGCAGCCCCGAGGCGAAGAGCAACGGAATCAGGATCGCGATCGCGTTGATCGGGCCGATTCCCGGCAGCATGCCCACCATCGTTCCGAGGAATACGCCGCCGATCGCAAGGCCGAGGTTCAACGGTGCAAGGGCAACGCGGAAGCCGTCGATGAGGAGAGTGACGGTTTCCATCAGCGTGTTTTACCCACGTCGCAGAAACAGCGTACCGATGGGCAGGGATAGCTGCAGTACGAAGACGAAGAGGACGTAAAGCGCGCCGGTGAACACAGCCGCCGTGATCATGCTCTTGAGGGGTCGACCCTCGAACAGGAGCGCCAGCGCTGTCACGGCCGTCGTCGTCGAGACGAAGAATCCGAGGCTCTCAAGGACGAGGGAGTAGGCCAGTAGGCTCGCCGTTGCTAGGCCGATCCTCTTCCATCCATCGAGTCCTGGCCACTCCGTGCTCTCGCCCGGCCGCAGCAGGAGGGTGGCTCCACTGAGCCCAAGGATCGCCGCAACCAGGAACGGCAGCGCTTTCGGACCCAGTGGATCGGTCACGAAGGAGACGACGAAGGTGCGGGCTTCGAGGGCGGTGGCGAGCCCGATCGCGACCAGGACCACGCCGGCTACACGATCAGGGGTCTGGCCCCGGCTCGTCACGGGATCAGTCCGATTTCTCGCGAAAGCGCTCGGAAATCCCTGACTTGATTCCGCACGAAGCCCTCGAACTCGTCTCCCGCCATGAAGAACGGACGTAGCCGGCTCGCTCGGCGTGCCTGTTCCCACTCCTCGGAGATGGAGAGGTCGCGGAAGATCTCGACCCACCGCTGATACTCCTCGTCCTGGAGGCCGGGGGGCACGAACAGCCCGCGCCAGGTGACCCACTCGACGTCGTAACCGAGCTCACGCGCGGTGGGAACGTCGGCGAGAACACCGTCGACGCGCTCGTCCGCCAAGATAGTGAGAACCCTCACGGTGCCGGCTTCGACCTGGCCCTCCATCTCCGCGGCCTCGGCCGGGAGCACATGGACGAAGCCACCAAGCAGGGCCGCCAGAGCCTCACCCCCGCCGTCGAAGGGCACATAGCGGATCTGCCTGGGATCGAGGCCCGCCTCGCGGGCGAGGAGCAGGATCTTCATGTGATCCTGGCCGGCGACGGCGCTCACGCCGGTCACGATGATCGACGCCGGATCGGCTCGCCACCCCTCGATCAGGTCGTTCAGCGTACGCCAGGGCGAATCGCTCGAGACGGCGATCGCACCGTAGTCGGTACCGACGGCGGCCAACCAACGCACGTCATCTTCAGTGAGATGGCCGTATTGCCGTTGGGCGAGCCGCAGGGTCGTGGCCGGGCTGGCACCCACCAACAGGCCTCCGTCACCTGCCCGGTCGGTTACCGCGTGCGCGTAGCCGATGGCGCCTTCCGCTCCTGGCATGTTCGACACACGCACACGGCCGGGCGCGACCCCCGATTGCTCGAGCGCCTGCGCGACCGTCCTGCACGTGAGATCCCACCCGCCGCCGGGATTCGCGGGCGCGATGCACTCCCAGCTCCCGCTTTCGCTCGGCGGGGTGCAGGCGAGCAGCGCGGTGGCCCACGCAAGCGCGGTGGCGCACGCAAGAGAGGCGACGCGTCGCAGGGAGTGGATCCCCGAGCAGCCGCCGATCACGGGGCGGGACACGTCGCCCTCCGGCCGGTGTGATTCGGGAAAGGCCGGACTATAAGGGAGCCGAGACCTCCGTGCGAGGGCCCGCGGGGCCGGTGGCGGCAGGCCTCCCCGCTCTTGCGGCGTGAGATCGAGGAGATGAAGGCCCTGTCGCCTCTAGTGTTAGTGAGTTGAAGGAGCGGAGGTCTTAGAACGTGAACTCGACGGTCCGGACTCGGGACGGATCTTGGATCGGGGCCTCGGCAAGCCTGATGATGACCGTCGCGCTACCCGATCCATAGGCGCTCCCGTAGGCAGCTCGGAGCGGCCCGAGATCGTACTGGAGGTTCTCCGAGAGCCACGCGTCGCACGGATCGTCCATCGAGTCGTGCGAAAGGAACACGTTGATCTGCACCGGGAAGGACTCGAGCCAAGCACCCCAAGCCACCGCCTCGAAGTCGTGAGTGGCGCAGCCGCCACCGTAGGACACGCCGAGGTTCAAGACCCCGCCGTCCACACTGATGCTGTCGAACGTGACGCCGTCCACCGGCCACGCCTCCGGCGCCGTGCCCATGACCACGGTGATTGCCTGGGCGCCACCCGCCAGCCGGAGAAGCGTGCCAATCGCGGCGTCGATGTCGGGTGGAAGAACTCCGGAGCTGCCTCGTACGCTTTGCTCGGTCGACCCGTCCCGGTAGGTCACGGTGAAGTGGAACTGGTCGCAGCACTGCGTGCCGTAGTCTTCCCGGTCGAGGTCCAGGATTCCCGCATCGACCATCATGCGGGACAGGCTCGCGACCTGAGTGGGCGTCAGGATCGTCAGAAAATCGCCGCGAGTGAATTGGCACAGTTGAACGCACCTCTCGCCCACGACGGCCCCCGCGTCTCCATCGACGCGGAAGGCGTAGTCCGCCCCTGCGAATCCGCCGCTGACCTCGACGCGAATGAGCACCGGGCCTGCGAAGGGTCCGACCGGATCCAGTCCACACGACGCGACGAGCGAGCCCACGAACAGGCACGCGACCGACAGCGATCTCCTCGCCCGACCCGACCCGGGACGAACATAGTCTTCCTCGTGGTCCATCTGATCCTCGCCTGATCACGTTCCTCGGGGTCCCTTCTCCTCTACGAACGAATACCACTGAAGTCGTGTGACGAGGTCCAACTGCGGCCGCGACACTCCCTATGCTGCCGGCTGACCTCGGTTCAGCGAGCGGGTAGGTCGGACCACGTGGAACCGGCGACACCGTGTTCAGCCCGGTGGCCAGTCGGGCGGGGCTCATGCAGAATGAGGCTGTAGCCGGCGGCGACGGTCCGTGGACTTCGCTCGAGATCCGCGGACCTCGCTCGAGAATCGAGTGTTTGCCGAACGGGAGCACGATCCATGATGGGAAAGGTCGGGGACGGTGAGCTCACGCTTCGCCGGGAGGATTTCGCAAGGGCCCGCGAAAACGTGGCGCCGCACGTCTATCACACGCCGATGCTGACCTCACGTTCGCTCAGCGAAGCGACCGGCTTCGACGTTCGCCTCAAGGCGGAGCTCTTCCAGAAGGGAGGCTCGTACAAGGTGCGTGGCCCGATGAACAAGATTGCGCTGCTCTCGGAGGGAGAGCGCGCGCGTGGCGTGATTTGCTCGTCTGCCGGAAACCACTCGCAAGGCGTCGCCCTAGCCGCCCAGCGGTTCGGTATCCCCGCCGTCGTGGTCATGGCGGAAAACGCCACGCCCTCGAAGATCGCCGCGACTCGTTCCTACGGCGCGGAGGTCGTGCTCCACGGACGCATCTGGGACGAGGCGAATGAAAAGGCGTTGGAGCTCGTGGACGAACGAGGACTGACGTACGTGCATCCGTTCGACGACCCCCACTTGATCGCGGGTCAGGGCACGGTCGGACTCGAGATCCTCGAGGATTTCCCCGAGGTCGACGTAGCGGTGATTCCGATCGGTGGAGGTGGGCTGATCTCGGGGGTGTCGATGGCGTTGAAGAGCTCGAAGCCGTCTGTGCGAGTGATCGGCGTGGAGTCGTCCGGTGCGCCTGCGATGAAACGCAGCGTCGAGGCCGGGCACCCGATCACGCTCGACACCGTCGACTGCATCATCGACGGACTGCGGGTCAAGCGCGTTGGGAACCACACGTGCTCGGTCGTTCGCCGATTCGTCGACGAGATCGTGACGTTGCCAGACGCCGATATCTTCGACGCGGTCCTCTGGCTGATGACGCGCGCCAAGCTTGTCACGGAAGGAGCCGCGGCCGCTCCGGTTGGCGCGCTCCTGGCCGGGCTCGTGCAAGCGGACCCCGGGACCAGGGTCGTGGCCGTCCTGAGCGGTGGAAACCTCGACGTGGAACAGCTGCGGGGAATGAGCTGGAACTGAGACACGAGCCGCCCTAGACCTTTGCGACCACACGGTATCGTCACCTACGTTAACTGGGGACAACGGGCGGTGCATGCTGACAAACCAGGGGACTGACCGATGAAGAATCGAGGCTCATTTTGGCGACTGTTGTCGCTCGCACCCATCGCGCTCGTGACAATGTCGGCGCTCGGCGGCGTCGCCTTGTTCGGTGTGGAAGCGTCTCCCGGCGAAGTGGCCGACGCCGCGCGCGCGTTCCTTTCTACGCTGGATGCGGAGGCGAGGGCGCAAGCGACGTACGAAATCGGCGATGAAGAGCGCCTCAACTGGCACTTCATTCCGAGGGAGCGAAATGGGCTCCCGCTGAAGGCGATGAGCTCCGCTCAGCGCAACGCCGCGCACCGCCTCCTCAAGGCGACACTGAGCACACAGGGGTATCTCAAGGCCAACGCGGTCATGGAGCTCGAGCGCATTCTCGGGGTCATCGAGGGTCGCGAGGACCGCCGCGATCCAGAGGACTACTACTTCACGATCTTCGGATCCCCCTCCACCAGCGATGCCTGGGCTTGGCGCTTCGAGGGACATCACGTCTCGCTCAACTTCGCCTCGATCACCAACCAGCTCGTCGTCACGGGCCCGGCCTTCTTCGGGGCCAATCCCGCGACAGTCCTCTCCGGACCCAAAGCCGGTCTACGAATGCTCGGCAACGAGGAGGACCTGGGCCGCTCGCTCGCGCGCATGTTGTCCGACACCCAGCGGCGGACGGCGGTCATCGCGCGCGAGGCTCCCGACGACATCATCACCGGAGCCGACCGGGAGGCCGCGCTGGATCGCTTCGAGGGGATCGCGGCGTCCGCGATGACGAGCGCGCAGCGGGACCTGATGTTCCGACTGATCGGCGAGTACGTGCACAACATGGATCAGCAGAGTGCGGATCGCTGGATGGAGCGCATCGAGAATACCAGGCCGGACCAGATCCACTTCGCGTGGGCTGGAGGCCTGGAACCTGGCCAAGGTCACTACTACCGGGTACACGCCCCCGATTTCCTGATCGAATACGACAACACGCAGAACGACGCGAATCACGTGCACTCGGTTTGGCGGGACCTGCGGAACGACTTCGGAGGGGACGTCCTCCTGCAGCACTATCAAGAGTCCCACCACCAGAACTAGGATGCCTTAGGTCGGTTGGGAGTAAGACGTCTAGTTCAGCCGGAGTGGGAGCTCCAGGTCATTCCACGGGCCCGGCTGCGAGCATCAGAGCCGCATGAAGCAGTACGTTAGCGCCCGCCTCCGCCTGCTCCGGCTCGATGCTCTCCGCCTCGTTGTGGCTGACCCCGTCCCGGCACGGCACGAAGATCATTCCCGTGGGCGCGATCCGCGATAGATACACGGAGTCGTGCCCGGCACCACTGACGATCTCGGTCGCCCGGTAGCTAAGTGCCTCCGCCGCTGCTCGCACGGCAGCGACACATCGGCTATCGAAGGCGACAGGCTCGGACTTCCAGATCCGCTCGACGCTGGCGTCGACGCGGACGCGTCTGGCCTCGTCTTCGATCACGAACCGGAGCGCCCTCTCCATCGCGTCCAGCTGGTCGTCGTCCGGGTGGCGCATATCGACCGTCAGACGGATGTGGCCGGGTACTGTGTTGATCGAGGCCGGCTCGGCGTCGATCTCACCGAACGTCAAGCGACCAGAGGGACCGAACTCCGTCGTCACGATGCGAAAGAGCTCGTGCATCGAGGCAGCCGCAGCACGGATCGGGTCCCGGCGCGACTCCATCGGCGTGGGTCCGGCATGCGCCTCGGCGCCGTCAAAGTGGACGTGGAACCAACGCGTTCCCTGCACCGCAGTCACGATACCGATCTGAAGGTCACGCGCCTCCAACACCGGTCCCTGCTCGATGTGCAGCTCGACTGAGGCGCCGACTGTGTGACCCATCGGCACCGGCCCTCCGTAGCCGATCCGCTCGAGCGCGTCGCCCACGGTCACGCCGTCCCGGTCGGCTCGTGTGAGCCCGTAGTCGAGCGAGAATACGCTCGCGAACACTCCGGAGCCGAGCATGGCGGGAGCGAATCTCGCGCCCTCCTCGTTCGTCCAGGCCACGACCGCGATCGGCGCTTCCGTCTCCACCGCGTGGTCGTTGAGCGTCTCAACCACGGCGAGCGCCGCCAGGACGCCCAGCGCACCGTCGAAGCGTCCTCCGCTCGGCTGACTGTCCAGGTGGCTCCCGATCAGGACGGGAGGCAGATCGCGGCGGCCTGCGCGTCGAGCGAACATGTTGCCCATCGCGTCCACGGAAACGTCTAAGCCGAGCTCGTCACACCAGCGGCGGAAGAGGCCGCGCGCCTCACCGTCCTCGTCGGACAGGGCAAGCCGGCGAACGCCGCCACGCTCGGTGGCGCCCAGCTTCGCCATCTCCATGAGGCGCGCCCATAGGCGATCGGGGTCGATCCGAAGCTCGTGACTCATCGTCTGGGATGGTCCGCACCGACCGGCTTCTCAGTCGACATCGACGCCTGCCGATCTCAGCACCTCGCGCGCCTTCTCCGCATCATCCGCCAGGACCTGGAGAGCGGCCGCGTTCGAGAAAGTCCAGCCGGCTCCGACTCCGGAAGCATCGTCCGCGAGCAGTTGACTCGGGATTCCGGCATCGTCCAGAAAGCCCCGCGCAAGCTCGGCTTCGTGCCGGTACCCGAACTCAACGATCGTGACGAATTCCGACATGGCAGTCTCCTGCTGTTGGGACGATCGCTACTCCGCCGGCGACGCTCGTCAGTCCCTGCCTTGCGCCTCTCTTTCAACAGGCCCGGTGGCGTATTTGCGCTCGTTTACCGGAATCCACCACCTGGAGATGTTCACCCAATCGCCCCGCACGTCCATCTCCATGCCTCGGACCCGGCGGTTGACGCCCGCCAACCGGTCGGGGAAGAACAAATACGTGTATGGACTCAGCTCGATCAAGCGCTCCTGGAACTGCCTCCAGACGGGGCGCGCGTCCGCCCTCTCCGGGATCAGCTGTAGCGTGTCGAGAAGTCGATCCAAACGCTGGTCGGCGATGCCGGAGAACTGATACCGCTCCTCCAGCAGAGACGAGTGGAACAGGTCGCGATCGTCCATCTTGAACTCTGTCGTCCACATGTCGATGACGCCGTCGAAGTCTCGCTCGGCACTCTCCATTTGGGCGATCAACGTGGCTGCCTCCAAGACCTCAGCCCGCACGTCGACGCCCACACTGGCAAGCTCCGCCTGCATGATCTCGAGCACATCGCGGTGGCGCCGGCTGGAGCTATACGTCTTTATCGAGATCGAGAGACGTGTTCCATCGACATTCTCCCGAACGCCGTCTGAGTCATGGTCCACCCACCCGGCTTCTTCCAGAAGACTCCTCGCGGCCTCTGGGTCGTAGGGCAGCGTGCCGTCGAGTTGGTCAGCATGAGCCCAATGAAAGCGAGGCACGCCGTGGTCAGCCCGGACTCCATGACCCTGAAGCAACGCCCCGACCATCTCGTCGCGGTTCGTGGCCATGGTGAGCGCCTGCCGTACCCGGGAGTCTGCCAGAGGGGCGCGGCGCGTGTTCCAAACGACGAAGTCGTAACTACGAGACGGGAAGCTGATCAGCTCGAGCGCTCCCGATTCAACGATCTGTGAGACATGGTCGGGTTGAGCGCCGATGAAGACGTCGATGCCCTGGGTGAGGAGCTCGTATAGCAGTGTGGTTTGCTCCGGGATTACGCGCAGGACGTATCGGTCGACGAACGGTCGGCCACCGAGATCCATGGGGAACGTCGGGTTGGCCTCGAACGTCCAGCTCTCGGACTGCCGGTGCTCCACGAACCGGAACGGTCCGTTTCCCACAGGGCAGCGCTCGCCAAACGGGTGCTGTCGCAACTCCGTCGGCGGTACGTCCTCGAGCAGGTGGCTCGGCAAGATCGCCGTCGACCGCCAAGGGTCGAGTGGCTCCGAGTGGGGCTGCATCCGGAGGGTCACCGTGAACGAATCGACCACCTGGACTCCTGAAGCGGTCTTGTCGTAGTAGGCCCAGAAAGCCGCGTTGGGAAAGGTCGTCTCAGGCTCGATGGCCCGCTCATAGGTGAAGGCGACGTCGCGCGCCGTGGTCTTGACCCCGTCGTGCCAGTAGACGTCGTCACGGAGACGAAAAGTGACTTCGGTCACGTCGTCGTTCCATTCCCAGGAACGCGCGAGATACGGCTCCAGCTCGTAGGCCTCGTCCATGCGCACCAGCGTCATGAGATTGCCGAACATCTGATGCTGCTGAGCCATGGAGCTGGACGATACGAGAGAGTTCATGCCCGAGGGCATCTCAGCTGTAGTGCCGACAACCACCAGGCCCCCGTACTGCTCGCCCTGGGGTCCGCGCTGCGCGGTCATGTACGCCCCTACGTCGGCCAAAGCATTGGCGCAGAACTCCGAGGCCACTGTGGCCCGCCGACCGCATGCAGAGAGGAGCAACACCAGGCTCGCCGCCCCGCACGACGTGATGAGAGTCATCGTGCGATCGGGAGGGTGCCGAAGACGACACCCGCGGTCGCCCAGCTTCGGAGTCATGACAAGGCTCGAGCCTCCGTCAACGCCCGCAAGTCCGCGCCGGTCGGCGCCTGGAAGGGGCGCAGGTCGAAGAGCGGCAACACGGCAAGCACGTGGTCGAAGATGTCGGCCTGGAGCGCCTCGTAGCTGACCCAGGCCTGGTCGTTGCTGAACACGTAGATCTCGATGGGCAGACCGTGCTCCGTAGGGGGCAGCTGACGTACCAGGAAGGTCATGTCCTGGTGCACCTTCGGATGGCTCCTCAAGTAGTGCTCCAGGTACGCCCGAAAAGTACCGATGTTCGTGAGGTGCCGCCCGTTGATGAGCAGTGAGTCGTCCACCTCCTGATCGCGGTTGTGGTCCGAAACCTCCGCCAGCTTCCGTTCGACGAAGTCGCTGATGCACTGGATCTTCTTGAATCGCTCAAGCATCTCCGCGTCGCAGAACCGGATGCTCGTGACGTCGAGGTGCACCGCCCGTTTGATGCGGCGCCCGCCCGAGTCGTCCATGCCGCGCCAGTTCTTGAACGGCTCGGCCACCAGCGCATACGTCGGGACCGTCGTGATGGTCTTGTCCCAGTTCTGCACCTTGACGGTCGTGAGCGAAACGTCGAGCACGGTGCCGTCCGCGTTGTGACTGGGCATCTCGATCCAGTCGCCCTGGCGCACCATGTTGTTGGCGGTCAGCTGGATCCCGGCGACGAAGCCCAGGATGGTGTCCTTGAAGATCAGCAAGAGGACCGCGGTAAAGGCGCCGAGGCCGCTGAAGAAGACGAGCGGCGACTTGCCGAGGAGGATGGCCAGCACCGCGATCCCGCCGACGAAGTAGACCGCCACTCTGACGATCTGGACGATCATTCGGACTGAGAAGCGCCTCGAGATCGGGAAACCCTCGTAGATGCGCTCGCCGCCGCGGAGAAAGGCGTCGAAGACGGTCATGCCCACGAGGGCCATGTAGACGGAGGTCCCCGCCGCGACAGTGGCAACGATGCGCGGGTAGTCGGCCAAGATGATCGGCGCGGCTACCTGGACGATCAGGGCGGGCACGAGGTGCGAGAGCCGGGAGAACAACTGGGCTTCCACGAACGCGTCGTCCCAGGTCGTCTTCGTTCGGCCTGCCGCCGCCTTCACGATCCGCACCAGGACGCGCTTCGCCACCTGGTGGGCAAGCACGCTGATCAACACGACCAGTGCCGCCGCTACGAGAGCCGCGACGGCCGCGGCTTCGTCCACCGCCAAACCCTGCTGCGCCAGCCAAGCCTTCAGCGCGTTCATGTCCCCTCCTCCACCCGTACAGAGAATTCAGGTCCCGGCCGGGACCCCTCTTCGACCTGAATCATAGCCGTTGCCAGGTTAGTCTCCACGATCATGCGAGGCCAACCAACTCGAGCGGCTCCGCCTTGCCCCGGAGCGTGACGGGACCCAGCTCCTCGGTCGAGAGGCCCTCAGGCAGAACCAGCGCCTGTATGAGTCGTTTCGAGGCCACGAACCGCCTCCCCAGGTCGTTGCACATGCTCTGGATGCGAGCAGCCGTATTGAGGACGTCACCGTTGTAGACAATCTCCTTCTTGAGATCCCCGATCTCGGCCGTGATGACTTCGCCGATGTGCGCCCCAGCCTTGTATTCGGGCACGATGCCATACTGATCCAAGTAGTATTGCTCCCTGCCTTCGAGAGCCGCATCGATAGCGAAGAAGACACGCAAGCAGTTCGCGTCCCGAGTCCCCGACGGCTGCTTCCAGGTGAGCACCACTTCGTCACCCACATACTGGTAGATCTCGCCACCGGTGTTCAGGACCGGAAGAGAGAGGTCCCTGAAGAAATCGTTCACGAACGCATAGTACCTCTCCGGAGTGAGTCGCTCGGCGATGCTGGTGGAGGACTTGAGATCGATGAACATGAACACGCGATGCTCGCGCCGCGGCCGGTGATAACGCCCAAGGAGAACTCGGACGAGCACGCCTGGACCGAGAAGTCGATCGAGCTGCCGGAAGAAGATGATGACCAGGTAGAGTACGAAGGCCGTACCTACCTGCAGGTAGAGGTCCGGCTCGACGAAGCTCGCCCAGAATTCGCCCCACGACCTGCCCGACAGCAGTCCGAAGCCCAGCCCGATGAGCTGGAACACGGCGCCAGGGACGAGGACGTAGGTGGCCGTCTTCACAAGGAGTGCCACGGTGAACGGGAGGTGTCCGATACGATCCGAGAAGCTTGACTCCTCGAGAAGCGCGAGACACAGACCCAGACCGACCCCGATGCTGAGGCCGGCGATCCCGGGGCCGCCCGCCTCTACTGTTTGATAGGTCAGCGAAACGATCACGCACACAGCAGTGATCCAGAACGTCGAGCGAAGCCGTCGAGTAGTCTGTGCGGTCATGGCAAGCCAGCGAATCCGAGGGTGGGACGAGAACAAAGGCTACCCCCCTGCACGGCCTCGCGGTTCGGCCTCCGAGAATATCTCCGGGTTCATGGAGTCTCTGTCATCCCCTGCCGACACTAGAGGGATCCGAAGCGCGGCGGCCGCGGGCCGGCCGCCCACCAGACCTGAGGCGGATCAGCCACGCGGACGATGACCGAGGACAGACGCTCCAGGCCGATGTTCCACGGACACTTCTCGCGGCGAACGAAACCGGTTCCGATCGGGGTCGTCCGTGTCTGGAGCAGAGTACGCCGGTTGGAATATGGGAGAGCGAGCGAGCAGCCACCCTTTCATGGCAAGATCATCTTCCTCGGCACCCTGATCTGGCTCCTCGTGCTGATCCTCTAGTGTGGCATGCGTGACTTGACGGGTCAGTGTACCGCTGGGATCGCCTCCATCAGGATCTCGAACGCACGGTCCAACGCGTCGCCGCCAGGCCCCCCGCCGCGGTACTTGCCCTGACGGACCACCACCAACTCGTGCGTCGGGATGATGGTTGAGGACTGGCCCCCCGCACCCCGCATCGAGAACGCGCTTTCGGGCACGGGCCGCGCTCCTTCTGCGTTCACCCAGATGAAAGAGCCCCCGTACCGCGGTCTCCCGTCCGCGACCCATGCTGGCGCTGGTGTCGAGGCGTATTCGACCCAACCCTCGGGTAGAATCCGTTCCCCGTTCCAGACGCCGTCCTGAAGGTAGAGGTTGCCGAGCCGGGCCCAGTCACGGGCTGGGATGAACTCGTATCCCTGCAAGAGGAAGTTGCCATAGATGTCGGTCTCGAGCGTCGCGTGACGAATCCCGATCTTGTCGAAGAGATTGCGCTGCGGGAACGCATGGTAATCCTCACCGCGTCCCTCCACTCCCAAGCGGATCAGATAGTTGGTGAGCGCGGGATCTGAGTTGCGGTAGCGACCAACGGTGTTCGACTCCCATTGCTGAGGCCGTGTCGCCGCCCATTCGAAAGCGTTCGACGTCCCCGTGTAGAAGTAGAGATGATCGGGATAGCCGCGGTCCGGATCGAAGTCGGGGTCGCCCGGCGCTCGGATCCGGATTCCGCTCGACATGCGCATGATGTCCCCGATACGGATCGCCTGCCGTGGGTCGCCTTGGCCCTGCCATTCTGGGACTGGTGCGGGTTGCCAAAGCTCGTATTCGCCTTGCTGGATGAGCACTCCCATCAAGGTTCCAGTGAGGCTCTTGCCCATGGACCAGCTCTCGAGCGGCGTATGTGGGTCGATCCCGTCCGCGTAACGCTCTCCGATGATCCGACCCCGATGGGTCACCACGAGCGCGAGCGTCATCGCCTCGGGTGGCCCGAACCCCGCGTCGAGGGCCTGCTCGACCAAGTCCATGTCGACGTCGGAAGGCCACGGGTCGTCAGGGAGGACGTCGCCCATGGGCCACGGCGTGGTGCCGGCCGGCGGTAGATGCGGCTCCACCGACGAGGGCGTGAACCGAACCGAGTCCTCTCCGATCGCGTGCGCCACACAACCCTGTGAGCCGTACCGCTTGGCGGTCCTAACGACGCCCGACGGCACCGTCAGTGCAACGCTCTCGCCCTCGAAGTCGACAACGGTGTGCACGACGACGGCGCGCTCGTCGAAGGGGGCGCTGAAGCCTCCCGTGTTTTCGGCCACGTCGTGGGGGTCGAGCCCCGACAGGAAGACGTTCGAGCAAAGGATCTTGGCGAAGCCTGCCGTGTGGTGGTCGATCGCCTCTCCGGGCGGCAGGACGTATTCGGTCGCAAGCTCGAGAGCAGCGGCCCGCGCGATCAGCGCGGCTTCGGCATCGAGGGTGGCCTCGGGGGAGCCGGTGCCCTCCTGACAGCCGACGAGGCAGAAGGCGACTAAGGGAAGCATGACTCGGCGAGATGGCTCAGACATCGGACGCCTCCTTGGTTGGCAAGGGGGGAAACTACGCTCCCGATTCCCGGGTGACGACCCGAAGGCGGGCATGGGCCCAAACCCTCGCCTCAGAGGGATGGGCACGTCCACGAGCGCGCCAAGCTTGGGGAGGGGCGGCGTTCTAACACGGAGCCTACTCGGGGATTGGAACCGAAGAACCCGAGCAGTCGAGCGTAGCAGGCACGCGGAGAACGTGCCTGGCCGTGCGTTTGCCGTTGGTCATGCCCATCCGTACTGTCTCTATCGGATCCCACCCACCCCGGAGCCTCGATGAACCGCCGCTCGATCCCAAGAAGCTCAATCGCCGCTGCTTCCGACATGGAGTCGGCGTGCTGGAGGACGGTGGCCGGTACCCAGGCAGGGAACGGCGTCTCCGTCACTACGTCGTGTCCCTGCGCGGTGTGCTCTTCGGTCACTGCCGCGATCCGGTCGGCGCTCAGACCGGAGGCCAGCCGGACGAGCGCCGGCCACAGCCGCCGATGCACGTAGGTCACCTTGCGATCGACGAGCCGACAGACGAGGATGTCGTCCGAACGGCGCAGCTGCTCTAGAATTCGACCCCCCTGCTCCGCCCACCATGCCTCGATTCCGAACGCGAAGCTCGGTGGACCAGTTCACGACAAGGCTCATTTCTGTTCGCTTGCCGGACAGGTCGCCAGATCGTATTTTCGCCGTTCCGACTGTATCGTACAGTGCCGACCTGGATGCTGAACGGATACCTTTGAAAACCCGATAAGTGACTCGATTCCGATGCTCTGGCCGGAGGACGCATGTGGTCTGCTCACTAACGTGGCGTTCGGCACCTCGAATCATCCCGCTCGTCTCTCTGGCCGTATCCATTGTTGCCTGCAATCCCGATACCGAGTCGGCCGAGGTTGGCGAGCCGCTCACTCAGGCACACCGCGCTGCCTTGGCTGATACCCTACGTGCCGAAGCAGACAAGCTCATCCAAGCCCTAGCCGACTTGGACGGGGGCGCCTTCGGCGACCTCTTTACGGATGCGCCAGACTTCACTTACATCGATCAAGGCAACCTTTATCCTGACAAGGCGACTTTGGTCCGAATCGCCAGCGGCTTTTTCGGAAGACTGGAACGGATCCAAGGACATTGGAACCCGACCCGAGTAGCAGTGCTTGCACCAGATGCTGGTGTGTTCTCGGGAGTCTTTCACGCCGATCGCGCTAGCTATGCCAGTAGCGAGTCGGTTGCCGAGGCCCAGCGCGGCCAGCCACTATGGACGAACGGCATGGTTTGGACCCTCGTCTATCGGAGGGCGGACGATGGAGGATGGGAGATCGTGCAGGCACAGCAGGCCTCCCTGCCCGAAGGCCGGATCGACCAGCACCGGTAGGGGGGGTTAGAACACACGATACGCGCTGGCTCAGTCGTCTTCCTGCTCTTCGCCCTGCGGGCTGACGGTCTGCTCCTGGCCAAGGAGATGGCGCTCGAGAAAGCCTTTGCCGACGCCGGGGGGCTTCTCGTGGAAGGGACTGACCCTACCGGATATGGCGCGGTCGTACCGGGCTATTCCAACCAACGGACGATTGAGCTTCTCAAAGACGGGATCGATTACAACCCCGAGCGGCTGATCATAGCGGTCGCGGGAAGCGTCGGTTTCTACTGAGATTCGGGTCTAACCGAGAAGGAGAGTCGCAAGATGAATCCCCCGATTCCAGTGCCTCATTACGTCCCAAGTGAGTGGAGGATGGACCGCCGTCAGCTCCTGAAAGGATTGGGGGCAGCCGCCGCAGTAGCCGCGTTGCCCTCCCGAGCAGCTGCTGCGGAGTTCAGATCTACATCTGTGAGCCCGTTCCTCGCCGACCTCAAGGCGACATGGGTGAATCACTACACGTATATCGCGCCCGACCTCAACAAGACGGCCGATTGGTACATGGAAGTATTCGGGATGCAACAAGGCCATTCAACCTCGCGACAACGCCATTTGTGGTTTGGGGATACAGGTGGCGATGCCCTGATGATAGTCCGGCAGGCGAATGTCGGTGAACAAGCCCCTGGCCTCGAAAAGCTCGCCTTTACCATCGAGAACTGGGACCAGAGTGCTGTGGAAGCCGAATTGAGGGGACGGGGCCTGCATCCGATAACGGACACGGACAGGGGGTTCTGGTTCCAGGATCTGGAAGGCAACGAGATCGGCGTTTTCGCGAAGGACTTCATGACCAGACCGGCGGCGGCGCCGACAACACCCACTTTGTGGAAGGCTGTCAGCGTGAACCACATCCAACTCATAAGCGGCGATCATACCACACTTGCACCGTGGTATAGGGATCTGCTCAATATGGGTCAGAATCCGGGGGGACCGGATTACCTGTGGTTCGGTGATTCTATCATCGTCACCAACGCGGGCGGAGAAGGCAGGAGCACTTCGGCGGCCCTGAAGCGTCTCGATCACGCAGCCTACACGATCGAGAACTACGATCACGCCGCTGTCGAGGCGGAGCTGACGCGGCGAGGCCTACGCCCGCGAGAGGACTTTGCTCTGAGCTACAACTGTGTCGACATCAACGGTGCCCCGACCCAAGTCTGCGACATAGGACTTGTGCCGTTAGCCGAAAGAATCGCGGCCGGCGGAAGACGTGACCTACTTTGATAACGGAAATCTCTATCCCAGCCGAGCAAGGATCGACGAGATAGCCACGTTGCTTCGAGAGGCTGGAGCGTTTGGAGGGACACTGGGAGCCGTCCAGGGTTCGAGTCCTCGGACCGGACGCTGGGGTCTTCTGGGGTGTCTAGATGCCGACGCCGCTAATTTGAACGACAGTGAGGCTAACCCGCCGGAGCAGCGGGGCTAGCCGCTCTCGGTTGCTGGTGTACGCTCGTCTATCAGCGCAGCTCGCAAGGTAGTTGGGAGGTCACGCGCATCAGTCTCTCCTTCCGCCCGGGCGGATTGATCAATACAAGTAGGCTCGCACATACATAGGGGGTACCTATAATGCGCGCCCTTGCCGGCGTCTTCGCCTTGTTGGCGATGGGGGTGTTCGACGCAGCTCCGGGGGCGGCGCAACGTGCGCTGTCCCCCGGGGTGCAGCCTTTCGTCGAGATCAACGATCCAGTGGTGGCCCTGGTCGGTGTCCGCGTAATCGACGGAACCGGAACGCCCGGTCAGAACGGTCAAACCGTGCTCCTGCGTCAGAACCGGATCGAGGCGGTGGGGCCGTCTGAGCGCATCTCCATCCCGGCCGAAGCCCGCGTACTGAATCTCCCAGGACATACGGTGATCCCGGGATACGTCATGCTGCATGAGCACATGTTCTACGGGGTGGGCCGATCCACCTACAACCAGATGGAGTACTCCTTCCCCAAGCTCTACTTGGCCGGGGGAGCGACTACGATCCGAACCGGCGGGAGTCGTGATCCATACGGTGACCTGAACCTCAAGGATGCCATCGACGCAGGTCAGGTGCCCGGCCCCCGCATGCATGTGACCGGGCCGTACCTGAATGGCCCTGGTCTGCCGATTCTGTTCGTGAACTCTCTGAAGAACTCCGAGGAGGCTCGGAACCTAGTCCGATATTGGGCCGATGAGGGTGTCACATCATTCAAGGCCTACCAGCAGATCACGCGTGCGGAGCTGGCGGCCGCCCTCGAGGAAGCACATGCCCGGGGCATCAAGGTCACCGGTCACCTCTGTTCCGTGACGTTTCGGGAGGCCGCAGACCTCGGTATTGACAATCTGGAGCATGGATTCCGGCCGCCCACCGACTTCGTCAAGAATAAGCAGCCTGACGTTTGCCCTGACGCTGCCATCCGGGAACGCTCGCTGCTCGCGCTGGACGTGAACGGACCCGAGGCCCGCTCGCTCATCAAGCATCTCGTAGACAAAGGCGTCGCAGTGACGTCGACGCTCATTGTCACTGAGGCACGAGCTCCGGGGCGACCCCCGGCCCGGCCGGCTGTCCTGGACGTCATGGCACCCCCGATCCGGGATCAGTACCTGAGGACTTGGGCCTCCATCCAGGAACAGGGTAACCGTGAAAACGCCGAGCTCCTGGTCCGGGAGATGGAGTTAGGAAAGGCCTTTTCCGACGCCGGAGGGCTCCTCGTGGCCGGTACCGATCCCACGAGCTACGGCGGGGTGATAGCAGGGTTCGCCAACCAGCGCGAGATCGAGCTTCTCCACGAATCAGGCTTTAGCCCGGAACAGGCAATCCGGATTGCGACGCTCAATGGCGCTACTTACCTGGGTATCGCGCACGAGTTGGGTACCGTGGAAGCGGGCAAGCTCACCGACCTGGTGGTGCTGGAGGGGGATCCCACCTCCGACATCACTGCTGTGCGGAACGTGCGCCTTGTCTTCAAGGACGGCATCGGCTATGACCCGGCCCGGCTGATCCAGGCGGTGCAAGGACTCGTGGGCTTCCACTGACGCACTCTCTCTGCCCAAAGCGCGTCACAGACTCCAAAAGCAAGGGGAAAGGGCTCTGGACCCTTCCCCCCCCATTTGGTTCGATTTCTAGTTCTAGTCCCCGAGCGGACATCCGTTCGGCGGCGACTATCCGTTCAGCTCCTGATAGGCCCTCCGGACCCCGCCGGAAGCCTGGGCGGACCGCATCGTCCAATTCTCCAGCTCGCCAAAGCGGGCCTGCTCCGCCGCAAGGTCCACAGGGATCCCGGCGTCATAAAGACACTTCGCGACGGCCATCATGGCCTTGTGGGCCTGCTCTTATGATACCGCGCCCCGCTATTTGCTTCGTGACCGTGACAGCATCTTCGGCACCGATTTCGTCCGGCGCGTCGAGTCGATGGGTATCGAGGAAGTCGTCACGGCCCGGGCTCGCCGTGGCAGAATCCATACTGCGAGCGTCAGATCGGATCGATCCGGCGGGAGCGCCTCAACAACCACGTCATCGTTCTCAACGAACGGCACGCTCCTACGGGTTCTTCGCAGCTACGCGTCCTACTACAACTCGTCGCGAACGCACAGGTCGTTGCACGACGACTGCCCTGATCCGCGCCCTCTTGAGCCGCCCGAGATGGGGGATGTGGTTGCCCTCGCCCAGGTTGGCGGGCTTCACCGCTACACCCGCCGGCTCGCTGCCTGACATCCCGCCTTCCCGAGGCTGATCCCATCGTCGCGTGCCCATGGCGGGACGCGCACCTTTGCGCGCTCAAATCCCAGTCGCCATGTGCACAAGTCTGAAAAGGCGCAGCCAGATACCGGGCCCGCCCTGGCAGCGACCATGGACAGCACTTTGACCCGTCGGCGTGCCGCTCTCGAGTCGCCCATCGTCTCTCGCGCCACTCGGATGACGTTTTCCCCACCCACAGCCTAGCCCTCGCGCTCAGTCCCCGTCCCTGGCGGCGCCGAGCATCGAGACTCGGTAGCCCTTTGCACCCAGCACATTCTGGCTTTCCTCGGCGAAGCGGCGAATCGCACTCATAGGGGTGGAGAGGTTGACGCCAGAGAGGATCCGCCGAGTCTCTTCCAAGTAAAGGGGACCTTCATAGGGCATCCATGCCTCGAGCTGCTTCTCGGCTCCCTCCTCGGGCACCAGGAGGTGCTCGCTCTCGACCTCCGCGGCCCGGGCCATGCCCACCCATTCGAGAGCGTCTCTGTCTCCTCGAAAGGCCAGGATCAGCCCTCCACTCATCCCATAGTTCCACACTCCATCCACCGTGAAAGTGTCGCTGGAGTCCCTCCGACGTGGCGGGTCCCCGACGAGGCCTGAAGTAATCATGGGATACCCGGCAGGATAGCCTACAACATAGACGAACGATCCAAAGGAGAGGCGGGCCGAGTTGCCTATCCGAACCCGTAGGACTGGAACGTCGTCGGGGATAGAAGACCCCGGGTACTCGACTCCAAGAAAGGCGAGATCGCGAAGCTCGTCCGATGCGAGCACTTCAAAGGAGTCGAGGCCTTCTGTCCCAACCACCCACCTGGAAAGCCCTCGAAGGATAGAGATGCTCCGGACCTGCCGGTCTCTCTCACCGGTCTTCTCCCATCCAAAGTACTCCACAAGGGTGTCCGGGAGGTTCACGGCATGGTGCACCGTGAGGAGGGTGACTCGTCCGCGGGAAGCACCGACCACTACGGCGGTGGCCCTCCGAGACTGCTGTACTTCGACGGTATCAGCTGCCCGACCCAGACGCGCGTCGTCGATCGCCTCGCTCTCCGAGAGCCCGGCGCTCGGAGGAAAGACATACGTTCGGTAGATGGCGGTTATCCGGATCGTTTTGACGGACGCCAGCACGCGTTCCAGACGGTCGGCGGTATTGAAGACCGGAAAGCCGGTCTGATAGTAGGCCTGCGGGCCCCGGTCTACGTCCACGTATCGCGTACAAGTGGTGGAGATGCACGACGCCAGGAATGAGGCGAGGAAAAAAGCGGAGGTACTCGGGGTCTTCGGCTTCAAGGCGTCCATACCGGTGAGCGTGCCAGATGACCGGCGTGCGTCGACGGCCGCTACTCCCCGGTCCAACAAGCTCCAGATTCGATCAAGTTCAGTAGAGTCCGACCACCCCCTTGGCCGCTTCGATCAACTTCGCGGGGTCGTAGCCTATACCGTCCTTGAACACGATGTGAACATTCCGCACGGCGGTGATGTCGGCCGAGGGATCTCCGTCGAGCACGATCAGGTCGGCAAGCTTGCCCGGCGCCAGCGAGCCCACCTGGTCCTCGACCTCCAGGTAGATCGCCCCGTTCAGAGTCCCAATCCGGATCGCCTGCTCAGCAGTGAAGCCGCCCTCGTGGAAAAGCTCAATCTGGCGCTGGTTGGCCCAGCCAGGGACGATCGCACCGTAGCCGGTCGGATCGGTGCCCGCCACGAGTAGACCACCGGCGTCGGAGAACGCCTTATCGAGCGCCATTCCTTTGGCCAGGCGCTCGGCAGCGCGAGAATCGTTTTGCTGCTGGATGGACGCCCACTCACGGAGCACCGCCTCGCGGATCGGAGGAGCCATCGCGTCCAGGGCGCCGGGCGGAGGCGGTGGCCGACCCGGTGTGCGCATGTCTGAGGTGATCGTCGTCGAGGTGAGAGCCACACCACGCTCGACGAGATGCTGGATGAGCCCGCGCGCCTCCGGCCCGTTTACGTCGAGTTCGAGCATGGCGCGTTGTCGCGCAGCCGCGTCGGGGCACTCGTCAGGACGCTTCTCTCTGACGAAGTCGGTGGCCACCATGAAGCTGTGCTCCAGGTTGTCGATCCCCAGATCAGCGGCCTCCCGGAACGTGACGGAGCAGAGGTGCCCGGTCACCTTGATGGCCCGCGCGTGCGCTTCTTCGATCGCGGCCCTCAGCTCATCCCGAGTGATGTGCTGGTATGCCTTGAAAGAGGTTGCGCCTTCATCAGCCCAGTAACGAACCAAACTGCGTGCCTCTTCGGTGTTGTTAAGCCGGTTCAGAAAGAGGACAGGAAACCCGGATCCGGTCAAATAAGGACCAGTCACGTGCATTCTCGGACCCGGCTGCTGACCGCTGTCGATTACCTCCTTTAGGTTGAGGTCGCCGTACGGGTCGCGCGCCCCGCCTGTTCGGATTGAGGTCGCGCCCCCGGCCAAGTAGAGCTTTGGGAACGAGTACTCCATCTGGTGATAGACGCGCTGCCCGGCCGGATAGAATGTGTGCTCGTGAAGCATCACGTAGCCTGGGATGACCGTGTGGCCCGAAAGCTGGAGCACCCGGGCGCCGGCCGGAACTGTCACGCTCGCCGACGGGCCGATCGCCTCGATAAGGTTCCCGCGTAGCAGCACGGTTTGGCCGTTTCGGCCTGCCGCACCGGTCCCGTCGATGACGCGGACGCCCACGAGGGCGATCACAGGATCGTTCACCGCCACATAGGGCTGAACGCCCGGCGATATTGCACGCTGCGCCGCGAGGTCTTGGGTGATGAAGAGGATGAGGAGGCCGACAGTGATCAGGACACGCTTCATGACATGGCTCCGCAGGTCAGAGGGAAGCGGACGAAGGGCCGTCACCGCCACTCGCGCTGGGCCGAGGACAGGATTCGTTCTTCCCGGGCATGAGGTGCAGGCCGTATGTGGAAGGGGTCACCCGACTGGTGGTGACCTTCAAGCCTCAAGGCACGCCTAGAGCGCAAGCTACTCACTGGCAGTCCCCCGGACAATGGAGACACCCCGGTTGGTCAAGTCCGAGTCTTCTGCAAGAGTGTGCCAATGGAGGTGTGGCCTCCAGCCCGGCGCTGCGCCGCCCCTCATCCAAGTCGGCTCGCTTCAACCAGCTGTGGATCGTCACCCACTAGCCGGGGCACTAGAACTGGAAAGAGCGGGTGGCTTTGATCGCGAACAAGCGTTCCAGTGGACCCCGCAGCCCGATCTCGCGACGGCTCTGGTAGACCAAGAAGACCTCGCTCAGTGGTGCATGACGGAAGACGACACGAGTTTCCGTGACTAGTTGGTCCGTCTGCGCATTGTACTGGACTCGCGCACTGCCGAAGAGGCGGGTGGACCACGCATACTCGGCACGTAACGACGCGATGTCGGCGAGAAACGACCCGGTCTCGAGATCCACGTCGTTGCGTTCTACCTCGAGGTTCATGAAGAAGTCGTGACGGGGGCGCCAAGCCCCCGACAACGCGATCGTCTTTCGAGTGCCACTGAAGAAATCTCCAGCCGTAACCGTCACGTTCCCCGTAAAGACACTGCTCTGGCTGCTGCGGAAGGAGAGGGTCGTCGCCGCGAACTGATAGTCTCCCTCCTCCACCCGAACGTCCTGGAAGATGTTGAACGCGCTCTCGATCCTTTCGAACCTGTTCCGGTACTCGAGGTTGAGGGTCGAGCTATTCTGGAAGGTGAGAGTCAACACACCAGCTGTTTCTCGGCTTTCCAGCCCCCCGTCAATGGCGGTGATGTAGTGGGATTCCAGATAAGGATTCACCTCCGACAGGCCCAGCACGCTGACACGTGGGTGGATCCCGACGGTGCCGTAGTAGTGTTGGATCCCACCACGGCGGAGAAAGCCGAGTCCTGGGTCGAAGCCATCATCAATGCGACGCACCACGGCGGACGTGTTCACGAGACCGTCTCGCCACCCGAGTTGGATGCGACCGGCGGTTCCGTCCGATCCACTCTCAGAAGAAGTCGTTGCGGCCAAATACGATGAGATGTAGAGGTGGTCGAACACGTGGAAGTTCGCGTCCACCCCGTAACTCCGATTGTATTCCTGGCCGACCTCACCGCTGGTTCTGAGACGCTGGGCAAAGAGGACGCCGATGTCGGAGTCGGCGAGGAGACGACTCTTGACCCGAGCTACGGAGAAGTTCTCTCCGGGCGTCTCCGTGGTCCGCTCGCTCTGAAGGTTCAGGAGACCGAACTCGACGGCGCCGGCGCGGCCCGTTAGTCGCCCTCCTCCCAGCAGCGGGATCGGCCTGCCCTCTTCGGACAATCCGATCCTTCGGGAATGGAAGAGCGAAAAGTCCCGCGTGCTCACGCCGGAGCGGAGATCCCTCCGACTGACGTCCCCGAACGTAAACGTCCCCTGGTTCTCAATGAAGAATTCGCGTCGCTCCTGAAAGAAGGGAGAAAAGCGCGAGAGGTTGAGCTGCTGTTGGTCCACCTCCACCTGGGAGAAGTCGGTGCGGTAGGTCAGGTCGAGAGTGAGCTTGGGAGTGATGCCGTACTTTAGGTCGAGGCCGGCGTCCAGCTCTAAAGTATCCTGCTGGATTAGGGAACCGTCGCGGCGGCTGCTCAAGACGAAGGGCTTCACCCGCAGCCCACGACCCGCCTCCAGCCCCTCGAGGCCTGTCAGATAACCCGCCTTGGACATCACGAAGGCGACGTCACGTGCCGGCAGGGGTGCCCAATTCGACATCTCGCCGCCCCTGCCGATGCGGAAGAGATTGAGCCCCCACGGCTCCCGGTCTCGCTCGGGATTGAAGCTCAGGATATTGATGGGAATCCGCATCTCCACGACCCACGCCGAATCGGTAAGAGCCGTCGCGATCTCAGACGGCGAGTCCCAGACGGTCGCGATCGTCCGACCATTGTCGAAGTCCTGTTCGTCCCTCATCGCGCCACCGGGATTTGCCATGAAGAGGTAGGAGTTTCTGCGGTCCAGGAACGGATCGAGCGCCACCCCAAACAGTTCCCCCCGGAAGGGCTGGAAGTCGTGTTCCAGCCCCGCAGTCCGCAGCAGGTCCATCCGCTCGTCCTCGAGAACCGCGCCGACGTAGAGGTTACGGGAATCGTAGAGGATCCTCACCTCGGTCCTTGACGTCGACGGACGGCCCTGCATCGGCCGGCCCTGCACGAAGTTCGCGGCGACCTCAGCGCGAGACCATGAAGGCTCGTCCAGAACGCCGTCCAAAGTGATCTCGCCAGCGACACGCTCGGCGCGCAGGACCGGCCGGGGCTCTTCGTCGGGGTCGATGGGGTACGCCCGCTCTGGGGCAGCGGACGTGACTGCGGTCGGGAACGACTGCCCGGCGCCACGGCCTACGCCTAGGGCCATAGCCGCGAGAGCGACGGCCGCTACGCGCGCAGCACAGCGGCGTCTCCGCCTACCTCGCACCCGATGGACGTCCCCGCTTCCTGAATCCGTAAGACTCAGTGCACCGACTTCGGGCAAGGACAAAGGTGTCCGGGCTACCTCAGTAGAGTCCGACCCAACCGGCCACGGACCGCATGAGCCGGACCGGGTCATACCCGATGCCGTCCTTGAACACGAAACGGACGTTCCTCACGGCGGTGATATCGGCGGTTGGATCGCCCTCCAGGACCACTAGGTCGGCCAACTTACCCCTTTCCACGGTGCCCAGCTCGTCTTCGATTCCTAGATAGATAGCGCCGTTCAGCGTCGAAATGCGGATCGCCTCCTCCGCTGTGAAGCCAGACTCGTGGAGAAGCTCCACCTCCCTCTGGTTCGCGAAGCCGGCCACGACATAACCGCTGCCGCTCGTAGGATCGGTGCCCGCCACCAAGAGCCCCCCCGCATCGGCGAAGGCCTTGTCCATGGCCATCTTCTTCGCCAGCAGTGCGGCGCTGTTACCGGGCTCCTCCTCTTGGAGAGCCGCCCACATTCTCAGATACCTTTCGCGGATGGGGGGTACCATGGCCTCGAGCACTCCCTCGGGAACCAATGGCCGCCCAGGAATGCTTTCAAACACGGTGAGGGTCGACGTGACCGCGACGCCCTGGTCCACGAGGTGCCGGACCAGCCCCTGGAACGCGGGCCCGTTCAGGTCCAGCTCCTCAAGTGCGCGGTTCAGCGCGTCTCCACTTGGACACTCGTCGGGCCGCTTCCCTCGGACGAAATCCGACGCATTCTGGAGGCCATGTTCCAGGTTGTCGATGCCTAGATCGGTGGCTTCCCGGTAGGTCACCGAGCAGATGTCCCCGGTAACCTTCTTCCCCCTGGCATGAGCTTCCTCGATGGCAGCTGCCATCTCGGCCCGCGAGATCTGGCGGTAGATCTTGAAGTCCGTAGCGCCCTCGTCGGACCAGTACCGGACGAGGGCGCGGGCCTCCTCGGGACCCTTCACCGCGTTCACGAACAGAATCGGGAGCCCGGGGCCGTTGATGTACGGACCCGTGGCATGGAAGCGGGGGCCCGGCACCTCCCCCGCCTCGATCTCTGCCTTGAGGTTCAGATCCCCGTACGGATCACGGCTCCCACCGGTCCGGATGGTAGTCGCTCCTCCGGCCAGGTAGAGCTTGGGGAAGGTATACTCCATCTGCTGGTAGATACGCGGCCCCACACCATAGAAGATGTGCTCGTGCAACATGACGTAGCCGGGTATTACCGTGTGGCCTGGAAGATCGAGAACACGAGCCCCGGCTGGTATGGACACCTGTCCGGCTGGACCCACGGCCTCGATCCGGTTTCCCCGGAGCACTATGGTCCGGCCACCTTGCGCTGGCGCTCCGGTGCCGTCCACCACGCGGACGCCCACCAGGGCAACCACGTCCTCGTTGACCGCGACGAAGGGCTCCACACCGGAAGAGAGCGTGCGCTGACCCGCCAGCGGTCCGGCAGAGGAGCTCCAAAACCCGACAAGGAGAAATGCTGCCCCCGAGATGCGCCTCATAGGGTGGCTCCGCTGCTAGGGTTAAGAACCACGCTAGGGGTTAGGGAGATTAGGATTCGAGTCCCGCTCGTGGTCCGGGATCGGGATGCACCGGCTGGGCGCGTTTTGCGCGAAGAAGGGGCTCAGCGACTCCCAGTCCGGAAAGTCGATCTCGCCGGGCGTCCCGTTCTCTTCCCAGCGTCGGAGGTCGGGGTTCCTTTTACCCTCCAGCCAGAACTCGACCGACCGCTCCCGCTTGAGCGCGGTCCAGGCTTCCACCAACGTGTTCGCCTCCCACGGATCCAGCGGCTCCCCAGTCAGGTCGCTTGTGACGCTTGTGCGGATGCTGTTGATCATGTCCAGGGCCCCCTGCCAGTTGCCCTGCTCCAGGAGGACCTCGGCCCGGATCAAGACCATCTCCCGGCCGCTCGAAAGGGGTATGCCGTCGCTCTTGCTCTCGTACTTCAGCGAAAACGACCACGGCACCTTTCCAAAGCCCTCGAGCACCGAGCTGCCCGTGGGGAAGTCTGGATCTTCCGCCCATCCCGCCCTGGGGTCCCCCGTCTCCAGGTAGTAGTCGAAGAACCAGGTGTGGTGGATCGTGTGAGCCCGGACGGGCGCATTCTCGTTGCCCGCGTAGATGGGGTTTTGTGTCGCCGTGGGAGGGAACTCCATCGTTACCTCGAAGACAAAGTCTAGTGGGACATTGTCGGCGTCGCTCGCCGCGCCCGCCAGGTCCCCCTGCCAGAGGCGCACGTAGGCGCGCCCGGCGCGCGCCGCGTTCCTTATGGCTTCGTCCCCGGAGCTGAGGGCCTGCGTGAACTGGGCCTCTGCCTTCACCATGTGGTTTGTGCTCGGCTCAGCTCCTTGGCCGTCGAAGACCGCCTCGCACATGTTCTGGCCAAGGGTGCGATTCGAGTAGGCCGCCCAGAGGTTTGCCTCCGCCACCACGTCGGGATCGACGGTTTCCGCCGCGTCGCCGGCGAAGCGCCGCAGTGCCTCCTCGGCAATCCAGCGGGCTTCGTGTCCGTTACTCCAGGCGGATTCGAGATTACCTCCTCCGGTGGCACCCTGGCCGCCGGCTACAAACCTACCGGCCTGGGCGAGGCCTGAGAGCCCCCCAGGGCCTCCCTGCCCGCTGGGCAGGAGCTCCCGGCCTGCGTGGGCCCCCATATACGCCATCAGCCCGAACGATTGGGACAGCGTGTAGTGGGAACCGTTCACCAGGGCCTGATGAGCCTCCGGCAGGTTGAGGAACTCGTCCTGGACGGGCCCCGGGTTGGTCACGTCACAGGCAGCAAAGAGGACCGCGAGCCCGGCCGTGGCGGCGGCTGCCGCCCGCCTCCCGGCTCGAAGCGGCGTGTTCTTGACCCTCATCTCGCTCTTCCGTGTCGTCATGTCCTGTGTCTTCATGAGCCGGCCCCCCTTAGAACTGAAGGCGGAGAGATGCGTTGAACCCGTAGGTCGGCGGGGTCAGCACACCGGCACCGAGCCACGGAGCTATGTTGTCGGCCAGGCCCATCTCCGGATCGAAGACCTTCCAGTCTTTGTGGTACCGGGTCCAGGCGTTCGTCAACTGAAGCGTGAGGATGGCGTTGCTTATGCGGTCGGGGAACGCGAAGTCAATGGGGATCTGGGCGCTCACGTTCCGGAGGCGGAAGTAGTCGGCCTTTCGGACGGAGAAGCCGGTCGTCGTGTGGCTACGACTGCACGCCGCCCTAAAGAGCGCGGGCGTCTCGGGCTTGAGCTCGTGGGTCCACTCCGGACCCGGCGCTACGAAGTTGTTCGCGGGCCCGTCGTACGGGTTCACGTACCAGTCCCAGCAGTCGATCGCCCACCCGCCCCGCCCGACGGCGCCGGTGAGGAACGAACCGGGATGGTAGAAGCCGCCGCGGAACTCGCCCAAGGCCGAGAGGGTGATCCCCCCGGGTATGCGCACCGTCGTGCGCGGCGCCCAGGTGAGCGTCGGCTCGGTCGGCCCGAAGACGTGATTCGGCTCGATGATGGGTTCCGCGATTTCGTCCGGGTTCGAGACCCAGGTATCGACATAGACCGGCGCAGGCTCGCCTTCGATTATCCTAGTCCGGGACAGCTCCCCAATGCTGAAGGCGTCAAGACCCCCGAGACTCACGACCTTGGACTTGTTCGTGGTGACGTCCAGCCCCAGGTCCCAACCCCAGTTCGCCTGGCTGATCGCCGAGACATCCACGCTGAATTCCGTACCCCAGTTGTTGATCTCTCCGACGTTCCGCCGCTGGGGCTGGGAGAAGCCGAGGGTCGGAATCTGGGTCACGTCGAAGAGGGCACCCGTCGTCGTCTGATTGTAGTAGGTGAAGGCGGTGGAAAGCCGTCCGTCCAAAAACTCGGCGTCGAAGCCGGTCTCGAACTCCGCCGTGATCTCGGGACCGATCTCTGGATTTCCAACCTGGAAGGGGACCAGGGCCGCCTCACCCGCCAGGCCCCTGGAGTTCCAGGTCCGCACCGCGTCGAACGCACCAGGCGCACGTCCCGACTTCCCCCACGCCGCCCTCAGCTTCACCGAGCCCAAGCCCTCGTCCCAGAAAGCTTCGTCCGACATCACCCACGACGCGCTCACCTTCGGGTAGGCCTGAAGCCCGAAGTCCGATCCGAAGGAGCTGTTGCCGTCCACCCTCAGACCCGCGGTCAAGAAGTAGCGGTCCTGGATGTCGAAGACGTCCTGAAAGAAGAAGCCCGCGTTCCAGACCTTGGTACGGAACTCGTAGGAGAACGACTCGGCCGCCGACGTCAGAGTCGGCTTGGCGGCGCCGGGAAATTCAAAACCAAAGCCATTGAGACGGATCTCCTCCTCGCCTATGACCTGTCCGCCCCAGGAGAAGCTGGAACGGACGCCCTCCATGACGCCGAAGCCGTACGTCCCCGTGTAGTCCAACGTGAGGATCCGGTTGGACCACGTGTCGTTCTCCAGTCGTCCCTCCGGGTATTGGAGGAAGCCGAAGGGAGCGAGGTTCCGTTGTTCCTGGAGGGAGTAGTCGTAGCCGACGCTCAGCCGGTTCGTCAGGTCGGCGATCGGCGAGTAGGTGACGGTTCCCCCGGTGGTGAAGCGCTCGATGTTCAGTCTCATTTCTTGCTCGAAGAGCACGGCCACGGAATCGGGGTGCTCGGTGCCTATGTAGTTCGCCACCCCCCGGTAGGTGTTGTGGTTGATACCGGAAGCGTTGCCGCCCGCGGGGGCGTTCCGCTGTCGCTGGGCGGCGTAGCTGGTGTTCCACTGGATCTGGAGATCCGTTGCCGGCGTGAACGTGAAGTTGCCCCGCACCGAATACTTCTGGATCGAATCAGTCGGGAGAATGCCGGAGCCGTTCTCGAACCGGCCGGATGCGAAGTACTGAAGGGCGTCCCCGCCGCCCCGCACCGAGCCGCTGTACGCGCTCGCGTAGCCCGTTTTGATATGCGGCCCCATGCGCATGTAGGGGAACTCTTCCGGACCGGTCTTCATCATCTTGTTGATGCCCTGCTGGGTCTCCAGGTTGAAGATGGGAGCTCCCTGGTTCCCCCGTTTCGTGAAGATCTGGATCACCCCCGCCGACGCATCCGTGCCGTAGAGCGTCGTGGCCGCCGACCCCTTCACGATCTCGATCCGCTCGATGTCGTTCGGGTTGATGTTGTTCAGGGGGCTCGCCTCCACCATCCCGGCGGATTGCCAACCTCCCGCTGGATGGCTGAATCCCGAACCGCGATTGTCTTCCCGGAAGTTCGTGAACGCCTTGCTCTGCATCCGGACACCGTCGATGTAGATGAGCGGGTGGGGGCTCGTGGAAAGGCTCGTGGTGCCACGAAGACGGATCGACGCGCCGTTTCCCATCACACCTCCGAGTTGAGAAACCCTGACCCCAGGCGCCGCTGCCGTGAGCATGTTTGCTACATCGACCGGGCGGTTCGGCAGGTCCGCCGTGGTGATCTGGCTGATCGTGTTGCCGATCTCACGCCGCCGGGCAGCCCCCGCCGTGCCGGTCACCACGATCTCATCCAGTGCGAGCGCCGCGCTCGAAAGCTGAAAGTTGACCTGGGCGGTCTCACCGGCCTGCACGGTGACCTGCTCTGAAGAGGCACCTAGACCGATCCGCTCCGCCCGGATCTCATGTGTGCCGACCGGCACGCTTAGGATCAGGTAGGCGCCGTTCGGGCGGGTGAGGCTCCCGAGGCTGCTCTCGGGCAGGTAGACCTGCACTTGGCTTACCGGCGCCCCGGATTCGTCGGTGACTACCCCGGTGATCCGGCCATTCTCCTGAGCCTCGACTGACGTTCCGAAGGGCGCGGAGACGGCCAGCGCGAGCAGTGCCGCTAACAGAAACGGTGGCCTCGGTAGCGACCTGGAAGCGGGGTGCTCACTCTTGCGCAGCAACTGACAATGGACGGTGATCATAAGGACGTCCTCCTCAGGTGGGTAAGCTGCTCATGTACCGTAACCTATGCCTAGCTTCCCGTACTTCTGCAAGGTAGCAGAGGCGGATAAGAACCCAGTTTAGCCCTAGGCAGGATCGGACGTCAAGTTTGATCTCTCTTGGGGTCTTTCGCGTGCAGAGATCGAGCGGTCTCGAATCCTCCACATTCGTCTGGAGTCGGGAACAACCACGAGCGTAACCCGAGAACGCCTAGTTGTAGCGCTCGCGCTGCTGCGACAGGCGTCGCCGAATGGCCTCCACCGTGTACTCCGCTTGGTAGTCCACCATTCGCCGAGCGAGCGCCTGGGTCTTCTCTATGGGGGCCAGCTCCACGCCGTTGATGCTGAAGAGGCCGGCACGCATGCGAGCCTCGGCTCTCACGGATTCGGGATCCACAAGCATTATGGTAGCCGTGTAGTGCACGTCGTCATGTAAGCCTTCCGGGATTTCCTTGACGCCCTGGTCGGCAAGCCAGGCACTCACTCTCTCGTTGTCGTAGTACTCGGGAATAAAGACGATGTCGGTCTCCGAGCCGGCCCACTCGTTCGAAAGGGCTTCTGCCACTGCAGCCATTCCCGGCTGATTCCCCCCGCTGTCTCCGAGCAGAACGACGTGCTCGAAGCCGTTGGTCTTCATGCTGCGCGCGATGTCAGTCAGCAGTGCGTGATAAGTGTCCTCGGTCACGCTGATGGACCCTGGATAGAGCATGTGCAACGTCGGTGGATCGACGTCGCCTTCTGGCACGAATGGAATCACGGGAGCCACCAATGCATCGCCCATCTTTCGGGCGATCGCCTCCATCGTGGCCCGCAGCACGACGTTGTGCTTCCCTGTCACGAGATATGGGCCGTTCTGCTCCATCCCGCCTGTAGGGATGAGAACGGTCCGCTTTCCCTCCGCCATCAAGTCTCGCACCTCGAGCCATGTCAACTCCTCGATCCAGACGGAGCCATGGATGGGCAGGACCCGAGGTGTATCAGGATCTGGAGTAGCCGGATCTGGGAGCGCTTGGGCGCTCGAGGAAACAGGAACGAGGGCCACAACCAGAAGTGCAGCGAACGTCGTAAGCCGTTTCATCGGAGGGCTCCGGTAGCAGGTGGTGGACGAACCATCGTACATCACGGCCGGCGTACCAGCTAGCGTCATGGGCCAAGTGCTTCCGCACGGTGCCGCGACGAAGACCTCGAGACTGCGGTAGCCTTCGCGATCCCAACCCGCAGAGAGGATAGCCAGACAACAGACGCTAGCTTAGCTTTCGGAGGATCCCAAAGCGAATCATCCTTACGGAGGAATCGTGGTGGCGGACTCCGCTGAACGAGGAAAGCCGACGATGATCAGGAAATTATTCGTGTGCGGGCTGCTGATGGTGGCCAACCTCCTCGCCTTCGGTGGCTGTTTTGCTTACGTCCCAGTGGAGCCCGCGGCCGCTCCCGTAGGTCAGGAGGTGAGGGTGTACATCACACCCCAGGAGATGGCAGCTCTCCGGGAACTCGACGATCAGGGGCTCCCCTACAGCAACGGACCGCCCAGCGTGAGCGGGATTCTCACAGGCCGAGACGGGTCGGGCCTTACGCTGAGAATCCCCGTGGCCACTCGCCAGAACTCCTTGCTCCGGAGCTCGATCTTTCGGAACGTCGAAATCTCACCCAGCTCAGTCGTGCAGTTCGAGCTGCGACAGCTCGACCGAGGGCGTACGGCGCTCGCTGTGGCTACTACGGGAGGCCTCGCGGCGGGAATCGTCGCATCGATCCTCGGCAATGCTCAGCCCCCGACTGTAACCGGCGGTCCGGGGGACGACGGTCTTGGAATGCACGTCCCGCTCTTCAGTTTTTCCATCCCGTGACCTAGATAAGGCCGCCGAGTTCTGCTGGCTCGAAATATCGCGAACGCCATGGCGGCGGTTGCGGACTTACAAGAGTAAAGCGGCAGCCGGACCGAGCGCCCGGCTGCCGCCTCTATCCCATCATCGTCCTGACGAAGAACTCACTCAGAGCTTTGAGTGCTCAGTTCAGCAGGTCACACACCTGTGGTTGTTCTTTGCGCCCAGGCTCTCTAGCAGCTTGATCGTTTCACGGAACGGTCGCGTGCGCTGCTCCGGGCTGTTCGCCATATCCAGGGTCGTTTGCCACTGGCGATTCACGGCCGATACGTCGGCGCCCTGTTCGACGAGGTAGAGGATGAGTTCGTTGTCTCCCCGGGCGGCTGCGTTGTGGAGCGCCGTGTCGCCGTAATAATCAGGGAGGTTAACGTCGAAGCCGTGCTCCTCCACGAGATACTGCACCGCCGGTAGCCAACCGTCCGGTACGTAACGGTGGACGTTCGCCACGTGATAAGTCTCACCCCAACCGTAGCCGGCAGCCAGGTGCATCGCCCAGGTCCCGGGTGCGCCGACTGGAACCGGCGGGAGCCCCGAGGTGTCGATGTCCTTCCTGGCAGTTTCCCCCGAGGTGACGATGCGGGACTCCTTCACCGGCCTCATCAATGCGATGTGGGGGTCGGCTCCGTACTTGACCAAGAGCATCATGGCGGCCAGGTCCGCCGAATGAGCTGCCCGCAGAAATGCGGTCCCTCCTACCCAGTCCAGCCGCAGATTGCTTGCACCCAGCTCGGTCACCCAATCGTTGTACTCGAGCCGGGCGTTGGGATCCGCCCCCGCCAGGAGAAGCGATACCATCAACTCTAGGTAGGTCTTCTCCTGATACATGTGGTCCATCGGTCCCGGAGTCGGGGCCGCCGGGTACCACTCGCGGCTGAGCGTGCCGAAGAGCGGCGTCAGGCCGGAATCAGCGGTTAGGTTGGGATCGGCCCCCCGTTCCAGGAGCTTCACCGCCAGATCGAACTGTCCGTTGATCGCTGCGACCAACAGCGGGGACATGTGGTCTGCAGCCCGCACACTGTTGACGTCGGCGCCTCCGTCGAGGAGTGTCATAGCCGCCTCGACATTCCCGTCCCGAGCGGCAAGCGTTAGAGCCGTATGGCCACCGTAGGCGCCTTTCTCCTCGATGGGCGACAAGTCCTTGAGAGGCACGAGAACCGGGAGGCTGTCGTCTTCTATCTCCAGGTGTCCCTTCAGGTAGAAGCCGGAGATGCCGTTGTTCTCCACGCCAGCCTGGACAATCGAATCACGCTGCGCTTTATGAGCCTTGTCATCTTCGGAACGTTTGACCAGATCGATTACCGTACTCGTGACCTCCGGGTCGGCACCCCTCTCCAGCAGAATCGCCACCGCACCTGGCCGATCCGCGGCCGCGGCGAAGATCAAGGGCGTGTGGCCCCACTGACGCTCAGGGGCGTTCACATCCGCGCCTTTGTTCAGGAGGGCAGTGACAGCTTCCTCGCTGCCCGATGTGGCCGCGAAGTGGAGGGGAGCCACAGCACCGGTCGACGTGAGCGCATTGGGCTCAGCACCTGCCGCCAACAGCACCTCAACCAGTTGTCCGTGGCCTTCTCTGCTGGCCAGGTGCAGTGGCGTGTAGTTGCCGAGCCGAGTCAAGCCGTCGACGCGGGCACCGGCATAGAGAAGGACCTCGGCGACCTCGGTGCTGCCGTTCTGCGCCGCCCAGTGGAGCGCCGTCATCCCGTCTCCCTGAGGAGCGCTCACGTCGGCGCCCTGTCTGATCAGAGCCCGCACGCGCTCTACGTCGTCGTTCATGGCGGCGTCGGCAACCGGAGACTCAGGAGGGGCGAACCCGAAGATCCCCAAAAGAGCGATCACACCGATCAGGTTCATGCGCTGGAAGATTCTCATCCTACGCCTCCACTTCTCGATCCAGCTGTAGTCAACGGAGAGCCACTCGGAACGTCGAATGCGAACTCCCCTGTGCTGTTGCCAAAGCTCTCGATGTCGTCCACGCCTAGCTTGTGCAGCATGGTGAGCATCGGGTTCGCCATTGGGGTCTTGTCCGGAGCCATCAGGTGCACGCCACCCTTCAGCTGCCCGTTCGCCCCACCCAGTACGATCAATGGGCACCGTCGATGGTTATGGATGTTGGCGTCGCCCATCGGCGACCCGTAGATCAGCATCGTCTTGTCCAACAAATGCGTGTCACCTTCCACGCTGTCCTTCAGCTTGTCCAGCAGGTACGTGAGGGTGCTGACATGGTACTTGTTGATGCCATTGAAGTCGAGCACACCCTCGTCCCTGTTGGCGTGATGCGAGGAGACGTGGAAGGGCACCGGCGATCCGCTCTCTGGATACACACGCCCTGATACGTCGCGGGCCAACTTGAAGGTGATGACTCGGGTCATGTCCATTTGGAACGCAAGCACCTGAAGGTCGTACATGAGCTTCACGTGCTCGTCGAACGAATCCGGCACGCCTGGAGGCGCCTCCGGGATTTCTCTCGCTTCGCCGCTGGTATTGGCCTGCTCGATACCCTGGATCCGTCGCTCGATCTCACGAATGTTCTCAAGGTACTGGTCGATCCGTTCCCGGTCCTCGGGAAACAGCTCGCGCTTCAAGCGAGCGATATCGGTCGCGATCCAGTCCAGGATGCTCTGGTGATTCCGCCGAACCGCTGCCCTGTCGGCCGCCGACTCGCCCACGCCGAACAAGAGGTCGAACGCCGC
This sequence comes from Longimicrobiales bacterium, assembly GCA_965248625.1. Lineage (GTDB taxonomy): Bacteria > Gemmatimonadota > Gemmatimonadetes > Longimicrobiales > Gaopeijiaceae. The sequence goes on along the minus strand of OZ252109.1, from coordinate 4,092,273 downwards.
GCGCGGATCGCGGATCGCCGGCAGCGGTTCGGTTGGTGACGCCCAACTGATGCCGTCCATGTAGGCGCACGAGTAGCCGTACGAGCAACCACCCCCTCCCTCGATGTTCTCGATGCAAAGCTGCATGGAAGGAATGGGGGTGCTCTGTCCGAAGCGCTGTGCGTAGATCTGGTCCAGCGAAGTTCCGCAGAAGACGTCCGAACCCTGGGTCTTCTTAGGATGCGAGTGAGTCAGAAACACCGCGCTGGAACGAGGATGGTCACCTCCGACCTCCTCCGGTGCGAAGGCATCCGCCATCCCCGCGTCTGTATTGCTGATGATGGTGAGATAGTCCTTATACTCCTCCAAGGAGCTCAGCGCCCCCGCCGGGTTCAGCTCGAAGTCGCGCCCCAATTTGGCCGGCGACCAAAGGTGCATCTGGCGGCCGAATTCCGTGCTTCCCGCCGCCCCGTGGACGATCTCAATGGCAATCAGCCGTGTCGGGTCCTGCGCCTGCGCCATTCGCCGCACACGCCCAGCGGGTACCATGGCATCCAGAAACGGCAGAGCGACAGTGGCCCCCATTCCCTTCAGGAATGTACGGCGTGGCAGGTACTTCCCCGTGACGAACGGCATGGTTCCGGTCTCCTAGTTGGGGCTTGCTAGCTGCTGTGGCGCTTTCCGCATGCGGAAAGCATCGCTGTCCACCACGCCCAGGACGAAGGACGAGATGCGGTAATCGTCCTCCTCGGCCGATGCGACGATCCTTCGAACCGCAGGCATGTCGTAGTACTCCACGCGCCGGCCGAGGGCGTAGGTCATCAGGTTCTCTGTGAAACCGCTGAGAATGCGAGGCGTGTATGTCAATAGAGCGGCCTGTAGCTCGCCTGGACTCGACACGGGGGTCCCGTCATAGAGTTCTCCCCGCGTGTCCAGAGGCACGCCGTTCTCCCGGATCCGCCACTTGCCCGTCACGTCGAAGTTATCCAAGGCCAAGCCGATGGGGTCCATGAACCGGTGACAAGCATTGCACGTCGGGTTGGCCCTGTGAATCTCCATGCGCTCACGGGTCGTCAGCACGCGCCCTCCACGGGACTCCTCGGTGCTTTCGAGGGGGGGGACACCGGGGGGCGGTGGAGGGGGCGGTGTGCCCAGGATCACTTCCATCACCCACTTCCCCCGAAGGACTGGAGAGGTCCGACCAGGGATGGACGTCTGCACCAGGATGCTGGCGTGGCCGAGGAGCCCCCGTCGCGCGGAGTCTTCCGGGTATTCCACTTGCTGGAACTCTTCGCCCACGATGCCGTTGATTTCGTAATGCTTGGCCAGACGTTCGTTGACGAACGTGTAGTCCGCCGTGAACAGATCCAACACGTTGCGGTCGTTCTGGACCAGGTTGTAAAAGAAGAGCTCGGTCTCCCGTCGCATCGCGTGCTTCAGCTGTTCATGAAAGTCCGGGTAGATCGGTGTATCTGGATGGATTTCGTCGAGGTCCGGGAGCCGGAGCCACTGGGCAGCAAATCGGGTGGCAAGCGCTTCGGATCGTGGGTCCGCTATCATCCGCTGGGTCTGAGCCGCGAGCACTCGCCGGTCGGAAAGGCGCCCTTCTCGTGCGACAGAAAGGAGCTCCTCATCAGGGGGTGTCGCCCACAGGAAAAAGGAAAGCCGAGAGGCCAATTCATAGTCGCCGATCGGGTAGCTCTCGCCGGACGCGACGTCGTCAGGATGAGGCTCGAACCGGAACACGAAGTGAGGGCTTGCCAGGATCGCTTCCAGCCCGGTCCGGATTCCTTCCTCGAACCCCCCAGCCTCCACACCCAGGTCGTAGAAGGTGATGAGCGCTTCGACCTCCTCCGCCTCGACCGGACGCCGAAATGCTTCGGCGGCCAAGCGCGATAGGATCTCTTCTGCACATGGCAAAACTTCCTGGGAAGAGGCTGGCCGACAGCTGAAGACCTTTTGACGTGAGAGGGACTCCGACACGCCCGTGGGATTGTACGGCCCCTTGACGATCAGGTCTCTCAAGTGGGGCACCAGGAGGAAGCCGTAGCGATTACCGCTCGACGTGGTCTGAGACCAGTCGAAAGGACGGATCAGATCTCCGAGGGGACCTTCGAACCTCTTGATGAACGTGGCCGTTACGCGGTGCTGACCGGATCGGATGAAGATCGGCTCGGTCGTCAACCTCGCGCCCTCCGGATCCGACTCATGAAGCCATCTATCGATCTCGAGGCGCGCAACCGGCTCCCCATCGATAGAGAACTCCATCTCCTCCGGGGCTTCCGCCGTATGCAGGGCGGACTGACCACTTCCGTACACCGTGCCCCCTTCATCCATGGGGAAGGTGACCTCGAAGTAGTATTCACCGTCGGCAGGGAAGATGTGAATCACCGACGTCCCACCCCGCGTCCCGAACGGCGCGCCAGGGATGCGGTCCACCTGTGAGGCATGTCGGTCCACCCGATACTGAGTCTCGGCGGGAGAAGCGTTGGGGTTGCCGATGGCAAGGCGGCTAACAACGGTGGCTGCACGCAGGTACGCATCCAACAACGTGGGCGACAGCATTTGCTGGTCGGCCAAGTTGTCGAAATTGGCGCTCTTAGTGTCGGGAGGCAGAAACTTTGCGGCGTCGATCTGCAGCCCCAGGAGGTCGCGGATCGAAGCCTCGAAATCCGGCCGGTTCAGGCGCTGGAAGCTGCGGCTCCCGGGGTTTGGCTGCTTGGATGCGGCCCTGTCCACCGTTTGCTGCAACGTTTCTATGAGAGCCGATAGCGTATCGCCAGCTGGACGGGGCATCCCCGGAGGAGGCATCATCCCGGCTTGGAGCTTCTTGATCATCTTCTCGGCTGTCTCGGCCTGAGCAGGGGCCTGGGCGACGTCGAAGGCTTGGAGGGATAGGTTGCCCGTGAGCAAATAGTCATTGTGACAGAGCACACAATACTGCTTCACCACCGCGGTGAGATCTTCCGCCCGAACTTCGGGCGGGCCCGCGTGCGGACCTGAGGCACGCGTCTCCGACCAGCCGGCAACCGGCACGAGAGCGACGGGTGGTACTGCGTCGCCGTAGGAGGCCGAGTTTCTGAGATCGCTCTGCACCACCATGACTGCGCCGAGAGCCAGGCTTGCGACGATGGGCACCCTCATAGCTGTTGCCTCCCGCAGAGCGGTCTCAAGAGATCAAGTACCCTCGTGTCGACCCGTAGCCTGCGAGGGTCGTGCCTTTCTTTCCGGCCGGCTTGTCGTTGGGTCACTTCCACAGCGCGGCCACCTGGCCGAACCGCGAGAGGGGCGCAACCTAGCAGATCCGCCCGCCCGACGGAGGTGGGCCTACCGGGGCCTGGACCAGTCCGAAGGTTACGGTGTCGAGCCCGTTTCTGTCAAGGAAGAGGGACGCCTGCAACGACCCGCCCGACCCACCCGTTGACCTTCCTTCGCGGCGCCCAGACGAGTCCGATCAGTGCTACGCCCTCAGTGTAGCCCCACAGCTCCCCGAACGGCTTCATACAGTCGCGTCGGGTCGTAGCCTATGCCGTCCTTGAAGACGAGCCGAACGTTGCGGAGCGCCGTCATGTCCAGGGCGGGGTCCCCCTCCACTACGACCAGGTCGGCGAGCTTACCCGCGGCTATGCTGCCCAGCTCTTCTTCGCGGCCTAGATAGATGGCGCCGTTAAGGCTTCCGATTCGGATCGCCTGCTCTGTTGTGAAGCCGGCCTCGTGAAGAAGTTCTACCTGGCGCTGGTTGGAATAGCCGGGAATGACGTGACCGATCTGAGACGTGGGATCGGTGCCCGCAACCAGCAGTCCCCCGGCTTCGACGAAAGCCCTCTCTCGAGCCATCTCCCTGGCCATGCCCTCCCTGGCCGCAGAGCTCGGGGTCTCCTGAAGCGCGGCCCAGCTGCGGAGGTAATACTCCCGGACAGGGGCCGCCATCGCGTCCAGGCTGCTCTCCGGAATGGGCGGCCTGCCCGCTATCCTGGACTCATAGCCGGTGAGCGTGGAAGTTATGGCTACGCCCCGCTCCACCAGATGTCGGACAAGGGCCTTGAAGTCGGGATCGTCGGGGCTCACGTCGGGACGCCTCGAGCGCTCGCGAAGTTGGGCGCTCGGGCATTCGTCGGGCCGGTACCGCCCAGGCGCGGGCGAGCATAGGCATCGTTCAACTCCCTTCCTTCATGGGGAACGCCGAGCGCGGCGCTAACCGGGTTGAGCGGCTGCCCAACCCGGCGCTTACCGGTCGAGAAGGAACTCCAGTCCCATTACACCGAGTAGATGAACCTGAACTTCGAGAAGCCACTGGTGGCCTCACCAGGCAATCGCCTGTCCCTCCCGGCGTGGGTCCGTGGCCCCCGCCAGTAACCCGGTCGAGGGATCGCGGTACACACCCGAAACCGTGCCCGTGCTTCCAGGATCCGTCAGGTCGTGCCCCAACGCCCGCATCTCGTCGAGCACCTCTTCCGGATATCCCGGATCTGCATAGATCTGCACATCGGGCCCAACGGGCACCGGCCCGGCTTCCCGATTCACCACGATACGCGGCGCCGCGATCGCACCCTGGACGTCTCTTCCGTACATCACCATCTGGGCAATCGTTTGTCCAACGGTCTGGGGAATGGTATAGCCACCTGAAGAGCCGACACCGGCGAGCGGCTGATCACCCCTCATGATGATCGTGGGGGTCATCACCCCCTTAGCGTGGGTGCCTGGAGCAAGCCGGTTGACATGATCTTCGTCTAGAATGAAACCGTAGCGGTGGCCGTTATTGAGAAGGATTCCCGTATCGGCCGCGGCCACCCCGCTACCGTACGCCCGTACCAGAGACTGCGTGAACGCGACCATGTTTCCGGCCGCATCAGCGGCTGCTAGACTCGTGGTTCCTACGGCCCCGAGGGCCGGGAGATTTCGTGGGACCGCTCGCATAGGCGAGATGCGGCGGCGCTGCTCCTGAGCGTACTCCTTCGAAATGAAGCGAGCCACTGGAATATCAATGTCCCTGCCGGTGTTGTGCCGGTCGTCGTCAATGAAGGCCAGCTTCCAGGCCTCGATCCACTGGTGCGCGAACTCAGGCGTATAGTAACCCACCTCGTCAGCGTCGAGCTCCTCCATGACGTTCAGCACCTGGAACGTGGCGAATGAACTCGAACCCGGCGGCATGCTGTACAGAGTGTGCCCACGGAAGTCGATGTGGATCGGCTCTCGCCACCGCGGCTGCCAGTTTGCGAAATCCTCCTTTGTGAGGATGCCGCCGTTTTCCTGGAGAAAGCGGACGATCTTTGCGGCCATTTCGCCCCGATAGAAGGTTTCGGCACCCTCCCTGGCGATCTGCCGGAAACTGGCTGCCAACTGTTTCTGTTTGAGCAGTTGACCTTCGACGGGTGTGTTGCCGGTCTCCATGAAGATCGGCGCGCTGGTGGGAAATTTCCGAAGCTTATCCGCCGCTCCGGCGAATGTCGCGGCGTCCCTTCGGGTCACGACGAATCCGTTTTCAGCGAGTTCGATAGCGGGCTCGAACACATCGCCGAGACTCATGGTGCCGTAACGCGTGAGAGCCTCGGCCCAGCCACCGATGCCGCCGGGCACGAGCGGTGCCTTGTAACCCTCGTCGAAGTCGGACTCGGTCATGTTGTCGAAGCCGGCGGCACGACCGCTCTTCCCCATCATGTCCAGCGCCACCACCTCCTTGTCTCGGGCGCTGTGAATCATCATGAAACCGCCGAAGCCCCCCATTCCCGATCCGTTCGGCTCGCAGACGTTGAGGGCTGCGGAGGTCGCCACGATCGCATCGATGGCGTTGCCCCCCCTCATGAGGATCTGCATCCCTGCCATGGAGGCCTGGAGGTCCTGGGACGCCACTACCCCTTGGCGACCCCAGACGGGAGGGTTGTCCAGCCCCTCCAGATACGGGTCGGGAGGGCGGCTCTGGGCTAAAGCCCGGTGTCTCGGGTCCAGCGCGGGGGCGAGCGGTCCCAGGAAGCCAGCGACCCCGGCGGACCTCATGAAGTGGCGCCTGTTCATCGCATCCTCCCTTGGTTGAGAGCGACGGTCGACCACCCTACTACGCCAACCGATTCGAAGTCAAGCGCGCTCAAGCCCGTGTGCCTCCGACGACAGCCACGGCGCGTGATAGCCTACCGCAAGCAAGCCCAACCCCCGCGAAGGCCCCTGGACCGACGTCTGAACGTGAAGAGAGGCGGGACTACCGGTCGTAGGCTTGAGCCCGGATCGAACTGCAGCCTTCAATCAGGGAGGACTATCCGCGGCGTCGAACTGCGTCCAGTGCGAGTGCACCAATCAACAACCCACGCAGTTGTGGTTGTTTATTGCACCGAGGCTTTCCAACAGCCTCAAAGCTTCCGGATACGGAGGGACTCTCTGCACGGGGCCATTGGCCATGTCCGCGGTGGTCTGACCTCTGCGGCTTACGGCAGCCACATCCGCTCCCTGTTCAACGAGGTAGTGGATGACCTCTGTGTCGCCGCGAGCCGCTGCATGGTGCACCGCGTTGAAGCCCTGGTAATCACGGGCGTTGACGTCGGCTCCGATTTCCTCGACAAGAAACTTCATCGCCGGAAGCCAACCGCCCGGTGCGTGCTGGTGGGCGAAGCCGAAGCCGGTGCTATGTCCGATGCCCGCAGCAGCGTGGATCGGATAGATACCGGGCCCCCCTACGGGAACCGGCGCCAGCCCGGACTGATCCGACTTGTCGACGTTGCCATAACCCCCCACGACATCCAAGGGTGTCGGACCATCGTGAGGCTTCTCGGTGGGTAGGTTCGGGTCTGCGCCGTAGGAGATGAGAAGTCGCATCGCCGGTACGTCAGTTGCCCAAGCGGCCCTCCAGAACGCAGCCGCCCCTGGAGTCTCCACAAATAGACGCTTGAAGTTGAACTCTTCGTACCAGAGCGTCTTCAGTAGCTGGGCGTTCGGGTCGGCGCCCGCCTTCAAGAGCGCCTCCATGAGCTCCAAATAAGTCGTCCTTTGCTGGAGGTGGGCCCGGGGCTGGGGGTACGAGGCCTCGGCCGCCCATTGGCGATGAATGGCGCCATACAGAGGAGCAGCTCCGGCGGTACTCGCCATCGTCGGGTCAGCGCCGCGTTCCAGGAGTTCCAGCGCAAGGTCGAGGTGACCGTTGAGCGTTGCCATCAAGAGTGGGCTCGTATGGTCTCCGACGGTCACCTGGTCGATATCCGCGCCCCCTTCGAGCAGCGTTACTGCCAAGTCCCAATTGCCCTGCCTCACTGCGAAGTGTAGGGGGGCCAGCCCACCCTTCGCTCCGATCAGCTCGTTGTAGGAGAGCGGCTTCTCCTCCTCTTCGTCGTTCTCTGCGTTTTCCTCTTCTCCAGCCTTTTCGTTTTCCGTCGCTTCCCCCTTCTCCGCGTTCAACTGTGCCTGCGCCTGCGCCTGCTCCTCCTCCTGTCTGCGCTCCTCTTCAAGCTGCTTCCTGCGTGTGTCTTGGGGATCGATCGCGAGAGTGACGCCTTGGGCCTCGAGCCGCTCCTCACGAGCCTCCCGCTCCTCCCGGTCTTTGCTCGCTCGCTCGATAAGGTCCTCCACGCGAGAAGTGAGGGAGAGACCGGCTCCTCCAACGACCAACGCTTTGGCAGCTTCCGTTCGATCGTAGGCTGCCGCCCACATGAGTGGGGTCTGCTCCCACGCGGCTTCCGTCGCGTCCACGTTCGCCCCGTGCGCGATCAGGGCATCAACGGCTTCGGCGCTGCCCGAACCCGCGGCAAAGTGAAGGGCGGTCGCTCCAGTCGCGGTGGCCGCGTTCGCGTCGGACCCCGCCTCGAGTAACCTCCGCACCACGGACGCGTGTCCCCCGGAACTGGCCAGGTGAAGGGGAGAGTGCCGTCCGATCCTGGTCACTACGTCCACTCGGGCGTCGCTGGAGAGAAGCACTTCCACCATCTCCAGGATTCCTCTCCTGGCGGCCCAATGAAGGGCCGTCGTACCGTCGCCCTGTGACGCATTCGCCTCGGCCCCCCGATCCAGCAGGGAAATGACGGCCTTGGTATCTCCTCGCTTGGCCGCGTCGACTAGTGGAGGATCGACCTGACTCGCTGCAGACACCAACGTCGCCAGGAAAAGCACTGCCACGATCTTCGCTCTCGAGTAGCCGCTCTTACGTTCCATCGGTCCTCCCGTGTCCGTGACCGGCGCAGCGTTTCTCTGCCATCCGAGGGCCTGGGACTCTTTCATTGGACTCAACTCGAGGTAGCGGCATCGCCACCGGGGTCGGTCAGCAGGAACTCGCCAGTGCTGTCCCCGAAAGTCTCGAGATCGTCGAGTCCGAGCGTATGGAGGGCGCTCAGCATCACATTCGCCATCGGAGTCCCGTCCGGCGCTTTCAGGTGTATCCCGCCGCTAAGCCGTCCGTTGGCACCCCCGAGAAGGATGAGGGGGCATCTCCGGTGGTTATGCTGATTTCCGTCTGCCATAGACGATCCGTAGATGATCAGCGTCTTGTCGAGCAGGTTCGTTCCGCCCTCGTCAATCCCCTGGAGCTTCTCCATGAGGTATGGAAGCAAGCTCACATGGTATCTGTTGATGCGAGCGAAGTCCTGAAGCGCCTCCTCTTGGTCACCGTGATGCGACGTCGGATGGAAGGCGTTGGTCACGCCGCTTTCGGGGAAGACCCGGTTCGCTGTGTCACGACTGGCCTTGAGGCTGAATACGCGGGTCAAGTCGGCCTGGAAGGCAAGCGCCTGGAGGTCGAACATCATCTCCATGTGCTCGCGGAAGGAATCGGGCACGCCGGGCGGCGCCTCCGGGATCTCCCTCGGCTCGCCGGAACTGTTCCGTTGCTCGGTCATCTGAATCTGACGCTCGAGCTCGCGCACGTTTTCCGTGTACTGGTCCAACCGCCGCTGGTCCGCTGGCCCGAGCGACCGCTTGAAGCTAGCCATCTCTCTGAGAATACCGTCCAGTATGCTACCCGTGTCGCGCCTGCGCGCGGCCCGGTCTTCGGGCGTTCCTCCGGCCCCGAAAAGCTGCTCGAAGGCAACCCGCGGGTCCCGGATTGCTGGGAGGGGCTCGGTGGGCGATGCCCAGCTGATGGAGTCCGTATAGACACATGTGTAGCCGTATGCACAACCCCCCTTCTGGTCGATGCTCTCGATACAGAGCTGCATGGACGGAAGGGAAGTCTCTTGTCCGAAACGCTGGGCAAAGAGCTGATCCATCGATGTCCCAACGTAGACGTCGGAGCCCTGTGTACGTCTAGGATGCGCATGCGTCAGGAAGACCGCGGCCGTGCGATAGTGGTCTCCGCCCACCTGATCGGGTTCGAACGCCTCCGCCATCCTTGAGTCGGTGTTACTCACGATGGTCAGGTACTTCCGGAACCCAGCCTCCTCGATGGGAGAGAGAGCGTTCTCCGACTCCAACGTGAAGTGGGGACCAACCTCCGCCGGAGCCCAAAGGTTCATCGTAGCCCCTAGGGCCGAGCTGCCGGCGGCGCCGTGCACATTCTCGATGGCAATGAGCCGCACCCGCTCGAGCCGCGCCCTCACCGTACGTCCAAGCGGTCCCGCTGGAATCATGGAATCCAGGAATGGCAGCGCGGCCGCAGCACTCATGCCACGAATGAAGGTCCGACGCGGGATATGTTTTCCGGAGATGAACGTCACTTTGGCCTCCTGAGACTCTCAGGGTCTATGCGGTAACGGATCCTGCGCCCACCAGGTCGTCACCTATGTTCACACGGCGCGTACCCAACCTCATCGACCCTCGTCGCGCGTCGCCACTTGGGGCACTTCCTGCATCTGGAACGCAGGGCTTTGAACGACCGCCTTTACAAAGGCCGAGAGAGCGTAATCTTCCTCCGCAGCCTCCCGTACGATCTCCCGTACGGTCGGCATGTCATAGTACTCGACGCTCCGACCGAGTGCGTAAGTCATCAGGTTCTTCGTGAAAGAGCGAAGCAGGGATTCACGATACGTCAGCAGTGCCTGTCGGAGATCGGCCGGACCGCTCAGCGGGGTTCCATCCCAGAGCGTACCCGACGGATCGACGAGAGTCCCCGAGTCCCTTATCCGCCATGCTCCGGTGACATCGAAGTTTTCCAAGGCCAGGCCGAGCGGATCCATCATGTTGTGGCACGAGGCGCAGACTGGGCTCCGTCGGTGTAGCTCCATACGCTCTTTCACCGTGAGCATCCGGCCGTCCCGAACTCCTTCCGTCGCGTCCAGATCCGGGACGTTCGGTGGAGGAGGCGGCGGTGGAGTGCCGAGAAAAACTTCCAGCAGCCACTTCCCCCGGTCCACCGGAGAAGTTCTGCTTGCTTGGGAGGTCAGGGCCAGGATGCTCCCATGCCCGAGGATACCTCTCCGACGTTCATCCGGATAGCTCACTCGCCGAAACTCGGTTCCTGCGACTCCCGCGATCCCATAGTGTCTAGCCAAATGCTCGTTCACAAACGTATAGTCTGCAGTAAGCAGTTCCAGAACACTTCGGCCTTCACGCAGGATGTAGTCGAAGAGCAACTCTGTCTCCCGCTGCATCGCCACCGCAAGCTGCTCGTCGAAATCGGGATACATCACACGGTTCGGGACAAGGGTGTTCAGGTCCGCGAGTCGCAGCCACTGAGCTGCGAAGCGCGTGGCGAGGGCATTGGAACGCGGGTCCTCGAGCATCCGTTGAACCTGTTGGTCGAGAACGCGATCGTTCGAGAGCCGGCCCTGGGCGGCGAGTTCCCGCAGCTCGTCGTCCGGAGGGCTGCCCCACAGGAAGAAAGACAGCCGGGTGGCCAGGTCGACATCGCTGACCCGGTAGGTGTCACCGGGCCCTAACCCGGGCGGCGCCTCCTCGAGCCGGAATACGAAGTGGGGGCTGGCGAGAATCGCCTCCAGAGCCATTCTCACGCCCTCGTCAAAGTCACCCCCGTCTTTCTCTGCGCCTTCCCGATAGAACTCCATCAGGTGGCGGACGTCGTCTCCCGTCAGGGGACGACGGAACGCCTTTGATGCCAAACGGCGAACGATCTCCCCAGCGCAGGCCCTTTCCTCATCGGACGAGGACGGCCGGCACGTAAAGATGTGAGCCCGAGTCGGCGCCTCGGAAACTCCTGACACGTTTTCGGGTCCGTGAATCACCATCTCCCGGAGGTGATTCACATTTGTGATCCCGTGCTCAGAGCCGATCTGCTTATCTGCGATACTGTGTCCTAGCGGCGCGAAGTTGTCGTTGACAGGGCCTTCCCACTGCTGGATGAAGGCCGCGCTCACCGTCTTCGGCCCCGCCTCGACCGAGATCCGCTCGGTTCTCACGGCAACGCCGCCGGGTTCGGACTCCTCCATCCACCGGTCGATGTCCAAAAGCGCCACGCGCTCACCATCGACGGAGACTTCGATCTGTTCGTCGAACGGGCTCCCTCTGCCAAAGAGTGAGTTCTCTCCCGCCTTATAGAAGAACAGCTCGAGGGTATATTCCCCATCCGCCGGAAAGTGATGCATTACCGTCATCCCACCCCGCGTCCCCATCGGCGCACCCTCGACGCGTTCCGTTTGAGAGGCCTGCATGGTCACCCCATACCGCACCGACTTGGTAGTGACGAGACGCGGGTCGTATCCAACCGAGATCCTGCTGATCTCACTGGCCGCCCTGAGATAGCCGCGGAGAAGGGTGGGACTCAAAAGCTGAGCGGCTGCGATGTTGTCAAAGTTCTCGCTCTTGGTATCCAACGGCAGGTAATCGCCAGCTTCGACGTCCAGACCCAGAAGGTCCTGTATCGCGGCTCGGTACTCAGCCTGGTTGAGGCGCTGGAAGCTTCTGTAGCCTGGCCGTGAAGTAGCGTCCGATGCGTCGATCGTCTGTTCGAGGGTCTCCACGAGTGCATGGAGTGTGTCACCGCCAGGTCTGGGGACACCGGGCGGAGGCATCATGCCAGCGCGCAGTTTCAGGATCATCTTCTCGGCCGTCTCCCAATGCTCCATAGGAGACCCGACATCGAAATGCTGGAGGGACAAGTTGCCTGTGAGCAATACGTCGTTGTGACAGGCGACACAGTAGAGCCGCACGACCAGCGTGAGGTCCTCGGCGGGTATAGCCTCTGCGACTGTTGTTTCGGCAGCCGGAGGAATGATGTGCCCTGCGGGAGTAGTCAGCGACGGGGCCGAAATCGGCCCTCCGTGCTCGGCAGTGGAAATGCTTGCCTCATCGTCCTGTCCGAGCCGGGCCACTCCGGCGTTCAAGGTCGGAGCGAGGATCACCAGCAAGAGACCCAGGGCCCCGGTGACCAAGACCTTCATCCACTCCTCCGGCTATGCCTGAGATTTGGTTTCACCCTCTCCCCCAGCCACCTCACCGTGCGTTCATCAATGTAACCCCACACTCCCCTTCACCGCTTCGATAAGTCGCGTCGGATCGTAACCGATCCCGTCCTTGAAGACGAGGCTAACATTTCGCACTGCGGTGATGTCCGAAGTGATGTCGCCCTCGAGCACCACGAGGTCCGCGAGCTTCCCGGGCACGACGGTGCCGAGTTCGTCTTCGCGCTCCAGATAGGTGGCACCGTTCAGCGTCGAGATCTGGATCGCCTGCTCGGGGGAGAACCCCGTCTCGTGCAGTAGTTCGACCATGCGTTGGTTGGCGAAGCCAGCCACCACGCCGCCGTAGCTCGTCGGGTCCGTGCCAGCTACGAGCAGCCCACCGGCCTCGACGAACACTCTAATGCGGGCCATCTCGTCCGCGAAGATCTTCACGTTGGGGGAATTCCGCTGCTGCTGAACGGAGGCCCATTGCCGCAAGTACTGCTCCCGGATCGGCGGTGACATGACGTCGAGAACGGTCCCTGAAACCGCCGGGCGGCCTGGCACATTAGGCTCGAAGACGACGAGCGTGGACGTCACCGCCACACCCTGTTCCACCAGATGCTGGACCAGTCCCCGGAACTCAGCTCCCTGGGGGTCCAGATCACGAAGGGCTTGGGCGCGCGCTTCGTCGGCCGGGCACTCATCCGGGCGTTTGCCAGCGACGAAGTCGGACGCGGGGCGGAAGCCGTGTTCGAGGTTGTCGATACCCAGGTCCGCTGCCTCACGGTAGGTCACCGAGCAAATATGACCGGTGACCTTGATACCTCGGGCATGAGCCTCGTCGATGACGGCACGCAGCTCATCCCTCGTGATGTGCTGATAAGCCTTGAACGAAGTGGCGCCCTCGTCAGCCCAATAGCGGACCATCGAGCGCGCTTCTCCAGCATCCTTCACCGTATTCAGAAAGAAGATGGGGTATCCAGGGCCGGTGATGTACGGTCCCGTCGCGTCTATCCGAGGGCCAGGAACCAGACCCGCGTCCACGGCCTCTTTGAGGTTGAGATCGCCGTAGGGGTCACGGCTTCCTCCGGTCCGCATCGTGGTGACGCCCCCCGCCAGGTAAAGCTTGGGGAAGGAGTACTCCTGCTGATTGTAGGTCCTCCGGCCCACTCCGTAGAACATGTGCTCATGCATCATCACATAGCCCGGAATGACCGTGTGCCCGGACAGCTCCAAGACGCGCGCGCCTGGAGGTATCGACACGCTGGCAGAAGGGCCAACCGCGGCTATCCGGTTGCCCCGCAGCACGACGGTCTGCCCGGTCCGCGCCGGCGCTCCCGTCCCGTCGACCACACGCACGCCTGTCAGCGCCACAACCTCCTGATCGACCTCCACGAAGGCGCTCGCTTCCGGCGAAAGTGCGCGCTGGGCCACGATCGAAGAGGCACCAAAAGCGGAGACGAGATTGAGACCACACACTATGAGAGCGACACGCATGATCGACACCCCACGCTGAAGAGGAGAAGACCCGATTCCGGGTTTCATATGGTGGGACAGGGGTGCTTTACCAACAGCAACCTCCCGAAGCCAGTCCGCTGTCGCTTGTGGACGGCTTCGAGAGGAGCGGCTCATCTGCTTCAAGGAGTACTTAGATCTCTGGGTTCAGCACTGAACGCAGCGATTGTTGTTCTTTGCTCCAAGGCTCACCAGCAGGTCTCTGGTCTCCGGGTAAGGTGGAACCTCGATGCTGGGCCCGTTGGCCATGTCGGCCGTAGTTTGGCCGGTTCGGCTCACCGCCATCACGTCGGCGCCCCTCTCCACCAGGTAGAGGACCATCTCGGTGTCCCCTCGTCCCGCAGCATGGTGGAGGGGGGTGAACCCGTTCATATCCCTGGTATTCACGTCCACGCCCAACTCCTCTACGAGGAATCGCACCGCCGGCATCCAGCCATCCGGTACGTGCCGGTGGACAACCCCCGCGCCTGCCATGCCATGACCCACACCTGAGGCGACGTGTATCGGGAACTCGGCCGGCCCACCCACCGGAACCAGTGGAAGCCCGGACAGATCTTCTTCCTCCTCGTCTTCTTCCGCGTCGCCATCCATGTCAAATCCGGCGGCGGGCTTGAGCGTCGCGAGATTCGGATCGGCGCCGTACTCCAGAAGGAGCTTCATCGCTGCGACGTCGGTACCGTAGGCGGCACGCCAGAACGGAGTCGCGCCCCCTTCGGACGTGCCCATCTCGTTGCCCCCGGCGTAATGAGTGTACCAGAGTGGCCGGGTGACCCGCGCGTTCGGATCGGCGCCAGCCTCGAGAAGAGCTTCCATCAGCTCCAGGTACGAAATCCGCTGCTGCCTCTGGGCATCGGGCTGGGGATACGTCCACGACGCAGGCGCCCACTGAAGATTGAGGGTCGTGTACAACGGCGTGGCTCCGGCGTCACTCGCGATGGTCGGGTTAGCCCCGTGCTCGAGCAGGAGCTTCGCCAGATCCCAGTGCCCGTTGATCGTGGCAACGAGCAGTGGAGTCGAATGGTCAGCGCTCACCTGATCGATGTCTCCACCGCCCGCATGCAGAGCCAGCGCCGCACCTACCGCTCCTTCGCGGACCGCGTGGTGCAGGGGCGTCATGCCCCCGCTCCAGGCCATCTTCTCGGCAAACTGGAGCGCCCCGAAGTCGGTACCCCTGTTGGTCCCGTAGCCGCCGGCGGCAAGTTCGGTCTCATAGAGCGCCGCGACTCGCTTGTTGCGTCGCTCATGCAGTTCAATGTCCTCGTGCTTGCGGGCGATCACGTCCACAGACTTCGTGGCGATGTTCGGATCCGCGTTTCCCGCCAGCAGCGCCTCGACCGCCGCCACTCGGTTCGCTGACGCCGCGAAGACCAGAGGCGTCTGGCCCGACGCCGTCTCCCGGGCATTCGGGTCCGCACCGTGAGCCATAAGCAGCCTCACCGCCTCTTCCGCCCCCGCTGCTGCCGCGAAGTGAAGCGAGGTCACTCCTGTCGAGGTTTCGGCCTTGGGGTTCGCTCCGGCCTTGAGAAGCGTCGCGACCGTGGACGCCTTCCCAGCCTGGCCAGCGCGATGAAGCGGAGTGTAGGAACCGTTCCGGGTCACCGCCTCCAGGTGCGCACCCGCGTAGACCAACAGCTCCGTCATCCCCACGTCGCCGTTCCTCGCCGCCCAATGCAGAGCCGTAAGACCGTCCCCTTGAGCGGCGTTCACGTCCGCACCCTGCTCGACCAGCGCACGAACAGCTTCCAGGTCCCCCGCCATGGCCGCGTCCGCGACCGGCGACTCCGGAGGAGACATGGCAGATGCCAAGAGCGCTACGAGCAACACCCCGCCCGTCTTTGCTTTAACGCGAAGCTCGATGCTCATCACGCCTCTCCCACCTGGGTCGCGGGGGCAGCCACAGATTGGCTCAACGAAAACGGCCCAGTGCTGTCCCCAAAGGCCTCCAAGTCGTCCATGCCAAGCCTGTGCATCAGGTCCAACATCACGTTGGCCATGGGTGTGCCATCAGGAGCCTTGAGGTGGAGGTTCCCCTTCAAGCTCCCGTTTCCGCCGCCGACGATGAACAGAGGGCAGCGCCGATGGCTGTGCAGATTTGGATTGGCCATGGCGGAGCCGTACAGGACGGCCGTCTTATCGAGGAGATGGGTATCCCCCTCCATCGTGTTCTTGAGCTTCTCCAGCAGATAAGTCAGCTGGCTCACGTGGTAATCATTCAATTGGGCGAATTTAACGATCTCTTCTTCGTTGTCGCCGAAATGCGAGAGTGGGTGGAAGCCGGTGTTCACGCCACTCTCCGGAAAGAGCCGGGACGAGGCGTCGCGCCCGAGCTTCAGCGTGAATACCCGGGTCATATCCTGCTGGAAGGCGAGCACCTGGAGGTCGAACATCATCTGTACATGCTCACTGAACGAGTCCGGCACACCCGCCGGCGCTTCCGGCAGTTCCCGAGCCTCGCCGCTCGCGTTGCGCTGCTCCGTCAACTCGATCCGTCGCTCCAGCTCCCGGACGTTCTCCAAGTATTGGTCCAGCCGCCGCCCGTCGTCGGCCCCGAGCTCCCGTCTCACCTCGGCCATCCGTTCGGCTACCATGTCCAGAATGCTGACCCTCGTGCGCCGGCGCGCGGCCCGCTCCTCGGGCGTGCCTCCGGCTCCAAAAAGCTGGTCGAATGCCGCCCTGGGATCACGGATCATGGGAAGGGGATCGGTGGGCGATGCCCAGCTTAAAGAGTCCGTGTACACGCAGGAGTAGTTGAATCCGCACCCGCCCGATTGATCCACGGGCTCGATCGTAAGCTGCATGGATGGAAGCGGAGTGTCCTGTCCGAAGTTTCTCGCGTAGATCTGGTCCAGGGACGTTCCGACATAGACGTTTGAGCCTTCCGTCTGGCGAGGATGGCTCTGAGTCAGGAACACTGAGGTGGTCCGGAAGTGGTCCGCCCCGATCTCCTCCGGAGCGAACGACTCCGCCATTTTCACGTCCGTATTGCTCACGATCGTGAGGTAATCTTGGTACGGCTCCAGCGAACGTAGGCTAGTAGGGCTCAGGTCGAAGTCATGCCCGATACGCGCAGGTGCCCAGAGATGCTGGCTGGCTCCCCATTCGTGGCAGCCCGCCGCGCCGTGGACCATCTCGAGACAGATCAGCCGGGGCTTGTCGCGCCCGGCCGTAGTGGCCCACCAAGGCTTTCCTGCCGGGACCATCGCGTCCAGGAACGGCAGCCCCATCGTCACGCCAACACTACGCAAGAACGTGCGACGCGGAATGTGTTTCCCGGTTAGGAACGTCATTCGGCTCTCCTCAGGCTCGTGGTCCGCGGGTTCGGTCGATTCAGGCCTTCCGACTGCGATATGGGTCCATCATTATGGAGCATGACTTCAACCTATCTGCCCTGCGCCGCGCCCGCCTGGGCGGCCACGCCGGAAAGTTTCGTCTTCTGGAACGCGTCGCTCTTAGCGACCCCCAGGATGAATGACGAAATCCGATAATCGTGCTCCGCGGCCTGGCGGGTGATCGCACGAATCGTCGGTTGATCGTAGTACTCGACGCGGCGGCCCAAGGCGTAAGCCAGCAGGTTCTTGGTAAACGCCCGGAGGAATGGCGTGCGGTATCGGAGCAGCGCCTCGCGCAGGTCATTCACGCCGTTCAGTTCGGTCCCGTCCCACAATGTTCCGCTGGGGTCGACGGGGTTTCCGGCGTCCTTGATGCGCCACTCACCCGTCACGTCGAAGTTCTCGAGCGCCAACCCCAGCGGGTCGATAAACTGGTGGCACGCTTGGCAGACCGGATTGGCCCTGTGGAGCTCCATGCGCTCCTTTACTGTCAGAACCCGGCCCATGTCCACGCCTTCCGTCTCCTCGAAGGGCGGTATGTCGGGGGGGGGAGGCGGTGGAGGACTGTTGAGGAAGACTTCCATCACCCACTTGCCGCGAAGCACCGGCGACGTCCTGTCGGAGTGTGAGGTCAGGAGGAGAATGCTCCCCTGACCCAACAAACCGCGGCGCTCGCTTCCCGCCAGCGACACACGCCGGAACTCACTGCCGGCAACACCTGGGAAGCCGTAGTGCCGGGCCAGGTCCTCGTTGAGGAACGTGTAGTCCGCTGTCAGGAGATCCAGTACACTCCTGTCTTCCCGCACGATGCTCCCGACGAAGAGTTCTGTTTCACGAAGCATCGCGTCTTTGATCGTACTGTCGAAATTTGGCCAATCGACGGTAGGGATGACCTTTTCCGCATCCTGCAGTCGGAGCCACTGTGCAGCGAACCTCGTGCTCAGCGCGTCGGAGCGGGGATCCGCGAGCATCCGATGAACTTGTTGCTCGAAGATGCGGGCGTCCGACAGCTCCCCCTTCCGAGCCACCTCGCTGAGTTCCGTGTCCGGCGGTCCACCCCAGAGGAAGAACGACAACCGAGCAGCTAAGTCAGTATCGTTAAGGCGGGCGGTCCCGTCTCGGTCACCCCGGGAACGGAATTCCTCCCATCGGAATAGGAAGTCGGGACTCGATAGTATCCCTTGCAGGGCCGTCCTGACCCCTATCTCGAAGCCGCCGTCGGCTACTCCCTCCTCATAGAGCGTCATCAACCAATCGCGATCCTGGTTGGTGAGCGGCCTCCTGTATGCCTGGCTCGCCAGCCGATCGATGATCTCTTCGGCACAGGGGCGTTCGTCGCTGGGCGACGTAGGCCGGCACGTGAAGATCCGCTGTCTCGTGGGCGTTTCGGAGACCCCCGTTACCCTGCGCGGCCCCTCGATGACGAAGTCATAAAGGTGTGGAAGATGGGTCTGACCGTCATTGTAGCCGGCCTGCGGCTTCAACATGGACTGCCGCACCGGAGACACGATATCCTCCGCTGGACCTTCGAAGGTCCTTACGAACCCCGCGGCGACCCGATGCTGGCCCGCTCGGAGGAACACGGGCTCGGTGGAGCGCGTCACGCTTCCCAGCTCCTCTTCGTGCATGAAGCGGTCGATCTCGATTCGCGCCACCCGCTCGCCATCAATGGAGATCTCGAGCTCCTCGCCCCTCATCCACTTGCCGAAGAGAGCTCCAGCGAGCGTGACATAGAACAGTGACCTGAAGACGTACTCCCCGTCGGCGGGGAAGGTGTGGAGAACGGAGAGACCCCCTCGTGTGCCCGAGGGCGTACCCTCGATGTGCCCAAGCTGAGAAACCGTACGTGAGACCCGGTACGTCGCCTGTTTAGGCGTCGCTTTAATATCGCCAATGGCGAGGCGACTGACTTCACTCGCCGCGTTCAGATAGGCATCGAGCACGGTCGCCGATGCCATCTGTACATCGGCAATGTTGTCGAAGTTGTCGCTCTTTGTGTCGGGAGGAAGGTAGCCTTCCGTGTCGATCTGGAGGCCTAAGAGCTCGCGGATCGAGTTGGCGTACTCGGCCTGGTTCAACCGCTGAAACGTCCGCCGACCGGGATCGGGAGCATCCGCAGCAGCCCTGTCCAACGCGGTTTCCAGAGTCTCGACCAGTGCGGTCAAAGTGTCACCACCTGGCCGAGGTATGCCCGGTGGCGGCATCATGCTGAGGCGGAGCTTCCCAACCACCTTCTCCCCGATCTCGGCCATCTCGGCGGCCTTCGCGACATCGAAGCTTTGCAGGGATAGGTTCCCAGTACGCAACTGGTCGTTATGGCAGACGACACAGTACTGTTGAACGACCTCGGTCAGGGCCTCGGACGAGACTTCGGGAGCGGCTCCTGCGGAGGCGCTCGCTCGCGTAGCGGAGGTCCCTCCTTTGTGGGCGAAGCTCGTTGGTAGCTCAGCGCCGATGCCTGAGAAGTAGCTCTCGCCAGCCACGGCTGCCTGGCTCCAGGAACCGGGTTCAGAAGTCTGCGATATGCTGACGAGCAGGAGTCCAGCGGCCGCAGCGAGGAGCGTTTTCATCCATCCGCCTCCGTGAATGCCAAGAGCACCAGGACGCGCCCCGACACTTCTGCCTCGTGGGGCCGGCGCAGTCTAGTGTCTCGACCGGTCCCGCACACTCGGTGACCAGCCCCGCATGTTCGGTGCATTTTGAACTGAGCGTAGCGGGCCGCCCCGCACACTGTCAAGTTTCGGTCCACCACAAGAAAGCTTGAAGAACGGGGGCGTCGAACCTCGTTCATCCCTCAAATTCTAGCCCACCCTATGTTTCCGCCTCCGCGCAACGTGCAAGGGGCTTGGCGTTCCGGCGACCGAGGCCGTTCGATGCTCTCGCTTGCATTGACGACGCTATCTGAGTGCTTCAAGATCTCGCCGGACGAGAATCATGTTCTCGGTCGATCGAATCGACTGCGAGTACCGGTCGGCGAGCGCCTCCGCTTCATCGGCTCCGTAGGCTCGGCCCAAGAGATCCAACTGAGAAATCGGATCGGGTTCCTGCCTTCCTGCCCAGTTCTGGTAAAAGCTCACACCGATCACCTGAGGCCTGACCGCACCTGAAGCGGGAGAATAGAACAGATACCGAATGGGATAGTCCGCATCGACAACCGCCTGGTGAACGTCGTCCATGACGTTCCAAAACTCGTCTACCATATCAGGCTCTAGATGATAAAGAGTCAACGAAAAGAACGTGACCGGCCAGGTGTCATCCGGAAGCCGCAGGATCTCCTCGTTCCGAATCTGAATCATGCTGGCGACGGAATCCACTGTCGCAAGCACATCATCCGAGAAGTAATAGAGCGACCCTCTCGAACCAAAGTTTGCGTCATAGGTGTCCAGGTCCGCCCAACGCAGACCAGCGGTCACCACGTAAAAGTCTCCGATGTTGTCACCGGCCATGGCCTGAAAAACACTCCAGTTCCATGGGTCGCCCTCCGCCCGCCTGACCTCCGCGTGCTGCCTCATTGCCGCTTCAAACGCCCCGGCACCGGTCGGACGCTGTGTGAATTCGTAATAGATCTGTAAAAACTCCGTCGTTTCTTGGCCTTCCAAGCTCGATGACGCAAAGAGCAGGCCAGAAGATACCAATAGGGTCGGAAGAATGACTAAACGCATCTCTGGCTCCTCCAGGATATTCTGTTGGTCAAATAGCGATTAAGGCTCGGCACAAGATATTCAATCACCGCAGCCCAACGCTCCCCCTCGCCGCCTCGATGAGCTGGTCGGGATCGTAGCCCAGGCCGTCCTTGAACACCAACACGACGTTACGAACAGACGTGATATCCGTCGTCGGGTCACCTTCAAGGACGATGAGGTCCCCCAGCTTTCCGGGCTCCACAGTGCCCAACTGGTCATCCACACCCAGCAGGATCGCGCCGTTCAGGCTCGCAATCTTAATTGACTCTTCAGGCGTAAAGCCTGCCTCATGAAGGAGCTCGACCATCCGCTGGTTAGCGAATCCGGCAATCACCGCTCCATGACCGTTCGTGGGGTCCGTACCAGCCACTAGCAGTCCACCGGCGGCAGAAAATGCCTTCTGGAAAGCCATCTCCTTGGCAAGGAGGGCGAGACCCGTGGTGTCCGTTGGCTCCTGAATGGTCGCCCATGTTCTGAGGTACGCCTCCCGGATCTTTGGCGCCATTACGTCAAGCGCGGCCGGCGGGACGGTTGGGCGGGCGGGAAGGTTGGCCTCCGCCACCGTGAGCGTCGAAGTCAATGCCACACCGCGGTCAACGAGATGGGCTATCAAGGCCTGGGCCTCCGCTCCGGCTACGTCCAGCTCAACGCGGGAACGCGTCCTGGCGGCATCGTCGGGACACTCGTCGGGCCGCTTTTCGCGGACGAAATCCGTGGCTGCGCGGAATCCGTGTTCCAGGTTGTCGATACCCAGATCGGCGGCTTCACGGTACGTCACGGAGCACAGATGCCCGGTAACCTTCAGCCCACGAGCGTGCGCCTCCTCAATGGCGGCTGCCAGCTCGTCCTTCGAAATCTGCTGGTACGCTTTGAACGACGTGGCACCCTCTTCGGACCAGTAGCGAACCAGGTTCCGGGCATCGTCGGGACCGTCCACCGAGTTGACGAAAAGTATCGGGAGTCCGCGACCATTCACGTACGGGCCGGTCACGTGGATCCTGGGACCGGGAAGCCGTCCAGCGTCTATCTCTTCCTTCAGCTTCAGGTCTCCATAGGGATCCCGGCTTCCACCCGTCCGGATGGTCGTGGCCCCCCCGGCCAGATAGAGCTTCGGAAAGGAGAATTCCTGCTGGGGGTAGGCTCTCTCGCCCACGCCGTAGAAGAGGTGTTCATGGACCATCACATAGCCCGGCATGATCGTGTGGCCAGAGAGCTCGAGAACGCGGGCTCCGTTCGGAGCGGTAATCTCCGTCGACGGACCCATCGCGGCGATTCGACCATCTCTGAGCACTAGGGTCTGATTCGCTCTGGCTGGCGCCCCCGTACCGTCGATAATACTGACACCAACCAGTGTCACCACCTGGTCGTCAACCCGGACGAAGGACTGAACATCCGGAGATACGGTCCGCTGAGCCGATGTTGGACTCGCACATACGGCTGTCAACGTCAGAACAGCGGATGCGACAGGCGAGAAGCGCTTCATCAACCTCACTCCCTTCTAGCGATGCGATCCGGATCTTCTTTAGGACTGGGAGCCGCCGTGAGTCAGAATCACCGTCATCGGGTCAACGTTGGCGGGGGCCTGACGACGGAAGCCGTAAACCAGCTGAGTGGAGGATGTCAATGGTACCCGACCCGTCCTCGGACGGCCTGGAGTAGAGCCGCCGGGTCATAACCAATCCCGTTCTTGAAAACGAGACGCACGTTCCGCACGGCAGTGATGTCCGAGCTAGGATCGCCCTGGAGCACGACCAGGTCGGCCAGTTTGCCCTGTTCCACGGTCCCTAGCTCATTATCGACCTCCAGAAACGTGGCGCCGTTCAAGGTCGAGATACGGATCGATTCCTCCGGCGTGAAACCGGCTTCGTGAAGGAGCTCCACCATGCGCTGGTTGGCAAAACCCGGAATGACCCCCCCATAGCTCGTGGGATCGATACCGGCCAGAAGCATACCACCGGCATCGGCGTAGGCTTTGTCGAGAGCCATCTTCTTGGTCATGAGCTCGAGATCGGTAATGGTCTCTTTCTGCTGTTGAACGGATGCCCAGGTTCGCAGGTATACCTCGCGGACCGACGGCGCCATGACGTCCAAGGCCCCCTCCGGGGCAGGAGGGCGCCCGGGAGTGCCGGTCTCGAACACGGCGAAGGTGGCCGTAAGCGCTACCCCATGTTCCAGGAGATGGTCGATCAGGCCCCGGAATTCAGCTCCCTGCGGATCCAGAGCCCGTATCGAGCGGTTTCTGGTGTCCCGGTCCGGGCATGCATCCGGTCTCTTGCCAGAAACGAAGTCGGTGGCCGCGTGAAAGCCGTGCTCCAAATTGTCGATGCCGAGATCCGCGGCCTCCCGGTACGTGACGGAGCATAGATCTCCTGTGACCTTCAACCCCAACGCATGTGCTTCCTCGATCGCCGCCCCCAGTGCCGCCCGGGAGATTCTGGCATACGTTTTCACGGACGTGACACCCTCTCCTGCCCAATACCGCACCATCCCCCTGGCCTCGTCGGGCCCATGTACGGCGTTCATGAACAGGAATCGGTCCGTGGGACCATTCACGTAAGGACTCGTCACGTGGATTCGGGGACCTGGTACCCTGCCCTCGTCGACCGCTTCCTTGAGGTTCAGGTCACCGAAGGGATCTCGACTCCCACCAGTGCGGATCGTCGTCACACCACCAGCCAAATAAAGCTTCGGAAAGGAGTACTCCTGCTGATTGTACGCAGCCTCACCTACCGGATAGAACATGTGTTCATGAACCATCACGTAACCGGGAATGACCGTATGTCCGTCGAGCTCGAGTACCAGAGCCCCCTCCGGCACCCGGACCGTTGCCGCTGGGCCAACCTCTTCGATTCGACTGCCACGAATTAAGACGGTCTGAGCGGCTCGGGCCTGCCCTCCGGTTCCATCGACCACCCGAACGCCCACGAGAGCCACGACTTCCTCGTCGATCTCCACGAAGCGTCGCACTTCCGCCGACAGGGTGCGCTGCGCCCTCACCGGACCGGCGCAGAGGAGGGGGATCATCAGGAATGCGAGAACACTGGCCGCGATGGGAAAGACTCGCATCATGACGGTCGATGGGACTACTCGAGCAACGGCGCCGAAAGTGGTTGGTCGAACCAACACTCAGGGGTTCCGTCCCGTGATCGCGGCGTGGACCATCTCTGCCACCGGATCGGGCCCTGGGGGTATCTCACCGTTCAGCTCCTGATAGACCCGCCGCACCGACCCGGGAGCCTGAGCGGACCGCATGGTCCAAGTGTCGAGCTCACCGAAGCGGGCCTGCTCCGCCGCCTTGTCGACCGGCACGCCGGCTGCATGGAGGCGTGTCGCCTCCGCGATCACAGCGTTGAAGGCCCTCTCCTGCAGTTCCAACTGCTCGTCAAAGCACTCAGGATTATCGATGAATCCGTGCCCCGGAACGTAGAAATCGACGTCCATGGCCTGGATCTTGTCGATGACCTCCATCCACCCGCTCGGATAGCTGCCTGGGAGCGCCGGGAAGATTCCGGGAAGGAAGACCTGGGTCGTGTACAGAATCTTCTCCTGCGGAAGATACACGAAGAGGTCCCCACCCGAGCGCGCCCGGCCCAGGTGCAGGATGTGGATCTCCTTACCGCCCAGGTTCAAGACGTGTTCGCCCGTCACGAGGTCGGTAGGCAGGAGCCTGGCGTCGGGATCGGTGCCCGCATGGGCTCTGGCTCTCATGACGCCCGCGGAGGTGGGGTGTGCAAACACCGTGATGTCCTGAGGCAGCATCGAGTTGCCACCCATCTGGGTTGTGTGGTCGGTGCCAACCACCAGGTATCGGATGGGCTGGTCCGTGATTTTGGCGATCTCGTCCACCAGCTGCTTCGTACCCTCGGGACTTCCCTGTGCATCTGCGAGGAGCACTCCTTCGTCGGTCACAACGACCAGGTTGTTAACGGTGAACCGCCAATACACGTTGGACATGAGTCCTTCGTAGGTGTAAACGCCGTCCGCGATCTCCCTCAGGCGCGGGAAGTCCGACTCCTGGTAGCCGCGATCGGTCAGATCGGCCGGTCGGTACGCTGAACAGCCTTCTTGGCTGATGGGGCCTAAGGCAACGGCGGCATCGGCCGGCGCTGCCTCTCCATCAGGAACGGCATTACAGGCGGTGAGGAGCAGGAAGGGGATAGCGAGTCCTGCGAATCGCATGGTCACCGGAACCTCCTTTTTTGGTAGAGCCGGAGTGAGGAAGGTCGACTCTCAACGAACACCCATTCCACGTCCGGTCACAGAGAAAGCTCGTAGATGAAGTCTCCGGCCCATGCCACGTGAAAACGACTTTGCGGCCTTCGCTCTCAATGTCACGGTTCTCTGGACCGCAGGTCACCGTTCTCTGGACCGCGAGCGACCTACCGATATTGATCGATCCGTCCCGGCGGCAGGGGAGACTGATGGGCGTGCACGATCACCCAGCCGTCCTGGGGAGTACGCTGGAAGACCAGAGTCCACGAGTAACCATCCTGCCACAGCGGTTGACCCCTGTCTTCCTCCGGCACATCCTCGCTGTTGTTCCAGTTGGCTTCATCCGCATGAAACACACCCCAGAACATGCCCCCGTCCGGCCCGAGGACCCGCACCTGGGACGGCTGCCAGTGGCCGTCCAGCCGCTCTAGGTTGCTGAAGAAGCCCTCCGCAATCTCCTGAACCCGCGCCCGACTGGGATAGATATTCCCGTTGTCAAAATAGGTGATGTCGTTCGCGGTCTGCATCGCGATTGCGGGCCCGTCCAAGTTTGCTAGACCCTGGGCCCACGCTTCTCCGAGCGTCTGGAACGTGTCGGCCAGCGCGACTCGGTGAGCCTCGGCGAGTTCGTCGCTCGCCATCTCCGAGGTTCCGCAAGCGGCCAGTACCAAGACAGCCGCTGTGAGAGAGACGATCCGTCGCATGGTCCGATCTCCATAAGGGGTGAGAAGTAAGAGGGTGAGAACGTAAGAGGGTGGTCACCTTAGTGCTCCGAGCGCTCCCACGTCAAGCGTGGCCGGCGCTCGGTGCAACGTGGCGCTGGGCACGAGGCACCCACCTGAAGCTAACCGCAAGCTAATCCCGCTCATCTGGACCGAGCCGGCGACCAGATCCTCAAATGGGGTCGTCGCACCCTCCGCGGGTGGCTAGATCTGGAAGAGCCTGGTGACTTTAAGGGCAAGCAATCGTTCCAGCGTCGCGCCGGTCCCGATCTCTCGCCGGTCCTGAAAAACCAGAAATACATCGCTCAGCGGCGCCCAGCGGACGTTGATGCGGGCGTTGGTAACGAGCTGGTCGGTCTGGGTGTTGTACTGCGTCGATGCGCTTCCGAAAAGCCTCGTGGACAAGGCGTAGTTAGCACGGAAGGAAGCGATGTCGGCCAGGAACGAACCGGTTCCCAGATCCACGTCGTTCCTCTCGATCTGAAGATCGAAGAACAGGTCGTAGCGCGGCCGCCACGTACCGCCCAGTGCCACGGCCCGTCGGGTGCCACCAAAGAACTCTCCCGATCTGAAGGTCAAACTTCCGGTGAAGGTGCGGCTCTGGCTGGTCCGATAGATCAGGGACTGCTGGGCGAAGTGGTAGTCACCCGGATCGACAACGATGTCCTCGAAGATCTGGAAGGGCCGCTCGATCCGCTCGAAGCGATCTCGGTGCTCGATGTCGAGGCTTCCCCCCTGCAGGAAGGTAAAGGTTAGCGCACCCACCATCTCCCGGGACTCTAGCGTCCCATCAATCTTCGTGAAGTAGTGCGCCTCCACGTAGGGATTCACCTCAGACAGCCCCAGGACGCTCACCCGAGGATGGACCCCGAAGGTTCCGTAGTAGTGGTGGACGCCACCCCGCCGGAGGAACCCGAGACCCGGATCGAATCGATCGTCGAAGCGTCGAAAGGTCACGGATGTGTTGAAGAAGCTGTCTCGCCAACCCACACCAAGACGGACAGCAATCCCACGGCCAGCAATCCCGTCGGACTCCGTCCCGGATGCTTCGCTTCCGGCCAGATAGGAAGAGATTACAAGGCGATCCAGAAGGCGAAGGTTGGCGTCTACGCCGAAGCTGCGGTTGTAGCCAATCTCACCAGCATCCCCCTGGGTCGCACGGCGCTCGGTGAAGAGGAACCCAACGTCCGAATCAGCCAACAACCGAGCCTTTACTCTGGCTACCGAGAAGTTCTCGGCCGCCGTAGCCGAAGTGAGTTCACTCTGGAGGTTCAGGAAGCCGAACTCGAGCGGGCCCGCCCGTCCTGTGAGCCGTCCCCCGCCCAAGAGCGGGATTGGCCGCCCATCCTCGCCGAGGCCGATACGCCTCGAGTGGAAGAGCCTGAAGTCCTGGGCTGTGGTCCCGGACCGTAAGCCGGACCGCTGGAGGATGTCCCCGAACGCGAAAACGCCCTCGTTCTCGATGAAGAACTCCCGCCGCTCGGGAAAGAAGGGGGAGAAGCGCGAAAGGTTCAGTTGCTCCTGGTCTACCTCCACCTGGGAGAAATCCGTCCGGTATGTCAAATCCAGAGTCAGCCGGGGCGTGATGGCGTACTTGGCGTCGATGCCTCCATCAAACTCCGATCCCCTATCCTCCCCGGGGATCAGAGAGCCTTTGCGGTAGTTGCTCAACGCGAAGGGCTTGATCCGGAGGTTCCGGCCCGGCTCCAATCCCTGAAGTCCGACCAGGTAGCCTCCCTTTGACATCACAAACGTGATATCGTGAACCTGGAGCGGAGCCCAGGTAGAAATCTCAGAGCTTCTGCCAACGATCCGGACGAAGTTTACGCCCCAGGGCTGCCCATCGCGCTCGGGATTGAAGCTCACGGCGCTGAAGGGAATACGCATCTCGACCAACCACCCCGACTCCGTCACCGACGTGGCGGTCTCCACAGCCGCGTCCCATGCCCGGACGACCGTGCGCCCATTGTCGAAGCTCTGGTAATCCATCATGGCGCCGCCGGGGTTGACGCCAAAAACGTAGGCGTTCCGGCGGTCTAGAAAGGGGTCCAGAAGCACGGCGAATAGCTCTCCCCGCATTGGTTGGAAGTCGTGTTCCAGTCCCGCCGTGATCAGGAGATCCGGCCGGTCGTCGTAAAGGATCGCACCCACGTAGAGGTTCCGGGAGTCGTAGAGGATCTTGGCCTCCGTCTTCAGGCCGGCCGGATACCCTGCCCGGGGCCTATTCTGCATGAAGCTCGAGGCCACTTCCGCGCTGGACCATTCCGGTTCGGACATGACCCCATCGATGACCACCAGCGTCCCGTCGACGCGCTGCGCCCGCAGCACCGGCCTGGGCGCGGCATCGGGATCGATGGGGTATTCAACTCGGGTCGGTGCGGACGTCGTCACCGGAGTGGGGAACTCCTGACCGGGGAGCCCGCTGGAGAGAACCAAGAACATCGAAGACGCCAGGACCGCCACGGCGCGAGGGCGCCCGCACCTTCCCGCACCCAGCCTCGCGATGACGATCGACGGCCCCATCGGCGGCATCTTCACCTCGATTCGCTTCTCATCCGGCTAGCCGCTGCAAGGGGAAAGCAGAGACAGTGCGCCAATCCGTGAGAAGGAGCCCGGGGTCCCTGTCACCGAACCTTCCAGATCTTCTGCTTCACAAGCGAATGCTCGGCCAGGCAAAAGGCCTGACCGAGCATCCGCCCTCCGGCACTTAAAGGATCATGCCGGACTGGATAGAGATCGTTTACTTAAAGCGATTCTTCAGCCCGCTATGTCGTCCCCTGTCGGCACGGGGAAGCATGTAGCGTCTCCGTACGTGCTCCCGATGTGGTCGAAACCGTTCGGTAACTCCGAACCCGGCTCGCCCAGAAACGGCACGTTGAACTCGGTTCCACGCCAGCGCAGATGGTCCCGCAGCCTATGGGCTCCCTCGTTGTAAAACTCACGGCGACGCTCCTCGATCACGTGCCGAATCACATCGCTCTGGGCAGGTATGTCCTCAACGGTGACCGGAGGAATACCGGCCCTCGTGTGAAAGTCGTCCAGGATCGTCCGGGCCCGACCGACGTCGCCCATTACGGCGGCGGCCTCAGCGATGATCATCTGCGCCTCCTCCCACGAGGCGAGCCGATTCGGATCATCAAGCTCCGTGTGCTTGTCGTTCTCCCAATGCGGAGTCGTACCGTCGATACCCAGCGACACGCCATCATAAAAGGCGAATACCCGAGGGTCTTTCACGTCCTTCCAGCGCACATCCCGGTAGTCGAACGATACTGTAGCGTGCATCTTCCCCGCACCGTCTGCTTCCTGTCCATTCAGCAGGTGGCGGATCCGGTTGTAACGCCGCTGATGGTTCGAGCCCGTCGTCGCGTCGAATCGGAATCCCTCGGGAATCTGCTCAGCATCGGCGATCGCACCTTGGTAATTGTCAAGACCGAGTCGTGCCCGGGCTCTCCCCCCGATTGCCATCAGCCGGATGTCTTCCAGCCCAGCCTGCTGCGCTAGCTGAATCGCTTCCGTGAACCGAGTCTCAGCCAGCGTCAACACCTCGCTCGGCGTCATGCGCGGTCCCCCGTCAATCCGGGTTGCGCAGAAGTTCTCGCCGAAGGCTATGGACGTCCAGGCGCTGTACGCTCGGATGGTCGCTAGATGATTCGGCTTTTGGGGCACATCCGCGTCGGAAAACCCCTGCATCAGGTCATAGTTAAAGTCAGCCTGGAAACGGGCCGTTTGCATGCTCAGGTACACGCCATGACCCCAGTTGAGGTCGCAGGTGTCGGTCCCGTAATTCCTGAAATCGGCCGTAATCTGCCGGAGTCCCCAGCGACTCATGCTATCATTGCCGCTGGAGCCGATCCATTCGTCCGAGTGGTTGGACGCTCCTGCAACATAATGGGCCCAAGCGCATTCGAAATCGGCGACGACCGAGTTCACCAGAACCTGGGCCAACGCGGGATCGGCCAGATCTTCCTGGGTCACTTCACCGGGAAGCTCGACCTTCAGAAGTTCTTCGGTGTCACAGGCCCCGGCCCCGAGGCCAGCCACCAGCAACACAAACAGCAATCTCAGCGAATCATCATAAAGCCCCGATTCCTTCTTATCCATCTTCAGGCTTGACATCTCTGGCCTCTCCTTATCTCTCGGTCTGCGCATTCGCATCAACGATCGCTCTCTCAACCGTGTCGGATCAAAAACTGAGGCGCAGGACGGCCATGATACGCTGCGCGGAAGGCGACTGATTCTGGACGTAGGCCGACAGGCCTGACGGATCATTGCCTGCTTGGTACGTGTAACTGGCCTCCGGCTCGACGATTTTGTTACCGAAGATTTCAGATTGCGCCCGCCATATCAGCCATGGGTTCGTCGCGGCAACGGTGAGGCTCATGTTGTCGGCCCCGAACTGCTGGGCCAATGCACCGGGAAAATCGAAGGCCACCGAGATACGACGCAGCCTGACGATGCCCGCGTCGAAGAGGCCGACCTGGTTCAGACCTGCCGATGAGAGTGATTCATACCCGAGCAGGATGGGGTCGGTGCGCTCGGTGATTGCGACGCTGTTCCGGTAGAACAGGTGGTTACCCGCGACCGGGCCGTCGATCATCGTATGTCCGTCAACATAGTCGACCTGGGCGGAAATTCGGAGGTTATCACCCAGCCGCAGCGTCGGACTGATCGACAGCTCTACGGTCGGCTTCGTCGCGCCTATGTATACGTTCGGAGCTTCGCTACATGGTACTGGTCCTCCCCCCCCATCCGAGATGGGATAGGCAGGAGAGCTGATCGGAAGAATTGACCCGCCCTCGCACATCACGTTCACACCCCGCGCATCGGCGCCACTGCCTTCGATGCTGGCTGACACCACCCTTTTCTGGAACATAGCGCCCAGGGGATACCCTTCCGCGTAGAGCTGCTGGGTCCAACCCGAGTGGGCGAAACCGCCGCGCATGATCTGAGGTACTAACCCTCCGAGGTCCGTCACTTCGTTGTCGTTGGTGGCAAGATTGACGAACAAGTCGAGACCGACTCCACCGGTCTCGACTAGACTCGCGACCCTCAGACCCAGCTCGATTCCTTTGTTCCGGACCTCGCCGAGATTCTGGAACAGATTACCGGGAAAGCCCTCAGACTGGCGCGCAGGAACGACAACCAGGGCGTCCATCCTCTTCTGATCGTAGTAGGTGAACTCGAGAGTGAGGCGCTCGAAGAGGCCGGCATCGAAGCCAACCTCGAATTCCTCGCCGACCTCAGGCCTCACGTCCGGATTTCCCAGGTTCGACGGACTCAGGCCCGTTGTCCCACTCGGCCCCGGAACGGGACCGTAGGTACGGACCGCGGCAAAGGCATCGGGCTGCTGCCCCGCCTTCCCCCACGCACCACGCACACGGAGCTCGCTCAGCCAGCTCTCTTGGAGGTTCCCCATGAACCCCTCTTCAGAGACGACCCAACTCGCGCTCACCTTCGGGTAAGTCACGAAGTCGAAGTTCTTTCCGAAGGCAGAGTTGTCGTCCCCCCGAACCGCTACGGTGAGGAAGAGACGGTCCTGCCAGGAAAGCTGCTCCTGGACGAAAACGCCGATCGTCTTGTTCTCCAGAAACGATTCGCGAGCATCCAATTGGGAGCCAGCGGTGATCGTTTCCAGCTTATCTACGGGGAAGTTTCTGCCCTCGGCGAAGACGTCGTGGAACGTCTTCCGGTTGAACTGGACCCCTGAAGACGTGGACGTCGAGAAATCCGGCGTCAGATCGAAAGCGGCAGTGGCCGAATAATCGACCGAAAAGTAGTCAGTATCCTGATTCTGGACTCGTTTCCGACCCGCAATGTAATCGATCCCCCCTGGGAGACCGGCGTCTGTGAGTCTACTACCCTCAATCTGGGTCCAGTCCGCCCCGGTCACCAGTCTGTGGGTCAGCCAGGACGTGGGACGATGGGTCGCCGTGAAGTTGTAGTTCGTCCGGTTCAGATTCTCCAACACAAAGTCATGGTCCATGTACATCATGGGAATGCGCGCGAAGTAGCCGCGGAAGGTACCATCGACCGCGATGGCGCCAGCACCTTCTTCACAGCCTGGATTGGGGCACGCCCACTGTATCCCGATGATGCCCGAATGCGAGTCCAGCCGCGACCTGGACCGGACAGTGCCGAGTCCGAACTGGAAGTCGAGCTCATCCGTCGGAGTCCAGTTCAGATTCGCGCGCCCGCTAATCTTCGTTCGCCAATCGGCTTTCGTTATGCCCTCGTTGTGGTCGTAATCCACATTGGTAAAGAAGCGCAGGTTGTCGACTCCCCCTTGGATGCTGGCCCCTAACATCCGTGGTAAGCCAGTCCGGAACCACTCGTCCCCGTTCCGGATACGATCCTCACGGAGCACGTTGAACTGCACGACTTCCCCGGGAGTGCAAAACCCGGGCGAGAGGCCTCGGCACCGGTAAGCCGTGGGGCTCCAGCCGTTTTCAGGATCCGGCATCCAGACCGCGCCCGTACCCATCCGGAGGTCGAACTGGGGGGCCCCTCCTATTACACCCTTCTTGGTGATGATGTTGATCACGCCGTTCGAGGCTTCGGTGCCGTACAGCGTGGCTGCGGCAGGTCCTTTGATGACTTCGATGGACTCGATTTCCTCCGGATTCAGGTCCTGAAAGCGGGAGGGAGGGAAGTGCCCGCTGTAGGTCCTATTCCTCGTCGGAGGGTCGTTGTTGACGCGCACGCCGTCGATGTAGAGGAGCGGCTGGGCCGAGAGGGCCATGGAACCGACGCCTCTGATCCGGATATTGGAGCCACTGGTAGCCCCTGAGTTGTTTCCCACATCCACGCTCAACCCCGGGGTCGATCCCATGAGAAGCTGCTCCACGTCACGGGCGGCCGTAGATGCTTGAACCTCGGCAGCATTGATTCTACCTACGACGTTTCCTAAGGAGCGCCTGACCTGAGCGCCGACGGTTCCCGTCACCACGATCTCGTCCAGACCGATCGCGGAGCTTTCGAGGGTGAAGTTGATCGTGAGAGTCGCCCCGGCCGTCACCGTCACAGTCTGGCTCTGCGGTTGTCGCCCGATGATCTCCGCGCGGAGCTCGTGCTCGCCTGCCGGGATACCCGTCAGGGTGTATTCTCCCTCATCGTTCGAAAGGGTTCCGATTCCGATTCCGGGGAAGAACACCTGAACGGCTAAGATCGGAGCGAGGGTGCGGGCGTCCGTGACCTCTCCCCGCACCGTCGCCTGCTGCGCCTGCGCCGCTTCCAGCCCAAGAGCCTGGAGTAAGATCACAAAGCATGCCAGTTTCACAAATCGATGCATCATCGTCGTACCTCCGCTAGCGGAGAGGGAGCACGAAGCGAGACCTGATTTCTCCATAGCATACAGAACGCTGTGGCCATTTGATTCCCTAGTATACAGGACGCTGTTGCCATTGATTAGAGGCTCCAAACTCGCGGCCTTCGAGCAGCACGGGAAGGCCAGAACTGAACGGAGTGGGACCCACGGCCGCGGAGCATCCCTGGTGAAGGCCCGGGCAAAGCATACGGCGGGTCCAATACCAACGCAAGAACGAGGACCGTAACCCATGATCATGGGCGAAGGGAAGACCCGATCAGTTCAGCACTGTACGCAGCGGTGATTGTTCTTTGCTCCTAGGCTCACCAGCAGGTCTCGGGTTTCCGGGTAGGGTGGGACCTCGACGCTGGGCCCGTTGGCCATGTCGGCGGTGGTGTGGCCCGTTCGGCTCACCGCCATCAGGAGCTCCTGCGGCTTGGGTGCTCGGAACGAGGAAAACGCTCGATGGCATGACCTCGGTGGCGATCGACGAACCTCGGTAAGGGCCGATCCCGTAAATCGTGCGTGCCTACGCGCCAATTTCCGGCCACCCTTCGTGAGGAGAAAGCCTTGCTCACGATCGCAACGACGAGGTACGTTGCGTGAGCGTCGATTCCACCGACGTTCATGGTGGCCTCCTGGGTCCGGTGCCGCGGACGTTCGACCACATCAGCCTGCGACACCAACTTGGCGAGGCCATCTCGCTTTTAAGATCAACTCCAGGTGGCCCTTTAGGGCTCGGTTTACCTGAGGCTGGCTTGATCAACGGCGCGCCACCCTATGATGACCGAGTTGCGCCCCTGACGAGCAACCCACTCCAGCGCGGCAAGGAGGGCCAGGTGAAAATCGTTGAGATCGACAGGACCAAGCCTCTCAAGGATCAACCTCACACGGGGCATAACCGCTGGCACCCGGACATCGAACCGATCCTAAACGTGGAAGAAGGCGAGGAAGTCGTGCTGCAGACAAGGGACGCCCTGGACGGCCAGTTCGACAGCAATACGACGGAAGCAGACTTCGCCCAGCTCGATGCGGGTCCAATCCATCCAGTGACTGGTCCCGTCTATGTGGAGGGAGCTCGCCCAGGAGACCTGCTCGAGGTTGAGTTCAACGAGATTCGTCCGGAGCCTTGGGCATTCACCGCCATCATCCCTGGATTTGGATACCTCCGCGACCTCTATACCACTCCATTCATAGTGCATTGGAAGTTGGAGAATGGTGCTGCCACCTCTCCCCAGCTTCCTGGCGTCCGCATCCCCGGCGCTCCGTTTATGGGTGTTTCCGGCCTCGCACCATCGAACGACTTGCTGGCCGAGTGGACCCGCCGCGAGAACGAAGCCATCGCCGGCGGCGGTATGGCGCTGCCTCCGGACCCGGCGGGAGCCATCCCGGCGGGGGGCATACCCGCTAGAGACGGCTGTCGAACGCTTCCGCCACGAGAGTGTGGTGGGAACTTCGACGTCAAGCAGCTCACGGCAGGATCGAAGCTGTTCCTCCCGGTCTACGTCGATGGAGCGCTCTTCTCGACTGGAGACGCCCACTTCGCCCAAGGCGACGGAGAGGTTTGCGTAACTGCAGTAGAAATGGCCGCAACAGTGTCGCTCAAGTTCAGGGTTCACTCGGGCCAAGCCTCGCGCCACCACATCCGCGCGCCGCGCTTCAGCCATGGGGGTTACTTTCACCAGCCCGAATGGGCCGCCCCCAAGAACTTCATCGGGACGATGGGCTTCCCCATCCGAGACGACGGAACAAACGAGTCCGAGAATCTCACGCTGGCCTGCCGGAATGCCGTGCTGCACATGATCGACGTGCTCGAGGAACGGGGATTCACGCGTGAGCAGGCTTACTGCATCTGCAGCGTCGCCGTCGATTTGCGGGTGAGCAATGTTGTAGACGTACCCAATTTTACCGTGTCGGCCCTTCTGCCCGAGGCCATCTTCGTATAGTGTGCCGCCCCCAGAGATCCGCGATAGACTTGCTCGAATCGCCCCGGGATTGCCGGAGACCGCCGCGCTTGAGAGGATGGGGGGGATCAGCTCAGTGACGGGCAACATCGTCTGTACCGCCAAGACGCTTCGGAAGTGGGTCCTGTAGGGGGAGCGGGACAAGGGCCGACCACCAGGCCTGACCACGGAGGAACGGCAACGGCTGAGGGAGCGGGAGAACCAAGAGCTCCAGCGAGCGGGTGAGATCCTACAGGACCAGGCCCGAGGAGAGCGCCTCTTGCCCGCTCGACCTGGTGGACCGCGATTTCAACGCGCCCTAAGCACTGCAGCTGAGCTGGCAGCACTCAACCAACCAGGTCTCATCTGCGGGCGGTCCTGGTGGATGTATGAGGGGCCGTCCTCGGTGCGTTCCGGCTACCCTCCGGGACTGGCCCCAGGTGGAGCCAGCCTGATCTGGTCCGTGACCAAAGTGGGCTCTGTATGCCGCTCAGCCTCAGTGTCGGAGAAGGGCCTGGTGAAGTCACGACCCCAACAGTAGATCACTCCTTCGGCCGTCCCCCCGCAGGTATGGTAGCTCCCCAGGGCCAGTTGAACGAAACGCGTGTCGCCGGAGACCGCAACCGGCTCCCACCGGTTCTCGGTCCCACCATCACCGAGTTGTCCCCAGTTGTTGTGCCCCCAGCAAAACGCGGCCCCATCCGCGGTCAGCGCGCATGTATGATGCGGGCTAGCATGAATCGATTCGAAAGCGACCTCGCCGCGAACCAGGGTCGGCGCGGCGCGGAGGCTGTCAGTCCCGTCTCCCAGCTGGCCGAACGTGTTCAACCCCCCGCAGTGCGCCTGCCCACGGGTGCTGATGCCGCAGGTGCGGTTGTGTCCGGCCGAGATCTGCTGGAAGCTGATCCCCGAGGCCACCTCGACCGGCTCCGTTTGGGACATGTCGCGGGAGCCGATGCCGAGCTCGCCGGACTCGTTCGAGCCCCAGCACCAAGCCGTTCCGCTCGCCGTAAGTGCGCACGTGTGGTCGAGGCCGGCCACTATGGAGCGGAATCTGTGCCCCCCCGTCACCCGCGTGGGCTCGGTATGCTGCTCGGTCGTCCCGTTGCCGAGCTCGCCCAGCCGATTGTTTCCCCAGCACCACGCCTCCTCTGAGGCGGTTACACCGCAGGTATGGCTGAGACCCACCGCGAGGGATTGAAACACATGACCGCCTGCCACCAGGGTGGGCTCCTCACGTTGCGTGGTCGAACCATCGCCGAGCTGACCGCGCTCGTTCCTACCCCAACAGTACGCGTTCCCGTTCACAGCTAGCGCGCAAGTGCGATGATGTCCGGCCATGACCGCGCGGAAAGCCATCCCACCCGCGACACGCCTCGGCGCGACGCGCACTTCCGTCGTCCCGTCCCCGAGGGCCCCGAACTCGTTCCGGCCCGAGCAATACGTCTCCCCAGCGGCGGTGACGCCGCACACGTGGGCGAATCCGGCTGAGAGGGAAGGACCGTCGACGGCCCCGGCAACCTGCGCGCTGAGCTGCGACACGGAGAGAGCGAAGAAGCCGGTAAGGCCGAGAAAGAGTACCGAAAGTCCGGGTGTCCCCGGGGTGCTTGAAGGACCTCTCATCGTGTCGGCTGCGCAGCTGAAGGAGTGGACGTCACGAGGGATCGCTTGCCCGACGCGTCTCCAAGCCATCGGTGGAGGATATTCTACAAGCCCCGCGTGAATGGCTCAAGAGGACGGGCGTTCCGGGTCTGGACACAGGGACGCCCTTGCTTCGGCAATGGCCCGAAGCGGCCTAAAAGCGCGTCAAGACAAGTGTCAGAATGCCAAGGGCGGCGACGCCGTGGACCCAGGTCAACCCGTTCCCCGTCCCGCGGTTGGGCACGAGGGTCCAAATCATAACAGCGCCGCACGTCGTGGTCCCGAACTCCGCCGGCAGCTCGGAACTGTGGTACACCTCGATCGCGTCAACCTCTTGGGGTTGGAGCGCAAAGTCGACTGGGAATGGCAAGACCGTGGACACCCCGTCGACGAATATGTCTGCCACACAGCCGCCCCGTAGAGTGACCACGCTCTGTTCAGAGAACCGACCACGGCTCATCACACTCACACCCGGGATGCGACGGAAGAGGTCCGACATACGGATGGCGTTTCGCCGATCAATCTCGTCGCGAGTCAGGAAGTCCCCAACCCCGCGGGCCCTCCGATCGTAGAACCCTCTGACTTCCAAGTTTTGTGAGCGGGCTTCAACCACCACGAGAAGGGGATCCAGCTCCATGGCATCGGGAACAAGCGCAGCTTCGATGCGCAGGCCCAGATCCGAGCGGAAGACGAGTGAGTCGACGATACTCTCATATCCGATTCGACCGATCTCAAGGTCGTAATGTCCGTCGATGAGCCGGGCTCCGAGAAAAACGAAGCGTCCCTGCCGGTCGGTGAGAATCGGGTCCGGGTGTGCGAGAGTAGCGAGGTTGTCGGACGAATCAGGCCTGCGACGTAGCGTCACAGCCACTCCTTCGATGGGCTGGCGGCTCTCCCGGTCGATCACAGCGCCCAATATGCCCGGCGTCTCGCGCTCGCGCGACGCGGACACCTGGGCCTCCAAGGTCTGCATACCGCAGAGTAAGAAGGGTAGCAGGAGCGCGTGCCGAAGAAGGAGGGGCACCCATGCTGCAGCGTACCTCGCGAAGGACCCGCGGACGGCTCGGAAGGACTCCATACATGGATTACGCCCGGGGGCTCTGGCTGTTCCGTCATGAAGCTGCCCTGGTTTGGTGACACATCCAGACTGGTCGAGGAGGCGTCCAGATGTCGAAGAAGCGGAGGACGTACATGCCGGAGTTCCGGCGGCAGATGGTCGAGCTGGACGCACGCCCCGACGAGCTGTAAAGGGAGTTCGAGCCAGGCGAACTCGATATACGCGCTGTCCTCCCACGGCCTAGATACTTTTGTAACAATCGACTAGCAGTCTCGCGGAGCGGTTACTACCGGTGGCCGAAACGGGAGCCATCGGAAGATGCGAAGCGCCAGCGGAGCTGAGGGAGCGGATCGAGGCGATCCACGAGCGGTCGCAGCGGACCTACGTCGCACCCCGCGTGCATGCCGAGTTGAGGGGCGGGGGAGCGGTTCGGCAGGAAGCGAGTGGGGGGGCTGATGGGGAAACTGGGAGAGGAAGCTGCCAGCCGGCGGAAGAGGGTCCATACGACGCTGCGAGCGGACGAGGCCCGTCCCCCGCAGGACCTGATCGGACGCAACCTCGTGGCCGACGGCCCCGACCAGCTGTGGGTGGCAGCATCACCTATCGTACAGCTTGACTATGAAATGACATCCATGCTGGCGAGGTCCCGGATCATATTCCTCTGGTGAATTTCACTCGTGCCACCACCAATCTCCATGAGCTTGGCGTCTCTCCAAAGCCGTTCTACCGCGTATTCCGAGACGTACCCGTAGCCTCCAAGAACCTGAATCGCCCGATCCGCCACATTCTTAGCCATAGTGGAGCAAAACAGTTTGACCCCGTCAGTGTCGATGCGATTCACCGAAGCCTCTAGCTTGAGATTGTAAGCTACATTGTACACGTAGCATCGTCCTGCCATGAATTCCGCGTACGATTCGGCGATGTGCCTCTGAATTTGACCGAAAGATTGCAACAGCTCACCAAAAACCACTCGTTCACGTGCGTAAGCGTTCATGATCTCGATGCAGCGTCGAGCGATCCCCAGGCTCATCGCTGCCAATGTCAACCGCTCGATGGCCAAGTTGCGCATCATACTCCGAACAGCTCCGCCCGGGGGCCCCACCAAGTTGGCTGCTGGTACGTGGCAGTCACGAAAGACAAGCTCGGCAGTGGTTGACGCCCGCACGCCCAGTTTGCCGCGGAGCTGCTGGCCCAATGAAAAGCCAGGCATACCCTTCTCCACCACGAAGAGGGAGATCTCCCGGCCCGTCGCGTTGTTGTGTTTCGCGTAGACCAAGTAGACGTCACCCGTTTCCGTTTCATTGACTGCCCCGTTCGTAATCCACATCTTGCGACCGTTTAAGACCCAATGGTCGTTGTCTTTCCGAGCCACTGTACTCATACCTAGAACGTCTGAGCCAGCATCGGCCTCGCTCATGCACATCCCACCCACCCACTCTCCTGAGCATGTCGGCGGCAAGTACTTCTGGCGCTGAGCATTGTCGCCGTTGATGGCTAGGTTGTTGACGAAGAGAATGGCATGGGCAAGATACGCCAGGCAAAAGCCGGGATCTGCAGCGGCGAGCTCCTCGTTAACGATTACAGCTGCGGTCGCGTCCATTCCCGAACCGCCGAATTCGGGAGGGGCCGTCACACCCAACAGTCCCAATTCTCCCAGCATCCGGAAGAGCTCGAGGTTGAACCGTTCAGTGCGGTCGTGCTCTTCGGCTTGAGCGCGCACATCACGCTCGGCAAAGGACCGCACCATTTCGCGCAGCACGCGATGCTCTTCAGTAGGATTAAGTATATCGATCATGGCTTGATCCTTGTGCGCTCTCAGTGACAGTTAGAAAGCCATTCGTGGCAAATGGGGAACGGTGCATACGGCGCTGAAACCGCTGCGCTCCCGGTTCGGTAGCCCTCCGTGGTTGGCGTATCGTCGAGGTCGCTTCGTTGGCAGTGCGCGATTAGCTCAAAAATAAACGGCTTTGTCCCAGTCGTAAGTTCCAGACACCCTGGATAAGGTTCCCCTGACGCTGACAAACCAGGTATTGCCCGCTCCTCTCAGGCCTTCGCGCGCCGCCCTTCCGCAAGGCCAGGAAACTGTTGCATGCCCGCTATTGCGTCAATGATCTCACAAGACAGTACTTGGCGAGGATAGGCGTGGCCTGGGGTGGGCGTACCGCACCAACCGCCGTCTGATCAGCGCGGGTCTCTCATGGCGGTGCAGCCCTCCTTCCGTTGAGCAAGCAACACCTGTTCTGGCCGGTGATCGGCCTCCATCCTCGTTGCGCCGAGCCCACCGGCTCGCACTGGTACCCGACGGCATCATGCCACCCGCTGAAACCGAGCTGGGGGTCCGTCTCGAGGCCGCCCTGGCCCGTCAGAGCTCGGCGCGCCGCGTGGTGGGTTTTGCAGGGAAGGCCCCGCGGGTGGAGGAGGTGGTGGACTCCGCGTTGAGACCAGGCGACGGGAATTCGGCGCGCGGAATAAACTCTCGTTCCAGTGTTGCCAAGCGGAGGGCGAAGAAGGCATACTGCCGTGGTCATTCCACACCCAGACGAGGAGTGGATAATGCAACGTCTCGTTGGGCTGTTCCTCATGGCAGGAGTCGTTTCGGTACCGACTTCGGCTGTCGCGCAAGCGGCAATCGAGCAGTTCCTGCCCGTGGGTTCGATGGCCCCCGATCTGGAGTGGACCGGGTCTACGCGGCATGGCGTGCTGCGCGAAGCGGTGCGCCTGAGCGATCT
Source organism: Longimicrobiales bacterium (assembly GCA_965248625.1). Taxonomy (GTDB): domain Bacteria; phylum Gemmatimonadota; class Gemmatimonadetes; order Longimicrobiales; family Gaopeijiaceae. Next base: position 4,051,912 of record OZ252109.1, on the reverse strand, counting down.
CCGTGGTAATACCGTTGTGCTGGCGTACTTTTTTCGTGCCCGGAGCGTGGGCTGAACAGTCCAAATGCAGGCGTACCGTGACGTGTACGCGAGCCTCTTCAACGATGGTCAGAACGTGGTCCTGATCGGGATCTCCGCCGACTCGCCAGAGGACCTTGCGGCGTGGGCCAGAGACGACGACTTCCAGTTTCTGATGGGGAGCGATCCCGGGAGTGCTAGCTACGCCGCTCTCGGGGGAGATCCCCGTGATAACGGCACGGTCTCTAGCCGGGCGGTCGTGGTGATCGACCCCGTGGGACGCATCGCCGACGTGATGCCGACGTTCAACCCCGTGGATCCCCAGGCGTACGAGCGCTTGGAGCAGGTAATCGACCGTGTCAGCCCCGAGCCCGACGGAGAGCAGCAATAGGCCTATCGCAACTCATCGAGCACGCTCTCGATGGCCCCTACCAGATCTTGGTTCGGACCCGCGCCCACGTAGGCGACTTTCCCGTCCAGGTCGAGGACCGTCACGATCGATGTAGCCACCGCGTTGAATGCGCGGACGGCAGCGCCGCGGGCATCGAAGACATAGGGATAACCGGGGTCGTGAGCCTCTAGATGCCGCTGGATCCTACGCGGAGTCTGATTCACGCCAACGGCGACGGCGACCACGTTCACGCGATCACCGTAATCCCTTTGGATGCGGTCGAGCTGAGGCTGGAGAGCTTCGCAGAACTCGCACCAGGTTGCCCAAAATTCGATCAGGGCCGGCTTCCCGCGCGTCAGGTTCAGAAGGTCCACCCGATTCCCGCTCAGATCCTGCACGCTCACGGCTGGTGCGGGCGTGCCCAAGGGAAGTCCCACCTGCGCGTGCAGGGATGCGGGCACGAGCGAGAGCCCCACAAACCCCGCAGCCACCGCGCTCCTTCGGAACGTGTCCATGTCCCACCAGCCTTTCCGTCTTCGAGCTCGGCACGCGTGCGAGAACGCCGCTCGAATTCGGTGCCCGCCGTTGTGCAGTCTTGCCGGTCAGGGCCCCGAAAGCGTCTTTCCAAGAGTCTGGGCCCGCCAAGGTTGACGTCGCCTTAGTGGGTCCCGGAGTCCGATGTTACTCCGATGCTAGCGGTACTGGTCGATCCGACCCTCAGGCAGCGCCGTCTGATGAACGTGGGCCATTTCCCAGCCCCCGTCATCGGCGCGCCGGAAGACGAAGCTCCAGAGCTGGCTGCCCGCGCTGCCTTCGGTGTTCCAGACCGGAGACCCATCGGCCATCACAGCGTCTTCACCAGCCCGAAACAGCCCCCAGAACATCCCTGCGTCCGGACCCAGAACTACGACCTCCGCCGGCCGCCACTCTCCCGGGAGCCGCTCGACGTTATTGAAGAAGTTGGTGGCGACTCCGAGGACGCCTTCCTTGTCGAGAAGATTCCCATTATTCAAGTAGGTGAAGTCCGGCTCGTCCGAGAACAGCTCCGCAAGGATCTGTGCATCCAGGCCTCTCAGGGCATTTCCAAACATCTCCGCATCAGCGCGGAGGGTATCGGCCAGTGCCGATTCATACGCGGCCGTGAACTCGCGCGAACCTGTTCCTCCGGCGCAAGCGACGAGCGAAACGAGAAGGGCAACTGCTAGGGAAACGAAACGCATTGGGACCTCCGGCGGAAGAATAACGGGAGTGACATGATCAAGTTTACGGTTCACGGTCCACGGACCTCGGCTGAAATCGAGGTTCTCGCCTGAGCGCTGGGTGGCGAGGATGGCAAATGACGACGCCGACGATACGGGTCACCCATACTAGCTCCCAGACTGAGGAGTGCAATGGATGAAGCGTGGTCGGCATGGAGAATCAGAGTCCCCGGTAGCCGATGATCGTGCGGTAGCTCTTCCGCCTCCGGACGAAGGAGGGCGCCGCGCACCGGAAGGGCCATCGAACCGTGCTGCCAGTTCTTGACCCTCCTCGTTTTCTGTCTCACGCCGAGTGGGTGCTTTCGATCAGGTTCGTGGTCGCAGCCGGCGAGTCAAATCTTCTGCTTCTGGCAAACGGGGACCCCGCTGCCCATCTTGCCACTTGAGGCCACACGGGGTTGCACCGCCTACCCTCCGCGAACGAGGGAGGGCAAGACGCCATGGGGGAGAGAGCCATGAAAGAGAGGCACTGTTTTCGGGCTGCGCGATGGAGAGCAGGGATCTGGGCCGCCAGCATCGCCGTCCTTCTCTCAGCTCTTCTCGTGGAGAAGGGCCATGGACAGACGGGGAGGGACCGATTGAACACCCTCATCGAGCGCGCCGAGCGGGGAGAAATCATCTTCAGCGGCGAATCCTACGCGATGTTGCCCGATCTGGAGCACGATCTCTTCGGGCTCCTCAAGCTCGATTCAGCGCTCGTAGCGCTTCGCCCAGAAGGATCAACCCGACCGACGCTTGCGCCGGTTGTCCGAATTGGCATGGAGGCCGGTCAACAGAACAAACATTACGTCAAGCAGCTCCTCGATGCCGGCCCCATGGGGCTCATTCTCCCGCAGGTCCGGACTGCCGAGCAGGTGCGCGAGTTCGTCTCGTCGATGCGCTATCCGCCGCAGCAGGGAGGACGGTGGTTCGGGGGGGAGCCCGAGGGAGGACGCGGGTTTCTCCCGGCTCGAGCTGCTGAATTCTGGGGAGTCAGTCAAGAAGAATACGCCCGTATCGCCGATGTGTGGCCGCTCAATCCTGAGGGGGAGCTACTGGCTATAGCCATGATCGAGACGAAGGAGTCCGTGGATAACATCGAGGAGATCCTTGAGGTGCCTGGCCTAGGAGCTATCCTTCTTCCCCTAGCTGACCTCAGCATGTCGCTAGGCGTCGGTACTCCGGCCGCGAATCCGAGCCACCCGCAGGTCATGGAGGCCGTCGATCGGGTCGCGCAAGCTTGCGCGACCCATAGACAAAGGGGAGGAAAGGTCATATGCGGCAGGTACCAGACCCCTGAGGGGGTCGAAGCGGCGGTTGCGAAGGGGTTCACCATGTTTACCTCACGGCGCGGAACCTTTCGCCCAGATCTACGTGACTAGTGCTACGCCCCGAGAGTTATGGTTCATACGACGGATTGTAATAAGATAAGGGATGGGGAAAAGAACGGCCCCGGAACGGCCCTGTGGGACGGTGAAGTGCTCGGTGAGGCGCGGTGAGGGTGGCTACGGCCGGGCCGGACGGGTCGAGGATCATCGGCATTGGTGGATGGGGGGAGGGATCGAGGTCGTCGGGGGGTAGGCGCTGGGCGACCTCTTCCGCATCAGGCCCCCCGAGGACCAGGCCGAGTTCCGTTTGGGGCGATCCTCGGGCCGGATGGAGCGTGGGAGGGGAGCTGGGCTCGCCGATATGAGCAAGGAGGTTGGCGAGACGGTCGAGGAACTCCAGCGCCGAGAGTCTGAGGGCGGTGCGGCTCGTGGGATCGGGTTTGGGCAGGACGTAGAGGACCTGATCGGATCGGTCGCCGACGAGGTGGAGTCGCTCGAGGGCGAAGGGAGGCCGGGCGCCGGCACCGGATGAGGCGCTCGAGGCCGTCGCGGTGCGAGGCCTCGATGCGGACGCTGGGCGTCGAGGCTGATGCCACCGCCGTGATCCCAGGTGAGCATGTCGGTGGCCTCGTGGGGCTCGAGCAGACAATGGCGGCGGAAGTGGCGCAGGACCCTGGAGCGGACGGTGCCTTGAGGCGCTCCAAGCGCTGGGCCGAGAGAGCGGTGGCTTCGTGGAAGCGGAGGCCAGCGGCTGGGTCCAGAGGCCCCGGGTCTGAGTCGAGTTTCGAAGAGCCCGTCGACCAGAGGTGGAAGTGATGGTGGGGGTTGAGGACGCGATGAGGCGCTCGTGGCCGCAGGAATCGCACCGGGTCCGTGCGAAGCCGTGGACCAGGATGCCGCAGCGCAGATAGATTTCCATCGCGCGTCAAACTCACTAGATTGACCATAGCGGAAAACGTACAGCCCCGACCCCCGGGGTACTCATCGGAGGCAAGAATGAAGGCTCTCGCGGTTGGTGTGGCGATCGTTGGCACGCTCCTCGTCGTCCCCCCGAGCGACGATATCAGTCGGTACCACCGGGTCGCTGACCAGGATCTCGTACGACGCGCGGCCCCGAGCCGCGCCATCTCGCGTGCACGCGAACTCCTGCCCGATCCATCCTCGGAGACGCTCACCGAGGTCGTACAAAGGAACTGTGTCGTGTGTCACAACGACCAGCTGATGACGGGGAACCTATCGCTGCAGGAGTTCGACGTAGCCAAAGCACCCGAGATGGCGGAGACGGCCGAGAAGATGATCGGCAAGCTGCGCCTCGGCATGATGCCTCCACCCGGCATCCCTAGGCCCGGAGGTGACACCCTAACCACGCTTGTCGAGACGTTGGAGACGCTTATCGACGAGGCGACCGCCTCCCGTACCGATCCCGGAAGACGGACGTTTCAACGCTTGAACAGAGCGGAGTACGCACAGGCTGTCTACGAGATTCTGGGTCTCGAAGTCGATCCCGATGTGTACCTGCCCCCCGACACAAAGAGCGAGAACTTTGACAACATTGCCGATGCACAGATCCCGTCGGCTACGGTCATGGATTCGTATCTAAACGCCGCCAGCGAGATCAGTCGCTTGGCTGTGGGTGATCCGAACGCGACAACGCAACAGGTGACTTACTCGGTCCACCGCACGGTCTCCCAGATCGTACACATCGAGGATACGCCCCGCGGCACCCGCGGAGGCCTCTCCGTCCTTCATACCTTTCCAGCGGACGGAGAGTACACTTTCACCGCCTCTTTCTACACGTCGCTCGCCGGGTATTTCTTCGGTAAGTATGTCAGGGGCGAGCAGCTCGAACTCTCCATCGACGGCGAGAGGGTGGCGATGATCGAGGTCGACCGCTTCCTTGCCGAATCGGAACCCACAGGGGTCACCCGTGGGACGGGGCCGGTGCATCTGACTGCGGGTCAGCACCGCGTGTCCGCGGCGTTCATCAAGACGTTCGAAGGGCCTGCGGATGACGTCGTAACGCCCATCAGGAGGTCCTTCTCCGATCCCGAGGCAGTATACAACGATGGCCAGACGCATCTACCTCACCTTAGAGATTTACAGATTCAGGGACCTCTGAAGGTTACGGGAGTCTCAGACACTCCGACCCGGCGAAGAGTCTTCAGCTGCCGCCCGACCGTGTCGAGTGAGGAGAGGCCGTGCGCCACCGAAATCGTCTCCCGGCTGGCGACGAAGGCGTATCGAAGGCCCGCCACCGACCGGGACATAGCGGACCTGATCTCGTTGTACGAGGATGGCACAGCGAATGGGGGGTTCGAAGCAGGTATCAGAATGGGCCTCCAGGGGATTCTGTCGAGCGTGCACTTCTTGTTCAGGCTGGAAGAAGTTCAGGCGGATCCGGCTTCCACCGAGAGCTATCGCGTCAGCGACGTAGATCTGGCGTCGCGGCTGTCATTCTTCCTTTGGGGAGCACCCCCGGACGACGAGCTGATTGACTTGGCCCTCGAGGGCAAGCTCTCCGATCCGATTGCGATGGAGCGGCAGGTTCGTCGCATGTTGCAGGATCCCCGTTCGACGGCCTTGAGCACGAGGTTCGCAGCCCAATGGCTGCGCCTACAGGATCTGAACAAAGTCGAGCCCGGGGATGACTGGCCAAATTTCGACCAGACGCTCAAGGACGCGATGCTCCGGGAGACCGAGCTGTTCTTCAATAGCGTCGTGCAGGAGGACAGGAGCGTTTTGGATCTGCTGACCGCAGACTACACCTTCCTCAACGCGACTCTAGCGAGGCACTACCGCATCCCGAACGTCGCAGGCTCGGCCTTCCAGTGCGTGGAATTGCCGAACGGTCGACGCCGAGGTCTTCTGGGCCATGGGAGCATCCTCGTGCAGACCTCACACGGCGACCGCACGTCGCCGGTTCTTCGAGGCAAGTGGATCATGGAGGTGCTCCTGGACAGCCCCCCCCCACCACCGCCTCCCAATGTTCCCTCCTTCGAGCAGACGGAGGAAGTCGATCAGGGCCGGCCGCGCACCGTAAAGGAGCGCATGCAGTTGCACCGAGCCAACCCTGTATGTCAGGCGTGTCACCAATACATCGACCCGTTGGGTCTAGCGCTGGAGAACTTCGACGTCACCGCCGAGTGGCGTATCAAGGACGCCGGCAATTCCGTCGATCCGTCCGGCATGCTCTGGGATGGGACGTTGTTGAACGGACCGGAAGATCTCCGCCAGGCATTGCTTAAGTACCGGACGTCGTTCCTCCGCACCTTCACGAAGAATCTCCTGGCGTATGCGATCGGCCGACGTGTCGAGTACTACGATCAGCCCACGATTCGGGCGATTACTCAGAGAGCTGCTGAGAATGACTACCGGATGTCGTCCTTCGTAGTGGACGTCGCGAAGAGCGCTCCTTTCCAAAGGACGCAGGCTCCGAGAGTGTCTACAAACGGCGAGCCCGAGTATGAATTACGGTAGTCCGAGGCCCGGATCACCCGTCTCAGCCGCCTTGGAAAGGCGACTCCCAATACTCTGAGGAGGATCTCTGATGCAGTACATCACCGGCAGGCACATTCCGCGCCGTACGTTCCTGCGGGGCATGGGCGCTGCCGTAGGTCTGCCCTTCCTAGATGCGATGGTACCGGCGGGAAGGCTGTCGTCAGAAACGGCGGCGCGGGTGGACAAGACCCGGCTGATCTGTCTGGAGATGGTTCACGGCGCTGCCGGTTCCCACGATTGGGGAGCCACCCAGTACCTCTGGTCACCCGCGAGAGTGGGAAGCGATTACGATCTGAGCCCGACAAGTCTGCGCTCGCTTGAGCCCTTCCGGGAATACCTGACGATCGTGAGTAACACCGACGCCCGGATGGCCGATGCTTACCGGCCAGAGGAGATCGGTGCCGACCACTTCCGGAACACAGCGGTATTTCTCACGCACTCCCATCCGAGGCAGACGGAAGGATCTGATGTCTTCGCAGGGACATCTCTGGACCAGATCTTTGCCCGGCGTTTTGGCCAAGACACGCCCATGCCGTCCATGCAGCTGACCGTCGAGCCGGTAGATCAGGCTGGAGGGTGTGCCTACAACTACAATTGCGTGTACACCGATTCCATGAGTTGGGCCTCGTCTACCGAACCACTCCCCATGATCCGGAATCCTCGGGTCGCCTTCGACCAGCTCTTCGGTGCTGGCGGCACTCCGGGGGAGCGGGCCAGCCGGCGGCGAGAGAGAAGCAGCATCCTTGACATGATCGCGGGTCAAATCGCCGAGGTGAAACGCGAGCTGGGTGCCGACGACCGGAATCAGCTGGACCAGTACCTTCAGAACATACGTGAGCTAGAGCGCCGCATCGTACTCACGGAACAAAGGAACGAGAGTGGCGAAGAACGAGAGCTCCCGGGGGCTCCCGCGGGAGTCCCGGACTCGTTCCGGGAACACGTGGAAATCATGTTCGATCTCCAGGTCCTTGCCTTCCAGCAGGACGCGACCCGGGTCTTCACATTCAAGCTAGGGCGTGACGCGTCAGCGAGGGTTTATCCTGCAAGCGGCGTGTTCAAGGGATTCCATCCCCTCTCTCATTTCGGTGACAATAGTGAGGAAATACTTGAGTTCGCGCAGTTGAACGCCTACCACGTGAGCATGGTGCCGTACCTGCTGCAGAAGCTGAAGAACACGATTGAAGGGGATACCCACCTCTTGGACAAAACAGCGATTGTGTACGGGTCCGCCATGGGCAATCCGAACCTCCACAATCATCGGCGGTGTCCACTCTTCATCGCGGGGAAAGCCAACGGGCAGCTCAAAGGCAATCTCCACTTGAAGGCGCCTGATGGCACGCCCATGGCCAACGTCATGTTGGACCTTCTTCATCGCGTCGGCGTGGATGACATGGAGGGTTTTGGAAACAGCTCGGGCGCGTTCCCACTTAGCTACGCGACGCCCTATTCGAACGTGAACCAGCGAGGAGAAGCGTCATGACAAGCGACCTGCGCTCTCATTGGCCCGCGTTGTGCGTGCTGTGCTTGGCCCTACTCGGTGCCGGTCCGGGTTCCGAGGAATCGCCGATCGCGGACGCGGCGATGGACGGGGACGGGGAAGCGGTGCGTTCCTTGATCAAGGAAGGCGCCGACGTAAACGCGCCCCAGGGCGACGGCATGACGGCAATCCACTGGGGTGCTGAGAGGGGTGATGCAGAAATCGTATCCATTCTGATCTATGCGGGCGCGAACCTCAAAGCTGTGACCCGTAACGGTGGCTATGCTCCGCTCCACCTCGCCGCCAAGGCCGGAAAGAAGGCTACAGCCCAGTTGCTCCTGGAGGCCGGAGCTGACTCGAATATCCAGACTTCGACCGGCGTGACCCCGCTCCACCACGCTGCCGCTTCGGGGAACGTGGAGACGGTCCAAACGCTCCTCGATCACGGCGCAGACCTTGACGCGCAGGAATACGCCCATGGACAGACTCCCCTGATCTTTGCGGCTGCCGAAAACCGGCCTGAGGCGATCACAGCCCTGCTCGCCGCCGGCGCATCCGCATCGCTTGCCACGACGGTCGTGGACGTGGTCGCCCGGCAGGAGGAAGACCTGGTTCTCCGCGAGCGCCGGAACCAGCGTATGGAAGCGATCTGGGGAACCGAAAAACCTATGGGAGGCTCCGGAGCGGGCTCCGGTAACATTCCCCTGGGGTTCGGAGGGTTGGTGGGCCACACGGGTGGCATGACGCCTCTCCATCACGCAGCGAGAGAAGGCCACATGGAATCCGTCGTGGCCCTCCTTGCTGGGGGCGCAGACATAGACCAACAGAGCGCTGACGGCTCGATCCCACTCTTGGTGGCTACCATCAACGGCCACTGGGACCTGGCCATGCGCCTTCTGGAGCAGGGGGCGAATCCCTCCCTCGCCAGCGACGCGGGCGCGACGCCCCTTTATGGAACCATCAACCTCCGATGGGCTCCGGAGTCGTGGTACCCCCAGCCCACCGCGCAAAGGCAGCAGGAAACGTCCCACCTGGAAGTCATGGAGGTGCTACTGCGAGCCGGGGCTGATCCAAATGTGCGGCTCGAAGAGGAGCTGTGGTATACCGCCTTCGACGGGAGTGCAGATGGAACCGGCATGGACGTCTCTACATGGGGTGCAACCCCGTTCTGGCGGGCCGCGTACGGCGCGGATGTTCAGGCGATGAAGCTTCTGGTGAATTATGGCGCGGATCCGACCATCGGAACCAAGCAGACGGCGGAGCGCGGTATGGGCGCACCGCCCATTCGGGTGCCGGACCCCTCTACCAATCCGCCGGTTCCTGAAGGCGGGCCGGCCGAGGCCCCGATCCACGCCGCCACCGGTGCCGGTTTCGGCCTGGGGCATGACTCGCACGTCCATCGGCACGTACCGGATGGCTGGATGGCTGCTGTGAAATACTTGGTCGAGGAGCTGGGTGCCGACGTCAATGCGAGGGACGCCGAAGGTTTCACACCCCTCCACAACGCGGCATCTCGGGGAGACACCGAGCTGGTCCGCTATCTCGTGGAGATGGGCGCCGACGTCCATGCCGTGAGCCGCACGGGCCACAACGTGGCGGATATGGCGAACGGACCCTACTGGGGACTTCCGCCTTACCCCGAGACGTTGGAGTACGTGGAGAGCCTGGGTGTGACGCACAACAATCACTGTCAATCCTGCTGATAAGCGTTTGGGACACCCCCGGGGTCGTCGTACCCCTCCAGCGGCCAGGTGAGGAAGGTCGCCAGTTCTTGATCTCGATCATCAGGGAATGGCCGAACGGTCTGTCTGAAGCCATGGTCTCACCTTCTCTCTGGTAGCAAGATCAGATCTTTCAGCCGTCTGGATGAGGAGACGAGGTCCACTGGAACGCCTGTTCGCGATCAAGGCCACGCCCTCCCTTCCAGTTCTAGGGACGGAAGCTCGCCCCGTGCGGCACTCGGGGAGCCCTTCTGCAGGCGCGGAATGCCACGCATCCCCTTGACAAATACGCGGCAGGGCGATGGCTTAGGAGTTCTCAGGTCGTCACTCGTCGACCCTGTTCACCCAGGTGATTGTCCTCAAGGAGGATGCCATGGCCACGCGAAGCTCCCCTGTCTTGTTTCTTACGCTTGCTCTCGTCGCTCTCACTTCAGCGTGCTCAGATAGAGGCACGTCAGAGCTTGACGCCGCGACCGACCTTGCGGTAGCGATGGCATCGGAGGACGAGGCGATTGTCCGCACCCCGGACCTCGTCAAGCGCGGGTTCACCGAAGCGGATTTCCCGCGCGTGAAGCAGATCGCCGATGGCGTCTACACCTACGAGGGCTTGCGAGAGAAGGCGGGAATCAAGTTCACCACGACGAACCTCTTCGTCGTGACCTCCGACGGCGTCCTCGTCGCAGACGCCCAGGGGACCCCGGCGGAGACGCAGGGCCTGATCGATGCAATCGCCGAGGTCACCGACCAGCCGATCAAATACTTGGTCATCGGTACGGCCAGCGGTGACCATACCGGCGGCAACTCGGCCTTCCCTGCTGGGGTCGAGATCCTCGGAAACGCGTGGGCTGCGGAAGCTTTGGCTGCGAACGAGAAGAACCGCGAACCCAGTGCTCCTCCAGTACCGCAGGTGACCGAGAGCGTAAGCGGCAAGAAGGTCCTACATCTAGGTGGCAAGGAGATCCAGGTTCTCTTCCTCGGGCGAGCCCACACGCCCAGCGCTATGAACGTCTACCTTCCCGCTGAGCGTGTGCTCTTCATGAGCGAGGCTTACCTCCCGAGGATCTTTCCGGCGCTCGGCGCCGGATTCCCGAGCGAGTGGCTCGGCATGCTCGTGAAGGCGAAGGCCCTGAAGGCGGAGTACTACATCCCTGGGCATGGCTTCGTGGAGTCGCCAAAGATCTTGCAGGAGGAGCTAGAGGCCCAGATCCAAGCACACCAGGCGGTGATGGCCGAGTTGACCCGACTCTTCGTGGCGGGTGTGCCCGTCGAGGATGCCGTCGCGAACGCGCGCTTCGGTGAGTTGGAGAACTGGGCGCTTCGCGACGCACAGGCTCCTTCAGCGATTCGGACCATGTATGAGGAGCTGGAAGGTAAGCTAGCGGGGAACTGAGAAGGCGACCTTCCGTGAGGCGGCGTCCGCGGCGGTGAGGTGCGGGCTGCCCCTCAGAGCGGGGATCCCGCTCCCGAACAGGGGAGCCGGGGTCCCCGCGCTCTTTCTCGACCCGGGCGCGTTTTGCCCTCGACCCAAGACGATTCTCGCGGCGTGAAGCCGGAGGACGATGCGAGCCCGGCGCGAGGGTCGGAGCGACGACGGTCCGATCTGGTCTTGACTTCTACAACACTGGCTTGGTGGTGGCGCCTCCTCGATCTCTCCGCGGCCCGCTCAGGCCACGTTTCAACCGATGGCATAAAACTGCAGGTGACTTTGTCGCGGAACCCCTCCGAACGTCGTCGGAATGGAGTTGAACGCACCCCTGGCAGCGGCCTACTACTTCAAGGAGGATCTCCGTCAGCTCTGGAGTCAGCCCCAAAGGAGAGCGCCACTATCCTCCAGAGAACAGTCCTACGGCTTCCGTGATCCCGACTTCTTCTTCCGCCTCAGGATCTACGCCCTACACCCAGACCCGTCTCAATGCCGTCGGCTAAACTGCATGGACGCAACAGGTGAAGAAGCAGATTTCTGGTTCTAGTTCCGGGGTTTCGGCGGCAGCTCTCCGTTCAGCTCCTCATAGATCCTGCGTACCGCGCTGGGAGCCTGTTGAGCTCGCATCGTCCAGTTCTCTAGCTCGCCAAAGCGGGCCTGCTCCACCGCCCGGTCGACGGGGACCCCGGCGTCAAACAGACGCTTCGTCACGGCCATCACCGTCTTGTGGGCCTGCTCCTGCATCTCCAATTCCCGCTCCAGATACTCGGGTGAATCGATGAATCCGTGGCCAGGAATGTAGAAATCGACATCCATGGCCTGGAGCTTGTCGATCACCTCCAGCCACTCGGTCGGGAAGCCGGGTGAGATCGCCGGGAAGACCGCGGCGGGGAAGATCTGAGTCGTGTAAATGATCTTATCCTCGGGGAGATACACGAGGAGGTCCCCCCCTGAGCGTGCCCGGCCTAGGTGCAGGATATGGATCTCCTTGCCGCCCAGTTGGAGGACCTTCTTGTCCGGCACGAGCTCCGTGGGCAGAAGTTCGGCATCGGCGTTGGCATCGGGCGCATTAGCCCGGTCCCGCATGACGCCCGCGGAGGTGGGGTGTGCGAAGACCGTGATGTCCTGCGGCAGCATGGAGTTGCCGCCCATATGCGTTGTATGGTCGGAGCCGACCACCAGGTATTTGATGGGCTGGTCGGTAACCTTGGCAATCTCATCCAGGAGCCGCTTCGTTGCCTCAGGGCTTCCCTGCGCGTCCCCGATGAGCACGCCCTCATCGGTGACCACGATCAAGTTGTTGAGGGTGAACCGCCAATGTTGGCCAGTGTTCGACATGAGCCCTTCATACGTGTAGACGCCGTCCGCGATCTCCGTGACACGCGGGAAGTCCTCCTCCTGGTAGCCTCGATCATTCAGATCCATCGATCGGTAGTCTGGAAAGGCTTGAGGCGCCGACGCCGCCGACGCTGAAGCTGGGTTGAAGGCGGCAAGGACGAGGACGGAAAGGGCGAGAGTGGTGACTCGGGTTGCCACGGGTACCTCCTGCCGGACTGTGGACGAGGTGACACCGAAATAGGACACCCCACTGCCATGGAGCCAGGCAGAATATCGCGCTCGCAAGAGAACCGCAATGGCTCGGCGGATTTGTCCCAGTTGTTTGACGAACCACCGCAGTGGAGGGATAGGGATAGGGATAGGAAAAAGAGCGACCCTCTGGGACCATGAGGTGCTCATTGAGGCGCGGTGAGGGGGGCTGCTGCCCGCCGGACGGGTCGAGGATCATCGGAATCGGCGGATTTCGAGCCCGTAGCGGTTCAGGTGTCTTCAAGCCTCAGACTTCCAGAAACTTTGCCGCGTTCCCACCCAGGAACAGCTTCTTCTCCTCTTGTGACAGGAAGTCCGCGTGGTCTAGGACAGCCTGCACGAGCTGGAAATACTTGCTCCAGGTCTCGGTCCACGGCCAGTCGGTGCTCCACATGATGCGGTCCCGCCCGAAGGCGCTGTAAACGGTGTGGAGTTTCTCCAGGTAGCCTCGGTAGGGGTAGGTGTGGTCGACGAACAAGGCCGTCTCGAACCACACGTTGCCGTGCCTTTGGTTCAACTCGTCCACGACCCTGAACATCGGAATTCGATCCAGTTGGGCAAGCTCGTCAAATCCCATGTGCATGAGACAAAAGCGCACCTCGGGAAACGAATTCACGACCTCCTCGAATAGGGCTAGATACGCTGCTTGGTCCGGTGTCTCCGGCGGGACGATCCCCTCGAAGGTCATCATCACAGGCTTCCGGTTGCTGCGACACCACTCCAGGATCCTTCGATGCGTACTGTCGTTTATCGGATTGTGTGGGAAGAAGGGAGGCCTGAACACGACAGCCTTCAGTTCGGGATCCTCGATCCGCCGCCTCCATTCCGGTAACAGGTCAGTCCGAGTAGGATTGAAAACGGCCGCCCAGAGAAGGCGGTCCGGGTACTTCCGGATCCAAGGCAAAGCGTAGTCTTCACCGGTCTGGAATTCGGCAGGGTCCATGCCGAACCGCCTCAGCGCGATGGCCAGATCCGCAGCCTCATATGTCTTCACCAGCGCCTGAGTAACACCGGCCACGTTCATTTCTTGAACAAGCAAGTCACCGTTATGCTCGTGCCACGTGTAATGGCTCGTCAGCGGATTCGCCCGCAGGTCGGGATCTCGTGGCAGAGGGGGCCGTACCTGCTTGAGCAGGTGCGTGTGCATATCGATGATTGGCCAGTCACGCTCTTGAACGATCTCTGCATGCGCGGACTGGGGCCGCAGCATCCCTGATGCCGTGGCACCCGCCAACCCCGATATCTTGAGGAAGTCTCTCCGATTCGGATGCCAGCCAGTCATTGCCGATCTCCGCTAAGGCTCAGGAGTGAGTAATGCCATGGACTCACGCGCGCCTGGGCAGCCCTCAGGGCGCGCGACCTGCCTCCAACCGATGTGGAACGTGCCAGCCAGGGGACGATCGCACCGGGACGGACCGATGTCCTTCTATGTCACATCGCAAGCAGCTCCATCATGGCCTCCGACACGGTTTCCGGCCGTTGGCGCGATAGATAATGGCCTGCGTTCTCGACGATGCGGCGATTGACAAGATAAGGAAACCGATCGCGGTCGGCAGACGGGTCCTCGGACGGTCGCCCAAATCCGCCGGCCGCCCCGCGGAGGACGATCGCGGGGACTTGAATCGGGGGACGGTCTGCCAGCCGACGCTCGACCTCGAGGAGGCGTTCCTCGCCCGGAGCGTACCCATGACGGTGCCGGTAGGAGTGGATCACCACGTCGACGAAGTCCGGGTTGTCGAACGACTTGGCGGTGCGCTCGAACTCCTCGTCGCTGAAGTGCCACCCAGGCGACCACTTCTCCCAAAGATACCGGCAGATCGCGCGCCTATTCTCCGCGAGTCCCCAACGTCCCCGCGGCGTGTTGAAGTACCAATGGTACCAGGCACGCTCCTCCCATACGATCCGCGGGTCCGGGCGTGAGGGGGTGAAGGTGTCCTGCACCGAGTAGCCGCCTATGGCGACCTGGGCACGCACCCGGTCAGGGTGAAGGATGGCTGTGATGCACGCCGCCCGGTTTCCCCAGTCGAAGCCACCGAGAGCGAAACGTTCGAGCCCCAGCGCGTCGGCGAAGTCGATCACGTCCTGACCGATGGCGGCCTGCTCCGCCATGCGGGGTGCGGCCGGGTCCCGAAAGCGAGTTGCCCCGTAGCCACGCAGATAGGGTACGAGCACCCGGTATCCTGCATTGGCAAGTGGGGGCGCCACGCCGTCCCATGCACGAACGTCGTAGGGAAAGCCGTGAAGGAGGATGATCGGGAAACCATCCTCATCACCGTGCTCCTCGTATCCGATGTCCAGCACCGGGGTCTGCACCATCCGGGTAGCCTGAGCGGTACCTGTCCGGGCGCGGGAAGCGCGGACCTCAGACGGACCGCCCGCCAGAGCGGCCACGCCGGCCATACCCGCGGTCTTGACGAATCGCCTGCGGCTCTGGGCCATTACAGTTCCTCCTGAGGATGATCACGCTCGGGATATCCATGAAAACGCTCCGGGCGGCGTCGTTGAATCGCGCTCAGAACGCTCTGCGTGAAAGGCCGGCGCTCTCGTGGCCGGCACGCCGTCGAAGACGGCTGGTTCATCGTACGGCACCTGCCAACCGGGACTGGCCCAGTTCACGTGAAATACTGAAGCACCCACAGGGACTGCTGCACCCGCGACCCTCGTCGCTCGGGAAAGGACGGGCGGATTCGAACTCTCGCCCGGCCTATGGATGACAAGGTACGATGGGGACATCTGGTGGACCAGGAATGACAAGGTATGAGGATGGTCTGGATGGGTTGGTGAGCTGAAGTCGTCTTCGCTCAACGCCGCTGCGCGGAACTGAGGCGAGGCAGAGCTCAGAACCCGAACAAGCGTGTCACTTTCAAGGTCACACCTCGTTCTCGAACGTCTGAGCTGCTGGAAACGTGACCAGGAAGCCTTGGCGTCGCTGACGCTCCGTCTTTCGGCAACCACCAGGAAAAAGATCTGATAGTGGGGCGTGAACCAAATTAATCCTCAGGTTAGTTATGATCTCTTCAGCCACCTCGTTGTGAAGGAGCAGGTGTAAGTGCCGCCGTCGCCGGTGATCGTGCCACCGCCTTCCCATCATTGGCATCAAAGGTACGCCTCCGGGGCTCCGACCACAGCGCCACCGGTGAGGACCTGTCAGAGGCAGCACTGGTATATCTTCCAAACCGTTGGGCTCGCGCTCGAAGTCCTGGGCTCTCCAACCCCACTGAATCAGGTTGAGCATGGTTTCTCTCTCGCGGCCGTCCATGACCGTCCGGCCTGACCGTCCGCCCCGCACCGCTTGTTCGGGCCGACGAAAGACGAGATGCCTCTTCGGCGAGATCATCGCTCTTACCGTGATGTTGGTGCTGTGCGGCCCCAGCATCTACGGGACGGCGGAAGCCCAGGAACATCTCCAACCGCCCATCGAGATCAAGCGACTGGACGGCACCATCGAATTCGACGGAATGCCGTTCGAGGAGGCCTGGGAGGCCGTCGAGCCGTTTCCCATGACCCAGCAACTGCCGAACTACGGGGCGGAGCCTACGGAGCACACAGAGGTCAGGATCACGTACGATGATGAGTACATCTACTTGGGAGGTCGCCTCTACGACTCCGATCCGGAGGGAATCCATCCAGCCACCTACCAGCGAGATCGGCGCGGGCTCGCCGGGGACTGGATGATCATGACCCTCGATCCCCACAACGATAAAGAGAACAGTCTGCTCTTCGGCACTTCTCCGGCGGGAAACAGGACGGACGTTTGGTTCGCTAATGACACGGAGGGGGACCGCCCCGTGAACGCTGACTGGAACGCCTTCTGGGACGCACAGGTGGGCCGGAACGACGAAGGGTGGTTTGCGGAGGTCCGGGTCCCCTTCTCTACCCTCCGTTTTGAGCCCGACGAGGAGGGACGAGTAGTAATGGGGATGATCCTCTTCCGATGGATCGCTCGTAAGCAGGAGGTCCATCTCTTCCCTGCCATCCCGCCCAACTGGCAGTGGGCCAATTACAAAGCCTCCCAAGCCCAGGAAGTCGTGTTTCGTGACATCGAGCCAGAGAGACAAGTCTACGTCACTCCCTATGTTCTAGGGGGAACAGAGCGCCGGATGGAGCTGCTTTCCGACGGAGGGGCTTATGTCCACAGCAACCATCCCTCCTATGAGATGGGAGTGGACGCGAAGGTCGGTGTGGCGGGCCATCTCACTCTGGATCTCACGCTGAATACGGACTTCGCGCAGGCCGAGGTCGATGACCAGCAGGTCAACCTCAGCCGGTTCTCACTCTTCTTTCCGGAGAAGCGGCAGTTCTTCCAGGAACAGCGGGGTGCCTTTGACTTCAGTACCGGGCAGGTAGACCGTGTCTTTCATAGCCGGCGGATAGGACTCCAAAGCGGAGAGCCGGTACGCATTTACGGGGGAGCTCGCCTCGTGGGTCGAAGCGGTCCGTGGGAGCTAGGACTCCTCAACATGCAGACGGCCGCCACCGACGTTCGGAGCAGCGAGAACATGGGGGCATACCGGGTCCGACGACGCGTGCTAAACCGTTATTCCCATTTGGGGGCCATAGTCACGAACCGGATCACCGAGGAAGGGGACATCAACGCTGTGTTCGGAGCTGACGGACAGTTCCGGTTCACGGACGCCGATTACGCCATCCTCAGCTGGGCCCAGAGCTACGAAGCCCAAGGCGGCGTGGACGACAGCGGGACGATCGGATGGCATACGGCCCTGGCCCGCCTCCGGTGGGAGCGCAGGGGGTTCGATGGGTTTGGCTGGGATGTCTCGGCCACTCGAGTGGGGGAGGCCTACAACCCCGGTCTCGGATTTATCCAGCGAAGGGGCCACCTACGAGTAGGGGACCGAATCGCGTACGGGTATCACCCCGAAAGGGGATCCAGGATCTTGCGTCACGTTTTTTCTGTCACCGGAGCGGCCTACCGTCGGATCGACGGCGGCGCTTGGGAATCCGTGGAAGTTGGACCCCAGTGGGAGATCGTAGGCCGGAGGGGCTATACCTTGGCGTTGGGAGGAACCCTCAGTCGCGAGCTTCTGGAACAGCCGTTCCTAATTACCGACGACGTGGCAGTGCCGGTCGGGGACCACCGATTCCATACCTTCAGCCTGAGCGCGCGATCCCCCACCGGTGGCAAGCGGCGGGTCACGGCTGGAGCTCAGGCGGGCACCTTCTACGACGGACACCGATATTCCTTCCAGTTGAGCCCGAGCTGGGACGTTTCCCCTCGTCTCGAGCTCCTCGGCGACTACGAGCTAGAACGGATCAAGATGCCCGGGGAAGGACAGGAATTCACAGCCCACCTGGCCCGGTTCCAGCCTCGTGTGTACCTGAGCCCATCGCTTTCTGCCAGTACGCTCGTTCAGTACAACAGTCTCGCCGGCGTCGCCGGCTGGCACGTCCGTGTCCGATACAACCCACGCGAGGGCGACGACCTATACCTGGTGTGGACTGAGAACAGAAACACCGATCGATTCAGGATGAATCCCCACCCTCCCGCCCTCCTGGACCGGACCCTCATGATCAAGTTCGCCCGGACCTTCTAGCGCTTCACCCCATAAGTTCTGGTACCTGTGCGTCATGTATGTTATCAATGATCTGTACCACTATTTCTGGGATATAGCACTAGTCCTCCGTCCCAAAAATGGCGGTTTGGGGATTGCCAGCTGGCGCGTACGGCAAGCATACGATTGCTCCTGATTGGTGAATGCGTCTGATCCCCGATGATCTTGTGAGCTGATCCTCTCAAACTAGAGCGCCTATGCCTCGACACCCGGATGCCGACGCCGACCTTGTCCGTGGGCTGCACCAGCTCGTGTTTAAAGATGCGGAGTTTCGTTCGGCTCTCGCCGCGGCCTTCGAGAGGGCACGGACCGAGCTCGAAAATGAAGAGAACGCGCTTCCGTATTCCAGCGCTGAGGTCCCACCGGCTCTGTTCGAGAGCAAGCTCGCGAAAGACCTCCGCAACAAGGTGAACCTGTGCAGGGTGTTCATCCTTCGGAGGGCAAGGCGGTTGGAGACGCCCGAGGTCCACCGAAACAGCATCCAGCGGCTTACCTCTTACCGGGGTCGAGGCACCATCCACTCCGCAGCTACGGGCGGGCAGGACATGGATTTCAAGCCCTATGTGCTGGAGGATCCGGAGCAGTCCCTAATCTCGGATCTGAACAAGGTCTGGGACGTCGTGCCCATGAACACCTGGCATTTCCCAGAGGCATCGGCCGAGGGCGACTGGCACACAGTGACGTTCCACAGCGCCGCCAGTGAAGAGATCATCGACGAGTACGCCCCCCCCACCCGCCGATAGCGGACCCGTTCCTCACGCACACAGGCCGCAACCTTCCAAGGGGGATCCGGCGCCCGCCGACGACCGGGAAGCCATTAACCTTATCTTAAGGGCCGGGACCGTAGGCGACCGAAGCCACTAAAACGGATCAGCAAGGCAGCGATCGCCCGAGAGCTGGTATCGGCTGACGGACGGTCTATCACTGGATCGATACCTGGTCTATAGCGGTAGGCTCTTCTACCCACCGTCTCCACGCAGCTGCCTCAACGCAAACGGCACCAGGTCTAGGTCACAAACCTGAATCTTGTGGCCGTTAATGTCGACGAAATAGTGACTGAGACCATAGCTGCCTTGCGGCTCCAGGCCGCGGCGGGTCAGTTCGGCCTCTACGGCTTCGTGATCGTAGTCTTCAATCGTATAAGCAGCGTGATCGTATCTCCCGAGGGCAGCTGACGTACTGCGTGCGTTCTCCACCCGGGAAAACGCGATGACCGAGTCCGCGAAATGGAGATAGGCCGCCGTTTCGCTCTCCCAGCTCTGGGTGAGGCCCAGCACGTCTTTGTACCAGGTGGCCATTTCCCTGTGCCGGCTGGTCATGATCTGCACGTGGTTGGTACTGACCGCCTTCCATAACGTGGGGCTCTCCGCTCGAACCGGCGGTCGACTGACGAAGTCCTCCGCGGAAACGCCGATCTCGTTCCCCTCCAAATCGGTAAACCAGAACCCCCGATCGGTATCCGATATCGGATGAAGCTCTCTTCTCTCGAGCTCCGCCTCCACCGCACGCTGGTCCCAGTCCTCGATGATCAACGCCAGCTTCTCGAGACCGGGCGCCCGCTCTCCTGGGTTGGCCTGCCGGACGATCATTAGCGTGTCGCCGCCTGTGTCGCCGTACCACAAGTGGATCTCTCTTCTCGTTGCATCGCCCCGCTGCATGCCAAATACTTCGGCGTACCAGTCAGCTGTTCTTTCAACGTCCGGAGCCACGTAGGTGTACTGGTTTATCCAAGTCGCCTTGAACCCATCTGTGTGGGTATTCTCGGACATGGCCTCAGAAACGGCGGCCGTTGCCCTTGATGGCAGCGCCGCGGCGGCTGCGACGGTTCCAAGCCCCACTACGAGCTGACGCCTGTCCATCCTACTACCTCCGCGTGAGATGAGAGGAAGCCCTGGCAAGATGAGACCCTTCGGAGCGTAGAATAAGCGGGGCCCCGTGGAAAGCCAACGGGTTGGGCAGCGGACTTGCATGTCGTCGCTTCATACACCCCGTGACTGGGCCGCGGACACGGAGAGACCTGGGATCAGCGCGGTCGATCGACGAGGCGAAGGATCGAGCGGACGACCTAGCCAGGGCGGTCCGAAACGGAGACTTCGCCCCTGGGGCCGACGCTCCAATACGTCTTCAAGCTCTACGACGAGACCGAGTTGCCCGGGAAGCGAGAGAAAACACAAAGCCCCACGTCGTCTAGGATACAGGGGACGTGGGGCTTTCCAACAGTGGGCCCAGCAGGACTTGAACCTGCGACCGTCGGATTATGAGTCCGCTGCTCTGACCAACTGAGCTATGGGCCCGTGCGAGCGGCTGCGCGCGTGGGCGAGCCGGCCACCGCACGAACGTACACCCGCCGGACCGGGGTGGGAAGCGATTCGTGGGGGTTCAGCCGACCGGGCTGGGGAGCCTCCAGTAGGCGTCCGGACAGACGGGCCGTAGACCTCACTCAAGGTCCCGCGTCACCTCGCCGTAGCATTCGGGACAGTAGCCGTGGGTGAACTCTGCCTCCGTCCGCTTGCTCAAATACACCTCTAGCTGGCCCCAGGAGCCGTCGTCGTCTCGCACTTTCCTGCAGCGCGCGCACATCGGGATCATCCCGCGCAACGTCCCCACCTCCGTCATCGCGGAGTAGAGACGCCGCCGGGAGACGTGGGAGTCCCAGGACACGAAGCTGCCGAATGCGACGGAGGCCGCGAACGCGCCCCAGACCACGTTGGCCATGAGGGGATCCTGCGTGAGCCCGTGGGACACGGCAACAAAGATTGTGCCGGCGGCCATCACTACCGCAGAGACCATTTGGAACCGGAGTTGGTTCGGCATGACCGCCACGAGGAAAAAGACCGCGACGACCTCCATGACCAGGTGTCCAGAGTACATGGGTGGGCGCGTGTAGGCGACGTACGCCAACGCGCCAGCGGAGATCGTCGACCAGAGAAGGATCAGAGCGTCAACGGAGCGAGAGGCTCGCAGGCGCGTGAGGAGGATCAGAGCGGCGATCGAGTAAAGGACGTATGCAATCCGCGCCCCGACGAGGGTGGGGAACGGGCTCGCAGTCCCGAACATCATGTAGTCCGACCAGACGAAGAGGAGAGCGAGAGGGATCGTAGCGGTGATGGCGACGCGTGCCCGGAGCAAGTCCTGGGGCAGACTCCAACTCCGGAACCCCGCCTCGGTGACCGGTTCATCGAATACACAAAACAGCCGATTGATCGTAGACATGCGCTCCAGCGGGGGGGTCCGTCGCGCAGCTCGACTAAACGTTGTCCCCAACTTAGCGAGTTCCGCTTCCTCTTGCTCGTTCTGCTCCTACGCGAACCATGACTCGGTGTGACAAGCTACCGACCATGCGAGCCGGCCCGCCCCAGCGTTTTCCGTGGCGTTCACTCGCTTGACAGACCGCCCCCCGCCAACGTCTTCTGTCGGGAGCCATTCGGCCTCTCCTACTCCCCGACTCCGCCGATCGGATTCCGGATGCCCCTGACCACCGAAGAGATCTTCGCGCGCTGGAAGGACGAGCCCGCACCGCTCCTCCCCGTGCTCCATGCGTTCCACGACCGGGATGGATACTTGTCCGAGGACGCGATCAGGGCGGTGTCGACAGCCCTTCGCATTCCGCTGGCCGACCTCTACGGCACGATCACGTTCTATCACCACTTCTCACGCTCTCCCGGAGGGCTGAACGCGCCGCGTGTTTGCACAGGACCGGTCTGTTGCCAACACGGCGCGCTGGACATCCTCGATGGCCTCGCGGCGGAGGGTTCCACCGGTATGCCGTGCTCGGGCCGCTGCGACGATCCGGTGCCCGTTTTACGGGGTCACCTCACGCTCGCCGGCCAGACCGCCGCAGAGCTCGTGGCGAGGCCCGCGCCGTTGCCTCCGCCCACTCCCCAGGGGAACGACGAGTGCGTGTTCAGCAACATTCGGGAGCCAGGTCGGGCGACCCTCGAGGGCTACCGCGGCACGGGCGGGTACGAGGGAATCGCTCGATCCGTCCGGGACATGAAGCCCGAAGAAGTCGTCCAGGTGATGCACGACAGCGGCCTGGCCGGGCGCGGCGGTGCCGGGTTCCCGACGGGCCGCAAGTGGCAGGCAGTTGCCGAGGCTCCGGGCACGCCAAAGACGATCGTCTGCAACGCGGACGAGGGGGAACCGGGGTGCTTTAAGGACCGGGCGTTGATGGACTACGACCCCCATGCCGTCATCGAGGGGATGGTCGCGGCCGGGTACGCCACGGGGGCACACCAGGGCTTCATCTACCTACGCTATGAGTACCCCGAGACCGAGGACATCCTGGAGAACGCCATCCGTGAGGCACGGAAGGTGGATCTTCTCGGCGAGGCGATTCTCGGCACCGATTTCGCGTTCGAGCTCTACGTCCGCCGTGGCGCCGGGGCTTACATCTGCGGAGAGGAGACGTCGCTCCTCAACTCCCTCGAGGGAAAGCATCCCTTCCCGCGGAATCGTCCCCCCTTCCCTGTGACGCACGGATACGAAGATCTTCCGACCGTCGTGAACAACGTCGAGACGCTCGCCTCGGTCCCGCACATCCTGGCCCGCGGAGCCGAATGGTATCGGAGTCTCGGGATGGGAGAGCACACGGGCACCAAGGTCATCTCGCTCTCGGGTGATGTCCAACGCCCGGGCAACTACGAAGTGCCCATGGGCTTCCCCCTCGAGCGGCTTCTGTACGACTGGGCGGGCGGCCCCCAGGAAGGGCGAACCGTCCAAGCAGTCACGATGGCGGGTCTGTCCGGTGGGTTCCTCGCCGGTGACGACCTCTTCGTCACGTTGGACGAGCCCGCCATCCGGGCCAAGAAGTCCTTCCTCGGGGCTGGCGGAGTCATGGTCTTCGACGATTCCCGCGACATGGTCGAGGTCGCCCATGCCGCGATGGAGTTCTTCGCGCACGAGTCATGTGGGAAGTGCTTCCCATGCCGCATCGGCACCCAACGTCTAACAGAGCGACTGGCAGGGGATGCCGGACCGAAAGCGCTGGAAGACTGGGCGGACGAGGTGTCCGACATCGGTCAGACCATGAAAGAGATCAGCGCGTGCGGCTTGGGGATGGCGGCTCCGCTCATTACTGAGAGCCTGATGCGCTACTTCCCGGACCAGGTGGGGCGTCACGTGGCCGCAATGGACCCCTAGGTTGGCGGGGCGCCGTCCGATCCAAGCTCGCTCGCAGTAAGGCCAGAGCGGCCCTCACGGCCGTCCCCCCTTCAGGGCCTCTCGTCCCACCCCCCCGGCTTCAGGTCGGCCAAGACGGACTCGAGGTCGTCGATGTCGCGGCTGCCTTCGTCCATGTCGTCCTTGCTCTACTTCCCAGGAAGACGAGCTACCGACTAGGTTTAGGAGACCTGGCCGCCTTCGATGCGGCTCTTTTCCAGGAGAGGGACCTTCTCGATGAGCACAAACGGCCAACAGCCCACCATCGTTCTCGACGGAGAGAAGGTCGCCTTCTCGCCGGGTGAGACGATCTACGAAGTCGCAGAGCGGCAGGGGAAGGACATCCCGACACTCTGCTACGACCCCCGTCTCGAGCCCTTCGGCGGATGCCGCATGTGCGTGGTGGAGGTCGAGGGAGCTCGGAACCCGGTGGCCTCGTGCACGGCCAAGTGCCAAAAAGGTATGGCGGTGAAGACACGCACCGCCCGCGTCGAGGTGCATCGGCGGGTACTCATGGAGCTGCTCGCGTCAGAAAACCGGGAGGTCGAGGTCGACGAGCTCACGAGCCTTGCGGCCCAGGAGATGCGCGAGCTCGTGGACCGCTACGATGCGCACACGGGGCGCTTCGAGGGTCGCAAGTCCGGGACGAGCCGCCCCGACGATCCGAACCCGTTCATCATGAGGGACTACGCCAACTGCATCTCCTGTTACCGATGCGTTCGTGTATGCGCCGAACATGAGGGCGACTACGCGATCTCAGTGAAGGGGCGTGGATTCGAGACGCAGATCACCGTCGAGTTCGACGGGCACCTGAAGGACTCGGCGTGCACCTTTTGCGGGCAGTGCGTGCAAACGTGTCCCACGGGAGCCCTTGGTGACCTCAAGGCGTTGGCCAACAAGGACGTCCCAGGCGACACCGAGAAGACACGCACAATCTGCCCCTACTGCGGCGTCGGGTGCTCCGTCGATCTCCTTACCCGCGGCAACCAGCTGATCGGCGTGCAGCCCGCCATGGACGGCCCCGCGAACCACGGAGCGCTGTGCGTCAAAGGCCAGTTCGCGTTCGACTTCGTCCAACACCCCGACCGTCTCGCCCATCCGCTGGTCCGCGGAGAGGACGGCGAGTTTCACCAGGCCACGTGGGACGATGCCCTGGATCGCGCCGCGAAGGGCTTCACGGATGCCGTGGAGAATCACGGCAGACACAGCGTTTACGGGGTGGCATCGGGGCGGGCACCCCACGAAGCCGCCTACACGATGCAGAAGTTCATCCGGGCGGGCTTCGGGACCAACTACATCGACAACTGTAGCCGTGCCTGACACGCTCCCACAGTCGCCGGTCTGGCGGCAACGATTGGGCGCGGCGCCATGTCGAACCCGCTGGAGGACATGGAAAAGCCCGATGTGATCTTCTGCATCGGGACCAACATGACCGAGTGCCACCCCGTCGCGGCTACTCGCCTCAAGAAGGCGATCGCCCGCGGCGCCAAGCTCATCACCGCCGATCCGCGCAGAATCGGTCTCGCGGATCTGGCCGACGTCTACCTCCCTCTCCGAGTTGGCTCCGACGCGGCGCTACTCCTCGGAATGGCTCACGTGATCGAGCGAGAGGGGCTCGTAGACGAAGCGTTCATGGCGGAGCGCACTGCGGAGGCAGAGGCCTTTCTCGAGCACGTGAAGGGCTTCACGCCAGAGTGGGCCGAGAGCATCACCGGCGTGCCCGCGGCAGACATCGAGCAGGCAGCCCTATGGTTCGGTGGCGCGGAGCGGGGGGCGATCTACTACACGCTGGGCATCACCGAGCACATCTGTGGCGTCGACAACGTCCAGAGTCTGTGCAACCTGGCTTTGATGACCGGCAACATCGGGCGAGAGGGTACGGGCGTGAACCCGATGCGTGGTCAGAACAACATTCAGGGCGCGGGCGACTGCGGAGCGCTTCCGAACAACTACGTGGGCTTTCAATCGGTCGTCGATCCAGCGTTTCAGGAGAAGTTCGAACGCGCGTACGGCCGGAAGGTGGACCTCGAGATAGGGCTCACGAAGCCGCGCGCCCTCGAGCAGGCCGGAGACCGCATCCGCGCCATGATCATCAACGGCGAGAACACCGTTGTGACGGATCCGGAGCGGGAGCACTGCGAGCATGCGCTGCGGAGCCTCGACCAGCTCGTCGTCATCGACATCTTCCTCACCGAGACGGCCCAGCTCGCCGACGTCGTCCTTCCTGCAACCGCGTGGGGTGAGACGGACGGAGTACAGACCAATACCGAGAGGCGCGTCCAGCGCCTGCGCAAGGCCGTCGATCCCCCCGGCGAGGCCATGCCGGATTGGTGGATCGTGTCTCAGATCGCGAAGCGCATGGGCATCCCAGGCTTCGAGTACGAGAGCGCGAAGGAGGTCTTCAACGAGATCTGCGAGCTCTCACCGATCTATCACGGGCTCGATTGGGACCGTATCGACAAGAGCGAGTACATGTGGCCGGTCCCCCATAAGGACCACCCGGGCACGCCGATCCTTCACCAGGGAGTGTTCGAGAACGGTCGTGGCATCTTGAAGCTCATCCAGTACCGGGACCCCGCGGAGGTCACGAGCGAGGATTTCCCGACTTGGCTGACGACCGGTCGAAGGCTCGCCTCTTATCATACGAGGACGCAAACGGGACGGTCCGCGGGGATCGATTATCTCCTTCCAGAAGAACGCCTGGAGGCCCACCCCGACGATGTCGCGTCGTGGGGGCTCGAAGATGGGGAATGGGCCAAGATGTCGAGCGCGCGCGGGTGCATCATGGTCAAGGTCGAAGCCACGGACCGCTCGCCACGCGGCACTGTCTTCACGTCGTTCAGCTTCAACGACGCGCCGGTCAACGTGCTCACCGGGGGGGGCTACGATCCGATGACCGACACCGCGGAGTTGAAGGTCTGCCCAGTACGCGTCGAGCGGCCGTGACGGCGGAGATCGCACCTGGCGTTTGACGAAGGGGTCGCGGCGCGTATCGAGGACACGCTCGCGGACCGCCCGGATGTCGTACAGAAGCGGATGTTCGGCGGAATGGCTTATATGGTCCGAGGCCACATGTGCGTGGGTGTGAACGGGGACGAGCTGATGGTGCGAGTCGGTCCGGATGGGTATGCGGAGGCGCTGGCCCAGACCCACGCAAGAGAGATGGACTTCACGGGCCGGGCGATGAAAGGGTTCGTCTACGTGGCTCCCGAGGGCTTCGAAACGACGGAGGATCTCTCGTCGTGGATCGAGCGGGGACTCGCGTTCGTGCTTGCCCTGCCCCCCAAGTAGTTCTCGCAAGGGGAGACGGAAAGCCTCGCCGCCGAGAAGTTGCTAGTCGCCGACCACGGGTGATCCCGACGTGGCTGCCCGGATCTCCTCGACAAGCGACTGAGGCCGGAAGGGCTTCGGCAGGAACCGGAGCGAATCGGTCCCACCGAGCTCGGCACCCAGCTGTCGCTCGCTGTACCCGCTCGTGAAGACGACCGGCACGCGGGCGTCCAAGCCCCTGATCTCACGCAGCGCCTCTTCGCCACCCATCACCGGCATGGTCGCGTCGAGCAGAATGGCCACGATGTCACCTCGACGTTCCCGAAAACGCTCGAGTCCGTCCCTGCCGTCCTTCGCCGTAACAACGCTGAAGCCGGCCCGCTCCAGAGTGGCTTGTGCCACTCGGCGCACAGGCTCCTCGTCGTCGACGACCAACACGACGCCGCGCGGCGTATCCGACTCGGATCCCGGCTCTGCGAGCAGGTCCGGCTTGGCGGAAACGGGAAGTGTCGATGACTCCGGGAACAGGATCTGTACCCCCGTGCCCGTGCCGGGCTGAGACGTCACGCGCACGGTACCGTGATGCCCGTGCATGATCCGGCGAGCCCAAGCCCCCGGCCAGTGAACCGGGTGCTGAAGAACGGATCGAACACTTTCGCGCACGTCTCGTCGTCCATGCCCACGCCGTCGTCGGCTACCTCGAGCAGGACGTACCGCCCCTCTGCCAACTCCGCTTCGCTGGCGCCGCTCGCGAGAAAGGCACGGTCTGCGTCGATGACCGCAGTCCGGATCGTCACAGTCCCCTCTGGCCCGTCCAGCGCTTCACCCGCGTTCGTCACGAGGTTGACGAGGACCTGGCGGATCTGAGCTACGTCCCCGAAAACGGCCGTGTTCTCGGCCTCGAGCTTGAGCGCCAACCGAGCCCTCTTCGGCAGCGAGCTGTGCAGGAGCGGGACGTTCTCCTCCACGACCCGGCTGAGGTCCAGCGTCTCGAGACGGAACTGACCCTTGCCGGAGTACGCGAGCAACTGGTTCGTGAGCTCGGAGGCACGAAGCGCCGAGGTGTGCAATTCCTCGATGTGCTGACGCGCCGGTGAGTCAGACGGCGTGTCCATCAATGCTAGATCGGCGTGCCCGATCAAGCTCACGAAGATGTTATTGAAGTCGTGCGCCACTCCTCCCGCGAGGACCCCGAGGCTCTCGAGCTGCTGCATCCGACCCACCCTTCGATTCAGCGCCTCTTGCACCAACTCGGCATTCTTGCGCTCCGTCACGTCCGTGCCCGTCCCCGTCATTCGGACCGGGCGGCCATCCTCGGCGCGGTATACTTGGCCCTTCCCCTCGATCCAATGGATCGAGCCGTCGGGCCAGATGACGCGGTGGCACACGTCGTAGCGACGGAGCTCCTCGAGGGCGTCTTGGATAGCGGACTCGAGGGCCCCGCGATCCTCGGGATGGATCAAATCGGCGTAGGCCTCGAAAGTCCCCTCGAATTCCCCTCGTCTCATCCCGAACAGGAGCTCGATCTCGTCCGACCAGGTCACTTGGTTGGTCTCGATATCCCAAGCCCACATCCCTGTCCTGGCGGCTGACAGCGCATCGGTAAGCACTGCCTCAGTCCGACGTAACGACTCCTCTGCTATCTGGCGAGCTTCGTGCTCGATCGACAGCTCCTCGTCGGTGCTCTCGAGTCGTACGCTCAGCCCGACAACACGCTTTACAAGCACGGTAAACCCGACGCATGTGCTCGCGATTCCGGCGGGGATGACGATCCAGGCCAATGAGAGGTGGAGGGTCTCCATGGCCGCGATACCAACCGCCGGCGAGAAGAGCGCAGGAAGGAGGTACATGGTTGTCAGATCGGCCGCATAGAACAGGCCGAGTACAATGACGCCGCCTACCATTAGTCGCGCGCCCAACGCCGCACGTGCGTCCGTCAGCCGGGACCAGTGGGGACGGACGGCGGACAGAACCAGGACCGTGACGACGATCATGGCGATGTCGACAGCCGTCATGATGAGAACGGAGTTCCAGATCATGTACGAGTCAGCCTATTGCGAAAAGGCACTTTGCGGGCTCGAGGGTTGGACCGGAGCGGGTGGGTGGAACGCTGGCGTCAATGATGTCGCTCAAGGTGCCAGGACAGCAAGACGGTAGTCTAAATCGGGTCAGAGCCAGCTCCGTGGAGCCCGTGATTAGCAGCGTACTGTCTCAGGACAATACGTATCTCAATCGCGCCGCCACGCCACCGGCCTCGCCGTCCAGACGTGCACTCGCTGGATCTGACAGCTCTACTGCGTCCGCCTGCTGCTCGAAGGCCGCACCGACACATCGATCTGCGTAGTCGGGATCGCTTCGGACGAAGCTACGCGACATGAGCAGGGTCTCCACCCGTTGTTCGCGGAGCGCTTGTTCTGTGCCCTCTCTGCCGAGCACACCCCGTCCCGACGCACGCGCCAGGTCCATGACCTCGTCGAGCAAGCGACCATGGAACTGGCCGGATAGGGTGGACGCGGACTCTTCGGCCGCCGCCCTCACCTCAGCGTCGGACATGTCCAACCGAAGCGAGGGCTGCTGAATGATGCGGTCGCCGAGGCTTTTCGGAAGCATTTCGACCGCGTGCCCGATCGCTTCCGGCGTGCCGCCAATTACAGCGAATCCAGAGTCACCCGCGCGCTCGGCCACGGCGCTCGCCACCTGCTTCATCAGCCGCTCGGCCTCGACCAGGCGAAACCGTCTTGCGGCGTCCGTGGCCGTGTCGCCGCGCCGGCCCGTATTCGTCGATGCGCGCTTCGCCGATCCGACCTCGGAGAGATCACCCATGAAGGTGTCGGCTTCGAGGCTGTCGGCCTCGCCGAGCCGGCCGTCCCGGTAGCGGAAGATGCGCGCGTGTTGGCTGTCTACGAGCGCCAACACGACCGGGCGCTGCTGCTTGAGCGCACGCACGTACGGCGCTACCCTGACCCCACGCTCCCACCGCACGAGATCCGGCATC
This sequence comes from Longimicrobiales bacterium, assembly GCA_965248625.1. Taxonomy (GTDB): domain Bacteria; phylum Gemmatimonadota; class Gemmatimonadetes; order Longimicrobiales; family Gaopeijiaceae. The sequence goes on along the minus strand of OZ252109.1, from coordinate 4,022,236 downwards.
GGTACAGGAACAGCGGATGCGTACCACATCCGTTCCGGCGTGGCGAACCCTACCCAGCCGCGGTCCGGGATGAACGAATCGACCTTGCCCAGCTCTTGATCCAAAAGCGCCAGGGCCTCGCCGAAAGCCACCTTTCCGTCGCTGTCCTCGGCCTCTTCGAGGCCCCGTGCGACCTTCGCAATGCTCTGGTCGAGTCGCTTCCGCCACGCAAGCCTCTCCGCCGGGTTCGTGGCCTCACCGTCGACGTAAACGCTCAAAACGAACTCGTCGCGAAGCGCGCGATAGAGCTCTGTCAGCTTCGTGCGAGACAGCATTGCCACCTCCTCGAGGATGCACTGCTGATACTTCCCCGGCGCGGTCGGTGTGTTCCGCGCCCAAGGGAAGCGGATGGGTCACTTTGACACCCCTGGTCGGCCGGTCTAGTGTTCTGCGTACACTTCCACAGGGAGCGCATCGAGACGCGTTATCTGCCCCCTTCGCCGAGGTCCCGCCCGGCGAATCCCGAGCGACCAAGCTTCCGCACACCCTTCGGGGCATTCCTGACCAAGACTCTTAAGGCCACCCCTCCGCACCCATGCGGCCGGATCCGCGACGGGTGCGGCCGGATTCGCGACAGGTGCGCCCGGATTCGCGACAGGTGCGGCCGGATCCGCGACGGGTGCGGCCGGACACGACCCCTGACCGGGCTACGCCGATGAAAGTTCTGATCATTGGAGGTGGAGAGGTCGGGTTCCACCTGGCCGACCGCCTCTCCCAGGAGGGCCAGGACGTCATCCTGATCGATGTCGATCCAGACCGTGCGGCGTACGCTGCGGATCACCTGGACATCCTCACATTCGTGGGCAACGGCGCCTCCTTCTCCCTGCTCGAGCGCGCGAGGGTGCGAGGAGCTCGGATGCTCCTGGCCGTCACCAGCAAGGACGAGGTGAACCTCATCTCGTGTCTGGCCGCCAAGCGAATGGGCGTCAAGTTCACGGTCGCCCGCATCTCGAGCCCCGAGTACTACGAGTCGGGCAGTGTCCTCTCGCGAGAACGTCTCGGAATCGACCTGATGATCAACCCCGAGCGGGAGTCCGCCTGGGAGACGTATCAGCTGCTCTTGAGCGCGGCCGCGACGGATGTGGCGCAATTTGCCGACGGTAGGGTGCAGCTCGTCGGAGTCCGCGTGCGCGAGGGCGCTCCTGTCGCCGGCAAGACCCTGGACACGCTGCAAGCCGAGCTCGAGGACTACCACTACGTCACTGCGGCGATCGTCCGCGGAGAAGAAACGTTGGTCCCCGACGGGTCGTCGACCATCGAAACGGGCGACCAGATCTACCTGCTGTCGCCTACCTCGGAGGTGGCCGCGATCCCACCCCTCGTCGGATACGACGACTTCAGGCTCCGCCGGGTCATGATTGCCGGTGGATCTCTGGAGGGCCGCTACCTCGCCGAGGTGTTGGCGGAGCACGGGGTGGAGTGCACCGTGCTCGAACGGAGTCGGAAACGCTGGATGTCCCACGCGTCGTTGGGCGTGCTCTCGTTCCTGATGCTCGTCGGCAGGCTCGAGATCTACACCGTGCTGATCCTCTTCCATCCGGACATGTGGAAGCGCCGGAAGGCGGTGGCGTAGCGACCGCTACCTGGTCCCGAACAGCCGGTCGCCGGCGTCCCCGAGCCCTGGGAGGATGTAGCCTCTTTCGTCCAGCTCCCGGTCGAGAGCCGCGGCGAACACGGGCACGTCGGGATGGGCGTCCTGCATGGCCGCGACGCCCTCCGGCGCGGCCACCAGGCACATGAAGCGGATGCTTCCCGCGTCCTGGTCCTTCAGCAGCTGCACTGCCGCGACCGCCGACCCTCCCGTGGCGAGCATGGGGTCTACGACGATGAACGCTCGCCCCTCCGCCTCGGGGATCTTGAAGTAGTATTCCACCGGTAAGAGCGTCTCTTCGTCACGATATAGCCCGACGTGTCCGACCCGGGCACCTGGGATCAACCTGACGATGCCCTCGACCATTCCCAGCCCTGCACGCAGGATCGGCACGACGACGAGCTTCTTTCCCATCACCTTCCGGGCCATCGTGCGCTCCAGCGGCGTCTCGACTTCCGCGTCCTCGAGTGGTATGTGGCGCGTGACCTCGTAGGCCATCAACGTGGAGATTTCGTCGACCAGCTCCTTGAAGAGCTTCTTGGGTGTCCGATGGTCTCGCAGGTGTGCGAGCTTGTGCTGAATGAGCGGGTGATCGATGACCGTGAGACTCGGGGCTTCTTGCATCGGACGGAGACCGGGGGGAATGTGGACATGCGCCAACTTCGCGTGGCGATCCGTTGAGACACAACAAGCTTAGACCTGGCCCTCGTCGGGAGAAAGTGTCAGCCGGTGCACCGCGGCTGGTGGTTCGGGTGTACAGGCCTCTGCCCCCCTGGAAGGTGCGATGACTACTGGGTCCGACGCGGACTACTTCGCAAGCGAAAGAGCGAAGATGGTCGCCCACCAGCTGCGGAACCGAGGAATAGCCGACCAGGCGGTACTCGCAGCGATGGGCGAGATCCCGCGCGAGCGCTTTCTTCCACCCGAGCAGGCGGACGTCGCCTACGAAGACCGCGCCGTGCCCCTCGCCCGGGGACAGACGGTCTCGCAGCCATACATGGTGGCGGCCATGACCCAGGCCCTCGCGTTGCGACCCGGAGACCGAGTGCTCGAGATCGGCACCGGGAGTGGATATCAGACCGCGGTTCTTTCCCGCATCGCTGGCGAAGTCCTTACCGTCGAGCGAATCCCCGCGCTCGCGGCGCAAGCGGAGTCGGTGCTCGCCGCAATCGCATGCTCGCCCGTCCGTTTTCGCGTGGGCGACGGCTCGCTGGGTTGGCCCGAGGAGTCACCGTTCGACGCCATCCTTGTGACGGCCGGGGCTCCGGTCGCGCCCGCCTCGCTCAAGGAGCAACTTTCTCCGGACGGCGGACGACTCGTCATCCCCGTGGGACCGCAGTCCCTCCAGAAGCTCGTCCGCTTCACACGCACGGGGAACGAGATCAGCGCGGAGACGCTGATGTCGTGCCGGTTCGTGCCCTTACTCGGCTCGGAGGGTTGGTAGGACGCCGGAGGCCTGTCGAAGAGCTTTCACCTCGCCATCGCTCAGCTGGCGCCAAGCCCCACGTGCGAGGTCTCCCAGTCGCACCGGGCCGAAACGGACTCGCTCGAGGCGTTGCACGGGGTGGCCAACCGCCCTGCAGAGCCGACGGACCTCCCTGTTGCGGCCTTCGGTCAGAACCAGCTCCAGGAGTGTCCGGTCGGATTCTCGGTGCAGGATCCGTGTCCTGACGGCGTGAGCAGGACCGTCCTCCAACTCGACTCCCTGTCTGAGCCTCGCCAGCGCCGCTCGGCTGGGCTCACCTCGCACCCAAGCCCGGTATTCCCGCTCGACGGCGCGACTCGGATGCAAGAGGGCGTGGGCATGATCACCGTCATTCGTGAAGAGCAGTAGCCCTACGGTCTCTCGGTCCAGTCGACCGACATAGGTCAACCCGTGGAGTGATTCGGGAAGTAGGTCGTAGACGGTTCGGCGGCCCTGGGGGTCCCGCCTGGTCGTGACGATCGCTGGAGGCTTGTTCAGCATTGCCCAGCGCGGTGGCTCGGAACGCACCACGACGCCGTCCACACGTACCTCGTCGACGTCCGGACGGACCCGGGTACCGAGCGCCGTGGCCGGCTCGCCGTTCACCTGAACCCGCCCGGCCTCGATCATTGCCTCTGCCTGACGCCGTGAGGCCACCCCCGCCCGAGAGATGAACTTCTGGAGGCGCTCGTCCGGCGCGCGGTCCCCCACCTCTTCGGAGACCTGTTAGTTGTCTGTAGCCGAAGTGCCGCTGACCGGACTTCGGCTACAGACCACTAGCAGCCCGTGGTACGCGGGAGACCCCTGCGCGAGATCCACTCCGTGTCTACCACGATGTTCTAGGCCTCGGGGAGAGCCGGGGAGGTGGCCGAGGCCTCCTCGGTCAACATCGTCGCGGGCTCGGGAGGCTCGGGAGGCTCGGGGGGTTCGGGCGGGGAGCCCTGCATGGGCGGAGGCGGACCCATGTCGTCCGACGCCACCTCCAGACCCAGGTCGTCCGACGGGCCCTCTAGACCCAGGTCGTCCGACGTCCCGCGGGGAGCCGGCGGCTCACCCCCGAGATTGTCCTCAAAGCCCTCAGGCGTGACGTCGCCAGACGTGTCTTCTTCGAGCGGAAGCTGCTCCCGAAGGACGATTGGAAGCTCCTCGGGTCGGGGGAGGTCCTCTAGCGAGCGAAAGCCGAAGTGCTCGAGAAACCGGGCGGTCGTGCCGTACAGCAGGGGCCGCCCGATCCCTTCCCCGCGGCCGACGATCTGGACGAGATCACGATCCAGCAGCGTCCGGATGACACCCGCTGAGCTCACGCCGCGAATGTACTCCACCTCGATTCGCCCGATCGGCTGCCGATACGCCATGATCGCAAGCGTTTCCAACGCGGGGCCGGACAGTCGCGATGGCCGAGGCACGGTGTCGAATCGCTCCAGGTAGGTAGCAAACTCGGGGCGGGTGAGAAGCTGATAGCCCTCTGCGAGGTCTACCACCTGGAAGGCGCGTTCCGCCTCGGCATACTCGTTCCGGAGCAGGTCGATGGCTTCCTCGACGAGATCCTCGTTCAGCGACTCGTCCGCCCGGATGATCTCCTCCGCCTTCAAGGGGGCGTCGCTCGAGAAGAGGATCGCCTCGACGATCTGCACCGGGTTCACGATCCTTCGACTCCCGGGGTTTGGTCCGACGCCGGAGCGCCGCCGTCATCGGCATCGTCCCGTCGATACAGCCACAGCTCGGCGAACGGCCCGGTCTGTCGCATCGAGATCTGCCTCCGACGAGAGAGCTCCAGCCCGGCCAGAAGCGTCATGACGCCGTGAATTCTCTCCCTCCACGGACGGACCAACTTCGAGAACTCGATGCGCGCGACCCGGCTCAGCCGGTCGACGATCAGCGCGATCTTGTCCTCCATCGCGACCAGTCGGGTCCGGATCAGATGGGACTGATCGCGTCGATCCGGGAGGCGAATCACGAGCGCCGCCTCGTACACCTCTTCCCAGGTGGTTTCGAACGGCGTGTCGCGCACCAGCGGTCGCGGGCGGGGCGCAACGTAGCCCTTGCCGAAACGCCGGGCCCTATCGGCCTCCGCAGCGGACAATCGAGACGAGATGTCACGGATCTGCTCGTACTCCAGGAGCCGGCGAACCAGCTCTGCGCGCGGGTCCTCGTCCTCCTCGCCCCCGTGTCGCGGAAGCAGCATCTGGGCCTTGATGCGGATGAGGGTCGCGGCCATCTCGATGAACTCGCCGGCACCCTCGAGGTCGTGCCTGTCCAGCTTCTCGACCATTCGCAGGAACTGATTCGTGATCGTCGCGATCGGGATGTCGAAAATGTCGATGTCCTGCTGGCGGATGAGGTGCAGCAGCAGATCGAGGGGTCCCTGGAAACGCTCGACGTCGACGAGGAGGAGGTCCCCACGTCCGAGTGCGACGGGGCTTGTGCTCAGAGCCATAGGCCGATGAAGCCGAAGGCGGCATCTCTCAGAATTGCGACGGGCCAGAAGACGATGGCGAAGAACGGCCCCGGCAGAAAGACGAACAGAAGCATGAGCAGGGGCATACCGTAGCGCCCGAGCTCGCGGTAGCGAGCCCCGAGCCTGGGCGGCAACAGGTGGTAGAACACGTGCGAGCCGTCGAGCGGTGGTATGGGAATCAGATTGAAAACGGCCAGAATTAGGTTGATCAGAATCCCGAACTCGCCCATCCGGACCACGACACCCACGCCGCCCGCTGCGCCGTCCCCGAGGATCGGACCGACCTTGAGAACGACCGCCGTCAAGAGTGTGAACCCCACAGCCAGGATCAAGTTGGAGACGATGCCCGCCATCGAGACGCGGATGTCGCCCCACTTGTAATTCCTGAACTTGCGGGGGTTGATGGGAACTGGCTTGGCCCAGCCGAAGATGAATCCGGCGTTCATGAAGTGGAGCGCGAGGGGGACGAGGATCGACCCCATCGGATCCAAGTGCGGCAGGGGGTTGAGCGTGATTCGTCCCAGCATGTACGCAGTGTCGTCCCCCACCCGATGTGCGACCCAGGCGTGGGCGACCTCGTGGACGACTATGGAGAAGAGGAGGACCGGAACGATCAGGAGGAAATCCATGTACCTGAAAGCTACCCGAGCCCGGATCGGCCCGCTACCCTTCGGGAGCCGGTCAGCCAGGGCCCGTCCCGTCTCCCGCTACCTTGATCCACGTGTTGGATTTCGGTATGGTTTTCGGCTCGTGACCGAGGTCCGTACGCAGTTTCGAGGGAATCGATGCCGAACATCAAGAGCGCGACCAAGCGGATGGAGAAGAGCCGTGAGCAGAATGCTCGCAACCGAGCGAAGCGTTCTCGGCTCCGTAACGCGATAAAGAACGTCCGCGAAGCCACCGACGCCGAGACCGCACAGGCCAGCTATCTGAGGGCGCAGGTATTGCTGGACCGAGCCGCCGGGTCACGCTTGTTACACCCCAACGCGGCCTCCCGGCTGAAGTCCGGCTTGGCGCGGCATGTGAACGCTCTGAGCTAGTCGGGAATCCCTGATCTAGTCGTGAATCCCTGATCTATCGGGAATCCCCGCTCTAGTCGGGATCCGCTCCCTCCTCGCGCCAAACAATCCGACCACCAACAATCGTCATCACCGGCTTCCCCACGAGCTTCGATCCGGCAAACGGGGTATTCCGGCTCTTCGACCGGAAGCTCGCTGGATCCACGGTCCACGCGAGCTCTGGGTCGATCACGGTCACGTCCGCGACGCTTCCGGCGGCCAGCGTGCCCCCCTCCAGGTTGAACGCCCGCACCGGCGCACAGCTCATTCGCTCGATCATCGTGGGCACGTCGATGACGCCGTCGCCCACGACGTGGGTCAGGATGAGCCCCACCGATGTCTCCAGTCCGACGATGCCGAACGGGGCGTCGTCGAACGCTTGCTCCTTCTCGTCGTAGTGGTGGGGCGCGTGGTCGGTCGCCACCACGTCCAGCGTGCCGTCCTGTAGTCCCGCGCGCACAGCCGCCACATCGACCTCCGTCCGCAGCGGTGGGTTCATTTTCGCGTCGGTCCGATACCCCTCGACAGCCTCGTCCGTGAGGATCAGATGGTGCGGCGAGGCCTCGGCGGTAACACGCACCCCGCGCGCTTTGGCCTGACGGATCGCCTCGACCCCGTGGGCGCTCGACACGTGCTGCAGGTGAATCCGGCCCCCGGTCAGCTCGGCCACGAGCAGATCGCGGACGATGTGCACGTCCTCGGCGGCGTTCGGCTTGCCCATGAGCCCGAGCCGGGCGGACACGAGTCCCTCGTTCATGCTCCCGTCGCGCGAGAGCCCGAGGTCTTCGGGGTGGTCCGCGACGGGGATGCCGAAGGGCAATGCGTACTCGAGAGCGAGGCGCATGAGCCCTGAATCCATGACTGGCCGGCCGTCGTCGGTGATCCCCACGGCACCCGCCGCGACCATCTCACCGATCTCCGCGAGCTTCTGGCCCGCCAGCCCGGCGGAGATCGCACCGAGAGGATAGACGCGGGCCGCTTCTGCTCGCCTGCCGGCGGCGACCACGAAACCCACCGCGGCAGAGTCGTCGATCGGTGGATCCGTATTCGGCATCGCGCATATCGACGTGAAGCCGCCGGCCGCCGCGGCCCGGGCGCCTGTCTCGATCGTCTCCTTGTGCTCGCCGCCGGGCTCGCGCAAGTGGACGTGGACGTCCACGAGGCCCGGCGCCACGATCAGGCCGTCGCCCTCGACGACCTCCGCCCCGTCGGGCGCGGCAACATCGTCTCCGTACCCCGCGACACGTCCGTCGACGAGGAGCAGGTTGATCGTCGCATCGAGGTCCTGACTCGGATCGACGACGCGTCCGTTCCGAATCCAAAGGGGCCGCGGGCTCAAGTGACCTCCCCCGCCTTCGCGGCTTCCGCAGTGTCGGGTTGCCCACCCGCGAGCAGGTAGAGTACGGCCATGCGAATCGCCACTCCGTTAGTGACCTGTTGGAGAATGACCGAATGCGGTCCGTCAGCCACGTCACTGTCGATCTCGACTCCACGGTTCATGGGGCCCGGATGTAGGATGAGGCGATCGGTGGGAGCCGCGGCCAGGCGCGCGCTGGTCACCCCGTACACCCTGTTGTACTCGCGGAGACTCGGCACGAAGCCGGCCTCCATGCGCTCGAGCTGAAGTCGCAGGACGTTCAAGGCGTCGGCCCAGTCGATCGCCTCCTCCACCCGTGGGATCACACCCACGCCGAGCTCCTCGATGCCCCTCGGCACGAGGGTCGGCGGTCCGCAAACGGCGACTTCCGCACCCAGCTTGAGGAGCCCGAAGATGTTGGAGCGCGCCACCCGCGAGTGGAGGATGTCGCCCACGATACACACCTTCTTCCCGGAGATCTCCCCGAAGTGGTCGCGAAGCGTGAGGATGTCGAGTAAGGCCTGCGTCGGATGCTCGTGCGAGCCGTCTCCCGCGTTGATCACATTGGATGGGATGCGCTCGGCGAGAAAACGGGCCGCCCCGGATGCCCAGTGGCGGATGACGACCATGTCGATCCTCATCGCCTCGAGGTTCCGCGCCGTGTCGACAAGGGTCTCGCCCTTTGTCACCGAGGATCCGCTGGCGCTGATGTTGACGGTATCCGCCGACAAGCGCTTCTCAGCGAACTCGAAGGAGACGCGGGTGCGCGTGGAGGCCTCGAAGAAAAGGTTGACGATGGTCTTGCCGCGAAGCGTGGGGACCTTCTTGATGCGGCGCTCCGAGATCTCCTTGAACGGCTCGGCGGTGTCCAGGATGGTGATGATCTGCTCGGCGGTCAGACCCTCGAGCCCGACGAGGTCCTTGCCCAACGGGAGCCCCGTCTCGCTCACGCGGCCCCCGGCGCGACAGTCACGATATCCACGCCCAACGCGCCATCCAGCTCCGGCACCATCACCTCGACACGCTGCTGAGGCAGCACCGTGACGGTCCTCCCGACGACGTCCGGCTGGATCGGGAGCTCCCGGCCGCCCCGGTCCACAAGCACGCAGTAGTACACGCGCGACGCTCTCCCCCAGTCCATCAGCTCGTTCATAGCCGCACGGGCGGTGCGGCCGGTGTAGAGCACGTCGTCCACGATGACGATGGCGCGGTCGTCGATCCCGCCTGGGGGCAGCACCGACTCCCCCACCACGGGCTTGGGACCGATCGCCATCAGGTCGTCACGATAGAGTGTGATGTCGATGGATCCGCAGGGGATGCGCACCGATTCCGCCCGCTGGATCTCGGCTTGGAGAAGCTGTGCGATCTGGACCCCCCTCCGGTGGATCCCCATGAGGATCAAGCGGTCGGTGCCCTCGTTGCGCTCCACTATCTCGCGTGCCATGCGGGCGAGCGCCCGCTCGACCGCCTCCTCCCTCATGATCGGGATTCGGTATTGGTTGGGCATGTTCAGGAGGTGTGGGCGTCGGCCCGATTCCTTCGGCGCTGGGGACAGATGCCCTGGGCCGAAACGGGCGCCGGAAAGTAGGGACCGGCGCCTTTACAGGACAAGGCCCCAGGGCGCATGATGCGTGCTTCGCGAAAGCAGGGCCCGCGTGCTTCGCAGAAGCAGGGCACGCCTGCTTCCCCGACCCGCTGGCTCACCGAGGACCTCGGATGCACAGCACGTTGCGCGCTTCACTCTACGGTCTCACGGCGTTCGTGCTCCTGGCTAGTCCGCTCCGGGCACAAGAGATCGAGGCTCGGCCACCGGTGGTCCTCGGGGGTCTGCCTTTTTCACTCACCCTGAAGGGAGCGGCGGACGGCTCGAGCTGGTACGAGGTGCGCACCGCACAGGACAGCCTGCTGCGGTCGGGCACGGTGGAGGCGAACGAATCGCTCGCAGTGTCCGACCTCGCCGTGGAATCTCGCGCCTCGCTCCCGATCGAGGTTCGGATCGGCCAGGTCACCGAGACAGTCGATCCGTATTACGCACCCAGCTGGTATTCCATCGTCCCCCCCCTCGTGGCCATCGCACTGGCACTCCTCTTCCGGGAAGTCCTCGCGGCTCTCTTCGCCGGGGTGTGGCTAGGGGCCCTCGCGGTCACGGGGTTCAACCCACTGACTGCCACGTGGCGCACGGTGGACACGTTCATCGTTCCGGCCCTCGCTGACGACGGCGGCCAGACCCAGATCGTCGTCTTTTCCCTGTTGCTCGGCGGCATGGTGGGCGTCATCGCCCGCAACGGGGGGACGCTGGGAATCGTCGAGGCGGTGTCACCGTTCGCGACGTCCGCACGCCGTGGGAAGATCGCGACGTGGCTCGCCGGATTGGCCATCTTCTTCGACGACTACGCGAACACGCTGATCGTCGGTACCACGATGCGGCCGATCACGGACCGACTGCGTATCTCTCGGGAGAAGCTCGCGTATATCGTGGATTCGACCGCTGCGCCGGTCGCGGCCCTCGTGCCCATTTCCACATGGGTCGGATACGAGATCTCGCTGATCGACAGCGGGCTCCAGATCGCAGCCGAACAGCAGGCGTCGATCGATCCGGCACTGTCGGCTTCCCTCACGTCATCCAGTGCCTTTGCCGTCTTCCTCAGCTCCATTCCCTATCTCTTCTACCCCCTCCTCGCGCTTGCATTCGTTTTCCTGACGTCCGTCATGAACCGGGACTTTGGCGAGATGGCGGTTGCGGAAAAGCGGGCCGCCGCGGGCGGCGGACTGACTCGTCCGGGCTCGATGCCGGTGACCGACACGACGGATTCACTGCTTCAGCCCGTCGAGTCGGCGCCCCACCGCTGGTGGAACGCGGCCATACCGGTCCTCACCGTGGTCGTCACGGTGTTGATCGGCCTACTCGTGTCCGGACGTGCCGGCTCGGAGCCGGGCGCCTCGCTGATGGACGTCCTTGGAGCCGCCGACCCGTACGCGACGCTCTTGTGGGGGTCGCTGGCCGGGTGCCTCATGGGCGTGGGCCTCTCGTTGGTTCAGCGCATCCTCACCCTCCAGGAAGCGCTGGGTTCGGTGGTCGCAGGCATGAAGGCGATGATGATCGCGATGATCGTGCTGGTCTTGGCGTGGTCGCTCGGGGCGGTCACAGGAGCGATCGGTACGGCCGCGTTCCTGGCCCAAACTCTGGGCGACTCGATCCCGCTTCAGCTAATCCCGGTGCTCGTCTTCGTGACCGCCGCCGCCATGGCGTTCGCCACCGGCACTTCGTGGGCCACCATGGCGATCCTGCTTCCCCTCGTGATCCCGCTGACGGTCTCGCTCGGGGGCGGCGTTGACTTTGACGGAGGGGCGCAACAGTCGATCCTGCTGGGCTCCATCTCGTCGGTCCTGGCCGGGGCCATCTTCGGGGACCACTGTTCACCCATCTCCGACACGACCGTGCTTTCATCGACGGCCTCGGGCTGCGACCACGTCGATCACGTGCGCACGCAGCTGCCCTACGCCGTGGTGGTGGCCGTCGTAGGTATGCTGCTCGGGGACATCGGGACGGCCTACGGCCTTCCGGTCTGGGTGGCGCTCGGACTGGGAGTGCTCATCCTGTTCGCCGTGCTTCGCCTCAGGGGAACGTCCATAGGCGAGCCGGTTATCGCGGACGACGTCGCGGCGGCGGCGGCGCCTGTCCCCTAGGAGAGCGCGCGAGGCGAGACGGGGCGACTACCGCCGGCCGCGCCGGAGGAAGGCCCGCTCTCCCACGCGCTCTAGATACGATGCTCCGGCACCTCCTTGTACGGCGGCCCAGTCGTACGAGAAGAGGACCACCCCGCTCGCGGTCTCCTCGCGTGAGATCCCGATCTTGCTGATCGTGCCGTCCACGCTGTTCCGGTAGGCGCCGATCCCCGCCCAAACGCGATCACCGCCGCCTGCGAGGCGTACGGCCTCGCGGATCTGCCCACGAAAGACGTCGTCCTGGTCGGTGTAGGCCATGGGTGCGACAGCGTCTATGATGCCCCGGCGCAGCCATTCCTCCCAGTCCTGGAAACGGGTCGCATAGGCGTCGGGCGCGCTAGGGACCACGGCCGCCGAGACCCAGGCCGCCGGTCGCCGCTCCTTCACGCCCCGGTAGATGCGGTCCACGAGCTTCGTGATTTGATCCCGCCGGAAGTCCGACCACGCCTCGGGGTGCGCGTCGACGTAAGCGAGGGGGTCATCGCGCTCGGAGAGTGCCAGGCGCCGCCGAGACGCCGGATCGAGTCGGGGTGTCAACCAATCGCGAAACCCGTCGAGGGCCGCCCGCGAGTAGTCGAACTCGGGCGAGGCGAAGCGGAGATAGTCGGAGTGGAGTCCGTCCAGCTCGTATCGCTCCGCGAGGTCCATCCAGATGCGATACACCTGCTCCTGAACCTCGGGGTGCGCGGGGCTCGTGTAGAGGCCTTCGACGGTGCGAGCGTTACGGCGCGCGTGATTCGCCAGGGCTCTGACAAATCGTGGGTCGTGGGCATCGACGTCGTGGAGGTCGTGTGCGAGCTCCCGGGGCACCGCGAGAAAGTCGGGGTGGGCGTTCACCACGTGTTCGGCGGCGGTTGGGAGGCGGGTGGCGCTCGCCACGAGGTAGGTGTTGATCCAGGCGTGGACCGCGAGGTCTCTCGCGTGGGCCTCTTGGACCACGAAATCGAGCGGATCGAAGTCGGGCGGCTGGCCCGCGAGCGCTTCTGACCGTGGCTCGAGCCGCTCGGCGTAGTAGGCGTCCCCCCTGCCCCGGATCTGCACGAAGATCGTGTTGAAGCCGGCGAGACGGACCCGGTCCACCATGATCCGGATCGCATCGGGATCCGACATCGTGGTGCGCACGACCCAAACCGCCCTCATCTCGGCGAATGGCACGGGGCGGCTGGTGCTGGTGCCTACGGGCGTGGGCATCTCAGACCCCAGCGCCGTGGGATCGGGCGCCGCGGACCCGGGCGTTGCGGGCTCAGGTGCTGCGGACTCAGGTGCTGCGGGCGGGCGCGCTGCGGGATCGGGTGTCTTGGGCTCGGATACTGTGGTATCGGGCGCCGGGGACCCACCTACGGGTCCACCAGCCAGCGTGCAGGCCCCGATCGCACAGCAAGAGGCCAGGATCCAGGAGAAGAGTGTGTGGCGAGAGTGGTGTCGGGTGCGGTCCGCGCACCATCTCACGGACGGCGTGCCTGGAAGAAGGAGCGAAGCAGATTCCCGGCCTGCTCCGCGAGCACCCCGGTGGTCAACTCCACCGAGTGATTCAATCGACGGTCCTGCACGAGATTCTCCAGGCTCCCCGCCATTCCGGCCTTCGGGTCCGAAGCACCGTACACGAGGCGCGGGATGCGGGCAAGCACGATGGCGCCCGCGCACTGCGCACAAGGCTCGAGGGTGACAAACAGGGCTGTGTCGAGTAGCCGCCAGTGGCCGATCCGCCGAGCGGCCTCCCGAATCACGACGACCTCTGCGTGGGCGGTCGGGTCCGAGTCGGTGTTGGTCCGATTGTGTGCCTCTGCCACGATGCCACCGTCCCGGACCAGCACGGCGCCCACCGGCACCTCGTCACGGGACTGGGCCAAACGCGCCATCTCCAGGGCGCGCGCCATGAACGTCTGGTCGCCTGACTGCGCAGGGGCCCGCCGGACCGCGATCGAGATGTCCAGAGCTTCGATCGGACCCTCAGGGGCTGGATTGTGGAGGATAGTAGACTGGACCGGAGATGGGTGCTCGTTCTGCGGGTCCGAATCGCCCACCGAGCGACGCTAGTGCGCCGTCGAGCTCACCGCCGTCGGATGGCCCTCGATACGGCGGTAAAGGGCCGTCACCTTGCCCACCACGTCGAGTAGCGATGGGTCTTCGACCGGCATGACCGGCTCACTGGGCTTGCCTGGACGCAGCACTCCACCGCTTCCGTTCTGGGCATAGCGGAAGAACTCGGCGTGATGCTCGAGGCGCACCGCCACGACGTCTCCGTCGGCAATCTCGTCGGCGAACGCGGGCTCCACGAGCAGGTAGTCGCCTTCCACGAGCCCGAGGCCCGCCATCTCTGTGCCTCTGGCCCGAACGAAGAACGAGCCCTTGGACCCGGCCAGACGGCGATCGAGCGAAAAGTAGCCTTCGACCTGATCACTCATCAGCCCATCGCGGTCGTCCGGGATCCTCCGGTAGCACGGAATGGAAACCGTTTGAGCGTTCAGGTCCATGCCGAGGATACGCACGCCACGCGATCGTGACGGATCGCGCTCCAGATATCCCTTGTCCGCCAGGGATTGGAGGTGCTCCGAAACGGTCTTCGTGCTCTTGATACTGAACTTCTCGCCGATCTCGCGGATGGACGGCTGGTAGGTGTTAGTCCGAAGATACACCACCATGTAGTCCAGAATCTTGCGCTCGATGTCGGTCAGGGCTGAGGGCATTCAGGGCTCCCTGGATGACTGACCGGGCTTCTGCCCGGTGGGGCTTGGTTCCATGAGGGCCATCTCGTGAGGAGACAGCTATCGTAATGCCGGCTCGGAAAACAAGTCAAGCGAATCCAAGCGTTCTATCCGTCAAGTTACACCATTGGCTTGCGCCGCCGCCGACAGCGTTTCCACTGCCTTATCCAGCCGCGCCAAAGCGCGCTCCCTCCCCAAGAAGTAGAGGACTTCGAAGATCCCCGGACTCACCGCTTGGCCGGTTAGGGCCACACGGAGCGGATGGATGATCCTTCCCGCACCCACTTCCCTTGCCCCTGCGAGGCCGCGCACCGCTTCCTCCAGGGCTCCTTCCTCCCATTCGCAGGGCTCCAGCTGAAGGCGTAGCGCTGTCAATAGCTCACTGACTTGCTCCGTCGCCTTCCAGTGCTTGTCGATCGCCGCGGGCTCGTATTCGACTTCGTCGACCAAATAGAGCAACGCGCTCTGGGCCAGCTGTTCCACGTTTCTGGCGCGGCCACGCAACAGGTTGATGAGGCCGTGATACCACTCCGGGCGTGCCCGGAGACCCTTCAGATCCACTTTATCCATCGCGGCCAGACGTTCGCTAACGAGCGGTTCCAGCCTGGAAACATCTGTCTTCGAGAGGTGTCGGCCGTTCAGCCATTCGAGCTTTTCGACATCGAACACCGAGCTCTTTTTCAATATCCGATCGAGCGAGAACTGTGCCACAATCTCGTCCGGATCCATCACCTCCTGGTCGTTCCCCGGCGACCAGCCGAGAAGCGAGAGAAAGTTGACCATTGCCTCGGGAAGCACGCCCTGAGCGTCGTACTCGGCGATGGCGGCTGCACCGTGCCGCTTCGATAACCGCTTCCCGTCGGGGCCGAGGATCATCGGAACATGGCCGAAGTCGGGGACCGGAAGACCCAGGGCCTGGTACAGCAGGATCTGCTTCGGCGTGTTGGACAGGTGGTCGTCGCCTCGGAGCACCAATGTGATGCCCATCTCAGCATCGTCGGATACGACTGCAAGGTTGTAGGTGGACGTCCCGTCGCTGCGCAGAATCACCAAGTCGTCGATGTCGTCGTGCCGGAAGCGTGTCAGACCGTGCACGGCGTCTTCCCACTCGGTCACGCCGGCGGGAACGAGAAACCGGACAGCAAAAGGCTCTCCGGCCGCCGCGCGCTCATCGGCCCCTCCCTCGGCCATCGACTCCGCCCGGCGCCTGGCTGAGCGCATGATCGTCCCTTTCTTGCCGTCCGCCTCGCGCTCTCGGGCGAGCTCTTCGGATGTGGAGAAGTCACGGTATGCGAGACCAGCCTCGAGGAGCGCTCGACCGGCCGCTGTGTGCCTCTCGACCCCATCACTCTGGAAATAGGGACCCTCATCCCAGTCGAGGCCAAGCCATTCCAGCGCGTGAAGGATCACGCCGGTCATCTCGTCGCTCGAGCGCGCCCGGTCGGTGTCCTCGATCCGCAGGATGAAAGCGCCGCCCAGCCTGCGCGCGAGAAACCAGTTGAACAGGGCGGTGCGCGCCCCCCCCACATGGAGGTAGCCCGTGGGGGACGGTGCGAAGCGGACACGCAGGGACATGGGCGAATCGGCGCTCGATGGAGGGGTCGAAGCCGGCCGGCCCGGTCGCCGGCGGGGTCAAGAGATAGGCGTCACGCGGGAGGGTGTAAAGCCCCCTCAGCGGAGCTCAGCGCCGGGCGTAGGGGACCTCGCCTGTGCCCAAGGCCGGTAATCGCCCTCTCTCGATGAGGAGGTACAGCGCCGGCGTGGTGGTCAGCACAAAGATGGTCGAGGACAACAGGCCACCGATGAGCGCCAGGCCGAGCGCGTTCCAGATGGTCGAGTCGGTAGTCTCGGAAAACAACACGAGTGGCAACAACCCGAGCACCGTAGTGGCCGTCGTCATCAGGATGGGACGGACGCGCTCGAGAGTCCCCAGCAGAATCGCCCCGTGGAGATCGCCGCCCGAGGCGCGTCGCTTCTGGTTGATGTTGTCGACGAGAAGGATCGCGTTGTTCACCACGATCCCGCCCATCATGATCACGCCGATATACGCCTCGCGCGTGAACGTCGCCTGGGTATAGAAGAAGATGAGGAACACGCCGATCAGCGCCATGGGCACGGTCAGCAGCACGCAAAGCGGCTGACGGATCGACTCGAAGAGGGCGGCCGTGACCATGTAGACGAGGAGAATCGACACGATCAGGACCGCATAGATCTGATTGCGCTCGTCGTCGCTCCACAGGAAGCTGTCGAACTTCTGAACCGTGTAACCGGGAGGTACGAGAGTCGACTCGATCACCGCGTCGTGGTACAAGTCGCCGAGCCGCTGGGGACCTCGGAACTCGTATGCCACGCGCCGCTCGTACTGCTGATCCTCTCGACGGATCCGGGAAAGGACGTCCCGCGTCGTGATCGAGACCACGTCCGCGAGCCGAATCCCAGGTCCGGTCTCGTCACCGATGATGGTCTCGCGCAGCTCCTGTGCGTCCGTCTCGCGGTAGCCCTCGAGCTTCACGTCGTAGCGCACTTCGTCGCCGCCGATCTTGAGCTGCGCCTGGCCAACCTGGCCCGCCACCGCGGCGTTCATGCGCTGCACGAGCTCTGCGATGGACATATCGTAGCGCGACAGCGCGTCTCGATCGATCTCCACGACGAACTCCGTGGCTTGATCGCGGTCGAACCACCTGCCCGAAGCGTTCGTGTCCACTTCGCGCACGCGGGGGAACTGTGCGAGCCGGGCGCCGAGGTCCTCGGCGATATCGCGCACGCGCTCGTAATTGTATCCCAACACCTGGATGGAGTAGTTGGGCGCGCCGCCCCCGCCGCCGTAGAACGACGGGCCGTATCCGTACACGCGCACCTCGGCGCCCGAAAATCCGAGGCTGTAAGCGAGCATTTGCTCCTTGATCACCGGAGGCACCACGGTATTCTCGAGGGAGTCCGGGAAGGTGACCCGCATGACTCCCCAGGTCCCCGAGACGCTCGAAACGGTGCGCTCGACTTCCGGGATCAGGGCAAGCTTCTCCTCGAAGAAGCGAACCAGCTCGTCAGTACGCTCCAGGTCCGAGCCCCGCGGTAGGGTGACCTGGATGGAGATGTACGTGTCCTGGCCGAGGCCACGGCCCCACACGACACCGCGTGTGACGTACCGGTCGAAGAGGTACCACGAGCCACCGAACGCAAGCACCGCAGCGGTCACCGCGACCCAAGTGTGCCGCAGGGTGAAGCTCAAGAGGACGGAGTAGAAGCGCACGTAGAGGGGGCGCGCGCGACCGGCCGTGCCTGCGCTGGCGGGGGGCCGCGAACCGGGGCCAACGGACCGAGAACCGGAGCCAACTGGCAACACGCGGGCTGCCAGCGATGGAATGAAGGTGAACGCAACGAAGAGCGATGCCACGAGAGTGAGCCCGACGACGATCGCGAGGGGCACGTAGAAGACGCGGAGCTCACCCTGCAGATAGACGAAGGGGACGAACACGATGAGCGTCGTCGCCGTCGAGGCGAGAATCGAGACGCTTCATCACATCGGTGTACGTTGCGACGTGGTTCACTCCCGGCTGCGCGCGATACCATTCCGCGAAGCCCTCCACCGTCTCCAGATACAATGGCTCAGAAATCGACCCACTCTCTCCACCAGACAACGAGAACTCGATCTGGTAGACGCCGGTGAGATTCTCTGTCGTGAAGTCCGTCGCGGTCCGAAACTCGATACGGTCGTCGAAGTATTCGACGAAACGGTCATCGAGCACATTAAGCGGAACCAACAGCGTCGTACCGATCACGGCGATGGCGCCGCCCCACAGAAGCGGTGTCCGCCGAGCGACGACGAAGTCGCCGAGACGCGCGAAGAGCGTATCCGGCCGCTCTTCTTCCTGCCTCACTCGGACCGTCACGATGGCCATAAGCGCCGGCAGGAACGTGACAGAGAGGATGAAGGCCGCCACCACTCCGACAGACGTAATGGTCCCGAGGTGATTGAAGGGCGGCACGTCCGAGAAGTTCAGCGTCAGGAAGCCGATTACGGTCGACAGCGACGTCAGGAAGACCGGGGTCATGTTAACCCGAATCGACTCTACGATCGCGTCATACTTGGGAAGCCCGCGCTTCATCTCCTTGAGCATCGACACGAGGATGTGGATCGAATCGGCGATCGCGAGCGTCATGATGATGATCGGCGCCTGGGCAGAGGGCGGTGTCAGGCCGATCGTGGCGAAGCCTGCTGCGCCCATCGCCACAGCGACCGAGAGACCAACGAGCGTAAGCGTCGCGACCGTCCCCGAGAAACTCCGCAGCGCGACGATCATCACGATGAACATCGCGAGGAACATCATCGGCATCAGGCGGCCCATCTCCTCCTGACTCACCTCCATGAAGGCAGCGTTCAGAGCGGCGATGCCCGTGATGTACACGTCCAGGTCGGGGTAGGCCTCCTGAATCTGTGCGGAGAGTTCCCGAGCAGCTGCCATCGCGAGCACAACCTCTGCGGCGTCCTCACCCGGGAATTGGAGGGTGACGTTCACGCCTGTGACCGACGCGTCGTCGTTCACCAAACGACGAGCCAGCACGGGGTCGTTGATCGCTACCGTCCGCGCGGCATCGAGTGCCTCGGAGGGGAGTTCGGCGGCACCTTCGACCAGGTCGGCGACCAGAAGGTCGTCCTCTTCCGCAATCGTGTGCTGGAAGTTGGTGACCGCATCGACGCGGAGCGCGAACGGCAGCCGCCACGCTGCCTCGGTCAACTCCTCGATGGCTGTCAGGGTCGAGGCCGAGAAGGCGTCGCCATCCTGAGGCGCGACCACGAAGAGGAGGTTGTCATTCTTCGTGTAGACCGCTTGCAGCGTCTCGAACTCCGTCAGCTGCGGGTTATCGTCGCTGAAAAAGGCGCGGTAGTTTGTGTCGAAGAAGAGCCCACGAGCCCCAGAACCGATGCCTACGGACACGAGGAGCGAAGTCAGGACGATCGGCCAGCGCCAGTGGAGAACGCCTCGCGTGAAGCGCTCCACCAACCGGTCGATGTTTTCACTCATCTCATTTGTCTCCGTTGAATGTTTACCAAATGGTCAACAAATGTTCAAAAAAAAACACCGCGCTAGCGAGCTACAAGACTCTCGAGGACGACGTCCGCGAGGTCGACTGAGCCCTGCGCTGGTACGCTGGTCTTACTCTTCATCACGACCCCCGCCCCGACCGTCGACAGGAACTCAGCGAGGCTCTCCGCATCGATGTCCGTCCGGAACTCGCCGGAAGCCTGCCCCCGTTGCACCAACCCGGTGATCACCGTCATGAAGCTCTGTATATGGTCCTCGAGAAGACCCTGAATGATCGGGTCGTGCGGCATCAGCTCTGAGATCGTGTTCACGACCATGCACCCGCGCGGGCACTCTTCCGACGTACCGGTGCATTGTGCGAAGGCGATCCAGCGGCGGATCGCTTCGGTCGCACTTGGGGCATCCATCAAGAGAGGACTCAGCTCTGCCTCCATCCTCTTCATATACCGTTTGAGTGAATTCACGAAGAGCGAGTGCTTGTCACCGAACGCCTTGTAGAGACTCCCCTTCTTCACCCCCGTGGCCTCGACCAGATCGGCCATCGACGTCGTCTCGTAGCCGTGGAGCCAAAAGGCGTCCATGGCGGCCTCGAGTGCCTCGTCGATCTCGAACTCTCTGGGGCGTCCTGCGGGGGTCATCGGGGTGTCTCTCGTCTCGGTCAAATGTATTTCGATTGAGAGAGTCTAGCACTTTTTGACCGAACGGTCAACAATGGAAGTGAAGGGGAAATTGTTGCTCGTCCAAGGGTCCGCACCCACGGCTTGTCGATACCGGCGTGAGACAGGAAGAGATCGTGCTGCCGGCGAGCGCGTTCTGTACCCGGCATCGAAGCCCTCCGGCCATCTAACGATGGGCCACGCGGAGGCGCAGCTCCGCTGGTCGTGGCCCTGAAGGACCTCGCCCAACTGGGCGGGTGGAAGAACACACGGATGGTTGCGGATCGGTACCAGAGCGCCGACATGAAGGCTCTCGGGCCGACCCAGCAGCTGCCTAAGCGACAGGCGAGTTTCGGGTGAGAATTGACACGAGCACCGTGTTGAACGGTGCGAGGGCTTGCGGAATTGCTCCGCAAGCCGCTGTCCCTTCACTTATCACGAGAGGCGCCGGTCGGAATCGAACCGACGATCGAGGATTTGCAGTCCTCTGCCTTACCACTTGGCCACGGCGCCAGACAACGAGGGAAGCTACCGAGAGCGCTCCCCCCCGTAATCTGCCGGAGTGGGAAACCAGCCTCAACCGGCGATCCCCGACGGGCAAGATGGTAAAAGGATCGAGAAGGGCCGACAAGCTGCCGACGGAGCGCAACAATCCTCGAGCACCGACCGTCGCTGCGCCTGCCCCCTGCCGTTTTCATTCCACGTTGCCGGCGGTCGCGAAGAACTGGTCGGGGGTCGGGGTGTCCGGGCTGATGGCGAATCCGAGCTTAGCGAATGCCCGGTTGGCTGCGGGATTCGCTCTCGAGACCGTCGTTCGGGCGTGCTTCCATCCCCATGTGTGGAGAGAGCGCGAAGCATACGCCACGAGAGCGGGGAGGACGTTCTTGCCTCGAGCTTCGGGCCTCGTGAACGCGTCGATGAGAAAGACGCTCGCGGCGTCGGGGTCCGGGACGCACCAGATGTGGCTTACGATGCGGCTGTCCATCTGTGCGACGAAGCACATGCCTCCTCGGCGCAGGGCCCGTTCCATGAGTCGCAGGTTCTGGGTGTAGTTCGACCAATTCCCGTATAGCTCCTCTTCAGGGACGCGTCGGAAAGCGGTGTTCTCGGGTCCCTCGACGGGTTCGAGGGGAAAATCGGAGTGTAGCGGAAGTAGGTGGTCCATCAGTTCATCTCCGCAGAACGGACATAGGGTGGCGAAGGTGCTTCGCCACGCAGCTGATGGGGGGGACGTGCCGCCTTGTCGGATAGCGGCGCGCTAGGGGGGGAGGGGGGGACCGGGGGAGTCGAACGCTTGGGCCCCTGCTACGGATCCTTCCAGGGGGGTCGACCCGCTCGGCGCGCTGGAGCTTGGCGCCGAATCCAACGGAGAGAGAGCGGGAAACCGGACTCGAACCGGCGACCTCAACGTTGGCAACGTTGCGCTCTACCAACTGAGCTATTCCCGCGAAACACCTGTCTTTCGCGCCGAAGTCTAGACGTCTCTCCCGGTGCGTGTCAACGCCTTACGGCCGGTTTTCCGCGCTCCACGACCCCATTATCTTCCGGCGTCCACGCCGGGCGCCAGACAGGGGTTCCCGGCTTTTTTCACGACCTCTCGTCCCGTCCGCATTGACCCACCGACCGCGCTGGCACTCAATCCGCCCGATGCTCCGGCTCCTCGCCAGGTCGTCCGTAGGATTGAGTGCACTGCTCGTCTTTCCTACGTCCCTTGCGGGCCAGGTATTCGGAGATCCCATCGTGCCGTCCGGGCAGCTCCGTGTGGACGCCACGTCCGTCTTCGTCACGTGGGACGAGCGCTTCGGTTATCGCAATGTCGCGGGCTCGGTCATCGAAGAAGTCGAGCCGCTCGGCTGGGGGCTGACGAGCGATGGGCTCGGATCGGATCGGTTGCCCGGACCGTTCGACGGGCAGGACATCCTGAGGACGTTGCTCGAAGATCAGGAGTACAGTCACAACCTCGGCCAGTCGCGGCATCTGCTCCAGGCGCACGTGCGACGAATCCCGTTCAGCGTCGACGTCGGCGTGACGAGCTGGCTCACCGTCGGCGCGACGGTTCCCCTGGTACAGCGCCGAATCGACTCGGACTTCGTATACGACGCCGAGGGCGCCAATGCCGGCGTCACACCCGGTGCCGGCGCGGCCGCACTGTTCATCAGTGATTTCCAACTTGCGCTCGCAGAGTCGGGCATAGCGATAGACGACGTCTGTTTGGCGATGGGAGATACCTCGTCCGAGTGTCTCGACGGCCGAGCGTTTCTTCTCGATTCAGCGGGGCTGCTCCAGTCTTTGGACGCTTTCTACACGTCAGCTTCGTACGCCCCGCTGAGCAGATCCCCCGCGTCTGACGCGCTCAATCAGATGGTCGACGACGTCCGCGGCACGATGGCGACGTATGGCGTGGACACCTTCACGGCACCGCTGCAGTTCGCCAGCGCGATCGATCAGGCGGCCTTCGAATCCCAATTCATCGATCCGAACTTCAACCAGCAGGGTCTGCCCATCGACGGAGTCAGCAACCCGTGGGAGCTGGGCGACGTCGAGGTACATGCCGCGATCCGGCTCCTCGACACGACCCGGCGTCGATCGGGTGTGCCTGCGCCGGCCGCCGATTCGTCGTCCGGTGAAGCGCTGGAAACGGAAGGCGGCCGGCTAGGCGTTCGACTTGGGGTGGCAGGCTTGGTGCGACTGGGCACGGGGGTCCCGCAGGACACCCTTCGGGACTTTCTGGACATGGACGTCGCCGAGGGCCAGATGGACATCGAGGTGCGGGGCTTCGGGGATATTCTGTTCGGCCGGCACCTCGGCTTTCGCTTCGATGCCCGATACGGCATTGCCTCGCCGGCCACCGTCAAGCATCGCGTTGCGGGACCCGACGATTTGTTGGTCCGCGGTCTGCCGACCGCCATGGTGGAGTGGACGCCCGGTAACTATCTGGACGTGGCCGTGATCCCGGAGTTGCTCCTGACCCCGGAGCTCGCCCTTGGTTTCGTATTTCGCCAATTCACGCGGGGCGAGGATACGTACGACGGGACGGCTGCAGGCGTCGACGCCTCTCCACTCATGCTCGAGTCCGAGGCCACGAAGCGTTCGATAGGGGTGGAAGTTCGCTACTCCACTCTGCCTGGGAGAGCGCACGGAGCGACCAACATGCCCATCGAGATCCGGTTCAGCTGGGAGTCGGCGCGTAGCGGCTCAGGAGGCAGAACCCCCAAGACCGGAACCGTCCGCCTCGGGGTCAGTGTCTTCCGTCGACTCTGGGGCACGGGGTAGGTCGGCTTTTTTCACGCCGTGGGTTGGAGCAGCTCGCGGGCGTGGTGTCTCGACGCGGACGATTCGGGGTCCCCACCGAGCATGCGGGCAATCTCCCTGACCCTCGCCTCGCCAGATAGCGGGGTGACCCGGGCGCTGGCCAGCTCTCCCCCTACGGACGTAGTCTTCTCGACAAGCAGGTGATGGTCGGCTCGTGAGGCGAGCTGCGCGAGATGGGTGATGACGAAAACCTGATGCTCCTGAGCGACCTCTTCGAGCTTGGTGGCCACGGCGGTGGCAACTTCTCCGCCGACTCCCGCATCGATCTCGTCGAAGACCAGAGTCGGAACCCGGTCCACGCTCGCGAGGATCGACTTCAACGTCAGCATGACGCGCGACAGCTCGCCCCCGCTGGCGACACGGCCCAGCGATCGCGGTTCGAACCCCGAGTTCAGCGCCGCGAGGAACTCTACCCGCTCCGCTCCGCCTGCACCGATCTCCGGCAGCGCCTCGAGGGAGACGCGGAGCAGCGCGCGCTCCAGTCCAAGCGAGGGAAAGACCTCGCTTGCTCGACGTCCAAGGCGATCCCCCGCCATCGCGCGCGCATCGCTCAACGCGCCGGCCGCACGGGCCAACTCGGCACGCTCCAGCTCGATTCGACCCTGAAGTGAGTCGAGATCCATCGAGCCGCTATCGACCTCGTCGATCTCGGCGGCGAGGCGCCGCCCCGTAGAGATCACGTCGTCCAGCTTCGGGCCGTACTTCCTCTTCAGCCGGAAGAGCAGGTCCAAGCGGCTCCTGACTTGCTCGAGGCGGGCGGGATCGTGCTCCACTGCAGCAGCATACGATCCGAGCCGCTGACCGGCCTCGCTGGTGGCCTGGTATGCCTCCTCGAGGAGCTCGGCAACGCCGGCGAGCGAGCCGTCGATCTGGGCGATGCGGTCGAGCGTATTCTGCAGGGACCGGATCCGATCCGCGACCGCCCCCTCGTCGGCGTAGAGACCCTCGTGGATGCTCTCCGCCGTGCGGGCGAGCTCCTCGGCGTGCTCGAGCCGCGCGACCTCTCCTTCCAGTGCCGTGTCCTCGCTTTCCACGAGCTCGGCGCCAGCGATCTCGTCGACCTGGAAGCGGATGAAGTCCGCGCGGCTCTCCAGCTCCTGGACTCTGGCCTGGCGATCCTCGCGCTCACGTTCCAGCCCCGCGAGGCCCTCGTGAAGCGCCGCGACGACACCCGCCAGTTCGTTCGCGCCGGCGAACGAGTCGAGGATGGCCCGTTGGTCGGCCGGTCTCAGCAGGGTCTGATGCTCGTGCTGTCCATGAAGGTCAACGAGCAGGCGTCCGAGCTCGCGAACGACCCCCACCGTTGCCGGCGAGCCATTCGCCCAGGCGCGGTTGCGCCCTTCCAGCGCGACTTCACGGCGGAGGATCAGCAGACCGTCCTCTACGGGGATTCCGAGCTCGGCGAGACGAGCGACGATTGGCTCGCGGCCGTGGACGTCGAAAACAGCCTCGACCAGGGCACGGTCGGCCCCGGCTCGGACGACGTCGTCGGACGCCCGCTCACCGAGCAGCAACGAGAGCGCGCCGACGATGATGGACTTGCCCGCTCCGGTCTCCCCGGAAAGCACGTTGAGTCCAGGCGCCACTTCGAGCCTGAGGTCGTCGATCACGGCGTAGTCGC
This sequence comes from Longimicrobiales bacterium, assembly GCA_965248625.1. Lineage (GTDB taxonomy): Bacteria > Gemmatimonadota > Gemmatimonadetes > Longimicrobiales > Gaopeijiaceae. The sequence continues at coordinate 3,997,203 of OZ252109.1, read as the reverse complement.
GAATGCGCAGCTCGAGCAGCATGCTGGAATCTAGGCGGGCCCTTCGGGGCCGCTCAATGGACCTTGGGGAACGGGGCGGCTATGGGCGGCACTATGACGACCGTCAAAGCCGGTTGTCAGGCGCCGGATGGGGATTGGAGAGCCCAGTTGAGCTTCCGCCGGAGGGTGGAGAAGAACGTGTACCGGGAGAACCGGAGAAGTGGCACACGCACGTGCCCCTGCCCCACTTCGACACGGTCGCCCGGCTCGAGCCGCACGGCCTGTTGTCCGTCGACCGTCAGAACCAGATCCTCGGACGGCTTCACCTCGTGGATCGTGATTCGCTCCGTGGCCCCGAGCACCAGGGGGCGTACCGCGAGCGTGTGTGGGCAAATCGGAGTGATGAGGATGCAGTCGACACCAGGTTCGACGATCGGGCCGCCCGCTGACATTGAGTAGGCGGTGGACCCCGTCGGGGTCGAGACGATGACTCCGTCTCCGCTGAAGCTACCGATCTCGTCCCGGTCGTCGCCTTCCCCAACGGAGAGGTCGAGCCGGCAGACGCGGGCCACCCCGCTCTTGTGGAGAACGAAGTCGTTGAGCGCGAGGAACGGCTCTCGCCGAGCACCCGTCGGATCCACGATCGTCGCCTCGAGCGTCACCCGCCGATCGAGCGTGTAGTTCCCCGACTGGAGCTCGACCAGCGCGCGCTCGATATCAGAGCCCGAAGTCGACGTCAGGAAGCCCAGATGCCCCAGGTTGATCCCGAGAACCGGGACGCCGCGGCCAGCGACCATCCTGGCCCCTCGTAACAGCGCCCCGTCTCCACCCAGGGTGATGAGCAAGTCGATGGCCCCATCCTCGATCTCGAGGACCGGAGCTTCCGCGGGTGCGGAGGGCAGAATCGTCGACTCGTAGAAGAGCTCGACGTCGGTGGACCGCGTGGCGGCCGCGAGACGCTCCAGCGCACTCGCGAGCTCTTCGTGGCCCCGTTGACCGACCAATCCGATGCGACGGATGGGAGCCCGCTGCCGGAGAGTTCCTCCCTCCGCGTCCGTCACGCGCTGTCCAAGGCCGCCCGCGCGCTGATCTCGCCGCCCATCAAGCCTCGGGTGGCCTCCACGATCCCCAGCTCGTCGAGGCCCATCTCTCGGAGCAGCTCGCTCCGCCCACCGTGCTCGACGAATCGGTCGGGGATGCCCATGGTAGCCACGACCGTACTCCGCCTCGCTCGCGCCTGGATCTCCCGCGCCATGAAGGCGCCGAAGCCGTTGACCACCGTGCCTTCCTCGACCGTCAGGATTTTGCTGTGGCCTCCCAGGATCTCGACGAGCGCGCCCTCGTCGTACGGCTTCAAGTAGCGGCAGTTCACGACCGTGGCGTCGATCCCGATGGCGCTCAGCCGGTCGGCTGCCGAGAGCGCCTGCAGAACCATCGTACCAACCGCGAGAATCGCGAGCTCGGAGCCCGACCGGAGGATCTCCCAGCTCCCGTAGGCGACAGGCGGGATCTCGGTAGCGGGCGGCACCTCATAGGGCACCGTGTCCCGGGGATAGCGGATGCTGTACGGCCCGTCGTCGTGCTCGAGCCCGGCTCTCAAGAGCGCTACGAGCTCGGCACCGTCTTTCGGTGCCGTCACGGTCATGCCCGGCACCAGCAGCATATAGGCGATGTCGAAAGCGCCGTGGTGTGTGGGCCCGTCAGCACCGGCCAGTCCTGCCCGGTCCATGCAGAAGATCACGGGCAGATCTTGCAGCGCGACGTCGTGGACGATCGAGTCGAACGCGCGTTGGAGGAACGTCGAATAGATGGCTACGACTGGCCGAATGCCTTCGGTGGCCATGCCCGCCGCCGAAGTGACGCCGTGGGCTTCGGCGATGCCCACGTCGAAGAACCTCTCCGGAAAGGCTTCTCCGAAGATGTCGGCGCTCGTGCCACCGGGCATCGCGGCTGTGATCGCAGCCACCCGCGAGTCCCCCGCTGCCAGCTCGGTGAGTCCTTTGCCGAAAATGGCCTGGTACTTCGGAAGGCCACCAGAGCTTTGCGGCGAAAGGCCCGTGATCTTGTCCCACGGATTGGAGGCGTGCCACTTGACCGGGTCCTCTTCCGACGGCTCGTACCCCTTCCCTTTCTGTGTCACCAGGTGGAGGAGCACCGGACCGGACAGGTCGCGCACCCCTTCGAGGGTGTCGACCACCGAGTCGATGTCGTGACCGTCCACCGGCCCGATGTAGCGGAACCCGAGCTCTTCGAAGATCATGCCCGGGACGAACATGTGCTTGACACTGTCTTCGAACTTGCCCGCCACCGATTCCATCACATCGCCGAGCGTGGTCGGCGCCTTGTGCAACAGGTCCTTCACGTTCTCGCGGATGCGGTTGTAGAGCGGGTTCGTGATCACTCCGTTCAGATACTTGTTCATCGCCCCTACGTTGGGTGCGATGGACATGTCGTTGTCGTTCAGAATGACGATGAAGTCGCGGTCGGTGTGACCGGCGTTGTTGAGCGCTTCGTAGGCCAGCCCGCACCCCATGGCCCCATCGCCGATGACCGCGACGACGTTGAAGTCCCCTCCCTTGAGATCTCGTCCCGTGGCCATGCCCAGCGCCGCGGAGATCGACGTGGCCGCATGTCCTGCCCCGAACACGTCGTACTCGGACTCGTCGCGGCGCAGGAAGGGCGCGAGCCCATCCTTCTGGCGAATCGTGGAGAGCCGGTCGTTCCGTCCCGTCAGGATCTTGTGGATGTACGCTTGATGGCCTGTGTCCCAGACGATGCGGTCTCGGGGCGTATCGAATACGTAGTGGAGTCCGACGGTGAGCTCCGCGACACCCAAGCTGCCACCGAAGTGGCCGCCCACCTGAGCGACCACGTCGATGTGCCGTTCTCTCACTTCGTGAACGAGAGTCGCCAAGTCGGATCGGGAGAGCTTGCGCACGTCCCGTGGGTACTTCACGTGGTCCAGAAGCGCCACTGAATCCATCTCCTCTGAGCAGGTCCGCCGTTCTCCGCGGGGACTCGTGCACCCGCTGTCCCAGCGGATGTTGAAGATACCCGTTTCCACGCGCTTTTCCACCGGCTGCCTGGCCGCCTCGGCGGGGCGATCCAGGACTCCAGCGGGGTTCATCCGGGTCCCGCGCTTCCTCCACGGAACTCGAACGGGTCCGTCCTGGGACGGGGGTCCTGAGGCAGCGGGTCCGTCCCGGCGGCCGGGGCGAAGACCGTGCGGGCCCTAGGCTACCGGTCCCGCTCTACGATGTAGGAGGCGAGGGCCAGGAGGGCCGGCGCCTCGAGCCCAGCACCCTTCAGCGCCTCATGGGCGACGCTCACCTGGTCCGCCGCCTCTCGCCTGGCGCGCTCGAGCCCATGGAGCGCGACGTACGTGGACTTGCCGAGTGCTTCGTCGCTGGGGTTCTTGCCCAGCGTTGCGGCCGAGGCAGTGGCGTCCAGGATGTCGTCCGTGATCTGGAAGGCCAGGCCGATCGCACGGCCGTAGCGGTCGAGCGCTTCGCGTGCGGCGTCGGACGCGCGGGCCGCCAGGCTTCCAATTCGCAGCGAAGCGGCGAGCAAGGCCCCGGTCTTCAGCCCGTGCAGAGTGTCCAGCTCCTCCGCCGAGAGGGTCGTTCCTTCCGACAGGAGGTCCATCGCCTGGCCGCCGATCATCCCACCAGCTCCCGCGGCCCGCGCCAGCACCCGGACAACCTCGCGAGCGACAGCTTCGCTGCATCCCAGGGCAATCGCTCCGCGCCAAGCCTGGAGCGCAGCCGCCGGAATCAGGGCCGCAGCAGCAAGCGCCGTCGACGCGATGCCGAAAACCGTGTGCGGGGTGGGTACCCCCCTGCGCAGATCGGCGTCGTCCATGCAGGGCAGGTCGTCGTGCATGAGGGAGTACGCGTGGATCATCTCGAGGGACACGGCGAGGTCGTAGCAGGCTTCCTGGGGCCTGCCTCCGCACGCTCCGTACGCCGCGGCACACAGGATGGGGCGGAGCCGCTTGCCTCCGGTGAGCACGCCATGCCGCACTGCCGGCAAGAGATCGACGTCCACTCGGGGGGCCAGCCAGGCGAGAGCTCGCTCGAGTCCGCGCTCCACCTCGAGGCGCTCGCTGGAGAGGAAGGTGGCGAGGTCGAAGGCGGATTCGGTCCGGTGGGTAGGCGAAGACGTCACTGGCGCGCTCACCAAGGGCGATGGGGCCGGCGAAGATGGTGCGGGTGCGCTCACTGGGGCAACGGGGTCGCGCTTCACTCGGTTTCCTCGCTCCACGGCCGGGTCTCCTCACCGATGAGCTCCTCCACCTTCAACTCGGCGTCGGCCAGCACGCGCTCCGCGCTACGGACGTGGCGCACTCCCTCCTCGAAGAGCTCCAGTCCCCGGTCGAGCCCTACGTCGTCCGCCTCCAAAGCGACGACGATCTCGTCGAGGCGGCGCAACCGGCCCTCGAGTGTCATCTCTCCCTCGGATTGTTCGTGATCTTCGGACTTGCTGGGATCGGCGCCCGCGTCTCCGTCCGGTACGGAGCCGAGCTCGTCACCGGCCGATTCTACCTCGCTGTGTTCATGCATGCTGGTCGATCCTCCTCGCCGTGGCGCTTCTGGCCTGGTCGTCGTTCCCCGCCCGAGCAGGCCCCAACCCCGCGACCAAGGGCTGGATACCATTCCTCAGCGACCTGTCAGGGCTCGTCGGCCAGGCGCGCCACCTCGCACGCGACGCGGCCATCGACCACTCGTAGGTCGAAGGACTCGCCTGGTGAGAACGCTGCCACCCGCCTCAAGATCTGGCCCGCAGAGTCGAGAGGTACAGCGTACCCTCGCCGCATCGTGGCCAGAGGCGAAAGGGTGTCGATCTTCGCAGACGCCCGCTCCAGCCGATGGCGACGGGAGGACAAGGCGTTACGGACGGCGCGCTCCAGGCGCTCCTCCCGGTCCCGCGCCCGTAGTGACCCCGGCTCGATCAGCCCACGCACGCCTCGATGCAGTCGACCCATACGCTCCATGACGCGTTCGCGCCGGCGGTCCACGGAGCGGCGGAGGCCCGCAGCGAGCCGGGGAGGAACGTTGGAGAGCTGGCGTAAGATCGCCGCACGGTCTTGAACTGCCGCTTCGGCGCCCGCGGAGGGCGTGGGCGCACGGACGTCAGCCACGAGATCCGCGATGGTGACGTCCACTTCGTGTCCGATTGCCGAAACGACTGGGACGGGGCAGGCCGCGATTGCCCGGGCCACCCCCTCGTCGTTGAACGCCCAGAGATCTTCGATGGAGCCGCCTCCGCGAGCTACGATGACCATGTCCGCAAGCCCGCTCCGCGCCAAGGCGTCGATCGCGGCTGCGATCTCGAGGGCCGCACCGTCCCCCTGGACGCGGGTGCTCTTCACGACGACTCGGGTCCAGGGCGCACGCCCATTGATCACCGAGAGGACGTCACGAAGCGCGGCGCCGGTCGGTGAGGTCACGACCCCGACACACCTCGGGAACCGCGGCAGCGGACGCTTCCTCCCGGCAGCGAGCAGTCCCTCCTTCTCGAGCTTCAGTCGGACGCGCTCGAAGGCGATGCGCCACAGCCCCTCATCGCCCTCGGCTTCGAGGGTGCGCACCGTGATCTGATACTCCCCGCGGGTCTCGTAGAGCGTCACGGACCCGAACGCGCGGACTGTCATGCCTTCGTCGGGGTCGACCGGGAGCCGCTCGGCGTCGTTACGGAACATCACGGCCCGGATCTGGGCGAGCTCGTCCTTCAACGTGAAATAGCGGTGGCCGGACCGAGCCCGGGTCCAGTTCGCGACTTCGCCCCGAACCCAGAGGGGCGGTACGGTGCCCTCGACGAGCTCCCGTACCCTCCGGTTGACCATGGAGACGGTCCACACCGGAGGGAGGCGAACCGCAGCATCTCGCGGGCTTCCTTCGTCGTTCGCGGCCCTGGCCGCCGTCTCCAGCGCAGTCGTATCGGGATGCGGAGAGTCGGGACCCCCAGTATCCGGCGCGGTGGTATCCGGATCCAAAGGGTCGGGATTCTCAGTGTCCGGATCCACCACGTCCCCGATGGCTCCCTCATCGGCGAACAATTCGGTGGCGTGCTCCGAGCCGGCGGGCACCCCCACCCCAGGGGCGCGAAGGGAATGTTGCGGGGGACCCTCGGGCGCGTCGACCTCATCGGGTGACCCGAACAGTTCCAGATTCGCGTCGTCAACCGTCATGGGACCAATCTGATGCGTGACCACGGGCCGGTCGATGGGCCGGGCTCGATCATGCCTCCCTCTCGCCAGCGTGAAGTCGAACCGCGGCATCGACCGTGTTCGAAAGAAGCATCGCGATCGTCATGGGACCGGCTCCTTCGGGAACCGGAGAGATGGCACCCGCCACTTCCTTGACTTCGTCGAACACGACGTCTCCGACGATACGATACCCCCGCTCTCGCGTTTCGTCGTCGACGCGGTTCGTGCCGACATCGATCACGGTGGCTCCAGGACGCACCATGTCCCCCGTCACCGTACCGGGTCTGCCGATCGCCACGATGAGGATGTCCGCGAGTCGTGTCACCGCACCGATGTCCGGCGTCCGGCTGTGGGCGACCGTCACGGTCGCGTTGCCGCCAGGGGCCTTACGGAGCAGCAGAGAGGCCATGGGGCGGCCCACGATGTTGGAGCGCCCCAAGATGACTGCGTGCTTGCCGGCAGGATCCACGCCCGAGCGGAGAAGCATCTGGATCACGCCTGCCGGTGTGCACGGCGCCAACACGTCCTCGGCGCCCGTCGCAAGCCGTCCCACGTTGATCGGGTGAAATCCGTCTACATCCTTCTCCGGACGGATGCGGTCCAACACGAGCCGATCGCGGACCTGGTCCGGCAGAGGAAGTTGGACCAGGATTCCATGGATGCCCGCATCCGCGTTCAGGCCGTCGAGCAACCCGAGGAGCTCCTCCTCGGGTGTGTCCCCCGGAAGCGTGATCTGACGCGAATGGATGCCCGCGGCCCGGGCCGCCTTGTTCTTCATCCCGACGTAGGTGTGACTCGCCGAGTCATCGCCGACGAGCACCGTGGCGAGTCCTGGAGTAAGGCCGTCCTCCGTTTGTAGCCGCTCCACGCGATCGCCGAGCTCCTCGCGGATCGACTGGGCGATCTCCTTCCCGGAAATGATCCTCGCGGACATGTAATGCCGATCCTGTGTTACGGCTCAAATTGGAGGGATATCGTGTTCGGACGGCCTTCTGGTCAGCGAGCGAAGTCCACGGCACGCGTCTCCCGGATCACGACGACCTTGATCTGACCCGGATACTGAAGCTCGTCCTCGAATCGGCGCGCCACGGTTTCGGAGAGCTTGGCCATCTCGGGGTCGGAGATCTTATCGGGCTGCACCATGACCCGCACCTCCCGCCCGGCCTGGATGGCGAAGCAGCGCTCGACTCCCGGGTATTCCTTCGCGATCTCTTCGATCTTCTCCAGGCGCTTCACGTAGCTGTCGAACATCTCCCTGCGCGCCCCCGGCCGCGAGCCGGAAATCGCGTCAGCGGCCGTGACGAGGAACGTCTCCGCGTACCGGTGTGGCTCCTCGTCGTGGTGGGCCTTGATGGCGTTCAGCACGGAATCGGGCTCCCCGTGCTTCTTGCAGAGGTCGTAGCCCAGCTCGACGTGAGTGCCCTCATGTTCGTGGGTCATGCCCTTTCCGACGTCGTGCAGGAGCCCGGCACGCTTCGCGATTTGGACATCGAGGCCCATTTCGCCCGCCATGCTCCCGGCGAGGATGGCGACCTCCTTCGCGTGCAGGAGTTGATTCTGACCGTACGACGTCCGGAACTTGAGACGGCCGAGCGTCTTCACGATTTCCTGATGGACGTTGTGGATCCCGAGCTCGTACAGCACCTCTTCGGCGGCTTCGAGCATCGCCTTTTTGACTTCCTCACGGCTTTTCGCGACGATCTCCTCGATGCGCCCCGGATGGATGCGCCCATCTTCGATCAGCTTGTCCAGCGAGATCCGCGCGATTTCGCGCCGGACGGGGTTGAACCCCGAGAGGATGACCGCTTCGGGCGTATCGTCGATAATGACGTCGATCCCGGTGGCCTGCTCGAACGCGCGGATGTTCCTGCCCTCGCGCCCGATGATCCGCCCCTTCATCTCGTCGGACGGTAGCTGGACCACGGACACGGTCATCTCCGCGGTCTGGTCCGCCGCCATGCGCTGGATCGCCAACGCGATGATCTTCTTCGCCTCGCGGTCCGAATTGCGCTGGGCCTCGTCCTTGATGGCCCGCAGCGTGTTGGCTGCCTCAGCCCGGGCCTCGTCCTCCAGGCCGTCCGTCAGGAGCTTCTTGGCCTCTTCGGCGGAGAGGCCGGCCATCGCCTCGAGCTGTTTCCGATTCTCTCCGGCGGCAATCTCCAGGCGACGCGCCTCGCCCTCGAGCTCGACGCCGCGCTGCTCGAGCTCCTGTCCGCCGTGGTCGAGCACGGCTTCGCGCTCGTTGAGGCGATCGAATTTCTTGTCCAGGGAATCCGAGCGCTCGGATAGGCGGCGCTCGAGTCTCTCCGTCTCTTCGCGGCGTCGGCTCTCTTCCGTCTCCCACGATTCGCGAAGCCGGTAGACCTCTTCTTTACCTCGCAGTGTGGCGGTTTTGACGCTGTTGTCCGCCTCCTGCTCTGCTCTGCCCAGGATACGAGATGCCTCGTCCTGGGCGGCGGCACGTTCTTTACGATGTCTAGAGCGCTCGAGACCCCGTCCTACCAAGAACCCTACGGAGCCGAGCACTATGGAGACGGCCGCCGCCAGCATGACTAGCGGGTCCATGTATGCGCTCCGGATCAGGCGCCAACGGGCGCCTGCCAGTCTACGAAACGGGCTTTGCCCAGCGGCCGCTGGCGGTCATCGTGCGTGCCAGCGTTCCGCTAAATTGCGTCAGAATAGAGGGTTGGGCAGGCGGAGCGCAAGCAAGTCGAGGCCGTCAAGCCGGTGCGGCAGCGTGCGGCCCCTGGGTTACGCGAGAGGCGAACACGGGGTCGAGGAGACGAACTTGAGACGTTCTGATGCTCTCAATCGCCGCCCCCCTCGGCCAGCCCTTCCTCGATCCTCTTTACGAGGGTCAGGGACGTCGCCGCCACTTCCGTGCGCAGCCGCTCCAGGTCGTCTCGAGCCTGGAAGAACTGGTCGGTGATGGAGAGAGCGGCGAGGATGGCCGCCTTGTGCCCTTCCATGAGGCCGGAGCGGCGGCGCAGCTCGAGGATTCGGTCGTCCACGAATCGCGCACAACGTTTCGTGTAATCGGGGTCCGCGTTCGACCGAATCGCGTGCTCCTCTCCGGCGATTCGTACCGTCACCGCTGTTCGATCTACTGGATCACTCACCGCTGGTCCTCCAGGAAACGAATCCGGGCCAACAGCCGCTCCACTCCCCCGCGTCCGAGCTCCAAGCGCTCCCTCAGGTCACGAGCCTCGCTTTCGTGGACGCGTACCCGGTCGAGCAGGCTGCTGGGATCCTCTTCGCCCTTCGTGAAACGTCTGAGCAACTCCTCGACGTCCTCGACCCGGGACTCCGCCGCACGCGTCCGCTCCCTCAGCCGGTCGGCGCGGTCAAGCAGACGCCCGACGACGCCCTCGAGCCGCGCGAGCGCTTGGCGCTCGGAGAGCTCAGGCCCCGGTTCCTCGCGGCTCGACACCGAGCTGCTCCCTCAGCTTGCCCGTGACCCGCTCTATCGCTCGGTCCACGTCTTTGTCCGTGAGTGTGCGCTCCGCAGACTGATACCGCAGCCGGAACGCGATGGATCGATTGCCTTCCGGCACTCCCTCTCCACGATAGAGATCGAACACCGAAACGTCGGTCAAGTGCTTGCCGCCGTGCTCCGTTAGAAACGCCAGGACATCGTTTGCCGGCAAACCGTCCGGGACCACCAGGGCCAGATCCCGCTCCACCGCGGGGAACGCCGTGAGGGGGTGAAACGCGATCTCTGGCCGCTCCCAAGGCCCATCACCGAGGTCGATCTCAAGCGCCCATACCGGGCCGGCCCACGCGGGCGCGTCCACATGCGCTTGGCTGACCTTTCCTCCCAATCCGAGCGTCGCCGTGTCGGCTCCGTTCACGGTGTATCCTTCGGCGTCGACGAGCGCCTCCGCCGCGACCCCGGTCGACAGCGTTGCCGATCCCCGTGTGGCGACGTGGACAACGTCCTCGAGTATGCCGCGCAAGTCCCATTGGTCGAGTGCCTCGTCGTCACCGGACCAGTGGCCTGGCTCGCGACGGCCCGTCATGACTACTGCCAAATGGCTCTCCTCGATGGGGAGCTGCTCTGCGGCCGCCCCTGGTCGGAAGACCGTCCCCAGCTCGAACAGCCGGATATCGCGGGCGCCTCGCGCGAAGTTGTACTCCACCGCCCGCAGCAAGCCCGGCAACATCGCCCGCCGAAGGCAACTCTCCTCCGCCGATATCGGGTTCATGATCTGGACGTCGCCTTCGCCCTCTGATACGAACGCCGTTGTCTGCGCCTCCAGGAAACCGCGCGGTCCGAGGACCTCGCGAAGCTCGTCGTGAAGCTGGAACAGTGGATCGTCCGCGACCGCGCCTGGTCGGAAGGGTCCAAGGCTGTCGGGGAAACGGTCGTACCCATGGACCCGAGCCACCTCCTCCACCAGGTCCACTTCCCGCAGCGTATCGTAGCTGCGATAGCCTGGGACCGCTACGCTGATATGCCCGTCGGCAGAGGTGCAGTCGTATCCGAGCGGCTCGAGCACCTCCGCGATCTCTCCTGGCGTGAACGCTACACCGAGTAGGCGCTCTACGCGCTCGGGGCGAAGCTCGAGAACCGGCTGCCTCCACGCCCGGGGACAGGCATCCAAGACGGCCGGCGAAGCGCGACCCCCGGCAGTCGCGAGGATGATCGCAACCGCCCGGTTCAGCGCCGTCTCCATGGCGGCAGGATCGACTCCCCGCTCGAACCGGTAGCTCGCATCCGTCGACATCCCGAGCGCCCGCCGCGTCGCGCGGACGGACTTCGGATCGAACAGCGCGCATTCAAGGAGCACGTCTGTCGTGTCCGCTCCGACCTCGGACTCACTACCTCCCATCACGCCCGCGATGGCGACCGGCCCACCGGCGTCGCAGATGAGCAGCATGTCCTCATCGAGCTTCCGGTCTTCCCCGTCGAGCGTGCGGATTCTTTCCCCGGCCAGCGCGCTCCGCACGACGATCTCCGGCCCGGCAACCTTTGCCAGATCGAAGGCATGCAGCGGTTGGCCGAGCTCGAGCAGCACGTAGTTCGTCGCATCCACGACGTTGTTGATCGGGCGCGACCCGGCCGCACGGAGGCGCGACGCCAGCCATTCGGGCGAAGGACCGACTTGGACGCCACGCAGGAGGGCACCCAGGTAGCGGGAGCACTTGTCGAGGTCCTCGATCGAGATGCGGACGCCCTCCGTCTCGACCGGTCCGGACTCGGTCTGTAGGGTGAGCTCGACGTCCGCTTGTCCGGGAAAAGCCGTGAGCGAGATTCCGTCCTGCCCCACGAGCTCGCGCGCCACGCCCATGTGCGAGAGCAGATCCCCCCGGTTCGGAGACACCTCGACGTCGAGCCGGTAGTCCTCTAGCCCGGTGCTGTCGACGAAACGGCTGCCGGGCTCGAACTCGCCGGCGAGCTCCAGAATTCCCTCGTGGTCCGTGCCGAGTCCGAGCTCCCGCGCCGAGCACAACATCCCCTGTGATTCCTCGCCCCGGATCTTGACCCGCTTGATCTTGAAGTCGCCCGGAAGAACCGCGCCGACCGGCGCGAAGGGGTAGTACACGCCCGCTCGCACGTTGGGGGCCCCGCAAACAACCTGCACCGTGCCGTTCCCACCGTCGACCTCGCAGACGGATAGCCGATCAGCATTCGGGTGCTGCTTCACGGTCTCCACGCGTCCGATGACGACGGTGCCGAGTCCTTCGGCGAGATCGACGATCCCTTCCACCGGCGCGCCTCGCATGGCCAACCGCCCAGCAACTTCTTCGGGCCGCAGATCGAGCTCGGGGGCGATCGCCCGCAGCCATCGGTAGGAGACGTTCATGTGAACTGGGCGAGGAAACGCACGTCGTTCTCGTAGAGCGTACGAATGTCGGGGATGCCGTATTTGAGCATGGCGATTCGTGCCGGTCCCATGCCAAAGGCCCATCCCGAGTACCGCTCAGGGTCGTAACCGACGTTTTCGAGAACGGCGGGGTCGACCATCCCCGCCCCCATGATCTCCAACCAATCCGTTTCTTCGACGGTCCCGTCCGGGCGGGTGACCTGCCGCTTCACGTCGACCTCCGCGCTCGGCTCCGTGAACGGGAAGAAGCCCGGCCTGAAGCGAACGCGCGTACCCGGACCCCAGAAGCGACGCGCGAACTCCGATAGCGTGGCCTTGAAGTCGACGAACGTGATTCCTTCGTCGATGGCCAAGCCCTCGATCTGCGCGAACGCGGGAGCGTGGGTGGCATCCCAGGTGTCACGGCGATACGCGACTCCTGGTGCGAGAATCCGGATCGGCGGCTCGTGCGTCTCCATGGTCCGGATTTGGACAGGCGAAGTATGGCTGCGCAGCAGCCCGCCTCCGGCCAGGTAGATCGTGTCTTGTTCGTCCGCGGCCGGATGGTCGAGGGGAGTGTTCAGGGCGACGAAGTTGTACCACTCGGTCTCGGCCTCTCGCCCCCTGGCGCGGGTGAAGCCCAGCCCAGCGAAGATCTCACAGATGTCGTCGATGACACGCGTGATCGGATGTCGACCTCCGGCCCAGGATCGGCGCCCGGGAAGGCTGAGATCCAAACGGGAAGTCGCGACCGGCCGGTCGCGATCGAGGAGACCCTCCCTCTCCTCCAGCGCCGCCTGCACCGCGCCCTTCACGCGGTTCGCCTCCGCTCCTACCTGCGGGCGCTCCTCCGTGCTCAACTCGCCGAGACGGCGCAGGATACCGGAGACGCGCCCCTCCTTACGGCCGAGGAAGGAAACCCGGACCGCCTCGAGTTCCCGCGACTCTCTTGCGGAAGCGACGGCGGCCAGCGCCTGATTCTCGAGCGCCTTGAGCTCTTCGATGAGGTGGGAGTTGTCTGTCATGTCGAAAAGGGGCCTCGCAGGCCCCTGCGAAGCCCCTCAGGCATGTGGCTCGCGCTGCCCCGGCGGGCCCGTGGTCAACCGCTGGCCAACCCCTCTTTGGCTCGATCCGCGAGAGCGCTGAACGCCTCGGGGCTGTGCACGGCCAGGTCGGCGAGCGCCTTCCGATCGAGCTCGACGCCCGCTAGGCGCAGCCCGTTCATGAATCGGGAATACGACAGGTCGTGCTGCCTGGAGGCGGCGTTGATGCGCGTGATCCAGAGTCGTCGAAAGCTCCGCTTCTTCTTCTTCCGGTCCCGGTACGCGTGCTCCCACCCCTTCTCAACCGCATCCTTGGCGGTGCGGTAGAGCTTCTTGCGAGCCCCGAAATAGCCCTTGGCCGCACGGAGAATCTTCTTCTTCCGCTTCTTTCGCGCAGGCGCTCCCGTCGTTCTCGGCATGCCTCGTCTCCTACCTGATCGTTACGAGTTGGGAAGGAGGCGGCGCAGCCGCTTTGCGTCCGCGCTCGAGGCCAACGTCGCCGAACGGAGGCGCCGCTTCCTCTTGGTGCTCTTCTTGGTGAGGATGTGGCTCTTGTACGCCCGCATCCTTTTAAGCTTGCCCTTTCCGGTCCGTCGAACGCGCTTGGCCGTCCCACGGTTCGTCTTCATCTTCGGCATGCCAAACTCCTGAAGCCCACTCGTCTTCTCGTTTCGGATGCTACACGAAGCCCATCGGCCGCGCGCGCCTGACGCCGTCTCTACCGACCGTCCCCCACCGCCTCGCTGAGGCCGCGGTCCACTCGGAGTGTATCCCAATCCAAGCGCGAGCTATCCCAGTCCAAGCGCGAGCTATACCCAGTCCAAGCGCTAGCTACCCCGGTCCAGCCCCGGCAGTATCGCCGACTCCGCGAACGGCGAAGTCTACTTCACCGCGAGGGGAGCAAGCACCATCGTCATCGTGCGTCCCTCGCGGAGTGGCTGCATCTCCACCTTGCCGACCTCCTCGAGGTCGCCCGTCACGCGCTGCAATACCTGGAGGCCGATCTCCGGATGCGACATCTGTCGGCCCCGGAACATCATCGTCAGCTTGACCTTGTTCCCATCCTCCAGGAAGCGACGGGCGTTGCGGACCTTGAAGTCGTAGTCGTGGTCCTCGATGCCCGGACGGAACTTCACTTCCTTCAGCTGTATGTGATGCTGCTTCTTCTTCGCCTCTCGCGCCTTCCTCGCCGCCTCGTATTTGAACTTCCCGTAGTCCATGAGGCGACAGACCGGGGGACGCGCTTCCGGCGCCACCTCCACCAGATCCATGCCAGCGGTGGTTGCCCTTTCGCGAGCCTCTTCGATAGAGACGATTCCTACCTGCCCTCCGTTCTCGTCGATCAGCCGCACAGGGCTGATCCGGATCTGGTCGTTAACGCGGACCCTCTGTTCTTTGATGGCTCTCGCCTCCGCTAGGGATATCCTTTTTCTCCGCGGCGCGGCTTTCGCGCCACCGGGGGGACAGACAAAAAAAGCCCGGACCACGCCGGGCACAAGTACGACGTGACGGCCGGCTTCACTGCCGGTCGATCAGCGCCGTGACCCGGCGACGCCCCGCGTCGAGGGTGGAGGGTCTGGCAACCCCTCACTTCCGCGTTGTCAACGCCAGAAAGATAGTCCCCACCCCCAGACCGTCAACCTCCTTACGGGCGGTCCTCCAAGGCATTCCTGCGGGCCTGCGCTTCTGCTACGCGATCACGATGCCGCCCTACAGTTCGAGCTGCAAGGCGCGCCCGACGGACCACGGCCGCCCCTCCCTGCCAGCAGCAAGCGCCTGATGTTACCAAGAAGAACCTACCGGGCGCACCCTCGGGCGATACACACGCTCGGGAGGTCCGAATGCTGTACACTGGAATCGATCTGCGCAAACGCACGGCTGTGATCGCGACTGTCGACGAGAAGGGAAAGCTGGTATCGGAGGCGTCGCTCCCGACCTCACGCGCGGCCGTCGCTCGCTACTTCCACCTGCTCCCTGCCGCGCCGCCCCAAAACCACAACCCCCTACCACCTGATCCGGCTCCGAACCTCCTCAACAACCCGATCCGTGAACTCGTCGCGGCCCATCACCTCCTGCTTCTTCCCCGCCCCCCGCTTCCGCACTGCGACCGTCCCAGCCTCGGCTTCGCGCTCTCCCACGACGCCCATGTAGGGCACCTTCTTCACCTCCGCGTCCCGAATGCGATAGCCGAGTGTCTCGTGGTCCCGCAGGCCAGCCCGAATCCCCCGGGCACTCAGTTGGGTGACGAGCTCCCGCCCGCTCTCGGCCCACTGGTCCGAGACGGGGAGGATCCGTACCTGCTCCGGGGCCAACCACAGAGGGAACGCACCACCGTAGTGCTCCACCAGGCCGCCAATGAAGCGTTCCATCGAGCCCAGCATCGTACGATGGATCACGACGGCGTTGTGCCGCTGGTTGTCGCTCCCCACGTAGTCGAGCCCGAAGCGCTGCGGCATGAGGAAATCGAGTTGAAATGTGGGTCCCTGCCACTCGCGCCCGAGTGCGTCGACCAGAAGGATGTCCACCTTCGGTCCGTAGAAGGCACCGCCACCCTCGTCGACCTCGTACTCCTGGCCGCGGGCTTCCAGCACGTCGGCGAGTGCCTTCGCCGCGGCGTCATACACCGCTGGATCTCCGATCGCCTTTTCGGGCCTCGTCGCGAGCGCGACCTTGAACTCGTATCCGAAGACACCGAGCAGGTACGCGACGAGATCCAGCAGGCGATCATACTCATCGCTGATCTGATCCTCGCGCACGAAGATGTGCGCGTCGTCTTGAGTGAACGACCGGACGCGTAGCATCCCGTGAAGGGTGCCCGAGCGCTCGTACCGATAGCACGTTCCAAGCTCCGCATATCGGATCGGGAGATCCCGATACGAACGGTTCTGAGAGCCGTAGATCATGAAGTGGTGGGGGCAGTTCATCGGTTTGAGCCGGAATCGGTGCCCCTCGTCCTCCATCGCTGGAAACATGTCGTCTTCGAAGACCTCGAGGTGTCCCGAGATCCGGTAGAGCTCCTCATTGGCCACGTGTGGGCTGTAGACGAGCTGGTATCCATGCTCGAGAAGCGTCGACTTCAGAAACTCCTCGACCGTGTGCCGGACGATGCCGCCGTTCGGGTGCCACAGCACGAAGCCCGGCCCCACCTCCTCCTGGATGCTGAAGAGGTCGAGCTCTTTGCCGAGCACCCGGTGGTCCCGTCGACGTGCCTCCTCCAGCCGGTGTAGGTGCGCATCCAGGTCGTCCTGCGAGAAGAAGGCGGTCCCGTAGATGCGCTGCAGCATCTGTCGCTTCTCGTCTCCCCTCCAGTACGCTCCCGCCGCGGAGAGAAGCTTCACGTGTTTCAACGAGCTCGTCGACGGCACGTGGGGCCCTCGACACAGATCGACGAACGGACCGTCCTGATAGACGGTGATTACCTCGTCGTCCCGGAGCTCCTCGAGCCGCTCGAGCTTCAGCGGATCGTCGGCGAAGAGCTCCCTGCCCTCTTCCTTCGAGATCCGGCGACGCTGAAATGGGTAGCCCGCCGCGATGACCTCCTCCATCTTGGCTCCGAACGCCTCCAGGTCCTCGGGCGTAAAGGGCTCCTCCACTTCGAAGTCGTAGTAGAAGCCGTCGTCGATGGCCGGCCCGAAGCCGATGCCGGCGCCCGAGTGGAGCTCTCGCACAGCGGTGGCGAGGACGTGCGCCGCGGAGTGCCTGAGGACGGCGAGCGCGTCCTCGTCCTTCTTGGTAAGGATCCGCACGTCGGCGTCTCCCTCGACGGGACGGGAGAGATCGACGACCTCTCCGTCCACGACGGCCGCGAGGGCCGCCTTCGCGAGCCCCGGACCGATTCGCGCCGCTACGTCGCCAGCAGTGCTCCCCACTTGCATCTCGAGCACGGTGCCGTCCGGGAGCCTCACGTTGATCTGGTCGTTGGCCATGAGCTGTTCGTCGTTGTTGGTGTACCGCTACGGGGTGATCGGCCGGCCTAGACGGTCGTCAAGGTACGGCTGTGAGCACGAAAAAGCGCGGCTCCCGAAAGGGGCCGCGCGTCCGTCTGCGCTCGGGAGGCCGGCTCGTTCAAATCGGCTCGAGCGCACGCCTCCCCGCCCCCCCGGCTCGCCGGGTCCGGGTGGTCGTTCGGGTCGTCGTAGAAGCGGTCGAGCGCATGTCTTTCGGGCCGTCTTCGAGAAGTCTTCCGATAGGAATGCTATACACGCTCGGTAAGGCGGTCAATCCGGGGTCCCCGCACACCACCAACACCCCCAATCTGGCCCCGATCCATAGGCGGTGTCTGCCCACGATGTCGGCCTGCCGGGCCGCGGTAGGCAACAACGACAGGAGCCCGGACGCCGCATCGACGTCCGGGCTCCTGTGGGACGGGGCTTTCTCCGGCCGCCGTTGGACCGGAACCCCTCTTCCCTGGCGTCGGGGCTAGTACATCCCGCCCATTCCGCCCATGCCACCGCCACCGCCGCCGGGCATGCCGGCGGCGCCCTTGTCCTCATCCGGCCTCTCGACCACCACGGCCTCGGTCGTGAGCATCAGTCCAGCAATGGACGCCGCGTTCTGGAGGGCCGTACGCACCACCTTGGTCGGGTCGATCACGCCGGCCGCCACGAGGTCTTCATACGTGTCGGTCTGCGCGTTGTACCCCCAGTTGGGGCTCTTGTGGTTGCGGATGTGCTCGACCACGATCGAGCCCTCCGCCCCGGCGTTCTCGGCGATCTGCCGGAGTGGGAACTCGAGCGCCTTCTGCAGGATCGTGACGCCGACCTGCTCGTCGTGCCGATCCACCGTGAGACCATCCAGGGCGGCCTGCGCACGCAGCAGCGCGACTCCACCACCCGGCACGATGCCCTCTTCGACGGCGGCCCGCGTGGCGTGCAGCGCGTCCTCGACGAGGGCCTTCTTCTCCTTCATCTCGGTCTCGGTCGCTGCGCCGACGTTGATGACGGCCACGCCACCGGCAAGCTTCGCCAGCCGCTCCTGGAGCTTCTCGCGGTCGTAATCAGACGTCGACTTGTCGATCGCGACTTTGATCTCCTCGATCCGGCCCTTGATGTGATCCTGTTCGCCGGCCCCGTCAATGAGCGTTGTGTTGTCCTTGTCGATCACGACGCGCTTGGCGCTACCGAGGTCAGAGGCCACAGCGTTCTCGAGCTTGAAGCCGACTTCCTCGGAGATCACTTGGCCGCCCGCCAGCACAGAGATGTCCTGCAGCATGGCCTTGCGCCGGTCCCCGAAGCCGGGAGCCTTCACGGCGCAGACCTTGAGGGTCCCGCGCAGCTTGTTCACGACCAGTGTGGCGAGAGCCTCTCCCTCGACGTCCTCGGAGATGATCAAGAGCGGCTTGCCCATCTGAGCGACCTTCTCGAGAATCGGAAGGAGATCCTTCATCGAGGAGATCTTCTTGTCGTGGATCAGGATCATGGGCTCGTCGAGCACGGCCTCCATCCTCTCGGGATCCGTCACGAAGTACGGCGAGAGGTAACCGCGGTCGAACTGCATGCCTTCTACGGTCTCGAGGGTGGTCTCGAGGCCACGAGCCTCTTCGACGGTGATCACACCGTCTTTGCCGACCTTCTCCATCGCGTCGGCGATGAGGTCACCGACCTCCGCATCGTTGTTCGCGGAGATGGAACCGACCTGCGAGATCTCCTTCTTGCCCTGCGTCTCGACCGAAAGCGACTCGAGCTCCTCGACGACCCGATCCACCGCGGTCTCGATGCCGCGACGAATCCCCATGGGGTTCGTGCCGGCCGTCACGTTCTTGAGGCCCTCGCCGAAGATGGCCTGGGCGAGCACAGTGGCCGTCGTGGTGCCGTCACCCGCGACGTCGGACGTCTTGGTGGCGACTTCCTTGACCATCTGGGCGCCCATGTTCTCGACGGCGTCCTCGAGCTCGATCTCCTTGGCCACGGAGACCCCGTCCTTCGTCACCATGGGCGAGCCGAACTTCCGGTCCAGCACCACGTTCCTGCCCTTCGGGCCCAACGTCACCTTCACGGCGCGGGCCAGCTTGTCGACGCCTATCTTGAGTCTCGCTCGGGCGTCAACATCGAATCCAAGTTCCTTTGCTGCCATTCGTTCAATCTCCTTCGTTCGAGTCGGATCCGCCCGGGCACACCCGGCAGCTCACGACTGTGTTCGCGAATCGCGTGGGTCAGGCGTTGACGATCGCCAGGATGTCCGACTCCCGGAGAATCAAGTACTCCTCTCCATCCACTGTTACTTCGGTGCCGCTGTACTTCCCGTAGAGAATGGTGTCGCCAGCCGCGACGTCGGGCTCGAGGCGCTTGCCTTCGTCGGAAAGCTTCCCTGGGCCGACTGCGATCACCTTGCCTTGCTGGGGCTTCTCCTTCGCGGTGTCCGGGATGTAAAGGCCTCCGCGCGTCTGCTCCGTTTCCTCCAGGGCCTGGACCACAACGCGGTCGGCCAATGGTTGGATCTTCGTTGCTGCAGTAGTAGCCATTGACGAGGCTCCTCCTGATGCGGGGTTGGGATTACGCTGGATTGGTCCTTCAAGCGTCTTGGCACTCACCGACTTAGAGTGCTAACAAGGGTCGTAATCTCTAGTTCGCTGTTCGAGAAGTCAACCCTGCGAACGGCCGTGTTGGGCGGCCTCGGCGGGCACCGTCCGCACGGGCCGAAGACACACAGGCGGAGACGCGAAATCGGGCCGCCGAGTTTGCGTTTCGGCGCGGGGGTCGGTGCGAGCCGCCAACGGCCTTCGCTGGGCCGCGGGCCGCGATCGTGGACGACAGGAACGGGGTCCATTAGTGTGATGTCCGGAAGCCCGGTAGTCACTGCGGCGAGGACGGAGGTGCAGCTCTGGTAACGCGGGAAGACCGATGAAAACGCTGCGAGACCTCCTCGTCCGCTCGAGCCGTACGTTCGCTGTCGGAATCGAGCTCCTCCCCCGCCCCCTGCGGGAGGAAGTTACGGTGGCATACCTCCTTCTCCGGATCTCGGACTATCTGGAAGACAACCAGGAGCTCACCGACGAGGACAAGGTCAGGCTGCTGACCGACTGGGAGCGAGTCCTCGCCGGGAACGGGTCGCGCACGGCCTTGCTCGCCGAACTCGCTCAAGCACGGGAGAAGACGCCGGATGCTCTCGTCGCGCGCGCGGGAGGGATCGTCCTGGAGGGACTCGATCGGCTGGCGCCAATCGCCCGGGAGATCGTGGCGCGCCGCGTGCGTGAATCCACGTTGGGCATGGCCCGATGGACCCGCGTGGGTCCGGTCTTCGACACCGAGTCGGATCTGGACGACTACATGCACGAGGTGGCGGGCCGGGTCGGTCATCTGCTCACCGAGTTGTTCGCTCTCCGCATGCCCGAGCTCGAGAGCAAGAGAGATTCCATGATGGCGCTCGGACGTGAGTTTGGACTGGCGCTTCAGACCGTGAACGTCATCCGGGGCTTGCACGAGGACCGTGACCGTGGGTGGTTCTACGTGCCCGCGTCGTTCCTGCCGGACGCCGGGATGCGCGGAAAGGAGCTCTTCGAGCCGGAGAATCGCGAGGCGGCCATGGGGGCCCTCGAGCGACTCGTTGCCAAGGCCGATCGTCATTTGGCGGCCGCACGAGCCTACATCCGGCTCATCCCGAGACGGCGCCACAGGGTCCGGCTCTTCTGCCTCCTCCCGCTCCTCTTCGCTGCCCGCACACTCGCAATCAGTCGGGCGAACCCGGACGTGTTCCGGCGCGAGACCAAGATGAGCCGCAGCGAGGTACGGACGATCACACGATGGGCAACGGCGCTCGGCTTCTCGAACCGTTGGATCGAGTGGTACTGCGATCGCCTCTCCATCGTCGGGTCGGGAAGGTAAGCCGAGACCCCAAAACACCGAATCGGGGCCGGGAGCCGGGTCGGGTCCGGACGCTACACCGCCTCGGCCACGTGTTCGCCGGCGAGCTCCAGGCCCACCAGGGTGAGAAAGGGCTCGACGCGATCGAAGGCGTCGACGTGAGCCGCCACCATGGAAGAGAACCCACCCGTCCCGACGACGAGCAGGTCCGACGTCTCCCATTCGCCCCGGATCCGTCCTACCATCCCGCTTACCGCGTCCATGGCAGCGTAGAAGATCCCGGAGTGGAGACACGTCTCGGTACGCCGTCCGATGACCTGATTCGGAGGCATGAACTCGACAGGCGGAAGCTTGGCGGTGCGTGCCGCGAGCCACTCCTTGCCGGACAAGATGCCAGGTGCGATGACCCCTCCCTTGAACACGCCACCTGCAGTGATACAGTCGTACGTCGTCGCCGTCCCGAGGTCTACGACGACGCAATCCCGGCCGAAAAGCTGCGACGCTGCCAGCGTATTCACGATCCGGTCGGCCCCCACCGTCATGGGCTCCTCGACGTCCAACGTGATCGGAAGGGGTGTCCCTGGCTCGATGACGATCGGGTTCCCACCCCCCAACTGGGCCAGAGCGGTCTTGAGCACGTCCGACGACGAGGGTACGACCGACCCGAGCACGACGCGCGTCAGGGTGTCGGGGTCGTAACCGGACGAATGGAAGAGCGACCGGAACAGGAGTAGGTACTCGTCCGGTGTACGTGGAACGTTCGTGCTCACCCGCCAATGCGCCTCTGGGTCGCGCTGTCCCGGCCCGAAGAGCCCGAGTACGGTTTCCGTGTTGCCGACATCGAGTACCAGATGCATCGTCACTCCTCGGATTCAGCGAGTCGCTCGAGCGTGATTCCGTCCAGTGGCCGAACGCTGCCTGAGAAAAGCCGCCGGACTCGTCCAGCGCCGTCCTCCACAAGCAGCGCACCAGTGGGGTCGATTCCGCGGGCCGTACCCCTCTCGCCTCCCTCGAGCACCACGGTCCGCCCCGCCAACGCATCGCGTCGCGCCAGCTCATCGGCCAGACCGCCACCCAACCGGGCGGGCTCCGGCTCGAGAAGCGCCCGCATGTGGGCGATCAAGGCTCCGGCCAAGTCGGATCTGGACACCGCGGCACCGGCGGTCGCCAGAGAGCCAGCCTCCTGACGGATCTCTTCAGGGAAGTCCTCCGACTTCTGCGCGACGTTGATTCCGACTCCGATCACCACGCCCGCTCCGCGCGCACCCGCTGCGTCCCAGGACTCGCCCAAGATGCCAGCGACCTTCCGGGTACCTACGAGCAGGTCGTTGGGCCACTTGATGCCCACTACGAGGCCTGGACAGACCTCCTCGACGGCGCGGGCCGTCGCGACCCCGGCGAGGATTGGCACGGTCGGATGCTCATGCGGGCCCCTCGTTTGGAGCACCACCGAGAGCCAAAGGCCAAGACCGGCGGGCGAGCTCCACGCTCGACCCAGTCGGCCGCGCCCGCGAGTCTGCTCATCTGCGGTCACGACCGAGAAAGACGCCGCGCCACCAATCGCCAGGGCCCGGGCTCGGTCGTTCGTAGAGGTCACACGCGTGTGAGCCTCGAACAACGGGATCCGCCACCGTTCGGCCCATCGTGCGGTTGGTGCGCCCTCCCACTCACCCCTGCCGGCCGCCGCGTCAGCCTCGACCGGCGCGGGCCCGTCCATTCCGGCTTCCCGACCCGTCAGCGAATCCAAAGGTAGCCGAGGAAGAGGAAGCCGACCGTCCACAGGTAGGTCGCGAAGTGATGGAAGGAGCCTCGCCGTAACAGAGCGACGAAGATTCGAATGGCCAGCACACCGGTCGTCGCGGCGGCAATCCCCCCGAGCACGAGCGGCGTCGTGAGTGCCGCGACGGATCCACCATCCAACTCGGGTAGCTGCAGAATCGCGGCGCCCAGTATGGCGGGCACGGACATGAGAAACGAGAACTCCGCGGCCTCCTCCGGCTTCACACCGAGCCACAGGCCCGCGACCACTGTCATCCCCGACCGTGAGATGCCGGGGATCAACGCGAACGCCTGGGCTACGCCGATCAGCGCAGCTTCACGGCCCCCTAGCCGGCCGCCCCTCTTCTGACGGAGCGCGGCCCTCGAGCTCCACAGGACTCCACCCGTCACGAGGAAGGCTACGCCCACGACCGTCGGGCGCTCGAACAAGGCCTCGACGGCGTCTCCGAAGAGGAGGCCGACCACTGCGGCAGGGGCGGTCGCGGCCGCGAGCAGGCCGACGTAGCACCACGAGTCGCCTCGGAACTGGGCTGTCCCCCGGACGAGCTGCCCGACTCGCCCTCGGTACACCAAGAGCACGGACAGGAGGGTGGCCAGATGAACCGCGACCTCGAACACGACCCCCGGGACCCCGATGCCGAGCACCGTTTGGCCGGCAACGAGGTGGCCGGAGCTCGAAACAGGGAGAAACTCCGTCGCTCCCTGAACGAGACCGAGCAGGATCGCTTCCCACGAGCTCACCGAGCCAAGACGTCCTGGTAGTAGCTCTCGTACAGGGGCACGACTCGCTCGCTCGAGAACCGCTCCACCGCGACTTCACGGGCACGCACGCTCATTCGTTTCCACAGTTCTTCATCACAGAGGGCTCGCTTGCCCGCCTCCGCCATCGACTCGACGTCCCCGACCGGGAAAAGGAAGCCGGTTTCACCGTCGTCGACGACCTCGGGAAGCCCTCCCGCCGCCGTCGCGAGAACGGGCGTGCCACAGGCCATCGCTTCCAGAGCGGCGAGCCCGAAGGACTCGGAGTCGCTCAGCAAGAGAAAGAGATCAGCGCAAGAGAGCAGCTCGTGTACAGAAGCGTGCTTACCGAGGAAGACGACTCGGTCCGCGATTCCGAGCTCTTCCGCACGCTCCGCGGCCCGCACCCGATCGGGTCCGTCGCCGACCATAACGAGCCTCGCGGCCACGTGGCGAGCGATCCTCGCGAAAACGTCCACGACGTCGACCACCCTCTTCACGGCCCGAAAATTCGAGACGTGCATGACAATCTTCTCGTCGTCGGCAGCCAACACCGACCGGTGGCAGGGATCGCGGTCCCTCCTATAGAGATCCGTGTCCACGAAGTTGGGAACCACGTGGATCCGCTCCCTAGGGATGTCGAAGTCGCTTACGGTCTCCTGCTTCAGGAAGTTGGATACAGCCGTGAGACCATCGGACTTCAGGATCGAGAATCGAGTGATCGCCTGGAAAGACGGGTGCAGCCCGACCAGTGTGATATCGGTTCCGTGAAGAGTCGTGACGATGGGCAACTCCCGAGTGTCACCCAGCATCTCGCTCGCGATCCACGCCGAGGTGGCGTGTGGCACGGCGTAGTGGACATGGAGGAGATCCAGCTCGTACGTGAGCGCGGCGTCGTGCAGGGCCACCGCGAGCGCGAGCGAGTACGGCGGGTATTCGAACAGCGGGTACTGCTTCATCTCCACTTCGTGGAAGAACACCCGCTCGCGGAACCCGTCGAGGCGGAAGGGCTGTGCGTACGAGATGAAGTGCACCTCGTGGCCGCGCTCGGCCATGGCGAGACCGAGCTCGGTGGCCACAGCGCCCGACCCGCCGTATGTGGGGTAACAAGTCACTCCGATCCTCAAGCCACCACCTCCCGTTTGGTCCCAACGTCGCCGTGGGCTCGCCGCCAGAGCCTCGCGACCTCAGTCGCCTGTCGCCCCACGGGCTCCATGGCGTCAATGCGGGCAGTGTCACCCGGCAGCTGGTTCCGAAACCAGGTCATCTGCCGACGCGCGTAGCGCCGCGTGGCTCTACGTATGGCGTCCAGCGCTTCGTCCAGGGTCCAGCGGCCCTCGAGGTACTCGAGGATCTCTGGGTAACCAGTCCCCGACATGCCCGGATCGCTGACGTCGAGGCCACGCGCCGCGAGCGCACGTACCTCCTCGACGAGACCCCGCTCTACCATGCGATCCACCCGCGTGCCGATTCGACGATAAAGCTCGTCGCGGGGAAGCTCCAGCACCACCACTACGGCCTCGAGGGGCCGGGCCGCCGGCTCAGCCGTGCGGTGCCACCACGAGAGGGTGTGACCGGTCAGCAAAGAGATCTCGAGGGTTCGGATGAGACGATGCGGACCTCCTTGGAGGGCGACAGGAGCCCGCTTCGGATCCAAAGCCTTCACCCATCGCTCGAGCTCGCTCCGATCCCAGGTCTTGAGAAGGCGCCTGAGCCGGTTCGTCCGTTCCCAGTCGAGCGGTGGCTCGTCGAAGATCGGCTCCATCAGCGCCTTGAGGAAGAAACCCGTCCCGCCCGCTAGGATCGGGACTCTGGAACGCGCTCGAATCCCACGGATCCAGCCGCGCGCGTCCCTTCCGAACTCCCCGGCGCTGTATCGCTCCGACGGGTCGCGCAGATCGAGACCGAAATGAGGTACCTGGGCGCGAAGGTGAGCCGGCACCTTGTCGGTCGCTACGTCCATGCCGACGTACAGCTGGCGTGAGTCCATGGACACGATCTCGCCGTCCAGCGCATCGGCGAGCGCGAGCGCGAGTGCCGTCTTTCCGGTGGTCGTGGCGCCGGTGATGGCGAGGAAGTCAGGCCCGGCCAAACCGGCGCTCCAGCTCCGCCGTCGTGAGCCGCACCACCGTGGGGCGCCCATGGACATCGTGGTGGGGGAGGTCGGTCGCGAAGAGGCGGTCGATCAGCTCCTGCATCTCGCGCTGGGCCAGCCGCTGGCCGGCCTTGATCGCGGCCTTGCAGGCGAATGTCATCGCGATGCGCTCGTGTTGGTTTCCGGCTGCGCGAACCAACTCGGAGCCGTGGGTCAGCTCACCGATCATCTCGCGGAAGCACCGTTCGGCGTCGAAGTACGGATGCGGGTCTGGGACCGCTTGTACGATCACGGTGTCGCCCCCGAATCCCTCGACCTCGAACCCGGCTCGCGACAGCAGCCCGAGCAACGACTCCACGTGTCCATACTCCAGCGGCGGGAGCGTGATCGTGAGAGGAAAGAGCAGCCGCTGTCCCGTCTGGCCGCCGGCCGCGAACGCCGTCATGAGCTCCTGGAACAGCACCCGCTCGTGCGCGGAGTGTTGATCGATCAAGAGCAGTCCGTCGCGCGTCTCCGCCAAGATGTACGTCGAGTGCAGCTGCCACAGCCGCGGCCGGGGCGCTTCGATGCGCTCGCCCGCCGATCCGCTCACGGTTGGGCCTTCGAGGGCGGCGTCTGCTCCCGCCATGAAGAGCGCCATTTGCCCGTCCTCGGCATTAGGTTCCCCGGCTGGGGATCCACCGACGGCGCTGGCGCGCCGCTCCCGGACCATCAACGGCACCGGGACGAGACCCAAGGCCGCGGCGCTCTCCTCCCCCGCCAGCGCCCGCCGCACCTCCTCCTCCACGAGGCGCTCCACCGCTTCCTGATCGCGAAAGCGAACCTCCGACTTCGCGGGGTGCACGTTGACGTCCACTTCGCCGTGAGGCACGTCGATGTAAAGCACGAGCCAAGGTCGCGCACCGGCCCCGACGGTCGTTCGGTACCCGCGATCCACCGCCTGCAACAGCCGACGATCATGGAACGGCCGTCCGCCGACGAACAGCAGCGCCCGACGGAATCCCGGTTGGGCGGCATCCGGCCGCTGGACGATCCCGCGGACGTGGCAGCCTGCATCCTCACCGGTGACCGGGATCATCGTGGTCGCGATCGCGTCCCCCCACAGCCGGCCGACCCGGGAGGCGAGGTCGGGGTCTCTCGGGAGATCAATCAGGGTCCGGCCGTCGGACGTGAGCCGGACTGCGACAGACGGATTCGCCAAGGCGAGCGAGCTGACCGCGTCGGTCGCCGCACGGGTCTCGGCACGAGCCGCTTTGAGAAACTTCCGGCGGGCGGGAGCATTAAGGAAGAGGTTCTCGACCTCGACCGTCGTGCCCCGACGGCGCGCGATGTCGGCCACGTCTACGATGCGACCGCCGTTCACTCGTACGCGCGTGCCCACGTCGGATCCGTCGCTCGTCTCCAGGGTCAGGCGCGATACGGCGGCGATAGACGGAAGCGCCTCGCCACGGAAGCCGAAGCTCGACACCGAATGCAAGTCGTCCGCCCTCGTGATCTTGCTGGTGGCGTGGCGGTCGAGAGCAACGATGGCGTCCTCCCTGCCCATCCCGAATCCGTCGTCGGCCACGCGAATCCGGCGCTTTCCACCCTGTTCAAACGCGATGTCGACAGAGGTCGCATGGGCGTCGAGAGCGTTTTCAAGGAGCTCCTTCACGACCGAGGCAGGTCTTTCCACCACCTCCCCGGCGGCAATCTGGTTCGCCACCGAGTCCGGAAGGACGTGTATGCGTCGTCCGGTGGTCATTCCGCCGCTGCCCTCGGTGTTGAGCTCGCTATCGTCTCGCTCTCGTCGGACTCGAGACGGAAGAAGTGGTTGGCCGTCGCCGTCGAACGCTGCTCGATCTCTTCCGGCCGTTCACCCCTGCACGCTGCCACGGCGTCCCGCACGAGCGTCACGAACGCCGGCTCGTTGCGCTTTCTCCGGTTCGGCACCGGAGCGAGGTACGGGGAGTCGGTTTCGATCATCAGCCGGTCTGAGGGGACGGCACGAAGGGCGGCCAATCCATCGAAGTTCTTGAAGGTGACGAGGCCCGTGAAGGAGATGTGCCATCCGGCCTCGAGGGCGTCCTCGAGCAGCTTCATTCCGCCCGTGTAACAGTGGAGCACACCGGCCACCGAACCGGCTAAGTCGGCGATCATCGCGCGCATGTCATCGTCCGCGGAGCGCGAGTGCACCACGAGCGGGTAGCCCTTGTCGGCCGCCAGACGGGCGTGAGCCTGGAACGATTCACGTTGCCGGTCGCGGGGCGAGAAGTCGTAGTGATAGTCCAGGCCGGTCTCACCGATGGCCACGAGGCGCGGCTCGGCGTCGAGCAGATCCCGGATCCGACTCAAGTCGCCGGGCTTTGCATCCGCGGCTTCGTGAGGGTGGACCCCCGCCGTTCCCCAAACATCGGTGTGGGACCGGGTGAGCTCCGCGACCCGGTGGGCGTCGTCCGCGGAAGACGCGATGGTCACGATTCGCCCTACACCGGCTTCGCGGGCTCGCTCGATGGCTTCGGTCCGATCTGGATCGAAGCGCTTGTCCGTCAGATGGCAGTGGGTCTCGAACAGCATTCCACCGAGGGCTGAACGGGCTCGCTGAGGTAGGT
The DNA here is from genome assembly GCA_965248625.1 of Longimicrobiales bacterium. Classification (GTDB taxonomy): domain Bacteria; phylum Gemmatimonadota; class Gemmatimonadetes; order Longimicrobiales; family Gaopeijiaceae. The sequence goes on along the minus strand of OZ252109.1, from coordinate 3,969,164 downwards.
CTCGGTCAGGCGGTAGCGCTCGCCGCCTTCTTCTTCTTCTTGCTGTCGACCAGCTCTCTCTGACCCCAGCGCTTCTGGATCTCGAGGAGGGCCGGTGAGGCGACGAAGATGGAGGAGTACGTCCCGATGACCACTCCGAGGATCAGCACGAGGGTGAAGTCGCGGAGCACCGCCCCCCCCAACACCAAGAGGGCCATCAACACCGCGAGTGTCGTCCCGGAGGTGAGAATCGTCCTGGGGAGGGTCTCGTTGATCGAGCGGTTCACGAGCGACATCGGCTCCTCGCGGCGACCTCCCTTCTTGTTCAGATTCTCACGAATCCGGTCGAACACGACGATCGTGTCGTTGAGCGAGTACCCGATGATCGTCAAGATCGCCGCAACCGTGGGGAGCGCGATCTCCAGTCGGAACGCGGCCAGGAAGCCGAGCGTGATGAGGCTGTCGTGCATCGTCGCGATGACCGCCGCGACCCCGAACCGGAGCTCGAAGCGAATCGCCAGGTAGATCAGCGTGAGCACGAACGAGAAGAGGATGGCGAGGGCTGCTTTCTGCACGAGCTCGGCGCCGATCTTCGGCCCGACGAGCTCGGTACGCACGACTTCGAACGCACGGTCCGGGAACGCAGCCTCGATTTGTCCGCGGATCTCGACCGACACCTGCTCCACCTCTCGGCCCTCCGCGAGGGGAGCCCGGATCACGAACTCGTCGTTCTGGTTGTCGAAGCTCTGAATCGGGGGAGCCTCGGCCCCCCCGAGCGCTGATCGCAGCTCCGCGGCCGTGATCGTCTGCTCGAAGCGCACTTGCACCAACGAGCCTCCGGTGAAGTCCACCCCGTAGTTCTGCCAGCTGCCGATCAGGAATATGTTCGCGGCCATGGCCGCGAGTCCCAGAAACACCGTCAAGGCGGAGATCACGTACGCCGTCTTGCGTGCCTCGATGAAGCGGTAGCTTGCGTTTCCGAAGAGTCTCATGAATCAGATGCTGATGGCGTCGGTCGCCTTCTTCCCGGAGAGGTAGAGGAGGAAGAAGCTCCGCGTGACGTAGAGCGCCGTGAAGAAGGAGGCCAGGATGCCGATCGAGAGTGTTACCGCAAAGCCCTTCACGGGCCCGGTGCCGAACTGGAACAGAATGAGCGCGGTGATGAGAGTGGTGATGTTCGCGTCCACGATGGCGGACAGCGCGTGGGCGAACCCCTCGTCAACCGCCGTCCGTATCGCTCGGCCCGCGTCGAGCTCCTCCCTGATCCGTTCGAAGATCAGCACGTTGGCGTCCACCGCCATTCCGACGGACAGGATCAGCCCCGCGATCCCCGGAACCGTCAGAGTCGCGTTGAAGGCTGCCAGCCCACCCAGGACCAGCATCATGTACACTGAGAGCGCTACGACGGACAGGACACCGGCAACGCGATAGTAGCTCGACATGATCAGGACGACGAGGAGGATACCGATGATGCCGGCGATCTTCCCCTGGTCCACGGAGTCCTGACCCAGCGACGGGCCCACGGTCCGTTCCTCGAGAATGCGGAGCGGTGCCGGCAACGCTCCCGCCCTGAGCACCAGCGCGAGGTCACTCGCTTCCTGCAACGGAGCGTTCCCGAGATCGATCTGCCCGCGCGCACCGATACGGTCGCGGATCACGGGCGCGCTCACGACCTCGCCGTCGAGCACGATGGCGAGGAACTCTCCGACGTTCTGCCCAGTTACTTCGGCAAAGCGTCGGCCTCCGCGTCGGGAAAGCTCGAACTGCACTTGAGAGGTGTTGAACTGCGCATCCCGGCCGGACGTGGCGTCCTCGAGCATCTGGCCGGTGATAAACGCGTCTTCCTCGAGAACGTAGAGCTCACGGTAGAGCCTGCCGCCCAACCCGATGGGGGTGAGACCCCATTGGAGCGCCAAGTCGCGCGGCAGCGCCCGCTCCACTTCTCCCAAGTCCAGGAACATGCGGGCCGCCGGCTCGTCCTCCTCGGCGACGAGATACACTCCGTCCTGGTCGCCTTGGTTGAGTAGCGAAGTGAAGGGACTGAGCGTGAACTCTTCGTCCTGCTCCTCTTCGACGTCCGCTTCCGCGACTTGTGCCGTGTCCTCGGCCGACTCCGACGAGGCGGTGTCCCCCTGGAACAGGAGCTGCTCGATCGAGGACGTCGGTGCTTGCACGTCGCGTCCCAGCCTTTGAAGTGAGTCCGCCCCCAAGGTCGCCACGATGATGCGATCGATTCGTGGCAATGCAGAGGACAGGTCCACCCACGGCCGCACGAGCTTGAATTCGAGGAATGCGGCGCGCCGGATGACGTCCTTCGCTTGATTCTCGTCGGTGATTCCGGCGAGCTCCACGATGATCCGGTCGCTGCCGATCTTTTGGATGAGCGGCTCCTCCACCCCCAACTCGTCGATCCGCGTCCGGAGGATCGTCTCGGCCCGGTCGATCGCGTCGGCCCGGGCCTCGTCGGTCAAGGTCCCGTCAGGGTCGTCGATTTCGACGACGAGGTGCATCCCACCTTGGAGGTCGAGCCCCAGCTTCAGCCCGTTCCTGTAGATGTACGTGCCGCAGACCGCCAGGATCACGACGATGAAGAACATCCGGCCGCGAAGAAACTTCAGCATGGGGATCGCCGCTGGCTTCGTGGGTTGAGCAGTCGCCCGGCCAGGTGCGTCTCGGGCTCAGCGTGGAACCCGATGGGCGCTCCCTTTTCCGGGGATGAAAGCCCTCTAAGCTCGCAGAGGGCCACACCGGTGTCAATCGCGATCGAGGGGGTGGAGAAGCCCCACAATACGCGGTCCGCGGGGTCTTGCGAAGGAGCGGAATCGCGCGCCAGGGACCACGAAAGACAGGTCCTGAGCCGGGGCGGTGGCTCGCTCGCACCGGGCCCTCGCACTGGGTCTAGTGGCGGGTGTCGAGGCGGGTCTCGAGGCTGGTCGGGCCGACCCGTCAGAAGTAGAGGTAGCTTTGGACCTTCACGGACACTTCGGTGGATCCGGCGCCTGTCCGGTACACGTCCAAGTTCGCCGCAATCTTGTTCCGCCCCTCGACGAAGAGTTGTACACCCGGAGTGATCAGCACGGCACCGTCATCGGCGGAGGAGCGGTCCGGATCTCCCCAAGACACCCGGAACAATGGCTCCACGGCCTCGAAGCGCGTGGATCCCTCGAGTTCGTGTTTGTAGCTGATGATCCCTTGGGCGCTCGCGAGTGTAGCGGGATCGGGCTTCTCTCCCTCGGGACTCGTCGGGTTCATCCAGTTGTCCCCGTACATGACCCCCATCATCACGTGTAAGCCACCCGCGAAATCACCGATCTCCACGTCGCCGCCCCAGACTGCGGCAAACTGATTCTCGAAGGAGTCGTGGTCGTAGTCGTGGACCGACAGGTTGGTGGCGACTCTTACGTTGTCGCCGGCGTCAACCACGATGCGGCCCGCGAAGGACTTAGCGCTGTTCTCGTCGGGAGAGGCACCTCCGGTGCCGTTTGTCACCGTGGCCATGTAGGACACGCCCTGAGACTCAAAGGCGCCGTCGACGCGCACGCCGGTGTCTCGATCGGAATAGTCGAGGTCCTCGGAGAATCGGCCGAACGAACAGGTGCCATGGGGTCCGGCACAATCGGACACACCCGGGATCTCGCCGTCCCGCTCGATCACGGGGAGCTGCGTGGAGCTGACCAGCTGGAACAGGTCGAACGCCCGCTTGAGGTTGCCTGCCGAGATCCTGAACGCCGGATCGAAGTTCAAGCGGAAGTACGCGTCCTTGAGTCGCAGGGTGGACTTTTCGAAGTCCGGTTGCACCCGTCCATCCAAGAAGTCGTTCACGGCGACGTCGAATGTCAGTCGGGCCCGACGAAGCACGAAGTCCGTCTGATGACCGTCGTCCGCCGTGGAGCTGACCATCTGGGCGTGGACGCGACCTCCGACCTCGATGCTCGCCGTCCTGGCCTCGATCTCGACTTGGCCGGACGCGGGCCTCGCGCACCAGACCAATAGCAATACGGCCAAGCTTGGAACGAGGCCGAGTGGGACCCGATTGACCCAACCACCTGCGCTGCACACCACGGGACACTCCCTGTCACTAGAGGCGCGGTCGACGACCAAACGTTAAGGGGCCAGTGGCGGATTGTAACCGACGGTTACCGAACCTCGACGGGTCTGTTACGAAACCGTCGGAATCGGGATTCGTGCGCGGAGGTTGGTGGGAGCGAAGCGAGGAAAGCTACATCGCCGACCGACGGAGCACGGCCTTGATCCGGGCCATCAGGCGGTCCGGGGGTACGTCTTTCCGGACGTAGTCGTCGGCGCCGGCTTCCAGAAGGGCCCGCTCGTCCTTGTCCTCATGTCCTGACCCGGTCCAAACGAGCACCGGGAGCGCGGCGGTGTCGACCCACCCTCGCACCTGGTCCAGCACCTGTCGGCCATCCAACTTCGGCATGCCCAAGTCGAGGATCATCAGCGAGAAATCGGGATCGCCCTTGAGCACATCGAGGGCTTGCTGCCCGTCGTCGACGACCGTCACTCCGTAGCCCTCGCGGAGCAGGAGCTCCTGGAGCATGTACCGTACTTCCTCGTCGTCGTCGACGAGGAGGATCTTCGCCGGGGCGGCGCTCTGCTTCGCCTCTTCCTCGTCGACGATCTGCCCAAGTACCCGCTCGACCTCGTCCAGCGGGGTCTTGCCCTGCTCGACCCAATCCAACGCGACTCGTTGAATGGGTCTCATCCCGCCTTGGAGCGCGAGCGTGTGCAACGTCGTGTGCCCCTTCCGCATGTGAATGGCGTCTTGGAGCCTCCGGCCCCACAGTGAGGACCTCCATGATCGGCAGACGCCCGCGGAAGCCCGTAAAGCCGCACTCCGCGCACCCCACCGCGCGGACGACTGGCGCCACCTCGTACCGATCGAACAGCCGTTGCTCGTCGGGCGTAAGGTCGGCGCCCACCGACTCCCGGCAGTGCTTGCACACCCTGCGAACGAGCCGCTGCGCGATGGCACCCCGAAGCGATGTCGAGATCGTGCTGTACTGGAGACCCAAGTCGGCTAGGCGCGCCACGGCGGCAACCGCGTCGTTCGCGTGCACTGTCGCGAGCACGAGGTGGCCGGTCATGGCGGCCTGAGCGGCGGTCTCAGCAGTCTCCCGGTCGCGGATCTCACCCACCAGGATGACATCGGGGTCCTGACGCAGAATCGCCCTGAGCGCCGAGCTGAAGGTCACCGACTGCCTGGTCTCCACCTGGGTCTGAGTGATCGCCGGGAGGTCGTACTCGACGGGGTCCTCCACCGTCATGATGTTGACCGCACCGGTCGCGAGCTCGTGCAACGCGCCGTACAGCGTAGTGGTCTTTCCAGAGCCCGTCGGACCCGTGGCGAGAACGATGCCGTCACGGAAGTTAAGCAGCTCTCGGAAGCTCCTCAGCTCCTCTGTTGGCAGCTCGAGGTCTTCCAGAGTGAATGCCTTGTTCGAATCGAGAATCCGAATGACACACTTCTCCGAGCCGGCCGTCGGGATCGTGGATACGCGCAAGTCATACACCAGGTTCTTGATGCGGACTCGGGCCTTTCCGTCCTGCGGACGTAGTCGGTCTGCAATGTCCAGCTTGGACAAGATCTTGATCCGGGAGATGACCCGGTTGTGCGCCGACATGGGGACCTCCATGTGCTGGCGAAGCACTCCGTCGACGCGGATCCTCACGTTACCGGTTCCCTTGCCGGGCTCGATGTGGATGTCGCTCGCGCTGGCCTGAATCCCGTCTTGGATGATGAGGTTCGTGAGCTTGACGACCGGCGTAGCCTTGGCGTCCTCGGCCGACACGGACTCCGGGCCCCGGTCCTCGATCAGCTTGACCGAGTCGAGCGACTCTTCCTCGAGTGATCCCAGGATGGACTCCACCGCTCGGTCTGGCGAGAAGCGAGCGTCAATGGCGTCCTGGATCGCGTTTGGCGCAGCGACGTGGAACACGGTCGTCCGCCCGGAGGTGAATCCGAGGCTGCGCTCGGCCTCCACGTCGGTGGGGTCGCACGTGGCGACCATCATGTGACGGTCGCTCTCGCCGACGGGGAAGATCAGATACTTACGGGCCATGTCCTCGGTGACTCGAGCCACCGTCGCCGGATCGACGAGGTCGAGATTGGCTACCTCGAGCCGGAAGTACTCCGCAACGAGCTTTGACAGAGCCTGGTCGTCGATCCCCATGGACCTGGTGAATACAGGCCAGGCCTCCTGAGTCGGCGTACCCGGTGGGACGTCGGGAAGGTCGTCCGAGGCAACCCCTGCCCGCTGCGCCACGCGCCCGAGCCAATGCACGGGCCCGCGTGTCTTGACCGCATCGGGTGCGGAAACGCTCTCGGGGAGCGTCATGGAATCCGGTTCTCCAACCGACACCGTTGCCGAGCTCTCAGGTCAGGGAGTCGACGGGCATCGCGCTCGCCCGTTGTATGGCTTACCGCGACGCGACTCGCTTGTTTCTCTTCTCGTCGTACATGGCCGCGTCGGCCTGCGCAAGCACCTCGTCTAACGGAGCACGACTCCCTTCACCGAAACGAGCGATTCCAACGCTGATCGACAGCTGGAAAGGCTCCGGACTCATCTGGTTGAAGTCCTCGATCCGCTCGCGGAGCCGCTCCACTAAGGCCTCGGCATCCTCACCCGTCGTTTCCAGGGCCAGAACGGCGAACTCGTCACCGCCGAGACGCGCGATGATGTCGGAGCGACGGAAGGTCGCACGAAAGATCTCGGCGATTTTGAGCAGCGCCCGGTCCCCTACGTGATGACCGAGGCTGTCATTGATGTTCTTGAAGCGGTCCAGATCGGCGTACACGAGTGTGACCGCACGGCCGGATCGCCGAGCCAGCTTCAGGTGCTGCTCACCCAGGTCGGCGAAGCCACGGCGATTGTACAGCCCTGTGAGGTCGTCGATGAGCGACAAGCTTCGGAGTGCCGAAAGCAACCGGTGACGCTCGACTGCGTATCGCACTGCACGGACGAGAAGGTGCTCGTCGACGAGATCCTTGACCAGGTAGTCCTGAGCCCCGGCCTGGACCGTGGCCACCGCGAGGTCCTCGTCATCGTGGCTGGCCAGCACGACCACCGGCACGTCCGGGGCGAACGCGAACGTCCGCTCGAACGTCAAGAGCCCCTCACTGTCCGGAAGGTTCAAATCGAGGAGCACGACGTCGACGCCTCCCTGAGAGAGGCGTTGAAGGGCGGATGACAGCTCGCTGACCCATTCGAGCTCGAGCCGAGCGTCTCCGACTCGGTCGAATGTCTCGCGCAGGCCTTCGAGATCCGCCGGCTCGTGCTCGACCAACAGGACGCGGGTCGGACGCTCGCCGACCTCCGAGAGCTCGTGAGAGACGAAGGTCGGGCGATCAGGGCGGGACGACTCGGCGCCGGACGATGCAGCGCCGGAGATACGCCCGTATGGATCACGCGCCGCTCCGAATTGGGGCGGGCTGGGGAGCTTCCATCCTCGTGGCGGCGTTGCCGGCGCGCCACGATCGTTTGGGTCGTCAATCATGCATTGTCGCAGTGATTATCTAGCTTCAAGGGCGGTTTCCGCGCCGATGTACCCGGCGCTGACGGGGGTATCTGCAGAGATCGTGCCGAGGTAGGCCGAATCCGACGGTACAGCGGCGGGGCACCCCTCACGCCCGGGCGCAGCGAGCTGTTCGAAGGTCTGAAGAGGTGACCGGGATTCCGGCGGAAGGCCCTGGAGCGGGAATCCGCTCGTTCTCCCCGGTCAAAAATACGTGGCTACTGAAAACAACACACCCGCGTGGTGCGCTCTGTTGTTGAACCCGTCGTCGCTCCACCCGCGAAGATAGTCGAGCTTCAGGACAGTCTCGCTGGTCGGGCGGAAGTTCAGGCCCAGTGACAATTGACTCACGTCGTCTCCCACGGCATCCGTGTCGAAGTCCACGTGATCCCAACGCGCGCCTACGGAGAAATACGATCGAGGCATGTTGCGTACCCAGCCAGATCCGAAGTCCCTCACCGCCTCCCAGTAGAAACCCGACTGGTGACCGGCGTACACGTCGATGAGGCCCGGAGTCACGTCGATGGACACGAGGACCCACTCGCCGTTGAGGCGAACTCCCAACGGGGCGAATTCCGCGTCCACCACCCAAATCGTCAGATCGCGGCGCTCGTCTACCGCGAGCCCGTCCGCGTCGAAGACGTTGTAAGCCCCGTGGTGAACGGATAGGCCGAGCTCGTACCCGACCCGCGGAGAGAGCGCCGTCCGCGCTACGAACGCCGGAGAGGCGTTTTCGTCCTCGGTGTTTCCGCGGCCCAGAGGGATGCGCGTGCCCTCGGGCGACGCGGTGATGAGCCCGTCGTGAAAGCCGTTCGTCGCGTAGGCCTCGTACGTGACCCGCGGTCCGCCTCGTAACGGCAGCGTTCCGAAGATTCCGAGACCCGCCTCTGAGAGCGCGACGCCTGTGAGATCAGTGGAGACGAGCGGACGATCCGTGAACTCGTTCCTGGGGCTGTCGTGGGAGAGGTTGAACCGGCCCAGTGGCGACAAGATCATCCCCGCCCGAAGACCCAGGCGAGTGCTGAACATGACGTCGATGGCCGCATACTCCAGCTTGATCTCCTCCCCTCCCTCCTCGAACTCGATCTCGGCGCCGATGCGCAGGTAATCGCTTACACGTGTCGCGGTGAACAGGTTGAACCGCTTCGCCTCGAAGCCAAGCTCCTCCGTGACTCCGTCCACTCGCCCGAACCGCGCGTGCCCTTCGGCGTACCCGCCAATCGCCGTGCGACCAGCCAAGGTGGTGAGGTACGGCTTGTCGTACATGCTACCGGGAACGGTAACCTGCTCGGGGTCGACGGCCGTGGTGTCCTGCTGCGCGCTCAACGGCGCGACCATCGACGCGTGGACCAGAGTCGAGAACACGGCGAGCAATCGTACGGTCATCCTCCCGAGTCCCCTTCTGCGGCGAGGTCGATGATCAGCTCATCGCCCCTAACCTCGACGCTCCCGGCAGCGGACAGAGGCCGCTCGGCAGGCCCCACGAGCACCCGTCCGCTCCGGTCGTAGGTCGAGCCGTGACACGGGCACACGAGTCGGGGCCCCTCCACCTCCACCGTGCACCCGCGGTGAGTGCACGTGGGGTCCAGGATCCCAAACTGCCCGTCCCCGAGGGCGAGCAGGTAGAGGCTGTCCGACCACCCACGAGGACGGATTCGCAGCGCTCCTCCCGCCGTGGCCAGGCTCGGATGGTCGGCTAGGACGAGGCGGATACGGCCGTCGACGGGTGCGACGGACACCGTGACAAGTGAAGCACAGCCGGCCAGCGGTGCTGCCGCGAGTGCGGCGGCGGTCGTACCAAGAAAGGCGCGCCGGTCCATGGTCGTCACCGGGTCCCGACGAACCCGAGCAGAGCCGCCTGCTCGGACGCCGACAGAGCGTTGAAGGCGCTACGGCTCGCGGCTCCCTCGCCGCCGTGGAACATGATGGCCTCCTCGATGCTGCGGGCCCGCCCATCATGGAGGAAGAATGCGTCTCCGTCGAGGAACTCACGGACCAGACGAAGACCCCACAGCGGTGACGTCCTCCATTCGCGCCCGTCGGCCTGCCCGTCGGGGCGGCCGTCCGCCAGATCGTCGCCCATGTCGTGAAGCAGAAGATCGGAAAACAGGCTCACGTCCACCGTGGAGAGCGCCTGGACTGGATGGGCACCCGATCGCAAGACGGGGATGTGACACGATGCGCACCCGACGACGGCGAAGAGCGTTCGGCCTTGCTGTACTTCCGCCGTTTCCGGACCCGGTGCCGGGGGAGCCAGCATGCGGATGTAGTCCACCACCGCCCGCACGTCGGCCTCACTGACTTCGGGATCCGGCGCGTGGTCGGCGCTCTGCGTGTCCGGCGCACCCTGGGGATTGGCGTTTTCCGCGGGGAGGAAATCGCTCGTGATCCCCATGTCCTGGTGGTAGGCCTCGACCGTCTGCTGGATCAAGGTCGAAACCTGCGCTTTCCGGCTGAATCGCCCGACGCGGGGTCCGGGCGCGGCGCCGCGCTCAGTGGACGGGACCCAGGGCGGGGGCACCACCCAATTCGGGCGCCCGGAGATGCCGTCCCCATCCTGGTCATCCGGATCCGCGTTGGACAGGATCGTCTCCTCTGGAATGGCTTCCACGAGTCCCATTCCGAAGACGGGCGGGGGAAGCCGAATCGAGGCCGGCACCCCGGCGGGGAGCGTTTCGGGGACTGCACCCGAGATCGCCTGGGTCTGCAGCTGAGGCCCTCCCAGATGCCGGGCCAGGTCCGGAGACACGCCGAATCGCACGAGATTGTTCTCAGGCCGACCTCGGCCGTCACCGCTGTGACATGCTGCGCAGGCCGTGTTGTTGAAGATCGGCCCCAGCCCCTCCGCGGGTGCGAATGCGCGCCCGAATTGCTCGTCGCCGCGGTCGAACGCCGCCATCTGCTCAGGAGTGAGGCCCGGCAACGGAGCGTCGAACAGATCGCTGTCCGAGGGCGCAGAGGTCAGGATTTCGCTGCACCCGAGAGCGAGGAGAGTGAGGCCCAGAGCGGTGTGACTCGGACTGAAACGCATGTCGGGGCTCGCCCCAGGACAACAGGTGGATAGACGATTTAGGTGAGGCTAAATATGATTTGAGGCTCGCCTAATGTCAACGAACGCCGCTCCCTCGGCGGGCACCTTTTCCGATCAGGCCCCGCCCGCGGAGGGGGCGCCCGGATCCAGGGGGAGCTTTAGAAGCGCTTGCGCACCGGAACCGCCCGTCCGGTTGCGGAGCTCGAGGCTCCCCCCATGGCTCTCGGCGATCTGCCGGCTCAGGACGAGCCCGATGCCGCTGCCACCTTGTTGCGTCGTGAAAAACGGAACGAAGAGGTTCGACGTATCCGCGACGCCGAGTCCTTCGTCGTCCACGAGAATCTCGATGTCCCCCCCCCTGCGGCGCCAACGAACCTCCACACCACCGCCGGATGCCAGAGCCGCGTCGACCGCGTTCCGAATCAGGTTGATCAGCAGTTGCTCGAGCTGGTCGGCGTCGGCCTGGATCGTTACGCCGCCCGGGCCCGAGGCCGCGACGTCGAGCCTCGTTTCCAGCGCCGAGACCCGTTCGACGAGGGGCCCGACCTCCACGGGGTTCAGCTCGGGCTGAGGGAGCCGAGCGAGCTGTGCATAGCTCGACATGAAGCGGGAGAGGGCCTCCGATCGCGACGAGATGACCTGCAAGCCGCTACCAACGTCACTATCCAAGTCCGAGGGCCGAGGATCGCGTAGCAAGAGGCTTTGAAGACTCCCAGTAATCGATTTGATGGGTGCGAGCGAGTTGTTGATCTCGTGCGACAGTACACGGATCAGTCTCTTCCATACCTGGCGCTCCTCCTCGCGCAGCGCGCGGCTCAGGTCCGTCAGGACGAGCAGCTGGAGAGGGAGCCCTTCCTGTCGAACGATGCTTCGTCTCAGGTCCCACCGGCCCGTGCCCCCTGCCATCGAGACCTCGATGGTCCGGGGCGCCTGGCCAACGAGGGCGTCTTCGAGCCGAAGCTCGTCGGCCGTCAAGCCGATCACCCGTTCCGGTGGGCGGCCGAGCAGCCGTGATCCGGCGCGGTTGAGCAGTTGGAGTCGTCTCTCGTCGTCGAACGCGAAGACAGCGACGTCGATCTCGGTCAGGACCTTCTCGAGGAGGGCTGTCGCTTCCACTGCCCCGAGACGTTGATCTCGAAGAATCTCCTCCAGCGCGTTGACCTCGTGGAACGCGAGCGAGAGCGAGTCTCGGCTGGCTTCGGTGACCCGGGCTCGAATCGAATAGTCTCCGACGCGGAGCGCGGCCAGCATGTTGGACAGAGTCTGGAGAGGCCGAACAACCCGTTCCCGTAGCGCGAACGTCATCGCGAGCCACGCGCCGACGAGGAGGAACGCGGCGGTCACTCGCGTGCTGAGGCTTAACGAGGCCAGCCAGATGAACCCCAGCGAGACCGCGATGCCCGGCAATCCGGCCAACAACGCGAGTGCGAGCACGAGGCGGTCATGGCCGAGTCCTCGCCATAGGCCTCGTGACTCTCCCCTGCCCCAACGCCCAGCGCCGGGGTCTGAACCGTCTGACTCCGGTGACTGAGCCGGAGTGGTGAGCGGGCGGTCCCGACCGGGGGGGACGCCGTCTCCGCTCACAGGTCGTGTCGTTGAAGGCGCCGGTACAGCGCGCTCCGCGACAACCCCAGCGAGTGGGCGGCTTGGCTGACGTTTCCGTCGAAGCGCCCGAGGGCCCTCTCGATGAGAACGCGCTCGACCTCGTCAAGCGTGAGGTCTTCCAACGGACCCGTACCGTCTTCCCGACGCCTCAGCCCCAGATCCTCGACACCGATCTCCGCACCCTGTGCCATCAGCACGGACCGCTCGACCGCGTGCTCCAGCTCACGGACATTGCCCGGCCAGGGATGGCGAAGCAGGGCTTGCATGGCGTCCGCGCCGAAGCCCGCGACGGAAGATCGGTAGTGATGAGCGTGCCGCTGAAGGAAGTGTTCGGCGAGAGCGGGGATGTCCTCCCGTCTTTCCCGAAGTGGGGGCAGGTGGATCTCAACGGTGTTCAGGCGATAGAGGAGATCCTCGCGGAATCCGCCCTCCGTGACCGTCGTCTCGAGATCGGCGTTCGTGGCAGAGAGCACGCGGACATCGACCTTGCGCAACTTGGAGGATCCTACGCGCTGGATCTCCCCCGTCTCCAGGACGCGCAAGAGCTTGGCCTGTTGGTTCAGCGAGATGTTCGCGATCTCGTCGAGGAAGAGGGTGCCCTTGTTCGCGAGCTCGAAGCAGCCTACACGGTCGGATTTAGCGTCCGTGAACGCGCCCTTCACGTGGCCGAACAACTCGCTCTCGAACACGCCTTCGGAGAAGCCCCCGGCGTTCACGGCCACGAACGAGTTCTTGGCGCGGTCGGATACCGCGTGGAGTCGGCGTGCGACCACGTCCTTGCCCGTGCCGTGCTCGCCAGTGATGAGCACGTTGGCGTCCGAGGGCCCCACGCGCTCCATGATGCGGAGCACGGGCTCCATGGCCTTCGAGTCGGCGATCAGCCCGGGGGCTCCCTCGCGCCTCAGGAGTCGGTTTTCGTCTTCGAGACGTTGGCTCTTCCGGATCGCGCGGCCAAGCTCGATCTGTGTCCGTAGCGTGGCGAGTAGACGCTCGTTGTCCCAGGGCTTCTCGATGTAGTCGCGTGCTCCCAACCGCATCGCCTCCACCGCCCCCTCGACACTGCCCCACGCCGTCATCACCACGACGGGCACGCTGGCGTCCAGGGCTTGGAGTCGGGAGAGCAAGTCGAGCCCTTCCTGCCCAGACGTGGTGTCGCGGGTGTAGTTGAGATCCATCAGGACGGCGTCGAACTCGCCCTTTTCCAGGGCGGACAGCACGCCGCCGGGCGAGGCCGTCGTCTCGATTTCGAACCCCTCGCCCTTGAGCAGGAGCCTCACCGCCTCCAGGACGTCGGGCTGATCGTCCGCGACGAGCACCCGGGGCACGGTCAGCCGCCTCCGGTGTTGGGAGCCGGGGAGAGGCCCATCGATGTCCTCCTACCCATTTCGGGGGGTCGCCGATCGAGCCCGACGTGGTCTACTCGTCTACGATCCAACCGTCCTTCACATTGATGATTCGGTCGCCAAACGACGCCCAGTCCTCGTTGTGGGTCACCTGGATGATTGTCGTCCCCTGCTCGTTGAGCGTCTTGAGCAGCTCCATGATCATCCTTCCCTGAGACGTGTGCAGGCTCCCCGTCGGTTCGTCAGCGAGGATCACTTTAGGGTCGGCAATGACTGCGCGAGCGACGGCGACGAGCTGCTGTTGACCCCCGGACAGCTGACTCGGGTAGAGGTCCTTCTTCCCGACGATGTTGAAACGGTCCAGGGAGTCGGCCACGATCGACTGACGCTCTTTTCTCTTCACGTTCCGATACGAGAGCGGGATCTCGAGGTTCTCGTATACGGTCAGATCGTCGAGCAGATGATACTGCTGGAATACGAAGCCGATGTAGCGCTTGTTGAGCTCGATCCTATGACGGGGCTTCATCGCGTGGACCGGCTCGTCCAAGAAGTAGAACTCCCCCCTCCAATCGCTATCGAGCATGCCGAGAATGCTGAGGAGGGTCGATTTGCCCGCCCCCGAAGGTCCCATGATCGTGATGAACTCCCGCTCCCGAATCTCGGCCGTGATCCGGCGAAGCACGAAGGTCTCCCCCGCACCCGATCTATAGGACTTCTCGAGGTTTCTCAGCTTGATCATGCCTGGTTCCGTGGCGTGGGCGTAGATGCTGGTGCGTCAGCAGGCGCTCGACACGACTCGGCCGGCAGGGCTGCGAACGCCGAGCACGCGTCTCGGGGTCGTAATGTAGTGACGGCGCTCGGGACTGTCAGGGCAGCCCAGCATCCGGTGCTGACATGCAGAGATGAAAAGGGGGGCGGCCTCCCGGCCGCCCCCCAATTGTCCATCGAATGCCCGGCGGAGCTGGTGCTATCCGTGTACGTCGAAGCCGCTCTCCTCCAGCTCGTGCGCCTTCTGCGCATCCTCTTCGGACACGATCTGTCCATCGAAGAGATGGACCGACCGGTCTGCCATGAGCGCATAGCGGGGATCGTGGGTCACCATGCAGATCGTGGCTCCCTCCTCGTGAAGCTCCTTCATGAGGTCCATCACTGCGAGCCCGTTCTTCGAGTCGAGGTTACCTGTCGGCTCATCCGCCAAGAGGATGAGCGGCTTGCCGACGATGGCGCGTGCAACGGCGACGCGCTGCTGCTGACCGCCGGAGAGCTGGGAGGGGTAGTGCTTCATCCGGTGCGCCATGCCGACGCGGTCCAGAGAGGCCTGGACACGCTCCTTCCGCTCCGAGCCCGGCATGCCGCGATACGTCAACGGAAGCTCGACGTTCTCGTAGACGGTCAGGTCGCCGATCAAGTTGAACGCCTGGAAGACGAACCCGATAGCCTGATTTCGGATCTTCGCGCGGTCGGACGCCGTCAGATTCGCGACTGGCTCCGCGTCCAGCAGGTATTCGCCGCCCGTGGGGGAATCCAGCAGACCGAGGATCGAGAGAAGCGTCGTCTTCCCGCAACCCGAAGGCCCGGCGATCGATACGAACTCACCGCTCGCGATGTTCAGGTGGACGTCGGAGAGGGCATGAGTCTCCACTTCCTCCGTGAAGAACACCTTCGACAACCCTCGGAGTTGGATCAGTGTATTCCTCTCGTCTTCCATCGCTTATCAATCCCCTGTTGGTCCCCCGTAGAAGCGGCGTCCAGGCCCGATCAAGCTTCTCGAATCCGGTCAGGCACCCCTGCGAGCGAATGATGCTACGACGTACGTCCACGTAGCGGGTGCGGTTTCACGCCCCTGATCCGATTCCCTACCTGAGCCGTACCCGGTCGAACCCGTCCCACTGTGACATATCTGATAGGATGACGATGTCTCCGGGTTGCAAGCCCTCGCGCACCTCGATCTCGTTCACGGAGCTCCGGCCGAGCTGGACGTTGATGCGCAACGCGTGCCCGTCATCGGTGTCCAGCTTGAAGATCCCCACACGGCTGTTGGCCTGCCCGTACGCGGGCCGGCCCATATAGATCACGTCTGTGAGGCGCTCGATCTCGACTGTACCGTCCACGCTCAGGTCCGGCCGAGCGCTCCGCGGGAGATCTTCCGGCAAGGTCACATCGATGGTCACAGTCCCGTTCTGCACCGCCGGATCGATGCGGGTGACGCGACCAACGATCGTGTCGTTGCGTGTATCGATGTAGGCGTCCTGACCCAGGGCGATGTCCTGTGCCTGTGTCTGAGGGATCCTCAACTCGGCCTTCAGTCGCCCCGGCACGACGACCCGCGCCAGCGTACCGCCGGCGATCACCCACTGTCCTTCGTCGAGAGGCATTTCCGCGAGAACGCCGTCCACTCCCGCCATTACCTCCATCGAGGCGACACGCTCCTGGTTGAACTGCACGATCGCCCTTAGACGACGCACCTGGGTTGCCTGCGCATCGACCTGCTCGTCGATCGACTCCTGTATGAGGACCAGGCGTTCTTCCTCGAGCCCTAGGCGCTGCTCCTGCTCCTCTAGCTGGTCGCGGGTGCGAGCCAGCTCGGCGGACGCGACGAGCTCCGGATTCCGGTCGTACAGCTGCTGGTTCGTCTCGTGGTCTCGCTTCGCCTGGTTGTACAGCGTCCTCGTCTGGGCGACCAGCCCCTGCTGGTTCAGGCGTTGCGTCGCGAGGTTCGTCCGTAGCTGGACGAGGGTCGCTTCGGCCTGCGAGAGCTGTTGCTGGGACTGTAGGAGCTGGACCTCGACGTCCGGATTGGCGAGCTCAACGATGATCGTCTCCGCGCTAACGGTGGCCCCTGGCAAGACGAGTTTACGCTCGACCCTTCCCTGCGTGACGGCCGTGATGAATCGCATACGCTCTGGGACGAGCGTGCCGGGACCCCTCACCTGTCGGACCATCGTGCCCTGCTGGACGGTGTCCATCCACACGACCGCCCGGTCGACGCTCGGCGCCGCCGGGTTCAGCGTGGACAGGTAGCCGGTTATGACCACGAGAAGCAGCGCACCCATCGTAATCGTGATGATGCGCTTCTTCTTCTTCGGCTTCGTGTCTCTGATGATGTCCACTAGGAGCCCGTCCGAGTAATGGAGTGAGCCGAGCTGGGAGTGCCACGGACCCAGACCCGCGGCAAAGGCTCGTTCGCTTGAACCCTACACGTTCGGTAGGGCGGTGTGCCAGTGCCGAGCCCGCAAGCAGGCTGCGCGCACCTACTCATCCGCAGCATCCGTGAGCAACCGAGCGCCTACGGCGAGCTCCAGGGCGAACACGGAGCTGTGGAAGCTGTAGAGGGCGTTCAGATAGTCTCGCTCCGCGGTGGCCAGCGACTCCTCGGCCTGGAGCAGCTCGAGGTAGGCAGCCGCCCCCAGGCGGTACCGCTCCCTGGCGAGATCCAGTTGCTCGGTCGCGACCTCGCGGCTACGGGACTCGATCTCGATGACGCGGTAGTTCGTGCGCAAGTCGTCGACGGCCTGGGTAACGGCGGTCCGCAACCGAAGCTCCTCCGCTCGTCTCTGCTCACGGGCGTCATCGGCGAGGTTCTGTGCCTGCTCCACCTGAACCTGGCGGTCGAATCCTTGGAATATGGGCAACGAGACCTGGAACGTGAGCGACAGCGGGTCCTTGTCCCAATTGAACGGAAAGACCTGGTTCGAGGCGAGGATTTCGGCTTCAGCCCCTGGCGTCAGCGCGAAGGTCGAGCAGTCGCGCGGGTAGCCGTCCAGCGGCGAACTCAGTCCGTTGGAGACCTGGTTCAGGAATTCGCAGTTCGCGGTCCCGCCGGAGGAGCCGTCGCGCGCCTGATTGAGCAGAAACTTTTCACTCCCGACCTGCCGAGCGAATCCTGACCAGTTGGCGAAAACGCTGATCGTCGGAAAGTAGGAGCTTCGCGCCTGCCATACACCCGCACTCCGCGCCCGCTCCGACTCAGCGTATGCGCGCAACGCGGGATGAGAGGCCAAGGCTCTCTGCGTCAGCTCCTGTCCGTCGAAGTCGGGATCGAAGATCTCGAACTCGCTCGCCAGCACCAACTCCTCCTCCAAGGGGAGCCCGAGCTGTTCCATCAGACGAAGCATCTCGCTACGGAGTGCGTTCTCGTCCTGGAGCAGCTGCACCAACGCCCGGCCCTGGTCGACCTCCGCTTGCTTTCCATCGGTCGCCACGACGGCCCCCACTTCGACCCACGCGCTCACCAGCTCGAAGTTCTCCTCGGCACGCTCGAGCGCTCGCTGTGAAGCACGCACCCGGTCTCGGGCGCCCAGGGTCGCCAGATACTGCGCGGTGACCGCCGACTCCATGGTGAACTCCGCCGCCGCGATGCGCGCACCGGTCGCGCTCCGGTCGGCCTTGGCGCTCTTGATGCGGGCGAACGTGCTCGCCGAAAGCGAATAGGTGAGGTTGATGTTGTACGAGGAATACAGGTAGTCCGTCGATGTTCCGGCGCCGATGTCCGCGCTCGTGAACAGCCCGAATCGCTGTGGGCCCTCCGCCTGATATGTAGCCGCCGAGTTGACGCTCGCGCCCGGGAGTAGGCCGGCGTAGGCGTTTCTCACAGCCCAGGAGGCCCCGGTGGCGTCGTTTTCGACCTGCCGGAAGATCGGGTTGTTGAGTCGGGCGAGGTCGAGGGCATCCTCCAACGTGAGGGTGCGGCCCTCGATCGCCCCGTCGACCTGACCGGCCACGGGCGTTGACAACGCGCCGCTGGCCAGCGCCAGTCCGACGATCAGAAACGACCTTTGTCTAAGAGCTGCCGTCGCGTTCACCGTTTCGCTCTCCTTCCGTTGCGTCAAGACCTGAGTCAGGAGCCATCAGACCCGGCCGGATCCAGGGCCCAGCGGCCACCGGCCCCTCCACACGTCATCCCCACCCGTCCGGACCGGGTCCTGACGGACTCCCATCCGTCTTCCGCTGGGAAGGTTCGTGCCAGAGGCGGCCCTTCTGCCCCAGATGCCCACGTCCAGCGCATCCTGGGCGGATGTGCCTCTTCCTCATGGACCACACCTCGTGGTTCGGCTCCGGGACGAGCCATCCCATAGGCGGACACGACGGCGGCAACCAGTGCGTAGGCCCCGCCGGGCTCCCTGCGGGCTCCGGAGCCCGCTATCTTAGGCACGCCCGCGCCCCTGATGGACCCGCGACCCCGCGACCGGGCACACTCCACTCAGTGCGGACGAGC
The DNA here is from genome assembly GCA_965248625.1 of Longimicrobiales bacterium. Classification (GTDB taxonomy): domain Bacteria; phylum Gemmatimonadota; class Gemmatimonadetes; order Longimicrobiales; family Gaopeijiaceae. Next base: position 3,950,461 of record OZ252109.1, on the reverse strand, counting down.
GTGAACACGACGCTTCCCCTCGACGAGCTCGAGCGGCGTCTCGGGCAGAGACGACTCGAGAGGGACGTCACCCTGGGCCCAATGACCACTTTCCGAATCGGTGGGCCCGCGGACGTCCTTTATCGCGCCACGACCGAGGACGAGCTGGCTGAGGCCATTCTCGCCGCCCGCGAGCTCGGACTCCCGTACTTCCTCCTGGGCCGGGGCGCGAACATCCTGGTCGGCGACCGAGGATACCGGGGGCTCGTGATCCGCTCGGAGGTCGGCGGAATCCACTTCCTGGACGAGACTCGGGTCCGGGCCGGGGCCGGCGTCGACAGCTTCCCGGACCTCATCCAGGCGACCGTGGCAAGCGGACTCGGAGGACTCCACCACTTCGTGGGCATTCCGAGTACGATCGGTGGGGCGATGTGGCAGAATCTACACTTCTTGTCACCCGCCCCAGCGCGTGAGCGGACCGTCTTCATCGAAGAGGTCGTCGAGTCGTCGGAAATCCTCACCGAGGAAGGAGCGCGCCGCTCCGTGGACGCCGGCTACTTTCGCTTCGGGTACGACTACAGCGTCCTGCACGAGCGCGAGGACATCGTCCTCAACGTCACATTTCGACTCCATCCCACACCGGCTGAGAAGCTTCGTCGCGTGGTCCGCGAGAACCTCGAGTGGCGAGACGACCGGCATCCAGACCTCTGGCTGTATCCGTGTGCCGGCTCGATCTTCCGTAAGATCGACGGGATCGGAGCCGGCCGGCTCATCGACGAGTGTGGGCTGAAGGGCCGCGTGGAGGGCAACGCACAGATCTTCAATCGGCACGCGAACATCATCGTGAATCTAGGTGGTGCCACCTCGACCGAGGTGCGCAGGCTCATCGATCTCTCTCGAGAAACAGTGGCGCGGGAGCTCGGGCACGACCTGACCCCCGAGATCGAGCTTGTCGGCGAGTTCTGAGCCCGGTCGGCCCAGGCTCTCAAACGCGGTTCTCCATGACTCCCACGATCTCGAGGAGCGGTCCGTCCGCAATCTCGTGGCCCCCCGCGAACGTGAGCGTCCGGTAAGGCACGCCAACTCGCCGGAGAAGCTCCTCCTGCCGCGCCTCCTCCTCCGGATTCCGGTACGGATCCTCGGACCCCCGGACAAACGTGACGCGGACGTCCTTCAAGCCAGTCGCTAAGCCCTCCTCATCCAGGTCCTCCGCCAACCCGGTGCCCCACAGGACCAACTCCTCCGGGGCAATCTGGCCAAGAGCCACCCATCGTGAGGCGGTGTGTGCGCCCTGGGAGAAGCCCAAAACGATGCGACGAACGGGGTTTGCTAGGGCGGTGGGAGCCACGAGTTCACCCAGGGCGTCCAGGTAGGCGACGTAATCGCGGATCTCCGATTGTCGATCCTCCCGAGTCATCCAGCTCGCGCCGACCCGGTGCTCGGGCCCGTGCCGTCCTGGAGCCCGGTCCACGTAGAACCGGGACAGGCCCTCCGGAGCGACGAGGCGGCGACCTGCGCCTTCCAACACCACGAATCGACGCAGGAAGCGAGCTGCGGCTTGCCGGTAGCCGTGAAGCACGAACCAGGCTTCAGTCAAACCCGTCCCGCTCTCGCCGAGCGTGAAGTACCGGGCCGTGCGCGATACGCGGATGCGGTTCTCGGCCGGCGGGTTCTCCATCAAACGTGTCCTTCCGGGGGTTGGGGTGAGAGTCGCGGTGGCCGCTGTATCAGCTAGCCGGCCGCGGGGAAGGACTGTCCGGTCACCCAGAACCAGACCGCGTAGACGAGAAAGCCGAGGTGTACCAACAGATAGGCGAGCAACGCGATCCGTGCAGGCTTCGCCGTCACGATCACGAGGTTACGAAGCGTGCTCCAGATCGGGACGACCAGCAACCACCCGGCTACGGGAACGACGTACTTCGCCAGAGTCGGGAACACCGTGAACGCCTGGACGAGAAACGGGCTCGCTTCCCAGGAGCGCAGGAGCGCACCCACGCCGATGGAAAAGAGGATGATGCCGGCCGGAGCCACGAGGAGTGAGTTGATGAAAAAGAGCCCGCCGCCACGCGTTTCGATCCACGGAGCCGTGGCTTCCCTGGAGGCGGCCGTATCGGTCACCTGGGTCGTTGGCTCGAGAGCGTGAATGGGACGTGGGCCTCCGCCAAGGTAGGAAGCGCTCGGTCGATGTCCGACAAGACCGGAGCAGCGACGGGCCAGCTGATGTCCAGCTCCGGATCATCCCAACGGATACCCCCGCTCAGCTCGGGCTCGTACTCGGCAGACACTTTGTATGCGACCTCCGCCGGCCCGCCCGAAGCGCAGTAGCCATGTGCGAAGCCTGCAGGCACGTAGAGCATGTGCCGGTTCAATTCGTCCAGGATCACGCTCACCCACTGTCCAAACGTCGGCGAGCCCGATCGAACGTCCACGGCAACATCGAAGACCCGCCCGCTCACACAGCGGACGAGCTTCGCCTGGGGAGCCGGAGGGAGTTGGAAGTGAAGCCCGCGGAGCACGCCGCTCCGGGACCGTGCCGAGTTGTCTTGCACGAACGGACCGACGCTCGCGTCCTGGAACTCGGATTCCCGATACGTCTCCATGAAGGACCCTCGTGAGTCCTCGTAGAGCGTGGGGACGACGAGCAGGATTTCCGGGATCTCCTGGGGCTCGAACGAGAACGGCATCAGCTCTCTATCCGGGGGGCTTTGTACCGGGCGATCGCTCCGAGGAAGACGGAGTCGAGCCGATCCAGACGCTTCCGCTCGTCCCGCATCTCAAGGAGATTCTGCCTCCATACGGGATCCATGAGGACGGTCGGCGCGAACCGAAACGACACCTCGCTCGTTGGATCGATATCGGGCAGGGTCGAGGGCGGCTTCGGAAGGGAGTTCAGCGCGGTCGTGAAGAGATCGATGGACGTCTGGCGGCGCTCCAACATGTCGGGTCCGTCTCGGGCCGTATCCTCGTAGTCTTCGACCAATGCTTCGTAGTAGGGCTCGTCCGTCTCCACGCCGTCGTCGATCGAGAAGCGGCCTATCCCTTGAATGAGGATCAGAGAGCGTCCGTCCGGGAGCCCGCGGAATTGTTTGATCTCGGCCAACGCCCCGACCCTGCCGTCCTCGGTGAGGAACGGTCCGAAGCGATCGGAGTCGTGGTACATCAATCCGAAGCGGCGATCGTACTCGAGGCATCGGGCGACCATGCGCCGGTAGCGTGGCTCGAAGATGTGGAGGGGGATGACGGCCCCCGGGAAGAGGACCACGTCGAGCGGGAAAAGCGGCAGTCTGTACATGAATCTGGTCTCGACGTCCGGGCACCGCCGGGCGCGGGCCAGCCCGGGTCTAAAGGAATCGCTCGTCGTTAACCCTCGACCCGGGGGTCTGAGGCTCAGGCCTTCGAGACGGCGAAGATCAGGAAGTATGGCAGCCGAAAGCAGTCCTCGAGATCCGGATTGGCGCTCACCTGCCCCGAGGTGGGCCGGGGCTCCACGACCCTGCGGATCGTGAAGCCGGCGGTTGCCAGGGCATCCGTCCACTGCGACAGGGTATACCTCCAGAACGGGGTTTTCCACTGGTAGGCCAGGCGCGGCATGCTCCAGTCACAGATCGTCGGGCCCGTCTCGAAGTACCCGTCGATCTTGAGGCAGATCTTGCTTCCCGACGCGTCGCGTTCCCATTCCCGGAACGGGGTGTCCGTCGCCGGGTGGGGCACGGAGAAGACCATCCGTCCCGCCGACCTGAGCATCTGATATGCGGCGCCGAGAACCGCGGTGACGTCCCGCATGTCCTGGAGCGACATGCACGCGGTGACCAAATCGAACGAGCCAGGCCGTAACACCTCGGCCACTCCGGAAGCCTCGCCGAGTACGTATTCGACACCCAGCGGCGCGGCGCGCTCGTGGCCGACGGCGTACTCGATCATCTTCTCGGAGATGTCGACGGCAACCACGGCGGCTCCAGCCATGGCCAACCCCCGAGAAAAATACCCCTGGCCGCAGCCGAGGTCGAGCGCGGAAGCCCCTTCGAGCGGAAGGCACGCGTCCAGAAGAGCTGGGCCGTGTACCTCCCGGCGATAATAGTCCGCCCCGGACTCGACGAACGTTTCCCAAGCGTCTGCGCCCTGATTCCAGGCAGCTCGGGGGTCGAGGAGCTCGTCTTCAGGCCCCGCGCCTGCGCCGCTCAACCCGACTCCCCCGTTCCTACCGTAAGCGGGGTGCGCCCGCGCTCGCGATGGCGGCCGGGGAGGCCGCGCCAGGATCGTCGATGACCACACGCTCGACGTCCCCGCTCAGAAGCAAGTGAACTCGAATGAATAGGAACAGGGCTACGCCGCCAAGGCCGGTGGCGAGCCCCCACCAGAGCCCGCTCGGCCCCAAACCGGCCTGGAACGCGAGGACGACGCTGACCGGCATGCCTAGAAGCCAGAAGCCCAGGGCGTTGAAGACCAAGGGCGATCGCGTGTCACCCGCCCCGCGCAGCACTCCCGCCCCGACGGCCTGGAGCCCGTCGAAAACCTGGAAGATCCCAGCGATCGGAATGAGGCTGGTTGCCACTGCGAGGACGCCGGCATCCGCCGTGTACATGCCAGCCCAAAAAGCCGGGAGCACCAAGAACGCTATTGCCGTCGTCAACATGAACGTCCCGCCCAAGAAGATGCCGGCTCCCGCCAGTCGACGGGCATCGACCATGTCTCCCCGGCCAACCGCGTGACCAACGAGCACCGCCGATGCAGCCGCGACCCCCACCGGCACCATGAACGTGAGTGATGCCAGGTTGATGGCCACCTGGTGGCCGGCCATCGCAATGGTTCCCAACCAACCCATCATGATGCCGATCACGGCGAAGGCGCCGAACTCGAGCTGGAACTGTAAGCCGATGGGCGCGCCGAGACGGGCCATGCGCGCCAGCGGAGCGCCCGCGAGCACGTCGGGCCGGAAGTGAGCCAGGTACGGCCTCAGTCGGGGCCAGGAAATGGCTGCGAGCGCCAACGCCATGAACCAACGGGCCGCGCTGGACCCCCACGCGGAGCCCACAGCCCCCAGACGGGGCGAGCCGAGATTCCCGAAGATGAGGATCCAGTTGAGCAAGAGGTTCAAGGCGTTGGCGGCGACGATAGTCCAGACGATGGGCGCGACGCGGCCCATCGCCTGGAGGCTCTGCCGCAACACGACAAAAGCGTAGAAGGGGAGCATGCCAGGGATCGACCCCCGCGCATATCCGGCGGCCACCGGTACGACGTCAGCAGGCTGTCGAAGCTCGCTCAGTACCGCGCTGGCAGGGATCAACAACACCGCCGCGATCAACGACAGAAAGAGTGAGAGGGCGAGGCCGCGCTGCATGCCGCGGGCGATGGCTTCGGAGTCCTTCGCTCCTACCGCTTGCGCCACGATCGGATCGAGCCCCATGAGCGTACCCATGCCGAAGACCGCGATCATGAAGAAGTAGACATTGCCGAGACCGACGGCGGCGAGATCCGTCGGGGAGACGCGGCCGACCATCATCGTGTCGGCGACGCCCATCATCATCGTACCCACCTGGACCGCGACAATGGGAAGCGACAAGCGGCCCATCGCCCTCAGATCCTCGCGGCGCGGAACGAGACCGCTCAAGCCATTCGCCGTCAATCGCCGTCCGTGCGCGTCGAACCCACTGGACCGAAGTCACGTAGACCCAACGCCCGATGACGCCCCATCTCAGAAATCCAGCACTGAATCGTCGATCGCCTCGCCGTCGTCCCCCGTCCCCATGCGCGCGGCCTCTGCCGGGCCTACGGCGCGACGGCCGGCGAATCCCCCGTCCACCTCGTGCCACTGGCAGACGCTCTCCTCTCCACGGCGCCAGCACAGATATACCCATCGCCCGTCCAGCGTCGTCGGGAAGTCCAGCAGCCCGTGCTCGAGCCCGCCTGTCGGAAAGCGAATCCCGCGACCGAGAATCTCATTGTCGATCAATGCGCGAATGCGCGCGGCAGCGAGCTGGGCTCCTTCCCGATGCTCGAGCAGCTCGCCGTGGTCCGGGTTGTCCTCGGCGAGCACACTCTGACCCCACAACGCGTCCAGGATCTGCATCCGCTCCCCATGTTTCTCGAGCACCCCGTGGAGCCTCTCGATCTCGTCGAGGACGCCGTTGAGCAGGGGGAGGAGGGCGTTCGCGTCCTCGAGGGTAAAGGCCTTTCGTCCGCTGGGCTCGTTCACTCGACCCGGGCCTCGAGCGCGGCGAGTCGGCGCTCGATGGCCTCGAGCTTGAGGATGATCATGATGTGCGTCTTCTTCGCGTCGATCCCGACGGGGCTCGATTCGCTTACGATCTCGTTGGCAACCCGTACGTAGTCGGCACTCGGCTCGTTCATGGTCTCTCGTCCTCCGGGACACGGGAATGGCGGTCGTCGGCCGCTCCCGTCAGAGCCGTCGCCGCCTGGTACTCCCGCCACTCGGCCAATAACGCGCCAGCGTCGGGCTCGTCGTCGGGAGGGATCAACTCGGGGCGTCGCCTGGGCACCGCGAACAAGCTCACAAGAGTCCCCGGAAAGCCGAACCAGAAGGCGAAGAATCGCTTGAGGCCGCTGGGCTCAGCGAACCGGCGATAGTCGATGTATCGGAAGTTGGCCACGATCCAAACGACGAATCCCAGAAAGCCACTGAGCATCTCCACGCTGGCGTGACCGAGCTCCAGCGTCACCGTGCATGCAGCCGAGAATGGGAGAAGAAGCGCCGCGCCCACGACTGCGCGGCGACGCATATGCCGCGATGCTCTCGTTCGATTCACAACTCTCTCTCCTGTCGGCGTCCCGCCCCTGACAACGCGCCTGATCGGTGAATAGTCTGTTCGCCCGACCGCGTGCACCAGACTAGTGTGGTTGATCAGCACACCGATTCAAGAGGACGGCGAACAATGGTACGCGACAAGCATCTTGCCGTAGGACCTTCCCTGCTCCGGCGCACGCTCCTCGTTGTCGCACTAGGTGCGTCGTCGACCTTGCCGGCGGCGGCGAGACAAACCACCACCGTGATCCGTGGCGGATCGCTGTTCGACGGAACGGGCACAACCGTAGTGGCCAACCCGGGGATCGTCGTGCGAGCCGGGAAGATCATGTCCGTCGGCGGAGCGCCCGATCTGGAGGGATCAGAGTCCCGTGTGATCGAACTGGCCGACGACGAAGTCCTCCTTCCAGGCCTCTTCGACCTTCATGCACACTATAGCGTGACCCTGGCCGGCGAGCCCCGCACCGAGGAGTTTCGCGCACAGCCGGCCATCTATCTGGCGAACGGCGTCACGTCCACCTTTCCCGCCGGCGAGTACGACCCGGAGGGCATGGGCGCCCTGCGTACCCGGATCGATCGCGGCGAGCAAGCCGGACCCCGCATCTACAACTCCGGTCCTTACTTCGGTAGCGCCCGCCCCGGTTGGAACGACTCCGTGAACCGGCAGTGGATCTACGACGAGGTTGATCGATGGGCGGAGCGCGGAGTAAGGGGCTTCAAGGCGAAGGGCATCCGGCCCGAACATCTGGAGCCGCTCATCGAGCGTGCCCACCAACATGGACTCACGGTGACCGGCCACCTCGGGTCCGGATACCGAGGAACCGTCAACCCGCGAGACGCCATCCTGATGGGCATCGATCGGGTGGAGCATTTCCTGGGCGGCCCCGCTTTCCCTGCGGAGCAGTCGGCCTATGCCTCGTTCCCCGAGTTTCGCCCAGACAGCCCCGAGTTCCGCGAGATTCTCGACCTCTTCAAGCGACACGGCGTCACGTATGATGCGACGATCGTCGCGTACGCCTATTTCGGCGCCTCGGCGGACACGCTGGATACTTGGACCGACGAGCAACGCTTCTTCTCACCGAGAGTCCGCGATTGGCTCGCGGCCCGCGGGGGACGGCCCGGGCCTCCCAATGAGCAGTTCGACGCGATATACGAGGTGAAGTGTCCGATCGTGAAGGCGTTCCACGACGGCGGCGGCACCTTGTCCCTCGGGACCGACCAGCCGAGCCGCGGTCGGTTCCTACCGGGGTTCTCGATCCATCGGGAGATCCAGCAATACGTCCGCTGCGGGATCCCTCCTGCCGAGGTGCTTCAGATCGCCACCCGAAACAATGCCCGTGCGCTCGGCGTTTCGGAGTCCCTTGGAACGATCGAGGCCGGGAAGCTCGCCGACATGTTCGTCGTTTCGGGGAATCCGCTCGAGGATATCCGCCGAACGCGCAACGTCGTCTGGGTGATGAAAGGAGGGCGCCTGTTCAGGCCGGATGAGCTGCTACAGGCCGTCGAAGGAATTCTCGAGCCCGGCGCCGGCGACCCGACCCGGTCGCGATAGCGCCATTGAATCAGTCTTCCTGCAGTCGCTCCACCACGGCGGTTCGGCCGCGCTCTCGCGCGAAGTCGGCGGCCGTCCGGCCGTCGTCGGCCTGTATCTCGCGGTCCGCGCCGTGCTCGATGAGCAGGTCCACAACCTCGGCTTGCCCATTCATGGCCGCTTGGTGCAGCGCGGCATACCCCCCGTCCTGTTGAGCGTTGGGATCGGCTCCCCCCTCGAGGAGCATACGGGCGATTCGGATCGCCCCGGGGGACCGCGGCCGGGCCAGAACGGAGTGGAGAGCACGGACCTTCATCGCGTTGGCCGACGGGGTGTTCGGGTCGGCGCCCATCGCGAGGAGCTGCTCCACGGTCTCGGCGTTACCGAAGAATGCGGCCAAGCCGAGTGCGTGGAACCCATCAGCCGACGTGCCCTCGAGGGACGCGGGGCTCTTTTCCAGGATCTCACGGACCCGCTGCACGTCTCCGACCACCGAGGCTTCGAAGAGGTCGAGGATCTCGATGTGCGAGCCCAGCAGGACGACCAGTTCCTCGTGGCCATGGTAGGCGGCGATCAGTAGCGCGGAACGTCCTTGCTTGTCCCTGGCGGTAGCGAGAAGCCGATCGACACCCAGTAGGTTCTGGACTCGGGGGAGGTCATTCGCTGCCACCGCCTCCAGGAACGCGTGGGCGAAATCCAAAAGATGCTCCGGCGAAGATGGATGCCTCAATCTAGGGACAGATTACCCGCTACCTCCCCTTAGAGGAAGGCCGGACGGGTGGTCTCTCATCGAACCGCGCTGCCCCCCGTTCAAGTAGAACGCCCCATCCAGCCGAAACCCAACGATGGGCGCGCGTCGACGTCAGCGATCCGACAGGGCGCACCCGTCCTCTAACGGAGCCGTGACAAGACGATGTGGATCTGGATCCCACTCGCGATTCTCGGATTTCTCGCCGCCGTGATCGTGCACGACCTGACCCAACGCAAGCATGCGATCCTGCGCAACTTTCCCATCATCGGACACTTCCGCTATCTGCTCGAATCCGTGGGGCCCGAGCTGCGTCAGTACATCGTCACGAACAACAACGAGGAGCGTCCATTCAGCCGAGATCAAAGACGATGGGTGTACGCCTCCGCCAAGCAGCAGAACAACTACTTCGGATTCGGGACCGACGAGGAAGTCGAGCGCTCTTCGAACTTCCTGATCATCAAGAACGCGGCGTTTCCGGCGAGTCATCCACACAAGTGGCACAAGCCCGGAGAGGATCCGACGCCCTTGTATCGACTCCCCTGTGCAAAGGTTGTCGGGGGTTCAAGAGGGCGGTCCAAAGCGTTCCGGGCCGAGTCGGCACTGAACATCTCCGGCATGAGCTTCGGCTCGCTGAGCGCTCCGGCGGTCGAGGCGATGAACCGCGGCTGCGCCATCGCGGGGGCGTGGCACAACACCGGGGAGGGCGGTATCGCTCGTGCCCATCAGCACGGTGCGGACCTCGTCTGGCAGATCGGTACCGGCTACTTCGGGTGCCGCGACGAGCAAGGACGCTTCGATCTCGAGCGGTTTCGCGAGCAGGTCGCACAGCACCCGGTCCGCGCCATCGAGATCAAGCTCAGCCAAGGCGCGAAGCCCGGCATGGGCGGGATGCTGCCCGGACCCAAGGTCAGCGAGGAGATCGCGCGAATTCGGGGCATCCCAATCGGGCAAGACTGCGTCAGCCCTTCTTTCCACTCCGAGTTCCATGACGCCGACTCGATGTTGGACTTCGTAGAACGGCTCGCCCAGGTGTCCGGACTGCCGATCGGCGTCAAAGCCGCCATCGGAGATCTCGGGTTTTGGAGCGATCTCGCGAGCCTCATGCAACGGCGTAATCGGGGCGTGGACTTCGTCACGGTAGACGGAGGAGAAGGCGGGACCGGTGCCGCACCTCTCGTATTCGCCGACCACGTCGCGCTCCCGTTCAAGCTGGCGTTCAGTCGCGTGTATCGCGTCTTCGCCGAAGCGGGACTGCATGAGGAAGTGACGTTCATCGGCTCCGGCAAGCTAGGCTTCCCCGAGACGGCCATCCTTGGATTCGCGCTGGGTTGCGACGCGATCAATGTCGGCCGAGAGGCAATGTTGGCGGTCGGTTGCATCCAAGCGCAGCGGTGCCATAGCGGGCACTGCCCCACTGGCGTAGCCACCCAGAATAGGTGGCTGATGCGCGGTCTGGATCCGACCTCCAAGGCGGCGCGGCTCGCCAACTACCTGGTTCAGCTCCGCAAAGAGCTGCTTTGGATCAGCCGGACCTGCGGCGTCGATCACCCCGCGCTGGTCACCGCAGACCATCTTGAAGTGCTCGATGGCAGTTTCGGTGCCCGAAGCGTCCGGCAGGTCTTCGGATACGAAGCCGGTTGGGGGCTCCCGTCTGTCGAGGACCAGAACGACGTCTGCCGGCTCATGGGCGTGGCGGCCGATTCGGCGGTAGGGCCCGTCTCGGAATCGGTCCCGGTGCCGGTCTGAGGGTAAGCCTCAACGTCGACGCGCAACGTGAGTCATTCGCCTCCCCACTCGAGGACGACCCGCCGCAGAGCCTCGAGGTGGGGCTCGATCCGCTCTACTCTCGGCTCCCGGTCGAGCGCTTCGACCAAGCCCTCCGGTATGGGGATCAGCTGACCGATCGCGGCTTCCACCGTTTCGTTGAACTTGGCTGGATGCGCCGTGGCCAGCACCACGCCGTTGCTGCGAGGCCTTTGCCGCAGCTCCTCCTGGAGTGCCAACGTCGCCACCGCGGTGTGGGGATCGAGGACGTATCCGTGGTCTTCGAAGGTCCGTGCGATGGCTTTCCGCGTGTCATCGTCGTCCCAGAACGACCCCACTACGTGGCTGCGTACACGACTGACGTCATCCCCGTAGAGCGCCGCGATCCGCGCGAAGTTGGACGGATTTCCGACGTCCATGGCGTTGGAGGTCGTTCGTACCGACGGTCGCGGTGCAAAACGACCCGTGCGCAGGTATTCCGGCACGACGTTGTTGGCGTTCGTGGCTGCGACGAAGGCGTCCACCTCGAGCCCGAGCTCCTTCGCCATCAGCCCGGCCGTCAAATTACCGAAGTTGCCGGAGGGAACCGAGAAGACGACCGATTCGGGCGCGGGAAGCTGCGCCCAGGCGTGAAAGTAGTAGAGGATCTGCGGAAGGAGCCGCCCGATGTTGATGGAGTTCGCGGAAGTAAGGAGAAGCCCGTCGCGTAGCTCGGGATCCCCGAACGCTGCCTTCACCATCCGCTGGCAATCGTCAAACGTGCCCGCCACCGAAACGGCGAGCACGTTCTGCTGCAGCGTCGTGAACTGACGCTCCTGGCGGGGGCTCACACGACCTTCGGGGAAGAGCACGACGACTCGTGTGCTGGGCAGCCCGAGGAACGCCCTAGCAACCGCGCCGCCGGTGTCACCCGAGGTAGCCACCATGACCGTGAGGGGACGCGGTTCCCGATGCAGCCGCGACATCAAATGGGCCATGAACCGCGCTCCCACGTCCTTGAACGCCAGGGTCGGGCCGTGGAACAACTCCAGAACGTGGGTTCGTGGACCCAGGGGCACGAGGGGAATCGGGAACCCGAGGGCGGCATCCACGGCTCCGCGCAGCATGTCCTCTTCGATCTCGTCGCCCAGCATATGACGCGCTATGGTGAGCCCGGACGTGATGGCGTCGGCGCCCCGTAGCCCCTCGATGACCTCTCCGGGCAGCGGGACGAGCGCCTCCGGCATGAAGAGCCCGCCGTCCGGAGCCAGACCCTGGAACAGCGCGGCCTGAAACGAGGTCGGGGGAGTCCGGCCCGCCGTGCTGACGAATCTCAACGGGCGTCCGCCGGAGTGTCGGCGTTCGCCGCACCTTCTTGCTTGCCCGGGACTCTTCCCTCGGAGTCCGCCGACCCGGCCCGCGGATCGGGTGCGAAGTCGAGTACCTCGAGCGCGGCCCCCTCGCAGTTCACGGGCGAAACGTAGACATCCGACTCGAGAGCGGCAGCCTCCAGGAAGACGTCGCTGATGGCCTCGCCCACGGCTTCCGCGACGGAGGGACCTCGACAGAGCGCGAATACGGAGGGGCCCGAACCCGAGAGCGAGCAGCCGAGCGCGCCCGTCGAGAGCGCGACGGCCTTGGCTTGCGGAAAGCCCGGCACCCAGGGAGCGCGATGAGGCTCGGCAACCACGTCCATGAGAGACCGAGCGATCAAGTCCCAATCCTCGGTGTAGAGGCCCGCGACGAATCCGGCCGTGTTGCCCCATTGTGTCACTGCAGCCGCGAGCGGGACTTCGTCACCGAGAACACGGCGGGCGTCCTGGGTCTGGACCTCGATGTGGGGATGGACCACGACGGCCCAGAGCTCCGTCGGCACGGGCAACTCCACGACGTGGAGACGGCTTCCGGGCATCGCGAGCACGATGCCCCCGTACAGCGCGGGTGCGGCGTTGTCGGCATGGGCCGCTCCCGAGCCGGCGCGCTCACCGTCTATGGCGCAGCGCAGGAGGCCTTCGCGGGGGATGCCACCCTGAAGGAGGCCGTCCGCCGCGAGCGCTCCAGCCACGGCGCTTGCTGCACTGCCGCCGAGACCTCCCGAAAGCGGCACCCCCTTGTAGATCTCGAGAATGACACCAGCTCGAGAACCGATCTGATCGAGCACGGCTTGGGCAGCGGCGCTTGCGGCGTTTCGCGCTGGATCGGTGGGGAGTCGCCCTCCATCACCATGGATCCGTTCGATCCTCACACCCGGCTCAGCCGAGGACCGCGCGATGACGATATCATGCGGCCGCTCGACAGCCATCCCGAAGACGTCGAATCCGCAGGCAATGTTGCCGATGGTGGCGGAAACGGTGGCGCGGACCGCAGCCGGCGGGCTCATGCGGAGGGCACGACCTCGTGCGCGGTCACGAGGCGGCGGCGGCGGGCGCCTTGACGCCAGCCAAGAGACCGCGGGCCACCGCGAGCTCCGCGCACAAGATCGCACCGCCCGCGGCACCGCGAATGGTATTGTGTGAAACGGTCACGAACTTGTAGTCGAGAACGGGACACGGACGCAGTCGCCCGACGCTGATCGACATCCCACCGTCCCGGTCCCGCTGCTGACGGGGCTGCGGCTGGTCCCCATCGTCGACATAGCGCACTGGGGCCTTGGGTGCGGAGGGCAGCTCGAGGCTCTGGGGGGCGCCCCGAAACGAGGACCACGCCGAGCGGACCTCATCCGCCGTCGCCCCTCGCTCCAGCGACACCGAAACGCATTCCGTGTGGCCATCCAGCACCGGCACCCGATTGCATTGCGCACTTACGGTGACCGCGGCCGGGCGGACAGCACGTTCCTCCAAGCGCCCCAGGACCTTCAGGGTCTCGGACTCCATCTTCTGTTCCTCACCCGGGATGAACGGAACCACGTTGTCGATGATGGCCAGGCCCGGTACGCCGGGAACGCCGGCGCCAGACACCGCTTGCATCGTGACGACGTTCACCCGGTCGAGTCCGAATGCGTCGTACAATGGCTTGAGCGCCAGCACCAACCCGATCGTCGAGCAGTTCGGGTTCGTGATGATCGCCCCCTCACCGAAGGACTGGTGCTCGACGAGATCAAGGTGTTCGGCATTGACCTCGGGAACGAGTAGGGGCACATCCTCGTCCATGCGGTGGCTCCGCGCGTTGGATACGACCAGATGTCCCTCACGAGCCAGCTCTGCCTCGATGGGTCCGGCGACCCCTCCGTCGAGTGCCGAGAAGAGCAGACGCGGCTCCAGCGGCGACCCAGATGCGCGAACCGACATGGACGACACGCGTTCAGGGAGGGGCGCCCTCTGCATCCATTGGACGGCTTCGCCGTAAGACTTCCCCGCCGACCGTTCGGACGCCGTCAACGCGGCGATCTCGAACCACGGGTGATCTGCCAGGAGCGTGATGAACCGCTGCCCCACGCTACCCGTGGCGCCCAGGACCCCGACCGGCATTCGTTCCGTTCGACTCACTCTTCAGCGCCTCCGCACCAGGGCATGGGGAGCCGAGCCGGCAGCTCCAGAGATCCCGCGACGCCCGGCCCCAGACTTCTGAGACACCACAATCGCGTCAACGGCTCTCCACTGCGGCTCTGAGAATATCAGCGAAGACTCCGGCAGCCGTGACCTCTGGCCCGGCTCCAGCTCCACGGATCACCAGCGGGCTCGGATAGCGGCGTGTCGTGATCGCCACCAGGTTGTCCGCACCCCTCAGGCCCGCGCATGGATGGTCGTCAGGGACCCCGGTGATTCCGACGCTGGCTCCATCGGCGTCGACTGCTGCCAGGTAGCAGAGCCTGTGACCGCGGGTCCTCGCTTCCTCCCGACGTGCGCGGAGCTCCTCGTCTGCGTTCGCAAGCGTCTCCCAGAAGGCCTCCAGAGACAACTCGCTCCAGCCCTGCCCGGGCAGCACAGGATCGATGCGCACGTCGTGCGGCTCCGTCTGGAAGCCGGCCTGACGCGCGAGGATCACCAGCTTCCGTTGCACGTCGGTGCCCGCAAGGTCCTCGCGGGGGTCCGGCTCCGTATATCCACGCTCGTGGGCGGCTCTGACGGCGGCGCTCAGATCGTCTCCGTCCATGATCCGGTCGAACAGATATGCGAGCGTGCCGGACAGCACCCCCTCGATCCTGACAATCTCGTCTCCGCTCGTCACCAGGTCGGCGACGGTTCGCAAAATCGGGAGACCCGCACCTACGGTCGTCTCGAAGTAGAGGCCGCGACCCGAGTGGGCTGACGACACGAGCTCGCGGTACTGCCCCGAGGACCCCGAGAATGCCCGTTTGTTGGGAGTGACGACCGACACGCCCGCCCGCAGGAGTCGAACGTAGTGCCCTGGCGTGGCATCGTTGGCGGTGCAGTCGACGAGCACCCGCAGGCCCGCCGTCGGCTTCAGCGCCACCTCGACGACGTCTTCCAGGCCCGCGTCGGACCGTTCGAGTCGCTCACGCCACCCGTCCCACGCGATCCCTTCCGCGTCGACGGCGCCGCGCCGAGTGTTTGCGACGCCTGCAAGGGTCAAATCGAGGCCGCGCCTCTGTACGACATTCTGCCGCTCCGCGTTCAGCTGCTCCAGGAGCGCGCCGCCGACTCTGCCGGTGCCGAGCACGTAGACCTGCACTGCGCGCGTCTGAGGAAGGAAGAAGGCGTCGTGCAGAGTGCGTAGGGCTCGCTCTTCGTCTTCCCGCGCAACGACCAGTGAGATATTGAGCTCCGAGGAGCCCTGGGCGATCGCTCGTACGTTGATCTGGGCCCTCCCCAATACCGAAAAGAGTCGACCGGCGATGCCGGGGGTGTCTCTCATTCCTTCCCCCACGGCGGCGATGACGGACCGGCCCTCTTCGACAACGAGATCATCGACCATGCCCAGCTTCCGCTCGAGTCGGAACTCGTCGTTGACGCATTGCGCGGCCGCGCTCACGGCGTGGGGCTCCACCGCGAAGCAGATGGATCGCTCGCTAGACGCCTGGCTGATGAGGACGACACTGATGCCTCCGCGCGCGAGCGCACCGAACAACCGCTCCGCGATACCGGGCACCCCGATCATGCCGTCCCCCTCCAGGCGGAGGAGGGCGACGTTGTTGATCGACGAGATGCCGCGGATTGGATGCTCCCGATCCGCCGGTCTGTCCGGGAGCACCCGAGTGCCTGGGAAGTCCGGGTTGAGCGTGTTCTTGATGAACAGCGGCACGCCGCGCTCACGGGCGGGGTGCACCGATGGTGGAAAGACCACCTTCGCACCGAAGTGGGAGAGCTCCATCAACTCTTCATAGCTGAGACCCGGGAGACTGAATGCCCGTGGAACGAGTCGTGGGTCCGCGCTCATCACGCCGTCCACGTCTGTCCAGATCTCGACTCGCTCGGCCCCCAGCGCCGCACCGATCAGGGCGGCGCTGTAGTCGGAGCCGCCCCTCCCCAAAGTCGTGGTCTCTCCATTGTCTGTCCCCGCGATGAAACCGGGCACGACTTGAACCGCGTCTGCTGTCGCGAGCTGACGGAGCAGCCGCCGGTCGGTTTCGTCACGCTCCACCGTGGCCGCACCGAAGTTCTGGTCGGTCAGAATGAGCTTGCGGATGTCGCACGCCTCGCTGTCGACTCCGGCTTGGCGAAGCGCCGCGCAAACCAACGTCGACGACGCCAATTCCCCGAACGCGAGGACGGAGTCGAGGATTCGGGGCGAGCACTCACGCACGAGAGAGACGCCTTGGAGCCGGTCCTCGAGGTCCTGGGTCCACGCGTCGAGGACGCCCTCCACTTCAACGCGATCTTCCTCCCGCACGAGCCGCGCCCTCGGCTCTTCGTGCGCGGCGAGGACCTCTCCCAACAGCTCCCTGTAGCTGGAATCGCCCTGCGCGGCCGTCCGTGCGGCTTCGAGCAGCTTGTTCGTCACGCCTCCAATCGCCGAGACCACCACCAAGGTCCGTGCTTCGGCGGCCGTAGACGATATGATTCCAACCACGTCCTCGATGCGGTCGGCGCTACCCAGCGACGTGCCCCCGAACTTGAGGACCCGCACCGGGCGGGAGAGTGACTTCAAGGGCATCAGGTCGAGTGGATCTCGCGGAAGCTCAGCCAAGAGCGGAATCGAGAAACCAAGATGAGCCCGGCCGGTTTCACTCGCCAGAGGGTTCGTCCCCTCTTTCGCCCTCCGGCAGGGACGGCGACGTTGGTTGCCCCCAACGAAGCTCCTCAGACGCCACGCTAGCGACCTCGCATGTCCGAACCCCCGAGAGATCAGAGGCCGAAGCCTCCCCGCTGCCCACCGTGAGCGGCAACCGTGTCTGGTACCGTGTCCTCGACGTGGACGAGCTTCCAGAGGGTCGCGTGAAGCCCGTCACATGCGCCCATACGACCCTTTGCATGACGCGCTTCGAAGGTCGTTTCGCGGCATTGGACAACCGCTGTCCACACCAGGGGGGGCCACTCGGGGAGGGCTCGATCGAGAACGGCATGCTTCGGTGTCCCTGGCACGGGTGGGACTACCACCCCCTTACGGGCGCGTCTCCGGGGGGGTACGACGACGGCGTGGCCACCTATCCGGTGGAGGTCCGCGACGATGGCGTCTACGTGGGATTCGAGGAGCAAATGGGGCACGTGCGCACGGTCAGCGACCTCATGGCCGAGTCGCTCGTGCGCTGGGGCATCCGGCACGTTTGGGGAATGGTGGGGCATTCGAATTTGGGGCTGGCCGACGCCCTGCGCATTCAGGAGGAGGCGGGGGCGCTCACCTTCTACGGCATCCGCCACGAGGGGGCGGCCTCCTTCGCAGCGTCCGCTTACGGCAAGCTCACCGGCCGTCCCGCGGCCTGCTTGTCCATTGCTGGGCCCGGAGCCACGAATCTGCTCACAGGCCTTTGGGACGCCAACGTGGACCGCTCACCCGTGCTCGCGCTGACCGGACAGGTCGACACCCAGGTGCTCGGACCCGGAGCCTTCCAGGAAGTCGACCTCGTCGCGGCATTCGGCAAGGTGGCACAGTGGGGCCAGACCGTGCTACAGACCTCGAGGCACGCGGAGTTGGTCAACCTCGCGTGCAAGAGCGCGATCCTCAATCGCGGCGTCTCCCACCTCATCTTTCCGGACGAAGTACAGAACCTCTCCGTGGAAGAGGACGCGAGGGCGGGCGGCCCGGACGGTCGGGTCACTCCGCGGACGATCGCGCCCCCGGCCGAGAGTCTCGAGCGCGCAATCACCTTGATGCGCGGCGCGAAGCGACCCGTAATCATCGTGGGCCACGGCGCGCGTTTTCACATGGACGCCATCCTGAAGCTCGCCGAGACGCTGGAATGCCCGGTCATCACCACGTTCAAGGGCAAGGGACTCGTCTCGGACCGACACCCGCTCGGATGCGGAGTCCTCGGACGCAGCGGCACGCCGATCGCCAGCTGGTTCATGAACGAGTCCGACGCTCTACTCGTCTTGGGTGCGAGCTTCTCCAACCACACGGGGATCACGCCGAAGAAGCCGACGATCCAAGTCGACTTCGACGCGATGATGCTGGGCAAGTTCCACGCGGTCGACGTTCCGGTCTGGGGTGAGATCGGGATCACCGTCGGGCTCATGATGGAGGAGTTGGCAGAGGGCGCGGCCGCCGAGAGCCAGCGGGACGAGATCGGGGAGCGGTGGGCGATCTGGCGCCGCGAGAAGGCACGTCGAGAGGCTGACGACCGGGGTCAGGGACTCAATTCCGCGTCGATCTTCGAAGTCTTGAGCAGGGTCGTTCCCGAAGACGCCATCATGGCGCTCGACGTGGGGAACAACACCTACTCGTTCGGACGCTACTTCGAATGCACCAGGCAATCCGTCCTCATGTCGGGCTACCTCGGGTCGATTGGCTTCGCCTTTCCCGCGGCCATGGGCGCTTGGGCGGCGACGCAGGAGGAGGAGAGCCCGTTTCACGGCCGCCAGGTCGTAAGCGTGTCCGGCGACGGTGGCTTCGGCCAAATGGGGTATTGCCTTAAGTCCACCGCCCACTACATGTTGTGGTCATGGCGGTTCCGGCTTCTCAGCTCCGTGGCGGCGTGGACTATCCCCGTACGCGGCTGGAGCTGGACGAGTTCTTCCCCGACGATGCGGCATGCCTGGAGTACGTGGAGGGTCTGCGCTGGCCGGAAGGGTTTGTGTGCGTGGGCTGTGGCGGGTTAGGAGAGGTCTGGCGAGCATCGCGGGGGCGTCTCGTCTGCCCACACTGTCGAAGGCAGACCTCGGTGCTGGCGGGAACCGTGTTCCACCGCACGCGCTCGCCCCTGCGTCTGTGGTTTCTCGCTGCCTGGGAGCTCACGAGCCAGAAATACGGAGCCAATGCTCTCGGGCTCCAGCGTGTGCTCGGACTGGGAAGCTACAAGACAGCGTGGGTCTGGCTCCACAAGCTCCGCCGGGCCATGGTCCGACCGGATCGCGACCAGCTGAGCGGCGTTGTGCAAGTGGACGAGAGCTATGTCGGGGGCGTGGAGGCTGGAGTGCGGGGCCGCGAGACGATCAAGAAGGCCATCGTCGCGATCGCCGCCGAGGTCGACGGACGCAAGATCGGGAGAATACGGCTGCGTTGGGTGCCCGACCTCTCCGCTCCGGTTCTGCGAGGCTTCGTCAAGGATAGCATCGCACCGGCAAGCACGGTGCATATCGACGGATGGCCAAGCTATCAGGGACTCGCCAAACTGGGCTTTCGCCACACGGTCACGAACCTCTCGACCTCCGGCGATCCCGCGCACGTGCTCATGTCGGCCGTACATCGGGTGGCGTCTCTCCTCAAGCGCTGGGTCCTCGGAACCCTCCAAGGAGGGATCGCCCGCGAACACCTCCCCTACTATCTGGACGAGTTCACCTTTCGCTTCAACCGACGCACATCCCGGGCTCGCGGCCTGTTGTTCTACCGCTTGCTTGAGCAGGCTGTTCAGTGTGCTCCCACGCCAGCTTCGGCCCTTTACCTCGGCACCGGACGTGGGAAACGGCCCGCAGAGCCCCGGTAACCACTATATCT
The DNA here is from genome assembly GCA_965248625.1 of Longimicrobiales bacterium. Classification (GTDB taxonomy): domain Bacteria; phylum Gemmatimonadota; class Gemmatimonadetes; order Longimicrobiales; family Gaopeijiaceae. The sequence continues at coordinate 3,930,706 of OZ252109.1, read as the reverse complement.
TGGGGTCGGTGGACTTAAGGGAACACCCCCTTCGGCCAATACATGGGCGAGCTCACGACCGCAGTGAAGTACGGCATGAACATCACGCACGTGCTGCTCAACAACTACGAGCTCGGCAAGATCTCGAAGGAACAACGTTCTGGCGAATGGGACGTCTGGCAGACCGCCCTGCACAACCCCGATTTCTCCGAATTCGCGCGCATCTGCGGCGCGTGGGGTCGGCGTGTCACCGAGAAATCGGAGATCGAAGGGGCGCTGGCTGCAGCGATCGCGCATGACGGACTCCAACCTGGTCTGATCCCCGCGTGGAGCGGGGAAACAATCCACACTTCCAAGGAACCCAGATGCTGCGTCTGACCCGGGAGCTGCCCACCCTTGGACTCCGAGATCCAACACTGCTCGAGAACGCTCGCCTCGAGCTGCACCACGCCGTCCAGCTGCTCGCCGCGTTCGGTCAGAACTTCACCGATCCGCGCGAAGACGACGGTCATCGGAGCCTCGGCTGGGCCGACGCCCCCAAATCGCCGGCCGAAGCCGCGTTCCTTTCTGAGCCCGCCTCCCACCCTCGCGATCTACGTCTGGTTCTCGTAATCGCCGATCTGCGGATCGAGCTGCGCGACGGTTCCGAGCCCTTGGCTTCGATCGCCCTCCAAGGCCGGCGGCTTGACGAGGCGTACGCATGGTTGGCGAGGGTGGCCGCCGAGGCCGCCGGACAGCCTCATTCCTCGGGGCTCGCGCGGCCGGAGTTCGACATGCCGGAGCATCCCGTGGCTGTTGGATCGTCCTTCTCGACCGCCGGGTCGGCAGAATCGGCGGAGCTCGCCCGCTGGTACGAGACCGGACACCTCGTGTTGGGGGCACTCTACGCACAAGAGCCGAATGCGGCGCCTGTCCGCACATGGCCGCACCACTTCGACATGGGCACCCTCCTCGCCGTGCCACCAAACGACCCGGAGGGGGCCGCCCGTAGCGTGAGCGTCGGATTGAGTCCCGGGGACGGTGGGTATCCCGAGCCTTATTGGTACGTGACCCCGTATCCGTATCCGCACGATCCGGAGCTGCCCGTTCTCGAGGCAGGGGGTCACTGGCACACGGAGGGATGGACCGGAGCCGTCCTCTCGGCGTCGGAACATCGGGGGTTGGGAGATGCCGCCGATCAAGCGAGGCAGATCACGGGCTTCATCGCGGAAGCATTGGCCGGCTCCCGGCAGCTTCTCGCCCTGTAACAACGAGGGAGGCGCACCACATGGAAGGAAGCGCCCTTCTCGTCGTCGCCGCCGGGATTCTCGCGTTCGGACTCGTATCGGGCCGCGCGCGCAGAAGCCCGCTGACCGCGCCGATGTTCTTCACGGCGTTCGGGCTCGCGATGGGCTCGTGGGGCCTCCGGATCTTGGACTTCCCGATCGAGAGCGAGTGGATCCACGTCTTGGTGGAGCTCACGCTCGTCGTCGTGCTCTTCACGGACGCCTCACGGATCGATCTGCGCCTCCTCGTGCGGCAGCACGACATCCCGATCCGCCTGCTTCTACTGGGGCTTCCCCTGACGGTTGTTCTCGGGACGCTTGCTGCCCGCCCCCTCTTCCCCGAGCTGGGTTGGTGGGGGGCGGCGCTCATCGCGCTGTGCCTCGCTCCGACCGACGCGGCACTCGGTCACGCGGTCGTCTCGAGCCCTCGTGTTCCCGTCCGCATCCGCCAGGCCCTCAATGTGGAGAGCGGCCTCAACGACGGCATCGTCGTCCCCCTCATCCTACTCGCCCTCTCGGGCGCGATGATGACCGACGAGGCTGCGGGGGCTGGGATGTGGCTGCGCCTCGCCGGTGCTCAGTTGGTTCTTGGACCACTCGTCGGGGCAGCCGTAGCCTACGTCTCCGGAGCCCTGATCCAGCGGGCGTCGGAGAACGACTGGATGGACCATACTTTTCAAGACCTAGCCGCCATTGGCGTTTCCGTGCTCGCTTTCACGATGGCCGAAGCCGTGGGTGGGAACGGTCTGATCGCCGCGTTCACTGCGGGCTTGACCCTGGGAAACGCCTTCCGGCGAGTGTGTACGTGTCTGTTCGAATTCGGCGAGGACGAGGGTCAACTGCTGACCCTTCTCGTCTTCACGGTGTTCGGCGCGGTCATCGTGCCCGCGGCACTCTCGACGGCTGGGAGCCGGACGCTGATCTACGCTGTCCTTTCGGTGACCGTGTTGCGGATGGCCCCTGTCTTGGTGAGTCTGCTCGGTACGGGGCTGAGGCTACCGACGGTGTGGTTCCTCGGATGGTTCGGGCCACGGGGAATCGCGTCGATCACCTTCGCGCTGATGGTCCTCTCCGAAGGGCCCGTTTCCGGTGCGCAGACGATCGTTTCAGTATGTCGGCGACGGTGCTCGTGAGCGTAATGGCGCACGGTGCCACGGCACATGCAGGCGCGCGGCTCTACGAACGCGCTCTTCGGGGTCGGGCGGTCCTGGAAGAGCGAGCTGCGGTTCGGGAGATGCCGCTTCGGCTAGGTACCGCCGAGCCGTAGGGAACGGACCCGCCTTTGTCCATGGCGCTCCCAACGAGACCCGCCATACTTGTGCAGAGCTTCCAAGGGGAACGGAGGAGCGACGGGAGGAGGGGATGATGAGTGGTGACGGACTGCACGTGGTCTTGGGGGCGAGCGGTGGCCTGGGAAGCGCTGTCGTGCGCGAGCTCGTGACCCGGGGGCGGCGCGTACGAGGAGTGACGAAAAGCGGGCGGGCGGATGTTCCCGAGGGCGTCGAGATGATGATGGCCGACGTCTCCCGTCCGATGAAGGCCGAGGAGGCATGTGGCGGCGCAGCCGTCGTCTATCACTGCGTCAACGCTCCCTATGCGGACTGGCCCGCACGCTTCCCGCCCCTGACCGCTTCGATCCTGGAGGGTGTGTCGAGAGCCGGCGCCAAGCTGGTGTTCGCGGACAACCTGTACATGTACGGACCCGTCTCAGGAGCGATGACCGAGGCGCTTCCCTATCACGCGCAGGGACGTAAGGGGATCACGCGTGCCCGCATGGCCGAGGACGTGATGGAGGCCCACGCATCCGGGAGCGTGCGAGTCACCATAGGCCGCGCATCCGACTTCTTCGGCCCGGGCGTGACCAGGTCCGCTCTCGGTGAACAGGTCTTCGGCAATGCGGTCCAAGGCCGCCCAGCGCGGATGCTCGGGCGGCTCGACGTTCTCCACTCACACGCCTTCGTCGAGGACTTCGCCTGGGGATTGGTCACGCTCGGCGAGAACGACCAGGCTCTGGGTGAGGCATGGCACGTTCCCACCGCCGAGCCGATGACGGCCCGCGAGTTCCTCGATACCCTGTTCAGCGTACTCGGCACCCGCGTCGCAGTGCGCACCGCCGGCCCCGGTCGCGTTGCAATCCTGGGGGTCTTCAGGCCGTTGCTCCGCGAAATGAAGGAGATGATGTACCAGTTCCAGGAACCGTTCGTGGTCGACCACAGCAAGTTTGAGCGCGCCTTCGGGAGCCGGGTGACTCCCCAGCGGGAAGCCATCGAGCGAACGGTGGAGTGGTTCAGGCGGAAGGGCCAATGAGCGACGGCCGCGGAGCGGAATCGCCGGGCCAGCGGGTCTTGTCCATGTGGCGGCGTCTGACGCCCTTCCCCACCGGAAGATGGCTGTTCAGCCGCCTGCTCGGCCGGATGGTGCCATACACGGACACGATCCGCGCTCGAGTGTTGGAGCTCGAGCCGGGGGTCTGTACGGTCGAGCTCCGAGATCGACGACGCATCCGCAACCACCTCCGCTCAGTGCACGCCGTGGCCCTCGTGAACCTCGGCGAGATGAGCAGCGGGCTGGCGATGCTGACGTGCCTTCCGCCAACGGTCCGGGGCATCGTCCGGGGGTTGGAGGCGGACTACGTCAAGAAGGCACGGGGGCGTCTGGAAGCCCGCTGCGAGACGGCCCTCCCCGACTCGCTTGGCGATGAGCCTCACGTGGTCCACTCCACGATCTGCGACGCGTCAGGCGATGTCGTGGCGCGCATCTCCGTCCACTGGTTGCTCAGCCCGCGGTGACGGACGAATCCGATCGGACCCGATTCACCGACCACGCTGGGGTGCGCGTGCCGTTGATCTGCGGGGCCATGTATCCGTGTAGCAACCCCGAGCTCGTTGCCGCGGTGTCCGAGTCCGGCGGTCTGGGCGTCGTACAACCCATCTCGCTCACCTACGTCCACGGCCACGACTTCCGCGAGGGGCTCCGGCTGATCCGCTCCTTGACGTCGCGCCCCATCGGTATGAACGCGCTGATCGAGCGATCGTCCAAGACATACCATAAGCGGATGTCCCGTTGGATCGATATCGCGCTCGAGGAGGGGGTGCGCTTCTTCGTGACGTCGCTCGGCAACCCCAAGTGGGTTGTGGACCGGGTCGCATCTACGGGTGCCGTGGTGTACCACGACGTCACGGAGCGGAAATGGGCCGAGAAGGGCCTGGCAGGCGGCGTTCATGGCCTCATCGGCGTGAATCGGCGAGCCGGTGGCCACCCTGGCCCCAGGAGTCCTGCCGAGCTGATGGAAGAGCTGGCTGATCTGGACGTGCCCGTGATGTGTGCGGGCGGGGTGGGTGCCCCAGAGGATTTCGTGCGTGCGATGGAGCTCGGCTACGACGGCGTCCAGATGGGTACCCGCTTCATCGCGACGGTGGAGTGCCGCGCATCGGACGCGTACAAGGATGCCATCGTGGATTCCGGCGAGGACGACATCGTGTGGAGTGAGCGGATCACGGGCGTTCCGGTCGCAGTCATCCGGACTCCGTACGTGGATCGAATCGGTCTGCGCGCAGGCCCCGCCGCCCGCTGGCTCCTCGGTGGGCGACGCACGAAGCACTGGATGCGCACGTTCTACGCGCTGCGATCACTTTGGCAGCTGAAGCGGGCCTCGCTCGACTCCAAGGGGGTGCGCGATTACTGGCAAGCCGGGAAGAGCGTGGCTAGGATCCGAGGCATCGAGAGCGCATCCGACGTCGTGCGGGAGTTCGAGACCGCGTGGAGCCGCCGTGGCGGGGCGGGGAGACCGGGAGACTAGCCGTCCTCGGAGCGAAGCGCTCGCGAGATCCGCTCCATCAGCTCCGCCGGAGCTTCGATCCGTGCGATCTTCTCACGTAGCTCACGGACGAAGCTCGCCTCGAAGCGGTACTTCGCGGCACAGGCGACGCATTGCACCAGGTGGCCCTCGACGCGGGTCACCTCGTCCCCTTCGAGGGCACGGTCGACGTAGTCGTCCAGGCTGCAAAACGTCTCCTTGCACGTCATGCGGCTGGGAGTCGTCATACCGCCGAGTGCTCCTTCTTCAGTTCCGAGACGATGCCTTCCTCCACTGCGATCGTCCAAAGGGCCTTTTGCAGCATTCGCCGACCCCGGTGGAGTCTCGACCGAACCGTGCCGACCGGGATCCCCACCATCTCAGCGATTTCTTGGTAGCTCAATTCCTCCAGGAAATAGAGGCTGGCTACGACACCGAAGTCGTCGGGGAGCGCTGCGATGGCGCTCCGCACGTGGTCGACGTCGACCCTCGAGAGGAACGTCGCCGCCGGGTCCTCGTTGCGGCTGTGCAAGCCGAGCTCCTGGGTTCGATCCCACATGTACTGTTGCGGAGCTTCCTCCAGCTCCACTTCGGATGGCCTTCTCTTCAACCTCCTGCGGTTGCTGAAGTGTCGATTCGTGAGGATTCGGTAGAACCATGCCTTGAAGTTGGTGCCTTCCTCGAAGCCGTCGAATCCGCGGAACGCGAGCAACGCCGCATCCTGTACAAGGTCTTCCGCATCCGCCGGGTTCCCGGTCAGGTTCATGGCGAGGCCGTACGCCTGTCCGAGAATGGGCGCAAGCAGGGCCTCGAAGGCCGACTGTGAGGCGGTGGAGTCGTCGGGGGTCACTGCGGGTCGTGGACTCCCTAGCGGAAGATCCGGAAGAACGTCCGGAAGAGCTTCCCGACTGTAGGAGTCAGCTTCTGTTTCCGCCAGGCGTTGGCGGCCTTGGCGAAGACGTCGCTCTGCGTCGGGTAGGGATGGATCGTGCTGCCGATCTTCGCGAGACCGATCCCCGCGGTCATGGCGAGCGTGACCTCACCGATCATGTCGCCCGCATGAGACGCCACGAGCGTCGCGCCCAGGATCCGGTCCTTGCCCTTCTCGAGATGGACGCGGAAGAAACCCTCGTCCTCGCCCTCGAGGAGAGCCCGGTCGACTTCGTCGAGCTGCACCGTGATCGTCTCGACCTCGTGACCCGCCGTGATCGCCTCGTCCCGGTACATGCCGACGTGCGCGATCTCCGGACTCGTGAACGTCGTCCACGGCATCACCAGGCGACTGGCCCGTCCGCGCCCGAAGAAGAGGGCGTTCTGCACGGCGATGCGGGCCTGGTGGTCCGCGGCGTGGGTGAATTGATGCTTGGAGGCCACGTCGCCGACCGCGTAGATCCTATTGGCGGTCGTGCGCAATCGGTCGGTCACTTTCACGCCGGCACGATCGTATTCGACGCCCGCCGCCTCCAGGCCCATGCCCTCGACGTTGGGCGCCCGCCCCGTGGCCAGGAGAACCGCTTCGGCCTCAACCTCCAGAGCCTGGCCTGAGTGCTCGATTTCGAGCACGGTCACACCTGCTTCCCTCCGGGCCTTGGCAATCGAGACCCCGTTCAGGACCCGCACGCCGTCTCGCTCGAGCGCTTGCGCGACGATGGCCGCGGCGTCCTCGTCCTCTCGAGGCAACGGGTGCGGATCGGCGTGTACGATGGTGACCTCGCTACCGAACCGAGCGAAGGCCTGAGCGAGCTCCACTCCGATAGGCCCGGCGCCCACAACGGTCAATCGGGGCGGCAGCTCGGTAAGCGAAAAGATCGTCTCGTTGGTGTGGGCCCCGACGTCCCCCAGACCGGGCACGGGGATCGTTCGTGCCCGCGCACCCGTGGCGACGATAGCCCGCCTAAAGCGCAGGTCGTGGCCGTCCACGCGGAGCCGGTCCGGCGCCGTGAGCTCGCCGTGTCCGATGAACACGTCCACGCCGAGGTCGGTAAACCGGCGCGCTCCGTCGACAGGGCTGATGCCCGCCCGCAATCGCCGCATTCGTTCCATCGCCGCGGCGAAATCGCCCCCAGGGGCTGCCGCGGGGCCGCCGAAGCGCTGACCGCTCGTCCTCGCTGAATACCAGCTCCTCGCAGCCGTGATCACTGCCTTGGAGGGCACGCATCCGACGTTGAGACAATCGCCGCCCATCAAGTGCCGTTCGACGAGGGCCACGCGCGCACCCAAGCCGGCGGCGATCGCGGCGCTCACGAGGCCGCCTGTCCCCGCGCCGATCACGACGAGGTGATACCGGTCCTTCGGCTCGGGATTGGTCCAGTCCGCGGGGTGGACGTGGCTGAGAAGCGCCCGGTTGTGTTCGTCGTCCGGCAGCATCGGCGCTCCGGTCGGCTCCGCAGCTTCCGCAACCGTTCTGGAGCCCTCAGACATCGGGGTGATCGTCGGTCAGCTCGCGCAGTGCTTGACGGGCGGCGCGGGTCACCAAGGTGGTGACGACGATGGTCGCGACGAGACCGATCACGAGGACCGTGTAGTAACCCGCGCCCTTGGTGACCTCCATCCCGCTCGCCAACGCGGCTACGTCACCCGCGAGCCTTCCGTAATACACGTACAGCAGTGTTCCCGGGATCATGCCGAGCGACGCGATCAGATAGTCCACGAAGCGAACTCTGGTCAGGCCGAGGGCGTAGTTGAGCATGTTGAACGGAAACACGGGCGAGAGGCGCAGCAGAATTACGATCTTTCGACCCTGGTCGCCGACGGCGCCATCGATCGCCGCAAAGCGCGGGTGTCCCTCGATCCTCCTTTCGATCGCGGCCCGGGCCATGTACCGCGCGACCAGGAAGGCGAGCGCCGCACCAATGGTCGCTCCAAAAAACACGATGACGGTCCCGCGCCAGATTCCGAAGATCGCGCCGGCCGCCAGCGTGAGAATGGAGCCAGGCACGAAGGCTACTGTCGCGATCGCGTAAGCGACGATGAAAGCGAAAGGACCCCACATGCCGAACCCGTCGATGCGTGCCGCCAGCGCCGGGAGCTCGTCTCCGAGCGAGCGTCCGAGTAGGACGACTCCCACGACCGCGGCGGCGGCCACGAGCAGTCGCACTACCGGAATTCGGCTTGGTCGAGGCTCGGTCACGGCTTCCGTTGCCGACACTTCGTCACTCCTAGTTGAATGTGGACGAGAAAGGATCGTGTCCGGGCGTAGGTCGATCGTCCCGGGGCCGTCCGCCGCTCACGCCGGACCAAACGACGAGACCCCGATCAAGGTTCCTGAATCCGGACGGACCACGCCTGCCCAGGGGACCTTGGACCACGGATGCACGAGGGCACGACTCGCTGTACGGCCGCATGTTCCAGACCGCGCACGATACGGGCCCCCCACCCCGGCCGGCCAGGGCACGACAGCCCCTCGTGTGGTGTCCCAGAAGTTCTGCTGCTATGCTCCGCGCGCCTGCGGAGGCGCTCCGTGAGAGCCGAGCGTAACGAAGTCTTCGTCATGCCACGTCGGCACGGCGCCGCATGCATCCGCCCTGGACATCGTTGGAACTCCTAGCCGTAGCTACGGCTACGCCGCGTCGTCCCGCCTTGCCAGGGCGGCGCCTGCGTCCCCTCCGTAGTTACCAGACTTCTGGGCATCACACTAGCCGCAATCCGGCTTCCCCCGAACACGCCGCGACCCGCGGGCCCGCGGCCCTGATCTGTCCTCAACACTCGGCCGATGATCGATTATCATTCCTCTCCGCCAGCGGTCTTCGATGGGCCCGTCGCGACGATCCACTCGCGAGGGCGGTACGTGGTCAAAGGGGACTCTCCCGACTCCACCAGCGACGGATCAGATGCAGCGCTTTCACAACGACATCGCGCGCTCCCGTCGGCTGGGTCGCCTCGCTCTCGGCGGAGCGTCCGTATTCGGATTGCTCATCGCGTTCACGCTTATCCAAGGTCTGTGGCTCGCCCTGCGCACCGAACGCCGGGAGCTAGTGTTCGGTGCTGGATTCGGACTGTTGTTTCTGCTCTTGGGGGGTGGGTTCGTCGCACGCATGGCCCTCCGGCAGAAACGTCTCCTCGACGAAGCCGAACGCGAGCTGAGCTCGCTGGGGCAGAGCTGGAAGCGAGAGGTCCTGGGTGAGGAGTCGGATGGCTAACGCCGCACCCTCGAGCGCCGATCCGCGCTCGGTCTACTCGGCACGGGCGGACGGCTTTGCGAGCAAAGCCGCGGTGGCGCAGGCGTCGGCCAGCCGCATCGGGAATGTCCGGTTGCTGGTGTTCCTTCTGGCCGTCGGGCTCTTCTTTGCCGGGGACGTGGTGGACTTTCAAGCAGGAAGAGCACTTCGGGTGTCGGCGCTCGCCCTCGGTATTCCGTTCCTTGCTCTCGTCGTAGCGCACGGTCGAGCTCGTGGCCGCCAAGCCCGCTTTGAGGCGATGCGCCTTGCGAACGCTGAGGGGGTCGCGCGGATCGAGCGGCGTTGGGACGACCTTTCGTCCCCGACCGACGTCGGAGGCTTGGTAGACCCGCTGGAACATCCGTACGCTGGCGACCTCGATGTGATCGGGCACGCCTCATTGCTGCGCCTGCTCAGCGGCGTCGCCACGTCGTCCGGCTGGCACACCCTCTCCCGCTGGCTTCTCGAACCGGGTCGTGAACCGGCAAGCGCGGAGCGCCAGCAAGCGGTCGAGGAGCTTTCGGAGCAGCTCGACCTTCGCCACGAAGTGGCCGTTTCAGGGAGTCGAGCGACGACGGGGAGCACCGTCCGACTGCGTTCTTTCATCGACTGGGCGGAGTCCGCCCTGCTGCTCTCGGACCAGAAAGCGTTGATTTGGGGGGCCCGCATCGTCCCGGCGGTCACCCTGCTCCTGCTCGGGGCCGACCTGACGAGCGTGCTCCAGATGCCGCTGTGGCTCGTCAGCGGCGCGGTCGGCATCGGCCTGGTGCTGCGCCACACGAAAGCGATTCACGAGGTTTTCGAACGCGCAGGCATGGGGGAAGGCGACGTTCGTTCGTTCGGTGTCCTTTTGGACGTCCTGGCGGTCGGCGAGCTCGCGTCACCGGAGCTGCGTCGCCTCCAGGACGCTTGCCGTGAGGACGGCGGTGTTTCGGCGGCGGGGGCCCTGCAGCGACTCCGGCTCCTTCTCGATCTGACAGAGGTGCGCAGGTCCGGCCTGTTTCACCTTCCCCTCCACTGGGTGGGGCTTTGGGACTTTCACGTGCTGGTGGCGTTGGAGCGTTGGCAGCACCTCCACGGAGCAAGGGTCCGAGGCTGGCTCGCCGCGGTCGGGGCGCTCGATGCGTTGTGCGCGCTCGGTGCCCTGAGGTTCGAGCATCCCGATTGGACCTTCCCGGCGATCACGGACGGAGGCGGTGGCATCAAGGCGGAGGCGCTCGGCCACCCTTTGCTGGTCCCGTCGGCGACAGCGACGAACGACGTCGAGATCGGACCCCCGGGGACCTTCCTCTTCGTCACCGGCTCGAATATGTCGGGAAAGAGCACACTGCTCCGCTCGATCGGGCTCAACGCCGTGCTGGCAATGGCAGGCGCCCCCGTCTTCGCCAGACGGATGGAGCTGCCGCGCGTGCAGGTCTGGACCAGCATGAGAGTGACCGACGACCTCGAGCGCAGCGTCTCGCAGTTCCTCGCCGAGGTCGCTCGAGTGCGAAGGATCGTCGATGCGGCATGGGCCCGGGGTCCGGCCGACCCGCCGATTCTCTTCCTGCTCGACGAGATGCTGCGGGGGACGAATACCGCTGAAAGGCAGGCAGGCGGACGGCGCGTGCTCAAGCACCTCCTCCAGAGCGACTCGTTCGGGGCCGTCACCAGTCACGATCTCGCGCTCGCCGACACGGAGGCGCTGCGATCGCAAGCGAACGCCGTTCATTTCAGCGAATCCGTCTCGGCGGAGGCGGGAGGCCCGGGCCTCGTGTTCGACTATCGTTTGCGCCCCGGTGTCGCAACGTCGACCAACGCCCTCCGGATCCTCGAGCTGATGGGCCTCGGCGAAGTGCCGGATTCCGCACCACCTCTCCCCGAAGGCCGGGATTGACTCCGGCATTGGTACGAAGGACCCCTCACGGGCATTGGCCGCGACCCCCGCGCTCCATTCGGGCGCCTGCCTTGCCGAAGGCCGGCGGTCCGGGTATTGACTAGGCTTCGTCCGGCGCCCCCGCCGGCCTGAACAGGTCGCTGAAGAAGCAGGGTGCGGCCACGGACCTTGGAGGAGCGAATGAATCCGACTGCGAGCATGCGCCACTTCCGTTGGGACGACATGCCCAAAGAGGAGGTCACCGGCAAGATCGGTCGCCGCTTGATCACCGGGGAGCGCATGATGTTGGCGCACATCTACCTGGCAGAGGGCGCGGTCGTACCCCTTCACTCACACGACAACGAGCAACTCACGTACGTCCTCGAGGGCGCATTGCACTTCTGGATCGGAGAGGACGAGAGCGAAGAGGTCGTCGTTCGCGCTGGCGAGGTGCTTCATATCCCGTCTTGGGTGCCTCACAAGGCCTTGGCACTCGAGGACACGCTCGATGTCGACGTGTTCTCCCCTCCCCGCCAGGACTGGCTGGACGGCACGGACACCTACCTGCGCGAAGGCACATCATGATCCACCGGTCCTTCGCCACAATGCTCCGCACCGGGACCTGACATGGACTTCGGGCTGGCGGGGAAGGTCGCGCTCGTCGCCGCGTCGAGCCGCGGGCTGGGTCGGGCAGTGGCCGAGGAGCTCGCGCGCGAGGGCGCCGAGTTGATGCTGTGTGCCCGCGGGGAGGAGGCCCTCGAGGAGACCCGTGCCGAAATCGCCCGAGCCACTGGATCACAGCCGCGGGCCGTTGCGGCTGACCTGACCGACCCCGCAGGTGTGCGGAGCGTCACAGACGAGGCGCTCTCGGCCTTCGGGCGTGTAGACGTCCTCGTCACCAACACAGGAGGTCCACCGTCTGGCCCCTTCGAGAGCCACACCCCGGAGGCTTGGCGGACAGCCGTCGCCCAGAATCTGGAGAGCGTCCTCAACTTGACGAGAGCGCTCCTGCCCGGGATGCGGGAGCGTCGCTGGGGCCGGATCGTGAACGTGACCTCGATCGCCGTCAAGCAGCCGGTCGAAGGCTTGATCCTTTCCAACAGCGTGCGCGCCGCCGTCACTGGCTTCGCTCGGACCCTGGCCAACGAGGTCGCACGCGACGGGGTCACCGTGAACAACGTGATGCCGGGCTACACGCGTACCGCGAGGCTGGACTGGCTGGCCGACCAGCTGGCCGCACGGCAGGATGGAACCCAGGACGCCGTATTCGAGGCCTGGGCTGCAGAGATCCCCATGGGGCGGGTGGGTACTCCGCGGGAGTTCGCGGCTCTGGTGGCGTTTCTCGCCTCTGAAAGGGCCAGCTACATCACCGGCACGTCGATCCCGGTGGATGGCGGATGCGTCCGCGCCCTGTTGTGAGCGCGTTCGGACAGGAGGGTGAGGGCCACCCGTTCAGCGGATCCGAGTCGCCCTAAGGAACCTCTGCACAAGTGTGACGGGTCTCGCGCAGGGAGCTCGCGAGTGCTCAGGGTAGGAACGACGACGAGGTGTAGCAGAGCTACGGCGAGGAGGAGAGACGACGCATGAGTCCGCGACACCCCTGCGCCCACGACCGAGTCGGTAGCACGACCTCATGGGGTAACGGGTTGGGGCGGCATGGACCCGTCTTCGTCGTTGGAGCTCCTATCCGTAGCTTGGGCTATGGCGTCGTCCCTCCGCCTAGAATCCGGGTCCATGGCGCTCCCAACGAGACCCGCCACACTTGTGCAGAGGTTCCTTAACGCGACAACGAGAAACGGAGATTTATGTCGAGTCGACTAGCAGAAGCCGATTTCATCTGGAAGAACGGCGAGTTCGTCCCCTGGTGGGATGCACAGGTCCACCTCCTCAGCCTAGCGGTTCAGTTCGGTTCCTCGGTATTCGAAGGGATCCGGTGCTACGACTCGGAGCACGGGCCGGCGATCTTCCGATTGGACGCTCACATCCGCCGGCTCTACGACTCCTGCCGCATCTACCGGATGGAGCCCGATCTGGCGCCGGAGGTCTACTCGGAGGCATGCACGGCCATCGTCGCGAAGAACGGCCTTCGGGATTGCTACATCCGGCCCATGGTCCTGCGGGGATATGGTGCCGCTGGGCTGAATCCAGAGCCCAGTCCGATCGAGGCGTACGTCGCCTCCTGGCCTTGGGGGACCTATCTCGGTCACGACGCGCTCGAGAAAGGCGTCGCGGTCTGCGTCTCGTCGTGGCAGCGCGCGGAGCCGAACACGTTCCCGATGCGGGCCAAGTCGGCCGGCCACTACAATAGCGCTGTGCTCATGAAGACCGAGGCGCTCATAAACGGTTACGCCGAGGCGATCGCGCTGGGCCCGGGAGGGCTCGTGAGCGAGGGGAGCGGTCAGAACCTGTTCCTCGTCGTGGACGGGGAGCTGATCACGCCGGTCCTCGATGGCACGTCGCTCGCGGGGATCACGCGGGACACGGTGCTCACGCTCGCCGACGAGCTCGGCATCACCGCGAAGGAGCAGCCGGTAGCGCGAGAGAGCCTGTACACCGCTGACGAGCTCTTCTTTTCAGGAACTGCGTCTGAAGTCACCCCAGTGACGAGCGTCGATCGCATTCTGGTAGGAAAAGGAACTGCAGGGGAAGTGACCCTGAAGATCCAAAGCCGCTTCATGGACATCGTCAAGCGGCGAGCGGACGATCCCTACGGCTGGATGACACCCATTCCCTAGAGTGGTGTCCCAGAGGTCTGCACTAGCCCGAGGATTCAATCGAGATCGGCTGGTCTCACAAACTGCTCGAGGCTCCCGCCGGTACGAGACAGGTCGAGCCACGTGTCCACGTCGAAGGAGATGACGGCCAGGGCCGCAGTCGGAAACTTCATTCGCATCCGCTCCCTCGCCCCATTGTCGCCACCTCCCGCAAGATGAGACGCGAGCTCCTCGGTCCCCGGGTTGTGCGCGATGATCATGATGCTCCGGATTCTGTCGTCCTGCTCGGAGATGAGATCCAATATGCGTCCGGGCGACGCGAGATAGAGAGCACTATGGTGCTCGGTGGGGATCTCGCCCAGGACGGGGGCCATGCGCTCCCACGTCTCCATGGTCCGCCGCGCCGACGAACAGAGGACGAGCTCCGGGACGAAGTCGCTCTCGCGCATCCACGCGGCCACTCTCGGGGCGGCGTTCCTACCACGTTTGGAGAGGGGCCGATCGAAGTCGTCCAAACCGGGATTCCCCCAGTCGGACTTTGCGTGGCGGAGTAGGAAAAGCCTCTTCACTTGTCGTGGACCAGTGCGTCGACGCCTTCTCGGACCTCGACGGCCGAGCCGTCGAATCGATAGGTCTGGACGAACGGCTCCCCCGACTCGTTCTCCACGCGAAATACGAGGATCGAATGTTGGTCCTCGGACGGATGGAACTCCAGATAGGCGTACTTCCTACCGGGATTCGCCCCGGCTCCCGTCGAGAACTCCTCGCCCGACCGGGCCAGCTCGACGAGGTCCTCCATCCACTGTTTGATCGTGGTGGCTCCGTGTTCGGACGTCATGGTGCGTCTCCTTGGGTCCCAAACGCGAGATACCATCGCTGGCCCATCTGACGATAGCGCTGGGCCACGTGGCGACATCGCTCGACCAGGCACTGGCAATGCTCGATCGCGCACCGGCAAGAATAGGGGGGCCAGCGGTACTCCGCATGGGGCGCGCACCGCTAACGAGCAGCAACCTGACACCCGTGCTGCCCTCGACGTTTGTCAGCGGTGCCGCTAACGCTTCCAGTCGTATCCCGGGGGGGCGGGAGGCTTCGGAGGCCGGAGGGGGTTGTCGGGCTTCTTGGCGGTGGGAGGCTTCGGCTTCTCGGGATGCTGGACGTCGGGCTTCCGAAGGACTCCGCCACGCTTCGTGATCAGCTTCCAGAACATCGATACGACTCCGGCTGGTAGGACGCTGGTTGGACGCTGCAGGGCGTCGGACACGCTCATCGCGAGAGGACCTAGCCTCATCCTCTACGACGAGGGCAGACCATGCCCGGTTTCAGGGTCAGGGCCGGCTCTGACCCACGAAGTCGACAATGAAGACCTCACCCGTGAAACGCGCGTCGAGGAGCCGCGTCGAGTCCGGGAATAAGTACGTCGCTCGATCGTAGCCCGACACCTTCATCTGGTGGAGGCCCGCCACCACCAGCGAGTAACTGTACGCTCCGAGGGAGTCGGTCTGCAGTGCGGTGGGGGCGGTGGCACGCGGCCTCGTGATCTCCACCGAGGCTCCGGCCAGAGGGTCCCCCGACACCGTGACGACCCCTCGGATGGCCGTCGGCACCCGGATGAAGCCGGCCGGATTCGTGCACGAAGGCACCAACATCCATGCGGCCACCGCGATCGCGAGTGTGATCTTCGCACCCAGCGCGGCGTTTCGTCTCGAGTGATCGTTCATCGATTCTACAACTCGATTGACTGGCTTCGGCTCTCTTCCCCGTCCGTGGCGTCCGAGGGCACCTGCGGGGGTAGTGCGCCCGTGGACGTCAGAAACATGCCCGCTGCCAGGGAGATTGGGAAGAGGACGTAGGCCCAGTCCAGAGCTGTCCCCATGATCTCGATTCCCGGCTTTCGCAGGTAGTATCCGTCGAGGCGAAGGTGTGCGTGCACGTCGAGCGCGGCGAGGACACCTAGCCCGGCACCCACGAGAACGAGTACTGCCGTGCGGGTGTGACGGGCCGGGCCTTCCAAGGGGTCGCGCGGCCGCAACGACCGCTCCCACAAGAACAGTGGCAGAGTCGGCAGAGACCACCAAAAGAGCATACCGCCGGCTCCGATCACGGGGCTGCGTACCCACAGGGTCAAGAGCCACGCGAGCGACATGACCCACAGCGCCATGATCGCCACTGGCCTCCTGCCGGGCCGGAGCACACCCCGCGGTCCGTGGGCATCCTTCATGCGCCGGCCGAATCCAACCTCGAACGCCATCGGCCTAGCCCCCGAGTCACAGTGCCTCTCCCGCGGATGAGGACCACTCCAGCTCCACGCTCGATCCGACGGTGAGCACCGGACCGATCGTCTCGGCGGCGGAACCATCTCTGACCCGAACCCGCACTGGCCGCGTCGTCTTCACGCGGAGCCATCCCTTGGCCAGCGGGGCTGTTCGAAGATCGAAGTAGATCGTGTCCGCGACCGTGGTCGCGCACCCCGTTCCGGCTCCACTCACCTCGACCCTCAGGGCAGCCGCCACGGATCTCGGGGTGGGATTCAGAAGTTGGAAGCCGACCGGATCGTCAATCGGGTCCACGCGCACGAGCAGCCGTCCTGGATCCGGGTGTTCCTCGTCGAGCTGGACGACTACGTCGACTGCCGAGGACTGCTCGCCGCTCGGCAGCTGGCCGCAGAAGGCTTGCACCAGCGGCGGCGCGACATCCGAACCGCATGATACGAGGCCGCAGGTGAGACCCACGATCAGGACAGCACTCCACCCGCGACACATCGCGACCAATGCTACGCCCTCCAACCGGTGGCACGCCAAACACGCAATCGCTCGGTACCGGGCATTTGTCGGCCACGAGGTCGCGTCGTGCCCGGCAAGCTGCGTGCACGGGTTACGGACCGCCAGGACAACGCAAGGCCCTTTCCCCGCGGGTCACCCGCCTGGATCCATGCCGGAGCCCGGCCGGAACCAGGACTGGAGCCCAGGCGGGGACACCTTGTAGCCTCGCCGGGGCGTGACCCGATGGGCGCTGGAAACCCGCCCTCAGAAGTTCACGACCAGCGCCAGCGTGAACAGGCTATCGAGGCTGTCCAGCCCAGTCAGGACGTTCTGACCGGTCGTCGCACCGGGGCTCGACTCGAGCGGCACCGAGATCAGCGACGGCCGGTTGTCGTAGAAGAGCTGGACAGACGCCTTCCATGAGCCCGAGCGCCCACACGATTCTCGGCGCGTCGAGCGCGAATGGCCGGCTCTCCCGCCATCCGGCGTCAGAGGGTCGAGCTTATCTGATCCATGTGACGAATCGATGCTCCCGTTCGTCTACTCCTCGAATGCGACCGGTCAGGACCTAGCGATACCTGGCCCACGAGACCGGACGATCAACATAGATGGCGCGGCTTTGGACGCGCCCAGGAAGGAGCAACGAGATGACCGACTTCATCGACCAGTTCGTCGAGCGCCGAGGGCTTGAAACGTCCAGAAAGCTCATTCACCGCCACGGCTTCAAGGCGATCCTTGCCATGACGCTCATCCGCGAGGGAGCGGCCGAGACGATGCGCATCCTGCGTCAGGACTCCGGCCTCGATCCGGCACGGATCGCCGACCCGGCGACCACAGAAGCGGTCTTGAGGCGTCTCGACGCCGCTTGGATCGCGGCCCGGCTAGGCTCGGAGCCGCACAAGGTACGCGAAGCCCTGGCGACGTTGGTGCCCGACCTCTTGTTGGCGCTTCAGGAGCTCTACAAGAGCACGGGAAGCCTACAGTCCGTCTTCGGTGAACCATCGATCGCGAGGGCGGCAGCGTCGTTGAAGAGGGCAGCGAAGCCCGAACGTGCGTTCGTGCTCCCGAGCTGGACACTCGACCTGATCGCGGTTTGACGTGCTGTCCTAAGACAGCATCTCGACCGACGTCAGGATCTCGTCGGCTGCGTCGCGCGCCTCGGGCACGTCGTCACCGGTTTCGACGATCTGGATCTGCCAGAGGTCGTCGACCTGTTGGAGGAAGAGCGCCTCTGTCCAACGTTGGAGACCGGCGACCGGCTCGACGTACGTGGCGCGAACCCGAATCGCGTAACGTCCTGAGACACCGACTCTAGTCGCGAGATGCGTGAACTCGTCAGATCCGTCTGGGCGCGTGACTCGCCTCTGAACGGCGGCGACGGTTCTCGTCACGGCGTCGTCTACGAATGGAGCGGTCCCCTCGACGTATGTGATGCGCGTCAGGCTCATGATCAAGCCGAGACCCGTGGCCTGGTAGACATCGTGCTCGACGATCGTGGTGTCCTCGTCGGCTCCCGCTGCGCCGGGAATGAGCGTCAGCTCGCCGGGACTGAGTAGCCTGAGGCCGGCGACCTCCTGCTGGATCAGCCCGGTCGACAGCGAGGAGCCGTCGGACCCCGTTGCAGTCAGCCCACGCAGGAGAAGGGCCGTCCCGGCGATCAGGACGAGCGCGCCAATCCCAAGCTTGCTTCGCACACCCACAGACCCACCCCTCCTTGCCGAGGTCGTTTGACTTCCAGCTTACGCCGGCAGCGATCCCGCGTTGGGTCGCTCCGAGGCTGATCGTCCAATCAGCGCAGCCGGTCCAGCACCCGCGTCCGCAGCCGCAGCCAGGCCTTTCCCAGCGGCCCGCTCTCCCACAGGCGCTGTTCAGCTTCGATCCTGTCCCAGTCGACCGCTGCTCGGGTGAGACGCCAGCGCACTCCAGCACATGCGCCCGCGAACCCCCACGCCGTGAACGAGAGCCAGAGGAGATCCATCCTCCCACGAACGGCGCTGATGTAGGCCACCAGCAGACCAAACGCAACCAGGACGCAGGCGAGCAGAAGCAGGAGGGTCTCAGTCTTCACAGGCGGCCGGCTGCTCGCAGCTGCTCGCGGCCACCGCGGTCACGATGGCCACTGGCTCGCTCACAGGCGCACCTCCCTCGATTCGCCCCATTGTCGGCTCGCGTCGAGAGGGCTGGTTGTCGTGGGCCACTAGACTACGTTCAGACTCGTCCAGTGAAGCGATTCTCCTTCTTCTTCCGTAGGGAGATGCAGTCGGAGGGCGAGCGCAGACGGAAAAACGATCGAGGATCGTCATCGGGCGCCGCCCACAACCGGACACCGCGAGGCACATCCCATGCGAAACCTGATCATCCGCCTGGCCATCAACGCCGCTGCTCTCTGGGCAGCCGCTACCCTCGTCGAAGGCATCCAACTCACAGGCACGCTCACGGAGATCCTCTTAGTCGCGGTGATATTCGGGCTCGTCAACGCACTGATCAAGCCCGTCGTGAAGTTCTTCGCTTTTCCTCTGATTCTATTGACGCTGGGGCTGCTGACGCTCGTCATCAATGCTCTGATGCTCATGCTCACTGCCGGAATCACCCCCTTCCTGTCGGTGTCGAGCTTTGGACCCGCGTTCGTCGGGAGCGTGATCGTCTCCGTGGTCAGCATGTTGCTCGGGTCGGTGTTCGACGACGACGACGACGACGACTGAGCCTTCCGGTCATCGGCCCGGAAATCCTACGGCCGCAGCTACCCTCTCGGCCTGCGCGATGTGCCGCCGCTCATGGGCCACCACGATTCCAAGGGCGTCGCCGACGCGGAAACGCAGCATTGCTGTGACTGGAGACGGAATCTTGATCGCGGCCAGGTCCAGGTCTCGGCCGCGTTCGATCACGGCCTTGACCTCCTCCTGCTGCGTCAAGAAAGAGTCTACGATGAACTCGGAGACCTCCCCGTCCGTCGGTCTGAACACGCGCGGCACCTTGAACCGGCCTCTGCCGGGCTCCATCTGTCTTCGAAACCACTGACCGAAGGCACCGCCGCGGTACAGGCCCGGATCGGTCAGGCCGCGAGCGCGCGCCTCCGCCATTGCAGGCTCGATCCGCTCGAGGTATAGGCCGTTGGCGACGATCAGATGATCGAGGCAGCGACCGACGCTCCACTTCCCCGCTACCGGTGCCCAATTGAGCGAAGGACCGTCCAGGCCCGAGAACCGGGTCCGAACCCGGCGGATGATGTGGTCCACGTCCGATTGTAGGGCGTCCAACATCTTGCTGGTCTGCAGATCCACGCGTCTTTTCAACACTTTTCCCCGCCAGAACGCACGAGACGCGGACCCGGGTCGCCTTACCCGCCGGTGGTCCTCTCGCCTGGGGCCGCAGGCCGCTCGTAGTCCACGATGTTCTCCCATTCGGACGCATCTGAACGAGCCACCACCGCTACGACAGGCTCGTCGTCGCTCACGTTGAACACTTCGTGTGGGACGCCGGGCTCAATGAAGATGAAGTCACCCGGACCGTTGTCGAGCCTGCGTGTGAGGCCGTGACCGTACTCGTGGCGGACGTGGCCCGCCAGGATGTAGAGCATCACCTCGAAGTCGACGTGGACGTGAGCCCTGGCCACTCCACCGGGTGGGATCGTGGCGACGTTCATCGACAGGTCCTTCGAGCCCACGTTCTTCCCTGACATCCCAACCCGGTATCGGATGCCGTTCCACTGGCGGCAGTCGTCGCCGGCCCGAAGCACGGTGATCCCGTCGCCGGCCTCGACGTCTCGAGTGAGATCGATGTCTTCGGTCATGAATTGCTCCTGTTGGTCGCGCCGGAAGCGTCCGGCGATGGCCCGCGCGTTACAGCGAGATCAGCTAGGGCTGCGAGATTTGGCACCTCGAGGTCTGGCTGTGCGTCGGAGGGAGCCGTCGCACCTGGGCCGGTTCGACCCGATCGCCGGTTCACCCAAACGCTCGAAAGGCCGAGCTCGTTCGCCGGAGCAACGTCGTGGAACAAGCTCTGGGCCACGTGAAGGATGCGATCCGGCGGCACGCCCAAACGGTCGAACGCGATTTGGAAGTTGCGCAGCGCAGGCTTGTAGCTGCCCAGCTGCTGGGCGGTGACGACTTGATCGAAGTCGATCCCGAGCTGGCGCGCAGACCCCAGGAAGAGATCGTCGTCGATGTTGGAAATCACTGCCAATCGGTAGCGGGAGCCGAGGGCTCGCAGCGCCGGAACGGTGTCCACGAACGGGATCCATGAGGCGATCGAGTCGGCCAGCGCAGATCGCTCTTCGCTGCTGGGCTGGAACCCCATCGCTCGGCCGAAACCGTCGACCACGTCCGACAGCACTTCGCGATATGGCTTGTATGGACCCGCCTGGATGTCCGACTCCAGCTGGGCGAAGCGCTGTAGGATCTCCTCGTCCGGGGTCTCGCGCTCGTGCGCCAGGAGGATTCGACCCATCGACCGCCGAATGCCGGTCTCCCAATCGATCGGTGTACCGTAGCAGTCGAAGGTGACCACTTCGAACGCCGCGAAATCCAACGCGTCGGCTGACCCCCGGCCGAAGCTCGACGAGACCATCACGTCGGGGGGTGGCTCGCCGCCGGGGTCATCGACGTCGGTGGTGCTGCGTGGTCGTCCACGCGACAGGGGCTCGTCACGAGTCGAGATGTCCACCGCCAACAACCACTGACCCCGCTCCTCTCGCCAATGGAAGACGTAGCTCCCGCGTTCCTCGATGGGTCCCATTCCCGGAACAGCTAAGAGGTTGGGTTCGAATTGGTGCTCGTACCGACCTCGCTCGATGGCCTGCGGCCCCGACACCTCGAGGGATTCCAAGCGGTACAGGTACACCCATCGACCCCACGACAGGGCCTCCTCCCAGTACGCGAGGATCTCTTCGCGGCCCGTCACGGACGGTCCGTTCGGGGGAATCTGCTGGCCGTCGGGGGCAAAGACGGCGGCGACCGAGTCCGCCCACCCGCCGGAATAGCCTCTGGACAGGCGAGCGGCCTGCGCGGCAATCTCGTCGCGGGCTTCTCGTTCGGCACCTCCGCGCGAGCATGCCGACGCCAAAGCCAGCGTGACCGCCGTTATCGCATACGCGCGGCGCGCGTTCGTTCGGACCCGGCTCATGGGCTGCACCCGTCCCGTGGCTCGGATGGTCCGCATCGATGCCCCCTGTGTCGCCTCGTCACCGAGCGGCCCGGCAGCCGAGCCGATGGGCCTTGCGAAGCTAGGATTCGAGCTCCTCGTCGAGATCGTCGGCGGATCGGATTCTGAGCCGGTGCTCGTGCGTGCCCGGGGACAGGGTCGTGACTTTGTCGAAGCGAGGGCTGGCCAAGCGATCCTCCACGAGCAGCCCCAGGTTGAGCCACCGTTTTCTGACTTGGACGCCGGCGAATGTCGTTACCGCCTTGAACACGATGGCCGTCTTCATCGGTTCGACTTGCACTGACCCGAGCCCGACGATCCGACTTGAGAGAAGATCGTAGGCGCAGACCACCTCCGGTTCGGCCTTGTCCAGATGCATGGAAACGTCTCTGCGGCTACAGGAGTGCCACTGGTTCGCGTTGACGAACCTCCGCCCACACGTCGGACACCGCCACTTGCTCTGGTCGCTCATCGGAGCTTCTTCGCCTGCTCGCGGCGCTGACGGGCTCGGGCCCACCCCTCCCCGAGAAGCGGCCCGGCAAGACCACCGATGGTCCCGCCGATGAGCATCATGAACGCCAGCGGGCCGAGCGTCGCCACCAAGCCCACCCCAGCCCTGCTCGCCTGGTAGGCGCTCACGATCCCGAAGGCCGACGCACCCGCGAGCGCCCCGATCAACGTTCGTCGCACCATCTTCATCGGCCCGTGACGGTGAGGATCACTGCGCGACGTCACGGTCGGTCTTGCCGGAGACGCGGAAGGCCTCGGCGATTGCGTCTGCCGTAGCTTCGATACAGGCGACGCCAAGGTCCCTGGACATCCCTCGTGCGTCGCCGAGAATCCCGTTGGGCGTGACGGTATCGAGTCCCTCCCGCAGGATTCGGCCGATCGTTTCACCCGAGAACCCGCCGTCGAAGCCGCGCTCCGCGAGGTCCTCTCTCACGAGTTCCGGGCGTATCGCGAGCATCTCCGAGCTCTCCGCCACGTCCGCGTGCCCCTCGACCCGATCTCCGTGTGCTGACCTCTCCCCTACCGCCCTTCGCCAGATCTCGACGAATCCGACGAGGTCGGTATAGGCCACCACGTCGCACCCGTCCCCGACCGCCTCGTTCAGCCGAACCAGCATCTCTGCGAGCGGCCCGAAGTTCCCTCCGTGCGACGGGAGCAGACAGATCTTTCGGAAGCCGTGACGGGCCAGGCTCGTGCAGTAGTCGCGACAGACAGCCTCAAGCGTCTCGGGCGACACGGACAGCGTCCCGGCAAACGCCATGTGATGCTCGGAGCACCCGATCCTGATCGTCGGCGCCACCAGCGCGTCGCCCAACCGTCGGGCCACTTCCTCTCCCAGCCGCGTTCCCCGCTCCGCGTCCACGCAGAGCGGCAAATGGGGCCCGTGCTGCTCCACCGCGCCGACTGGCACGACAACGGTGGTCGTGCCGGAGCGCAACGCGTGCTCGACCTCCGGCCACCGCATTCGCTCCAAATGAAGCTCAGGATCGTCCGTCATCACCCACCCCGTGCGCGAGCCCGATGCGGGGGAACCGACGGAAGCACTTGGCCGTGAGGGGCGCGGCCGGGCTCATGAGTCGATTCGGAGGGTCAGAGACCCGCCCCTCAGCTCGTCTGTGTCCACAATCTCCGAAACCAGCCCGCGTGTCCGGGCGAGATGCTCCACGGAAGCCCAATACTGCTCGGCGCTCAAGCTACCCGGCTGTTCATACGGCATGGCCAAACGAAGGTAGCGATTGAGATTGGCCGTGGTGCCGTACGAAGCAACAACCGCGGGAGTGAGCTCCGTGCCGATGGCTGCCTCCACGTCGTGACAGATCCCGCAGCGCGCGGTGTAGAGTTCGGCCCCGTCGACCCGTTCGGGCGTCTCCGTCGACCCGGGCAGATACACGGTAACCGGCGCACCGACGAGCACCGCAACAGCCGCCGCGGAGCGGGCGGAGCGCCAGACGGTCAGACCACTTCTACCGGATGGGGCAGCGGGATGTCGAGCAGGTAGCCCTTCTCGTTCATGATCGCGTCGTCCGGCTGCCGATTGCCCGCCTCATCGGTCGCGCGTGTGCGCAGGGTGTAGGTCCCGGGTCCGGGTTCCCACTCGAGCTCGAACCGGCACCACGCGTGGGGAAGCCGGGCACCGATCAGGCGGGCGGCACTCCAGTTCGCGCCTTCGTCGACGCTCCACTCGACGTCACTGATCGAGCCGTGGGGCGAGTACGCGTACCCACGGACCCGCTGAGCGCCAGCGCGAAGTGTTGCCGGCCACGGCAGGGCCAGCGCGCTCTTCGCGCGCAATACCGTAATGGGCGCTCCCTCCGCGGGTGCGTATCGCTCCGCCGGCCAATCCGCACCGATCATCACGTACGACGTCGTGTTGTTCCTGACCCAGATCTTCTCGGTCGACACTTCGAGGGCGCCGAGCCACTTCACGCTGTTGCTACCCGCCCAACCCGGTACGATGCCCCGCACGGGGGAAGCCGTGGTCTGGCGGGAGTGGCACCCCGTTCATGGACAGGCCGAGCATGGTCGCCTGGTCCATCGCTTTCTCGATGGGCATCGGACGACTGAAGCTCCCGTCGTCCAGACCGACGAGGTTGACGTCGACCGCGCCGGAGCGTACACCGGCCAGCTCGAGAACCGAGAAAAGGGTCGGGCCCGACCACTCGGCGCATCCAATGGCACCGGTACCCCGTTGGCTGCCATCGGCTGGCTTGCCCAGAACACTAGCAAAGAATCCCCGCCAGTTCCCCGCACACTCGACGTATGCCAACCACGGACTCGCTGGGTAGGCCCCGGAGATCGGCGTAGCTGAGCTCTACGCTACGCCCCACTCCGTCCCCCCCAATCGTCAGCCGATACGTATCCGGGTTGACGCGTGGTGTGGCCGAGTGGTTGCGTACGAAGAACAGCTCGTTGGGCGTGATCAGTCCTTCGAGAAGCTCGAGTCGGGTCTCGAGGTTCGTCGCATGTTGGATGAATGGCTGAGGGTCCTTGACCCACGCAACGGGCCGGTCCTCGCCCTCGGCCGAGCCGCTCTGGGAAACGTCGCCCCCACAGCTTTGCACCAGCGCCGCCGCACCGCCGGTGGCGACGAGAGCTGAGAATTCGCGCCGCGAGAGCGGGCCAAGAGAGTCGGTCATGGGCAATCCTTCGCCTGGGAGCTGGCCTGATCAGAGCCGTCCACCGTGAGTCAGCAACCGGCCCGGTGCGATCCGGACCAAGTTAGGGGCCGAGCGCGGTACCCGCACAACGTCCGAGGATCGATCCGAGTTTCGAGATCGGCTGCCCGACTGGCATCGATGCCGGTCCCGACATACCCTTCTCGCCGGTTCCCCCCAGGGGTTCTCGGGTGGGTAGAGAGGAGATCGGAAGAGACCGATCGGTGTCGGCGATACGGTCGTGACGGCTCAGCCCGACGACAGGACTGGAGCGCATTGCGACGAGGCACCAAACGAGCTGAGCAGGGCCAGTGGGCCCGCTCGATCACCGCCGTCGGACTGGCCCTTTTGGCGTCCGTCCCGGCGGCAGTGACCCCGGTGACCGCGCAGCTCCGGCCACTCGATCCTCTCGACTGGCGCGTGTGGGACGCCGGGTCGTGGCTGATCACGCTGGGGACCGCGTTCTACTCGGGGCAGCGCGCGTCGCTCGCCGGTACTGAGGGCGAGCTGTACGAGCTCGGCGTCGTGACCGCCTCGCTCCACCTCGACCGCGTCGTTCTCCAGGTTCACGGAACGATCGCTCGGGTCTACGATGAAAGTGGGGTGTTCGCCGAGCCCCTCGGCGGTGCTCGAGGGCCGAACGGGCACCGCAGGGTCGATACCAGCGACCATCAGATCCAGACCATCGTGCGTTTGGTCGACGGAGACGGCCCATTCTCGGCGGCTCTTCGCTTCGGTGTCCGCCTGCCGACCACGAACAACACGGTCGGGCTGGAACGCGACCAAACGGACTTCTTCGCGCTACTCGCGGGGCGAGCTACGACCGGATTGATCGCGGTCTCGGGTGAGATCGGCCTCGGCGTATACGGGACCCGGCTGGCGTCCATCGAGCAGGTCGACCCGGTCCTCTACGGCCTGGGAATCCGCCTGGAGGGACAGACAGTCACTCCCGTGCTCCAGTTGGTCGGCCAGTGGGACACGCGGCCGGGGGCCCCGCTGCGCGGGGTAGAGGATCTGACCGAGGTCAGGATCGGCATCGAGGCTGGACGTCGTCGCTCCATCGCGCTGACGGCGATCCGGGACCTGAAGGAGTTCAGTCCGGATTACGGGCTCCGCCTGACCGTGGGCGCGCAATTCTAGCAGAGCGTCTACGCTTGGAGCCGGGCTCCGGCTAAGCGGACGTCTCGATGTGCAGCTCTGTCGAGATGTCGACGCACCCAGACACTGTGCGATAGACAGGACACCTCGGGTGGTGCACGTCGTGTGCCCTCCGCGCATCCTCCTCCTTCCCGGGCTCCATCCGCAGCCGATAGCGGACGTGGATACTGCGGATGAACAGAACCCCGTCGTCCTTGTCGATGTCGCCCTCGACCTCGCCGATCAGCAAATCCTGTCCAGCAGGTATCCCGCGCGCCTCCAGCGCGCCTCCGAGGGTACCCGTCAGTCAGCCACCGGTCGCCGCTACGATGTAGTCGAGCGTGGTCGCGACGGGCGTGTCGGTGTCAACGCCGTAGTGCTCCGCGATCTCAGCGTGGACGCCGAAGCGCACCGGTTCTGGCGTGGCGGGTAGGTATGCGTGCCTGAGGGGACCCGCCTTCCTCTCGATTCGCACTCTGGATCGATAGACCATGTTCCTTGATTCTCCTCTCTGCCGAGAGCTGGTTGGATCGAGGATCGGCTGAACCGCGAATCCTGGGGCGCTGTGCCGGCTCCGGCAAGAAAGCGCTACCCTGCCGCTTCCACCAGCCAACCGAGTCCCGATGACCGACCCCCCGCCGGGCGCCTTCCCCGACGACGGCCAAGGTTCCGCCGATGAGTCCCAAGAGGGGCCTTCAACAGGCTTCTGGGGCACTGTACGTTCGGCGGTGCGGGGGACTTCCGCCGACCTCACCGCTGTGCCGATTCGCAAGGCGATCGTGCTCCTCGCAGTTCCCATGGTCTTGGAGATGGTCATGGAGTCGGTGTTCGCCGTGGTGGACATCTTCTTCGTGTCGCAACTCGGCGCCAATGCGGTCGCTACGGTCGGGCTCACGGAGTCGATGCTCACCCTGGTCTACACGGTGGCCATGGGGCTCTCGATCGGGGTCACCGCCATGGTCGCTCGCCGCACAGGAGAAAAGGACCCCGCAGGTGCATCTCGCGCGACCGCCCAATCGATCCTGCTGGGCCTGTTTCTCGCGGCGTTGCTGGGCATTCTCGGGGTCATCTACGCGGAGCGGCTTCTTTTTGTGATGGGCGCGTCTCCGGAGATCGTCGATCAGGGCATCGGCTATACACGCATCATGTTCGGCGGCAACGGCGTCATCCTGTTGCTCTTCCTCATCAACGCGTCTTTCCGGGGTGCCGGCGACGCGGCGATCGCGATGCGCATGCTCTGGCTCGCCAACGGGCTGAACCTGGTCCTCGATCCGTGCCTGATCTTCGGGCTGGGCCCGTTCCCCGAGCTTGGAGTGACGGGAGCGGCCGTTGCCACGAACACGGGGCGAGGTACCGCGGTCCTGGTACAGTTGTTCACGTTGCTGCGCTTGCCCGGACGGGTCCGCATCCGGCGGGAGCACTTGCGCATCGAGCCGATATTGATGGGCCGCCTGGTGCGGCTCTCCGCGAGCGGCACGTTCCAGGTCCTCGTCGGCACCGCAAGCTGGATCGCGCTGGTCCGCATCGTGTCCGGGTTCGGGAGCGAGGCACTCGCTGGCTACACGATCGCAATCCGCATCATCCTGTTCGCGCTCCTCCCCTCGTGGGGGATGGCCAACGCGGCAGCCACGATGGTGGGTCAGGGGTTGGGTGCGGGGAAGCCTGATCGATCTGAAGCGGCGGTGTGGATCGCCTGCAAGCTCAACCTGTACTTCCTCGGGCTGGTAGGAGTCCTGTTCATCGTCTTTGCACCGGAGATCGTTGGGACGTTCGGGAGTGACCCCGTCACGACTGCGTACGCGGTCGACGGGCTGCGGATTATCGCTGCGGGCTTCTTCTTCTACGCGTACGGCATGGTGTTGACGCAATCGTTCAACGGGGCCGGGGACACTTGGACTCCAACGGTCATCAACCTGTTCATCTTCTGGCTCTTCGAGATCCCCGTCGCATTGGTGCTCGCCCATTCGCTCGAGATGGGAGCTCGTGGCGCGTTCGTCGCGATCACACTGGCGTTCTCGTCGCTCGCCGTCGTGAGCGCGGTGGTGTTCAAACGGGGCCGGTGGAAGTCGATGAGTGTGTGAGTCGCGTGAGCGTGCCCACAAGGCTCAGTGGCGGCTCCTCGATTGCGCTTCTTCACCGGGACCCCGCGTTCACCCCGGACAGGCCTTCTCTGGCCCTCACACGGAGCTCGTTGGGTTCGGGGGTGCCCTCCAGCATCTCCAAGACCCGCCCGTAGTATCGCGCAGCCTCATCCCCGCGGCCCTGCTCTACAGCAATCTCGGCGAGCTCCAGTGTGGCCAGGGGAGACAGGTAGCCCATCCAGGTGGTGGGGGGTGTCATGGATCGAAAGATTGCCTGCGCGCTATCCGGCTCACCTGAGCGCCGGTACATCTGGCCCAGGTTGAACCGGATTCCCGGCTCGGGATAGTTCTCGATCATGTTGTCCGTGTGGATACTCCATAGCTCGAACGCCCGCTTGGCCGCGATGAGTGCCTCGTTCATGTCGCCCCTGCGGAAGGCCAGGCGAGACTCGATATCGCTCTGGATTGAAGCCACATAGTCCGCCGACGTACCACCGCGTGGGAGAGTCCCCACGGCGCGCTGCCACACCCTGGCCGTCGCGGTGTCCCCGAAGGCGGCTTCGTGACCGCCCACCGCCCAGGCCACGACCCAGGTCGATCGATCATTGAAGTTTGCCAGCAGGGAATCGGGCGGCGTGTAGCGCGTCAGGTCCGCGATCGCCCTCCGGGCGACGGTCGGTTCGCCGAGACCGGTGAGCGAGGCCGTGACGAGGAACTGATCGAGGTTGCTTCGTGACGCCTCTGGCAAGTCGAGAGATGGAATCATGGAGTCGACCTCGGCGAGGCGCCCGGCTGCGAGGTACAGCCGGATGCGGGACGGCGTGAGCGACGCCTGCTCACGGGGTGGGAGCGTCTGTACGCGCCGTTCGATCAACTCCTGAGCCCGAGCCAGATTGCCCCTCCGGACCAGCCGGAACACGCTGCTCCAGATCGGGAACGGCTCGTCGGAGACTCCGTCCAGGAGCGTTGCGAATTCCCCGGGCGAGGCGAGGTGGGCCTTCAGACCCAAGATCGTAGCCTGAATCGGAAGCGCGGAGAACTCGGCATCTTCCAGACGTTCGATCTGGCGCCGCATGTCGGCGGCGTCACCGGTGCCGGACGAGAGCCATGCTCGTGCGTGCAGAACCGGTGTGTAGGTCGGGTCCAACCCGAGGGCTCGCTCCGCGGCCTCGATGGCATCCGCGGTGGTTGCGCCGTACTGCCAGCCGTAGGCACGGTGGTAGTACGAAAGGACTTGCCAAGCGCCGATGTCGGTCGAGTCCAGAGCGATGATGCGCTCGGCATTCGAGGCGGCCCGGGCACCGTCTGTACGGACGGAGGCGAGGACAGCCTCCGCGCGCAGTCGGTTGCGCGGACTCAGTGAATCTCCGTGGACCAAGGCCTGCTGGGCGAGGTCCAAGAGGCCCGTGAACAGCTCTGCCCGCATGAACTGCACCCAGCTCTTCAGGTTGACAGCCTCGACCAGCGCCAGGGCGAACGTCGAGTCGAGGGCGAGCGCGCGGTCGATGGCCTCCTCGGCCGGATCCACGAGGCCTCTCCGCATGGCCTCCTTGGCCTCGAGATAGGCTTTGAGCGCTTCCGGTGACTGCGTCGCCACGCGATCGAGCTCTTGCACACGAGGTGCGGCGCCGCCTCTCCAGATCCGCGTCAACACGTCGACCGCGAGTTGCTGGATCAAGTCAGCCAGCTCGTCTGCCGACCCACCCACCGAAAGGGTCACAAGGGGTTCCGGCGAGGCCACGTCGTAGATCCGGACGCTCAGGTCCAAGCGGTCGCCGCTCTCGATGACGGAGCCGAGCAAGAACCGGTTGGCGCCGGCTTCGGTCGCAAGCCGGGCCGCATCGACAGGGTCCGGCGTTTCGGCACGCGCGGAACGCTCCGGCCGGAGACCTCGCCACAGTGCCCAGGGATCGAGCACGCGCAATCCGGCCGTGCCGTCGAGGGTCACGGTGAGCAGGTCCGCGGTGGCCTCTGACCAGTCCACAGAGGTCGAGCTGGTGGGCCTGAACGGGAAGACGGCCAGCGCCAAGCTGTCATCGTCCGAGCCCGACGTGGCTCGAACGAGCCGGACCGACAGGTAGATCCCGCTGGCCAGGACAAGTCCCGTGGCCATACCGACCGTCACATAGTGCCAACCCGTGACGCGCGGGTGGGCCAACGCCCCCCCTCCGGCCGAAACTGGCTCGGTCAGGCGCGGCCCCTGGGGCGTCAAGTCGAACAGCCATGCGAGAACCAGTGACACCGGCAAGCCGATCGCCGCATTACCACGGCGATCGTGATGCTCCAGGCGGGTAGGCCGAGTGCCCCGACCACGATATCCAGGACTTCGAGACCCCCGAACACAACCGCAGCGTAGCCTACAGCGACTCGGTAGACCCGCCGACGCTTCAACTCGGCCAGAAGGCGCTGAAGACCGGAAGGGGACTCGTCCAAGGACGTCTCCGGATCCTGGGGGTTGGAGGCCGCGTCCGACCGAGCCGCCGGAGGGCACGTCCAGGGTTATCGGATGGGAGGGCCTGCGGAAGGCCCCGACGCCAAGTTGAGTTGGGACCTCGCTCTCAGCAAGCTCGCTCGTGCAGCGTCATTCGATGTGATAGAGGAGGATGGACCGCCCGACTCGCACGACCGGCTCGTGGGCTTCGAGCCAGTCGAACACGTGGGGATCGTCGTCGTGCCCCATCTTGAGCTTGTAGAGGCTGATCGCCAGCCAACCGCGCACGGGGCCGGCGCGGGGGATCGGCCGCCAGGCCGGAAGGTCGATCAGCGGAGCGGACGCCGAGCCGTGGTACGTGAAGTAGAGAGAGTCGATGGGAAGGGTGTCTACGACTGCGATCAGCCGCTTCAGGTCTTGACCCCAATCCACGTCGCTATCCAATAGGACCGGCTCGGAACTCCGCGCCGCGAGATCGTTGGCGTAGGCCAGGTAGTCGGGGTGAGCGCGCGCCGTCGAGATTCCTTGCCACAGGAGCAGCGCCACGAGAATCACGGGCCCCGCTCTCGGACGCTTCCAAAGCGCCAGGGCCCCCGCACCGGCCACCACGGAGAGAAAGGCGAAAACCGGTAGCACGTGCCGGCTACCGAGGTTGATGCTTGAAGGCAGGACGGCGCCAATCATCGCGAGGACACAGGCCAGGGGGACCCAAACCCGCCAGTCGTGAGCCTCTCGCCTTCGTCTCCACGCAGCCGAGACTCCGACCAGGACGAGTAGGACGAAAGCCAGTGGGCTCTTCACGAAGACAGCCACCGGGAAGAAGTCCCATCTGCCGCGGTCCCGGACCTCACCGAGCAGGTAAGAGCGACGCCCGTCGCCGCTCATGAATGCGACGTCCTTGATCCCGCGAAGGTATTCTGGCGCTGGAATGAGCTCCCAATCCGCCACTCGGTCGACAGCTCGTGTGACAGGGTGCTCGACCCCGAACCTTCCGGCCACCCGTTCCGGGAATCGGTCGTCCGCGTCGACGAGACTTCCCACCGAGAAGCGAAAACCGCCCCACACCACCATGAACGCGGCCGCGGCCACGATCAGGAGCCGCCGGGACAGCCGTCGCCAGTCGTCACGAAGATTCCACGAGCCGTCCCGGGACAAAAGGCGCAGAGTCAGGGCCACCGCGACGCATACGGGCAGGTACATCAGAGCGGTGTGCTTGGACAGAAAGGCCAGGCCCGTCGCAACACCGGCTCCAATTGATCGAATCGCCGAGGGCTCATCGAGCCAAAGGACCCAGAAAAGCACTGCCGCGGGGAGGGTCAGGACCAAAGCCGCGTCCGTTGTCGCCAATCCTGAATGCGCCAGAATGGGGGGGAGCGTGCTGAAAAGGACCGCGGCGGCAGCTGCTTCGGCCGGACCGAACAGAATCAGTGCCCACAGAAACACGACCACGGACGCCAGGGTGAAGAAAACGAGAATCCCGGTTCGAGACCGCCTCAGCTGCGCCTCGTAATCTCCCCCTCGATGAAGGAGCTCGTTCCCGAGAACAAACAGAGAGTCGTTGGAGATTCGGGCTGCCGCACCCCCTTCGTCCTCGAGGCGTAACCCGGCCGCGTACGGTACGACCGCGGCAGCGATCCGCGCCAAAGGCGGGTGCAGCGGTTCGAACAGGTACGTGCCGCGATCGAGCCACTCCAATCCGGCCGCCAGGTGCGCCGGCTCATCCCAGGTCTGGTAGAAATCGTCGTAGGTGGACACGATTCGGGACACGCCGATCGCCATGGCGATTACGGCGATCGTGGCCGCTAGAGCGGACGTCCGAATCCCTGGGTGCATTGGCTTGGGCCGAGTCGGCGAAGGGCTATGAGGTCGATGGAGTCACGGAAACGCCCGAGCAGGGATCGTGCCGTGCGGGGCGCTCCAATGGGCGCTCGCCGCATTTCGACGAGGTCATCGGGCCGTTCCCGACGCGCCCGGATCACCTACTAGGGAACGGCGACGAACCTGACGACGAGTCGAACGATGGCGCCGGCGGCCACACCGCGCGTGGGCTCGCCGGGTCGCCGTCGAAAGCGGTGTGGCGATCGTGATATCGGACGATGACGCCGTTCGCGGCTTCATCGACCCGTTCACCGAGCTGTGCGCACGTGACCGGGCCCAGTGTCCGCATCTCCTCCAGGATCGCCCGGGACGCGCCCAGGTAGAGGCGGATGTGACCCATCTCGTGTTCGCGGAGATCACGCAGGAATTCGTCCCACGCCTGTTGCTCGATTGGTGCGGCCTCGTCCCATCCGCGCCATCGAGGCATCCGCACCGTCGCGTTCAGTCGGATGCCGATGTTGCTCAAGGCACACGTCGCCCCCTGACGGGCGAATCTGTAGGGCCAGCGGATATCGCCGATCGTCGCTGCCAGGGCCGGCTTTCCCCAAGCGCTCACTGCCTGCCGTCTAAGATCGTCGGCGACCGCCGCAGGCTCATCGCCTTGCACGTCGTAAAACTGTTCGTGCACTCGAACGGAAACCCCTTCCGGCGCCCCGTCTTCGATCCCGTCCCACGGCCGTTGGGCGGTCGCCAAACTCGGTACGGTGATCGCGATTAAAATCAGTGACCACAAATATTTGAAGTCTTTCATATAATTTTATTTCGAGATCGGTCTCTCATCTACTCCACGCGCTACTGGGGACGCCCCGACAAGGCAGCGCGGTACCGGAGTCCCTGACGCCTCTTCGTTGCCCAGCTCGGCGCCCCGACGAGGCAGCGCGGTACCGGAAGCCCGTGACGCTGTTTCGCAGGGCGCCAAGCGCTCTCCCTGAGAGACGGGGCGCCTCGACGCTACCCCCGCTCTCCTCCAAGCACCCCCCGCGCGGCGCTGATCGCGCCCTCGGTATCGACGCCGACACCGCTCGCGCCCAACGCCTCGGCCACGGCGCGGACCGTACGGAAGAGAGTGCTCGGTTGAGTCGTGACGTGACCCATGTGGCCGACCCTGAAGTACCGCGTCTTGAGGTCTGGGTGCAGCCCACCCGCTACGATGACACCTCGCTCCCCGATCAGGCCGACCAACGCCGCGTCGACTCCCTCCGGATATCGGATCGCGCTCAGAGTGTTGGCGCACAGACACTCGTCGACCGGCACGAGATCCAGACCCATGTGCAACCAGGCGGCCCGCATTGCCTTCCCGGTGCGCGCGTGCCGCTCGACGCGGGCGTCAACACCCCGGAGACCGCCCAGCTCATCGTCGAGGATCTCGGCCAAGCCGGTGTTCAGGGCCATGAGGAGATTCGTCGCGGGGGTCGCAAAGTAGCTCGCGCGGCGCTCTTCGTAGGCTGTCATGATTGGCAGCCACTCCTCCCAGTCGAGAAACATAGGCATCGGCGTCTTCACGGAGGCCCGAGCCTCCATGGCCCGTGGGCTGGCGACCATCAAGGCCAGCCCGACCGGTAGACCGATGGCCTTCTGCGACCCGGTCAGATAGACGTCCGCACCCCACTCGTCCATTTCGAACGGCTCGGCCGCTGTCGCGCAGACACCGTCGAATACCGACAGGACTCCTCTCGACCGTGCGAGAGCGGCGAGAGGAGCCGGGTCCACCCGCACGGCCGTGGACGTATCGACGTGCGTCACGAAGAGAACCTTCGCGCGGGAGCCCTCGAGCGCCGCTTCCACCTCTTCGAGCGGAGGCGCGCAGCCTGGAGCGCTCGGGACGACGCGCACGGCCACGCCGCGGCGACGAAGGATCTCGTGCATCCGGTGCGAGAAGTAGCCCGTGTCGACCACGACTGCCTCATCGCCCGGGTCGAGCACGTTCCACACTGCCATGTCCATCGCGAGGGTCCCGCTCCCCGCCACGATGAACGGCTGAGCCTGGGCGTCTGCCTTCCAGACGCGGCGCATCCGCTCGATCGACGCACCGAACGCCTCGACGACGTGGGCCGCGAGGTGTCCCGGAGGAGGAACCGAGAAGGAGCGCTGCACCTCCGGCGAGATCTCCACGGGACCTGGGATCATCAGCAGGGGACGTTCGGCCATCGACTTCTCGGGTGGTACTGGGACGACATTGACGGAATGAGCCGACTCGACCCGTCACCGCGACAACCGCCTCGCGGAGCGGGACCGAACCTACGAGTCTCACGCGGGGTTGGGAAAGGGTCCATTCCGCGGCCGTCCACGCGGGGCTTTCTGTCCCGATCCGCGATGCGCATTATGCTTTCCGCCATAGGCGGCCTGGACGGCGCGCCTCACCCTCGCAGTGACTGGAAGAAGCCACGATGGCCGCTGACGCAGCCGGTCAGGCCCCGACGGAAACGTCGACCTTCGAAGAGCTCGAGCTCCCTGATCGGTCAGCCAAGGGGCTGATGAGGCACTTCGGCCCCGGGATCATCCTCATGATGACCGGGATCGGGACCAGCCATCTGGTCACGGCGCCCACGGCCGGCGGCCGTTTCGGGTACGCGCTTCTCTGGTGTCTCCCTGTCGCGTACGTGTTCAAGTACTACGGCTTCGAGATGGCCTTCCGCTTCACGAACGCCACCGGAAAGAGCCTCATCGAAGCGTACGCCACCGCCTGGAAGAAGTGGCCGCTCTGGTACGTGATGGTCACGACCCTGATCCAGTGCGCGATCGGCCAGGCGGGGCGGCTCGTCGCCGCCGCCGCCGTCGTGTTCTACGTCACGTCCGAGGTGCTCGGTCTGCCCTTCTCGCTCACGGGGGTTGCGGTCGGTATCGGGATCATTTGCGTCGCCATCATCCTGCGTGGCCGCTACAAGGCGGTGGAGGTTTCGGCGAAGATCCTCGCGGCCATCATGGTGGTCTCGACCCTTGCGGTCTACTTCGTCCGGCCAGCACCGATCGCCGAGATGGGGGCGTTCTTCCTGATCGAAATCCCGGGTGGCTCATGGTTGGTCATCGCCGCGTTCCTGGGCCTGCTACCCACAGGCATGGACGTCTCGCTCCAGGCGTCCGAGTGGGGTAAGGCGAAGAAGGCGGGGATGAGCAAGATCAGGGACGAGCTGGAGGAGATCGGGCTCGCGGAGTCTTTCGACCCATTCGCGCCGGACCGCGATGCCCTGACGGTCCATACGAATCGGCTTCCGGAGCACGCGCAGGAGTACTGCCGGCGGTGGTTCCAGATCGGGCTCTGGGACTTCCGCCTCGGCCATGTGGTCTCGTTCTTCATGGCCGCGGTCTTCCTGCTGCTTGCCGCAGTGTGGCTGTACCCGAGCGCCGTCGAGGGCCAAGCCGTAATGGGCGAGATCGCTGGCATCTTCACGCGCTCCGTCGGTCCCAGCCTGATGGGTCTGTTCATCTTCGGGGCCTTCGCCGCCACCTTCTCGACGGCGTTCAACTACTTCGACGGCTGGCCGAGGATCGTGGGCGCGTGCTGCCGCAACCTGTTCCACGGGACGGCGGGGCTGACGGGAATCGATCGCGACGACCTGACCGACGAGAAGCGGAGGACCTGGTACTCGGAGTACAACATCTACCGAGCGACGATGGTCTACTCGCTGATTGGCTCGGTGCTCGTGATCGCGGGGCTCCCGAGACCGGTTTTCCTGGTGCTGGTGGCCTCCGCCCTCGCGTTCTTCATCGCGCCGGTGATCTTCTTCCTGAACTTCTACTACTGCCTCGTGATCATCCCCAAGGAGGACCGCGCGTTCTACCCATCGACGTTCGCGCTGTGGTTCGGCTGGTTCAGCCTGATCGTGTTCACCGCCATGAGTGTCGTGCTGATCTTTGCGCGGGTCTTCCAGATTCCGCTCTTCGGAGCGTGAAGAAACCACAGGCCAGGGAATCCGCTACGGAGAGCGCCGCATCCTCGCCGGAGGAAGGGTGCACCGCCTCTCCGCGGAGCCGGGCCGGCCCCCTACCCCTCCCCGCCTTCCGCGGCCTCGAGCACGGCGCGCGCACGCTTGACCACGGGCACGTCGATTACCGTGCCGTCCAACGACGTCGAGCCCCGCCCCGCGCGTTCGGCTTCCTCGAACGCCGCCACGACACGCCGGGCATATTCGATCTCTTCCGCGGAGGGTGAGAAGCCTCGGTTGATCGACTCGATCTGGGCCGGGTGGATGGCGAACTTGCCCTTGAAGCCCGCTTGGCGGGACGCGGCGATGTTGCGCCGTAGCCCCTCCTCGTCCTTGAATCGGAAGTAAGGGGAGTCGAGCGCGAGGACCCTCGCTGCCCGTGCGGCGATACAAACTGCGCTCCTCGCGTAGGCGACCTCCGACTCGTCTTCCTTCCGTTCGATCCGCATCTCGTGGGTGAAGTCCTCTGCCCCGAAGCCGATGCCGACGATGCGGCTGCTGGAACGACAGAGCTCGTAACAGCGGACCACGGCTTCAGCCGTCTCGATCCACGGGAGCAGGGCGATCCCTCCTTCGGGGAGCCCGGCCTTCACCTCCAGCGTCGAGATGATGTCCGAGATTGCCGTCAGGTCAGCCGGTGTGCTCACTTTGCCCACCGAGATCCCACGGACGTGCGGTCCCACGACGGCCGCCAGATCGTCCAGAATCCACGGGGTGTCCAGGCCGTTCACGCGTGGGAAGACCGGCCTACCGCCGGCCGACAGCTCAGCCAGGTGATCGCACACAGAGTCCCGAGCCCTCCCCTTTTCCCCGTCCGGAACCGAGTCTTCCAGGTCGGGCACGAACGCGTCCGGTACGAGGCCCGACGCCTTTGCCAGCATGTCGCTCCGGTTCCCTGGAACGAAGAGAAGGCTTCTGAGCAGCATCGACTCGTCTCCGGCTCCGGCGACGCCCGGTGAGGTGAGCCCAGGTCTTTGGGCGTGCGATGAGCCGGCCGCGTTCGCGTGGGTCCGGTCTACGTGGCCTGTGACGCCTGCCGACTGAACGCGCCGGCGTCCTTCAAGTCTGCGATCTGCTCTTCCCCGTAGCCGAGCACGTCGCCGAGGATCTCGTCGATATGCTCGCCCAGGAGCGGTGAGCGCTCTACCACGACTGGCGAGTCCGACAGCTTCATCGGGCACCCGAGGTTCCAGTACTTGCCCCGCTCGGGATGGTCGACCTCCACGTACATCTCGCGCAGCCTCACGTGCTCGTCGTTCGCGAGGTCCTCAGTGCTCATGACGGGCCCACAGGGTACGTTGAACTCGTTGAGGACCTGGTTGAACTCCTGCTTCGTGTACTGGCTCGCGAAGCCCTCCAGCAGCTGCCACATCGCGGCCTGGTTCTTCCTCCGATTGCCGATCTCGGCGAAGCGCGGATCGCCGACGAGCTCGTCGCCACCGATTCGTCGGGCAAGTGCCTCCCACACGTGCTCCTGTACAACGACGTACAAGTAGTCGTTGATGCCCCCGGGCTTGCACTTGATGGCGTTCCCGAGCTGTCCTCCGCCGGAATCGTTGCCGGCCCGCGGCGTGAAGCCCTCGAACTCCTGTACCGAGTACTCGGAAAGCGGCCCGTGCTGCAGGCGCTGATGGTCCCTCCACTTCACCCGGGCAAGATTCATCACGCAGTCCATCATCGCGCACTCGACGTACTGGCCTCTGCCTGTCCGCTCGCGCTGAAGCAAGGCGGCGAGGATGCCGGCCATGAGGTGCACGCCCGTGCCCGAGTCCCCGATCTGCGCGCCGGTGGCCACCGGTGGACCGTCGAACAGACCCGTCGTGCCCATGGCGCCCCCCATCGCCTGGGCGATGTTCTCGTACGCTTTGAACGCCGCATACGGGCCTTCGGTGCCGAAGCCCTTGATGGACGCCATGACGATCCGGGGGTTGATCTCGTGCACCCGCTCCCACCCGAAGCCAAGGCGGCCGAGCACTCCTGGGCCGAAGTTCTCCATGAGGACGTCGCACTCCTCGATCATCCTCGTGAAAACCTCCTTCCCCCGCTCGTTCTTCAGGTTCACCGTGATCGACCGCTTGTTGCAGTTCAGCATGGTGAAATAGAGGCTGTCGGCGTTGGGGACGTCACGCAGCTGTTTCCGGGTCGCATCGCCGGCGGGAGACTCGAGCTTGATGACGTCCGCGCCGAGAAAGGCCATCAGCTGACTGGACGTCGGACCCGCCTGAACGTGGGTCATGTCCAGGATGCGAATGCCGTTGAGTGCTCTGCTCATCGATTGCTCCGTCTCTACTTGTACATGGTTTGGCGCTTGGTCCCGGGCGCCCACTCGTTGGGATCGACCCAGATGTTGATCACGGCTGATCTGCCGATACCCTGAACGGACTCGCGAGCCCGCTGGAGGGCTGGCTGGATCTCATTCGGGTCCCGGACTTCCTCACCGTAGCCGCCCAGCATCTCGGCGAACTTGGAGAAGGGCACGTCTCCTAGCAGGTTGCCGACGTTGCCCCGCTCCTCACCGTACTTCGAGAGCTGCCCGTACCGGATCTGGTTCATCGCGGAGTTGTTCCCGATCACGGCGATGTAGGGCGCCCCGAATCGGTTCGCGGTCTCCATGTCGAAAGCGGTCATGCCGAAGGACCCGTCTCCGTAGTAGCAGAGCACTTCCTTGTTCGGGTGTGCCAGCTTGGTGGCCATCGCGAAGCCCGTGCCTACGCCGAGACCGCCCAGCGCGCCCGGATCCATCCAGTTCCCGGGACTCCGGGGCTTCACCGCCTGGGCGGAGATGGTCACGACGTCTCCGCCGTCGCCGATGTAGACCGTGTCCTCGGTGAGGAACTCGTTGAGCTCCCACGCCACGCGGTAGGGGTGGATCGGATCCGCGTCCGACTTGAAGAGCGGCATCAGCTTCTCGGTCTTCTGCTCCTCCATCTCACGTAGCTGCTTCAGCCATCCGGCGCGACGCCCCGCACCATTGTCGGTCCGACCCGTCGTGGCGTCCAGCACTGCGGACAGGATCGCGCCGGGGTCGCCGACCATGCCGAGCGAGACGTCCCGGTTCTTGCCGACGGTCCGGTAGTCCAAGTCGAT
The DNA here is from genome assembly GCA_965248625.1 of Longimicrobiales bacterium. GTDB lineage: Bacteria > Gemmatimonadota > Gemmatimonadetes > Longimicrobiales > Gaopeijiaceae. Next base: position 3,891,338 of record OZ252109.1, on the reverse strand, counting down.
GTGCACCACCGTGGCGTCCTTCCGGAGGCGCTTGCCGTAGCCCATTCGGAAGTCGAACCCCATGCCGACGACCACGATGACGTCGGCCTCTCCGAAAGCCGCGCCGCGCGTGCGATGGAAGTAATGCGGATCGTCCGGGTGGAGAATGCCCCGGGATGCGCCGTTGGTGAAGGCGGGGATGTTCAGTGCGCGCACCAGCGAAACGGCTTCCTCATGGCTGCGTGTGGTCCAGACCTGAGAGCTGAAAAGGATGGCGGGCCTCTCCGACTTCACGAGCAGATCCGCGAGCTTCTCGATGTCGCGTGGATCTCCGATGGACTTCGTGGAGGCCCGATAGCGGCCAGGCTCAGGAATCGTGACGGTGTCCACGGAAACTTCACGATCCAGAACGTCACGCGGAATTTCGAGGTAGCTCGGACCCGGCGCGCCAGCGAAGCACTCCCGGGCCGCCATGGCGACCATGTCGGCGATGCGCTCCGTCGAGCGAACACCAGCGGAGAACTTCGTGATGGGCGCCGCGATGTCGACGTGGGGCAGATCCTGGAGCGACCCCATCTTGTGCTGGGACAGTGCACCTTGCCCACCGATGTGCAGCACCGGGCTCTCTGAGCGGAACGCGGTCGCGATGCCGGTGAGGGCGTTCGTGAAGCCCGGGCCGGCGGTCGTGATGACGCAGCCGAGGCCACCGGTCTGTCGGGCGTAGCCGTCCGCCGCATGCGCCGCCACCTGCTCGTGCCGGACATCGATGATCCGGATGTCGTGGTCGATACAGCCGTCGTACGTGTCGATGATGTGCCCACCACAAAGGGTGAACACCGTATCGACCCCCTCGTTCTTCAAGGCCTGGGCGACCAGGTGCCCGCCTGAGATCACGCCTTCGTCACGGCTCTTCTCAGCCAGCGTGTCCTCTGCTGTCGTGGACTTCACTTCTGCGGTGACGCTCGCCATGGGAGTGGTCCTCCTACGTTGCTTCAGTTGATTGAGGTAGGCCATCGATGTCTTTCCCCGGCCCCCTACTCCAAGACTCTCCGATAATCCAGGTAATCGACTACTCCAGGTAGTCGACGAAGTGCTCGACGTGCTCGGCCAGCCCGAAGCTGTGCTCGCGCACGAGTCGTTCCGAGAGCTTCGTATCGCGCTTCTCGATCGCCTCGATGATGTGCATGTGATCGATGATCGACCGTGCCGCCCGGTCACGCTCGGTAATGGTCTGCGCTCGGATCGCGCTCATGTGCACGAAGAGCGGATCGGCCATTCGCGCGAGGAGCTCGCTCTTGCTGAGCGCGATGATGGCTTGATGAAAGCGGATGTTCGTGTCCGAGTACTCGTCGATCTGAGCGCGGGCGCCGTCCGGTCCTTCGAAAGTCACGAACATAGTCCGCAGCTGGGCGATCTCGTCAGCCGCGGCGTTTTCGGTCGCGAGGCGGGCGGCCATGCTCTCCAGCGCGGCCCACACGGGGATGATCTCCAGGATCTCGGCCTTCGTCTTCCGGACCACGAACGCACCCCTTCGTGGCACGGTCCTTACGAGGCCCTCCTGCTCCAGCCTGGAGAGAGCCTCGCGGACCGGAGTGCGGCTCACACCCAGGTCTTCGGCAAGCCGGCGCTCGTCCAGCTTCGGGGGCTCCTCTCCGGAGTAGACGTCCATGGATGTGATGGCGCCTCTGAGCGCCCCGTAGACCCGGTCTTTGAGAGCCGCTGCGGGTGGCACTGGGCGGAGCTTGATCGTAGCGGAGGCCATGCTATTCGCCTTTCGAGGGCGGGTTTTGGCATACTGTATACCACGCGTCTCCTCCCGGCAACGCCACCTGCCATCCACATGTCTCCTCGCGGCAATGCCACGCGCCAGGGCGCGGGCGCCTCAGGTGGTCAAGACCAGCTTTCCGAAGTGTCCGCTCGCCTCCATCACGCTGTGTGCAGTGGCGACCTCTTCCAGGGGATAGATGGCATGAATGAGCGGCGCGATCCGTCGGGCCGCGAAATGGGGCATCACGATCCGGCTGAATTCAGCGATGATTGCCGCCTTGTCATCGACGGGGCGGGAGCGTAGCACCGACCCGAGGATCCACTGACGCTTGACCATGAGGCGGGCCAAGTTGAGCTCCGCTTTGGCCCCGCCCATGACCCCAATGATCACGAGGCGACCCCCCGACCCGAGCGCTCTCAGGTTCGACTCCAGGTAGGAGGCGCCGATGTGGTCCAGCACGACGTCCGCACCCCTGCCGTTCGTGAAATCGCGGGTGGCAGTGGCGAAGTCGTCCGCTGTGTAGTCGACGACGAGGTCGGCACCAAGGTCCCGCACGCGCTGGATCTTCCGCGGGGAACACGTGACGATCACGCGGACGTCAGGCGCGAGCGTCCTGCACAGCTGGATCGCCGCCGTATTGACACCGCCCCCGCCGCCGTGCAGCAGGACGGTGTATCGGTCGTCCAGCCCGGCCAGCATGAAGAGGTTCAAGTACGCCGTCACGTAGGCCTCGCAGACACACGCGGCTTCCTCGAAGCTCATCGATTCCGGTACGGGAATAAGATGACTCGCGTGCACTGACACGCGTTCCGCATATCCCCCTCCCGCCACCAGAGCCATCACGCGATCCCCCACGCCGAAGCCCGCTACGTCCGGTCCCAACTCCTCGATGAGCCCCGCCACTTCCAGCCCCAGGATCTCGGATTCGCCCTTTGGGGGAGGGTATCGCCCCTCCCGTTGGCTGATGTCGGCCCGGTTCACCGAAGTTGCCTCGGCCTTCACGATCACCCGACCCGACTCCGCCCTGGGGTCGTCCGTGGGGCCCACCCGAAGGACTTCGGGTCCACCGAAGCCGTCCATCAACACAGCCCTCACGAATCGTCCTCCTCTTCATGCCCCAACGGGCTGTCGTCGTGGTGCCGCCGATCCTCCCGCCCGAGACCGACCGCCGGGTCGACGCGGACGGCCTCATGGTACGCGGCAGCGGAGGGTCTTGCATGTCTCGGCAGGCAAGCGGTGTCATGATCCGGCAAACAAGCGCGTATGACGCCGCCGCATGAGAGCCTTGACCGTGGCTCCGGCGCGCGTCATCGTACCTTGCCTCTCGTCGCTGCGGCCTTTTGGGGCCTGACGAGAGCAGATGACAAGGGAACCTCGGCGGTCCGGAAGTCCGTGCTCCGAGCTCCCGGCACAGCCTCAGGAGTCGGGTAGATGCGAGTCTCTGGCACCGTGAAGTGGTTCAACGCAGAGAAGGGCTACGGTTTCCTCCAGCGGGACGACGGCGAAGGCGATTGCTTCGTCCACCATTCTGCAATCCAAGGAACCGGCTTCAAGTCCCTCAACGAGGGCGATAAGGTCGAATTCGACGTCGTCCAGGGTCAGAAGGGTCCAGCAGCGGAGAACGTCGGCACCGTGGAGTAGCAGAAGGTCAAGCTACTCCGACAGATCCCGCCACACCTCTCGTAAGTCCAACAGGCGATCGGCTCGGGGGTAGCGCGTCCAGTCACGTCGTCGACGGGTCTCGCCCTGTCGGTTGAACGGGTCGTTTCGGGACGGTCAGGTCGCTCGTCTTCCGCTGCGGGGACGTGTCGCTCGTAGCGGCGTCAGTGCAGGACGATCTCTTTGTTTGGGCGTCAGCCGGCAGGTGGCGACGGCGTCGCCAAGATCTCGCCATCGGTGGGATCGGGAAGCACCCGTTGGTCTCCGTCTACGGGGACGCCCGGCCTGAAGGTGGTGGTTCTCGGAAGCTGCTGTGCGATCCCGTCACCCGGGTAGTGCATGCGGAAGTAGCTGTCGGACCGTGCGTGCGCCACTTGGATTTCGATCCCGTCCCTGCCTTGAAAACTTACCCGATCGAACCTCAGGACCTCCACGTCCGCAGACCCGGTGTGCCCAAACGCTGCGAGCTCCCCAGGAGTGCCCGGGTATCCCGTGTTTGTGCTCACGTAGAGCTCGATCGCCGACGTCATGCCTCGTAGATCCGACAATGCGGCAGCGTCGAAGGCCCGTTGGCGTGCGGACGTAAACACGGGGAGCGTGATGTACGCGAGGAGCCCGATGATCAATACGACGATGGCGACCTCGACCAGGGTGAATCCATTGTCGCTCGTGCCGAGCGGGCTCCGCATAACTCGACGACCTTCTTTCCTGCGTCGGCCTGTGGGGGGAACGAAAGGTAGGCGCGCCGGGCAACAGAGCAACCCGTGCCGCCGAATTACCCGCCCCAGTCTCCGGCAGGTCGAAGGGTCGACGTGTGACCGACGAGGATGCGCCAGCCGAGCGGCTCGTGTATCAACGTGAAGCTCAGAGCACCCTTCAGCTCGAACCCGGCGCCTTCGCTGTTACTGAAGCTCTGCTCGTAGGTAGTGAGCACCTCCGCCAAGCCGGGGGCGAGAGGCAGAATCTCCAGTTCTCCGAAGGCGATCTCGACATTTGGGAACTGGTCCCCCAGCGAGGCGAGCGCCTCGCTGATCTGCGCACGATCGCGATATGCCACGCGTCCATCCTCGAGCAGTCGGAGCCGTGAATCGCTCGAGTAGGCCTCCGCCACCTCCGCCCATCGTCCGTCCAACATTGCGTCCAAGTATCCGTCCAGGAACGTCTGAACGCTGTCACTGACCGCCTGCCTCTCCTCGGGGCTCAGCTCGTGAGCGGTTTCCGAGCACGCCGAGGTGCTCAGTATGCCGAGGCACGCTCCAATCATCCACATTGAGATTCGCATCGTTGGATCGCCTCAGAAGGCCTGTCGCCGTCCTTTTTCGGCACCGGCTCGATCCATCAAGTGCTCCGGCGCACCGATTGGACGATCGCGTCAAGGCGTTGTAGGAATTGAGACCGGTCGCGCTTCTCGAAGGGGGCCGGCCCGCCAGTCACCGTTCCAAGCTCCCGAAGATGCGCCATCAGCTCCCTCGTCGCGAGTGCGTCACCAATCGATTCGTCGGTGAACTCCCGTCCTCGCGGATTCAGCACCCGAGCCCCGCTCTCGAGGCATCGTGACGCCAGAATGATGTCCTCGGATACGACGATGTCACCTGCCGCCACGCGCTCGGCGATCCAGTCGTCCGCCGCGTCGAGCGCGTTTCCGACGACTTCCAGTCGAATCCACTCTTCGGCCGGCGCCCGGATCCACTGATTCGACACCAGGGTGACGCGCAGCCCGTAGCGTTCGGCTACCCTGTACACCTCTTGCTTGACGGGACATGCATCTGCGTCGACGAAGATCTCTGGCACGGGCGGTAAGCGAAACGGGCCGCCCCGGGATTCCCGGAGCGGCCCGCCGACTCAAGGTCGAAACGCCTTGGGCGTCAGGTGACCCTGACGACGTTTTCGGCCGCTGGGCCCTTCTGCCCCTCGGTCACTTCGAACTCGACCACGTCACCCTCGTTGAGGCTTTTGAAGCCGTCCGCCTGGATCGCGGAGTGGTGCACGAAGCAGTCCTTCCCGCTGTCCTCCGGCGTAATGAAGCCGAAGCCCTTTTGATCGTTGAACCACTTCACGGTTCCTCTGGTACGCATCATCCTACTCCATGGTTAGTCATCGTCGGAGCTCGGATCATCCGCACCTTCCGACTAGCTGACTCGCGTGGTGTCACCCCCACGCAGGGCTGTGGCAGAATGCCACGTTTGTTTGGTTGAGTTAAAGAGAAGCGGGAGACCCCTGAAACAGGACCTCCCGTATCGGTTCTTCGAGTGTTCCCTGCGCCCTACCTTCTAAGCAGCCAATAATATCGACGCACCTACGAAGCGTGTCAAGCCGATCCGCCAAACTCAGCTTCCGCGAGATCAGCCGTCGCCCATGGCAGATCCGCAAATCGGATCAGCTGGCGGCTCCGCTCGTCCCAGAGCGAGAGTCGGAGGAGACGCGGGAAGTCGGCGATCCTGACTCGATTCGCCCGCTGGAGCTCGGGGCTCGCGTCCATGCACGTTTGCAGTTTGTAGTTGGGGATGAGACTGCTCAGGTGATGCACATGGTGCAGGCCGATGCTCCCTGTCACCCACTGGAGCGGTTTCGGCAAGACGAGATGCGAGCTGCCGTACAGCGAAGCGTCGAAGAAGTCCCAGTCGTCGTGTTCGTTCCAATAGGTAGGCTCGAACTGGTGCTGCACGTAGAAAAGGAGGACCCCCACTGAGCAAGCAATGAGCGTCACGGGCCCCTGCACCAATAGGAAGGAGCGCAGCCCAACCGTAGCGCTCATGAGGATGACCACGCCGACGATGCAAGCGTTCGTCCACCAGACGCTGGCCCACGCCTGACGCCACGACCGCGGGGCGCCCCAGGGGTAGCGGTGCTTCACGAGGAACTGGATGGTGGGGCCGATTCCGAGCAACACGACGGGGTTGCGGTAGAGTCGGTACGCCACCCGCCTAAGCCGCGACAGTCCCATGTACTCCCGGACCGTCAGCGTATCGATGTCTCCGAAGCCCCGGAAGTCGAGATCACCCGAGTGCGAATGATGGTACGCGTGCGTCCGTCGCCAATAGTGGTACGGGATCAGTGTGAGCACGCCGATGCAGAAACCGACCGTGTCACGGGCCCGTCGAGATCGGAAGAACGATCCGTGGCCGCAGTCGTGCTGGATGATGAAGAGCCGCAGGACGAAGCCGGCTGTCGGAACGGCGAGCAGGAGGGTGAGCGCGTAGCTGACGTCGAGACTCCAAAGCATCGTTGCCCATAAGAGCGCAAACCAAGTCCCGGTCACGATGAGCTGCTGAACGCTACGGGCCGTGTCGGCGCCCTTGTACGGGTCGGTGACGCGCTTCCAATTGTCGCTAGGGGCCAAGCTGGGGCTTGGCCGTAAAGGGTCCGCGACGCTCTCCCCAGCTGCGGCAGCACCTTCGACGGACGCGGCCACGGCTCAGGCGCCCGCCGCGTGTGGTGTCGCGGAAGCTTTTCTTGGAGGACCAAAGCGCTTGGCGGCCCGCGCCCGGGCCTTCGCGGCCTCCACTTCTCGGTCCCGGGGAGGAGCACTCGAGACGAGGGAGTCGAGCAGCGCACGCGCGGCCCGCGAAACATCGACGATGGCCAGGTCGAACGCGGCCTGATTGGCCTGGGACGGCTTGTTGAAGCCGCTGAGCTTCCTCACGAACTGCAGGCAAGCCGCCTCGACCTCTTCGTCGGTAGCCGGCGGATCGAAGTTGAAGAGTGTTTTGATGTTCCTGCACATAGCCGCTCCCGAGGATTGGTCGTGTGCGAAGTACGACGGCACCAAGCTGTCGCTGGCCGACCAAAACGCGCAAGCCAGTACGACGAGGGCGGCACTCTCGCTGCATCGCGGCGGCGCCGCTGTGGCAAGGTGTAGGGCTGTTCGATGGCCGGCCGCTGGTCTACTGCGCGATGTCGATCAGCTCGACCTCGAAGACCAGCGTGGCGTTCGGACCGATGGTCGGCGGTGATCCCTGCGCCCCGTACCCGATCTCTCCTGGGATCACGAAGCGGTATTGGCTCCCGACCTCCATGAGCTGCAGGCCCTCGGAAAAGCCGGATATGAAGTTGCCCACCTCGAGCGTGATCGGTTCACCTCGGTCGTAGGAGCTGTCGAACTGAGTCCCGTCCGCCAGCGTGCCCGTATAATGGATGGTGACCTGGTCCGTGGCGCTCGGTTGCGCGCCGTCGCCGGGCCGCAGCACCTGGTACTGCAAGCCGCTATCCGTCGTCGTTACTCCTTCGATGGCCGCGTTCTCCGCCTGGAAGGCCGCTCCCTCCTCCAGGTTGCGCTGGGCCGCCGCCGATTGCTCCGTTTGCTGCTCCTCCTGGATCTGCGTGTTGAACCTCGCCATGACGGCACGGAGCGTGTCGGGCTCCACTGCCGGATCGCGCTGGGCGCGCGCGTCCTCGATGCCTCGCATGAGCGCGGCCACATCGAGATGATCCCCCGTCTGGCTAAGCGAGTTGCCTACATCGAGTCCAATGGCATAGCTGGCTCGCTGATCGTCCGTCTCGAGACGGGCAGAATTGCCCGCTTGGCAACCCAGCACCAACGTGCTCGCGACAAGGACGTTCGTGAGGCGGAGTAGCATGATGGCGAATCCTCTTGAGGTGAGCCGCAATGTAACCCGGGCGGCCCGTGCCGCGAAGACATCAACTGGCCGGCCCCGACGCAGTCGTCGCGGGGTCGTCGGTGGCGGCGATGTCGTCGGCGATCCACGCCTCGAGGGCGCCGATGATGTCCTGTCGGGCGCAGGAGAACTCCACGCGTCGATTCTGTGACCGGCCCTCTCGCGTGTCGTTGCTCGCGATGGGCTTGAACTCTCCATAAGACTCGACCCGCACCAGTTCGGGGGACTGCCCGCTCACCACCAAGACGCGGGCGACGCCCGCGGCGCGAGCTGCGGACAACTCCCAGTTCGACGCGAAAGTCCCGCCACGGATGGGAACATTGTCTGCGTGGCCGGAAACGACCAGGCGAATGTCGATGTTTCCCGTCAGGGAGGCCAAGTCGTCGAGCACGACGCGACTCCCGGGGTTGAGCGCGGCCCGGCCGGACTCGAACAGGGCTGAGCTCCGGACCCGCAGGTAGATCCCATCGCCCTCTTGGACGACCTCGAAGGTCTCATGTAGCCCGCGCTCGTCTACGAGCTCACTCATCTGCGAGGCGATCACGTCCATATAGGCGTCCGCGAGCGCTTCCTTCCACGCGTCCGAGCCGGTGCCGGCGGAGGGGTTCTGCAGCTCGAGGTCGGGATCCACCTCGTCCGGCATGAGCCCGAGCGGATCATCGATGGGATCACGAGCTGTTCCGCCCATAGCTTCCCTGAGCGACTCACTCGCCAAGAGGAACTTCTCCACCTTGATCTCCGACATGGAGAAAAGGAGGATGAAGAAGGTGAGCAGCAGGCTCATCATGTCACCGAAGGTGACTGTCCAGAGCGGCGCACCCTCTTCAGCGGGAGGCGGGGTCGAAGCCTGTTCCATCTCTACGCCAGCCACCGGTTATGCCGCCGTCGCGCCTGCTTCCACGGCCTCTTCCGCTCGTTCGCCGTCGGAGCTCAGGAACGCTTTGAGTTTCTCCTTCATGATTGCGGACGTGTCACCGCTGCTCATGGAGATCAGGCCCACGATCGCCAGCTGGATCTGGTTACCCTCGATCTGGATCCGACGATCGAGCTTCGTCACCATGGGCAGGAACAACAGGTTGGCCAACACGGCGCCGTAGAAGGTGGTGAGCAATGCCACGGCCATCGCTGGGCCGATGGCGTCCGGATCGCTCATGTCCGACAACATCTGCACGAGCCCGATGAGTGTTCCCACCATTCCGAAAGCGGGGGCGAACGCGCCCATCTCCTTGAAGATCTTTTGACCGACTCGGTGGTGCTCCTCGACGTACTTTTGCTCCGTGGCGAGAATCTCCTTCAAGGTCGAGGCGTCAGCCCGGTCAGCGACGAGCAACAGACCCTTCTTCAAGGACTTGGAGGGCGCATCGTCCGCCAGCTCTTCGAGCGCCACGGCACCGCCTTTCTTGAACACCCCCATTGCCTTCACGAGGTACTGGGTGATCGCGATCATCTCGTTGCCGGGGTCATTGAAGACCCGGCGTGAGACCGGCAACAGAAGCTTCAGGTCGCTTGTGGGAAACGCGATCGCTGTGGCGGCGAACGTCCCACCCGCCACGATCAACATCCCCTGGACCTGGATGAAGCTCGACAGACTGCCGCCCAGCAGGATGGACGTGACGACCAGGGCAATCCCCCCGATGACACCGGAGATCGAGGCTTTGTCCAACGTGACTTCTCCTACCGTGGGTCGAGATCGAACAGTGGTCCGGCACCGTAAGGCCGGTGCCCTGGAGTTAGTATCGGCCCAACTCGCGGCAATCTGAGTCTGTCGGCTGGTGGTCTGGGGAGGGTGCCGGAGGGTGTCGGTGCGCTACTCGCGGCAGGCTCGGGCGTAGCCGGCTCACGCTTGTCGGCGGGCGGCTCGCGGCAGGCTCATGCGTGGTCCGCTCAGCGGGTCGGCGGGCGCCTCGGGGGATCCACCCGATGGAGCGGTCGACTCGGGCAGGGTGTTGTGGGGGTGTCGGCTGGGGCTCTTTCCGCTACCGCTCGCCGGTGCGGTACGCGCCTGGCGCGGCGTTGAACTCCTGCGAGCGACGTGGAGGAATGCTCAGGTATGACCACTCGGACTCGCGCCAGCGGTGTGCGAGCTGGACGATCTGCCCCACGTGGTAGGCCGCGTGGGTCATCTGACGCAGGATGGCCTGTCGCACGGTGAACGGCTCACCCCGGATCGTGATACCGTGGTCGAGACCGACCTCGGCGGCCTCGTGCAACCCCTCGAACAGGAGTGTCCACCCCCCATCCCAAGCCTCCATCAGCGCGGTGCGCGTGTCCGCCTCGGTCAGGACGAACTCCGGGTCGCGATTCCGGTCCGCTTTTTCCCCGTCCGAGGTCGCGAAGTCCCGCCAGCGCGACCTCATATTCCCGGCGAGATGCTTGACCAAGATCGCAAGGCTGTTCTGATCCTCTCCCGGCGAACGAAAGAAGTCGGCCTCGTCAACCTGGTCCAAGGCTTTTTCGGCCGAGTCGCGGAGCCGGTGGAACTCGAGCTGTCCGTCCTCCAAGAAGTCAGTGTTCACGTAGTTCCTTAGCAGTCAGTGTTCACGTAGAGCCACTAGCCTGCGGCTCGCGATTCGAGGCTCGCTTTGATCTCGCGCAACTCCCGCCGCATCTCCGGCAGTCGGCTCAGGCCTGCCTGAACTCTCATCTCTCGCGTCCGTTCGCGGGCTGGGTTCCCCCACATCTTCGCTCCCGCATCCACGTCCTTGTAGGCGACGGCAGTTGCGGCGAGCGTCGCATCCTCGCCGATCGTCAGGTTGTCGATGCACGCCGCCCGGCCGGCGAGCGTAGCCCGGTCGCCTATGGTTACGGATCCGCCGATCGCCGCGATCGGCAGAAACAAGACGTCTTCGCCGATTTGGCAGTTGTGAGCCACGTGGCAGAGGTCGCCGATCTTGGTCCCCCGGCCGATCCGCGTCTCCGACAACGTCGCCCGGTCAATGGTCGCCAGGGCGCCGATTTCCACATCATCACCTACGACGACTGCACCGATTTGTGGCACCTTCAAATGGCGCCCGTCGTGTTGGACGTACCCGTAGCCATCCGCGCCGATCACGGTGCCGCCGTGCACAACCACGCGGTCACCCAGGTGGACGTCCTCCATGATGACGACATTGGGGTGGATCACGCATTCCCGTCCCAACGTGCTGCGTTGACCAACGAACACGTTCGCGTAGATCGTCGTGCCGGCTCCGATCTTCGCCTCGTCCGAGATCACCGCGCCAGGCCCGATCGTGACGTCGCCTCCGAGGTGGACGGGCTCACCGATCACCGCCTTCGGGTGGATGCCGGCGGGTTGCCTCCGCTTCTCGCGGGCGATCCGCTGCAGTACGAGGCCGAAGGCGAGAAAGGGGCTGGCCACCACCAGCTGATGGGCGCCCGAACCCTCGATCCATTCGGGCACAAAAAGCGCGCCGGCCCGTGACGCTCTGGCCTGGTCGAAGTAGCCCGAGTGCTTCACGAAAGAGAGCTGGTGACCCTCCGCCGCATCCAGCGGTGCGACAGACCGGCATAGGAAGTCCGGTTCCCCCACGATCTCGCACTCGCCAACCAGGTCGCGGATCTCCTCTAAAGTCATTCGGAGGGACATGCTCGCTCCTTCGTATCGAGAACGGGGATTCAGAGTGTGACGCTGCCCGCGGTTTCAACGAGAACCTCGGGAGAGGGTTTTGAGCGAATGGGGTATTGCCTTAAGTCCACCGCCCACTACATGTTGTGGTCATGGCGGTTCCGGCTTCTCAGCTCCGTGGCGGCGTGGACTATCCCCGTACGCGGCTGGAGCTGGACGAGTTCTTCCCCGACGATGCGGCATGCCTGGAGTACGTGGAGGGTCTGCGCTGGCCGGAAGGGACCTCGGTGCTGGCGGGAACCGTGTTCCACCGCACGCGCTCGCCCCTGCGTCTGTGGTTTCTCGCTGCCTGGGAGCTCACGAGCCAGAAATACGGAGCCAATGCTCTCGGGCTCCAGCGTGTGCTCGGACTGGGAAGCTACAAGACAGCGTGGGTCTGGCTCCACAAGCTCCGCCGGGCCATGGTCCGACCGGATCGCGACCAGCTGAGCGGCGTTGTGCAAGTGGACGAGAGCTATGTCGGGGGCGTGGAGGCTGGAGTGCGGGGCCGCGAGACGATCAAGAAGGCCATCGTCGCGATCGCCGCCGAGGTCGACGGACGCAAGATCGGGAGAATACGGCTGCGTTGGGTGCCCGACCTCTCCGCTCCGGTTCTGCGAGGCTTCGTCAAGGATAGCATCGCACCGGCAAGCACGGTGCATACCGACGGATGGCCAAGCTATCAGGGACTCGCCAAACTGGGCTTTCGCCACACGGTCACGAACCTCTCGACCTCCGGCGATCCCGCGCACGTGCTCATGTCGGCCGTACATCGGGTGGCGTCTCTCCTCAAGCGCTGGGTCCTCGGAACCCTCCAAGGAGGGATCGCCCGCGAACACCTCCCCTACTATCTGGACGAGTTCACCTTTCGCTTCAACCGACGCACATCCCGGGCTCGCGGCCTGTTGTTCTACCGCTTGCTTGAGCAGGCTGTTCAGTGTGCTCCCACGCCAGCTTCGGCCCTTTACCTCGGCACCGGACGTGGGAAACGGCCCGCAGAGCCCCGGTAACCACTATATCTTGGGGTCGGTGGACTTAAGGGAACACCCCCTTTTGAGCGATTTGGACCGCAGAGTAGCCCGTCGGCTGGTCCGACTCGAACGCCTCTCACTGTCCGTCCGGGCGACTAGGCGACGCGGCCGCGGCCGCGCGGAAGCCAGGACGCGTATCGCCGATAGACCGGTTCGAGCTGGTCCGCGCCGTAGTGGCGCTGGAGCTGATCGGCCAACCACTGCATCCACTCATTGAACTTGTCACTGCCGTGTTCTTCTCGAATCTGGTGTGTCCAGTGCTCCAGACGCCCCCATGCACCGAGCAGGACTCCGCCCATGAGCTCCCAGACCATCTCGAGAGAGACCATGCGCCGATGGACCATCATTCCGACCGACTCGACGGTGAGGCTGACGAGCATGGCGGCGTCCTTGTATTCGCTTCCTCGCGCGCGCAGCTCGGCAGCGTCGACGTTGGCGGGCAAGGAGAGGACGAGGCGGAGCGCCCGAGCCAGCTGCGCGTTCTGAAAGGAGCGCGCGAGCTCGATAGCGGCAGCCGCGCGGCGCTGGAGGCGGTATTGCTGGAGCTGCGCGAACCCGAAAGCGAAGCCACCGACAACGATGATCGCACCAAGGATCTCGGCCAGGTTCGCGAGTGTGTTCAGGTCCATCATCTACTCCGGTGAAGCCTCCGGGATCGGAGCGTTTCCATGCCCAGGCGCGTCGGCGCTGGCCACTACGCGGGATGCGCGGGCGTCTACGCGAGCAGCTCCGGTCCTACACGGCCTCCATGAAGGTATTCGATGAACGCCGACAGCCCGGTCCGGGCGTGCTGAAGCAGCTCGGTCATCTGGGCGGGGTCCGCGTCGACGGTGACGATGACGGTGTGGATGTCCGGACGGAAGGGAGGAGAGGAGCCCACCAAGGAGTGGCGTGACCGCCAGTGCGGTCACGCCACTTCACCCCTAGCCCGTCAGCCGCTGCGGGAGCCGGCGGCGTTCCTTTTGGCGGGGAAGATGTCGTGGAACGCGGTGACGAAGCGGTTCATCTCGTCCTCGGTCCCGATGGACACCCGCAGGTGGTCGAGCATCGGCGGGAACGGACGGCCCACCAGCACGCCCTTCTCCCGGAAGTCCCGGCCCACCTCCTGCACCGGTCGGCCCGTGTGCATCATGAAGAAGTTCGTGTGCGACGGCAGCACGCTGTAACCGTGCTCCTCCACCTGCTCAATCGTCCGCCGCTTCAGCGCGATCGTCTTGCTCCGCACCTCCGCCTGCGCCTCCGTGTCCCGCAGCGCCTGCGCACCGCCCCACTTCACCAGCGCGTTGATCGTTCCCGTCGAGTACGCGCTCATCTCTCGGATCATCTCCGGCGGCGCCACCGCGTACCCCAGTCGCATCGCCGCCATCCCGTAGATCTTCGAGAACGTCCGCGCCACGATCACCTTCCGACCCTCCAGCACGTACGGCACCGCCGTCGCGTACGCCGAGTCCTCCACGAAGTGGTGGTACGCCTCGTCGATCAGCACCGGCACGTCCTCGGGGATCCCGTCCAGCACCCGACGCACCTCGTCCGCCGTCACCGTGATCCCCGTCGGGTTGTTCGGGTTGCACAGGTACACGAACCCCACGTCACGGTAGTTGCGTTGCGTCGTCTGGATCATCAGCGGGATGTTCTGCCGCGAGTCGCCCAGCAGCGGCAGCAGCACCGACTCCGCCTTGATCCCGCTCGCGTGTTGGTACACCGAGCCGTACGACGGCTCCACACCCACCACCTTCTTCCGCTCCCGCAGGTACGTCAGCCCCACTACCTCCAGGATCTCACCCGAGCCCGCCCCCATCAGGATGTTCTCCCGCTTCACCCCGTGATGCTCCGCGATCGCGCCCTGGATGTCGTCGTCGGGGTAGCCGTACCGGTTCGCGTACTTCCACGCTCCGTTCATCGCCTCCAGAACCGTCGGCGACGGCCCGTACGGGTTCTCGTTGAACGAGATCTTCGCGTACGAGTCGTAGTCGTACGCCTGCTGGTAGTACCGCCCCAGCCGCCGCCCGCTCGACTCCTCCGCGAACAGCTCCCCTCCAGGCCTCAGCCCCAGGTAGCCCAGCGCCGCTGCCGCTCCACCCATGAATTGACGGCGCGATACGTGCCTCAAGTCCATACATCCCTCCGCTTGTGGCGGCCCCGTAGACCTGTCGGAATCCCGTCCGCGAGCGCTCCGCGATCAACGAATAAGTGTGGTTGATCGGCGACGGGAATGCAACGACGAAAGCCCCGGCTCGACGGCCCTCGTCAGCACCCCTCGCGGAGAAGCTGCGTCAGGGACGTAGGGCGCCCCTCGGTGGGTTCGAGGTCGATGACGTACGTGTAGCACCCCGCGCCAAGCGGCTCCTCACCAACGTAGTCGATCACCTGAAGCCGGATCGTGTCCGCCCCGACCACCACTTGGGTCGTCGCAATCCCGTAAGCCATCGTGACATTGAGGTACGGGCTGGCTTCGCCCGGTCCCAAATCGAGGTAGGTATGGGAGCCGTCGACCGTAAACAGCGTCGCTTCCGCGAAGGCGGTCGAGGACGCGTTTTCCAACCGCACCTCGACCTCGGAAGGACTGACGAGCCCGCAGGCAATCAGCAGGAAGCACAGGCAACCGCCTGCGCTGATTCTGGAAAACATCATGGATCTCACCTCTGGACGAGTCACGTGCATTGGATGTCCAGAGAGAACGAACGACGGGGAGCGATTGGGACGATGATCGATGCGAACGTGGTCACCGGTTGAAGTAGGCCTGCAGCTCCTCCGTGTCGCGGGTCCTCGTCATCGCGAGCATGAGAAGGACGCGAGCCTTTTGAGGGGTCAGGTTGTCGGACAGGACGACGCCTAGCTCGACCAGGTCGAGATTGCTCGCGTAAAGCGGGATGATCCTGCCGGTGGGGACACGTGTGCTGGTGACGACCGGGATTCCCCGTTCCCGGACCTCCTGGATGGCTTCCATGGTTCGTGTCGTGGTGTGCCCGAGCCCTAGCCCCTGGACCACAAGGCCGTCCATCCGGCCGTCTTCGAGAAGCAGTCGAACGACATGGCCGTCCGAGCCGGCGTACTCGGTCACGATCTCGACCCGCCCGAGCTCCTGATCGTCCGAGAGCGGGATCGACTGCCGCCGGAGGGGCGCACGATAGAATCGGACGGTCTCTAGATCCGCAACCCCGAGAGCACCGAACTCCATTGTCTGGAACGTCTCTCGGTCGATGGTATTCGTCTTGGTGACGTTCCGGGCGGCGTTGATCTGGCCGTTCATGACGACCAACGTGCCCTTCCCTACCGCTTCGCGAGAAACGGCCACGCGCACCGCGTCGAGAAGGTTGCGGGGACCATCCGAGTCGAAGTACGCGGGTGAGCGCTGTGCACCGACCACGACCACCGGCTTGGGGCTCGTGACCGTGAGATCCAGGAAGTAGGCGGTCTCCTCCAGCGTGTCGGTACCGTGCGTCACGACCACTCCGGTGACGTCTGCGCTCGACAGCAGCTCGTTCGCCCGACGCGAAAGGGCCCGCCAGATTGCCGGGGTCATGTCACGGCTCCCTGTATTCGCGACCTGCTCGACGTCCACGCGGGCGACTTGATCCAACCCGGGGACCGCGCGCACGATCTGCTCGTCCGTGAGCGCCGTGTCGAGCGCCCCAACGACGGAGTCGTACTGGGTCGCGATCGTCCCTCCCGTGGCCAGCACGACAACCCTCGGCAAGGCCTCACTCCTCTCTGCGGGCGAAGCCTGAGGCGCAACCTCGTACGACGTCACGCGCGGGGCCGACACACCGGTCGACATGGCGGGCAGCAGGCCTACCAGCAGATAGATGCTCGCGCTCACGCGCCCCCCCCCCCCGGCTCATGGTGATGCTCGCGTCCTCTCGCGAGCAAACGTGGCTTGCGGTCCGGGGTTCACGCAACGAGGCGGATCGGTCAAGACGTATCGAGGCAGCGGGCCCGACGCGCATCGCCGCACACCTTCGTGTGTCGGTCAGGAATCTGGTAGCACGCCGCGGGCGGAGCGCAGGTCCGGATGCTAGATTCGGCTGAGCCGGCTCGCCCAACCGCTTGGAAGGGAGGAACCCATGGGCACCGCACAGATGCAGCCGAACGAGATCGGCGCCATTCGGAATCAGTTGATCGCTGCCCTGGAGCGCGAGACGGCGACCACGCTGAAGGTCCTACAAGCCTATCCACCGGAGGAGAGCGAGCTTCGGCCTCACCCAAGGGCCAAGAACGCGCGCGAGCTGTCGTGGCTGTTTACTCTCGAGCAAAACATCGCCAACGCGGCCGTGCATGGAACGCTCGACATGTCCGGGGGAATGCCGGAGGCACCGGACTCACTGTCCGAATGCGTCGACGCGTTCGATGGCTCACGCAAAGAGCTGATCGACGTCCTGCGAAACGGCTCGGATGACCAACTCGAAGGTACGGTCCGCTTCTTCACCGGCCCTCAGCAGATGGGGGACATCCCCGTCGTAGACTTCCTCCACTTCCTCATCAACGACCAGATTCACCACAGAGGGCAGTTCTCCGTGTACCTCCGGATGTCGGGCGGCAAAGTGCCTTCGATCTACGGGCCGTCGGCCGACGAACCATGGTTTTGACCTAAGGTCATCAAGCTGGCGGTCCCCAGCTCGAATCCAAGACCGCCATCGGGACCGCCGGTTCCGGAGGGGCTGCTCTACCTCGGGGATCGCGCGTACTACATCCGTGCGATGAACGAGAACCGCCACGTGATCGGCAACTACCAGATCGGTCGCGTTACCGGGCGGCCGGGCGTGGGGTCGGCGATCCCCATCCCGGGTGACGACGGAACCCCCCGGGGGGTGTTGATCGCCAGCATCGATCTCCGAGCCTTGAGTGAGGGCGCGCGCGAGGTGGAGCTGCCGAGCTCGGCAACGTTTACGGTCCTGGACCGGGATGGGCGCGTGCTCGTGCGTTACCCGACGCGCCAACTCGCGAGCGGCGGGGACACGATCGGCTCCACACGCGGCGACGGGTTCCCGCGACAGCCGGATGATTTGGAGTCCACAGTCGTGCGGGGGGCAGATCTCGACGGAAGCGAGTCCATATTCGCGATCGCGCCGCTGAGAGGGGGGTGAGACCCCATAAGGGTATCTGGCAATCGGGCGCCCCGTTGCGGAGCTGACTGCAGACGTGGACCGGATCGTGAGCAACGCACTCGGGTTCTTGGCGATCGCCGGGCTCGCCGTGCTCACCGCGGCGTGGATCTTCGGCCACTACACGATCGTTGGGCCTGTCTCCGCCAATTGAGGGTCACGGCTAGCTAGTGGTCTGCATTCGCGGGATGCCCCGCCGTCCGGATATCAGCGGCACTTCGGCACAGACCACTAAAGGCGAGGGAGTGTAGAGCGGGCGACAGGAAAGGCGCGCCAGGGGAACGACGGGGGACGGGAACGACGGGGGACGGCGTGGCCGCCGAAGCGGCCACGCCGTGCCGAGGTCAGCCGCTACTCGAGCCGGCCGTGTTCGATATCTCCGGGAAGATCTCCTTCCAAGCCGTCATGAAGCGGCCCATTTCTTCCTCGGTGCCGATGGAAACGCGGAGGTGTTCGAGCATCGGCGGGAAGTTGCGGCCGACCATGACTCCCCGCTCCCGGAACGCCGCCCTCACGTCGTCCACCCTCCGACCGGTGTTCACCATGAAGAAGTTCGTCTCCGAAGGGATGACTTCGTATCCCATGGCTTCGATCTCGGCGGTCGTCCTCTTCCTGAGCGCTATCGTAGTCTCGCGGACACGCCTCTCGGACTCGGTGTCCTGGAGCGCCGCGACGCCTCCCCACTTGACCAGGGCATTCACGCTACCTGTGCTGTACGGACGCATCTGAGCGATGAGCTCGGGCGACGCGATCCCGTAGCCGAGACGCAGGCCGGCCATACCGTAGATCTTCGAGAACGTGCGGGCGACGATGATCTTGCGTCCCTCGAGCACGTATGGCACCGACGTCGCGTACGCGGAATCCTCGACGAAGTGGTGATACGCCTCGTCGATGAGCACGGGAACGTCCTCGGGGATACCGTCGAGCAGCTGACGGGTCTCGGCCGCGGTCACGATCTGGCCCGTCGGGTTGTTCGGATTGCATAGATAGACCAGACCGATGTCCCGATAGTTCTGCTTGGTGGCCTCGATCATGGCCGGGATGTCCTGCCGGTAGTCGTCGAGCAGCGGGATCGTGATCACGTCCGCGTCGATGCCCGTGGCCGTGCGGTAGACCGTGGTGAACGTGGGCTCTACGCCGATGACCTTCTTGTCATGCCCAAGGAAGGCGAGACCCACGACCTCGAGGGTCTCTCCGGAGCCCGCCCCCATGAGGATGTTCTCCGGGGCGACGCCGTGGTGCTCGGCGATGGCCTCTTGGATGTCGCCATCGGGATATCCGTACCGATTGGAGTACTTCCAGGCGCCGTTCATGGCTTCGAGCATCCGGTCTGAAGGACCATACGGATTCTCGTTCGAAGAGAGCTTGGCGAAGGAGTCGTAGTCGAACTCCTGGGGGGACAGCGACGCGCCCGGCAACGGAGGAATATCGCGTGCCCAGAGGTCGGTTCCGGGCTTCAGCCCAAGGTAGCCCAGAGCAGCGGCGGCCCCACCCATGAAGCGCCGGCGGGATACGGAATTCCTCGGGTACATGGCAAACCTCCGTTGTGTGGCAGCAGGACGGCTTTCGATTACGAATCTTCCCGCGTACAGTGTGTGCCCGCGGGCACTTGAAGGCAACGACGAAGTCCAATCGATCGGTCGGGCGAAGTCTCGTAACGCCGCGCCGATCGCTTTGCGTCGGGAGTCGCCTCAAAGCGCAGCCGGGAGCCGCCTCCCGGTATTCCCCTACCGCACCACCCTGTAATCCAAGCGATCATCGGTGACGAACCTGTCCGCGGCCGGCATGACCACGTCCGGCAGAGTCGTGGCATTCATGACCGCGTCCTCATTCACGATACCGTTCGCGTGGAGCAAGAAAGCGACCAGACCGTACACTTGTTCGTCTTCGAGGACGCCCGGAGTATCGAACGGCATGGCGCGCCGGACGTAATCGAAGAGGGTCGGCGCGTACGGCCAATAGTTCCCGATGGTGCGTGGGCCACCATCTGGCCCGAGCGGCTCGGTCCCGACGAGACGGTCGTTGAGCCCTCCCTCGCCGCTGACGCCGTGGCACACGGCACAACGCGCCGCGTACAACGCTGCGCCCTGGGCCACCGTCCCCGATCCGGGAGGGAGGCCGGCGCCATCCGGCCGGACGTCGATGTCGAGGGCGCCAATCTCATCAGGGCCCGCCGTGCGCCCGAGCCCGAACGTCGCTGGCAGCGCGGTCGAAGCCGCCCGCTCCTCGAGTGTGGGGTGCTCGCCGATCGCGCTCCGCGACGACGCGTCGGCCGTGGCTCCCGGCCCGCAATGAGCGACCGAAGCGCCGATCAGCGCCGCGAGCGCGAACGCGCGTCCCGCGGTCATGATGTCCACTCCTGCTGGCGATAGACCACGGAGCCGTCAGACCCCACCCGCCATCCCGTCGTCGGATTGCGGTGGTAGGGTCCAGACGCGGTCGTGCGGGCGGCGATCCATTCTTCTTGGCTCGGCTGGACGTAGCCCGTCTCGTCCACCGCACGACTCCAGATGGCCGTCTCGCGCCCGTCCCAGTTCCACAGATAGCGGAACCGCGTGTGCGCTTTGGACAGAACCGGGGCTTGGAGATCCGCATCCACCCACGTCCTTCGATCGTCGAGGCTGATCTCGACCCGTGCGACGCGCCCACGACCGCTCCAGGAGATCCCTCTAATCTCGATCCACCCGGGACGAACGATTTCGGGGTATCCTGGGGAGGTGATCAGAGACCGCGCGTCCATCACGAACGAAAATTGGCGGCTCCTCCCCTCGCCGATGGGCTCGGTGTACTTGGACGTTTCTTCTCGCGTCATGAACGGCCGGTCCGAGAGCTCGATGCGACGAAGCCATTTGACACTCGAATTCCCCTCCCAGCCCGGATTGAAGAGCCGGGCTGGGTAACCCTGTTCCGGTCGGAGCGCCTCGCCGTTCTGCCCATACGCGATCATCGCGTCGTCGAAGGCCTTTTCGATGGGGATGCTCCGAGTCAAGACGGCGGCGTCCTGACCTTCGGCTAGAAACCAGGTAGCCTCCGGCGATGCGCCCACCTCCCGGAACAGGACTGAAAGGGGGACGCCTGTCCACTCGCTCGTGCTCGTGAGAGGCGCTACCCGTCCAGGCCGCGTCTCCTCGGCGGCGTTGACTCGGTAGTTCCCCGAGCATTCGAGAAACCGAATCGCGGAGGTCGATGGGAAGCTCTTCAGGTCGTCGAGCGTGAAGACGGTTGGGCGCTCCACCATCCCGTGCACCAAGAGAGCATATTGCGTTGGGTCGATGTCGGGGATGCCTGCGTGATGGCGTTCGTAATGAAGATCAGAAGGCGTGATGATCCCATGGAGATCCTCGTGGGGTGTGCCGGAAGAATTGGCAGAGGCCGTTCGCTCCGGGTTTTCGTATTCGGCCCTCGTTCCTACAGCGCTGGGCGGTCGTCCCTGCCGGGTAGTCGTGTCCATCGCTTGTGAAACACGCGAAAGTGCCGCTTCCTGAGCTGCGAGTCTCCGTATGACCCCTCCACCCAGGACCGCCGCCCCTGTCGCGCCCACGGCGCCGGCCAGGAGTTCCCTGCGTGTGTACGTGGACCCGTCTCGATCGGGCGTCGGTGACGGAGAGGGCCCCGCGAAAGAGCTGTCGAGGACCGATTCGCCGCGTTGAAGGTCGCGGCCGCGGATTGGTGGGTTCCGATGTGGGGCCATTGAGCGCTCCTACACCTCGGGAGGACGATTGGGCTGACGCTGGCCAATGTACTCGGCTCGACGCGGCGGCCACCAGATTGCGTGGGCTCTTGCTCGGCGGCCCCCCGGTTCCCAACGATCCCTTGGGAGGTCCCACGGGTTTCGCACTGCGGGCGGAGCATGCCCCGCGGGCGGGTCATCGCCGCGGAGGGAGCATGCGGCCGCGGGCGGATCGTGGTCGCGGAGGGAGCATGGGGCGCGGGCGGATCATGGCCGCGGAGGGGGCATGGGGCGCGGGCGGATCATGCGCCGAAACCGGAACGGGAAGCAGAAGTCGGGGTTTCGGCCGAACGGGAACGCTGCGTTGACGGGGACGCCCACGATCCATGCTGATGGGGCACAAGGAAAGCGATGTCACGAGCGGTCGAGGAGATCGAAGTCGCGCTCGCCGAGTTCCTGTCGGAGCACGGGTCGGCGCTTGGGCTGGGAACCGGCCCGTTTTCGACAAGCTACGTCGCCAACCCCGGCGGGTTCATGAACGCCAACTTCACCGTGCGTTCCGGCACCGCAGCCTGGCACTGCAAGCTCGCCCACCCTGAGACTCGTCACGAGCTCTACCGGTGTTGGGAGCTCCGCGAGCCGCTTCGACTTCGCTATCACTCGCCCGAAGCACTGGCATGGTTCGACCTGGACGACGTAGGCCGCGGCGGCGCGATCTTCGAGCACGTCGAGGGTCGGCGAGCAAGCCACACGGCCTGCCCAGAGGTTTGGCCGGTTGTTTCGAGCAGTCTCGAGGAGTTGCGGCGCGATCCTGAGCTCCGGGCTTCTCTTCATCCCGGCCGGGCCCCTCGTCCATGCTCCGAATTCCTCGAAGCTACCTCCCTCGCGATGCTCGAAGCCGACATCGGGGAGACCCGCGTTCACGCTCACTGCCCCCCGTTCATCGAGGCGCACTTCTGGGAGTGGGCCACGGACCAGGTCGAAGAAATCCGTCGACTGGCCAAGAGATCGGCGGCCTTCCACGTTCCGGCCGATTCCGTGGTGCACGGCGACTTGTGGGAAGGCAACGTCTTGGTGGGCCCCGACCGGTGGTGGATCGTCGACTGGGACGACCTCGATCTGGGTGATCCCGCAAAGGACCGGACGGATTGGTGGTGGAATGTGCGATCGCTGCCTCAGCCGGCCGACCGAGCCCTGGCCGCGCGCCTTCCGCTATGGCAACGCGCGCGGTTGCTCGTCGAGGCCGTCGACCCGCTCGCGGACTGGGCCGAGGCCGTCGTCGCACCGGATGAGCTGCGCCAGAGCATGCGGGACGCCGCGCGGGATACGCACCGCGTTGGGCTCGCTCGCTATCTCGACCGATACCCTCCGCCAGACCGTGGGCGGTAACGATCGGATTGTGGCAGCCGCGCGGGCCTCAGGCGCCTCATGCGCCAGGGCCCTTCGAATTTCAGCGAGAAGCCACAGGCGCCCGACCCCGGACGTGCCGAGTCCGGGTCGGGCTCCGCGCGGAGCAAAACGAGGCTAGCGGCCTCTGCCTCTCCGCGGCAGAAGAGGGCACTTGAAGTACGAGTCCGTCGAAACGAAGTCCCACTAGACGGGTGTGCCACCCCCGAGTCCACTCGCGTAGAGCCGCTTCAGCATGACGATCTGACCGGCATGATGGGTGTCGTGAAGGAGGATGCCGAGCATCAGGTCGCGGTAGGAGTAGCTCCCATTCCCTTCCGGAATCTCGTCGAGACGGGCCGGATCGAGATGCCCGATGGATTCGACGAGCTCTCGGTGCTTCTCGCGCAACAGTGCCCGGTCGGCCTTCCAGGAATCCGCAGAGGCCGGCTCGGGCACGCGGGGGAAGTTCGAGGGCGAGCGCGGAAACTCGCCCTTCGGGCCAGCCATGATCTTGCGGCGGACGATATACTTCCAGTATGCGATGTGCAGCGTGAGCGCCCAGATGCTGTGACGTCCGGGTGCCGGTACCCAGACCGCCTCCTCGGGGGAGACGCCACGAAGGGCGCCCAGGGCGCTCGCGCCGCCGTGCCACAACTTCCTGCCGGGCGAGGGGTCGAGGTGTTCGAGGACCATCTCGATTCGTGCATCGCTCATGCGTCCGCCTGCTCGGTCGTGGTGGCTGGGGCCAGACGAGGCTCACGCATCGTGTGTCTTTCGGCCATCAGGCAGACGAGCTCATACAGGATCGTCGCCGCAACGAGCGACGTATTCCCCGTCGGGTCGTAGGCCGGCGCGACCTCGACCACGTCCGCTCCAACGAGCTCGACCCCACGGAACAGCCGCAGCAATGTCATGACTTCGCGAGAGGTGAACCCGCCGATCTCGGGAGTTCCGGTACCCGACGCGTACGCCGGGTCGAGGCTGTCGATATCGAACGACAGATAAGTAGGTCCGTCCGACATGAGACTCCGCGCGATTTCGGCCGTGCCATCCAGACCGATTCGGCTCACTTCGTCCATGAACATGACCCGCATCCCGGACGACTCGGAGTAGTCCCACCCTTCCGTGGAGCTTTGTGCGCCTCGGATGCCGATCTGGACAGTTCTTCGGGGATCGATTAAACCCTCTTCCACCGCCCTACGGAACGGAGCTCCGTGGGTATGCCTCGAGCCGAGAAACTCGTCCCACGTGTCGGTGTGGGCATCGATGTGGATCAAGCCGAGCGGCTCCTCGGATGCGAAGGCCCGCAGGACGGGCAGAGTGATCGAGTGATCGCCCCCTACCCCGAGCTCGGCGACGCCGGCTGCGTGCAGGCCGGCGAAGAACTGCTCGATGTCCGAATGGGCCGCCTCTGGCTCGTACATGTGACTGAATCGCACATCTCCTGCGTCGCCCACTCGGCATTGTTCGTACGGGTCGATGCGCGTGACCGGGTGGATCGTTCGCATCATGCTGGAGGCGTTGCGCACCCCGCGCGGGCCGAACCGCGCCCCCGGTCTGTTGGTGACGGCTCCGTCGTACAGCACACCCACGATGGCAACGTCGAACGCTGAGAGATCGTCGATGATCGGTGCCCGCAAGAAGGTCGGAATCTCCATGAAGCGGGGAGACGACCTGGGGTCCCCGGGCGATTCATCGCGTCGGCTGCCGGTGGGGGGCTCAGTCATGAGCTGCGCTCCGCTCGAGGAATAGCGCCCATCGCGCGCACGATCATGGGAACGAGCCGTCCGTCGGGCAACGCGGCCGGATCACCCACTCTGTCGGCCTCAACTCCCCGCACGAAGCAGCCGATATCCAAGTGTGGGACGGCTCCGCCTATCCGGCGGACCCCAAACGGGGCCACGCATCCACCGAGGAAGGCGTTCAATGTGGGAAGGGGAAAATGGCCTCAGCGGCGACGCGAGGTCGCCGCCGGACTCGTCGACATCCACCGCGGACGGCGCCATCGAGAAGAGCTCGACGCCCTCGCCGGAATCAGTGTCACTCGCCGGCCAGGATCTCCGCGAGCGAGACTTCACCGGGGCCGATCTCGAAGGCGCTGACCTGTCGGGCTGTGACCTGTCCGGGGTCCCCCTCTTCCAGGCCAAGCTAAAGGGCGCGAACCTCTCGCGCGCGACGCTCGTGGGGGCGGAGCTCTCCGGCGCCGACCTCACCAACGCACAGCTGGAGGAGGTCGACGGGGCCAATGCTGGTTTCGGAATGGCCTGTCTCCGCGGTGCTCGCTTGTTCGGGGCGAAGCTCGAGGGGGCTTCGTTCAGCAAGAGCGACCTCACTGGAGCCGATCTGCGTTGCGCAGCGCTTGCCGGGGCGCGCTTCCGTGAGTCCAACCTCAGCGGGTGCGACTTCACCTCCGCCGACCTCACTGGAGCCGATCTGACCCAAGCACTCGTGCCGGACGCCTCCTTTCGCAACGTCGAGATTCGCGACGCCCGCCTGCGGGCGCTCTACGGCTTCGACCGCGCAGACTGGATCGGTGTCGACATTCATAGCATCAACTTCGCCGGAGCCTACCGACTGCGGCGTTTCGTAATCGACCAGAATTACCTGAAGGAGTTCCGCGAGAGCAGCCGAGCATCCAAGTGGATGTACTACCTCTGGTGGGCCACTAGCGACTGTGGACGCAGTCTGACGCGGTGGGGACTATGGATTCTATTCTTGACGGTCTGCTTCGCGGGCATTTACTCGACTGTTGGTGTGGACTTTGGCCCACACCGTACTCCTCTCTCTCCATTGTACTTCAGCGTGATCACGTTCACTACGCTGGGATACGGCGACGTTCTTCCGGTCACGACCATCGGTCAGTCGGTCGCGATGATCGAAGTGCTATTCGGCTATGTCATGCTCGGCGGGCTGCTGTCGATATTCAGCAACATCATTGCTCGAAGAGGGGAGTAACGGGGAATGGGCCTCTTTACGAGGAAAAGCGCCGACCCTCGGAAGGAGCTCCGAGACATACTTGGCGACTATGAGCTTCCGACGCTCCGCACGACCGTGATCTCAACGCTGCGACTCCTGCGCGACGACAATGCGACCGGCGAGCAGATCGCTCAACAGATCGAGCTCGACCCGGGTATCCAAACGCGGGTGCTCAGGTCGGTCAACGCCGCGTCTTTCGGTCTTCCGACGAAAGTCACAACTGTGCTGCACGCGGTCAGCCTGCTCGGCCGGTCTCGCCTCGAGCCTCTCGTGCTCGGTCTCGGGGTGAAAGAGAGCCTCCCCTCCGCGAGGGTGCCCGGCTTCGACGCCCAGCGGTTCTGGCATCGCTCCGCCGTTCGTGCGATGGCAGCCCGTGGCTTCGCTCGCCACCTCCATCCAGGCACGCAGAACGAGGCATTCGCAGCGGGGCTCCTCGTCGATCTCGCCGTGCCGGTTCTCGCGTCGGTCAAGGGATCCGCGTACGTCGATGCCTACCAAGCGGGAGCCTCCGACCCGGGGGCCGATGTCATCGAGCTGGAGCGCGATGCCCTCGGCCATGACCACACGGCCGCCGGACTCCTGATCGCGGAAGCGTGGGACCTTCCCGATTACCTGTGCGACGCGATCGCGCACCACCACGACGCGGGGGGTGAGGGACTCGAGCCTGGGGTGCGGCTGGCGGCACTCATCCGCGACCAGGACGAGCTTTCGGACGTGGAGCGGGTGGCGTCGCACGCGGGGCTCAATTACGAAATCGCGGAGGAAGACGCAGTCGCGATCCTCGAGAGCGCATTTCAGGACGCGGACCAGTTTTCGGGACTCGGGGCCTGAGGCCGGGTTGCGACCTGGCTCGTCTGACGATGGCGATTGCGGGCTGGGAGCCTCCGACGGCGTGGAAGCTCAAGCTCCAGGCTTTCTCCCGACGAACACCACGGCGTCTCCGAGCTCGCTTTCGGAGTGGGTGAAGGATAGAGCGGTCGGCTTGAAACCGACCTCGGCGAGGAGTCGGAGCCAATCTGCTCGAGGGAATACGCCCTCCCGGTGCCGGTCGATCTCCACCCGAACCGATCCGTCGTGCTCGCGCAGCAAGTAAGCGTAATCGACGATGAAGGTCGAGTCCGTTGGGTCTGGATCCCATGTCCACTCCAGGTACCGCAGGCCTCGGTCCTCTCCGTCATGCCCGCCATGGTCCGTCGAAGGACTGAAGGTCTCCGTGACGTAATCGGGCGCGAAGAGCGCGGCGGCGCCGGGCCGGCAGTGCAAGAAGGCCGTCTCCATCGCGCTGGCGAGGTCGTTCAGGGTCGTCAGATAGCATACCGCGTCGTGGACGAACACGCAGTCGAACTCCCGCGGTAGTCGCAGGGTGCGCATGTCGCCTTCCAAGTGCTCGCACTCCCGATTGAGGGACCGACTCACGTCCAACATCCCGGGGGAGCGGTCGACCAGGGTCATGCGGAAGCGTGATTTCAAATGGGACGCGTTGTTGCCTCCACCGCTGCCCAGCTCCAGTAGTGTCTCGGGTGGGCGGGCGCAGGCGTCGATCAGTGTGCTCGCGTAGTAGTTGGCCTCTTCGGCGTAGTCCTCCGGGGCCGAGAGCAACGGCCACCAGTCGGCGAGCTCGTCGTAGAGCTTGGGAGCCTCCTCCGAGGGCGTTCCGCGGCCGGTCAACGATCAGTTCCGCGGAGGGGCCGTGGAGCCGCTTTTCACCGTGACCCAGCGCTCCACGATACGCTGGATCGCCTCGACTCCATCCGTGAGCGCTGCCGGACCCGGCTGCAGGATGAGAGGCGACTTGATCTCGTGCAGCTCGCCCGTCCAAACCGCTGGGATCTCGCTCCAGCCCTCACGCGCCTCGACCTTTTCCGGCCTGAACTTCCTGCCGCACCAGGACCCGATGATGATGTCGGGAGATCGCCTCACGACCTCGAGAGAATCCTCGATGATCCGATTCTTGGCCAACGGCTCACGGGCCTTCTCGGGAAAGCAATCTTCGCCTCCCGCACAGTCCACAAGCTCCGACACCCACCGAATGCCGCTGATGAGCGGATCGTACCACTCTTCGAAGTACACTCGGGGACGCACCGCGAACGACGAGGCCCGTTCCCGGATGTCGTCCAAATTGCGCTCTAGCCGCCCGGCAAGAAGGTCTCCCTTGTGTGGGGAGCCGATCAACGCCCCTAGGACTCGAATGGTCCTCAGGATCCCCTCTACGGTTCGATGGTTGAAGACGTGGACTTCGATCCCCTGCTGGATCAACTCGGCCGCGATCCCTGCCTGCAGGTCCGAAAAGCCGAGGACGAGGTCGGGCCCGAGCTCGATAATACGGTCGATCTTGGCCGTCGTGAACGCGGAGACCTTGGGCTTCTCCTTTCGCGCGCGAGCCGGCCGTACGGTGAAGCCCGAGATTCCCACGATCCGCCATTCCTCACCCATGAGGTAAAGTGCTTCTGTGGTCTCTTCGGTCAGACAAACGATTCGCTCGTACACGCTTCCGGGCTCCGTTGGATCCGTGCAGTCACACGGCTGGAGGGCAGGCTCGGACTCGACGCTGCCTGACGCGCGATGGTGATCTAACTCTCTCAGTGATGAACGCCAAGGCGGCACTGGAATCGTCCGCTGGCTGGAGACCAGGGACGACGGGCCGCCAAGAACGTGACAGTGGCAGCATCACGTGCGCGTGTTCGCCGGGCTCAAGAGACCAAAATGTACATATGTACGGTACAAACAACGTTCGTACACCGAATTTGTGCAAAATGGGGTATTGCCTTAAGTCCACCGCCCACTACATGTTGTGGTCATGGCGGTTCCGGCTTCTCAGCTCCGTGGCGGCGTGGACTATCCCCGTACGCGGTTGGAGCTGGACGAGTTCTTCCCCGACGATGCGGCATGCCTGGAGTACGTGGAGGGTCTGCGCTGGCCGGAAGGGTTTGTGTGCGTGGGCTGTGGCGGGTTGGGAGAGGTCTGGCGAGCATCGCGGGGGCGTCTCGTCTGCCCACACTGTCGAAGGCAGACCTCGGTGCTGGCGGGAACCGTGTTCCACCGCACGCGCTCGCCCCTGCGTCTGTGGTTTCTCGCTGCCTGGGAGCTCACGAGCCAGAAATACGGAGCCAATGCTCTCGGGCTCCAGCGTGTGCTCGGACTGGGAAGCTACAAGACAGCGTGGGTCTGGCTCCACAAGCTCCGCCGGGCCATGGTCCGACCGGATCGCGACCAGCTGAGCGGCGTTGTGCAAGTGGACGAGAGCTATGTCGGGGGCGTGGAGGCTGGAGTGCGGGGCCGCGAGACGATCAAGAAGGCCATCGTCGCGATCGCCGCCGAGGTCGACGGACGCAAGATCGGGAGAATACGGCTGCGTTGGGTGCCCGACCTCTCCGCTCCGGTTCTGCGAGGCTTCGTCAAGGATAGCATCGCACCGGCAAGCACGGTGCATACCGACGGATGGCCAAGCTATCAGGGACTCGCCAAACTGGGCTTTCGCCACACGGTCACGAACCTCTCGACCTCCGGCGATCCCGCGCACGTGCTCATGTCGGCCGTACATCGGGTGGCGTCTCTCCTCAAGCGCTGGGTCCTCGGAACCCTCCAAGGAGGGATCGCCCGCGAACACCTCCCCTACTATCTGGACGAGTTCACCTTTCGCTTCAACCGACGCACATCCCGGGCTCGCGGCCTGTTGTTCTACCGCTTGCTTGAGCAGGCTGTTCAGTGTGCTCCCACGCCAGCTTCGGCCCTTTACCTCGGCACCGGACGTGGGAAACGGCCCGCAGAGCCCCGGTAACCACTATATCTTGGGGTCGGTGGACTTAAGGGAACACCCCCTTTGCCGGATTGCCCGCACGAGCCAACTGGATCCACTCCGGTCATGGCGACCGGGATCACAAGATCCGCCTGCAGGTGCACGACTTCGATGCGGCCGGACAGCCTACGCTGGACTTCGATCTGGACAGCGAGGTGTTCGATTCGCCGGCCCGGGAATGGGCGATCCGGCACTTTCTCGGCTTGTTCGACGCGCTCGCCGGGGACCCGGACCAGTCCATCGCGGATGTGCCCCTCGCGAGCTGGGAAGAGGTAGAGAGCTACGCTCCCCCCGGTCCAAGGCTCGAATCGCCGTCGTCGGTCGTGCCGGGGTTCCGGTCCGCGGTCGCAGAGCACGCGGGAGCTGTCGCGATCGTGGACGGGGACCACGAAGTCACCTACCAGGAGCTCGCCTCACGCGTCCACGCCCTAGCCAGCCGGCTCGAGGCCGACGGTGTGGGTCGAGGCGACGTAGTCGGGATCTGTTTGGGGCGATCCGCTGACCTGGTCGTCGCGATCATGGGGGCGCTGGAAGCGGGTGCGGCCTACGTGCCAATGGATCCCGGCTACCCCGATGAACGACTCTCCTTCATCGTCGAGGATTCCGGGGCGGCCGTGGTATTGACCAGCCCCGAGCTCGCGAGCCGGATGTCGGGTTGGGCGACGCGCACCGTTGCGTTCGCGGAGGCCTCGACCCTCCAGGAGGCGTCGGACGGCGATTTCACCGAACCTGCCCGTCGAACGCCTTCATCCGAAGATCTCGCTTACGTGCTGTATACGTCCGGTTCCACCGGCCAGCCCAAAGGCGTGGAGGTCACCCACGGGGCGTTGGCCGACTACGTAGCGTGGGCCCGTAGGACCTACTCGAGCGGCGAGTCGCTCCGCTTCCCTCTGTTCACGTCTCCGGCGTTCGATCTGACCGTGACCTCCATCTTCACTCCGCTCCTCTCGGGGGGTGCGATCGTGGTCTATCGAGAGGACCTCGGGAACAGCGGGCTGCTCGTTCGCCACGTCTTCGAGGACGATGGCGTCGACATCGTCAAGCTGACGCCGTCGCACCTGGCCCTCTTGCGGGATCTGGATCTTACGCGTTCACGGGTACGTCGACTCATCGTGGGTGGCGAGGATTTGAAGACCACCACGGCCCGGAGCGCGCATGACGCGTTCGGCGGGCGAATCGAGATCTACAACGAATACGGCCCGACCGAGGCTACGGTCGGGTGCACGGTCCATCGCTTCGACCCTGAAATCGACACGGCGAGGTCGGTCGCCATCGGCGTGCCGGCGGACAACGCGGCTGTTCACGTTCTGGACCCGGAGGGACGGCCGGTCGTACGCGGCGCCAGGGGAGAGATCTGCATCCGGGGCCCGGGGCTCGCCCGGGGCTATCGAGGCCGACCTGAGCTTACGGACCGAGCGTTCGAGCTTCTGCCGGACCCAA
Source organism: Longimicrobiales bacterium (assembly GCA_965248625.1). Taxonomy (GTDB): domain Bacteria; phylum Gemmatimonadota; class Gemmatimonadetes; order Longimicrobiales; family Gaopeijiaceae. The sequence continues at coordinate 3,860,308 of OZ252109.1, read as the reverse complement.
CGAGTGGGTCGGACCCCACGAGTGCGCCCCCGGGAGCGACCACGACCGCAGGAGCGAGTGCGTCCAACCAGCCGGGTGTCAGAATGTACCGTACCGGTGACCTGGGACGCTGGAACGCCGCCGGACTCCTCGAGTTCCTCGGCCGACGTGATGACCAGGTAAAGATCCGAGGGGTCCGTTTGGAGCTGGGCGAGGTCGAGGCGGCTCTCGCACGGCACCCCGCCGTCTCCGAGGCTGCCGCGAACGTGACGCGTGTCGGAGCGCGATCTTCCGAGCATTGCGAGGCCTGCGGCCTGGAGGCATCGCATCCCGAAGCACAGTTGGACGAGCAGGGCATCTGCGCGGTTTGCACGCGCTTCCAGAGAGACCGAGAGCGCGTCGCCAGCTACTTCGGGACCATGGCGGATCTCGCCGACATCTTCGCACGGTCCAGCCGCAGCGCAGCCGGCCCGAACGACACCCTGATGCTCTACAGCGGCGGCAAGGACAGCACCTACGCGCTCTGTCGCATCGTCGAAATGGGCTGCCAGCCCCTCGTCTTCACGCTCGACAATGGATTCATCTCGGAGGAGGCCAAAACCAACGTTCGGCGGGTCGTGGACCAGCTGGGCCTCGAGCTCGTCGTGGGACAGACGCCGGCGATGCCCGGCATCTTCGCCGACAGCCTTGAGCGGTTCAGCAACGTCTGCAATGGGTGCTTCAAGACCATTTACACCTTGGCCACGAATCTCGCGGTGGAGCGCGGGATCCATACTATCGTCACGGGCCTGTCCAGGGGGCAGATCTTCGAGACACGGCTCGCCGATCTCTACCGGCGCGGGATCTACGACGCGGCCACCGTGGACCAGACGATTCTGGAGGCCCGAAAGGCCTATCACCGAATGGACGACCAAGTCTCCCGTTCGCTGGACGTCCGTATCTTCGAGAGCGACGAGGTCTTCGGCAGCGTCGAGTTCGTCGATTTCTACCGATACTGCGACGACACACTCGACGACGTGCTCGCATACGTCGCGGAGCACACTCCATGGATCCGTCCCTCCGATACGGGACGCTCCACGAACTGCCTCATCAATCAGGCCGGTATCTTCGTTCACAAGACGGAGCGCGGGTTCCACAACTACACCCTGCCATACAGCTGGGACGTTCGTCTGGGCCACAAGAACCGAGATGCGGCGATGGAGGAGCTCGACGACGACCTCGATCCGGTGGCGATCCAGCGGATGCTCCAGGAGGTGGGGTATCGAGAGCGTGAGACACCGGCTCCAGAGAGCCGCTTGATGGCCTTCTACACGGCGGAAGCCGAGGTGCCCGTCTCCGAGCTAAGACGCTTTCTGGCGCAGTCACTTCCCGGTGACGCGATGCCCTCGGCATTCGTTCATCTCGAGCGGATGCCGTTGACGCAGAACGGCAAGATCGACCGGGACGCGCTGCCTGAGCTGCCCGACGAGAGGCCGGTGCTCGAAGTCGCGTACGTGCAACCACGCACGCCGGTCGAGGAGCAGCTCGCGGAGATCTGGGGCGACGTGCTCGAACTCCACGCCATTGGAATCGAAGACAACTTCTTCGAGCTCGGCGGCGACTCGATGCACTGCATCCAGATCGTCTCCGCTGCGTTGGACAGCGGCCTCGCGTTCGGTCCGCGCGATCTCTTCGCCCACCCGACTGTGGCGGCCCTGGCGGAGGTCACGTCGATGGACGGCGATCGTGCCGGACCTGCTCCGGCCACCGTGAGCGCAGCCGAGCTGGCGGAGCTGGAAGAGGAATTCGGGTGAGGGCGGGCTGATGGGCGAGGGCGGCATTGAGCGTGCGTTTCCGCTTACGCCCCTGCAGGAGGGGATGCTCTTCCATACCCTGCGTGAGCCCGAGTCGGGCATCTACCACGGGCAGTGCGCGGCACGGCTCGAGGGCCTCCTCGACCTGGAGCGATTCCGGGAAGCCTGGCGGGTCGCGGCGCGCCGTCACGAGGCGTTTCGTACCCTGTTTACTTGGGAGCGCCGGGAGCGCCCAGTCCAGGTCGTGGTGGAGAACACGGAGCTCGACTTCCAGTTTCTCGACTGGACGAGCCTGGATCCGGCGGAGCAAGGGGCGCGCTGGACGGCGGTGAAGGAAAGAGATCGCCGCCGCCCGTTCGACCTGACGCGAGCGCCGATGATGCGCTTTGTCGTCGCCCGGGTCTCGCCAGAGCGGCACGAGCTCCTCTGGGGCGTTCATCACGCGGTGATGGACGGTTGGTCGGGCTTCGTCGTGCTGGGTGAGGTGCTCGAGGACTATCATGCCCTGTTGGCCGGCCAAGCCGTCGATCGGCCTCAGCCCCCGTCGTACGCGCAGTTCGTGGGATGGTTGGAGGCGCAGGACAAGACAGCAGCCGAGTCCTTCTGGCGATCAGCGTTAGCCGGATTCGGGCGGTCCACGCCGTTACCCACCGGGGAGGGCACCGGATCGAGCACCGAACGGCTCACGGCCGAGCTCCTTTTGTCGCGCGAGGAGACCCGGTCGCTCAACGCAGCGGCTTCCCGGCTGCGTGTGACGGTGAACACGCTCACCGTTGGTGCTTGGGCCCTCCTCCTCGCACGTCAAGCGAATACGAACGACGTCGTGTTCGGAGTGACGATGTCCCAGCGGCCCCCGGAGATTCCCGGCGTCGAGCGTGCGGCCGGGCTCTATCTGAGCACGATTCCGACACGGGTGAGGGTGCCGCGCGAGTCCGATGTGGGGAGTTGGCTCGAAGCGCTTCAAGTCGAGCTGAGTGAGGCCCGCTCCCACAGTGCGCCGGGGCTGACGGAGATTCAACGTTGGAGCGACGTTCGGAGCGGTGATCTCTTCGACAGCTTGGTCGTGTTCGAGAGCTTTCCGGAACGGATCACGAGGTCGGGAGAGGGTTGGGCGCTAAGGGCGTCGACGGTCTCGATGACGGGGCCCAGCAACCTGCCGCTCGCCGTTCTCGCCTACCCCGACGACGAATTGACCCTGCAGATCGTGCACGACCCGGCGAGGGTTCACGTCGACGACGCGAATCGGCTGGTGCGGCAGCTTGCGGACATCCTGGCCGAGCTGGGTGAGGATGCGGCACGGCCGCTCGACCGGATCGCGTCGCCGTCGTCGGCCGCCACCCCGACGGAACCGGCTGCGTTCCCGTCCAGCACCGAACAGGCGACCGCTGAATCCGCCACCGGATCCGCCGCAGTAGAGGCACCGCTCGAAGTGGGTGAAGCCGACGATGTCGTGCGCCGGCTCGAACGCCGCGCGCGCGAGCACCCTGAAACGACGGCTCTCGTGGGCCCCGCCGTGCGGCTCTCGTACGGAGCTCTTCACCGTGCAGCCATCGGCGTGGCGCGACAGATCCGCGCGGCCGGCCACCTTCCCGGCGCCCTGGTCGGCATTCTGGGAGACCGCTCACCGGAGGTGGTTGCCGCCATGTTGGGCGCGATGAGAGCCGGCTGCGCCTATTTGCCGCTCGACCCGCGGCTGCCGTCGAAACGGCTGGAGACGATCGCGGACGCCGCGGATCTCGTGCTGGCCGAGGACGAGCACGCGCACCTCCTGGCCGACCAGACGGACCGACCCGTGCTCCCGCTTACACGCCACCAGGAAGGGGAGGCGGACGGAGCATCGGACCTCGAAGGCGACCGTGAAGACGCAGTCGAGACGCCGCCCGACGCCCCTGCTTATGTGATCTTTACGTCCGGTTCGACAGGTGAGCCGAAGGGCGTGGTGGTCGAACGGAGGCAACTGGCGTGGTCCACGGCGGCTCGCTTCGCCTATTACGGCGACCATCCCGGCACCTTCCTGCTTCTGTCGCAACTGTCCGTGGATAGCTCGGTCGCCGGGCTCTATTGGACCCTATGCGCTGGTGGCACCGTGGTACTCCCGGGCGTGCGTGCGGAACAGGACCTGAACGCGCTCGCGCGGCTGGTGGAGGAGACCGAGGTCACGCACACACTGCTGCTGCCGACTCTCTACCGCGCGATCCTCGAACATGTCGATCCTCGAACCCTGAGGAGCATCCGGCTCGTGGCCGTCGCTGGTGAGGCCTGCCCTCGGGACGTCGTCGGGCTGCACGTGGACATGCTTCCGGGCGTCCCCATGTACAATGAGTACGGGCCCACCGAGACAACTGTGTGGGCCACCGTCGAAGAGCTCACATCGGACCCGGACGGGCCCGTTACAATCGGTCGGCCCGTCCCTTCAGCACGCGTCCACGTCCTCGATGCGGAGCTCGAACCCACACAGGCCGGGGAGTCGGGCGAGATCTGCGTCGGCGGTCCAGGTGTCGCCCGCGGATACCTGAACCGGCCCGACCTCACGGCAGAGCGCTTCGTGCCGGACCCGGACGATGCCCAGTCCCGGATGTACCGGACCGGCGATCTCGGGCGGTGGAGGGTGGACGGCCGCCTGGAGTTCCTCGGACGCATGGACGACCAGATGAAAGTCAGAGGGTACCGCGTGGAGTCGGCGGAGGTCGAAGGGGCTTTGGAGGAGCATCCGGCCGTGGCGGAAGCCATGGTCTTGCTCTCCAGGTCGTTGTCCGGGACGTCGTCCTCCGCGACACCGTCGTCCGGGACGCCGCCCGCCGATGCCCTGCGGCCCGCCGCGCGGCCGGTGGATCTCGAGAGCCTCGCCACAACGCTGGTCGAGCGCTCGGATGCGGAGATCGACGAGCTCATCGTGGCCGCCCTGGAGTCCTCTTGACCCGGAAGCTGAAGCGTACTCGCGAATTCGACCTGACGCTCGACGTCAAGGACGATGCTTTCGTGCGGCCGCCTAATGAGTCGCAGCGGCATTGGCTGCTGAACCGCTTCCTGCGCGAGGCGGCAGACGACCTGCGCGCATTGGACGGCTTGGCGGCGAGGTTCGTGCCAGGCGGCGACCGCAACCTGCCCGGGGACATGCGGACGGCGGAGCTGACCGACGACCAGATCATGGAGGACTGGCAGCTGCCATTGATGAGGGAGATGGCGCGGGTGGCTGCCCACTCCGGCGGCGACGTGCTCGAGATCGGCTTCGGAAGGGGCGCCTCGGCCGAGCTGATTCAGCAACACGGTGTACGCTCCCACACTGTCATCGAGTGCAACGACTCGGTTGTTCGGCGCTTCGAGCAGTGGCGCTCGTCTCGCGCGGACCGCGACATCAGTATCGTGCGCGGCCTTTGGCAGGACGTCATCGGCGGGCTTGGCCGGTTCGACTCGATCTTTTTCCACACCTACGCCCTGAACGAAGACGAGTCGGTCGACTTGGTGGCGAAGAGCGTCACGTTCGCGGACCACTTCTTCCCGGCTGCGGCCGAGCACTTGGTGGACGGGGGGGTCTTCACGTACCTGACGAACGAGATCGACTCACTGAGCCGGGCCCACCAGCGTCTTCTGTTCGAGCACTTCACGTCGTTCCGCCTCCACATCGTTCCTCTGGACCTTCCCACCAACGTGCGCGACGCCTGGTGGGCGGACTCCATGGCCGTCATCGAAGTCGTGAAATGACTGCGGACGCCCGCCGAGCGTTAGTGCTCACCCGGCTGCGGGAGCTAGGCGAGAATCAGAGGCGCGCGTTGGCCGACGCACTCGACGAGGGACCACGGATGGACCGCGTCGAGCAGCCCCACCCTCCGGGCACGCCGAATCGCGGGCAGCTCGTCGCGTACGTTACCGCCCCTGGGCAGGCGCCCGATGCGGAAGACCTGACCTCGTTCCTGCAGGCCAGACTCCCCGACTACATGATTCCGTCGCGCTACTTCCTGCTCGACGAGCTCCCCCGGACACTCGCGGGAAAGCTCGACCGAGGAGGGATATCGCCCGGGTCCGGGGTCGAGGTAGGGGCGCGCCCCACAGGCGTCGTCGCACCCCGTAACGACGTCGAGGCTCGCCTCGCGGAAGTCTGGAGCGACGTGCTCGGGATCGAGGAGATCAGCGTCTTCGACGACTTCTTCGAGATCGGCGGCGATTCGCTGCTCAGCATCCGTGTCATCTCCAGGGCGGGACGAGCTGGGATCGGCGTCTCCCCCGAGGCCTTCTTTGCAGGCCCAACCGTCGCGCAGCTGGCGGCCGCGGCCGGCACCCTCGCCCCGGCCGCCGAACAGGGCGTCGTAGTGGGAACGGCGCCTCTGACTCCAATCCAGTCATGGTTCTTCGAGCGTATCTCACGGGAGGCGGGTCACTGGAATCAGTCTGTGCTTCTCGACGCGCCCGCCGGCTTGGACCGCGTTGCCCTCGAGCAGGTAGTGAGAACACTGATCACCCATCACGATGCACTCAGGCTCTGCTTCGAACGCCCGGACGGGGGCTGGCGGCAGAACTTCCACGACGTTCCCGATCGATTGCCACTTCGGGTCGTGGACCTGACGGCCACACCCGAGACCGAGCGGGCCGCGCGGATCGAGGCAGAGTGCGATGCCGAGCAGGCGTCTCTCGATCTCGAGACCGGGCAGCTCTTCCGCGTGGTTCTCTTCGAGGGCAAGAATGGCTTTCGCCGATTGCTATTGTTGGCCCATCACCTGCTCGCCGACGGCGTTTCCTGGGGGACTCTGCTCGATGATCTGTCCACCCTGGCGGCTCAATCGCGCGGTGGCTCGCCCCTGCGCCTTCCGCGCAAGACCGTGGCGGCCCGCGCGTGGGCGGAGCGTCTAGAGGAGGTCGCGGCGAGTGAAACGGTCGTAAGCGGAGCGTCCGTCTGGGTCGACGCCCCATCGCCGGAGCGGTGGTGCAGGGTCCCGGTCGATTTCGAAGACGGGCCGGACGACAACCGCATGGAGAACGGGGCTACGTACACCTTGGAGCTCGACGCCGAAAAGACAGCGGCGCTGCTGGAGGGTGCGACCGCACAGCGCGGTGGAACCGCGCAGGAGTATTTGTTGGCGGCGCTGCTGATTGCCTGGAGGCAGTGGACGGGTGGCCCGAGTCTACAACTCGATGTGGAAGGCCACGGTCGTGACGTGCTGCGCGATCACACCGACGTGTCCCGAACGGTGGGATGGTTCACGACGGTCTTCCCGGTCAGGCTCGCGCCGTCGGACGCGACCGGGGAGTCCGCGGTGCACTGCGTGCGCTCGGCCCTGTCGACTCTGCCGATGAACGGCGCCGCCCATGGCCTCGCCCGTTATCTGCATCAAGACCCCGACCTACGCGATGCGCTAGGTCGGCAGTCGCGTTCGGAGCTGCTATTCAACTACCTGGGGGCCGTCGATGACCTTCTGCCACCGGACTCTCCGTTCGAGTGGGCACCGGAGCCGATGGGCCGCCAGCGGAGCCCCTCGGCTCCCCGGGCGTACCGGATCGAGGTCAACGTACGTGTGAATCGGCGTCGGCTCAGCTTCGACATCGAGTACTCCACCGCTTCGCATCGCGAGGAGTTTATCCAGCGACTCGCCGAGCTCATCGAGAGCGCGATCGGGAGTCTCTCAACCGAGCGCCCAGCGGCCTCTTCACGCTTCGAGCTGGCGGGTCTCGACGATGCCGGACTGGAGCGCGTGGCCGACCTGCTGGCCGATATCGACGGCGAGTAGCCGATGTCGCCCATGAACGTCGACGACATCTATGCGCTGACGCCGATGCAACGGCTCATGCTCGTACATGCGCTGATGAGCCCCGGCCCCGGCGTTCTGGCGAATCAGGTGTGCTACGAGATCGACGGCAACCTACGAACTGACGCCTTCAGGCGCGCATGGGAAGCGCTTGTCACCCGTCACGCCGCACTGCGTACAGCGATCCTGTGGGACGGTCTCGAGCAGCCGGTCCAGGTCGTGCGAACACATGTGGAGGTCCCGTTCGTCGAGGTCGACCTCGCGAACCACCCGGCTGAGGTGCGTTCGGCACGCGTCGAGGAGCTGAAGTCGCGAGATCGACAGGTAGCCTTCGATCTCACGAGGGCCCCGCTGATGCGCTGTACGCTCATTCGGCTTGGCGAAGACCGACACTACTTCATTTGGAACATCCACCATCTCGTCGTCGATCGATGGAGCCACGGCACGCTCTTTGCCGATTTACGCGCCCTGTATGCCGCGCTCATCGTGGGCGACGCAGCGGAGCTGGCACCACCCGTCGAATTTGGCGACTACGTCGCCTGGCTCGCGCAACAGGAAGAGGGGACCGCTGAACGGTTCTGGCGTGAAGAGCTCGGCGGTTTCGGAGAGTCGACGACGCTGGCGACCAAGACGCCGCCCGCCGGCGAAGAAGGCCGTCTGCTCACCCGACACCTCGTCGCGACCGAGACGACGGCGGGGCTCGAGGCGCAGGCGGCCACATGGAAAACCACGCTCGCTGCGATCGTCCTCGCTGGTGTGGGTCTGGAGACCTCGAGGTTGACCGGATCCACGGACGTCGTCTTCGGACTGACCGTGTCAGGGCGCCCACCGGGCCTCGATCGGGTGGAGCATGCCGTGGGGTCCTTCGTGAGCAATGTGCCCTTGCGATTCCAGGTCGAAGCGAAGCGCCCTCTCGCGGAGTGCGTCCGGGCGGTCCAGCTCGCTCAGATCCGTCGCCAGCCGTTCGAGCACGTTTCGCTCGCGACCATCAGGGACTGGACCGAGCTCCCGCCGAGCCAGGACCTGTTCGATACGCTCGTCGTCCTCAACTTGGACCCACCCGCGGACGCCCGTTGGCCGGATGTCAAGTTGAAGCCCGTTGCAGCGACGCTCGACGCCGGGTATCCGCTGGTCTTGGGCGTGACGAAGGACGGGGACCGTATCGAGCTCAACCTCGTGCACGACGTCGGTTTCCCGGGCGCGACGGCACTTCTCGAAGGAGTGGAACGCACGCTCGATGCCTTCGTCGGCGCCACTCCGCAGTCGGCCGTCGGCGATGTCCTCCCCCTCCCAGGGCGCTCCGAGGCCAATGCGGAGCAAGCCCGCCCTCCAGCCGACCGACTCCACGCTCCCGAACCGCGGGGTACGGGACGCGCGGGCCTGAGGGAGTCGATCTCGGGCATCTGGGCCGAGGTGTTGGGCGTAGAGGCAGTAGGTCTGGACGACGACTTCTTCGCGCTGGGCGGGACCTCTCTCCAGGCGGCCCGGATCTTCATCCAGCTGGAGCGACTGACAGGCCAGACGCTGCCCCTCTCCACCCTCATCGACGCGAGCACGATTCGAGCTTTGCTAGCCGCACTGGACGAGCCCGCGGAGCCAACAGGTCCCGTTGTCGCGATACGCTCGACGGGGACGAGGCCTGCACTCTTTACAATTCCTGGTATCGGCGGGAACGTGGTCGGTCTTTCAGCCCTGGCCCGGGCGCTCGGTCCGGCGCACCCCTTTTTCGGCCTGGAATCCCGCGGACTCGACGGGAAGGAAGAGGTCTCGGGCTCCATCGAGACGATCGCTGAAGACTTCGTCCAGCAGATGATCCCGACCGCCGGCCAGGAGTTCCATCTTCTCGGTGTCTGTTGGGGTGCTGCTGTTGCGTTCGAGATGGCCGTGCGCCTAGCCTCGCGGGGGCACCCGCCGAAGTCCCTTTCCCTGTTGGACCCCGCCGTCCTACTGCGCGAAGACGACTCGTCGAGCACGAACACTCGGCTTCGCTTCCTGACGAATCGTCTGGAGATGTATTGGGACGAGTTCCGGGAGAGCGATTGGCGGGGTAGAGGCAGGATGGTTGCGAGAAAGGCGAGAATGGCGGCTGGCCTCGTTCGCTCGGGTGGAATGACGCCGTCGGGGCATCTGGAGTTGAACCAGTTGAGGGTTCGTGACGCGAATCGGGAGGCCGTCACGCATTATCGCCCCGTGGTTCTCGCGAGCTAGGCACGAGTGTTCCTGACCGAGGACCGCGAGCTGGGCAGTACAGTCGATCCCAGACTCGAATGGCTGGATCTGATCGAGCCTAGACCGGAGATCGCGCACGTGCCCGGCGCCGACTCCGGTGATGCTCTCTTCGCCAACGCAGCCGGCTTCGCCAAGGCACTGGGAGCTTGGCTCGACGAAGTCGATCAAGTGTCGCGATGACCGTCCTTAGAAAGCTCCACGAGCTGCTGCGAAGAACGGAGCGCGCGCGGGTGCTCGCGTTGGCTGGAGCCATGATCCTGATGGGGGTCGTGGAGATGGTCGGGGTGGCGTCCATCCTGCCGTTCATGCAGCTCGTCGCGGATCCCGAGGCGATCGAGCGTGGCGGTTGGCTGTCCGTGGCGTACGACCGACTCGGCTTCGGATCAGTGGAGAGCGCGCTCTTCGCGGCAGGTCTCTTCCTCTTTCTCGTCATCACGTTCAACAACGCCTTCAACGCGTTGACGATCTGGTTCATGCAGCGGTTCGCCTGGGGTCTCAGCCACCGCCTGGGGACGGATCTGCTGGCCCGATATCTTCATCAGCCCTACACCTTCTTTCTCGGCCGGAACACGGCGGGCCTCAACCAGACGCTTCTGTCAGAGGTCAACTACGTCGTGACAGGTGTTCTCCTGCCTGTGCTCTATGTGAGCGCGCGCACCATCACCGCGTTGCTCATCGTGGCGCTCTTGGCCGCGTTCGATTGGAAGCTCGCGGCCACTGTAGTCCTCGTGTTTGGAGGTGCCTACGCCGTAGTCTATGCCGTCTTTAGACGCAGCCAGTACAGGCTGGGCGTCGAGCGGTACAATCAGAACCAGTTACGCTTTACGGTCGCACAAGAGGCGCTCGCGGGGATCAAGGACGTGAAGACGCTCGGGCGAGAATCCGAGTTCCTGCGCCGTTTCGCCGAGCCATCACGGCGCTTCTCGGCGGCCGCTGCCCGGAACAACGTGGTGTCACGACTTCCGCGTTATGCACTCGAAATCGTGGGCTTCGGTGGCATCCTGCTCGTCGTGCTCTACTTGCTGCGCACTCAGTCGGACGTGGCGCCCGTTCTGCCGATTCTGAGCCTGTATGCCTTCGCCGGCTACCGACTGATGCCCGCTCTCAACGAGCTCTTCCAAAGCATCGTCACGATCCGATTCAACACCCCGGCGCTCGTAGCGCTTCATCGGGATCTCGTCGAGGACACGGAGCTTCCGCCGAGTCTCCCCGAGGCTCAAGGGGCGGACGCCACGCCGACGTTCGACGAGGCCCTGGAGCTTCGGGGCGTCAGCTTCAACTATCCGGACACGGCCCAGCCGACCCTGTCGGATCTGAACATGCGGATAGAGCCGAAGCAGGTCGTGGGGTTCGTCGGAGCAACCGGGGCGGGCAAGACCACGCTGGTCGACCTGATCCTAGGGCTCCTGAGGCCAACGGAGGGGGCCATCTTAGTCGACGACCGTCGGTTGGATGCGGAGTCGAGCTCGGCATGGCGGAGGCGATGCGGTTATGTGCCGCAGGAGATCTTCCTGTCTGACGATTCGATCTCCGCGAACGTCGCGTTCGGCATCCCGGAGTCGGAGGTGGATGCGGCGGCAGTGGAAAAGGCGGCCCGCATGGCCCAGATCCACGACTTCGTAGCGGAATTGCCTGACGCCTACGACACGATCGTCGGCGAGCGGGGAGTGCGACTCAGCGGTGGGCAAAGGCAACGCATCGGTATCGCCCGCGCCCTGTATCACGACCCGGAGGTGCTCGTGCTCGACGAGGCCACGAACGCGCTCGACGGTGTCACGGAAACCGCGGTGATGCAGACGGTGAGCTCCCTGATGCGGCAAAAGACCATACTCGTCATCGCGCACAGGTTCACGACGGTGCGGTCGTGCGACGTGATCCACCTTCTCGAGGGTGGACGGATCGTGGCGAGCGGCACGTACGATCAGCTATACGACGAGAACCCGCAGTTTCAGGCGATGGCCGGTGATGTGGAGACGCACGGCGACGCCTGACCCGCCTACCCGAACCGGGCTCCCTCCTTCACGCCGGCCTCCTCCGCCCATTCGGCAGCGAACATCTTCTTGCCCCCTTCGGGCCGCACCTTCCGCACGAGCAGTTGGCCGTCGGGCGCCGCGATCCGGATGCCCTCGTCGGTTACGCCGGTCACCTGTCCAGGGCGAACCGATCTTGCCTCCCCGATCTTCGCGCCGTCGTAGAGCTTCACCGTCTGCCCGTCGAACACGCTCCAGGCGCCGGGCTGGGGATCCGCTCCGCGGAGAAGATTCCAGGTCTGCTGAAGCGGCATGTTCCAGCGGATCTGCACGAGATCGTGCTTGCACCATCCTTCGTAGGTCGTCTTGGAGTCGTCCTGGGGGATCTTCGGCGCATTGCCATCCCGGACCAGATCGACTCCTTCCAGCATCGCCTCCACGCCCATCGGGAAGAGCTGATCGAAGTACAGGCTTCCGAGCGTGTCGTCGTCGCCGACCACGACCTCCTTCTGGAGAAGGATCGGCCCTTTGTCCAGTCCGTTGTCCGGCCAGAAGATCGAGAGCCCTGTCTTCGTCGCTCCCCAGATGATGGGCCAGTTGATGGAGCTCGGCCCTCGGTGGAGAGGCAGGAGGGAAGGGTGATATTGGATCGTGCCGTGAGTCGGGATGTTCAGGGCCTCTTCCGGCACGAAGAGGGTGACGTAGGCCATTACGCAGAGGTCCGGCTCTAGGGACGCGATCTGGTCGCAGACCTCCTGTTTTCGGAAGGACGGAGGTTGGAAGACGGGCAGCCCGTGCTCCAACGCGGCTTCCTTGAGTGGGTCGGGTCGCCGCCCCTCCTTGTCGGGCTCACAATAGACACCGACGACTTCCTCTTCTCGCTCCACGAGCGCGTCGAGGACGCTCTTACCGAAGGCCTGCTGTCCGTTGACGATAATTCTCATGGGAGCTCCGAGATCGTCGGGGTCGGCCGGCGACGGATCCAGCGGTCCATCCACTCCTTTTGGCTCCATGTCCGCTCGTACTGGAGCCCCGGCTCCCTCGGCCCATGGCCGGTGCGGGGTAGCCAAAGAAGCTTGGTCTCGACGCCGTTCGCTTTGAGCGCCCGATAGAAAATGCGGGCCTGGTTCGGCGGAACCCGGGGATCGTTCTCACCGTGGATGACCAGGGTCGGCGTCGTTGCGCGGTCTACGAACGCGAGCGGGTTGGACCTTTGGTACACCTCCCACATGCCCGGCTCATACGGTCCGCCCCCGAAGTAGGCCTCGAACACGTGTTGGATATCCTGCGTCCCCCACATGGCGATATTCTCGGTGATCGCCGCGCCGGCGACGGCCGCCTTGAACCTCGACGTTTGCGTGACGGTCCAAGCCGTCATGTAGCCGCCGTAGCTCCACCCCATCACGCCGAGCGAATCGGGGTGAGACACGCCGCGAGCAATGAGCGTGTCGACTCCCGTCATGATGTCCTGGAAATCAAGTCCGCCCCAGTCCTGGACGACCGCCTTCAGCCCGTCTTCGCCGTACCCGGAGGAGCCCCGTGGGTTGGGCAGCAAGACTGCGTATCCGTCGGCCGCGTAGCGTTGGGCATCGGCACCCGATGACGCTGCCTGGAAGTTCTCGACGTACACCCCAGACGGCCCACCATGGATCTTTACGACGGTCGCCCGCGGGCCGTCACCCGGGGACCATCCCGTCGGATAGACCACGATCCCCTCGACGTCGCGGCCGTCGGTTCCCTTCCAACGGAGCACTTCGGTCTTCCCGACCGCGAACTCGATGGCGTGATCGTTGTGCGTGGTCAGCGCGCGCCCGGCAACGACGGAGCCTTCCTCGGGTCGCCCGAGAGAAGTCGCGTACAGCTCGACCGGCCGTTGCGGGTTCTGGAACAGGTACACAATCGACTGGCGATCCTTGGAGAACCCGGCTCCCGTGTAGACCCCCGCATCCGGTGTGAGCCGAACGGGCGTGCGATCGTCGAGGTCGACGTAAAAGAGTCCCCGGGTTGTCCCAGTGGTGGATCCGAAGAAGGCACCGCGACCGTCCGCCGTGAACGTATAGCCACCAGGCTGGAAGTCGGCGTTCGGCGAGATGTCCTCTGGGGATCCGCCCTCGGCGGGAATGCGGAAGACGCGGTTCGCCGCGACCTGGTAGCGGTCCGTTACCTGGCCGGAATACACGATGTGCTCCCCATCCGGGGTCCAAGCCGGGTTGTTGTCCGGTCCTGGATTCGAGGTCACCCGCCTCGGTGCCTGCGAGAGGTCCTGCGCCGAAACGACGTAGACATCACTCTTCCACGAGTCGAACGGGCGGCCAGTGGGGGTGGCGGAGAAGGCGAGCCTTGTGCCATCTGGACTCCAATCGAAGGAACCGACCGTGTAGGAAGCGCCCTCCGTGATCCGACGTGTCTCCTCCGTCTCCATGTCGAACACCCACAGGTGCGAGAACCGTCCCTCGTCGTCCTCGACGATCACATCTCGCCCGCTCTCCTGCCGATCCTTGTCCTCGTCCGATTCCTCGTCAGTGGCCCTGAACGCGATACGCGATCCGTCCGGGGACCAAGCGAAGGTCGAGATCGACGTGACGTGTCCGACGAGCTCCTGCGGCTCGCCGCCGCGGACGTCCATGAGGTAGATCTTCTGGCCGCGCTCGGCGGAAGCACCCCCATTGCCGCCTCGTTCGCCGGGACCATCCGCGCCGCTGCTCCGGCCGGACGAAAGGAACGCGAAGGTGTTGCCGTCCGCGTGCCACCTCGGGCTGGAGTCGCTGTCATCGTGACGCGTGAGCTGTACCGGCGCGGTCCACGCAGAGCCCTCCCTCCGGATCAGCCAGATGTCCGAATTCTGCTCGTTCTCATCGAGATCGGTCGCGGTCACCGTGTACAAGACGGCGTCGCCGTCGGGGGCCACTTCGACGGCCCCGAGGCTCCGCACCGTGAAGAGGTCCTCCAGCGTCGGGTGAGGCCCCGGCGAGGACTCAGTCTGCGCAGCAAGGGCCGAGGTGCCCGGGGTGACCACCGTGATAGCCGCAACGAGCGCGGCCACGAGTCGAGATAGAGACATGATGGATTCCTGCGAAACGGGTCTACGTGAGCCGGGACACTAGCGCCTGTAGACCTCCGGGTCGTCGAAGGTCAAAGAGAAGCCGTACCAGCGGGTGAAAGTCTGGAGCGGCCGGTCGGGCGCCGCGACGTTGCCGTCGGCCCCGTAGAGCACGCCGCCGCGCACGACCTCTCCCGTATCCAAGCGGTATTCACTGCCGCGGCGTTCCACCTGGCTGGCGGTTGTATGGAGCGCCACGGGAGTGTTCGACTCGGGGGCGACGAAGATCAGGATTCGCCGCCCATCGAGCTCGTCGATGAGCGCTCGGTCCGATTCCACGATGTCGGTCATCGAGTAGTACCGGTGTACCTGGTCGGTCCACACGCCCAGTCCGATGTCCATGCGGTCGACGCGGCCGTCCTCGTTGCCCATGGTCCGCTCGAACATCTGCGATAGCCAGCTCACGGGGCTGGTGTTCGGCGACCAATCCTTGTCGAACGGCCGGTCGGAGATCGCGACTTGGATGTCTGGGTGGGACGCGAGAGCCTGCTCTACCGTAGAGTGCAGCAGGTTGAACGTCTCCAGCTTCTCGCCACGAAGCGGACCGTGGACCGCTTCGCCGGTCACGTGGTCCCACCACGTTCCGGACTCGTAATCCACGAGCAGGGACAGCCCGTCGTAAAGACCCCGCGACTCGAACGTGTGCGTTTCGCCGCCGATGCTCGGGATCATACTGATCCCCGTGTTGCAGACCACTCAGAACGACACCATCCACGGCTCGCCGGCGATCTCGCCCTGGGCGATGTGGTGATAGGCGAGCTGCTCGGTGAGGAACGCCATCGCACCGACGTCGTCGGCGAAGAGCAGAAGCGGTGTCTCTTTGTCGAGGGCGCCGTCTTCGAGGACATCCCGGAGCCCGCGTGTGCCGTCCACGATGTACGGAACGAACATCTGCTCCTGCATGAGCAGCGCACGGTTCACATCGAAGTCCTCGGCAGTTACTTGCGCGTGGATCCCCGGCGCGACGAGCAGGAGCGCGGCGGCGCCCATCGCCAGGGGACCCCCGCCCTCACTCACCGCGGATCATCGGACGTGAGGCGAGTGCGCTCCCGGAGCAGCCTCTCGTAATCCTCTTGGGTCAGATACGTGACGCCGACCCAGCCGTGCGACATCTCGTCGACGCCACGCGCGCCGAACACGACCCACTGATCCGGGTCGGGGTTGATCGGGTTGTTCGCGGAGTTGTCGAACTGGGCGTGGAAGAGAAGGACGGTGCCCTTCGGCAAGAGTGGCTGGACGTCGTCTTCGTAGACGTACGAGATCTGCCAATAGTGGTTGTACTGATCGACTCGGCTGAGCATCTCCCGGCGCCCATCTGGATAGATCGCCTCCATGGACATGGCGGTGCCCCGCGTGTGCATATGCGGGCGGAAGCTCTGGAGGAGCACGGGAGACTCGAGGACATAGGCGTGCTGCAGCGTCAAATACCCGTGCGGAGGGATAATGAGGTCGCGGGCCCTCGGCCCCGTCGTGAACGTCTCATCGATCAGGTGGCGCTGCTCGCCCATCGTCGAGAGCTCGGGCTCGTAGCCCTCGGGGTAGAGCCAGACTCCCGCTTCGACGACGTCGTCCGGCACCGGGGTTCCGATGGGAAAATAGTGTAGGCCCCAGGAGATCTCAGCCGGACCCGGGTTGAGCAGCTTGCCGACCCCCTCGGGCATCTTATCCCAGCGCTTACCGACGCCCATCCCGACCAACTCGATTCTCGAGTCGCCCTGAACGAAGCGCACGTGGCCGTGGTGCACGACCTTCACGCCCAGTGGGTACGACGGTTTGAACTCGGCCGCTTTGATCCATCTAGCCTCGGGCAGCCCCTCGAATTGCACCGAATGGTCCCACCATTGGTCCTGTCCGTTGGCCACCACCGAGAAGGGCTTCGACCGCACCACGAAGTCGGGCGGGCCGAGCTCCGTCTCCAACTCCCATTCGTAGGCCGGCGGGAACTCGATGGGTGGAGGAAGATCGGCCGGGTCGCCTTCGGGTGCTCCGGCGTCCGCCCATCGAACGATCGTCTCGATCTCCGCGTCACTCAGCGAGATGTCATTCTTGTACTCCTGGATGCCGACGGTCCGGTCGAGGTGCCAAGGCGGCATGATCCGCTGCTCGACGCGGTACCGGATGAGCGGAGCGAAGGGCAGCGTCTGCTCATAGGTGAGAAGCGACATCGGGCCGATGCCGTCGGGCCTATGGCACTGCTGGCAAGACCGCTGGATGATGGGAGCGACGTCCCTCGAGTACGTCGGCACGTCGTCGGCCGGGAGGGCTGCGAGTACGGAGCCAGCCACATCCGATGGTGCACTCTGAGGCGACGCGTGGCCGGGCAGGCAAATCAGTGCCGCCACCGCAATGAGAGTCGAGCAGGAGATCCTCGTGACCGGAAAGGGGGGCGCCGTTGGCCTCGATCTGCGGTCGGTCGTCATGACTCTCTCTCCCTTTTTCTCTCGTTGCGCACTCTCGCGCCGGAGTACCTAGCGCCCGCTCTCGCGCCGGAGTGCCTGTGCCTGCTCACGCGCCGGAGTGCGCCCGGTCCACGCTCACGCGCCGGAGTGCTTGTGCACGCTCACGGACTCACGACGACGTGAACGTAGCCATTGGTCCAGCAGCACTGAAACTCGAACTCCGGGATCGTATTATACGCGAGGGCACGCAGTACGTAGCGGCCCGGCTCGCTGAATGTCACATCCGTGTCGACGCGGGCGCCACCCTCGACGCCCTTCCACAGGTCGGAGGCGACCTCGACTTCCGACTCGTCGAACATCACCTCCCCGGGCCCCTGGTGCTTGAACCACTTCAAGCGGATCGGCCTCAGGTCGTCGGGAAACGCTTCGCCGCGCGTGGCCCAGACCGAGATCCGAAGAGCATGTCCGACATCGGCCTCCAGCGGTCCGGTGGAGACCCCCGCCGGACCCATCCCCTCGGGCCCATCGGCATCGAGCTTCAAGACCGGCGACTCGCTGGGCCTGCCTGGGAACGTCCGGGCGTTGATCTGATAGTGGGAGCTCGTCAGCCTTCCCGGCACCGAGTACGTGCGCCCGTCGATGCGAAGCGTCCAGACGACGTCCCTATCCGTGAAGTCCTCCGGAACGCGGACCGTGAAGACACCCCAGTGCCGCCGATCCCCCTCCGGTACGGGCAAGAAGAACGTAGGCTGCAAGCCGTCGAACTCGCCCGGCTCGATGAAGTTGTCGGGTCCGAGCGGAATCTCGAGGATCTCCTCCGTGTTCACGTTGAAGTATCCGAACGACAGCTGGTGAGTCCCGTCGGCCTCGGGGTACCACCCTTCGAAGATGGGGACGACGGGCCCGCCGGAAGGACGCAGAAGCTGGAGGTTGAACTGCGTCTCTCCCGGTCCCGCGACGCGTTGCTGGGATGCTCGTTGCTGGCTCCCGGCCGGTGTCTGGGTCGTGAGGAGCATGGCGGTCGCAAGCAGCCCGGCGGCCAGGTGCGGCAGGGTCCGTGACCCCGCCTTCCGCGGGGACGTCGCGCCGGCGCCTCCGCCCATGCCTCGGCGATTCTGGATCGCGGCCCAGAAGCGCGAGCGGCTCATGGCGGGCTCAGCCGAAAGACGTAGAGCGCGTTGTGACCCTCCGGGCTCACCAGCTCGGGCGTAAGAAAGGTCGGGATTCGCCACGGGCTACCCCCACCGCGCGCCGTCGCGACCGCGACGTACTGAACGCCGTCGACAGCGTACGAAATGGGAAATCCCATGACCGAAGTGCCGAGGCGGGCCTTCCAGAGCACGTCCCCCGACCGTACGTCGTAGGCTCGGACCCAGCGGTCGAAGTCACCCACGAACACGAGCCCTCCGTCCGTGGTCAGTGCGCCGGTAAGGAACGGAGACCGCTGCTCGACGCTCCAAACCTCTTGGAGCGTTCGCACGTCGTACGCGGCCAGCTTGCCGAACTTGCCCTCAGTACCCGGCATCTCCATCCAGGCGCGCTCCCCCTGGTTGCCGCCCGAGCCCCGCTCCAGCACCGTCTCCCGGCCGGCGATCTCCATGCAGCTTTGGCTCAACGGGGTCACGAGAAGACCCGAGCCGGGGTGGTAGCCGCTGGCCGGCCAGTTGTGGCCGCCGGCAGTGGAGGGGCAGACGGACAGCCACTCATCGACCTCCGCGTTCGCGATGTCCTCTCGGTACCGGACCGCGCCGGTCTCGTGGTCGAGCTCCAAAATATTCTGAAATACGGTTTCGGTGAGCCCGAGGAACTTCCCGTCCCGACGATCGAGCTTCCAGAGAATCCCGTGCTTGCCGATGGACAAGACGACCGGCTCGTCATCGACATCGACGAGCACGCGCTCCAGAGCCTCGTCCATATCCATGGACTCGCCAGGCACGTGCGTGAAGTACCAGACGATGCTCCCGTCCTCGACGTCGAGCGCCAGGGTCGAGTTGGCGTAGGCAGTCGAGTCCGCGGTCGTGAGCCCCCGGCTCGCCGCGACCCACGGCTTCGCTTGGGCGGTTCCGAAGTAGACGAGCCCGAGGTCCGGGTCCCAGCTACCGGTCATCCATACGTCGGCGCCACCTCGGAGCT
Source organism: Longimicrobiales bacterium (assembly GCA_965248625.1). Classification (GTDB taxonomy): domain Bacteria; phylum Gemmatimonadota; class Gemmatimonadetes; order Longimicrobiales; family Gaopeijiaceae. The sequence continues at coordinate 3,840,967 of OZ252109.1, read as the reverse complement.
CGAACGGAAGATCACCCCAGGTGTCTCCTCCGGGCTCACCCGGACGGGCCACCGTGAACGTCCGCCACAGCTCGCGGCCGGTGCGGGCGTCGTGAGCGGTGATGAAACAGCTCTCCTCGTAGAACCGACCGCATCCGTTGATCCCGTTGATCACCTTGCCGTCAGCGACAATCGGACCCGTGCTGTTCGAGTATCCCTTCTCCGCATCGGCGATCCGTGTTTCCCAGCGGACCACGCCGGTAACGGCGTCGAGCGCCACCATGTAGGCGTCCGCCGTCGCCACGAACACCAGGTCCTCCCAGAGCGCGAGAGTGCGGAGCTGGGCGCCCGAGCGTCCGTCCTGAAACAGACGCCGGTACTCCCAGAGCGGCGTCCCGTCCGTGGCGTCGAGAGCCTGCACGACGTTGCCGGGGTTGCTGAGGAAGAGGATTCCGTCGCGGACCAGCGGGGCCTGCTGGCTTCTGCCGTCCTCCATGCCCCACGACCACGCCAGCTGTAGGCGATGGACGTTGGACACGTCGATCTGCGACAGCGGGCTGAACCCCCACGAGCCCGGATTTCCCCGCCAGTGGAGCCAGTCGCCATCAGGGGGATCGGCGAGCTCGGCACTCGACGGTGGCCGGAAGGAGTCAGCGGTGCGGAACGTCCGCGTGACGCCCGTAGCGGTCTCGGTCAGGTCACCGACTACTGCTGGCGGCGCGTCGAGCGCGTCAGGCGAGTGCCCGGTGCCCGGCCGGCCCGGCACGGGGGGGATCACGGGGGCAGCCCGTGGGGCGTCCGCGGCGCGGCCCGGAGCGTCCTCAGCGAGCTGGCTTGCCGAGACGGGACGCCTTACCTCGGACGGGGCTCCGTCGAGCGAGACATCGCTGAGCGCGCCCCCGTTCCGTTGGATGATGTACGCCACCACCGCCGCGTACTCCTCGTCGCTCAGCGACTCGGGAGCGTCCTCCGGCATGGTCGTACGGATGTTCTCGAGGAGCGCCGCGACCGGTTGATCACCCCATTCGCGGCGAAAGTTCGCACCGACCAGCTCGGGAGCTTCGAAGTCGCCGCGGAGATTCGCGAGGTGGCAATCGGCGCACGCGACCCGGTAGACCTCCGCGCCGGCTTCGGCCTGCGCGTGGGTGTACTCCGGCCGCGAAGCTGCGCTGGCTCCCTGGGCCCCGACCGGAGCGGGAAACCCCGAGAGGACCACGGCAAGAGCCAGGACCGCCAGGACGCGGTTGTCGTTAGAGAGTAGCGACACGGGTCGCCTCGCACGGATGGGCCGCCTAAGAACCCTCAGGATGCCGATCCGCCCCCGGCGTTGCAAGCCGATCAGCAGAGCGGACTCCCGCTCCTCGGGACCACTCCCAATGACCACCCTTGGGGACGGCGGTCGATCTGGAGGTCTCGTGAGCCCCAACGAGCCCCGGCGTCACATCCAGGATCCGGTATATGCTCCCCCGGAGAAAACCTGGTGTGGCGCATTCGCACCGGGTACAGCGCGTTCGAACCTGGCATTTCCGGAGGTTGTTCATGGGGTACGTCGTCCAAGCCTCGAGTTCGTGGCTGCGCGGTCCGATATCGACTCTGCTCATGATCGCGGTCTGTGCGAGCGGAGGAAGCGCCCAGGACCCGGGCACCCCCCCCTCTGCCTCGATTCAAGGCCGAGTCGTCGATACGGACACCGGCGAGCCAATCGCGGGTGCGGGTGTCGCACTAGACGGCACCAGCCTCCGTGCGCTCACCGACGGCCAAGGGCGGTTTACGCTGGCAAGTGTCCCATCGGGGATCTACACGGTCCGCGTGAGCCAAGTGGCGTTCGAGCAGCTCGTGCGGTCCGACGTGCGCGTGGTGACGGGAGCGTCCGTGGATCTCAACTTGAGCATGAGCGCTGTCGTCTTTGAGCTCGGCGAGATCGTCGTAACGCCTGGAGCGTTCTCGTTCATGGATGCGGGCTCGGCGGGTCGGCAGACCATGTCGAGGACGGAGATCGAGTCCGTGCCCCAGTTCGGCGAGGACATCTTCAGGGCCGTGAACCGCTTTCCAGGGTTGTCCGGGGGAGACTACTCGGCCCAGTTCTCGATTCGCGGAGGCCGTCCCGACGAAACCCTCATCGTGCTGGACGGCCTGGAGATCTACGAGCCGTATCACATGAAGGACTTCGCCGACGGAGCCATCAGCATTCTCGACGTCGAGACGATCGACGGCGTCGAGTTGCTGACAGGCGGCTTCCCCGTCGACTACGGCAACCGGCTCAGCGGAGTGTTCAACGTCACGTCGCGGCGCCCCGCGCCGGACAGTACCCGGTACAGTCTCGGAATGAGTCTCGTCAACGCCCGAGCAATGGCTCAAGGCACTTTCGGAGACGGCAAGGGCTCGTGGTTCGTGTCCGGGCGAAGGGGCTACCTCGACCTGCTCTTCAAGGTGTCGAACACGAAGGACCTCCCCATTCCCGCGTACTACGATGCCTTCTCCACCCTGCGCTACGACTTCAACCCGCGTCACAGCCTTGCCGTTCACGCGCTCCACGCTGGAGACGCCTACGACTTCAGCACCAACGCCACGACTGGGATGGGAGACACCATCGACACGACCGAGTTCGCCCAGAACAAGTACGGGAACTCCTATGTCTGGGCGACCCTGCAGTCGAGCTTGGGCGACCGGGTGGTCGTGCGCAGCCTCGCATCGTGGGGGCTGGTCACGGCTGATCGAGTGGGAGACGAGAGCTATGTCACGAGGCCGGATCCGCTTTACTCGGTAAGCAACACCAGGGACTTCACCACCGTTGGCTTCAAACAGGACTGGAGCGTGGACCTGGCCCGTGCCTGGTTCATGAGATTCGGAGCCGACGTGAAGGCCCAGGACGTCACATACAATCACGAGACGTTCGTGGGTCAGGATCCCGACGACCCCTCACCCGACCCGAGGGGCTTCTTTCCCGTTCGATCAGGGTCCGCGCTCAACAAGAGCGGGACCCTCTTTGGGGCCTATCTAGCCAATCGTTTCAGACTCGCGGACCCCCTAACCGTGGAGCTCGGCCTTCGTTACGACCGCGCATCGTTCAGCGGTGATTCCGACGTCAGTCCCAGGGCCCACGCGGTGCTCGATCTCGGTGCGGGTTCGAACAGCTATTCGAAAGCGGTGGCCGCTTCCGGGTCGAGGCGTATTACAAGGACTGGATCGACGCCAGGCCCCAGTACCGGATCTGGAAGGGAGGATCACCCGACGTCTTCCCAGAGTCGCGGGAGGACAGGATCCTCGTTTACCCGACCGACGCGAAGGCGAAGGGCGTGGAGCTGTACTACCAACAGACCCTGACTCCCAGGTGGTCCGTCGGGGGCAGCTACGCACTGGCCCTCGTCGACGAGACGCTCAGCCGGATCGACAACATCAACGCGGAGGATCAGCTCGCGTTCGACCCGAGCCATCCCAACCCCCAGGACCAGCGTCACGCGATCAACGTCGACGCCACCTACCGCGTCAGCGACAAGTGGACGGCCAACCTGTCGTTCGCGTTCCATTCGGGCTGGCCCGCCACAATTGAACAGATGGTGCCCGTTACCAGAGAGGACGGCATGCCGGACTTCGCGGTTCGTCCGGAGAAGCTCTGGGGCAACCGACTCCCCGCGTATCATCGCGCGGACGTGCGCTTGACCCGGAGATGGGCCACGTCGCGGGGTGAGTTCCGGTTTTTCGGCGAGGTGTCGAACTTGATCAACCACTCGAACGTGTCCGGCTACGACACCTTCACACTGCTCGGCGCCGACGGACAGACCCGGCTCGTGACCGAGAACGAAGTCTGGTTTCCGATCCTGCCGGCGTTCGGGATAAGCTGGACCGGGGCACGATAGGGTGGTGGGCGACTAGGTTGGCAGCCCGAGCCACCTCCTCGCCTCGTCGATGTCTCGGAAGGATTGCACGTCTACGTTTTGCCCGGTCCGCATTCCGTACATCCTGGACATCCCGTAAGCGAGATCCTCCGAAGCGACGATCGCCATCCGGACTCCGGCCAACTGGTTCGCATCGGACTCGTCCTGCGCCACGAACCGTGAAACGCCTGCGCTGGTGACATCCAGGCGCTCCAAGCCGCGAAGGTCCGAGAGCTCCACCATGCCCGGCTTGAAGGCCGGATCTCGCGTCAGGTCACGTTTGTGCGCGATCAGCTCGTCATCGGTCAGCGCGCCGGTCGCATGGGTGAACACTGCCCCGAGTTCCACATCGATTCGGTAGCTGATTGGCATAGGGTCTCCGGAAGTCCATGAGGGGGTGCGTATGGCGGCCTATGAAGGGAGGTTGGGCGACTGTAAAACCTACGGGAGCGGCAGCCTCCGGAAACACGCGGAGAATCCCTAGTGACTACGTTTTTCGCGTGGGCCATTGATGATCCGCCCCCTACTCCGTCACCGGCTTCCCCGCGTTCTTCACCCACTTGTCATACCAGGCGAGGTATCGTTCGTATCGGTCCTTCTGGTAGGACGGGACGCGGATGCCGTGGCTCTGTCCTGGATAGACGACGAGCTGGGTGGGTACGCCGCGGCGTCGCAGAGCCTGATAGAGTTGCTCCGAGTTCAGGATGGGCACGTTCCAATCGTCTTCACCGCCCATGATGAGCGTCGGGGTCGTGACGTCCTGCACCCTGTTGAAGGGGCTGATCGCCTCCCAGTTTTCGCGGTTGTCCCCTTCCCAGGGTAGCCCGAGCTCTGCCTCCCACTGACGCTGATAGTGATCGTGGCCGTAGTTGGCGATATAGAGGACCTCGCTCGCGCCAGTAATCGCCCCCTCGAACCGCTCGCTTTGCGTGATGACGTAGTTCGTGAGAATTCCGCCGTACGACCACCCCCCGACACCGAGCCGGTCGGGGTCAGACCACCCCTGCTCGATCGCATAGTCGACGCCGGCCATGACGTCCTTGAAATCGGGGTTGCCCCAGTCGGCCCACAGCGCCGCCGAAAAGTCCTGGCCGTAGCCGGACGAACCGCGGGGGTTCGTGCGTACCACGACATAGCCGTTGGCCGCGAACAGCTGCGACTCGAAGTTGAACGAGTGACTGAACTGGGAGACGGGCCCGCCGTGGATCCGAAGGAGGGTCGGGTAGCGCTGGCCCTCGACGTAGTCCGGTGGGAGCGTGACGAAGCCCTCGACCTCGATGCCACCCTCGGAGGGGAACTGGATGTTGCGCGTTTCAGCGATGACGACCTCGTCGAGGAAGTCGTCGTTGTGACCCGTCACCGGGCGGAGGTCGGCGCGGCCGCCCTCTGAGCCTTCCACCACGTAGATCTCACCTGGGCGATCGAGGTAGTTGACCCGGGCTGCGAACGTGCCCCCGTCCCAATCGAAAGCAGCGGTCGAGAGAGCGCCGGACACCGGACGCTCGAGGCCCGACCCGTCCGTCCGGATGCGCGCGAGGTGATTCTCTCCCGAGTCCTCGAGTCCGAACCAGATCCACTCGCCATCCTCCGAGAAGCGTGGGCCGCGAACGTTCCTGTCCAGCTCCGTCGTGAGCAACCGGGGCTCGCCGCCGTTCGCTGACACCACCGCCAAATGCGTCGTGGCGTACCAGATGAGGTCGGGGCGAATGCCCGTGCTGTAAGCGATTTGTCGGCCGTCCGGGCTCCATGCTGGTGAGCCATCCGAGCCTTCGTTCGTGGTCAGGTGCTGTGGACTCTCTGTGGGCTCGTCGAGATCCGACGGGACGATCCAGATGTCGCTGTTGGCGTTCCCGTCCGGCTCCTCAGTTCGGTTGGAGACGAAGGCGATGCGCTCTCCGTCCGGGCTCCAGATGCCCAGCGACTCGTTCCAACGGCCCGTCGTGAGCTGCCTCAGGGTCTCGGTTTCCAGCTCGTACACATAGAGGTGCGTCATGCGGTTGCCGGTCAGGTATCCGGCTCCATCGCGCTTGAACTGGAGACGATCGACAACCCAGGGATCCTGGGGCGCGTTCGGTTTCTCGTCCCCCTCCTCCTCTTCCGCATCGCGGATTGTGAGGAGGAGACGCGCACCATCGGGAGACCACAGGTAGCCGCTGATGCCCTGCTCGACGCTCGTAAGGGGGAAGGCCTCGCCGCCCCTGCGGTCGATGGCCCACACCTGCGTTTCCCCCTCGTCCCTGGACGCGGTGAACGTGAAGTAGCGCCCGTCGGGGCTCCACCCCGGTGACCCCGCGGATTTCTTGCCGGCGGTCAGCGGGATGGGGTCGCCTCCCTCGGCCGACACCATGTAGATGCGCGTGTACGAGCGCTCGTTCTCGAGCGACGTGCGGGAAACCGTGTAGGCGATCCACTTTCCTTCCGGACTGACGACAGGCGTGCCCACGTTCTCGAGCTCGAAGAGATCGTCGACGGTGATGTGGCGCTGCTGGGCGATGGCCGCCACGGGCAGCGCGGCGAGCAGGGTTGTGAAAGCTACGACTGTCGTCTTCATGGGTCTTGCGGTTCGGGCGTCAGCGCGCGCTCACTGGCGGTAAGAATGAGCGAGCCCCAGCCGGGGAGTCGACGAGCACCATCGCTCAGCTAGTGCAACGGTATCGACATGCAATTGCGCCCGCCAGAGAGGGCGAGAGATCGTTGACACCGCCATCGAATTCCTTCTAATCTCGCAACCTACCGTTACGCCAAGCTCGTGCCCCAACCAGGGTGGCCGATCATGAAGACGATGTTCGCAGTGCCTCTCGCGCTGGGCCTGTTGCTGCCCACCGTCACGCTCGCCGAGGCGCAGTCGGGCGAGCCGATCCTGGACGAGACGGGGGAAGAGATCATCGCCACTTTCTCGATCGTGGCCCGGGATCCGGCCACCGATGAACTGGGCGTCGCGGTCCAGTCCCGAGCGTTTCGCGCCGGAGCTATCGTGTCCTACGCGAAGGCGGGCGTCGGGGCCATCGCTACGCAGGCCTCGGCGAACCAGACGTACGGGCCTCGCGGTCTCGAGATGTTGGAGCTCGGCCTGTCGCCCGACGAGGTCGTGCGGCACCTGACGGGTGCGGACGAAGGACGCGATCGACGTCAGTTGGCGATCATCGACAACGAGGGCCGGGTTCAGGCCTATACGGGATCCTCCACGAGCGACTGGGCCGGCCACATCGAGGGCGAGAACTACTCGGTGCAGGGGAATATCCTAGCCGGCGAAGCCGTCGTGAAGGCGATGGCCGAGGCCTTCGAGTCGGCGGACGGGCCGCTGGCGCTTCGCCTCATGGACGCACTCGACGCCGGGCAGGCGGCGGGTGGCGACGCGCGAGGAAAGCAGGCAGGCGGAGTCCTCGTCGTAAAGCCCATCGGCAACTCCGGCCGCACGACGGACCGGTGGGTCGACATCCGTGTGGACGATCACGCCGAGCCCTTTAAGGAGCTCCGCCGCCTCGTGAACATGTCGGTGTCGCGAATCCACTCGAGCGAGGCGCGCAACCTGGCGTCGCAGGGTCGCTTCGACGCGGCTATCGCCGCCCAGAAGGACGCCATCGAGATCATCCCGGGCGAGGACCAGCTCATCTACGGCCTGGCCCGCCTCTACGCTCGAGCGAACGATGCGGGCAACGCCGTGGCGACCCTGCGCGACGCGATCGCCAAGAACGCGCGGTGGAAGGAGCTGGCCGCGACCCAGGGCGACTTCGACAACGTCCGAAGCAACGGGGAGTTCCGGAGGCTGATCGGGAAGTAGCGGCAGGCACGATCCGGGCCCCTCGAGGCCGGCGGGTGGGGACCCGCTCGCGGCGCGGGCGTGTACGTCATCCGGAGGTGATGAAGATAATGACACGCCGGTGCCACCCGATGCTCGCTGTACGCACCACGCTAATCCGCGCCATGCCGATGTTGCTGGTCGCAGTCCTGTCGGGGGCAACGATCTCGTGCTCCGGCCGCACGCCCGTCAGGGACCCGACGGGTGCCAACGTACGCGACACGCGCGTCGACATCAGGGTCATCAACAACAACTTCAGCGACGCTACCCTCTTTGCGAACCTGCGTGGGCGACGCGAGTTCCTGGGCCGACTAACAGGCAAGACCGAGGCGAACTACACGTTCAACCTCGAAGTCGCCCAGCCCATAACGATCGACATCTCGCTCCTCGCCGGGGGCACGTGCACGACCCGCGAGCTCATCGTCGATCCTGGAGACGAGCTGTTCTTGACCATCGAGTCGGCGTTGGACGCGATGCAGCTGTGTAACAGGCGGGGGTAGGGCGCGGGAGGACGGCGTTCGGCGGCGCGTCGTCGAGCGCCAAAGATGGGCCTGGGCTCTTGGCGGTGTGCCTCTCGGCGATTCAGTCCCTCGGTGCGAACAGCGATTCGAACGGCGCATAACCCCGGAGCCGCTCCCAGTGGGGATCGCGATGGAACTCCACCGAGTACGACACTCCGGCTCGCTTGGCCCGAGCCAGGAGCTCGACGGCCTGATCACGATTCCCGAGCACCGACTCGATCGCAGCCATCCATTTGAGGGGCGCCCCGCGCATGTTGAGCTCCTCGAGCGCTTCCAGGCGAGCACTGACCTGCATCGCGTCGTCTACAAGACCCATTCGGGCCAACGTCACGGCCCAGCGACCCAGAGGGTTCCAGACGCGGCCCCCCCCCGTCGCGAGCTCCGCGAAGATGGCCTCGGCTTCCACGTAGCGCCCCGCTACGTAAAACGCCTGGGCGCGGTTGTTGCGCCCCTCATCCGCTGGCTGCTGCCCGTACCACTCCGTGGCCCGTTGCGCGACGACGGCCGCACGATCAGGGAATCCGTGGGCGCCGAGCTCCAGCGCAGCCGTGCGGAGGCGCACCCCGTGAGCGTAGCCAGGTTGAGGGGGAAGCTCCTCCAACACTGCCAGGATCGAGTCGACAGCATCCGGTTGTCCTAGGCCTGCGAGCGCCCGGATCTCCCGGTCTATCAGCAGGCGGTGATCGGGTGCGCCCAAGAGTTGCGCCCGCGCCCACTCCAGCTCCTCCTGATAGGCGCCGAGCAGATGGTAGGCACCCGAAACGGTGTTCCAGATGACCGAGAAGTCGGCGCACGGATCATCCACCGAGAGACCCGCGGTCATCATGCGGCGGGACTCGTCGAAAAAGCCGATCCTCAGCGCCGACTGCGCCGCAGGTCCAACGGCGGCTGCTGGAGTCAGTCGGTACGCGTCCTGCGAGATTCGATACGCTGTTTCAAGATCGCCGTCGTAGTTGGCTGCGAGCCAGTCGTGCAGGAAGCGCTCGTGCGAGGTCATGCCAGCGCGCAAGCCGTCCAGCAACCTGCGAACGGAATCGGCTTCGATGTCCCGGGAGCTGTTGCCGTAGGAGACCTCGTTGAACTGAAGGGCGGGGATGTAATCGGGATAGGAACCCAGTATTCGTTCTCCGACGGCGATGGCCTCGTTGTACCTGCTCTGGCAGAATAGCTCGGCCTGATTCAGGTAATCCTGGTACGCGCTCAGGGACGGAGGCACGGAAACGCCCTGGATGAAGTCCGGCGCGCTCGGGTCGAACAAAGCGACGGCCTGCGCGGCCGCAAGCTCCGCCAGTATTCCCACGGCTGCCTCGACCGAGTCGATCGGAGCCGTGACCGGAGGCAGGTCGCGGAGTCTCTCACCGCTGCGCACGTCCACGAAGCCGACCTCGAATCGCACCTGGTCGCCTGTTCGGGCGACCGTGCCGGCTGCCGCGTACGTGGCGCCGGTCCGTTCGGCGACTGTCGACGCGCCTGCCGCATCTCCCAACTCGCGGACGGCGTCCCTCACGGTCGTGGAAGGAATGACGGGTAATGGCCGCGGACCGTGGATGGCCCTGGCCATCCAGTCCGCTGCGAGCTGACCCCAGACGTCCATCTCGGGGTCGGTGGTGAGGTTTTCGAGGGGCATCACGACAAGTCGATCAGGTCCGCCTTCCGAAAGGGCGGCCGCGGCGGGGGTGTTGGTGGACTGGTTCGACGGGCCACGAAGGGTTGACCACGCTACGACGCCGATGCCCACGACCGCTACTGGCAAAGCCACCTTGAGCCAGGCGGGAGTTCGAGCGCCGCCGCCGACCGCCGCCGTAGTCGGCAGCAACTGAGTCGGCGTCACCCCGGTCGTCGGTGTCGCGAATGCTTCCAACTGACCCAGCAGCGCCTCAGCCGACTGCCAGCGGTCCGCCGGGTTCTTCTCGAGGCAGCGCATCAGCACCGCACTAAGGCCCGGTGGGACAGCCGCCCTCAGCTCGGTAAGCTCCCGCGGCTTCTCGGTGACCTGGGCCGCAAGCACAGCCTGGAGGCTCGTCCCCACGAACGGAGGTCGGCCCGCGAGCCGCTCGTAGCCCATGGCGCCGACGGCGTAGATGTCTGCCCGGTGATCGATGTTCTCGTCCGCGGCAGCCTGTTCGGGTGCCATATACGTCGGCGTCCCGAGGGCGACACCCACGGTCGTCAGCTGATGACGACCGGTCGCCTCGCTCACCGCCTTCGCGACGCCGAAATCGGTGACTACGGCGTGGCGACCGCTGAGCATCACGTTGTCGGGCTTCACGTCGCGGTGCACGACACCCATAGCGTGCGCTGCCGCGAGCGCGTCCGTGACCTCCCGCAGCACCCTCACCGCATCGCCCACCGGCAGCTCGCTCTCACGGGCGATGCGCTCACGGAGGGATTCACCCTCGAGATAGGGCATCACGTAGTAGAGAAAGCCGTCGGCCTCACCCGAGTCGAACAACGGGAGGATGTGCGGATGCTAGAGGTTGGCGGTGACGCGCACCTCCTGGAGGAAACGGTCCATTCCGAGCGTGGCCGCCAGCTCGGGCTTCAGGACCTTGAGCGCGACCTTGCGGTGGTGTCGGAGGTCGTCAGCCAGGTAGACGATCGCCATCCCGCCCTCGCCGATCTCTCGCTCGATGGCGTACCTGTCTCCGAGGGCGGCTTGAAGGCGGGTTAGCGAGTCGGACACGTTATCCTTGGCGCGCAGGGGAAGGACGAGCGGCGCACGGGCACGATAACTTCTTACGCGCGCCGTGAGCCGCGCAAGAAACCGATCGGTTCTGCTATCGGAGAAGAAGGTAGCCGGACCGTGGGCCGAACGGGGTTGAGTCCGTACTTTGCCCAAGCGATGGCGCTCACTGAGAGGGCGCCCAGGTCAGAGCCTCCAACCCCGGAGACCCACGATGAGCCTTCGCGTGATCACCGCCCGCATCCTCCCTGCGCTCCTGCTCTTCGCGATGCTGACCACGGTCGCCGCTGACGCCGCCGCCCAGGACCGCCGCTATATCACCCCGCGTTCAGCGGACAGCCCGTCCGACCCCCCCTTCAGCGGCGCCGTCATGGTGGGCAACACCCTTTACCTCTCCGGTACCCTCGGGCTCGGACCCAACCGAACCCGTCCGGCCACCGCACAGGAGGAGGCCCGCAACGCCCTGAACAACATCAAGGGCACGCTGGAAGCGGCCGGCCTTACCATGAATGACCTGACGGTCGTGCAGGTCTTTTCGTCGGACGTGTCGGACTACGACGCATTCAACGAAGTCTATCGGACCTACTTCGCGGGCGAGTTCCCGGCTCGCGCGTTCATCGGCGCGGGGACGCTGCTCTTCGGCGCGCGGTTCGAAGTGCAAGGGATCGCGGTCCGACGCTGAGTAGGCCGGCCGGAGGAACACATGGGCCGTGGGGACGACTGGGGGACGAAGGTAAATACAGAATCGCGCTGAGAGGAGGCGTCACATGAATCAGAGATTAGACCGACTGCGGAAACCCAAACTTTGGACGCCACTCCTCGTCCTCATCGCGCTCGCGGCAGCGGCGCCCCTCTCCGCCCAAGAGTACACCCTCGATGACTGGATGACGGTGTCCTCCGTCGGGTCGTTCCACTTCTCGCCGGACGGGAGCTCCATCTACTTCACTCGCCCCTCCCAACAGAGCGGAGTCGCTGAGATCTACCGGATGCCGGCGGACGGGGGCGAGCCCGTGCAGCTCAGCCAGAACACGCCTGGCATTCGCCCGGAGCCCAAGCAGCAAGTGACTCTATCGCCGGATGGCGAGACGCTCTTCTTCGCTCGGGCCGACTATTTCCAGGCCTACACCAACCTCTTCTCGATGCCGGCGAGCGGCGGTCCCGCCGAGGCCATCACGATCAACGATGCCGTCATCGAGTCTGCTCCAGCGATCTCGGCGAGTGGCATGTTGGCCTATTTCGCTCGCACGCCTCGTGGTACCGAGATCTTCACGATGGACATGAACAGGACGCCCACCTGGCCCTGGCTCCTGTTCCCTGGCCCAGACGAGGAGCGCTCCCCGGCATGGTCACCCGACGGCAGCTTGGCGTTCACCCGTGGCGGAGATATCTGGGTCCTACCGGCGCGAAGCGGAGACGTCACTCGGGTAGTCGAATCGGGGTTCGTGGGCGGGAACGGCGGCCCAGTCTGGTCGCCGGACGGAAGGAGCATCGCGTTCACGAAGAGCCAGAGCGGATACGCCCAGGTGGGGATCGTGCGCGTGAGGGACGGCGAGGTGACGCCGATTACGTACGAGCGAAATGAGCACGGCGGTGTCTCGTGGTCACGCGACGGCGAGTGGCTGGCGTACATCCGGAACGACGATGTCGGGATGAGCCAGGACGTGGTCGTAGCGAGGGCAGACGGATCAGGCGAGCTGCGGTTCCTGACCCGTGGCAAAGGCATGCGGTCCTCGCCACGGTTCTCGCCGGACGGGAGCCGAATCGCATATCTGGAGAGCACCTCGACCCGCACCCAGGACATCTGGGCCGTGTCCCTGGAGGGTGGAGAGACCGTACAGCTCACCAACTCGATGGACCGCATCGATCCCGCGAGGCTTCGCGAGGCGACGGAGGTCTTCTGCGACGGAGAGGACCACCTCCGCATCCCTGCGATGCTTTGGCATCCGCCCGACTTCGACCCGGAAGGCAGCTACCCGTCATCGTGCGCCTCCACGGCCACCCCGGCCAGTGGAACCATGGCTTCCGCATGATGACGCAGTACTTCGTGAGCAGGGGCTTCGTGGCCATCGCCCCCAACCCCCGTGGGAGCCGTGGATTCGGGGCGGGTTTCCACGATCTGCACATCGGTGACTACGGCGGCGCGGAGTATCGGGACGTGATGGGCGTCCTTCCGTACCTCGAGTCTCTCGGATACGTCGACATGGACCGGAAAGCGACGTGGGGCGGGAGTGGGGGAGGATACATGAGCCTCGTCATTGCCACTGAGGCGCCCGAGGCCTTCGAGGCCCAAGTGATCCGCGCACCGGTGAGCAGCTGGAAGCTGCTCGCGATCGATCGTTACGGCGCGTCGGGTCGAGCGTGGACGGCCACGCGAGCACCGCGGCGCGAACGGTCCGAGTTCGGCGGGTCATACGAAGAGATCCCGGAGGAATACGACCGGCGCTCGCCGCTCAACTTCGCGGAGGCCGTCACGGTGCCCCAGCTCCTGTTCCAGGGTCTTCGGGACGGATCGGTTCCGCCCCGGCAGTCACAGGTCTGGGTGGACCGGATGCGCGATCTCGGCAAGGAGTCGCTCATCGACTACGTCGAGTATCCCGACGAAGACCACGGTCTGCGGCGCTACACCGCCACCACCCGCGACCGCGTCGAGCGCATGGAGCGCTTCTTCGCCGAGCACCTTGGGGTGAGCTATCGGGCGGACGGGGGGCGCCGGTAGGCAGGAGCCAGACCGAGAGGCTAAAGGACCAACCACACCGAGGAGGAAAGCGGCCGTGAGAAACTCGATCTTCCTCCCTATCCTCCTTATCGCCAGTCCAGCGAGTGCCCAGGATCTTCCTCCTGGATACCTCGATCCCGGTCCGATCCTCGACGCCGCGGCCGCGGCCATCGGCACGAGCAACCTCCGCTGTGTCACGATCTCCGGAAGCGCCTACGCGGGGATGGTGGGACAGCAGCGCCTAAACGGCTACGAGGTCGATTGGCCACGCGGGGAGCCGCTCACGAGCTACACGCGCACGATGGACTGGGACTCCGGGACGATGGTGGAGGAGTTCGACCGGGACCCTGGCCAGAACCCGGCCTCGTGGAAGCACGGCCTCGGATGGCAGGGCGGGACACTGGTACAGCGGAATGCGAGACAGCGCTTCGTCGTCAGCGGCGAATACGGTTGGCACCAAGACGGCTTGGCGAGCGAGCCCGTGGCGGCGCCGCCCGAGGACGCCGAGCGGTGGCAGCTCGACCTCTGGCTCAACCCGCACGGCTTTCTGAAGGCTGCGAGGAAGCCAGGCGCGAACCCCCAGGCCGTTTGGCGGTGGGAGCTCGGGGAGATGGGCCGAGACGGCGCCACGACCCGGCCCGAGAGAGTGACGGTCGTCTCGATTACGATGCTCGGGAAGTACCGCGTGGACGCCACCATCAACAGCGAGAACCTGCTTCAGCGCATCCACACGTGGGTACCCGATCCCGTGCTCGGTGACATGAACTACGAGCACGAATTCACTAACGCGAGCTATGTCGACATCGGGGACGGCGTACGGTTCCCGACCGGCTGGCACCATCACGAGGGATGGGACGACAACTTCCAGGCCCAAAGCGTGAACGCTGGGCACAACGCCTTCGGTGGGACGCTCGGTGACATCTCAGCGAACGCGTGCCCGCCCGTGACCGTCCCCGACGTTGTGCGAGAGGCGACGTTCCCGGTGGTGGTTACGACAGATGAGCTGTCACCCGGCGTGTGGCTACTCGGCGGCTCATCGCACAACAGCGTGGCGGTCGAGTTCGAGGACTACACCGCCGTGGTCGAAGCACCCCTGGACGAGCGCCGCAGCCTCGCCGTGATCGAGGAGGTCGCGCGGCTCGTGCCCAACAAGCCGATCCGCTTCGTCGTGAACACCCACCAGCACCACGACCACATCGGTGGGCTCCGCACGTACATGCACATCGGCGCGACGATCGTCACCCACTGGAAGAACTACGACTTCTACGTGAAGGACGTCCTCAACTACGCTCCCCGCACGCTCGATCCCGACATGGTGTCGCTATGGCCACCGACAGAGCTCGCAGAGGGCTACCAGTACGAGACCGTGCGGGAGAACTACTGGCTGAACGACGCGACTCGCTCGATGCACGTCTCATACGTACACCCGCTCGATCACGTGGAAGGTATGCTGGTCGCGTATCTACCGAACGAGCGATTGCTGATCGAAGCCGACCTATACGATCCGCCCGGCTCGAGCGAGCCTGGTTTCGCCACATCTACCCAGGCCCACCGGAGCCTCTACGGTCACGTTGAGCGGCTGGGGCTGGAGGTCGAAACGATCGTGCCGATCCATGGGCGTCCGGTGCCGTGGTCGACGTTCGCGAGGTCGGTGCGCGAGGGCCGTTGAACACTTTTCTCGAGCCCGAACGCACCCGTGTTCGTGGTTCATCGCGACTCCGCGTACCCCGCGAGCACCGGACCCCAACCGCTGTCGTAGTTGTCACGGACCTCCTGCGCACGGTCGCCGAGTGTCTCCCAACCCCGATGCACGAGGTCGACGCGCGTGCCATCATCCACGGCCGTGAAGCGAACGTCGACCTCCTGACCACCCTCCGGATCTCGGCCTGGATACCAGGTGAACACGACCCCATTCGGGGGGTCCCACGTCAGCACGCGACCCCACTCGCTCGTCTCTCCGCCGGCCTGTCGCTCATAGACGCGCCCACCGACACGACCCTCGAATACGACCGTCTCTGTCTTGTCTCTTCCCACCGAATGGGTCTCCGTCGGCCACCACGTGTGGATCTCCTGGGTGAATCGACGGAAGGCG
This sequence comes from Longimicrobiales bacterium, assembly GCA_965248625.1. Classification (GTDB taxonomy): domain Bacteria; phylum Gemmatimonadota; class Gemmatimonadetes; order Longimicrobiales; family Gaopeijiaceae. The sequence goes on along the minus strand of OZ252109.1, from coordinate 3,825,302 downwards.
TCCTCGATGCTCCAATGCACCGTGACCGCCTTCACCACCGGTGCCACGTCCATGTGGGTCTCACTCGCGCTCATCTCATTTCCTCCTGTTCTCATCGACTCGTGCTCACCGTATCCATCAAGAGTCACCCCCTGACCCCAGCGGATCTATCCTCATTTCTGCGATCCCGACCGCTCCGAATCGGAATCTCGAAACGACGTAAGCACATCGTCCCAGAACGACTCGATGTAGCCTCGAAGCTCGAGCAGTCCGTCCGGGCTGACGCTGTAGATCCTCCGAGTCCCGTCCCGTTGCACGCTGACCAGACCGGCCTCCCGGAGCACCCGCAGGTGCTGTGATACCGCGGGCTGACTGATGGGGAAGTGCCGGGCAAGCTCACCGACAGCGCTTGGGCAGTCGCGGATACGCTCGAAGAGCGCCCGCCTCGTGGGATCGGCTAGCGCCGTGAGTGTGAAATGATAAGTCATAGCCGCAACTATGGTGTTGACGAACCCAACCATTCCGTCCGATAACGAGCCTGGTGACAGATATATAAGTATATACTTATATTAGAGATCGAGCAAGCTCCTGGTTCCGAGGAGAGGAGGTCTCCGGACGACGGGCAGTGGCAAGCGCGGCCATCGCCCGGAAGAACGGCATACAGCGGTCCTCAAAGCCCGAGGGTGTGATTCAGTCGATCTCGTACGCGGGAGACTAATCGGGCCCGACGCGTCCGATTTGGATGTCCGCCTTGTAGAAGTTCTCGCCCTTCACCGGCGAGCCCGCGAGGCGCCGGAGCATCGCAAGCTGGCCGACGTGCTGTAGCGTGTCTGCCACCGGTCCCTGGAACAGCTTGGCGGGGGATTTCCCGAGGGGCTCGGGCGAACAGAGGCGAGCGTCCAGGGCCGCGAGTCCCGCGTAGAAGCGATCGACCTGACCGGCCCAGTCGTCGGTGGCCGTGTCGCCCCAGCGGTGCTCCCCATCCGCCAGGCCGAGCATCCAATCAAAAAGGTCCCCGATGTGCGCGAGGATCTCGACAGCCGTTCGAGATCCTCGGCCCGCGGACGTCGAGCCAAAGCCGTTGGGCGCACCACGGAACGTCTTACCGCCACGGTACGCGATCGTGGCGAGCGCATGCCTCAAGAAGTCGCGGTCGTCCATGGTTCGAAGATGGGACAGGGCTCCTCCTTTGGCACCCCGTGGCGAAGCCGACGTGTCGCCGCGGATGGCCGACCCCTGGACACGGCGTGACGGGCCGTGTATTCGAGAGGCGTGAGCAAATGATCGCGGACGACTCACACTACCTGCTCGACGATGGCCCGACGGAAGGGGGCCGCGCCCACCGGAGGCCATGAATGAGCGTCACCAAGCTCCTCGCCACCAGCCTCGCCGAGTTGCCGCCGGGGCCCCGCGACATCCTGAGCCGCCTGCCCCTGAGCGGCGGAGTGCTCGAATCCGAGGTCGTAACCGAGTTGGCTGATTTCTGGGGGGACGAGCTTCCGGATCTGATGATCAGACTACTCCCCGTGGCGGCGGCGTTCGCGTCTCCCACCATCTCTGGATTCCGGGTAGGGGCAGTAGCATCCGGTGAGCCATTTGGGGCCGGCTGGGGACGGCTCTGTTTGGGCGGGAACATGGAGTTCGCCGGGGAGACACTCGGACTCACGATCCACGCAGAGCAAGCGGCCACCCTCAGTGCATGGTTCGCGGGCGAGCGGGGCATCGTAGCGCTGGCAGCGTCGGCCTCTCCATGTGGACACTGCCGTCAATTTCTGAACGAGATCGGATCGTCCTCGGATCTCCAGATCATCACCCCCAGCGTAGGAGCCACGCCTCGCCGACACACGCTGGAAGCTCTGCTTCCCGATTCGTTCGGACCTGGGGATTTGGGTGTTGCTGCTGGCCCCTTCGATCAGTCGCGGGTGGAGCTGACCGTCGGCAACCATAGGGGGTCTGCCCTGGTGGAGGCCGCCCGGCAGGCTGCCGGTTCGAGTTACGCCCCCTATACCGGTTCATACGCGGGATGCTCTCTACAGACGACGGAGGGAGTGACCTACGCCGCAAGCTATATCGAGAACGCGGCGTACAACCCGAGTTGCCTGGCGTTACCGTGTGCGCTGCTCCGTTTCCACCTACACGGCGGAGAGGACACTGCCGGGAGAATCGAGCAGGTGGCGCTCGTTGAGGTGCAGGGACCGACTTCTCAGCGGGCGGTCACCGAGCGATTGCTCAAGGTGACCGCGCCGGCAGCGTCATTCTCGTATCACCCGGCGACCGCCGTCGACTGAGCTGAAGCGCCCTTCCGGCGAAGTCGCGACTGCCTGCCGCGGTCCTCACCCGTCAAGACTCCTTATGCTCCTGCCGATACGAGCTTAAGACAACCAAGAGGAGTCGAGATGAGCTTTCTGGCAGGAATGTTTCCGGATCAGCAGCCGCTATTCGTCGTCGTCGCCGAGGAATACGGGTACGGGCCGATCCTCGATCAACTCGTCGAGAAGGCTTTCACACAGGGCGAAGTCCTCAAAGACCTGCGGGTCGTGCAGGCCGTCCTGCTCGTCGCTTCCATGCGCTGCAATTCCGTGTACTGCTCAGTTTTTCACTCGCTGATCATGAATACGTTGGGCGTCGAGGCCGACGAAATCGAGTATATCGTCTCCCATCATCGGTTCCCCCCCTCCCTCGAGGAGTTCAAGCAGTACGACGAGTTCCTTACTCACGCGTTCTTTCGAAAGAGCGTTTACGTGAACGATGATTACTCGTTCGTGGCTCACGGACACTTCCTGAACGACGCGCCCGCGCGGCGCGATCTCCTGACGATCCTGCTGTTGTCTGATCTTCTCCTGATGTTGACGGTGGCCTTCGATGATGAGGTAAACCTCGAGCTGGAGACGTTCTTCAGCACGTTCCCGATGCACCATCACATTGACGAGTACGTGAAGTTCTTTACGTCTGTACGGTCAGGCACCCGAAGTGCGGGAGCGCCGGCGTTTTCGATCTGCATGCACTGCAAGCGGATCAAGAATCAGAAGACCTCCGTGTGGGAGCCAGTGGAGCTCATGATTCCACTCCTTCCGAAAAACGCTCAGTTCTCCCATGGCCTCTGCGTCGCCTGCGTCGAGAGGCATGAGGAAGCGTTGGTCGGCTAAGTGTGAAGGCTAAGTAGGTGTGGACCCTCAGCGCCGCTCCCCCGCCAGCGCCGGCGTAGTCGGCGGCGGCCTCCGATGCTTTGTGGACTGCTCGAAGGCGTAGCCGAACTGAAGCAGCATTTCCTCGGTGAACGCGCGGCCCAGGAACTCGAGACCGACCGGCAAGCCATCCGGCGTGAAGCCCGCAGGGACCGTCAGGGCGGGGAAGCCAAGTACAGGGCTGAGGTCTCGGTTGTCGCCAAGCCCATATTGGTCTTCGGGGCTGGGGTTCGTCTCGGCGTCGAGAGCGATCAGGCTCGTCGGGTGGTCGAAGGTGGCATACACGAGGGCGTCGAGCTGTTGGTCGGCCATCAGCTTCATGACACGCTCCCGAATTCCGTCTCGGGCGAGCAGATAATCCAGATATCCAGGCTCGTCTGTCGTTTGCCCCAACACCGCCGCCATCCCACTGGCCCGCCAGGGTATGACGCGTCCGGTCAGGAGGATGGCTCGGAGCGTCTGGTAGGGAGCGTTGGCATGCTCGGCCAGATAGGCGTCCGTCGCCTGCTCGGTCTCGAAGGTGTTCATGGCGTAGACGGAGTTGACCAGGTCAATCTCGGGGATCGTGACCGGATCGACGACCTCAGCACCCAGAGATCGCAGCTCACGGATGGAGGCGTCGATCACCGTCCGTACCTGCCGGTACCCAGTGGAACTCGGGTCGGCGTTGCCGTCCATGGGGTCGCGGATGACGCCGATCCGGGCCCCGCGAAGCCCGTCGTCGGCGAGGTCGTCCGCGTACGACTCGGGGATGTGGCCCACGGAATACGCCGTGATTGGATCGTTGGGGTCGTATCCGACGAGGGCGTCCAGGAGGATGGCCGCGTCCCGGACCGTTCGGGTCATGGGCCCCATGGTGTCCGTGGTCGGATTTGCGGGCATCATGCCGAAGCGGCTCACGAGTTGAAGGGTGGGACGTAGACCCACCAGCGAGTGGACCGCGGCCGGGCCGCGAATCGAGCCCCCAGTGTCCTCACCGATGCCCACCATTCCCAGGTTCGCGGCAATGCCCGTACCCGTCCCGCCGGACGAGCCGCTCGGGTTCCGGTCGGGAGCGTAGGCGTTGCGGATGACCCCGTACGCCGAGCCGACGTAGCGCGACGCGAACTCACCCATATTGGTCTTGGCCAGGATGATTGCCCCCGCGTCCTTCATTCTCGTGACGATGGTCGCGTCTCGCTCTGGAACGAAGTCCGCGAACAGAGCCGATCCATACGTCGTCGGCATGTCGCTCGTCTCGACCTGGTCCTTCAGCAGCACAGGGACGCAGTGCAGGGGGCCGGCGAACCCATCCGACGCGAGCGCCGCGTCGAGCCCGTCGGCCTCGTCCAGCACGCGGGGGTTCACCGTCTGCATCGCGTTCAGGTTGGGGCCCTGCTTGTCGTAGGCGTCGATGCGATCGAGGTAGAGCTGCACGAGCTCTCTGCAGGTGACGTCACCGGACCGCATGGCGGCGTGGACCTGTTCGATTGTCGCCTCCTCGAGCTGGAAGCTCTGGGCTCGCAGCGGGGAGTTGGCCGTCGGAACCAGCAGACAAGCGACGAACGAGGCAATTGCGAGTTGCCGCGCCGCACGCCGGACCGTCCGGCCGAGTGTTGCACGGTGAGGCTCCTCACGCACCGTTGCCGGGTGGGGCTTCTGGCGGACCGATGCCAGGTCGGGCTCCTCGCGCAGCGTCGCCGGGTGGGGCCCCTCGCCGACCCCTGCCGCCCGCATTCGATCAGACCATGTCGAGCTCATCGTCGTCCTGGTGTAAGGGTCCATCCCTGAGCCTTTGTCACTCCACTCGCCGCCCCGCGATGACCAGCGGCCCGTCCTCGATCGTGAGCCGCTCGGCGCGACCACCCAACACCTCGAAGCGCAGTCGCACCGCGGGGGCTCCGGTCGGATGGAACGTGTCGTCCCCGACCTGAAGGACGCGGCTCGTCGGCTGTTCACCCGTGCCCACCATCAACCAATCGTTGCGCACACCGGCGCTCATGACCGCCGGTGGCTCCGTCTCGAAACGATACCGGCCTGTGTATCGAGCCGCGATTGTCTCATCCCCTGCAACACCGACCGGCTCCTCATCAGGGCCGAAGCGGTCGAGGAGGTAGTCCGTCACGTCCTGCGCTTCGTCCCCTCCCGCGAGCGCGTGCCGATGGAGCGAGATTCCATGGGGGCCGTGTAGCCGATGGAGCTCCGGATCGGCGTTGAGGAAGGCGCGGACGGTGTCGATTCGTCCGAGCATCGCAGCCGAGAAGACCGTCGGTCGCGCGCCATGGCCGATCAGGAACTCAGCGATCTGACGGCGTCCCGTGTGCGAGGCGGCGCCGAGCGCGGTCTCCCAGTCGCCAAAGCCCCAGTCCCAAGACGCCTTGGCGAGCGCCGGTTGCTCAGAAACGAGTTCACGTACGCGATCGAAATTCCCGTGCGATGCCCCGACGACCGCTTGTACCCTAGACGGCTCGTTTTGCGGGAAGTCGCCGGGCGCCCGTCGTCGGCTCGAGCCGGTAAGAGCGAGGTGAGCATCCCCGGGGTCCGCGTTCGCGGGGAAGCGTTCGCTGAAAAAATCGGCTGACGTGGCAATCGGCACCCCGAGCGCCATCGACGCGAGGAAGCTCCGACGCGCCATCGCCGTCTCGATTCGATGTGGCATTTGCCCTTCTCCTCTTAGTTGGCGGATCTTATGTGGCGGATGATCGGAGTCCTACTGCCAACTCTTCTACCAACTCCAGGATGGATCCACGGCCTTCACAGCGAGACCCAGCGCTTCGTACTCCGGTCTCTTCGGTCCGGCGCATGGGCGGCCGGCGACCGATGGCTCTGCACGACGATCACGAGGTCGCGCGACGGAATGATGTACGTCCGCTGATCACCGGCCCCCGAAGCGTTGTACGTGTCCGGAGGAAGGCTCGGGATGCGGCCACCGCGTCCAGTCTCGTCCGCGGTGTTCAGCCAGAAGAGGCCGCCGTAGTACGGCGCGTCCCAAGCCGGAGCGGGACTGCTCACGAAGTCGACGAACTCCTCGGGCAACAGCCGCTCTCCATCCCAGGCGCCTCTCTCGAGATACAGCAGCCCCAGGCGAGCCCAGTTCCGCGCGGTCCCGAAGTTGTACCCGGTCAGGAGGAAGTTGCCGTACGGGTCCGTCTCCAACATGAAGTGCCGGATCCCGATCTTGTCGAAGAGGGCTCGCTGGGGCCACGTGAGGTACTCCTCGCCCAGCTCGTTCTCGACGGTGCGCCGGATGACGTAGCTCAACGTCCACGGGTCGGAGTTACGGTAGCGGCCGACGGTGTTGGGCGGATACTCGGCTTCCCGGCTGACCGAGAACTTGAACGCGTCGATGGGCGACACGTAGCCGAGGCGATGGTCGACCTGGCCTGTGACGAAGGACGCCGCCATCTGCTCGGCAGTCGCGTCGGTGTTGCTGAAGCGCAGGCCGCTGGACATTCGGAGGAGATCAGCGATCCGGATCTCGCTGCGGGGGTCGTCAGGTGAGTTCTGCCACTCGGGCACAGGGGCCGGTTGCCAGATCTCGAGATGACCCATCTGGATCAACCGGCCGATGAGCGTCGCGGTCAGGCTCTTCGCCATTGACCAGCTTTCGAGCTGCATGTCCTGATGAGCGCCGGAGCCGTACTCCTCGGCCACGATCCGGCCACGGTGAACCACGAGGAACGCGGTGCGCCGATCTTCGGGGTTGGAGAAGAACGTGCGGACTGCCTCGGCGAGTAGCTTGCCATTGACGCCAGCGGGCAACGCACCGTCCCGAACCTCGTCGCCCATGGGCCAGGGCGTTACCGCCGCATCAGGCAGCGCGCTCGCCACCTTGCGGGGCGTGAAGTACGCGCTCTGTGCGTGCTCCGGGAGGATCACGCAGCCCTGGTCGCCGAAGTGGCGTGCCCGCCCCTCCACCCCGTCGTACGAGGCGGTGACGATGCGAAGCTCCTCGTCTACATCGAAGACGAGACGCCCATTCTCGTAGTCCGCCACTTGGTCATCGGTCCAGAGGACGCTGTTGTACAGGGCTTCTTCCCGCTCGCGGCCAGAGACCCAGATGCCGGAGCAGAGGCGCTTGGCGGGGCCGGTCAGTGTGAGGAGTGTGGGGGGGCCATCGGAGGTCTGGGCGTCCGAGGCGCGGACCTCAGAGGTGCGGGCATCCGTAGCACCGGCACCTGAGATAGGGGCGTTTGAAACACCGGCGTCCGGGGAGCCGGCGTCCACCTCGCCACAGGCAATGACCGGAATAGTGAGGAGCGCGACCAATCCGGCCGACACGAGGTGTTTCATGGTGCGCCTCCGCGATGGACGACAACCGAGAGGTTCAACGTGGTCGCGGCCCTCGGAGACGGCAACGAAGACGAGGCCAGTCTGCGGTCCGGAACGCTCAGATGAGCTCCACCGTCGGGAGGAACCTGGGCGGTTGCCGGTGGTTCGTGGCCTGCTCGAAAGCGTACGCAACCCGCAGTAGAGTCGACTCGCTCCAGGCCCTTCCAAACATGGACAAGCCCACCGGCAGACCGAACACGAAGCCCATTGGCACGGTCATGTTCGGGTAGCCGGCCATGGCCGAAGGAGTCGAGCAGCCACCGCCGGAGCCAGAGATCATCCCGATGGTGTCCAGCATGCCGGCCGGTCCGCTCGTCGGCGCCACGATGGCGTCCAAGCGGAGCCGATCCATGGTGGCGTCGATCCCCTCCTCCCGCGCCAAGCGATGACTGGCGCTTAGGGCACGGGTGTATGCCGGGCCGTGAGCGGCCCCCGCTCCTGCGAGCGGACGTGAAGCTCCTGTCCGAACAGAGCCAGCTCGAGGTCCGCGTTCGCTTCGTTGTACGCGATCAGCTCCGCGAGAGACTTGATGGGCGCGTCGGGTCCAAGCGATCCGAGGTAGGCGTTCAAGTCGGCCTTGAACTCGTGGTAGAGCACTTCCATCTCGTGCTCGTTGCCGAACGTGAGCTCGTCGGGCAGCTCGACCTCGTCGACGACAGTCGCACCGGCGCCGCGCATGGCGTCCAGTGCGTCTTCGAAGAGGCGCTCCACCCGGCTGTCGAAACCCGTGTACGCCCGTGCCACGCCGATCCGCGCGCCGGTCAAGCCGCCGGGATCGAGCGATCCCGTGTAATCGGTGAGGAAGTTGCCTTCGCTTGGGGCCGTGAGCGGATCGCGGGGGTCCAAGCCGGTCAGTGTTCCGAGGATGATGGCGGCGTCCGTCACGCTACGAGCCATGGGTCCGGCGCTGTCCTGGCTGTGCGCGATGGGGATAATGCCGGCCCGACTCACGAGGCCGATTGTTGGCTTGAGCCCGACCAGACAGCACCGCGAGGACGGGCCCACGATGGAACCGTCGGTCTCGGAGCCGATGGCGGCAGTCGCGAGGTTAGCCGAGGCTCCGGCTCCCGATCCGGAGCTGGATCCGCCTGGTATGCGGTTCAGCGCGTACGGATTCCGGCAGAAGCCGCCTCGCCCGCCGTCCCAACCGCGACCGCTCCAGCCGGAGGTTCCGTGCTCGAAGGACTTCCATCCCGCCCACTCGCTCATGTTGGCCTTGCCGAGAAGCACGGCGCCCGCTTCGCGCAGCTTTCGGGCGACGAACGAATCCTGCGGGGGGATGGAGCCCCATAGCGCCGTTGAGCCGGCCGTGGTGGTCATCCGGTCGGCGGTGTCTACGTTGTCTTTCAGCAGGATGGGGACCCCGTGGAGTGGGCCGCGCGTCCCGCTACCGGCCAGCTCCCGGTCGAGCTCGGCGGCGATGTCCACGGCGTCCGGGTTGGTCTCGAGGACCGCGAAGAGGCCCGGCCCCTGTCGGTTGAGCGCTTCGATTCGGTCGAGGTAGAGCTCGGCGACTGAACTGCACGACCGATCGCCCGACGCGAGCTGATCACGCAGGTCGGTGATCGAGATCTCGTCGAGCTCGAAGGGCGGGACGGACTGAGTCGAGCGGTCGGCTCCGCCGTCACCGTCCGTTGCGCGCAGCTCAGCATCGGAGGGGGTGCATCCGGAGCCGGACATCGACGCGACCGCGCCAGCTGCCAACCCTGAGCGAACGAAGGCTCTCCGATCCATCGCGGACATGACGACCTCCAGGGCCGGAATTCAGGGGTCCAAAGCCGGTCCGAGGGGACGGTCCACCGGACGGGCCCCGGGACGGTCCAAGAGCCGGTCAAAGGGACGGTCCGCGTGGACGGTCCAAGGGGCGGTCCAATGGACGGTCCGCGTGGACGGTCCAAGGGGCGGTCCAATGGACTCCCGCCAACTTCCCACGCGTGTCGTAGCGGGCGCAAGAAACCAGGGGCCCGCGCGGCGCGAGCGTGGGGCCGCCCATAGCTTGCGTGCCCTCCGGAGCCGACCCAAAGTGGAATCCCCTTGCGCTGTATCCATCCTCGGACGCAGCGGCCCTCAGGTCGCCGCCAGGAGTGCTCTTCGCGCGCCGACCGACACGGAGGAAGCGGCCTTCCACAGGAGTCGTGGAGGTTCGGTCTCGCTGGATCCTCGCGCTCGCGATGGTGTTCGCGTTGCTGCTGGGCGGAAGTCAGGGCTCTGCCCAGGCCCCCGTTCAGGGCGTTGCGGGCCCCGCAGGCGGTCCCAGGTCCGCGCCCCTACCCCCGGTCAACCCCGCGCCCGATCCGCTGCTGCGCGGCTTCCAGTGGCGCCAGCTGGGGCCGATCAGCATGGGAGGACGGGTGGACGAGATCGCGGTGGTCGAGAGCGACCCGCGCACGTTCTACGTCGGCTACGCGACCGGCGGGCTGTGGAAGACGGTCAATGCGGGGACCACGTTCGAGCCCGTCTTCGACACCTACGGCACCGCGTCCATCGGGTCGGTCGCGGTCTCGCAAAGCGATCCGAATGTGGTTTGGGTCGGCACCGGCGAGGCGAACAACCGGCAGAGCTCGTCGTTCGGCGACGGCGTGTACCGATCGACCGACGCGGGGAAGACGTTTACGCACGTGGGCCTGGGCGAGACGCAGAGCATCCACAGAGTCGTCGTCGATCCGGACGATCCGAACGTGGCGTATGTTGCCGCCGTCGGTCAGCTGTTCGGCCCGAACCCCGAGCGCGGCGTCTTCAAGACGACGGACGGCGGACGTAATTGGACCCGCTCCCTCTTCGTGGACGAGAACACGGGTGCGACGGACATCGTGATGGACCCCTCCGACGCATCGACGTTGTACGCGGCCACCTACCAGCGGCGTCGGACCTCCTGGGGCTTCAACGGGGGCGGGCCCGGAAGCGGTCTCTGGAAAACCGAGGACGGTGGAGCGAACTGGACTGCGCTCAAAGGGAACGGGCTCCCGGACGGGACGATCGGCCGGATCGGCCTCGACGTGTCACGGTCGAACCCCGACGTGGTCTACGCGCTCATCGAAGTGGCAGCCGACCGAGCGGGACGAGGCGAACCCGAGCCCGATCCGCAGAAGACCGGTTTGTGGCGGTCGACCGACGCAGGCCGGAGCTGGGATTTCCGGAGCAATGACAACAACCGCCCCATGTACTACAGCCTCATCCGCGTCGACCCGAACGATGAGAACGTCGTCTACACAGGTGGAGGCTCGTTCTCTCGATCCGAGGACGGAGGTCGCACGTTCGAGCCAGTATCGGGGGCAGCCCTGGTTCATGTCGATCACCACTACGCCTGGATCAACCCGGCCAACAGCGATCACATGATGATCGCGAACGACGGCGCCTTCGACGTGAGCTACGACCGCGGCTACACGTTCGCGTCCTTCCGGACGATCCCTTCCGGCCAGTTCTACCAGGTCTCCGTCGACATGCGTCGGCCGTACTACGTCTGCGGCGGCATGCAAGACAATGGCAGCTGGTGCGGTCCGAGCGCGGTCCGCGGCCTCTATGTCACGGGTTTGGATTGGTACCGCGTGGGGGGCGGAGACGGGATGTATTCAGCCGTCGACCCGACGGACTACAACATCGTGTACAGCGAGTCGCAGGGCGGGAACATGCGCCGCTCGGATCTTCGGGAGGGCGAGCCGATCGGCCTCGCAGGGGAGAGGGTCGACGCGCTCTTCCTAAGAGGTACCCCGATCCGGCCAACGCCTCCCACGGACGACGATCCCGAGGGCAACGTGGTCCCCACTCCTTCCGCCGACGAGCGATATCGCTGGCACTGGACCGCCCCGTTCATGCTCTCGCACCACAACCCGAGGACGATCTACGCGGGCGGCAATCGGCTGTTCAAGTCGGTGGACCGTGGAGACACGTGGACGGCCAGCCCCGATCTCACGAAGCAGATCGAACGGGACGAGCTCGAGATCATGGGCGTCCGCGGAGGCTTGCCCGCTTGCCGCCAAGTGCGCGGTGAGGCGTGCATTCTCTCGAAGAACGACGGTACGAGCTTCTACGGAGCGCTGACCACCTTGGCCGAATCCCCCGTACAGCCCGGGATCCTCTGGGCCGGCACGGACGACGGCAACGTCCAGGTCAGTCGCGACGGTAACGCCACGTGGACCAACGTGACGGCAAACATCTCGGGAGCCCCGGACGAGTGCTATGTGTCACGTGTGGAGGCGTCTACTTCGCAAATGCAACGGCGTACGTCTCTCTTGACTGTCACCGTAACAACGACCTTCGGCCTTACGTCTACGTCACACGTGATTTCGGGCGAACCTGGGAATCAATCGGGACCGACCTTCCGGCCTTTGGCTGCGTCAACGTCGTGAAACAGGACCCGAGGAACGAGAGCATCCTGTATGCTGGAACCGAGTTCGGCTTCTTCGTTTCGCTCGACGAGGGGAAGAGCTGGAAGCCGTTCATGACAGGTCTCCCCACCGTGCGCGTCGACGATGTGGTCGTGCACCCCCGTGACGGTGACCTCGTCGTAGGGACCCACGGCCGCAGCGTCCTCGTGATGGATGACGTCACCCCGTTGCAGCTGCTCACCGACGAAGTGCTCGCGCGCGAAGAGCACCTCTTCGAGCCGCGGGAGGCCGTTCTCTGGCGAGCCGACGCCCGACTCGCGCGGGGTGTGACTGGAGTGAAGCGATTCTTCGGGAAAAACCCAGAGCAGGGCACGGCCATCCACTACTACCTGCGGCAGCCGGCTCGTGGATCAGTGGAGATTGCCATCACGGACCTGGAGACGGGCGAGGAGTTTCGCCGGACAGAGTGTTCGGGGGAGGCCCGGCATGAACCGCGTGCAGTGGGATCTCCGCGGAAATACGCCACTCCCCGCGCAAGGACAACGTGGGCCGCAGCAGGGGCCGCTGGCGACCGCCGGAGCGTACCGCGTAACGCTCACCGTGAACGGACGTGATCACTCACGCGTGGTCCACGTTGTCGAAGACATCTGGATGGATCAGCGGTGAGCGTCATCATGACCGTTCGCGGCTGTCAGGGCCGCGCCGTCAGCGTTTCCCTGTTGCCGACGCCCGGCCACGGGTAACGTGTCCGTCCCGCTACTACAGCCGGAGGATCCCTTGCGACGCCCTCTGATCCCCGTCCTTTCGATATCCGTCTTTCTCATCAGTGCGGCCTCCGCGGTCCCGGCCCGAGCCCAGACCCGCTCTCCCATCGGTCCCGAAACGCAGTGGACCCTGGCAGCCGTGGGCGATGTGATCATGAATCGCCGGATGGAGCAGTTCGATCATCCCGGTGACCCGGGCTTCCACGGCCTGGCTGACATCATCCGCGGCGCCGACGCCGCCTTCATGAACCTCGAGCAGTCGGTCTTCCGGCTCCAGGAGTTCACGGGATGGCCCGCTGCCGAGAACGGTGGGAACTACGAAGTGGGCTCGCCCGAAACGTTGAAGGATCTCGTCGGCATGGGTTTCAACCTCTTCAACCGTGCGAACAACCACACGACTGACTACGGCGTCGAGGGCATGCGGCTCACGAATCGTCTGCTCGACGAGTGGGGCCTCGTCCATTCGGGAACGGGAGAGAATCTGGGGTGGGCGAGTCGGCCGGGATATCTGGAGACGCCCAAGGGCCGGATCGCCCTCATCGGCATGGCATCGACCCACACGCCGATGTCGCGGGCGGGGGCGGCTGGACCCACGGTGCAAGGACGACCGGGACTCAACGCGCTGCGCTTGAGCTCCCGGAACGAGGGATCAGCCTCCACGATGGCCGCGCTCCGTGACGCCGCCCGCGCCCAGGGCGTGAATGTCCCGGAAGACCCGGAGGCTCCCGTGCGCGTGTTCGGGTCCACCGTCTTCCCCGGGTCCGAGGACCGCACGATCGTCTCGCTCAACGACGTGGACCGTGAGCGCGTGCTCCACGAGGTGCGCAACGCCACTGACCAAGGCGACTACGTCGTGGTCAACAGCCACTCACACGAGCCCGGCAACGCATCGAAGGTGCCGACCGATTGGATGGTGGAGTTCGCCCGGCAGGTCATCGACGCCGGCGCGAACACGTTCGTGATCCACGGGCCGCACCAGCTCCGTGGAGTCGAGATCCACTCCGGCCGCCCCATCTTCTATTCGCTCGGCAACTTCATCTTCCAGAACGAGACCATCGACCCGATGCCGTCGGACCAGCGGGACCGGTACGGCATTCCACGCGACCTGCTTGCGTCGGAGATCTACGACACACGCTTCGGGGTCGACGAGGACGGAAACCCCACGAGGGGCTTCCCGACGGGTGCAGAGTGGTACGAGAGCGTCGTGCCGGTGGCGACCTTCCAGGGGGACGAGGTCACGGAGATCCGGTTCTATCCGATCGAGCTCAACTGGCAGGCCCCGAGGTCGCGCCGCGGCACACCGCGGATCGCGCCCGAGGCGCTGGGGCGGAAGATTATCGAGCACCTTGCGGAGCTCTCGGCGCCGTTCGGGACGGAAATTCGGTACGAGGGGGGTGTGGGGGTGTGGCGCCGGTAGTTGAGTGGCGCGTCGCACGGTCCTCCAGCGCCGCCTCCGACTCCTGCCCTGGCTTCCCGTCCGACAGTGGGTGCTCTCGGTCCCCAAACGGCTGCGACCCTACCTGCACCACAAGCCCGAGGTCGCGAGTGGTGTGCTACGGATCTTCCTCCGAGTCATCCGTTCCACGCTACGAGACGCGAGTCCGAATGGCCCAGCTGGGGTGCGGGACGCTCGCATCGGCGCCGCCTCTTTCCTGCACCGTTTCGGCTCGAGCCTGAACGCCCACTTCCACTATCACGTCGTCGTCCTCGACGGCGTGTTATCCGAGGCGCCGGACGAACCCGCGGGCCAGGCTGCCGGCCTCCGGGCGCCCGAGAGGCCCGCAACTCGCGCCTGTGCGCCAAGAAGCAGCCACCTCGGCGCGGGGGCTATCCCACGATTCCTGCGATCTGCGCCAGAGGGGATTGGGGTGCCGTCCTTCGAGGTGGGAGACCAGTGCCCTCAGGTCCTCCTGGACCGCCTCTCGGCTTAAGGGAGGCCCACCTGGTGCCGGGCTTGCTTCACACCCGATGACCATCGCCGCGGCGGCGTAGCCCGTCCTGCTTTCTCTCCAAGAGGGCGTTCGGAATTCCCATCCGTAGCGCGTCTCCGTCATCCTTACCTGTCCCGGACGGGGGGATCCACCCGCGGCGACTCCACTGATCGTTCCCTCGTCAAACTGACCCTTTGTGGGACGGAAGGACTCCACACAAAGGCGGCCGAGCCGCTACGGGGATGCCTTTGCGGACGCCCACTTTCGCAAGTGGATCGTCCGACTGCATGATAGGTTGAGAAGGTCGTTCATCGCTCGCCGGAGGTACTCAATGATCGTCAGGCGCACCGCTCGCCGCGCCCTCCCCATTCTCGCTATTTCCGTATCCGGAGGCTTGCTCGCGCTTGCGTGCGCAGCTCCGCTCGCGATCCCTCCAGCCCCTGCCCCCGAGGAGATCCCTTCTCTCGAGGCCAGGCTGGCCGCCGCTCCGCTGGACCAGGACGCGGCAGTTCAGTTGGGGGCCGCATACCGGGGCGCGGGACGTCTGGAGGAGGCCCGCGAAGTGCTCGAGGGCGCGCGTATCGACGACCCTGACGATCCCGCCGCGATCTTCTATCTGGGGCTCACCTACGAGGATTTGGAGCGCTTCGGCGATGCGCGCACGCTCTACCAGGAGTACGTCGAGCTGAGTGGTGACGGGGCGTTGAGGGACCAGCTCGAGAGCCGCATCGAGCTCATGCGGAGACGCGAGCTCCAGCAGGTGGTCGAGATCGCACTGGCCCAGGAGGCCCAGCTGGACGCGCAACCCGATCCCGCCACCGTGGCCGTGTTCCCGTTCGTGTCGTCGGGCGCGGACGAAGAGGTCCGTCCTCTCGGCCGCGCGCTCACCGCGTTTCTTGCCACCGATCTCGGTCAGATCGAGCGGCTGAGGCTTCTCGAGCGGGTGCTGCTGCAGGCCCTGATGAGCGAGATCGCCCTCGCCGAGACGGATTTGGTGGATCCGCGGACGGCTGCCCGAGGCGGTCGGATCATCGGCGCCGGGACGATCGTCCAAGGTCAGCTTCAGGGTGATCTCGAGCGGCTCGTTGTGGATGCCGCGGTCGTCGACGTGCGTGACGGGCCCGGTGGTCCGCTCACGCTGGAGGAGGCTGCCGACCGCTTCCTCGACATGGAGAAGGCACTGGTTTTTCAGGTGCTCGGAGAGCTGAACATCGCCCTCACACCCACCGAAGAGGAGCGAATCGGGAGGCGCCCCACCCAGAATCTTCAAGCGATCCTCGCGTACGGCAGAGGGCTCGAGGCCGACGATGGCGGACTGTTCGCCGAGGCCTTGGGACACTTCCAGCAGGCCGCTCAGCTTGATCCGTCCTTCGCCGCCGCCCAGGTCGCCGCCGCCCAGGCGGCGCAGGTGCAGGCGTCGATCTCGACCACCACCGCCGACGTTGCTACACAGGCACTCACGCCCGAAGGACCCGGCGACTTGCTCGGTCTGGACGATCTCCTGTCCGACATCACGAATCGTGATCCGGCACAGGAGGCCTTGGGCACCGAGGGGCTCATGGGCAGCCCCAGCGTGATCGACGTGATTCTCAGACGGCCGACCGGAGGAGATCGATGAGGCGGGAGGCGGTGGGTCCGAAGGCGCGGGAGGTGAGGAATGCCGGCCGATCCCTCACGTCCGAAAGGCGGGGCCGAGGGCTCCGCCTTTGGGTGATCAGAATCGCGGTCCTGATGCTCTGCGGAGCCGTCCCCGAGGGGGTTTCGGAATCCGGCTCCCCTCGGGTTAGACTCTTCCAGTCGGATTTTCGCCTGAACGGTATAGGGAAATCTCTAGACCGGATGGCGAACGATGAACGGATGGCGCCCCCCGCACACAGTCGCGCCCACCGCCCTGCTGTTGATCTGCGTCGGCGCAGTACCGGCCTGCTTTCTGTTCGAAAACTGCGACTTGGACGGCGACGACGACTGCTCGAGCCTCACAAAGCCGACGAATCGACCCCCTTCGGTGACGATCACCAGCCCGGTGACGTTCGACGGTCACTCGGAGGACTCGTCGATCCTCCTCGAGGCACTTGTAAGCGACCCCGAGGACCGCGGCGCGACGATGTCCGCCCGCATGGTTTGGTCGAGTGATCGCGACGGCCGCCTGGGGACGCTCAACCCGCTCCACACGAGCCTGTCCGCCGGCATCCACGTCATCACAGCCACCTATGCCGACAGCGGCGGCCTGTCCGCATCCGACAGCCGGCGAATCGCCGTGCTGCCCGCGTCGTACGGTGGCCTCAATCGCCCGCCTATACCCACGATCACACTCCCGGCGGTGTCGCCGGTCTACGCTCCCGGCGCCCCGATCGTATTCGAGGGGGAAGCCGTGGACCCGGAGGAAGGGCCGCTTCCGAATGCGTCCATCCATTGGGAGATCCTCTACGTGGGCGTCCTGGGAGCCGGCCGCCGAACGGCTGTCGGAACCGGACGACGCGTCACGATCTCCACTCCCGCCCCGGGCGACTACTACGTGTACCTCGTAGCGACCGACCTCTACGAAGCGACGGGCGAGACCAGCAGAAGCGGACGGGAGTCCATGCTGGTCGGCCCGTTCGCCCCGTGTCAGGTCGAGCCACCATCGCTCACACCGGGAACGCTTAGCGTCGTGGCCGACGACACGCGAACGGTGGCAGTCGCGCTGGCCGGTCCCGGTACGGCTTGGGCCCGTGTTCGCCTGGAGGACGGAACCGACGCCGTCGATGAGGTGGTCGCCGACCACTCTTTCCAGCCGCTCACCGAGTCGGATTGGCTCCTGACCCTCGAGCCCGCGGTCGTCGTAACTCCAGGGTCGGCGTACGAGCTCGAGATCGTGGCACACTATGGCCAGACGGACCCCGTATTCGAATGCCGGGCTCCCCTGTCGATCGAGATCGACGATGGGGCATCCGGTCAGGCTCCGCTGGTGTTCATCTCGTCTCCAACCGAGGGAGCGTTCTACCCGGGCGAGAGCATCACCTTCGCGGCGTCAGGCGTGGATCCCGAGGACGGTCCGCTCACTGGGTCTTCCCTGGTGTGGGAGGACAGCTCGCTGGGGGTAATCGGTACCGGCGAGTCGTTCACGCGAAACGACCTGCCCAACGGGGTCAGGAGCTTCACGGTGACGGCCACGGACTCGGACGGGAACGAGGGAAGCGCATACGTCACGGCTTCCATCTCTCCGAATCTGAAGCCCGAGGCCACAATCGTCTCACCGAGTGCGGGACAGTCGTTCCGCGCACGATGGCTCCCTCACGGGCGCGTCGCTGGTGTGGACGACTACCCTCGATGGCGTGATCGGTACGGGTGAGTCATTCACCCGCGACGACCTGTCGGCCGGTGTCCACGAAGTGACCCTCACGGTCACCGACTCACAGGGGTTTCTCGATACCGAGAGGGTGGCGCTCACCATCACAGCGCCCACCACCGGCACCATCGTGGGCGCGGTTTCGGTCTCGTCGGGGCCCGGTCTCCCGACCCCGCTCCAGGGTGTGACCGTAGTCGTCGTGGGACCGGTGACCCGGGTGGAGCACTCCAACGCCTTCGGGCAGTTCTTCTTCTTCGACATGCCGGCCGGCGATTACACGGTATCGATCAGCGGATACCCGGCGTCGGTCACGTTCCCGTTCACGACCACGACGGTCACGGTCGTGCCCGGCCAGGAAGCCGTCGCGGCGTTCCTGGGGACGTAGGAGGGCGGCACGTCGCCGGAAGGCTCCAGATCGTCCGCCGCCTCCGCCCCTACAGATGTAGTCGTCAGACCACGATCTCGTCCGAAGCTGGGACGGGCGACTACGGCGGCGCCCGAAAGAGCAGGACTGTCCCGAGGTCCACGCCCTTGGTAGTGTGCCCAGAACGCTCCCAGAAATCCGGAGGAAACGGTGCGCTCCATCCTGGCCCTCGCCATTTCCGCGACCCTTGTCATGCCTGTGTCCGAGAGGACTTCCGGCCACTGGTCCGCGACGCCCCAGGAGGTCGAGCGCGTCGACTACCTCACGTTCGCCCAGGGCGCCGTGCCCATCGGGATCGGGGGCGCCGGGGCCGAGCAAGGCGCGAACATGACCCACGCGGTCCAGATCGTCGACGGCGATGTGCGCGGGTTCTCGATCGTGAACCGCGCAACCTCCGAGACCGACGTCGAGTTCGTTTACGCCCTGCCCGCGCTCACGACTTTCGACCGCCTGGCCGTGCCCGAGGTCAGGGAAACCCCCAGTCCGTCCCAGACCTTCTTCAAGGAAGTCGAGGTCCACGGTTCCGCTGCCGGCCCCGACGGTCCATGGACGTTACTCGCCCGCGGGACGCTCGCGACGCACGAGAGCCGAGGCCAGGTCACCGAGCTCGCCATCGAAGCGTCCGAGCCCGTCCAATGGGTCCGCATCCGAATGGCCGACGGGATCGAGATGCTCGCCGAGCAGATGTTCCTCGAGTTCGGCGAG
Source organism: Longimicrobiales bacterium (assembly GCA_965248625.1). GTDB lineage: Bacteria > Gemmatimonadota > Gemmatimonadetes > Longimicrobiales > Gaopeijiaceae. The sequence continues at coordinate 3,806,350 of OZ252109.1, read as the reverse complement.
ATCATAGGAAACGGAACCCAGGAAGTGCCGGCCCTAGTGGATCACTTCTCCGGGACGTGGCGGGGAAGGGGGGTCACCCTCAGGCTCCTCCAGGACGGGGGCACCGTGGCCGGGTGCTACGACCGCGGCTCTCCACTCACGGGCACCGTGACGGGGAACCTGCTCCGTGCCATCGGAGTCGGGGTCAGCGACGCCGTCATCAGCCACTTCATCCTGGGCGTCACCGACGACGGCTCCGTGCGTGGCGTCCGCTCCACCAACGGCGCACCGTTCCGCCTGTACACCGGTCCGTCCGACGAACGTGAGGTGGAATGTGCGGAGCCCGTGGAGCCGACCCTGGGCTGCGGATCCGTCATCCACGGCATCAACTTCGGCTTCGATTCGGCGGAGATCCGGGAGGACTCGAATCCCGTTCTGCGGACGCTGTTCGAGGGACTCTCCGCGGATTCCAGCAACGAGATCGTGGTCGAGGGCCACACCTCGAGCGAGGGCTCGGACGCGTACAACCTGGACTTGTCCGAGCGGAGGTCCGGCGCGGTGGTACAGGATCTCGTCCGGCGCGGAATCGACGGGTCACGCCTCGCCCCCGTAGGCCGTGGCGAATCGACACCCATCGCGAGCAACGACGACGAAGCGGGAAGGTCCCTCAATCGCCGAGTGGAGATCCACTGCGGGTAGGTGGTCAAGCCCAGAGGCCAAGATCTGGACTTCGGCGTTGAGTTGTCGAACGTGGCCGCACACGGCTTCTGGCTGCTCATCGACGGCGAAGAGCGCTACCTGCCGTCTGCGGCCCGCTCCAGAGCGAATGGAAGCATCGCGGCGATGGGATCGCTTCGCGGTCCCCTAAGGCGCCACGTCGCCCATTGACGGAGCCTCTTTCTGATGGAAGGCGTTATTGGACGTGCCGTGGGCTACGGGCCGTTGGCTAGAGCGAGAGCTGACACCTCCCTAGTCGATGCTTCTTGTCGCCTCCCTCAGGATCTGGTCGACCCCCTTGTGGGCACGCTCACGCGCCTCACGCTCTCTCCCCTTCCTCTTCTTCGCCTGTGCCCCAAGCACGGTTACCCATGACTCGAGGCCTTTGACCACCGATCCTCGCTCTCGCGGGGTCGATCGGTCTTCCAACACGGCGCGATACTTCTCTGCGATCTCATCCGGCATTAGAGGCATACCCTCATCTCCGACCGCGGTCCCGGCCAACTCGCGAAGCACGTACAGGACGACGTCGGCGTCGGGCTCCGCCACGCGGTTCCAGAAGGTCGGGTCCGTCCGCATCTTCCGTTTCGCATCGTTCACGTTCGCCGTTGCGACTCGAACGATCTCATTCCGCTCTTCCGCAGTCGGATCACCTTGGAGGATCCGGTATTTCATCCAATGGGGTATTGCCTTAAGTCCACCGCCCACTACATGTTGTGGTCATGGCGGTTCCGGCTTCTCAGCTCCGTGGCGGCGTGGACTATCCCCGTACGCGGCTGGAGCTGGACGAGTTCTTCCCCGACGATGCGGCATGCCTGGAGTACGTGGAGGGTCTGCGCTGGCCGGAAGGGTTTGTGTGCGTGGGCTGTGGCGGGTTGGGAGAGGTCTGGCGAGCATCGCGGGGGCGTCTCGTCTGCCCACACTGTCGAAGGCAGACCTCGGTGCTGGCGGGAACCGTGTTCCACCGCACGCGCTCGCCCCTGCGTCTGTGGTTTCTCGCTGCCTGGGAGCTCACGAGCCAGAAATACGGAGCCAATGCTCTCGGGCTCCAGCGTGTGCTCGGACTGGGAAGCTACAAGACAGCGTGGGTCTGGCTCCACAAGCTCCGCCGGGCCATGGTCCGACCGGATCGCGACCAGCTGAGCGGCGTTGTGCAAGTGGACGAGAGCTATGTCGGGGGCGTGGAGGCTGGAGTGCGGGGCCGCGAGACGATCAAGAAGGCCATCGTCGCGATCGCCGCCGAGGTCGACGGACGCAAGATCGGGAGAATACGGCTGCGTTGGGTGCCCGACCTCTCCGCTCCGGTTCTGCGAGGCTTCGTCAAGGATAGCATCGCACCGGCAAGCACGGTGCATACCGACGGATGGCCAAGCTATCAGGGACTCGCCAAACTGGGCTTTCGCCACACGGTCACGAACCTCTCGACCTCCGGCGATCCCGCGCACGTGCTCATGTCGGCCGTACATCGGGTGGCGTCTCTCCTCAAGCGCTGGGTCCTCGGAACCCTCCAAGGAGGGATCGCCCGCGAACACCTCCCCTACTATCTGGACGAGTTCACCTTTCGCTTCAACCGACGCACATCCCGGGCTCGCGGCCTGTTGTTCTACCGCTTGCTTGAGCAGGCTGTTCAGTGTGCTCCCACGCCAGCTTCGGCCCTTTACCTCGGCACCGGACGTGGGAAACGGCCCGCAGAGCCCCGGTAACCACTATATCTTGGGGTCGGTGGACTTAAGGGAACACCCCCTTCATCCAATTGTTGGCCGAGTAGGAGTCGTGTCCTCCCTCCTCCTTGTGGAGCTCGTACGCAGCGCCGTAGCTGTCGGCCGCCTTCTCGATGCTCTCCTCCAGGCGATGCCCTCTACGGGCACGCGCGTCGAAGATGCTCTCCATCATCGAGAGGCGCTCCGGTGTCTGGCCCACCGTGTCGAGCAGGGCCCGTAGCCGCTCGAGAGCCTGCGCCTCGTTCTTGGTTTGCTCTTTCCACGTCCTCTTCTCCTCCTCGCTTCGGTCCCGGCTCCTCGGCAGTTCCTTGAGCGTGTCCCCAGCATGGCGCGCCATCAGATTCCAGCGCTGCTCCATCGTCTTGATCTTCGACTCAGCCTTCCAGTCGGCGGCCGCTCGTTCGTAGTACTTGTCCGCTTCCTCGTAGTAACCGAGCTCTCCCAGAGCCCGCGCAGCCTCGGCGTTGACGGGCCCTGTGTGCCAATCACGAGGTGTATCCGCGAGCAGGCGCTCGACCCGCCCTCGATGCCGCTCGCGTTCCTCCTGCATCTGTTTTCCTTCCCCGGGTGAGGCGCGGCTGGGGTCGATGCCCCGCAGCCGGCGGTGCAGCTCTGTCCCCGCTACGAGACGCCCTGGGTCCGCATCTTTCGGGCGGTCGGCCACGAGCTTGTACCCGGGATCACCGTAGCACTGGTAGGCACCCCACGTATTGAATCGGCCGAAGCGCTCGTGGACGTGCTTGCGCGCCTTCAGCACTGCGACACCGAACGGGTGCCCTTCGAGCATCTCTTCGTAGAAGACCCGGGCGAACTCCGCCGCTGACCGATCCTCGATCGCCCAACCCGCCGCGACGATCGCCCTCACCCCGTCTCTTATCAGCTGCTCGGAGATGGTGGCCGCGAAATGATTGAAGCCGCGCGGGTCCATTGGACCGGCCTTTCCGTTACCGTCCGCCTGCGCCTCCATACGGCCGACATGGCAGCAATTCAGGAAGACGAGCTGGGGCACTGTTCTCATCTGGCCGATCACCGCGGCGGTCAGCAGTGAGCCGGGTCCGATCACGACCCCACTCTTCTCGGGTCGATCCTGCTCGTACGCGCCATGCGCCGCGATGTGGATCACGCGGTAGTCGTGCTCGAACAGCGCGTTCAGGATTTCGCCGTCCGTGTTCGGACCTGCCGCGTCGTCATAGACGAGACCGACAGCGGGCTTGAACGGCCCGGACGACAGAGCGTCCACCGCGACCGCTGCTTCTCGGCGAGCCCCCAGGAGACGCGGCCAAGTGGTGCCGCCCGGAGGGTCGCCTACCACCAACGCCTGATACCCCGCTGCCCGCTCCGGCAAGCTCCGAAACCGACTCGTCAGGAGCCGCCGGATCATGCCCGCGTTTACGGACAGCGGCTCGACGCGGCCGTCCGGCGTCCGAACGGCGAGCATCTCCCACGGATACTGGCTGGTCTCGGCGTCGACGACGACGATCAGGTGGTCTGGATCGCGTGTCTGGCTCTTGAGGTAATTGGGCAACAGCAGCTCGTAGAGCGTGTTGTACGTCTGTTCCGGCACGGACCGGTCGCCGATCACCTCTACCACGAGCTTCTTGACGAGATCCGTGGCATGCTCGTGGACCATGCTCTCGGCCCGCGCCATGAGGCCAATGCTCTTGAACGTCAGGCTGCTGACGACCCTGCAGAGGCGCTGGTCCGGGTCGATATTCCGACCTTGCCCGGTCCGGTCATCATCGGGGTTCTTAGGCTCGCCTTTCTCGTCGCATGGCTCGCAGGGCTCGGCGGGTGGACACGGCTCGCAGATGCACGTCTCCTGATTCTCGATGAGAATCGGCTGCCACTTCCCTTCCCAATACCTAGGACCTGGCGACCCGGGACGGCCTCCCTCAAGAAGACGCATGTGAGGCGTCGCGACGATCGGGGGCTGACCAGCTCCGCCCCGGTCAATATCGTCCGGGAGATCCCGCACCGATCGCGCCCCCTCGATCGCAACGTCTTCGTAAAGCTCGACGAAGTCGATGTGGGTAACGCGCACACGATCGCCCAGGTCTCCCTCGTCGAGCCGCTGGTTGGCCAACACGACGCCGCGTACGACCGCCGCGGCCGATTGCTGTACAGCCAGCGGTGGCGGACTCGTCGCTCCGATGAGCACGGGAGAAATCCCGAGGGGCTCGGGGATCTCGTCCGCCACACCGTCCCGGTCGGCCGGCCCACGCAGATCGAGTTCTTCCATCGCCAGTCGCAACGCACCCTCGGTCACGGCTCGGGTCACCTTCGACGCATTGAGCTCGCCCACTTCGCCGATGCCTATAATCACAGCGCCGGGAGGGTTGTGACCTTTCTTCGCCCGGATCACCTCGGCTGACCCGAGAGCCCCCGGGTATATGCCCAGTACGTCCCGCTTCGTCAGTCGGTGTTGCAGGGCCTTGTCGAGCGCCTCCTCAGCGCCCACGATCGTGTCTCCGTCGAAGTGGCCGACCATGACCGGGTAGGGAGCGAACTTCAGGTCTCCGTGGGACACCGATACGTGGATCGTGGGCGGACGCCTCCTCGGAGCTTCCTCCCACACTCCCATCGCCGCCCGCTCCAGATCGCCGTCGGTCGGGAACAGCTGTTGCTGGGACCGGTCTCCGAGCGGGATCCGGGTGCCGCCCAACTCCCCGGGGTCGGTCGCGACGCGGTATGACGCTCCGGAGTTCAGCAGCTCCACGTAGGCGTCTAGGCTCTCTTCTTTCGATACGAGTTCCCCGTGCGACGCCTCGACGTAGTAGACGGGTCCCCCGTCGGGTCCACGCCGGGTCGCCTCTATCATGCCGTCACCGTTTCGGAGTCCGCGGAACTCGATGCCGCCGCCGTCGATGATCTCGACCTCTCCCGGGGTCGATCGACCAACGCCGAGTACGCGGAGCACAACCGACGCTTCGGGCTCCTGTCGGAGCTCCGCTAGCGTCGCGAAACGGGCGTCCAGCACTTCCTGTGCCGGGGGGTTCTCGACACCCGCTTGCGTCCACCACTCCGTCCGCCACCACGGGCCGTCGGGTGCCTCCGCCTCCTCGGCGTCGGGCAGCTCACCTGGCCGGGCGCGGCCCACGCGGGGCAAGGCCTCGAGAACCCACGGCAGGGAACGGAGGACAACTCCGATCTCGGGGGCTTGGCGGGTCGGGTCAATCAGGGCCAGTCGATGCGCCAACGTGGAGTGTCCGGTCGCCAGCTGGAGGGCGTGGTGCGAGCCATTCGCGGGCGTCCCGAGCAAGAGTGATCGTCCCTTGCGCTTGGCGAGCCTCGCAAACTGCTCCCCGGTCTCGATCAAGCGCACAGCTAGACCTGCGTAGGAGTGCGCGACGACGTGAACCGAACGATCCGGGTTGTTATCCAGGAGATCATGCAGCTTCGCGTCGATCAGCTCCGAGAGGACCTTCAGCGAGACACGCCAGTCGAACGGCAGGGTCTCGACCACGAAGTCGTTTTCGAGACGCTCGATAAGGGGCCCGTACGTACCCATGAGGAGTCGTGCCGCCAGCGGCCATTCACCTTCTCCCGCCGCGTTCTGGGCCGAAGCCTCGGGGCCCAACAGCGTGATGCCGTCGCGCCCGAGCCGTTGGGCGGACGGCCACCGGACCCGTTCCGCTTCGTCACCCGCTCCTGGATCCAGTAGAGCACTTCCCATAAAGGCCGGGATCACGAGAACGATGGGCCGTTCCCCATCCTCTGCCCCGCGCACTTTCACGCCCCGCTCCTTTTCGAGCTTCGGCGCGTCCCGCTCGATCCGCTTGAACCCCTCGAGCTCGAGTGGGTCCTTGGCGAGCAACCACTTCGTTACCTGCAGCCTGGACGGTTCCCACGAGAAATACGCGCTGTGGTTGACCTCGGGGCCGTAGTGATAGGACAGCATGCCGTTTGCACGCGGCGCCCCGCGGTACATCGAGCTCGTGTCGACCACGAGATCGTTGTCTCCTCGGAAGAAGAGATGGGAAAGGCGATCCTTGGCCCATCCGAATCCCCGACTCGCATCGAGATCTCCGGCAATCACGGCGAGCCCGTCGTCGAGCGAGCCCGGGTGGGTGTTTACGAGGCTGACGAGAGTCGATCCCGGTCTCTGCGCTTCCAGCCCCGGAATCACCCGAGGATCGGTCCGCTGGTCGAGGAACGAGAGAATGAGCTTCTTGGCAACATGCGCGACCGGACCGCCCGCGCCCGTGAGCCTTATGATGATGTTGAGCATGCGCGTCGCCCAACGGTCCAGCTTGTCTCCCAGGATCGTGGTCCCGGCAGCTGGACATGCTACGCGCACGAAGCGCTCCACCCTGGCGTTCCGCTCGTACATCCGATCGATCAGGTCCGTGAGGTTCTTGCGCTCCCGAGCCAACACGACGGGGTCGGCTCGGCTGAGGCGCTCGGGGTCGAGGAGACTCCGGGCTGGCTCATTGTCACCCTTCCGCACCGAGGCCAGGCTCAGTAACTCCCCGACCAAGCCGCCGCGGGAGTGGGTGAGCAGGTGGAGACGGGCTCCCTCCGGGAGCTGATCTGACAGGGCGAGCGCGTTCTCGATGGGGCTGGCAGCCAGAGTGGGATGCTCTAGAGCGAACATCCGGCCGGCATACTCGCCGCACAGCTGCCGATCCCACTCGTCGGTGCCACGGAGCTTGGCGAAGGCCTTCTCGGTGTTCGACAGTGTCCCGTAATCAGCACGAGACACGGCTCGCCTCCCTTCTCGATCGGGCCGCTCGCGGTCAAGAGCTGCTGCTGCCGCAGCCTGAGCTCCGCGTCGAGGCGATAGACGCCGTGCTCCTTCGGCTTGTCGTCCCGTTTGGTCTTCTCCCACTTGACCGGCTTCTCTACCCACCAGACGACCACCTTCGCCGCCTCTCGCGCTGCCGCGTCGATCAGTTTGCCACCGACGTACTCGCCGAGCTTCTCCAGGGCCTTCGTGACCTCATCGGGAAGCTCGATGCCGTACGCGAGGATCTCGTCTAGGTCGGTGTCGCCCCTGGTGCGCCCCTCCGCGAGGACATCCGCGAGATTGATGGCGCCGGCCGCCGAACCGGCGCGCGACCTCATCGCCCGCTCCCGCACACTCCGTGCGGTGGTGAACTCCACCCACCCGTCCGTGTCGCGATACTCGATGACGTCGCCGTCCTCGAGGTCAAACGACACGTCCTCCGTCGCACCACGGCCCGTGGGGTTGACGTCGACCGCGTGCTTCAGCTCGATCTTGAGGCCGTCGTCTTCCTCGAACTCCAGCCGCTCGTCTTCGAAGCGTTGCGGGGGCTCGAGCGGTCGTCCACGGACACGGATGCGATCTGTCATGTCGCTACCCCGGTCTGGAGCGACTCGGGGGCGACGCCTGGACGGGCGACCATGCTTGGTCCGCCCCGGCGATGTCCCGCGCGAATCGCGACTCAGCTTGCAGGACGCTGATAGTTAGGCGGTTTCCGCGATTTCGCCACCCACCTCACCCGCCACGCGGACAGGCGCGTCTTGCTCAGCGAAGACCTTGTGAGGGCCATCTACGTCCGAAATCACGAAGTGATCGGCCCTCCCGAAACACCGTCCAGGGGTCGTTCCTCTAAGGACGCTGCGCCGGCTTGCCCCAGAGCTTTGCTGACAGGGCCTGCGATCGGAGACCCAGCAGCTTGCCCGTAGCGTCGAACCAGTACTGGGTGCCGAGTGCGACCGCGGCGGCGGTCAGCAAGTACCCGAACACCGGGTAGGTCGACGCCAACGAATCCGGGCTGCCAAGCCCGGTCCGGGCGATCGAGTCCATCTCGAAGGCGAAGGCGAAGGCCAGGCCGACGAAGAACAGCGCCATCTGCACCGAACGGCGGTACTGACGCTTCGTGGCTCGCATCGCCTGCTCGAACCACGCCGCGACGAGGTCCGTCTGCAGGTCGTCTCCATAGCCGAACGCAGCCAGTCGTTTCCGCAATTCGGGCTCGGTCTTACCGAGACTCACGACCACCTTCGAGAAGGTCCCCGCGTCCACGTAGTCGATGCTCGGAGGAACGGTCTTGTTACCGATCCGACCGCGGCGCCTTGCTAGCGCTCGCTCCTCTTCGTGCCACCGCTCCATCCGCTCGAGGACGTCGGCCGTTTGAGTCGGAAGGTTCGAGCTCTCGTCCGCCCCTGTCTCCGGAGGTTCCTTCTTGAGAGCCTTCGTCAGCTCCTCGGCCGTACGGACCAATTGCTCCTTGAGCTGATACTGGGCGACCGTCCATGCGCGCTTCTGGCGCCGTTCCTCGCGGCCGCGCTCGACCCAGGTCCGAACAGTGCCGATCTGCGTCAATCCGCGGACCGTCGCATCATCGTAGAACATCTGCGCATAGGGCTCACCCAGTAGCGCCATGACGGTGTGGTGCAACACCCGCCCGCGCACGCGCAGGACCTGGAACAGGATCTCGACGATGGCCGACCCGGCGACGCTGAAGACCACGTAAAGCTGTTGTCAACTTGAGCCGGTGCCAGCCAGACTTCGCGGATGAAAACGAATACGAATGGCTACCGCGGCTACCGATTCCCTCGTGAAATCATCAGCCACAGCGTTTGGCTGTACCATCGGTTTTCCCTGAGCTTCCGCGATGTGGAGGAACTCCTGGCGAAGCGGGAGATTATCGTCTCCTACGAGACCGTCAGGCAGTGGTGCCGGAAGTTCGGGCCCGAGTACACCCGCAAGCTCAAGCGTAGGCAGGGCGGCTGGGCGATGTGTGGCACCTGGACGAGGTATTCGTCAAGATCAGGGGCGAGCGGCGATACCTGTGGCGAGCTGTGGACCAAGACGGGGACCAGATCGACGTCCTGGTTCAGCGATATCGCAACGCCCGCGCAGCCGAACGGTTCTTTCGCAAGCTGCTGAAGGGGCAGGGCTGCACGCCGTGGAAGCTGGTTACGGACAAGCTGAGGAGTTACGGCGCGGCCCACCGGCGCATCATGCCTTCCGTGGATCAAAACACGGAACGCTACGCGAACAATCTGGCTGAGGTCTCGCATCAACCGACACGACAGCGAGAGCGTCAGATGCGAGGGTTCAAGTCAGCGGGTCAAGCACAGCGGTTTCTGTCGGTTCACGGCGTCATTCGGAACCTATTCAATCTCGGACGCCACCAACTGAGTTCGGCGAACTACCGACTGTTGCGTGAGCGTTCGTTCAAAGAATGGAGTGCCGCCACTGCTACCTGAGCAATCCCGACGGACCCCCTGCTTCAGCTTCACCCGCCACTCATCAAGTTGACAATACCGACGATACCCTTCAAATCGCTCCGGTACGCCTCGGACTCGGTGCAGGTCTGGGGGTTCAACGTCATGCGTCACCCGTTCGATTAACGAGCAGTCGCTGTTGTCGCCCGTGCCGGACAATTCGGGCTCGGGCATGAGGATGGCGTCGGCCGCGACCCTCGTGGGCATCGAAGCACCTGAAGGCACCCGGAACATCGAGCTCCGGCCCTATGTGATCTCGGATCTGAGGACGAACCGGCCGGCTGGGATCTCGAATGAGGTGAGCGCGGACTTCGGCATCGACGCCAAGTACGGCGTCACCAGCAGCATGACCTTCGATCTGACTTACAACACGGATTTCGCCCAGGTCGAGATCGATGAACAGCAGGTGAACTTGACCCGCTTCGGCCTGTTTCTTCCCGAAAAGCGGGAGTTCTTCCTCGAGGGCCAGGGGGTGTTCGACTTCGCCGGCTCAGGTGGCGGCCGCCGCCTGGGGGGGGCCGCCAGCCTGATTCCGCACGTCTTCTTCAGCCGTCGCATCGGTCTCAGCGAGGGAACTCCCGAGCCCGTCCAGTTGGGTGGGCGGCTCATGGGTCGGGTCGGACCCCTTTCGGTGGGTCTGCTCAACATCCAGACGGAGAGTGCTCACGTCGGGAACGCCGAGGCGACCAACTTCTCCGTTGTGCGAATCAAGAGCGATGTGCTTCGTCGAAGCAATGTCGGGGTGATCCTGACGAACCGAAGCCATTCTCTCACAGGTGAGGGAGCCAACCTCGTCTACGGCGCCGACGCGAACATGCTGTTCTTCGAGAACGTCCAGCTCAACGCGTTCTTTGCCCGCTCTTCAGAAGCCGAAACCGGTGGCGACCGGAACAGCTACCGAGCACAGGCTCAGTACGATTCCGACCGGTACGGCATCCAAGGCGAAATCCTGCGGGTCGGCGACGCATTCAGTCCTGAGGTCGGATTCCTCCTTCGCGACGATTTTCGCCGCACGTTCGCCTCGGCCCGTTTCAGTCCGCGTCCGACATCGAACCGGTATGTCCGCAAGCTGAGCTGGGAGGCCAGCGTAGACCGATTCGTGACCGGAGCGGACATCCTGGAGACCCGGAAGGAGATGGGAATCTTCAGCGTCGAGTTCAACAGTAGTGACCAACTCTCGATCGATTTCAGCCGGAATCTGGAGTTCTTGGATGAGCCGTTCGAGGTCGCGGACGACCTCGTGGTATCGGCGGGACGCTATCGCTTCAACGAAGCCAACCTGGGCCTTCAGCTCGGTCCCCATCGAAAGGTGAGTGGCATGCTGAACCTCAGTCGGGGGGGGTTCTTCGACGGCGATCGCACGGGAATCGGATACACCGGTCGTGTCGAGCTCAACTCGCAGTTCGCAGTGGAGCCCCGCGTATCGTTCGACTGGATCTCGCTGCCGAGCGCGAAGACCCGCGTCACGCTCCTCGGTGTTCGGCCGATCCTGACGATTACGCCGCGGATGTACATCGGTGCGCTGGTGCAGTACAACTCGAGCACCGAGGCGCTCGAGACCAACTTCCGGTGGCGCTGGGAGTTCGAGCCGGGAAGCGACCTCTTCGTGGTCTACACGGATGGCCGCGATACAACTGGGCGCGGGTTCTCGCGGCTGGTTAGTCGGGGACTCGCGATCAAGTTCACCCGCTTTTTCCGTTTCTGAGCGAGAGGACACGGACTCTGGCCGTGGCCGTGAAAGAGGTCGTTTCGCGCTTAGATGGTGCAGGCGGTTCTCGGCGTACGAGATCGGCTAACACTGTGGGCGGGAAGGTCGGCTCTTGACGGGAACACGCGTCCCGCCGGACAATAAGCGGGCACTAGAAGGCGACTGCCGGCCCGTCCTACCGTGTGACTCCGCAGTGGCAAGCTGGTCGATCCCGTCCGGATTCGGGGCTCATCCGATCGTCGTAGACGGTGAGGTGTCTCCAGGATCCACGGAACGAGGAATGAAGGAGATGTATCGTTGATCCGTTGCGAACACCACGGCCGTACCCGCCGGCGAACGACGATGTTTGAGAGCCGACCTCGTTGGTGCCTGGCCGCCGCGGTCATAGCAGTAGGGGTTCTCTGCGCGGCACCTCTGGCTGGACAGCAGACGCGGCCCTACACCATCGACGAGCTGGTCGATCTGCTGGAAGCCGGAGTCCCCACGCAATTGATCATCGAGCGGGCCGGTGTGAACTGCCTCAGTTTCGAGTTGGACGACACCACCCAGGCGGCGCTCGAACGAGTGGGCGCGTCCGCCGAGTTCGTCGATGCTTTGCGCGGAGCCTGTGTCCGCGATGCCGATTCAGTCGGGACGCTGCCTTCGGGCCAACCGGCAAACCCGGAGGACGACCCGTCTCAGGGCGAAGCGCTACCGGAGAGTATCCGGGACCGTATCCGGGCCAGCCTCGTCCGCATCAGCTACCTGGACGGCGGTCGCATGGTGTGCACGAACGGATTCGTCGCCGGTCGCGACGGCCTCGTTCTCACCGCCCTGGGTGCCCTGCCCGAGCGCGGCCGTTTCCGAGTCACGGACGCCGACGGCCAGGACGTGTTCGGCGAAGCGTCAATCGCGGCGACGGATGCTCGGCGGAACATCGCGGTGCTGCGCTTCGCGGAAGGGGCAGGGCAGCCCATCGCGCCAGCCGCGAGCCCCGTGGATGGCGACCAGGTCTGGTCGATCTACTCCCGGAGCTGCGCCGGGACCACGACCGCGAGTGCGACCCTCGCTGGCTGGCCCGATCTGCCGACGGGGCCCGCGTTCCTGGATCCGGCGCTGGCTAACTCCGCGGTCGGCGCGCCGCTGGTGGATGCCAACGGAGGTCTCGTGGGGATTGCAACTGCGCCCGACACCGTCCTGCCGTCTACACTCGCGAACGCGCTGGTCGAGCGAGCGCGAGCGGTCGTGCTCGCGGAGGCCCAAGTGGACGGCGGTGGCTTCCCGTGGGTGTGGGTCGGCGCCGGCGCTGTGGCGGCGGTCGCGGGAGCCGTGCTGGCCTCCCGGGGAGGGCAGGGGTCGCCGTCCACGTGCTCCATCACACTTCCGCTCCCGTGACGCACATGCGACCGTCCCGTCTCGCCACCGTCGTCCTCTTGGCGCTTTGGGCCTGTGACTCGCCCGTCGCGCACAGCCCTACGGGACGGGCCAGCTTGTCGCTGGAGCTGGCGGCGGACCGGGCGGGGGCGGCGGTACCCGACCAATACCGGATCCACCTGCAGGGACCGTCCCCAACCATGCGCACGGGACGGCCCGGCGAGAGCGTCGTCCTGGACGACCTGCTGCCGGGAACGTACACAGTAGCGCTCGAAGGATTGGTGTCGTCCGCCGTAGAGACGTATGGCGAGCGGACGGGGGTGTCGGTGATGGCGGGACAGGACACCAACGTGACGGTAATCCTCCAGTCCTTCATTCCGGATCTCTTGACGCGCCCAACCTTCGTCGAGCAGGGGGGCACGCTGGACGTGCGATTCATGGCCGTTCAGGGAGCCAGCACCTACGTCGTCGAATGGGACGACGATCCCGGCTTCACGACGCCCCAGTCCGCCGAGACCAGCGCCACGAGCCTCGGCATCCAGATCGACGTCGCTGGCATCTATTTCGTGCGGGTCAGCGCTGTGAACCGCCTCGGTACCGTCGGGAAGGCGTCTTCCGGGGAGTCGGTCAATGTGGTCGACTCGCGCAGCGACGTAGATGCCCAGGCGGTCACCGCGCCGGCGACCGCGGCCATCGGCGGCGCGATTCCGGTCAGCGTTACGACGCACAATGGAGGCCGCCAAGAAACGGGGCCATTCCGCGTCGGTCTGTATCTGTCGACCAACCCGACGATCACGACCGACGACCCGCTCCTCGATTCGTGTGCGATGGCTTCACTGAGCGTGGGGGCCACCACAGAGTGCGCCCGCACCGTCAAGGTGCCGGACTGGGTCACGCCGGGGACCTACTACGTGGGTGCGATCGCCGACGACCAGGAGGCCATCGACGAGACGAACGAGAACAACAACGCCCGCGCGGCCGCGAATCCCACCATCGCGAGTATCGAACAACCGGACCTGGTCGTCACTCGTGTCACCGCTCCCTCCGCTGCGAGCCCTGGGGCGGCGATCTCCGTGTCGACGACGACGCGCAACGGCGGAGCCGCGAGTGCCACTGGCTTCCGTGTGGGCGTGTACCTGTCGGCCAACGGTGTCATCACGACCGACGACCTGCTTCTCGGAATGTGCGCGGTAACTTCGCTGGACGCGTCCAGCGACATGCTGTGCGACCTCACTGCGACTCTCCCACTGACCCTCACGCCAGGCGACTACTTCGTGGGGGCCGTCGCCGACGATCTGGGTGAGGTCGTTGAGTCCGACGAAGCGAACAATTCGCGGGCGGCCGCTGTCGCGACCGTGGTCTCGCCCGCCAGGACCATCGACCTCGAGGTGGTCGAGGTCACGGCACCGGATGCGGCGAGCGTCGGAGGCACCATCGACGTGACGTCGCGCACGACCAACCCCGGGTCCACCTCCGCCACCGACTTCCGGATCGGGCTGTACCTCTGGGAGGACCCGGCCATCACACCGGCCGACGTTCTACTCGGCTCGTGTTTCGTCTCGAGCCTGGACCCGGCCGCGTCGTTCGTTTGCGGCGCCTCGGTCGTCATCCCCGGCGCTACGGCCCCCGGACTCTACTACGTGGGAGCGTTCGCGGACGACCAGGGGGCGGTAGACGAGTCGGACGAGTCGAACAACGCCCTGGCCGCGGCCGGTGGCACAACCGTAGTCGCCCTGCCGGACCTGACGGTCGCCGAGGTGTCCGCGCCCACCACGGCCGCTGCGGGAGGCTCGATCCAGGTCGACGCAAAGATCGACAACGTCGGCCATGCACCAACTGGATCCTTCCGGACCACGATCTTCCTGTCTGACGACGCGACGATCTCGAGCGCCGACGTGGCGCTCACGTCGTGCTCCGTCGACGGGCTCGACCCTGGCGCGTCGGCGAGCTGTTCCGCGTCGGTAACGATTCCAGCGTCGACGGCGCCAGGGGTCTACTTCGTGGGCGCATTGGCGGACGATCAGGCCGAAGTCGACGAGTCGGACGAGGCCAACAACACCGGCACGGCCCCGGCCAATACAGCGGTGGGCGGCATCGTGGACCTGGCGGCCTTCGGGGTCACGGCGTCCGCGGCCGGCGGCAAGCTCACGATCACGTCCAGGACCGCCAACCAGGGGACCCTGGATGCCGGCGGCTTCAGGGTCGGCCTATACCTCTCGCCTGACGCCGCCATCACGACCTCGGACGTATTGGTCGGGCAGTGCGACGTGAGCGCACTTGCGGCGGGGGCCACCCAGGCCTGTGACCGCGACGTGTCGATCCCAACGACCCTTCCGGCGGGCACGTATTGGGCGGGTGCCGTTGCCGACTTCGACAACCGGATCGACGAGACCAGCGAGACGAACAACGACGCCCGGGCGGCGAACCCGACGGACATCGCGGCCCGACGACGGATCTCGTGGTCTCCGGGGTAACGGCCCCACCGACGGGAACGGTCGGGGCGGGCATCTCCGTCACGTCGACGACCGACAACGTAGGCGGGTGGGATGCGGGAGCCTTCCGCATCGGGCTGTACCTGTCTACCGACGTGAACATCGACGCGTCGGACGTGTTGCTGGACTCCTGCTCCGTGGCCCTGTTGCCGGCTGGTGGCAGCACGGCGTGCGACCGGAACGTGACGATTCCAGGCACAGCGGCGCCGGGCACCTACTACGTTGGCGCGTTCGCCGACGACCAATCCGCAGTGCTCGAGGTCAACGAGGCCAACAATGTCCTCGCCGCGACCAACCCGACGGTATTGGTCGGTCCCGCCGATCTCACGATGACCTCCGTTACGGCTCCCACCAGCGGCGTTACTGGAGGCACGCTGGATATCACGTCCACCGTTCTCAATCCGAGCGGCACCGGTGCGGGCTCGTTCCTCGTCGGGCTGTACCTGTCGGCGGACGCAACCATCACCACGGGCGACGTGCTCGTGGGATCTTGCCTCGTCGCCTCGCTTTCGGCTGGCGCGACCGCGCCGTGCGACCTGACAGTGACCGTGCCGCTGGCTCTCCCTCCCGGTACGTACTGGGTCGGCGCCGTCGCGGACACCCAAGACGACGTCGCGGAGTCCAACGAGGGCAACAACGCGCTCGCAGCCTTCAGCGCCACGAGCATCACGGCGACGCCTGCGGACCTGACGGTGATCGACGTGACGGCGTCGGCTTCGGTGCCCCCGGGCGGAACCATCTCCATCCGGATCACGGGCATCAACCAGGGCGGAACGGCCACCGCACCTTTCCGGATCGGTGTCTACCTTTCGACCGACACGACGATTACCGGTTCGGATATCCTCCTAGGTGCCTGCTTCAACGTGGTGCTCGGACCTGGCCAGACCGTGACCTGCTCGAACCCGGCATTCCCGGTGACGGGCGTTGCCCCTGGCTCCTACTTCGTGGGCGCCATCGTCGACGACACCGACGTCGTCGTGGAGTCCGACGAGCTAAACAACGCCTTGGCGGCTTCCAGCCCAACGGTCATCAACTGACGGGCAGGGCCCAAGAAGCTCAATCGACCCGCTTCATCCGGCTGAAAGGAAAGCCGTTGCAGCCGGTGAGCGGTGAGCTTCGGTCGGCGGCCGTCGCTGCGAGCGCCTCCTCGACCGATGATGCCCGGTACGTCGTGTAGCAGAACGCCCACTCGTACTCTTCCCGGTCCTCGAACAGGAGGAAGTCGATGCGAGTCCAGAGGCCGGGATCGCTTGGATTCGCGGCGTCGTTCTGCGCTACGGCCAGTGGCTCGCTCACGTGCCATTCGCTCAGCTGATATCTGATGTCGGGTTGCTGAACCCACCGTTCCGGGTCGATCGAATACCTGTTCCCGTAGTCGTCGACGAAATCCCCGGTGAAGAGGGCTAGGAGCGACTCAGGATCGGATGGCACCGGGGTGCTTACGCAGGCGCCGGCCGTCAACACCAGCGAGATCAGGGCTATTAAGCGGGTCATGGGGGTAGCGCCGGGCTTCGAGTTGAGAACTAGGCAATCTGATCGAGGACTACCTCGAGTCTCGGGTATGTTGCGCGGGGTAGTTCGCGGCTCCTCAGTCCCTGACCGCCCTGTCCCCCACCTCGTCCGACCAGCTTAAATGACCTGAATCCGACGGTCGCTCGCCGTGCCTGGCTTGACCAGAACGAATCTCCCATCCGGACCCACGCCCCAGTTGTCGAGCTGCGTGAATTCGTACCCTCTTCGCAATCGCGGGGAGCGTAGCTGCGACAGCTGCCCTGATCCAAGGCGGGTTCGTCGGAGGGATAGGCGGGGGAAACCCTGATCCGCCCTCAGAGAACATGGTTCCCGGGCCCCTGTTCACGATCCCGTTTCCCTAGGCACGATCCCGTTTCCCTAGGCACGATCCCGTTTACTAGGCACGATCCCGTTCCCTAGGCACGCGCCCTGTGGCCGGAAGCACGAGCATCACTGCCACCGGAACCGATCCGACGGTGAAGATGTTTGGTGGAGTAATCGGCCGGGGGCCCTCCCTCGGCACCGGATCGACCATTCAGAATCGAGGACGTGCGATGGCGGACGTGAGCGCGCTGACACAGCGTCGGAAGGACAGCCCGAACGGAGCGGGTCATTACCACGTGACTGACCGATATCCTTACCACGTCCGCGTCTTGATCGACGGCCAGGAGGTGGCGTCGTCGAGCGACGTGAAGATCCTGAAAGAGGTGGGGAAGTCGTTGTACAACCCGTCGTTCTACTTTCCGCCCGGCGACGTCGATCTCACGCATTTGGAGCGGGAGGAAGGATACACGACGAGCTGTCCCATCAAGGGAGACGCCTCCTACTGGCGATTCCTCGGGTCCGGCTCACCGATGGAGCGAGCGGCCTGGAGCTACGAGACGCCGCTCGAGTATTCGAACATGATCGCCGGTCATCTCGGCTTCGATCAGCGAATCGCCACCCTGGAAATCAGCGCGCTCCCAGAGACGAGCTCGGCGTAGGTCGCAGGCGGGCGTTTCGCGAGGAGTGAGACCGGGCTACAGCCGATCCGCGAACATCTCGCGATGGTGCCGATACCAGTCGCTCTGAAAACGGCCCTCGGGGTCGTATCGCTCCTTGAGCTTCAGGAACTCCACGAACTCCGGGTAACAGGTCTCGACTTGGTCACGCCTGGCCCACCGATGGTAGGTGAGGAAGTAGCGGCCCCCGAACTCGATGACCCGATCGATGATGCGTTGGAAGTTGCCGGTCGCCTTCCTGATGCCTTCGTCCGTATGCAGCACGTGGAGATTGCAGACGATGCACGCCCAAGGCTGGGTAGCCCAGGGCAGGAAGGTGTCCTCGTCGGGCTCGATCAGCCTGATGGTTCCGAACGTCATATCCACCTCGTGCTCGACGCAGTCAGCCTTGGCCGCCGTGAGGAAGGCTTCGAGGTCCTCCCTCCGGACGTAGACCTCAGTGATCATCTCGGTGCCAGATTGCGCGTCGACGACCTGTGTGTATCCCTCGAACACGCTCGACAGCTGGTGTCGGTCAGACCAGTAGACTTGACCTGACGTCCCCAGGTAGTACATCGAGTAGGTCTGGAAGGCGAGGGACTTGTTCTGTCGAACGAGGCGGTAGAGACTGGCCCAGTCCTCCGATGAAAGCTGAGCCTGAGCCTCGCCGACGGGGGTGTCCTGAGGCACCTCCTCGTAGCACGAGAAGACGCCGGGGTGCGCCCCGGGCGGAGCGGCGAGGTCGACGGAATACTGGCAATCGCCGAAAACGAATCCCTGCTCGAGCCGCTCAGCGACCCGTTCCATGAGGTCGCGGACGGGGATGATCATGACGACCCGCCTGACCTTCGTCCGCGGCACGAGGCGAAGCGTCACGCGGGTGATGGCGCCGAACAGGCCGTAGCCGCCGATCGCGAGGGAGAAGAGCTCCGGGTTCTCGCCACGAGAGCAGGTCTTGGGCTCACCATCCGCCCCGACGAGGACGAACGACTCGACGTCGGATACGATGGGTGGGAAGCGGAGGCCACGGCCATGTGCGTTGGCTGCGAGGGAGCCCCCGATCGTGACCTGATCGACCCCGGTCTGTTTCTGGCGGATGGCCCAAGGAGCGTCCGTGTCCGCCTGCTCTTCGTGCAGGTAGTCGATGAGCGCGGGCCACTGGATGCCGCCCTCAACCTGGATGAGTCCGGTCGCGGTGTCGAGGTGGAGCACGCGGTCCATCCCCCGCATGTCCAGCAGAGTGGAGCCCTCGGCGAACTGCTGGCCGCCCATCGAATGACGCCCACCCGCGATGCTTATTGCGCAACCCTCGCGACCCGCCTCGCGGACGAGATCGGACACCTGGTCCTCGCTGGCGGGCGAAGCGACACGAGCGACGGTCGTTCGGTTCAGCTGCGATTGGACGTCGTTGACCTCCACGGGCCGGTGCTCGCTCAAGGCTCTACCCTGCAGGAGCAGTCACGCGGGCTTCGTGCATCGTCGCGTCGGTCATCACGGACGTACGGGCGAGGAGGCGTCAATCCCAGTTCCACGTGGGGTCGACCGCCTTCACGGCGAGCCCGAGTGCCTCGAACTCACGCGTACGCCGGTCGGGCGCGAAGTTGCCTCCGGCCCGGTGGCTCATAACGACGATGACGAGGTCGCGCGAGGGGATGATGTATGTTCGTTGGTCGCCCGCGCCCGCCGCGTTGTAGGCGTCCGCAGGGAGGGTCGGGATCCGGGTCCCGCGTCCCGCCGCGTCAGCCGGGTTGAGCCAGAAGAGACCTCCGTACTCGCCCTCGTCCCAGGCCGGAGCGGGGCTTCGGACGAAGTCCACGAACTCCTCGGGCAGGAGACGCTCGCCGTTCCACATTCCCCTCTGCAGATACAGTTGTCCGAGCCGCGCCCAGTGGCGGGCGGTGCCGTAGTTGTAGCCCGTGAGGATGAAGTTGCCGTAGATGTCCGTCTCCATCACGAAGTCACGGATGCCGATCTTGTCGAACACCTGGCGTTGCGGCCAGGTGAGATACTCCTCCCCGAGCTCGTCTTCCACCGTCCGACGCACGACGTACCCGAGCGTCCACGGGTCGGAGTTCCGGTACCGACCCACCGTATTGGGTGGATGCTCCGGGTCGCGGCTCGCCGAGAACTGGAAGATGTCGATGGGGGCGGAGTAACCGAGCCCGTGGTCGGCGTGCCCCGGGATGTAGGAAGCCTCCATTTGCTCGGGGGTCGATCCCCCTCCGCTGAATCGTAGTCCGCTCGACATCCGAAGCAGATCGGCGATCCGAATCTCGCCGCGTGGGTCACCTGGTGAGTTCTGCCACTCGGGGACGGGCGCCGGATCCCACAGCCCGAAGTGCCCGTCCTGGATGAGTCGGCCGATAAACGTCGCAGTCATGCTCTTCCCCATGGACCAGCTCTCGAGCTGCATGTCTTTGTGCGCGCCCGAGCCGTACTCCTCCTTCACGATCCTTCCGCGGTGCACAACGATGAACGCGGCCCGGCGGTCCAGATCGTTCGAGTAGAACATGCGCGCCGCTTGATCGAGGAGTCCTGCGTCCACCTCGGCGGGCAGCGGCGTGGCAGGCAGCTTGTCGCCCATCGGCCAGGGCGTCGACGCCGCGTCGGGCAGACCGCTCACGACCTTCCGGGGCGTGAAGACCGGCTTGTCCGTTTCCGGCCGGATGATCACGCAACCCTGGTCGCCGAAATGACGGGCGCTCGCGGAGACACCGTCGCGGATGGCCGTGACGATCCTTCGCTGGTCATCGATCTCGAAGACGAGATGGTCCGTCTCGTGAGCCTCTGTCAGCTCCTCGCCCAGAAGCACGCTGTTGTGCAGCGCTTCCGACCGCTCGCGCTTGGAAACCCAGATGCCGGAGCAGTAACGCTTGGCAGGTCCGGCGAGTGAGAGGCGCGCGAACGCTGGCGAGGACGATTGAGCGAGGGCAGTTTCGAGGCCCGTGGTGGAAAGGCCGACGAGCGCGATCAGGACGGGCGTGGCGAGGCGTCTCATTGTGCCCT
Organism: Longimicrobiales bacterium; assembly: GCA_965248625.1. Taxonomy (GTDB): domain Bacteria; phylum Gemmatimonadota; class Gemmatimonadetes; order Longimicrobiales; family Gaopeijiaceae. The sequence goes on along the minus strand of OZ252109.1, from coordinate 3,785,685 downwards.
CCATCGAGTTGGCGGGGGCCGAGCCGGAGGATGAAGCCAAGGTGGTCGAGCCCCGCTGGGACCGCAACGTGATCCGGCTCGCGGCGTCCTGATCTCGGACCGCGGAGCGCGGGCTGAGAACCGCGGGCTCAGTTCAATGACGGTCGGCGGACCCACCGATTCGTGAAGAGCAGGGTGAAGTCCTCGCCTGGCTCGGCGAGCTCGAACTCCTCATCAAAGACGAACTCGTTTTCCGCTGTGACCGTCCAACGCGCGCGGAGCTCGGGGCCGTTTTCGACGGCCTCGGTCACGCATGTGAATCCGTGGAGGCCTCCTCCGTGAAGCGCGCAGGTGTAGCGGTTCACATAACCCTCGACCACGAACTGCCGGTATACGATGGCGCTCCGCTGTTGATCGAAGCTGAAGACGCCGAGCTCTCTGTGGTGGTCTCCCGCCGGGCTCTCTTCTTGGGGCAGGCGAACTGAGGCGTGTCGGGACACGAGGAACTGTTGGTCGAGCATCAGCTCGTACTCGCGTAACGCTTGGCCCTCCCCAAGAGCGCCGCTGACCTCACCCTCCCACGAGCCGACGAGGAAAAGGAGTGCCGACAGGGGGGCTTCCATCCCGGCGTCCTGCGCGGCCGCGGGAGTCACCGAGGCGATATGAAGTGTCGACGCAGCCGCCCCCAGAACGCACGCCGACACGACCGCACGCACGGGGTGCCAGGGGGCTGCGAAGGGTACTGGCCGGTACGGCATCGGGTGTCCTCCTGCGGAGCCATGATTCCGCTACGGACGGTCAATGTAGCCCCACACGGACACTTGCGACTCCCGACGGCCACCCCGCAATGTGGTGCCGCTCTCCGCACCCCTCCCCAAGCCGGAGGAACAGCGGCGTCCCACTCACCTTGCGAGCTTCACATCATGAACGTTGAGCCGGGCAAGACCCGAATCGGCTGGATCGGCCTCGGGGTCATGGGCCGCAGCATGTGTGGGCATCTCATCGACAGCGGCTTTTCCGCGACGGTTTTCACTCGGACGCGAGCGACTGTTGACTCCGTCATCGCGAAGGGTGCCGAATGGGCTGATGGCCCAAAGGCCGTGGCCGAGCGGAGCGACGTCGTCTTCAGCATCGTCGGATTCCCGAGCGACGTGCGCCAAGTCCTCCTCGGAGACGACGGAGCTCTAGCGGGCTGCGAAGCCGGCAACATTCTCGTGGACATGACGACGAGCGAGCCGACGCTCGCCGTCGAGATCTATGAAGCGGCGAAGGCAAAAGGTGTCGCCAGCGTGGACGCGCCGGTGTCCGGTGGCGACGTGGGTGCCAAGGAAGCCCGCCTGTCGATCATGATCGGCGGCGACGCGGATGTCGTGGAGGCGCTCGCCCCCTGCTGGAACGCGATGGGCAGCGCGATCGTCCGCCAAGGGGGCCCGGGCGCTGGACAGCACACCAAGATGGTGAATCAAACCCTCATCGCTTCGCTGATGATCGGGGTGTGTGAGGGCCTGCTGTACGCACATAAGGCGGGACTCGACCTGGAAACCGTGATGGAGTCCGTCGCCTCGGGAGCGGCCGGAAGCTGGTCGCTCTCGAACTACGGTCCGCGCATGATCGCGAACAACTTCGACCCCGGCTTCTTCGTCGAGCACTTCATCAAGGACATGGGGATCGCCCTCGCCGAGGCGAACCGGATGAACCTGGCGCTCCCTGGACTGGCCCTTGCCCACCAGCTGTACACCGCGCTCCGCGCGCAGGGTGGTGGGAGGAAGGGAACGCACGCTCTCCAGCTGGCGCTGGCGAGCATGTCGGACATCGACTGGGAAGGGCGCTGAGAGATCGCCGCACTTAGCCTGACGGCGTGAGCCGCGCAGCCGATACTCCGCCCAGGCTCAACCCGCCGGCGTGAGCCGTAGCCGATACTCCGCCCGCGCCTCGACAGCCCGTCGCGAGAACAGCATCGGGAAGTACTCCTGCGCCGCCCAGCTCTCGGTCAGGTTGCCGTAGAAGGGGCTGCCAGGCCTGCCGGACTGCCCAGGCGCGTTCGTGAAGATCGACCCGTCCAGGTCGGCGAAGTCCACGATGTGCCGATAGGTCGCTCCCGTGGCGGCCACGGTGCCGGCGCCTCCCGACCGCTCGCCCGCGGGGATGTCGTAGGCGGACACGAGCGAATGGGGAAACTCGCTCCGGTGGTCGCGGCCCCAGCGCCATCCTGACGCGTCCGCCCCTTGGTCCTCGGCGAGCTCGGCCAAAGCCGTCGAAAGCTCCGCCTCGATGGCGGCCGGCCGCTCCCCACCACTCAGAGTCGCGGCGTGATCCAGCTTGTCGTAGTCGAATCGACTGTAGATCGCCGGCGCTCGGCTGTCGCGGTCGAACACGCCATCCCAGTCTGCCAACTCGGCCCGGAAGGATTCGACCTCCGGGTCGCTCGCTAACCACCCGCGAAAGACCTCCACACCCTCCGCTGCTTCAGCAAGGAAGGCGTCCTGCTGAAGCTGCCTCGAATCTTCCACGGTGACACCGCTGCTCTCGGCCAGGACTGCCGACACCCGCGCAAACCGGGCGAACGGTCCGGCCGTCTTGAAGAAGAGCGGTGGATCGTATCCCGCCGGGTGGATGTCGTGGTTGGCCGTACCGATCCAGCCACGCTCCGGGTTCAGCTCGGTCGGCAAGTCGTCGCGGAAGCCGTCCCATTCGTATTCGCCGGTGCCTGGGACGGGCAGTCGCCCGTGCCATCCATCTCGCTTCGGCGACAAAGCCGCCGCCTGCCAAGCGATGTTCCCGTCGACGTCCCCGCAGATCATGTTCTCCGTGGGCGACTTCCAGTACCTCATCTCCTCCAGGAACTCGACGCAATCAGACGTGACGTTGAGCCGTAGCGCGCTGAGATACCCCGTCGTTCCCGGCTCGTGCATCGTGGAGCGCATGGCGTACGCGAGGTTGTTCTGCGTGTCGCGATGGAAAATCGGCCCGTGGCGCGAGAACTCGACCTCGATGACTTGGGAGGATGCCCCCTTCACCTGGATCGTCTCCTCGACCGTCCGAACGGTCTCCCACCCACCTTGCCAGCGCACCTCTTTGGGATTGTCTGGGTTCACTTGCTCGACGTAGATGTCGGACTGGTCGGTGCCCACGATGGTCAGGCCCCAGGCGATCCGGCCGTTGTGCCCGATTGCCACGCCCGGCAGGACCGGCTCGGTAGAGCCGATGGCCGTCCAACCCGGAGCGTCGAGGTGGACGACGTACCGGAGCGACGGGTTCGTGACCCCCCGGTGCGGATCGTTCGCGACGATGACCTGGCCGCTGGCTGTCCGGTCGCCGCTGATCACCCAGTTGTTGCTGCCGGGCGAGTTCTCCCGGGCTCCCATGTTCAGCGCGAAGTCAGCGTCCGGCCAACTGTCGAACGGGGCCGCGAGCGCCGGCCTCGACATCGCGTTGCGGAAGCCCGTGACCCCGTTCCGGACGGCGTCGGAGATCAACGAGAGATCCACGCCGCCAGGCACCTGAAGCGGGCGCCAGGGAGTGGGACGTGCCTGTGCATTGGCCTCTTCCGCGCCGAGCTCGACAACGCTCTCGGCTAGCCCGAGCTCGCGGCGGACGTCGCCCAGAGGCATGGCGGTCTGCATCCGGAGCAGAGGTGTCTCCGCCGTCCACGGCTCCGGCTCTACGCCGGTCAGGGCGAACTCCACGGGCAGCTCTCCGGCCGCCCGGGCGTGATCGATGTACGCGTTCACCCCTGACGCGAATGCAGTGAGGATCCGGCGGCCCTCGGGGTGATAGCTCGTGAACTCCGCCTCGTCGAAGGGCCCCCGGAACTTCAGGGTCCGCGCGACCCGGTCGTGCCCGAGCGCCTCGGGTCCCAGCACCTCGGAGAGCCTGCCTTCACCTGCGCGCCGATACATCTCCATCTGCCACAGGCGGTCCTGCGCCTGGACGAAGCCCTGTGCCAGGAAGAGGTCGTCGAGGTTGGATGCGTAGATATGCGGCACGCCCCACGGATCGCGAAGGACCTCGACTTCCGCCGAGAGGCCCGGAATCGGGATGCTGCCGTCGATCTGAGGAAGATGAGCCGCCGCCAGATCTTGGAAGTTGGTGGGGGGCGGCTGGGTGCATGCGACGGCGAGAATTCCAAAGGCCAAGGCCAGAAGCGTGCCCGGGCATACGGGACGCAGGGCGGACAATGGAGCGCTTTTCACCAGCATGTTCATCGTGACTTCCCCTTCGAAAGCGAATCTACTGGATCACGTCGTTCAGCTCCGCGACGCTGAAGACGACGTGGAAAGGCTTGCAGTAGATCACCACGCTCCGCTGACCTTCGATGGCCTCTGAAGAGTCGATGGTGTAGTTCTGATCGCCGATATTGCCTTTGAGCTTCGCGACCTCCACGTATCCGGCCCCCTCGAGGTCATCGCGGCTGGCGGGGGAAGGGTGCTCACTCAAGAGTACTCGGAGATCGGGCCCATTGGTCACCTCGAACGAAGCCAACCGCAGCAATAGACTGCCATCGGGGAGCGCGTAGATCGACGCTTCACCGCTGCCTCTGTGAAAGCTGTCTGCGTCCCTGAAACTGCCTCGCTTCACAGCGACCGGCTCCGCCTCGACCAGCATCGGCTCGGTAACCGTCTCTCCGACCATCGACATTCCCACCATGACCGCTTCGACCTCCGCCTGCGTCAGCCCTTCCGGCACCGAGGCCCCAGCCGAGAGCGGGAAGGCCTCGTCCACAGTGCGATCGACGATCAGTGGCGACCCCAGCCACCAGGCGATCCCTGCGAAGGCCGTTCCTCCCGAAACCAGCACGAGTTTCTTCATTGCTCACGTCGGGACATAGCGTCAGGCTGGGCGAGGGACGGCCAATCTCGCGGCCCGGCGGCCTGCCGGAAAGACGGGCGGTCGATCGCCGCGCTAGGGCAGCGCTGGCGGCGGTACCCGACGACGGGTCGCCTGCTCGAACGCATACGCCAGCTCGATGAGCCTCGGCTCGCTGCACGACGCCCCCGTGAATCCGACGCCGAAGGGCGCGGGCTGCGCATCGAAGCCGTCCGGGAAGGGCGAGCCGGGTTCGTTCGGCACGAAACCGAAGGGCACCACGATGATGGGAACGCCGGAGCGGGCAGCCAGCCCGGCGCCCCTGCTGCCAGGCGTGAAGATCGCATCGAGCTCGTGCTCCTTGAGGACCGCGTCGATGCCGCGTGTCCGACTGAGCAGCTCGTCCTTCGTCATGTCTGCTTCGTTGCGCGCGCGGTCCGCCTCCACGTCCATCTCATCGGAGATGTCGAAGCGTGACTGTCCGTACTTCATCGCCCCGGCACGCGCGTGCTCGATATTCCACTCACGCAGCTCCGTCAGTGTCTTCACCGGGGCCGTCGGCCCGAGGCTCTCGAGCCATGCGTTGAAGTCGCGCTTCGCTCCGTACTTGAAGTTCACCGAACAATCGGCGTCAGCACCCTTTGCCTGTTGTCCACCCGCGCAGAAGCTCCAGACGGCGAAGTTGTTCGCTGGGTCCGGATCCGCGTAGCTCGGCACGTCAGCGGGATCGACGACGACGGCTCCCTGCGCTTCGAGAACCGCGATCGCTTCTGCCATCAGGGCAGCTTGGGCCTCGTTGAGTCCGCCCTGCGATCCGGATTCGCCTCTGAGCTGCATCGCGTCGTAGTAGAACGCGCGGGGGATTCCGATCCGGGCGCCCCGCAATCCGTCGGAGTTCAGAAACTGGGTGTAGTCGCGCCCGGACGGAGGCTCACAAATGCCGGTTGCGGAGTCGTTCGGGTCAGGGGCCGGGCTCTCCATGGCGCCGAGCATTATGGCCGCGTCCGCCACAGTGCGGGTCATGGGCCCGGCCATATCGTGATCGAGGGTGACCGGCGCGATCCCCCATCGGCTTATGCGCCCTAGAGTCGGACGGATACCGACGAGCATGTTGGCGTTCGACGGGCTGATTACCGAGCCACCCGTGTCGGTGCCGACGTTGCCCGCCCAGAAGCTGGCCGCTGTCCCGATGCCCGAGCTGGAGCCTCCGGTGCTGAGCGCAGGGCGACCGTCGAAGGTCGCCTCACGAGGATCTCGGCGCGGATCGTACGGGTTGTAGCCGAATCCGGTGAGCGCGTTGTAGTTGCCCGGCATCGGATCTGGAGCGCCGGCCATCCAATTGGCGAACTCGGTGAGCCCGGCCTTGGCGATGATGATCGCTCCGGCATCCCGCAGGTTCTTCGTGAGCGTCGCCTCATAGGGTGGGATGAAGCCGGCGAAAGCCAGGGATCCGCCGGTCGTCGGGAGGTGGGTCGTGTGGATGTTGTCCTTGAGCGCCACGGGGATGCCGTGCAGCGGGCCTCGGATCTGTCCCCGAGCACGCTCGGCGTCCAGCGCCTCCGCTTCCGAGATGGCGTTCTGGTTGATCACGACCGCGGCGTTCAGCCGTTCCTCGTAGAGAGCGATGCGCGTCAGGTATTCGACCACGAGTTGTCGAGCTGAGAGATCGCCTCGTTCCATCGCGGCTTGGATCTCCGGGATGCTGGTCTCGACGACCGAGAAGCTGGCCGGCGGGGACGCTGTTGGTCCGCAGGTGAGGGGCGCGGCGAGGAGCCAGATCGAGAAAAGCGCGAGTCCAGTGGTCCGCATGAGTCTATCGTCCGCATGAAGAGTTCCGGTGCGTTCGCGCACCGTTAGGTTCGCGCGCCGCTGCGTCCGCCCCAGGGGAGTCGCTCCCTGGTGAGTGCCGGACATATGAGCTTACCGAGCCCGGCTCGACTCCGCACGAGGACGCTCCCGGGGCTGGCGGCATCCCGGGACCCGAGCCATCCTCGTTCGGAGTCGACGGCAACGCGTGTCTCGAGGATCCCCATGAATCGGTCTCTGTTGGCATTCGCGCTTCTCTTGGCGCCGCTTCCGCTGGCGGCCCAGAACCAGCCCCTGAGCTTCGAGGAGCTCGAGGGGATCGACGTGGTCTTGGCGTTCGACGACCCGACTCCGAACCGCGTCCTCGAGAGCGCATTTCGCTCCGCGCTCACGAACACGCGAGCGGTCAACTTGATCGCGACGGCGGAGCCGAACACGCTGTCACTCGTGCTCGTGGCGACGTGCGAACCGGTTGGTTGCGAGACGCCGGAGATCTACTCCGTCGCAGTCCTTCTATCCAACCACTATGACGCCACCTGGGCGCTGGAGCTGCTCTCCCACGAATCACAGGAGCTGGCGGACCTCTACGCTCCACGCGTCGCCGAGCTCATGGAGCCCCGCGGCATCTGGGCCGAGGTGTGGCACCCGGACCGCTACGCCGAGGAGATCGGTGCGTTCGTCGCCACGATCGAGGCTCGGTGCATTCGTCCGCTGCTGGCCACCCGCGGCGTGTTCGCAGCACTTGCGGTGGGTGACACGGCCCGCGCTCGGGCTCTGGACGAGCAGTCGCGCGATCCGCAGGCCCTCTGCTGAGAGAGCGGGCGCTCGCCCCAACATGTGGTGAGCGCAAAGCCGGGACTTCAGAGCTGCCCTCTGACCACTAGCTGCCGGCCCGTCCGAGGGCATGGACCTTGCGATCCCCGGCAGGTGACAAGGAAGTTGTAGCACCGTTTCAGCAGACGCAGGAGGGTGTTGGAGGGTGATCGGCGCTACCGAGCTCGTTCTTCTCATGCAGGTGGCCAGCGCGGCCGTCGTTGGCACGGTGCGCGATCGCCACACCGGTGAACTGCTCGCCGGGGCGCTCGTCACCCTCTCGGATATCGATCGTACCGCCTTGACGGACGAGTTCGGGCGCTACTCGTTCGAGGGGGTCCTCCCGGGACCACAGCACCTTTCCGTTCAGCTGCTCAGCTACGAAACGCGCACGCTACATGCCCTCGTGGCAGCCCAGGGGCAGCTCGAGATCAACCTTTCTCTCCGTCCGAATCCCATTCCGCTCGGGCCGGTCTCCGTCGCGCCGATGGTCCCGGTTCGAGGGGTGGAAGGAGACAGTGACGCCAGCTTCCCGGACAGGAGCATCAGCATCGCCGCAGTCCGGAATCACCCGCTCCTGTCGGAATCCGACGCCTTCGAGGCGTTGGGGGGCGGCTTCGTTACGCTCCAACCAGAGACTCCCAGCGGCATTCACATCCGTGGAGGCGCCTCGGACCAGACCTCCTACTATCTCGACGGAATCCCCGTCTTCAGCCCGTACCACGCGGCAGGCATGTTCAGCGCGTGGAACCCGGACGCACTCTCGAGCCTGCTGATCTCGTCGTCCTCGGCCACGGCGGAGTCCTTGTCCGGATCGGTTGGGGCCACGACGCGGACGCCAGGCACGAGTCTCAGGGGCCAGGGGAGCTTGAGCACGACACAAGCACGGATGACGGTGGACGGGCCCCTTGGATTCGCTGGTGTCGGTTACCTGTTGAGCCTACGCTCCGGCTTCGCAGGGGGCGTGACCTCTCCCCGCGAGGCCGCACGCCTGCAAGGCGAGACCGGTGACGGCTTGGTGAAGATTGGAGCTTCACTATTTGGCGGAGACCTCGGGTTCCTCGCGTATTGGAGCGAGAACGAGCTCGACGCGGTAGCGAAGACGGTCCCCGTGGACCCGGGCGCGGTGCCCCCTGCGCGCAACGCGTTCGACTGGCAGAGCAACTCGGTCGGCGCGGACTGGCGAAGAGCGGTTCCTGGCGCCGAGCTCACGATCCGGGGTTGGCGCGCTACCGGCGGGGCCCATGCAGACTGGCTTCTTGCGGACCCTGCGTCGCAGCGGATGGATTCGCAACGGCGGGACGAGGGCTTCCAGGCGACGGTGGAACGCTCCGGGCGCTCTACGGCGACGACGGTCGGCGCGCGGCTCCAGAGGAGCCGCACCACCTATGCTCTGATCGGTGGAGCCGAGGAGACCTCGAACGACATCGCTGCCACGACTCCCACGGCATCGATCTTCGTCGACCACAGACGAGCGGTTACGTCTGACCTCGGTGTCGAGGTCGGAATCTCCATGACGGGCGCGAACGGGGGGGCCTACCCGTCGCCCCGACTCGAGCTTGCGTGGGGTGCCTCCAGCACTTTGCGGCTGTCCGCTTCCGCGTCGCGGTTCCACCAGTTCGCGCAGTCGCTCAGGAACAACGAGTCCGTGGTGGGCAACGTGTTCCCCGTCGATTTGTATGTCGGCTCGGGCGCCGAGGAGGTTCCAGTCGCGCGGAGCGATCAAGCGGTCGTTGCCGCGGAATACCGTCCACTTCCGGGGCTACGACTCGAGGCCCAGCTGTTCGCGCGCGACTTCGAAGGTCTGGTCCTCGTGGCGCCGACTACGGGCGAGCCGTTCGCCGTGGACGGGTTCGCGTCCGGGCGGGGCAGCGCGTCCGGGCTCTCCCTGGATGCGGGCTACAGTGGCGCCCGCGTGGGTATCGTGGGCAGCTACGGGTGGCAGCGGGTGCGGTTAGAGGCCGGCAGCATCGAGTACGTGCCGAGCCGTTCCGCCTCACATGTCGCCCAAGCGGGCTTGATCTTCTTTCCAGGCGCGACCTCGTCGATTCGAGTGGGAGCGACAAGCGCGTTCGGGCGCCGAACGACGAGCGTCCTCGGCGGCCTTGAGTGGGAGCCCTGCAATCTGCTGGACCTCGGATGCGAGTTCGGGGGCAGTCCGCGCCACGACCCGGGCGCGTTGGGGGCGAGCGCGTTGCCACCTTACGTCCGCCTCGACATCGGCGTGCGGAAGCATTGGCACGTGCAGGCCGCCTCGCGTGACGGACTCCTGGGCGTCTTCGGGACGCTGACAAATGTCCTTGAGCGGACGAACCTGCTGACCCTGGCCACCGATCCGCTCACGGGCGAGCTGGATCCCATCGCCATGAGGTCCTTCTCGCCTCTCGTCGTCGGCGTGGACTGGCGCTTCTGAGATCCCACCTCACCCATCGGCGAGAACCCGCCCGGGTGTCACAAAGCATGCGCTTCCGAGGCTCCTTCATGGTGGAGGTGGCATGGAGTCATCAATGCGTCTGGATTCGGGAGCGCTGTACGTCGAGCGCCGCCGCAGCAAGCGGCGAGGCGGAGCGGACCTCGTGAGTGGTGGTGACGCGCGTTTCCGGAGCGAGTTCGCGGACGTCTTCAACGGCCAGTCCCAGCGTATCTACCGGTATCTCGCGCGCCTTTCCGGGGATACGGAGCTTGCTGCTGAGATCACGCAGGACGCGTTCGTGAAACTGTACCACCGCGGCGGGTTCCCCGATGACACGGAAGCGTGGCTGATCACGGTCGCGACGAACCTGTTCCGCAACGCGGCGAGCAAACGATCTCGCAGGCGGCGGCTTCTGACTCTCGAGAGGGGGGAAGGCGTGATGTCGGATCCCCCCGGGTCACCCCTCCAGGATCTCGAAGCGTCGGAGTCGCGGGATCGGGTGCGTAGTGCCGTGGACTCCCTTCCCGCGCGTGAGCGACAAATGCTGCTGCTCCGGTCCGAGGGGTACAGCTATCGTGAGATCGCCTCGGCCCTGGACTTGAATGCTGCCAGCGTAGGAACACTGCTGGTACGCGCAAAGAAGGCATTTCGGGCGGCCTACGAGGAGGCATTCGATGCACCTTGATGCCGAGCAGCTCCAGCGCCTGCTGGACGGCGAGCTGGGTGCCGAGGAAGAGTCGATGGCGCGCTCGCACCTGGGGGCATGCGCGGATTGTCGACGGAGAGTCGAGGACGGCAGGGCCGACGAGGCAGATTTCGTCGCTTGGTTGGCGGAGTTGGACCCGCCTCCTTTGGAACTGTCCGTCGAATCCGTCCTCGCGAAAGCCACTCGGACGCCTGAGCTTTCGCGGTGGGGTCGACGGGCCGCCGCAATCGTCCTCGCGATGGGCGTCGCCGGAGGCGCCTACGCGATGCCGGGATCGCCCTTTCCCGCCTGGATCGACGCCTGGCGCGGCGCTGAAGGCGAGGCACCTCAGGCGAGTCCAGCCGTCGCCTCGCCCCCGGAGGCACGCGCGGGGGGCGGAATCGCGGTCGATCCCGGTGTCCGGCTGACGGTCGTGTTCTCGGACCTCGCCCCTGGCGCCACCGCCACCGTAACCGTTGCCGAGAGCCCAAACGTCGTCGTGCAGGCGGAGAACGGCACGGTGTCGTTCGATTCGGACGAGGACCGATTGCTCGTCTACGGAGGGGCCTCGGCGGCGAGCTTCGACATCCTCTTGCCAGACAACGCCCCGAGCATCGAGATCCGAGTGGACGAGCGAGTCCTGTTGGTCAAGAGTCTCGATCGGATCGAGACGGACGGTACGTTGGACGAAGAAGGCCGATACTCACTGCGCCTGGTTCCCTGAAGCTGCATCCGGACCCTTCCCTGGTATTCGTGCGCCGGCCCTAACTCGATCGAACCCTCGTCACCCCCGCAAATCGGAGCACCGGCTCCGCCCTACCCGTGGCCCAGCCAGCAGCGTGTTCCCACGCTCATCCTCGACACCCGAGCGGGCCCGCGGCATTTTGAGCGTAGATCATCACCAAGACTGAGCGAGGTGATCGCCAGAGACCGTCGGCAAGCTGAGGGGCCGAAACACCCATCGGAGGCCCGCGATGACCACCCTGGAACACAGTGCCCCGCAGGCTCTCGCCACCGTGTGCCGGTACGAGATCACCGACCACTTCATCGTCTCCCCGCCGTCCGAGAACGTCGAGGCGCTCGACGTCTGGTGTCCCGTGATCCCCGACACCCCCCACCAGCGGGTGCTCGAGCTCGATGTGCACGCCGAACACCCCTTTGAGCTCACCCGGGAAGCGGAATTCGGCAACCTCATCCTGCACAGTCGCTATGCGAATCCAGGCGTAGACGCGGAGTTCGAGATCCGCTACATGGTCGAGCGGCAGACGCCTCCCGGACTGACCGCTGACGTGTCCCGCGCCCGGCCTCTCGCCACGCCTGAGCTGTTTGCCCGCACTCTCGCTCCCGAGCGGCACGTCGATGTAGATGAGCGCACCCGTACCCTCGCGGACGAAATCGCGGCGGGGGAGACCAATGCGTTGGAGCAAGCGCGTCGCTTCTTCAATCATGTCACCGGCACTATGACGTACGATGCGCATCAACAGTGGTACGTCGGGAGCACAGAGCACGCGCTGACCTGCTCGGTGGGGAATTGCAACGACATCCACGCGCTGTTCGTCTCACTGTGCCGCTCGGCCGGTATCCCGGCGCGCTTCGTCCTCGGCCAGGCCCTAGAGGCACCGGAGCCCGGCGCCGAGGATTGCGAGGTGTGCGGCTACCACTGCTGGGCGGAGTTCTTCGTCACTGGTCTCGGGTGGCTCTCCGCCGACGCCTCATGCGCCACCAAATACGGGACCCACGGCCTGTTCGGTAATCTGGAAGCCAACCACATCGCCTGGTCGACCGGCAGGGATCTGCTGCTCGCACCGCCCCAGCGTGCCGGCCGAAGCCTGTTCTTTGCGGCCCCCTACGCCGAAGCCGACGGCAGCCCCCACCCAGTGGAACGCCGCATCGCCTTCACGCAGGCGCCCTGAACGCGATCGAGGTCATCGATTGATGATACAAATGCCGAGTCCACGCTTTTCAGTCGGTGACGTCGTACAACACACTTTGTTCGACTACAGAGGTGTAATTATCGACGTCGATTCGCACTTTCGAGGAACGGAGATCTGGTACGAAACGGTTGCCCGTTCGAGGCCACCCAAGTACGGCCCTTGGTATCACGTATTGCCGCACGGAGAGCAGCATCAAACGTATGTAGCCGAACGCAATCTAGAACCAGATGACAGCGGTCTCCCCGTTCAACATCCCCTCGTCGAGCACTACTTCAGCGGTTTCACCGATGGGCGATACACCGACGATGTTCAGATCTCCTAGTGTGGTGTCTCGGAAGCGGGGCGAGATTTGCCTCGCCGGCCCGGGCGCGCGACTGTCTTCGATCTGTCGGACCTGAGCCAGAATGGAGGAAGTTGCGGTTGATCCCCTCTCCCGCAAACGAGACCCCAGAAGCGCCTGAGATGCCTCGGAGTGGACTCGCGAACCGACTCGGGCTCGAGGGCCTGGATTACCAGGTGCCGGCCGAGTCGGGCCACTGGTCGTTCATGTTGGGCGGGCTGACGCTCTTCTTCCTGCTCCTTCTCGTGGTGACAGGGGTCTACCTGGCCCAGTTCTACAATCCGAGTCCCGTGGGCGCCTACGACAGCATGCTTTACATCATCGCTCGGGCGCCATTCGGTGATTGGGTGCGGAGCATGCACTATTGGGCGGCCGGTGGAGCCGTGCTCACGACACTCCTGCATCTGGTGGTCGTCTTTCGCCGACGTGCGTACCGGGCCCCCCGTGAGATCACTTGGTGGGCCGGCGTACTCATGGCGGCGCTCCTGTTCCTGCTCATCGTCACCGGCTCTGCTCTGCGTTACGACCAGGAGGGCTTCGAGGCGCTGGCCCACTTCGTTGCGGGAGGGAATCTGACCGGGGCCTTCGGACGGTTCTTCACGGAGGACTTCACGATCAGCGCGCCTCTCCTCCCCAGGATCTTTTCGCTCCACACGTCCCTGCTTCCGCTGCTCGCATTTGGTCTTCTCGGCCTCCACGTCTGGCTCATCCGGCAGCTTGGCATCGCCTCGGTCGACCAGTCGCGGAGCGTCTTCCGACGGCACGCGATCCGACTGACGGGACTGGGACTCCTGTCGTGCGCCGCGGTCGGCGTCCTTGCGGTGGTGGTGCCCGAGGGACTGGGCTACCCGGCCGTGGCCGGTGCGGAGGTCACGAAGCCCATGTGGCCGGTTCTGTGGGTGTACGGCCTGGAGAACGTGTTAGGGGCATGGGGCATGGTGCTTGGGCCGGCGGTGATCCTTCTCTTCCTCATGGCCGTCCCGCTGCTCGACCGGAAGCCGGCGGGGGATCCCCGGGGGAGCGGGTGGGTCGGGCGGACGGGCGTGGGACTCGGGGTGGTCACGCTCGCTCTCTGGCTCTATGCTCTATTTGGCGAAGCACAGCAGCACATCGGCATGTAGATAGGAGAAGTCATGCTCAATTGGTTCGCAGGTTCGTTTGCGCTCTTGTTCATCGCGGGAGTCAACGCCCCGTCCGAGTCCGGCGTCGTTCATCCGGAGGCCACGCTGAAAAGCCCCGTCACCTCGATAGAAGCCGGGGCGGCGCTGCCTCTCAGCGGAGAGGAGTTCATCGCGGGAGACGCCGTGACGCTAGTCTTCCGAGGAGTCCTCGATGAAATCGAGCTCCGCGCCGTGACTCCGGAGGAGGGGGGGGTGTTCTCGATCGAGCTGCCGGTTCCGAGCGAGGTCTCACCGGGCACCTACAGAGTGGTTGCCGTAGCGAGTGACGGAGACGTGATAGCCAGTCTCGACCTCACGGTCCTCGCGGCGCAGGTCGTATTGGCAGACGAGCACGCGGCGATAGGCGAGGAGTCCGCCGAGCACGACGAAGTGGGTCCCGTAGCCCGGGCGGACGAGCGTCCCATCGAGCGATCCCGCGGTGGGATGGAGTGGGGGCTGATCGGCCTCCTCGTCGGCCTCGCGGGGGGTGGCGGGATGGCGATGCTCCGAGGTTGACGGGAGGGTCGGACCCTACCGCCCCGAGGCTCCAGACGAGTAGCTCGCCGAAAGACGCGTCCGTCAACCCGGCGGGTCGATAAAGCCAGGCATGCCCATCATCCCCGGCATGTCCATCATCCCTGTGCGGGCCATCCGGCTCATCGAATCGAGCACCCCATAGGTTCCCATCCTCATCGGATCGCCGCCCACCAGGATCCGGGCACCGAACGAGAGTCCGTATGCACGTTTGTCGTCTAGCAGCGCCGTGAGACGCGCGTCGCCACGCTCGGAATCGAAGCCGAACAGCTGGGCCTCGACGTACGGGCGAATGGATGCAGTGCCTCGAGTCAGCGTGAAGCCGTAGCCGACTGTCGCGATCGACCACGATGTCGCCCCGACAGGTTCAGCGTCGTGGTCGTAGCGAAAGAATCCGGCCCCCATCGGGCTGTCCCTGACGTACTCGGGCCGGATGGAACGCTCGAAGCGCACATAGGGCTCATGACGGTCCACCATCCATTTCGCCTCACCGAGCACAGACCACAAGCCGTCACTTTCCCGTGGGAAGCTCCTTGACCACTCGGCCAGGCCGTACAAACGGCCCCGTTTCATGGGACGACCGACTCGCGCCGCCACGTTCACGAGCTCGGTCACGAGCTTGCCCTCGTCCGCGTGGTCCGCGTCACCGGCGGCATGCGCTTCGGCTACATGTCCAAACGAGGCCGACAGCTCCAAAGGCCAACTTGCCATCCGCTCCGTTCCGAAACGGCGAGTGACACGGCCGGACCAGGAATCCGCGAAAGTCTCGATGTTGGAGAAGTCGTAGGGGCCCTCTGGCTCGGCACCGCCGAACACGCCGAGCTCCACGCTCCAGAGGCCCGCGATGGTAGCGACGTTGGCGGTCCATCGCTCGAGGATCTGCGAGAGATGGTGGTTGGTCGGATACTTCACGACGGGCCGCGACATCGGGTCCGCGGTGCCGTACGGCGCGAACCCCTTTCCGATGGACAGCGAGAACGCCACGGGCCGCGACACGGGCCCCGACGACTGCTCGGAAGCTGGCCAGAAGTTCAGGCTCAGCATCAACTCGTGTAGAAGGGTGTGTGGGTGACGGCTGTCGATGAATCCCTCACCCCATCCGCCCAGCGTAAGCTCGCCGTCCTCCAGAGTCAGTCCTTCGATGTTCGGTGTGACCCGGAGCGCAACACGCCCTTGTGGGTCTTCCAGGTTGAACATTCCGACGGGTTGGGTGAGGTAGAAGGCTTGGTCGTCGAATGGGGAGTCACCCCCGGGTGTCCGGGCGAGTGAGAAGGTGGGAAACGCCTGGGCCATCCCCAACAGTCGGACTGAACGGAACAACGTCACGTCGATCATCGAGTGTTCGGACGGCGGTTGGTCCGTCATCTCGCCCATGGCGGCCTGGGCAACCAACGCCACGGCCAGCACGACGCTCGTAATAGGCATCGAGCAGGTTCCCCGCTTGCTAACGGATGAGTGGGCCGCACCGATGCGGCCGAGACGGTTGGCCCGGGATTTATCGGGCCGGAAGGTCAGATCCGCTTCGGGGGTGGTGGGTCGAGCTTTGTAGGTGCAGAGAGGCAAACGGAGAGCTCGGCAGACCGATCGGTCGTAGGTGCCCACAAGGAGCTCGTCGCGGACGGAGGCGGAGACGGCGCAGCCTGCGCTCCGCAGTTCATGAGGACCAGGCACCCGGCGTCCGACTCCTGGGTTTGGTCTTCATGGCATGGACCCGGGAGATCCTTCTCGTGCCCCCGATCGGATGGCTGCGCGTGATGTGCCATGGCCTGACTTCCGGGTCCCGGAAACGCGGCCAATTCCATCGGACACACGAGCGCGCCGCTTTGTGCTACCGCGATCGTAAGCAGGAGAACTGCTGTAGGCCTCTGCATCGTCTGAAACTAGCCTCCGCAGACGTAGGCGGTAAGGACGACGGTCGAGGCGTTCCAGCAGTGGGTGGTGGCGCGTCATTTGCAGCTTCGAGCGAGGACAGGCGGCGCCACTGTAAGCGGCTGGCGAGCATGGGGATCACGAACGGGTTGTTCGGACCGCACCGGGTCGAGCTTCGTGACGAAGGAGTTCTCGACTCGACGACGGGGTACGAGTGGCTCACCCGCTGGAGCTCCATCGAGCGGGTCGAGGAGGCGAACGGCACATTCATGATCTACTCGGGCCCGAACGCCTTCCTGCCCATACCCGCCTCCGCATTCCGCGATTCCACCATCCTCAGGGCGTTCGGGGACCGGTTCTTCGCGTGTTTGAACGATGCCCGAGCCACGCGCGACGCCGAGATCGCGGCCGCGACAGCCTCCCGGCTCAGTGTGGTGTCTCAGAAGTAGGTAATTTGAAGGCAGCGGTCTGCCCCGCGGCCCCTGCTAGCGGTGAGCGGGCAAGATGTCCAGCAGGTCCCGCAAGTCGCGGATCGTGTTCAGCTCCTCGTGCTCGGGGTCCGAGGCTCTGCTCACGAGGAGCACATTGACTCCTGCAGCCTGACCCCCTTCGTAATCATCCAGGACCGTGTCGCCCACGTGCAGGATTCCCTCGAGCGGCACCCCCAGACGTCGAGCCGCTTCGTGGAAGATCTGAGCATCCGGCTTCTCGAAGCCCACCTCGTCCGAGCTGATGATGTGGTCGAACGAGTCCGCGATGTCCAGCTCGACGCAGAAGTGGGCCAGTCCGCGCTGCCAGTTGGAGAGAACCGCAAGCGGGAATC
Source organism: Longimicrobiales bacterium (assembly GCA_965248625.1). Taxonomy (GTDB): domain Bacteria; phylum Gemmatimonadota; class Gemmatimonadetes; order Longimicrobiales; family Gaopeijiaceae. The sequence continues at coordinate 3,768,523 of OZ252109.1, read as the reverse complement.
CTCGGGAGCGCAGATCCTCGAGCGCCTCCCGAACCTCGTCGAACACACCGAAGCATGCCGGACCGAGGATCTCCCAGAGTCCCGTCGCATGGCGCGCCGCGAGCTCGGGCTCTCCGCGAATGCCGAGGCGTTCGAAGACCCGGATCGCGAAGTTGTGACGATACCCCTGCTTCTCCGTGGCCGACCGCTCGGGAGAATAGTCGACGTCGTGCCGATCGAAGATGTCGTAGAGGACACGGTGCTCCCACGGTGCGGGTTCGAGGTCGTGGTCGGTGAGATAGTCGATGAGCACCTTCCCGCGACCCCGTCCCTCGCGGTGGAAGACGAGCGTGTTGAAGAAGTCGAGGGTGATGGCCTGGACGGGCCGATCGGGCCGCACGCGATCGCTAGCGGCGACCAGCGTGCCACGCCCCGAGAAGCTCGAGCTCACGCTCGCGGCACATGCCCGCTCGACGCTGCTCTCGCTCAGTAGCCGGCCTCCCCTTGTTCCACTCGAGGGTGTCTTGGGCCGTAACCGCGAGAGGGCGATAGGTCAGCCCGGCAGCGACGGCTCGCCGCACGTCGACGTACATGAGCTCATCGCCCGGGACCCATGAGGGCAGATCGCCCCAGGGCCGGACCTCCTGCGCTTCGAGGAAGTCCTCGGACACCCACGTGAAGCCGACGGGCGTGGAGGTCACCGCGCGGATGCCATAAAGCATCTCCGCCATGGACATCCGTGTCGATGGGCCAGTCGCGTTGAAGTCGCCTGTGACCCCGTCTTCCGCGAGGCGGACGATCCACTCCGTGAGGTCCCGCTGGTCGATGATCTGGTTCGAGTGATCCGGATTGCTCGGGGCGAGGACCTCGCCGCCTTCGTCGATGCGAACCGGCCAATAGGTGAACCGGTCGGTCCGGTCACCCGGGCCCACGATCAGTCCGGGTCGCACCACCGTGGTCCGGCCGGGGAACGCCGCGTGAGCGATGTCCTCCCCCAATGCCTTCGTCAGCCCATAGTGCGCGTCGTCGCCGTCGCTCCAATCCGCCGGCGGCCTGAAGCGCTCCGAAGCCTCCTCGATCGCGGGCTCCCACAGCACGCGGTCCTTGTGCTCGTAGCCCATCCCCTGGATGGCGTATGCGGAGATCGACGAGACGAAGACGTATTGATCCGCGGCGCCTTTGAGCAGCTCCGTGCTCAGCTGCACCCAGCGATAGTCCTGAGAGTTGTTGTCCAAGATGACGTCCCAAGTCCGTCCCTCCAGAGCGCTCAGGTCGTCGTTCCGGTTTCCGATCAGGTGCTCGACATCTGGAATGTCTGCCTCGGTCCGCCCGCGTGTGAAGATGGTGACTTCGTGCCCGCGCTCGACGGCGTACCGCACCATGTTGGGACCGATGAATCCGGTGCCGCCGAGGATGAGCAGGCGCTTGGGGGCGACCTGGCCCGCGCTGCGCGTCGGAAATGGGGCGGTGCCGGATGCGACCTCCGCGCCTGAAACGGCGCCGCCCCGAGCCTCGCGGGTGCCGAGCACCAAGCCGGCTCCGATCATGCCGCTCGATCTGACGAAGTCCCTTCGCGTCAGTGACATCATTGTCCTCCCGAGGTCACGCGCCGGCCCGGCATCCAAGGTGCCCCTTGGTGGTTGACGTCGCCCGCCGCCGCCTGCCGGGCCATGCGCGGCGGGAGGCCCGGCCAACATGCGGCGCGGGGTCTGGCATGTCGAGATAAAGACAGGAGTCGGAGTGGTGCCCGCGATCACTGGATAGAGTTTGACACCGCCCGCGCGCCTTCGGAGCTTTGGCCAATCCTTCAAACAAGGCCACAAAGGAAGTCCGATGTCGAAAGGCAATGATCGCGCACTGGGAATGAAACGGCCCATCAAGCGCCGCGACTTCTTGAACGGAGTCGGGGTCGCTTTGACAGGATCGGCGCTCGCACCCGGTTGGCTCTCGGCCTTCGAGCGCAGCAGCCCAGGCGCCATCAACCCTCAGGAGCTCTACTATCCGCCCGCGCTGACCGGGATGCGGGGAAGCCACGAGGGTTCCTTCGAGATCGCCCACGCGATGCGCGACGGCCGGTCCTGGGAGGGACAGGACACCGGTGAGCGATACGACATGATCGTGGTCGGTGCCGGGCTGAGTGGCCTCTCTGCCGCGTTCTTTTTTCTGACGTCCGCGGGTCCGGGAGCGCGGGTCCTCCTCCTCGACAACCACGACGACTTCGGCGGCCACGCCAAGCGCAACGAGCTCACCTACGAGGGGCGTACCCTCCTGTTGAACGGCGGCACCTCCAACCTGGAGTCGATCGACCACTACAGCACCGTCGCGCGCACGCTCTTGCGGGCCGTAGGCGTCGACATCGAGCGAGCACAGGCGGCCGGAAACACGAGCCGCGCGTTCTACAACGCGCTCGGGCTCCAGGGTTCCACGTTCTTCTCCGAGGAGATCTTCGGCGAGGACCGTCTCGTGAAGGGCCGTCCCGGGCGGTCGCGGTTCAGCGACGTGTCCTGGGGCGATTGGCTCGCTGGGGCACCACTCAGCCCGGAGGTCCAGCGGGACATCGGGCGACTCGAGGATGCGGAGGCGCAGGAGGACTACCTGCCTGGTCTCTCGGACTGGGAGAAAAAGGAGCGCCTGGCCCGTATCAGCTACAAGGACTTCCTTCTCGACTTCGCGAAGGTCGATCCGGGGGTCATCCCGTTCTACGACGACCGGCCGAAGGGGCTGTTCTGCGTCGGGATCGACGCTTACCCGGCCCTGTATGCCTGGGCGGAAGGGTTGCCGGGCTTCGCGGGGATGAATCTCGATCCCTTCTCACCAGTTGGCCCGCTGACGCACATCGGTGGCGGCCAGCACGGTCGCGAGAACGAGTTCGCGGGAGGCCCGACTCTCATTTTTCCGGACGGGAACGCCACATTGGCCCGGCTGCTGGTTCGGGCCATGATTCCGGACGCGCTCCCAGGGTCGACAATGGAGGACTCGGTCACAGCGCGTCTCGATTACGGACGCCTGGACCGCGACGGGTCGGCGGCTCGGGTCCGATTGAACAGCACGGTCACCAACGTGCGTCATCTGGGAAGCCCGGAAAACGCCGGAGAGGTGGAAGTCACGTACGTGCGGCGGGACGGCACTGCCGAGAAGGCGCGTGCGGGCCATGTCGTGATGGCGTGCTACAACGGCGTCATCCCATACCTCTGCCCGGAGATGCCTCCGGAACAGAAGGCCGCTCTCGCATACGGCGTGAAGATGCCGATCGTGTACACGAGCGTGATGGTGCGCGACTGGACAGCATTCACCAACCTGGGGATCAGCGGGGCCACCAGCCCCGGGATGTACCACACGGGCGTGAGCCTGGGCCGCGCCATGGACATCGGGGACTACAGGCCTCCCCGGTCCGCCGGCGAGCCCATGCTTCTGCACATGACGCGCACGCCCTGCGCCCCGGGCGAGCCCAAGAAGGAGCAGCACCGCATTGGACGCCAGGACCTGCTCACGACCTCATTCGAGACCTTCGAGCGGAAGATCCGCGATCAGATTGGCCGGACACTCGAAGGAGGTGGGTTCGATCCGGCGCGCGACATTGTCGGCATCACGGTAAACCGCTGGCCCCATGGATATGCGTACAGCTACAACACGCTGGACGACCCCATCGAGTGGGCGCTATTCGACCCGGACGATCGACCGTGCGTGATCGGGAGGCGCCGCTTCGGGAGGATCTCGATCGCGAACTCCGACGCCGCGGCGACCCCGCACACCGACGCCGCGATCGACGAAGCGCATCGCTCGGTTAGGGAGCAGCTCGTCGAGCGGAGTCGACGGAGGAGAGCGGCGACGTTGGGGGCCTGACGACGAGGTGCCGCGCCGGGTCCGCTCCTTATCGGTCCCGGCGGGTGGTTGCATTCCAGAGTCCGAACGGCCCGCCGATGTCGCAGCGCGGGTGCGTCATCCACCGACCCTGGCGTTCAACTCCGCAAAGAAGTTCTCGACGACGATGAGATCGGACGAGCTCAGGTCTTGATCGACGCTGCCGAACTGGACCATGAAGAAGCGCTGATCGTCCGGTCCGACGTCCCAGCCCGCGTAGTTGGCACCCCAGAAGATCAGTCGCTCGTTGAGTGAGAAGAGGGTTTCGCGGGAGCCGACGCGGAAGTTCTCCGCGAGCTCGACCGAGGCCGCGACCATCTCGGCATTCCCGTTCACGTAAAACAGCTCGCGCCCACCGTGGGCCCAACGGGGGTTCACCCCGCCACCGGTGGACACCTGCCACTTGCCACCATCCACGTTGGGGAAGGGGCGCACGTAGATCTCGTCCTCGCCGGTTTCGTTCGATTCGTAGGCGAGCCAACGGCCGTCGGGCGAGAGAGCCGCCCCCTTCTCGTCGTAAGGCTCGGCGGCCAGAGGGACCGTCTCGGTGGCGTTGACACGCAGCCCGACCAGATCGCGGACTCCGATGACGCCGGCCAGTCCGCCCAGTCGCAGAACGAACCATTCCTCGTCGGGCGAACGTTGCACTTCCAAAATCGGTTGCTCGAGGTCGAGCAGTACCTCGGCGGACCCGGTCCCGTCGGCGGGCTGCACCCAGAGGTCCGACTGACCGCCCCGGGCGGAGTTGAACATGATCGAGCGGCCATCGGCGGTCCAACGCGGTCGGCGATCGGTTGCCTCGTCGAACGTCAGGCGGGACAAAGGACCTGCGTCCAGCTCCTTGACCCAAATGTCCTCACCGGCGTCGGTGACGATCTTGACGGCCGCCCGCGAGCCGTCCGGCGAGAGCTCCACCCCTACTTCGGGCGCACCGGGGTCGAACTCCCATTCGGGATCCACGACGCTCACGGTCCCGTCTCGGTCGACCCACACGGCGGTGGCGACGCCGCTAACGACCCCGCCGGACGCGTATGCGAGCGTGCCCTCGTCGGACAACCCCATGTGGACGCTGCCGAACTGGCCGATCGCGACACCCTCGGCCAGGGCCACCGACGGGCCGGTCAGCTCCATCTCGTCCTGGTCGAACGGGGCTGCCAACAGGGTGCCTTCCGCGGTTACGTAAAGGATGTGCCCGGACGGCGAGTACCGGGCGTACACGCCCTGGAGGAGCGAATTCACGGTAAGGGTTGCCGTCTCCACCGTCGCGATGGACCACTGGCGCGTATCCGAGAACGGCGTCCGGGCTATCGCGAAGATCACTCCGCGTCCATTGGGCAGCGCACTCGGATACACGTGACTCGATTCGCCGGCCACGGCGGCCAGGGGCGTAAAGGAGCCGACGTCTCCACCGGTTTCCGGAACCTGGCCGAGCCCCTGTGGAGTGTCGATGTAGAGGTAACCGTCGGCGCCCCAAGTCACGCCTCCCGGCTCGACCCCTTCGTCGGCGAGCGTGAGGGGAGGCTCTCCACCGAGCGTCACCGTCTTCAGTGCCGTGGGATTGACGGTCACGAAGGCGACTCGGCCGCCATCGGGCGAGAAGGTCAGACTTGAGGCGTCCTCCGTTCCCGGGACCGGGGTGGGCGAGAGTTGGTCTCGCCGGCGTACCCACAGCTGGGTGCGTGGTCCGGCGGTGGCGGGTCCTACGTATGCCATGATCGATCCGTCGGGCGAGACGGCTAAGGTCGACCCGATGAACTGTCCAATGTCGTGACCCTGAGGGAGGCCCACGGCGTAGCGGCTGACCGGCAGGGGTGGATCTGGTCGCAGAAGCGACACTCCCAGGGTCGTCGCGAGCACACCAGCCGCTGCCAGCGCCGCGATCGCGACCCGCTTCCATGGTCCCGACCCCGCGGCGGCGACCCCGGCCTCCCCGTAGCGGAAGCTCGGCTCGCCGAGGGCCTTCGCGAAGTCCTCGGCCGATGCGAACCGGTCCGCGGGCAGCCGTTCGAGACTCTTCCTGATGGCCGCGTCCACATTGGGTGGAACGGCGGACCGGTGTTTGGTGGGGGCTACTCCCTCTCCCGAGATGATCTTGCCCAACACCGCCTGGGCCGTCGGCCCCGGATAGGGGGGCTCACCGATGAGGGCCTCGTAAAGGACGCACGCCAGAGCGTAGATGTCGCTGGACGGCCCGACGGTCTGATCGCCGGTGGCCTGTTCCGGACTCATGTAATACGGCGTGCCCATGGAGAGCCCGGTCTCGGTCAGCCTTGACCCTCCCGCCGCACCGATCGCGATGGAGATGCCGAAATCGGCCACGACGGGTTGCCCATCCTGCAGCAGGATGTTGGCCGGCTTTATGTCGCGGTGGACGACGCCCTGGCGGTGTGCGTGTCCGAGCGCGGTCGCCACCGCCGTGACGATGCGCACGGCATCGTCCACGGGGAGCTGACCGGCGCTGTCCAACCGGTCGCGCAGCGACTTTCCCTCGACGAACGGCATGACGTAGAAGAGGACGCCTTGAGAGCTTCCCGAATCGAAGAGGGGAAGGATGTTGGGGTGCTGCAGGTTCGCGGTGGTCTCGATCTCGGCCAGGAAGCGGTCGCCACCCACCACCGCCGCGAGCTCCGGCTTCAGGACCTTGAGCGCGACCTTCCGGCGGTGCTTGTGATCCTCCGCGAGATAGACCGTGGCCATGCCTCCGGCTCCGATCTCACGTTCGACTGTGTAGCGCCCCTCGAGGGTGGCGTTCAACGCGGCGAAGGGATCGGTCATGCTGGCTCCAATAGGAAGGCTCGGCCCATCAGTACCCCAACGACGACGTCTCCCGACGCACGTCTCCGGCTGCGATCATGAGCCCTGTCTCCGGATCCCGGTACGTCACCGTCGGTGCACAGGCGCGCCAGTTCCACAGCCCCCACGACCGTACGTCGTGGCCCATCCTCTCGAGCGCCACGGCGGTTTCCGCCGGAATGCGGGCTTCCATGTAGAGCACGCCGGGGTTCTGGTTCACCTCGCTTCCGCTCGTCGGGAAGTTGTAGCTCCCGAACCGGGGCTGGTCCACGGCCTGTTCGGGCGACATGCCCCACAGCGCCACGTTCAGGAAGACCTGCAGGAGAGACTGCAGCTGCTGGTCCGCCCCCGGCGTGGACAGACCCATGAACGGCTGTCCGTCCTTCATGATCAGGAGCGGCGAGTTGGTGTTGCGAGGCCGCTTGCCCGGCGCCATCACGTTCGCGAGCTCTGGGTCGAGGTTGAACTGACCCACCCGGTTGCCCAGCCCGAAGCCCCAGCCGGGGATCATGGGCGTGAACGTGTGCCCGTCGCTCTCGGTGAGGGAGAACAGGTTGCCTTCACGGTCCATGACGTTGAGGGACGACGTGTCGAAGTGGTGGGCGGATCCCTCGGTGTCGCCTTGGCCGCCGAGCGCCGTCCGTGCGGGGTCGTCGGACCCCCCCGGATCCCCGCTCGCGACGCTGGTGAAGCTCCTCGGTGAGCCGTCGGCCACCGCGGTCATTGCAGCCGGATCACCCCAGGGCGGCATGTCCTGAAATGCCCGGGTCTCGTCGATTAGTCCGATCCGCGTGCGTGCATACTCCTTCGAGTACAGCCCCTCCGGAGCCGCAGTGAAGTCCGGGTCGCCCACGTATTTGTGTGAGTCGGACATCGCCAGGTCTATGACCTGGGACAGCAGGTGGATGTACTCGGGCGTGTTGTAGCCGAGCGCGCGGAGGTCGTAGTTCTCGAGCATGTTGAGGATCAGGACGATCCTCGGACCCTGGCTCCAACCGTCTCCCGCAAACACGTCGTACCCGAGAAAACTCGTCCCTAAGGGTTCTTCCCACTCGCTTTCGTAGCTCGCCAGATCTTCGTAGGTGACGAGCCCGTCGTGGTCGCTGAAGAATGCATCGACAGCTCGCGCCGGGTCGCCTTTGTAGAAGGCATCGCGCGCCGCCTGAATCCCGTCCGAGCGGGTCCCGCCCTCGAGCAGCGCTCGCCGTTCCGCATCCATCATGTATCGAATGAGCTTGCCTAGATCCGCGTTGACCATCAGGTCGCCCAGCTTCTGATTCCCCACGCCGTTCGGGAACCAGAAGTCGCGGTTGTACGGGAATTCGAGGATGCCCTCCATCTGATCCTCGATCATCCACTTCTGCATCTTGTAGAGATGGTAGCCCTCCTCGGCGATCCGGAGGGTCGGGGCAGCGGCTGCCCCGAAGCTGATCGTGCCATAGCGATCGAGAGCGGCGAGCCAGACATCGACATCGGCGGGGATGAGGGCGTTGTTGATGGGCGACTTGCCGTGCTCCAGGAAGTAGTCGAGCGTGGCACGTGCCGGGGAGGTGCCCGCACCTACTCGCGTGATCACACGATCCTCTTCGGCGCTGTAGAGGATGAGCGGCGCCACGCCGGTCCAGCCCGCGTAGTCCATCTTCAGTGCCTTTAGCGCCATGCCAGCCGTGACCCCGGCATCGAACGCGTTGCCACCGGCCTGAAGGACGTTCATCCCCGCCATCGTCGCGAGATAGTGTCCCGACGAGATCACGCCGTTCGTCCCCATGACGCGCGGACGCATGGCCTCGATGTTGTCCGGGCCGTGCACCGGTCCATAGCTGTTGAAGGGCGCGATCGTGCCGTATACGCCTTCGGCTTCGGCCTCCGGCGTCAGGGCCGCGGTGGGTTCCAGAAGGCCGGACGTACGAATCGCTACCAAGACTACGGCCAGCGCGACCAAGACCAATACGAGCTGCTTCATCGCGGTACCCTCCGATTGCTCGAGCCATCGCTCCTCATCCACCCACCCTCGCTTTCAGCTCCTCGAAGAAGTTGTTGACGAGGACGAAGTCGAGCGCGCGTTCTGTCGACTGGTCCGCGACGCCTGGCATCAGGAAGCGCTGGTCGTCGTGAGTGACATCCCACCACCCGGCGTCGATCTGCTGCGTGATATACCTCTCCGGAATCGTGAACAGCGCGTCGCGCGACAGCTGACGGAAGCCTCCGCTGGTGTCGACCTGGACGGCCACTATGCCCCGACCGTCATCAACGAAGAACAGCTCGCGGCCGTTGTGAGCCCACAGGGGCATCTGGCCGCCTTCGGTCGAGACCTGCCATTTGCCGGCGGAGACGTCGGGGAAGGGACGGACGAAGATCTCGAAGCCGCCCGTCTCATTGGAGAGGTACGCGATGAAGCGGCCGTCGGGAGAGCGGGACGGATTCCGCGCCAGTCGAGCCGAACGGCTCGAGAACCCACCGTTCGCCGGTTCCGAGGGCAGTCGCCAGAACGACTGCCGCCGTCCGGTCGCGCGCTCGAGAATGCGGCGAATGGCGTCCCGGTTCATTCCACGCGCTCGAGGAGGATCTGGACTTGCCCGCCACAGGCGAGCCCGACCTCCCACGCCATCTCGTCGGTCACACCGAACTCCAACACCTTCGAATCACCGGACTCCATTACGGCTGCCGACTCCTGGATTACGGCACCCTCGACACAGCCTCCCGACACGGAGCCCACGAAGCCGCCCTGATCGTTGACGGCGAGGAGGCTACCGGGCTGTCGAGGCGCCGAGCCCCAGGTCTTCACCACCGTGGCCAGCGCCACTTCCATCCCAGCGTCCCTCCAGGTCGCGGCCTGTGCCAGGATCTCGAACGTGTCCGATCCCATTTCGCTCTCGTCGTGTGGGCGGGTCGAGCCCGGTTTGGTGCTGTGACTGCTGGAAAGCGGCGCGACGGACGAGCCTTGCGCCCTGGTCCGACGATAACCTATCGGCCTCGCCGATGCGCCCAGACGTCCCCGTTGACCAGATGGGGGGGTCGCTCCCCTCGAAGGGCAGTCACCAGATTGGTTGCCGCCATCTCCGCCATCTTGCTGCGGGTCGCCAATGTGGCGCTGGCCGTGTGGGGAGCCAGCACCACGTTGTCGAGCTCGGCAAGACCCGCGGCCAATGCGGGCTCGTCTTCGTACACATCGAGCGCCGCTCCGGCGATGCTCCGGTCGCGAAGAGCCGTCACGAGCGCCGCCTCGTCCACCAAGGGCCCTCGTGCGGTGTTGATTAGGTAGGCGCTGCTCTTCATGAGAGCGAGCTGGCCGGCACCGATGAGGTGATGCGTGCTCTCGTTGATTGAGCGGAGCGTGGATCGAAACGAAGTCCGACCGCACGAGGAGCTCGTCCAGTCCACGCGTCGAGCTCCGAGGCTCTCGGCCGCCTCGTTGACCACTGGATCCGAATAGAGCATCTCCATGCGAAAGCCACTCGCGCGACGGACCACCTCGGTCGCAATGCGTCCGCACCCCACGAGTCCGAGCGTGCTTCCGGTGATGTCTCCGCCGAGCAGCATCAGGGGACCCCACCCCGTGCAACGACCCTCGCGCACGAGGCGATCACCCTCGACGATGCGGCGCGTCACCGCGAGCATCAGGGCCCACGTATGGGTCGCGCTTGCATCGGTCAGGACGTCCGGCGTGTTGGTGATCGCGACCCCGTGCCGCGTCGCGGCGTCCAGGTCCACGTTGTTGAACCCCACCGCATAGTTGGCGAAAACGACGGCCTGGCTGGCGGCCTCGAAGACCTCCTCGCCGATCGCGTCCGTGAGCAGGCAAAGGACTCCGTCGCGACCCGTGACTCTACTGAGCAGCTCCTCTCGAGTGAGTGGGCGATCGTCCGGATTGATGTCCAGGGTCCCGATCTCCGGGGCCTGTTTCAGCATGTCGATCCCACGGTCCGGGATGCGTCGGGTCACGTACACATTCTTAGCCATTCAGCTTCCGCTCCTCAGCTCTGCGTAAAGCGTCGCGGCCAACCGCTTCAGCCGCGCGGCCGCATCATGCATCGCCGCCGCCTCGTCTGCCATGTCTCCTGGCTGTGCGATGGTCTCGACTCGCACAACTCCGCAACGATCGATGACGGCTTCCCACCCCTCACCCTTCGTGCCTGCCAGGACCCACACGGGGATCTCGGAGTCACTCGCCCGGCGGGCCACGGCGGCCACGACCTTTCCTCGGGCGGTCTGCCCATCGACCCGGCCCTCACCGGTGAAAACGCAGTCGGCGGTCGACAGTCGCTCCTCGAACCGCATCGCGTCGAGAACCGCGTCCGCGCCGGGACGGAGCTCCGCACCGACGAACCAGCACAGACCAGCGCCGAGCCCACCCGCGGCGCCGGCGCCATTCAGGCGTCCTACAGCCTCGGCGTCCACCGGGAGGCGACCCACGGTCCTTGCGCGACCGGCGATGCCGCGCTCGGCTTCAGCCTGACCGAGGTCACGGGCGGCGACCCGCGCGAGCTGGACCAATCCTCGATCGAGCCGCGCAACCGACCGCTCGTCGGCCCCCTTCTGCGGACCGTAGACGGCTGCCGCTCCCTCCGGACCCGTCAGAGGGTTGTCCACATCGACGAGGCCGATGATCTCGGGGCCGAGGCCAGTCAACAGTTGTCGTCCTTGCGGGGCGAGGTGCGTGAGGTCGATGCGATCAATCTCCGCCAGGGCGCCTCCTTCCTCGGCAACCTCCCGCCCTTCCTGATCGAGGAATCGATATCCCAGTGCACGCGCCATCCCCGTGCCGCCATCCACTGTCGCGCTGCCGCCGAGACTCACGAACAGGCGCTCCACTCCGGCCGCCATCGCGGCGAGAACGAGCTCCCCGGTGCCCCGCGTGGTCGTAACGAGAGGGTCGCGGCGGTCCAGCGGCACCAGCCCGAGACCCGAGGCCTGCGCCATCTCCACGAGACCCACCCGCGCTTCGGGGAAATGAAGCCACTCGGCTTCAAGGGTTTCACCCAATGGGCCGGTGACCGACTCCGTGCAGCGTCGGGCCGGGCCCAGCGCGGCGGGGGAAGCCGAGGCGAAAGCCTCGATCGTGCCCTCGCCGCCGTCCGCGAGTGGCACCTGTTCGAGGCGCGCCGCCGGAGCGATCTCCCGAATGCCTTCCGCGATCGCTTGGGCCACGGCGCCCGCGGAGAGCGAACCTTTGAACGCGTCGGGGGCGATGAGGATGGAAGGAGCTCGATTCGTCACGAAGGCTGGGGGTGGCTGAGCGTGCTTATCCAAGAAGCTTCCCGGGTCCGAAGAGTGCCACGGGTCCGAAGAATGTCGCCACGCCGACCCGGAATGGCGAAGCCCTCGATCTCGGTCTAGCAATGCACATGATGCGGGGTGGTTAGGCGCTCTTCCCTCCCACGGGCGCGGGCGTCGGCGCGGGAATCACCCGCCCGTCTCCACGAGCAGATCCCTGAGCTTGTCCGGGTGATTCGTGAACATGCCGTCCACCCCCAGCTCGAGCAGGCGCCTCATGTCCTCGCCGTCATTCACCGTGTAGGCGTGAACCCAGAGGCCGTGCATCACCGCGGCGGCGACGACTCGCTCGTCGACCAGCTTCTGATGCGGTCCGATGCCGTCAGCGTAACCGCGGACGAGGTCGAGGCGATCCAACATCGCTCGGTTCTCCTCGCCCACCAGCTGAATCGTAGGTAGGCGGGCGTCCAGATCGCGGATCTTGCGAAGGCTGGGCGCGCTGAACGATTGGATCAGGACGCGGGCGTCCTCGGCGGCGGGCTCGAGGAGTCGGTGCTCCGCCATGAGACGGACCAGCTCCTCCTCCATCCCTGGAGCTTCCTCGGGGTTTTTCGTCTCTATGTAGTACCGCGTCTCCGGCCCGTAGCGCTCGAACACGTCCGCGAGCGTCGGCACCGTCAGTCCCTCGTACTCCGCCTTGGCCCGGTGGGGGTGCGCCTCGTTGAACCAACGGCCGACGTCGCACATACGCACCTCGTCGAGGCTTCGCTCAATGACCGGCCCTGTGCACGTGACGGGCGGTGTACGCGAGGCTCCCGCCCGAGCCGTGCGATCAAGCGTCGAATCATGAAGCACGACGAGACATCCGTCCCGCGTCATCTGAAGATCCTGCTCGATGTAGTCGGCTCCCATCCCCAGGGCGAGATCGTATGACGCCAGCGTGTGCTCTGGTGCGTAGGCGGACGCCCCGCGATGCCCGATGTTCAAGACGCGGCTTCGCACTTGACTAGGGAGTGTTCGAGACGAGGGTGTCCGTCAGGGCGCCCGGGGTCGGCGGCCGGGTCATGCGCGAGACGACAACTTCCCTCGAGCTCCGCAGGATCGTATACAGCACGCCGGGAACGCTCCGATCGAATGCGATCCCTTGTCCCTCCGCCGTTACCGGCAAAGTCTCGACGAGCTCGAGAACCGAACCCGCCGCGGGCACGCGCAACACGAAGATCTCCGCCGCGTCGTGACCGGTCGCGTAGATCAGGCCGTCATCGCCGAATGTGCCACCGGACGTGCTCATCTCCTCGAACCGGGCCACGACTTCCAGCGGGAAGACGTACCCCTCGAGCTGGCGCCAGTCGTCGTCGAACACAACGAGCGTCGTCCATTCCGGACCCCGGCCCGGAATCCCGCCCCGGCCGGCGTAGTTGGCGAACGCGACCCACCAGCGGCCATCGTGCCGGTCGATCCACGTGGCCGAGCCGCCCATGACTCCGAAGCTGTGGGACGCCACGTGCTCCATAGAGGCCACGTCGAAAACCTCGATGGAGCTGACCATGGGAAGACCGGGGTAGTTCGAGTGGGCGGCATGGAAGAGGCCGTCCAGCACGACGCCGCTATTCAGGTGGATGAAGGGCCCCCCGGGCTCATCCTCCCATCCGCCTATCCGCTCGCCCGTCTCCTTGTCGTACTTTCCAATACGACGATTGTCGATCGCGTAGAAGTGGGATGCGTCGACGGCCACGGCTTGGCGAGCTTCCGGAGCGGAGAAACGGCGCAACTCCCCGAAGCCCTCCCCGACCTGTGCGTCCAGGGGGCGCTGCGGACAGGCCGCGAGAGCCATGAGGACCGGGGAGGCCAGGAGGACCCCAACACCTGCGAACGCGGTGGTCCTGGTCTGGTGGCTCAGGAGTCTTCCCGTTATTCGATGCCGAATGCTCATACTGTCGAAAACGCCGATCTCGTTCGTTGGGTAGGGTAGGGGACGGACTGCGGCCCACCTTCGCGGCGCATCACGGTGAGGGGCGTACTCGGTCGAATCCCTGGGCGTTCGTGGTCAGATCCTTGCGCGTTCCTGGCCGATTTCGAATGATGGCCGTCGCCTGGGCCGCTCACGAGGGGCGCGGGGCCACAGGTGTCCGCCCTGGACAGCGCCCCCCCCCCAACCGCACGAAGGTATCTGGACATGACCGGTCAGCGATACTTCACATCTGCCACGTTTTCGTTCCTGAAGGAGCTGGCGGCGAACAACAACCGGGAGTGGTTTCAGGAGAACAAGCACCGATACGAAAACCACCTACGCGATCCGGCAGTCCGCTTCATCACGGACTTCGGGGTGCGGCTGAAGAAGATCAGCAAGCACTTCCGTGCCGATCCTCGGCCAGTCGGCGGCTCGATGTTCCGGATCTACCGCGATACTCGCTTCTCCAAGGACAAGAGCCCCTACAAGACCTACTCGGGGATCCAGTTCAGGCACGAGTTGGCCAAAGACGCGCACGCGCCCGGCTTCTATCTCCACATCCAGCCTGGCGAGTATTTCGCGGCCGTTGGAATCTGGCATCCCGACTCGCCGACCCTGAAGAAGATCCGCGACCGCATCGTGGAGGATTCCGGTGGGTGGAAGCGGAGCGCCCGTGGGAAACGCTTCACTTCGCGCTTCGAGTTGCAGGGCGACAGCTTGAAGCGGCCTCCGAAGGGCTTCGACGCGGAACACCCGCTCATCGACGACCTGAAGCGGAAGGACTTCATCGGCGTCACCCGTGTGACGCAGAAGAGCATCACAGGAGCTGGCTTCATGGACGACTTCGAGGCCCTTTGCCGCGACGGCACACCCCTCGTCCGCTACCTGTGCAAGGCGCTGAACGTACCGTACTGACCGCCCCGCTCGTAGCAGCGCGCTCGACTCCTATGTGTCGCTACGCGTTGCGGGTGCGTTCTGACACCGACCCGTTCCGGGGCCAGTCTGGTGCAGCGGCTGTCGACGCCGGCCCGGGGCGGTGGCCTTAGCCTCCTCCTATGTCCCGCTCGTAGCGGACCTCGCCACCCACGATCGTATAGACGACTTCCGTTCCCCGGATCTCGTCTGCGGGGATCGTCATGATGTCCCGCGAGAGGACCGTCACGTCAGCGAGTTTCCCGGGGGTCAGCGAGCCCTTGATGTTCTCCTCGAACGCCGCGTACGCGTTGTTGATGGTGTAGGCCGCGAGTGCCTGCTCCCTCGTCATCTGCTGCTCCGGGAGGAAGATCGACCCGTCCGCCAGCTGGCGAGTAACCGAGCAATGGAAGCTGGCCATCGGGTCGATGAGCTCCACCGGAGGATCCGTTCCGTTCATGACAACGGCCCCCGACTCGATCATCGACCGGAAGACGTATCCCCTCTCCCTCGTCCGCTCCTCTCCTAGACGGTCGACCACCCACGGTCCATCCGAGCAAGCGAAGATCCCTTGGATCCCCGGGATGACGCCGAGCTTGGCGAAGCGCGGCAGGTCGTCGGGGTGTACGACCTGGGCGTGCTCGATTCTCCAACGGTAGTCGCCGGTGGGGCTTTCGCCCCAGGCCTCCTCGTAGATGTCGAACAGCTCCCGGACAGCGCGGTCGCCGATGCCCTGGATCGCCATCTGGAATCCGTTCTCGACGGCCAGCTCCGCAGATCTCCGGATATCGTCCACCGGCGTGACGTTGAATCCCACGCTCCGGGGCAGGTCCGTGTAGGGCTCGAGCAGCCAACCCCCGTGTGTGCCCAGCGCGCCGTCGAGCACCTTCTCACCGATGGTGCGCACCGTCAGGTAGTCGTCTGCATAACCCACCATGCGGTAGTCGGACAGACGGTCCTCGAGCGCCGTGGCCGGTTCCTGAATGGCAACGAACAGACGGATCGGGAGGCCACCTTCGTCCGCCACGGTCTTGAGCACGTCGATAGACTCGAAGGTCGAGCCCATGTCCTGAAAGCTCGTGATTCCGTTCGCGAGGGTCTCGTTGGCGGCCAGTCGAACGTGCTCACGGTTCCGGGCATCCGCCTCTTCAGGAGAAAGGCGCGACAGGTATGCCGCGAGGGCGTCACGGGCGGGAGTTGCCGCGTCTTCGCGGAGCATGCCGATCGGCTCTCCTCGGCCGTCCCGCACGATCTCTCCGCCGGGCGGATTTGGTGAGTCCCTGGTGATCCCCGACGCTTCCAGCGCGCTGGCGTTGACGAACACGCCGTGCCCGCTGATGTGACTCAAGAACACGGGGTTGTCGGGGCTCACTTCAC
Source organism: Longimicrobiales bacterium (assembly GCA_965248625.1). Taxonomy (GTDB): domain Bacteria; phylum Gemmatimonadota; class Gemmatimonadetes; order Longimicrobiales; family Gaopeijiaceae. Next base: position 3,752,436 of record OZ252109.1, on the reverse strand, counting down.
TCAGGCGGCCATGCGTGGGTAGACCCTCCACGCTGGGCGTGGGCGGCGTGTCCCACTTGTCCTGATGCCACCCCCACCCCTCGATCCACTCGCCAGGCGCCACCCGCCTCACCGCAGACTGCACCAAGTCGACGACTTCGTCCCACGACTCCGCCTGGGTGAGGTCCAACTGCGTGAGGACGTTGCCAAAGCGCATGAAGTGTCCGTGCCCTTCGATCAGGCCGGGCACCGTCAGCATGCCCGAAACGTCGAGGACCGTGGTTTCCGACCCCACGTATTCGACGATCTCCTCATCGCTGCCCACCGCGACGATTCGCCCGGAACGGACGGCCAACGCTTCGGCCTCGGGTAGATCCGGGTCTACTGTGACCAGCTTGCCGCGGACCAGCACCATATCCGCGGGCTCGGGCCCAGACGGCGCGCCACAGCCGACGGTGGCCATGGGCACCAATGCGAGGACGAGAAGCCAGACCGATGCCTCTGCCGAGGAGCGATCACGAATCATCGACATGCTCCTTCTCCGTCAATCAGGAGGTAGGGTCGAGAAGATCTCGTCGACCGGGGCGCCGCTCCGAACCAGCTGACGCCACTTCCAAAGGAAGACCGAGCTGGCCAGCGCCATGACAACAAGCCAAAGGGGAGTGGATCGGAAATACCACGCTTCAACCGGTGCGGTGAGGTCCTTGGCGACGTGCACAACCAGGAAAAGGGTGAGCAACACGGCCCCAGCCGCCGCGATTGGGACCTGGAGACGCCGGTCGCGGGCGACGCGCACCTCCCGTGCGAGCGCAGGATTCCGGTAGGGCAGCGCCAGAACCGAAAGGCACATGAACAGGAAGTTCACGAGCATGGCCGTCACCAACACGTCGACGCCCAGGAAGAAGTCGCCCGCCAGGTGACTTCCCAGGATCCCGACCGAAGCCATGAGTCCGCTGAGCACGATGGCGACATGAGGGGTTCGCCAGCGTGGGTGGATCGCCGCGACGCCGCGGGGGAAGATGCCGTCTTCAGCCCATGCGAACATCAAGCGTGAGACGGACAGCAGCATGGCAGGCAAGTCGTTGATCAGCGCGATCGCCGCCCCGGCCAAGATGGCGACGGTCCAGCCGGGGGAGAGCAAATACCCGAGCAGACCCGGTGCGGTGAGATCCGTCGTCTGTGCGCGCGCCGCCATGAACTCCCACGGAACGGCGTGGTACACGGCGGCGGTGAAGAGGAAGTAGAAGGATCCGACGACCGTTACAGCGATCCCGATCGCGAGAGGGAGTGACCGATTCGGATCCCGCGCCTCTCCCCCCGCCTGAGCGATCGAATCGAACCCGATGAAGCTGGAGAACAAGATGGCCGAAGCCGCCAGGAATCCGGTCCACGACACTCCCGCGCCCGTGGCGCTCGGGACCGGGATGCCCTCCTGCTCCAGCAGCGCTGCGGCGAAGTCGGTGTGGTCAAACGAGAACCCAGCCACGATCACGACCGCGCCTCCGATGAACATCAGGAACATCAGCGGGACGAGGGTCCGTTCGTAGAGCTTCACGCCTCTCAGGTTGACCGCGACGAAGAACCAAAGGAAGGCCAGGGCGACACCCAGGCGCACCGGCCCGGTTTCGAGGGCGGCGCCCAGCGCGTCGAATCCGGTCGCAAGGGCGAGGTCGCGCAGAAAGGGGACGAGCACGTAGGAAACGACACCGATCGCGATCGACAAGCCGAACCAGTGTGAGAAGCTCGCGATGAAGCCAAGGAGGGGGTTCAGCCCGCGGCTCGCGTAGATGTAGCTCCCTCCCGCACGGGGCATCGCCGAGGCGAGGATGGCGTACGCCAAGGCGGCCAGCACAGCAGGCAGCGCTCCAAAGGCGTAGGCCGGGAGCACATCGGGCCCGATCCCCGGCACGTTCCTTTGGAGCATGATGGGGATCACATTGATGGCGGCCCCCAGCATAGAGCAGATCCCCGTGGCGGCCAGTCCCAGGAGCTTCATGTCGCGTGAGAGACCACCCCCCTGCCGCGCGCCGCCATGCTGCTGCGCACCGTCCAGCTGCGTTGCCCGCGTCGTCACCCCGACCCCGGTCGGGGGGCGCCCAGAACATTCGAAGGCCCGGATGCGTAAGGCCTCCGTCGACACATGCCTTCACAGGAGCTCGATGTCACGATGGATCTGCTCGGCGTGGTGCACCTCGCTTCGGCTGTTACCGCTCTTGCTTCTGGTCTGGCCGTGCTCCTCGCGAGGAAGGGCACGAGCGGACATCGACGGATGGGTTGGGTCTATGCGAGCGCCATGGCGACGGTGAACGTTACCGCACTCATGATCTACGACCTGTTCGGCGGCTTCGGCCCGTTCCACATCGCCGCCATCGTCAGCGGGCTGACCACGATCGCGGGTGTCATCCCGGCAGTTCGCCGGAAGCCGCGCCGGATGTGGATCGCCCACCACGCCTACTGGATGACGTGGTCCTACGTCGGCCTTGCCGCGGCAGCAGCCTCGGAGATCGCGACACGTTACCTCCGCATCGGCTTCGGCTGGAGCGTGGCACTAGCCACCTTCGCGATTGTAGGCATCGGCTGGTACGTCATCAAGACACGCGTTCCGAAGATCCTCCTCACGTTCGGCATCGATGTAGCGAAAGGGTCGGGGAGCGCGGAAGGCGAAGCGCCAGCGGCGACCTGACCCAGGGACCCGCCTACGCTTCGTGCGCTGTACGCCCTCCAACCACGGTGCGCAGCACCTGGATGTTCTTGATCTCGTCCGGATCAGTGGTGTGCGGATCGTCCGCCAGGATCACGAAGTCGGCCAGCTTCCCCTCCGTGATCGATCCCTTGGAGTCCTCCTCGAATGACGCCTTGAGGTCGCCGAACAGGCCCCCGCGGACCAGCATGTACATGCGGAATCGCATCTCGTCCGCCTCGTAGGCGTCCTGATAGGCGATGAGGCTCTCTGTTCCTCCGCCCGCGTTGTGGACCGTGGTCAATCCGGCGGCGGTCATCTGCTCGGAGATGAACTTCACGCCGGCCTGCCGCGTCTCGCGGGTGACCTCGGGTCGCTGCCCAACCCCGTCGAACAACCCGCGGGCGAGCTCGGCGACTTTTCCCGTCAGCTCTCCGTTCTCGACGTAGAAGTGTCCACCAGGGGGATCTCGAGTCTCCGCCGTAACGCCGGCCAGAGCAAAGGCCCTGCTGTTGTAGACGCCGGTGTGCCCTCCCCGGTGGCCCACCATCGCTGGGTGGTCGGGCACGGCTTCGTCGAGGTCGCGACGGGTTACGGGGCGCCCCCCCACGAACTTGGTGTCGTCGTACTTGTACCCCTCGACCCAGAACCCCGGCGGGGTCTCCGCCGCCTTCCGCCGCAGTGCTTCCTTGACCTCCGCCACCGTCCGAAGGTCGACATTGACGCCTGTCAGCTCACGCACTCCGGACGGGTGGCTATGGGCGTCGACGAACCCGGCCGTGACGGTCAAGCCGCGCCCGTCGATAACCTCTGTGTCGCCGGTCACGAGGTTCTGTATGTCGTCCGTGGAGCCGACGGCGAGGAAGCGCCCGTCCTTCACGGCGAACGCCTCGGTGGTCGGCTGGCCGTCATCGGACGTGTAGACGGTCGCGTTCAGGACAGCCAAGTCCGGCGCGCTGCGAACAACCGCCCGCGACGGCAAGCGTGCATTATGGGCACTTGTGCCGACTATTCCAGCGAAAGCGGCCCCAACAGCGAGGAATTCTCCACGCGTATAATCCGCCAATGGGGTATTGCCTTAAGTCCACCGCCCACTACATGTTGTGGTCATGGCGGTTCCGGCTTCTCAGCTCCGTGGCGGCGTGGACTATCCCCGTACGCGGCTGGAGCTGGACGAGTTCTTCCCCGACGATGCGGCATGCCTGGAGTACGTGGAGGGTCTGCGCTGGCCGGAAGGGTTTGTGTGCGTGGGCTGTGGCGGGTTGGGAGAGGTCTGGCGAGCATCGCGGGGGCGTCTCGTCTGCCCACACTGTCGAAGGCAGACCTCGGTGCTGGCGGGAACCGTGTTCCACCGCACGCGCTCGCCCCTGCGTCTGTGGTTTCTCGCTGCCTGGGAGCTCACGAGCCAGAAATACGGAGCCAATGCTCTCGGGCTCCAGCGTGTGCTCGGACTGGGAAGCTACAAGACAGCGTGGGTCTGGCTCCACAAGCTCCGCCGGGCCATGGTCCGACCGGATCGCGACCAGCTGAGCGGCGTTGTGCAAGTGGACGAGAGCTATGTCGGGGGCGTGGAGGCTGGAGTGCGGGGCCGCGAGACGATCAAGAAGGCCATCGTCGCGATCGCCGCCGAGGTCGACGGACGCAAGATCGGGAGAATACGGCTGCGTTGGGTGCCCGACCTCTCCGCTCCGGTTCTGCGAGGCTTCGTCAAGGATAGCATCGCACCGGCAAGCACGGTGCATACCGACGGATGGCCAAGCTATCAGGGACTCGCCAAACTGGGCTTTCGCCACACGGTCACGAACCTCTCGACCTCCGGCGATCCCGCGCACGTGCTCATGTCGGCCGTACATCGGGTGGCGTCTCTCCTCAAGCGCTGGGTCCTCGGAACCCTCCAAGGAGGGATCGCCCGCGAACACCTCCCCTACTATCTGGACGAGTTCACCTTTCGCTTCAACCGACGCACATCCCGGGCTCGCGGCCTGTTGTTCTACCGCTTGCTTGAGCAGGCTGTTCAGTGTGCTCCCACGCCAGCTTCGGCCCTTTACCTCGGCACCGGACGTGGGAAACGGCCCGCAGAGCCCCGGTAACCACTATATCTTGGGGTCGGTGGACTTAAGGGAACACCCCCTTTCCGCCATTTCACACCTTCGGTAGCTACCCATAGTCACGTCGCACCCGCGGAGCCGGTCACTCCGTGTGGTGCGTCGAATCACACCGATGCATCAATTTGCGCGCGTACGCGAGGGCAGGGTGCGCACGTCCGTGAGGCAGGCGGGACGCCGGCGACGACTCAGCCCCTCGAGGGCGCCGTAAACGGGCCCCCGACCGACGCCTGCACTTCGAGAAGCGCCGAGCCCAGCCGGCCGCTCGGCTCTTTGGTGACCGGATCTTCAACCAGCTCGAGGCCGATCATCAGCCCCATCCCGCGCACGTCGCCGATCCAAGGGTGGTTTGCCTGCAGACTGTCCAGTCCCGCGCGAAGCTGTGCTCCTCGCTCTGAGGAGCGCACCCGGACGTCTTCCTCCACCATCACGTCCAATGTCGCGCTCGTGGCGGCCATCGAGACTGGATTGCCAGACCGGCGGGTGCGAGCCCCGTAAGCCGCTCGGCGGCCTCAACCTGCGGCTCGGTGACGTACAGGGTCGAGGTGTGCCCGAGGCGGGCCACCTGGTCCTGCACGGCCGCGACCACACGCGAATGGCAGTGTCCGACGGAGGTGGTCAGGATGCCCGCAAAGAAGTCGAGGTGGCGGTTGCCCTCCGTGTCCGTAGCCCAAACGCCTTCGGCCTCCACGAGCACGAGGGGCTCCTCGTAGTACGGTTTGAGGCTGGGGAAGAGGCTGCGCCGCTGCCGGTGGATCAGCTCCTGCGCGGCGGTACCTGTAGTCGAGGCCCCCATGGGGGCGGTCGGTGCTGGCATCTCGGCGCTCATGGGTGTCCGCTCGGACGGAGCGGTGGATCGACAGGGCGGGTGGGAGCTGCAAGTGTCCGGCGGAAGGGGCGGAGTGTCAAGCAATGAGCGGCCTCTGAAGGGTGATCCCAGCACGTTACCGAACGGCGGCCCTGCGGAGTCCGGTGGTCCAATGACTGGATGCGGCTGATATTCGGACGTCCTAGCATCGGCGAAGGCCCGTCGCCAGCCCAACATCTCCCGGAGCCCGCCGGATGCGCATTGCGGACATGAACTGGATGCAGGTCGAGAGATACCTCGAAACAGACGATCGGTGCGTCTTGCCCATCGGTTCGACCGAACAACACGGGTTCCTGTCGCTTTGCGTCGACGCGATCCTCGCGGAGCGGGTCGCGCTGGAAGCTGCCGAGCCCACCGGGGTGCCTGTTTATCCGGTGATGGCATTCGGCTGCGCGCCGTATTTCGCGGCCTTTCCCGGGTCCATATCGCTCAAGCTGGAAACCCTCCTGGCCGTGGCTCGCGACGTGATCGAATCGATGCACCAATCCGGGTTTCGCCGATTGCTGATCGTCAATGGTCACGGGGGTAACGCGCCGGTGGGCCATCTCTGTCGCGAGCTCATGGCCGATCGTCCCGAAATGTCCCTCAAGTTCCACGACTGGTGGCGTGGACCTCGCGTCGTGGAAAAGGCGAAGGGGATCGCGGCCAATCCGTCCCATGCCAACTGGTTCGAAAACTTTCCGTGGACACGTCTGGCCGAAGTAGCAATGCCGGACGAGGCCAAGCCGGTCGTGGACAAAACGAGACTAGGGTTGAGTGGTCCAGCGCAGGCCAGGGAGCTGCTCGGCGACGGTGCCTTCGGCGGGGAGTATGGGGCCAGTGATGCGGACATGCTGGCTCTGTGGGCAGTGGGCGTCGACGAAACGCGGAGCGAGCTGGAGGGCGGATGGCCGAACCGGTCCTGATCTGGGGGGGCGGCGCCATAGGTGGCACGATGGGCGCGTTCTGGGCCCGTGCGGGTGTCGATGTCGTGCTGGTCGACGTCGCACAGGACCACGTCGAGGCGTGTCGCACGACGGGACTCGACATCGAGGGACCCGTCGACTCCTTCAGGGTTCGTGTGCCGGCCATGACGCCGATCGAGCTCGAGGGCCGGTTCTCACGCATCGTCCTGGCAGTCAAGGCGCAACATACCGCGGCCGCGATCACCCAGCTGACGCCTCACCTGGCCGACGAGGGTTTCGTTATCTCGGCACAGAATGGGTTGAACGAAATCGCGATTGCCCGCCATGTCGGCGAAAGGCGGACCATGGGGTCCTTCGTCAATTTCGGCGCCGACCTTCTCGGTCCCGGCCGTATCCTCTTCGGGAACCGTGGCGCGATGGTGGTGGGCGAGTTGGATGGGGAGTCACGCGGACGTGCGGATCGGATGCTTACGATGTTTCGCTTCGTTGAACCGAACGCCGTGATGACGGACAACGTTTGGGGATTTCTCTGGGGGAAGCTGGCTTACGGAGCCATGCTGTTCGCCACCGCGTTGAACATGGATTCGATGGCCGACAACTTCGCCGATCTCCGGCGCTTTCGGGTCTGGCACGCTCTCGGCAGCGAAGTGATGGCGACTGCCGCGGCCCGCGGAGTCGTCCCGGTCGGATTCGACGGGTTCGACCCCAATTCGTTCGACAGAGCCTCGAGCGAGGTGGCTGCCCGGAAGAGCGTGGCGGACCTCGCCACTTTCAACCGCGGATCGGCGAAGACCCACTCTGGAGTCTGGCGAGATCTGGCCGTGCACAAACGGCAAACCGAAGTGGACGCTCAAATAGCCATTGTCGCCACCCTGGCCGCCGAAGTCGGCGTCGCAACCCCAGCGATCGACCGACTCTTAGAGCTGGTGCACGACATCGAAGGCGGTCGCAGGTCCCAGTCACCCGAGACCTTCGACGCTCTGGCGGCGGTATGCAGTTAGAGCTCTCCGGCCGGGTTGCCGTGGTCACGGGCGCGGCCCAAGGCATCGGCCGGGCAATCGCCCGAGAGTTCCACGACCGTGGCGCGACCGTACACGTCTGTGACATCGACGGCGACGGCCTGGCAGCCACGGCCGAGAGTGTCGACGCGACACCGCACACCCTGGATCTCTCCGATCGCTCGGCTGTGGCCGCGACCATCGACGAGATCGAGCGCGTTTCCGGACCGATAGAGATTCTCGTCAGCGCCGCGGGCGGCGTGCGGGGTCAGGTTGGGCGCCCCATCGAAGAGGTGGACGAAGAGGCCTGGCGGGCGGTCTTCCAGGCGAATGTCGACAGCGCGTTCTGGCTGGCACAGGCCGTTGGGCCCCTCATGACGGCGCGAGGAAAGGGACGAATCGTCTTCATCGCGTCGGGCGCGGGCCTACGACCGAGCCTCACCGGTATTCAAGCATACACCTCCGCCAAGCACGCGCTCGTCGGGCTCACCAAGCAACTCTCGTGGGAGCTCGCGCCAAACGGTGTAACCGTCAATGCGGTAGCGCCCGGATTCGTGTTGTCCAACCCGTCGACCGAGCGGCAGTGGGAAGCGTACGGCCCTGAGGGTCAAGCACGCCTCATCAGGAATATCCACGCGAGGCGGCTCGGCACCCCGGAGGATATCGCTGCCGCAGTGCTTTTCTTCGCCGGGGATTCGGCCGGGTGGATTACGGGACAGATCCTCTCGGTGGACGGAGGGCGGTCGTGAGCGACGCGGTGTTGGATCACCTGGAGAAGGACCGGCCCGCGATCCTCGAGAGGTTGCTGGACCTGGTCCGCATACCGTCTGTTAGCACCGATCCGTCGTATGAGCACGGCATGGCGAAAGCTCGGGAGGCCCTTCTCCTCCGACTCCGGGCCATCGGTCTTTCGAACGTGCGGACGCTCGACGCCGGTGGTCACGCTGCTGTCTATGGTGAGTGGCTGTCTGCCCCGGCCCGGCCCACGATCCTCGTCTACGGACATTACGACGTGCAGCCACCGGACCCCCTCGACCGCTGGCACTCGCCTCCCTTCGAACCAGAGGTTCGCGACGGCCGCATCTACGGCCGAGGCGTGTCGGACGACAAAGCGCCGTCATCCATCGCACTGGAAACCATCGCTGCGTTTCTGCACGTCGAAGGGGGCCTGCCACTCAACGTCAAAGTGCTCCTTGAGGGGGAGGAGGAGCTCGGTAGTCCCACTCTCGGAGCCCTCTTTCGTCAACACGGGGAGCTCCTCGGGACCGACGCCCTGCTTTCGGCCGACGGAGCGACCTGGAGGCCGGACCTCACGACCGTCAACGTAGGCTCACGAGGAAACGCCGGCTTCGAGTTCGCCGTCCGCACGGCAGATAAGGATCTCCACTCGGGTCGATTCGGCGGAGCGGTGCCCAACGCCCTTCATGTCATTGCGCGGATGGTGGCCGGACTGCACGCAAACGACGGCGCGGTTGCGGTGCCAGGCTTCTATGACGGGGTGAGGTCCATCAACGACGATGACCGGAAAGCCCTGGCCGACATTCCGTTCGATGACAGATCGTTCCTCGCGGAGGTCGGAGCGACACCCCGGGGAGAACCGGACCACACCACTTTGGAACGCCTATGGCTACGCCCATGCCTCGATATCAACGGCATGTGGGGAGGCTATTCCGGCCCTGGTGGAAAGACCGTCATTCCCCATGAAGCCCATGCGAAGGTGACGATCCGTGTGGCGCCCGGTCAGGATCCCGAGCGCCTAGTCCGGAGGGTAAAGGACTTCCTTGTCCGACGACTTCCCGAGGGGTGTGAGGTCTCCTTTGGTGCCGATCGCGGTCACTCCGCCGCCTATGAGCTGCCTCCGACCCATCCGCTGTTGACTGCGGTCGAGTCCGCTCTCACGGAGACCCACGGCGCGACACCTCACCGAATCCGCATCGGCGGCACGCTGCCAGTCGCCGACATCGTCAGACGTGAGCTTGGCGTCGACACCGTGATGTGTTCGTTCTCCATCGCCGACGAGGACTTCCACGCGCCCAACGAATTCTTTCGACTCTCTTCCATCGATGCCGGTCTGCGCACGTGGACCGCGCTGTGGAGGCTCCTCGGGGAAACAAGTAAAGAGGACTTTTTGGACTTCCGTAGGGGGATGGCCGGCGGGCGTCCGATCGGGGGATGACCCGCAGGCGTCCGATCGGCTAGCTTTTCCGCTTCAGATTTCGGTGCCTGACAGCGCCGGCAGAATACTGCCAGAGGTCGGGCCTGCAACACTTGCTGAGCGAGGCGACGTTGATGGAGCTCATGACCAATCCTTGGCCCTGGTGGATTTCGGGACCCCTGATCGGAATCATGGTGCCTGTGCTGTTGGTGGTGGGCGGCAAGGCGTTCGGGATCTCGTCCAGCTTGCGGCACGTATGCGCGGCGACTCTCCCCGGACGGATCGAGTACCTGCGGTACGACTGGCGGAAGATCGGCGGATGGAACCTGATGTTCGCGGCCGGGATCGTTCTCGGCGGTCTGATTGCTGGGGGTGTCTTCGCCAATCCGGATCCCGTCGCCATCTCCGCGGCAACACGGGCCGACATCCTGGCTCTCGGGATCCAGGACCAATCCGGGCTGGTTCCGCCGGCGCTGTTCAGCTGGTCGGCCCTCCTGACCTTCCGCGGTGGTGGTGCTCGTGGTCGGCGGCTTCCTGCTCGGCTTCGGTGCGCGGTACACGGGGGGGTGTACGTCCGGGCACGGCATCACGGGCCTCGCGGCGCTGCAAAAGACCTCGCTCGTCGCGGTGATCGGCTTCTTCGTTGGTGGGTTGTTCGTGACCCACCTGGTCCTTCCCGTCCTGTTCTGAGGGGGAGGCCATGACGAATCCCATCGAGACTCCCATGACCCCCGGTGGCACGCCGACGCGTGATTCCGATCACGGCGGGGTCGCGGCGGAGGATAGTCCGCCGATGGTCGCCGCGCCGGCCAACTCCGGTCCGGACGCCATCGGTCAAGGAGGCGAAGCATCCGCACCACGACGGCTCTGGATGTATCTGCTCGCGGGCATCTACTTCGGCATCGTCCTCACGAAGAGTGAAGCGCTCTCGTGGTATCGCATCACCGAGATGTTCCGGTTCCAGAGTCTTCCACATGTACGGGATTCTCGGGAGTGGAGTGGCGGTGGGTGCGCTTTCGCTTTGGCTGCTCCGGAGACTCGGCGTCCAGGCCGCCGACGGTGGGCCGATGGAGCTCGCGCAGAAGAACGTGGGCTACGCCGCCACGGCCTTGGGGGGGACCGTATTCGGCCTGGGGTGGGCGCTTCTGGGGGCTTGCCCGGGACCGCTCTACGCGCTCATCGGGAGCGGTGTCAGCGTCGTGATCGTGCCGCTGGCGGCGGCAATCGGTGGTGCGTGGACGTACGGAGCGCTGAAGCCGAGCCTGCCACACTGACCTCCGCTCACGCAGGTCCCCTCCGCGCAGGCAACTCCGCGCCTCAGCTCACTCCGCCTGAGCTCAACGCCTTCACCAGCCGGTACAGGAACTCCTGCCCTTCGAAGAACGATCGGATCGGTATGCGCTCGTTCATGCCGTGGGCACGTACGTCCTCCGAGTCGTAGAACAGGCCGGACACGCCATAGGTCGGGATGCCCGCGTTGCGGAGATACAGCCCGTCGGTGGCCCCGGTGCTCATGGTCGGGATGACGGGAACGCCGGGCCACATCTCCTCCGTGATCCGCTCGATCGGCGCGAGCACCTCGGGCGCGAGTGGCGACGGAGGGCTCGCGGTCGGCTGGTTCACCGGCGTGATCGAAACCACCACGTCGGCTACGACATCCACCAACATGCGCTGAACGTCTGTAGGGTCGTGGCCCGGCAGGACCCTGCAATTCACGATGGCCTGCGCGCGTTGCGGAAGCGCGTTCTGGGCATGCCCGCCATTCAGCATGGTGGCCACACAGGTCGTCCGCATGAGCGCGTTGTACGCGGGGTCGACCTCTAGAACCGCAACCGCGGAAGGGTCCGGCGGATCTCGGAGGATCCCTCTCATTGCCGCAGCGTTATCCGGACTCTCGAGCGCCTGGGTCCCGGTGAAGAACGCGCGAGTCACCTCGTTGAGCTGGATGGGGAAATCGAACTCACCGATCCGGGTCAGCGCGCGGGAGAGGTCGTAGATCGCGTTGTCGCCACGGCGCGGGCGGGAGCTGTGGCCACCGGGATTGGTGACCTCGAGCTGGAAGCTTTGGTAGACTTTCTCGGAGGCCTGGACGCCGTTCGAGACCCGCTCCCCGTCCCTCAGCGTGCCCCCGCCGCCCTCGTTCAGCGCGTACTCGGCGTCGACGAGGTCGGGCCGGTTCGCGAGGAGCCAATCGACGCCGTTGTCCGGACCGCCTTCCTCGTCCGTCGTAAGGGCCACGATGATGTCGCGGTCGGGGACGAACCCTTCCTCCTTCATGCGGATGAGGTTCGCGATGTAGATCGCGGCTTCGTCCTTGTCGTCACCTGTGCCGCGGCCGTGGTAGTAGCCGTCCCGCTCGATGAACTCGAACGGCGGAAGGGTCCAGTCCGCCGGATCGGCCTCCACGACGTCGATGTGGGCGAGGAGCAAGATTGGCCTGCGGCCAGTGTCGCGGCCGCGGAGGCGTGCGACGAGGTTGCCCTTGCGCGGTGCGGTCTCGATCACGTGGACGTCAGCGTCGGTATACCCAGCCGCCCGGAGGCGGGCTGCCATCGCCTCGGACGCTTCGACCGTATTCCCAGAGCTCTGGGTCGTGTTGATCTCGATCAGCTGCTCGAACGCATCTCGGGCGAGCTGCTCGTATCGCGACAACTCCTGGCCGGAGATGCCGGGGGAAGAAACGAGCAGGCCAGTGACGACCAGGAAGAAAGCGGTGCGCTCCACCGGGCTCGAGCGACGACGGGTCGCCGGGCTCGAGCGACGACGGGTCGCCAATCCAGCCAGATGGCGCGTGGCGTATTCGTCAGACACGATGCCTCCTCTTGGCGGGCGCAGCTATCGGCGATTGCCGCGGCGCGCCCTCTCCTGAGCGACGTGCAAGAAGCGAAGACCGAGAGTAGAACCGTGGGCAGCAACTGGACAAGACGGGGGGTCAGTGCTCGGCGCCTCTCGCCCACCACGAGCTCGGCGACATCCGGTTTCCGTGCCCCATGACGCCGTCGAGCCAGAGCAAGAAGCGCCGAAGCGCCGTTGCGGCCAGGGCCCGCCACACGCGATTCCACCATCGACCAAAGTCGCGGTTGTAGGAACAAACGCGGATGCAGATCGAACAGTCCGAGTTCTGGTTCACCCAGAAGCCGAAGCACTTCTCCGCGTCCGTGGTCCACTTCCGGACTCCGACGATGTTCGAGCGATTGTGCACCTCGGGCGACGGCACGGAGTCGGCGATGGCGCCCACGGGACAGGCGTCGGAACAACGGCGACAGGTTTCGCAGAAGGCCTTGACGCCGAATTGCGCTGGCCGGTCGTGAGCGAGCGGGAGGTCTGTGAATATCTTGCCGAGCCGCACCCTCGGACCGAACTCCTTCGTGATCAGAAGACCGTGACGCCCGTACTCCCCGAGTCCCGCTTGGATCGCGAGTGGCACGGCCAGCGCCGTGTCGTTCATGGTGGCTACGGCCCGGTAGCCGAGGTTGATGATGTACTGGGTCAGCGCCAGAAGCACGATCGTGTCCCGCGAGTATCCGACTCCGGTCGCAGCGCCGCTCAATGCGGACGGGACCGTGTCGATCAGGTCGCGATCCATCGCTTGGGCAATGACGATGACGTGCTCCAGCCCTTCAGAGAGCTCCTGGGGCTTTTCAGACTTGCCCTGCCGGGAGTACTTGTGCTTGTAGATCCAGCGTTCGTCGTACCCGGTGATCCCCACGAGGTCGGCCCCAAACGTCCGTCCCACGTGCTTGATCTCCTCGGCCATGTCGTCGGTCGACTTGACCGGAACACGCTCGGGAGGCCCATCTCGCTGGACCGTGTATTCGTCGAGGAAGCCCTCTCGCCGGTTCTCGTCCTCCTTGAGCTCCGCGAATATGTCGGTGACGTGCCAGGCAGCGTTGCGGAGCGCGTAGTCCCGCTGTGAGAAACCGTCCACCGCCTTCGATCTCTCGAGCGGTTTCCGGTACGTCCTGTAGAAGAGATCGGACTTGTCGGAGCGTATGGACGCGTCCCAAAACGAGCGGCTGAAGATGTCGTCCTTTTGGCTGAAGCGAGCGAAGCCCTCCTCGACCTGGAAGCCCGCGGCAAGGTCGGACGCCGTCGGAAGAACGGGAAGAGATCGACCTTCTTCGTCAGTTGCCGGTTTGGACACTCGCTCGACCTCCGGTGCGTGGCCGCACAGCTTCGTATTCGTTCGGCGTGGGCGACCTACGCTCGGATTACCCCGACGGCCGAAGCACGGCAAGGTAACGAGGCGGTGCGGCCGGCCCGCAACCGGCACGGGGCAGCAGGCCCCACAGCGGGAAGCCCCCGCCAGCGAGAGGCCGGTCCGGCAGGCCAGGCCATTCCGGAGGCTCGTAACTTGACGCCGGACCGACCACGGCGCAGACGTGAACGTCGAGGGGCCCAGAAACCCCCGCTTCGGTCTGCTCGATCGACGCGGGCGGTCAGCTCCACTGGACAACCACATGGAGGTCTAGAGTGCAGGCTCTCGTGATCCTCGGGCTCGTGTCGATGAGCGCGGTGCTGTTCTATGTGGGGCGTGGCTATGCCGCGTGGGCGGTTCCCGGATTCCTCGGTTTGTTGGCTTGGTTCTGGGGCGGAGCCGACTCGGCAACCCTGTTCGGCGGGATCGCTGTCGGGTTCGGGGTGATCGCCACTTTGTTCGGAGTAAGGCCTATCCGACGCGCGCTGATCACTCCAGTCGTCTTGAAGCTCATCGCCCCCATCCTGCCGCGCATGGGTGAGACCGAGAGGATCGCCTTGGACGCGGGGACGGTCTGGTGGGACGGAGATTTGTTCTCGGGCGATCCGGACTGGCAAAAGCTGCTCGACTTCGAACCCAAGCCGCTATCGGAGCGCGAGCAGGAATTCCTCGACGGGCCCGTCGAGGAGCTGTGTGCGATGACGAGCGAATGGGAGATCGTCCAGGCGGGGGACGTATCACCCGACGTATGGGACTTCATCGGTCGTCACGGCTTCATGGGGATGATCATCCCGGAGGAGTTCGGTGGGCTGGGCTTCTCGGCGGGAGCCCACTCCGCCGTCATCACGAAGCTGGCGAGCCGTAGCGTCACCTTGGCGGTGACGGTCATGGTGCCCAACTCGCTCGGCCCTGCCGAGTTGCTCTTGCACTACGGCACCGACGATCAAAAGGGCCACTACCTCCCGCGACTGGCGAAGGGTGAGGAAGTCCCTTGCTTCGCTCTCACCGGACCCGAGGCGGGAAGCGACGCCGCGGCCACCCAGAGCCACGGGATCGTATGCCGGGGCATGTACAACGGTGAGGAAGTGCTGGGCATGCGGCTCACGTGGCGGAAGCGATACATCACGCTGGGCCCCGTGGCGACTGTCATCGGTTTGGCGTTCCGACTCCTCGACCCCGAACGCATCCTGGGCGGTGAGGAGGATCGAGGGATCACGTGCGCGCTGATTCCCGCTGATCTGCCCGGGATCGAGATCGGGGAGCGGCACGATCCGATGGGGGTCCCCTTCCACAACGGTCCGAACAAGGGTCGTGACGTCTTCGTCCCGCTGGACTTCATCATCGGTGGACGCGAGCGGGCCGGCGAGGGGTGGCGGATGTTGATGGAGAGCCTCGCCGCGGGCCGGTCGATCTCGCTCCCGTCCCTCGCCGGAGCATCAGCCCAGCTCGCGGCGCGGGTCGTCGGAGCCTACGCGACGGTCCGCGAACAGTTCGACACGCCCATCGGACGATTCGAGGGCATCGAGGAGCCTCTCGCCCGCATCGGTGGGCTGACCTACACGATGAATGCCGTCCGAACGCTCACAGCCGGGGCCGTCGACGCTGGCGAGCGACCGTCGGTTCTCTCGGCAGTCGCCAAGGCCTACCTCACAGAGGCGATGCGCGACGTCGTCAATGACGCGATGGACATCCGCGCGGGTGCTGCGATCTGCCGGGGGCCGCGCAACATCTTGGCGAACGCCTACCAGGCCGTCCCGATCGGAATCACGGTCGAGGGCGCCAACATCCTGACCCGCTCGATGATCGTCTACGGTCAAGGAGCCATCCGCTCCCATCCCTTCGTGCAGGACGAGATGCGCGGTGCCGCGGAGCGGGACATCGCCAGATTCGATCGAGCGTTCTTCGGCCATGTAGGCTTCGTCGTGTCGACCGCCGTGCGGGCGTTTCTCCTCGGGATAACGGGTGGTCGGCTGGCCAGGCCCCGGGGCGGCGGTTCAGTCAAGCGTTACTTTGGCCAACTCACGCGCATGAGCTCGGCATTCGCCGTGATGTCGGACACGGCCATGGGTACGCTCGGCGGGAAGCTGAAGCGAAGAGAGAAGATCAGCGGCCGCCTGGCTGACGCATTGGCCTGGATGTACCTCGGCTCAGCCGCATTGAAACGCTTCATCGACGAGGGTGAGCCGGAGCATGCGCGACCGTTCATTGACTGGTCGTGTCAGCACGCGCTGCACGAGATCCAAGCCGCCTTGCTCGGCCTGCTGCGCAACCTTCCGAACAGAGCGGCCGCTTGGGCCCTGCGACCGATCATTTTCCCTCTGGGGCCACGCCACACGCCGCCGAGCGACGAGCTCGGAAGCGCTGTGGCCCGGGCCCTTCTGGACGACGCGGACGCACGGGCATTGCTCACGAAGGACATCTACGTACCGGGACCCTTCGACCCTGGGCTGGGCAGGCTCGAGGCCGCCCTCGGCCACGCCTTGCCCGCTCTCGCCGTCGAACGGAAGATCCGAGATGCCGTGCGCGCTGGCGTGCTCGACAAGGCTCCTGGCGACGTGCTCCTCGTCAGCGCGCTGGAAGCAGGCATCATCACCGAGGAAGAGCGACTGCAAGTCATGAGTGCGGACGCGCTTCGAGACGAAGTGATCCAGGTGGACGCATTCGACAAGGACGACTTCGTGGACCTACGTGGGTGAGTTCGCCCGATCCCGCCCCAACCGCATTCGGAGGTTGAACATGCGGCCCTCGACTTCGCTTTCCGCGCCGTTCGCAGCCATAGCGCGGTGTGCATACGTGATCGCCGTGCAGTGCGCGATCGTAACCACCGTGCCGGGCACGGTCCTGGCGGCCCAACAGGCGCCGCGAGCGCTGACCGCCGCGGACTACGCCCGAGCAGAACGATTTCTCGGCGCGAACACCGATGACCTCGTGCTCGGCGGTACCGTGAGTCCGAGTTGGTCGGAGGACGAGCGGTTCTGGTTTCGGAACCGGACCCCGGAGGGCGAGGAGTACGTGGTAGTTGATCCGGACGGCCGGAGCCGGGCGCGCGCGTTCGACCACCCGAGGCTGGCTTCCGCCCTTTCGGCGGCGGCAGGCTCGAGCTACCAACCGCTGGCGTTGCCGGAAGGGGAGCTCGATCTCGACGCCGGAACGGCCGTCTTCGCGGACGACGAGAGAGGGTTCGCGTGCGGTCTCGATTCCTATCGATGCGAAGAGCTGCCGCAGGACCCGAGCCGGGCGGAGGTCGTCTCCCCGGACGGATCGAAAATCGCTTTCATCCAGGGTCACGATCTGTGGGTACGTGATCTCGCGACCGGCCAAGAAACCCGCCTGACGCTGGACGGTGAGGAGGACTTCGGGTACGCGACGAACAACGCCGGCTGGGCGCGCAGCGACCGCCCGGTGCTGGCCTGGTCACCGGACAGCCGCCGGATCGCCACCTTCCAGCACGACGCCCGCGGTGTGGGGATGATGTATCTCGTGACGACGGAAGTCGGCCACCCGGAGTTGGACGCGTGGAGGTATCCGCTGCCCGAAGACTCGGTGATCTTCCGGATCCACCGCTTGGTGATCAATCTGGACGCGCCTCCCGAGTCGCGCGTGGTGCGGCTGGACATGCCACCGGACCCACACCGGTCAACCACCTGCGACCACGTTGCGTGCGGTGGGACGTTCGCGGACGTCGAGTGGAGCCCAGACGCGTCTCAGCTGGCCTTCGTGTCGAGCTCCCGGGACCACAAGCGAGCGTCGCTCCGGGTCGCTGATCCGCGAACCGGGGCCGTACGGGACGTTCTCGAAGAGACCGTCGAGACCTTCTACGAGTCCGGGTACCGAAGCTCGAATTGGCGCTTTCTTCCCGAGTCGAACGAGGTCATCTGGTACTCTCAGCGCGACGACTGGGGGCACCTCTATCTCTACGAGCTCGATACGGGGAGCCTGAAGCGGCAGATCACCTCGGGAGACTGGAACGTGCTGGAGGTTCTACGCGTCGACCCCGACGCGCGGACCGTGTATTTCGTCGGCAACGAGCGGGAGGAAGGCGACCCCTACTTCCGCTATCTGTACCGGATCGGCCTCGATGGCACCGGCCTCCAGCTGTTGACGCCCGATAGCGCCGACCACTCAGTCTCCCTTTCCCCCACGGGAGAGTACTTCGTGGACAGCTGGTCGACGCCTGTCGTCCCGCCGGTCAGCGTCGTCCGCGACATGGACGGGCGGGTCCGCATGGAGCTCGGTGAGGCGGACATCTCCCGCCTCGTAGCGTCGGGCTGGCAAGCGCCCATCCCGTTCGACGTGAAGGCACGAGACGGCGAGACCGACCTTTACGGCCTCATGTTCCGGCCCTCGGACTTCGACCCATCGAGGACGTATCCGGTCATCAACTACCTCTACCCGGGACCACAGAGTGGGAGTGTCGGGAGCCGGAACTTCAGAGCGGCCCACCGGGACTTGCAGTCGCTGGCCGAGCTCGGCTTCGTCGTAGTGGAGCTCGACGCGATGGGGACGCCGATGCGCTCCAAGTCCTTCCACGAAACGTACTACGGCAACATGGGCGACAACGGCCTGCCCGATCAGATCGGAGGCATCCGCCAGCTCGGCGAGCGCAACGAGTGGATGGATCTGGACCGAGTCGGGATCTTCGGACATTCGGGCGGTGGCTTTGCTTCGGCCGACGCGATCATGCGGTACCCGGACTTCTACAAGGTCGCGGTGTCCCAGGCCGGTAATCACGACAACCGGCTCTATGAGGACGACTGGGGAGAGAAGTGGCAGGGGCTGCTCGAGGAATACCCGGATGGCACGACCAACTACGACAACCAGGCGAACCAACTCCTGGCCGAGAACCTAGTTGGTAAGCTGCTCATCGCGCATGGCACCCTGGATGACAACGTGCCACCGGCCAACACGATGGTCGTGGTCGATGCCCTCATCGAGGCCAACAAGGACTTCGACCTCGTGCTGTTCCCCAATCGCCGCCACGGTTTCGGGAACGAGCCATACATGATGCGGCGCAGGTGGGACTACTTCGTCCGGCATCTCCTCGGCGCGGAGCCGCCGCAGAACTACGAGATCGGCCGGGTCCGCCTCGTGGGTTGAAGCCAGCGAGTGTCACCCCACGCGGGCGCACGCTCGACCCAGCCTCGTGAGCCCCTCTGCGACCTCCTCCTCCGTGATCAGCAAGGATGGCGCGAAGCGCACCACGTTGCTGTAGACCCCCGCCATGCCGATCAGTAGTCCTTCATCGCGGGAAGCCTCGAGCAGTGCCGTCGCCTTTTCCGGGCTCGGGGCTTTCGACGCGCGATCCTCGACCAATTCCATCGCCTGCATGAGGCCCATTCCTCGGACCTCCCCGATCCAGGCGTGCCTGGCAAAGAGCTCGTCGAGCCCGGTCCGGAGCTGGTTTCCTCGGACGTGAGCCCGAGCTGGGACTTCTTCGCGTGCCATGATGTCGAGCGTGGCGTCGGTCGCCGCCATACAGATCGGGTTCCCGCCGAACGTGGAGATGGTCTTCGCGGTCCAGGCATCCGCGATCTCCTCACGGGCGATCGTAACGCCGACCGGGTAGCCGTTGGCGATCCCTTTGGCCGTGTACATGATGTCGGGCTCGACGTCCCAATGTTCGACGGCGAACCATTTTCCGGTCCTCCCGAGACCGGATTGCACCTCGTCGGCGATGAACAGCCCGCCGTAGCTGCGGATGATCTCGGCCGCCCGCTGGAAGTAGCCCCGGGGGGGAACGACGTAGCCGCCCAGACCCATGATCGGCTCGGCCAGGAAGCACGCCGGCTTCTTGTTCGTGGAGGAGCGGATCACCTCATCCAGGTCGTTTGCGAAGGCCTCGGCGGCCTCTTCCTCCGTATCGTGTCTCAAGGGTGATCGGTACAGGTACGGCGCGAGCGTGTGCTTGATTCCTGGGACGAGGGTGCCGAGAGGCCGCCAGTCTCCGTGGGCGTTGACGTTGGTCGCGAGGATGCTCCGGCCGTGATAGGAGTAGCGGAACCCGATGACCTCGCTCCGGCCCGTGTACAGGCACGCGGTCATGATCGCGGTCTCGAGGGCTTCGGTCCCGCTGTTGGTGAAGAAGCACTTCTTGAGCTCTCCCGGCGCAATCGCCGCGAACCTCCTCGCAGCGCTCACCTGAGGCTCGGTCAGGTAGAGCGTGGATGTGTGGCCGATCTCGTCCATCTGCGCTCGTACTCGGTCGTTCACTTCCTCGTTACGGTGCCCGAGCGAGGTGACGAGAATGCCGCTGAAGAAATCCAGGTACTCGCGGCTGTCGGCGTCTTCGACCCAGACTCCGCGTCCGCTAACGAGCGTCAGGGGTTCCTGATAGAGCGGCTTGACGCTCGGATAGATGAACTCGAGGTGGCCCGCCCGGACCTCCTCCGAGCGACTGGCCACGGCTGCGGAGCGCGCATCCGTCATGATCGTACCCTCGGTTTAGCGGGCGTCCGGAACGTCCTTTGAATCCTGCGAACGCCGAGAGAACCTGACAAAGCACGCTCCTCGATGCCAGAGGCTTCGGCGCACTCTTTTCCCGACTCTGCACCTCGTTGCCACCCTGGCGGTGCAGGCACTCACAGGACGATCCGCGTTGGTCTGCATAAGGCGTTGTAATAACGCTACTTACGCCTTCTAAGGATGTCCGAGTCTGCTGGATCACCACTTGCTAGAGAAAAGCCGGACATTGCTGATGCGTGGACCACGCCTCTGGAAGTAGCCTGCTCCGACCTCTCGATGGGTTGCCGCAGAGGTGGTCCCCCACCGGCCAAGGACCCCCGACCAGGCTGCGACACCTCACGTATGCAGGGCCTCATTCGAAGCTCCTCGGAGACATCTGCTCGCCTCTCCCCGCTCATGCGGGGGCTGCACTCCCGTTCGCTCTTTCACCTGGGCGAGCGGTCGTTGCCCCTTCCCGTGACGGGCATGGTGCCTGCGCAGCAGTCGCAGCGCGACCTGGAAGAGAAGTCATGAGAATCAACGCAGAGGGGGCGCTGCTCACGCCATCGCCGCCGGACACGATGCCGGAACGAGCACCCGCCCTCACGATCGATTCCGTAGAGGTGGCTCGCCACGGCGCGATTCGCGAGGGGCGGCTCACGACCCCCGAGATCGGCGACAGCCGCACGACCTACCCGCTTTTCCTTTCCGGGTGGGTCGTGGGCGCGAGCAGCCGCGTGACTGAGGTCGAGGTGAGGTGCGCGGGCGTCGTTCAGGCCCGGATCGGCGTGGCAACTCCCTGTCCAGAGGCAAGCGAGCTCTACCCGGATCTCTCGTGGGCTGGGCATTCCGGCTTCGAGGGCACCGTCAACGGCGCCAGACTGCCCGACCGGTTCTGCCTCGACCTCTTCGCCCTCGTCGATGACGGGACCCGGTTGACGCTGGGCTCGGTTCACGGCAAGAGGCACGGAGCCCCGTATCCGCCGGTGGGGGCCCTGCAGCCCATCATGCTTACTACGCTTGGCCGCAGCGGGTCGACGTGGGTGACCCGGCTCCTAGGCCAGCACCCCGAGATCGCCACTTACGGTCCTTTCCGGTTCGAGCCTAGGGCGGCGAGCTATTGGATGGAAGTGTATGGCGCGCTCACCCATCCAGAGAGCTATCAGCAGATCCTCGCCGGCGAGTTGTACGGTCCCGAGTGGTGGACAGGGAACCGTCGGTCGGAGGTCTGCGCACCGAAGGCAGGAACGCTGGAAGAGTGGCTCGGCACTGCTCAGGCCGACGCTCTTCTCCCCTTCTGCCAAGAGCGCATCGAGGCCTTCTACCGGGAGGCGGCCCACCTCGAGAAGAAGGGGGGAACGGTCAAGCTGTTCTGCGAGAAGTTCACGACGAACTCCTTCGTTCAGCCCCTTCTAGTCGGCATGTATCCCGGAGCTCGGGAGATCGTCCTCGTGCGCGACTTCCGGGACATGATCTGCTCGATGTTCTCCTACAACGAGAAACGCGGGCACGTCGGCTTCGGCCGTGACCAGGTCGAGACCGACGAAGAGTTCGTGCGGTGGTGGCAGGGCGGGGTGGAGCAGCTCCTCCACGAATGGAAGGCTCGCTCTGAAACCGCCTACCTACTCCGGTACGAAGACCTTGTTCTCGCTCCGCGCGAGACGCTGCCGGCCCTCCTCGAATACCTGGGCGTCGCCTCGGAGGCCCCCGAAATCGACGAGTTGATCCGCCGTGCGACGGAGCTGACCCCACGTGCGCAGAAGCTACACAGCACGACGTCCGATGCGGCTGTGTCCGTGGGGCGATGGAAGACGGATCTCGATCCGTCGCTGAGCACCGCGGCAGAGGAAGCCTTCGGGGAGAGTCTCCGAGAGCTCAGGTACGAGGCGTAGGAGGCCATCAGATGAAGAGCCGGATCGTAGTCGCGGGGTCGATGGCCCAGCGTCCTTGGAAGGGCGGGCACAGTTGGGTGTTTCTGCAATACGTGCTCGGGTTCAAGCGACTGGGCTTCGATGTGCTTTTCCTGGACCGCCTGGACGACGAGATGTGCGTCGATCGGCGAGGGCGCCCGTCTTCGCCAGCCGATTCGACCAACCTCGCATACGTGACCCGCGTGATGGAGCACTTCGGGCTCCGGGATCAGTGGGCCGTCGCTCTGAACGGGGGGCCAGAGTACGCGGGGAAGACTGCACGGTCCGTACGAGGCTTCGTGCGCTCCGCCGACCTCCTTCTCAACGTCATGGGCTTCTTCGACGACGAGGAGATCCTCGCGGCCGCCCAACGCCGAGTCTTCCTGGACATCAATCCCGGCTTTCCTCAGCTCTGGTCGGAGCTCGGTCTCGCCGACCCGTTCAGGGGCCATGACGACTTCGTGACGATCGGTCAGAACGTCGGGCAAGAGGGCTGCGACATCCCGAATCGCGGCCGGCTCTGGATTACGACCCCGCAGCCCATCGCTCTCGACCACTGGCCCCGTGAGCCTTGGGACGGGGGCGCATTCACGACAGTGGCCACGTGGCGCGGCGACTTGGGTCCGTTGGAGCATCAGGGTCGCCGCCTCGGCCTACGCTGTCACGAGTTCCGGAAGTTCCTGCCGCTGCCGTCGCGGACCGGGCTCACCTTTACCGTCGCGTTGGACATCCATCCGGACGAGAAGGCCGACCTCGCAGGCCTGCGGGAGCATGGTTGGACGCTCGCCGACCCCTCGAGGGTCGCCGGAGACCCGTGGCAGTACCGGGGCTTCATTCGCGAGTCGGGCGCGGAGCTCATGGTCGCGAAAGAGCTGTATGTCGCCACCCGAGGCGGGTGGTTCAGCGACCGGAGCATCTGCTACCTGGCCACCGGGCGTCCGGTCCTTGCTCAGAACACGGGGTTCGGAGCGCACCTGCCTACCGGGCAAGGACTGTTGAGCTTCTCGACGCTCGACGAGGCGGCCGCAGGCGTGGATTCGCTAGCCACCGATCCCCAGCGACACGCGCGGGCCGCCAGGGAGATCGCCCAATCGCACTTCAACTCCGACACCGTCCTTCGCCGACTGCTCGATCGCCTCGAATCGCGACCGAAGCCGGAGTCCGCCGAGCCGGCGTTGAGCGGAGGCGTCGTGTGAGTCAGGTCGTCGTCGCCGGGGCCCTGGCCAACGAGCCCCGAAACAGTGGGGAGGCGTGGGTTCGCGTGAGCGGCGACAAGTTCAACACCGAGACCGTAGCCTCATGACGACGCCAGCCCTTCGATCGCCCACGGCGGCTGAAGAGGCGTTCCGCCGTGACCTGGAAAGGATTCTGAGGCGCCGCATGGGGACGGAGGCCCGCCTCGCAGGCCCGGGCTCGTGGCCGCACCCGTACTGCTCTACGGCGCCCCTCGAGGTCTGGTGCGTCCAGGGCGTGGCCGAACGTGAAGTCGTCGTCAAACGGCCAACGCATCGGACGATCCGACCACCCTTCGTTCTCGAGCCCGACAGGGAACGGGCGGTATACGGGATGATCCTCGAGCTCCGCGACGTGGGCGCTCCCCGTTTGCTCGGCACGATTTCTGAGCCGGGCGCCGACGCCGACGCTCTTGTCCTGGAATCCGTGGACGGGGATCCGTTGTGGCAGTTCGAGGACGAGCTCGTGTGGCGGGAGGCGGCCACCTGGTTAGGTGGCTTCCACGCGCGCTACTGGGACCCTCCGGATTCATTGGTTCAGAACGCGCTGCTGCTGGTGCTCGATGAAGCCCACCATCGGCGCTGGATTCGTCGTGCGTTGGAAGGCGTACGAGCGGGGTCGAGCGCCGACGCCGATCGCAAGGCGCGCAGTACGGCCGAATGGCTGGCAGCGCGCTGGGATGCCGTCGTCGAACGCATGAGGGCGGTGCCGCGATCGCTACTTCACGGCGAGTTCTACCCCTCGAACATCCTCGTCCGTCGCGGGAAGCGCTCTGGCTCACGCATCTGCGCGTTGGACTGGGAATCCGCAGGTGTCGGACCATGCCTGATCGATCTCGCCGCGCTCACTACCGGTTGGGACTCCGATGCTCGTGCGCGGATGGCGGCGGACTACCTCGCCGTCGCGGGGGCCGACGGCCGGTGGAGCCCCGATCCGTCGCACTTCGACGAGCAACTCGATGCCTGCCGCGTTCAACAAGCGGTTCAGTGGTGTGCTTGGACCAGCCAGTGGACGCCGCCTCCCGAGCACGTCCGGGATTGGTGGGGCGACGCCGTCGAAATCGTGGAGGCCCGCGGATGGTGAGCCAGAAAGGTGATGACGAATGGGACTTCTTCGAGCCCTGGAGTGCTTCACGCACGGAAGCGAGCCAACTCGAAGGTGAGGCGGCGGAGGTCCACGCCCGCGCCAATCCGAAGATCGGCGTCGGCCCGCGGCTCGACGTCGGGGAGCTGGGGCTCTTGGAGGGACAGCGGGTCGCCGCCGAGGACGCGCCAATCGAAGACCCTGACGCCCGGACGAACAGCGACACTCTGGCTACGAACGACTAGAACGCCACCATCTGGGTCACCTTGATCGTAAGCCCACGTCCCGGGATGATCCCTTCGCCCGTCATGAAGCGCTGCTCGTTCCAGACGATATAAAGGTCGGAGAGCGCGTGGTGAATCAGGTTGAAGCGGACATTCGAATTGAAGCGCTGGGACGCTGGGTCGTATTGGACGAGGGCGTCGACGAACATGTCTTTGTGGAACGAGTAGTTCGAGCGAAGTGTCCAGAACGTCTTTACAAACGACGCATCCGGCAGATCGAGGTGAGCGGAGGTGCGCGTCACCGAGCCCGTCGCGGAGAACTTGTAGGACGGCTTCAGCGTCATGCTGAAGCGGCCACTCCTCTGCGTGCCGGTCCACAGGCCGCCCCACGTGTAGCCGAAGCTCCCCGAGACCATCCGACTTCGATCGCTGCTCCCGGTCAGTTGATAGTCTGCCCAGTGATACACACCGGCCGGGATGGGGTCGATGCTGCTGTCGATGCTGAACGGCTCGTCGATTCGCTCGGAGCTCGGATTCGTGGCGAGCTGCCACGTGCCGCCGCTGGACAGGAACGCGGTGACCCCCGTGTGCAGCCGCTTGGCGGCGATGCGGCCATCGAGATCCTCGTAGTAGTTCCAGGTGACGTGGGGGTGGATCTCCCGGATGCCGAGGTCGGTGGCCCACTGCGGACGGGGCCGGAGCCCCCAGTCGATGAAGTACTTCGTGATTCCGGTGCGTCGAAAATAGCCCAGGTCGGCCCCGAAGCTCTCGCCGAGCCTCATCGCCCCGAATTTTATGTGGTGGAAATTGCCCTCTCGGTTCAGCGAGGCGCGCCAGGCATACTGGCCCTCACCGGCGTCGGGCGTCTCTGACCTCACGACGTATGTGCTGAGGTCGATCTCGCCCGGGAAGCGGATGTAGGTGTCGGCACCGAAGACCCGATTGAAGTCGCCGTCATCGCCCACCGTCCGCCGCTCCATGTAGATCCCGCCCATATCGGACGCCCGGAGCACGTTCTTCCGGACCCGCACCACGGCGTAGTCACTTCCGGGCGTCTCCCCGAGATCACCGGTACGCATGGCCAGTCCACCGACGACGAGCCCGAGGGCCTGTCCAGTCAGGCGCGCGCCTCCTCGGATGGGAACCGCCCGCCCACCTGGGTCGATTCCAATGCGACGGGAGAAGAACAAGAGCAGATCTTCGTCGCGACCGGGTGTGAGTCGCACCCTGATGTTGCGGGCCGCGTCCCCTACGTAGAACAGCCCCGAGTCCTCGAGGAAGAACTCGCGCTTCTCCTGATAGAAGAAGGAGAACTGAGTCAGGTTCACCCGCTGCTCGTCCACCTCCACCTGGGCGAAGTCCGGGTTCACGGTCACATCGAGCGTCAAGCCCGGCGTCAGTCCGTACTTCACATCCACCCCGACCTCGGCCTGATCCGCGAAGCCGTCTTCTCCAGTGTCCCGGACCTGCCCTCCCAGGACGAACGGCTTCACCCGGAGATCACGACCGCCCGAGGTGGCCGACAGCCCCGTCAGGTCTCCCGCCAGCGATAACCGAGTGAGGGCATACGCGCGGGGCACGGGAGCCCAGTACGCCACCTCGTTGTTCCGGCGGATGTTGCGACGGAAATTGATTCCCCAGCGATCCGTGTTCGGGTCGGACCGCAATGCACGGAAGGGGATCTCCATCTCGAGCGTCCAGCCGTCCACGCCCCGTTGCGTCTCGACATTCCACAC
The DNA here is from genome assembly GCA_965248625.1 of Longimicrobiales bacterium. Taxonomy (GTDB): domain Bacteria; phylum Gemmatimonadota; class Gemmatimonadetes; order Longimicrobiales; family Gaopeijiaceae. Next base: position 3,725,921 of record OZ252109.1, on the reverse strand, counting down.
GGCGTCCCAACTGGCGTTCACCTCGCGTCCCTCCCCGGCGACCTGCTGGTCTCCCCGGGCACCCTCGGGGTTCGTCATGAAGACGTACCCGTTCCGGCGGTCGAGGAACGTGTCCAGGATCACCGCGAACACGTCCTGGTTCGTATCGCTGAAGTCCTTCTTGATGTCGTTTACGACGAGGGCATCGGGTTCGGAGTCGTACAGGCGAGCGGCGACATAGAGGTTGTCGGAGTCGAACGCGATCCAGACCTCGGTGCGCTGGGTGGCGGGCAGTCCTTCGGTCGGCTCGGCTTGGACGAAACCTGTTGCGGCCGGCTCACCCTGCCAGATGGACTCATCGAGGCTTCCGTCGACTCGGATGTCCGTCATGACCGCCAACGCTTGAGCCGAAGGCCGCGCTCGGGCTCCCGCGTACGAATCGGGGAGGCTGATCGCCTCCTGGGTGGAGGCTACGCGTGGTATCAAGAGGAGCGCTGACCCGAGTGCACACGAGATCGAGGCGTGGACGATCCGCCCTGGCCGAGCAACGGCTCGCGAGATCGCGTTCAATCACCTCGGCGTTCGAGAAGTACCGAATGGATGGGCATGGAAAGCTGATTCGTCGACAGGCCGACGGCAACACGGGTGTCGCCCCCCGAGCTGAGCGCTCATCTTTCTGACGGTCGGGTCATGTGGCCCGACCCCACGGAGGGGGTCCGCCTGCACCGACGAACCCGCCGAAGTCACCGGCGCGTCGGTCATGACGGCGCGAAGGCGGTGGGGCAGCGCGGGCTTGGCTGCGGACTCAGCTCGGCGACGAACTGACGGTCACGGAGTAGCGCCCCGTGAAGCACTCACTCTCGTTGGAGCAGCGACCGATGAAGCACATCCGTCGACGATTCTGGTGTTCCCTACCCCTGACGTTCGTGGCATCGGTAGCCACGTACGGGTGTCAGGCCCCCTCGAACGCCACGGCGCAGGCGTCGGACGGGCCCACCGCGTTTGTCGGGGCCACGCTCGTAGACGGGACGGGCGCCGCCGCCCTTCCGGACGCGGTGATTGTGGTCGAAAACGGTCGCGTCGAATGCGTAGGCGGGCGCGGCGACTGTTCGACGGACGGTGCAGAGGTCTTGGATGCGACGGGACGGTGGATCATCCCGGGCCTCGTCGACGCCCACGTGCACTTCTCCCAGACGGGTTGGGTGGACGGCCGCCCGGACGCGCTCGACCTCCGTACCGACTACCCGTATGAACGGACCGCCGCCTGGCTCCACGACAACACGGGGGCGCTCTTCCGGTCCTATCTCTGCAACGGCGTCACGTCGGTGTTCGACGTCGGTGGCTATCCCTGGACGTGGGACCTCCAGGCGCGCACGACGGCGAGCGTTACCGCCCCACGGGTCAAGGCTGCCGGACCACTTCTCTCCACGCGCGACTTCTGGCTCAACCTCCCAGGGCAACAGCAGTTCATCCATACGAGCGACGAAGAGACCGTCCGGACAGCCGTGCGTACGCACGCGGCCTGGGGCGCGGCTGCGGTCAAGATCTGGTACATATTGGGCGCGGAGACGGTCGGTGCGAGGCGGGACCACCTGTCTGCGATGGTACACGCGATCGGTGACGAGACCCGCGGGGAGGGAATCCCGCTCATCGTTCACGCGACGGGGCTGTGGCAGGCCAAGGACGCTGTGCGGGCCGGCGCACACCTCCTCGTTCACTCCGTGACGGACCAACCGGTGGACGACGAGTTTCTCGAGCTCGCCCGCGAACAGGGGACGTTCTACAACCCTACCCTCGTTGTCTCCGACGGCTATTTGCAGGTACGTGCCCGGAGCTTCGAGCGCCGGACTCAGCCGCTCGAGTGCGTCGACCCGACCACTCTCGGCAAGATCGAGTCGACGGACGAGGTTCCTGTGCCGGAAGGGGTCGCGGACCTCGCGACGCTACGAGATCGCAGCGCACGACGGGTCCAGACCGCCAGAGAAAACCTCATGGCCGTTCACAGAGCGGGAATCCCGGTCGTGTTCGGCACAGACGCGGGTAACCCGCTGACGCTCCACGGGTCGTCGGTGTTCATCGAGCTCGAGGCGATGGATGAGGCCGGTATGACACCGATGGAGGTGCTCGTCGCCGCAACGCGCAATGGGGCTCGGGCAATGGGGCTGGAGGACACCGGCACGATCGAGGAGGGAATGGTGGCCGACCTCGTGATCCTGCGAGCAGACCCCCTCGCCGACATCCGAAACGTGCGGGAGATCGCCAGCGTCATGCGGCTGGGGAAGCTGTACGATCGTTCGGAGCTGACGTACCGGTGAAGGCGGCTGGTTACCCGCCCGCCGCCTGGGCGGTAGCTGCCAGAACGTCGCCAACCGCCTTCACGATGTCCTGCTGCGGGCCGATCCCCGTATAGGCCACTGTTCCGGTCGCGTCGAGAATGACCACGTAGGCAGTAGCCGGCGCGAGGAAGGCGCGCACAGCGTTGCCCCCTTCGTCCCAAAGCACGGGGAAGGGGATCGCGTGACGCTCGAGATGTCGGCGAATGGCGCGCTGGGTCTGAGCAACCGCCACGCCGACCGCCAGGAATCCGACCTGGTCCCCGTAGCGCTCGTACGCTGCGTCCATGCTCGGCTGAAGCGCCGCGCACTGCTCGCACCAGCTTGCCCAGAATTCGAGCAGAAGGGGCTGCTCGCCGATGTAGTCCGCGAGATCGACGAGCCCACCGTCGAGATCCTCGATCTGGACCACTTGAGGGGTCTCACCCACAGCGATCCCCACCTCGCCACGAACCTGCGCAGAGAGGTCGGCATGGTGGGTCCATGCGATGCCCAGGGCGATCGCTACTGCTCCGAGACGTCCGATCGCTGTATTCACATTCCCAGCCCTGCTAGGACGAAGTAGTACTCCGCTACACCTAGCATAATGATTCCAGCCAGCTTTTTGATCCAGACCATCCACGCGCCGGACTTGGGAAGGTGCGCCATCGATCCGGAGGAAAGGCCCACCACCACTAGCAGAGAGGTCATCCCGAGCGAGAACACGAAGAGGTAGACGAAACCCATCACGCCCGCCTGCGTGGCAGCCACCCACGTGAGCACGACCGCGAACGCCGGAGCCCCGCAGGGGGCTGCGATGATGCCCGAAGTGGCGCCCAACAAAAAAACTGCCGGGTAGGACCCACCGCCGAGACCTCCTGCCCATTCGAGCCACTTGCGTGGAGTCGTGACCGGAATGACGTCCAGCATCGCGAGCCCGAAGATCAAGAGCAGGTTGCCGGTCGCGAAGCGGACCCAGGGGTTGGCGCTCACCGTCCCAAACAGCGTTCCGCTCAGGCCCGCGAGTAGGCCAAGCAACGCGTAGAACGTCGCGAGCCCACACACATAAGTGAGGGTAAGGCCCACCGTCCGAGACCTTGGCGCGTCCGCGGTCGAGCTCCCGGCAATCACGGACGCGGTGATGGGAATCATCGGGTAGATACAAGGCGTCAGGCTCGTGAGTACGCCTGCTCCGAACAGCGTGCCTAACGCGACCAGGGGGCTGGAGCCCAGGGTCTCGGAGAGCCCACCTGTCTGTGCGACAGCGATCCACATAGCGTGAATCTTACGCAATGGCGCCCCTCGTGGGCCACCTCGGCGCCCATGGGCTCACCTCTAGGCCGTCCTGTCCGATGATAGAATCGGCCCTTTCCGCAGAATCGGCCTTTCCGCAGAATCGGCGCTTCGGCCCTCAGCGCGGGCTACTCGGCCCTCAACGCTTCGACGGGATCCACTACGCTCGCACGATAGGCGGGTACGAGCGCGGCGCAGACGCCTGCGAGAAGCAGCACACCGCCCGCGACGGCGAAGCTGGCCGGGTCGGTCGGCTGGACACCGAACAGGAAGCTCGCGACCACGCGGGAGAGCGCGAGCGATCCGACGATGCCTCCCGCAACCCCGAGCACGACCGGGACCAGGCCTCCACCGACGACCGAAGTGAGCAGCCGCCGCGGGTCGGCGCCCAAGGCGGCTCGGATGCCCAGCTCCGCCCTCCGCCGGCTGACCGAATAGGCGACCACGGCGTAGACTCCAATGGTGCCCAACACCAGCCCGAGGCCTCCGAACAGGGACAGGAAGAACCGGAGCCTGAGAGGCTCACCCATGGCTGACTCGACCACGTCGTCCATGGTCGTGACGTCCGCTAGGGCGACGCGGGAGTTCAGCTCTTGCACCAACGAACGGACGGGGTCGACCAACGAGAAGGATTCTACCCCCGTTTTTACGACCAGAAGTCCCCCGGGGTCCACGTGGGACAGCTGCGCCTGCGGCCGGTACGTGACCATGGGCATCTCGCCCACGAGCCCCTGCACCCGGGAATCGCTGACGACACCGATGACCGTGAGCCAAACGTCCCGGCCTCGATCGAAGCTATTCGAGATGCGGCGGCCAATCGGATCCTCCGCGGGCCACATACGGGCCGCGAAGGCTTCACTCACGATCGCCACCTGAAGGGCTCCCCAGGCGTCACCCACGTCGAACGCACGGCCGCGCACGATCCTCATGCCCATGGTCTCGAAGAAGTCGAGGGTCGCCGTCCGGTAATAGCTGTTCGGCCGACGAACACCCTCCAGATCGGGTCGGTCCTCCACCGACACCGTGCCCTGATAGCCACCGTCCCGAACGGGAAGCCGGTTCGTGATCGCCGCCGACCGGACCCCCGGCAAGGCAGCCGTCCGGACAACCAGCTCGTCGAAGAACAGCCTCGTGACGTCCGGGGTCATCTCCTCCGGAGTCGTCAGCACGTTCATAACGAGCACGTTATCGGCATCGAGCCCCGAATCCAGGGTCCGGAGATGGGCCACGCTGCGGACCAGCAGCGTCGCCCCGGTAACGAGCATCACTGCAAGGAGCACTTCCGCCATGACCAAGGCCCCTTGCATCCGGGTTCCGCCGCTGGCGCCGCCCGATTCGCCGCGTTCCCCGGCGAGCGCGCCGTCGATCTGACCACGGAGGAGCGCCCGGATTGGGAGCATCGCGATGGTTGCTCCCACCGCGACCGCGAGGCCGAGCGACGAAGCCAGGGTCGTCCAGTCCAGAGCGAGCGTGTCACCGAAACCGTTCTCGAGGGGCAGCATCGCGACGAGGACGTCGAACAATGAGACCGCCAGAACCGCGCCGACACCGCCAGCGAGAACCCCGAGCACCACCGACTCGCTGAGGATTTGTCGGGCCAAGCGGCCCCGCCCCGCCCCGAGTGCGGTGCGGACCGCCATCTCGCCACTACGGTCAGCGGTTCGCGTCAGCAGCAACGCCGTGACGTTGGCACACGCCATCAACAGCAGCAGACCGACGGCACCGAGCAGGAGCAATAGTGCGGGCGTGGCGTCGCCGAGCAGGTACTCCCGAATGGGGAGCACGTAGGCACCCTTCGTCTTGTCCCAAGCCTCCGGGTAGGTGAACCGCTCGCCCAGGGCTGACGTGATACCGGCGAGGTCGTCCTGAACCAGCTCCGGGGAGACGGCGGGGCGAAGCCGTCCGAGAAGGACCAGGAATCCGTTTCCCTGATAGTTCGAGGACTCGGGATCGAGGTCCAGCGGGAGCCAAGCTTGGTATTCGGGTGTGGGGAAGTAGAAGTCCTCGGGCATGACGCCGATGACCGTGACGGGCGCGCCGTCGACCAGGACGCGTCGGCCGATGACGTCCGGATCGGCGCTGAGCTCCCGTTGCCAAGTGCTGTGACTCAAGACCATAACGGGCTCGGCGCCGGGACGGTCTTCGCCCACACGGAACGTGCGCCCCATCATTGGGCGGGCGCCGAGGACATCGAACAGCTCGACCGAGCTCACGGCGCTCGACAGCACCGACGTTTCGTCCCCGATCCGCATCGCGCCACTGGACGTCGAGAAGGCAGCGAGCCGCTCGTACGCCTGTGCTCGCTCCTTCACGAAGTCGAACTCGACCCCACGCCAGTTGTAGTCGCTCCAGAAGGTGACGATCCGGTCTTCGGTCGCGAAGGGGAGCGGGCGTAGCATGATGCCGTTCACGACGCTGAACAGGGCCACAGTTCCACCGATGCCGAGGGACAGCGTCAGGATCGCGAGTGCGCCGAAAGCGGGTCGCTTGACCAGCTGACGGACGGCGAAACGAACGTCGCTGGCCAAGTCCTCAGCGACGGTGACGCCCCAGGACGCACGGGCTCGCTCCTTCATGCGATCCACACCCCCGAAGCTCAATAACGCCGCACGCCGCGCTGCGTCCGGGTCCATCCCGGACTCGACGTTCTTCCGAGTCTCCATCTCGAGATGGAACCGGACCTCTTCATCGAGTCCACGCTCCATCTTCGATCGGGCGAACAAGGCACGGATCCGGAACCACGTATCACTCAGCCAACGCATGTCTGTCCTCCTCTCGGCGACTCCAGCTTACTCGTCGCGGGGGCCGCGGGGGTCATGTCGCCCCCAGGATGCGATTTACCGCACCTGCCAGCCGGACCCAGTGCTTCGCCTCGGCCCCGAGCTGCTCGCGTCCGGCAGCGGTCAGGCCGTAGTAGCGGGCGCGGCGGTTGTTCTCGGTGACACGCCATTCCGACGTGATCCAACCTTGTCTCGTCAGCCGATGGAGCGATGCGTACAGGGATCCCTGGTTGACCTGGAGCTCGTCCTCCGAGATCTGCTGTATCCGCTCGGAGATGCCCCATCCGTGCATGGCCTCCAAGGACACGACCTTCAGGATGAGCATATCGAGCGTTCCTTTGATCATGTCGGGCTTGTCTCGTGACATCGGGCACTCCGTTCGCGGCCGAGTGGGTCGGTGTTCACCCTTCTCTCGGTAACCGGGAGAAAGCATGACATCCTTACAGTCGGTAATCAAGAGGACGGGCAATGCTCGCCGAAGGTTGGAACGTCGATTGCGAGTCGACTCACGCGGCCGTGAGAGTGGGCTGTGAGACGCGGGGAGAAAGCCAGCTGCGTCCACAACGTAGGTGGAGGCGGATCGCATGCTGTTCGGAGCGTTGGAGCTTCGCGACGTCCTACGCGAACTCCTGGAACGCGTACGACAGCCTCGCAGAGGCCCACATGAACGCCGGAAACAACGAGCGCGCGGTCGAGCTGTACGAGAAGTCGCTGGAGCTAACCCGGCCAACGCGAACGCAGTCACGATGCTCGAGCGCATTCGCAGCGGGCCACGCTAGGAGGACCCGAGAACGAGACCGGGCCGCTGGGTAGGTTGCCCGAGCGAGGGGTCAGCGGGATGGTGTGGGGTTGACGCTAGGCCTTCAGAAGCGGCCGGTCGTGGAGACGCTGCCACTCTGCCACCTCACCGCGGACCGAGATGACGGAGCCCCGCTCGAGCCTGTCGATCTCTTCGTTCCGGACCTCCTGAAACTGCACCGCCACAGTGCACGCTCCTCGGGTCGTACCGATCACCGTCCGGCCGCTCCGGTAGTCGCGGTCGCGGCTCGATCCGAACGTGCGCTCGGCTCTGTCGATGGACAGCTCGAACTCGAACGCACGCCCGATCAACGCCCGGACCAGCGACTCCCGCGCTCCACCGAATCGGTCCGCGGAGGCGATCTCCCGAAGCGCCGACGACATCGGGTCGAGCCGGGCGGCGGACGGGGCAGCGTCGCGCGAAGCCGACTCGACGTCAGCAGGTAATGCCCGTCGGGCCGAACTGGCGGTTGGCGCGATCTCGGGCTCCGGCCCCGGTTCCACGTCAGCATATGAACCAGCCGGTTCCCAGTCCACGTCCGTGGGCCAGCCCGGATCCGGAACGGGCAGGCCGAGAGGTCCGGTTCGAGGCCGCCGCACGGGGTCATTCGGCTCCCCTCCTGGGAGCTCACCAATGGTTGTCGACGTCACCTCCGCGTCTTCCGAGACGGGCCAAACGACGATCTCCCGCTGGTCACGCCAATCCGGCCACGAGGGGATATCCGCGGTCAGCTTGAGAGACCATTCAACTCGATTGTCGGCCGACTTGAAGCTGTAAGCTCCGTTCTCAGGTACCGGGATGCTCCCGTGGATCTCGACACGTTCACCGCCCCGGGCCTCCTGGGCTCCAGCGAGTCGCGTCGTCTCGCGGGTGACTATGTGCCGGTGCGTCGTCCGATCCGTGCCGCTTCCGGAGACACAGATTTCCTTGCACGCCAACTCCGCGTAGACCCCGCTGATCACCGTCCGCTTTTGCGGTCGAAAGAAGAAGTGCATATCAACCGATTGGCCCGGTGCGACGACGCGGGAGCTCAAGTGGATGCCTGCATCGCCGAGCTTGGACCGTGCAACCCTCCTCCACATTCCAGCGAGGAACAGGGCGAGCCCCACCGTCGTAAACAGCACCCCGGGTAGAGGCAACGTGAGGACCCCGACGAACATCGCCATCGCGCCCGCAACCGCCATTCCGAAAGATGCCGCCCTGCGCACGGCCACCAATGAGGTCTGCTTGACCGTCTCCGGTGGCAACCCGGACTGCGGTCCAGGGACCACGATGTATTCCTCTGTGACGCCCGGATCCCGCGCCCAGGCCAGATCGAGGTTCGCCTCGAGATAGTGATCGACGTTGAGGAAGTGTCCGTGGTACGTGAACGGCGCCTCAGACGCCGTGACCTCGAAGGGGAAAGCGTAGTGCTGGTCAGCCACGATTGGGCCCGCGTACAACGTCGACTCGACCACGGGGCCTCGGTCGCCGTTGCCCTTGCCGTGCGTGGACCAGTATTGCTTGAGGCGCACTCCCCGGCAGTCCACGTCGCGGGTCATGACGACCTCGACTCTCCCGTTGATGCGGTCGCCGGCCTCGTATGTACGATTCGCACGGTCGAGCTCAATCCTAACGACCCGCTCAGACATCCCGTGGCCTGTGCAGCGCCTGGACGACGTCGTAGAGGTGCCGCTCCATCGTGCGCACATCAGTGCCGAAGCGCCGTCTCAGAGTCTCCAGCGTTTCGTCCGTGAAGCCCGGCACCGGCCTCGGCCCGCGACGCGCCCATTCGACCCGTGCATCGAGCAGCCGGCGCAATCCCGGAGTGGTCAACTGTTCGGCGACGAGAACCGTGCGCACCTCGAACCCCCTCTTTCGTAGCTCGAGACCGAGATCGTGGCGGGCCGCCAACACCACACAGACACCTCGGCGCCAGGTGCGTCGGCGAGCGCTGTCGTCGAGCAGGTACGCGTCGTCGATGAACAGCGGGTCTCCCGATGGGATCTCGGGCCATCCATCAGGCGTCCAACGGACGAGGTGGGCATCCGGGAAGTAGCGATGCAGCGCCAACAGATGAGTCGTCTTGCCCCTTCCGGGTTCGCCAACGAACTGCACGGCCAGAGGCGGCGGGCGGGGAATCGCCAGCCCGACCGACGACATGTCGCGTGCAGTGCCGGGGGGTCGGGACGCGCACCGTTGGTGCAGCTCGTCCGCCAAACCATCGACACTCACGACGGCCAAACCGGCACGCTCTTCACGCGGGGGCTCGCCGAACGGGTTTCTGCGAAGGTTTAGATGGGCGAACGACAGCTTGAGAGCTCGAGTCGGCATCGCCTTCAGACGTGGTCGAGCAGGGGCGGCGCCGGCGCGGCCATGGCCCGACTCAGACGTCGCCCAGCGCGGAGCGGATGTCGGCCGTGATACTGTCGAGCTCGGAATCCGACGGATGACCGAGATTCTCACGTAATCGGGACCGGTAGTCGTCGTATTCGCCGCGGGCTCCCGCGTCGTCTCCGGACGCGAGCAGGCAAGAAACCAGGCGCGACCGCGCCCGCTCGCTGTCGGGGTTCAGCCCCACATGCTGGTGAGCGAACCGGAGCGTTCTCGTCGAATCTCGGCTTTCCAGCGCCTTCGCGATCACGTCGCCAAATGCGGTGTCGGCGTCGAAGAGCACTCGATCGTAGTGGGCGTCTGCCCATCGCCGCAGGTCCTCGGAGGCCTTGGCCCGCATGATCCCCAGCAGCGGGCCAGCGAGCACTTCCGTCGCCTCCGCGTACCGGCCCAGGATCATCCGTCGCTCGAACGCCATCAGATCCACGTCGATTACCGAGGGATCGAGCGCGAGATCGTCTCCCTCGAACCGGATTGGTTCCACCCCGATCCGCTTTCTGAGCCGCGTCAGCCCGCCGCTGAGCGCCCTTCGGGCAGAGGACCCCGCCGCTTCCGGCGAGAGTACCGCGACTACGCTCGCCACCGGCGCGGTAGCCTCGGTCAGTGTTGCGAGAAAGGCAGGCAAGAACAGCGATTTCACTTCTGCCAACAGGACCTCACCACGAGGGCCTTCCGCGTGAAGCGACAAGGCCCCGAAGGTCTTCAGATAGAGCTTGGGCATCGCTTTTGGGCGAGGCTACGCCGCGTCGTTCCGCCTTGCCAGGGCGGCGGCTGCGTCCCCTCCGTAGTTACCAGACTTCTGGGACACGACACTAGGTTCCCTAGGGCGTGACTGTGATGTTGATTTCGTTCACCGACCCGCCACGGATGTTCATGGCCGATTCCTCGGTCACGGGTCCCGTGAACACACCGTGCATGTACGGAAAGAGCCGCATCCGGATTGGCTCATTGGTCGGCAGGGCCCCGGCGGGAATCGTGAGCCCACGCTCGGACCCGGCGGCCTCGAACTGCTCGGAGGTCCCGCAGCCTGGCCCGCACGAGTAAGTCGCGCTCACGAGGAACCGGTCGGGATCGTCCGGGCTCTCCCACGAGACCTGGATGGCTTGGGCAGCGGTGAATGCGGAGTTGTCCGCGGGCCCGGTGAGCATGGCCTGTTCCGGGACCGCGTCTCTCGCAGTGATGACCACATCTTCGATAGTCACGTCGAGGAAGATGGAATCTCCGGGCGGCACTGCAGTTTCGAGTACGGCGCGGTACAAGCCGTTGGCCGGGTTGACCAGCTCGAGGGGTTCTCCGTTCACGGTGCCGATCAGGCTCACGACCTCGAATGCGTCGGTGGTGATGAGCACATTCTGGTGCTGTGCGCCCATGTCCGCGCCCGTGACGATGTAGGTCGGCGCCGGCGGCGGGGGGGCTCTTCCACCACGACCTGCGTGCTCGCTGTAGCGGTGTGCCCGACGACGCTCACCGTGATTGTAGCGGTGCCAGCACCGGTCCCCGTTACCAGGCCCCCACCGTCAACGCTGGCCACGGCAGCGTTCGACGAGCCGAACGTGACGGCCCCTCCATCGGCTCCAGTCACGGTGGCTGTCACCGTCGCCGTCTCTCCCACGAGCAGCGAGATCGAGGGGGGAGAGAGCGTCACGGTCACGACCACGACTGGCCCGACCCCTCCGTCGTCGCTCGTACATGCGGGGACGACCGCGAACGCGGCCGCTGTGCCGAAGAGGACGACTGAGCGCCACCGTGCGCGGCGTCTCCTCGACGCGCACGTTCTCGCCTGACTCAGAATCGGTCTACTCCCCCGTGGACGACTCCTGCCGGGGCCGGTCGCTGTCTCATCTGCGCCGACCGAGCACCGCCGACAGCGTCACGCGCTCCCCGTCGCGAAGCACGACGATCTCGACTCGATCACCGGGGGCATGCGCACGCAGAGCGTACGTGTACTCGTACAGATCGCCGACCTCTCGACCGCCGAACGCCACGATCACGTCTGCACGCCGTAGCCCGGCGTTGGCAGCCGGACTGGCTTCGCGAACGCCGGTCAGCCGTACTCCGGGGTCGGAGCCGCTCATGTCCGGGATCGTGCCCAGGTAAGGGCCGTAGCCAGAGGAGGCGGAGGACGACTGTGGGTCTTCGGAAGGTGCGCCACCCGTCATGGGATTCCCGGCCCCGGCGATCGGATTCAGCGCCATTGCCGTGCCCTCAGCGCCCGCGAGGCGTGCGACGACGAGCGTGACCATCTGCGCCACCCGCTCCAGCCCGTCGGCGTTGATCAGCGTCCAGTCGTCCGACGGACGATGGTAATCCAGGTGCGTATTCGTGAAGAAATGGAGAACCGGGATGCCCTCCCCGTAAAAGGAGCTGTGGTCTGATGGGCCGTATCCGTCTGGATTCTCACCGATGTCGAAGGGGCGTTCGAGGGAGGCGTTGACCTCTCGGAGGAGACCGGGCCATTCCTCGGCGGTGCCCACCCCGAAGACCGTAAGCCGATCATCCTCGAGTCGCCCCACCATGTCCATATTCACCATCGCAACAGTGGCGTCCGTGGGAAACGGCGGATTCGCGACGAAGGCCTGCGACCCGAGGAGGCCTCGCTCCTCGCCCGTGAAAGCGGCAAAGATCACAGTTCGCGCTGGTCGAATGGGCGCGTGCACGAGGCGGTCCGCGATTTCGAGCAGCGCGGCCGTTCCACTGGCGTTGTCGTCTGCTCCGTTGTGGATGGCCCGGCTCCCCGCCGCGAGTGAGCCGTCGCCCCCAAACCCCAAGTGGTCGTAGTGGGCTCCGACGACGACGATTTCGTCGCGAAGGTCCGGATCGGAGCCGGGCACATGCGCGATGACGTTCCTCGCCTCGACGACCAGAGGTTGAATCTCGGCCATGATCTCGACGCTCTGGCGGGAGCGTGCCACGCTTCGGAGGGCGTCGGCAGCCGTGCCGCGGACGGCGGCCACTGGAATGGGCGTGGCCGGCCGGGTTTCGGTGGCGAGCTCAGGTAAGTCACTGTCTGCGGGGAGGAGCACGATCAGAGCTGCGGCGCCACGAATCGCCGCCTCCGTAGCCTTGAAATGCGCTTCACTCTCGAGCGACGCCCCCGTGGGAGACCGGGGGTCACCGCTCTCGACGACGACGACGTGCCCATCGAGCTCGAGGTCGCCGTACCCCCCGTCGTCTTCACCGGGGCGACTGATGCCGTGGGCACCGTAGACGGCCGTGCCTGTTGCGTGTCCAGTCGCGGAGTAGCCGTAGGGGCTCCACCCCAGGCCTACCTCGACGACGTCATCCATCACCCGCAACAGGTTGTGCGTCCCGAGCTGCGAGCCACCGCGAACGGTGAATGATTGGAAGAACGATCCACCCTCTCCGGAGCCCTCGAGGCCCGACTGCTCGAGCATCGAAGCGAGATAACCCGCCGCACACCGCTCGCCGGCCGTCCCGGATTCCCGTCCCTCCAGCGCGTCATCGGCGAGGTATCGCACGTGCGACAGGGGCGATTCGAGGTCGCGCGTCAGCGCGCTCGGCGACGGACACGTGGCGCTGGACTGGGCGGCCCGAGGCCCCGCCCCTGAGGCGGCGCACGAAGTAAGCATGCCGGCGAGTGCCGCGGAGCCAAGCGCCCGTCCAAGAGATCCTCGTATCGATCCGGTCATCGGCTGCTGCTCGGGGTGGATGGGCGAGTCATCACAAATGGACGGCGAGTCATCGTATGTGGCTGCCAGGTCATGACATTCCAGTGTACCCACGAAGGACTTCTCAGCCAACGCCCGCAGTCGTCGGCCGACACCCGCACTCGTCGGCCGACACCCGCACTCGTCGGCCAACGCCCGTACTCGTCGGCCGCGCGCGCGCTCCGGCCCTCCGCTCGTTACAAGAGGCATAGTCGACCCCTCCCCTCTCGTCCGGTGGCGTACTCATCTGTTCCATTCGCCACTCGGCCGGAACGTTCCAGCCGTTCCATGGAACACGGACACATCGCGGCTTTCGGAGACGGAGAAGCACGAGAAGCAAGCCCTCAGCAGTGCCGCACTTAGGGAACGCCGACGATCTGCACCGGGTCCCAGGTGTGCATTCGCGACCTACCAGGGATCGCGACCGCATGCATCCCTCGTACGCGAGAGCGTGCCATCCTATGATTGCCGGGTCCGGGCTTGCGAGGACGGACCCCACCGGAGTGGATAGGGAATGTCTCTGAGACGAGCGCTGTTTCTGGTTGTCGCCGTGGTGCTGGTCATTGGCGTGGTGCCCGCAGGCCTGTTGCTCAGCCGCCAGCTCGAGCGGACGCTGGTGGACCGGACGCACGACGACCTGCACCGAGCGGGAATGGTCCTGGCCGATCGCTGGGCGGCGGTGGCCGGCGCCCGGATGATGCACGCGCAGGAGCTCTCGCGTGTGCCAGGCCTCGCCGAGGCCCTCGTGAGTGGAGACGAGGGCGGAGCCGAACAGATGGTGAGCGACGCGGCCGCAGCGTTCGCAGAGCTGCCGATCCTCATTTCGCCGGACGGACAGGTGCTCGCCGGCTCCCTACCCGCCCCCATGGAACTCCTCGCGGCGACGGAGCGAGGTGAGATGCCGGTCGCGGTGGTCGGCGACGGCCCCGATCTCCATCTCGTCGCACTCGCGCCCGTCAAGATCAACGGCGTATGGCTCGGGGCGGCCGGAGGGGCGACCCCGTTCACCGATTTCGAGGCCGCGACCCTGTCAGGCCTCACGCGCTCGGACGTCGTCATCGTGGCGCCCAACCAATCCGTGGCTGCATCGAGCGCAGCGAACGACGACGCCCCGGCCATCGCCCAACGGATGGCTGATGCCCCGCTCGACTCCGTGCAGGTGATCGAGCAGGGGGAAGGCCGACTGCTCGCTTTGGCGGCCCCGGTCGTAGGCGACGCCCGAGTCCTCTTCGTTCGTGGGTTGACCGAGGAGCTCGCTGTCCTTCCTGCGTGGAACCGCCCTCGCCACCACCGCCGCCGCGCTCCTCGTCGCGCTCCTCATGGGGAGCCTGTTCGCGGGAGTTGTGGCTCGACCGGTCGGTGAGCTGGCCTCCGCCGCGGACCGTCTGGCGGCAGGAGACGACGACGTGCCGGTCAAGGGTTCGGCGATCACCGAGGTTAACCGCATGGCCGAGGCGTTCGACGCCATGCGGCTCGCGCTGGCGGCCCGGGTGGACGAGCTAGAAGCCGCCAACCAGGAGCTGTCGGATCGCCAAGAACGGCTGACCCGCCTTCAGGGAGAGCTCATCCAGAGGGAGCGGCGGGCCTCGACCAACCGGTTGGTGAGCCAGTTGGCCCACGAGATCCGGAATCCTGTGGCCAGCGTGCGAAACTGCTTGGAGTTACTGAGACGGCGGGTGGACGCGGACGTCGAGTCGGCACGCTTTGCCGACATGGCCATCGACGAGCTTCTCCGGATGCACGAGCTGGCTGAGCAGATGCTCCAGGTGCACCGGTCGGGCGCCAAACCGGAATCTGCCTGCGACGCCGCCGCCGTGGCGCGCGAAGTGGCGTCGCTCGTCGACGCTGGCCGTCCATCGGCCACGGGCGAACGGGTCACGGTTCATGGCGACGACGTGATCGTAGGGATGGCCGCCGACGACCTGAAGCAGGTGTTCTTCAACTTGGTGCTCAATGCACGAGAAGCGGCGGAAGGGGAAGGGCCCGTCGAGATCGTCATCACTCCCGACGATGAGCGAATGAAGCTCGAGGTGCTGGACCGCGGACCGGGGATTCCCGACGAGGTCCTGCCGAGGGTCTTCGACCCGTTCTTCACGACCAAGGCCGAGGTGCAGGGTGTGGGGTTGGGCCTCTTCACCGCAGAAGCCATCGTGAGGATGTACGGCGGCCGCATCGCGGCCACCAACAGGACCGACGGACCGGGCGCGCGCTTCACCGTCGAAGCACCGCTTCCGGCGCAAGCGCAGGCATGACGGGTCGCATCCTGCTCGTCGACGACGACCGGGTTTTCCGACTCACGACCGCCGCGCTGCTGGAAGACGAAGGCTATCAGGTCTCGACGGCGGCAAACGGACAGGAAGCCGCCGACGCCCTGGCGGCTGGTTCGTTCGATCTGATCGTCATGGATGTCAAGATGCCGGGCATCGACGGCATCGCACTGGTCGAGGTGCTGAGAACGCGAGGTGAGGGCGCCCCCATCCTGATGATCAGCGGCTTCGGAACCGTGGACTCGGCGGTGAAGGCACTCCACGCCGGTGCCGACGACTTCCTGACGAAGCCCGTGGAGCCGGACGTGCTGCTCGGCAAGGTCGAGTCCCTGCTGGTTACTCGGCCGACTCTATCGGACAGCGGGCCTCCGATGGGCATCGTGGGCAGAAGCGCGTTGATACTCCGGGTGGTCGAAGAGGTGAGGAGCGTCGCGCCCTCCGACGTGACCGTCCTCGTGAGCGGAGAGACGGGGACCGGCAAAGAGCTCGTGGCTCGAGCGATCCACGCGCGATCGAACCGCGCGGACGGACCATTTGTGGCCGTGAACTGTGCGGCGCTCAGCGAGGGACTGCTGGATTCGGAGCTCTTCGGCCACGTGCGGGGCGCATTCACCGGGGCGGTGCGGGACCGAGAAGGTCTGTTTGCCGCCGCGGACGGAGGCACGCTCTTCCTCGACGAGATCGGCGACGTCAGCCCGGCGACGCAGCAACGGCTACTCCGTGCCCTGCAGGAGGGCGAGGTCATTCCGGTGGGGAGCGTGAAGCCCATCCACGTCGATGCGCGCGTGGTCGCGGCGACGAATCGCGATCTCGAGGCCAGCGTGGCTGACGGCTCCTTTCGGGAGGACCTCTACTACCGTCTCAACGTATTCCGGATCGATGTGCCTCCTCTCCGCGAGCGGCGCTCGGACATCCCGCTGCTCGTCGAGCACTACATCCGCGTGGCACCGGACGATGACAGCTCGACGGGAGCGGCACTCGTCTCGCCGCTGGCGCTCCGGATCATGCTCGGCTACGTCTGGCCGGGAAACGTGCGCCACCTGTTCTCGGTGCTCGAGAGCTCACGCGTACGATCGGGTGACGGTCCGATCCAGGCCCAGCACCTGCCGCCTGAGCTCCGCGCTCCCGAAGGTCTAGGCGACGGTGCTTCAGGGGCCGGACGTTACAGGGTCGACGGTGAGGTCGACGAGCGTGAGGTGATACTGGAGGCACTCCGACAGGCAGACGGTGTGCGCACACGCGCCGCCACGCTCCTCGGGATGGGCCGCACGACCCTGTGGAGAAAACTGAAGGAGCTCGGGATCGAGGAATGACGGAGCCAGGGGATGCGAGGGCGACCACCGACGTGTCGATGGACCTTCCCCCCGATGAGCTGAGACGCTTGGGCCACAAGGTGATCGAGCTCATGCTCCAAGCCGTCGAGGCCGAGCGTGCCGATCCCGTCCTACGCCCAGTAACCGGTCCCGAGCTGCGGGCGATGTTGGATGAGCCCCTACCTGAGCGACCCTCCGCACCGGACGACGTGCTCGCCCTGTGGCGCGACTGCGTGATGCCGTACTGCCGTCACAACGGACACCCGCGCTTCTTCGGCTACGTGGTGACCTCCGCTGATCCTGTCGGGATGCTGGCGGACGCGATGGCCTCTGCCGTCAATCAACCGGTCACCGCCTGGCGATCCGCACCCGCCGCGACGGAAGTCGAGCGGCTCGCGGTACGATGGCTGGAGGAGCTCGTGGGCTTCAGTGGTCACGGCACGGGAGTGCTCACGAGTGGGGGGTCGTCAGCGAACTTCCATGGCCTGGCTTGCGCGCTCATGGCCGCGGAGGTCGCGGCGGGACTGCCGGCCGGCTCGCGGCACCGGCTGGTCGTGTACCTGTCCCGCGAAGGGCACGTGTCGATGCGCAAGGCCGCTCAAGTGCTCGGCGTGCCAGTCGACCAGGTCCGGTTACTGGACGTCGACGAAGCACGCCGGATGACTCCCGAGCAACTGCTGGCGAGCATCGCGGCCGATCGAGCCGAGGGGCTCGTTCCCGCGGTGGTCGGGGCCTCGGCGGGCACGGCGAACACCGGTGCGGTCGACCCTCTCGTCGGACTCGCGGACGTCTGCGAAGCAGAGGGAGTTTGGCTCCACGTCGATGGGAGCTACGGCGCCCCCGCAGGACTCACACCCGGCTATGCGTGGATGCGAGCGGCCTTTTCGCGAGCGGACTCCCTCTCTCTCGACCCCCACAAGTGGCTGTTCGCTCCCGCCGACGTCGGGTGCATCCTGATTCGTGACGACGAGGCGGCGCGGCGCCCGTTCACCCTGTTCAGCGAATACACGGCCGTCACCCAGACCGACCCCATCGAGCGGTTCGCGCTCTTCGACTACGGCTTGGAGATGTCGAGGCGATTCCGCGGCCTCAAAGTGTGGAGCATCCTCAAAGCGCGTGGCGTAGACGGAATACGGGCAGCGATCGCCCACGACATCGAGTTGACGCAGCACCTGATTGGCCGAGTAGATGACGACCCTCAGCTGGAGTCGCTGGGCTCGGAGCTCAGCATCGCTTGTTTCCGCTACGTGCCGGGCATCGGCCTCCCGATCGACCAGGTGAACGTGGTCAACAGGACAATCCTCGAGACGCTCGTGTCCGAAGGTCGGTGTTACATGTCGCCGACAGAGCTCGAAGGCCGGTACGCGCTGAGGACCTGTATCGTGAACTTCAGGACGCAGCAGTCCGACGTGGACTTCCTGCTGGACGAGGTTCTGCGCGTAGGGGCTGAGATCACGACGTAGGCCGGATCGGGTCTATTCCGCGGAGTATCGGCTCCCGGACAACTCTGAGGATCGCAGTGGCAATCACTTTGGCCGATCTCACCATGTCTTCGACCGAACACCATTCGTCGGCCTGATGAGCTTGCTCCAGAGTTCCGGGCCCGTACGCAACGCAGTGCTCGATACCGGCGATCCTGGCGAAGTGCTTCTGGTCGTAGGTCCCCGGGCTCGCCACGAGGGCGGCGGAACCGCCGAGCACGTCGGAGATAGAAGCTTCGAGGGCGCGCACCAAGGGTGAACCGTCCGGAGTCAGGGTGGGATGCACGACCATCAGGTCCTCGAGGTCGAATCGTACGCTGCCCTCGGTCTCCGCCGCCTCGATGAGATCCACGATCTCCCGCCGCACGGAATCGAAGTCATCTTCTTGAAGAAACCGGCGGTCGAAAACCGCTTCGCAGCGGTCGGCGACGCATGGGGTCTGTAGTCCCACCGCCGACTGACTCCCTCTCGACTGGCTCCCCCCTGACTGGCTCCCCCCTTTATTGGCCCCCCACGATCGAGTTGGTGTTGATGGAGCCGAACCGTGCTCCGGGTGGGACGATCGGCCGACGCTCTTTCTCGCCTCGGACGCCGCCAGCTACGTCACCGGCACCGTGCTCTTCGCCGACGGCGGATGGACTGCCGTGGATGGTCGCTTCCAACCGCCCGGGATCTGAGACGATCCCGTTACCACCGAGCTTCTCGACTAGCGCGACCTCGTCTACGAGGCGATCCGCCGCGGTCTCTTCTGCCATTGTGGCACCCGCCGTCAGCCGCCATTCGTACCAGCCCACCAGAATCAGGCTTGGAATACCGTTTTGCGCCTAATGGGGTATTGCCTTAAGTCCACCGCCCACTACATGTTGTGGTCATGGCGGTTCCGGCTTCTCAGCTCCGTGGCGGCGTGGACTATCCCCGTACGCGGCTGGAGCTGGACGAGTTCTTCCCCGACGATGCGGCATGCCTGGAGTACGTGGAGGGTCTGCGCTGGCCGGAAGGGTTTGTGTGCGTGGGCTGTGGCGGGTTGGGAGAGGTCTGGCGAGCATCGCGGGGGCGTCTCGTCTGCCCACACTGTCGAAGGCAGACCTCGGTGCTGGCGGGAACCGTGTTCCACCGCACGCGCTCGCCCCTGCGTCTGTGGTTTCTCGCTGCCTGGGAGCTCACGAGCCAGAAATACGGAGCCAATGCTCTCGGGCTCCAGCGTGTGCTCGGACTGGGAAGCTACAAGACAGCGTGGGTCTGGCTCCACAAGCTCCGCCGGGCCATGGTCCGACCGGATCGCGACCAGCTGAGCGGCGTTGTGCAAGTGGACGAGAGCTATGTCGGGGGCGTGGAGGCTGGAGTGCGGGGCCGCGAGACGATCAAGAAGGCCATCGTCGCGATCGCCGCCGAGGTCGACGGACGCAAGATCGGGAGAATACGGCTGCGTTGGGTGCCCGACCTCTCCGCTCCGGTTCTGCGAGGCTTCGTCAAGGATAGCATCGCACCGGCAAGCACGGTGCATACCGACGGATGGCCAAGCTATCAGGGACTCGCCAAACTGGGCTTTCGCCACACGGTCACGAACCTCTCGACCTCCGGCGATCCCGCGCACGTGCTCATGTCGGCCGTACATCGGGTGGCGTCTCTCCTCAAGCGCTGGGTCCTCGGAACCCTCCAAGGAGGGATCGCCCGCGAACACCTCCCCTACTATCTGGACGAGTTCACCTTTCGCTTCAACCGACGCACATCCCGGGCTCGCGGCCTGTTGTTCTACCGCTTGCTTGAGCAGGCTGTTCAGTGTGCTCCCACGCCAGCTTCGGCCCTTTACCTCGGCACCGGACGTGGGAAACGGCCCGCAGAGCCCCGGTAACCACTATATCTTGGGGTCGGTGGACTTAAGGGAACACCCCCTTGCGCCTATTATGGTGATATGGCTCTAACAATATGAGGACCCATATGAAGACAACTGTCGATATCTCCGACGCCCTCCTGGAAACCGCCAAACGGCGTGCAGTGCAGCGCGGAACGACCCTGCGAGCGCTCATCGAAGAGGGACTCCGTGGCGTTCTCGATCCCGGGACACCAGCGGAGCAGTTCCAGCTCAAGAACGCCACGGTCTCTGGGTGGGGCCTTCGACCCGAGGTCGGCGAGGGCTCGTGGGAGCGCATGTCCGAGCGAATCCATGAAGGCAGGGGTGGGTGGTCGCGGTAGACACCAACCTTCTCGTCTACGCACATCGTCGAGACTCCACCTGGCACGAAGAAGCCGAAACGTGTGTTCGGGCATTGGCCGAGGGGAAGAGCCCGTGGGCCATACCGTGGCCCTGCATCCACGAATTCGTCGCGATCGTGACACACTCGCACATCTTCGACCCGCCTTCCTCGCTGGAGCGTGCCATGGAGCAGGTGGAGGCCTGGTTGGATTCACCCAGCCTGGTGATGATCGGAAGCGGCGAGGGCTACGAGGAACACTTGGACTCCGTTGCCACTCGGGCTCGCGCACGCGGCTCCCGGATCCACGACGCCGTGATCGCCGCTCTGTGCAGCTACCACGGCGTTCGCGAGCTGTGGACGGTGGACCGGGATTTTCAACGTTTCCCGGAGATATCGATCAGGAATCCATTGGTAGACTGACGGGTGGACGATCAGCCCTGAGGAAGGCGGTAGGGTCCTAGCTGATAGATGGCCTTCAGCACGACGACCGCTCCATCGCGCCAAACTTCCAACTCGTACTCGGTTGGGTTGGTACGCAGTTCCCTGACCATCCACGTGTAGAGTCCGGCCACCCCCCCACGGCCTTCGAAAAACGGCTCTCCTCCGACGCTGAGAAGGACGTCGCCGGCTTCGAGGCCGGCACGATCCGCCGGTCCACCGTCTTCTATCGACCTGATCAGCACGGCCATCTGTTCGGGGGCGTGATCCCCATACGCTCCGGGCAAAGCGGCCTCGTCTCCTTGGAAGCCCACGGACGGGAAGCGCTCCTCGATCGCGCGCTGGGCGTACATCTCCCAAAACGAGAGCACCCCTCCGGCCCGCGTAGGCTCCAGATCCTCCGCGAGCTGAATCGCCCGGGCCACGGCTGCCTCGCTCGACGGCAAGCTCAGTGTGACGCTCGCTGCGTACACGCGCCTTTCGTCGTTGAGGCGTCGGGCCTCCCCTAGAGCCGTACGCGCCGACCTGAGAACCGAACCGTCGAAGGCGCGCTCCCCGTTCAAATAGATGTAGACTGGGCCATCGAGATCTACTAGATCGTCGCTCAAGAACAACGTCACCGACCTCGCCCACCGGGCCTCGACGTCGATGCGCGACGGGCCGGACACCCGGGCCCGGACTAGCGCTTGTCTCGTATCGCTCTCGAGCCAATGAACCCGCCGCGACACCGGCATGATGGCGGAATGGGGCACGCGAACGATCTCAGGAGGGGCCGTTCGCCTCGGTCGGCTGTCGAGCCAGCGCAGCACGTCCGGATAGTGCTCCTGAAAGCCTTCGTGTGCCCGGTCCGCGAACTCGCGGTAGACGAGATCGTTGCCGAAGTCGGTCAGTATGTCGGCGAGCGATCGGGGCCCGCCCACCCCACGGATATTCTGATCCTGAGTTCCCTCGAGCACGTAGGTCGGCACCGACGCCAGGTTGCGCAGCAGTCGTTCGCGGGAGTCGCCTTCGGTAGAGACGGGCACGATCGCCGCGAGCCAGTCGGGGTGCGCCGCAGCGAAGCCGATCGAGAAGTTGGAGCCGAGTGAGATCCCGGTGGACACGATCCGGTCCGGGTTGACGCTATACCGGGCGCGCACCGAATCGACGACGGCCCGCGCTTCTTCCGGGTGGAAGATCTCGTAGGGAAGCCGGTCCTGTGTGCGACCGTCGCGAGCGACAGTGGACACCATCGCGGGCGAAACCACGATCCAGCCGAAGGTCTCCGCGGGCTCGGCCCACACCTGGAGCATCCGCTCCGCTCCCGCCATCGCGCCCTCCACGTCGCCCGTCGGGCCTCCGTGCATGGCGAGCATGAGGGGCCACTGGGCTTCGGGGGTGTAACGGCTCGGCAGTAAGGCGAGCACGGGGATTCGTCGCCCGCCAGGCGCCGTCACGTTGAAGCCGACGACTCTCGTCTGGTCCGCCGTTGCCTCGACGTCACCGCCGGAAGCGGCCATGACAGGACCCCGGCGCATCCACTCGGCAAGGTCGTGCATCTGCATGCGACTCAGCCCTTCTATTGCCGGATCCGAGGCGAGCGCATCCTCCGCCCGGTCGAGCTCCGCCTCCGTTTGCGGCCACAGATAGGACCGGACGAGCTCCTCAGTGACCTGGGCGCGACCGGAGAAGGGGAGGAAGCCGAGGCAGGCGGCGAGCACTGTCACCAAGAGGGTCGAACATCTCGACAAAATCACGGCCCCGTCACCTGTGAGCATCGCCGGCGCCACACGGCTCCCGACCAAACGGGATCTCGAACGCGGGAGACACATCCGCCGTCCCAGCGAAGACCCTGGCCAGCAGGGAATCAGGCGTCGTCTTGTGGTATTCGAGCTTCTGAGGGAAGTCGTGATCCGGGTTCTCGAAACGGACCATGTCGCCGCTGACGCGTGAGGCGTTGAAATCGGCCGGCTGCTGGCCCGAGGGGTGAGCCGAGTAGACGAGCGAGCCGTCCTCGACGTGGAGGCGAAGGAACTCGTACACGGCGACGACGTCCCCACGGACCTCTCGCGCCATCCCCATCATGAGACCTCCGCGAGGCTCCATCCACACTTCCTGCCAATGTCGGTCGCCCGAGCTTGCCACCCAGCAACCGCTCATCCATGAGACCGATCCGACCGGCGTTTCCTGCGCCTCGAGGACCGCCTCGAGCTCATTGATCGGGAGGCGGAAAACAGGCAGCAAGGGGAGGATCAACGCCACTATGATCAGGACACGCATAGAGCTTCCCCTGGGTTGCCGAGCCATCGCTACTGGGTGACGACGATGAGGCCACCGGTGCCACGAGGGCAAGCCGCGTGGATCGGAGCAGATGATCGCGATAAGATCAAGCGTTAGCTGGCCCTGCCACCGCCGAGACTACTCGAGGGAAGAGCGCACCGCATGGAAACGCTGCAATCGCACAATCCTGCCACCGGGGAAATGGTGGGAGAGGTTCCGGTGACCCCGACTGGGGATGTCCCGGCGTTGATTGCCCGCGCGCGGGCCGCCCAGCCCGCGTGGGAGGCGTTGGGGCTCCGCGGGCGGGCGGAAGTTCTGGCCACCACCGCACCCGCCTTCGCCGACCGGGTGGAGCGTCACGCCGAGCTCATCACGCGCGAGATGGGCAAGCCGATGCGGGAGAGCCTCGCCGAGGCGAAATCGCTCGGCAATGGTCTCAGGAGACAGCTGGACGAGATCATCGACGCGCTGGAGCCGGACGTGATCCAGGCAGGCCCGCTGCGATCGACGGTGTACCACGACGCGCTCGGGGTGTGCGGCGCGATCACCCCCTGGAACTTCCCGATGTCGATGCCGAGCTGGATGGTCATGCCGGCCCTCGCAGCGGGGAACACCGTCGTGCTCAAGCCCTCCGAGGAGACGCCGCTGTGCGGCCAAGCGTACGCGGATGTCCTCAACGAAGTGCTGCCCGACGACGTGTTGATCGTCGTCCACGGGGCGGACGACCAAGGCAAGGCGATCGTGGCGTCGGACGTGGACATGATCGCGTTCACGGGGTCCCGAGAGGTGGGGAAGCAGATCCTGCGTGTAGCAAGCGGGACGTTGAAGCGGGTGGTGCTCGAGCTCGGTGGCAAGGATCCGATGATCGTGCTCGGCGACGCGGACGTGGAGGCCGCCGCGCAGTTCGCGGCGTTGAACTCGTTCCGTAACGCGGGACAAGTGTGCATCTCGACGGAGCGGATCTTCGTTGTGGATTCCGTCGCCGACGAATTCGAGCGGATTCTGGCGGATCTCACGGCGGCCATGTCCGTCGGGAGCGGGCTCGAAGACGTCGATGTGGGTCCGATGGTCAACGAACGGCAGAGGGCGCACGTACTGGCCCAGGTCGAGGCGGCCGTGGACGCGGGTGCCGAAGTCGTGGCAGGCGGCGGCCCGCACGACGACCGCTTCATCGCGCCGACGGTGCTCACCGGTGTCACCGACGACATGGATATCGCCTCCGCGGAGACGTTTGGTCCCGTGGCGTGCGTGACCCGCGTCGCCTCCGCGGACGAGGCCGTCACGCGGGCCAACGACACGCCCTTCGGGTTGGGCGCGGTCGTGTTCGGCCGCGACGAGGAGCAGACGGATGCGGTGGCCCGACGCCTGACCGCCGGAATGATTGGCGTGAACCGGGCGGTGTTCGGCGCGCCGGGAACACCCTGGGTCGGCGCTCGTGAGAGCGGGTTCGGCTTTCACAAGTCGAAGGACGGTCACCGGCAGTTCACACAGACGCGTGTCGTGACGCGCTCCGTGGCCGGCGCGCACTCCTGATGTCGGATTCGCTACCCGAGGCGGGTTTTCGTGGAGCCCCGGTCGCGGCCTCCGGCGTCGAATTGCTCCGGACCGTTGGCGAGGCCGTGCATCAACGGGTCGTCGGCCAGAGCGATGCCGTGGAAGCTCTTCTCGTGGCTCTGCTGACGGGTGGGCACGTCCTGCTCGAAGGCCTTCCAGGCCTCGCCAAGACGCTGATGGTCCGTACCCTCGCCGAGGCCATACACACGGGTTTCAGCCGGATCCAGTTCACTCCGGATCTACTCCCGAGCGACATCGTGGGGACGCCCATCTTCGATCAGAGCACCGGCCAGTTCCGTGTCCACAAGGGTCCGATCTTCTCCAACATCGTCCTCGCCGACGAGATCAACCGCGCTCCGCCCAAGGTGCAGGCGGCGCTGCTCGAGGCGATGGAAGAGCGACAGGTCTCCATCGCGGGTGAAACGTACGCCCTCGAGCATCCGTTCATGGTCCTCGCGACGCAGAATCCGGTAGAGCTCCACGGCACGTACCCGCTCGCGGAAGCGCAGCTCGACCGGTTCGCCATGAAATTGGACGTCGGCTACCCGTCGCGAGACGAGGAGAAGGCCATCGTCCGTGGGGTCGGCCATGGGGATCGGGAGCCCATCGAGGCTGTAGCGACGGTCGAGGAGATCTTCGGCGCCAGAGAGGAAGTCGCGGCAGTCCACGTCGAGGACGAGGTGCTGGACTACATCGTCGAGCTGGCATTCGCGACGAGGGAGCCGGGCGAATACGGCCTCGGGGATCTCGAGAGCCTCATCGAGTTCGGCACTTCGCCACGGGCTACGATTTTCCTGACGCGGACTTCCCGGGCGCGGGCGTACCTGCGGGGCCGGAGCTTCGTTCTGCCCGACGACGTGAAGGCGATGGCCCCCCGCGTGCTACAACACCGCTTGAGAACCACGTACGAGGCCGATGCCCGGGGAGTCGCGGCCGACGAAGTCGTCCGGCGCGTGCTGGAGGCCGTTCCTTCTCCATGATCGCGGATTCCCACGTCTTCTCGCCCGAAGTCGCGCAGCAGGTGAAGCGGTTGGAGCTGCGCACCAGGGGGTTGGTCGAGTCCCTGTTCAGCGGCGAGTACCACTCGGTGTTCAAGGGGCGAGGCCTCGAGTTCGCCGACGTTCGCGAGTACCAGCCTGGAGACGACATCCGGTCGATCGACTGGAACGTGACTGCACGCCGCGGCCGGCCGTTCATCAAGCAGCACATCGAGGAAAGGGAGCTGACCGCGGTCCTGGTGGTGGACCTGTCCGCGTCCAAGGACTTCGGGACCGGGCGTCGGTCGAATGCCGTGATCGCGTCCGAGATCGCCGCCATCCTGGCGCTTTCTGCCGCTCGCAACAACGACCACGTGGGACTTCTTCTGGTTACGGACCACGTCGAGCTGTTCATCCCACCGAACACGGGCCGCCGGCACGCGCTACGACTCGTGCTCGAGCTTCTGTCCTACGCGCCGACCGGCAGCGGCACCAAGCTGTCGGCGGGCCTGGAGTATCTGTCGAAGGTGCTCCGCCGGCGGGCCGCGGTCTTCTTGATCAGCGACTTCCTCGTGGATACCGCTGCGGACCCGGCTCTACCGCACGTGGCTCGTCGGTTCAGCCATCAGCACGATCTCGTTCCGGTTCGACTGAGTGACCCCGGGTACTCGGCCCTACCAGACGTCGGCCTACTGGCGGTGGTGGACCCCGAGACGGGTCGAAGGCGGGTCGTCGACACGAGCGACCCACAGTCGAGGAAGGAATACGGGGAGCGGGCGGAGCAGACGCGCGGTGATGTGACGGACTTGTTTCGGGAGCTCGGACTGGACTTCGTCGAAGCGAGCACCGCCGAGGATTACGTCCCCGTGCTCATCGAGTTTTTCCGACGTCGCGAACGGGCAATCAGATGAAGGAGCGGGCGACCCTTCTGATTGTCCTCGTGGGTGTCGCTGCCGCCTGTCCTCCGCGGGCTCACGCGCAGATTGGCGGGATCTCGCTTCCGGAAGCGCGCGTGTCCGCCGACACAGTGACGTTGGGCGACGCCTTCGTGCTCGAGGTCCGCACACGAGTGGCCGCTGGACGCACTCTCTTCTTTCCAGACACCCTCCCCGAGACCGGAGGCGTGGAGAGCCTCGGCATCGTGCGCGTCGACACCCGACCCGCGGTAGCCGATTCGACGGACGTCATACTCGAGTATCCGTTGATTCCGTTCGTAGTCGGGATCAGGTCGACGCCCACGTTCGACGTTTTCAGCGGGGAGGCCGGTCCCGGTGCACCGGTGGTGGGGTCGTGGGACGATGTCGTCGCGGCCATGAGCGCGAGGACGGTCCGCGGCGAGCCGTACGACCGGGTCACCGTTGCCAGCCGGCGAGTCCTTGTTACCACCGTGCTCATGCTCGAGGACGTCGTGTCGGGGATCTCGCCCAGGCCGCCCGCCGACGTGGTGGGTGGAAGCTGGGATCTGTCGTCCGGCCTTCCGGCCCTGGTCTTGTCCATCCTCCTGATCGGCCTCGTGTCGATGGGTGTTCGGGACTGGCTCGACGCGCGGGCGAAGGGCGGTGCGTGGGAGCCGGGGCCGGTGGAGACGCCGGACGTCTGGCGTGAAAGGGCGCTGGAACTACTCGACGGGGTGTTGTCGGAAGGGCTGCACCAAAGTGGGCGTCCCTGCGAGTTCTACGAGGGCCTCAGCGAGGTCGTGCGTGATTACGTGGAGCGCTTCGACGACGGGTGGGACCGAAGTCTGACGGCCACGGAGCTGATGCGGGTGGTGTCCGCAACAGGCGACTGGATGGATCCCGGTGGGCTCTCCACCGCGATGGGCTTCGCCGAGGTAGTGAAGTTCGGCAAGGCGCGTCCTTCGCCGGAAAAGGCAGAGGACGACTGGCGGGTCGTGCAGGGCTGGGTGGACGCATCACAGGACGCGCCCGCGTTTCGGGCGTTGGTGCCGGACCCTGATTTGGAGGACGAATGAGCTACGAGCTTGGCCGTCCCGGGTGGCTGTTCTTGCTGGCGGTCATTCCGGTGTGGTGGTGGTGGGTCCGGCCCGGAATGACATCCGGCCTTCTCGTCGCCAGGGCGGGTGACGGTCGATCCGAGTTCATGTCGGCCTGGAAGGCGTGGGCCATCGAGGCCCTCCCCAGAGGGCTCCGCGCGGTGGCTCTGGCTTGCTTGATCGTGGCGTTGGCGCAGCCCCGTCTCGTGCGGATCTACGAGGAGCCAGCAACGGAAGGGGCGGGGATCGCCATCGCGATCGATTTGTCCACTTCCATGTGGGCCGATGACATGGCGGAGGCGACCACCCGCTTGGAGGCGGCGAAGGCCACCGTCATGCGTTTCGTAGCGGGGCGGTCAGACGACGTGGGCCTCGTGACTTTCGCAGGGGAAGCACTCACGCGACTGCCGCTGACCCACGACAAGTTCGTCGTGGAGCGCGCCGTCGAGGCCCTCGAGATCGGGCTACTCATCGACGGTACGGACATCGCCGGGGCCATCGCTGCCGGCGCTGCGCTCCTCGAGAATTCCCCCCACGACTCGAAAGTCCTCATCCTCGTCACGGACGGTGCGCACAATCGGGACGGCCTCGTTCCCGCGACCGCGGCGCGCGCGGCATCGATGTTCGGGATCCGCATCTACCCCATCGCGATCGGCCAGCCCAGGCGCCCGAGGGAGGTGGCGGGGGCGATGTCCCAACCGCCCGTGGTGTCGCCGGTCCGAGCGGGGATGGAGACCGTCCTCACGCAGGCGGCGCGCATGACGGGTGGTCAGTATTTCTCGACCGGCGACGTCGCCGCACTGGATTCGATCTACTCCGAGATCGACCGCCTGGAAACGACGTCGGATGAGACTCGGACGGCGATCACTTCGACGCCCCTGGGCATCTGGCTGCTTCTGTTGGCCATGCCGCTGATCCTGGGCGCGAACGGGCTCCGTGCCTCACGGTGGGGGGTGCTGCCGTGACGTTCACCCGACCCGAGGCACTGCTGCTCCTCCCGTTCTTAGTCGGCCTGCTGGCGCTCGCCTTGTCTCGGCAGACCGAACGGCTGCGCCGCCTCGGCGACGGCTTCGGCGGACCCCGTGCCGCCCCCCGACTCACCACGCGCGAGCTCTTCCGATTCCCGAGGCGGCGCATGTACGCGCTGCTGGGCTTGGCCGTTACCCTCACGTTGGCGGCGTCCGGCGCACGCTTCGGGTCGGGCGTCAGCCTGAACCCGACCCAGCCGCTCGATGTCGTGGTCGCGATCGACGTGTCGATGTCGATGACGGCGACGGACGTGGCTCCGAGTCGGATCGCTCGCGCGAAACAGCTCGTCTACTCTCTTTCCGAGACCCTCCCCCTGGAGCGGCTCGGCCTCGTCGTCTTCGCGGATTGGCCGTTCGCCTTGGTGCCCGTCACCAACGACCATTCGCTCATCGAGTTCTTCACTGACTCGTTGGCCGTGGACTTCCTCAACGAGCGCGATCAGGGGACCCGTCTGTCTGCCGCGATGCTGGAGGCGCGTCAACAGCTCGATGCCCGTCAGGAGGAGGGCCGTGAGCAGGTGATCCTGCTGGTCACGGATGGCGACGCGCACGAGGACCAGCTTGCCGTCACCGATACGGCCGCCATCGCAGGAGACGACGACGTCAGCATATGGGTCGCAGGGATTGGGACGCGGGATGGCGCGCTGTTGGCGGGCAGCCCCGACGGACCGCCGATCGCGAACGAAGATGGAAACCCCGTCGTGGCCACGTTGAACGAGGATCTGCTCCGGCGGATCGGCGCGGCAGGGAACGGCGGATACGTGAACGTGAGCGCAGACCGAGGCCTCCGGGATCTCCTGGGTCATTTCCGACGTGTGCGCGAGGGAGAGGGCGATGCCGCCGGCCTAACGGATATCGCGACTTGGCTGATGCTCCTCTCCGTGGGGCTGCTTCTTCTTGATGGAATCCTCGACGCGGGCGGCAAAGTCCTCCGCCGGGCCCAGCGGCGCGAAGCCCTGGACTCCGGGGTCTATCCATGAAGCTCTGGCGCGACGGGGCGGCCCGAAACAGGATGCTGGCGGCGGCGGGAATCGTGGCGCTGATCGTGGCGCTCGCTGTTCGTGAACGTGCGAGTCTCGAGCGAGCTAATCGCCTACACCGGGAGCGGGAGTGGAGCTCGGCGGCGGACATCTATCGCGCCCGGCTGCCGTCGGAGGGGCCGCCCGACGCCGTCGGCTCATCGTCCGACATGGACTTCGGGACCGGACCGGAGGACGTCGACTACAACCTTGGAACCACGCTGCTCGCGCTGGGGAGCTCGGCCAAAGCAACCGGGCGTCTCAACCGTGCCTTACGCAGCCCCGACGCCGAGCTGCGAGCCCGCACGTATTACAACCTGGGTGTCGTAAGCCTTCAAAGCGCGATCGTCGCGATCGATACGGATTCGGCGCACGCTCACGCGGACGTCGCGGTGGAGGCGAACCGCAGCGTGCTTCGCCTGAGCCCCGGCCGCGAAGACGCCGTCTGGAATCTCGCCTTGGCCCAGCACATGCTCGATTCCCTGGACGTCGACGCGCGACGCAGTGGCTTGGAGGCGGGTAGCGCCATGGCCGACGCGGAGCTCGTGCAGTCCGACCCCACCGGCGAAGGCGACGCGGAGGAGGTGCAAGCACCGCCAGGAATGACCGGCGAGGAGGAAACGGTCGTCGACGCTGAGGGCGATGTGCTGTCGCTCGCGGAAGCTGCGGCCATCCTGGCGTCGACTCGTTTGGACGGTGAGCTCATCACGCGAAAGTTGCTCGCTCTCGCGGGTCGAAGTCGTTTCGGCAGCCGAATGAGGTCACTCGGACGCCGCTGGTAGCCCATACGACGGCCGCTACAGCTGAGCCGACACTCCGGCGGGCCGGGGGCGCAGTCGTTTCGGTAGCCGAATGAGGTCTGTCGGACGCCGCTGGTAGCCGCGCGGATCCCGGGTGGCCTAGGGGAACAGCGCCTTGGCGAGCATGCCGTGGACCCCCTTGGTGCCGTCCACGAGCTCAGTAACGCGAAGGTCGAGCGCGACCGAGCAGAGCACGTAGGCGTCTCCCGGGTTCAGCCCCAGCTCCGCGACCAGGAAATCCACCATCTCCCGTGTGGCGAGCCGTGCCGCCTCGTCCAGGTCCGGGTCGAGGCCCATGGAGATGTAGTGCGTCGGGGTCTCGGCGCGGGGCCAAAGCAGCGACCGATCCTTGTGCACAAAGACCTGGACCGTGCCGCCCATCGAGGTCTCGATAGCCGTACCGCTCACCTCGCCGTCTCCCTGGGCGGCGTGACCGTCGCCGATGGACAGCAAGCCTCCCGCGACGTGTACCGGCATGAAGAGAGTGGCGCCCTCAACGAGCTCCTTGTTGTCGAGATTGCCGACGTGGAAGCCGGGCGCCGTGCTGGAGACCCGCCCGCGTAGGACGGGGGGCGCCACGCCGATCGTGCCGAAGAAGGGCCGCAGCGGGATGACCGCGACGTCACCCATGCGGGCGACGCCTGCAGCGACGTCGATGTCGAAGAGCTGGAGCCCGGCGTACGGGAAACGGTCGGGTATCGTCCCTCCGCCGGGTAGGAAGCCCGAGACCCCGGTGTCCATCAGCAATTCCATGTCGAGGATCCGCACCTCGAGGACGTCCCCCGGTTCCGCACCTTCGACGTAAATGGGTCCCGCAAGCGGATGTGCACCCGGGCCCCGGTCGGTGACGCCGTTCTCGACCGCGAGCATTTCCGGGGAAAAGTCGCTCTCCTGGGCGCCTGCCATGCGCATTCGTCCGAGGCCGCGTGCGACCAGAGCGCGTACACGCACACGGTCTCCGGAACGGACCGTCACGGCTGGGGGGATGCTCGCGTCGAAGTAGCCCCAGTGGGTGTTGCCCGGCGTGAACGGCAGATCGTGAAGGGTGCCGTCCTGGGCGGAGAGGGCTCCGGCGGAGAGGGCCAGCAAGGCCAGGAGAAAGCTGGACTTCATTGTGGACTCCGAGATCGGGTTCGCCGGAGAATCGTGGGTGCTTCGTGTCGGCGCGCCTGACGGTGAGCCCCGTTTCGACAATGCGCAATGAGGCGAGATGCGACGACGCCGAGCCTCCGCCACCTGATCGCGGCGGGAACGACTCTCGGGGAGGGTCTGGCATCGACGCTCGAGTAGCCATCAGAAGGTGATGGGACGGATGTACGTTCCGTTGAACTTCGCGAAGCACGGGGTTCCCCCCTCAGGTGTCGCGGTGAACTCGAGCACCCCGTCCAGCCTGATCTCGGAGAGCCCGGTCAGGGGATCCGTCACGATGGACCTGGTCGGGCAGGGAGAGCTCCCCTCAGCCCGTGAGCGCCTCGCTGAAATGGACTCGGCCTTCGCGGCGGCCGGATCTCCGGGTCTCCGGATGCAAGAGCGCGTGGAGGAGGCGCGCCTCGCTTTGGGCTCCTGAGGTGTCTGTGCGTCACCGACAGTAGTCGGTTGCTACTTGGTCGGGCCCCACAGTTCGCTCACGGGCAGCTCGCATAGGGCGGCGGACCCTCGTTGACGGACCGAGTCTGCAGCTTGCTCCGGTAGTAGTCGAGCTTCTGGTTCGTCTGGGCGTAGGTCGGGTCCGTGATGCTGCCCCACAGATAGTAGATCGATGCGTTGCTGGGCGTGAGCGTGGCGCTCGGATCGCCCTGCACTCCCTTCCACGTCGCCTGCGTGACGGGTGTGGTGAACAAAGCCGGATCGATCACCATACGCTGTGTCTGGAACAACCCGGGCCCGCGGACGCAGAGCGTCGGAGCGACGTGCCAGTTCCAATGCACGCCGCACGCAGGGTTGTTCTTCGTGCTGACGTAGAGGGTGCCCTGGATCCACACCTTCTTGGGCGAGAGCCCCATGTTGATCATCAGACGGCACATCTCGTGGGCACGGGCCCAGCATCCGTCATCGGGATAGAGGAAGGGGATGCACGGCGGCGGGACCGTGAGTGGGTTGCAGCTCGTTGCCGCCATGTCGTTGAAGACTTGCTGCGCGTACGCCGGAGTAGGGCAGCGGAACCACCACCAGGGCCACCACGGCCACCGCACGATCTCGATCACGAGCTCGCGGATCAGGCGCCACCAGGGTCGCTCCAGTGGGATGTCCGGGCGGGGGAATCGGCGGGGCGGCCCTCCCGGGCCGGGTTCAAAAAAACGGACGTCGACGATGTTGTGGGCGTCGTCCTCCGTGAGGATGATCGGCTGCGCCGAGACGAGCGCATCGCGCAGCTGACCCTCCATCTCGTCGTGGTCGGGCTGGTCCTCGCGTAGAACATGCCGGGCGTGGGAGAGCTCCAGCTCAACGCCGAGGACGCCGTCATCGATCGTCCGAAAACCGAGCACGCGCGTGACGAGCGGGATGAGAAGGCGCGTGATGGCCGAGGTCTCGGGATCGACCTCGAGGTAGACGTGGAGCCGTTTTTGCCTGAGCCCGTCCAGGATCTGTGCGAAGCCCGCAGACTTCGCGTTCTCGGGATCGAGGCGGGCACGCTGTCCGTCCTCGAGCTCTACCGAGAGCCCTCGCTCGGACTTGATCATCTCGTCCGCCTGTCGGTCCATGGGGGGGTCGAGGCGGACGACCCTTGCGACGAGGGCGTTGGGGTTCGGCATGGTTACGCTCCCCTGATCTTGGTGCGGAGCCGGACGTTCCTATGACGGCGTCGGTAGACCACGGGGGGGCGCGTGCGCCGGGCGAGGCACCTCAAGATAGCGGGCAGACGCGGCTCGGCCAGGATCACCCGGTCGAACCGCCTAGGACACTACGCCCGCCCTTCAACCCCCTGGATGGTACTCCCGCTCGACGTGGCCTTCGAGCTGATCCGGGTAAAAATACACCTCCCGCAGGTCACCAGTGGCGTAGATGCCTTCCTGATCATCGAAGTGAGGCGAGCTCGGGTCGCCGCTTTCACCGCCGGCGGTAACGGCCCGCGCGCTGACCCGGTCCCCGAACTCGACGACCGCCACGAAGCTGTTTCCGCTGGTGCCGTACCGCTTCACAGTCCCCGGATACGTCCGGGCCCCGAACGAGGCGAGCGATCCCCAGCGCGAAGAGCTAAACCCCACTGGGATGCTCGGTCCATCGTCGTCGAAGGGCTGCACGATGTCACCGGTCAGCCGCTGGAAGCGATTGATGTCGCCCCAAGGCGTCTCCCAGCTTCCGAAGTGCTCGACGAACGTCGCTGAGGCGGCCGCGAGCGACGCGAGTCGCTGCTCGGCGGACGCGCGCGTGGCGGCATAGTCGTTTGCGGAAACCCCCGCCGCGCGGGCGTCGGGCCCCACCCGCTGTAGGAGATGCTCGGCCCAATACGTGGCCAACGAGGTGGCGACGGACTCCACACCCCACCGGTAGTCCCAGCCACGCAGCACTTCGATCTGGTCCGCCAGCTCGCCCTTGAGGGCGTTCGAGGCAGGAGTCTCGTCGTATGAGCGCAGCAGAGCCGGGATCAGCGGCTCGAACGCAGGCAGGTAGCTGTCGTACGCGGCATCGATCAGAGAGCTCAGCGTGAAGTCGGTCTTGTCCTCGAGCACCATGATCGCGTGGATGCCGCGTGCGTTCTCGCCGCTCCGCTGGAAGTAGACCGCGTAGTCGTTTGGGTTTGGGCTGTCGGGGCCTGACGCGGTGTATGGCCAGTTGTTCGTGTTCTGGATCCAACCCACGCCCGGGTTGAAGACGTTGGGCATTTCGTCGATCGAATGAATCTCGCCCCACTCAGTAGCCGGATCGCTGCCGTCCACCGGCTGCGTGAAATCGAAGCGGGTGTCCCGCTCCGGCACGAAGTTCGAGTGGAAGTAGCCGATGTTGCCTTCCGAATCGGCGTAGACCGTGTTGTTCGACGAATTCGTATGGAACTCCATCGTCTCGCGGTATTCGGCGAGGTTGTGGGCCTTCGTCCTCAGATAGGACTGCTGAAGGGCCTTGAGGGGCTCCTCCATGAGCCGCACGCTCACCCATTTGTCGTCCGCGGCCCGCACTACTGGGCCGTGATGGGTCCGATATACGGTGAACTCGCGCTCGGCCATTCCCGCGTCGGTCTTGTAGGGCACCGTGATCTGCTCGGCGACCATAGGTCGCTCTTCGTCTCCGTACGCGTAGTAGTACGAACCGTCCCGCTCTACGACCGTCTCGAGATACTCATCGATGTTGTCGACACCGCTGGACGTATGCATCCAGCCGGCGTCCTCGTTGAAGCCCTGATAGACGAAGAACTGTCCCCAGGTGACCGCTCCGTACGCATCAAGGCCTTCGTCACTGCTCATGTGCAGCTCGGATCGGAAGTAGAAGGACGTGTGGGGGTTGATGAGGAAAAGCGCCTTGCCCGTGGCGCTGTTCGACGGAGCGATCGCGAAGCCGTTCGATCCGGTCGGCTCCTCGTATGGCTCGGGGTAATCCAGGCCCGCTACGGCCGCGAGCTCGGATTCCGACTCCAGGCCCGGTACGGCCGCGACCTCGGATCCAGACTCCTGAAACCGATTCTCGTCGCTGCGTCACCGTCGTAGGAATCGGCGAGTCGGCCCAGATTCACGCGCTCGATCTCTCCGCCGATGCTTCCCTCGCTGAACGTGAGCGCCATCCACGGCTCGAAGTGCGTGAGGACCCGCGGCTCCACCTCGGGGTGGGTGAGCAGGTAGTAGTTCAACCCGTCGGCCCAGGCGTCCATGAGCGCCCGCAGCCACTCGGGGCTCTCCGCGTACATCACCTGTATCCGCGGGATCGATGAAGAGCTTCATCCGAAGGTCCCGCCAGATCTCGGCTTCCCCCTCGGCCTCGGCGAGCCGGCCCTGGGAATTCAGGAAGTTGACCTCGATCCGATTGAAATCATCCTCGGCCTGCGCGTAGACCATACCGAACACGGCGTCCGCATCGGTTGGCCCGTGGATGTGAGCGATGCCCCAGTCGTCACGGGTGATCGTAACATCGGCAGCCATTGCTTCCCACCGCGCGACATCGGAGTCGGCGGGTGCGCACCCAATGCAGGTCAGGCCGAAAAGGAGGACGAATCTCTTCATCGGGAATATCGCTGGTGAAAAGGGGCATACCGAGAGTCATGGTGAGGCGTTCAAACTAACGTCCTCCCGAAGTGCGTTCCAATCCGGATTCGGCTTGGCTCCGAAGCTCAATCACCTCTTCGCCCCCTCGCTCGAAGAAGCGAGCTGCCCTCCCGTAGTGGCGAGCCGCTTGGTCTCGGTCGCCCCGCTCCTCGGCCAGAGCGCCGAGCTCCAGTGAGGCTCTGGAGGATAGGAATCCCAGCCAGCTCGTAGGCGGGACTAACGACTGCATCATCGCGACAGCGCTATCCGGCTGGTTCGCTTGCCGGTACAAGCTGGCCAGGTGGAACCGGATGCCCGGCGAAGGCCAATTCTCCAAGTCGTTGTCGCTGTGCACGGTCCACAGTCGAAACGCCTGTTGGGCCGCGTCGAGGTCACCTCGTCTGCCGGCCAGCCGAGCCTCGATGCCGCTCTGGATCGACGCGACGTAGTCCTCCACCGAACCACCGTCGCCCCTCGGAAGAGCGTCGAGGGCCAGCTGCCATCGCCGAGCTTCCAGGGTGTCACCGAACATCGCGTGATAGGATCCCACAGCCCACGCGACGAGCCAGGTTGGTCGATCGTCGAAGTTGGCCGAAAGGGAATCGGGCGGGCTGAACCGACGGAGTCGGGCTACCGCCGGTTCCGCCAGCTCCGGCGTTCCCACCCCGGCCACGCTCGCCGCCACGATGTACATGTCGAGCGTCCTCAGCTCGATCCCCTCTGGCAACGACTCAGTGGCGATCGCTCGCTCGAGCTCGGCGACGCGTCCGCTGGCCAAGGTCAGACGAGCTCGTTCATGCGCGTAGCCACCCATTCGAGCGGGTCGGTTGACGTCGATCCACCGGTCGAGGTGGGCCTCGGCGCGCTGTGGCTGATCGAACCGAGCCATGCGGAATACGTCGGTCCAGACTGGAAAGGGCTCGTTGGCTGCGCGCTCGGCTAGGCTCATCACGTCGTCCTCGTCCGCGACGAGGCTCCGGAGTCCAAGGAGAGCACTGCGAATCGGAGTTGCCGTAGTATCTGCCCGCTCTAGCCTGCTGATCTGTCCTCGGATGTCTTCCGGAGTTTCGAGACCCGCCGCGAGCC
Source organism: Longimicrobiales bacterium (assembly GCA_965248625.1). Taxonomy (GTDB): domain Bacteria; phylum Gemmatimonadota; class Gemmatimonadetes; order Longimicrobiales; family Gaopeijiaceae. Next base: position 3,689,136 of record OZ252109.1, on the reverse strand, counting down.
AGGCCCTCACGAGCAGTGATGGCGCGTAGTTCGGGTCGAGGGCGATCGCCCGCTCGGCGGCATTCACGGCATCGAGGGATGTGGCGCCATACTGCCAGCCGTAGGCGCGGTGGGTCTCCGCGAGTGCTTGCCAAGCACCGACATCGGTCGAGTCCATGGATAGGATTCGGCGCACGGCCGATGAAGCGCGACGACCGTCCGTCTGGGTGCCGGCCAGCGCTGCCTCCGCCCGCAGATGATTCCGCTCGCTGAGGGAATCGCCGTAAAGCAGGGCGCGCTCGGCAGCCTCGACGAGGTCGGAGTATTGCTGGGCTCGCATGAACTGCACCCAGGTCTTGATGGGCACGGCTTCCACGAGCGCGAGCGCGAACGCAGAGTCGGCGACAAGCGCCTGATCAATCGCTACATCCGCCGAATCCACGAGCCCGCGCCGCTTTGCCTCCCTGGCGTACAGATAAGCCCGCAGAGCTTCAGGTGATTGAGTGCCGACGCGATCCTGGATCGTGCGGTCCGGCGATTCGCGCGCCAACGAAACCCGTGTGAGGATGTCGACGGCGAGGCCATCCACGGCGCCGAGGGGTCGGTCAGACGAACCGGCGAACGCGAAGCTCTCCAGTAGCTGCCCACGAGCCTCGTAAAGTCTCGCTGTGAAGTTCACGCTGTCCCCGGCATCGGACGCGCTCCCGAGAACGAAGTGGGTCGCCGAGGCATCGCGGGCCATTCGCCCCGCTTCTTGGGGGTCCAGCCACTGAGCTTGGGCGGTGCGTTCGGGGCGGAGAACAGCCCATAGGGACCAGGGGTCGAGAACGGTCATGCCCACGCTTCCGTCCAGTGCTACGGCGAGCAGGTCCGGGACCGCTTCGGTCAAGTGGTCGACGTCGTCCCCCCGCGGTTGGAACGGGAAGAAGGCCAGAGCGATCTCGTCCGGCGGCGTTTCGGCCGAGCGTGTTAGGAAGCCGCGCGAACCGATGCCGACCAGCGCGATCAGAGTCAGGAACAGCAGCGTGGCAACGGCTCTCCGCGGGTCCGCGATCCAATGTTGGAGGCCAGCTTGCGCCCCAGGATCTGCCCCATGGGCGGCTCTCGCTTTGGCGAGGGCCTTCTCGGGATCCTGACGTGCCACGCCCTCCGCGATGACACCGTAGACGTCGATCGGCTCGTCCACGTGCTTGAGCGTGAGCTTGCCGATGGACTCGACCGTGAGGGAGGGTTGGTTCTTGACCTCGTCGAAGACCTTCCCTGAGATGAGCACTCCACCTGGAGCACACAGGCCCTCGATGCGGGAAGCGATATTGACCGCGTCTCCATACGCCCCCTGCTCGTCGTAGCTGATGTCCCCCTCGTGGATCCCTACCCGGAGTGGGATCTCGGAGGAGCCCCAAAGCGCCTGCTGAATTTCGACGGCAGCGACAACGGCGTTCACGGCGCTGGGAAACACACTGAGGCTGCCGTCTCCGAAGTACTGCAAGAGCGTGCCCCCGCCCGCCTGCACCTGAGACTCCAGCGCTTCACGGTGCTGCCTACGGGCGAGTCCAGCCGCCTCTTCGTCGGCACCCATGAGCGCCGTGTACCCGGCCAGGTCCGTGAACATGATCGCGGCGAGGTGCCGCTCGACCGTGCTCATGTGGCGCCCTCGGGGCCGCGCTCTGCCGTCATGACCAAGCAGAAGATCACTTGTGGCATCTCAACATGCCGGACGTCTGGATCTGTTGATTGAAGCGGTTCACCGGCCAGTCCCTTTAGAGAGGACGACTTCGTCCAAAGTGCGCTGGCTCGCACGCGATGGGCAAGCCGAGAACGTCCTGGCGACGGCGGTTTGAGGGCTTTCGGTCCGATCCTCGAAGCCGTGCCCCATTGCGCATTTCAGGACCGAGATGCCCAATTGGCATCGGGCGCCGTCCACGTTGGCCTGGGCACCGGCACATGGCATGGGCTCCGTCCAGGTGGCCCGACGTGTCCTGCCGCTGGACTGGGCATGGGCATGCGCGTCGTGGAGATCGCCGCCTCACTCGGCGTAGAGGATCCCGCGGACGTCGTCATCGACTTGATGGCGGCTGAGGGCGGCAGCATCAGTGGAGTCTTCCATACGATGTCGGAGGAAGACGTGCGTCTGATCATGCAGCAGCCCTGGGTCGCCCACGCCAGCGACGGCTCAGCCATCAACCTCGACGCGCCGGGAGTGCCGCACCCTCGGAACTACGGGACGGTCCCTCGGGTCCTGGGCCACTACGTTCGCGACGAGGGCGTGCTCGGGCTCGAAGACGCCGTGCGTAAGATGACGTCTCTGCCGGCGCAGATTCTTGGACTGGCGGACCGAGGGCAGGTGCGAGCGGGCTTCGCGGCGGACGTAGCGATCTTCGATCCCGAGGGGATCGCCGAGACGAACTCCTTCGAGAATCCGAAGTCCTATGCCGTGGGCATTCCCTACGTGATCGTCAACGGCACTCTAGTGATCGACGGAGGAGAGCACACCGGCGCTCGGCCCGGGACGGTTCTACGCGGGAGCGGTTTCCAGCCGGGACGGCCGGTGAGCGACGGGGCGGAGCCAGGCTGATCAAGATGAGCACACATCCGAACACCGGTTTCACGGCAGCCATCACGGCAATCGCCTTGCTCACCTCCTCGGCATCGCTCGGCTGCTCCGGGGCGCCCCCGGATCGTCAAGAGTCGGTGTCGACGGGAGGGCTCGCGACTGCGCCACTCACCGGTCCGGTGGCCCGCCTGATGACTGACCTGTCCGTGCTCTCGGCGGACTCCATGGGGGGACGGGCCGTGGGGTCCTCGGGCAACGAGATGGCCCGAGCCTACCTCGTGGAGTCTTTCGAGGAAGCGGGACTCGAGCCGTTCGATGGGAGCTTCGAGCTCCCATTCACCTTCGACGCCGACGGCGAGCAGCGCCGCGGCGTGAATGTCGTGGGCTTCGTTCCGGGAGCTAGCGCGGAGCGTCCATGGATTGTCGTTACGGCCCACTACGACCATCTCGGGACCCGCGACGGAGAGATCTACAACGGAGCGGACGACAACGCGTCCGGCACGGCCGCCCTCCTGTGGATGGCGCGCAGACTCGTCGCCGATCGGCCGGTCCACCCCGTCGCGTTCGCCGCTGTCGATGCCGAGGAGTTGGGCCTCCAAGGTGCTCGGGCGCTCGTGGCCGATCCGCCGCCGGAGCTCGCGATGAATCGAGTCGCTTTGAACGTGAACATGGACATGGTCAGCCGGAACGACAGCGTCCTCTACGCCGCCGGCACCTATCACTATCCGTTCCTCGAGGCACATCTGAATCGGGCGCGTGAACGGGCCGGAGTCGTGCTCCGATACGGGCACGATCAGCCCGGGCTGCCCCCGGGGGATGACTGGACCAACGCCTCGGACCACGGTCCCTTCCACGCGGCCGGGATTCCGTTCGTGTATTTCGGTGTGGAGGACCACGCGGACTACCATCAGCCGAGCGACGACTTCGAGCGCGTGGACGCGGACTTCTACGGCCGCTCGGTCAGCACAATCCTGGAAGTGGTGCGCGAGCTGGACGCGAGCCTCGTCGAGATTGCCGCGGCTGCGGGGCGACCCGACGCGGGGATGTAGTGGCAACAGACCCCTAGCCTTCCAACAGCGTCTCCACGTGGGCAGCCGCAGCTAGCGCCGTCCCTTCCACGTTGTACCCGCCCTCGAGCAGCGACACCAGCTTCCCGCCGCAATAGTCGTCGGCGAGGTCCATCGAGATCCGGGTCATGCGGCGGAAGACGTCGTCGGTGAGGTCGAAGCAGCCCAATAGATCGTCCTGTCGACTGTCGAACCCGGCCGACACGATGATGAGGTCCGGCCGAAAACGGCTCGCGGCCGGGAGCAGCGCCCCGTCCCAGTGACGAAGCATGTCCGCGTCTTCGGACGCGCAGTCGAGATGCACGTTGATGTTGAAGCCGGTGCCGTCTGCCTCCCCCGAAAGCGACGGATCGCCCGTGCCCGGATAGGCTTGCCAATCGTGGGCCGAGAAGAACAAGACCGACGGGTCGTCGTAGAATGCGTTCTGCGTCGCGTTCCCGTGATGATAGTCCCAGTCGATGATCAGGATTCTCTCCAAGCCGTGCGCCGCCTGGGCGTATCGGGCCGCGATCGCTGCATTGCTGTAGAAGCAGAAGCCTTCCTCGCGGCCCGTGTTGTTCGCGTGATGACCCGGCGGCCTGATCGCGCAGAAGGCGTTCTGTACGTCGCCACGGGCCACGGCGTCGACTCCACCGAGCGCCCCAGCCACGGCCAGCTCGGCTACACGCCCGGTGACGTCGATCTCTCGCACCGACTCGACGTGTCGAGGAGAGTGATGTCGCCGAATGTGGGCGCCGGGGTCGGCCAGGAGCGGGATGGGGGTGAGCTCGCCGGCCAGCCCCCGGTCGCTGAAGACGTCGAGCATCCGCCGCAGACGCAGCGGCCGCTCCGGGTGAGGCTCCCCGCCGCGTTGAGGCAACACGTGGTCGAGATAGCGCACGTCGGACACGAGCCCTGTGCCCGTCGCTCGACCGGCGCGACTGCCGAGAGCGGGGGATGGAGAGGCCAGGCTTGGGCGCCCGGCTTCGGCTAGGCGCGCGGCCCCGTGCAAGACAGGCGGGACAGCGCCCAGCCCAACGAGGCACTTCGATGCTCCGGCGAGGAATTCCCTTCGGGATCTCATGGCGCGGACCTCGCTCTGAGGGGTGGATGGCCAATGTTGGGCGGGCGAACGGACCGGACAAGGCGGACTCGCGTGGAACTCGCTAACGGCTTGATAGTTGCAACGGTGCGGCTCCGCTCGAGGAGTTCAAAGACCTCTCACCAACAAGCCACGTCATGCCCTTACGCTCAGTGATCTTCTGGATCCATCTCCCGTGTGGAATCGCCCGATCCCACCCGCCCAGTCGCGGTGACATTCGTCATGGGTCGCACGGGCTACGTCGACGCGGCGCGCGGCGAGGTGCTCGGTGAGGGGTCGTGGCCTGTCCGGAGCTTCTTCAGGATCGTTTCGGGCCTCTACATCTGGGTTCCACGCCGGTGGACGAAACAGCACCTCCGCGCGGGGCTCGTGCTCGCCTCCTGACTGGCTGCGGGGCGTATCCGGTTCAACCGCCCCTGCCTTGCAGCCCGCTCCGTCGGTCGGCAGACTTGAGTCTCGAGGAGAGGATGTCTTGCCCCCCCGTGTTTGGAGGCGCGCTCCGCAATGTTACGCGGTGTGTTAAGGACCGTCCGGTACGCGCGCAGCTGGAAAGCGGGCGCAGATGTGGAGGTCCAGGAGACCGAGATCGAACGCCAGGGTGCGTCGGTGCCAGCCACGCTCGTCCTTCCCGCCCGCAGGAATGGCCCGCTTCCTGGATGGATCGCGCTTGGTGGAGTCACTCGGATGGGACGTTTCCATCCTCAGCTCGTACGCTTCGCCAACGCACTCGCTTCCAGTGGAGCGGCGGTTCTTCTCCCCGAGATTCCCGAGTGGCGTAGCCTCAATGTGACACCCAGGGTCGCGGCCCCGACCATCCGAGGCTCCATCGACGTGCTCGCCAGTCGGCCGGAGGTTCGCCCGGGCAAGTTCGGGCTGATCGGGTTTTCGTTCGGTGCACCGCAGATCGCAATCGCCAGCGCCCGTGAAGATTTGGCAGATCACATTGCCGGAATGGTGCTATTCGGCGGTTACTGCGATCTCGAGCGGACCGTGAGTTGCCAGCTGACCGGCGATCACGAGTGGGACGGGATCGACTACGCATTGAGTCCCGATCCCTATGGCCGCTGGGTGGTCGCCAGCAACCACCTGACCGACGTTGCCGGCTACGAGGACGCCCGAGACGTAGCGGCTGCGCTCCACGGGCTCGCCACCGCCGCGAGCGACCAGCGCGTTTCAGCCTGGGAGCCACACCACGACAAGATGATCGATGAGATGCGCTTGGCGCTCCCGTCCAAGCGGAGGGCGTTGTTCGACATTTTCGCCACACCCTCGACCAAGAAGCGGCCGGAGCGCGAAGAGTGCCTGGAAGTAGCGAAGAAGCTCGCCGAAGCATGCCGCCGGGTTGAGCCCCTCCTCGATCCCGCGCGCGACCTGTCCAGGGTCAGCCACCCCACCCAGCTGATTCACGGTCGCGGTGACCGACTCATTCCGTTCACCGAGGGCCTTCGTCTGCTGGAGGGACTACCCGAGGCGGCCAGGCGGGGCCTCACCGTGACCGGACTGTTCAATCATACTGCGGACGAGTCCCCAACCAACCTACCCGACCGGGTACGTGAGAGTGCGACGTTCTTCGGGGCACTCCGAGGGCTGATCAACACGGTCTGACGGCAGGAAATTCCCCCGGGGTCCGCGGCCGAACGAGTCGATCCGGCCACGGTCCCCAGAGCCAGCGTCAGGGCATGACTTTGATGTTGCCCGTCGTCACAGCGTTCGTGCGGGCGTTGTCGTCCGGCCAAGGCCGGGCGTCACAATAGTCTTTGGAGGTGATGAACCCAGCACCTCCCTCGAAGCCCGTGAACGTGGTCCGGTCGATTCCCTCCGACGGCTGACCGTTGTCGAGCACGCGGAACCAGATGTCCCGACCGGGTTGGTAGATCTCCCCGCTGGCGAACGGCTCCCGCTCGGAGAAATTCTGAGTGACGACTCCGCCGACCCAAGCACGACCTTCGGCTGCGTCGATGGCGAGGCAAGTGAGCACGCCGTGGAAGTCGATCGCCTCGCCAAACAGCTCCGTCCGGTGATGGAAGGTGCCGTCCGCGGATTCGTCGGCATCGATCTGCCGGCCGCTCACCGCGAACTGTATAGACAGCACGAGTCCGCCGCCCAGGTCGATCTCGTAATGTCCGCCCCCGTTCACCTTACCGAAATCGCCCCCGGACTGGGACGCCATCTCGACTGGCACCCCGTCGACCGACACGGGCTGGGAGTTGTCCGAACACGCCGCGAGCGCGGCGAACGCGAGGAAAGCTGTCGCACGTTGGAATGGCATGGAGCCTCCGTCGTATGAGGGTACATAGGGACGACCAAGCTGGCCCTACCGACGAGCGATGTCTTGAACGAACGCGTTTTCATGGAAGGAAACGAGCATGCCCGCGCGGCTTGATCGCCGGGCACGAGTTCCGGTGAGCTGGGGGAGTCCACGATTTCGTACCCGCGTCGTCGGGCCATTCGAGATCACCGACGCGTTCTTCCCACCCGGAGCGACCCTGGACGGCCATACCCATGATCGAACCGTCGTCGCGGTGAGCTTGTCTGGAGCGATCGAATCACGTTTGCCGGGCCGGGTGGTGCTGGGACGCCCCGACGAGGTCTGGACTGAGCCGGTGGGTGAAGCACACTCGAACCGAGTCGGACCGGAAGGAGCGCGCGTGCTCGTGATCCAGCCAGACCCCAACCACGTGGATCTCCTCGGGGCCTGTCGCCCACTTCTCGACGGCGTCCACCACTTCAAACACGGCGGCGTGGCTCATTTGGCCCGGTGCATGATCCCGGAGCTCGGTCCGAGTGACGGCATCGACGCACTGATGATTGAAGGGCTCGCCCTACAGATCCTTTCGACAGGCGCTCGGCGAACGTCCTCGAGCGCGCGCACGTCTCGTTGGCTCGACACTGCGCTACAGGTCATCCACGACTGCTTTCGGGAGCCACTAACAGTTTCACGGATCGCAGAAGCGGTTGGTCTGCACCCTGGGCACTTCGCCAGGGTGTTCAAGGCGGAAACCGGCGTAACGGTCGGCCGGTACGTGCGCCGTCTCAGGATCGATTGGGCAGCTGTTCAATTGCGTACCACCGCGGAGCCCATCGGCAGGATCGCCATTCGGGCACGGTTCGCGGACCAGAGTCATTTCACCCGCGAATTCCGCCGCTACACGGGCACGACACCCCTGAAATACCGCGAGTCCCTGAAGGGCTGATTCTGCGCTGGCCTCCGACGCGCGGCCTTCCCCTGACGCCCACGCGCCGCTTACGCTACCTTTCGCCCTGCGGGATTCCTACCTCCGAGCCCTCGGTTCCGGGGCCAACACTCGCTCAAGATACTGCGCCAGCTTATCGAGCCGGATGTTCCGGCCGGCCTGCTGAGTGCCTCCTCATTGGACAACCCATTGGCTTTTTCTGCACTCAAGCTGCACCCGACCCTCTTGCGAGGTGTCAACGATCTGGGCTTCGCCCGCCCAACCCCCATCCAGTCGCAAGCCATTCCCCGAGCCCTCGAGGGCCGGGATCTGCTGGCGTGCGCCGCCACCGGAAGTGGCAAGACCGCAGCCTTCCTGCTGCCCATCCTGCACCAATTGGTGGACCGCCCCCGGGGCACGACCCGTGGACTGGTGCTGGCTCCCACCCGGGAGCTCGCCCTCCAGATCCTGGAGGATCTCAAAGGACTGGCGCGGCATACCGGGTTGACGGCGGCCGCTGTCCACGGCGGTGTTCGCATGGGCCCCCAGGAGACAGCGTTCCGAAGGGGCGCGGACGTCATCGTCGCCACGCCGGGGCGCCTGCTGGACCACTTCCAATACGACTATGCCACCCTGTCAGGGCTTGAATACCTGGTTCTGGACGAAGCCGACCGCATGTTGGACATGGGGTTTCTGCCCGACATCCGTCGTGTGCTTCGGCACGTGCCCGAGCCACAGCAGACCTTTTTCTTCAGTGCAACGATGCCCGGCCCAATCGAGGCGCTGACCCGGGAGATCCTTCGAACCCCGGCCAAGATCGCCCTTCAGCGACGGGCAGCGCCGGCCCGGGGCGTCGCCCAGACCGTGTACCCGGTACCCGTGGGGCTGAAGGGGGCGCTGCTGGTGGAGCTCCTGAAGAGGGGCAACATGGACGACGCGCTGGTCTTCACGCGCACCAAGCACCGAGCTGATCGGTTGGCCAAGCTTCTGAACAAGAACGGTGTCTCGGCCGAGCGTATCCACGGAAACCGAGCCCAGGCCCAGCGTACCCGAGCATTGGCAGGCTTCAAAGCCGGGGAGTACCGCGTCCTGGTGGCGACGGACATCGCTGCCCGGGGCATCGATGTCGAGGCCCTGGGACACGTCGTGAACTTCGACGTGCCCGCCGTTCCCGATGACTACATCCACCGGGTGGGACGCACGGCCCGCGCCGACGCGACGGGGGACGCCTTCACTCTGGTTGCACCGGAGGACGAGGCCGACTTGAGGCAGATCGAGCGGGTTGTCGGATCGAAGCTTCCGCGAGTACGCCTGGAGGGCTTTTCATACGAAGCCCGTCCCGACGCGCCGCTGGAGGTTCCTCTCCGCGAGCGCATCGCCGCCATCCGGGCAAAGAAGGCGGAGGATCGAGCACGGGCCGCCGCAAAAGTGGCCAATAGGGCCAGGGGCGAGGTGGCCACTAGCTCAGAACGGCCGCGACGCCGGCGCCGCTCCGGGAGGGGCCGCCGCAGCTAGTGGTCGCGACACGACACTAGCGAGACGACGAAGGCGCACACCTGTCGGTCACATCCCCAGCTGCTGCATGAGGAAGGCGAGCTCGCGGGCCGAGTCCTCGATCCGAAGGCTCAAGGGGCGCCCCCGTCCTGCGGCATGACCGCCTTTCTCGTCGTAGTAGAGGATCACGGGGAGCCCTGACGACGACGCGGCCTGGAGCCGGGCAGTCATCCTGCGCGCCTGCAACGGCGGCACCCTCGTGTCCAGGTCTCCTGTGGTGAGCATCACGGCCGGATAGCGCGTGCCCTCCGTGACCGCTTGATAGGGGGAGTACCGACGGACGAACGCGAATTGCTCGGGATTCGAAGCGTCGCCGTATTCGAGCAGCGCGGGCATGTTGTTGGTCTCGGTAAACTCGTAGAACCTGACCATGTCCAGATCCGGGTACGTGCCTAGAACCGCGCGGAACAAGTCAGGGCGCTGCGTGAAGGCGCTGGCCACGAGAAGGCCCCCATTGCTCCCTCCGCTGATCGCGAGCCGATCCGGCTGGGTGAAACCCGAGTCGATGAGGTGCTCGGCCGCCGACACGAAGTCGTCGAACACGTTCTGCTTGTTCTCGAGCATCCCGTCGCGGTGCCATTCCTCGCCGAACTCGCTTCCTCCGCGCAGCGTCGCCACCGCATAGACGCCTCCGGACTCGAGCCAAACCGCTGCGGAAGTGGAGAAGCTGGGCTTCTGACTCGCGTTGAACCCACCGTATCCAGTCAACAGCGTTGGATGGCTTCCGTCGAGGGTCATGTCCTCGCCATGCAGGACGTACATCGGCGCGCTCGTCCCGTCCTTCGACGTATACCAGGTCTGGCTCACAGCGAAGCCCGTCGCGTCGAACGGGACCCGGGACCCTTCGGTCAACTCCCGATCGCCAGTACCCAAGTCGATTTCATAGGTCTCGGACGGAGCGAGGTGACCGGTCACGGTCAGCTCGGCGTTGCCGTCCCCCGATGCCGCGATGCTCACGCTCCTCTGTGCCGCCACTTCCAACTCGCTCGCGGGCGTGCCGTCCATCTCGAACACCCGAATCTCGTCCGAGACGTCGTGGAGGTAGGTGGCGTAGATCTTCTCGCCGATAAAGGCGAAGCCTTGGAGCACGTCCGCCGCCTTGGGGATGACCTCCTCCCAGTGATCGGGACCTGGTCGAGCAGGATCCACCCGTACGACGCGATTCAAGGGAGCGTCCAGATTCGTACGAAGATAGATCTGTCCGTCATTGAACTGAGGGTACGACCGAGATTGTGAATCCACGATCACGGGCTGGGGGCCCCTCTCGTCCTCGGTGTCTTCGACAAACACGTCGATCCGAGCCCATCCATGCTGTGCTGTGAAGATCCGATACCGGCCGTCTCCCACGAGATTCATGCTTACGAAGGTCGTGGGCCCGTAGGCCTCGCCGAAAAGGAGCTCGTCCTGGGCGAAGTCTTCCCCGAGAGTATGATGCCGGATGCGCGGACCGTTCTGTCGTGACCGATGGGTGTAGTAAAACCCGCGACCATCCGCAGTGAACTCCACCCCTCCATACAGAGCACGGGGAAGACGGTCGGGAAGGTCGGTTCCCGCCTCCAGGTCCCTCAACCGAATTTCCAACTCGTCCGAGCCCCCGTCCCTTACGGAGTAGAGCATGAGCCGGCCGTCGGGGGAAAAGTCCGTCATTGAGAGGAGAGTGCGGTAGGTCGGATCCAAGGCGCCGGGATCGAGGACGACCTCGTAATCCCCGTCGAGCGACGGATCGCTGTCGGCATCACCGCCCAGCGGGCGTCGGAAGATGACAGGAGCCTCCTCGCCCGCGCGCCGCATCGTGAAATACTCGAACTCGCCCGCACCGCGCGTCGACCCGACATCCGGTACGTCCATGAGCTCCCGGAGGCGCGCACGGAGTCGGTCTCGTAGTGGCGACTCGCCGACGATCGCCTCGGCGTAGGCGTTCTGTGCAGCGATCCATTCGCGTGTCGCCGGCGACGCCTGGTCCTCCAACCACCGATAGTCGTCCACGAACTCGACGCCGTGAATGACGTCTACAACGGGGACCGCGGTCGTCTCGGGCGGCGGCGGGTATGGGGGCGTACATCCACTCCAACCGAGCGCGAGTCCGGTCCATAGAAGCACGAGAAGGATCGGTCTAGCCCTCGTGGCTGGATGACGCGTGGTTTCTCGCTTTGATGTTTGGACCGAGTCGGGGCGTCCAATCCTGTCCATCTCCGTCACTCCTTGCGGGAGGCGGGCGCAGCGGGAGCGAGCACGTGCAAGTGGATTATAACGTTGACACGTAGCGCTCGCGGGCGTCATCGTACCGAGCGAGCCACTTGCTACAGACCGAGCCTCCGCCCCCCTGGAGCAGGCAGAATTGTCTCTCTTCTCCACCGTGCGCCAACGACGCGTGATCCCGTGGATCGGCGCCTATGCGCTGACGGGCTTCGTCGTTCTCGAGGCGGCCGATCAGCTGGCCAGCCGAGGCTTCGCTCCCGATCTCGCCTACACGATCACCCTGATCATCTACCTCGCTGGCTTCTTGTTCGTCGCCGTGCTCGCCTGGTACCACGGCGAGAAGGGCCCCCCAAAGCCCACCGGAGGCGAGCTCTGGCTGCTCAGCACGATCGTGATCCTTACGGGTTGGGCCACCTGGGCCGTCGTTCAGGACAACCTCGCCTCCGCGCGCGTACGAGCAGAGTTGGCTGATGCTGGGCTCAGGGCGAATCGAATCGCGGTCCGCTATCTGGAAGACCGGACCGGCGGGGAGCTCGAATATCTGGCCGATGGGCTGACGGAGGCCGTGATTGGAGAGCTCGCGCAGGTAGGAGCCCTGGACGTCGTCTCACGGCATGCCGTTGCTCCGTACCGGGACCGTGCGATCGGCAACGACAGCATCGCACGAGCCGTCGATGTCGGGACCGTAGTGGATGGGAGCGTAGAAAGGGCCGGCGATGATATTCGGGCGACCCTGCGCGTGGTCGAAGGCGTCAGCGGTGCCGACTTCCAGCGTACGACGCTTGCCCTCCCCGAGAAGGATCTTCTCGCTCTTAGGGATTCCGTGGCGGTCGAGGTGGCGCGCTTCCTCCGCGAATGGCTGGGCGAGGAGATCCGCTTGCGAGAGCGGCGGGCCGAGACGGAAAGCGTCGCGGCATGGGCCTCCATGCAGCGGGGGGAACGGGCACTGAAGGAATCGGAGTCGGCCCTCGTCGCTGGTGATTCGGAGGGTGCCTGGGCCGCCTTCGGTCGGGCCGATTCACTGATGGCGACGACGGAGCAGCTCGACCAGTTATGGATGGAGCCCACCGTCTCGCGTGCTGACATCGCGTACCGGCGGTCGCGGTTGGTCGCCGGGAATCCTGTGGAGGCGCTCGAGTGGATCGACACGGGCCTCTCGCACGCCCAGCGGGCCTTGGCCGGGGCACCCGGCGACGCCGGTGCCTTCGAAGCTCGGGGTACGTTGCGCTACTTCCGGTGGCTCCTCGGACTGGACGACGATGCGGACGAGCGCGAGCTCCTCCTCGGGAACGCCCGTGACGATCTCGAGCGAGCCGTGTCGATAGACCCGTCGCGCGCATCGGCCCACAGCGCGCTCAGCCACCTCTACTATCAGGTAGACGACGTCGTCTCGGCCGTTCTGTCCGCGCGTCGGGCCTACGAGGAAGATGCGTATCTCGCCGTCGCGGACCTCGTCCTTTGGCGGCTGTATCTCGGGTCCTACGACCTCGGGCAGTTCGCGCAGGCGCGGCGGTGGTGCGATGAAGGCGGCGCCCGCTTCTCCGAGGACTACCGCTTTGCGGACTGTCAGCTCTGGATGATGCTCACAGAAGGGGGGACTCCGGACGTCGATCAGGCATGGAGGCGTCGCGAGGAGCTACTGGCTTTGGTGCCGGCCACGGACCGTCCCATGCAGGAGCGGCTTTCGCAGATCGTGGTCGGCGGTGTCATCGCACGCGCGGGTCTGGCGGACAGCGCCACTGCGGTGCTCGAAGGCGCCCGGGCTACTCCCGACATCGACCCGGATCAGGAGATCCTCGGTTATGAGGCGGCGATCCGCTCGATCACGGGGGAGCGCGACATTGCAGTCGAGCTCTTGAAGCGGTATGTGGCCGCGAATCCCGGCCATTCGTTCGAGGTCGGCGGCGACCTTCACTGGTGGTGGCGAGGTCTCGCCGACCATCCCGAGTTCAGAGCGGTCCGTGGGGGTCGGTGACGACGCGCGATGCCGGCCCCCGACGTGGCATGACACGCACAGACGTTGCCCACCCGCACCCGTCCTGGCGGTTGCCGCGGGTCCCCCGAGAGTCGCGCGACATTGCTGCGCACGACGTCCCCGCATAAACAGTTGTTCCCACAAGTGACGGTACGGATGTTGATGTAATCGACTGATCTCGGCTTCTTCAGCCCTCCGCGATCCCAACGAGAAGCGCGCCCTCAACGAGAAGCGAGTCCCCAATGAGACGACTAGCCCCCCTATTCGTCGCCACGCTGATGGTGCTCTCCTGCGACGAGCCCGAACCCGCTCTCTCACCCGAGGTCCCGCTGCAGTCCTCGGCGGATGTGAAGGACGGAGCCTCGACTCCACCCGGACCCAACGCGTTCTTCTTCTTCCTGCCTCCGATCGTGAGTTCCCCGAGCGTTTCGGGCGTGCCGAACCAGAGCCTCGCGCCGCGAATCGAGATCTGTCCCCTGGTGGGGCCGGTCTACGAGCTGTGTGAGAGGGATGGGAGCGGAAATGTGATCGTCCAGCGCGCCTTCGATCATTCCGAGATCACGGTCGGGGTGGACGACTACTCCGTGGATTGGGACACCGGCGCGGAGACCCTGGGTAGCCTCGCGTACCTCATCCACGTGTATCTCGACGACGAGCTCCTCGGGTACCGGGATGTAGCGCCCGTTCCACCTGGTGGGTTCGTCCCGCCCGCGCCTGCCTTCTACTCGTTCCCGGCCGGCGACGTGCTGCCCGTCAACCTCCGCATCGAGCTGGGGGTGATCTGCGGCGGGTTGGTGGACTGTGTCGAGGGAATCATCTCCCCCGCCGGTATCACCACGCCCGAGGGGAAGGCGAATGTGTCAGCGGCCGCCGCGCCACCCGATCCCATCACGATCACCGTGCACCGCATTCCGGTCGGGCCGGGAGAGCGCTGCATCGAAGAGCTGGACATGCCGCAGGCTGCGGACGAAGACTCCGGGTGCTACCGCGTCGAGCTCGAATCCGCGCTGCCCGGAGGAGTGCTGCCCGGTCCAGCCACAGTAAGCCTGTGCGTAGACCTCGGGCTGCTTCCGCCAGGAGTGGTTACGCACCCTCAGGAAGACGCCATGCCGATGTTCCGGTCGGACGAGGGAAGTCCACCGGTCATTGAGACGCTCGCAACCGTGGCGGCCAACATCGACTGCTCAGGTGTTTTCGCGCTGGGTTCCCCGCTGCTGAGTGACAATCCGGTCATGCGCCTGGCTCAGCGGGGCTGGCGGACGATTGCGGATCCAGTGCGCGGTTGGCTCGGCCCCAGACCGCTGTACGCAGTGGTGCTGGACGCCGGTCGCGGCGGCCAAACGAGTGTGTTCAGCCTGTTCACCGTCGCTCAGACGGGGACGTACTCGAAGAGCGCGGGAGACGGCCTGGTGGCGCCGGTGGGCAGCCCCGTGACCCCCCCCGCCGTCTGTGAGCGTGGTCGATCCCACGGGTGCGGGTGTCATCGGTGCCCGGGTTCGGTTCATGGTGGCCAGTGGAGGCGGAGATCTGGACCCACCACCGAACAGCGACGGTGAAAGCATCGTGTTCACCGATGGCTCGGGAATCGCGGCGTTGAACGACTGGACCTTGGGGCCCAACCCGGGTCTGCAAACGGTCACCGCCCAGATCTCGGGAGCCGCCCCGGTCGGCGGCGTCACGTTCAGCGCGACCGCGTGCGGTGCCGGATCGGCATCGGGGACCGCGACCATCGACGGGGTCGTGGACGCGGACGAATGGGCGTGCGCCTCCAGCCTTCCGTTTGCCGCGAACCTGTCCGGGGGTAGCACTCCCGCCGTCTGGTACTGGATGCGGGACGCGGACAATCTGTACCTCGCCGTCACGATCGAGCGCGACTCCGAGGACAGGGTGAACACATTGATCGTGAACTTCGACGACGATGGAGACGGACCGTCCCTGAACGACGACGTCGTGGAGCTCAATGGGCGCAGAACGGGCCCGAATCAGCTCGTCGACCGGCACCTCGTCGAGAAGTGCCTGAAGTCCAAGCAATCCCGTTGTGGAGACGAGGACGATCAGCAGGACGGCTTCGGGGTGTTCACCAACGATGGCACGGTGAGCACCTACGAGATGTCGATTCCGCTGGGCTCCACCGACGGCGAGGACCTCGAGCCGATGACGGGCGTTCCGGTCCGGGCGTACCTCACGCTGGCGGTTGGCCGAGGGGCTCAAGGCAACACTGAAGTGCCCGGCTTCAGGGTGTATCAAGACCTCTTCACGCCCTGACTCGACCCGGGCAAACACGCTCCTTCCAGCCCCCCGCGGCGCTTCGTCGCGGGGGGCTCCGCGTCCACCCCTTGCTTCTTGGGCCGTTACAGTTGAGAATGATTCTCATCGCAAGGAAGTGCGTGTCGAGCCGCCGCGGACGCATCACGCGGCAATTGTTCTCTCGGCGAGACGCGAGGAATGCCCATGGAATCAGCAGATCCATCGCTGTCCCGCCTCGTGGAGCTAGGCGAAGTCGTCGAAGAGGACGAAGGTCTTCCGGCGAACGAGCTCGCGACCGGTGAATGCGGGCTGATCTGCCGGATCGACGGCGACCACGAGGACATCGAGCGCCTCAAGGTGATGGGGCTCTGTCTTGGACGGCGGCTTCACATGGTCAAGTCGGGGGACCCCATGATCGTGAGCGTCATGGGCACCCGGCTGGGCATTGCCCAGCGCCTGTCGGGCCACGTCTTCGTACGTAGAGACGTAGAGCACTTCTGCCACGAGAACGAGGCGACCGGCTAACCGAGGCGACCTGCCAACCGAGGCGACCTGCCAACCGAGGCGACCTGCCAACCGAGGCGACCTGCCAACCGAGGCGACCTGCCAACAGGCACGACACGATGTCGAGCATCCCCCTTCCCGTACTCCCGTCCCACGCGACCGTCCCCGTGACAGTCGCGTTGGCGGGGAATCCCAACGCGGGCAAGACGACGCTCTTCAACCGGTTGACTGGACTCCGCGCGAAGACGGCCAACTTCTCGGGGACGACCACTTCGGTCCGACTCGGCCGCTTCGACCTGGACGGGAAGCCGATCCAGGTGCTCGATCTTCCCGGCCTCTACGGGATGTCCGAGCACAAGATCGAGGAGCGCATCGCGCGAGACGCGCTCACGGGCCAGCTTGAGGGTCGGCCAACGCCTGAAGCGGCCATCGTCGTCGTCGACGCTACCAACCTCGCGCGCAACCTGTACCTGGCCGGCCAGGTCCGTGAGCTCGGCGTTCCCACGATCGTCGCGCTCAACATGATCGACCTCGCCGAAGCTGACGGCATCCGGATCGACACGGAGTCCCTGGCCATCGAGCTGGGCGCGCCGGTGGTAGCAGTCAGCGCGCGCTCCGGTCTCGGCATCGATCAGCTGAAAGAGGAGCTCGCGCACGTGCTGGAGGCGGGGCCCGAGGCGGTTCCGGCACTCCCAGCGGGTATCGCGGCGTGCGGCTCCTGTACGAGCTGTCCGCACGAGGCGCGCTACGACTGGGCGGAGGGGGTCGGGAGCCGGACCGTCCGATTCGAGCCGGGCGCGCGCTTCATGTCCGCCCGAAAGACCGAGCAGCTCGACGGGCTGCTCACCCACCCCGTCTTCGGGCTCGTGTTCTTCGTTCTGATCATGTCAGGGCTCTTCATCTCGATCTTCTCGATCGCGCAATACCCGATGACCTGGATCGAGTCCGGCTTCGCGATCGGCGGGGATCTCGTGGGCCGTATCATCCCTGCGGGAGACATGAACAGCTTCGTCGTCGACGGGTTGTTCGGGGGTGTCGGGGGGGTGTTGGTGTTTCTGCCGCAGATTTGCTTCCTGTTCTTCCTGATCACCCTGCTCGAAGACACGGGGTACCTCGCTCGTGCCGCCTTCGTGGTGGACCGTCCGATGAGCAAGGTGGGGCTACCCGGCCGAGCGTTCGTGCCCATGCTGTCAGCCCATGCGTGCGCCGTGCCCGCCATCATGGCGTCGCGCGTCATCGAGAACCGGCGCGACCGGCTGGCGGCGATCCTCGTGATCCCGCTTCTCACGTGCACCGCGCGCATGCCCGTCTACGTGATGATCACAGCGCTCCTGTTTGCGGGTCGCCCCGTCCTGGCCGGTGTCGTGTTCTCCGGGGCTTACCTGCTGGGCATGGTCGCGGCCATCGTGATGGCCTTCGTGTTCAAGGGAACGATCCTCCCTGGTGAGTCCAGCCCGCTCGTGATCGAGCTCCCGCGGTACCGGCTCCCGTCCTTCCGTAACGCTCTGCTCACCGCGTACGAGCGGGGGGGCGCCTTCGTGAAGAAGGCCGGCACCACCATCCTCATGATCTCCATCGTGCTGTGGACCTTCGCGACCTATCCAAAGCTGGACGAGGCCGATCTCGCAACGGTGGCCCCGCAGGAGACGGTCGAGCAGGTGGCGGCCCTCCGTGCGGCAGCCGTGAGTGCGGCGGACGCCGGAGACATCGGCGAAGCGGAGGCGCGTGATCTCGAGGCAGACGTCCTGACGTCACCCTACCGCCTCGAGCACTCGGTCGCCGGCCGCGTCGGTAAGGCGGCACAGCCGGTGTTCGCGCCGCTCGGGTTCGATTGGAAGATCAATGTGGGGGTCATCTCGTCCTTCGCAGCGAGGGAGGTGATCGTCTCCACTCTGGCGATCGTCTACGGCATCGGAGAAGAAGGCGCAGAAGAGGAAGAGACCCTCACGGCAACTCTGAGGGGGCAGCGTCACGCAGACGGGAGTCCCGTGTTCACGACCGCCACGGCGCTTGCCCTGCTCGTGTTCTTCGTCCTCGCCATGCAGTGTCTCCCGACGAACGTCGTGACCCGCCGTGAGACGGGCACCTGGAAGTGGCCGGTCTTCCAGTTCGCGTACATGAGCGTGTTGGCGTGGACGGCGGCATTCGTGGTGTACCAGGTCGTGTCCGCGTTCGCTTGAGGGAGCGCCCCGGCGTCCCCAGGCCAACGGCCCGTGGCACCGCCCCAGTCGTCCACCACGCCGTCGCCTGAAGCCCCGCTACGCGGTGGCCTGAAGCCCCGCTACGCGGTGGCCCGAAGCCCGCTACGCGGTGGCCCGAAGCCCGGCTACGCCGTCACCCAGACTACCATGCCCCACACCGCGAGCAGCAACCCCAGGACCCTGCCGGCCGCCGGTCCGTTCGGCGCCAAGTTCTCCACACCCACGATGAGCGTCAAAGCTGCCATCCAAGCGAGGTTCATCACGCCCAGGACGAGTGCCAACACCATCAGCGCCCAGCAGCAGCCTAGGCAGAAGACGCCGTGTCCCAACCCCATGCGTAGGGCGCCGGCCGGTCCGTCGCGCCAACGGGTAAGGAAGAACGTCAGCGGGTTACGGCAATGCAGGAGGCAAGATCTCTTCAGCGGCGTCGTCTGGTAGAGGCCCGCGGCGACGAGGAAGAATCCGCCGAGCCGGGGACCGAGCTGACCATGCCCGGATAAGAGCCCAGTGGCGGCAAGGCCAAGTTGAAGAGAGCCCGCCACCAGACTGAAGGCCAGCCAAACCGACAGGTATCCGGAGTAGAAGAGGCCGACCGACCCCGACTGCCCACCGCCGCCCCGGGCCGCCGGCGCCGACAGCGTGGACAAGATGCGGAGCCAGGGGAGCGAGACAGGCAGCATCATGATTGCCATCATCCCGAACCACATCAGGACCACGACCACGAACGGCTCAGTCACGATCCGGCCTCGACACGCCAATCGAAGCTCGAGTGCAGAGCGTGGGTACCCTCGGTGTCCACGCGGATCCGGCCGTCGTCGTACTGGGAGTCGCCTCGCGCGATGACCTGCGTCGGCGCGTGGATCTGGTTGAACATGTTCTCGAACGTCACGGGCCGATCCCTGTCCTTTCCTCGGACATCCTCGATCGATCCGTCGAGGAGCGACTCGACGCTGACCCGCTTGAGGATTCCCTCGTCCGTGATCGCGATCGGGACGAAACGGGTCGGCAACCGCTCGGATACGAACCGATCGAGCACCTCCCAAGGCCCCCCAGCGCGACCGGAGAGAATGGCCTCGAGCGCCTCTCGTTGACCCGGAGACGCTGTTTCGTCAATGACCACGACTTCTGTCCACTCTCCATCGATCATGTGTCGCGGCGAATCGTACACGACGACCGCGCGGGCGCCTGCGAGACTGACACCCCCGTAGTCCCCCTCGTCGAAGCGGATCGCCCAGTACCCCACGCAGCGCTCATGCGTGCAGTTCTGGCTGAAGTGTACGTGGCCTGGGCAAACGATCTGGCAGTTGCAGTTCTCGAACAGCAGACCCCGGGCCCACCAGGCCGGGGCTCCTCTCGTGGAGTCGGCCACGGCTTCGTCTGCCATTGCCATTCTCAGAACCGATCCGGGGTAAGTGCGCCGACCTCGAGCGAAGGGCTTCCATCAAGCACGTATTCGGCCAGCGTGCGACCCGTCACCGGGGCCAAGGTGAGTCCGAGCATCGCGTGTCCGGTGGCTGCGAAAAGACCCTCGTGTCCCGAGATCGGACCCAGGATGGGAAGCCCGTCGGGAGTGCAGGGCCGGAGACCGCACCACTCCGAGCGCGGGGGTGGACGACTCATGCCCTCGAGATATAGCTCGGCGCCGACGTTGAGTTGCTCGAGGCGCTCGGGGCGCATGTGGTGATTCATGCCGGACAGCTCCATGGTGCCTGCGAGTCGGACCACGCCCTCGAGCGGAGTGCAGAACACCGATGTCTCGCTCAGCTTCACGGAGCCGTTGATATCCGGCGCTCCCGTCTCTCCGATCTCGATGTCACGGTGATAGCCCTTGCCCGCTTGGATCGGGAGCTCGAAGCCAAGCGCCCTCGTGAGGGGGCCGCCGTACGCGCCGGCCGACAGAACGACCACGTCCGCCGGTATTGCCTCTCCGTTCTCGAGCAGAACCCCCACTACCTTGCCAAACGGTGCATCGATCTTCGCAACAGCCGAGCCCGTCAAGAGCGACCCTCCGTGCGCGGCCGTCCGCTTTGCCAGCTCCCTAAGGAACCCGATGGGGCTGCAGGTGCCCGCCTCGGGGTAGTACACGCCTCCAGTGATGCCGGCTTTGAGTGCGGGCTCGCGCTCCCGGAGCTGACCCTCGTTCAGCGTCTGGGGGTGGAAGCCGTAGTCCTTCATCAGGGCCACGTCCTCGAGCGCGCCGGCGAGCCCCGCCGGTGTTCTGCAGACCTCGTGATAACCCTTGGGCCGGTACTCGCAGTCGAGCTCCTCCTCCTCGACCAACTGCTCGAAGAGATCCAGCGACACTCGCCCGAAGGGTGCCATCGTCCGCATGGCGGCCTCGACGTGCGCTTCGGTGCAGCTTCTATGGAACGCCCACAGCCACCGTGCGAGCGATCCGTCGAATCGAGGCTGGATGTAGAGCGGGCTGGTCGAATCGAAGAGCCATTTGACCGCTTGGCGGGTGCGTCCTGGCCGGGGCAGCGGAGGGTGCCCGGGGGCGATGGCGCCTGCGCTGCCGAACGATGCGCCGCTCCCGATCTCGCCACGCTCGACCACGGTGACGTCGGCTCCCCGGCGGGTCAGGAAGTAGGCGCACGCGACTCCGATCACGCCGCCACCGATCACGATGACGCGCGGTTGACTCACGCGACAGACCCCGGCCGACGCACTATCGGGCCGCTCCGCTCCGCTTGCACCGCTGGGCCGCTGGCTCTTCCCAGTCAGCGATCCAACCGGACCGCCCGGTGCGGAACGCCACGCCTTCCAAGATGCGGTCCTCGCGGACGTCGAAGCGGGCGGCCGTGGTGCTGGTCCGTGCGATCAGCCCGCAGGGTGCAAGTGGGTCCCGTCGAACAGGTCTAGCCCGCCATGGTTGCGGAAGGTGATCCGCGCGACACTATCGGGGCGCCCCGCCATCCGCGCGCACCCGTACTCGCCGTCCTTGTTGATGGCCACGAACTTCTCGCCCGGAATGAAGTCGATTCCCACGCTCCGGTACCTGTCCACGATCATCTCGATCGTGTCTTCGCAGGCCTCCTGCGGCGAGCGGCCCTCCCGCATGCGCATCACCGTGTGGAACGACGCGCACGACTTGATGACGTCCTCGCCGCGTCCGGTCGCTCCCGCCGCGCCGACGTTGTTGTCGACGTAGAGACCAGCACCGATGATGGGCGAGTCACCGATCCGCCCGGGGATCTTCCATGAGAGACCACTCGTGGTCGTGATGCCGGCGATGTCGCCGTTGGAGTCCACCGCCAGGACGTTGGTCGTGCCGTAGTGGAACTCGTCCTCGCCGTCCAGCATGCCCGTCTGTATCTCCGGCCTGCCCCGCAGGTGATCAGGGGGTCCCCAGTCGTCGCTCTCGCCGCGGCTTTCCCGCCAACGAATCCACGCGTTGCGGGCCCTCTCGGTCATGAGGTCTTCTTCTTTGTAGCCGAAGGACTTGGCGAACTCGAGAGCGCCCGGACCCACGAGCATGACATGGTCCGTGCGTTCCATGACGAGTCGCGCGATGGAGGCTGGCGTCTTGATGTTCTCTATGGAGGCCACGGCCCCCGCGTTATACGTCCGTCCGTCCATGCAGGAAGCATCGAGCTGGACCACGCCGTCCTCGTTCGGGAGGCCGCCGTACCCAACGCCCGAGTCCTCGGGATCGACTTCGATGACGTTCGCTCCGCGCTCCACCGCGTCGAGTGCCGAGCCCCCGTCCGCAAGGATGGCCCATGCTTGAGCCATGGCGTTACGGCCGGTGTCGTTGGAATGACTCGTGATGATGAGGGGGACCCCGTGGCGGCCCCGACGAAGGAGTGACTTCGGCCAACGGCCGAGCGCCACAGCGCCTGCCCCGACGCCGAAGCTCTGCTTGAAGAAGCCGCGGCGGGACGTCCCGGAGATTCGCTTGCCCATCGTACTCGCTCCCGTGCCGGAGTGATCCTTCGAGATTGCGTAGTGAGGACTCCGGTGATGGTAGATTCGGTGGGAGAAGCGGGCAAGAAGACGACTCTCAGCACCCTCGTCAGGCGAAGCCGCCGGCCCCGAAGCTGAAGGGCTGGCATACGAAACACTTGACACAGCCAGGGGGCGGACCTACCTAGCGTCGTCAATTGCATTCTTCCAAAGCGGCCCGGCTCACCACGACACGGGCGGCCAAGGAGTTCAGACTTGGTGCGACGGCGGGTTCCGACGGTTCTCGGGCTTAGCGGCCTTCTCGGCCTCCTTATTGAGCTTAGGGGGGTCCGGCCGCGAGCTTCGGAAACCGACTGAACAAACGACCGAAGCGAAACGACCGGGCCCTCTCGAGCGGGGGGGCCCGGTTCTTTTTTTGTGAGACGCACGTAGTGGAGGCTCGGAATCGTCCGATGTCGGACAGGAGCGAGAAAATGGCCAGGATCACCATCTTCGACACGACGCTGCGGGATGGCGAACAGTCGCCCGGATGTACCTGGGGTACGAGCTCGACGAAAATGCGCTGGACCGGGCATCTCGGCACTGCACGAAGCTGGCGGAGCAGAAAGTGGACGTGACGGACGAGGAGCTCCTCTCCATCATCCACGACTCGAGCGTGGGGCATGCCCCGACCGCTCCCCGCCGGGAGCCTCAGGCAGTTGCGCAGGGCGGACGATCGAGTGAAGGCTGAACGGAATCAGGCATCGGAATCGACGACATGAGCACGACAACGATCGGCACGAGCGAGGCCACGACCGAGCTCTTGAAGGGGCGGACCGTCGCCGTCATCGGCTACGGAAGCCAAGGACACGCCCACGCGCTGAACCTGCGGGACAGCGGCGTCGAGGTCATCGTCGGACTCTACGAGGGAAGCCCCTCTGCCCAGCGCGCCCGCGCGGACGGGATGGAGGTCGTTTCGGTCGCCGAGGCCGCGAAGCGCGCCGATGTCGTGTCGATACTGATCCCGGACACTGTCCAGCGCGACGTGTACGAAAGCGAGATCGCACCGAATCTGGAGTCGGGCAACGCGCTGATGTTCGCGCATGGCTTCAACGTCCACTACGAAGAGATCATCCCACCCGAGGACGTCGACGTGCTCCTGGTCGCGCCGAAGTCGCCCGGAAACCGGGTGCGCGAGGAGTACGCCGCCGGACGGGGCGTGCCCGCCTTGTTCGCCGTTCACCAGGACGCTACGAGCTGCGCTACGGAGCTGTGCAAGGCCTACGCGGCCGGCTTGGGATGCACGCGCGCTGGCATCTTGGAGACCACCTTCGGGGCCGAGACCGAGACCGATCTGTTCGGCGAGCAGGCGGTGCTTTGCGGTGGGTTCAGCGAGCTGGTAAAGGCGGGCTTTGACACACTCGTCGACGCCGGGTACGACCCTGCCCTCGCGTATTTCGAATGCCTTCACGAGTTGAAGCTGATCGTCGATCTGGCGTATGCCGGCGGACTGTCGGGCATGCGCCGCGAGGTAAGCGACACGGCCGAGTACGGAGACGTAGGTTTCGATCCGAAACCGAGCGTTGACCTCGGACTCGGGCTGCTGACCCGGTTGTCGTGCATCCATGGGAGCCATCTCTAAGTCCACCGGTGTGATGATCCTCGGCAATGAGGCGATCGCGGTAAGGAAGCGACCCACGTCGTGGTAGTTTCCGACCACCGAGATCTCGTAGCTCCGCTTCGTATAGAACTGCCCCGCCTCGGACGGCTCGGGACGCATGGACGCCAGGTCCCCGAGACCCGTGCGCCGCGCTTCGGAGGCCATGGACTCGAGTAGAGCCGGCACCTCTTCGCTCTGCGGTATGAGCTGCTCGAGCTGGATGATGTGCCGCTCGTACACGGCCAGCCGATCCTCCAGCTCCTGTCCGCCTCGCGTCGCGAGGATCTGCGCCTGCCGGTTCTGGTTCTCGAGTTGTTCCAGCCTTCCTTCCAACTGATCCGTTTCCTCGCGCCGGTCCGTGTACCAACCCGAATGGAACAGGTACCCACCCGCCACGAGGAGGATGATCACGATTAGGCTGTACTGTTGCTTCCGTTCTTCTGGAATCAGAGCCATTGTGTCGCTCGCGCCGCTAGGTTCCGGCTGTCGGGTTGAAGAGGGGGACCGTCTCCAGGATGTCCGGCGGAGGCTCCTGGTAGGAGGCCTGAAGCGTGAAGGCGTGTACGATCCGCCCTTCGCCTCCTCCCCGCCGCTGTTCGACGACCTGTTCGGTCGAGATCAGCTCGACGGACCGCAGGAACGGCGAAGCCTCGAGTTGGTTCATGAATCGCGTGAGGGCGAACGTGTTCCCCACTCGTCCGTCGATTCGGAACATCAGCTCTTCGCCCGACTGAACCTGCACGACTCCGGTGAGCCAGGTGAAGTCCGGCACCGCTCGCGCCACCTCATCGAGGATGTGTGGCCAGACATAGCGACCGCCGTCGAGGTTCTGAATGATGGCCACCTTCTCGGCGATCGAGTCACGTCGCGCCTGAAGCTGCTGCGTGGCCGCGATCAGATCAGCGAAACGCGCGGAGTCTTGAGCCGCCTGGGTCACCTGGACGTCTAGGTCCTGATGCCGGCTGTTGGTGCTCACGTAGAGGTATCCGGCCGCCAAGACCGCCACGATGCCCATGACGCAGGCCGAGAGGACCCAGCGATCCTTGGGGAGCCCCTCGATTTGCGGCAGGGACAAGCCCAGCTTCGGCCTGCCCGATTGCCGCTTCTTCCCACCCGGTAGGAGATTGACCTCAATCAAGGTTCTTCTCGCCCCGTTAAGTGTGCCGCAGTGCCAGCCCGAGAGGCAGGAGGAGCATCGGACCTGCGTCGTCTAGCACGACGTTGACGCCAGCCTCCGGCCGAACGGGGATCCGTTCGAACGGGTTCACGACGTAGGTCTCGACGTTCATTCTGCGCCCAAGGGCGTCCGCCATCCCGGGAATCCGGGCCCCACCGCCACTCAGATAGATCTTGCCGAGCCCGGCTCCAGACTGTCGGGTCATCAGGAACGCGGAAGCGCGTTCGATACCGACGGCCACTTCATCGGCGCTGGACTCCACCGCTCTCGTAAGCTCGTCGAGCTCTTCCCGACCTTGAACGACGTCTTCCGCGACCTCGGCCGTGAGCCCCTTTTCCCGCTGTAGGTCTTCGCGAAGTCTCCGAGACCCGAAGGGGATGTCACGCGTGAGGATCGGGACGCCTTCTTCGAGGACGTTCACGTTGGTCATCTCATGACCGATGTTCACGAGCGCGACGATGCCTTCCGTCGCTTCGGGATAGTTGTATTCGAAGGCGTTGTGGAGAGCGAAGGCGTCTACGTCGATGACCGATGTGGCGAACCCGGCGTCCTGCAGGAGTCCGACCTTGTTGTCGACCAGCTCGCGTTTCGCCGCCACTAGTAAGACCTCCATCTGGAGGCCCTCGTCGTCCGGATTGAGGATCTGGAAGTCAAGCTCGACGCTCTTGATGTCGAAGGGGACGTGCTGTTCCGCCTCCCAACGGATGACTTCCCGGGCGTCGGACTCCTTCATCCGGTCCATTTCGATCTTCTTGATGATCACATCGTGGCCACCCACTGCAGTGACGACTTCCTTTCCCTTCAGGCCGACTTCCTGGAAGAGCCCCTTTACCGTATCGGCAACAAGGCCCGGGTCCATGACTTCGCCCTCGACGATGGCGTCGGGAAGCAGCGGTCGCATGGCGACCTTGGATACCTCTGGCTGGTCGCCGGAGTGATCCACCTCGACGAGTTTCACGAAACCGCTGCCGATGTCGAGACCAACCGAGGTCTTCTTACGTCCTAGAAAGCCCATATTTCTCGCGTCTGAAGTCGCTGGGCGGAAACATATTTTTACAAATTATGTCTTCAGGTTACTACCCGAAGTTTTAGCTTGTCAAGTGTTCCTGCACGTCCTCGGTGGCCAAACGTTTTTTGGTAAACATTTGTGTCTACACGGCGCCGCGCGATTACGCTTGACGTCAAGTGTCGGCTTGA
This sequence comes from Longimicrobiales bacterium, assembly GCA_965248625.1. Taxonomy (GTDB): domain Bacteria; phylum Gemmatimonadota; class Gemmatimonadetes; order Longimicrobiales; family Gaopeijiaceae. Next base: position 3,662,683 of record OZ252109.1, on the reverse strand, counting down.
GCTGTTCGGTGTTCCAGTGACCCGATCGTAAGGAGGAAGAGGTAGGCAGTGGAGCAGCCGTGCGGATCCTCTTCTTCCCTCCGCCTTGGCGCTCGGAAGTGACGCCTTGGAGATGCATGGTCAGGAATCTCGATGAGGTCCAGTGTCGTGGACCGGTCGCTGTTAGATACGAATCCTGTGCCAAAGCGAAAAACCAGTTGTGACGGGCGTTTCCCACGAATCGCATCCCGTCGCGGAGGACAATCTTTCCCGCGGCGCGGCACACTTTTCCCTGGGAGGCGGAAGTGTACTCGCAGGCCATTGCCGGATTCTACGGGTGGCCGAGCGTTTCCTGGTCGGAGCCCGAGGACATGGCGGGGCACCCGGTCAAACCGGGCTGATCCACGATCCGGCTGGGACGGCGTGGACCGACCGCAGAGCCGGTCGGTCTAGGGCACGCAGCCCCGCACACGCAGAAGCCTCGATCTTCGCGCGATCCGTCAGGCGGACCCCTCCTCCCGAGCGCAACCATCCGGCCAAGTCAGCGTCGTCGGAAAGTTCAAGATTTCCGGACGCCAGGACGATGCCGGCAAACGTCGCATCCGCAGCGAACTCGACATCCCCATTGACGAGAAGGATCCCCTGCCCTTCTCCCCCCGTGACGCGCAGCGACCCCTGGACAGCCACGATCGGGAAGCGCGCGCCGCAGCGCGCGGCGGGATCCATCGGAGTGCCCCATCGGCCCGTAGCCGAAGCCGGACATCCGTGGCCCATGTGGACGTGCGATACGCCCCCAGCAATACCGAACGCGGCGTCCGCCAGGTTGGAGAGGTCGTCGAAATTCAGGAGACCGAGACTCAGCGGAGGTGGCGGCCATGGCGGAGAGGGCATCCTGATGGCTCGGGCCGGATCGGATCCGGTGGCCGAGGGAATCCACGCTGCGCTGCTCGCAACGGTCCCGGCCGGGGAGATCGAGTCGATCAGCGCGCCGTGGGCAGCACACTCGGCCCCCCCCATCCGAAGGGGGGGAGCGAGACGCGGCTTCCAGTGATGCGAGCGCTCCCAGAGACCGTGACGCTCCCGCCCGACTCGACCGCGCCGGCGAAGGCGCGGACCCTTGCGCCGGGGTCGAGCGCCCAAAGGAGCCGACCCACCCGCCAGCGCGCTGTGTCCGCGACGCGACCCTCGCCTTCGAGCAGGTAGATCTCACGACTCAGCCGACGACTCACGATGCGATAATTGCCCCTCGTGCCAAGCGTGCCGCTTACCGATAGGCTGTCACCTACTGGGGTGGTGGTCATCGACCTCCCGAGTGTGACCCCGGCTTGGCGGATCCCCCCCTCGGCTGCGAGCCGGACCGTGAGCAGATCGCGCTCAGCGACCGCGACCGCCAGCTCCTGTCGAGCGGAATAGAGGATGACGTGCCCGAATGCAGTGGCCGCGAGGAGCACCAGGACGACCACTGGAATGGCGAAGCCGCGCCGGTTCGGTCCGTTCATGGCCAGGTCTCGAGAGGCCAGGTTCGCGTGGAGTCCACGGAGGGTGCGGGCCGTAACGGATCGGGTGCGAGGCGCAGCTCCAGACCAGTCCTGTGGGCCGAGATGCCCGATCCGGACGCAGAACCGATGTCGAGGAGGACGGCGGTGATGGGCTGTCGCCCCCCGAACCCTCGTCGGTATCGAAGCGCCCCGGCGGCCAGATGGTAGCTGCCACGCTCGAATATCCGGCCGACGACGGCTCCGGGAACCGGGGGATCCAGCCTCCAGACCTCGATACCGACTCCGGTACTCGACCCGCACCGTCCGGCTGCCGACAGGAGAGCGACGAGACGGGATGCGGACCACCATCCGTTCGCCGACAGCGCCAGCACTGAGTCCTTCGCGGGGTCCGGCCGCCTAAGCCCGACGTACCGAACGGCGATGTCTGAACCGGCCACCGCTGTATCGCACGCGATTCCGGTCCCTCGAAAGGCCCTGATGTCCACCGAATCGCCCGAACCGATGGTCCAGTCCACCCAGGGAACACCGGTTCTGACCTCCGAACAGCACGTGCCGTGCGACCCTTCGGAGCTCCAGCAGCTCCACCGTCATGCGTGTTCCCTTCATCGAGTCCCTGAACGCGACCAGGGTCCGCAAGGTGAATCCGAGCACGCCGATGAGGATCAGAAGGGCCGTGATCGCCTCCACCAATGAGAACCCGAGCGCCGTGGAGGGCCGACACCGGGTGCGTTGGCAGCTACTCATTCAAGGGCACCGTTGCAACGATCTCAAGAATTGGCGGCCTCCCGGGTGCGGCCGGGCGGGCTTCGAAACGCACTTCTGCCAATCCGCCGAGGGAGGTCTCGGTCCATGCGATGGTCCCCCACCGCTCCGCCCGGCTCCCGTCACCACTCGATCCGAAGAGGCTCAGCGAATCTGCGACCTCCGAAACGGTTGCTACGGAAGCCTGCATCTCCCGCGCGCGGTGCACAGTGTGGCTCGCCTGGACGAGCATCGCGGCGACCGCGAGGAGACCTACGGAAAGCAACGCCACGGCAAACGCGACCTCGACGAGCGTAAACGCCGCGTGTCTGGCGACCGTGGGCCTCATCGGCGGGCCACGCGGCCGTACGACGACACAATCAGGAGAGAAGCCGCGTCGCTTCGAGTGAAGCGAAGCGTGCGGCTGGCGATTCGACCGAGCCCGAGGGCATCGAAGCTGATGACCACGGTGGAGCTCGTGCCGGACAGGTCCAGCGAGACTCCGAAGCGTGCGTCGAGTTGGAGGCTCTCGCGCGGGACTCCTCGCAAGTGACGCTCGATGAGGGGGGTAACCTCACGAATCGAGACATCGGAATCCCCCGATCCGACGGCTTCAGCGCGGGCCCGAGAGAAGAGTGCCGCGCTCGCTTCGCGAGCCTGCAGCACGGCCCAGCGATCTCGCTGGTCCTGCAGCGCCGGAGTACCCAAAGCGAGGCCGACACCCAGGATCACTAGTACGACGAGACATTCGAGGAGCGTGAATCCGAGATCCATGCGGAGAAGATGGTTCCCCCGCCCGGGCGCGCCGATGGTGTTTCAGGCCAACCCGATGCCAGCGACGCACCAACCCCGCAGACGCCGAACACCCGTCCTTTCCAGCGGAGGGGGAGGGTGTTCTCGCGAGCGACCCTCGAATCGCGCAAAGCCGATGCGGATACCCACAACGCCCCAACCCCGCGAATCCGAGGCTACAGCGACCCAAGCCCGCGATTCCGGGGAGCGACCGAGAATACCCTCCCCCGGCCTACTCCAACCCGTAATCCCGGATCTTGTACCTGAGCGCGCGAGGCGACAACTCCAGAAACTCCGCCGCTTGGGTCCGATTACCCCCGGTCTTCGTCAGCGCCTTCTGGATCAGGGTCCGCTCCAACTCCGCTTGATGCCGCTTGACGGAAAGGTCGTCGCCCGAGATGCCGTGGACGATGGCCGCAGGCTCCGGGTGCCGCACGTAATCGGGGAGCTCTTCCGCGGCGATCTTCACTTGGTCCGTCATGACCACCGCACGTTCCAGCACATTCTCGAGCTCTCGGACGTTCCCAGGCCATTGGTAGGCTGTCAGGATGTCCATCGCCTCCGGCTCGACCCCTTCCACGGACACACCCAGGCGCTCTCGATGTCTCTCGAGGAAGTGTCTCACGAGCAGGGGGATCTCCTCCGTGCGATGGCGCAGCGGCGGTAGGTGGATGGGGACCACGGCGAGCCTGTAGTACAGATCTTCGCGAAACTCGCCCTCTCGGATACTCTCGTTGAGGTCCCGATTCGTCGCGGAGATGATGCGGACGTCTACGACGAGCGTGCCCGTGCCACCGAGTCGTCGGATCTCTCCTTCCTGCAGAGCCCGGAGCAACTTGACCTGCAGCGGCGACCCAAGCTCGCCAACCTCATCGAGGAAGAGCGTGCCACCATGAGCGGCTTCGAAAAGACCTTCCTTGTCGCGATCGGCACCACTGAATGCCCCCTTCATGTACCCGAAGAACTCCGACTCAAGCAGGTTCTCCGGAATCGCACCGCAGTTGACGGGCACGAAGGGCTTGTCCGCACGGTCGCTCTGTCGATGGATCAAGCGCGCAACCAACTCCTTGCCGGTCCCGCTCGCACCGCTGATCAGAACCGGAGACGGATGTGGCGCGACCTTTCCGGCGAGCTGCAGGGCCCGCACCATCGCCGGAGCTCGTGCGATGACCTCCCCGAAGGCCCGCTCCGCCCTCACCTCTGCACGTAGTCGGCCGACCTCCTGCCGAAGGCTCTCGCGCTTCTCGGCCTTGCGGACGGTCAGCAGGACTTCATCAGCTCCAAACGGCTTAGGCAGATAGTCGTAGGCGCCTTTCTTCATCGCCTCGATGGCCAGCTCGAGTGAGCCGTACGCGGTCATCACGAGCACCAGGCCGGTACCGTTCCTCTTTCGGTGCTCTTCCAGGAATTCGAGCCCGCCCATGCCAGGCATGCGCACGTCGCACAGGATGAGAGCCGGGTTCTCGGCTTCCGCGATTCGCAGACCCTCTTCCCCACCCGAGGCGATGAGCACCTGATAACCGGCGTCGGACAAGATGAGCGAGAGCGACTTCCGCAGGCCGGAGTCGTCGTCTATGACCAGGAGTTTCAACTCAGACTTCCTCACCGCTGAAGTGGTGTTCGTGGACCTGGACTTCCTCCTCCGACAGTCCGTCTTCCAGGTTCCCTGGCTCTTCGCCCCGTAGGCTTCCGGGCATCAGCACCTCGAACAAGGCGCCACCGTCCGGACCGTTCCGTGCTACGATGCTCGCCCCCATCTCCTCGACGAGGCGCGCGCAAACCGCCAGCCCCAGCCCCGTGCCCTTCCCCGGCTGCTTCGTCGTGAAGAATGGGTCGAAGAGGTGCTCGAGGACCTCGGGCTCGAGACCCGGGCCGTTGTCCTGCACACGGAGCACGACCACGTGCTCCGCCTCCTGCAGCAGCTGTTCGGGCGACAGCACTTCCCCGTGGGGCACGCGTCGCCGGTGTGCGTAATTGATCCCGGGCGGGTCGCCTTCCCGACGCGCCGGTTCCCTGGGCTCGATGTCCCGTATCTCCCGCAACGTCACCACCAGCCGGGGGTCCGGGTGCTCCTCCAGCGCGTCCACCGCGTTCAGGAGAAGGTTCACGAGCACCTGCTCCAGATGATGGGGATCCAGGAGGACCGACCCGAGCTCGAGCGGCATGTCCCACTCGACGTTCACGTCCTCGAACCGTCCCTGAGCGTCCAGCAGCGACCTCACCCGGCGTACCACCTGGAGGGGGTCGGCTGGGCCGTCGATGTCGCGTCGGGGGCGGGCATAGTCCAGTAGACTGCGAATGATCCTGTCGATGCGCTTGGCCTCTTTCATCGTTGCGTCGAGGACATCCCCGACCTCCCCGTCCGACCCGACGCGGCTCCGAGCGGCGTCCAGGTAGGCCATGATCGCCCCCAGGGGATTGCCCACCTCGTGGGCGAGTCCCGCCGCCAGTGTCCCGACCGACGCGAGCCTGGCGGACCGGATGACCTGGTCCCGGGCAAGGACGAGCTCCTTGTTGGTATCCTCGAGCGAGCGGACGTTGTCGGAGAGGAGGTCCTGCCCGTGGATCAGCCGCTCCGCCATGGCGTTCATGCTGTCCGAGAGCGCCTGTAGCTCCACGGTCTCGGCCTGTGTCACACGGTGTTGGCTGTTCCCGTCCGCGATTTCGCGGGCGTCCCTGATGAGTCCGTCGATGGGTTGAAACAACGTGCGTCGGAGCAGAGCACGGCCGAAGATGAAGAGGATCAGGAGATCGGCCACCACGAGCGAGACAATGAGCAAGGTCGCCTCGCCCGGGGTCTCCAGAACGGGCATCGTCAGGTGCAACCCGGCTACGGCCACCAGGATCGCGCCGCCGAACAGAACGGCGAACGACCAAAGTAGCTCGCGCCTCAGGGTTGTCGGGGAGCCCATGATTTCGTGTCGGTGGTCAAGCGGCCCAGGTGGCAGACGTGCCTCCCGCGCGTGGCCTCCGATGGGGAGGGCCAGGCTCGTGGAGCAAGGTGAGTCGGCCGTTCAACCTCCGCAACCAACCCCAACCCCGAACTGCGAGGACGTGGCCCGGGCATCGCCCAGACCACGCCCACAACTCGCAGTTCGGTCACCGCGAGGACGTTCTTTACTGGGTGCAGGCAACCTCACCGGCGGCCGTAGGCGAACCCAGCGTCGTGGCTGCCGCGTTACCGAAGTAGAGCGAGCAGCCGTCCGTGGTCGTGCCGTACGCGTCGTGCGTGGCGCTGCCCGACCAACCGGAGGTCGAAGCCGCCATGCCCACGTTGACGCCGTCGGACTCGACGAACCCGAGGTCCGTGATCGACGTGGTGTAGCTGTAGTAGTCCGCGTAGTAGATCTCCTGCTGGCTCGCCAGATTCTTGAGATCGGACTTCATCGCGGCGAAGTACGCCTTCTCACGCGTGGCGCTGAACTTCGGAATCGCGATCGCGGCCAGAATGCCGATGATCACGACAACGATCAGCAGCTCGATAAGCGTGAAACCCTTGGTGTTCCTCATCGGTGTTCTCCTGAGGGAGTGACTTGCATCGTGAAATTAGTTGCCCCGGGTACTGCACCGGCAAAGCGCGGTCCACCGAGGAGCATGTTCTGGTGAAGATCATGATTTGAAATGACTTACCGATTTATCCACAAGCCAGAGATCTCACATTGGGTCGCGAACTTGGAGGATTGCGCCGGCTATCGTGCAAAATGGGGTATTGCCTTAAGTCCACCGCCCACTACATGTTGTGGTCATGGCGGTTCCGGCTTCTCAGCTCCGTGGCGGCGTGGACTATCCCCGTACGCGGCTGGAGCTGGACGAGTTCTTCCCCGACGATGCGGCATGCCTGGAGTACGTGGAGGGTCTGCGCTGGCCGGAAGGGTTTGTGTGCGTGGGCTGTGGCGGGTTAGGAGAGGTCTGGCGAGCATCGCGGGGGCGTCTCGTCTGCCCACACTGTCGAAGGCAGACCTCGGTGCTGGCGGGAACCGTGTTCCACCGCACGCGCTCGCCCCTGCGTCTGTGGTTTCTCGCTGCCTGGGAGCTCACGAGCCAGAAATACGGAGCCAATGCTCTCGGGCTCCAGCGTGTGCTCGGACTGGGAAGCTACAAGACAGCGTGGGTCTGGCTCCACAAGCTCCGCCGGGCCATGGTCCGACCGGATCGCGACCAGCTGAGCGGCGTTGTGCAAGTGGACGAGAGCTATGTCGGGGGCGTGGAGGCTGGAGTGCGGGGCCGCGAGACGATCAAGAAGGCCATCGTCGCGATCGCCGCCGAGGTCGACGGACGCAAGATCGGGAGAATACGGCTGCGTTGGGTGCCCGACCTCTCCGCTCCGGTTCTGCGAGGCTTCGTCAAGGATAGCATCGCACCGGCAAGCACGGTGCATACCGACGGATGGCCAAGCTATCAGGGACTCGCCAAACTGGGCTTTCGCCACACGGTCACGAACCTCTCGACCTCCGGCGATCCCGCGCACGTGCTCATGTCGGCCGTACATCGGGTGGCGTCTCTCCTCAAGCGCTGGGTCCTCGGAACCCTCCAAGGAGTCCTCCCACGCGTTGCTCAAGAGTAGCTCGGCGGGAGCGTAGAGCTCCCGGCCGATCAGTCGGCGTCCAATCTCCGTCAGCAGCGTGTAGTGGCCCCCGAGGATGCCGATCGCCACTCGGTACGCGTACAGTGCGGGCCGAACGTTCCCCTGCTGCAAGAGGATGTCGCCCATCGCCCACTGCGCTCGGCCGGACTCCGGGTACTCTCGCATCAGCGTGTCGAACACGGAATCGTTGTCGACCCATACCGGGTTGCGGTCTACGGTACGAAACCCCATGAGGCCGATCACGACAGCGAGCCCCGTCCAGGCCAGTCGCGGTCTCTTGCGAGCGGACTCTACGAGGAGCCAGCCAATTCCCGCGGCGAAACCCACCGACGGCAGGTAGAGGGTGCGCTCGGCGAGCAAGACACCGGAAAGGAAGACCACGTTGGCGATCGGCGAGATCGTGGTGATCACGAACCAGACGACCCCGAAACCCGCCGCCCTCGGGCTCAGCCGGTCGGGCGTCAATCTCTCTCGGCTCCAGGACACCAGGGCAGCGAGCAGCGTGACGAGGACGACGAACGCGCCGACAACGTTGACCACGTTCCACGCGTGCACCACGGGGATGACGGCCGGGCTGTAGTCCGTCGAGAGCTCCGCGGGAAAGAACAGGAGGCGGAAGTAGTGTGGCCAGATGCTCGCCACCGTCCAGATCCGAGGGATTTCGTTCAAGAGGTCTGCGCCGAGGGGCGCGTACGGGCTGGCCACGCTCCCGAGAACGCCGTACCGGAGCCCGAGGATTGCGGCCGCGGTCACCACCATCCCTCCGTACAACAGACCTCGACGGGCTAGATACGAGCCGAGATCGCGTACGTTCAAGTCCTCTCTGGCCCCGTCGAGGAGAAGTACGACGCCCGGCAGGGTGACGGCGCTCTCCTTCGTCAGGAAGGCCAGCCCATACAGGAGGCAGATCGCGACGATTCGATTCGCGCCGAGGCGGGCACCTCCGCGGACCAGCACCAGGCACGCCGAAAGGTAGAACAGCGCGGACAGGACTTCAGCGCGTCCCACGATGTTGGCAACCGCCTCCACGTGAACAGGGTGTACGGCGAAGATCAGCCCCCCCACGAGCGCCGCCGCGAGCGGTATCAGCTCCGCGAGAAGCAACACGACCAGCGCCGTCACCACGCCGTGCAGCAATAGGTTGAGCAGGTGGTAAGGGAGTGGGTTGTCGCCCCACGCCGCCCACTCGAGTCCGAACACTCCGGTGATCAGAGGCCGCCAAATCCCGAGCCCCGCGCCTTGCTCATTTGGCCAATATGGAGCGGCGATCGCCTCGGGCAGACCGGACAGCTCGTGGATCGACTCGTTTTCCTGGATGATGAGCACGTCGTCGTAGGCGAACCCATTGGCGAGGGTGTTCGCGTACACGAGGCAGCCGAGCATCGCCGCGGCGAAAGCGGCCGCTCGCACGTTGCGGAAGGGCGCGCCACCCCAGCGCCGAATCGAGCTCACGACGGCCCCTCGGCACGGTCCTCGAGCGCGGCCTGCCGAGCCCGGGCTGCCTCGGCGCCGACCTCGTCATCGTTCGCGTCGAGAAGCTCCGCCAATCGGCCCCAATCGCGTTTCGACCCCGAGTCTTGTGCGAGAGCCGCCTGCCGCGCGCGAATGGCCGCCGGCAGGTCGCCCCTTGCCACATACGCCTCCGAGAGGAGCGCCCACAGCTGCCGGTCCGGGCCAGACAGCTCGAGGCCGTCCAATGCCACTCGGTGCCCCTCTCGGTACCGCCGTTGCTCGATGAGGTACTCGGACAGAAGCCGGTACGCCGTCGGGCGGTACGGCGCGATCGGAATCGCCCGACGCAGGATCTCGTCGGCGCGATCGTAGACCTGGTGCCGGCCGTAGAATTCCGCTACCTCGGTGAGCAGGGCGTAGTTCCGTGGCGCGAGGCCTACCGCCGCATCGAAGGCCAGTGCGGCGCCCTCCCGGTCTCCGGCCCGGTCGAGGCCGCTTCCCCGCGCCCTTAGCGCGAGGTGCGACTCGGGGTGCTCCAACGCGAGCGTGTTGAGCACCGTGTAGCTATCGAGCCAGGACGGATTCCGCATCATCGTGCGGCCCATCAGCAAGAACGCGGCGACCGTTCCCGCGACGGCCCACGATCTTCGCGGGCGCACGTCGAGTCGAGACACGGCCGCAGCCACACCTCCGGCCGCGAGGCACAGCCCCACCGAAGGGAGGTACAGCGTTCGCTCCGCCAACAGAACCCCGGTGGAAAAGAACAAGTTCGACACCGGGAGCACGGCCAATCCAAACCACAGGATCCCGAGGGAGATTCCGGCCGTTCGGCGGAAGGCCATCGCAGCGACGCCCAGGCCGCCGATCACGAGAAGGCCCAGCAACGCCTCTCCGTCCACTCCTTGAGCGGGAAAGAGCACGGCGGGGCCGTAGTCCGCGGCCAAGTCGAGCGGGAAGATCATGAGGCGCAGGTACTCGGACCAAAGCGAGATCCCGGTCAGAACGCGAAGCGGGGCATCCAGTCCCTGAAAGACCGGGGCCGCGATCTCCCCCGTGATCGACCCGAGCGCCGTGTGGCGGGCGGTGAGGTAGATGGCGAGTACGGCAGGCAGCACCACGTAGACGGGCAGCTCGTCGCGCAGCCGCTCCCGTAGAGGCCGGGAGGAGGTACGAAACGCCTCCAGCAGGAGCAGGGCGCCCGGCAGCGTGACCGCGATCTCCTTGGACCCGAGGCCGAGCAGGTAGAGCCCGGCGATCCCGGCGAGCCGCGCGCCCCGCCCCGCCGCTCCCCAGGCCGCCCCCCGGAGGTAGAGCAGGCAGGCGGCGAGGTAGAACATGGCCGCGTAGATCTCACCCCGCCCTACGATGTTGGCCACCGCCTCCGTGTGCACCGGGTGAACGGCGAACAACAGGCCACCGACGACCCCCCCCCCGGGAGCCCCACGAACGTCCCGACCAGAGCGAATACGAGGACGGTGACGATCGCGTGGAATACGACGTTACCCGCGTGAAACGCGAGCGGGGAGTCGCCGAAGGCCGCCCATTCGGCGGTAAAGCTGAGGATCGTGACCGGGCGGTACAAACCGCCTCCGCCCGCTGCCTGCGGCCAGTAGGGACCACCCAGGGCAGCTGAGAAGTCGCCCTCCGTCACCGCCGGGTTTCTCAGGACGATCTCGTTGTCGTCGTACGCGTATCCGTTCCCGAGGCTGTTCCCGTATGCGGCGGTGGCCACCAGGACAAGCAGGAGAACGGCTCGAGCACGAGTCATGGGTCAGGGGCGCCCGCCGCCGCCCTCCGTATCTGCACGACGCCGGCGACAGGCCACACCTGAGGTGTCGCCGCGAAGACTCCCCACTAGACGTCTACACCATCGACGGGCGCTCCGCGGGGTTCGACCTCGAGGCCGGACGCAGCGACCCCGGAAGATTCGCGGAGCTCGGCCGCCGGAGCCTCCCCCTCGTCCACTTGGTCCCACCGGTTCACCTCGGGCGGCACCCATGGCGCGGCCTTCGGCCGAAGAAAGTTCGAGCGGAAGATGTACCAGAGCGCCGACACCCCGTCCTTCCAACCGATCTTCTTGCCTTCGGCGTAGGACCGCCCGTGGTAGCTGATCGGAAACTCGTAGATCCGGGCCTGGGCCTGGGCGAGGCGCGCGGTCACCTCCGGCTCGAACCCGAAGCGGTCCGCGCTCAAGGGCAAGGTGTCGAGGAGGTCCCTCCGGATCATCTTGTAGCAGGTCTCCATGTCCGAGAGGTTCAGGTCCGTCAGCATGTTGGAGAGCAACGTCAGGAACCGGTTTCCTACGGAATGCCAGAAGAACAACACCCGATGCGGGCCTCCCCGGAAACGGGACCCGAATACCGCGTCGGCTTCGCCTGCGAGGATGGGCCGTAGCAAGGGCGGAAGCTCACGCGGATCGTATTCGAGGTCCGCGTCCTGGACCACGACCACGTCGCCGGTTGCTCGACGGATGCCGGTGCGTAGCGCCGCGCCTTTCCCCCTGTTGTGTTCGTGGAACACGAGGATTTCGATCAACCGGTCGGCCTCGAGGCGCTCGAGGAGATCTCGAGTGCCATCGGTGGAACCGTCGTCCACTACGATCACCTCGATGTTGATCGGCAGCTTGCGGACCCGCCGAAGCAGCTTCTCGACCGTCTTGATCTCGTTGAAACAGGGGATCAATACCGATAGCCGGATCTGGTCCCACGGGAGCGGTGGCTCGGGCGGGCCCATCGGCACCTGTTTGATGTCCAGATGATTCGACATGTCGCTCGTCGCGCCCCCTAGGCGTCGTTCAGGCCGTAACGATTGAGCTTTCGATACAGCGTTGATGGGTCGATCCCGAGGACCTCGGCGGCTCGGGTCTTGTTGCCTCCCTCGGCGTTCAGCACCCAATGGATGTAGGACTGCTCAATGACCTCCATCGAGGGGTTGGGCGGGAGCCGGTCGGATACGAGAGCGGGCGCGGGAGCCTCACACACCCGCTCCGGCAGCGCGTCTATCGGGATCTTGGCTTTGGGGCACAGCACGGCCGCGCGCTCGAGCGCATTCTCCAACTCCCGGACGTTGCCGGGCCAATCGTATTTCATCAATGCGTCCATGGCGTCGTCGGTCAAACGCTTCGGCTCTGCGCCCGTACCCTCGGCTTGGTGCTCGAGGAAATACGATGTCAGCAGGGGGATGTCCTCCATCCTCTCGCGGAGGGGCGGGAGGTGCAGCGCGATCACGTTCAGCCGGTAGTAGAGGTCGCTCCTGAAATTGCCGCGGCGGATCTCTTCCTCGAGATCGCGGTTCGTCGCGGCAACAATGCGCACGTCGATGCGCACTGCCTGGGTGGCCCCCACGGGGATGACCTCTCGCTCCTGCAATACACGCAGTAGCTTCACCTGGGTCGTGGGGCTCGTCTCGCCCACTTCGTCGAGGAAGAACACCCCACCCTCCGCTGCCTCCAGCAGACCCTGCTTGTCCTTCACCGCACCGGTGAAAGAGCCCTTCACATGACCGAACAGCTCGCTTTCGAGAAGGCTCTCCGGCAGTGCCCCGCAGTTGATCGAGAAGAAGGGGGCATCCGATCGGTCGGAGAGGGCGTGGATGTAGCGGGCCAGCACCTCCTTCCCGGTCCCGCTCTCTCCGCTGATCAGTAGCGTCGAATCCGTCGGCGCGACGGTCTCGACCAGCTCCACCACTTCCAAGAACGGACGGCTGGTTCCGATGGGCCGGTCCTCCGGGGCCCCGACCCTTCGCTTGATCTCCTTCTTCAGCTCCCGGTTCTCTGCCTTCAGCTCCCGGGCCTCGAGGGCCCGGCGACAGATTGCGGTGAGCTCGTCGTTGGCGAACGGCTTCTGAAGGTAGTAGTAGGCCCCTTCGTTCACGGCGCGGACGGCAGATTGGAGCGAGGCCTGGGCCGTCATGAGGATCACGGGTAGCTCCGGGTCGACCTCTCTAGCCCGGGCGAGAACGTCCATTCCCGTCGCCCCGGGCATTCGAATGTCCGTCAGCACCAAGTCGGGGTTCTCCCCCTCCAGTGCGGACAAGGCCTCCTTTCCACCCTCGGCCACCGCCACCTCGTATCCCTCGCCCTTGAACAAGATGCGTAGGGAATCGAGGATGCCGGTCTCGTCATCCACCAGAAGGATCTTGGGTCTATGGGTCACGACGCCTCCGACGTCTGGGGCACGGTTGTCTCTCCGGGTAGGTAGATCACGAATTCGGCCCCACGATCACTCTTGGAATTGACCAGCACGACGCCGGTGTGCGCCTCGACCGCCCGGTGCACCATCGCAAGTCCCAGCCCGCTGCCACCCGGGCGCGTCGTGAAGAACGGATCGAAGACCCGGGACAAACGGGCCGGCTCGATCCCTGGGCCGGTGTCCTGGACGCTGATGCGAACCGGAGCCGGGATCGAAACGCCACGCTCGTCCGGTGGGACGTCTCCGCGTGACACGCGCACGACCACCTCCCCCCCTTCCCCGGCAAACTGGATGCCATTGAGGACGAGGTTGAACAGCGCGCGATGAATCAGGTCCGCATCTCCTGGGATTCGGAACTCTCCCTCGGCCCCTTCTGGCCGAATGACGATCCCGCCGTCCGCCTCGGGATGCTGCCGGGCCAGCGCACACACGTCTCGCACCACCCGATTGATGTCCACCTGCTCGACCTGCCCGATGCGGACCCTCGAAAACTCCAGGAACTCGGAGAGGAGCCTGCTCAGCCGATCGGACTCGTTCACGACGAGGCCTTGGAGCAGGGCGCGGTCGTCGGCTGCGAGCTCCGGGTTCCCGAGCTGCTCGACCGCGCTGCGGATGGAAGCGAGCGGGTTCTTGATTTCGTGCGCCAGAGACGCACTCAACTCGGCGACGGCCTCGAGCCGCTCGTTGCGACGGTTGAGCTCGGCCACGCGCTCGAGGTCCGTGATGTCCTGGAAGATCGCCGTCACGGAGGGTTCTCCGTCCTCTCGAGACAGCACGGTCGTGCTGATGCCAAGCGTCGTATCTCTCCCGTTCCGCCGGGCGACAGTCTTGTATCGGGCGAGGCTCACCCGTTCGGCGCTGGAGCGCCTGAGCAGCGTCCCCAGCCCCGGCGCGACGTCTTCGACAGCGACGAGAACCGGTGACGCGAGCCATTCGCTCGCCTCGAGCCCGAGCATCTGCTCAGCAGAACGATTCATGTACACGAGGCACTCAGACCCGTCGACGGTCAGGACGCCGGTGCTGATGTTTCCCAGGATATCCCCCGTGTCGAGACGGAGCTGGCGCAACTCGGACTCGACGACCCCGAGCTCCATCCCGGCCCTGCGCAAACGATCGCCGAGCCAACCGGTCGCGAGGGCGACGGTCGCGAAAAGGCCGATCTGAAGGAAGACGCTCCCCGAGAGGGTCTCCGCGTTCCACCAGATCGTGTCGCCGAAGTAGAGCAGGGATACCAGCGCTCCGATCAGCATCCCTCCTGGAAGAGGGAGCAAGAGCGCGCCCGCCGCGATGACGAGGATGTATAGCGGAGCGAACGAGCTCTCGCCTCCCCCCGTCACGTGGATGAGAGCCGTCACCACGAGGGCGTCGAAGACGACCTGTGCGTAGAGGAATTCGCGACCGGGAGAGACGTTCAGAACGTTGGTGTACCAGAACGACGCAGCGGTAACGATGGCCGCCGACACGAACATGATCGTGGCGATCAGCGTCTGGTTGGGGTCGGCCTCGCCCCAGACGAAAAAAGCGGCGACGAGAACGCCGACCACCAGCGTCACCCGCCCCAGATAGAGCCAGCGGAGCAGGTCTCCCCGACCGAATGCGAGCGCGGGGTCTCGGGGCTCGAGCTTCAGGAATCGACCTCGTCGGTTGTGGGATCCTTCATCCGGCTAGCCGGTCGGCGACCCCCCGGCCAAGGCACAATAACCTGCTGTCTTGCATTGTACAACGAATATGTTCGCGATTTGCAAGGTACGAATGTACCAACTCGTCACACAAACGTCGAGTGCGTCATGCGTCAGGTGGCCGCAATCTCGCGAGATCCTCGACCATGTCCCGGATTTTCCGAAGCTGCGTCTGAATCTGGAGGAGCGCCTCCCGATCCTCGCCCTCCTCTGCGTCCATGAGCAGCAACTGCGTTTCGGCAAGAGCCGACGTCAGCGGGTTGTTGATGTCGTGTCGAGCCTTTCGCAACTCGCTGAGGACAGCTCTCAAGTGCAAGATCTCCGCCGCACCGTCCCCCGGCTCGTCGACCGCGAGCGAGGCCGGTCGCAGCGGGTACCCGAGGGAGAGTGGCCAGAGGACTTCGCCTTCGCCCGAGGTCGCAACGAGAATCGGGGACCACGTGCTCCCGAGCCGCAGCAGACCCACGAGCAGCTCGAGGATCTCGCCGCCGCTGAGGGCGGGATGGAGCAGGACCACGCCGCCCGACTCGTCCGCGCGTCCCAGGAATTCCCCGACGCTTTCGGATCGATCGAGGACGACCGGCGGCAACACCGACGGGATCGGCGTCGACGGAGGGGAGATCAGGACTACTCGACCATTCGACGTCATGCTGTTCCTCTCAGTCCGTCAATGCCGAGCCAGGCGAAGAGTTGTACAATCGGAGGGGCTCGGCACCGGCACCTACGAGATGCATCACCTACGAGAAGATTTCGACGCGCCGGGCTCCATCCTTTAGCGGGATCCCTGCTCTGTCGATCGGGACTGCCACTTGAACCTGGCCAGAACCCTCACTGTGGCCCGGGGAGACGAGCCCGGTGACCTCCTGTTCGTGGGCGGACGCGTCGTGAACGTGTTCACCGCGGAGATCGAGGAGGTGGATGTCGTGGTCGAAGGGAGCGTGATCGCCGGGGTCGGGCACGGCTACCGGGGCCGAGAGGTGGTCGAGCTCGCGGGACGATACCTGCTTCCAGGCTTCATCGACGCGCACGTCCACATCGAATCATCACTCGCACTTCCGGCCGAGTTCGCGCGCGCGGTCGTGCCCCGGGGCACGACGACCGCGGTCACGGATCCGCACGAAATCGCCAATGTCCATGGGCTGGACGGTATCCGGTACATGCTGGCGGCCTCCGAAGGCCTGCCCCTCTCGGTATTCGTGATGGCCAGCTCGTGCGTTCCTGCCACGTCGATGTCCACGGCAGGGGCTTCGCTGGACGCCTGGGATCTGGCCTCCCTGCGCGACCACCCTCGGGTACTTGGGCTGGCGGAGGTCATGAACTTCCCAGGCGTCATCCACGGTGATCCCGACGTGCTCGCCAAGCTGGATGCGTTCGGCGGTACGGTGATCGACGGCCATGCCCCGGAACTCCGCGGGGCGCCGCTCAATGCGTACGCGGCCGCCGGACCTTCCTCCGATCACGAGTGCACGACGCCGGAGGAAGCGATCGAAAAGCTACGACTCGGCCTCACCGTGTTTCTCAGGGAGGCCACGAATGCGCACAATCTCACCGATCTGGTGCCGGCCATCACGCCTGGTAACGCGCGTCGCGTGGCCCTCTGTACGGACGACCGTCAGCCCCCCGATCTCCTGGACGCCGGCGGGATCGACGAGATGCTGCGAATGCTCGTGGCGGAGGGGATCGATCCGTTGGATGCGCTTCGGATGGCGACCCTGAACCCCGCGGAGTACTTCAAGCTCGGTGACCGGGGCGCCATCGGCCCCGGCCGGCGGGCAGACCTGGTGATCACTCCGGATCTCGAGGGCTTTCAGGCAGAAGCTGTCTATTCCGGGGGCGCGTGTGTGGCGGTGGACGGTCGGCCGGTTGCGTGGCCGGACCCGCCTTGCCCGACACCGCCGCGGCCTTCGATGCAGGTGGATTGGCCGTCGCTGTCGCTCGAGATCCCTGCCCGGGAAGGGAGCCTGAGGGTGATCCGGGCGGTTCCGGACCAGATCCTCACGGCCTCCGAGGTCGCCGTCCCCACCGTGCAGGGGCAGCTCGTCGCGGCCGATCCCGCGCGCGATCTGTTGAAAGTCGCCGTTCTCGAGCGCCACCAGGGCACGGGCCGTGTGGCCCTAGGGCTGGTCGCGGGGATGGGCCTAGAACGGGGAGCCATGGCGGGCACCGTGGCTCACGATCATCACAACTTGATCGTCATCGGGGCGGACGATGAATCGATGATGACCGCGAGCCGGCGGGTTGCGCACATGGAAGGTGGGCTGGCCGTGGCCCGCGGTGCCGAAGTGCTGGCCTCGCTCGCCCTCCCCATTGGAGGCCTGATGTCGGACGAGCCCATCGAGCGCATCCGGGAGCAACTCGACGGGGTAGTCCGGGCCGCCCGCGAGTTGGGGTCGCCACTGCACGACCCGTTCATGGCCATGTCGTTCCTGGCACTCGAGGTGATCCCGTCTCTCAAGATCACCGATCGGGGCCTCATCGACGTGGATTCGTTTCGGCCCGTCTCTTTGTGGGTCTGAGTGCGAGTGTCTAGCGAGTGCGGCTGGGGACTTTGAGAACTTGACCGGCGTAGATTCGACTGCCGGCCAAGTCGTTGGCCGCGCGGATGGCGCGTACCGTCGTACCGTGGTCGCGAGCGATCCCCCACAGTGAATCCCCGCTCCTGACCTCGTATCGAGCGCGGTCGGAGGTGGCGAGCGTCGACTCCCTCGCGCCCTGCGCCTCGAGTTGATCCACGTACTCGACGTACGGCTGGGGGAACAAGGCGATGTGGTAATGGGGAGGCCGGCTCTCGCGCGTGGCCTCGATCACTCCCTGACCCTCTAGGGACAGGAGGACTCGTTCGAGCCAGATGCGGCACGCGCGCACGCTGCTGCGGCGCAGGTCCAACGCCATGCCGGTCGGATGCACCGACTTCGAGGAGGCGTTGCGGGGCTGCCGGTTGAGCGGCCGCGTCAGGCTCGTGACCACCATCCGCTCTCCGCAGCTCTGGCGGTACTGGCTGGAGAGTCGCTCGATGAACAGACGAGCTTCGGAGCGCGCGTAGGGGAACGATACCTGATGGACTTCGTAGTCCGAGTTCCCCTGGACGGGAACCAGGAGGCCGAGCTCCACGAACCGCCGCACCCGAGCCGACGACTCCAGGAACGAAAAGTCGTGTGCGCGAGCCTGTCGGTTCTGCAAGTTCAGCGAGCCACTCGATCCGCGCAGCGTCTGGGAGGCCAGCGGAGCGGCTCCGACAGCGAAGAGAACACTCATCGCGAAGACGCAGCCGCACCGGGCGGCTGCTGCTCCGTTTCCTCGATGTCGTGTAGTCCGCTTCATGGCGCTCGGTGCCGGAGCGAGCAGTTGGGCCCGCGGTTTCGCTCTCCGCGCTATCGTAGCGTCACTTGCTGCCGACGCATGACTTGCATGTGTAAACATATGATTACCCATGCACAAGGCTCTTTCGCGCTCGGGACTCCTGTCTGCTCAGGCCGCGCCGCGCCCCCCTCATCTCAAGGTCGGCGATCGCCAGAGCTCACGTGAGCGGTATCCCTGTGCAGGGTCCGTGCCGCCAGTGTGCGGCGGCGCAGGACCTCGCCGCCGTCAGCGGGCCGATGCGTAGTTCGACGCTACCACGTCCCAGTTCACCGTGTTCCACCATCCGGCCAAATAGTCGGGTCGGCGGTTCTGGTATTTCAGGTAGTAGGCGTGCTCCCAAACATCGACTCCCAGAATCGGGGTCTGTCCGTCCATCAGGGGGCTGTCCTGGTTGGCGGTGGAGCGAACCTCCAACGCGGATCCAGTCGACACGAGCCAGCCCCAGCCCGACCCGAAGCGGGTGGCGGCAGCCTTGGTGAGCGTCTCCTTCAGCGCGTCGACGGAACCGAACGCCGCGTCGATGGCCGCGGCCAGCTCGCCGCTCGGCGTGGACGAGCCCCCGGGTGTCATGATGCGCCAAAAGAGCTCGTGATTGACGAATCCCCCACCGTTGTTTCGCACTGCACCGCGAATCGTGTCGGGTACCGCGTTCAGATTGCGCACAAGGTCCGCGGCCGAGTCGGCGTGAAGCTCCGGGTGAGACTCGAGCGCCGCGTTGAGATTATTGGTGTAGCCCGCGTGATGTTTCGAGTGATGAATCTCCATCGTGCGCGCGTCGATGTGCGGCTCGAGTGCACCGTAGTCGTAGCCGAGGTCCGGAAGCGAATGGGGGTAGGCCATTGGTCTGACTCCATTGGTGATCGCGAGACACGATTCCTCGCGTGCGCCGATTTCGAAGGGGCGTGGACGTGTCTATCTTGCTGTGAAATCCATTGGGCTTCCACTGGTAAGGGGAGACCGACGGCCGCGCAACACGACACTGCTGCCCGCAGGTGGAAAGAGGACTGGTGAGCGAACCCAACGCGTCGACACCGCCCCGTATTCTCCTCGTCGATTGCGACATGTTCTACGTTCAGGTCGCGCGCCTGGAGGACCCTGAAGGCGCGGGCCGCGAGGCGCTCCTGATCGTGGGTGGTTCCCCGACGGGACGAGGCGTCGTGACCTCCGCGTCGTACGAAGCCCGCGAATACGGTGTGCGCTCCGCCATGCCGACCGGGCAGGCCCTGCGCCTCTGCCCAGACGCTGTCGTGGTGCCCGTTTCGCGCAAGGCGTGCACCGACCGTAGTCGGGACGTGCGTGGGGTCCTGGAGGAGCTTGCGCCTGTGTTACAGGCGGCCTCGATCGACGAATTCTACCTCGACTTCTCGGGCACGGAGCGAATGCTCCCGGGCGAGTCCCTGGAGCGCACCGCACGCCGGGTCCGGGAGGCCGTCCTGGACCGTACGAAAATCTCCGTGTCCGTCGGAGGAGGGACGCGTCGAATCATTGCGAAGCTCGCGACCAATCTGGCGAAGCCCGGAGGTGTGCACGTCGTCCCTCCAGGCGACGAAGCGGAGTTCATGCGCCGTTTCGATCTGGGCGATATCCCGGGGATCGGCCCCGCCTTCCTGGCGACCCTCAAGAGGCGAGGCCTCCAGTCCGTCGACGATGTCCTGGGAGTCCAAGACGAGTGGGTCGAGCGTTGGTTCGGCGCACCGCGCGCGAGCTGGCTCCATCGGCGTGTACGGGGCGTCGACGGCTCCGTGGTCCTGTCAGGCGAGGAGAGGAAGTCGATCAGCTCGGAGCGGACGTTCTCCCGGGACCTGGCACTCGACAGCGAGCTCGAGGCGTCGCTTTCGCGCCAGGTGAGCTCGGTGGCGAGAAGCGTGCGGCGGCAAGGGTTCAGAGCGCGCACGATCACCGTGAAGCTGCGAGACAGCGACTTCACGACGCGCCAGAGCAGCCGCACCATGCCCGACCCAGTGGAGTCGGACCACGCCATCTACGAGGTCGCGCGTGAGCTTCTCACCCAGCTGCGCGCTCGGCGCCGAACGCCCGCGCGATTACTGGGCGTCGCGGCCAGCGGCCTCGTCAACCGGGAGGAGCCCGCGCAGCTCGGCCTCTTCCCGGGGCTTGAAGCCGGAGAGCAGGAGCGCGACCGGCGCGTTTCGCGCGTCATGGATGACGTAAAGGACCGCTTCGGCGACGATGCCATCGGATCCGCTCGCAGTCTTCGCCCGTGACCGCTTCGGCTGCGATCGCACACCCTGCGGACCCACGACGCAGCGCCGGAGGGATTCTGTCCCTGTGGCCGGTCGCCAAGCCGGTGATCGGCATGGTGCACGTGCCTCCGCTCCCTGGGGCGCCTGGGTGGCGTGGATCCATGTCGGAGATTCTGTCCCGCGCCACCCGCGACGCGCGCGTCCTTGGAGCCGAAGGCCTGGACGGGGTCATGGTGGAGAACTTCGGAGACGCGCCCTACCTGCCCGGAGCGGTCTGTCCGGAGACGATCGCCGCGCTGGCGGTTGTGGTCGGTGCCGTGACGGAAGCGAGCGGTCTACCCGTTGGAGTGAACGTCCTTCGAAACGACGCTCGCGGCGCCTTGGGTATCGCGGTCGCCGCGGGAGCCCGGTTCATCCGAGTAAACGTGCATACGGGGATGATGTTCACGGACCAGGGACCCGTCGTCGGAGTCGCCCACGACACCCTACGGGCACGGGCGGCTCTAGGGGCGCCGGTAGCGATTCTCGCGGACGTGCTGGTCAAGCACGCCTCTCCCCCAGCCGGCGTATCGCTCGAGGAGTGCGCTCGTGACTCATGGGACAGGGGTCTTGCCGATGGGCTGATCGTTTCGGGCGCCGCAACAGGTCGGCCGACCGATCCGGATCATGTTCGCCGCCTGAAGCAGGCCGTACCGAACGCCCCCGTCTGGGTCGGAAGCGGACTCACAGCCGAGTCGGTCGACAGTGTGTTGATGGAGGCGGACGGAGCCATCGTGGGAAGCGCCATCGAGGAAGATGGCATTGCGGGGCACCCGGTAGACCCGCAGCGGGCCCGGGCCATCGTTCGCGCCGTGCGCGAGCTCAGGCGTCGACTCTCGGATTGAGCTCCGCTAGGTAGGCCCCATCGGGCGACTCGTGCGCCACGTGGAAATCGAGTCCGGCACCGTGCGCCAGCTCACGAAACGTGTCCTGATCCACGAACAGGTGGGGAAACGGGTCCCCCCGCTGGCCGCGGTACTCGAGCTGATAGTGGAGCTCGCCTGGATACCGGCCGTCGTCCGATGCCCAGGCGGCCTCGGGTCCAGCGGGGCGAAGGTCTGTCGAGTCGATGAGCAGCCGTCCTGCGGGGACCAACAGAGCGAGCGCCTGGCGAAGCAGCTCGTCGAGCCCCCGGACGGTGCCCGCAACCCCGGCGCCGTTCATGAGCACGAGCACCGTTTCGAACGACGGACCGGACAAGATGTCCGGGTCGGCCCAACTCGCCAACCGTGCGTCTGAAACCCCACGCCGGCGCATCACCTCGACCGCTTCAGGCAGGACGTCGATTGCGGTCACTGCGTGCCCGCGCCCCTGGAGGATCAACGCGTGCGCCCCGGCACAAGCACCGACATCGAGCACCCTTCCGCGGCAACGGGCCAGCGCCTCCATCTCGAGCTCCGATAGCTGTTGGAGCGACCGGAAGAAGTGGGCGACGCTCAGGCCTTCTGATTCGCAGCCCTCCGGGTGTACGACGAGAGCGGCGTCACCCGATCCGGCGAGGTAATCCTTGAGTGCCAGGCCCAAGGGCGCGAGCGCACGCACGTGATCCTCGACTGCTCAATCCGCTCCCCCGGGCCTCTGGATCGGTGCGCCGGGCTGGCGTAGCCAGGGCTTTCGCTCGAAGTAGCTGTTCGTATCACCGACCACCTTCGGCACAAGCATGACGAGGGCGATGAGGTTTGGAACGATCACGATCGCTAAAAAGATGTCGCCCAGGTTCCAGACAACGGTCAGGGGGAGCACCGCACCCACGAAATGCATGATCACGAACGCGATCTTGTACGGCAGCACGGCGCCGCGCCCCAGCAGATAGTTGGCGCAGCGATCACCATAATAGCTCCATGAGATTGCGGTGGAGATCGCGAACAGAAGGACCGAGACAACGACGATCAAGTGCCCCCAATCGCCGAAGCCGCTGAGGCCTCTCCGGAATCCCTCCATGGTGAGCGGAGCTCCGCTCTCCGAGGCGTCGGCGTACAAGGAACTGTAGGTTTGGCCGTCGTCGCCCAGCGCCGTTCCATCCAGCGTGCGGATCGTCCCCGTGAATGGTCGGCTCTGTGCGTCGTCCAGATACAGGGTCTCCACGGCGACATCGTGCCAGGCGATGCGCGCGGCCCCGGCATCAGAGTGTAGCCCGTTCTCGATGCGGATCTCCGGAGGGGCGGCGGTACTCGCCTGACTCCCTTGAGCATCTACGACGACGTACCCCAGATCGCCCCCCGCCAGCGTGATCTCCGTCGGGATCCGTGCATCCCATACCCCGGTCGTGATGATCACGAGGCCGGTCATCGAGCAGATCACGATCGTGTCGATGAAGGGCTCGAGAAGCGCCACGACGCCTTCGGACACGGGCTCATCGGTTTTCGCGGCAGCGTGGGCAATGGGAGCCGAGCCTTGGCCCGCTTCGTTCGAGAAAAGCCCGCGGCGGACGCCCCACATCAACGTGACCAGAAAGGCCCCGACCCCCGTACCTGCTACTCCGGCGGTCGGGTTAAAGGCCTCCTGGAAGATGAGGATCATCGCCGGGATGATCGCGCCGGCATTCATCAGCAGGATGATCAGGGCGCCCAGGCAGTAGACCGCGGCCATAACGGGAGCAAGGATGCCCGTCACCCGCCCGATGCGGCTGATCCCCCCCAAGATCACGGCGGCCACAACGAAGGACGTTACGAGACCGCTGATCCAGACAGGCACGCCAAAGGTCGTCCTCAGCGAATCCGCCACGGTGTTGGCCTGAATCGCGTTGCCGGTCAGGAATGCCGTCAGTCCCAGCATGATGGCGAAGAAGACGCCCATCCACTTCCAGCTCGGCCCGAGCCCACGCTCGATGTAGTACATGGGCCCACCGCTCACCGTCCCTTCCCACTTGGGGGCGTCCGGCTCCGTTTCCTCGACCTCGCGGTATTTCTGGGCCAGCGTGACCTCGGTGAACTTGGTGGCCATCCCGAGCGCTGCGGTGACCCACATCCAGAACAACGCGCCGGGGCCGCCCCAATGGATGGCGATTGCAACGCCCGCGATGTTGCCAATCCCCACTGTCGCCGAAAGCGCCGTGGTCAGGGCCTGGAAGTGGGACACGTCACCCGGCTCGTCGGGATCGTCATACCTGCCCGACGTCACAGCGAAGCCGTGAGCAAGGCGGCGCACCTGGATGAAGCCCAGTCGGATCGTGAGAAAGACCCCCACCCCCAGAAGCAGGATGACCATGAACGGGACCGTCTCGCCGCCCACGGAGATTCCGAGCTCGACGATATACCGGTTCCCGAGATCGGACAGTGTCTGGAAGAATTGCATGCCGCTCCTCAAGGTGGAGTTGAAGACCCGGAAGAATGTCCCGGGCCACTACGGCAAGCAACCGGCCGCGAAACCACGGGCGCGGGCTCGTCGTAGAAGAAAGCGCCCGGACGGTCACGTCTCTCGAGTAGATCCGCGGACCGTCCCCAACGATCCGTAACAAGAGGAATCCGCTGTGCAGTCGAGAGCCGCGCGTCCGCTCCAGCCGCTTTTCCGTCCACCCGTCGGCCGCTCTCGCAGGCGAGTCAACCGGACGTCGTGGGTGCTTGTCGGGGTCGCGATCACGATCGCCTCCTCTCCTGATCCGTCCTCCGCCCAGCGCGCCGGAGCGCGCGGCGGCTCCCTCGACCTCATGATGGACGGCTACGGGATCAGCATCGGCGACAATCCTCGCGTCAGGGGCATCCGTATCAACTTCCGTGACAAGTTCCTGGAGCGCGTGAACGGGCTCAACCTCACGCTCTGGCAGCCGCACGACGACGTGGGAGGGTCCGTAAACGGGTTGGCGCTCGGGATCGTTGGACCCGCCGCGGACGATCTTCGAGGAGTGTCGGTCGGCCTCGCAGCCGCCGTGTCGAAAAGAGCCACCTACGGCGTCTCGCTGGGCGGTCTCGCGGTGGTGTCCGGCGCCGAGACCTACGGACTCGCACTCGGTGGGCTGGCAACCGTGACCCAGGGTCGGGCGTACGGGGTTGCGGCCGGGGGGCTGGCCACCGTGGCACGGGGGGAGGTGCGCGGCCTCGGCCTCGGGGGACTCGCGGTCGTGAGTGAGCGGGACATCGACGGCATCGGGTTGGGTGGCTTGGCTGTCGTGACCCAGGGTGGCCTACATGGGCTCTCCGCCGGCGGTTTGGCGGTGGTGAGCGAGGGATCTCTGGCCGGGCTCGGAGCGGGTGGCCTTGCTGTGGTCTCACAAGGCGCCCTCTCCGGGGTGGTCGGAGCCGGGCTCGCGGTTGTGGCAGAGCGCGACGTGACTGGCATCTCCGGCAGTGGGTTAGCGACCGTTTCAGGCGGAGCTCTCCGCGGCATACACGCTTCCGGACTTGCCATCGTTGCCGAGGAGGACCTCGAAGGGATCGCGCTTGCGGGAGCGGCGGTAGTGTCGGCTCGTAACCTGCGGGGGGCCGGCGTCGCCCTGGGAACCGTCGATGTCCGGCAAGGCCGGATCAAGGGATTCGCGGCAGGCGGCTACCGAGTCAGGACGCGGGAGGTGGCGGGGGTAAGCCTCTCCGTAGGAT
This sequence comes from Longimicrobiales bacterium, assembly GCA_965248625.1. Classification (GTDB taxonomy): domain Bacteria; phylum Gemmatimonadota; class Gemmatimonadetes; order Longimicrobiales; family Gaopeijiaceae. The sequence goes on along the minus strand of OZ252109.1, from coordinate 3,637,634 downwards.
GGCTCGATTCTCCACGCCTGAAGGGTCTGTCAGTGGCCGCGTACAACGACGCGCCGGAGCGAGAAGCAGTTGTTCAGCCCTCTACGCGGGAGCCATCCCCAGGTCGTCGAAGAGGTTCAGCGAGACGGCCTCTAGGATGATCTCGCGGGCCCGTTCGGCGATCTCATCGACCGATGGTGTATCCTCGTACATGTCCGCGGCTTTGGTCCGGAGCTCGTCGAGGCTCGGCACGTGGGGCAGATGAACGTTGGCGAGTAGCGCGTGAATCTGGCGGCGCGTGTCATCCGCACGCCGGTGCAGGCTCTCGTTCGTCTCCTCAGCGAGACGTCGGAGGTTGGCCCGGGTCTCCTCAGTCTGTCGGCGTAGGTCGTCGACGGTCGGGAGCTGAGCCCATGCCTCCCTCACCTGACTCGCCATGGCTTCCGCGGGGAAGCTCGCGGCCAGGTCGTGCGCCACCTTCTCGATGACTTTGCGGCCGAGCCGGCGCTCGCCCTGAACGACCGCCTGTGGCGGCGCCCTGAGATCCCACACCAGCCCCACCCACGACAGCGCCCGGAGGACGTAGTAGCTGACGTCTACCTCCCACCAGTAGAAGCCCTGTCTGGTGGAGCTCTGATAGTGATGGTGGTTGTTGTGCCACCCCTCACCACACGTGACGAGAGCGAGCCAGAAGTTGTTTCGCGAGTCGTCTCCCGTCACGTACCGCTGGCTTCCGACGACGTGAGCCAACGAATTGATCGAGAACGTGCAGTGGTACAGGACGACGGTGCTCCAGAAGAATCCCACGACCAAGCCGGACCAACCCATGGTCAGAAACAGGCCAACCGCGAGCAGCGCCGCGGGAAGGTATTGATGTTTGTTGAGCCAGCGGAGCTCGGGATATTGCGTCAGATCCGGCACGGTGGAGTAGTCGGGTTTGCTCTTCTGGCGCGAGAAAATCCATCCGACGTGGGAAAAGAAGAACCCCGAGTGCAGAGGGGAATGGACGTCCTCGGGGGTGTCCGAGTGGAGATGGTGGTGGCGATGAATCGCGGCCCACCAGATCACTCCTCGTTGAGCCGTGGTCTGGCCGAGAAACGCGAGCACGAACTGGAAGAATCGGCTCGTCTTGTAGGACCGGTGCGAGAAGTAGCGGTGGAACCCAGCCGTGATCGCCCACATCCGAATCCAATAGAGGGCGACGCCGACCCATACCGCCGGCCACGTCACCCCGCTCCAGATCGCGGCAAAGCACGCCAGGTGCACGAGGACGAACGGAATCGCCTCCGGATAGATGATATCGTCGTGCGGTGTGGAGTGGGGATGCTCGCCGATCGCGGGCGTCGCCTCATGTGCCAAGGGATGCCTCCGCCGTGGTTGGGATGTGAGGTCGCGCAAGTTAACGGGACCCTTCGTCCATGTCAGGAGCGCGTGGTCCAAGTCTCGGGCCGCAGTCCAAGTCTCAAGCCGCAAGCCGAGTCTCTGGCGCGCGGTCTAAGTCTCTGGCGCCTTCGTCCAAGTCTCTGGCGCGCGGTCCGAGTCGGGAACGCGCCGACACCGCTACACCGAGCCTCTGTGTAAAGGTTCGGCCAACGCGTCGCCCAAGTGCAACTCCCGACCGGACATCATTCCCTCGACCCACCTGTGTGTTCCCGCTTCGAGCATCAACACCACCGACGAGCCCAGGTGGAACGCCATGATCTCCTGACCCCGCGCCACGCGCAGCGAGGGATCGTAGTGTCGCTCTGTTTCAGCCGCTGGACGGCGGTTCGTGACCCAGCTTGCACCTTCCGCGTGCCACTCGGGGTCGAACGCAGTCGAGATCCGGCCGACGTTGTACGCTCCGATCGCCACGAGAGCGACCCTGCCCCGCTCGCCATCGAGGAAGCACGCGATGCGCTCGTTGGAGGCGAGCAGACCGGGGACGTCCGCCACGGCGGCCGCGTTCACGGGGAACAGGGTGCCCGGAACGTAAGACGCGTGCTGCACTTTCCCGTCGCAGGGAGCGTGAATCCGGTGGTAATGCCGAGGAGCGAGGTAGATCGATGCGTAGAGCCCCCCCATGAAGGACTCGGCGTCCTCGCCCCCCCCCAGTAGGTCTGCTGCTGAATACCAACGTCCCTTCGCTTGCAGGAGGCGGCCGTCATCAACGGTACCGAGCTGCGCCAGCGCCCCGTCCACGGGCGATGTCACGACCAGGTCGTCTTCGGGCCACTCTCGCGTTCCCGGCGAGAGGCGCCGGACGAAGAAGGCATTCAGCGACGGGTAGTCCCTCAGTGGCAGCTCGGCCTCATCCACCCGGGCACCGGCCAGCCGGGCGAAGCTGCCTATCACCGGGACGCGTACCCACCTCGGCAGGGGAAGGTCTGCAAGGCGGCCGAAGACCCGGCTCATGAGCGCACGGGGCACGCGCGCCACGATCGCCAGCAGCAGTCGCCCACCCAGCGACGCCCGAGTTGGTCCGTCGGCGTCGGCCGTCAACTTCTCGAGCGGGACACTACTGTGGTGTCCCAGAAGTCTGGTAACTACGGAGGGGACGCAGGCGCCGCCCTGGCAAGGCGGGACGACGCGGCGTAGCCGTAGCTACGGCAAGGAGTTCCAACGATGTCCAGGCCGGATGCATGCGGCGCCGAATAGTATCAGAACTTCTGGGACACCACACGAGCAGCCGGTACACTAGAACTTCTTGTCCCCTCCGAGGATCCCGCCGAGGATTTCGCCGCCGATTCCCGCGACGCCCTTCTGTTCGCCCCGGTTATGGAAGCGCGCGGTCGAGATGATTCGATCGGCAAGCCGCGAAAACGGAAGGCTTTGGAGGTACACAGTCCCCGGCCCGACGAGGGTGGCGAGGAACATCCCTTCGCCTCCGAACAGGGCGTTCTTGAACCCACCCACGAACCCGATGTCGTAGTCGACACCCTGCGAGAACCCCGCGATGCAGCCGGTATCTACACGGAGCGACTCACCGGGCATGAGGCGCTTTTCGATGAGGGTCCCGCCGACGTGGATGAAGGCCAAGCCATCGCCCGTAAGACGCTGGAGGATGAAGCCTTCTCCACCGAACAGGCCGGCGCCCAACCGCTTCGTGAACGCAACCTCTATCTCGACACCCTGTGCCGCACACAGGAAGGAGTCCTTCTGACACGTGAACTCTCCGTCGAATTCGCGGAGATCCAGCGGGAGGACCTTACCGGGGTAGGGAGCACCGAATGTGACGTGTGCCTTCCCGGTTCCGCCGTGATAGAAGTTGGTGATGAAGAATGTCTCGCCGGTCAGCATCCGCTTGAAACCCTTGAGCATGCCGCCGCCCGTGGAGGTCTGCATCATGATGCCGTCCTCCATGTACATCATGGCGCCCGCTTCGGCACGGACGCCCTCTCCGGTGTCGAGCTCGATCTCCACCATCTGCATGTCATCGCCGTAGATCTTGAAGTCGATGATGTCCGCCATGCTCCTCCCCCGCTGTTGAGCCCTTCTCCTCACGTCCCCCCGAACCGACGTTCGCGCCACTCGGTGGACCATTCGTGTCGGTCGACCACTCGCTTCGGGCCGATATATAGCAGTTCCCAATGCGTGCGTCGAACGGCCGCGAACCGCGCTCGCACCGTGCGCCGCGGAAGCAAGAGAAGACGCCCGACCCACCGGGGCCGGGCGCTGTGATCTCCGCCTGGTGCGGCGGAGCGTCAACTGCTGGTACGGCGGGGCTTCAACCGCGAATCCTCCCGCGGTGACGCCGATCCCAGCGATCCTCGCGCCGATCCCGCACGTCCTCCTTGCGGTCCCGTACGTCCTCTTTCCGGTCGCGCCGGTCCTCGAGCGCGTCCCACCGATCCTCGCGCCGGTCCACCCGGTCTTCCAACCGGTCGAAGACACCGCCGTCGTGGCGCGCGTCCACGATGTCTTCCCTGCGGTCGAGAACGTCCTCGCGCCGGTCCGCCTCGTCTTCGCGCCGGTCGATCTTGTCCTCCCGCCGATCCCTCACGTCCTCGACCCGGTCGCGTACAAAGGGCCGTACCCGTTTCGTGCTCTGGCCGAGAGCCGGAGTGCTCAATACGAGCACCAACGACCCACCGACGAGCACGCTAGCGATCCTTTTCATCGTGAGCTCCTCTGCCGAATCTATGTGTAAAGGGAGCGCGTGAGCGCTCTCTCCGTTTTCGCGTCCGTTTCCGCCGATGCCCCGGACCCGACGCGGTGGTTGACGTGGCTTCAGAGATTCGGATGCCGGATGCGGCTGAGACGTTAAGAGGAAGCTCTGCACAAGTGGTCGAAAAAAGAGAGGGCCCCGCGCCGAAGCACGGGGCCCACCGGAACCGATGCGGACCGGCTCTCTCCGGCGCTTCTACTCCACTGCGTTGATCATGTCGAAGATAGGTAGGTACATGGCCACGATCATACCTCCGACGACCACGCCCAGGACGACGATCATGATCGGCTCCATCGCCGCGAGGAGCGCCTCGACGGCCGCGTCCACCTCTTCATCGTAGAAGTCGGCGATCTTCGTGAGCATCTCGTCCAGGCCGCCCGTCTGCTCGCCGACGTTGATCATCTGCACGACCATTGGCGGAAACACCCTCGATTCCTTCAACGGACCCGCGATCGTCTCACCTCCCGCGATGGACGCACGGGATCCCATGACTGCGTCGTGGATGACGCGGTTCCCGGCGGTCTTTGCGGTGATCTCGAGACCCTCGAGGATCGAGACGCCTGAGGACACGAGGGTCCCGAGCGTGCGCGTGAACCGTGCCACAGCGGCCTTTCGCTGCATGTCACCCAAGATCGGCATCGACAGCAACAATCGGTCGAGCGCGAGTCGTCCTCCGTCGGTTCCGTACGCGTAGCGGATGGCCAACAAGGATCCGACGACTCCCGCGCCCAGGGCCCACCAATAGGACTGTAGAATCGCTGACGCCCCGATGACGATGCGGGTCGGGAGCGGCAGCGGGATCCCGGCGGACTCGAACATCTGCTGGAACGTCGGAATCACGAAAATCAGAAGGATCAGGACGGCAGCGGCGGCCACCGAGAAGATGACCGCGGGGTAGATCATCGCGCCCTTGATCTTGCGAACGAGGGCGTCGTTCTTCTCGAGGAAGGTGGCTAGGCGCAGCAGGATCGTATCCAGGATACCGCCTGCCTCACCGGCTGACACCATGTTCACGAAGAGCTCTGTGAACACCTTCGGGTGCTTCCGCATCGCGTCGGCCAGGGTGTTACCCGACTCGACGTCGTACAGCACGTCGCGGATGACCTTGGCCAGGTTCTTGTTTTCGGTCTGTTCCGCCAGGATGTCGAGGCTCTGGACCAGCGGTAATCCGGAGTTGATCATCGTCGCGAACTGTCGCGTGAAAATGACGATGTCCCGGGTGGTGATCCCGGTTCCGAATTGGATGTTGAGCTGCCGTTCCTTCTCCCGGACAGAAACGGGAATCATCTTCTGCCGGTGGAGATAGGCGAGGACCTCCTCCTTGGAGGTCAACTCGATCTCACCCGATTGGATATTCCCGCCGGACGCAGGTCTCGCGCTGTATGCGAAAGTAGTCATCGCTCCGCCGTGTCGTTGTAGTGGTTTTTCGTCAGGTCCCTACGCTATGTCTTCGCCCTACCTCGTCCGGGGGTCGAGGGATCTACGCCGGAACGGGTTCGCCGACAGCCCGAAGGAGCTCATTCGGGTCGCCCGAGCGCTTGAGGGCTTCCTCCAGCGTGACCTCACCCTTCATGTACAACAATTGAAGGGCGTCGTTCATCGTCTGCATGCCGTGCTTCTTCCCCGCCTGCATGAGCGAGTAGATCTGGTGGATCTTCTCATCCCGAATCACCGCGCGTATGGCGGGGGTGCAAATCATGATCTCCGAGGCCGCGACCCGTCCGGTGCCCCTGGCCTTGGGGAGCAGAGTCTGTGTCACGACGCCCTCCAACACGAACGCCAGCTGCGCTCTCACCTGGGCTTGCTGGTGAGACGGAAACGCATCGATGATTCGATTGATCGACTCCGCCGCAGAGTTCGTGTGAAGGGTCGCGAGCACCAAGTGCCCGGTTTCGGCAATAGTTAACGCCGAGGAAATCGTCTCGAGATCCCGCATCTCCCCGATCAGGATGACGTCTGGGTCCTGACGGAGGGCATACTTGAGCGCCGCCGAAAAAGTCTTCGTGTCCGCGCCGACTTCACGCTGGTTGACCGGGCAATTCTGATGCCGGTGGATGAACTCGATGGGGTCCTCGATCGTGATGATGTGACCCTTACGCTGTTTGTTGATCTTGTCCAGCATTGCCGCGAGGGTCGTGGATTTCCCCGACCCGGTGGGGCCCGTTACGAGAACGAGTCCTCGGGGACGCTCGGACAGTTGACCCAGAATCGCCGGCAGGCCGAGCTCCTCAATCGTGAGGATCTCGTACGGGATCTGTCGCACCGCCATGGCCACGCAGCCTCGCTGCTTGAAGCAGTTGCCGCGGAAGCGGGAGAGGTTCTGGACGCCGAACGAGAAGTCCAGCTCGTCGTCGGTCTCGAATCGCTTCTTTTGACTCTCTGTCAAGATCGAATAAGCCAGGTGCAGGGAGTCCTTCGGCGTGAGGACGTGGTCGACGTGAGAGTCGACGAGGTCGCCGTCCACGCGGACCTTGGGGCGTTCTCCGACGGTGATGTGGAGGTCAGACGCCCCTCGCTGGATCATCTCCTGAAGGAGAACCCTAAGGCTGAGCTCTGGCTTTTGCTGCTGCTGTGGCTGTTCCATCTCGCCTCTTCCAAGTGTTGAGTCTTCCGGCTGCCGAGACCTCTTGTCAGCTGAGGGCGGAGGTCTCCTTGACGACCTCCTCCAGTGTCGTGATCCCCTGCTCCACCTTCTTCAATCCGTCCATGCGCAGGGTCAGCGTGCCTTCGGCCACCGCGGCCTCTCGGAGCTCGTCCGTTCCCGCCGATTGCATGATGAGGCGACGGATCTCGGACGTGACCGCCATGACCTCGTAGAGGCCCTGACGGCCGCTGTAGCCCGATCCCCCGCATTGCTCGCAACCCTCACCCTTGTAGAGCGTGACCCGCTCCATGAAGTCGTCCGGGATCCGCGCGGAACGGAGGTACTCCTCGTCGTAGGTCGCTTCGGCTTTGCAGTTGTCGCAGATCCGGCGGACCAGGCGCTGGGCGGTAAGCAGGTTCAGGGCCGCTGCCACGTTGAACGGCTCGAGCCCATGTCGATCAAGCGGGTGATGGTTTGGGGAGCATCGTTCGTGTGCAGCGTCGAGAGCACGAGGTGTCCGGTCAGGGCGGCCTTGATCGCGATTCCGCCCGTCTCGAGGTCACGAATCTCACCGACCATGATGATATTCGGGTCCTGACGAAGGAAGGAGCGCAGCGCCGCGGCGAACGTGAGCCCGATCTCGGAGCGGACCTGGACCTGATTGATGCCGTGGAGGTTGTACTCCACGGGGTCTTCCGCCGTCATGATGTTGACGTCCTCGGCGTTGATCTGCGATAGCGCCGAGTAGAGCGTGGTGGTCTTACCGGATCCTGTGGGGCCAGTGACGAGAACCATCCCGTACGGCTGGGAGATGGCCTCCATGAAGTCCCTCTCAGCCTTCGGTTCGAAGCCGAAAGTCGTCAGGTCGAGGGTCAGGTTGCCCTGGTCGAGGATCCGGAGCACGACCTTCTCACCGAAGATCACCGGCAACGTGGACACACGGAAATCAACGACCCGATTACGCATCCGAAGCTTGATGCGTCCGTCCTGGGGTACGCGCCGCTCGGCGATGTTGAGATCCGAGAGGATCTTGATCCGGGAGATCAACGCCGCCTTCATCTTCATGGGCGGCTTCATGACCTCCTGGAGGGCGCCGTCGATGCGGTACCGGACCCGAAGGTCCTTCTCGTAGGGCTCGATGTGGATGTCCGACACGCCCTTCACGACCGGGGCCCTGTCGACCTCGGCCTCCAGCGCCGCTAGAGAGACATCGTCGTCCTCGTCCTCGACAAACTCCACGTCGAGCTCGATGAGGTCCGAGAGGATGTCCACCATCTTGTCGTCGGCGGACTCGAAGAACTTGTCGAGATGCCTGCGGAGCGTGTACTCGCCGACGATGACTGGCTCGATATCGAACCGGGTGATGAACTTCAGGTCGTCGATGGCCCCCAGGTCCGTAGGGTTGGCCATCGCGACCGTCAGGGTGCGGCCGACCTTGCGAAGAGGAAGAACCAGGTGTCTGAAGGCCACCTCGCCGGTGATGAGCCGAACTGTCTTCTCATCGAGCTCGACCTTGTCCAAGTCGACGGCTGGCACCCGGTACTGCTTGGCGAGCATCCGGGTCAACACGTCTTCTGCAACGAACTCTAGCTTTACGAGAGAGAATCCGAGGCGGTTGCCGTTTTGCTTCGCATCGGCAAGTGCGTCCTGGAGCTGTACGTCGGTGACGAGCCCCTCTTCGACAAGCAACTCACCCAAACGGTCCTGCGCTGCTACAGTGGTCGGCATCGCTTGGGCGATCCTCGGTTGGGCGGTTCGGTCGCCTCGCCGCGTACGCAGCTGGCGTCTCTCGGGAGCAAGCGTTTACCTATCATGCGCTAGGAAGGAGGCTTCGCCGCAGCGGGTCAAGCGTTACCGCCTGACGACGAGTCGCCCCTCGACGGCTCTCAGCTTTGCCGGTCCAATTCCACGTACGTCGATCAGGTCCTCGAGCCGGCGGAACCGGCCTATCTGGTCCCGCATGGCGACGATACGTCGAGCAAGAACCGGACCGATCCCGCTAACGCCGACGAGCTCAGCTTCCGTCGCTCGATTGAGATCGAGCCGAGAGTCGTCGTCCCGTGGCTGATTCGCTGCGTTGCTCCTTCCTGTCCCTGTGCCTGCGTCCGGTGTGCCCGTCGACCGGGTACGGGCACCCGCAGTCGGGTCCGCCGCCCCGAACTCCAGGTAGGGGGTGATCCGGCTGACCGTAGCCGATCCGATCCCACTCACGCGTGCGAGGTCCCCCGCCCTGGTGAACCCCCCGGCCTCCGAACGTGAGACGATGATCGCCCTGGCGGCCGCGGGACCGATACCGGGTAAGCGGTCCAGCTGCTCTTCCGACGCGACGTTCGGATCGACGCGCTCCCCTGGGGCAAGGGGGGCCGAGCGACGCTCAGCCTCGTCGAGATCGGCCCTCGATTCGAGCGAGAGTGAGTCCACCGAAATCGTGTCGGCCCAGACACGAGGCAGCGGACGCCTGGCCTCCAAGGAAAAGCGGACGACACCCGCGAGGAACAGTGCGGCGGCCGTCCCCGTCAGGGTGCGGGACTCGCTCCGGGTCATTCGTGAGGATGGGCCTACGGCCGGGGCGGGAGAATGGACCGGTGGGTCGGACTCTGGACACGCCGCCCTACGGGACTCCCGCGAACGTCCCTGCGTTGAAGAGGAACTGACCCCAGAAACCGAGCTGGAACTGGGTCGATCCCGTGCGCTGACCGACATTGGATTGCCGGTCGACGTAGCTTACTTGAACGCCGATCTCGAGCTCTGCAACCAGCGTGTCCAACGTGAGGTCGAGCGTTCGGTTGAGTTGATCGACGAAGAAGACGCACTCCTCGCTCCCCGCCGTGATGCGGCAGTCGGTCTGTGCCGAGTAGTTGTACCGTAGGGAGGTCTGGATGGGCCGCTCGAGGCGCGCGCCGAAATCACCGGGGGGCACGAAGGAGCCGCTCAAGGTTACCGCGTGGCTGATCCCGTCTCGCCTCGTGTCACCGGTCGGATCGCTCCCTTTGCCGCGCCGGAAGTTCGCCCGGTAGCTGGTCGCGATCCCGCCGCCCCACCGTACCGAGAACTCGAGGGGGATGGTCCGGTCCTCCCGCAGCCGGAGTTGTTGTGCAGCGCCTCCGAATGCCGATCGTCGGGTGTCGAGCCGGTACCCCGAGCTCAGGCTCACCCGGTCGACGACCGGACGCACGAACTGGGGCAGTGGCAACGCCCCGGCCCTCAGGCGGACGTTGGGCCAAGTCTCGTTGCGAGTGTCCCGATCGCTCCTCGTGTCAAGCGTGGCGACGTTGGTCACCGAGTAGTCGGCGTCGAGGGTGATGCCGCTTGGGAACCGGAGACCGGATCCCAACGTCCAACCGTCGCGATCTACGAGGGTCGCGGCCGTGTCCCCGTCGATGAAGCGGAATCCGTCGAGGTCGTTGATGCCGAATTGGTAGGCGGCGTCCGGGCTCACGACTTCCCGGTTGAAGCGGGACGTGATGCCGTTCTGCCAACTCAGGCTGACCGGGGTCACCGACCGAGAAGCAGAGCGCAGCGCGCTGCTCCAGACGCCCTCCCCCGAGCCGTCTCCCCCCAGGGCGTCGGCGACGAGTCCGCCGGGGTCGAGCGTCAGGCCAGTGCGCACGTCCCGCTGACCGTTCACGTTTCGCTGCAGATCATGCACGGTGTCCGCGTCCACGATCATCCGTCGGATGAACGTCGCGTTGCGGTCCGAGGCATAAGTCGTGGTCCAGTTGAACGTGCCCTGGAGCCACCCGAAGGGGCGCGGGTCCCATCGTATGCCCGTGCGAATACGGCGATTGGTCTCCCAGCCCAGATCCACTCCCGCCAGAGACGACCGTTCGGCAGCGAGCAAGGGCCGCACGGTCGAGTCCTTCACGGCGAGCGTCGGGGACAGCAGGTCACGGCTCGACGTGAAGTCCATGTTCGCGCTCAGGGACGAGAATGGACGGAAAGTGATGCGCGCGTCGGTATCCACGCCCTCCCGGGGCGAAAGGGTGGCGTTGGCGGTGGTGTCTTCGGGCAAGCGCAAGATCTGATCGAAGCGCAGGGCTCGGTTGCGCTGGTTGAAGTACGAGGTGCCGAAGCTTACGCGCTCGGGGCTCCAACGCAGTCGGCTGCCCAGCACGCGCTCCTCGAGCGACTCGGGGAAGAGGAAGCGGACGACGCCCTCGAGAAAGCCCGGGACCAGCGGCAGGAGGCGGGGCTCAACTCCCCGATCGTAGGCCAGGCGCGCATCGAGAACATTGGAGGCCGATTCCGACGTCGACGTCGAGGAGCTGGCGGACGCGTACCCGACCCGCGCGTCGATACCGTCGATCAAGACCCCCAACCAGGGGTTCGCGGAGGGTGTACGCTTGCGGAAGGAGAGACCCACCCGCGTGCGGTCCGCCTCGACCTTGCGCAATCCATCCAGTCGGGCGGCGCTGATGTCGCTCTGTGCGAGGAACGTCGGATCCTGGCCGACGCTCGAGTGCGTTACGGTGAGCGGCAGGTCGAGGCCCCACCCAGCGGGCGCCAAACGGCTCAGCTGCACCGTCGAGCTTGCCGACCATTGCCGGTCCCGCTGGTAGGTCGGATCTCCCTCGAGCTGACGGAACAAGGCCCCCCGGTCTGAAACCGATACGCGAGTGGTCACGAAGTCGGCCGCAACGAGGTCGATGTTGACGAAGCCAGCGACCCCTTGATCGGTGACGGCCCGCGAGAGCCGGAGCTCGTTGATCCACACCTCACCGCTTTCCGAAAACTGGCCGTCGTTCGATATGCCGAGCGAGAGCTCCCGCACCTGAGACAGATTCGGGCCCCGTGCGCGATCCTGAAGGACCACTGCGTACGTCGAGTCCGCGCTCCATACGAAGAGCGCTGGGTCCCCGGGCGCACGCGGCTCAGTGATCAACCTCGCTTCGGCTTCGCTGCGCAATTCCAACCAACGATCGAAGTCGACGATGATCTCGGGAAGCCAGTCGCCCGGCTGGACGCCGGCAGGGTTGGGCGCCGGGTCGAGTCGTGTGCGATACAGGTAGAAGTTGTCGGGGTCGGTTCCGACTTTGAGGAAGAAGTACGTGGGCCGATCGGAGCCCCAGTCACCGTCGCGTGCCAACGCCCAGATGCGGGCCTGCCGGTACGTGAGGAAGTTTCGGGGCCGCTGCGGGAATCGGTTGTAGATCTCCACCCGCTCACCGGGGGGAAGGTTGCGGTACCGGATTCCGAGCGCCTTCTCATTGAACTCGACGCCTTGGATCCCGAGGGCCGACGTCGGGTCGTCCAGCTGCTCGAGGATGCCCGGCGGCGCTTGATAGGCAGCACCGACCTCGACGGCGCTCACGGGGCTCACCTCGACCTGCCCCCCGGTCCCAACCGTGTCGCCGACCAAGCCGGAGAGCACTCCGTCCTGGACGCGCTTGATCCAGCGCGAGCCCACGAGACGCATCCGGGTCAGGATGAGCGCCTCTTCCTGGTTACCGGTCGCCGAGATGCGCAGTTGCTTCACGGCGCGAAAGTCGCCGTCGCTGAACATCTCACCAGGGTTTACTGCGTCCGTTCCGCGCAGCGGGATCCGGTACAGACGGAACAGGGTCCCGGTCTCGGTGGTGTCTCGAACCAAGTATGGTGACGAGCCGTCCAGGTTAACGACGTAGCGCATGTAGCGCTCTGCCGTGTCGAGGTTACCGTCTCCGTCGAGGTCCTCGGAGTCCGGCCGGCCGTTTCCCCGCGTGCAGTTCGCTCGATCGTCTCCGACGCGATAGACGACCGACCGGTCCGCCTCACAGCTCTCGCCCCAGACGCCCAGTACATCCAGCTGGTCGTTCCAGATCTGGCCGCGTCTCGGGTCGGCTTCCTGGTCGAGCCTGCCCAGCCCCCAGGGGTCCCCGTTGTCTTTGGTACCCATGGCAAGCCCGGAGTCGTCCACGAAGAGGGCGTCTTCGCTGACGGTCCCCAGGTCGATCACCAGCGTCATCGAGTCGCCACGGGCGATGTAAAAGTCGAGGAACTCGCTTCTGGTGAGGTCGAGGCCAGTCGAGCTGAGGTTGGTCGTCATGGATCGCCATCTCCGCCGGTCGAAGCGACCGCCCTCTCCGTCGCCGACGCCGAACGTGACGAGTAACCCGGGCTCTCGAAACTGGTTGCCGGCCACGTTGATCTGGCGATCGATGTCGTTTCGCGGCAGGAAGCCCTCGAACACCCCGGCGCTGTCGCCCTGGGCGCCCTCCGTGATCCAGGTGTGCTGCCACTCCATCGACGCCACGTCGGTCTGGTTCAACGAGGGAGGTAGGGCTTCGACAGCCCCATCGCGAAACTGCGGCGCGCTACCGAGTCGCCAAGCCTGACTCAAGCTCGACAGGGGCAAGTCGTTCGAGCCGTCGAAGTCGTCCAGGTAGACGTCCCCGCGCGTGTTCGGATTCGGCAGGGACAGCGCCATCTCGCCGTTCACGCTGAGCCTCGAGGTACCGGAGGGAGTCAGCCCAGGCAGGCGGTCCAGCGCACGGTCCAAGACCGGAAGGTCGATCCCGAGCTGCCCGTTCACGCCACCGAGGACGATCGACGCCGGCTCGACCCCGAGCTGCGGGCGCCGGACCAACGCCTTCTCACTCTGATAGAGCCCGAGAAAGTTGAGCTCGCCGGTCTCCCCGAGAGCGTAACGCGCGTTCATTCCGAAAACTGACGTGGGCGCGATCTGGAAAATGGCCTTCTGCTCCCAGGTGGCGCGGAGGTCTCCGCCGGGACTCGACGCGAACAGGTTGTCGGCATCGAGGAGTGTCACCTGCCCCAGGTCGTAATCGATGATGTAGTCCGTGCGCGCCTCCAAGAGGCGATCACCGAACGAGAGCCTCTCGCTGCCGTCCCGGATGCCGAGCGCGCCCAGCGAGAACGCAGACACGACCCCGTCGCTGCGCACCCGGAACGGGATCGTCAGCCTGTAGAGTCCGCCGTTCTCGCGGTCGAATGGATCCACCGCGTCGTAGATCCGAGCGTTGGCGTCGGCCGCGAAGATCTCGCCGGTTTCCTCCGCCGTCAGACCCAGGGATGGCACCGGCGGCGGCGTCTTGAACGGCTGCAGCGTCGGGAACACGATGAACGTGCCCGAGACCGGCGGCTGGTCCTCGAACGCGTCCTCCGCAGGCTTGTAAACGAAGGCACGGTCCAGCAGGTCGATGGGCGACTCCTCGTCCAGCCCAAGCAGCCGCAGGAATGTGATGTCCTCTCCCGTGAGCCCTCGGGTGAACGTGCGGCCCGCGCTGAGCTCTCCGATGGAGATGTCGAGTGACACGGACGGGACCTCGACATCGTTCGACCCGGACACCCGATAGACGTGGTGCATCTCCAGGTCCCACGTCGGCCGGCCGGGTTGGTGGTTGGGTTGCGATGCGCGGAGCAGCGAAAGCGTGGGGCGGCCCCCGGCGTTGTGGATCCTCTCGGGGTTGTAATCGCCGATCGTGTCGCCAGCCGCCGTCACGTATGTGGTCGCGAGCATCTCGTCGCGCCGAAGGGGACTACGGAGCGCGATCCACAGGCCGCTCGGATGCACGAAGAAGTCCACGCCAGGCTGTAAGTACCGGAACCACCCCGACTCGACCACCGTGTCGGCACCCAGGGAAGCCACGGCGTCGGCCTGGATGTAGCCCTCGACCTGTTGTCGAGTGACCGGGTCGCTCTCGAAGCGGTATAGCTGCACCGGCTCGGCCCCGGGGATGACGGACGAAGGCACTGTGCTGGGGTCGAGCCCCAGCACGTCGATGTGGGGATAGTCGAGAACGACGCGGGGGTCGGTCAGGAAGAAGAACTGGCCCCGTACGTAGTCCGCGTCGTCCACGACGAGGGTGTCCTCTTGTACGAACGCCTGAGTGCCGCCGGCTCCGGCGAGACGAAACTCGCGCGACGAAACGTCACCCTTCTGCTGTGCGAAGACGGTCTGGAACTCGAGCGGGCCGATCTGACCGGTGCTGCGCAGGCCGAAGTTGCCGGCGGGAATCCCCTGGGTGAGGAAGCGCGATTCCGGCAGCCTGAACGTTACGTCGCCGACTTCGACACGCTGAAGGATCTCGTCATCGAGCCCCTGATAGAAGAGGTTGATGTTGTTTGTAGCGGAGAATTCGCGGTTCTGGTCGTAATCGACGCTGACGACCACACGGTCGGAAATCGTGCCGCCCATCTGGATGCCGAACTGGAGGTCGGGCTCCAGCTGTGGGAATATGCCCGGGTCGCACCCGAGCTGGATGCCGGCGTCGCACGGCCGGAACCGCGTCCAGTCGCCTCCGAACTCGCCCCGCCCGCGGATCCGGACGTCGAGATCGGCGAACTCCGATACGAACCCTGGAATCTGCTGTCTTGCCTCCTGTCCCGGGTCCGGGGGGGCAGGCGGGGGCTCGGGGAGAAACGAGACATCGATGTCTTCTGCGGCTTCTCCCGCGTCGGGTGCCGCGCCGGCTCGCGCAATCCTCGGGAAAGCGGCAGCCCCCTGACGGAGCAATGACGATGGGCCGAAGCGCGCGAGGCGCTCCAAATGCGTCAGGAACCACGGGGCTTCGGCCCCTGGAGCCTCATCGAACTCGATGTCGAACGGGAGACGGAGTCGCGCCAGGCCCAATTGCACACGAACCGGTGCAAAGGGGGCCGCCTGTGCCGAGAGCACGGGACGGCTGGCCAGGAGCGGCCCGCGCCATAACACTGTGTCCGCCGCAGTGGGCGCCTGCTGGCTCGTGGAGGGGGCTGGGGGGCCGGTGGCTGGCACGCGGGCGGCCGCCGGAGCCGTGGTGGCCGAAGCCAGCAACACGAGAACCGACCAAAGAGTCGACAGCGGAGCCGCCCCGTTGTGCATGCGGGGGTGAATCAAACGTTCCCCCGCCCGGGACCACGTGAGTCAGCGGGGTGTACGCTCCGGGTTGAGGCGGGTCGGGTCACCGTCTAGAGTTGGTCGCAGGCTTCCGATGGTGGAGCGGCGAAGCACGCTCTCACTTTGGTTGAACGAACGAGGGCCACGCACGTCTTACCGATGAGCATCCTTACACGTTACCTGATCCGTGCGCACGTGGGGCCGATGCTCTTCGCGCTCTCCGTGCTCACGAGCCTCCTGTTCCTGAACGCCGTCGCCCAGAGGATGGACGATCTCGTCGGCAAAGGGCTCGGGTGGCAGGTGATCGGCGAGTTCATGCTGCTGTCGCTGCCTCACACGGTAGCTCTCACACTGCCGATGTCTGTGCTCGTCGCCGTGCTCTACGCCTTCTCCGAGATCACCGCCGCGAACGAGTTCACTGCTTTGGCGGCGGGCGGTGTGCGGCCTGCCAGGATCCTCATACCCCTGTTGGGGGTGGGCGCGATCCTCGGGGGCGTGGTGCTCTTCTTCAACGACCGCGTCCTTCCAGAGGCGAATCACAGACTCAAGAACCTCCTGGTCGACATCAGCGGCAAGAGCCCGACGCTCCAGCTTCGGGAACAGGTCATCAACGAGATCCGGACAACCGACGGCAGTACCCGCTACTTCCTGCAAGCCCGGGCCATCGATCCGATCTCCAACGAGCTCGAGGACGTTGCCATCTTCGACGTGAGTGACGCGGGCCGTCATCGAACCATCTACGCCACCCACGGAACCATGGCGTTCAACGAGGTTCGCACCGACCTATTCCTCACATTGTTCGATGGAATGGTCTACGAGGTCAGCGACGATCGGCCTGGCGGTTTCCAACAATTGGCGTTCACGAAGCAGATCATCCCCCTCCGCGGCGTCTCGGACATGCTGGAGCGCCGCGGCGGAGATCAGCGCAGTGACCGGGAGATGCCCATCGCCATGCTTGCGGAGGAGGTGCGGAACACGCGAGAAGAGCTGGCCGAAGTGCGGCAGGAGAGCCTCAGCCGGTCGCGGTATGCGGTTCGTGAGGCGCTCGGTTTGGAGCCCTTGGAGGGAGAAGATATCGACGATGTGCTGCTCGGACGTGCGCGGGTCTCGGGGGCCTCGCTCACAGAGCTGGGGATTGTCCCGCCGGACGACATGACGGAGGCGATCACGCTCAATCTCCGTACCAACGCGACGCGGGTGGAGCTGCTGGAGCTGACCGTGAATCGTTACCGTGTCGAGATCCACAAGAAGTGGGCGATCGCGGTGGCGTGCTTCGTCTTCGTGCTCATCGGCGCACCAATCGCAGTGCGTTTCCCCCGTGGAGGCGTCGGCATGGTGATCGTCGTGTCCGTCGCGATCCTCGCCGTGTACTGGACGAGCCTGATTGGTGGAGAAAACCTCGCTGACCGGGGGCGCGTGAATCCGCTGATCGCGATGTGGTTCTCCAACTTCGTGTTCCTGTTCCTCGGGCTCGGGCTCGCTGCGCGAATGGGGCGAGAGGTCGCTACGACGCGGGGAGGTGGCTGGGACGACCTCGTGCACTCCGTCAAGAGCTGGGCGCGGAGGCCGCTGCGTCTCCGGCGTCCGGGGCTGGGCGGCCAAGGGGCGAGCGCCTGATGCGCCTCCTCGACAGGCTGATCGTCACGGGATTCTTGAAGATCTTCGTAGCATTCACGCTCGGCGCGCCCCTGCTTTTTTTCGTGGGAGACATCACCGAGAAGATCGACCGCTATATCGACCGCAATCTTCCGATGACGGACGTCTTCACGGCCTACGCGTACCAGCTCCCCCAATACATCCTTTGGTCGTTCCCAATCGCCACGCTCGTTGGGGCCGTCTTTACGATCCATCAGATGACGGCGCACCAGGAGATCGTGGCCGCCAAGGCTGGGGGCATCTCGTTTCACCGCCTCATCGCCCCGATCTTGGTGATGGGAGTCTTTCTGGCCGGAGCCGCGCTGTACCTCAGTGATCTGGTGCCCCGCACGAACCGGATCGCCTTCGAGATCCTCGAAGAGCGCGACATCGGCCGGGAGTGGCGCGCCGACTTCGTCTATCAAGCAGAAGACGGACGTACTCTCTCGGTGAGACGTCTTACCGTCCAAGGCGGCCAGCTCCAGGGCGTGGTCATGGAGACCGAGGCGGCACCCGGCGTGGGTCCCGAGGTGCACGTCGTCGCGGAACGAGCCCGCTTCGAGGACGAGGAGGGCTGGACGTTCGAGGGAGGCTACCTAAGGCGCATCGTGCCCGACGCTCCTGAGCGGGCATACCGATTCGACCGGCTCCAGACCCGTGGCTTCAACGAGCGCCCCGACGAGCTGCTCGAGCGCCCGAGGGACGACGACGAGATGACGTACGCGGAGATCGACCGCTTGGCGGGCATCATCGAGCGGTCGGGGGGCGACTCGTCGAAGCTCGTGGTCAAGCGGGAACAACGGGTCGCGCTCGCGATTGCCACTTTCGTGATCATGCTCTTTGGACTGCCCCTCGCGACGTCGCCGAAAAGGGGGGGCACGGCGCACGGAGTCGGGGTCGCGTTGGGCTCAGTGATCTTCTACATCGCCCTCTTGAAGGTCTTCGGCGCGGTCGGCGGGAGTGGCGTCATGTCTCCACTGGCGGCCGCGTGGATTCCGAACGCGGTGTTCTTCGCGGTCGGCGTGTTTCTGCTCGCTAGGGTCCGGACTTGAGACTCCTCCCGAGGATAACACACTAGACTTCTTCCGCCGCGACTCCTTCCCCTGCGGCTTCCAATCCCGCGAGCGCATCCACAAAACCTGGCGCCAGTCGTCCGGTCGCGACCTCCTGGACCGGACCACGCAGAACGACGCTCATGTCCTCCCGAACGTCGACGCGCAGCAGACCTCCCTCCATCCGCACCTCAACTTCACCGGGGTCTACGAGTCCCCGATGCACGGCGGCCGTGGCAGCGGCACAGGAGCTCGTCCCAGAGGCAGAGGTCCTGCCGACTCCCCTCTCCCAGATCGCGATCTGGATGCGCTGCCCGGTCAGAGGCCGCGCCAGCTGGACGTTGACACCGCCTGGAAAGGCTGGATGAGTTGAAAGAAACGGACCGAGCCGTGACAACGACTCTTCCGACAGGTCGTCCGTGAACACCACGCAGTGTGGGTTGCCGACCGCAACAGGAACGCAGTCGATCGTTCCCAGCTCGGGGTGGACGAACCGTCCGTCCGGGAGCAGCTCCGACACCAGGCCGGCGGCGGACGGATGCAGCGAGGCCGTCCCCATGTCCACTGAAACGTCGTAGACGCCTCCGGGAGCACGATCCTCGATGCGCATGCTCACCTCGTCTCCGCCGACCTCGATCGCGAAAGGATCTGCGCCGACCCATCCCCGCGACGCGGCATACGCTCCGAAGATTCGGAGGCCGTTCCCGCTCCTCTCGAACTCGGTGCCGTCGGGATTGAACATGCGGAGGCGAAAAGGAGCTCCGGAAGGCGAGGGGCAATGGACGACGATCCCGTCACTGCCTAACCCCCGCGAGCGGTCGCAGACCATTCGTACGGCGTCGTTCGAAGCCAGCCAGCCGTCGCCGGAGCTGAAGACGATGTAGTCGTTGCCGAGGCCATGCCCCTTGAAGAACTCGGCTCCCGCCCTGGGTCGTGTCGCCATCCTTCAGCTCGTCCTCAACCGCGGCGCCATGCCCGGGAACTAATCCGGTGGTCGCCAGCATCTTCGTCCAAGGCCGACGTGCGCGGCCGCGCCCCGCAGGACCTGTGGCGGCGGCAAGATTCAAAACCGAGACGGTGTCCGCACGTACTAGTGTGGTGTCTCACCACGCGAGCCTTCGGGACCGCAACCAAACGTCTGCCCGTTCCGTCTAAAGCAATCGTACGAGGCGGCCCTTCCCGGCCGCCAGCACGGCAGGGACAAGGGGTATCTGTGACAAAGACGATGCTGGGGGTCTCCACGACGTGGATCGCGGCCCTACTTTCGGTCGGAGGACTCGCTGCTCAGGCCCCCGACGAGCCCGGTGAGGCGCTGGTCCCGCGGGTCGAGTCAACTGCTCGGTTCTTGGAGGCGGTTCGCATCCAGGAGGCCGAGCCGGACCTCGACGGTGTCCTCGACGATCCCGCGTGGCTGAGCGCACCGGTCGCGACCGATTTCGTCCAGCTCGAGCCTCACGAAGGGCTGGCTAGCACCGAGCGGACCGAGGCCCGCGTCCTCTACGGTGAAGATGCCCTCTACGTAGCGTTCAGGGCCTTCGACTCTCGGCCCGACAGCATCGTCGGCCAACTCACCCGCCGGGATCAGGATTCGTACTCCGACCGTGTGCACGTGATGGTCGACAGCTACCACGACCGTCGCACCGCCTTCCAATTCAGCGTGAACCCGGTCGGAGTGAAGCTCGATCGATACCGATTCGACGATACCGGTGAGGATTTGGCGTGGGATGCCGTGTGGGACGTGGCGACCCGCGTGGACGACGGCGGCTGGACGGCCGAGTTCCGCATCCCGTACTCACAGCTGCGCTTCGGAAACGAGGCCGACCAGACGTGGGGCATCAACTTCGCTCGCGAGATCGCCCGGCGGCGGGAGATGGCCCTGTGGTCCCCGTTCTCGGGTGAGGATGCGGCGATCGTCTCCAAAGCGGGCGAGCTGCGTGGCCTGCGCAATCTGGGGACGCCCCGTCGCCTTGAAGTTCAACCCTATACGATGGGCCGACTGCGTCGAGGACCGGGAGATGCCGGCGACCCCTTCTTCGAAAAGAACGATGTTCGTTCGACGGTCGGTGCCGACCTGAAGTTCGGGGTCACCAACGATCTGACCCTCGACGTCACGATCAACCCGGATTTCGGGCAGGTTGAGGCAGACCCCGCCCAAGTCAACCTGTCCGCCTTCGAGACCTTCTTCCCCGAGAAGCGCCCTTTCTTCATCGAGGGCGCGGGTATCTTCAACTTCAGAATCGGTCTGGGTGATGAGCAGGAGGGGAACGAGTTCCTCTTCTATTCTCGGCGCATCGGGCGGGCGCCCCAAGGGCGAGTCGACCCCGAGGGCGGCTTCGTGAACCGTCCGGCCCAGACAACGATCCTCGGCGCGTGGAAGCTGTCCGGAAAGACCCAGCGAGGCTGGTCCGTGGGGTTGATCCATGCGGTGACCCAGGAGGAGTCGGCTGATGTCGTGACCGGTGCGGGCCACGACCTCCGAAGCCCTGTGGAGCCGTTTTCCAACTATGGCGTGGTCCGAGTCCAGAAGGACTTCCACGAGGGGCGGAGCGCGGTCGGCTTCATCGGCACCGTTACGAACCGCAAAAAGGACATTGCTGACGAGCTGGGCCTGAGGAGCGGTGCCTACACAGGCGGAATCGACGCACGCCACCGCTTCGGTGCGGAGCGCTTCGAGGTGAGCGGGTACCTGCTCGGATCACACATCAGCGGCACGGAGTCGGTCATCGAATCCGCCCAGAGGTCCTCCGCGCGCTACTACCAACGCCCCGACGCCGACCACTTGGAGGTCGATCCGACACGGACGAGCCTCGGCGGATGGTCGGGCTTCGCTTCCATCGGAAAGATCGGGGGCGGATTCTGGCGCTTCTCGACGGGCCTTCAGGCCCGGTCGCCGGGGTTCGAGACGAACGACCTGGGCTTCATGCAATCGACCGGACACCACTCTCAGTGGCTCTGGACGGGGTACAACCACTACCTCCCACAGGGACCCTTCCGCCAGTACAACGTGAACGTGCTCGGCTGGCAGAGTCACTCATCCGGCGGAGAGCGAACGGGCACCGGTTTCAACATCAACGCTTGGGGCGAGCTCGACAGCTACTGGAACGGCTATTCCGGATTCAACTACGAGAGGTCAGCCATCAATCCCGGACTGCTACGAGGCGGACCGTCCTTCCGCACGGAAGCCGCGTGGGCGGGATGGAACGGCTTCGGATCTGATTCCCGCAAGGCGCTGAGCTTCAACGGGGGGCACAACTGGAACGTTCGTCCGGATAGCGAGTCCTGGTGGTACAACGTCAACCTCAACGCGAGCTGGCGTCCTTCGGGCCGCACGACCCTGAGCGTTGGGCCGTTCATCTCGTGGAACGTGGATGACCGCCAGTGGGTCACGCGCTTCGAGAATCCCACCGGGGACGACTTCTTATTCGGCCGGATCGACCAGACCACCGCCGGCCTCAACGGAAGGTTCGACTTCGCCTTCACGCCGGATCTGACGCTACAGATTTACGCCCAGCCGTTCTTGTCGTCGGGCACGTACACGGACTTCAAGCGGGTCGACGACCCGCTCGCCGCGCACTATGACGACCGGTTCGAGGCGCTCGAGGCGATCGCCAACGCCGAGGGCGACTACGAAGCGGACACGAACGGAGATGGAAACCTCGAGTCGTTCGACGATCCGGACTTCGACGTAAAGCAGTTCCGCTCGAACGTGGTCCTTCGTTGGGAGTACGCACCGGGCTCTGCCCTCTTTCTGGTCTGGGCGCAGGCGCGGGACCACTTCTCACGCAATGGCGACTTCCGGCTCGGGGACGGCTTTCGCACGCTCTTCGACGCCGAGCCGGAGAACATCCTCATGATCAAGGCGAGCTACTGGCTGAACCCGTAGCTTGGGCTACGGCTTCGGGGGCGCAGGTGCCGCTTGGGCAAAGTCTCCCTTCCCGAACGCCTCCACGACCTTGTCGCGCAACTCTTCGAGAACCGTTGAATGCTCGCCCCCCGTCGCCAGATCGACGAGCTCCTGGGGATCCGACATCAAGTCGAAGAGTCGGACCGTACCGTCACCGTCTTCCGAGTAGTGCATGCCGTCGTCGACAATCGACCTGCTCCAACGCTTCGCGCTCTCGGGCAAATCGACCGACCCCAGGATGGACCGTCCGTCCTCGTGCGCGCCGGCGCCGGTCCAGAGAGATGCGAGAGACGACCCCGGGAAAGAGTGGCCGCCCTCGAGCCCGACGAGGTCCAGAATGGTGGCCGGCAGGTCCATCAAGCTGACGGGGTTCGCGATCGTCACGTCTGGCGGGATGACCGGCGGATACGAAATGAGCAGCGGCACGTGGATGGCTTGGGTGAACAGGCTGTTCCCGTGTGCGAACATGTCGTGCTCGCCGAACTGCTCTCCATGATCCGAGGTGATGATCACGACAGTATTGTCGAGGACGCCGCTCCGTTCCAGGTCGTCCATTAGCGCCCCGATGCGATCGTCGAGGTACGCGATGGATGCTTCGTAGGCATCGAGCTCCGCTTGGCGCTCGGCAGGCTCCATTGTGTGTTTTCGGGGGAGATACGCCCCTCCTAGTCCCCTCCCGTGCACGATCTCGCCTGGGCGTCGGATCGAGTCCGAGCCGAACATGGTCCGGTACGGGTCGGCCGGGAGGTATGGCTCGTGGGCGTCGAAGTAGTTCAGGAAGGCGAAGAATGGACGTGTGGCGCCCTCGTCGTGATCGAGCCAGCCGAGAAAGGACTGCCGGATGTCCTCTGCGGACTTCCGGTTCAGATTGTCGTAGAACCCCAATCGGCGCCGAAGTCCGTCGCTTCGGGACAGGCGTCGACCCAATGCTGAATCGGTGACGACCTGCCCGAGGGAGAGCTCGAAGTCTTCGTAGTGCAGAAAGCCACGGCTGAGGCCCCACTGACTACTCGTGTAGAAGACGTTCCCCACGAACCCCGCAGTCCGATAGCCCGCGGATTGCAGCACTTCGGCCACGGTCGGGTACGCGCTGTCGAGAGGCGACTTCCAGCCGGTGGACAGCTCGTGTGGATGACGTGCCGTGAACACGCTCGCGTGTGCTGGAAGCGTCCAGGGAGAGGGAGACAGCGACAGCGCGAACGTTGCGCCCCGGCGCGCCAAGCGGTCGAGGTTGGGGCTCGTCGGACGCTCGTTTCCGTAGAGCCCCAAGCTTTGAGCTCTCACCGTGTCCAGGATGAGGAGGAGCACGTTCGGTGCCCCCGACGGCGCGGCTGCGAGGTGCGCCGTCTGCCACCGCTCGTTGCCCAAACGAGCGACATTCGTGCCCACCGCCACGATCGCGATGGCGGCTGTCATCCAAGGCAACGAGCGCCGCGCGAAACCGTCTGTCGTGGCTCGGGTCTTGGCGAGGCGGGCGCACTGAACGGCCATCCCAGCTGCCAGGGCGACCTTCGCGTAGCGACCCAGCTGGGGGAACATCAACAAGAACACCATGCTCGCGAGGAATGCGAGCACTCCCATGACATGATGCCGCTCGACGGTCGCTGAGAAGCGCCGCAGGCACACCGCGAGGATCAAGACCGGAATCGAGAAGACGACGACGTTGGCGAGCGGTGCGGTCCACACCACCTGGGGGCTCACCAGGTTGCGACCCGTGATCGGCACAGGAGCGAGGAGGACCGTGGCGGCCTCCGTCAGTCCGGTCAAGAGAGCGAACCAGAGTCCCCAAACGATTGCAAACCGTCCGGGCGAGCTTATCGAGGGGTCGTTTGCCATTGGCTTGCCTGGGCCACCGGCAGGGCCGGGAGTCGCTCAGGAATGGGTTGCCCCCGGTGGTCGAGCGATTCGGTACATGGGACGTTGCCCACCTGACCGACGCCCAGCGGCACGCAACGCGAGAAGGAGTCGCAGGGAAAAGAGAGTGCTTCCCTTCCGCTCAGCGAGAGCTCAGCAGCGGGGGAACCCGCGCGCCGCGTCAACTCCTGGTGAAGATGCGGCTCACGAGGGAAAAGGTGCTTCTGAAGAAGCCGACGACGCGATGCCACATCATCAGCAAGAAGCCACCGATCGCCGCGAGGATCGAGGCGAGGGGGACGATCGTTTCTGGACCAAGATACATGTTCAAACCTCCACAGCACTGCCGTTCCGTGCCGAAGGGGGGGATTCGGCCAACTGCTCCTAACCCGCACCCACCGGCCCGGGAACAAACAAAGCTAATGTCATCGTGAGACCAGACCAATCCATCGATGCGCTTGGCCACCAGGTGTCGCGCGCATGAGTCGGAAGCAGCCCCGTCGTTGCGAGGCACTATCGTTTCCCCAGTCGAGGCCGCTCCTGACCCGCGAGGCGCCGTGAAGGCCCTTGGAGAACGTAGTCGCCACGGGCGTTCTCGGGATTTACGGAGGCCGTCGCTTCGTCTGAAAGGCCGTTGCTGGTCTTGTAACCGATCACCCCGGCGGCAGTCGCTCCAACCGCAGCGGCTCGCGCCGAACTCGTGGGAGGTTGCAGGAATCCTGCCAGATGCGCGCTGTAGGCAGGCTACGCCGTGCGTTTCGTGCCAGGAGGGACGGGTGGTTCGCGGCCAGGTGTCCGTCTGTCCTCGTACTCATGGGTAGAGTCGCTCGGCCGTCCACCGATCTGTCTCGCGCTTGAACAGGAGTCGATCGTGCATCCGGTCGGGACGGCCTTGCCAGAACTCGATGAGAGCGGGCGCCAGTCGGAATCCGCCCCAGAATTCGGGAAGCGGCACGTCCGTCCCCTCGAACTTCTTCTCGAATTCACGATAGCGTCGTTCCAGCTCGCTTCGGTCAGCCAGCGGTTCGCTTTGCCGTGAAGCCCACGCCGCGACACGGCTCGCACGCGGCCGGGTCCGAAAATACGCGGCCGCCGTCGAGGGGCTGAGCGGCGCCACGGTTCCCTCGACGCGCACCTGTCGCTGCAGCACGGCCCAGTGAAAACAAAGCGCTGCGCGAGGATTCGTGGTCAATTCCCGGGACTTGCGGCTTCCGAGATTCGTGTAGAAGACGAAGCCGCCGTCGTCGACTCCCTTGAGCAGAACCATGCGTGCGCTGGGGGCGCCGTCCGCGGAGGACGTGGCCAACGTCATCGACTCCGGCAGCAGCATTCCGGACTCGCGCGCCTCAGCGAGCCATTCCTTGAACTGCTCGATCGGGTCGCGTCCTTCCGTGGCATCCGGAAGCCCTCGCGAGAGGCCGCGCCCCAACGAAAGGGCGAGTCGAATCATGGATCGGACGGACATGGCGGTTGCGTGCGAGGGCCCCGGGGCTGACGTGACCTACCCGTTCATCGGGCGGGAAAGATGGCTGAGCGGCTGAACGCCCGGCAAGAAGCTAGCGGGCCCTCCTAGGCATCTGGTTGGACACCGCCGGGAGGCGACGCGTGCCGCCAGCGCGTATCGTGTGCTTGGGCGGCCATCTGCGAGTTGTCACGCCTGGCGGGGGATCCTGGTCCACATGGGATCCGACGCAGTTCGAAACCTCCGCCGCGAACCGCTCGTCAGTCTGAATACGATCGCCTCGCCGACGAACCGCTACGGTCCAGGGCTCGGTCTCTCGGTGCGCGGCTCTTTCTCTTTCAGTGAGGCTGTCGAAGCATGGAGGTGGAGTTCTGGGTGGCGTTGTCGGCCGTGTTCGTAAGCGGTGGAGCCATCGGCGCTGCAGGTACGCTGTTGGCCCAATTCCTCATGCGGAAGATCCAGGGGGGCTACGATCAGCGAATCCCCGGGCCGTCGCGTGTCGAGCTCGAGATGATGCGGCGGGAAATGACCGAAATCGCCTTTCACCTCGGGTCCGTCGAGGAGCGGCTGGACTTCACCGAACAGCTGCTTTCGGGGTCCAATCCGATGACGCGCCCGCGCACCGTTTCCGGGGGCTCGGATCGGTCGGGTGCCGTCGGCGCGTCGTCAAAACCTCCAGTTGAAGATGGGAAAGAAGGGTAGCCCCTCCTTGTTGCGGATGATGTTCACGAGACCGATCTGGAGCCCGTAGAGGTCGTCGGTCACGTTCACGAGGCCGAGTTGAAACCCGGACACGTCTCGGGCCACGTTCACGAATCCGATCTGGACCACCTCACCGCTCCCCGCCTGGTTGTAGGCGCCGCTTTGAAAGCCCGTGAACACGCCGGCGGTGATGTTCACGGCGAAGTTATGCTGCCAACCCAGGAAGTCCGCCTCGTTATACCCCACCAGGCCGTACTGTAGCCCCTTCGATATTCCCCCCGTCGTGTGGCTCACCAGGCCGACGTCCAGTCCCTTGACCGAGACGTTCTTGCCGTACAGCAGGCTCAAGCGGAGCACTCGGATGACGTCGTCCTCGGGGTGGATCTGCACCGGGTTGAAGAGCGCGAGCTGGAAGGTCTGGTCCGTGGCCTGCGCCCACGCCGCCCCTGCTCCGGTCGAGCGCGCGAACATGACCGCGCAGCTCGCGGCCAGCGTCTTCGTCATCCATCCGCCTCCGATCGTCATCCATCCTCCTCCCACAGACGTGTCAACGCATGAGCTCGGAGGCATTACCCCAGCGAGGCCCCGAGGGTCGCGAAATCTCGGCAGAACCGTGGAGAGGCTCAGAGAACCGCACGGCGTCGATATCGACGCCACACGAAGGCGTAGGCTGTCACGTTCAGGGCGATCACGCTCACGCCGAGACCGAGCTGGATCGAGGGGGTGAGGCCGGGTGGGTAGATCAGGGGAATCAGGTAGTGCTCGATGAAGCCGTCGCTGTACCCAGCCGCGCCCCCTAACCGACGAAGACGCCACTCCAGCGGCGTGAGGGGACAGACCCATCCGGCCACTTCGACGAATGCGCCCCAAGCCGCACACGGCAGATGGACCAGCGGTGTCCGCGGCCAACGCAGCGTCAGGAGCGCCCCGAGCACCACGAAGGCGATGAACGCGGCGTGGAGGACCACGAGAAGGTCGGCGAGAATCAGATAGAGCATCAGGACCGGAGATCGAGTGCACCGGGCGTGGCCAGTCTGCCGGATTGCTTTTCGCTCTCCGTTGTCGCGAATCTGCCCCGACAATCGTTCATTGTGAAACCCCGCGACCGAACCGGAGGTCGGCAACAACCGTGAGCTCGTTTTCCCATCGATTCGGCACGGACGTCGCAGTGGGAACCCTCCTGCTCGTCTGCGCGCTCGGCAACCCCGGCTGCAGCGCCAGCCCCGTGGCGCCCGACCCCTCAGGGAGTTGGGGGGGCGTCGGCATCCACCTGGTCGTCACATCGGCCGGCACGGACCTCGAGTTGGACTGCGCACACGCCGCACTGGGACCGCTCACGACGGAGAGCGACGGGAGCTTCACCGAGTCAGCCGACCTCGTCATGGAGGGCGGGCCAGAGCGCGAAGGAGTGCCGCGGGAGACACGTGGCGTCGTTGTGGACGGATCGATCGCCGGGGACCACATGACCGTGTCGATTCGCTTCGACGAAGACGGCTTTGTCGCCGGCCCCTACGACCTCAGGAGAGGCGAGCAGGGCCTCTTGCGGAAGTGTCTGTAGCGCCGCGCCTCATCCCCCTCTTCCGCTACCGGCGGTTCCGCCGCTCCCGGCGCTCTGCCGCGAGGTCGACCAACCGGCGCAACTCGGCGATGGGCTCTTGGTGGTCGTCGACCTGGAGTCGCAGCACGACGTCGTTGTTGAGCCAAACGCCTCCGTCTTCTCCGACGATCAACATGGCGGCGGATTGCATCCCACGACGGTCTCCACCTGCGGCCTGGCCTGCCTCGAGCGCACTCTGAAGTCGCAGCGAGAGGTGGCCCTCGGTCGTTTCAAAGGCCTCCACCATGTCGTCGACCACGTCGGGCCCCGCCAGGATGTTGCCCTGCGCCGAGGTATAGCGCCCGACCCGGTGTCCCGCCCAGTCGCTGGCTTCCGGGCCGGTGTGCGTGGCCACCTCGCCACGTGCGTTCATCACGGAAAACTGCCGTCCCTCGATCGTCCACCGCTCTGGGTCGGGGTTGGGATCGTTTGCGAGCACCTGTCTCACCACGTCCTCGGGCGAGAGCCCTTGCCGCAGCAGCTCCAGCGCCTGTGGTCCGTAGCTCACGTCCACTACGGCCTGTGTCGCGACCACGCCCACCCCCGCCTCCCCCCAAATCACGCCGTTGCCGACGCTGAACACGCGCGACTGTACCGCGACACCCACCTCCCCCGTCTCAGGGTCGTACTCGACGATGGAGAATGTGGCGACGGGCGGCCAAGGAGGGTCCTGCTCGGCCGTTGGTGCTCGAGGAGAGGCCGTCGGCTCCTGAGCCAGCATGCCCGCAGGCGAGATCGAGAGCATAGCGAGGATCGGGAGCACGGCCCCGAGGGATCGCTGGGTCTTTATTGATCAATCTCCTCGGCTGGTTGCGGCGCGGTCGCGGCCCGCGCGTACCGGACCCTGACGTCCTCTTCCGGCAGTGGCTCGAGCGCCGTGGCGGCTGGCTGCGAATCGTAGTACCGGCGCTGCTGGGACTCCAGGCCGGGGTTGCGCAGTCGGATGAGCGCACCCGGAAGGCGGCGCGTCGGCTGGTTCAGGATCTGGGCCAGCGCGAGTGTGCCGGACTCGATGACCTCGGCGACCACGTGGATCGACACGGACTCGCGCCCGTCGCGAAGGGAGCTGAGGCTCGTGAGGTCGGTCATGGCTCCAGCCAGGCCCGGGAGTGAGCGCAGCACCGCGGGCTCCCTTTGGAGTGCCTCTCTACACTGCGTTCCTACGTTCACGAGGAGGGCTTCGGTGAAGGGGGCGACGGGATCGTTCGACCGAATCGACCGGACCAGCCCGAGGAGCTCCTCGGTCCCGAGCTGGTGGGGACCGCCCTGCCAGATCCAGACGACGCGCTCGATCGCGTGCAGCACACTCCAGGCGAGCTCCCGCCCCCGATCTTGGAGTCGGCGTCGCTCGAACAGCCATTCGACTAGCGCAACGGTGATCAGGATCCCGAAGATCTCCGTGCCGAGGTTTACGAACAGCGTTCCGCTCGACGTGTTCACCCCGACCTGAAACGCGAGCCAAACCACGAGGGCGGAGATGAGGAGAAAGCCGGTCGCGATCGAGGCTCGAAGCAATGCTTGACCTGTCCGGTGGCTGAAAGAAGTGGGCCCCTACCAGGCAGGCGCGCCCGATCGGCCGCCGGTCGGCGGAGGATCAAGCCGTGGCCGCCACGGGGTGCTGCTCGATCGAATACAGGAAGTTGGTGAATCCCTCGTCGTAGTCCGAGAGTCCATTCTGCCCGGTCAGCTTCATGCGCTCGTCGTACAGCCGGCGCATCAGGCTGGCCATGACCCCTTCCTTGCCGCTCGTTTTAGGATGCATCGCGTGGAACTCGGTACGGAGCTCCTTCCTGACGCCGAGTGCCTCGATCATCGCGTGGTACGCTTCGGGCTCCCGACTGGCCAGCACCCACACGTTGCGGTGGAGCCGCTCGCACCGAGCCGACTGCACGAGCACTGGCTCGCCCGACATCGTGAGCGAAAGGTAGCCCAGCGCCTGCGCGTGAAGCTCTTTGAGGTATCCCTTCCGATGGCAGAATTCGTGCGCGATGATGTGCGGCTCGAAGACGCCGGCGTCCTTGAGGATCGAGATGTCGCCCGAGAAGATGTCGCATGTACCCAGCGCGAAGGGGAAGACGAGTCCCGCCAGAGTGAAATCCCGGACCTGCGAGCTGGTCTCGACGCGCTGTCCAGTGATGCCGGCGATGTAGGTCGTCAGATGTTCGTTGATGACCGGCGAAAGCTTCTCGCGGGGGATCCGCTCCGGTGTGTACTCGTCGCTGACCTGCTCCGCAAGCTTCTTCGCCTCCTTCTTCCGCTTCTTCGTGGGCATGGGTACGAGTTGCTCTACGTCGGCACCGAACGCGTCCATGAAGTCGATTCGCCGGACACCTTGCCGCTGGATCCAATCACCCGCCACGCTTCCGGCGTAAGCGCCGAGCGCCGCAGCTTGGATCAAGCGCCCGGGGAACGTCGCGCCCAGCAGGATCCGAGAGGCGAGCGGGGCCGCCACGATCAGGTCCGTGAGGGATATCGGCGAGTACGTCGCTTGGTTCGGGATTCGGATGGTTTCCATGAGCTCCACTGTGATCCGCAAAGCGTGAGTGTCGCCGCGCCACGCTGGATGGCCGGGGTATGTAGCACAGGAGCCCCCAACGCGCACACTCGGTACTACTCCCCTGCACCCGTGATGGATTCATGGCTCGAGCGGCGGCGCAGTCCGTTCTGGCCCGGCGAGGGCCGATCATGAGCATTTACGCTACGTGCTCTTGTTGTTACCGTTCATGGGACAGAGCGGCACGTGGTGATTTGAGGCGTATTGCGGCCACGATAAACAACTCGCTAAAAAGCCCCGGCCCTCGGCGCTTTTGGCGACGAGGGTTTTTCCGTATGGGCATAGCGGGTGAAGGGCAGGGACCGGTGCCTTCGCGGCGCGTGGCGCGTGCATGGCCCCCCGGGACGTCGAGGCGCAGAACCTGCAGTTGTCGGACACCCCGGCGACGCCCATCTGCGGATGAGCTCCGCTTCAAAGACCAGCGAGACCAATGCACCGGTACACCACACGAGGGAACCTCTGCGCAAGTGTGGCGGGTCTCGCGCAGGGGTCTCGCGAGTGCTCAGGGTAGGAATGACGACGAGGCGTAGCAGAGCTACGGCGAGGAGGAGAGACGACGCATGAGTCCGCGACACCCCTGTGCCCACGACCGAGTCGGTCGCACGACTTCATGGGGTGACGGGTTGGGGCGGCATGGACCGGTCTTCGTCGTTGGAGCTCCTACCCGTAGCTTGGGCTATGGCGTCGTCCCTCCGCCTAGAATCCGGGTCCATGGCGCTCCCAACGAGACCAGCCACACTTGTGCAGAGGTTCCCTAGAGGCCGGATGACGATTCCATCATCTGCGAACAACGGTGCCGGGGACGCGAGCGTGCTCGCCAAACCCCGTACGGCGCGCGACGCGTTGAGGGACGCTATGGCGCGGCGCATTCTCGTGCTCGACGGGGCGATGGGTACGATGATCCAGCGCTACGAGTTGGGCGAGCAGGACTTTCGCGGCCATCGCTTCGCTGACCACCCGCGGTCGCTGCGCGGCGCGAACGACGTGCTTTCCTTGACCCGGCCGGACATCATCCGGGCGATCCACGAGGCGTATCTGGACGCCGGTGCGGACATCCTCGAGACGAACACGTTCAACGCCACGTCGATCTCCATGGCGGACTACGGCCTCGAGGCCGCCGTCTACGAGATCAACGTCGAGTCGGCGCGGATCGCGCGCGAGGCCGCCGAGGAATTCAGCGCTCACGAGCCCGCCAAGCCCCGATTCGTGGCGGGCGTCCTCGGACCCACGAACCGCACCGCGTCCATCTCTCCCGAGGTCAACGATCCGGGCTTCCGCAACGTCACCTTCGACGAGCTCGCCGCATCGTACGGGGAGCAGGCCGGGGGACTCTTGGACGGCGGAGTCGACCTTCTGATGGTCGAGACGGTGTTCGACACGCTGAACGCCAAGGCCGCCCTCTTCGCCATCCGCGCACTCCTGGAAGAGCGCGCCGTGAACCTTCCGGTCATGGTCTCCGGCACGATCACGGACGCCAGCGGGAGAACGCTTTCCGGACAAACCCCCGAGGCGTTCGTAAACTCGGTGACGCACGCGGATCTGTTCGCCGTCGGGCTCAACTGCGCCCTCGGGGCGACGGCACTCAGGCCCTACCTGGAGGAGGTCGCGACGCGTTCCGGCCTTCCGGTGAGCTGCCATCCGAACGCCGGACTCCCGAACGAGTTCGGCCAATACGACGAGACCCCCGAGTCGATGTCCGCAACGCTTCGCGAGTTCGCGGAGGCCGGGTTTCTGAACTTGGTGGGAGGGTGCTGCGGAACGACGCCTGCCCACATCGAGGCCATCGCGAGCGCGGTCGAGGGCCTCCCGCCCCGGTCGCCTCCGGAGATCCAAAGTCGCATGCGGCTTTCGGGACTCGAGCCACTCAACCTCGGCCCTGACTCGCTCTTCGCCAACGTCGGCGAGCGTACCAACGTCACCGGCTCCGCCCGCTTTAGAAAGCTGATCCAGGACGACGATCTCGAAGCGGCGCTCGCCGTCGCCCGCCAGCAAGTCGACAGTGGCGCCCAGTTGATCGACGTGAACATGGACGAGGGGCTCCTCGACTCCGAGGCCGCGATGGCCCGCTTTCTCAAATTGATCGCATCGGAGCCGGATATCTCACGAGTCCCGATCGTGATCGACTCGTCCAAGTGGAGCGTGATCGAGGCGGGGCTGAAGTGCGTCCAGGGCAAGGGTATCGTGAATTCCATCTCCCTCAAGGAGGGCGAGGAGGCGTTCCGCGAGCAGGCCCGGCTGGTCCGTCGCTACGGCGCCGCGGTGATCGTGATGGCCTTCGACGAGCAAGGACAGGCGGACACCTACGAGCGGAAAGTCGAAATCTGTCTTCGGGCCCACCGGATCCTGACAGAGGAGGTGGGTTTCCCGTCTGAGGACATCATCTTCGATCCGAACATTTTCGCTGTCGCCACTGGCATCGAGGAGCACAACCGGTACGCAATCGCGTTCATCGAAGCCTGCCGGCTGTTGAAGACCGAGCTTCCCCACTGCAGGATCAGCGGAGGCGTGAGCAACCTTTCGTTCTCGTTCCGGGGCTCGGACGTTTTGCGCGAGGCCATGCACTCGGCCTTCCTGTACCACGCCATCCAGGCCGGCATGGACATGGCGATCGTCAACGCCGGCGCACTTCCGGTCTACGACGAGATCCCCGACGAGCTCCTACGTCCAATCGAGGACGTCTTGTTCGATCGCGATCCCAGCGCAACCGAACGACTGACTGCGCTCGCCGAGAAGTACCGGGGTGCCTCCAGCCAGCCGGAAAAGGACGAGGAATGGCGTGAGAGCTCCGTCGAGGAGCGCCTGTCTCATGCGCTCGTGAAAGGGATTGTCGACTACATCGTGGACGACACGGAGGAAGCCAGGCGCAACTATCCGAAGGCGCTCGACGTCATCGAAGGCCCACTCATGGACGGGATGAACGTCGTGGGTGACCTGTTCGGCTCGGGCAGGATGTTCTTGCCACAGGTCGTCAAGAGTGCGCGGGTCATGAAGAAGGCCGTGGCCCACCTCGTGCCGTTCCTCGATGCCGAGAGAGGCGACGGCGGCGGCGAGCCCCGAGCTGCGGGCAAGGTCGTTCTCGCCACTGTGAAGGGGGACGTTCACGATATCGGCAAGAACATCGTCGGCGTGGTTCTCCAGTGTAACAACTACGACGTGGTCGACCTTGGTGTGATGGTCCCCGCCGAGAAGATCCTTGAGACGGCACGCGAGGAAGCCGCCGATGTGATCGGCCTCTCGGGCCTGATCACCCCCTCACTCGATGAGATGGTGCACGTGGCAAGCGAGATGGAGCGGCTCGGGTTCGAGCTTCCGCTCTTGATCGGAGGCGCGACGACCTCGCGACTTCACACGGCTGTCAAAATCGAGCCCCGGTACTCGGGACCGACCGTCCACGTGTTGGACGCCTCGCGTGGCGTCGGCGTGATGGGCAGGCTCCTCAGCCCGCGGAATCGCTCCGCGTTCATGAAAGCAACGAGGGACGAGTACCTGGGGCTCAGGGACCAGCACGCCAACAAGCGGGCGAGGGCGCGTACGCTCTCGCTGGAAGAGGCACGGCGTAGAAAGGTCTCGATCGACTGGGGCGGTTACGCCCCCGCCCGGCCGCACACCACGGACGTGCAGGTGTTCAGCCCTCATCCGCTGGACGAGTTGGTGCCGTATATCGATTGGACCCCGTTCTTCCAGGCCTGGGAGATCGCCGGAAAGTTTCCGGAGCTGCTCGACGATCCGGTGGTCGGAGAGCCGGCCCGGAGCCTGTACACGGACGCCAATGTGCTCCTCGAGCGACTCGTCGGAGAGGGGCAGCTGGAGGCCCGGGGGGTCGTGGGCCTCTTCGCCGCCAACGCTGTGGGCGACGACATCGAAGTCTACGGAAACGGGAGCCGGGCCGAGGCCGCAGCCGTGCTGCGCGGGCTCCGGCAGCAGTTCGAGAAGCCTCCTGGACGGGCCAACTCCTGCCTCAGTGACTTCGTTGCTCCCCGTGACACAGGGATAGACGACTACATCGGTGCATTCGTCGTGACCGCCGGCATCGGCCTCACCGAGATCTGCCAGCGGTTCGAGGAGCAGCACGACGACTATTCGAGCATTCTCGCCAAGGCGCTCGCCGATCGGCTCGCCGAGGCGTTTGCGGAGCGCATGCACGAGCGCGTGCGCACGGAGCTCTGGGGGTACGCAGCGTCGGAGGAGTGGAACAAGGACGCGCTGATCGCGGAGTCGTATGTCGGCATCAGGCCTGCCCCGGGCTACCCCGCTTGCCCGGATCACACGGAAAAGCGCACGCTGTTCCGACTGCTGGACGCCGAGGCCCGAGCGGGTGTTGAGCTTACGGAAAGCTACGCCATGACCCCGGCCGCAAGCGTGGCAGGATGGTATTTCTCACATCCCGAGGCGAGTTACTTCGGATTGGGGCGTATCGGGCGTGATCAGGTCGAGGACTACGCTCGCCGAAAGGGCATGGCTGTCACGGAGGTGGAGCGATGGCTCGCGCCCAACCTGGCATACGAACCGTGACCGTGACCTTGCGGGAGTTGCTCGACGACGGCCGGGTCCACGTCGTGGACGGGGCCATGGGCACGATGCTGTACGGGCGCGGAGTCTTCGTGAACGTGTGCTACGACGAGCTCAACCTGCAAAGGCCCGAGCTCGTCCAGGAGGTCCACGAGGAGTACGTGCGAGCCGGTGCGGAGATCCTCGAGACGAACACGTTCGGGGCCAACCCAGTCAAGCTTTCGAGCTACGGCCTGGACGAGCAGACCGAGGAGATCAACCGCGCTGCCGGTGAGCTGGCTCGCCTGGCAGCCGCGGGGCGAGCCAGCGTCGTCGGGGCGCTGGGCCCCCTCGGAATCCGCCTCGAGCCGTTCGGCCCCACCGCGTTCGAGGAGGCCGCAGCCTACTTTGGCCGCCAGGTAGCCGGCCTGCTGGACGGCGGCGTCGACGGCTTCTGCCTGGAGACGTTCAGCGACCTCCGTGAGCTCGAGGCCGGGGTCCACGCCGTACGGCAGCGTAGCGATCTCCCGGTAATGGCACAGATCACTGTCGGTGAGAACGCAGAAACGTCGTACGGGACGTCCGTGGAAGCAGCCGCCGCGGCGCTGAATGATTGGGGAGTCGACATCGCGGGCATCAACTGCTCGGTTGGCCCGGCGATCATGCTCGATGCGGTCGAGCGCCTCGTCGCCGCCACGGAGCTTCCGATCTCCGCCCAGCCCAACGCAGGCCTCCCCCGGGTCGTGGACGACCGCAAGATCTACCTGGCGAGTCCGGAGTACATGGGCCAATACGCCCGTCGCATGATCGAAGCCGGCGCCCGGTTCGTCGGTGGGTGCTGTGGGACGACGCCCGACCACGTTCGCAAGATCAGGGATCATGTCGCCAGCGTGCAGCCTCGACACGTGCTCGTGCGACCGGAAGGGAGCCCGGAAGATCGCGCACGGGGCGAGTCGGTGCCGTTGGCCAAGCGCTCCAGCTGGGGACGGAAGCTCGAGACCGGCGAGTTCGTGACGAGCGTCGAAATCACCCCACCGCGTGGCTGGAACACCCAGGAGATGTTCGGGCAGTGCCGGAAGCTGCGTGTCGCTGGCGTGGACGCGGCGGCTGTTTTGGACGGATCGCGCGCGCGGACCCGGATGGGCGCATTGCCAGCGGCGATGTTGATCGAGGCAGAGGTCGGGGTGGAGCCTCTTGCCCACTACACGTGCCGCGACCGCAACATGCTGGGAATGATCAGCGATCTACTCGGCGCGGCGGCCGGAGGCCTCAAGAACATGCTGATCGTGAGCGGTGATCCAACGAGCCTCGGGCCGTACGGCGACTCAACGGCCGTGTACGACATCGACTCGATCGGCTTGGTCAACGTCGTTGACCGACTGAACCGCGGCGCGGACCCGGGGGGCAACGACATCGGGGGCGCGACCGAGTTCGTGATCGGCGTGGCGCTCAACCAGGGCGCCGTCGACCAAGACCTGGAGCTGAGGCGGTTCGGGTGGAAGGTCGAGGCGGGCGCGCACTTCGCCGTGACCCAGCCGGTGTTCGATCCGGCCCAATTGGCGACCTTCCTCGGCCGCGTCGATGGGCTCCGGATCCCGATTGTCGCCGGCTTGTGGCCATTGACCTCTTTGCGCAACGCGGAGTTCCTCGCCAATGAAGTGCCAGGCATCGAGGTGCCGGATCGTGTCGTCGAAAGAATGAGGTCGGTCCAGGACCGTGGTGCGGCGGCGGCGCGGGCAGAGGGCTTAGCTATCGCCAGAGAGGTCTTCGAGGAGGTTCGGGACCTCGTGCAAGGGGTCCAAATCAGCCTGCCCGGTGGAGATGTAGACCGCGTTCTCGAGCTGCTGGAGTCCGTGGCGGGGCGCTGAGTCAAGAATGCGAGGCGAGCGACACTTAGGGCTGTTCGGCGCAACGGCTCTGGGCGTTGGCGCCATCGTGGGCGGGGGCATTCTGGCACTCGCTGGCGTCGCGTTCGCGACGGCCGGGCCCGCAGCGATCGTAGCGTTTGGCCTGAACGGCGTGATCGCGTTCTTGACCGCTGCGAGCTTCGCGCGGCTGGCCCGCCGCTTCCCCGAATCCGGGGGTATCTACACGTACGCCAGGAAGGTGCTCTCGATCGAGGTCGCCTTCGTCGTAGGCTGGGTCGTGTGGTTCGCGTCCATCGTTGCTGGCGTACTCTACGCCTTGGGCTTCGCGGCATTCTTCACGGAGGGGCTCGGGCGGGCGCTCCCGGGCCTCTCCGGCACATGGACCGGGGGTGACGCCGCACGCATCCTGATCGCCGTCGCCGCGATCGCACTCTACACGCTTGCGTTGGTCCGGCGGTCCGGCGGCGGCGGAGACAGTGCCACGGTCGGCAAAGTGGTCGTGTTCGCGATCCTCATCGCAGGCGGTGCGTGGGCGTGGCTGGGCGGGTCTCCGGGAGAGTTGTTCGGCCGACTGAGCCCGTTCCTGTCCACCGGCCCGGGCGGGGTCGTTCGGGCCATGGGGTACACGTTCATCGCCCTGCAGGGCTTCGACCTGATCGCCGCAGTCGGAGGCGAGGTCAAGGACCCCGCGCGAACGCTGCCGCGCGCGATGTACTTGTCCCTCGGGATCGCGCTGGCCATCTACCTTCCGCTGCTCTTCATGATCGCGACGGTGGGAGCGCCGTTGGAGGGTGGAGTCGCCCAGATGGCCATCGCCAATCCCGAAGGCATGGTTGCGGTCGCCGCCGAACACTTCCTGGGGCCGACTGGCTACTGGCTCGTCATCGGGGCGGGCTTGCTCTCGATGCTGACGGCCCTCCAAGCGAACCTGCTCGGAGCGTCGAGGGTGGCATTCGCCATGGCGCGCGACCGGACGCTCCCTCGGCGGCTCGCCCAGATGCGGGGCGCGAGCGGCACTCCGGCCGTCGCGGTCGGGGTCACCGGCGCGATGGTGGCAGCGATCGCCCTTGTCGTGGGTGACGTGGCGGTGGCAGGAGCGGCATCGAGCCTGATCTTCCTCCTGTCGTTCGCGATGGTCCACTGGGCCGCGATCCTGGCCGACCTCCGATCCGGGCGCGCGCGTCCGGCTGCCCTTCCTGTGGTCGGTGCCGCGATCTGCCTCGCCCTCGCCGTCTTCCAGACCTTCGCCGTTCCCCACGCGGGCAGCGTCGTCGTCATCTGGGTTGGGATTGGGATCGCGCTGTACTTGACCCTCCTCGCTCCCGGGGCGCGGCTGACGGACGTGTCGGCCGAAGCCAGAGACCCTGACCTCGCGCGTCTACGAGGGCGTAGCCCCCTCGTATTGGTCCCGATCGCGAACCCCGCCCGGGCCGCCAGCCTGGTCGATGTGGCGGGGACCTTGCGCACCCCGGGCGTCGGGCGGGTCCTTCTGCTCTCGGTCCTGGCCCCGCCGGACGACGAGTCCATCGAAGAGCACCCGGCCCTGAGGGATGCGCAGACCGTGCTCGGCGAGTCTCTGCTGCGCAGCCTCGAAAGCTCGCTCGTCTCCGAGACGCTCTTCACGATCGCTCCGAACCCCTGGACCGAGATCGCACGCGTCGCCGAGCGACACCGGTGCGAGACGGTGCTCCTGGGCTTGCCAAACCTCTTGGCGCCGGAGGTGGCGGGCGCCCTCGAGAGCCTCATCGCGGCCCTCGACTCCGACGTGGTCGTGGTGCGGGCACCGCGGCGGTGGAGCATGGATCAGCCCGAGCGCGTCCTCGTGCCCCTCGGGGGGCGTGGCGACCACAACCACCTGCGGGTTCGCCTGCTCGCGAGTCTGTCCCGTGCACGGGTACGTTCGTTCGTCTTCCTCGGAACGCTTCCGGCATCGGCGTCTGCTGGAGCTCGGAGCCGCTTCGAGAGCGAGCTCGCGGAGCTGGCCAGGGACGAGGCCCCGGGACCGTACGAAGTGGTCATCGAAGTGGCAGACCGGCCTGAAGAGGCCATCATCCGCCGCGCGTCGGACGCTGGCCTCGTTGTCATGGGAATGCAGCGTGGCGACCGCGGCGAACGGGCACTGGGTGAGCTCCCACTGGCCGTGGCCAAGGGAACAGAAGTCCCTCTCGTGTTGATCGGCCGACGTCCAAATCGCGGGTTCGAGCTCATGGGCCAAGGGCTGCGCGCACCCTGGACCCGGGTCCCGCCGACCTAAGATGCCAAAGGGCTCCACCGAGTCTCAGAAGTCCTCCGGCGACACGCGACCTAGCCCTCCATCTCGGAGAGCGCTTCCATGATCGCACGATGTCGGCGGTCCACGTGCCGGAACCCCAGATTCGACAGGTAGATGTTGCGCGCACCCGCACGCCGGAGCTCCAGGATGCTACGGGCACAGATCTCCTCCGCACTCGCGCCCCGCTCGAACTCCCTCGTGAGCTCCTCGGCCGGGACGGGTAGAAAACGGCTCACCCGGGCGAGTGTCTTGGGGTTCGCGCTGCGATAGTAGAACACACCGAACACGGGAGGGGCGTCGACCCTCTTCTTGTCGAGCTCCGAGAGAAAGGCCTCGACTTCGCCCATGGAGTGGTGAGACACGACCTGGGTCAGGAAGAAATCGGCCTCGTAGTCACCCCGCGTGATGTACTCCACCTGCTCGGCCACGTCACGATGCGGATTCGCCCAACCCCCGAGGGTGAGGGATCCGACCTGCTCACGGATCAGCGACCTCAGCTCATGGGCGTGGGCGACACAGCGAGGAGGGCCTGCACTCACGTCCCCGCCCAGCACGGTCAGTGCCTCGAATCCGCGGGAAGCGGCTCGCTTGGCGAACATCAAGCAGTAGTCCAGCGAGTGCTTGCTCGTGAGGAACGGGATGACCCGGGAGGGGGGAACGTCTCGCGCCAGGTTGGAAGCGAGATGGTTGAGGCTCTCCTCCTCTTCCGCTCCGACGGCGTTGTCGGTGAGAAAGATGTATCGGTCCTCTCGCGCCAGACGTTGCAGCGCATGATACATGTCGATCCACACGTCCATGCTCTCTGCGTACGACAGCCCGCTCATGGGGGGGCGCAGCTCCACCGTGACCGTTGGATCCGGCGACCGCAACCGCGCGATCAGCTCGGCTTCGTTGATGGGCGCAGTGCTCGTCATCCCGCGACGAGGTCCTCAACCGCCTCCGCGGCGGTAGGAAGCCCCACCGTGAGGTTCTCGTGGCCGCCTTCGGTGACCAATACGTCGTCTTCGATTCGTACGCCGATACCGGCGAACTGGGAGGTAGAGCCAGCCCCGACCGGTGAGAAGTACAACCCGGGCTCGATGGTGAACACCATGCCCTGGACGAGCGGGCGTGGCGCTCCGCCCCTGGCGTAGTCGCCCACGTCGTGGGTATCGAGCCCGAGCCAATGCGAGGTACGGTGGGGGAAGTAGTCCTGATACGTCTTGTCTTCAATGATTTCGTCCACCGATCCCGACAGCACGCCCAGCTCCGCGAGGCCTTCGATCAAGACGCCACGAGCGAGCTCGTGGATGCCGTCCAACGAGGCGCCCGGCTGGACGGCGGCGACCGCAGCCGCTCGAGCGCGCTCGACCACGTCGTACACCACCCGTTGCTCGGCAGTGAAGCGGCTGCCGGCCGGATAGGTTCGGGTGACGTCCGCGCAATAGTGGTCGAGCTCGGCGGCGGCGTCGACGAGAACCACGTCGTCCGTCGTGACGCGGCTGTGGTTCTCGCGGTAGTGCAGGACGCACGCATTGACCCCGGACGCGATGATCGTCGGGTACGCGGGCCTTCCCGAGCCCCCACGCCGAAAGGCGCCCTCGATCGCGGCCTCGAGCTCCCACTCCCCCGCCCCGGTCCCGAGTTCGAGCAGCAGCGCCTGGTGACCAGCTATGGAAAGCGTGGCCGCTCTACGCAGCGCCTCCTGCTCGAGCGGATCCTTCCGTATCCGCATCTCGTCGAGGATGCCACCCGGGTCGACGACGGCTCTCGGACCCGATCCGGTGCGGGGACCTCGAGCACGCGCATGGCCGAGCGACGCGCGCACGAGCTCGTCGGCCCAGGCATCCGATCCCAGCCGGAAGTGAACCCGGTCGGCCCCCGCCAGGAGCGTTGGCAGACGTTCGTCCAGCTCACCCAACGGATGGCATGCGTCCGGCCCGAACCGCTCACGCGCTTCGTCTGGACCCAACCGGGTGCCGGTCCACAGCTCCGCCTTGGGATCGCTGGGACGGACGAAGAGGCTGAATCGGTCCTCTTCGGCAAAGCCTCGAATGACGGCGACGGCGCCCGGCTCCGTGAACCCGGTCAGGTAGAAAAGCTCGGAGTCCGGACGATGGGGAGAGTCATCGTCCCCCGCCCGGAATCGATTGGCGCCACTGGTCAGCACCATGGCCCCGTTGCCCAAAGCTTCCAGCACTCGCGCACGCCGCTCGGCGAACACCTCGCTCGGAAAGCTCGGCAGGTCCCGGTCGTCCACGCTCACCGTCCGCTCATCCTCTCCGCAGGACCCCTGTTCCGGAGCCGGCCCTCACCTGTCGACCCCGAAGAAAAAGTCTCGAGGCCGGCCGCGATCAACGCCCATTGCAGCGTCATCTGGTGCTCGATCGGCATTGCCTCCAGTCCGAGGTCGTGCGCGTCCCGGGTTACGGACGCGGCCGAAGCCTCGCCCCGGGCCAGGGCCAGCTTCCAAGTCTCCACGCGCGCTTTCCAACGAGCGGCCACGGGATCCGGAGGTCCCAATTCCTCACCCACGCCGGGCGTGATGAACAGAGGCATCTCGGTCACGAGCGTCAACGGGTCGCCCCCGAGTGAACGGATCGTCTCCATCGAGCTCGGTCGGAAACGGGCCGCGGTCTCGTGATCGCCGAGGGACGTGAAGTGCTGACGCATGGCACTGGAGCTCGGGCGCGTGCAAAAGCCGGGGGCGATTCTGAAGAACCCCTTCTCTCCGCCCCGATCGACATCGTGAAGCCGGTACCCGAGCCCCTCGACGGCGGCCGCGCATCGATCTCGCAAGTCGAGTGTGCGGCCGGTCCAGTCCTCATCGATCAGGAACCACGGACCGGAGCTGAACCCCATGCCGTGAACCGAGACGTGCAGATTGAAGGCGCCGTCGGCCTCGATCCACCAGTCGAGCACAGCTCGGTTCTCGGACCGGGCCCAGGTGTCGTCCACGCCCGCGGGGAAACCGAACTCGACATCGTCGCCGGGCAGCTCGCGTACGACGCCCGCCAGGTAGCTCCCGACGTCGTAGGCAGGCGTGTGAGGGTCCTGCCAGCTCCCGTTGCGGACGGCCCCGTCGGGGTTCACATGAGGGATGATCCACCACTCGTAGCGGTCGACCAAAGAGTCGTTCGGGCCGAGCGTCCCCAGGTAGGCGCAGAGCCGCCGGAGTAGGTCCGGTCCGACGGGCTCGTCCGCGTGGCATCCGCCGAGCAAGCTCACGCGAAGGGGCCCCGAGCCGAAGCGGAAGGCCTTGATCGCCCGTCCCTCTCGGGAGGCTCCGATGTGGATGCCGTCCTCAGGCCCGACCGGATCGCAGGCGATAAGCTCATCGATCCGACGGAAGGGGTCCCCGGCCACGAGCGCCGCTTCGTAGCGGACCTCCCCCGGCCCAATGAGCTCGCTCACCGGCGACTTCCCCGACGAGCTCCTACCGCCCCTGGCTCGTGACCGAAGTCTCCTGCTCGATCAGCCAGTGGACCATCCAGCTTCGGATGCGCTCCAGGCGATCGACGAGCAGCCACGGCTCTCCCGACCGGGAGAGGTTGTGGTCCGATCGTGGGTAGCGGACGAGCTCGACGGGCACACCCTGCTTCTTCAGTGCCATGAACCACTGTTCGGCATCCGGCATCGGAGTGCGCCAGTCCTGCTCCGAATGGATGAGGAGGGTGGGTGCGGTGACGTTCTCGACATAGGAGATGGGCGACAAGCGTCGATAGAGGTCCCGCTCCTCCCAGGGCGTGCCGCCGAACTCGTACTCCGTGAGCCCCTGGGCGTCCGACGTTCCCCACCAACTCTCCCAGTTCGTGATTGAGCGGCTCGACGCGGAAGCGTTGAACCTGGCCGTCGTGGCGGTCAGCCAGTTCGACATGAACCCGCCGTAACTGCCGCCGGAGACTCCGAGCCGCGTATCGTCCACGTCCGGGTAGGCGGCGAGGGCCGCGTCGACACCCGTGAGGTAGTCCTCCCGATCGACGATCCCCCACTGTCCAAGGGTGGCGTACATGAAATCGTGGCCGTATCCGGAGGAACCGCGGGGATTCGTGTAGAGGACGTAGAACCCCGCGTTGGAAAGCACGTGGAAGGTCGGGAAGAACGTGTTGCCGTACG
Source organism: Longimicrobiales bacterium (assembly GCA_965248625.1). Lineage (GTDB taxonomy): Bacteria > Gemmatimonadota > Gemmatimonadetes > Longimicrobiales > Gaopeijiaceae. The sequence continues at coordinate 3,594,623 of OZ252109.1, read as the reverse complement.
CACCGTGCGGACCCCCGTGCACCTTGAGGATCATCGGATAGCTGCGCCCGGGTACGTGATCGACGGGCCGGATCACCCATCCCTCGATCTCCGTGCCGTCCTCCACCGTCCAGGCCAGCCGCTCGGCGGGCATGAGCGCGATCTCCGAGAGCCACTCGTCGTTGAAGCCCGTTGCCTTCTGCTCCGTGGAACCGTCTCCGGCGGCGACGTACAGCTCGCGCGGCGTGACCGCGTCCGTGGACGTAAACGCCATCACGGCGTCGTCGGCCGCGAACGAGAAGTCGGAGAGTCGGCGATCCCCGGCCGTCACTTGGCGGATTGGCCCGCCGGAAGCCGAGACGCTGAACAGGTGACCGTTGCCCCCGATGCCCGCCGAGAAACGGAGCGACTGGCCATCTGCCGACCATTCGGGCCCACCTGGTTGGCGGTTCCAGTCCAGGGTGAGACTCACGGGAGCGCCGCGGAAGCTGCCGTCCGACCCCAGCTCGTGTATCACGAGATCCGTCTGGGCGCCACGCTCCGGACTGGAGAGGTACGCGATCTTTCCTCCGTCGGGGGAAAGCGCCGGAGCCGACTCGCTTCCGGGGTTGGTCGTGAGACGACGAACCGAGCCACCCGCCACCGCGACGGACCAGATGTCGTTCGTGTTCTCGCGGTTGTACTCGTCGTCTTGAAGCTCGTTGCCCGAGAAGTAGACACGCCGGCCGTCCGCGGACCAAGCGAGCCCGCCCACGTCGAAGCTCAGGCTCGTGAGCCGGCGGGGCGCGCCACCGTCGGCGGACACGACGTATAGCTGGGATTTCTCGCGAAGCAACGGATCGGGAAGGAGCGAGTGTACACCATTGCTCTTGTAACGCATGGCGGTAATCACCCGACCATCGAACCGGTCGGAGTCCAGCGTAGTGGTTACGGCGTTGGACGCGATCCAGCCCTCGCGGCTCTCATCGGCTTCATCGGGACCCGCGCCCTCTTCATCGTCGTCGGCTTTGACGAACGCGATCGACCGCCCATCCGGTGACCACACGGGGTTACCGTCCACGCCGTCGATGTGGAATGCCTCACCCCCGGGGCCGGCGACACGTAAGAACCAGATGCGGTTCGGGTCGTCACCCCGGGTCGACTGGAAGGAGAGCAGTCGGCCGTCCGGTGACCATCCGGGAGACCTGGATTCAGAGGTCGGGTCGGAGAAACGGATCGCTTCGCCGGAGGGCCGGCCGCCAGCGAGAGGCTGTACCCAGACCTCGCGGTGTCTGCGATTCTCCTCCTCTACGACCGTCGTGACAGTGAAGGCGACGTAGTCACCGGTGGGCGACATCGCGACCTCCGTAACGTCCACGATCCTGTAGTAGTCCTCGGGTACGAAACCCCGCTCTTGGCCATCCAATGCCGCGGCCGCAACGATGACGAGGGTGAGCGAGGTCCCAAGCGCCGTCCGGCGAGGCGAATACTGCCGGGACAGGTGCAGAAAACCGTGGAGGAGGCGAGACATCCGAAACTCCGGTTCGGGGCGGAAGCCAAGTGGTGCCTTCGACCGCTTGCAACGCTCGGAAATATAGCGATGGCGCCGAGCTGCCGTAACGCGAGCAGGGATTCGCTGGTATAATCAGCACATGGTCGAATCACCCCGCCCACCGGCCTCACGCCTGCTCGCCGCAGCTCTGTGTATGGCCGCCCTCGGCGTCGCCTCCCCTACCCCCGCCCAGGTCGTGAGCGGCACGGTGATCGAAGAAGGAACCGGCACGCCGTTGTCCGGAGCCATGGTGGTTCTCGTCGATTCGCTCGGCGGTGCGGTCCTCCAGGTCCTGACGGACGATCTGGGGGAGTTCCTCGTACGCGCGCCGCGTCAGGGAACCTACGCGTTGCGCGCCGACCGGATCGGCCACGCCAGCACGTTCTCGCCGAGGCTCGTTCTGCGGGTCGGCCAGCCGATCGCCACAGACATCGTCGCCCCGGTGGAGGCGATCCCGCTCGCCGCGATCGAGGTGACCGGTGATCGCCGCTGCGTGCTGCGACCCGAGGAGGGGATGGACGTGGCCAGGGTCTGGGAGGAGGCACGCAAGGCCCTCGCCGCAGCGGCGTTCACGGATCAGAAGTCGGTGTACCGCTACCAGGTCATGAAGTACCAGCGCGATCTCGATACCGAGGCGAAGACGGTCGAGAACGAACAGCGCTTCTACGATGACCTCATCCAGCGGCAGACGTTCGTCTCGAGACCGGTCGAAGAGCTGATGGAGAAGGGCTTCGTCCAAGAAGACGACACCGGGACCTTTTACCTCGCTCCCGACGCCCATGTCCTCCTCTCTGACCAGTTCCTGGACAACCACTGCTTGCGCGTGGAGGCCGGTGAAGACGAAACGGAGGGCCTCATCGGACTCGCTTTCGAGCCAGTGAGGCGTCGTCGAGAGATCGATATCAATGGGGTCTTCTGGCTCGACCGTGAATCGTCCGAGCTTCAATGGCTCGAGTACCTGTACGGAGACCTCGACGCGGCGATTCGGTCGCGGCACCTCGGAGGCAAGGTCGTGTTCGAGGGATTGCCGGACGGGACCTGGGTGGTGCGCGAGTGGTACATCCGCATGCCGCGCGTCGGGGTGCGGCCCAACCCGTTCACCAACATCCGAGAGCAGTTTCTCTTGGGAATCCAGGAGAGTGGCGCCGTCGTGCTGCGGATCATGAGCCCGAACGGCGATGTGATCGTGGAGTCCGAGACCGGCGTGATCGAGGGTGTCGTGCTCGACTCCCTACACACCCGCCCCCTCGAGGGCGCGCGCGTCTTCGCTGAAGGGACCGATCACGCCGACGTCACGGGACCCGACGGCCGCTATCGCTTGACGGACCTTTCGGAGGGGACGTATCGGGTGACGTACAGCCACGTCACCCTCGACGAGATCGGATTCTCTCCGCAGCCGGTCGCCGTCGATGTGCGCAAGGGGGAGATCTCCGCTCTGAGACTACTCACCCCTTCGAGGCGTGAGGTCCTACGCGGGGCGTGCGCCGACGAAGAGCCCGTCGAAGGTACGGGCGTGCTCATCGGATCGATCATCGACGCGTTCTCCGGGCTTCCGGCGGACGGAGCCACGGTCACAGCCACTTGGACCGGTTGGGACATCGACTCCCTCGGCCCAGCGACTGGCGGACGCAACCCACGGGGTGGAGGCGATCCCTCCACCGGCCTCGTCGCCGTGGAGCAGCGCACGGGACGCTACGAGACGACGACGGGAACCGACGGCCGGTTCCGCCTCTGCCGGGTTCCAGCCGGCCCAGACGGCCTCGTCGAGGCGACGCTTGGAGAGCGAGCCGCGGAGCCCGAACGGATCGTGATCGAAGAGGCTGGACAAGGCGCGGTGGTCACGCTGTACTTCAGGCGATAGTCGTGTGCGCCGGGTCGGTGGCGTCCCGACAGCAACGCCTTATGATTACGTCCGATTCTTCCGAAGTACTCGCACCAACACAATCGAACGGTGGTCACGACATGCGATGCCTTTTCGGGGTGGGTGGTCGGAGTGTGTGGGTCGGCAGCGCGAGCCCATCGAGGCGGGGGCTAGCAGCCGGCATCGTCCTGCTCGGCACTTTCGGGCCGGCGGCTTCGGAGCTGCGAGCCCAGCTGCCTGAACCCGATTCAATCGTGCCGCTCGAGGAGATCGAGGTCAACGTTCTGCGGACGCCGATTTCCCTCGGTCAAGCGCCGTTTTCTGTCTCCGTGCTGGGGGAGTCCGCGCTCACCCAGGGGAAGGCCGGTCTTTCGATCGAGGAAGCGCTGCAGGGGCTTCCAGGCGTCCAGGTACAGAATCGGTACAACTCGGCAGTCGGCGAACGGATCTCGATCAGGGGCTTCGGAGCCCGATCTCAGTTCGGTGTCCGGGGCGTGACGGTGCTCGTGGACGGAATCCCGGCGACACTCCCCGACGGACAATCGACGCTCGACCATCTCGACCTCGGCACGTTGGGTCGCGTCGAGGCGCTGAGGGGTCCCGGATCGTCCACGTACGGAAACGGAGCGGGCGGCGTGCTCCTCTTCGAGACACGGCGAGCTTCCGGTCTGCCCTACCGACAAGAAGTCCGGGGAGTTCTCGGCAGCGACGGCATGAATCGATTGCAGGCTACTGGGGGCGGCAGCTACGAGGGGAGCGAGTACCTGGTCAGCGTCTCGCGCTTCGAGTTCGACGGATTCCGCAGGGATCCGGTTGCGGATGACGGATCCACGTACGGACGGGCTCGACGTCTTCACTTGAACGGGCAGGTGCGCACCCCCGTGGCCGGTGGGGAGTTGATCGCGACTGCCAACATCGCCGACCTGGACGGAGAGAATCCCGGTTCGATCAACGATTCGCTACTGGCCGTGGGTGACCGCCGGGCCCATACCTTCAACCTCTTTCAGATGACCAACAAGCAGGTCACTCAGGGACAGGTCGGAGTGGGTTGGACCGGACCTGCCGGTGACCTGGAGGCGGAGCTCGCCGCTTGGGGCCTCTTCCGCAACCTCGACAACCCGATCCCGCCCGCCGTCATCGATCTTGGGCGGAAGGCGGCGGGGTTCCGAAGCGTCGCTCGGGGCGGCACGGCGCTGGAATGGGCCGATGAGCTGACGTGGAGCTTCGGCGGAGAGATCGCCCTGCAGCGTGACAGTCGGGAGAACTTCGACAACGACGGCGGTGAGCGCGGACCCCTGGTGCTGGATCAGTTCGAGAAGGTTCGGACGGTCGCGGTGTTCGGGCAGGCAGACCTCCAGCTGAGCCAGCGCGCTCGCGTGGTGGGGGGCATGCGGTACGATCGTCTGAACTTCAGCGTAGACGACCGTCTCGACGGGGGTCCCGACGACTCGGGCTCTCGCGTTATGGACGCCGTGAGTCCGTCTGTTGGCGTGCATGTCTCGGCCTCACCGGACGTCGGTGTGTTCGCGAACGTTGGGACGTCCTTCGAAAGCCCCACAACGACCGAGTTGGCGAATCGGCCGAGCGGCGCGGGCGGGTTCAACCCCGATCTGGAGCCTCAGCGGAGCGTCGGGGTCGAGCTCGGCACGCGCGGTGTGGTTGGACGGCAGGTCGCGTTCGAAGCGACGGTTTTCCAGACCAACGTGACCAACGAGCTCGTGCCATTCGACGTTCCCGACATCGATCGCACGTTCTTCACGAACGCCGGCTCGTCCACGCGCCGCGGCTTCGAGGCTGCGGTCACGGTTGCCCCCGGCGGCGGCGCCACGTTCCGGGCGAACTATAGTCTCACGGATGCGAGTTTCGACGACTACGTAGGGGACGGTGGCGACTTCAGCGGAAACGACATACCGGGTCTCGCCCCGCATCGGTTGGAGAGCATCGCCACGCTACGCCGTCCCGGGTGGTTCGGCGAAGTACGAACGGTCTACGTGTCCGCGGTCACGGTCAGCGACCGGAAGACCGAAGCTTGCGGAGCCGTGGACCGGCCTGCCCAGTGCTCGGCTGACTCCTACGGCCTCGTCGACCTGAGGGCCGGACTCGACACGGTCCGGTTTGCGGGCATCGACCTCTCACCCGTGGCAGGCATAACCAACCTGTTCAACACGTTGTACGCCGCGTCGGTTACGGTGAACGCCTTCGGCGGCCGTTACTTCGAGCCCGGACCCGGACGAAGCGTCTACGTCGGGCTGACGGCGGGCTTCCCAGGGAATTGACGACAGGGGGCAAACGGGCCTTACACGGATGTGACGGGGGAGGCGGGGCGCCTCCCCGCAGACGGGTGAGCTCGGGTGCCGCGAAGGACTTCTTGGCACCGCCCTAGCCTGACCTACACGCCGACGGATCCCTGCGGATCACCAGGGCGTTCGCCACCTCCCGCTCTCCACTGGCGTCCGATGGCCGGTTCACCCGCACCGCACCCACGGTCATGACCGAGGAGCCTCCTCCGTCCAGGTTCAGCGCGGCCGTTGCACCGAGCGCTTTCATGAGCGTCGCGACCTCCTGGAGGGTCATCCCCTCGGAGTAGCCCTCTTGCCTTCCGTCCACGACAAGGACCCAAGCTTCCATCCCATCCGGGGAAATGCCGACGGCCGTCCGTGGGTGGCGCTCGACCGAGAATCCCGGGTTCTCCGATCGGCCGAGGTCGCCGACGGGTTCGCCGCTTCGGAGAAGCTCGGGAAAACCGGCCAACGCCTCGGTCACCCCGTCCGGATTTCCGAGCGGCACAGGCCACCCGAGCGTCAGAATGGAGTCGCCGTCGGCCCGCGGCACACCGATCCACGGTGTTCGTCCTGGCGGCCAGGCGAGGGCGGGGCGCGCCCCCCGGGCTGAAACCCGCCCCCCGCTCACCTCGAGTCCGAGAGGCTGCCCTTCGGGAGTGAAGAAGCTTCCGTTCACTGCGGCGACCGTTCCGATACCGATGGTGGCCATCTCCGAAACCCGCGCCCGTCCCCATGCCTCGCCATCGGCCGATACGACGTCGAGCGCCACGTGGCAGAGTGAGAGATCCAACTCGAGCATGTACACGCGCCAGGGTCCACGCGGGCTGACCACTGTGCGAAAGACAATCCCCGGGCCGAGGCGGGTACGACGCTCCACCGCTGGCCCCAGCAACTCGAGAGCGGCCGCTGGAAGCTCCGTCGGTAGCGAGGTCGGGCGATCGGGAGCCAGACACGCGGTGCCGACCAACGCAACGACGAGCGTCGACCTTGTCAGTTGCCTCCCCAGGGACTGTCTACGCCCCACTCGATGGACCCGGCACACTCTGTCTCCTATACTTGGCCCTGCGGGAACATGCGGCCGCCCCACGACAGCTTGGCCGTTTCTACGACGGCTCGGACATTCATCGATAATTTGGCCGTTCCGCGACAACTTGGCCGTTTCACGACAGCCTGGCCTTCCACGACAACTTGGCCATTCCTCAAAGCTTGCGCCCCTCCAGAGCCCTTGGCCCTACTCGTGCCTCCCTTTCCACCTGCCTCTGACGTCTGCATGCCTCGGATGATCCGGGCAGGATCCATCTCCTTGGTCCTATGGCTCGGCCTCGGGACGGGAGCAAGTGCTCGAGTGGCGCCCCAAGGAGATCCTACGGAGTCTGACCGGATCCGGGTCGGCGTCACCTTGGGTGGGACGGGCTTCCTCTCCCTCGGTCTCGAATACCAGTTCCACAACCGCGGCATCGAGCTCTCTGTCGGGACCTTTTCTTGGCGCGACGTCTCGTTGTCGATTGTGGGCAAGCAGTACTTGGGCGGTGGCGACGGCCGTGTCTTTGCAGGCGCTGGTTTCTGGGGCGTGGCCGCTTTTCCCACCGACGCCCAGACCGGCTATGCCTTCGTGCTGAGAGCTCCCGTCGGGGTCGATTGGCATGCGGTCGAACGGCACTCGTTGGGCTTGGAGCTCAACCTCAATCGCGCCGTGGCCCTGCGGCGCACCGATCCCGAAGACGAGCGTCCACCCCGACCGCGTATCGTGCCCCTGCCCGCCCTCTACTACCGGTTCGGATCTCCACGCTGAAACGGAGCTCTCGGCCCGTCCCTCTGCCGCCGCCGACGCGTTAGAGATCGGGGTACTCTTCGGGCTCCTCCCAATCCTCCCTCCAAAAACGCTCTTCAGCCTGACGGATCTGTTCGGGATCCAGGGGCTCGTCCAGCTCGACGTACAAGCTTCCCTGCGCCTCGATCCGTCGCACGTCATCGTCGTCCAGCACAGGTGGGTCCAGTTTGACCCGCTCGCGCACCCGCCGCAGCACGCTCGCACCGGCCGCTACGAGAAACATCAGCAAAAAGAGAGTCAGGTACGTCATCGTCGTTGACCGCGATTCTCGACCGTGACGGGGCATCTTGGCTCTGGGGCAGAGCCACATTTCAGTCGAGCGGAGTCATCCCGACGTACTTGAGGCCGCTGCCCGTGTTGAAAAGTACTGTCTCTTCGTCCTCGGAGAGGAGACCCTTCGCGAGGAGCGCCGGCACGGCCGCCGCCACGGCGCCGCCTTCAGGAGCGGGGAAGATCCCCGTGCATTGCCCGACGACGCTCGCCCAATCGGCCATTTCGGAGTCCCTCACGGCCACCGCTCCGCCGTTCGACTCCCGCAAAGCCCGCAGCATCAGAAAGTCCCCGACCGCACCCGGCACGCGTAGCCCAGCGGCGTACGTCGCCGCGTTCTCCCACGGAACCGCATCGACCGCTCCGCTTTCCCAGGCGCGGACTACTGGGGCGCATCCCGCAGCTTGGACAGAGAACATCTTGGGGCGCTCGCCACCGATCCAACCCATACGCTCCATCTCGTCGAACGCCTTCCACATCCCGATCAACCCTGTCCCGCCGCCCGTCGGGTAGATGATCGCGTCGGGGAGGCGGAAGCCGAGCTGCTCGAACAGCTCATACCCCATCGTCTTCTTCCCCTCCACGCGGTACGGCTCCTTTAGTGTGGACAGGTCCCACCAGCCCTTCGATTCGACACCTTCCCGAACCACCCTGCCACAATCCGTGATGAGCCCGTCGAGGAGTTGAAGATCGGCGCCCAGCGTAGCGATCTCCTCGAGGATTGGCGCGGGAGTGTCGTTGGGGACGACGACGTGGACGGGAAGTCCGGCGGCGGCCCCGTAGGCGGCGGCGGCGCTGCCGGCGTTTCCCGCGGATGGAAGAGCCAACTCCTCGGCGCCCAGCTCCTTCGCCCGGGAGACGGCGAGGCAGAGTCCTCGATCCTTGAAGCTGCCTGTCGGGTTGAACGATTCGTTCTTGATCCAGACCCGACCCATTGCCATGCGCTCCGCCAGCCGAGGGGCTTCGGTGAGCGGCGTCCACCCCTCGCCGAGCCGCAACTGGCAGTCGGGGTCGCGAACCGGCAGCACCTCGGCGTATCGCCATAGGTCGGGGCTGCGCGCGGCCAGGTCGTGCGGACGAAAGTGTGGCCGAATGGCGTCCAAGTCGTATCGGGCGAACAGGGGCTTTCCGGCAGGAGACAACGCCATGAGCTGCTCGCTCTCGAACGTGTCTCCGGTCAGCGTGCATTCCAAGTGGCTCGCGCCGCGGGCTTTCGATGGGATCGCGCTCATGAAGTCGTGGGTCTGAGTTCAGGTCGAGTCCGGCGGATGGGGAAGCCCGACTGCCGGAGGTGAGTCAAGCCGAGGGTAGGACAGCCGCGGCCTTCCGAAGCTCGCCGGCCGCCGGTGCGCTTTGGCTGAAAAGGATCCACATGCCTGTCGCGACGAGGATCGCGGCGGGGGCGAGGAGTACCATGGGAGGAGCCGCCTCCCAGTCTGCGAGTCTCTCCTGTAAAGTCGGTGACGCCGCGAGAATCACGACAGTTCCGTTGTTCAGGAAGTGCATCACGACGCCGGGCCAAATCGACCCTGTCTTCCACACGACCGTAGCCAGCAGGAGACCGAGCCACGCGGTGGGAAGAAAGCGAAACGCCGTCTCGAAAGAAAGGTGAAACGCGCCGAAGACCGCCGCGTTCAGAAGGATGACCTTGACCGGCGAGAGTCGGTCACGAGTCCCAGCCATGACGATTCCGCGGAATACGGCCTCCTCGCAGATGGCGGGGGTCACCGCGATCAGCAAGAGGAGCCAAGCCACCCTGCGCGCGTCGGCGGTCACGAGGAAGTCGCTCATGCGCTCGAGCAGCTCGAACGGGATGGGCAGAATGAAGCCCTGGAGCCAGGCGACGAGCCACGCCATGGGGAAGCCACCCGCGATGATCAGGACCGCGGCCACCCAGTCTCGGGAGCGTGGAAGCCGAACGGAAAACGTCCTCCGCCAATCGAGGCGCGCTACGACCACGAAGAGCACTGCCGGCACGAACAACAAGAGCCACTCTGAGTAGAGGATACCAGGCTCCCCGAACGCCACCTGCAACGTCACTCCCAGGTAAAAGAACAAGGCTGCCACGGTAAGGGCGAACCCCACCGTAGCGGCCGGCGAGGGCACTCCGTCAGGGGAGCTCGAGCGGACCCGCGCCCAACGGTCACGAAGCCCCTTGCCACCGCTTGCGCCCTCCTCCCCACCGCTTTCACCGACGCCGAATAGCACCGTCTCCCGGCCGAAGGAATCGGCGGCGAACCGCAGGGCCAGTCCGGCCCAAAGCACTGTCGAACCGAGTGCCAGCGCTCCCTCGGTCCACGGAAATCCACCAGACATGAGCTCACGGAAGAGGAGCGCGACCCCCGCGACGGGGACCAACGCGAGGGCAACGGTGAAGTCGATGCCGGGGAAGAGCGGCAAGAGCGCCGGAACCAATACGAACAGATATATCGGCGTGAGAGCGTTCTGTGCCTCCTTGAAGGAGCGCGAGCGAAGAGCGATGCCCAAGAACAGCGATCCGAACAGAACGGCGAGTGGCACCAGGGTCGCGAAAATCAGCGCGATCGCGGCCACGGGCAGCGAGAACTCGATCTCGAGGGCCCCTCCGAAGCGCAGCAGCCCCGTCTGGAAGGTCAGGAGCATACTACCCAGGTTGAGGGCCGCCGCGGTGAGCCCGACGATCGTCACGGTCAGGAACTTCCCCGCGACGATCTGGCCTGGCGGCACAGGCGCCGTCATGAGCGTCTCGAGCGTGCCCCGCTCCTTCTCACCCGCGGCCAGATCGATCGCGGGGTAAAAGGCCCCGAGCAAGGTGATCACGATCAGAAGCATCGGGAGGAATCGGCCGAGAGCGTACCCGCCGACCTCCTCCGGCCTCGCGATGGACGAATCGGCCACGGCGATAGGCTGCACGAACGTCGAGGGCAGACCGACGCTCTCGAGCCGTTCGTCCAGGAGCGTCTCTTCCCAGTCGTCGAGGGCACGCAGGAGGACGGCCCGCGCCCGTTGAGATCGCTCGTTCGCCGCGTCGTACAGCACCGTCACCCGCCGATTGCCCGTCTCGCCCTCGTCCCGGTCGCCGATCATTCCGACGACACCGGCGATCCCGGCCCGAATGGCGGACTCGGCGTCGTCGACCTCCACGAGCTCGATCTCGTCGTGGTCGCCGAGTTGCTCCAGCAGATCGGGAGGCGGGCTCCCCAACAGTCCCACGGAGGAGGCATCCGCTTCCAGGCTTCTCAGCCCGAACAGGGCGAGCTGTTCCGACGCGATCATCAACGCCGGGTAGAGCAGCACTGGAACCACGATCATCATGATCAAGGTCCTGCGGTCTCGCAGAAGCTCCCGCAGCTCCTTGCGCAGCACGACCATCGCCGGAGTCAAGCAACGTCTCCCGCGTCTTGGAGCTCGCTCGTCGGCGCGGTTTCGACGAGGCGGAGAAAGGCCCGCGCGAGGTTGGGCTCCCGCGTCGTATCGAGCAGATCCTGAACGGAGCCCTCGGTGACCAATCGGCCGTTGGCGATGACCCCGATTCTGTCCGCCAGCAACTCAACCTCGGCCATCTGGTGGGTCGAGAACAGAATCGCCTTCCCTCGGAGCTTTTCACCTCGGATGAACTGGTAGATCGTTTCCCCGCTCAACACGTCCAATCCGAGTGTCGGTTCGTCCAGTATGAGTGCTGGCGGGTCGTGCACGATGGCTCTTGCTACCGCGACGCGCTGCCGCTGGCCTGTGGAGAGCCTGCCACAATACCGTGACTCGAAGGGCGCCACGCCGAAAAGGTCCACGAGCGCTTCTACTCGGGACCCGAGCTCATCGCGGCCGAGGCCTTGGAGCCGTCCGAAGTACTCGATCATCTCGCGAGCGGTAAGACGCTCGTACAACCCCATGGACGCGGACAGGAATCCGATCCGCCGCCGGGCCTCGAGGGGTTCGCGGCGCACGTCGATGCCGTCTACGGTCGCCGTTCCCGCGCTCGGCTCGAGGAGCGTGGCAAGGCATCGGAGTGCGGTGGTCTTCCCCGCCCCGTTGGGACCGAGCAGAGCATAGACCTCCCCGGGACCGACCCGCAGGCTCAGGTCTCGAAGCGCTCTCAGGGAGCCGTACGACTTCGATAGGCCTTCGAAGCGGATCATGGCCGCCAGGCTAACCGCGGCTCCGGGGGGCGGCAAGCGGCCCGCAACCCGACGGATGAGGAACAAATCCCACCAAACGGGAGAACGAAAGGCCGGTTCGACATCTGTCGATTCAACGCGACGAGAGACAACCATCCTCGCGCCTCAAGCATCTCAAGTGACGGATTCGCTGCGAGCAGGCTCGACCAAGCCTGCCTGGTGGTACGCGGCAGGCATCCGGGGCCACGCGCACGAGCCGAGAGGGGAATGACCGAGTCCCAGATCATCCGCGAAGCGTGCGACGGCGACGGCCGGGCGGTGCGGGCGCTCTATGAACGCTATGCGCCCCGGGTGTATGCCGTGGTGCGCAGGATCGCCGGCGATGACGAGACCGCCCAGGACTACGCGCAGGAGGCGTGGATTCGGGCTATTCGGGCGCTCCCCACCTTTCGTGGCGACGCGCGGTTCTCGACCTGGCTGCACCGAATCGCGGTGAATTCGGCGCTGCAGGCACTGCGCAAGGCGGAGACGAGACAGAAGCGGGAATCGCCGATGCCGGACGCCATTCCGGTCTCATCCGGGAGCGGAGATCCGCTCCTCGCGGTGCGACTCGAGGCGGCTCTGGATCGGCTTCCCGAAGGCATGCGCCGGGTGTTGATCCTCCACGACGTGGAGGGTTACACCCACGAGGATATCGGCGAGCTGCTCGGGGTCGCCCCGGGCACGTCGAAGTCTCAGCTGTTCAAGGCGCGCGCGAAGATGCGACAGTGGTTGGGGTCGGTGCACGACCCGGATCATCAGGAGGAACGAGAAGCATGGAGCATTTGACCCTTGAAGCGCTGTCTCGTCTCGTGGACGAGACGCCGTCCAGGAGCGAGCGGCGGCACCTTGCCGATTGCGAGATCTGCTCTACGGAGTTGGATCTCGTACAGCAGCAGACCGAGGCGTTGGGATCGTTGCCCGCCATGCGCCCGGCCCCAGGGGATTGGGAAGCGTTGGAAGCCCGGCTGGAGGAAGAAGGGCTGATCCGCGGAGGGGACATCGTACGCACGGGAGCCCGCTTCTTCGGTGTCAAACGGTCGTGGATCCAGACGGCGGCAGCACTCGTCTTGTTCGGGGGGGGAGGGGCACTCGGTGCGGCGCTCACGCCTTCCGATGGGACGCTGGGGAGCAGTGCCCGCCTCGTCGATCCAGCGACCCTGACGGTCGCCGAAGCCGCCACCTCCGAACAGGCTGCCGAGCGGGTCCGCTTTGCCGAGCAACAGTATTACGCCGCGGTGGTTCGGTACCGCGAGTTGACTCGTGGCTCCGATGCCGCCCGTCCGGACCCCGGGCGGTTCGCTGCCATCGACGCTCTCGTTGCTGCCAGCCAGGCGGCGGTTCAGCAAGCGCCCGACGACCCGTTCCTCAACGGCTTCCTCGTCAGCGCGGTCGCGGAGAGGCAGGCGGCGTTGCGGCGCATCTCGACCTCGGGCAGTTGGTATTGATGATGCTCGAACGTTACGCGCGGAGCTTCGCTCTGCTGCTCGCTGTTCTCCCGGCCGAGTCCGCGGCGCAGAGCGGCGTCTTGGCCACGAACCGAGGCTGGCTCGGCATCGAGGTCGAGCAACGCTCCGAAGTCCGCGCCGCGCTCCGCCGGATGGTGGTCGTTCGCGTCGATGGAAACAGCCCGGCAGAGGAAGCCGGCGTTCGGGCGGGTGACGTCCTGGTCGGCCTCGACGGCGCGGCGGCGAGCATGGACGTCCTCGGCGCGCTGGCGCGTCGTATTCGCCCTGGAACCCCGGTGCCGATCACGATTCGTCGAGAGGGTGAGATGCGCACCCTGATCGTGACCGCGGGGGTCCGCCCCGTGTCGTTGGGATTCAGATCGGCTGAGGATATCGCGGATCAGATCGATTCCGCCCGTAACGAGATCTTCCGGAGGATGGACTCCCTCATGGCGGTGGGGCTGGATTCCCTCGACGTTCGGGTCGGGCAGGTTCAGCGACTGGGCACCGTCGTCATCTCGATGGGAGACTCCCTCCGCACCTTCCGTTTCCCGCGGATCCCTGTCGGCTCGAGAATACGGGCGGGACGACAAACAGAGCGCCGTAGCCCCGCTCCGCGCGCACCGCGCATCGAATACTCGTTTCGCTTCGTCCCGCCAGCCGAGCCCTATCCCGTCGAGGCGTTCTTCTTTTCCTCCGAAGAGGCCGAAATCCTCCGTAGCGAGCTCCAGCAGGTCAGGGCCGAGATTTCGCGGAACGAGAGGCTCGAGAACCAGCGTCAACGCGAGCTGGCCGACCGCCTCGCCAGCGGAATCACACGCATCGACACCAGTGACGCGCGACTCGTCGACCTACGCGAGCGCCTAGACGAGCTGCGGCTCGAAGCCAGGCGCGTCGAGGAGGAGATGGCGAGCACCAGCCGGCGAGCAATGGTCGTCCGCGAAAGTCTGGAGCGGATTCCCGCCTTGGCGCCGCTGAGCGACGAGCCACGTTTCCGGACCCCACATCTGCTGGGGCAGCGATTCGTCGCAGGCGCGGAGCTCACAGCATTGAGCCGCGAGCTCGCCGAGTACTTCGCTGGAGAGGAGGGGCTGTTGGTCACGCAGGTCGTGACAAGCAGCCCGGCAGACCGCGCCGGATTGCTTCCAGGCGACGTCATCACGATGGTGGGCGGCGAGGTCGTACGTACGGTGGCGGAGTTCCGGCTCGCCCTGGCGCGCTCGGACGGCGAGGCCGAGATGCAGGTCGTCAGGCGCGAGCAGACGGTGACGATGACGCTGCCACGCTGACCGACCTCCCCGCGGACACGCTGGGATCGCCGTGCACAAGAAAGGGGCGCAGGACCGACTCGGTCCGGCGCCCCGACCTCTTTGCGGGCTTCCCTCGTCCGCTGCGCCCTACTCGTACCGTAACGAGTCGATTGGATCGAGCTGCGCCGCCCGGCGTGCCGGCCAGATCCCGAAAAACAGCCCGATCCCGGCCGAGAACACGAGCGCGATGGCGACGGCTTCGGGCGCGATCGCCGTGTCCCAGCTGGCGGTACGCGAGATGAGCTCGGCGCTTCCCACCCCCGCAGCTACGCCGAGAATTCCCCCGAGGGTGCAGAGCACCAGTGACTCTATGATGAACTGAAGCAGGATATTCAGCCTCGTCGCTCCAAGGGCCTTCCTGATACCGATTTCCCTCGTCCGTTCGGTCACGCTCACCAGCATGATGTTCATAATGCCGATGCCGCCCACGAGCAGGCTGATCGCGGCAATCCCTCCAAGGAGGTAGGTGAAGGTCTGCTGCGTCTCACTGAACGACTCGAGGAGCTGCGAGGCGTTGCGGATGGAGAAATCCGCCTCCTCGCCCGGCTGAATGCGGTGAGAACGTCGCATGATCTGGTCGATGTCGGCGTAGGCCTTGTCCATCCCGTCAGGGTTGACGACCTTGATGCTGAGGGAGTTGAGTCGGTCCCGGCCTCCGAAAACCCGGTACTGCGCCGTGCTGAGCGGGATGTAGACGCGCTCGTCCGGCTGTGACCACGGGTTGGACTCGCCCTGCTGCTCGAGCACGCCGATCACTTCGAAGGGGATCCCCCTGATCTGGATCGTCCGGCCCATGAGCAGGCCCGCCGGCGTCTCCAGCTGGGTCGGGATCTCCCACCCCACGACCGCCACGCGACGGCGCCCTTGCACCTCGCCGTTGTCGAACATCCGTCCAAGGGCCAACTCGATGTTCTGGACCTCGAGGTACTCCGGCCAGGTGCCGAGCACCTGATTGCTGGAGTTCCATCGGAGGTACGACAGCTGCAACCGCTGTTGGATCTCGGGAGCCACAAGCAGCGTTCCACCCGCTTGGTCGCGTAGCGCCTCCGCGTCTTCGTCGTACAGCCGGGCCCGGGAGTCCCCGAAGTGAATCCCGCCCATCATGCTCTGACCCGAGCGGATCGTCAGGACGTTCGTTCCCATGGCCTGGATCTGACTCTCCACCCGCTGTTGCGCTCCCTCGCCCAGCGCGACCATCGCGATCACGGCGCCCACGCCAATGATGATCCCGAGCGTGGTCAGAAACGAGCGCAGCGCGTTGACACGGATCGCACCGAGCGCGACGGCGAAGATTTCTTTTGTCAGCATCTCAGGTCCTCTGTCTATCGAGGTTGATCAGTCGGTTCCCATCGCTTCGATCCCGGCCTCAACGGCGTCCTCCCCGTGGTCCGCCGCCACCCCCGAAGGGGTTGTTGCCGCCCATACGCTCCCGCATCCGATCGATGAACTCCTGCTGTTGCGCCAGCAGTTGGGCGGCCCCGATGAGCGCAACGTGCTCTCCCTCTTCGAGACCGGCGAGCACTTCGGTGTTGTCCCAGTCGTTCACGCCGATCAGGATGGGGCGTGCCTCGATGGCACCGTCCATTGCCACGACGAAGGTGATGGCCTGACGCGGCGCTCCGGGCTGCTCCCGAGCACCGCGCCCACCGCCTCCCCGCCCGCCCCCGCCACCGCCACCCGGCCGGAGGCGCTGACCCCCGCCAGGACGGCCTCCATCCGAGCGAAAGCCTTGTCCACCACGGGCTCCACCACCCCCACCCGGCCCACCCTGTAATGCCAGGGCCCGCGCCGAGTCCTGCGAAATCTCACCGCTCGCGACGCGCTCCTGGATCGCACGGATACGGGCGCCACGGCCTTCGCCGGCCGGCGCCTCGCCGGGAGACTCCATGAGTCCCTCGGACGTCCCGCCCAACGAAGTCATCATCGATTGCCGCAGCTCCCCGAAGACTGATCTGTCCATCTCCATGGCGTCGGGGTCCATTCCGAGTACCATGGCGGCCGGCGCCATCTCCTGGAACTGCACGATCGTGTTGTTCGGGACGAGTAGCGCCTGTTGCCGCTCCGCGACGAGAACCTCGACCTCCGCGTTCATCCCAGGCTTCAGGAGGCCGTTGCGGTTATCCAGGGTCACGATGACCGGGAACATCGTCACGTTCTGCTGGACTTCGGCCTGCGGCTCGATCTTGTCTACGACACCCTGGAAGATCTGGCCGGGGAACGCCTCTACGGTCACCGTGGCGCTCAGCTCGGAGGAGATCTGGCCCACATCCGTCTCGTCCACGAGCGTCCGCACCTGCATCTCCTCCAGGTTGGCCATCATGAAGAGCGTCGTGCCACCGGACACGTTCTGCGACGCCGATTGAATGACCTGACCCTCCTCGACGCTCTTTTGAATGATGGTCCCGTCCATCGGAGCCCGGATGGTGACGTCGCTCAAGCGTAGCTCGGCGAGCTCCTTGCTCGTAGTGGCCTTTACCAGCGTGGCCTGGGCGTTGGCGTAGTCGAGGTTGGCGGACTCGTGCTCCTGCTCGGTGATGACACCAGCCGCGAGGAGCTCTGTCGAGCGCTCCAGCTGGGCCCTCGAGATGTCGAGCCTGGCCACGGCGACGTTCAGATCGGCCTCGGCCTGGTTGTAATCGTTGCGAACGTCGCGTGGATCGATCTCGGCAATCAGCGCTCCGCGGTCGAGCTCGTCCCCCGTGTCCACGTAGAGCCGCAAGATCTCGCCCGAGGCCTTGGACTTGACCTCGACCGTGCGCACGGGCTCGACCGTGCCGGTGGCCTCCACCACGAGCCGGAGGTCGTTCCGAACGACTTCCGTTGTCGTGATGCCCGGCGCCTCCTCCGCTTGGCCCGTATCGCAGGCAGCTGCCGCGAGCATCGTGATGAATGCCGCAAAGGCGACGGCCCATCCGTTTCCGATATTACGTCTCATTCCCTGTCTCCTAAAAAAAGCCCGAGGCGGCGATCATCCTTGCGTCGCTTGCCTCACGTCCCGGCCGTCACCGCTTGGCTCTGGAAGTCTCGCGCCACCTTACCGTCTATGAGGTGGATCTGTCTCTTCGCGTACTCCGCGATGTCGTGCTCGTGGGTCACGAGAATGATGGTCTGTCCTTGCTCACTGAGGCGCACGAGGACGGCCATGATCTCCGCGCTCGTCACCGAATCCAGGTTCCCGGTCGGCTCGTCGGCCAACAGGATTGCCGGGTCGTTCACCAGCGCACGCGCGACCGCGACCCGCTGCCTCTGGCCTCCGGAAAGCTCGGGAGGCTTGTGCGACATCCGGTCCGCTAGACCCACCATCGCCAGGGATTCCTCCGCCCGGCGACGCCGCTCCTTCGAGGGCACCCCCGCATAGATCAGAGGCAGCTCCACGTTGTGCAACGCCGAAGCGCGTGGGAGCAGGTTGAACGTCTGGAAGACGAAGCCGATCTCCCGGTTTCGGACTCGTGCGAGCTGGTCATCGGTCAACTCGCTCACGAGCTGATCGTTGAGCCAATATTGACCGTCCGTGGGCGTGTCGAGACAGCCGATGAGGTTCATGAAGGTCGATTTGCCGCTTCCCGACGGTCCCATGATGGCGACGAACTCGCCTCCCGAGATGTCCACGTCGACGCCACGCAGGGCACGCACGGTCTCTGCGCCCAGGACGTAGTGCTTCGTCAGCTCCTTCGTCCGGATTACCGCTCCGCTCACAGCCCCCTCCCCAGAATCGCCTCGAGCTCGGCCCTGGCGATCGCATAGTCGTATCTGGCCGTCACGAGGCCCGTCTCCGACTCGTCCAGCGCGATTTGGCTCGTGATCAAGTCCAAGATCGTCGCGACCCCGAGATCGAAGCGCTGCTGTACGACGCGGAGGTCTTCCTCCGCCACGACCAAGGCCTCTCGCGCGATCTCGATCGCCTGCCGCGACGTCTCGAGCGCGTACAGCGCCCCATCAGCCTGCGCACGGGCGAATCGTCGTGCATCCTCCTCCTGTACGAACGCCACCCGCTCCTGGTTCTCGGCGCGCGCGATGTTCAAGTCGCGACTGAAGCCGTCAAAGACGTTGTAGCTCCCTGAAAGGCGCAGGTTCCAGCTCGTCCGGCCTCCGTCCAAAGCGGCCTGGCTATTGGACCAGTTGTACCCAGAGGAGAACCTCAACGTCGGCAGCCGCGAGCTCCGCGAAGACCCTGCGGACGCGGACGCCGCCTGGGCGGCCGCGCGGGCGCTGCGGACGGCCGGCGAGACCTCTTCCGCGATGACGAGAATCTCCTCCTCGGAGAGCGGCAGAGGGCTTGGGTCGAGGTTGTCCGGAAGCTCTGGAATGACCGGAGCGGGCTGCCCGACCTGACGGCCCAAAGCGAAGCGGGCGGCCCGGGTCGCGGCCTCTCCCTGAAGCACGGCTTGCCGCGCGTTCGCCAACTCCAGCCGCGCCCGAAGCGTGTCCGATCGGGTCCCTGATCCGAGCTCCGTACGGCGCCGGGTGTTCGCCAGGCTCTCCTGGGCCCGCGCCACGCTCGCACGGGCGACTTCCAGCAGCTCCGCCTGTCGCAGAGCCGCGAAAAAGAGATCCTTCGTTTGGAGGACCACCGAGAACCGGTCGTTCTCGAGCCCCGCCTCGGCGGCTCCGATGTCCGCCCTCACCCGATCCATCTCGGCGAACCGACGTCCGCCGGAAAACACATCGTATCCGAGTGAGACGCCACCGTTGTAACTCTGGCTCGCACCGACCACGTCGCGCTGGGTGGCAGGGTCGAAGCGCTCCGTGCTGTTGGTCGAGGCGCCCGAGCTCACGCTGAGGCTAGGCAGAAAGCTCCCCCATGCCGCCCTGTGCGATACGCCGGCGTTGTCCAGCGTGGCGCGTGATTGGGCCATCGCGGGGTGTACCCGAAGCGACCTCACGATCGCTTCGTCCAGCGTCAGGACCGGAGACTCCTGACCCTCGCTGGAGCCCGCCCTAGCAAACAGGGCGTAGAGGACCACCACCCCGGCCCTGAGACCGCGGTTCCAGATCATCATGCTTCTTCTCGCTGCTGTCTTAGGATTCGTCGTTCGACGACTCGCGCTCCCGCTCTTCCCGGCGGCGCCGATCGTATTCGGCCAAGAGGGAGTCGTACTGGATGGCTTGTTCGGCGGTCAGGGCGGACTTGAGCGCGGTCCGCGTGGATTCGATCAGTCCGCGGTGCCCGGTGCGGTACTCCCGACGGAGGTCGCGCATGAGATCGCGATTGTGTGTCACGATGGAGTCCACCAGCGCCTTCTGCTCCACTGTGAGGCCTACCCGCTCCACGATGAGCCCCCGTCGTCGGCCCTCGTCCGAGCCCTCCTCGACCTCGGCGACCTCCTCGATGCTGCCCGCGGGAGCCGCGACCAGTCCTCTCTCCCAGGCGAGGCCTATGACGAACCCCGTTCCCAGAATCAGGACGAGGATCCCGACGGTGGCGAGCCGCGTTCGCCGCGCACTCACGACTACGGTCCCTCGATGGCAGTGAGGAAGGCCGTCTCGTCGACCAGCTCGGACGCGAGGATCGCTGGCATCGGTCCATCGTTCAGCCCAGAGACGAGTGCCTCCTCGATGGCGAGATCTGTCGTGACCCCGCTTCGCATGGACGGCACGAGGAGCGTGGCCGCCACCGCCGCGGCCATCACCGTGGCCGGTACGAGCAGCCTACCCCAAGACAGCAGCACGTCACCTATCGTTAGCTCACCCGCGGCCCGCCGCCTCGCCAGCTCGGGTGCGGCCAGATAGAGGACTCGCGTCTGGAAGCGCGGCCAGTAACCGGTGTCGCCGTGTCCCGGGTCCAACGAGTCGAATGCGACCCTGGCTTCGTCGTGGATCATCGTTACGCTTCCTTGGCTCTATTGGGCCCGGTTTCGTCGGGCTCCGTCCGTCGTTCTTCCAGGGCGTCGCCAGGGCCTGTTGGCCCACCGAGGCGCTCCCGCAATGCTTTTCTCGCGTAGTGGAGATGTGAGCGCACCGTGCCCGAGGGGATTCCGAGCCGCTCCGCGATCTCCCTGTGCTTCCAGCCCTCCAAGTCGTGCAACAGCACGATCTCCCGCTGCACCTCAGGCAACCCGTCGAGCGCCTCC
This sequence comes from Longimicrobiales bacterium, assembly GCA_965248625.1. Classification (GTDB taxonomy): domain Bacteria; phylum Gemmatimonadota; class Gemmatimonadetes; order Longimicrobiales; family Gaopeijiaceae. Next base: position 3,573,907 of record OZ252109.1, on the reverse strand, counting down.
GTCAGTTGGCGCCGAAGCTCGGAAACCTGCGTCTCCTTCTCCGGCGTCGGCATTCGCGACCGAGCGCTGCGCGGGATCGCGTCCGCGTCGCGAAGCGTCTCCCGGCGCACCAAGTTGTGCGACCGGTTGCGGACGATGGTCATCAACCATCCTGCAAACCGCTCCGGACTTCGGCAATCCTCGAGCCTCTCGAGTGCTACGAGAAACGCCTCCTGCGCTGCGTCTTCCGCATCCTCATGCTTCCCGGTCACCGACAGGGCGACCGAATACGCCGCCCTCCGGTACCGGCTCACGAGCTGTCCGAACGCGCGTCCGTCGCCCGCCCGCGCCAACTCAACCAGCGCGGCGTCGTCCAAGTCCTCGCCAGTTCAATAGGATTGACACTGTGGAAGCCGACCTTGTTGAGACCCCTGTCCCGGTTTCGCGCTCTGTGAAAACTAACCGGGCATGCGAAGGTCGACACCGGGGCCCTCGGAGCTGCGACACGCCAGACCGATTGAGACCGGTGCACTCCACCGCGGGAGCCGCTGAACGTCGTCGGCCAAGTCCTCGATCCACTGATTTCCGAGGCGCTTCAGACCCGCATCCCGGGGCCAGGTCGTTCCTGAGCCCGTCTCTCAAGGACCCATGGGGAGCATCGATTGTTACGGAGCTCGACGGAGCGCCGCGTGTCTTCCCCGATACCGGCCCGAAGCGTACCATGTGCAGCGTGCAGCGATGGCCCTTCGGCTGCGCCCACGACCCGACACCCCGCACATCGCGGCCCATGCTCCGATACCATCGCCAACTCTTGTCCGATGCCCACCGGACGGAGTCGTTCGGCCGCGCCGTGGCGGAAGTGGTCCGCCCGGGGGATGTCGTCCTCGACCTGGGCGCGGATCGGGCATCCTGGCCCTGATCGCCGCCCGCCTGGGGGCGCGCCAGGTGTACGCGGTCGAGTGGGGAGACATCGTCGGGGTGGCCCGAGCGGTGGCGGCCCGTAATGGCCTGTCCGACCGGATCGAGTTCTTCAATGCACCGTCGGCGGAAGTCGAGCTGCCGGAGCCGGTCGACCTGATCACGGCCGAGATCCTCGGGAGCTTCGGACTCGAGGAAAACGTGCTCACGTTCCTCCCGGACGCGCGCGACCGTTTCTTGAAGCCGGGTGGCGTCATCGTGCCTGGAGCCGTGCGCACCTTTCTCGCTCCTGCGGAGGCGACGGATCTCTACGGTAAGGTGGTGGAGTTCTGGTCCGAGGATTTGTGGGGCTTCGACTTCACCGCGGCCCGCCAGGTCGCCGCGAGCCAGGAGTACCTGTTCGAAGAGGACACGTTTGAGATGCTGGCGCCCCCGCAGTCTTTCTACTCGAGCGAAACCGCGACGATGACGAGGGAGGTGGTCGGAAAGGAGGTTTCGTTCGCGGTCGACCGGCCGGGTGTGTGCCACGGTCTCGTCGGCTGGTTCGAAGCCGACGTTTCTCCTTCCGTCGCGCTCGCTTCCGGACCGGACACGGAATGCTTCACCTGGCGTCCCGCGTTCTTCCCGTTGAGTACGTCTGTGCTGGTGGAAGCGGACGACTCCATCACCGTCTTCATGGAGGCGATTCCCTGGGGTCCGGAGGTCGTATGGAACTGGGAGGTGGAGGTGCATCGCCGTAGCCAGCGGCTGTACAGCTCTTCGCAGACGTCGGCGAGTGGGCTGTTGGTGCGAGAACGGTGGGGCGGAGGGGGCTCCTGACCACCAGCTCTCGCCTACTTTCGGCGGCGCTTTCGCGAGTGTGATCGCGTGGGAGGCCTCGGAAGGACGGACCTGGCCGGCCCTGCGTCGGCGAGCAAGTGAAGGAGCTCTTCGTCGTAAAGGTCCCCGATGGTTCGCGCGACCACGAAGATCTCTCGCACCGGAGAATGGGGATCCTCTGCCTGGTAGAACCGCAGAAGCACAATGGGGGCCCCCGCGTCCGACGGAGCGCCGGTCTGAGAGGTTCCTGAAGCCCGAGCCAGCCATGCCTTCCCCTCAGCGTCCTCGAAGGCGCGCCCGTCGGGTGGAGGTGCCGGGGCAGCCACCCCGACGCTCTCCATGACTTCGCGCACCGACTTGGGTGGAGTGGGCTTGGGCGCGAGCTCCTCAGGCGCCCGGTCGGCCGGCGGCGGCGATCCGGTCTTCGGTGGTCCGGCGTCGACCGGCGGCGCGGAGCGGTCCTCAGGTGCCGCGACGGCCGGCGGCGGGGAGCCATCCGCGGGTCGCGTGCCCACAGGTGACAGGGAGCGCTCGCTCCCCGGTTCGGCGACCGGCGCGGGTTCTGCTTCGACCGTCGGGCTCGGCGGCCGTTGGGGCGGTCGATCGGGAGGATCGTCCGGACGAGCCGGAGGACTCGCTGACGGCACCGGCTCCGAAGCTCGCTTCTCGGTCGGGTCTTCGGGCCTTTCCATGGAGCTCCTCGGCACGGTCGACGATCAGAGCCGCCTCTTGTCAATCGCTCGCGGTGAAGATGGTCGCGGGGGTGGGTCTGTACAAGCGCTCGTGAAGAACCGTAACCTAGCCGAGAGCGTGCCTGAGGGCCTTCGCGCGCGGCGTGTGTGCTGGCCGTACATCCGGACCAGGGGTCAGGTCGCTCGCCAAACTTCCAGCCGGAGCCGGATCGATATGAGTCGAGAGCCGGATCGTCGAGCGGTAGACCCTGCTGAACACCAGCGGCGGCCACACGCCCGTCCGGACCTCGTGTTCCGACGCGTGGGCGAGGACTGGCTGTTGTTCGACCCGGTGAGCCAAGAGGTGCACGTCCTGAACCTCTCGGCGGCACTCGTGTGGTCGTCCTGCACTGGCGAGACGGGGCCACGGATCTCGGCATTCACGAATCCGGTGGGGGCCTGTTCGTCCTGAGTGTGCGCGGCGCGCGGTCCCAGCCCGCCACGCTGGCGGACACCTTCGTCGCCTTTGAGCTCGAGCTGGCCGAGAGGCTCTTGCGTGGTTCCGGCGCCGTTTCCCTGCACGGGAGCGCGATCCTCAGCGGAAACGGCGCAATCGTATTCACGGGACCGAGCGGAAGCGGCAAATCGACCCTCTCGATGGGGATGGCGGCCTCCGGTCGTCCGATCTTTGGGGATGACGTCGTCTTGCTGGAGCCCGAAACCGGTCGCATCCGTCCGTTCAAACGGTTGCTCAAGCTGGTCGATCCCGCGCCGCGAATCCTCGGTTTCCCCGCCCCGCCCTCCATCCTCCGGGTGCTGTGTCCGGACTCTGCCTTCTACCACCCGTCCGACATCGGCTCGTTGTGGGCCCCACCCTGCACCATATCGGCTGTGGTGTTCCCGGTCTGGTCGGCCGCACCGATGGAGCCGCTCCTGACGCCCCTTTCGGGAGGAGAGACGGTGCGCCGGCTCCTCGATCAGACGCTGATGACCGAGCACCTGGGGGCGCACGAATTCGAGACGATCGTAGGATCGGTGGAAGGTGCGAGGTTCTTCGAGCTACGGTTCAGTGACAGTCCTACGGCGATCGAGCTGCTGCAACGGCACGTGGACCGGCTGTGAGCATTCCGCGCAGGTCTCGGAGGCGGTGGACCAGGCTCGCCGCGACCCCGGACGGGAGGAACGCCGAATACGTCGCCAGCATGGCGAACGAGAACACGCCGATGTTCATCGTCGCGAAGATGGTTCCGTGCACCAGCACGCCGAACACCAGTGCTGATAGCCGCGTCCTCCGCCACAGAACGAGGAGGGGAAACAGGGTCTCCCACCAAGCGACCGTGATGGACAGCGTCGCGAACAGCGGCTGAACGGCAGGCCAATCCGGGATGCCGAAACGCGTCAGGTACGGGTTTCCTAGCGCGTAGTAGATCACGCTCCCGTCCCACCACGAGGTGCCGAGAAGCTTCCAGACCCCCGCTACCGCGTAGATGGCGCACACCTGAATTTGTAACAACCTCAGCGGCCAGGCCGGCATCAAGCAGGAGGAACGGAGTCCAACCTCGTCCGCCCCACCGACCGACCGGATCAGGTCCAGGCTCAGCGCCCGGCCCTTGGCGGGCGCGGCCACGGATCCCACTGCGATGTAGAAAAGGGCGATTCGAACGACCTCGTCGCCGCCGTTGAGGAACGTCGGGTTTCGGAGGTGCAACCAAGTAAAGAGCAGCCAAGTCGAGACCGCGGCGATCGCCGTCCGGTAACCGACCAGCAGGCAACCGAGGGCTCCCAACAGGGCAGTGAACAGAACAACGACGGACGGCAACCCGCCGAGGAAATCGGGTAAGGCGATCTCGGCGCCGACGAAGGGAGCCCAGTCGCGGGCCATTGCGATCGAGAACTCTCCCTCGTCCGTGTAATACCGCAGCAGAATGGGGGCGGTGCCGACCCAGAGGTAGAGGCCGGCCATCGCGGTAGCGATGCGGGTCAGCGCAAACGGGACCGCGTCGACCTCGTCGAACCAGAATCGGTTCCAGGCGGCGAGAGGACTCATCGGCCCTCCTCACCTTCGGCGCACGTGTGCCCGCCGAGCTCCTGGCGCTGGGTGCCCGGGGACGACACCGGACGCCATGAGACTTTGGTCTCTTCCCACAGGTTCGCCAAAGACAGAGCCGCCGGCCGCCGACCGTCCCGGGCAGGCACCGAGCGGCACAGGTAGGCTCCGAGGATCGGGACGTAACCCTCCCAGCCAGGGCTTCCCAGATTGTGGGTGACGCGGTCTTCGCGATGGTCCAGCCAGTGCGGCAGCGGTCGCTCCGGGGCGCCGTAGAGGAACACCCGGTCCGCCGTCCACGCTGCGGTGGAGCCCACCGAGCCGAGTGCCGCCCCGGGCGTGTCGTTCGTACCGGCTTGCGCTCGAGCTCCTCCCGTCGGGTAGAACACGGTGACTTCGAGGGACTGGCTCCACGCTACCGGATCGGGGCCGAAGAGGTCCCAACTCTGCCGCAGAAGCAGGATGTCGAGATACCAGGCGGTGTATTCGGAGATGAAGCGGGTGACGGGTAGGACTGCGCGTACCGGGGGGCGGAGTAGATCGGGCAGGTACTCGAGGCTGCCCGCGGTTGTCGGAGCGAGCTCGGAGCCCACCGCAGCGAGGTGGAAGACGATGGCGCCGGTGAGAGCGATCCTCCCCGCCGCCGGACGCTTCACTCGTCCCCGGAGTCCGTGTTCTCAGGCGGAGACAGGCGCCTCTCCGCCTCGGGGACCGTCGCCGCTTCGGCGTACCAGACGCTGGACGCGTTGCTGCCGACAGGTGAGATACCGCCCCGGCCGCGACCCCGGCCACGAGCCCGGCCACGACCCGCCGCACCTCGGCCTCGGGCTCGCCGGCCCCGGCCGAATCCACGGCCCCGACCGAAGCCCCGCCCTCGGCCCTGCTCGGCATGGGCCTCGCTGGTATCGAGCGTAATCAGCACGGGCGGCACGAACGCGACGGTTTTTGCCAGCTTGCGGAGGAAAGACCTTCTCGTTTCGTCTATGGACCGGGCCATGTGATTCCAGAGCGCTACAATGTCCATCACTCCCGCAAACGCGGGATCGACAGCGACTTGCGTGTTTTCACCCGGTGTAGTCGATCCGAGCCGAACGCACCTCTGCCGGACACGTACCGTGCAAGACACGGGCCATATCGTCGCAGCGTACGGCCGCCTGGGTCGAGCCCTCTCGGCCAGGCCGCTCGAAGGCCCTGGCGAATCTACGAAGTAGGATACCACTGACGCCGGTCTTCGATCCGTGCGGATGGCTACGTCTGTCGTGCCGCCTTGCCAGAGCGGCGCTTCCGTCCACTCGGGCAGCCCTCAGACTTCCGCAACACTCGTGTACACTAGGAGCCCGGCGGTCGCGCCCAGGGCGCGGGCTCCGGAGTCCGGGTCCACGGCGCGGCCGATGACGGGGTTGGAGTCGCTGGAATCGTGGCGCTCGAGCCGCCCCTGCCGGGACCGAGGGTCGAGAAGCCCCCGCGCCCCCTGAGCCGGCCCCTCAACCTGCCAGCCAATCGGCCACGCAACCGACCTCGCCCACGACCCTGTTCCTCGGCTTCTCGGGTCGCCAGCGAGACGAACGTGGGCAGAGCGAACACCGCCGCACGCGCGAGGCCGCGGAGAAACACGCGTCGGGTCTCGTCTCTCGATCGCGACATGGCGTGAGCCCGGCATGGGTGACAGAGGGGGGGCAAGCTACGGGCTCGGGAGAAAAAAAACACGGCCCCGGGCGAACCCGGGACCGTGCTAAACGGTGTCAGCTCATTCCGTCAGCTAGGGCGGAGTCAGCATCTGGAAGTAAGCGTCCACCGACCAACCCGTTGGGTCGACCTGATAGTACTGCCCCTTCGTAAAGTGCCCGGTCGTCGGGAAGTACGGCGGGGGCTCGCTCGCCGCACAGGCATCGTACGAGTAGCGCTTGAGATTGCCGCGACCGCTCGTGAGGCCCACGGCTCCACGCGTCCGCTGGATGATACCGCCGGTCAGGTAAAGGCACCCGCGACCCCAGACAACCGTCTCGCACCACTCGTCGTTGGACGAGCCGCTGTCGTAGTTCTCGACGGTGAAGATGTCGAGCGCGAGAACGACCGAGTGGAAGAACTCGTCCTTCGTGTCGTCCCAGGTCAGGTAGTCGTAGTTCGGAGGGCCGCTGCCCGGGTCGTACGGCGCGTTGATCTTGTTGTCCCCCACCACGATGTCGTCCTGCGAGAACAACCCCAGGATGTCCTGACACGTGCCCGCACCCGGGTTCGTCGCGTACGTGATGTCATCGAAGAAGATGATGTCGTTCGTCGCGGCCAGCGTGACGCGGCCACGGAGCGTGCCGGACACGCCTGTCTTCCCGTCGACGTAGACGACCCCCTTGAAGTTGGGGTTCAGCTTTCGGCTGATGGGGAAGAGGTACAACTCCTTACCTGGCCTGCCGAGCGCAGCCACCGCGGCGGTGACCCTCGGATCGATCGGACCCGTCCACGGCAGCCACGCGCCGCGGCCGTCGTTGGGCACGAATGCGCCGAGGTTGCCGCCGACCACGTCGTTCAGGATGTCCGAACCGCCCAGGTAGCACCGGCGGTTGTTGTCGCCCGCGATGGTGTACTGCGTGCTGAGCGGCTGCCAGTCGACGCCGCCGTTGATGGGGCGTCCGCAGTTGATGTCTGTCGTCCAGCTGCTCGTCCGCTCCGCGCCCAGCCACGCCCAGTCGGGCGACTGGTAGACCATCAGGAAGCCCTCGTCGTCGTCGGTTATGTCGCCGTCGACGTTGAGGTCCAGAGCCACGAACTCGATGCGCGTAGTGGCTTCACCGTGTCCGCCGTTCCCGTCTCCGGAAAAGGAGGTGCCGCCGGCGGCTCCTTGGGTCGCGAGCTTGGTCAGATCCGCCGTCTGGGGCATCGGGATGGCGGGAACGTATTCGTCGTACCCCTGCATGAACGTGCCGTAGCTGGCGCCTTGAACCGACTTGGCAGTCTGAGTCTTGCCGTGGAACGTCGCGCCCGAGGAGTAGATCTTGAGGTAGTCGTTCGTGTGAACGGGCCCGAAGATCTGGTCACCGCCGCCGAACTTGATGTACGAAGGCTCGAAGTCGGTGAAGTACGCGTACTTCGCGAAGCTTTCCTGGTACACCTGTAGCCGGCGGATCGCGGCGCCACCCCCATCGTCTTTGACGACGGAGATGATGCTGCCGAAGACGCCGTACTGCCCCGACGTGACGCCAGTCGGGCCGGCGTACAACCAGCGCCGCACTCCGGGGATCGGGCTCCCCGATCCGTCGTTAACGGGGACGCCCGACTCGAGCACGGTGTATCCCGAGTCCGGGTAGAGGGTATTGTCGCCGTTGATCGTGGCCCGTGCGACCTCGATGCCGGGGTGGGCGGACACCTCGAGGGTGCTGCCGCGGGAGTAGTATTTGTTCACGAGCAGGTTGTTCGACCCGATCAACGCCGCGCCGGTGGCGATGTCGCCGATGACCATGACCACAAACAGGGTCAGGATCAGGGCGAAGCCCCTCTCGTCTGGGTGTTTGTCAAACGCGTTCATCGTTCGCTCTCTCCAATGCGTGCCCACGAGGGGTCACGGAACCGTGATCTGGGCAGGTGTCGTCATCCCGGATAGGGACGGCGTGCAATCCTGGGCCGCCACAGCGTACTCATATTGCTGGCCTATGCCCGTCACGATGTTGGTGTCTTGATAGAGGTAGTTCGTCTGCCCGGCCGGAACGCTCAGATACGGGTCGGCCCAGTCGAGCGAGGGCGGAATGCGCCGCCAGATCACGTATCTGACTACGTCCTTCTCACCCGCTGTTTCGTCCAATGCGGGGGACCAGACGATGTCGATGGAAGTGTCGCCGCCGCCCGTCGTGCCCAGCGAGACCAGGATGCCGCTGAACCCGAGCATGGGCTCGTCACCGCAGGTCTTGATGAGCGAGAGCCCCGCGTTCGGCATCATGACCACGCGTGTCATCTCGGCAGTCTTCTCGTGCTCGCCCGCGCGACCGTTCGTGGATCCGAAGGCCAGCTTCACGGCCCGTACGCTGTCCGCCAGGGCGGACGATCCCGTGTCCGACACGGAGCCGTGGTAGGACGAGAAGTGCATGATCGGCAGGCTCGCCATGGGGATCGTGTCGATCTCCGAAGGCTGACTCGAGTAGTCCTTCCGCCGTACGTACCGGAAGAAGGGCTCGCTCCCACTTTTGAGAATGTTGCGCGCCACGACTTCGGGCGAAGTGGAGTTCACCTGCCGCATCATGACGTAGTCGTCGGTGCGCGTCGTGGCCGTGTCGGCTTCGAAGTAAAAGACCAGAAGCTCGCCGGGGCTGTTGGTGCCCGCGGCCGTCGTGTAGGCCGAGTCCGGCCACCCGAACGACGTGTTCGGGATAGTGATGGGATATGTCAGCGCCGTGACCTGTCCGGTCGGTGCACCCGGCTCGTAGAACACGGAGAAGATGTCGTTCGCCACGTTCGACGCGTAGTCCGCCGAGAATGCGACTACGTCGTCGCCAGCATAGACCAGACTCGGCTGGTCCGCCGGCAGGTTCGTTCCCAGCGTCTTGAGATCCGTCTCGAGCTGCTCGAAGGCGTACCGCAGATTCTGGAGCGCGTTCATCCTGTCCAGACCCTTGTGGAACGCGGTATTCTGGGTGCTCATGAAGGCCAGCGCCCCCGTGATCACAACTCCGAAAACCATCAGAACGATCAGGATCTCGGCGAGCGTCATGCCTCGCCGGTCCGTTGTCAGCTTGTGAGTGTTCATGGTGCCCCCAAAACCAGCGACCGGGCGACGGACTCGGCTGTGCCCGGGCCGTCGACGGTCACGGTGATCCTCGTGTAGTCGATCATGCGCCCACCGGTGCCCGTCAGTTGATAGCGCGTCACGTCCGTGTCGCGCGTGTACTGATCGAGTCCGACGATGGTGCTCTCGCTGCCCGCATAGAGGCTGTCCAGCCATTGGTAGCGAGGGTCCAGCATGATCGAGGAGATCTTGTCCTCGACGGCCTGGAGGGCGAGCGCGTCGACCTCGGCCGTTCCGGCGGTCTGCGCCATGCTCCCCGCCGACGCGCCGATTCCCAGCACGGCGGTCGTCAGGATCAGTAACGCGATGATCATCTCAACTAGAGTAAAGCCTTGTTTATTCATGATTCAGCACGCCTCCGTCCACGAATTGGTCTTGAAGCTGAAGCAGCGCACGCGACCGGTGGAACGCTCCACCTCCACGGCCCGGGTATCCTCCGGGTATGCGCCGCCCGAACCAGAGCGGATAGAAGTGAGGTAGATGATGCCTTCTTGGCTGGCGCTTCCGTTCCGGTGAAACGTGAGGGCCGGAAGGCCAAGATGAAGGTTGGTGAACGTCACGGCCGTGTTGCCTTGTGGCCGCCCGGATGCTCCGCCCAACCCGAACATGACGCCCTCTTCCAGATCCACGACCCGCACGTCCTCACCCGACTGGAATGCGCCGTCATTGTTGGCGTCCGAGTGCACGGTCATCCGCCCAGTGGTCGTATCGAACGATATGACCAGGTCGTGCTGCCTCAGCACGGCAAGACGCTGGGAGGCCTGGAGTCCCGTGCCGACTTCCATGACCGAAGCGTCTAGCTGAAAGCGCGCCACCGCGATGTTCGGCATCATGATGGCCGACATCAACCCGATCATGATCAACACCAGCGCCAACTCGATGAGCGAGAAGCCGGCGTCACCCGCTGGGGCGCATCCCGTTTTCGTTGCGTAGTTCGACATCTTGTCTGTTCCTCATATCGCTTGCGATTGGATCGGCCTGACACTTCTCGCTGGTCCGTTCGCCAAGTCGTCGCCTTTCAGGTCTCAGGTCGCTGACCCCAGCCGACCCATTCCTGTTGGTGGCCCGTTGTGCAAGACGTGTGCATAGAGCTGTGCCGCTCTCATGCAACACTTGAAATGACGCCAATGGGGTATTGCCTTAAGTCCACCGCCCACTACATGTTGTGGTCATGGCGGTTCCGGCTTCTCAGCTCCGTGGCGGCGTGGACTATCCCCGTACGCGGCTGGAGCTGGACGAGTTCTTCCCCGACGATGCGGCATGCCTGGAGTACGTGGAGGGTCTGCGCTGGCCGGAAGGGTTTGTGTGCGTGGGCTGTGGCGGGTTGGGAGAGGTCTGGCGAGCATCGCGGGGGCGTCTCGTCTGCCCACACTGTCGAAGGCAGACCTCGGTGCTGGCGGGAACCGTGTTCCACCGCACGCGCTCGCCCCTGCGTCTGTGGTTTCTCGCTGCCTGGGAGCTCACGAGCCAGAAATACGGAGCCAATGCTCTCGGGCTCCAGCGTGTGCTCGGACTGGGAAGCTACAAGACAGCGTGGGTCTGGCTCCACAAGCTCCGCCGGGCCATGGTCCGACCGGATCGCGACCAGCTGAGCGGCGTTGTGCAAGTGGACGAGAGCTATGTCGGGGGCGTGGAGGCTGGAGTGCGGGGCCGCGAGACGATCAAGAAGGCCATCGTCGCGATCGCCGCCGAGGTCGACGGACGCAAGATCGGGAGAATACGGCTGCGTTGGGTGCCCGACCTCTCCGCTCCGGTTCTGCGAGGCTTCGTCAAGGATAGCATCGCACCGGCAAGCACGGTGCATACCGACGGATGGCCAAGCTATCAGGGACTCGCCAAACTGGGCTTTCGCCACACGGTCACGAACCTCTCGACCTCCGGCGATCCCGCGCACGTGCTCATGTCGGCCGTACATCGGGTGGCGTCTCTCCTCAAGCGCTGGGTCCTCGGAACCCTCCAAGGAGGGATCGCCCGCGAACACCTCCCCTACTATCTGGACGAGTTCACCTTTCGCTTCAACCGACGCACATCCCGGGCTCGCGGCCTGTTGTTCTACCGCTTGCTTGAGCAGGCTGTTCAGTGTGCTCCCACGCCAGCTTCGGCCCTTTACCTCGGCACCGGACGTGGGAAACGGCCCGCAGAGCCCCGGTAACCACTATATCTTGGGGTCGGTGGACTTAAGGGAACACCCCCTTTGACGCCATATCAACACTTTAGGAGATCGGAAAATTCTTCACTAGGACGTTTTTGCCGGTCTCTTGACGGTAACGAATTCCGGTATTGGATACTTAGTTGCGAATCCCTGCCATCGGATCTCGCCCCCACTTGCGGGCCTCCGTGATCGAATCGAGCCAGGCCCAGCGGCACCGTGTTGGGGCATGTGGGCGGGCTGGACGGGTCACCCCACGTGCTCCCGCGCGAGCGCCCGCTGGCGGTCGGGATCGACGGCTGAGCGCGCCAGAAGCTGGCCAGCTCGGGTAGGAACCCCCGGGGCCGGCCGAGATCGCGGTCTTCTGCACCCGAGGCGCCTGCCCACCAAGGGCATCATCATTGCAAGCGTCTTGGGCCAGAGGGCCAGAGGGCAGCACCGCCTGGCGCTCGCCCCGATGAACGATTATGACAGGGAGTCTTTCAGCCCCTTGAACACGATATCATGCAGGAATGAACATTCCCGGAGAGATCGCGGGCAGCTCGTTTGCCGCTGGAGGGATGATGCCACCCTTCACCGGTGAGGAACGAAAGGCGAAGCGGGAGTTCTCTCAGCTTCTGCGGATTCAAGAGCGTCTGCTACAACAGCTCCAACGGGTGCGGGACGAGTTGGGCGCACCGTCCACCGTCAAGCTCCTGCGCGAGATCCGCAATCGGACGGGGACGGCGGCTCCCGAGAGTGTGGGGAAGGTCACGGACGCCGTAGAGCAGGCGATTCGTGCCCTCAAGGTCTACGAGTCCGAGATCCGGCGCGAGCTGCTCGACGACGACGAGGACTACGGAGTGGAGGGCATCCCCAACCTCCCCGCGCCGCTCGGACGATTCCTCGCGGAACGCGCCGAGATGAAAGGACTCGAGTACAGCATCATCGCAGACGAGATCCGCGGCTGGGTGATCCGCTGGAAGGAGTACTCCGAAAACGGCACGGTCCGCGGCAGCGGCCAGTTCTACGAAAGGCCGTACGCCTGGTTGGACGAGTAGGACGACCACTCACCCGCCTCACCCCCCGTCATCGCCGACAGCACGTCCTCTCCGTAGAACGTGCGGATGTACTTGCCCTGCACGGGGGTGACGCGCCGGACCGCCCAAACGAGATGGACGTAGTTTGGCTCGCCGGGGGTGGAGATGAGCCGCATCCCTACCTCGTTGGGCGTACGGCTTCCCTTCCGGTTATTACAGGGCGAGCACGCCGTCACGACATTGCCCCAGGAGTTGTCACCACCCCGGGAGATCGGAAGTACGTGATCCCGCGTCAGGAACTGCCGGCCACGTAGCTCTCCACGGTGTCGGCCGCAATACTGGCAGCAGTAGTCGTCGCGCGCGAAAAGGAAGGTGTTCGTGACCTGACGCCGGAAGCGTCGCGGCACGTGCACGTAGCGCACCAGTCGGATGACGGTGGGACACGGCACCTCCTGCCGCTCCGACCGGAAGGCACGCAGCCCGTCGATCTCGAGGATCTCGGCCTTACGATCGAGCACGAGGCGCACCGCTCTGCGAGCGGGTACGATGGTTAGCGGCTCGTACGAGGCGTTGAGTGCAAGGCAGCCCATCGGGCGAAGACCTCCAGGTCTTCAGGAACGAACTCCCTCTGCATACCGGGGACCTGACGCACAGGATCCGTGTGGATCGCTTGCCCAATGGCGCGGGAAACTAGTCGGGGGTCTGGGGACCAGCAACCGCGGCCCGGTGTTCTACGCGTCCTGTCAACCGAGACGTTCCTCCACGACGCTACAGCAGCGCCACCGGATCGCGATCGATCGAGACGCGTACGTCCGCGCTTCCGGTTGGCCGGAAGCCGAGCGCGAAGTCACGAGTGATTGTTCCCAAGGCGCGGACCGAGGCTGCCCTCAGCAGGAAATGCCACCGCCACCTTCCGTGCAGGCGCTCGATGGGCGAGGGCGCCGGCCCCGTGACCTCGACGCCGACGTCGCTCGTTCGAGATTCCGATACTCGATCCCGCGCAGCCGCGACACTGTGCCGAGCGCCGACCGACCCGATTCGGCCACGTAGGCGCGCCCGTATCCACGCGGTCGCCCCCTCTGCGGCCGCGACCGCAGCGTCGGGATCGGGGCTGGAGACGACGACGTTCACCATCCGCACGTGCGGCGGATAAGGCGGGCCGGCGCGCTCGGCCAGCTCGCGCCGGGCGAAGCCTTCGTAGTCGTGTGCCCGGGCCGCCTGGATGGCGTAGTGTTCGGGGACGCGTGTCTGGATCATGACCTCGCCTCCGAGGGGCCCACGGCCGGCCCGGCCGGCGACTTGGCTGAGGAGCTGAAACGTGCGCTCGGTGGCCCGGAAGTCCGGAAGGTGGATACCGACGTCCGCGTCCACCACGCCGACCAACGTGACCCGTGGAAAATCGAGACCCTTCGCGATCATCTGCGTGCCGAGCAGGATATCGACCTCCCCTCTGCCGACCCGTCCGAGAATCTCGCTGTGCGCCCATTTTCGCGAAGTCGTGTCGATGTCCATGCGCGCGATCCGGGCAGTCGGGAACGACTCGGCCACGCTCCGCTCAACTTGCTCCGTGCCCAGGCCGCGTAGCGCGAGGTTCTTCCCTCCACAGCGGGGACAGCGGTCCGGGGCTGGCTCCTCATGCCGACAGTGGTGGCAGAGCAAGCGGCCGGACACCCGGTGGTAGGTGAGCGACACCGAGCAGGACACGCAGGTCTGCACCTCGCCGCACTCCCGGCATTGCACGAAGCTCGAATACCCACGGCGGTTGAGGAGCAGGATCGTCTGCTCCTCTCTTTCCAGCCGGTCGCGAATGGCGCCGTCCAGCACCGACGAGAGGATGACGGTGTTCTCTCCCCGCGGGCGCGGCCAACTCTGGGACCGATCGCCCCCCCGCTCGTCGCGGCCTCCATTGCCCGAGCCGGACGCCCGGATCTCGCGCAGGTCTACGACACGCACGGGGGGCAATGGCACTCCCATCGCGCGAGTGGGCAGGCGAAGTAGCTCGAATTTGCCCCGGTCTTGGTTCGACCAGCTTTCGAGGGAAGGCGTCGCGCTCCCGAGGACGCAAACAGCCCCGGCCAGGTGGGCGCGCATGACGGCTACGTCCTTCGCGTGATACCTGGGAGCCTCGGATTGCTTGTAGCTGCCGTCGTGCTCTTCATCGACGACGATGGCCCCGAGGTTTGAAAGGGGGGCGAAGATCGCGGAGCGCGCGCCCACCGCGATCCGTTTCCGCCCCTGGCGAAGCTGTCGCCATGCGTCGTAGCGCTCGCCGTCCGACAGTGCCGAATGGAGCACAGCGACGCGGTCGCCGAAGTGTGCCCGAAAGCGGGCCACTGTCTGAGGCGTGAGTGAGATCTCGGGCACGAGCACGATCGCGGAGCCGCCGCGCCGATCCACCACCTCTCTGAGAAGCTCGATGTAGACGAGCGTCTTGCCCGATGCGGTAACGCCGTGGAGCAGGAACGGGCGAGGGGTGGGTGTGTCCAGCTCCGACAATAGCGCCTCCAGGGCGGCGGCCTGGTCGGACGTGGGCGTGAGCTTCGGAGGGTCGGGGACAGGCACCGAACTGAACGGATCGCGGACGACCTCTTCGTCCAACATCTCCACGACCTGCTTGCCGACCAGGCCCTTCACCACTGCGCGACTGAATCCCTGGTCGAGGAGGGAAGCCAGCGGAAGGCTTCCTCCGGCCGCCTCGAGAACTTCGTAGGAAGCGCGTTGGCGTCTGGCTCGGGCGAATATTTCGTCCCGCTCGTCCAGTGACTCCAGCCATCGGACGATCCGCGCGACCCTCCGTGTTCGGATCGTGGGCTCGGCTGGAGGCAAGGTCCGGTGATGCACGACGCCGAGAGCTTCCAAGCGCCTGATCTCCTGCCACACGGAGCCCATGCGCAGCGTGCGGCGCAGTGCCTGCACCCGTTGGGGTCGGCCGTTCGCCCTCAAGGCCGCGATGATTCGCACCTGACGCGAGGTGAGGCGTGGAGCGCCGACTCCAGTGAGCGAGATGAAGTCGCGAGAAGCGTCGGCCAGCACCGAAGGCATTGCCGACCGCAACGTGACTCCGACTGGCGCCACGTAGTAGTCCGCCATCCAGCGCACCAGCTCGAGGAGCTCCGGAGTGGCGGTCGGCTCGTCGTCGAGGATCGAGAGAACGGGCCGGATCCGTCGGGCCTCGGAGTCGGGTCGCCCAGGGCCGACGATCCACCCGATCCGCTCGCCCTGCCGGAACGGAACGAGCACGCGCGTGCCCGGCGGAGTGGCACGGCCTCCGTCCACCGAGTACGTGAAGGTGTGATGAACAGGTAGTGGAAGCGCAACCTCGACGAGCGGCTTCGCCCCCGCCATGGATCGATTAGTCGTCAAGCAAGAGGAAGACCTCCTCCTGGGGATTGGGGGTCGTGACTTCGGGGCCCTCCGGGCCGAAGTACACGTCGACCTCGCTACGAATCCCGATCTCGTCGGGCACATATATGCCGGGCTCGATCGAGAAGCCCACCCCTGTGATGAGCAGCCTGTCGTCGCGGGTCTCGAGGTTGTCGAGGTTAGGGCCGCTGCCGTGAAGATCCACGTCGATCGAATGACCTGTCCGGTGTACGAAGTGGGAGGCGTACCCACGATCTTTGATCAGCTGTCGGCACGCGTCATCCACTTCGTACCCCCTCACCTCGTCGCCCGCGGCGACCCGCGTCTCCAGGAGCTCGACGCCAGCCTTCCGTGCATCGCGAACGGCTTCCCAGATCTTCTGCGTACGGTCGGGCAGCACCGAGCCCAAGAAGCCCATCCAGGTCTGGTCAGCACAGACATCGCCGGGGCCAGGCTTGCCCCACAAGTCGATGAGCAGGAGCGCTTCGCTGGAGATCGATTCTCCGACGTCGTCCGGGGCATAGTGCGGATCCGCGGCCCTCGGTCCAATAGCGACGATGCAATCCACTTCCTCTTCTAATCCCTCGTCGTGCAACCTCCGCCGGATGAAATGGGAGAGGGCCCCTTCGGTCGTCGGTTCCCCCGCCTGCACGGCGTTTGCGGCACGTCGGAACGCCTCCGTCGCCACGTCCGCCACGATGCCGGCCGTACGTCGATGCGTCACGAGGTGATCCTCGGACCAGCGCGAGTGGAACATCGAGACGAGATCCCCCGAGCTGACCGGATCGACTCCGACAGCCCGAAAGAGCTCTGCCATCCCGGCCGGAACGCGGTCCAGGTACGGGATGCTGGAGCCTGGCGAGATCTCCATGGCGAGGTGAGGGCGCCCCCGGACCAGGTCCGCCAGGGCCTCCTCCATTTCGCGCCACGACGAGTAGATCCGCTTGCCCCAGGGCCAGTGGCGCCAGGAAGAGCCCTCGATCGCGTGGATCACGGCCACCGGATCGCCCCGGTCGGGAACGAGGGTGAAGGAACGGCGAGTGTTCCATCCGAGCTCCAACAGCGATGCCGCGATCGGGTTCTGACCGTGAAACTCGAAGAGGAGCCATCCGTGCAGTCCCATGTCGCGAAGCGCCGCCTGGACGCGCTCGACACCTTCGGGCGATAAGAGCGGGCTCGTGTGGGTCAAGCGTCGTTCTCCTTCGGGGTGAACAGGGGAAGGCCCTGTGTGCTCGGATCCTTGTCGTCTTCCGGGGCTTGGGGACCGAGGTGCTCCGCGACCGAACCCTCCGGAGGGTGCCCGACGGTCACGACCCCGGATTCGTCGTTCGCCGTTGGCTTCAGCCCCATGAGCAAGTCGAGACCGAGGATCCGCTCACGGGTGAGCAATCGGTGCACCTCCGCTTCCCGCGCCAGCGCCGTGCGCACACCGGCGAGACCCCAGCGCTGCCACGCACGTCGAAGGATCCCGAGTTTCTCGGTGAACGTGAACAGCTCCGCGAAGTCCGGGAACGGCTTCGTGATCTGAGGCCGGAACGCCGTCTCCTCGTCGGACCAGTCCTCGGTGTGCAACCGCTCGATGCCCTGCCCGCGCAGGAGGCGCCTCCACTCGACCAACATGAGCGGGCGCACGCCGAGGTGAGCCGAGAGCACGTCGCGGCGCTCCGCCGCGACCGGCGCCTTCCACACGAGCTGGATCAATGCGATCCGCCCACCGGGCTTGGTGACGCGCACCAGCTCCTCCACGGCCTCCTCGGGTCGAGCGTGGGCCGTCACTCCGAGCTCGCCGAGAACGACGTCGAACTGCGCGTTGCGAAACGGGAGATCGTCCAAAGCGCTTTGTTCGACATGGAGGTCTTCCTCGAGCTCGGCCGTGCGGACCCGATCGCGCGCCCGCTCGATCAGGGCCGCGTCGAAGTCCACGCCGAAGCCGTGCGCCCCGTGCTCTCGAACGAAGTACTCGAGCGTCACGCCCGCACCGCATCCGACCACGGCAACCTCGCTCCCCGGACGCATTTCGGTCAGGAGAGCGATTTGCCGATAGAGCTCTCGACCGCCGGGTGGGAATAACGCACGCGGACTGAGTCGGACCAGGTCGAGCATGGAGGGAACATCGCCCCCGCCAGCCGGCCCCGGGTCGGTTGGAGACATTTCGAAAGGTAGGGGGCACCGAGAGGCGATTCAACCAGCGGAACGGCGACGAGCGCATGGGCCGTACGAGCACCTGCTCGCGGATCCTCAGGGATAGTCCGCGCCCGCCAGGGCCCGGATGACGGCTACTGCTCCCACTCCGGTCCGCGGAGGATCGTACCCTCCTTCGAGGGTGATCACGGTGCGTCTGCCTGCGTGCCGCTCCGCAATCGACAGGACGCGCCGAGTCATCTCGTGAAGATCCTCGGGCTCGAGGAGCATGCCTCCAAGCGGGTCACCAGCCATCACGTCGAACCCCGAGGAGACGAAGACGAAATCGGGTGCGAACGCGTCCAGTGCCCGGCTCAGCCCTTCGTCGAAGGCGTCGAGGTAGGTGGGCCGGGGCGTGCTGGCCGGCAGGGGCACGTTGAGCGTCGTTCCGAGTCCCGGTCCAACCCCAGTCTCCTCCCGCGCACCCGTGCCCGGGTAGTGCGGTGACTGATGCAGGGAGAGATAGAACACCGAGGGGTCGTTGTAGAAGATGTCCTGCGTGCCGTTCCCGTGGTGCACGTCCCAGTCGATGATCAGCACACGCTCCCCGTGTCCGTTGTCCTGGACCCAGCGCGCCCCGACCGCGACGTGGTTGAACAGGCAGAAGCCCATTGCCCGGGACGGGGTGGCGTGATGACCCGGTGGCCGGGCGGCCACGAAGGCGTTGGCCGCGGAGCCGGTGGCGACGGCTTCGGCGGCGGCGATCACGGCGCCGCTGCTCCCCAACGCCGCCTCCCACGATGCTGGCGACACCACGGTGTCCGCGTCCAGCGCCGCCAAGCCCTCCGAGCCAGCCAACGCGACGGCTTGCCGCACGCGCTCTATGTGATCGGCCGTGTGCACCCTGAGCACCTCGGACTCGGTGGCTTCGCGTGCCTCGCGCTGCTCGACCCTGTCGTGGAGTGCCAACAGGTCCCTGCCGACGGTGGCAGCGAGCTCCGGCAGTCGGCCCTGGTGCTCGGGGTGGCCCCAACCAGTGTCGTGCAGGGGAGCGGCGGGGTGGAGGTAGAACGCGGTGGGTGCAGTCACTGGGCGGCGAGTCGCTCCTAGACGGAGGCGGTCACCGCCTCCGGACGCGCGATCCCCACCCCCTCTTCGGCCACGATCGCCGCCAGCGCTTGGACTGGCTCGGCATCGAAGCGGCCGGGAGATTCGAACTTCATGAACTCGACCACGGTAGCCGGGTTGAGCGCCGCCCGGTAGGGTCGGCGCGACGTGAGCGCGTCGAATACGTCGGCCACCGTGAGCATCCGGACCAGCGGGGGGATCTCGTCCCCCCGCAGTCCGTCGGGGTACCCGGAACCATCCAGCAACTCGTGGTGGTGCTTGACCATCGGAATGACGTCGGCGTACGCCTGGACGGGCTCGAGGATCCTTGCGCCGATCGCTGGGTGCTCCCGCACTTTCCGCAACTCGTCTTCGTTCAGTTGCCCAGGCTTGTCGAGAATCGCCGAGGGGACGCCGATCTTCCCGACATCGTGAAGCAACCCACCGCGCCTGAGGAGCTCCAGCTCTACTGAGTCGAGGCCCAACCGCCGACCGATGGCCACCGCGAGACGGGTGACGCGCTCGGAATGGCCGGCCGTCCATGTCGACTTCGCGTCGATGGCTCTCGCCAGTGTCTGGAGGGCGCCCCAACGTAGATCGTTCAACTCCTGCACAAGATGGACTTCGGCAAGGGCGACGTTCACTTGGTCGGCTACTTTGATCGCTTGCTCGAGCCGCTCGTCAGACGGCGCGTCGCGGGAGTGTGAGGCCGCTGCGATCAGGCCGGCCGATCGACCACGCACCTCGAGGGGGATCAGCGTGACGCTCCCACCGGACCAAGTCACCAACGGTGTGCCGTCGAGAACAGGCGGTAGCCCGTCGTTCACGAAGTGGCGACCAACCGAGTCGCCCGAAGAGACGTCGTTGGCTTCGACCCGGATGAGATCACCGTTCTGTCGCCAGTACATCCATCCGGACTGTGATCCCGGTTCACCCTTGACGAAGACCACCACATCGTCAGCGGCGAGGAGAGAGCGAAAACGACTGATGACCGGCCCGACGAGGCTGTCCACGCCTGGCTTCGAGAGCACGGCACGGTCGATCTCACTGATCGCACCTAGAGCGTCGAAGCTGAGTCCGAGACTCTGCGACATCTGATTGAACGATGCGGCTAGCTCTTCGAACTCGTCACCGCTCGACACCTCGACTGGCGTTCCGAACTCCTGCTCGGCCACTCTCTTGGTGCCGGCACGGAGCTCCTCCAACGGACCCAGGCTGCGCCGAATCTGCACGTTGCTGAGGAATACCACGACCAGCACAGACAGGACGGCCACGAACGGAAAGCTCCCCCGGAAGACCCGTATCGGTGCCATCGCCTCGGAAACGGGTTCGCTGACGACTACATGCCATGAGGGAGCACGGTAGCTGGCACGCAGGAACACCTCGCGGACCCCAGCCATCTGGGCGCCCGCGACCGGGTCGTTCCACTCGGCCCACCGTTCACCTGTCAGCACCTCGGGTGGTGGCAACACCTCGACGTCCGAGACTGAGCAATGCAGGGGAAGACGGTCATCGTCGAGGACGCAGAACCGCCCGGCCGAGGGCAGGTCGGCGTATTGCTCGGCCGTCCACCAGAGCACCTCGGGATCGACGAACCCGTACAACAATCCACGGCCGACGTGGGTGACCACGGCAATGAGTGGGGCCCCTGCTCCGTCTCGACTCACGACTAAGGCCGCGTTCCCGTCCGCCAGATGTTCGAGCACGTCCGGTGGTGGCACGTCCAAGCGACGCCGGACAGGCCGCGCATCGTCCGATTGGTGATCGGCGACGTACGAGAAGTCCGAGAAGCCTCGGAGGGTGAAGTCTCGAGCGGTCGAGCCCGCGGGATCGGGAGACCGGCTCACCGACTCGCCGATCCTCGAGAGATCCTCGCTCAGGCGGTCGATGCGCTCACGGACGGCCAATTCCGCTGCATGACTGGCGTGCATGAGCCGAGCTTGGCTCTGGTCCCGCAGCTGCCTGGTGACGGTACGGTAGGAAACCACAGCGAACACGCCCGTGGGGATCACAGCGCTGGCTACGAAGAGTACGAATACGCGGCGGGCAACCCTTGTCCGCAGGAAACCGCCCGTCATCCGTGCCATCAGTAGTCTGATGCCAAACCGCAGAAACCGCCGTCGTTCGCGCGGACGATGTCGTCCCTCGCGGCGTTGGCCGTAAGAGGGGGGGTCGACTTGCCGTCCGGCCCCATGCTGTACAGGTCGAAGTCGGAGTTGATCGGGACGTTGAACTGGTCCTTTCGCAGTTTCCCGATGCTCGCGCCTCCTGGACCAGCGATCCGAACGAACTGATACGGATTGCCCCAAGGATCGAGGAGTCCGTCGCGATCGATCTCCGAGAGATCGTCTGGGAATCTGCCTTCGCCCGCCTCGAACGTGTAGGCATCGACCTCGATGGCGTTAATGTCGCCGATCGCCCTGGCGATCAGGGCTCGTTCGCGTGCGCGCTGGAGCTGGGGAATGGCGAGAGTAGCGAGAATGCCGAGGATGACTACTACGATCAGGAGCTCGATGAGCGTGAATCCCCCGCTGGCTCCAGGGTTCTGGAGCCCTCGAGAACCGCCGATCGGCCAACTCGGCAGCGATACAACACTTTGGCGAGGCCCGCTCATCGCTTTTCGTCATCCCCCGTGTTTTGCGTCTCTTGTGTGCGACATCCCATACCCAGACGGCGGCGGGCCCGGCGGCGACTCTGGCGCCACCGGCCGGGCCTGTGCTTCCCGAACGATCGTGCTACGACACGCTCCTGAGCGGCCTTCTCTCAAGGATGAGCATCGTTCTGTCGATATTCTTTCTTGAGAGGTGAGAACCACTCTGTACCGTCAAAATATGTTTCAACATTCTCCCTATACGGCACGTGCCATGCCATCTCACGAAGTCGACGGCGTCCGTCTGCCGGCTCTCGACTCGCTCGGGCTGGGATCGGTGATCGTGTCGTGTTTGACCGGGGTCGTCTCTCTGGGCGTCTGGCTCTTGGTACCCGAACGGGTGGAAGTCGCGCTGGTGGGCGGGTCCCTCACCTTCGGCGCTCTTTTCTTCGTCTACGTTGGGGTCGCTGTCGCTCGGCGCCAGCTCCGGGCGATCCCCTTGCCCCGTGGTCGCGCACCGGGGAGCGACGTGAACGCCCGAGGCGATCGCCGAGCCGGCGGGATCGTCGAGCGTATAGCGTCCGCACTCGAATCGTCGACCGCCCAGGCGGAGGAAGCGGAGCGGGCAGCGACGGAGCAGATCGGGTTCTTCCAGGACTTCGTGGAGCTCCTGCCGGGCGGGACGGCCCTGTTCGATGCCCGACTTCGGCTCGTGCAGTCCAGCGAAGCGGGACTCCCAGGTCCGCATTGGAGCCCGGAGGGAGTGCACCCCACTCCTCGGCTTATCTGGCCTGAGGCCGACGCCGGTGATTTCGTTGAACGATTCGGCCGGCACGTGGAGCGCTGTCTCGAGGGCGGCTCGGCCTTCGACGTGGAACAGAGTCTGCCGGGCGCAACGGGCGGGGAGAGACACTACAGGTATCACTTCCTCCCGCTCAGGGACTCGGCGGGGCAGGTTGCCCGCGTCGCGGTCGTCGGGGACGATGTCACGGATCGAGTGTCCACGGAATGGTTGTTGGCCGAGAGTCAGGAACGCCTGCGCCAGGCGGAGAAGCTCGAGGTGCTGGGGCGGCTGGTGGGAGGTGTCGCCCACGACTTCAACAACCTGCTCACGGTCATCCGAGGACATGGCGAGATCGGCCTGCGTCTCGGGTGCGCTCGGTGCTCGATCTGGTCACGCGTTCAGGTCAGGATACGGGCGCCAGCTCGGAGCGTCTCCCGATACCCAGCCGTTCCTGAAGGCTCTTCACCTCGGGTGCCCGTGAGCGGAGCGCGATCAGAGCGTCACAGGCAGCCGTTGTGGCCGACATGGTCGTGAGGTAGGGGACGTTGTAGGTGATGGCCGCGCGCCGCATCGAGTAGTCGTCGTACTGCGATTTCTTGCCCATCGGAGTATTCACGAGCAAGTCGACCTCTCCGCTGACAATCAGGTCCACGAGGTCCGGCCGCCCCTCCTTCACTTTGAAGATGTGTCCGGCGGGCACCCCGAGACGATTGAGGTACGCCTGAGTCCCCGTGGTCGCGAGGATGCGGAACCCCATGTCGTGTAAGCGGCGCGCGATCGGGGTCACAGTCGGCTTGTCGGACTCGTTTACGGTGAGGACGACCGTACCGCCGCTCTTTGGAAGGTGGTTGCCCGCGGACGTCTGGGCCTTCGCGAAGGCCATCCCGAACGAGTCGTCGAACCCCATGACCTCGCCCGTCGAGCGCATCTCCGGGCCGAGCAAAGTGTCCACTTCGAAGCGGTTGAACGGGAATACCGCTTCCTTCACAGCCACCCCTGGGACGCTCGGCTCTTCGGGCACCCCGAGATCGGCGAGCCGCTCGCCGGCCATCACCCGAGCTGCGAGTCGCGCCAGTGGAACGCCGGTGGCCTTGCTCACGAACGGGACGGTCCGCGAGGCTCGCGGGTTGACTTCGAGCACGTATACGCGGCCGTCCCGAACGGCGTACTGTACGTTCAGAAGACCCACGACGCCGAGCTCGAGGGCGAACTTTCGCGTCAGAGCGCGCATCTCGTCGAGCTCGAGCCCGGTCAGCAGGTACGGAGGCAGCACACAAGCCGAGTCGCCCGAGTGGACACCCGCGTCTTCGATGTGTTGCATGATGCCGCCGATCACGACGTCAGTGCCGTCACACAGAGCGTCGACGTCCGCTTCGAACGCGTCTTCCAGAAACCTGTCGATGAGAACGGGGTGCTCGGGCGACGCCTGGACGGCCCGCTCGAAATATCCCCGCAGCGAGGCCTCGTCGTACACGATCTGCATGGCCCGTCCGCCGAGCACATAGCTGGGGCGGACCAGCAAAGGGTACCCCACGGCCTCGGCCACGGGAAGCGCCTCTTCAATGCTGCTCGCTACGCCGTTGTCGGGCACACGCGCACCGATCTCACGGCAGACCTGGTCGAATCGCTCCCGGTCCTCGGCTCGGTCGATCGCCTCGACCGAGGTACCCAGGATCGGGGCGCCCAGCCGGGCGAGCTCAGCGGCGAGCTTGAGAGGGGTCTGCCCCCCGAGCTGCACGATGATGCCCTTCGGATTCTCGCGCTGGATGATCTCCAGCGTGTCCTCGAGGGTCAGCGGCTCCAAGTAGAGCTTGTCCGAGACATCGAAGTCCGTTGAGACCGTTTCGGGGTTCGAGTTCACCATGATCGTCTCGAAGCCCGCCTCCCGCAGCGCCAGCACCGCCTGAACGCAGCAGTAGTCGAACTCGATCCCCTGCCCGATCCGGTTCGGTCCACTCCCCAGTATGATCACCTTCTCCCGATCCGAGGGCTGCGCTTCGTCTTCGTCCTCGTACGACGAGTAGTAGTAGGGCGTCTCGGCCGGGAATTCGCCGGCGCACGTGTCCACGACGTTGTACGTGGGTCGGATGCCCCACCCCCAGCGACGATCTCTGACCTCAGACTCCGACTCGGACCTCAGCTTGGCCAGCTGCCAGTCGGAAAAACCCTCGCGCTTCATCGCCTGCAGAAGGCGCGGCGTCACCTCCGAGGCGCGCCGATATTCGTGCTCATGCTCGATGACCTGGCTGAGCTGGTCGAGAAACCAACGGTCGATGTGCGTGGCCGAGTAGATGTCCTCGAGCATGAGGCGCTCTGGATCGTCCTCGAGGGGTGCATCGTCCAGAGCTACTGAGTCGCTCCCGTCGACCGACGACCCGCCCGGCTCGTGGGACGAGCCGCCTCCGTCGCCCGACGGTCCGCCAACGGGACGGGACGGCCCGCCCACGGACGAGTCCAGGGCTCCATCGAAGTCGACGACCCGCTGGAGCGCTCGCTTGAGCTGGAACGGCCGCTCGGCGGTCGGCTTGCGAAGTGCGGCGAGCAAGCTATCACGGTCGTCGCTAGAGAGTCCGTCGTCTTCCAACCGGTCGGCCGTCACCCAACCTGCGCGATCGATCTCCAGACCTCGCAGTCCCTTCTGCCAAGCGGACCGGAACGTCCGCCCGATCGCCATCGTTTCGCCGACTGCCTTCATCTGCACGCCCAGGGTCCGATCGGCGTCGGGGAACTTCTCAAAAGCGAAACGGGGGAACTTGACGACAACGTAGTCGAGGACGGGTTCGAACGACGCGGGAGTCGTCTTCGTGATGTCGTTCGGGAGCTCGTGGAGGAGGAAGCCGACGGCCAGCTTGGCGCCCACGCGCGCGATGGGAAAGCCCGTGGCCTTGGAGGCGAGTGCCGAGGACCTCGACACCCGAGGGTTCATCTCCACGACGAGCAGCTCGCCATCGGTCGGGCTGACCGCGAACTGGATGTTACAGCCTCCCGCCTCCACGCCGATTTCGCGGATGATGGCGATTGCGGCGTCCCGCATCTTCTGGTACTCGACGTCGGTCAGGGTTTGTGCCGGCGCGACGGTGATCGAGTCGCCGGTGTGCACGCCCATCGGATCGAAGTTCTCGATCGAGCAAACGATGATGACGTTGTCCGATCCGTCTCGAACCACCTCGAGCTCGTATTCCTTCCAACCGATCACGCTGCGATCGATCAGAACCTCCGTGATCGGGGACGCATCGAGCCCGCGTCGGACCTGCTCCTGGAACTCTTCGGCGTTGTAGGCGATCCCTCCCCCCGTTCCGCCCATAGTGAAACTCGGTCGGATGATGGCCGGGTAGCCGATCTCACGGACGAACTCCTGCGCTTCTTCCAGCGTCCGGGCGAACCCGCCGCGCGGCACCGCCAGTCCGATGCGGTGCATGGCTTCCGTGAACTGCTCGCGGTCCTCGGACATCACGATGGATCGGGCGTTCGCTCCGATGAGCTCGACCCCGTACTTCTCGAGCACGCCGTCGCGCTCGAGATCCATCGCGATGTTGAGCGCGGTCTGGCCACCCATCGTGGGAAGAAGGGCGTCGGGCCGCTCTCGCGCGATCACGCGCTCGACCCACTCTGCCGTGAGGGGCTCGATATAGGTACGGTCCGCCAGCTCCGGATCCGTCATGATCGTGGCCGGATTGGAGTTGACCAGGACGACCCGGTACCCCTCTTCTTTAAGGGCTCGGACCGCTTGAGTACCCGAATAGTCGAATTCGCAGGCTTGACCGATAATGATCGGCCCGGACCCCAGGATGAGGATGCTTTCGAGGTCGGTCCGCTTAGGCACGGTCGGTTTCTGACTTCCCCGATTCTTTGCGGATGGCCGTGGAGAGCGCGAGGAAGAAGCCGCCCCAAACGAATGCGATGACGATGGTCATCGTGATCCAGGTGGCGGTCGTCATAACGGGCTCCGGTGTGTGTGGGAAAGGCGGAACGATGCTCATGCCACGTGAACAGCGTGGCACCGTCGGACACCTCCCGTTTTTCGGCGGGCGTAAAGTGTCCATCGGTAGAGGTGAAGGCAACCCGTTCCGAGGCGGCTGACGGGACGTTCGAAAGCGTCAGGGACGGGCCGCCATTAGCCCCGTCGCCGCGTCGGGCACTCCGAGCTGCGGCTGTCGGCAGTTGAAGAACCCGCCCTCGAACGGCTCCGCGGTGACCTCGAGCTCGTAGCGCCCCGTCAGACCTCCGTTCTCCAACACGCCGATTCTGTATTCGCCCGCGAGCTCCGTGCAATCCAGCTCGATCTCGCCAAACGGCGCAATGACCCCTCTCCATACGAGCGGGCGCACGCCGTTGGATACACTCCAGAGAACCGACCGATCGTCCTGAAGAAAGAACAGCCCCTTCGAGCCTCCGGAGTGCCTCAATCGCATGCTGATCTTCGAGCGTTCACCGACGCGGATCGTGAAGTAGTCCACCGCCCACGGATTCTCGATCGACATCGAGTCCACAAACGGGAGCCCGATCAAAGGTGCTTCGAGAGGCCAGTCGTTCGGCTCGTAGGAGTCCGCAGCCACAGCGTGGGTCACGAGCGTGTCGACGGTGATCTCGTAGCGCCGGTCGACAGCTCCATTCCCGGGAGCCACGAAGATGCGGATCGCGTAGTCACCGACTGGGAAGAGCTCGCGTGAGATCACGCCGTCGATGCGTTGATTCCCCTCGAACGCGAAGACCGGGGCGATCCCCACGACCTCCTCGAAGTCCTCCGCGTGGTTCACCTGAAGGGTGAGACGCTGGTTCCACGTGTTGATCTCTTCTCGGTCCGAGACACTGATGGTGAGCGGAGCGGGCCGATTCAGCGAGATCGTGTAGTAGTCCATGTTCTGGACGCGCGACAAGAGGAACGGGTTCTCGTAGGGCACGGAAAGGTCGACCGGGACATCGAAGTCGTTGGGCTCTAGGCGTCGTCGCCGTCCCCCGTCAGAAAGAAGGACTCATTCGTCGTGATCCGCTGGCCGTCGGCCACGACGACAGTGAGTGGACCACTCGGCACGCCGAAGGGAACCCACGATTCGAAGGTCCGCCCGTCTGACGCCACGGTGCGGGTCGGCCCGGAGGTAGCCCCGAAGAATGCCCTCGTCTGCGCACCGAAGTTGGCGCCTCGTATGGTCAGGATGCCTCCCGGGGCGCTGTTGGGAGGGGAAAACCCCGTTACGAACGCGACCTCCAGGGTTGTCTGACCCTGAACACCACCGGCCTCCCGAGCGACCACCCGCGTGACACCGGGTGCGAGAGCCCCGAAGACGCCGGCCTCGTCGACCCGGCCAACGTCGAGGTCGTCGACGTGGAACGTGACGGGAATGTCGATCCGCTCGTCGTCCGCCGAGAACACGTGGACGGAGAGCTCGGTCGAATCACCTGGCGCGAGAAGCGCTTCGGCTGGCGTAACGACGATGTAGGAAGGGAGCGGTGGTGGGAGCGGACCTTCTTCGCAGCCCGCCGCCGCCACGAACGACGCGACGACGAGAATCCGGGGGCGCTGTGCGCGCCTCCGTGACCGGGTCAGGGGCGCTCGAATGTCACGCTCAGACCGAGTAGTGACACGAGCCTACGGTTCTCGGCGTCGACCCCTTGCACGATAGACACGACAGGCGGTGCCGCAGAGACATCTTCGACGTCCACTCCGAAGACCATGTCCCCGGGGGCCGTGTTCACGAGAACCACGCGATACGTTCCCGTCTGCGAGACTCGCGCGGAGAAGAGACGCGTCGAGCCGGATGGAGAAAATCCGGTAACGAAGGAACCCGTTACGGCCAGTACGACCGCGCCGAGGTCCTGACCCGCGGCGGGGACGACGATGGCTGGAAGCGTACCAGGACCGCTCGGGCCGGAGTCGCACGCCAGGGCCGTGAGTGCTACAAACGCCGCGACGAGGAGCCGCCCGGGGCGCACGGGGCGGGAAGCGTCCCCACCCAGGCGCGGAGCCCACGCCGGCCTCATCGCTTTCCTCCGAGGTCCGCGAGGGGGACAATGGTCCGGACGAACGCACGGATCTCGCCCGTCATTGGCAGTTCGGGGTTCGCGATCACGAATGCACGCAAGTCCCCGAGATCAAATGCTCCGTTGTCATTCCCGTTCCGATCGAGGAAGTCGAGCTGGAGACTCGTCATGGAACCCGTCTGGAGGAGGAACGGCGCCGCCAGATCCTCCGCCCCCAAGCCGGGGGGCTCGATTCGCAGGGTGAGCCCCACGGTCGCCTCCAGACCGATGGCATCCGTAACGCGGATTTCGAGAGGAAAGTCGCCTGCCTCGAACGGGACGCCTGTGATCAGGCCCTCGGAGCGGAAAAGCAGTCCCTCGGGAACAGAGCCGAGGCGAAGCGTCCATTGAACCGGCAAGTTCGCGTTGGCGACCTCGAAGACGATCTCCTGCTGCGTGGCCGCCTCGATCTCGATGAACCCAGGCGTCTCGGCGATTGCGTACGTCAAGTCGAATGCCGCAGAGGCGGTGACGGGCGCGTCGAGCGTGAGGACGGCCGGGTTTGGACTCCCTTCGAGGAAACCTGTCCACTCGCGGAAGGCAAACCCGGTGCGGGGCGAGGCGGTAACCGTCACGGGTGTCCCCTGAGACGCCCATCCATCAGACGTTCCCGGCTCGATGAGGACGGTGCCAGGGTCGATACCCGCGACGGGGCCCTCCATTACGACGTCGAACCGGATCTGGGGCGTGTCGTAGGTGGCGACGAGCTCGGCGTCATCGAGTCCAGTCGCAAACTCACGAACACGATCCGTCGAGTCGTCCTCCCATCCGGTGAATCCCGTTCGAAAGCCGCCCGATACGTCGACGCCCGCGGCCGCCTCGAACTCGTGCACTTGGAAGGGAGCTGAGCTGAGGAACGGCTCCGGCGCACCAGGCACCGCCCCGTCCACCTTGAAGATCCCCCCTTCCCCGTTTCCACCCTCCGCACGTAGGGTGATCGTCTGGAACCTCGTGAGCGCTCGGAACTCGACGTTGCCGGTCACCTCTGCGATGTCGAGAAGGGTCAGCCCGGTGGCCGCTCCCTGATGAGAGACGGAGGCCGGTAGGGAGCCGGCGTGAAAGACGGACTGTCCCGAGGTGCCTGGAAACGGATCGCCGCCGTCGCCGCGGCCGCCATTGGACTGCGCAAGCCTGTTTTGCCCGTCCGCCTGACGGAGCCAGATGCCCATGTGGGCCGGGTCGTTGTTGATGGAGTTCTGCCCCCACCTGTTCGCGACCACGGTCGGGTCGATGTGCCAGACGAGAAGCCCCGTGTTCAGCAGCCCGACATCAGACCCGATGCGCTGTCGGTTCTCCAGCAGGAAATAGTCGCCGGAGCCGTCCCCGCTGTCGATACGGTAGACTTGAACGCCCAGCTCCACGGGCTCGAGGCTCAGCACACCGTGGTCGAGGCCCGGTGCCAACACCTCGACGTCCGCCCAGCCCAGCTGGTCCTTGCTCCACGCTCCCATGTGACAAGGCCGCGCCGGGTCGAAGAGTCCGCAGCCCCATGAGCCTGTGGCCATCAGGTCCCACTTGCCTGCGGCCCCGTGGTTCGTGTTGTCGGCTGTCGCGTAGAGGTCCGGTAGCCCGAACCCGTGGCCGAGCTCGTGCGCGAAGACCCCGATCTCGTTGATCTTCAGCTCTGAGGTGTCGCACGCGTAGACGGGCTGGATCGTGTAGTCCTGGACGCGGATCAGACCGCCGTTCGCCGACGCCGAGGGAGTTGGCGAGGGCCAGGAGCCCCCGATCCACGGGTTCAGGGTCCACCGATGTGACCAGATGACGTCGTCCCGATCGGCACCACCGCACTCGGCACCGCGGGTCGGGTGAATGACGGTGAGGACATCCACGAAGCCGTCGTCGTCGCCCGAGTTCGGGATCCCGTCCAGACCATCGTTGTCGAACTGGCCCCAGTCTATCGCGGGGTCGATCTGCGTCAGGATCTGGACGATGTACTCGCCGACGCGCGCGCTGCTCGGCGAGAGCCCGCTGTTGCCGCCCGCCACTTCGACTTGAGTGAGCTGGCTCCGCTGCCAATCCAGCGCGACACCGATGAGATCGACCGCTCCGCCGGACATCTCCGAGTAGAGCTCGGGTACGGTTTGGAAGCGGCTGTTCGGACCGTCGAAAAATTCCTGCTGGATCACGGCCGCTGGGAATGGAGCCGTTTCAGGCGAGTCGGCGAAGAGTCCGAGGATCACCGGAAAGCGGAACGTGCCAGCGACCGCGCCCTCCCGCGGACCGAGGATAGCGGCCGGGCCTCCCGCTCCACCCGCGGCCGCTGGACCCCCGAGCCGTGAGCGGAATCCGCGCTCGAACTGGAAGGCGTCAGGATCGGCCTGCAGCTCGTCGAAATAGGCCTGAGGCGGCGTAGTGCCGTAGACTCGCCCGAGCGCCTCGACATCCTGGGCCTGGAGCTCAGAACCCAGGACCAGCGCAGTAAGGGTGACGAGAAGCGGGATTCTGCGGTTCAAGCGTCCTCCGATTTCCTTCGTGGGGCACGACCCCGATCGTCAGGCCTGTAGAGCCCGGTCTGTGGAGCGTCTTTGTTAAACCGGCCCATCTAACGGGTTCCTTACAATTCGCGGGCCGGCTTTCGCACGCTGCAAGAGCCAGTCCGCGTCAGGGAAGCGCCTCCAGCTTCTCCCTGGCGAGAGGTCGCGCAAGCGCGACGTCGCCACGGTCGAGGCGCCCCTCCGTTCACGTCCTGGTCACGTCCTCCCCGCGAATCCCCAACTGCTCGGCCACCTCGCGCATGCCGTCGATCACGTTCTGGATATGCTCGCTGCGCTCGATCCCGATGAGCTCGATCCCTCGCGCGACGTCGTCCCGGTTCACTCCTGCAGCGAAAGACCGGTCCTTCAGCTTCTTGGTCACCGACTTGGGCTTCAGATCATCGATCCCGGTAGGCCGCACGAGGCACGCGGCGTGGACCAGACCGCAGAGCTCGTCGCATGCGAAGAGCACCTTGTCGAGTGGCGTCTCTGGAGGGACGTCGGTCCGCTCGGGGTATCCGTGCGCCAGCACCGCGCGGATGACCTCATCGGGGTAGCCCTCTTCCCGCAGCCGAGCCACACCTTCGTGTGGGTGTTCGTCGGGGTACTTCTCCCAGTCCAGGTCATGGAGAAGCCCGGCCAGTCCCCAGGTGTCCTCGTCCTGACCCATCTTCCGCGCGTAAAAACGCACCGCTGCCTCGACGGCATACATGTGCTTCCTCAGGCCTTCGTTCTCCACCCATTCGTGCAGCAGATTCTCGGCGTCCTGACGGCTGGGCATTGCGGCTCGCTCTCGGTCTCGGGTTTTCGTCGGACTTGCTCGGGTCGTGGTCTCGGGCTCGCTGTTTCGTGCGCGGCTTCAGACGCTCGAGGACGGGCAGAGATGAGAGACAGCGCAGTCCTCACAGCGTGCCTTGCGGGCCGCGCACACCCGTCTCCCGTGGAAGATCAGGAGGTGGGCAAGCAGAGTCCAGTTCTCCGGCGGAAAGATCTTCATCAGGTCTTGCTCGATCTTCACGGGATCCGCTAGTCGGGTGAATGCCAGCCTGCCGGACAGGCGTTTTATGTGCGTGTCCACGACAACGCCTTCGTCGATCCCAAAGGCGTTCCCGAGGATGACGTTGGCCGTCTTGCGCCCGATGCCTGGCAGCTTCACGAGCTCGCCCATGGTCCGTGGAAGCTCGCCGCCGTGCTTGTCCGTCACCGCCGTCGCCATTCCAACGAGACTCTTGGTCTTGTTCCTGAAGAAGCCCGTCGAGCGGATGATCTCTTCCACGTCCTCCGGCCGGGCACCGGCGAGGTCCTCGGCTTCGGGGTACCGCTCGAAGAGGATTGGCGTCACCATGTTGACGCGCGCATCGGTGCACTGGGCCGACAGGATCGTTGCCGCGGCCAGCTGAAAGGCGTTCGCGTGGTCCAAGGCGCAATGGGCGTCCGGGTACTCTCTGTGAAGGATCGCGAACACCTTCGCTGCCCGCTCTGTGCGGACCTTCTTGGACTCTCTCACCCCGCCTCCGCCGGTCTGACGCACCGGTACGCCAAAGTGCTATGGAGCGGCTCGCCGTCCGCGACCGGGACCCTCCCGGTCCCCGCAGACCCCTGGGCCGTCACGGATTCGCCCACGACCTCGGGGAAGTGGGCGATGTGCCGGAGAAAGAGAGCAGTCAGCTTCAGCGCTTCAGCGTGCGTCTCGATTGAATAGAGCTCGTCGAGCTGGCCACCCGGCAACGTGCTCTGGAAGTCCGTTCCATCCGGACGGGCTCGGTCCGCCGCCAAGCTCCTCGCTTCTTCGAGCTCGACGCCCGGTACCGAGATCACGCTCAACCCCGGACGGCCCGTCCGCATGCCGAGAGCCACGAGTAGGTGCAGCTGCTTCGCCGGCGTCAGGACCCAGAAAAACCCGTCCAGAGACTCGGCCGGCCCTTCAGGATCGGGCTTCGCCCAGAACAGGAGGTGAGGAAGCTGAACGTAGGCCGCCGGGCTCGGGACCGCTGGACTCCGACCGTCGAGCTCGCCAGCGCGCTCCCCATCCACCAGTTGCCGCGCCGTGTGAGTCTCGACGAGGTAGAGCGGCTCACCGGCACTCCAGAAATGATACGCATGATACAGGATGATGCCGTATTGATGAATCAAGGCGGGATCGTCGTCTTCGCCTCGGATGTCACGCACGGCCCGCCCGGCCTGCGCGAGCATCACGAACGTTCCTGGTTCCCAGGCATTCATGCCGCGCTCGTCGGCCTCATCGCGGACGGCGCCGAAACGCTCGTCGGCGAACGCCCGTCCCGGAATGGCGATTTCGTACGGGGTCACGCGTGCGTAGCGGTCATGGATCGTCATGGCACCGAGGCTACCCGTGGCGGACGGCCCGGTGCCAGGCAAAGCGGATGCAGCGGCGCTCGAATGCCACTCGACTTTCCAAACACCACACTAGTCCGTCACCGTACGGGCGACCGCTTCGGACTCTCGGACGTCACCCGGCGGACGGCGCATGAATGCCTCCCACCACTTTCGCTTTCGGACGAGCACGACCTGTAGCTCTCCGGGCCCGACGTGCACACCGTCGACCCAGATGAATAGCACTTCGCCGAGCTGATCGGGCGCATCGATTCCATACGTCGATCCGTGCCACTCGAAGCGGACCTCGTCGGTTCCGTCGAGGGCCTGCTGTGTCCAATACTGTTCGATGTAGAAATCCGTCTCGACCCGATAGACTCCTTGGGCGACTTCGTCACCGGACTGGTAGTACCAGGGATCGAAATCGAGTCCCTCCGCCCGTTTGAACGACTCCTCCATCGCGTAGTCGACTCCCCCTAGCTGGTCCTCGTTCGCGAGCGACTCCAGATGATGGCGCAGCTCATGGGTAAGCGTCTCCCACAGCTCCGCTCCCCAGTCAAAGCGCGGGTCGAGCCTGGCGAGCTCGCCGAAGGAGCCGTGGTACAACGCGACTACGGAGCGCGTCGTCTCGGGTCCTTCCCAACCGGACGGGTAGGACTCGGTCTCGCACATGCCGAGGGTGTAGACGTCTGGAAACACCGGGTGGGGCAACGCTTCGCGACGGACCGACAGTCCATCGACCCCGACCCGGTATTCGTCCGGGATTCGACTGAAGGCCCGACGGGCAGCCTTCTCGAACTCTCGAAAGGTCAGTCGTCCCCGCCGGCGGGCGCCTCCGTAGCGAGACTGCTCCCCCTGAGCGTGAGCCCGACGTACCATCCGTTCAAGGCACGGAGGACGAGCAATGCCGCCACTGCTTGGATGATGACCGTACCGATGTTGTACGGACTGAACAGCGTCCAGGTCTCGCGTAGGCTCGCTCCCTGCGCCTGCCACAGGAACCAAGCGAGCAGCACGACAGCCTCGACCATGACGAGCCGAATCGCCCAGTCCCACCAAGCGCCGACCCTGATGTCGGAATCACCGGTATTGATGAACGTCTCTCGGAAGTCTGTCACCCCATAGCGGACGACGGCGAACGCGAAGAAGAAGCCCGACAGCATGAGACCGACGCCCCATGCCCAGTCCTGGTTGTGAAAGAAATCCATGGACAGCGCGCTCGGAATCCCGAAGAGCAGCCCTGCAATGCCGATGATGGCGATGGCGCGGCTTCTCTGCATCCCCCCGTCGATGAGCACGCGGCTCGCCAGCTCGATCATCGCCACCAAGCTGGTCCACGCGGCGAACACCAGGGCCAGAAAGAACAGGGCCATGAAGAACTGCCCCCCGGGAATCTGACCGAACAGCTGCGGAACCCAGATGAACGTGAGGCCCTCGTTCCCGGCACCGACGATCTGACTCGCCGCATCGGGCATCACGGAAAAGACCGTACAGAGGACCATGATCCCTGCAAGCAGCGACATCGAGTTGTTCCCGAACCCAATCAGGAACGCGTTGAGAGCAGTATCCTCGCGCTGCCGCATGTAGATCGCATAGGTCAACACGAGACCCCACCCCGCTCCAGTGTCCCAGGCGTTCTGGGTGAGCGCTTCCAGCCATATCCGGTAGTTCTTGAGCTCGGCGAAGTCGGGGGTGAACAGGAACGCCAGGCCCGCGGACGAGCCCGGTAGGGTGATCGCTTTGACGGCAAGCACGATCACCAGGATAACGAGGCTGGGGATCAGAAAGCGCGCCGCCGTCTCGATGCCCTTCACGCCTTTCGATACGACGAAGACGCCGAGGCTCATGGCGATGGCGTGCGTCAGGAGAGCCCACGGCGAAGCCGCGAACGACGTCCAGAACGCGTCGGGGACCGCAGTGGGGATCTCGCGGGTGAGCGAGGCCCAGAAGAAGCGGATCGTCCAACCCATGACCACGCTGTAGTAGAACATGATCGCGGTCGCGGTCCACGCCACCCAGGCACCCATCCAGCCGAACTTGGGGCCGAGCATCTTTGCGAAGGCGCCCACGGGACCCTTCCGCATCCCCTTCCCCATCCCGAACTCGAGGATGAGTAGAGGAACCGACCAGAGGAGCAGGAAGCAAACCCAGGCCACGAGGAATGTGCCGCCGCCGTTCGACGCGGCGATGCGCGGGAACCGCCAGATGTTGCCGGTCCCGACGGCCATTCCCAGCATCGCCAGCAGCATCCCCCAGCGGGAGCTGAACACCTCGGACTTGGATGCCACGTAGGTTCTCCAAAGAAGCTGGGGGCGTCTAGCGGGCTACCAACGGGACACTTGGAGTCCGGCTACGGACCACGCGTCAACCGTTCCTGCAGGATGCCGACGACGTGGTCCGCGCTGACGCGGACCTGCTCCAGCGTGTCCCGATCTCGAATCGTGACCGTTCCATCCTCCACCGTCTGGCCGTCCACGGTGACGCACCAAGGCGTGCCGACCTCGTCCTGCCGCCTGTATCGACGGCCGATCGCACCGGAGACGTCGTAGAAATTGGGAATCGCCGCCTTCTTGCACGCCTCGTGCAGCCCCTGAGCGATCTCGGGTATGCCGTCCTTTTTGACGAGCGGGAAGATCCCCACCTTGATCGGGGCCAGTCGCGGATGGAGGCGCAATACTACGCGCTGTGCGCCGTCGACCTCCTCCTCGTGGTATGCATCGGACAACACGACGAGGACCATGCGGTCGATTCCGACCGCCGTCTCCACAACGTAGGGCAGGTACTTCACACCACCTCCGGGCTCCACGTACTGCAGCTTCTTCCCCGAATACTCCTGGTGGCGCCCCAGATCGAAGTCCGTGCGGTTGTGAATGCCTTCGAACTCTTTCCAGCCGAACGGAAACTCGTACTCGATGTCCATGGCCCGCTTCGCGTAGTGAGCGAGCTCGTCCGGCCCGTGCTCATGGAACTGCAGCTTGTCGGCACTGATGCCCAGCGACTCCTTGTGAAAGCTCATCCGTGCATCGAGCCAGTAGTCGAACCACTCTTCGTCAGTCCCGGGCTCGACGAAGAACTGCATCTCCGCCTGCTCGAACTCCCGAGTTCGGAAGATGAAGTTCCCGGGTGTGATCTCGTTTCGAAACGCCTTCCCGATCTGGGCGACGCCGAACGGGACCTTCTGACGAGCCGTGGTCTGCACGTTGAGGAAGTTTACGTAGGAGCCCTGGGCAGTCTCGGGACGTAGGTACACGGTTGCCGTATCGTCCTCTACGGGACCCATGAACGTCTTGAACATGAGGTTGAAGAGGCGCGGCTCGCCGAGCTCACAGTCGCCGAAGCCGCCGGGCGCGCGACTCGGTTTCCGTCCGCATGCAGACTCCTCGATCTGATCGGCCCGGAAGCGCTTCTTGCAGGTCTTGCACTCGATGAGTGGATCGGTGAATCCCTCGACGTGCCCAGATGCCTCCCAGACGCGAGGGTGCATGAGGATGGCGGCGTCGAGCCCCTCGATGTCGTCGCGCTGGTGAACCATCGCGCTCCACCAGGTTTCCTTGACGTTCCGTTTCAGCTCGACGCCCAGAGGCCCGTAGTCCCAAACAGAACCCGTGCCTCCGTAAATCTCCGACGACTGGAAGATGTATCCGCGTCTCTTCGTGAGTGACACGAGCTTGTCCATCAGATCTGCGCTGGCCATCGCCTATTCGGTTCCTCGGGTCGCGGAGCTTTCACGGAGCATGACTCCCGCCGAAGCCCGGACGCTCCGTCTAAGTGGCGGGGACGAACCCGGCGGAACACGCCCGGTTTGCCTGGGGGAAGGCGGGAATATCGGGAAGGCCCCGCGGGCCAGCAACCAACACGCCTTGGAGATCTACCCTCGGTGCGGTTGCCCAGCGCGGAAGGCCCGCGATATTCATAGCGTCGGCGTTGAGAACGCCGCGTGGAGCGAGCCTCGGATTACGGGTCGCTCCTGTCTCGGACGAATGATCTCAGCGGGCTCGAGGCCCGAACGCGAAGGACGCGAAGAACTATGTTGACGTTCACGGACAAGGCACGGGAAATGGTGCTCTCGTTCATGGGAGCCGACGCCGACGGAGAGCAAGCTCTGCGTATCAAGATGGATGGCAGCCCCATCGCCCCGCAGTTCGAGCTGACCCTCGTCGGCACCACGGACCGGGCCGACGACGACGTTTCCGTTGACGCCGGGGGCTTCACGGTCCTCTTGGACAGCTCGAGCGCACCTCGACTCGACGGGGCCACCGTCGATTTCATCGAGCGCCTGAACGAGAGCGGATTCGAGGTGAAACCCGTTCCAGGTGCGGACACCGAGGGGCCCAGCGCACCGACCGGCCCCATCGCTGAGCGGGTACAGGATCTCTTGGACGGTCAGGTCAATCCATCGATCGCGGCCCACGGCGGCGAAATCCGACTGGCCGACGTCCAGGGCACCGAGATCTATCTGGAGATGATGGGTGGCTGCCAGGGCTGCGCCATGTCGCGGCTCACGCTACGGCAGGGGGTGGAGAAGATGATCCATCAGTCCATCCCGGAGGTCACGGCCATCCACGACATTACAGACCACGTGGCAGGCGAGAACCCCTTCTTCACCTGACGCGACGGCCTCGTTCAGATGCGGCGCCGTGCCGTCACATCATCCCCAACAGACTCCGGCAGACCAAGATCACCAGCCACCCGAGGAACCCGGTGGCCAGGGCTTTTCCGGTTGTGAAGTCGAGCGCCTGACGGACGGCGATGACGACGGCCCACAGGATCCACACGTACACGGCGATCGCCAGGAAGCTGCCGAGCACGGGTACGAAGGCGAACACCAGGAGCACGCCTGGAGCGTGAGCGAAGCCGATCGTCCGAAGTAGCTCGCCCCAGGTCGCAGTCCCACCGAAGACCTTGTCGCCGATGATATAGGTCACACCGGACCAGACGAGCCATCCGAAGATGGCCGTGGCTACTCCGCCGATCATTCCGATCAGCCCTTGCCCGGAAAGGCCGATCGCGGATGCGACGGCCACCATGGCGACGACCGCCGCCGCCTGCCCAGTCGCCGTTCCGTCGTGCTCCACCTCTTCGAACGTGTCGATGTTCAGCGCCGCGGCTCCCTTCATTCGCGCTACGAGGCTACGTTCCGCCATGGTGCTCTCCGCTCCCGTGAGTTCGCCCGTTGTCCACCCGCTGAGCGCGTATTGTGAGGGAGGCCGCGGCTCCGGCGCAAATGCCCCGTCCCCGATCAGATCGCTTCCCGCATCCGGGAACCTCGATCTCCCCGTCGAGTTAGAAGCATGGGAGAGCGGTCGGGCTTCAGCGACCTGCAAACAGAGGGGAAGTTGTGACGACGCATAGTCCGTGGAGTGCCGGAGCAGGCGGTAGTGGCCTGTTGGCCGAGGCAGGAGGAAGGGTCTTCAGAACGGTTGGAGGGGTGAGAAGCGGGCTGATCCTTCTCATTGCGTTAGGGGCGGCATTTGTCGCGCCGGACCGAGCCGCAGCACAGATCTCGGGCTACGTGCTGACCGAGGACGGGGAGCCCATGGTGGGCGTGGCGGTCGAGGCGTGGACTGCCGATCGAAAGTTGGGGGCACGGCTCACGAACGCAGCGGGTTGGTTCCTGTTCCCAGCAGCGATCGTCGACGAGGCTCTGGCCATCTACACGGGCCAACTCGGCTACCGTCCCGGTGTCGTTCAGATCCAGCCCGGTGTGACCTCCTACGAGATTCGCTTGGAGCGCGAGCCCATCCCCCTCCCGACCTTGGTGGTCGAGGCTACACGGGATCGCTGTGGAGCCCCCGACGACCGGCGAGCTCGGAGACTCTGGGAAAACGCCCGCGCCCGATACAGCCAGGGTCTCGACACTCTGGGTGTGGCCACCTACCTCGCCTCGACCGAGACCATTCTTCCAGAGGACGAAGTCGGCACCGCCCAGATGACGGGCGAGCCGGTGGGGCAACGCGGATCGTCATCCCTGCTTCGGTTCAGCTGGGAACGGCGGATCCGCAACGAGGGCTACGGATACAAGATCCGCCGTTCCACCGTCGAGCTGTCGTACGACTCTTGGGTCTA
Source organism: Longimicrobiales bacterium (assembly GCA_965248625.1). Classification (GTDB taxonomy): domain Bacteria; phylum Gemmatimonadota; class Gemmatimonadetes; order Longimicrobiales; family Gaopeijiaceae. The sequence continues at coordinate 3,534,674 of OZ252109.1, read as the reverse complement.
TCCACCGCTGGAGGCGGACTTTGCAACGCACTTCGTGGGCGAGTCCTTCGGAGAGCTGCATCGGTTCAGCTTCGACGCTCCCGAGGAATCCGAGAGTAGTGGCGGCGTGACGCTCGTGTTCTGCCCGACAAAAGATGATCGCCCCTCCATGGAGGGCACCCTGCGCATCGGTCCCGACTCGACGCTGGTTCTTGCGGAGTGGCTCTTCCGGACCCCCGATCCGGTCGAAGGCGCGGGGGGGCGCGCGGTGTTCGGTCCGATCACCGATGATCCCGAGACCTCCTACCTCCTGCCCATCGAGGGCGTGTTCTGGCGGAAGTCTCCACCGTCCAGCTACTGGCAGAGGTACCAGAAGTTCGAGCAATGGATGGTGGCGGAAGGCGACTCCGTACCGTTCCTTCCCAAGCGCGTCCCGGGGCCTCGAGGGCAGGGGGGGCGCTAGGCCACCACCCGTCCTGATCGCTCGAGCGGCGTATGCTCGCGCGGCGGCGCTAACCCCGATGCCGGGCTGTGCCTGCAGTCTGGCGCAGTCGGCCGCCCACCCCCCATTATCCCGACGCGTTTGCTCGCGCCGGCAGCCGGGGACCTTCGTCGCCGTCCTGGGTACGCGCGGCGGGAGCCACGGTCGTTGACTCGCGCTCATGCGCATTCCGGAGGTCGCACACCCGGATAACAACGGACCCCCAACGATCGACTATGTCCGGAACCTCAATCGAGCCTGCCGGGTCGGATCCAATCATGGACGCCGTCCAAGCCGAGCTGGCTCCCGAGTTCGAGCTTGTTCGGCCCCTCGGGACGGGCTCCGTTGCCGCCGTCTACCTCGCTCGCGAGCCCGCCCTCCACCGTCTGGTCGCGATCAAGGTCCTGGTGCCCCAAGCGGCCGCGGATGAGATCGTGCGCCGGCGCTTCGAGCGTGAAGCCCGCGCCGCCGCCAGCATCTCGCAGCGCAACGTCCATCTACCGAGTGGGCGCGTTCTCGGACGGCGTGCCCTATCTCGTGATGGAGTATGTAGAGGGGAGGAACCTATCCGACGCGATGGAGGCCGAAGGCCGCTTGTCCATTGGAGACGCGCGCGATGCCATTGCCCAGCTCGCAGCCGCCCTCGCCGCCGCCCACGAGCACAACATCATCCACCGCGACCTCAAGCCGGCCAACGTGTTCCGGGAACAGAAAACCGGCAGGATGGTGCTCGGCGACTTCGGGATCGCCGGGCTTCTCGAGAGCGGCGGACCCGAGAGCACACGCCTGACCCGGGTCGGCGAGGTCCTCGGGGACTTCCGTTACATGAGTCCCGAACAGATGCGGGGCGAGACGCTCACGGCGGCGACGGACGTGTACGCCCTTGGCGTCCTCGGGTACGAGCTGCTCACGGGTGAGGGACCGTACGGCGTCAAGAAGCCGGCAGAGCTCGCGGCCGCCCATTTGCGTCAGCCCCCACTCAAGCTCCCCACGCTGCGGCCCGAGATCGACCAAGGCCTCTCGGACCTTCTCGAGCGGTGTCTCGCGAAGAAGCCGGAGCACCGCCCACGGGCCAGTGACGTCGAGAGGGCTTTGACGGCGGGCCCTGCGGACGCTGCTGCGATGTCGGGCTCGCCAGGGGTCCCCCGATCGGCGATCCAGAGCTTCATCGGCGAGATGGGAAGACGCAAGGTTTGGCGGGTCGGGGTCGCATACGTGGTCGTCGGCTCGCTCGTGCTGGAGGGAGCCGGCAACGTTATCGTGGGACTCCCGGTGCCCGAGTGGTCGTACAACGCGCTCGTCGCCGTGGTGCTGGCACTCTTTCCGATCACGCTCGTGCTGTCGTGGATGTTCGATCTCACATCCGACGGGATTCGGCGCACGGAGTCGCTCAGCGAATCGGGCGGCGGCCGGGGACTCCTCGCTCTCCAGCTCTCCGGGCTCGCTGTGAGCCTCGGGCTGGCGGCCCTCATCGCGCTGTGGGTGCTGCGCGAACGGGGCTGACGCACGGAACCGATCCGCCCACAGCCGGGCGTGTCTTTCGCTCAACCCGCGCCGCCCCGTCCCACCCCCGGTCCACCCCGCCTGCTACGTCGTCTCGATGGCCTGCTACGTCAAGAGACGTATGACGGCGCGCGCCTGCCGCCCCGAGCTTCCGATGTGAGGCGCGGGGTCTCCCCGTGCCGCCTCGACGAACTCGGGGATCGCGCTCGGGCGAGCCCCGCACGCACACCCGGGAATCGCAGTGGAGGCCGCCATGAAAGCGTGTGTCGCATCGACCATCCCGTTCTTGGGCGCTCTTGCGCTCGCTGCTTGCTCGGACGCGCCGACGACGCCGGAGGCCACGGCGACGGTTTCGTCGGCCGACGGCTCGGAGAGTCGCGTGCAGGCTCCCCTTCGGGTTCTGACGAGGAACCTCTACATAGGCGGCTCCACGAGTCGCGTCCTCGGCGCCGGCTCGCCGGCGGAAATCCCGGCGCTCGTGGCCCAGACATGGGCCTCGATTCAGGCGAACGACTTCAACCAACGAGCCCGCCTGATCGCTCGAGAGGTCGCGGCCACGCGCCCGCATGCGATCGGACTCCAAGAGGTGGCGCTCCTACGTACTCAGTCCCCTGGGGACGCCCTGATCGGCAACCCCCAATCAGCCACGGAGGTGGCGTACGATTTCCTTGAAATCCTGATGAGTGAGCTGGATCGGCTGGGTCAGGCGTATCGTGTCGCGAGTGTCGTCCAGAATGTGGACATCGAGCTTCCACTGGCCACCAGCCCCACCACCTTCGACGACGTTCGCTACACCGACCGCGGCGTGATCCTCGTGCGGCGGGGGATCCGTGTGGTGTCGAGCTCGTCGGGCAACTTCGCCGCGGACGTGTCGTTCCCGGTGGGCGGCGCGATCCCGGTCACGATCCCCCGGGGCTGGAACCGCGTGCAGATGATGCACCGGGGTCAGACCTACCACTTCCTGAACGCCCACCTCGAGACCGCCGAGACGAGCGTATCAGTACAGGAGGCTCAGGCCGCCGAGTTGATCGGGCTGGTTCAGGGAGTTACTGACCCCGCGATCATCGTGGGCGACTTGAACGGTTCGCCGCTCGGGGACACCGGGACGTACGACCTGGTCATTGGCGCTGGCTTCACGGACGCCTGGGAGGCATCCCGGGGGCCAGGCGGAGGGCTCACGTGCTGCTACAGCGAGGACCTGAGGTCGGGTGCGCTGTTCAAGCGAATCGACTACGTGATGGCGAGGGGACCGGGCGCCGCCGAGCCGCAAGTGGTCGGCGTCACGGTCGTCGGAGACAGTCCGCGCTACAGCCGGACGCCCTCGGGTCTGCGCCCATCGGACCACCTCGGTGTGTTCGCGAGTCTACGCTTTCGCAGTGAGGTGGCGGAGCACCGTTAGCGTACCGTTTGGAAAGTCGCGTGTGAACCGAGAGTGCCGAAGCGCCGCCTCTAGGTAGGCGCGACGACGAGGCATAGCAGCGCTACGTCGAGGAGGAGCAACGCCCCTGGAGCGGATGGAGCGGCGCTCGAATGCCACGCGACTTTCCAAACGGGCACGACTGGCCTGATGAGCTGGCGCGGATGCCGCTCCGCTCTGGCGAGGCTGGGGGCGACGAGGCGAGTCGTGGCTACGACCCCGAATCGGGGGCGGAACCGGGCGGTCCCGCCCCCTCCGGTTCAACTGACGGGCCGCTCCTTCGGAAGGATCTTGACCGACCAGAGCCCCGAGTTGATGTCCGCGAAGAACACGTTGCCCTTCCACGGCATCACGCCCCACGCCGCGGGGGCATTGGGGATATATCCAAGTGGGTCGTGTGCCTTGAACACGGCGATCTCACGCCCCTGGGTGTACAAGTTGCCCATCAGATCACCTGAGAGGTCGACCATCCGCAACCCGCCTTCGTAGTAGGCTTCGTACAGGATATCGTCCTCCACCCACATGTTGTGCGTGCCGTACTCAGAGACCTCGTAGCGGGCCACCATCTCGGGCGCCTCGGGGTCGGTGAAGTCGACGATTTGTATGTAGCCCGAGTGGCGCGCGGGTACCCACCCTTTCCGGTCTCGGGATCGTACTGAACGCGGTGGTCGGGTCCGGTGCCCTCCCATGCCAGACCCCTGCGGCTCACGATCTCGTCCCCTACCACGAGGTAGAATTTCCCGGTTGACTCCTGAAGGTACGGGAACACGGCGTGCGTCTGGGCGGAGGGCAGCGGAAAGCTGGTCACGAACACCGGGCTTTCCGGGGACCCGCCCCAGCGTCCGTTCCCTACGTCGACCACGACGACCCCGGTCTCCCACTCCGCGGAATAGGCGATGCCGTCATGGACCCACACGTCGTGGACACGGCTGTTCGGATGATCGTATTCGCCGGCATACTTGGGGTTGTAGATGTCACGCACGTCGAGGATGACGTACTTGTCTCCGGCGGAGAGCGTGAACAGGTAGTCGTCGGTGGCGAACATGTTGTGAACGCCTCCGGTGACCCCCTCGTCCCATGTGGACGCGATGGTCGGGTGCGCCGGATCCGCCAGGTCCAGAATCACAACCCCGTTGCGTCGGTTCGACGCGCCTTCACGGGAGATCGCGCCGTAGCGTCCATCGGGAGACACCTTCACGTCGTTCGTCGTACGGGCATCCACGATGATGGAGTCGGTCTTGGAGATGTTCGACGGGTCGGTCACGTCCCATACGAACGTCACGCCATTGCCCATCTTGGATCCGGTCAGTGCGTAATCCCTCCCGTCCAGACCCTCCCAGATCCACAGGTCGGTCGTGAAGACCCGTGACTCCCGCCCCTGTCCGACCACCTCCAGCTGCTGCACAGCGTTGCGCCGCGAGGCCCGAATCGAGCTCCTGGCCGAGAGATGGCCAGCGGTGGCGACGACTGTGTAGACACCGGGCCAATCCGCGACGAAGCGGCCGTCGTCCACCTGCCCGGGACCCGCAGGGGCAACGATGCTGTCGTCCGGAAGGTAGGCGAGGGACCAGGAGGTCAGGGCATCGTCGATCACCCGACCCGCGTCGTCCCGGACTGTCACGGCATATTCGACGACGTCACCGGTCAGGGCCTGGTCCACGCCGCTCGTGAGCTCGATCGATGTGGCCGGGAACGGCGCTGCTCTCACGTCCAAAGAGCCACGCACCCCCTCCACGCTCGCGCTGACCGTCACCGCGCCGACTTGGAGCGCGGTCACATTCCCGAAGGCGTCAACCGTGGCCACTGCTGGATCGGTCGTGGACCAGCCGATCTGCGGCGATGGGCGAAGGGACCCGTCCGCATGCCTCGCGACGGCCGTGTACCGTGCCGTAGAGCCATGGTAAAGGGTAGGCGCCTCCGTCTGAATCTCCACTTCGGCGACGACTGGCCAGTCGACCACGACCGGCACGGTCAACTCGGCCACTGGGGAGCCGCTACCGGGCATCACGACCATCGCCCGCAGCTCGTATTCGCCGGCTGCGAGCGCCTCCACGTTCCCGTCGAGAATCCGGAGGGCCTGGCGCGGTGCGCTCACTCGGATGGGAATGTCGACGACAGCACCTCGAGCATCGAGCGCCGACACCGTAAGCGGCGCGCTTTCGCCTACACGCAGCGAGAGTTCCGCGGGGCGTGCCACGAGGCGTGATACGGTCGATGCATCGGGTTCCGGGGCCTGTGCCGCCACCGGCACCGTGCACACGAGGGCGACGGCGGCGATTGAGACGATCCTCGGGGCTCGCATGGGACCTCCGCAAAACGGGCGTGAGCGCGACCAACCCGGAATATGGGGTGTGAGCGGGCTTCAGAAAATGCGGCCGGTCAGGCGGATGAGGGGCCGGCACCCATCATCGACCGGTGCGGGCTCAGCGGGCGTCGTGCAGAGAGTCCAAGGCGGGTGGGGCGGCGAGCATGGCGGCCCAAAGACGGGAGAAGAGGATGTCCTGGAGACGGCGCGTTCGCACTGCGGCTAGAGCGTTGAGGCGATCGAGAGCCTCGGTCAGCCGATCGATGCGCGCGTTCATGTCGTTCCGAAGGATCGAGTCAGTCGGAACGGCCTCGATCACGGGATCGCGGGAGACGCCGTCGCGAGTGAAGGGATCGTATTCGATGTCGTCCTCTCGCATCACGAGGAGGTCGTGCAGATATAGGGCCGCGGTGGCCACTTCTTCGACCTGATCGTACGCGAGTCGACGGGACGGCCCCCGTGCACGGAAGGCGGTCATTGCGTCGTTCACCTGCTGGGCCGAGTCAGCGGCTGTCAGCCCGACCTCGGCGACCTTCCACTCGATCCCCTCTTGGTAGAGGGAATCCTCCATCTCCCTCAGATCCAAGATGTAACCATGCGCCCCCTCCCAGTACTCCGCGACGCCTGGGAAGCGGCTCGCGCTGGCAAGGTAGATACCCTCTAACCAAGAACGGGGTGGCGCGTCGGGGAGCCCGAGAACCGACTGGTACTCCCGCATCACGTCGGTCATGGTCTGGAACGCGGCTCCAGAGATGTCTTCCGGAATCTCTGGGAAGAGGGGTAGGCTGTCGACTGGCGCGTTCGCGTCACCACCTCCACGATTGGCATCGAGGTCCGCCACAGCTCGCTCGAGATCGGCCAAAGCTTCTGTCGTCGCCTGCTCGTTGTTGCGCTTCGCGATGAGAAAGCCGCTGAGCACAGCCACGAGGACCAAGGTCGTTGGCGGGATGAGGAAGTGATTGCGGCGGTTCCAGTAGAGCGCCAGACTCGACACTCCCGCGGCCGCGGCAACGCCCCCCAGCACCCACGCCGACCGGTTGAAGAACGCCTGCTCTCCCGAGGTCTCGAACGCGAGCATGACGAGGAGGGCTGCGACGAGGAAAGCGACGTTGCCCGTGCGGGAATCGACGAGATCCCAAAAGCCGCGGCTGCGGACCCGCGGCAAGGGCGCCGGCAGCACGGCTTCTGGCGGAGCGGCATTGGGCGATTGCGCTCGGTCCTTCTCGAACGTCTCGCCCAGTGACGTCAACTCGATATACGCGTTCTCGGTCGCGGTATCTGCCGACACCACCCCGGACGGCGGTCCCTGTGACGGCTCATCTCCCGAGGCGTCCCCATCCCACGTCGATGCGGAATCGGACGTGCTGGCGAAGGAGTGTCGTTCGCGGGGCGCGCTGGACCCCTCGCGGGACCACCCTGGTGGCTCGGGCCCCACGCCCACGGGTTCCGACTCCGGGTCTGGCGCGGGCGAGGAGGCAGGTCCGGAGGGGCCGCCCCCGCTCTCAGCTTTGGACGTCGTCAAGCCGAGATCGAAGGCATCCGGCTCGTAAGGCGTCGGGGCGGGTGCTGGAGCCGTCGGAGCGCTCACGCCCCGCTCCGGGCTCGAATTCGACAGATCGTCGCCCGGAGCCCCGACTACCTTGGCGGGACCGGTCGAATCCGTCGGCGCCAGATCATCGATGCTGGCTGGCTCGTGGACACCGGCGATGTCGACGACATCGGATACCGGGTCCGACGTCCCATCCGTGGTTCCCGTGTGTCCGACCAGCCCCGGGATCCGGGTTCGCGGGACGTCGTTCGGAGTTGAAGTCACCGCGTCCGAAGCCGCCTTCGCGTCTTCCCGGGTCGTGGTCGGCCCTGGGTCACCCGGCATCTCACCGCCGGTGCTCACCCGTCCCATGGATTGGCTCGGTTCGACGCCTTCGCGCAAGATCTGGCGGTAGACAGGATGAGCCTCGGCCGGAGCCCAGAGATCCGCGGCCTCGTCGTACAGCCTGGTCTCTGGAACGATCGCGCCCAACTGGATGCGGGCGGCCAGTGCCTCTACGCTCGCGACCTCCACCTCATTGCCGCGCGAGTCTACGTAGATGAAGCGCATTACTCTCCGGTACCGGTCCTTTGATTCGGGGTGGTAGCCGTTCCGGGGCCGGCCTGGCGGAACCCTTGCCTTCCCGCAGTACGGCTCGCTCATGAGGGATTCAGCCAACACCTCTGGCGTATGGCCGCAATTCTCTCTCCCTCCCCTCTTGTTGGCAAGGCTGATGCCACGCCTGCATGTTGCTCGCATGATGCGCTATGCTCTCGCTTTCGTCGCCCAGAGCGCGAGTCGCGTTACTACGGCCCTGCCCGCAGGTGAAGGACGGTTCCCTCCGCTTCTCGGGGATTTGAGCGGCTCATCGGGGCACGGCTTCGCACTTCGCCCTGTTCCCAGCAGCGTTCCTTGCCTCGCGTCCCTCCTTCGAAGGCCGCCCACAGACAGCGGCCTCCGATGCGACGTTTCGCATGTCCGTCTGCGACGTCCACGGCGGGAAGGGCCCCGCCCGCACCCACGGTCTGGCCCGTGTCAGTGGGGTTCTTCGTGAAAACGGGGTGGTTATCGCGCCGTGTCGGGCCATCGGCCCATAGGCCGAGCGCTCTTCGGTGCGTCGGAGAGGTGGGCAGATTGGGGTGGTTGACCGCATTGTACGGCACATTCGGCCAATCACTCCACCTCAAGGGCTCCTCCAACGCTGAGACGACCCGATGCCGACGCATCAGGAGCTGGACGACATCGAAAGCCGCGTCCTGGCCGCGATCGACTTGGACGGTCTGGTGGACGCAATATCCCGGCTTGTCGCAGTCCGTAGCGACCGAGGCCACGAGACCGCCGCTCAGGAGCTGATGGCCGAATTCATGGAAGCCAGTGGGCTGGCGACCGATGTGTGGGACGTCGACTTCGACGAGTTGCGCGATCATCCGCGGTTCAGCATCGAGATCGAGCGGGAGCACGCGCTCGGCTTGGTCGGCTCGACGGGGCGAGATGGCCCCGGCCGGTCGCTCATCTTCAACGGACACATCGACGTGGTACCCGCTGGCGACGAATCGCGCTGGAGCGTGCCGCCATGGGCAGGCACGGTCCGTGACGGCCGACTTCTCGGGCGCGGAGCCCTGGACATGAAGGGCGGCCTTTGCTGTGGGCTGTACGCGGCGCGGGCGATCGTGGAAGCAGGTGTCACGCTCGACGGCGGCCTCATGCTCGAGAGCGTGATCGCCGAAGAGGAGGGCGGCGCGGGCACGCTCGCGACAATCCTTCGGGGCTACCGGGCCGATGGCGCCGTCGTCATGGAGCCGACGAATCTCTCCATCGCTTCCGCGCAGGCCGGTGCGCTCAACTTCCGGGTCACCGTGCCGGGTCGCTCGGCTCACGGCGCCCTGCGTACGGAGGGGGTCAGTGCGATCGACGGCTTCATCCTCCTCTACCGTGCGCTGCGAGCACTCGAATCTCGCCGCAACTCCGGTGTCGACGATCCCCTGTTCACAGGGTACGACGTTCCGTTCCCGCTCTGCGTGGGAACGGTCCGTGGGGGCGAGTGGGCCTCCAACGTGCCGGAGGAGTTGACGTTCGAGGGGCGTTACGGCGTCGCCGTGGACGAGGATCCGGAAGCAGCGATGGCGATGCTCGAGGAGGTGGTGGACGAGGCGGCACAAGCCGATTCCTGGCTCGCGGAGCATCCACCGATCGTGGAGTGGTGGGGCGGGCAGTTCCATTCCGCCGCGATCGATCCGTCCCACCCAATCGTCGAAACCGTGGCGCGTGCCTTCCAAGACGTCGAGTTGAGGCCGCCGAAGATCGAAGGAATGCCCTACGGTGCCGACATGCGGCTGCTCGTGAACCAGGGACGAACGCCGACGGTGATGTTCGGGCCGGGAGATGTGCGCAATGCCCATCGTCCCGACGAGTGGGTACCCATCGACCATCTGGCCACGGTCACTCGGACGCTGGCCTTGGTGGCGCTGCGGTTTTGCGGGCATGGGGGAGCCGGATCGCCTTCGGCATCCGGAAGCAGCGACGCGGGCTGATCCCAGAGCCACTGGGACGGTCCTTCAGGATTGGCCGAAGAGATCCTGAAAGACCCCTTCTATGCGGGACGAGTACACCCCCTCCGGCTGCGAGACTCCCTCCTTGCCAGGGAGCTCAAGTGACTCGCTCCGAATTTGATCGTAGAGCCGCTCGGTCTCGGCCATGGGCTCGAGGTCGAGCTCGCGCTGAAGAATCGTCGCGCATTCGTGATATTGCAGGATCGCTAGCGGCCGGTTTCCGGTCGCGTAATGGCACAGCATCAGCTCGCGGTGCACTTGCTCCCTGAGTGGATCGATCTGCAGGATGCGGTGCGCCAGCGCGATGGAAGTGGTCCAGTCAGCGCGGGTCCGATAGTGGCGGACGAGAGCCTCCAAGCCGCCCAGATAGCGCGCCTTCATCCGATCCTGTAGCCCGAGGCACCAATCGTCGTAGACGCCCTCGAGCAAGCTCCCTCGGTATAGCTTCACGGCGCGCGTTAGCTCGAAAAGCTGCTCTCGATCGAGCTCGTCCCCCTCCAGGCCTTCGAGCGCGTTCATGCGGTCTTCGAACTCCCAGGCGTCGGTCCAAGCCCCCAGCGCCGGGTGGAAACGGATCTGCTGACCCTCCGTCTGGATGTACGAGCCCTGCGGGACGCCCTCTGGCTCCAGGACGGAGCGGATCCGCCAGAGCTCCGTTCGAAGTGACTTGCGGGCCACCGCCTCGGGCCGTTCACCCCAGAATAGGCCGATGAGACTCTCGCGCGGGAACGGACGCCCGCGGCCGAGGACGAGGTAGGCGAAGAGGCTCTGCGCCCGCTGGGTGGGAAACGACGGCAGCAGCGAGCCGGCGTGGTATACCTCGACTCCGCCGAAGAGGCGAATCTTGATCAAGCTCATGATTGGGAAGACCAGAAGGGACGCCGGCTGGGAAGGTACTCTCCCCTACGCAGCCTCCGGCGGGAGCCCGTCCAAGCGACGGGCTGGCCGGGCGAGCCAGCAAGGCGCGTCCCCGCTGCTGACGCAGCGCTCCGCTAGGAGACGCCCGGGGCGGGCTTGAGATCCTGCCCCATTAGCGGATGTATAGCGCCAGAGCACCAATTCGACAACAGTTTCGGACGGTGCCCCGCTAACGCAGGCGGGTCCGGAGGTAGTGGTCCTGCGACCTCCGGACCCGTCTTGACCGCGCTCTATCGTGTGGCTGGCCGTGGCCGATTCGGATTCCCTTCGGGTGCGCCCTACTAGCCGTCCGTGACCAGGCCGCGAGCACGGCTCGGGTCGCCGTGATCGATCACCAGGACCACGCGGCGGTTCTGCCAACCCGGGTCGCCTGGTCCGTGGCCATCGGCCCGGATCAGCCGCTGGGTCTGTTCGCCGTAGCTCACGGCCTTGACCAGCTCAGGCGCGAGTCCTTGGGCGACCAGATATTCGCGGACTGCGTCTGCCCGTTTCTGCCCCAGGAACAGGTTGTAATTGGCCTCGCCTGCCGGATCCGTAAAGCCCTCGACGGTAATCACCGTGGACGGGTAGTACTCGAGGACGACCTGTGTGAACCGCTCGAGTAGAGGTCGGTCTTGGGCGCGGAGGTCGGCGTCGTCGAATGCGAAGTAGACGGGGGTGTTGAAGCGGATTGCGGTCTCCAAGCGCTCAACGGTGAGGTCGAACTGCTCCTGGAGAGACCCGAGCTCGGCATCGAACTGCATGAGCCGAGCCTCGAGGTCCGCCACGCGAGCGTCACTGGCGTCCATACGCGACGCGAGACCGCGGTCGCCGGCGTCCATCTCGGCCTGCATGTCCTCTCGGACCTGAGCGAGCTGGCCGTTCAAGTCATCCCGCTTCACATAGGAGCACCCTACGAAAGCGATGGAAAGGGCGAGAAGCCCGATACGAGCAGGAATTCCTTTGGTTCTGTACAACACTTGGGCACCCTCCCGCTCTTGCGAGCGATTCGATTGGGCAACTTCGGCAGGAATGGGCACCCCCATGCCATCCGCCGTATCGTGAGCTAAACCTAAGGGCTCGGGGAGTTCTTCGGGAGGGGCCGGCCGATCGCGAATCGTACGAATCCGACGGTGGGCGACGTTACGTGGCCTCATCACTCTGCCCAGATGTCGCCGACGGTGTACCCTTCTGGGAACGGATCCTCGGCGTCGACGACGTATTGGGCGATTCCGGTGATCCACGCGGTGCCGCTCAAGGTCGGTACCACGGCCGGAACACCGGCGAGATCGGTCTCTCGCACCAACCGGCCCGTCCAGGTGGTGCCGAGGATGCCTTCATGACGAAACTCCTCGTCGAGGCCGAGCGCGCCCTTCGCGTGCAAGACCGCCATCTTGGCGCACGTCCCGGTGCCGCATGGTGAGCGGTCGATCGAGCCCTTCCACGTCGCTGGCCGGTCCCAGTCGAGCCGACCGGTGGACACAACCACGGCGTTGCGCCGATGCGCGTCCGGGCGGACCGGACGTCCCGAGAGTTGGGAGATCGAGACTCCGGAGATCTCGCCGTTCAGGGGATGCGCGCAAGGAAGTTGCTCCGCAGCCGCCGCACGCAGCATCCGGCCTATGCGGACGATCTCGCTGCCATTCTCCGGCGTCAGCTCGACGCCCAGCGTCTCGGCGTCGGCTATGACGTAGAACATCCCACCGTATGCAACGTCCACGGTCACCTCACCCAACGTGGGCACCTCGATGGTGGCATCCTGGTGGACTGCGAACGCGGGCACGTTCTCGAATGTCACCTTCGTTACTTTGCCGTTCGAGACGTCCGCGCTCACGCGGATCAGGCCGGCTGGAGCCTCCAGAACCAATTCGGTCACGGGCTCCCGGACTGGCACCATCCCGGTCTCGATGAGGACCGTGGCTACGCAGATGGTGTTGCTTCCCGACATCGGCGGATACTCCGTGTGCTCCATGATGACGAAGCCCGCGTCGGCCTCTGGGAGGGTCGGAGGCAGCACGACGTTGCAGCATAGAGCGGGATATCCGCGTGGCTCGCGGAGCATGCGCTTGCGCAGGTGATCGCCGTTCTGCTCGAGCCACATCTTCTTCTCGAACATCGAATCGCCGGGAACGTCGAGGACGCCGCCGACAATCACCCTGCCCGGTTTCGCCGCCCGCGTGCGCGTCCACGGCGGTGATCATGTTGGAGAGGCGCATGGAGTCGTTGGGATCAGGTCCACTTGGGAGCGGGGAGTAGCATCGCGCTCCCCCTCGGGGAGCGCCCGTTTCGTGTCCCCGCGGGGCGGCTCAGCGGCCTGGTGTAAGGCCAGGCCCACCGACGTCGGCCAGGCGGCATTGTACGAAAGGCGGGTTCGGTCGGCCATTGGAGCGCGAGTGTGTGGTGGCCCCGAGGGGGCGGAGCTCTCGAGTCCGAATCCGGGCCTTTCGGGAGTCGGGGGCGTCTTGGGCGAGGCGTTGCTCGCCCACGGCCTCCAACTTGGGGTCAGCCGCCCGGCCGGCGGCGACGACGACGATCCTCGGGGACCTCCACCTCACCCTGCACGTTGCTGTACTCGATCCCCTGAGCTCTACCGCGCGAGACCGTGAAGTCGCCGCTCACGCCATCCACGTCGATGCCGCCCGAGCCGTCCTCGTGGACTTCTACGTCACTCCCGGCGTCGAGCACCCGAATCTCTCCCGATCCGTCCCCGAGGTCGACGGGTCCCTCCGCGGAGTCGACCTCGATCGCTCCGGAGCCGTCGTGGACCTCGACGGCACCCCTGACCCCGCGCACTTCAACGTTGCCGGAGCCGTCCTCGATCCGGACGGAGCGAGCGTCCTCGATGAGGATATCGCCAGAGCCGTCATCGACTTCTATGTCGCCCACGCCTCGCAGCTCCATCGATCCGCTCCCATCCTGGACGATCAGCTCCATGTCCCGCGGCACCTCTACGCGAAGGTCGAGCCGCGCGTACCGCCGCTCGCCGCCTCTCCGGCCGCGCCATTCGGGATACTCCGTCCGCAGGCGGACGTCCGACCCAGCCCGATCGAGCACCAAGTCGAGTGCCTCCAACAACTCCTCCGTGGACGCGCAGGCGATGGCCACTGCGCGAACATGGTCGAGGCCCGGCTCGCCCTCGACGACCAGATAACCGGAGCCCGCTTCGACATCGAGCCGATCGCCGCCCCGGATGTCGAGCTCCGCGCTCAGCTGGCCTCGAAAATCACACCGGTCCTGCGCGACGAGCGTACCCGTCGCCGCGGTCGGAAACGTGATGAGTGCGATCGTGACGGCGGCCGTCAGGGCGTTCTGGCTGGTCATGTTCGTCTCCCTTCGTCCCGGTGTCGGGAGCGGAACGGGGGTCGACCGGGATTCGTGTATCGCGCCAGGCCGGTCCCCGAGATCACCCGCTCACGGTTGTCTCGACGAATTGGACGGGGCCCAGAGGCGTGCGGTTGGAACGCCACCGCTTCATGCCCAAGGCCAGGAAAGCAGTCGGAGGCTGAACCGATGGGGTCGGACGAGAGCGCCCTACGTTCTCGTCGGCAGATACGGCTCTACCGCGGAGTCCGGGGGCGGCGGGGTGAGAAGGCTCACCCCCACCATCAACGTAGCCGACGCCAAGAAGCCTGGCAGCACCGGGTCGATCGATTCGCGACCGAAGGCCTCCCACAAGAAAGTCGTCGTCACTCCGCCGACCATCGCGGCGGCGGCGCCCTCCCTGGTAGCCCGTCTCCAATACACGCCCAGGACCACCGGCATGAAGAAGCTGGAAGCCATGAGGGCCGTGAAGAGCAGGACGATGAACTGGACGAGCTCGCCCTCGCCGACGCCACTCAGGAGTAGAACGACGGGGATGCTGCCGACGACGAGGATTCCGAGCCGATCCACGATGAGCCGGCGACCAGGGGACGCATCGGGATCGACGAGCGTCTGATAGATGTCGAACGATAGGGCCGAGCCGGCCACCACCAGCAGGGAATCGACGGTGGACATCATCGCGGCCGTAATTGCGGCCAGAAGGATGGCCCCGAGCGTGGCGGGCAGCACCGCCGTGGCGATCATGGGCATGGCCAAATCACCCGTCGGCAGGTTGGGGAAGAGAACGACGGCAGCCAGAGAGAGCACGAAGACGAGTAGGTTCACGGCGGTTGCGGCCACGATGGTCAGCAGGATGCCCCGGCGAATGGTCGGCATGTCCCGCATCGCGTACAGGCGGATCAGCTTCTCGGGCGTAGCCACGCTCCCGAGTAGGAACGCCATGCCCATCGTGAACAACAGCGTCCCCGGCAACCCCTGCCAGGTGAACGTCAGCGGATTCACCGCCTCGACGTAGGTGAACAGCCGCTCGAGCCCTCCGACCTGACGGATCGCCAACGGAACGGCGCACGTAGCGCCGAGCACCATGATCACCAGTTGGACGAGGTCCGTATACACCACGGCGATCATCCCGCCGATCACCGTGTAGGCGATGAGAATGACCGTGAAGCCCACCATCCCCCACTCGGTCGGGATGCCGAACACGATGTTGGCGATCAGACCGCCGGCAACGATCTGTGCTTGGATGTAGACGACGGTCGCGACGAGGATGATCACCGCGGCCAACGCCCGGACGCGCTTCGAGTAGTACCGCGTCTCCATAAAGGCAGGAAGCGTGAGCTCCTGGACCCGTGTGAACCGGGGGGCCAGCACGGCAGCCATGAACCAGTAGGCCAGTGGGATGGTCAGGACGAGCCAGCCGAACGACCAGCCCACGGTGTACATGACTCCGATCGTGCCGATGAAGGTGCCGGCGCTGGTGTGTGTGGCCGCCATCGTCGCGCCGCCGGCCAGCCACCCCAGGTTGCCGCCGGCGATCCAATAGTCAGTCTCGTCGCGCGTCGCCCGCATCGCGTACCAGCCGATCGCGAACATGACCAGGAAGTACAGAAGGAAGGTAGAGAGTTGTACGCTCATCAGTCGTCTCGCCGCCGCTCCGTCCACAGCATCCAGGCCACGTACCCGGTCACGATTGCGCCGAATGCTAGGAAGAGCCCCCAGAACACGAACCCGGCGTCGACGATGGCGCTCACCGACGCGCCCTCAAGAACCGAAGGCCAGCGACGCCCAGGCCGACGATGATCGTAAGGACGAGGAGCTCGAGGGCCTGGGGCAGCGAGAACGCGGCGTTGCCCTCGGGCCGGGCACGCACCTGCACCACGGCAGGAACGACCTGAAGGCTCGCTCGGGCCACGCCGTCCTCGGCCCCGCTGCCCGCGGTCGTCGGAAAGATCTCCCGAGCCGCCATGCCTTCAGGCAGCGTGATGTCGGCCGTGAAGATGCCCGGAAGAGCCTCCGCGGGTGGCCAGTCGACCGCCACGACGGGCAGCACGACCCGCACTTCCGCCTGCCCGGTACGCACAGCTTCGTCGACGCGGTACCCGACTCTCATTGTGGTGAGCTCGGACGTCTGCACAGGCGCCGGAAGGTGGATCTCACCCACCAGCCGAAGAGGTCCCGTGTCCGTGAGGGACACCTCGAGAGACTCCTCGCCCAACACCGCCGTGATCGCGTCCACACGGGTCGGGGCGAAGACCAGCACCGTGAATGGTACGCGGTCGACGCCGCTGCCGATGTCAAGCTCGTACGTCATCGACACAGAAGCGGCCCCGGTCATCCCAGCGTCGGCGGTGACGGCGGCGGATACGACCCGGCCCTCCTGGGCGGCGGCGGAGCTGGCGGCCAGCAGGGCCGCTCCCACCGTTACGGCGACGGACCGCTGGCCCATGGTCAGGACCACACTTGCCTGAGCACCCGCAGCGTGTTGCCGCCCATCACCTTCTCGATGTCCTCGTCCGAATAGCCTTCCTTCACGAGCCACCTGAGGATGTTGTGTGAGGCCTCGGTGGGGTTCTCGATGCCTTTGACGTAGTCGACTTCATCGAAGTCGGGGTTGGGATTCTGTGTCCCTGCGCCGCCCGTGCGCGACTCCTTGATGGACAGGTTCGCGGCGTAGACGTGATGCAGGCCGACGTGGTCGCCATAGACGGAGTCGGGACCGAAGCTGACGTGATCGATACCGACCAGCGACTTCACGTACTCGAAGTGCTCCATGTAGGCTTCGATTCCGTGCACGGTGTTGTTCCGGGTCAGAGTCGTGTGGGGCGCCGCTTCGATTCCGATGACCCCTCCCTTCTCGGCACAGGCAGTCAAGACCTCGTCGGGGGCGAGTCGGTTCGATTCCCACAGGGCACGCGCGCCGATATGAGAGAGCACGATGGGATGGGAGCTCCATTCGATCGTGTCGAGGGTCGTCCGGTCGCCGCAGTGCGAGCAGTCGATGAGCATGCCGATCTTGTTCATGCGCTCTACGGCCCGCTGACCGAACCGGGTCAGACCGCCGTCTCCGGGCTCCTTCAGGCCTGAGCCGAGCGCGTTCGCCTCGCTGTACGTGATGCCCAGCGCGCGCACCCCGAAGCCGTACAGGAGGTCGATGCGATCGAGCTCGTTCTCGATCATCGCCGCGCCTTCCATGGACGCGATCCACGCCACCTTCCCCTCTTCGTGCGCGTCGTAGATGTCGGTAACCCGCTTGCAGTGGATCAAGAGGTCCTGATGGGCCAGATCACAGAGTCGCATCCCGAGATCGTACAGGACGTCGTCCCATTTCCACCCGCCCTTCGACGAGATCGTGCAGATGCCGTCGAGGAGGTTGTCGAAGACGGCGTCCAGGCAGGATCGGGAGAGCGCCTCGAAGGCCGTCGCCATTCGGCCTTCATGGACGTAAGCGGGGGTCTCGGCGATGTCGTGCGGGAAGAGGCCGACATGCTCGTGCAGCGAGATGAGGATCAAATGCGATGCGAGATGGTGGGCGCGTGCTTCCTCGTCCGTGGCAAGAGGAACGAGATAGGGCTCCACACGGTCGACCTCGGCGGCCAAAGCGAAGGGCGTGTAGTCCACCTGTGCGTCAAGGTACGAAAACGATCGATAACCGTCGTACCGTTTGGTGAGGCCCATGTGAGCGCTCCTGTTCGGGTCGGCCGACAGCGAGCAGGTCAGCGACCTGCCGAGGAGGAAGAGGCCGGACAAGATGGGCTCGCGGAGGGGGCGGGGCCAGCGATGGAATGCCGGTGCCAGCGACAAGAGCGGCGTGGGGCGTCGGGGCTTCCTTGCGAAGGAAAGGGATGGAAGTCCGTACGCGAAGAGCCAAGGAATCAGCGCTCGAAGAGCCCAGGGATCAGCACGCGAAGAGCCCCCGGCCTGCACGCAAAGAGCCCCCGGGGTCACCCCGGAGGCTCTGGTCCGCGACCGGGTGGCGGTCCGCCACCCCGAGGACGCCGGCCTATTGCTCGGCCACCGGTGGCAGCATGAAGAAGTCGATATCGGGCGGGAGCATGTCGACTTGGGCCTGTTGGCCGATCAAGAGGGACACGAAGGCCACTTCCCCCGGAATCATGACCCCCACGCATCCTGGCCGCTGCTGAGCCCCGCCGGGTGCGAACGGGTCGTTGATCAGAATTTGTTCAACGAGGTTGTCGCCCGCGTCCCTGAGCTGGATCTGCATCGGGTTGGAAGGCCCGATGCCGATTGGATTTATGGAGCAAAGCTCCAACGAAACGATCTCCACCTCGACGTCGTGGGGGATGTCCACGTTACCCACGTCGAGACGCCAGCCGTGACCGCTCCCCCCACCCAGAGTGGACACGCCGATGCGGTCGGGGTTGGATCCGAAGAAATGATTGTTGGGCGGACCCAACGTCGTGAGGGGCATCGTCCCCACGGGCAGCTGGGTCAGGTCGTCGATGATGTCCACGACGTGTGTCCCCGCCGGCACGACTCCCTGGGTGCTCGGGATCTGGTTGAGCTGAAGGCTCGTGGTGCGCGTGGTGCGCACCGGACAGGGGATGCCTGGAAAACCGGGCTCGAAGTTGGGACCGACCGCTTCGATCCGTGGCGTGTCCACCAGGTCGATGCCGCCCGCCCCTCCGCCGCCCTCCGTAAGGCCGTCCCCTCCGTCTCCTCCGTTGCCGGTGATGTCGGAGATCACGACCTCCCCGTCCTCTCCGTCTTCCTTGTTCCCGAGCCCTCCCTCGCCACGTTGGCCGTTCACAATCCCGCCCGGGCCCCCTTCCCCACCCTTCTTGAACGTCGGCGGAATACAGTCGACCCAGCCGAACCCACCGTTGGCGCCCCCGACGAAGAGGTCGCCGCCGTCCCCGCCCAAGGAGACGGGCATGTCGTCGAGGTCACGGATCAGACCGTCGCCACCGAATCCACCGGTTGCGTCGAGAATGCCACCGGCAGCGCCATCGATGAACAGCTCGTTTCCGTCTCCACCGTCTCCTGCGTCGGCGTTGGTGGACCCGCCCTTCCCACCGTCTCCGCCTTCGACGTCGACGTTTGCTCTTCCGCTGACCGAGCCACTCGCCTGTAGCTTGAGCTGCAACGAGCTTCCGCCCAATCCGCCTATGGCGGTCGCGTCTCCGCCGACCTGTGCCGGCTTGGCGGCGCGCTCGTCCGCATGAGCGCCCTGGCCCCCGAAGGCGTCCGACGCACCCCCTGCGCCTCCCGTACCGACGCGTACCGTCAGCTCACCCGGGATTGCGATGAAGCCGCCGGTGGACCGGATGTCGACGAGACCGGGCTCGGCGCCGGCACCGCCGGTCGCTGTCGCACCCCACGCAGGGTCTGGATTGACGTCGAAGAACCCTCTCGCAAGCGCGGCTCCACCAGCCCCGCCGTCCCCGCTCACGACCTCGTTGCCGGCGCCGCTGAACGTGAGATTACCGGTGACCAGAATGCGGATCTTGCCGCCCTTACCGCCTGGTCCACCGGTTGCGTTGGCGCTCAACGCGCCTTCGTGCGTGCCCTTACCCCCGTCACCCCCGTCCTGCCCGAATACCTTCACGTTGCCATCGATGAAGGCATTCCCCCTGCAGCGGAGGACCCAGGTCTTCGCGTCCGTCCCGGGGCCACCGACGATCCCGTCCGCGCCTGGTGCCATTTTGGGCGGCTTCGGTACGAAAGCGTGGGTGAAGCCCCGGCAGTCTCCCGCCTGACTTGCGTCAGCGGCCCTGTAGTAATCCGGGCCCGAGGGCACTCCAGGTGCCGGGAAGGCCGAGTCGTCCAGGGTCGGGTCGTTGGATAGCTCGAGATTCCCCGCGTATTCGATTGTGCCCCCGTCGAGCGTCAAATCTCCGTCCCCGACGATGGACATGTCCGGGAGATCGGTGACCCCGTCGGCGCAGCCGTTCATGACGTCACCGCGGATCGTGACGTCGGCGTCGCCGTTGATCGCGATCGCCACGCAATCCCCGGATAGCGTTCCGTCGATCGTCACATTCCCAGCGACGTTCAGCACGAGGTCGTCCGTCACCGTTACCGTGACCCCGGCTGGGATGTTGACTTCGTTGAAGTCCTGTGTGCCCGAGATGTTGGTGTCCGCCCCGGGAGAGAAGTTGTCCGGGATCACTTCCACGTCGGCGGTGCCGCTCTGACCCTCTGCCGTGGCCGTGATCGTCGCCATGCCGAGCGCCACGCCGGTTACTTCCCCAGCGTCGTCCCGTCGTCGCTCGACGACCAGGTGATGGTCCGCCCCGCCGCATCGAGGACGTTGTCGTCCGCGTCCTTGAGCTCTGCCGTGAGCTGCACGGTCGCGGCGACCTGCGTTTGGGCCGGATTGGGCGTGACCGTCACCGACGCGACGGGCACCGGCAACACCGTGATCGTCGCTGAGCCGCTCGTGCCCTCGGACGTCGCGGTGATCGTGGCCTCTCCAACAGCCGCCGTCGCTACGAGTCCGTTGCCGTCCACGGTGGCGATTGCGTCGTCGCTCGAGCTCCACGTGACGGTGCGGCCCGTCAAGCTGCCTCCCGCGGCGTCCCTGGGCGTGGCGGTGAGCTGGACGGTCCCGCCAACGATCACCGACTCGGCGGACGGTTGGACGTCGACAGATGCCACTCCGGCTGCCGTGACGACCACCTGGGCAGTGCCGCCCACACCCTCGGAGGTAGCTGTGATGGTCGCTGTGCCCTCGGCCACACCGGTTACGAGGCCGTTTGTCGAAACGGTCGCAACCGACGTGCTCGACGACGTCCAGGTCACTTGCTTGCCGGCAGCACCCCGCCCGACGCGTCGCGTACGCTGGCAGTGAGCTGGACGGTCAGGAGGGCTGGTATCGTGCTCTGAGGAGGCGTCACGACAACGCTCGCGACCGGAACGACGTCCGTCCCTCCGCCACCGTCGCTCGTGCACGCCGGCAGTACGAATGCCAGAATCGCCGTGATGGCCGCCAATCTCTGTACGCGCGGTGCTCCCATCTTTCGTGCCCCCCCCGGTCTGTGATTCGCGATCATGTGCCAACCTCGAAGCAAGGATTTAGTCGAGCATGCATCCGCCCTCGATTGCATGCACCTCTAGCTGAAACGCGCAAGCCGGGTCCGAAAGTGGTCAACGGGGTTCGCGGCTGTGGACGTCCGCGCGAAATCGGAAGGCCGAGGCAATCCAACGTGCCTGAGGGAGGGCCGGAAGCGGGGCCGAAGAGGAGGGAAGCTGGCTCGTGGAGTCGCGGATCCCGAAGCGTTGAGTGGGCTTCGGAACTCCACGTGCGCGACGTCAAACAGGACTCCTGAGTAATGCTCGCGGTGTCAACCCGCCCGGGAACGTAGCCCGGCCGCGTCGCGCTGCCAAATCAGGCTCCTAGGGGATCACCACCCCAAAAAAAGAGACTGGGACCGTCCCCCCCGGGATAACGGACCCAGCCTCAAAACAACTCCCTGTGGCAACGGCTTCGACACGAGGTCTTGGGCACGCCGCCCTCTCCGTCAGGAAGTCGTTTTCCTGATGTCGTGGAGGAAACGTAAGAGGCGTCCGCCCCAAGAGCGTCACAGAAACGTCCGGCCGATACTCCATTTCCGAAGCATGACTCGGCCGACCGGCGCGTTTATTGGGCGGGATATCCCGCTAGGGATTCGCGGGAAGGGCTGACGCGATCGGCCCAGGCGACGTGGGTTCCCGCACGTTCCAACGATAGCCGATCCAGATCAGCAGGATCCCCACAAGTTCCGTCACGTACAGTACTTCCGTATACCCGAAGCGCGTGAAGGACCCGCCGATTCCCGGAAGTATGGCCCCGACCGCGATGAAGCAGTTCCCGACGAAGCGGTGGTAGGTTGCGGGGCTGTTGCGGAAACGCCACGCCGAGAGCATCGCGCCTCCCACCAGAAAGATCACCGCGTAGAGGTTGATGAACGGGCTGAAGCCCCTGACCCAGGTCCACTCCATGACTTGGCCGGTCAGACGATGAGCCTCTACGAGCGAGTAGTCAACTGGCGTCAGCAACACGCAGGTCGCCGCTACCACGATGAACGGGACGAGTAGGGCGGTGAGCCCGTTCGCGGTTCGCCGCGGCAGCATGAGGTAGACCGTCCCCTGGGCGAGGGGAGCGCCCCCCAGGAGGGCGCCTGAAATGTACCACGCACGGAAGGTCGGCTCGTTCCACCCGAGGAGGGTTACCGAGGCCTCGGTCAGTGTGCCCACGGCGTACATGAGCACACCGGCGGCCCACCAGGCGAGGTGCGGGCTGGGCCGGCGCTCCCGGTATCGCTCGAACAGCACCCACGCGAACACGAGCGCCACGAGCGTCGTCACGATGGGGATGAAGTGGACGGGCCCCCTCATCAAAAGGCGAGCTCCCAAGTCAGCGTGACGTTGCGCTTGGGCTCTGGCCTGAAGAATGACGCGTTCGAGAACTCCGCGTAGAGCTCGTTGGTCAGATTCGTCACCGAGAGCGCGATGCGTTGCTCGGTCCCGCCGCGGCGCAGCACGATGACCCCAGCGCGGAGGCTCTGTACGGTGAACGCCGGGATGAAGTCGCCGCCCAGTGGGTTGTCGACGAGGGCGACGTCCTTCTGCTTGCCGTTCCGGCGGATCTCCCACTCGGCCCAGAATCGGCCCTCCGGCTCCCGGTAGCGAAGAGTGCCCGTGATCTTGGACGAGTACGACTCACCGATGGGGTTGTCGGGGTTCAGCGCGTCTTCCGTATCCAGTCGAGTAAGGGATCCACCGGCTGATAGACCGCCTCCGAGCACGATGTCGGCGGAGACCTCGACTCCGCGGAAGAGCAGCTCGTCGATGTTCACGTTTTGGGAGACCGGTACTTCGTCGACCTCGTCGCCGGTCGGAATGATTCGGATCCCGTCCTTGATCTCGTTTCGGAACACGAATGCTTCCGCCGCCACCCGCCGGTTCTCGAACCGAAGCCCGAGGTCCACGTTCAAGCTGGTCTCTGGTCCGAGATCGGGGTTCCGGCGCTGGAAGCCGCTCCCCTCGGGAGTCGGACCGTCGAAGAAGAGCTCGACGAGGTTGGGGGCCCGGAAGGCCCGACCGACAGCTGCAACCGCGGAAAAGCCCTCGGCCAACTCGACGATGGCGTTCGCGGCACCGACGACAGCGCTGTTCTGGTCCACCGTCGGTGCGTAGTCCAGCCCGGGCGTGTCCTTCGTCTCGGCTCGTATGTCCTGGAAGCGTCCGCCTACGATCAGGGTCGTCCGCTCGCCAACGTCGAGCTCGCCTTGAGCAAACAGGCCGATGCTACGGTACGTGCCGCTCGGGAGCTGCGGCGTCTCGTCGATCTCCGGCATGGGAGGGCCGAATCCGAAGGCCGTAGCCTCGCTCCGGTCGGTGTTCTTCGAGTCGTCCGTGAAGAAATCGGCGCCGTACGTGATGAGGATTCCGTCGGACGCCAGCTTCTTTCCCTCGACCCTGAACCCCACGGTTGTGAGGTCGCTCACGTTCTCGGTCTTCACCTCGAGGCCCGCACCCGGCGGCGCACCCGGGAACGTGAACGCGGTGAAGAGGTCGAAGTCGAGTTGGCGCTTGTTGGCCTGGTAATAGCCTACGACGTCCAGGCGGTCGACGAGCGCCGACCCCAGATTCTGTCCGCCGTATCCAAGCGTCAGCTTGTCGAAGTCCTGGAACGGATAGTTGATCGCGATGCGCGCCTCATCAGGCGCGTAGTCGGTCGGGTCGACATAGCCGAAGCCCGCCTCGTCGGCCCGATAGAGCTCGCCCTTGGCGAACACGTGATGGTCGTCGGACGGCCGGTACCCGAAGCGCGCGTCGAAGCTCTTGTCCTTTACTCCGGTCTCCTGGACGACGGTCTCGTCAGCAAGCGTGATCTCGCCGAAGCTTCCGGCGGGCGCCTTGTAGGGGTCCGACCGCCTCCACGTGCCCCCGAGGTTGAAATCGAATGGGCCGGACCTGCCGGAGGCGCGACCCGTGATCTTGTTTTGGCTTTCGACGTTGCCGTATCGGTATGCGGCGATCCCGTTGATTCCCTCGTCGGGCTCGGTGCGCGTGATGAGGTTCACGACGCCCCCGATGGCGTCGGTTCCGTAGAGCACCGACGCGGGTCCGCGGACGACCTCGACCCGCTGGAGCGCCGAGACGTCGACGAGCGCCGGCAGCTCTCCGAAATCCTGCTGCCGCCGCGAGTTGTTGAGCCGCATGCCGTCCTCGAGCAACAAGATCCGCTGCCCACGCTGCCCGCGGATGACGGGCCTCGCCTGGTTCGTTCCGGCGCCGTTCACGTCCAAGCCGGGGATTCCGCGGAACAGGTCCGCAACGGTATTGGGGGTCTGCTCTCGGATGCGTGCGCGGTCCAGGAGACTCACGGGCGCCGGGGTCTCCGCTATAGGGCGTGCGGTGCGCGTCACCGTCACGACGAGCGGCGAGAAGCGATACGTGACGGAGTCCGGCGGCTCCGTCTGGGCGTCGACGCGAATGGGCGCGACAGCGAGGAGAATCGTTAGTAGCGCGAGGGTCTTGACCAACGGCCCGCCATCGCGTCCAGGGATAGCGCGTCCGACGGGTGGGCGTGGGCTGGTAGGCCGTCGTTCGGGCATCCGATGCATCGGGCGGTTCTCGGACTTCGAAGGGTGAGATCGGCAGGGAGGTGATGAGCCAAACCTAGATTCGGACGTACGACGCCGGTACCGCACATGTACGGAGTCGTCGACTGGGTAGAAGTACGGACTCGTCGACCCGCTGGATTCGACACCGGTCGGATTCGATAGCAGGCCCCGCCGCCTCTCGTGGGGGCAGCGCACAGACATACGGGAGTCTCGACGTGTGCGACAACACGGCGCCGCTTGGGACTCAGCCCACGAGCAACCCCGCCTCCAACGCGAACCGCGTGAGTCCGGCCACCGTCCGGATTTCGAGCTTCATCATGATGCTCTCCCGGTGCGTCTCGACGGTTCGTGGGCTGATGCCGAGCTCATCCGCGATCTCCCGGCTCGTACGTCCCTCCGCGACCCGAATGAGCACTTCGCGCTCACGTGACGTGAGCGAGGCGGCACGCCCATCTTCATCGTCCTGCCGCTCCTCCTCCCGGATCGCGGCGCTCAGTTGGCGGGCCGCGCGGGAAGAGAAGAATTCCTCACCGCGGTGGACCGTCTCGACCGCCTGGAGCAGCTCGGCGGGGTCCGCCTCCTTCAGGACGTACCCGTGGGCGCCCGCGCGTACCGCGCCGAGTACGTACTCGGGCTTCTCGTGCATGCTCAGCATGAGGACACGGACACTCGTTAGCTCGTCGCGTAGCGTGCTGGCAAGCTCTAGCCCCGAGCGTCCCGGCATGGAGACATCCAGAACCGCCACGTCGGGCTCGTGCACGCGAGCCAGCTCGAGTGCTTCGTCCCCCGTCGACGCCTCGGCCACGACCTCGACTGTATTGGCCGCCTCGAGCACGGCTCGGATGCCTTCCCGGACCACCGCGTGGTCGTCGGCAACGAGCACGCGTATGCGAGGCTGATTCGGGGGACCCGCCGCCGACGCAGGAGTCGAGGCACCTGCCCCCGACGCAGGGGTCTCGCGAGTGCTCACGGGGCCTTGGGTCGGCGCAGAGGCAGGTGCACACGGAGGTCCACGCCGCTGCCCAGCTCCGACTCCAGCGAGATCCGACCCCCCAACGCGGCGATCCGCTCACGCATCCCGGTGAGTCCCGAGCCCTCCCCGTTACCGCCGCCTCCCAAAGCTCCATTGGACATCCCCTTCCCGTCGTCCCTCACGCGCAAGTGCGCTTCCCCGCCTTCGACGTCGAGATCGACAGTGATCGAGGTGGCCTCGGCGTGGCGGGCGGCGTTGGCGAGCCCCTCCTGGAGCGCTCGGAACAGCGCGACCTCCGCCTCGGGAGCCAACTCCGGCGCTCTGGTCGGGGAGTGGAACTCCACGTTCAGGCGGCTGCGCTCCGTGAACTCATCGACCAGGCCTCGGAGGGCCGGCACCAGTCCGAGGTCATCCAGAAGGGGCGGGCGCAGGTCCTCGGTGACGCTGCGGATGCTCCTGATGCCGGCGCCGAGCAGCTCGCGCGCGCGATCTAGGCGGGGCGTCAGCTCCGGTGCGACAGCCTCCCGCAGCAGGCCCAGCTGCATGTTGATCGCGGCGAGAACCTGCGCCGTCTCATCGTGGAGCTCCCGCGACAAGTGCTTCCGCTCCTGCTCTTGCTGTTGAACCATCGATGAGGCCAGTCGCTCCAGCTCCTTCGTGCGCGCCGCGAGACTGCCGGCCAGGTCGGCGTTCTCGAGCGCGGCCCCCACTTGCTGTCCGAGCGCCACGAGGAAGCGTTCGTCGAGAGCCGCGAACGGATCGCGGGCGTCCCCTACGACGACCATGGCGCCGACGACGCGTTGTCCGCGCAGGATGGGCAGCGCCGCGGTGTAGGCGTGCCCGGACCCGAGGTCCACGACGGCGCCCACGGCTGCCCGTCGGATCTCCGGCCGCCCCGAAGCCATGACTGCTTCGATGGCCTGAGCGGCCTGCGCCGGCAAGGTCTCGACCCAGGGCGCACACGCGCCCGCCGCCGACGCGATCCCCCCGTCTCCCGGTCCGTGATCGAGGTAGAGCGCACTTCCCCGCACGGCTGGCAGGCCCAGCGGGCCGCGGACCAGCTCATCGACATCGGCTCCTCCGTCGGGGCGTCTCTGCAGGCCGCCGCTGAGCGTCGAGAGGGTCTGCAGCCCTTGATCGAGGTCCTCCAGAACGAGCAGAAGTAGTCCGCCACCGACGAACAGTGCGAAGAGCACATCTAGGTAGTAGCCCCACGGATTCCAGGCCCCTCGCGCTCGTAGGAACGGATAGTCGAGGTGGTGGACCGCCCAAAGGAAGAACGAGACGGCCAGCAGGAGGGCCGCACCGGAGCGAACTCGTCGGTGGTACCGCAGGAAGGCCCAGCCCGTGACGAACGTCGCGAGGCTGAGGAACAGGACCGCCGGTCCGGCCGCGAGCAGAAAGTTGTCGAGCCGGTAGATCGCGAGGTACGACCAGACGGGCGGAAAGAGGACGACCAGCAAATATCTCGAACGCCAGGGCGCTTGACCTGCGAACACCATTGCGGCCCAGAGCAGTGCGAGCGCCGTCCACCCCGTCGCCACCTGGTGCCAATAGAGCCAGATGGGGCCGGACGTGACCAGGAAGCTGATGATCGCCCCCATGCGGAGCGTATACACGGCCCACGCGAGGGCCCAGTAGCCGAAGTACGGCTTCTGGTAGCGCCGATACAACAGGAGACAGAGGAGGGTCAGCCCGGCGGTGATCCCCGCCTGGAGGAAGGCGGCGGAGAGCTCGGACGCGGTGGTGGGGATTGTCAGGTCCACCCGACAGCTCTCAGCGCACCATCACGAGCGCGCGGATGAGCCCGAACCTGGACGACCCGCCTGCCCGGAGCGGCTCCAACGCCTTCCCGATCACCGAACCCATAGCGCGTCCCGGGTCGTGCACAGCCATGGCCACGTCGGGCTCGCTCGACGGCACGAGTAAGTCGCCGATGCCGATCGGGCCGCCTTCATTGCTGACGCGTACGTAGACCTGGCCACTGATGGCGATAGGCAGATCGGTGGTTCCGTCCTCACGGGTCCCGAGCACCATCCCAGGGTGAAGCCCGCCGGCTCCGCTCACGATCCCGACCGCGCGCGGGTCATACGAATGCGTCGAGGGCGCAAGCCTGCCCCGGTCGTCCGCGACCGACATCACCGTACCGGGCTCCACTTTGTCTCGCGTGGCCAGTTCGAAGACCTCGGCGAAGTCAGCGATGCTACGCCCGTTCACGAGCACGGCGCCCAGGCCACCCTCCGAACGGATGGTCACACCTCCGTCCCCCGTCGCATTGCTCACCTGCACCCGCGCCTGCGTCCCGCCCAACGTGCCGACGTAGGCACGTGCCCCACGCCCGCCGTCCACGACCACCGAGCTCGAGTCGGCGGCAGCCTGGAGCGAAATCTCCGTCTGACCGGAAGAAGAGGCGACGCGGGCCAAGCCCTCGCCCCTCACGTCGGCACCGATGGTCGCGACCGACACGCCTGACGGATTCGAAAACGTGAATCGCCCAGGGCCGTAGGCGATGTTTTCCGGCGCCGCCCCGGGTGGCCCCCCCGGACCTCTTGGTCCCGTGACGCGAGAGATGAAGCCGGGATCAGCGGTCAGGTCCGCGATGATGCTGGTACGCAGCCCTTCCGCGCTCGCGATCCCTCGGATCGCCTCGGCGTCCGAAGCGAGCGCTCGCCCGATCGAGTCGGCCTCCTGTGACCGCGCGGCGAGGCTCGCCAAAGTTTCGTCCGCGGAGCCGCGCAGCTCAGCGAACTCCGTGGCCCGGTCGTCCAGCACGCGACCGACCTGAACGCCGACTGCGAAAAAGCCCAGGACTCCAAGAAGGGCGAGCACTCCCGCCATGCCTATGAGCATCCGCCGATCGTGCGACTTCCGCTTTCCAGCGGAACCTCCACCCACGTCACCCGCGACCGGGCGCAACCTCTCGTCGACGGCGTCCCGGCTCTTGTCGAGGCGACGCTCGATTTCCTCGAGAAAGAATCGCTTCGTCGCCTCCGCCTGCTCGGCAGAGGCCTCCGGCGCCATCTGCTGGAAGTCGGGGAGCACCGTGACGCCCTCATCCCCCTCTTCCCCGTCGCGTAGGGTTCCCTGCAACTCGCCAAGGCGGTCGTCGACGTGCTGTAGGGCCTCGTCGAGGAGCCGCTGTTGGGTCCCCCGTAGCTCCTCGACGCGTCGGTCGACTTGTTGAAGCAGTGCGTCTTTAAGGGTGTCTTCGATGAACTGGAACTGCTCCTGGGAGAGCTGCCAGCCGGATTGGTCCTGCTCAGAAGACATTGTGGATTCCTTGGATTCCGGCGGACATCGCCGCCTTCGGCTCGATGGGGGATAGGAGCGCTGTCAGCGGCTACCGAAGCGCTCCGTCGTCATACCCCCGGGAAGTTAAAAGACACGCGCGGGTCGCGCAGTAACGGCCGGAGGGTTGTACCCGACCGACGCGAGCGTCACACGACGGGGGGCCCGGTCGTTTCTGACTACACCGGGGCATGCCTGCCCGTGCTCGCGTCTCGAACCGGAGTCCCGCGATGAACCGTGTTCCGTTCGCCGTTGCCGCCGTCGGCCTCTCGTTGGCCATTCTGCCGCCGTCTGCCTCGGTTGCGCAGCTGATCCCGATCAAGACGGTCCCCGTCGCCGCGGGTGACCAGTTCCTGGTCTTCCCCGCCGAGAATCTCGGGTTGGGGGGACTCGGTCTCGCGGTCCCGGACGCCTTCCTAGACCCGTTCGTCAATCCAGCAAAGGGGAGCAGGCTCGAAGGGACGCGCCTTCTCGGGTCACCGACGTTTTATTCGATCTCCGAGCAGAATGGGGCCGACCGCACGCTACCGCTCACGCTCCTGCACGGATCGAGCGACTGGTTCATGGGCGCGTCTATCGCGCTTCAGCAGCTCCAGTCCGACGACGGAGACATCTTTGCTCCTCGCCCATTCTTCGGGGAGACGCTCCTGCGGGACCGGTCCGCCACCAACACGTACGTCTTCGGTTTGCTGGGCCGAACGCTTCCGGGTAGGGCGGTTTCTGTAGCGGCGAGTTTCCGATGGGCGGGGTTGAGCGAGGTGGATGGCGTCGACCTTCTCTATGCGGGGGCTGATCGCGTTGAGCAGTCAGGCAGTCGAGCCGACGTCCGCGTCGGGCTGTTGGCTGAGGCCGAGGACGGCCGCGCGTTCGAGGCCGTGGGCGTCTTCAACGAGATCGACATGACGCACGAGGTGTCGTACGCCGAGTGGTTCTGGGGCCGCCCGGTGCCCGAGGGGATCGACCCGATCGTGCCGGTACCCGAGCCGACCAGGCGACTCGAAACCAACCTCGACCACACCCGCACCTGGGGGGTCCACCTCGGATACGTCCAGCCCATACGCGACACCGGATGGCGCTTCGGTGCCGGCCTGACCGGGAACAAGAAGTCGCATCCGAAGATCCCGAACTACGATATCCAGAACATCCCTCGGGATCCCGGCGATTCGTGGGCCTACAACTTCGGATTGGCGTTGGCGAAGATCGAGGGACCCTTGACCTACGGCGTCGAGTTCGTGTTCGAGCCCATCTGGAGCAACACGTGGCAGGAGGCCGACAGGCGGATCGTGACGCGGTCCGGCATCACGATCCCGGTAGGAGGAAAGACGATCGAGAATGACTTCGACTTCACGAACGCCCGTTTCCGGATGGGCGTCGGCCGGGACATAGGGGCCAGCGGGATACAGCTGGGCCTCGAGGCGCGGTCCTACTCCTATACGCTCGTGCAGTTCGACAACGTTGCGTCTTCGCGCAGGATCGAGAACGAGGATTGGATGGAGTGGGTTCCGACGTGGGGCACCCGGATGGTGTTCCCCGAGGTCGAGCTGCGCTACTCGGGGAGGCTCACGACCGGCACGGGCCGTCCCGGTGTCGGCTTCGGCTTCGACGATCGGGCCATGGAGGACGCCGCCGCGGCTCCGGGGGATTTCCTCGTGGCGGCGGCCGGGCCCCTCACGCTGCAAGACGTTCGGGTCATGACCCACCAGTTGACGGTCGCGATACCGATCCGGTGAGGATCGCCTAACCGGGGGGCCGACTCGTCCGGACTCGCTTGCCCAGGGCTGAGGGTTACAAACGCGGCAAGGCGGGATGACGAGCTCGAGCGGAGTCCCTCAAGCGCGGCTGTGAAGGACCTCGCGCACCCGACGGACCAGGTCGCGTCTCGTGAATGGCTTTGCGATCAAGGCCAGATTCGTGGCCTCGCCAAGCTCGCGGGCAAGAGCTTCGCCGGCGTACCCGGTCATGTGGAGGATGCCGATCCCGGGACGGGTCAATTCGACCTGGCGGGCCAATTCGGTTCCACGCATCCCCGGCATGACGACGTCTGTGAGCAAGAGATCGATGGGCTCGGCCTTCTCGGCCACGACGCGAAGCGCCTCCTCGCCACTCTCGGCGGCGGCAACCTCGAAGCCGGCTCTTTCGAGCGTCAGTGTCACCAGCTCGAGGACGGAGATGTCGTCGTCGACGACCAGGACGAAGGGATGCCCGTTCGCACCGTTGCCTTCGACGTCCCGACCCGGGTCGTCTCGCGCGAGGTCCCCCAGCTCCAGCGGCAAGTACACGGTGATCGTCGTCCCTTCCCCCGGGCTGCTGTCGATGGTCAGGTATCCGTCGTGTTGGTTCACGATTCCCAGGGCGGCGGACAATCCGAGGCCGGTTCCCATGCCCGTTTCCTTGGTCGTAAAGAACGGCTCTAGGGCTCGTCGACTCGTCCATCCCGCTGCCGGTGTCCCGCAGTTCGACGATGCCGTACCGGCCCGGCTGGACGACCTGGTCGCCGTATTCGAGAGGCTCCACGACGACCCGTGACTCAGTGAGAACGCGGAGCTCGCCCCCCTCGGGCATCGCATCACGCGCGTTCAGAAACAGGTTCATGAGGACCTGCTCGATCTGGCCGGGGTCGCCGAGCACCGTAACTCCTTGGGCCACGTCCAGGACCAATTCGATCTTTGCACCGAAAACCGGTCGTACAAGCCCTTGGAGGCCGAGGACGAGCTGGTCCAGATCGGTGGGCACGGGCTGGACGACTTGCCGGCTCGCATACGTCATGAGCTGCTCCACCAGCTTGGCGCCCCGATCCTGTGCTCGGTGAATCTCCGCCGCACTCCGCCGCGTGGCTCCGGGGGATAGGGGATCCTCCATGATGAGGCTCGCATGGCCTTCCACGACCGTAAGAAGGTTGTTGAAGTCGTGCGCCACCCCTCCCGCGAGCACCCCGACGGCCTCCATCTTCTCGGCGTGGAGGAGCCGGTCCCGCAACCGCTCCCGCTCGGTCTCGACGACTTTCCGCTCCGTGACGTCGTGTAGCACGAGCTGTACGCCGCTGCTTCCGTCGGATCGCACGGTATGCTGTCCGTGCACGTCGATCGACACAGGTCCAGTGGCCCGCCGGAGCTCGAGCTCCAAAGAGCCGACGGATTCGCCCCGTACCAGTCGGTCTACCGCCCCTTCCAGTCGGGAACCCGCCTCTTCCCCAAAGCCTGCCAGCGCATCGACTCGGCGCCCAACGACACACTCCGGAGACTGCTCGGTCAGTTTGACCAGTGCGGGGTTCACCGCTTCGATCAGACCCTCCCTCGAGAGCGCGATGATCCCGTCGGGCGCTCCCTCGAAGAGCGATTGGTACTTCCCCAGATTCTCCCGCGACTCGGCGAGTGCTCGGACGATCGACCGGCGAATCCAGGTGATCAGAACGGCGGTCGACAACACGGTGGCGGTCACGGCAAGGCCATAGTTCGCCGCATCGAGGGGCAATATCGACTCGGTGAGGCGCCCCGACATATTGAGCCAGACGAGGATCCACGAATAGACGCTCAGGAGGCCCGCCAAAGGCACTGCGCCGGCGGCCCCGAGCATCAAGCCCACGACGAATACCAGGACGCCGAACGCCGCGATGCCGGGAGCCAGGATGCCGCCGGTGAGGACCGTGGCCCCGATCAGGTACACCGTCAGGCTCACGGAATAGAGGATCGCCGCGGCAGACGGATACCGTCGGTTGATGACCAACCCGAGGCTGGCGACCACCAGGAGCCCGAGGTAGGAGGTGAGGTAGAGCGGTGGCTCACCGACGGCCGCGCCCCCAACGATCATCCCAACCCACACGCACACGCCGAGGAGCAATACGACGTGCACGACCTCGGCCACGCGGTGCGCGACCGGGTCACCGAACTCGGGAGCAGCCAGGACCTGCGTCCAGCCCGCTGATTTCATCGGGCGTCGTGTGGGGGGGACCATGTCCGAGGGGGGCCAGCCGCCGACGGCGTCTACGGCAACTACTGGATCCTCGGACCCGGGCGTTCCAGGTGGACCTCGCGTCGACCCGTCGCGCTCGCTCGCGCCAACGGACGGCAATCTACGCGCGCTTTAGCGATGCGAAAGTTTTTTCTTCAAGAGCTCAGTGGCCTCGACGCCGGGGATCGCCCCCGCGAAGTAGAAGCCTTGCCCGTATTCGCAGTTCAAGGCCCTCAGTCCGGCGAGCTGTTCGGCCGTCTCTACACCTTCGGCGACGACGTCCATGCCTTGGTCGCGAGCGATGTCCAGGATCGTCTGGACGATCGTCGCATTCTCTCCATTGGGTCCGAGTCGAGAAATGAATGTGCGGTCGATCTTCACCCTGTGGGTCGGGAATCGGTGGAGGTAGCTCAGTGAGGAGTAGCCGGTCCCGAAGTCGTCGATGGAGATCTTGATTCCCAGCGCCTTGAGGCGCGTGAGCGCCTCGATGGTCGCTTCGGCGCTGTCCATCATCGAGCCCTCAGTCAGCTCGACGTTCAGACACCCTTCCGGAATCGACCACTTGTCGATGAGCGCATCCATCCGGTCGACGAGGTCTCGCTGCTCGAGCTGCCGGCCCGAGAGGTTGACCTGGACCGGGATGCACATTTCGTCGCCCATCAGCTCACGCCATGCGCAGATCTGTCGACAGGCTTCGTCGAAGACCCACCAACCGATGGGAATGATCAGGCCGGTTTCCTCCGCGGCGGTGAGGAAATCGGCTGGAAAAAGAAGTCCGCGTTCCGGGTGTTTCCACCTGAGTAGTGCCTCGAAGCTCACGAGATCCTGGGTCTCGAGATCGACGATGGGCTGGTAGAACAGGCGGAGCTCGTTCCGCTCGAGGGCGCGACGCAGGCCCGTCTCCAGCTCCAGGTACGCGACGGCCTGGGCGTGCATCTGCTGGTCGAAGACTTCGTGCCGCGAGCGGCCCAGCTCCTTCGCGCGATACATCGCCAGATCGGCGTCCCTAAGAATCTCCTCGGCGTCCTTGTAGCCGGCTCTCGACGTCGCGATGCCGATGCTCACGGTGACGTACACCTCGTGACCGCCCAGGACGAATCCCTCCTCCAACGCACTCTGGATGCGCTCGGCCACGACACCGGCGTCGCTCAATTCGCCAGCGAAGTCGAGCAGGACGGTGAACTCGTCTCCCGCGAGGCGGGCGATCGTGTCCGCGGCGCGCACTTGCGACTCGAGTCGGTCCGCGATCGCGCTGAGCAGCTGGTCGCCCATCATGTGCCCTAAGCTGTCGTTCACGCGCTTGAAGCGATCGAGGTCGAGAAACAGCACGGCGAAGCCGGGGTCGTCCTTCCGGGACGCACGCTTGAGGAGCTGGTTGATCCGGTCGAGAACGAGCGCCCGGTTCGGCAACCCGGTGAGCTGGTCGTGAAAGGCGTCGTGGATCAGGCGCGCCTCCTCCACCTTCTTCTCCGTCACGTCTCGGGCGTTGACGACGACTCCTTGCACCGACGGATCCTCCAGTAGGTTGCGACCGATGATGTCGAGCGTCCTCCACTCGCCGTCGTGGTGACGAACCCGCACCTCGGCCCTCGCCGTATGGCCGGGTTCCCCCTGCCCCCGTCTTGCGGTCGCGATGACGGACTCCACGTCGTGAGGGTGAATCAAGTCGATCGACGGCCGACCCTTCAACTCACTGGGGGAGACCCCGAGCACGGCCTCGAGAGAGGGGCTCCCGAAGCGGATCACCCCGGCTTCATCCACCACCGCCATGATGTCCAGGGCGTTCTCGATCAGCGACCGGTAGTACCGTTGACTGGCGCGGACAGTCTCCGCCGCCGTGACCTGGCCCGTGACGTCCCTACAGCTCCACAAGCGGCCAACGATGACGTCGCCCAGCATCTGGGGATTCGTGGCGCAGTCGATGACGCGGCCGTCGGTCAGTCGAAGGGTCCGTCGGCCCCTCTCCTCTCGTTCCGCGATGAGGCCGTCGACCCAGGCCTCGAAGTCCGAGCCGTTTTCGAGTTGGGCCGCCGCGAAGTCGACGAGATCGGAATGACGTTCTGAAGAGATGACCTCGCTCGGGACGTCCCACATCTCGACGAACCGTCGATTGTGCTGCACGACCCGTCCCGCGAGGTCAACTACGACAATTCCATCGGTCGTTGCCTCGAGCGTTGCACCGAGCAGAGAGACGGAGCGTTCCAGCTCGGCCTCGTGGTCCGTTCCCGCTGCGGACTGGCTATGGATCGCGACGAACCCGGCGGCAAGTGGGTTGGTGTCGATCTCCGGTTTCCCGAACCCGATCACGATCAGCCCCACGGTCTTCTGCTGACGGCGTTGGTCGAAGTAGACGACGTCTCCCTCGAAGCGGCCGTCGGTCCTCACACAACGAGCGACGCGAGCGAGCTCGCGCCGCCCGAGCACGGCCGTAACCGGGCGCCCAGCCAACCCCTCATTCTCATATCCGAGGAGCGTGGCGAGCGCGCGATTATGCTCGAGGAAGTGTCCGTCCGGGGTCAATACCGCCATGGCGACGGGTGACTCGTGGACGAGGGTTTCGTAGGCGGCAGGGGGGTGGGAGACCGGAGATGTCTCGACCGTCAAGAGACGGCCATCCGCGGTTTTGTCTGGTGGCAATCCTACCTTCTTTTGTTGGCGAGACACGGGATCCGTCCGCCGCGTCCGGAGGGTCCGTGGAGGGTACTGGCGATCGTATCACCCGGCTGGATCGAGGGCAAGGGCATTCTTCGGAGAGGGTACACCGGCACCGCGCCACTATTGCCAACTCCGTTGAAAGCGGCGTATTGATGCGCCTCTCGTGCGTCCACGCCACCGGCTCGTCGGCCCCGCCACCGGGTCCAGTCGGAGGCTCACGCCCCCCTCTCGGCCTCGCCATGAATCGCTGGCTCCAAGTCTCACGGTCGATCGATGGCGTCACCGGGCGGATCGGGCGCTGGACCTCCTGGCTGTGCCTTTTGATGGTCCTCATCACCGCATATAACACGGTCGTCCGATACCTCGGGCGCTTCATCGGGCTCCGGCTTAGCTCCAATCTGTACCTCGAGCTCCAGTGGTACCTGTTCAGCCTGCTGTTCCTGTTGGTCGCGGCCGCCGCCCTCAAGGACAACGCACACGTCCGCGTGGACATCCTGTACAGCCGGCTATCGCGTAAGGGGCGCGCGTGGATCGACGTGCTCGGGACCGTGTTCCTCCTGATCCCCTTCTGCCTCGTCACCCTCTGGCTCACGTGGCCGTCAGTCCGGAACTCTTGGGCCGTTCTCGAGATCTCGCCGGACCCGGGTGGGCTCCCCCGTTACCCCTTGAAGACCGTCATCCTCGTCTGCTTCGTGCTCCTCATCGCCCAGGCGGTCTCGGAGCTCGTCAAGGGTGTGCACATCCTGAGGGGAGGGACCGACGCCGACTTCGCGGGAGAGGAAGGTGAGCCTCTCCTCCACGAGGAGGACGCGGCCCACCACGAGGGTCCGGGGGGTGGCATCTGATGCAGAACGTCCTCGCCCCCCTGATGTTCGTCGGGGTCTTCGCGATGATCTTCGCGGGATACCCGGTCGCGTTCGCCCTCGGTGGCACGTCGTTGTTCTTTGCGGTCCTCGGGATTTCACTGGGGCTCTTCGACTGGCCGCTTCTGTTCGCCCTCCCCGAGCGGATCTTCGGGGTCATGGCCAACCTCGTCCTGGTGGCGATCCCGTTCTTCATCTTCATGGGCGTGCTCCTCGAGAAGTCACGGCTCGCGGAGGACCTGCTCACGACGATCGGGAAGCTCTTTGGTCCGTTGCGGGGGGGGCTTGCGCTCGCGGTCGTGTTCGTCGGAGCGCTCTTGGCCGCGGCCACCGGCGTCGTAGGGGCGTCTGTTGTTGCGATGGGGCTGATCTCGCTGCCTATAATGCTCCGTTACGGGTACTCGAAGGAGCTGTCCACTGGGGTCATCCTGGCGTCGGGAACGCTGGGTCAGATCATCCCGCCGAGCGTGGTGCTCATCGTGCTCGCGGACCAGCTCGGGATCTCGGTGGGAGATCTCTTCCTCGGTTCGCTGATCCCGGGCGTGATGCTCGCAGGCTTCTACGCCATCTACGTCGTCTTCGTGGCGATTACGAACCCGTCGGCCGCACCGGCCTTGCCACCTGAAGTTCGAGACGCGTCTGGCTTCAAGCTCCTCGGTCAGGTCGTGTTCGTACTTCTGCCTCCACTGGTGCTGATCCTCCTGGTCCTCGGGAGCATCTTTGCGGGCATCGCGACCCCGACCGAGGCGGGCGCTGTTGGGGCTGTCGGCGCCATTGGGCTCGCGGCTCTGAACCGCCGCCTCTCGGTGAAGGTGCTGCGCGAGGCCAGCGAGTACACGACCGAGCTGACCGCCATGGTCATGTTCATCCTCGTGGGCTCGACCGCGTTCGCACTCGTGTTCCGCGGGCTCGACGGAGACATCTGGATCGAGACCCTGCTGACCAACCTGCCAGGCGGACGAGTCGGGCTCCTTCTCGTGGCCAACCTGGCGATCTTCGTACTGGGGTTCTTCCTGGACTTCTTCGAGATCGCCTTCATCATCATCCCACTGCTGGCCCCGGCCGCAGCGCTTCTGGGCATCGATCTGGTGTGGTTCGGGGTGATGATCGGGATGAACATCCAGACGTCGTTCCTGACGCCGCCCTTCGGCTTCGCGCTCTTCTATTTACGGGGGGTGGCGCCGCCGGATGTGAAGACCTCGGAGATGTACCGGGCCGTAGTCCCGTTCATCGTGATCCAGCTCATCGGCCTGCTGCTGATCACGGCATTCCCGGGGCTCGTGACCGGGCTAGTCAACTAGTGTCCCGGTTTGGCAAGTCGCGTGTGAACCGAGAGCGCCGAAGCGCCGCTTCCAGGTAGGCGCGACGACGAGGCATAGCAACGCTACGTCGAAGAGGAGCAACGCCCCTGGAGCGGATGACAGCGGCGCTCGAATGCCACGCGACTTTCCAAACGGGACACTAGCTCGGCAGCCCGGCCGCGCCTAAACCAATCGACCGTATGTCGCGCTGGCGTAGGCGTACTCGGCCCGGGAGAACCACTGGAACGACTGGGTCCGGAAGGCCGACCAGTTCTCGTAGACGCGACGATAGGTGGCGTCGGCCGCCGCGCGCTCCTCGAGGATCTCCTGCGAGGCCACTCGAGAGGCGTCCATGATGTCTTGCGAGAACGGACGCAGCTGCACGCCGCCTGCGACGAGGCGCTCCAGCGCGGCCGGGTTCTTCGCGTCGTAGGAGGTCATGATGCCCTCGCCCGCTTCGCGAGCCGCCACGCGGAACATCTCCTGGTACGTCGACGGGAGGGAGTCCCATGCGTCGCGGTTCACCTCGAACGTCGTGGACGGTCCGGGCTCCCACCAACCGGGGTAGTAGTAGAACTGGGCGGCCTTGTGGAAGCCCAGCTTCTCATCGTCGTAGGGGCCCACCCACTCGGTCGCGTCGATGGCACCCCGTTCGAGGGCCGGATAGATCTCGCCCGCAGCCAGGTTCTGCACCGTCACACCGAGCCGGTCCATGACCTCCGCGCCCAGCCCGGGGATCCGCATCTTCAAACCGTTCAAGTCGGCCGTCGTCGTGATTTCCCGCCGGAACCATCCGCCCATCTGGGCGCCTGTGTTGCCGGCGGGGAACGGCACGATGTTGAAGTCCGAGAAGATCTCGGAAACCAGCTCTAGGCCTCCCGCCTCGTAAAGCCAGGCGTGCTGCTGGCGGGCCGTCAGGCCGAACGGCACGCATGTGTCGAACGCGAGAACGGGCGACTTTCCGGTGTAGTAGTAGCTCGGGCTGTGACCCACCTGGACAGTTCCCTGCTGAACGGCGTCCATCACTCCGAGGCCGGGCACGAGCTCGCCCGCGGAATAGACGCGGAGCTGGAAGCGGCCTTCCGTCATCGCTTCGAGTGACGCCCCCAGCCGGAGAGCCGCGTCAAAGATCGTATCAACGCTCCGCGGATAGCTGGATGCCAGACGCCATCGCACGTTCGGGTTCGTCTGGACTGCTGGAGCGCCCCCACCGCCCTCGCCACCACCCGGACCGCAGGCGGCGACCAGGCTGCCCGCGGCGGCTCCTACGACCGCCTTGCCGAGGAAGTCCCGGCGCTTGAGTGGCGCGCTCGAATCGGTGCCCGGGCTCACTTGATCGTCCGCGTCTGCCGTTTCAGGCTGAATGTTGGTACCGGCCGGATGCGCGCTGTCGCTGCGGGGGTCGTCGGTCATGACTCTTGGTTCCTTTCCGGATCATGGAATCGGCATTGCGCGCTGATCCGCGCGCCGCCAACGAAGACGACACAATAGCCGAACGACAGTCCCATCTCAAAATCCCCGCACTCTTGTGTTCTGCCACTTCGAGGACAGCTCCTCGCATCAACGGCGAACCCGACACGCCCGCCGGGGCTTTCACGCCGTCGCCGTTCCGTGTCCGCCGCCTCCTTCCGCGGCGATGAGACCGCTGGCGTGTAGGTCCGCGTCGCATCGCCTCCGTGGCACGGTGGCCCGACGCTCGCGACCTGACGGGGACGAGGCACCGGGTTCATTGCCACGGGCACGTCTCATGCGAATCGCTGAGTGCACCGGCCGGAGGGTCCAACGGAGCGTATTCGACGACCGCGGACACCCGCGGTTGGCCCGGTTCCGCTTCGGCTGGCCGGTTCATCCAACGAAGGGGTCACCACATGGCTTCGCTGGCGTGGGAGATCATGGGGAGTAGTGAGGTCGCTATGGCGCAGATCGCGACCGCCGAGCGACTGAATCAGGCACGCAAGGACGCGGGCTTCCGGAGCATCCTGGAGTTCCAACAGGTCCTTCCCCGGGACGTGAGGGGGACCAGCTATTCCAGCGTTCGGGCCTATGAGCGCGGTGAGGTGGAACCTCCACTCGAGTTTGTTCAAGCCGCCGCCGACGTCCTAGGGGTAACCGCGGAGTGGCTGAGCACGGGGCACGGACCCCAGACACCGGGCCAGGCTGAGGCTGAGGCGCACCGCGATCGGCAACAGAAGGCCGAGATCAGCGAGAAGCTCTGGAAGCTCACCCAGGAAGTACTCGAGGCCTACACCCAGTTGCCGGGCCCCGCCGTTCGGGTGCTCCAGGACTTGATCTTCGATCTCTACTACAAGCACGGCCCGTCGGGCTTCGGCGTCGAGTGGGAAGGCCAGTGGGAGGGATGGCAATCCAGTGGCGCGGCCGGCCATGGTCTCCTGATCCAGTCACACGACGTTCATCGCTATTTGGAAGAGCAGCTGGGGTCGATCCTCTACGATCCTCCAGTGGCCTCGTATGGGGAGCACGTCGCCCAGTGGCTCTCCAACCTCTCTATCCTGTATCTGCGCGAGTTCGGCAGCCAACGATAGTGGTCCTTGGCGGCAACGCCGGTTCGGTCTTTTCCACGCAGCGCCCGTTCCCCTACCTTCTCGGCCCTTTCACGATCCCAGAGCGCCGCCAGAGGGGACGATGCAAGAAGGGTCCGTCCAGACGCTGTTGTCCGAGCCCATGTCGGTGCTCGCTTTCCTCGCCGCGCTGGTGGGGCTCATTTTTTGGGTGTCCGGCATTCCCCGCTTCGAGAAGATCTTCCGGCTGACCCCGCCCGTCATCTACGTCTACTTCCTTCCCATGATCGCCACGACCATGGGGATCACTCCGCCCTCGTCCCCGGTCTACGATTGGCTTACCCGCTACCTGCTCCCGTTCGCGCTCCTGCTCTTGATGGTCGCCGTGGACGTGAAAGCGATCGCCCAGCTGGGGAAGGTGGCACTCATCATGGTACTCGTCGGGACCGCCGGTATCGTCATCGGTGGGCCGATCGCCTTTCTGATCTTCGGTCGCTTCCTGCCCGAGGACGCCTGGATGGGGTTGGCGGCGCTCTCCGGTAGCTGGATCGGAGGAACCGCGAACATGGTGGCGGTCGCGGAGAGCGTGGGAACGCCGGAATCGGCGTTCGGCCCGATCATCGTCGTGGACACAGTTGTGGGGTACGGATGGATGGGCGTCCTGCTCTTCTTCAGCGGCTACCAGAACCAGTTCGACAGGAAGACCGAAGCCCATACCCAGGCGATCGCGGAAACGAATGCGCGTCTTATGGCGCTCGATCAGGACCGTCATCCGACCACAGTGCGCGATGCCCTCGTGCTGCTGGGCCTGGGTCTGTGTGGTGCGATCCTGTCCGTCAAGATCGGAGCCGCGCTACCAGTCCTCGGCGACCCCACGATCATCAGCGGCACGACCTGGGCCGTCCTGATCGTAGTGACAGTCGGCCTGGCCCTGTCTTTCACAGGCATGCGCAACCTCGAGAAGGTCGGCGCTTCGTCGATCGGCTTCGCCGGGCTGTATCTGCTCTTGGCGGGAATCGGAGCCCAGGCCGATCTGCGCGCGGTGCTCGACGCACCACTCTACCTGGCCACCGGCGTCGTCTGGATCGGATTCCACGTCCTGCTGCTCTACCTGGCGGCGCGCTGGTTGCGTGCCCCCTTGTTCTTCATCGCCACCGGCAGCATGGCAAACATCGGGGGCGCCGCTTCGGCCCCGGTCGTGGCTGGCGTATACCACCCGGCCATGGCGCCGGTCGGCCTCCTCATGGCCGTCGTGGGCTACATCGCCGGCATCTACGGTGGACTCGTCTGCGCCTGGCTCTTGTCAGTCGTGGCGACCTGAGGCGACCGGCGTCCCTACCTGTCAGTCGCAGCGGGTCAACAAGCGGCATGCAAGGGGATGAAGTGGCTATTCGGCGGCTCCTGACGGCCCTACTGCTCTCGGCGCCTCTGGTCGCCTGCGCGGAGCCGCCGGCGAACAACCTCGACCTGCTCCTCGTGCGAGACAGCACGTATCTGGATCCCGTCTCCCTCGAGCCGTTCACGGGACCCGTGTTCAAGACCTTCGTGGACGACCGCGAGAACATCCAAATGCGCGGCACGATCGAGGGCGGCACCTGGAACGGGGAGCTCACCGTGTACCATCCGAACGGCCGCGTTCGGTTCCAGGGCGAGCTCGTGAACGGAGTCCAATGTGGCGCGTGGGTCGAGGACGAAGACGACGCGCCCGCGGAAAGTGTCTACGAGGAGATCGTCAAGGAAATCGAGTCGCTCGTGATGTACCCGGAGTGCCCGGACGAGCCAGGCGGTTAGCGGAGCGACGGCGCATGCCCTCGCTCCCCGCTAACTTCAACGCAACCGCGGCGCGCCCGACCTCACATACGGATCAACGAGATGAACGAAACACGGGAACAACTGAAGAAGCTCACCGACCGCTTGAAGCAAGAGAGGGACGAGCTCCGCGTGAAGCTGAACCTCGCCAAGAAGGAGGCGAGGGACGAATGGGACGACCTCGAGGGCAAGTGGGAAAACCTTCGCGGCCGGCTCAAAGTCGTCGAAGAGACCGCGGACGACGCGGGCGGGGAAATCGGCGCGGCCGCCAAGATGTTGGCGGACGAGATCAAGAAGGGGTACGACAAGATCAAGCAGATGATCTGAACCCGTGGCGATTGGGTCCCGGGACCACTGCATCCAGTCGCCACGCCCAGGAGCCAACGCCCTGCGATGGTCCCTGGGCGGCTGACTCAACGCACCGAGGCGTACTCCGGGTCTTCGCGCACCTGAATCGTCGTCTCGTAGCTGCGGCCCTTTACGGTGATCTTCACGCGGTATGTGGCGGAGCTCGCCTGTGTGCCCTCGGGGCCGCTTTGAAGAAAGCCTGGTAGCTGCCCGCCGAACTGGGCACGGAGCCTCTCTACCTGCTGCTCGCGAGCGCGGCGCTGCTCGTCGGTAGGGTCGAAGCGCAGGTTCCAATAGAACCGGTTGATCCCCGCCGCTCCTGGAGCTTCTCCCGTGAAGGCATGTTCCCCGGCGAGGTCCGATATCTCGATCGCGACGCGCCCGTTTGCCTCCTCGCGGAGGTAGTAGTGCACGGCGGCCGAGTTTGCGAGCTCGGACGGTGAGTTGCCAGGCGGCTGCTGGTCGATGGACAGAGGGTTCCGGCCCGTGAAGACCATGTGCCCCCGGGTCGCGCCCCGACTCACGCCTTTCCACAGGGTCGCCACGCGGTTCTCGAACAGGTGCACGTCGGAGGCGAGCACCTCGTCGGACAGCTGTTGGAGCGCGGTGACGTCGTCGAGGATCCAGATGCTGCGCCCGTGGGTCGCCGCGATCAGGTCGCCGTCCCGTGGGTGGATCACGAGATCGTGGACCGCGACGGTCGGCATCGAGCCCATCAGGCGCGCCCAGCTCCGTCCTCCATCGACGGTCGCGTGCACTGCGAACTCCGTGCCGACGTACAGGAGGTCCGGGTTCATCACGTCTTCGCGCACGACATAGATCGGCTCATCGGATGGCAAGTCGAGGAGATATTCGTCCAGCTGCCGCCGAAGTCGTCCGTACGGAACACCCGGGGGGCGAAGTCGTCGCTGCGGTGCCCGTCGAAGGAGACATAGGCACGCCCCGCTGCAAACCGCGACGCTTCCACGCGGCTCACCCAAAGGCCCTCCGGTACGTCCGGCACCGCAGGACGTACATCCGTCCAGCTCCCGCCTCGGTCGCTGCTCACGTGGATTCGGCCGTCGTCCGTCCCGACCCAGATCACTCCCGCCGTCAGGGGGGACTCGGAGATCGGATGATCGTGGCGTGCGTTTCAGCGCCGCTCACGTCACGCGTCAACCCACCGCTTTCCGGGTCGGCCAGCTCCGCGTCCCCGGTGGACAGATCCGGACTGATGATCATCCAGGTGTCGCCGCGGTCGGTGCTACGGAACAAATGGCGGCCGCCGAAGAGGATCTCGTGCGAATCGTGGGGCGATAAACGCAGCGGCGTGCTCCAGTTGAACCGGAAGCGGTCGCGGGGCAGCCGGTCCGGCCCGCCGCCGAAGCCGCCGAAGCCCTCAGCCTCCGCGGCGGTCGGTGTCAGGTCGGCGTAGAAATCGGTCAGGTTCAACACGTTATTCCGATTCGGCGTGATGCTCTTCCCCACCTGACGGAAGACCGCATCGAGGCGGCGGATGTTGCCCCCCTGGCTCTCGGTGTAGACGGTCCGCCAATCGTCGGGGTCGACCGTCGTGTGAAACCCATCACCCGAGTGGAACTTGAACCAATGGTCGTTCAGGACCCCGTTCCAGTCCCGGCTGTTCGATGGCCCTCCCCAGTTCCCATTGTCCTGTAGGCCGCCATAGACCCAGTAGGGGTCCCGCATGTCCGCGGTGACGGCGTAGAACTGCCCCAGGTCCATGTTGTCGAACATCACGAACCGCTCTTCGCCATCGTGGGTCAGGTACGCACCCTTGTCGTTGCCGACGTAGAAGCGGCCCGAGTCGTCCGGGTCGACCCAGAGCGCGTGGAAGTCTCCCGAGATGCCCTCCATCCGCCTCGCGAAGGTCTTCCCGCCGTCCTCCGAGATCTGGGCGCTCCCGGA
Organism: Longimicrobiales bacterium; assembly: GCA_965248625.1. Classification (GTDB taxonomy): domain Bacteria; phylum Gemmatimonadota; class Gemmatimonadetes; order Longimicrobiales; family Gaopeijiaceae. The sequence goes on along the minus strand of OZ252109.1, from coordinate 3,490,514 downwards.
GAGGACGTACACGCGCTGGTCTTCGTTCGGGTCGATCCAGATGTGCGCGTAGTAGAAAGGACGGTTGTTGAAGCGGCTCACGTAGCTCCAGCTCGCTCCGCCGTCGTCGCTCCGGTAGATGCCGGTCCCGAGTCGGGACATGTCCTCGTATTCTGGGTTGGGGCGGCCGTCGACGCGGGCCTCGGCTGATACCCGTGCTCCACGATGGCCATCACGATGCGCGGATTCCGCAGATGGACGGCCAGGCCGATCTTCCCCGTGTCGCCCTCGGGCAGGCCGTTGGTCAGCTTGGTCCAGCTGGCGCCCCCGTCGGTCGTCTTGTAGATGCCGCCGTTCGGCCCTCCTGAGTCGAATCGGTGTGGCTGGCGCAAGCGCTCCCAAAGCGCCGCCTACAGGACGTCGGGATTCGTCGGATCCATGATGATTTCCGTCGCGCCGGTGCGACCATCGTTCGGCAGGCCTCGCTCGAGATGCACCCATGTCTCGCCGCCGTCCGTCGTCTTGAAGATGCCCCGCTCTCCCGAATGACCCCACAGGTGCCCCTGGGCCGCGACGTAGGCGATATCGGGGTCTGAAGGATGGGTCAGGACCTCCCCGATGTGGTGAGTATCCGAAAGTCCGACGTTGACGAAGGTCCTCCCACCGTCCGTGACTTATAGACGCCGTCCCCCCAGGCGACGCTGTTCCTGACACAGGACTCGCCTGTCCCCACCCAGATGATGTCCGGGTTCGGCTGGAAGATGGCGACATCACCGATCGAGGCGGACCCGTAGTCCACGAAGATCGGCTCCCAAGTAGTTCCCGCGTTGTCGGACTTCCATACGCCGCCGGACGCCGCGGCGACGATCACCCGCTCGAAGTCACCCTCGACAGCTTCGATATCGGTCACCCGCCCGGACATGTTGGCCGGGCCGATATTGCGCCACTCGAGGTCCTTGAACAGCGCTTCTACCGATTGTGCTTCGGCGGTCCCGCCAAGACCGATCGAGCCGGCGAGGACCATGAAACCGGCGCGGGAGAACAAAGTCCTGGGGGTCATCGGAGGCTCCTCTTGGGCGGGCTCGTGGGGACTTTCGATACTACGGAGCGTCGCGGACGACCGTCAACGACGCGCACGAGTGGGGCCCAGCCAAGCACGTGTCCGGTTTCTCCCGGGTCCTACGCCTAGATGGGTGCCGGCCCGTGGATCCAAGAGCTCGACGACGTCGGGGGTGGCCGTGTCGGATCCACGTGGCCGGCAGTAACCGAGAATCGGGCCGATGGAAAGGCCAAGAGTAAGAGTTCCAGGCGATGAGGAGGTCGAGATGAGGACGAAGAGGCGCAGCACCCTTCAAACGAGGGCCCTGGCTGGAGCTGCGGGACCCACGCTCGCCGCCGCGAGCGGACCGGACCAAGACGGTGGTCCCTGGCTGGGAGTGTCGACGCGACCGAAGGACCGACCAGGATCGCAGGCGTCCCTTCACGGCGCGACCCGCACCGTCGGGGGCGTCCCGGTGTTCGGGTCGGCACACGGTCCGAGACTTCTCGAGCTTCTCGGCTGATGCGACCCAGCTCGCCCCCCAAGACCACCCCCTCCCCCCCCCCGAAAAACCGATCCACGCGCGCCGACCCCAGGGTCCAGCGCGCCGCCAATCACGGGCCTGCCGGTGGAAGCCACGGCCGCGGCCCCGCTTCATGAAGCGTGGCAGGGAGTTGTTTGACGCACATGGCAGACAAGACGAACAAACCAGTGAAGACGGCCGTTCTTCCCCGCGTGGAGAAAGAGCGGCGCCAGTTCCGGTCGCTTCTGGCCAGCAACCCCAACTACTTCGGAAACCTGCCCGACAGCGGTCTCGGGCTCGTCAAGAAGATCATCGGGAACACCAAGTACGAGGGGCTCACCTGTGTCGCGTACAGCCCGGAGCGGCAGACCCTGGAGGCGACCGTCCAAGTGAAGCTATCGGCCGGCTACCTGGGTGGCTTGTGTGCGAAGGGTTCCGACGAATTCGTTCGCTTCTACGTGGATATGGGTGGCGGGTGGCAGGACGAGGGCGTGGTCGCGACACGCGTACACGACCTTCCCGCTCCGAAAGATTGCGCGGGTGAGCCGGAGCTTCCGCTCACGTATGCGCTCACCCTCCCCTACGATCCGAAGCGGCTGACGTGTAAGAAGCCTCAGTTGCCCCGTGTCCGCGCGATCCTCTCGTGGAACGTGGAGCCTCCCCCGAACCAGCCCAACTGGCCGCCGGTCTGGGGCAACGTCGTGGAGTGCAACCTCCAGGTGCAGAAGTCCCGCAGCCTGGTGGCCGTACTCGATATCGCCGTTTTCGGGACAGCCGTGAAGATCCCTCCCGAGCTGCTCGAGCAGATCGAGGTCATCAAGGACGAGCCGCTTCCGCTTCCGGACCCACCCCCCTTGTCCGTCACCGACCTTGGAGTCTTGTACAAGGCGACCGGCAAGGCCGCAAAATCCAGATTCGCCGTGGAACCCCACCGCTTCGGATTCGCACAGCTCCAGTCCCATGTCGCGGCCTCCAACCTGAGCGCCGCGAGCTTCGACCTGGCGTCGGCTCCCTGGGCGGAGCTCGACCTCAGCCTGAGCGATCTGCTGGGTGAGGTGGAGAAGACGAAGGGCAACGTCAGCTACGAGGAGCTCGATTGCCTCGGGCTGGACAACAATCGCGACCAGCTCGTGGCGACGTTCGAGATCAAGCGGCCCGGAGGGTACTCGGGCGGCCCATGCACGGCCGGGAGCACCGAGCACGTCGCGTTCTGGGCCGACTGGGAGGACACCTGCGACTGAACCTATCTCGGCACGGTCGAGGTGAAGGCGCACGACTTCGGGAAGGAGCTCCCCGACGGTGGGTTGTGCTACGCAGCTGTGCTACCCATGGATCTTTCGCGAGTCCAGCGTCCGTGTCGAAAGCGGGTCGTGGGCCGAGTGCGCGCAGTTCTCTCCTGGAATTCGGCTCCTTCCACGACCAACCCCGACCTGGTGCCCCACTGGGGGAACCGGATCGATGCCCACGTTCAGGTCCGACCCGGCAGGAAGTTCCCTGGAGTCTTTCCGGATATGACCGTCGTCGGCGGAATCTCGGTGCACGACATCCACAACGTGACCGGCATGACTCAAGCGGGTGCGAAGTTCGTGGACAACGGCATCGAAGCCGACTATCTGAACCGGCCTTGCCCATTCGCCCAGAGAGTCGTGATCCGGGGAATCCAGTTCCCCGGACAACGGTATCGCGTTCAGGTTCGCGAGGTGGGCACGCCGACCTGGACCACGCTGCTCAAGAAGATTTGGGTGACGCCCGTGAGCGGCCCCGGCTCGTACCATCTGCCGGACGCCGACGGGTGGTTCTCGTATCTGAGCCACGCCCAGAACTTCGCCGGGATCCTCGCCTACTTCGACACGGTGGGGAACGAGAAGTGGCAGATCCGGATCATCATGGAAGGTGTATTCGGGCAAGAGGACCAGATGGTCCAGCTCGACAACACACCGCCCGACGCGAGCATAGAGATCACGTCTGGAACCGGGGACTGCGGCATGTTCACGCCCGGAACCGAGATCTCAGGCCGATTCGTGGCTCGCGATCTACACTTCCGGAACTACTCCCTCACGGTGAAGGGGCACCCGTCGGCAAACACGCCCTCGCCGAACGCGGGCAACGTCCAAACACCAGTGGCCGGAAGCACGTGGAAGCTGAAGACGACCGGCATGGCCGAGTGCGGCTACGTCATCGAGGTCGTGGCTGTGGATCGGGCCATTCGGAACAGCATCGCGTCGCATTGGCGCACTCCGGCGTCGATCGGGTTCTGCATTCGTGAGGAGTCGTAACCCGACGCCTCGAATGGAGATCAGTGCGACGGGCGCCGGCAGGCGTACTCCACCTCAACCGGGCGGGGCCTTCGGGCCCCGCCCTTTCCGTGGGAGCGAGCGGGGCTGGAGTGCGGCGGCACCGACGTCATGCCGGTCCGATGACAGCCGGGCTGGCCGGGCCGGACGAAGGATGCGGCCGTGTGCTGGCCCGAGCGCGGCTCGAGCCGTCTGGCTGCGGGGGACCTCGTGGACCTGGGAGCTACCCAGCGTCAGTGACCTCAGACGCATGAGCGCTTAGGTTTCCCGTCCCCCTCGGAAGTAAACCCAACTCGAACCCTCGGACTCGCGGAGTTCCCTTGCGTCGGTCAAACGCCGTACGTCTGGAGATGAGCGGGCACAGGAGCGTCAGATGAGCCCACATCGATCGCCCGAGCTTCATGTCGTCCGCGGTCTCGCCACCCTGGCTTGCCTGCTGGCCCTTCCAAGCGGCGTGAATGCTCAAGCCTCCCTCGCCACGGGGAGCTCATTGTACAGCAGCAGCGAGTTCTGCCTCGAGTCTCCAGCGTTCCTGACGGACTTTCAGGCAAGCGCCCGAGGCGGCTTGATCGGTGCTTCGGTCTCGTATCACAACTCGAGCTGGCCTTGGCCGACGCCTCCCACCACAGGCGGCCGCCAGGATCGCATCGACGTTCCTCCGCGGTTTGGCGGAGCCGCCTTCCAGGAGTCCGTGTTCTTGTCGCACGGAGAGGCGGCCAGGGCGGTGATCGAGGTCTTCGCTCTTCCATTGCTCGACCGCCTCGGCGGGGGAGAGGGGCGGCTGGCTGAATTGGATCGTCGTATTTCGCCGTTCGTGGGCGTCGGAGTTCAGTATTCGACAGACGGCAAGCCCGCTCCGGCCAACGGCAGGGGGGCGGAGACCTACGGGGTCAAAGGTAGTACCGACCTGCTCCTGGTCGCGGGCGCGAGCCTGGTCCTTCCCTTGAACGACAGGACGGGCGTCCTGTTTCAGTTGAGAGGGAACACATTGTTCGCGAGCGATACCGAGTTCGAGCTACCCTCGGGCGAGATCATCACGGCCCCGGGCAGCGAGACGCGGACCTGGGCTCAGTGGCTCGTCGGGTTGAGCTTCGACCTGGGAGGATGAGGCCCGGCAGTCGCTGACGACCGCTAGCGGTCGGGTCGGGCCCGGTAGACGGCCGCGGAGTCAGGCTTTCCCCAGCGCTCGTAGAGGGTCGCCAACCGATTCGCGACGTCGGCGCCGTCTCTTCGACCTCCTGCCGTCCTCGCTTCGTACACGTGCTTCAAGAGGGGCTCGGCCTCTGCGTAACGGCCGAGCTCGACGAGGCTCGTGCCGAGCCAAACCTCCGCGACCCGGGCGTATTCCGTTGGCTCCTGCTCGCTCAGGCGGTAGACCTCCAGGGCCCGCCTCGATGACCGCTCGGCATCCACTGACCTGCCGAGATCGAGTTGAGTCTTCGCGAGCTCCACCGCGGCATGCCCAGTCCACGCGTGGCCGGGCGGATTCACCGCCGCGAACACAGCCTCGGACTCGCTCAACACGCCCTCCGCCTGTTCGAAGCGCTCGAGTTGTCGCAGCGCGATGCCCTGCTCGTACAGGATCAACGCGACGTCCGGATGCTCACGCCCGTAGGTGGTCGTGAAGATCCTCGTGGCCTCCTCGAACGTCGGTAACGCCTCCACCGGTTTCCCCTGGGCCATCGCTACGCGCGCGACTCCGTAGAGCGCGAACCCGGTCTTCGGATGGTCGGGCCCGAGAACTTCTCGCCTCAGGAGGGCGGCTTGCCGGTAGAGAACCCCGGCCTCCTCGAACCGGCCTTGTGTGTGGTGGACGTCGGCGAGTCCTTCGAGTGCGTCCGGAAGTAACTCCGGATCGGAGCCCCCTCCGCTGGCAAGCGCTTCTTCGTAGAGCGCCTGGGCTTCATTCAGTGCCTCGTCCGTCCCGAGGGTGTACAGGGCAAAGGCCAGCCGATTGATCCCGTCCAGGAGCTGCGGGTCGTCAGGCTCCATCGTGGTGCGGAGAATTTCGAGAGCCTTTCGTTGCCAATCGACCGCCTCGCCACGCTCGAGGTCACGAAGCCGTACCCGTCCCAGTCCACTCATGCTCTGGGCCAGGTCCGGACTCGGTCCGGCGTCCTCCAGCAGCTTCATCGCCTGCCGGTAGAGTGAGTCTGCCAGCGCCCGCTCGCCCAGGCTGAACGTGACGTCGGCCAGCGTGTTCGTGACGGTCGCCCGTACGGTAGGATTCCCTGAGGGGTCCCGGAGAAGCGCGAGTCCGCTATTGATCAGCTCCCTGTGCGTGAATGTCCTTTGTCCGCCTAACACATCCGGATCCAACGAATTGAGCATGCCCACCAGGAAGTCTCGGGCGGCGGTCGCCCGGTCGGCCTCCAACCGGCGCTGATCCCGTTCTGACGCAGCCACGCGAGCTTGCCAGCTCGTGGCCGCGATACCCCCGACCAAGGCCAAGACGGCCACCGCCGCGAGCGCGACCAGCTTCCGGTTGCGACCCACGAACTTCGACACCTTGTACCAGGCACCATCCGGCCGGGCCGCCACCGGGAGACCCGTGAGATGCCTGTCGATATCGAGGGCCATCTCGGCCACGGTCGAATAGCGGCGCTCGGGCTCCTTCTGGAGGGCCTGTAGAACGATGGCGTCCAAATCTCCCGCGAGCTGCTTCCGCAGAGTCGACCGGGTCGTCGACCTGAGCATCGCCGACTCATCCACAGGGAATCGGGTGCCGTCAGCCGCCGGGCCAGGCAACGCCCGGCTCGGAGCCCGGGGGGTCTGCTCACAGATCGCCGCCTCGATGTCGCGCAGCGCGAGACTCTCGATTCGATAGGGCGCTTCTCCCGTGAGCATCTCGTAGAGGATGATGCCGAGTGCGTATACGTCGGTCGCGGTGGTCGTGGGCTCGCCCCGAATCTGCTCGGGGGCGGCGTGGTCGGGTGTGAGACGCGGAGAGAACATCTGCGTCAGACCCTCCGCTCCCTCCGACTCGGGCCCGATCACCTTGGCGATACCGAAGTCGAGGAGCTTCACCTCCCCTGCCTCGGTCACCATCACGTTGCTGGGCTTGAGATCTCGATGGACGACGAGATTGCGGTGCGCGTGTTGGACGGCATCGCAGACGGTTCGGAAGAGGATGAGGCGGTCTCGGACGGTCAGCCTGCGCGCGTCGCAGCAACGGTCTATCGGCTCACCGCGCACCCACTCCATCACGAAGTACGGAAGCCCGTCGGTCGTCACGCCGCCGTCCATCAGCCCTGCGATGTGGGGATGATCGAGTCCGGCCAGGATCTGGCGTTCGTGGTGGAACCGGCTGATGATCTCGTCGGTATCCGCGCCTCGTTTTACGACCTTGATCGCGACCCTCTTGTCGAAGGTCCCGTCAGACCGTTCCGCCAGGTAGACGGCGCCCATGCCCCCTCGGCCGAGCATGCGGATCACTCGGTACTGTCCAATCGTGGTGCCGGGGGCGAAACGCTCGTTGGCTTGTTCGCGACCATCGTCGAGTGCGTCGCGGGCGACGTTGGCGGGCCCTTCCTCGAAGAGGTGCTCAGCGCGCTCGCAGGCGGCGAGCATCGCGGCCACTTCTGCCTTGAGCTCCGGATCGTCCCGGCAAGCGTCGTCCAGGAAGGCAGCGCGCTCGGACCGCTCGAGATCGAGGGCCGCGTCGAGGATGGCGTCGACTTGGCGCCAGCGCTGCGGATCGGTCGGGGGGCCCTTCGCCTCATTCACGGACGCTTCGCCTGCGTCACGGGCGCTCCCCCTCCGCGGGAGTCTCGTGAAGCTCCTGGTAGAGCCACCCCTTCGCCTTGACCCAACCTCTCCGCACGGTGCGGTCCGACACTTCGAGCAGGTCGGCGGTTTCTCGCTCCGTGAAGCCGCCGAAATAGCGGTACTCCACGATCTGGCTCAGCACTGGATCCACATGCTCCAGCCGCTCCAGTGCGTCGTTCAAAGCAATGACCTCCTCGGACTCCCGGTCGACCGCGGCGTCGTCGCGCAACGTGATCCGGATCCACTGGCTTCCACGCTTCTGCGCGAGTCGCTTACGGGCGTGATCCACCAGCACCCGACGGCAGGCGCGCGCGGCCATCGCGTAGAAGTGCCGGCGATTCTGCCAAGGGACCGAGCTCTCGTCGACGAGTCGGAGGTAGGCTTCGTGAACGAGTGCGGTCGCGGAAAGCGTGTGACCCACCCGCTCGCCGCGCAGTTGCCGCTCGGCGATGAGGCGCAGCTCCTCGTATGTGAGCTCCCAGAGCCGCTCGCTGGCGTTCGAATCTCCGCTCGCAACGTCCTGTAGCGCGACGGTCACGTCGTGTTTTTGCGATTGCATGGTGTAAACGGGTTGCTGAGGTCGGTGTGCGGCTCGAATCGACGCTGAGACTCCTACGGGGGGGAGGAGCGCCTTGGTACGGGGGGGAGCCGGCGAGCCTACCCTTCAACAATGGTACTCTCTGGCGACTCTCCGCAACGATCCTCTGAACCTGTGGCTAGGCGAGACGACAGCTCTCCGGGTAGTGGGAACCATCGTAGGTGCTCGAAGTCGGGGTTGCCGCGGAACATCTCCTCGGACGGCAACGAACCGGGCCGGGCGTTCCGAACGATCTCGCAAGCCTCGTCGAAATAGCCTTCGAGATCGTCCTCCGTGGCTTGCCGCTTCCTGCGTTCGTAGATCAGCCCTTCCGCGCCGCACGTCACGTCTCCCAGGCTGAGCGGCGGCTCACCTCCACTTTCGCGGTGTTGCCAGAGGCCCGTGGCCGAGTCCATTCGGTAATCGTCCAAATGGGGTATTGCCTTAAGTCCACCGCCCACTACATGTTGTGGTCATGGCGGTTCCGGCTTCTCAGCTCCGTGGCGGCGTGGACTATCCCCGTACGCGGCTGGAGCTGGACGAGTTCTTCCCCGACGATGCGGCATGCCTGGAGTACGTGGAGGGTCTGCGCTGGCCGGAAGGGTTTGTGTGCGTGGGCTGTGGCGGGTTGGGAGAGGTCTGGCGAGCATCGCGGGGGCGTCTCGTCTGCCCACACTGTCGAAGGCAGACCTCGGTGCTGGCGGGAACCGTGTTCCACCGCACGCGCTCGCCCCTGCGTCTGTGGTTTCTCGCTGCCTGGGAGCTCACGAGCCAGAAATACGGAGCCAATGCTCTCGGGCTCCAGCGTGTGCTCGGACTGGGAAGCTACAAGACAGCGTGGGTCTGGCTCCACAAGCTCCGCCGGGCCATGGTCCGACCGGATCGCGACCAGCTGAGCGGCGTTGTGCAAGTGGACGAGAGCTATGTCGGGGGCGTGGAGGCTGGAGTGCGGGGCCGCGAGACGATCAAGAAGGCCATCGTCGCGATCGCCGCCGAGGTCGACGGACGCAAGATCGGGAGAATACGGCTGCGTTGGGTGCCCGACCTCTCCGCTCCGGTTCTGCGAGGCTTCGTCAAGGATAGCATCGCACCGGCAAGCACGGTGCATACCGACGGATGGCCAAGCTATCAGGGACTCGCCAAACTGGGCTTTCGCCACACGGTCACGAACCTCTCGACCTCCGGCGATCCCGCGCACGTGCTCATGTCGGCCGTACATCGGGTGGCGTCTCTCCTCAAGCGCTGGGTCCTCGGAACCCTCCAAGGAGGGATCGCCCGCGAACACCTCCCCTACTATCTGGACGAGTTCACCTTTCGCTTCAACCGACGCACATCCCGGGCTCGCGGCCTGTTGTTCTACCGCTTGCTTGAGCAGGCTGTTCAGTGTGCTCCCACGCCAGCTTCGGCCCTTTACCTCGGCACCGGACGTGGGAAACGGCCCGCAGAGCCCCGGTAACCACTATATCTTGGGGTCGGTGGACTTAAGGGAACACCCCCTTTCGTCCAATAACCTCCATCCCTCATTGGCCACCAAGTGAACGGCATCCAGGATGAAGTCGAATACCTTTTCGGAAATGAAATAGTTGAAGTTCACGCGAACCCAACCGGGCTTGATTCCCTCGCACCCGCGCCCGATCTCGCGCTCGAACTCCCGGGACGTGTCGAGATCGATCTTGAGCAGCCGATGCCCGTACGGGCCGGCGCACGAACACCCTCCGCGCGACTGGATCCCGAAAAGGTCGTTCAACACGGCGACGACGAAATTGTGGTGGAGATAGTGCTCACCGCGGCGGACCACGAAGGAGACGATCGACAGCCGCTCGTGCTCGTGGTCACCCAGGATTTCGATGTTCGGGTTGGACGTCCACGACTCGATGGCCCGTCGGATGAAGCTCTCCTCCCGCTCCCGAATCGATTCCTCTCCGACGGCCTGCTTCAGCTTGAAGACGAGATCGGCCCGAATCGATCCTACGATATCGGGGGTCCCCCCTTCCTCCCGATGCTCCGGGTCCTCCACGTACCGATGCTGTAGAGGGTTCACGTACCACACCGTCCCTCCGCCCGGCATGTCGGGCACGCTGTTCCGAAAGAGCTCGCGGCGAGCGAGGAGCACGCCGGGCGTGCCCGGGCCACCGATCAGCTTATGGGGAGAGACGAAGATCGCGTCCAGGTAGGCGAGCGGGTCTTCGTCGTCGGCAAGGCCCATGTCGATGCGGACGTAAGGAGCCGCGGCGGCGTAGTCCCAGAACGAGAGGGCACCGTGACGATGGAGGAGCGCTGAGACGGCTCGCACGTCCACCGTAATTCCCGTGACGTTCGAAGCCGCCGAGAAGCTGCCGATCTTCAGCGGCCGATCCGCGTGACGGGTGAGCTTGTCCTCGAGATCGGAGAGATCGATGCCGCCGTGGAGGTCCTCGTGGATCACGACGACGTCGGCGATCGATTCTCGCCACGGAAGCTCGTTGGAGTGATGCTCGAAGGGACCGATGAACACGACTGGCCGCTCGTCGGCGGGAATGTGCTCCGACAGCTCGTAGCGGCGATCCAGATCGCGTGGGATCCTCAGGTTCAGGATCCCGATCATCCGATCGATCGCTCCGGTGGATCCGGACCCGCAAAAGATGACCGCGTGCTCATCCGTTCCACCCATGGAATCTCGGATGATCCGCCGGGCCTCCTCACGGAAGCGGGTGGTCTGTAGTCCGGTACCGGAGCTCTCGGTATGGGTGTTGGCGTAGAGCGGTAGGACCTCTCGCCGGATGAAGTCCTCGATGAAGTGCAATGACCGTCCGGACGCGGTGTAATCCGCATATGTGACGCGACGCGGACCGTATGGCCCTGAAACGGCCTCGTCCGCGCCGATCACCGATGACCGTATCGTTTCGATCAGGTTGTCGGACCGGCTCATCTTCGCTCGTCGTTCAGCGACAATCTCGGGCCGAGAGCGCCCGATCGTGTGGTGGTCCGATAACCTAGTGGTCCGCGGCCGAGGTCCGGTAGAGAGGAGGGGACCAGCCGACTGCGGTCCCGGTGCGAGAAGGGGGCGAGCCGGCAACGGTCCTGTTGCGAGTGGAGGGGGCGAGCCGGCAGCGCCCTGGCGATGCCGAGGCCGACTTCAATGGTCGCCCTGGCGGTGACGATCGAGGAATGCGTCGGTCCCTTCAGGCAACAGGAGGTTGTCGGAGATCTCCGCGATCTCCTCCGCCTCTCGCCAGGCGATTTCGAGAGCGCGCAACTCCCCCTGAAGCGCCCGTCTCTCCTGCTCCTCGTGGAGCGCCATCTCGACGGCGAGCCTCGTCGGCGTCGGCAGCATCGCGAGGGTGCCCTTGTCTTTCTTGGGAATCCAGACTCCCCTCCCCGTGGGCCCCGGCCGGGTGGCCCGGCGTAGGAAGCTCTCGGGGTCGCCCGATTCCTCGATCTGTGACACCGCATCCTGAACGACCCGCTTCCCTCCGCCAGCCCGGTTGAGCGCCGGCATGACGAGACCCGCGATACGCTTCGCCTCCCCGGCCTCGTACGCATGGAGCTGCTTCCCCTTGTAGATCTCGAGAGACCAGTCATCGAGGGGGCCGTCGAGGCTGAGCTTGGTCTTCGTGAGGTCCGGCAGCTTGAGCTTCACGACGCGGCCGTCGTCCATCCGTAGCTTGAGTCGCGTGCGACCGTTGACCCACAGGTTGATGAAGTTGCCCGATTGGCCCAGAAGCGCTCCGCTAATCGCTCCGGTGACGATTCCTCCGATGGCGATGGCGCCGACGACGGTGGCCCCCGCGGCGCCGTAGAGGATCGTCTTCCTCCGACGCCGGCCGAACTGATCGCCGTACCTCCAGGCCGCGAACTCCGGTCGCATCGGGCGCCCGATGCGGACGAGCTCCAGACCTTCCGTGAGCCGGCACAGGCCGACATTGTCGGTCGAGCTGCGAACCCGAGTGTCGCGAAACAGCCGCTCACAGTCTTCTATGGCCTCCCAGCGCTCCTCCATGGGGGTGAGGTTCCAACGCTCGCACTTCCGGCACACGACCCAGAGGCGACCCTTGTCCGGGTCGAACGCCAGTCGGCGCCCAATGGGGAACGTCTCGATCACTTCGTTCTGACCGAGCGTGCGGTTGCAGAACATGCAGACTGAGTACATGGCGGAGCTGCGCGCTGACGGGGCTGTGCTTTCGGTGTAGCCCCGCCCGTGGGCGAGGCCGGTGTGGCGATGGCCGGCCTTCCTTACCCCCCAATACGATCGCCGATCTGCCGCGCTTCACGAGGTCGTGTGCGCAACACAGCCATGAGCGGACGGGGCGGCCCGAAGGACCGCCCCGCCCAGGGAGCTTGCTGTCGACCCGAGATCGGTCTCGGGCGGGGGGTGCGTCGGGTTTGCCGTGACAGCGCTCCCTTGTGACGTCTTCCAAATCAACCAATGGGGGGAGTCGCGACACCTCCGGGCTCGGCCGGCGTCTCGCTCTCGTCAGATCCGATCGTAGGCTCGACCTCTTCAGTCCCGCCTCGCGGCTCGATATCCCCGGGCACGACTGGAGCCACGACCTCCCCGAGCCCGCGGAATGGCTCGCCCTCGTCCGGCATGCCCGGAATCTCGACCTCCCCGGGCACGACCGGGGTCTCGACCAGGAGGTCCCGTCGCCACGTGTCTACCTCTTCCGCGAACGACCGCGCGACAGCGACGAGGTCGAGCGGCTCGCTGAACGACTGGCCGGTCCGGCTCGTGACGCGATCCAGACTGATCTGGGCTCGCCCGTACGACTCTTCGAGTGCGAGCGCACGCTCATAGGCGTCCACAGCGAGGGTCGGGTGGCCCGTGCGCTCGAGGACGACACCCAGGTTGTTCTCGAACACGGCCACGTCGTCACGAAGGTTGGTGGCCATCACGAGCGGACCGAGGGCTTCGTCGAACCGGCCACGCTGGATGAGCGCCAACCCGAGGTTGTTCATCGACCAGGCGTCGGTCTCGTCGATCACGATCGCCCTGCGGTAGGTCTCGACAGCCCCTTCGGTGTTGCCGGATTCGTGCAGTGCTCGGCCCAGCACGCGAAGCGCGTCCCCCGACTCGGGTTCCAGCTCGAGTGCGTGTCTCACCTTCTCGGTCGCCAGGTCCACGTCTCCTTGGTCCAAGTAGACGCGCCCGAGGTTGATCAAGCTCTTGAGGTGTTGGGGATCCTGGCGCAGCGCCTCCTCCAGCGCCCCCGCTGCCTGTTCCAACGCTCCGGCCTTCCACGCCGATAGCCCGAGCATGTAATGACCCCAGGGATTCTCCGGCCGGCGTGTCGTGTACGCCGTGAACAGCTCGGTCGCTTCATCGAAGCGGCCCGTCTGATAGGCCTCGTCGGCTACTCGATACGAGACGGGCTCGCTGGTGTCGCGTGTGCTGGTCGATGTCGATGGCGGTAGCTCCTGAAGCGTCGACGCAGGGTCGTCACCGTGCGGGGGCTCGGTGGCCGCCGTTTCGTCGGGTGTGAAGCTCGGCGTGCCAGTCGTCGTCGGCAGCTCTCGCGAGCGGAGCTCGGCGCGGGCCTCACGTGCCTGCTCGGCCGCCTCGAGCCGTGTCTGTGCCGCGTGGTCGCATCCGGCGACGACGAAGATCGAGAGGCCGAGCAGGGCCGCGGCCTTGGTCTTGAGAACCCGGCCCGCCCAAGTACGGATCGTGGCTTCCATGTCGTTCCTCCTGTGGTGTGCGGGAGCCGTCCTGATGCGACTTCCCTAGGAGGCACGACCCCTGCCAGGCGATCGGCTGCCCATAGGAGGATTCTGTAGTTGGCAGCAGCACAGAGACTTATGGGACAGTCTCGGCCATCCTGGAGAGAGACGTTCGCGGCCCATTGTGTCCGCGTGGACACGGTTAATCTTGGACGAATGTGTCCGCATGGACACAGGCGCTTATTGCAGGGCTACTCGGCGGTATTTCGGGGGTTCGGAGGGGCCGTGCCGGGCAGGATCCACGGGTCGCCGATCAGTCGTCAGAGGGACGCTGAATCGCGTGACGGCGCATGATCTTCAGGAGGCTCGCATGATCAGCGAGCCCCAGCTCCGCAGCGGTTCTCGTGACGTGCCAACCGGTCTTCTCCAGAGCCTCCACGACGATGAGCCGCTCCGCGTCCGCCTTCCGCTCTCGGAACGTCCTTCCCGGAGACGACGATGCGCCCGCCGACGGCTGGATTTCCGGGGGCACGTCCGAAGCTCGAATCACCGGCCCTTCCGAGGCGATGATCGTGCGCTCCACGACATTGCGCAGCTCACGGACGTTGTTTCGACGCCACTGGCAGCCGGTCAACGCTTGAAGTGCATTCTCAGACAGCACCTTGCGCGGCACACCCAGGCGCAGACTGATGGATCCCAGGAAGTGCTGGATCAGCTCGGGCACGTCTGAGAGCCGTTCCCGCAGAGGAGGCACACGGAGGGTATGCACGTTGAGGCGGAAGAAGAGATCCTCCCGGAACGATCCCGCGCGAGCGTCGGCCTCGAGGTCGCGGTGAGTCGCGGCCACGACCCGTGTCGCGACTGGGAGCGTTTCGGTCGCGCCCACCCGACGGATTTCGCCTTCTTCCAGGACGCGCAGGAGCTTCGCTTGGGCGGCTCCCGCGAGATCACCCACTTCGTCCAGGAACAGCGTGCCTTTCCCCACGGCCTCGAAGGCGCCCCGCTTCAAGCGATCCGCTCCTGAGAACGCCCCCCGCTCGTGCCCGAACAACTCGCTCTCCACGAGATTCTCGGGGATGGCCGCCGAGTTCAGGGCGAGGAACGGTGCAGTGGGGTGCGCCCCGAGTCGGTGGAGCTCACGCGCCACCAGCTCCTTGCCGGTCCCGCTCTCTCCGAAGATCAGCACCGGACTCGGCACCGGTGCGACACGCCCGATGGCGTCGGTCAACTCGCGCATGGCCGCGCTTCCACCGATCAGGGGGGTATCGGCACCGAGGCGGCGACGCAGTCCGTCGACTTCATTCTCGAGCTCGTGACGCCGAAGCGCGTTCTCGATCTCGTGCACGACCCGGTCCATCGACTCACCTTTGTCGACAAAGCCGGATGCGCCGAGACGGACGGCCTGAACGCACCGGTCGTAGCTGCCCGTTCCCGTGTACACGATCACCGGGACCCGGATGGCTTGGTCCGCCAGCGAGCGGAGAACATCGAAGCCGTCCATGCCGGGCATCTCGAGGCCCAGCACGACGCAGTCGACGGGTTCGGTTTGGAGGATGCGGAGCGCGTCCGGGCCGGTGGCGGCTTGCCGAGTGCGGTATCCGCCTACCCGAGTCAGATCGTAGGCGTACTGCTCGGCGAGCGCTGCGACGTCGTCGACGACGAGCACGACCTTCATGGCACTCGCGTCTGCGATGGCGCCTCCAGTGGTCCATTCCGGATCCCTGGAAGCTCGACGGTGAAGGTGCTCCCCTGCCCCGGTCGACTCTCAGTGCGGACCGAGCCGTTCGCGTCCATGACGAGGCGGCGGACGACCGACAGCCCGAGGCCCGTCCCCCCTTCCTTGGTCGTGTAGAAGTCCTCGAAGGCCTGCGTGAGCTCGCCCTCTGTCATACCGGCACCATTATCAGCCACGCTCAAGCTTGCGCCGGGGCCGTTCCCGTTCTCGATGGGCCTCGTCCGGACAACGACGTTTCCGTCGGGTCCCGCGAGGCTGTCGAGAGCGTTGGCGACGAGGTTCTCGAGGATGCGGCGAAGTGCGACGGCTTCGCACGCGACATGAAGGACACCTTCGTCGCACTGGAGCTCGATTCGGCCCCGAACGTCTCCTGACACCGAGGCTACAACCTCATGCGCGGTGCCGTTCAGGTCGGACGGTCCGACCCCCGGTCGCCCGCCGATTCGGCCGTAGTTGCCGGCCAACTGCTCCAGATACGCGATGCTCGAGGCCAGCGTCCCGCTCCGCTCTCGGAAAACGCGCGGCAAATCGGGAGGGTCATCGGTGCCGACTTGCGTGAGGTGAGTCACGACGTTGCGGATCGGCGCCAAACCGTTCTTGATGTCGTGGTTCACTTGGCGCGCGATCTCGCCCAACGTCACCTGTCGCTCCGCCTCCCGCAGCCGCCCAGCGCTCGCCCGCAGGCGCTCGGTCATTCGCTCGAGCAGGCGAGAAAGCTTGCCGACCTCGTCTTTTCGACCTGTGGCGAAGCGGACATCTCGCCGATCGAGCTCGATCCTGGAAGCTCTGGCCGCCAGATCCTCCAAGGGGCGGGTCACCAGGGATGCGAGCCAGGTTGCGCCGAGCAAGGCGACGAGGGCCGTTCCTCCGATTACGGCGAGGAACCACCGGCTCGTGCTCCGACGGATCTCGAGGAGCGTGGTCGAAGAGCTCCTGATCTCGAAGGTCGCCTGCCGGGGCGGCGCAGGGTCTCCCGCGCGCACGAAGGGAACGGCGAGCTCCGCGAATGGCGGTATAGAACCGTCCGTGTCGCGCAGGGATGCCGTCCCCGATCGGCCATCTTGCGCCGACGAGATGTCGCCGGCGGCTCCGCCGGTGGTGAATTGGGCGTCCGGGTAGCGCAGCGTCACAGTTAGCTCGGACTCGCGGGCGAGCCGCTCGAGGAACGCCTCCCCGATGGTGACCCCCCCCACGAGATCAAGCGTCGAACTGCCTGCGAGGGCCCTGTCCACGGCCACGAGCGCCAAGAACGGCCCGTTGGGGGAGCGCGCTTCGACGAGGGCGATCCGTCCGGGTGCCGCCCTGATCATGGCGGGCAAGTCGGGCTCCAATCGATCGAACTCGTTCCGAAAGTGACCCGAGCTCACGATTCGGCCATCCGACGTCTGAAGCTGCAGCATTTCCAGACCGGTGAGGTCGACAGCCGACTCTGCGTAGTCGAGCAGATATGTGCGATCGGTGGACCCGCCTGCCAAGATCGCCCGAAGCCGATTGTCCGCCTGCATGCCCAGACCGATCGCCGCCAACCTCGAGCGAATCTCCTCAGTCTCGTGTGCCAGGTCTTGCCGCATCACTGCGACGAGGGACGCGATCTGGGCCTCGGCCTGTTCCAGCAATCGCGACTCGACTTCTCGTCGGAGAACAAAGGCGAGAACAGCCAGTGGGATCAAAGTGAGGATCAGGAAGGCGACGCGTACCCGTGTGCGGAAGCTCAACGTCCGAATCCCCCAGGTCGGGTCGTTGTCAGCAGCGGCTGACGGTTGCCGCCGACCCTGATGGCCGGCGAAGGGGACCGCGTCAGGACTCGGGCACGTGTGTCCACGAGCGCGAGGAGGGCGGCGCGGTCGACTCGAGAGAGGACCGAGATGAACGACGGGCTCCACCCGTCCAGAGATGCGCAAGACGATCCGAGCCCGCGGCTCACCCCGAACACGAAGCCCTCGAGTGTGCCGTCTCTAAGCGCCTCTTGAAAGCGGTCCGGCGATAGCCCGACGGCGACAGGAGCACCGGAGCCCATGCCTGAGCCGACCCTTGCGGCCATGAGACCCAGGAAGCCGGCGCCATCGGTGGCGGCCAACGCGACAAGCCTCTCCGCCAACGCCCGGGCCGTAGGGTCCTGCCCTGGGTAACCAACGCGAACGATACCCGCCACACGTCTGCCCTCGTCGCTGAAACGCTCCGCCGATTCGAATCGGGAACGCTCCGCGGATTCGAGCGTGGCGCACCCGGCGTCCTCCCTCCACGCAAAAGGAGCCTCGGCGGGTCGGGCCTCTTCACGAACGGCATCTCTTGCCAGGGCCTCGAAGAAAGATGGGTCCCGCCCAGCACGGGCGTCCGAGGGGCGCCCCCCGACGTCACCGGGGACGTGTAGCACGTATGTGCGATCCCAAGGCAGCGGAATGGAGCGCAAGTCGGGAAGGGCACTCCCGTATTGCAGCGTTTCCAGCTCACGCGTCACCAGTAGGTCCACGCCTTGGTCGAGGAGGTCGCGTCCGTCTCCCCCGGAAGAAATCTGGATCTCTGTGATGCTCGGCCACTCCACGAGGCCTCCACCTGAGGGCCGCCTGGCTTCCGTCGTCGTTTCCGGAAGCCCGGCTCGTAGCAGCCGAAGGAATGTCGTGCTGGAAGATGGCTGACCAGACCTCACGGACGTCGGTGGGACAACCTGGTAGGGTCCGGAGCCGATGACTGGCCAGACCGCAGTGGAATCACGCCGGGCCACCGCGAAAGAAGGGTGCGCAAGGAAGCTGGGAGGCTCGTCGGTCGGGCGCTCCAGGGAGATCGCCAACCGTTCGCGGTCGAGAAGCTCGATCGCGCGAACCCCGTCGGGGAGCGCTGACCGGGGCTGTACGGCACGCCAGCTCGCCACGATGTCTCGCGTGGTCACCGGTTCGCCTGTCCAGAACCGGGCGTCCGGCTGGATCTCGAAAACCCATCGGTGCCCCCCTTCCAGTCGACTCCAAGTGTGAGCGAGCGCCGGCATGACACGCCCCTCGCAATCCAGCTCGATCAATCCCTCGTATAGATGCGCGAAGACGAAGGACTCTTCGGCATTGCGCGCTACTGGCGCTGTATTCGACGACACCGAGCCCGCGAGCCCAACGCGGACGACCGGGCCGGCCTCGGGGTCTCCTGTCACGAGGCGGCACGCTTCAGTCGGCGGAGGGGCGGGCCCGGTCAGGGGAGCCGGTGCCCCACACGCGGCGCTCAGCAGGAGCAGCGTGACGATCAACGGCGTTGAAAGCGTCAGTCGACAGGCGGTACGCATGAAACTCCGAGGGGACGAGAAGTCCGACCACGTCGGTATCCTATCGCCACGTCCCGACTCAGGTTCCGAACATCGCGCCTCGGCGGACAGCGATCTGATACGTCGTCTTGACACTGACCGCAGGATCCACGACTTCGCAGGATGACTGGCACTCCCACCTTCCAGCGCCCGATCGAGTCCGTCCCGCAGGGGACGTGGGACGTGATCGTGGCCGGCGCTGGGCCGGCCGGATCGGTCGCTGCCCTGCACCTTGCCTCCCGAGGCCACCGAGTGCTGCTCGTCGAGCGCCATGCGTTCCCGCGGGACAAGGCCTGTGGCGACCTCCTGATCAAGGACTCCCTCGATTGCCTACGTCGGGCCGGCCTCTATGAGCGGGTGCGCAGCCATGCGCAGCCGACTGATGCGGCATTGGTGTCGAGTCCATCGAAGATCGAGTGGCTGGTCGAGGGCGAGTTCATGGTCGTCCGGCGCCGCAAGTTGGACCTCCTGCTGGCCGAACGTGCTTCCGAGGCCGGCGCGATCGTCTGCCGAGGGAAGGTCGAGAGCATCGAAGTGCGGCCGGATGGCACCGTCCAGGCTTCGATTGGCAGAGCCGGGCAGACCGTGGTCGCACGCGCCGCAGTGATCGCGACGGGCGCGGACACGCGGCTCGCGGAGCAGCTGGGCATGCTGACGCGCCGGATGCCGACTGCGGTCGCGTTGCGGCAATACGTGCGCTCCGAAGCGAGCCTGAAGCCCCTCGTCTTCTCGTTCGCTCGGAGGATGGCGCCAGGCTATGGCTGGATCTTCCCACTCCCTGGGGGCTGGTACAACATCGGTTGCGGCGTGGTGTGCAACGGTGGATCGAGGCCGAAGGTCGATCTCCACGCGACGCTACAGGCGTTCTACGAAGTGTACCCCGCTGCCGCCGAGCTCCGTGCCGGGGCGACAAAGGAGGAGTCGGTTCACGGAGCCCGTCTACGAGCGGGCCTCTACGGCGTCCGCTTCGTCGGGCCCGGGAACGTGGTCGCTGTCGGCGAGACTGTGGGAACCACGTATCCCTTCACCGGAGAGGGGATTGGGAAGGCCATGGAGTCGGGCGAGCTCGCGGCGGCGGCGTTGGACGAAGCCCTCTCAGAACACTCCGCCGATGGGCTCGTAGGTTACGATCGCCGAATGGAGGAGCTTGTCCCAAGTACTTCGGGTACGAGAGAGCCCAACGCTGGTTGTCACACCCGATCCTGAACGACCTCGTGGCCCTGCGGGCTCGGCGCAGTCGGTATCTGCGCGCGGCGGCCGCGGCGCTCGTGAGCGAGACGGACGATCCGCGAGCCATCTTCTCGATTCGAGGCTTGCTCACATCACTTTGGCGCTGATGACCGCGAAGTGGCGTCGTTCCGCTTTTCCACCACCGGAATCCTGAAAGGCGCCCTCCTCGTAGGGAGTCGAGCCCATCGGATCCCCCAGCACCCCCGCCCCGTGACTCCAGCGATCTGGTGGGGACACTAAGGAGGACAGCGTGAACGATGACACGATCGATCCGCGGAGCGAAGGGTCCGCGGCTCCGGACGACCAACTCGCCGATAGGGACGAAGAGCCCATGGACGCAGGGGACGGCGCGACCGACCCCGTAGAGGAGGCCGCCGCCCACGAGGCCATGCCCGACTCCGATCACCGCATCGAGGACGGCGGCGATGAGGGCGGCCAGGAAGGCGACGGTGAGGGTGGCTCCAAGCGTGAAGAGCACTGGGTCTCGGGAGACAAGGTCGTCGGGAAGATCAAGGAGCTCATCCACGAGGGGAACGTCCGGCGGATCATCATCCGCAACGAGGAAGGCCGAACGCTGATCGAAGTGCCGCTCACGCTCGGGTTCGGCGTGGCCATCCTCATCCCGGTCTGGGCGGCGATCGGGGCGGTTGCGGCGGTAGTCACCCGTTGCTCGATCATCGTCGAGCGTGAAGAGGACTAGGGAACCTCGCGAGCCCCCTACGGAAGACCCGCCACCCTTGTGCAGAGGTTCCCCAGCCGGCCGGCCAATCGCGCCCCCCCCAGGGGGGGGGGGGAGAGAGAGCGTATCTTCCCCAGCGGCGCTGGCACGGTCGTACCTCCAAAACGACCAGGAGCCGCCCGGCTCGCGCCGGACGGCTCCCTTGATCGGTCGTGCCGAGCTACAGCCGGCTAGTTCACGGTTACGGTTTGGGTGGTCGAGTGCTGGAGTCCGCCGCCGTCCGTCACCCTCAAGGTGAGCTGCAATGTGGTGGCTCCGTAGTACTGCTTGGTGACCACCGCCCCGGTTGCCCGGACGACACCGTTGATCAGCCACTCGTAGTTGACGACTCCGACATCGTCGGTGGACGACGTCCCGTCGAAGGTGCAGAGCCGCGCCGCGTCACAGCTCGAGGTGAAGCTCGCCACCGGCGGCTGGTTGCCCGGGGGCGGCGGCGGATCGGTGACCGTCACCGTTTGCGTGTCCGCGTCGGATAGCCCTCCGCCGTCTGTCACCGTCAGGGTGATGTCCTCGGAGCCCGCCGAAGCGAACGTGTGCGTGAACGTCGCGGTCGTGCCGATGACGCCCCCGCCCGAGTCGGTCCACGAATACGACACGATGCCGACGTCGTCCGAGGATCCCGTGCCGTCGAAGTCGCACGTCAGGTCCGTGCACGTGAACGTGAACGAGGCAACGGGCGGTTGGTTGGGCGGCGGCGGCGGCGGATCCGTCACCGTCACGGTCTTCGTGATGAAGTCGGCCAACCCGCCCGCGTCCCCGACCGTCAAAGTAATGTTCTCCGACCCGGCGGCCGGGAACGTGTAGCTGAACGCCTCCGTCAGCCCGATCACGTTCAGGCTCTCGTCGGTCCAGATCCAACTGACGACACCCTGATCGTCCGTCGAGCTGCTGCCGTCGAAATCACACGTCAGATCCGTGCACGTGAACGTGAAATCCGCCACGGGCGGCTGATTCGGCGGTGGTGGCGGCGGTGGCCCTCCACCGCTGCCGGGAGCGACGTCGACCGTCTGAACCTGTTCGTCGGTGAGCCCGCCACCATCCGTCACGCGCAGCGTGAGCGGGAACGTCTGATTGCTCCCAAACGAATGCACCGCCACGGAGCCCGTGGCCCGAAGCACGCCGTTGATGAGCCACTCCCAGGATACGACGCCGACATCGTCGGTTGACGTGGTGCCGTCGAACGTACAGGTGCGAGCTGCGTCACAGGACCACGTGTAATCCGCCACCGGGGGTTGGTTTCCAGGCGGAGGAGGCGGTGGGTCCGTCACGGTGACCGTCTGGGTGTCGCTATCGGAGAGCCCACCTCCGTCGGTAACGGTCAGGGTGATGTCTTCGGATCCCGCGGCCGCGAAGGTGTGCGAGAACGTGGCTGTGCTGCCGATGACGTTCCCTCCCGAGTCCGTCCAGGAGTACGAGGTGACGCCGACGTCGTCCGTCGACCCCGTCCCGTCGAAGTCACACGTGAGCCCGTTGCAGGTAAAGGTGAAGCTGGCGACCGGCGGCTGATTCGGCGGCGGTGGTCCGCCCGTGATGAAGCCGGAGTAGAGGAGCAGGTTCGGGCTGCCCGACCCGGGGTTCCCGACGACGCCCGCCGTGGCATTGGAGACGATTGCCGTAGCGACCTGAGCCGGCGTCGCTCCCGGATTCTGCTCCAGGTACTGACCGGCGACGCCCGCGACGTGCGGGGCGGCCATGGACGTGCCGCTGATGGTGTTCGTGGCGTTGTCGGAGGTCGCCCAGGCCGCCGTGATGCTAGAGCCCGGAGCGAACAGGTCCAAGCACGTTCCGAAGTTCGAGAACCCCGAGCGTTGGTCGGAGATCGTCGTGGAGCCTACCGTGAGCGCGCTCGGCTCTCGGGCAGGCGACTGGAAGCATGCGTTCCCGTTGTTGTTGCCCGCCGACACGCTGAAGGTGATGCCGGCGGATACGGCGTTTGCGACCGCCGCGTCGAGAGACGGGCTGAACCCGCCGCCGAGGCTCATGTTCGCGACCGCGGGCAACGTCACGTTGTTGCGGATCCAGTCAACCCCGGCGATCACCCCGGAGGTGAACCCGGACCCGCCGCAGTCGAGCACCCGCACGGGCACGATGGACATGGCCTTTGCGATGCCGTACGTGATGCCGGCCGCCGTGCTCGTCGTGTGCGTGCCGTGGCCGTGGCAGTCTTCTGTGCCCAGCCCGTCGAAGATGGAAGTGAATCCCCCCGAGACGCGGCCACCGAAGTCGGTGTGCGTCGACCGGACGCCGGTGTCGACGGAGTAGAAGGTCACGCCGGCGCCAGTGGCGTTGTAGGTGAAGCTGTTGTCCAGGGGCAGGTTCATCTGATCGGTGCGATCGAGACCCCAAGACGGTGTCGGGGTTTGGACGGTGCCGATGCTCACCGGCTGGTCCTCTTCGACCCACGCCACTTGCGGATCACTCTGGAGCGCCTGGACCTGCGCCGGCGTCAGCGTCGCGACGAATCCGGTAATCGCGTGCTCGTAGACGAAGTCGGGCGTTACCCCGAGGGAGGACATGACCGACGTCGTAACCGTCGGCCCGCTCGGAGTGTTGAGCACGACGATGTACCGGACATCCTGGGCCGTCGGACCGGGCGTCGGGTCGATTCGTGCGCTGGCGTCAGACAGCGGGGCGACCGGGGACTCCCCCAAATCGGAACACGCGGCGCTGAGCGCGATGAGAACGAGGGCGGGAATACACCTTCTCATGCGGGACCTCCTGGTTACCAGAAGCGTGGACACACCACGGCCGCAGCACGATGGAGCGGACAGCAGCTCCACGCTGGTGTGCTCCATCACCGCTTCCGGTCTGGGTCGGGATCCAACGATCCGGGGCGCGCCCGGTGTGGCCCAAGCTCCTGCAGTAAAGCATAAAACGGGGGGAAGATCGCTATCGTTTTACTAATGCATGGGACTGCGACCCGCAAGTCCTTGTCCAGCCTTCCCTTCCCGTGGTAGGATGCCGGGTCGGTCGTTCGATGCGCTACCAACCGGATATCGTCATGATTCAATGGCTCATCCCTTTCGCTCTCTTCCCGACGCTGGCCGCCCTCTATTACGGCGGGGCCCCGATCCGCTTCGAGGGTGCGCCGGACGGTCCGAGGCAGCTCCTCGGGCTGCTTGTCGGACTGGTCATGTTCGTTGTGCTATGGGGCCTGCTTCGCGCCGTCGCACAACCCATGACCGGTCAACTCATCGGTCTCGCGCTCGCCAGCGTATTCGCAGTCATGCTCCTCAGGCCCACGTGTTGGTTGGCCTACCGGGTCGTCGGAATCCGCATCGTCCCGGACGACCACATTCCAAGCCGCTAACGAGCTTCCGTCCAAGACGGAGGAGGCTTCTATCGCCTCCGACACGAGTCGATTGGGTGGCATCTCGATCGACGTCGACTCCGTTGCGAGTCACCTCGAAGGCTATGGGTTCGACCGACCCCCGGATGACGGAGCGGCCTACCTGACGGGCATCCCGCGAGCGTTGGAGATCTTCGCCGACGCCGGGGCACGCTGCACCTTTTTCCTGATCGGCGAGGAGGCGGCGCGTCACCCAGACGTCATCCGAGAGGTGGTCAACCGGGGACACGAGGTGGCCAGCCATTCGATGACGCACGGCCTCCCGTTCAGCGATCTCGACGAGTCGCGCACCCGCTTGGAAGTCCACGACTCGCGCGAGTTGCTCGAGAGCTTGGCCGGCGAGCCGGTCCTCGGCTTTCGCGCTCCCAACTGGGACGTTTCCCCTGGGCTGATGGATTCGCTGATCGACGCCGGGTACCGGTACGACGCGTCGGCGTACCCGTCCATCCTCCTTCCACTGCTCCGACGGGCGATCGCCAGGCGCAGTGCAGGCGGACGGGCCCAGACTGGGAGTGGGCTCTGGACCGGTGTGTTCGGGCCGACGCGGATCCACGAGCTGCGCTCGAGTCGGGGGTCTCTGGGAGAGGTGCCAGTCTGCACTGCCCCGTGGACCAGGCTGCCCTACTACCACACGCTTCGCTTTGTCCTCCCCGGAGCGGCGTTCGGCGCGCTCGGGGCGCTGACTCGTACGAGACGAAGCCCCGTCACCTACCAGTTCCACGCGGTCGATTTCATGGGCGTCGACGAGGACGGACTCGACACGAGGATCGGGCGGCATCCGGGGATGGCGCTTCCGCTCTCGGAGAAGCTCGACCTCGCCCAGCTGGCCGTTGGTGAGCTCAGAGCGAAACGGGAGATCGTGCCGCTGATCGAGCTCGTCGAGCGAATACTTGGTGGCGCTCGTCGTTAGGAACCTCTGCACAAGTGTGGCGGGTCTCGCGCAGGGGGCTCGCGAGTGCTCAGGGTAGGAACGACGACGAGGCGTAGCAGAGCGACGGCGAGGAGGAGAGACGACGCATGAGTCCGCGACACCCCTGCGCCCACGACCGAGTCGGTCGCTCGACCTCATAGGGCGACGGGGTGGGGCGGCATGGACCCGTCTTCGTCGGTGGAGCTCCTATCCGTAGCTTGGGCTGTGGCTTCGTCCCACCGCCTAGAATCCGGGTCCATGATGCTCCCAACGAGACCCGCCACACTTGTCCAGAGGTTCCTTAGGAGCCGACCGTTACGGACGACTTCTCGCGTTCCCGCCCGCCGGGGGCAACGTCGCGGGCGGCGGGCTGCGAGCGCGCCATCGTGGCTCCGACCGCCATGACGGGCGCGGCGACGAGGATTCCGAGGTCGGCGGCCACTCCCAACGCACGCCGGGGCCAGGAGCGTTGCGGCGCCCGACGGGGAGGCGGGGGCGCATGAGGATCACGCAGCTCCCGACGATGCTGCCTCACGACCGCGCCGTAGCCACGCACCGTGCGCATGAAGCGCATCTTGCTCGGCGTCTCTTTCGCGTCGTAGCGGAGCACGAGGGGAACCTCGGAGACCCTCGCACCCCTGGCACCTGACTTCAGCAGGACCTCGAGCATGCACGCGAAGCTCCGCTCTTGGACGAGGCCATCCGCGCCGTAATGCTGGACCATCTCCCGTAGGAGCTCCGACCGGTAGGCTCGGAATCCGCTCGAGTAGTCCTGTACGCCGTCGATCCCTACGAGCGCTTTCATGAGCCAACTCGCCACGCGGCTGAGCGCGCGGCGGTGTTGCGGCACACCGACTTCGGCGCCTCCCGCCTCGAATCGCGACGCGATCACGACGTCGAAGCCTGCGTCGACCCGCCCCACCAAACGCCGGATGAGGGCCGGATCGTGTGTGTTATCCGCATCCATGGTCACGACGATTCGGGCGCTTTCCATGGCCTCGAGCAGCCCGGAGCGCAGCGCCCGCCCGAGCCCTTTGTTTTCCTCATGACTGATGATCGAGAGCGGGATTCCGGCACCCGCCGCCGTAGCCGCGTCAGCGGTCCCGTCGGTCGATCCGTCGTCGACGACGATGATTCGAAACGAGTGGTCCATCCGAGACAGCGCATGCACGAGGCGAGGAATCAAGACAGGGAGACTCGCCTCCTCGTTATACGCTGGGAGCACGACGGCGAGATCTACGCCGTCGCTACGATCGGCCGGACTGCCTGCGCCGCCGGTCCAGGGGGGGGGGAACGGTCCATGAGGAAAGTGGCGGGGCAAGTTCCGTGCGCGACGCCGTATGTTTGCTAACACGTCGGAGAGTAGCCTAGTCAGCACAACCGCGGCGAAGACCAGGAAGGGCTGGCGGAGTCAGAAGCGGGGGAATGCCGCACTCGCTGTCGCGTAGACGCAACGGGCCCGCAGGTCCCGCCCGATCCACGGGCCCGATGCCCTCTTCCGACCCCCGGAAGACGCCCGGCTCAGTCGTCCTCGATCAACCGGCCGTTGCGGGCATCCTTTGCGCCCAAGGCGACGCCTGTTCCGATTCCGGTGCCCACGAGAATGGCGGGGACGATCGTGATCACCGGCATCGCCGCTGTGACTACGGCAGCGGCAGCGCCAGCCACCAGCCCCATCCCCGGCTTCTCGATGAACGAGGTGAAGCGCAGTCGCCGCCGCACGAAGTCCCGCGACTTGATGTGGCCGTAGACACCGACGGCCCCCGCGATCCCCAATCCAATCAAACCCAGCATTTCAGCACTCCTTCACCCAGGTCGTTTGCCCTCTCTTGAATCTCGCGGCGCCGCCCTCGTTTCCACCACCCCG
Organism: Longimicrobiales bacterium; assembly: GCA_965248625.1. Taxonomy (GTDB): domain Bacteria; phylum Gemmatimonadota; class Gemmatimonadetes; order Longimicrobiales; family Gaopeijiaceae. The sequence goes on along the minus strand of OZ252109.1, from coordinate 3,463,581 downwards.
CCCCGCGACACCTGCCCCTTCTACGGACCAGCCCGATATTCCGTTTCGTCAGTGCCAGATTCGTAGAGCTCCCGCCCGGTCATCGTCGTCTTGGGGCAACAGGGCTCCGTTCCCCCTCGGGCCGGCTGACCTGGCTCTCGATGGGCTCTCGGGTGTAGGAGGTCTGTGGTCGCTTTCCCACGCAGGCGCGGTCACCGGCACGAAACCCGGACGGGGTGCGGGGTCGTACGTGCAGTAGAGGATCGGGATCCGAACTCGGCACACGCGTATCCGAGCTTGGCACACGCGTAGAGGAGGGTTGGGTGTGAAGAGGTTGCTAATCGGCTCGCCCATCGGGCGGTTGCTCCTTGCGCTCACTGTCGACCTCCTGTGGGTCAGCCCGGCCGGCCCACCCGACCTGCCGTTCTTCGGAGCACGTGGAGACGCCCCGACCGCGGCCGTCTCGCAGTATGTTTTCGCGGCTGTGATGGCCGCGCAGGAGAGCGCCACCGAAGACCTCCTCCGTGTGCCAGGGGTGGTGGGCACTGCAGTGGGTCTGGGTCCCAACGGCCAGCCCGTCGTAAAGGTGTACTTGTCACACGCTGGCGTGGAGGGGCTGCCCGCGAGCTTCGCGGGGCATCAACTCGTACAAGAAGTCACCGGTGAGATCGTCGCGCTCGGCGACATGCCGATTCCGAGCTCGTCGGAGGGACCGATCGATCCGAAAGTGCGCTTCCCGCGGCCCGTACCCATCGGTGTATCCACGGGTCGGGTCGGCGTCACGGCCGGTACCATCGGCGCCCGCGTCACGGATGGATCCGAGACCTACGGCCTCTCGAACAATCACGTGTTCGCGAACCGCAACGAAGCGAAGGTGGGCGACAACGTCATTCAACCGGGCATCGCCGACGGAGGAAGCGATCCGGAGCACGCCTTCGGCACGCTTACGGACTTCGAGAAGATCCGTTTCTGCAGCGGATTCCTATGCCCCGACAACCGCTTGGACGCGGCCATCGCAGCTGCTTCACCCGACGAGCTGGGCGCGGCCACGCCCCCGAATGGCTACGGGGCGCCTCGGTCCGAAACCGCCAAAGCGACGCTAAACCTCGCCGTGCAGAAGTACGGACGGACTACCGGACTCACGAACGGCACCGTCACTGGGCTCAACGCCATCATCAACGTCAATTATCGGACCGGCATCGCGCGGTTCGTCGACCAGATCATCATCAGCGGCCCCGGTTCGTTCAGCACGGGGGGAGATTCCGGCTCCTTGATCGTCACGAGAGCGAGGGGGAGCAACGATCGCAAACCCGTCGCCCTCCTGTTTGCGGGTAGCGCCAACACCACCATCGCCAATCCGATCGATTTGGTGCTGGAGCGCTTCGGCGTTTCCATCGACGGAGGATGAGAACGCCCATGTCCCGAGGAATCGAGTCCGCGCACAAGCGCTTGACCGACCGCGTGATCTCCCGGACCGGCGTCACAGGCACGGCTATCGGCCTGTCCGAAGGAGAACCGTGTATCAAGGTGTACGTCGCGCGAAAGGACGGCGACGCGGCCGCTCGAATCCCCCGCACGTTCCAGGGCTTTCCCGTCGTGGTCGAGGAGACCGGGACGATTCGTCGCCTCGAGGACTGACCCGCGCCGACGAGACACCGCCGTCCGCAATCGGACACACCCCACCTCCGCCTCCCTCTCCCCCCTACTCCACGAAATCGCTTCCGGATGGGGGCTTGTGGAGACAACGCCAAGTCCAACATGCACGAGCTCGCCGCTGGTATCACGACCATCAGCTCGCTCGGCGGACAGACCCGGAACCCGTACGATCCCAGCCGCAACCCAGGTGGATCAAGCGGTGGTACGGGGGCCGCGATCGCCGCGAGCTTCGCCGCCGTTGGATGGGGAAGCGACACGTGTGGGTCCATTCGGATTCCGGCATCGCACAACAATCTGGTGGGACTACGGCCCAGCAAGGGGCTGTCGAGCATCGACGGGGTGATCCCGCTCGCGCACACCCAAGACGTCGCAGGCCCGCTTGCCCGTAATACGATCGATTTCGCTGTCGCCCTGGACGCAACAGTCGGATACGACCCGGCCGATGCTGCGACGGCGGCCGTCCGAGACCTACCGCTGCCGAGCTTCTCGGATGCACTCGGCACGCGTGACCTCGCGGGCGCCCGCCTGGGGGTCCTCGCCGAGCTGTTCGGCGACGCACCCGAGGACGGTGAGGTGAACCGGATCGTCGAGCAGGCTCTCGACTCCCTGCGCGCTTTGGGCGCCGAGGTGATCGAGGTCGAGATCGATGAGCTGGACGACCTTCGACAAGGCTCCGGAGTCATCGCATACGAGTTCGAACCGGACCTGGCCGACTACCTCGCCGCGACGCCCATGGCCCAGGTTCGCTCGCTTCGCGAGATCTTGGACCGTGGCCTCCACCACTCGGCGCTCGAGAGCAACTTCCGCCGACGGGAGGCGAGCGGCACTCGGGACGGAGAGGAGTATCTGGCAGCCCTCGAGAAGCGCGGACGGGTACGCGAGGCAGTAGCGGCCACCCTCGAACGCGACGGTCTAGACGCTCTCGTCTATCCCACGATCCGCCGAAAAGCGGCGATCATCGGTGACGGCCAGAGTGGCTCGAGCTGCTGGCTCAGCGCCAACTCCGGCTTACCCGCTCTCAGCGTTCCCGCCGGGTTCACGGACGATGGCCTGCCGGTGGGACTGGAGCTTCTCGGCGGTGCTTTCACCGATGTGGATCTGCTCGCGCTCGGCCACGCGATTCAGACCGCGCTGCCGAATCGCCGCCCGCCCCTGTCGACGCCACCCCTCATGCGGGCGGACCCCGTGACGTTTGCGGTGGTCGTGTCCACGGCCGCCGATGGCACGGGGCCGGAGAGTGCGCGCGCCGAGCTCGTTTTCGACCCGATCCGCGGGACGCTCTCGTATTCCGTGCGCGTCTCAGGCACGGCACCCGAGGACGCACTGGCGATGGTCCTGGGACGGGGCTCCGCGGACTCCGACGGGGCTGCGCTCCATCGGCTCACCGGGCCCGGCGTCGTCGAAGGCTCAGGCGAGATTCGGCTGACGTCCTCGGACCGAGTCGACCTCATGGCGGAACGGCTGTACATCCGGATGTACACGACTGCCCGACCTCTGGGCGTGCGCGAAGCTGTGCGGCTTCCGGGCCCGAGGTGACGGCACGTTGGAGATCGGACAACCCGTTCGGCGAGACGCGGCATCTACACCTGTAGAATTCACGGCCGAAGCCTACAAGTGAAGAGCTATAGCTCACCCGACAGGAGAAGCCCGATGCGCGCAAGAGATCTCGCCACCGCAGCCGTCCTGACGTTGGCGTTGGCGACTTCCCCCGCCGATGCCCGCTCCCAGGACTACGTGCTCGGCGAGGCCGAAGCGACGTTCCCCGAGGCTTTCAGCTTCGTCGCGACGGCTCGTGAGCTCCCCGACGGCACGCTGCTGGTGGCGGATCCGCTAGCCAGAGAGCTCGTCGTCGTGGATATGGACGCCGGGACCAAGCGCGTAATCGGCCGCGAGGGCCAGGGGCCGGAGGAGTATCGGCAACCCGATGCGGTCTGGCCCTTGCCGGGTGACTCGACCCTCCTGGTCGACCTGGGCAACGGGAGGCTGACGGTGCTCGGACCCGACCTGGCGTTCCGGTCGACGAGCCCGATCGCGATGGGAGAGCCCGGCCCAGGGCGCGAGTTCATTCTGGCGATGCCGCAGGGAGTCGATGGGCGGGGACGCGTGTACGCGCAGGCGATGGGCCGGATGGGGATGGGCGCCGCCCTTCCTGATTCCGCAGCCATTTTACGCCTGGACCGTGGGAGCGAGTCCGCCGATACTCTCGGGATGTTCAAGCTGCCCGAGCGGACGCGGCAGACCGCCGGGGGCGCCAACAACCAACGCGTGAGCATCCAGGACATTCCGCTCTCGCCTCAGGACGCCTGGGGGGTGGCAGCCGACGGGAGCGTCGCGCTGGCGCGGTCGGGGGATTACCACCTGGAGTGGGTCCGGCCCGACGGGTCCGTCCAGCGTGGCGCACCGGTCGAATACGACCCGGTTCGGATCCGGAAGGCGGAGAAGGAGGAGTGGGCAGCGGACCAGGGCCGTGCGGGGGGAGGGGTTTCCATCGGCGTCCAAATGATGAACGGTGCGATGTCGATGAGCCTATCGCGTGGAGGCGGCAGTGGAGCCACGGGCGAGTCCGACCTGGACCAATACGAATGGCCGGATGACAAGCCTCCGTTCTACGGCTCGCGCATTCCAGTCGATGGCGCCAGGCACGCCTGGGTCCGGCGCCATGTTCGTGCGGGCGCGCCCTCGTTGTACGACGTCTTCGGGCCGGACGCGGAGCACGTCGGAACCGTCCAGCTCGCCGACGGCCGGCGCGTCATCGGCTTCGGTAGTGAAGCCCTGTACGCGGTGCACTTCGACGAGTTCGACCTCGTCTATCTCGAGCGGTATCGGCTCCCCCCGTTGTAGAGCACTGCGGCCTCCGCACTGCCGAACACCGGGTGCCTGGGGCGAGGAGCTATGGCTCCCGGTCGCCGCCCCCGGCGCCCGAGCTTGACTCGGGGAGCACGGCCCTCATGTTGGAGCTACCCGCTGCGGTCGTCTTTCTTTCTGGGCCCGGGCCTGTCGGCGTGAGCAATGCGCCACGCGCTGTCGATTCACATCGCCAGCGCCTCCATGCATGGCCGCTTCCGCCCGGGAGATTCGCCCGCCTAGGCCGGTCCCACGCCTGAATGTCCCTCCATCAGGAACCGGATCGGCGACAGCTTTTCTCGAACCGCCGGCGGGCACCTGGCTACACGCAGGCGCCGACGGAGAACTGGAGGAGATCATCATGAGTGACTATGCGCATCCCGACGTGCTCGTCTCGACGGATTGGGTCGCCGAGCGCGGAGGCGACAGAAACGTGGCGCTGATCGAGGTCAACGTCGACACGCAGCTCTACGATCAGGGCCACGTCCCCGGAGCCGTCGGCTGGAGCTGGAAGACTCAGCTATCAGACCCGATCCAGCGGGACGTCCTCTCGAAAGAGGACATCGAGGCCCTTCTCTCGTCCTCGGGCATCACGAACGATTCGACGATCATCCTGTATGGCGACAGCAACAATTGGTTCGCCGCGTGGGCGTTCTGGCAGCTGAAGCTCTACGGACACGGCGACGTCCGGATGATGGACGGTGGCCGGAGGAAATGGGATGCCGAAAGCCGCGAGATGACCCAGGACGTTCCCGCTGTTTCTCCCACGGAGTACGAGGCGTCGGATCCCGACCTGTCGCTCCGGGCTTTCCTGCCCGAGGTCACCCGACAGGTCGGCGCGGGGGCGGTGGAGCTCGTGGACGTGCGCAGCCCGGCCGAGTTCAGCGGCGAGATCCTCGCGCCCCCCGGATTACCGGAGACGTGCCAGCGGGGAGGCCACATCCCGGGCGCGTCAAGCATCCCATGGTCGAAAGCCGTCAACGAGGACGGGACGTTCAAGTCGGCCGACGAGCTGACAGGGATCTACAACGCCGCCGGGATCACCTGGGGGCGGCCGGTCATCGCCTATTGCCGGATCGGTGAGCGCAGCAGTCATTCCTGGTTTGTCCTCAAGTACCTGCTCGGATTTGACGACATCAAGAATTACGACGGGTCGTGGACGGAATGGGGCAACCTCGTGGGCGCGGAGATCGAGACGGGCGCCTCGACACAACGATCACGCGCTGCCGAGATGTAGCATCCGAGGGCCGATGTCAGACGAGACCGGAGGTAGTGAAGCGCGTCCGACTGGGGATAGCCAAGGGCGTCCGGCTGGGAATACGCAGCCGACGCCCGTGGACGCTCCACCGACTCAGGCGGACACTCCGCCGACGCACGCCGACGACCTCCTCACTTTGCTTTCGAGCAAGGTCGTGGGGCAGCCCACCGCCCTCGAGTACATCGTTCCAAGCATCCACTGTATCGCTCGGGGCTGGCTCCCGAGGGGCGCCCGGTGGGCGTGTTCCTCCTCCTCGGACCGACCGGGACCGGCAAGACCCGCACGGTCGAGGCGTTGGCGGAGGTGCTCCACGGGAGCCCGCACAAGGTCCTGAAGGTCGACTGCGGAGAGTTTCAGTCCGAGCACGAGGTCGCGAAGCTCATCGGTGCGCCGCCAGGATACGTGGGACACTCGGAGACTCGGCCGAGGCTCACGCAGCAAGAGCTCAAGCTTGTCACGAGCGAAGAATGCGATCTCGCGCTCGTCCTGTTCGATGAGATCGAGAAAGCGGCCCCATCCCTCGCTCAACTCCTCCTGGGCATCCTGGACCGGGCAATCCTCAGGCTCGGCGACGGGTCAATGGCCAACTTCGAGGACTGCCTGATCTTCCTGACCAGTAACCTCGGGGCTCGCAGGATGATGGAGGAGCTCAAGCCCACTCTTGGATTCGACACTCGGCGGCGACGGAGCCATACAGAGGTGATGGGACGTTTGGAACAAGTCGGCCTGGCCGCCGTCCGGAAGCACTTTTCGCCCGAATTCGTAAACCGGATCGATTCGGTCGTCACGTATCGTCCACTTGCGGCCGACTCTCTGGTCGCGATCCTGGACCACCACATCCTGGAGCTCCAGCGTCACGTTCACTCACGGTTGGGCATCCGCTCGTTCGAGATAGAGGTCGCTCCCGCGGCTCGCTACTTCATCCTGGACCACGGCACCAGCGTGGAGTACGGAGCGCGCGAGATCAGAAGGGTCATCCACCGGCACCTCACGCAGCCCCTCGCGGCGGAAGTCGCCAACGGACAGATACCGCCCGGCTCCAACGTGACCGTGGACCTCGGTGACGACGGCAAGAGCTTGACCCTGCGCGTTCAGGAGGGGAGCCGTCCGCCTACGAGATTGGGCACCGTCCTCGTTGTCGACGACAACGACGCTCTCCTCATTTGGGCAGAGCGGGTGCTCGGCGCCGAGCGATGCGAGGTGATCACCGCCTCGTCTTGCGAGAAAGCTCGAGAGCTGACGGCAGACCGGATTCCGGACGCGGCGATCCTCGACCACATCCTCCCCGACGGGGATGGTGCCAGCCTGGGGGTCGAGCTGCAGCGCCGCCACCCATATACACAGGTCATCGTGATGAGCGGCATGAGCCTCCCCGAGGAGGCCCAAATCGTGTGCGAGCGCTACGAATTCCCGATTCTGACCAAACCGTTCGTGGCCGACGAGTTGCTCGCACTTCTCCGAGCGGGCGCCTTATCCGCGTCTGCCGCCGGCTAAGAACTCTCTTTCGTCCGGTCCTCGGGACCGGCGTTCCCTCTCGCGAATCGCCTCAGTTTTGGGGCGGCCGCGCTCGTCTCCAGATGTTGTAAATCGCCTCGGGTGTGACTTCGAGGTCTATCGCCTTGATGATCTCGTGTGGAGCCATCACGCCATCGAGTGAGATCACGATGCGCCGCTGCCGATCGGTGAGCTTGGCGCGCACGTTACCCTCACCGGGCGTGAATCGCCGTCCGGGTAGGTCCTGCCTGCGTTCCATCCGACTCCGTCCTTCAATTTTTTTGGGTGAGGAAGGTCCCGGAAACTAGAAAAGAGTCCGGCCGGGTCAAGCCGTTGGCTTGATCCAATCCTGCCGGAGATTTCGACGTCAGGTTCCAGGCCCTCTGGCATCGCCGTAAGAGGGGGTTTCCAACCGTTTGACACCCCTTGATATCTTATGGATATAAGTTCTATGGTTACACCTGCGCCTGGCGGCGATAGGGGCCGGCCGCCGTGGAGTGCTGCGGGCACGGATTCCGAGCACCGGAGACCCCGAGGATCGGGAATTCCGGGAATCGAGCGATCAAACCAGTCGAGGACTCATGGAATTGGTGAAAGGCACCTTGGACGTCCTGATCTTGAAGACGGTCAGCTGGGGGGCGTCGCACGGCTACGCGATCTCGAAGGCGATACGCGCCGCGACCCGCGATGTCCTGAGCGTGGAGGAGGGAGCGCTCTATCCGGCCCTACGTCGGCTCGAGAAGAGAGGTCTGTTGGAGTCGGATTGGGGTCTCACCGACTCGGGCCGCGAAGCGAAATTCTATCGCCTCACAGATGCGGGAAAAGCGCAGCTCACCCGTGAGATGGCCGAATGGGGACGCTACGTCGAAGCGATGGCCCGGGTCCTCGAAGCCTCTCGGCCGACACGATGACCCGTCCCCATCGTCCCCTTCATGGGCCGCGGCCGAAGATCGGGCAGCTACCCGTGGACGAGGACGTCGGCAAGGAGCTTCGACTTCATCTGGAGATGAGGGCCCGAGAGCTCGTCGACGAGGGTTGGGATCCGGGCGCAGCCCGTTTGGAGGCCGAGCGGCTCTTCGGTGATCTGGGGGGAATCCGGCGGGAGTGTCGGTCCATCACGGAGTCACAGGATCGAGCGGTTCGCCGCGCGGAGCGCCTCGGCGCCTACCTGCAGGATGTCCGGTACGCCCTGCGCGCCGCGCGGCGCTCACCAGGGTTCACGGTCGTGGCGGTCCTCACGCTCGCACTTGGAATCGGCGCCACGACGACCGTCTTCAGCGTGGTCAACGGTGTGCTGCTTCGCCCACTTCCCTACCCCGCGCCGGAGGAGCTCGTGTGGGTGTCGGAGTTTCAGGACTCGCGCGCTCGGGGAATGTCCGTGTCCTGGGCGAACTTCCGAGATTGGCGTGCATTGAGCCGGAGCTTCGACGGACTCGCCGCGTACGGGGCCGCTCAGGGGACGGTTCTCGGAGGAGACGTGCCTGTGCGTGCCTCGGTGGCGACCGTGAGTCAGGATTTCTGGACCGTGTTTCCGATAAGGCCGGTCGCCGGTCGCCTCATGTCGGCGGCCGACCACGTCGAGGGCGCCGCCCCAGTGGCGGTGGTCCGTGAGGACTTTTGGCGGACGAGGCTCTCACAGCTGCCGCCCGGCGAGATCCGATTGGAGGTACTGGGCCAGCCGGTCGAGACCATTGGTGTGGTGGCGGCCGGATTCGACTTTCCGTTCGACGCCGAGATCTGGGTGCCCGCCCGTCCGACCTCGGAGAGCCGGACCGCGCACAACTGGCAGGTCACCGGTCGACTGAGCCCGGGCGTGAGCTTCGCTCAGGCTGACGCGGAGCTCGATGCGATCACCGCGCGATTGGTGGAGAGTGTGGCCGAGGATGCGGAATTCCTCGCCGAGAGCGCGCGGGTCGTCCCATTGCAGCAGCAGGTGGTCGGTCCAGCGCGCAGGCCACTCCTGTTCGTCCTGGGTGCCTCGGGACTCGTGCTGCTCATCGCTTGTACGAATCTCGCGAGCACTTTGCTCGCGCGCGGCGCTGTGCGGGGCCGAGAGATGGCGATCCGTGCTTCGCTCGGCGCCGCACGTTGGCGGCTCGTTCGGCAGCTCCTCACGGAGAGCCTGGTTCTCGCGATTCTCGGCGGCGTCGTCGGCTTGGTGCTCACCGCCACTCTCTTGAAGGCCTTGCAGGCCAGCGGGACGATCTCCGTCCCGCGTTTGGGCGAGATCGAGATCGACGCATCGGTGTTCGTCTTCACGGCCGCGGTTGTTGTCACTACCGTCGTCCTGTTCGGCTTGTTGCCGGCGCTCAGCGTCTCAGACCAGCGTGCCGCGGGAACCCTCCGGGCCGGCGGTCGGGGGGGGGACTGTCCGGAGACGGTCGACGTGGAGCGTCCTGGTGGCCTCGGAGGTCGCTCTGGCGACAGTTCTGCTGGCGGGCTCCGGTCTACTGCTACGAAGCTTCCAGGAGGTCCTTCGGGTTGATCGTGGCTTTTCGGCCGAGAGAGTGGCCACAGCGGACGTGAGCCTGAGTCTCGCCAAGTACCCTGATGCTGCCGACCACGCCCGTTTCTACGAGCGGCTACTCCCGGCCCTTGAAAGCACCGGTGACGTTCAGCGGGCTGCTGTAACGTCCGCTATTCCCCTGGCGGGATTCCACCCGAATGGTCGTCTCGAGTTGGACGGTGATCTATCCAAGACGGCCGTGGCTTCATACGCCGTCGCGAGCGGGGGCTTCTTCGAGACGATGGGGATTCCGCTCGTAGAGGGCAGGGTCTTCGACGAGCGAGACGGCCCCGAAGCACAGCACGTAGCGATCGTGAGCCGGTCGTTCGCCGATCGGTACTGGCCAGACGTGCCCGCACTGGGGCGACAGGTGAACGGTGGCGGCATGGACTCGTTCTACGAAGAGCGAACGTTCGCGACCGTCATCGCCGTGGTGGAGGACGTCCGATATCGCTCCCTCTCGTCCGATCCGGAACCGGTCGTGTACTTCCCGGCGTCGCAAAGACCAGGACGCCTTCGCTTCTCGGCCACGGTCATGGCTCGAAGCCCGATGTCCGCCGGCTCCGCCGTTCCAGCTATGCGCTCTGTCCTCGGCCAGATGGACCCCGACGTACCCCCACGCTTCCGCAGCATGGAGGAGCACATCGGTGCCAGCGTGTCCGAGCGGCGCTTCCTCATGGCCGTGGTCGCCGGGTTCGCCGTGGCAGCGCTCGTCCTGGCCGCACTCGGGATCTACGGTGTCGTCTCGTATTGGGTGTCGAGACAAACACGCGAGACCGGCATTCGGCTCGCTCTGGGAGCGGGGCCGTCGCAAGTGCGCGCCTTGGTCCTCAGGGGCTCCCTGGGCGTCGTCTCAATCGGGTCGCTCGTAGGGCTCGTTGTGTCGCTCGGCCTCTCTGGGCTTCTCCGGGGCATGCTCTTCGAGGTGGGTCCCGCCGACCCGCTCACTCTCGTCTCGGTGGTGGCGGTTCTCACCGCGGCCGCCTGGCTCGCCGTGGCTATCCCTGTACGTCGCTCGATGCGCGTCGACCCGATGATCGCGATGCGATCCGAGTGACCCCTGTCGCCGGACCTCCTCCCCCGGCGCTTCACCTCTCCCGGCGCTGCACCCCCCCCGGCGCTTCGGTAGCCACCGCATTCGCGCCCACCTACACTAGACCCTCTCTACCCTCGTAACCCCAGTCGAGAGGGCATCATGTCCGGTAACCGCGGTGCCTTCGGGCATCTACTCTCGCTCGTCGTCGTGGTCTTCGTCTTCGTGTCGGGCCGGCCGGGACCGGTGCAGGCCCAGGCAGTGGACGAGCCCCTCGTCAATCAGTCGGACGATCCGCTCCTTCGGGCGTTCACGTGGCGCTCCATCGGTCCGTTCGGACAGGGTGGGCGGGTCGACGACCTGGCGGTTCATCCCGACGACCCCCACACGTACTTCGTGGGGTTCGCGACAGGGGGCCTGTGGAGAACGACCAACAACGGGGTGACCTTCGACCCGGTCTTCGACACCTATGGAACCCACTCGGTTGGCGCTCTCGCCATCGCGCCCTCCGACCCCGACGTCGTGTGGGTCGGGACGGGCGAAGCCAACAACCGACAGAGCTCGTCGTTCGGCGAGGGCATCTACAAGTCGACGGACGGTGGGGACACGTTCACGCACATGGGCCTCAGGGAGACCCAGACAATTGCGCGCGTCATCGTGCATCCCACCAATGCCGACGTCGTTTGGGTCGCGGCGAACGGCCGCCTCTTCGGGCCGAATCCCGAGCGGGCATCTTCAAGACGACCGACGGGGGCAGGTCCTGGACCAAGGCCCTGTACGTAGACGAGAACACCGGCGCGACGGACCTCGTCGTCGATCCTTCCAATCCGAATATGCTGTTCGCGGCCACCTACCAGCGGCGCAGAACGGCATGCTGCTTCGTCGGCGGCGGCGACGGCAGCGGGATCTGGCGCTCGGACGACGGCGGCGACAACTGGACACGCCTGAGTGGGAGCGGGCTGCCCAGCGGCACCATGGGGCGCATCGCCCTCGCTATGACCGCGGATGACCCCAACGTGGTCTTCGCTCAGATCTAGGTGGCGGCGGACAAGGAAAGCCCGCTCTCGGACTCGGAACGGGAGGAGTGGGAGCGCCTCGACGACGAGGACGAGCCCCTCCCGCCCGACCCTCAGTACAACGGCATCTGGCGGTCGACCGACAAGGGCGGGAGCTGGGAGTTCCGCAGCAACGAGAACGGCCGGCCCATGTACTTCAGCCAGCTCCGGGTCGACCCGACCGACTCCGACATCGTGTATGTGGTCGACCAGCGGGTGCACAAGTCCACGGACGGCGGGCGCACGTTCGAGGTGTTGGACGGCTACGGGCACGTGGACCAACACGCGTTCTGGATCAACCCGTCCGAAGGCGACCATCTCATGATCGGCAACGACGGGTCGGTGGACGTCAGCTACGACCAGGGCGAGAACTGGGAGTCGCTGCGACGGTGGTCCGTGGGCCAGCCCTATCATGCGTCGGTGGACATGCGCCGCCCGTACTACGTCTGCACCGGTCTTCAGGACAACGGGAGCTGGTGCGGACCGAGCGCGGTCAGGACCGGGGAGATCCTTAGTGAGGACTGGTACCGCGTCGGCGGGGGCGACGGCTTCTACACGGCCGTCGACCCTACCGACTATTCGATCGTCTACTCGGAGTCGCAGAACGGCAACATCCGGCGTCTCGACCTGGAGACGGGCGAGCAGGTCAGCATTCGGCCGCGGGCGCCGTCGGAGGAGAACCCCGAGACGAACATCGCCCCGAGGCCGGACAAGGACACGGAGATCCGTTGGAACTGGAACACCGGGTTCATCCTCTCCCCACACAACCCCGACGTCGTTTACGTGGGCGGCAACCGCCTCTTCAAGTCGTTGGACAGAGGCGACACTTGGACGATGAGCCCGGACCTGACCCGGGACATCGATAAGGACCAGGTGGAGATCATGGGCCAGGAGAATCTCTGCCCCGCTGTAACCAGATGGCTCGCGGTGAGGAGTGCATCCTCTCCCGGAACGACGGAGTCAGCAGCTACAGCGCGATCATCTCGATCGCAGAGTCCCCTCTCGTGCCCGGGCTCCTGTGGGTCGGCACGGACGACGGGAACATTCAGTTGAGCGAGGACGGCGGCGCAACGTGGATTGAAGTCGGCCAGAACATCCCGGGCGGCACGCATCAGTACTACGTCTCGCGCGTCGAGGCGTCCTACTTCGATGCTGGGACGGCGTACGCCTCCATCGACGGCCACAAGAGCGACGACCTCCGCCCCTACGTCTACGTCACTCGCGACTACGGGGCGAGCTGGCAGAGCATCGCCTCGAACCTCCCCGACTTCGGCAACGTCAACACCGTCCGCCAGGATCCGCGCAACCCGCGCCTTCTTTACGTCGGGACAGAGTTCGGTTTCTACGTCTCCCTCGACGATGGCGGGCGCTGGCACGAGTTCATGAACAACCTGCCGGTCGTCCGCATCGACGATGTTTTGGTGCGTCCACGGGACAACGACCTCGTGCTGGCCACGCACGGCCGCAGCGTCATGGTCATGGACGACATCTCTCCGCTACAGCAGCTCACCCCCGAGGTGCTGGCCGAGGACGTCTTCCTGTTCCAACCGCGGGAAGCCATCCGGTGGAAGCAAGACCGGCTCCGCTCGCGGTCGGTGACTGGGGACAAGATCCTGCGGGGTGACAACGCCCAGCCCGGGACAGCCGTCCAGTACTATCTCGACGGTGCGGCCGGAGGCGCCGTCCGGTTGACAGTCGCGAGCCTGGAGACGGGTGAGGTCTTCAGGAATCTCGAAGGGACGGGCCATCAGGGCGTCAACCGTGTCCAATGGGACCTCCGCGGAAACCCACCGGAGGAAGGCGAGGGTCAGGGTGGCGGCGGCGGATTCGGCGGAAACCAGGCCCCGGTGGCCGAGCCCGAGCTCTACCGTGTGACCCTGTCGGTGGGAGGTCGGGAGTACACGCGCACCGTGACGGTGCTCCAGGACATGTGGTTGGGTCAGCGCTAACCCATCGACCAACCGTCGACTACGTCATTTGACGTAATTCTCCGGCTCGTACCGATAGCTAGCTTTGTCCTCCTAGCACCTCAGAGGCGCCTTTCGGGCGTCGTTAGGTGCCATCGTGCTCCAATCGAGTCGAGGTGAGGATGATGCGGATGATGAGCGTTGGGGGGCGGTCCGTCGCAACACCGCTCAGGACCGCGACAATGCTGCTGTTTACGGTCTTGGCCGGGGCGTCGATGCCGAGCTTCGGCGACGCACAGGTGACCCGGGCAGACTCGGCGGCCGTCATCCTCGAGGCAGCCTCGCGGTTCGAGGCGGAGAGGCAGCCAGAGGTTGCCGAAGCGCTATACCGGATGATCCTCGAGCGCTTCGGTGACACGTCTTTCGCCGAGCGGGCGAGGGAGCGGTTGTCGGGCGTCGCCAGCCGGTCGGCGTTGAGCAGCGGCCAGACCGAGCTTCAGGTGTGGACCACGTTGTATGGCCTTTGGCTCGGGATCGCCGTGCCTGGGGCCTTCAGCGCGAACGGTCCAGAGCCGTACGGCGTCGGGCTCTTGTTGGGAGGGCCGGCGGGCATCTTGTCCGGGCGGGCCCTGGCGCGTTCGATGAGCCTCACCAGCGGCCAAGCACGAGCGATCACGCTCGGAGGCACCTGGGGAACATGGCAGGGCCTCGGCTGGGCCCTGGCGCTCGACTTCGGCGAGGAGCGGATCTGCAACGGCGGCGTCTGCTACAACGGCGGCGACACCGGCGAGGAAGTGCTCTCCTCGATGATCGTCGGCGGGCTTGCCGGCATCGGAGTGGGCGCTGCGCTCGCCCGTCGCCCGATCTCCGACGGAGGTGGGACCACGGTCAACTTCGGCGCCCTTTGGGGCACGTGGTTCGGGTTTGCGACGTCGATCGTCCTCGGCATCAATGCCGAAGACAACGTCCTGGCCAGCGCGCTCGTGGGCGGCAATGTCGGCCTCGTGACAACGGCGTTGTTATCCCCGAGATGGAGACTCAGCCGTAACCGTGCGCGCGTCATCTCTATTGCGGGGGTCATCGGCGGCCTCGGGGGAGTTGGGATCGATCTCATCGCGCAACCCCACAACGAAAAAGTGGCGATGGGCATCCCGCTCGCCACGAGCGTTCTCGGCCTGACCATCGGAGCGCTCACCTCGAATGACGGCAACGGGCCCTCGGGTGGCCCAGGGCGTGGGTCGTCCGGCGATTTCGACGCACCGGCCTCGCGTGCGCTGCTGAGCTTCGAGTCGGGAAATCTCGGCCTTGGACTGCCTCCCATCACGCCCACCTTTCTGGAGGGACGGGCAGTGGACGGCCTTTCGACGTGGCGCCCTGGAGTCGCGGTTGCGCTGCTGAGGGCGACGTTCTGACGGCGAGTGCGCGCTGGGCGATCCTGGCTCAGTACACCGTGAGGTCTACCGCGGACACGACGCGCCCCGTATAGCCCGCTTCCCGCACCTCTCGCACCAGGTCCTCGTCGGTCGCCGACCGGTAGAGCTGGTGGTAGAGAATGAGGAGGCCCGGCCGCGCCCTGGATGCGATCTCGGCGACTTCCGCAGTCGAAGTATGAGCGCGCGCGTGGTACGGCTGGTTTCCGTGCCGGTCGAAGAAGTCTCGCGAGTAGACCTCGTGCACCAGGACGTCGCACCCGTTGCAGGCGTCCACGAGGGTATCGCTCGGCCGGGCGTCGCCTGAAATCACGATCGTTCTGTCCGGTGTCTGGAATCGGTAACCGAATGACGCTGGCCACGAAGCATGATCGACGGGGATGGCGTCCACACGCACAGTTCCGTCGTCGTAGATCCTGCCCCCCTCGACTTCCGTCGTGATCGCCCGGTAGTTGTGCGCCGTCCGGCCTTCGAGCCCGAAGAGCCGCATGTGGATGTCCTCCACCCACGCCTCCTCTACGGTCTCGGTCATGTGCTGGATGCCGGGCGGACCGTAGACCTCGAGCGGCGTCTGACGCCCGAGCGACCACGGCGAAAACATCGCGTCGGGCAGACCCAGCGTGTGATCCGAATGCAGGTGTGTAATGAAGACCCGCTTCAGATTCCGAGGGAGCAATGCTGGCAGGCCGTTGCGGGCAGCGGCAGCGGCCCTGCGCACGATGCCCGGCCCGGCATCGACGATATACGACTCGTTACCCACGACGATAGCCACAGCGGGCCCGGAGCGATCCGGGTCGGCAATGGGCGTGCCCGTGCCAAGGATGACGACCTTGGTTGCATCGGTCTGGCCAGCGGCGCCCGTCGGATTCAGGAGTGCAGTAAGGGCCGCTGCCAAGACCGTTGTGACGAGACGTGCACGTCGAATCATTCTGTTCCCCCGTGCGTTTCCGGTTGTCCCTGTATTTCTGTGCTCCGCCATGTAACCGTGTTCCGTCTCAGGGCCAAGCTCAGACTCACTGTAGTGCTATTCGGCTCGGCCGCGACAGCGCCGGAGCTTCGCGGCCACTCGCCTGCCGGACCCAACATCGGCCGTCCCACAGGGCCATGTGTGGGAGTAGTCCGCGCCTGACGCATCGACTAGCTTCCGCACTTGCAATCCCCACCAATCGCGACCCGGAGCCAAATCTCAATGGATGAAGGAAACGTTCTTCAGCACCTCGCCCCACGTCGCCGCTCCATCAAGGAATTCACCGACCGGAGCGTTTCGCGCGAAGAAATCGAGGCGTTGCTCGACGTGATGGTGCAGGCGCCCAACCACCGTATGACGCAGCCGTGGCGCGTCTACATACTCGGACCCGTGGCTCGACGGCGATACGGAGCGGCCCTCGGAGAGCGGAAAGCCAAGAGGGTGGAGGACGCCGAGGCCGGTCGAAAAGTCGTGGAGAAGGTTGCTAGTCAGCACGAGGCGCTCCCGGCGATGATCGCCATCGCGGTGCAGCTCCATGAGGATCCGGAGATCCGGGAAGAGGATTACGCCGCGACGTGGATGGGCATCCAGAATGTCCTCCTCGCAGCGGATGAGGCTGGACTCGGCACGCACATCAAGACGGGTGCCGTGATGGACGACCCGAGGGCCAGAGCGGCCGTGGGCGTGCCACAGGGCGAGCGCATCGTGGCCATCGTCAACCTCGGCGAGCCGGCCTCCGTCCCAGAGCCCAAGGCTCGTCTATCGGCCAGCGAGATCACGACCTGGGTGAACTGAACGGCCCCCGCCGGTGGGGCCCGCCTTCGATCTAACGCAGGATCGGCCGGCCTGCTCTCGCTCCTTCGACGTACTCGCCGCGATCGATCGTGAGGACTCCGTTCACGAACACGTACTCGATGCCGTCCGAGGGAACCGCGGCGTCGGTGTACGTGCCGCGATCGATCACTGTCTCCGGATCGAACACCGTGATGTCCGCGTCCGCACCCACCCGAATGCGTCCTTTGTCCGCCATCATGGGAACGTAGCCCTCGAGCCGCCGGGCGGGCTCGATCGTCATCTTCCGTAGTGCTTCCATGAGGGTCAGCACGCCGTCTTCACGCACGTACTTCCCGAGCACCTTCGAGAAGGAGCCCGTCGAGCGGGGGTGGCTCACTTGGCGCCCGCCGTCGCTTCCGACCATGGTCAGAGGGCTGGACACCGCCGCGAGCGTCATCTCCTCGGTGCGCACGTGGCTGATGACGCTGCCCCCCTCCTCGCGGTACTTCGCAAAGGTCTCCCGAGTGAGCCGCTCCCCCGTGGCTCCCCACTGGAAAACACCGAAGCGCTCGTCGTCCCACTCCTCCCAGTCGTCGTACAGCGCGGACTCGATCTGGCTTTGGCTGGCCCCGTACGGGTACGCTTCGGTCGTGACGTCCTGCCCTGTGTCGATGGCTTCCTGGAGCACCGCGAGGAACTCGGCCGTTCTCGCTCCACCCGTCGAGTTCGCGTGCACGATGTGGAGCGGCGCCCCCCCCCTCGCTGCGTGCTCGAGCGCGTAGCGCGCGCCGTCCGGGCCCCCGTGCGTGTGGACGTGGGCCGACGCACCAGACTCGCCGGCAACGCGGAACGCGGTCGCCAGCTCCTCCTCGCTCGCCACCGGTGTGTACGGGAAGCCGAACCCGACGGCCGGAGCGCCTTGGTCGAGCCCGAGGCGGATTCCTTCCTCGATCGCAGCGATCTGCTCCGGGCTCGCGACTTCGGTCTTCGCGGCGTCCGCGGGCAGAAACGCGCCTCCGTCGCCCATCACTGCCATGCGGACCGGTATATGTCCGATGCTCGCGCCGTAATTCACGACCTGGCCACCCTCGCGCTCACCATAGAAAGCCGCGATGTCGCCGGTGCCCACCTCGAGCTCGAGCCCCGTCGTGACCCCGTCGTGCGCCATGAAGCGGTAGGTCTCGTCGCTCTGGCCGTGCTGATGCAGGTCGACGAAGCCGGGCGCGACGACGAGGCCCGCCACGTCGATGACCCGCTCACCGGTGAGCGTCTCCTCCGATACGGCCTCGACTTTCCCGCCCCGGATGCCCACGTCGCGGACAGCGTCCAGCCCGGACTCGGGGTCCATTACCCGTCCCCCGCTGAGCACGGTGTCGTAGGTGCCGGTCCCGTCGGAGCAGGCGGTGACTCCGGCGATCATCGCGATGGCGGCGATCGTCGCCAGCATCGGGTGCACGGCCGCCCTACGGAGGGCCCGGGCCACGGTCGTCAGGCCGAGGTCCCTCAGCCCGAGTCTTCTCGCTCGGCTCATGTCGGTACTCCAGCAACGGGTACGGTCTCGCCATGGCGGCGCGCCGATTCGTATAGCGCTTCGATGACCCTCATGTTACGAGCCGCCTCATCGGCGGCATAGCGAAGCGGTTGACCGTCCAAGACGGCCGTCGAGAAGTGCTCTACCATCAGTCGATACTCGTCGACTCCATCGACGACGTGGTTCTCGATCTCGCCTCGGCCTGCATGTTGCTCGATCATCGCGTCGGCCGTCCCGGGCAAGAACGCGGAGGGGACGCGCAGCCATCCGTCGGTGCCCGCCACCTCGTACGCCTCGCCGCGCTCCATCGTGAGCGCGCAGTCGAACTGGGCCATCACGCAGCCGGCAAACCGCAGGGTTCCAGCCATCTGCACGTCGACGCCGCTCGAGCCCCAGACGGCCGAGGCCTGGACGGCCACCGGCTCCTCGCCCACGACCGTGCGGCTCACGTTCACGCAGTAGCACCCGACGTCCATCAGCGACCCGCCCCCGAGCTCCGGGTCCAGCCGAATGTTGCCCGGCGTGGTAAGGCGGAACGTAAACGCGCTCCGGATCATGCGAAGGTCGCCGATCGCCCCCTGCCGGACCAGTTCGACGACGCGCTCGGTCCGTGGGTGGAAGCGATACATGAAGGCCTCCATGAGCTTCACCCCATTCGCCCCAGCCTCCGCGCCCATCTCCACACATTCCGCGGCATCCAGCCCGAGGGGCTTCTCGCAAAGGACGTGCTTGCCTCTCCGCACCGCCTCGATCGTCCACCGGCGATGGAGGCTGTTCGGTAGCGGGTTGTAGATGGCGTCGATCTCGGAGTCGTCAAGGAGGGCCTCGTAGCTCCCGCAATGACGGGGGATGCCGAGCCTCTGTGCGAACTCCTGAGCGCGCTCTCCGTCGCGGCTCGCCACGGCGACGACCTCACCGGTTCGCGAAGCCTGGATCGCAGGGATCACTGCTGCGCGCCCGATGTTGGAAGTGCTGATCACCCCCCAACGAAGAATCTCTTTGGACACGTTGATGCGCCCCCTGTCAAGGATCCCAGCTTGGTCGATGGCTCACGCGTCAGCGTGCCTCACTCCGCACGTGGCACCTCTGAGCTGGAGTCCGCTTCGAGCGGCAGATCCACCCATCTGCGCTCGCGGTGGGAAAGCGTGACGGCGTTGATGACCTCTTGCACTCGGGCGCTCTGGGCGAAGTTCCCCTGGTTCGTATCGCCGTCCTCCACGATCTCACGGCAGAAGTCGTGGACGAGATTGCCGTAGAAGACCGTGCCCCAGTGGTCCCCGTCTTCGCGCCCGGGCGGAGAGTACTTGGCCGGGATGTCCTGCTGCACGAACTCGACGGCGTCGGGCTTCGCCGTGTGAAGCGTCTCGATCACGCCGAACTCCTCGACAAGCCGCACCTGGATCGCGCCCTCAGACCCGTAGATCCGGGCCTCGATGCCTGGGTAATTCCCCACGGTCACGTAGCTCGACTGGATTGAGAACAACGCCCCGTTCGAGGCTTCCGCCATGAACATGTCGGCGTCGTCGATGTTCAGGCGCTCGCGCTCGGTATCCAGGTTCGTGCGCCGGCGGAACGGCACCATGTTGGCTAAGATGCCTACCACCTGGGTCAAGTCGGCCCCCACACACTCGAGACCGATGTCGATCGTCGGCGCACCGTAGCCCTCGAGGGACGACACGGTGATCCCTTCGCGGGTCCGGTCCGTCCCCCAATCCGGATCTCGGACGGTGTCGCCGCGGTGAAGGCGTTTGTCCATCGGGTTGTCCGGGTCGAGCCATTGGGAGTTCTGCTCGAATCCGTTGAAGACATACGGCTCGCCGATGAAGCCCGAGCGGATCAAGTCGAACATGTGCATGACGGCAGGCGCGTACCGAAACGTGAGACCGACCTTGGTCTTCAACCCCTTGGATTCGGCGAGTCGCTGCGCCCGCCGCACGTCCTGGTAATCGTGGCAGACAGGCTTCTCGACGAGGCAATGCTTCCCGGCCTCGAGAGTCGCGAACACGAGGTCCTGATGGTCGCCGCGCGTGACCACGTCGATGATGTCGAGGTCGTCCCTAGCGAGGATTTCTTCGTAGTCGGTCGTGACGTCGGGGATCTCGAACTTGATGGCCGCGGCCTCCGCGAGATCGCGGTGGAGGTCGCAGATGGCCACCAACTCACAGAGCGGCGAGCGGTGGAAGCCCGGCAGATGGGCCGTGTTCGACCACCGCCCCGCCCCAATGACGCCCACCCGGAGCTTTTCTCCCGTCATGCCTTCATGCCCTCATTCCTCCCGCATCAGCGATCGATCGGCTCACAGGAACTGCTCGGCGTGATGACAGGCCACGAGGTGCGGGCGAGGGGCCTCCGCCATATCGCGCGTCTCCGGATCCTCCCGTGAACACACTTCGGTGGCGAACGGGCACCGAGTGTGGAAGCGGCACCCCGACGGCGGATTCACCGGGCTCGGGACGTCACCCTCGAGCATCACCCGGTGCCTCCGCGCCTCCCGCGCCGGATCCGCGATCGGGATCGCCGAGAGCAGCGCTTGCGTGTACGGGTGCAGCGGGTGCTCGAACACTTCCTCGCGGTCGCCGAGCTCGACGATCCTGCCAAGGTACATGACGGCCACCCGGTCGCTGATGTACCGGATCATCGAGAGATCGTGCGCGATGAAGAGATAGGTCAGCCCCAGCTTCCCCTTCAGGTCGTCGAGGAGGTTCACGACCTGGGCCTGGATCGAGACGTCGAGCGCGGAGATCGGTTCGTCGGCGACAATGAACTTCGGACTGGTCGCGAGAGCCCGCGCGATCCCGATGCGCTGCCGCTGTCCGCCTGAGAACTCGTGGGGGTAACGGTCGACGAAGGTCGGGCTCAGCCCCACGAGCTCGAGAAGCTCGCGCACGCGGTCCTTTCGGTCTTGCGATGATCCGATGCGGTGCACGTCGAGTGGCTCGCCGATCGTGCTCCCCACCGGAATACGCGGGTTGAGTGAGGCGTACGGGTCCTGGAAGATCATCTGCATGCGCCGGCGGGCCTGGCGGAGGCTTCGCGGGCTCATCGTGGTGAGCTCCACGCCCTCGAAGCGGACACTTCCCTCCGTCGCGGGGGTGAGCTGAAGCATCGTTCGACCGGTGGTCGATTTCCCCGATCCACTCTCTCCGACCAAGCCCAAGGTCTCGCCCTCGTACACGTCGAACGAGACTCCGTCGACGGCTTGCACCGCTCCGACCCTGCGCCGCAGCAACCCGCGGTGGATGGGGAAGTGCTTCTTCAAGCCGCGGATCGAGCAGAGGACTGGAGACGCGCCGGCGTGGTCCGGTGCCGCGCCCCCGCCGCCACGATCCCCGCTCACGACCGCACCGTCGGATCCAGAGCGTCCTGCAGACCGTCACCGATGAAGTTCACCGAGAGCACCGTCAGCAGGATTGCCAGGCCGGGGAAAATCGTGAGCCATGGTCTCGTCGCCATCGTGGCCTGCGCATCCTGGAGCATGTTCCCCCACGTCGGCGTGGGTGGCTGGACTCCGAGCCCGAGGAAGCTGAGTGACGATTCCAGAATGATGGCGTTCCCCACCGCCAACGTCGCACCCACCACGATTGGCCCGATGGCGTTGGGCATGATGTGTCGTGCGATCAACCGGCCGTGCGACGCGCCGATGCTCCGTGCCGCTTCCACGTATGCCGTCTCCTTGATCGACAGGATCTCACCGCGGATGACCCGGGCGGTGGCCATCCAGCTCAAAAACCCGATGATGACGGCCATGAACGATACGGCGGTCTGTGAATAAGACGCCAACACGATCAGCAACGGGAGGGTGGGAATCGAGTATGCGACGTCCGTGACCCGCATGAGCACGCCGTCCACTTTGCCCCCGTAGAAGCCCGCCAGCGCGCCGATCACCGACCCCAGCCCGGTTCCCACCACGGCCGCGAGCACCCCGATGAGGATCGACACGCGCCCACCGTACAACAAGCGGGTGAACAGGTCTCGCCCGAGGTCGTCGGTTCCCATCCAATGCTCCGGGGACGGCGCCTCTCGGATGCTCGCGAGATCGATCGCGTCGAACTCGTACCCGGCGATGAAGGGAGCCGCCATGCACGCCAGTGTGACGATGAGGAACAAGACGAGCGACGGGATTGCGAGCCTATGCCTTCGCAGCTGCGCCCACACGAGGATGCGCGGAGCGAGGTAGCCGGGCGAGGGGGACTCGGTCGTCATTCGTAGCGGATGCCCGGATCGAGCACGCCGTAGGCGATGTCCGCGAGCAGGTTGAACACGATGACCATGACCGAGCCCATCAGCAGGATGCCCATGAGCAACGGATAGTCCCGCGCGAACATGGCCTGGACGAATAGCCGTCCGATGCCTGGCCACGCGAAGATGGTCTCGGTGATCACCGCGCCGGAGAACAGGTCCCCGAGGTTGAGGGCCATGATCGAGATGACTGGGATAAGCGCGTTCCGGACCGCGTGTACCCCGATGACGATCCGCTCAGGGAGTCCCTTGGCCCGCGCGGTCCGGACGAAGTCGGCCTTGAGGACTCCCAGCAGGCTCGCACGCAGGTACCGGGACCATCCGGCGATGTAGCGCACGGAAAGCACGAAGCCCGGCAGGATCAGGTGTCTCAGGTGATCCGAGAGCGACGTGTCACCGACCGTCTCTGTGCCGGACACGGGTAACCACCCGAGCTTCACGGCGAACACGAACTGAAGGATGAGCGCGAACCAGAACACCGGCATGGCGATGCCGACGAAGGACAGACCAGTCCCGAAGTGGTCGAATAGGCTGTACTGGCGGACCGCGCTGAAAATGCCCAGCCCGACAGCCACGACAGCGGCGAAAAAGAAGGCCGACGCCATCAGCTCCAGCGTGGCGGGCAGGCGCTCCAGGATCATTGCCAAGACGGGCCGGGTCGTCGAGAAGCTGACGCCGAGGTCGCCGGTCACCGCCGCAGTGAGCCAGCGCACGTACTGGATGTGCACCGGCTGATCGACACCCAGTCGTTCGCGGTAGGCTTCGATCACCTCTGGATCGATGAACCGCCCAGTCTCGGAAAGGCTACCTTCGGGTCCCCCAGGCGCGGCCTGGATGACGGCGAAGAGGATGATGGAGATCCCGAAGAGCAGCGGAACCATCTGAAGGACGCGGCGGAGGATGTAGGTGGTCACGGGGAGCCTATTGCGTCGCCTTTCCCTAATCCCGCAACGTCCACTCGTACAAATTCCAGAAGCTGCCGAAGTTCGTTCCGCTGCCGCGGTAGTTGCCGACCCGCTGGCTGACTACCTCGGGGATCACGTCGTAGTAGATCGGGAGCGACATTGCGGCGTCGGCCAGAAGCGCCTGGGCCCGATCGAGGCTCGGCTTGCGCTGGTCGAAGTCGAGGTACCGATCGGAGTCCCTAAGAGCCTCGTCGAGGGCGGGATCGCAGAGGCCGGTCATGTTGTTCGGGCCGTCGCACGCGTAGAGGCCCGTCAAGCTCGGATCGGCGGGCAGGAACCACGCGCTTACGAGCCCTTCCCAGTCGTGTCCCCGCCACCTCTGGGTCCAGGCCGCGCTTTCGAGCGTCTGAAACGTTACCTCGATCCCGATGGCCTTGAGCTGCGCTTGAATGACCTGCGCGATCGCGATCCGGTCCGTGCTGCCGGCCCTGTTGATCATCTCGAAGGCGAACCGCCGGCCCTCCTTCTCGCGGATACCGTCCGGACCCACGACCCAGCCGAGCTCTTCGAGCATCTGTCGCGCTCGGTCGGGGTCGTAATCGTATTGCGGGACATCTGGATTGTTGTAGGGGCTCGTCGGATTGAGGGGCGTGTGCGCGGTCTTCACGGTGCCCCGCATGAGCTGGTTGGCGATGGCGTCCCGATCGATGGCCTGGAAGAGGGCTTTCCGGACGTCGCGGTCGTGGAACAGGGCCTGTGCGTTCGGCGTGTTCACGCTCACGTCGAAGTGCATCACGACGTTCGAGCTGACCAAGTGGGCGTCGTATCCTTCCAGATCCTGGACCTGGTCGACCTGGACCGGCTCGATCTTACCGTAGTGGTGGTCTCCCGCAAGTAGCGCGTTGAGCCGCGTGTTCGCGTCCGGGATGAACGACCAGACCACCTCGTCGATCTCGGGGTAGGGGTCGCCGCGCCAGTAGTCGTCGTTCCGGACCACACGGATGAACTCGCCCGACTTCCACTCGACGAACTTGAAGGGCCCGGTGCCGATCGTCTCGCTGCCACGATTGTAAGGCTCGTAGTTGATGATCTCCGTGGTCGTCATGTGGCCGAGCACGTGCTCAGGCAGCACCGCTTCGAAGATCCCGGCATAGAATCCGTACACGCCGTCCCACCGGAAGACGACCGTTTGTTCGTTGGGCATGAGGCAATCGACGATGCCCAGGTACATCTCGCGGTTGTACACCTGCGACCCGTCGCTCGTGACGAAGCGCCAGGTGAAGCACACATCCTCGCTGGTGAACTCCTCGCCGTCGTGCCAGCGGACGTTTTCGTGGAGGTTCCAGGTTATGTCGATCGTCCCATCATCGTTGTGGACGACCAGGCCATTCTCCTCGGTCGGGATCTCCTTCGCGAGCACCGGGATGTAGGTGTTGTCCTCGTCCGTCGTGATCAGTCCTTCCACCATGCTGAACTGTATGTCCACGAGGTTCTGGCTCGTGAATGCGTTCAGGACGTCTATTTCGCGGTTGTACGCCACCCGCAGCATCTTCCTCGTCGTCACCTCGCCTGCTCCGCCACCGCTCGTCGCGGCTGCCCCGTCCTCCGATCGCTCACTGGGGCTGCACGCGTACGTGATGCAGCAGGACCCTAGAAGCGCGATGAGCCAGAGAGTCGGAGTGCGCGTGAGAACCCGAGTCGATGGCGGCCCCAACACCCGATCGGCCTGACTTACCGCATGACCTGCCCTCATGCCTTGACCGCGTCTCGGCGTCCGAGCTCTAAACAGCATCTGGCGTCCCCAGCATCGAGGATCGGATCAGGCTCACCGGTATCGAGCCGTGCGCGAGCAGATCATCATGAAACGAGCACAAATCGAAGTCGTTTCCACGTCGGACCTCCATGTCCCTTCTCAGGTCGTGGATCCCGTCTCGCCCCAACAGGTACATGACGGCGCCGCCCGGGAACATGCTGTTCTTCACTGCCTCCGCCAAAGCGGCCCGCTCGGACATCCCGGAGCTCACCTCATAGTACCATGCAGCGTCGTCGATCGAGTATTCGCCCGAATGCAGCCGCACGTCCACGACGGCTCGAGCGCACATGCGGGTTCTGGCCCTGTTCTCGGCATACTGCTCCAAAGGCGTCAACAGTCCCGCTTCGCTCATCAGATCGGTGGCATAGCATGCCCAGCCCTCGGCCATCGTGCCGCCGCACAGCATGGCGATCCTCGACGCGCAATCCACCGCGGCGATCCGCCCGATGCGCGACTCGGCCCGGAACGCGTGCCAGTTCTGGACGTGGTGGCCGACGCTGCCGTGATGGATCACGTGGTTCAGCTTGATGACGCTGTCGTTCGTGGCGGCGAGAAGCCTGCCTTGCTCGGCGGGTACCATCGCAGCGTCGATCGGCTCGACCAGATAGTCGTGAACGGCGGGCCGGCCGGACGCCGCGGGCGAGCGATAGAACAGGAAATACAGGTAGGGCGACGCGCCTCGGGCCCACTCGGGACGCGGCACGTAGCGTATCGGGAACTCGGGCCATGTGAGGAGGCGCTGCGCCTCGACGGTCTCCCGGACGGTATCCCACAGCTCCCCGTATTTCGGGTAGTAGCCCTCCACGGTCGGATGAATCGTCGACAGTCGGGCCAGCACTTCGTCCGGGGACCCTCCGCCGAATTCGGCAGCCCCTTCCTCTAGCCGACCGGCCGCCGCTTCGAGCTGGTCCTCCGCGTATCGCGCGATCTCTGCTGCCGGCGTGTCGACGCAGTGCGCGTCTCGCAGATACATCCCGAACGCCTCTTCGCCACAGCCGTAGACTTCCGAGGGGCGAGCGAGCAACTCGCCCTCCAGGTGCGCATGGAGCTCCTGGAAAGCCCGCGCGGCACCATCGATTTCTCCTCTCAGGGCGTCACTCTGAAGCAGCTCGGTGCCCGCCAGGGCCTCGGCGTCCGATAGGGGCTCGCTGGCGGACCGTTCCTCGCCGGACCGAAGCTCGACGCCGGTCAGCGCCTCGATGCCGGGAACGAGCTCGATGCCCTCCGTGAGAAACGCCAGCGCTCCTCGGCACTCGCGAATCGCCCTCCGCGTCCAGTGCGAGGGCGCGGTCCGCACATTCTCCCTTAGTTGTGTCAGCACCGCCGGGACCGACGACAGGCGCGCCCGCGCGGAATCGATTCGGTCCTCGAGCGGCGCGAACTCGCTGAGGAACATTGAGAGCACGCCGAACACCGCCTCTCCCGTATAGGTGCTCGGATTGGCGAGGTGGAAGTGCTGGGACTTGTACTCCCAGATCTGCGTCCGGAGGAACCCCGTAGCCAGCCGCTCGTCGATGCGCTGTGAGGGCGACAGGGGTTCCTCTCCCCACTGCTCCGATTCGCGGAGCAGGCTCTCCATTTCGCCGAGCGCGTCGGCAGCGCCTCGCTCAGAGAAATCGGGGAATAGGTGGTCCCGATCGTGGACGCCAATGAACGTGGCGTTCACGGGGCGAGCGTCGTAGTAGGATGCGAAGAAGCGATCCAACCAGGTGTCGAAGAGTGGTGTCTCGGCTTGCATTCGGTCGGCAGCGGCGAGTGGAAGGATCCAACAAGTCGCGCGAAGAGCGACGTCGCGCAGCAAGCTGTAATGGCGTCGCGCGGCAAGCTGTCATGGCATCACACGGCGAGTTGCAATGGCCTCACGTGGCAATCTGAGATAGCCTGAAGTTGAGGGCCAGCGAGACGTTGATTGGATCTCGCAACTATCGAAAGGGTTTTCACGTCATAACGTAGTAGAGGGTGGGTCGCGCCGGGCTCGCGGGTGCGGCGCTCCGACGGGATCCGCAGTCGTCACGGAGGGGAGTGGGAACATGAAGCCGACCGATCGTAAGGAAGACGCGAAAAACCTTTCCATCATCACGGCCATGGCAGTCGCCGCTGTCGTCATTACGGCCGGGCTTCGGGCCGGCGACGCCGGCCTCGACGGTCACGATTTCCGACACCGGGTCCGGACCGTCGATGTCGCACCGGTGCTCGCGACGAGTCATGAGCCATTCGTGATTTCGACCCCGCTCTCCGGGACCAATCGCATCTACGGATCGGTCTTGACCGACGACGGCGAGGAGCTGACAGGTTTCATCCGCTGGGACCGCAACGAAGGCAGCTGGGCGGACCTGCTCGACGCCGCGAAGAACAGCCGCCGATCGACCACGCTCTCTGCCATCCGCTTCGGGCACGTGCAGACCATCGATGTGTTGGGCCGCGACGCCGCGCTCTTCACGCTCAAGTCCGGCGACAAGATCGAGCTCGGCGCCCACTCCACCGATTTGGGCTCGGGCCTACGGGCGCTACGGGTCGAGAATCCGGACGGCATGACAACGGAGCTCGAATGGGACGACCTCGAGCGCATCGAGTTCACGTCTCCGCCCGCAGACGCCGAACCGGAAAATGGCCGGCTCTACGGGACCTTGCGGCTGAGTAATGGCGCGGAGTTCACGGGCCATGTGACCTGGGACGTGGACGAGATCTACTCGAACGACGTGCTCGACGGCGACGAGGGCCGGGATCGCCAAAAGATCCCGTTCGGCGCGATCGCGTCCATCGCCCGAAACGGTTCCGGCAGTGCCCGGGTCTCGTTGCACAACGGCGACGAGATGATCCTCCGGGGCACGAATGACGTCGACCACTCCAACAGCGGGATCTCCGTATCCGACGCGGCGCTCGGTCAGGTCCTCGTCGAGTGGAGTGCCTTCGACGAGGTGCGCTTCCATGGTACGGACAGCGAAGTGACGTACGACGATTTCGACGGGGGTGACCGTATTCGCGGGGTGGTCGTCACCGAAGACGGGCGAGAAGCCTCAGGCGAGATCACCTGGGACAACGACGAATCGCTCACTTGGGAGATGCTCAACGGCGAGTTGACCGGCGACGTGGAGCTCCAGATCGAGTTCAGCCGGATCGCGCGCATCGACAAGAGTGGCCGAGGCGCTCGAGTCGAGCTGCTGGACGGACGCGTCTTCGAGTTGTCGGGCTCGAACGACGTGGACGACGGTAATCGGGGCATCGTGATCG
This sequence comes from Longimicrobiales bacterium, assembly GCA_965248625.1. Lineage (GTDB taxonomy): Bacteria > Gemmatimonadota > Gemmatimonadetes > Longimicrobiales > Gaopeijiaceae. The sequence continues at coordinate 3,434,959 of OZ252109.1, read as the reverse complement.
ATGCGGACGGCGAGAGAGTCGTGGTCGACTGGGACGACTTCGTGTCGCTGACCTTGAATCGGTAGCCTCGAGCTCTCTCCGCACCGTGGGTTCAGGGAGCCCCGTCCGGTCTTCGACCGGGTGGGGCTTCTTCGCGTCCGACGCTAGCGGGGTGGCGCGGCGCTGAGGCTCCGGCGTGGCCTGCCGTTTCGGCCTTTGACGCGACGGCCCAGTGGAGCGCATTTTGCGGAATCGACCGGTAGGCTCGGCCCACGCAGGAGCTTCGTCATGAGAGCCTCGCGCGCCCTTCCCGTCCTCGCATTACTTCTGGGCGGGCTCCCCCCGAGCGGCGCACGCGCACAGGCACCACACGACGCGGCGGTACGGGTCGACGAGATCTTCGCGCAATGGAGCTCTCCCACGAGCCCCGGTTGCGCGGTCTCCGTCGCCGAGCACGGGCTCACGGTGATGTCCCGCGCCTGGGGGATGGCAGACCTGGAGCACGGGATTCCCAACACGCCCGCGACGATCTTCGAGGGTGGCTCGGTGTCGAAGCAGTTCACGGCGGCAACCGTCGTCCTACTGGCGCTCGACGGTCAGCTCTCCCTCACGGACGACGTGCGTCGGTACGTGCCCGAAGTGCCGGACTACGGCATGACCATCACCCTCCGTCACCTCCTGACGCACACGAGTGGACTGCGCGACTGGGGAAGCGTCGCATCGATTGCTGGCTGGGGCCGGGGGAACAGGTCGCACAGGCACGCTCATGTGCTCGACATCGTGAGTCGACAGAGGGCCCTCAACTTCCTGCCGGGGCACGAATACTCGTACAGCAACACGGGGGTACAACCTGCTGGCAGTCGTCGTGGACCGTGTGAGCGGCATGCTCTTCGCGGAGTTCTCGCGGAAGCGCATCTTCGAGCCCCTCGGGCTGACGGACACCCAGTGGCGGGACGACTACCGGCGTATCGTCGTTGGGAGAAGCTCAGCGTACTCGGCCGAGGAAGACGGCGGCTTCGCCATCAATAGACCCATCGAAGACGTTCACGGGAACGGTGGCATTCTCACGACCGTGGGCGATCTGCAAACGTGGAACCGCGCGCTGACCGACGGTCGCCTGGGCGGCCCTGAGTTCCTTCAGATGATGCACGATCGCGGCACGCTGAACGATGGCCGCAATATCACGTACGCTTCCGGCTTGCGGGTCTCGAGCTTCGCCGGCGTCCCTTCCGTGACCCACACCGGCTCGACGGCCGGCTACCGCGCCTTCGTCGGACGCTATCCGGACCAGGAGCTGTCCGTTGCGCTGCTCTGCAACGTCACGAACGCGAATCCGGGCAGCCTCGGGGGACAAGTGGCGCGCGCCTTCCTGGGGGAGGCCGCCCGTGCCGACGCGGCCGAGCCGGCCGGAATCGATCTCCCGGCGAGCGAGCTGCGGTCCAAGGCTGGGCTGTACCGAGAAACTGCCACGGGCGATCCATTGCGCATCACCTTCTCATCCGGCGAGCTCCGCATCGGCCGCGAAGCCCTGATTCCGATCTCCGACACGGAATTTCAGCTCGGCGCCAGTGAGCGCCGCTTCACGTTCTCCGCATCGTCGAACGGCGCCCGGCCGACCATCGACGAGAGCTCGGGAGGATATCACGACGGTGCGTACGTTCCGGTAGAGGATTTCGCGCCCAGAGCTGCGCAACTACGGCCCTACGCGGGTACCTTCCACAGCTATGACGCCGAGACCACGCTCGTGTTGGCGGTCGAGGAGGGTCGCCTCGTGGCGTGCAGGCGGCCGGACGCATTGTTCGAGCTCACCCCGGTCTATCCGGACGCGTTCGACACCGAAGGGCTCGGGCTGATCCGGTTCCACCGGGGCGCCGACGGCCGGGTCGTGGAGTTGGGCATCCGCCAAGGCAGGGTCTACGACATGCGGTTTCAGCGGGTGTCGGTGCCGGCGACTGACGCGCGGCCGCAGTAGGGGCTTCGGGGTACGTCTTCGCCGCTCAGACGATCTCAGGGCGGTCCGAGCGCAATCGCGTCTCCGCGACCGCGACTTCTTTCCGCGGGCACCGGTCAGAGGGTGTATGACGACCCTCGAACAGAGACCGGAGCCATGAAGGCCGCCCTCACAGATTTCTTCGACCGAACCTGGGTGCCCACCCGCCCTCGGCATCACGTCATTGTGACGATTCTCGCTGCCCTTCTGTACGCGCTGGGGTAGGCCCGTCTGGATGCCCTATCTGGATGCGCCCGGGTACGCCCGTCTGGACGCGCAGGGGTAGCTTGGTCCGGCTCCCGCGCAGGGACGGGCGGCGCTAGGGGATCACCCTGGGTCTGAACGCTCAGCGACCGAGCGCGGTCTCGATCCAGTCCATCAGTGTGCCTTGACTCAAGGACAGAACGTGCCCCTGCCCCGGCACGACGTTCGCGGTAACCTCCACACCTTGATCCTCGAGAAGTTGCCGGGTCGTCTCCGTGGACTCCAGCCATCCGTCGTCGAACTCACCTACGAGGAGCCAAACCGGCTTCCCCACGAGCGGTGCGAGGTCGCCTCCGTCGCCCACGTAGCGTCCGGGCATGCCGATGAACGCGGCAAAGCGCTCGGGCAATGCCACCGCCGTGAAGAACACGCCTCGCCCACCGTTCGATGCCCCGGCCAGGACGACTTTCTCCTGATCGTACGAGAGCTCCCCATCCATCCACTCGAAGATGGCTGGAATCACCTCGTCAGCCGTCTCCTCCAGCGTGGAGCCGCGGATCTCGGGTACGACGACGTGATAGCCGCGTGCGCCGGGCTCGCGGTCCCAATAAGCGTCGATCATGCTGAGTACGAGAGGTGCGTCGCCTGCACCCCACGGAAGCGCGAATACCACGGGATGAGGCCCCGGTCCGCTGGCGGGATCGGCGCGGATGAACGCGACGTTCGTATTGCCCTGCGCCCAGGGAATACGCGCCCATTCGATATCCGCGAGCTCAGTGAGGCCGACTCCGTCGCTTCCGGCGCAACCCAGGGTCAGAGCGATGAAACACATCAGATTCGGCATGGCTCTTGGCAGCATTCCCGTGTCTCGGTCAGGTCGCCGAGTCCGGCGATCGGGGACCGACTTCGGTCCGTGGCTCGATCGGAACCGTGCACGCCGGAGGAGGAGAAATCAAATCATCGACGGTTCGCTGATCCGCTTTTGCGATGCCGACCCGGAGTGTGATGGGGTAATCGATCACGAGCCCGGGCCCGGCGAAACCGGCTTTGGCCGATTGATTCCGGTTCTCATCGACTGGGGCGGCACCCGGGTGTTATCATGTTGCGAACGGGCCGCTCGTTGGACGACGACGGCCTAATCGCCTGATTCGTCATCGGGCTCGAAAGGACCGGAATGCATACTCCTCGACTCCACCCCTCCATCAGCGAGCAGGAGCGCCGCCCCTCCGTGACACCCCCCTCGGCAAAGCCGGGCGAGGAGGTGGCCATCGAGATGGAGCAGCTTCCTCCCGCGACCCCGATCTACATTGGATTCGGGGCGCTCGGTGGCAATCATCAGCTACTCACGCAGACGACGACCGATGACAGCGGCAACCTGGCTCACCCGGTCCAGGTGCCGACCTGGGCCACCCCCGATCTGAAGCATTTCTTCTTCCTCGCCTTCTACGATCAGCGCCCCTTCGCGACCTCACACGAGTTCCATGTGGCGGACCCCGGTGGCTTCTTCCGCGTCGAAGGCCGGATCACCGATGAGGGCTTCGGATGCACGGCGATGCGCGATTCCGAGGAGCGTCTGTATTCGCTGTCGGGGGACACCGACGGGCTGACGCCGGGCACCGACGTCGTGGTGCGGGCATCGCTATCCGACGATCCGTTGTGTCGGCAGGGGATCCCGATCGAGGTCCGCGAGATCCGGACACGCTGACACTGCGTCAGGCTAACTGCATCCATTCGCCAGACTGAATAGGTGCGCCACCTCGGCCGCGGTCAATGCCTGGTCGAAGACCTTGATGTCATCGAGTGATCCCAAGAACTGGAACTTCGGTAACGAATTCCCGTGCATCCTCCCGATCAGTCCGTTTCCACCACCGTATGTCATGCCGCTTCCGGATCCAGAGTAGACCCCACCATGTACGGTGCCGTCTAAGTAGACGACTCTGTCATCGTTGGCATTGAATACGATAGCCAGATGGTGCCATTCGTTCGGGGCATAGAGGTTGTCGCCCGAGGCCCAGTACGTCGTCCGGTTCCACGGGGCCGAGAACCCTTCGTACGTGCTGGCTCCTATGCTCCCGGTGGCGCCGACGAGCATGCCGATTCCCCATCGATTGGCCGCATCGTTGGTGTCGTCGTTGGAGAAGATCTGGGCGAACCGAACGTTGCCGGCATTGAACCACAGACTGATCGTAATTGGAAACGGCGCCTGACCGCCGGGTCCGATGGAGATCGCGTCGGCGACTCCATCGAACGCATAGGCACTAGCCGGGTTTCCGAAGCGGTCCATGACGAGAGTGGCGCCCTGAACGGTTCCATGGTTTCCGTTCCCGGACACGTCGTCGGCATTGCCACTGAAGGGGTATGACACGAGGGGGCCGAGACTCACCGGGCAGGTCTGACCTGCAGGCCCCGTGCCGCTGTCATCCCCACAGCCAGCACCAAAGAGCAAGAGGAGCGTGATCGTCGCGAGCGACCTCAGGGAACGCTGTGCGATGTTCGTCCGCGTAGTCGTCATGGTACTCTTCAGGTTAGAGTCGCTAGGGTACGACACCCAGAGTGCGTCGGTGCGGCTGCCTAGAGGCGCGAGACGAAGCTGGGCGCATCCGTGACCGATCCCACACCGATCAATGCCAGAGTGATCGAGAACCTTACAGGAGAGCCGCGTTTCTGACCGCCTCTTGCCCGCGGGCTCGTCAGCGGGGAGCTTGCCCACCCTCGTCGACATTCTTCCTCGGAACACGTCGATCTCTCGAAAGAGGCTGTGATGCGCTATTGGGTTCTCCGGTTCCTCGTCGTCCTCGCAACCGTCGGACTCGTAAGCTGCGCCTCGTCCGCCACGGCGACGCCATCGCCCGGCCCTGGTCGGGTCTCCGACATCGACGTCGTCGAGCTGACGGCGGAGCAGATCCAGGTGGACTACGCGTCGGGCACCTATACGGCTGTCCAACTGACCCAGGCCTTCCTCGACCGGATCGATCGATACGAAGATCACTACAACGCGTTCATTTCGATGAATCCAGAGGCGCTCACGAGAGCGGCTTTTCTTGACGGCGAGTACGCCTCCACCGGTCCCCGCGGCCCCCTACACGGGGTGCCCGTCGTCATCAAGGACAACATCGACTACGGTGGCTTGGTGACCACGGCCGGGTACGAGGGTTTCAGCGCCGCGACCGGCGGTGTCGACATGATACCCGACGATGACGCGGCGGTCGTCGAGCGGCTCCGCGACGCCGGTGCCATCATCTTGGGCAAGACGAATCTTCCCGACTTCGCCGGCCACGGCACGCGGACCGAGAGCACCGTCGCCGGGGTCACGCTCAACCCCCATAACGTGGACAAGGCGCCGGGTGGCTCGAGTGGAGGCACGGCGACGGCGGTAACCGCGAGCTTCGCGGTGCTCGGACTCGGCACGGAAACGGGCGGATCGATCCAGAATCCGGCCGCGGCTCAGGCGCTCGTCGGTGTGAAGCCCACCTACGGCCTGGTGCCACTCGAGGGGGTGGTGCCGCTCAACGGCACGTACGTTGACGTCGTCGGTCCTATCGCGAAGACCGTCTACGACGCTGCCACGGCGCTGGACATCCTCGCGGGTCCGACCCCGGAGGATCTCGCGACCTATTCGGCAGAGGGCCACATCCCGGTGGGAGGCTACACAGCCGCGCTGTCGGTGACAGCCCTGGACGGAAAGCGATTCGGTCTGGTCGGAAGTGGCTGGAGGGACACCTGGCTACCCCTGGCCGCCGAGACCGAGGAGCACTACGGGCGCGCGATCGAGGCACTGCGGGAGCGAGGGGCGGAGGTCGTGGCGGACCCGTTTCTGGCGTCCGGCTTCGTGGGACTGTACGAGGATCGTCCGCGCGTGCCGTCCACGGGCTCTCACGACATGCTCGTGTACTTCCAGGGCCTTGGCGAAGGCGCCTCTTTCCACAGCGTCGAGGAGTGGGAAGCGTTGACCGGTCAGGAATTTCGTGAAGGCCGGCAACGTCAGGCTCCCGCGCGACCGAGCGCCACCGAAGCCGGCGACGCCTTCCAGGCCTGGCGTAAGGAGATTCGTCAGCTCTTCAGAAGTGTCCTCGAAGACAACGACCTCGACGGACTCTTCTTCCCGCAGGCCGGCTCTCCCATCCGCGACCTCGTCGAGGACCCGGAGCGCCCCGACTTCAAACCGAACAACCACCCCGAGCTTCCAAGCAACGTCATCAATGACATCGGGCTTCCGGTGGTGACCGTTCCCTTCGATTTCTACGACGACGGGACTCCCTTCGTGCTCGCCTTCATCGGCGATCTGTGGACGGAGGCCGAGCTGCTCGGATACTCGTACGACTTCGAGCAGGCGACGAAGGGGAGGGTGGCGCCGCGGCTCACGCCGACGCCTGAGGGGTGAAGGGCCGCTGGTCCTCTCGCCCCACTGACTGAGCGTGCGGGCTCTCACTCCCTGAGAGCGTCTGTAAGATCTGGGCCGGTGCCGGCACTACCCCTACGAGAAGCGCTGCAATCGGACCGTCCGGGCGGCAGATACGGAAGTAGTCGAGAACGCCGCCGCTACGGGGTCGAACAGCGGCGATATCATGCGGAACCGCCTTCGGGAGGGAAAAGGAGCGATGACGCGTCATCCCGATACAGGAGCCCTCGACGTTCCCGAATTGGTCGCCCGCGCCAAGGCCGGAGAGCATCGAGCGATCAACCAGCTGACGACCCTCTTCTGGGACGAGATCAAGGAGGGCCTCGAGAGGCGCTGGTATCCTCCGCGCTATGACCCGTCAGCCGAGGCGGAAGATCTGACTCAGAAGACATTCATCAAGCTGGGGGAGGCGCTGGAGGGCTACGCCGAGTCGGGTCGGTTTCGAGGCTGGTTACACAGGGTCGCGTTCCACATGTACAAGACAAGGCTGCGGTCGGTGCTGCGGCAAGGGCTCGAAACGCTCCACACGAGTGCCGGCAATGTACCCTCCGAGCAGGAGACCCTCTTCCCCACAGGCAAACAAGAGCTGCGCGAGCTCGTCGAGCGTCTACCCCACGGTGAGCGGGAAGCCTGGACCTTGTATGCCGCGGGCTACAAGCATCCCGAAATCGCAGAGAGGCTCGGCATCGCTCACGGGGCCTCCTACGCTCGCGTCAGCCGCGCCAAGGATCGACTGATCGCCATGGTGATGGCGTCACGTCAAAAGAATCGTGCGTGAAGTTCGCCCCGCGGGCGCGGGATCCCGACCGTCCGCCGCCGCGACTCAGGACACGATCTCCGACCGCCGCAACCTATCGAGGGCAATTCAACTCGAGAAGCGCCTGGACGGCACGCTCGAAACGCCGTGCTACCACCGAGTCGTTGGCCGCCAAGTCCGTGATGCGTCTCAAGTCCCGACAACCCGCGTCGTCCTCGCCCAACATGAGCCTCGCTTCCGCCATCAGATAGGAAAGCTCGGCCCGAGTCGTGTCCGGCACCGACGAGATGCCAAGCAACCTGTCCGCGCCCGCTACGGTCCGCCGCAACGAGGCGATGTCCGGCGTGTCGAGGTCGACGAGCGCCCGCAACTCTTCGACCGACGCCAAGGTGCTGAGGGCGGCTTCGCCCGAGTCCGGTGTCTGACCGCCGGCTGGGATCGACGGGGTTTCGGTATCTTCCACCTCAGTCGGTAAGGGACTCGGCGGGACCACCGACGTGGAATCGCCTCCCAATTCGGATTCCTCCTGATCAGGCCTACGCCCCCGCGTCGCTGTGTCAGATTCGGTTCTCGCCGCGTCGGCGCTCCCCGTGTCCGCCCCGTTTATCGCCGTATCGGGTTCGGCCCTCGCGGTCTCGGATTCGCGTATTTGTGTAGATGGGGTATTGCCTTAAGTCCACCGCCCACTACATGTTGTGGTCATGGCGGTTCCGGCTTCTCAGTTCCGTGGCGGCGTGGACTATCCCCGTACGCGGCTGGAGCTGGACGAGTTCTTCCCCGACGATGCGGCATGCCTGGAGTACGTGGAGGGTCTGCGCTGGCCGGAAGGGTTTGTGTGCGTGGGCTGTGGCGGGTTGGGAGAGGTCTGGCGAGCATCGCGGGGGCATCTCGTCTGCCCACACTGTCGAAGGCAGACCTCGGTGCTGGCGGGAACCGTGTTCCACCGCACGCGCTCGCCCCTGCGTCTGTGGTTTCTCGCTGCCTGGGAGCTCACGAGCCAGAAATACGGAGCCAATGCTCTCGGGCTCCAGCGTGTGCTCGGACTGGGAAGCTACAAGACAGCGTGGGTCTGGCTCCACAAGCTCCGCCGGGCCATGGTCCGACCGGATCGCGACCAGCTGAGCGGCGTTGTGCAAGTGGACGAGAGCTATGTCGGGGGCGTGGAGGCTGGAGTGCGGGGCCGCGAGACGATCAAGAAGGCCATCGTCACGATCGCCGCCGAGGTCGACGGACGCAAGATCGGGAGAATACGGCTGCGTTGGGTGCCCGACCTCTCCGCTCCGGTTCTGCGAGGCTTCGTCAAGGATAGCATCGCACCGGCAAGCACGGTGCATACCGACGGATGGCCAAGCTATCAGGGACTCGCCAAACTGGGCTTTCGCCACACGGTCACGAACCTCTCGACCTCCGGCGATCCCGCGCACGTGCTCATGTCGGCCGTACATCGGGTGGCGTCTCTCCTCAAGCGCTGGGTCCTCGGAACCCTCCAAGGAGGGATCGCCCGCGAACACCTCCCCTACTATCTGGACGAGTTCACCTTTCGCTTCAACCGACGCACATCCCGGGCTCGCGGCCTGTTGTTCTACCGCTTGCTTGAGCAGGCTGTTCAGTGTGCTCCCACGCCAGCTTCGGCCCTTTACCTCGGCACCGGACGTGGGAAACGGCCCGCAGAGCCCCGGTAACCACTATATCTTGGGGTCGGTGGACTTAAGGGAACACCCCCTTGTCCTCAATACGTCGCGCTCACGGATTCGGATATGGATCGGCCGGGCTTCGAGGGCGCCAAGTTCATGTGCAGCCCACCGCCCCGGGAAGCGGCGAACCAGAAGGACGTTTGGGACGGACTCGTCGACGGCGTGATCCAGGCCTTCGATTCCGACCACGCGGGTTATCGCTTCGACGACGACCGGGGCAAGAAGGTCCACGGAGAGGACGCGCCATTCACCCGGATCCCGAACGGTGTCCCCGGGCTCGAGACCAGGCTTCCAATCCTCTTCTCGGAGGGCGTGGGAAGAGGTCGCATCAGCCTGCGACGGTTCATCGAGCTCAGCGCGGGGAATCCGGCCCGCATCTTCGGCCTGTACCCGAGGAAGGGCACGATCTCGGTCGGCGCCGATGCGGATATCGCGATCTGGGACCCCGAGTTGACGGTCAGCGTCTCGATAGACGCGCTTCACGACAACATGGACTACACGCCCTACGAGGGGATGACGCTTGAGGGTTGGCCCGTGACCACCCTCTCCCGGGGAGAGATCGTCTGGCACGAAGGACAGGCGCTGGGGACGCCTGGGCGAGGGCGCCTGTTGCAGCGCACCGCACCTCAGACCGGGGACCTTCAACCGCACCGGCGAGCTGCACCGTACGGGGCTACTCGATAAGGCCGGGGTTCTTCGACAAGCACGGGGCCACTCGATAAGACCGTAGTCCTCCGGACCCGAGACACTTCAACCACAGGGGCAATACGAGGATGTCGCGAATCATCAGGGTGGGGGCGGCCCAACTCGGCCCGATCCAACGCGCGGATGGCCGCGCTTCCGTCGTGGCGCGAATGCTCGCGCTGATCGAGGAAGCCCATCGAGAGGCGTGCGATCTGGTCGTGTACCCCGAGCTGGCCCTCACGACGTTCTTCCCCCGCTGGGACATGCAGGACCAAGCGGAAGTCGACGCGTTCTACGAAACTGGGATGCCGGGCCCTGAGACAAAGCCGCTGTTCGACAGGGCCAAGGAGCTGGGCATCGGGTTCTGCGTGGGGTATGCGGAGATGACGGAGGACGGCGGCGAAGTCCATCGGTACAACACGTCGATCATCGTGGACTCTGCCGGCGAGATCGTGGGCAAATACCGCAAGGTCCATTTGCCCGGCCATGCGGAGTTCGACGACGACCGCACACACCAGCACCTGGAGAAGCGGTACTTCGAGGTCGGCAACCTCGGCTTCCCCGTGTGGCGGACGATGGGCGGGATCCTGGGGATGTGTATCTGCAACGACCGGCGCTGGCCCGAGACCTACCGGGTGATGGGCCTGCAGGGCGTCGAGCTCGTTCTGCTTGGCTACAACACTCCAACGACCAATTCGCTCTCAGAGGACGAATCACCAGCCCTCAGGATGTTCCACAATCACCTGTCGATGCAGGCCGGTGCATACCAGAACAGCACCTGGGTGGTGGGGGTCGCGAAGGCTGGCGACGAGGACGGGCATCCCTTGATGGGCGGCACTGCCATCGTCGCTCCGAGCGGGGCGATCGTCGCGGTGGCGGAGACCGAAGGCGACGAGCTCGTCGTGGCGGACTGCGACTTGGACGCGACCATTCTTGGGAAGGAGACGATCTTCAACTTCGCCGCCCACCGGCGGATCGAGCACTACGGCCCGATCAGCACTCAGACGGGAGCCCAACCACCGGACTAGCCGGCAGTTCGCCGCGATGGCCCGAGCGCGCCCGATTCAGGGCTGATCGATAGCCATCACCCGCCGAAACTCAGCGAACTGCTTCAGCTCCTCGAAGGCCGGGTTTGTGGCTGCGTCCTGCCGATAACGAGGCTGGAGCTCGATCGCTTCGAGGAGCGTCGCCATTGCCCGGAAGTACTCTCCCGTCTGAGCGTAGAGCTCCGCGAGCGCATACTGCATGGCGTCTCCGTCGGGGTCGAGCTCCGCTGCGCTCCTCTGCTCGAACAGCGCTTCTGTGTAGCTCCCCTGGCTGGCGAGCCGCGCCGCGCGTTGGGCAACGGTCCGCGCAAGGCGCTTGTTGAGGATGCGGCGGAGCTCCACGAATGGATCCGTTGCGTGATCGACCCGAAGATCGACGATGCGACCGATCGACGCCGGGTTCTCGGGCTGTGGCTGTACAATGAGGATCCCCGACGACCCCATGCCACGGACATCGCCGCCCCGCCCGTTGCCCGCGTCCAATGCGTCCATGAGACGCTCCGCCATCAGCTTTCCCGCGGCGCGCGCTGACTGGTACGCGCTCGCCATTGCCCTGAGAACGTCCTCGCTCCGCAGGGTGTTGCCCTGCACCGAGAAGTTCGTGCGTTGGATGTCCCCCGCGTAGGAGCCGAGGTGGACGGGATCGTTCTCGTCGAAGTTGCGGTCGATCACGTGGCGGCCCGTGTAGACTGCCGTCCGTCCCTGCGCGTCGATTACCGCCACCTGCCGGCGGTCCCGGTCGGGATCCTCGTCGGTGATCCTCTTGACCACCTCTTCGGGACTCAATCCCTGCTCGAGCAGCTCCATCGCCTTGGGTCCGTATGTCCGATTCGCTGCCGCTTGCGTGGCCACGGCGCCCAGACCGGCAACAGCCCATGGCACTGCCGCCCCCGCCGCCACCGGCCGCGACGCGACCGCGACGCCGTGCTCGTTCGTCTGAGGATCGAATGCGACGATGGAGAACGTCGAGTACCAGGGATCGTCGGCCTGGTCCGCCTCGCGGACATCGAGGACAGGGCTCGGGTCGGGCGCCGTCTCCCTCGTTTGGGCGGTCGAGGGCGCGGCCGAGACGAACAGCACGAACAGCAGGATCAGTGCTCTCATGGTGGGAAGCCCTCTGGTGCAGTGAGCAGGTACGTGGTCGCGGGTCGGGCTGGGAGTATTGTACGGCGAGCGTCCGTTGTGGCCAACGCGGTCTCGTGCGTAAGTGAGTCCCGTGAGCCGGTCTGTGGGCCTCGCGCACCGATCCGTCAATCAAGCGATCGGCACACCAGACGAGGCCCGCCCTCCGGCCAGGGCATCCGCGAGGGCTCGTGCCCGCGCGAAGCGGCCGGGTAGACCCGGGCGGGTTTCCCAATTCGCCGCAGCGTGCAGGCCCGGGGGCAGGCGCATGCCGGTGAGGGCCGTCCACGAGCGATCCCAAGCAGGCATCGACTCGTGTACGACCGAAACGGGCTGTGCCTCGAACCCGGTGCACCGGCGGAACTCGTTCGAGGCCAACGCCCCAAGCGCCTCGTCGTCCCGCTGAACGACTTCCGCGTGGGTCGCACCGCCTAGATAGGCAGTGTACAGATCCTCACGAGCAGAGTCCCCGCCTGCGCTTCCGAAAAGGCTGTCGTTGAACGTGACGCCCTTGAGGGCCAAGCCCTCCGCGAGAGAGACCTGGAAGCCCATGCCGCGGAGCGACGTTTGAGCCCGAAGGTGCACGACGGCCAGGGGATTGTAGCCCAGGTTAGCTATGCGGTCCGCTGCCTCCGGTGCGGCGTTTCGTAAGAGCTCGGCCGCAGCGGGAGCCGGAGTCGTCACGACGACGTGTTCCGCCTGGAGAGTCCCTTCGTCCAGCTGAACCTGCCAACCTCCGCCTTCAGCCTGGATCCCCCGTACCGGGCAGCCGAGCCGAACCCTCTCCCCGAGCGAGTCCGCGAGCGCCCGCGGCAACGTCTGCATCCCGTCTGTGAACGAGCAAGCCGGAGGCGGGAGGAGTCGCCCACCCCGTCGCATCAGGGTGAGGACGAGACTCCGCCCCACCCGGAACTCCCTCAGGACGTGGCCCAGCGAGAGACCCACGACCATGTCCCGCGGATCGGACGCGTAGAGCCCTCCGTACAGCGGTCCAAGGAGGTTTTCGTACAGCTCGTGCCCAAACTTCCGGATGAAGAGCTCGGCCACTCGCTCATCGTCGCGGGCTCCGGGTGTGAGTGGCTCCATCGCTGCTCTGGCCTTTCCCCGCCAGCTCACGATATCCGATCCGACGAATCGACCGATGGAGAAGGGAACGAGCCTAAGCTTCCCGCGGTGATAGACGAAGAGCTCGAGTCCGCGGGGAGCCACCACCAGCTTGTCCCGGATGCCCAAATCCTCGACCAATGCGGTGAGCCGTCCCGTCAGGCGAGCCCGTTGGGGGCCCCAATCGAGGAGCTTGCCGCCCACGCGGGCGCTCCTGATCACGCCCCCAGGCTCCGGCTGGGCTTCCAGGACCACGCACTCCCGGTCGCGCAGCGTCAGCTCACGCGCGAGTGCGAGGCCGGTGATGCCGCCTCCGACGATGGCGATCATCCTGCTGCCGGTCTCTCCGAGATCGCGGAGCTCGGCCCAGAGGGCGCGTAGGGACTCGGTCCCAGCTCGCGCGCTCCGTTCGTGCACCAGGTGTCGCCCGCCGGCCGGCAAAGGCAGGCCGCCAGACTCGTGTGCTCTCCCTGGTACTGGCGTACGGCCTCCCCGATGAGATCCGCCAGGACGGCGATGAAACGTGGATCGTCGTGGGGGACCGGCACGCGGTACATCTCTTTGCCCTGGCTCGTGAGGAATGCACGCAAGTCACGGTCGAGCTCAGCGAGCGTCTCCGACTGCTCGTGCATGAAGCTGACGGCGTCCAAAACGAGGTGCTTCTCGGAGAGCGTCGTGATGCGGTCCTCGTTGTCGGGCTGCGTCCACTGTATGCGACGATTCGTGTGGTTCTGGAAGCCGACCGCGAAGCGGACCGCGCCGAGCCCTCTGGCGATGTCCATGCAATGCTCCTCGACGTAGCGGTCGTACCGACTTCCTTCCGTGAGGTACTTCACGGGCGTCCCGTGAGCCGAGAAGTAGAGGATGGTTTCGGGGTCGTCGAGATCAAGGCTTTCCGAACGCACGAATTCACCGATGTGGTCCACCCGCATCGTCAGGTAGTCGGGGTGGTGGTGCCAGCCGGCGATCCCCACGAATGGTGCGCCCCAACCCAGCTGGTTGAGGGCGGTCTGGACCGTGTCGAGGGCCGCGACAGTCGTGGAATGACCGCACATCGGGTAAACGGGAAGCCCCACGAGCAGATCGACTCCGTCGTCGTGGGCTCGCTCAACACCCTCTCGGATGGATGGCGGCGTGAACTGGAAAACCGCGTAGGTGCGCGCGTCGACACCCTGGTTCTCGAGCGCGTCTTGGAGCGCATCCGACTGAGCCTCGGCCTGGGCGTTGAGTGGCGAGCCGCCGATCGTCAAGTAATCGGCCAGAAGTCCGGGTGCTCGATCCGCCGCAAGCTTGCGAGCCCGGGCGAGTGCCGCCTCGTCTCGCTCGAGGTCCGCGTTCTGAAGGAAGATGCGCTCCAAGAAGGGCGTGACGCTCTCGAGGGTCGGCTCTGCCGGCTCGCCGAAGTTGATCACGAGAACTCCGATCCTCAACGCGCTGCCTCCATGGGATCGTGGAAGGGCCGGCCGCGGGTGCTGATGAGCGCGGTCTACTGGGCGCACCACCTAGGCTCCATCTAGTGGCCAGCCGGTCCGCGCTCATGGACGTGGTCCACGAGTCGGGCCACCTGGTCGGGATCGGTGTGACGGTCGATCCCGTGGCCCAGGTTGAAAACGTGCCCAGGCAGGCCATCTGCTTCCGCGAACACCGAGTCCGCCGCCCCCGCAAGCTCGTCGGGGCTCGCGAACAGGGCGGCCGGATCGAGATTGCCTTGCAGGACCCGTTCGCCACCCAGCAAAGCCGAGGCTCGAGACAACGGAAGCGTCCAGTCGATGCCCACGACGTCGACGTCGAGCCGGCCGACATCTGGCAGGAGGGTCGCACCTCGGTGAGCGAAGTAGATGATGGGGCAAGTCGTCTCCGCGCGTACGGCCTTGATCGTCTCATCCATCACCGGCAGGACGAAGCGCCGATACGTCGCAGGAGCAAGAAGCCCCACCCAGGAGTCGAAGAGCATGACGGCGTTGGCGCCGGCCTTCGCCTGGGCCACGAGGTAGCGCGCCATGGACCGGCCCAACGTGCCCAGTAACGCTTTCGAGGCATCCGGCTCTGAAGCCAGGAAGCTGCGGGCGGTCATGAAGTCTTTGGAACCGCCCCCTTCGACGAGATAGCAGAACAGCGTGAACGGGGCACCGGCAAAGCCGATGACTCCCGCTTCCGGGCGAAGCCCTGAGCGTACCAGCCTTATCGCGTCGAGTACGAAGGGGACTCCCTCTTCCGGCACGAGCTCCCGGACATCACGGGCCTGTTCGGCAGAACGAATGGGATCGGGGAGGACGGGACCCGGTGCGAAGTCGACCCGTACTCCCATCGGATCCAACGGCGTCATGATATCGCTGAACAGGATCGCAGCATCCAGGTCGAAGCGCTCCATCGGCTGCAGCGTGATGCGAGCAGCCACCTCGGGGGTCCGCGTAGCCGTTACGAAGTCCACCGTCTCGCGGAGCTTCCGGTATTCGGGCAGGTAGCGCCCGGCCTGGCGCATGATCCAGATCGGCGTATGGGGAACGCTCGAGCCACGACAGGCGCGCTCGAACACGGTCAAGCCGAGCTCGACGGTCATTCGCTCATCCCCGCAATGACCTCTTCGGCGATCTCCAGAACCAGCCGCATCTCCCGGTCCTCGTGCGCCGCCGACCAGAACCAGGCTTCGAATGAGCTTGGCGGCAGATAAACGCCGTTCTTCAGCATCCCGTGGAACAGGGTGTTGAACCGCTCGCTGGAGGATGCTTCGGACGACGGCCAGTCGATGACCGGCTCTTCGGAGAAGAAAAGGGATCCCATGGCGCCCACACGATTCCAGCGAATCGGAACCGGCGCGTTCTGCGTTATGGATTCGAAGCCCCGGTCCAGGAGGACTCCCGTGGCTTCCACCCGGTCGTACACCTCGGGGTGTTCCACGAGGTAGCGCAGAACGGCAAGTCCCGCGGCCATGGCCAGCGGGTTACCTGAGAGCGTCCCAGCTTGATAGACCGGACCATCGGGCGCTACGTGGCGCATCAGATCGCGTCGCCCGCCGTAGGCTCCGACGGGCAGCCCTCCGCCGATCACTTTCGCGAGCGTGGTGAGGTCCGGAGTGACGCCGTAACGCTCCTGCGCCCCGCCCAGACTGACGCGAAAGCCCGTCATGACCTCGTCGAAGACGAGCAACGTGCCGTGCCTCGTGCAGAGCTCCCGCAGCCCCGTCAGGAATCCCTGCGCCGGAGGGATGCACCCCATGTTGCCTGCGACGGGCTCCACGACGACTGCCGCGATATCGTCTCCAACGAGGTCGAACAGGGCCTCTACCGACCCCAGGTCGTTGAACTCGGCGACCAGCGTGTGCTGGGCCGTGTACACGGGAACACCGGGGCTCGACGGCACGCCCAAGGTCGCGGCGCCCGATCCAGCCGCGACGAGGAATGCGTCGCCGTGTCCGTGGTAGCCGCCACGGAACTTGATCACGCGGTCACGCTCGGTCACGGCGCGCGCCAAGCGAATCGCGCTCATGGTCGCTTCGGTCCCGGAGTTGACGAAGCGTACGACCTCGACGCTCGGCACGAGCTCGACGACGAGCTCGGCAATTTCCACCTCACCCAGGGTGGGCGCGCCGAACGACGTCCCCCCCTCCAAGGCCTTCTCGACCGCGGCTCGGACATCCGGATGGCCGTGCCCCAGGATTGCCACGCCCCATGACCCCATCAGGTCCAGGTAGCGCTTGCCGTCGACGTCCTCCATGTACGCGCCCTGGGCAGTCCGCATGAAGCGCGGAACGCCACCGACCGACTTGAACGCACGCACAGGGCTGTTCACACCTCCCGGCATGACCTCTCGGGCTCGGCGGAAGAGCTCTTCACTCCTGCTCACGTGCGACCCCCGGAGGGACGGGTGTCTGGCTCGCTCAGGGTTCCGAGGCGCTCGATCACCACTTGGATCATTCCCTCCAGCGTCGATGTCTCCGCGACCACTACGTCGGCCACGCCACGGTCGTCCAGGGCCGCCGCGGTTGTGGGACCAATGCAGACCACCGCTAAGCCCGCCAACGCCCGAGCCAAGCTCAGATCCAGCGACAGGTCGACGGCCTCTACGGCGGACGGGCTCGCGAAGGTGATCGCGTCGACCCCCGCCTCGAGGTCCGACCGCACCCGTGCAGGGTCGGGCGGCTCGATGACGGTACGGTACGCCTGGACCCGATGCACGTCGGCTCCCAACGACGTGAACTCCTCTTCGACCGTCGGTGCGGCCTCGGAAGCGGCCGGAAAGAGCACCTGCGAGCCATCGAGGTCGTCGATCGACGCCACGCTTGCAGCCAAACCGTGCGCGCCCGGGCCAGCGCCCTGAACGGCCACCTTCCAGCCGGCCTCCGTCGCGGCCCGGCCGGTCGCTGGGCCCACGACCGCGACCCGCGGGGTCGGGCTGACCCGCGGGATCGGGCTCGCAGGACTCAGGTCAGCCACCGCCGCTACGGCTCTCGGGCTCGTGAACACGACCCAGTCGAATCCATCGAGGTCGGCGAGGGCTGCACGGAGAGGTTGCGGATCTGCTGGCGGAGGATACGAGGAGGTCTGCCAGTGGAGGACATGCGCGCCAGCCTTTGAGAGACCCGCGCTCAATCGGTCGCCCCAGGTGTCGCCCCGGGTCGTCACCACGACTCGGCCCCCGAGCTGGCCTTGGCTCATGCTCAGTACCGGCGCTCGCCCCCGCCGGAGGAGTGCCTCGATAGGCCTCGCCCGATCAACGCGGTTCCTCCGTGTTCGGCGCGTCCACTCCGAAAAGGACGGCGGCGCTCTCCAGGAGCAATCGACCCTCCGGGGTGGACGGGTCGGCGTCCCGCAGCGCGACCGTCGGGGCATGCAGAAGCGTTCGCGCGAGCGATCGTGCGAACCGCGTCATTTCGTCGCGCCCCATGGAGCTCGGCCCAGGGGCCTGCCGCTCCGCCTCGTCGCGGGCGACGTCCAAGAATTGCTCCCGGATGGCTCGAAGCACCGAAACGGTCTCTCTGGAGCGGAGCCACCCCACGAAGGACACGACGTCCTCTGCCACGATTGCCTCGGCCTGCGGCACCTGAGAAGCCCGCGTGGCCCTCGCGGCCTCAACGCGCTCGAATACGTGCTCGAGGTCGAAGAGCTCGACCCCCGGGACCTCGGCCAGTGCCGGGTCGAAGTTCCCAGGGTGGGCAAGGTCCAAGAAGTAGCGCGGCCCCGAGGATCCCGGTTTCATCGCGCCGTTCAGCATGTCGGGTCGCACGAGCCGTTCCGGCGCAGCTGCTGCTCCGACCACGAGATCCGCTCCAGCGAGGAGCGAGGGAAGCGCATCCAGAGACGCGAACTCACCCCCTAGCTGTACCGCCAACTCGCGCGCCCGCCCCTCGGTGCGATTCGCCACCACCAAACGGCGTACGCCCGCTTTCTTGAGCAGGCGACCGATCAGGCATCCCGTCTCGCCTGCGCCGAGCACCAACGCCGACATGGACTCCAGCGAATCCACTTGCCGCTGCAGTAGCGTGAGCGCGGCGCTGGCCAGCGAGGCCGCGCCTCGCCCGATCTCGGTTTCGGTTCGTACGCGCTTACCGGTACGGAGTGCGCTCTGGAAGAGTCGCTGCAAGCGCGCTCCCACGGTCCGGGTTGTCGACGGGTGCTCGAGCGCGTTGCGAACCTGCCCCAAGATCTGCGCCTCGCCGTGGACCACCGAATCGAGGCCGGCGGCGACGCGGAAGAGGTGCCGGACCGCGTCCGCGCCAAGATGGACGTAGGAGTGGGCCATCACCTCTTCGGGGGCAGCGCCGCTCTTCCGCGCGAGGAGTGCGCGAAGGAGGGACAGCGCCCGCTCGGGCTCTTCGGACACGCCGTAAATCTCGAGCCGTCCGCATGTCGAGAGCGGAAGAGCCTCCAGAAGTCCGCCGTCTTGTCCGAGGAGGTCGTCCAACGCGGAGTAGACCTCGTCCAGCTCGACGTGCATCCGCTCGCGGACCGGAGCGGGCGCAACCGATTGGCTGGTGCCGAGGACGAATAGCTCCACGGGGCTACCCGAGCGTCTCCACCCAGGCCTCGGGTTCGACCAGGATGCCGGTGTGAAGCGGCGCGTCGCTCTTTGTGTAGCGTCGAGCCTCGGTGTCCCGAAGGTCGTACACGAGCTGTGAGAAGAGGGCCAGGTCGTCCATCTCGTATACGACTACGAATTCCTGGTCCTGTAACCCGAAGGAGTATAGGAGGAGCTGGGTGATCTGGCGGAACCCCTTCCCGATGCGAATGTGCTCATTCATCATCCCCTGCCGGGTCTCCCTCCCCAATAGATACCAATCGGCTGTCTTCGTGAACGGGTATGCAACGAGATAAGGCTTCCGGGCAGGTGCGAACGGGTCGATCTCCTGGACCGAGCGGGCCTTGCTGTACTCGGAGGGACGAGTGAGCCCCCAGAGGAGGTTGACGGGTTCGATGATGCCACGGTGACGGTTCTCGGCGGTGGCCCGCGCAGTAAAATAACGGCCTGCGGTCGTCGTGTCTTCGATCCGGACGGCACTCCAAACGAGGACGTCCCCCCCGGACTCCAAGCCCTGCAGGATGTAGAGGTGCGCGATGTCGGCGGCGGCTTCCTGGCCACGGAACCACGCCAACGCGCGTTCCTGCCGCGTCGAGGCGTCAGCGTCCCAGAACCCTGAGGTGAACCGGTAGTTGGCGAAGTGCGCGAGCACCACGCCCCGCGCTTCCGTCGTCTCTTCCGCGTCCTTCACGGGCTGAGATTCGTCTGGAGTGGGGTTTGTCACGATCCGAGGGCCATCAACGGCTGAGGTTCACTGAGGGCGCGAGGCTCGCCGTCCGAGCGAGGCCGTGCGCCGCGCGAGGCCGAACGACGGATGAGGCCGAACGCAGCGCGCGGGCCCACTCCGAGAAGATTATAGTCGTCGAAGGAAGACCGGGCCCGCCAACGAAGAGGACAATCGGGGGATATACCGGGCGCGCCTTCCGTAGAAGTACGGACCCGAAGGCAGGCTCCGACCGGCAGGGTTCGGTGCCCGCGACGGTTTCCTCGCGGCGATCAGCTCCCACCTACGACTTCGGAATCTCTTTCGATGCGTCCACGAAGGGCCTTGGCACCACCGTGGCCCACCGCTCATGACCGTCAGACACCGCTATGGTCAGATGCGTGCCCAGCTCGCCGTGAGCGGCAGGCACCATTACGTACCCGATGTTCTTGCTGAGGCGGGGTGAGTAGATAGCCGACGTGACGAAGCCCACTTCCGCGCGGTCGGCGTGCACCGGCCACCGGGTCATGTTGAGGTCGAGCGGTTCGCCCTCGATCTCGACTCCGGCGAGCAGCCGTTTCGGGCCTTCCCACTTGATGCGCTCGAGCGCCGTGCGACCAATGAACGACGCGTCCTGATCGAGGTCGACCTGCCACCCCAGCCCAACTTCGAACGGATTGGTGTCAAGCGTGATATCGATGCCGTAGTTCAGGATCCCCGCCTCGATGCGGCGGATGTCCGAGGGTCCCGTTGGGGAAATGTTGAAGTCGCGGCCGGCCTCCATGACACGATCCCAAAGGTCCACTCCTCGGTTCCCGTCCCGCAGGTAGATCTCGTACCCGACCTCTCCGCTCCAGCCCGTGCGGGTCACCACCACCGGGATGCCATCGAGCTGCGTTCGAGGAACCAGTAGTAGCGAAGCTTCTGCACTTCGTCGCCGAACAGCCTGCGCATCACCTCCTTCGACTTCGGCCCTTGGACCTGCATCGGCGACACGTCCGGCTCGCAGATGTTGACATCGAGGCCCGAGTTGAGAGCCACCCCTTTGGCCCAGAGGAGAACGTCGCTGTCCGCGAGCGCCAGCCAGAAATGGTTCTCACCGAGACGCAACAGCACCGGGTCGTTGACGATGCCGCCGTCATCCGCGGTGATGATCACATACTTCCCCTGCCCCACGGCGCACTTCGCTAGGTCCCTGGGGGGTGAGCATGTTCGTGAACTCGAAGGCGCCCGGACCCGTGATCTCCACCTGGCGCTCGACGCTCACGTCCCAGACCGTGACGTCGTGAAGGAGCTTTTCGTACTCTACGTCCAGGTCGTCGTAACAGGTCGGCAGGAACATGTGATTGTACACAGTATAGCTGCGGCATCCGGCGTTCAGGGTCGCCTCGAAGTAAGGCGATCTCCGGAGACGCGCTCCGCGCTGGATCGACGCCATGTCGAAGGTCGCGGTCATTTGGCTCTCCTCTTTGTGGGCCTTCTCGGCACAACCGGCTTGCCCCCCTCGCTGAGGGGCTCTCGGATGAACGGGGCCGCACTATACGTGATCGAGAAGGTGGTCGACCAGTCGGGCTCGCGGCGGAGACGACTCGGCGTCAAGATCTCACCCGCCGCGTCGTCGCCGATGGCACAGGGTCTCATGCGCCGCGTCGTCGCCCGTCGCGCAGGATCTCACGCGCCGCATTGTAGCCGGGCGCGCCCGTGACACCCCCCCCGGGGTGAGTGCCGGACCCGCACATAAAGAGGTTGTCGATAGGCGTCCGGTAGCGGCCCCATCCCGCGACCGGCCGCATGAACAGCAGCTGATCGAGCCCCATCTGCCCGTGGTACTCGCCCCCCTCGGTCAACCCGTAATCCCGCTCCCAGTCGAGGGGGGTGATGAGGTGGTGGTCCAAGATACTGGCCCGCGTGCCCGGGAGGCATTCGTCAAGGACCTCCAGCACTGTGTTCGTCAGGGAAGCCCGCTGAGCGTCGTCCCACTCCGCGTCACGCAGGTGATAGGGAGCGTACCGGACCTGGATGGAGGCGAGGTGGCGGCCCTCGGGCGCGAGGGTGGGATCACGCAGAGTCGGGACCGCCATGTCCAGGCAGGGCCGAGCGGAGAACCGCCCGTACTTCGCGTCGTCATAAGCGCGCTCGAGGTACTCGAGGCTTGGACACACGATCGTGTGACCCGAGAGCTCGTCCTCATCAGCCGCACCAACGAAGGTGGGCGGCGCGTCGAGTAAGAGATGGAGTGTGGCCGTGGTCCCGCGGAGGCGGATGTTGTCTACTTTCCGGTTGAACTCGGGACCGAGCTCGGGGGCACCCACCAGCCGGAAGAACGTGACACGTGGATCCACTCCCGAGACGACACACCGGCCGGAGATCTCCTCGCCGTCGGCGAGTCGGACACCAGTGGCGGCACCCTCTTCTAAGAGGATGCGCTCCACGGGGGAGCCCGTCCGGAGCTCCGCACCGTTTTCACGAGCCGCGGAAGCCACGGCATCGGACAACCGTCCGACGCCGCCCTTCACGAAAGTCGACGACCTGAAGCCGGTGCTTTGCTCGCCCATGTAGTGATAGAGGAGCCGAAACGCCGTGCCAGAGGCCATCGGCCCTTGCATCGCCCCGATGACGGCGCTGCTTCCAAGCACACCCTTGAGCGCGTCGCTCTCGAACCAATCGTCCAACAACTCCCGTGCGGACATCGGGAGAATGCGCAGGAACTCCATCATGTTGCGCCGGCCGAGCCCTCTGACCTTGAGCGCTGGCCGGATCCAACGGGCCAGATCGCGTACGGAAGCGTCGTGCGGAACGGGTGGCGTGAGTGTGATGACGCTCCGGAGCGCGCCGGCCATCAGCTTCATGTAGTCGACGAAGTCGGAGTAGCGCCCCGCATCCGCCGCACTCCACTTCGCGATCTCTTCGGTGGTTCGAGCCGGGTTGCGCCATAGCGTCAGCGGCCGTTGGCCACCCGGCTGTAGAGCGCGGGCCGCGACGGGGCCTCGGATCTTCGCGAAGCCGTGTGATCGGAGGTCGAGGTCGGAGACGACTTCGGTGAGGAATAGACCGGCGTCTTGTGCGCCGACGCTCACGCGGCAGCCCGGAAAGATCTCCTCGGTCGCCGCGGCGCCGCCTATGGTCTCCCGTCGCTCGAGCACGAGCACCTTCCAGCCCGCTTTGGCCAGATACGCGGCCGTTACGAGCCCATTGTGGCCTGCCCCCACGACGATCGCGTCCAGGCCCATCGCGCTATGCCCCTGCCCGCCCGCGGGACCGGCGCCCGAGGTCCCGAAGCACCGCCCTCGCCGCCAACCGGCCCGGCGCGCCCATGATCCCGCCCCCGGGGTGAGTGCCGGAGCCGCACTGGTAGTAGCCTCGGACCGGCGTTCGGTATTTGGCGTGACCAGCGGCCGGCCTGAGGAAGAAGAGCTGCGACAGACTCAACTCTCCCTGAAAAATGTTGCCTTGAGTGAGCCCTACGGTGCGCTCGATGTCGAGCGGGGTGACGACCTGCCGGTGCAGGATGATGTCCTTCAGGTTGGGAATGTACCGTGACAGGGTGTCGATCACGGTGTCGCCGAAGGCCTCCCGCTTCTCGTCCCAGGTACCCTCGCGCAGCTCGTACGGCGCGTATTGGACGAAGCAGGACATGACGTGCTTGCCGGGAGGGGCCATGCCGGGATCGATCATCGACGGGATGATGACATCCATGTACGGCTCCCGGGAATAGTCGCCGTACTTGGCGTCGTCGTATGCGCGCTCGATGTAGTCGACGGAGGGGCTGATCGAAATGGCCCCGCGCAGATGAGGCCCGTATCCCGGCATGCAGGCGAGGTCAGGGGCGTCGTCGAGGGCCAGGTTCACCTTCCCGGAAGAGCCGCGGAACTTGAACTTCCGCACGTCGTCGACGAGGTCGTCGGGTAGCTCGGACTCGTCCAGCAGGTTGAGGAACGTCTGGCGGGGATCGAGGCTCGACGAGACGACCTTCGCGTACAGCTCGTCGCCGTTCGCGAGCGCGACGCCGGTAGTGCGCCCGTTCTCGACGATCACGTGGGCGACTGACGCGTCCGTCCGGATCTCCACACCGGCCTCGCGAGCGGCGGAAGCGATGGCCTCCGCGATCGCCCCGGTTCCTCCCTTGGCGAAGCCCCACGCCCGGAAATGGCCGTCGATCTCGCCCATGTAGTGATGGAGCAGCACGTAGGCGGTTCCGGGTGAGCGGGGACCCAAGAAGGTCCCGATGACGCCGCTCGCGGACAGCGTCGCCTTGAGCACGTCGGTCTCGAACCACTCGTCGAGGAAGTCAGCCGCGCTCATGGTCATGAGCTTGAAGAGGGTATAGAGCTCGTCCTCCCCGAGTCCCAGGAGGTGCCGGGCGAGCCCCACCATGCCCGACAAGTCGCGGGGGTTCATTCGCGTCGGGTCCGGGGGCACGATGCCCAGCATGTACTGCACGGCCCGCGCCATGAAGAAAAGGGTCCGCCCGTAGTCGTCGTACGCCTCGGCGTCGCGCGGGGAGAAGCGCGCGATGTCCCGCCAGGTGCGGTGATGATCGCCGTCCCTGTACAGGTAGTCGCCGTCGGGGAGGGGGGTCAGCGTGCTCTCGAGCGGCAGGATCGTCAGCCCGTGGCGTGGCAGGTCCAGCTCACGGACGATCTCCGGGCGCATCAAGCTGACGACGTAAGAGTAGACACTGTACTTGAAGCCCGGAAACAGCTCCTCGGTGACGGTGGCGCCTCCCAGGAGTGGACGGGCCTCCAGGACGCAGACGTCGAGTCCCGCTCGCGCCAGATAGGCCGCGTGCACGAGGCCGTTGTGCCCCCCACCGACGACGAGGACGTCGTAGCTCTTGGACACGGCTATTCCCGCTTCCGCGGGGGATCGAAGAAGGGCGTCTTCACGACCCGCGCCGGGACCTCGTGGCGAACGAACTCCACCGTCAGCTCGCATTCCACGCTCGTACCGAGCTCGGCGAATTCCCGTTGGATCGTGGCCAGCCCGATGTATTTCTTGAGGATCGGCGAAAAGGTCGCGCTCGTCACGAAGCCGACCTGTGGCCCCTTGGCATAGACCGGCACGGGGTCACGGGAGGCTCGGCCCGCCACCAGAGGAGGCAAGTTGACTTCACCGAATAGCTTCTCGATCCGTGGCCAATCCACCTCGAGGCCCACGAAGGCCCACTTCGACGGATTCTCCGCCTCGGCGGCCAACGCTGTCTTGCCCACGAAGCCGCGGCCGTCTCTGGGCTGGACGGTCCACCCGAGGCCCGCCTCGAAGGGCGACGACTTTCGCGATTCGATCAGGGCCGTCTTGGTCGAGATGTAGTCGACCTCCTTGAGGATCAGCCCGGCCTCGATGCGGGCCACGTCCAAAGCGTCCAATCCGGCTGGCGCGATGCCGTATCCACGACCCACGTCCATGAGCGTGTCCCACACGGGCTCCGCGTGGTCAGGACTCAGCCAGATCTCGTAGCCAAGGTCACCCGTGTATCCGGTTCGTGAGATCGTGATCGGAGCCTGGCCCACGCCGCCGCTCGCGACGCCGAAGAACGGAAGTCCGGCCACGTCCGCACCGGTCACCACCTGTGAGAGGATGTCCCGGGACGTGGGACCCTGGAGGGCCAGGGCAGCGAGCTCGGTCGACACGTCCCGCAACGAGACGTCCATCCCGAGCGCGCAGTCCTGAAACCAGCGGAAGCTCGGATCCGCCGACGTGATGCGGAACGTGTCGTCCTCGATGCAGTGGACCGTACCGTCGTCGATCACCTTCCCCGCCTCGTCACACCACGGCGTGTAAAGAACCCGGCCAACGGGGCACTTCGTCGCGTCGCGGGTGATCAGGCGATCCACGAACCACGCCGCATCCGGCCCGGTGACCTCGTACTTCTTCAACGGGGATACGTCGAAGAGCCCTGCTCCGCTACGGACCGCGTAGTACTCGTACTCGTGGCTCGGCTCGTACGAGATGACTGCGGCGTACCCGGACCAGTTGCGCCATTGCGCGCTCTTGCACAGGGAGGCGGTCCGGGAATGAAAGGGTGTCTCGAGGAGCATTGTCGAGCCTGTGCGGTCGGATCGATGGCTTCCGAGGCGGCCACTCGCGCGCGGTTCACCACTGGATCGGCGGCCGAGGAGATTGGCGCATGCGAGCCGGTGGAGTCAACCAGACTCCGAGTGGCGGCCCGCGCGCTCCGAGTGGCCGCCCCTGTGGTAGCGCTCTAAACTGATCGCCCTTTTGCGGCGATGAAGCCAGGAGTGACGCAATGAACAAGGACACGGCCTTCCAAATGGCGGCGTCCAACGTCCGCTTTGGGCACGGGATCACGCGCGAAGTCGGCATGGACCTACGCGACCTCGGGGTCTCCCGAACCATGGTCGTGATCGATCCCGCCCTCGTCGGGTCCCCGTCCGCTGAGACGTTGACAGCATCGCTCTCCGACAGCGGGATCGGCTTCGAGGTCTTCGACACCGTATCCGTGGAGCCGACCGACGCGAGCTTCCAGACGGCGGTTGAGTTCGCTCAAGCGGGGGCCTTCGACTCGTTCGTGGCGCTGGGAGGGGGCAGCACGATCGACACGGCGAAGGCCGCCAATCTATTCGCGACGCACCCGGCCGATCTCTTCGAATACGTAAACGCTCCTATCGGAAAAGGACGGCCTGTTCCCGGCCCCCTCAAACCGCTCATCGCGGTGCCCACTACCGCCGGCACCGGGAGCGAAACCACGGGCGTCGCGATCTTCGACTACGTGGAGAAGAAGGCGAAGACCGGGATCGCGCACCGGTACCTCAAGCCAACGCTGGGCATCGTCGACTCGGACAATACGCAGACGCTCCCCCCGGCTGTAGCGGCATCGGCGGGGTTGGACGTGCTGAGCCATGCCCTCGAGTCGTACACGGCAATGCCGTTCGACCAACGCCCGATGCCGGCTCGCTCCCTCGAGCGCCCCGCCTATCAAGGCTCGAACCCGCTCAGTGACGTCTGGTGCCTGCACGCCCTCGAGCTCGTAGCGGAGTTCCTACCCAGAGCCGTCGCGGACGCCACCGACGACGAAGCGCGCACGCAGATGCTCTATGCGGCCGGGATCGCGGGCATCGGCTTCGGCAATGCCGGAGTTCACCTGCCGCACGGGATGTCCTACCCGGTAGCCGGTATGGTCAAGGATTATTGGCCAGAGGGGTACGAAGTCGACCACCCGATGATCCCTCACGGGATCTCGGTGATCCTCAACACACCCGCGGTGGTGCGCTACACGGCGTCTGCGAACCCGGGGCGACATCTCCGCGCCGCCGAGGCACTGGGCGCCAACATCTCGGGCGTGTCGCACGACGACGCCGGGTGGGTGCTCGCTGAACGGGTCGTGTGGTACATGCAGAAGCTCGGTGTACCTAACGGGCTGGCGGCGGTGGGATATACGACGGACGACATTCCCGCTCTGGTCGAGGGGACGCTTCCGCAGCACCGGGTGACGAAGCTGTCGCCGAGGGCGGCGGAGGAGATCGAGTTGACGGCGCTGTTCGAGGCTTCGATGAAGGTTTGGTGATTACTTCCCTCTGGATACCTCGCCGACCGACTGGGCGTCCTCTCAATCGCTTCGCGTCGAGGGCTCCCGGTCATGGCGTCCCCGCCGGTCCCCGCGCGCTCCCCTCCCAATCGGGGTCAGCCGCGCCGGTCCAGGTCTTCGATTGTGGATCGAACTGGACGCCGTGGACCCGGCCGAAGGCGCCGGATCTCGGCGTCTCTACGATCTCGAGGCCGAGAGCCCGCATCTGCGCGATCTCGCTCGCGGTCCACCCGATGTCGGGGCTCGTCTCCGCGTTGAAAACCCCCCCGCGTCCGTGCGCCACCCGGGGCTCCGCCAACGCGTCAGGGAGGGACATCCCGAAGTCGATGACCCGCGTGACGGCGTGAACCACCGCCGGCGGAATCATGCCCCCTCCGGCCGCGCCAAGGACGAGCACGACCTCTCCGTCCTTCTCGACGATGAACGGCGAGATGTTCGAGCGCGCGCGCACCCCCGCCTCGATCGAGCTCAGGTACCCGCCCAGGGTAGAGGCGTAGAGGAATCCGAGCCCCGGGGTGACCACCTTGGAGCCCATGTTTGGGCCGAGCGTCTGCGTGAGCGAAACGAACATCCCGTTGCCATCGGCCGTGGACAGGTGGGTCGTGTGGCCCTGCAGGTCCGCGCCCGGCTCGGCTGAGGGGATCGGACTCGGGACTTCGACCGGATCGTGCCCGGGGGCCGCGACTTCCACAGCCCGGCGAGCGGCCCACTCCTTCGACGTCGCGCGAGCTGATGCAGTGTCGGTTCCCAACACGCGCAGCTCAGGTGCGGCGATCCCGAGCGCCTGACCCACGACCGCGAACCACTCCGCCTCCGACATCGACTCCGGGTCGAAGTTCTCCATGATGTGAAGGGCCTGGATGGTCAGCGATCCGGCGGCGGGGACGTCCATTCCGATCAAGTCGTAGCCGCGGTAGCTCCCCCGAACGATCCGGCTGTCCTCGGCGACGTAGTCCTCCAAGGCCTGGAGGCTCAAAGCGCTTCCGTTGGCCGCGAAATCGGCTGCCATCGCCCTTGCGATCACGCCTTTTTAGAACGTGTCGCGCCCACCGGCGACAATGCGCCTGAGCGTATTCGCGTAGTCGGGCTGTCTGAGCAGATCGCCCGCCCGGTAGGGTGAGCCGTCGTGCCTGTAGTACGCGGCCGCCGTGCCGGGAAACTCCAGCCCCTGAGCCGCGCCCGCCGCCTGCCGCAGCGCGTCCGCGGGCCGCACCCGGAAGCCGTACTCGGCATATTCGATGGCCGGCGCGATGACAGTTTCCAGCGGTAGAGTCGCGTGCTCTTCGTGAAGCTTCATGAGACCGGCGAGCGCCCCTGGGATCCCGATCACGGCGTAGCCATAGCTCGCCTGCGGAGCGATCTCGGGGTCGTAGTCCCACGGCGCCTGGGTCGTTCCGTCAATGCCGTGGAACGACCCGTCGGGAGTGCGCACGAGGATCTGGTTGCGCCCGCCGATCGAGTTCATGGTCGGCTCGACGATGGCGATCGCGAACCCTGCCGCGACGGCCGCATCGGCGGCGTTGCCCCCCGTTTCGAGCATCCGGACGCCGGCTTCAGTCGCCAGCGGGTGCGCGGCCGAAACCATTCCGTCATCGGAGCGGCCGCTCTGTCGGACGCTTTGCGCTGACGCCGCCGCGGTCGCGGGAAGCGAGAAAAGGAGAAGCGAAGCGAGCAGGAGACGCGGTGAAGTGCGTGGCATGTTCAGTACCGGAATGAGGATCGTCGCGGCCCTGAGAATAACGTAGGCGATTCGGGGTCGCACTCGCGGCGCCGATATCGCGTGGCACTACCGGATCTCGCCTCGGCGATGATCCGTCCGGTGATGAGGCAGCCCCCCTATCGCACGCTCCTCAGGATCTCGCGATACCTCTCGATGCGATCGCGGTACTTGAGCAGGATCACGGCTGAGTAGATCCCCACGCCAAGCACCACCGCGAGGACGAGGCCGATCCAGCCTGGCCAGGACGCGGGGACGAGCAGATTGGCTGCGGACACGCCCACCGCCATCAGCGCCGTGCCGTAGACTGTGGGGAGCAGCGTCTTCCAATACTCGCCCCACTTCATCTCGACGACGCGCAGGACGTATCTGAGGTAGAAGGGGATGACGACGAGCGGATACCCCACGATCCAACCCGCGGCCACACCCGCCGGACCCCATGGGCTTCCCAAGTAGAAGCAGACCGGGAGCACGACGGCGGCCAGAAGGCTGAAGTGCATGGCCCGGGCGGAGTGCCCCGTGACCACCAACACCGGCATCAGCACAGTCGTGATGGACCGGAATCCGCCGTACACGGCCAGGACCTGCAACGGGAGGATGGCGGGGAGCCACTTCTCACCCAGCACGGTCGTGACGAACGGATCGGCCACCAATGCGAGACCGATGGATGCCGGAAAGCCGCAGCGCGAGACTCTCGATTCGATAGGGCGCGTGGAGGCCAGTGGATGGTGATGAGCGCGAGTCCCTCGGTCAGCGCGGCCAGATAACGTCGGAGCGCCGGCGGATCGTCCTGGACGGCGGAGAAGATGGCGGGTGTCACTCGCCCGGTGAGAGCGCTGACCTTTTCCACTGGCAAAGTGGCCAGGTTCCAGCCGAGCGAGTAGGCGCCGAGGGGGTTCGTGCCCAAGACCCGCCCGACGATCGCGAAGTCGGCGTTCGAGTACGTGTACCAGGCGAGCCGCGAGACGACTACGTGCCAGCCCAGCCTGAGGGCCGCGCCGATGGACTTCAGGTGGATTGGAGGCAGCACTTGGTGGGGGCGGGCGAACAGCAGCACGACCGCAGAAACCGCCCGGCCTCCGAGAGAGCCGAAGACCAACGACCAGTACGAGAATCCGAGGATCGCCAAGATCAGGGTCGTCGTCATGGTGGCGAAGGAGGTCAGCCCTTCGACCAGCGCTACGGTTCTGAAGTTCAGGTCACGCAGCAGCAGCGACCGCGGGAGGATCTGGAGCCCATCGATGATGAAGCTGGTGCTCAAGACGATGACGACCAGCTGCACGGCCGGCTCGCCGAAGAAGGCGGCGATGGGCCCGGACAAGGCCATCGAAATCGCCGCGAACAACACACCCGCCACCACCGAGAATCCGCCCAGCTCGCTCAGCTGTCCACGGTTTAGGTGGTGTCCCTGCACGATCGACGTACCGATCCCGAACTCGCTCAGGTACTTCACCAGCCCCAGGTAGACTAGCGCCATGCCCATGAGCCCGTAGTCTTCGGGCGTGAGCAGCCTTGCGACGATGAGGGTGACCGTCCAACTGAACACCTGGGTCGCCCATTTCATCCCCCCGGTCCACGCGATTCCGGTCAGGAGCGAGCGGTCGAGACTCTTGGACCTGCTCGCCTTGTCGCTCCCGGACTCTTCCTCCGAAGCCGAAACCGCCGAGTCCTCGCCGGACTCGGCCTCCGGGGTCGACCCCGCGGCGGCCGGATCGACTTGGTCAGCGTCGGTGTCGGCCGAGTCGCGGGGATCGCTCACGAGGGACGCCTTGGCGGTTTCAAAGTCTGACGTGTGAGTGCGTTCGGAGCTTCGAGATCAGACCGGGAGACTGGCGCCGCCATCCACGACGAGCGTCTGTCCGACTACTGCGCTTGCGGCGTCGCAGCACAGGAACTGCGCCGCCTGCGCCACTTCCTCGGCCGTGGCCAGGGCCCCCGTGGGCGTGCGTTCCGCTAACTCGGCCAGGCGAGCCTCGGCGTCGGGCATGGCGTCCCACGCTTCGGTGCGGACGGCCCCCGGCGCGAGGATGTTGACCCGTATTCCGCGAGGCGCCAATTCCGCGGCCAGGTGTCGTGCCAGCGCCTCGAGCGCTCCCTTGGATGCGCCCAAAACAGCGTACGCGGGGACCACACGAGTGGCGCCTTGGGAGCTCACGGCCACGACGCTCGAGCCCTGGACGAGGCGGGGCAGCAGCCGCTGGACGAGCTCGAAGAAGGCACGGACATTGAGGGCGAACGTCCAGTCGAAGTGCCGTGTGGTGAGCTCCTCGAACGGCTTATGGACGCCCGTGGCGGCGCAGTGCACGAGGCCATGCAGGTCGCCTGCCCCTTGGGAAACCGCATCCTCCACAGACGCCAGGCCCTTTTCGGTCGTGAGGTCCCCGCGGCAGAGGGAGATGGAGATCCCCCGCGCATCAGCCTCCTCGCCGAGCGCCTCGGCGGCCGGCCGTCCCCGAACGTAGTTGGCGATGACCTCGGCGCCCGCCTCGGCGAACCGAAGAGAGACGGCTCGGCCGATCCCCCGAGTGCCTCCGGTGACCAGGATCCGCTTGCCCTCGAGGGAAAAGAGCTGGCTCATGCGCCTTCTCCCTCCTGCGCGCCGATCTGCTCGGCGGCCAGAAAGGCCTCGAGCACCTCGTCGCGGTAGTCGGCGGCAAAGCGCTCGGCGGGGACGAATACGAAGAAGAGCTCGGCGGTGGATACCTCGTTCCCGTCGACTTCGACGGAGCACTCCGCCTTGGCGAATCCTGGCCGGTTCTGAACGATCCGCGCTCTGATGCGAGCCTCCTCATCGGGCCGCACCCAGTCGCGGAAGCTGGCCGACAGGATCTTGCCCAGCATGGCTCTGCCGGTCCGGTTTGGCTCGGCGGCGAGGCACTTTCCCGCGGCCTGGGCCATCATCTCCGTCAGCAGGACGCCCGGCACGACGGGGAAGCCGGGAAAATGGTCCTGGAACAATTCCTCATCCGCGGGGAGCGTCTTGACGGCCTCGATGGACTGACCGGGCTCCAGGCTCAAGATCCGGTCGACCATGACGAAGCGCACGGCTAAGAAGCCTTCCCGTTCTTGGCAAGGATCTTGAGGATGTCGTTGACCGTCTCGAGCCCCAGTATGTCCTCTTCGCTCAGAAGGATGTCGAAGTCACTGTCCAGACTCGCCATGAGCGTCAGGACGCCCAGCGAGTCCCAGGCAGGGAGATCGGTGCGGCGGGTTTCGGGGGTCACGTCGTCCGATGACTCCTCGAAGATTTCCGCAATCCAGGCGAGGGCTTCCTGTTGGGTCATGGTGTCGTGTCGTTAGTGAGCCGAGCGGCCGCCATCGACCACGAGATCCGTCGCCGTGATCCAACCGTTCTCGGGGGAGAGCAGGAACGCCGCAGCGGAGGCTACGTCCTGGGGACCGCCGAATCCGAGTGGGTGGGCCGCCTCCAGGGCGCCGACTTGCTCGGATGTCAGCTTCGAAAACGCTTTCCCTGTCATCTCGGTGCGCACCATTCCTGGAGACAGCACATTGACGCGGATCTTCCGCCGCGCCAGCTCGATTGCCATGGCTCGGGCGGCTGCGACCACGGCTCCTTTGCTTCCGCTGTACGCGATCTCACCGGCCACGCCGATCATCGAGTAGATGGAGGAGATGAAAAGGAGCGCCCCTCCCTCCTGCTCGATTACGTCGCGCCTCGTCACCGATCGTGCAAGTTCCATTCCGGCTAGGTAGTTGACCTGCATCACGGACTGGAACGACTCTGGCTTGGACGCGCTCAACGGCAGGGTCTGTACGACGCCGGCGGCGTGACAGAGTCCATACACCCGGCCGGTCTCGGCGGCCACCTTCCGAATCGCTGGCATGATCTCCCCGAGCTCGGCGAGGTCGAGCTCCACCAGCGCGCAGGTGGCATCGGGAATATTGGCGGCCGTCTCCTCTAAACGCTCGCGGTCTCTGCCGATGAGCACGAGACGGGCGCCCCGCCCCGCCAGCTCCGTGGCGACTGTCCGCCCGATCCCCGACGACGCGCCCGACACGACGACGGTGCGGCCTTCGAAAGCCCGTCCGTCCGGCGCCGTCACGCCGAGGCCTCCTGCGCCGTGTCGAGCTCGACCCGCTCGAGGACTGCCTTCGGCCCCAACTCCACGAGCGCCGACCCCCACGATAGCCCCACACCGTACCCGAGCATGAGCAGGCGGAGCGATCGGTCGTCCGGGCGCTCCAACCCACCCTCGGTGACGGTCAGTGGAATCGACGGACCACCCGTGTTGCCGAACTCCTGCATGATGATGGGGACGCGCTCCATGGGCAGCTGGGCCTTCTTCGCCAGATGCTTGATGATGAACTGGTTGGACTGGTGGAAGATGAAGTAGTCGATGGCATCGGACGAGAGTCCTGAGAACGCCAGCGTCTCCTCGATGAGTGGAGTCACGCGCTTGATCGTGAAGTTGAAGACGGCCGCGCCGTCCATCCACACGGAGTGCTTACGTCGGTCGGTGCAGAACCGGTCACGGAACCCGCCGCCCTCGATGATCATCTTCTCGTATCCCGCACCGTCGGAGTGAAGCGAGAAAGACCACTCCGACCCTTCGCCACTTTCGTCCGCTTCGAGCGCGGTGGCCGTGCCAGCATCGCCAAAGAGGAGAGATACCGAGCGGTCCGCCGCGTCTGTGAATCGGGACGGCGTTTCCCCGTGGAGCACCAGGGCACGGCGAATCCCCCCTCCTTGGATCATCATGGCGCCCAGCCAGAGGCCGTAGGGATATCCGGAACACCCGAGGCCTACATCGAAGGACGCGCACCCGTCGCTGAGTCCTAGTCGGTCGTGTACGACGCACGCGGTCGACGGGAGGAAATAGTCGGGGGTCTGGGTCACCATGATCAGGGCGTCAACGGAGTCCGCCTCCCATCCGAGGGATGACAGAAGGCGCACTGCAGCCGTCGCGCAGAGATCGCTGCTGCACACAGAGTCACCGGCGAGCCGCCGCGCCGCGACGCCAGCCATCCCCGTCACTTTTCGGATTTCCGACGCCGTGAACTCGGTTGTGTCGGTCAAGTTGTCGAAGCGGGTCGAAGGCAAGCAGGTGGCGATGCCCGCGATACTCGCACCCTTGGTCTTTACTCTGGCCATGCGTCCTCTACGGGAATCGGTCTTCCCGCACCTCTCTGTGTGATGACTCCGAGCCCGTCAGGAGAAATCGTAGAAGAACTCGCCGCGGCTCGTCATGTCGTCGACGCAGCGGACGATATCCTGGAGTCTCGCAACCTCGATCTTGGTATTCCCGACCCGGAGCGTGGTGATGGCCCCGCGGTTTCGCAGCGCCTTCTCCAGTACCGCGAAGCGCCGATGGGCGATGATCTCCGGTGCATAGACATAGGTCGTGATGACGCGCTCGCTTCCGTCGTGATCGATTACCGGGACGTCGAAGGGCTCCTCATGATAGAGGGGCATGTCCACGCCGTCCTGAACGTGGTGCTCGAGCCAATGAAAAAACGTGAGCGTGGTGAACGACGCGTCGAAGAAAGCGACTTTCGCATCGAGCTCGATGGCCTTGTCGAACGGACTCCCAGGGCCGCACGAGTATTGACAATCTTCGTGGCCGGCCACGATCCACGAGGCTTTTGGACCGTAGGCGAGCACCGGATGAGCTGGGCTGAGACTCCGAAGCACGCCGCTCCTTCGTCGGAAGAACTCGGAGATGAGTCCCATTTGGGACGGCGTCTTGCGCACGTCGAACCGGCTCTGGCGCTTCAGATACGCGTATGACGAGTCCCGATACGGAAGAGACATCATCATGAGGTTGCCGCTGGGCCCGATGGCGTCCATGAAAGTATCGGTCACCTCGCCCATGGTCCCCTTGAAACCATTGGCCGCGCTGAAGCCCGCATGCAGCAACAGCGACTCACCCTCTACGATCCCCGCCGAGCGCAGACAAGCGAGTAATTCCTCCGTCCCGTAGGAACGGAGCGCGGCTACCCACCGCAGCCGGCCCCTCTCATAGAGGCCTCGGAGCCGGTTCTTCTGCCTACGCGGAAGCTTGCCGAGGATGCTGGCCAGCATTCGTCGTAGCCGGGGGGCTTGACGCTTCAACGCTCAGATAGAGTCCGGTTTTGACGGTCGGCGTTCGCGTAACGCCCACCCCCTATTCACGGGCTGGAGAAGAGCAAGAAGAGTACCACGGACTGCGATCAAAGTAGCGGCCGATCGTCAGAACTTCTATATGCCCCAAAGGGCGGGGAAAGCACTACTGCGGGTGGGTCGTCGGCTCCTCCACGGGCTCGACGAGAAGCGCCGGCCAGTGCAGGGGTGCCGTCGTCCGGCGCTTGTTTTCGATGTCTGCATATACGTGTTCCGCCTGCTCGGTCGGGAGGCCCAGCACCACGGCCAACTCGGAGGCGGGCCGGCCCGCATTGTGATGCCACAACGCAACGTCCATCTCCCGGTACGGAAGACCGTAGTAGAACTCGTCCTGCCCCTGCGGCAGGCTGTAGGTGTCGGTCGTGGGATGGGCCTCGCAGATGGCCCGGGGCAGCCCGAGGTGCCGGGCCAGCGCGTACATCTGCACTTTGTAGAGATGGGCGATGGGCTTGAGATCAGCGGACCCGTCCCCGTTCTTCACGAAAAAGCCCTGGTCGTACTCCACTCGGTTTGGAGTCCCCACCACGGCGTAGTTCAGCCGGTCGGCGTGGAAGAACTCGAGCGTCTTGCGCACACGCTGCTTGAAGTTCGTGGCGGCAACCACCTGGAGATACTCTCGAAGGCCGAGTCGCTCTTCGAATGCATTATCCTGCGGATCCTGAACCACTAGATGGAAGTGGTTGAAACGTCCCTCCCCCCCTCCGCGGATGACGATCTTGCTCCGCCACCTAGGGCCGTACAACGGAAAGACCCGTTGGATGGCCTCATCGCGCCATCGGTAGCATCCGATGGCCTCCAAGGTCGGCGCGATGTCTTCGACAAGGCACTCGATCCCCAGATGCCCGCAAAGCTCCTTTCCGCGATCGAGACTCTCCGATGCCGAGTCCCTTTCCGGCATGATCAGGCCGAAGACGCGCGCCGGACCCACGGCCAGCACCGAGAGTGCAGCAGAGACCGAGCTGTCGATTCCCCCGGAGACGGCAACCACCAGGCCGCGTCTGTGGAGCCGACTCCGCAGTAGGTCGCGGATTCGGTCGGTGATCTTTCGGACCTCGTCCTCCGTTTCGAAGGAGAAGAGGCGCTCCAGGACCTCGTCCATCGGCTCAGGCACGCGGGTCTCCGGCGTCGTCGGTGTCAAAGAAGGTGCTTGCAAACCTTGCCGGAGCCCGTCCGGGGCAAGGCGTCGTAGAACTGCACGACCTTGGGAACCTTGAATCGCGCAAGCCGCTCGCGACAGGCGTGCTGAATGCGCTGACGTAGGATCCGGTCCTCGCCTGAACGTGATACCACACACGCCTTGACGACCTCGCCGAGGAGCTCGTCCTCTACGTCGATCACGGCGACCTCGTCC
Source organism: Longimicrobiales bacterium (assembly GCA_965248625.1). Lineage (GTDB taxonomy): Bacteria > Gemmatimonadota > Gemmatimonadetes > Longimicrobiales > Gaopeijiaceae. The sequence continues at coordinate 3,398,527 of OZ252109.1, read as the reverse complement.
ACGCCAGGGATGTCTCGGATGACCTCCTCGATCTCGGCGGGGGCGATACGGTACGCTCCGCTCTTGATCATTCCCCGGGTGCGGCCCCTCAGGTACAGATATCCCTCGTCGTCCACGAAGCCCAGATCGGCGGTGTGCAGCCAGCCGTCCCGAAGCACGGCGCTCGTCCCCTCCGGGTCGGCCCAATACCCCAACATCGTGCTCGGCCCACGCGCGCAGACTTCGCCAACGGTTCCATGCGGAACGACCTCGCCGTCCTCCCCACGGACCTGGACCTCGACGCCGCGGAGCGGTCGTCCGACCGAGCCGGACCTCCGGTCCAATTCCTCTGGGGGGAGGTAGGTCAGCCGCGCCGTCGCTTCGGTTTGTCCGTACATGACGACGAAGTCGGCGTGCGGCACCGCCGCTCGGAAACGTGCGATCCTCGCGCCATCCATGGCTCCCCCTGCCTGGGTGACGTAGCGCAGGGACGAGAGGTTGTATTGCTCGAGATCCGTCCGCTTGAGCAGCAGATAGAACGTGGCGGGGACACCGGCCAGTGAAGTGACCTCTTCCTCCGCCATGCGCTCCAGGACTCGGTGCGGGTACATGAGGGAGTTTTCGAGCACCAGCGAAGCACCGCGGTAGAGGTGCGTGTGAAGCACTGAGGCCCCGTACGAGTAGGTGAACGGGAGCACGCACATGGCACGATCGTCCTGGCCAATGCCGAGGTAGTCGCAAATGGCGTCCGTGTTCTCGGCAAGGTTGCCGTGGCTGATCATGACGCCCTTCGGCAGACCCGTGGTTCCGGAGGTGTACACGATGGCGGCCAGGTCCTCGGGCGGTCCCGCGAACACCTCCCCTGACGAATCGACGGCCTCTCGTGACACTTCGGGGGCGCCGACTGCTTCTTCCGACGCCTCGGCGGCATCAACGGCGTCTCCTGACGCCTCAGCGGCACCGATCACGTCAGCCTCAGCGAGCCCGTCTGTGGACTCCGCGGCGACGCCGAACCCGTCCCCGAGCCGGACCTCCAGGATCGTCGCTTCGCGCAGCTGCGAGCGGACGGCCGCGAGCTCCTCATGGTCGGGATCGACGAGGAGGCAGCGCGCGCCGGAGTGCCGGAACATGTGCGCGACCTCCTCCGCCTTCAGGGCCGTGTTCAGGCCAACGACGACTCCACCGGCCCACCACGTTCCGTAGCACGCCGCGACATACTCCATGGAATGGCAAGGAGGATGGCCACCCGGTCGCCGGGCGCGATGTGTCTCGCGAGCACGACCCGAGCGGCCTCGGCCTGGGCCACGAGCTGGTCGTAGCGGACGCGCCGGTGGCCGTCTACGATGCACACCCGCTCAGGAGCGCGCTCGGCGACCTTCCGAAGACGAGCCGGTAGGCTTTCGGCCACCTAGGGAACCTCTGCACAAGTGTGGCGGGTCTCGTTGGGAGCGCCATGGACCCGGATTCTAGGCGGAGGGACGACGCCATAGCCCAAGCTACGGATAGGAGCTCCAACGACGAAGACGGGTCCATGCCGCCCCAACCCGTCACCGCATGAGGTCGTGCGACCGACTCGGTCGTGGGCGTAGGGGTGTCGCGGACTCATACGTCGTCTCTCCTCCTCGCCGTAGCTCTGCTACGCCTCGTCGTCGTTCCTACCCTGAGCACTCGCGAGACCCCTGCGCGAGACCCGCCTCACTTGTGCAGAGGTTCCCTAGGCCGCCTGCTTACGTTGGACGAACGCCACCACGTGGTCGACGCAGTCAAGATTCTCGGGCACCATCTCACCGGCATCGATCGCGAGACCGAACGACTCTTCGAGGAAGAGCACCAGGTCCATGATGCCCGTTGAATCCAGGATCCCCTTCGTCATGAACGAGTCGTTGTTGGTGAGCACCTCTTGATCGTCGGTGAAGAGGTAGTTCTCCAGGATGAACTGACGCACTCTGTCTTCGATGGACATCGCCTGAGGGGTTTCGATGGGCATCGCCGGCGGGGCTCTCTGTTAGGCTCGGAGTGAGAAGTCCGATTGGTACCTCTCGATGAACACATGGTGCCAAATCTGGGTGGAAAGCACGCCGACCAGCGCCTGGTTGTCCTTCGTGCTGCGCACGGACCCTCTTCGTGCCTTGCGCACGAGGAGCTCCACTCGACCCGGATCGAAATATCCGTACCGCGAGAGGGCTTCCGCCGAGAGTAGCTCTTCCACGAACTCGGGGACCGGTGATCCAGGTGTGAAGAAGGCCTCGGCGTCGGGTGCCCGATAAGGCTGCTTGTGCCGGTTTCGGATCGCTCGCGGCACATAGCCGTCCATCGCGCGCTTTAGCAGGTGCTTTTCGTCCAGCACCTTCATCTTCAGATTCGGCGGCAGCCGGTTCGCGAACTCGATCACGCGATGATCGAGATACGGGAATCGCTCCTCGACGGAGTTCGCCATGAGCATCCGGTCGCCCTGGGAGCTGAGGAGATAGCCTCCCATGAGCGACTTGGCTTCGACGAACTGCCCTCGGTTGAAGGGATGCCAGGCGGCCGCGGCAGCCGGCACGGTGGCTTCGATCGTCTCCAATGCGGAGGCGGTGAGAGCACCCGCCAACCCTTCAGAGAAGAAAGCCTTCGCGCGCCGTGGTCTCCCAGCGGGGCAGGTGCGCGAATAGCGGGGAGTCGGGGGTGTCCAGCCCGACACCGAAGAAGTCTTTGAGGTAGGGATGCGCCGCGTCCGACCCGAGATCGAGGTACGGGTACAGACGCTGAAGGAGCAACGGCCGCCACCTCGACGCCGGCTGCCGTGACCAAAAACGCCGAACCTTGGCCTCTTTGAAGAGGTCGTAGCCGCCAAGCACTTCGTCCGCCCCCTCCCCCGTCATCACGACTTTGGTCCCCTCCGCGCGGACGAGGGCCGAGAGGATCTTCATGGGCGTTGGTGCGGTGCGGAGCACCGCCGTCTCCGCGTGTCGCACGGTGTCCACGAAGTGCTCCGCGATGTCTCCACGGGCACAGACGACGGACCGGTTGTCCACCTCCAGGTGCTCGATGAGCATTCGCTGGTAGCTGGACTCGTCCAGGGCGTCCGACTCGAAGCCGATGGAGAAGGTGCGAAGGTCCGCGTCGGAGTGGCGATGGATCAGCGCAACGAGGGCCGAAGAGTCCAGGCCCCCGGAGAGGTACGCGCCCACGGGCACGTCCGCCCGCAGCCGGAGCCGTGTGGCATCGACCAGGAGTGCGCGAAGCTCCTCAGCGAGCCGCTCGGGCGTCTCATGTGAGTACGCGGCGGGCGACGTTGGAAAAGCCCAGTCCCAATACGTACGCTCCTCCACCCGCCCCTCCTCCACCACCAGCATGTGTCCTGGGGGGAGCTCCCGAATGCCCTGGAACAGCGTCCTCGGGCTGACCGGCGCCCAGAAGGTCATGATCTGATCCAACGCCACTGGATCCAATCGAGGCGACCCGTGCAGCGGCAGAATCGCTTTCACTTCTGACGCGAAGAGAAGCCGTTCAGGGGTCTCCGCGAGGTACAACGGTAGGATCCCGGCCCTATCCCGCACGAGAACGAGGCGGCGACGCCGAGCGTCCCAAAGGGCGAGGGCGAATTGACCGTTGAGGTGCTCGACGAAGTCGGTGCCGTGTTCTTCGTAGAGGTGGACGAGGACTTCGGTGCCGTGTTCTTCGTAGAGGTGGACGAGGACTTCGGTGTCCGTCCGTGTGCGGAACCGGTGTCCTCGGGCCCCCAGATCGGCCCGGAGCTCGATGTAGTTGAAGATCTCGCCGTTCAAGATCACCTGAACGGAGTCGTCCTCGTTCCCGATCGGCTGAGCGCCGCCCTCCAGATCGATGATGCTGAGGCGCCGATGGGCGAGGCCGATCTCCCCCGCTATGTAGAATCCGTCGCCGTCGGGGCCGCGGTGAAGCAGTTGGCCGGCCATGGCTCGTAGCTCACCGGCGGTGGGCGGAGAGCCCCCGCGGAGCGCCAGGATTCCCGCGATTCCGCACATGGAGAAAGGTAGTAGCGTTCGGCAGCGTGCAGCACCAACAGGAGACGACTACCCGTTCGGCCTCACCCGCCTCTTAACCTCCAGGTCCACCCGCGTACCGTACGAAGTGATGCCGGACAGGCGGGAGAAGTAATCGTAGGCCGCCGCCGAGGCCGCCTCGACCACCGCGCCGCCATTCCCGCCGTAGTTGGACATCACTGAGATCACGTACGGTCGGTCCGGCACGTCGACCAGGCCCCACACGGTCGAGACTCCGGTGATCCCTCCGGGCTTGAACGCGATCGGCACGTCTCGGGGAATCGGGGTCCGGATCGGTCCCCCCTTGTAGATCTCGAGGATCTCCCGCACTCGGGCGCATCCCGCGGTCGTCATCGGGAGGTCACAGGCGGCGATCTTCTCCATGATCAAAGCCGCGTCGCGAGGCGTGGAGATGTTCTCGTTTCCCCGCGCTGACTCCTCGGGGCGGATCATCTTCCGCTGCAGCTTCGTGCGGGTCGCTCCCAGCGAGGCCGAGAGCGCGTTGATGGCGTCCATACCCAGCGCGTCGATGAGCACGTTGGTGGCGGTGTTGTCCGAGTACACGACCATGTAGATCGCGTAGTCCTCGAGGGACAGCTCCGAGCCACCGTCGGTCAGGTGATGGAGGACGCCGCTCCCTCCTGTGCGCACGTCGTCGTTGAGCTCCAAGCGACGCTCGAGTAACCCAGCCTCGGACTCGGCTCGCCGAAAGAGCTCGAGCAGGATGGTGATCTTGATCGCGCTCGCTTGAGGGAAGACGAGGTCGTCCTGGACGTGGAACCGGTCACCCGACGTGAGGTCGAGCACGTGGATGCCGGCAACGCCCTCGTAGTCGTCCACGATGTGATCGAGCTCCGCTTGGAGCTTGCCGCGGAGGAGCGCGAGGTGTTCTTCCTGCGCGGATACCGGGGCGGCCAGCCATAGGAGAGCTGCTCCGAGTGCGAGCGCGCGCCGTGTGGGGAACATGCTTGCCTCCTGCTTCAGTGGGATGGACGAGTATCGTAGTCGGGCACGGCAATGAGCGCACGAAGGGCCATCTACGACTCCCGTTCCAAGGGAGGCAATCGTCCCCACATCGTCGGTCCATGTCACCGTTGAAGACCCGAAATGTGGGAGCTGCCGCAGCCGCAACCCCTGCGTGCCCTGCCGGGTCGGTCCCACCCCCCCCCAAACCGCTATTGCATCGCCACCGTCGTCGTAGACTGCGTCAGATCGCGCTCGACGAAGAAGTACACTTCCGCGCCAGGCTGGATCGCGAGGTCACGAGTGCGCACCGCGGGCAGGTTGGCCACGCTCACGCCGAGCCCCGAAGGCGGGGGGACGGGCCTCACCTTGATCCTGACAGGGCCCTGGTTGATGAGCTCGGCAGGCAGCTCGATGGACTGTATGTCGCCCGTGACCGTTCCGATCCGGTGCTCCTTCCCGCTGCTGTCCACTAGGTACACGCGCAAGGCGAGACCATGGCTGTTCACCACCCACACCGATGCGCCGTCGGGTGAGACGCCGGACGTGGACTCGGGCGTCGAGACTGTGGCCGCGAAGGAGGGGGCCGCGAACGACACCAAGGCCCCGAGCATGAAGGTCGCTTTCAGAAAGTTGCTGATCATCGTTTCGTTCCTCCATTTATGTGAATCAGCCCCCACCTGAGGGGGACATGCGTAGGAATCCGCCGACTATCTACTCGGTTCCCCGAGGCGAGGGGTCGCGCGCCACGGAGCTGGCTTCAGTCGCCTCGCATGGCCGAGAAGACCGCCATGTGCGCCTCTACAACCCGCTGTCGCGCCTCCTCGTTTGGCTCCGTCGACCACACGCCTCGCTCGGAGGTGCCGCCCAAGGCGATCCCGTCGCTCCGTGGCTGCATGTGGATCCCGATCTCTCCCCTCGGGGCCCCAGGGAGCCCGCCGAACGTCCCATACTCGATCTCGGGTTGCGGCACGAGGACCGTGAGCTGCCCCTTGAGCGGAACGAGCTCCCGATCGCCGAAGAGGTCGCGAGCGCCTAGACCGGTGCAATTGACCACGACCGACTCGCTCAACGACACGAGGTCGCGCGGGGTGTCGAACTTGCGGATCACGATGGTGCCCCCGAAACCGATGAAGTCCCGCACGAGGGCGTCCAGGTAGATCGAAGGCTCGATGCGCATCGAGGTCCGCTGGGTCGCGTGCCGGGTGGGGAAGGGATGATCGCCGGGGCCCAGGGTCAGGCGTCCGGTCCGAAGATGCGCGGGAAGGAGGGGCTCGCGTCCGTCTTCTGGATCCCCTCCACCGCCCCCCGGCTCGTCGTCACTCAAGGCGTAACTATTGATCCACGACACTCCGTACCCCCTCCCCACCAGGAGGTGGAGTTGACGGTACGCGATCTCGGCGGCCCGCCTGAACTGGGCATCCCACTGAGGTGTTCTGCTGTCGTCGTCGACAAGACCCGAGGTCGGAGTGAAGCCCGCGAGGGACATGTTGGACGTCGTGTCCGGCGGAACGGACATGGCGTAGATGGTGACCTCGAAGCCGCGCCTCTGTAGTTGTCTGGCGGCGGTCAGTCCGGCCGCGCCACACCCGATGACGGCGGCTCGGCGCTGCTCGTGCTCGAGCGCCATCTCGGCGGCCATCTGGCCCGTGCCCCACGACAGCGACATGCCTGAGCCGCCGTGACCGTAATTATGAATCAGCATCTTGTCGTTGAGCTTGTCGGCCCGAAGCACGAAGCCGGACGGGCGATGGGGTCGGAGACCGACGGTGGTGCGGATGACGCGATCCCATGAGGCCCGCACCGGCGGGAGTCTCAGAGGACCGCGCCCGGATGCCGGGCCGCCGGACGGGGTTGCGCACCCCACGAGACCCATGCCGACAGCGCCCATGGCGCCCTTTTTCAACAGCGTTCGCCTGTCCATGGTCTCCCCCCTGGAAAAGCCCGATTCCCCGACAGGGCTGCCCGGCGGCACCGGGTCCGATCAGGATCTGCCCGGGTAGCGCCAAGGTGTGCTCCCTCGATCATGCGGTCCGCGACGGTCAAGATGAAGGTCGGTGAACCGGCGAACAACCGGACTCGCGTTGCCGCGTCGAGCCGCGGAGGGCCAGTGCCTATTGGATCGGACCGGTGGGGCCGCGGACTCGGAAGACGCCCAGCCTCGTAGCCTGCCCTCGAAGGGCTGGCTACCTTGTTCGCCCCCCGTTGGCCGCGTGTCTACATGGACCTGGAGCATCGACATGAGCAGAAAGAAAGCGAGCGACTTCGACCAGGGGCTTCTCGACCTCTTCGACCGCTACGTACACGGCGACATCAGCCGCCGGGACTTCGTGGACGGCGCGGCCAGGTTTGCCGTCGGGGGTGTCACCGCCGCGGCGTTGATCAAGAGTCTCAGCCCCCAGTACGTCGAGGCACAGCAGCAGATCTCCAGTCAGGATGCGCGCCTGCAGGCCGAGTACGTCGACTACCCGTCACCCAACGGCGCTGGGACCATGCGCGGCTACCTCGTCCGGCCTGACGACGCGGAGGGCGACTTGCCCGGCGTGGTCGTCGTCCACGAGAACCGTGGTCTCAACCCACACATCGAGGACGTGGCGCGACGAGCGGCGCTCGCCGGCTTCCTCGCCTTCGCTCCGGACGCGTTGGCGCCCCTCGGCGGCTACCCTGGGAACGACGACGCGGGCCGCGACCTGCAACGGCAGCGTGACCGGGCCGAGATGACCGAAGATTTCGTCGCCGCGGCGGAGTTCCTGAAAGCGCACGACGACTGCACCGGGCGGGTAGGGGTCGTGGGGTTCTGCTTCGGCGGGGGCATCGCCAACACCTTGGCGGTTCGCGTCCCCGATCTCGGGGCAGCAGTCCCCTTCTACGGAGGCCAGCCGGACGCGGCGGACGTGCCCCAGATCAACGCACCGTTGCTGATCCAGTATGCGGGCCTCGATGAGCGCATCAACGCGGGGTGGGCCGAGTACGAAGCGGCTCTGAAGGCGCACGGCAAGACGTACACGATGCACATGTACGACGACGTCAACCACGGCTTCCACAACGACACGACTCCGCGTTACGACGAAGCAGCTGCGAAGCTCGCATGGGAACGGACCGTAGCGTTCTTCAATCAGCACCTGCGGTGAGGCTAGGGGGGGGGCCGTGAAACGCCCACTGGCGTGGCTCCCCAACCCCGTAGAGCGGCGTCCTCTCCGGCGAAGCTACTTCAATTTGGTCGGATCAGGTTTACGGCGCTGATGGCGTCACGGATGTCCACTACGGCGGCGTTTCGGATGGCGATGATGGCACGCCACCGTTGCTCAGGCTCCTCGGGACCGATCGGCTCCAGCCCGATCCGACGTCGTATTCGCAGCGAGCTCCGATCTCGGCAGCTTCACGGGCCGGAGGCAGGGCAACCCCGAGTACGAGGCCCTCGTCACCACGATCAAGGACGAAGCCTTGGGAGCCGGGCGAAGCCTGGGGGGACCTCTCGCATGGCTCACGACGCGCGATGGATACTCTTTCTTCCAGGGCCCGAGCGCGACCAGCCTCATCCGCACGGGAGCCGGTGTTGCGCTAGAGGCAGCAGACCCCTGCCGAAATCTCCCGTCGGGCGTCGCACCAGTCGAGGGTGAGGACCCGTGCCCGGAGAGATAGAAGGCCGGAAGCTCGGTGTTTCGGTTTCTACAGTCGGCTGTACGTGTAGAACGCCGCGGCCAAAGTCATGAAGAGGATCCCCGCCAGCGCCCAAATCCTGAGGCCAGCCGGCGGCCGCATGGACTCGTCTTCGATGGATCGCGTGACGCAGTAGTAGTTGAAGCTGTAGAGGATCGGCGCGACAAGCAGGCTCACGATTCCGACGAGCGTCACGACCATCACCGGGTTCGGCAGAAGCGTGTTCGTGATGAGCGAGAATCCGAAGATCACGACCATGAAGATCCAGTAGGACGGATTGGAGGGCCGGCTTAGAAAGGCGTGACCCGGAAACAGTGTCTTCAGGACCGTCGAAAATGCGCGCGGGAAGCCGTCCATTACAGAGAAGACGGACGAGAACATCGCCGCGAACGCGGCAATCATGAATACGGGGAACATCCACTCCCCGAGTAGCTCCGTATAGATTCTCGAGATCGTTAGGGCCACCTCGATCCCGTTGGGAACGAGGCCACGCGGCCGAAGCAGTGTCGCGCCGAGCGAGAGCAGCATCACCCCGAGCACGGCCGAAAGTCCGTACCCCACCGCGAGATCCCGCCGGCTGACGCGCAGGAGGTCGAGCGGCGCCTGCGTGTCCTTCTTCCAGTACTTCAAGTGCTCGACGGTCCAAAGTGAGTGCCACACCGCGACGTTGATGCCGGTTGGCATGAGGCCGAGAATCGAAGCGACCAGGAGAACCGACCCCCCGGGCACAACGGGTACGAACATCCGACTGAGGTCCGCTGGCGTGGGCAAGGAGCCGACGAACGCGATCAGCGTGCCTACGGCCAGCAGCCCCAACATCAACTTGCTCACGAACTTCAGCGCCGGGTACTTGCCGGTCTGGTGCATCGCGATCGTGAACAGACCGAGGACGAGCAACCACCATGTGTAGGAAAGCCCCCCGATCGTCACGACCAGGATGGACGCCGTGACGGACATGACGCCCGCCAGAATCGTCATGCCCTGAATGACGGTTATCGCGAGGAACACGAAGAGACCCCAGTTCTTCGGTCCCGGCAGGGTCTGAAACCCTTGGATCAAGGACTCGCCCGTCGCGACCGCGTACCGAGCCCCGAACTCGAAGGCCGGGTACTTGAACAGGTGCGTGAAGAGGATCAACCACAGTAGATCGTGACCGAAGCGTGCCCCCGCGACGGGTGCCAGCACGATGTGGCTGGTCCCGATGGCCGTCGCGGCCATGATCATCCCCGGGCCCAGGCCCGTCAGGAAGCGTCTCGGGTTCATGGCTTACCTGTCCTGGCCGGGCTCAGGCGCTCCCTGGCTCGTGGGTGTGTAGCTGCGTCTGCGCTCCGCTCCGCAAGACGCTCGCGCGGACCATGTGTATGCGGGTTGCACGGGCGCTCCGCCGGAGCGCCGTCAGCGGTCCAGTGGTGGTGTGAACGGTGGTGGCCGCCGGTGGAGCGTCGCCTGCTCGTACGCGTAGCTGATCCGGATCAGTGTAGGCTCTCCATACGGACGGCCGAGGAGTTGGAGTCCTGAAGGAAGCGCCCCGAATGAATATCCCATCGGCACATTGAAGGCGGGGAATCCGGTGGGAGGAGAGAGGGTGCCGCTGTTTGCTCCGTACGTCGTGTTCTCGTCGCCGATCAACCGCGGCGGTGGGATAGATCAAAACGTCCACGTCGTTCTCATCCATTACGGCCAGCACGGCGTCTTGTAGACGTTTTGTGGTCTCCAGATACTTCTCGTAGTCCTCGTGATCCTCAGGGACGTAGTCGACGTCCTTGTTCCGATCCAGGCTGGCCCGCAAGAACGGATGATAGTCGCCCGATTCGACGATTTCCTCCAAGGTCTTGAACTTGATCTCGGGGCGTGTCGCCAAGTACTTCTCGAAGTCGTGCTTCAGGCGACTGATGCTCGGAAAGTCCCGCGGATATTGTCCAGGTCCGAGATCTCCAGGCCGTCGACGATGACGTTGCCCGCCACTCGCATGTCCTCGATGGCCTGGTTCATCAGACGGAGGACCTCGGGGTGGATCGTGGAGGGCTCGTCCTCTTCCTGATCTTCTTGATCTTGCTCGTCCACCCCCTCCTGCTGCTGCCCCTCCTCCTCATGCTGCCGTTGTTGCCCGCCCTGCTCGTGCTCCGGCTCGTCATCCACCGGCGCGGGCTCCGATGTGGGATCCACGACCCCACTGCCCAGGGATTTCGGATCGTCGTAATCCTTGGCCACTTCGAAGAACTCACGAAGCACGCCGATGCGCGTGCCCTCTAGACCGCTCGCGTCGAGGAACTGACGGTAGTTGTCAGGCACGCGCCTCTCACTCTCCAAGGTCACCGGATCAGCGGGGTCCTGGCCGACGATCACCTCGAGCAACGCGACGGCGTCCGCCACCGTGCGCGCCATCGGGCCACCCACGTCCCTCGCGACGCTGAGCGGGGCGATGCCGTCTCGACTCGTGAGCGCCATGGTGGTGCGGAATCCAACGAGCGCTTGATGCGATGACGGCCCGCGAATTGAGCTGCCGGTGTCGGAGCCCAGTCCGACGGTCCCGAAGTTGGCGGCCAGAGCCGCCCCCGTCCCGCCGCTAGAACCCGCAGTGACCCGCTTCGGGTCGTACGGGTTCCGGGAAAACCCCGGGAGGACCGAGCTCAACGTGAACGCGCCGCTCGAGGCGAACTCGGCGAGGTTGGATTTGGCCAGAATGATGGCGCCGGCCTCGCGGATCTTGCGCACCTGAAATGCGTCGTCGGGCGGAATCGCGCCGCGAAACGCCAATGTGCCGTTCGTGGTGGGCAGGTCGTACGTGTCGTAGTTGTCCTTCACGATCATCGGGATGCCGTGCAGCGGCCCTACGAACCCGGACTCCGCGAAGGCCTCGTCGAGCTCACGCGCCCGGTCCAACGCGCCTTCGTTGACCGTGATGAGGGAGTTGAGGTACGGTCCATCCTTGTCGTAGGCCTCGATGCGGTCGAGGTAGCTCTGCACGAGCTCTTCGGCCGTGAGGCGCCCAGCCTCCATCGCGGCGTTAATCTCCGCGATGGTCGTCTCCTCCACCTGGAACTCGGGTGCACAGGCCGCGGCGGGCAGCACGGCCAGGAGCATCCATGTCCGGAAGGCCGGACGGGTCCAGGAGCGACGCTCATAGGAAGATGCTGGACTGGACGACGTCATGTTCCGCCTACGTCCAGGTTACAGTGGATTCAGCTTGCTGGTCGATCCCCCATCAACGCTTCGATGTCCTCGACGGTGCGCGGCGCGTGTCCGGACAGGATCTCGGCTCCCGTGTCCGTCACGAGGACGTCGTCCTCGATCCGGACACCCAGCTCCTCGGCCTCGATGTAGATACCCGGCTCGATCGTGAAGACCATTCCTGGCGCGAGCGGAGTCGAATAATCTCCGACGTCGTGGACGCGCATCCCGAGCCAGTGAGAGAGTCCGTGGATGAAGTACCGATTGCAGGAGTCGGTGCCGCACAGACTTCCGCTGTTGTCTTCGATGTGCTGACGCGCGATCCGAGTGAGCTGTCCGATCGTCACTCCAGGCCGTGTCGCATCGATCGCGGCTTGCTGGGCACCGAGCACCAGCTCGTAGATCTCGCGTTGGCGTGACGTGTAACGGCCGCTCAAGGGCACGGTGCGCGTGACGTCGGCCGAATATTGTCCGTACTCCGCGCCGATGTCTATCACGACGAGGTCACCGGACTGGGTCTGGCGGCGGTTCGTGTCGTAGTGGAGCGTGGTGCTGTTCGGCCCGCTGCCCACGATGGAGGGGAATCCGACCCGATCCGCTCCGAGTGCGCGGAACGTGTATTCGATCACAGCTTCGATCTCGTATTCGAACATCTCCGGGCGGATCGCCCTCATGGCGGCCCGCTGGGCCTCGACCGTGATGTCGATCGCACGGCGCAGACGGGTCATCTCGGCGGCGTCCTTCACGAGACGGGCGCTGTCAAGTGCCGGCACGATATTCCGAAGCTCCAGACCGCCCCTGGCCCACGTGGCGAGGCGCTCGTTGTCCCGCGTTCCCGCGTACATCACCGCGTAGTGAGCTTCCGGGGCTCTTGCGCGTAGATCGTCGAAGGTGCTGTCCAACGACTCGATCGAATGGACATTCTCGATACCGGTGAGGCGCTCGGCGTCAGGCCCCGAACCCAGCTTTCGCCCCGTCCATTGTTCTTGCGATGGATCCCGGGGTGGCAGGAACAAGTGCGACTCGGATTCACCCGAGCCGGTGGCCGCGATCAGGAGCCAGGCGTCGGGTGCCTCGATCCCCGTCAGGTAGAAGAAATAGTCGTCCTGGCGAAAGTCGTTGTCCTGGAGCACGTCCACCTCGATGTCGCGCGCATGTGCAGCCGGAACGATGACGACCCCCTCACCGATCCTTTCCGCCAACGCGGACCTGCGCGCCTTCGTGGCCTCGATGTCCACCGGTCTTCCCGCTCCCGGTAGCTCCCGAACCGGCGCCGGTGCCGGCGTGGGAATCGCCCTGGGCGTGGGCGCCGGCGCGAGCGTGGGCGATTGCCCCTGCCCTCCGGTGGCCAGGAAGAGTGCCGCAACGGTGGAGAGGAGCCACCCTTTCAGGTCGAGCAACGTCATTCTCGGCATGGGAAGCCTTCGGATCCGATGAAGAGGAGCGTGTGTCGGCTTTCAGCCTTTGCAAGGTCGGGGTAGTACCTCGAGCGATGCGAGCGAGGTCCGACGGCCTACCGGCAAACGGACTGGCCGCAAATGTACTCGCGTACTCCGGTGATGATCCGGATGTGACGGTCGAAGCAGTCCCGCCATCACTCTGCACCCAACAGTGCGAGCAGGTTCTCGGGCGGCCGCCCGAGCACCGCACGTCCCTCGCTAACACCGATAGGGCGCTGAAGCAGCGTCGGGTGCTCCGCCATCAAGTCGATGAGACGATCGTCGTCTTCATCACCGTCCATGGCCAGCTCTCTGTATGCACGGTCGTTCTTCCGCAGGACCTGCTTGGGACCCAAACCGAGTGCGTCGAGAACCGAACGGATTTCCGCCGGGCTCAATGGCTCCTCCCGATACTCGCGGTACCGGAACTCGACGTCGCGTTCGTTCAACAGGGCGACCGCCCTGCGGCACGTGCTTCAGGTGCGGGTACAGATCAACTCGATCATGGGCGCTGCCGGCTCTTCCTGGATCAGTGGACTGCGAACAGTGAAACTCTTGCCCGGTGCCAAACACGAGAGTCTTACTCCGAGCGAGCCGCGTCCGTCAACCAAGCGCCCCGGCTTTACCGAGCGAGGTCGCCGCGGTATACCCACTGAGGCCCGAGCCCTCACCCCGATGGATGGGACGATGGTGAACACGCGAGCGCTGCGATCGATTCGTGCGACCCTGTGTGATCCGTTCCTCCTGGTTGTCGGTTGCGGGACGAGCGGAGAACCCGCAGACCTCGTGCTCATCGGCGGTCCGGTGATCACCCTGTCCGACGAGGGCGTGGTCACGGGAGTCGCGGTCCGCGGCGAGCGCATCGTGATGGTGGGCTCCGCCGACGAAGTGCGGAGCCATGTGGGTCCCGACACCAGGGTCGTCGAGTTAAACGGGCGGTCCGTGATTCCCGGCTTGGCCGACAATCACTTCCACTCGATCGGGGGCGGACCCGGTGTTGATCTCTCCCGTACCCGGACCCTTGCACAGGTTCTGGAGGCGATTTCGGAAAGGGCCGTCGACGCGCCCCCAGGCACCGTCATTGTCACGAACAGTGACTGGCACGAGGGCCAGCTGGCCGAGCAACGCCTACCGTACCGAGACGAGCTGGATCGGGCTTCGGTAGACCATCCGGTCGTCGTCGTCCGCGGCGGCCACGAATACATCCTGAACAGCGCCGCCCTGAGCCATTGGGGCATCGGCCAGACGACTCCAGACGTCGAGGGTGGGCGGATCGGTCGATACGCGGATGGCCGGCTCAACGGTGAGCTCGTGGATCGGGCAAAGGAGCTGATTGTCCTTCCACCCGCACCGCCCCTCGATCGAGCTGCCCTCGTAGACGCCCTCGCCGCGTCGCATGCGACTCTCAACAGCCGCGGCGTCTCGAGCGTTCGCTACCCGGGGGCCGGCGCTGCCCGGTACGAAGCGCTTTCGAGCCTGCAGGCAGAAGGGCGACTCACTGTGCGCGTCGACTTCTTGATGCGAGCGCCGCGCTCGGGGTCCCTGGCAACGATGCGCGAAGCCGTCTCCGGCTGGCCCGCCCCGGACGCTGGAGACGACTGGTTGCGCGTCGGCGGTGTGAAGCTCGGGGTGGACGGCGGCTTCGAGGGCGGATTCATGCGCGAACCCTACGAGGAGCCGTGGGGAGCCGGTGGCACCTTCCGCGGACTCCAAACGGTCCCGTCCGAGGCGTTCACCGAGTCCGTTCGTGAGCTTCACCGCTTGGGCTGGCGGGTCGCGACCCACGCGGTAGGCGATGCGGCGATCGACCTGGTGCTGGAAGCCTACGAAGCCGCGGACGGCGACGCGCCAATCGATGGTCGTCGCTGGGTGATCGAGCACGGGTTCATTCCACGAGAGGATCAGTTCCCTCGTATGAGGGCGCTGGGATTGGTCGTGTCCGCGCAGGACCACCTCTATCTCGCGGCGCCGAGCCTCGTCGAGTATTGGGGTCCCGATCGCGCCGCGTGGACAACGCCACTCCGGGCCTATCTCGACGCTGGGATTCCGACGTCTTTGGGCACGGATTCTCCAGTCGTGCCCTACGATCCCTGGTGGGTGCTCCATCACTTCACGACACGAGCCACGATTAGCGCCGGACTCGTTGGCGTCGACCAACGGGTGACCCGTGAGGAAGCGCTCCGCTCAGCCACGCAGGGCTACGCGTACTTGACATTCTCCGAAGAGAGGAGGGGGACTATCGAGGTTGGAAAGCTGGCCGATCTCGTCGTCACTTCCGAAGACTATCTGACCTGCCAAGACCCATGTCTCGAGACCATGCTGGTGGACATGACCGTGGTCGGCGGGAGGGTCGTGTGGGACCGGTGAAGCCCGCTCCGAGCCAACGTGTGCCCGACCCCGGGGCTTATCCATCTTACTGCCGTTGGCTAAGGGGGAGGCCTAGAACAAGTCTGAAGGATCCGGCTCGTGCGTCTCCTCGTCTTCGTAGCGGTTGGGGATGAACTCGCCGGTGATCATGTCGTGGTACGATTGGCCCGGACCCACCATGGGGTAGACGCTGGCCTCCTGGTCGATGATGACCTCGAGGAATGCCGGACCCTCGAAGCTCAAGAACTCCGCCAGGACGGTGGGGACATCTTCCTTGCGGTCCAGTCGCTTCGCGTACTCGAAGCCGTCCGCTTTCGCAGTGAGCACGAAGTCCTTCTTCCGCAGCGACTTGTCACTCGCCGAAAGCCGACCCTTGAAGAATGATCGCTGCCACTGCATGACCATCCCGTCACCGAAGTTGTTCAGCACCATGATCTTGATCGGTAGATCGTAGGTTGTGACGGTTTCGAACTCGCCTAGGTTCATGCGGATGCTCGCGTCACCGTCGACGTCGATGACGAGCTTGTCCGGTCTCGCGAACTGGGCGCCGATCGCGGCTGGGAGCCCGAGCCCATCGTCCCCATGCTCCCCGACGTCAGCCAAAGACGTGGCTCGCTGAAGTCGCTGTACTGCGCCGCCCACATCTCGTGCTGTCCCACTCCGGTCGAGATGATCGCGTTGCCGCGGGTGATCTCGCTCATCGTCTCCAGCACGTAGTGCGGCTGGATGAGGGTGCTCTCGCGGTCGTAGTTCAGCGCGTAGGTGGATTTGAGCCGGGCGATCTCCGCGTGCCACTCGGAGTAGTCGGCGCTGAAGGCCGTCCTGCGCCCATGCTCTACTAGCGTCTGAAGGGCGTCTCCGAGGACACCGACGTAGTGCCAGTCCGCTTGCTTGACCTTGTGGATCTCGGAGGGGTCGATGTCGAAGTGCAACACGCTCCGCGCCTTGGGAGCGAACTTCGCCGGGACCCCGCGACGCGATCGTCGAACCGCGCCCCGACGGCGATGAGCAGGGTCGCAGTCGTCGACGGCGTAGTTGGCGTGCGCGGTGCCGTGCATCCCGAGCATGTGGAGACACAATGGGTGGGTCGTGTCGAAGCTTCCGAGGCCCATCAGGGTGGTTACGCCCGGCACGCCGAAGCTTGTAGACAGCTCGCGCAGCTGCTCCGCCGCGTTGCCGTTGATGACTCCCCCGCCGGCGTAGATCAGCGGACGCCGGCTCTCGGCAAGAGCGGAGAAGAACTCCTCGCACTGTTCCTCGCTCAAGGAGTTCGCGTGAAGGTCCCTCATGCGGCGGCGATAGCCAGGGACGGGCAAGCTTCCCTCGCCCTTGAAGGGGCCCTCCCAGTTCTGCACGTCCTTCGGGATGTCCACAACGACGGGACCAGGCCGGCCCGTTCGAGCGATCTCGAACGCCGTTCGGACCGTCGCCTCGAGGCTGTCGGGGTCGGTCACCAGAAAGACGTGCTTGGCCACGGAGCCCATGATCGCCGTTACGGGAGCTTCCTGGAACGCGTCCGTCCCGATCGCGGCGGTGGGTACCTGGCCGCAGAGGACCACGATGGGAACTGAGTCCGCCATGCAGTCGCGCACCGGAGTCACGCAGTTTGTCGCGCCAGGACCCGAGGTGACCAGGACGCGCCCGACCCGTCCGCTCGCCCTCGCGTACCCAGCCGCCATGAAGCCCGCGCCCTGTTCGTTCGCCGGAACGATGAGAGGCATGGGTTCGACGCCGTTTTGTGCGTGCTCCTCGTTGTAGCGGAACACGGCGTCGTAGGTGGGGAGGATCGCCCCGCCACTGTAGCCGAAGATGGTTTCCACGCCTTCGTCGGCGAGCACCTGAATGATGATCTCGGCGCCGCTGAGGATCGTGCCGGACATCGGGTGTGGAAGTACCGGCTTCGTTTGGACTCCAGCTTCCATCGCGTGGCCTCTCGGTGGCCTTGTCCTGGGGCTGGCCTTCTGCTCGGGTTGGCCTTCTGCTAGGATAGCCTGAGCAAGGTGGGTGAATGGCACCGTATTGCAAGGGTGGCGTGACGGCGCGACGTTCCGGCCGTTGCGACCTCCTATTGTATTGGACGCTCTCAGGCCCCGCGTATGCGACACACGATCTCCATCCTGCTGCAGAACGAGGCCGGGGCGCTCTCCCGCGTGACGAACCTGTTCTCGACCCGTGGCTTCAACATCGAGTCCCTCAACGTCGCGCCTACGAGAGACGACACGATCTCGCGCCTCACGCTGGTCAGCGCAGGGTCGGACAAAATGTTGGATCAGATCACGAAGCAGCTCGGAAAGCTCGTCGACGTGGTCGACATCCTGGACATGACCGGCATCGATCACATCGAGCGCGAGCTCGCATGGTTCAAGCTTCGGCTCACCCAGGGCGAGAGGGAAGAGCTGGCAAAGGTCGTCGATGAGTTCGGCGACCGCATTCTGGACGACCACGGTGGGCACTTCACCGTCGAGCTCACGAGCGGCGGCTCGGCAATCGACCGCTTCACGGCGAGGGTGGCTGACTTTGCCGAGACCGAGGCACTCGTCCGCAGTGGGGCCATGGCAGTGTCGCGAGGTGCGCCGATCACGGGGCGCAGCTGATGTCCACACCCCTCGTTGCCGCGCATCTCCGTGAAGGTCAGCTGAAGGGCTCGCCGATCCGTGAGATCATGAAGCTGGCCGACCGGAGGAACATCGTCGCGCTCGGGCTCGACCCGGACGACGTCATCTCGTTCGCGGGTGGTTGGGTGAACCACCCGGCCCCCGACGGGCTCCGCGCGGAGTATGCGAACATCGCCAACGACCAGAAGCTCTTTCACGAGCTCGGCGCGTATTCGCCCACGCGCGGGTTGCCCAAGCTGCGCGACATGCTTCTTCGGTTCGATGAGGCGCTGTACGGCACCGAAGGGCTCCGCGATGAGCATCTGATCGTCGGGCACAGCTCGACGGGGATGACCCACGCCCTGTTCACGGCGCTCCTCGACCCTGGCGACCGCGTGCTCCTGTTCGATCCTTCCTACGCGAACTACGGGCCCCAGCTGGACCTCGGCCCCGAGGGGCTCGAGATCCTCAGGCTCACTGTCCT
This sequence comes from Longimicrobiales bacterium, assembly GCA_965248625.1. Classification (GTDB taxonomy): domain Bacteria; phylum Gemmatimonadota; class Gemmatimonadetes; order Longimicrobiales; family Gaopeijiaceae. The sequence goes on along the minus strand of OZ252109.1, from coordinate 3,379,863 downwards.
CGACACGGACTCGTGGTCGTTCATGCCGAACCCCGACCGGGTTCTCGGGGAGCTCGAGCGCGTCCTGCGCGAGGATCAGCCCCGCCTGATGCTCTTCTCGTCTCCGGACAATCCGACGAGCCAGATCGTGCCCGACGACGTGTTCTTCCAGATCCTCGAGATGGCGGGCCGGGCCGACTGCTTCGTCGCGGTGGACTACGCCTATCGGGCCCAGTGCTTCGTGGATCCCGAGCCGGACCAGCTCGCCGCCAGCCCAGTGACGTTCCCCAACCTCATCCGCATCCACTCGAACTCGAAGTGGTGCAGAGGTCTGGGCCGCCGACTGGGGTGGGTCGAGGCGGCGCAGCCGGTCGTGGAGGCGCTCGAGATCGTCCAACAGAGCACGGCGCTCTGCCCGGACTCGGTGCACCAGCATGCCCTGGCCAGCTATCTCGATCGGGCCATCACGGATGGGTCGCTCGAGCGGTACTTGGCCAAGACCCGGAGCGACTACGAGGCGGCAGGAGCGTGCACGAGCCGATGCATCGAGGAGTACCTCGGGATGCGCCACATGCGGCCCGAGGGAGGACTCTACGCGGTCGTCGACGTCGGTTGCGATGGCGACAGCTTCGCGCGTGACGTCCTCGAGAACACCGGCGTGATCTTCGTGCCGGGGAGCGGGTTCGGACCGGTGATGAACGACGCGGTGAGAATCTCATTCGGACCGCTGGTCCACGACCTGGACAAGATCGAGCAGGGCTTCGCGCGCGTGAGGGACTACCTGGCCGGACAGGGTCGACAGAGGGCGTGATCGGCCCCGTCCCCGGTGCAGCGACTACGGACGGCCGCTTAGCACTCGTCCCAGGCCTACGATGAAGCTCTCGTCTCGGTCATCGACCCCGTCAACGATCGTATGATCCGTACCGTATCCGTAGGAACCAACCCCGAAACGGCTACCGCCTGACGGTGCTCGGGGGAGCTCAGCGCCTCCCCGCACCCTCCTCGGAGATCACCCGCTTGTTGGTCAGCTCCAACCCGCGCGTCTTGCCCTTGAGGATCGCCGGCACGCCCTCGTCCATCCAAACGGGGACGGGGGCGTCCTGCAGATAATGGTCGAAGAACTGCTGCATCCGGATCGCATCTTCAGATCGGAGCGGACCGGCAACGTCTACGTGATGAACGCTGACGGCACGAGTGTGCAGCAATTGACCAACAGCGCTCAGGAGGATCGGGCAGCGTCGTGGTCGCCCGATGGACTCACGATCGCGTTCCACAAGGAGGTCCCCGGCAACACGGATATGTGGTTGATGAACGCTGACGGCACGAACCAGCGAAATCTCACGAGCTCGCCCCTCAGCTTCAACTCGGAAGCGAGCTGGGTCTCCGACGTTTCGGCATTCTACAGCGCGGCTGCTCCCGCCGGGAACGCAGGAACCCTCGCCCTCTATCGAGTCGACGCCGGAACGGGAAGCCTGACGCAAGTGACCACGGAGACGGCGGGCCCCCAAGATACGAACCCGGTTCTTTCGCCGGACGAGTCCACGCTCCTGTTTACATCGAATCGGGCAGGCGGTGCCGTCGAGGTGTTCAGTCTGGACCTGGGAACACTAGCCGTCCTGCAGGTGACCAATGCTCCCGGATTCAGCGCGAGCCACGACTGGCGTTGACGTGCGTTTGGCCGAACAGGTGTCGGACTTCCCCGCATGACGCCGCTACCGTGGTCTTCTCGGTAAAGGTGTGCAGGCCCCCTGGTAGCAGGGGCATGCGATCCAGCAGCGGAGGCGCTATCCTGAGATCCCCTCGGGAAAAAAGACGGTGTTAGACGTCGGGGACTCGCGGGATGGCACGGCCTGAGGTCGCGCCATCCCGCTGGTCCAAAGTGCCACTTTCGATGTGAGGTTCGAATGTGCCGAGCCAAGATTGAGTCGCGGGTCGCGGTAGCGATGTCTGCCCTACTCTCGATGGGTGTCGTGTTGTTAGCCGCGTGCGGTGGCGGCTCAGACGCCGGCGGCGGATCAGATGCGACCGTGTACGAAGGCGCCCGCCTGATCGTCGGCGACGGCAGCGCGGCCATCGAGGACGCGGTGTTCGTCGTCGAGAACGACCGCTTCACACAGGTCGGATCGAGGTCGGACGTGCAGATCCCGGGTGGCGCGACGCGTGTCGATCTGAGCGGAAAGACGGTGATGCCCGCCATCGTCAACGCTCACGTCCACCTGTCCAACCCACGCGACGAGCGGACCGATTTACTCCAGCACATGGCGTATTACGGGGCCGGTGCGGCCCTGAGCTTGGGTCTGGACGACGGAGAGGCTGCGTTCGCGATGCGAAATGAGCTCGTGCCGGATGGTGCCCGGTCCCAGAGCGCGGGGCGCGGGATTACGTCACCGGAAGAAGGGCGCTCGGAGGTACCGCACTGGGTGACGAGTGAGGAAGAGGCCCGCGCCGCGGTGCAGGAGCTGGCCGGTCAGCAAGTGGACTTCGTCAAGATCTGGGTGGACGACCGGGGCGGGCAATACACCAGGCTTTCTCCGGAGCTGTACAGCGCAGTCATCGACGAGGCCCACAGCAACGGCCTCCGCGTCACGGCCCACATCTTCAGGCTCGAGGACGCAAAAGGCCTCCTCCGCGCGGGCATCGACGCGTTCGCGCACGGCATCCGCGACATGGACGTCGACGACGAGGTCATCGCGCTCTGGAAGGAGCGCCCCAACGTGGTGCTGGTACCGAATCTCCCGGGCCCCGGGGTTGCCGAGGACCTCAGCTGGCTCAGCGGGACAGTCCCGGCGGACCAGCTAGCTGAGATGCAGGAGCGGTCGACTGACCGGCCCGCCGCCCAGGAGGCGTTCGGCATCCAGGCGCGCAACCTGGACCGACTCAACCGCGAAGGGATCACCATCGCGTTCGGAACCGACGGAAGCTCGCCCTGGGCCGTACATCAGGAGATGGCAGACATGGTCAGCACCGGGATGTCGCCAGCCGAAGTCATCACGGCAGCGACGGGGACTTCAGCCGAGTTGATGGAGTTGCCCGACGTGGGCACGGTCGCGGCGGGCAGGAGCGCCGACTTCGTCGTATTGGACGCGAACCCCCTCGAGGACATCACGAACACGAGGCGGATCGACGCGGTCTATCTGCGGGGCGCGGCCATCGACCGGGACGGCCTCGGCGCCCGTTTCAAGGGCACACAGTAGCGAACGCAGTAGCGCGGGAACGCAATAGCGCGGAGACGCGGTAGCACGGAGGCGCCCCTCTCAGTGGGTCGGGAAGGGCGCCTCCGTCGTTATCACGCAGATCGCTGTAAAGCGTGCCTCTTATCGTCGAGGCCCACCCCCACCCACCAAGGGCGGTCTGGCCAGCACGTATCTCACGAGGCGCATACGGTTGATCTCGCCCGCGTAGATGTTGCCGTCGAAGTCGACGCCGAGGAACTCTATCCCCGGTCCGACGTTCTCGTCGTGCTGGGGGATGAAGTGTGTCACATAAGCCTGCTCGGTCTTCAAGTCCCCGATCCGGATGCCCTTCTCCCATCCGAAGTTGCTGCGCCACGGATCGGGAGGACCGGTCCGTAGATCGCCCGAGAGGCCGTCGCCCGCATAGAGAATGTCGTTGCGGTCGATGAAGAGCCCACTCGGCTTCCCGTAGTGGGTCCAGAGGTACAGCAGGTTGCCGTCGGGATCGAAGACCTGGATCCGGCTGTTCCCGCGGTCCGCGACGTAGACCCGGCCTCTGGAGTCGATCTTGATGTCGTGCGCATCACTGAACGCGCCCGGCTCCCTGCTCTCCGAGCCGACGCCACCCCCGACATCGAGGAGGAAGGCTCCATCCCTCGAAAGCTTGACGATGCGGTTGTTGCCGCCCCGGTGTCCGTCCGCGACCCAGATGTCCCCATTCGCGGCGATCGCGACCCCGGACGGTCCGTTGAAGTGGTTCGCGTCGTCTCCCCAAACTCCGGCCTCCCCAATCCGCATCACGACCTCGCCCTGTCGTGTGAGCTTGAGAACCTGATGGCCCATGCCCATGCTCTCGCCGAGGGTCGCTCGGGCGTCACCGTGTGCGCCCCCTTCCGTCACCCACAGGAACCCCTCGTTGTCGAGGGCGAAGCCATGAGGGAAAGCGAAGAGTCCCGCGCCGAAACTCTCTACGAGGTTCCCGTCCAGGTTGAACTTCAGAATCGGGTCTAGATCGGTTCCCGCGCACTGGTTCGCGCCGCATCGGTCCAGGATCCACAGGTGTTGCCCATCTGGATCGGGAATGATCCCGCTCACGATCCCCAGGGTTCTTCCGTCAGGGAGCTTCTCCCATTCGAAGGTTGCTCGGTACGGGTTCATGGTGTAGACCTGGGCGCCCAACTCCACTGCCCCCGACCCAACCGACAGGGCCAGGCACGCTGCGATCGTTTTGCCGACTCCTTGAGCGTGCATCAACCTGATCCTCCGTCAGCGTTCATTGCGGATCCGGGACGGTGAAAAGTCGAGATAGCCCGGAAGGGGAAACCCTGCTCTCGTTCGTTGGGGGCTGACAGTAACACCCGATCTGCAGGGGGCCATAGCCCGTGAGCGACGACAGCCCCCTGCTATTCACCCTGGCCCGCGGCGCTCCTCCTCCCACCCTATCCCGATCTCCGCCTGCCTCGCATCTTCTCCGCCCCTACCCCCGACCGCACGAAAGCCACGGAGCCGAAGATGCGAGCCGCATACTACGAGGACTTTCGGGAGCCGATCACGATCAGGGAAGTGGCCGATCCGACCGTCTTAGATGACGGAGTCGTCGTGCGGGTCAGGGCGACGGGCATCTGTCGCAGCGACTGGCACGGCTGGATGGGCCATGATCCGGACATCGTTCCTCCCCACGTCCCGGGGCACGAGCTGGCCGGTGTCGTGGAGGAAGTGGGTCGCGACGTGCGTCGCTGGGCCGTGGGGGACCGGGTGACGGTGCCCTTCGTGTCCGGCTGCGGGCGTTGCCCTCCGTGCCTCAGTGGCGACCCCCAGATCTGCGACGACCAATTCCAGCCCGGCTTCCACGGGTGGGGCTCGTTCGCTGAACGGGTGGGGCTACGCTACGCCGACACGAATTTGGTCGGCCTCCCCGAGGAGTTGGATTTCGTAACCGCGGCGAGCCTCGGGTGTCGATTCGGAACCGCGTTCAGGGCCGTTGAAGCCCAGGGTCGAGTGTCCGGCGGTGAGTGGGTGGCGGTGCACGGATGCGGTGGGGTCGGGCTCTCGGCAGTGATGATCGCGTCGGCTTTGGGCGCTCAGGTCGTGGCTGTCGACATCCGAAGCGAAGCGCTGGACCGCGCGCGGGCGGTCGGTGCCGCAGTCGTGCTCGACTCGACCTCAGTGGACGACGTTGCGGGAGCCGTGCGGGACATCACCGGGGGAGGCGCCCACGTGTCTTTGGACGCCCTCGGATCGCTCGGCACCTGCTTCGATTCAGTCGCGTGCCTGCGGAAGCGCGGCAAGCACATCCAGGTAGGGCTCATCGTCGTGGACGAGGGGAGGGCACGGGTGCCGATGTCCCGGGTGATCGCGCACGAGCTGGAGATCCTGGGAAGCCACGGCATCCAGGCCATCGAGTACGACCGGATGCTCGCGATGATCGCCGCCGGGACCCTCGACCCTCAGCTCCTCGTCGAGCAGACCGTCACAATGGAGGAGGGGCTGGAGATCCTCACGGCCATGAACGGTTACCACCTGTCGGGCGTCACGGTGATCGACAGACTGTGAGCGTCCATTAGGCCCGGCGCCCTCCGGTCGAGTTCCGGGCGCCCCCCCCTGGCGCGTGCCGGCGCGACATTGGCTGCAGACCACTCAGGGGGTGCGGTCTGAGCTGGCCATGCCACGATCCACACCCCTTGTCCACTAAGGCATAGTCCCCTTAGGTTATATACCTCAGTGGACCAGGGGTGGGCGAGGTCCACGCGGCGCGACTGACGGCGCAACCACAGCGGAGCTCCAATGAGCGGCAGCGACCTCTTCACCGGCACCCTCAACCTCTTGATTCTTCGCACGGCTCGCGAAGAGCCGCTTCACGGATACGCCATCGGGAAGCGCATTCGCGACACCAGCCGTGGGGTGCTCGATGTCGAGGAAGGTGCTCTGTACCCCGCGCTCCATCGCCTGGAAAGACGGGGCTTGCTGACGTCCGAGTGGGGCCGAACCGAGACCAACCGACGGGCCAAGTTCTACTGGATTACACGCACCGGCTCGGAGCATCTGGAAGCGGAATCGGCGAGATGGACGAACTTTTCCGAGGCGGTTCACGCCGTGCTCAGCTAATGGTCTCTAGCCGGAGCTCCGGGTCCACCCCGGGAGCCGCCAATGCACTGCTCTTGCTAGGCGCACCGGACCGTGGACCCACAGGGGACGGGAGGTCGGGATGAAGCGCGACATGGCGCCGGGCGGGCCGACGGGGGATCCGAAGGAGGAAGTGCAGGCGGAGATCGACCACTACTTGGAGGAGAGAGCTCGGGAGTTCGAGGCTTCCGGGATGGCCCCCGAAGAGGCTCGCGAATCAGCGGCCCGAGCGTTCGGGGACAGGGAGCGGATCGCGGCGGAGGTACGCCGGATCCGAAGGGGGCGTGAAAGGGACGAGGGGAGGAGCCGGATCATGGCATCAATCGCACAGGACCTGAAGCTCTCCGTCCGGGGACTCGTCAGGCGACCGGGGTTCACCGCGGTGGTGGTCCTCACGCTGGCGCTGGGAATCGGTGCCGTGACGGCGATCTTCAGCGTCGTGAACGCGTCTCTCCTCACGAGGCTTCCGTTCGACGATGCCGACCGGCTCGTCTTCATCCAAGGCGCCTACGACGCTCCCGAAGGGCCGGCCATCCGAGGGGCCTCGATTCCCGAATCGCGCGACTGGGAGGACATGTCGAGGAGCTTCGCCGAGATGGCTCAGGTCTCGTCGACGTCGGCCAACCTGATGGGAGACGGCCCGGCGATTCGGCTCCAAGCCGAACAGGTGGGAGCGGGCTTCTTCGAGCTGCTCCGAGTTCAGCCGATCGTGGGGCGTTCGTTCTCACCCGCCGAGCTCGCCATCCCCGGCGGGAGCAGCGTCGTCCTCCTGGGCGAGGCGCTTTGGAGCGATCGATACGGCCGTGACCCGAGTGTCATTGGCCGGACCATTCAGCTGAGCGCTCAACCCTTCACCGTGATCGGTGTTCTTCCCGGCGACTTCCCCGGTACGACCCTCCAAGCCGACCTGTGGCTTCCGTTGGGCGATCCGGCGCTCGGAGTCGGGGAGGACGGCACGGAGAGCCGAGGCTCCAGGTATCTGGGTGTGGTGGCCCGGCTGGCCGACGGGATCGAGGTCGAGGAAGCCCAAGCCGAGATGGACCGGATCGCGGCCAACCTTGAACAAGCTTATCCGGAGGCTCACGAGGACAGGATCGCGCTCGTCACGCCTATGCGGGACGCCTACATGGGGAGTGCGCGTACGCTGGTGCTTCTGGTCCTGGGCGCCACTGGCGTTCTATTGCTCATCGCGGGTGCGAACGTCGCCAACCTGCTCCTGGTCCGCACCACGGGTCGAGGTAATGAAGTGCTCATGAGGAAGGCGCTGGGCGCGGGGCGCGCGCGGCTGGCGGGCCAGTTCCTCACGGAGAGCATGGTGCTCGCGGGGCTGGGTGCGATCGGGGGGCTCGGAATCGGGATCTGGGGTGCCCAGGCGCTCGCGGCGGTGATGCCCCAGGCGCTCCTTCCAGCCTATGTGGAGATCCGTCCCGATGTGGGCGTGTTCCTCGTAGCAGCCGGCCTCATGACCCTCGTGGGAGTGCTGGCCGGGCTCACGCCCGCGCTGCTCGCGGTCCGCAGCGACCTGGCGACGGGATTGCGGGAGGGGAACCAAGGAGGCCTGGGACGCCGCCGCTCGGTGATCCAGAAGGGGCTCGTCGTGGCCGAGGTCGCCCTCGCGCTTGTGCTCATGGTGGGCGCGGGCCTCATGACCCGGAGCTTCAGCGCGCAGCTGGACGTCCGGCCCGGATTCGACCACGAAGCTCTTTATGCGTTCCGTATGACGCTGCCGCCCGAGCCCTATTCGGGGGACGCGCTCCGCGCCGCGATGCAGGAGATCGAGGAGAGGTTGGAAGCTGTGCCCGGCGTGACCGCGGTGACCTACGCTTCAAGCGCCCCACTCCGTGGTGGATACTCGGCGGCGTACCTATTCGTCGAGGGTTCGTCGGCCGAGGATCGGATCCGGTTCTATCTCCAACGCGTCGCGCCGGATTGGATGGAGACGCTCGGGACGCGGATCGTCCGCGGGCGAGCCCTGGAGCGGGCCGATCTCGACAACCCCGACGTGACCGTGATCAGTCAGGCTCTGGCCGAGCGGTTCTACCCGGGCCAGGACCCCGTCGGGCAAACACTCCGCATCGGCCGCCCGGACGGCCTCCAGCTCGCCATCGTGGGCGTCGCCGAAGACGTGCGCTATCGCGATCTCACGACGGATCTTCTCGCCGGCGCGGACGACCCGGACATCTATCTGCCGTGGGAGCGATTCGCCACGCGGACGGTGGACTTCGTGCTCCGCACGGAGACGGACCCTGCCAACCTCGAGCGGACGGTTCGTGAGGTCGTGGGCGGCTTCGACCCGGACCTGCCGATCTTCCTGGCACAGCCGTTCTCGCAGAGCCTGCGTAGCCAGACGGCCCAGGCGCGCTTCGGTACTGTGCTGCTCGGCACATTCAGCGTTTTGGCGGCGCTCCTGGCCCTCGTGGGCCTCTACGGCGTCCTGGCGTTCTCCGTAGACCAGCGGCGACGGGAAATCGCGGTGCGGATGGCCATCGGAGCCGAGGCCGGGAGCGTGCGACGAATGGTCGTGGCCCAGGGGATGAGGCTCGCAGCCGGCGGTCTCGTGCTTGGCCTCGTGGCCGCACTCCTCGCGAGCCGAAGCCTCGAGGCGTTCCTGTACGGCGTCGAGCCGATGGATCTCGGCACCTACGCGACCGTTGCGGCGCTCATGACCGTGATCGGGTTCTTCGCCGCTTGGCTGCCGGCGCTGAGGGCAACACGGGTGGATCCGCAGGTGGCGCTCAACACGGAATGAGGGGCGCTTTGTCGCCTCGGTGAGTTGGGATGTTTGGGTTGACGACTGCCTAGCAGTCGTGTACCATCCTACCAATGTACCAACCCGATCAGGAACCAGCCCTGGGCGCCTCTGTCCAGCTCTCCGACCAAGCGTTCGTGAGTGCCTTCGAGCGGCAGTCCCTGTCGGCCGACATGTTCCGCCACAGCGATCACGTGCGCCTCGCCTGGATTTACCTCCGGCGCATGCCTCTCCTCGACGCGATTCGGATCTATGAGGACGGGCTGCGTCGGTTCGCGACCGCACATGGAGTTCCGCAGCTATACCATGCGACGGTGACTTGGGCGTTTCTCTTTCTGATCAACGAGCGGCTGAACGACGACGACGAGGACTGTTCGTGGCCGGAGTTCGCGAGCCGGAACCCCGACTTGCTTCGGTGGAGGGACGGCGCACTGTTCCGATACTACGAGCCCGACGTGCTCACCTCGGATTTGGCCAAGCGCGTGTTCGTTCTGCCGAAGCCCCGGATCGAGCGGGGCCTCGCCGCCTCGGGCGCTCAGGCTACGGAGGAGTCGTGAAGAAAGAGATAGAGCGTGTGCAGACGGGCGTACGGATCGAGCGGCGGATCGTCAAGGTGCTCAAGGCAACGGCGGAGTACCTGGACCTGTCGCTGGGCGACTTGCTCGAAGGAATGGTTCTGCACGCATTCGAGGGGAAGCCCCCGTTCTCGAAGAAGACCTTGGAGCGCATTCAACAGCTGAAGCAAGTATACGGACTCGATCTGACAGCGGAAGACAGCCACGAGCTGACTGAAGCGAGCTAGCGCGTGGCGAGCTCCTCAGGCGTAGTCGCCCGCGTTGCAGCAGGGCTGGCGTGCCGCAATGTATCCTCGGGGTCAGGGGAGCGTCATGAGCGATTCTGAGGGCGGCGCAGGTCCGCACGCGGTCACCCGGCTTCTTCACGAAGCCGCTGAAGGGCGAGCCGGGGCGTTCGATCAGCTCCTCCCGCTGGTTTACGATCAGCTCAAAGAGTTGGCGCGGGGTAAGATGCGCGCGCAGCGCGACGGGCACACCCTCACTCCCACCGCCCTCGTCCACGAGGCCTACCTGAAGCTGGTCGATCATGCGGAGCTCGAGTGGCAGAGCCGTGCGCACTTCTTCGCAGTCGCATCCAACGCCATGCGGCAAATCCTGATCGACTATGCAAAGATGAAGAATGCAGGGAAGCGGGGTGGCGGAGCGGCGCACGTCCGGTTCGACGAGATCGCCGAGTTGACCCTGATAGGAGGATCCCTCACCGATCAACAATCCGAGTGGCTCGTCGCTTTGGATGAAGCGATGACGAAGCTCGCGGGGTTCGACGAGCGGGGCGCGCTGGTCGTGCAATATCGTTTCTTCGGCGGGCTACAGCATCGAGAGATCGCCGATGTGTTGGGCACGTCCGAGGTAACGATCCGGCGCGCGTGGACGGCCGCGAAGATCTGGCTCCGACGCGAGCTGGGGGGCCCGGATTGATGGATTCGAAGCGCTGGGAGGAGATCAAAGCGATCTGCTTGGCCGCGCTGGACCGGCCAGTCGAGGAGCGATCGGCTTATGTGCACCAAGCCTGCGGCGTCGACTCCGACCTGTTGCGGGAGGTCCAAAGCCTCCTGGCCGAACACGACGCCGACCCGGAGTTCATGGATGTGCCGCTCGTGCGTCTCCCCGACCTGCCGGATTCGAACGGCCTAGCCGAGTCGCTCGAGGCTCGCCACGTCGGACCCTACCGCTTGGTGCGCCCTCTTGGGCGGGGCGGAATGGGCGACGTGTATCTCGCCGTGAAGGAGGTGGACGATTTCAGACAGGCCGTAGCTCTGAAGCTCATCCGCCGGGGGCTCGACACCGACGAAGTCCTCAGGCGCTTCCGGCTCGAGCGACAGATTCTGGCGAGCCTCCATCATCCCAACATCGCGCAGCTCCACGACGGCGGAGCCACGGAGGACGGAAGACCGTACTTCGTGATGGAGTACGTCGAGGGGACGCCCATCGATGAGTATAGCGACGCCAATCGGCTCTCCGTCCGCCGACGGCTCGAGCTGTTCCAGACGGTTTGTGGAGCCGTTCAGCACGCGCATCAGAATCTCGTCGTCCACCGCGACATCAAGCACACCAACATCTTGGTAACGGACGACGGCATCCCGAAGCTTCTGGACTTCGGCATCGGCAAGGTCTTGGCTCCGCTCGGGTCGTTCGGCACCGCGGTAGCGACGCGTACCGACGTCCGGATGCTCACGCCGGAGTATGCCGCGCCCGAGCAGGTGCGGGGCGAGCCGGTCACGACGGCCACGGATGTCTACGCACTCGGCCTGTTGCTGTACGAGCTCCTCGTAGGGCACCACCCCTACGCGTCGGGCACGGAGTCGCCTCAGGAGATCGAGCGAGCGGTGTGCGAAACCGATCCCGACCGCCCCAGCACCTCCGTGACCCGCGTACACAGCCGGGCACTCCGGGACGGTACGACACAGACTCTATCGCCCGAGGAAGTCGGCGCGCGCCGAAGCTCGGGGCCAGATCAGCTACGCAGGAGGCTGGCCGGAGATCTGGACAACATCGTGCTCATGGCGCTCCGCAAAGAGCCAGCTCGCCGGTACTCGTCCGCGTCGGCCCTCGCGGACGACGTGCAGCGGCATCTCGACGGTATGCCGGTCCTGGCCCGCCCCGACACCGTCCGGTATCGCACCGAGAAGTTCGTGCGCCGTCATGCCTGGGCCGTCACTGCGGCGGCCGCGGCCTTCGTCGGACTGACGGCAACGACCACGGTCACTCTCGTGCAGTCCCGGCGCGTGGCGGAGCAGCGAGACATCGCCCTGGATGAGCGCGACAAGGCAGTAGAGGTCCGTGGCTTCTTGATGGAGATGTTCGGCGCGACGGGCGCGGATCAAGCGACGGATACCCTCACCGCGCGACAGCTCCTCGATCTGCAGGCCGCGCGCATGGAGGAAACGTATTCGGACCAGCCCGAGCTCCGCGCCGAGATGATGGACGTCCTGGCCGACGGGTATGATCGACTCGGGCTGGCTGGAGAAGCGCAGCCCTGGGCAGTGGCCGCGCTGGAGCTCAGAAGGGAGACGCTCGGAGGGGATGACCCCGACTTAGCGGCGTCGCTCAACACGCTCGGATGGGTCCTCCACGAACAGGGAAGGTCGGACGAAGCCGAGCCACTCCTTCGAGACGCCGTGCGCATTCGGCGGAGTGCCGGTGACGCCTTCCGACCGGTGCTTTCTCGATCGCTCAACGACCTTGGGATCGTGGTCGAGACACTCGGTCAGCTGGAAGAGGCCGAGGCGATGTATCGCGAAGCCCTGGACATCCGTCTCGACGAGTTCGGGCCGAATCACCGCAGCGTCGGGATCACGGCGAATAACCTGGCGGTGGGGCTGTTTCGGCAAGGTTCCTACGCGGAAGCAGCGGAGTTTGAAGCTCACGCTCTGCAGGCGTTGAGGAGCTCGGTGGAAGCGGACCACCAACGCTCGATCGTCGCACAGAGCAATTTGGCCCTGATGCAACGCCGAAGCGGCGACCTGGAATCCGCAGAGGACGTCTTCCGCGATCTCGTGTCACGACAGACGCGCCTGCAGGGGCCTGTACACCCCGTCACCGCCTGGGTGATGGAAGACCTGGCCAGCGTCCTGGGCGACGCCGGAAAGCTGGACGAGGCCGAGCACTGGTATAGGGAAGCGGCAGCCGTTCAGGAAGCCGTCCTGGATCCCGACCATCCCGATCTGGCGTCTACGATATTGGGGTTGGGCCGAGTGCTGACCGACCAGGGGGCCTTCGGGGAGGCGGAAGCCTCGTTTGAGCGGGCCTTGTCGATACAAGTCCAGCGTTTCGGGGAGACTCACAGGGACGTGGGCGCCGTTGTGGCGGCACAGGCCAGACTCTACGAACAGACGAGCCGCCCGGACGAAGCGCTGGCGTCCTTCCAGCGCGCTTTGAGCGTATGGGTCGAGACGCTCGGACCCGATCACCAGCGGACGGTGACCCTGCGAGGGGAGCTGGAAGCGCTTCAGTCCAGGCTTGGTCGACCACCGGGATGAACCGGTGAGTATCTGAGCCTAGGACCCCGACCCACTCCTTCCTACCGCCTCACACCGCCCGCTCGCTATCCGGGCATGATCGTTTCCGCGCGCGTTTGTCGTCTTCCCATTCGAGCAACCCCGAGACTGACACGTCGAGCCGTTCGCGTGCACATCGTCGAAGTCTCGTGCCGATCTCGAGAACGGGGAGCGATAGGATGTTGCGTAGAGTCTGGATAGTCGGCTTGGTTCTGAGTTTGGTGACGCTTCCCCCAGGGTGTAAGGACGAGTATACCACAGGTCCTCGGTTCGTGAGTCTGACTTCGGTCACGGTCGCCCCACGTGATCAGGAGGTTCTGCTCGGGGGCTCGGTTCAGTTCACGGCGACTGCCACGTGGTCCGACGGACTCAGCGCGGACCATTCCTCGTACCTCATGAGCGTGAGCTCGAGCGACCCTTCGGTCGCTACCATCAGTTCGAATGGGGTCGCGATTGCCCTCGCCCCGGGCACGACCACGATCACTGCGACAGCGGGGTCCCGAACAGGAGACGACCTCGTTGATCAGACATTCGGAGTTTCGAGAAGCGCGTCCACGACGCTCACCGTCATCGATATCACCTCCCTTGAAATCGCACCGTCTCAGGCCAACCTGGACGTGGGTGACCAACTTCAGCTCCGCGCGCGTGGGATCCGGCCGAATCCTCCGCAGTACGACATCACGTCGGCGGTCAGATGGTCCTCCGGTAATACGAGCGTGGCCACGGTCAGTCCGTCAGGGGAGGTGACGGCGGTCGGACCCGGCGAGACGACCATCCGAGCGGTGCTCAACGATGTCTTCGAAGCTTCGGCGACAGTGACCGTCGGAAGGGCCATCACAACTCTGGCAATCGACCCTGAATCGACCACGACTCCGGTTGGCGGAGCCGCCTTCTTCACGGCCATCGCAACCTTCAACGGCGGTACTACCGAGGACTACAGCAAGTTCGTCACTTGGTCGGTCGACGACATGAACGTGGCACAACATGACTCGCTCGGGACGTTCACAGCGCTGAGCCCTGGATCGACTACGGTTAGGGCCGTTCTGGACGATGGGCGCGAGGCCGTGGCGACTCTGACTGTCACCAATCCCGTAACGGCCCTCGACATCGAGCCTGGATCGCAGACGGCGGCCGTCGGGGGCATCGTCCTGTTCGCGGCAAGGGCAACGTTCGCAGACGGGTCGACCGCGGACTACACGCAGGAGGTGACTTGGTCGGTTGACGACCCAGCCGTGGCCACCCCCAACACGCAGGGGTCCTTCATCGCCGTGGCACCGGGCTCGACGACGGTCAGGGCCGTCCTGGAAGGCGGGCTGGAGGCCACGGCGACCTTGACCGTGACGAACCCGGTGACCGCCCTCGTCATCGAGCCTTCATCGATCACGGCGGCCCCAGGGGGCATCGCCGTGTATTCGGCGAAAGCCACCTTCGTGGACGGGTCCGTCGTGGACTACACGAACGACGCCAGCTGGTCCGTAGACGACCCGAGCGTGGCCACCTACAACACGGCTGGGTCGTTCGTAGCGTTGGCGCCCGGATCGACGACCGTCAGGGCCCGCACGGGCACCGGCCTCGAAGCCACTGCGAACCTGAACGTCACGGCTCCGCCCCCGCCTCCACCGCCCCCTGGTGGCAACGTGACGTTCGTGTATTCGGTGGCCAACGACGGCGTCCACCTCTTCACTGCCGACCTCGATGCCGGGACGTTCGAACCTGCGGGGGTCATGAACATCAGCGGGAATCGCGGGCTCTTCATGGCCTACGATCGGGACGCGGAGCGGATCTGGGTCAACCGCTCGCGGACCGAGCGAAATCAGGGCTTCGACCTCGACCTGTCCACGGGGTGGGGAGTCCGCGCCGCCGAGTTCGGGAGCGTGGGCGGCGGCGAAGGACGGCGGTGGGCCATCGACCCGTTCCTCGCCGTGGCGTTCTCATCGTGGCTCGTCCCGACCGGCACCGGAGCATACAGGGTCAGTAGCAGCCCCTCCTACTTCGCCCGAGTCTCCCATCCGCTGGACGGTCAGGGATTCCAGGTGCAGGACATCAGGATCCTGCCCGGCCCCACCGAGAGCACGCTGCTCGCCTTGGCGGGTGGTCGGCTCCACGCATACACCTACGGCCACGCCCTCCAGTTCGTTGAGCTCACAGGCTCTCCCTATACACCCCTGGGCGGCCGCCGGGATCTCGTGGTCGATCAGCTTTCGGGGTGCGTGTGGCTCGCCGGGGTCGGCGGAGTGGATGCGTTCAAGCTCGAATCCGGCGGCATCTCCCCTCAGGCCGGGTTCCCTCGAACGGATCTCCCTCTGGAATCCGGAGTGGTCATCGGGGCCAACAAGGTGGCGTTCGCCGAGGCCGAGTCCCTGATCCACGTCTATGACTCCAATGCAGCGGATTGCTCGCTGACGGAAGCCGCCGGCTCGCCCGTGGTCACGCAGCTCGGCGCGTTCCGGGACCTCGTGACGGGACCCGAGGGCACGCTCTTCGCGGTGGATTCGAAGCCGGGAGGTACTCCTGACGTCGATCCCGACATCGTGCAGGCGTTCCGGCTCACCGCCGACAAGCTGGAGTGGTTCGGTCCCACGCGTCCAACCGGCATCTTCGCCACGGACGCGCTGGCGATACCGAAGCCCTGAGGGGCGGTGAGCCCCGCCTCCCAGCTCAGCTCCGCCCCCCACCGGTCGGCACGCCAAGCCCATGGCCAGATCGAACCGAAGCTGCCACAATGCTCTCTTGAGCGGACCTCCGATTGGAGTCGGGGGCCCGCACCGTTCCACCGTTTCGTGCATCAGCGCATATCTTGCCGACCATCTCCATCGACCTCGCCTACAAGCGTCTCGAGGACATCGGCATCGCCGTTCTCGAGTTCGGAGAAACGCGCACGAGCGTCACCCTCCTGCCGACTTCCGGACTCGGTGTGTCCGGGACTCCGAATCCCCAGTCGCTCGCCGATGGAGTGGCGCGGCTTGCCCAGGACGCCGAGGCTCGCCTTCTCTTCGTCGATGGCCCGCAGGGCTGGAAGTCACCAAAGAGCAAGCACGAGCATTGCCGGGCGTGCGAGCGCGAGCTGAACACGCCGGCCAAGACGGGCGTGGGGGGGCACGTGAAGCCGAGGAACTACTTTCCGTTCGTGAGCTTCTCGATCGACTTCTTCGACGCGCTCGACGAGCGCGGCTGGGGGCGGCTCTTTTCGATGGAGCCGAGCGTGCCACAGGACGGCGGCTTGGCAATCGAATCCTTCCCGGCCTCGGCGTGGAAGGCGCTGGGCCAGAAACCGCTCCCCGCCAAGTCGCGGTGCACTCCGGAGAAGATCGAGGAAAAGGCCCAACGCTTGGCGGAGATGTTCGGGTTTTCGCTCCTTCGGATTCCCAACCACGATGAGCTTCAGGCGCTCGTTGCCGGACTGGCGGGGCGGCCCATCGAGCGACCGTACGAGGGAGCCCTCCATGTCGCCGGCGTGCCTCCGGCGTTCATCGACGGGCATTGGCAGGAGGGGTACATCGTGAATCCGGCGCACCCCTAAGCGCCGCGGGCTTCTCCTCGAGGCGACCCTACCTCCACACCTCCCCAAACAACCGGTACCAGTTCCCGCTCATGATCTTCTCGATGGCATCGGCGGAATGCCCGCGCCGGTCGAGCTCCTCCACGATGGTCTCCATCCGCCGGGGATGGTTCAGCTCGGTCAAGAAGAACGGCCACCGGACGGGCGGCATCGTAGATGGGTCCGGATAGAGCACCGACAGCTCGTCCCTGAGCCGCTGGACCTGCTCCTCAGTATCGGGAATGGTGCGGTGCTCGCGGTCGCTGCCGATGCCCACATGGTCGGTGCCGCAGAGATTCACGGCGTGCTCGATGTGGTCGAGGTAGTCGTCGAGTGTGTTGCGCTCTTTCGGACCCAAATAGGGGTTGAGCTGGACAAGGCCGATCACCCCGCCCTTGTCGGCCATCGCCTTGAGCGCGAGGTCCGTCTTGTTCCGCGAGTGCTGGAAGACGGAGGCGCACCCGGCGTGGGTGATGGCGATCGGTGCACTCGAGAACTGGATTGCGTCCAAAGTGGTCTGCCGGCCCGAGTGGGACACGTCCACCACCATCCCGATCTCGTTCATGCGCTCGACGACCTCGATGCCGTACTCCGACAGCCCCGCGTTCGTCCGCTCCGAGCTACCGTCTCCCAGCAGGTTACGGTGGTTGTACGTGAGCTGCATGATGCGGACGCCCATGTCCCAGAGCGTGTTCAGGCGCCCGATATCCCGCTCGAGGGGCGTGGCGTTCTGGGGGTAGTAGACGAGGCCGATCGTGCGATCGCGCTTGGCCCGATCGATGTCCGCAACGGAGCGAACACGTGACAGCCGGCCCGGCAGGGCGTCGATGTGCGCTTCGTACGCCTCGATCTCGGCCCGCATGTCCTCGAATGCGTCCGCACCGTAAAGCCCAGGATTCCCCGCGGTGACGACGCAACACCGCATCCCGCTGCCGATGATCTCGTCCAGGAGCTCGGGCTCGTAGTCCAAGCGGATCTCTCCCAAGCCGTCGATGGCAACGGGACCCTCTTGGCGAGGCTGAACAGGTGAGGCGGGTTCGCTACCCCGGAGCGCCGGCGCCGCGCGTGACGTGAAGGGCAGTCCCGCGAGGGAAAGACCCGTGGCTGCCTGTAGGAACTGACGGCGTCGCATGGAGGCACCTCACAAAGGGACCGTTCCAATGACCTACGGAACCGACACGTCTCCGGCAGTTGCCGCAGCTCGTCGTCGCCGATGTCGTCCGTGTTGGCGTAGCCAAGGGCGCCCCGGCCTCCACGACCCCAGCAGCGTACGGTCCCGCCACTCGTGACCGCGCACGTGTGCTCGCCAGCAGCGGCAACCTCTGTCACGGTGGTGCCCACGTCGACCAAACCGACCGTCGCGGGGGTTTCGTTGTCGCCGATCCGGTTCGTGTTTCCGTATCCCAATCTGCCGCCAGTCCCCTCACCCCAACACCGAAGACCACCCGTCGAGAGCATTACACAGTTGTGGCCAGCTCTTGCCCAAATGCGACTCGCCGCACCACCGATATTGACGTCGCCCACGCTGGACGGCGTCTCGTCGTCGCCGATCTCATCGATGTTGCCGTAGCCGAGCTGGCCCTCACGCGCCGCGCCCCAGCAACGAACGGCGCCCGTATCGAGTCGCGCGCAGGTATGATTTCCGTTGACCGCGATTTGGGCGACGTTGCCACCGACGTCTACGTCGCCCGCGCTGTCGGGCGTCTCGTTGTCGCCGATCCGATTGGTGTTGCCGTACCCGAGCTGGCCGTTGAACGCGCTGCCCCAACAGCGAACCCTCCCGCCGGTGAGCAAGGCGCAGGTGTGGTCGCCACCCGCCGCGATCTGGGTAACCGTGCCGCCGACGTCGATGTCGCCTGCGGTGAACGGTAGCTCGTCGTCACCGATCGTCTCCGTGTTCCCGTAGCCGAGGTTTCGGCCCCAGCAGCGAACGCTCCCACCGGTGAGCAGGGCGCAAGTGTGAATACTACCCGCTGCGATCTGGGTCACCGAGCTGCCGACATCGATGTCGCCCGCGCTGGAAGGCAGCTCGTCGTCGCCGATCGTCTCAAAGTGTCCGTAGCCGAGCCGGCCTCCCCTCCCACCCCAGCAGCGGACCCGGCCGGTTGTGAGCAGCACGCAGGTGTGGACGTTGCCGCTGGTGATCTGAGTCACCGTGCCGCCGACCTCGACTGGGCCCGCACTGGCCGGCGTCTCGTCGTCCCCGATCGTGTCGGTGTTGCCGTACCCGAGTTGCCCGACCGGGGACGAGCCCCAGCAGTAAACGTCGCCGTTTCGGAGCAACGCGCACGTGTGCTCCAACCCACCGGCCAACTGAACGACCGAGCCAGCCGGTGGGAGCACAGGAGGCGGGACCACAACCGTCGAGCCAGGGACGACCACCGTCGATCCGGGCACGACCACGGTCGAACCGGGTGGGATTACCGGTCCAGGCCCGGTCGGGCCGGGGCGCGGGCAGTAGAGGATCAGGAGAAGGCTGAGGAGGGCGACGATGAGGAGCGCAAAGCGTACTCGGGCATTCATGAAGACCTCCCGAATGGACGACCCTCGCTTTGTTGCGTTCCAGGAGGTCGCTGGCGAAGATCGAATGTCCTACATGACTCGCCGGATCCAGATAGAAGAGCGCGGACAATCTACGGCTCCATGGGTCTGGACAGGAAGCCCCACGATCACCGATACCGAGCCGAGCCCACCGTGAAAAAAGCCACCGCCATCATCAGCGTCGACACCATCGAGCCCTGCCTGCCATTCTGGACTGACGCGCTCGGATTCGAGCTCACCGCCACGGTTCCGCACGAGGACGCCGTCGGCTTCGCGATGCTGGAGAAGGGTGGAGTCGTGTTGATGTATCAGAGTCGGGCGAGTGTCGTGGCGGACCTGGAGGAATCGGGTGGCCCGGCGGGGCTTGCCGACGAGATGGCGGATGCGACGATGACGCTGTTCGTAGAGGTAGACGACCTCGACGACGTTATCGCGGCGATCGGTGACGCGGAGGTCCTGGTTCCCCGTCGGCAGACCTTCTACGGTATGGACGAGATCTTCGTCCGAGCGCCTTGCGGCACGATCGTCGGCTTCGCAGCGAAACTCCCTGAAGGCCCCATCGACACGTGATCTTCCCACTTGCGCTAGTTTAAGGATTACGGCAGGCGCCGGACGCACCTCGTAGAGGTGCTGGCGCAGGCAAAAATCGCTGTGCCGAGGGAGGATCCTTTATGCCCGGTAGGGACGGAGAGCAACAGCCCAACCTGCGGAGCTTGTTGGCCCGATCTCCCGAGATGCACGAGGCGTCACGCCAGTTGGCGTGGCTTGCCCTCGCTCGGGTGAAACAGGATGGTCTACTCAGGGTTCGCCAGCGCGAACAACTTCGGAGAGCCCTTGCTACCGCGGGCGACGCCCTCGACTGGACGGGGCGGGCGGCGAGCAGAGGGGACGCCGCCATCGTCGAGCTCACCGGTGACGTCTCGAAGATGGCCAAGAGCGGCGCGAAGTCCGTGGCCCGCGACCTCGCGGACGAATTGGCCAAGAAGCGCACGGAGATGACCGAGCTCGAAGACTCAGCCGCCAACGCACGGAAGTTGGCCGAGGACCCGGACACCACCTATCCCGTCGAGCTGACCTACTCCTACACGGCGCGCAACGTCGCCCAGGAGCTGGTCACGAAGACAGAGACGCCCACGGCGAATGACGCCAAAGAGGCGAATGACGCCGCTGATGCCATGGGGAGGAACTTCGTGGGGCGGGGGAAGCTCGCGAACCTGATGATCCTAGATCTCCAGCAGAAGCAGGGAGAGCTGGACGTGATGACCCGGACCCTGTCCGAGTTTCTCGAGTCCTCGCACGATCTGTTGCGGGAGGTTCTCGCGACCTTGCAATAGGTCGCTCATTCGGCGGCTCCGAACCCAACGTGCCCAAGATCGCTTCGCGTATCAGCAGGCCAACTTCGGCGGGCGGGCGAACCTGACCGTCGCCGGCGTTCCGGTGGGGCGGGAGATCATCCGCGAAGACGGCCCCGGTCCAGACCTCGATCGAGACGATCGCGGCTCGATCATCATCGTAATCGCGACCGACGCGCCTCTACTGCCTCATCAGCTGAAGCGTATCGCCCGGCGCGGCTCCCTGGGCGTCGCGAGGACCGGTGGGATCGCGAGCAACGGGTCCGGCGACATCTTCATCGCCTTTTCGACCGCCAACGCCGGTGCCGCCGGCTCGAACCCTACCTCTCAGATCACCGCCCTCAGCAACGGTGAGATCAGCCCGTTGTTCGCGGCCACGGTCCAAGCGACCGAGGAGGCGATCATCAACGCGTTGGTCGGGGCGGAAACGATGGTCGGGAGAGATGGGAACCGGTCCGATGCCCTGCCCCACGACCGGCTACGCGCCATCCTCGCGCGATTCAACCGACTCCGGTAAGGCCGTTCTCAGCGACTTCGTAGCCGCTCGTCGCTCAGTCTGAAGAACCTCACCGCGTTTCGAAGGAAGATGTCTTGCCTTTGGCTCGCCGAGAGGAACGGTGCTTCCTCGATTCCCCGGACGGCCACCTCGATCGCGTCGGGCCAATTCTGATCCGACCCGAACATGATACGCTTCTCGAAGCCGTAGAGAATCAGACCCTCGAGATACCTGTAGAAGATCCGCCGGGGCATCTGCCAGTCGATGAAGCTGATGTCGACGTAGACATTCGGATACTGCCTCAGGATAGAGACCGTCTCCTCCAGGAACGGCCAGCCCGCGTGCATCAAATACACCCTGAGGTCCGGGTAGCGCTCGAGCACGGGCTCCAGGAGGAGCGGGTTGCCGAACCGGGCCACGTACGACGGCAATTGTGCGCCTGGCGCGGACATGTGGATGCCGACCGGCACGTCGTGTTCCACCGCCAGCTCCCAAATCTCGTTCACCGCCTCGGAGTCGGGCGCGATTCCCTCGTACTGAGTCATCAGCTCACCGATGGCGATCACCTTCCCCGCTTCGACGAGCGTTCTCACGCCGTTCGTCTCGAAATCGGCCACGCCCGTCTGGATCGACGCGAAGATCCTGTCGCTCTCACCCATCCATGCTTCGATTTGGGCGAACTCCTGCGTCATGGCGATGGCGTACGTGTCGTAGGTCTCGAGGTACGCGAGAGTGCGTGTCATCAGGTCCGCTCTGTCGCGGGCAGGCTCGAGCGGAGTGTCGCAGACGGGGGCTCCAGATTCGTCCATCACGCCGATCCGACCCGAGAGCGCGCAATACGAGCGCTAAGGTGGCGACCGATGGGCGTGGACGTGCACGTCCAGGATGGGATAGTCCCGGGCCTGGGCGAGGACGGGGTCCCGAGCGAGGACGGGGCTCGCGATGAAGGACAGAATCATCACTGCCGCCGTACGGAGGGTGCGGTCTCGCTGCTGATCGCTGGAGACGATCTTCGGTAGAGCCGCGGCAGTCACCGTACGGACAGCCGGATCGGCTCCAGGTGTCGGGGAATGATCAGGCGCGAGTCGGGTGATGCGATGCGCACCTCTGCGGCGAAGGCCTCCACCCATTCATGCCGGTATGCGAGCTCGGACCCGTAGGGCGCACGGAAGTTGTCCGCATGCGTCGGTATGACGACCGGCGGATACCCGAGGGCACGCATGAGCCGAGGCGTGTACTGATAGATCTCCAGGTGTGAGGGCGCGGCGCCGACGAGCGCGATATCGGGACGCAGGCCCTCGACCTCCCGCTCGATGAAGTTCATGGACCCCATCGTCAGTACCTGGTGGCCTGCGATCCGCACCAGGAACATCAGTGAGCCGCCCTCGACCAGCTGGTTGATGCGGAGGGGCCGCTTGGCTCCGGGTTCGACCGTCTCCGACTGGTAATACCTCTTGTCGTTCAGCGGACTGTGCAGGCTGGGAATGACCCGCACCGAAACGTCGCCGAAGTCGTAGTCTTCCCCGCCCCGGACCGTGATGAGCTGTGAATCGGGAACGCCGTACGCTCGCATGATGTTGATGACAGTCTCGTGACCGATTACCACGGCGCCAGTACGATGCGCCAGATACGGCACGTCCATGACATGATCGGGATGGCCGTGTTGGACCAGAATGAAATCGGCACGGTCGATCTGGGCGTCGACGACCTCGGTGTCACTGAAGAGCGTATCGGCGCGAGTGTACTCGGGACGCGTGTCCGCGGGGTCCCAGACCTCGGGCGCCGCGTATTTCGCGCGGGTCAGATACGGATCCACCAGGACCACCGGTGAATCGGAGGTGCGTTCGGAAGCTGAGATTTCCCAACCAGCCGTACCCAGGTAGCGGAGCGCGACGGTGTATGTTTCGGGCGAGCGCAGCGCATTGTCGTCCCGCCGCGTCCCGAGGTTCATGAACAGGCGGTTCAGCGAGCCGGAGTTCGCGAACCCGAGCTCGGGGTAGCCGTCTCCAGTGAGGTCCCCGGCAGCAAGGCCGTAGGTCGTGGCTGCTTCCTCGCCCAGCCACATCCCGTCCCATTCCCCGCCGGCGGTCCCCGGGTTGAGGTAGACCGCGTTGCGGTCGCGGACATTGGCGATGACGATGTCCTCGTCTCCGTCCTGGTCGACGTCGGTGACGACCGCCCCGTACGACTGCTCGGAGCCACCGAAAGACGTCTCGGGCTGGCAGCTCCCGTCGCCCTTGCCCAAGTAGAGGCCGTTAGGCTCTCCGATGTTGGCGGCCACGATGTCGAGGATGCCGTCGCCGTTGAGGTCGGCCAGCGCGACGGAGCGCGTCTCGTCGCTCCCGGTGCCGAACGGCCGCCGCTCGCCGAAGCCGAGTGCTCCGTCGTTCAGGAGCACGTGGTTCGCCTGCCCGTCACGGTTGGCCAGGACAAGGTCCGGATCTCCGTCGCCGTCTACGTCGCCGACCGCCACCGCGATCGTGGATCCGTCGGGATTGCCGAACTCCCGCTTGGGCCCGAAGTGGCCGGTGCCGTCGTTCAGGTAGAAGCCGTTCGCCGTCCCACGATTGGTGACGAGCACGTCGAGCGCTCCGTTCCGGTCGAGGTCGTACAGCTGAGCGCTGCGTGCGGGCTCCACGTCGGGGCCGACCGACCACGCCCGCCGGAAGTGACCCGCGCCGTTGTTC
Source organism: Longimicrobiales bacterium (assembly GCA_965248625.1). GTDB lineage: Bacteria > Gemmatimonadota > Gemmatimonadetes > Longimicrobiales > Gaopeijiaceae. The sequence goes on along the minus strand of OZ252109.1, from coordinate 3,356,153 downwards.
AGGTACACCCAGTTCTCGGCCCGGTCGTTGGCCACGATGATGTCCGCGTCACCGTCCCCGTCCAGGTCGCCCGCGGGAACCGCGTAGGTGGTCGCCTTCTCGGGCCCGAGTGGGTACCCCACCGTGAACTGACCCACGCCGTTGTTGAGGTACACCTCGTTCGTCTGGGCCCAGTGCCGTCCGTTGGCGAAGACGACGTCCAAGTCGGTGTTTCCATCGACGTCGACGAACGTCAGAGAGGCCGTCAGCTCCTCGGCCGAGCCCAGGACGTTGCGGTCAGTGGACACGAACGACGGCTTTTGACCGGCGAGCGTGAAGGGTACCAGCCACGCGAGCAACAACACACAAAGGGACCTCATTTCGACTCCAGCCTCCGGTTTCGCCTTTCAGCCCCCCGCTACCGGCTACGTTGCGCGCCCTGCGGTGGTAGATAACAGGGCACAGAATGTAAGCCGTTGGAACGCTCAGGGAGACTCCTCATGAATCGCCTCGTCTACATCGCGTTGGTCGCGCTCGTCTCGTCGGGAGCTCTCTCCGCGCAGGAGAGCGTGCTGCCGACGGTTCAGAAGGTCCGGCATTACTTACCACACATGACCGTGCCGGAGGTGCAGGACTTCCTGACTCGCTCCGACGTGGTGATCATCCCGGTGGCCTCCCTCGAGCAGCACGGCCTCCACCTACCCATCGGAACGGACTACTTGAACGGCGTCGAGCGCGCAAAGCTGATTGCTCAGCGAGCGGACGTCCTGGTGGCGCCCATCCTACTTCCAGGGCAATCGCCTTATCACATGGGATTCGAAGGCACCATCACGCTGCCCTCGACGCTCATCCAAGAGGTCTATGTCGAGTCGGCGAAGAGCCTCATGCGCCACGGATTCAAGCGTTTTTTGATCCTGAACTCGCACGGAGGAAACGCGTCCATCACGAGGTTCATTGTCGATCGCATCAATCAGGAGACTGAGGGGATCGCCGTGGATCTGGGCTCCGTGCTCGGTCCGTTCAGGACACGCACGGCGGCGGCGCCGGATCCGAACGCCGGCCCGCCGGTTTTCGACAGGCACGGTGGCACGTCCAAGACGTCGAACTCGATGCACCTGATCCCGGAGCTGGTCGATCTGGACGTCGCGGTCCCGGCCGAGCTGACGCTCCCGTCGCACATGGAGGCAATGCTGCCCGACGTCGTCGCCGGTGATCCGACGGCCCTGGCGGTGTTTCTGGCCGAGGGGTTGAAGGACGACGCGACGGGGAAAGGCACCTCTGCGGCCGAGATGTCGAGTACCGGCGTCTGGGGAGTGCGTGACCCGAGGGATTCGACCGCGGAGCGCGGCAGGGCCGTGACAGAATCCATGGTCGACGCCGCAGTAGGGTTCATCGAGCGGTGGAATGAGCTCCGTCCGGCGGGAACGGGGGCGCGCTGAGACGAGAGCGTTCGCCCCCGTGTGAGTCGAGTCGACTGGGGTCTTCGGGAGGCGACACCGAAACACTTCCGTGTCGGCCGCTCGCGCCCTATCGTGAGAGTGAAGCCTGTGGGAACAGTCTTCAGCAGTTCCGGCCGCTGGTCCGGGACTGGGACCGCGCGCGAGAGAAGGACCTCAGAGAGGGCTACATACATGGATGCGATCCTCGAGCTGTTCACCTTTGGCGGGCGGGCGAACCGCGCGTGGTACTTCTGGCACATCTTCCTGGACGACTTCGTCATCTTCGCCCTGATGATCACGCTGGTGATGCTCACGGCGGGGGCCGGAGGCGGGCTTTGGGTACCGCCTATGATCGGGGCCATCGGCGGCGGAATCTGGGCGGCGATCGCCGTGACGGTGAAGCGGCTGCATGACCTCGACCGGCCGGGCTGGCACTGGTGGCTCATGATGGTGCCCTTCTACAACATCTACCTGGGGTTTGTGCTCCTGTTCGCCCACGGTACCGAGGGATCCAACCAATACGGTGCTGATCCGCTGACCTCGAAGTATGAGGCGGAGCTCCTGGAGGGTTGAAGCGTCAAGTGAGCGGCCTCGTTCGTCTCACTTCGTCTCCGGGCGCGTGCCGGATTGCCTCCATGTTGGCGTCATAGCGACCTTCCCGTGTTGCCAACCCTCGTATTCTGTGGCATCATCATCGCAGCCAACTTTATCTTGTGGCCGAGACGGTCACGCCCGCGCGGAGGTTCCGCGCATGTCAAGCGGTCGGTAAGTACGTGTCATCGTAGCTCCGACTCGCACAGCCAAGGAGCGCAGAGATGCGTACCAAGGGAACCGTGAAGTGGTTCAACGATCAGAAGGGCTTTGGGTTCATCACGCCGGAGGACGGCAGCAAGGACTGCTTCGTCCACCACAGCGCGATTCAAGCCGAGGGCTTCAAGAGCCTCGCTGAGGGAGCCCAGGTCGAGTTCGACGTCGTCCAAGGCGAAAAGGGCCCGGCGGCGGAGAACGTCACCACGGTCTAGGTGTCGATCGAACCACTGACGCCTCAGGGCCGTCCCGAGTCATCGGGGCGGCCCTTTGTTGTTCTGCCTAGGGGTGCGACCAGAGGCGAGTAAATCTCACCTACAAACACGACACCCGCGATGCGTCGGGCTCAGGGGCGCGAGCCAGAGGCGATCGCTATCGCCGTGGGCTGCCTGACGTGGTCTGCCCGCGCTCGCTCCCTCCTTCGCTCTGATAGACCAGCTCGCCATCGATGAAGACCATCTGCGGGAGCACGCGATAGTCGAAGGGATGTCCTTCCAGAATCATGAAGTCCGCGTCTTTCCCCACATCGATGCTGCCGATCCGGTCCTCCATGCCGATCATCCCGGCGGCGTGCAGCGTGAGCATCTTGAGCGCCTCTTGCTCCGGCGTGCCATTACGAAAAGCCCAGGCCGCGTTGAGGGCGGGTTCCCCGCCGAGCGCTCCGGTGGGCATGATTCGTCGGCTGCCGCTGGCTCCGAGAAAGGACACCTTCACTCCGGCTCTGCTCAACAATGCAGGGCTCTCGTCGTTATAGCCCCGGCCACCGCCGCGGATGGTCTCGTGTTGTGGGCCGGTTCCCAGAATCACACCGACGTCTGCTCGGGCCAACTCGCCTGCCAGCCGGTGGGCCTGAACTCCACCGGAGATGATGAGACGGAAGCCGAAGTCTTCAGCCAACTGAATGGCTGCCTGGATCTCTTCGACCGAGCTGGCCTGAAAGATGGCCGGCACGTCTCGCTCGAGTAGAGGACGGAGCGCCTCGAATCGCTGATTGTATTCGCCGGGCTCCTCCAGGTATCTCTTCGCCCTTTCCAGAGTGTTCCGGATCATGCTCGCCGCTGTCTCGAGCGTCACCCCGATCTGGGAGTCTTCCGCCCAGAAGCGGATTGAGCTCCGCTCGAGGGAGAACACGACGGAGCTCGGCGACTGCCGAACCATCTTCGACACGTCCATCCCCGCCGTTTTGATCCCCGCGCCTCGTCCCCCGATCAGGTTGAGATGTCCGGGGGTGACGTTCTGTGCCGTGACGCCGAGCTCGCGAATGACCTCGAAGGATGGGAACCAAGGATCGAAGGCGAAACGGGCGTCCATCTCCGGCACTATGGGCTCGGTGTTCTCATCGTTCTGGGACTGCCACTTCGGGTCTCCCATCCAGTCGTTGGGATAGGCTCGGGCCTGGACCCAGCCCGGCATGACGACCCGTCCGCCCACGTCCAATACCGGCATCCCTCCGGGCGTCCCACCCCCCGCGCGCACGTCGGTAATCCTGCCGTTCTCGACGACCAGCGTTCCGTTCGGGATATTGCCGTTGCTCACGGTAAAGATGTGGGCGTTGGTGATCGCGAAGCTCCGGTCCCCTGCCCCGACTCGCCCCGTGACCGGCTGGAACGGTCCGACCTCCGTGGGGACCTCCGTCTGCCTCCACGCCGTGCGCTCGAACTCGACGACCCCGTCCACCAGAACCCTCTCGATGCGCTCGGCATGTAGGTCGAAGACGGGACCGTTCATGAGAACTAGATCGGCGTCCTTGCCCACCTCGATGCTGCCGACGCGGTCGTCCAGCATCATGGCCCGGGCGCCGTTGATGGTCAGCGCTTGGAGCGCGTGCTCCTCGCTCAGGCCATGGCGGATGTGGAATGAACCGTACTCCCGGAAGTTCTTTGCTTGTTCCGCACCCTTGTCGGTCTGGATACTGGCCTGGACTCCGGCCTCCATCAGCACTTTGAGCGTGTTGTGGGTGACGCGGTCGCCGTAGTTGCGACCCATGAACGACGGGCCGACCACCGGGATAATGTTGGTCTCGGCGAGGATGTCGGCGATCTGGTAGGTGTCGACGGCGTGGGCTATAGTCATCCGGTCGATGAAGCCGTACTCCCGGGCCAGGTGCATCCCCATCATGGTTTCCCCGGGATAGCTGACGTGGAGGTGGAGCATCACCTCGCCTCGGAGGACCGCGGCGAACGCCTCGAGCCGATCGTCTACTTCCGGCCGGTTGGTAATGCGCCCTGCTTCATAGTCGTCCCACTCCTGCACATACTCTTGCGCGCGGCGGAAGTACTCGCTGGCCGTGGCGTACCAACCCATGAGCGTGGCCGGCGTCTCGCCCGGCCGAAGCCGATTCAGCGTGCGGATGGCCATCTTCAAGTCCACGTAGGGCTTGAGGATCATGTCCTTGGACGGATCTCCCCTCAGCTTCACGGCCACCGCCTGGCCACTGCTGATGATCCCGCTGCCCGAGCGGGTGATCATGCTCGTCACTCCCCCGGACAACGCGATCGGGATCATCGGATCGTTCGGGTTGAAGTGCTCCACCGCCTTCCATTCCGCGGTGACGGGCCCGGGAATTCGGCTCTGGCTTGCGCGATCGAGGGCTCCATGGGAGTGGGCGTCGATCATGCCGGGAATGACGACCTCGGCGCTCAGCTCGCGGGCCCCGGCAGGGGCATCCACCGTAGTTCCCACCTGCCGGATGATCCCGCCCTCGATGAGGATCTCACCGGGCTCTATGGTCCCGCTCGTCACCGTGTAGATCTTGTTGGCTTTGATGACCGTGGGAGTCGACTGGGAGAGGGCCGCGGTGGGTCCGAGAAGGACGGCCAATGGGAAGAGGGCGCTACCGACCAGCTTCGTTTTCGATGACATGTTCACACCTCGGGTCCTGTTGATTCACCCGTTCCGCGCAGCAGCCGTGCCGTTGTTCATCCTAGGACGCGCGCGGATGAAGCGCGACAGCGCGTAAGGCGAGAGGTGGAGCGTCTACGACTTCCGGAGGCGCGGGAATCGGATTGGGGTCGCGTTGGGCTTCGGCACGGAGCTCGGTTGCGCCGCCCGCTCAGCGCATGGGATACTGGGGACACCGGAGCCGATTCCGGGTGCGATCGCCGAGCGTGTGGCGCACCACCCGTCCAAAGAACCGCCGCCGCGGAGGAATACCGATGACCGCTGACCGGGCGCTCGAGCGTCGATTGATGCGCGGGATCGGATGTCTCGTCATCGCGATGGCAGCTGCCTGCGCGCCGGACAGCGATGCGGTTTCCGAGACGGGCGTCGACTCCACACCCGTTTCCGCCACCGTCTTTCCTGACTCGCCGGCCGACGGGCCCATGCCGGAGATTGGGCCCGCGCCCGAAGGCTACCAGCCAACCGCTGCGGGGTCTCCCTCCACCGACATCTGGCTGGGCTCTCTCGTCCGAGTCGAGGCCGGGGTGTCTGTCGAGAACCTGATCAACGCGACGGATCAGAACGGTTACGACAACCAACCCAGCTTCGGACCCGACGGCGCTCTATACTTCGTGTCCGCAATCGATCGGGTTCAGACGGAGGTCATGCGTCACGCGTCGGGAGATCCGCGCCAGACGGTGACGCGGACTCCGCGGGCGAGTGAGTTCTCGCCCACACCGATTCCGGGGCAAGACGCGTTCTCCGCAATTCATGAGGAACGGGGGAAGCAGTACCTCTGGAGATATGGGTTCGACGGCAACGAGATCGGTCCGATCTTTGCCACCGCTGAACCCGTTGGATACCACGCCTGGGCCAATGAGACCGTGGTGGCAATGTTCATCCTCGGCGACCCTCCCACACTGCAGGTAGGGGATGCCGCGACGGGACAGATCAGAGTGATGGCTGTCGCGGACGACGAATGGTGGATCGAGCGCCTCGACGCCTCGACCGGTGAAAGCGAGCGCATCGTGCAGACGCTCCCAGGTCGGGAGGACTACGCGTGGACCGCGAGTGGGGAGATCCTGATGGGCGACGGCTCCGCGCTCCACGTGTGGACGGCGGACACAGGGTGGAGCCAACTACAGGACTTGGGGTCGAGTGGCGTCCAAGAGATCTCGAGGATCGCAGTGAGCCCGGACGGGGGACGGATCGCAGTCGTTTCTAGTCGGGAGTGAGCCTCAGTCAGGATCTTCCAGACACCAGCTCGGGCGCCCGCCCCTCGTTGGCGAGCTCGTAGCGTCGGAGGCCGTAACCCGCTTACCCAACCAGCTCGCGATACCCGCCACGGCCCCATCCGTAAACGAGTGCCTCGTCCTTCCTGCGATCGGGCATACCGTCGTGTCCTCTGCCACTGCAGCCGACAGCCCGCGGCGCACCGCCGCCAGATAGGCATCCATCGGGGTGTCGGGGTCTTCGGTCCCGATCAGCACGAGCACCGGAGCGTGCAATTGGGCGAGCACCGCCTCCGGCTCGAAGGCGAGCCGGTCGTGCCACAAGGGGCTCGCAAAGAAGTGGACCTGACGTTCGTCCTGCGGGAATGCCGCGTTATACGGGAGTCGCACGCTCGACCGGGCCATGAGGTTCCGAAGACGGAACTCACGGCTGTACCGCAGTCTCTCGCCCAGCACGATGCTGGCAATTTGACCCACGTATTCGTCCAGCGCATCGAGATCCTCGGGGCGGGCGCCGGCTATGTCGGCCAACCCGCGTTGCTCGAGTCGAAAGCGCTCGCTGCCGGGAAAGCCCGGTGGCGCCAGCAGCACCAGAGGAATCGCCTCCGTCGATTGCGCTACGGCCAGCATCGCCGGCGGAGCATCGTCTGCCTGCCCGACGAGGCCCAGCGCGGCGCGGTCGACCTCGGGACGGGAGCGGAGGTAGTCGAGGGCCGCCTGTGCGTCGCCGGCAAGATCTGCATAGGTCGCCTGGAGGAGCGGCTCTACGGCAACGAACCCCCGACGGACGGGCAGCAGCACTGCATATCCCAACCGTACCAGGTGATCAACCAGCGGGTCGGTTCCAGCGATTGAAAGCAGGACCACGCCCGGATGTGGCCCGCTGCTCGACGGTTGGGCGAGCGTTGCGGTCAGATACGTCGAGTCCTCGGCGTTGTGGTAGCTCACCTGCTCGGTGGGGTAGGGCTGGTCCGAAGATTGAGCGGAGGCGGACTCGGCGAGCGGGACCCGGACGACCGCACCCAGGACCAGCACCAAGAGGCTTGACCTCACCACAGCAGCGTGCGTAGCCATGTCGTCGTATCTACGGAAATGTGCTCCTCGACGCCACCGAACGTTCGATCGCCTCAACCGCAAGCGCAGTCCCGTCCTCTTCGGAGATGGCCTTCGCGACAGTCTCGGTGCTCTTCCCTTGACAATCTAAGGGACGATCGCAACAGTTCCCTAGATTGTCTTGGGGAATGTCGAGGCCAACCTCGGAGGGATCGCGTGGCCAAGTCCAAGTCAGACTTGCTGCATGGCACGTTGGAGCTGCTCGTGCTCAAGCTGCTTGAGCGTGAGCCCATGAACGGGTACGGCATCGGTCAGCGCATCGCGAGCGTGACGGACGAAGCGCTCAACGTGGAAGAGGGGTCCTTGTATCCGGCCCTCTACCGTATGGAGCGGCGCGGGTGGCTCGCGTCGAAATGGGGGCGTTCTGCCAACAACCGGCGAGCCAAGTTCTACAGGATAACGCGCCGAGGGTTGGAGCAGCTGGGCTCGGAGAGGGCGGCGTGGGCCGACTTCTCGGATGCAGTAAAGAAGATCCTCGAGTCGGGTTGACGCGTCGTGCGCTTTCTGGTCTCGATCTGGTACTGGCTCAGGGCCCACGGGCGAGGAAGGACGCTTCGCTCCGAGATCGACGAGGAGTTGGAGTATCACCTCCAGATGCGCGCAGACGAGCTTGGAGCGAGGGGTCTTTCGCGCCGCGAGGCCCGGCGGGTCGCCCAGGCTCGATTCGGCGACATCGAGCTGACACGCCGGGCCTGCCGGGAGCTCTACATGGTGAGCGGGAACACGGGGGATGAGGCGATGAGTGAGATCTGGAGCGATGTACGGCAGACGTTGCGCGGTGTCCGCAAGCACCCCGGCTTCAGCATTGCGGTGATCCTCACACTCGGTCTCGGCATAGGCGCGAACTCGGCGATCTTCAGTGTTCTCAACGGCGTGATCCTCAGACCGCTCCCGTACGAGGACCCGGGTGAGCTCGTCCGCCTCTGGCAGGCGGATCGGGTCAATGGAACGCGGTTCGAGAACTACTCGGCCCCAGACTTCTTCGACGTTGTGGAACGCACCACGGTCTTCGGTGCTGCAGCGGCCGTAGAGAGCCGATCTGTCACCCTGACGGGAAGCGAAGGCACGGCGGAGCGGATCACGGCGATCGCGGCGTCACACTCGCTCACGAACGTCCTCGGTCTCCCTCCGACGCTCGGTCGTTGGTTCACGCAGGAAGAGGACGTACCAGGCGGCGAAGCCGTAGCAGTGCTGGGCCGGGGACTTTGGGAGGCCCGGTACGGTGCGGACGCAGCGGTGCTCGGGCGCTCGGTCAACCTGGACGGAGTTGCATACCGTATCGTCGGGGTGGCCAATGGGCGCATCGCGTTCCCTCGAGAGGACGTGCTGCTCTGGGTTCCCCTGCAGGTGAGCTCCGCGTCCCGACCACGGGGCCAGCACAACTTCCCGGTTATCGCCCGGTTGGCGGATGATGTGCCTCTCGAACGGGCCAATGCGAACCTCGCCACGGTCGCTGCGACCCTCGAGCAAGAGTACGCGGCCGAAAACACTGGGCGAGACCTCTGGGCCCAGCCTCTCCACGAATCCGTCGTCGGGAACATCTCAACGGCGCTCTATCTGATCAGCGGTGCGGTGGCCCTCGTGCTACTGATCGCTTGTGTGAACGTCGTGAACCTGCTCCTTGCGAGGAGCCATGCCCGTGAGCGCGAGGTGGCCGTCCGGCTTGCGTTGGGGGCGGGGCGCGGTCGGCTCGTGCGAGGACTCCTCACCGAATACCTGGTGCTCGGAGTGCTTGGAGGGGCCGTAGGCCTGGCACTCGCGACGATCGGCGTCCGAGCTCTCCTGGCGGTGGGCCCCACCTCCCTCCCCCGGCTCCCCAACGTGTCGGTGGACGGCTCGGTGATCTCGTTCACGGCCGCGGTGGCATTCGGGACAGCCCTCCTCTGCGGCCTGCTTCCCGCGATCCAAGGCTCGCGAACCGACCTTCGGCCCGCTCTGTCGGAGGGCGGGCGGGGCGCAAGCTCGGGGAAAGCGTCTCGTCGTGTCCGGGACGGGTTGGTCGTGCTCGAGGTTGCTCTGGCGGTGGTGCTGGTGTCCGGTTCGGGGTTGCTCCTCCAGAGCCTCTCCCAGCTACAGGCGGTCGACCCGGGCTTCACGCCCGCGGGCGTGCTCTCGGCCGAGGTCCAGTTGCCACCATCACGATATGAGCAGAATCGGGCGGATTGGCCAAACTATCCCGCCGTGCTGGGGTTCCAGAGCCAGGTCGCGGAACGCGCAATGCGACTCCCCGGGGCCACCAGCGTGGGCTTCGCCATGAACGGACCTACCGACCCCGGCTGGACCACGGGGCTCTCCATCGAGGGCGAAGGGCATGCTGAGATCGACCCGACGGAGGAGGTGCGGATCCGGATCATCTCGTCGGGCTATCCGGAGACGGTCGGGATGGAGCTCGTGCGGGGACGACTCCCAGACCCCAGGGACGATCTGTTCGAGACTCCTCCGGTCGCGCTGATCAACGAGGCGTTGGCCGAGCGCTATTTCCCCGACCACGACCCCCTTGGCCAACGAATCAGCAACTGGGGGATATCGCGCGAGATCATCGGCGTGGTCCAAGACGTGCGTTTCATGGGGCTCGCGGGTCCCGCCCCCCCAGCGGTCTATCCGCTTTTCGCCCGGATGCCGTTGGCTGCGTTCTCGATCCTCATCCGCACCACCGGTGAACCTCTCGCGTTAGTGGGGCCACTCAGAGGAGAGGTGCGAGAGCTGGATGCCGATTTGGCCCTCGGCTCCTTCGGTTCGCTCGAAAACATGCTGGCGGCGACGACAGGCGAATCTCGCTTCAACGCCCTGTTGGTCACCGTCTTCGCAGCCGTGGCCATGATGCTGGCGGCCGTCGGCATCTACGGTGTCGTGTCCTACGGCGTTAGCCAGCAGACCAGGGAGATCGGGGTGCGTCTATCGCTTGGCGCCACGAGTGGGCGCGTCGTCGGAGAGACGGTCGGGCAGGCACTTCGGCTAACGGGGTTGGGCGTTGCCCTCGGTCTCCTGGGCGCCGTGGGCTCGACACGGATCATGACCAGCCTGCTCTTTGGAGTGAGGGCGCTGGACCCGGTTCGTGTCCTTTGCGTGGTGGCTCTCTCTTTGACGATGGCTGCCGCGGCCGCCTACCTCCCAGCTCGGCGCGCGAGTCGAGTGGACGCCATGAGGGCCGTTCAGGGAGAGTAGGGTTCGCTGCGGGAGGCTGACTCGGTCTCGAACCCACCCTATTCCGGTAGAGCGAAAGCCACGATGTAGTCGCCGAGGCCCCCGATGCCGCCGCGTCCTCCGGCGACGATGACCACGTCGGGGCACCCAGGCTTGAATCTCGGCAACGCCTCTCGGCGTAGAGAGCTACGAACCTCAACCTCAGGAACCTCCATGGGCGTCGACGTCCTCATTCCCATCTTCGGCATCATGGTCGTTCTGGTGCCTGTCACCGGGCTCACCGTGGTCCTCACCGCGAAGTTCGCCACAAAGCCCATCGTGGAGGTACTGACCAAGCTCCGGGACGGTCAGGGATACGGTACGCCTGACGAGCTGCAACTCCAGATCAAGGACCTGGCGGAGCAGGTGGAGGCCCTGTCCGGCGAGCTGCGGGGGATCAAAGACGCACAGGCCTTTGACCGGCAGCTGATGCCGGACGGTGTCGACCAGAAGGAAGGCTGACACGGTGCAGCCGAACCTGTGCCATGTCAGGCGGAGTTACCGACGGAGAATCGGGCGAGTGGACTAAGGCTTGACATCGACGCCATTGAGCTCGGCCCGCTTCGACGAGGCCATCCCAACAAAGCGGTCGTCGGAACCCCCGGTCTTCTTCTCGGTGCGACAACGGGGAGGCACGAGTATCCCCGGTATGGTGACGAGCCCTGCGAAGGCAGAGGTAGGTCAGGGCGGCGTCACGCTGAACGCATACTTCTTGTTCATCCCGTCGTCCGTCCATTAGTTTTATTTTGTAGATCATTTCTTCGCCCAAGCCGTCCTCGGGGTGCGACGATGATGGGAAAGGGATCGTTCCTCGGTGAGTTCGAGCAGATCGTGCTGCTGGCGGTCGCACGCCTGGAAGGCGAGGGCTACGGGGTCACCATCCGGCGGGAAATCGAGAGACAGGCCAACCGAGAGGTGACGATCGGTGCCGTGTACGCAACGCTGACGAGGCTCGAGGAGAAGGGCTTCGCGGCGTCGTGGGAGGGTGAGCCCGAGGCCCGGAGGGGAGGCCGCGCGCGAAGACACTTCCGCATCGAGCCTGCCGGCGTGCGGGCGCTCCAGGCAGCCCGAGGAATGATGGAGCGCATGTGGTCGGGCGTCGATTTCGGGGAGCGTCCGGCGTGAGCGGTTCCCGTCCGCCCCGCTGGGCCGACCTCCTGCTCGCGTGGACCGCCGATCCCGAACGACGCGAAGCCCAGCTCGGCGATCTCGCGGAGGAGTTCTCGACGCAGGCGGCAGACAACACCCGCGCCGCCCGGCGCTGGTATCGCAGGCAGGCGCTCGGTTCCGTGCTGCCCAACGTCGCACTTCGAGTCCGTCGCGTGATGGGGGGTTGGCGATCCAACCAGGGGGATGGGGTGATCACGAAACTGTGGAGCGACATTCGATACTCGGTGCGGGGCTTCAGGAAGGAAGTCGCGTTCCACCTGGTGGTCGTGCTGACGCTGGGCCTCGGCATCGGAGCCATAGCGACTACCTTCTCGGTCGCGTACGGGCTCGTCATCGATCCCTTCCCGTTCCCTGAGCCCGACCGGATCGTCGGGATCGGGACCGCCTACCCCAGGCTCGGCACCGGGCTCGGCTTCTTCGAGAATCTCTCGCCGGCCGAATTCGAGGACCTCCAAGACAACAGTGCGACCCTGGAGGAGGTCGTCGCGTGGGACATGGGGAACCGGCAAATCGACACCGATGGTCCGCCCGAAAACGTCTTCACGGCGTTCTGGTGGGGTGATGCGCTCCGCACTCTCGGCATGGACGCGCACCTCGGGCGGGGCTTCACCGACGACGAGATCCGGACCGGCACCCCGGCGGCATTGCTCGGCTACGAGTCGTGGGTCGATCGCTTCGGCGCCGACTCCTCGATGGTCGGCAGTGCGCTTGGTGTGAACGGCGTACCGCACACGCTCGTGGGCATCTTCCCCGAGGGAGTCGACGTCTACGGCACGGACCTCTGGACGACGATGCCGGTGGGTCCGGAGGTCTTCCCGCGCAACCGGAGACAGTTCCAGGTAATGACCCGCATCGGCACGTCGTCATCCCTCGAGGCGGTGAACGCCGAGCTGCAAGGCCTCGCGGCACGAACGGAGCAGGCGTACGGCGCCGAGTTCGAGGAATATGAGGGCTGGTCGATGCTCGCGATGACTTGGAACGCCGTGAGCTCGCGGTTCTACAGCACCGGTGTATACATCCTGCTCGGCGCCGTGTCGTTCGTGCTCCTGCTCGTCTGCGCGAATACAGCCAATCTGCTTCTCGGCCGCGCTCGGGGGAGGCGCCGCGAGATGGCCGTCCGCACTGCGCTCGGGGCCGGACGGGGTCGACTCGTGTCACAGGTCCTCACCGAGAGCGTGACCCTGGGCCTCGCCGCCGGTTTGCTCGGGGTCGGACTGGCCTACCTGGGTGTGGCCGGGCTCGATCGGTTCGTGACGACCATGGGGCTCAACGTCGCAGGCTCGATCGAGATCAACGGCCCTGTGCTCGCCTTCACCGCCGTCGTCGCGATCGGTGCGGGGATCGTCTTCGGGCTCGCGCCCGCGTTGCAGGCGTCCTCTGCGGGGATCTCCGGGACCCTCCAGTCCGAGAGCCACAGCGCGACCGCGGGCCGGAGCCGGCAACGGTTGCAACGCACACTCGTCGGCGTCCAGGTTGCGCTCGCGTTCGTGCTCCTGACCGGCGGTGGGCTCCTGATCAACAGCTATATCCGCGTGAATCGCGTAGAGCCCGGATTCGAGCCGGCCGACGTCCTCACCATGCGCTTGACCCTTCCGCGTGAGGAGTATGACGAAGAGACCGGGCCCGCGTTCTTCCGACAGCTGACCGAGCGCCTCGAGTCCATCCCAGGCGTGCGCGCCGCCGCCGCCGGGACGCAGTATCCTGGCGTCGCTTTCGCCTTCCGGCAGATTTTCGTCGACGGCCTCCAAGCGGATACTGAGGCTACGTTGCCCACCATGCTCACCACCGTGGTCACACCAGGCTACTTCCAGGCCCTCGCGATCCCGCTCCGGCGTGGCCGTGTGTTCAACGACCTCGACGGGCTCGATGCACCCAACGTGGCCGTGATCAACGACGAAGCCGCCGCACGCTATTTCCCCGGAGAGGACCCAGTGGGGCAAAGGCTGAAGATCGGCTCGTCGGATCGGGAAACGCCCTGGTGGGAGATCGTCGGCGTCGTCGGCTCGACGCACAATCTCGGCCTCGACACCGACCCGTTCCCCGAGGTCTTCGCGGCCCACGAACAGGTAGGGGGGTCGCAGAACCAGCTCTTCCTGCTCCTACGCAGTGAAGGGGAGCCCCGGAGTCTGGTTCCATCGGTCCGCCAAGCCGTGCTCGAGGTGGACGCGGACCAACCCGTGTATGCGATCCGCACAATCGACGAGACGTACCAGCAGGGCGTAGCACCAATGCGGGCAACCGCGCTCTTCCTGTCGATCTTCGCCGGATTCGCGCTCGTCCTGGCGTCAGTCGGAATCTACTCGGTGGTGTCGTTCACCGTCAGCGAACGCACATACGAGATCGGTGTCCGGGTCGCCCTCGGCGCGGATCAGGCACGTGTACGCTCACTCGTGGTGCGTCAGGCGCTCCCGCCGGTAGTGATCGGTGCGGTGGTTGGGGTCGCAGCGGCGATCGGAGTGAGTGGCGCGCTCCAGCGGCTGTTGTACGACGTGACGGGGAGTGATCCGCTCACGCTGGGCTCGGTCGCGCTGTTGCTCGTGGGGGTCGCTGCGCTCGCGAGCTGGGTGCCGGCGTTCAGGGCCGCGCGGATGGATCCGGTGGAGGCGCTGCGGGCGGAGTGAGGTTGTCGACCTAGCCCGGTCCGCCTGCTTGTCCGATCTTTGGATCCAATCGGAGGGCATCCTTAGCAGCGCCGAAAGAGCACAGAATCATGACGATCACAGGTGAGGAATCACGAGACTGGTCGGAAGGCCTCATGGATTGGGTCGGGGCTCGTTGGCGGTGGTTGGTCGTCGCCGTCATTCTGTTGTTTGCGCTCAACAATCTCGCGGGCCTGGTCGTCGGCAGCTTGGGATTCATCGCCGTCGTCAACGGTGTCATTGGACGTGTTCTGAAGGCGAAGAAAATCGCCCGCCAAGTACACGAGATCATCACCCCTCCCGATGACTCCGAGAAGAGCGCCTGAGCACCCCACCCCCCGTCATCCGCCTGAACACCAACAAAGATGAGGCGACGAGCCGCATCCTGAGCGTCGCAAAAAGGCAAATGCCCTAGGTGCGAGAAGGGAGCGGTCTTTAGAGAAGAGGCAATATCTTCCTGCTGAGGGCACCGGTCATGTATGACGACTGCCCTCGTTGCAATCATCACTTCGAAATAGAGTCCGGATACTTTCTCGGGGCGATGGACGTGAGCTATGCGCTGGCCATCGCCGAAGGCGTGATGGTCTATGCCTTGGCTCGTGTCTTCACGGCCAGCTCAACCTATATCCTGTCCATCATTGTCGCTGTGATTCTCGCGCTGAGTTTGATCAACTTCATGTATTCCAGGTTGATATGGATGTATCTGTTTACCCGAAAGGCGGATTCATTAAGTTGACGGAGGGTCGACTTCGACGACGACTTCGATGAGCGTTCTGTACGGGATTTGAAGCCCCCGCTGCACGCGCGACGCATGGTCATCTTCGCGTGGGCGGCCGGGTCTTCGGTGGACCGAGAGGCCATCGAGTTGACGCGCGATCACACTAAGGCGGCCATCGTGCTCGTGGTGCTGGGATCGGCGGCTAGTTCTTGTTCTACGGCCGGCCGACGCCGTGACCCATGATCTAGTTCCGTGCGGTCAGGTCCCCGTTCCGGAAGGCCTCCGCCAGGGCCAGCGGGACCTTTGCTTCGGCCTCCACCACACTCGCACGCATCTCCTGGATGCGGGCGATCATCTCTTGCTCCTGGGCCACGGCCATGGCACGGCGCTCCTCGGCCCTGGCCTGGGCCACGCGCTTGTCCGCCTCGGCCTGGTCGGTCTGGAGCTCGGCGCCGATGTTCTTCCCGACGTCCACGTCTGCGATGTCGATCGACAGGATCTCGAAAGCAGTGCCGGAGTCGAGTCCCTTGGCGAGCACCGTCTGGGAGATGTTGTCCGGATCTCCGAGCACTGCCTTGTGCGAGTCCGCGGATCCGATGCTCGATACGATCCCTTCCCCGACTCGGGCGATGATCGTTTCTTCGCCGGCGCCCCCCACGAGCCGGTTGATGTTCGCCCGCACTGTGACCCGGGCGACGGCAATGAGCTGGATTCCGTCCCTCGCCATGCCCGTGATCCGAGGCGTCGTGATCACCTTCGGATTCACCGAGACCTGGACCGCCTCGAAGACGTCCCGCCCCGCCAAGTCTATGGCTGCCGCTTGGTTGAACGAGAGCTCGATGTTCGCTTTGTCTGCGCTGATCAGCGCCTTGATCACCCGATCGACGCGGCCGCCGGCCAGGTAGTGTGCCTCCAAGTCGCTGATCATCAGACTGATTCCTGCCTTGGTGGCCCAGATGAGCGGTCGCACGACCCGAGCCGGTGGCACTTTTCTCAGACGCATGCCGACCAGGTATGTCATTCTCAGCCGCACGCCGGCGGAGATCGCCTCGATCCACAGTCGCACCGGCACTGCCCAAAGGACGATGAGGATGACGGCGAGGAGTCCCAGGAGGGTCAACAAGCTTGTTCCAAAAAGCAGTTCGTCGGGCATGACTGGCGCTCTCCAGATTAGATCGAGGTGACGTGCAACGCGCTGGACGGCCGGCTGCATTGCGGACTTCGCCCTCGGGGATGCTCCCGCCTTCTCAAGGTCGTGTTGGAAGGAAGGCAACGTGCCGAGAGTTCCTCCCCACGCACTCAACCTAGCAGGATGTGTAGCCGCCGATACGATCCGCCGCGATCGTCGACGAGGCCATCAGCGACGTTCATGAGCCGCCGCATTTCAGGGTCCTGGTCGAAGGACGGTGGGCGGCGGCGAAAGGTGTACGGGTTGACCGGCCTCGGT
Organism: Longimicrobiales bacterium; assembly: GCA_965248625.1. Lineage (GTDB taxonomy): Bacteria > Gemmatimonadota > Gemmatimonadetes > Longimicrobiales > Gaopeijiaceae. The sequence continues at coordinate 3,339,546 of OZ252109.1, read as the reverse complement.
GAGCGTCATCTGAGTGGCGAGACGGATCGCGTGGGCGACATCGTTGGGCGCCTCATGCGACTGCTCCGCAACCCGCGGGAGGCCACGGCATGAGCACGACCAGCGCGGGGACCTTCGTTCCGACCCTGCGGCGCGTGGGGCGAGGCTTGGGGGTGCCGCTTCCCGATCGCACGCGGATTCTTCGAGAGCTCGCGGGCGACCTGGAGGCGTTCACCGATCTGCTGGTCGCGGGTGGTGTGGCACCGGACGAGGCACACCGACGGGCGACCGATGCGCTCGTCCCCGACGCGCACACATTAGACGCGCTCGGGGAGCTGCACGCGCCGCTCTATCAGCGGATCACGCGAGGAATCACACCGGAGCGCCTTCGCGTGGCCGAGCGCACATCGTTGGCAGCAGCGACGCTCTTCGTCGTCGTGGCGGGAGGACTCGCCCTCCTGCAAGCGAACCTGCTCGAGAACGCCGCACCCTTCTTATGGCCCGTTCTCGGCATGGGGGTGCTTCTGTTCGTTGGCATGGTCGCGAAGGCGTTTCAGCTTTGGATCAAGAAGGACCACCGCACCCCCGACACCGGGCTCGACGCCTTGCTCGGGCTCTGTCTCGCGACCGTGCTGGTCGGATTCGTGGGCGTGCTATTCGACGTCTATCGGCTGGCGGGTGCACTCGAGAGCGCGCCCGACCTGGCCGCCACACTCGCGCCCATCTGGCTGGTCCGGGATACCGCGCTGTTGTCCGTGTCGATCACGATCGGCCTCAGCGGCGCATTGGGCTGGTTCCTTCTGAGCCAGTGGGTGGCGGTTGCGGTACGCGCACATGGTGAGATCCTGGGATTACACGTCGGATCCCACAGACGCGACGACCCCAACAGGAGCACGAACTGATGAACACGATCTGGGAAGGCATAGGGTTCATTCGGTGGCCGCTGACGTTCACCGTGCTGATCGTGGCGCTTCTGACGCTAACGTCCGGGTACCGATTGTTCAGGCCGGCGGCGTGGCCCGATCTGCGCACGAAGGCCTTCGTGGATGCGATCCTCTTTTGGGGCGGCTTCGCCGTGGTCACCGGCATGCTCGGCACGCTCGTAGGAATCATTATCGCAGCCCAGGCGATCGAGGCGGCTGGTGCGGTGTCGACCACCCTGGTCTGGGGCGGGATCAAGGTCGCGATGCTGAGCTCGCTCTTCGGGACCCTCATCCTGATCGTATCGTCGCTGTTGTGGTTCGGGTTCCAATTCCGTTGGCGCGTGCTACAGGCGCGGGAAGCCGAAGACAACGGGGCCTGATCCGCCAAGGAAACGACGAGCACGGCCTCGGGCGCGCTACTTCTCGCGCGCGGCGCTAGGCGAAGAGCACCTCGAACAGAGAAGCGTCTACAACCCAGGCCGCCGTGACGATCCCAGGCCCTCTGTAACTTGCTGTGATCTACCCGTTTACATCAGTGGAGCCAGCCGGAATCGAACCGGCGACCTCCTGCTTGCAAAGCGCAAATGATGGGATCGCAATCCCGACAAATTACTGTGTAACTTGTTGACGGAGCCCTGACCCCACCTCGGGCCGCCAGCGGGGTCTGAGCGGCTTCTACACGCCCCGGTGCGTGTTACCGAGGGGTCACACGTGCCGGGATGGCAGCGGTTCCGGGGTAGGGCCATAGGCAGGCGACCAGACCCTCCATCTTGCTCCTCTCGACGTCACGGGCCAGTGGTGGCCACACAGACGCGATCTCCTCAGCGGAAGAGCCGCTGGTCTGCTCCCGCTCCGAGGCCGCCGTCCAGCCCGCATGCCCAACCCTACCGCCGCCGACGGCCCGAGAGCACGTCCCTCCATCGCATCGTCCGGGAGCACCTGGACGGCTACCTGGCGCTGGCTGTCCAAGCCGACCCCATGGGCGTGCCTGCCCGCCCACGTTCGAGAACGAGTTCAGGAGCTTCCTCAAGTGCGGCCTCTTGGCCGACGGATTCCGGGGGTCAGATCTCCGGTCGCATCGGGTCGATGTCGAACCGTTTCATTTCGTTGAGAGCTGTTTGAAGGAATACAGCTTGTCCCCCCGGCGCCGAAGCGAGGCAGCGCTCCAGTAGGGCGTCCCAGACCGCCCCGAAGGATCCGGATTCGAACTCCACCTTCAGCTCGTCCGACGGCTCGACCGCCACGAAGACGCCCGTCAGCAGCTGGTCTTCGAACCGATTCACTGGACGCGCGATCTGGATTCCCTGGATCCCGAAGTGGGCTCGCTGACCAGCCGTCGCCTGATAGGTGGCCGCGGACCGGAGGACCTGATCGACTGCGATCTGCGTTCGAGCGTAGACCACGATCGTATCGTGACCCATTCCCAACGGCCCCAGCACCTTCGAGTTGGTGACGTCGTCCACCACACAGACGACGTTCTCGACGATGTGGCGCTGGACGGCAGCCCGGTATGCAGGCAGCACGTTCAGGTAGACGCGTCGCGCCGGAGACTCTCCCGTTCGGAAGTGGAAGAACGAGCAGCCAATGTCATGGACCACGAAGTCGTAACCCTTCTGGACCGCCGCCTGGGCGAACAGGGCCGGATCTTCGAGGAAGCCATCGGCCGCCGCCCATCCCCACCACTGCGAGAACCGCGTCACTCCGTTCGCGACGCCGATCTGACCCAAGGCCGCCGTGAAGTCGGTAACGAGCGTCTCGTCGGCTTCTGACAGGACGAGGTGGCGGTCGGCATCGACGGGAGCGTGTGGCCGTCCGCCGACATAGAGAGCGTAGATGTCCCGGTTCGGGTTGGCCCGTTCCGCCCATACGACGTCGAGGAAGTCGGCCAGCCGTGGTGCCATCTGACGCTGATACTGCAGGACGCTCTGGGCCTCTATGGCCCTGACTCGGTCTCCGACTCCCATGTGACCTCGATCTCGGCCGGTCGCGTGCGCGCCGAGCGGGTAAGCTAGACGCTGGCTGATCTTCCTGCAGCGCGGATTGTAAGTCTAGGGAGGTTCAGTCGAGATCGCCACGTCAGAGGCGGCGTGAGGGGCCGATCGCTGCCTTCCCTCAACGGCTGCCCGGGCTCGACGCTCAGGATGAAGGAGCGGTGGTCATGCTGACGCCCATCCTGCTGCCTCGGGCCCCACAGCTCGGGATCGACCCAGTGCACTACGGGACCGTGATCGTAGCGACGCAGGGGATCTCGGTGTTCCTGCCGCCCGTGGGCGTCAGCCCTTCTGCCTGTTCGGTCGGAGGGGTGGAGGCGGCCGAGTGTCAATCTGCCCAGTGCGCTGACACGCCAGGGCTTCACGCCTTGCTTATGCCCCCACCAACCCACATAGGAACTTGACCTAACACCCCCATCGGTCCGAGCCCCTCGCACGGCGAGGACACATGTCGGACATGATCAACCGGCTGAACGCGGCGCTCGAAGGTCGCTACCAGATCGACCGCGACGTCGGCGAAGGCGGTATGGCGACCGTCTTCCTCGCTGACGACCTCCGCCATGAGCGCGAGGTCGCGCTCACGGTGCTCAAGCCCGAGCTGGCGGCCGTAGTCGGCGCCGACCGCTTCCTGGCCGAGATCAAGACCACCGCGAGCCTTCAGCACCCTCACATACTTCCCCTACACGATTCCGGGGAGGCGGATTCGTTCCTATTCTACGTGATGCCGTACGTGGACGGCGAGTCATTGCGGGACCGGCTCGACCGCGAAAAGCAGCTCGGTGTGGACGACTCTGTCGCGATCACCAGGAAGATTGCCGACGCTCCGGACTAACGCGCACGGGCGAGGTGTAATCCACCGCGACATCAAGCCCGCGAACGCGCTGCTCAGTGAACGAGGCGAACCCCGGGTGGCTGATTTCGGCATCGCCCTCGCAGTGGCGCAGGCCGGTGGGGGCAGGGTCACGGAGACGGGCCTGAGCCTCGGCACTCCGCACTACATGTCTCCCGAGTAGGCCACGGGTGACCGGGACGTGGACGCACGCTCGGACGTGTGGCACGCGTACCGGCGGAAGTGGGCGACGGAGCGGGAGCATCTACCTGACGTTGATGTGGCGGCCGCCGGGGGCTGGAGCTCCACGCGCACGCTCACGCTCATCTACCAGCAGGCTGACCCAGACACGATGCTCAAGGTCGTGATGGACGCTTCGCAGCTAAGGGAGCGGCCCGGCTGATCTCACTCACTCACGGCACCGTCGCTTCGGTCTTCTCAGACACCGGGTCCCCACCGCTTGACAGATTTGTGGAGGTCCGCTGCGATTCGACAAAAGCGATGCCTCCTGGAACGTGCTTGCCTCAATGCAGAGGGCCGCTGGTAATGACAGCATGGAACTGAAGATCCTCTCGCGTCGAAAGCGTTTCAACGCGCGGGTGGGCCGGGCCAATTGCTGGCGACAACCCCGCCGTCCGTCCATACTGAAGACCCCCCCCCCAACGCCCACCCGGAGGGACCCATGAGGCTTCGGACCGCAGTTCAAGGCGTGGCGTGTGTTACGGTAACCGCCGCGCTCATCGGATGTCAAGACGTCTCACGCGACACGGGGCGAGCCACGATCGAGGTGCAGGCACTGTACGAGCGCTCGGTCGAGCTACAGCGTCGCATCGCAGAGGCGGGTCAGGTCACTGACGCGGATCGTCGGGAGGTAGTGCTGCTCCAGGGAGCAATCGCAGCTTGGAACGCGCGATACGATATCGACGACGTCAGGATCGGCGGTGAGGACCTCGAGGTGAAGGAGCCTGAGGTCTTCGCGAATCAGGCCAGCGGACCGATCGTGCCGACGCCCGGGCGAGGGTGTGATGGCTGGAGCTGCGCGGACTCGTTTTCCGAGTCCGGGTTCCTCTTCCTCAAGGTGTGCCACCTCGTCAAGTCGATCTGCTACACCGACGGCCAACTCGACTGCGAATACCACTGCACCTACTTCCCGAAGTGGCTGATTCAGCCGGCCTAAGATCAGGGAAACGACGAACCAAGCGACGATTGACGGCTAAGTACGACGAAAAGACCTGGAATGACGGGATAAAGGAGCAAACGCGGAATTGCTACGACTATGCGCTCAACCGCAAGCCCCTCGACGAGCCCGGGTCCGACACGGACCGGAATCGGGATCCCGGGGCGCGGGCCAGGAGGAAGAGGCCCAAGGCTTGGACCTGCGACAACGTGATCGACGAGGCGGAGGCCGACGGGGTGGAAATGGGGGAGAAGAGCAAGAGGACGATCACTTTGGCGACGGAGTGCGGCAGCGACTGCTACAAAGTCGCGCTCTACGTAGCTCCGGCCACCGAGCTCGTCCCGGAGGGGGACTATCACTGGGCCCGGCAGGATGACGACGGTCGATGGTCGCACAAGTTCGGAAATCAGGAGATCATGCGCGAGGACGACAAGGGCAAGGAGTTCACCACCGACCCTGAAAAGGCCTTCTTCGAGAGACCGATGGATCGGCAGCCCTACGGGTTCTGCCGTTACGGTTGCGTCTGCACGGACAAGCTCGTCTCTGGTTTCCCGCTCGTCGATGCCCCAGCGTACGCCGTGGTCCGACTGAAGGAGCCCGCAACACTCGTCAGCGACTCCATCGACCTGTTCCTTCCACCTGGTCGGTTGAGCCTCGTCTACGCTGATCGTGACCGTGCGAACGAGGAAGTAGTCGAGGTCGAGCTCGTCCTCTACTCAGGAGCAGAGAACCCGACCCTCGAGCTGACCGACGACGATCTCGAGCAGCTGCTCGGGAATCTGGCCAAGCTCTCGCCGGCCGACCGGCCCGACGCACCCATTCGGGGTGGGTTCCTGATCTCGTCGCCGCCAGGTACGTCTGATCTCCCACGCTTCGTGCGAGTCGTGGATGGACGAATCGGACTGACGGGGAATTGTACGACTTGGTTTCAGGACGAGAACGACAGCGCCGCGAAGCTCCGCGAGTTATTCCTCGAGCGCGCGCCGCAGGAGCTTCGTCTGGACGTGCAGGGTGCGGTCAAAGCGGCTCTACGGCCGCGAAAGCGACGGCGCGGACCTTCCGACTAAGGTCGATCTGCCTACCCAGAGTTGCTCTCTGACGCGGGTGAGGAAGAGTACGAGGAGCGGCTGGCCGAGTACGAGGACGTCGAGTTGGCCGGCGACGCCGAGGAGCCTGCAGAACTGCCGATGTCTGTGGGGCACAAAGGAGTTTGTGATGCCTAAGAACATCATCATCTGCTCAGATGGGACGGGAAATACGGCCGTCAAGGGCCGGGGCACCAACGTTTTCAAGCTCTACGAGGCCGTCGATGTCGCCGGCCATCTAAGCGATTCCTCGAATTATGAGCAGGTCGCGATCTACGACGACGGCGTTGGTACCCAGAAGCTCAAGTTGATTCGAGTCCTTGCTGGGGCTTTCGGCTTCGGCTTGGCGCGCAACGTCCGACAGCTCTACGCGGAGTTGGTTCGCTGCTATTCGAAGGGTGACCATATCTATGTGTTCGGCTTCAGTCGCGGCGCGTTCACCGCGCGAACCTTGGCCGGTTTCATCGACCACGCCGGCATCCTGAACCCGACCGGTCTCTCCTCGCAGGACCTGAATTCGGTAGTAGGCGATCTGTACCGCGCCTACCGCAAGGCAAGGCCCGCCGTCCTCGAGCGGGTCACAACCCCGCTGACGCGCGGTTTCCGGTGGCTCTGGCGCAAGCTCCGGCCGCTTCCTGGATACGGCTTCCACGGAGAGAGAACGATCAAGTTCGTGGGTGTATGGGACACGGTGGACGCGGTCGGGTTTCCCATTCCGGGCATCGCGTGGATCTGGAATCACCTCGTTCATCGGTTCAAGTTCACCGGGCGCGCCCGGCCCGACTGTGTGCAGAAGGCATGTCACGCGTTGGCCATCGACGAAGCGCGGGCGTCCTTCGAAATCTTTCTGTGGCAGGACGACCCCAGAGTCGAACAGGTCTGGTTCGCGGGCGTGCATTCCAACGTCGGCGGCGGCTACCCCAAACAGGGGATGTCGTTGGTGGCGCTCGACTGGATGATGAGCCATGCCGAGAACGAGAGCGAAGGGAGCCTGCGATTCGGGGAGGGGTTGAGAGCTCAGTACCACGACGCCATCAACGTTCACGACAATCTCTATGACTCGCGCTCGGGTCCCGCCATCTACTATCGCTACGGTCCCCGGGACGTTGCGGCCATTTGCAGCGAGGTCGGGGCGCCGGTGAAGGTTCATCACTCAGCCATCGATCGGATCCGCAAGCGCTCAAGGGGCTACGCACCGGGCAATCTGCCGGATTCGTTCGAGATTGTCGGCACTCCGGGGCGGATGGAGTCGCATGTGCGGACCGGGCCGGTGCGTCTCAAGCCCACGGGGGACCGGGGCGAGTCATGGCAGGCACCGAGAGAATTCTCGGGAGCGGCGGGGCCGTGGGCATTCTGGCGCAAGACCGTTCAGGTGGTCTTCTACGTCGCCCAGATCGCCATCATCACCTGGGCCGTGACGTCCGTGACCGCCGGCGGCCTCCCTGCGCCGGCGCTCGAAGACGACTCCGCCGCGCTCAGTGCGCGCGCGGTGGTGTGGCTTCAAGGGCTCGCGGAGAACGCGGTCGCGCCGATTCCCGGCAACTTCGTTCAGGAGTGGCTGGTACAGCCGATGTTCGCGAATCCGAAGATCGGGCTGTCCTTCCTGCTGGTGTTCCCGCTCTGTTACTTCCTCGGTTTAGTCGGGCGCGTGCGCATGGAAACCATCAACTCGAATCGGTGGCGCCATCTGGAGATCGTCAACCATTCGAGATCCGGACCCTAGCCCGGGGCACTCACCACGCCGACGCATAGAAGGACCGGCCTTATAGACGAAGGCGGGCTGTTCCAAGACTCGAGCGAGGAGTCATGCGGCATGTCTATAGTAATGGCTGAGGAGGCCGCCCAACCGTTCGTTACGAATCACCCCTCCTGACGTGGGTTTTCTGGCTGAGAAGCCCGCGGAAGTCGCGAGTGTAGAGCGGATCGCGGTCGTGGATCAGGAAGCGCTTCCCTCTCAAGAAGCCGCTGTCGTCATCGATCAGGTTGCGCGCCGCCTGCTGCATCCACAGCCCGGTCGGGACTGGTGCGATCCCCGCGATCTCCATTCTCCTCGTCGGTAGGTCGATCACGAAGAACACCAGGTATCTGATGAGCCCCACTCTGGTCCATACCTCGACCGTGAAGAAGTCGGCGGCCGCAATCGCCTCCCAATGAGTCTTCAGGAACTTCGACCACGGCATGTTGGCCAACCGTTCCGGCGCCGGCCCGACCCCACGCTCCCTCAAGATCCGCCGCACCGTCGATCGCGAGACCCTGTGGCCCAGCTTCGACAGCTCTCCGACAATCCGCGTATAGCCCCAACCCTTATTCTCACTTGCCACGCGCACCACGAGTGCGCGGATCGCCTTCACGACGGGAGGTCGGCCGGAACGTCGCACTGAGCTTCCATCGTACTTCCTCGCAATCAGCTCCCGATGCCAGCGTAGGATCGTGTCTGGTGTCACGATGGAGGCGTACCGTCTCGGGACCCGCCGCCCGAGTGATTTGCCCTTCGCGGCGAGTCTCATCCAGCCACCCGGCGAGTATCACGAGGAGCATCTGCAAAGGTGTGTTCAGCATCCACTAGCTCGTCCGATCCAAAAGCATGTACTCGACCAAGAGAGCTATGGCCGCGGGGATGCTAACCTGCTGGGAGACGGGGATTTGTGGTTAGGCCGAGTCTTGGACCAGGACGCCTCCGTAATCGTCACTATCGGGTCCTCGCACACGACTCGGGAGGAGTACATCGGACGAGTGACGACCGGCGGGTTCCCGATGGCCCTGGGTCGCAGCGAGACCGCTCGAAACCGGTGGTTCGACAACTACGTGACCTTGAGCCTGGAGCGAGATGTCACCGATCTGTCGAAGATCCGCCAGAAACAGGCGCTACCCAGGCTGCTGAATCGGCTTGTCGGTCAGACCGCCCAGATGCTCAACATCGCCTCGGCCGGTGAGAGCGCCGGGCTGAAGTCCGATACCGCCGAGAACTACACCAGGCTGCTTGAGGCGATATTCCTCGTGCATCGCCTCCCCGCGTGGGGCACATCGTTGCGGGCGCGTGCTGTGGCCAGGATCTACCGCTGCTGATCGGACCTTGCCAAACCCCCTCCAAATCGCGCCATTCTGTCATAACAGAAAGTACAGGAATGACAGATGGAACTGACGTCTGCTCGTGCAGGCTATGAAGATCTCGTCGATTCGGGTTCCCCGCCGCAGGGGCGTGGATTGGTAGACGGCGGGAAAACCAGCCAAGGGAGACCAAATTATGTTTTCCAAACGGGGCACCGAACGCCTAGCCGGCGTTTCCCTCATAGCCGCGTTCTTGGCCTTCGTGGCACACATGGCAGCCTACTTGGCAGGCAATGACAATGTAGTCGCGTTGTGTTTTCTCGTGTACGGCGTACTCGCGATCCTGTCCGCTGTGACCCTATGCCTGACTTTTCGTCCGTTTGAGCGGACCCTGGCTGTTATCAGTGCCTCCGGGTTCGCCGCGCACGGGGTGTTGATCGTCGTGTTCGCCGCGATGTACTGGGCCCTTGCGGAGTTTTCCGCCGGGTCCGCGACAATCAGTGCCGACGCGCTCACGGCAGACTTCAATGCATCTGTCGTGCCGACAACGGCCCGGGCGCTCGAGATGACCCTCGGGGCAGTCATGAGCTGTGCGTTTATCGTACTGAGTCTTGGCTTGGGAGCACTCGGGATTCTACTTCTCTGGAGCGGGGCCGTAGCCCGCTGGCTGGGCTGGCTGGGTGCCGTCAGCGGACTTGCGGGGTTCTTGGGCCTGTCGACAGAATTCTCCGGTATCGAGATGCCAGACGCTGTCCATCGTGTCCTCTCGATGCTCGTCCTCGTCTCCATGCTGATCCTGGGCATCCGGCTGCTTGCGCGGGAGACGCGGGCGGTGACGGCCCGTACGTTCTAGCAGCCCGTGGTAGAAGACCGGTTCAAGAGGGGACGGTGGACGGCGTGAATAAGAGTGGAGACGGTGCGCGGTGGCCGACGGGAGAGGCGATGATCGCATAGAGGTGCGCTGTCGAAGCTGTGCACGCTCGAAATGCCCGTCTAAGCCGGGATAGTGCAGCGAAGAGAGGGCCCACGCGGCCCTGGAGCTGCCGGGGCTTGCCCGCACCCAGGCACTTGCGCATGAGGAGCGACAGGTCGAAGCCGGCACCGTGGACGAGCAGCCGTTTCAGGATGTTGCGTCGGCCTCTCAAGTGGAGGCGTCTCATGCCTCCAGTCTCGTACATGTGAGCGAAAATTCGTTCGGTCAGCTCGCCGCGCTTGCGTTGCAGCCGCTTGCTCCGCTCGCCCCGAAGCCGACGACGATTCCCATATACCGCCTTCTGCGCGTCTGCTTTGCCCTGCCACCGTCGGCGCCCGCGCTCCGGCTCGGACACATAGCTCCGTACGTCCTCCTCCTTCAGCTGCACCAGCACCCCGTTGCTGTGATAGCCCTTGTCGGCCACCACCTCTTTGATTCTCTCCCTACCCACGCCCTCGACGCCCGCCTGTGCTGCCCTCAAGGTCTCGAAGACCGTCGTGGTGTCCCCGGCATCGGCCGGCTGCAACGTCACCGCCAAAACGGCGTTGGCGGCCATCGACGCCGATACGGGTGCGTCCGCGAAGCGCGATTGCCGTGCGTAGCTGGCGGCGAGTCGGCTTTGAATGCCCTTGGCCCGCTCGAGGCTGGTGGCGGGCTGGTCGTTGCCCATCTCGCCGGAACCTCGCGGCTCCGTTCAGCCCTTCGCTGGCGGTTGGAAACCCGCTCACAGGCTTGCTCTTTGTGACTGAGCATTCGGTGGAGACAGGAGGCGTGAGCTGACTGATCAGCAGCGAGAAGCTATCCGCACGCCGCTACTCGGCAAGTGTCTTGACCTATTCGGGGCGCGGCCCTGGAGAGACCTTGAGGGTCAAGTCACTGCGGTCTAGGATGCACGTGCCAGGTCGGCCGAGAGTGGCCTGGCAGAGGCAACCCCGCTGATTGATCCGGCGCTCTAGACGGCGCCCCTCCGCGGGATGTTCTTCGGTTTGCCGTCCGAGGTGCGCCCCTTGGACCCGAACTGTTTCTTTGAGTGCCTCGTCGACCCCGTGCTCTGGTCCGCACCCTTCGTGTCGGCCCGGCCCTCGCCGTCCTCGGCGTCTTTAGCGGCTTTTGCCCTTGCCATGGCTTCCTCTTCGAGGGCTTTGAGCGTTGCGGTGCGCGTGCCCTCGTCCTCGGCCAAGTGACACTTCTTGTACTTCTTGCCCGAGCCACAAGGACAGCGGTCGTTTCGCCCTGTGGCCTTCAAACGCGTTTCGTAATCGCTGTCACTCATCGGACCTCTCGATGGTTCGAGCTCAATTGCGCGGCTCACATTTTCATCCGCACAACCTCCGCCGATACCCTTGGCCTACGGGCTACGACTGCTGCCACAGTAAGGAAATCTAATCGACCCGAAGTGGACGGCGTCCTGATCCAATATTCCATCAACCAAACAAGCGGTTTCTCGATAGTAATCGCTGAGGATTCCTACGAGCAGTTCCCGTCGCACTTCAGGCCAGGCCGGGTTCTGGAACGGCGGCTATCATCACCAGCAGCATCTGCAAAGGCGTTGTCCATATTCCCTCGAGTCGTCAGGTCCAAAACGCGCCACGGCGGCCGGGCAGAACATCGTAGAGGCCAACCTAACCCGCTGCAGACTCACGACTTGACGCTCGGCTGAGTTTTGGAACAGGACGGGCAAGATTTCTCCTCACGGGCCCCCGAGTCCCGCCCGAAGATCTAGAGAAACATCTAGACCCCAGGCCGCCATCACGACCCCTGGCATTCTGTAAGCTGATGCAATATAACCACTTACAACAGTGGAGCCAACCGGAATCGAACCGGCGACCTCCTGCTTGCAAGACCCATCCGCAGAGTACCGTATCGGTTTCGGTCTTCGACATCGTAGATAGTAGACCCGGTTGTGTAGTACAGGGTCAAGGTGTGGCCATGCCTCCAGTCAGCCGCCGCTAGCGTCCGGGGCGGTCACGAGCATAAGCGCCTTGCTCTTGCAGCATGAGGTCGACCGGCTCGAGCGTCGATCTGCGATTGCCAATCAGTACGACGATTCTAAGCCAACCAACTGAATGGGAAGCGTCGGTCTTGCTGGTCCATCGGCCGGACGTGTGTGACAAACCACCATCATGAAGCCCGATGAGCGTGGGATCCTGGCGGCGAGTCGGCTACGAGCGCCCTTGGCCCGGCCGAGGTTGGGGGAGAAGACTGGTCTCAGGTGATCTCAGCCGAATCTCGCGGTTGCGGCAAGCGGAACAGCGCTCCGACACCACGGCTGGCACCACCAGCGTTGGACACTGGAGGGTTGCGCCCAGCCGCCGGAATCTTGTCGGTGGCCTCCTAGCCAACGTCTTCGGACCCCACCGAAGTCACCCTTTAGGAGGTTGGCCGCGGACCTGATACCTTAAACTGAAGCGATGACGCCTCACCTTTTTCAGGGGGACTTATGAAGAGTACCTTTGTCCGATCAATGGGATGGCTCGCTGCGGTGAGCTTCTTGGTTTTGGTTTCCTGTGACGGGAGCGCTGGGCCCGCAGGTCCGGCCGGACCAGCAGGGGGTGTCGGGCCGACAGGCCCCGGGGACCGTCGGGGAACCCGGGAATTGAAAACTTCGTGGCGTCCCTGAACGAGGCGAACGTAGTGGGCGGAACCGGGAGCACCGCGACCGGCACCGCGAGCTTCTCCGTTGTGGGCCAGACGCTTTTGTACAGTATTGAAGTCACGGATCTTACCGATGTCACGACGGCCCACATTCACGGACCCGCAGGCGTCGATGTGAATGGTGGCGTCATCCAGGGCCTCTGTAATTCCGACGACGGACCGGTGTGTAGAACGGGCACGGTTAACGGCGTGCTCGTAGCGGGCGCGGCCACTCGATCGAGGATCCCGTTCGATTCACTTGTGGTCCTGATGAGGAACGGGAACGCGTACGTCAATGTGCACTCCGCCGCGAACCCAGGTGGCGAGATCCGCGGGCAGATAACGACCCCGTAATCCCGGCACGGGACGACCCAAAGGGAAGAGATAAGACCGGGGGGTGGGGCTCAGTAGAGCCTCGCTCCCCCGTCCAGTTCGCTCCATCCCGAACGCAGGCGCCAGATTCCCGGATATCACGATGTCTCATTCCCGGATGTTCTTGATTTGTGCGCTGAGTGCCGCGCTCCCTAACTCCGCGTGCAGCACCGAGGGCAAGCCCCCCGATGTCACTGCGCCCGAGCCCCCAGAAACTCCTTCGCCTACGCAGCTGCTCAAGAGCGGAGGAGACAAGCAGGCCTGGTACTTCGACAATCCGCTGCCGGCACCGTACTCCGTGACGGTACGGGATGAAAACGACGCATCGGTTTCTGGAGTGGTCGTGACCTGGTCGGTGGCTTCAGGCAGTGGTTCGGTTGATCCCAATCAGGTGGCAACCGACACGACCGGGCAAGCGCTAACTACGCACATGCTGGGTCCTACCGCCACGTATCAATCAGTGTCGGCCAGCGTCGCCAGCCTACCCACGATCACCTTCGACGCCACGGCAACCGCCCCGCCGACCGAGGCCTCCGTGTCAGTGCGCAACAACTTCTTCGATCCCAGCAACGTGGTCCTGCAGGTGGGGGGCACGATCGATTGGACGTGGGTCGAGCCTGGCGTGTTTCACAACGTGACGTACACGGCCGGCCTTTCGCCCTTTCCTGCAAGCTCGCTCACTCAGGACTCAGGCTCGCACAGCAACAGCTACGGGGCCGCCACGGAGTACCGATACGTTTGTACGATCCACGCAGGCATGGAAGGCACTGTGACCGTGGTGCGCTGAGGGTCCTGGTCGGTCACCCCGGCCCGTTCCGCCCCTCCCACAGCGCCTCGAATGGGTGTGTCCGCAGCTTGAATGCAGATCCGCTTGGCTGCATGACTACTGCATCGTGCACCGCTACCAGATCGCGCTCGAGAGGTCACCGTCAGTCGAGGAAGGTGTCTTCTCCGACGAACCTTGGGCGATCGGCACCGTCTTGTTGATGACCGGCTTCGCGCTCTACAGCCGCTCCGTCGTGGGATGGATGGTGGCGGATCGGGAGAACTCTGCCCTGGCCGGACGGCTTGTCCAGCAGAGTTGCCTGAAGCATGGCGTCCAACCCCAGCTCCTGACCCTGCACTCCGATCGTGGGGCTCCGATGACGAGCCAATGCACGGCTCAGCTACTCGCCGAGCTCGGCGTGACGCGCTCGTTGAGCCGACCCCAGGTCTCGGATGACAATCCGTTCTCCGAGGCTCAGTTCAAGACCTTGAAGTACCATCCCTCGTTCCCCGGGCGGTTCGGCGATCAGAACCAGGCCAAGAACTTTTGTCGCTCGTTCTTCCGTTGGTACAATGCCGAGCACCGCCATGGCGGCATCTCGATGCTGACCCCCGAACAGGTCCACTTCGGCCACGCCCCTCAGGTCATCGCCCGCAGGAAGGCCGTGCTCCGCGAGGCCTGGGCCGCTCATCCCGAGCGCTTCGTCTCAGGTGAGCCGAAGCCTAAACCACTCCCCGAGGCCGTCTGGATCAATCCTCCAGGCCTCCCCCTCACTACACAGGAGATTGCTCTCTAATTGATTCCCCAGAGTTCTCATCCGGGTTGACAGGTTCCGTTCCGATCCTTCGAGCTCTTGCCGCGCTTGCGCGATGCAGCGTCGAGGTCCTATCGGTAGTACTCGAACCGTCGCTGGTCACTCCCGCTTCCTGAGTCGGAGGTCGTCCCAATGCGTCGCATCACCCTTGCTCTTGTCGCCGTAGTTCCCCTGGTTGCTTGCGCGGGAGAAACAGGTTCGAACGAGCAGCTTACGGCCGCGCATGAATCGGCACTGGCGGACACGCTCCGCGCCGAAGCGGAGAGGTTCGGTGATGCCCTGAGAGAGTTGGACACTCAAATCCTGGTGGACATATTCTCGGACGAGCCGGACTTCACATACTTTGACAACGGGAATCCCCTCGACAAGGAAGGCGTGCTCGGAGTCGCCACAAACTTCTTCAGCAACGTCGAGCGGCTCCCGGGAGAGTGGCGACCGACGGAGGTCGTAGTCCTGGGGCCGGATGCGGGGCTGTTCTGGGGGCTATTCCGCGCTGACGAAAACGCTGTGATGAAGGACGGCTCTCCGGTTTGGAACACCGAGGACCGCCCCGGTAGCCAGCTTTGGAGCTTCATGTACAGGCGCGCGGACGACGGTGGATGGGAAATAGCCCACATCCACCAGACACGTTTGGCGCCGGGAGGGATTGACCAATACCAGTAGCGGCCGAGGACCTTCCACATGTAGAGTGTGGAAACGATCCTGATCGTTAGGCAGACCCAGACCTGCTGTAGCCACTCCTGTCAATCTGCGCCGGCGAAGCACTACGCTGAGGGAGGCGAGATCATGAAATCCTTTCCGAGACTCGCGCTCATTCTCGCCTTGGTCGGGTGCGGGACCCCTGAGTCAGAGAGATCAGTACTGAACGACGCAGAGGCCAGAGCAAGCGCACGATCCAGACACGAAGCCTTGTTCAACGGAATTCTGAATTCGGACGTCGAAAGCCTTTCCCAGTTGCTTGATGATGACCTGACACTTTCGTACCCGGATGGACGTCTGGGTACGAAGGACGACCTCTTAGAAAGGCTAGCCGAAGGCACCATCACCTATGACTCTGCTGATATAAAACCGGCGCAACTCCGTCTTTACGACGACATCGCCATCTTCAACGGCTTGTCGACACTCTGGTATACCTCGCGAGGAGAGTCACACCGTGAAGATCTGAGGTATACCGCAGTCTACCGCTTTAAACCTGATGGCTGGAGGATGGTGGCATATCAGTCGACGCTGGGAGGTCACTGAGCCAGCAGACCACCGCGGACATGGCCAATAGTCCCTTCTGGGGCGTCGCACCTTTTCCGGATCTCGTCAGACTGCTGGAAGGTCTAGGTTCGGTGAACAACCACGACTGCCAGTCGTGCTGACTGGAAGGACCGAGTCGTCCCCATGCGGACCGCGGTAGGAGCGAGGTGGGCGGCTAGGCGGCCGGCACGCGGAAGCGGCCTTCGAATCTCGAGACTGGGAGGGAAGATCGAGGACTTCCCCCGGGCCGAGCAGATCGCCGACGGCGTCTACACCTACGAGCAGCTCCGCTCTAAGGGCCCCGAATGGGAGGAGTGGTTCACCAGCGTAAGCCTGTTCGTGGTCACTTCCGAGGGCGTATTGGTCGCGGACGGCCAGGGCACCCCGGAGGAGACAGCGCGGCTCCTCGCAACGATCGCCCAGGTCACGGACCAACCCGTCACCCATGTCGTCACTCGCTCCAGGATATACAGTAGCCGCCCGTCGCGAATCTTCAGCTTTGGGTTCAGCGTTCTCCGATCACACTGGAGGTAACGTCGTCTTCCCCGAGACGGTTGAGCTCTTCGCACATCCGGTCTCGGACAGCCTCCATAGGTCCCAGCAACCAGGCAGCGGCGAAGCGCGTCCCCTATTTCCCACCCAGGTCGTCGACGACCGGACCGTCCTGAGGCTCGGGGAGCGAGAGATCCACGTCCTGAATCTGGGTCTGGCCCACGTGGCCGGAGACCTCTCGGTCTATCTTCCCGACGAGAAACTGCTGTTCATGAGCGAGGCGTACCTCTACCGGATCTTCCCGGCCCTAGGGTCGGCCCATCCGTACGCGTGGCTCGAGCTCATCGAGAAGGCGCAAGCGCTGGACGTGGAGACGTACATCCCAGGCCACGGCTTCGTTGAGTCTTCGGAGATCCTGGCGGAAGAGCTGGAAACGTACAGAAAGGCCCTAGCGCAGGTCATTGCGGAGGTGGAAGGGCTCCACGCCGCTGGGATACCCCTGGATCAGGCGTTGACTGAAGCGTCGTTCGGACCTCTGGAGGACTGGACGTTGGCGGAGGGACAGCGGGGGGACGCAGTGCGGCGAATCTACGAGATCCTTGACGAGGAAGGCGCGGCGGGTCGCTAGAGGGGAGAGCGCGCCAATCGGCCGTTAAGGGCAGCGAGGCGCGGGGATGGTGAAGCCGTAAGACTCCGCGATCATGGAAGTCCGAACCGGATCCCATCTGCCGTGCGGGATCCCCCTAAGAGCCACTGCGGCGACGATGGTGACAACTTGGCTTCTTGGCCGCCTCTCACGAAGCCATCCACGTTGCTTCCCATCGCGATCACTGAGCTGACAGTGCCCCAATGTGGCCGGCCAAGCCGTAGGGATTCCGACGATCCCCTCCCTCCAGCCGGAAACCCAACTCGCGGAGAAGTGGCACGAGGGGCTTTCCCGCATTCGCGGCCCCGATCCTCCGTCTTCTTGTGGCAAGCCGGGAGGAGCCCCATTGTGCGAGTAGTTGCTCGGAGGTCCGATGTCCTACGATGATGGTAACCGCGCTTATGCCGAGACCCCTCCGAAAACACAGCTCTATTGCTCCAGATCAGAGCGGGAAACGCGGGGGCGCTCGAGGAGCTCATGCGGCGTCACTGGAAGCCTCTCCTCAGGGGTACACACAACAACAACCGCTGCCGGTCCTGCTGAAGGACGGAACCCTCGAATCGCGTCGATGTCCTCACTCCGCCTCCTGATCCACTGCGTGATCGGCCTGTGCCTGGCGGCTCCCGCCGCCGGGCAGCGCGTGCTCTCTCCTGGCACGCATCAGTTCGTCGAGGTGGAGGACGAGCTGGTGGCCCTACGGAACGTGATCGTCATCGACGGTACGGGGTCCCCGGCGCAGCCGGGCCGAACGGTCCTGATCCGTGGGAACCGCATCGAGGCGGTCGGTCCAAGCGATCGCGTGATGGTGCCGGCTGGGGCTCGCATCCTGGATCTCGCCGGACATGCCGTTATCCCCGGATATGTGATGCTCCACGAGCACATGTTCTACGGGGTGGGCCGCGGCGCCGGCAACGAAGTCTATCATCAGCAGGAGTTCTCCTTTCCGAAGCTCTACCTGGCGGGCGGGGCGACGACGATCCGAACGGGGGGAACCCGTGATCCGTACGGAGACCTGAGCCTCAAGCGGGCCATCGACGCAGGCGAGATTCCCGGTCCACGCGTTCACGTGACTGGACCGTACGTGAACGGGCCGGGTGTGCGGATCTCATGGATGCGTCCGGTCGACCGCCCCGAGGACGCTCGTAAGCTGGTCCGGTACTGGGCGGATGAGGGCGCCACCTCCTTCAAGGCCTACACCACCATCTCCCGGAGAGAACTGACCGCCGCAATCGAGGAGGTCCACGCCCGAGGGCTCAAGATGACCGGACATCTCTGCTCCGTCACCTACCGCGAGGCGGCCGATCTCGGGATCGACAATCTGGAGCACGGGTTCCGCTACGCCACCGACTTCGTGCAGGGGAAGGAGCCCGACCGATGCCCGCCCGGAAACGTCGTAACCCGCTCTCACTTAGAGTTAGACCCGCACGGTCCCGAGGCCAGCGCGCTGCTCAGGCATCTGGTGATCCGAGGGGTGGCCGTCACTTCTACGCTGCCTGTTTATGAGCCCAATTTCCCGGGCCGCCCCCAGGCACCGGAGGGGATGTTAGATGTGATGGCTCCTTCCATGCGCGAGCGGTATCTGCGGATCTGGGACTCCATCCAGCACAGGCCTTCACCGGACCTCCGACTCCTGAACAACGAGATGGCCCTTCAGAAGGCGTTCGCCGATGCGGGGGGACTCCTGGTGGCGGGCACGGATCCCACCAACAACTACGGGGCGACCGTCCCCGGGTACGCGAATCAACGGATCGTGGAACTCCTGCACGAGGCAGGATTCTCGGCCGAGGAGGCGATTCGCATCGCGACGCTCAATGGCGCCACCTATCTCCAGGTGGCCGGGGAGCTCGGCACGGTGCAGCCCGGGAAGCTGGCGGATCTGATCGTGCTCGCCGGTGATCCGACCTCCGACATCACTGCGGTCCGGAAGGTCCGCCTCGTCTTCAAGGACGGGATCGGATACGACGCGACCCGGCTGCTCGAGGCGGTGAAGGGGAGCGTCGGCGTCTACTGAGCATGTCGGCGCGCCCTAACCACCCCGAGGCTCAGGATCTCCCTTCTTCCCGAGCGCGGCGGATCATCGCACGGGAAGTAAGATCATGTTGTCAATGGCCTCGATGGTGCCCCAAAAGCGCTCCGCCATCGGGGCGGCCGCAGGCCCGCCGTACGCGCGCTCGAGCAGCGACTCGAGGTCGGCAGGGTTGAGCTCAACCCGGTTCGTCCAGGCATCGTGGAAGGTGACCCCGATCACCTGCGGTCCGGGCGCCCCCACCGCGGCCGTGTAGAAGGGGTACCGGAGCTGGTGATTCGCGTTGCCGATCGCCTCGAGATCGCTTTGAGGCGGTCCGCGAGCGGGCGAGAGGGGCGGGGGTTTGTGGGGGAGGTCAGTCAATGAGGATCCGGCCGGAGGGAAGAAGTCCATGTGAAGGGCTCCGACTCCGAGGGGCACCTACTTGTCACGATCGTTCGGCGGCCCGTACAATGTTCAAGGTCCAAGAAAACCCGCGCTTGCGTGGATCTCGCCCCTGGAAAGCCACCCGCTCCGTGGAGGTTCGCAATGGTGAGAAAACTAGGTCTTCTTCTAACCGTGCTGGCCTCGGTCGCGATCGCGGATGCGGCGATCGCTCAAGACGCCGGGAGCGCCCTTCGGGCCGCCGCTCGCGCAATGGGGGCGCCAGACGGACTCAACTCCATCGAGTATTCGGGGACGGGTTGGGTCGCTGGGGTCGGTCAGAGCTACACTCCGGCCGACGACTGGCCCCGACGCGAGGTCTCCGCATATACCCGCGTCATCGACTACGCCGATCGCTCTTCGCGGGAGGAGATCACCCGGCGTCAGGGCGAGTATGGGATTCGTGGAGGCAGCCTCCCTGTCGTAGGCGAGGAAAAGCAGGTCTTCCTGACCAACGGTCACCACGCCTGGAACGTGGCAGGAGCCAACGCCGTACCGCAGCCAGCGCTGGCCGAGATCCGGCAGCTCGACATCTGGACCTCTCCGCACGGCTTCCTTCAAGCGGCCATGGAGCACGACGCCACCGCGACGCCACTCGTGCTCGAGGGAAGGAAGGTGACCATCGTGTCCTTCCAGCTCGGCAAATACCGTGTTAATGGCACGATCAATGAGGAAGATCTAGTCGAACGCGTCCAGACCTGGGTCCCGAACCCGGTCCTCGGAGACATGGTCTACGAGCACCGCTATACTGACTATCGCGATTTCGGCGGCGTAAAGTTCCCCACCGTCCTGCACTCACATCAGGGCGATCCCAATGTGAGTCCGATGCACAACTGGATGGAGATCCGCGTGACGGACGCGCACGCGAACGTGGATGCTCCAGAGTTCACCGTCCCCGATAACGTAGAGGAGGCCACAGTCCCTCCCGTGGTCGTCGAGTCCCAGGAGCTGGCACCGGGAGTTTGGTGGATCGCGGGTGGGAGCCACCACAGCGTCGCGGTCGAGTTCCAGGACTTCACCGCCGTCGTAGAGGCCCCGCAGAACGAGGCACGCTCTCTCGCCGTCATCGCCGAGGTGCAAAGACTCGTCCCGAACAAGCCGATCAGTTACGTGGTCAATACCCATCATCATTTCGACCACTCCGGGGGGCTCCGCACGTATGTAGCCACGGGCGCGACTGTCGTCACGCACGAAGGAAACCGCGAATTCTACAGGAACGAGTTCTTCCATCCTGGCCCGCGGACACTCGAGCCAGACCTTCTCTCAACGCAGTACCCTTGGTACGCTCCGAATCGGGTAGCTGCCATCGAAGGGGTCAGAACGAAGTACGTATTGAGCGACGGTACCCGGACGATGGACCTCTATGCGATCGTCGGTCTGGATCATACTCCGAACATGATCGTCGCCTATCTCCCGACGGAGAAGATTCTGATCAACGCGGATCAGTACGTGGTCTCGACGCCGGCCTTCAGGCGTCAGGCGCCGGACTTCACCATTCGCGACTTCGCCGAGAATCTTCGGCGACTCGACCTGGACATCGAGCTACACGTTGGAATCCACGGAGGCGTAGGGTCTCACGCCGATTTCCTGGAGGTGTTGGAGGGACTGGAGTAAGTCCGCCGCCTGACAATTGTTGACCGCCCCCCCCGTTCAGTAGACCCCGCATGCGAGCGTGTGGGAGCGGTGCCCCTACGCGGCAAGAGTGAGGAGGTCGTCGTCTACGGGTTTCGCGCGCCGGCCGACCCAGCCGCGGTGGGTGAGCGTGGTTCAGGCTAGAAGCGTACCTGGACTCCTCCCCGCGAACTGGTGCCGTCTGGGGAAGGAGTCCATCCCATCAATTCCTGCCGACACGGTAAGCGGTTCCACGCTTTCCTTGCGCCATCACGAGCGCACGTAGAACCTTCCCCTAACACCTGACCGGCCCCGAGTCCCTCGCGCCGAGGACAAGCGTCACCCTCACCCCGGCCCCTCGAACACCCCCTCTGGAATGACCTCCGCCGCGGCCAGGTTCTCGAAGGTGATGCGCGCGTACCCCGCCGAATCGGGCCGGCTCGCCGAGAGCAGCAGCGGTCCGTAACGGCTCCACTCCGTCCACGCCACCGTGAACGCCGGCTCGGGATCGTCCGCGTTCCGCCAGTGCTGCCAATAGGCCATGAGCCCCGTCTCTGAGTCGACCCAGCCGCGGTACTTGTTCTGGGGCGTCCGGCCAACGGCGTCGAACGTGAGCTCCACAACCTCGTGCGTCCGCCCTTCCAGCTCCATCTCCCCGAGGTACACGGCGGTCACGCCCGGATCCGCCCACTTGTAGGGCATCAGGAACCAATACGTGTCGTTGATGAACATCCCATGGGCTCGGTCGGCGAGGGAGTCGGCCCGGGCCGGATCGGTCACCTCCTCCCCGTCCATCCAGATGCGCTCCGTGCCCTCGGGATCGTCGACGTTGAAGACCGCGATCATTTGCTCGTCTCCGACGGGTCCCTCCACACGGTATTGGCCACCCCACACGTCCCAGCGGTGGGCACGCCGTAAGGGGACGTCACCGGGGCGGTCCGCCACCAGTTCGAACGCGATGTACCGCACACGCTCCCAGCCCCTGTCCGGCGCCATCGCCTCCATCATCCGTGCGTAGATGCGCTGAAGGTCCGCGTGTTCGAAGTAGGTGGGTGCGGCGGCGTTGCGGGGGGTCGGCTGCTGCCGTCCGTCGGAGTCGCAGCCGGCGCCAATGATCGCCACTGCGAGGCCAATCGAGGCGAGTGCACGCATGACGCATCGCTCCTGATCATGGTGAGTCGTGAGCGCCAATGTAGACTCCGACACCGGGTGGTTCCACCTGTGCTCGCCGCGGCTACCGTACGCTCGAACCCGTGCCTCGTTGCGGAGAACCCTGTCGGGGGAGGGGGGCGAGGATTGGACCTCGTGAGGTATTGTCAACTTGATGAGTGGCGGGTGAAGCTGAAGCAGGGGGTCCGTCGGGATTGCTCAGGTAGCAGTGGCGGCACTCCATTCTTTGAACGAACGCTCACGCAACAGTCGGTAGTTCGCCGAACTCAGTTGGTGGCGTCCGAGATTGAATAGGTTCCGAATGACGCCGTGAACCGACAGAAACCGCTGTGCTTGACCCGCTGACTTGAACCCTCGCATCTGACGCTCTCGCTGTCGTGTCGGTTGATGCGAGACCTCAGCCAGATTGTTCGCGTAGCGTTCCGTGTTTTGATCCACGGAAGGCATGATGCGCCGGTGGGCCGCGCCGTAACTCCTCAGCTTGTCCGTAACCAGCTTCCACGGCGTGCAGCCCTGCCCCTTCAGCAGCTTGCGAAAGAACCGTTCGGCTGCGCGGGCGTTGCGATATCGCTGAACCAGGACGTCGATCTGGTCCCCGTCTTGGTCCACAGCTCGCCACAGGTATCGCCGCTCGCCCCTGATCTTGACGAATACCTCGTCCAGGTGCCACACATCGCCCAGCCGCCCTGCCTACGCTTGAGCTTGCGGGTGTACTCGGGCCCGAACTTCCGGCACCACTGCCTGACGGTCTCGTAGGAGACGATAATCTCCCGCTTCGCCAGGAGTTCCTCCACATCGCGGAAGCTCAGGGAAAACCGATGGTACAGCCAAACGCTGTGGCTGATGATTTCACGAGGGAATCGGTAGCCGCGGTAGCCATTCGTATTCGTTTTCATCCGCGAAGTCTGGCTGGCACCGGCTCAAGTTGACAACAGCCCGTCAAGTGCTGGATGACTGCCTCCGCGATTTCCCCAGCATCGCGTGCCGGACGAGTCTGGTCTAGCTTGACAGAGCCGTGGAACCGCCGGGCCTGCGGCGGCTAGCCGGATGAGAAGCGAATCGAGGTGAAGATGCCGCCGATGGGGCCGTCGATCGTCATCGCGAGGCTGGGTGCGGGAAGGTGCGGGCGCCCTCGCGCCGTGGCGGTCCTGGCGTCTTCGATGTTCTTGGTTCTCTCCAGCGGGCTCCCCGGTCAGGAGTTCCCCACTCCGGTGACGACGTCCGCACCGACCCGAGTTGAATACCCCATCGATCCCGATGCCGCGCCCAGGCCGGTGCTGCGGGCGCAGCGCGTCGACGGGACGCTGGTGGTCATCGATGGGGTCATGTCCGAACCGGAATGGTCCAGCGCGGAAGTGGCCTCGAGCTTCATGCAGAATAGGCCCCGGGCAGGGTATCCGGCCGGCCTGAAGACGGAGGCCAAGATCCTCTACGACTCCCGGAACCTCTACGTGGGTGCGATCCTTTACGACGACCGGCCGGATCTCCTGATCACGGCGGGACTGGAACACGACTTCCAACCAATGCGGGGAGAGCTATTCGCCGTGCTTCTGGACCCCTTTCTAGACCGCCGGAACGCCTACGTTTTTGGCGTCAACCCCGGCGGCGCCATGATGGATTACCAGAGCTTCGACAATGGGCGCACGGTCGTCCGGGCATGGGACGCGGCTGTGGAGACCGCCACGTCGGTGACGGAGTCGGGGTGGTTGGTCGAGATGCGTATTCCCTTCAGCGCCGTGAGCTTCAATCCCGAGCGCGATGGGCAGCCCTGGGGCGTAAACTTCGTCCGGATCGTTGGCAGAAGCTCTGAGATTTCTACCTGGGCTCCGCTCCAGGTTCACGATATCACGTTTGTGATGTCAAAGGGAGGCTACCTGGTCGGACTTCAGGGATTGGAGCCGGGCCGGAACCTCCGGATCAAGCCCTTCGCGTTGAGCAACTACCGCAAAGGCTCTCTGATCCCCGGGGAGGATAGGGGATCGGAGTTTGATGGAGGCATCGACGCCAAGTACGCCATCACGCCCCGGCTGACTCTGGATTTGACATACCGGACGGATTTCTCCCAGGTGGAGGTAGACCAGGAGCAACTGAACCTTTCGCGCTTCTCCCCCTTCTTTCCCGAGCGGCGGGAGTTCTTCATCGAGAACGAGGGCGTTTTCGCGTTCGGGGACATCCTCCAGCGGTCCGGCTTACGGTCCGGGACCACAGCCCAGGACTTCAGGCTCTTCCACTCGAGGCGTATCGGCCTCGGCGAGGATGGGCGGCCAATCCCGCTCTTGGGCGGGGGACGGCTCACAGGACGGGCGGGCCCGCTCGAGTTCGGCTTCCTGAACCTCCAGAGTGAACTCACTTCGGCTACGGCGGCCGAGAACTTCTCGGTAGCCAGAGTAAAGGCTCGGTTGTTGGCTGATTCGGACGTTGGGTTCCTCTTCACCGAGCGCCGTGCGACCCAGGGGGATGCTGGTGAGATTGGCTACAACCGCAGCTTCGGCGTAGACGCCAACCTTCGCCTTCTGGATCGCCTTGTAATCTCTTCCTATCTGGCCGGAAGCGAAGCATCCGGGACGGAGTCCGACGGGATTGCTGGCCGTGGGATTGCTGTCCGTCTTGGTGTGGGTTGGCGAGACAGCTTCTTCAACACATCCGTGACCTTTCGACGCTTCGACGATCGATTCGATCCGGGTCTCGGGTTCCTCCGGCGGGGTGGCGTCCACCACTACTACGGAACCTTCGGGGTCCATCCTCGGGTGAGCGTCCTGGGGCTGTCTGAGGTGAATCCCTACGTGGAGGCGCACTACTTCACGAAGATTGATGGGACGCTAGAGTCCCGGGAGATGGTGGGTGCGCTAACCTTTACCTTCCTGCAGGGGGGAAGCCTCGACATCGAGCACCGAGATCGCTTCGAGCGGATCGAGCGGCCCTTCCAGATCTTCGAGGACATCGTTGTCGATCCGGGTGACTACCACTTCGCCCAGCAGTCCCTGATCTATCGGACCAGCCAGAGCCGCACCTTCACCGGAAGTTTGACCTTCAGATCGGGAGAGTTCTTTGGTGGCACCCGACGGGCCGTGGCACTGGGCGGTACGTGGCGGCCGCGCTACGACCTGTTCTTCGATCTTCAGATCGAGAGGAACGACGTGGATCTGGGAACCGGTTCGTTCCTGGCCGACATCGCTTCCTTCCGTGCTAACTACGCCTTGTCCACGAGGCTTTTCGGAAGCGCATCGACGCAGTACAACACCCAGACCGACCAGCTCGTTACCAACGCCCGCATCAACGTCCGCTGGGCGCCGCTGAGCGATGTATTTCTGGTTTTTCAGGACCGGCGAGAGATCGGGACCGGCGCGACGCTGGAACGATTGCTTGCCCTTAAAGTCACCAGGCTCTTCCAGATCTAGCCACCCGCGGAGGGTGCGACGACCCCATTTGAGGATCTGGTCGCCGGCTCGGTCCAGATGAGCGGGATTAGCTTGCGGTTAGCTTCAGGTGGGTGCCTCGTGCCCAGCGCCACGTTGCACCGAGCGCGGCGTGATGACGGACAACGGCTCTGCGTACGTCTCTCGCCGCTTCGCCGTAGCGCTCACCCATCTCGGAGCGCGGCACCTGCGGACCCGGCCCTACCGGCCGCAGACGAACGGTAAGCCTGAGCGCTTCATCCAGACCGCGCTGAGGGAGTGGGCGTACGCGAAGTCCTACTCGAGCTCCAATATCCGGAACAGGGCCCTACGGCCCTTCCAGCGCATATACAACGAGCACCGAGATCACTCGTCTATCGGAGATCAACCGCCACTCAGTCGGCTCAAAGAGCTACAGTGAACAATGGAATCGACAATTAGTCCGCCAGAAGGAGGCCTGCGCGAGGCAGGTGCTGGGCGGGCTCAGTTCCGTGTAGATCCCAAGGGGTGAGCCCGGCCCGACACGGCCGTCAGCAGAGCCGCTGCTATCGAACCGGCGGAGGCAACTCCCCGTTGAGCTCCATATAGATCCGTCTGATCGCGGTCGGAGCCTGACTACCACGCAGCGTCCGCCCATCCACGTCACCGAACCGGGCCTCAGCCACAGCCTGCTCGACTGGCACCCCCGCTGCATGGAGCTCCTTCACCTCCGCCATCACCGTGCGCATGGCCTGCTCCTGAGATTCCAACTCCTCTTTCAAGATCTCGGGAACCTCAATGAACCCGTGGCCGGGAACGTATATATCGACGTCCATCTCCTGCATCCTATCGATCACTTCCAACCACTCGGTGGGCAAGCCGGTCCCGAACGCCGGGAAGAAGCCAGGGAGAAAAGCCTGAGTGGTGTAGAGAATCTTCTCCTGCGGAAGATAGACGAAAAGGTCACCGCCCGAGCGAGCTCGACCCAAGAACAAGACCTGGATCTCCCTGTCGCCGAGCTGGAGAACTTTCCTTTCCCGCACGATTTCCGTGGCTACCAGATACTTTGCAGGGGTATCCTCGGGACAAAGAGCCTGCCCTCCGTGGTAAGGCGTCCACATCACGCAGCTTCGTTCTTCAGCCCTGGCCTGCAGGATCGCTGCCGACGACGGGTGAGCAAGAACCTCGATTCCGGCGGGCAACATGGAATTGCCACCTGTGTGAGTGACGTGGTCGGACCCGATCACGAGGCGCGTAATGGGCTGGTCGGTGACTTTGGCGATCTCGTCCACCAGCTTGTTGGTGGCTTCCGGGCTTCCTTGGGCGTCGGCGAGCAACACGCCATCTGAAGTGACGACAAAGAGGTTGTTGATAGTGAACCTGGTGCCGCTGTTCGCCATAACCCCCTGGTAGACATACACACCTTCGGCGAGCTGCTCGACCCGGGGGAAGTCAGCGTCGGTGTAGCCGCGGGCGTACAAATCTGAAGACCGGAAGACCTGGCGAGAGGCATTTGGGGCGTCAGAAGCTGCTGCACCTTCCTGTTCCTGCGGAGCCGGTGAGCTACAAACAGCTAACGCGAGGAGGGGAAACGTCACGGTTGCGATGCGGGCAAGCACGGCATCCTCCTCTCTGAAAGAAGACTCAGGCAGTCGAGCGCCAAAGCCTCAGACACGGCCGTCGGCCGTAACTAATGCAACAAATAGCGGACGGTAAAAGCCTCGGCAAGTGGAGCTGCCCCGGGCCGGTCGTAGTCCTCCGGTAGCCGTAGCGGCCGAATCGACTCGCAAGCCGTACGATGTCACCTCGGAGCTCCCCTTCGTCACTCGCCACCTTCCTCCCTCGGCGCTGGGTCGTGCGCGGCTGCCCAAGTACCCGGCACGCTCTCCGCTCTGATGCCCCGAGCCGTTGACGTACACGAACCACACAACGTCGTTGGCGCTCGTGGCTCAGAAGTTTCCCTTGACCTGAGTGAGCCCCGGACCCGATGGAAGTCGATGAATCCGGGACTAGTCACGAGGTGTACGATTAGGGGAACGTGGCTGGCCTCCCTTGCCTCTGCCAGAAGGGTCACGACTGAGGCGATCCCGACGAGAACGCCGAGCGTGTCTTTCGGCTCAACCTTGAGCCCACGCGCCCACACCTCTCGGGTAGTGCCGGCTGACCCCTGGCGAGCCATCTCTTCCAAGACGGCGAGCAGCCTCGATGCGGCGTTGGCGCGCATAGAACACCTTTGTGAGTTGGCGCGTTCTAACGTCTCTGCAGTTCTGCTGCGCAGTCATCTCCCCGTCCTACAACCCTAGCCTAGCCTTCTTCAGCAACACATGCCAAGCGATCCTGAGCAGATACACCTCACCATACGGGCGAGGAAACGGGACTCCTATGGGGGGTTGGGGGTGTTGGGCTGAGCAGATGAATGAGGGCGCGAGGGCACTCGATACGGAAACGCGATTCCATAGGGACGACTGGACGACGGCATACTACAGCGTAGCCACTCGCTCGACCCAACTGGATGTAGCCGTGTGCCATTCGCCGTACGCGAACGAGCGCAGTAGACTGCTTGCCACGGGTACTCTGTTGCCCGGATCGTCGCGAGTAGCGCAGCGTCGGCGCTAGGCCGAAGGGGCCAGGAGGCGTTGGGTCTCTCACCTCAGGAAGAGAAAACCATGATTCAGGTCGCTCTATCCTTCCTCGTGGCCTTCTGGTTCTTCTGGTCCGCAACGGGCTGTCTCCAAGAGCGGCATCGCCTGGGCTTTTGGTGGGATTCTTGCATTCCTGATTCCCAGCGTGGTGTGGGGCTCGGCTGTGGGTCTTGCAATGCCTGGGCTGATCGGGTCGGGTGTGTCGGAAGGCGCCGTGGCAATGGCTAGCGTTGCCATTCTCACCATAGGGAACGGCCTCGGCCTAGCCTCGGCGATTTGGTTCTTCCGAAGGAACTTGCGTCCAGAGGGAGCACGGACGAGTGAGAGTGCGCGAGGTCTGAGGCTCTACGCGAAGATCCTGGTCGGACTTCTCGCCGGTACCTTCTTAGGCGTGACCGCTAACCTCGTACCAGTCGGGCCCCTTGCGGATATACTCGACGTCATCGAGCCAGTGGCAGAGGCGTTCGTCACGCTGATGATAATGATCGTGATTCCGCTTGTCGTAGCTGGCGTAATCGCAAGCGCAGCATCTCTTGGCAACCTGCGAGGTGTCGGTCGTATCACGGGGAAGACACTTGTCTACTACTTAATAACAAGCGCGATCGCCGTAACAACAGGCGCGATCCTGACGATCGCGATTAGGCCTGGCTCCGTGGTGTCCGAGGAAACACGCGAGCAGGCTGCTACGCTCGCAGAGGTGGGTTACGGAGCAGCGTTCGCCACTCCTCGGTGGACGGATATACTACGTGATATCATCCCGAGGAACCCGATTCAAGCCGCGGCCGACATGGACCTGTACCGGACCCGGTTCCCTGGACAAGTCGGCGGCTTAATCAGGCCGCCTTTTGGGTAAGCTCCTGACGGACCTGGGCCGGGGTCCTGTACCCGTGTCGCTCCAGGAGCCACCCGTGGTTGTAGCGTTCGATGAACGCGCCGATTTCATGTCTGGCTTTTTCCAGGCTGTCAAAGTCGTGGAGGTAGAGGCACTCCTCTTTGAGCGTCCGGATGAAGCGCTCCGCGACGCCGTTGCACTCGGGCTCACCCACGAAGGACGGCGTCGAGCGGATCCCAAGCCACTTGAGCTCCCCTTGGAATTGATGGGCCGTGTACTGCGGACCCCAGTCGTGCCGGAGACCGAGGCCCAGAGCGATTCTCGGTGCGTACCCGTCCAGGTGAGCACGCACACCCTGGCGGATCGACTCGAGCGCCGCCCAGCGGTCTCCCTTCTTCGCCACGTGCCAGCCCACCACGTCCGTCACGCAGTGGTCCACCGCCATGAAGAACCAGCACCACCCGTCTTCCTTCGTGTAGAATCGCGTCGCGTCGGTGCCCCAAAGCTCGTTCGGCTCATCCGTCGTGACCCGGCCGCTGTGGCTCCGGTCCCCACGAGCGTGTTTTCCGCGTCGCACCGGAGCCAGCAGGCCGTTCTCCCTCATCGACCGCAGCACCCGGTTCTTTCCCACGCGGATCCCCTTCGGCCTCAGACGCACTCTCACTTTCCGGTGGCCTTCACCAAGGAAGTCGCTCTCCTGAAGCACCCTTCGGATCTCGGCCACGAGCTCGGTGTCCGTGAGCTGCGTCTTCGGGCCTCGCTTCTTCGGCTCAGCCGGGTCACGGCGACCACCTCGAGCCCGCGCCTCGTAGACCGTCGAGCGGGCCACCCGCCACACCTCGCAGATCATCGTCAGCGGGTAGCGACGGCCCGTCCCCAGGCTCACTCGTGCCCGCGCTTTAAGAGCTTCTTCAGCTCGTCCCCATAGCCCCTTTTTTCGAGGAGCTCGCTCGCCAGCTCCATCCTCATCGTCACCTCACCCAGCTTTGCCCGGGTCCGTATCAGCTCTCGCTCCCCGGGGTCGCGACTTCGTCGCTTCAGCCCGTGCTGGCCGCTCTCCAGGAACACCCGCCGCCATTCCTCCAGATCGGCAGGCGACACCCGCATCTCCCGACTCACCTCTCCCAAGTCCTCGCCCCGAAGCAGTCGCAGCACGACCTCCGTCTTGTGCTGCACGCTCCATCGCTCCGGTGGCTCCTGTCCTCTACGACCTTCGGTCGCTTTCCTCTCCCCCTCTTTCTGGGTCATTACATCCCCTTTCTCTGGACCCCGCTGTCGTTGCCAATCTACTGTCCAGAGAATTCGGGGGCGCTAAAGACCTGCTCGCCCTCATCTTCTTTGCGCTGTGCTTCGGGGCCGCGCTGAGAGTCGTTCGACCGGACAGCAGGGATGCAGTGCTCGACGTCATCGACGGCGTCAAGCAGGCGTCGCTAGTGCTGGTCAGGTGGTTTCTGCCGCTTGCTCCATACGCGGCCTTGGTCCTGGCCGCGTGGATTGCGGCGAATCTCAGCTTCGACGCTGTGCAGGGGCTTGCTGCCTTCGCCTTGGTCGTCCTGATCGGGCTTGGTTTTCACTTCTTTGTGACGTACGCTGTGATTCTCAACGTGTTCACGGGCCTAAACCCTGCGGCGTTCTATGAGCGGATCGCGGCGGTTCCGCTCTTCGCGGTCGCGACCTCATCCTCGCTCGCAACGCTCCCGGTAGCGATTGAGACGAGTGAGACAGACCTTGGCGTCTCGAAGGATCTCGGTGGCCTCGTTCTGCCACTTGGCGCGGCGGTCAACGTGGACGGTACGGCCCTCTACCAAACCGTGGCGCTACTGTTTGTCGCGCAGTTGAGCGGAGTTGAGCTTTCTCTAGGGACCTTGCTTGCCACGTTACTGACCCTGATGCTGTTTTCCCTCGTGGCGGGGCGAGTGCCAGGCGGGTCACTGATCACCCTTATGATCGTGGCGGACGCTGTGGGGATAGGCCAAGAGAGTCAGGCGGGGCTTGCTTTGTTGTTAGGCGTGGACCGGACCCTGGCCATGCCGCGCACAGCCCTCAATGTGACTGGTGACATGACTTGCCTTGCGGTGATCGCACGGGGGGAAGGCGAGTCACTCGAGATGCCCGTTCGTGGCGCCGCTTAGTTCCTGGCGACAACATACACCTATCCATACGGGCGAGGAAACGGGACTCCTATGGGGGGTTGGGGGTGTTTGGGGTGCTGAGCAGATGAGGGGTGGGGCAAGCGGCGAAGTGCGAGGCCGCGCATCAGCCATCAGCTACGAAAGCCTGGCGTCCGACGGACAGATGGCAGCAC
This sequence comes from Longimicrobiales bacterium, assembly GCA_965248625.1. Lineage (GTDB taxonomy): Bacteria > Gemmatimonadota > Gemmatimonadetes > Longimicrobiales > Gaopeijiaceae. The sequence goes on along the minus strand of OZ252109.1, from coordinate 3,308,192 downwards.
CATTGGGAGGAAGTTCAAACACTGCCGCCTGAGCCATGGAGGTAATCAATGGACATGGACAGCTGTTGCCGATCACGACGCGCGTCTTCTTCGCGGGTGCGTTCCTCTTGCTTGCGCTGGCGGTCGGGGAGAACGTGCTGAACGAGGTCGGGGGCAGCATCCCGGTGCTGGACGCTGGCCCGATGCAGTTTCTGAATTATGCGTCGATCCTGCTGTTCTTCGTGATTGCCCTCCTGCTCCGTCAGATCAGGGATACGCTGCGGAGCACGTAGCCCAGAGACCGTCGTTGGTTCTCGCTCCCGGAGCTAAGGCATGGCCGACACGTCGCCGAATAGCACCAACCTGATCCGCCGGCAGATGGCCCGGCTTGTCCGCTTCATCGAGGAGCGGGATCGGGGTTCAATCATCCGGGGCGCCGCACTCGAAGCATTCAACCAGCTCGACCTGGCCCTGGAAGGACCGAGCCCCAGCGACGTGGAAGGCATATTGTACTCTGCCGTCGGCGTAGCGAGCGCGGTCTATGGGGCCACGGGCCTCGTGGGCCGGATGCGGAGGCCGGCACTCGACTATCTCGGCGTCTGTGCCGCCCAGGTGCTGGAAGACGCCGGTGGGCGGCTGGCAACGGAGTGAGAACAAGTCCAACGTGCAATTCTTCCTTGACGGCAGAGCCCATGCGGTGAGTGTTGGGAGCGTCCGAGGCCGGCGCTGTCATACCCACCGGGGGCAGTTCTAGGATGACGGTCGACCGCCCGGGCCGGGGCCTCGCCAAGGGGGCTGCCAGGCTGCTCTTGTGAGGCCTCGTCACGCACTAGCCCGCATCGCCACCGCGCCCCGCATCAAAGGATCTCCTCCCTGCTCCTTCAGGACGCCGCCGAGCTTCCGATGAGGGATCGGGGTGGGCGCACTGTGCAATGGTCTGAGCTTCGCACCCCTTCGCCTCAGCAAGCGGGCTCGCCTGGCGCTACTCCCTCAAGCGGTACTCCACCATCTCACAACCTGGCGACCGAACCGCCGTGAGATAGTGTACGTACTGTGTACGGAGTAGTAAGGGTCGTGGCTGGGGAGAGGTTGGTGTGATCTATAACCGCTTGACCTAGATCATCTTACAAAGTGGAGCCAGGCGGAATCGAACCGCCGACCTCCTGCTTGCAAAGCAGGCGCTCTCCCAACTGAGCTATGGCCCCCAAGGGTCCTTCAAGCGCTTCGTGAGAAGCTCGCCATCCTGAATGGCGCTCGATCCTTGGTTCAGCCTACGTCATAAACTAAACCAAGAGCGCACGTTGGTTCAGGATACCAACGACCCCCAGGCGATCCCGCCCAGCCGTTGGCCGACGCCTGTCGTGCTCACGACGGGATCATCGCTGGGACACAGCACGGCCCCCGGCGATCAGCCGGTCAGCGATGCGGCACCCGCGTCTCGACCTCTTCCAGCCAGTTCTGTACGAGGACGAACCGCGGGGGCCGAGCCGTCTCATCCGACCTTCTCCTCGCTATCCGATGGTCTGCCGATGCCGGTCGCCAGGCAGGGTATAGGGCGTCGATGGACCGGGCAACGATGCGAGTTCGTGGTGAAACCAGTTCTCTAGGCTCGTCCCGGAGAGCTCCAATCTGGGCCGTGGCTCCCCTTCCCCGGGCAGGCGGATGAACCCGGCGTGGTTCACTGTCTTCGTGTGAATGGAGTCGTACGTTGACTCTGTTGGCGGCTCAAAAGCAGGATATCCTATTGGGGAGATCCTTCATGGCGAGTTTGCTTTCCATTGCGGTGCGGGTCGTTTATCCGGCCTCCACTGCTCCCGGTCGTCGTGAGCGCAGCGACGCTTCCCACCGCGAATGAAGCACTGGTTCGCCGGGCGGACACGCTCACGTGCAGAGAAGGCGGTTTGCCGGACGCTCGAGACGGCCGGGGTCGATTGCTACCTGCCGTTGATCCCGCGAGAGCGCCAGTGGGCCGACCGCGTGAAGTTCGTTGATCTCCCATTGTTTCCGGGATATATCTTCGTGCGATCGGATACTGATGGGCTTCGGTCGGTACTCTGGGTTCCGGGTCTCGCGGGTATCGTCCAGGTAAACGGGCGTCCGAGCCCGATCCCCGCCGAAGACCTCGAGTCGGTGCGCGCGGTGGTTGAGGGCGTCAAGAAGACCGGCATACTTCCGGCTCCGACGTCGTATCTAGAGGTGTGGCCGGGGCAGACCGTAGAAGTGGTCGAGGGCCCCTTTGCCGGCGTACGGGGAATCCTGAACCAATCGCGGGGAAAGACGCGGGTCGCGGTCCTTCTATCTGCAGTCCGCCTTGCGGTGTTGGTGGAGCTCGATCTCGCATCCCTGCGTACCGTCGCGTCGCCGGACTTGATTTCGTTGTGACGACCTATTCCGAGTGGGAGGAGATCCTCCTCCAGCGACCCGTCGGGTGGTTGGTTACAGAAGGAGCGGGCTTCATCGGGTCCCACCTTGTTCAGCGGTTGCTTTCGCTCAGGCAGCGGGTGGTAGTGATCGACAACTTCTCCACGGGGTCCCGCAGCAACCTTGACCAGGTGCGCGCCCTCGTGGGTCAGGAGGCCGCGAAAGGACTTGTCGTGGTCGAAGGGAACCTGGAGGACCTCTCGGGACTGCTTGATATCGTCGGAGACATCGACGTCGTCCTGCACCAGGCGGCCTTGGGCTCCGTACCGCGCTCCGTCGCCGATCCAGTTGGAACGCACCGGGCCAACGTGGGCGGGACCTTCAAGCTGCTCGAGACGACTGTGCGTGCCGGCCGGCCGAGGGTCGTGTTCGCGTCCTCCAGCTCGGTCTACGGCGACGACCGGCGGAACCCCCGTGTGGAGGACCAGTTGGGTCGTCCACTTTCACCCTACGCGGCCTCCAAGCGCTGTGGAGAGCTCTACATGGAGGCCTTCGCGTCGAGCATGGGCCTCACCACGGTGTCGCTCAGGTACTTCAACGTCTTCGGGCCCCGCCAGAGCCCGGAGGGGGCGTACGCCGCAGTTATCCCGCGTTGGATCAGGGCCGCCTTCGAGGGAGAGACTCCGTAATATACGGAGACGGTCTCACAACGCGTGATTTTTGCTTTGTCGAAAACGTGGTGCGTGCGAATATCCTCGCCGCTTTGGTCGAGGAGGACCGTGTGTGCGGGAGGGCATTCAACGTCGGGTGCGAACAGCGGACCGCTCTCAATGAGCTTCACACGCTGATAGCGGAAATCGTGGCCGAAAGGACGGGCACAACACCACTACCCCCGTCGTTCGCCGATTTCCGACGCGGCGACGTGCGCCACTCACAAGCCGTAATCGAGCGGGCTCGCAATGAGCTTGGGTACGAACCTTCGACGCTCATGCACGAAGGACTGATGGCTACTGTGGCTTGGCATGCGGATCACTCGCCGGGCCCGTTGGTGGTGAGAGAACGACTGGACATCCCGGCAGACGGTGGTAAACCTCGGGTCTAAGAGGGTGGGGTCTCTGCGACTTCTTTCGCTTCGCCAGCCTCCACTCCCAGCTACGCTCGCTGTCGGTGTCCTCTTCTCGCGGCCCGGACGCCGGTCGCCTTGATCCTCGCTCCACCAAGCCGTACCCTGGAGAGCGACTTCAGCAGGCTGAGCACGTGACCTGGATATCACCGTCCCAACCGACGCTCTTGTGAACCCCCTGGGGAGCGTGATCGCGGTCAGCCTCGGGGCCGCCCTGATCGCGGCTTCGGCCGCGGGGTGTCTGCCGGACACCGCGGTCGTCACCATCGATCCCGCGGTGGCAAGCATACAAGTCATGCCGCCCGCACTCACGCTGAGCCCCGGTAGCGTGGGTGTGCTCCAAGCGATGCCTCTGGATGCGCGCGGAAACGAGGTGTCTGCACCGGTCAGATGGTCCAGCAACGACAGAGCCATTGCGACTGTCTCGTCTGGCGGCGTCCTGACCGCACGGAACTCGGGCTCCACCACCGTCACTGCGTTGAGCGAAGGACACAGCGTCAGCGCGGCTGTCAGGGTCCTCGCCGAACTGCACACCGGGTTCTACGTATCCCCGTCAGGAAGCTGGCAGGGCGATGGCAGCGCAGAGAACCCCTGGGACCTCGCGACGGCCCTCGCGCAGCCCATGGTGGTTCAGCCGCTGGACACCCTATGGCTGCGAGGCGGCACCTACCTGGGCAGCTTCACGAGCGAGCTGTTCGGTGCGCCGGGAAGCCCGGTGGTGCTCAGGCAATATCCCGGCGAGCGAGCCGTGATCGACGGCAGTCTCGAGGTGAAGGGTCGGGATGCCTGGTACTGGGGCTTCGAGGTCATGAACTCCAACCCGGATCGCATGAACCCCAGGCCGACGGGCATCAACGTCTTTGGGCCCGACACCAAGTTTATCAACCTGATCGTACACGATGCGGGCAACGGCATCGGCTTCTGGAGCCCCGCCACCAACTCGGAGATCTACGGCAGCATCATATACAACAACGGCTGGGAGGAGCCCGACCGAGGGCATGGCCACGGCATCTACACCCAGAATGCCCTGCCGAGCGTGAAGCTGATCGAACACAACGCCCTCGGGCAGAACTTCGGGTTCTCTTTCCACGCCTACACCGAGGGGGGCAGCATTCAGGGGTGGGACATCCGTGAGAACGTTGCACTGGGCCGCTTCCTCATTGGCGGTCTCAAGCCCGTGGATGAGGCGAACGTGGAGGGCAACCACGGCTTCGGCCGAGCGCTGGAACTGGGGTACGACACGTCGGTGGCCAACGGACGGGTGACGCTTCAGCGCAATGTGGAACGCGAGGCTACGAGGGTGCGTGGCGTGTGGTCGGACTACTCGGAGACCGGAACCCTGGACGGTGACACGTTGAACGCCGTCTTCGTCTACGGGAATCGCTACGAGAACGACCGGGCGTTGGTGGTGATCTACAACGTAGCTGGCACCCCGTCGGTTACTGTGGATCTGACCGATTTGCCGTTCACCAGCGGAAAGGACTACCGCCTTCTCAACATCCAGAATCCGCTGGGCGCATCATTCGACTTCACCTACACGGGGGGCCGGGTAAGCGTCCCTATGACGGGCTGGACGGGGGCCGTTCCGATCGGGTACTCCCAAGCCCTATCCAGCGGCGGCTTTGTGAACATGAGGAGCTTTGTACTCGTAGGGCGGTGAACGGCGGCATAGAACCACACACCAGCGTACTGCGGCAATCTTTGCCCCAACGGGGAATCGTCTTCGGATCAGGGCGCACAGGGGCATCGTCCCCACAGACTGTTAAGTGATCTACCCGTAGACACTTGAGTGTTCGGGCACATCGCTTGCAGTCCTTCCTCCTTCAAGCCGAACAATATCGGGCTGGATCCTCACAACGAGGTTCGGACCCACCGGGCTGAAGAAGGAGGGGTTCGCGGAATGAGGTTTCGGTTCGCCTTGCGCACCCCCCTCGCCGGCTCCGGTGTCCGCCTTGCAGCCCGGCGTACGCTACTCCGCTGGATACTGCCCGCCTCGCTCACCTCCTTCTTCGTCCTGTCGTGCACGGACTCAACGGGTCCGACGATCGAATTCTCCGACATCAAGGGGCTGGCCCTGAACCCAGCGCTTTTCTCCATGGATGACGGCGACAGGGTCCGCCTCGTCGCGACGCTGAAAGATGGCGCAGGGCGGACAGTCACGGCGATACCCAGAGGAGGCCGGGTCGTATGGTCCAGCACCCCGCGGGACGTCGTGTCGGTCGATGCCGAAGGCGTGGTAACGGCCCTCTGGCCAGGCGAGGCGCGCGTGAAGGCCGAGTTCGGGCAGATCAATGCTTGGGCTGAAGTAACGGTCGAGTCGGTGCCCGAGCGCATGATCTCGCTTTACGGAGAGATCCTCACGGGGGACGTAGGAGCCTCGCTTCCGCAGATCGGAGTTCAGGTGATCGACAGGCACGTCCTGCCGGTTTCGGGGGTTGAGGTGCAGTTCGAGATACTCGAGGGTGAGGGCTCGACTTCGAGCGATCGGATGGTGACAGATCAGGACGGGGTGGCTCGGGTCAGCTGGACCCTCGGCAGTGGGCGTCAACGTGCTGCGCGTCGCGGCAGAAGGTCTCGCCCCGCTGGATCTCGAGGCTACCGCTGGCGCCGATCACGAACACCCCACGGCTGAAGCCGTCGCAGGTGGCGGGCAGGTAGGCGTGGTCTCTTCCGTGCTTCCCGAGCCTCTCGTCGTGCAGCTCACTGACCCGTACGACAACATTCTGGCGGGTGCCCTGGTCGAGTGGAGCTTCACGAGCGGCGGGGCGACTTCGTCCGCCGGAGCTGGCGGCTCCGCGCCAAGCGCACCGTTGGGCGCCAGCTCGTCATCGCAGTACTCGAGCGACCAGGGACTGGCCGAGACCTACTGGTGGTTGGGAGCCGAGGCTGGCTTGCACACCGCGACCGTTACAGCCCGGGGCAACGTTGTCGCCACGTTCAACGCCCAGGCGCAACCCGGTCCCTTGGATCGCATCATGATTGCGCCGGCGCACGCGACGTTGCGATTGCACGAGTCGAGCGGGCTATCGGCGATCCTCGAGGACAAGTACGGAAACGAGGTCGGGGGGCAAGTGACTTGGACCACGACCGACCCAGAAACGGTCGCGGTCGATCAATCCGGAAACGTCACCGCACTCGCCCATGGGTCCGCAGTCGTCCATGCCGCAGTCGATCTCACGAGTGTAACTGCGACCGCCGCCAGGGCACCTACCGGTCAGTTGGTGGGGTCCGCGGTCGTCACCGTGCCCCTCACACCGCCTGCCGCGTTGAGGCGATGGGCGGGCGACGACCAGACCGGAGTAGCCGGAGAGGGCCTTGGCGCCCCGCTCATCGTAAGCGTGGAAGACGCTGCGGGGTCGGGCGTTCCCGGCATTGCCGTCGGGTGGACGGTCACAGAGGGCGGAGGCTCGCTGAGCGCGACATCGACGCTCTCGGACGCGAGCGGTCTCGCGACCGTCGACTGGACCCTCGGGTCTGTTGCCGGAACCAACCGGGTGCGCGCGTTCGCTTCTGGATTACCGTTCTCGAGCTTCGTCGCAACCGGGACGTCAGGCCCCCTCGCCCAGATCTTGGTCAGCCCCTCGACCTTGCAGCTCGAATCGGGAAATACACACCTTTTGTCCGGGACGCCCGCCGACGCGAACGGAAACCCCGTTCTTGGACACACGGTCTCGTGGAGCACGTCGGACGACCAGGTCATCACGATCGACGGCTCGGGAATGCTCACCGCCGTCGGACCCGGGACGGCTACCGTCACTGCCACGGCGGCAGGCGCGACCGGTTCTGCGAGCGTCAATGTCGCCTCCCCATCGGAGTCCTTGGCTCAAGTCTACGTGGTGCCCAACGCTGTTTCGCTGAATCCGGGGCAGACCCAGGCGTTCACGGCGTCGGGTCTCATGAGCGACGGGAGCACCACGAGCATTACCGTCAACTGGAGCGCGACGGGAGGCGCGATCAACGGGAGCGGTCTTTACACCGCCGAAAGCGCCCCTGGGACCTACCAGGTCACTGCGACGGAACCGGTCACCGGGACCTCGGGCACAGCCTCCGTAACGATTACGTCCTCCACACCCACCCCAGTGCACACCGGGTTCTACGTATCCCCGTCAGGAAGCTGGCAGGGCGATGGCAGCGCAGAGAACCCCTGGGACCTCGCGACGGCCCTCGCGCAGCCCATGGTGGTTCAGCCGCTGGACACCCTATGGCTGCGAGGCGGCACCTACCTGGGCAGCTTCACGAGCGAGCTGTTCGGTGCGCCGGGAAGCCCGGTGGTGCTCAGGCAATATCCCGGCGAGCGAGCCGTGATCGACGGCAGTCTCGAGGTGAAGGGTCGGGATGCCTGGTACTGGGGCTTCGAGGTCATGAACTCCAACCCGGATCGCATGAACCCCAGGCCGACGGGCATCAACGTCTTTGGGCCCGACACCAAGTTTATCAACCTGATCGTACACGATGCGGGCAACGGCATCGGCTTCTGGAGCCCCGCCACCAACTCGGAGATCTACGGCAGCATCATATACAACAACGGCTGGGAGGAGCCCGACCGAGGGCATGGCCACGGCATCTACACCCAGAACGCCCTGCCGAGCGTCAAGCGGATCGAACACAACGCGATCGCGCAGAACTTCGGGTTCTCCTTCCACGCCTATACTCAGGGGGGCAGCATCCAGGGGTGGGACATTCGTGAGAACGTCTCACTGGGTTCGTTCCTCATCGGTGGCCGTCAGCCCGTCGACGAGGCCGACGTGGTGGGAAACCACCGCCCTGGTGGGCCGCTCAGAATGGGGTACAGCCCGTCGGTGAGCAACGTGCGGGCCACACTCCGCGACAACGTGGAGAGCCAGGCTACCACGCTGCGTGGCGTGTGGTCGGACTACTCGGAGACCGGAACCCTAGACGGTGACACGTTGAACACCGTCTTCGTCTACGGGAATCGGTACGAGGACGAGCGGGCGTTGGTGGTGATCTACAACGCAGCTGGCGCCCCGTCGGTTACCGTGGATCTGTCGGAGTTGCCGCTCACCACCGGAGGGGATTACCGCCTCCTCAATATCCAGGATCCACTGGGCCAGTCGTACGACTTTACTTACACCGGGGGCGCAGTGAGCGTCCCTATGACGGGCTGGACCGGGGCCACTCCGATCGGGTACTCCCAAGCCCTATCCAGCGGCGGCTCCGTGAACATCAGGAGCTTTCTGCTGGTCGGGATGTGAAATGCCTAGGACCTGTTAACACTATCTACGGTCATCGACCATAAGGGCAGAGGGGATGAACGCGGACCGCGCCACGTCGACCCCCTCGATTCGAGAGATGAATCTTCCGAAGCCGTTGAGCCGACAGAAGAGTCGCTCGCTCTATTCGGATCAGCGGCACATCGCTCGATCATTTGGCGAGGGATCGAGGCGGTTCCGACATGCGGTGCAACAGACGTGAAGCCCAGGATCCACGCCAACTTGTGGTGGAGGATACCCCACCAGGTATCTATCCAGATACCTTCCCCTCACGACCTACCGGACGCGCGCCCAGTTCAGGGAGGTTATACTGGAGATGAAAGATACCGGGCCCCTTCTCCTTCGCTCGGTCTTGAGGACACCGGGTGCTAAGGATAGGTCGTATTCAATGACCGCCGCCATCCTCGATACTTACCCCCCAGCTCTTGGATTGTGCACCTCCCCTCCCCCTTACGGTGAGATGCGTGGCTTCCATGCAGGACATGGAAGCGAGGAGTATGACGACTACCACTTGGGAAACGGTTCGTGGGCGGCGTCATGATCCGCCTCTCCCTTTTCGCCACATACTCCACCACGAGCGCGTTCCTCGCCTCCGTGAGCAGCCCAACGACGACTGATCCGGAGTCCGCTTTCTAATCCGCCTTTGCTCCTGATACACATGGCAAGAATACCGCACGCCATTATTATTCACGGTTCCGGAAGAAGCGGTACTACCTTGCTGTCCCATATATTGTCTCTACATCCCGACCTGTTTTGGATATCAGGCTATTTGGACAGATTTCCAACAGCACCAGCGCTGTCTGTTCTGAATAGGATGATGCAAATTCCAAGAGTTGAGCAATGGACGCGCGGGAAGGCGAACTTTCCGAGACCAGCTGAAGCCTATGGATTCTGGCAGCACTATTTTCCTGACTTCAATAATGCCGATGTCCCCGCCCCCCACCCCCAACAAGATGCGGTTGAAGCTTGCATCCGCACAATCAACAGGATCGGTGATTGAACCAATGGTCATCGCTTTATGACCAAGCTAACCGGGATGTCGCGGGCTATCTATATTGATTATGTCTTTGATTGTCCGACCATCATTTGGATGAACCGTCTCCCTCAAGCTGTGGTAATGTCCTACCACAAGCAACGATGGTCCTATAAAGCCAAGCCAGATGATTTTGCTGGCAAATCCACGCATGATTTGATACAGGAGTATGCTGACTTGTATTCCAGCATTCAAGAAGATAGAGACGCTCTAAGACGCTTTGAGTTTGTTGAGCTCAAATATGAGGATCTGATCGCAAACCCCGAGGGGATGATGGAACATTTATGTGAGGAATGCGGCTTGCAATTCTCCTCAACATTTATGAAGCAAGTGGTAAGAGATTGGCATATCGAGACGGGGACTAATAAAGCATACAAGAAGGGCTTGACCGCTGAGGAAGAAGGATTCTTGAATCAGTTGATGGAGCCGCATTGCCTGGAATTGGGATACCCAGTTGAAACCTAGGGTCTCGGTTACGGTATGTGGGACCATCGACAGCAAGGAAGAAATGGGTGGATTCTGGGAACATGAGGTTGAGCGTGGCGAATCGAGAGAAGATTCCTCTGAACCCGCTGCGGCGCCTCAAGGGTCGGTCGTTCTCGATGCGTGGACGGTATAAGAGCGAACAGAACGCGATCGCACATAACTTGGTGTACTCCTTCCACGCCTACACTCACGGCGGTGACACGCTGAAGGCCGTCTTCGTCTACCGGAATCGGTACGAGGACGACCGAGCGTTGGTGGGTACTCGGAGACCAGAACCCTAGACTGGTGATCTACAACGCAGCTGCCGCCGCGCCGGTTATCCTGGAACAGGCGCCGTTGCCCCTCTCTCCACCGGAGAGCATTACCGCTTGCTCACCATCCACGATCCACTGGGCGAGCCGTACGACTTCACTTACACCGGGGGCCCAGTGAGCGTCCCCATGCCGGGCTGGACCGGGGCCACTCCGATCGGATACTCCCAAGCCCTATCGAGCGGCGGCTCTGTGACATGAGGAGCTTTGCGCTGGGCGGGCTGCAGATTAACTAGCCAGAGCATCCCTCTTCGCTCTTACACACAGATCGGGGCCTAACGTCCCATTATGCGGACCGCCGCCGCATGATGCGAAGATGCGAAGCCAATAAACTCATAATCACACCCTTCCTCCTCAATGAACTGTACGAATGCCCTATACTCGCCATCGCGCCAGCCTGGGTAGTTCAGCATATCGTCAAACAAAATGATCGTACCGTCGACAATCTGTTGTCGCAGATGGCTAAGCACAGTCCACGCTGACGAATACAAATCGCTGTCAATATGTACGAACGCAACGGGTTGGGTGTGCCTTTCAAGGAAGGGAGGCAGTGATTCAGAAAACCATCCCTTCACCAGCCGAACGTTGGCGGATGAATCAGAAAGCATTGGAGCATCTCCTGACAGAGAGAACCGTCCTCTCTTCTGGAAGTGTGTCCAGTCTTCCGGTAGCCCCTCGAACGAGTCGAAACCATACACCTGTCCGGGGGCGTGACTAGCGATCACTCGGATATCCCTTCCTTGGTAGACGCCAAACTCTAGCCAAAGTCCTTCGATTGACACGGCGTCGATCGCGTATGCCAACAAGGCCGGCTTGGTTACGAGGTTTGGCGTTAGACGCATGCTGGATAGAAAGAACCGAGCCGATTCTTCCGCGGCAATAACGTATGCCATCCTCTCATAGTCCAGAGGTCTCCGTTTCATCCATGCGCGCATAAGCGCATGGTCCGCCATACGGTAGATTACCTCTAGGAATCGTCTTCGCAAGCTCCGGAGCATGGTCGTCTGCTGTTGTCTATGGGAGGGATCTCACGCTGAACCTCAATGCCTCGGCGCTGAGGCAGTGCTCCCCACGGCATTCGGGAGCGACGCCATCATCACCGCGAGAACACACTCTGTTCCGTCCCCCGACTCGTATGAAATGTGGAGGAGCATTAGGGCGTTTCCTCACGTCTCAACGGTGCCGGAGCAGACAGTCTTCGTCGGGGAGCGAGCTCCACGGTCTTGCTAGCGTCTTCGTACCAGGGCAGCGCCCCGGATCAGGTAGTTTACAACCGTGTTCCGCAGAAAACCGTACCCGCCCAGCCGGAAACGCCGCCATAGACGAAGAAGGAACTCGACCTGGCTTCGTGCGACCAGCACCGGCAGCTCAGCGAACGCAACCGGGCTCACTCGATCCGGCTGGTAGCCCAGACTCGTTAACTCGGGGTCGGCGAGCCACTGGCACAACACCGTTTCGCCGGCCGAGAGCACCCCGTCCCAGCGGCGCAGGCCATCCGATGCAATGCCCTGCATTCCGTGTGCCGCCCGCGACATTTCAGCGCTATTGCGACCGGAGACCTTAAGCATCTCGGGCGTGTAGTCGACGGCGGCAAAGTCGCAGATCCGGCGGACGACCGGCGCCGGGTCGGTGACGAGATCCTCGTAGCGCACCGTCAGGACTTGGTCACCACGGAGCTGATGCGCTGCTCGCCCCGCGCGAATGATGGATTTCCAAGACAGCGTATCCCACACTGGATCGTAGGCCTTCTCCAGCTCTTTCTTGGCGCGGGTCTCGTCGTCGTAGCAGTCAGTCTTCCAGACGACGTCTCGGCGCATCTTCTTCGAAGCTACGATCGCCCGGGCGTCGCGGACGATCTCGATGAATCGAGCGTTCGGGATCGCGCGCCAGATCATCTGGGCGTGGAATACGTGGGTCGGGGTCTTCTCGAGCCAGCGGGCCTTGCCGCAAAGTAGTGTCAGCTCGTCAAAGACGATCCGGAAAACTTCGGCATATCCGGGCTCCACTCGGGCCAGCCCGAGTAAGTAGTCGCCGTCGATGGGCAGTGCGTCTATTGGCGGTGGCACGACACCCTGCTCGACCGTGAAACCATTGAGCAAGATATCAGCCGTAAACGCGATCAGCCCACAGAGGGCCTCGTCGCCGGCGAGGTCAGGGAATCGTGACCGGATCATAGGCAAGCAATGAAAAAACTTAGACTCGCCTGTGGACGCCAGAATGTCCGGTGCGTTGGCAAGAATGTTCTTCAGGAAGGTGGTGCCCGAGTGCATGTAGCCGACGACGAAGAGCGGCGATGAGCGAAGGTCGCCAACGGTTGTCACTTGGACGTCCTGGAGAGGCCCACCATGGTCTTGCGACCCCTTTCACGTCTGACTATGAGGAAATCCACGATCCCTCTCAGAAAACCGCTGCCGTACGCGACGTGAATCGTTGGGAATACAAATGTCAGACACAGGCGTGACAGCCAATCCGTGCGCGCTGTCGATGCGCTAAGGAAAAGAGCGGCAGCATAGGCCGCCACGATCACCACCAGGGCTGCGAGCATGACGTCGGAGAACGGCGCCAGGATCGTGGCGCACACCAGACCCGCGACAAAAGCAGCGGGGATCAACTGCCGCGCGGTCAATACAGTTCGCAGCTTCCGAATCACGAGAGGCTTGAAGTAGCCGTACTGATGATACATGAGCCAAAGGCTCTTCAGAGAGTCCCGAGCGAGGTACTTAGACTCGACGCCCGGGACTAGCAGGATTCTCCCCCCACTGCGGATGAGACGGTGATTGAACTCGTCGTCCTGATTCCGGACCAAAGCCTCATCGAAGAGTCCGATGCGGTCGAATACCTCTCTTCGATAGCAGCCAAAGGGGACTGTATCCACCCAACGTGGCTCGTCCACTCCGATCCGGAAATGCGAGTTCCCGACGCCGAAGGGGTGGGCCAGCCCTGTTGCGATCGCACAGGAAAGGGGCGTATCACGGGCGGCAATCGTCTTCGCCACACCCCCGGCATTGTCTGCCCCACTGCCTTGAAGGGCCTCCACAAGAAGAGAGACGTAGTCGGGAGGGTACGAGGTGTGGGCGTCCATGCGGACGATCACGTCACCACACGCCGCCCGGACCCCGATGTTCATGGCTGTGGGAGTGATCCGCTTTGGATTGTCCAGCAGTCGGATTGTTGCTGTGGATCTGGCTATGTCTCGGATAATCTCGCGTGTGCCGTCATCGCTCATCCCATCGATGACGAGTACCTCGATTCGATCCTCCGGATACTGACTCGTCAGCACGGAACGGAGGCAAGCCGCAATGTGATCCACCTCATTCCGGCACGGGATGACGACCGATACAAACGGAGCATCGGTTCCGCTCGGACAGTCAGACCGGTCAGGGTCGGCACCGCTCGGCATCATCACTCAGCCAGGGCGCTCGTCGGGAGGGATCTCGCAGACCACGGCACGAAACTTCCCGTTGGCAGTTCTGGGAATCGAATTGACCCGATCCATGATCACGTCTACGTCGCCGAGACGTTGCCGTAGTCCCTCGGCGATGCTGGCAGGGAGCACGGCTTCCCTTCCGACGGCGGGCGTATAGCGAACCCGGACGCGCGTCCGGGACTCCTGAACGATCTGGGCTTCATGGATGGGCGGGTCGCCCTTGAAGACCGGGTCCAATCTACCCACCCGGCGACCATCGCGAGTGAACAGAACATCGTCGGAGCGGCCCTCGATCGAGCCCAGAACAGGCAAGGTCCGCCCGCACTCGCATGATTCGAAGCCCGAGCTGAGGGAGCCTCGGTCGCCCAGCCGGTACCGTATGAGCGGCATATCCGGATTCACGAACCCTGCAGCGAGTAGGTCGCCCTCAAGCGCGGCCGGCCCACTCTCGTCAGCGGCAACCTCCAGCAGTCCGACCTCCGGCCAAAGATGGAGGCGTCCCTCATCGCATTCACTCGCCGAAGCCACTGTTTCCGAGAGCCCGTACGTCTCACGAACCGGACATCTGAAGGCCTCGGCGATCTCTTCTCGCTGATGGTGGTAAAGGGGCTCCCCATTCGTCAGAACGACCGCGAGGGGCGGCGGCTCCCATGCCTGCCGCAGAGCTTTCTGGGCAAGGTTGTGCAAGGCCGACGTATAGCCAAGCAAATACCGCAGGCGATAACGCCCGATGGCGTCGAGATAGTGGGGGGCGAGATCCGGAGCGAGGTGGTATACGGACATATAGAGCTGGTTCAAGCCAGCGTTCCAGACCCAGAACGGAGGCCTTCGCTGGGCCTGGCGCACCACCAGTTGCCCTCCCAGCATGCCCCAGCGATCATGGCGCGATACGCCTTCCCAACCTCTCCACCGTGCTTCAAAGAGCGCGTACCATTCCCGCACGGCGGCACGACTGAACCAAAGCCTAATCGGTGTGCCGGTGGTCCCGCTGGTGCTCTCGCGGATCATCCGTCGACGGGTGCTATCTGTAGCCAGGAAGGCCAGGGGTCGCGCACGAAGGGTCTCTTTATCGAGGATTGGCCAGTTATCGAGGTACTCCCATGAGCGGCAGTCGCCGGAGCGTCGCCGAGCCGCCCACATGTCGCGGTAAACAGGCACTGCTGTCGCGGCGCGGTGCAGCAGTTGCGCCAAGCGCTCCTCTCGGTAGTTCTTCAACTGCGCGGCTGACCATCGCTCCCGTGCAATAGCCGCCTCCACCCTCTCCTCGGTCCTATTGTCGTAGCGCAACGAGCGTAACTGCATGCCCCGAGCGCTAGCTACGGCCGAGCGGGCCACGGAAGGGAGGCCATGGTAAAGCCGAAGGGGGAGCCCTGACACCTCAGCTCGACCGGTAACGACCTGGAGGATTCCCGTCCGAGCCCCCACGTGCCATCGACCTGAAGATCGCTTGCCAGTGCGGGAGCACCCGGCTCCAGTCACTCCCTTCGGCCTCCGCCCTGGCGTTACTCGAGATCCTCGCAGCCAGCTCTGGATCCACCAGGAGCCTACGGATCGCTTCGGCGAGGCATCCGGATCCCCCGGAGGGACGAGCAGAGCCGTCCGCTCGTGATCGAGCAGGTACGGCAAACCGCCTACATCCGTGCTCACTATACACAATCCGGAAGCCATGGCCTCGAGGACACTGACGGGCGTGTTGTCCACTGTCGTCGTATTCAGGAAGATGTCGGCATCATCGAGCCAATGCGGGACCTCGACCTTTGGTACGCCTCCGACGATCCTGAGGCCGCTGGCGACGTCGAGTGCCCGGGCTGTTTGTTCGGTCCGCTGCAGACTTCCGTCACCCTTGTCGTGACCCACCATGGTGACGGCAGCAAGGGGCGAGTGGGTTCGGAGTCGATCTAGAATCTGCGGAACGAGGGACGGGGCGTACATGCCGTGAAACGCGCGCACCCAGACCATCCTGGGCTCGACCCTCCGACGTATCCGGAACTTGTAGCGGGGCAGATCCAGCGGGTTCGGAAGAAGCTTGATGTCTGGGTGATAGGGGCTCATCGTGTCGGCAAGGTATCGCGACGGCGCGGTCACGATCTCGGCCGAGGCCAGCAGGCGCCGTACGCGCTCCGGCCTGGTGCTCGAAAAGTCGGGGAGGCCTCCTCCATGTAGAGTCAGAGCGAAACGCCGGCGGGCGCGACGGAGCACCGCAGCTACTGCCTCAGCCCACACGAACGCCCTCCCGCTGAAGACGTCCACCTGCGCTACCTCGTAATCCCTTCGGCGCAGCCAGGCGGTCGCCACCATGTCCAACGAGCGGGCCAGACCCCTCTTACGCTCGGACGTGGTCAGCACGGGCCAGCCAGCGTCGACCAGCCTGTGGGCCAAGTCCTCGCAGACGTTGTAGTTGCCGGTAAGGCGCGAGAGGAAGTTTCCGACCAATAGAACGGCGGGTGGTGGCCCTCCCGGGTCTTGGGTCTCAGCCCTCCCACTGTGGTCGAGCAGTCCGAGGTCGCCGGTCATGGCGCATCCTCGCGAGTACCGGGCGTGACAGCCGCGCCGAAAGCTCGCAGACGCACCCCAGACGCCGCTAGCGCAAGCCCGACAATCAATCCAGGGGCTGCCAGACGCATGGCGGAGTGCATCATAGTAATAGCACTCCACACCATCAGGGCCGTTACGGTCATCCTTATTCGAGGCCGCCGTGCGCTGTGAACGGTCCTGACGGCAATGGCCACGAGCAACAGGATCGCCAAAATGCCGAAGGCACCGTGCTCTGACACCAGTCTCGAGAGCTCCGTGTGGGCGGCCGTCCAGCCTCTGAGCGTCTCGCGTTCGTAAGCCGCGATCCCGGGACCGACCCCGAAGAGCGGACTCTCTTCGGCGAGACGGAGGTCGGCAACTAGGAGGTCCATGCGCCCCGTACTTGCCGCCTCCCGAAATCGAGCCTGGAGCGCCCCGGCTGTCACCTCCTCGAGGCGCGGCAGCACCAAGGTCTGAGCAACGACAGTGAGAACGACCGTTCCAAAGAGGATGCGCAGTCGGGCCCTTCGATCCCGAGCGAGGAATACCAATCCGGCTGCGGTTGCGCCGAAAGCGGCGTAGAGTCCCCCCCGCGAGAAGGTCATGGCGCTCTGGACCGCGAAAAGGCCAAGCAAGGTGGCCAGAATGACCGTCCCAAGGCTGTTCGTGCGTGCCGTGATCAAGAGCAGAATGGACAGCAGGGCGCCGAGACCTAGAATAGTTGACACTTGGTTGGGCCCGAATCCGCCACTTGTGGTGAAGTTCGATTCGGTGGTGAACGTGATGGGTTCCCCGCCGTACGTCGCGATCACCGTGATCGCTGCGATCCCGAGGAGCGGTCCCAGGAGGGCCATCAGGACACGCTCTAGCTCGGCGGCGGTGAACCGGTGTACCGAGCAGAAGATTGCGGCTACGGCAAGTGAAAGGGGGCCGGAGAGGTTGAAACGAATCGCCTCCCAGGGTTCGGCGACGTCAGGGTGCATGAGCGTGAGCGCAGCCGATGGGAGGAGCACCGCCATGAACAGGAGTGGTGCCAACGGGAGCTGGAGAGGCTCCCTGCGGCGCAGCAAGGACAGACCGAGCACCATCACCACCCCGTACTTCCCGATCTCCCAGGGAAGTTGAGCCCTGGACATCCGCCAGAGGACCTCAGTCCCTGCAATATACGCCGCAAGACAAAGTGCCTCGGCCGGGGACCGCCTTAGCCCGACCCAAGCAGCGAGCCCCAGCGTCACCCCCCCGTACAGCGTACCGAGCAGCGGCGACCGCCACACCAACAGCGCGAACACCGCATGAAGGAGCAACCACACGATCAGTCCAGCCTGGAAAGCGAGGGCCCGCCGGGAATGTACGCGGGCGTTTGCGGTTTGAGTCGCCGGGCTCGGGCGGTAACTAGCGAGCCTACTCACGAGACGCTCTCTGGGCCTCCGTCAAGTGCTTGCTCCCTCGAGTTCTCCGGTTGAATCGGAACCTTCCACCAACGCTCCAGCAAAGACCTGATCTCCTCGCGGAGGCCCTCCAACCCAAATCGCTGGCTCCATCCTGCGGCCCGACGCCCCATTTCCGCCCCGGCATCCGGATCCTCTGCGACCCGCCGCAAAGCGTGCGCGAGTCCCGCGAAGTCACCGGGCGGGACCGTAATACCACGACCGTCCGCCAACAGTCGGGCCGCACCAGTGCGATCGGATCCAATGCACACCAACCCAAAGGCCATGGCCTCTGCCACTGCCTTGGGCCAGCCCTCGGTATCGGAAACAAGGACTAGAACGTCGGAGTGCTCATAGAAGTCCATGACACGGTCCAGAGCGACCCCGCCCTCGAAGCGGACCCGATCGTCAACTCCTTCGTCACAGACAAGCACCTCCAGGCTCGTCCTTTCGGGACCCTCTCCCACTACGGTCAGTGTGGCGTCGAGCTCGGAACGAAGGAGTAGTCCCAGTGCCCGGATCACGACGTCGAGGCGTTTGCCGGAGGTGAGCCGACCTACGAAGAGGATTCGCAGCGGCACGTGCATCCCGGTACGCCGACCCGAAGACGCGCATGCTCGCCGAAGCTGTTCTTGGCCCATGACAGATGTGAAGAACTCCACCACGTGGGGAGGATCATTGCTCCGGCGACCGTAGACGGTGACGGGCCCCCTCCACCAGCGAGAGCGCAGTAAGCCCCGCTGAAGGCGCCACGTGATTGGCTCCCCCCCTGTACCCGGACCACTGACCTGCGTACTTGGCTACCCGGTTTCTTGCTGCAAAGGGCGCTAACAGGGCACCTAGGAGACCGAGATTGCCAGGGCAGCGAACGTGAACGGCATCTGCGCCCTGCATGGCCTTCCACAGCCCGTGGGCGAGCTGTGGCGTGCTCAGGACCTGAATGAGCTTGGCCCTCCACCCGAGGCCACCGGTCTCGGGTTGCGGCCAGATCGTAATGTTCCTCCGCCTGAAGGGAAGGCAGTCCCCTGGGGGGGGGCCTCCCGACATGGGGATGCGATCACCACCTCAGGAAAGAGATCCGCCCAAAGCTCGAGCTCCCGAGCATACGGCCCGTAGGCGAAGAGCTTGCCGTCACTCTGAAAGTGAACCACATGGGAGATCACAACGAGACGCCGACAGTCACGCACTTTGGCCGTTCCTCGCCTGCATACAGCGCCTGTAGAACTCCACGTTCCTTGGGACCAGGACCTGGAGGGAGAACCGCTCAACCGCACGTCTACGTGCCTCGGCCCCCATGCGGCGACGATGCTCGTCGTCAGAGAGGAGCTCCAAAACGGCGCTGGCAATGGACTCGGCTGAGTGAGGATCGCAGAGGACTCCGGACGAGCCATCTTCGACGAGCTCCGGGCTCGGCCCAAGTCGGCCGGTGACCACCGCTTTCCCGGCTGCCATGGCCTCGGCAATCGTGATACCGAACGACTCCATGTGCGACGGTAGCACACAGATCGAGGCCCTCGATAGGAGAAGGGGGAGCTCTTCGTGCGCCCTCGCTCCTGTGAACGTCACTCGCTCGGCGATCTCCGGCGACATAGTCCCGCGCAGGACCTGTGTGAAGGATCCTCCCCCCGAGTCACGGGAGTCGCGGCCGACGATCAACAACCTCACGTGAGGTGCGGTCTTCGCGATGGTGGGCATGGCCCCGAGCAGTTCCCGCACACCCTTCTTTGCGCAGACCGTACCCACGAATACCAGGAGGCCGTCTTCTTCACCCTCGTCTGGCCCAGGCCTAAAGCGGTCCGTGTCGACCGGGTTGGGTAGCACCTGGATCTTCTGTGCACCGAGACCG
The DNA here is from genome assembly GCA_965248625.1 of Longimicrobiales bacterium. Classification (GTDB taxonomy): domain Bacteria; phylum Gemmatimonadota; class Gemmatimonadetes; order Longimicrobiales; family Gaopeijiaceae. Next base: position 3,288,454 of record OZ252109.1, on the reverse strand, counting down.
AGGAGCGTTCGCGTCTTCTCGGCGACAAACCGGCTCACTGCGCACAGAGCGCCGGCCTTCGCGAAAGACATACGCTCCAACCGGGCCTTGACGGTTCGAGGGGCACTGCCTAGCGCGTCGGCGAAGAAATGGTGACCCCCGCTCATCCGAATTACCTTGATCGCGCTAAAGCCTCTCGGCACCAGCGCGAGGCTCAACTCAGGACCCTCGACCACGTCGATGGCGTGCTCACGATGGATACGCCTCAGCGCCGCACCCACACGATGGAGGTGCAGCGGGAGACCAAGTCCACGAATCCGGGTGTGTGGCAAGCGGACGACACGTACTCCGTGGTCACTCGACTCCCCTACTTCATCGCCTGTATAGAGACCAACCACTGTCGCTCTGTGCCCCTTTTCAACCAGCGCTCTGCCCAAGGTTTGGGTGAAGACACCTACACCGCCGTGCGACGCCGGGGGGTACTCGCTACACAGGAAGCAGACGTGAAGCGGGCGCACGTCAGCGTGGGTGAATCCCGCGCCCCGATGGGCGCCCAGGGTCCTGGCATAGTTCGCCCGAGAGCGACGACGTGTCCTCCCGGCCAGCCAGACCTGCCTCGGGGAGACCCAAGAGCTGCCGCACGGCGCGGCGATGACGCCCATAGGTGAAGAGCCGAGCAGCGCCCCGCGCCTTCCGAGACTCGTCGCGCCACACACCTGGAGCCCGTGCATACCGACGCACCTGCTCAGCGAAGGCGCCTACGTCTTCAGCTGACAGAGACGACCCGGTATCGAACTCCTTCAGGTAATGGGGGATGCTCCCGACAGTAGAGGCAAGAGGGACCGCCCCAAAGGCCATTCCCTCGCTAAGGACCTTCGGCCAGCCTTCACTGCAGGTGCTAGGAAGCAGCATGATGTGCGCAGCCGCATAGAGCGGAGCGATCTCGGGACGCGGAAGCCATCCGTGAAAGTGTACACACCCGCAGCGCCCGGCTCGCACCCTTTTCCGTGTCGAGTCGCCCCACAAAGAGCAACTGCAGCGGAACTTTCAGCGTCTTGGACGCGGTACGACGGTGCGCCTCCGCCAGCTCCTCCTCGGACAAGCAGGGATTCAAGAAGGACCGGACGTGTGGAGGCATGCCCGGCCAATCCCCGTTCACAGTGACCAGACCTCGGTGGAGTCCAGCCCGGAGCCACCACCGCTGGAAGCGGTACGACCAAGGCTCGCCAGGGTATCCCACCCAGCTCCCCGCATACTTCAGCCACCGGCGGCTCGGGCGGCGAGCAAAGGTCAGCATCTGGATCGCCAATAGGGCAATGTTGGCGGGACTGCGGACGTGAACTGCGTCGGCCTTCGCAAGCTCACGCCGGATGATGAAAGCGTAGACTGGTAGCCGCCACAGGATGCCAAGTTTGTCCCGCCACCGCCCACCTCCCGAGGGCGGCACCGGGACAAGACGCACGCGCCTTGATCGGTAAGGAAGCGCGCTCTCCGGGGGAGGACCTTGGTACAGGAAGGCGACATGGACCACCTCCTCGAAATCCTCTGCCAGCGCGTCGATTTCCCGAACGGTGGCGCCCCAGCCAACCACACCGCCATTTCGCTGGTGGTGGGCCGTGTGGGAGATGACGAGGAGTCTCACCGCGGAGCGACTGCCAATTCTCGATAGATATCGAGCCACCGGGGCACCGCCCGCTCCACATCCAAATGGCCGAGCGCAGCCCTCCGGCCTTCGGCCCCGCGTTCGCTCATCGCCTCGGGGCGCAGTTGCAGCAGGCACTCCAGGGCTGTGGCTAGCGCCGGAGGGTCTCCGGCCGGCACGAACCCTGGGACGCCAAGCCGTTCAAGACGTCTGGAGACCTCCCCCACCCGGGTCGCCACGACCGGCAATCCCGCGGCGACACTCTCCAATAGGACCAACTGGCCAGCCTCGGACAGCGAGGGGACCACCGCAAAGTCGGCGCCTCGTAGGATCTGGGGCACGTCCATACGCTCTCCGACCAGCCGGATCCGAGCGGCCAAGCCGCGACGAGCGATTTCCTCTTCGCAACGGCTGCCATAGCTCCGATGGATGGTGCGGCCAACCACTAGGAGTTGTATGGGAGATGCGAGTTGGCTCTGCGACAACGCTTGTATCAACTCCAGGATTCCCTTCTCTGGCCGGATGTTGCACACGACAACACCAACCGGCGCATCCGCTTCGATGCCGAACTCCGCCCGCAGGTCCAACGGCAGGGCGTCGCAGATCCGCCTCACATTGATCCCGTTCTCGATGATCTCCACCCGGCTGGACAACACACCTGCCCTGACCGCCCAGTCGGCCATCTCTTCGCACACACCGATATATTTGTCCACCTGGGGCGCGACCATTAGGCGGAACCAGAGGGGCACCGCGGGATCAATAGCGATCCGTCCGTAGTGGTCGTGCAAGAGCAACGGTGCCTGCGTGAAACCAGCTCTCTTCGCAGCCGCCACGAAGGAGCAGGTAGACCGACCGTGGGCGTGGATCACGTCCGCGCGCTGGCCCTCGACGAGCACACCGAACCTCTGCAGATCCTTCCAATTGAAGCGCTGCCGCCGATTCAAGCAGTGCACCGGGACATCATCGCTGAGAAGCTCTGTAAGAGGCCCGCCCTCCCGTGTCACGCAGACCGTGACTTCGAGGCCCTCTCGCCGGTTGCGGGTCGCCAACTCGACCAGCATGCGCTCGGCCCCCTCGAGCGCGAGGGAGTCGATGACGTGTAGCACGTGAAGTGGCTTGGGAGTAGGTCCGAAGCGCCTACGCAGCGGCCGTACCCGTCGGACGAGATTCTGGAGAAGCCCATCGTACTCCTCCACCCGGGCCCGCCAGGTCTGCTCCCGCAGCGCACGATCTCGGGCCCGGGCGCCCATGGTCTCGCGGCGGGAGTGATCGTCGAGCAACTCCAGAATCGCTTCCGCCGTAGCCTCGGGATCGTCTTGCGGGACCGCAAGTCCTGTCTTCCCCTCATCAATAGCCTCCACCAGACCGGAGTCCTGCGACACCACGGCGGGCTTGCCGCAAAGGGCCGCCTCAATCACAGCGATCCCGTATCCTTCGAAATCACCTCCCGGGGTGTAGCGGCTCGTCATCACGAACAGATCGGACGCGTTGATCGCTCCCACCAAGTCGTCGGCACTCAATCGACCCAGGAAGTGCACATGGTCCTGGACGCCGAGATCGAACGCGAGCTGTGCGTATCGATCCTGCTCCGTCGGCAGGCCGGCGATCAAGTAATGGGTGTCGCCCCCGCGCCTCATTACTCGTGCCAGCGCGCGAATCACGACGCTCTGTCCCTTCCTCTCACTTACCTGCCCAACGGTAATCAGGAGCCTCGCACCGTCGACCCCGAGGCTACGTCTAATCTTTGCTACCTCGGACGACGGCAGGACCCTGAAACCCTCGGGGTCGGCCCCATTGTGGATGATCCGCCCACCCCTAGGACGAATGCCGACCTCGCTCATCTGCCGCCAGGTGTACTCGCTAACACATACTACTTCGCTCGCCTGCCCGAACGACCATCGATTTAGTGAGCGACAGCGGAGGCTCCGCACTCCGAATTCGGTGCCATGCCCCACGGCTACGAAGGGCAGCCCGTAACGCCGTGCGAGAAGGGCCGCGAGCCAGATCGGCCTCATGCCGCTCGCAAGCACGATATCGGGGCGGAATGCGGTGAGGGCCCTCGAGGCCTCCCGCCACCGAGTGATCCACTTAAACGGGCTCATCGACGCCGAGTCGAACCGAATGATGTCGAAGGGCTGAGATCGGTTGAAGCCGGCGATCTCCGCCTCGGACGCGTAGTCCTGCGAAGTGACGACCTGCACCTCCCAACCGAAAACCTGGAGGTGACGAGTAAGCTCGAAGGCGTGGGTCCCGATGCCTCCCGGTCCCGGTGGGAACTCCGAGCTGAGGACGAGCACGCGCGGGCTCACGCGAGCCGCCATCCGCCATTACCCGAATGCATTCTGCGTACGGCGGAGCTCTATCACCACCGATCGTCTGACGCATACCCGAGGGAGACCAATTCCTTGCCTGCACCCCACTTGAAGAGCTTCTTCGCATAGGGACCCCATTCCTGCCAACGACCAACTGGACGAAAGAACTCTGATTTCGGCGTCGACGTCCAGTTTGGCCTTCGCGCAGTCTCCTGGCCGTCTACACCGTAGAATGACGACCCCACGATGGGCACGTTCAAGGCCTTCTCGACCAGGTCCTCTCTCGAATCCACGCCTGCCAGATCAAACATCTTTCTAACCTCTGTTCCGTTCCTGTCATCGATGTCCTCGTATCTGACCTGTAACATCTGCGATCCATGGTCTTCCGCAGCCACACTTCCCCTGAACTCCAACACCCTCCGCGCAGCCTCTGCCCACTGCGACGCATGGCTATAAAGGGCATAACCCGTCACATCGGACACTCGCCGCCTGATTCTCTTTCGCCTGGACCACGCACGCTTTATTGTGAGCGACGCTCTTAGGCACGACGCCACATTGTCACGGCCGTCCCTTGTGAGCAGTATCATTCTTGCATCAGGGAACAGTTCATAGGAATGACTCAGATGCGCCACACCCGGGTCCTTCAGAAAGACCACGCCGGGTTGGAGGTCATGAGCGCTCACTAGATATCGCAACCAGGAGTCACCCAAGTAGGCAGCATAGTCCGACCATCTTATCCGCTCCTTTTCCCAACCGAAGCATCTGGCGCGGGTGATCTCGAAAGCGGTCCGCCACTCCCCAAGGGTAGAGAGAAGCCTGAATTCGCCCTTCGTGTGCGATCTGGGCACTACTTGCACCTGTGGATGGACTGAAAAGATCTGTGAGACATAGTTCGTGCCGCTTCGGACTCGCATTCCGAGCAAGAAGACGAACCGGAAGCCCTCCAGCCTACCCGTCACGAGGCGTCCCCCCTGGCCTTCAGCTCTCTGCTCTCTCTTCAGGCTTGGCGCGGGTGTTAGTAGCACTACAAGTGGCCCGTCGAGCCTCCTCCCGTGATTCTCTGTGCCTCCAAGGACAGGAATCTTGGGGAACTCCACGAACATCCTTCTGGCGGCCCTCAAGCTCCTATGTAGCTGCCATAGCGTCCACGGGAACCGAAGTCCCGAGACGACCACCTTGGCGAGCGAGCGGCCGACTCGACCCCTCACGCTGAAGGTGCCGAACGCAGCGAGCCACAGCTTTTCACGCAACTGTCGGTCGGTGAAGTAGCGTATCGCCAGGTATAGTTCGGAGGCACTGGGTAGGTGGACCGTCATGATGCGAGTTCGGCTCCCCGCATGGGTGACGACGCGGGCCTTGTGAGTCCGCAGTCCTCCAGGACGAGCGCGGTGGTGGAAGAGGGTGATCGCCGGATTGAGGACCATGAGCGCCCCGCTGAGGTAGATGCGCGTCCCTAAGTCTCCATCGGCTCGAGCCGCCCGGTCGTAGGCAAGATCGAAGAGCCCTGAGTCAAACAGCACGTCACGGCGGATTAGAGTGTTGCCGGCCGGGAATACCCCACTCGCCCGCAGGTGCTGAAAACCAGTTGGCAATGGGCCACTCCCGGGCTCCTCGACGACACCCGACGACACATCAGCACGGAAGGTGTTCAGCGTTCGAAGGTGATCCTCAATCAGGGTGGGCCCCACCTCATCGTCATCATCCAAGAACAAGATGTAGTCACCGGACGACAGAACGATGCCCGCGTTCCGTGACGTGCACTGCCCCGGTTCTTCTTGGATGATGACTCGCAGTGGCAACTCGTCCAATTCCGGCCGGATCAAGTCCATTCGACGCTCAACGGGAGTCTGGTCTATGACGATGATCTCGAGCGGGGCCACGGTCTGTTGTCGCAGTTGGCGCAAGAGAGTTAGCAGGTAGGGATAACGATCGATCGTAGGCACGAGCACCGTCACCCGAGGCTCGTCCATGTCATCCCCGCCCGCACCACTGCGGCCGTGGAAGGCGGCTGGAGACGCAGGAGGCTCAAGCCCCCGAAGGCCCCAGGCCGCTCTCGAAGCCTCGAGTGGGCTCACATACCCAGTCAAGACGGCCCGCATGAGCGCCCAGTAACTCCATTGCTTACCGAACCGCTTCAGCGCGAAGCGCAGCTCGTCTTCGAACGGAATCGAGACACAACTCGGTGCCGCAGAGTGGGGTAGCAGAACCGGCTCGTGCCGCACCAACGCCCCTGCGGTGAGGAATCGATGCCCCAGTTCGAGACCTGCGGCCTCGAGGGTACGAAAGTCCTGCCTCGGACCCCCGAGTACCCTAAGAGCGCGGGTCGTAATGAGGGACGCCCGTAGACTCAGTCGCCAGGATGTGGCAGGAATGTGGTAAGGCGGGTCCCGATTGAGCATCTGCGTAGGGTGGACGAAATCGATGATTCCGGGCAACGCTCCGGTGCCGAGTCGCAGCCCCCCGTGCCAGACATCCCCCGGGCTGGAACACACTTGCTGAACGATCTCGGCGTCTGGTGAGCCTAACTCGTCGGACCAAAACAGGACTGCCCGTGCGTCAGAGTTGGCGCTCGCTTCAGCCACCGCTGCCACTGCGGGAACAGTTGCTCCCGTCCGTACAACGTCACCAATAGGCCATTTCGGCGTCGATCGGCCGATCCCTAGAAAGACCAAATCGATTCGTGGCGCCACCGTGGGCCGCTTGCTTCGGCTCAACGAGAAGGACCCTACCCGATCACCGAAACCGGCCTCCGCCTCGAGCGAATCCGATTACCTGCCAAGGACCATGGGAGGGCCGTTCCAGACCCCGATCATTGCACCAGGCGACCAGCCCTTCGCACGCCCGCGGCCACACGGTTGCGGGTCCAGGCTGCCGTGTGTGATTCCATCGGTAGCCGTTAACATCTGATGATCTCCAGTCCGAGTGACTCCCGGGAGATGAGGTAGGCGTAATTGACCTGCACCTTTTCCCAGTACATCTCCACGCCCGGATCCGCTCTCACGGAACTCGGCTCAGCGATCACGAGGGAGGCCACCCGGAACCGACTTCCGAATATCACGCGGATATTCTCCAGAGCCGAGGTATAGAACCCTGCCACGTATTTCGGGGGTTGCTCGTGCTGCAAGAGCCACCACTCGATCGGGAGGCCACCGTCACAGATCTCCGCGTCAAACCGCATCCTCACGGCCTCAACGGTTTCCTCCCGCTCGGCTCGGTGCGGTGCGTAAAGAAGTGGCAAGCTTGCGAACCGATCACGGATCCGCGCGATGTAAGCGAGGTACGTTTCTAGAGGAACCAATCCGAAGTCGCGCATGGGGGATCCGAGGACCATCAGCTCGTCCCTTCGGGAGCCCAGAGCCGTCATTCGCGATCGGACAAAAGAGTACTCGTTTTGAATCACACGGTCCCCCGGTGGAGCGGACACGTCGTACGCCGTGAAGAACGTGAGGAAGGGCAGCGGAGCGAACTTGGCGCCCATTGCCATCTCAAACAGTCGCCGCCACGAACGGCCCGATCTCTGATCTGTCAATCCTCCACGGCGGCGTTCCATCAACTCTACCGTAGCAAGGCCATCGTCAAGTGCGATGATCTCACGACAGCCCGTTTGGTGAGCGAAATGCCGTTGATAACGAGCGCCGATGTTCCCAATGAACACCCGTTCCACGAGAGGAAGCTGATTGAGGATCCTGGACATCCCCCTAAAGGCTCGCCACATAGAGGCAAACGCATAGCGTCTGGGACCCTGCTCTGCAACGATTGGTCCCATCGTCGGGAGGGCCTCCACGGTAGCCCATCCCTGAGAGCCAGCAAGATCAAGTAATGTGTCGGCGTCCCCGGGACTGTAGGAGAAGGGGATGACGATTAGAAAAGTGTGCTTGGGGTCAAGCTCGAACGCATACTGCGCCTCCCACGCATTGAGCAATTGTAACGGAGAAGAGACGAGGAACACGTTCATCGCGTCCCGGCCCACGCACGGCCGCAACACGATGCCAACGCTAGTGGCAACCCTAATGCGAAAGTCGCCCTCAAGGTAGTCGGGATAGAGCAACCTCGAGTATTAGGATCATCCCCAGACCAACTGCCGCCCTCGTCCACGACCGGAGGGACTGGAAGGTGAATCCCCAAGGGTGCTGTCCAGTTTTCCTGCGATTACAGGCACCAGACCCTCTCGCTGCCTCTCGCGTGATCCTCCCAGGTCGCGCCCGTCCCACTGAGCGACGGAAACGGAGGTGCGGCTACCTTTCCCCCCGGGAGTCGCACCGTAGGGGGCGCCGTCTCCCTGTGAGGGGCGGCGATCGTTGGGACTCTGTCCGTTTGCCCGGACAGTTCTCGAGCCTCTATCAACTCCCAGGCTCTACGCCCGCACGACGACCCCGGTGCCGCCTGGCGGGTCTCGACTCTACACCAGGCTCGGTTGGTAGATGTCATGGATTCTGATTAGCCCGATACACTGACCCGATTCACTCACAACCGGGAGGACAGACAACTGTGAAGGCCGGTCTTCCATCATACGCATAGCCTCATGGAGGGTCTCATGTGGAGCAATCCTCACGGGGTCTCGCGTCATCACATCACGGGCGGCCAACAAGAGGGGGGTTTCAGTCTGTCGCAGCACTCGCCGAATATCCCCATCAGTAATGATTCCATGAAGGGATTGCCCGTCGCCAATCACAAGGGCAGCACCAAGCGCCCGCTCGCTCATTGCGATGACCACGTCGCGAATCGTCTGGCCCTCTCCAACCCATGCCACACTATCCACCGGGTGCAACACGTCTTCCACTAGCAAAGTCAGACTTCTGCCCAACTGTCCAGCAGGGTGGAACCGCAAGAAATCAGATTCTGTGAAGCCTTTCGCGTGCATCAATCCCACCGCCAACGCGTCCCCCAGTGCGAGCGCCACTGTCGTGCTCGCCGTGGGCACAATTCCAAACGGGTCGGCCTCATGATGTACCGAACCGTCCAGCACTACGTCTGACGCCGAGGCCAAAGGTGAATTGACATTCCCAAGGATCGCTATCATCGGCGAGTCCTTCTGTCGTAGCAAAGGCACCAATCTGAGCAGTTCGGAGGTGCTGCCGCTCTTAGATATGAGGATGGTAGGGTCTCCGTCTTGGTAGACGCCAAGGTCACCATGTGCTGCATCCGCCCCATGAAGAAAGACGCCTGGAGTGCCAGTGCTACATAGTGTCGCTGCGATCTTCTGGCCAACATGGCCTGACTTGCCAACGCCGGTCACGACAACTTTGCGGTCACTTTCGGCGAGGAGTCTTATCGCCTCCTCCATCGCGTGATCGATTCTACGAGCTACGGCAGCTAAGGCCCGGGCCTCGACCTCAAGTGTGGCTCGAGCTGTCAGACAACACTCCTGCACCGTGGGAGCTGAGGCCCTACGAGGCATACGGGGTTCGCGCTGGGCGTGAGTCGCGGCGGATCATTGTGCCGAGGGAGTCGGAAAAAGTCACGTGCCACTTCCCGTGACCGTCGCCCGAGCCGGAGGGTGACTCTCCGAAAGGGCATCGACCGTGTCTACGACCTCAACTGTACCGCCTCGGAGGAAATAGATACGGTCACAATCCGCAACCGTGCTCAGCCGATGCGCGACCAGCACGATGGTCTTGTCGCCCGACAGCTCACGGATCGCCTCCATGACAGCATCCTCGGTAGCCCCGTCCAGGGCACTCGTCGCCTCGTCGAAGACCAGGACGGCCGGGTCGTGATAGAGCGCGCGGGCAATACCGATACGTTGCCGCTGGCCTCCGCTCAACCTCACCCCCCGCTCGCCGACGGTGCTCTGGTAGCGGTCCGGTAACGTCATGATGAAGTCATGTATGTTGGCCACACGGCCTGCGCGTTCAACTTGTACCTGATCGATCTCCGATGTCGGGATTCCAAACGCAATGTTGGCAGCAAGGGCGTCATCACAGAGGAAGATCTGTTGCGGCACGTAGCCGACCTGTCGGCGCCAGGCTGCGACCGTGTCAGGGGCCAACGGGTGCCGGTCGATCAGAATCTGCCCCGACTCTGGCTCGTACAGACCAAGCAGAAGGTCTACGAGCGTGGTCTTGCCCGCACCACTCGCCCCCACGATCCCTATCGTACGTTTGCGAGGGACGACGAGAGACGCCTCGTCTAGTGCTTTGCCCGCAGCCCCGGGGTAGCGAAACGACACTCTATCGAAGCGAATCTCCTCTTGTAGAGGGAGGGCTCGAGGTACGCTCTCAACCACCCGATCGCTCCCGAAGCGATCCAGATCCTGCGTGATATCGTCCAGCGCCGGTCGATTGAACCGGAGCCCTGCTAACGCGCTGAACAGGTCCTGCAGCGCCGGCATGAGCCGATACCCTGCAAAAGCGTACAAGCTGAGCGTGGGTAGAATCTGTGCCACGCCCTGCCCCACCCTCAGGTAATGCAGCACGATGACTACGATTCCACCGAAGGCGAGTGTCTCCAGAAGATAGCGCGGCAAGGCGGCGATCGTGGCATTCACCGTGGCGGCTCGCGCGAATCGCAAGGACGGTGAACTGAACCGGGACGCGAACGCGGGTTCTCGCTGGAACACCTTCACATCCTTGATGCCGCCGAATGCCTCTCCGGTCACTTTGTAGCGCTCGCGGTTGGCATCCACCCGGATCTGGCCGAGGCGTGCCTGCTTCCGCCGCACGATGGCATAGATAGCTCCGTAAGCCCCTCCCAATACCACCACGACGATCAACGCAAGCAACGGATCCACCAACACCAGCAGAGCCACCAGGGCGAGCGTTACTAAGGCACGCGCGACTACCCTCAGCGCCGGCAACAGGACACCATTAACGGCGGTGTGAACCTCGCTCAGGATGTTCTTGTTGAGTGATGCCGTGTTCCGTTGCACGAAGAAGCTGTAGGGTTGGGCGAGGTATCCTCGCAGGAGTCGGTCTGCGAGGCGGTGGTGTGAGTTCCAAACGAACCTCAGCGTCGCCCAGGTGGCCAGGGCACTGACTCCGTTGCTCATCGCCAGCAGGCCGATCACCGCGACGCCTATCGCCGTCAGGAACGCTGTGTCGGATCCGAACCCACCCAGAGCGTAGACCCAGGCCAGTGTCTCGTTGGTGTGAATCACGGCAGGATCGGCGACTACCGCCATGAAGGGCACGATGCTCGCCACCCCCATGAGCTCGAAACTCGCCTGGACAAGCATGGCGACCAGCAGCACCGCGGCCTGCCCTCGTTGGCGGCGGTTCAGGATACCCCAGAGCTGCCGGGGGAGAGACGGCCTGCCCGGCGACTGATGGCGACTCACGTTGGTGAACCTCCTGACGCGATTCTCATCGCTTCCCAGTCACGCTTGGTGCCTTGCCACGGCCTGAGTCCCCCGTGCCCGCTCACCTCAGGCCGGAGCGCGGCCTCCCACAGCCGCCGCCTCACGCGGTGCGATCTGACATTCCGTTCGGACCGGACGATGTCCCCTCGCAGGTGCCTCTCAACGAGCCTTCGTACCGGTGCGGACATGGCCGGCCGCAGGCTCTCGAGAACCGGCTCCGGGACCTTGGCTTCGGCCAGATCACGAGCAAGGGTCAACGTCCAATAGGCGCAGGTCGCACCCCGCACCTCCTCCGCCAGCTCGGCGAAACCGTCCCAGTTGATTCGCCCGCCTCGTGCCAGGCCCGCGACGTCCCGGAGCGCCCTCCAAGCGCCGACCTTGAGCATATGCAACCAGCCGAAATGCAGGCAGCAGTGCAGTAGTAGGTGGTCTGCCGGGGGGACGGCTACGCAAGGGTGGGAGCTCGGGAACCCACATGCCTCCCAGAGCCGGCGGCCATCCAGTTCGAACGGGTTTCGGTCCGGGGGAAAGAGGTCCGTGTGGACCTCCAGGCTGACGTTCAGAGAGGGAGCCGCTGAGTCTTGCAACGGAGGAAGGTGATGGAGCTCGTCGTACCATTCGTCGAAGCGGCCCCCCGCCCGTGGCTCCCACCCCGTCGACTGCATTAGACGCCAGGCTTCACGGGCACTTCCGGACTCCACCAACAGATCGAGATCGCTCATCGGCCGTTCCGTGAAGCCCCTGAACACGGACTTCGCCAAAGCGGCGCCTTTGAGGAGCATGATCCTGATTCCGGACTGGCTCATTACGTCCAGAGTCTCGGTGAGTCGCCGCTGCATGTACACCGCCCGGATCTCACTCACTTGTTCGAGTCGCCGAAGGGCGCCCTCGAGATCGTCTGGCAAGCGACGCTCGCCGACTCTCCGAATCGTGCGACTGAAAACCGGCTGCGCGCCTTCGGACGCTGCAATGTGGAGCGCCCGCCCCCAATCGAGTCGTCGCTCCAGCAATGCGACCATCCGTGAATCTGTCCCCGGCTCGCCCGCGGAAAGAAGCACCAAGCGCGCTTCCCTGCTGAGTCTTCTCATTCAGTCGTGCGCTCAGTCGTTCGTGCGCCCCACCGTGGGTCGCGTTCCCGACGTCGGTCGTATGCCGCCATCAATACGGAGCCCAGGTCAATAGTGAGCTAGAGTGCCCGCGCGACGCGCCCGAGCAAGTGCGAATCGAAAGACGGCGAGGCCGATCAGGAGTGCGACTGCGGTAAAGCCCGTCATCGTCGCCAGGTCCGCTGCGATCCCCGACAGGGGCGCTGCTTCGAGAATGGAACGCCTGAGGACGCGGAGCCCATAGGTCAGCGGCACTAGCGCCGTGGCCCACTCGAGCCATTCCGGCACAACCGTCGTCGAGTAGTAGACCCCACCCAGGAAGTTCGAGACGAGGAGCACAGCCGTTGGCAGGGGTGTGGTCGTGCGAAAGAGCAATACCGAGGCTGCAGCCACCAGTCCGACCGGGAAGTAGCAGAGCACGATCAAAGCGAGGACGCCCGCACCGGCCGCCATCCTGGTCCACGCGAAGTCCACCCCGAGGAGCGCACCCGCGACCACCATCACGCTGGTCCGCACGATAGTCCACACGAATGGGTACCCAACGAACCCCGCAAGCAACGCCGGCAGCGAGACTGGTGTGCCAATCAGCGCCTCCAACGTGCCTGAACCGATTCGTTTTTTTAGCGCTTGCGGCAACGCATTCAGCGCCGTAGTAACGAAGTCCATCGCCACAAGGCCTACCAACAGAAAGCTGAAGTAGTGGCCTCCTTCGTCACGGATCGACTCTGCGGCCATCGGTTGGAGCGCATCGCTGATGAGGTAGACCGGCACCAGCGAGGCCAATAGCCCCCCGATGGAGAGGACTAGCTGGACCCGGTAGCTCGTCGCCGTCAGCCAATCGACACGGACGATCGCCCATGCGGCCCCCAGTCTCAGTCTCCCCCTCGCTCGCGGACCACATGTTCGAGGAGGTTCGCCAGAGAAGCCCTCGCCTTGTCGAACCCGGCTATGGGAACGCCAGCCTCGACAAGAGCTGCCAACACCGCCGCGGCGCCCTCGGCTCCACCTGGGATCCACGCCTCGAGGCTGCTCCAACCCGCGGTGTTCAGGGCGATGCCGTTCGACGAAGGCACAATACGGAGCAGGCCATGTGAACCGAGCCTGGACCAGATCGGGTGATCGGGTCGCGTGGTTTCGATCGTGAAACGACGCTCGCTCGTGTGCGCGCCGAGCTCGTCGGGAGTACCCACAGCGAGAAGGCGACCCCGGTTCAACACGCCTACTCGGTCGGCCAGCTCCAGAGCCTCCTCGCTGTTGTGGGTGGCCAGCACGACGGTGCAGCCCAAATCTCCCGACACCGTGTCCCTCAGGAACGTCCTTATGCGCTTGGCTGAGACGGGATCCAGGCTCCGGGTGGGCTCGTCGAGGAGCAGTACCGACGGGCGGCCCATGAGGGCGCGCCCGAGCAACAAGCGCTGCTTCATACCCGACGACAACTCGGCCGCCGGTTGGGTGCCTGCTTGGGTGAGCTCGACGAGGTCGAGCACCTCGTCGATCCGCCGGTCCAGCCCAGCGCCTCGGAGCCCGTAGAGCACACCGTACAGCCTGAGGTTCTCACGGGTTGAGACTCGCCAGTAGAGGCTCCGCTCCTCGGTCAGTACCAGGGCTAGTTTCTGGCGAACGACGGCCGGTTCCTGCACCACATCGTGCCCCATTATCCGAGCTTGGCCGCCGTCGGGTAGAACCAGTGTCGCGAGCAGACGGAACAGCGTGGTCTTACCTGCTCCATTGGGCCCTAGGACAGCGAATAGCTCGCCGCGCTGAATCTGGACCGACACCCGATCCAGCGCCGTCAGGCTCTTGCGTCTGAAGGGATGTCTGACCAACTCGCGCCACGAGAGGAGCATTGAGTAGCGCTTCGAAAGGGATTGAATGCTGATTGCCACTCCCGGTCTCGGGAACTCGGGAGACCCGAGCGACCTCCGGGTGTCCACGCCCGCGTTGGACTTGTCCGAAGGCTCACTCGAATACGAAAGCGACATCGATGCTGTACGCACGCCCGGTTGGAGGGATTCAGTTGATTAGCTGCAGGACCCTGGTAGTCCGTCTTGGTTAAAGGTCCCGTCATTGCCACCTGCCATCTTGCACGCTGGTGGACTTTGCTGGGTCACCTCGGCGAACGTGCCGTACCGTTCGACGCGAGGCCGGTCCCAGCCCTTCTTGGATTTCTCCTTCATGTCCCTCTCCTTTTCCTAGGTGGGACCCAACAACACTGCCAAACTACTCGTACTGCGCGGACGTGCGTACAGCATCTATGTGGCCAACACCGCTGGGCGGCGGTGTGTGTGTCGAGGGATCGGGCCTCGTATCCCCACGCTTGAGCCAGGCCGCCGTCGTAAAAGCCCGGAAGAGATGGAGTGCATCCTGGCCGTCCCGGCTGCGACTTTGACCGCCGCGGAAGAAGCGGTCGGAGACAGCGTCGAGCACATTGATATCGGCATATCGATGTAGGGGGCCCGGATACGAGATCTGGTCTCGTACGGCTTCGAGCCCCTTGGCGCGCACGCCGCGGACGAAGTTGGGAAGGAGGTTCTGCTTGTTGAAGCGCCACCGGACCTCGGCTGGGAGCCTGCCTTCCATCGCGTTCCGTAGGATCGCTCTAGGCCAGCCGTTGGAGAGCTTCTGATCCAGCGGTAAGGCGACGCTGAACTCGAGGAAGCGACGGTCGAAGAAGGGGTATCGGAGCTCGAGCCCGAAGGCGGTCGCAGCTTTGTCGACAAGCTCCAGCATCCACTGATAGCGCGCCGCGGAGATCCCCGCGACCTGTTGTTGCCTTCCGTTGGCAGGGCGCCGCTCGAACGAGCGGCCAGCCAGCCTCCCCACGAGGGGACGGATGCCGCGGGAGCGCAGCAGGCGGCTCATGGGAAGGTCGAACCGGCGCGAGAGCTCCCGGGCGCACTTCCACCACGAGATCATGCGCCCGTGCCCGGCAAAGTACGCGAGCAGCGGGTACGCATACTGGGCAAGCCAGACGCCCTGGGGTGCGTTCGAGCGGCCAACGGTCCTTTCGAACTCCGAACCAAATACCGACCATTGGCCTGAAAGCGCGAGATCGCTCAATCGTGCGAGCCCGTGTCCGACCGCCGTGTCCCCGTCGGTCCCGTCGAGCATGACCCGTACGCCGTGTCGCGAAGCCTCGCTGAAGAGTCCCCAGTGCATATAGAGGTTGTAGGCCACCAGGGGGTCATCCAGATGGTGAAGCACCTTGTTTAGATCTACGAACGGTTCGCTCAGGTCGGCCCGGAAGCGGTGGGCCACGAAATCGCCCGTGCGCAGAACGGCGTCGATGTAGTCCCGCTCGTCGATAAGCTTGAGGTCTTCGGGGGGTAGTGACGGGAAGATCGCGGAGAACGTGTGCAGGGGGGGCCGACCCTCAGCGGCGAGTTGTCTCTGCGCTGTGGCGACGATAGAGGAGGAGTCAAGTCCTCCGCTCAGCGTGGAACTCACCGGGCCCGCCGAGCGAACACGGCAACGGACTGCTTCGTCGAATACGTCTCTGAACGCCTCGATGTACTCACCCTGTGTCCCGTACCGGACGGTCCGTCCCGGATCGAGGCTCCAATAGCGCTCCTTTCGGACCTGGTCGACATCGACCCGCATCCAATGGGCTGCGGGAAGCCTGTTCACCGAGGCATAGTAGGTCTCGGTCCTCCCCTCGATGTGGCCCTCCAGGTACTGCCTGATCTGCCCCTCGTTCAGATCGGTGGGCACGTCGGAGTGCGCGAGTAGCGCCTTGATCTCGGAAGAGACCGCAAACAGCCGCCCCGAAAGGTGATAGTACAGGGGCTTAAAACCCATGTGATCGCGTGCGCAGAAGAAGGAGTGGCTGCGCGAGTCGTAAAGAGCGAACGCATACGCTCCGATGAGGTGGGCCGGGCACTCGGCGCCCCATGCGAGGTACGCCGCCAGGATCAGATGGCCGTCCGTGGTCTTCGACGCCGGCGCCTGCTGCAGTCGCAACTCGCGGAGCAGGTCGCCTCGGTTGTCGATCCGAGCGTCCGCCACCAGGACCACCCCGGTGAGGGCGTGGACGAACGGTTGTTGCTCGTCTCGCGACTCCGGTGTGTTGAAGCGCAGGTGGTGACCCAATCCCACCGATCCCTGGAGCCATTGACCGCTGCCGTCGCCGCCGCGGTGGGCGAGGGTACCATGCATGCGGGTCAGTAGCGCCGGATCGACCGGACGTCCGTCGCGGTACATCGTCCCGACGAGTCCGCTCACCGGATCACGTAGGCGCCTGGCATATCAACCAGGCTCCTCGTCGGTGATCTCGATGAGGTCCCATTCCAGGAGTTCAGTCAGCAGCCTTCGCAGTTCATCGAGACAGTCATCCGGCTCCACATCGTACTCTGCGAGGAGATCGTCGCGAAGGGACGCAACGCTCCTCGGCTCTTGGATCAGGGACCAGATGTGGGCAGCCACCTCGTTGAGTCCGTAGTACGCGCCGGACCGCAGACTCAGGATGACGGCCTCCTCGTCCAGATCGCACGATACCTGGTCCTTCGAGGCCACGACCGACGCGGTGATCGGCACTCGACGTTGCTCCACGGTCACTCCGACCCGGCCCCCGGTGTCCGAATCGGCTCGTGCCAACCCGTGATACCGTCTACCACTTCGTCGAGCCGCGAGAGGTCTCTCACCAGCCTCAACTCATAGACCGGCACCGTGCGGGCGATCGCGACTACCTTCGTCAACCGTTTGGCGGCGGCCCGCATGCCGACCAGCGCGTCGCTCAGCTTCCCATTGTGAGCCAGCGCGACCGCCGCCTGCGCCGGGTCGAGCCGATGCCTGGTGACGGGGCTCGCCAGCGTTTCCAGCCTAGGGGAGAGCACGTAGATGGCCGCAAAAGGGATCGGCCCTGTGACGAGCGCTTCGGGCCGGACGTCTGCCAGCATGTGCTTGTCCCCGGGGAACAGCGTGCCCGGGAGTCCGGGGCCCGCAAGATGTTCGGCGGAATCCGCCCACACACGGAGGCTCTGGACACCGGGCCTCAGCACGCAGGGCGGACCGAGGTCGATCGCGATGCTGTCGTCCGTGGCAATGCGTGCTCCGGCCGCCAGTAGGGCCAGCGCCAGCGTGGATTTCCCGAAGTGTTTGGGGCCAAGAAACGCGATGCCCTCGCGGCCGATCGCCACTGCACTCCCGTGTAGGCATACGAGATTGGCCACCTCCAGGCAGAGAGCAAACGCGGGTCCGAGAACCACGGACCGGACAATTTCCTCCCGGTCGTCTGCGCCCGGGTACCACGTGATGCGAGTCCCGTCCCCGGACACTTCGTAACGCCCCGTGTCGCCGTACTCGATCAGCCATCCGTCCGCCGCGTGTCTGAGTCGATACAGCTCGACCCCAGTACTGTCCCCCACCTTTTCGCCCTTCTCGAGGGGTCTCGCCGAGGAGACGCGGAGCGTCCAATCAGGAGCGCGTTCAGACCGTGCCTCTCGCAACTCGGGAAAGACGAGCTCTGAAGCCAGACACCCACCGAAGGCCTCGTAGTGGCGGAGGTTGGAGGTCGGCACGTTCACAGCGCCCTTTTCAGATCAGGCATGCGTGCGTACCGCTGAAGCTCGCCTCCGCCGATAGCGACTACCCCGTTGCTGACCACCCAGGCATGGGCCTGGAATTGGCCTTCCCCGTTTCGGGCGACCCCGATGCGTAGATCGGACGAGTGCCCGTGTCGAGCCAGCACCAGGCGGGTCGCCAGCGCCTGGGTCAGACACGTCGTGCCAGGGATCCTGCGGCTGACGGCAGTTACAGCGGCCCCGATGCTGGGTGCGTCTACTCCATCGCGATTTCCCCCACCCCGGGATCTGCGCTCGAGGACTCGCTCCACCAGACGAAGGGCCCGGCGGGAAGAGAACAGTTGAAGCACGACGCGGACCTTGAGCACGGCTAAGGCGGCTTGGATGAGGAGTCGCCGCCGGCCGGAGGGCAGGGCGGCGAGCCGGCGCAACGGGCTCGGCGCTTTGACCGTCATGCCCCTTCGTGAAGGGACAGATAGTCGTACGCGTACGGCGCGTAGGCATACGGGTAGTGGCTCTCCCCACCGTAACGCCGCAACTCGGCGTCCGGATCGTTGATCACCGCGCCCAATACCTTGGCTCCAACACGTTCGAGCTGCTTCATCGCTCCTGAGGGCCCGGGCCCGTTCAGTGCTTGCCGCCCTCGCCACGAGCACGACTCCATCCACATGAGAGGCCAGGATGGCCGCATCGGGAAGGACGGCGAGGGGTGGTGTGTCGATCACCACCAAGGAGTAGCTGTGCGAGAGCGCATCGAGTAGCTCGCGCATCTGATCGCTCGCCAGAGCATCGGTTTCGAGGCCCTTGGCCTCGCCGGCGGACAATAGGTGCAGACACGACTGGACCTTGTGCACCACGGGGCGGGACGGCTCGAGCCGAAGGCAGTCTGCGAGCCCGGGATTGCCCGCCACCCCGCACATGCGGTGGAGCCGGGGCTTTCGCAGATCCGCATCGATCAGCAATACGTGGTGCCGCTGGTCTGCAAATGTCCCGGCCAGATTGATAGCCGTCGTGGACTTGCCCTCTCCGGGGCCGGCGCTGGTAACGACCAGGGTCCCCAGGCGCCCGTTCGTGACCGAGAGACCCAAGTTGGTGCGCAGGATCCGGAAGGCCTCGACGCTCGGCGGGTCCAGCCGATCCCGCAATCGGTGTTCGGAGTTCTTCGTCGCGTTGTACGGACTCAAGGCCCCCTTCTTTCGACGAGAGCGCCGTCGCTTCTTCAGGTTCTCGATTGGCGGAATCGCGGCGAGCTCGGGCACCTGTAGGACCACCTCGACCTCTTCGGGCCGCCGGATCGTGGTGTCGAGAGCTTCACGCGCATACGCGATTCCCCCTCCGACGAAGAGCCCGAGGCCCAGCCAAAGCAAGAGATACAGAGGGCCCGTGCCTCCCCTCGGCAATGCCATTGAAGCTCGATCCAGGACCTCGACGTGGCCGACTTGGACGGTCTCGGCGATCCGAGCTCGCTGGTGCTCGGTCCTGAGCTCGTCGGCAAGGAGCAGGGCGCTGCGCACACGCTGTACGAGCCTGTCCTCTTCCGCCTCGATCCGCGGTAACGAGCTCAGCTCGGCCGAGCCCTGTATCAGAACCTCGGTCAGGGCCGCAATCTGAGCTCCAGTGGTGGTCAGATGGCTTCTAACCGCGTTCTCTAGCGCCCCCTCGGTCGAGGCGATCAGAGCCGTGAGGCGCTCCACATCGGGGTGTGTCGGGGCCTTGGCAAAGGTCCCCGAAGTGAGGCTCGTACGCTCCGCCACATAAGCAACGAGTTGGCTGTGTAGGGCCGCTATGACGTTGTTCTCGGAGATCCCGGGGGCGGCCACGAGGGCGTTCAACTCAGCCCGTGCGGCAGGACTGTCCTGACTTTGCAACCTGTCCAACAGTTGCTGCCCGGTGCGACGCTCCGCCTCCAGTCGGGCGCGCCGTGCCTCGCGCTCCGAGAGCGCCGACTGCTGCGCTACCAATTGCTCGCGAGCACCCGAGTAGACGGCCCGCTGGCTCCGGAATTCGCTCAGCGCGAACTGCGCAGCCGATAGTGTCGAATCTGCTTGGTAGAGCTGAGCTTCGATGAACGCCCGACGTCGCGTAGACTGCTGTTGTGCCTGGCGTGCGCTCACGCGCTCACCGGTGATGGCAATCGCGTTTACGACCGCCACCGCCCGGCCGGGGTGATCGGCCGCGACCGTGAGGTCGATCAACGCGGTCTGCGGACGAGACACTGCGAGTAGAGCGAATCGGAGCCGGCCAATAGCCACCGCCCGAGAGACCACCGCCAGCATGGCCTCGTCTACCGGCGGGTGCTCAGGCACCGTGAAGCGCAGCCCCTCCAGCTCAACGGGCTGTCCGTACTGGGCGACCACCCGCTCCGCGCCCGCCTGCACCTCGACTTCGGTCGCCCGAAAGGCCAGATGGAGGCTGTCATTTGCTGGCCCCGGCTCGATCGAGATGAGTTCGAGCCGACTCGCCGAGAAGACGGGTACGTGGTCGAGCTCCGGATCCCGTTCAAGACTCTCCGTTTCAGGGACACCGCGCTTCAGGACTGGGGCCTCAACATCTATCGGAAGATCCAGCGGAACGGCTACTCCCAGGCGTGGGCACCCGTTACACGAAACGAAACGAACCAGCTGGCCCAGGCGGGGAGGTTGGCCGGGCTCCGGGACCTCGATGCCGGGCTCTTTCTCGAAGTCAATCCAGTAGTCACCGGTACGCGGCTTGGTACCTATGACGACGCGGCCGCTGGACTCGAACATCAAACCGAGCGCCCCGAGTTCGGGCTGAACATGACGTACGGTCTGACGTCGAACCTCACGTTGGACGGCACGTACAACCCGGACTTCAGTCAGGTCGAGGCGGACGCTGGCCAGATTGCAGTGAACGAGCGGTTCGCGCTTTTCTTCCCCGAGAAACGCCCGTTCTTCCTCGAGGGGACGGAGATCTTCAAGCTCCAGAAGCAGCTCGTCTACACGCGCTCGGTCGTGGATCCCGTGGCCGGCACCAAGATCACCGGGAAGGTGGGGAGCTTCAACGTCGGCTACATGGGTGCGGTGGATCGGGTTTCGTCGGATTTGTCGGACAACGACGCCGTCGTGAACCTGTTCAGGCTGCGCCGGGATCTCGGGCGCAGCTCGACCGTCGGAATGGTCTATACCGACAGGACGCGAACCGGCGACATCTACAACCGGGTGGCTGGCGCCGACGCTCGCTTCGTGTTCGCCCGCCGCTATACCGTGGATGTTCTGGGGGCCGAAAGCTTCACCGGCGTGGGAGCGGGAAGCTCGTCCGCGGGAAGCATCTTCTCTGCCAAGTTGGCGAGGACGGGCCGCGAGTTCTCGTTCAGCAGTGAGATCGAGGATGTAGACCCCGACTTCAATGCAGGCAGCGGCTTCATTCGGCGGATTGGCGATACGCAGGCAAAGTCGCAGATCTCCTTCAACCGGTACGGCAAGCCCGGCAGCCTGATCGAGCGGTACGGGCCGTCGCTAGAGGTCGAGGGGACCTGGGATCACGACGCCTTCTGGGCGGGCGGTGGGAGCCTGGAGAGAAAGGTCGAGCTTCGCAGCAGTCTGTCCTTCCGGAACAACATCACGCTATGGATGACCGGGAGTAGGACTGGGTTCACCTTCCCCGCGTCGGATTACGACGGTCTCGTCGTGGAGACGGGAGACGCAAGCTTCGAGGACTTCGCGCCGGACCAGTCGCTCTTCGAGGGGCTCTATTCTTTGGGCGGCTTCGTCATGCTCAATCCCTGGGAAAAGGTCCGCGGAGTCGTCCGATTCGGTTGGAGCGAGACGCCGCTGTTCGACAGGTCCTCCGCGGTACCCGTGGAGCCCGCTGACCAGTGGGGCGGCAACGTGGAGTTCAATCTCTATCCGACGACCTCCCTGTCGGGCCAGGTGGGTGTCCGGAACACGACCCTCTACCGCAAGCGCGATGGATCTCGCTACTCCTCGGCCACGATTCCCCGGATCCGCGCCCAGTACCAGCTGACCAAGGCGCTCTTTGTTCGGGGCATCTTCGAGTACGCGATGATCGAGCGGCAACCGCTCCTGGATCCGGCTTCGGGCATGCCCATTCAGCGATGCGACGGGACCGACTGTTCGCAGCTCACCGGCACCGACGGCTACGACATCCACGTCGAGGCACTGGTCAGCTACGAGCCGTCACCCGGAACGGTGATGTACATCGGGTACAGCCGCGAGATGGAAGACACGGGCTCGTTCCGTTTCCGACAGGTCCGGCCTCAGGCAGACGGACTTTTCGCGAAGCTGAGCTACGGCTTCCGTTACTAGACCCGACAGGCCAGGAGCCGCGTACTTCCTGAATCGCGACGGCAGGGAGCGCACGGTGTTTGCCGCGTCCCGCGGGTTCCGCTAACGTGGCGCCCCCGACACGACACGAAAGGCGTAACAGCTTTGGCAAAAGAAGCAATCGAAATCGAGGGGACCGTGACTGAGGTCCTCCCCAACGCGACGTTCAGAGTCAAGCTCGAGAACGGCCACGAAATCCACGCGTATCTGTCGGGCAAAATGCGCCAGCACTACATCCGCGTGCTGGAAGGCGATCGGGTGAAGTGTGAGATGTCGCCGTACGACCTTTCAAAAGGCCGCGTTACCTACCGCTACAAATAGCTCCCGCGGCGCGCCGCACATTACGCAACGCCCTCTACGCAAGCCCTACACGCGACGCCCACTACGCGCCGCCCACTACACAGCGCCCTTCACGTGACGCCCTCCACGCGACGCACTCCGAAGCACCCCGCTCACCATAGGACTGCCCGCTAGCCCCCATCAGCTTCCGCTGAGCACTGTCTCACCGGGAGCGCGAGAATGGGCAGTCCGCGACACGAAGACATGGAGGATCTCCTACTGGGGCGAAGCACCCAGATGGAGCGGGTCCGGCAGCTCGCGGCGCGCGCCGCCGCCGTGGACGTACCGGTGCTGATCACGGGGGAGACCGGCACAGGCAAAAGCCTGGTCGCCCGTCTCATCCACTTGAGCGGGGACCGCCGGTCGGTGCCGCTGGTGCCCATCAACTGCTCAGGGATCCCCGACGGTCTTTTCGAGAGCGAGTTCTTCGGACATCGAAGGGGTGCGTTCACCGGGGCCGTCGAGAGTCGGCGTGGACTCTTCGAGCTGGCGAACGGCGGTACGCTGTTCATGGACGAGGTGGCGGAGCTTCCGACGCACCAGCAGGCGAAGCTGCTCACGGTGCTGGAGGACCACGAGGTGCGAAGGGTCGGAGACGAGCGGACTCGGCCGCTGGATGTCCGCATCCTATCCGCGACCTCCCGAGATCTCACCGAGGCCGTGCAGTCAGGGCGGTTCCGAGCCGACCTCTTCCACCGGATCGGCGTTCTACGAATCGCCATCCCACCCCTCAGGGAGCGACCAGGCGACGTTCTGCTGCTCGCCGACCGGATCCTGCGAGATCTCGCACACAAGTATGCGAGGCCTGACGCGGGGCTCACGTCCGAAGCGAGGGCCTCACTCGCCGCGCATCCCTGGCCGGGAAACGTTCGCGAGCTCGCCCACGTCCTCGAAGTCGCGTTGATCTGCAATGGAGACGCACGACTCGGCCTACGTGACGTAGAGGAGGCGATCGCCGGGCTACCCGCGGGCCAGAGTAGACGCGTCCAGAGCGGCCCGGCAGGTGGGTCGGCGGGTGCCGACGACCGTACCTCTACCGGCGCGGACCGCCAGACCCAGGTCGCCAGCGATCACCTGTACACCGGTACCGCCGACCCAGCGTCCACTGGCATCCGCGACCATATGTCCGCCCGCACCGGCGAGGCCGCGCGAGCAGGACCAGAGGCGGGTCATCGAGCGCGAGCCCGCTACAGCTTCTACGGCCCGTCCGGAGCGGAGCGTGACCTCATCCAGGCGACGCTGGAGCGGTGCGGTGGGAACAAGACCCGAGCGGCCAGGGAGCTCGGGATGGCTCGAAACACACTAAGGCGAAAAGTGCGGGAACACGGCCTTTGAGCCGTGGCAGGACAACGCTTGGAGCGGCGTAGAGGACGCTCGGAACGACGACGTCGGCATGAGGCTCACCGCCCGCGGCTGCCGACACCAGTCACTTCGTGATCCGTCGGACACCCAGCGCTCCCACCGCGACCCACGCGGCCGCATACCCGACGATTCGTGCTCCGGGAGCCCAAATCACGTCCGTGCCTCCCGCCATGAATGCTGAGATCTCCCGGAGGGCCGACCCAGGTACGAGCGTCGTCCAGAGGATCCACGTCCAAGTTGGTCCCAGCCCCGACGCCAGCACTGGCATCTCGCCTTCCACGAACGCGCCGACGATCAAGAAGCCGAGTGGCAGCAACGGGTCCCCGCGTGCACACCACGCCGAGAAACCAAAGACCACGGACGCCGTGACGACCGACACCAGAGCGACCGTGGGGAGGATCGCGAGCACGTCCGCGCCCGCGTCCGCTCTCAACAGGCCGGCCAGCAGCGCGGCTGAGCCCGCAGAGAGCACGACCAGCCCGAGCGCCGCGCCGGTGGCTTCCAGGAAGCGAACGAGGTAGAAACCGACGGCACCGATCGGCTTCTGGAGCCAGAGCTCGATCATTCCTCGCACGACTTCCCGAGAGACTACGCCCGCCACGAGGATCACGCTGAAGCTGACCGCAAGGATCGCGAGCGCGGCATGCAGGGCGTCGACGACCCCTCCGGGACGCTCCGCCAGCGCAACGAGGGATCCATGGCCCACCCCCACGGCGGCCGTCACGACCAAGAGGGGCGTCGCCCGCCCGCGGAGCAGGAGACCGATGCGTCTCCCAAGCGGCACCATCGCCCGGGTCAATGCTCACCTCTTGTCAGAGCGGACTCGAGCGCCTTTCCAGGCGAAGCGCGGTTGGACTGCAACCGAGGCCCCGGACGGGTTCTGCCTCCCTCGAGAATGAACGCCCGGTCGGCCAAGCGCTCGATCTCGGCGAGCTCGTGACTGGCGAGCAGGACGGTCGCGCCCCGGTCTCGGGCGGTGCGCGTCTCCTCTCGCAAGGCTGCCCTGGCTCGAGCGTCGAGGCCCGAGAAGGGCTCATCCAGGACGATGACCTCCGGCTCACCGATGAGCGCGAACGCGAACGCGACGCGCCTTCGAGCGCCCCGCGAGAGCTGATCCAGCGGCCTCGACACGCCGGAGGCGTCCAACCCGCTCCTTTGCACCGCGTCGACCAGCGCACCTCGCCGCCGGCCAACAGCGAGCGTGAGGTCTACACCTCGACCGAGGAGGTCGCGAGTGGTCCATCCGCGGGGGAACACGAGGGTGTCCGGCAGATACCCCATCCCCAATCGGCGACGGTATTCACCCGATGGTAGCTCGGCGACGAAACAACCACCGCGCTCGGGTTCGAGGAAGCCCAGCAAGGTGCGGAACAGGGTCGTCTTGCCTGCTCCGTTCTCACCGACGACCGCCGTGATCCGCCCCGCCTCCGCCCTGAGGTCGACCCCCTGGAGGACCGCCTGCCGCCCCAACAGACCGCCGTAGGAGACCCACAATTCGCTGATCAGAACCCCTGACCCCGCCCCGCCCACGTCAGTCGCCGTCGAGTGGGTAGAGACCGATCCGAGTCCCGTCCATGTCGTCCCAAGCGACAAGCGCGGATCCCGTGTGGACGAACACCGCGCCGCCGTGCGGGACCGACAACGTCCGCTCGCCGCCCGCTTCGTCCCGCACGACCAATCGCATGGCCTCGCGGGGTGTGAAGGCGCGGTACACCAATCGGTCTCCGTCGACGAAGATCCGGTCGAAGGGCGGGAGACGATCCGGCACGATGACCCGGACCCCGCTTCTGGCCGATCGGCGGCCGAGCTCGAGCACGCTGTTTGCCACGGCCTGCGGTAGCGGATAGCGCTCGATCCAGCCGTGGCAAACGGGCTCGAGCACATCGCCTTCCGGGCCGTAGAGGTCGAGGCACTCCTCCCCGGCGAGCCCGAACAGGAACCCCCGCGGATGGGCGGAACCGGCAAGAGCGTAGGATCGACGACCCGTGGGCCTGTCTGGCGGGGTGCGTAGGCGGCGATGGCGTGGAACCGTCCGCCGGTTCCCTCGAGTAGTGTCTGTGCCTCCCTTCCGCTCTCCGTCATACAGTCGAGCAGAACCAGGAGCCCCCACTGGGTGGAGGCCAGATCCCGGGCCGCCCGGGAAGGGCATCCGCCGAAGCGGACTGGACGATCACCGAGGTGCAGCCCGTCGGGGCTGTACAGATGTAGCCAGTCGCCCGCGGATTCGACGACAGCGAGGGTGTCCGTGAGAACGGCGATCGCCACCGGAGACCGCAGCTCACCGGGGCCCTCGCCGCGCCGAGCGAAGCTGCTGACCAAACGGCGGCCGGTGAAGTCGAAGCGATGAATGCGTCGCGCACGCCCGTCCAATACGAACCACGCCCCCGCATGAACGACGGCGTCGGTCACCGACAAGACTTCGGTAAACAGGGGCACGTCAGGTAGTGGCGCCACCAGTGCGCCAGCGGACTCGTCGGAACCCACGGCGCTCCGTCGTGTGGACCGTATGGAGGCCGCACTCCACATCAGGGCCGCGACGATGAGAACGCTCGCGATCGACACCATCCACGTGTCCATCGACGAGCCAGGGCTCTTAGTGTGCCGGATCAACGAGTCCTCGCGGAAGGGAGTTGAGCTTCCACTAAGCTCATCGATGCCGGTGCGATCATACATGAACGGATGGGACAGATGGCCTTGCTTTACGAGGGGCACGGGGGAAGCTCCGGGGAGACGGGTTCGCCATCCGCCCCGGAGCCCACTCCGTGGAGGCCATCCGGCCCGGTCCTACTCCGACAGAAGGGCGATGATCGGTGCGAGGGCGAGGCAGGAGTAGAAATCGATCTCCCACCCGGCGGTGCAGACCACCCAATTCCACGATCCACCGGACGACCTGCACTGGTCGTAGGCGTCCACACCGTTATTCATGCACGCGCCGATCTCCTCACTGGGGGTGCAGTCCCTCGGGGTCCCGTCCTGCATCTGGCAATCCGTGCCGTCAGCGAGGAGCTGATCGGTTCCTCCAAAGAGGCTCATCGCAAGGACGAGTGCGACTCCACCCAACAGGCGAACCCATAGCTTCTGGTTGCTGGTCATGACTTGCTCCGGTTCAAGACGAGGTCGCGACGGGCCGCAGATTCGACGACCCGCCAGGTCTCGCGAGAGGACCGCTGTCACCAAATGGGATCAGGCGCACCAAAGCGGTCAGAAGCCGGTCACTGATGACACATCCAACCATCCAACCGTGTCCGCCCGATAAGCTCGGGTTGGCACCGGAGCACCGCGCGCATCCCCACGCCCAGTGGTTCTCGGCACCGAGCGGATCCCTGCTCGCTTGAGAGGCCTGGAACCAGAAATCGTGCCGGGGGCGGTAACCGGGGCATGTCCATGGACCAACGCGCACCGCCCACAGGAGGGAAGCCCTGGCCAACGAATCGGCGTCGGAGAGAGTCAAACGGGGAGATCCGGCGGCGTCCCCGATGAAACCTCGAGGCTCGACGAGGCGTAGGACGAGTCAGGCGAAGCGCAATTTCGTACGGAGAGGTAGATGAAGACTTTTGTTCAGTTATCGGCGAGCGGGATCGTGGGGTTGTTGCTTCTGAAGCTCCTGGGGGCCTATCTCGTGCCGTTACTCGGCATGGCGTTCGGCCTCCTGGCCCTCATGTTCAAGGTGCTCCTGTTCGTGGGAGTGGCCTGGCTGCTCTACTCGATATTCAAGAAGGGCATGCGAAGTCGAGATCACGACGACGACTAAGCCGTCTCGGATCTACCCGAGGGCGCGGATCGCACGAGCGGGCCGTGCCCTCATTGCATCAGCTGCTCGAGCTGCTCCAGCTGTTCCGGCCTGCCCATCACGATCATGTCGTCGCCCGGACTCAGCACGGTGCTACCCACCGGGTTGAATACGACGTCGGCGTCCCGCTTCGAATCCTTCATCAACGCAATGACGATCAGCCCGGTGGCTTGGGGGATGCTCGCCTCGGCCAGCGTCTTGCCCGCCAACGGAGAATCGGGTCCGATGTTCGACTGCTCGAGGCGCAGGTCCAGCTGGTGCGACCGCGTCGCGACGTCCAGGAACGAAACCACCGAGGGGCGAAGTAGAACCGAAGCCATGTAGACGGCGCTGCTCACGTTGGGGCTGACGACGTGGCTCGCTCCGGCCCGGTACATCTTGGCGCTCGTCTCTGTCTCGTTCGCGCGCGCGACGACGGTGAGGTCACGGTTCAGAGCCCGGGCTGAAAGGCAAACGAAGAGGTTGTCCGCGTCCGCGCTGAGGCACGTGATGATGCCCCTGGCGCGTCGGATCCCCGACATCTCGAGTTGATGGTCGTGTGTGGCGTCCCCCTCGAGGATGAGGACGTTCGGATGATCGTCCAGGATCGCGCGGATTCGGTCCGGCCGGTTCTCGATGAGCACGAACGGCTGCTTCGACCGCTGCAGCTCCTCCATGACCTGCCGACCCGTTCGCTCTGCTCCGCAAACGATCACGTGATCTCGCAGATGCTCGATTCCCTTCATCGTTCGCCGCCGTAGAAGCGTGCCCTTGAGGTTCAGCTCGATGAGTAGTGCCGTGACCAACGCGAACCACAGGCCGAGGCCGGTGATTCCGCCGCCCAGAAGCACCATGGTGAAGTTGCGACCCGCGGTCGAGAGCGCCCCGACCTCGTGGTACCCGACCGCCGTGACCGTGATGACGGTCATGTAAAGCGCGTCGTGGAACGCCCAGCCCTCGATGAGGATGTAGCCCACGATGCCGACGCCGATCATGATCGCGAAGTACGCGATGACGCCAGCCAGGCGGGACAGAAACGATCGGGTCATCCCGTCAAGACGCCGAAGGCCCTCCCCGTCTTCCTGAACCTGCCTGGCGGCGGGGTTGACCGCGTGACGAGCCCCGATCGTAGTCCGCGCGGATGCTTCGCCCTCGCATCGTCGTACCGTTGAGTGCCTTCATGACCTTCGCGGCAACGACGTCCTGGATCTCGACTCGAGAGAAGTTGTCCCGGATCTCGATCTTTCCGACTTGCGCACCGTCGATGCCCGTCTCCCCGGTGACCGCGCCCAGCAAGTCGGCGGGGCGGATGCCATCACGTTCCCCGACGCTGATGAACAGCCGGATCCACGCGGGAGCGCGGGAGGGAGGTTGCGCACCCGAGGTCGCAGCATCGGCCTCGCCCTGGCCGCCACCTCGGCTTCGACCCGCCTGCTTGGCCAGATGGCTCGCGGCGGCGGCCACCTCGGCGGCGTCGTAGCGCTCGAAAAGTGGCTCCAGCGCGAGCAGCTCGCCAGCGATGTCCTCCTCTTGGAGCACACGCACGAGTGCGCTTCGATGTTTCTCGAGCGAGGTCGAGACCCGGCGGGGCAACGCGTTCGGCGCGGGCAGTAACTTATAGCCTGCGCCGGCCGCGAGGATCTTGAGGTGAGGCAGCTCTCGGCTGGTCACGAGCACGGTGGCGGTGCCTCCCCGTCCGTGC
Organism: Longimicrobiales bacterium; assembly: GCA_965248625.1. GTDB lineage: Bacteria > Gemmatimonadota > Gemmatimonadetes > Longimicrobiales > Gaopeijiaceae. The sequence continues at coordinate 3,259,123 of OZ252109.1, read as the reverse complement.
CGGAGGTCCAACGTGTCGAGGTCCGCCGGGGTATCGACGCTGAGCGTGGCCACCTTCGCGGCGTCGGGCGAATCCTGCAGGAGCGAGCGGGCCGCCTTCTCGTCCACGGCCAACCAAACAGGAAGCGAGGAGTCGCCGGGGGCTCCGGCCATGAAGCCGTGGAGGGTCAGGAAATCGCCCACGTCCGCAGCGCGGTCGTCCGAGCGGCAGAAGACCATCGCGTGGTCTGCGCCGCCGTCCAGGATGGAGCTGACCACGCGGACGATTTCGAGGTCCTTGTCCTCCCGACAGATCCGGTATTGCACTGCACCGCGGTCCGGACCGTCTCCAGACGAGGGGGACAGCGCCTCCGGCGGCACATGTACGGCCTTCTTCGCATGAGCCCGTACGAACGCCTCGACTTCGGCCGTGATCGGCAGCGACACCACCACGCGCTGGGCCTCGGGCGAAAGGAACTCGGCCAGGGTTTCGAGTCCCTCGAGCCCCCAAACGCGTTGGACGAGCGCGGCCCCGTCCACGATCATCGCCTCGAGGCTCTCGAGTTGGATTCGCGAGCCGCGCACCGACTCCAGGAGATCCGGAGGCGTCGAAAAAAGGATGTCGCTCTGTTCTGGAAGGGCCCATGCGGATCCCAACGCCGCCACCTGGTGGCCGGTTGTGACGGCCAACCTCGCCAGGGACTCAGCGAGTGAGCGAGCGGCTTCGGGAGACGCGACGAGAACCACTGCGCGTGGAGCCTGCCCACCGCCCTCGAGCCGATCGAGGAGCCCGGCGCCGTACCCCACCAGCGTGCCGCTCCCAGGTCCCGCGCGCACCAAGGCGTTGTTCCCCTTTCGGATCAGGGGGATCAGAGCCTGCTGGAGCGGAGTCGGACGCTCGACTCCCTCGGCGGAGAGGGCTTCCACGAGCTCGGCGGAAAGGCCGACGTCTTCGAACGAATCCACTAGTGACACCTCACCAGCGACACCGACGCTAGTTGGGATCTCCCGACCCAGGGCCGCCTTCGTCGCCGGGTTCATAAGGCAGCTGGTTCAAGAATCTCTGGATCTCGTAGTCCATCCTCGAGGTCCTCAATCGATCCGTCGAGGCGATCACCTCGGTGTACACGCCGTGGCGATGCGCCGAGAGGGTGACCGTGCCCTCCTCTCCCGTATACGTCGCTCCGTGCGAGGACGCCTTCGACTTCGTGAGTCCGATCTGCGCAGGAAGCAGCTCCTCGGCCTGCGCGAGGATCTCAGCAGGTGCCAGCGCGGTCTTCCTTTGATATCCGGCCATTTCCAACTCCACTACGGATCAGCACTCAGGCATCGCCTGGATCGAGTCCAGGAAGCGAAGCAGGCCTTCCTTGTCGGGCAGTCCTTGGAGTCGCAGCGCCCCGCTCTCCAGCGTAGGTGCGCCTCGAATCCCGGCTCGAAGGGCGGCATCGCGGACCGCGATCAAGTTCCCGGCGTAACGGTCCACGTCGAGAACGGCCTTCGTTTCCGTCGTATCGAGCCCGGCTTCGGCAGCCAGCTCGACTAGCCTGTCCACACGACCGATGTCTAGGCCGTCGGCGAAGAAAGCTCGCAAGAGTGCTGTGTGCACGCCTTCGAAGCAACCCTTCTCCCGGGCGTGCAGAGCCAGCTCGTGCGCCTTGCGACTCCACGGCACGAGGTCCGGTCTCGCGACCTCCACTCCGTAGTAGGCCGCAGCCCGTTCCACCACGTCCCAACGCTCCGTCCACCCAGACCCCCAGGGGTCGATCAGTGGGCTCGGCGAAGGGCGAAGCTCGAACGGGCGATAGGTCAGCGTCACACCGTGAGCGAGATCCTGCGAACGCAACACGCAGTCGAGCACGTAGGACGCCGGATCCACATAGTCGTAGTAGAAGGACACCGGCAGCGGATCCATCGGGGGAATCTCGCGGCACCCATGACCGGCTGCAATACGGTCTACCGGGTCCCTGGCGCTCCCAACGAGACCCGCCTCACTTGTGCAGAGGTTCCCTTGATCGCGCCAGACTCCCCGACTCATATTCGTGGACTTCTCGACAGCGACCCGAGCCGGCCAAGCACATGACATACAGCGAAAACATCGCGCGACTAAAGCCCTCCGCCACGATGGCAGTGAGCACGTTGGCGAAGCGACTAAGGTCAGAAGGGCGCGACATCATCGACCTGAGCGCCGGCGAGCCGGACTTCGACACTCCTTCCTGGTTGGTCGATGCGGCCGTGAGTGGCGTCCGAGGCGGCGAGACCCGGTACACGCCAGCCGCGGGGAAGCCGGAGCTGCGCAAAGCAATCGCACGCACTCTGTCTGCCCGCCTCGGCCAGGACGTGGATTGGAACGGCGTCATCGTGACCGCGGGCGCCAAGCAGGCACTCTTCAACTCCTGCTTCAGCCTGTTCGGTCCGGGCGACGAAGTGCTGATCGCCGCACCGTATTGGACCAGTTATCCGGAGATGGTGACGCTCGCGCGCGCCGAGCCCGTCTTCGTCAAAGGCCCCCAGGAGACAAGCTTCCTGCTCCGTCCCGAGGACCTGGAGGCGGCCAAGACGGACAGGACCCGGGGGCTGATCCTGTGCTCGCCGAGCAACCCGACCGGAGCTGTCTACGGACTCGACCAGTTGGCGGCCGTCGCGCGCTGGGCAAAGAACAACGGAGTCCGGCTCATCAACGACGAGATCTATCGCTTCATCCATTACGCCGGAGACGGACCCGCGCCGGGGCTCCTCGAGCTGTCCGCCGCAGACCGGGGACCCTTCGTGCTCATCGACGGTGTCTCTAAGGCCTTTGCCATGACGGGGTGGCGCATCGGCTTCTCGTATTCGGACACCGAAACCGCGAGGAAGATGGGTGCGCTCCAGAGCCACACGACTTCGAACCCGGCCACTCCCTCGCAGCTTGCTGCGCTCGAGGCGTTCGAGAACCCGGAGCGGTCGCTCGCGGCGATCGAAGAGATGGGGCAGGCGTACCGGCGTCGACGGGACCTCGTCACCTCGCTGATCCGTGAGCACATGCCCGAGTTCTCGTACATCGAGCCGGAGGGAGCGTTCTACCTCTTTTTCCGGGTCGACGACGCCCTGGCCGACGGCGAAGGATCCAGCGAGTTCTGCACCCGCATTCTGGAGGAGACCGGGGTGGCGCTTGTACCAGGCGTGGCATTCGGCGATGAGCGATACGTACGAATGAGCTTCGCCACCTCGGATTCACTGTTGACGGAAGCGTTCCACCGCATGGCTGCCGCTCTGGCGAAGGCCTAGCGGCGCGGTCGGGACGCCTCCCTCCGCGACCGTTGATGACGCCGACATGAGCGGATCAGCACCGCCGTCGCCCGAGGAGCTGGCCGCCTATACGAACGGCTTGTTCGGCGATGAGGACTCGCTTCTCAGGGCGCTCCGCGTAGAGATCGAGCGCAGGGGCATGCCCCTGATCCAGGTGCCGGCCATTACTGGCCGGACACTGCAGGTGCTTGCTGCCGCGGTCGGCGCCCGCCGCGTGCTGGAGGTCGGGACGCTTGGTGGCTATTCCGCGATCTGGATCGCCCGTGGGATGGCGCCGGGCTCCTCTCTTCTCTCCATCGAGTTGAACGAGGACCACGCCGTACTCGCGCGAGAATTTCTGGCGAAGGCGGGTCTGGACGACGTCGTGGAGGTGCTCGTGGGAGACGGCAGGGAGGTCCTTCCAGGCCTCGGCCCGGACGGCTCCTATGACATGGTTTTCCTGGATGCCGACAAGGAAGGGTACGTCGAATATCTGACTCACGCGGCCCGGCTCTTGCGCCCCGGAGGACTCGTCGCCGCCGACAATGCCCTTTGGCGAGGCCACGTCGTCGAGACTGCCTCCGACGACCCGACGACCCGCGCCATCCAGACCTTCAACGAGGCCCTCGCGGCCTCCACAGACTTCCTCGGGACGATCCTGCCCGCGGGAGATGGCGTGGCGGTCGGGGTACGGCGGTAGGAGCGCGCGGTAGGGGCGCAGCCCCTCACGCCCCGAGGAGACGTCTCACCCGATCGCGCACTCCGGGCACGTAGGACCTTCCGAAGAGGACGACGTGAACCAGCAGGGGCTGGTAGACGTCGCGCCGCACCTCCTCGTAGTCGTCGGGGACGGGACGCGCGTCACGGTACGCCGGAAGGAAGCCCGGCGGGAACCCGCCGAAGAGCTCCGCCATCGCGAGGTCGACCTCCCTGTGTCCACGGTACACGGCGGGATCGACGACGACCGGCTGCCCTTCACGGTCGCAATAGACGTTGCCGCTCCAGAGGTCACCGTGAAGGAGCGAGGGGCCGTCCGTGGCCGCGCCTTCCAATAGGATTGGGAGTCGCTCGAGCAAGCGCGCCCAGTCCTCCCGGTCCCGTCGGCTGAAGGCACCATCGTCGACTGCTGCGCCCATCAGTGGCTCGAGGCGCGCCTCCCGCCAGAACTGGCTCCAATGGGGATTCAGAGGGTTCGACTGCGGCACCGATCCGATGAAGTTCGGCTGAGCCCAGCCGTAGTCGTAGCCCAGCGGCCGATGCATCGCCGCCAGCCCCTGGCCCAGGGCGACACCGTAGTCCGGGCCGCTTGGTCCCTCGGGTACGTACTCCAGAAGCAACCAGCCCGGGCCGTTCTCGGGACGGCCGACAGCCAGGACCTCGGGCACCCGGAGCGCCGACCCGGACTGGAGCGCCCGGAGGCCATCCGCCTCTGCCTCGAAGAAGCCCGCCGGGGCGCTCTCGTTCCACTTGAGAAAGACGCGTTCTCCCGACTGTGCCTCGACAACCGTCGCCTGATTGATGCATCCACCGCCCACTGGTGTAGCGTCGGAGGGACGGGGGTCCGTGGCCCCCGCCGCCGCGAGCGCTTCTTCGACTCCGTCGAGCACCGTCTGCGGCGGACGCGTCACTCCTCTTCCTCGGACGGCCCTCCAATGTGCGCGAGCAGTGCTCGGCACGAGCGTTCGACCATGTCGAATACCTCTTCGAAACCAGAAGGTCCTCCGTAATACGGGTCGGGAACCTCCAGGTCGCCGTCGGCGTCCGGGTCGAATTCACGCAGCAGATGCAAGCGGGCTGATCCGTTCGCCGATCGATGCATGGCCTCGAGATCGGAGAGGTTGGCCCGGTCCATGGCGATCACATAGTCGAATTCGTGCAGGTCCTGATCGCGCACCCGACGGGCGCGTCCGTCGAGGTGGATTCCGTTGCCGCGCGCGACCTCCCTCGACCGAGGATCCGCCCGCTCACCCACATGCCAGGCCCCTGTGCCGGCTGAATCCACTTGGAGGTCTACGCCATCCAGCCTCGCGAGGTGATCGAGGACGCCCTCCGCCAGGGGAGACCTGCAAATGTTGCCGAGGCATACGAAGAGGACCGACATCTGAGACGACGTCCTTCATGCGGGCGGACGGGGCAGCGCTACGGGTGGCGGACGGTCGCGGGGCGGCGCCCGGTCGGTTGTGGACACGTCCCGCCCCCGGGCTCATTGGCGCACTCCGGAGGATGACCTACCATTAACGGGTTGTTCTCGAAGCGTTGGGCGCGTGCCCCGGGCGCACGCTACGGTCGATCATCAACGGAGACAGCGGTTGGAGGAAACTACATCGTTCCAGGGAATGGGCCTATCCCCCGAACAGCAGGCCACCGTAGAGGCGCTGGGATGGGCGGAGCCCACACCCATTCAGGTCAAGGCCATCCCGTCCGGGATGGAGGGCAAGGACATCGTGGGGATCGCCCAAACCGGGACGGGAAAGACCGGAGCCTTCCTCCTTCCAACCCTCGAGCGAACCGAGGCGGGTGGCGGCCTCCAGATCCTCGTGCTCTGTCCCACACGTGAGCTGGCCCAGCAGGTGGCGGACGACGCTGTGGCGCTTGCTAAGGGAACGACGTTACGGGCCGCGGTGATCGTTGGGGGCGTCGCGTACGGACCACAACGCGAAGCGCTCGAGAACGGGGTCGAGCTCATTTCCGCGACCCCGGGACGGTTCATCGATCACATGGGGCGGGGGCAGGTCGATCTCCGACGGGTGCGCGCTCTCATCCTGGACGAGGCGGACCGGATGTTGGACATGGGGTTCCGGCCCCAGATCGAAGACATTCTGCGGAAGGTTCCGCGGGGTCGGCAGACCATGCTCTTTTCTGCGACGATGCCTCAGGGCGTGCACGCGCTCGCGCTACGGATTACCAAGGATCCCGTTTGGGTCGAGGCGGCCCCTGCAGGTACGACGGCGGAGGGAATCGAGGAGCTCGTTTATTCGGTCAAGCCAGGCATGAAAGCGAGTCTCCTCATCGATCTCTTGTCGGCCGAGGGGTGGGATCAAGTGCTGGTCTTCACCCGGACCAAGCGGGGGGCAGACACGCTACAGACGCAACTCGAGCGGGCGGGCATCACGGTCGACGCGATGCACTCGGATCGGCAAATGCGGCATCGTACCCGCGCGTTGGACCGGTTCGCGACCGGTGAGATCCGTGTCCTGGTCGCCACGGACATCGCACAAAGGGGACTCGACGTAGAGGGCATATCGCACGTCGTCAACTACGACATTCCTCTCGATCCCGAGGACTACGTCCACCGCATCGGCCGAACGGGCCGTGCCGGAGCCGTCGGTACCGCCGTGACGTTTCTCACAGGCATGGACCTGGGTTACCTCAAGTCCATCGAGTATCGATTAGGCCGAACCCTGCAGCGAATTCACGTGCCGGAGTTCGACTATTCCGGAGCGCCTGCCCGCGAGCAGAGCGGCACCCGTGTACAGAAACACTCGCGAACCGGGCACGGAGTCGGGTCGAAAAGCACGGACGACCTCACGCCAGAGGAGCTGGAGCAGCTCCTCAACCCGGGCAACTGACCCCACACCATTCAGTCAAACAACCTGAGATCATGATTCTGAAGCGATACGGAGAGACGGTACAGAGCGTCGAGCTCAACTTCGATTCCCGAGCGATGACGGAGATCGGCTTCCGGCGAGATCGTAAGCTCTCGATGCCGTCGGAGGAGTTCGCCGAGCGATACGAGGCGGTCGAGACGTTCGAGTTCACGGCCGACGCGGACGGAGTCGTACAGGACGAAGCCGAGCGGGCGGTGCTCAGCGACCTCGAGGAGCAAGTGCGCGCGCTCGAGGGAAAGCTCGGCGAATCCCAAGTCGTCCTCATCGAGAGCGCGCAGGGGGTGGATTACCCCAAGACGCGGGACCGCAAGCGGAACGAGGCACGGGACCGCGAGATCCGGGCGCACTTCCACTGGTCGATAGATCCTCCGCTTCGAGTGGGCGTCTATCGGGCGAACACATGACGACCTTGGACGACGCAGTCGGATGAGGACGCCCCTCGGTCGCGCGGCGCTCGGGATTCTCGCCTTCGGCGTCGCGACGTGCACGTTCGAGCGGCGTCCCGATCGAGCTCCCGACAGCGATCCCGGAAACGGTACGCGTGCAGCGGCGGCAGCTGACTCTGTCATCGCCGTCGTCGCGGCATTCCACGAGGCTCTCGAGCGCGGTGACCTGGCACGTGCCGCGGACTACCTGCACGTCGACGCCGAGGTGTACGACCGGTCGATCGGCCCGATGGGCCTGCCAGCCCTCGAGGCCCTCGACCACACTGCCCTTTGGTCGGCCGGATCGGCACCGGGCCTGACGTCCGCGACACCAACCCTGCTTGGAGAAACCGCCCTGGTCGTCGCCGAGTTCGCAGCGGCGGCCCCTGAGTCCGACGGCTCGGGCGCGAGTTTCGAGACGCTCATACTCGTGCGTGGAGCGGGCGGGTGGACCATACGCCACCTCCATCGCTCGGACGGTCCGGACTCCTAGCGGGATGCCCCCCTCACCCACCTGCAGAATCGGCTGAATCTTTCTCGTCAACGACACGTAGAGAATCCAAGACGACGCGGGTGTTCGCGCGTCGCTGACTCGATAGATGGGAGGACGGGAAATGTTGATCAAGAGATCGAGCTCCCGATTCAGGGGGCAGAGGGACTATACGCTTGCCGCGCACCGGGAGACGCGGCCCACGGTGAGCCGCAGGGTCTGGTCCGGAGACGAGGCGAGGAAGTCGGAGGTAAGCCCGAAAGATGACGATGAGGGGATGAAATAAGGGGATCGGAGCGAGCTCCGGCAGGGGACCCGGGGGGGGGTGTGAAAGCGCCCGTCCGGGTTTTTTTTTGTGGTTTTGGATCGTGCGGGGAGTCCCGGCTCGCTCGGCGGCTTTGCCTTCTCCGGACGATGCCTTTCGAAGGGGCATCCGCGCTGCGGCAAAGGAGCGTCGCTCGCCGGGACTCCCCGCACGATCCCGACCGTGTTTGCCGGAGCGGCTCTTTCACGCCTCCGCGGAAGCCCGGTACCGGAGGTCGCGGTTGGGGTCAAACAGGCGTCGCGCGCCGGGGCTCCCCGCACGATCCCGACCGCGGCCTACGGAACGCCTCTTTCACGCCTCCGCGGAAGCCCGCTCGTGCGCTCTTACCCGTCGTCTGTGACGGTTCTCGGGCTCTTCCATTTGTCGAACCAGCTTCGTAGGTAGAGCTGGGTTCGGAGGAAGTTGGACGGGTTGCTGGTCGTGCCGTGCCACTCGTCCTTGAAGCGTACCATCACCGAGGGGATCTGCTGCACCTTCAGCGCTTGGTAGAACTCCTCGGTCTGGCCCATCGGGGTGCGCAGGTCGCCTTCGCCGGTCATGAGCATGGTGGGAGTGGTTACGTCGCCCGCGTACATGAGCGGTGACCTGCGCAGGTGCTCGGACGGATCGTCCCACGGGTAGTGCTCGAAGTTCTTGTACCACGAGGCGCCGTCCGTCGTACCCACGAACGAGAGCCAGTTCGTGACCGGACAGTTGGCGGACGCGGCGGCGAATCGCTTGGTGTGGCCGACGATCCAGGAGGTCAGGACACCGCCCCCCGAGCAGCCATAGACGAACATGTTGTCGGTGTCGACGTAGCCCTTGGCAATGACCTCGTCGACGCCGTTCATCAGGTCGTCGAAGTCCTTCCCAGGATAGGCGTTCTTGATCGCGTTGCCGAACTGGCTCCCGTATCCGGAGCTGCCCCGGGGGTTCGTATACAGCACGACGTAACCGTTCGCGGCATGGTCCTGCCAGCCGAAGTTGAACCCGACGCCGTACATCCCATGCGGACCGCCATGGATTGCGAGGATCAGTGGATACTGTTGGCTCGGGTCGAAGTCCGGCGGCTTGATGATCCAGCCCTGAATGTCGAAATCATCCACCGACTCGTACCAGATCTCCTCGACTTCGCCAAGCTTGACGCCGGCCAGGATGTCGTCGTTTACGTGCGTCAGGCGCCGAACGTCGGCCTCCTGTTCGAGCCTCAGGGAGACGATGTCTCCAGGCTCGTGGTAGCTCGTCAAAGTGCCCACGGCGTTCCCGCGTTCATCGATCGACGAGAACGAGAGCAGATGGTTCCCCTCCGTAACCGCGCGTGGCTCACCGTCGACGGGGGCGAACCAGAGGTTTGAGTTGCCGCGCATCGCCGAATTGAAGAAGACGCCGCTGCCATCATTGGCCCATGTCACGTTCGAGAGAGAGCGTCCCAGCTCGCCAGCGATGCGCCGGGACCCCGAACCGTCCGCGCTCATGACGTATAGCCCTGTCTCGACGTACGTGTCGTCCGACCAGTCTCTCCCCTGGTAGGCGATCGTCCGCCCATCCGGGGACGGCACAGGGCTCCCGTCGGGTCCTCGTCGATCCGTGATCTGACGGATTCGGCGAGAGCCAACGTCGACGGCGTAGATCTCCGATTCCCGCCAAGTCTGCTCCAGGTCTTCCGTGTCCTCGATTCGAAGGGACTGGAACAGGATCTCGGAGCCGTCGGGCATCCACGCGGGAGCGGAGTGGTTGAAGTCCCCGTCCGTCACCTGGCGCGCAGTTCCTCCGTCAGCCGGCACGACGAACAGATGCTGGAATCCGTCATCGATATAGCCGCGTCGGTCCCGCCGGTACGCGAGTCGCTCCACGACCTTGGGTGCCTCGGTCCACTTGGCCCCATCGGGTCTGTCAGGCAGATCGATGCTCCAACTCACGTCCGAGGGCACGGTCATGACGAACGAGATCACGGACCCGTCGGGTGACCAGGCCACATTCGAGGGAGACTCCTCGAGACGCGTGATCTGCGTCGTCGCTCCCTCGTCCATCCAGCGAACGAAGATCTGTGTAGCGTCAGGCTCGCCCGAGTCGACAAAGGCGATGCGCGTACCGTCGGGCGACCAGCGGGGCCTGGCCCCTTCGAGCAGGAAGCGGTTCTTCGAACCGTCTGTGTTCATGATCCACACCGACGAGGACCGGCGGTCGTTGATCTGGTCCACGAGGGATCGCGTGTACACGATCTGCTGGCCGTCTGGCGAGATCTGGGGATCACTCACCCACTCCCAATCCAGGTATTTGTCGAGCGACAGGAGGTCGTCACCCTCCTGGGCGGACCCGTTGGGTGCGGCGAAGAGCGCGAAGACGAGGAACGACGAAGCGAAACGCAGGGCGCGGATCATCTTGATCCTCCGGCCAAAAGGATGATCTGGAGGTTTCGAGGGAGACGGAAAACCTACGGCAACCACCGGCGGTCAGCCAGGGACGCAGTTGCTCCATCGAAGCTCCGCACCCCAAATTCAAGGTTCTCGAAGATCCTCGAGATCACCCGCGTGCGCGGGTCAGTCTTTGGAGGCAAGCACCATGGGTTCCGATTCCGAAGCGCTCAGCGGAGGACTCCTCACAAGTCGTCTCCGTCTTCTCAAGAAGACGTCGAGCGGTCCGCTCGTTGCCGGCTTGTTGGCCGCCCTGGCGGTCTCAGCCTTCTCGAGTGGCCGGATCCTGGCCCAGGAAGGGTACCGCATGCCTGCCCAGGAGATCGTCGATATCCTCGACGCGCCCCCGGCACCCTTCGTGAACGCCAGCCCGGACGGGGAATGGTTGATCCTCACGAGCCGCCGGAGCATGCCGACCGTCGCCGACATGGCGCAGCCCATGCTGCGGCTGGCGGGTCGGCGCATCAACCCGATGACGAACGGGACCTTCGGCCCGGCGACGGGGCGGGACCCAGGCCTGACCACAACTCTCTCCGTCATGAGGATCGCGGACGGCTCGGAGCGCGCCATCCAGGCTCCCGAGGGAGGTTGGGGCTCACCCGTCTTCAGTCCGGACAGCGAGCGCTTCATCGTTACTCGGACCGTACGGAACGGAATCGAGCTCTGGATCGGGAGCGTGGAATCCGCGAGCGCCCGCCGGTTGCTGGGCCCCGAGCTCAACGGAGTCCGCGGCCAACCCTGTGGGTGGATGCCGGACGGAGAAGAGCTTCTGTGCGCGGTAGTCGCTGACGGCAGGGGCCCGGCACCCGCGACACCGGCCGTACCCGCTGGGCCGATCATCCAAGAAACCGACGGCCGGATCGCGCCGGTCCGGACGTATCAGGACCTTCTCAAGGACACCCACGACGAGGCGCTCTTCGAGTATTTCTGGACCTCCCAGCCGGTCCTCGTGAGCGTCACAGGCGGCGCGAAGCGGGCGTTGGCCCAGCCCGGGATCTGGTCCGTGGAGGCGTCGCCGAGTGGCGAGTACATCATGGCGACGCGCACCGTTCGACCTTTCTCGTACCTGGTGCCGGACTCTCGCTTTCCGCAGGAGGTCGAGGTCTGGACCCGTGGCGGTGACGTTGTCGCCGAAGTGGGCTCGAGCCCCCTCGAAGACGCGATCCCCATCAGGGGCGTCGAAGACGGGCCGCGCGGACACCGTTGGATGCCGGGCGAGGCCCACACCCTCATGTGGGTCGAGGCGTTGGACGGAGGCGACCCGAAGAGCGAAGTGGATCACCGGGACCGCGTCGTGACGCTCGAGGCGCCGTTCGGCGGCGACGGAATGGAGGTCGCCCGCACGGAGTTCCGCTACGCGGGTCTCCTCCGCGGTGAGGATGGGTTGGCACTGCTGACCGAGGCCGATCGCACGTCCAGGATCACCCGCACGTGGGAGCTCGACCTCGACGGCGGAGCCGCGCCGAGGATGATCTGGGAGAGGAACGCGGAGGACCGCTACTCGGATCCAGGCAGCCCTGTGACCCACACGACGGGCGACGGAGAGCGCCTTGTGATTCAGCGGGGCGATTGGATCTACCTGTCCGGACCCGGCGCATCCGACGACGGAGACCATCCCTTCCTCGACCGCATGAACATTCGTACGGGCGACACGGACCGCCTTTTCCAGGCCGCTCAGGGCACGTACGAGACGATAGTCGCGATGCTGGACGAGGACGGGCGGCGCATTCTGACCCAGTACGAGACGAAGACCGAGCCGCCGAACTACTACGTCCGTGACACGCGCGACGGTGACCGCGACAAGCTCACCGATTTCGTGGACCCGCACCCGCAGCTCGCGGGGGTGACCCGTCAGTTCGTGACGTACGAGCGGGACGACGGGGTCCAGCTTTCCGGCACGCTCTACCTGCCGCAGGACTACGAGGAGGGCACGCGCCTACCGGTGGTCGTGTGGGCCTACCCCCGCGAGTACACGAACCCGGACGTCGCAGGGCAGGTGCGCGGATCGCCGAACCGGTTCACCCGGGTGAGCGGGGCGTCGCACATGTTCTTCCTTACGCAGGGGTACGCGGTATTCGACGGCCCCACCATGCCGATCGTCGGTGCGGGAACGCCGAACGACACCTACGTGGAGCAGCTCGTGACCTCCGCGGAAGCGGCGGTGGAGAAGATCGTCGAGATGGGCGTGGCGGACCGTGACCGGATCGGAGTCGGAGGCCACAGCTACGGCGCGTTCATGACGGCCAACCTGCTGGCGCATTCGGACCTGTTCCGTGCCGGCATCGCCCGGAGCGGCGCGTACAACAGGACCCTCACGCCCTTCGGGTTCCAGAACGAGCAGCGCACGTTCTGGGAGGCCGACGAGGTCTACTTCGCGATGTCTCCGTTCATGCACGCGAACCAGATCAACGAGCCAATGATCATGATCCACGGCGTGGCCGACAACAACTCGGGCACCTTCCCTATTCAATCCGAGCGCATGTTCATGGCGCTCAAGGGGCACGGCGCGACGACCCGCCTGGTCATGCTGCCCAACGAAAGCCACGGGTACAGGGGACGCGAGTCGGTATTGCACTCCCTCGCTGAGATGATCGAGTGGATGGACGAGTACGTGAAGAACGCGCCCAGGAAGCCCGTTACGGACGCGCGATAAAGCAGGGGGCGCCGCGGCCCGTCACGCGCTTCGGCCGCGGCGCGCTCACCCACGGCGGCTCTAAGTCCACCGACCCCGGCCGCTCGCCGGGCCGTCACTTCCCGCGGCGGCACGCGGCCTCCGACCGCTTGGTCGCGAGCGCGACGGGGGCCTAGAGCGCCGGGTCGGCGGTGTATCCGAGGTAGGTCAGGACCAGGATGTAAGCCAGGGCGCCGTATACGAGCCAGGTCCATATCCTGCTCGCCCGTCCCTCTCCCGCCCGACGATCCAGGAACGGGATCAGAAGCAGCACGACCCCAAGCACCCCGAACGCTACGACTCCGATCATCTCCCCCTCGAAGCCCATGATCTGGGGCGGCAGGTACTTGAGCGTCTGGAACATGAAGACGAAGTACCATTCGGGCTTGATGCCTGCCGGGGCCGGCGCGAAGGCATCGGCCTTGACTGCGAGCTCGGCGGGCAAGAGGGCCGCCACTGCCGCCAGAACGGCGAGTGCGCACAGCCAATCCGACGAGCTCCCGAATTGACGTCCACTTCGGGCACGTCGACCGGGAACCTCAGCTGGCCACGGTTCGTCGCGTCGTGGGGATCGTGGCAGACTGCGCACACGATGCCGATCTTGATCCCGGAAACCGACGATCGTCGTGCACTGTCGTCCAACCGCGAGGAGCGGAGCATGCCCATACGCGCTGCCGTAATGACCGGGCCGGGTGAGCCGCTGGCCGTCTGGAGCCTGGACGACCCGGAGCTGGAGCCGGGAGGGGTCCTGCTGGAGACGGTAGCGAGCGAGGTCTGCGGCACCGATGTGCACCTGCACCACGGTCGGCTCGCGGGCGTTCCATACCCAATCGTTCCGGGTCACGTGAGCGTGGGGCGGGTGCTCGAGTCGCGCGGCGTCGAACAGGACGACGTCGGGCGGCCACTCGGCTTAGGCGACGTGGTGACTTTTCTCGACGTCCACGAGACCTGCAACGAGTGCTATCACTGCATCATTGCCAGACAGCCCAACCGATGCCCGCACCGCAAGGTCTACGGCGTCACGTACTCTGCGTCCGAAGGGCCGCTCGGGGGATGGGCGGAGCGGATCTACCTGAAGCCGGGTGTGAGGATCCTGAAGCTGCCGGACAACTTGACGGCCGACGAGGTGATTGGGGGAGGCTGTGGACTGTTCACCGGCTTCGCCGCGGTCGATCGAAGCGGGATCCGCATGGGGGACACGGCCGTCGTGCAGGGCTCCGGACCGGTCGGGCTGGCGGCAACCGCCTTCGCCGCCCTGTCGGGCGCCGCCGAGGTCGTCCTGGTCGGCGACCCGGCCCCCCGCCTGGCGTTCGGCTCGAAGATGGGAGCAGGCCGTACCCTTTCCGTGTCCGGGACGACCCAGGAGGAGCGACACGATGCCCTCATGGCCCACACCGATGGCAAGGGAGCCGACATCGTGATCGAGGCCAGCGGAAATCCGACGGCGATCCCCGAGGGCTTCGGCCTACTGAGGGACGGGGGTACGTACGTCGTTGCTGGTCACTACACCGACGTTGGGCCCGTGATCATCAACCCGCACGTCGACATCAACAGGAAGCACGCGGACGTGCGCGGCCAATGGGGGACGGAGCTCCACCACCTCGTCCGCGCGTTGCGCTTGCTGTCCAAGCACAGGGACCGGCTGCCGTTCGCCGAAGTGATCGGCGGACGCTACACGCTCGACAACGCTGGCGATGCGTTGGCGGACGTCGAGGCCCTCCGGGTGACCAAGGCGATCGTTACGCCGAACTAACCAATCGCCCGGCCCGCTCAGTCAACGGGCTCGACGTAGATTCGCTGAGCCAAATCGAAGCCGACGGTCTGGCTCTCTCCACGGGCGCCGCCCAGGCGCACGATGATCGGACCGCTGAAGGGGGCACGCTCCTCGACCGTCAGCGTGGCCCCGGGCAGCAGGCCTATGGCTTCCATATACCGGAGCCGATCGGCATCGTCGTCCTCGACTGCCCGTATCTCCACCGAGCCGACAACGTCCTCTTGGGCTAGCGAGGGGTAGCTCGTCGAGTCGATGTCCCCACCCGAGGTGGGAATAGGCGAGCCGTGCGGGTCGTGGCGTGGGTTTTTGAGCGCGGTCGCCATGCGCTCGATGAGCTCGTCCGAAGCAGCGTGCTCCAAGCGCTCGGCCTCGGCATGCACGTCGTCCCACGAGTACCCAAGGCGCACGCTCAGATAGGTCTCGATGATCCGGTGCCGTCTGACGACGCGCAGCGCTTCCCGCCGACCGGTCCGCGTGAGGCTTACGCCCCGGTACGGCACATGCTCCACGACTCCGAGATCAGCGAGGCGCTTGACCATCCCACTCACCGAGCCGGGCTGCACGTCGAGGACGTTGGCGATGTCGCTCGTCGTGGCCGCCTCGCCCCGCTCAGTGAGGGCAAAGATCGCCTTGAGGTAGTCCTCGACGGACGGGGAGAAGCGGGGGTTGTCTGCCATCGGTCGGTGCAGAGTGGAGGTCGGCCCCTAATCTACCGGCTGTTTGGAAGGCCGGCGAGACGAGCCCTCGGCTGGCCGTGGAAACTTCGGGGGGTGTCGAAGCGTACCCTGATCCCAGTAACGAGCGAAGATTCCGCTCGGCCGCGCGAACGGACGCGAGAGAAAAAAGAGGGCATTGCATGAGAATATTCACGACCACGACACTTGGGGCCGGACTCGTCCTGGCGGCCTCGATCACCCCCACGTTGGGCTCGGCCCAGGGCATCCGCGTCATCCCCCAGGTCGGGTTGTACGCACCAACCTCCGACCTCGGCCAAGTGACCGACGCCGGGGTCTCGGGGGCGATCGACTTCGGCAAGAGGGCGTCGACCCTGGCGTACGTGCTCGGGCTCGAGTTCGCTTCGCGGCCGAGCTCCGTGACGCTCCGCGGCAACATCGCGTACGCCTCGCAGTCGGAAGTGTCCTTGGACGCAGTGGGTTGCACGACTTGCGGCGCCCGCAGCACGCTCACGGCTCTGACCGCGCTTCTCGTGATCCGGCCGCTTCCCGAGCTCCTGGTCATCCAGCCGTACTTCCTGGCCGGCGGCGGAGTCAAGCGCTACGACTTCGAGTTGGACGGGAGTACCCCACTGGACGACCAGACGACGGCAACGGGGCAGCTGGGGGTTGGCACGGAGCTCCATCTCGGGCCGCTCCGCGTCGTCGCCGAGATCTCCGACTACATCGACTCGTTCAAAGCCATCAGTGGGGGCAACGGTGAATTGCAGAACGACCTGCTGTTCACCGTCGGCATCGTGCTCGGAGGCAGCTGATTCCTAAAGAGGTTGATCCCAAGCAACTCGGGTGCTTGATCCCGGCAGCGGGTCCGCCTTCGCTCGAAGACCAACCGTTCAGCTGGCGGGGCCGGACCGGTACGTCCGAGGTCGCAACGCCGCGAACCACGCGACCATGATCAGGACCGCGAGCCCGATGAGCAGGAACCGGGTGCCCGGCCCCTCGAGGGGGCCGGCCGGATCGTCCTGAGTGGTGAGAAGGACGTCTCCGGACGGACGGGAAACTGCGGAGAAACGCACACGCCCTTCGTCCGAGGCGAACGTGCCCGACCTACTGCCGGAAGCCACCAAAGCGATCAGCGCATCCACCGTCTCTTCGTCTGGTGGGGAGGGCGCCGCGTCGGTCACGTCCCCGGCGGAGAGGATCGTCGTTTCGTATCCCGTGATCTCACGGATATGCAGGGCGGACGCGTCCTCATCGAAGCTGCGGACGACCGCGGACGCGAGCACGAGCGGGGCGGCGCGCGCACGGTCGAAGCTCCGAAGATAGCCCGTCTGCAAGACCGCGAGCCCGCCCCAAACAACGATCAGCGGCACTCCCAGCAGGGTGACGAGCTCGGACGCTGGACGGAGAGCCTGCTTTGTATCGGGGGCTCGCAAGGCCCACCACCCGAGAGCGGCAACGGCAAACCCGAGTGCGAGCCCGAGAGACCAGCGAAGCGACGCGACCGCAGGCGTACGAGCTTGGGAAGGGGCGGCCAGCACGACGACCGATGGAGTACGCCCCGGGGAAGATTCCATCGGGATCAAGACACCCCGCCGAACGGCCGAGGACTGCGCGATCCCGCCCGGCGCCCGCGAAAGCCTCTGAAGGAGCTCCACGCCGAGAGTGTCGGGCCCAAAGCTGGCGTCCGTCGTGGTGCGCTTGATCCCGTTCATGTAGAGAGCGGCCTCGTATCCAGCAAACCCCTCGAGGACTGTTGGGAACGAGGGTTCGAACGCCTCCTCCGCGTACAGGATTGAGCCGTCGGGCCCTGGTGCGAAAAGCGTCGCCTGCATGCCACGCTCAACGACCCCGAGACCGGCCACTGTGTCTCCTGCGAGCGCCGCTGCCACCGCTGCGGATTCCGGGTCCGGATCCTCGAGAGAGGACGCGCTCCCGAGCAAGTTCTCCGTTGTCCGATCGAGATCGAGTTGGAGGAGTGCGATCGCGATTTCGGCGGCCTTACGGTCCTCCTCGACGTCGGCGGACTCCAACGCGGCCGAACGTGCGCCGATCGCGACGACCGAGCCCACCGACACGGGGATCGCTACCGTCAAGACATAGAGGATCCAAGACCTGGGCACGTCATTCTCCGAGTCGGAGCGGGGGCATATTCCAGCGCCAGACAAGCCAGCGAAGCTTTGCAGAAGAGGGCGAAACCCTTACATTTCAACGCTTTTCGGCACTTATGCCCTAGGGTTCGTTACAAGGGGGAAATGTGGTTGATTCCGTGGCCATCGACGCGAAACGCATCCTGCTCCGATACGGGGCGCCGATCTCCATCCTGGACAAGGTCCCCGAGGTAGACCGGATCGAGTTCGCGCGAGCAGTGAGCCGGACCAATCTACCCGATCGCGAGCCCCATCTGAAAACGCTGCTCCAAGAGCGCGGCTATATGCAGAAGCCGCAGTAGCCGCAACGCCTACGAACGGGGCCGGGGATCCGAACGAGGGGTCCCCGGCTCTCTCGTCTCTCGTCTCCACTCACAGGGATCCACCGCTCCCCACCGTTCGGCTGAGTAATGCTTTGCCACCTCGGCGGGCCTGGGTCCTCCACGTCGTGAGGCAATGCCGTTCGGCGCGTGAAGGTAGGAAGATCGCGTCGTCTCGGGTAGCAGGGGAGATCGGCTCACTCCGCGAGCTCGAGCGTTCGGAGTCGGTTTAGGGCCGCCGCGAGCTCGAATCTCCGAAACTCCGCGAGATCGCCTGGCCGACGAGCGTCGAGCACGTCGAGCCCTTCTTCGGAGATGCACTCCAGAACGGCATCGAGGACCTCACTGAGGGAGCGGCGGCCGTCCAGGTAGTGCTCTCGCGCGAGAAGGAGCGCTCTGGCGATCCCCCTCAACTGGGTGCGTGCAACGATCTGCACGACGTACGCGAGATCGATGGCTTCCTCCCCGAACTCGATCGCGCGCGGGGACCTCACCTTGATGCTCTCCGCCCGCCTTCCACGGCGCGGCTCCAAGCTGCTGGCCAAGGGAACCCGAGCAAGTTGTGGGAAGGCGCCACCGACGGCGTCCGTGAGGCGGCCCGTCGGCATGCGCTCGGCCACCGCCTTCGCTTCGGCCGTCAGGTCGCGGGCTCGATAGCTGTCCATCGCGATGACCGTGTCCGCAACGTCGAGGTAGTCACCGCTCCCCCCGAGCACGATGACGCTGCTCACCCCGAGCTCGGAATGGAGCAGCCCAACACGATCCACGAAGGGGGTAATGGGCTCCTTCTCTCGTGGGACCAACGCCTGCATGCGGCGATCGCGGATCATGAAGTTGGTCGCTGCCGTATCCTCGTCGACCAGGAGCGTCCGAGCGCCCGCTTCGAGCGCTTCCACGATTGCGGCCGCTTGGCTTGTCGAGCCCGAGGCGTCGGTCGAGTCGAACCTGCGCGTGTCCTGCCCGAGGGGTAGCGGACCAATGAAGGGAGAGATATCCACGCCGACGATCGAACGACCGTCTTCCGCCCGGATCTTGACCGCCGTTGGATCCGATACGACTCGCTCCCGCCCGTCGCCTGGCCGATGATTGTAGATGCCTCGCTCGAGTGCCTCGAGCAGGGTGCTTTTGCCGTGGTATCCTCCGCCGACAATGAGCGTCACACCTCGCGGGATGCCGGTCCCCGACACTGAGCCGCCGTTAGGCAGGTCGACGGTAACCCGTAGCGAACTGGGAGACTCGAAGGGCACGGCGCGCTGGAGCATCGGAGCCTGCTCGATGCCGCTTCTTCTGGGGAGCACGGCTCCGTCCGCCACGAAGGCGACGAGCCCCATCCCGGGGAGCAACGCTCGCAGCGCGTCCGCGTCCTCGTTCACCTCGGCGTGCTGGAGAAGCTCCTCGGCCGAGTAGCACACTCCCCGGAGGCTCGCCCGCACGACGAACGGCACGTCGCCGACGAGCAACTCGACCGCCTCGCGCGCCATCACACGACGGCCGGCGGCCGGTAGCCCAACGCGGAATCTGGCCTCGACTGCCCCGTCGGGCATTACCCGGACGGCTGTTTGGCGAAGCACCTCCTGACCGGGCGCGGCGATGCGAATGTCCCCGCTCTTGCCGCTGCCGCGTGGACGAGCCCGCTGGTGCGCTTCACGGTGAAAACGCCGCGCGAGCAATGAGGCCACGCCCACGATACGGGAGCTGCTCGTCAGCACCTCCGGGGGAAGGCCTGCCACCGAAGGTGACAGCAGAACGCTGGCCCGGCTCGGGTCGGCGAATGGATCGCCCTGAACGTGGTCGACTCCGAGCCTGAAGTCGGCGAAGTCCCACCGCCCCCGGATCTCCTTGTAGGCTTTGTAGCCACGACCGTCGAGGCGGCCAAGCAGGCGAATCAGGTCGTCGTGTGAAGGCAACTGTCGGCTCGTTGACGTTGGATGTCGGGCAGGTTCGTGACCCCTGTCCGGGAAGGCCGCAGTGGCCTCGATTGGAACCTTCCGGTTCCACACCGGTTCACGATCCAATGTGACCCCTCCGGTTGGGTGGGGGGAGATCGAACCTGGATTGCCGGCACAGGACGAGGACGATGCGGGGAGAGACGGTCACCGGAGCGGCACGCCACAATTGGCTGGGCGCCTTGGGAGCGTGCATGTTGCTCGCTCTTGGAGCGCCTGCCGGCGCCCAGTGGATCGAGCTGCCGGGAGAGGGGTGGGCCGAGCTGGCGGTCTCCCGACAAGATACGCGGGAACGTTTCGATTTCGACGGGGCGCGGAAGCCGTTCTTCGCGGAGGGGCATGCCATTACGACGTCGTTCCACCTCACCGCGGTCGTGGGGCTTTTCAGCGGCTTGGACGCATCGGTAGAGATACCGTTCCATCGCTTGGATTTCACGGACGAAGGGGGAGACTTGGGGCGGAGCGCCCTTGGCGATCCCAGGGTCTTCCTACGGGTCTCACCGCCCTTGTTCCGTGACTCCGACCTTCAAGTGGCGCTACGTGGAGGTGTCAAGCTCGCGGGTGGCGACTTCCCGGTGAGTCCCGAGATCATCCCCCTCGGCGAGGGGCAAAGGGACTGGGAGGTCATCGTCGAGGTCGGGCGCTCCCTGGGGCCCGGGTCCATGCACGTTTCGGGGTGGCTCGGATACCGCTGGCGCGAGGCCAACGAGGAGCGCGAGCTCGACTTCGGGGACGAGATCCTCTTCTTGGCAGCGGTCGGAGGCTCGTTCGGCCGGTTGGAGTACAAGCTCGGGGTCGACGGGATTGCCGGACTCACTCCGGAGCTGCAAGGCATCCGCGTCGAAAGCGCGAGGCGGCGGCTCGTTCGACTCTTGCCGTCTTTGTTCTGGAGGACCGGCCTCGGTCTTGTGCAGGTCGGGACGCGGCTGCCCTTCGCCGGCAAGAACCTCCCCGCCGGAGCGTCCTTCACGCTTGGATACCGAATGGCATGGCCATCGGGAGGATCGTAGTTCTACAACAAAGGAAGAGCGACATGGAGCATTCCAAGACGTTACAGGTTCCAAGGCGAAGAGGATGAGGCGAATCGCTCAGCGCTGGTGCGCCCTCTCGATCCTGTTCGCGGCCAGTGCCTGCGGCCGCGTGGGCGACGCCCCGGACACCCCGACCTACGACATCCTCCTCCGAGGGGGGACGATCCTCGACGGGACCGGGGCAGCCGCCTTCGAAGGAGACGTGGCTATCGACGGAGACCGGATCGTGGCTGTGGGTGACCTGTCGGACGCCACCGGCTCGGATGTGGTAGACGCGGCGGGTCTCTACGTCGCACCCGGGTTCATCGACGCGCACTCCCATTCTGGATCGGGACTCGACGCGGCAGACAGAAGCCACGCCCGCCCGCTCCTCGCCCAGGGCCTGACCACCGTGGTCGTGAATCCCGACGGCGGCGGTCCGGTGGACTTGGCCGAGCAGCGGAACAGCCTACTGGCGGACGGCTTGGGCCTCAACGTCGCCCAGCTCGTGTCTCACGGCTCGGTGCGCTCGGCCGTCATGGGGATGGAGGATCGCCATCCGGACGCGAGCGAGCTCGGCCAGATGAAGGAGCTCGTCCGTGCCGGAATGGAGGAAGGTGCGTTCGGCCTCTCGTCGGGACCGTTCTATGCGCCTGGGAGCTACTCCGATACCGATGAGCTGGTGGCGTTGGCGGCGATCGCGGCCCAGTACGACGGAGTGTACACGAGCCACATCCGCGACGAGTCCGACTACACGATCGGCGTCGTCGCGGCCGTGGAGGAAGTGATCGAGGTCGCGCGGTCCGCGGGGCTTCCCGGAGTCGTCACGCACATCAAGGCACTGGGCCCTCCGGCCTGGGGAAAATCAGCCGAGATCATCGCGGCTATCGAAAGGGCTCGGGAGGCCGGGGTCGAGGTCTACGCCGACCAGTACCCGTACGAAGCCTCGAGCACTGGCCTGTCGGCGGCGCTTCTGCCGAGGTGGGCGCAAGCGGGCGGCGAGGGCGCCCTGATGATGGGCCGCCTGAACGATGCGCCCACGCTCGCGAGGATCCGCGGCGAGATGAACGAGAACCTCGCGCGCCGGGGAGGGGCCGATCGACTTCAGTTCCGCCGCTTCCGGCCGGACGAGTCGATCGAGGGCCGCACGCTGGAAGATGTTGCGAGCGAGCGATCGCTCGACCCATTGGACGCCGCCATCGAGCTGATCCGCCAAGGTGGCGCGTCGGTGGTCTCGTTCAATATGAGTGAAGACGACATCGTCGCCCTGATGACGCGGCCCTGGACGATGACGGCCTCCGACGGAGCACTCCCCGAGTGGCAGGTGGGCGTGCCCCACCCACGCGCGTACGGCACGTTCCCGCGCAAAGTCCGGAAGTACGTTCTCGAAGACGAAGTCATGGATCTTCCGGCGGCGATCCGTAGCATGACGTCACTTCCGGCGGACGTCTTCGGGATGGCCGACCGCGGAAGACTCCGCGCGGGAGCAGTCGCCGACGTCGTGGTCTTCGACCTCCTCCAGCTCAGGGATCTCGCGACCTACACGGATCCGCACCAGCTGTCCGAGGGAGTCGTGCACGTCTTCGTGAACGGCGAGGCGACGATTCGCGACGGGGAGCTCACAGGCGCGCTGGCAGGGCACGTATTGCGGCGCGAATAGCGCGATTGAGCGAAGGAGTTGCGTACGCGGATCGATGCTGGATGCGGCGTTTCCGCGGACGCGACCTCGAGACGATGAACGAAAAAAGGGCCCGTCACCGAGTGACGGGCCCTCTTTCGAGGTGTGGTTCGAGCGAAGCCGTTTAGGCGGCGTCCGCCTCCAACGCAGCCCGGCGACGCCGGACGATCCCGAAGCCGAGCAGGCCGAAGAGTCCAGTCGCCAGCAGCAGCGTCGTGGCTGGCTCAGGCGACACTGTGCCCTGGAAGCTCGCGAGCTGTCCGCCGCTGTTGAATCCCTGGCCGTTGTACGTGAGGCTACCGTTGCTCAGCTGACCCGAATTGCCCCACGCCGCCATTTGGACGGTCAGGAGCAATGGCTCGGGGCCAGCCGGGGCCGCGAACGCGGACAGCTGCAGGTTGGTCCCCGACACGCCCGAGAACCAACTCGAGGTGACGTCGGCTCCGGTGCCGTCGCGGACGCCGACGAGGCTTCCAAACTGCCAGGTCGTGCCATCGCTGAAGATCCGGGCGACATCCACCGTGCTGGAGCCATCCAGCGTAAGGTAGAATCGGACGAACTGGCACGTCGAGGCACCGGTGTTCACGCAGTTGGCCGACATCGAGGACGCGATGTCGAGAGACTGCGCCGACACGGGCTGAGCCATAGCAGGCAGAGCCAGCATGGCAGCGAACAAGACGATGGACTTCCTCATGAACCACACCTCCCGAACGGGTTAGCACGGCAGCGTGCGCGTGCAGTTGTCCCAAGCTCGGCCCGCTCAAGTACGCCGGCCACTACGGTTTACGCAACCCGAGGACGCCCAGCGGGATCAGCGTCACGATGTACAGCGTCGCTAGGCTGCCCGATTTGAAGACGGCGATCCTGAACGCCGCCCTTGCCTCCTCGTTCACAGCGCCGGCCAAGGCCAGGTAATTCACGGCGATCAGCACGCCCATCGCCAGGGCTATAATTCCCAAAACCAGCACTCCCGCACCCAGGGTCCGATACAGCAACATGGAAGACGAACGCCTCAGGTGCAGCGCTGTGTAGATAAAGGCAAATGCAAGAATCAAGCGCGGAATGCCCTCGACGGTCTGAGTGGTCGCGACGAACTCCCACTGCATGCCCGATGCCCGCTGGAAGACCCACAACGTCAGGAAGTCGATGGAGGTGCCCAACAGGAAGACGAGCCCGGTGACCAGAATGACGGCTGAGGCGTGTCGAGTGAACAACCCCTTTTGCGCGCGTGCAACGTTCTCTGGGTACACGACCGGAGCTTGGGCCATCTCGTTCTCCGAGAGATAAACTACTGTTTACGCCCGACCTGAATCGAGCACAATCGGAACACCCGCCCGACTGCGGAGACAGACTGAGGATGGACGCCAGCAGAGCCGCTAGTCGGGGAGAGGAGGCCCGTCTTCAGATGTAGACGTCCCGGTCATTCGACGGCGTTCGGCCGGCGACCGTCGCCGCCGAGATCAACCGGCGACGTCCAAGGGTCGATACTCCATAGGGCCGAGGGAGCTCGGCCTGACGACCGGACTCGGAGCGCCGCATGACATCAGGTGAGGGCCTGAAGCTCGTCTTCACGGAATCTCCCGTCGCCACAATCGTGATCGATCGCCAAGGCCAGGTCGCGGACGTCAACCGGGCCGCGATCAAGACGATGGCCCGGGGGAGAGATCGACTGATCGGCACCCCCATCCTCTCCTGGGTCGTTCCCGAAGATCGAGACATGGCCCGCGACCAGTTCGTGAAGTCGATGGAGGGGAGGTCGGGGGACTGGACGGTCCGGGTACGCCGGGGCGACGGAATCGCCCGGGTGCTATCCCTGCGGACCGTGCCGCTCGATAGGGGCGGCCAAGCTCAAGGCATCCTCGCGTTCGCAAGAGACCTCTCACCACCGCAGGAAGGGCGGCCGGACGCCGGACAGCTCCAGGCGCTCCTCGAGAGCCTGCCCGGCCAGTTCGTCGTCGCACTCGATCGCACCGGCCGGATCCGATATTCATCGGGGCTCTCACGCACCCACCTGGTTCCCGACGAGAACTATGTGGGCGAGCCGTTCGGCGTCCTCGTGTGCCGTGACTCCCGCAACGTAGAGCTCACCGACTACCTGCTCGAGGAGCTCAAGGTCGGGCGAGAGTGGGGTGGTCTCCTTTGGTATCACGCCGTGGATGGCACGCGGGTCCCGGTGCGCACATTCGCTTCCCCGTATCCGGACCCGAAGAGCGGTAGGATCCTCGGCGGTCTCGTGGCCGGCCGAGACGTGCGGCGTGAGCTCAAATTGCGAGACGACGTCGAGCGCTCTCAAAGGCTCGCCAGCATCGGCAGGCTCGTGGGCGACGTCGCCGGGGCTCTCTCGAGTGAGCTCGAGGCGGCATCGGACGGAGCAGCCGTGGGGGGCAGCGGGGCAGAATCCACGGGGGGGGCGACACCCGCGCCGGCCTCGCTTCCCGCACTCGACCGTCTCAGGCGATTCCTGGAAGGGCTCGGTGAGTACGCCTCGGAGCCGCAGCGCGACTTCGACGCAGTTCCCGTCGCTGACGTGATCGACGCGGCATTGGTTCGCCACCGGACACGGCCAGGGGCGCCTGAGGTCGAGATGACGCGATCGGGCGAGGCTGGCCCCAGCGTCGTATACGCCGACAACGATCAACTGGGCCGGGTGTTCGACATCCTGATCGAGAACGCCCGCGAAAGCCTCGCCGGCCGCTCCGACCGGCGGGTGCGCATCGACGTGGCCCAGGGCGTCGAGGGCCTCGTCGTCCGCGTCTCCGACTCGGGAGCGGGCCTCGACCCCGGCTGCGCAGACACGATCTTCGAGCCGTTCTTCACGACCAAGCCGGGACACGCCGGACTGGGTCTTTCGATTGCGCGGGCGATCGTCGACTCGTTCAGCGGGCGGCTTTGGGCGGAAGTCGACGAGGATTGGACGACGTTCGTGCTCGAGCTGCGCTCAAAGGGGCGCGAGGCGAGCATCCCCTTCACGATCGCTCCGGCCCGAGGCACACGATCGCGCACGATTCTACTGGTCGACGACGAGGAGGCCGTGCGGCAAAGCATCCGGAAGTTCCTCGAGAAGGTCGGCTACGAAGTGCGAGAGGCGTGGAGCGGAAGAAGCGCCCTCGCCCAGGTCACGGCCGGGGACCCACCGGAGCTTATCCTCACGGACCTGAAGATGGCCGACGGTAGCGGCTATTGGTTCCTGACCGAAGTCGCGCGCGACTTCCCGGACCTCATTCGGAAGACTGTGGTCTTGACCGGCGAAGCGCAGAGCGACGACGCTGCACGGCTGCTGCGCGAGACAGGCTGCCCCATCATCCCCAAGCCTGTCGAGCTTTCCCATCTTCTTGACATACTCGAAGAGGTCACGCTGGCAAGCTAGGGAACCTCTGCACAAGTGAGGCGGGTCTCGCGCAGGGGTCTCGCGAGTGCTCAGGGTAGGAACGACGACGAGGCGTAGCAGAGCTACGGCGAGGAGGAGAGACGACGTATGAGTCCGCGACACCCCTACGCCCACGACCGAGTCGGTCGCACGACCTCATGCGGTGACGGGTTGGGGCGGCATGGACCCGTCTTCGTCGTTGGAGCTCCTATCCGTAGCTTGGGCTATGGCGTCGTCCCTCCGCCTAGAATCCGGGTCCATGGCGCTCCCAACGAGACCCGCCACACTTGTGCAGAGGTTCCCTAAGGGCCGTAGCCTCGCTACGCCTCGGTGCCTTCGCCTCGTTGGACCAGGCGCCTCCGGCCTCTCCGTGGCCACCGCACCCTCGCATCGGTACAGAAGGGGTGCGTGCAGTTCCGACCCTCGGTACGATGACCCGTCACTTCCGAACCGAAGGAGTCGTGCGATGCGTTTACACTCGAAGCCCCTCGTCATCGGGTCGCTCACGGTGTTGTTCATGGTCCTCCCTCTCGACGCCGACGGGCAGCGGCGCGTCCCGGCACAACCCGAGATCCGGGAACCGACGCTCCAGCGCATTTGGGAGATCGGAATGGAGGACTCCCACGTGGCTTCGCTGGCCCAAGTGCTGATGGACTCCGTGGGGCCGCGCCTCACCGGCTCGCCCCGGCAGGAAGCTGCCAGCGACTGGGCCGTGAAGATGTACGGCTCGTGGGGGGTCGAGGCCCGCAACGAGCCGTATGGGACGTGGCGTGGCTGGCGGCGCGGGATCACCCACGTCGACCTCCTGGAACCCCGTGTGCGCACGCTCGAAGCCACGATGTTGGCGTGGAGCCCCGGGACGGACGGACCCGTGGAGGCGGAGGTCGTCACGATCCCGGCGCTTCGAGGGCCGGGAGACCTGAGGGAATTCTTGACGCGGGTGGAGGGTCGCTTCGTGCTCGTCGCCTTTCCAGAGCCGACCTGCCGGCCGGACGACAACTGGGAGGAATGGGCCACGCCCGAGTCCCTCGCACGTATGCGCGGGTCCCGTGACCAAGCCCGAGAACTGTTCGAATCCGGTCTCCGGTCGGCGGGGGTCGGCGGAGGCTCGAGCCTGGAGAGGACTTTGGGTCCCATGCTCGAAGCGGCCGGGGCGGCCGGTATCCTCACGTCCCGCTGGTCGGAGGGTTGGGGAGTCCAGAAGGTCTTCCGGGCCGCCACCGACGAGGTACCGACCATCGACGTCGCGTGCGAGGACTACGGGCTCCTTCACCGGTTGGCGTCGAACGGGCAAGGGCCGCGCGTCAGAATCGAGGCCGAAGCGGAGCATCTGGGCGACGTGCCCGTGGCAAACACGATCGCCGTCATCACCGGCACGGAGCTGCCAAACGAGTACGTGCTGCTGTCGGCACACTTCGACTCCTGGGACGCCGCCTCAGGGGCGACCGACAACGGCACCGGCACGGTCACGATGATGGAGGCCATTCGGATCCTCAAGGAGGCATATCCGGCGCCACGACGCACGATCATGGTGGGCCACTGGAACGGAGAGGAGCAGGGCCTCAACGGGTCACGTGCCTTCGCGCACGACCACCCCGAAATCGTGCAGGGGCTGCAGGTACTGCTCAACCAGGACAACGGGACGGGAAGGGCGGCGCGGATCTCCATGCAGGGTCTGGTCGGGCCGTACGCCTACTTCCAGAGGTGGCTCTCCAACGTGCCGACCGAGATCACGCAGCACATAACGTTGGGCGAGCTCGGGACTCCCGGAGGGGGCGGCAGCGACTACGCCTCGTTCGTCTGCGCACCTGAGCCCGCGTTCAGCCTCAGCTCGCTTTCGTGGGACTACGGCACCTACACGTGGCACACGAATCGGGACACCTATGACAAGGTGTCCATCGACGACGTGACGATGAACGCGACCCTCACCGCCATGCTCGCGTACCAGGCATCCGAGGATCCGGACCGGCTTCCGCGCGAGCAGCGCGTGATGCCCATCGCGTCCAACGGAAGCCAGGCTGCCTGGCCGGCATGCCGAGACGGGCGGAGGAACGCCGACGGCTACCGGTAAACGTCGAGGTCGCCTAGTGTGGAGGCGGGGGGGCTCGAGCGCGGCCCCACCGTGTACGAGCGCCCGAACGGCGGGATGGAGCGCTTCCTCTCGCGCAAGGTTGCTCCGGAGGTGCGGTGCGGCCAGACTTCGGGGCTACACAAGGTCCTGGGTCTCCTCCCCCGTCCCGCCCACGCTGCCGAATCCACCAGTCGACATGCCCATCCGCAACATCGCGATCATCGCCCACGTCGACCATGGGAAGACGACGCTGGTGGACCAGATGCTCCGGCAGGCCGGGGTATTCCGCGACAACGAGCAGGTCCGCGACCGGGTGATGGACTCCAATCCGCTCGAGCGGGAGCGGGGGATCACGATCCTTTCGAAGAACACGTCGGTTCGCTGGGGCGACGTGAAGATCAACGTCGTCGACACGCCGGGGCACGCGGACTTCGGTGGTGAGGTCGAGCGCATTCTGAGGATGGTGGATGGCGTGCTGATCCTCGTCGATGCGGCGGAGGGTCCCATGCCCCAGACGCGATTCGTGACGCGCAAGGCGCTCGAGCTGGGGCACGCACCGATCGTCGTCATCAACAAGATCGATCGTCCCGATGGGCGGCCGGATGAGGTCCACGACGAGGTCCTGGAGTTGTTCATGGACCTCGATGCATCAGATGCCCAGCTCGACGCGCCATTCCTGTACGCTGCTGGCCGAGACGGATGGGCGACGTCGGATCCGCACTCTCCTAGCACGGACTTGAGCCCCCTCTTCACGACCATCATCGAGCGAGTCCCCGCGCCGCTAGCCGAGCCCACAGGCCCATTCCAGATGCTCGTGTCGACGCTCGACTATTCCTCGTACGTGGGCAGGATCGCGATCGGCCGGATCGAGCGCGGGTCCCTCGCGGTGGGACAGGACGTCGCGGTCCTCCCGCTGGGCGAGCAGGGCATCGTCGCCGAAGAGGACCTCGTCCACTCGCGGGTTTTGAAGCTCTACGGCTTCGAGGGTCTCAAGCGGGTCGACGTACAGGAGGCTTCCGCGGGCAACATCGTGGCGGTAGCGGGAATCGACGGGGTGGAGATCGGGAAGACGCTGACTGATCCGCGACGACTCGAGCGCCTTCGCGGGATCGCCGTGGAGCAACCGACGATCTCGGTCGACTTCGTCGTGAACAACTCGACCTTCGCGGGGCAGGCTGGAAAATACATCACCACCCGCCAGCTCGGCGAGCGCCTCTTCAAGGAGCTGGAGCAAAACGTGGCGCTGAGAGTCGAGGAGACGGACAGCCCCGACACCTTCGGGGTCTCCGGACGCGGGGAGCTACACCTCTCCATCCTCATGGAGACGATGCGCCGCGAGGGATACGAGTTCCAGGTCTCGAGACCGCGGGTCATCACTCGAAAGGGGCCGCGGGGAGAGGCCCTCGAGCCTTACGAAGAGCTCGTGGCGGAGGTACCCGAAGCCCAAGTCGGGACCGTCATCGAGAAGCTGGGCTCTCGCAAAGGCGAGATGCAGGAGATGAAGCCGACGGGTCGCGGATCGATCCGGCTTCGCTTTCGCATCCCCGCACGCGGTCTGTTCGGCTATCGTTCCGAGTTCCTGACAGATACCCGCGGAGAGGGGCTGCTCCACCACCGCTTCCTCGAGTACGGGCCGTGGGCCGGCAATCTCGTCGGCCGCAAGAGAGGTGTGCTGGTGGCTGACCGGCAGGGGACTGCTGTCCCCTACGCCATGTTCAACTTGCAGGAACGGAGTACGCTCTTCGTCGCTCCGGGGGACCCGGTCTACGGCGGTATGATCGTCGGGGAACACGTTCGGCCCGGGGACCTTGATGTGAACATCTGCAAGGCCAAAAAGCTCACGAACATCCGCACCACGGCCGCGGACGAGAACATTCGCCTCGAGCCACCTCGATCCATCACCCTGGAGCTCGCCCTCGAGTTCATCGAGGACGACGAGTTGATCGAGATCACCCCAGCAGCCATACGACTTCGCAAGCGTGTCCTCGACGCGAACGCGCGGAAAAAGGCTGCGCGGGTCTCTCAGGCGACCGGCGGAAGCTCGACCGGGCAGCGCACGCCGTAGGCAGAATCGCAGACGATCACCTGACGGCCGATACGCCGTTGCGGGTTGAAGGCGATCGGGCCCTGCAGGTTTGCGGTGGCGTACCCAGCCCGTTCCGCGGGTAGAGTGACGATCGCAAGCACGGCGAGCTCGGAAGCATCGGCCGGGGCGAGTGACACGAGTTCCGTGTCCCCAATGTCGACCGAGTACCCCTCGACGAACAGGAAGGGGTCGATCAGCAGGAAGACGAGCGCACCGTGATCGAGCGACAGCAGCCAGTACACTCCGAGCAGCCCTGCGTCCAGAAGCACGTACCGCCGGCACTCGGGGAATCCTAGGATGCCGTCGGGGAAAAAGAGGGTCTCGCTTTCAGGGATCTCCACCGGTCCGAAGATGTGGGAGTCGATCGTGATCGCGCCCTCAGGCTCGATCGCGGCATCCGACCCCTCAGGCTCGATCGCGGTATCCGACCCCTCAGGCTCGATCGCGGTATCCGACCCCTCAGGCTCGATCGCGGTATCCGACCCCTCCGAGGTGAGTGTCGTGGCGGGTCCCGTCATCTCAAGTAGTCCGTAAGCGTGGTGGAGAGGATACGCGCGTTGGCGGCGAGCGCGGCTTGATATCCCATCTGTCGGTTGACCAGATCGGAGATGGACCGCTCGAGGTCGGCGTCCTGAATATCCGATCGAAAGGCCTTCAGGTTCACCTCGAGCGAGTCGAGATTCGAGCGCGAGACGTCGAGTCGGTTCTCCCTCGCTCCTACCTCGGCGGTCAAGTTCTGGATCTGGTGGAATGCACCGTCCAAAGCCTGAAGGGCTCCGGCGATCAGCGCGTTATCGTCACTCGCGAGAGCATTCGACAAGTCGGTCAACGCCGCGTCTGCTCCCGAGTCGATGAAGATCACCTGGCCGGAGTGGTTGGTCTCGACGAGATCGGAGGCACCGATCTCCACCTTGTGCACCCCATCCGGGGGCTGCAGGGGGTTGGGCCCACCTGGAGGAAACGGGCGTTGGTCGGCGTAGTCCCCACCGTAAAGGTAGATCCCGTTGAACTTCTGATTGCCGAGCTCACGAACGAAATCTCTGATCCCGTCGACCTCGACCTGCGCGGCGCTGCGCGTCGTGGCGGTCGCCGTCGAGCCCATCTGGCCAACTCCGAGCTCCTTGGCCCGGGACAGGCTGTTGGTGAGCTCGTTCAACGTCCCTTCCTCCAGGTCTAGCCGCGCCCGTGCGGAGGAGATGTTGTCGCGGTACTGCTCGAGCGCCCTCAAGCCCGTGTTGGCTCGTAGGACGCCAGACGCGCCAACGGGGTCTTCGGAGGGTCGCGAGACGCGAAGGCCGGAGCTGATCTGTTCCTGTGCCTGGGCTATCGCTTGGAGATTGCGTTGGATCCCTTCGAGCGATCTGCGCTGGAGGAGTCCGTTCGTGATTCGCAAAAGAACCGTCTCCACGGCTGAGAGTGGAGTTGTGGGCGCGTTGCCGGCCCCTACGACCCGAGGTACGTTGAAGAATATCGGGCCTTCGAGATGCGAACTTTAGCAGCACATCCGAACTCCAATGGCGACAATACTTTGCGTCGATGACGAGGCGCCCTCGGTCCTCCTGCTGGAAGACACTCTCCAGCGAGCCGGCCACACGACGATCGGGGTCCACAACGTTCAGGCTGCGATGACCGTCCTCACCAGAGGCGGCATCGATCTCATCATCTCCGACTACAGAATGCCAGGGGCCACCGGACTCGAGTTCCTCGCGGGGCTCGATCGGGAGGGCAACGAAGTGCCCCTCATCATGGTCACCGGTTACGGCAGTATCGAGCATGCCGTGGGCTCGATCAAAGCTGGTGCCATCGACTACATCACGAAGCCTGTCCGGCCGCAGCAGCTCGAACTGGCCGTCGAGCAAGCCCTCGAATTCGTTCGGTTGAGGAAGGAGAACGCGCAGCTGCGGGAGGAGGTCACACAGCTGCGGAGCACACGGGACATCATCGGCGACAGCCCGTCGCTGCACCGCATTCTCGAGACCGTGACCCTCGTGGCGCCCACACGCGCGACCGTCCTTCTCCAGGGGGAGTCGGGAACGGGCAAGGAGTTGCTCGCGCGAACGCTCCACAATCTCAGCGACCGCCGCGACGGCGCATTTATCACGATCAACTGCGCGGCCATGCCAGCGACGCTCGTCGAGAGCACCCTGTTCGGCCACGAGAAAGGCGCGTTCACTGGAGCCATCAAGCAGGTGAAGGGGGCGTTCGAGCGAGCCGACGGCGGATCGCTGCTGCTCGACGAGATCTCCGAGATGCGGCTCGACCTGCAATCCAAGCTCCTGCGCGTGGTCCAGGAACAGGAGTTCGAGCGGGTGGGCGGCACCCAGCCGATCAAAGTGGACGTGCGCATCATCGCGACCACGAACCGTGACCTCGCGGAGGAGGTCGAGGCCGGGACGTTCCGCGAGGATCTCTACTATCGACTCAGCGTCGTCCCGCTGCTCGTGCCCCCCTTACGTGACCGTCTGGAGGACATCCCCGTGCTCGTGCAGTACTTCGCCGGGCGCACCGCGAGCGACATCGGCAAGAAGATCACCGGAATCGCTCCCGAGACGCTGGAGATGCTACAGAGCTACGAATGGCCTGGGAACGTGCGTGAGTTGGCGCACGCGGTTGAACGCACGGTGATCTTCAGCCAAAGTGAGATCCTGACCCCCGAGGCCTTCGACCGAAAACGCTTCGGACTCGCCCCGGCCGCCGTTCCCACGATGCCCCAGGCCGCGGCCGTCGGTGCTCACGGGGCCCGTGGGGGAACGCCTCGATCGACGGACACCAGCCGCCACTTCCTCGAGACGCTCAACATCTCCGAGGTGGAGACCGTTCTGATCGACCGGGCCCTGGACGCGACCGGCGGCAATCGTACGAAAGCCGCAGATCTGCTCGGCATCAGCGTGCGTACGTTACGGAACAAGCTGAACCGACCCTCCGCCAACGCCTGACTGCGCCTCGGGACGGCGTGGGGTCGGTCGGCTCCTGACCTCGACGGAGCGAGTCGAGGCCGCCTGCCCGGAAGATCTCTCCCGTTCCAGCTAGGCAGAAGCTGCCGCAGGGCCGATCCCGACGTCGGCCACCGGCCCCCGCAATTCGAGCTCCGACCCTCGCAGGGCGACCTGTATGTTGTCACATAACTACTGTGGTGACAGTCACTTAATGCCCTGGCGGCATTGATCCTCGCATCAGGCACCCGCCACCGCACCCCACTGCTGGAACACCGCTTGCCTCGGCCGGCCTGTCCCGAGCACGACGCCGGGAGCCTCACGCAGGAGCACCGATGCTCAGCAGACTGATCGGCCATGGAAGCACAGTCGCCCATCTCAAGGCAGGGCTGGACGCATCGACTCGGGCGGTGCGCGAGATCGCCCACCGGGTCGCGAACGCCGGTACGCCGGCCGGTCCCAGCTTCGCCTCCGCGCTGGACGCCGCACGTCAGGGAGCCATCCAGGGGGAGGCCGTGTCGGAGGTGGATCTCGAGGCGGAGATGGTCCGTCTCGCCGACGAGCAGCTGCGCTTCGAAATGGGCGCCCGCTTGCTCGAGAAGACCTACGAGCAGATCCGATCCAGCATAAGGGAGCGTTGACCGTGGAAGTTGGCAACGACACGGGGAGTATCCGCCCCATATTCCGATCGCTGGCCATCGCCGCCAGCGGCCTCAGCGCCTACAGCGCGCGCATGGAGGTCGTGGCGAACAACCTGGCGAACGCGGAGACCATTCGCACCGCGGACGGGACCCCGTACCAGCGTAGGGTAGCCGAGCTGAGCGAGGTGGTCGCCCCGGCGAGCTTGCGGTCCACCCCTCTTCGCGAGATCCCCGGAACCATCGCCGCTGACGACCCGACGGCGCGACTCGGAGGCGTGGAGGTCTCGGGCATCGCGGTCGACGCGAGCGAGGGCCCACTCATCTACGACCCCGGCCATCCCGAGGCGAATGAGAAGGGATACGTGCGCTACCCCAACGTCGACATCACCCAGGAGATGGGGGACATGATGTCGGCCCGCCGACTGTACGAGGCCAACGCGTCTGTATTCCAGGCAGTGAAGGCCATGCTGAGACGAGCGGTCCAACTCTGATCCCGGCTGCCAAAGCCCCGTCCCGCGAGAGACCCTGAATGTCCATCAATGTCGTCAACAACATCGTTCCTCGACCTGGCATCGCTCCCGGAGGCGTTCGCCCGGATTCGATGGAAGAGCCGCGCGCGGACCCACACGGGATCGCCGATCGCGCAGAGACCGGGCAGCAGCCGCGAGCTGTGGCCTCCCTCCCGAGCGAAGCTCCATCAGGCACCGATCCCGCGCTGTGGAGCGTGCTCACTTCCGAGGAGCGGCAGTTCTTCGCGAGGGCCCAGGCTCTGGGCCCGCTCACCTATGGTCCCGACGTCGGCAGGACGGGGGCTGATGCCGCCCTCCGCGGCGGTCGGGTCAACGTGAGGGTCTGATGGCCGACCAGGTGGCGGCAGCGGGCGGAGCACAGAGCGCGGCGCAGATCGGGCCTCGACGGCCGGAGCTCGACGGCGTGCGCATGGGGCCCATGGACCCTCAAGGGCCCTCCTTTGCGGACACGCTCGAACGTGCGCTCGGGGACGTCTCCGATCTCCAGCAGAACGCTCAGGACGCGATCGGATCGTTCCTGCGCGGGGAGCCCGTCGAGCTACACCAGGTAAACGCCGCTGTCGAAGAGGCGGGCATCGCGCTCGAGAT
Organism: Longimicrobiales bacterium; assembly: GCA_965248625.1. Lineage (GTDB taxonomy): Bacteria > Gemmatimonadota > Gemmatimonadetes > Longimicrobiales > Gaopeijiaceae. The sequence continues at coordinate 3,224,201 of OZ252109.1, read as the reverse complement.
GCTGATCGAGGTCCGCAACAAGCTTGCGGACGCCTATCGCTCCGTCGTCAACATGAACTCCTAAACCGCGCCGACTGAGATCCATGCTTCAATCCTTGGTCGACTTCTTCGATCGCATCGGCGGTGATCGCCGCGTGCTCATGCTCCTCATGGGCCTAGGCGCCGCGGCCGTGATCTGGGGCTTCGCGAAATGGGCGACAGCGCCGGTCTGGATCCCGCTCTTCCAGAACCTGCCTGTCGAGAGCGTGGCCTCGCTCACGGAGCGGCTGACGGAAGAGGGTATCGAGTCCCGGCTCGAGATGGGCGGGTCTTCGCTGTTGGTACCGCGAAGCGAGGTGGCCCGTGCGCGGGTGGCACTCGCTCAGGAAGGCTTCCCAGCGTCGGGCCGGCCGGGCTTCGAGCTCTTCGACGAGCCGTCGTGGGGGATGACCGACTTCACTCAGAGGGTAAACTACCGACGTGCCCTCGAGGGCGAGTTGGAGCGCACCATCTCGCGGATGAGAGGCGTCGAGCGGGCCCAAGTCCACTTGGCGCTCCGGCAATCCTCGGTTCTGCGCCGAAACGAGCAGCCCGGCGAAGCGTCGGTCGTGCTTGGCGTGCGCAGCGGAGTCCAACCAGAGAACGCCGTCGTCGAAGGGATCGCCTCGCTCGTAGCCAGCGCAGTCGAAGGGCTCGAATCCGCCAATGTTCGCGTGCTCGACGACTCGGGTCGGCTTTTGTCGGCGAACTCTATCGCCGGATCGCCCGAGGGTCTCTCGGATCGGCAGCTCCAAATCCAGCGCGACGTCGAGACCTACCTCGAGCAACGGGCTGAAGCGCTCGTAAGCCGGATGGTGGGCCCCGGGAACGCCACCGTGCGCGTATCGGCGGCCCTGAACTTCGACCGCATCGACCGGACCGTGCAGGCGGTGGATCCAGACCAGCAGGCCACCGTCCAGGAAGACAGGGCCGAGATCATCCCAGGGACGGAAGAGCAAGGCGCGAGCTCCATCACCACGAACTCGGTGTTCGAGAACACGCGCAGCGTCGAGACGTTCTCCCGCGGGGGTGCCCGACTCGACCGATTGACGGTCGCCGTGCTGGTCAACGACGTCGTCATACCCGCTGACACGGCGGGGGGCCAAGCCTCACCGACGTACGAGCCCCGCACCCAGCAGCAGCTCGACGAGGTGGAGGAGCTCGTCGCCAACGCCGTCGGCCTTTCGAACGAGCGCGGCGACCAGATCTCGGTCATCAGCGTGCCCATCGAAGTCGAGCCCATGCCCGTCCAGCTCGCGGACGGGCCGGACATCATCGGCATCATACAGGCTCTTCAACGCCCGGCCGTTGGCATCTTCGGGGCCCTGTTGGCCCTCGTTCTAGCGTTGCGCGTGATGTCGACCATGAAGTCGCTCCCCGCGCCGGAACGCCGGAGGGCCATCCCGGCCGCCCCGGGAGCCGAGCCTCCGCGGGTCACAGCGACACAGCAGGCGACGATCCCTGAGGTACCGGTCGACGCCTCCGGAATGAGCGAACCGCGTCTCCGCGAGCCACAGCCACTCGAGGTCACCGATCCGGAGCTGACTGCCCGGGTCGTCAAAGCCTGGATGAGTGAGGCCTGATGGCGGTGCCCGCGGAGATCCGCCAGCCTGCCGTTGCGGACCTCACGGGTCCGCAGAAAGTGGCCATCCTGTTGATGGCCGTCGGAGAGGAGGCATCCGCCGAGATCACGAAGAGCCTGGCCCCCGAGGAGGTCGAGTCGATCTCGTTCGAGATCGCGAAGCTGAAGCGCGTGGAGCCGGAAGTGATCGAAGAGATCATTCACGAGTGGCAGCACACGGAGCACGCCGCGTTTTCCCTGGCCCACGGTGGGGTCGACTACGCGAACCGAATCCTGACGAAGGCCTTTGGCGAGCAGAAGGCATCCAGCGTCCTGAAGCGGATCGAAGCCCAGCTCCACGTCGACATCTCACTCACTCATCTCCGCAACGCTGATCCGAAACAGCTCGTGGCCGTGCTCAGGAACGAGCACCCACAGGCCATCGCGCTCACGCTCGCGTTCCTGGACGCGGCGCAGACCGCGTCGGTGATCAGGGAATTCGATCCCGAGATCGGGAGCGAGATCCTCATGCGCATGGCCCGAATGGAGAAAGTTCAGCCCGATTGCCTGCGCGTCATCGAAGAGATGATGGGCTCGCAGTCGGACATCTCCCTGTCCGGCGACGGGTCTGCGGCAGGGGGGCCAGTGGCCGTCGCGGAGGTGCTGAACCTCGTGGCTGCGGGTCTAGAGAAGGAACTCCTCGACGGGGTTGCCGAGCAGGACGTCGAGCTCGCCGAAGAGATCAAGAACCTGATGTTCATCTTCGAGGACATCGTCAACCTCGACGACACCGGGGTCACCAGGCTCTTGCGCGACGTGGACACCCGCGAGCTGGCGCTCGCCCTCAAGCTCGCCAGCGAAGAGCTCAAGGAGAAGATCCTGTCCACCATGTCGACGCGTGCGCGGGACTCTCTGAACGAAGAGATGGAGTTCCTCGGCCCGCAGCGCGTCAGTGACGTCGAGGCGGCGCAGTCCAGCATCGTCAAGATGGCCCGGGCTCTCGAGGAGGCAGGCGAGATCGTGATCGGAGGCGGAGATGACATGGTCCTCGTCTAGAGCCACGGTCCACGCGGACGAAGTCGTCGCCGCCAAGGACAAGGCTACCTCCTTCGAGTGGGGTGACCTTGGTGAAGGCAGTGACCCGTCGAGCGACCGCGTGCGGAGCCCCGAGGAGCTGGCCGCAGCCGAAGACCGCAGTCGACGGAGTGAGCTCGAGTCCGCGTTCGCTCAGGGGTTCGCGCAGGGCTCCGCGGACGGCGAGGCTCGGGCGCGTGTCACGGTTCGCACCGGACTCGAGGCGATACGGAAAGTCCTCTCCGAGATCGTGTCCGAACGAGAGGAATGGCGCCTCCAGGCGGAGGACAACCTCACGGCTCTCGCGCTTTGCGTCGCCCGCCAACTTCTCGACCGAGAGCTCGCTACGGACCCCGGGATCTTCGCTGATCTCGTGCGCAAGGCCTTGGCGAGCTTCCCCCCGGAGCAACCCGTCCGGATTCGGCTCAACCCTCACGACCTCTCGTGCATATCGGCCATCGGCGAGGACGAGCCCGGGAGCACCCCCATCACGGCGAGCCGCGAGACCCAGTGGATCCCGGACGCCGACATCGTACGCGGTGGATGTGTGGTTGAAGGGCCAGATCGGATTCTCGACGGTCGCGTGGACGTCTGTTTGGATCGCATCTACTGGGCGCTGAATGATGAATGAGGTCGACATGCAGAGCATCAGTGACACGCCGCGTTTCGCGCGGTACGGCCGGATCACGCGCGTCGTGGGTCTGGTCATCGAGGCAGTCGGCCTCGACGTCGCGTTGGGCGAGCTGTGTCGCATCAAGAGCGTGACGCACGCGGCCACCGTGCTCGCCGAGGTCGTGGGTTTCCACGAGCGCGGCATCCTGTTGATGCCCCTCGGCGAGCTCGAAGGACTGCATCCGGGAAGCGCGGTCGAGCCACTCGGACGCTCGTACGGCGTCGCGGTCGGGCCCGGGCTGCTGGGCCGAATCGTCGACGGACTCGGCAACCCAATGGACGGAAAGGGCGACGTGGGTCCCGTGACTCGAATCTCGCTCTCCGCCGCTCCCCCGAACCCGCTCGACCGCGAACCGATCCGGGAGCCCTTCATCACCGGCGTCCGCGCCATAGACGGCATGCTCACGATCGGCCGTGGGCAGCGCATGGGAATCTTCGCCGGAAGTGGCGTCGGCAAGAGCACGCTTCTCGGCATGGTGGCCCGCCACGCCTCGTCCGACGTGAACGTCATCGCATTGCTGGGAGAGCGGGGCCGCGAGGTGCGCGACTTCATCGAGAACGCCCTCGGGCCGGAGGGGCTGGCGCGCTCGGTCCTGGTCGTGTCGACAGGAGATCAATCAGCGCTCGTCCGCGCCCGCGGAGCGCTCGTTGCCAGCGCGATCGCGGAGTACTTCCGCGACATGGGCAAGCAAGTCCTTCTCATGGTCGATTCGGTGACCCGGATCGCAATGGCCTGGCGGGAGATCGGCTTGGCTGTGGGCGAGCCCCCGACGACCCGCGGCTACCCGCCCTCGGTCTTCGCGAGCCTGCCCCGCCTGCTCGAGCGCGCCGGAAACGGAGCCCGAGGCGGCATTACCGGCATCTACACGGTCCTCGTCGAGGGAGACGACTTCCACGAGCCGGTCGCCGACCACGTCCGGTCGGTGCTCGACGGGCACATCGTCCTGAGCCGACGCCTGGCGACCGGGGCTCACTTCCCCGCCATCGAGGTGTTGGAGAGCACGAGCCGGGTTCGAGACGACATCCTGGACGACGACCACAAGCGCGCCGCCAACACCGTGCAATCGCTGATCTCGGCGTACCGCGAGAAAGAGGACTTGATCGCCGTGGGCGCGTACCAGGTCGGCACGAATCCCGAGGTCGACCACGCGATCCGCTTGCGGCGTCGCATCAACGCCTTCCTCAGGCAGGGCCCCAACGATCGCGCGGAAATGTCGGAGACGCGGGACGCGCTCCGGTTGCTCGCGAACGAAGTGCAGATCCAAGGAGGGGCAGCCGCATGAAGCGCTTTCGCTTCCGACTCCAGAAGGTGCTCGACCTCCGGGCCGCCGTCGAGCGTGAAAAGGCCAGGCGGCTGGCTGACGCGAGGCGTGACGCCGCAGACGCCCGTCGAGCCAGAGACGATCTGGAATCGATTCGTAACTCGGGACGCGAAATCCTCACGGGCGCACACGGCTCGGGCGGATCCGTGGGGCATCTACTGAACCTCGAGTACGTGCTCGAGAGGATGGAGTCACAGCTCGAGGAAGCCGACGCCGCATGCGCAGAAGCCGAGAAAGATGTGGAGAGCACGCTCCGCGAATACCACGCCGCCTCCCGGGAGCGGCGCACGCTGGACCAGCTGAAGGAGAAGCGGTTGGAGGTGTGGAAGCGCGAGGTGGATCGCCAGGAGCAGAAGGCGATCGATGAGGTCGCTGTCACCCGATTCGGCCGCGGCAAAGCGGCCGCCATGGGCGAGTAGGCCGTGTCGTCGCAGGAGTGGGGATACCCGAAATGAAGACCGTGATCTTCCTCGTTCTCGGCGTGGTGCTGGGCGTCGGCGGGTCCACCGCCGTCATCGCACCGCGTGAGAAGGCCAGGATTCTGGAGGCGGCCATCGTGGCGGAGTCCGTCGCCGCCGCCGACGTCGATGCCAGGAATCTGACGGTCACCCACGACCCGGAGGCACCCGACGAGACCCACGAGGAGCCTGATGAGTCTCACTCGCCGCCCGACGAAGAGCCCAATGCGACAGGCCAGACCGGCGACACGGGCGAGGTCGCTACCCCGGAGGAAGAGGGGCCGGGAGACGAGGGAGACATCAGCGGCGAGCCGCCCGAGGACAGAGGCACTGCGCCTTCTGAGGCGGCAGGCTCCGCTCAATCCACCGCACTCAGCCCGAGTGAGGGGGCCAAGAGGCTCGGCAAGGTGTTCGGCGCGATGAAGCCGGCGGAGGCCGCGAAAGTACTCTCACTCTTGGACGACGGAGACGTCGTGGAGATCCTAATGAGCCTCAAAGAGAGACCCGCCGCGCTCATCCTGGCCAATCTCGAAGCCGATCGCGCGGCCCGCCTGACCCGCATCGTGATGAGTCCCGGGACATGAACGAGCTCTCGGCGCTGATCTCAGCGGGCCCCGCCCGAACCGACCGATCGGAGGTCGGCGGACGGCCCACGCCTCGGGACGCACCAGGCCGCGGATCGGAGGTCGCCGACTTCGCCACTGCCCTCCTCGGGGCGATGGCATCCGGCCGGTTCTCCACGGCCCGGCCTACCCGTCCCGCCTTCGGAACCGACGGCGGTTCGAAGCAGGATGGCTTCGTCGATCCCGCCCATCGAGGCTCGGAAGAGCACGCCTTGAGCGCCTCGCCTCACGAGACCGAGGGCGCCCGCGACTCCCGTCCGGCATCGGCTACGGGCATCATCGCGTCGAACACCGCCGCGGCCGCCGACCTCACGGCGCCCGACCACCAACGATGAGTGGCACTTGGGTCGACGGCATGGCTGTCCGGCAGAGCGTATCCGAGGCTGAGGCCTCAGCCGTACGACCGGATCGCGCCGCGACTCGATCAGTGCTCGTCTCGCCGCTCACCGAAGTGGCGAGTCAGCGCATCCGGCGGGGGCTGGCGGAGTCGTTTCCTTCCCGCGACGCGGCGGCAGCGACACAAATACTGTCGGGAGCCGCCATGTCGGTCGATGCCATTGTCACCGGTCAGGAGGCAGCGAGCGCCCGATTGGAGGCGGAGCCGACGGTCCTCGCGCAGGAAGTGGCGAGCGCCGAAACGGGGGCTCAGGCCGCCGTCGGCGGGCAGGAGGCGCCGAACGCCGGAGCGGGGGTCGAGTCGGCAGTCCGCGGACAGGCGGCGGCGAGCCCTGGAGTGGTGGCCGAACCAGCAGTCCGCGGACAGGAGGCGGCGAGCGCTGGAGCGACGGCCCAGGTGGCAGTCCGGGCTCAGGAGGCGTCGGGCGCCGGAGTGGCGGCCGAGTCGTCAGTCGGCGGACAGGAGGCGTCAAGCGCCGGAGCGACGGCCGAGTCGGCAGTCCGAACTCAGGAGGAGGCAAACGTCGGCGTCCCGCGCGCGCCCTCGGCCTCACAGGAGGCCGTGAGCACGCCAGACGGCCGCGCCGCTGACCCGCCGGCCATTCCCGCGAGCGAATCGCTCAACGCTGGCGATACGACGGAGCGCCCGGCGTTCGAACAAGAAGTAGCGACGGGGCGAGACGCACGGGCCGTTGAAGCACGCACTATCCCTGCGGGCGAGGCGGTCTTCCTCACTGGCTCTTCGGAGCTGGATACTGCGACCCGTGCAACCAACGCCGGCGCAGCGAGCCGGTCGGCGACCGTCGATGCCGGCGCGTCCGAACGCGTCGCCGACCCGTCGAGCGTGCCGCAGTCACTGGTCGCGGATGCGGGCATGACGAGCGAGGGGCTCGGCTATACCGCCGACCCGTCGAGCGTCGACCGAGACCTGGCGAACGTTCATCCCCAGCTCGCGAGCCGAGTCGGGCGGGTCATCGAGCGGATGGCCGCGGAGTACGGTCGCGATGTCGGGGTTGTGGAAGGGCTGCGCAGCGGCGAGCGGCAGGAGTTCTTGTACGAGCAGGGGCGGTCACGGCCCGGTCCGGTCGTCACCTGGACGCGCAACTCACTGCATTCGCAGGGTAACGCCGTCGATTTGGTGGTGGACGGCTCATGGAACGACCCGGCCGGTTATGAGCTGCTCCAACAGGTTGCGCGGCAGGAAGGGCTGCAGACGCTAGGCGCGCGCGACCCGGGCCATGTAGAGCTGCCATTGGGCGACGTCACCACCCAACTGGGGGTCGACCGATTCGAAGCGGCCCGGCCGCGGCTCATGCACGCCCTGGGCTCCCAGGGAGGGGTCGCACGGGTTGCACAGCTGGCCGCGGTCGCAAGGCCGGCCCAGGCCGCACAGGTGGCCGAAGTCGCAGCGCGCGCCATTCCCGGCGGCACCGCACGGAATGAGAGCGCCGCCGGTACCCGGAAGACGGTCGCCCCGTCGACGCTCGCTCGCGCCACGACCGGCTCGGAGTCGGCCCGGACGGCCAGCGCGCCCCCCCAGCTTCGCCCGGCTCACGGTGTGGATGCCTCAGTCTTTCACGACGAGAGCAGATCCAAAGACATCGCCGGGCGCTCACGGACCGCACGCCCCGAGGACGGCCCGGCGGTCGAGTCCGCTTGGGCGCGCGACGCGGCTGGGTCCGGCACGAGTGACGGGACTCAGCGCGTCGCCAGCCACGCGGCGGGGACTCCCGGCAACGCCTTCGCTCCCGACACCCCCACGGGAGTAGAGGAAACGCTCAGATCGGCGGATGTCACCGCTGCCGACCGCGTCGCGCGGGTTCAGGAGCTACAGGCCGCGGCCAGCCAATCCGGCGGGCGTATGCGTGTTCATCTGGACGACGCGGACGGAATGGGCACGAGCATACGGTTGGACCTCCGCGGTACGGCCCTCGACGCGTCCATCGACGTCTCGGACCCCGAGGTTGCCGCTCGACTCCGCTCTCGGGTGTCGGAGCTGCACAAAGCGCTGGAGGCGAGAGGCTTAGACGCCGGGCTACTGCAGGTTCAAGCCGGAAAGCCCGCTGGAGAGGCAGTCGCGCAGCACTGGGCGACGCGGCCTCTCGACCTCGTCGGAGGAACGGTGACCAGTCAATCCTCGAACACCGCTCAGGACCGCCAGCACGAGGGTCGGAACGCGGGACGCCACAACGAAAACGCTTCACGCCGGGACGCCCAGCCAGGCGACCCCAACGCACGTGACCCACGGAAGGAGGGTTCCCCTTGATCACCCCACCGATCGGTGGCCTGACCACCACTCCGACGCCCAACGCCGACGGCTCCAGGCGGCCCGACGAGCTCGGCAGGGACGAGTTCCTGCAGCTCCTGGTCACTCAGCTTCGCTACCAGGATCCGCTGAGCCCTGCCGATCCGGAAGAGTTCGCCGCTCAGCTGGCCCAGTTCTCCGCGCTGGAGCAGCTCCTCAACGTCAATGAGAACCTCGAGGCGCTGGGGGATTCCGACGCCACTGTGGCTTCTCTATTGAACGACACCGCCGCCATGGGCGCCCTTGGCCGGAAAGTCGTGGCCGTCGGAGACCAATTCGAGGTCGACGGCTCGGGCGCTGAGGCCGTCACGGTGCAATTCGCCGATACCGTTCAGTCCGGCACTGTCCGCATCTACGACCAGAACGGCATCGAGGTCGGCTCGGTCCAGCTCGGCCCGACCCCCGAGGGACGTCAGAGCATCGACGTATCGAGCGCCACTGACGACCTGAGCGACGGCGTTTATCGCTTCGAGGTGGAGGCCCTGGACTCGTCGGGCGCCCGCGTCGACGCGCAGACCCTGGTCGACGTGGTCGTGGACGGAGTCCGCTACGGTCCCGAGGGTCCGGTGCTACTGGCGGGCGGCATCGAGATCCCGCTCGGCAACGTGCTGGAGCTCGCTACGAAAGACTGATTTCCGGCGACGCGGAGTCGCTTGACGCTACGCATATGCGGTGAGCCGGTGGGCTTCGACGCCCACGGGCCGCGCACTAACGATCACAGAGAGTCACCTCATTACAACGGAGCAACCTGACCATGATGCGCTCGCTCTTCTCCGGAGTCTCCGGGCTACGGAACCACCAGATCAAGATGGACGTCATCGGTAACAACATCGCCAACGTGAACACGGTGGGGTTCAAGGCCTCCAGGGTCACGTTCGAGGAAGCCTTCGCGCAGCTCGTGCAGGGAGCGAGCCGTCCACCCGGTGCGGCGAGCGTCGCTGGTGGTACCAACCCCGTTCAAGTCGGCTTGGGGATGAACATCGGGTCCATCGACCTTCTGTTCACGCAGGGCAACCTCGAGAGCACGGGGGTCAACACGGACGTCGCCATTCAAGGCGACTCTTTCTTCGTTGCCTCTGACGGGACCCAGAACTTCTATTCCCGGTCCGGCAACTTCCAGCTCGACGCCGCTGGCCACCTCGTCGCGTCCACGAACGGCTTCAAAGTGCAGGGTCGGCTCGCGACGCAGGGCATCCTCACCGACTCGATCACCGACATCGTCCTGCCGTTCGGTCAGAAGTCCGCCGCAAAGGACACGACGCTGGCAGCGCTCGCGGGCAACCTGGACGCGGCTGCGCTCGTGGGCGACACCGCTGAGTCCTCGATCACCGTGTACGACGCGATGGGCGCGACCGAAGAAATGACGCTCACGTTCACGAAAGCGACCGCGACGACGTGGGATTACGCCATCACGGTCGTCGCCGGCACCATCGTGTCCGGGGATACCGGGACGCTCACATTCGACAACCTCGGTCAGATCGCCGCACCCGTCCCCGCCACGCCGTTCGTGTACACTCCCGCGAGCGGTGCAGCCGACGTGTCCATCGACTTCGACTTCGGGCTGGCAGGCACCATCGACGGTCTTTCGCAGTTCGCAGCCCCGTCGACGGCCGTCGTCAAGGAGCAGGATGGGTACACGATGGGTGATCTCGAGCGGTTCAGCATCGATCAAACCGGGACAATCACCGGTGGCTTCACGAACGGCGTCACGCTGACGCTGGCTCAGATCATCCTCGCCGACTTCAACAACCCGGCAGGCCTGATCCGGCGGGGAGACAACATGTACCAGGTTTCGGCGAACTCCGGCGCCGCGGTCCTCGGCTACGTCAACGAAGGAAGCCAGTCGCAAATCGTGCCCGGCGCCCTCGAGATGTCGAACGTGGACCTCGCGCAGGAGTTCACAAGCATGATCACGGCGCAGCGGGGCTTTCAGTCCAACGCCCGGGTGATCACGACCTCCGACGAGATGCTACAGGAGATCGTCACCCTCAAGCGGTAACCAGCCCCCGGCGTCCCTGACGCCTACACACGAGCCCCCGTCCGCGGAATGACTAGCGGGCGGGGGCTCATGGCTAGGTAGCAGCCCATCACCCAACCGGATCGAACACCCCCGGCAGTTTCCTCCGCACCCCACCGGCAGGGTCTGCCGAGTCAGAGGACCTCGACTCCCGGCGCTCGCCCCGTGCCGGCGAGAGTCCGGCAGTCCAAGCATCAACAACACCACGACTTAGAGGATTCGCTATGCCTCAGTCCGCCCCGCTACATGCGTGGTACGGCCTCTGCTTTTGGGGCCGACCGACCGGCCTCGTCTCGAGGTCGCCCACGAGGAGACTCGAACCGCTGATGGTGCGGAGGCTCGATGGCGGAAGAAGCGACAGAAGAGGCACAAGTCGAGGACGAGGAAGTCGTCGAGAAGAAGAAGGCTGGCCTCATGCCCAAGATCCTCACGCTGATTGTGGGGATGAGCATCGGGAGTGGTGCTGGTGTGTTCGCGGTAGGCCCCATGGTGGGTGAGCGCATGGCGCTCGGCCCGACCGGCGCAGAGGGCGAGGATACCCACGCCCCGGCCGAGGACGACGGGCACGGGGGAGGTGGGGGCGATAGCGGAGGAGGGGGGCCGAGCTCGGACTTTCATCTCATCGAGAACCTCGTCGTCAATCCGGCGAGATCCGAAGGAACCCGCTTCCTCCTGATCACCATCGCGGTCGAGATGGAGGACCCCTCGAACAACGCCGTGTTGCTCGAACGGGACATGGAGCTGCGCGACGGACTCCTCCGATCTCTCGGCCAGCACACCGTGGCGGAGCTCTCCGACATCAATGCTCGCGACTTTCTCACAGATGAGCTCAAGGTCGCGCTCCAAAATGTGTTGAGCCTCAAGGTCCGCCGCATCCTGATCCCACAGTTCGTGATCCAGTAGGTCGAGTCGACGGAGGCCGCGCCAAATGCCGGACACGTTGTCGCAAAACGAGAGCGATCTCCTCTTCAGCGCGGGCTCGGAGGGTGATGTCGACGCGTCCCTCCTGGATGCCGTGGGGGACCCACTGCTCTACGACTTCCGCCATCCCGAGCGGATCCCCAAGGACCGCAAGAGGTCACTCGAAGCCATCTATGAGCTTCACGCGAAGTCTCTCGAGGGCTGGATCACCGGTCGGGCTCGCGACCAGATAGAAGTCGAGCTGCATGGCGTAGAGCAGCTGACATTCGGCGAGTTCGTGCTCTCGCTGCCCTCTCCGTGCGCGTCCTTCAAGTTCGCGATCAAGAACATGCGCGGTCAGCAGGGCGTGGTCGACTTCGGGCACGATTTCGCGTTCTACCTCGTCGATCGCCTGCTCGGGGGAGCGACCGAACCGGCCATCCCGGATCGGGCGCTTTCCTCGATGGAGCGGAAGGTCGTTCGCATTGTGGCTGACCGGGCCGCACAACAGCTCAGCGAGGTCTGGCGCGACTACGTCGTCATGGACGTCGAGCTCTCGGGATTCGAGTCGATCCCCGAGATGCTGCAGATCGCGAATCGGGAGGATTCGGTGCTGTTGGCGACCCTGTCTGTGACCTTCGCGGGAACCTCTTCCAAGCTCCTGATGTGCCTGCCCTTCGCCGTGGCGGAGAAGTTCTTCACAGCGCAGTCGAAGAGCCGTGTCGAGCACGCTCCCGGCTCGGAGATCGAGCGTGCGCGCGACCGGCGACACATCGAAGACTCGCTGCGCAACTCGCGCGTGTCGGTCGGAGCTCGACTCCCGGAGATCCGGCTGCCGATGCGAGAGCTGGCGTCCCTGACCGAGGGTGGAGTTCTCGCGACTGGGTTGTCGCCTGAAACCGAGCTGTTCCTCAGCGTTTCCGGACAGAAACGCTTTCGTGGAATCGCCGGGCGAGTCGGAAAGAGGCTCGCCGTGAGAGTCCTAGAAGCCATCGAACCTGATCCCTCCGACGACGCCGTCCTGGCGGGAAGAGAGACCGGACCGTGAGCACAGAAGATCGACAGCCCGACGAAGCAGTGGACGCCGCCGCCGACGGATCCGACGTCGAAGCCCCGAAATCCGGCACAGTGCCCGAGGCTACGTCCGACGAGTCCTCCGCCGAAGCCCAAGACGAGGCGTCTGCCGAAGCTCCCGACGGTGCTCCCGCAGAAGTCGGCGGCGAGGTTGCCGAGGAGGCGCAAGCCCATGAAGTCGTCGCCTCGGCCGACGAGATCCCCGCTGCAGGCGAGCCGGCCGAGGCGACTGCCGACGGAGAGGATGTCGGTGTCCCGGCCGCGCCATTCGGCGAAGCGGAGTCGCCGGCTACGTCGGTGGACTTCGGAGAGCTCATGGAGACCCTCCCAGGCTCGGACCCGCAGGCCCTGTCCGTGCTGTTCGACCTGAGCCTTCCCGTGGCCATCGAGCTCGGCCGTACCCGGATGGCCGTCCAGGACCTCCTCTCGTTGGTGCGCGGATCGGTCGTTCAGCTGGACCGGCTCGCTGGAGAGCCTGTCGACGTGTTCGTAGGAGACCGGCGCTTCGCAGAAGGTGAGGTCGTCGTGCTGGGCGAGCAGTTCGGCGTTCGCATCACGCGCATCATCGCCGGCGCCATCGCGAGCACGGTGGCGGCAGCGCCTTGACCGCTCCGTCCCTCGTCGCCGTTGCCAGCGCACTGGCGCTCGTTCTCGCGGCGATCGCCCTGATGGCTCGCATGGTCCGAGGATCGATCCCAGGCATGCGCCGACGTGCCGATGGCGCCACCCTGGAGGTGCTGCACCGCATCGGGTTGGCACCCCGCCAAGGCGTCGCCGTTGTCCGTGTCGGTTCGCGGTCGGCCTTGGTCTCGTTCGGCGACGGAGGGGTGTCGCTCCTTCTCGAGCTCGACCCCCAGGAGCTCTCTGGCCACGAGAGTGCCGGCAACGAGCACGCTGCCCACGTCCGCGCCTACCCCCGGAGCGCCGACCACGACCTCACCGGGCACGAGCGCGCCGGCCACGACCTCACCGACCACGGCCTCGCAGGCAACGACCGCCCTAACGGCCACACCGAATCCGACCCGGGGTGGGGAGACTGCTACGATGCCTCAGGCCGGGCGGCGGCTTTCGCCGATGCCGTGGGCGGAATCGGTTCCCGACGCGCACTGCCGGGTGACTTCGCCCCCGACGGGGTCCCTCCCGCCCCAGGCATCGGAGACGACCACGGTCGAGGGGTGTGGCACCGGGTCCGCAACGCCATCCGACTCACCACCGTTCTGGTCATGACTGCGGGCTTCGGCGCGCTGGCGGATCCCGCCGCGGCAGCTGTCGGGGCCGGGCGGTCTGCTCTCGACGTCACCGCAATCGAGCAAGCCGGAATCGATCGTGCGGTGGCCGCGGCGACCCAGTCGGCTCCCGCGATCGACCTTCGGATGGGTCGGGACGGCGAGGAGGGTCTGCGGCTCACGGGGCCAGTCGGGACGGTCCTCTTCGTGGGCTTCTTGACCCTGCTCCCCACCCTGCTGCTCCTGATGACGAGCTTCACCAGGATCCTCATCGTCCTGCACCTCCTGAAGCAGGCCATCGGCACCCAGACGGCTCCACCCGCTCACCTCCTGGCGGCTCTGGCATTGCTCCTCACGGGGTACGTCATGGCACCGACGATCTCGGTCGCCAATGAGACGGCGCTCGTCCCCTGGATGGACGGTGAGATCGAGGAGGCCGAGATGCTTCGCCGGTCGAGCCTGCCCTTCCGGGACTTCATGCTCGGGTCGGTGCGGGAAAGCGACCTCGCCACCTTCCTCGACATGCGGCCCGACGTCACTGCGGAGACTTTCGAGGACATCCCACTCGTCGTTCTGACGACGGCGTTCGTGACGAGCGAGCTGCGCAACGCGTTCCAAATGGGCTTCGCGGTCTTCCTGCCGTTCCTGGTCATCGACGTCGTCGTGGCCTCCGTGTTGATGAGCATGGGGATGTTCATGCTTCCTCCCGTGATGGTCTCCCTGCCATTCAAGTTGCTGCTGTTCGTTCTCGTCGACGGCTGGTCCCTGGTCATGGGCAGCCTGGTCCAGAGCTTCGGGTAGCATGCCGATCGGACTCGTTCTCGACATGGCGCGGGACGCGATCATGCTTGCTCTCAGCCTCGCTGGACCCTTGCTGGGCATCGCACTGGCCGTCGGACTCGTCGTGAGTGTCCTCCAGGCCGTGACATCCATCCAGGAGCAGACGCTCTCGTTCGTGCCGAAGCTCTTCGCCATCGCGGCGACCTTCATGGTGCTCCTGTCCTGGATGCTCCAGACCCTGATGAGGTACACGACGGAGCTGTTTCGGGGACTCCCCGGACTGATCAGCTGAGCCGTGGAATACCTGACGCCCGAAGCGACGGCCGTGGGGGTGCTCTTCTTCACGAGGATGAGCGGTCTCGTTCTGATCGCGCCGATGTTCGCGGCTCGGATCGTGCCTTCCCGCATTCGCGCGGCGGTCCTGGTTGCTCTCGTCCTCGCGCTGATGCCAGCCGCCTTGGGGCACTCGGTCGCGCAGCCTGTGGTGTCGGCCTCGACAATCTTGGCGGAAGCGCTGGTCGGGCTGACCCTCGGCTTCGGGGCGGCGGTGTTCGTCGGCGCAGCCGAATCGGCGGGCGACACGCTCGCCGTCCAGATGGGCCTTTCCGGAGCGAACATCCTCGACCCGCTGTCCCACACCCAGATGCCCGTCCTCGGGCAATTCATGGGCCTCGTCGCGATGGCGTTCATCCTGTCGGTCGACGGACACCTGTTGATGATCGAGGCGGTGTCGGTTTCGATGGATGCCATCCCCCTCGGCGGTGCGATTCGCTTGGAGGAAGGGTTGGCGGGGCTCGTGCTCATCGGGGGGCGGCTGTTCGCGCTGGGCCTGCTCTTCGCGGCTCCCGTCGTGGGTGCGATGATGATCGGCAACGCGACCCTGGGCGTCTTGGCCCGGACTGTGCCCCAGCTGAACGTCCTGATGGTGGCATTCCCCCTCCAGATCGGGATTGGCCTGCTGGCCCTTGGCCTCTCGCTGCCTCTCCTGGCCACCTACTTCTCGTCCTGGCCCGTCATGTACGGTGACACGGTTCAGGATCTGCTCGGCCGATTCATGCCGGACGGGAGCTGACCGGTGGCCGAGTCCTTCCAGGAGAAGACGCACGCGGCAACTCCGCGAAAGCGTAGCGAAGCCTTCAAGAAGGGACAGGTTCCCCGCAGCCAGGAGGTTACCAACGCCTTCCTCCTCCTGGCGGCCGCTTCTGTCCTGCAAGTCGGCGGTCCGCACCTGGCCTCCACGCTCGCCGCGTTGTTCGGAAGCACCATGGCCCAGGCGACGGCCCCGCCGGTGGGAGCTATTTCGACGGCGGAGTGGATCGGCGAGTTGGGCTGGCGAACGCTCGGAGGCATCGCTCCCATACTCGTGGCCATGGCCGGCGTCGCGCTCATGGTGGGTGCCGTGCAAGGGCGCGGAGTCCTGACGGTCGAACCGCTGAAGTCGGACTGGTCGAAGCTGAATCCGCAGAAGACGATCCAGCGGATCTGGGGAGTTCGGGCTGTCGCGGAGCTCGCGAAATCGCTGTTGAAGCTCACGATCGTCGGCGTGGCTGTGTACCTCGCGCTCCGGTCGGCGTCCGCGGACCTCTCGGGCCTCGCGCAGCAATCACCCTATGCGCTGCTACAGATCATCAGGAAATACGCGGTCCGACTCCTCGTCATCGCCGGGCTCGCCTATCTGCTCCTGGCGATGGCCGACTACGCCTATCAGCTCTGGCAGCACGAGAAGGGGCTGCGCATGTCGATGGAGGAGATCAAGCGCGAGCAGAAGGACTCCGACGGCGATCCAAACGTCAAGGCACGCGTTCGGAGCATGGGCCGATCGCTGGCCCGTCGCAGGATGCTGATCTCGGTCTCCGACGCCGACGTCGTGATCACCAACCCGACCCACGTCGCCGTGGCGCTGAAGTACGACCCGTCCGTGGCCGCGGCGCCGATCGTTCTCGCGATGGGCGAGCGAAAAGTCGCGGAGAAGATCAAGGAGATCGGCCTCGAAGCCGGCGTCCCACTCGTCGAGAACAAGCCGCTGGCCAGGGCGTTGTTGGCGGCGGCGAGAATCGGCTTCCCGATTCCAGTCGAGCTCTACGTGGCCGTGGCCGAGGTCTTGGCCTTCGTCATCCGCCAGCGTGCCAATTGGCGCCCTGCTTGGCGGGGGAATAGCGTCGTATGACGGCCGAGAGCGGAGTTCTGCGGAGCGCCATGCTGAAGCTGCCGCGAATGGCTGAGCTGCCGGTCGTGATGGGAGTCGTCGCGATCGTAGGACTCCTGGTGCTTCCCCTGCCGACTTGGCTGCTCGACCTCCTTCTGGCGCTCAGCATCGCGTCGGCCCTAGTGGTGCTGCTGACGTCGCTCTACACCGAGCGACCCCTCGACTTCTCGGTGTTCCCCTCTCTTCTCCTCCTTCTGACGCTCTTCCGGCTGGCGCTGAACGTGTCCAGCACCCGGCTCATCCTGGGTCAGGGGGACGCGGGGAGCGTCATCGACGCCTTTGGCGCGTTCGTGATCGGGGGCAACTACGCGGTTGGCGTAGTCATCTTCCTGATCCTCGTGGCGATCAACTTCATCGTGATCACCAAGGGTGCCGGGCGAGTGGCGGAGGTGGCCGCCCGCTTCACCCTGGACGCGATGCCAGGCCGTCAGATGAGCATCGACGGGGATCTGTCCGCGGGCCTCATCGACGATACCGAAGCGCGGCGCCGGCGGGACGAAGTCTCCCAGGAAGCGGACTTCTACGGCGCAATGGACGGTGCTGCCAAATTCGTCCGGGGAGACGCGATCGCCGGACTTCTGATCACGGCCATCAACATCGTCGGGGGCATTTTCATGGGCGTCGTGCAGCGCGGAATGCCGATGACGCGGGCGCTCTCCGAGTACACGGTCCTGACCGTGGGCGATGGGCTCGTGACCCAGATTCCCGCGCTCGTGATCTCGACGGCGGCGGGCATCATGGTGACCAGCTCGTCCAGCCGGAAGAGGGTTTCCGACGCGGTCATCGAGCAGGTAGGCCGCCAGACCCGCCCGATGTGGATCGCGTCGGGCTTCCTCGGGCTGATCGCCCTCGTCCCCGGACTTCCAACCATCCCGTTCCTGGCCTTGGCCGGCGGGGCGGCGATGGGGGCACGTCGATCGGCGGTCATGGATCGGAAGTCGGCAGGCGCACTCCCCGCCGCTACCGCAGTTGAGGAAGTGCCGGCGACCGAACGGACCCCGGTCCAGGACCTGTTGCAGATCGACCCGGTCGAGCTCGAGATCGGGTACGCGCTGATTCCGCTGGTGGACGAGAGCCAGGGCGGGGATCTACTCGAGAGGATCCGTTTGTTGCGCAAGCAGGCCGCACTCGAGCTAGGGATTCTCATCCCGCCCATCCGCATCCGTGACGACGTCCGGTTCACGGCAAACGAATACATCGTCAAGATCCGGGGAACCGAGGTGGCGCGGGGGGAGGTCATGCCCCGCCTCCTCCTTGCCCTCGACACCGGTGGCGTGATCCAGTCCGTGGACGGGATGGACACGGTTGATCCCAGCTTCGGCATGCCGGCTCGCTGGGTCTCGCAACCGAGCCGGGTGGACGCGGAGGCTAACGGATACGTCGTCGTAGAGCCGTCGACCGTGGTGGCCACGCACTTGATGGAGACGCTGAAGGCCAACGCGGCAGAGTTGCTCGGCCGGCAGGACGTGCAGGAGATGGTGGACACGCTGAAGGAGACGTACCCGGCCCTCGTCGAGGAGGTCGTGCCGGGCAAGATCCCCCTCGGCGTCATGCACCGCGTGTTGCAACGGCTTCTAAAGGAGCGCGTGCCGATCCGAGACCTGGTGACGATCCTCGAGACCCTAGCCGACCAGGCGGACGGCACGAAGGATCCGGAAGCACTGACGGAACACGTGCGCAGAGCGCTCTCGAACGTCATAGGAGAGCTCTATCAAGACGACCACGGCGAGGTCCGCGGCATCACGGTCGGCCCCAAGCTCGAAGCGTCCCTGATGGCGTTGTTCAGCCCCCGCCAAGGTCAGGGCCTTCCGAGGGTGATGAATCCGGACACGCTGACGGAGCTCCTCGCCCGGCTCGACGCACTGGCGAGGTCTCACACGGGAGAGGGCCGACCCGTACCACTCATCACCCCACCGGGCATGCGCGTCGGGATCCGACGGCTGATCGAGCCCGTTCTGCCCTCCGTGCCTGTGGTGTCGCTGGCGGAGCTGCCGCCTCAAGTGACCCTCAGGCGTGTTGCCACATGGGAGTTGAACGATGCAACTGGAGACGTTCAGAGGTGACCAGCTCCACAAGGTCGTAGGCCAGGTACGCAGGGCCTTGGGGGAGGACGCGATGATCGTCCGGACCAAGGTCAAGAAGCGTAAGGGTCGCAAAGTCGTGGAAATCGTCGCTGCACCCGCGCAGGAAGTGGAGGCGCTGCGGACCAAGCTCGACGGGGGACGCGCGGCGGCCGAACGCGCTCAGAACCGCCGGAACAGGCTGGGGCCGTACACCATCGCGCTGCTCGGACCGTCTGGAAGCGGGAAGACCAGCACCGCGGTCAAGCTCGCGCTGCACCCAAGGGGTCTCGGCGGCCGCACGGTCGGCTTTGTGACGTTGGACACCTTGAGGGTCGGAGCCGTAGAAGAGCTCCAAACCTACGCCGAGATCGCCGGAATCCCACTGGAAGTGGTGTACCACGAGCGCGAGGTGCCGGGCGCGATGGAGCGGCTCCGCTCCTGCGATGCGCTCGTCGTCGACACCCCCGGGCGGGCACCCGTCGCGAGCTCCCGGTGGCACGATGTCCTGCGCACAATCGAGCCCGACGAAGTCCACCTCGTCGTCCCGGTCGGTGTGCGCATCGACGTGGCCCGTAAAGCACGCGAATCCTTCACGTCCTGTGGCCTCACCCACGTGTTGCTCACCAAGCTCGATCAGGTTGCCGGAGACGTGGGACTCGCAGAGATGGCGCAGGCCATCGAGCTTCCGGCGCGGTGGGTGACCGACGGTCAAGACATCCCCAGCGACCTGCGCGTCGCGGGTCCCAGGATCCTCTCGGCTCTGGGTTTGGGTGGTGAAGTCGAAGAGCTCTATCGGGCGGCCGGGTGACCCAGCCGGTGGACTCGCTCCGAGACTTCATCGCACGCCATGGAAGGGCCTCCGAGCAGGAACTCGTTCCGGGCGTCCTCGTTGTGGGCAGCGGCAAAGGTGGTGCGGGTACCTCTACGGTGTCGGCGCTCCTCGCCCTGGCCGCGGCGTCGCGCGGACAGCAGACGCTGCTCGTCGATGGGGACGAGAACGTTCCGGTGCTGAGCCTTCTCCTCGGTGCGTCGCCTGGGCCAGGAATCGGCGCCCTGCGTGGCGGAGAGACGGCAGTGGCGAACCTCGTAATAGAGGTGGACCGGAATCTTTCTCTCGTGCCGGGGGGTGACGGAGGGGTCGCGAGCACCTACGCGTCGGCCGCGGGCGAGCGACGAGCGCTCTTCAGACGCCTGTCCGGATTGTACGACGATTTCGACCTCGTCATCGTCGATGGCGGCTCCCGCCTCGAATCGGTCGTTGCGGCCTGCCACGCCGGAGCCGAGCGCCTGATCGTCGTGACGGCGTCGGACCGCATCGCTCTCGCCTCGAGCCATGCCCTCATGAAGGTGGCATGCGCCCGCTTCCCGAATCTTCCCCTCGAAGTGCTGGTCAATGGCCACGATGGGCCCCGAGCCAGGGCGGTGTACCAGATCGTCCAGTCCGCCGCGGAGGACGCCGGTCTGCGCAGCGCCATGACTGGCGGACGTCTCTTGAACGACGCAGCCCGCGGGAGCCAAGCGCTGGTCGATGCCCGTGAGATTGTGGAGCGCATCCTCGCCGAGCAGGCAGCTTCTGCGCGGACCGGCGCATCCGTCGTCCCGCTGACCCGCGGGGGCTGACGCAGTCCCTCCCGTCCCGGAAGATCCCTCCGGTTCAGCCCCGGCAGACCCTGCCGGCCCGGTCCAGACTGCTCCCGCTCACATCCCTCCCAGCGCGTCGTCGTCTAAGCCGTAAATACGTTAACATAAACGACTTACAGTAATCCCTCTCAAGAGCCACATCCCTCCGTTCGCGTGGTACGCGCTATGCCTATGACGACTGAACCACTCCAGTCGTATTCGGCGGAGAGATCGAAAGCATGGAAACGTCGCTCTGGCATTCCTACCAAGTAGACGGGGACGCGGACGCCCGCGATCAGCTTCTCACGAAGCACCTTCGTCTCGTTCATCACGTGGCCCGCCAGGTCATGCGCTCTACGCGTATGGACGCCGAGTTCGATGAGCTCGTCAGCGCGGGCGCCATCGGCCTCATGAAGGCGGTGGAGCGCTTCGAGCCCGAGAGGGGCTTGGCCTTCAGCACCTTCGCGGCTCCGAGGATCCGGGGAGCAATTCTGGACGACCTTCGGCGCCGAGATCACGCACCTCGTTCGATCCGACGAAAGCAGCGCGAGATCTCGAGCGCTCGCGAGGTGCTCATGACGACCCTCGATCGGGCTCCCCGCGACGAAGAGACCGCCGACGAGATGGGGATCGATGTCGAGAAGCTGTGGCAATGGAGGAGGGAGACTGAACAGGCCGTTCAAATCTCTCTCGACCGGCCACTCGACCCGGCATCCGGGCGCAACACGACCCCCGAAGAGATCCTGGTCAGCTCGGCACCGGACGAAATCGAAGAGCGCCTGTCACGCACCGAGGAGATGGAGATCCTGAGGGAGGAGATCCTCGAGCTGAAAGAGCAGGAGCGGATCGTGCTCTCCCTCTACTACTTCGAGGAGCTCAAGCTTCACGAGATCGCCTCCGTCCTGGGCGTGACCGAATCGCGAGTCTCCCAGATTCGCTCGAAGGCAATCAAGACGCTCCGCTCCAGGCTCAGCCGACTCCGTGAATCGGAGTCCCTGTCATGATCAAGGTCGGGCGGGCCGGGCTTCTCGTCCTGGGGCTCGCCGTGAACGCGTTCGGAGCCACGGTCGCGAGCGCACAGGTCCGCTCCCCGAGCCAGCTCCCCGTGGGCGTCGACCTTCCGGACGCCGACCCGAGCGAGCTGGTCGCTGCTCGAATTCGCGCCGCGCTCGCATCGCCGGATTCGCCCGAGAGCTGGGCCGATCTCGCGGAGGTGCTTCCGGGGCTCGGCGAAGACACAGGCCCCTCCGCGGCGGTCCTTGTTGCCGACTCGATTGGTCGCGCGGCCGCTCGATCCGGCGCCGGGGGGTCCACCAAGATGATCGATAAGGCTCGGACCGCTTGGCTTGCGACGATCCGGCGCGCGCGGGACGCGGCCCGCTTCGTCGACGCTGGCATCAGCGCCATGGGCATCGACCCACCCGCGGGAGCGCTCATCGCCGGAGCGACGGGCTGCTTGCTGATCATCTCGGGATGGACCATGCGCCGCCGGGCACGCATCCGCGCCCAACGCGCTCGATGGAGCACGTCTCCGATCGATGGCGTTCGACCCGACAGCGTCGTGAGCATCGCGTACGACCTCGCGACCGGGGGCGTCCCGCTCTTGGAGATTTCACGGCGGACAGGGATGGCCCAGGACGTCTTGCGCTTCGCGCTCGCCCAGACGGGCCCACTAGGCCCGCCGCGCACCCACGGGGACACCGGAGCGGGAGCCGCCGAGTCGGCCTCCGGCGGGGTGGGCGAGGGGCTCCTCCAGCACGAGCGTGATCAACACCACGGCCCGAGCTACGGAGGGCCCACGCAATGAAGCCCGGCGTCATCTCGAATACGATTCGGGCGATGCGCTACTGGGAGCAGAAGCAGCGCGTCATGGCCCACAACCTCGCCAACACCTCGACGCACGGCTTCAAGGGAGAGCGCGTGTTCGCGCGTCTTCTCGACGGCGCCGGTCCAACACCGAGCGCCACCACCGATTTCGAGGGTGGTGCGCTGACGCAGACCGAAGGACCCCTGGACGTCGCCCTGGAGGGAGACGGCTTCCTGGTGGTGAAGACCCCAGAGGGGCTCCGGCTTACCCGCGGTGGCGCTTTGAGCATCGACGGCTCGGCTCGGTTGGTCGACGCGGCCGGCAACCCGGTGTTGGGCGACCAGGGCGAAATCTTGCTGCCTCCAGGTGACGTGCAGATCAACCGGGACGGGGTGATCTCCGTGGACGGAACCCCCGAGGCCACGCTGAGGGTCGTCGATATCGAGGACCCCGCACAGCTCTTGCGCGGCGAAGGGCTGCTGTTCGCGACCGACGCGGAGCTGGTGTCCGCGGGTGGAGTCACCGTGCACCAAGGTTACCTGGAAGAGTCCAACGTGGAGCCGATCAGCTCCCTCGTCGAGATGATCGAGATCCAGCGCGTGTACGCGTCCCTGCAAAAAGCGTCGGAGGCGCTGGATCGAGTCCAGGGCACCATCGCGAACGAGTTGTCCCGCCTGGAGTGACACCTGATCCGAACGGCCCGGCGCAGGCGCGCCGCGAGCCGACCGACACGGAGGAATCGATGGACCCGTCGTTACAGACCGCCGCCACAGGAATGAAGGCGCAGCAGACCCGCGTCGAGGTGATCGCCAACAATCTGGCGAACGTGAACACGACCGGCTTCAAGCGCAGCATGCCGCACTTCGAGGACCTGCTCTACCAGACCGCCCAGGGAGCCCAGTCCGTCGAAGGAGCCGACGCGGACACTACAGAGGCAATCCAGATCGGGCGGGGGACCCGCCTCGCAGCCGTCCAACGAGTCGAGATCCAGGGAGCGTTGCTGGAGACCGGACGGAAGCTGGACATGGCTGTCGAAGGGGACGGCTTCTTCCAGGTGCAGCTACCGAACGGCAGCCCGGCGTACACCCGGGACGGCAGCTTCATGCTGTCCGACCAGGGATCACTGGTCACGAACGCCGGCTACACGGTGCTGCCAGGAGTGAGCATTCCTCCCGACACGACGGACATCACGATCTCGCGGACAGGGATCCTCACGGCGACCGTCGCGGGGTCACTGGACCCGATAGAAGTGGGTCGAATCGAGCTGGCTCGGTTCACCAATTCGGCTGGTCTCCAAGCCATCGGCGAGAACCTCCTCGTACAGACGCAGGCTTCGGGCGATCCAGGGCTGGGCTTTCCCCAGGACGACGGTTTCGGCCGGGTCATACAGGGTGCGCTGGAGTCGAGTAACGTCGAGATCGTCCAGGAGATGGTCGAGATGATCACGGCGATGCGCGCGTACGAAATCAACTCGAAAGCGTTGCAGTCGGCAGAGGACATGGCCGAGATCGCTAACAACTTGCTCCGCTAGACCCATGCGTCCTCATCGCAGACCGAGGCACGGTCTCGTAGGTGTGGCCGCTTGGGCGCTCGCGGCGGCCGTCATGGTCGGGTCGACGGCCCGCGCCGGAGCGTCACAAGCAAGAGCCGCGAAACCTCAGGTGCCCGCCGTCGACGTCCGCTACGGAGTACCCAGAATCGACGTCGGCCACCGAATGGTCGAGGCCGGGAGCACGGCCCTGGCCGTCGAGCCGGACTCGACGCCTTGGCCGAAGCATCCGGAGATCGGACGCCGCGTAAGGACCATGATCGGCGACCGCTGGGGCGTGCCGGCGGAGCTCGTGTCGGTCCACTGGGGCCGCCCGGCCGGTGACTACGCACCGACTCCGGAGACGCTCGTGTTCCTTTCGGGCAGCGGCGGAGGTGGGTACTGGTTCGTGGAGCTCACCGACCCGAAGAGAGCGGAGAGCACTCGACTCCGTGTCCGCGCCGCCGTGGAAACCAAGATCGCGGTGGCTGCGCGGCCGGTGGCCCGAATTGATGTGCTCACCGAAGGCGATATCGCCCGCCAATCGAGCCGACATTGGGGTGACCCGCGAAACGCGGCGCCGGTCGCGGTGGCCCCGGGCTGGATCGCTCACCGGGCGCTCCAGGAGGGCGACGCGCTCGCGCCGCCCAGCGTGCGCCCCCCCGACCTCGTTCGGTCCGGTAGTCCCATCAGAATCGACTGGGTCCGAGGCGGTCTCAGGCTCACGGTGGGAGGGCGGGCCCTACGAAACGCAGGTAGGGGAGAAGAGATCTACGTGAGAACGGACACCGGCCAGCGGGTGAAGGGCGTGGTCACCGGCCCGGGCCGGGTCGAGCTCAGAGAACCCGCGCGAACTGGAGGAACGGGACATGGAGCTGGAGAAGCGGAACATGGAAGCTAGAGCGAACGGGCCGCGGCCCCGATGCGGCGGCCAGGGGCGCGAGCTCGGCGGCATCGTCTCCTGGGGCCTCTGCGTCCTGTCCCTCGGCCTGCTCGGCACAGCCAACACCCCCCTGACCCTGAGCGCCCAAGCGCCGCCGGACTCCGTCGGGACGCTTCCTGCTCCCGCCGCGGCCCCCGAGCGCCCGCGACCGGTACGGAGCTCGTGGACGTCGGACCGCGTCGCGCTCCGGGAAGGCGACTTGATCACGATCTTCATCGACGAGTACACCGTGGCTACCGCCGACCGGAACGACTCCGCGAGCCGTCAGAAGGACCGGGATCTGTCCGTTTCGGGTGGGCAGAATGGAAGCACCATGGGCGGTGGCCTCCGCACCGGGAACGACGTCGCCCGACGCGACCGAGGGGAGTCTTCACGGCGTGAGCGGTTTGCGGCCGAGATGAGCGCGCGTGTGGTGGAGGCTACGCCCAGTGGCTCACTCAAGATCGAGGGGCACAAGAAGGTCCAGATCGACGACCACGAGCAAGAGATCGTCGTACGCGGCTGGGTGCGGGCGCAGGACGTGAGCTCGAGCAATACGGTGGAATCGTGGCGCATCGCAGAGGCGGAGATCCTGTACACCTCGAACGGGGAGCTCGTGAAGGCTGGAGGGATCTGGTCCAAGCTCCTCAACCTCCTGGTTCCCTGACATGACTGAGAAATCGCGCAGCCTCACGTCCCCGTGGCTCATCCGTGCGGCACTGCTCGCCGGCGTCGGCGGCGGCGCGAAGGCGGCCGGAGCCCAGGAAGTGCGCGTCCGTGACCTGACCGTGGCCGAGAACGACGTTCCCGTGCGCCTTATGGGCTATGGGCTCGTCGTGGGGCTCGACGGAAGCGGCGACCGAGTGATCGGAGGCTTCAGCTCCGGCCACACGGTCCGCTCCGTGGCGAACCTCCTGCGGCGCTTCGATGTCGAGGTCCCCGAGCAGCTCCTCAGAACGCGGAACGTCGCCGCAGTTCTGGTCACCGCGGAGGCCTCGCCCTACCTGCGTGCCGGCGGGCGCTTTCAAGTTCACGTTGCGTCGGTAGGCGATGCCGTCTCCCTGCGGGGCGGCGTCCTCTGGCTGACACCCATGGTGAGCATGATCGGCGGTGAGCCCGTCGGCACGAGCCAAGGCTCATTGCTCGTCAGCGAGGGCGGCGATCCACGCGGCGGCGGGTACTCGGTCGAGACGACAGCGCGCATTCCGGAGGGTGGGATTCTGGAGCAGGCGCTGCCCCGCCCCGACTTCAACGCGACGTCCAGACTGCTGCTACGGTCTCCCGACCTCACGACCGCCACGCGCATCGCGACGGTCATCAACGCCTCGATCGGCGACGGGACCGCCTCCGTGGAGGACCCGGGTTCCATCGCCTTGGCGCTGGATCCGGCCGCCACCCCCCCGGCCGAGACCCTGGCGAGCATAGTCGCGCTGATGGTGACTCCCGACCGGGCCGCCCAGATCATCATCGATGGTCGTGACGGGACGGTCGTCGCGGGGGGTGGCCTGACGGTCGGAGAGGCGGTCGTGAGCCACGGGTCGATGACGCTGTCCATCGGAGGTCAGCCAGGGGCCGATCTGACACCTGGGGACGTGCGCATCCCGACTGGGACGAGCGTGCAGGACGTCGCCGCGGCCCTTCATGCGGTCGCCGCACCTCCGTCCGCGATCGCAGCGGTCTTCGAGTCGCTCCGCGAAGTGGGCGCCCTCGCCGCCGGCGTGCTGATCCGATGACGGTGCCTCCCGGTGACTCCGTCGGCGACATCGGCCGCAACCGCACGGACCTTCTCGAGGCCCTCAAGCGCGGCCAGATCACCGGACGGGACGAACGGCTGCGTGCGGCCACCGCCCTGTTCGAGGGAGTGCTGACAGCCGAGCTCTTCAAGTCGATGCGCTCGACCGTCCCTGAGGGCGGCGCAGTCAGCGGAGGGAGCGGAGAGGAGATCTTCGCCGGTCTGTTGGACCAGCATCTCGCGGACGCTGCAGCCGCACGGTCCCAAGGCGGGATAGGGGAGGCGCTCTATAGGCATTTCGGCGGCGCGGCCCCCGAGGCGGTTACGGGTGATCTCTCTGAACCGCTTAAGCAAACGAAGCAACCTGTCGAAGAAGGGGGGAACGGGGGTCGTGTCTTCAGCGCCCTCGGAACGTCCGAGTTCGTCGCCCTCACCGTGACCGAGGAGCCCGAGGGCGCGCCCGACAGTGCGCACCGGCCCCTTCTTCCCGACAGGAGTCCTGGGTGAGCTCACCGTCTCACGAGCCCCTCGCTGTGAATCCTCAACCGCGTTTCGACCGGGACGCGGGGATCGAGCCTCTGGAAGACGCTCTCAGGACGGAAACGAGGCTATTGAACAACCTGACGCTGGTTCTCCGTCGGCAGCGAGCAGGTGTCGCCGCCGACAACCTGGAGACCGTGGACGACACCGTGCACGACGCTCAGAGAATCCTCCTTACGATCGCGGAAGCGCGCAGACGTCGCCGTGGGTTGATGGACCTGCTCGTCGGTACGGAGGAAGTCTCGATCGCGGAGTTGAGCGAGGTGCTCGGACCCCGCATGACCTCCGGCCTCGACACCGTCCGGGAGGAGCTGCGAGCCTCGGCGCGCGCGCTCGCGAACGAGCTCGAGATCAACCGCCGGGTGCTGCAGACAGCCGTCCGAACCGGAGACGAGATGTTGCGGGCCATGTGCGGAGCTCCCTTCGAAGAGGTGCTCTATGGTCCGGCTGCCCACGACGAGTCCGTTAGGGGCGGCGGTGGCATACTGATCAACCGGCGCGTGTAGCGGCCCGGAGAAAGCCCCATGGCGAGTCTCGGTAGCATCCTGTCCATCGCCTCGTCGGCGATTCGCACGCACCAGCAGAGTATCGACGTGACGGCGCACAACATCGCCAACGCGACGACCGACGGTTATTCGCGCCAGGTGCCCGTGTTGACCGAGCTCCCGCCCGTACGGCTGGCTCAGGGGATCTTCGGGTCGGGCGTGAAGATCGACGACATCGCGCGGGTCCGGGACGCCTATATGGACAGGTCCTTCAGGCGGGAGACTTCGTCGGCGGCCGGGTTCCGAAGCAGGGCCGGGCTCCTGACGCAGGTCGAGACCCTATTGCGCGAGCCGAGCGACTGGGGCCTGGGGTTCGGCATGGACGCGCTGTTCACGGCGTTCAGCGACCTCACCGCCAACCCGGGCGACCTGCCCTCGCGCACCGTGGTTCGGGAAGCCGGACGCTCCCTGGCGGCGCACTTCAACGCACTGAACGCAGATCTCGACGACCTCCGCGACGCGACTGAGGACCAGCTCACGGCTTCGGTCGATCGCATCAACGAGCTCGCCACCCAGATCGCGGCGCTGAACGAGAAGGTCGTAGCGACAGAAGTCGGGGGCGGCACGAGCGGGGATTTGCGGGATGCGCGCGATCGCGCGGTGGACGAGCTGTCCACCCTGATCCCGATCCAGGTCGTGGAGCGCACCAATGGCCGCGTCGGCGTCATCGCGGCGGGCTCCACGCTCGTCGATGGAGCACACTTCAACACTCTCGACGTCAGGGTCTCGATGGGAACGATCAGCATGGGCGTCGTGGGCAATCCGTCCAGCCTCTCCCGGCCCGGGGCCGCGACGGGTGGCTTGTTGACCTTCCTTAACACCGATCTTCGGCCATGCAGACGGGCCTGGATGATCTGGCACGCGCGTTAGTCGAAGAGATCAACCTCCTGCATCAAGCGGGGACGAACCCCGACGGGAACAGCGGGATCGACTTCTTCGATCCGACCGGACTCGACGCGAACTCGATCGCCTTGTCGGCGGACGTGCTCGCGGGCGCGACCGCGATCGCAGCCGGGGCCGGGGACCTCCTGGGGACGTACTTGGCAGGGGCGAACGATGTGGCGCTGGCGATCTCCGGCCTGCGGGACACCTCGTTGCCGACCCTCGGCGAGACGCCGGGCGGGGCTCTCTCGAATCTCGTCGTCGGGCTCGGCAGCACACTTCGGACGGTCGAGCACAACGCCGAGGCGCACGAATCTCTGAGTGACCAAGCCGACTCGAGACGGATCTCCTACTCGGGCGTCTCGACCGACGAGGAGCTCGTAAAGCTGATCCAGTTCCAAACGGCCTACCAGGCCGCCGCCCGTGTGATCACCGTCGCTGACGAGATGATCGACTCGCTGTTCAACATGTAGACGGGCCAGCCCCGACACATCCTCTAGCCACTCGCATACCCGGCCACATGCTGATTCTCAGCCGACACCCAGGAGACGCCATCCTCATCGACGGGGG
Source organism: Longimicrobiales bacterium (assembly GCA_965248625.1). GTDB lineage: Bacteria > Gemmatimonadota > Gemmatimonadetes > Longimicrobiales > Gaopeijiaceae. The sequence continues at coordinate 3,195,360 of OZ252109.1, read as the reverse complement.
CATACGCATCGTCGTTCTCGCTGCGGACGAGCGGAGCGTGCGTCTCGGGATCGAAGCGCCCTCGAAAGTCGGGATCGTACGCGAGGAGATCGTCGCCCGGATCGCCGAGGAGAACCGCAGGGCCGGCTCGAGCGCGGAAGCCGCGAAGTGGGTGGAGGGGCTCCGCGCGAAGACGCCGGCCGAAGGGATCGACAGCGCGTAGCAGCCCGTGGTAGAAATAGAGTGAACCTCGTGCCGTGCCACCGGAACCCATGACCATTATGGACATGTCACACCTGATGATGGGCGCAGGGGGATCGCGGCCCTGGAGGTCGTCCCTCCTCCTCGGCGTAGCTCTGCTACAACTCGTCGTCAATCCTACTCCAGCACACGCGAGACCCCTGCGCGAGGTTCAATCTATTTCTACCACGGGCTGTTAGGGGTCGATGCGTCAGCTTCGATGTGCGGCCGATCGCATCGCGGGGAAGCGCATCTCCACCCGGATCCCCATCTCGTCATGCTCGGCGACCACTTCGGCTCCTGCTTCCGCCAACGCCTGACCGGCGCGCTCGATCGCTGACGCGGAGCTGGCCCTCCAATCGGGGCGACGGGCCGGGTCGCCTACTGATCGCGTTGGAATCTCGAAGCCGATCACCGATCGACCCCCCTCCGGCCGGGTGGAGACGCGCACGAGCGACCTACCGGCGTCCAGGGCCCGCTTCGAAGAATCCGCGAGCAGAATCAGGAACGTCTGCCGGAAGCGGGCCAGGTTCACGAAGATGGGCGGCGTGCTTCGATCATCCTCCAGCGATACCTGCACGTCCTCGAGCCCGCGATGGTGTCGGTGAAGGGCGCAGAGGCTCGCGATGTGATCTCCTGGAACGACCGGCTCGGGCGCCGACTCCAGATTTCCGGGCAGAAGCCGAAGGAGCCGGATGGCCTGTTCCAAGCGGCTGATCTCCTCGTCGAAGAACGGTCGGAGGGATTCGTCGTCCGCTTCTTCCAGCCGCATGAGGTGGAGGATTCCGCCCAGCGCTGCCGCTCGGCCGGCCAGGTCGTGGCAAATGCCCGCAACGAGCCTGTCAGAGACTGCCTGCCACTCTCCCATGGAGTGCGCCGAAGGCGAGCTCTCCACCGATTGTTCGCTCAACGGACATCCCCTCCAGTTTTTCTTCCGAGCGCCGATACTCAAGTGTACCGCGGCCTCGAATACGTCGCCACCGACGTCGCCTTGGTGCAAGCCGACACCGCTCGGATCGACGGGAGACGGCGAACCGCAGAACACGGGATAGCGCTTGGTTGTCATCATCGGATTCGTCGCCGTCGTAGGCAGCATCGTGACCGGGTACCTGATGCACCACGGGAACCTGGCCGTTCTTCTACAGTGGAACGAGTTCGTGATTATCGGCGGCTGTGCGATCGGATCGATGGTGATCGGTAACAAGCCAGCGGTCATCAAGGGCGTAGCAGTCGGGATGATCGGACTACTCAAGCCCAGCCCGTTCTCCAAAGACGCGTACTCGGAGCTCCTGCAGGTCCTGTACGCGATCTTCTACGCGGCGCGGAAGGAAGGTCTCGTCGGCATCGAGTCGCATGTCGAAGATCCCGAAGCCAGCGAGCTGTTTCGCCAGTTCCCCGGCTTTCTCGGCCAGCATCACGCGGTCGCCTTCCTGTCGGATACCCTCAAGGTCTTGCTCACGGGAACCGTCGAGGACCACCACCTGGCGGAAATCCTGGAGATGGACCTCGAGCAGCATCATGAGGAAGCGATGGAGATCCCCCATGCGCTCAACACGGTGGGAGACGCGATGCCCGGATTCGGCATCGTGGCCGCAGTGCTCGGGGTGATCATCACGATGGGCAAGATCGGCGGGTCCCCCGAGGTGATCGGCCAGAGCGTCGCAGCGGCGCTCGTCGGGACGTTCCTCGGAATCCTGTTGGCATACGGCGTATTCAATCCGTTGGCTTCCGCCCTCATCACGAGGGTTCGCTCGGAAGAGCAATACATGGGGTGCATCCGGACCGCCTTGCTGTCTTTCGCGCGAGGCGACCCCCCGATCACGTCCGTCGAGTTCTCGCGAAGAAGCATCGAGCCGGAGAGCCGGCCCTCCTTCACCGAGCTGGAGGAGATGACCAGGAAGAAAGCGGCATGAGCGGCGGTTCCAAGATCATCGTCGTCAAGAAGAAAAAGGTCGTGGCCGGTGGCCATCACGGGGGATCGTGGAAGGTCGCCTATGCCGATTTCGTGACGGCCATGATGGCCTTCTTCCTGGTCATGTGGATCATGGGGATGGACCAGGGCGTGAAGGACCTCGTCGAGGGCTACTTCTCGAACCCGGTCGGCTTCAGGCGCAGCTTCTCCGGCGGGGCGAACCCGATCTCGGCGGGCAACTCGCCGGCGAACATCGACATCCGCCGCGAAAACCTCCGCTGGCGGGACGCACAACGAAGGGCGTTCGAGCAGTCCGCCGAGCGGATCGAGGAGGGGCTACAGGTAACTGGGCTCCAGGGGCTCTCGACAGGGGTGGAGGTGGTCGTCACGGACGACGGCTTGCGTATCGAGATCATGGACACCGAGGACGGCCAGACGTTCTTCACCAAGGCGTCCTCCGCAATAAAGCCCAGCCTCGAACAGGTGATGAAGGTGATCGCGGGCGAGCTGAGAGGTCTTCCCAACGTGGTCGTGGTGGAGGGGCACACCGACGCCCTCCCCTTCGTCGGGTTCGGAGAGTACTCCAACTGGGAGCTCTCGGTCGACCGAGCCAACGCGGCACGCCGGACCCTGGTGAAGCACGGGCTCGCCGGGATCAGGGTCGTCGAAGTGCGAGGCTACGCGGACAAGGTGCCGAAGATCGTCGGCCAGCCCCTCGATCCCCGTAATCGCCGGATCTCCGTCCTGCTTCCGTTCGACCAGATCCCGCAGGTCGATCTCTTCATCGCCGACTCTGTCGGACTCTCGGGTCGGGGCGGTAGCCCGTGATCAACGCACACCCGACCCCGAGCGCGGCGACCATGATCGCACGTCTGGCACAGGACCTGGCGGATGCGATGGGAAGCCGGCGCTTCGTCGTGTTGGTGGGCGGAACCGCTCCCTCGGCGGCCGACGTCGTTCACGAACAGGGTCTCCCCGGGCCGCTCGCTCGCTCCGTCTTGCGGATACGCGCGGTCTTTGAGGGAGCGGGAGACGAAGCAGTCTCAGCAGTGCTTGTACGGGCTGACAGCCTGCCACCAGGAGCCTTGGCCCTCAGGAAGTGCCTGGCAGAGCACGACCTCGCCACGCTTTGGGTGGTCCCGCTGTTCGTCGACCAGGGGCTCGCCGGCCTGATGTGTTTCGAGCTCGACGCGGGCGCCCAACGAGCTCAGGCGTGGCTCAGTGCTGACGATCCGATCTGGAGAGCGGTGTCTGGACGGTTGGAGGAGGCCCGCACTCGGGCATTGATGGCGTGCCTGCGAGCGACGGCTGGCGTGCCGCCGCCTGAGATCGATGACGAGAGGGGGGGGGATGCTCGCTGTCGATCAAGAGCATCGAATTCTATTCGCGACCCCGTCGCTGGAGGAGCTCCTGGGGTGTCGCCGAGACCCGTGGGGGGTGTTGAGCGCCAGCGGTGATCTTCACGTGTTGCTCCATCGAACCGAGCCGCTCGAAACAGGCATCCGGTGGTCCAGTGCTTCGGTCGGCGCGGGAGGGGGGGTCGCCGCCCAGGTGGCTATCTCGCCGCTTCGGGGGCCGCGGCCCGCCGAGGCGCCGGGGAGGGTGGCACTGGTCCGCACGGGGTCGGGGTCCCGTGTCGGATGCACCCTCCGAGAGGAGGCGCTCGCGCTTCTGGAGGACCTGGACGAGCGAATCGCGGAGCTAGAGGCGATCGCGAATTCGATGGCCGCGTACACCGGCCGCGGAGGGGGCCGCACCACCGTCCAAGAGATCCGGACGAGCATCAATGCCCTCCATCGACGAATCGAGCCGTTCCGCCCGTGAGATCCGAGGGCTATTCGGACTGCCGGAGGGCGGCGCGGATCTCAACCTCCTTCTCGACGACCTGACGGCCGAAGTCGAGCCGGCCCTGACGGCCCGATCCATCCGCGTGTTCAAGCTCCTGCCTCCCGATGTGCCCAACGTGGGCGTGGACGCCCTGGAGCTGCGATCGGTCTTCCGCGCGCTCTTCGAGGGGGCGTCCCAGTCTCTCCAGCAAGGCGGTGGGACGATCACGTGCCGTAGCTGGGAAGACGACGGGTACGTGTGCGGATGCATTGCGGACGACGGTCCCGGGCTGACCGAAGCCGAGATCGACTCGCTGTTCAACGGAACGGGCCGTCGCCCTGGACCGGCAGCCATCCCGGGCAGCGCAGCCAGCCAAGAGTCGAATTCCGCGCCGGATCGCTGGGCTCTGGACCTCCGAGCCGCACGCGGGGTGGTCGCCCGGCATGGAGGGCGACTGGAGGCGGAGAGTCGCCCCGGCCTCTGGACACGTTTCACGGTGATCCTCCCCACGGATCCTTCGCTCAAGCAGAGCCCCAAAGTGCACGACCTGCCAGCCTCGATTCAGGTCGGGGTCGACACGGACGGCGGCCTGACCGTTCTCGTTGTGGACGACAACCACGAGCTCAGAAGCGTCGTAAAGCGATTCCTCGAGCGCCGAGGTCACACCGTAACCGAAGCGGAGAATGGGAACGAGGCACTGATTCTACTCCGGGAGACGGAGTTCGACCGGGTCCTGGTGGATATCGACATGCCAGGCAAGTGCGGGAAGGAGCTCTTCGAGGACATGAAGGGAGAGGCCCCTCGAATGAGGGAACGAACGATCTTCATGTCTGGAGCCTTCTACGAGGGTGGAGTCGACGACTTCATCGTCGACTCGGGGCGGCCTGCCGTTCAGAAGCCGTTCGACCTGGTCGAGATGGCCAGAACGGTGGAGGAGTGAGGTCCCGACCTATTCCTGGTTCTGGATGCCCATGCGGCTTCCCGCCCAGGTGACGGCGTCCAAGTAGAGGGTCGAAAGCAAGCTGGGATCGGCGCCGAGACTCGACACCTCTTGTTCGGCTGCCTCCCAGTCGGCGTCCTCGTACGCCTCGACCGCTTTGAGAATCACGCCGGCAGGGCCCTTTCTCTCGAGCAACGCGACTCGGATATCCACCGTGAGGTCCACTTGGTCGAGGATCTCCTCCATGCTCCGTCCGAAAAGCGTCTCCAAGTGCGAGAAGAGACCGGCGAGAAAAAGTGCCTCGGGCTTGGGAAGGGTGACGCCTGCCGACTTCACGTTTTCGCCCAAGAGCTCACAAAGCCTGCCTCTGAGCAGGGCGGACTTGACCACTTCTCCGCGGATGTAGCCAGTCTTGCCCTGGCTCGATACGAGTAGCATCGACAGCCAACGGCTGAGCGGATCACGCCCCAAGAGCCTCAGAGCGTGCTCGACGGAGTCGATGCCCCTGCCGCCGAGCGCGGCCGAGTTGACCATCCGGAGGAGCTTGTAGGAGAGGCCTGGATCCGAGCGAAACGCTTCCTTCACTGCGGAGTCCGTCGCGTTGATGTCCTGCAGGAGATTCAACAACCGAACGATGGCGATGGAGTCTGTCGAAAGGTCCTGTTTGCTGAGGTTCTCGGGCCGGAAGTAGTGGAAGCCCTGGAACATCTCGAAGCCTAAAGCGACGCACTCCTGGTGGACTTCCTGGCTCTCCACCTTCTCGGCCAGAAGCTTCACGTCGAATCTCTTCATTCGCTCGGCGGCCTGTTGCAAGCTGCCGTTCGCATGAGCCACTACGTCGAGCTTGACCACATCGGTGAGGGCCAACAGCGGATCGTATTCCGCCACATAGGAGAAGTCGTCGAGGGCCAGGCCGAAGCCCTTTTCCTTCAAGCTGCAGCAAGCGGCGATGACCTCTGGATCCGGTCTCACGCTCTCGAGCAGCTCGATGACGACTTTCGACGGCTCGAACGCGTCGACGACGTCTCCCAGGAGCATGTTCCTGGTGACATGGAGGAACGCGGTCTCCCCATCCGTCACGTTGCCCAGGCCGAACCCGAGCATGGAGTCGACGACGAGGGAGGTTGTCCCGTCATCTTCGTCCGAGCCCTCCGCCTCGTTGTCTTGGCGATAGAGGAGCTCGTACCCGAGCACCTTGTGCTTGGCGTTGAAGATGGGCTGCCGGGCCACGAAGACGGACATGCTCTTTCCAGGAAGATGCGGGGCGCGCGTGCCTCGGGAGACGTGCGCTGACGCGCGCAACGAATAGCGTGGGGCCACGCGGTGGTCGGCTCCCACGCCCTTTAGAGGATCGGCAGGAGGTCACCCGCACATGAGGTCGCGCGCAGGACAAAGCCGAAGATCCCCACGCCATGGGCATTCCCGGGTGACGTAAAGCTTTCGCCGAGGGAGCCGATACTGAACCTCAGCGGCCGGAAAATGGGACGGCCAAAGGAGCAAGGAAGCTCCCCGGGGCGACACGGCCCCGACCAACTTCAAAGGAAGGAGAGAATCCCATGGCCATGACGGTCAACACCAACGTCCCCTCGCTGAACGCACAGCGGAACTTGGGGATGACAGGTATCTCGCTCGGCCGGTCGATCGGACGGCTTTCGTCCGGCTTCCGCATCAACCGGGCGGCGGATGACGCAGCCGGCCTCGGCATCGCGAACAAGCTGCGGGCCGACACCCGTTCGCTGCGGCAGGCCTCGCGGAACGCCGAGCAGTCCAACTCTCTGCTGCAGGTCGCCGAGGGCGCCGCACAGACCGTTCAGAACATCGTCGAGCGGATGAAGGAGCTCGCGACGCAGGCATCGTCGGACAACACCGACAGCGCCGGCCGCGGCCGGATCGACGCTGAGTTCGACAACCTCCGGAGCGAGATCACACGTATCGTCTCGACCACGAAGTTCCAGGGCAGCGCGCTCCTGGACGGGACGTTTGGTAACGGGATCGACCTCGCGACGAGCACCCTCGACGACGCCGCCACGGTCCAGTCGGTCGCGATCAGCGGCGTGACGGCAGACACCTACACCGTCACCCACACCGCCGATACGCTCACGATCACGAACTCCGGCGCCACGCTGACGGAAGTCGTGGACATCACCGGTGACGACGGGATCCAGCTGTTCAGCTTCCAGCACTTCGGGGTCTCCTTCGAGACGAACAACACCTTCGTGGCCGGCACTGCGTCGGCCACTGGTGACGTCGTCGTGACCGGCTCGTCGGCCCAGTTCATGGTGTCCTCGAGCGGCGCCTACACCACGGACGACTTGATCTCCCTGTCGGCCATGGACATGACGGTGGCCACCCTCGGGATCGATATCGGTGCCGGGACCGACTTGAGCACAAGCGCCAACGCGCAGGCGGCGTTGACGGATATCGACGGAGCCCTCGCCGCCATCGCCACGAGCTTCGGTGAGATCGGTTCCGCACAGAACCGGATCGACTTCGCCTTCCAGAACGTTCAGACGAGCATCGAGAACTTCGCCGCGGCGGAGTCGACGATCCGCGACGCCGACATGGCTGCCGAGATGGCCAGCTTCACTCGGTACTCGATCCTCCAGCAGGCCGGTGTGGCAATGCTCGCGCAAGCGAACGCGTTGCCGCAGCTGGTCCTGCAGCTCCTCGGGTAACCAAGGACCCCTACCCAGGGGCGCCGTGGAGGCGCACAGCACCGGAGCCGGGGGTCGAACCCCGGCTCCGGCATACTCCCCCGGGGCCCGTCCAGACAGCGGGCACCGGGCTTTGAGCAACAGAAGAACAATCTCTGAGGACACAGCATGGACCCCGTCGCCAGCTTCAGTGGCATAGCCAGCGGAATCGACTTCCGCGCGCTGGTCGACGAGATCATTAGCGTCGAGTCCGCGCCGCTCTTCCTCATGGAAGACAAGATCGAGATCATCGAGAGCCGGACCTCGGCGTGGGGCGAGTTCCGGGGCCTCGTGGACGCGTTCTCTCAAGCGACGCTGAGCCTGTCGACCGGGGACGCATTCGACAACATGGGCACATCGGTGCTCGGGCCCAATCCTCCCGTTCTGACGGCCACCTCGACCCCCGAGGCGACACCCGCCTCGTACGACGTGCTCGTGAATCGACTGGCTGTCCGAGAGAAGCTCGGGAGCGGCCTGTTCTCCTCGTCGACGACCGCCCTGGGGATCGCGGGGGAGTTTCTGGTGGGCAGTCGCCTCGTCGCAATCAGCAGCGAGATGACCCTCGAGGATGTCCGCGACGCGTTCAACAGCGTCAACATCGGCACGGACGCATCGGGCGTCTCGGCATCGCTTCTGAAGATCTCGGAGGATGAATACAAGCTGCTAGTAACGGCGGACGACACAGGGGCGGCCGGGGTCAATCTGGTCGACAGCCCGGATGGCGTTCTCCGGAGCCTCGGCGTCGTACGCGCCGGGACCACCATCAAGCACGCGACGACGGATGGAGCGAAGGGCGACGAGTTCACCTCGGCGTCCACCGAGGTGGCCACGCTGCTCGGCTTCGCGAACACGCCCGCCACCGGCTCGGTCCTCATCGACGGGTTCGCGGTGGCGATCGATCTCTCCACGGATTCGCTGGACGATATCGCGAGCGCCATCAACACGGCGGCCGCCGCTGCCAGCAGCACGGTGACCGCCACGGTCGCCACCAGCACGGACAGCAGCGGCAATACCGTCTACGAGCTCGAGATCGACGACACGACCTCGTTCAGCGACAGCAACAAGATCCTGGAAGCTCTCGGGATCCTGGAGGGGTCACGCGCCGAGGGCCCCGTGATCATCGAGGCGTCCAACGCGTTCACGGATGGCGACGCCTCGACCGTCGCGACGACCGGAACGCGCATCAGCGACATCTGGGTGGGAGGGGTGGACGCCGGGGTCAAGAACAACGATACCGTCACGATTGACGGCACGCGCGGCGACGGCTCTTCCTTCTCGAAGACCTTCACGATCAGCGCCACCGACACCATCCAGGACCTGCTCGACGACCTGAACAGCGCGACCGACGGATTTCAGTTCGGTGCCCGGACGGCCACGGCCTCCCTCTCCGCCAATGGGCAGATCGTCGTAACCGACGACGTGACTGGAACGAGCCAGCTCGCCCTGGACATCACGGCGAACAACGAAGGGGGCGGGACCCTCAGCTTCGGGTCGTTCGTCGTCATCGACGACGGGATGGCCACCGAGATCACCGCGGGCCAGGACTCTGAGATCGTGGTCGACGGGAACACGATCACACGCAGCTCGAACACGATCGACGACGTGCTCACGGGGGTCACTCTCGGGCTGGTGGGGACGTCCGCCACCACGTCCACGGTCACTGTCACGCGGGAGATGTCGGGCGTCGCTCCGGTCGTCCAGGGGCTGGTCGACGCCTTCAACGCCATCCAGGACTTCGTCAACGAACAGTTCAGTGGCGCGGGCGGAGAGGACGACGTCGCACGCCCTATCCTGTCGGGGGATTCGAACCTCCGCACCATGCGCGACGCGATGAGGCGCGCCCTGGAATCGGTTCTGTCGGTGGACGTGGGCGGCTTCTCGCGACTCGGCGATATCGGTGTGGAAGTCGATCAGGACGGTAAATACACCTTCGATCAGGCCAAGCTCGACGCGGCGCTCGCGGCCGACCCCCTCTCAGTCAGCCGGCTCTTCTCGGTCTACGGGACAGGCAGCATCTCCACCATCGAATACGTGTCCAGTAGCGACGAAACGAAGTCGGGAACGTACGCAGTGGACATCACGCAGCTCGCCACGCGTGCGCAGGTGCTCGGTACAGGCTTCAGCGGCACGTATTCGGACGATGCCACTGCAGACACTCTGACCGTCCAGGACACGGCGACCGGAGTGAGCTATTCGGTGTCGCTCGCCGATGGGATGAGCCTTGGGGCCATCGTCGACGCGAGCGACACCATGTATTCGGACTCGGTCGGCACGGTAGCCGATGACGCGACCCTGCTCCAGGACCTCTTCGACAGCGGCGGGACGAACGTCGGGGTCGCGGACGGGGACAAGATCACCATCTCGGGTTTCGCCGCCGACGGTTCGTCCGTGTTCACCGAATTCAACGTGGCCGACATCACCACCCAGACGCTCGGTGACGTTCGCGAGTCGATCGCGGCTTCCCTGGGCGCCGGTGTGGACGTCACGAACGTGAACGGCGTGCTGACGGTTACGAACCAGCAGACTGGCCTCTCATCCGTCTCATTGACCGTCTCCTCCGACAACGCTGGCGGTGGATCCCTGTCTTTCGGGACCTTCGACGTCGTTGTCGAAGGCCGTGGAACAGCGACGATCACGGCGGCGGCCAACGGTGGCCAGCTCGAGATCACCCACGACGAGTACGGTTCTGCGGCCGAGTACGACATCAGCTTCGTGGCCGGCGGCGGGGACGGGACGGCTCAGCTCGGGATCACGGCGGGCACGTACGCGGGCCTGGACGTCGTGGGCAGCATCAACGGGGTCGCCGGCACAGGTTCTGGGCAGCTGCTGACCGGAGCCGACGACACCGACATGGAGAGCCTGGCGATCCTGTACTCGGGGAGCACGCTAGGCAGCGTCGGAGACGTCACGTTCAGTCGTGGCGTCGCATCGTTCATCGAGTTGACGACGGACCGGCTGTTGGGATCGGAGAGCGGGAGCATCGACGGACTCCTCGAGGTGATGGACACTTCCGCAGAGCGTATCCAAGAGCGGATCGAGCGGCTCGAGGACCGACTCGAGAGACGCAAGGAGCACTTGATCAAGAGATTCGCGGCGCTCGAGCAGCTCCTGGCGGAGATGGACGCCCAGTCCCAATGGCTGACAGCCCAGTTGGCTGCACTCCCTCGCGTGGGCAGCCTGAACGGCTAGCCGAAACCAGAAAGCAGGTGAGCCAATGACCTACGGCCGCAGACAGGATGCCTATCGCGAAGCAGCGATCTTGGGAAGCACGCCCGAGCAGCTCGTGCCACTTCTGTACGAGCATCTCCTGGTGGCACTCAAGCGGGCATCCACACAGATCCAGGCACAGGACATCGAGGGCAAGAGCGTGAGCCTGCAGAAGGCCTTCGACATCGTGTTCGAGCTCCTCGGCGCCCTGGACTTCGAGAAGGGAGGGGAGATCGCATCGCGTCTCGCGTCTCTGTACGCGTACTTCACGCGCGAGATCAGCGAGATCAATCGGACATTGGACACTGCCAGGCTGGAGCAATTGATCAAGCTGGTGACGCCTCTTCACGAGTCATGGGTCGAGGCAGCGCGCGTCGTAGACTCGGGGGCAGCCACCGCCTTGACCGAAGGCCCCCCTGCCGGATGAGTGCGGTGCCCGCCGTGAGCGACGACCGGTCGATCCGCGCGCGCCTCGAGGTGTACGCCCGTTACGCCGCCACGTTGGCCCGGCAGGAGGAAGCGCTCGCCGCTGGCGATCTCGATCTGTTTCGTGAGCTCGCGGCTGTCCGTCGGGAGTTGCAGGACGCGGTGGCGGCCGAGGGCGACCCGGCGCCCGCGCTCGGAGATCCCGCGCCTTCGTCCCGAGACGCCGAGGCCAACGACGAAGCCCGGAGGGCGATCGACGAGACCGGGAGCGCGGTCGACGAGACCCGCCGCCTCCTCAGTGATGCCGTCGCGCGTGAAGAACGGATTCGGCGAAGGTTGCTCGAGATGCGCAGCGAGACGGTCGAGAGCCTACGCGATCTCGAGAGTCGCGAATCGCAGGTGAAGCACTACGCGCGGGAGGACGAGACCCCCGTCCTAGCTTCCGAGCACCGCCGTGTGGACATCAAGCTGTGAATCCGACCCTAAAGTTTTCACGCGACCGGCCGATCCTCACTGGTAACGGAGAAGGAGAGGCCCCATGACCATTCGACACGTAGCGAACGATCTCATTCGACCCGCCGGAGCCGGTAAGGCTTCCGACGTCGATGGGAAGAAGGATAAGGACGCTCCGAGCGAGGTCGCGAGGGTCGAGCGAGCCGATCGCGTCGAGATCTCCGATCAAGGGAGGGCGTTGGCCGAGCAGGCCGAGCCCGTTGCCGGCGCGGGCCAGGACCTCACCCCCGCGAGGGCAGCTGCGATTCAAGAGAGAATCGAGTCTGGGGTCTATGACCGGTCCGACTTCGCCCGCGAGGTGGCCAGCCGACTCCTGTCCTCCGGCGACCTCGACGAGTAAGAACCGACGTCGCGCGGCAAATGAAGCCTGTCCCCGAGGGCCGCCTCCGCGACGAGATCCTCCACGATTCAGCGGCGACTCTACGTCTGGTCGGAGAAGTCCTCACCGATCTAGGCGAAGATGGCCCGTCGGCGCTGGAGCAGCGCATCTCCCACGCCGTGGACCACACGGAGATCTCCCTGGCCAAGCTCACCGCGCTCGTCCGGACTCTCGTCGTAGCCCACGCTGAGCTCATTGGTGTCGTCGATTTCATCGGTGACAACCGATGTGCCTTCGAGACAGTCGCCAGGAGCCGGCTGGACGCCCCCCACACGGCGGACCCGGAGCCGTCCGGAGGTTCCGACCTCGCCGCGACCGCCGGTGACGCCTTCAGCATCTTCAACGAAATCGAAAACCGGCTGAGGGAGATCGTAGAGTCCTTCGACCCTCCGATCCTCGGCATCGAGCTCGACCGACGGCTTTCGGCCGCCCCCGTCCAGGAACCCGACCCGACGATCCCGGACTCTTCCGGGTGCCCGGGGTGACCTCCCCGGGAAGGGGAGGCGGAACGGGCCGCGCCCACCCGAGCGACCCGACCGCGACAGGGAACCGCGGGGGTTGCACAGGGCGAAACGGGTGTCTCCGTGCCCGACGGATCGCCACGGCAATCCTGCTCGCCGTGCTTCCATGGACGACCCTCCAAGGGGCGGTCCAGGTTCCGGAGACGGGCGCTACGGTGTCGGCCTCCCTGAGCCCGACCTCCGTTTGGATGGGGGACGAAGCCACCCTCACCGTCGTCGTGACAACGGCCGGCCGCGACATCGACCAGATCTCTCTCACTCCCCCAATCTCCATCGAGATCGTCGAAGTCACCGACCGCGAGTCTTCGCGGCCGGGAGGAGCGGGCGTCACCCAGCTCGTGATCGAGCGACGATACCAGTTGAGACCGCTGCAAGCGGGTGCGCTGGCGATCCCCCCCGTCGAGGTGCGCATCGGACCCGTCACATACGACTCCGCCCCCCTGGAGCTCACCGTGGTCGATCGCCCGCTGCGCTGGGATCGGCCGGTGGCGAGAGGCCGGCCCGGCGACACGGGACGCGAGCCGCCCATCGTGCCGGACGGTGTGCCCTTGACCGGTTCACGCGGGCCGGTGCTCCCACTGCCTGTCCCGAGAGGCGGCGCCCAACCCCCGGTGCTGCCGGCCCCCGGCCCCGCGGGGGCCGCACCGCCGGCTGGCCGGCCACCCTACTCCGGCGCACCCCGTGCCGACGACCCCGGCGTGTACCCTGGCGACTACCCTGGCGGGTACCCGGCCCCCGGATACGGAGCGCCCGTGCCCACCTATCCCATGATGGGAGCCACGGTCGGCGGATGGGCCGCCACCGCCTCGGGAGATCCGTGGTGGCCGGAGCTCGTACCCGAGCTCGTCGCCTACCAGACCGAGGCCGAAGACCTGGCGGGTATCATTCGACTCGCGGCGGGCCTCACCCCGGAGCGGGCCTACGTGGGTCAGCAGATCACGTATGTCGGGAGCGTGTTCCTCGGTCCTCGTGGATCGATGCGCCTCCGGACCGAGCCCCGCTATCAGGCTCCCCTGGCAGATGGTTTTACAGCGATCGACCTCGTGGAGCCGGGCGCGGTCGGGTTGACTGCGCGCGACGGCGAGGTCCAGTCCGGCTTCACGTTTCGTCGGGTCTTGTTTGGGAGGACCACCGGGATCCGCTTGGTTCCGCCGGCGAGTGTGGCGTACTCCAGTGGAACCCTGGCCAGGGGGGGGCTGCGCGGCGAGCCCTTGACCGTCGAGGCGATCAGGGTCGAGGTGCTTCCCCTCCCGTCCACGGACGTTCCGCCGAGCTTTCGAGGCGCGGTCGGGAGGTATCGGATCGAAGGCGAGATCGCCCCGAATCGACTCGCGTTGGGCGAAACGGCGGCACTTCAAGTGCGCGTCCTGGGCGCTGGATACGTTCCCGGCCTGCCGCCGCCGGAGCTTGGGCCCGCCTCAGGCTTCGAGCTCGTGCGCGCGGCCGACCGATCGATCGTGGAGGTCGCGGACGGCGTCGTCGGCGGCGTCAAGGTCTTCAACTGGCTCGTGATTCCACACGCGCCAGGCCTCCACCGCATCGGGCCCGTCCTGTTCGCCTACTTCGATCCCTACCTGGGGACATACGCACAGGTGGCAATCGACGAAATCCTCCTCGAAGTGCTCCCGCTTCCATAATCGGCGCACCTTCAGGCAGGCATGTCACTGGTGTCTGAACGAGGGATCGACGCGCCCCCCCCGGGCCTTGAGCAGTCAGGCGCCGCCACGCCGGGTTCGTCTTGCGGGGATCGGCGACTACCTTGCTGGCAGGGAATGCCGCGAGCTCACAGTGACGGAGCCTTGAATGCACGGTGAAGAAACCCGAACGCAGGGCAAGGATGCCCCGGTCCGCGGTGACGGAGCCCCGATCCAGGACGACGGAGCCCCGATCCACGACGAGGCGGCGGTCCCGGGTCACGGAGCCCGAATGCCGGAGGACGGGGCCCGAATACTTGGCGACGGAGCCTCAATGATCGGCGACGCAGCCTCAATGATCGGCGACGCAGCCCCAATGATCGGCGACGCAGCCCCAATGATCGGCGACGGGGCCGCCATGCACGGAGGCGGAGCCCCCATCCTCGGTGACGGTCTTCGAGTGGACGACCGCTTCGCGGCCGCGCCGACGTTCGGGGAGTTCCTCGAAGGGGTGGAGGCGTATCGCGGAGTATGGTATTCGGTCAGTCGCCGAAGCTCGGCTCCGGACGATCTGGTTTCGGAGGCTTGCGCCCTGCCGGGACATTGGTACATGCTCGCGCTGGCCGCTGATTGGTGCGGCGATGCACTGGATCCGATTCCGCTCATCGCGGATCTAGCCGACCGAGTCGAGCAACTCGAGCTACGTGTCGTCGATCGTGACGACCATCTCGACCTCATGGACGCCCACCTCACCGAAGGAAACCGCTCGATCCCCGCCGTTATCGTGTACGACGGCCGTTTTCGGGACCTCGGTCACTGGGGACCTCGGCCCGCTCCTTTGCAGAAGTGGTGGTTGGGAGCCAGGGACGCCGGTGTGCCGGAGGCCGACCGGTTCAGGGAGGTCAGGCGGTGGTATCGGGCGGACGAGGGCCGGACGACCATCCAAGAGCTTATTTCTCTGTGCAGAGGGGTCTAGTGGTCTGATTCGCATGCCGCCGCACAAAGACCTCGTCCCCGAGAACACGCACCCGCTGAACGTGGTCGAGGGGCCCGAGGACACGCCGGACGTGGAAGTCACGCGCCCGCCTCTCTACGAAGTCTACATGCGCATGGCGGAAGAGCTCGCGAAGCGCAGCACGTGTAGCCGCCTACAGGTGGGCACGGTCATCACGGACGCCGCGCTCGAGAACGTCGTCGCTATCGGGTACAACGGGAACGCGAGAGGCTTCCCGAACCGCTGCGACTCGGACGAGCCCGGCAGCTGCGGATGCATTCACAGCGAGATGAACGCCCTCGTGAAGGCGCCGGGCGGTCTGCGGGGCAAGGTGGCGTTCATCACCGCGAGCCCTTGTAGCCGCTGCGCCAAGCTCATCGTCCAGGCGAATGTCACGCACGTGTACTACCGGGAGCCCTATCGAGACGCCGAAGGCCTCGAGGTCCTGGCCAGGGGCGGGGTACACGTGGTTCCGTACCGGCGTTGGCGCGATGCGTGGCGCTAGCCGTCCAGCCGCACGGGCCGGGCCGACCGGCTGGCGGCCCGAGCGATGAGTCGACCGGACCCGGGGTCTCCCGAGGGCTTCGGCCGCTTCTTCTTACCGGGTCCGACCGAAGTCCGGCAATCGGTGCTTCAAGCGCAGGATCGCGCCCTTATCGGACACCGGGGCCGACCGATCGAGGAGCTCATGGCCGAGATCCAGAACGGCCTACAGCAGCTTTTCCGCACGACCCGTCCGGTCCTGGTGTCGACGTCCTCCGCCACCGGCCTCATGGAAGCCGCCGTCCGGAACGGCGCGACGGACCGCGTTCTGTCGCTCGTGAATGGCGCGTTTTCAGAGCGTTTCGCCGGCATCGCCCGCGCCTGTGGCTTCGAGGTCGACGTCCTAGAGGTCCCCTGGGGCGAGTCCCACAGCCCGGAGGCTCTCGAAGCATGCCTCGCATCCGGCCGGTACGACGCCGTGACCGTCGTGCATTCGGAGACGTCGACGGGCGCGCTCAATCCAGTGGCTGATCTGGCTCGCGTGGCTCGGGAAGCACCCGGCAGCCTTCTGCTAGTGGACTCCGTCACTGGCGTCGGCGGCGCGCGCCTCCACACCGACGAGTGGGGACTCGACTTCGTGCTCACGGGCTCCCAGAAGGCAATGGCCGTTCCGCCGGGGCTGGCGTTCGCCGCGGCTTCTGAGCGCATGATGGAACGCTCGGTCAAGGCGACGCGCAAAGGCGTCTATTTCGACCTCGTCTCCTTCTTCGACTCGCTCGAAAAGCATCAAACTCCGAGCACCCCGGCGGTCACGCTCCTGTTCGCGCTGGCCGAGCAGCTGCGCTACATCGCGGAGGAGGGGGTGGAGGCGAGGTGGTCTCGCCACGAAGAGATGGCGAGAGCGTGCTGGGACTGGGTGGAAGCGGCCCGCGTCACCCTGGGTCTGGACGTCGCCGTGCTTGCGCCCGAGGGGCTCCGCTCACCTACCGTCACCTGCATTCGTCTCCCTGCCGATCGCACCGGCCCCGAGGTTGTCGACGCAATGATGCGGCGAGGCTTCGTCATCGGGGCCGGGTACGGCAAGCTCAAACAGGAGACCATCCGGATCGGTCATATGGGAGACCACACCGTGGAGGAGCTCGGATTCGTGTTGGAGGCGATGGAGGAGGTGCTGACGGGATGAGCGAAGCGACCGAGCGGTTCACCGTCGTCGTGGCGGACAAGGTGTCTCCGTCCGGGCTCACGTCCCTCATGGAGGACGACCGGTTCGAGCTGCATTTCGCGGCGGGGTGGGAGCCTGCCAGGGCTGCTGCGGCCCTCGAGCAGGCGGACGGCCTCATCGTCCGCAGCTCGACGAAGGTGACGAGAGAGCTCCTCGCCGGAGCCCCGAAGCTGCGGGTGGTGGGACGGGCTGGAGTCGGAGTCGACAACATCGACCTCGAGGCGGCGACCGAGCGGGGTATCCCGGTCCTCAACGCGCCGGAAGGGAACACCGTCTCTGCAGCCGAGTTCACGCTGGCGTTGATTCTGGCGATGGCCCGCAGGGTCGTCTCGGCGGACCGGTCGGTCCGGGGGAACGCGTGGAAGGCACCGGGCCTCGGCGGCGTCGAAGTGCGCTCGAAGACGCTGGGGTTGGTCGGCGCTGGACGGATCGGGGGGGAGGTGGCAAGACGCGCTCGGGCGTTCGGGATGCGGGTGATCGCGTACGATCCGTACCTCTCGGACAGCCACGCTGAAGAGCTGGGTCTCAGCCGTTGTTCGTTCGACGAGCTGCTCGAGCAGGCGGATTTCGTCACGCTCCACGTGCCACTCACTCAGTCCACGACCTCCATGATCGGGGCCGATCAGCTGCGGCGCATGAAGCCGACCGCGTACCTCGTGAACGCGGCCCGCGGCGGAGTGGTGGACGAAGCGGCGCTCGCCACGGCGTTGACCCAAGGCGATTTGGCCGGGGCGGCGCTCGACGTCTTCTCGGAGGAGCCGCTGTTGGAATCGAGCCCGCTCCGCGATGCCCCCAACCTCATCCTGACCCCGCACTTGGGGGCGTCCACCGCGGAGGCGCAGGAGCTGGTTGCACTCGAGATCGCGGACGCCGTGCGCGGAGCCCTCCTCGACGGCGACCTCTCCCGGGCGGTAAACGCTCCCGCGATCGGAGGCGAAGCCCTCCGCAAGCTCCGTCCGCTCCTGCGCTTGGGTACACGGATGGGGCGCCTCGCCTGCGCTCTGGCCACGGGCGGCATCCGGAAGGTGGAGGTCCGTTACAGCGGTGCATCGGACGACGCCCTAGGGTCGGTCTTAGCCGCCGTTCTCTCCGGGCTTCTCGAGGACATCGTCGGGCGCAGGCTGGTGAACTTCGTCAACGCAGCGCACCTCGCGGAGACGCGTGGGATCCGCCTCGTTTCGGCTCGTTCGTCACGACATCCGGACTACGCCGAGTACCTGGTGACGGCCCTCGACACCGAGCGGGGCCCGGTCCGGATCGCGGGCGCGCTGCTGGACGGCACACATCCCCGCATCGTGGGCATCGACGACTTCAAGATCGACATGATCCCCCAAGGGACGATGGTCGTTCTCCGCAACCGAGACGTGCCTGGGGTGATTGGTCACGTCGGGACGTTGCTGGCGTCGATGGGCATCAACATCGCCCGATACCATCAGGCCCGACTCTCTACAGGGGGGGAGGCGATGGCGGCCGTGTCGGTGGACGGCGAGGTCACGCCGGAGCTTCTGACGCGTCTCCAGGAGCTCGAGCAGGTTTCTGACGTGCGTGGGGCTCGCCTCGGGTGATCAGGGGATCGCGTTGAAGCGGCGGAGCACCTCGATGGTCTCGTCGATCGGAAGCGCCTCGGCAGTTCTGCCCATCCCCGAGACGGTCGTAGCCTTGAGCAGCGAGTTGTAGATCGCCTCCTCCGTAGCCTCCACCGCCGCGAGAAAGAGGGCCGACATGCCGGCGTTCGAAAGGTCCTCTACCGTCGGCACGGCTTCCGACGGGTCACGCCGGACCGAAGGGGCCGTCGAGAAGGCGATCACGTAGTCCCCCGATCCGTTGCCGGCGAAGGAGCCCGTGCGCGCGAGGCCCATGATCGCCCGCCGAGCCACCCGCTCGAGCTTCAAGGGAGACAGGGGCGCGTCCGTAGCGACGATCATCATGATCGACCCCTGGCCCTCGTCGACGTCCCACCAAGGCTCGGATTCGTCACCCGCCTCCGGGGCCGATCCATCCCCTGTCACCGCCCCCTGGAAGGAATAGCGCCCGAGCTCACGCCCGACCGGCGCGCCGTTCATCGACAGGATCCCACCGAAGTTCGATTGCACGAGCACGCCAACCGCGTGACCGCCCAGCGATTCGGGCGTCACTCGGCTGCTCGTGCCGATGCCCCCCTTCCAGCCGAACGCGCGAGTGCCCATCCCGGCGCCGACTGACCCCTCTTCGACCGGGCCGGACGCGGCCGACTCGAGCGCTCGGCGAACGTGCTCGGCAGTGATGGGCCTCGTCCGGATGTCGTTGAGGCCCCCGTCGTTGGTCTCACCCACGACCGGATTGATGGAGCGCACGTCGTCCATGCTGTCCCGAGCGAGCATCCACTCGGTCAAAGCGTCCGCGGCCTTCCAGACGCACAAGGTGCACGTCAAGAGAATCGGTGTCTCCAGCTCGCCGAGCTCACGGACCTTGGGTGACGCCGAGAAGCTTTCCGAAGCCGTTCCCGACGTACATCGCCGCAGGCACCCGGTCTCGGAAGACGTTGCCTCCGTGCGGCCTGATGGCGGTGACGCCCGTACGCACGCGGTCTCCCTCGCGCACGGTCGCGTGGCCTACGAGCACGCCTTCCACGTCGGTGATGGCGTTGTTGGGGCCGGGCGCGAAGATGCCGGGCGCGAGCCCGATGTCGCGTGCACGGGGTCGGGTGGCTTCCTGGGACATGACGACCTCTGGTGAGGCCGTAAACGCCGCGATGGCCACGGCGCACGCTGTGACGAGTGGCGTCCGACGGACGTAGGGTCCGCGCGATCGGATCGACGGCTGAGTCATCCGGTTCATCCTCGGCTCCGTTCAGGCTCGAATGGTGTCGATGAGCAGCAGCGCCAGCACGAAGGGCTGGTAGAGAAGCGTGCCGAGAAACACCCTGCGGGCTCGCGGCTCAGTCATGGCGCGCACGGTGGTGAGGGTGGCTACGAGCAGCAGCACCCCCGCCAACAGGGCGCCCGTCATGTATATGCCGCCCGTCATCCCGAGCAGCGTCGGGGCGAGGCTGACAGGGATGAGCGCGGTCGCCGACAGGACCATGTGGAGGCTGAGCATGCGCCCCTCGGCATCGCCAGGAGGCGCCATGAGAAAGCCGACACGGGCGTAGTCCTCGCGACACATCCAAGCGAGGGCGAGCACGTGTGGCAGCTGCCACAGGAAGAAGATACCGAACACGGCGAGTCCGCCGAGCGAAAGCCGACCGGTCGCCGCGCTCCAGCCGATGAGGACCGGCATCGCCCCGGGGAACGCCCCGACCAGGGTCGCCACGTAGGTGCGTGTCTTGAGGGGCGTGTAGACGGCCACATACAGGAGAGACGACAGAGCTGTGAGGGCGGCGGGCGGCCACCCGACCCAGAACAGGAGATGACCCGCTCCGGCGAGCATCAGCACCAGTCCAAACGTAGCGGCGTGCTTGGGAGCGACTCGCCCGGAGGGTACCGGGCGATTCCTCGTACGCACCATGAGAGCGTCCTTGTCGCGCTCGATGTATTGGTTGAACGCGAGGGCTCCCGCTGTCGCGAGTCCGGTCCCGAAGACGGTGTGGAGGAGTCGGTCGACTCCAAAGGTTGCCGACGCCGCCACGAAGAAGCTCACGCCGGTCAGTATGGTCACGAAGACCGTGATCCCCGGTTTCGTCAGCTCGTAGAACGGCCGCAGCGTGAGCCCCGGGGGAGATTCGACGTGTTCCAGGCTCGACGACATCGAGGGTCCCGACGATCGTTCCGTTGGCGGAGGGTCCGTGAACGGATCACGGGGAAGGGCGCGAACACCTCGATTCGAGGCGGGCTCGGCCAAGTTGCCTGCGCCCCGGGGGCTACGCAAGTTGGAGTACCGGCGGGCGATGGACCGCACCAGCGCGCGGCTACAGACCAGGTCCGTCCGGATCGGATCGGGCGGAGATGCTGCGTGCTCTCCGCCCTCGATCGTATCAGCACGCCACGGTCGCTCAGCTCTCCGGGGCCCGGCCGGGCAAGGAGCGGCCGGGGCGGGACACAGTCGGCGTAGCAAGGGAAGAAAGTCCAGCGCGCACACGGGCGTATGATTTGACGAGATGATGCACTCCCGTTCGACGTTGATTTTGGCCGCGCTCGCCTGCCTGGCCGCGGCGCCTCTCCCCTCGCTCGCCCAAACACGCGAGGCGCGGCAGACGCTAGCCAACGGCGTGCGCCTTGCCCAGGAGGGGGACTCCGCAAGCGCGCTGAGCCTCTTCGAGGAGGCCACGTCCATCGATCCGACCTACGCGGAGGCCCACTTTCGCAAAGGACTGTTCCACTCCCGGCAATCGTCCGGCAGGGCCTTGGATTTCCGCGACCGGATGATCGCGCACGACGCCTTCGACGAGGCCATCCGCTGGGATCCCGGAAACCCCCTGTACCTGCTCGAGCTGGGCAAGCTCCTATTGATGCAGGAGATGCGCGTCGACGCCCGCCGCGTGCTGGAGCGGGCACTGGATGCCGCGGAACGCGCCGACGCCCCCACGCTGGCCGAGGTCCACTTTCAGCTGGGAATCCTGAAGGAGACCCAGTGGCGCCGCTTTCGTGATCGGCATCGCCTCCCGCTCGGAGTCGATCAGATCCGGGGAGACATGGCCTTCGCGAACCCGAGATACGTCTGGGACATGCTGGACGCCTCCGGGTACATCGCCGGCCAGGGGGGAGGGGAACGGGAGTCGATGCTCAGCCACTTCCATCGAGCCCTCACGGCGAACCCCGCGCATGTCGGTGCAGCCACCCATCTCCTGGCGTCCTATCACGACGAAGGGCGCACCGACGAGTTCATGGCGGAGTCCCGACGATTCGTGCGCGCAGCGCCGGCCGAGCCCCGCGGGTATCTGGCCCTCGGCCTGGGGTTGCACGCGCTGGGCCGCGATGATGAAGCAGCAGGCGCATTCGAGTACGCCATCGAGCTACTCCCGGCGAACGAGCGGACAGAATTCCTGGCAGTTTCCCGGCTCCTGAGGCAGGACGACGCGGAGGTCTTCGACTCTCTCGCGGGAGGAGACCGCGCCGAGGCCGCACGACGATTCTGGACAGCGTACGACCCACTCTACCTGACGCCGTCGAACGAGTTCTGGGTCGAGTATCTCGCGAGGATGGCGTACAGCGATCTCCGCTTCGGCCTGCCGGAGTACCGGACGCCGGGGTGGCGGACGGATCGAGGAGAAATCTGGGTGCGCTACGGAGAGCCAATCCGACAAGCGACGTTCTCCCCTAACACCACGGATACGGGCGACTTCGAGGCGGTGGGTAGAGTGACGACCGTGTGGAGCTACGGTCGAGAGGGTCCTGTCTTCATCTTTCGCCAGAATCCCGGATACCGGAGGGCCACGTTCGCGAACGACTTCCGGTTCTACGCCGACGATTACCGCTCCATCCAGCCCGCCCGCTTCTCGGCCCCGTCGATTCCAGCGCTCGTACCGATGCCTGCACAAATCGCCCGTTTCCGGGGTCCGGACGGAGGGATGGACCTCGAGGTCCACGCCGCGGTGCCGTTGGACTCCCTCGGCCGCGTCGCTCAATCGGCGAGCGCGACCCTCGAGACCGGCCTCTTCGTCATCGATCCCGGCGGCGCCGAGATCCGGCGCTTGGTCGAGAGCGAAGACGTACGGTTCGGAGACGGCGGCGCGCTACCCATGAGCTGGCGCACCACGGTCCCACAGGGCCAGCCGTACATCGTCTCGGCGGAGGCGCGCGATCCACTCAGCTGGGCGGCGGGCGCACACCGAGCCCGCATCGACGCGCGGAGCTTCCCCTCCGGTGAGCCGAGCGTGAGCGACATCCTGGTCGGCCACTCTCTCGCGGCCTTGGTGGAGTCTCCGCGCACGCGCGCCGACTTCTACATCGAGGCCGAGCCGACGCTCACATTCGGACCGGCCGAGAGCATCGGGCTCTACTTCGAGCTCTACAACCTCCTCCCGGACTTGGATCAGTACGCGTCTTACGACCTCGACCTCGCGCTCACGGTCGAGGAGATCTACCGGGAGGGTCCCGTCAGCCGCTTGCTCGGTGCCCTGGCAGACCGCTGGGGGCTCACGGAGGAGGGTCAGGAGGCCGTGCGGCTGAGCTTCAACAAGGAAGACCGAGTCGTCGCCCGAGACCTGATCCCCGAGTTCTTCACGATTCAGCTCGACGAGCCTCCACCCGGCAGGTACGGCCTGCGCCTCAACGTGCGCGACCGCAACGCCGGGGTCGTGCTCACGACCACGCGCACCTTCGAGATCCGAGAACCCTGACCGGTCGGACGGCCGAGGGTGCCGCAGAATGAGTAGCCCTGCCATGACCGAGACCTGGGCCGGTGATCGGCGAGCCGCGACCGAAGGCGGCTCTTGTCGTGCCCGGCACCAGGTTGGCTCTCGCCGAGTCCCCGCATTGATCCTCGCGCTCGCGGTGCTGGCGCAAGCCACCTTCCCGGCCGGCGCGCTTGCTCAAGGAGAAAGCCCGGGAACACACCGGAAGTGGCTCGCCGGGGCAATCGCCGCGGTCGTCGTGGGCGTCCCGACGTTCGCGTCGGCGGACTTCGGCCTCCGGCTAGGGAGTTGTGAATCACAAGAGTGCTTCGCGCCGATCGCCACGGTGGCGGCATTCACGGTCGGCTTCCTGCTCGGGAAGGAGCTCGACGACGCGGCGGCCCGCCGCTTCGTGGCTGGGCCCGGCACAGATCTGGTCGCCTCCCGCACTCTGGAGCTGCCTTTCGTACCCGCCCGGGCGCGATCCTTCGGTTCACGTGCCCTCTTCCTCGGACCCGAGGGGATGGTCGTGCTGGACGGGCCGGATGCCCGGACGGTCGCTGGGGTGAGGGGGCTCGTGGACGTCACGGTGCTGGAGGGACGCCAAGTCATCCTGGCAGCCACGCCGGATGATCTATTCGCCTTTCCGTTGCTCGGGGGTGACCGTCCCGGTCGCCGTGTTTCCACTACCGGGGGGCGGCGGATCGCCTCGGATCGGGACGGAGCGGTCGTCCTCTCCGGGGTCGGCGGGGTGCGCCGGTACGTCGCCCGCGGCGCCGCAACCGAGTTGGAGCTGACCGACGAGGCCCAAGCCCCCGGCTGGGGACCCGCGGCGGAGCTGCTCTGGCCGGAGGACTCGGAGACGCTCTGGTTCCTCGATGGTCCCCGCCTCGTTTCACTGTCGGGTGGCACGCTCGCTGAGGTAGGCGCCCTCGAGTTGCCCGCGGCTCCAACATCGCTGGACGTGCGCGGCCCCATTGGACTGGCGGCCGCCGGAAGAAGCGGCGTTTACGTCCTCGACGTTTCCGACCCCCGCATGCCCCGTGTGGTCGCGACCTACCGTGGGGTCCGCGATCCACGTGACGCCGTGCTTTTAGGCACCCGAGGCTACGTGGCGGCAGGCGACCAGGGGCTGGTCGTGCTCGACCTTTCGACCCCCGCCGAGCCGGTGGTTTCCGCAGTGGTTCGAAACCTGGGACGTCCATCTCTTGTACTACGACGTGGCGACCATGTCCTGGTCGTCGATCAGGAGACGGGCGAGATCCACCAGGTCTCCCGGTAGCCATTTAGGTGACCCGGGCTCGGCGTCTCCTCCCTTGACGTCACACGGGTCATTGAGGCAATCGAGCCACGGATGACAGCGGGCACGCTGAGCAACGACGAACGTCGCCTCCGGGAGGTGAAGGTCTGGCGGACCGGGCTGGTCGTGTCCGTTTTGATCCACCTCTTGATATTCGCGTTCTGGCAGGTGCCTTCACAGGTTCTCTCGCCTTTCTCGGCGGCCGGGCCACGCGCCGGCGACAATCGTGCCGCTGGCGGCTCGCTCCAAGCGCTCCAGATCTCGATCCCACCGCCGCGCCCGATCGTGCCCCCGCAGGTCCCGCTGCCTACCGTCATCGACGTGGAGCCCATCAGCTTCGAGCCGGAGGTCGAGGTGGACTTCGCCTCGGCGATGGGCGACCGGCCGGGTGACGCGGAAGGCCCAGGCATCGAGAACGGCGAGGGGCGGGGTGATGGTGGCACCGCCGAAGAGGGTCTCTTCCGCCTGGTCCCTCCGTCCCCCCGCGGCATGATCATGCCGCCCACCAATCGCAACCTGAAAGGCAAGCAGGTGCAGGTGTGGGTGTTCGTGACGGAGGCGGGCAGAGTCGTGGCCGACTCCACTCGCCTTCAACCACCCACCTCCGACCGCGACTTCAATCGGCGGCTGATCCAAGAGGCGGCGCAGTGGGTGTTCGAGCCCGCACGTAAGGGTGGGGTGCCCGTCGCCGCCTGGTTCCCCTACACGATTAGTATGTAGTGAGGGTAGGGGGGGCGCGCGGCGAATTGTAGGCCTGCGACGTCTTGCTCCCCCGCCTCCCCGCCGCAACCGCATCTGCACACGAGCGCTTTCGCACCGCGGGCGCTTGGACTCCCGGCCGGCATACGTCCCCCCACCCCCGTGGCGGCCGTGAAGACGGCGGTGGTAGGTTTCAGACGGCCGTGACCCTCGCTGAGAATCCTGAAGAATGAACACCGTCATCGACCGGCGCGCGAAGCGCATCTTGTGGGTGGACGACGAGATCGACCGTCTCCGCCCCCACCTGCTGTTCCTGCAGCAGCGGGGATACCACGTGGACGCGATCTCCAACGGAGACGACGCGCTGGTGCTTCTGCGCGAGCACCCGTACGACCTCGTGCTCCTGGATGAGCAGATGCCGGGCCGCCGGGGTCTCGACGTCCTGGAGGTCCTGCGGCGGGACGATCCCCACGCGCGCGTCGTGATGGTCACGAAGTCCGAAGAGGACCGGACGATGACCGAGGCGATCGGGAGGAGGGTGGACGACTACCTCGTCAAGCCCACGAGCCCCCGCCAGGTCCTGTCCGTCGTCACGCGCATTCTCGAAGGATCGAGCATTCGGCAGCAGCAGGGCGCCCAGGACTTCGCGGCACGCTTCGGGGTGCTGTCGCGCTTGCGCGAGGAGGCTGCCTCACACGAGGAGTTCGCCGCTGTCTTCGCCGAGCTCGTGGATTGGCACATTCGTCTCGAGCAGGCGGGCGAGGTCGGGCTGCTGGACTCCGTCAACAGCATCATGGTCGAGCTACGTCGAGACTTCGGCAACTGGGTCATCCGGAACTACCCGAGTTGGCTGACCGACTCGAAGGTCGATCGGCCCGAGCTCTCCGTCGATCTCGTCGAGCGCCATCTCCTGCCATGGCTGGGCGACGACCCCGTCTTCTTCGTCGTCCTCGACTGCATGCGGCTCGACCAGTGGCGCGTGATCTCGCCGCTGCTCGCCCCCTATTTCGAGATCGAGGAATCGCTCTACTACTCGATCCTCCCCACGGCAACGCCGTACGCGCGCAACGCGATCTTCGGGGGGCTGTACCCGGACGGGATCGCGGAGAGCCGTCCAGGTTGGTGGGACGGGTCCGACGACGAGGGCAGCCTGAACGCCTTCGAGGACGAGCTTCTGGCGGCACAGCTGTCGCGCTTGACCGGTGGGGACGTGCCCATCCACTACGACAAGATCTTCACCGACCGGGACGGCGAGAAGGTCCGCGCTCGCGTTCGCTCCGCCGTCCGGACGAAGGGCTCGGTGGTCGCGCTCGTGTTCAACTTCGTCGATCTCATGACGCACGGACTCAGTGAATCACCCATTCTCATGGAGGTCGCGAAGGACGCGGCCGCCCTCCGAAACCTGACCCGGTCGTGGTTCGAGCGCTCAACGGCCTTCGAGGTGCTCAAGGAAGCTGCGATCTCCGGGTACAAGGTGATCCTGACGACGGACCACGGCTCGATCCACTGTAACCGTCCTACCACGGTCTTCGCGCGAAAGGACGCAACGAGCAACCTGCGGTACAAGTTCGGCGGGGACTTGAGGGCCGAGGACAAGACGACCGTCTTCACGACGAAGGACCCACGGGATCTCCGGCTGCCCACTGGGCGCCTCGGGACGACGTACATCGTCGCGCTTGAAGACCACTTCATGGTCTATCCCACCAAGCTGCGCGAGTACCAAGCGAGGTACCGCGGCTCCTTCCTCCACGGCGGCATCTCGCCCGAAGAGATGATCGTGCCGATCGCGCGGCTGACCCCGAGACCACGGTGACGTGAGGCTATACCTCCGCATCCTCGAGTACCTGCGTCCCTATCTCCCGGTATTCCTGGCCGCGGTGGCCGCGAGCTTCTTGTTCGCGGGACTCGACGCCTTCTCGCTGGCTCTCCTGATTCCCTTCCTCCGGGCTCTTCTGAGCCCAGCGTCGGAAGGTGATTCGGCCGCCTCGGGAAGCGCAGGAGAGGGCGTCCTGGATCGGCTGTTGGACGCGACGGCTGGCCGGTTCGTGGGGGCGGCCTCCGACCCGCTCGAGACGGTCCAGGCGCTGATCGTTCTGATCCTGGTCGTGTTCGCCGTGAAGAACGTGTTCGACTTCATGAAGACCTATCTGGGCGCGATGGTCGAGCAGGGTGTGACCCGCGATATCCGCAACGAGGTCTACGATCACCTCATGGACCTCGATCTGGTGTTCTTCGGGCGCACGAGGATCGGCCAGATCGTCTCGCGCCTCACCCACGACGTCGAGCAAGTGCGGACTTTGGTGACAAAGGAGATCACGAGAGCCATCTCATCGTTCTTCGAGCTCGCCGCGGCGTTCCTGTTCATGGTGCTCATCTCACTGCCGCTGACTCTGCTCGCCCTCGTCGTGCTCCCGGGCACCATGGCGATCTGGGGGCCGATGCTGAAGAGGCTGCGGAGCGGGAACCGACGGGTGTTGCACCTAGCGGGGGAGGTGAACGCCCATGTGCAGGAGACGCTCTCCGGCATTCGGCTGGTCAAGGCGTCCGCATCGGAGGCGCATGAACGGAGCCGGTTCCAGGGGCTGACCGACCATTACTTCCGCACCTTTCTGCGCACCGAGCGTATCCGGGCGCTGGCGGCGCCCATAACGGAGATGGTCGCTGCTCTCGGGACGGTAGCGATCCTTTGGTACGGAGCTCGGTTGGTGCTGGTTGAAGGCGTGTTGACCGGACCCGAGTTCATGACGTTCGTGGTCCTCAGCACGAAGCTCTACGCTCCGGTCAAGTACTTGAGCAAGCTGCCCGCCACGCTCCAGCCCGGGCTCGTCGGCGGCGAGCGGGTGTTCGAGTTCCTCGACGCCCCCATCGAGATCCGCGATCAACCCGACGCCCGGCCCTTCCCGGGCGTGGAGACGGACATCGTCTACGACCGGGTCGGATTCGGGTACCGGGAGGACCAGGCCGTCCTCGACGACGTCTCCATCCGCGTTCCCCGTGGATCGGTGGTCGCGCTCGTTGGCCCGAGCGGCGCTGGGAAAAGCACCATGGCGGACCTCCTCGGGCGCTTCTTCGAAGTGACCTCGGGCAGCATCCTCATCGACGGAACGGACATCCGCCGGTTCCAGGTGCGCAGCTTGCGCCAGAAGATGGGCATTGTGTCCCAGGAGACGGTGCTCTTCCACGATACCGTGCACGCCAACATCGCGTACGGATTCTCGGAGGTGGACAACCGGGACGTGGAGGAAGCCGCTCGAGCCGCACACGCCCATGAGTTCATATGTGCGCTCCCCCTGGGGTACGAGACCGTGGTCGGCGAGCGTGGCGCCGAGCTCTCGGGCGGACAGCGGCAGCGGCTCGCCATCGCGCGCGCGATTCTGCGGGACCCACCCATCCTGGTCTTCGACGAGGCCACGAGCTCCCTCGACGTCGAGTCCGAGCGGCTCGTCCAACGTGCCGTCGAGCGGCTGCTCGAGGGACGGACGGTCTTCGTCATCGCGCACCGGTTGTCGACCGTTCAGCGGGCAGACCAGATTCTCGTCCTCGACGGCGGGCGCATTGTCGAGCGCGGGGACCACGCCGGGCTCATGGAAGCGGACGGTCTGTACAGGAAGCTGTACGAGATGCAGTTCGTTGACGACGGGGCGGCGACGGCGTCACCTCGCGCGAACCGGGCGTTAGAGGCGACCCCCGTGCCGGATCTGGATGCCGACGGCTGATTCGGGAGCGGCACCGTCGCCGGGTGCCACGGCTGGGGGAGTCAGGCGCGCCAAGCCGAGGCATTGGGTCGAATACCTGGGCTTCCAACTGGCCCGCTCGGTCGCGGGGGCGTTACCGGAGCGCGCCGCATCGGAGCTGGGAGCGTGGCTCGGATGGCTGGCGGGGAGCGTGTTTCGGGTACGCCGCCGAGTCGTCGACGACAACCTGTCGCGGGCATTCCCCGACCGGTCGGCCGCCTGGCGGGCCCAGGTCGCACGCCAGAGCTACCGGCATCTGGGACGAGTCGCCGTATCGACCTTCCGTCTCTCCCGATTGACCCCCGACCGGGTCGTTGCCTTCACGGAGATCGAGGGGGTGGAGCTCCTCGAGGAGGTGGCCTCGGAAGGGAACGGAGTTGTCCTTCTCACAGGCCATTTCGGGAACTGGGAGATCGGCGGCGCAGCGGTAGCGTGCCGTGGGTTTCCGCTGGACGTCGTCGTGCGGCCACAGAACAACCCGCTGTTCGACAGGGTCCTGACACAAGCGCGCGAGCGGATTGAGATGAACCTAGTGCCGCGTGCGCACTCGACGCGCACCCTCCTGCGTTCGCTGCGAAAGGGCCGCATGGTCGGCATGCTCGCCGACCAAAACGCCCGGCAGGCAGGCGTGATGGTCGAGTTTTTCGGGATCCCGGCCTCCACGGCCCGGGGACCCGCCCTCCTGTCCCTTCGCACCGGTGCTCCAATGCTGTTGGGCGTAGCCTTCCACGATCCCACGTCCAAGCCTCCGTACCGCCTGTTCGTGGAGCGCATCACCGCTCCCCGCACCGGAGACCTCGATGACGACATACGGGAGCTCACCGCGGCTCACGCGCGAGCCCTCGAGCAGTACGTCACGCGCGCCCCCGAGCAATACCTGTGGCAGCACAGACGGTGGCCGCCACAACAGAAGCCTGCGAACTTGGGGGAACCGCCCCCTACGGGGGCTGTATAAGCCAACCCCGACGCCGCGGCACGCGACATGCGGGACAGGAGGGGAGGGGTCCGCCGATTGGGGTCCCATCATCCAGGGTTCCGGGCGCTCAGGTTCCCATCGCCCGTCGACGGAGAAAGACCGTGGTCTACATCTGCATTCCGGCCCACAACGAGGAGCGCACGATCGGCGTGCTCCTGTGGAAGATCCGGCGCGTGATGGTGGATTTCGGTCGAGATTTCGAGATTCTGGTCCTGAACGACGCGTCGACGGACGAAACGGGGCAGCTCCTCGATGAGTACCGACGGGTCGTGCCGTTGCACGTCCTGACCGAGCGCACCCGGATCGGGTATTCTGCCGCAACCGAGAAGCTGCTCAGGGAGTCGGTCAAGCGGGCGGCCTACCCGAAACGGGACGCGGCAATCACGCTGCAGGCGGATTTCAGCGAAGACCCCGCGGGCATGGTACCACTGATCAAGTCGCTCGAGGGCGGTGCGGACATCGTGGCCGGAGTCCTCGGAACGGACCGCGAGGCCCAGCCCCGGTCGGCGCGCTTGACTCGCTGGCTCGCCCGGATACTGCTCCGCGGAACCCTCCGCACCTCTCCCGTCTCGGATCCGTTGAACGGCTTCCGCGCGTATCGGGTGATCGTCTTGAAGAAAGCCTTCCGCGCCGCCGAGGGCAGCGAGTTCCTGCGCGGGGACGGGTGGGCAGCGAACCTCGAGATCCTGGGTCGATTGGTTCCCCATGCACGGCGTGTGGAAGATGCCGTCCTGGAGGAATCCCCCGACCGGCGAGTGCGCCAGTCCCGGTTCAAAGCTCTGAAGACCTTGCGGAGCCTCCGGAGCGTGCGAAACCGGGTGCGCTTCGCCCCCGAGGGAGGCCCGGTGGCATGAGGGCCGCGCTCGGGCTTTTGGCCGCCAGTGTACTGCTGACGGCTCTCGTGCCTGCTCCGGTGACGGGGCAGAACGGGCCATCGACGCCGACTTGGGCGCAACCGGTAGAGCTCGAGGAGGCCGTCGTGCCGTTCGAAGTCGGCGAGAGGCTCGAGTACAAGGTGAAGCTTGGATGGTTCAACGCCGGCGAAGGATCGCTCGAGGTGGCGGCCATCGACACGGTGCGTGGCAGCCCCAGCTATCACGCGATCATGCGCATCGATGGCGGGATTGCCTTTGCCAAGGTCCATGACCAGTTCGAGACGTGGTTCGATACGCGTACGCTCGTGAGCCACCGCTTCATCCAGGACCAGAACGAAGTGGGGAATCAGCGCTATCGGCACTACGAGATGTATCCGGAGCGCGGCACGTGGGAGCGCGAGGACGACACGGAAATCGGAGACCTCCCGACCCAGCTGCCCCTCGACGACATCGCCTTCATCTACTTCATTCGGACGCTCCCCCTGGAAGTCGGCGACACGTACACCTTCGATCGGTACTTCAAGGAGACGGGCAACCCCGTCGTGATCAAGGTCCTGCGAAAAGAGGAGAAGGAAGTCCCCGCCGGGATCTTCCAGACCATCGTCGTCCAGCCCATCATCCGCACCAAAGGGATCTTCGGTGAGGGTGGAGAAGCGGAGCTGTACTTCAGCGACGACGAGAGGCGGGCCCTCGTCTACATGAAATCGAGCGTTCCGGTCGTGGGGAGTCTCACACTCCACTTGAAGAGCCCTCCGGCCTGGCAGGCCGAGCCCCCGACTCCAGCTGAGAGTGGTGAAGCCGGGGGGGCCGACAAGAAGAGCGGGAATTGAGGGAGGGCCACTCCATCCTGTCGTGAAGATCACTTCGCGACGCTTCCGTCTCCGGGCAGTCTGGCTGCTCGTGATCCCCCTCTATTGGTTCGCCACGCCGGCGGGGCGGCTCCTCGCAGCCGGGGCCCTGATCGCCCTCGTGGGTGCCGGCATCCGGGCCTGGGCCGCCGGCCACCTCCGCAAGGAGGAGCTCCTCACCACCAGCGGGCCATACGCGTTCACACGCAATCCGCTGTATACCGGTACACTTTTCATGGGAGTCGGCGTCACTTTGGCGGGAGGCCAACCGGTCTTCATCGCACTCTTCCTGATCTTCTACCTGTTCGTCTACGGCGGGACCGCGTTCAAGGAGGAGCGCGTGCTGGACGACCTCTTCGGCGACTCATTCCGGCACTACGCTTCCCAGGTGCCCCTCTTTCGGCCGCGGCTCACTCCCTACCAGGCGCCGCGCCCACCCGGCACCGTCGAGCCCGCGCCTCCGACGCGGTTCGAAGGGTCTCGTTATTTGGCGAATCGCGAGTGGGAAGCCGGGTTCGGCCTGATCGTGGCGTTCGGCCTCCTGGTGTTGAAGATCCAGCTACTCTGATTCAGCGGGACTCCCGTCGACCGGTGGACTCTCCAGGAGGTGCAGCGGAGGGCCATCGAACACCCGGCCCTTCACCCGTATGCGGAAGCGGTACGCTCCCGGGGTCGGGAAGACGACGTTCTCGAGCGGCATGATCAGCCGTGTCCGTGCCGGCGGACGGTCCGGGGTGCGCTTGTCCACGTCCGTCTCGCCTTCGACGGTGAGGGAGGGTGACCCGCTCGGGTCCAGCAGGTCCACCCGGAAACGGTGGCGGCCATCGTCGCTACGGTCCCATTCCAGCGCGACGACCAAGACCATGCGGTCTTGCCGCGCGGGGAATCCAGGCGCGAAGAGATCGTTGAAGACGCCGGTCGCATCCAGCTTCCCATCGGGCGTCTCCCGCGCTTCGTCGCAAACCAGCGCCATCTGGAGATCCATTAGCTGCTGTCCGAGATGGTTCGTGGCTCGGAGACGGGCGTCGCAACGGAGGTTCGCGCGTCCGCTTCCGCGTCCGACGTGGCCGCCGGACCCCACCCGCCTCCACCCGGGGATTGAATGCTCACGACATCCCCCGCTCGGACGTCGAGGGAAGTCTTCCCGGGCAGGACCGTCTCTGTGCCGTCGCGGATCAACGCGTTCACCCCGGGCGCGCCGTCCGAGCCGCCACGGGCCCCGGAAGGGCCCCTCGTGCGGCGCTCGCTCAGAAGCGTGACGTTGGCGTCCGCCAGCAGCATCACGTCGCGTCTCAAGCCGTCGCCGCCGCGGTAACGGCCGGCTCCACCGCTCCCTCGCCGGAGAGAGTAGCGCTCGACCCGAAAGGGGTACGCATGCTCGAGCGCCTCCACCGGCGTGTTCAAGGAGTTCGACATGTGGCAATGGACTCCCGAGAGGCCGTCCGCCCCGGGACCGGCTCCCATTCCCCCGCCCACCGTCTCGTAATAGGCGAACGCGTCCCCAGTCCGAGGGTCCACCCCGCCCATCGTGGTGTTGTTCATCGTGCCCTGGCTCAACGCGGGCAGGAGCTCAGGAAGCGCTTTCCCGAACGCCCGCATCAACACGTCCGTGATCCGTTGGCTCGTTTCGACGTTGCCCGCCGCGACACTCGCGGGTGGACGCGCGTTCACCAGCGATCCGGCAGGTAGGCGCAGCTCCACGCTCGTCATGGAGCCTCCCCCCGCGGGCAGCTCCTCGCCGAGCAGGGCCTCGACGACACACCGGACCACGTAGCGGACTGCGGAAGACGTGATGGCCGCCACGGCGTTGATCCCCCCTTCCATCTGTTTGGAGGTGCCCGCGAAGTCGACGACCAGGCCGCTTTCGGAGACCTCGAGAGCAACGCGAATCGGAACGGGCCCGTTGCCGAAGCCGTCGTCGTCCATGAAGTCCTCGGCCTCGAATCGGCCGGCCGGCATACGCCGCAATCCGGCGAGTAGCAAGCGGTCTGCGTAGGCAATGAGCTCGCGCATCGCGGCGAGCACCGCCTGATCGCCTCGACGCTGCGCCAGGTCTCGAAGTCGGACCTGTCCCGTATAGAGGGCGGCGATCTGCGCTTGTAGATCGCCCGCCCGCTCATCCGGCGTTCGGACATTGGCCAGGATCGTGTCCCACAGCCCTTGCTGGCGCTCGCCTCGGGCGAAGAGGCGGGCGGGTGGAATTCGCAGTCCCTCCTGGAAGATCTCGCGTGCGAGTGGCATCGAGCCGGGCGCGATCCCACCCACGTCCGAGTGGTGGGCACGCGACGCGACGTATCCGAGCAACACATGGACATCGTCGTAGACCGGCGCAATGAGCGTGATGTCCGGAAGATGCGTCCCTCCCCGGAAGGGATCGTTCAGGCAGACCACGTCTCCTTCGTCGAGGCATCCGAGCTCGTCGAGGGCGGCCTCGACGCTCATCGGCATGGCCCCGAGATGCACGGGCATGTGGTCCCCGAGCGCGACGGCAACGCCATCGGGGGTGAATAGCGCGCACGAGTAATCGCGCCGCTCCTTGATGTTCGGCGAGAATGAAGCGCGGCGCAGTGCGGCGCCCATTTCCTCTGCGAGGGCCGCGAACAGGTGCCTGAAGACTTCCAGGGTGATCGCGTCAGGCCTAGTGCTTGCAGTCGTGCGAGCAACAGAGGTTTGCACAGGATCATCCATTCTGTTTACCTTCTACGGCTAGCAACCAGACGATGCCGAAACGAACGGCTGACCTCAAGAAAAATCGCCGAGTTTACGCCCGATTTCGGGCGACAGTCCGCAAACGGAGGAATAAGTGACTTCGAATTCCAAACTGTTAGACAGGGCACGAGATGAGCTTTTCAGCCACATCAACCGCTGCGGCGTGATCCAGGCGGCCGACGAGGACCAGGGCCACTGGATGGACGAGACGGTCGACTACCTCGCCGAGCGGTATCCAGACCTCACCGACGTCGACCTGCGTGGCTTGCACGCAGTCGGGATGCGGTTTTGCAAGCCCGTGATCGCGCGTGGAGCTCCCCCGGCGACGGCCGATGTCGGTGCCGCCGCGACTTCCGAGGACGTCGAGGCGACCGAGAATACGGCGGCAGAAGACGTAGACGCAAACGCGGCCTGACCACCTACCGAAGACCCGCCCCGGCGGGTGGTGAGGGCAAACAGCCCTGCCGCCCGCCGCAGTTTTTTTCACGAGGACATGCGGCACTCGCTCCCGAGGCTTTCTCTGGGTGGTATCCTGAGCCGCGTCGGGCTCGGTAGGCGCGTTGCACGGCAGCGCCCGGGGGGAGGAGCGGAGAGCGCCCGCGGATGCAGGCGCGGAAAAGATGGCGGCGCCTACTGCCCCCCAAAGGCATAAGACGTCGAGACCGTCTCTCCCGAAGCCCCCGAAGAGACCCCTCTCCATCTCTCAGTTTCGACGGGCCCGGCGAGACGCTTGAGCCCAGGCTCTTCGAACACGTGGAGGAGGCCGCCGCCCATATTTCGTCGTCTCAGCGGCGACGTTACATTTCGCTCCAATGCGAGGGGCAGTAGGCGTGACCCCTGTCCTCAGGAGAGCGTGTTGATGGAAGAGCAGTTCTTGAGCTCTGAAGAATACGACGAACAAGCGCACAGGTTGTACAACGAAGGGGATTACGACGGGGCCCTCGAGATGCTCAAGGAGGGCCTTTCGCTATATCCCAACGCGGTCGAGCTCTACGTTGGCCTGGGCTACGCGCGACTCGCCCGGGAAGAGTACGCGTGGGCGCGCAAGAGCTTCGAGCGAGCCCTCGTGCTCGACTCGGGACACGAGGACGCACTCGTAGGGATGGGCGAATCCTTACTACGTTTCGGTGAGCCGGGGAGGGCTCTCGAGCTCTTCAAGCACGTCGAGGCCCTGGGCTATCAAGACGACGTCGAGCTCATGCTCACGATGGGGCGCGCGCTCTACCGGGAAGGGCTCTACCGGGATGCCCGAGACGCGTTCGCGCGACTCGTCGCGGCCCGGCCGGATTCGGCGGAGGGCGTCGCGTCGCTCGGGTACGCCTTGCACCGGGTCGGGGACGAAGTAGAGGCCTGCCGGCACATCCGCCGCTCTCTGCGCCTCGATCCCGATCTGCACGAGGCTCGCGTGTACCTCGGCCATCTCCTGTACGACCGGGGCGATTGGGAGGGCGCGCTCCGGGAGTTCGAGCGCGTTCCGCCTTCGGAGCATTGGGACTCGCTGGCCGTGTGGAGGCTGATCGAGCTCAAGCGGGCGCTTTGGCAGATCGAGCCGGAAGATCCGCGGGTGGCCCCGTGGGACGCTCGCCTGCACGAGCTGGAGGAGCTCTCCGACCCCATCGACCGGCTGCTGGCCGAGGTGGAGTCGCACGTGCTCGGCACTGGGGACACGGTCCTGGACCGAGACCAGCTAGAGCTGTTCGAGAGGGGTGAGCAGGAGACGCAGAAGGTCCACAACGTACGGTCGAGCGACGGCCATCTGTTCAGAGGAACCTGGCACGAGGTCGTTCGTCAGATGCGCGACCACGCCGGGTTCTCGCACGAGACGATCTCCCATTACATGCGGCGATTGGCCGAGCGTTGGCATGAGCAGCTCGGGGTCGAGATTCCGTTCATGGACCCCGAGAGCTTCCTGAACGCGGCCATCGGGACCGGACTCGTCAAGCTCGAGGACGAATCTCCTTAGGCCTTCGGGCCGCACTGACGCCACGATCCGGCATCGGCAGGGACACGCGCGCACATGACCATGCAAACCCAGGCCCTACTCGACCGATTCCATCGAGCGCTCGTGGCCGAAATCCGCACCACGCGCCCCGAATACCTCGATTCCACCTTCACCGTCTCCGAGATCTACCAGAACCTGGTGCCCTACAGGAATCACCGGGACGTGATCGGCGTGGAGATCAACGGCGACTACGAGGACGCTCTCCTCAGCCTTCTCGGAGGAGAAGGACAGTACCTGTTGATCGAGTCGGATCCGGCTCGGGCAGAGATCCAGGCCGAGCTCGCGTCCAACAACCCCAACACCGGGCTCTATCGCGAGTTCGCGGCCGTCGGAGTCCGGCTGAACCCCGATCACGTGGGTGAGGAGGACGCTTCGGTTGCCGACGCCGAACCGGAATTCGGGCTCTTCGATGAGCAAGCCTCGTCGGAGGATGCCGAGGTCACCGCCGCCGGCGAAGATGATGAAACGGAACAGGACGAGCCTGCGCTGAGCGAGAACGGCCGCACGGCCGTCGCGACGGACGAGAGCGGCAACGAAGACGACGATTCCGGTCCGGCGAGCTCGGCCGATGGGACGACGTCCGCGCCAGAAGCCTGCCCGGCGTGTGCAGAGCGGTTGCCTGACAGCGACGACCTGCGCTTCTGCCCCTATTGTGGAGGCGACGTCCGCACCGTGCCCTGTCCGGACTGCGGGCACCAGATCGAGCCCGACTGGCTCTTCTGCATCGCCTGTGGCTCCTCCGCCCCGGATCGCTGACTCGCGAGGGCCCGTTCTGCCGACTCCCCCGCTCGCAACTCCTACAATGAGACGCCGCTGGCGATCCACCGTGCCGGGCGGTGGGCGTACACTCCTTAGGCTGGGCCCCGGGCCCGCCCGCTGGCTCGGCTGCGCCGTGACGCTCCTGCTGACTGCCCTGGTCGCGTGCTCTCCGGAGCCGCCTTCCGATCCGGAGTTGCGCCAGGCGCTCGGGATCGAGGACGCCCGTCCGATCCACCGGATCAACCTCGGCGGCCGTGGGTCGATCGAGCACGTCGTGCCGGTCCGGGTCGTGGTCTTTGCCGGAGACCTGGTCCAGTTCGTGATGGTCGACCGTCGCGTGCATACCATCACGTTTCGTGGGGACGGGCTGTCACCCGCTGGCAGGGCCTTCCTCGAGGAAACGGGGCAGATCTCGAGCCCCCCGCTTCTCCAGCTCGGCGCCCGCTTCGTCGTCTCCTTCGAGCACGGACCCGCGGGGGAGTACCCGCTCGTAAGTGAAGGAAACGGCGATCCGGCAGCTGGGTCGATCGTCGTCGTTCCAGAAACGCCCTGAAGCGCCTAGCGTCTTACATTCGCCCACCCCTCTTCCCGATCCACGCCTTTTCATGCCCAGAGTAGCGATCATCCCAGGAGACGGCATCGGTGTCGATGTCACCCGAGAAGCGGTCGCCACCTTCGAGGCGGCCTGCGAGCTTCATGGAGCCACGATGGAGCTCGTGGAGTGGGACCTCGGCGCCGAGAGGTACCTGCGTGACGGTGTCTCGATTACGGAGGAGGAGTTCACGCAGCTCGCGGACGAATATCAGGCCATCTTCCTCGGCGCCCTCGGGGACCCGCGGGTGCCGGACCACACGCACCTGCGCGAAATCCTCCTCGGGCTCCGCTTCGGCCTCGATCTGTACGTGAACTTCAGGCCGTGCGAGCTCCTGGATCCGCGCCACTGCCCCCTCGAGAATGTGCCTCCGGGCGGGATCCATCTCGACATCGTCCGTGAGAACACGGAGGGCATGTATGTGAACATGGGGGGACGCTTCAAAGTCGGGACCCCCGACGAGATCGCGATCCAGGAGGACGTCAACACGCACAAGGGCGTCGAGCGCATCGTACGGGCGGCGTTCGAGCACGCACGCACCGCGAGCCGCGACAAGGTCACGTTGGTCGACAAGGCGAACGCGATGCCGGCTGCGGGCGCGTTGTGGAGGAGGACGTTCGACGAAGTGCGCGCCGAGTTCGGCGACATCGACACGGACGTCATGTACGTCGACGCCATGGCCATGGACCTTATTCGGCGTCCGGAGCGCTACTCGGTCCTGGTCACGTCCAACCTTTTCGGCGACATCATCAGCGATCTGGCGGCGGAGATCACGGGCGGCCTGGGCTTGGCGCCTTCCGGGAGCATCCATCCCGGACGGCATGCATTGTTTGAGCCGGTCCACGGATCGGCACCGGACATCGCCGGCACGGGCCGGGCCAACCCCATCGGCGCCATTCGCTCGGCGGCCCTCATGAGCCGCCATCTCGGCGAGGCGGCAGTGGCCGACGACATCGAGACCGCCGTGCGCTCGGCCGTCGCCGCGGACGAAACCACCCGAGACCTGGGTGGAGCCCTCTCCACTACGGAGACGGGGGACGCGATCCGCGGGCGACTGACGGGGCCCTGATCGCATCCAGACCCTGCCCCGCCCGGTGAACGGACGTCCGCTCCCGGGGTAGCCTGAGCGAGCCGGAACGGTGTCCTTTGGACACCGCCGCCACAACCCGAGGTCGGGCGCCTCGATCCCTTCGACGCGACCGAGCCTTCGAACCGACACACTCGTCATTCAGGGGTCACCCATGGGAACGCAGGGTCAGTCCACGGACGTCGTATTCCTCTCCGGAAAGCGGACCGGATTCGGAACCTTCGGAGGTTCACTCGAGTCGTTCACGGCGACGGACTTGGGGGTCGTGTCTGGAAAGGCCGCCGTCGAAGCGGCGGGCATCACCGCCGATCAGCTCGATCACGTCGTCTACGGGAACGCGTTACAGACCACCGCCGATGCGATCTACCTCGCGCGACACGTCGGGCTGCGCGTCGGAACACCCGACGAGGTCCCAGCGCTCACGGTCAACCGCTTGTGTGGATCGGGCTTCCAGGCCATCACCAGCGGAGCACAAGAAATCCTTCTCGGGCAGGCCAACGCGGTTCTGTGCGGCGGAACCGAGTCGATGAGCCAAGCTCCCCACGTGGTGCGTGGCGCCCGCTGGGGTCGTCTCCGTCTCGGGGAGTCGGGGCAGTATTTCGAGGACCTGCTGTGGAAGGCGCTCGAGGACTCGAATTGCGGGCTGACGATGGCTCAGACCGCGGAGGAGCTGGGAGACCGATACGGGGTGACGCGCGAATACTCAGACGAGGTCGCGTACCGGAGCCAGATGCGGGCCAAGGCCGCTTGGGACGAATGTCGCTTTGCCGAGGAAGTGGTGCCCGTGACGATCCGGACCCGAAAGGGCGAGAAGGAGTTCGCGGAAGACGAGCACATCCGCGCTGATGCCACGCTGGAGGGGCTCGCGAAGCTCCGCCCGTACTTCCGGGAAGGCGGGTTCGTCACCGCCGGGAACGCGAGCGGGATCGGCGACGGATCGGCGAGCACGGTCATCGCCGAAGCGCGCTGGGCCGAAGACAACGGCCTCGATCCCATCGGCCGTTTGGTCTCTTGGGCGTTTGTCGGCGTCGAGCCGAAGGTCATGGGCATCGGACCTGCGCCCGCGGTCCGCGCCGCGTTGGAGCGCGCAGAGCTGACCCTGGAGGACATGGACCTCGTCGAGGTGAACGAAGCCTTCGCACCCCAGTTCGCAGCCGTCGAGAAGGACCTCGGACTCGATCCCGAGAAGACGAACGTGGACGGCGGAGCAATCGCACTGACCCACCCCCTCGCCGCGTCCGGCGCCCGGATCACGATCCACCTGCTGCACGAGCTCAGACGACGGGGTGGCAAGTACGGGGTGGGGTCCGCGTGCATCGGGGGAGGGCAGGGGGGCGCCGTGGTCGTGGAGGCTTTCTGATCACAACACGCGCCCGGCACGGCAAACCGTTCGCGCCGGGCTCACGCCGTCCGGGGCCAGCATGGATGCCAGCCGCAAGCTGACGCGAGCGGAGTTCGACGAGGTCATGCGCCGCGCGGCCGACCTCGCCGCGACCGAGCCGGACCCATCGGACGGGTCCATCTCCGAAGAAGAAGTGCTCCGCATTGCCGGGGAGGTGGGGATCCCGCAGAAGTACGTGCACAGAGCGTTGGTCGACATCCGGTCACCAAGCGCCCCGACGACCCACATCGACCGCTGGTTCGGGACGAAGACACTGGCCGCGTGGCGCGTCGCTCCGGGTGAGGAGGCCGAGTTGGCCCGTAAGCTCCAGGGCTTCCTCGTCGACGGCCAGCTGCTCAAGCCGGTGCGCTCTTCTCGGGATGAGATGACCTACAGGCCCGCGACCGACTGGCTCTCCCGCTTCGCCCACGCGGCTGGCTCCTTGGCCGGCACGTACTACTTCGCGTCGGCCCGGGAAGTGAAGATCGAGCTGAACGACGCGGGACCCGGCTTCACAGACGTCAAGCTCACGGTGGACCCAGGGATTCGTCAGGAGCGGCTGGGCGCGTCGATATTCGCCGGGCTCGTGGCGGCTGGCGCGGGCGTCTTGCTGACGCCTACCCTGGCGGTCGCTATGGGGCTCCCTATGGCGCTGGGGATCGGGGTCGGTATCTTCGCCGCCGCCGCGGCCGCCTGGGGCACCGTCTGGGCCATGGCGCGCAAATCGCGCCGGCAGCTCGACGAGGTCCGCGACGAAGTCGAGGGAGTCCTGGATCGCCTCGAGGCCGGGGAAAAGCTGGACCCGCCCCCGTCATCCTGGCGAAGGTGGATCCGCAGGCAGGCGAAGGCGTTCCGCGTCGATCTGCTCGGGACGGGGGAGCGGGACGACGAAGAGTGATCAAAGCGTGCGATTGAGAGAGGAGGGGACTTGGAGATTCGCAAGGTTGGGGTGGTCGGGTGCGGCCTCATGGGGAGCGGTATCGCAGAGGTTGCGGCGAAGAGTGGATTCGGGGTGGTGGTCCGGGAGGTGGACGAGACCGCGATGGAGGCCGGCCGAAGCCGGATGCGGCGTTCCGTCGACCGTGCGGTCGAGAAGGGCAAGGTCTCGGAGGAGGACCGCGACGCGGCGTGGGAGCGGCTGACGTTCACCACGTCGCTGGCCGACCTCGCCGATCGCGACCTGGTGATCGAGGCGATCGTCGAGGACGTGGCGGTGAAGAACGAGCTGTTCGGCGAGTTGGACCGCCTTTGCGGGCCAGACACGATCTTCGCCTCCAACACGAGCTCCCTTACGATTACCGAGATGGCCGCGAGCACCGGCCGGCCTGAGCGCATGGTGGGCCTACACTTCTTCAATCCGGTGCCGGTCATGAAGCTCGTGGAGGTCGTCCGCACCATCGCGACGGACGACGAGGTCTTCAAAGCGGCCTACGACTTCGCCAGTGCGGTGGGTAAGGAGCCCATTACGGCGAAGGACAACTCGGGGTTCGTCGTCAACTTGCTGCTCGTCCCCTACATGCTCGACGCGATCCGACACCTGGAGCGCGGCGTGGCCTCCATCGAGGACATGGACAAGGCCATGGTGCTCGGGACCGGCTATCCCATGGGGCCGTTCACGCTGTGCGACTTCGTCGGCGTTGACACGCTGTATCGGATAGCCGAGATCATGTTCGAAGAGTACCGCGAGGACCGTTACGCGCCGCCGCCGCTTCTCAAGCGAATCGTGGCACTCGGACGCTTTGGGAGGAAGACGGGAAAGGGCTTCTACGATTGGAGCGGAGAGCGCCCGGTGCCGCTTCCAATGTAGGGTGTCTCTGAGACTGCCGGCGCCGGCTCGTGTTTCCGGGCCGCCGGCCCTATCTTGCGAATAGCTATGATCTTGGCTCCTACGTCGGATGCGCGGCTGCGACGCCTGATCGGTCAGGCGGCGTTACCCGAGGAGGACGTCTTCTTCGAGACGTCCACGGTTCTGGACGCTCTTGAACGAGGGTCTCCTCGGCTCGTGATTCGCGTGCCCGAGGACCCACACCCGCTGGCCAGCTCCGTCACGTCCCGGGCGGGGTCCGTACCCGTCCTCGCCGTCGTCCCGTGGAGGAATGGGTTGCGCAGTCGAGGCGCCGGTGACGCCGAGATCGCACTCTTCCCGGTGGACGAGAACGTCGAGCGACTCCGTCAGCTCATCGATGGAACGGCAGCGACCCACACCTGGACCGACCGGTTGTTGCAGGACCTGGGGCGCGCTTCCGGGAGCCCACTAGCGGCGGGGCTTCGAGGGATGGGCAGGCGCGTCCTCGAGTTTCCTCCTCGCTACCACGACCTGCACCAGCTCGCGCGCCTAAGCGGTTTGACCCGAGATGCGTTGAAGGCTCGATTCCGCCGCCGGGGCTTGCCCTCCCCGTTCAGCTACTTGCGCTGGTTCCGGGTCTTGGCCGCGTCTCGCGTCCTTTCCGACCCCTCAGTCACCACGGTAGCGGCAGCCTTCCGGTTGGGATTTACATCGAGCGGCAACCTCTGTCGGTCGGTCCAGGCGACGG
This sequence comes from Longimicrobiales bacterium, assembly GCA_965248625.1. GTDB lineage: Bacteria > Gemmatimonadota > Gemmatimonadetes > Longimicrobiales > Gaopeijiaceae. Next base: position 3,152,644 of record OZ252109.1, on the reverse strand, counting down.
CCGGCCTGAATCCCACCGACCTACGGGACTCGGGATCACGCGACAGGCTGCTGATCGCGTTCACCGAGGAGCTGTTGGGGGCGGACCTCGAAGAGCCATTGGGGGGCCTTACCGACCTCTTCCTCCGATCGGCTGCCTGACTCGGTCGACCGACTGGCTCAGTCGCTGCCCAACTCAGTTGGCCGCTTGCTCAGTTGGCCCCGTGGCTCCAATCGGCTGACCGAACTCGGGCCTCGGGACGGACAACTAGGCTCTTGAAGGACAGAAAACGGCGGCCCCCCCTGGAGGCCGCCGTTTCTCGGTATGCGTTCGGGCCCGCCGCCTGGGCGAAGCCGACCGAGTCGATGCGCTAGCGACGCGAGACGTTGCGCCTTTGCCGGCGCCGCTCGCGACGGATCGCCGCTTCTCTTTTCCGCTTGCGCTGGGCGCTGGGCTTCTCGTAGAAGCGGCGCTTGCGCAGTTCCGAGTAGAGTCCCGAGCGCTGTACCTTGCGCTTGAAGCGCCGAAGCGCCCTCTCTAGGTTTTCGCCTTCCTGTACAACGACTTCCAAGAGCCTCGCTCCGATGTCCAATATTTTCGAAAAGGGGCAAGATTTGAAAACTAAACTCACACAGCGGATCGTGGCAATGGAGGGGAGGCGGCGTTCCGGTCAGGGGAGACGGCGCTCTCGATGCAGGGTATGCGCGTAGAGCCGGTACTCCTCGCGGTGTTCCAGGAAGTCCTCCACCCAGACCTCGAACGGTGGTAAGGGAAGCAGGCGCTCGATCCGGTCCACGACCATCATGGCGAACTGAAGGCGATCTCTCGAGCTGAAGTCCACGCTGCGGTCGTCCAACACGGACGCCACCGTCTCCTCGAAGTCCGTCGGCCGTACCAGTGCGATGAGGTGCGCGACCTGGTCCAGCCGATACGAAGCGTAAAGCGACCGGAGCGTGGCCAACGTCGCGTCGTCCGAATCGGTTTCAGACGGCTCGCCGTCCAGGCTCTCGGAGTGCTCGGCCAGGAGCTCGCGAAACCAGCGACGGAGCTGTGGAGTGTCGTCGTCGAGCCGCTCTCGGGTGTCGAGAGCGGAAGCGAGGAGCGCGGTCAGTAGCGGGCGTCCGAGTCCACGCGCCTTGCGGTCGACCTCCCCCATCGTCGCCTCGATGAAGATGTCCGCCGTCCGGACCTCTTCGCCTTCGGCGGCATCCCGTGCGCGAAACGAGAACCTTCCGCACCATCTCGCGTCCGCGCGCTGATACGTGACCAGGAAGCAGGCCCACGACTCGCACTCGTGCTCAAGATAGCCGACCGAGCGACGCTTGGGGTGCAACCCGATCGCCTCGGGGCCGGCGAGCGCCGGGATCGGGCCCCTCGCTGGAGGGTGTGTCACATGTCCTCGTTCGACTGCTGAGCGGCGGGCGGAAGCCACGGGCCGACCGGTCCGATGGCGACGTCGGTCCTGAACATGCCCCAAGCAGGGTGGGGGAGCAACGCGGCTGCCGAGCACCACCGCCGAACGGTGAGGTGCGCTGGCCCAGAAGGCGCCGAAGGTCGGGCCCACCCGCTGCCAATGTGGGGTCACGCGCGCCCGAGGGGAGGAGCCATGGGATGCCGAGCGCCACTGGGGCGGTGCACAAAGAGCTTGCGGCTGGCGTAAACAGATTATTATCGTGTCAGGCCCGGGGCCGCCCACCCCCGGGTTCGTTTCCACGTTACGGGCGACGGCCGCACCGGATCGCGGGGCGCCGGATTTCGCAGCAAAGAGTGCAAAAAGCGCCTCCCTGGTATCCAGGAGGAAGCGGCTCGCTCCCCGGGAAGCAAGGGAGAACGAAGCAGAAAAAGGGGAAACGAAGAAGGATAAAGGGGAGAACGAAGAAGGAGAGCCCCGGGTGGCACCGGAACTCTCCTGCAAGGCACGGATGGCAGTCCGCAACTCTCGTTTGGCTAATCGCAGAGTAATGGACGCGCGGCCCGGGTGTCAAGGCGCTCGTACGCCTGCACCTCGCTGCGCAAGTGCTCCCGTGTCGGCATGAATGGTGCGGGAGCTTCGTCATGTCCTCATGCGTGGCTCCACGAATCCAGAGGGCGTCGCTGCCCCTCGCGCGGAGTGGAGAGATGAACCTAGTCGTACACACCGACCCCCGCCGGCCCGAGGCGATGGCGGACGTTCCGGGAGGGTGCGAGCTGCCCCTGACCCGTGCTGTCGTCCACTATCGGGACATGCACGAGATCGAGCTCTCGGGCGGTCGGATCCAGGACGTGGGTCTCGCGCTGGTGCTTGAAGGGCGATACGCGTCGTCGGCTCAGGTCATCGAGCTCGGAAGCGGGGAGGTCAAGCATCTGGACTTGAGCGCAGAGCTCGTCGTGCTGGACTGGGTATACGAGCCCACCGCCGAGCACGTACAGACGTTGCTCACCGCCGCTGCGGCAGAATCGGAAGGCCTGTTCCGCGACCAATCGCACACGGATCTGAACCAATACTGCTTCGATCTCGCGCTCCGTGTGCTCAGCCGCGCCGGGTTCGGCCCGCTCACGCGCCCCTCCCTCCTTCGGATCGGCTTCCGGGACATTTGCCGGGATCTGGACCTTCACGAAGGGACAAGCGTGCGGCTCCTCGTCGACCGGTCACGTGTCGTACGGATCCGAATGGACTACGACTCGGCTTCCCTCGTTGTGTGCACAGGGAGCTCGGAAAGGGACCACTTGTTGGAGGAGGCCCTCGCCGGGGCGTTCCCGGGTCAGGACATGCGCCTGCGCGTCGCGTCCGGATCCCCCAGCGAGGCGGGCTACCTCGTCCGGTTCCCGCTGCCACAGTCCCTATCGGAAGCACGTGGGCTGCTGGAAGCCATCAGGATGGGCCTCAGCCACCTGCTCGCCAGGTTCGAAACCGAGCGGTATCGGGGCGTTGAGGGGATCACCAGGACCTTCGGCACGCGCGAGACGCTCGCCCGCCTCAATATGAAGGAGCCGCGCGTGCACACCGAGCCGTTGCGCACGCATCAGCTCGCATCCGTCCTCGTCCACTAAATGGTCTCGTACGGGACGTTTGCTCGGTCCGGCGCTGGGCTGACCCAAGGGCGCTCGTGACCCCCTCGGGCACCCCCGAGCCGGCACGTGACTCGATCCAGGAGGCCACGGTCTCCAACGAGGCCTGCCTTCGCCGTATCTACGATGGCTACTGCCGCCGACAGGCCGCGGCCCTCTTGTCTCTGGTCCCTCGGGATGGAATCCGGCCTTTGTACCGAAGGGCTCGGGAATCGTCCGACATGAGCGGAGCCGGAGGAGAGGATCCCCTGGAGATCTTGAATCGCTTCTGCCGCGAGCTACTGCCGCTACCGCCGTTCACCGTTTGGGCGGCGGATTTCGACGGACACCCCGCGGAGCACTTGGAGGCCATGCGCTCCGATCCTACCCTGAGCGCGCACGCGCCCGTAGCGGTGGAGCTCCGGACTCTTCGCCACGCTTCAACGGACTGGCTGGCGGGGCTCAACCTGTTCCCGGACGGAGACGTCTGGCGAGGCTTCATCGAGTTCCAGATCGAGGGTGGAGCCGCCGGTGCCCGAACGGCCAACATCTTCCGCGATCCGGACCCCATGGAGATCCGTCAACGCTTCAGATCGTTCGAGCCGGACACCCTTCAGGCCTTCCTCCGGTCCACCCTTCCCTGATTGCGATTTATTGGTAAAAATTGTGTGACTCCCGTCGAATCCTTTTCGTGAGAATTGTCTACGAAAAGCCCCGTCCCGCCTACATTTGCATCGCGAAAAAATTCAAAAAAGCCTCAGGTACCAATTCGAGGGAACAAGTGGATTCGGTATCACTTAGTCTTTTGTAAGTGGCTTATACACAACGATTTACAGAAAAGTGATTTTTGCTGAAACATTCTGTCGACGGCCTTGCGCGCGAGAAAATACTCCCTTATCATCGAGTCCGCGATTCGAAGGAAAGGACGGACCGCGGAACTGTCGACTTCGGGAGACGGCCGCACGCCCCGGCCGTCACATTCAGCAACTTTTCAGCTCGTGAGAGAGGAGCGATCCGGCATCATGTGGGAGACCTGTTCCGTGAATCTGAGCGTGCGCCTTCCGCGGGACATCGCGGCCAAAGCTGAAGCGGTTCAGAAGTCGGATCCCGAGTTCCTCAGTAGGGTCGTGCTGTATGGTCTTACCCGCCGCTCCATCTACGAGCATCTAAGAGAGCAGAACCACCGTCGCACCGACGATGGTGCCTCTCGCCCTTACGCGACTTGAGCTTGACGCTCTCCCCCAGGAGCGGGTAAGTCTTTAGGCTGTAACAGGCCTGAGATTCGCCGGTCCCGAGGTTCGGGGTCGGAACCTTAAGCGACGACACCGGGGGTGCGTTTGGCCGAGACCGATCGGTCCGGTCCCCACAAGGAGTCGCATCGGGGGGAGCTCGTGGAGGAGTCCCGAGCTGTCCTCCGGGCGAAGTACCTGGACTACTGCTCGGCCCAGGTAGCCGATATCCTGTTGCTCCTCACCGCCGACGAGATGTTCGTTCTCGCCCAGGATGCGGCCCGTGAATCCGGATTCCCAGGCGACCTGTCGTACGGCGACATGGTTCGGCTGGCCACGGAACGGGTCTCTGTGAAGCTTGGCCTCCCCCCGCTCGAACAGTGGATCGCGCAGTACCAAGAAGACCCGGATCGCTTCGATCCGGACTTGATGGGCCTCTGGCGGTCGGAGGTCGAAGAACGCGAAGCCTGACCCCTGCGGTGAAGGCGGCGAGAAGGGTGAACGACGAGGTCGGCGTCCCAACGACCCCCTGCGCCGCTATGAACGGCCCGTCACACTAGAAGGGGAGGTCGTCGTCGGGCTGAGCCAAGCTCCCCCCGCTCGGTTGAGCATAGGACTCCCGACGCTCGCCGCCCTCCGCGCTGTCCATCCCCGCGCCCGCTCCACCCGACCCCAGCATGATCATCTCGTTGACGACGATGTCCGTCCAGTACCGCGTGCCCCCCTTGTCGTCCTGCGTCTGGGAGTACTCGATGCGGCCTTCGACGAAGATGCGGTCGCCCTTGTGTACCCATTGTTCAACGATGTCGGAGAGCCGGCCGAAGCAAGTCAGGCGGTGCCACTCCGTCCGCTCTTGCTGTTGGCCAGAGCGGTCCTGGAAGCTGCGATTCGTCGCGACGGAGAACTTGGCGATCTTCGCGCCTGAGGGGGTCATACGGATCTCAGGCTCTGAGCCCACGTTGCCGATGAGCATGACCTTGTTGAGCGAGCGACTCATGGCGTTGGGCCTCCTGATTCGTCTTGGGGGTCGTTTTGGGGTCGGGAACTTAAGGGAAGCCACAGGGCGGGGCCATGTTGGTGCCGGGTGGCGGAAGAGGCGGGCTCGCTGGCGCGAGATGTCCTCTCTGGCATACGTTTTCCACCACCCCATCGGGTCCTGATGGCGCCATTCTCACCCATTCCGGAGAGGCATCCGAGCCAATGCCTGAAGAGCGGACCGTGCGCGTGGAGCAGGACGACGAAGTCTCGGTCGTGATCATCGACCGCCAGAAGAAACTGAACGCTCTGAATCCGGAGGTCGTGTCCGAGATCGGGGAGACGTTCGCCTCACTCCAGGCCGACACATCCGTGCGTGGCGTCATCCTGATCGGGGCCGGGGAGAAGGCCTTCGTCGCAGGAGCCGACATCAGGGTCTTGGCCGAGATGGATCCGCTGAGCGGAGTCGGCGTGAGCAGGCAGGGGCAAGAGGTATTCAGCTCGATCGAGCGCTTCCCCAAGCCCGTGCTCGCCGCCGTGGGCGGATTCGCATTGGGAGGAGGGTGCGAGCTCGCACTCGCCTGCCACCTCCGCATCGCGTCCACGAACGCCCGCTTCGGACTCCCCGAGGTCAGCCTCGGCATCATACCCGGATACGGAGGCACCCTGCGGTTGGCCCGGATCGTTGGTCTGGGCCGCGCGCTCGAGATGACGTTGACCGGCGACATGATCGACGCTGAGACCGCGGAGCGGTTCGGGCTCGTTTCAAAGGTTGTCGCGAGGGAGAACCTGCGAGAAACCGCGGTAGGTATGATGCGTAAGATCACAAGGCACGGACCGGTCGCCCTACGCCTCGCCCTCGAGTCGGTCTACACCGGCCTCGATGCCAGCACCGCGGACGCGCTCGCTCTCGAGTCGTCGTACTTCGGCGTCCTGGCCTCGACCGACGACATGAAGGAAGGAATGACCGCCTTTCTGGAGAAGCGCGCGCCGGAGTTTCGAGGCAGCTGACGCAGCTCGGTTCCGGCCCCGCCCCGTGCTGCGTAATACGCACCTGGAAGTGGAGAAGCACGACATGCCCCAAACCCGTGCCTTGCCGGCCCTCGTGGCGCTCGCGACGCTGGCGGCTGCGTGCACTGGAGATCGCGAACGCCCCGGCGCCGATCCGCTGGGGCCGCCCGTGGGAGCCACCGTTTTCGCTCAGATCGTGCACCCGACCGAGAACCAAACGTATCTGCGTGACACGTTCACTCAGCCGCCCGGTGTGCAGATCACGTTCAGCGGACAGTACGGGTCCGGGCACCAGCTGCTGGTCCTGGCGTTTTCGGACGTGGAGCCCCTCACGCCCTTCTTCGCCTCAAAGACGACCGTTCAAGGCTCGGAGCTACCCCGCAACGCGTGGATTCTAGCCGACGCGATCCAGTTGGCGGGGGTCGCCGAGGTCGAGATCCTCCTTCGGGTCCTGGATGGACAGGACAGGAGTGTGTCAACGGACTCGGTCGGAGTCCACATTCGGTGAGTGGGCGGTGGCTCGCCCGAGCCGCGGGCGCCGCGGTGGCCCTCGCACTCTCGGCGTGCGCTGATCGGAGTCGTCCGTCCGACGGGCCGTTCGCCCCGGTGGAAGAGACAAGCTCGTCTCTCCCCACGCTGATCCGCATCTCCAGCCCCGTCCCAGGGCAGGTCTTCCAGCGGGCCGACCTGGGGGCTCCGCCGGGTGTCGAGGTCGTGTTGACCGGAACCTTCGTTCCGGGCCACGACGTCCTCCTCGAAGGGTTGTTCCTCCCATACGGACCCGTGCCTTTCTTCGCCACACGGTACCGCATCGACAGCTCCGTGACGTCGACGCGGGTAAGGGCGCAAGGCGAGCCGTTCCACTTCCTCACCGCAGGCTCGGCAAGGATCTACGTACGTGTGTTCGACGGTGGTCCGGCGCCGATCTCTGTCGACTCCGTGACGGTCACGGTTCAATGATTCCCGTCCGAGGCGTCACTGCGTGCACCTGAGCCGGCTGTCCATCTCGCACTTCCGGAACCTCGGCGTTCAGGATCTGGACTTCCCCAAGGAGGGCGTGGCGATCGTCGGCCCGAATGCGCACGGAAAGTCCAACCTCGTCGAGGCGATCTACTATCTCGAGACGTTCCGTTCGTTTCGCAGCACGAAGGACGACCGGTTGGTGGCATTCGACGAGCCTGTATTTCGGCTTGTCGGCACGTTCGGGAGCGGCGGGGACGAGTCGGGCACCTCGAACGACGACGTCCAGGGCGTGTGCGATGAAACCGCCCGGCCTGTCAGCGTAGCCGCGGCGTATCAGCGCCTCGGAAAGAAGAAGAAGGTCACTCTGGACGGTCGCGAGCCCGAACGGCTTGGTGACGCGCTTGGACAGGCTGCGGCGGTCGTGTTCTCACCCTCGGATATCGAGGTCGTTTCCGGTCCCCCAGCGGAGCGGCGCAGGTTCTTGGACGTCGCACTTTCGCTGGCCGTGCCGGGCTACCTCCTCGCACTCCAGCGATACCGCACGGCCCTCTCCCAACGAAACGCGGCCCTCAAAGCAGGGGCTGCGGCTGGGGCTGTCGTCGCGTGGGACGAAGGACTCGCTTCGTCCGGCTCCCGCATCATGGCTGCGAGACGGGCGTGGATCGACGCCCGGGGGCCCTCCTTTTGTCGTCTCTATCGCGAAATCTCCGGCGAGCGCACAGCGAGGATCGCGTATCAGCCGTCGATCGCCACTGTCGCGGAATCCGACGAAAGCGAGCTCGAGGGCCTGTTCCACGAGGCGCTGGCGGGATCCCGAGAGCGCGAGAAACGGCTCTCCACGACGGTAGTCGGGCCCCACCGCGACGAGCTGGTCGTGACGTTGGGAGGATCCGAGGGCGACCTGGACCTCCGGGCCTATGGTTCCGGCGGGCAGCGACGCACGGCGGCTCTGTCGCTGAGGATGATCGAAGCGGAGACCATACGTGAATCACGGGGAAGAACCCCGATTCTGCTCCTCGACGACGTTTTCGCCGAGCTCGACGAGGGACGGTCACGGCGAATTCTCGAGCTGATCGAGGGGCATCCGGAGCAGCAAGTGATTCTGACGGCGCCAAAGGAAGCCGACATCCAGGTTCGTCGGGACACGATTCCGCGTTGGCGCATCGAGGCTGGGGTCCTGACACCGTGACTCGGGGTGAAGGGCCCAAGCGGGTGGGCGACGTCCTGGGCGGCGTGCTGGAGCGGGCGGGGATCCGCACTCAGCTCGAACACCAGAGCGTGCTCGAGGAATGGTCCGATCTCGTGGGTCCCGGGATCGCCCGCCTCACGCGGGCGCGCTCCGTGTTCGATGGAGTGCTCGTGGTCGAAGTGCGCTCCTCTGCCTGGCTGATGGAGCTCGACATGATGAAACGCGACATCATGGCGAGGGTGAACGCCGGGCGAAGCTCGCGGATCGAGCGGCTGGTCTTCGTCCTCACCGACGGCGACCCGGCCGACCAGAGCGAAGCGCCGTGAAGGTCATGCGCCGGTTGGGCAAGCTGTTGCTCGGTGTCCTGGTCCTGTATGTGACGGTGTCGTACGCGACTGCCCGGCTACGCTGGATCCCTACGGAGCCGGGCGGCGCGCTGTCGTCCCTTCCCCCAGCCCCGCCACACATGGCATCCGGGGTCATCCACGTCCACACCCACCGCTCCCACGACGCCATCGGGAGCGAGGCCGAAGTGGCCGAGGCCGCCAGCGCCACGGGTCTCGATTTCGTCTTCATCAGCGACCACAGGCGGGCGGACGCACCGCCCTCCGAGTGGGCCGAACGAGCACGTTGGGACAAGGGTGTGCTCCTCGTGCGCGGGCAGGAGATCCGGGTTCGGGACATGGGCTACGTGCTCGTCGACCAGGTCGACACGGCCTTCGTGCTCTGGGACGGCGGAGTCGACGGGTTCGTGGACCGGCTGGAGCGGGATTCGGCCTTCGCGATCGTCGCGCACCCACGGAGCCCGCGAGGAAATCGCGAGGCCTGGCAGCTGCCCGACGCTCGTGGCATGGCCGCTTGGGAAGCGTTCGATTTCGTGGACGGGGCCCGGCGTCGCCTGGCGAGCGCCAGTATCGCGTACCACCTCGGTGCCCTGGTGGGCAGCTACGTCGTCGGTCTCGGCGACTTGACGCTCCTGCGTCTGTATCGTGAAGGGTTCGACGTGCCAGGCGCGACCGCGTTCGACTCAATCGCCGCGGCCCAGGGGGTGACCGCCGTCGCGGGGATCGACATGCACCCCAAGACCCGGCTTCCGTGGGGCTCGCTCCTCCCCGCTTATGAGCCCTTCTTCCGCTCGATGGTGAATCACGTGGCGCTCGACGCGCCTCTCGACGACGATGCCGGCCAGGCGACTCGCCAACTGACATCGGCGATTCGAAATGGCACGGTGCATATTTCGTTTGGAGATACCGAGCCAGCCCGCGGCTTCCACTTGGGAGTCGCCGGCCACGACCCCCGTCGTCCCGCATCGGGGACTCCGGACCCTACCGAGCTGGATTCGGGACCGACGTTGGAAGCCGGATTCGAGGACGACCCCGGCAGGGTCGCGTACCGGGTGCTGCGCGACGGGCGCGAGGTCGGGTGGTGGCGTGGACCGGAGCTGGGATGGACCCCCGGCGCGGCCGGACTCTATCGCGTGGAGGTGTATCGCTACTCCGCCAGGGTGGGGAACCTCATATGGAATCCGCGCGCTTGGATCTTCACGAATCCCATCGAGGTGAGGCGCGGGACAGCCGCCGATACGGGCCGCGAGGACTGAAGCCCGCTCATTCGTCCATCTAGTTGTCGGGTTGAAACATAGTCGCTCTCGGCGACGGTCGCCTTCGACCCCTTCCGGCGTGGCCCCGAGCCCTCGAAGCTGCTAAATTTGTACGTCCTTCCTGGAGGCATTTCCGCCACCTCGGAACGCTCCGGACGAGACACTCTCGGGATCCCCATCGGCCGCGCGGCCGAACCGTACGCGCCATCCTCGAACCAGGCTTCGAATGACGGACGAGAGTACCAACCAGGAAACGGAGTACACCGCGGGACAAATCCAGGTCTTGAAGGGCCTGGAGGCCGTACGCAAGCGGCCCGGGATGTACATCGGGTCGACCTCGGCCCGGGGTCTACACCATCTCGTCTACGAGGTCGTCGACAACTCGATCGACGAGGCCATGGCCGGCTTTTGCACGCGGGTGGACGTGACGATCCACGCCGACAACTCGGTCACGGTCGTGGATGATGGCCGAGGCATCCCGGTGGACATCCACCCCGTTGAGAAGGTGCCCGGCGTAGAGCTCGCCATGACGACCCTCCACGCGGGCGGAAAGTTCGACAAGAACACGTACAAGGTCTCCGGCGGTCTCCACGGGGTGGGGGTGAGCGTGGTAAACGCTCTCTCCGAGGTTCTCGACGTCGAGGTGAAGAGAGACGGCAAGCTGTACAGGCAGACCTATTCCCGCGGCGACAAGCAGACCGAGCTCGAGGAGCTGGGGACGGCCGACGGGAGCGGGACCCGGGTCACGTTCAGGCCGGACCCCGAGATCTTCACTGAGCTCGAGTACAACTTCGACACGCTCTCGGGCCGCATGCGCGAGATGGCGTTCCTCAACCGCAGCTTGCGCATCGCCTTGAAGGACGAGCGCCCGGAGAGCCCGGCCGAAGAGGTCTACCAGTACGAGGGCGGGCTGGTGGAGTACGTGGCGTTCCTGCGCGGAACCCGCCAAGCGATCCACGAAGAGGTCTGCTCGTTCGAGGTGAGTCGCGAGGAGGCCGAGATCGAGCTCGCGCTCCAGTACGACACGGGGTTCACCGAGAACACCCACACCTTCGTGAACAACATCAACACGCACGAAGGCGGGACCCACCTCACCGGTCTGAAGGCCGCACTTACCCGCACCATCAACGACTACGCTCGCCGAAACGGCATCTTCAAGAAGGCCGAGGACAGCCTCTCGGGCGACGATGTTCGCGAGGGCCTTACGTGCATCCTCAGCATCAAGGTCCGCGAGCCTCAGTTCGAGGGCCAGACCAAGACGAAGCTCGGCAACTCGGAAGTACGGGGGGCCGTGGAGGCCACCGTCAACGAGCACTTGCAGATCTTCCTGGAGGAGAATCCGAAAGCGGCGAAGTCCATCATCGAGAAGTCGCTGCAAGCGGCCCGCGCCCGTGAGGCGGCGCGAAAGGCCCGCGATCTGGCACGTAAGAAGAACGCGCTGGAGGGCGGCATTCTTCCCGGCAAGCTCGCCGACTGCTCCCTCTCCGATCCCACCATGACTGAGCTTTATCTCGTCGAGGGCGACTCTGCGGGCGGATCGGCAAAACAGGGGCGGGACCGGCAATATCAGGCCATCCTCCCGCTGAAGGGCAAGATCCTCAACGTCGAACGGGCTCGAATCGACAAGATCCTCTCGAACGAGGAGATCCGAGCGATGATCACCGCGATCGGCGCCGGGATCCGCGACGACTTCGACATCGAAAAGACCCGGTATCACAAGATCATCATCATGACCGACGCGGACGTGGACGGTGCGCACATCCGCACACTCCTGTTGACGTTCTTCTTCCGCCAGATGAAGGAGCTGATCGAGCAGGGTTACATCTACATCGCCCAGCCCCCCCTCTACCGGGTGGCCAAGGGCAAGAAGGAGCTCTACGCGTATTCCGAGGAGCAGCGCGTCGAGTTCACGAACCGTTTTTCGAACGGCAAGGAAGACGCAAGGGGGATCGGGATCCAGCGCTACAAGGGTCTGGGTGAGATGAACCCGGACCAGCTATGGAAGACGACGATGGATCCGGAGACCCGGACGATCCTCAGAGTGGACATTGACGACGCCACCATCGCGTCGCGGCTCTTCGACGAGCTGATGGGAGAGGAAGTGCAGCCGCGCCGGGAGTTCATCGAGAAGAACGCGAAGTACGTGAAGAATCTCGACGTCTGACGGGTCGCCGTACGACTCAGACCGGCGGGAGCGGCTCCGCTCCCCCCTGGCCCTCTTCCAGCCTCCGGATGCGCTCGTCCAGCCTCGCCATTCCGATGTCCGAGAGTTGCATCTGAAGACTCGCCACCAGGTCGTCGGCGAGTGCCCTGTTCTTCCTGGCCACGCTCAGAACGAGGGTGACGCCTCGGCTTCCGGGCACCTGTTCGAAAAGCTCGAGGTCGTTGGCCTGAAGGATGATTCGCCGGGACCACCATCCGCGGATCTCCGCACTCGCGATCTGCGACAACGGTAACCGCAGCTCCGTGACCCCGGACCGATCGACCAGGGTCTCCAAGTCGCTAATCGAGGTCTCGGTCGTCGTGACCCGGTACTGGAGCGCGATCTCGTCCTCCTCCACCCCGACCAGGCCCTGGACCTGCTTTTCGGTCATGGACATGCCCGAGACGGAATATTCCGTCTCGTCGTCCTCGACCGTCATCGTAAAGGGGATGCGACACTGGTTCTGGAACATGATCGAAAGTAATCTGGGGCACGCCAGCCCGTGATACCAACCACCACGAACCTCTCATGACCGAAGCCGCCACTCCCGATGTCGCGCTGAATCGCAAGCAGGTCACCGTTTGGGCTCTCTACGACTTCGCCAATTCGGTCTACCCGGCCGTGATCCAGACCGCGGTGTTCGGCGCCTTCTTCGCCAGCGAGATCGTCGGCAACGAAAGCGGGAGAGGCGACTTCTGGTGGGGGTTGGCGGTTTCAACCTCGGTTCTGCTCGTCGCGCTTACGTCTCCCCCTCTCGGTAACGTCGCGGACCGGGCGGGCGTGCGAAAACGACTGATGATGGCGTACACGGCGCTCTGCGTGTCCGCCGTATTCATGTTTTTCACGATCGAGCCCGGCATGGTCATGTGGGGCTTCTTTCTGATCGTCCTGGCCAATTTCGGATACGAAGGGGCACTCGTCTTCTACAACGCTTACCTCCCCGACATCGCTCCCCGGGAGAAGCAGGGGCTGGTGTCCGGAATCGGTTTCGGCACGGGCTACGCCGGGTCCATCATCGGGTTGCTTGTAGCTCTGCCTCTCGTCACGCGAGGCCATTTCGACCTGACCTGGATGGCGGTGGCTGTGATGTTTGCCTGCTTTTCCATCCCCACCTTCCTGGGTCTGCCGGCCGACGAGCCGGGGGAGCGCTCTTTCGGCCAGGCGGCAGCCGAGGGGATCACGAACTTCAAGCACATTCTGGGCGACGTGCTGAGACGTAAGAACCTCCGCCGTTTTCTCCTCGCATACTTCATCTACATCGACGGCGTGAACACGACGATCGTGGTCGCGTCTTTGTTCGCGATGACGACTTTGGGATTCGAACGGCCTGAGCTGATCCAGCTGTTTCTGGTGGTACAGGTCTCTGCCCTGGGTGGAGCGTTCGCCCTGGCCAAGCCCACCGACGTGTGGGGCCCCAAGAAGGTCATCACGCTGACGCTCTTGCTGTGGACGAGCATCGCGTTCGCCGCCTACTTCGTTCAGACAAAGGCGATGTTCGTCGCGATCGCGTTCATGGCCGGAACCGGACTGGGCGCGATCCAGGCGGCGTCCAGAGCGCTGATGGCTTCCCTGATTCCAGAGGGGAAGGAGTCGGAGATGTTCGGCTTCTACGCGTTCTGCGGAAAGTCGTCGTCTGTGATCGGGCCGACGCTGTTCGGGTGGATCTCGCTGGTCTCGAACCAGCGGGTCGCCGTGTTGGCGATCGCCGTGTTCTTCGTTGCGGGACTAGCGCTGCTGCAGCGCATCGAGGACCCGAAGGGGGTTGGCGCTGGGCCGAACGTCCATGCCTGACCTCAGTCGCTTCCAACTTACGTATGGACGTTCTTGGCCCCTGGTCTCGGGAATCTTGGTGGGCGTCACCGGGAGTGCAGCAGGCACGCTGATTGCAGACGCCAGCATTCCGTATCTCGGCATCGGACTACTCGGATCCCCTCATCGAAATCGATGGGCGGATCGTCCAGCGGGGAAGAGAGGTACTGGCTTGAAGACAAAGCAAGATCGCGGGGATCCAAGGATGACTCAGTGACAGACGGCGCCGAGATACTCGTTCGAAGCTGTGCCGGCGTTCAGGCCGACGAAGACGTCGTGATCGTCGCAGATCGGGAGTGCCTGACGATTGCTGGCGCTCTGAGCGTGGCGGCAATGGAGGCAGGAGGCCGGACCACCGTGGTGGTTCCTCCCGAGCGCGCTGTCGACAACGAGGAGCCAGCAGCCCCCGTATCGGCTGCCATGAAGCGCGCCGACGTCGTGTTTTTGCCCGTGACGAGGGCGCTCGCCCACACCCGGGCGACGCAGGAGGCCATCGAGCTCGGGGCGCGCGTCCTTTCGATGACCGCGTTCACCGAGCGGATGATGCGTGAAGGTGGATTGTTCACGGATTTCCGTGCGCGCCGCCCATTGTGCGAGAGGATCGCCGTCGAGCTCACCACGGCCCGAACCGTGCGTGTGACCAATCCGGCCGGAACGGACCTCACTCTGACGATCGCCGGAAGGCGCGGGAACAGCCACTCGTGCATCCTCGACGGTCCAGGCTTCACAGCCGTTCCGAACATCGAAGCGAACATCGCGCCCGTGGAAGGCACGACGGAGGGCACGTTGGTCGTGGACGGAAGCATCCCGTACTACGGAGTCGGCGTCGTTGAAGAGCCCGTTGCCTTCGAGATCCTGAACGGCTTCGTGGGTCCGATCTCAGGCGGTGATCAGGCGACTTTCCTGGAGGAGCTGCTCGCCCGCCAGGACGATGCGTGGGTGTACAACATCGCCCAATTCGCCGTTGGCTTGAATCCGGACTGCACCGAGTTCACGGGCGAGATGCTAAACGACGAGGGCATCAACGGCACGATCCACATCGGCGTCGGCACTTCCGCCAACCTGGGCGGAGACGTCCGTGCGAAGACCCACTTCGACGCCGTCATCCGCAGCCCCTCCGTCTGGCTGGACGGACGTCAGGTGCTCGCCGAGGGCGAGATTCTGATCTCGGACTGAGGCCCTGCTAGAGCGGCTGCGGCCCAGACACCCGAGGAAGCCTTGCCGGTGTCTCTGCACCAGCTCGGCGATCAGGCGGCAGATCGCTCAGGCCGAGCGGCATGCACGAGGAAGGCACCAAGCAGCATCCCGACGATACCCCCAAACACCCGGTACAGGCCGAGTTTGTCGACGAGCCACCACCGAATCAGCCCCGCCCATAGGTCGAGCGGAACGAGCAGAAGCCCGAGGCCGGCGACAAGAACGAGGCCGCCCCAGATCCGAAGCCCTCTTGGATACCTCGTAGACGGAGCCGACACGACCAATACGAGCCCGGTCAGGATCCGCATCCCCGCTGCGACGTAGAGCCCCTGTCGCGACTCCCAGTCCACAATCGACACGAGCTGGTCCGGGAAGGCCACGATCCATAGACCCATGAGGACGAAGGTCACGCCAAGGGCCATCACTAGTCTGGACATCGAGCCTCCTGATCGTCCAATCGCGCCGCGACCGAAGCCGAAGCGGTCGCAGGACGTAGCGCCTCGAGGACACGCTACATCTCTCTGACTTCATAGACGCGAATGCTCGCGATATAGGGATTGGTTCGAGCGATCTTCTCTGCCTCGTCGAGGCTCTCGGCCTCGATGATGTTGTAGCCGGTGATGGACTCCATTCCCCAGGGGAGGTCCTGCGTTCCAGTGTTGGAAATCTCTCGCCCGCCGGCGAATCCACCGCTGTCGACGGTCCTGTCGGCGATCGCCCCGAACCAGTCGCCCCAAGCCTTCATGATCTCTGGGGTGGGCGTCTCGAATCCGAAATGGAGCATCACGAACTTCTTCACTTCGCTCTCCTGGTGATTGAGTATGTCCGCGGTCCGATTCGCGTGGTTGATGAAGTGTTACGTAGGACCCCCGCTTCACGGCAAGCCACGCCAAGTCGTTCGAGAGGCGCCTGAACCCGAGCATCGCCCCGCCATATACGATGCCGATCATGGAAAGGCCCAGGGTAAGCACTTTGGCGGTGACAATGGCGAGCACCATCAGCCTGAACCGAGACCGACTCGCACCGATGCAGACGAGTCCTTGACCTCATGATCCCTCCACCGCTCATGCTGGTTTTCGGGCTGGGCCACCTGCTCTACGTGGGGCGGGTCAACCCGGAGATTCTCAGGCATCGCGTATGGATGAAGAAGGGCACCGAGACATGGGACTGGGTATGGTTCTCCGTGTTCATTCCCGTGTTCCTCGCGATCTTCGTCATCGCCAACCTCGACCTGCGTTCCGGATGGGCTTCGCTCCCCCAATGGGTGCGCCCAGTCGGACTCGCGCTGTTCCTTCTCGGAGGAGGGCTGTTTCTGCGCGCGATGGCTGAGAACCCCTTCTTCGAGAAGACCGTCCGCATCCAGAGCGAGCGGAACCATCGCGTCATCGATACCGGCCCGTACCGCATCGTGCGTCACCCTGGCTACGTCGGCTTGGTAGCCTGGGTTCTCTCATTCCCCCTCCTCCTGACCTCTGGCTGGGCCCTCGTTCCGGCGGCTCTCACTGCCGCGAGTCTCGTAGTCAGGACCGCCCTCGAGGACCGGACGCTCCATCGGAAGCTCCCGGGCTACCTCGAGTATGCAGGGCGGATCCGCGCGCGGCTCGTTCCTGGTGTCTGGTAGTCGTCATCAGCCAGATCTCTACCGCTGGCAAGGCCAGCTCTCAGCGCGGTTGCGCAACCCCTCTGTAGACCTTTGTAGTGTAAAGTACTTGACGGTCTCAACGTTCCGAACCATATTTGGCGGCATCATGCTGAGACTCTCTCAAGTCGATCAGGGTCCGGAGCCCATTGCCCTGGGCGACCGAGCCATGGAGGATCTGCGCTTCATCCGTAGGACGATGGAGCAGGGGGCCGCCTTCACGGCTGTTCCGGGCTGGGGTGGCATCGGAATGGGACTCACCGCATTGGTTGCTGCCGTGATCGCTTCAGCCCAGCCGAGTGCCGAGGGATGGCTTCTGGTCTGGACTCTCGAGGCGGTGCTCGCGGTTGCGATCGGGGCAGTCGCAATCTACCGAAAGGCGCGCCGGGCCGATCTTGCCGTCCTTTCCGGAGCAGGTCGCAAGTTCCTTCTTAGCTTTCTGCCGCCTGCCCTCGCGGGGGTGGTACTTACCGTAGCGCTCTGGCAGGCCGGAGCCGACTCACTTCTTCCGGGGGCATGGCTACTCCTCTACGGCGCCGCCGTCGTCACTGCCGGCACCTTTTCGGTCAAGATCGTCCCCGTGATGGGGATCTGCTTCATGGTGCTCGGAGTGTTTGCGCTTCTCGCGATGCCTGCCGCCGGCGATCTCTCGATGGCCGTGGGATTCGGGGGGCTGCACATTCTCTTCGGGGCGACGATTGCGAGGAGGCACGGTGGCTGAGGGAGCGCGGGCCCGCCGCAAGGCCCCGAACCTGGCCCCGGTCAAAGGATCGACCGTGAGCATCGATGTACAAGCCGGGAAGACCAATCCGGTCGCACTCGACCCGATCATCCATGTGCGTGTGCGCCTTGGAATCGTCAGTGCACTGGCGGTGGAGGAATTTCTCACGTTCAACGAGCTCAAGGAGCGTCTCGCAACCTCGGATGGGAATCTCAGCGTTCACGCCAGGCGGCTAGAGGAAGCCGGCTACGTCGAGATACGAAAGTCTTTCGAGGGTCGGATCCCGCGGACGGACTATCGTCTTACCAAGACCGGCCGACAGGCGCTCCAACGATATCTGGACCACATGGAGGCGTTGATTGAGCGTGTACGAGAATAGGCAGCGTTTTTTTCAGGAGATACTTTATGGTGCGAAGTACTTTAGATTCGCGTTGGCGAGAGCCTGAACAACCGGAACCAAGCCCACCTGGGAATTTCGAGCGGATGGGTGCCGGGGATCGATTCCATGTCGCGATCATCATGGATGGGAACGGCCGCTGGGCTCACGAAGGAGGTCGACCCAGGGCCGCGGGACATATCGCAGGAACCAAGGCGGTCCGGCGAACGGTGGAGTCCGCGCCGGAGCTGGGGATCACCACTCTCACGCTCTACGCCTTTTCCTCGGACAATTGGCGCCGTCCGCGAAGCGAAGTGGGTCACCTGATGCGCCTCTTCCAGAAGCATCTGGACTCCGAGTGCGCCCGCCTCACGGAAAGTGGTGTGCGCCTGAGCGTCATAGGGCGTCGGGACCGGATTCCGGTTTCTCTTAAACGCAGGATCACGCACGTCGAGGAGCAAACGAGCGAAGGAACGTCACTCCACCTCCGGGTCGCGATCGACTATTCGGCACGCGATGCGCTGTTGGCGGCGGCCGGCCATTTCGCCGAAGGGGTACTCCCAACCCGCCAAGTCTTCGAGCGACACCTGTCTCAGGCCATCCATGCACCGCGCGGTACGCGCGACGTGGATTTGCTCATCCGCACGGGCGGAGAGCAGCGGTTGAGTGACTTCTTGCTTTGGGAGTCCGCCTACGCTGAGCTATTGTTCACCGACGTCCTGTGGCCGGACTTCAGCGAGGCCGATCTAGCGTCCGCCGTTCAGGCCTTCGCCGCTCGTGATCGGCGATACGGAGGACTCCCCCGAGGACCAGGTCGAGCTGCTGAATCGTCGCTCCGCGAACGGAGGGCCGCGCCATGACCGACCGCGCCTTGCCTGTGACCGCCATCCTCGCGGCTGGCGTCGGGATGGGGTTCGCCGGAGACCAGCTTCTTCGGGCGTCCGCGGGCCCCGGCCTCAACTTCTTCCTCTTGTTCTTGGGTCTCGCCACCTCCGTCTGGATCGTAGCTCAGAGCGGTGATTCGCCCCTGAGTCGAGAGGCGTCGTCGTGGATTGGAGTAGGGCTACTCTGTGGTGCCGCGCTGCTGTGGCGGGGCTCCGGCCTTGTTCGTTTCGCGACGTTCGTGGCGGCGTGCACGGCGTTTGCGCTGCCGGCCCGCAACGCGGGGCGCGCCTGGATCAAGCGGTCCGGAATCCTGGACGTTGTCGAGGCCGTGGCGGGTGCCGGGCTTCACTCGGCGTTCGGAAGCGTCCGGCTGATCAACCGCGAGCACTGGGGTGAGGTCGCAACGGATACTACCCGAGGGACCGCAAGAACCGTGTTGCGAGCTGCCATCGGCGGGGCGCTCCTCGCGCTCGTCCCACTGGTGGTCTTCGGAGCGCTCTTCATCTCGGCGGACGAGGTATTCGCCACGATTATCGGAGACTTCGTGAGGATCGACTTGCAGGCCTTCGCCTCGCATCTACTGGTGATCGCCGTCCTGTCGTGGCTTGCCTGCGGCTACCTCATCGGCGTTTCGTCGGGCACGAGATTGGAGGCGATTCGACGCCTCCAGCCGGCCCGCCCGAAGCTTGGGATCGCCGAAGTGGCTACCGCCCTAGGCCTGGTGGATCTCCTGTTTCTCGGCTTCGTGGTCGTGCAATTCCGCTACCTGTTCGGCGGAGGCTCCTGGGTCGAGGTCACCCCGGGTCTCACGTACGCTGCCTACGCCCGCGCTGGCTTCTTCCAGCTCGTCGCCGCGGTGGCGCTGGCCATCCCCTGGCTCCTGGCCACCCACGCCCTACTCGGCGATCGCAGTCTGAAGGCACGCTCGGTCTTCGGTGGATTCGCGGGCGTCCACCTGCTTCTTCTCTTGGTCATCGTGGCCTCCGCGATGCAACGGATGCTGGTCTACCAAGCTGCCTACGGCCTCACGGAGGAGCGTGTCGTGGTGACCGCCGCGCTCGTGTGGTTGACGGTGGTCGTGGCCTGGTTCGGGGTGACTGTGCTCAGCGGCCGTCGCGACCGCTTCGCGTTTGGCGGCATCGTCACGGCGTTCACCCTGGTCGGTGCGCTGCAGCTCATCAATCCTGCCGGTCGGGTCGCCCGTCACAATCTCGACCGAATGGCGGAGTTGGGTGGAGTGGACGTGGAGTATCTCGGCTCACTCGGGAGTGACGCAGCACCCTTCCTGGTCACCCGCCTCAGCGAGCTGTCGGATGAGGCACAATGCTTGGTGGCGAGCCGACTCTTGCGCCAATGGGGCCCTGAACGACCTGCGGATTGGAGAAGCTTCAACTGGTCCGAGAGCCGAGCGCGGGACGCCGTGGATGATGACCTCCGGACCCTCCAAAGTCTGTCGAGTCCGGGAGAGTGCGATTGAGCCGAGCTTGACGAAGCGAGCTGGCGTCTGTGCTCCGCCCGCGGGTGGCCTCGAGACTGTCCACACTGCGAGCTGACGGATCTTCATCGCGCAGCCCGCTCAATGCGGGTGGGATTCGAGATGTTGTCGCAGCAGGTCCTTTCCGTAATCGTTCCCGTTGGGCGTGCGAACCACTGTGTGAATGTGGTTTCGCGAAGGGCCATCCGAGCTGCCGGGCACTCCAACCGGGACTTGGTGGTCGAACTCGATTAGCACGACCGGACTGTGGATTCGATAGTAGAACACCGCCTCGTCCGAGGTCTCACCCACCCAGGCGAACCACGTGTCGTCTAAGTGAGCGACGACCTCAGTCATGCGGACGTTGGCATGCCCTTCGTTCAGTCGGCCAACATAGACGCCGACTAGCTCCACCAGCCGGGCCTGCTGGTCTTCGGATAGCGACGAGGCTCGAACACCCTCGTAGTCCAGAACCAGATTGTCCCGGTTCGCTTCAGCGCGGATGTCTCTACCTTGCTTGAAATCCGAAATCGTCGCTTCCATCCGGTGCTCTGCCGAGAGTGACCGCATCAGCTCCACCCCGCGATCCTGCTCCACTTGAAGGAGCTCGTTCCCGGCATATTTGCCTGAGGTTGTGATGACCGGCTCAGCGCCCATGAAGACTGGTGTCATGACGACCTGATCGCCCAGGACGAAGAAATTGATGATCAGGTGGTGTCCATCCAGTTGCCAACCCCAGGCTCATCGGCCGATGGCTCACCCATGATCGTGAAGAAGTAGAGGTCTTCTCCATAGTTGTCCGGGTCAGCATTCAACTCACCGAGAGTATGGTCCGTGCGCATGATCGCACGACTCCGCTCAAGCCCGCGGGTACTTAACGACACACGAAGGAGGTGGAAGGCACCTTCTCGCTGCACGCCCGTCATCGCTTTAATACTCACGCCCTGCCGCACGTAGATACCGTTGTCGACGTTCGACCATTTGCGCCACTCCTCGTTGCCCACGTCGAACACCGTGGCGATCCGTTGAGCCTCGGTCAGGCCCTCGAGGAACTCACGGGCCGCTTGTTGAATCCCCGCAGTCGAGACGCCGCTGGCACGAACGGGAAACAGACCCGTCTGGAGGCCCGATTCTTCGACGACCCCGAGGTAAGGCTCGGCCAGAGCCTCTCGCTCCATCGATGCGAATTGCTCTCGCACGGCGGCCAGCGGATCAGTTTCCGGTTGGTCGGCAGCGAAGTTACAAGCAGCAAGGGTGAGCAAAGAGACCCCAACTCCACCAAAGATCGTTCGTCGCATCGTCACGCTCGGTCGAGAGGAGGCTCGGGGACCGGTCATACGGGAGTCGATCCAACGGTTTGCGATTCTGCTGCGCGACAAGATGTGGGCCGCGACCAAAGCGCGCTACGACTCCCTGAGCGCCTCAGTGGGCTCTAGGCGAAGCGCGCGCAGTGTAGGCTGGGCGCAGGCGAGCAGGCAGACGCACGCCGCGACAGCTGCGGTGAGGGCGAGAGTGAGCGGGACGTTGCCCACCTCGATCGACATCTCTTGGCCGCTAAGGAGCACCCATCCCCAGCCTGCGCCCAGAGCGAGCCCGACGCCGACCTGGAGGGCGGCTTGGCGCGCTACCGCAGATACGATCTCGGCCGTTCCCGCTCCCAACGCGGTGCGGATCCCGATTTCGCGCGTCCGTTGTGAGACCGTGAACGACATCAGGGCATAGAGCCCCGCGGCCGAGAGGAGAAAAGTCACACTCGCCAATCCCACCACCAGGAGGAACATCGAGCGGAGCATCAGGCCCTCGGTCCGGATGGACGCTGAGAGCAGGCCCGCGTTCACCGTCGCCTCGCGATCCACCGATGCGGCGATCTTACGGAACCGGGGCAAGAACGCCTCCGGGTCTCTCGCCACCTCCACCGCGTACTGGATCGGGTTGACCTCGCCTGGTGCGAGCGGATGGTAGATCGCGGCATCCCGCGCGGAGTTCTGCGGATTGGTCCCGAAGGACCCCACAACCCCGACGATCTCGTACCATTCATCCTCGTCGAGGACGCCCCAGACTGGCCCCTGCGGCTCGTACCGAAGCCGCTGTCCCACGGCATTCCGGCCTCCAAGAACGTGGCGGACGAACGACTCGTTCACGATGACGGAGGTGTGAGGCGCCCCGGGCGGCCCCTCGACATCTCCCGCATTGAAATCGCGCCCCGCGAGGATCGGTCGGTTCAGCCCCGCAAAGAACGAGACGCCGACCCGAGGAATCGACGTGTCCCACTCCACCGGCTCGAAGCCTACCGGAGGCGTCTCGAGGATCACGTCGCGGTTCCGTGAAGTGAGGCCCGGCACGTCCTCGCCCATCGCTACACCGAGGACTGTGGGGTCCTCGGAGAGCCGCGGGAGGAGCGCGCGTTGGGTCTCCTGGACATGCCTTGCCCAGGCAATCGAGTCGAGTTGGCCCGGGGAGTCCATGGGATCGAGCTCCGGCACCGTGAGCGTGCCGACGACATAACGCTCCGGGTCGAAGCCGAGGCCGGCCCCCTGGTAGACGAGTACGCTCCTCACCGCGGTGGCGCCCAGCGCGAGAAACCCCACCGACAGAGCGATCTCGCCCACGATCAGCAGAGAGGAGCCGATACCGAAGCGGACCGAACCGCCCCGCGCCGCGGCGCTCTGAAGGTTGGCCTGGATCGCGCGCCCCGTGACCGATAACGCGGGCATTACGCCGGCCACGACAGCGCATAACGCGGCAAGCCCCAGTGCGATGGCCACAATCCGAGGCGTGAGCGTGAGGTCCGCCCAATACGGGAGCACGTCGTAGGGTGCGGCAAGCGGCATCAGCCAGGCGGCGAAGGAGTTGGCGCAAGAAAGCCCGAAACCGGCGGCCGCCAAGGCGAGCACGAGCGCTTCGACGAAAAGCTGCGTGAGGATTCGGGCCCGGCTGGCTCCGAGCGCGGTGCGGATCGTGATCTCGGCGGAGCGCGCCGCGGTACGCGCCAGGATCAGCGTGCCGACGTTTCCACAGACCAACATGAGCAGCGTGAAGATGAGTGTCTGGATGACGACGCCCTCCGTTTCCCAGACCCCGTCGTCTCTCTCGTTGAGGAGCAGGATGGGCATGCCGACCACCTCAGCGACGAGGTGCTCGAACCGCTCAGGATCGTCGCTCGCCCTTCGTTCGGTTATGCCCGTCATTTCGACCTTGGCCTCCTCGATCGAGACGCCGGGCGCCAGTCGGCCGAAGACGAAGGCGAGCGGACCGGCGTCCGACGGGAAGTCCAGCGCGCGCGCCCGGAATGGAAGCCAGACCTGGTCCGACAGAGGGAACCGGAAGTCCGCAGGCATGACGCCGATGACGATATGAGACGTGCTGCCGATGCGGACCGACGTGCCGACGATGTCCGGATCCCGTGCGAAGCGCGCGCTCCAGAGGGTCTCTCCGATGAGGACCACGTCCGCTGCGCCGTGGACCTCGTCGGCGTCGTCGAACACGCGACCGAGGATCGGCGGGGCCCTTAGGACGTCGAACGAGGACGCCGTGATCTCGGCGGCCCGGACGGGCGACGCGCCGGACTCCTCCGTGTTGAGCCAGCCCACCGAGCAAGGCGGAGCGCATCGGTCAGCGCTGTTGTGTCACTCCCAGCGAAAGACCTTCGTTGACGCACCGGTACAGACGCCGAATACGAGCAGCAACGCCAAGGCGTTCTCCCAATGAGCACCCCAGCCCGATCCGTCCCAGACCCCCTGCATGAGCGAAACCGCGTGCGTCGTGGGAAGAACCTGCGCTACGACTCGAAGCGCCGGAGGGAGCTGCTCGAGAGGAAAGAAGAGACCCGATATCACGATCATCGGGTAAAGGAAGGCAGCACTGATCGGCTGGGCGAATCGGGCCGTGGGTACGACGCTCGCGATTAAGAAACCCAGTGAGAGGACACTGAGAGTGCTGAGAAGAAGCGCCACAGTGAAGCTGGCGAGATTCACGTCCATAGCTCCGGGGAGGAACCGGCGGCCTGCCAGGACCAGAAGCGCTAGACTGATCACCGTGAAGACGAGCTTGACCACCACTTGGGCACTCAGGATGGTCACTGGGGACAGCGGCGTGGCACGAAGCCGCTTCAGTATTCCACCCTCCCGGTAGATGGAGATGATCGCCACGAGCGAGATCACCGCACTCACCGCGACGATCAGCGCAGCCAGAATGGGCACGTTGAACGGCGGCGGCTCCGAGGACGCCACAGTGAGCGGGCCCGCGCCAAGCATTCGTCCCAAGACGATGAAGATGAGCACGGGGAAGCCGAGCGTGGCGACGACGCCCATCGGCTCCCGCATGAAAATCTTGGCCTCGACCCATGTCAGCTTCCAGAATCCCTGCACGATCAGTCCCTGATCCCGTGACCGGTGAGCTTCAGGAACACATCCTCAAGAGTCGGGTCCTCCGTTCGGAAACCCCTGACGTGGATGTTCTCACGAGCCACGAGGTGGATGATTTCAGTCACGAAGCCCTCTCCCTCGCCGCGGAGCGTGTGGATGGAGCCCTCCGTCGTCACCGACTTAACGCCCTGCGCCTCCTTCAATAGTTCGGCCACACCGTCAACCTCACTGGTGAAGACCACCCTCCGCTCCGAGCAGTGCCTTTCGACCAGCTCCGCCGGCGTCCCAACCTCGATGAGGCGGCCGTGCTCGATGATGCCCACCCGATCGCAGAGGCGTTCCGCTTCCTCCATCAGGTGGGTGCTGAGAAAGACAGTCTTGCCCCGCTCTCGAATGCCCCTCACGAGACCCCAGATCGCCCGGCGGGCTTGCGGGTCGAGCCCAGTGGTGAGTTCGTCGAGAAAGACGACCTCAGGGTCGTGAATCAATGCCAGCGCGACGAAGAGCCTCTGCTTCTGTCCTCCCGACAGGGTCATGAACCAAGCGTTTCGTTTGGCCTCGAGGCCGAGCCCGCTTAAGAGAGCCTCCGTGTCGACGGTCCGGGAGTAGAGCGTGGACCAAAGATCGACGGCCTCCCAAACCTTGATTCGTTTCTGGAGGTGCGCTTCCTGATGCTGGACTCCGATGCGCTGACGAAGCGTGGAAGCATCGCGCCGGGGATCGAGGCCAAGGACGGTGATATTCCCGCGGTCCGGTTTGCGGTGGCCTTCGATACACTCCATCGTGGTCGTCTTCCCGGCGCCGTTCGGACCGATGAGGCCGAAGATCTCACCCTCGGTAACCTCCAGAGTGACATCGTCCACGGCCACGGTGGACCCGTAGGACTTCCCGAGATTGGAAACCGTGATAACTGGGGCAGGCATGCCTGAAGGTACAGCGACGCTCAGCGGGAATCATCAACACCGGTTGTTAGGCGTTCACCACACGCTCGGTTGATCGCCTACGGCGCGACCGCCCTCGCGAGCGACCCCCAGGCCTCGCTGCTCCAATCCCACGGGGCAGCGGCGGCCCGGGCGAACGTCCATAGTCGAACCCGCTCCGCGTCCAACTCCAGCAGGTCAGAAAAACGCCGAATCGTATCCTCCGGTTCGTTTCGGACCCTTTCGATACAGTTGAGCAGATGCTGAGTGGCATCGTAGGCCGGATCTCCGACGAATGGTTTCGGATCGATGACAAGCCACGGCTCGCGCTCAGCGCGCAGGACGTTTCCAGCATGGAGATCGGTGGCCAGCAGCACCTGCGAGGAAGCCGTGAGTGGCAATTCTTCGAAGAGTCGCAATCCCTCGTGAACAAGCCCTACGTCAGACCATCGCTTTATCGAGCTCCGAGCGTCCTCTGCCCATTGAGTCAGCATCGCATTCAACGGACGGAACGGGTTCGGTTCCGGCGGGGCACGCCATAGTCGACGAAGCAGGCCGGCGATCACGACGTCCTGATCCGGCTCAGGCAGAGTCCGAAGCAGCGTACCGGGCTCACACCGCTCAAGGAGCATAGCGTTCAGCGCGACATCGGACTGCAGAAGACGTACCATTGGGTTCCCCGCCCAGAAGCGCAGACCGTGGAGCTCGTGCAGACCCTCCATGTGCGGCATGCCGAGCTTTAGGACCGATCTCGTGCCGTCCTCAAGCTCCGCCGGAGCCACCCATGAGCAGCTGCCACTTTCCTCGTCGAACGGAAGACCCACCACAATCCGCCAACGGTTGCTGAGGTCCGCTACGGCCTCAGGCAGACGCTTGAGCCAGGCTGTCGCCTCTGGAGCTTTTCGGCACTCCCTCAGCAGGCTGTCGGGGATCCTCACTTAGACCGCTCGGCGCCCTGTCTCTCGCGTACAATGAGCCCGGTCAACTCGTCGATTGTCGTGACGATCTTCTCCTGCAGCATTAGCAGGATCAAAGTCGTTTCCCGACGGAAGGTGACGACATTCCAGAACTCACGGCTTCCGATGAGGTGGTCGAGGTTGTCACCAAAGGGGTCTGCAGGCTGCGACTCGCGTGCTATCGGAGAAGCGATGTCTCGCGAGTAAACGAGGTTGTGTATCTGGAAGGGTAGGTCCGCCGTTTGAAGCTGATCGAACGAGAGGCCCTCGACGCGCAGCCGATCGCCGCCAATCATAGCAGAGTGTCCCGCATCGCCCGCTCGGTCAGGACCTCCACCAAAGCAAGTACGGCACCACCCTGGGCTCAACCGTGAACAGGTCGTCCGCCCCTGGCGTCACCGTGATGTGTACCCATCCCACGTCCGGTGAGCCAGGTACCTGCACGCGGGTGAAGTTCTCCAGCGTCTGGCCGCTGGTACGGTCG
Source organism: Longimicrobiales bacterium (assembly GCA_965248625.1). Lineage (GTDB taxonomy): Bacteria > Gemmatimonadota > Gemmatimonadetes > Longimicrobiales > Gaopeijiaceae. The sequence goes on along the minus strand of OZ252109.1, from coordinate 3,125,643 downwards.
ACGAGCGGTTGATCCTTGATGAAGTCGTGAAAGTCGCCGTGGATGCCCAGCACGGGCTTCCCGAAGCGCGCGACCTCTTCTTCCGCGCGCGCCGTCTACGTCGTCCTGCAAGAACAGGTCGACTTCAATCACACGTTCAAGGGCCAGCCACTCTCAAAGCGCAAAGCCTCGAAGTGGCCACGTCAGGCAAGCCCCGACATCTAACTGATGCGGATCTAGATCCGCGTCCTACGCTTGATTGGGATGCCTGACGTCGGAACCCATGTCGTATCTGGGACCGGCTCCGCTTGGAGTCCACTCCCGTAGCCGGGAGCGAGCCCGAAATGGTGTTTGATCGCCGCTTCGCAGCGACCCTCACTTCGATACCTCGGATACCACGCCCTCGACGACCGGACAACTGCAGAGCGACGGGCTCGCGCCCGCCGCTTCACAGATCACTGCGTCCTCTTGACTCGGTCCTTTTTAATGGTGTTAGACGGAAACGGGTACGCAGCGCTCATTCTCTTGCCGAAACGCCGCCCCGCCCGGGGTCCGGAAAGCTTCAGCTGCCTCGTGGGCGTACATCTCCCATACGGCTTCCGTCAGGGCGCCTGCCTTCTTGAGACGGTAGAGCTTCAGCCACTGGTTCGCCAACACCGCATCAAGAACGAGAAGCGAATCCCCTCGGCAGGGCTCAGCGATTCCGGATTCACGGTGCCCCGGTAGAAGATGTCGGCCACCTCCGCGTCACCTACGACGACCTCGTTGACGCTGTTGAAACCCGACGTGACGCTTTCGTACGTCGACGTGGAGACCGCCGCCGTGTTCTGTCGGAGCTGCACTGCCAGGTAAACCAGCGTCAAGACCACCGCTACCGCGCCGACGATCTCACCTACAGCGCCGATCGCCTCCCAGTTCATTCGAGGTCTGCTCCGAGAAGGGGGGTGGTATCGGAGGTTGCCGTCTGACTCTATTTCGACCGATAGCGTAACCAACACACACTGTGCCGCGGCAGTTCTTCGCTCAGGCCCGCTTGTCGGTTAACTCTCCGCCTGCGGCTACCTTGGGTCTCCACGGGTCCGTGAGCAACATCGCTCCCAATGCAGCCTTTCTCCCGGGCAGCCTTTCCCCCGGTCTCCGGACTGCAATGACCGCCTGTTGCGCAGCCTCGGCTCAGGGCAGAATCGTTGGAGTGCGGCAGGGACTATGAGACCTGCCTCCGGTCGTGTAGGATCGACCAGACGCTCTCGATGACGTCGAGGGGGGTGAAGGGCTTAGCGAGGAAGGAAGCGGGACTGCCGAGCACTTCAGCGATGGACTCCGGGTTGGCGGCGTAACCCGATATGAAGAGCACGCGCATGTCCGGCCGCTCGGCTGCGATCATCTCAGCGAGCTCGGATCCTCGAAGACCTGGCATCGCGACGTCGCTCAGGAGCAGGTCGATCGGGCCGTCGTATCCCTTGGCGATTGCCAGGCCTTCTCTGCTGCCCTCGGCCTCCAAGACCTGATAGCCACTCCGCTCGAGACTCTTGCACACCACGCGCCGCACCGCCGCCTCGTCCTCGACTACGAGGACCGTCCCGGAGCCGCGAGAGCGGAGGGGCTTGCGCACCGGTGCGACGTCGCGGACGGTCGAGGCGTCGGCAACCGGGAGGTAGAGGGTGAAGGTCGTCCCTACTCCCAGCTCGCTGGCGAGCTCGATGTGGCCTCCGTACTGGGTCACGATGCCGTAGACCGTCGACAGCCCGAGCCCCGAGCCCATGCCGGCAGGCTTGGTCGTGAAGAACGGCTCAAACACCTTCGACTGAACGGCCTCCGACATGCCGACCCCGGTGTCGGATACCGAAACGACGAGGTATTCACCGGCCTGCACCCCCATGTGGGATCGTAGGTAGCTCTCGTCGAGTGCGCGGTTCATCGCCTTTATGACGACGCGGCCCCCCGTCGGCATCGCGGACTGTGCGTTTACTACGAGGTTCATCAATACCTGCTCGATCTGCCCGGGATCACCCATCGTTGGCTTGAGGTCCAGTGCCAGCTCCGACACGAGCTCCACATCCTCTCCGAGAAGGCGGCGGAGCATGGACTCCAGGCCTCCGATGACGCTGTCCAGATGGACTGGGAACCGCTTGATGTCCTCCTGCCGGCTGAAGGCCAACAATTGACGGGTCAGGCGGGCGGCTCTTTGCCCCGAGTCCATGATCTCCTCGGCGTAGGCGGCGGCCGACCCCGAATCGTCCTCGAGTAGGAGTTGTGCTTGACCTACGATGACGGTGAGGATGTTGTTGAAGTCGTGCGCCACCGCCCCCGCCAGACGTCCCACGGCCTCCATCTTCTGTGCCTGGCGCACTTGTTCCTCCAGAGACCGGCGATCCGTCACCTCCTCAGCGATCACTTCGAAGCCGATCCCGTCTGTTTCGGAGTACACTGTTCTGCCGTTCAGCCGTACAGTGATCGCTTCACCGTCCTTCTTCGCCCAGTGAACCTCGACGCCATCGATGTCTTGGTCTTCGGGTTGGCGCCTGATCAGCTCGTCGCGCTCGTGAGGGCGTTGATAGAGGTCCCCGATGTTCACGGCGAGAAGCTCTTCGGCGGAACGTAACCGAGCATGCGGACGAAGGCCGGATTGACCTGTTGCAGCTGTCCATCCAGCGTCGACCGGTAGATGCCGAAGACCGCGTTCTCCAAGATTGAGCGATATTGTTCTTTGGCGTCGAGCGCCCGCATTTCCGCAGCCGTGCGGTCCTCGAGCGTCCTCCCGAACGCTCGGGCCACCTCCGCGATCTCGGCTGGGCCGTTCTGAGGCGATACGCCGTTCCACGTGCGATTGGCCGCCTCTCGGGCCCAATCAACGAGGCTGTCGAGTGAGCTCGAGATGCGCCTGTAGAACAAGCCCGTGGCCAGAACGAGCAACGCCATTACGGCTACGAGGACCGCTGCTTGCCGAGCCAACGAGGCGCGCACGGCCCCGTAAACCTGCTCGGCCGGAACACCCGCGAAGACCCGCCACGGGGTGTCCGCGACATCGCGGAATCCCCAGAGCCGGTCGATGCCCTCGGCACCGGAGGCCCGATTGAAGCCGATTCCGCGAGCGTCCGCATCGGGGTCCAGCGTGGAAGAGGGGAGCGACCTCCCAACCCAGTCTTCGTGGTCGCTGGATCTCGCGATCACCGTGCCGTCCAGGTGCGAGAGCGTAATCACGGCATCCGCGGGAAGCGTCGCGCCGGAGACGAGCGTCCGGAATTTGTCGAGCTCCACGGAGACGCCCACCGCCCCCAGGAACGAGCCTTCCGGACCGGACAGAGGGTAGGCGAAAATCGTGATCCAGCGGCCGGTGAGTAGGCCGCGCTCCGGCATGCCGATCGTGAACTCCCGCGCCGTCCGCACCGTCTCGAACCAGGGTCGGCCCGCGCCGGAGCGTCTCCTCTGGACGTTCTGGGTCGTCGAGCAGATCGGCCGACCTTCGGCATCCGCGACCACGACGTTCGAGTAACGAGGGCGGAGAAGAACCGCCGACTCGATCCACTCCTCGCATGCCGAGTTCTCGGAGTCCAGGTCGGAGGCGGCAGCGAGTCGCTCGAGCATGGCTCTCGTGTCGTCGACGAACAGCCGTGTGCTTACAGCGGTTACCTCGGCGATGTTGAGAGCGACCTCTTCGGCGTGTCGGGCGCTGACCCGATAGGTGGAAATGGCGGAGTACGTGCCGGTACCGACGAGGAAAAGCGCGAAGACCGCGAGGAGGGCGACGAGCAGGGACCTGATGGACCTTCGACTTCTCAAAGCTCTTCCTGTACGTCCGGGGGTCCGTCGGTCGAGCGCGGACAGCGAGTCCGAAGCGCGCAATATGGGGCGACGGGCCAGCCCGAGTCCAATCGTGGGGCCCGCCGGCGTCCAATCGTCGCTGGAACGGGCAGGAAGTGATCGGATTCGAGTTGGTCATTCCCCTCCCTGAGTAGGTGGCGGCGTGGGGGCGCGGGGGCGTCAAGGCCCTCAGCCGCCGGGGCCGCCGAGCAGCTCCACCACCTCCGTGTGGCCAGCGTGCGATGCCCAGCCCAGCGGTGTGGCATCGAACTGGGCGTCACGGATCCGCAGGTCCGCGCCGTGGTCCAGGAGCCGCCGCGCGACGCCCGCATTTCCCACCCAGGCGGCCTCGTGCAGAGCGGTACGATTGCCGATGGGCCTCCCGTCGACGTCCACGCCGAGGGTCAAGAGAGCACGGACGACCTCTGCCTGCCCACAGAGGCCGGCCTTGACCAACGCGTATTCGGCGAACGCGCCACCGACGAGGGGCCGTCTGAACGGGTCGAAATAGGTCCGTCGGTCGATCAGCTCGCCGCCATCGTCAAAGGACGCCGTAACCAGGTCCACGCGGCCCGCGGCTGCCGCGAACAGCACATTGTCGATGCCTGCGCCCCACTGAATCAGTCGCGCCGCCGCCCTGGGATACCAGAAGGCGAGGGACGTCGAGAGCGGAGCACCGTCGCCGTCCAATCCGTCGACCCTGGCACCCGCTTCACACAGCACATCCACGAGAGCCGACTGAACCCCCGCTTCGTGGGGATGCGCGCTCGAAACGAGTAGGCAAAGGGGCGTGTCCTGGTTGTTGACACGATACGAATCGCTGATCGCATCCACTTCGGCTCCCGACTCGAGGAGGATGCGTGCGATCTCGACCGAGTTGGGGGGAGAGCGCTGTAGCTCGTCTTCGACCCCGTTCGCGGCCACGTAATGCAGCAGCGTCGCGTGGAAATCAGGCGATCCGCGGGTCTGCGCCAAACCCGGGCGCTCGGCGAGCATTCGCCGTAGTGAAGTGGCGTCCCCGTCGACGACAGCGTGAACCGCTCGATAGAAGGCGCCCCGATCCGGCGGCCCGCGGAGGTCGTGCGAGGGGTGCGAAGAGGGTGGGTTGGTGGGCATGCACGCGCCTCGGCTTTCGCGGCGTGACTCCGCCCTCATGCGGAGCACGGCAACATGACTTCTGACCCAGCACACTAGGAGTCGCCGGAAGAGCGAGCAAACTCGGCGAACGAGCCGACCGTGGCCTCGCCGACCTCCTGAGGAAGACCTCCTCGGCGGTGGAAGCTCGTCGCGCCACGGGGCGGAACTGGACCGGCCGCAACCTGGGCAACAAAGTGCCCGGCCCGGGGAAAAGAATACCAGCCACCGAGCCCTCGCCGATTCATCAGTCTTCTGAGACTACATCTGCTAACACGTTGTGAAAGGATGATTTACCGGCTCGACGCCCTGTGCGGGGCACTGGCCTTGCAGCCCGGCCAGGACCTGATACCGAACAGGGGCCAGCCTCGGCACCGCAAGGATGCTGTCAAGAGCAAAGCCGTCGAAAGGCGGTGACGCAGAGCCACGGGACTACCGCGGATTATCCGCAAGGTCAGCGGAGCCGCCAGCGATCGAATTTCGATGAGCCGGCGGCCCGGTTTTTTTTCAACGACCCCAAAGGTACTTCCGATGCCGAGAAGCATAGCCCGTGGTTGCAGCCCCGAGCTCCTCCCCCTCCGTCGTGATCGCCAGGGCGTCGTCATCTGGCTTCTACTTACGGTCGTGACGCTGCTCAACCTGTCCTGCTCGGACGCACCAGGTTCGGTCGCGGGCGTGGGGGACGTGAGCGGCCTGGAGATCTCACCCGGACAGTTGGTCCTCGACGACGGTGAGACGATGGAGCTTTCGGCGCGGCTCAAGGATCGGGCGGGCAACGTCGTCTCGGTGCTGAGCGACAGAGGCGCCGTGGACTGGACCGTCACCCCGCGGGACGTCGTCACGATCAGCGCCGACGGCCTCCTCAACGCGTTACGTCCAGGATCCGCTCGTGTGAAGGCCGAATACGGCAACCTCAACGCGTGGGCCGACGTGGAAGTGCTGCCCGTACCGGTCGAGCTGGCTTCGGCCATGACCGAAGGTGTTCGTGGCACGGCTGGCCGGGAGCTGGCCGACAGCGTCTCGGTCGTCGTTCTCGACCGGCACCACCTGCCCGCCGTCCGCATCGCCGTCGAGTTCATCGTGGCCGCGGGCACGGGCCACGTTTCAGCCGACCGCGTTGAAACGGGCCCCGACGGAGCGGCCCGCGTCGCCTGGACACTCGGGAGTGAGGCCGGTGCGAACCAGCTGCGCGCCACGGTAGAGGGCCTGGACCCGTTGACCATCGACGCTGAAGCTCTCGCCGACGTGCTCAGTTCGGAGCTGCTTCTCGTCTCCGGGAACAATCAGGTCGGCGAAGTCGGTCAACCCCTTTCCGATCCGCTCGTCGTGAGAGCGGTGGACCAATACGGCAACCCGGTCCGCGGCATCGCCGTGAACTGGGTCTTCGCGAACCTTTGGGCGGACGGAACGACGACCGTCCAAGGGCTGGAGACGATGATCAGCGGTCCCGACGGTATCGCGGAGATCGCATGGGTCCTCGGACCACAGGTGGGGGATCACATTGCCACAGCCACGATCATGGGGAGCTCGGCCGCGGCGGCCCAAAGCGTCTCCGGCACGGGCGGCGGATCGGACTTGAGCATCACCCGCCAGCGATTCTCGGCACGGGGCCAGCCCGGTGAGCCGCGCAACATCGTCATTACTCCCCTGAACCCGTCCGTCCCGGTTGGCGGCACGGTACAGATGACCGGCGTCGTCGTCGACGCCTACAAGAATCCGACGCCCGACCAGACGTTCACATGGGAGGTCAGCCGGCCGTCGGTGGCCACAATCTCCGCCTCTGGTCTCGTAACGGGTCTCAGCGCGGGCAAGTCCGACATCTTCGCGCGGAAGGACGGGCGATGGTCGAAGACGAAGTTGACCGTGCTTGCCAGCGCGCCCGGCGCCATCCAGAAGGCATCGGGGGACGGACAGACAGGCACGGTCGGCACGGGCCTTCCGAATCCACTCGCCGCCAAAGTCGTGGACGGGGGCGGCTCGCCGATGGCAGGCGTGAGCGTCCAGTGGTCCGTGACGCGCGGAAACGGATCCGTTGCAGCGGGCTCGTCCGACACGGACGCGAGCGGTGTGGCACGCATCGACCTCACGCTCGGCGTCACGGCCGGAGCGAACGAAGTGACCGCTTCCGCGCCAGGGACAGGCTCGGTCGTCTTCGGCGCGACCGGCTCTGCCGGACCCGCGGCCGACGTCACCGTGTCGCCATCGTACGCGAGCCTCGACGTCAGTGACACGCAGCAGCTGACCACGACTGTGAAGGACGGCCACGGTAACGTCATCGCAGGCGCGTCTGTCGGTTGGAGCAGCACGAACACGTCCGTCGCCACCACGAACCCGAACGGCCTTGTCGCCGCCGTCGGCCGTGGCGTCGCGGACATCCGAGCCACCTCCGGCTCCGCGAGCGGTACCGCGAGAGTCGACGTCGGCACGACCCAGCCGCTAACGGCGCCCACGACTCTGAACCTGTCGCTCGGAAGCATCCTCCCCGCCACCGACGAGATCGAGATCCTCGCCGACTGGTCGGCAGTGTCCACCGGGCAGGGGTACGGATGGAGCTTTACCGGCGGCTCTTCGTCGCCGGCACAGTCCGGCCACGACACCGACCGGGCCGAGACCATCGTGGTCGACCAGATCACGAGCAGCTATACGGCCACGGTGTGCGCTTGGGCGACGCGGGGCACGGAGACCGGTCCGCAGAAGTGCGGGACCGTGTCGATCCCGGCCCGGAGCAGCGCTCCTCCGACGATCACGGGGCTGACCGTATCGCCGACCGGCGCGACCCTCGACCCGAGCGACACACAGCAGTTCACGGCCGCCGCGCAGATGAGCGACGGGAGCACTGCCACCGTGAGCGTGAGCTGGTCCGCGACGGGCGGGACCGTCTCTACGGGAGGACTGTACACCGCAGGCGCGACCGCGGGCTCCTTCCAAGTGACGGCCACCGAGCCGGGCTCGGGGCTCACCGCCACCGCGCTCATCACCGTGCAATCACCACCGTCCGGGCCACAGCCCCTGACGGCCCCCGCGTCTGTGAATCTCTCTCTGGGCGCCTCGTCCGGAGTCCGGACCATCGACCTGAACACGGACTGGTCCTCCGTCACGGGTGCCGACCGCTACGGTTGGGACTTCGACGGCGGGACGATGTCGCCCCCGCAGGACGGCGAGACCACAGGGACGAGCGAAACGCTCGTCATCGCTCAGCGCTACAAAGCCTACACGGCGACCGTTTGTGTCTGGGCACTGAGGGGCGCGACCGAGGTGGGTCCACAGACGTGCTCGCAGATCACCGTGCCCAAGGAGGGTGCAACGCCGCCCCCCCCACCGACCTTGAGCGGCGTTACGGTCTCGCCCGGGAGTGTGAGCATCGACCAGGGCGATACCCAGCAGTTCACAGCCGCCGGCGTCATGAGTGACGGGACCACGCAGAGCGTGACCGTCACGTGGTCGGGGCTCGGGGGGAGCATATCGAGCGGCGGCCTCTACACGGCGGGCTCGATCGACGGGAGCTACACGGTCACCGCGACGGAAACGGCCACGGGCCTGAGTGGGTCAGCCAACGTCACCGTCACGGATCCAAGCGCGCCGCCGCCGCCCGTCGTCCAGATCGTGATTCAGCCCGGGAGCACTTCTCTCTACCAGGGCGGGTCACAGCAGTACTCCTGTCACGCGGTGATGAGTGACGGCACGACCCAAACAGGGATGACCGTCAACTGGTCCGCGACAGGCGGCAGCATCAATCCGTCCGGCTACTACACGGCGGGCAACTCGAACGGCAACTATCAAGTCACGGTCGTGGACCCGGCCACCGGGATGAGCGCGACCAGCGCGGTCGACGTGAGCACGCCGCCCCCGCCGCCGCCCCCGCCGCCCTCGGGCGGGCTCGCGGTTGACTACGATTTCTCGACGTACTCTGGCCTCTCGAGCGTGACCGGCTTCTTCTACGACTGTCAGTTCACAGGCGGCTGCCCCGGAGGAGCAACCGCCAAGACTGATGGCGGCATCACGCTCCGGTCGGACGCGACCTACGGACAAGTCCTGCGGATACGCCAAGAGCAGGGCGGCGCCATCAGCTTCCACGGGACCGTGAAGGGTCGATTCTCGGTTCCCCCGGACTCCGTCGTGTGGTTCCAGTCGATGGTCCGCTACGCGAACAACTGGAACGCGTCCGTCGCCAGCAGCTACAAGTACAACTTCTTCTACCTCTCGAACGGCGGCACGCAGCGCCTCTACAAGTGCTGCGCGGGGCCGGGCGGGCAGATGTCGCACGGGTTCGGTGGCGGCACGACCTACGGTGGTACTCCGCCCCTCGTGGCGGGACGTGATAACTCCGGATGGTGGACCTCCAGCTCGCAGTGGATTCGGGTCACTGGATGGTACATCCGCGAAGGTGGCGACATTTCGAGCGGATGGCTGCTCGAGGAGGTCGGCGGCGCCGGCCGCCACGCCTTCTTCGGTGGCCGGTTCAACGGCGTACCCCAGGCTCTGAGCGGCACGAACAACACCGGCCACGGCCCGATGGTGATCTACCGGGTGAGTCAGGGTGAGAACATCAACAACCCGCCTCTGCAGACCACGCACGTCGATTACGCGTATGTCCGGGCCTGGAGCGGCGTGAAAGACCCGCTGGGGCTGTTGAACCAGGTACGCTGACGGCAGCGTCTCAAGTGGCCGCGCGCCACCGGAACCGAGACCGAGATTTGGACGGGGGACGGGCCGAGTGGTCCGTCCCCCGCGCCGTTCTGGTCAGCTGCCCGCGGTCACCCGGTTACCGGCGATCCAAACGGACTCCAGGGACCGCATATTCAGGATGTCCGAGAGCGGGTCCTCGTCCAGGACCACGAAGTCGGCCCACTTACCCGCTTCGAGGGTCCCCACGTCATCGAGACCGAGGCACTGAGCCGCATCCCTCGTTGCCGACGCCAGGATGTCCGAGGGCGAAAGGCCCGCCCGCGCCATCAACTCCAGCTCCATCTGCTCGAAGAAGCCCTGAAACCGCCCAAGTGGGCCCGTGTCGGTCCCGAACGCGACCGTGACGCCCCCTTCCGACGCCGCTTTCACGTTACGCAGCGCGACGACCAGGGCTTCCTCGTAGAGCGCCGCGCTCCGGCTCTCCCTCACGCCACGCTGCCGATCGGCATCGCTCAGCGCGTTTACCTCTTCCATGTTCGCATGGCGGAGGAAGAATGGATCGTCGAAGAAGTCCGGCCTGTCTTTGTAGACGAACGTCGAAACCTCTCTCGTGAGCGTGGGGCAGTAGCAGACGTCCGCTTCGGTCACCAGGCGGAGGAACTCGTCGTCTATGTCGGCGTCGCGGACGCTGTGGGCGAGGAAATCGGCCCCCGAGGTCAGGAGATCCTTGGCGTCCTCGAGGTAGAACAGATGCGCTGCCAGCCGGAGGTCGCGCTCGTGCGCCTCGTCGATCACGGTCCGGTAGACCTCGGGCGTCATTTTCGCGGACGTTCCGAGATTGTCGTCCACCCGGAGCTTGAGCCAGTCGGGGCTGAGGGCAGCGTTTGCGGTGACTTCGGCGCGTACCTCGTCGGGTGTCGCCCCGGTGATCACTGGTCCGGCGATGTGGACGCGCGCATGGGCCAACTCCGGGGTCTCCTGCGCGTCCCTCACGCGCATGCTCGCTTCCGTGTCTCCCCCGAGGCTGTTGACGGTGGTGACGCCGTAGAGCGCGTAGAGCGTGAGCTCATCGCGAATGGCGGACTCCGCTTCCGCGCCGCTCAGCCCCCCTGCTGTGCGCCCAACGTGACCGTGCGTGTTGATGAGGCCTGGGACGACGCTTCGTCCTCCCAGGTCGACCCTCTCGGCTCCCGCCGGGACGTCGACTTCCGAGGCCGGCCCCACAGCCGTGATGCGGCCCTCACCGACGAGGATCACGGCGTCGTCGACAGGTGCGCCACCGGTTCCGTCGATGAGGCGCGCGCCCACGAATGCGACGATGTCGGCGCCCGCCGGAGCCCCGGCGGGCCCACAACCAGCGAGCCCCAGGAGCATGACCAGCGAGGTGACGAGCGGCAGAGCACACTCGAAGGGGGAGGACCTGCGGGGAGAATGACTCATGGGTCAAGGACCTCCGCCGGCGGATCCGGCGAGAAGGGGATCGGACACACCGAGCACGTTGATGGCCAACAATCCCAATACGCCGATCACCACCAAGTAGTAGATCGTGGGCAGAATCGTCTTGCGGAGCGTCACCCCCTCACGCCCGAGCAGCCCAACCGTCGCCGAAGCCGCGACGACGTTGTGGATCGCGATCATGTTGCCCGCGGCGGCGCCGACAGCCTGAAGCCCGACGATCATCGCGCTGGAGACGGCGAGCCTTTCGGCGACCCCGTGCTGGAAGAGCGAGAACATGAGGTTGCTTACCGTGTTGGAGCCGGCGATGAACGCGCCCATTGCTCCAGTTACGCCCGCGAATAGCGGCCAAATGCCCCCGACGTTGTCCGCGACCCAAGCTGCCATGGAGATCGGCATGCTCACGAGCCCGGCGGCGTTGACGCCCGAGTTGATGTAGATGCGGACCATGGGGACGGTGAACACGAGCACGAAGCCGGCCCCCAGCAGCACGCGTGACGAGTCGACGAAGGCCTTCGCCAATCGGGGGATCGTCATGCGATGGAGGAAGAAGGTCACCCCCACAACCGCGATCAGGATCGCTCCAGGCAAATAGAGTGGGGTCGTGGTAGCAGTGACGTCCGTCCCGAAGATCCCCGCCCAGGTGATGTCTACAGACCGGAGAGCCGCTCCTATGGGGAGCGACGGGAGCCGGCTCAGGACGAGCAGCAGCGCGAGCAGCGCATAGGGGGCCCAGGCCAAGCCGACCGAGACCTCGTTGTCGTCGACATCGGTGTCCGATTTGACCTCGAGTCCGCTTACCCATTCCTTCGGCCAGTATCCGGGTGCTGGGAAGTCCCACGAGTCCTCGGGGATCAGGAAGCCCCGGCGTGCCGCGAAAATGACGATCGCGAGCCCGACTGGCGCGCCGAGGAGTGACGGGAACTCGGGGCCGAGGAGGAAACCCGTCAAGGCGTACGGGATCGTGAAAGAGAGGCCCGCAAAGAGTGCGAACGGGAAGATGGAAAGCCCTTCTGTCCACGATTTGTTGGCCCCGAAGAACCGTGTGGTCATCACGATCATGAACGTCGGCATCAGCGTGCCAGCGATCCCGTGAAGCACGACGACGCGGTTCGTGACCAGACGGAGGTACTGGTCCATCGAGAGCCCGGCGGTGAGAAGCTGGGCGTCGAAGGCCTCGCCCCCTAGTCCCCCCTGGACCCCGACCAACACCGGAGTCCCCACGGCCCCGAAGGTCACGGCGGTGCTCTGGATCATCATGCCGATCATGACCGCGCCCGCGGCGGGGAAACCCATCGCGACCATGAGAGGCGCGGCGACGGCTGCGGGCGTCCCGAAGCCCGCCGCGCCCTCGATGAACGATCCGAAGAGCCAAGCGATGATGATGATCTGAACGCGCCGGTCTTCGCTGATGCTGCGGAAGCTGCGCCGGATCGCGGCCACGCCCCCGGACTCCTCGAGCGTGTTGAGGAGGAGAATGGCCCCGAAGATGATCACGAGCAGATCGAAGGTCAGGAACAGCCCCTGGACCGAGGACGCCGCGATGCGCACAGGCGCCATCTGCCACACAGTGGCCGCGACGACGACCGCCGCGATGTAGACGATGGGCATGGCCCACTTCGCCGCGACGCGGAATCCGATCAGCAGGACTCCCCCGATGAGGATGGGGAAGAGAGCGAGACCTGCCTGCACACCTGGGGACACGGACGCCTCCGGTTGGATGCCCGGCTCGACCGGGCTTCGAGGTCGCGCGAAGGTGGCTCGCCACGTGGTCCGCGGCAAGCTCGGCGCCACCGCGTGTGCAGGAAGAGGTCGGGCGGCTGGAGGGCCGAGACTCTACGGTGGGTAGGTCGGAGGCCCTACGGCGCGGAGGACCGAGACTGATCGGCTCGCCGACCCAATTCCCCGCGTACCGAGCTCACGATCGGCTCGATGGTCGTTCCGAATCCGTAGAAGACCTGTACGACCCGTAACTCGCGGTCCAGCACCACCGTGTAGGGAAGCCCACGGTACCCGTACCGAGCTTCAGCTTGCCTTCTCCACGGAGCTGAGCGTAGCTCACGCCGACATCACCGAGGAAGCGAATCGCCTGGCTGGGGAGCACGTCCTCGTTCAGACCCACGACGACCGCCTCCGCGGCGTCGAGCTCGGAGGAAAGCTCGTCCAGGAGGAGCATCTCCTTCCGGCATGGCGCACACCAACTGGCCCAGAAGTTCAGGACGACGACCCGCCCACGGAGATCCTCGAGACTCAAACGTTCGTCGCGGTCCAGATGAGGCAGATCGAACCCCGGGAACGCGATCCGTAGATCTTCGCCGGGGAGGCTCAGCGCGGCGTCTTCGGACACCGCGTAGACGCGGCCACCACGGTCCGCGAAAACGGCGTGCCTCGCCGCGGCGAATCGGGGAGCCTCCACGTTCCCACCCGTGGGCCAACGCGCCGTCCAGACGAGCTCTCCGCTCGGGGAATAGCGCATGACCTCGGGCCTCAAGGCGGCGGCAAACCAAGGAACGTGAGCACCGTACCCGACAGTCCGGGTGACTCCCGCACGTCTTCGATCAGCGAGCGCGGCACGGAACGGATCGACCACCCGACCGCGGTGGTTTCGCACCCCTCGGCTCCTCCGTCACGCGAGCGACGGGCGATGGCCAGATGGTTCGGCCCGAGCGCCACCCACGACTCCCCCAGGCGCAACCCGGCGTCGAGATCAGCGAGCGCGTAAAGCTGCACCGGCGATCCGCCCCACTCGGCCTCGATGGCGCTGCGCAACTCGGCCGGAAGCCTCGCGGGCTGATCCGTGTACCGATTGATGATCTCACGGTCCATGTGATGTCGACGCTCACCCATCGTCCCTACTCCAGAAAAAGAAAACGGCCTTCCAGGTCCATGGAGGTGGACCCGGAAGGCCGGACTATCTTGTAAGCCCTTTTCGCCTAGGGGTCAGCCTCCTTCGGTAGCGAGACGCCGATGACGTCCGTCGGGCCCGCGATGCCATTGCTGGGCATGCGAATCCCTCGGAACGCCTCCATGGGGCGCAGCCGCGCCCGTGGCGTCCAGATCCGATCGATTTGGAGGACTCTCATATCAGTCGATGGTTTATCCCATGTGTCCCGAAAAGCGTGATCCAACAGGTCCGCAGCGCAGGCCGACGGTTCGCGGACGGCGGCCCGGCACCTCGCCCAGACTCCGACAGGAATGCAACGTCGGCCGGGGTCCGTCAACCCTTACGGCCAGGGGCGCGCGGGGTTTCACGTCTGAGAGCTCATTCGGGGCGAAGTTGGAGAGGATAGCGGTGCCAGCCGTTGCGAGTGGTGGAGGGCCAGGCAATTGTAGGGCCCACCGTACGTAGACGACGCGCGTCCGCCTTCGGACCGCCACCACCGCATTGACCAAAATGACCATGGCTTCGCCCCCCGCCCACCGTTCTCGCGAAGACGGGAGCGCTCATCTCGGTGCCGTTCTGCCTTCCTGGACCTAGATGGCCTCCCCAGCCGTGAACCGTCCGGCGTTCACCCTGAAGGAGGTGGCCGCGCTCGCGAAGGAGCGGTATGGCTTCGAAGGCCACCTGGCGTCACTCCCGAGCGATCGAGACCAGAACTTCCTCCTGGGCCGCCCGTCACGAGACAGCGAAGCGCTCGTGCTCAAGATCGCCAACGGCGACGAGCGCCGGGATTTCTTGACGATGCAGGACGCCTTGATCACGCACGTCGGCGAACGATGGGCGAGCGGGGGAGCCGGGGGCGCTCCTTTTCCACTTCCGCGATCGGTCACCGACCGGGCCGGCGCGGTCATCGGGATGGTGGAGAGCGGCGACGGCCGCACGTTCCTGACGCGCGCGGTCACCTATTTGCCTGGGGTCCCGCTAGCGGGAGTGCGCCCGCATCACACGAGGCTGTTGCGGAGCTGGGGCCAGGCTCTGGGTCGTTTGGACCACGGCTTGGCCGACTTCGAGCATCCGGCGGCGACACGCTCCTTCGACTGGGATCCCCGGACCGCACCGGCAATCATCCGGGAGCGCATCGGAAGCATCGAGGACAGCGCGCGCCGGTCGCTGGTGCGTGCAGTGATGGAACGATGCGAGGAGCGCCTCGGCCGGCTCGGCGAGCGCCTTCGGACACAAGTCGTACACGGCGATCCGAACGACTACAACATCCTCGTGAACGCCGTCGCCGATGTGCCGGCGGACGGTCGCTACGGAGACCGGCAAGTCGTCGGAATCATCGATTTCGGCGACACCGTGCGCACGTGGCTTGCGGCCGAGCCGGCCATCGCCGGTGCGTACGCAATGCTGTCGAAATCCGACCCCGTGGGTGCCCTCGCAGCGGTGGTGGGCGGCTTCCACGAGACATTCCCCCTGACCGAAGAGGAGATCGCCGCCCTCTTCCCGTTTTCCTGCCTCCGACTCTGTCTCAGCGCCACGATGTCGGCGTTCCAGCGCGCCCGGGAACCCGAGAATGAATACCTGAGCATCAGCGAAAGCCAGGTTTGGGAGCTTCTCGAGGGCATCGACGCACTGGACCCCGACCTCGCCCACTATCGGCTTCGGGAGGCCTGTGGAGCGGAGCCCTGCCCGGCCGCCGAGACGCTCCGTTCCTGGCTCGCAGAGAAGGCCGAGGCAGGGGTGTTTGCCCAAGTCGTCGTCGCCGACTTCGCCCACGAGCCGCTTACCGTGTTCGACCTCAGCATCGGCAGCACGGAGCTCGGCGTCATGGACGGCGACCTGGATGCCAGCGCGTGGACCGAGCTTCTATTCGGGCGAATGCATTCCGAGGGCGCGCAGTTCGGAATCGGCAGGTACGACGAGCCACGCAGGTGGGTACGACTCTTCCGCCTACGCCACCCCCCGCGAAGACGGACCGGAGTGGAGAACGATACACATCGGGATCGACGTGTTCGCGGACCCGGGCACCCCGGTTCACGCGCCGTTCGCGGGACGTGTGCACAGCTTTCAGGACAACGACGCCCAGCTGGACTACGGGCCGACCATCCTCCTCCGGCACGAGGGGAGTGAGGCGACGGGCGAGTGGTTCACGTTGTACGGCCACCTGTCCCGAGATTCCTTGGCCGGTCTACACGAGCGGACGTCCTTCGCGGCGGGCGACGAGATCGGGAGGATCGGACCCTTCCCGGAGAACGGCGACTGGGCTCCCCATCTCCACTTCCAGGTCATTACCGATCTCTTGGGAAGCGAAGGTGACTTCCCAGGCGTGGCTCTGGCGAGTCAGCGCGCGGTGTGGCTGAGCCTCTCCCCGGATCCGAACCTCGTGCTCGGTATCCCGGGACTCGAGCCCGGCGCCGGCGGATGCGGGCCGGCTGAGCTACTTCGCGCTCGCGGCGACTTGCTCGGTCCGTCCCTCAGCGTCTCCTACCGGACGCCGCTCAAGATCGTCCGGGGGAAGGGCGCCTATCTGCTCGACCACGAGGGAGCGTCGTACCTCGACTGCGTGAACAACATCGCCCACGTGGGCCATTGCCATCCCCGCGTCGTGCGTGCGGGGCAGGGCCAAATGGCGGTGCTAAACACGAATACGCGCTACCTGCACGACTCCCTGGTCACCTTCGCCGGGCGCCTGGCGGCGACGCTACCGGACCCCCTGGAAGTCTGCTTCTTCGTCTGCACAGGGAGCGAGGCGAACGAGCTCGCGCTTCGCATGGCCCGTGCTCACACGGGCGAACGCGACGTGATCGTGGTGGAGGGGGGCTATCACGGGAACACGAGCTCACTGATCGACGTCAGCTCGTACAAGTTCGACGGGCCCGGAGGCTCGGGTGCACCACCCTGGGTGTCGTGCATGCCCATGCCGGATCCTTACCGCGGCAGATACCGTGCGGCTGACCCCGAGTGCGGGGCCAGGTACGCCCAGGACGTTGGACGGGCTGTCGAGGAGCTGGTGGGGAAGGGGCGTCGTCCCGCGGCGTTCATGAGCGAATCGATCCTGAGCTGCGGCGGCCAAATCGTGCTTCCGGAAGGATACCTGCGAGGCGTATACGAGCACGTCAGGTCGGCTGGAGGCGTGTGCGTCGCGGACGAGGTCCAGGTCGGCTTCGGCCGAGTGGGAAGCTCTTTCTGGGCGTTCGAGACCCAGGGGGTCGTGCCGGACATCGTCACGATGGGGAAGCCCATCGGAAACGGCCACCCCCTTGCCGCGGTCGTGTCCACGGCCGAGATCGCCGCGTCGTTCGACAACGGCATGGAGTACTTCAACAGCTTCGGAGGGAACCCGGTGTCGTGCGAGATCGGCCTGGCCGTCCTCGACGTGATCGAAGACGAGGAGCTGCAGCGACACGCCCGGCGCGTGGGTCAACGGCTCCGGTCCGGGTTGGAGCGTCTGGCGGGCGACCATCCGATCATCGGTGACGTTCGCGGGATGGGCTTGTTCCAGGGGATCGGGCTCGTCGTCGATCCGGAGTCGCTAGCCCCTGCGGCTGAGCACGCGACCTACCTCGTCGACCGGATGTGCGAAAAAGGGTTTCTTCTGAGCACGGACGGGCCGCTGCACAACGTCGTAAAAATCAAGCCGCCAATGGTGTTCGACGAGGGCGACGCGGACAGTCTCGTCGCAGGCCTCGACATCGTGCTGGCTGAGGACGCGCTCCGACTGGAGGTCTGATCGGAGACCGAAACCGGCGGACACGGCGTGGATCTTGCCCGTTTCCCCCCTCCACGGGCGATGCCGCTGTCGAGAGGGTCGCCGACAACAGGGCTTCAGGTAGGGAGTTAGCCGTGGGCTCGACGAGTGCCGAAAGCATACCCGGCCGCCGAGCGGAAGAACGCCGTCGCCAACATCATCTGCTCGCGAACTGGCGCTGGGCCTATCGTGGCCGGCGTAAGGCCGCTCGCCGGACGGAGATGGGAGCGACGGCCAGCTCGATTGGCACCACCCCGGACTGCTGGTGGTGTGCATCGCGATCCTCTTGCTGAGTAGCGTGGACGCAACAATCACGCTCGCGCTCCTGCAGACGGGCTCGGCTGACGAGATCAATCCGTTCATGCGCTTCGTGATCGAACACGACGTGCAGACGGCCGTGAACTTGAAGACAGCGCTGACCGCCGCCGCACTTGTCTTTCTGGTGGCTTGCTCGAATTCGCTGTTTCTGCGGCGGGTTCGTGTGAAGTGGATCCTCAGCGGGGTTCTCGGCATGTACATCGCCCTCGTCGGATACGAGTTCCACCTGCTGATGCGAGCCGGACAGCTCTAGTCCGGGACAGCACACTAACCCCCCGCTTGAGACCCTCCTTCGGGGGCGAAGTCGAGCGCGACATCCAACCGCGGGGCGCTGTGCGTCAGGGCGCCGCTCGAGATCAGGTCGACGCCCGCTTCTGCGACCGATCGTACAGCGGCGAGGTCTACCCGCCCGGACGCCTCCGTCAGTGCTCGCCCGTTAACGATGCCCACCGCATCACGGAGCCGGCTGGGGTGCATGTTGTCGAGCAGGATGATGTCCGCCCCCGCCTCGACCGCCTCGGCGACCTGCTCCAACGTCTCCACCTCGACTTCGACGCGCACTGTGTGCCCGACGCTCGACCGGGCAGCCGCGACCGCTTCGGCAACACCGCCGCCGACGGCGAGGTGGTTGTCCTTGATCAGCACAGCGTCGTAGAGGCCGAAGCGGTGGTTGGCTCCGCCCCCGGCCCGGACGGCGTACTTCTCGAGCGCACGCAACCCCGGCGTCGTCTTGCGGGTGTCTACCACTTTCGCGCCGGTTCCGGCGACCGCGTCCACCATGCGCCGCGTGGCCGTCGCGATCCCGCTCAGGTGGCCCAGCAGATTGAGCGCGGTACGCTCGGCGCTGAGGACGGAAACGGCAGGACCTTGGACGGTCGCCAGCTCGGTGCCGGCGGCAACCGTGTCGCCATCCACTCGGTGCAACTCGACCGAGACGGCCGGGTCGACGGTCGTGAAGACTCGGGCTCCGATGGTCAGCCCGGCGATGGTGCCGTCCTGGCGGGCGACGACCGTGGCGCGGGCGACGGCATCCGGCGGAACCACGGCCTCGCTCGTGATGTCCCCACCCGCACCGAAATCCTCCGCCAACGCTCGGCGGATGAGGTCGTCGACGACCGCCAGCGGAGGAGGGGTGAGGCGACTCAAGGTTGATCTACGTGACCGGTGGGTCCTATCGAGCAGTCGCCGTGGGCCTTCCGATCGACAGCATTCGCTCGACCGCCGCTCGCGCGCGGTCCGCGATGGGACCGTCGACGGTGACCTCGTGTCGCATGTGCTGGAGCGAGTCGCGGATTCCCTCGAGACTGATCCGTTGCATGTGCGGGCAGAGGTTGCACGGCCTCACGAATTCGACCTCCGGGTACTCAACGGCGACGTTGTCACTCATCGAGCACTCTGTGACCATGACGACGCTGGTCGGCTTGTGGTCGCCCAGCCACTCGATCATTCCCGCCGTCGATCCGACGAAGTCGGCCTCGTCCAGGACGTCGGGTGGACATTCCGGGTGAGCGATGATCTGTATGTCGGGGCGGCCGGTCCGGTACTCGCGCAGCTCCTCGCCGGTGAACCTCTCGTGGACCTCGCAGGTTCCCTCCCACAGGATGAGCTGCTTGTCGGTCTGCCCGGCCACCCACTGCCCCAGATAACGGTCGGGGAGGAAGATCACTCGATCTTCGGGAAGTGACTCGACTACGGCCAGGGCGTTGGACGAGGTACAGCAGATGTCCGATTCAGCTTTGACGTCGGCGGACGTGTTTACATACGTGACCACGGGCACGCCCGGGTACCGTTCCTTCAGGAGACGCACATCGGCGCCCGTGATCGACTCCGCCAGCGAGCAGCCAGCACGCAGGTCGGGGATGAGCACCGTCTTGCCGGGGTTCGCGATCTTCGCGGTCTCCGCCATGAAATGGACGCCGCCCATGACGATGACGTCCGCATGGGTCTCCCCCGCCTGCCGCGCTAACGCGAGAGAATCCCCGGTGAAGTCCGCTGCTCCGTGGAAGATGTCCGGGGTCATGTAGTTGTGCGCCAGCACGACCGCGTTGCGCTCGGCCTTGAGGCGCTCGATATCGACAATGATGTCTTCGGCGACAACGCGCTCGGCGTCGGGAAGAATCCCGGCCAGGCGGCTACCGACGGAGTCATGTGGACTGATCGTGCTCATTGACGGACTCCCCTCCTCAAGGAAGTCGACGGTCGTTACGCGTCTTCCCACTCAACAATAATGGTGTACTACGCTCGACAGATCCACGGGGCGGGGTGTTGGCGGCGAATCTCGAGGACGCGCCTCCGGCCAGCCACGCGGGCTGCAGCGTGTATAATACGCACGAGACCTCGAGAATCTTCGGGACCGGACCGGATCCGAGTACTCCACGAGTCCCGCAGAGACATCGCGTCGCCCCCTTCGAACGAGCTTAAGGCTGCCGGAACAGGTACTTCTGGAACCAGTCGAGCATCCGTTCGTGTACGTCCAGCGCGTCCGCCCGCGAATGCCTGTACAGGCTGTGGTCACCGTCGCGATAGATCACGAACGTGGCCACCTTTCCGAGCCTCCGCAGCGTGTAGAACATCATCTCCCCTTCCCCGAACAGGATGGTCCGGTCATTCACTCCATGCGTGATGAGGACAGGGGTCTGGACTTGATCCAGATGGAAGAATGCGGACTGGGAAAGGTACCGCTCCATGACTTCGAACGGGCTACCTCCCATCCGTGCCTGACCGCTCTCGATATTGTCCGAGTCCCGGTCTCGGCCGCTCGCCCAATTACGGAAGAGCTCCGGGGGGGTGGCGCGCGATACAGCACAATCGAAGACATCGGTCTGAGTGATGACGAAGGAGGTGGCGTACGCCCCGAAGCTGCCTCCCCAGAGACAGAACCGGCCGTTGCTGTCACCGCTCGCGCGGACCGCCTCCACAGCCGGCACTACGCTCTTCACGAACGACGTCCCCGTCTCCCCCACCTTCACTTTCACGTTTGGCATCAGCACGGCGAACCCATGGGTGCCAAAGATCTGGTTGCGCGCGTTGAACCGGTGGATTCCGGGTGTGAGCTTCTCGTACACGTACGTGATGACCGGGAATCCGCTGTTCGCAATGGGCGGCTTGTAGAGCAGCGCGCCGAGCCGGTCACCGTCCGCGTTGTCGAAGTGGAACAACTCCGGACGGCTGAACTCGAACGCAGCGAGCTGCGGGTTGAGGTCCGTGACGCGGGCCCGCTCTCGTGTGGAAGCGTCGAGGCGCCAGAGGTCGGGTGGCGTCGTCGAGGACTGAACCGCGGTCAGGACTCCGCCGGGGACCGGCATCAGCGTACCGAACGACTCCTCACCGGAGGCGACCACGCTCAGATCCGCCTCGGCGACGTCGTATCGATAAATGGTCTCGTCGTAGCTCGCGTTGTCGATGGCGCGAAAGAACAGGGCCGCACCGTCGGTGCTCCAGACCGGATTCAGCACCTGGTGGTCGAAGCGCGACGTGACACTCTCGGACGAGCCGTCGTCGGCGTCTACGACGTAGAGGTCGAAGAATGGTTGGGCGATGGAATACATGCCCCGCTGCGCAGGCTCGACCTCGGGGTCCGCTAGGGAGGGATCCACGACGAGGCTCGCGAAGCGACTCCCGTCGGGCGACCAGTTCACCGTCACGACCGGTAGCTCCAACCGAGGCATGAACGGGACGGATGTGCCCCCCTCGGACGGTCCTCGCTGGTCGGGGGTGGCTGTCACCAGCCCTCCGAAGCGTCGCCAGGTCAGCCTCCCGTCGGGAAGCCACGACACCCGCTGGCCCTGAGCCGCGAACGTGCGGTGGGGTCCGTCGTCCGCGAGGGACCACAGGAGCGTCCGGTGGATCTCGCCTCGCGCCACCTCCGCGGTTTCCCGGGTCGGCAGTGCGGCCAGCACGTTCGCACCGTCTGGTGAGACCGCGAAGCGGCGTAGCGACTCCTGGCCGGTCTGGAGCGTTCGCTCTTCGCCGGTCGCGAGGTCGAGTGCCACCAGTCCCGCCCGCTGCCGGTTGGCGAAGAAAGCGTCGCCGGGGATGACCGCATCTGTGCTGTGCACCACTTGGACCCGGGGCGGCTCGCCGGCGGGAGCCTCGGCGCTCGGTCGGGCGTATACGAGCCGACCATCTCCGGCCCACTGCGGCGCCGCGAACGGCCGCCCATCGAAAGGAGACCCATGGATGTGGCTCTCACCCGACGCCGCGTCCCACACGGCGAGCCGGCCACCCGTCGACTCTCTGACGTAAAACGCCAGACGGGACCCGTCGGGTGAGAAAGCGGGGAACGAGCTGCGCTGGTCCTCCATCAACACGACGGGCGGTCCGGCTTCGCCTTTTCCGATCCGCTGAACGTGGACGGACCCGCGCTGAAGCCTCTCTCCGACGTTCCAATCGTCGCTCAGATCGGGCAGCACGTATGCGATGAGCGTTCCCGAGGGAGAGACGGCGACAGTACCGCTGATCCGAGTGACCCCCAGCATGTCCTCGGCGGTAAACGGCTCCTGTGCTCGAACCGTCGTGCTCGATCCGACGATGGCGAGCGCCGCGAGGGGGCGTATCAGCGAGCTCGGCCAGAAGCGCATGGTCCCTACTCCACCTCGCGGGTGAGAAGGAGGCGCGTCCCGGAAAGGTGCGCCACGCCGCATTGCGGCCTTGGGGGCGAGGGACCTACACGCATCCGACGCCGTCCGACTCAGGGTGAGCTACGACGAGGGCGCCCGCAAGCAGATTCGACAACAGGAGCTTGAAGCCCGATCGTTCCGGGATCGCCATGCCACCGCCCCATCACTCAGTCCAGGACTGCTACAGGGAGCCCAATCGATGAAGGTGTTTCCAGTCTCGACGCTGATCCGCGAGCCGTCCGACCCCAAGAACTTCACGGGTGATGGAAGCCTGCGCCGGATCAACGGCGCCATCGACGACCCGGCCGTCAACATCTACCGCGTGGAGTTCGCGCCCGAGGCCCGGACGAACTGGCACACGCACAGCGGCCATCAGCTGCTGCTCGTCGTGGACGGGATCTGCCGGTTCCAGAAGTGGGGCGAGCCGATCCAGGAAGTCGGTGCGGGCGACACCATCGTCATCGAGCCCGACGAGAAGCATTGGCACGGCGCCGGCCCCGGCTCCGCCATGACGCACCTCGCTCTCAACGTGAATGCGGTTACGCACTGGTTGGACAAGGTGACTGACGCGGAGTACGCAGGGTAGCCCTATTCCATCGGACATCGGCTGCGGACCACGAGCCGGCCGGCCCCCCAGCGAGCGCGTCTGCCCCCTAGCGCGCCTCGCCTCCCACTGTGCGCTCCACGATCGTGATGGGCGATGGATACCGGATCGGCCCCAGCGGCGTGTCGATGACCGGAGTGGCGCGCAGCGCCACCTCCACGCGCTCACTGCTCTGGCCGGCGGCCGCGAGGGCGAGCTGCACCAGGTCCTCCGCCCCACCCTCGAAGAACTGCATCAGGTTCAGTTGCACGGGGATCGGGATGTCCCGCGGTTCACCCGGGGGCAGCACGAAGTCGTCCTCCAGTACGCCGCTCAACGTCTCCTGATCCTGCAGAAAAAGAGTCCAATCCATCCTCACGAGCCGAGCATCGGTCTCGTTGTCGGGGGGATTCTCGGCCCTCAGGTGCACGCGGAAGTCCATCGGCAGGTCGCCACTGGCAACCGCCAACGTGAGTCGCGTCACGTCAGCGAACCCGAGTTGCTCGAAGGACCGGACACTTCCCAGATCGATGCCCGCGAGTCGTACGTCGGAGAGGCGGTCGAGAGAGAAATCGACGTGGCGAAGCGCCGCGAGCTGCCCGAGCGTGGCGCAGCCCGAGGCCATGAGGCACAAGAGAGGGACGAGTGTAAGCTGGAGTAGGGAACGACGAGATCGCACGATGATTCCTGGTTGCGGGTCGGTGGGGAGGGCGACGGGAGACCCGCCGGAGCGCCAGCCTAGCATTCATTGGGCGCCCTCGCTAGCGTCTTCTCCAGAGGACGAAGCCGCGAGAGCCGGATCGGACCATGCGTGAAACCTGGAAGAAGCTGCGTAAGCGACTTCGCGCTGCACGCGAGATCTACGAGGGCGTGTTTTTCGCCCCCTATCGCTCGCAGATCTACCGCTCCTACCGAGAGGAACGGGATACTTTCCTGCTCCTCGGCTTCGCCGATCTCCTCGGCGCCCCCAACCCGATCGCGTTCTACGCCCTCGAGCTGTATCCGGACCTGATCGAGGAGTTCCACCACTGGCATCTGCGGATCGGCATGCCCCGACCTCCCGAGGGTGGATTCCGGTGCTGTTGACGGGTTCTGGCGGCTACGATCACACGTGACTTCCGGCAGCGACCTTCCAGCGTGACGAAGTCCCGCCGGATTCTCGATCGTGAGGTGCTGTTCTTCGGTGGGAAGGGGGGAGTCGGGAAGACGACTCTCGCCGCGACGATGGCGCTGCTCGCCGCCCGTTCGGGGCATCGAACCCTGCTCGTCTCCACGGATCCCGCCCACTCGACCTCCGACGTTCTCGAGACTTCCCTCGACGGCGAGCCTCGCGAGGTCCAGCCCGGTCTCTGGGGAATGGAGATCGATCCCTCCGAGGAGGCTGACCGTTACATCGCGGAGGTCAAAGAACGCATCGCGGAGACGACCCCGCCACGGCTGGTCGCCGAGGTCGAGCGTCAGATCGACATCGCGCGGGTGACGCCGGGCGCAGAAGAGTCGGCCCTGTTCGACCGGTTCACGAAAATCACGGACGAAGCGGGATCCGAGTACGACCGGTTGCTGTTCGACACCGCGCCCCTCGGACATACCCTGCGGTTGCTCGCGCTACCCGAGCTCATGGGAGCGTGGATCAGCGGCCTCATCTCCAGGCGCGAGAAGGTAAACGTGCTCGGGCGCATGTGGCGTAACGTGGCCGGCGCCGCTGCCGGGTCGGAGAGCCGGGAGGAGGATCCGGTGCTGCGCGCGCTGAAGGAGCGCCAAGCGCGCTTCGAGCGGGCTCGCAAGCTGATCACCGACGACCGAAGAGCCGGCTTCGTGTTCGTGGTCACACCGGAGCACCTGCCTGTGGCCGAGACCGAGCGCTCGGTGAAGACCCTCGAGAAGTACGAGGTCCCGGTTGCGGCGATCCTGCTGAACCAAATGGTGCCGGAGGCGGCGGACGGCACTCTCCTCGCCGCCCGACGCGAGCGGCAGGCCACCTTCGCGAACAGAGTTGCCGAGAGCTTCGAGGGATATCCGGTCTACACGATCCCGCTACTCGAAGGCCAGCTGCACGGTCTGGAGGCTCTTGACCGCTTGATCCAAACGTTGCCGGCCTCCGAGCGCGAGGCGTAACATGGCGGCGACCCACTAAAGCCTCCGGCCTCTACCGAGGTGACCTAACCCTCTCGAAAGGATGGATTCGGTGAGCTCGATCGCCCTTTTGCTCGTTGGATTGTCCGCGTTCGCCACGGGCTACCTGGTGTACTCCAAGTTCATCGCCCAGAAGATCTATCGACTGGATCCGAACTACAGGACGCCGGCGCACGAGTTCGAGGACGGCGTCGACTACCTGCCAACGAACCGGAACGTGCTCTTCGGTCACCACTTCACATCGGTGGCAGGTGCCGCGCCGATCGTGGGGCCCGCCATCGCGGTGATCTGGGGGTGGCTGCCGGCGTTCCTGTGGGTGGTACTGGGGACCATCTTTGCGGGAGCCGTTCACGACTTCGGGACTCTGTGGATCTCCACGAGGCACAAGGGGAACTCGATCGGGACGCTCGCCGGACAAATCGTCGGCGACCGGGGGCGGGTGCTCTTCCTTCTCGTGATCTTCTTCCTGCTGTTGCTCGTGAACGCCGTCTTCGCGGTGGTCATCTCGAACCTCTTCCTGGCGAATCCGGGCGCGGTGCTTCCCGTGTGGGGCAGCCTCGTCGTCGCCGTCATCGTCGGGTTCCTGATCTACCGTACCGGGGCTGGACTGCTGTGGCCGTCTCTGGGCGCGCTCGCGGTGCTTTACCTGATGATCTGGCTCGGTCAGTTCGTCCCCCTCGAGCTGCCCGACTTCTTCGGCTTCGATCCCTCCGCTGCCCAGATCGCTGCAGAGGCCGCCGGAGGGGGATCCGCAACGGAGGCCGCCGCTGTCGACGGCGTGCGCGCCGGCTGGGTGATCATCCTGTTCGTGTACGCCTTCTTCGCGAGCGTGCTGCCTGTGTGGCTGCTCCTCCAGCCCCGCGACTACGTCAACAGCCACCAGCTCTTCGTCGCGCTGGGGATCATCGGTCTCGGGATCATCTTCACGAACGCGCCGGTCATCGCTCCCGCCATAAATACGAACCTCCCAGCCGACGCGCCCAACTGGTTTCCGTTGCTATTCGTGACGATCGCGTGCGGCGCCATCAGCGGTTTCCACGGACTTGTAGCGTCGGGGACGTCGTCCAAGCAGCTCGACAAGGAGACGGACGCCCGCTACGTCGGCTACGGGGGTGCGGTGGGCGAGGGAATGTTGGCGTTGGTCTCCATCCTGGCCACCACCGCTGGCTTCGCTCTCGTGGTCGGGGCGGACGGGTGGCAGGAGCACTACGGGACGTGGGCGAGCGCTTCCGCCGGAGCGACGACGGCGTTCGTACAGGGCGTCGGGCAGCTAGCGCAAGGCATCGGGATCCCGGGGGACCTTGCGGTGATCTTCGCGGCGGTCGTGGTCATCAGCTTCGCGGCGACGACCATGGACACGGGGGTCCGGCTCCAGCGGTACATCATCTCCGAGCTAGGAGCCGAGTACAAGATCAAGCTCGCGCAGAACCGCTGGTTCGCGACGTTGATCGCGGTCGTGAGCTGTGGAGTTCTGGCGCTGGGCGTGGACCGCGGCGCAGGCGGCATGCGCCTCTGGCCGCTCTTCGGCACCACGAACCAGCTCACGGGCGCGATGAGCCTGCTGGTCATCAGCCTATTCCTGATGAGCCTCAAGCGAAACACGTGGGTTACGCTCGTGCCGATGACCTTCCTTCTCGTCATGACGACGTGGGCGATGATCATCAACATGATTACCTACGTGACGGACCAGACCTGGGTGCTTCTCGGGGTCGGTGCCGCGATCTTCGTGCTCGTGCTCTGGCTGATCTTCGAGGCGCTGGCTGCGATGCGGGCGGCGTTCGCCGCTGGGGGGCCGGGGGCGCCGGTGGGGTCCGGCGACTGAGGAAGTACGCACTCGTGAGGGCACCGACAGCGGTCCTCTGCCGGGCAGGAATGAGATGAGATCCATACTCGGACGACTGCTCTTCACGTGCGGACGTGTCCGGCCGTGCGTTTCGATCGTGGGCGGAGTCATCACCGCATTCTTGATCGTGCCCCCGCTGAGCTCCGCGCAATCGCTCGCGCAGGAGCAGTCCCCGCCGCCCATTGTCGACCTCACGACCCTTTTCGATATCGGCGCACTGGTGCTGGACACGAACGGCGACAGCGTGCCCGACTTCGTGAACGCGTCACTGGTCACAGGCGACCCAGCCAGCTCGGCCGAGCTCCGAGCCGCGGCCGAGATCGCTGCCCGGCTCGGGTTCGAGACGATGGCGATGGATCTGCCCATCGCGCGCGGATCCGACGGAGACGGGATCCCCATCGTCATCGGGCGTGGAGGACTCGCCGCATCTGGCCTCGCCAACCCGGGGGTCGATCCCACCTCTCTCGACGCCGGCGAGGGCGCCGTAGCAGTGCGTGAGATCGACGGAAGGCGTTGGGTGCTCGTCGTGGGGGGCGATGACGACGGCCTGTTGGCCGCGGCCAGGCTGTTCGCCGGCGTACTCCCGCACACGCGCACGTTGTCGGCGCCCGCCCTTAGCGAAGTAGGGGACGACCTGCGGGAAGCGCTCGAGGCGGCCGGTGTCGAAGCGGAGAGCGTTCGGTTGTCCCAGGCCCGCACACGCATGAACGACGACGGCGTGACCCGCCTGGTCGCCGAGGTCGACGTGGCCCCCACCGATGTGACGGCGGCGGCCGAGGCCCTACGAGCGCTCGCCGACGCCGTGCCCGCAGGCGCCGACCAGACCTCGGGTGCAACGCCCGGAGCCGACGAAGCCGCCGCTGCATCGCCAGGAGCCGCGGCGACCCCCGCGCCAACTCCCGGGGCCGCCGACGCCCCCGCACTCCCCGGAGTCGACGACCCCGGTGCCGATCAGCCCGCCGATGACGAGTCCGGCGACGACGAATCGGACGAGTCGGCGCCACTCGCCTACGCCGGCCTCGGGTCCGTCGAAGTCCGCATCGCCTCCGGTCCCACGATCAGGCTCTCGGGGCGGGCGGAGCCAGACGCTCCCGGGCCGATCTCCGGCCGTCCGGGGCGTGGAGCCAAGGAGGACCTGGACCTCTCGAGCCTCTACACGAACGATGGGCTGCTGGGAGATTCCGACAACAACGTGATCCCGGACCGGGTGGATGCGCTCCTCGTGCCCGGATCCGGCGCGATCGAGGCGCTCCCGGACGTGGCCGCACGACTCGGACTCGAGTCCACCGGTCTCGTCGTCCCGCTTGTCCAGCCGGCCGAGACCCTCGAACGCCCCTCTTCCCACGCGACCCTCATCCTCGCCGGTACCGACAATCGCCTGACCGATCAGTTGGCGGACAGCGGGCGCATCGACTTGGCGTCCCTCGCTCCCGGTGAAGGCCTCATCCAGCTCGTGCCGGAAGCGTTCGGAGAAAAACCGTCCCTGGTCGTGACCGGTGCGGACGAGCGAGGCGCGCGGCGGGCTCTCGAGCACTTGGCGTTCACGTTCCCCCACCTCGACGCGCGCGGAAAGGACCGGCCCACTGTGGAGGACGTCGAGGGAGGCCTGTGGGACGCCCTGTCGGGCCACTCGCCTGTGGGACAAGCGGCCATCGGGATGTACAAGCTCGACCGGATCGCGGCACAGCTCGCGGACCGCGACCTCGCGGCGGCGGACGTGCTCGTCTCTGTCGTGAAGGCCGATGCGGGGTTGGAGGCTTTCACGCGCCAGCGTGCGGAGGCGCTCGGGGCTGACAGGCTCGAGGTGGTCATCGACGACCGTGATGTCCAGAACGCCGCGCCGATCTTCGATGAGAGCGTCACGATCCCGTCGGAGGTGGACCGTTTCCGCGAGGTCCTCGAGGAGCGCGTGTTGCCCTCGATCACGAGCGGCGAGCCGGTGACTCTTCACGCACGCCTGAGCGAGCCCCCGGAGATCCGTCGCCGACTCGAGGCGGAGGCCCGACAAGCGCTCCTCGATGCGGGCGCGGATCCTCTGCAAACGGAGGTCCGAGTGCTCTCCGCCTTCAAGCAGGGGTACTCGTGGCTCTACGAGGATGTCCGCCCACGGCTCGACGGACTGGAGCTGGGAGACATCCTCATCCGCTTCCGCCGAAACGACCCGCCCGAGGATTGGCCGCAGCAGGCGATCAACACCCCCGTCCGTTGGCTCCACGAGATCTTCCCCATCGACGAGATCCTGGCTCGCGAGCTCGATCTCGGTCCGGAGCAGATCCGCTTCGAGGAGACGCTGGAGGGGCCGACGTACGAAGTCGTCGTCACCGACGCCGGTGGCGGGTCGGTCCTCGTGGAGTCGTTCGACCCGAAGTGGGTGCTGCGCCCCTATTTCGATCGCTTCCAGGACTACGAGCACGTTCGCGTCACCACGGGCTGGATCGAAGTGACGAGTGGATCGAGCGTGCTCGCCGACGAGCGCATCGCCACGGACCCCGAGTCGTTCTGGGACCACTTCCAGTCCCGGACGCTGCCCGCCGTCTACGACTACGTGATGGACCGGCACGAGGGCATCCCGCGCGGCGGGAACGCGGACGCGCCGTTCTTCGGCGAGCTCGTGGTCGAGGTGGAGCTGAGCGAGCCTGACTATCGGCTCGAGCTGGACAACGAGCTCCATTCGCCCATGGACGCCATCCACGAGGAGGTGTACTTTGGCACGATCGAGTTTTTCGACGTCCTGGGACGCAACTCTCGGGGCGAGGGCCTGACCTTTCCGGGGCGTATCATCCCCCGGATGCGGCCCAAGTCCGACGGCACCGCGGGCACCGCGAACATCATGTTTTCGGGCTTCGCCACGTCCCGTCCCGCCGTGGTCGTAGCGTACGAGGAACGCTCCGGTGCAACCGGCGAGATTCGGCTCGACATCCCGCGCATCACGATGGAGCGACCCTCCGCGCGGCTCGCCCGCGTGCGCGCCGGAGAGTCGGGAGTCTCCCACCTCGGCCTGCGTGTGCGGGTCGACACCGACGCGGATGAGCGCGAGAGCCTGTTGAGCTACGGCACGCCCGTGCAGGTCGACGAGCGCATGGTATCGGCGGAGCAGATCGAGGCGACGGTCGGCTACATCGAGGAGCTCCGGGCCGCGGGGCTCTACGAGTCGAGCCTCGCATTTCCAGGACTCGGGTCCATAGAAGTCTGGGCCGAGTGGACCCACGAGCAGGACCCCGAATCGCGGCGCACCGCGCGACTCGCGGCCAACGGGACTCCCGAGCCATTGCCGGACTGGCGCTCACTGCTCTCGCAGGGGTGGAGCTACTCCGGTGAGCGCATCGTCCAATGGGACACACCAATCCCTCCCCCCGAGGGTCACCGGATGCTGGCCGAAATGGGCTCAGCGTTCGACCAGGCAAATGTGTACAAGGTGGGTGAGTCCTATCTCGGGAAGACGCTGTGGGCGATGGATCTCATGCCGCCCGTCGAGGCGACACACTGGTCGCACGCAAAGGCCACGACCTTCAAACCGACCGTGATCTACTCGGCGCGTCAGCACGCGAACGAGGTGTCCTCGACCAGCCATGTGCTCAGGCACGCCGAGCTGCTGCTGACCGACCCCGAGCAGCGGCGGAAGCTGGACAAGGTGAACGTCGTCATTCATCCGTTCACGAACGCCGACGGGGCGCAGCTCGCGTATGACCTCTACGAGGTCACGCCCGACTTCATCCTGCACGCCGGGTACCTCGGCTCTCTCGGGATCGATGCCACATCCGGGTCACGGGAAGACCACCCGATCTATCCGGAGGCTCCGGTCCGTGGCCGGATTTGGGCGACTTGGCTCCCGGACATCTTCCTGAACCCCCACGGCTACCCGTCGCACCAGGTCGTGCAGCTCTTCTCAGAGTACACGGGCCTCGTGCGCCGCGGGCGCGTGACCGAGCGCAACTGGGGGTTCAACAAGGGCTGGTTCATGCCGGGCTTCGGGTACATCGACAACCCCGAGTTCCCGAGACATAAGGACGCCGCATTCGAGCTCCGCGACTACATCACGCGTGGCATCAACTCGAACCGCGACGTCTTCGACATGAACCAGCGCAACTATGCCCGCTACGAGCGGTACGGAGCGCAGTTCGACCCGGACGTGTTCCGGCTGCCGATGGTCGACAGCGTCTTGATCCAGATGCCCCTGAAGGGCTCCACCGGGGAGGGGCAGGGCGGATACAATCCCCGCGTGACGATTTGGAGCGGGACAACCGAGGCTCCGGACGAGACAGCGTACGGGGACTGGATGCAGCTCATCGCCAAGGCGGGACTCTCCTGGGACCAGGCGATCCTCGACTACCTGTACGAGGGGAACCACGAGGTGAACCGCTCCGGGTCGACGTTCTTCGGCGGCGTGACGCTGCGCATGAACCGGCCTCGGCCGCCCGAGAAGAAAGACGAGGACAAGCCAGTCACGTGATGGATCCTCGGAGTCGTGGGCGGGGGACGGCAACGTGAGCGGGGCGGCGGCCTCGTGAGCGCCCAAGCCGATCCGGTTAGCCCGACGGAATCGCTGGACCCGTCGCCCGTGATGACGCCAGACCGGTCCGAGGCGAACGCCGTCCTGGCCGGCCTCAGCCGCGCGCAGCTCCTCGAGATCTACTCCTACCTGACCCTCACTCGCTCCGCCGAAGAACGCCTCGACATCCTGTTCAAGCAGGGCCATGTGCCGGCCAGCGTGTACCGTTCTCTCGGCCAGGAGGCTACGGCCGTTGGCACTGCGTACGCTCTCGACCGCCGAGACGATGGTACAGGGGACATGATGTCCCAGCTCATCCGGGACCTCGGGGCGCTGTTCGTATTCGGCTGCACGCCTCTCGAGTACTTCCGCAACTACATGGCCAAGGCGACTGGCCACACGCGCGGGCGCGAAACCAACCTGCACTTTACGGATTGGCGGCGCGGCTGGGTGGGACTGATCTCTCATCTCGGTACCATGGTCGAGGTGATGGCCGGCGTGACGCTCACGTTCCGGTTCGAGGACGCCGGCCGCGTCGGGATCGTGTACGTCGGCGATGGTGCGACTTCGACCGGCGCGTTCCACGAAGGGCTGAACTTTGCCGCCGTTCAGCGTTGCCCCTTGATCGTCGTCGTCGAAGCGAACGGTTATGCCTTCTCGACTCCGACGACCAAGCAGACGCGCGCAGAGCACTTCGTCGACAAAGCCGCGGGGTACGGGATTGCGGGGGAGCGGGTCGACGGCAACGACGTGATCGCGTGCTACGAGGCGTCGCTGCGTGCTGCGGAGCGTGCTCGAGCGGGTGAGGGTCCGACGTTGATCGAAGTCGACACGTTCCGCCGGCTCGGCCATGCTCAGCACGACGCGCAGGGCTACGTATCGGAAGAGGAGCTGGCGTTCTGGGCGGAGAAGGACCCTATCGACCGCTTCCGCGCGCGCCTCATCGACAACGGCTGGGCGACGGAGGCCGAGCTCTCCGCTCTCGAGGAGGCGAACGAACGGACCGTGACGGAGCAGGCCGAGCAGGCCGTGGCCGAGCCCGACCCGGTCGGCGAGGACGCTGTGGAAGGGATCTACGCGCACCTGCCCTCCGCGCGGCCCTGGACGCGGGTTGGATCTCCGCCGGCGCGACGGTACTGATGTCCTCCATCGAGCGCGATCTGCGCGAGGCCGTCCGGAGCCTGTGCTCACGGTACCCGGATTCATACTGGCAGCGGCTCGACGGGGAGAAGGCCTACCCCGAGGAGTTCGTCCGGGACCTCACCGAGGCGGGCTACCTGGCGTGCTTGATTCCCGAGGAGCTCGGAGGCTCGGGCCTGGGGATCCGCGAGGCCTGCGCGATCCTCGAGGAGATCAACCGATCGGGTGGCAACTCGGCCGCCTGCCACGCCCAGATGTACACGATGGGGACCGTACTCCGGCACGGGTCGCAAGAGCAGAAGGAGCGCTATCTGCCAGCGTTGGCGCGCGGGGAGCTGCGACTTCAGGCCTTCGCCGTGACGGAGCCCGACGCCGGGTCCGACACAACTGCCATCCGCACGTTCGCGCGCAAGGAAGGCGACCGTTACGTGGTCGACGGTCAGAAGATCTTCATCTCGCGTGTGCAGCACTCCGACCTGATGATCCTTCTCGCGCGCACCACCCGACTGGAGGACGTCGAGAAGAAGACCCAAGGACTAAGCGTGTTCCTCGTGGACCTACGAGAGGCCGGGGACAGGATCCGGGTCCGGCCCGTCGACACGATGATCAACCATGAGACGAACGAGGTCTTCTTCGACGGTCTCGAGATCCCCGCGGACAGCCTCGTCGGTGAAGAGGGGAAAGGCTTCTCGTACATCTTGAGCGGGATGAACGCAGAGCGGATCCTGCTCGCCGCCGAGTCCGTGGGAGACGCCCGCTACTTCATCGACCGCTCGGCCGAGTACGTGAGCGGCAGAACCGTGTTCGGCCGTCCCATCGGGCAAAACCAGGGCGTCCAGTTCCCCATCGCCAAAGCCTTCGTACACACGCGGGCAGCCGCGGCGCTTCTCGATCAAGCTGCGGATCTCTACGACTCCGGGCAGCCGTGCGGCACCGAGGCCAACATGTCCAAGCTGGTGGCGTCGGAAGCGGCTTGGGAGGCGGCGAACGCGGCCATGGACGCGTTCGGTGGCTACGGACTCGCAGGCGAGTACGGCATCGAGCGCAAGTTCCGCGAAGCCCGCCTCTACCTCGTCGCCCCGGTCTCGAACAACCTGGTGCTCAGCTACGTCGGTCAGCACGTGCTGGGCATGCCGCGGTCGTTCTGAGACCCGCCTCCTTCTGAGATGACCGATTCGGATCGCGAAGACCTCACGACCTGGGTGGGACGAACCCGGGACGAGGAGGACGTACTGGGCCTGTTCCCAGCGCGGGGCATGGCGGCGCTGCTGGACCGTGACGCGGGGTCGATGGTCGACGGAACGCCGCTTCCCGCCGGGTGGCATTGGCTGTACTTCCGACCCGTCGTTGCGGCCGGCTCGCTCGGGCCGGACGGTCACGAGCGACGGGGCTCGTTCCTCCCTCCCGTCCCCCTGGAGCGACGGATGTGGGCCGGCGGACGGCTGCGCTTCAACCAACCGCTGGTCCTCGGGGAATCCGCGAGCCGGCGCTCTACGATCGCGTCCGTCGTGGAGAAGGAGGGTCGGAGTGGTCCCCTCGTGTTCGTCACGGTCAAGCACGAGGTCCGGAGCGAACGCGGGCTGGCCGTCGAGGAAGAGCAGGACCTCGTGTACAGGAACGCCGGTTCCCGTGCAGCGGCCCCCCAGGGAGAGCCCCCTTCCGAGGCCGGAGACTGGACGGATGCGTTCACCGCCGGTTCCGTCGATCTGTTCCGGTTCTCAGCGCTGACCTTCAATGGGCACCGCATCCACTACGACCATCCCTACGCCACGGGCGAAGAGGGCTATCCGGGGCTCGTCGTCCACGGGCCCCTGATCGCGATGCTGTTGTTGGATGCGGCGACGCGGCGGGAGGGAGTCGCGCCCGGAAGGTTCGACTATCGGGCCGTGGGCCCAGTCTTCGCGGCAGAGGAGATCCATCTGGCGGGTCGCCGGGAGGGCTCCGAAACCCGGCTCTGGGCCGCGACCGCTGAGCGCGGCATCGCGATGAACGCGACGGCGGATTGGAGCGCGTCCAGCGAAGCCTAGCTAGGTCGCCGACGCGGCTGGGGTCACCTAGGGATGCCCCACGCTTCCGATATCATCGGAAGTCCGGACGGGGACGCCTCACCCTTCGGACCGCCAGCGGGAGAGAAGTCACAGGCCGTTGGGTGCCATGATGCCCCAGCTACGGTACAATGTGTTCCCCCCCATCGTCCCGGAGGAGGCCCGTGGCCCAAACGCTATCTCGCTCACTGGCGCGCCTCATCCGCAACCTCCCCTCGGACGACGCGAATCTCGCGCAGGCCGAACGCTTCGTTCGCGACTGGCTCGGGTCGATGGTCGCAGGTAGGAGCACGGCGCCCGGCACCGCTCTACTCGGGTACGGGCGCCATCTGCAAGATCCGGAATCACGCGTCTTCCTGGCGGCGGCTCTCTCGCACATCACCGAAACAGACGACCTCCACCGGACGTCGATCACCCACCCCGGATGTGTGGTCATCCCGACATGCCTCGTGTTGGGTCGGACCATCGGCGCCGCCGGCCGCGTTGTCCTCCGCGCCGTCCTGGCAGGATACGAGGCCATCCTGCGCGTGGGTGAGGCGTTGGGGCCGGGCCATTATCGCCTGTTCCATAACACGGCCACCGCAGGGGTCTTCGGATCGGCCGCGGCGGCGGCGGCTCTCCTGGACCTGGACGAAGATCAATGGGTCTGGGCGCTGGGGAACGCGGGGACGCAGGCGGCGGGCCTGTGGCAGTTCAATGAAGATGGAGCGATGTCGAAGCACCTCCACGCCGGCCACGCCGCGCACGTAGGCTTGAGGTCCGCGATGTTGGCGAAAGAGGGGTTCACAGGGGCAACCGGGATCCTTGAGGGCGAGCGGGGTTTCTTCCCGGCTCTCTGCCCGGATCCGGATGTCGATGCCGTGCTACGAGAGGCGAATGGCTGGAAGCTTCCCGAGACGTCATTGAAGCCCTATCCGTGCTGTCGACACACCCACCCAGCCGTCGACGCCGCGCTGGAGCTCCGGGCTCGACTGTTGGACAACGGATCCCTCGCCGGCGTTCGAGAGGTGCGCATCTCGACTTATCCGGCCGCCCTCAGGGTCACGGACAACCCGGTCCCGACGACACCGTACGCGGCGAAGTTCAGCCTACAGTTCTGCGTCGCCACGGCGCTCGCCAACGGAACCCCCGGACTGGCCTCGTTCGACACCGAGAGGCTCGACGACCCGGTGGTGCTGGGCGTGCTCGGAAAGATGACGGTGAAGCCGGATTCCGCCTTGGAGCGAGCGTATCCCCAGCGTTGGGGCGCCCGCATCCGTGTCGAATCGGCCGGTGGCGAGACCTACGAAGCGGAGCGCCCAGTCGCCTTGGGCGACCCGGAAGCGCCCATCGGGGAGGAGGCCCTGGACGCCAAGATCGCCTCGCTGTGCGAATACGGAGGGTTGGGGTCCGAGGATGTGAAGACCCTATTGTCGGCGTCGAGCGAGCTTGTCAGCGGCGGGCCTGTCTTCGACTTGCCGGTGTTCCCGGACTGAGAACGCTAGAGCCCCCGAGCGATATTCGATGCGCCGAGATAAGCCTCGACGCGCCGAGCGACGCAGCGCTACCGCAAACAACAAAATCCCCGCGAGCACCGAGGCGCCCGCGGGGATCTCTTTCGCGCCTTCGCGCGGACTTCTACAGCGGCCGGTTCGGGTTGGCGATGGTCCGCCACATGTGGGCCGACGGGCTGTTGTCGTAGCCGAGTCCCTCCGGCGGGTCCTTGAAGTTCCGGCCGATGATGTCGGTGAACACCTCGAGGTCGACCACTGCGTCGGGGTCGAACGCGTATGTGTCATTCATCGTGATTAGGCGAGCCTCCATATAATGCCGATGGCCCCTGGCGAACTCGTAGGCCTTACGGATATACGGAAGCGGCTCGTAGTCCTCGCCCCAGATCCTGGTGTACATCTCGGGATACTCGTACCCGACCGAATCGTCCGCGTAGAAGCGAAGCGGGCCGTGGTACCGAATCCCCCAGCTGATCCGTTCGTCCACATACGGCTCGACCAACTGCGCTCCCCACCAACCATGATCGGGCTTCATCATGTTCAAGATGACGTCGTGCATCAGGCACGCGAGGATCGTCCGCTCAGGTTGTCCCGTCTCCAACGCGTGTGTAGCGCTCTGTAGAACGTGGTTGGCAGGCGCAAAACGAAGCCGATAGAAGTCCATCAGAGTCGGCTTTTCGGGCATGGGCACGAATTCCTCTTCGCGCGGCCTGAAGAGATTGCCGACGCCACGAGGGGGCCTCGGGCCCTCCTGCTCCCACTCTTCGAGGCTGATGAGGGCGCTGTCCTCCCCATCCGCCTCCGCATTTTTCGCGGCGATCTTCTTGTCGAGTTCGTCCTCCATGTAGTGCTCGAGCGCCTCGGCCTTGTCCTCTGGAGACATGAAGGCGATGGCCCCAACAGGGAGCGTAGCCAGGAAGGTTTTGCGATCGACTTCCACCATGGTAGCCTCCGACGGAGGTTGACCCGCCCGCATCGCGCGGTCGTCGGGTCGTTGGCCGAACGAACAGCTTTTCACCCACCGATACCATTGGGGGTCCGCGGGCGATCGGCAAGCGACTTCCAGGTTGCACGGAGGCTCACAGAGTGAGAAGCCCCACGACGACAGGGTTCTAACGGCTTCCGGCGCCTCAGCGGATTCGTTTCTGATCGCCCGATCGTCGAGGACTCGGGTGCTCTGTAGAATGTTGTTGTTGTGACAGGCGACGTTGGGCTGAGCACGCTTTCCGATGTATTGCGCCAGGGAGCGGAGCGTTTCACGCGTTTGCCGACTATCTTGCGCCGGAGCGACCACCGGCTCCCCCTGAGCCACGCACCAGCTTCCGCGGTGCAACGCGGCTTCGCAGACAACACATCGGGTCCTCGGAGCAGCGCACCGGCGAGCTCGACCCCAGACAGGCACGAACACGGGAGTCCTCCATGACGACCTTGAAGTCATGCTCGGCGAAGTGGAAGTCATGCTCGGCGACCTTGAAGTCATGCTCGGCGACCTTGAAGTCATGCTCGGCGACCTTGAAGTCATGCTCGGCGACCTTGAAGTCATGCTCGGCGACCTTGAAGTCATGCTCGGCGACCTTGAAGTCATGCTCGGCGACCTTGAAGTCATGCTCGGCGATTTGGAGGTCCGGCCCGGCGATCGTCCTCTCGATGACACTCGCTCCGTTGACCCTCGCGGCGATGACCTTTGCGCTGGCGGCGTGCCAGGGGCCCCCAGCGGACGGCACTTCCGGGAGCGCGGTTGATGCGGCTTCCGGCGTCGACCCTGCCGCTGGCTCCGGCGTCGACCCTGCGAACAGGCCGAACGTCGTGGTCGTGGTCGTGGACGACCTCCGGTGGGACGAGATCGGTGTGGCGGGACATCCCTACTTGGAGACTCCGAACATCGATCGCTTGGCCGGCGAGGGCGCTCTCTTCGTGAACTCGGTCCACGCGGTATCGCTGTGCTCGCCCAACCGGGCGTCGATCCTGACGGGACAGTATCCGTCGCGACACGGCATCATCGACAACGTCTCCCGCAGCCTTGCGAGCCATCGACTCGAGACCTTCCCGCAGGCCCTCCAGGCCGACGGCTATGCGACGGCGTTTCTCGGCAAGTGGCACATGGGGAATGACGCGACCCCACGCCCTGGCTTCGACTATTGGTCCGCTCTACCAGGACAGGGGCGCTCCGAGGACCCGGAGGTATTCGAAGACGGTGCTCTTCACATCGTCGAAGGATATACCAGCGATATCCTTGTCGACCGCGCGATCGACATCATGGAGCGTGAGCGGGACCGGCCGTTCTTCATTTATCTCGCCCACAAGGCCGTGCACCCCGACCTCACTCAGCTTGACGACGGCTCCGTCGCGCCGGGTAGCTCGCGGGGGTATGTGCCAGCGCCTCGGCACATGGGGCGATACGAGCAGGAGGTCTTCCCACGCCGCCCGAACACCATCGAGACGCTGGCCGATCTCGACGACAGGCCCGCGATCCAGCGGGCGCTCACATTCCGGGCCACGGGAGAGCTGACGGGCGATCACGCCGCGATTCCCACGCCCACCACCAACGAGCGAACAATCCGACGTCGCGCGGAGATGATGTTGGCGGTCGATGACGGGATCGGGAGGCTCATGGACAAGCTCGAGGAACTGGGAACCCTCGACGAGACCATGATCGTGTTCACGAGCGACAATGGCTTCTTCTACGAAGAGCACGGGCTCACGAGCGAGCGACGTCTCCCGTACGAGGAGTCGATCCGCAATCCGCTCATCATCCGGTACCCCCCGGTAGCCGCTCCGGGGAGTCAGCCAACGGGGCTGGCGGTGACGGTGGATATCGCGCCGACGGTGTTGGACGCGGCCGGCGCGCCCATCGGGGACCACATCCAGGGCCGATCGCTGCTTCCCGTGCTTCGCGGGGACATGGAAGGATGGCGCGACGCCGCGCTGATCGAGTTCTACACGTACGAGAACCCGTTCCGGCACCTGATGGACATGGACTACCGGGCTGTGCGAACCGAGCGGTACAAATACATCCACTGGATGAAGTTTCCCGACATGGACGAGCTGTACGACCTCGAAGCGGACCCCTACGAGATGGACAACGTCGTGGACGAGCCCGCGATGGCTAGCGTACGGAGCGAGCTAAGGGCCGAGCTTGGGCGGCTGTCGCTGCACGCGATGGGGTTGGGGGACCCGGACGAGTAGCGGGGTCGGGGACCTGGACGGAGTGATTGGGTTCGGGGACCCGGACCTTCAACGAAGCCGGGCTAAGCCCCTTCGTGTCCAGCCGCGGTCCCTCCGCAATCGCGAAGAAGCCCCCGACGAAAACGAAGAGCACGCCTACGTTCTCGCGCCATCCGAGTGCCGTTCCGCTCGATCCGCTACGTACCCGGCCTTCACCGACTACGTACTCCCACACCCCGACCCGAGCGGCCGCCTGATACATCGTTCTCATGGAGTCAACGCAGACCGTCTCGACTCCCCACACACGAGGACGAACCATGTCACATACAGGAGGACGAATCATGTCACGCTCGATCATCAGTCTCGCGATCGTCGCGCTGTCCATGAGCGCTGGAACCCTGTCCGCCCAGACTCAGGACGTGCCGGAGCAAGAAAGGGCGCGCCAGCTTCCCCGACAGCACCTGAACGGTCCCCGCTTCGGCTTCACGGTCTTCACCGGGGAGGTCGCCGATCTGCGCAACCATGCCAATCTGGAGCCGATCATGACGCAGCTCGGGTGGCAGATGGAGACACAGCTCGTGTCCAGAGGCGGCAGCAAGGCCCTGATGGAGTGGGTCGCACTGGTCGGCGGCGTCGAGCAGGACGAGCTGAACCTCTCGCTGGGCTGGCTCACCGGCTATCGGATGGAGAATGG
This sequence comes from Longimicrobiales bacterium, assembly GCA_965248625.1. Taxonomy (GTDB): domain Bacteria; phylum Gemmatimonadota; class Gemmatimonadetes; order Longimicrobiales; family Gaopeijiaceae. Next base: position 3,085,500 of record OZ252109.1, on the reverse strand, counting down.
CGTCGAGTTCGGAGTCGGACCGAACGTCAGCATCAGCAAGGACGATACGGACCCGACCACCTCCATGATCGTGGCTGCGGGCGCCACCGTGCCCTTCGGGGACCTCTACCTGCCGGTCAACATGGCGGTCGGTATTGCCGAAGGCGGAGCACGGTTCACCGTGCTGACCGGATGGATCGTTGGATAAGCACGGGTTTCCCGATCGGGCCACGCGAGAGCGTGGCGGGTCACGATGGGAAAGGCACCCGCAACACTTCTGAAGCACTATACCAGGGGTCGCCCTTGCTGAAGGATGGCATGGGCGACCCCTTCGCCAAGCACCGCTGGCGAATACGGGCCGGGTCGCGAGTAGGCTCAGCCCCCAGGGCGGTCTTCGTTCAGGGCGCACACACGCTGTAGTTGTCGTTCTGCCACATGAGTATGCGTTGGGGGGCCCAAAGCACGACAAGAAACCACATAAATCGTTGAAGGACAGCACGATCTGGCGTACTTGGCCGGAAGCGATGTCGTGATCTGACGGGTTCAACCGACGGTACGCCGTCCTCTCCTTTCAACCCCGATTCTGGCCCTCCTTCGTGTTACTCCGCGCGGGCAGCCTCTTCCAGCTCACCGATGAACCCGTTGACTATCTCCAGGAACTCATGGGCGGCAGCTGAGGCGGCCGACCCAGCACCCGACACGCTCTCCGTTTCGACACTCGAAGCGCTGACGCCAGCACGGCACTCGACACTCAGCGCGGCCAGCCGACCCTCAGCGCGGCAGCCGACCCTCAGCGCGGCAGCCGACCCTCAGCGCGGCAGCCGACCCTCAGCGCGGCAGCCGACCCTCAGCGCGGCAGCCGACCCTCAGCGCGGCAGCCGACTCTCAGCCGGGCCACCCGACACTCAGCGTAGCCGGACCACCCCGACCCCGTTCTTTACGTCTATGTGCGTGCCAAACGGCTTCGAGCGCTCGATCAGATCGCCGAGGATCTTGGCGCCCAGCTCCTCGTCCGCGAACAGTGGCCGGCCCCTCACCCACCGAGGCTCGCCGAAGCCCAACGTGATCGGATGGAGCTGTAGCTCCACGAGCTCTCTACCCTGGAAGCGCGGCTGCGCAACCACCGATTCCCAGATCTCCGGATTCGCCGGGAAGCCGGACTGGTCCATGTCGTAGCGGGCGTCATTGAAGTCCGCCACATGCGCATCAGGATCGAGCTCGTACCGCTCGTAGTTCTCCGACGGCAGTCGGAGCAGTGTCTCGTTCTGGAAGACGAAGTCGCCCAGGCTGTAGAAGATGGGCTTGCCGTTGTAGATCTCGATTCCGCGGAGCACGTGGGGGCCATGTCCGACAAAGACGGATGCGCCCGCGTCGATCATCGCCCGTGCGAACGTCACCAGGAACTCGGCGGGGACCTCGCGGCTTCCGGCGCTTTCGTGGGTGTGGCTAGTGACGATGACGTAATCGGCTTGGCGGCTGGCGTTGTTGACCACTGCGGCGATCTCCGCCATGTCGGCCGGGTCCGGCTCCGTCCGTACCCCCGGCTCAGGCCCGGGCTCGAACCAAGTGCCAAGCGCCCGGGTGCGGTTACCGTCCTCGGCAGCGGGTACCCCCATCTCATCGAGCAGCTCGCGGAGCTGAGCGATGTCGTCTTCCGGCGCGATCCTCGTAGTCGAGTAGCGGAGTGGGCTGAGCCCGGGACGGGGCGGGTGGTCTCCCCGGGTGCGGCCCGCGCGGGAGTGGTCCGGGAAGGTCGAGGCCAGCGAGATGAGCGCCACTCGGCCTTTGGCGGACTCGAAGAACCGCGCTTCGCGCGCCTCGGCGAGGCCCTCGCCGGCCCCCGCGTGGACGAGGCCGGCCTCCTCCACGTGGCGAGTCGTGAGTCGCATGCCCTCGACTCCCCAATCCCCGGTATGGTTGTTCGCTCGCGAGACGATGTCGAATCCCGCCCAGACGAGCTCCTTGGCCAGATCGGGATCTCCACGCATCCACGTGCCACCGCTTTGGTGCGCTGGGTACGGCTCGAAGTCGTGGAACAGCATCTCCAAGTTGGTAAATGCCACGTCAGCGCTACGGATGAGGTCGATCATCTCCAGGAACTCGGGCTCCTCGTAGGGAGAGAGCCGCCGAGTGATGATTGCGTCTCCGGTGAGCGCCATCGTGAGCTCGGCTCCGCCCGACCCCGGGGTTCCGGATTGTCGTGCGGCAAGCGGGGCGGACGTCGAGAGCAGGACGAGGATTACAGAGGCCGTGCAAGGAGCCCTCATCGGAGTCCCTCCAGAGATTGGGAACGTCCTGGCCGAAGCCGCGCATCGCGTGCCCGAGTCGAGCTGGCTCGGCCTGGGGCCATCGCGAGGCGCTGGTATGAAGTCGCACGTTAGCGCGCACGGTCGACGAGCAACACCTCGGCGGTAGTCAGCGCGGTCCCTTCCGCTCCTCGCCGCTTGCTCCGTGCCGCTTGTGCTCCTCGCCCGCTTGTGCTCCGTGCCGCTTCCGCTCAGCCGACGGCCTCTTCGGCCGCCGCCCAGACATCGTGCGGGATGTCCCTTTCCCGCGGCCATCGAGCCTGGCCGGTCCTGAAGTCGGGGCGGATGCCGCGGCGGTCGTGCTCGTCGATGAGCGCGGCGACCGGGTCGTCCGCGAGGCGATGCGCCGGGTTTGGCGGCAGCTCCGGCAAGGGCAGCCCGCGCGGATCGTAGAAGTTGGGCCGGCCGCCGGGTGGGTAGTCCATCCGGTACCCCCCGTCGTGCACGGTCCTGTGATGCTTCGGACACAGCAGCACGAGGTTGTCCAGCCTAGTAGCGCCGCCGTCTGCCCAGTGCCGAACGTGATGAGCGTCGGTGTAGCGGAGTCCGCATCCCGGAAACCGGCATCCCCGGTCGCGCACCTCGAGTGCCCTCCGTATCGCGGGCGGCACCGTGCGCGTTCGCTGGCCGACGTCCAACACCGAACCGTCGTCGCCACGCGTCACCTTCACCAGGCTTGCGTCGCACGCGATGCGCCGGGACGTTTCCGCGGAAACGCGAGTCCCGTCCTCGAGCTCCGATGTGCCCGGCTCGCCGGTGGCCGAGAGCGTCTCGGGCTCCACGTGCAGCACCACCTGATACCGCTCGGCCTTGCTTCCGCTGGTGGTCGCGCCGAACCCGGCGCGAAGCACCCGCTCGGCAATGAGCCCCACCGCGTCCGCACGACGCTGGAGCGGGGTTGTCTCCTCTTCGACGTTCCGAGCCCCGAGTTGCTCAGCACTCGCCGATGTCGCGCCCTCGCCCCTGAACAGAAAGTCGCTTGCTGCGTCCACGGCCCGCATCAGCAGAGCGCCCACCTCGGGATCGAGCCGGCTCTTCACCACGTACATCCCCTCGTCGTCGGTGAAGACCGAGAAGCAACGGGACCGGTGCCGCAGTCGCTCCTGCTCCTGTTCGTCGAGGCGGTCGTGCCGCTTCCACCCCCGGACCAGCCGCTCCAGCTGGGCCGCGGTGCTTCCCTGCGCGTAGGCCAGTAGCTCCGGTTCGTTCTCGGGCGTGGCGACACGAGTGAGAGCGCGGACCTTGGCGAACGACAACTCGCCCCGCTCCATCGACCGGCTGATCTCGGGCAGCGCCTCGAGGGCCAGCGCCGCACGCACCTTCGCGCGAGCGGCACCCAGATCGATACCCGTCCTCCACGCGAGCCAGTGTGCGCACGACCTGAAGTCGCCATCCTTCCATCCGCTGCGTCGATGGAATTCGGCGATCAGGGTCAGCAACCGATGATTCGCCGCATGGATGTGCGCAGCGAGCACAGCGATCTGGTCTCCGAGCCCGACGAGCTCGTCACTGGCATGACACTCCATCTTTCCACCCCTCACGGACAGTGGTCACGGCGAAACCCGACGTGACGTTAACGACCACGTGTACAACGAGTTATGGAAATATAACGGGCGATTTCGCGAGGCTCTGGGAGGCTGCGAGCGTCACTTCGGCGAGGTCTCTCGACCTCAGCGGTGCCCAGGTCCCGGGTCGGACCGGAGCGAGCCCCGCACAGGCCTTAGTGGGAGGACTGACACCGGGTCTCGGCCTCGCGACCCAGAGCCTCCCGAAATCCGTCCGTGTCTAGATGGGACGTTCTTGCGCCCTCCTCCCGAACTGGCGCACGTAACGCTCAGGCCCGATCCTGTTGCGAGGCGCTGCCAGCAGGACCGAGGACACTTTCGACGGGGTCGTAGCGAGATGAATACCATCACGACGAGCCGCAGAAGGTTTCTGGCCTAATGGGGTATTGCCTTAAGTCCACCGCCCACTACATGTTGTGGTCATGGCGGTTCCGGCTTCTCAGCTCCGTGGCGGCGTGGACTATCCCCGTACGCGGCTGGAGCTGGACGAGTTCTTCCCCGACGATGCGGCATGCCTGGAGTACGTGGAGGGTCTGCGCTGGCCGGAAGGGTTTGTGTGCGTGGGCTGTGGCGGGTTGGGAGAGGTCTGGCGAGCATCGCGGGGGCGTCTCGTCTGCCCACACTGTCGAAGGCAGACCTCGGTGCTGGCGGGAACCGTGTTCCACCGCACGCGCTCGCCCCTGCGTCTGTGGTTTCTCGCTGCCTGGGAGCTCACGAGCCAGAAATACGGAGCCAATGCTCTCGGGCTCCAGCGTGTGCTCGGACTGGGAAGCTACAAGACAGCGTGGGTCTGGCTCCACAAGCTCCGCCGGGCCATGGTCCGACCGGATCGCGACCAGCTGAGCGGCGTTGTGCAAGTGGACGAGAGCTATGTCGGGGGCGTGGAGGCTGGAGTGCGGGGCCGCGAGACGATCAAGAAGGCCATCGTCGCGATCGCCGCCGAGGTCGACGGACGCAAGATCGGGAGAATACGGCTGCGTTGGGTGCCCGACCTCTCCGCTCCGGTTCTGCGAGGCTTCGTCAAGGATAGCATCGCACCGGCAAGCACGGTGCATACCGACGGATGGCCAAGCTATCAGGGACTCGCCAAACTGGGCTTTCGCCACACGGTCACGAACCTCTCGACCTCCGGCGATCCCGCGCACGTGCTCATGTCGGCCGTACATCGGGTGGCGTCTCTCCTCAAGCGCTGGGTCCTCGGAACCCTCCAAGGAGGGATCGCCCGCGAACACCTCCCCTACTATCTGGACGAGTTCACCTTTCGCTTCAACCGACGCACATCCCGGGCTCGCGGCCTGTTGTTCTACCGCTTGCTTGAGCAGGCTGTTCAGTGTGCTCCCACGCCAGCTTCGGCCCTTTACCTCGGCACCGGACGTGGGAAACGGCCCGCAGAGCCCCGGTAACCACTATATCTTGGGGTCGGTGGACTTAAGGGAACACCCCCTCTGGCCTATTTCTCCGGAGCCGGACTGACATCGACGCTGCTACCCGGCGCCCTCTGGGCCCAGATGCAGGAGCAGGAGGCCGGGGAGGTCTCAGCGGAGATGATCCGCGAGGCCGGCGTCCTCTCTGGGCTCGAGCTGTCGGAGGAACAGGCAGAGGAGATGGCGGAAGGCGTAAACCGGAATCTCCGCGGCCTCGCCGCCCTGCAGGAGTTCGACCTCGACAACAGCGTGGCGCCGCCGATCTACTTCAGCCCACTCGTTCCGGGCATGGAGATCGACCGGACCGAGAGGCCGTTCCGCATGAGCTCCGCGGCCGGAATTCGGCGCCCCGCCGACCTGGAGGACGTGGCGTTCTGGCCGCTCACGGCTCTGGGTGAGCTGATCCGCACGCGTCAGGTGACGTCCGTGGAGCTGACGGAGATGTACCTGGCACGTCTGAAGCGCTACAACGCGACGCTCAACTTCGCCGTCACGTTCACCGACGAGTTGGCGATGAAGGAAGCACGGCGCGCCGACGCCGAGCTCCGTAGCGGACGCAACCGTGGTCCCCTGCACGGTCTGCCCTGGGGCGCCAAGGACATTCTGGCTGTCCCGAACTACCCAACGACCTGGGGCTCCGGCGCCTTCAAGGATCAGATGACGGAGCACGAGTGCTCGGTCGTCGGGCAGTTACGCGAGGCTGGAGCCGTGCTCGTGGCCAAGCTGACGACCGGCGAGTTGGCAGGCGGCGACCGTTGGTTCGGAGGACGCACGAAGAATCCCTGGGACGTGACGAAGGGATCGAGCGGGTCCTCGGCTGGTCCGGGCTCGGCGACGGTGGCAGGGTGTGTCGCGTTCGCCATCGGCACTGAGACCAGCGGCTCGATCCTAAGTCCTTCGGTGGCGTGTGGCGCCAGCGGACTGCGCCCGACGTACGGCCGCGTGAGCCGGTACGGTGCGATGACCCTTCGTTGGACCGGGGATCGGCTGGGTCCGATCTGCCGCACAGTGGAAGACTGCGCAATCGTGTTCAAGGAGATCGCCCGACCGGATGAGCGGGACGCCAGCGTGCTCGACATCCCGTTCAACTGGGACGTCGACTTCGACGCGACGCAGCTACGCGTGGCCTACTTTCCTGAGACGTTCGAGGACGATCCCGGCAAGGAGGCGGACTGGGCCGCGAACGACCGCCGCACGCTCGATCAGCTGCGGCGTCTGGGCATCTCATTGACACCCATGGACGTGCCATTACGGGACTACTCGACGGATGGGCTGCGCGCGCTTTCGGCCGAGTCTGCCTCCGCGTTCGGCGCATTCCTACGCTCAGGCCGTGAGGACGAGCTTACGCGACCTGGCCGCGGCACGGGATGGCGGGTCAACCAGATGGTGCCGGCGGTCGCCTACTTGGACGCACAGCGCGTGCGGGGCGTCATGCTGCAGCAGCTCTCCGACGCGCTCGGCGACTTCGACGCCTGGGTGGTCCCATACGGAGACTCCCGGGCGCGCCTGTCCGACGATGCGCCGCCCCCGACACCACGTCCGGAGGGCACACCGCCGTCCAGGCGCACGGCGACGTCACAGTTCTTTCAGCTCGCGAATCACGCATGCTACCCAGCGGTAGCCCTGCGGAACGGCTTCGGCGACGACGGCATGCCCACCGGGATCACGTTCGTCGGTAAGCCGCTCGCCGAGACCAAGATCCTGTCGCTGGCCAAGGCTTATCAGGATTCGACGGATTACCATATGCGTACACCGACGCTACAGACCTGACGTGCCGACCGATAAGCCACGCCAGCCGATGTCAGCGGACCCGGCGAGCGACAAACACGAGATACCCATCACAGGCCACGAGATACCCATCCCCGGCCCTCTGCCGGTCGGGGTTCAACGACATTGGAGGAAGGGTCCCATGAGATCTCCAGACCGACACCCGTCCGCGGCCGCCCCGTCGTCAGCGGCAGCTTCGTCATCAGCAAGAGCCTCGTCGTCCGCGGCAGCTGCGTCGTCCGCGGCAGCTCCGTCATCCGGGAAAGCTCTGTCATCCGCCGCAGCCCTCTTCGCCACAGCCGCCCTCTTCGCTCTGGTCTGGCCCGCGACGCCTGCACACGCCCAGGCAGGTGGGGACCGGATCGAAGCGGCCGTGGCCAACCTCGAGTGGCGTAACGTCGGCCCTACAATCATGGGCGGGCGGATCTCGGATCTCGCGGTGGTCGAGTCGAATCCGTCCATCTTCTATGTGGGCACCGCGACCGGCGGCGTTTGGAAGACCGTCAACCACGGCACGACGTTCGAGCCCGTGTTCGACGAGCAGTCCACCGCGTCTGTGGGCGACGTGACCCTGGCGCCCTCGAACCCCAACATCCTCTGGGTTGGGAGCGGCGAGCCGCAGAACCGCCAAAGCTCCCCTTGGGGCAACGGCGTTTACAAGTCCACCGACGCCGGCCGCTCGTGGACCCACATGGGACTCGCGGAAACCCACCACATCTCGCGCATCCAAATCCATCCCCGCGACCCCGACGTCCTCTACGTGGCGGCCGTAGGGCGCCTCTGGGGGGCCAATCCGGAGCGAGGCGTCTACAAGACGACGGACGGTGGCGACACCTGGGAGCTCGTGCTCTTCATCGACGAGCACACGGGTGCCATTGATCTGGCCATGGACCCGGGCGACCCGGAGACGCTCTTCGCTGCGATGTACCAACGACAGCGGACGGGCTGGGGCTTCAACAGCGGAGGGCCCGGAAGCGGCATCCATCGCACGACCGATGGAGGCGATTCCTGGGTGGAGCTGACCGACGGCCTGCCTGAGGGCGACAAGGGCCGTATCGGCCTCGACATCTACCGCCGCGACCCGAACCTGGTGTTCGCCATCGTAGAGGCGGACGCGCGGGTGCCGGGCCAGGGCTTCGGAGGAGGTGGAGGCTCTCAGAACGGTGTGTACCGCTCGACGGACCGTGGCGACACCTGGGAGCAGATCAGCAGGACCAACAACCGGCCCATGTACTACAGCCAGATTCGCGTGGACCCGAACGACCCGGAGCGCATCTATACTGCGGGATCGAACCTATTCAAGTCGCTCGACGGAGGGCGCAACTTCACGCCCGACGCCGCGTCCGACGTACACTCCGACCACCACGCCCTGTGGATCGACCCGGCCAACTCCGACCATCTCGTCCTCGGCGGCGACGGCGGAGTCTCGATCTCGTGGGACCGCAGCGATAACTGGCGGCAGCTTCGTAACCTCCCGCTCGGCCAGTTCTACGAGATCAGCGTCGACATGCGCGACCCATACCACGTGTGCGGTGGGCTCCAGGACAACGGCTCGTGGTGCGCGCCGAGCGACACGTGGTCGAATCAGGGCATCCGCACCCGGGACTGGTACAACGTCGGGAGCGGGGACGGCTTTTACACGGTTTCTCATCCGGACGACCCGCGGATCATGTTCGCGGAATCACAGGGTGGGAACCTCACACGCGTGAACCTGACGACGATGGAGCGCACGCGCATGCGCCCGGTCGGGCGGCCTCTCGATGACGAGGAAGAACGCGACCTCCGTTGGAACTGGGACACCCCCGTCGTCGTGTCGCAGCACGATCCGAACACCGTTTACGTGGGCAGCAACGTGCTGTTCAAGTCGACCGATCTGGGGATGACCTGGGAGGAGATCAGTCCCGAGCTGACCCATGCGATCGACCGCGCCGAGCTCGCGATCATGGGGGTGCTCGGCTCGGAGCCCATGATGTCCGCCAACGACGGGCAGTCGTCATACGGCAACCTCGAGACGATCTCGGAGTCGCCGCTCGATGCAAGGCTGATCTACGTTGGCAGCGACGACGGCAAGGTCCACGTCACGCGCGACGGTGGCAGCACATGGACGGACTTGACCGGTAACCTCCCCGGGCTGCCTGCGCGCACGTACGTGAGTCGCGTGCTGGCGTCGGGCTCCGACGAGGGCACCGTCTACGCCACGTTCGACGGTCATCGCAACGACGACTTCGCGCCCTACGTCTACGTGAGCACCGACTTCGGTCAGCGCTGGAGCCCCATCGTCGATGGGCTGCCGGAGACGTCCGTCAACGTGATCGCGCAGCACCCGAAGAGCCCCGACTTGCTCTTCGTCGGCAACGAAGTCGGCGTGTACTTCTCGATCGACCGTGGTGACCGGTGGGTGCGGCTCGACAACAATCTCCCGACGGTCCCGGTGGACGACATCAAGATCCACCCCCGCGAGAACGACCTGGTGCTCGGCACGCACGGCCGCGGGATCTACATCATGGAGGACATCACCGCCCTCGAGCGCCTCACCACGGAGGTGCTCGCGGCCGACGTGCACCTCTTCCCCGTTCGGGTCGCGACGTCGTACAACCTGTACACCCCACAGGGTTGGCCTCCGGGGATCTATGCGTCGCCCAACCCGCCCGCCGGCGCGCGGATTCGCTACTACCTGCGGCAGGACCTTGAAGAGGCGAGCGCCGTCACGACCGCCACCGAGGCCAACGGCAACCGCGACGGCAACGGCGAGCACAACGACGACGGCGGACCGAACGGCAACGGCGGACCAAACGTGACCGGTGCACCCAACGGCAACGCCGCATCAAACGGTAGCGGTGGCCCGAACGACGACGCCGGACCGAACGGCACTCTCGGCCCCAACGGCGACGACGGACCCGACGGCAACAGCGCACCCAATGTCACCGGGACCGGCCCGACGTCGTACGCCACGGCTCCGGCGCCACGGGCTCCAGCCGGCGTCAAGATCACGATCGTAGACGGACGGGGCGAGACCGTGCGGGAGCTCGAAGGTGCGGGAGCCGCTGGCATCCGGGAGGTCATGTGGGACCTTCGCATCGAGCCTCCCTCTCAAGGCCCGGCCCAGCAGGGTGGTGGCGGTTTCGGACGTGGCGCGGCGCGGGGGCCGCGGGTGCTACCGGGCCGCTATACGGCGAGGCTGGAAGCCGCCGGCGCGAGCTTGGAGACCAGTGTCGAAGTCCGGCTGGACCCGAGGGTGGAGATCAGCCGCGCTGATCTGGAAGCTCGGCAGGCCGCGCTCATGAGCGCCTATCACCTGGCAGGGCCCGTCAACGAAGCGCGTCAGGGCGTTCAACGCCTGACGACCAGGCTGATGGAAGTGAGCTCTCTGCTGCAGGCCCAGGAGTCGGCACCGGAGTCGTTGACCGAGGAGGTGACAGATCTGCTCGAGGAGACGCGGGAGCTCGGACGGGAGCTCAACCAGGCGGCTGCCGGCGCACGGGCATCGGGCGCCATCGAGGGTTCGACGACGGCGCCGACGGCGGATCAGCTCTGGCAGCTCGACCAGGCCTGGGCCGAGGCTCCCGGCCTGATCGAACAAGTGAACGAGATCGTCTCGGACCGGTTGCCCTCGATCTACCGTCAGCTCGACGAACAAGGCATCCGACCGGACGTCGGCGAGCCGGTCGCCCTGCCGAGAAGGCCGGGCGGAGCATAAGGGGACTCCCGAGGGGGGCACGGGTCAACTTGTCCGCCATCGCCCCGGAGGCGGAGCATGGCGCGCCGTAACCTGCCGGCGCATTCCGAGAGCCAGCTCGGTCTGCTGGCGCGGGTGCTGCGGTCGAGAAGCCCCGAGGGGTACTTCGCGCTGATGCTCGCCGGTCTGGATCTCGCGGCTACTCCGCTCGATCTGCTCCTCCGCAAGGGGGAGCAGCGGCTTTACGAGGCCGCCGGCGCGCCTCGCAGGCCGGTCGTTTTCGTAGCCGGCGCGCCACGAAGTGGGACGACCGTCGTCTCCCAAACGCTCCTGCGGCACCTCCCGGTCGCGTACGTCAACAACCTCAGCGCGGTTTTTTCGCGATCGCCCATCATGGCGGACCGGATCTTCCGCAATCGTCCGAGGAACGCGCGCGTCCAGCCCCGCAGCTTCTACGGCAAGACGCTGCGTTTCTGGGGGCCCCACGACGGACTGCACCTGTGGGACCGTTGGTTCGGATCGGATCGCACGGTCGTCCCGACGGCCCTTTCGGAGGAAGCGGTGCGCGGCATGCAAGGGTATTTCGGAGCGCTCGAGCGAGCCCACGACCGCCCCGTGCTCAATAAGAACAACAGCCTGAATCTTTCAGCCCACCTCGTCGCCGAGGCACTCGAGACCGCTCACTTCGTGATCATGAAACGCGACCCCCTGTATCTGGCTCGGGCGCTCCTGCTTGCGCGTAAGGCCATCCATGGCGACCGGCGCATTCCCTACGGGATTCCCGCTCCGACCGGCGACGCTCCTCCTCCAGCGGGTCCCCTGGAGGAGGTCGCCCGGCAAGCGCTCTTCCACAACGAGATGGCACGCGTCCAGCAGGAAAGGCTTGGTCCCGAGAGAGTCCGGGTGGTGGCCTACGAGGACTTCTGTCGAGACCCCGTGGAGGTGGTGGCGGGCGTCGCGTCCCTCTTGGGACAAGACGTGGACCGGGAATCGCTCGGCGGGATCCTGAAGCCTTTTACGCCGTCGATGTCCCAAAAGCTGGGCGACGCCGAATTCCGCGAGATCGAGGAGCTTGTAGGGCAGGGACGGGCAAGCCAATAGATCCCGAGATCCTCTCAGCCGGTCGGCTCCACCCGCGTCGGCGTTTCCTCACCCCTGACGATCGTCGCTGCCGCCGCTGCGATCGCCCGGATCGTGTTCGTCATGTGCGCGAGGTCCAGCGTGGACACCTCGTCACTCACTTGGTGATAATCGCGATCGACATCGATGGGGGTCGTGCTGATCGAGTGCGCAGGGACCCCCAGCCGTGCCAGCGTAGCGTTGTCGGACCGAAAGAAGAGGTTCTGCTCCGGGTACGGGTCCGCGTAGAACGAGTACTCCGTTCCCTCCACGGCGCGCTGTAGGATCTCTCCGAAGCTCGATTGATCGAATCCCGTGATCCAAGCCGTGTTGGGCCCACTTACGGCCGGCTTCCCGATCATCTCGATGTTGAACATGGCGACGATCTGGTCCGGATCGAGCTGACGCGAGAAGTATTGTGAGCCGAAGCCACCGGCCTCCTCCGCGGTGAATGCTGCGAAGATCAGCGTCCGCTCGGGAGGCTCACCTTGGGCGAAGTAGCTCGCCAAGCTCAGAACCGCGGTCGTCCCGGACGCGTCGTCGTTCGCGCCGTTGGCGATCGAGTCGCCGTCGACGGGAGGCCGAATGCCGATGTGGTCGTAGTGGGCAGAGAACAACACGATCTCGTCGGGGCGGCGCCCCGGGATCGTGGCAACGACGTTGGTGAGACGACGCCCCTCCACCTCGAATCGCTGGAGATACGTGTCCAGCCCGCTCAGCTTCGCCAGGCCGAGCCGCCCGAGCTCGTCCGCGATGAACGCAGCCGCTCTGTCGGCCCCGGGCGAGAAAGCGGCCCGCCCCAACACTCGTCCGCCGCGAGGGTCGAGATGATCCGCTCGACCTCGCCGCGATCGATGTCCGGTGGGGACACCCCTGGAGCACGGCCCGCGCATCCGACGACGAGCCACGGCACCAGCGCCCAACGAATCGAGCGACCCCTCTTGGCCCTGTCCCTCTTGGCCCTGTCCCTCTTGGCCCTGTCCCTCTTGGCCCTGTCCCTCTTGGCCCTGTCCCTCTTGGCCCTGTCCCTCTTGGCCCTGTCCCTCTTGGCCCTGTCCCTCTTGGCCCTGTCCCTCTTGGCCCTGTCCCTCTTGGCCCTGTCCCCCTTGGCCCTGTCCCCCTTGGCCCAGCCCCTCTCGGCCCTACCCCTAATGGCCCAGCCCCTCTTGGCCCCGCCCCTCTTCTCCATACCCATCGCTTCTCCTATCCGTCGGAGCTCGTGGCCCTCGTCGCGTTCCGAGCCGGAGGGTCCACGCTCGGCAAGCGGCCGGCGATCCAGACCGTCCGAAACACGGCCGTTCCCATCGTGCCGGCGGCCAGGAGCACGAGCACAAACAGCAGGAAGGCTCCCGGCTCGCGACCCAGAACCGCGGAGATCGACCCATCGAGGATGGCCCCGAAGCCCACCAGTAGGATTCGCTCCGCTCGCTGCATGACCCCGAGCGTGCAGAGCACGCCTTGGCTCTCCCCCCGAGCCCGCGTGTAGCTCACGAGCAACGAGCCACTCAACGCGACCACGACGACGACGAGAGCCAGACCGGACGTTCTGTACCAAGCCGCAAGGCCGATGAATGCCGCCACCTCTGCGAAGCGGTCGATTGTCGAATCGAGGAACGCGCCCTGGGGCGACGCGACTCCCTGAGCGCGGGCAATCCGACCGTCCAGGACGTCGGCCGCTCCGCCAAGCAGCACGGCCCAGCCGCCGGCCGCAAGCAAGCCATTGGAAAAGAGCCCGAGGCTCGCGAGGCCAAACGCGAGCCCGAGCAGGTTGTAGAAGAGAGGACTGAGCCCGAGAGCGAGAGACACGCGCTCGATTGGCCCGACGAACCAGTAGAACCAGCGCGGCCCGAACGACCCCAGCACGAACTTCCCCCGGTTCGGGGAGTCGTGGGGGTCGACCGCGTGCCTCGCCGGGCCGAAGCCGAAGACCACCATCGACGCGAGCGCCAGAGCCAGGACACCACCGAGCACGACAAGCTCCGACCTCATGGTGTGGCGCTCGGCTCTTCAGTCTCGGACGGGAGCTCCGGCCCGATGCCCGGGCCCGACTCTTTTGTCTCCACGGCGCGCGCATCCCCGCCGGCCGAGCTCGACTCTTCGTTGCCCTCGTCCTTCTTCCGTGAGCTCAGCACGCGGAACACCTTGGGCCAAAGGAGGAGTAGCGGGAGTCTGCGCTCCCATGGCGCGATCTCGACCACCATTCCTGTGCGCCGCTTCACCTTGCGCACGATGTAGTTGAGCCATTCGTCGAAGGTCAGGGTGTGCTTCAGCCACCGCGTCGTCGCTCGGAGCTTGCTGCGCCAGAAGTACGCGCGCCAGCGCAGTCGTTCTAGCGCCGAGGGAGGTGTCGTCGCGCGATAGCCGCCGTTTTCGCTCAGCAGCCGTCCCGACTTGGCGCCCGCGTCCAGAATGGGGCCGTAGGCCTCTCGCAGGAAATCCCGTTGCGCTTCGAAAACCGCCCGAGCCCGGTTCCCCGACTCGGGGCGAATCTCTCCTGCGTACGAGACCTCCAGCATACGCTGACAAAAGCCGTCCACGGTGAAGCCGCCGTTGATGAACGGGACCGTCCACTCCAGCGCCGTCTCTCGGGCACCCGCCAACGCCCCCTCGACCCATGCCGATGTCGACGGGTCACGTGCGTACAGCAAGTCGTAACGCTGAATCAGCCGGCCCAGACAGAAGTGATCCCGCCGCCGAGGTCCGAGCGCCCGCTCGAAGTCGGTCACCGACATCACCAGGCACTTGGCCAGGGGCCCGTCGGGTGGATTCGGCCAGAAAGACACCGCATTTGGCGGCAAGACGCGATTCAGCCATGTCATCAAAGTCGCGCTCCGGCCCCCGCGTCCGGACCTCCGGAGCTCCCCGTAGAAGGCGCGATAGCCGTTCACGACGACGACCAGGTCGTATGCGCTGTGCCGGTCCGGACTCGCCGACACGAGCCTGGAGCCATGCAGGAGCACCGCCGCAAGCTCACTGCCGCATGCCTCGCGGAGCGATCGCAGCAGCTCCCGAGAGACCTCCATCGATGCCCCCGACTCGGCGCTCATAGCACCGGCGCGCGCCGAATTCGATCGAGGGTCTCGATCATGACCGCACGCATTTCCGATATGAACGGATTCAGATCAGAGCCCGGGGACGGCGACTCGAAGGGTCCAGCGCACTCGACGCGACCCTTCATCGAGGATAGGTTTTGGCCGAAGCGTTTCAGACGGGCCCAGCGCCAGAAGCCGTCCGCCACGAGTACATAGACGCTCCACGGGCGCGCCTCGAGGACGGTTCTGAGTCCAAGCGTCTTGAATCGGCCGATGTCGCCTGTCCGTGTTCGCGTCCCCTCGGGGAAGATCACGAACGGATGGGAGGATTCGGCCGCCTGTTCGCGGAGATGTTTCAGTTGGCCGCGCGTGGTTGCTCCTGGATCGAGGAGGGGATATTGGTAGAGCCTCACCATGTGAGATATGAGAGGGACCCGCCGCCCGTATCGTTTCCGCGTCAAGATCTTGGGGTATTTGCCGTCCATCGATGCGCATACGATGGGGACGTCGAGTAGCGATTGGTGATTCATGAGGACGAGGATGCCGCCGCCACCAGGTATGCTGGGGAGCTCGCCGAGCTCCGCGCCGCCTATGGATCGGACAGTGCCGATGACCATCGAGGCCATCATGCGCTGCCACCAGGCCAGGATCGCCTCCCGTCGTCCCGGGCGTAGGCGCGCGAGCGCGACGACTGCCGTGCGTTGGATCAAATCGCAAACCGTAAACGTGACACCGAAAGCCGCCAGAGTCGCGAAGCCCCTGATCTTCAAGAGAAGGTCCCGAGGATGCCGGTCGCAGGTGGCCGGCCAAGACTAGGCAAGGATATGGGTGACATTCAGAACCCTAGCGCGAAATCCACGGCAGCGTCAACGCGGACAACGGATGGCGACGGCCGTCCCGATTGGGAATCCGACGGGGCCGCGAAGAACCCGTCGAATCGGGCCCGCGGCCGCTCCCAGCCGGAGGAGTCTGCCCCGCCCCTGCGACGACTCAGCGATTACGACTACACGAACTTCTACTTCGGCGCAGGCACCGACGCCTTCGCCATCCTGGAGCCGTACGGTGAGTGGTGGAAGGAGGCCGAGTTCACGGGTTATTACCTCTATGGCCTCCCGATGGGTACGGCGCCGGCCACACGCGTGTCCGTCCGCGACCCGAAGACCCAGGAAGTCCTGCACGGCCTCATCAACTTCGCTTCGTACAACTACCTGGGGCTCTCCTACCGGTCGGAGGTGATCGAGGCCGTATGTGACGCCGTGCGCTTGTACGGCGCGGGGGCTTCCGGTTCCCCGGTTCTGTCAGGGACGATGGACTTGCACAAGCAGCTCGCGCGCGAAGTCGCCCGATTCAAAGGGAAGGAAGCCGCGCTGATTTTTCCCTCCGGGTATAGCGCGAATGTCGGCTTGATCTCCGGACTGATGCGCCCCGGCGACCTCATCGTGGCCGACAAGCTCGCCCACGCGAGCATCGTCGATGGGATGATCCTGTCCAAGGCTTCGTCCCGCTTCTTCCGGCATAACAACGTGGACGACCTCGACCGCAAGCTCCGTGGATTCGAGGGCAAGAAGCTCGTCATCGTCGAGGGCGTGTACTCCATGGACGGTGACGTGGCCAACCTACCCGAGATCGTGGAGGTTTGCCGGCGGCACGGCGCTCGGATCATGGTCGACGAGGCGCACTCGACGTTCGTGTACGGCCCGAACGGTCGAGGCGTGGCCGAACACTTCGGCCTCGACGACGAAGTGGACATCCACCTCGGCACGTTCTCGAAGAGCCTCGGCGGCATGGGCGGCTTCGTGGCCGGCTCGCACGACCTGATCCAATATCTCCGCGGCTTCGCCCGTTCACGGGTCTTCTCCTGCGCCCTCCCTCCGTCGGTCGTCGCGGGACTGCTGAAGGCGCTCGAGATCGCTGCGTCCGAGCCCGAGCTGCGCGAGAAGCTGTGGGAAAACGTCCGATTCATGCACGCGCGCCTGCAAGAGGCTGGCGTCGACGTTGGGGACTCCACCTCCCAAGTGATCTCGATCATGATCCGCGATGACGCGGGGATCTTCGAGATCGCCGAGGAGTTGCTCCACGAGGGGGTATACATCAACCCCATCCGCTACCCGGCGGTCGGCAAGCACAAGTCTCGATTCCGGATGTCGATCTCCGCTGCGCACACCAAGGCGGAGCTTGAAGAAGGAGCACAAATCATCACCTCCGCCTTGAAGAAATACGGGAAATGCCCCTGACGACGTATCGATTCTCGCAGGCTGTCAGCGCGTTCTTCGAGATCTCCACTTCGGACGCCCGGAGAATCCTCCCCTCTCATCTGCAGCCACTCGAAGTACAGCACGAATCCAGCATCCTCGCGCTGACCGCGTTCGACTTCACGGACAGCATGGTGGGTCCATACCAGGAGATCGTGCTTTCCGTCATCGTGCCGCCTCTCGTGAAGCCTGGGCGGGTGATGGCGAAGTCGGCTTTCTTCCCGTTTTTGGTGGGCACGAGCAGCGAGGAGTCCCGAGAGCACGCCATCGAGCGATGGCACCTTCCGCACTATATGGAGGACGTCGACATCCGGCTCTCCGACACGGGAGAGCGCATGAAGGTCGAGGTGCGCGAGGGCGATCGGCCTATCCTCGACTTCGAGGTCACGGCGCATGATTCGGATACGGTCGACCACCTGTATCAGTCGTTCATGATCAACGGGGACGATCGCTTCAAGGTGGACATCCACATGGAAGGTCCCCACAGCGAACACGAGGAGGAGCTGGGACGGCTCAAGCTGTACGAGCACCCCATGACGGCCCAGCTCACCCTGGAGCAGGTCTCCACTTCCCCGTTTCGTGAACAGTGGATGAAGGATGGCGTCCAGACCTTCCAGGAGTTGGAGAGGACCTGACCGGCGACGCGCGTCCGTTCGTCATCTTCAATCCCGCCTCCGGGCGCGCCCGCGGCGCAAGGCGCCTCCCGCTCTACCTGGACCTTCTCGAGCGTCACCTCCCGAATTTCGACCACGCCTCGACGACCCGTCCCGGCGAGGAAGCATCGCTCGCTGACCAGGCCCTGGCCCGGGGAGTACAGCTCATCGTCGCCGTCGGCGGCGACGGGACGTGGAGCAAGGTTGCGGATCGAATCGTGGCCTCGGGCCGCAAAGACGTCTCATTCGGCCTCCTCCCAGCCGGAACCGGAAACGACTTCGCCAAGGGCTTCGGCGTCACGTACACGGATCCGGCGAAGGCAGTTGCTGCGCTGGCGGCAGGGAAGACGCGCCGCGTCGACGTGGGTCGAGTCGTGTCGGAGTGGGCCCCGGCCGAGGACTCTGGAGACGAGGACGGACCCGTGGCGGGATCGGCGGAGCAGGCCGGCACACGTTCCGACGGGCTCTCGGATGGCTGGAGCTCAGAGCCCCGACACTTCCTCAACGTCGTTGGCTTCGGCTTCGACATCGCCGTGATCGACGCGGCGCGGGGCGCCCGTTTTCTCAAAGGAGCGCTCCTGTACAAGGCGACGGCCCTCCAGCAGCTCGTGTCCTTCGAGGGCCTCGAGTGCACGCTGTCGGATCACGATGGCCGGAGCACAGCGGGGCGACACCTGATGCTCACGATCTCGAACGGACAGATCTTCGGGGGGTCCTTCACGATCGCGCCACGGGCGGACCTGGAGGACGGGAAGCTGGACGCTTGTGCGATCAGCGACGCCGCAGCGGTTGGGCGCGCGCGCCTGTTCGGACTGGTGGGGAAGGGGAAGCACGAGGGCTCGGACAGCGTCGAGATGTGGCAAGCCGAGCGCTTTGTGGCGCGCTTCGGAGGCCCCGTTCGCTTTGAAGTCGACGGGGACGTCTACAAGTCGCGAACGAACGAGGTCCACATGGACGTGCTTCCCAAGGCGCTGACCGTGGTCGTTCCCTAGGGAACCTCTCCACAAGTGTGGCGGGTCTCTAACCCCCCTCGTGTCGCTCCAACAACGCGCGGAAAGGCGGGCCGGTCGCGAATGTCGGCCCACGTCTGCCGCGACCGTAGCGTGTGTACGGTCACCGGGGACGGGACCGAGAGCAGAAACTCCAAGTCTGCTACCGCCAAATCGATCTCGCCCAGCTCCGCATACGTTTGGGCACGCCGGCGCCGGATCGACACCGACTCGAATGCCGATACGTCTACGCACGAGGTAGAACTCCGACTCCTCGAAGCGACGCAGGAAGCGAGCTGCCTCCGCGGCGAGGACGTTGTCTCGGCCGGTCGAAGAATCGGAATCAGCGGCGAACAGTCGCAGGTCGTACTCGTCCTCGATTTCCCGCGCGTCTGGGCGACGGCGGATGCGGGCAGCGCGAGGGCCAGGGCTTGCGAGAACAGGTAGGACACGCACGATGCACCTCTAGGGGTGGGGCCTGCCGACGTGTTCTGCCCCCACGAATCACCCTGAGCTCCCGAACATCCCCTCTCTTCATCATTCGCCCGATCGGTTGCAGCGCGCAAGCCAACCGCTGGCGGGAACGAAGAAGCCCCCGACGACGCGCGGTCGCCGGGGGCCGTCCCCGCTGGGACTGGCGGATTAGGGGTCATCCGCCGTCTAGTGTTGCCCTACTGTCAGCCAGTACGGTCCCAGTTCCACTCCTTCGTGATATCGATCTCGCGATCGCAGATCGTGCCCGTGATGTGGTTGGTCATCGTATCCGGATCCCGCACCGAGTGGAGATCATAATCGCAGGTGCGCGCTTCGCCGCCGTCCCTCGAGATGCTGACCGTGCCTGCCTGATCGGTGGTCTGGTCACCGACAGGCACGCCCGCAACGCGCTTGCGGTACGCATCTACCGACCCGCTGCCGTTCAGGACGTGCGTGTGATCGTTCCGGATGCGCGTGCAATCGAACCAGAACTTGTTCGCCTCGATTGTGGCTTCCATCGTCTGGGTATCGCGGTCACCGGTATGGGTGATCGTGCCCACCACTTCGACCTGTCCACCGTCGGAGCACGGCCGCGCCCTGCTGAAGTCGTGTATCCGTGTCTCGGGCACGAGTGCTGGCGCCGCGCTGGCACCGGCCGCTCCAAGAAAGCCGAGCTCTCCGAAGATGGCGACGTCGGCCCCGTCATCCGTGTCGAGGGCGATCGAGATCAGCTCGTCGGTCGAGAGATCGTTCGCCTCGGGCGCCGTGGTCTCGTCGCACGCCGTGCCGAGCACGAGGAGCGCCACAATGGCCCAGTTGAAGTGTCGTGAGGTATGCATGGTCGGTCTGCTCCTGCGGCCTCGCCGCGTATCGAGTGTTCTCCGCCGGTCTTCGGTCCGGGCGTCCGGACGAATGGTGCCTTTGTCCGGCTCTGACGCTCCCGGCCCGGAGTTCGTTAAAGACGGGTCGTCGAATAAGTGCCAACAAGACGATCGCAATAACGGATCCGTCACAACAGGGTTGGCGTCGGCGCGAGCGTTCCGTGTTGAAATTCGTATGTTGGTTGTCTAAGCTCCGCGCTCGCCTGATCCGCCCGACAGGGGTTACAGAGAGGTTTCATGGATCGCAGCTCCACCGAGCCGTACCGCCCCGAGCATCACGTTCGCATCGTCACCGCGTCCTCGCTCTTCGACGGTCACGATGCCGCGATCAACATCATGCGCCGCATCCTGCAGGCTTCAGGCGCGGAGGTCATCCACCTCGGTCACAATCGAGCGGCCCGCGAGATCGTGGAGTGCGCGATCCAAGAGGACACGCAGGCCATAGCGATCACATCCTACCAGGGTGGCCACCTCGAGTTCTTCAAATATGTGCACGATCTCCTCGCGGAGAAGGGCGCCGACATCAGAATTTTCGGCGGCGGCGGCGGCACCATTCTGCCCGCCGAGATCGAGGAGCTTCATGCGTACGGGATCGATCGGATCTTCACCCCCGACGACGGGCGCGCCATGGGGCTCCAAGGGATGATCGACGAGGTCATGAAGGCCGCCGACTTCCCGACCCGGTGCCCGCCTGTGAGCCTCAATGGGGAGCTGCCGGCGGCCCGGAACAAGGACCCGAAGGCGATTGGTCAGCTCATCTCGGTCGTCGAGAACTTCCCCGAGGATGCAAAGGACGTCCTGACGGCGCTGGAGGAGGTGGTTGCCGGCACGGCAATCCCCGTGCTCGGCGTGACGGGGACGGGTGGCTCGGGGAAGTCGTCGCTCGTGGACGAGCTTGTGCGGCGCTTCCTGGTTGATTTTCCCGAGAAGACGGTGGCCATCGTCTCCGTCGACCCGTCGAAGCGTCGGACCGGGGGAGCCTTGTTGGGCGACCGCATTCGGATGAACGCCATCTGCAACCCGCGCGTGTACATGCGCTCGCTCGCGACGCGGCAGTCCAACCTCGCGCTGTCGCGCTACGTACGGCAGTCCATCGACATCTGCAAGGTTGCCGGATACGACCTGGTCATCGTCGAGACGTCCGGTATCGGGCAGTCCGACACCGAGATCGTCGAGCATTCCGACGTGTCCCTGTACGTCATGACGGCCGAGTACGGCGCCGCGACCCAGCTGGAAAAGATCGACATGTTGGACTTCGCGGACGTGATCGCGATCAACAAGTTCGACAAGCGGGGATCACTGGACGCGCTCAGGGACGTGCGCAAACAGTACAAGCGGAACCACGGATTGTGGGATGCCGATGAAAAGGAGCTACCCGTCTACGGCACGGTGGCCTCTCAGTTCAACGACCTCGGTACGAACCGGCTCTACGCTGCGATCATCGACAGTGTGCGTGAGAAGACCGGCGCGCCGCTCGAAACGTCATTCGAAGTCGCGGACGATCGAAGCGAGACGCATTACATCATCCCTCCCCAGCGGGTCCGCTACCTCGCCGAGATCGTCGAGGCCAGCCGGGAGTACGACAGCACCGTGGACGGCCAGGTCGCCATAGCGCGGAAGCTGTACCAGCTGAATGGCGCCATCGAGCTCCTGCGGGCCAAGGTCGGCGAGTCTTCGATCGAGATTGTCGATACGGGTTCGGACGAAGTCGTGCGCGCCGTCCAGCACGTAGAAGGAGAGCCGGATTACCTCTCGGATCTGGTCGACATGTACGTGCAGCTCGAAGACCAGCTCGAACACCGGAGCCGCGCGATGCTCCGTGAGTGGCCGGAGATGAAGCGTCGGTACAAGGCCGACCGGTACGAGTTCCAGGTGCGTGAGCGCATCGTCAAGCAGGACCTCTACTCCGAGTCACTGTCCGGATCGCGCATCCCGCGCGTCGTGCTACCGAAGTACCAGGACTGGGGCGACATCCTACGATGGCTCTTGACCGAGAACGCCCCCGGGATGTTTCCGTATGCCGCCGGCGTGTTTCCCCTGAAGCGCCAGGAGGAGGATCCCCAGCGCATGTTCGCAGGCGAGGGGGGAGCCGAGCGCACCAACCGCCGCTTCCACTTCCTCTCCCGCGCCAGTGCAGCGAAACGCCTGTCCACAGCGTTCGACTCGGTCACGCTGTACGGCGAGGACCCGGATTCTCGACCCGACATCTTCGGCAAAGTGGGCAACTCCGGTGTGAGTGTCGCAACTGTCGACGACGCGAAGACCTTGTACTCGGGATTCGATCTCGCGGACCCCGGAACCAGCGTGTCCATGACGATCAACGGGCCAGCCCCGATGATGCTCGGCTTCTTCATGAACGCGGCGGTCGATCAGCAGTGCGAGCTGCACATCCGTCGAGAAGGGCTCGTACCCGAAGTCGATGAGAAGATCGCTGCCCTCTACGGCGCCCATGGTCTCCCGCGGCCCCGGTATCAGGGTGAGCTTCCCGAAGGAAGCGACGGACTGGGGCTGATGCTCCTCGGGGTGAGCGGCGACGAGGTCCTTCCGGAGGAGACGTACGCGAGCATCAAACGGGACACGCTCGCGTCGGTCAGGGGCACGGTGCAAGCCGACATCCTGAAGGAGGATCAGGCCCAGAATACCTGCATCTTCTCGACGGAGTTCGCGCTCCGGCTCATGGGGGACATCCAGCAGTACTTCGTCGACTGGAACGTCCGCAACTTCTACTCCGTGTCGATCTCCGGGTACCACATCGCCGAGGCCGGCGCCAATCCCATCACCCAGCTCGCCCTTACCCTCGCAAACGGCTTCACCTACGTCGAGTATTACCTGTCGAGGGGCATGAAGGTCGACGAGTTCGCCCCCAACCTCTCGTTCTTCTTTTCCAACGGGATGGACCCGGAGTACGTGGTTCTCGGACGAGTGGCCCGCCGGATCTGGGCGAAGGCCATGACGCACGTGTACGGTGCGAACGCGCGCTCGTCGAAGCTGAAATACCACATCCAGACGTCGGGACGGAGCCTGCACGCGCAGGAGATCGCCTTCAACGACATCCGTACCACCCTACAGGCGCTCTATGCCCTCTACGACCACTGCAACTCACTTCATACGAACGCCTACGACGAAGCGATCACGACGCCCACGGAGGAGAGCGTCCGCCGCGCCATGGCCATTCAGCTCGTCATCAACAAGGAGCTGGGGCTGTCGCGGAACGAAAACCCCCTTCAGGGATCGTTCATCATCGAGGAGCTCACCGACCTCGTGGAGGAAGCCGTGCTTCAGGAGTTCTCGAGGCTCTCGGAGCGCGGCGGCGTCCTCGGGGCGATGGAGCGTATGTACCAACGGACCAAGATCCAGGAGGAGTCGCTCAAATACGAGTCCTTGAAGCACAGCGGCGAGCTGCCGATCATCGGCGTCAATACGTTCCTGGATCCAGCGGGCTCGCCCACGATCGTACCGGAGGAGGTCATCCGTGCGACGAACGAAGAAAAGCAGTACGCGATCGCCTCCAAAGAGGCGTTTCAGCGGCGGAATCAGGAATCTGCGAGCGCCGCGCTCGCGGACCTCAAGCAGATCACCCTGGCCTACGGCAACACCTTCGAGGCGCTGATGGAGGCGTGTAAGGTGTGCACGCTTGGCCAACTTTCGTCCGCTCTGTACGATGTCGGTGGCCAGTACAGGCGGAACATGTAGCCTCCTCCCGCCGGCCCTGCGAGAACCTTTCAGGCCCCTCGCGTATTCACGACAACGAGGTAGAAGTAGGCAACGCATCGAGGACCGCGGCGATGTCGCACACATTCGAAGAGCTGGTCTCGCGAGAGATCGACGGCTTGTACCACGGCGCCCTGTTCCTGAATGGTGGCGATCCGGACGAGGCCGAGCATCTGCTCATGCAGGCAATGGGCTCGGCGTTCCATGACTTCGACGAGGTCGGGACGGCGGGAGGGGGCCAGCAATGGCTGGAAGAACGGCTGGCCCGCACATTCGTGGCGAGCCGGCTGGAGTCGGAATCCAGCTCGTCAGCCGCCACGACCTCAGGCGCGCCCGCTTCCCCCGCTTCTTCGAGCGATGCGCTGTACACGGCGGCCCGAGATGTCCCGCACCTGGCCCGGGTGGCGCTGTGGCTCGTGCTCTTGCAGCGCTGGCCGCACGCGAGGGCGCGTGAGACCCTTCGAATCGACGAGGGCGAGCTGAGAGCCCTTCTGCGATACCGCCACGCGCTCGTAGCTCAACTCTGGTCCGACGGCAGGTCCCGCGACGGGAAGGACCGACATGTCGTCACGTGACGCACCCGTGAGCTGCGACCGAGCGCGGGAGCTGCTGTGGCCGCCGGAACAGCCTCGCCTGGCTGAGTCCGACGTCGTGGAGGCGCGGCACCATGTCGACGGCTGCCCGGATTGCCGAGAGTACTTCACGCAGGACGAGGTGCTGCTCTCCAGCTACCAGCGCCTGCGTCAGGAGGCCGCGCCCCGCGGGGTACGCGAGCGCGTGTTCGACGTGTTGGCGCGCGAGAGGGCCCGCCCCACCGACGGTGCGGGCGTCGAGCCCGCCTGGAGGCGTCGGTCCACTTGGATCACCGGAAGCGTCGCCGCGATCGCCGCCGTGTTCGTCGCGACGTCGAGCGTGATCCTCAAGCAACCGGCTGGACCGCCTGCCGAGGTGGGTGGGACGATGTTCGTACAGGACTACCTGCGACGGGCCGTGGGTGAGGACCAGATCACGACGTCCGACCCCGAAGCGGTGAAGCGCTTCTTGGTGCGCGAGCTCGGTCAGGCGCTGGCGCCGCTAGAGGGCGGCGGTCTCGTCCTGACGCGCGCGGAGATCTGCCTGCTGGAAGGGCGGCGGGGAGCGATGATCATCTACGATCGCGACGGCCGAACCATCTCTCATTACCTCGTACCAGCCGAGGACGGGGTCGCTCGCGCTCCAGCGCGGGCCGAGCCGGTCGACGGAGTGGAGGACGTAGGCGCGCTTGCGGTCGTGACCTGGTCTTCCTCTAGCCTCGAGCAAGCGCTCGTCGGTGCGGTTCCGTCGGAATTGCTGCTCTCTCTCGCTCGCAACGCGAGCGCGGCTGATTAGCGGAGTATCGACGGCTCTTCGGGGATCGTTGTTACGGCGCCTGGGCAGCCAGCTCGTTGCGCTCGACGAGGAGGCGCCGGACCGAGAGTGCCTCACGTAGGGCGAGTCGAAGGAAGTCTGACTCGACGGGTTTTACGAGGTAGGTCCGGGCCCCATTGTCGATGCATCGGATCGCTAGCTCTGGATCGTCGAGCCCCGAGAGCATGATGACCGGGAGCTCGGGGTCCTTCTCCAGCGCCCAGCCCAGGAACTCGATCCCTTTCATCCGCGGCAGCTCGATGTCCAGGAGCATGGCGTCGAAGCGCTCAGCGTCGAGCCACGAGTCGGCTTCCTCCGCCGACGCGGCTACTCGCACGGTGTAACCGAACCGGATGATCAGCTTCTGAAGGCTGGTGCGCACCTCGAGCTCGTCATCGACCACGAGGATCTGGGCCGTAGAGGGGGCTAGAGCCAGGAGGTTCGACCAGCCGATCTTTGTATTCAGACGGGTCATCGGTGCTCAGCGCGACTGGGGGAGCCTTTCCATCTCTTCCATCTTCCAGAGCTCTCGCAAGATGCGGTCTCGCTCGTTCTCGAGGTCGAAGCCACCGTCGGCGTCGGTTTCAAGCTCAGCAGTGATGTCCTCGGACGACTTGTGGCTCTTCCAACCAACCCAGCCTCCAACGGCGATCGCCGCGAAGACGACGCCCACGAGCCCCGCGAGGACTCGCTTGCGTCGCCGTTTTCGAACGTGACGAACTGCCCCTCGGGCCTTCCGCTCCTCGATCTGAGCGACCGTGGAGAGTCGCGGCGGTGGACGATCTGCCAGGGCCACCAGCGGCTCGCGCCTCGGGCCGCCGGGATACCGTCCGGCTATCTTCGCCATTGCGCCTCCGTGTGCACGATCACACTCGTCAGGACTCTCGACGAGCGAGCGTCCTGCTGATTATCGACGTTATCTGTGGGATTCTTGAGGTGCCGGACCGCGGGGCGGGTGATGTCGCGTGAAGGCTAAGTTCCCTAGCTGTCCAGCACTCCGCGCACGCGCTCCGCCAGCTCGTCCATCGTGAACGGCTTCGGCAGGAAAGGCTCAGGGGGCGCTTCAGGCGTACGTCCCAGCTCCTTCGAAGCGTAACCCGACGTGAAGAGGATCTTCACGCTCCCGTAACGCTCCTGTAGACGCTCGGCCAGCTCGATGCCCGAAAGGCCGGGCATGACGACGTCGGTGAGAACCAAGTCGATGGTGGCAGACCGCGTGGCGAATAGCCTCAAGGCCTCGTCGGCATTCGGCGCGTTGAGCACGGTGTACCCGAGCTTGCCCAGGAGCCGGCCCGTGATCTTGCGGACGCTGTCTTCGTCCTCCACGAGTAGGATCGTCTCCGTCCCTCGTACAGTTACGGTCCCAGCGACCGGCGTCGCGTCGGGCGGTGCCGGGCTCGGGAGACGCGGCAGGTAAATGTCGATCGTGGTTCCGAGCCCGGGCGCGCTCTGTACCTGCATCGTGCCACCGAATTGGCGAACCGTCCCGTACGCGGACGCCATGCCCAGCCCATGGCCCTCGCCCTGCGCCTTGGTCGTGAAAAACGGCTCGAACACGCGTCGCCGAGTGGCCTCCTCCATGCCCGTTCCGGTATCGCGGATGGACAAGAGGCCGTACGGTCCCGGCCCGAGCCCGAGTCGTCCGGCCGCCTCGCTCGAAAGCTCCACCGGTGAGGCACGAACCGTGAACGAGCCGCCCCTCGGCATCGCTTCGCGGGCGTTCTCCGCGATGTTGGCCAAAACCTGTTCGACGGCCCCTTGGTCGGCGCGGGCGACCATGGACTCAGGCGCCCGTTGCACGTCCACGGACACACCTTCCCCGAGCATCTGGGGGAGAGCCGCGTGGAAGCGGTCGAGCACCGAGTTGAGGTCGAAAAGGGTCGGCAGCGCCGGTTGGACTCTCGCGAATTTGAGAATCTGAGCGACCAGCTCCGCAGCCTTCCGAGCGTCCCGGACCATGTCGTCGAGCTCCTCATCGACGATGCCGGACCCGCCCAACCGCGATCCGATGAGCGCGATGTTGCCGAGGATGCTCGTGAGGACGTTGTTGAGCTCGTGCGCCATGCCGCCGGCCAGCCGCCCGAGTGCCTCCATCCGGTTGGCGAGCTCGAGGCGCTCCTGGATTTCGTGCTCGGCGGTCACGTCGACGACCATTCCCACGATCCGCTGGACACGTCCGTCCGGTCCGAAAACCGGCGTCCGCGAAATCGAGAGCCTGCGCCGCCCGACCGGCAGGTCGAACGACTGCTCAGTGTGCAGGGGAAGTCCGGTATCGACGACTGTCTGGAAGTCCTCTGCCGCACGGCGGTCCGCTTCCGATCCCTCCTCGTCCAGTGGCTTCGGTCCGCGAACTTCCAGACCCGTGATCGCGCTCAGCGCGGGGTTGGACAGCTCGTATGCGAACCCCCCGGCCGGAAGCACGCGAGCCAAGTAGATCCCCTCGGCGGACTCTTCAAAGATCGTGCGTAGCTGATCCCGCTGCTCCTGGATCTCCTCGGTCGCCTGCGTCCGGTGCCAGGCGGCCATGACGATGCGGGCCGTCGTCTCGAGGAACTGCACGTCCCCTCGCTCGAAGGTCCTCGGTGCGTCGAAGTGCGCGCCGAGGACACCCACCGCGACCCCGTCGTCGAGCAGTGGAACGGTGACACCCGCCCGGACATCGTGGCGCTTGTGGATTTCCGGTTGGAAGAACCGCGGGCCTTCGTCGGCTCCGGTCAGCACCTCGGGCTTCCCCGTCAGGAGCGTGTAGCCCGACTGGGACGCCTGGCAGGGCGCACGATCACGCGATCGACCGTTTCCCTGGCCCAGCCCACGTGCGCCCGGATCCTCAGGCTGGTCGAGCGCTCACCGGGCCAAAGGATCTCGCAGAACTGGGCCCCCAAGACGTCGGCCACGCCTTCCACGACTCGCTGGAGGAACTCGTCGAAGGAATCGAGGGAGAGATGGCTCTCGAGAAGAGAAGCCACCTCACGCCCTCGGCGCGCCTGACGGGTGAGCTCGAGCTGAACCCGCATCTGCAGGTCAGCTTCGCGGTGGATCCATACGAAGTGGCTCGGGTCCCCTCTCGGGCCCGTCACTGGAGTGAGGCGGACCTCCCGCCATCGTCCGGACGTTTCTTCGTCCGTAGGCAGCACATCGACGAGGAGGGGCTCGCCCTCCTGCACCGCCGCCGCGATGGCCTTCCGGGTACGGGTGTCGAGACGCAGCGACGGGAGATCCCAGGCGGGCTGGGCTCGGAGCTCGTCCATTCCCATCTCGGCGATGGACTGGAACGCCGAGTTGGCGTGTTGGATCGCTCCCTCACGATCCAGGATCGCGACCCCGTCCGGCGCTGCATCAACGGCGGCCGTCAGGGTGAAAAGGTCGTGCAACAGGGAGCTATCAGATTCCAGGAGGGCCTCCGCCGATGAGTCGGGGGGGCCGCCGCGGTCGGTCATGCTCATGACGCCGATTCCGCCGACGGGCGAGGTAGAGGCTCCTCCGCCCACGGGCGGAGGCGTGCTATGTGTACTCTGGAAGGCGCCAAAACGCAATCGGAACGGCCGTGGCCTCCACGCCTCAGGAGCCGGCGAGCACCTCGCGGACCTCGGGCGTCGAATGGTTGGTCATCCACTCCTCGACTGCGGAGCCCGCCTTGATGAGGAGCCGAGCGCAGGCCGGGTAGTCGCCGTCCGCGACGTTGAAGTTAACGGACGCCCATGCGCAGACCCCGAGCGGCGTGCTCCCGTACGAATTGCGGTATGTAAGGTCCGGCCCATGCCGCAGAAGCAGCTCGAGCGTCGAGAGCAGCTCGCTCACGCGCTTCACGTCCCCCGACCGCACCGCCTCCACGAACTCGGTGATCTCCGGGAGGGCGCCGCGCTCCAGAGGGAACGTGCGCATGCCGGGTGGGGAGTCGTCGAGAACCCCCACGGTCCGCCCCCAGAACGCGCTACGTGCATTGATGTCGGCGCCGTGCTCGAGCAACACGTCCACGATCTCGCGGTCGCCCCGATTGGCCGCGTGGACGACGGCGGGCCACTCCACCTCGAAGCGGGGGGCGTCAATCTCGTCGGCCAACCGGGGATGGTCGGCAAGCACCTCTTGGAGGCGCCTGGCGTCTCCGTCGCGGACCGCCCGGTCGAATGCGTCGAGCGCGCGGTCCGTCAAGGCTAGCCTGGCAGCGCACTCTGGGCGGCCGCGGACAGCACACGAGCCCGCGCGGCGATTGCCTCGGGCGTGAATCCGAACTTCTCGAAGAGCACCTTCGTGGGAGCGGATGCGCCGAAACGCTCGATGCCCGCCGACCCTCCCCGGCCACCGGTCCAGCGCTCCCACCCGAAGGGGCTCGCGGCCTCCACGGAAAGGCGCACGTCCGTCGACGGCGGCAGGACCTCGCTCCGGTACGCCTCGGGCTGGCGGCCGAACAGGAACCAGCTCGGCATGGACACGACCCGCGTTGGGGTCCGCTCCGACTCCAGCAGGTCGCGAGCCTCGATCGCGAGGCCCACTTCGGAGCCGCTCGCGATCAAGATGACCTCGGGGGTGCCACCGCTGGCCTCGAGAAGCACGTACGCGCCCCGGTGGAGTCCGTCGGCCTGCCCCGCTTCGTTACGATCGATCGTCATGACGGATTGGCGGGTAAGGGCCAGAAACGACGGCCCGTCGGCGTAGGACATCGCCGCCTTCCAGGCCTCGGCCGTCTCCGGCCCATCGGCGGGGCGCAGGTCGAGCAAGCCGGGCACGGTGCGCAGAGAGACCAGCTGTTCGACGGGCTGATGCGTGGGGCCGTCTTCCCCGAGACCGATGCTGTCGTGGGTGAACACGTAAGTCACCGGCAGATGCATGAGCGCCGCAAGGCGAATGGAAGGCCTCATGTAGTCGGAGAAGATCAGGAACGTCGCGCCGTACGGGCGGACTCCACGGTGGAGCGCCATCCCGTTGAGGATCCCCCCCATTCCGTGCTCACGGATGCCGAAGTGGACGTTGCATCCGGCGGGCGCGTCTGGAAGCAGGTTGTCGGCGCCCTTGATCAGCGTCTTGTTGGAGCCCGCCAGATCCGCCGAGCCACCGATGAGGTTGGGGATTCCAGCTGCCAAGCCCTGGAGCACCTGCCCCGAGAAGACCCGTGTGGCCAAGGGCTTGGGCGGGGAGTCGAGGTTGGGAATGCCGTCCGCCCACCCCGAGGGGAGCTGCCCGGACAGTGAAGCCTGAAGCTCGGCTGCCGCCTCTGGATGTGCTGTCTCGTACGCACGGAACCGCCGGCTCCAATCATCCTCCAGACGAGCGCCTCGCTCCGACGTCTCGCGCCAATGGGCCAAGGCGTCCCCGTCGATGTGAAACGGCGCGGCCGACGGGTAATCCAGGTTGCGCTTGGTCGCTTCGACCTCGGCCTCGCCGAGCGCGGCGCCGTGAGTGCTTTCGGACCCTGCCTTGTTCGGGCTGCCGTAGCCGATCGTGGTGCGCAACGCGATCAAGGACGGACGACCCGTCTCTGCCTTTGCCGTCTCCAGTGCCCCGTCGATCGCCTCGAGGTCGTTGCCATCCGCGACGTGTTGGACGTGCCACCCGTACCCCTCGAAGCGCCGTCCCTGGTTTGTGGAGGACGAAAGGTCGGTGCTCCCGTCGATGGTGATCCGATTGTCGTCGAACAGCCAGATCAGCTTCCCCAGGCGCTGGTGGCCGGCCAACGCGGCGACCTCGTGCGAGATCCCCTCCATCAGATCACCGTCCGAGCACACGACGTACGTGTGATGATTGATGATCTCGTGGCCAGCGCGATTGAAGCGTGCGGCGAGCCAGCGCTCGGCCAGCGCCATCCCGACCGAGTTCGCGGCGCCCTGACCCAACGGTCCCGTCGTCGTCTCCACGCCCGGAGTCAAGTGAGCCTCGGGATGGCCCGGCGTGAGCGACCCCCACTGGCGGAAGTTCGAGATCTCCTCCAGCGAAAGGTCGTATCCGGTCAGATGAAGGAGGGAGTACAGCAGCATCGACGCGTGGCCGGCGGACAGGATGAAGCGATCGCGGTCGATCCACCCCGGATTCGATGGGTTGTGACGCAGGTGCCGCGTCCACAGCACGTACGCCGCCGGCGCCAACGCCATGGGGGCTCCCGGGTGCCCAGAGTTCGCCTTCTGGACCGCATCTATGGACAGGACGCGGACTGCGTCGATGGCGAGGCGCGTGACACGGGGATCCACGGGCCGGGAGTTTGGCATTCAGCCGCTCCTCGGGGGGTTGGGGTTCACGACCGGCCCAACACGGCGCGATGGGGGCGCCGGCGTCACTGGACGACCAGGTTCAGAAGCTTGTCGGGCACGTAGACGACTCTCCGGACCGTCGCGCCATCGAGGAAGCGCGCGACGTTCTCGTGAGCGCGCGCCTCCGCCAACGCGTCTTCCTCATCCATTCCAGCGGGGCCCTCTATGGTCGCGCGCACCTTTCCGTTCACCTGTACGGCGACTGTCACCGTGGTCCGCTTCGTCTTGTCCGGATCGTACGTGGGCCACTGGGCTCCCTCGAAGATGCCACCCTCGTGTCCCAGCCGCTCCCACAGCTCTTCGGCCAGGTGAGGCGCGAAGGGCGCCACCATAGGCAGAAGGGGCTCGATCTCGCCCCGGGCGGGGCTGCGTCCACCTGCCCGCACGGCATTGAGGTACTCCATCATCGCCGAGACGCAGGTGTTGTACTGGAGATCGGCGATCTGCCGCGTGACCTGCTCTATGGTGCGGTGCAGCGCGCCTTCGATCTCCGGATCGGCATCTCGCTCATTCGCCAACGCTTGAAGCGTGGTGTCCCAGAGGCGCTTAAGGAAGCCGAGCGGGCCGTGGATCCCCTCGTCCCGGTAGTCGCCGCCCTCCTCGAAGGGACCGAGGAACATCAGGTAGAGTCGAAACGCGTCGGCGCCGTAGCGCTCGATGATGGGATCGGGGACGATCACGTTCCCCTTCGTCTTCGACATCTTCGCGCCGCCCTTGACGATGATTCCGTGGGCGCGAAAGCGGGTGAAAGGCTCTTCGAACTCCAGCAGCCCCATGTCGTGGAGGGCCATGGTGATGAAACGGGCGTACATCAGGTGCAGCACGGCGTGCTCGTTCCCGCCGATATAGCTGTCAACGGGCAGCCAGCGCCGCGTCAGCTCCTTGTCGAACGCGATGTCGTCCAGGTCGGTCGACGGGTACCGGATGAAGTACCACGAGCTGTCGAGGAACGTGTCCGAGACGTCGGTCTCCCTACGGGCCTCCTCGCCGCACGAGGGACACGCGACGCGATACCACGATTCGACCCGAGCCAGCGGGCTCACCCCCGTGTCATCGGGCTTGAAGTCCTCCACACGGGGCAGGATCACCGGCAGGTCCGACTCTGGCACCGGGACCGCTCCGCACGTCGGGCAGTGGATGATCGGGATGGGCGGCCCCCAGTACCGCTGTCTGGAGATGCACCAGTCATGGAGCCGGTAGTTCACACGGGGCTCACCGAGGCCGCGTTCACCGAGCCGCGCCACGATCTCCGACTTGCCGTCCGGGACGCTCTGGCCGTCGAACGGTCCAGAGTTCACGAGACGCCCCCCTGCATTGTCGACGTAGGCCTCTTCCAGCGCCGTGTCCGCCTCGTCGCCGGGACCCGCGACCACCCGAACGATGGGCAGGCCGAACTTCGTGGCGAACTCGAAATCGCGCACGTCGTGCCCGGGTACCGCCATGATGGCGCCCGTGCCGTATCCCATGAGGACGTAATCGGCGACCCAGACTGGAATCTCGGCGTCTGTCGCAGGGTTCACGCAAAACCCTCCGGTGAACACGCCGGTCTTGTCCTTCTCGGTCTTCTGACGTGCGATCAGGTCCATGTGGGCCACGCGGTCCACGTACTCGCCCACCTGGTCACGCTGGTCCGACGACGTGATGGCGTCCACCAGTGGGTGCTCGGGAGCCAGCACCATGTATGTGGCCCCGAACACCGTGTCCGGGCGGGTCGTGTATACGTCGATCGCCGCGTCCGACCCGACGACGGGAAAGCGGAGCTGCGCGCCCTCGCTGCGCCCGATCCAGTTGGCTTGCGCCTTCCGGGTGGAGTCCGACCAGTCGATGTGATCCAGATTGTCCAGAAGCCGCCCGGCGTACCGACTGATCTCGAAGAACCACTGTGCGATCACGCGTTGCTCGACCGCAGTGTCACAGCGCTCGCAGTGGCCGTCGATGACCTGCTCGTTCGCCAACACGGTCTTGCACGACGGACACCAGTTGACCGGAGCTTCCTTCCGCTCCGCGAGTCCGGCCTCGAACAGCTTCAGGAAGATCCACTGGGTCCAGCGGTAGTACTCGGGCGACGTGGTATCCACCGTGTGCCGCCAGTCGAACATCCCACCGATGCGGCGCAGCTGGCGGGTGAAGTTCGCCACGTTGCTGGGGATCAGATCCATCGGATGCGTCCCCTGCTTTAACGCGAAGTTCTCCGAGTGGATCCCGAATGCGTCGAATCCGATGGGCTCGAATACGTCCAGGCCGCGCAGACGCTGAAAGCGCCCGTGGATGTCGGCGCCCGTGAAGGCATAGATGTTGCCGACGTGCAGCCCTTCAGCGGATGGATAGGGAAACATCATCAGGTTGAAATACGGCGACTCCGCCGAGCGCAGTTCGTCTGCGGAATAGGCGTTGGTCCCGCGCTCGTCCCAACGCTGCTGCCACTTGGCTTCGACGTCGCCGGGGAC
Source organism: Longimicrobiales bacterium (assembly GCA_965248625.1). GTDB lineage: Bacteria > Gemmatimonadota > Gemmatimonadetes > Longimicrobiales > Gaopeijiaceae. The sequence continues at coordinate 3,051,600 of OZ252109.1, read as the reverse complement.
GTACCTGTCGGTGTCGTTGATGTCCATGTGCGATACGAAGAAAAAAACCGGGCAGCAAAACCGATGGCTGCCCTACGGACCGCAGGCCCGGGCGGACCCCGGTGTGGCCTTCGTCGATCGAAGATCGGAAGCTATGAGGCCCGTCTAGCCTTTACAACAAACGGCCTTCAAGGGGTGCCGTCCTCCGCCCCCGCGTCCGCATCGGTATCCGTCCTCGCGTCCCCACCGGGAAGGAGATCGAACGGATCCTGGACGTCCCCCACACCCCCGGCGATCGCGGCGACGGCCGCGGCCAAATCCCCGCCGTGCTGCTCCAGGAACGCCTGAAAGTCGGGGAGCCGATGGTAGTATCGCATGCGCGAGAGCAGCGTCGCGTTGTTGAGGGGCGTCGTGACGAAGCCCTGGTAGGTGGTCGCTCCGAGTGTCGGTTGCACGTCGGCGACGAACCGGTCGACGGCCTCGTCGAAGATCCGCTGCCGAGATGAAAGGCGGTCGTCTATCGACAGGGTGGTGTCGCCGTAGACCCGTTCCAGGTCGTCGATGACCCCGTCGAGGAAGACGGAGAAGATCATCGCGTCCTGCCACCGCAGCTTCGCCCGACGGCAGCGAACGGTCTCGAGGTCGTCAGGCTCTCCACAGAAGAACTTTATCGCGCCGACGCTGCCCACGAACGTCGCGAAGCTCTCGTTGAAGCGCACGTTCCCCTGCACGAACAAATGGCTGTGTGACACCTCGTGAATGATCGTTTCCACGACGCCCACTTCGTCCTGGCGGAGGACCGTCGAAAGAACCGGGTCCGAGAACCATCCCAGGGTGCTGAACGCCGATGTGGGGCGTAGGTACGTGTCGAAACCGTCGTCCTCGAGGCTTCGTTGCTCCTCGAGCGCGGCGTCGAGGTTGAAGAAACCGCGATACGGCACCCGGCCGACGACGGGGAACCACCACGTCTTTGCAGCCAGGCGATCGCGCTCGGCCGCTGAGAGGACCATCGCGAGCGTATCCCTGTCGAGCTGCGTGTACGTCGTGTACGAGTCGCCGACGTCGAGCAGTAGCTCCGCCTCAGCGAAGGTGCGCGCCTGCCGTGCCAGCGTGAGCTTGCCCCGCGTGCGTTGGTCCGTGGCAGGGTCCAGGATCACGTCCACGATGGGTCGGCGTGCCCGGAGGATTCGCGCTTCGGCCCAACCGGCCCGGATGACGTAGATGGGCGAACAGCCCGCCGCCACGGTGGAGCCGGACACCGCGAGGATGGCGAGGGCGAGCCAGAAGGAAAGCCGCCGAACCAGCTTCGTGGGTCTGTCGTTCATGCCCGCTGGTACACGGGCGAGCCGGTGTGGTTCGTCCCTACGGCCCGCCTCCGAGGGACCTCATGAGGGGAATGCCGCCCTCGGTCGGGACGTAGACCACCGAACCCGCCGGCAGCTCGCTGAGCTTTTCGATGTAGTAGAAGGTCAGGTACTCGGGCGTCAGCCCCGCCGAGATGATCGTCTGGGCCTCCGCGATCCCCTTCGCCTCCTCGATCTGCTGGCGTGCCCGCTCCTGGATGATGTCGGTCTGGAAGCGCTCCTGAGCCACCTGCTGCTCACGCTGCTGGCGCTCCTCGATCGCCTGCTGCACCAGCTCTGGTGCTTGGATGTCGCGGACGAAGACCTCCACGAGCTCGATGCGGTCTCCCGCCTTGCTCTGGATGGCCTGGTTCATGTTGTCCGCGAGCTCCCTTCGGTTGGGGGAGAAGATCTCGTTGATCGACCGGGTAGCCACCGCGTCCCGCACACCGTTGCGCACGGAGTTCAGGATGATCGAGCTGGTGATCTGGCGCTCCGAGCCCAGCTGTTGGAAGAGGTCCGGAGCCCGCTGTCCGTCGATGCGGAACAGGATCGCGACCTCGAGCGTCACGTTCAGCTGCTCACTGGTTTGGGCCTCGATGCGCTCGATCCCGCCTCCAGGAGGAAAGCTCTGATCGCGGATCGACATCTTCTCGATGCTCGCGAGCGGGTTCACGAAATGGACGCCCTGAGGAAGTGGCTGAGTGTCCACCCGTCCGAGGAAGTGCTTTACACCCACCTCTCCGACGTTGATCAGCACAAGGGAGTTCATCGCGAACAGGAGCACACCGATGGCCATCACGCCATACGACAAGAGCTTGGTCGCGCCTGGATTTCTTTTGTTGACCGTGGCGGAGAGTCGGATCGCTCCTCCAGCCACGATGGCGAGGACCGCGAGAAGGGCGAGTCCCATGATTGATTCCTCCTATTGACTACAGCATCGAAGAAGTGAGGCGAACCACACACCTCGGGGAGGGCGAGTCGACCCCTCGGACGCCCGCGTCTGCGGCACGCTCCAAGTACGCTTCCCGGCGGACCGATCTTCGCGGATCGATGGGCCAAAAGCAACAAATGCCGTGCCCCGGAGTAAAGCTGAGCATGACATCACACGACGGCCCTTCGAATGTTCCCGAAATCACGCCAATCGAGTTGAAGCAGCGCCTCGACAACCAACATCCGCTCGTTTTGCTGGACGTGCGTGAGCCCCACGAATGGGATATCGCAGACTTGCCCGACCACGATCAGCGCCGGATCCCGATCCGGGAGTTGTCGGCGCGGGTGGCCGAGCTCGATCCCGCCGAGCCCCTCGTGGTGTACTGCCGTTCCGGGCGTCGCAGCGGTGTCGCCGTGGCGCGTCTGCGCACAGCCGGCTTCGACAAGGTATGGAACCTGGCGGGTGGTGTACTGGGCTGGCGTGCCGACATCGATTCGAGCCTACCCTACTACTGATGGCGACGAGCCTCCTTCGCCGCGTGTTCCTCGGCCTCCTCGTCTTCTCCGCCGGGTGCGACGGCCCCTCACGTTCAGCCGATGCTCGAGCCGACGACGAAGCGCCTCGGGTGACGGAAGCGCCCCCGCAGGCGCAGTCGCCCGACGATGCCGAGGAATCGGCCGTCTTGGCCGACGTAGAGGCGACACGGACGGCACCCGCCACCGCCGAAATGCCGGAGAATGGCCCGGCGGAGGACGCGCCGGGCGTGGTCGATTCCGACACCGACGTCTCTCCACGCCTGACGTTCGAGCGACCCGAGCACGTGCGCGGCATCTACCTCAACGCGTGGGCGGCAGGGTCGACCAAGCGCAGTGGGGAGCTGACCGAGCTGGCCCAGCGTACGGAGATCAACAGCTTCGTCATCGATCTCAAGGACGCCACCGGGTACATCAGCCACAGGACGGAGATTCCCCTCGCCCACGAGATCGGCGCGACCGAAGAGATTCGGATCCGCGACATCCGCGGACTCCTGGCTCGCTTGCACGCTGCCGGGATCTACCCGATCGCCCGCATCGTCCTCTTCAAGGACCCCATCATCTCGAAGGCCCGGCCCGCGCTGGCGGTGCAGGACACGGCCGGAGGCGTGTGGATCGATGGAAAGGGTCAAGTGTGGGTGAATCCCAACCACCGCGAGGTCTGGGAGTACAACGTCGCTCTGGCGCGCGAGGCCGCCGAGCTCGGTTTCCCCGAGGTCCAGTGGGACTACGTCCGCTTCCCGGACGCGCCCAGCTCGGAGCTCGATCGGGCGAGGTTCCCCTCGTCTGACGGACGGACGAAGGCGGAGACCGTTCGCGCCTTTCTCGGATATGCGCGCGAGCAGCTCGCAGACCTGGATTTGGAATTGACGGCCGACGTGTTCGGCGTCACCACAGTAGCCCGAAGAGACGTCGGGATCGGGCAGCTGTGGGAGCTCATGATCGATCGGGTCGACGTGGCCCTACCCATGGTGTACCCGTCGCATTACTGGCGCGGCAGCTATGGCTTTCAGCAGCCCAACAGCCATCCGTACGAGATCGTCTACGCGGCGTTGAGGGACGCCGTCGAGCGCTCGGCGGTCGTCGACGGCGCCGGCCGGACACGCCCATGGCTGCAAGACTTCACGCTCGGATCGCCCCGTTATGAGGGGCCCGAGGTGCGTGCGCAGATCGAAGCCACCTACGACGCTGGAATCCAGGAGTGGATACTGTGGAATCCAGGGGGAAGGTACACCGAGGCCGCTCTCGCCCCCGCAGGAGGGTACCTCGAGGGCATGGAGCCGTGGATCCGCTACGGCGGCGAGATCATCCTCGCGTCTGAAAGACCGGACCCCTCCGCGCTCGCCGACGAGGCACTGGCGGGATCGGTTCCATCGGATTCGGCCAGGATCGCACCGGACACCCTTTCTGGTGGTCCCCCGCCGGACACCCTTTCCGGCGGTTCCCACCCTCGCTGAGCCGGTCGGCGCCCCCCATGGCCGCGACGCGCCTCGGGTCCGGGCACAACGAAGCCTCCTGCGCGAGACCGGCCACACTTGTGCAGAGGTTCCCTAGGTGACCTCCCGAACCGATCCCATCTCGCCGGCGTTGGACGCAACGCTCGCGCGCACGGCGAGCGCCGTGCGCCGCATCGGTGCCCGGCACGGCCTCTCCGGCCAAGACGTCGACGCGCTCTTCCAGGAAGTGCGTATTCGGCTTTGGAAGGCGTTGGCCAGCGGCGAGAGGATTGCCGAGGCTACTGCGTCATATGTGTACAGAACCGCATCCTCCGCCGCGGTCGATCTGATTCGTCGCCGGCGGGCAAGGCCGGAGGAAGAGCTGGACACGACGCGGGAAAGCACGTGGATGACGAGCGGTGACGCGGATCCGGAAGCGTTGATCGAGCGATCGGAGCTGGCCGAGCAGGTCGGGCACGCGGTGGACGAGCTGATGGACTCGCGGCGCCCGGTGGTCCGGATGTACCTGAAGGGGTACAACACCCAAGAGACGGCGGACCTCATGGGATGGACAGAGGCGAAAGCAAGGAATCTGCTGTACCGTGGACTGTCGGATCTTCGCGGGAAGCTCGGAGAGCTCGGCATAGGCCCGGAGATGATCGATTGAGCGACGAGCGACTGAAGGCCCTCTACGAGAGCGTCACGGCTGCCCGCACTGACCCGACACGGGCCGGGTGCGTCAGTCCGGAGGGCCTCCGCCGTCTCGTCGATCAGGAGGAGTCCGAGGCGTCGCGCCTCGAGCTGCTCGACCACGTCATGGCGTGCAGCGCCTGCCATGGGGAGTTCGAGCTCCTACGGTCCATCGGTCAGGGAGCCAAGCAGGACCAACGCCACAGGGTACCCCGATGGACGATGGCGGCTGCGGCCTCGGTCGTCTTGCTGATCGGCGGAGGCGTCGTCTGGCGCAGCCTGGGTCCCGAGGCGCAGCTCTTCCGGGGAGCCGGCGGCGACATCGAGCTGATCAGTCCCGTCGGTCAGGCCGCCGATGGCCCGCTACGGCTCGTTTGGGAGGCCGTTCCCGAAGTGCTGAGCTACAGGTTGGAGGTGCTCGATGGATCGGGCGCCCTCGTCCACGCGGCGGAAACCCAGGACACCTCCTACCTCGTCCCCGACACGGTCCCGCTCCAGTCCGGCACCGAGCTGATGTGGTGGGTGCGCGGCGTGATGAGGGACGGCAGCGAGCGGACGGGCGGGCCCGTGAGGTTCACGCCAGACGACTAGGACGCCCGTGGTCCCGCCTCGCCAGCTCGGCGGCCGGGGGCCCACCCCTCGATAGCGACTGAGGCTTCTGAGACACACCTAGTGGTCTGTAACCGGAGCTTCTGAGACACCACTAGGCGGCCGGTGCGAACTGCAGCTCGTAAAGGCGGGCGTACAGCCCGCCGTGCTCCAGCAGCTCGTCGTGGGTGCCCTCCTCCACGAGCTGGCCGTGGTGCAGGACGAGAATCCGGTCCGCCCCCTGCACGGTCGACAAACGGTGTGCGATGACGAGTGAGGTGCGGCCTTCCATGAGCCTTGTCGTGGCCTCCTCGATCTTCTCCTCCAGCTCCGAGTCCACGCTGCTCGTGGCTTCATCGAGGATGAGAATCTTGGGGTCGAACGCGAGCGCGCGTGCGAACGAGATCAGCTGCCTCTCACCCACGGACAGCGTGGAGCCCCGCTCGCCGAGAGCTTGGTCGTACCCGTCCGGCAGACGGTCGACGAAGGGGGACGCACCGACCTCCGCCGCCGCGGCCCGCAGCCTCTCGTCGGAGATACGCTCCGAGCCCAGGCGAATGTTGTATCCGACGCTGTGGCTGAACAGAAACACGTCCTGCAGCACGAGGCCCACCGTTGCCCGGAGCTCAGCGAGCTCCCAATGGCTGATCGCGATTCCATCGAGCAGGATGTCACCCTTCTGGGGGTCGTAGAAACGCATCAAGAGGTTGATGACAGTCGTCTTTCCCGCGCCGGTGTGCCCTACGATCGCCACCTTCTCGCCCGGCGCTGCCCGAAAGCTCACACCCTTCAGGATCCAGTCGGGCTCACCGTCCTGCCGATCGCCGTACGCGAACCAGACATCGCGGAACTCGATGTCCCCTCGCACGCTGCGCTCGGCGTCCGGGCGCTCGTGCTCGGCGTCGGTCACATGGATCCGCTCGTCCAACAGCTTGAACACCCGCTCCGACGATGCCATCGCGCCTTGGAGGATGTTGTACTTCTCCGAGAGGTCCTGGATGGGCCTGAAGAAGCGACGAGCGTATTGGAGGAAGGCCGCGACGACGCCGACGGTGACCGTTCCGCCGATGACCGACACGCCCCCGTACCAGACGATGAGCGCCACGGCGACGGCCGTGAACACCTCGATGACCGGGAAGAAGAGTGCGTAATAGGTGATCGACCGGAGGTGGGCGGCCAAGTAGTCCTGGTTGATCTCGTCGAGCTGGCGCGCGTCGGCGTCCTCACGGTTGAAGAGCTGGACTACGCGCACGCCGGTGAACCGCTCATGCAGATAGGCGTTGATACGGGCCAGGCGCACGCGGATGTCTCTGTACGCCTGTCGAATTCGGGCCCGAAACAGAAACGCTGCCCACGCGACGAAGGGAAGCACGCTGAACGTGACGAGCGCCAGCTTCCAGTCGAGGAGCATCATGGCGGCGATGATGAATCCCAGGGTGAACAGGTCACCGAACACGGCCACGACGCCCGAGCTGAACAGCTCGTTCAACGTCTCCACGTCGCTCGTGATGCGGGTCATGAGCCGACCGGTGGGATTCCGATCGTAAAACGCGAGATCGAGCCGCTGGAGCTTGGCGAAGATCTCGTTTCGGAGGTCGTACATGACCCGCTGTCCCAGCCAAGTCGTGAGCAGCGTCTGGGCGTACTGCAGCCCGAAGAGCACGAAGTTGATGAGAAGGAACGCTCCAGCGAGGAGCGCGAGCATGTTACCATCGCCGGCCGGAATCGCGTCGTCGAGCGCCACCTTGGTGAACCACGGGCCGACGATCTGAAGCCCGGACGCCAGGATCAACAGACACACCGCGCCGATGACCTTGTGAACATGCGGCCGGAGGTAGCGGAGCAGTCGCTTCATGAGGCGCGCGTCGTACGCCTTCCCGAGCGCCTCTTCCTCCTGGAAGTGGTCGACGCCCGTCATCGTCCGACAACGCGGTGTTTCGGGAGCCTGCGATTCATCCCGAGGCTTCCATCTCTCCGCCCCAGTACTCCGAGAGCTCCTCCCAGGTGGCGACGAGCCTCTCCACCACGGGCAGAGGGCCGACGGTGATGCGCAGCGCCTCACCGAGTCCAGGAACGTTTGAGAATGAGCGCACGCTGATCCCGCGGGCACGGAAGTCCGCCGCTGCGTCGACGGCCGGCACGGGGACGGGGAGCATGATGAAGTTGGCGGACGACGGGAGCGGATTGGCGCCGTGACTCTTCAAGCTCTCCAGCAATCGGTCCCGGCAACGAACCGTGTCTTCCACCGTGGGTCCCAGCCAGCCCGATTCGTCCCTGAGTGCGGCCGCCGCCGCGCGCTCGGCGATGGGTGCGACCTTGTACGGTCCACGCGCCTTGTCGATCTCTACCGCCAGCTCGGGGTTGGCGATTCCGTATCCGACACGGAGTCCGGCGAGTCCATACGCCTTCGAGAAGGTTCGTGCCAGCAGCACCCGCGGCGAGGCCAGCGCCCGGTCGAGCAGCGAAGGTTCGCCGACGTGGACGGCTGAGGCCTCGGCGAACTCGAGATAGGCTTCATCCAGGATGAGCACTGGGCCGTCGCCGACCCCGTCGATCAACTCGTCCACCCACGCGCGCGTTAGTGCGGTGCCCGTAGGGTTGTTGGGGTTGCACACGTAGATCAGGTCGGCACCGGCGCCCAGCAGCTCTCCGGGCGAGGGAGGTTGCACGGCGTCCCCGAGCGGGACGGCCTCGAGCCCATTCAAGACGAGGTAGTGCGGCACCATGAGGAACGTCGGTGTCGGAAACGCTACCCGGACTCCCGGTTCGCACGCAGCTCGGAAGGCCGAGTCCAGGACGTCGCCCGAGCCGCAGCCCGTAACCACACAGTCTGCGGACACTCCGAACTTGGCGCTCACCGCCTCCCGCAGATCGTCCGAGTAGACCGACGGGTAGTTGGAGACCGCCCCCGCCTCGGAAGACGTGACGACGGCCACCGCGTCGGGATGGGCGCCCCAGAGGTTCGTGTTGTCCGACAGGTCGATGTCCACGGGCCGGCGGTCCGGCGTGTACCGCCGGAGAGCGCGGAAGCTGTCGCGAGGGTAGGAGCTCATCAGCGTGTCCTTGCGCGGACGGCTTCGCCGCTCAGGAAGCCCGGCCGGTCGTGTGAGACCGGTTCCGATCCGTGAGCGACGCCGCCGCGTCGGCAAAAAAATGGCCCGTCCCATCTGGACGAGCCGTGGTGAATCACTTTGGTGTCAGCGGTCTTCAGGCGTTCACCTCACGTGTCACCCGCCTCGTTCGAGACGCGCGATTGTGACTAAAGACGCTCGTAAAGTCGATCATGATACCAAGAATAGCGACGTCGCGGATGCCGGGTCAAACGGCAGTGCGACCCGACTCCTTCGCTCTCCGCCCCGGCCCGTTTCCGAGCCTTGGATTCCCGGTATCCAACCGAAACCGGGTGCGGTACAATGAGCGGTCTATGGACGATCTGATCCGCATCCGAGGTGCCCGGCAACACAACCTCAAGAATCTGGACCTCGATCTGCCGCGTCAGGCGTTCACGGTGATCACGGGGCCCTCGGGATCAGGAAAATCCTCGTTGGCGCTTGACACTCTGTTCGCTGAGGGTCAACGCCGCTACGTAGAGTCGCTCTCTACGTACGCCAAGCAGTTCCTCGACCGGATGGAGAAGCCCCAGGTCGAGTCGGTGGAGGGCATCTCTCCCGCCGTCGCGATCGAGCAGAAGAACCTCACGAAGTCGAGCCGGTCGACGGTCGGTACGGCAACGGAGGTCTACGACTATCTGCGTCTACTGTGGGCGCGCGTGGGGCATACCCACTGTCCCGAATGCAAGCGCCGGGTCAGACCAGACACGGTATCCGCGGCCGTCGACGAGGTGCTGTCGCTGCCGGCGCGCGAGAAGTTCATGGTCGCGTTCCCCCTCAAGGTGAGCGGCCGAGTGACACACGCCCTCGTGGCGGAGAACTTGCGCGCGATGGGCTTCCTGCGCGTGCTGGTAGAGGGGGAGGTCTTGGACCTCGCCGTCGAAGGGGCCGACGACCCCGCCAAGCTGGGCCGTGACCTCGTGGAGGCCGACGAAGTGCTCGTCGTCGTGGACCGCTTGACCGCCGTGCCGGAGGTTCGGGGACGGCTGGCCGACTCTCTGGGCACGGCATTCGTGGAGGGCGAAGGAGAGGCAATCGTCGTGCGTGCGGCGGCCAGCGGTGACGACGCGCGGATCAGCTTCACAGAGCACTTCCGTTGCGCAGAGCATCCGGAGATCGAGCTCTTGGAGCCCACCCCGAAGCTCTTCTCCTTCAACAATCCGTACGGATCGTGTACAACGTGCAGCGGCTTCGGCGCCACGCTCGACTACGACGAGCGACTGATCGTTCCCAATCCAGGACGGTCGCTCGCAGACGGGGCCGTGGATCCGTGGGCCAAGCCCCGCTATCTCCGAGAGCGGGACGCCCTGTCCGGGTTCGCTCGGGCGCGCGGGATCTCGGATCGGGATCCGTGGGTGGAGCTTCCCGCAGGGTTCCGGGACGAGGTTCTACACGGATCGGCGGACTTCGTCGGTGTCATCCCCTTCCTGCGGTCCAAGGAGAACAAGCGCTACAAGCAGTACATCCGAGTCTTCTTGCGCAGGTATCAGAGCGCGGTGACGTGCCAGAGCTGTGAAGGGGGACGAATCCGCCGCGAGGCGTTGAGCGTCCGCGTCGCAACGCGCACGTTGCCCGAGGTCTGCGCGCTTCCGCTGGACGAGCTGCTCCCCTGGGTGGACGGCCTCGAGCTCGACAGCATGGAGGCGAAGATCGCGGAGACGATCCTGCGTGAGCTACAGGCCCGCTTGAGCTTTCTCGTCGAGGTCGGGCTGGGATACCTGACGTTGTCCCGTCAGACCCGCACGCTCTCTGGAGGAGAAGCTCAACGGATCAACTTGGCCAACTCGCTTGGCTCTCGACTCGTCGACACACTCTACGTGCTGGATGAGCCCACGGTCGGGCTTCACCCCCGCGATACCGCTGCGCTGCTCGGCCTGCTTCGAAGACTTCGCGACGCAGGGAACACCGTCGTCGTCGTAGAGCACGACAGCCAGGTCATCGGGGCTGCGGACCACGTCGTCGAGCTCGGGCCGGCGTCGGGAGAGAGCGGAGGAGAAGTCGTTTTCGAGGGAGCGCCCGGTGCGCTTGCCGAGGCGGACACCTCGACCGGACGGTTCATCTCGGGTCGGAGCGAGGTCGGGCTCCCGGCGAGCCGCCGGCGAAGCGGGACGCATCTGGAGCTTCGCGGGGCTCTCCTGCACAACCTCGAAGACGTCGACATCGACATTCCGCTCCGGGCCCTCACCGTGGTGACTGGCGTATCGGGCTCAGGGAAGTCGACGCTGATCCACGACGTGTTATACCGTGCTCTCGAGTATGAGCTGCGCGGCGGCGAGGTCTCTGCCAAGCAGCACCTCGGCGAGTCCGTCGGCGGTTATCGCACACTGATCGGCGCCGGCCGGCTGGACGACGTCGTGCTGGTGGACCAGTCGCCGATCGGCAGGACGCCGCGATCAAACCCCGTCACGTACATCAAGGCTTGGGACGAGGTCCGAAAGCTCTTCGCGGCCCAACCACTCGCCCGCAAGAAGCGCTACGACGCCCGTCATTTCTCCTTCAACATCAACGCGGGCCGATGCGAGGCGTGCAAGGGCGCGGGCCAGGTGGAGATCGAGATGATCTTCATGGCAGATGTCTACGTCGCTTGCGATGTGTGCCGTGGGACCCGCTTCAAGCGGGAAATCCTCGATGTCACATACAACGGGCTGGACATCGCGCAGGTGCTGGAGCTGACGGTGGACCAGGCGATACGCTTCTTCTTGAAGCAGGATCGCCTAGGTCAGATCCTTTGGCATCTGCAGCAGGTCGGGCTCGGATACCTCCGGCTCGGCCAGCCCGCGCCAACCCTCTCCGGCGGCGAGGCGCAGCGGCTGAAGATTGCGCGGGAGCTGTCCGGAGCGGCCGGGCGCCGCGGGGAAAAGCTCTACATCCTGGACGAGCCCACGACCGGGCTGTCCGGAGAGGACGTCCGGAAGCTGCTGCGCGTCCTCGCCCGTCTGGTAGGTGCCGGGAACACGGTCGTAGTCATCGAGCACAACCTCGACGTCATCCGGAGCGCGGACTGGATCATCGACATGGGACCAGGCGCCGGAGCGCGTGGGGGACGTGTCGTTGCCATGGGGGAGCCGGAGGAGGTGGCCTCCGTCGACGAGAGCGCCACGGGGGCCTACCTGTCGGATCTGCTCGGTCAGACTCCCAGGGCCGAGGCCTCGCTACGCGGGTAGGGCCACGAACCGGTTACGGCACGCCGCGTCGTTCCGCGTCGCTCGGCCGGTGGGTTGAACGTGCCTCTGCCCCGTGTGTACAGGATGACGATCACGGAACCGGGCCTGACTGAGGTCGCGGTGCCGGCCGCGGGCCTGGTCGTCTGCACCCATGAAGCCCGCGACTCCATGGCTTCTGCGGGATTCCGCCGTGAAGACATCGCCGATCCGGACCTGCATCATGCTCGCCGTCGCCGGGATAGCGGGCAGTCACCCCTTGCCGGCCCAAACGTTCGAGCTTCCCCCCATCCCCATCGACACCTTCAGCCTGGATAACGGGCTCCGCGTGATCGTGAGCGAAGATCATTCGGCACCCGTCGCGGCGGTGAACATGTGGTACGGGGTCGGTAGCGCTCACGAGACGCCGGGCCGGTCGGGATTCGCCCACTTCTTCGAGCACATGCTGTTCGAGGAGACGGAGAACGTACCGAACGGCGAGTTCGATCGGCTGGTGACCAGCGCCGGCGGGCGGTACAACGGCACGACCGACACCGATCGGACGGGCTATTTCGAAGTGCTCCCCTCGAATCGCGTCAACCTCGCCCTCTGGCTCCAGGCCGAGCGCATGAGCCGGCTCGTGGTATCGGAGCGAGGGTTCGAGAATCAACGTGAGGTCGTCAAAGAGGAGCGGCGGCTACGGATCGACAATCAGCCGTACGGACAGGCGCGCATCACCTTCGACACGCTCTCCACCGATTACGCGCCGTACCGACACGCGGTGATCGGCTCGATGGATGACCTCGACGCGGCCGAGACCGCCGACGTGCGGGCGTTCTACGAGCGGTATTACGTGCCCAACAACGCGACTCTGGTCGTGGCGGGTGCGGTGCGCACGGAGCAGATCCGAGCTCTGGCCGTGGAGTACTTCGGTTCGATTCCCAGGGGGGCGGACGTCCCGCCGCTTCCAGAGCCGCCTCCCAGTCCACGCACGGACGGCGAGCGGGCGGTCTCCGTGGCGGACCCGCTGGCCCAGCTACCGCTCTTGTACATGGGGTACAACATCCCGGCGGCCAGCGACGAAGACATGTATGCGCTGACACTGCTCTCGACCGTGTTCAGCGGCGGGCAGAGTAGCCGGCTGTTTCGCAAGCTGGTGAAGGAAGAGCAGGTGGCGCCGACCGTGATCTCGCTTCTCGTTCAGCGGAGAGGCCCGGGCACGATGCTGTTCGGGAGCCTCCCGAACTCCGGGGGGGATATCGATGGAATCCAGTCTCTGATCGAGCTGGAGATCGAAACGCTGAAGGCGGAGGGCATCACGGAACGGGAGCTGGACAAGGCCTTGAACCAGCAGCGGTCCGCCGAGGTGGCGGGGCGCATGACCGTCGCGGCGAAGGCGACCACGCTACAGCGCTATGCCCTGCATTTCGCAGACCCGTTCACGGTGAACGAAGACTTCGCGAGATACGAAGCGGTCACGCTGGAGGACGTTTTGCGGGTGGCCCGAAAGTATCTCGTGCTGGAGAATCGGACGGTGGTCATCGCCCGGCCGACGGGAGGGGTGCTCCCATGAGCGCGCGGATCCGGAGGCTCTTCTTCCTCACTACCCACCGTTCGGTCTCTCCCCCCCGCAACCTCCCCGTCTCTTCACTGCGCCACGTTTGCGTCTCTCCACGGTGCCACCTCCCTGTCCTCTGTGCGCTCGCGGCGAGCGCGGGTGCTCTCGGTGCGCAGCAGGCCCCGCCGGAGCCACTCCCACTCGAAGAGCTCGACTTCCCCGCGTTCGAGGAGCGGCTGCTCGCCAACGGCGCCGACCTCATCGTCGTGCCCCACCACGAACAACCCTTCGTCACCGTGAATCTCGTCATCAGAGCCGGCAACGCGTCCGATCCACGGAACCGCGTGGGTGTCGCTGCGATGGTCGCCGGCCTTCTGACACAGGGCACCGAAGGTCGAACGGCGCTCGAGATCGCGGACGCGTCCGACGACATCGGAGCCACGCTCACGGCGTCTGCCGCGGATGACTGGACGAGCATCGTCCTGGGGGTGGTGACCCCCGAGCTCGACGCGGGCCTCGCGCTCCTCGGAGACATCGTCGCGAACCCGCGCTTTTCCGAAGACGAAATCGGCCTTCTCCGGCAACAGACCCTCACTGGGCTCCAGCTGCAGCTCGGCCAAGCCGGTTTCCTCGCCGATCGCGAGCTGACGCGAGCCGTGTACGGGCGACATCCGTACGGTCTGACCGCCTCTCCGGAGACCATCCAGAGCATCACGCGGTCCGACCTCGTGGCGTTCCACCGACGGCACTACAAGCCCACGAATGCTCTGGTGGTGGTGGCAGGGGACGTCACCGTCGCCGGCATCGAAGCCCGCCTGAACGAGGCTCTGGGATCGTGGGAGCCAGGTGCGAGTCGACCGCCCACCTACTTCACGCCACCCGTCAGGGAGACCACGGAGGTCGTGCTGGTCCACAGGCCCGAGTCGCTCCAGTCGGTGGTCAGGGTCGGTCAGACCATCATGAAGGGCGATCACGGCGATTGGATCCCGATGCAGGTGGGGAACCAGGTGCTGGGCGGATCCAGCTCTGGCCGCTTGTTTAAGACACTCCGGGAGGAAAAGGGGTGGACGTACGGAGCCTACTCACAGGCATCGCGGAGGCGGGACGTCGGGGTCTTCATCGCGGGAACCGAAGTCAGGACCGAGGTAACCGACAGCGCCGTCGCAGAGCTCCTCCACCAGATCGAGCGCATGCGCACGGAGCTGGTACCGGAAGAGGATCTCGCCGACATCAAGAGCTTCCTGGTGGGCTCTTTTCCGCTGAGCATCGAGACGCCCCAATCGATCGCGAGTCAGGTGGCGGCGTACCGGTTGCGGGGCCGGTCCACCGAAGAGCTCGAGGCGTACCGGGGACGTGTGAGCGGCGTCGGGCCGTTCGACGTCCGGGATGCGCTGGGTGAGCACATCCTGCCGGATCGCGCCGTGATCGTCGTCGTCGGGGACGCCACCCTTGTCCGGCCGGGCCTCGCGAAGTTCGGGCCGCTCCGCATGGTCGACGTGGAGGGTGGCCCACTCACGTTGGACGACATCGAGGTCAGGGCCTCGGACACGGAATACGATCCGTCGGTGCTGGAGCCAGGCCAGTGGAGGTACCAAGTGACGGCCCAGGGCCGGCCCGTGGCGGAGCTCTTGCGGACGCTGTCGCGCAAGCTCCGGGACGGCGAGCAGGTCATGTCGTTCAGCTCCTCGATGTCGATGCCGAACATGACCCAGGCTACAGAGGTCTTCTTCTCGCCCCGGACCTTCCGGCCGATCGCCAGCACCTCCAGGGTAATCACCCCGCAAGGGGGGCGATCCATAGAGATGGAGATCGTGGACGGTCGCGTCCGTGGGCGGGCGACGGGAGAGGGGCTGCGCGAGAGGGAGATCGACCGAGAGGTCGTCCAGGGCGCTCTCCTGGGAGAGATGCAGGAGCTCGTGGCCTGGATCTCCGACCTCGAGGACGGTCAGGAGATTCGCTTTCCCGTGGTCAGCCCACAGAGTGGCGGCGCGCGGACGATCACCATCCGCGTGCGAGAGACGACCGAGATCACCGTTCCCGCGGGGACGTTCGAGGTGATCGAGCTGAGCCTCAGCGGCGGCGGCACCAACGAGCGGGCGTACGTAATGGTCGACAAGCCCCACGTGTTGGTCCGCCTCGAGTCCGCCGGCCGCCCCGTGGTGATCGAGTTGAAAGAGGCCCCGACGTCGTTCTCCCCACCGTTCCCGTGACCTGCTAAATCTGTTAATTTTCAAGCACTTCAGAGGCGTCTCGCCGGGTCCTCGATCCGCCGCGACAAACGGCTGCCGAGGGGCGGCGCGTCTCCTTCTGATTCCGCGGGGAACACGACCGATTTCCCGCCCGTTCGGATCCCGGCGACCGTTCTGCACAATCCCCTAGGAGGCACGCGAATGAGGAAAGCCTTGGGCGTTCTCGTATTGGCCGGATCCCTCGTGGCTTGCGCGGGAGTGCAGCTCCCTCCCAAGGCTGGCCCCGAGGAGGTCGAGGTGATCATCCCGCAGATGGGGCAGGCCGCTCGCGAAGGGTACCAGTCGATCGGACCCGTCACCGCGCGCGCCCCACTCGGGACTGAACAGACAGAGGTCCTCCAGATGCTTCGGGTCGAGGCCGCCGCGATGGGAGCGGATGCGATCATCTTCCAGGGTATCGAAGACACGACCCGCTCGGAGGTGACCGCTGACATCGGCCGCAACCAGGGACTCATTGGAAGAGCGCTCGCGATCTTCTACCCGGCACCGGGTACCTGACCTGCCCCGACGGGCGCGCAGCCGTCGCTGCCCCGCGCTGCGAACCGTGAGACCATCGTTCGTGGCTCGAAGGCGCGCGGTTCGTGGCTCGCAGGCGCGCGGTTCGTGGCTCGCAGGCCACGGTTCATGGCCCGTAGGCGTCCATGAGCGTTCGCGTCGGGAGCCGTGACGCGCGTTCCCGCCGCGCACACCCGCGCGTCGTCCATCCGCACATAGAACCACCCAACCGGGACCGTGGCCGGCTCCGCGTAACGAGCAAGAGGCAATCGTATGGATTCTGACAACGGCGAGAGGGTCATCGCCCGACTTCTCGAGGACGAGATGCGCGAGTCGTTCATCGACTACTCGATGAGCGTCATCGTGCAGCGCGCGCTTCCAGACGTCCGCGACGGGCTCAAGCCCGTTCATCGGCGCATCCTATACGCAATGAGCGAGCTGGGACTGGCGCCCGGCCGCGGATACAAGAAGAGCGCCACCGTCGTCGGCGAGGTCCTCGGTAAGTACCATCCGCACGGCGATTCGGCCGTCTACGACTCGATGGTCCGGATGGTCCAGGACTTCTCGCTGCGCTATCCCCTCGTCGACGGCCAGGGCAACTTCGGATCCATCGACGGCGACTCGGCCGCGGCCTATCGGTACACGGAGGCCCGTCTGACCGCCCTCGCGACGCAGATGCTGTCGGACATCGACGAGGAGACCGTCGACTTCATCCCGAACTTCGACGGCCGGCTGGAGGAACCGACCGTCCTGCCTGCCCGGGCTCCAAACCTGCTCGTCAACGGGAGCAGCGGCATCGCGGTCGGCATGGCGACGAACATCCCTCCGCACAACCTCCGTGAGATCGTCGACGCGACGGTCGCGCTCATTGAAAACCCCGAGCTGCCCCAAGAGCACCTGGAGAGCATCGTCACGGGTCCGGACTTCCCGACCGGGGGCTACATCTGCGGCCGCGACGGGATCGAGGACGCGTACCGAACCGGGCGAGGGCGCGTCGTGATGCGGGCCCAAGCGGACATCGAGGAGATGGAGAAGGGCGGGTGGCGCATCGTGGTGCGGGCCATCCCGTTCATGGTAAACAAGACGCGTCTCATCGAGCAGGTCGCGCAGCTCGTACGTGACAAGAAGCTCACCCAGATCTCGGTTCTACGCGACGAATCCGACCGCGAGGGGATGCGCATCGTCATCGAGCTGAAAAGGGACTCGGTGCCGCAGGTCGTGCTGAACCTTCTCTATAAGCACACCCAGATGCAGTCCACGTTCGGCACGATTCTCCTCGCGCTCGTGAACGGCGTGCCCCGCGTCATGGGCCTGCGCGAGATGCTGCTCCACTTCATCGATCACCGGCACGAAGTGCTGGTGCGGCGGAGCGAGTACAGACTCTCCAAGGCCAAGGCTCGAGCGCACATCCTGGAAGGTCTCAAGATCGCCGTCGACAACATCGACGAAGTGATCAAGATCATCCGCGGGTCACACGACACGGAGACGGCTTCGGAGCGGTTGAGAGAGTCCTTCGATCTCAGTGAGCTGCAGGCCGAAGCCATCCTCAACATGAGGCTCGCTCGTCTCACCGGGCTCGAGATGGAAAAGCTCGACCGAGAGCTGTCAGAGGTTCGGGTTACGATCGCCGAGCTAGAAGCCATCCTGGCGAGCCGGCCCCGCCGCATGCAGATCATCGTTGAGGAGCTTCAGGAGATCTCCGACAAGTTCGGCGACGACAGAAGGACCGAGATCGTCGGGGATGCGACGACCATGGAGATGGAGGACCTCATCAAGGACGAAGAGGTCGTTCTGACCGTGAGCCGTCAGGGGTACGTGAAGCGCATTCCGCTCACGACCTATCGCGCGCAACGGCGCGGTGGGCGCGGACTCCAGGGAATGCAGACGAAGGACGAGGACTGGGTAGAGCACCTCTTCGTCGCCTCCACGCACGATTACCTGATGATCTTCACCCGGTCCGGGCAGTGTCACTGGATCAAGGTGTGGGAGGTGCCCCCCGCCGGCCGCTATTCGCGTGGCAAGCCCATCGTCAACATCCGGGACATCGATCCCAAGGATGAGATCGCCTCCATCGTGCCCGTCCGGGAGTTCGCCGACGATCGTTACCTCCTCTTCTGCACCCGGAAGGGTCAGATCAAGAAGTCGGCGCTGTCGGCGTACGGCAACGTGCGTTCGGTGGGCCTCAATGCGATCAATATCCGTGAAGGCGACGAGCTCATCGACGTCCAGATCACGGATGGCACGAACCAGGTGATCCTGGCGACGCGTAGTGGGATCGCGATTCGCTTCAAGGAGTCCGACGCTCGGGTGATGGGTCGTGCGACTGAGGGGGTGCGCGGCATCCGAATCGCGGCGAAGGACGTCGTAGTGGGAATGGTGATCGCGCGTGACGACTCGACCCTCCTCGTCGTCACGGATGGCGGAATGGGAAAGCGGTCCGACATCGAGGCGTACCGCTTGCAGAAGCGGGGCGGGAAGGGCGTGATCAACATGAAGACCAACAAGAAGACCGGTAAGGTCGTGGCCATCAAGGCGGTGAGCCCCGAAGAGGAGCTGATGCTCATCACGCGCAACGGGGTCGTGAACCGGCAGCGCGTCGACGAGATTCGCGTCATCGGTCGAGCCACACAGGGGGTTCGGCTCGTCAACCTCGACGACATCGACGAGCTCGTCGATGTCGCGCGCGTCGTCAGGGATGATGAAAACGAGGTGGATGAAGCTCTGGAGGCCGGGCGCGGGGACGGCGAAGTCGGGGACGGTGAAGTCGGAGACATCGAGACGGCGGCTGATGCCGCAGAGGCGCCGGCGGCGGTGGAGCCCCTTCCGACGGCCGGGCCGGACGAGGGAGAATGAGCCGAGCCCCGGACCGGGTTGGGCTGAAGGACGTCCAGGAGGCGGCGGCTCGTCTGGAGGGCGTGATCGTGAGGACGCCCCTGGTCTGGTCTCCGGACCTCTCCGAGGAATCGGGGGCCGACGTACGCCTCAAGTGCGAATCGCTGCAGCGGGCAGGCGCATTCAAGATCCGCGGCAGCTACAACTTCATCTCCCGCCTTTCCGACGACGATGTATCCCGCGGCGTCATTACGTACTCCTCCGGGAATCACGCCCAGGGGGTCGCGCTCGCGGCTCGTATCCGGGGCGTGCGTGCGGTCGTCGTCATGCCCACCACGGCTCCTCCCGTCAAGCGTGACGGGGCCATCCGCCTCGGCGCGGAGGTCGTGTTCGAGGGCACGACTTCCCTCGAGCGGAAGGCGCGGGCCGAAGAGATCGCGGCCAAAGAGGGTCTCGCGATGGTGCCCCCTTTCGATCACCCCGAGATCATTGCCGGGCAGGGAACCGTGGGCCTCGAGATCGTCGCTGATTGGCCGGATGTGGACACCGTCGTCGTGCCTATCGGGGGCGGCGGTCTGGCTGCCGGCACCGCAGCGGCGGTACGGGAGCTCCGGCCCGACGCGCGCATCATCGGCGTGGAACCCACGGGGGCCGCCTCCATGCGGGCGGCTCTCGACGCCGACAGGCCAGTGAAGCTAGACACCATCGAGACGATCGCCGACGGCTTGGCCCCCGTGCAGGCGGGTGAGCTCACGTTCGCGCACATCCGCGACTTCGCCGACGACGTCGTGCTCGTCTCGGACGAATCGATCAGGCACGCCGCCGCTTTCCTGCTGAACCGCACCAAGCTCGTCGTCGAATACTCCGGAGCAGCAACGGTGGCGGCGATCCAATCAGGGGCAGCCGAGATCGGGGGTCGCGTCGCTGCCGTGATCAGCGGGGGCAACCTCGACCCGTCGCTTCTGACCGGCCTCGCAGGCCGGTCCGAGTGATGTCGTCGAGGAGGTCCGATGGCAGAGACAGGTCGACAGACCAGCGACGCGCACCCGCCACGGGCCCGCGCCGAGGTCGGGGCGTGTGACCCACCTCATCCTCTTCGACATCGACGGCACCCTCGTGTGGGGTGGGCCTGCCAAGGAGGCGTTTCTGGCGGCGCTCGACGAGGCCTTTGGCACGGTCGGGCCGGTAGGTGAAGTCGCGTTCGCGGGGAAGACGGATCCGCAGATCGCGCGAGAGCTGTTGAATCTGGCCGGGCTCGACGACGACCAGATCGACGCCGGACTGCCGGAGCTGTGGGAACGTTACCCTCCGGAGCTCGCGCGGCGCCTTCCCGACAACCCTGTCGAAACCCTGCCGGGCGTACCCGAGCTCCTGGCCGTGCTCGAGGCCATGCCTGGAATCGCATTGGGGCTCGTGACCGGGAACATCAAGGAGGGAGCTCAGTTGAAGCTCGGCTCCGCCGGCCTCGCGGACTGCTTTCCGGTTGGCGGATTCGGGTGCGACCACGAGCACCGGAATCATCTGCCGGGGATCGCGATCGAGAGGGCCGAGCGCGCGTGGGGCGTGCCGTTTCGTCCCGAGCAGGTGGTGGTCGTGGGTGACACGCCACGCGACGTCGAATGCGGCCGCTATCACGGCACCCGAACCTACGCGGTGGCGACCGGCCACTTCGACCTCGATGCTCTCGAAGCCACGGGCGCCGATCATGTGAGCAGGGACCTGACGTCGACCGAAGAGGTTGTGTCGGCGCTGGTGGCCTGAAATCACGTTGCCTGATTCCAGGCTTAGGACCTAGTGTACCGATGTAAAAAGTTCGGTAGCTGCGGAAAGGCCGGAGGCGCCCGAGCGAAACCACCAGAGTAAACGGCAACCGGTGAGGCCAGCGGCAACTGACCGCGAGCCTCCGGGGCCCGACGACCGGAGTGGCGAAGTGTCCCGTAGAACACGCGAGAACAAAGGCAAAAGCCGGCTGGAACAGAAGAAGGCCAAGGGGTCGGACATGACCCGATTCTACGTCATCCTCGGCGTAGCTGCTGTCATCGGAGTCGGCGCGGCGCTGTACTCGGTGACCACACGCGCCTTCAGCAACGCGGTTTCTGCGCCGATCGACCTGGGCGAGATATCCGACGAGGACCTCATCCAACTGGCGCGCGGCGTCGAACGTGGAAACCCTGAGGCTCCCGTCACGATCCTCGAGTTCGGCGACTATCAGTGCCCGGGCTGCGCGGACTTCGCGACGAACATCAAAACGCTCTTGGACCTGAACCTGGTACAGACGGGCAAGGCGAAGTTCGTCTTCTACGACCTGCCGCTCGTGTCCATCCACTCGAACTCCTTCCTCGCCGCCCGCTCCGCGCGCTGCGCCGAAGACCAGGGCCGGTTCTGGGAGTACCACGACGAGCTTTTCCGGAATCAGTTCACTTGGTCGGCCGCCGGTGATCCTACGGGGCAGTTCGAGAGATACGCGCGAGACCTGGGTATGGACGTGGGGGCCTTCGGAGACTGTGTGAACTCCGATCGACACGCCGACCTCGTGACCGCGAACATGCGTCTCGCGTCGGCGCTCGGGCTTACCGGCACGCCGTCCGTGATGGTCAGCCGGGGGGAAGGGATGGCGACCAGGCTCGCGGGGTTCGACTACCGAACCATCGAGGACGCGGTCAACCGCCTCACGGAAGGCGGATGACCGTGGCAGGAACACTGGCGGCACCCGTCGTCGACGCGCGGCCTCTAGGCGATCAAACCACCCAGTGACGGACCCCGTCCAGAAGGTCAGGCTGCTCTTCGTGGACGGCGGCGCCTACCACCACGAGGAAATCGCGGTTCCGGTGCGACTTCTGGACGCCTACGATCGGCTCATCGATTGCATTCGCGAGGATCCAGAGGTGCTCGCAGCCGTCTACGTGGACGTCGCCAGGCTGTGCGCCGCGCACCGCGTGGACGACTAGCTCAACGTCGCCAGGCTGTTGGCCGCGCACCTGTGGACACTAGCCTCGCCCGAGGGTCGCGCGCGCGCGTTCGCGGGTCCACTCGTGGACCACTCGTGGAGGCCAGGATCCGCGCCCGGCCTCTTCCACGATTCGTGCGGCTTCCTGCCGTGCGCGCCGCGCCGTCTCGAGGTCGACCCATCCCTCGGCCACCGCGTCGCCGAGCTGGTCCTCGTCCAAAAGCAGGGGCCGACGGCCCGGGCTCAGCCACACATCGAGGAAGAGATCCGTCGTGTGCCAAACGTGGTCCGGACGGATCTCCGGGGGCGTGAGGATATTCGCGTAGAATCCCTTGAAGACGCCGTCTGCCGTGTGGAACCGGCCGATATCGTGCCACTCATCGGGAAACGTGAACCAGACGACGTCCGACCCGGACTCTAGCACGACCTCGCCCTCCAGCTCCATCGCGGGGGCTCGGTGCATGGCCTCCGCAAAGGTGACGATCACGCTCGCGTCGCTTGCGAGCGTGCGTTGCTCGAAGACTTCCAAGCGATCGGGAGGACGGAGGTAGTGGATGCGGACGAGCGGATGGGGATCAGTGGGACCCGGCGTCATGCCGAGTGAGGTTCATTCGGGTCCTCCCCGGAGGAGGCCACCACCTCTATGAACACGTCCATGATTCCGCCGCACACGGCCGGGCTCCACGTCAAAAGGTCGTCGGTGAGATCGACGCGAACCAGCCTGGGAGCACCATCCTCCATGACCCGATGCGCCGTCTCGATGACTTCGGCTTCCCCGCAGCCGCCGCCCACCGTACCGACGAGCCCTTCCTCTGGATCGACGAGCATGCGGGATCCGGACTTCCGGGGCGTTGATCCCCGAGTCGAGACGATGGTCGCCAGCGCCGCCCGCCGCCCGGCGAGCACCGAAGAGAGGACCGCTTCGTAGACAGCCCGATCATCCGGCTGGCTCAAGATGCGTCCTCGGACGAAGCCAGGAATCGTTCGACGACGCGCTCCATCTCGCAAAGAGGGAGCCCCTTGCCCCCGCGTCGCTGGAGGATCATCTCGGCGGCAACGCTGACCGCGATCTCCGCCGGGGTCTGTGCGCCGATGTCCAGGCCGACCGGGGCACGCACGGTCGCGATGCGCTCCTCGGGAATGCCCTCCGCGGCCAACTGCACGAAAGTGGCGCGAACGCGGCGGCGACTACCGATCATCCCGACATACGCGGGCGTCGTATCCGCAACCAGAAGCCGACGAAGACACTCGAAGTCATACTTGTGTCCACGAGTCACGAGAACGACGTGTGAGCCGGCGTGGATATCGACATCGGCAAGAGGATCCGCGAAGTCGGCGGTACGCACTGACGCCGCCTCGGGGAAGCGCTCCCGCGTGGCGAACTCAGGACGATCGTCCAGCACGGTGACCTCGAAGCCGAGCAGCGTGCCGACCGCGGCCAGCGGCTGCGCGATGTGTCCGGCGCCCACGATGATCAGCTCTTGCCGCGGACGATGGCTCTCGACGTAAACGCTCACACGCCGCCCGGAGCTCGCGTCGACCCTGTGCACGCAGCTGCCACGGGAGGGCTCACGCAGCTCCCGCTCACCGATGGCCCGCGCTGCCTCGTCCAGCTCGGCGTCGCCAAACGAGCCCTCGGTGGCATCCTCGCGGACGAGCATGCGCTTGCCAACGACTCGGTCGTCACTGTCGGAGATCACGAGCAACTCGACGGTGATCTCGGAGCCGCGAAGGGACTCGAGGATGCTCGTAGCGGCGGTGGCCGCAGTGGGTGGCCGGGAACTCAAGGGCGTCATCTGCTCTGGAAGCAGCGACGGTACGCGTGGGGGAAGCGCCGTCGATACTCAGGCAGCGTATCGATGTCCACGACGACCCCCTCGTCGCTCACGGGGTGCTCCTGAACGAGTGCCGCATGACGACGGACGACCGTGCGGGCACCGTCCTCGAGCCCGTCCTCGAATAGCTCAGGGAACAAGGAGCCGTGAAAAAGGGTGGGGTGGCCCCGGCGCCCGTCGAACGTCGGGATCAGCACGCGAGGGCCGGTTCGGCGAAACGATTCGACGAGCGACGCTACGGTCCCCGCATCGATCATGGGATGATCGACCGGGCACACCGCGCATCCGTCGACTTCCGACCCCCATGCGCGGAGGGCGCATCGGATCGACGAGATAGGCCCGTCCTCGGGATCGGGATTGTGTACGACGACCGCTCCGGCCCCGGTGGCCTTCGCTGCGATCGGCCCATGCAGGTCACGCACGACGACGACGACCGGATCGCAGCCCCCCTGCAGGAGGGCCGAGGTCACCCGCTCGAGAAAGGTCTTCCCGCCCGCGTCGAGCAGTGCCTTTGCCGTACCGACCCGGGTGGACAGGCCAGACGCCGGGACGATGCCCGCGATCCGAAACGAGCTGGTCACGACCCCGGGAAGGCCTCGTAGAACCCGCGCCTCTCGTCCACGAGTCGGACGAGTAAAGGAGCGGGCGCGAATCGCTCCCCAACGGCCTTCTCGTACTCCACGAGGCGGTCGAGCACGGTCCTGAGCGGAACCGAATCCGCATATCGAAGCAGTCCACCACGAAATGGAGGGTAGCCGGTCCCCATGATCATCCCGAGGTCCACGTCGCCGGCCGTGCTCACGATCTCCTCATCCAACACGCGGGCGGCCTCGTTGATCATGGCGAGCACGAGACGAGCGCGGATGGCCTTCGAGTCGGTTGACCCGACGGCGCGTCGAGGTCCGAGGTGGCCGTACACGGACGAGTCCATGCCCTTCTCCTTTCCGTCCTCGTACGTGTAAAAGCCGGATCCACCCTTTCGCCCGAGCCGGCCGGATTCACCCAGTGCGACCAGCGTCGAGGCAGGAGCAAGCCGGTCGCCCAAGGCCTCGTGCAGGGTCGCTCCGGCGTGACGCATGATGTCGATGCCAACTTCGTCGATCAGGCGGAGTGGGCCCATGGGCATTCCGAACTCCAGCGCCACCTGGTCAATGGAGTCGATGGTTGCTCCCTCTTCGAGGAGGAACCCCGCCTCGTTCAGGTATGGGCCCAGGATCCGGTTTACCAGGAAGCCTGGGCCGTCGCGCGTCACGACGGGGACCTTCCCGAGGCGAAGCGCGAGCGCGTAAACCGCGGCCACGGCTTGGTCGGTGGTGCGGGAGCCCCGGACCACCTCGACGAGAGGCATTTTGTGGACCGGGTTGAAGAAGTGCATTCCCACGAAGCGCTCCGGCCTCGCGAGCGCCTGTGCCATCCCGTCGATGGTGAGGGTGGACGTATTAGAGGTGATGACACAATCGGGCGACGTCCGTGCCTCGACTTCCGCGAGGACCGAGCGCTTCACCTCCATCTTCTCGACGATCGCCTCCACGACCAGGTCGAGCTGGCCGAATCCGTCGTAGTCGATGCCTCCGGAGATCAGCTCCATGCGCTGACCAGCCGCGAGGCTACTGAGTCGGCGCCGTCGCACAGATCGGTCGAACAGTGAGCGAGCGTGCCGCAGCGCGCCCGACACAGCCTCGTGCCGGATGTCTTTTACGCGCACACGGATGCCGTTGTAGGCGGCGAGTTGGGCGATCCCACCCCCCATCACTCCCGCCCCCAACACACCCATCCGTGACACCGTGGCCGGCTCACCTCCCTCGGAGATCCCCTTGCGAGCGGCCTCTCGCAGATGGAAGACGTGGATCAGGTTCTTGGAGACCCCCGACGCGATGAGCTCCCCCGCAGCAGCGGCCTCCAGCTCGAATGCGCGCTCCAGCGACCGTCCCCTCGATGAGCGAACGACCTCGAGGATGCGCAGAGGCGCGGGGTAGTGCCCGCCGGTCTTCGCCAGGACCTGTTTGCGTGCCGTGGAGTGCACGATCCACCGACCGGGAGACGTGTTCTCGAGCAGGCGCCTCGAGATCGGCTTTCGGCGACTCCGGACCGAGGCACCTTCGGCGAGCGCCAGCGCGAACTCCGCCGCCTTACGCTCGAACAGCGCCGCCGGAAAGATCTCGTCCACGAGACCGAGCTTCCGTGCGCGGCTCGACGATACGTTGCGGCCAGTGAGGAGGAGGTCCAATGCGGCCTGGAGGCCGATCAGGCGGGGAAGGCGAGTGGTACCTCCCCATGCAGGGAGAATTCCGAGCTGCACCTCGGGAAGCCCGAGCTTCGTCTTTGGCGAGTCCGACGCGACGCGACGCGTGCAGGCCAGCGACATCTCCAGGCCACCGCCGAGACAGATCCCGTGTATCGCCGCCACCGTCGGGATCGGCAACACCTCGAGCGCCCGGAGGATCTCCTGACCGAGCTGAGAGGCACGCGAGCCCTCCTCGGGACTCTCGACGGCCTTGATTGCCGAGACGTCCGCGCCGGCAATGAAGCTCGTCGGCTTGCCGCTGCGGACCACCGCGACCCGCGCCTCACCACGCCTCCCTAGATCAGCGACGTCGGCGATCACTTCGGCCAGAGACGTCATCACGGCCTCGGTCAGCACGTTGAGCTTCCGGGCGGGGTCGTTGAACGTGATCCAAGCGATTCCGCTGTCGTCGACCTCGCGGAACGGACCTGCGGCGGTGGATTGGGTTTCGGTCGTCATCTCGGCACTGAATCTACAAAAGAGCACGCCCCGGGGCTCCGAAGGGAGCGCCGGGGCGTACGCGACTCGACGGGCACTCGCGCCCGTCAGGGATCAAAGTATCGGTCTGACCTGTGCGTTGTCGGCGTTCAGCAGAAGCGAGAGCGGGTCTGAGCCCTCTACGGCAAACGGCACGTTCCAATAGAGCTCGTCAAACATGCGCTCCCAGCGGGCGTATACCCAGTACTGTCCCGCCGGAGCCGCTAAGACCGCCAGTCCGCTGGCGTCGGTCGTGTCCGTCACCGGATCGAGGCCGCTCGCCTGTATCTTGCCGAGAACGATGGTGCTGTAATCCACGAACGCCTCGTCGCCCCATGCCTCGCGTAGAAGTCGGACGGCCTCGGCCTGCTGGATCGTGGACTGCTGAAGCCCGTCAAACTGAGTGAAGGCGGCGTCTCTCTGCCGCTCCACCGCGCCCAGCCGCGCCTCTTTGTCCTGAAACTCCCTGAACAGGACGCGGTATTGCTGTTCCGCCCGATTGAGCGTCTCGAGTCGGTCGCTGATGTCCTGAAGCTCCTCCCGGAGCAGTGCCCACTCTCCATCCAGACTCTGCCACTCCGACTGCGCCTCAGCCACCCGGGACTGCGCTTCTAGAAGCGAATCCGGGATGGGCGGCTCGGGTGTCGCCGAGGCTCGTGTAAGCGAGTCGAAGATGACATCGCGATCATATGGGAGAAGTCTGATCTCCACATCGGGCAGCTGCCGCCTGATCGTTCCCTCGCTGTCCGGGTTCGCCACCTCGAGCTCCGCCGTCACGGCGAAGTCGGTGGGACCGCACGCCATCATTGCGAGCGAGCCCAGGATTGCGAAAAGGAAAGTTCCGCTCCTCATCTGTGCGCTCCGATTTGTCGCGTTTTCAGATTTTTTGCGGGCCGCAAAGTACCACGCGGTCCGCGCTTCATCAAGACGCCTCGCGCCGGCGCCGCAGCGGCGCCCGCTCGGCTCCCCTCGTCGCACCGGGCTCTCAGCGAAGGGCCTACTCGTGGCCGCCCCGCGATCGCCCCGGCCCGAACACCAACACGCGCGGCTCTCCCAACATGGAAGCTATACGCTGGAGCCGATTTCGCGATAGAAGCCCTATGTCGGCCGCGACGTCACGGAGCCAGCCCAACCTCTGTGCGTCGGCGAGAATCCTATGCGCCTCCTCTTCCGGCGCGGCCAGTCGGATCGCGGTTGCGGATCGAAAGCTGCGTCGGTGCCGATCGAAGAACATCGGGGACATGACGTTCGCCGCGAGACGATCCGTGGCGTTCACGATTCGCCGCTCCCAGGTCGGAGCCGTCCTCGTCTCGACAGTGGCGATGACCAGAACCACGGGCCCGTCCGGAAGATCTCGCACCTCGGCGCTCAAATGAAAGAGCCCAGGAGGGGGTGGGTCAGGGCTGAGCTCGCGTTCGAGGCTGTAGGAAAGGAATTCGAAGTCGGTGCGCGGCGCGTCACTCGAAAACGGATAGGCGGCGACGATCCAGCTGTTCGTGACGTCGTCCGCGACGGTGTGCCGCTCGCCCTCGGTCCAGGCCCGTTTCGACCCGGTCCCGGAGGCCTCGGTCTCGCCGCGCTCCTGCGTTTCGGGAACAGCTCCCGAGAGGGCGGCGGACGCAGCCACCGAAGACGTCGCCGAATCGCCGGCCTGCATCCCGGACGATGTCCCCGAGTACCCGGGAGGAGAGCCGGGGAGAGGTCCGATCGTGCGTCCGGAGGGTAATGCAGCAGCCACCGCATCAACGCGAATCGCTCCGACGACCGCGACCGCAGCGTGCTGGGGGTCAAACACGCGGTGCCTCATCTGGACGAGCGTGCCGACGCCCAAGCCGTTGATGCTCTCCGCACTGCCCGCCGGGGCGCGCGCGAACGGATGGAATGCCCCTAGAAGCAGTCGTTCGGTCTCGAGCTCGAACGTGCGCACTGGCGCCCCGCGCTGGAAGGCGAGCTGCGCAAGAAGATCTTCTCGAGCCGCGTCCACGGCCGACGGCGCCACGTCTTGCACCGACAGCGCCTCCATCAATGTCCGGTACGCAACCTCCCAATCCTCCGGCGAGGCAAGCATCGTCACGAGCGTGCGCGCCGGCTCCACGTCGATTTGCACGCGGGCCCCCATTCCCGCGAGCTCGGCTCGCGCCATCTCGGTGAGAACCATCCCGAGAAGCCACGAGGCACCCTCGCCGCCGTTTGGATCGTCACCGGACCCACCCACGAACGACACGACGACGGCAACCGTGGGTGTCCACGGCCGCTCGCTCACGACCAGGACGGCAACCGAGTCCACGAGTTCGCGACCGGGCCTTGCGAGCACCTCGGACGAGGCGCCCTGAGCGACGGCGTGAGTCGGGGGCACCAGAACGGCTACCACAAGCCCAAGGAGCCAGAGCCCTCGACGCTCGCCGGTCACGAGGGCAGCTCCGCAATGAGAGCCTGGGACGTGGCCAGGTCGCGGAAGAAGGCTTCCATCGCAGCCCTGTCGATCTGCGCCAATCGGGCCAGGTAGTCCGAGGCGCCTTCGGGGTCACCCGACGCGTCCATGTGCCACCCGATGAGATTCGCCAAGCCGAGGAGGGATCGTGCTCGCACGACCAATTCGACTCGGACCGCCGCGGCTGCACTGCGCACCTCCACTTCGGTGAGGGTCTCACCGATCTCTACGCGAAGGCCTTGGATGCGCGTGCGCATGGCTGGCGCCCCGCGCCGATATGCAGCGCCTGCGACCACGAGAGTCGAGCCGGGCCCCAACTCCCAGCGCTCCACCCACGCCTCGTACGCATTCCCGACCCCCTCCAGACGACCGCCCATTAGCAGGGCCGCAACAGCAGCACGTGGGTCGTCCCCCCGACTGGATTGATATGCTTCACCGTACCACGTGCGGATCTGCTCGGGGCGCGGAGGATCGTTTTCGACACCGCCTCGCGGGCTACGCGGGGGCATTGGCGCTGGCCCGACCATTCCCACTTCGAGGAGGTTCGCGAGGACGGCTTCTACCGGAACCGCGCCTACGACCACGAACGACAGGTTGGACCTGTGATGAGATGCGGCCCACAGCTCGACCAGACGAGCATGGTTCAGGACGTCGAGCGAAGAGGGTGTTCCCGCCAGGGGCGGAAGCGAGGGCGCCACCAACGACCGGAGCTCGAGGCTCAGGGCATGCCGAGGAGTCTCTCTCTCTCTCTCGATTGCGGCCCGCACGCGTGCACGTGCCGGTCCCCAGCCCGAAGTCCCAGGACGCGCAAGGATTCGACGGACGATCCACGCGAGGTGGGCGAAGTCCGCGCTCGAGCCGCTCACGCTGTACGCAAGGCCCCACGGGGTGCGCGTTGCCTCGACTTGTGCGCCAATCTGCTCGCGGAGCGGGCGAATGCGCTGCATCGTAAGGAGCTGCAGCAGATTGCCGGCTCCGGCATCCGCATGACCTTCCACGAACGGAATGCTGAGCCGGATGGACACACCATCCGAACCCTGCGCGTGAACGAGGGCGATCGTGGGTCCGCCGGCGGGGCGGAGCACGCTGTCGGGGCGGAGTAGCTCTGGATCGGCCGTACCGATGGCCAACAGGGCGGCGAGGGCCAGCCCGGTCACGCTGTCGGCGTACGTGGAAGGTGAACCAAATGCGCTCCGTCGCTTCCACGGGAATAACCTGATCCCACGGTACCTGAACGGTTGCAAGCGAAAAAGGCGCCGGGCGGCGCCTTTTTGGGTCCTCTAAGAATCCGGCCGCCGACGGCCGCGCTCTGGGTGCTGGCTGCTCTACACCGCCGGCCGGCTCAGGGTACCGAGCCCGCGATCACGAATCCGACCGGGTTCACGGGCTTCCCCTGTACGTGGACCTCGTAGTGTAGATGAGAGCTGGTCGTCCACCCGGTGTCACCCACGAGCGCCACGACTTCTCCCCGCTCCACCTCCTGATCCTTGCGCACCAGGATCTTCATCGCGTGTCCGTACAGCGTCTCGTATCCGAACCCGTGATCCAATTGCACGGTCAGGCCGTAGCCGGTGCGTGAGCCCACGAAGCTGACGCGGCCGCTTGCTGCTGCCAGGATCGGCGTGCCCTCGGGCGCGGCGACGTCCATGCCTTCGTGGGGAAGCGGCTTGTGGTGGATCGGGTGCAAGCGGGACTTCGAGAAGCCGCTCGACAATACCCCGGTCGTCGGCAGAATCGAGGGCGTGGATTCGAGGAGCTCCTGATGCGCCAAGAGACTGTCCGATGCTTCCGACAGGCTGGCCGCGAGCAGATCCGTCCGTCTTTCTAGAGCGGCCAGATCGTACGAAACTGCGAACGCCTCCTTCGACTGGACCGACTCGAAGTCCCACAGGGGATGAGCGTCCAAGGTGGCCGAACCCGGCCCTCCCACACCCGCTTGCAGTACCTCTTCATCGATCGACTCGAGGCCAGCCAAGGTGCGGACTTCGGCGCCCTTCTGAACGAGGGCGTCGACGGTACCTTCCAGCGCAGCCACCTGCACCCGCACGTCCGCCAGCTCCTGAGTCATGACTTCGTTCTGACGGGTGAGATGAAGGGCGTGCAGACGCGCTACTCCCCCGCTGGAGAGGAACACGGACACTGCCACGAGAGAAACGAGGAAGGCTCCGATTCCCGCGACGGCGAATCGGATCGACCTGGGCGTGAAGCTAAGCTGGCGAAGAGGTCCGTCCTCTCCGCGAACGAGGACGACCGTCCATCTGTCTTTCACCATATCCCCGGACCGTCGCTCCTTGTGATCGCACCAATAGTGATCGAACGAACCCCCCCACGATCGCCCGCGTGGATCCGCGGGCGGGGGAGGTCAGCCGATACATACGTGCCGGGATCAGCGCCCAAGCTACCCGAGGCTCCGTTACCGGTCAACCCGATCCACCTTTACCGCGACCCCCGTCGACCGGTATGGATCGGCGGCGACGCGAGTCGGGCTCCTGAGTTGTCTGCACGTGGCGTACCAAGAGGGTCGACGTCGGCGGTACGGCACCTCAGGAATCGACGAGGCAGCGGAGCGGTCTGGCCGAGCCGAGGGGCTGCGTTGCGGGCGCCGCCTTCTTGGATGCAGCGCGCGAAGATGCGCTGATCACGGCGCTTCGCGCGGATTTCAGGATGTTCATCAGGATGTAAGCAGCTCCGCCCGTGGGAACAGCGGGTCACCCTTGTCCACCGGATTTCCGGCGAGTGACACCCGAGCCGCTTCCGCGAGAATGGGAACGCCGTCGAGGCCCAAACGGCGGACCAACTGGTTCATTTTTGCCGGCATGACGGGCTGGAGGAGCGCGGCCACGACGAGCAGGCAACGCGCGAGTGACGCCAGTGTCTCGTCGAGGTCCGTAGCTCGTGCCTCGTCCTTGGCCTGAGCCCACGGCTCCTGCTCCTCGACGTAACCATTCGCGTGCCGGGCCAGCTCCATGGCCGCCGCGAGTGCCTCGTGGAGTCGGAAGTCCTCCATGGACGTGCTGTACTGCTCGATCGCCGTCCTCGTTTCGTCCTGGAGACCGGCGCCTTCGGCCGCCGGGATTTCCCCGTCCCGGTATCGCGCGATCATGGAGATGACCCGGCTGGCAAGGTTGCCCAGTACGTTGGCCAGCTCCTCGTGCCGGGCGAGGAACCGCTCCGGCGTATACGACGCGTCACTCCCCGTGGGCATCTCGCGTAGCAGGAACCAGCGAAGCGCGTCCGTCCCGAACGTGGCACGCAGCTCCAAGGGGTCGACCACGTTTCCCAAGGACTTCGACATCTTCGTCTCACCGACGACCCACCATCCGTGGGCGAGGATCTGGCGGGGCAATGCCAACCCCGCTGCCATCAACAAAGTGGGCCAGTAGACCGCGTGGGTCGTGAGAATGTCCTTCCCCATCAGGTGCAGATCCGCGGGCCACCGCGACTCGATCGGCGACTCGAAGCCCCTCTCGCCCACGGGACGCGCGGGATCCACGGCCCCCGAGGCAGTGACGTAGTTGATCAGGGCATCCACCCAGACGTAACAGACGTGATCTTTGTCGAACGGAAGGGGAACGCCCCAGCCCACCCGGGTCTTGGGACGCGAGATGGAGAGGTCTGCCAGCGGCTTCTGAAGGAAGCCGATAACCTCGTTCCGCCGGTGCTCAGGGAGGATCCACCTCGGGTTCTCCTCGATGTGCTGGACAAGCCGTTGCTGATAAGCGCTCATCTTGAAGAAGTAGTTGTCCTCCTCGATGAGGCGAACGGGTCGGCCGCAATCCGGACACGTCCGATCAGGCCCCACGTCCTTCTCCGTCCAATACCGCTCTTCATGGATGCAGTACCACCCTGAATAGCGGTCCGAGTAGATCTCGCCCTGCTCCCACAGCCGCTCGAGAAAGGCGGTGACAACCGCGATGTGCTCGGGCTCGGTCGTGCGAATGAACCGGTCGAACGAGATCTCGAGGTCGTCCCACGCGCCTCGGAAGCGCTCGGCCATCTGGTCGCACAGCTCGATGGGCTGGAGTCCGCGCTTGGCCGCTTCCTCGGAGATCTTGGGTCCGTGTTCGTCCGTTCCCGTGAGGAACAGCACGTCCGCACCGGTCTGCCGATAGTAGCGTGCGAGGGCATCGGCGAGGATGGTCGTGTACGCATGTCCGATGTGCGGCTCACCGGACGCGTAGTAGATGGGCGTCGTCAGGTAGCGCCGGGGTCGATCGCTCACTCTTCGGGCGTGGACGGCCGCGACGAGGCGACCTCGTCCTTCAGCGCCTCGAGCTTGACCCTTCGCCGTGTCCCGCCAGGCTCACGGAGCGTGACGGTCTCGGCCCAGATGTCGACCGCGACGACCTTCTCGTCGCCGCGTCCGGTGCGCACGGTCTTACCCTCGCGAGGGAACCGCCGGCGGGCTTGGACGTACGTCTCATGCTCGTACATGAGGCAGCACATGAGTCGCCCACAGCACCCCGAGATCTGCGCGGGGTTGAGCGACAGCTGCTGATCCTTGGCGAGCTGAAGGCTCACCGGACGAAGCTCGGGCAGCCAAGTGGAGCAGCACAGCTCGCGGCCGCAACGGCCGACGCCGCCGAGCAGGGCGGACTCGTCTCTCACGCCGATTTGACGGAGCTCGATGCGGGTGCGGAAGGTCCGGGCCAGGTCGCGGACGAGCTCGCGGAAGTCCACTCGGCGCTCGGCCGTAAAGTAGATGATCAGCTTGTTGCGGTCGAACTGCCACTCCGCCTCGGTGACTTTCATCTTCAACGAGTGACCGTCGACCTTTTTACGGGTCTCCGTGCGCACCCGCTCCTCGTCAGAACGGAGCCCTGGGACGCGTCGCAGCTCGTCTGGGCGGGCCTCCCTCAGGATCTTCTTTTCGGGGTGGGGGGTTGAGCAGCCGCCGGACGAGTTGCACTTGCGCTCGGCAATGAGTCCAAGAGCCGTGACCTCGCCCAGGTCTTCACCACGATCGGCCTCGACGACCACCCGACTTCCCGCCTCGAGGCTCAACCCCTCGAACGAGAAGTAGTCCTTCCGCGTTCCCTTGAAGCGAACTTCCGCGAAGCCTGCCATTTAAGGAACCTCTGCACAAGTGTGGCGGGCCTCTTTACGCCGTAACCCAAGACCGGGTAGTACGTTATCGTCGTCACGGCGCAAGCCCCGTACCGGCTGACCGTCAGGCGTGCCCAATTCCCCCCTGCCGCCTGGGTTCTACATGGACCTCACCAACCCAGTCCCCGATCGCCTCATAACGGGTCCAACGCCGCTGCCGTAGCTCGTCCGCATCGAGCCCGTTGAGCTCTCCGAGGTGTCGGGCAAGGGCCGCGCGAATTCGGTCGGCGGTGAGATCCCAGTCCGCGTGGGCACCGCCGATCGGCTCCGGAATCACCTCGTCGGCGACCCCTAGGCGGTGGAGCTCGGCCGAGGTGAGGCACAGCGCGGCGGCTGCCTCGTCCCGGTGGTCCTTGGAGCGCCACAGAATGGCGGCACAGCCCTCCGGAGAAATCACCGAGTAGACCGAGTGCTCGAGCATGAGGATGCGGTCCGTGACCCCGATTCCGAGGGCGCCCCCCGACATGCCCTCGCCGATCACGACCGAGATGGTCGGTACGCGAAGACTCGCCATATCCCGGAGGTTGCGGGCAATGGCCTCACCGATTCCGCGCTCCTCGGCACCCAGCCCCGGATAGGCCCCGGGCGTGTCGATGATCGTCACCACCGGCTTCCCGAACTTCTCCGCCATCTTCATGAGCCGGAGCGCCTTTCTATACCCCTCGGGGTGGGGCATCCCGAAGTTGCGGCGCAGATTCTCCTTCATGTCACGGCCCTTCTGCTGACCGATCAACATGATCGACTCACCCTCGAGGCGGGCCCATCCCCCGACCATCGCCTCGTCGTCCTTGTAGCTCCGGTCGCCGTGGAGCTCCACCCAGTCCGTGAAGACCCGATGCACGTAGTCGAGCATGTATGGGCGGCGCGGGTGCCGTGCGACCTGCACCCGCTCCATGGGACCGAGGTTCCGGTAGGTCTCCTCCTTCAGCGCGATGAGCTTGGCCCGAAGCACCTCGAGCTCGTTCGACACATCGAGACCCTTGTCCTCCGCCAACTCCAGAAGCTTGTCGATCTGGTCCTGGATCTCGACGATGTCCCGCTCGAAATCCAGGTGCGGGGTAGCGGCCAAGTGTCGGCCTCCTTCCGGTGCGAGCCCCGAAAGCCCGAACGAGGGCGGGCCAGGGTGGGGATGAGTCCGTTCGATACCGGGCCTCGACCCTAGGTGCGGCCTCGGTCCGATGGAGGAAGAACCTAGTGTAACGGGTTCCGGCGCGATACGAGACGCGGTGTCAGTGGTCGCGAGCGTCCGGCCCCGCCGCCTGGGTACGCATCAGCACGAATCCGTCGGGGTCGAGCACGACGCTGGTTGGAGGCCCGTCCAATTCGATGCGGAAGGTCTGGGTGCGCTCGGTGACGTCGATCCGCCTTCGATGTGAGACTCCAGCGACGTCCATCTCGAGGTCGAGGGGGATCCGGAACGCCGGCCAAGCCGACTTTTGCGTCTGACGGATCGTGACCAACGCCTCACCAGGACCTGGATCCCAACTCATTTCCGCGACGAGGGTCGGATACCCCGGCTGGAACAGCCACTGCTGGAAGAACCAATCGAGGTCGGTGCCGGACGTCTCCTCCATGACCCGCCGGAAATCAGCTGTCAGCGCCACTCCGTCCTGGAAGCGCGAGTAGTAGGCCCGGATGCCCGCGAAGAACGCTTCGTCGCCGAGAAGTCCCCTCAGCATGTGCAGCACGAGGCCGCCTTTCGGGTAGTTGTTGTCGTTCAGGAGCTGGAAGAGGTTCTGCTCATCGGGGTCAACGACAGGTCGTTCGACGTCCGGCGACCCAAGGACGCGCTGGCGGCTCTCGTCGATCATCTCGCGGAATCGTTCGACCCCGTCGGCGGTCTCGAAGAACAGCGCGCCGAAGTACGTGGCGAAGCCCTCGGAGAGCCAAAGGTGATGCCAGTCGGCCTCGGTCACGCTGTCCCCGAACCACTGATGCGCGATCTCATGGGACACGGTTCCTTCTATGTCCCTCCCGCTCGCGATCGACTGCTCGGAGTAGAAGATGGCGGACGCGTTCTCCATGCCGCCGAAACGGGTCGCGCTCTGGACGTTGGCGAGCTTCTCGTACGGGTAGGGGCCGATCTTGTCCGTAAAGAAGTCGACCATCTGGGCGGCCCGCGCGAACGCCTTCGACGCGCTCACCGTGTCCTCGGGGAAGACCCAGTAACTCACCTCGACGCATCCATCGCTGCGCGGAGATCGTGGCGCCGAGCCACACGCCGCGAGCCCCACATCGCGCACGACCAGATCCGCCGCGCCGACGACCATCGTGTAGGTCGGGATGGGCGCCGAGGTCTCCCATCTCCAAGTGCGGCGGCCCTGCCCGCCCCCTAGCGCATCCGAGCTCGTCGCCTCGGGCGGAGCCGTGAGAGAGCCGTTGGCGATTACCCGCCACGACTCGGGGGCGTGCACCGTGAAGGTCGCGGTCGCTTTGTCACCTGGACGGTCGACGGACGGGAACCAAAAGCGCGCGCGATTCGGCCAGTTGTCCGCGAAGGCGGCTGGGGCGCCGTGCATGTTCGCGCGAAGGATCAGGCCGTCGTCGGGAACGCCTCCGTACAGCACGTCTACGGTGATGGCGTCTCGGTTCCTCGAACCCCCGGGCAGGGTCACGAGCAGCTTGCCCCCATCGAGCCGGATCGATGCCCGTACACCGTCGACCCACACTTCCTCGACGGCGAGTCCCGATAAGTCGAGCGCGAGTTCGTCGATCGCGATCTCACCGGCTGTCAACACGATGCGTGCTTTCCCGGAGATCTCGGGGCTCCCCATTTGGAGCGACAGCTCCAAGTCGTAGTGCAGTACGTCGATCCCCTCTGCGTATTCTCCGGGGAGAGGTGCCCGACCAGCCTCGATCGGTGCCGGCTCCGGCGCGCTCAGCGGGCCGGAGGCGACGGCCCCGGCGACAGCTTCGGGAGTCGGGCCTCCAGCGCAGCCAGCCGACAGCAATGCCGCGAGCAAGAGTGCCCAGAGTCGGTGCCGCCGAGGGTCGGTCATCTTGCCTCCTCCTTGGCGGCAGCCACCCCGATATGGGTCGGCCCGTCCCGGCTGCCTCGCACTCGCTCGAGAGGTTCGACCTGGCCGTGGTCCAGATGGCGACCCCAATAGATCGCGGTCGCCCGCGTGCGATCCGCGTCTGGATACGGACCTTCCCAACCCCTCGGATCGAAGCACGCGAGCGCCTCCAGCTTCGTGTCGAGCTGTTGCGCGATGTTCACGAAAATCGACGGGTGGAAGGCCAGCGTGCTCGTTAGCGTCTGGTAGCAGTAGAAGTTCGGGATTTGGCTGGCCACTGAGATCGTGGCCCGATAGCACTGCTGAGCGGACTCGTCGGTATCGTGCGGGCTCGGGATGTAGATGGTGACTGGCCGCAGCTCCTCGACCACCACGCGCACCACCGTGACGAGCTCCTCTTCGGTCGGTGGGGGAGGCATGGTCAAGCCTCCCGAGACGCCGATCGAGCCAACGACCTCCGCTGCCGCAACGGACTGCTCCGATCGATCGCCCGTGATCGTGAGGATCACCACGCGGAACCCCTGATCCCGATGCTTCAGCAGGATACCCCCGCATCCCGCCTCCGCGTCCCCCGGCGTGAGCCCGATGGCGAGAACCGTCGGGGCGTGTGATTCCTGCTTCCTGCGCTTGCGCGACACGAGAACGAACACCTTCTCGAGAAGGTCGGTCCGCTTCAGTGGCTTGAGGATGAGGTCGTCGGCGCCGCTGCGAAACGCTTGTTCCGCGTACCCTGGGCTGGTGTGCCCCGTCGTCGCGAGGACCGGGGTGTCGGGGCTCGCCTTCTTACTGGCCTTCATCACTTCCAGACCGTCGACGCCGGGAAGATTGATGTCGCTCATCACGAGGTCCCACTCACCGTCCCGGACGAGCTGAGATCCCCGGATTCCGTCCTGGGCCAGCGTGACCCGGTAGCTGCCGGTATCCTCCAGCAGGTGTTGGATCAGATGGGCAGTAACGAGATCGTCCTCGACCAGCAGCACGCGGGAGGGCTGGCCCTCCGGGGCCTGTCCTTCGGTCGTCACCTCAGAGCCCCTCCTTCGGGGTCCAACGACTGAGCAGCATGTCGCGCCTCGCTGATTGATCCAACTCCACATCCTCCCTCGAACCCACGGACCGATGGCGGGTCCGCTCTCCTGTTCCGGGCACCTTCGAGACCCCGTTCGCCCGTCGAGCTCGGCCAATCGGACACCCAGCCACGGAGCGGGCGGGCGGAATCTAAGCGAGGCCGCAGAATCTGGCACGGCGGTTGCCCATGTTCGACGAGCACAGAAGGTGATGATCGTCAGAATCTGGAGGCTTGTCGTGCGAACGAGGATTCTGGTCACGGGCGCGGGGGGAGCGTCGGCCACGGCCTTCATGAAGGCATTGGTGGACGAACCGGTGGTGCTCTTTGCGGCCGACATGGACCCATCCGTGGGCGGGCTACGTATGGTGCCGCCGCAACACCGGGTTCAACTGCTGCCCGGAACCCATCCGGAGTACATCAGCAACCTCATGCAGATATGCCGCAGGTTCAGCATTCGGGTGGTCGTTCCCATGTCGGATGCAGAGCTTCTGCCGATCGCGTCGGCGCGGCGCGAGCTGGGCAGGGCAGGGACGCGGGCGCTCATCCCTTCCGACAGGACGCTGGAATTCGCGGCCGACCGCCTCGCGATGCTTCAGGCGTGCGAAGGGCTCGTGCCCGTTCCAAGATACGCGGTGTTCGACCACGTGTTGGAGCCCGCCACGTGGGAGTACCCGGTCGTGCTGCGCTCCCGATTCGGCGAGGGCTGCTGTGTCATCCGGAGTGCAGAAGAGCTCGACTCCCACGGCCGTAGCCTCAACCTGCTAGTTCAGGAGTATCTCCCAGGCGACGAGTACTCGGTCGATGTCTTCGCCGACTCACGCGGACAGATCCACTCAGTCGTCCCACGCTTGCGCCTGACCGTCGACTCGGGGGTGCTCGCCACGACACAGGTCATCCGCGACCCCCACCTGATCGAAATGGCGACTCGGGTCGCGAGACGAATCGACGCCGCGTACGCGACGAATGTCGCGTTCCGGCAGGACGGCGCCGGGCACCTCAAGCTGGTCCGGGTCAAGCCACGCTTCCGAGCGTCCAAATCCGGAAACGGGGGCGCCAATCTCCCGCTTCTGTCCCTGCGCGCGTTGCTCGAGGACACAGCACCGAGGGGAAAGCCCGGTGGTGGGGGACAGGCATCGCTGTCAGCCTAGCGGGCGACTCCCCACTGGGCTCAAGCACGTCGGAAGGACCACGCTTGGATGTTCCGTCCCAAGCGCGCTTGTTCTGTCACATCGAACGGCGCTCTGGCATTTTGCGACCTAGCTCGAGCGTGAGATGGGTTCCCCCGACGAGTCGATCTCCGGTTCAGGGACTCGGAACCACACGATGAAGCCCATGAGCAGCACGGACACCGCCGCGACGACCGTGTTGCTGCCGTAGCCGAACGCCGCGTACAGAAGCCCCGCCGCCGCCCCGCCGAGCGCGAAACCCACCTGCCCGAGCGCCATCGTCAAGCTCAGAAGTGAGCCCCGTTGCCCGGGACCCACGAGCCCGGTCAACAGCGCTGAGAACGGACTGACCCTCATCGCGACGAGGACCATCGTCGCGAAGAAGACCGGATAGGCCATCCAGAAGCTTTGCGTGAGTGGAACCGTCGCGAGCATGACGATCGAGAGCCCTGTGCACGACACCAGGATCAGCGCTTTTCGGCCGACTCGGTCTGACAGCTTCCCGGCCTTCGGTCCAGCCAGCACGTTCGCGACACCGCCGACGAGGAACAGGGAGGCGATCTGGTTGGGGGTTGCCTGAAGGCTGGTCTCGAGCCACGTCGGGAGGTACACCACGAACATCGAGACCCCGAGGAACATCATGAAGAACGCGAGCGCCGCCGACGCGATCTCGGGACGCCTGAGCATCGCCATGTAATCCGAAACCGCCCGCCTCACGGTGAGGCGAGTGCGGGTGCGCTCGACGTTCGGCTGCGGTACCCT
The DNA here is from genome assembly GCA_965248625.1 of Longimicrobiales bacterium. Taxonomy (GTDB): domain Bacteria; phylum Gemmatimonadota; class Gemmatimonadetes; order Longimicrobiales; family Gaopeijiaceae. The sequence goes on along the minus strand of OZ252109.1, from coordinate 3,011,622 downwards.
CGCGTAGACGAGCAAGAAGGTGATCGCCATCGTGATCGCGAACAGATAGAACGGGCTTCGGAAGCCGAATTCACCGGCAAGCAGGACACCGGCGGGAATGCCGATGATCTGACCGAAGGCCGACCCACTCATCACCCAGCCGGTCGCCCACCCTCTTCGGTTGTAAGGAAAATAGTCCCCGATATACGAGACAGCCGAGCCGGAGAGCACACCCCCCGCCGACCCAGCGAAGAGTCGGACTGCCAAGAACGACGCGTAGCCGCTCACGAACCCGTGAAGCGCCAGTGCGACGGTCATGATGCCCGAGCCGAGAAGAAGGATTCGGCGTCGGCCCACTCGATCAGAGATAGGTCCCGAGATGACGGCGAAAACCCCCACCATGAGGCTGTACGCCGAGACCAGGGTGCCGAGATACGCCTCGGGAATGCTCAGCTCGTCTCCAATCCTGGGCAGGATCGGTGAGATGATCATGATCTGGCTGCTCGCGGAAAAGACAAGGAGCCAGAGCGCGAAGACGACGAGGAGCGGATGCGAGCGGTGTTGTGTCACAGAGGAAGGCGTCTTGGGAGGCGCGCTTGGGATCGAGGTGAAGGGAGTGCGGGCCACGCAGATTGTCCCGCCGAGGAATGGGCCGCAAGAAAGCGCCCCGGTCGCCGGGTGGGACGACCGGGGCAATCGGCTCTCCGAGTAACACTCGACGTGAGCCGGCCCAACACTCTCTCGCGGGATGGCACAGCCCGAGGCGCACCGGTCCCACGCGTACGTTCGAGGTCGGGGGGGGACGACCCTCGATGCTCTCCCCGCTGTCCACCGCTTGCGGGCGGATCACTCGACCGGGGCGGCGATTCAGGGTCCACCGAACGGGGACCGAGACGGAGGGACTACGGCCGCCGTTCGGTGAACCCTTCGAGGACTGTCTCCCCGTGGAGACATGGTCCGCGAGCCGTCCCGATTGGAATGACCCACCACATTTGCAACTCGAAGGCCACACCCCAGAGGCTTGCCTCGATATTCCATCCAAGTCGTTGGAAAGATACGAGATAGGTCGATCGTCGGTTCGGTCTGACAACGTGGCATCGAGCACCTGGATCCCCCTCGGCACGGTGCGAACCCGCCCGCGTGATGCGGACGTGCGACAGTAGGGGCCAGCGCCTGAGACGCCCGATCCAGGCTCATGTCGACTGGCGTCCGACGCGGGTGCGTCGTTTCTTCCGGAAGAGACCACCCGAACAGGAGCAGACTCGTGAAGCGCATGCCCGCCCTCCCCGTTCTCTTTGCCCTACTCGCAGGCCAGAATGGCTTGGAGGCACAGGATGGCCGAAAGATCTACATCTCGGCGGACATGGAGGGGGTGGTAGGGGTCGTGACAGGCGATCAGCTGGGACCCGGCGGGTTCGAGTACCAGCGCTTCCGCCAGTTCATGACGACCGAAGTGAACACTGCGATCGAGGCCGCGGTGGCAGGCGGCGCCACAGAAATCGTCGTCAGTGATTCGCACGGGAACGGAGAGAATCTGCTGATCGAGCGACTGCCCGACGATGTCCTCGTCGTCCGTTCCTGGCCCAGACCGTTGATGATGATGCACGGCATCGACGAGACCTTCGACGGAGCCGTTTTCATCGGCTACCACGCGAGCACGACGAACCCCCAGGGGGTCCGTGCCCACACCATGTCGAGCGCCAACCTCACCGCTGTGCGGCTCAACGGCCGCGCCATGCCGGAAGGCGGCATCAACGCAGCGATCGCGGGACATTTCGGAGTTCCCATCATCATGGTGTCTGGTGACGACGCGGCTGTCGCCGAGGTGAGGTCCGTCGTGGGGGACATCCCCGGCGCCATCGTCAAGTGGAACCACGGTTTCCACTCGGCTACGACCGTGACGCCCAACCGGGGCTACGCGATGATTCGGGAAGCCGTCAGCCAAGCTGTCCGGGAGCTGGATCGCTTCGAGCCACACGTCCTGGAGTCACCCATCGACGTCGAGGTGAGCTTCAAGAACTATCTTCCGGCGGAGATGCTCAGCTATCTCCGCGACGTGAGTCGCGTGGACGCGCACACGATCCGCTACGTCGCGAACGACATGATCGACGCTTCGAGGTTCCTGGCTTTCCTGGGCCGGTATCAGCCAGGTATGTCACCTTGAGCGAGCCTGCTAAAGACCTACCCGTCCGCGCTGGGCAATGAAGCTCGCCTGGCGGGGTTGGCCGGTGTGAAGCCTCCCCCGACGCGCGCGTTCGCCTCGAGCATCTGGAGCAGCTTTTCCAATTCAGTGGTGCCTTTTTTCAATCCCCAGCGGTACACCCGGCCGTACCCCCGGGCCGTTGCGGCCCCCGCGAGCAACAGTCCGGCGACGCCCAGGGCCGCGGCGGCGAAGACCCCCCCGAACAGTCCCATCGCACCCGCCGCAAGTGCGCCGGCGACGCCCCCTCCCGCGCCGATGATCCCCGTCGCGCTGCAACTGACGATCCAACTCAGCCAGACGCTGTAGCGGAGGTCGACGGAGATCACGACTTCGCAATGGCCCGCTTGGTGGTCTGTCGGACGAATCATGATCCGAAGCTGTTTGAAGTCCGGATACGCCATGGCGAGCGCGAAGCCCGAGGCGGCGCCCGAGTTCCACGCGCTGGGAACATCGAAGACGAGGACGGCTCCGTTCAGCGGATCGTCGCCGACCGTGTCGCGGAGGGTGAGGAAGTATGGATGGTTGGGGAGGAGGCGCTGCATCGCTTCGAGGACGGCCGCCGGTTCAGCTCGGATCACGCGTGAGACCTCGACGCTGCGCTCGGGCGTGCGCAGGATCCGCGTCGCGGCTCGGTCCTGCCAGCCCCTCAGCTCCTTGCCGGGGTCGAGCGCGCCTCCCTGCTCGGCGAGGGCGAGTTGGACGAACTCCGGCGAGATGCCTGCCTCGACTGCGGCTGCCTCGACCTCGGACGGGAGCAACCCGATCGCCTCCATCGGCCAATCGGCGCGAGCGCTCCTCGAGGCGCTGCGCGGCCTCTGCCTGAAGCTGAGCCGCTCGATGCCAGACGGCCCGGGCGCGGTCGTCGTCGATGCGGTCGTTCGGTTTTTTTGCCACTGAGCTGCCGGTCTCAGCCGCCGGCTGGCCCTGCCGACCCGGCGTCCTCGCCTCGTGGGTCTGCCGCGCCGATCAACTCTTTCGTTGCCGGGTCGACTCCGATCGAGTGCGCCCGCCCCTGGCTGCCGCGCAACTGGACCGTGTGACCCATGGCCTCGAGCTCAGCCACGGCCGTCGGGGTCGCCCCGTCCGCTTCGATTCGGACGTTGTTCGGCAGCCATTGATGGTGGATCCGAGGCGCGGCGACGGCCTCGTCGATATCCATCCCGTGATCGACGAGGTTCAGCACGAGCTGCAGGACCGTGTTGATGATGGTCCGCCCTCCCGGCGTGCCAATGACAGCCACGAGCTCGCCATCGCGAGTGAGGATGGCCGGGCTCATGCTGGAGAGCATTCGCTGTTCAGGGCGGGCGAGGTTGGCCTCGGTACCGATCAGGCCCCTCTCGCTGGTCAGACCCGGCTTTCCATTGAAGTCGCCCATCTGATTATTCAGTAGGAAGCCAGCTCCCGGCACGGTGATCTTCGAGCCGTAACCGTTCTCCAGGGTGAACGTCACCGACACAGCGGAGGCCTCACCATCCACCACCGAGAAGTGCGTTGTCTCCGGGCTCTCATACGCCATCGCGACTTGCGATGGCTCCGAATGCCCTGCCTGCTCCAAGGGGATCATCTCCCTCAGCTCGTCCGCGTACGCGTTACTCGTCAGCCGTTCGATGGGCACGTCGGCGAAGTCCGTGTCCCCCAAGAACCGGGCGCGGTCACGGTATGCGAGACGCATGGCCTCGGTCAGACGGTGGATGTAGGGAGCGGAGTTGTGTCCGAGGGAGCCCATGTCGAAGCCCTCGAGGATGTTGAGCATCTGAACCATGGCGGTTCCCCCGCTGGACGGGGGCGGCATCGAGATGAGCTCGTATCCGCGGTACGTCCCGGTGACGGGTGTCCGCTCTTTGGCTTCATAACGGTCCAGGTCCTCGGCCGTGATCATCCCGCCGCCACGCTCCATCTCCGCCACGAGAAGACGTGCCGTCTCGCCCCCGTAGAACCCTTCTCGCCCGTGGTCTCGAATCCGTTCGAGCGTTCCAGCCAGGTCCGGCTGCAGGAGGAGCTCGCCTATCTCGTAGGGTAGTCCGTCCTTCGAGAACTGGGCGGTACTCGCGGGGAAGGGCTCCATTCTCGGGAGCACGCCAGCCATGGAGCCCGAGAGTCCGGACGTGACCGTGAATCCGTCACCTGCCAGCTCGATCGCCGGAGCGACGAGGTTGGCCCAGGGCAGTCCGCTGCCGTAGCGCTCGTGCGCCAGCGCGAACCCTGCGACTGTGCCCGGCACGCCGACAGACCTGTAGCTGTTGTGGTGCAGATCGAACGAGTACTCGCCGTGCTCGTCGACGAACATCTCAGGGTTGGCCGCGAGGGGTGCCTTCTCGCGGAAGTCGATCGCTGTCGAGCGGCCATCGTTGAGGCGGACGATCATGAAGCCCCCGCCACCGATGTTGCCCGCGGTGGGGTGAACCACGGCCAGAGCCAGACCGGTGGCGATCGCCGCGTCGACCGCGTTGCCCCCTTCGTCGAGCACACGGGCGCCGACCTCGCTCGCGATCAGGTTCGCGGACGACACCATGCCGTCCGCAGAGCGAACCGTCTCGCCCGACGGAGCGCTGGTGGACGCAGACGTAGAGGTGCCACTCGGCCCCGAGCAGCCCGTACCGCCCGCAAACGCGACCGACATCGAAAGGAGGCCCCCCGCCATGCGGCGGAACCGACCAGGGCGACGCTTCTGACTGTTCATCTCGATTCTCCGGCTTTTGCTCCGATTCGCTCGCGGACTGCCGAGACGGCTTCGGTTCCTTAAGGAACCTCTGCACAAGTGTGGCGGGTCTCGTTGGGAGCGCCATGGACCCGGATTCTAGGCGGAGGGACGACGCCATAGCCCAAGCTACGGATAGGAGCTCCAACGACGAAGACGGGTCCATGCCGCCCCAACCCGTCACCCCATGAGGTCGTGCGACCGACTCGGTCGTGGGCGCAGGGGTGTCGCGGACTCATGCGTCGTCTCTCCTCCTCGTCGTAGCTCTGCTACACCTCGTCGTCGTTCCTACCCTGAGCACTCGCGAGCCCCCTGCGCGAGACCCGCCACACTTGTGCAGAGGTTCCTTAAGCTACGCCTCGTCCTCCCGCCTCGCTCCGTGCGTCCCACGCCGCCGTCCGTCTCCACGGGGCTCGGCTACGGACCACTAGACCTGATCCGACAGGCTTCCGCCGAGATTGCTCCCTCGGCTCACGATCACTCCCATGCTTTCGAGCTTCATGTACAATCGCACTCGACCGTCTTCGGACACGTCCGTGAGATCGAGTGTCTTCTGGTCACCGCTCTTCATCGAGAGGTGCAGCTGGTTGCCGCGCCCCTCTTGGCCGAAATCAACTCGTGAAACGTCTACCGACTCCCGGAACGGGAAGAACCGGTTGTAGAAGCGCACCTCCGTTCCGTCGATCTCGATGTACGGCGTAGCGAGATAGCGAATCAGGACATAAGCGAAGAAAGCGGCGAGAGAAAGTGCGCCGTACGCGAGGAGTGACTCCCCTAGGAGCAACGTGATCCCGAATCCCAGTGCGCTGACGAGGCAGGCCAGGAGCTCGACGGCGACCGTCCGGCTGCGCTTGAAAACCTTCATTCCGACTGACGTACCGGGTTCGATTCTGCCCCGCCTCCGCCGGTAGCCCAGGCGGTATTCGTGCGTGTAGATGTTGCCGGCAGCGAATACTCACAGGTCGGGTGTGGTTGTGCCAGGGCAAGATGGCGCTCGGGACGAGCCATCCACCCGCGGGGTCATGGCCCACGAGTCTTCGGTTCCACATCTTCCAGTGTCCGAGTGCGCAACGGTGCGACCCCTTGGAATACGATCTCAGTCCGTTGGGCTGGATGTCGCGCTTGGAACAGCCGAGATCGATTCCACGTACTCCTTAGCGCGTGGGATGCGTGGTCCGAAGACCCCACCCGTCCGAGCTCGCGCTCCTTACGAAACCGGTGAAGAAGAGCAGGTCCAGCCTTGTTCATGACTCAGTGGGTCCAACGACTGATCATCGCGAACGTGCTGGTGTTCCTGGTCGCCGGCTCAGCCAGAGAGCTATACGCCAGCCTGGTCCTCGTCCCGCAGATTGTCTTTTTCCGGCCGTGGACCGTCGTCACCTACATGTTCCTGCACGGGGGATTCTGGCACCTCTTCCTGAACATGCTGGGACTCTTCTTCTTCGGCCCTCGACTCGAGGCGCGCCTCGGTCCGCGGGCGTTCCTGACGCTCTACTTCTGCAGTGGGCTCGGGGGTGCGCTGTTCTCGTTTCTACCACCGATGGCCCCGGTCGTCGGGGCTTCTGGCGCCGTGTTCGGGGTGCTGCTCGGCTTCGCGCGTTACTGGCCGAACGAGCCCATTTACATCTGGGGCGTGCTTCCGGTGCAAGCGCGTTGGCTCATCATCTTCCTGGCGGCCTTCAGCCTCTACGCGGGTCTCACGGGGGTCCAAGACGGGGTGGCCCACTTCGCGCACCTCGGTGGGTTCGCCGGAGGATTCCTGTTCCTACACCTTTGGGATCGACGTCACCGGTCCCGGATGGTCGAGAAGCGGAACTCCTTCTACAAGGCAAGCGGCGCGCCCGACATCGAGGCACGGCGGAAATGGGAGTCGATCCCGCTCGACGACCTTCACGAGCTGAACCGGGGCGAGGTGGTCGTGTTGCTCCAGAAGGTCGAGGCCAGGGGCATCAAGAGTCTGACCTCGGACGAGAGGGCGTTCCTGGACCGCATGGTCCGCTAGGCCTCTTCCCGCCGCCTGATCCTGGCACGCTGGACGTACGGCCCCTAACCTTCTCGTCGGAGTGTCGTGGGCGCTGGAGTGTCCTGAACGGTCCCTGGGTATCCCGGGGCCGCCCGCCATCCAACGGTACTCCACGACTAGCGGGCTCGGCCACCGCATTCCTTTTCACCAATAGGGGGTGTTCCCTTAAGTCCACCGACCCCAAGATATAGTGGTTACCGGGGCTCTGCGGGCCGTTTCCCACGTCCGGTGCCGAGGTAAAGGGCCGAAGCTGGCGTGGGAGCACACTGAACAGCCTGCTCAAGCAAGCGGTAGAACAACAGGCCGCGAGCCCGGGATGTGCGTCGGTTGAAGCGAAAGGTGAACTCGTCCAGATAGTAGGGGAGGTGTTCGCGGGCGATCCCTCCTTGGAGGGTTCCGAGGACCCAGCGCTTGAGGAGAGACGCCACCCGATGTACGGCCGACATGAGCACGTGCGCGGGATCGCCGGAGGTCGAGAGGTTCGTGACCGTGTGGCGAAAGCCCAGTTTGGCGAGTCCCTGATAGCTTGGCCATCCGTCGGTATGCACCGTGCTTGCCGCTATCCTTGACGAAGCCTCGCAGAACCGGAGCGGAGAGGTCGGGCACCCAACGCAGCCGTATTCTCCCGATCTTGCGTCCGTCGACCTCGGCGGCGATCGCGACGATGGCCTTCTTGATCGTCTCGCGGCCCCGCACTCCAGCCTCCACGCCCCCGACATAGCTCTCGTCCACTTGCACAACGCCGCTCAGCTGGTCGCGATCCGGTCGGACCATGGCCCGGCGGAGCTTGTGGAGCCAGACCCACGCTGTCTTGTAGCTTCCCAGTCCGAGCACACGCTGGAGCCCGAGAGCATTGGCTCCGTATTTCTGGCTCGTGAGCTCCCAGGCAGCGAGAAACCACAGACGCAGGGGCGAGCGCGTGCGGTGGAACACGGTTCCCGCCAGCACCGAGGTCTGCCTTCGACAGTGTGGGCAGACGAGACGCCCCCGCGATGCTCGCCAGACCTCTCCCAACCCGCCACAGCCCACGCACACAAACCCTTCCGGCCAGCGCAGACCCTCCACGTACTCCAGGCATGCCGCATCGTCGGGGAAGAACTCGTCCAGCTCCAGCCGCGTACGGGGATAGTCCACGCCGCCACGGAGCTGAGAAGCCGGAACCGCCATGACCACAACATGTAGTGGGCGGTGGACTTAAGGCAATACCCCATCTCACCAATTTTGGCGGAGCACATCGTGAGTAGTCCCCGTATCAGACACGTAACTGCATGGGCGCCACTCCTCGGGGTCCTGGTCCTTGGCTGTGCCCCGCAGGTCGAGCCGGCGGACCTCGTGCTCACCGGCGGAAAGATCGTCACTGTGGACGACGGGACGCCCGACGCGGAGGCGCTCGCGATCACCGGCCACCTGATCACGGCAGTCGGCTCGGAAGGCGAAATCGCGGCGTACGTCGGGCCATCGACCACGGTCATCGAGCTCGATGGGCGCCTTGCGCTGCCAGGTCTGATCGAAGGCCATGGGCATTTCCTCAGCCTGGGCCAATCGAAGATGATCCTGGATCTCACGACCGTCTCCAACTGGGACGAGATCGTGGCGATGGTCGGGGCTGCCGCGCGGGAGGCCGCCCCCGGTCAGTGGATCAACGGGCGCGGCTGGCATCAGGAGAAGTGGAACACCACGCCAAAGCCCAACGTGGACGGAGTGCCACTCCACACCACGCTGTCGGCCGTGAGCCCGAACAACCCCGTCAACCTCACCCACGCGAGCGGCCACGCCTCGTTCGCGAACGCCCAGGCCATGGAACTCGCGGGCATAGACCGGTCCACCTCGGACCCACCCGGGGGCACGATAGTGAAGGACGCCTCCGGCGCCCCGACCGGGCTGCTGCGAGAGACCGCGCAGCGCATTGTCGGAGCGGCGATCTCGCGCGCCAACGAGAGCCGATCGGCCGCGGATCTTGCCGCCGAGTTCGGGCGCACGGTCGAGCTCGCCGGCGAGGAGGCTCTGTCGAACGGAATCACGACCTTCCATGACGCAGGTAGCGACTTCGAGACGATCGACAAGCTTCGCTCGATGGCAGCTGAGGGAGCGCTTCCCGTTCGGCTCTACGTGATGGTACGTCGCGAGACGAACGAAGCCATGGACGAGAAGCTTCCCGGCTATCGGATCATTCCTGAGGGGAACGATTTCCTCTCCGTCCGCTCGATCAAGCGACAGATCGATGGCGCCCTCGGCTCCCACGGCGCTTGGCTGTTGGATCCCTACGTCGACCTCGAATCCACGGGTCTCGTTCTCGAGCCGGTGGAAGACGTCACCGGCACGGCTGAGGTGGCGATCAAGCACGGCTTCCAGGTCAACACCCATGCCATTGGCGACCGGGCCAATCGGGAGGTTCTCGACATCTACGAGAACGTCTTCGAAGCAAACCCGGAGCGCCGGGATTTGCGTTGGCGCATCGAGCACTCCCAGCACGTTCATCCGGATGACGTTCAACGCTTCGCGGATCTGAGCGTCATCGCATCCATCCAGTCGGTGCACGCGACTTCCGACGGACCTTGGATTCCGGATCGGCTGGGTCCCGAACGGGCCCAGGCCACTTCGTACTTGTGGCGCTCTTTTCTCGACGCCGGTGTCGTCGTGACGAACGGGACCGACGTCCCCGTTGAGAAGATCTCCCCGATCGCTGGCTTCTACTCGGCGGTGAGCAGACGGATGTCCAACGGCGGCGTGTTCTTCGGAGAACACCGGATGACCAGAGAAGAGGCCATGAGGAGTGCCACGATAAACAATGCGTATGCGGCGTTCGAGGAGCACCTGAAGGGGTCGCTTGCACCTGGCAAGCTCGCTGACATCGTGGTGCTTTCGAAGGATATCATGACGATCCCGGAGGAAGAGATTCCGACGACTGACGTGATCCACACGATAGTAGGCGGTGAGGTGAGGTACTCGGCCCCGGGCGCGGGTGGCTGAGGCGATCCCGAATCCGGGCAGCCCAATCCCGGATCCGGCCATGCCCGCCTCTTGGGAGTCCTACGTAAGTCGCTGTCCTTCAAGCTCTTGGACTCATGGCCTCGCGGTCCGCTTGTTGCTATGAAGACCCCGTTTAGTCCGAGTCGCGGACCGACCCCGACGGAGCGCCATCGATCTTTCGAGAGCCGCTGATGTTCCATCGCTGCCTTTTTTGTCATAAGCCGATGCCCGCCAACAGGGTCTTGGCGCACTTCCCTACCGGGACGCAGGTAGCCTTCGATCCGGTGCGAGGCCGGTTGTGGGCGATTTGTGACAGCTGTAGTCGCTGGAACCTGGTCCCGATCGAGGACCGGGAGGCGGCCCTATACGAGCTCGAGAGGCGGGTCCGAGACGACGCGCGCCTCGTAGCTCACACCGCCAACATCTCCCTCATGCAGTCGGCCGGGTTATCTCTAGTGCGGGTCGGCGAAGCAGGCCTGGCAGAGCAGGCGTGGTGGCGATACGGACGGGAGCTGCGACGCCGGCGTAGGGTCTTCGACAGCCCGCGGTCCCAGTTCACGGCGTACGCCTTCGGGGCAGTGGCTTATCTGTGGGAGAGTGTCGGGATGGCCGATCTCGACTTGGCCATCACGTGGGACGATACGCCAATCGCGGACATCCTGCGTTGGCGACGTTTCGGCTGGGCCGCTTGGCAGGGGCGAGTTCGCTGCGCGCACTGTGGCAGTGTTCTACGGGCCCTACGCTTCGACGTGTCATGGTGGCTGTACCCGAAGTTCGAAGACGATGGCACGGTCTCCGTGGCGGTGCCGTGTCCACGCTGCGATCCATGGACCCCGGAGAAGGTGTGGACGCTCGAGGGGCCCCAGGCCGGCAATGTCCTGCGCCGGGTCCTCGCATACCAGCACATAAACGGAGCCTCGGAGCGGATCGTGAGGGACGCTGCGCACGCAATCTAGCACGCCGGCTCCCCGCTCGATTTCGGTCGGGAGATTCAACGCGACGGTGCCTCGCTGTTCAGGCTCGATCCCGTTCGCTCGATCGCTCTGGAGATCGCCGTGAACGAAAGCGTGGAACGCAAGATGCTGGGGCTACACGCTCGTGCGCTCGAGTTCTACTGGAAGAGAGAGGAGGAGCTCGCCTGCATCATCGACGAGGAGCTCACTCCGAAGAGAGTGCTCGAACGCCACCTCAGCCGCCTGCCCATCACCGTTCTGCCCAGACGACGCCACAGCGGGTCCCTCTGATCCATCCCCCCCGTAGGTGGCCGATAAATTGCACGCGGAGCGTCGGATGTCGCGTCGACTAGGGCCAGTCAAACCGGGAGAAAAGATGGTCAGAAGTGTGGGGTGGACGGTTGTTCTCGCCGCGATGCTGATCCCCGGTCGCGCAGCGGCGCAGGTGCCGTGGGACAGTCCGTTGTTCCTGGCTCCGAACTCACCCCCGGGTCTCGGTGTGTTCATCGTCGACTACGACTTCCGTCCGCGGGACAACATCGGAGTGATGGCGATGTGGAGGCCCGAAAGCGGTCCACGGGGCAGAGGGTATCGGGCGGGGATCGCAGAGGGTGCGGACGAGGAGCTCGCAATCTTCGCCGGAATGGATTTTTCAGGCCCGCTCACCCGCGCATCTCGGGAGTTCCCGGTCGACGTGATTTGGATCGCTGGAGTCGGTGGCTCGGCCGGACACCATGTCCTCGTGAGCTTGCCCGTCGGTGTTGCCCTGGGTGCGCTCGTCGACTCCGACGGGGTCTGGTTCAATCCGTACGTCTCGACGCGAGTCGCCCTGGACGCGACTCTGGGCGATGAAGGCCAGAACGACGACCTCGACCTAAGCCTCGGTGTGGATGTAGGCGTCGACATCGGATTCGACGACGCGAGGAGCTTCGTGATCAGGTTCTCGGCGAACCTGGGCGACCGGCAGGCGCTCGCGATCGGCATCAACACGGCGCTCTCGCCGAGCCGCCAGAACTGAGGGTCTTCGCAAGCGAACAGGCTTCGGAGCGGAGCAGGCGACGCTCCGGGGCAGGGAAAGAAGACGGGCCGCTTCGGTGTGCTACCGTAGCGGCCCGATCTCTAACGTTCGGCGTAGCGGTTCCGGCACTCTCGGTGAACGCCGTGCTCCCCGAACTGCAAAGGTCGGCGCGAAGACCCCTTCCCTCCGTAATAGCGATCCCGGCCAAGTAGGGCCGTAGGGATCTCGCGCCGATTTCTCGTGAGCGTTTTTGCTAATCCACCCATAGGGCGGACATCCGGGAGCTTCTGCAGTTTTCGGGCCCGAGACAGCCTGCCCGGGAGGTTCTCCTCCTGGAGAGGCGTTTCCGTCGCAGCCATTGGTGCTTGGTGCGAGTCTACGCGGGAGCGTAGCCCGAGGGCGGTGACGATCGGCGATCGATACTTTTTGCCCGTGTGTCGATACTCTTTGCCGCTCAGTGCCGAATCACGCCCATCCGGATTCGGACCTTGGTGAGGCTCACTCCGCCGGCGATCGACTCGCCTCGCGACTGGAGGTCTCCAAAGGCCGCGCCCACGATCTCGACGGAATTCGTCATGGAGTATCCCGGGACGAGGTCGAAGACGACCCCCGCACCCAGCTGCACACCCCACATTTCGGCGATCAGGACGTCGTCCTCTCCTTCTCCGGTGCCCTCCGCCCGGTAGCGAGTCACCCCGACACCCGCCTTGTAGAAAAACGGACGGGCGGGGTCCGGACGCAGGATCAGCACGCCCTGTAGCGTGCTCACGCGCTGGTTCGCCCGGTCGCCGGAATGGAGCCACCAGTCAGCTTCCGCGCCGGCGAGGAGCCCCGGCCTGGCGACGCCACCCAGCTGTACGTGACCGACGAACCCGAGGTCGCGGTTCTGCTGGCACAGGTCGCAAGACAGGCGGGACCAACCGGTGCCCAAGCCGGCACCCATCCAAAAGCCTGTTGGCTCGTCCTGCGCCGCGGCCGAAGCCACCGCTGGGCCGAGCGAAACGAAGCCGACGATGAGAAGAGGGAACAGGCGCATCGGTCAACCATTCCGGAGTGGGTGCGGTAAGGAAACCGCTCCAAACGGTGCAACTCCGGTGCCGCCCTCCAGTGCCGCCCGGAGGAGCGATCGTCGCCCTCAGCTGCCGGCCGCGACTAGACTCCGGAGAGGCGCTCCAGCGCGCGGCGGAGCGCCCACACGGTCACGATCCCGCCGCGGCCTCCCGCGCCCGTGCGCGATACACCTCGCGGGCCTCTTCGAACTGGGCGTACACGTGGGCCTTCTCGGCCTCCGACCGCCAATCCGGCCAGGCCTCTGCCATATCCTGCAACTTGTCGATCCACCGGAGAGCGTAGTCCGCCGCGCTCCGGCTCCTGATCGGTGCTCCGCCGACCGTCACCCACACGGGGTTGGTCAGCGCGAGCGGGTACGTGGTATCCAGGGGGAAGCGATCCTCGGGGGCTCCTTCGACGCGCACGTGGATCCATCCACTTCGCTCCATCCGGACGGAGCGCTCCGTGTCCAGCGAGAGCCGATCACCCGTGAACGGGATCTCCTCGACGACCTCGCCGTTCACGACGATGAGCGCGGTCCGGACGGGCACGGCGGACCAGGCTCGAATCGCGACCGTCACGTCGCTGCCGCCAGACGGCAGGGCCAAGTCTTCGCCAGCGATCCGGCCGTTCACCTTGACGTCCATGAGGGGGCCGCTCGACACGAAGGAGTGTCCGTCGCGGAGACCCTCGAACCAGCCATCCATCGTCAGGGTCCCGTCCGCCGTGCGGACGTACGTCCGGATCGAGCCCAGGAGCGGTGTCGCCTGGAGGTTCGAGATGGAGTCCTCACCACCGACAACCGTTGCACGCAGGTCGTTGCTCCACACCGCGTACAACGGCGGATAACCGTCCTGCGGCGTGGACCACTCCACCGCGTCCGCGGTCGCGAGCGCGGCGTCTACGATGAACCCCTTGGCGCCGCCGAGATTGCCTTCGAGCGGATCACCCGAGTAGAACGAGTGCACGTAACCGGTGGTCGCTCCCTGCTCCTTGGCCTTGCGGAACATGTCCGTGTTCGACGGATAGAGGCTCTCGATCGCCGTCCCTTCGTACCCGGTCGTGAACGGCGAGATGAGGTTGTTGCGCATTCCGAACATGAAGACGTGGCCATAGAAGGGCGGCCGGTACTCCTGGCCAACCACCAGCACCATGTCGGGGCGCGAGAGAGGGTGCGCCCCGCCCCCCGGGACGAAGAACTGGTGGTCGAGGATACGATTGTCCTTGTTGGCGATCTGATTGGCGACGACGTCCTGGTCCTCGGCCTCGGACATCATCATCATGTTCTCGAGCGTGTTGTGCAGGTTCCCGCCGTAGTTCATGTGCACGTGCGTGGACCCTGAATACCACCCCTCGTCGCTCAAATCGGAGATCTCTTCGAGTTGCACGCTCAGCCGGTGGTTCCGCCCAGCCACGATGTCCACCTCGAGCTCTTCGGATCGGTACTCGAAGCCCTTCGTGACGACGACACGCGCAGAGCCAGGGGGCAGCTCGACCTGAAAAGACCCCGCGTGATGGAAGATCCGGTCACCCTCCCGGCTGATCCGAGAGTATTCGTCCGCCGGCGTGTAGTGCTTTCCGTCCGATGCCGTGAGGTGCACGCGGGTGCCGGTCGGCTCACCTGACGCGTCAAGCGTGGTCACGGTGAGCGTACCCATGGGCTCCATCCAACGTCGCTCGGTGATCTTCACCTTTCGTAGCGCTCCCCCATAGGTCTCCAGGAGCGCGAGCTGGGGGAGCCCCCCCTCGTTGCTGATGAACGCGATCCACTCCCCGTCGGGAGACCACCGCGGGTGGAATGCGTCGTGCTCGAAGAACGTCAGCTTGTAGGGCTCGCCGCCCGTCGTTGGCTGGACGTACAGGTTGTTGAACTGATCCGCAGCGCCGGCCGTGGACGAGTACACGAACCGGCGCCCGTCTAGCGAAACGTCCGGCTGGGTGCGGTACAGGGTCTGCTCCTCGAGCACGACCTGCCGGCTCTCGATGCCGCCACGTCGGGCCGGAATACGGTACACGTTGCCGCTTCCCAGGGGCACGTCGCGATTCGACACGATCAGCAGCTCGTCGCCCCCGGGGAGCCAAGAGGGTGACAGGTGCATGTCCCAGGGCCCGAAGTACAAGCGATCGCGGCCGAAGTCGTTGTCGGAGGTCAGGGCGACTTCCTCTCCGGACCAGGCCCCGTTTGAGAAACCGCGCATGTACACGTTGAAGTAGCCGCTCGGGCGCGTGGATACGTACGCGATGCGACCGCCGTCGGGTGAAAAACGGGGGTCGACGTAGATCTGGTCGTCGTCGGTGAGCCGCGTCGTTTCGCCCGATCTGGTGTCGAGCACCTCGAGCTGAATGGGCCCGCCCCCGGCGTCCGCCGTGTAGATGAGCCATCGGCCGTCGGGAGACCAATTCGGAGACGAGAGGTAGTCGCCGGAGCGGACCAACTCGGTTGCCACGCCCGTCTCAGGGTCGACGCTCCAGATCGACCCGCTCATCCCGACCGCAATGCTTCGGCCATCGGGCGACCAGGCCGGGTACCATGGGGTGGAGCTGGGCGCGGGCGGGAAATAGAAGTTGTGCATGTAGTTGCCGCCGTGGGCTACCGCGGCGTACTGGCTCTGGGCCAGGAGCGGGACCGGCGCCGAGAGGAGCAAGGCACTGATCACGAGCGCGTACGATGCAACGGACGGGCGAAGGGGACTCGGGGCCGCAGCCATGGGCTTCTCCGCGGAATCTCAGTGGATGTGTGGGTCCTGCCCGCGGGCGGGGGACGGGCACGGCGGTAGTCTATGGGTGCCGGGGTCGCGCAGCCACCCGGTCGTGAGTGAGTGGGCGGTGAAGAAGCCCCACACAGGAGGTTCCTATTCCGGTTGGCGCCCCCGCATGAGCTCCTCGAGGCCCCCGGGCGTGCGTGGGAGGGCGGCGGTGAGTACGTCGGCCCCGCTCTCGGTGACCAATATCTCGTCCTCGACGAACACCGCAATCTCGCGATCGTGGTTGTAGTACCAGGGCTCGACGGTGAATACCATTCCAGGGGCGAGCGGCTCGTCGGGCAAGGTCGGGTCGTCCACGCTCAGTCCCAGGTGGTGGCCGAAGAAGAGCCCCGTCTGCATATACGGCCGTTGGTCGACCGGGATGTGTTCCCGGGCGACAGCTTGCAGATCGCGCAGGGTGACGCCGGGACGCACGGCATCGACGATCGCGTCGGACACCGCATTGACCATCCGGAGCAGCTCCGCCTGCTCGTCACTGAACCGGCCCGACACTGGGAACGTCCGTCCGACGTCGCTCGCGTAGTGGTTCAACTCGCAACCGACGTCGAAGACCACGAGCTCACCGTCTTGGAGCAGCCGGTCGCGGCGGTCGTAGTGGGCGGCGAGGATCCGCCATGGGCGCAGCGAGTTGGGCCCCGACTTCACGATGGACGCGAACGCCAGCCGCTGGGCACCGCCGGCCTTGCACTCCGCCTCGAACTCACCGGCGAGCGCACGTTCGCTCACACCCGGGCGTACGAGAACAGCCGCACGAGCGATCGCCGCCGACGTGAGCTCCGCGGTCTGGCGCATGACGCCGATCTCCCGCTCGCTCTTGCGCAGCCGCAGCGCGGCTACGTGAGGGAAGGCGTTTTCAAAGCGAGCTCTGCCGTAGGTGGCCGCGAGGCGCAGCAGAAACGTCTCCTCGGGGGACGGTTCCACGAAGAGCTTGCCTGGCGCGGTCTCCGCCGGGGTGGTTTCCGCCGGGCTGGGCCGACCCAGATCCACCCAGAACGTCCGCCCCTCGCTGATCCAACCGGACAGGACCTCGTCGAACGCGTCCATGGGGACGATGGCGCCGATACCGGCTTCTCGACCGAGGTTCGGGTCGTCGGCGAGCGGCCGGCCCGGGAAATCGTTGGGCCGTCCAGGGTTCTGGAAGCGCGCGTCGCGGTTCGGTGCGAAAAGGACCGTCCGCAGTTCGTCGGCATCGAGGGCAAGGATCGAGCTGGGAAGCTCGAGGCCCGAGAAGTACAGAAAGTCGTCCAGCTGGCGGAACGTCTCCCCGTGGCTTTCGCCCGACCCACTGGGAACGAGAAGGACGCCTCCTCCGTTCGCGCGTAGCACGTCGAGTAGGGCTCGCCTGCGGTTACCGTACTCGTCCCGAGGGAATCGAAGCGCCGTCCAGTCGAAGAAACGAAGCTCGGCCGACGTCTGCGGTGGTTCCTGACTCGTCGAGCCGGCGGGAAGAAAGGTCGTGAGCAGGAGAGGAGCCAGGAGAAATCGTGCGATTCGAGCCGTTGCTCTCATAGGCCGCCCAATCGCCCAGTAAGACTTCGGTGACACCGAACACCACACTAGTGTCGGCCCAGCTCCGCCGCACCAGCGGGTCGCTGGCCGGCACTCAGGGTGCCCCGTGTCTCGGCCTCGACCCGGTCTCGGCCGGCGAGCTTTGCCTTGTAGCACGCCGCGTCCGCGCGCGCGACCAGATCGTCGGGACTCACGCCCGGGTCGAAGCCGCCGGCGATCCCCAGGCTCAGCGTGATGCTGACCGGGATGGGCGCTTGCTCGGTCACGAGTGGCCGAGCGGCAACGCGCGCCCGGATGCGATCGGCGAGCGCGGGGGCTTCAGAAGCGGTCGTGTGCGGGAGGATCACGACGAACTCTTCGCCTCCCCACCGGAACAATAGATCGGTCTCGCGCAGCATGCTCCGCACTCGGACGGAAAGCTGGCGCAGAACCTCGTCGCCGACCTCGTGACCGTGTCGGTCGTTCACTTCCTTGAAGTGGTCGATGTCGAAGAAGATGATCGAGAGCTCCGCGTTGATCCGCCTGCTTCGGTCAGCCTCCTTCTCGAACAACCCGTAGAAGGCGCGACGGTTGAAGCAGCCCGTGAGCGGATCCCTGAGCGCCGAGGCACGCTCGCGCACCCCGAGCCTGGACAGCTCCCAGGTGAACAGGACCGCGGTCAAGACGACCACGAAGAACATCAGTGCGATGAAGAGGCCGAGCTCCCGGAGACGTGGCAGCGCCTCGTCGATTCCGCCGGGCGTGAGGTCCAGAGATCCGGTGAACAGGTAGACCCCGTGCACTCCCAGCGCTCCCAGCATACCGACGAGCCCGACGACGAACACCGCACCCAGCGGTGCGGCCATCTCACGTCGCGGCGGCACTCCGAAGCTACGGTCTATCCATCCCCGAGCCGATCCTCCGAGCCAGCGTAGGACCGGCAGCAGCAGCGCAACCTGTAGGAAGCCTCCGACGACCCAACCGCGCCAAGCGCGCTGGCCCGCCAGCAGCTCGAGGCCCAGGGACGAATTCCAGAGGAGTACGGCGAGTGAGGACGCCGTCGCGGCGATCAAGCCGACGACGACGAAGCGCCAAGCGTCTCGCCAACGCCGCACTTCGGGATCGATCTCCAATGTCACCATCGATCCCCACAAGATGAACGCCTCGGCGGCTCCGGCGAAGCCGAAGATCAGGCTGCTTCCAAGACCGAGACCGCTGGTGAACGCGAAGGCCGACGCCCCGGCGTACGCCATAGTGGCTCCCCACGCGGGGCCGACCCAAATCGATGCCAGCAGCGCGAGGAGGAGCGGGGGGTGGATCGTGAGATCGACTTCGAACCCCGTGACGGTCGTGGCGGAGCCCGACCAGTCGAGCGTCCCGGCTACAGCACCGAGCAGGAAAGTGACGACCAGCGCGACGGCCCAGACCGTGAACACCCGCCGGGTGCCCGAGCTCTTCACGACGTCACGGAGCTGGACCAGCGGCCACCAAGAAGGACCGCGCTCTTGGTCCAGCGCGACGTTGATTCCTACGATTGGAGAAGAACTGCTCATCCTCGAAAACCTACCTTCGGGGGGTCCGGCGGGTAAAGGCCATGCACGACACGGGCCGGACATCACCGGGTCCGGTCACGGAGGTGACCAGGCGCACCGCCCGCTCGGGCCGGTGGTTGCTTGACTTCATGTTAGCCGATTACCGTCCATCCTCCATGCTTACGTGAGCCTCACCCCATTTCTTTTCGAGCCCCTGTATCAAGGAGCCTCCGTCATGATGCGCACCAACATCGCCGTATCGATGGCGCTCCTGGTCGTCGGCTGCCAACGGTCGGCGCCGGACTCAGCGGATGCGGACCGCACACCGGACCCGGGTGTCGCGGCGGCCATGTCCGCCGACGACCGGGCAGCCCTCTTCGACGACCTCGTCTCCAAGACGTCTGAGCGCGAGGCGTTCTCGGACGTTAAGAACGAACGGCTCGCGCTCGATGTGATGGACGCGATGCTTCACTACCGCGACGAGGTGATCGGGGCCGACACGGACGAGGACCTCTTCTACGCGTTGACCAAGCTGTCCAACGCACGCCGCGACCGTCATCTCGAGGTGACCCTGGTGCCAGAGGGCCTGCGATTGGAGCACGAGAACGGGGTCGCCGCCGTGGGACTCCCAGAGACCCCAGCGCCTCTCGTCGCCCCCATCCGTTTCGCCCCCGATTATGGGAAGGACGATCCGGCCGCCTTTTTCGTCACAGATTTCGCCAACGACGTCGAGCAGGTGGCGGATGGAGTGACGATGGAGGTTGGAGATCGCCTCTTGAGCGTGAACGGCCGAAGCGCGGCGCGGTGGGTCGATGATGCGACGCCCTTCATGCGCCACTCCAGCGTGGCCGGCCTTCGGTGGAAGCTGGGCGAGCTACTTCCTGAGCTGAGCTTCCTCCTCCCACCGCAATTCTTCCGCGACCGCCTTGAATTGGAGCTCGAGAAGTCGGATGGGACCCGATACGCTGTCGGGCTCCCCTACGTGGCGGCGGCCGATGTGGAGTGGAAGGGGTTCGGAGACCCGCGTTATCCCGGCTTCGAGCTCGTGTTCGAGACGCCGACCTTCGACCTCCATCGCGCCTCCACCGGGCGAACGCTGCTGCTTTCCTGGGTCGGGTTTCGTGAGCACATGGTCGAGGATGTCGACCGCTTGGTGGCTTGGGCGGAGGCCGAGGACGCCCTGGACTCCGACATCATCTTCGACGCTACCCGCAGCGGAGGAGGGTCGAGGGGGCCGTACGCCATCCAGCAGCTCTCACCGAAGCCATTCAAGACCACGTTCGGCAACCTGCGCATCAGCGACGTCACGCAGCCTTTCATCGATGACAAGCGGGAAGAGTTCCGGTCTCAGGCCATCCTCGACAACGGGGTGAGCGAGACCGACGACGACGGCTCCTGGCTCATAGAATGGCTCGAGACCGACCTGACGCAGGCCATCGAGCGGGGCGATGAATACTCGACCAACGTGCCGTTCAAGAACGCGCACGCGTCGAAGGACTCGGACGGGATATTGCAGCCGGCGCCCGTTCACTTCCGGGGGGACCTCGTCGTGCTCCTAGGTCCGTTCGGTGGCTCTCACTTGGACCAATTCGCCTCGATCGTGTCGCAAAATGGCCTGGGGACGATCATCGGGATGCCAGCGGGCGGTTACTCGAACACCTGGGAGTGGGAGGAGACGATCACCGCGCTAGGCTCCGGGCGTCCCGTCGTGAGCTTCATGTGGTCCATCGGGCACTCGATTCGCCCGGACGGAGAGGTCCTGGAAGGGAACCCGGTGGACGTCGACGAATGGATTCCGCTCGAGCCGGAGACGTCGGCGGAGTACTACGACATCCTGATTGCGCGGGCGCTCGAGATCCTCGAGGGTCACTGATCCCGCCCCCGGTGTGAAGAGGTTCGGGTAGCGCCCCCTCAATCCGCGTCCGCGATGCCGGCAGCGACGGATCTCTACGGTAAGCAACCTATCGGGCGCGTCGAGACCACCAGATTGTCGAGGAACCGGCGATTCGGCCCGGGTGCCCCACCATCCCAGTAGTTCTCGATGAAGAGGGCGTTGATCCCGTAGTCGCCGGAGCCTCCCACCCAGTCGAGGCCAACCCTCTCCGCCTCCAGCGTTCCGTCGATCCAAAGCCGAAAGACGCCGTCTCGTTGCCCCGGCCCCTCCAGCGCGACCTGCGCCTCGATACACTGCCACCGCCCACGTCTTCGCTCGTCGAACACAGCGGTGTTCGAGCCTGTCGCTCCCAGCCAGCGGAAGTTGGCGAAGTCGTTGTACGTCGTCGTGCGCAGCTCCCCTCGGTCGGACGTACCAGACGTCGGATCGATGGCGAGCGTGGTTCCTCTTCCACCCCAGACGTGCGCCACCATTGCCTGGGCCCATCGTGGTGTCGCGAACGAAGTGGCCCGTGAGAGCTTGTAGCCCGAGCCGCCACTCCACTCGGGGTCGAGCCTCAAATAGAGACGCCAGTAGATCTCCCTACGCCTCTCGGTGCCATCGTCGACCGGGCGGAAGTACGGGTCCGGCGTGGGTCCGAACGCAAGGTGAAGGTGACCCGCGCTCACCTGCCCGATCCGGTCCCAGTGAGCGACCATCCCGGTAGAGCCTTGAAGTCCGGCTCCCTCTTCGCGCGTGAAGCGTCCCTGTGCGGTGCTGCGCTCGAAGTATCGTCCCAGCCGATCGGACTCGAAGTCGTCGCACCAGATCCACTCGGGTAGCGCTTGTGCGCACTCGGCGGGCGAGCTGGCGGGAGCCTGTACCGCGGCGCTCGCGCTCGAGCCCAACAGGCCCACGGCGGTCGCAACGGCCAGCGTCACGAGCAGTCCGCTCCCTCGGGCCCTCGCGCCCAGCATGGCCGCGGCGGTAGCCACGGCAAGCGGCACGAGAGGCCTCCTCGCTCGTGGACTCACGCCCACTCCAGCTTCGGCAGCACCGGCCCCTGAAGCTCGAACATGCGGTCGATCAGGTTCACGGACGCGGAGTACGACTCAGTCGTCGGGTCGAGCAGGAGTGCTTGCAGAAGCCGATCTCGCGAGCGCTCCTCAAAGCTCTGCACCAGCAACTCGTTGATCGTCGCCTGGGTGCGGATCAGGGCGGCGACCGCCTCCGGGAGCGGCTCCATCAGGCGGGGTACGACGGCCCCTTCGCTCGCCGTAGCAGGGACTTCGACCACCGCCTCCGCGGGAAGGTTGGGGATCGTCCCCCGATTGGGGACGTTGACGGCCATCAGCTCGTGGTCGGCACCGCCCGACACTCCCTCCATGATCGGGACGGCGAGCTCCCCCGAGGGCCGAATCGCCGCCTCCGGGTCGAGCGAGTGGCGCTCGGCCTTGTCTTGAAGCCTCTCGAGCGGACCCTCCGGAAAGAGAGGGGTGTCGGTCGGATGATCGGCCAAGTTGTAGATGAAGGTCGGTACGGCGCCGGTCTCCCACGGATGCCCTTCCCTCGGGTCGTAGAAGAACTGAAGCATCTGGCTACCCAGAAGGTCGCCGGCCCACCGGACGTACTCACCGACGTGATTGGCCCCGGGGGATGGGTACAGTCCGAACGCCCTCAGGAGGACGCGACTGAGCGCGATCTCGTCCCACTCGGCGAGCCAATGCGCCTGGCGCTCGCGGTCGCGCAGCAAGGGGTAGAGGTCCTCGCTGCTCTCGCGGTCCACGATGGATTGGAACCATGAGAAGTGGTTCAGCCCACAAGCCCGGGTCTCGAGCCGCTCCCCGGCAAGGCCGAGCAGCTTCGCCAGCTGCTCACGGCCGTGGATGATCCCATGGCAGAGCCCGATGGTCTTCACCGACGTCAATCGGGTCTGGGCTTCGCACAGCTTCGTCAACGGGTTCGTGAAATTGAGAAGCCAGGCGTCCGGACAGCTCCGTCCCATTGCCCGGGCGATGTCGAGTGACGGCCCCATGTTGCGAAGCGCGTGGAAGAGCCCCCCAGGTCCGCCGTTTTCGCCGTAGATCTGACGAAAGCCCAGTTGGCGCGGGACGTGAAAGTCCTGGGCCCAGTAGAAGTACCGCCGGGTCTCGATGGCCATGACGACGAAGGACGCGCCCGGGAGGGCCTCTTCGAGGTCCGTCGTGCGCTCGATCCTCATCGCGCGTCCGTAACGCTTCGCAAGGGCGTCCGCATAGCGCCCGGTCGCGTGGACGGCCTCTTTGTCGAGATCCATCAGCACGACATCGAGTGGCTGCTGACACAGGGCGTCGCTTAGGACGATGTCACGCAGCATGGTCGGTCCGAACTCCCGGCTGCCGGCACCGATCAGGACAATCTTCACGTTCGAGTCGCTTCTCTCACGAGTCGCAGGGCGCCTGCCGCGCCAAGCAGGCTCAAAACCAAGAGGATGGCGCCGACCACGGGTCTACCCGTCAACACGCTGCCAGCACCGAGCAGGCTTCCATATACGAACACCATCTCCGTTCCCCAAGAGAGCCATCGGTGAGCAGCAGTCGAATCCGCCCGAACGTCGGCGTTTCTCATCGATACCGGGCCCACCATCCTCCGGGTCGCACTTTCCGGTAGAATCTGTCCAGCGTGGCCGGGTCGTCGGGAGGAGTCACGACCAAGACCCCGATCCACAGCGCCGTGCACGAGATCAGGATGAAGACCGCACGGATCAGGTCGTATTCCGCTCCGTAGAATGTTTCCAAGCCGCCGAGCCACGCGCCCGGTACGAGGCCAAGGCTGCTCCCCCACCGAACGAGCACCATTCCGTTGGCGATCACAAGCGAGCCTGCCATCGCCGCAACTTCGGCCCACGCGTTGACCCTCCACCAATACCAGCGCAGCAGCCAGACGATCGCTACGCCGGCCGTGAGCTCGATCACGTAGATCCAAGCTCGCTGGATCGATTCCATCTGCCACGCCACCAGCGCCGCCATGAAGGCCAGCGCCACGACCGCGATCCTCGACGCCAGAACGTAGTGCCGCTCAGTCGCCTCGCCCCGGATCAGCCGCCGGTACACGTCCGTCACCAGGTAGGACGCGCCCCAGCACAGGTGGGTGTCCATCGTGCTCATGAACGCTGCGAGAAACGTAGCGACCATCAGCCCTCGCAGCCCCACGGGCATCAGCTCGACAATCATCATCGGGTACGCCAGCTCCGGGTCCGCCAGGAGCTCCGGGGGCGCCGACGAGAGGGGCAGGATGATCAGCGATCCGAGGCCGACCACGATCCAGGGCCACGTGACGAGCACGGTTCCGGCAAAGCTGAACCAGAACGCGGACAAGAGGGAATGGCGCTCGTCACGCGTCGCGAACAGCCTCTGCGCGATGTAGCCGTCTCCCTGACCGCTACGGGTCCAGAGGATGAGGATCAGGCAGAGGAACGAAACGAGCTCGAGAGTGCTGAGGTGCGCTGGATTCGGGACGAGGTCCAGTGCCCCGGCGGGAGCGTCCGGCAGAGCCCGAATGCTGCTGGCCATCTCGGCGGGCCCTCCCAGGCGGACGAGGACGATGCCCGCGAGCGTGAGGGAGCCGAACATGGCGGCCGTGAACTGGAGCAGGTCGGTGACTACGACGCCCCACATGCCGGAGGCCACCGTGTAAACGCGAGCGTGACGCATACGGTGAGCGTCAATCCGGCGTCCCATCCGAGCAGCACTTCAGAGAACTTCACCATCGCCAACATCACCCAGCCCATGACGATCGCGTTCTTGAGAACGCCTTGATACAGGGCCGAGAACACACGTAGGACGGCGGCCGCCGTACCGCAGCTCCACGAACTCTGCGTCTGTCAACACTTCGGCCCGACGCCAGAGCTTCGCGTAGAAGAACACGAGGAGCATGATGCCGGCAGCTTCGTACCACCAAAGCCAGTTGCCGAACACCCCTTGCTGTCGCACGAGTGAAGCTGTTGCGAGGGGCGCGTCCGTCGCGAACCAAGTCGCCGCCATCGACGTCCCCGCCAGCCACCAGGGGAGCGAGCGCCCCGCAACGAAATACTCCTCCACGCTGCGGCCGGCGCGCCGCGCGAACCAGAAGCCAAGCGACAGCGTGACGAGCCCGTACGCCGAAACGACGATCCAGTCGACCCCGGTCAGCTGCATGACGGCCGCCTACTGGGAAGGAGGCGCGTGAGAAGGCGGGTAGCCGCCACTCACGGTTCCGTGCGGCCCAGCGAGAGAAGGTTGGCCAGAATCCGGTAGGCGCCCGGCACGCCGTATGGCAGCTGCCGGTGAAGTGCGAGTGCTACGTAGGTGTAGTGTCCCGCACCGTATCGGGAAGTAAGCCACACACCCCTTTGCGGTTCTTGCCCGGTGTCCGAGGTCTCGATGAGCGGGACGTAGGCATCGCTCCACGTCGTGAAAAACTTCGATCCACGCTGCTCCACCCAGCCCTCGAAATCGCCGGCGCCGAGTCGGTTGGGTGTGCGCATGACGACCTCGTCCGGGGCGAGCAGGCGGACGGTTGCGTCCTCCTCGGATACCTCCTCGGCCCCAGGCGGCAGCGTGGCGGGGTGAGGGGCGTGCCGGTCCGGGACGAACTCCTGCGTCTGGTACAGGACGATCAGGTTGCCGCCGTTTCGGACATAGTCGAGGAGCCGTGCGTTGCCCGCGTGCAAATGCGGTCGCACCGCGTAGGCTCGAGTACCCACCACCACGGCGTCGAGGCGTGCCAAGTCGCCGGTCGCCAAGGCTTCCGGACCGAGTAGCTCGACCTCGGCAGCGAGCTGGTCGATTGCCTCAGGCACGTCGTCACCGACGCCCATCACGTACCCGACGGCCAAGCTTGGCGCGACCGCAAGGTCGGCACCGCGGATCCGAATCGCGGCAAACGAATACACGGCGCCTGCGTCCAGGTCGCGGTGGCGGATCACCTCAACCGCATCGGAGTAATCGCGACCCGCGACCGTGGCGATAATGGGCAACTCGTAGTCGTCGCCCGCCGGTACCGGGCCGGAAACCGTGAATCGGAGGGTTGTGCGCGCGCCACCTTCGGCCGTCGTGAAGGGAGCGAAGGTCGGCTCGACGACGACACCGGCCGGGGCTTCCACCCGCACGTCGCCCTCCGTGCCATTCGGGTCGT
Source organism: Longimicrobiales bacterium (assembly GCA_965248625.1). Lineage (GTDB taxonomy): Bacteria > Gemmatimonadota > Gemmatimonadetes > Longimicrobiales > Gaopeijiaceae. The sequence continues at coordinate 2,985,916 of OZ252109.1, read as the reverse complement.
GCCCGGTAACGGTGATGGACAGGTCACGGCTGAAGTCCCCGTCAACGGTGCTCACCACCAAGGTGTTGGAAGGGACTTCCACGGACACGGGCGGAACCACCTTCACGATCTCGGGACGTGAGCCGTACGGAAGGTCGGGACGCTGGACGCGCACGGCGGTCGAGAGCTGGATGACCTCTCCGTTCACCCGGTACTCGATCGCCGTCCGGAAGGGCGCGTCCGCACGCGGCAGGTGAAGAGAGGCGCTGTCGCGAACGACGTAATGATTGTCAGCAAGCGTCTCCCGGAAGTGGTAGCGGCGCGTGGGAGACAGCCCCGGCGGGATGGTGATCCCGACGACCCGGTCGAAGACTTCGCCCCCAGCGACATCGCCGTCATCCAGCATTTCGACGTAGAGGCTTCGACCTCCCGGCCCAGCGACCGTGAGGCGCTCGATTGCCACGGCGGTAGGTCCAGGATTGCGAAGCCGGACGCGAATGTCGAAGCCGCTCCCTGGGACGACGGCCGCGACCCCCGGGGTCACAGCCGCTGGCCCGTTCGTCCGCTCGCCGCTGACGGCCTCCAACCGCAGCCCGAGCGAAGCGCCGATGGCTGCCGCGAATTGCTGCTCCTTCACCTGAAGCAGGAAGGCGGACTCTGGCTGGTCCGTCAGGAGGGCGAGAGCGCGGCGGACAGACGCGAGCCCGGAGACCAGCGACGGAAGCACGGCCTCGGGCTCGGTGACCGAGAACTCCGCCACCGCGCCTTCGGCGTGAGCCGCGGCCTCGGCGATGAACGCGATCGCCTCGGGCGGTGCTGCCTCCCCCGTCAGCTCGATGACGTCGCCTAACCCCGTGGGTATCCCGGAGAACAGGTCGGTGCCCTCCGTCTCACCCGAGACTCTCTCATAGAGACGGGGCGCTCGCGCACCCGATCGAACTCGGCCGCCGGTTTGTGAGCGTTGCAGGCTGATCCCCGTGCGACCGATCTCGTCGTAGCTCGCTCCGAGCAGCGCCGAGTGCTCCGACGCGTCGATGCTCACGTGCCAATCTTCCCCTTCGCGAACGCCGCCGCGGTACGCCACGCGGGGTGACCAGGGTCGCAGGCCCTCGTCGCTGATCTGCGCGGGGAACCGAAGCGGATCTCCCGCTGCCGCGACGGCTTCTCGGGTGAGCACACCGGCAGCCTGGTGATGCCCGTGGCCGTCGCGCCCAGACCCGTGAAACCTGGAGATCACGACGAACGGGCGGTTGATGCGAATCACGCGCACCATATCCCCGAGGACCCGCTCGCGATTCCAGCTTCGCATCGCCTCGTCGAGGGTCTTCGAGAACCCGTAATCGATCGCCGTCGTGAAGTAGAGGTCGTCCAGACCGTAATGCGCGCCTGCGAGGAGGAGCTCCTCTGTCCGGATCACGCCGAGACCGTCGAACAGCTCCGGCCCGATGGCGTTAGCGCCGGCTTCGCCGCGGTTCAATGAGAGGAGCGCGGTGCGCACTCCACGCCCTCTGCTCAGTAGCGCAAGGACGCCCGAGTGCTCGTCGTCCGGGTGGGCGGTGGTGTGAAGGACGCTTGCGGTCGTCGTCAGCTTCAGCAGGGCCTGGTAGAGACCGGCTGCACCTCGGTCGAGCTCTACCGGCTCGAGGACCGCATCCGCAGGCCTGAGAAGCACACGGTCGAGCCGATCAGTCAGCTGGGCCTCGGCCGGTGCGGCCAGGCACACCCAGCCCGTAAGGAGTCGCAAGGCCAGACCACCCGAGAATCGGACGCGATTCACTCCGTCTCCTCATAATCGCCCGCGTAGTCGATCACGCACATCGCGCCGTAGGCGGCGTGCCTACCGCAGGCTACACCGAGCACGAAAAGGCCCGAATGGAAGATGTTCGCCCGGTGTCCGCGGTCCGGCACGGCGTCGTCGACGACGAGTTGGATCACGATGTGTCGAGCATCGCCGTGCCCGTACGAGATGTTCTCGGCCCAGCGGCCGGACCAGATTCCGTACCGCTCGAGGCGGTCGCCTGGCCCGCTTCCATCGGTTCCCCCGTGTCCGATCTGGCCGCTCGGTCCCTGATCGCGGACGTGATCCCGAGCGGCACGCGACATGGCGCGAGAGGGGCCGAGAGGGGGAAGCGGCCTTGCCCGTCGCAGGAAGCGGATCGCCTCTTCCACCGCTGCTCGGCCCTCGCTGGTGACGAGCGCGATCTGCCCTGGAAGCCGTAGCAGGTTACCGTCGAAGTACTGCAGCCTTCCTTCGAGCAGATCCGCGTACGCGGCGGGATCGGTCCGCGCCGTGTTGTGCTCGCGAACCAGCTCGGCTTCCAGCTCCGTCAGATAACCCGCGGGCTCCTGGGCCGCGATCGGCGTGAGCGCGCAGCTCCACAGTGAACAGACGATCAAAGGGACTGCAACGCAGCGCAGGGCGTCGCGGCCTCGCCGCGGAACGACCCTGCGACCGGGCATCGGGTCGACGACGAACCCGGCGGGAGGCATCCGCGGGGATGGTTGGTTGCCGAACGTGATCGTACTCCTCCCGGAAGTCGGCGGTTGTCGAATCCTCAAAAAGATAAGCGCACCCCCGCCCCATCGCCTGCCGCCCATCCACCCGGTATCGTGCGACGAGCGTCCACCCGACGGGCGCCAACTCGCCCTTCAGGGGAACCGTGAACGAGACCGCCGCCGGAACGCAACCAGCCGCGACCGCGTCGCCACGCCCCGTGCGCGGCGCGAGGACCCTGTTTCCTGGGGCGGAGCTGTCGACATACCTGGACGTCTCGGTTCGAGGACTCCTTTCCGACCCCGTGCGCCAGGCGGTCGACCGGTACCTCGACGTGAGGCAAAGCGGAACGGGTGCAAAGTCCGAGCTGCTGGATCGGGTAGAGCATACAAGAGGACAGGTGGTGCGCCTGCTGGGCGCGGGAGTCGACGAGATCGCGTTCACGAAGAACGCTTCGGACGGGATCAGCATGATCGCTGCCGCCCTCCCCTGGGAGAGAGGGGACAACGTCGTACTCTGTTCTGATTTGGAGCACCCCAACAATGTCTTTCCGTGGTACAATCTGCACCGCGCTTCGGCGTCGAGGTCAGGGCTGTGGCTCCGCGCGACGGGCACGTGCCGTCCGAGGAGATGGCGGCGGTGATGGACGCGCGCACCCGCCTGGTGTCGGTGCCTACGATCTCGTTCTCGCCGGGATCCCTCACGGATCTCGAGCCCCTGGCGACAGCTTGCCGCGAGTCGGGCGCGTTCTTCTTGGTGGATGCGGCGCAATCCGTGGGCGTAGTCCGAACGGATGTAGAGGAGATGGGCGTGGACGCGCTGGCGTTCGCGACGCAGAAGGGTCTCTGCGCGTTCTACGGGCAGGGATTCCTCTACTGTCGCGAGGGTTGGGCGGAACGTATCCAGCCGGCCTACCTGGCCCGGTACGGGGTGGATCTCGGCGACGCTCACGAGACGGCGCTCGGGGCCTCCGACTTCCGCTACGGCCGAGGTGCGCGGCGCTTCGACCTCGGGAACTACAACTACCTCGGCGTGACCGCCGCAAGCGCGGCCATCGACCTCCTCGACCAATTCGGAGTCGACGCCATCGAAGCCTACGACCGCGGGCTGGCCGCTCGGCTTGCGGACGGACTCCTGGCCCTGGGTCTACCGGTCGCGGGGGGCGTACCTGGTCCGCACCTCGCACACATCGTCGCGGTCGGCGAGACGGGTGGGGGAAGGCACGACAGCGCGGACGATCCGGCGATGAACGATCTGCACCGGCACCTCGTCGAGAACGGCGTTCAGCTCGCGATTCGGCGCGGCGTCCTCCGCCTTTCGGTCCACCTCTACAACCACGAAGACGACGTCGACCGAGTGGTAGGGCTGGCCCGAGAGTGGGTGGACGGGCCGGGGGCGAGCGTCAGCTGACAGCGGCGAGAACGGCCCACTTGATGCGCTCGATCTGGGACCTGTGGTTCAGATCGTGTGCGGCCAGCAGGCGGACGATATGCCCCACGCTCTCCTGCCCGCGCTCCTCGTGGATCCCGGTGAGTGCGAGCTCGGCAGCGGACAGTGTGCCCAGCCAAGAAAGGGTCCCCTCCCGTAGCGAGCCCAATCGGCCGAGAGCGGCCTCCAGGTCGGCGTCTCGGTACCGAAGGCGCTCGGCCCAGGCGTCCTGGTCGTACGCCGGGAGTTGGGCGCCGGGCTGCGCCACGATGAGCCGCATCCGGTACAGATAAACCATCTCCGAATCCAGGAGATGCTGGACCACGTCGACGATGGACCACTTGCCCTCCGTCTCCGGCTCAGTCAACACACTCTGTGGAAGTCCCGCGACGTCTCCGCGCAAGGACGGCACGAGCTCCGCCATCGTCTCGAGGGGGTCTCGGTCCCCCAGCAGCTCGAGGAGTCGCGCGATGTAGCCTCCGCTATCCACTCCACCTTCTTCAATCGTCATCCCGAAATCCGTCATCCCGCCCTCCCGATCATCTTCCCATAGTCGATCTCACGCTTCTCCCGGACACGGGCTTCTGACCCGGGGGCCCCTTGTCCCGGTGAGGTGGTCGTCAGTGACACCCCGACCCGCGCGGTCCAGTCCTCCGCGCAGGACGCATAGACCGGACCCCGCCGTCCATCATCCTACACGCCGGCCTCTGAGTCCGTTTCCATCCGGCTCAAGCCGGGGTGGCGCGAACGACGTCTCTGCAGCCGGGGCGGGGCGCGTAGAGCCCGTCGAGGTCGATGCTGTGATGGTTCGCGCTCGCTTTCGGGGTGGACTGTCGAGTCGGAAAAACCGCGCCTTCATCTGGCGTGAGTCACAGACCATCGACGCCCTGTCGCGCCAGATGTTTATCCCTTTGACAAGTTCCTGGCTCTCTCGCCACAGTATAGGCGCCCCGAGCCGTTGCCGGACGCGTTGAAGCGTTGTCCGTCCGACGATTCGGCCGGGCACGACGATTGCACTGGCCGGGCAGCATGAAGCCGCATCCGAATCAAACAGCCCCGCACTTTTTCACCGTGGACGTCGAGGAGTGGTTCCACGTTGCTGCGTTCGAAAAGTACGTGAGCGTGGACGACTGGTCTCGCCTCGAGAGCCGGGTGGAACAGGAAACGGATGTGATCCTGGACCTCCTCGACCGCCGCGGGATGGTCGGCACCTTCTTCACGCTCGGTTGGGTCGCAGAGCGCGCTCCTGCCCTGGTCCGACGGATCGTCGAGGCCGGTCACGAGCTCGCCTCCCACGGATGGTGGCATCGAAGGGTGACCGCTTCCACTCCAGACGAGTTCCGTGAGGAGGTCCGTACCTCGAAAGCCACCCTGGAGGACATCGGTGGAGTAGCAGTGCTCGGGTACCGGGCGCCGAACTTCTCGATCGTGCCAGGGCGTGAATGGGCCTTCGACGTTCTCCTCGAGGAGGGGTACGCATACGACTCGAGCCTGTTTCCGGTGCCCCGCCGGGGGTATGGGTATCCGTCCAGCCCTGGACACCCCTATGTCATCCGCCGGCCGAGCGGGGACCTCCTGGAAGTGCCGATCGCTGTGTCGCCGCTGTTCGGCATTCCGGTGCCCGCCTCCGGGGGCGCCTATTTCCGGACCTTTCCCTACTTTCTCGTAAAGCGCACGTTCTGGCGCTACGCCGACCAACGACGTCACGGATGCTTCTACGTCCACCCCTGGGAAGTGGATCCGGACCAGCCGAGATTGAAGGTGGATTGGGTGACCTACCGGCGGCATTACGGCGGCCTCGAGGCCACACAGGCGCGCATGGATCGGCTGCTGCGCCAGTTCGACTTCACATCCATCGCCCGCGTTTTCTTCCCCGAGGAGCAGATGAGCGTCGGCGACCTGGAGGTCGTCGCCCTCAGCCGGTGAGCCTCGCCGTCGAAGCGTTTTCCGGCCCACCCGGCGAATGGGACGACTTCGTGCGTTCCCGTCCAGGTTGGACCCACGTGCACTTGCACGGCTGGAAGGGCGTTATCGAGGGGACCCTCCGTCATCGATGCACCTACTTGGCGTCGCGTGACCAGGAGCGGAAGCTGAGTGGCGTCCTTCCGTTGGTGCGCGTGAAGAGCCTCGTCTTCGGCGATTATCTCGTTTCGATGCCCTTCCTCAACTACGGCGGACCGCTCGGAGGACACCGAAGCCGTGGACGCATTGATGCGCGAGGCGGCACGAATCGCGGAGGACACAGGCGTCGACTTGCTGGAGCTCCGCAGTCGAACGGCCATCGAGTCGGCCTCCATGCCGGCGTCGCATCGGAAGATCACCGTGGTCATGGACCTCGTGCCGGGAGATCCAGAAGCGGTCTGGCAGGGCATCAAGGCCAAGGTCAGAAGCCAGGCGAGGCGCTCTCTGAAAGAGGGCGTGGAGGTGCGATTCGGTCCGGCAGAGCTCGAGTCTTTCTACAGCGTGTTCTCGCGGCACATGCGCGATCTCGGGACGCCCGCACAGGCCGAGGCGCTGTTCCGGGCGATCCTCGAAGCGTTTCCGGGGGACGTTTGGTTCGGGTGTGCCTACCTCGGCGACGAGCCGATCGCGGCGGGGTGCGGCTTTTGCTGGGCCGACGAGCTGGAGATGACCTGGGCCTCGTCGCTCCAGGAGTACAGCCGCATTGCCCCGAACATGTTTCTGTACTGGGCGTTCATGGAGCGGGCCGCCGAACAGGGCTGTTCGCTCTTCAACTTCGGACGGTGCACCCCTGGCGGCGGCACGCATCGCTTCAAGAAGCAGTGGGGAGGCCGGGACGAACAACTGTGGTGGTACCAGCGCTCGAAGCAGGGCGGAGAGGCTGCCACTCCGTCGCCTGACAGTGGCATCTTCGCGCTGGGCACACGGGTTTGGCGACGTTTGCCTCTGGGTGTAACACGCCGATTGGGACCCCACATCGTGCGCAACATCCCGTGATGGCACGTGCCGAAACGTAGACGGGCCACCCGCGCGACGGGCACCCCGGTCCGCGTCAGGACAGCCTGCCGGGCATGAGTGTTCCCACGCAGCTCCCCGCCTACTCACCCGTATCCATTCCCGGTCTCGTAGCGGGCCTTTCGGGCCTGACCCTCCCCTCCGCGTCGTCCATCGAGAGACTCGCCGGCCGAGTACGAGCCGAATACGACTGTCGCCGATTCGCCGGGATGGACAGCGGGACTTCGGCACTCGCCACCGCGCTGACCGCCGCGCATCAGCGATTGGACCGACTCCCCGTGGCCCTTCCTGCGTACGGCTGCTACGACCTCGCGACCGCCGCTGACACGGCGGACGTACCGATCCGGCTCTACGACCTCGACCCGGTGACCCTCGGCCCGGACTGGTCGTCGCTGCGCTCGGTCACGGCAGAGGGAGTCTCGGCGGTCGTGGTCGCTCACCTGTACGGGGTGCCCGTCGACATGGACCCGGTGAGCGAGCTCGCATGCGAGACGGGCTCCATCGTGATCGAGGACGCCGCGCAGGGGTTCGGCGCGAGCTACGGCGGGCGTCCACTGGGCTCGATGGGGTCCTACGGCGTGCTCAGCTTCGGAAGGGGGAAGGGAATCACGGGAGGCGGTGGTGGCGCTCTCCTTTTGAACGACGCCGAAGCGGAGGCGTCGTTCACGCCTGTCGAGGGCTCGCGCGGCCGGGGCTTGAAGGAGCTCTCCGCCGTGGCCGCCCTTTGGATCTTCGGGCGGCCGGCCACGTACAGGATCCCTGCATCCATGCCGTTCCTGGGCCTGGGCGACACCCCGTACCACGCGCCGTCACCCATCCGAACCCTGTCCCATGCTTCAGCTCGCCTCGTCGAGGCGATCTGGGACGATTCGCTCCGTGAGGTCGATGCCCGGCGGGAGAGCGCGAGACGCCTCCGCCAGTCGCCGGTCATCCTCGAGCGAGTGCGCAACGTCGAAGTACCCGCCGGTTCCGCGCCGGGATGGTTGCGCCTCCCGGTCCGGGCGACGGAAGGCGCTCGAGACGCGCTCACGTCCGATCGAGCCCGCCGCCTGGGGATCATGCCAGCCTATCCTCGTCCACTGTCGGAGCTGCGCGGCTTCGGGGGTCGGTGCGTGAGCTCGCCGGCATCTCTCGACGGCGCAGCGGAGTTGGCGAGCACGCTGTTCACGCTCCCCACGCACTCGCGACTGAGTGCAGGCGCCATCGAGGCGATCGAGGAGCTCTTGGCCCACTGACTCAGGGGGCTCAGCTCGGTTCCCTGGAGCCTCGGGGCTACCGCTCTCGAGCGGACGTCGAAGCCAGCCTATAGATCGCAGAGAACTCGAAGTCGCGCAGATGTTCCACCGGGTCCACCGGGCGACCCGCCTGTGCCGCCACCGCCAACACCTCGTCCAGTGATTCTCCCCACTGCCGGTTGACGACGACGAAGAGGTCACGCGCATCCGCCGGATCGCCGTCGACGACCCCGGGCGGGTGCCCGAGCCGGCCGAGATAGTAGGTCAGCGGTCCGTCCGCGGGGATCTTCGCGAGGACTCCATCTCCGTTGCTTAGCTCGCCGTCGAGGTACACCGCCACCGCTTCTGCATCGCGCATCGTGCCGGTCTCATCGGAAACGAGAACCGAGCCGGAGACGACGAGGCTCGTGCCGACCCCGAGGGAGAGCGCAGCCACGATTGCCAGATGGATGGTCTCGACATGGCGGCTCCAGCGTGCGCGGGTTGCGGCCGCCTCGACCGCCGCCGTCAATCCGACGGCCGCGAAGCCCAAATACAGCGGCACGACGAAGAGCCAGACCCGCACGAAGGGAATGCCGCGGTTGGCGACAGTGAGGATCACGGTCCACCCGATCACGGCCGTCCACAGCGGTACGCGGTCCACGGACAAGCTGCGGTGACGCACGACGTAGACGACCAACCCAGCGACGAGCAGCGCAGTGACGAGGAAGCCGTGATCCACGTTCCACGCCGCCCAAATGTCCCGGAGGGCAACGGGCAGCTCGGACAGGTAGAGCGACCACGCGCGCGTCCTCACGGACTGGTTCGAGATGATCGAGCCGAGCCCCGTGTTGAAGATGGCAGGCAGGTAGAGGACGAGCGTGAGCGCGCCCACCCAGGCCACCGTCCAGGCGATGGGTCCCCCGAGAGCCGGTTCCCACTGCCCCCCGGCACACCGGCGTCCCGCGCACCGCTCTGGGTGGGGCCGCCCCCTCTGTGCGGGCCGCTCGCCCCGCTCTCCGTCAGGCCGTCTGCCCCGGCGCTGAAGGTCGCGCCGCCCGCCGGGTCCAGCCACGCAGTTGCGAGCAGCCAGCCCACTGCGATCCCGAATGGGTACAGCATGACCGGCAACGTGAAGGCGCCCAGCGCGGAGACGACAACGATCGCGATCCACCCACCGGGGTGTGCCTTCACCTTCTGGTCGCGCGCCAGAGCCAGGAGCACCAGCGCGAAGACCGTCAGGATCGTGTATCCCCGTGCGTTCGTGGAGTAGAGCACCAGTGGTGACGAAGCCGCCGCCAGACCCATCGCCATCAAGGCGCCGCGTCGGTCGTAGAAGCTACGTACCACCAGATACGTGGCCGGGGGTACCAGGGCTCCCGCTACGAACGCCGGGAGCCGGATTGCCCAGACCCCGTCGCCAAAGAGCAGGTAAGAGGCGCGCACGAGCGCCGTGTGAAAGATGTGGTTGTTCGGCCACGAATAGTCTGATAGCGCAACGGCCCACGGACGCGACGCGAAGTTGAGGTATGTGAACGCCTCGTCGTACCGGATCGGCTGGAAGAGGAAGAGAACCCTGATCGCCGCCCCGATCGCGAAGATGCCGAGGAACAGGGCGGTGTGCATGCCGGTCTCGGAGCGCATAGTGCCGACCGCGCGTTTGGCTGCATCCCGGCAGTACGCGCCGAAGGAGCCCAGGACGAACGCGAGTCCTCTCGCCATCGCGTGCCGCTTCGCAAACAGGCCGACCGCGACAACCACGAGGGCGCTGCCGAGAAGCCTCAATCCTCGCGCGCGCCGCGCGAACTCGTCGGGAGTGAACCACTCGACGTCGCCGTCCGCGGCCAGCGCGTCCAGTCGCGTCTTCACCAGTTCGAACGGAAGGATGGACACCGCCAGAAACGCGAACCCGCCGAGGCCGGCGAGGACGGCGACCGCGAGAGCGCCCCTCACCGACCATCTGCCCGACGAATCTGCGGTCATACTTCCAGGGACGAATCAAACATGTGCAGAAACCGGCCGGCGCCGGTTGAGCGGCTTGGTCAAGAGGAGCTGCACGTCACCGATGACTCGCTCCGCAAAACCCCCTTCGCAGTAGCAGAAGTAGAACTCCCACAGACGGAAGAAGTCGTCTGAGAAGCCCATCTCGCGGAGGCTGTCCATGCTGCCGGTGAAGCGCTCGCGCCAGCGGCGGAGCGTCAGGGCGTAGTGAGGAGTGATGTCCTCGAGGTGGAACAACCGAAGGTCGGTGGCCGTGCGCATCCGGTCCGTGAGGGCGCTGACCGAGGGAAGGAAGCCGCCCGGGAAGATGTAACACTGAATGAAGTCCACGGACCTCCTGTAGAGGCCGTACTGCTGGTCACCCATCACGATCGACTGGATCAGCATCATGCCGTCCGGCTCCAGGAGATCGCTGCACACGTTCAGGTAGCTGCCCAGATAGCGCTCGCCGACCGCTTCGATCATCTCGATCGACACGAGTTTGTCGAACCGACGCCCGAGGACACGCGGTAGATCCCGGTAGTCGGTTCGCAGCACCGTGACACGATCCGAGAGACCCGCTTCGGCGATACGGTTGATCGCGAACTCGTGCTGCTCCTGCGAGATCGTGGTGGTCACCACCTGGCACCCGTACTCGGCTGCGGCATGGACCGCGAACCCTCCCCACCCCGTTCCGATCTCGAGAAGGTCGTCCTCTGGTCCCAGCTCGAGCTTCCTGCAGATGAGATCGTTCTTGGCCCGGGAGGCCTCTGCGAGAGATGTGTCGTCGCGTTCGAACACGGCACACGAATACATCATCGTGTCGTCGAGAAAGGACGCGAAGAACTCGTTCCCGAGATCGTAGTGGGCCGCGATGTTCGTGCGGCTCCCGGTCCGCGAATTCCGCCGCACCCGATGATAGGCCCGGTGCAGTGCCCTGAGCGGACGGGCGAGGCCGCGTTCCATACCGTCGTTCAGATGAGAATTGCGCGCCACCAGTCGGACGACGGCTGTGAGGTCGTCTGTCGTCCAAAACTCCTCGGTGTATGCCTCCGCGGCGCCGATCGAGCCGCCGAGCGCCATCTTCGTGTAGAAAGCGGGGTCGTGGACGCGGATGACCGCCGGCGACTCGGCCTGCGCCGCGGTCCCGAACGAGTGGCGTCTGTCGCCCTCGATCAGCTCCAGCGACCCGTCGCGCACAGCGGCCAACTGGCTCAAGACAGCCCGCCGGGCCAGTCGCTCGAGCCAGCCAGCGTCGCGGGTCATGCGTGCCTCGCCGGGCGACGTGCGCGCCGGCTCGGAGACTTTGCGGGAGGCGGGTGAGGAATCACTCATGTGCAACTCTTGGCGCCGCAACGTGATCAGTCAGCATCTGGACTCCCTGCGCACGTTGCTCCGCCGGGAGCAGGACGGCAACCAGCGGTGTACGTCGGGGCGGACAAGAATTGCCCGGCTCCATCGGGGAGAAATGCATCGTGTCTCAACCAGCCATAGCCTATCGCCTGGTGCGGGCTTCGGCCACCAGCCGAATGCTGGCGCTTTCGATCGCGGCGGTGCTGTTGCTGCCCGCACGTGCTGACGCTTCGCGTGGGTTCCTGAGCGGCGTGTCACTTCCCAGGCCTCCCTCGGGCCCTCTTGCCGGTCCGCTTCCGCCGTGGCAAGCACCCTCTCAAGAGGGCGCAATCGGGGCTAGCGAAGCGGGATCCGAGCTCACGGCGTCCCTCGTCACCATCGGGGTAGGCCAGCTCGTCTGGGAGCGCTTCGGCCACAACGCGATCAGGATTAGAGACGAGGTCCGGGGCACGGACATCGCCTACAACTGGGGCGTCTTCTCGTTCCAACAGGAGGGTTTCTTCATCCGCTTCCTGCAGGGCGATTGGCAATACTGGATGGAGGCGTTTCAGGGGCAGCCGATGATCGAAGCGTACAAAGCCCAGAATCGCTCGGTCGTCGAGCAACAACTCGATCTCACCCCCGCCGAGAAGGTCGAGCTGCGTGACTTCCTGGAGCTCAATCGACGGCCCGAGAACAGGTTCTACCGCTACCAGTACTTCCTAGACAACTGCTCCACTCGAGTTCGCGACGTGTTGGACCGAGTTATCGCAGGACGGGTGGAGGCGACGTCCGCCGTAGCGTCCGGAACCACATACCGCTTCCACACCCGCCGCCTGACCCAGATCGACCCGTTCGTCTACGTGCTGCTCGACTTTTTCATGGGCGGCCGGGGAGACCGTCCGATCACCGATTGGGACGAAATGTTCCTTCCCATGCTGCTCCGGGACCACCTCCGGAACGTCGAAGTGTCGAGTCCGGCGGGCGAAACTCGGCCCGTAGTCGGATCCGAGCAGGTCCTCTTCCAGCCAATCGACGAGGATGAGCCGGCGGAGCCGACGCCGTTTTTCTGGTTCTTCGCGGCGACGGGGGTCCTCCTGGCCGGGTTGGTGGCAGGGTTGGCGATGCTTGCCCCGCACCGGGGGGTCCCCGGCTGGCTAGGCAAGCTGGGGTTTCTGGCGGTCGGCGGGCTGTGGTCGTTCGCTGCGGGCGTTGCCGGCACGATCATGATCGTGTCCCACCTCACGGATCACGAGTTCATGTACTGGAATGAGAACTTCCTCCAGACGAACCCGGTCTCCCTGGCGCTCCTCGTCGTGCTGCCGGTGGCGGTGCTCGGAAGGAAGAAGCATCTCTTGGCGAACCGATTGGCCATCCTCGCGGCGGCCGCGGCGGGTCTGGGCTTCGTGCTACAGGCGCTGCCGGGGCTGGATCAGGTCAACGGCTATTACGTGGCGGTCGCCCTTCCGATGCACATCGCGATAGCGTGGGGGCTCGGAGTGCTGAGAGGGACCGATGACCCCGCGTGACGAACAGGCCAAGGCGGAATACGATCACTAGCACCGGGAGCTGACCGGCACACCGAACCGAAGAGGTCCCGACCATGAACGACATAAGCCCCGTCCTCCGGCACGGACTGGCCGCAGCCTCGTGCGCGGTCCTCTTCGCGTGTGCGGGCGGCGATACACCCGACCCCTTGCCCGTTGAAGGCGACTCGAACGCGGAAGCCACGGCCGTCGCGGCCATGTCGGCAAGCACGTATGCCGAGGCCATTCGAACGCTCTCGAGCGATGCGTTCGAGGGGCGCGGACCCTCGTCACCGGGGGAGGACCGCACCGTCCAGTACTTGGTAGATGAGTTCCGCTCCGTCGGGCTCGAGCCCGGAAACGGCGACTCCTTCTACCAGGACGTTCCCCTCGTCGCGCTGACCGGCGAGGGCGATCCGACGCTGACGATTCGGGGTGGGGGTGCCACGCATGAGTATGCGTCAGTCGACGATCATGTGGCTTGGACCAAGCGCGTCGCGGCAGGGGCCGCGATCGACGACTCCGAGCTCGTGTTCGTAGGCTACGGGGTCGTCGCGCCCGAGTACGGCTGGAACGACTACGAGGGGGTCGACGCGGCAGGAAAGACCGTCGTGATCCTCGTGAACGACCCGGGCTTCGCGACTCAGGACGAGTCGCTCTTCCGCGGCAACTCGATGACCTACTATGGCCGCTGGACCTACAAGTTCGAAGAGGCGGCCAGGCAGGGGGCGGAAGGCGCGATCGTCGTTCACGAAGACGAGCCCGCCGGCTATCCGTGGGAGGTGGTCAGCGGGAGCTGGACTGGTCCCCAGTTCGACCTCGTTCGCGACGATGACAACATGGGTCGGGTCGCGATCGAAGGTTGGGTCAGAGGCGATGTGGCTCGCGAGATCTTCGCCTCGGGTGGCCACGATTACGACGAGCTCAAGGAAGCCGCTGCCCGCCAGGGGTTCTCAGCGGTGCCCCTCGGTGTCACGGCGTCGATATCGGTCACGAACGACATCCAGCGGTCGGCGTCGAGGAACGTGCTGGGGCTACTGCGCGGGCGAGAACGCCCCGACGAGTACGTCGTGTATATGGCTCACTGGGACCATCTGGGCCGGGGCACCGACGACATGGAGGACCCCATCTTCAACGGCGCCTTCGACAACGCGACCGGCACCGCGGGCCTGCTCGAGTTGGCGCGGGCGTACGGCGCGCTGCCCGAGCCGCCGTCCCGATCGGTTCTATTCCTTGCAGTGACGGCGGAAGAGCAGGGCCTCCTCGGCTCCGACTACTACGCGTCGTACCCGGTCTACCCCACGAGCCAAACCGTGGCCGCGATCAACATGGACGGGCTGAATAAGGACGGCCCCATGCGGGACATCACCGTCGTGGGAATCGGGAACTCCGAGCTGGACGACTATCTGGAGGAGGCCGCCGCCGCCGTCGGGCGGACGCTCCGGCCAGATCCAGAGCCTGAGAAAGGCTTCTTCTATCGCTCCGACCACTTCAGCTTCGCGAAGGTGGGGATCCCGTCGCTTTACACGGACGCGGGAATCGACCACGTCGAGCACGGCGTCGAGTGGACGCTCGAACAACGTGAGGACTATACGCTGAACCGCTATCACAAGCCCTCGGACGAGTTCGATCCGTCGTGGGATCTGACGGGAGCCCTGGACGACCTCGGACTCCTGTTCCGGACCGGGTACCGCATCGCCGACTCGGACGAGTGGCCTAACTGGCGAGACGGGAACGAGTTCAGGGCGATCCGAGACGCGGATCTGGGTGGGCGCTGACGCGACCGTCAGCAGCGACGCCGGAATAGTCGGCGGACGTGCGGCCGATCTCCGTGGCGGGTACGGCGGTGTCCTGTAGGAGCACGGCGGTCGCGGCGTTCTCGCGATCAGTAGAGGGCGATCTTCGCGATCCGCCCGTCGGGCCCCACCATCCAGCCCGCTGACGGGCTCGCAAACCCGACCGCCCACCAGTTCTCGGTGTCGAGCTCCTCCCAGACGGTTCCTCCGTCCACGGAATAGCTGGCGCCGCCGGGGCCGACTGCCACGACGGTGGGCCGAGGGGCGCCGGGGACCACCGCACTGCCGTACACCGCGCCAGCGAAGGCGGGCCGACCCACGACCGTCCAGGTGAACCCGCCATCAGTGGTCAGCGCGACGTTATCGGTGAACCCGTCGGTGTTGGCGAGGTCGCCGCCGAGCGCCAGCCCGACCAACTCGTCGTAGAAGGCGAGCGTGGTGATGCCGGCCGCCTCCCCGGCGACGACGGGGGTCTCGACGGCTGACCAAGTCGCTCCAGCATTCATCGTCCGCAGCACCCGGGCCGGCGACGAGGCGCCCGTGCCGATCCACCCCCGGCCGTCACCCATGACTACCGCGCAGGTGCCGCTCGCGGCGAACCCCCCTTCGCCGTCTTGGGCCACCGGGAGGGCGTCTTGCGCCACCCGCTCCCAGATCGCCCCCCCGTCCGTCGTCCCCAGCACGCGCAGCTCACCGCCCACAGCGTCGCCGTACGCCATGCCCCGGTTCGCATCCCAGAAATCCAGGCAGTCGTAAAACCCCTCGGGCTCGTCGTTGAGGAACTGGAGGGCCCAAGTTCCGCCGCCGTCGTTGGTCTTGTAGATGCGAGACATCTCGCCGGGGCCGGCGCTCAATAGGTACGCGACATCGGTGCTCACGCCGTGAACGTCGCGGAACTGCAGCGTGTCGGCTCCCGGGACCACCCCGGCTTGCCAAGACTGGCCACCGTCGAGCGTCCGGGCGTAGCTCCCCCCGTGACCGCTCACCCACACGACCCGTTCGTCCACTGGGCTGACGGCCTGTAGCAGCTCGGTCACCCCGCTGCTCTGAACAACCACCTGAGGGCTCGGGTCGGGCGGCGGGTCCGCCGGCTCAGGCGCGTCGCACCCGATGAGCGAGACCGCGCCCAGCCCACCGATTGCGAACCGCAGGGTCTCCATCGTCCTCGTGTGACGCCGACTCGTGGCACGGCTCGCGGCGCTCACGCACCGTCTCGTGCGCAGGGGCTCACTGGGCCGAAGACGCGTTCGCCAACGCCCCCTCAAGGATGATCAGCTTCTGCCAGATCTTGTTGGACAGCCCCGTGGTCAGCCCCTCCACCTCGTTCACGGAGGCCAGCGCGACGTTGTCGTCGAAATCCTGGACATAGAGCGCGGCGATCTTTCCGGTCATCGACAGCATCTCGCTGCAGTAGTCGAGGTAACGGATGAGCTGTGGGGTCGTGAGCGTCCGACGAGGTGAGGACGGTGTGTCGACTGGTTGTCGGACGTTGTGGTCAGGGTCTTTCGTGAGCTGGTGCATGTCGATGATGTGGGCGATGCTGCGCAGCTCGTGGATGGCTTTGAGAGCGCGACGCCGCTTGATACGGTGCTCGATGGTGGTGAGGAAGAAGATGCCGACGCCGATCAGAACGATGTCGTTGATCCCCGCCTCAACCGCCTGTACGAAATCGACGAACCCCACTGCCTCGGTCGAGACCGAAAGGGAGAGCACGAGACCGACGGCCCCCACGATGATCAACAGAATCAGCAGAGCTATGCCGACGCGCAGAAAGATGATCGGCTGGCCGATCCACGCTGCCTGATCTTTGGCTTTCTCGGCCACGCCGAGGAGCTCGACGCATACTCTTGCGAGCCCAGAGGTCGGGAAGCGTTCCTCGACCCGCTTCGCCAGGACGTCCAGCGTCTTGACGATCTTCTCCGGGTTCAGGGATTGGTAGGGCACGGCGCTGTCGCTCATGCGCTTTCCGAGTCTCCGCCCCGCTCCCGAAGGCGCTTGTACTCCGCGAGGTGGCGCAGCGCGTCCTTGGGGAAGCCGGCCGCTTCGTAGAGCCGGTACAGATTGTAGTGCGAGGAGGCGTGTTCGGGGTCGGCACCGATTGCCTGGTCGTAGGCTTTTATCGCCTGTAGCGGGCGCTCCAGATCCTCGAGTGCGACACCGATGTTGAAAGACGCCGTGGCGTTGACGGGGTCCGCCGCGAGCGCTTCCCTATAGTGGAGCTCGGCGTTCTCGGCGTCTCCGGCCTCGTGGACCAGGCGACCGAGGTTCAGAAGTGCCTCGGCGTGATGCGGATCCCGGCTGAGCGCGTTCCGGTATGCCTCCTGGGCCTGGTCTGGAGTAACGGCCTCGAGGTCGAAGCCAAGGTTGTACCAGTCGTCTGCGGTCATGCGCTCGGGCTGGGTGCGTTCCTGGACCGCTCTCAGAGCGATGGGCTCGAGCTTCGTCGCGAGCTCGGCCACCGGAAACTCGAAGACGACCTGCTCCGACTCGGGGTCCCAGATCGTATTCCGGTCCCGGACTACGACGTGGTCTCCCTCCGCAGTGATATGCACGGCCGATAGCGGCCGCCCAACAGGAAGCTGCTCCCGGAGCCTCCGCAGGGCCCGCCGGATCTTCCGGGGATCGACCCTCGCGGCCATCAGCTCCCGCGTCGTTCGAAGAAGGATGATGTCCTGGAACGAGTAGAGGTACTCGTTGCGCGGGCCTCGGCCGGGGGCCAGGAGATCGGAGCGGGCGTACGAGCGGACCTGGTGGGGGGTCAGATCGAGGACTTCGGCGACTTCGCGGGTCGTGAAGCCTTTCACGTGATTCTCACCGGGTTCACGTCAGCCTGACGCGGCCTTCTTGGTCGTTCTCTCTTTGGTCGTCTGCTTGGCGGCACCCTTCTTGGCCGCCCGGCCGGCGGGCTTGCGCCCGGATCCACCCTCGTCGCTGTCCGTGATGCTGGCCTTGAGCGCCGCCATCAAGTCGATGATCTGAGCCTGGGGCTCTTCGGCCGGCGCGACCGAGATCTCCTCGCCCTCGATCTTCTGTTGGATGAGCTGGACCTGCCGCTCCCGAACCTCGTCATTGTAAGACTCCGGGCTGAACTCGTCCGTCGCCGCTTGTTCGATCAGCTGCACAGCGAGGTTCAGCTCCGCTTCGTTGATCTCGTCGTCCTCCACTGGCACCTCGTCCCAGGACTTGACCTCGCTGGCATAGCGCAGCTGGTCGAGCAGCAAGCCGTCCTTGTAGGGCCGGATCATCACGAGGTACTGCTTACCGCGCGTGGCGAACTTCGCGATGGCAACCCGGTCCGTCTCACCGAGCGCCGCAGAGAGAAGGCGATACGCCCGCCCGCCACCCTTGTCGGGACCGAGGTAGTACGCCTTGTCGAAGAACACTCGATCGACGAGCTCCGCCGGCACGAACTCGGTGATTTCGATGGCGTCCGTCTTGGGCTGCTCAAGCGCTTTGAGCTCGTCAGGCTCGAAGAGCACGTACTGGTTCTTCGCGAACTCGTAACCCTTGACCATGTCCTCTCTGGGGACGACGGCGCCCGTGTCGGGGTTGAAGTACTGCTGCCTAACGCGGGTCCCGCTGTTCTTGTCGATCCAGTTGAACGCGATGCGGGCGCCGGACTCGCCTGTCGCGAACAGCTTTACCGGGATCGTAACGAGCCCGAAGGAGATGGTCGATGTGCCGATTGCGCGTGCGGCCATAGTGCAAAACGTCTGTTTCGGGTGGGTGTGCCGAACCTGACAACAAAACGTCAGATCTCGCCGGGACGCAAGGAATTCGGGTCACGCGGGCCGGCTCGAACTTCATCAGCCGCAGGGGCTGTCCTCCTCGCCCGGCGCGACGGCTCACCCGGCTTGCGCACACTCAACCTCGACGCGGCGGTTGATGGCCCGCGAGGATTCGTCGGCGTCCGGGGACAGGAGGGGCGCCGTCTCGCCCAAGCCGAGCGCCGTCAGTCTCGCCGCATCGAGCCCACGAGCCACGAGGTCCGCGACCACAGCCTGGGCGCGTCGCTCGGAGAGGTCCTGGTTGAACTCTCCAGTCATGATCCGAGGCGATCCACAGTAGTCCACTAGCAGTCCCGTAACATCTTGATTGCAATGGTTTTGGCGTGACGCATCCGGTAGAACCGTCTCTTGCGTTCCATTGGCATCCGGTGTATTCTTCCTTCTGTAATGCGGCACAAAGTGATACACCACCAAAGAAGGAAGCCCATGACCAAGCGACCGAGGACACTCACCGCCGCGTTCGTTCGGACGGTCGGCCGACCCGGAGTCTACGGCGACGGACGCGGCGGGCGGGGGCTGAGTCTCCGGGTCCACCGGACGGCTAGCGGCCGGATCACGAAGACGTGGCGGCAACGCGTCAGGATCGACGGACGGCTCACCTCGATCGGGCTCGGGCCGTATCCCGAGGTGACGCTCGCCGAGGCCCGGCAGAAGGCGCTGGACAACAGCCGGGGCGTCCGCTTGGGCCAAGACCCGCGCGGAGGACGCGGCGTCCCGACGTTCGCCGATGCCGCCGAAAGGACCATCGAGCTTCACCGCGACGCGTGGAAGGCTGGGAGCCCGCTTCCCGAGCAGTGGGAGTCGACGTTTCGTCTGCATGCCGCCCCGCTGCTGGACAAGCCTGCGGACCGGATCACGAGCGCGGACGTACTCCGCTGCCTCACACCAATCTGGAACTCGAAGCCCGCCGCCGGGCGGAAGGCCCGGCACCGGATCTCCGCCGTCTTTCGCTGGTGCATCGGCCGGAACTACCGCCCGGACAATCCGGTGGACCGGGCGGTGGCGGCGCTGCCGAGGGTGAACGGCACCGGGCCGGAGCACTATCGCGCGCTTCCGGACAAGGAGGTCCGGACGGCGCTCCGGGCGATCCGGCGGTTGGGGGATGCGCCCTCGGCGGCTGCGTTGTGTGTGGAACTGATCGTGCTGACCGCCGTTCGGGGCGGAGAGGCGCGCGGGGCGCGCTGGGATGAGATCGACCTGGAGTCGGCGCGGTGGACGATTCCGGCGTTGAGGATGAAGGCGGGCCGGGAGTTCACCGTGCCGTTGAGCACGGGCGCGCTCGATGTGCTCGAACGGGCGCGCGCGCTGTCCGGTGAGTCGGCGCTGGTGTTTCCGTCGAGGTCGGGCGGGCCGCTGGCCGTGAACGCGCCGGGGCGCGTGCTTCGGGGTGCCGGGGTGGACTCGACGCTGCACGGGTTCCGGTCGAGCGCGCGGTCGTGGATGGCCGAATCGGGCGTCCCGGCGGAGGTCGCGGAAGCCTGCCTCGCCCACGTCCCGAGAAGCCGGGTTGTTCAGGCGTATCAGCGATCCGACCTGCTGGAGCGCCGCGCCGAAGTCCTTCAGGCGTGGTGCGAATACATCAGTAGCGCAGTGCCACCGTGGGTGCCGACCGGAGCGGCCTAATGGAGCCGGCCGGTCGGTCGGAGCGATGACGCGACCGAATTGCCTGCATTGGATGGACCTTGCCACTCCCACACCGCTCCCGGCAAAGGGATCCATCATTGGATCGCCGCGTTGGACCATGCGCTGAAGGTAGTCTCCGTGGCTCGGCTCAGTACGGGGAGCCTGCCCGAGCGCTTCGCGGAGCACGACGAGGCCGTTCTTACTCAGTCTCCCTCCCTCACTATCGCCCAACCAGACGGCCTCCCGACCGATCTCCAAGACCCTTGACGGGAACCTCTGGCGAGCGCTGCGGAGGGGGTGTCTGCCATGCCACTGGCGGCGGTGTCCAACAGCTCGCGTACCGTACTGGTTATCTCTAGCCGCTACAAGCCTTTAGGAGATTTCCTAAGGGTTAACTTCCTTGCATGCGGGTCTTCACCGTTGTGGCCATGAAGACGCGGCAGCAGTACGGCCATGGAGACGCTGGAGCAGCAGTTCGACTCGCGGGTGAGGGTGTTCCTCGGGCGGACGGGCCTGAGTCCGACGACGTTCGGCATGAAGGCGCTGAGCGACCCGAACCTGATGCGCCAGATCGAGGGCGGACGCTCCATGTCGCTGAGGACGGCGGACCGGGTTCTGGCGTTCATCGACGACTACGACGGGGGCTCGGGTGGCCTGCGGGCGCCGCCCCCGTCGCCATCGGCACCGGACGCCTACGTCACGCACGAAGAGAACGAGGAGGATCAGAGCGATGAGTGAAGAACCGATGGAACAGAGAACGAACCCGCCGACCCGGTTCCTGCGGCTGCCGGAGGTGAAGGCCCGCACGGGTCTGGCGCGGAGCACGATCTATGTGCGGCTGGACCAGGGGTGCTTCCCCCGCCCGGTCTCGCTGGGATCGCGCGCCGTGGGCTGGATCGAGGGGGAGGTGGACGAATGGATGCGCGAGCGCATCGAGGAGAGCCGGGATGACGGCGCTTAGGCGGAACCGCGCGAGGATGCCGGGGCCAAGAGCCACGGCGCGGGCGGGCGGAGGCGGCGAGTGGGGCGTTCCGCGCCAAACAGCTGCAACGGCTCGCGCTCGACGGTCGGCGTGTTGAGGACCGGGGGGCCGCCCGATTTCCGTCGAGCTTCGGTGCGCCCGCAGCTGCGGCGCACGAGCTTGTCGGCCGCGTCTAAGGCGCGTAAGCCAGCATACCCTTTGGGGCCACGCTTCGCGGGTCCCCGGCAGGGGCTGGCGGGGGGCTGTGCCCCCTCTGGACCCCCCGAACGGCAACGGCACGTCATGAGCGCTGGACGCGCCGTGTGGGTGAAGATCCGCGCCAGCGAAGCGGAGCGTGCCGAGTGGCACGCCAAGGCGCGTTCCGCAGGCTTGACGCTGTCGGATCTGGTGCGCCGGTCGGTTGGCCGGGTGCGCACGTGGACCGTGCCGCACGCCGAGGTGGAGCGCGAGCGCACCCGCGAGCTGGCGCGCATCGGCAACAACCTCAACCAGATCGCCCGCTGGGCCAATACCCACAAGGGGGCGGTCGAGGCCGTCGAGGTGATCGGCCACCTCATCGCCATCGAGCGGGCGCTCGCGGCGCTGGCCCCCGTCGGGTTCCCGGATCGCGATGCTCATTAAGTTCCTGGCTCGCGGGACCGGCTCGGCCCGTGCGGCGGCCGACTACCTTCTCGGTGCGCGGGACGCGGCCGGGAAGCCGCGCGAAGGCGTCGAGGTCCTCCGGGGAAATCCCCACCAGGTGGCCGCCGTGGCGGACGCGCTGGCGTTCGAGCACAAGTACACATCGGGCGTAATCGCCTGGGCGCCGGAGGACGCTCCGACTGACGACCAGATCGGCGCGGTCATCGATGCCTTTGAACAGACGGCCTGGGCGGGGCTGGAGCCCGACCGCTACGCCTGGGCGGCCGTGTTGCATCGCGAGCGCGGCGGCGGCGCTCACGTGCATGTCCTGGCCGCGCGCTGCGACCTGGAGACCGGCCGGAGCCTCAACATCGCGCCGCCCGGCTGGGAGAAGACCTTCGGTCCGCTGCGCGACGCCGTCAACGCCGAACACGGCTGGAGCCGGCCCGACGATCCGGCGCGGGCCAGGGTGCAGCAACCCGGACACCGCGCCTACATCGAGGCGGCGCGGCTGCGGGCCGGGCTCGGGCTCGAATCCTCCCCCCGCGACCTGATCCACGACTACCTGCTCCAGCGTGTCGAGCACGGCACGGTGCGGAACCGGGCCGATGTCGTCGCCGCCCTGCGGGAGGCGGGCCTGGAGGTGCCGCGCCAGGGCCAGAACTACCTGACGGCCCTGGATCCCACGACCGGGGACCGGTGGCGTCTGAAAGGAGAGCTATACGCACATGACTTCAAACGCGAACGACTTGACCGAGCGATTGCGGAGACGGCTGGAGAGCGAACGCCAGGCGATCGAGGAGTTGACCGCGAGCGAGCTCGATCCGCTTGGCGAGAACTCGCGGCGCGTCGCGAGGAACGCGCTGCGTACCATCGAGCGCGATACGGGGGCGGCGACTGGGCGGATGCGCGCGCTGTTGCTGAGGGCATGGCTCCGGCCCCTGGTCGTCGGCCTGAGCCTCTGGCTCGGTATCTGCAGCGGAAGCTGGGCGACGATGCACTGGTTGTGGACGCGCATCCAAGTCCGGATCGAGACGGTCGCCGAACTCGACCGGGACATCGAGGAGGCCCGGCAGACGCTGGCTCAGTTCGAGAAGGACACTTGGGGGATCGCGCTCCGGGAGATCGAGGGGGAGCGGTTCGTGGTGCTGCCGGCCGGCACGCTGGCCTATCCGCCCTGGACCGTGCGCGATCGGCCTGCCGTGAAGCTGTCGAGAGAGTGAGGAGGCTGTATGACCGAGTTGGAACGGCAGTTGACGGCGGCCTTGGAGAGGTTGTCCGCGCAGTGCGAGACGGAACAGCGGCGGCACTCAGAGCAGGTCGAAGCCTTGAGGCGGCGTGTCGAGCGGCAGGCCGTGCAGAGCGAAACCTTGCAGAGGCAAATCGAGCGGCTCGACGGACGGATGACACGCTTGGCCGAATACTACAAGAAGCTCGCCGAGACGTTGCGCGGACGCTGGAGATAACGCGCCAATCCAGTCGGCAGCGCGAACCGGGCAGAGGCTGCGGCCCGAACCGCTGACCCGGCTTATGGGGTGAGGGGTCCCCCGAACGTGCTGACTGCCGATGGTGGGTATATTGGCACCCTCTCACCCGAAGAACTCCGCATGCCGAGTGCGTTTGGGCCCAGTGGACTCATGGCGTACCTCGAGTCAGATGAGATGGATGCGCCGGTTGTCAGGGTGATGAGGCTATTGGCGCTCGAAAGATAGCGTGGCGGCACCACCTCCCGACCGGAGTCTTGCCTTACGCGCACGGTAATCGATCTGCATCCCCACGAACAGCACCTTTCGGGGCGTCAACTTCGCATTCTCTCGGGTTCAACGGATCCTCGGATTAACTAGGCGGGGGCGATCCTCCGGCCCCGGAATCTGGCCGGGTTGGTCCTAGTTCGAACGCATGGGGTGGGAGGCGATCGAGTCATGCGGTTTTTCGGTTCGTGTGGCTTTCAGTCGATGCCTGCAACCTGTCCAGTTGGACATACGCGACCCCCCCTCGGTCACGCCGACAGTCCGTGTGCCATCTCAATGAACGGCCCCACCGACTTCCCCAGCACCGCCACGCCCGCGTCGTGCGCAAATGGCAACCCGAACCGGCTCCGTGCCGCACCGTTGAGCGCGAAGTCGTAACCGCCGATGTTGACGATGCAGAACAGACCATCCCGGCACTCGACGGTCACCCGGTCGTCGCGAAACGGCCACTCGTCACCGAACTCTGCCTTGCTGACTGCAAGCGACGGCCAGCCTGATGCCGCGATCTCCTGGTCGGAGCGCCTGATCCACTGGTCGGTGTCGCCCCTGAGGATCTCCACCGAACAGCGATAGTCGACAGTGCCGAATTGGTCGTCCCGGAGGCTGAACTCCTGGTACACGACTGAGAGCCGTCTGAGTTCACCTCCGGGGTCGGCCTGCCCCCCAAGCGTGAACTGCATGGCAATCGCCCGGACCAGCCGCTCCAGATTGCCAAGATACGGAATCGGGTCCTCCACACGGGACTCCAGCGCCTCCCACTCGCCCCTGGGGTCCATTGGCCCGTGGCCCGCCCCCGCCACCACGTCGAGGTTGTAGTAACGGCCCATCTTCCCGAACAGGGATAGGATTCTCACGCAATCGTTCAGCACGGGATCCGTCCTGATGAACGCGAGATCCTGTTGCACCAGGGCTCGTTGCGTTCCGCCGTAGTGCTTCGTGCAGATCGTCCCTAGCAGGCTCTCTAGGTCGTGCCCGAGCGACTTCATCGCCGCCCTGTCGGGGTAGGCCCCGTCACGGCCCTTGAGAACAACGGCGATGTAGCACTTCATCCAGCGTTCGAAACCGCTCGCCAGCAGTTGATGCGGCAGGTGGTAGAACGTGCTCCCCATGTCTATTTCCTGGAGGTGTCCGAATCCCGACTTGAGGAGCTCCCTCGACGTCTCCAGCTCGTCAAGCAAGCACAGAAAGCGCACCGGATCGTCTTCCGTTATCATCGTCTCGCCCAGGCCACCAAGACGGTGCTGGAGAGAGGTTTCTCTTCGGTGGACACGAGTTCACCCAGCTTCTTTCCCGGGGGCACCTTCCGCTCTTTGTTCACCGGAATGAAGCTTAGCACCTGGAACATCGTGCCCGCTGGATACCGGTGCACCCCGCCCGGTTTCCGGCTGCATCCGTTGAAGGGCGACCGGGCGGGCCAATGGAGCGTCCGCGTGTCGGGTAACTGGCGCGTGGTGTTCCGCTTCGAGGACGGCGAGGCCGTGGATGTGGACCTTGTAGATTACCACTGAAGGGAAGGAGGAAAGATCATGAACGGCACTGGCGGCGAGCGCGTGGGCGCGATGCTGTACCCCCCGCACTTGGGCGAACTGATCCGGGAGAGCATGGAAGATGTTGGCTGGAACGTGACCGAGACGGCGGCGCGTTTGGGTTGTGAGCGGGGCACCCTGTCGCGACTGCTGAACGGCAAGGCGGGCGTCTCCGCTAACATGGCCCTCGCGCTGGAGGCCCTTGGCTGGGGGGCACGGCCGATCACTGGATGCGAATGCAGGCGAGCTATGAGCTTGCGCAGGCCCGAAGGGCACGTGGATGGCATGAGGACATTAGGGCGCGCGATGCGGTCCCGCGGTAGCGCCACGGACCTCGAGTGCGTTCCGGTCATCCCAGGCAATGGGCTTCCCGGCGTCGATGTCCCGTGATCGGTACGAGGTCGGAGTAGGCTGATGCGGCTGTCTTGGAATGAGATACGCGTGCGCGCCGCGTCATTCGCCGAGGAATGGCGGGACGCGGCCTACGAGAAGGGCGAGACGCAGAGCTTCTACAACGATTTCTTCGAGGTCTTCGACGTGCGCCGTCGATCCGTCGCGCGCTACGAGGAGCACGTCGCCAAGCTCGACAACCGGTCGGGCTTCATCGACCTGTTCTGGCCGGGCGTGCTGATCGTCGAGCAGAAGAGCGCCGGGCGCGATCTCGCCAAGGCCTACGGACAGGCCGGTGAGTATTTCGACGCGCTGCGTGAGCGCGACCGCCCCCGCTACATCCTGGTGAGCGATTTCCAGACCTTCGAGCTTCACGATCTGGACGAGCGCGAGGTCGTCGCCTTTTCCCTCGCGGACCTGCCCGCGCATGTCGAGGCGTTCGGCTTCATCCTCGGCGTCCAGCGCCGGAAATTCCGCGATCAGGACCCCGTCAACATCGAGGCCGCCGAACTGGTCGGACGGCTGCACGATGCGCTCGACGACGCCGGATACCGAGGGCACGATCTGGAGCGATTCCTGGTCCGGATCGTCTTCTGTCTGTTCGCTGACGACACCGGTGTGTTCGAGCCGCGTGACATCCTGTTCGACTTCCTTGAGTCCCGTACCCGGCAGGACGGCATCGATCTCGGGCCGATGCTGGCCCAGCTCTTTCAGGTTCTCAATACGCCGGAAGATGACCGCACGGCGACGCTCGACCAGGACCTGGCGCGGTTCCCCTACGTGAACGGTGACCTGTTCAAGGAGCCGCTGCCCATCCCTGCGTTCGACGCATCCATGCGGGAAGAGCTCCTCGACGCCTGCCGGTTCGACTGGTCCAACATCTCGCCTGCTATCTTCGGCGCGCTGTTCCAGTCGGTCATGGACCCGGTCGAACGCCGCAAGCAGGGCGCGCACTACACGACCGAGAAGAACATCCTCAAGGTGATCGAGCCGCTGTTTCTGGACGATCTTCGGGCCGAGTTCGAGCGCTTGAAGGCGCGAAAGGACAGTCGCCGCCGGGCCGATCTCCGCCGCTTTCAAGAGAAGCTCGGGCGGATGACCTTCTTCGATCCGGCGTGCGGGTGCGGCAACTTCCTCATCATCGCCTATCGGGAGCTGCGGGAGCTGGAGATCGAGGTTCTGAAGGGGATCCATCCCGCAAGACAACTCGACGCGCTGGCCGAGACCCTTTCGCTTGTGGACGTGGATCAGTTCTACGGCATCGAGCTTGGCGAGTTCCCGGCCCGGATCGCCGAGACCGCGCTGTGGATGATGGACCACATCATGAACAACCGGCTGAGCCTGGAGTTCGGCCAGACGTACGTACGGATTCCCCTCGAGACATCGCCGCACATCGTCCACGGCGACGCGCTGGAAACCGACTGGGCGGACCTGCTGAGGCCGGAGGACTGCTCGTTCGTGTTCGGGAATCCCCCTTTCGGGGGCGCGAAGTTCCAGAGCAAAGCCCAGCGCGCGCAGGTGAGAAGGATAGCCGACCTCGGCGGGACGGGAGGCACCCTCGACTACGTGACCGCGTGGTTCATCAAGGCAGGAGAGTACGCGCATCGGACGGGGATCCGAATCGGATTTGTGGCCACCAATTCCATCACCCAGGGAGAGCAGGTAGCGCAGCTCTGGCCGATCCTCGTCAACCGCTGCGGGCTGGAGATCGCCTTCGCCCACCGGACCTTCGCATGGGGATCGGACGCGCGCGGCAAGGCCCACGTTCATGTAGTCATCATCGGGCTCGACGGCCGGGAGACCGTGCGACCGACGAAGCGCCTGTTCAGCTATCCCGACATCAACGGCGACCCGGAGGAGACCCGGCACTCCGTGCTCTCGCCATATTTGTTCGACGCCAGCGGGCTGGCCGACCCGCATCTGACGGTACGGGAGGAGAGTAGCCCGATCAATGGAATGAAGAAACTGATCACCGGAACCCAGCCCCTTGAGAATGGCAACCTGACCTTCTCAAGTGCGGCGAAGTCCTCGTTCCTGGTTCGCGAACCCGATGCCGAACCGTATTTCCGGCCTAGGGGGTGTTCCCTTAAGTCCACCGACCCCAAGATATAGTGGTTACCGGGGCTCTGCGGGCCGTTTCCCACGTCCGGTGCCGAGGTAAAGGGCCGAAGCTGGCGTGGGAGCACACTGAACAGCCTGCTCAAGCAAGCGGTAGAACAACAGGCCGCGAGCCCGGGATGTGCGTCGGTTTCAGCGAAAGGTGAACTCGTCCAGATAGTAGGGGAGGTGTTCGCGGGCGATCCCTCCTTGGAGGGTTCCGAGGACCCAGCGCTTGAGGAGAGACGCCACCCGATGTACGGCCGACATGAGCACGTGCGCGGGATCGCCGGAGGTCGAGAGGTTCGTGACCGTGTGGCGAAAGCCCAGTTTGGCGAGTCCCTGATAGCTTGGCCATCCGTCGGTATGCACCGTGCTTGCCGGTGCGATGCTATCCTTGACGAAGCCTCGCAGAACCGGAGCGGAGAGGTTGGGCACCCAACGCAGCCGTATTCTCCCGATCTTGCGTCCGTCGACCTCGGCGGCGATCGCGACGATGGCCTTCTTGATCGTCTCGCGGCCCCGCACTCCAGCCTCCACGCCCCCGACATAGCTCTCGTCCACTTGCACAACGCCGCTCAGCTGGTCGCGATCCGGTCGGACCATGGCCCGGCGGAGCTTGTGGAGCCAGACCCACGCTGTCTTGTAGCTTCCCAGTCCGAGCACACGCTGGAGCCCGAGAGCATTGGCTCCGTATTTCTGGCTCGTGAGCTCCCAGGCAGCGAGAAACCACAGACGCAGGGGCGAGCGCGTGCGGTGGAACACGGTTCCCGCCAGCACCGAGGTCTGCCTTCGACAGTGTGGGCAGACGAGACGCCCCCGCGATGCTCGCCAGACCTCTCCCAACCCGCCACAGCCCACGCACACAAACCCTTCCGGCCAGCGCAGACCCTCCACGTACTCCAGGCATGCCGCATCGTCGGGGAAGAACTCGTCCAGCTCCAGCCGCGTACGGGGATAGTCCACGCCGCCACGGAGCTGAGAAGCCGGAACCGCCATGACCACAACATGTAGTGGGCGGTGGACTTAAGGCAATACCCCATTCCGGCCTTTTCCGGGATCGCGTGAGTTCATCCGTCGGCAAGACCGATGGATTCTCCATACTGCGGACATTCCGCCTCAAGAACTGCGTGGGCTAACCGTGGTTCGCGAAAGGCTTCGCGCCGTCCGAGCGTTCCGGGCCAAGAGCAAGCGTATCGCGACAAGACGGCTGGCAGATTCTCCCCGATCGTACGGGGTAACGGTAGTTCCGGAGCATCCGTTCCTGATCATTCCTCAGGTGAGCTCCGAACGACGCGAGTACGTGCCCATCGGGTGGCTGGAACCCCCGGTCATCCCCAGTGAGAAGCTGCGAATCCTCCCTGACGCGACCCTCGGAGAATTTGCCCTACTCACCTCCGCCATGCACATGGCATGGATGCGTACCGTGACGGGGCGGATGAAGAGCGACTACATGTATTCGGTCGGTGTCGTCTACAACACCTTCCCGCTGCCCCCAGCATCTACGGACCTGTCAAAGCTCGATTCCTTGGCAAAGGCCGTCCTCGACGCGCGCGCCGCCTATCCCCACGCCACGCTGGCGGACCTCTACGACCCGGATCTGATACCTGTCGATCTTCAACGTGCCCACCGGGCGATCAACCGCGCAGTGGACCGGCTTTATCGCCGAAAGGGGTTCGCCTCGGAGCGTGAACGCGCTGAGCACCTCTTCATGCTCTACGAAAAGATGCGGGCACCCCTGGGCATCGGGATCAAGAAACCAAAGCGACGGCGACGATAGGGTCCTTGCCAGGATCGGGTCCGGGAACATCCGGCGCCGTTTCCCGCTCGGGCTGCCGGTTGCGTTGGGTGCCGAGCGCGCCGTCTTGGTCCAAGTCGATCCGGGAGCGCGGTCGCGGGATCAAAGTCGCGGCCGGTGGCCGGATCCGAGAGGAGTTGAGCCGCACCGGACGGTGCTCGCCAACCGGGCGCGAGACCCGCGCCCGTCCCGAGTTCGACGCCGGGATCGGCCGCGAGCTCGACCGGATCAAGCATGCCATCCGTCACGCGTGTCGCGGGATGCGACTTCATCGTCCCCCGAGCCCAATCTGCCTTAGCAGAAGATGGCCAAGGGGAGTTATGTCATAGCCATCAACCTCCTGTACCCCGTTCTCATCGAACTTCGGCTCTCTGGATCGCATATCGACACGATACCTGCGTTCCAACAGCCCAAGTCGGCACAGGTGTTCTTTGTAGCTGTCCTGCAGTGCCGTCTTGCGTGCCGCCTTGTCCCGTTCGTTCCGAGACGAAGCCAGGGTCGCCTCGGCGGGCGCCAGAACATTCTCGTGTCGCTCACTGAACTCCCAGGTCCCAACGAAGTAGGAGCGCAGCCAAACAATTTCGACATCGCTCAGTTCGTTCAACATTCGCAGAAGATGCCGTGATTCAGAGTACTCTATGTCCTGCGTCGTCAAGCCATTGACAACCAAGGCGGCGAGGTACTGGCGGCGGTCATCGCTGAGCGACCTAGCGGCTTGCCGAATACCCTCCTCTAGGAGGTCAGCGAAGTGTTCATTCCCAAGCCGGTCGGTGATGCCGTGGGCAGCCTCAAGAACACGGAGTCTGCGATCAAGCTCCTCGGCAAACTTTGCGATTCTCTCCATGCGTTGGTTTGGAACCACAACGCCCGCAAGTTCGCTGAATAGCGGCCCGACGATCGGCACCGAACCTGTGATTGCCCGCAAAGCAGTCGCGAAACAGTCTGCGGGCCTCTTATCGAGTTTTCTGGAATCCGAAACGATGCTCATAGCTCTTCTTTGCGAGGAGTCGTCCAGTTACCTGCTTCTGTTCGTCGGCCGCCGCGAGCCCGTGTCGTGACCACCCTCGAATCATAGCTCCAAGCTTCGAGAATCGGGAAGGCGGCGAGCACGGCGGATCAACTGATCGGCCCGGCTTCCCGCCGCCGGTTCCTCCGCGACAGCAGGGCCTCCCACGCTTCTCCGCTTTCGCCAGCCGGGTATGGCTCGCCCAGTCGTCCATCAGGCGCCGCCGGTGAGGGGGCGAGCCACCCGGTCCGGGCACTCCGGCGAAGCGCGGACTCTCTTGGGGATCGAAGGGGCGGAGCCCCTCGCCAGGGCCCTGCTGGGGACCCGCGAAGCGTGGCTCCAAGGGGTATGCTGGCTTAGGCACCGTAAGGTGTTCTCAGCCAGCTCTGCGGACGCCTCCGAAACGCCTCTCCGGGCACCGCCCGGAGCAGCGGGCCAAGGTCTATCTCTCGCCCGCGAGATAGGCCGCCCAATCGTCCATCAGGCGACGCCGCCACTCGAACAGGTCCGTGCGCCGGTAGGCTGCCTCGATTTTGTTCTGGACCACATGCGCCAGCGCCGCCTCGACGACTTCCTGGGGGTGGTCCGTCTCCTCGGCCGGACGACCGGAACCCATACGGCACCGCCGCGACACGGTGCTTCTGGAGCAGCTGGCGCAGCCGCTTGCGACGGTGGACAGGGAGGAAGATCGCTCGTCGTCTATCGTCACCACGCTCGACGGTGAGCTTGTGGTTGAGACGTCTGGGCATGGGTCGGCTACGGGACCTGGAGCCGAAGGAGAAGCCGCTACGCTATGAGTCGTGTATTCGCGGACAGGGGTCCCGGGGAACCGCGATTCCGGAAAACGCGGCAACGTGCCACACTCGCCACCTCTAAGTTTAGGTTCGGCCACCAGGTTGATCGCAAACGCGCTGCTCGCCAAACGCTAACGGACCCCGGAAGGCGGTGGTTCCACCTCCCGGGGTCGCCGCGTTGTCGGTGCGAATCGGCGTCAGCGTCCACCAGTTCCGCACCGCTGCGTCCAACTACCAGCTGTAGGACAGCTTGGTGTAGTAGAACCCCCCGTTGAAGCCGAACGGGCTGTACTCGCCATATCGCTGACCGGAGTCGGCGGCGGCGAGGGGGAACTCGCCCGGATAGGTGTTCAGCGCATTCTGAGCACCGACCGTAAGTGTCCAGCTGTCGGCGAACGTCTGGGCCACCTCGAAGTCGAGCAACTGGCGTCCTGGATAACGAGTCGTCACAACGGGATCGCCGGAGTAGGGCGCGAACCTCTCGAAGACGCCGTCCCAATGGCTGCCCCGCACCAGCAGGCGGGTCCCGCCCGGGAAAACGTGATTGACGGTCACGTTCCCTCTCGTGAAGGGCAGTCCCTTCTCCAGCGCGTTCACACGACCGTCGTCCAGCGTCTCCGAGTTGTGCTCGGTCACGTTCGTGTTAGTGACGTTCCAAGCTGTGCTCACGGTGGTGACGCCCCGCTCGTTCTCGACATCGTAGGCGGCCACCACGTCGAGCCCCTGCGTCCGGGTCGAGAAGTCGTTCACGAAGAACTGGAACCTCTTGAGCACGCCGCCGGGCCGGATAATTCCGTCCGCAACCAGCCGCTGGATCTCGTCGTTCGTGAGGTTGATGTTCTTGCTGGTGGTGAGACGCTGCGACACGTCGATCAGGAAGTAGTCCGTGGTAAGGCTGAAGTTGCCCCGTTGGAACACGCCACCGAAAGACACGTTGACCGAATTCTCCGGCTCCAAGGGCTCTCCACCGTACTCTTGGGCGAGCGCCGATGTCGAGGGGATTGTACCGTTGTTGGTAAGGTCCTTGAGGGCAGGATCGTAGATGGTCGAGATGTTGAAGGCGTTCTGCTGTCCGGGGGTAGGTGCTCGGAATCCGGTGCTGGCGGCACCTCGCAGCGCGAATCCGTCGGATAGGCTCACGCGTCCGGCAATCTTCCCTTTGACCGTAGTCCCGAAGTCCGAAAAGCGCTCGACCCGGCCCGCCACGCCGAGGGTCCAGGCGCCGTCCGGATCGCGGAACTCGAGGTCCCCGTATCCCGCGAAGTTGCTGCGGCTCCAAGCTCCCGCCGTGAGCGGCCCAAACCCGGTGAAGCCGTTGGAGCCGGGGGTGAAGCCTTGCGAGGCCAGCGGCCCCTCGGTCCAAGATGGCTCGTCGCCCTGAACGATCTCGAACCGCTCGTTACGCCACTCCGCGCCGCCCGCGATGTTGACCCGGTCGTTGACGGCGTAGGAGAGATCGACGTTGAGGTTGGTTTCCAGTTGGTCGTAGATTCCCGGGTTGAAGTACGGAGTGCAGAGCTGGTCGGGAACGGCCGGTGAGGTTCCCTTGTCGCTGCACGGCTGGTCGGGCCCGAGCGAGGCGTTGACGGTGTTATACATGTAGAAGTCGAGGCTGGAGTTGCCAAAGGCCGCGCTGGCGTCCCACGACAACCGACCGCTGGTCCCTCGAAGCCCCACTACCGCGGAGGCGTCAGAGATATAGGATCCGAACTGCGGCGTAAACCCACCGGGGAACATCCTCTGGAAGGTGAAGCAGTTGGGATTGCCCAGGACCTCCTCCCACGCAGCCATGTCGGCCACGAGGCCGTCCACGACCCGGACTTCCGGACACCCGGCCGATTGGTCATCCACTCCGTCGGCGGCATCCAACATGTCGCCGACCAAGAGCTGGCCGGAGCCAGTGTTGAACACGCCGCTACGGGTGTTCGGATTACGGAAGTAGAAGCCCCCCTCGACTTGCTTGGACGCGTAGTTGCCGTGCCCGTAGAACAAAAGGTTGTCGCGGAAGACGTAGGCCGAATTCGCCCACAGCTTGAAGTCGTTCGAGACCGTCGGCGACCCCCAGATCTGCGCGGGTGTGCGCACGTGGGGGCTCCCGGAGGCGATCAGCCTTTTGGCGTCGTTGCGTTGAACACCGCGATCGGTCGGATCGGCGTTGCCGTATTCGCCGGTCAGGTTCAGGAAGCCGGACTCTCCCAGCGGCAGGCCGAAGTTGCCCGACAGCGTGTACATGTCGCCGTCGCCCGGGAACAGGCCACCCTCCAGAAGCTCGGTTGTCTCGGCGAGCAGGTGCCCGCCCGTCTTGAGCTCGATCGAGCCGCCGGAGCGGTCGTTCTTGAGGACGAAGTTCATGACCCCCGCGATCGCGTCGGACCCGTACTGGGCGGCCGCGCCGTCGCGCAGGACCTCGGCCTGCTCCAGCGCGAGTCCGGGGAAGAGTGAGATGTCGGGGCCCTGCGCGCCGTCGGCGATGCTGTTGCCGTACCACACGATCACCGCAGAGCGGTGACGCCGCTTCCCATTCACGAGCACCAGCGTCTGGTCGGGCGAGAGGCCGCGCAGGTTAGCTGGCCGCGAGAAGGTGGCGGCGTCACTGATGGGCTGGGTGTTGACGTTGAAGGAGGGTACGACGTTGCGCAGCACGTTTGCGAAGTCGACGTCGCCTTGGTTGATGATCTCGCTGGCGGGGATGACGTCCACCGGAACGGCCGACTCCGTCACGGTGCGCGGGCGGGCGCGGGTTCCGATGGCCGTGATCCCGCCGAGGATGACCGCCTCCACGGACAAGGCCACATCGAGGCGGGACTCCGAGCCAGCTGTGACCGTAACCTCCTGCCTCACAATGGCGTGCCCGATGAGCTGAATCTCGACCATGTGGGTGCCCGCGGGCACGCCCCGGACTTCGAAGGCACCGTCGTTGTCGGACAGCGTTCCGACGGAAAGGGCGTAGATGAAGACTTGGGCACCCGCGAGGCCTTGGTTGGTGGCATCGTCGCGGACGGTGCCCGCGATGGTGCCATCCTGCGCAGCCACCAAGGTGGGCAGAACCATCGTTAGGGACAAACCAAGAAGTACCCATCGTGGGGTGATGACTAGGGGAAATCTCATCCTGAAACTCTCCGAGCTAGAAGATAAGTCGGCTACCGCCCAGCACGGACCATGGGCAATACAGGACGTCCTCTGGTGCTTGGGAAGCACTTGCAGCATGAAGAATGTTCCATGTGCACCCTTCTACGGGAGGACGACCAGACCACTTGGCGAAAAGTAGGGACCATAGACCGGTTCCAGAAAGTATTGGGCCTGTGAAGGCCGCGATACCCCGGTTCCGAGCACGGTGCTCCGAGCTAGCCCGGCGGTGCCTCGTCGTCCGCAGCCATCCCATTCGATCCGGCGAAATCCCGCTCATATTTGCATATCGGAAGTGGTACACGTAGCATTGTAAGCGGCCATAAATCGTTATATGATCGTAGTTTACGGTCGTCCCCGATTAGTCCCGGTTGTACTCGACGCTCCCCTCGGTCGACGTGTGACCTTCGATCGTCACCCGCCCCACGTCCTCGGCGACGAGTCCCTGGAACAGGTCCGCGAGGATCTGCTCGGAATCAGGCCGTATCACTGCCGAGTTGAAGTCGAAGTTCACATAGATCGAGATCCCGCAGTACCTCGGCTCGGGAGGAGCCTCGGCTGCACACGGCGGACTCTCGAGGTCGGGAACGTCTACCGCAGTCCGCGCGCCGAAGCGACCCCGGTTGATCGACATCACCCCCTGAATCCCGTCGTCATCGTCCGCAACGAGAATGAACGCGGCCGAGCGCTCGTTGCGGACGTCGAAGCCCGTCGCCCGGGCGATGCGTCCGTTCACGGTGCCGTTGAGCGCCACATAGCCCGCACAACCGAAGATCGTGGCGCCCGTTTGAGTGAGCTCCAGGGCCATGCCGGCGCTCCGGTCGAGACGCTCCGTGAGGCGGAAGTCCCAAAGGCCGGTGAACGCCGTCGAGAGCTCGTGCTCGTCCTGAACACCGTTTCCGATGAGCTCCGTGAACTCGAGGTTCGTACGACCCTCGTCGCCTTCTTCGATGTTGATGCCGCCCGCCAGGTTGATCTTCACGTAGCGCACGGGCGTCTCGACCAGCACGTCCAGGTCCGTCGTCTCCTCTCCGGGCCCATGAGTCTCAAGCGCAGCCGTGGCCAGGACCTGATAGCCGCTGTCCGGCCCCTCGAGCGACCCTGAGATCTCCAGGTCGCGGATGAAGGTTACGTTCCCGGGCGTCTCGATCACGTTGGGAATCGCCAGCCGGTCGAACGTCGTGTTCGCCGGAAGCTTGAACACCAGCTCGACAGGGCCATTGCGATCGACCGTAATGGTGAGCTTGCGCGGGTCGCCGTCAATCACGCGCAGTACCCGCCCGGCACTCCCGCCTGCGAGGCCGGTCTGGCGCACGAAGACGGCGCCTTGAGCGAACGTGAGTAAGTCCCGGCGCTCTACCTCTTGTTCCTGAGTCGATGCGTCGGACTGCCCGCTCCCAAACCCAGACGCGGCGATCCACGTCACGGCGGGGAGGATCCCCGCCCGAGTCAACACCTTCATGTCTCGTCCCCCGGCTGGTAGCCATCCATGCCTGCAACAGAGCGCATTGTGATGCGAGATCGTGCCACGCGGCAACTGGGGCGAAGCGTGCGGATCGAGGCCCATTCGAGTCAGGTGGCCCCGCGGCACCCTCCACACAACCCCCTCGCCACCAGCCCCCTGGCCCACGAGGTGGCGCACCGAGCAGTGGGGATATCATGATTCCGAAGCCGAGACTGAGGAAGCTCTCCCTAGTTCGACCCCACCCAGGAGACGTCTATCACGCACCTGGACCGAACGTTCGTCCGCATTGCGCTAGCGACGGCTGCGGTCTCAGGAGGCTTCCAGCGCCTCCCGGGCCAGGCTCTGCAAGAGCCCGATCTGACTCGGGTCGAGCAGCTCGCCCGCACCTCTCCGGACGAAGCAATGCGTCTGGCCCAGGCCTTCCTCGCCGAAGACATCGTGCGGTCGCCGGACGTCGCGGCGCGGCTTCGATGTGCCCTTGGAACCGCGCTGTTCGTTGCTCAAGGTCTTGACAGCGCCCGAGAAGAGCTGAGCCGCGCCCTTGTTGGCGATGCGCTGTCCGGCGCCCGCCGCGCCCGGTGCCTGGGCGGACTGGGCAACGCGGAACAGGCCCGTGAGGACTACGCGAGCGCCGTGTCCGCGTACCTCGAGGCGGTGGCCCTTGCGCGGGATGCAGGTGATATAGGGCTCGAGTCCGGCCTGTACAACAGCCTCGGCTTCGCCTACCAGACCGCAGGCCGGCTCGAAGAAGCTGCTCAGGCCTATGCGGCCTCCTTGTCGAAGCCGGATCACCTGGATCGCTTTCCTTTGGCCCGCCGCCTGAACAATGTGGGCACCCTGTACAACGACTTGGGCCGCCACGAGGTGGCTTTGGACTACCTGAATCGCTCGCTGCAGGCGTATGAGTCGTCCGGCGGCGGTCCTCGGCGGTACCGCATACTGGTCAATCAGGCGATCGCATACCGAGGCCTGGATCAGCCGTCGCGAGCACTAGAAGCATTGAATGAGGCATTGCCTCTTCAGCGCGAGGAGGGCGACCGACGAGCGGAGGCCGTCTCCCTCACCAACATCTCGTCCGTCCTCGCGGCCCTGGACCGCTTCGACGAAGCGCTGGAGAGTGTAGACGCGGCTCTCGAGATCCAGGACGAGCTCGGCATCGAAGGTGACTGGGCAGCGGCCTTGTCGACGAAAGCGGACATACTCGTCGCTCAACGCGATTTCGAAGGTGCGAGGGTGGCGGCGGGGGAGGGGCTGCAGCTGGCGGAAGAACTGGACCTCCTTCCCGTGCAGAGTGCCTCGCTCGACGCTTTGGCCGACTCATATGAGGGACTCGACAGCGCCGGAGACGCCCTGGACGCCCTACGGCGGGCTACGGGCCTGGAGAAGCGCATACGGCCTAGCTCCTTGGACGTGCACCTCGTGGCACTAGAAGCCATCGGTGCGGACCTCGGCGAGGCATCGGGGCTCGTCGGGAGATTGATGTTCTCTCTCGGGCTCTTGGTAGCCGCCGCGATCCTGGTCCTGCTCGGACGGCATCGGGCTCGGCTTGCAACCCCATCGGGGGAGTCGGCGCGACTGGCCGACAGCTTCTGGACCGCATGCAGCCATTGCAAGAGCATTCGGGACAAGAGTGGTTCCTGGCGGAAGCTCGAAGACTATCTACTCGACGATGTCGGGGTGGAGACGTCTCACGGTATTTGTCCCGACTGTCTCCAAGCCCACTACCCGCAGAAGTCGGCTCGCGATTAGGTCGGAACCCGTCCTCGTCGCCTGGACGTGGCCGGACCTCGTCGTTGATGGGGATGCACCAACGCTCCCTGCCGTAGGGCAACACGACGTCCGTCGAAAGGCCGGCCGGGCACAACGCCGTCTTCCTTGTCGTGCCCGCAACGACGGGACCATCTTGCCGACATGATCGTCAACGTGGTCGACCGATGAGCGGCGGGGGCTACTGGCAGTGACCCCGAAGCCCGGCGACAGCGCCTCCCCTAAAGACCGGCTCGCTGAATACCGCGCCAAGCGGACGGCGTCCCAGACTCCCGAGCCCTTCGGTGGGGGCGTCCAGCCCGGCGGCAACCTGTTCGTCGTTCAGAAGCACCACGCCCGGAACGTCCACTGGGACCTGCGCCTGGAGCTGGACGGCGTGCTTGTCTCGTGGGCGGTCCCGCGGGGGCCGTCACCGAATCCAGCCGACAAGCGCATGGCGGTCCACGTCGAGGATCATCCTCTCGAGTACGCGGAGTTCGAGGGCGTCATCCCCGACGGTAACTACGGGGCGGGTCCGGTCATCCTCTGGGACAAGGGCGTGTGGGTACCCCTCGAGGACCCCTATGAGGGGATGGAAAAGGGGAAGCTCCTCTTCGATCTCCGGGGCTTCAAGCTCCACGGGCGCTGGACGCTCGTGAAGACGCGCCAGTCCGATAACTCCTGGCTGTTCATCAAGGAGACGGATCAGTGGGTCGATGAGCGCGGCACGGATGGGCTGCCCGACGACTCGATCTATTCCGGCCTCCTCGTCGATCAGGTGGGGCGCGCCGAGGAGCGACAGGCAGAGGTGGAGGCGCGAGTCGAGGCCTTGGGCGGCGTACGCTCGACCGTCGATTCCAGCAAGATCCGGCCGATGCTCGCGACGTCTCGCGCCATGCCCTTCACGCGAGAGGGATGGATCTTCGAGATCAAGTACGACGGCTACCGGATTATCGCGGCCAAAGCGGCAGGCGAGCCAATTCTATGGTCCCGGAACGGCAACGACCTGACCGAGACGTTTCCGGAGATCGCCCGGGCCGTTCGGGGCCTGCCTTACGACAACGTAATCGTCGACGGCGAGGTCGTGGTCCACGACGCTGCCGGCCTTCCCAGCTTCTCCCGCCTTCAGAAACGGGGGCGCCTTCAGAGGCGCTCGGACATCCTGCGCGCGTCGGTAGAGCTGCCCGCCCACATGTACGTCTTCGACTTGCTGACCCTTGGCGAATTCGACTTGCGCGGGTTGCCCCTGGTGGCTCGGAAGGACGTGCTGCGGGAGGCACTGCCCACCGTCGGGCCGCTCCGCTTTCCCGACCACATCCCCGAGGCCGGGGAAGCCATGTACGAGCACGCGCAGAAGATGCGTCTCGAGGGCATCGTCGCGAAGAAGGCGGACAGCGTCTACCGCTCGATCCGGTCGAAGGAGTGGTTCAAGATCCGGACGGTGGAGACGGGCGACTTCGTCGTCATCGGTTGGACGGAGCCGAGCGGCTCTCGTGCAGGATTCGGCTCGCTCCACCTCGCACAATACGAGGGGAAGGACCTCGTCTACACGGGCAGCGTCGGTACCGGCTTCACACAGAAGCAGCTTGGCGAATACCAGGAGATGCTGGAGGAGATCGAGATCAAGACGTGCCCAATCGCGGGGGGGGGAGCATACGCGAAGAAGGAGCGCCACCACTGGGTGAGCCCCGAGCTCGTGGCCGAGGTCCAGTACAAGGAGTTCACGGACGCGGGCCAGCTACGTCACCCCGCCTTCGTCGCTTTCCGCGATGACAAACGGCCTGAGGAATGCATCCTGGAACGGGTCGAGGAGCTTACCGAGCCGGTGCTGATCGAGGACGGCACGGTGGACAAGGACGTTCCCTTCACGAACCTCGACAAAGTGTTCTGGCCGGAGGAGGGCTACACGAAGGGCGATCTGATCGAGTACTACCGGGCGATCTCCCCCTGGATGCTCCCATACCTGCTGGACCGCCCGCTGGTCATGACGCGCTACCCCGACGGGATCGACGGCAAGTCGTTCTACCAGAAGGACGCGCCCGAGTGGGCGCCCGAGTGGATCCGAACCGAGACGGTCTACTCAGAAGGTTCCGAGCGCGATCTCGATTACTTCGTAGCGGACAGTCCCGAATCGCTGCTTTACATCGCGAATATGGGGACGATCCCCATGCACGTCTGGCACAGCCGGTTGGACACGCTCAGCCAGCCCGATTGGTGCGTACTCGATCTCGATCCGAAGGAGGCGTCGTTCGAGGACGTGATCGAGGTGGCCAGGGCCATCCGGAAGGTGTGCGAGGATATCGAGCTACCGAGCTATGTGAAGACGAGCGGATCATCTGGGCTGCACGTGATGATCCCCCTGGGTAGGCAGTGCACGTACGAGCAGTCGCGGGTCCTGGGTGAGCTCATGGGCCGCGTGATCACCGTCGAGCTATCTGAGGTCGCGACAATGACGCGTCAAATCAGCAAGCGTGAGGGGAAGGTCTACGTCGACTACCTGCAGAACGGGCACGGTAAGCTGATCGCCGCACCCTTCACGGTTCGGCCGAAGCCGGGCGCGCCGGTGTCGATGCCGCTCAAATGGAGCGAGGTGAAGAAGGGGCTGACGATCGAGAAGCATTCGATCAAGACGGCCCCGAAGCGGATGAAGCGGATGAAAACCGACCCGCTCGCGCCCGTGCTCGAAGAGAAGCCGGACCTGGTGGGGGCGCTGGAGCGGTTGATGGGGTGGTTCGGGTAGTGGCGCTGCTCTGCCTCTGCGGTCTATGTCTCTTCGACGTAGTGAAACTCGACAAAGAAAACTCGCTCACCCGCACCGTGCTTCGCCGTCTTGAAAAGGTCAACCACTCCCTTGAAGCCCGAGCGCCGAGCGAGTTCCGGCGTGACGTCTGATAGACGGATTTCCATCAGCGAGTCGACGACGATCTTACCGGGCGGCATGGAGTAGGCCTTGCCCACGGTGACACGGGGTCGCTGCCAAATCCGAACGCTGCACGTGATGTCGCCACTCTTGACGCCGTCTCGGAGCTGCTTAGCGTACAGCCCTATTATATGTTGACATCGTGAACATTCACTCAGCCCTCGACCTCCGTGAGCGAGCGGATGGCTAAGCGTAGGCTCTTCCTCCATGTCATTCTTCGCCACCGATCGGGAGCGGCGCCTCTGGCTATGGACCCTGGCCGTCGTCATCGCGATCTATGCCACGCTCGGGATGGCGGGAACGCTGGCGGAGGTCCTCCCGCGTCACCTGGTCGATTCCGGCTTCTTCTTCGGCTTCCTCGTTTTGCTGCTCGCCATTACGGGCCTAT
Source organism: Longimicrobiales bacterium (assembly GCA_965248625.1). Lineage (GTDB taxonomy): Bacteria > Gemmatimonadota > Gemmatimonadetes > Longimicrobiales > Gaopeijiaceae. The sequence goes on along the minus strand of OZ252109.1, from coordinate 2,945,170 downwards.
CGCTGAAGAAGCTCCCGACGTGGCGGGAGATCTGGGTGGCGCTCGGGGTCGCGGCGGTGTACGCGATGGCCTTCACGAGGTTGGGCATCCCCGAGCGAACCCACCTGTTCGAGTACGGCCTTCTTGGGGTGCTCGTCTATCAGGCCCTCACGGAGCGCCTGCGCGGTGGTCGCCGCGTCCCGGCACCGGCCGTTCTCGCGGTCCTCGCGACCGCGATCCTGGGCTGGATCGACGAGGGCATACAGTCGCTGCTCCCCAACCGCGTGTACGACCTCGTCGATGTCGGCTTCAACGCCGGCGCCGCCCTCATATCCGTCCTCGCGAGCCTGGTGCTGCTGTGGGTGAGACGGAAAGTCGCCGGAGAGTAAGGACCTGGCGTGGAGCCTGGGCTAGCGCTACTTCCGAACCTCGTGGCGAAGCTCAACCATGCCGCTTTTGTAGGCCTTCACCTCCAACAGGTGAAGCTCCACGTCCTTGTCGAGCCCCTCGAAGAAGGAGATGCCGTCACCGATCAGGATGGGCATGATCGAGTAGCGAACTTCGTCGGCCAACCCGAGGCGAAGGCAGTCACCCGAAACCGCGCCACCTCCCACAAACCATATGCTAAGGAAGGATGGTTTCAGCCGCTCATTCACCAGTGCCCGGAGATCGCCAGAATAGAACTGGATCGCATCCCTGGTCTTCGACAGCTCTCGGCTCGTGAGGACGAAGGTGGGCTTGTCTCCGTAAGGCCAACCGAACCCTTTCGCCTCGAAATCCAATGCGGTCTCATAGGTTCGAGACCCCATTACGTAGCAGTCGATCGTCGTGAGAAACGCCTCGACATATTCCGGGTCGAGGGTCTCCCCGTCTTCGAAGTCGTCCGAGGTTTCCAGCCAGTCTACGCTCCCGTCCTTTCGAGCGATGAAGCCGTCTAGGCTGGATGCCATGTGGATCGTCACGCAAGAATCAGCGTCCTCCATGGTCACGCCTCCACGTTTCAGCACGAGAGCCCGCCTCGGCCGGTCAGGGCACTTGTCCGAATCGGTCCCCTACGCCACCGTTGGGCATCGCTCCTCCAGTGTCCATAGCGTCTTGGCCACTGGCGACGCCAGCCGCAGGCGGGTGTTCGCGGAGGGCCGAGGGCCCGGAGCCGCCAGTGGACCTCTTAGGCGTAGACCGTAACCGATCTGCAGCCCTGGCCAGTCTGGGTCAACCTGGATGGTGAGGCGCGAAGCGCCAGAGGCAGATGCAGCTAAGAGGATCCCGGCGCCGGCAACCTACTCAGGCGGCGAGTACGGCTCCCCGTTGATCGTGACCGTTCCACCCAACTCTTCGGTGACGAAGCTACGCCATCCGTCTTGGGTAACCCGCCACGACTCACGGTGTTGCTGGGTGGTGAGGACCGTGTCCCGCGCGACCCCGTCCCGGCGGAACATCATGCGTTCCCACCGCTGTGATGTGTACACCTGGGCGGAATCTCCAAATACAGAGAGGCTATCGATGACTACGTTAATCTCCATCGTCGTATCTATGATGGCCCAATCTCGGAGAACGTGCGCGCGAAGCTGATCTCTGTCGACGTCGGACCCAACCTCGTTGTGAACAACGCTGCCTTCCGGGATCAACGCCATGTAGGTGTCAATGTCCTGAACGCGGGTGGCCGCCACACCCTTCTGGATCTCCGCGTCGATCACAGCGCGAATCCGGTCTAGATTGGGCGCGCCGCATGCGCTAAGCAACGCCAATATGACCAAAAGCAGGGGTTTCCAGGCGGTCATGTCCACTCTGGCTTCGGGATCGCGCACCTCTTGAGCCTTAGGACACGATCATGTTGGGGAGAGTTGCCATCATCGTGCTATGTGGCGTCCACCTCGACCGCATCGCTGATCTCTACGACCGGCTCTCCGGCTGCCAACAGCTCGAGCACCTCGTCGAACACGCGATCCAGAACACTCATGAGACACTGATTCGACGTGTTTCCCGCAGGTCACTCATACCACCTGTGGCGGAGCGCCTCGGGCTTCCACCAACCGGACGAAGTCCGAGTTCTTTGTCAGCACGAAGCGACTCGTTAGGTGTAGTCGCGGCCCGTCCAACACTACGGGATGGCTTGACGAACCTGGATCTGACTAGCCGCACCTAGCAGCAGACCCGGAAGACGGATTGGTCAACCCGGGCGCCATGGGTAGCTCAGTTCACGCTGAAGCATCCCATGTACACTGGCCGGCCGTCCACGCACTCTTTGAGCTCAGCGCCGTAGTTCAATTCTCTGAACTTTTCGTTGAATCTCCTCATCGCCGCTTCGGTCTCCCACCTGGTCACGTCCAAGAATACTGCTTCATCGTCGATGGACTGCTCAATGCCGCTGCTGATGAAGCCCTCGGCGGTCTCTACTTTCTCCTGGAGGTTACGGCGAATCACTCGAAAATCACTGAGCCGCTCTTCTCTGATCCTGAGTACTATCACTTCCTGAACCATTCTCAACTCTCTATGTGGTTTTCATCAAGGCGTCCGGAAAGTACCGTGAGCCTCGGGCGGTTGCAGCTAACGTTCGCGGGTTCCGAACCGGCGCGTCACTCACGCCCACCGACTCAGCGCTCGTCGATGATTCTCCTTCCGCTCCTTGGCGCCCTACGGCTCGCGCCGGTTACTCCGAGCGGCCGCAGGCCGCGCAGGCGGAACCCGTCTTTGGCATCTGCTACTGAGGGCCGCCCGTCCCGAGCAGCTTGACACCTAACATTGTGGTCATTATGGTCATTATGACCATTCTAATTGGAGATCATCGATGTCAAAGTATCGATCCGTTGCCGAGGTCAAAGCCAAGCTCAGCGAGTACATTCGGGCCGCCGAACAAGGTGATCCCGTCGTGATCACTCGTCACGGCCAAGCCGTAGCTGCACTTGTCGGCGCCGAGGAGATCCAAACGCTCGAACGCCTCCGCTCGGCCGGTCCACAAGGAGGACTCGCGAGCGTCGCAGGCGGTTGGGAAGACTCGGACGACCTCGTTCGCATCTTGGAGACCGTTTCTCGCGTGGGTAGCCGCAACGGCCCCGCGCTCGATTGACCACGGTGGCCTACTTCTTCGACACCGATGCCATCTCAGAGTTACTCCGTCACCGTCCTCTTCAACCCTATTTGGATTGGCTCAAGACGATTCCTCGAGATGCCCAGTTCACGAGCGCGGTGACCGTCGGTGAACTCTTCAAGGGCGCGTATCGCTCCGCTGCCAAGGAACGCCACCTGAGGAACATCGAGGAACGTGTTCTTCCGGCCGTAACCACCCTCCCTTACGATGTCTCGGCCGCTCGGGTCTTCGGAAAGATCCGCGCCGATCTGGAGCGAAGCGGCAACATCCTCCCCGACGCCGATCTGCAGATTGCAGCCACGGCCCTCTATCACGACCTTGAGCTCGTCACGGGCAACCTCCGCCATTTCGAGCGCATCCCCGACCTCCGGCTAAACCACATCCTCGCCGAATCCCGGACGGCCGACTGATGGCTTCTCCCCGGTCCGTTCTAGGCCCTCAGTTGCAGATAACGTCTCGGCCACTGGCGAACTCGGCGTCAGCCGAGTTGCGCGGAGGCCGCGCAGCGGGCGGAGCCGACAGTGGACCTGTTATCTGTTGTCGCACCCGATCGGCTCACCGGCGGAGTCTTGGCTACCCGCGCCTCACACAGTGATGACGACTTTTCCTCGGGCGTGACCTTCTTCCCAATACCGGACAGCTTCGGGGACCTTGCTCAACGGGTAGGTCTTGTCAATGATCGGCGTGACCTTCCCGGCTTCAACGAGTTCCTTCATGAACTGCAGATCCTCCCTGGGGCGTTCCAGCGAGAACAGCGAGCAGAGCTTCTGGCGCACGAACAGTGACAACATGAGTGCCCGGAGTTGGCGACCCACTCCGAACCATCGTCCACCCCCTTCTCCTCCGATGATCACGAGAGTTCCCTGGGCGGTCAGGGCGCGTCTGAGGTGTGAAATCGGACGATTGCCCGCAGTGTCGAGGATGACGTCGTAGTGCTGCCGACCGTTGGCGAAATCCTCCAGGGTGTAGTCAATGGCATGGTCAGCGCCGATCGAGCGGACTAGGTCCGTCTTCGTTGTGCTGCACACGCCGGTGACCTCCGCTCCGAACGCCTTGGCGATCTGGACGGCAAACGTCCCGATGCCTCCTCCCGCACCGATGATCAACACCTTCTGCCCGGGCTTGACCTTTGCCATGTCGCGAAGACCATGCAGGGCGGTAACAGCAGAGTCGGGGACTGCCGCGGCCTGCTCGAAGGTGAGGTTTGCCGGCTTCGCCACGAACTTGCCCTCTCGAGCACACCCATACTCGGCGAATGAACCCTTGCAGGTGCCGAATACCTCATCGCCCGGCCGGAACTGGGTCACATCCTTCCCGACCGCCTCAACACGTCCTGCTACATCCTCTCCCGCAACCCTGTTTTTCGGTTTAAGCAGCCCGGCGCCCAGGATGCGCATCAGGTACGGCACGCCCGTCATGAGATGCCACACACCAGGATTGAGGCCCGCCGCGTGTACGCGTACCAACACGTCGTGCTCCCCGACCCCTGGCTTATCGATATCCCTGAGCTCCAGGACGTCGGCTGAGCCATAGGCGTCCTGGACGATTGCCTTCATTCTGTGTCCTATCGTGTGCAGGTTGAAACCCGACAGGCTGACGCGATTACAGATAACGTCTTGGCCACTAGCGAACTCGGCGTCAGCCGAGTTGCGCGGAGGGCCGTAGGCCCGCAGCCGCCAGTGGACCTGTTATGCGTTGTGGGCTCGCCGGCCTAGCCGCGTACTCGCCCCTACAGCCGCGACGCCTCCCATCAGGGCCACTGTGAACTGCGCGAACAACACCCAGCGGACTGCAGGGACCACCTCCGCAAACGACACTCCGAAGCCTACCATCTCGACAACGGGCCCCATCACTTGCCCCAGCACCAAGCCAAGACCGATCGCCACCAGAAGGTCCACGCCGGAGTGCACGTTCGCGGACCCCTTCAGGAACCACCACCCCATCGCGGCTCCCGTCACGAGTCCCAGTATCCAGTGCAGTGGCCATTCCAAACTGGGTGGCATATCCGCGGGGCGCCCAACGTGCCAATCAACGTGGACTAGACCCGACAACACCACGCCCCAGACGAGAACCCGCACTACTTCGCGACTCGGCAACTTGATCCGTGCCACCCCAGCCTCCTCTACTTCGCTGCTTTTGAGCCCATTTCGCATAACGTCTCGGCCACTGGCGAACTCGGGCCGGGCGCGATGGTTGCGGCCTTCCTGCTGACGGGCCGGGGCGCTCGCTGCAACCGGCGTGACCGCAAGCCCGAGTTGCGCGAGTGAGCGCAGCGAGTGAGCCGCCAGTGGACCTGTTATCTGACGTGCAACCCGCCCATCAAAGTCAACCAAACGCGATCTTCCACCGCTCGCGCGGATTGTCGAACGTCACCGCAACTGCGTCGAACTCGTCGGGCTCGAAGTCCGGGTAGTACTCACGGAGCTCTTCGTCCTCGCCGGCGCAGATCTCTTCGTATCCGCCGACGCCCCCACAATCTTCCGGTGGGCACGCCCGACTCCCATCCACGCAACGCGGGTATGTCTCAGCCCTCTCGCTTGGCGAGATGGCCTCGAGTTCGATGGTGTGAACCCAGTCGTCACCAAAATCGTACAGGTACAGCGCCGTCCGATTGTCTAGCGTGAAGTAGTCGGCAATCTTCGCTTCCCAATCCGGCTTGATCTCCCGGTCGTCCCAGCCCTCCTCGTCCGGTAGGCCCACGATGATTTCGTCGCCGTTTCGTGGGTCGCGCAGCTGGAACTCGTGAAGATGGTAATCTAGCCACCCCATCGCGTCCTGCACCGCAACATGCAGATCCCAAAACGTGTACGAAGCCGGAACCTTGATCGCACGCCAGATGGGCGGCGCTATACCGTCAAGCTGGATCCGAAAACGGTAAATCTGTCTCGCCGTCGTCATTCCTGAACTCCGAAGTACGCCTCGAAGAGCTCCGCTGACCGCCGCTGCCCCTCCTCCGTGAGCACCACCGACTTCGCTTTGCTCTTCGGATTCCCGATGTATCGTTTCTCATGCAGCCGATCCAAGCTGTCCCAGTCGAACCCCTTCCACGCTCGTGTAGCGCCCCGGTCGTCGTGCAGCGTGAGTTGCATCAACGCCAGAACGACTTCATCGACCTTCTCGCGATCGTAATTCATTCCTGCCTCAACTCGCTGTGCACCTCACTCATGGGTTGCATGTCAGATAACGTTCTAGGCCACTGGCGAACTCGGCACTAGCCGAGTTGCGCGGAGGGCCGGAGGCCCGGAGCCGGCAGTGGGCCTGTTAGGCGATGGCGGGATCCACGGTTGTTGGCCAGGGTTGTCGGCTATGCTCTTACCAGTTGCCAATTGTTACTTGAACCTATCACGCGGGTTGACTATCGGGTCAGCTTTGCGGCTGCGCGATTTGAACGCCTCGTCCACGATGTTGCTCAACATGTTGTTGCTCCCCCGGTACTTGTAGAACTCGCCCCGAGCCGGAGGCCCATCGTTAGGCAGAGGCACCAGCGGGTCCCGACGGAGCCTTATTGGAGTGTACTTTGTCTTGGAGCCCGTTCAGTACGCCCTCGAAGATCTTGCCCATCATTGCTTTCATCATGGTTTGGCCCATCAACCATCCAATGGGGCCAAACTTCATACGATAGTCCATGGCCATCTTCATACGGGAACGACCACCGTCTAGAGGTTGGACCGACAGCGTCGCATGGGCCTCCTTGACGGGCATCGGCCCCATTTCCACAGACGTACGCGGTACAGGTGATTCGCCTCCCACTCGGTCACCTCCTCAACGACCGAGGTGCCATCCCCGAAATTGCAGCGCCGTTTGGAACCCACGCCATCCTCGCCGTCCGTGAGGGCATCGATGGACTCGATACGGGGAGCGAACTCGTGCATGTGCATATACCGTCCGAGGACGGCCCAGACGTCCTCGGGCGTAGCGTCGATATCTAGGTTTCGTTCGTTGTGGATCATTGATCACTCCCACCTCTTCTCCGCCTGCGCATCGATCACTCACTACAACTGATTGTATCGCCGCCCATGCCTGGCCGCTTTCGTCTAACGTCCCGGCCACTGGCGAACTCGGCGTCCGCCGAGTTGCGCGGAGGGCCCTAGGCCCGGAGGCGCCAGTGGACCTGTTATGTGGAGGCCCGGTGCCGAACTCTACCGTGCAGCTGCCACTCCTCGGCGCTGATCGCAACGAGTACGACTACTAACAACCACAAAAACACCTGACCTCGAGTGGGCAGGGCTAGCTGGCCAACCGCCAACCAGCCCGCGACGACAGCAGCCCCGCAGAGATTGATCGCTATCGCGCCAACGAGTCCAAGTCCCACAGCTCCGCCGCCTTCCGTGCTGGCCTCAACACATAGCGCGATCCCCATCCCGAACAAGACCGCGCCAAGGATCGCCGGGTAGAAGCTGCTCGCCGCGTCGGGGATCCCCAGCGACTCGACCAACCATTGTGGGAACGTCAGCAAGCCGATTCCGAGGAGGAGATTCACAGCACCATCAACGTAGAGAACTCTAGATCTGCTCATCTCTCCTACCTTGAGGGCTTTCACATAACTCGTCTATTCCTGCACTCGTGGACCGGAAGGTTCCTCCAATCCACGCTGCACCGTTCGCGTTATCACCCGGGCCAGTAACCCTTGCGAACCTCAAGTCGCTCTCTCGGGGACGCCAGGAGAGGTGGCAACCCCTTGGGTTCGTGAAAGCGGCACGTACCTTGAAATCAACCTATGCGGACACTCCGCGCCCTACCAGGCAGCGCCCGCTCCCTCAACACTGTTCGCCGTGAGACGTCTGAATCCACTACCCTCAACGCGACTCGCCCGGGTCCAGTCCACGGTCCACTAACCTGTCCAGCGGGCTCCGGATGGCTTGGATGCTTCGGCGGCTGACTCGGGTGTAGATCTCCGTGGTCTTGGTGCTCTTGTGGCCGAGCAGCTTCTGGATGTAGCGGATGTCAACGCCGTCCTCCAGCAGGTGGGTGGCGACCGCGTGACGAAGGCTGTGTACGGAGACCTTCTTGCGGAGCCCGGCCCCCTCCTTCGCCTGGGCGAATACCTTCTGGACGCTTCGTTGATGAAGGTGCCGGCCCTGTTTCGCTCCGGGGAACAGCCAATCGGTGGGGCGTTCGGTGGGCCAGTAGTCGCGGAGCGCGCGGAGCGCGAGATCGGAGAGCATGACGTATCGGTCCTTGCGGCCCTTGGCCTGTCGGACATGGATCAGGGCCCGCTCCGAGTCGATGTCGCTCACCTTTAGTCGCACGACTTCGCCGACCCTGAGGCCCGCGGAGTACACGACCATGAGAATCGCGCGATGCTTCGGGTTGTTCACTCCGGCGAGCAGCCGACTCACCTCCTCGACACTCAGCACCACGGGGAGATTCCGGACCGTCTTGGGTCGCGGGATTCTCAGCCCGGGATCCCCGACCTCCAGGACGTGGCGGTACAGGACCTTGACGGCGCTCACCGCCTGGCTCACGTAGCTGTGGCTGAGACCCCGGTCGCGCAGAAGCTCCCTGAGAAAGCGCTTGGCGTTCTCCACGGGGTCCGAAAGCGGGTCCCCACCGAGCCAATCAAGAAAGCGGCGGGCGTGCGCCACGTAGAGGCGCCGGGTGCTCGGGGGTACCCGCGAAGCTGAAGCTCGCGAGCCATCCGGTCGAGAACGTCATCGGTGTCCAACGTCTCGAATGGCCGCCGGGGCTCCTCGCCTGCGCGGCCTTCGGTCGAGTGGGGCGCCAGAAGATCCTCCGGAAACCTGTGAGGGTCGGTCTCGGGAGCGCAGCACGTTGCTCCGCCTGCTCCAACCCAACGTCCCCGGCCCGGGCGTTGCGATAGCAGAATGGGCCTGGCGTCCCACTCACCCCTCCCAAGGGACGGGAACTGGAGGAGAAGCCGGATCTGGTAGAGGCGCTGGAGCGGTTGACGGCGTAGCTGGGTCGGCGGCTGGAGAGTTGGTCCTGATGGCAGGGCGTGCGCTGGAGCGTGCCGGGTTCTTTTGATGGGTCGGAACCCCCAGTGTTATGCGAGGGGGGACGGGGTCATGCAGTTGACTCGGACTTCGCCTTCGCAGCTGCCCCGACGACTTCGTTGTAAAGTCGGTCCGGAGCGACATCGAGGTCGCCGGGCCACACAATCGTGCCGCTCTCGGGATCCACCGTCACCCTGGCGAACTCGTCGGGATCGTCGATCCAACGGCTGAAACCCCCCCGCCCCGCAAGATCAGAGAGGTCAGCGACGCCCTCTACTCCATCCTCAAAGCGGACCCACACTCGGAAGTTTGGCCGCGCCTCTACCTCCACGATATCGTACAGCATTGCTACCTCCGACTACGAGAGCGGCTCTATGGTACCGAGCGGCTCCTGGTTCATTGCTCGCCGCCAGACTTCCCGCAACTCGAGATCCCGAAGAACTCGCTGAGCTTTGGCAATGCGCCATCCCCCAATCGATACCCCACCACCCTGGCATGTACTCTTCCTCACTCTACAAGGGATGGATGGACCGGTAGCTCCAGCGCCCAATATAAAAAGCCGCGAGCGTGCGCCCCGAAGAGGCGCCGGCCGCTCGAGGCGGCTCGGTTAGCGCTCCTCAGCGACCTGTTCGGGGCATGTCCCTGCACTCGTCGATGATCCGATCCTCCGCTCTCCCCGGATCCTCGACGGTCTCGAAGAACTCCTCGAGGTACTCGATCGAGTCCTCACGCCGGCCGTCGTCGAGAAGTGTCATCTCCTCGTGCAGCCTCCAGATCTCCTCTTTTTGATCGATGAAGCGCTGGAAAAGGGCAGGGTAGTCCACGGCCTCTCGGCAGAACCCCCTGAACACGCGCTGCTTCACGGAGCGGGTGCCGAGGCTGGGGTCCGGCGCGGCGTACCGCGTGTTGATGATCCCGGATACGTCGAAGTCGTACACGACCGGCATGAGGTCTCCGGCCATCTTCCTGAGGACCTTCGAGTTGTGCGAATACACGATCGAGAAATCGGTCATGCCGATCATGTACGCGAACACTTCGGAGAGCGCGGCTTGATCGTCGTCGAACATCACAGGATGGACCTGCGTTGGCTCGAGCTCGACGGCTCCGTGACGAGCCGCGACGTCGTCCACGTCCTCCAGCAGGAACGCGTAATTCGTGAACGTGTCGTCTTCACCCGTTTCGTCGACGTAGGTGACATTGGCGAGCCGGGCTCGGAAGCTCACGTCCGTGATAAGATTGTGGATCGGGTAGAGCAGGTACTCGTGGAGGATGTACTGCTCGTACCGGTCCTGCCCGGATCTGCACGTGACGTAGAGCTTGACGCGGTTCTGGCCCTCGAACGGTGTTCCGGTCAGCAGCTCGTCGTCCTTGTCGAAGTCGAGCCAGAGGGGCGGGAAGCTGCAGTTGTCATCGTTGCGGCGGAACTCGCCCCGGGTTTGGAGCTTGAGGTCGAGGGTTAAGGGTGCACCGTCCACCTGGATGGTGAGCTTGCCGTCGCGCCTGGGCGCGTCGTCGTTTCGGTCCTCCCGCCGGATCGTGCGGAAGTCGGCCTCGATGGTGAGCTCGAGCGGTTCGTCGGAGAGCCAGAGCGGAGCGTTCTCCGCGGCGAGCGTCTGCTCCGCCGTGACCATCCACTCCTCCGGCAGGTCCGGGTCGGGATTCTGACCCGTGACGGAAGACGGGGAGAAGGAGATGAGGACCGCTGCGAGTGGAGTGTAAAGGGCGGACTCATACATGAGGGCCTTCCCGTGGAGGGCGGGGCGATGTCTCAACATGTGTCCGCGCGCCCGGGAAGCCAACCGGTTTCTCACGGGAGCGTGGCGAACCCCGCTTGGAGGGCGAACACGTTGGGTGGGCGAACCCCGGGCCGCTCTAGTGTCTGCTAGCGTCTGGTCCGTCGAATGGGCGTTGTGCCGACCGGCGCGAAGCGTCGGATTGGTCGTCGGACCGCTCCGCTTGAATGCGGGCCGCGACCACGAGGTCGAACAGCGACTGCACCCGGTCCGCCATCTCTTCGAGCTGGGGATCGTTCGGTGGGTACTGCGCGGCCATGTCGTCTCCTGGAGCGTACTGCGCGGTTCTGCCTCTCCCTTACTATAGCGACGAACCCGTCTCGAAACGGTCACAAGAGGGAGATGGAAGCGGCCTACAGGAGCTGCCTGACCCACCCCGCCACCGCGTCCGCGACCTCCTCCAGCGCCTCCTCCTGCGTACGACCCGAGCGCTTCGGCACTTTGAACGAGTGGTCGCCGTGTTCTATGACATGCATGGAGGCACGGCTCCCCAAGGCATCGACGACCGGGCGGAGAAGCTCGAGGTCCGCGAGCCTGTCCCGCGTCCCCTGCACGAAGAGCATAGGCACCTCGACATCGTCGAGGTGGGCGCTTCGCTCCGTGTTCGGCGGCTTGCCGATGCCGTGGAGCGGAAAGCCCAAGAACACGATGCCGCGAACGTCCGGGAGCGCTTCCGCCGACGCTGCGAGGGACGTCATTCGTCCTCCCATCGACTTCCCGCCCGCCACGAGCGGAAGCTCCGGCGCGGCCGCCGCGGCCGCCTGGACCGCCGATCGAATGGTCTTCAGAAGGATGGGGCGGGGGCTCGGGGCCCGCTTCCCTTGCTCCATGTAGGGGAACTGATAGCGGAACGTGGCCACCCGGCGGTCGGCGAGAAGGCCGGCCATCTCCTCCATGAACACGTGGCGCATCCCAGCGCCGGCACCATGGCCAAGCACGAGGAGCGAGCGCGGATTACGCGGGCGGGTGAGGAGCGCCGACACGTCGCCTGACGAACGCGTGGCCTCGAAGGAGAGTTCTTCGGTGGTGGTCATCGGCTCACCCTCCGCTCACGGCTGGAAGGATGAACAGCTCGGCGCCTTCCGTCACGGGAGTCTCGAGTCCGCCGGTGTGGCGGATGTTCTCAGTGCCGACGAAGACGTTCACGTGCGGTCGTAGCTCGCCCTGCTCGGTCATCAGCCGATCGTATACGCCGACGTGCATCTCCTCGAGAGCGCCGAGGGCCTCGCCCACCGTCGTCGGCTTGCCCCCGAGCTCGACCGTACCCTGGCCGTCGGCGAGCTCCCGAAGTGGACCGGGCAGAACCAACCGAACGCTCATCACCCTCACCATTCAGGCGACGATGGTCTTCACACACACGACGGGCGGGAGCCCGTCGCGGACGACCCGCCAGGACCCACCATCGTCTCTGGATCCGTAGATCTTCCCGCTGCGTGTGCCGAAGTAGACGCCCGCTGGCGACAGCGGATCCGTGGCCATCGCGTCACGCAGCACCGTCTCGTACGCATCGGTTTGAGGCAGCCCCTGCGTCATCGCGTCCCAGCTCGAGCCCCCGTCCTGCGTTCGGTACACACGCAGCTTCGCTTCCGGCGTGCAGCGGAATCCATCCGATTCCAGAGGCACGATGTAGACCGTGTCGGGGTCGTGTGGGTGCATCGCCATCGCGAAGCCGAAGTCGGAAGGCACCCCGTTGGCGATGTCCGTCCACGAATCCCCCCAATCGTCGCTCCGGTAGAGCCCCCAGTGGTTCTGAAGGAACAGGCGTCCGGGGTTCGCCGGATGGTGCACGACTTTGTGGACGCATTGGCCGAACTCCGGATGCTTGTCCGGGAGGAATTCGGCGCGGACGCCTTGATTGCGGGCCGTCCAGGTTGCGCCGCCGTCCTCGCTCCGGTATACACCGCCCGTCGAGATGGCGACGAGGATGCGCTCGGTGGACGAAGGGTCCTCGACGATTGTGTGCAGGCAGAGTCCCCCGGCCCCCGGCTGCCAGCGCTCGCGGTGCGGATGATTCATGAACCCGTCGACGGGTTCCCACGTGTCCCCGCCTTCGTGCGACGTGAAGAGACAGGCCGGCTCGACACCCAGGTACAGAACGTCGGCTTGATCCGTTTGCCCGGGACGGATCTGCCAGATGCGTTTGAGAGCTAGGCCCGAGTCCTCGGGGAACTTCACCGTGCGCTCGTCCTTGTCGGACCACGTCGCACCGAAGTTGTCCGAAGCGCGGATCGTCGAGCCCCAGACCTCACTGTGCGGGGCGGCCCACAGACGGGTCCGGTCCGCCCGATCGTCGAACCCGAGAGCATAGACGGCCTCGCCCGGGAAGTGGGGTCCGTCCATGGTCCAATCGGCGCGTCCGTCGTCCGTGCAGAAGAGGAACGCTCCCTTGGTCGTGCCCACCATCAACACGATGTCGCCGGTCCCCACCTCGAGTCCTTTCGCCGTGTCAGGCACCGCGCCCCTCCCTGCTCGAATCCGTCGCCAAATCGTATGCGCGCCCCATGCCGCGCGGCCTCGCGACCGCGCGGGTCCCCGCTCGCCGCGGGCGCGTCCCCCTTTTCCGTTTCGCCGCTCGCAAGTCCACGCGCATCCGCGGTACCGCTCGGCCTCCGCATCGGCTCCTCAGCGGCTCGTCACCCACCTGTAGACGGCGCCGACGTTGAGCGGGAACCACTCATCGTATTGATCCCAACCCGCGTAGGAGTCCAGTTGCACGCGCTCCATGGCCTCCGCCTCGGACCAGCCACGCTCCACCGCTTCCTCGACCGCCCTCTTCAGGTCCGAGTAGTATGCGAGCTGTCGCTCGATGGTGGCCCGATTTCCCGCGTCTCCGTGCCCGAACACGACGGTCTCGAACGGAATCTCCATCAGCCTCTCGAGCGCCACGTAAAAATCGGCGAAATGCCAGCCGGGGAGGTCGCGAAACCCGACACGGTCGTTGCTCACGAAGTCGACGGCGAAGGCGACACGCTCATCGGGCAGGTACGCCACGAGCATGTTGTCGCTGTGGCTCGGACCCAGGTAGTGGAGCTCGATGGCGCGGCCTCCGAATCGCAGCGTCATGTCGTCCGAGAACGTCAGATCTGGCGGTGGGAGGTCGGCATCGCCGCCCTCCACGAGGATCGGCACGGCGTTCTCATGGGCGATGATCGGGACGTGATCTCCGAACTCGTCCCGCAGCACGGGCGCGCCGGTCGCGTGATCCGCGTCACTGTGGCTGTAGACGATAGCCGCCAGCGGCTGACCGGGAGCGGAGCGCCGAATGGCGTCGGAGTAGCGCGCGGCGGCTTCGTTGGAGATCGGATCGAAGGCCACGACCCCGGCGCTCGTGGTCACGAAGAAGCCGTTGTGGGTCTCGGCGCGGAACTGGAATACACCGTCGGCGATCCGCGTCGTCTCGAAACCCGCCTGAGCTGCGAGCGGTGGCGCGGAGAACGCGCAAAGCATCAGCAGTGTGGACGCAGTCGCGACACCTATTCTGGCGACGAGGCTCATTCGAGACACCCTCCTTGTCGGGATGTTCAGGCTCCGGATGTTCAGATTCCGGAGATTCAGATTCCGGATCCATCGACTCGCGGGGCAGTCGAGGACTTCAGATTGGGGCCGGCGGAGTGGTCGCACAACGTGCGCGACGTGGGAGTCACGCTGCTGCCGCTCACAGTCGCGCTCCTTGGACGCTGGCCGCCAGCTTTGCGCGCGTCCTCCGTCGACCCCGTGCAGGCGCTCGCGGGCAGCCGCGCCGGCCGTTCTTTCGGCCTAGCGTCCCGCTCGGCATTTTGGCCGGGCGGGGCGCCGTGCGTCCGGGCAACGGGGTCGGCGAGTAGCCCACCGGGATCACGGCGAACGCGCGGAGTCGATCCGCCCCAGCTCCCCGCGCTTCGACGGAGTGGCTATGCGATTGTGGGTTGGAACCAGCGGGTTCGCGTACAAGGAGTGGAAGGGGCCGTTCTACCCCGAGAAGCTGCCTCAGAAGAGAATGCTCGAATACTACGCGAGCCAGCTTCCGGCAGTGGAGATCAACAACACCTTCTACCGCCTGCCAAATGCCGAGATGCTGGCCAAATGGGCCGAGCAGGTGCCCGAGGACTTTCGATTCTCCATCAAGGCGTCCCGAAGGATCACTCACTTCAAGCGCCTCAAGCCCGAGTCAGCCGAGGAGACGGGCTACTTGATGGAAACGGTCGCCACCCTCGCGAACCACCTCGGCGTGGTCCTGTTTCAACTCCCACCAAACGCGAAGAAGGACGTGCCGCGCCTGACCGCGTTCACGGAGCTTCTTCCGGAGGGCGCCCGCGCCGCGTTCGAGTTCCGGCACGCTTCCTGGTTCGACGACGACGTGTTCGCCCTTTTGCAGGACCGCAATTTTCCACTGGTGTGTGCCGATGTCGACGATCCCGAGTTCGAGCCACCACTCGTCGGCGGGACCTGGGGCTACCTGCGCATGCGCCGACTCGGATACGCCGATGACGAGCTCGAGGTGTGGATGGAGCGCATCCAGAGCCAGGGATGGAACGAGGCCTTCGTGTTCTTCAAGCACGAGGACGAAGGCGCCGGCCCGGCGCTGGCCAAGAAGTTCCTGGAGCTGGCTTCCTGACATGGACGGTATGCCTTCCATGCACCACCCACGCAGGGCCTCCGTGTCGCATCGACCCTTCATGCTGATGTTGCTCGTTTGCTTCTCCGTCCCCGGAGTCGCGCGTGCCGAGGTGGATCAGGAGCCTGGCGACGGCCTTGAATCCGTTCAGGCCGCCGACGCGGCTACGCAAGCCGCGCTGATCGCCCAGGTGGACAGCTTGCGCGCGGAGGTCGAGCGGCTCGCGGCGAGGCAGGAGGGATCGGAGCGGGAAAATGCCGGCCTGCGTTCGGGCATCGCGATGCTCACGACCGCGCTGGCGAACGAAATGCGAGAAGTGCAGTCGCTCCAGAACGCCAACGCTACAGAGGGCATACCGGACTCCGGCAGGAAAGTCGTGTGGACCCTCGCTCTGGCCTTCGCGGCCTATTGGCTCGCGCGCATCTCGGTCCTGATCTTCGAGCGTCGGGCGGAGTACGCGAGGCGCTGGAACCGGCTGTACGCGAGGGCTGCCCCGATCGCCCCCATCCTCATCTGGACGTCTACGGCCCTGCTCGCGGTCAACGGAGTTTGGGGCATCGAGGCGAGCACGCTCATAACGGCGGTCGCGGCCGGTATCGTGGCCGTCGCTTTCACGGCGCAGGACGTCCTGAAGAACGCGTTCGCCGGCCTCGTGATCGCGATCGACCCTCCATTCAGCATCACGGACAAGATCTCTGTGGCCGGGACCTACGGTGACGTGCAGTCCATCGGGATGCTGTCCACACGCATCGTCACTCCCGACGACAGCACCGTTACTGTGCCCAACGCACAAGTCGTGGCGAGCCAAGTGTCGAACGCGAACTCGGGCGAGCCGAACTGCCAAGTGGTTACGGATCTGTACCTGCCAGGCTGGATCGACGAGGGTCGGGCGAAGAAGATCGCGTTCGAGGCCGCGGCGATGTCGAAGTACGCGTACCTCGAGAAGCCCATCGTCGTCCTCGTCGAAGACGTCTTCAAGGAGACGTTTCTGACGCAGCTCAAGGTCAAGGCCTACGTGCTCCACCGCAGGCACGAGTTCCTGTTCAAGAGCGACATCACCGAGCGGGCACGCGCGGGATTCCGCGAGGCGGGGCTCCTCCACGGACCCGGAAGCGTGCGGATCTCCCCCGACCTCACCGACCCACTCACGTCGGAGAGCGGATCGGTCCAAGGGGAGAACGGGGAGCCGCTGCTTTGAGGGAGCCGGCGATGGAGAGGCAGGACTCCCCTCCCGACCGGCATGACCTCCCGCCTGATCGGCTGGACCCAGTCGTCTCGGAGCTCGAGCACCTCGCGGGCGCCGTCGCGGACGCCCAGGATCGGCTCCTACGAGCCGTGCACGAACAGCTTTTCACGCCGCTCGTGGGCGCCCTGAGACGCGTGGATTTTCACGCGGAGCTCGACCACGAATGGGCAGCGCACATCGGGGAGCTCGGGCGCCTCGCCGACGCGGCTCCTGAGACCGTCGTCCGGCCCGAACCCCCCGACTTGTACAGGGCCGCCGGCGGTGACAGCCCCTGGCGAGCCGCGCGCAAAATCGGCACGCGCGCCGAACGATGGCTGGAGGGGCTCACAGCCGGAGTCGTCAGGAGTGTCGGCCGCTTGACGGGAGCCGACGACCCCCCTGAGGACCCACGCACCCAGTCGGTCCCGTGGCGCATGCTCGTTCGGTACCATTTGCGCGTTCGCGCGGGGCAGGCCTTCGATCCGATCCGCGTCCGACTGCGACAGGTGATCGTGGCTGCCGTGGCCGATCTCGAACGCGAGATCACGATGTGAGCCGAGGGAGTCCTGAGCGTAGACACGGCTCTGGCCGACTCACCGCTGCCGGCGGTCGTAGAGGATCTCGTCGTGCGCTGCCGTCCATCTCAACCGGCTCCTGGCGACGACGGCAAGCCCGCCACCGAAGGTGTCGGGACGCCTGCAGCTGAAAGCGCCGGCGCGCCTGCTGCCGAGGGCGTCGGCATGCCTGCTGCCCAACGCGTCGGACCGCGCACGGACCTCCCCGGGACCGCCGATTCAGGAGGGCAGTCCGGCCCCCCTTCGGACGACACGGCCGGTCCCGACGTCCATGAGTCGGCTGGGTCGGTTTTGGAGCTCGGAGGTGCGCTACAGAACTATCTGACGAGCGCGACGGCGACGCTCACGCAGACACTCGAAGACGACGCCACTGGAGCCGCTGTCACCCTGCTCGAGAGGCTCGAGGCCGACGCCTACGAGATCGGCAGCTTCATGCTCAGGCCCGAGGATCGGGAGTTCGGCGAGACGCTGTCCACCGCTCACAACGCGGCCGGGCCGGGTCACCGGCGCTGGGCCCGCTGGCACTTGGAGGCCGTGGCCCGGCTCTCCCTGATCGAGCGGGTGCTGGAGGTCCGGGCGCAGTTCGTCGCGCTGCATCTCCGCTTGCTCGAGGAAGTAGCAGAATCCACGGCGAGCCCGGTTCTCGATGCATTGATCGACGCGGGCGGATCGTGCCGCGTGTTGCGCGACGAGACGGAAGCTGTTTTCCGTGCCGCGGAAGGATCCGGTGGCGCAGACTCGATCGAGCGCGATGTCCGGGCGCTGAGAGACCGAGCGCTCAGCGTGCTCGACAGCGAGCTGATCCCTCGACTGGCGGCGCTGTCACCGTCGGCATCGGCTGCCCGCTCTGCCGACCGGCTCGTATCCAAGCTTCAACAGTTGATCGGGAGCCTGTCGGACGGTTTCGAAGTTCACCCACCGGTTGCATCCGGCGCCATGCCTTTCCCGAGCGAGATGGAGCGGCAGGTGGTTCCGCTGGGGGCGATCGCGCACGGGGCGTTCGACGCGTTGCGGATGGAAGGGCTTCGTACCTCGGTGGAGCCCGTCGTGACCTGGTCGACGGAGGCCATCGGAAAGGCGACCGAGGTACGGGAGATGCTCGCGTTCAACCTCGAGGCCGCTGTCGACGAGTCGGTAGGGCGGACCGACAGCCCGGACACGGCCTCACGGTCCGAGCTCCGTGAGCTGGTCTTGGACGGGCTCGCGAACGGCGCGGAGCTACTGGAAGGGGCGGCGACGCCGATGCCTTCCGCTCTGGAGGAGCTGAGTCGACGGTCGAGAGATCACTTCGCGGATGGTTGGCGTCATGTCGTGCGGCGGACGAAGGCCGGTCCACGGATGGCCGACCAGCTGCGGGGGGCAGGCGCCGACTTGGGCGGCTGGCTCCGAGGGTATTTCGAAGGTCATAGACGCACCTGGAAAAGGTACCGCCGCCGGGCGGGCGCGCTGCTCCGGCTGACCCGACGCAGGGTTCGCCGGCTCATACGCCTTGGATCCTCGGCGGTCGGAGTCAAGACGGCTGAGGACCCCGAGGCCGAAGCGACGCTCATCGCGCTCGCGAGCGTCGAGCGGTTCGTGGGCGATCTGCCGCGAGTCTACCAGCGGCTCTTCTCGTTCGAGCCATTGGAAGACGTCACGCTACTCCGGGGTCGGACCAGTGAGCTCGCTCAGGTCTCGCGTAAGTTCGAGCGTTGGAAGGAGGGCATGACGGCGCCGGTCCTCATAACCTGTGCGCAAGGCGGCGGGGCCTCGAGCTTCCTGAATTCGGTCACCGAGCACCTCGACATCGAGCACGCCGTCTACGCATCGCTTCAGGACCGGCTACTCGACGAAGGATCCTTCGTTCGCCTTCTATCGGGCGACCTCGGCATCGAGCCGTCGCCGGAAACGCTGACAGAGCTCGCGGAGTGGCTCATGGAACGCCCCCGGGCCGCGGGCCCCCTGGTCATCGTCGTCGAACGCCTGGAGCACTTGATGCTCCGCTCGCGTGGCGGGACGGAGCTCATCGAGCGAGTGCTGACCTTTATGTCGCTTACCGACGCTCGCGTGTTTTGGATCTGCTCGATGGTCGAGGATGCGTGGCGGCTCATCCGACAAACCCAGCCGCACACGGCGACGCTTCCATTCGTCCACCACCTTGGACCCCTGGACCGGGAGGCGCTCGAGTCGATCATCCTGGAGCGGCACCGGAGGAGTGGACACGCGCTCGACTTCCGACTCCCTGCGAACGGCGTACCAAAGCGAGTGCCAGTCTTCACCGCCGCGCCGAACGCCGCCGAGGTGGACGCCTTGGCGAAGCGCACCTTCTTCGACGCGCTTCACCGCGTGAGCGCAGGGAGTGTGGCGTTAGCGCTCTTCTACTGGCTCCGGTCGGTGCGCTTCGATCGTGAGGCCCGATCCGTGTCCGTGGAGCCGCCGACGCCGCTGAGCTTCGACTACCTGAAGTCGCTCCACATCGAGCAGGCGTTCACGCTCAAGGCGTTCCTCGAGCACACGACCCTCACCTTGGCCGAGCACGAGCGCGTTTTCGGACACACGGGGGACGAGAGCTTCCAGCTCTTCGAGTCGCTGCTCGATCGGCTCCTCATCGTGCCCTTCACGGTCGGCGACGGGCCTCCACCGCCGGAGGGGACCATAGAGGCGGGAGCGCGATACCGCATTCGCCCGATGCTGAGCTGGCCCGTGGCCGAGCAGCTGAGACGCATGCACGTCCTCTATTAGGACGCCGGGCCACTCCCTTTCGTGCTGACCGGAGGGTTTGCGTGGTGTCCTGTCCTAGGCCGCTATCGTACCACGACATCGACCATGTTGGAATCGACGAGCATCACGACGGCCTTCTTCAGGCCAGCCGAGATCAGCGACCCGGCCAGCGTCAGGATTACCACGCAATCCTGATCGGCGAGCATCTCGGAGTAGATGTCAGCGGCCCGGCTCATGGATCGGTCATCAATATGAGGGTGGGGGAATGTCGGGCGTCGGGTCTCCCATGCCGACCAAGGAAACGCGGCGACAACTCCCGCCGTAGATATCCCGGTAGGTCTTCCCAACCACTCGAGTCAAGCGAGGACCGCGTGACACCCACGCGCCCGGTCCCACGAGCGTTAGCGGCCATGATCCTGTGGGCGGGTGCGCTGGCCTGTCACGGCGGCCCCACCTCATCGGGCGGTGCTCCTATCAGCCTCGAGGCCCAGGTGCGCCTGCCGCCGGGGTTCTCGATCTCGATCTGGGCCAGCGACGTCGTCCGCCCTCGCTCCATGACGCTCGGAGACGACGGCACCGTCTACGTCGGGACGTTCTATTTCACGAAGGGGCGCCAAAGCCCGGTGATCGCGCTGCGGGATACCGATGGGAACGGTACAGCGGATTGGCGGAACGAGATCTGGCGCGGATTCAACACGCCGAACGGCGTCGCGTATCACGACGGCACGCTCTACATCGTCGACGAAGACAGGGTGCTTCGTATCGACGACATCGAAGACACGATGCTCGCGCCGAGCCCGGTGGAGATCTACGGAGGGCTGCCGCCTCGTGCGGAAACGGATTTGGCGACCGACCGCGTTAATCGTCTACGGGCTCCCGCTCTCGCGCGGCCGCGACTCTCCTGAAACTCGATTCCGAGCCCAGCAAGTCCTTGTAGAAGTCCCGCTCTTCCTCGAGCCGATCGACACGTAGGCTCATGGCCGCGAGATGGTCGCCTAGCTGCCTCACATCGCGATCCACTCCGTCGTCGAGGCGGTCTTGATGACGGTGCCAGCGGCGCCTACCCCTCCGCATTGCACCCATGAAGCAGAACATCGCGCCGAAGAGAATCCAGAACGCCAACGAGGTCACTTTCAGCCTCCTGATCGAAGCGCCGGCCGGGTAGCCGGAGCCTAGTGGATGATTGTCGTATCGATGATTCTCGCATCGCTATCGGAGCAGGAACGGGACTGCCTCACGAGGCCCCCTCCTCATCGTCCGCCGACTTCCCCTCCTCGGCGGCAGCCCCGCCCTCCTCCTCGCGCCCGGGGGAGCGACGACGGCTTCCCCGACCTGTCTTACGCATGGCGTTCAACGCTTCTTCGAGGATCGTGTTCATCTCCTCCAGGACCGCGGGCCCCACACCCCGCATCGCCTGCTCGAACGTCGTCTGCGCCAGCTTCGAGAACGTGGCCGAGAGATCACGCATCTCTTCGCCGAAGAATCGGTCCGTGAAGTGCGAGACCCGGTCGAATACCTCGTCCACGACGTCCCGGTTGTGCTCGAGGTACTCACGCCCCTCGTCGGTGATGCTGTAGACCTTCTTTCCGTTTTTCTGGTCCGAGGTGAGATGTCCCTCGTCCTCCAGCATCTGCAGGGTGGGGTATACGGAGCCTGCGCTCGCGCGGTACGTGCCCATGGATTCCTTCTCCAGGGCCTGCATCACCTCGTATCCGTGCATGGGCTTTTCAGAGATCAGGCGGAGTATCACGAACTTGAGATCGCCTCGCTCGAACATCTTCCAGCGAAAGCGCCTTCCTCTCCGGCGGCGCTTGCCGCGCGGTCCGCCCCAGACCCCGAACCCGAAGTCCATCCAATCATCGTTGTGGCAAAACACGTGTAACTCTCCTTCTTCCCAAGGCTTTGCGATCTATCGGTCCGACATATCGAACTGATATATCGTATCGATATGTAAAACGATATATCGGAATGACCAGGGAGGCAAGGCTGGACCGCGTCGGGCGGCGGGTTGGGGCCACGCACACGTGGCATCGTGGTGCGGGCTCGCGCTCACGGTCCGGCGAGCTTGGGACTCGCGCACACTCCGGCATGGTGGTGAGGGCGCGCGGCCATCGGCAGCCTGTCGGGGGACGGACTCCGGGTACGACGCGGCCCGCGACCCGAACGCTCGAGCCGCGGGCCGATCGTTACCGTTTGAACGAGCCTACTGGTCGGGCTTGAAGATCGTGAAGGTCCCGCCCTGCGGATCGCCCACAACCGCGAACCGGCCAACCGAGATGTCGGTCGGCGGCACCGAGATCGAGCCGCCCAGCTCGCTGACCCTGGCGGCCGACGCGTCGACGTCGTCGACCGAGAAGTAGACCATCCAGTGCGAGGGAATCCCCTCTGGCCAGTTCTCGTCCATCTGGAGCATTCCGCCGTTCGGGCGATCGCCGTTCGTGATCATGTTGTACCGCATACCGTCCGGCATCTCCTGTTCCTCGATCTGCCATCCGAGGAGCTCGGAGTAGAACGCTCGGGCGGACTGAACGTCCCTCGTTGCGAGCTCGTTCCACGTCATTGCCCCGTGCTCGTTGAAGACCCCTGCACCCGAGTGGTCCCGCGCCTCCCACAATGCCACTACCCCCGCCGGTCGGGTCTTGGATGACCGACATCCGTCCCGCGCTCATGATGTCCATCGGCCCCGTGATCACCGTGCCACCGAGGTCTCCGACCCGTGCAGTCGCTCCGTCGACATCGTCAACGAGGACGTACGACAGCCACATGGGCGGAATGCCGGCGCTCTGTTGCTCGGGAGCCTGCTTGTACAATCCTCCTACGCTTTTGCCCGACTTGGACAGCATCGTGTAGGTCCCGTGCTCGCCCGCCGATTCCTCTGCCGAATCCCATCCGAACAGCTTCGTGTAGAAGTCCGTACCGGCGCCGTCGTCGGGGAGCCCGAGGTCGGTCCAGGTGAACATCCCGTGCTCGTGCGACACGTCATCCATTCTTCACCTCCCAGTAGATTGGTCTTTGGCGACTCATCGTCTGTCGTGATTTCTCACGGCTCGTCGTGGTCAATGACTCGTCGCGGGTGCTCACGACCCCTCGTGGACCCTCATCACTCGTTGTCCAGCCCCACCGTGACCTCCTCCAAGCGTCGCTCGAGGTATCGCTTCTCTACCGTGTTGGCGCAGAGCTTGATCGCGAGCTCGTATGCCTCGGCCGCATCAGCATGTCTACGAAGCCGCCGCAGTAGGTCCGCCCGAGCCGAGTGGAGCAGGTAATAGCGATCGAGCTCGCCCCGGACCGCGAGCTCGTCCATGAGTTGCAGGCCAGCCTCGGGACCGAAGGCCATCGCTACGGCCACCGCGCGATTGAGCGCCACGACCGGCGTAGGTTGGCTGCGCAGGAGCTGGTCGTATAGAACGGCGATCTGGCGCCAATCGGTTGCTTCCGCCGTCGCGGCGTCACAGTGGAGTGCCGAAATGGCCGCCTGAATCTGGTACGGTCCGACGGTTTCCGGGCCCAGCGCCTCCGCGAGCAACGTCTGCCCCTCGGTGATCTGCTCACGATTCCACAGTCCGCGGTCTTGATCATCCAGGGTCACGAGCGAGCCGTCTGGCGCGGTGCGTGACGGCCGGCGGGCGTCGTGCAGTAGCATGAGTGCGAGGAGTTCCCTCGCTTCGGCCTGCTCGGGCATGAGCAAGACTACGAGGCGAGCCAACCGGATCGCTTCGGCGCAGAGATCGCCACGCACGAGCGCGTCGCCTGCTGTCGAGGCATACCCTTCGTTGAAAACCAGGTACACCACCGCGAGGACAGCGGAGAGCCGCTCCGGCAGGGATGCCTTCGGCGGGATGCGGTAGGGGATACCGGCGTCGCGGATCTTGCGTTTCGCCCGCACGAGGCGTTGGGCCATCGTTGCGGAAGAGGTCAAGAACGCGCGGGCGATCTCCGGCGTCGCCAGTCCCGTGACGGTTCTCAGTGTGAGAGCGACCTGCGCTTCGCTGGAAAGGGCTGGGTGACAGCAGGTGAAGATGAGCCTCAGCCGGTCGTCCTGGAACGTCTCCTCATCCGGCTCCGACATCGATGATACGTCGCTCTCCTTTCCCTCGGACCTGAGTAGACCCTCCAACATTGGCTGTTTCCGTTGGAAGTTCTGCCGCCGCCTGAGCCGGTCGATCGCCCGCCTCCTGGGCGTGGTCGAGATCCAGGCCGCGGGACGCGGGGGCACGCCGTCCCGTGGCCACCGCTCCAAAGCGGCAGCGAGAGCCTCCTGCATCGAATCCTCCGCCAATTCGAAGTCGCCGCCACACACCCTGATAAGCGTGGCGATGATCGCGGTGCGCTCCTCGCGGAAGACGCGTTCGACCGCTGCTTTGGAAGCTCCCAAGCCGGACTCGCTGGCGCTGTGAGGCTTACTCATGTGCTGGGTTGGTCACGCTCTCGACGCCTTCGACTGGGCAGTGCATGCCGCTCTGGAGATTCAAGCCTGGGGTGGCTCGAACACCGGTCGTACCTCGACCGAGCCCGTACCAGCGGTGGGGATCTTCGATGCCCACGCGATGGCGTCGTCGAGATCGGGGCAATCGAGCAGGTAGTAGCCGCCGAGCTGCTCTTTGGTCTCCGCAAACGGTCCGTCGCTCGTCATCGTCTCGCCGCTCCGCTTGCGCACCGTCGTGGCCGTCGGCGTCGGATGAAGCCCGGCTCCGGCCATGTACACACCGGCTTCCTGAGCCGCCTGAGTGTATTCCATCCACGGCGTAAGATCCGCGCTTTCTTCCGCCCATTCCTTCTCGTTGCCGTAAATGAGCAGCATGTACTTCATCGGTGTCCCTCCGAGGATTCGATGGTCCACGGCCCGCGTCTCGTGCCGTGCTCGCATGATCTCTACGAACGAAGCCATCGAGAATCGACACGGGCTCGTTTCCGCCGGATCGCTTGGCTGGGCTGCGCTGCTCGGCTGCGGTCACGCTGGCCGAACCCGACGCACCCCCTCAGACGACGAGGGCCATGACGAGACCGCTTCGGATCTTCGGTTGGAACCATGTCGATTTCGGCGGCATGATCCGGTTCTGCCGACACACCTCGACGAACTGCTCCATGGTGACTGCGGGCAGGGTCACCGCGTACCGGTATTCGCCCTCGTCCACTTTCGCCTTCAGGTACTGCACGTCCCTGTCGCCCCCGACGAACGTGAGTCGCTCGTCACGCGGATCCGTGATGCCGAGGACCGCCGCGAAGAAGCTCCGCTGGACGATGTCAGCGTCGATCACCTCGACGGCGTTCCCGCTGTCGTACGCGGCGACTTCGGGAGCCAAACGGTACCAGACGCCCTCCGTGTAAAGGCCGATTTCGTGAGTGCGCGTCGGCTGGAACGCCGCCACGTCCTGCCCCGCGTCGACTTGGAACCGCTCCGCCAGGCCGTTGAGCATTTCGGCCGTGGCAACCCCTACGTCTCGGACGAGCCGGTTGTAGGGGGCCAGTGACATTCGGCTCATGGGGAAGAAGACGGCCAGAAAATGCTCGCTACCGAGCATCGCGGCGGCCGAGCTCCGGTGATTGCCGTCGGCCACGTAGGCCTCGGCCTCCTGAGCAAGGAGCTCAGCGAATCGATCACACTTGGACGGCTCTACGACGAGCCAAACGTGGTGCCTATTTCCGTGCTCGTCTCGAGCCGAAAAATCGGCGGGGCGGCCGCCGGCGTAGTCCTCGAGAGCCTGTGTGATGGAACCGGTGGCGTCTTGGATGGCGTGGTTCACGGTGCCGATGAACGAGGACGTCGCTTCGATGAGGCGAGCGCGCCCTCTCGCCTTGGCCTCGCGGATTCCTTCGTTGCGGATGATGGGACCGTCCGGTGACGACTCGGTCCTGATCTCGGCGATCTGGGCCATGCCGCCGAGACCGATCTGGACCACGCCTCGCCGCGTAGGATCTTCGATCGAGTATACGTACAGCACGTTCTTCACGATCCGCGTCGAGTCGCCCTCCATAAAGTCCCGCATGTTCGCAGATGCGCGCGCGAGAGCGGCGGGCGAGTCGGCCGCCACCTCAGGCCCGGCTTCGGGATCGCAGTGCGCCATCGTGACCCGAAGAACGCTGTTTGGCTGGTTGCGAATGAGCTCGCGGATCTCGTCGTTACTCTGGAACTCGTCGTAGTTTGGGGCGCTCAAGCGCTGAGCGGCCTCCGAGTCCGCGGGCACGAGCGCGCTCCGAATGGGTTGGATCGTAATCAACGGACAGCAGCCTTCATGAGCGAGATCAACGGCCTTCGCCTTTCGAAATCGTGGTCAACGGCCAGCCGCCCTCGGGATGGCGGGATGGGGCCGAAAAACGAAGATCGAGAGCTCGGCGGGCAAGCGGTCTCGATAGAGCCGAACAACGTTGTCTTCGAACCGAACGACGTTGCCTCTGCCCTCCAGCCAAGGATCGATGGGACCGAGGGTATCGGGGCCATCGCCAGGGCTCGAGCTCCGGAATGCGGTAGTGCATGGGCACCACGACCCGCGGACGAAGAGCTCGAATCGCGTCCTCGATCGCGGCTTGGCTGAGGATATGGTACTCGCCGTCGATCGGAAGCATGAGGACGTCGACGCGGCCCATCGCCTGGATGTTCTCGTCCGTAAGAGGTCCGTTGTCACCGACGTGTGCGATGCGGAGTCCACCGGTCTCGAAGACGAAGATCGTATTCACCTGACCGAACTCACGGCCGTACGGGTCCACGTGCCGGCCACGGATACCGGTGACGACCGCGTCGCCAACCTGGAACTCACCCGGGTAGCGGAAGACGCGCACGTCATCCGCCCACGGCCACGGCCGTCCCCGGTACTCGCCCGCGTCGTGGTCGTAGTGCGGGTGTGTCACGACGACAGCGTCCGCTTCGACGCCCGGGGGGAAGTCGTACCCCAGCCAGACCTGGCTCGCGAACGGGTCGATCAGGACGCTCTGCCCAGCGGGTGAGATGATCCGAAACGAGGCATGCGCGATGTACTCGATGGTGACGCCGCCAGACGGATCGGGCGTGCCACCAACCTGCGCGGACAAGGGCGCCGCGACCGACAAGACATAGGCCAACCCGGCGATCGCGCTCGTCATCGTCGTGTGCATGGTGGTCACATGTGTGCGTGTGGCGGCACGCCGGGGCGTTCGACGAGAGGGATTGAACCAGAAGAAACGATAGTTCGTTGTGATTCGCCACCACACCGCCCAGTCCCGCCTGAGGAACGTAAGCCTTCCCATGGACCGTCCCGTCTCGGAAATTAGAGCCTATGAGCTTCCCAAACCGTTCTACCGATGGAGGCCGCACCCTTGGCACGGGCTCGAAGTCGGTCCGTCGCCTCCGGAGCTGGTCAACGCGTACATCGAGATCACCCCATTCGACTCCGTGAAGTACGAGTTCGACAAGACGACGGGGTATCTTCAAGTCGACCGGCCGCAGCGCACGTCGTCGCAACCGCCGACATTGTACGGGATCGTCCCGCGCACGTACTGCGGCCCACGGGTCGGAGCGCTCATGCCCGACGCCCAGAAAGGCGACGGAGATCCGCTCGACATCTGTGTCGTGAGCGAGCGGCCGATCACCAAGTCCGAGGTGATCCTGATCGCGCGGGTCGTCGGTGGCCTTCCCATGGTCGACGCAGGAGAGGCCGACGACAAGATCATCGCCGTCTTGGCAAACGATTACTTCTGGGGCGATGTCGGGAGCATCGAGGAACTTCCGGACGTGCTCGTCGAGCGACTCCGTAACTACTTTATGACCTACAAGCTGGTGCCGGACAGGGAGCCGTCCGTTTCGATCGGCCCCATGTACGGCCGGGACCACGCGCTCGCCGTTGTCGAAGCGTCGATGGCGGACTATCAGGAGGAATACGGCGAATGACTACGCTGCGTACTGACCGACCGCGCGCTCCAGCCATCTTCGCGACGGGCCTCGCGTCCACCGACGCCGCCGGAGACCACCTTGACGAGCAGGCACATCCGAAGCGACGAGGCGGCCGGCGGGCTGTGGGCTGCGTAGCCGCCGCACTCGCGCTCGCATGCTCAGGCGCCGTCACCTCACAGGGAGAAGCACAGGTGAATGAATGGACAGGGCTCACGGCCGTGCCGGGGATCCGCGTCGGGCATCATACCCTGACCGAGCGGTCCACCGGGTGCACCGTAGTTCTGATCGAGGACGGCGCCGTGGGCGGCGTGGATGTACGGGGGGGGTCGCCGGGGACGAGGGAGACGGCCCTCCTCGATCCGGTGAACAGGGTCGATCTCGTGAACGCCGTAGTCCTCTCAGGTGGGAGCGCCTTCGGGCTGGACGCGGCGAGCGGCGTCGTGCGTTACCTGGACGAGCGCCGGATCGGGTGGCCTGTCGGTCCGACGGTGCGGGTCCCGATCGTGGTCGGCGCGATCCTCTACGACCTGGGCGTCGGAGACGACTGGACGATCAGGCCCGACGCCGAGTGCGGATACAGGGCTGCTGAGGGCGCGGCAGCCGGGCCGATCGCGATGGGCAGCGTGGGCGCCGGCGCGGGCGCGACGGTAGGCAAGTCCGGGGGCGCCGGCCGGGCGATGAAGTCGGGGATCGGCACGGCCTCAGTGACCTTGCCGAACGGGTTGGTGGTCGCCGCGCTCGTGGCCGTCAACGCGGTGGGCGACGTCATCGATCCGGCAAACGGTCAGGTCGTGGCCGGCGTGCGCACCGAGGACGGAACCCGCCTTGCGGACGCGCGAGCCCTCCTACGACAGGGCTCCACACCTCGTGCGCGCATCGGCGAGAACACGACCCTCGGGGTGGTGGCCACAAACGCGCGGCTCACGAAGGCGGAGGCGACCAAGGTGGCGCAGATGGCCCAGGACGGGTTCGCACGCGCGATCTACCCGGCCCACACGCCCGGTGACGGCGACACCATGTTCACCCTCGCGACGGGCACTCTCGAGGATGAATCAGATGGCGCGACGGTAGGAATGGTCGGCGCGCTCGGTGCGGACGTCGTCGTTGAGGCCATCCTGAACGCGGTCCGCAACGCCACGGGTCTCCCCGGGCTGCCTTCGGTATCGGAGTTGGGCGGCGGCCGCTGACCCCATCTCGTGAACGGCACCCTCCTCCTACTTCTCGGCTATACGGCCGCGCTCATCGCGTTCGGGCTGTGGATTGGCCGCCGCGTGTCGAGCACGGGAGGGTTCTTCGTGGCTGGCCGTGCGCTCGGGCCCGGCCTGATCTTCTCGACGGTCTTGGCCGCCAACATCGGCGCCGGCTCGACCATCGGCGCGGCGGGGCTCGGGTACCGGGACGGTGTGGCCGGGTGGTGGTGGGTGGGGTCTGCCGGAATCGGCACGCTGGCGCTGGCCTTCTGGGTGGGCCCGCGCATCTGGGCGATCGCGCGCGAGCACGGCCACCTCACCGTAGGCGACTACCTGGAACACCGGTACGGCCGCTCCGTCCGAGCGATCCTGGCCACCCTACTCTGGTTCGGCACCCTCGCCATTCTCGCGGGCCAGCTCATCGCGATGGCCGACATCTTCGAAGTCGTCGCGGGCTGGCCCCGCGGGTGGGGAGTGCTCGTGGGGGGGCTGGCCATGACGAGCTACTTCACGGCCGGTGGCCTGCTCACGTCCGCGTGGGTCAACTTCGTCCAGCTGATCGTGCTCGTTGCGGGCTTTGGCATCGCCCTGCCGTGGGCGGTAATCAACGCCGGCGGATGGTCGGCGATCGTGGCGGCCGCGCCCGCAGGCAGCCTGAGCTTCTGGCAGAATGGGCCGTCGGGCTGGATCTACCTGACTGTCGTCGGCCCGAGCTTCGTCATCTCGCCAGGCCTCATACAGAAGACGTACGGTGCGATCGACGAGAGAGCGATCCGCATCGGACTCGGGGCGACGGCGGCCGCACTTCTCGTGTTCGCGGCTATTCCGCCGCTCTTCGGCATGATCGCTCACGTGTACGACCCCGCTCTCACCGATCCCGAGCTGGCGCTCCCGCTCGTCCTCACGACGGGCGTGCCGGTATGGCTCGGTGCGATCGGCCTCGCCGCGGTGTTCTCAGCGGAGATGAGCTCGGCGGACGCCATCCTATTCATGCTGTCGACGTCGCTGTCCAAAGACCTTTATAAGCGATTCCTACGCCCCGACGCCGATGACCGCTCGGTTCTCAGAGTCGCGAGGTACGCCGCGGTCGCAGGTGGTGTCCTCGGAGTCGCCCTCGCGGCCGCGCTCCCGTCCGTCATCGAGTCACTCCTCATCTTCTACGCCCTCCTCGCCGTGAGCTTGTTCGTACCCGTGGCGGGGGGTCTTTACACGAAACGCCCCGGCACCCTCGAGGCGATCGCGGCCATCACGGGGGGAGTCGCCCTTTGGCTCGCGGTTCGGCTGGGGATGTGGAGCGACGTGTCGCCTCTGATTACGCCGTCCGTCGTGGGCTTGGTGGCGTCGGGCACGGCGTTCGCGGCCGTGTTCTTCGCCCGTCGCGCACTCGGCCGGACCTAGGCGGGCGGCCCAGCGCGCACAGCTGGCCGGCGCTCCTCGTCCGTGGTCCGCGCGGATCTTAGCGGGCTGGGTGGAGCGCTACAATCCGAAGCGCTGCCCCTCATACGCGACGGAGAAACCGCGACGGGCGATCTCCCGGGCCTCCGGGGAGCTCTCGTCGATGGCGGGATTGGTGTTGTTCAGGTGGATGAACACCACTTCGTTCCCGTCTCTGACGGCGTCCTCGAGGAGATCCATTGAGTGGGGGACCAAGGGGTGCGGGATGTCCTCGATGTTCCGGCCAGGGACCTCGGTGGGCCCGTAGAACGAGGCGTCGAGAAGCGCGACGTCCACACCCCGAACGACGTCGACTACGTCGCGGTCCCAAGCCTCCCAGCGATCGATGTCGGGGACGTAGAGGAGCGACCGGTCGGGTCCTTGGAACGTCCACGCCACCGTGTCCGAGAACTCGGGCCTGTGCGGGACGGACGTGGCCCTCGCCGAGAGGTTCTCGCTGATCTCGTACCACTGGTCGAACTCGACTGGACGAAGGTCGAGCCGGCCCTCGTCGACCATCAGGCTCCACGGGCCGTTCGATGAGAGATAGCCCGCCATCTCCGGCGTGCAGTAGCACGGCGTGGGCGCCATGCCGAGACCCTCGCGGCCGAGTTGAGCGAGCCCCAAGTAGTGGCCGATGTGCGCGTGCGTCAGGAAAATTCCGTCGAATGGACGCCTGGCGTCGGACCGGGCGCGAAACGCTGGCTCCTCGATCAGGTCCATCTGATGGCGCAAATCGGGAGACGCGTCCACCAGGTAGTAGCGCTGCGCCGCGCGCTCGACGATTGCCAAAGAGGAGCCGTAACGCGGACGCTCGCGTTGACGCGCCCGATCACATCGGGGCGCGTAGCACCCGGTTTGCGGCATGCCCCCGTCCTGCGCGACACCGAGTACGAGGGCGTACGGGTCGTCGGCCAGCTGCACCGGGGATCCCGGATTCCCGCGCGAGCCACCGACCCCTGGCCGCCGGGCTTGGAGTCCCGCCGGATGGGAGCTCAGGGTCCGACCCGAGGGGGAGATCCGACCTGGGAGCGGGCCTCTACTGGCTGGCGCGGCTCGATCTCCGAATAGGGCTGCACCCACCGCCGCCCCGAGGAATCCCCGTCGCGTGAGGCTCATAAGCCGGCATCCTCCAGGATCATGTCCGCCCCCTTTTCCGCGATCGCGATGGTCGGGGCATTCGTGTTTCCGCGCACGATCGTCGGCATGATGGACGCGTCGACCACGCGCAGTCCACGGATCCCATGCACGCGCAAGCGCGAATCGACCACCGCGTCGTCCTCCGTTCCCATCCGGCACGTTCCGACCGGATGATAGATGTGCTGGAGCGTAGCCCGGATGTGGTCCGCGATGTCGTCGTCCGACTCGAGCTCCCGGCCGGGAAGGTAGTGTTCGCCTCGGTATGGATCGAGCGGGGGCGCTCGGAGACATCCTGCGCGACGCGGAAGCCGGCATCAGGGTCTCCAGGTCCTCGGGCTCGCTCAGGAACCGCGGGTCGATCAGTGGCGCCGCCGCGGGATCGTCTCATGGAATGCGGACGGTCCCCCCGCTCTTGGGCGTGAGGACCCGCAGATCCACGTGCGAATCGGAGCCCCCAGCGTCGATAAAGAAGACTCGGTGACGTCCGCTCGCCGTCAACCGATTCGCGACAACGCAACCGGCCGAGCCCGCGCCGACGATCACGTAATCGTAGGTGTTCTCGTTGATGACGCTGCTCCCGTTCGCTCGTCCAGACCCAGGTGGTCCCGTTGCCCGAGTGCCGCTCCGGCCTAGGTGCCGCTGTGGACCAGGCCGCTCGTTCTGCAGACGAGCCTACGACGACTCGTTGAATCCTCCAGGTCCAATCTACGTATAGACAACGAGACCATCTCTACAACGGAGCACCTGCATGCACGACGAATTCGAACGCGCCTACACCGGCAAGACGAAGAAGGGCCTGTCCCCGTTGGCGTGGGTATTCCTCGCCTTCGGGGGGATCGTCGGCTTCGGAATCCTGGCCCTCTCCGTGATTGGGTTCTTCGTCGCGAAGCAGGTCCAGGAGACGATCCACCAGGTCGAGACACAGCTCGTCCAGGTCGGTGACGGCCTCTCATGGGAATTCGACATCGACGGCGAGCAGGACCTGAGCGTGCCGCGGCGATTGGCCGAGGCGCTCGTTTCGATCGACAAGGACCTCGAGGTCGTTGGCAGTGACGAGAATGGACGAGGGCTCGAGCTGCTGAACCGGGGTACGGGCGACGTCTCGACGATGTCGTACCAGGACATCATCAAGGGCCATCTCACCATCAACTCGGACGACGGGGAGATTCGTTTCGACCTCGAGGGAAATGAAGACGGTGGGTCCTTCGTGATCTCAGGGGACGACGGTGAGCTGTTTTCGATGCGCCTCCAGACCGGGGATGACGGTGGGCGACTCGTCATTCAGACCGACGAGGGCCGCTCGTACTTCCAGGCGGGCGAACACGCGGTAGACGTGCCCGGCTGGGTCCCCCTGTATCCAGAGGGCGGTGGAGAGCGCGGCGTCTTCTCGGCCAATTCCGGAGAAGGCAGCGGAGGCGCGATCCTCGTCGAAACGACCGACTCCCCCGAAGACGTTCTCGACTTCTACGCGGAGCGGCTAGAAGCGGACGGCTTCGAGCCGAGCGTGACCGGCCACATCTCTCAGGGCGACGACTTCGAAGCGGCCCTCACAGGCCATGCGAACGGGGACGACCGCATCGTCGGCGTTTTCGTGGGGCGTGAGGACGGCGTGACCCGGGTGCTCCTCACGTGGGGCGAAGGGAGCTGATTCGGCAACCCTTCTACGCCTGGCTCCCCACCGAGATCTTGAAGCCGTCGGGGTCCGTCACAGCGAAATCACGGGATCCCCACGGTTGATCCGTGGGCTGCTGATCGAGCGTCCCACCTCGTGACTTGATGTCCTCCGCAAGCTTGTCCACGTCCTGCCCCGTGCGGCAATAGAGGCGGAAGCCGACGCCCTTCGAACGATCGCGGCCCTTGGCGAAGTCGTCCTGCGTCAGGTTGAAGTCGACGGCGCCCGCCCGCATGACCGCCCCTTGGACCACGCCGTCGTCGTTCTTCCACTCTTCCCCGACGACGAAGCCCATGACATCGCGGTACCACGCGATGCTGGCTCCGACATCGCTGGCCGTGATGACAGGCGCCACGGCCTGAAGACGGAGGCTCTCGGGCTCTTTGCGATTCTGGTATTCGGCTTCGGTACGGGTGGAGGTGGTGGGCGTCATGATCGGTGTCTCCCGTGAGTGTGCATCCAGACGGCAAAATACCGCTCCGTGCGCCCGGTCGAAAGCGCCTGTGTAGCGTCGCACACCCCTCCGGACCCTCGTATCACCTGCCCTCGCTTTCCCTCGGTCCTCGGGTCTCCAGCCGTGTTCTCCGAGATCAAGCTTGGGCGCGGCGCGGATTTCACCGTCGGTGACCAGTTCGCGATCGTTATCGATTCAAGCGGTACGTGCGCGATTCAATCGGCGCCGCTCGGCGACGTCTATGCCCGTACGCGCGCAACGGCTCGTACGCGACGGTTACCAGGAGGGACGCCTCCGGCGCGGGATCGTTCATGGAATCACGTCCTTGGCTCGGAGCGTTCTGTCGATCTCCGCCTTGAACGGCCCGACCCCGTCCATCGCCTGGATCCATCCTCGCTCGCGCTCGATCAACGCGCGCACTCGCTCAAGCACTTCGGCGGCGTCCTGCCGGGGAACGACGACGACGACGTCCGCGTCGCCGACCACGATGTCGCCTGGCATCACGACCGCGTTCCCACAGGAGACCGGTACGTTGATCTCGCCGGGGCCGTCCTTGTCGCACGCACCGGGCGAAACCGTCCGGCTGAAAGTGGGGAACCCGAGCTCCGCGAGGACGTCCGCATCTCGGATCGCGCCGTCCACGACGATCCCACCGACACGAGGGGCCCGCGCCGACCTGCACATGAGCTCGCCGAACACCGCGCTGGTCGTGTTGCCGTTCGTGCTCACGACAACGACGTCGCCCGCCTCCGCTATCTCGAGGGCCTTGTGGACCATCAGATTGTCGCCAGGGCGGCAGCTCACGGTCACAGCCGGACCCGACACGGGGAGCCCGGATCGCGCGACCACGCCAGGGTCCATGAAGTGGAAGCGTCCCATGGCGTCACCCACGTTGGAGCTCGCCATACCCCGGAACGCCTCGACCACTTCGGGGGGCGGCCGGGGCGCGCCGGTCACGATGCGGAAGCCGATCCTTCCAGTCTGCTCCATTTCTCCAGTCTGCTCCACGTCAGGGGTCTGCTCCAAGTCAGGGGTCTGCTCCACGTCAGGGGTCTGCTCCACGTCACTCATCGGCGGGTGGCTCGGTGAGGACGGGGCGCGCGGTGACATTGGAAACGCCACTGCTCGCGGATTGGAACGGCGGTCGGTCGGGCCCTGGCTTGCGCGTCAGCGCGGCCGACCGTCCGGCGATCCGGCCGAACACCGACCCGGCCGCCAGCCCCGCACCGCCGGGATAGTTGTGGTAGAAGAGCCCGCCCACTAGCTCGCCAGCGGCCGTCAGGCCCGGGATGGGCCGATCTTCGGCGTCGAGCACCCGGCCCTTCCGGTCGATGCGCAGGCCGCCGTAGGTAAACGTGATTCCGCAAGTGACCGGGAATCCCAGGAACGGAGGCTCGCCGATGGGCACGGCCCAGTTCGACTTCGGGGGGTCAAGCCCGACAGTGTGCTTTCCGTCGAGCACCGTCGGATCGAAGGGGAGGTCGGACGCGGCCGCATTGAATGCTCGCACCGTTTCCACGAGGGCCTCGGGGATTCCGAGCCTCGAGGCCAGCTCTGCCACGCTCCCCGCCCTGGCAAGGGTCGTCTCGGGGAGCCCATAGTCGTCGCGAAGCAGCTCTTCGCCGGTTCGGTCGAAGATCTGAAACGCGATGCCACCGGGTTGGTCGAGGAGCGCCGCGCCGTATTTCGCATACGTGTAGTTGCGGAAGTCGGCGCCCTCGTCCAGGAAACGGACGCCAGCGCAGTTGACGACGATCCCGAACGGGTAGGAGTGCCTCATGTAGCCTGCTCGGACGCGCCAGTCCCCGGTCGGAGGCGCGTTCACGTCCCACGCCACGGAGTGGCACCCGCTCCATTGGCCGTAGGGCCTCGCACCGACGTCGAGCGCCATCCGGATGCCGTCGCCGGTGTTGAACTCGGTACCCCGGACCTTGACGTCGCGCCAAGCCGGTCCGAGGTGCTCCGCCCGTTTCTCCCGGCTCGCCTCGAAGCCACCGGAGGCGAGCACGACGGCCCGTGTGCCGATGCGTTCTCGGCCATCATTCCGACGAACCACGATACCCGTGACGCTGTCGCGGGGATGGCGAATGAGCTCCTCCCCCCGGGCACCGAACCAGACGTCCACGCCGGCAGCCGCAGCACTCGCGAGCAGCCGATCCACGTGCGTGCGCCCTCCGCCTCGGAACTCGACTGCTGCGTTGCCCCAGAAGCGGAGCTTGCCTTCGGACTCGAACGCCTGGCGCCCAGGTCGTCGAAAACGCGAACCGGGCCCCCATGGTCCGCAGCCAGCGCATCGCGCCGTACGACTCTTCGGTGAGGAGCCGAGAGAGGTCGGGATCCGTCTCTCCCTCCGTAAGACGATCCAGATCGCTTTGGTAGTCCGTTGGCGCGTAGCGCCCGACTTCGAGCCGCGCCGCGTCATCGGGGGCGATGTCGGGGATGAGAGCGCGCAGATCGTCCATGCCGCCGTAGGGGAAGCGTACGAGTCCGGCGGTGAACGAAGAGTTTCCACCGCGAGCCTCGAACGGAGCGCGCTCGCAAAGCAGCACCCTCGCACCGTGCTCAC
Source organism: Longimicrobiales bacterium (assembly GCA_965248625.1). Lineage (GTDB taxonomy): Bacteria > Gemmatimonadota > Gemmatimonadetes > Longimicrobiales > Gaopeijiaceae. Next base: position 2,908,942 of record OZ252109.1, on the reverse strand, counting down.
AGGCTGACAGGGCTGCGCAGAGACCCGCGTTACCCCCACCGACGACGACCACATCGTACTCGACCATCGGGGAAGTTGGGTGTCGCCACCACCGGGGAGCAGGGTAGGTCCGGTCTGCCCGGGTGACTGCCCGGGTCTGGTCTTTCCCGAGCCGGTGATTAGACTGATGCGGCCGCCCGAGACGATCGACGCCGTGGACCCCGACTCGGGTGCTGGGCCCCGGGGACCGTGGCTTCGCGGAACACGGGGTTAGCCCGGGACCATGCGGTTCGCGCCAAGTACATCGCCGAACGGGAGGAATCCAGACAACATCGTGTCTTCCGACAACGTGGTGCCCTCCGACAACGTCGTGTCTTCCGACAACGTGGTGCCTTCCGACGGCGTGGTGCCTTCCGACAGCGTGGTGCCTTCCGACAACCTCGCGTCTTCCGACGACGTCGCGTCTTCCGATGACGTCCCCCCCAATGAAAACATCATCGTTACCGCCTGGAACCGCGTCCAGGCGTCGGTTGCCGGACGCGTGCGCAGCGCCCGGGCTCACCGGCTCATGAACCCAGCGGCCATGGCCGAGCTCCGGGCCGAGCGGGGGGGTGGACATCCAGTCGACGATGATCATCGACCCCACCTCGACTCGGCCCTCGACTGGCTCATGCGGGCGCAGGACGTGCCCCCCGACGACGGGTTCGCGCGAGGGTACAGTGTCACATACAACGCGTACTTCCGCGCTCGCGGGTGGCAGAGATCCTATCCGGAGACCACCGGCTACATCATCCCCACTCTCTACCTGGCCGCCGAGCACCTCGACAGGGCCGATTTGATTACTCGCGCCGAATCTGCGGCTCGTTGGGAGACCGCGATCCAGCTGGAATCCGGCGCAGTGCGCGGCGGCGTGATGGGTCAGCAGATGTCCCCGTCGGTCTTCAATACCGGTCAGGTGTTGTTCGGCTGGCTCGCGGCGTTCCGGGCGACTGGCGAGGCCGAGTTCGCGGACGCGGCACGCCGTGCGGCGACGTATCTCGTCGAGGTTCAAGAGTCCGACGGACACTGGCGGAAGGGCAATTCGCAGTTCGCCCGCTCAGACGCCACCCTCTACAACGCGCGCACGGCTTGGGCGCTCGCGGCCGCGGGGTTGGATCTGGACGACGCCGAGTCCCGCGCCGCCGCCGCGCACAACTTGCGGGCGGTCTCCGCTGCTCAGCACGACAACGGCTGGGTTCCCGACGCCTGCCTCAACGACCCCGTCCGTCCCCTCCTGCACACCATCGCCTACACGTTGAGAGGTCTCGTGGAAGGCGGAGCGGTCCTCGACGATGACAGCTTCGTCCGAGCGGCGGAAGCTGGGGCGGAGGAGCTGATCGAACGTGTCGAGGCGGACGGGCGGATGTCCGGACGGTTCGACAAAACCTGGGCGCCGGCCGCGGACTGGGCGTGCCTCACGGGACAGGCGCAAATGGCGAGCGTGTGGCTACGCCTGCACGAGCTCACCGGCCACGTTGGTTGGCTCGAGCCAGTTGCCCCTGTCCTCCGTTTTCTCAAGTCCACGCAGAATCGGACGAGCCCCGATCCCGGACTCCGTGGCGGGATCAAGGGCTCCAACCCCATCGACGGCCGGTATGGGCCCTACGAGATCCTCAACTGGGCCGCCAAGTTCTTCGTCGACGCCCTGATCCGGCACGAGCGAGCGCTTAAGCCGTCCGATGGGGTAGTTGAGAAGGGGCCAGCGGCTTTGGCCTAGACGGTTGGCGCGCTCCCACGCGCAACCCTCTGCTTTATCCGCCGGTCGCCGGTCGCCGGTCGCCTGCCGCCGGGCCCGACCCGCCCCATTGCCGCGCAATTCCCGTGATCGTGCCCCGCTTGCAATCCCCGGAAAGTTCTGACCCGTGCCGGCAAAGTTGTCCTCGCACCCAGCGCCCTACGACGTGCTAAGTACCTACCCGACATGAGGTAAACGTCTGTTTACGCGAAGGCACCGAACTTGCCGACTGTAACCGCGCGCGAGGCGGACGCGCATTCCCCCGCCCGTTGTGAGCGGCCGGAGCCACCGGCACGACCACGATCGCAACCAAGTCCAACGAGTGCTTGATCCATGTCACTACGACGCTCTTTCCTGATCCCAGGCGCGCTGTTGGCGCTCATGGCCTGCGACGACGCGACCGGCCCCGCCCATCCGGCGGAGGTCATGATCGCCCCCGACGCGATCACGCTTACCGCCGTCGGCGAGACCGTTCAGCTGACGGCCGACCCCCACGACGGCGGCGGTCGCTCGATCTCCGGGCACGAGATCACTTGGTTGAGCCGTAACGAGGGTGTGGCGACTGTTTCGGAGACGGGCCTGGTGACTGCGGTCGCTCCGGGCCAGGCTTCCATTCGCGCCACCGCCGACGGTGTCACCGGCAGAGCCAGCGTACTCATAGACCCGGTCGTCGTCGCATTCGAAGGAGTCGTCGGCAACAACCAGAGTGGGACTCCCGGCAATGAGCTCGAAACGAGCCCGACGGTGGTCGCGAGGGACGTCCTCGGCAACGCGGTGCGCGGCAAGACGGTGATCTTCACGGTCGTGTCGGGCGGCGGGTCAGTACGCCCCGGTTCGGCGGTGACGCGCGACGACGGGAGCGCGTCCACTCGTTGGACGCTGGGTCCCGACGCGTCGCAGCCCCAGATCATGCGTGCTCTCTACGCGGGGCTCGAGGTCGAATTCGACGCCGGTGCGTCCGAGAATCCGCCATTGATCACCACGGCAAACCTCGAACAGGCGCGGGCCTCATTGAGCTACGCGGCGACCTTCGAGGCCAACGGCGGCGCCGGTCCGGGCTATGAGTGGGCGATCGCGGATGGTGCGCTGCCCCCAGGGATCGAGCTGAGCTCCGCCGGGTCGCTCACGGGCGCCCCGATAGGGGTCGGAGACTACACGTTCACAGCGCAGGTACGGGACGGCGCGGGAGTGACTGCGACACGGGTGTTCGATCTGCGCGTGTGCGAAGCGCCGGTAGACCTCGCCCTGGGTGAGCTCATGTCCGTCCGTCCTCCGGCATACGACGAGTGTGGCCTCATGCTGCCTTCCGGCAGCGCCGGCGATCGCTATCGCTTGAGTCTCGTCCGAACGACCGAGTCCGAGATCCCGCATGCCGCCACGGTCCTCTTCCAGATCCGCGGAAGGGGGGTGGTTCCAAGCGGGAGCCCGCCGGCCGCGACGGCTGGTAGCCTCGGTAACGGTATGATCGAGCTCGATCGCGGGCTCGGCGATGCCGCCGAGGTCGCAAGGCACACGGCCGATTTCCACCTCGAATTGCGGGAGCGCGAGCGGGCGTTGCTGGAGCACCTCGGGCCCAGATCCCGCGCGGCGCTGCCGTCCGCTCTCTCGAGCACAGCGGCGGCTAGCCAGGCGCCCCCCTCAGACAGGCGACACTTCCAGATCAGCTTCTCGCCCTTCTGTCAGGCCGGACCTCCGTACGCGGCGGTTCTCGTCGGTGAAAACGAGGAGCTCGCCATCTACCAGGACGAGCCACAATACCTGAGCGCTCCGGTCGACCCCGTGCACATCCAGATGATGCTCGACTACTACCGGGACTATGGTAGGCCGGTCATCGACGATTACTTCGGGGGAATGAGCGACATCAACGGAGACGGCCGGGCGGTGATCTTCATTTCGCCTGTGGTCCCTGACGGCATTGCCGCGTTCGTGTGGGCTGGCGATCTGTTCTCCAGAGCCGAATGCCCGGCGTCGAATGGAATGGAGCTCATGTACTTCTCGAACCAGCTCATTCACGGGATGGGCGACGGAGACCCGACGTACCAGAGCCTGGCGACCATGGTGCACGAGGCCAAGCACATCAGCTCGCTGAAGAACGCGCTCGACCGGGCAGACGACGCGTCGGGCTTCCAACCCGTATGGATCGAGGAAGGAACGGCAGAGATCGCGGGCGAGCTGTCTTCCAGGCTGGCGTGGGCCGCTACCGGCGGTCCGGCTCTCGGAGAGCAGGTGAGTGGCGCGCACGTGAATCCGACCGGAATGATGCGCGTCACGACGCCCGAGAACTACGGTGTGCTCGTCAGACTCGCGCGCACCATTGCGTTCCTCACGAGCCAGCCGAACGCCGTGACGAACAACCCGGACGGCTCGAGGGCCCAAGGTCACACGTTCTACGGCTCCTCCTGGCACTTCCATCGGTTCCTGGGCGATGCTTATGGAAGCGGGGCCGAGACATCCTTGTTCACCCTGCAGAATGCCGTGACCACGCCCGCCGGCGTCGAGGCCTATCCAAGTCTGACGGGACACAGCTTCTCCGACCTGCTGGAAGAGTTCGCTGCCGCGATCATGTTGAACGGGATGGACGTCACGCAGCCGGAACGGACGTTCACGACCTACGACTTTACGACGGCGACGAATATCATGGACCCCGGGTATCAGCCACTGGGCGCGTATCCCTGGCCCGTCACGACGAACGCATTCGGGAACCCGAGCGCGTTGTTCGACGACGCGACATACGAGACGCCCCTCGGCACCGCGGGAGTGCAGATCTACGACCTACGATCGAACGGAACTGGGGAAGGCACTGTAATCAACGTGGTGGCGCCCCAGCCGGCGAAGCTGCTGGTGACGCGTGTTCGTTAGCGGAGGGTAGGTAGCTGGATCAGAGGGAGGCCCCCCTTCGCTCGCCCCGGCCGCCCCAGCGCTTCGGCGCTCGGGCGGCTTTTTTTTGGGGGTGTTACCTGGAAGCCTAGGAGGCCTCGCAGGTGGCGCCCGTGATCGTGTAGGCGACGCCGCTCACGGTCTCGGCCTCCACTACGCTGACCGAAGCGGGGTCGACGTCGGCAGAGAAAAGGAGCTTGAAGTCGGTGAATTCGATCTCGGACGCGTACCCCATGTCGTAGTCGTCCGGCTCGAGAAAGCCGACGTGGAAGGTCCCGTCGTCCTCGGTGGAGCCCGTCCTAGTGACGGGATTACCGTCGGAGTCCAGGAGGGTTGCCGCGGTGGCCAGTGGGAGGACGTCTGCCAAGCCGCGGACCGTGCCGGTGGGGCATTCCGGGATCGTCACGGTGGGCTCGCCCGCCGCGTCCGTGGCAACGGTGACGGTGCCGTCGATACCGCTCTCACTGCCTTCCATCTTCGACGCGTGGATCACCGGTCGCATGATCCATTTGCCCGAGTTCCCCGCCTCGTGCCCGAAGGTCTGACTCACGTCGAAGTCGAGCACGAACGTGTTGTCGCCTTCCTCCATCTCCACGGATCCGCCGGGCAGCTTCACCTTGATCCCGCTGTTCGAGCAGCTGGGGCACTTGAGCTCCCCTGTGGACTCGAGCCCGTCGGGGTGTAGGCCTCCTCCGCTTGTGAACACGGCCCCCGTCTCTGTTTCAAGGACGGCCTGGCCCACCACCATGCGCAGCTGGGAGTACACACCGGGGTCGACGGCCGCGTCGGTCACCAGATCCTGGGCCGTCGACACGAGGGAGGTGATCTCCACCAGCCCAGTCGACTCGTCCAGGAGCACGACGTCGCCTGGCCCGTCCTCGGCGCCGCCATGTAGCGTGATCTCCGTGATCTCCACCCACACCGCAGCGACGTCGCCGGGGGCATCGGTCAAGAGCAGCGATACGCGCGTCTCATTCGCGAGATCGAGCGGAGTGTCGTCGCAGCCTGCGGCGAGAACGAGGCACGCGTAGAGGAGCGTATTCAGGGAACGGAAGGACATGTTTTCCCCCGGAGCGGAAAAAGAGGTACCACCAACAGCCCAACGCGGAACGGACCGTGTTGGGCTGCGGATACGCATCCCGCAAGATTCGTGCATCGACGCCGTGGGCCCGCGCCGCGTCAGAGCGCCCGCCTGCTCATCCTCGATCCCTCGCCGCTGGATCCAAAGCGCGCACCTCGACTTCCACGGTGCCCGCGCCGATGTATCCCAGCTTCCGCGCCGCGGCGAAGGAGAGGTCGATGATGCGGCCGTCTATGAACGGACCCCTGTCGTTCACGCGCACGACCACGGTACGGCCGTTCTCGAGGTTGGTGACCTCGACGTACGTCGGGAGCGGAAGGCTCTTGTGAGCAGCCGTCATATCGTACATGTCGTACGGTTCCCCACTGGACGTGCGCCGCCCATGGAACTGCTCTCCATACCAGGACGCGATCCCACGCTCCACGTACCCGTCGCTCGTCTCGAGCACACGGTAGCTGCGCCCCCTCACCTCGTAGCTGTCGGGGTTCCCTGATCGAGTCTTCGTCTCGAGGCGCGGGACGGCGTCAGGGGGGTCAGTTGGGCTCCGCACCGCCGCCGGGCTTGGCGTCGAGGTGCTCGCGACCGGTGAAGCGGCGGGATTGACGAGTGAGCAGGAGGAGAGCGGAAGAACGAGGAGCGCAATATGAAGTCTCATTATCCACGGCATACCACTCTGATAACGTGAACGTTCACGAGAAGCGCGGAGAGCTCCATGGCAGTAGCCGGCTGAAGCAACGCCGCGCAATATTCGGTGCGCCGGGTGCTCCCGGAGGAGCGCCCCGGGAACCAGCTCTCAACCCCAGGCCCATGTCCAGTCTTCATCGCGCTCGCCGCTACACCATCGAGGGCCGCGTGCAGGGAGTCGGCTTCCGCTGGTGGGTGCGTGAGACCGCCTCGTCCATGGGGCTCGGAGGATGGGCGATGAACCGCCGGGACGGATCCGTGGAGGCAGAGGCCGTGGGCAACCCCGAAGAGCTCGACGCGTTCGAGGCACGGCTCCACCAGGGACCGACGCACTCGATCGTTACCGGGATCTCATCGCGAGACCTGGGCTCTGGCGTACCGCCGGGACGCTTCGAGATCCGCTTCGAGGCGTAGGGCACCTCGCGAGCGAGCCCCCTGCGCGAGACGCGCCACACTCGTGTAGAGGTTCCTAACCGTCGAGAGTCCGCTCTCCACGCCGTCGGCGAGCGCGCATCCCGTCCAGGAGCGTTCGCGTGGTTCGCCGGATGAGCTGATCGACGTCGACAGTCGCATGGATCTGTCCCTCGATCAGCAACGACGACAATCCGTGTACCGCACCCCAAGCCACGTAGGCCTGGGCTCGGGGATCCTGCCGTCTGATCACACCACGGCGCTGGAAGGCCTTGAACACCCCGACCAATTGTTCGAATAAGGCGTTTGCCGCCTCACGAAGCTCAGGTAGGCCCTCGCGAGTGAGCGCCTCTTTGCCGTACATCAGGCGGTAGTGCGCCGGATTTTCGAGAGCGAAGCGTACGTACTCCTGACCCATGCGCCGGAACTGCCCGAGTGTGGGTTGCTGGCCGCCCACTTCAACCGATTGCAGGCGATCTCCGAGACGCTTGAACCCCGCGGAGGCAACCGCAACGAGCAGCGCGGACTTGTCGTCGAAGTGGCGATAGGGTGCGGATCGCGACACACCGAGGCGCAAGCCGATCGCCCTCATCGTCACGCTCGCAGCCCCTCCTTCGGAGACCATGGTGGCAGCCTCCGTGAGCAGAGCGGCCCGAAGGTCTCCGTGATGATACGCCTTGGTCGGTTGACTCATACATCAACATGACCGAAAATGTTGACGCCGTCCACACGGCGATCTATGTTGACGACGTCAACACACGACGCGCTGAGGGGATTCACAGATTGGGCTTCATGCTGGGGCCAGACGATAATCTCCCGGACCGCCACTATTTTAGGAAGAGCGGCGATCGGGTGCGGACCCATCACCTTTCCCTGGCCGAGTCCGGTTCCCAATGCTACCTGAATCAGACCGTGTTCCGGGACGCACTGCGGGACAACCCAGAGCTCGCGGACAGATATTCGAAGCTCAAGCGCGACTTGGCGGATGCGCATCGCACCGACCATCTCGCCTATCTCAACGGAAAGACCGACTTCGTCATTACGATACTCCGCGGCAGAGGTGTGATCGTCGCCGACGGAGATTACCCAAGGCACATCCTCGGGCACCGAGGGCAACTCCGGAGGTCGAATATCAGCGACGATAGGAAGGCGTATACGGACCGGGAGTTCGCACTCATCCTGAGCAAGGCAACGGAGTTGGCAAGGTCCTCCGATGTCGCCGGGCACTCGTCAGCCCGTTTTTCGTTGGAGGAAATGAAGGCGATCGCGGTGGAGGCGGGCATGGATCCCAGCCTGATCGAACGGGCGGCCCGCCTCCTGCCCCGAGGTCAGAGCGAGTCCCGATTGGAGCGGTTGCTCGGCGGCCCGCTGAAGCATCGCCTCGATGCTCACTTTCCGACGAAGCTGACGGAGCACACAACGGCCCATCTACTCTCGGCCGTGCGGGCTTCCGTCGAGCAGCAGGGGGAGGGCGAGGCCAACTCCTCGGGCATGTCGTGGAACTCGGTGGGTGAAGGGAGTCAGTTCCTGGTGACCGCCCACTCCGAGGGCGAGGGCACTCGCGTGCGGGTTGTCGTCGACCGCCGTGGCGCCTTGTCGATTCTTGCTACGTTCAGTCTGCTCGGGGCACTCGCGATGGCGATCATGTTGGTCCTTGTCTTCGAAGTCGTCGAGCTAGAATCAGTCGGCCTAGGCTGGACCCTCCTTGGAGGTGCGGTAGCCGGGACGCTTGCACTCGGACGCGCAATCTGGGCCTCTACTACGAGGGGGATCAGGAAGAAGGTGAATGCCCTCATGGACACCGTCACTCGTTCATTGGCGGATGTTGGCATTGCGTCGGATTCGTCTGAAGCGCCAGATCGTCCCCACCCGTGAGCGCTGACGACCCGTCGGAGGTTGTGCCGAAGGGTTCGATGTGCTGCACCCTCCGCGTGAGTCGGAGATGCTGAGAGCGTTCGAGGCAGCCTCATTGCGGTAGCGGCTTCCCGGTTGGTCCTCGATACCTGGTCAGATCGCACCAACCTCACCGCTCGTTCGCGCTGGCGATCGATCCGATCGTCGATGCGTCTGCCAGCCGTGGACCCTCCAATGGAGGACGGCGCCACGGCTCGCGCGTCCTCCGCTCGGTCGCCAAGTTGACCAGGCGGCAGGTCTGATTCCTGAACGTGTAGAGGTGGCGGTGTCTGACGAGACTCCAAGCTCCCAACTCACGGAGTGCCCCTTCTGCGAGTCCGAGATCTCCGCGAGTGCGAAGAAGTGTCGTCACTGCGGGGAGTGGGTCTCTCGCGACTGTCTCGTCTGCGGCACGCCTATCCGCCGGGAATGGGCTGCGGAGGGCAGGTGTGCGGGCTGTCAGGGCAAGGTCACCGTCACGGCCGACGCGACACCGGTACCGGCTGCGCGACATAGCAGGGGGATCGCTGGACTGCTCGCGCTCCTGCTCGGAGGCGTCGGGGGCCACAAGTTCTACCTGGGCAAGCCGCTACAGGGCATCCTGTACGCGCTGTTCTGCTGGACGCTGCTCCCGTCGTTCGTCGGAATGATCGAAGGCATCGTCTACCTGGCCAGCTCTGACGAGAGTTTTTGGGCCAAGTACGGCTAGACCCTAGAAGGCCTGCCCGAGAAACAGGTACCAAGCGTCTCTGCCACGGTCGGCACGACCGTAGCCCAAGTACAACGGCCCGAGAATCGTGTCGAGACCCGCGAACAGGGTGCCACCGTACCTGAGGTTGCGCGCGGAGATCTCGCTCGCCTCGTCCCATGCGTTCCCACTTTCCGCGCTGACTCCCAGGTACAAGGCGCCTCCGGTGAGGGAGGTTGGAAGGCTCGCGACCCTCATGCGATACGTCGCTCGGCCGAACCCGAGGTAGTTGGCGGCGAGCTGTTGCGGTCTCAACCCCGATAATCGAAAGAATCCACCGATTCCGAATTCGTTGTACACAGGGAGCACCGAGCCGAAGCTGGTTCCCGCCTCCAGGTGAGCGATCAGCGCGTGTCCGCCTCGGCTCACGACACCCGTCGTGCCGATGCGAAGACGATCGTATGGGCGATCCGAGCCCAGCCCGGCAGTCGCGCGGGTCAGCTCAAAGTCCACCGTTCCGCCTCGGGTGGGGAAGCTCCGGTCGTCGAGCATGTCCACGCCGAGGCGGGCCACAAAGGCTCCGAGTCGATCGTCCTCGGTCGCGAGATCAGAAGGACCGATCCGCGGGTCCGCTTCCACGCGGCCCTGCACGAGTCCGACGCGAAGCTCTCCCCAGTTGCCGAGTTGGACGCCACCGTCGAGGCCTACGGAGTAGTCGGTGATCCGATACTCCGCCCGGAGGGCGTCCTCTCCGGTGTCCCTGAGCCGTCGGAAATAGCGGGCCCGCGGTGCGACAAAGAACCATCCACCTCGACCGACGGGTTGGTACAGCTCGGCGAACAGCTCGCGCGTGCGTCCGGCTTGTATTTGGGCGCGCAGCTCGCCTCCGGGAGAGTTCAGGTTCGTCAGCGTGTAGCTCGAGAGGAAGGTGTAGCTCGAGTTGCCGCCGAGGTTGTCCTCGAGTGCGAGGGCGAAGCGCAGGTAGTTAGGCCCCCACGGTTTGTCCGTCACCTCGATGACGAGCCCGTTCCGGCCGGCCTCTTGGACCAGACGATAGTCGACTTCGGAGAACGCTCCGAGACCGTAGACTCGCGCTAGTCCACGTTCCAGCTCCGCTCTCCCAAGCGCAGAGCCGGGTCGCAGCCCGAGACGCGACCGAATCACCTCCGGGGCGAGCCGAGTGTCTCCCTCGACTCGAATGAAGTCCACTGAGGGCGGAGACCAGGGACGCGCGCGCTGCCGCGACAGAAATGCTTCGTAGTCCCTTTCGCTGACGGACAGCCGGGACAGCTCCTGCGTAGCCGCCCCCGCAGCCTCCCGTCCACGAGGGATCGCGTCGATCACCGACAAGAACGAGGCAGCCGAAGTGACCCCTTCCAGCTCCGGCACGATGAGGATCGGAGGATCGCCGAGGTCCGGCGCGAGATCCATGGGCTGGGTCGTCGCGATGCGGAGGACTTGTGCCGAGATCTCGACGGCGGACTCGAGGCTTTCGGCGGGGTAGAGCGGCGTGCCCACATCCACGGCGATGACGACGTCCGCTCCCATCTCGCGGACGACGTCGACCGGAATGTTGCTGACGAGACCGCCGTCCACGAGGAGCCGCCCATCGCGCTCGACGGGCGCGAAGACTCCGGGTACCGAAACGCTCGCTCGCATCGCAATAGCAAGGTCACCGCTCGATAGAACCGCGAGCTCCCCGGTGCCGAGGTCCGTCGCTACGGCACTGAACGGAACGGGCAATTCCTCGAAGCGGGCGATGTGCGCCACCGGAAGGGTCAGTGACCGCAGGCTTACGCCGAGCTTCTGCGCAGAGATCAGCCCCGGCGGGAGCCGGACCCGACCCGCCCGAAAGCCGACCTCGAGACGAGCGGGGAACTTGGCGTCGTCCTGCTTTCGGCGGAACGTGAGCTCCTGCCGAGGGGGCCGGTCGCGGAAGAGGTCCTGGAAGTCGATGTCGGCGATGACTTCGCTGATCTCCGCTGGCGACATCCCGGACGCGTAAAGCCCTCCGACGATGGCCCCGATGCTGGTGCCCGCGATGTAGTCGATCGGGACCCGAAGCTCCTCGAGGACCTCGAGCACGCCAATGTGCGCCCCGCCACGCGCGCCCCCGCCTCCGAGGACGAGTCCAATCCGAGGTCTGCCCGCGTCAGGTGCTTCGCGCGAAGGCGTCCGCTCCTGGCACACGACGACCACGGGGACCAGGAGCAGGACCACGGCGACGATGAAGCCCAGCGAGGCTCCTGGCCCTCCCGCGCGCAGATGGCACCGCGAGGTCTCCATCGACTGGGTCGGCTCGGTAGTCTCGCGGTGGAATCGACCCTCGCTCACGTCCCCCCTCGTCGTTTCGGCGGACCCTCAGGTGGATCCCAGGTCAGGCGGCCCCCGTTCCCACGGCACCTGAAGCCCTCCTTAGACCCCCGCCGCCGCACTGATGTTCGGAGGGGAGCGCGCGATCGGGGACGCACCCCCGTGAAACCCTCCGCGGTCGCTTCGCGTCGTATCAAGAGGAGCGAGGGTTCGCTCCCGGCGCGCTGAGGGTTTGGCGCTAGCCGCAAAGCCGCACTGTGAAAGGGTGGAGGATGATGATGAGGAAGCGGAACCGCAGTACGTCCACGTACGTCGCACTCGCATTCGCAACCGTGGCAGTCGCCGCGACCGCACTCCCTGCAGGAGCCCAGGACTGGACTGTCCGCCGGGCCGAGTCCATGGAGGATCAGGCGCAGGCTCTGGAAGAGCTCAAACCGGAGTGGAAGAGGGCCGCCTGGTATTACCGGGAAGCGGCAAGCGCGCGCCCGGAAGGGGATGCCGAGGCCGTGATTGATCTTCACATGGCCGGCAAGCTCTCCTTCTACGTCGGCGATCTCGACCAGTCCCTTGATGATCTAGAGGCCGCTGGTAGGAGGGCGATGGAAGGCGGAGACGTCCTGACCTCGGGAAGCCTGCTCGTGGATGCCGCATGGGTCGCAGGCAAGCTGGGTCGCGACGTCGAGGCGCGCGACTTGATCCTGGAAGCGCGAGAGATCCTGGCCTCGACGGTCCTTTCGGACGCGGTGCGCAACACCGTACTCGCACGAATCGACTCCGAGGCCGCAACGGTGACCGTCGCAGCCGACTTCTCGGAGGGTCCAGCCGGCTGATCTCATCGGGGCGCTGAGTTGCCGATCGATCGAGCCCCCGGGGTGCCGTAACGGGCCCGGGGGCTTCGAGCGTCCGTCGTGGCTCCGGCCCAGGACCCAGGGACTGTCACCGGTGGTATGAGACGGCAGATCCCTCTGGAATGCGGTCGCACTACCGAGGAACGATGATGCGCCTCTCGTCCACACCCTTCGTGGTTTCCCTCCTGTTCTCCGCGACGCTGCTCGTCTCAAGCTGTGAAACCGACCCGGCCGATCCGGGGTCTGGGGCGGAGCCTCCGCTTCCGCCGCTTTCGTCCATGCAGGTGAATTTGTCCTTCTTCGCCGCTGCAGGGGCGTCCGAAGCACCGTCGCTCGTCGGGTCCGGGGTGAAGCTGAACTACTTCAACGCCGGTATCCGGGTTCTCCTGATCAACACAGCGACAGTTGTGCTCATGGCGGTACCGGTTGCGGTGTTCGGCGGCGCGCTCCAGAACACGGCCCGACGTAGGGACTCGAAATGGCACTGGGAGTACACCGTCAATCATCAGGGGAATACGTTCTCCGCCGATCTGGCCGGCTGGGTCCAGGGCTCGCAGACGATGTGGGAGATGTTCATCACAGCACCTGGGCACAACCCACCGCTCAGCGATTTCCTCTGGTATACGGGGGACGCCGAGATCGGCAACGGCTCCGGCACCTGGCACGTCTTCGATGCTCTCGGAGGCAACCCGGGAGTAGAGGTCCTGCTCATCGACTGGACCTACCTATCCGAGGACGACGCGACGTTGACCTTCACCGCCACGAAGCCCGGTATCCCCGAGAACGGCGACCAGCTGACGTTCCGGGTGAACCAGCAGGAGCGCTCCATCACCTACTTCGACGCCTCCTCTGGCACTACCGGGGAGATCTGGTGGAACGCGGTCACCGGGGAGGGATGGATGGACGCCCCCGACTACAACGGCGGTCAGAGGTCGTGCTGGGACGGCGAGCAGGAAGACCGAGAGTGCCCTTGATGCCGTGACGGGGCGGCCCGACCGGACCGCCCCGTTGCCACCTCACCGCTCAGGGCGGGCCACGCCCTGACGCAGTCTCACACGCGGGGAAGGACCTCGCGCCGACCGCCACGCCACCTTCGGCTAACGCCAGTGGACCCTCCTTCCGAACCCTCGGTGTTGCGTCGCGAGGTCGATCTCGAAGGTCTCGTCACCGATCTCGACTTCGACCATTGAGGTGCCGTTGAAGGTGACGAGAGAGGTCACGTCGATGGGCTCCACCTCGCCCGCCCTCGTCGCGGTGCCCTCCATCCTGCGCGTGATCGTCCCCGATAGCGGCCAGCCGTCGTCGGTCTGCGGAGACGGTACGACGACATCACGGATCTCTGTCTCGCTCGCCACGTCCATGGAGAAGCTCCTACCCTCCGGGTCCTCATGTCCGCGTGCCGTCAGGCTCGAGCCCGAGCCGTTCCACGTGACGGTCGTCTCCTCGCCCTCGAGCCCGGACGCGGTCAGCGTGCGCGAGCGCTCCATGTTGCCGATGCCCCGGCGACCGCGTAGCTCGCCCGACATGTCGAGCTCGAACTCCACGGTGGCGGTCGTCAGGTCGTCGTAGGAGTCCTGCACGGCGCCGGCCGCGTCGAAGAAGGTGACCGATCTGGCGATCGAGAGCCCATCGTCGTTCGTGGGAGGGCACCTAAAGCCGTAGCCGTTCTCGGGGCAATCGGGTACGGAGCCGTCGACGGACGGGAAGCGTAGTCGGGGGAATACGAGCCCCGGGACTCCGGGACCGCGCATCTCCTGGACGTCCATCTGAAAGCCGTCGGCAGCTTCAGAAGCAGCGAGCAGGAACGCGAGGTCCGAGCTGGGCGACGTGCTATCCTCGCAGGCCAAAGCGACCACCCCGGCGGTGAGGCCGAGGATCGCGAAGCGCGCCGAAGACTTCATGCGTTTGGGAAACTTCATCAGAGAGCCCTCCCTTTCTGAAACGATCGGATGCGGTATCGAGCGCGGAGATCTCCAACGCTCGGGAGGGAGACCGGGGGCACCCGCCGAGCGTTAGGGATCCTCCGTGCAGAGGTTCCCTAGGAAGCGGTCGAGACGCCGCGTCCGGACGGGGCTCGCTCGATCCGGTTTTGGGGCCGCATGACGATCGCCCTCGGCCACATTAGGAGCTCGCACCGGCCGTCGTGGCTCCCAGGGGCTCCTCCACGTTCAAGAACAGAGTCTGGGTCGGGAACGCGAACTCGATGCCCTCCCGCTCGAAGCGCTCGTACAGCTCCAGATTGACGGCTTGCTGGGTGTCGAGCAGCGATGTGTAGTCAGGCACGACCATGTAGAAGACCGTATCGTAGATGAGCGCGGAGTCGCCGTAGCTCTTGAAGTGGCATCGATCGAACCGCGTGTCCTGCTGACGCTCGATCGCTTCACGGATCATTTCGGGGACTCTCTTGAGCTTCTCCGATGGTGTCCCGTAGACGACACCTACCTGGAAGGACGCTCGCCGCTCGGCCATCCTCCCGTAGTTGCGGATGCGGCTGGCCAGCAAGTCCGAGTTCCCTATGACGATTTGCTCCCCTGAGATGGAGCGCAGATGGGTCGTCTTGAGCCCGACGTGCTCGACGCTCCCCTGGACCTCCCCGACCACGATGAAGTCACCCACGACGAACGGCTTGTCGAGCAGGATCGAGATCGACGCGAAGAGATCGCCGAGAATGCCTTGGATCGCGAACGCTACGGCGATACCCCCGACGCCCACCCCCGCGAGGAGGGCCGTGATGTCGATTCCCAACGTATCGAGGGCCATCAACAAGAGGATCGACCACACGAGCACGCGGGCTAGCAAGCCTACCGCGCCCATCGTAGTCGCGACGCCGGGGTCCTCATCCTCGATGCGTTTGCGATACCGGGCGATCACGTAGTTGACGATGCCGGTTCCCCAGAAGCCCGCCTGGAGCAGAAGCCCGAGGATCAGCAGGCTGCCGACGCGGTTCTGGGCCAGTAGGCTGAGGCTCAGGCTCAACGAGCCTGCCCAGACAGCCACGATCAGCACGAAGAGGAACTTCGTCTTGTCGAGCAGCTCCGCGACGAGATCGTCGATGTCGGTGGCCGTCCGTTCCGCGATTGCCCTTACCCTCTTCAACACCACAGCGGCGACGATTCGCATCCCGACGAGCACGACCAGGGCGATCCCGAGAGCAACCAGCCAACGTGTGAGCGGATTCCCGAGAAAGACGGCGTCGGCGAAGGGGAGGCTCTGCATCGAGTGATTCTTCGAGGGAGGCTAGGCGTCGGCGTCCGTGCGCGTCGGCAACATGCGAGCGATCTCGGTCGCGGAGCGGAGTGCCAGCGCGGAAAACGTGAGCGTACCGTTGTTGCATCCGCCGGTGACGACCGTCGGAGCGCCCACGACGAACAAGTTCTCGTGGTCGTGTGTGCGTCCGTACGAGTCGACGACGCTGGTCTCCGGGTCGTCTCCCATCCGACAGCCGCCGCCGGGATGGTCCTGGGTGCTGTCCACCCGGCTCGACAAGACGCGGCCGGTCCCGGCGTCGGCCATTCGCTGGAAAAGCGCCCGGAGACGGTCCTCGGTATACCCGCGAAGCGCGACGGATTCGGGTGCGTCGCGGAAGTCGAGGTGTGGGAGAGGATCGCCCCACCGGTTCTTCAGGGAGGATTCGAGCGTCAGCCGGCTCTCCCGGTCGGGGATCACGTCGTAGTAGCTACGGACCCGTGCCGTGCCCCTCTCCGTTCGCCGACGCCAATCGGCCATCATGTCGTCACCGAGGAGAACGCTGCCCCCGTCGTCGCGAAGTCTGGGCTCACGGCCCACTGCCGACTCCCAGACACGGAGATCGTGGCGCATGTATCGAGAGAGCGGTCCCGGTCTTTGGAACCGTTTGGAAACGAGGCTGTGACTGGAGAACATGCCGGGGTGGAGGCGGATGGGGAGCTCGATGAACGCGCCTACGTTTCGGTGCCCGGTCATATACCGCCCCACCATCCCGGTGCGGTTGGCGAGCCCGTCGGGATACCGTGAGCTCGCGGATAGAAGGAGGAGGTGCGAGCTCCACGTGTAGCCCGCCGCCACGATGAAGACGTCGGCTCGTAGCTCAACCGACTCGTCGGGAGCGTCCCGGTCGGCGGCCGTCGCCCGCTCTACCCGGTCCGATCCCTGGGCAAGCTCGAGGCGGCGCACCAGGGTGCGGGGGACCAGCTCCACACGACCGTCGGCGATCAGCCGATCGAAGGTGAAATCGGGGGTGTACTTCGCCCCGGTGGGACAAATGTTACAGGTGTCGCAGCGCTGGCAGACGTTCCGGCCCCGGTACGGTACCGTGGTCTTGGCCATGGGATTGGCCCACAACGGGATCTCCGCGCTCTCGCCCCACTCCTTCAATCGGAGGAGGCTGTGAGACAACGGCATCACCGGCATCGGGTACGGTTTCGAGCGGGGGTCGAGCTCGGGGGGCCCCTGCTCTCCGGCCACGCCGATTCGCTCTTCAGCTTCCTGGTAGAACGGATCGAGGTCGTCGTAGTCGACTGGCCAGTCGGTGCTCACGCCGTACAGGGAGCGGAGCCGGAAGTCCTCCGGAGAGAAGCGAGGCGTCACCCCGCCCCAGTGGAGGGCTTGACCGCCGACGACCATCGATCGCGACATGATGCCGTGAGCGAATTGGTCGTTGATGTGGTCGTTCGGCCACGGGTTCTCTCCGTACGCCAGATACCGGGCGCGGCGCCGGTTGCGGTCTCCCAACGGGACGCTGGACTCGCCCGCCTCCACGATGGCGATCCGAGCGTCGGTGTCTTCCGTGAGTCGCTCCGCCACCATCGCCGCGGTGATGCCCGCGCCGATGATGCAGACGTCGCTCTCGATGACCCTGGCCATGATCAGTCCCCCAAACCGACGGCATGGTCGGCGGCGGAAGGCCTGGGCGTGCGCCCGCGAGCCGTGCGCATAGGGCTGGGGCCGGCGGTGGTGAGGAGGGCCGCGTCAATCGTGCGGGGGGCTTCCGATGCGGACGCGATGCCCCGGCAGGTCTGCTTGCCGATCGCGGCTCCATAGCAGAGGTCGGTGGCTCCTGGCGACGCCGCGAAGTGGGCCATGAGCGCCACTGCGACGTGTCGGGCGCGAGCAGGAGAGGGTAGGCGCTCCCCGACATCGGCCAGCTGGCGCACGAGCAGCTCGCGGCGAACATCCCCGGGAAGGTCCGTGAACCCCGCCTCGTGGCGCTTTCGAGCCTCCAGCTCGAGTGCGTCGAGTTGTGCTCTCCAGGCGGCCCCGGGATCAGGCGGAGCGTACGATATCTCTGCCGTTCCGTAGCCATGGTTCAGCTCGGCCACCGGCTCGAAGTCCGCGAGCCATGCCTCGAATGCCGATACAGCCCGCTCCCGCCCCTCAGCGCCGAGCTCCGTCGGCAACGCGACCTCCGCGACCGCGCGCAGGGTTGTCGGCTCGAGCCCTGGGCGCCCCCCGCCGGCTGCCTCCTCGGCCACTTGCCCCGGCGCACAGCTGGAGAGGGAAACCGCGGACAGAGCGGTCGCCGACTGCTTCAGGAATGTCCGCCGATCGCTTTGCCGCTCGCGGCTTCCGTCTCGCCCGCCCAATGGTGTCACTCCGGTAATCCGAACACGACGAGCCTAGACCCGCGTGCGGCTCCTGTGGCGATGGCCACGAACTGGCGCCTGTCGGTCGTGCCGAAGGACATCGGATTCGCGTAGCCGCGGCTCTCGAGCTCTCCCTCCCACAGGAGCTCTCCCGTGGACTTGTCGAACGCGTACAGGGTGCTGCTCCCACCCGTCAAGAACACGAGCCCTCCCGCCGTGACCACGGGACCCGGCGCCCCCACGATGCCCAACCGCTCCGGCAGAGCGACTCCTCGGAGCGCCGGGTGGGACCGGACGTCCGGACGGTCGCCCACGGGTTGGCTCCACACGTGCTCGCCACTGTTCAGGTCCATGGCCACCACTGCGCCGTAGGGAGGCTTTTGGATCGGCAGACCATCAACCGTGAGCCCGCGCGGCCGCGACGTGTCCAAGGCGTAGTCACTGATCATGATCGTCGAATCCGCCACCGCGATGGGCAGGAGCGCGGGCTGCTCCGACGTCTTCACGTAAATGATCCCGGACTCGGGGTCGGCCGCGATTCCGCCCCAATTCGCGCCGCCCAGGATCCCCGGCATGGCGATCGAGCCCTCGAACGAAGGCGGTAGGAAGAGCGGCCCGAGGCGGTAGCTCGCGATGGACTCACGTGCCCTGGCTCGCAGCGCCGGAGTGAAGTCGATGAGGTCGTCCTCACTGAATCCCTGTCGAGAGATGGGAGGTGGGTTGGTCGGGAACGGCTGAGTAGCCGCCGTCTGCTCTCCGGTGACGTCACTCTGCGGCACCGGTCGGTCCTCGATCGGCCAAACGGGCTCGCCCGTCTCGCGATTGAAGATGTACACGAAGCCAGTTTTGGACGCGACCGCCACGACGTCGATGGACTGCCCTTCATGCTCGATCGTCAGCAGCGTCGGTGTCCCGGGGAGGTCGTAATCCCAGAGGCCGTGGCGCACCGTCTGGAATTGCCAGACGAGCTCGCCCGTGGCGGCGTCGAGGCACACCAGTGACTCGGCGAAAAGGTTGTCGCCTTTGCGATGTCCTCCGTAGTAGTCGTTGCTCGGGGTTCCGACGGGGACGTAGAGGAGGCCTCGCTCCTCGTCCACGCTCAATGGCGCCCAGGCGTTCGAGTGTCCAGTGGATCGCCAGGACCCGTCCTCCCAGGTCTCGTTTCCGACCTCCCCCTCCTGGGGAATGAGGTTGAAGCTCCATACGAGGTCGCCCGTGAACACGTCGAACGCCTGGATATTGCCGGGTGGGTCCTGGGGGTAGACGAACCGGTCCCACACGCCGTTCCCGAGGATGACGAGATCCTCGTAGATGAGCGGAGGAGACGTCTGGGTGTAGTGAAGCCGGTTGGTGGGCCACAGGAGCTGCTCGGTGAGATCGATTTCGCCCTCATGGCCGAACGCGCGAATCCGGGTGCCCGTTGCGGCGTCCAGCGCGATGAGGCGCCAGCGGGTGTTCAGGAAGACGCGCCTGCCCGATCGACCGCTCCAAACCGCGACCCCGCGGTGGACGAACCCGGTGCCGTTCGGTGGCTGTCCCCACTCGACGGTTCGCGGGTCGTAGCTCCAGATCTGTCGACCGGATCCGGCGTCCAACGCCACGGCTCGGTTGTACGGAGTCGACAGATACATGGTGTCGTTGATCACGACGGGCGTGGTCTCGAAGTTGCCCGGGCGCACCGGCTGACCCGGCACGGGGAGGAGCGGACCTGGGACGGGCTCCTCTCCTGTCTCCCAGGTCCATGCCACCTCGAGGGTCGCCACGTTGCTGCGATCGATCACGTCGAGGGGCGAGTACTGCATGCTTCCCGGATCGCCCCCGTATGCCGGCCAATCCGTATCCGCGAAAGACAGGTCTGCCGGTGGGGGTGTGCACGCGGAGAGTCCGAGGAGGACCGTCAGCCAGACCGATGTCGTCCGCATGGCAAAGGGCCTCCGGGGTGCAGGCGGTGGTGGGCCCCAGCATAGCCGCCGCGGCGGGAGCGGGCCATAGAGGGGGCTGCACCCCACCGGCAGATTAGTCCGCCCGCATGGCCTCCACCGGATCGGCACGTGTCGCTGACCGAGCCGGCACGAAGCAGGCCGCGAGACCCGCGGCGGCAAGTGTGAGCACGATCGCTCCGTAGACGGCGGGGTCGCCCGTCTCCACGTCGAAGAGCACGACCCGCATGGGCAAGCCCATGCCGGCGCCGATCGCGACGCCCAACGCCAGCCCGATCACGAGCTGAATCATCCCCTTTCCCAGGACCAACCGGCGAATGTCGCGTGCCTGCGCGCCGAGAGCCATCCGGATCCCCATTTCCTGGCGACGCTGGCTCACGGAGAAGGCCATTACTCCATACAGGCCCACTGCGGCTAAGAAGAGCGCGGCGATCCCGAAGATCGTGAACAGCGATCCGAAGAGCCCGAATGCCCATGTCGCTTGTTGAAGCGCCACATCCATCGGCACGAGATCGTAGACGGGAAGGTTCGGGTCCAGCCCGGCAACGATCTCCCGGATCCTTCCCGCCATCGCCGCCGGGGGTCCCTGGGTCGCGACCGCGAGGCTCAGGAAGCGAAAGTCGAGGATCCCCTTCGAGATGAAGATGCGCTCGGGGCTGATCTGGTCGTCGCCGATCCCCCCGACTCCGCCGCCTACGTGCATGTCTGGAACCACCCCGACGACACGCATCCAGGGAGATTCCGAGTCCGACGCTCCGAGCCGGAGCCTGCGGTTCAGGACATCACCGCCCGGGAGGTAGCGGTCGACGAAGCTCTCGTTGACGATCACGACAGGCTCTCCGCCAATGCGGGTCTCGTCCGGCGTGAAATCGCGTCCCTGGACGAGATCGGTCCCGAACGTCTCGAAGAACCCGGACGTCGCAATCGACCAATTGGAGCGAGGGTAGTCCCGGTCGGTGGCGTACGCCTCTCCATCGATTCCAACGTAGAACAGATTCGCCCCCAGCCCGGGAAGATGCGACGTCAGTGCTGCGGAGGTGACCCCCGGCTCGGCCTCGATCCGTTCCTCGAGTGCGTTGAAGAACCGGTCTCGGCTCTCGACGTCCGGGTAGTCGGTCTCGAACAGCCCGACGCGACCGGTCATCACGCCCTCGGACTGGAAGCCCAGGTCGAGGTTCCTGAGGTTGATCACGCTCTTGATCATGAAGCCGGCGCCGATCAACAGGCCGCAAGACACCGCAATCTCGGCGACGACGAGCACGCTGCTGAACCGACCCAGTCGGAAGCTCGAGCTGCCGCGCGTCTCGTCCTTTAGGATCTCGCCAACGCCCATGCCAGACGCACGCACGGCCGGGACGGTGCCGGCCGCGACGCTGGCAACGAGGGTTACGGCGAACGTGAACACGAGCACTGGAAGGTCCATGCGCAGGTCGATCCAGTAGGGCTTGTAGATGTCGGCGATTGCGGCGCCCAAGACCCCGATGCCCCACCAGCTGAGTGCGAGACCAACGGCTCCGCCGAGCAGTGCGAGCACGGCGGACTCGACCAGGAGCTGCCGAATGACCCGGCCGCGGCTGGCTCCCATCGCGGTGCGGATGGCCACCTCCTTCGAGCGGACCGCGGCGCGGGCCAAGAGCAGGTTTGCGACGTTGGCACAGGCGATGAGCAGAACGCCGAACACCGAGCCGAGCATGACCCAGAGAACGGCGGTGATCTCGGCGGGCATGAAGCGCTCCTCGTACGGCCGGAGCGCGAAGCCGATCCCATCGTTCGACTCCGGGAACTCGCCGCCCAACCGCACGGCGATGGCGGAGAGCTCCGTCTGCGCGGCCTCGGAGGACACTCCCTCCCGCAAGCGTCCGAATACGTCCAGGTCGGGGCCTTCTCCGCGGGACACACCGGACGCGTCGATCCGGTGGGGCAGCCAAACGTCTTCGAGGAAGGGGAAGCGGAAGCCCTCCGGCATGACCCCCACGATCAGGGCCGCCTCGCCGTTCACGCGGATCGTCTGTCCCACGACAGCGGGATCCGCACCGAACCGGTTCTGCCACACGTGGTGGCCGAGGACGATGACCGGGCTGGCGCCGGGAAGGTCTTCGCCTTCCCGGAATGTACGCCCCAGAAAAGGCTCCACGCGCAGATGGAGCAGGGCGTTGGCGCTCACGAACGCACCCGCGAAACGCTCCGGAGGGCCGGCCTCGCCGGCAACGTTGACCGTCCCGGCGTAGAACGCGCCGAGGTCCTCGAAGGACGTCTGTTGGGCTCGAAGGTCGCCGTAATCGTGGATCGAGATCCCCATCGACGTGATCCCGAGCTCCGGCCGGTTCGCGTCCAAGTGGACCATCCGGTCCGCCCCCTCGACCGGCAGGCCCCGGCCGACCGAACCGTAGACAGTCGAGAACGTGTGGGAGGTGAGCCCGACGCCGAGGCCGACGGTGGCGATGGCGATCACCGAGAGGACCGGGGTCTTGATCAGCATCCGTAGCCCGAACCGAAAATCGGCGAGCAGCGTGGTCATCATGTCGTCTCCGTGGGTATGCGCGGGCGATCGGCGGAGGAAGCGGCGCTTCAGGCGAATGGGGTAGTAGCGGGCGCTCAGCTGGATCGCCTGCCACCAATACCAGAGGCGAGGCCGCCGAACGGCGGCCTCGCGAACGAGCTGCTCGAGCTCCTGATGGAGGTCACCGATGATGGTTGTACCCAGCACGCCCTCGGGGAGGCAACGCCGGAGGAGCTCGTCCGCTGCCGTGGGCGGGCGAGCGTTCCCGCCCGCCGGGCGGCTGCTCCCGCGAGCCGGCCGACGCGGCGGTGGAACAGTCATCCCTCCAACACCCCGTCCAAGCCTCGCCACAGCTTCAGCAGGGCAGCCCTCGATTTGCTCAGGGCGGCAGTACCCGTGGGTGTGACCTCGAAGTGTCGCTGGGGTAGGCCGCTTCGCTCGCCCTCGACCGTGCGTGCCTCCCAGGTCAGGAAGCCCTTTCGCTCCAAACGGTCGAGCGTCGTGTAGAACGCACCCTTGGACACCGACCGACCCGCGCTGTGCTCCAGCTCACTGCGGATCTCGAACGCGTTCGCATTCTTCCCGCTCTGGAGAATGGCGAGGAGAAGCATCTGCTCGAACTCCCCGAGAAAGCTGTTTCGGGGCAATGGAGTCTCCCGCGTCGAGGTCTCGTCGGCGACGGCGCGTCGCTCAGTAGGTCCACATTGTAGACCCTAAGGCCTGACGGAGACGGACGAAGGGAAGTTTCAGGAGAGCGAAGGTTCAGCAGGAAGGCTACAGCGCCTGCATGGGCTGAGGAGCTCGGCGGCGGCGAGTGGTGGGTCCTGCGACACGGTCCTGCGCTTCGGCCTCGAGCGCCGAGGCGACTCGCTGCATCACGTCGGTCCATACCCCAGCCTGGGTCTGACGGAAGAGACGAGCCGTGGGGTACCATGGGGAGTCGGAGCGCTCCACGAACCAATACCACTTGGGAATGTGGGGCAGGACAACCCAAACCGGCAGGCCGAGTGCGCCGGCGAGGTGGGCTACGGCCGTATCGACGCTGATGACGAGGTCGAGCGATGTCATGGTGCGGGCAGTTTCGGCGAAATCCTCGAACCCCGACCCGAGGTCCACGACTTGGTGCCGCCAGTGCTGAGCTGCGAGCTGCTCGAGCCCCGCGCCCCTCTGAAGGGAGTAGAATCGCACACCGGGTATGCCGAGCAACGGCTCGAAATCGGACAAGGACGCCTCTTCGTAAGGCTCGATGTCGTCAGTATCGAAGCCCTGCCAAACAATCCCGACGTGGACCTCGTCATCCGACGGGCACTCGTCCTCTGAACCGACGGACCCGACGAGGTATGGCATCTGGGCCGGGACGGCGTCCAACCGCGTGCCGAGCAGAGCGGGCAGGTGGGTGAGCGGAGCGTGGGTGTCGAAGTCCGGAAGGTTGTCCCCCTGCGAGACCAGTCGGTCGATGCCCCGGCACGACTCGAAGAGCCTGCGCAAAGAGCGCGGCGCCTCGACCATGACGACCCCGCCCATCGCCTTCACGAGCGGAGCATAGCGGATGAACATGATCCCGTCCCCGAACGACTGCTCGAGGTGGAGGAGGATCGAGCGGCCGTTCAGGGGCGAACCGTCCCATTCCGGCTGCTGGAAGTCTCGTTTCAAGCCGTCGATGACGCTCGTGACGTGCCGGAAGTGGTGGAAGCCACGGTCGAAATCGCCGGTGATCAGGCATGCCCCAGCCAAGAGTCGTCGTGCCTCGTGCCGTCCGGGTTCCAGCTCGAGCGCGTGTTCGAGCGACTCGATGGAGTCCCGCCAACTTCCGAGCTCCAGGTAGGCCAGGCCGAGCTGGACGCGAAGCTCCGCCAAAGCGGGATCGAGTACGATGGCGCCGCTGAGTACCGAAACGGCGTCCTCGAGCAGGCCGGATTTTCGGAACAACGTCCCAAGCCCGCAAAGCGCCGTCACAGATTCCGGACGCAGCTCGAGGGCCCGCCCGTAGGAATCAATCGCGTGATCGAAGTCCCCGAGCTCGGAGAGGGCGTCACCGAGGTTCTTGTGGCTCGACGCCAAATCCGGTCGGATCGCGACTGCGGTGCGAAAGCTCTCCGCCGCTTCTTCGGCAAACCCCTGATCGAGGAGTGCTGCGCCCAAGTTGTTGTGCAGCTCCGCATAGGTCGGGAAGACGGTCACGGCAGCCTGGTACTTCGTCACGGCTTCGGCAAGGCGACCTGTGCCGTGCAAGGTGACGGCCTCGTCGATGGACAAGGCTCCTCGCTGGATCTCGTCGGGGACGACGTCCGGCCGGATGCGCGCTGGCGCCTGGCTCCGTGCGGGTCGGCCGCGAGTGCGGACGCTCTTTGAGCGACGGCCCATGGATTCTCACTCGGTCGAGGTTCTGGCGAGGCAAAACCACGGCCGCAGGATCGGCGGCGCTCGCCGAAAACTTGAGACTGCTGCGGCGACCGACTCTAAAGTCGGCCGTCTCCCGAACCGACACATAGTCGAGGAGGGCACAGCGCGACGCCCCCAATTTCAGACCAACGGACCGTCGAGTTCCGACCCCAAACGGAGTAGGCCCTGAGCGTCATGGCGCGATCCTCGATCAAGCGCGGACGTCGAAGAAGCCAGGCCCAGTTCCACTCGGCCGTCACCATGCAGCGGTCGGGACGCCTCCGCGAAGCCGAGGCCGAATACCGGCGACTGTTGAGTCGTGTCCCGACCATGGCGGAAGCACACTCCAACCTCGGGGCTCTTCTGAACCGGAGCGGGCGCCAGGTCGAGGCCGTAGAACACCTCGAGCGCGCCACAGTGTTGGCACCAGGTCGCGCACAGACGTTCAAGAACCTGGGCGACGCACTCACATCAATCGGACGCAACGCCGACGCGGCCGACGCCTACCGCGAGGCGATCCGGCTGGACCCGGCGTACGCCGGCGCGCATTCCGGACTCGGAGCCGCGCTCTTCCAAGCCCGACAACTGGAACCTGCCCTGGAGAGCTACGGCCGGGCCCTCGACCTCAATCCCGGGGACCCGGAAGCCATCATGAATGCGGCGGCCGTCCTGGGCCGACTCGGGCTTACTTCGGAAGCGTCGTCTCTCCTCGGGGACGTCATCGTCCGTGCCCCGGCGCTGACGGCGGCCCGCTACAACCTTGCGCTCTGTCGCCGGGACGAAGGCCGACTCGAAGAAGCGATCCACGAGCTCGACCGGGCACTCCGCATGGACCCCGACATGATCGACGCAGAGTTCGAGCGCGCTCAGATCAGGCTCTTGTTCGGTGACTTTGAGCGGGGCTGGCGGGAGTATGAATGCCGGCGACGTCACCCCACGTGTGACATCTCGCAGCGCAGCTTCGACCGCCCCCTGTGGGACGGCGGTAGGCTCACCGGGAAGACGATTCTCGTCTACGAGGAGCAGGGGCTCGGCGACGCCCTTCAGTTCGCGCGCTTCATTCCCGTGTTGGGCCATCGAGCAGAGAAGGTCGTCTTGGAATGCCGGGCAGCCACCCGCCGCTTGTTCGAGGACTTGTCGGGCATCGACCAGCTCGTCGTGCGAGGCGAGCGGCCACCCGCGTACGACGTGCATGTCCCCTTGATGAGCCTACCGTTCCTTCTGGGCGTGCGGCTGGATTCGATTCCGTCCTCCGTCCCGTACTTGCTGCCAAGGAGTGGCTCGCCTCCGAGTGCTTCGCGCGCATCGTCACGACGAGTCGGCATCGTGTGGGCTGGCTCGCCTCACCACGGAAACGATCGCAACCGCTCTGCCCGTTTCGACGACCTGGCCCCCCTACTCGAGGTCGATGGCATCGAGCTCTGCTCGCTACAAAAGGGTCCGGCCGTGTCGCAGCTGTCGGAGCATCCCTCGGGCGGCCAAGTCGCCGAGCTGGGCTCATCGTTCGACGACCTTCACGACACGGCCGAGGTCATCGAGACCCTGGACCTCGTCGTGAGCGTGGACACGGCGGTGGCGCATCTGGCCGGAGCGATGGGGAAACCGGTGTGGATCCTCCTCGCGCATTCACCCGAATGGCGATGGCTGCGCGACCGGATCGACACACCGTGGTATCCAACCGCGCGACTCTTTCGCCAATCGGCGCCGCGGGATTGGACGGGTCCGGTGGCGGCGGTCGCGCACGCGCTCAGGGAGAGGCCATGACCGGGATCGACGCGACGGTGGCGAGCGACGGCCGGAGCAAGGTCGCGGTCTTCAGTCACGAGCGATCCGGCACGCATTTCATGATGAACACGCTGGCCGCGTGCTTCGGCTACGTATCCGATCCCTGGTGGAACCTCGACTTCGAACAGGGCCTGAACTTCCATGCGCCAGGCGCCCTCGAAGGATATCTGCGCCGTGCCCACGGCGTCTCCGTGCTGAACGTCGTGAAGTCGCACCATCAAGCGGGCTTCCTGGAGCCGCTCATCGACTACCTGACCGACGAGTTCCGGGTCTTCTACGTCTGTCGGGATCCGCTGGACACGCTCGTGAGTTATTGGCGACTGGTACGCGAGCTGCCTTGGGACGAAGGGCCGGTCACCGGCTCGGTGGCGGAGTTTCTACGTTCGGCTCCACGCGGTGGCTGCCTGAGGTACCAGAAGAGCCAGGCGGCGACGATGCTCCATCGCTGGCGCGATCACGTGGAGGGCTGGCTCGACCTCTCGACCCTCACGGGGCCGTCTCGAGTCAGGGTGGTCCGATATGAGGACCTCCACCGCTCGTTCGAGCCCACGGTTCGTGCGGTTGGCGAGTGGATGGGCACGTCCGCGACCGCGCTGGTGAGGCCCGGCAAAGACCGGAACGTGATCGGAGCCGGGGAAGGACGTGTCGGCGCGCACGTTGAACACCTAAGCGCAGAAGACGAGGCGTGGGCCACGGGGATCGTCGCCCGGACGAAGGCCCGAGTCGACTCGCATACGGGCTCGACCAGGCCCGACCGCGTCACGGCAACGAGATCTGTCGACTCTCCCGCCGCACGCGATCGAAGATCCCTTCCATGATCTCGGCCGCCTCGTCCTCGAAGTCGTCGTAGCCACGGACCGGTTCGAAGAAGGCGGAGCCGAGGAGGCGGGGCTCCATCCCCATCGGGGAGAGTGCGAACGCCCGACGAATCCATTCGAGCGACGCGTCCGCGTCGCCCAGCCAAGCGTAGAAGCACGCGAGGTCCTCCACCACCAACACATCCGTGAATGTCGACGGGCCCTCCCCCGTTCCGCCGTTCAGGGCCGTGGTCACGGAGTCCACGATGGCCAACGCGGCTTCGGTCTGCCCGGCCTCGTACAAGCAGTGCGCCCTGAGCACCTCGTGGGGCCCGAGATCGAGCTCGAGGCATCGTTCGGGGAAGCCCGCCAGGAGGTGGGCTCGGGCCTGAAGCGATCGACCCATCACCAGATCGGGCTCGAGCGCGCTGGCCATTCGGCCGGCCGCGAGAGCTTCGGCATACCGCCCGAGTTGGAGTGAGAGCGACGCCACCGCGACGTGGCGCCCCGAAGCGAGCGGGTCGAGGCGGGAGGCGAGCGCGGCATTGGCAATCGCCTCCTCGAACTGCCCGGTGCGCGCAAGCACGCGGGCAGACCAGCTGGCTGCACTCGCCTGATTCGGTTGCTGCTCTGCGGCCCGCTCGAAGTCGGCGGACACGAGCTCCGTGGGCGCACCGACGATGGCGGACACGTAGCCGCGGGCCGCATACCCCGCTGCCAGCAGTGGATCGAGCTCAATCGCCCGATCGGCCGCCGCGAGTGAGCGAGCCGCCAACGGATAGCCGTCGATCCCGACTTCGTACCGGTAATTGAGCGACAGCGCGTATGCGGACGAGAGATCCGCGTATGCGATCGCGTACGTCAGGTCTTCCGCTAGCGCTTGCTGGAACAGCGCTATTGACCGGTTGAGCCCCTCGGGTGTGCGTCGTCCGAGCCAATGCTTCCCCAGCTGATGCGACTGCTGCCCGGCTCCGTGAGCCACGTGAGACAGGGAGTCTGGTGCCTCTATCGACGGAACCGCTCGTACCACTCGATCGACGACTCCACGCGCGATCTCCTCCTGGACCGCAATGAGGTCGTTGACGTCCCCGGAGAAGTTCTCCGCCCACAAATGGGCGTCGGTGTCCGCATCGATGTGCTGCACGGTCGTCCGGAGACGATCTCCGGCGAGCCGGATGGACCCCTCCACGATGTGCCTCACGCCGAGGGCGGCCGCGAGCTGGGGCGCAGTCATGCTCTGTCCGCTGAGCGCCTGGACGGAGTGCCTCGAAATGACTTTCAGGGCGGGGATATGGGCGAGGTGCGTGATGATCTCCTCCGTGATACCCATCCCGACGTGGTCGTACTGGGAATCCCCAGTGAGGTTGTCCAGGGGCATGACCGCCACCGAGTCCACGTAGGCTGCGCCGGGGGGGCCCGGGTCAGGCACCCCCTCCCGCACACGCGAGATCGCCATCGAGCCAGTGACGACGACGAGGACCGCCATGGCTGCCGCGCCCACCAGCCGGCGGGGGGAAGGCATCGGCCGGACACCCGCGTTAGCACCCGGCGTCTCCGGATCGTACCGGGCGGTGCGCTTGACGCCCTCGGGTGTGATGTCGAAAGCCCACGCGAGGGCGAGTGCGACGGGCAATCCGGCCAGGACCACGACCGCAGCGACCGTGAGGGTCATCAGCGGGAGGCGGAGTGCCTCCACCAGGATGTCGGTCGCCTCGATCACGGCGAAGCCGACGATCCCGTAGCCGATCGTCACCCGGACGACCTTTCTTCGGCCTAGCTCGGCGAAGAAGTGGGTCAGTCGGGTTCTGTGAGGGATCAACGGGACTCGCTCGCTCTGGGCTGCATCGATGAAGAGGCGGCGCGCCATCCGAGGTCGCAACGCATGCCGCCTGCTGGTGGCGGGGGCAACCGCCGGCGCCGGTCGGAATCTGGCCTCTTCGAGGCTAAGAAGGGGGCGTCAGACTCTGGCTAACCCAACCCTCCCTCTTCCCAGCACCTCCCGGAGCTCGTTCAAGGTCTGGGCACCGGGGTCCACGGTCAACGACTTGGATCGCAGAAGAGGCTCACCGAGCCCGTTCCCGGACTTGAAGCACAGCTCTACCGGTGCGGCGCCGGGATGGGCCGCAAGCACGCCCTTCGCTTGAGCGAACGCCTCGACAGAGAGCTCCGCCCCGCACTCGAGGTCGATCTTGACCGCCAGGCGCCCGGAGCCCGGAACGCCTTCGAGGAGCTCTGCCCCGTCGAGGAAGATCGGTGGGTCCTCCTCGTCCCTCTCGCGCGACGACACCTTACCCTGGATGAGGACTACGGCGTCCTGCTGGAGAACTTCCTTGCTGTCCTTCCACCCGTCCTTGAACGCGAGGATCTGAGCGGTGCCGTGGAAGTCCTCGACTGTGATCTTGCCCCACTCGGAGCCGTCGCGCCGCGAGACCTGACGCTGGACTTTGGTCACGACGCACGGCATCTCGATGGACTCCCCGAGGTGTTCGACGAGGTTCGATGTGTTCGCGGGTCCAAATGCCTCGACGACGTCGTCGAATCGCTCCAGGGGGTGGCCGGAGATGAAAAACCCCAGCGCTTCCTTCTCCCGCGTCAAGCGCTCGCGCTCGTCCCATTCGGGCACGTTGGGAAGGTCGGGATCGGGTCTGTGGATGTCCGCGTCCGCGCCGCCGAACAGCGACCCTTGTCCCGCTTCCTTTTCGGCCTGGCGGGCCTGGACCTCCGAATAGGCCGTGTCGAGTCCGGCCAGGATCTGGGCGCGGTGGCCGAAGGCGTCCAACGCACCGGCGGCGATCAGCGCCTCGCACGCACGCTTGTTCAGTGATCGCGTGTCGATCCGCTCGAGAAAGTCGAACAGGCTCTCGAACCGTTCGCCGGCGGTGCGGGCTTTCAGGACTCCCGACACCGCCCCGGATCCGACCCCTCGCACCGCTCCGAGGCCGAACCGGATCTGCTCGTCGTCGGTGACCGTGAACTTCCATCCCGACTCGTTCACATCGGGTGGGAGCACGTGCACCGGCTCCTCCAGCTGGGGCATGGAGCGGTGGAGCTCACGGCACTCGGCGATGTACTTCACCACCTGGTCGGTGCTCGATAACACCGACGACAGCAGCGCGGCCATGAACTCCGCCGGGTAGTGGCGCTTCAGCCAGGCGGTGTGGTACGACAGCAGGGAATACGCGGCGCTGTGCGCACGGTTGAAGCCGTATCGGCCGAACGTCTCGATCTGTTCCGCCAGGTCGATGGCCGTCCGCTCGTCGACCCCCCGGTCGATGGCCCGCTCCTTGAACTTCCCGAGCTCCTTCCGGATCAGCTCCGGGATCTTCTTGCCGACCGCCTTCCGGACGACGTCCGCTTCGCCCAGCGAGTAGCCCGCAAGGACGTTGGGGATCCTCATCACCTGCTCTTGATAGACGATGATCCCGTAGGTCGGCTCGAGGAGCTTTTCGAGAGCAGAGTGGGCATAGCGGACCGGTTCCTGACCGAGCTTCCGACGGATGTAGACGTCGGTCATGCCTGAGTCGAGTGGCCCAGGACGGATGAGTGCGTTCGTCGCGACGAGGTCCTCGAAGCGGTCGCAGCGCATGGCCCGTAGCTTATCCGTGCCCAGATTCGACTCGAACTGGAACACCCCCGAAGTGCCCCCCCGCGCGAGCATGTCGTAGACCGTGGCGTCATCGAGAGGGACGTCGTCCATGCTCGCGTAGACCACGTCCGACTCAGGGTTACGGAGCCTCCCGTGTTTGTCCGTGATCATCCGTACGGCGTCCGCGATGATCGTGAGGGTACGGAGGCCCAGGAAGTCCATCTTGAGCATTCCGGCCTCGTCGAGGCAGTTCATGTCGTACTGTGTGACGACGTCGCCGTCGAAGGCGGGTGGGGTGTCTGTCGGAGTGGTGCCGTTCGCCACCGGAGGTGCCACGCGTGCGCCGCCCGCCTCTCCATTCCCGAGCTTCGAACCGTTCCGTCCTCCGTTCCCCTTGGACTGGACGCACACGGGCACATAGTCCGAGAGCGGTCCGGGGGCGATCACGACTCCGGCGGCGTGGACCGACGCGTGCCGGCTCAGGCCCTCCAGGGTCATCGAGTAGTCGAAGAGCTGTCGGTGCCGCTCGTCCTGCTCGTAAAGCGCTTTCACCTCCGGGATCTTCGCCAGCGCCTGTTCGAGGGTGAGCGCCTGTCCCGGCGCGTTGGGGATCATCTTCGCGATCTTGTCGGTCTCGCCCGGCTCGAAGCCGAGCGTTCGGCCGACGTCCCTGATCACGGCCCGCGACTTCATCGTCCCGAACGTGATGATCTGCCCGACGGCGTCTCGCCCGTACTTCTGGCGCACGTATTCGATCACCTCACCCCTGCGCTCGAAGCAGAAGTCGATGTCGATGTCCGGCATCTCCTTGCGCTCGGGGTTGAGGAACCGCTCGAAGACCAGATCGAAGTCGAGGGGGTCGATGTTCGTGATCCAGAGCGAATACGCGACGATCGAGCTCGCTGCCGAGCCTCGCCCTGGCCCCACCGGGATGCCGTGCCTCCGGGCCCAGTCGATGAAGTCCCACGTGATGAGGAAGTAGCCGGCGTATCCCGTCTCGGTGATCACGCCGAGCTCGTAGTCGAGCCGCTCGCTTACCTCCTCGGGAAGAGCATCGCCGTACCGCTTCTTCGCACCCTCCGTGGCGAGGTGGAGCAGGTAGTCGCCATCGCCCGCGTACCCTTCGGGCAGGGGGAATTCGGGGAGGAAATACTTCTTCTTGAACGACAGATCGACCTGGTCGGCGATCGCGAGGGTGTGCTCGAGCACTTCCGGATGGTCCGGGAAGCGCTCCGCGATCTCGGGAGCCGACTTGAAGTACAGCCCGTCGTCGTAGTGCATCCGGTTGGGGTCGCTCTTGTCCTTCCCGAGCCCGATGCACAGGAGAATGTCGTGCGCCTCGTGGTCTTCGTGTCGCAGGAAGTGGGAGTCGTTCGTGGAGATGACTGGGAGCCCGAGGTCATCGCCCAACCGGAACACCTTGTCGTTGAGCTCCGACTGCCCGTCCGAGTCATGCGCCTGGACCTCGAGGTAGTACCGGTCCTTGAAGACCTCTGCGTACCATTCGGCCGTCTTCCGGGCCGCGTCCCAATCGTCAGTCATGAGATGCCGTGCGACCTCGCCCGCCAGGCATGCCGACGAGCAGATGAGCCCGCCGGCGTGCTGTGCCAACACCTCGCGATCTACGCGAGGCTTGTAGTAGAAGCCCTCGAGGTATCCGATCGAGGAGAGCTTCACGAGGTTCTGGTAGCCCTCGCGGTCCCGGGCGAGCAGGACGAGGTGATAGTACGCCTTTTCGCTTCGATCCCCACGTGACTTGTCGCGCCGGTCTCCACGGGCGACGTACGCCTCCATACCGATGATCGGCTTGACTCCCTCCTTACGCGCGGCCTTCTGAAACATCCACGCACCGAACAGGCAGCCATGGTCGGTGAGGGCCAGGGCCGGCATCTCGAACTCCTGGGCCTTCCGGACGAGATCGGTGATGCGATTGGCGCCGTCGAGGAGGGAGTACTCGGAGTGGCAATGCAGGTGGACGAAGGACAACGTCGCGATCCTGATTTGGTGACGCGAAAGCCTGGGGCGAGCCGAATCGTCAGCGTCGGGCCCGACGGGTCGAATTGAAAGGATGATAGGCCGGATCGGCCGGGGCGAAAGGGCACCGAAACCCGAGGTTTCGGCGACACCGGTGTCATGGGGTTGCCGCTCCCCGCGATGGTGTGCAGCGGCGCCGGAAGGGGTTCACGGACGTCCACGGCCATGGCCGTGGACGTCTACTCGGCTCTCAGTACCTTGACCGGATCCACGGTCGCCGCCCTCCATGCTGGAAGCGAGCTGGCGGCCAGCGCGACTAGAACCAACAGCACCGCCACCCCGGCGAACGTCGTCGGGTCGCTGGCACTCACCCCGTAGAGCAAGCCACCCATGAACCGAGTGAGCGCGAAGGCGCCCAGCAGCCCGATCACGACGCCGATGGCCGTCAGGCCGAGGCTACCCCCGACAACCAGGCGGCTGATCTCTCCCCGGGCGGCGCCGAGTGCGACACGCACCCCCATTTCCCGCATCCGGCGACTCACCCCGTACGAAACCACGCCGTACAGACCAACAGCGGCCAGCGACAGAGCAACGGCGGCGAAGAGCGACAGCAGCGTCGTGACGAAGCGGTCGACAGCCAGCGCGTTCCGAACGACCGACTCCATCTCCGCAATGTTGGGCGCGAGGGACGGGTCCACGGCGCTGACTTCTCGTCGGACGAGAGGGATCACGTTGGCCCGGTCGCCAGCGGCCTGTACCACGACGGACATGAACCGAGCGGGTCGTTGCGCGTACGGGAAATAGATGGCGCTCCGCGCATCGTCCCGGACCCCGAAGTTTCGGACGTTGCCCGCCACCCCCACGATCTCGGCGTAATCGTCGACCGACCCGAAGACGAGTCGTCGGCCCACGGGATCTTCGCCGCCGAAGTACCGTTGGGCGAGCGTCTCATTGATGAGCACGACGCGCGGGGCGTCCCGACCGTCGTTCTCGGTGAAGGCGCGTCCGCTCACTGTTCGAAGGCCAAGCGCCTCGAAGTAGCCTGGAGTCGTTCGCCGGATCCACGCCACCATCTCCTCCCCCAGACCCGGTGGTGGCATCCCTTCGATGCGAAAGTCTGAATCGCCGTCGCTCCCCGTCAGAGGAAGAGAGTTGACCGCCCCGACCCCGGCGACTCCCGGCAAGGCGGCGATCCTCCTCTCGAGGTCTTCGTGATAACCGACGATCGACTCGGCGTCCGGATAGCGGGAGGCCGGGAGAGGGAACGAGAAAGTCACCACTCCGCTGGGCTCGAAGCCCAGATCGACCTGGCTCAGCTGTCTGAAGCTCCGGAGGAGGAGGCCCGCACCCACCAGCAACACCATCGCCAGTGCCACCTGTCCCGCTACGAGCCAGCTGCGAAGCGCGCCCCGGCGAAGCGACGAGCCACCTTCGCGACCGGCTTCGCTGAGGGCTCCCCGAAGGTCGGTCCGAGCGGACCGCAGCGAGGGCGCGAGCCCGAACAGGATGCCGGCCAAGAGGCTGGAAAAGCCAGCGAAGGCGAGGACGCGGCCGTCGAGCGTCACCTCGTGGATCCGAGGCGTGCCCGCCGGAGCGAGGGAGACGAGGAACTCCGTCCCGGCAAACGCGACGAGGACGCCGAGCGTGCCACCGATCGCGGCAAGCAGCACGCTTTCCACGAGCAGCTGCCCCACGATCCGTCCTCGGCTTGCCCCCAGGGCCCCGCGCACCGCGAGCTCTGGCCCCCGGCTCGCCCCTCGGGCCAGCAGCAGATTCGCCAAATTCACGCAGACGATGAGGAGCACGAAGGCGACAGCACCCAGGAGCGTCCACAGCGCGGGAGATGCCGCGCGCACGAGGTCGCTCTGAAGCGGGAAGACGGCGTAGCCCACCCCCGTGTTCGCCTCCGGAAAGCTTTGCTCCAGGAGAGCTCCCAGGCGCTGGGCTTCGCCGCGGGCAGCCTCGAGGGAAACGCCCGGCGCGAGCCTCGCCATCGAGCGGATGACGGCACTGCCGCGCCCCCCGAAATGCGTCGTCTCGTTCCACCGTGCGGGACTGAAGAAGTCGGCGTTCTCCTGATAAGGGTGCCGGAATCCCCTCGGGAGAACTCCAATGACTGTGACAGGCTGGTCGTCGAGGGTGATCGAGCGGCCGACGGCTTCCGGGTCCGAGCCGAACTGACTCACCCACAGAGCGTTGGTCAGCAGAACGACAGGCGGAGCATCGGGGACGTCATCTTCGGGTCGGAATCCTCGACCCATCACGGGCTCGACCCGGAGAACCCGCGACAGCATCCCGTAGGAGACCTGGACGCCGACGAGTTGCTGTGCGTCACCCTCCCCGGTCAGTGCTTGGGTGGCCGCGCCGTGGAAGCCGACATCCTCGAAGACGCCGTCGATGGCCCGCAAATCGTGGAAATTCGGGTAGGAGAGCCATTCGCGAACGGGTCCGCCGCGTCGCGTGTAGTCCGACCACACGGTTACGAGCCGGTCCGGCTCCGGGAACGGCAACCGGCGTAGCAGGATGCCGTCCACGACGCTGAAGATGGCGGTGCTCGCCCCGATCCCGAGGGCCAGCGTAAGCACACCAACCCCCGTGAACACGGGGTTCTTGCGCAGCACCCTCAGTCCGTATTTGAGATCCGATCCGATCCTCTCCAACACGCTCACCCCATCCACGTCCCTCACCTCCTCCCTAAAGCGTTCGATCCCCCCGAACTCCACCACCGCCACTCTCCGTGCCTCGGCGGGGCTCATGCCGCGCTGGACGTTCTTCTCCGTCTCCATCTCTATGTGGAAGTGGAGCTCCTCGTCGATGTCCCGGTGGACCTGGCTCCGCGACACGAAGGGGCGAAGCCGAAACAGAAGCTGATGGAGCCACTTCACGCCGTCGCCTCCGCGCCATCACTGATCGCGCCCATTCAAGCCCCCTGCATGACGCGGTTGACCGCCGTGATGAACCGCTGCCAGCCCTCCTCCTCGAGGGCGAGGTGCTTCCTCCCCGCGCTCGTGAGCTCGTAGAACTTGGCTCGCCGGTTGTTGTCGGAGCGGCCCCAATACGACCGGATGAGCGCCCTCTTTTCGAGCCGGTGCACCGCCGGGTAGAGGGCGCCTTGATTGATCCGCAGCACGTCGGATGAAAGCATCTGAATGCGCTCGGAAATGCCCCACCCGTGCATCGCCTCCACGGCGAGCGTGCGCAGCACCAGCATGTCCAGCGTTCCACGGAGCACGTCCTGAGACGGATTCTTCATCTGCCTGACCGTTGATTCCCCTCATGATTCGACAGGAGATACGATAACCGCACCCCTTACGTTTCGACAAGAGTTGTCGGAGGGGGGGGCAAAGAGCCGCCGAGGCGCGGAGTTGCCGGCGCAAGGAGTGATCGTCGCGGGTCAGCTCCCGCCCAACACCGGCTTCCCGCTCAAGATGAACATCCTGCCGGACTGCGTGCCGTTCACCGCGCTCCAGGCCGAGGTGATGAGCAAGTCGATCACACCATCGCCGTTTACGTCGCCCATCCCCGTCGTGTCGAATCCGAATGTCTCTCCGGGGACCTGTCCCGTCCACTCGTGCAGCAGCTCCCCCGTGGCGCCTGAATAGACGTACACCTTCCCCCCCGACGGGGCGGCGCTCCCCTGCTGCCACGAGCCGATGACGAGGTCCCCACGACCGTCTCCATCGAGATCGCCTGCGTCAGCGACGCCGATCCCGAACCCGTCCCCGGCCGTCTCGCCGGTCAGGGTGAGCAGCCGGTCGCCGGACGCGCCCGAGTGCACGTAGATCCGGCCCGTCGACGGACCGCTGGCCGCGTTCGCCCAATCCGACGCGTACACGTCCGGCTCGCCGTCCCCGTCGATATCCCCTACGACCGACACGAACATCCCGCCGAGCTGTGCGCCGGTCCCGTCCGCCTCGATCACGAACGCCAGCTCACCCGACAGGTCGCGGTAGACGTAAGTCCGCCCGCCGCCGTTGGGACCGGCACCCGGCGCACCCACGACAATGAGAGCTCGGCCGTCCCGCTCATACCCACCCGAGGCGCTTCCGAACAGGTCGCCGGTCATTCGCGCCAAGACCGAGCCGTCAGCACCCGAATACAGGTAGGCCGCGCCCGCCCCTTGGCCGGTACCCGACGCGCCCGCCGAAACCGTCGTTCGCCGGGTCGTCGGCCACGAAGGTGTGGATCACCGATCCGTCCCGCCCCGAATAGACCATCGCCTTGCCGACCCCCGGGGCCCCGGCGATCACGTCGGGGATTCCGTCGACGTCCACATCGCCTGCAGCTTCGATCCCCATCCCAGCTGGCCGTTCGGCTCTCCGTCCGCCGACCACAGGAGTGCCCCCGACTCTCCCGAGTACACGTAGATCTTTCCCGCAGCCGGCCCGGCTCCGGCGTGGGTCGGGGCGGACGTCGTGACATCGTTTACTCCGTCGGCGTCCACGTCTCCGATGTTGCGGGCGATCCACCCGAACTGGTCTCCGGCTGCCTCACCGCGCCACTCGTGCACGATCTCGTAGGGTTCACGGAACGGGTCAGAGAACTCTTCGTCTGTCGGGAACAGGCTCGAGTAACGTGGGTCATCGGCCAGGTTTCCAGCGTTGGGGTCGCCGCCGAGCTGCGTCATGTTTACGCGCCCTGACTCCTTCGCCCGTTCGAGCCAGTGGAAAGCCAGGTCCAGGGAGCTATCGACCGCGTGGGTCATCCCCACTCCATAGAGCGCGTTCGGACCCACGTCTTCCAACTCCGTCGCCGTCATGTACGCCGCCCGCGCGCCCTCGGGGTCACCCGCCCCGAGTCGTGCTCGGCCAAGCATCAACCAGGCTTGGCCGTTCCGTGGTGACGACTCGGTCAGCGGTTCGAGCACGGTGATCGCGCCCTCGAAGTCTCCCGCCTGGAGCTTCACGGCCGCGTCTTGCAGGGGGGGTCGTGGCGTCGATTGCGCCGGGGCGGACTCGGCGCCCACCACCCCGACGAGAGTCACGATGACGCACAGCAGCGCTAACCGAACGACACGTCTCATTCGAGTGCTCCCAAAACGGATCGAGCCTCTGCGAAAACCTCGTCTACCGTGATCGCCTGCATGCACCAGTACGCTCCGTTACACGTCGGATGTCCGCCGCAGGGGGCGCAGGGCTGCATGTGGAGGACGATGCGAGCGTTCGCATGAGGAGGCGCGTCGTACGGGATGTTCGAGCCGAACAGCAACACGGATGGACGCTCGAACGCCACTGCGACGTGGGTGAGGCCGGTATCGACTCCGATGAACAGCGCGGCGTGCTCGACGATCGCCGCTGCCTCGGAGAGCTCCGTCTTTCCCACCAGGTCGATGATGTGCCCATCGGTCAGCGTGCCCAACCGCTTGGCGGCCTTGCCGTCCGCTGGGCCACCGAGCAGGACGACAGGCAACCCGAGCTCGTCTCGGATCCGGGCGATGAGGGGACCCCACCGGTCCTCGTACCAGTGCTTCTGGTCCCGAGTCGTAAATGGACACACGACGGCATATCCGCCGACCAGCCGACGTTCGTCGACGAACCGTCGCGCGAAGCTCTCGTCTTCGCCATCGAGCGTGAGCTCGAGTTGGAACGGCTCGCTATCGAGCCCGAGGCGCTCGGCGAAATAGGGGTATTGGAGGCTGGTGCCACCGGGCACGGGGCCATACCGGGGCACGGTGTGAGTCATGAAGAGCCAGCTGCCCTCCTTCGAGCCGAGACCGATGCGCACCGGAGCCCCCGAGAGCCTCGCGACCCACCCGCTCCGGAGTAGCCCTTGCAGGTCCAGCGCTACGTCGAAGCGACGAGACCGGAGCCGGCGCCGCAGGTCGCGGAACGCGCTCACCAGTCGTCTCCAATGCCCCTTCCGGATCAAGGTCTTCCACTCCGCCCGGTCCCAGACGATCAACTCGTCGAGATCCGGGTGGTGTGCGACGAAATCCCTGGCGTGGGCCTCCACCGCCCATGCGATGTGGGCCGACGGGTAGCGTCGACGAAGCGCCTTGATCATCGGAGTGGCGAGGAGCACGTCGCCGCGCGCCGTCAGTCGAACGAGAAGGATGGACTTGGGGTCGGCCGGGAGCATGGGCCGCGCTTTTCCCTTGATCGGCATAGTCACCGAGGACTAGTCTGCACCGGCCATCTGGGATCTCCGTTCCTGGGCGGACCCGGACATGCTACGACCGACAACATACTGAAACCGGAGACACGCAGAGATCCGGACATGCTCCGCTTCAACGTCGTCTATCTCGCCGCTGCGCTCCTGAGTGCGCCGGTGCTCATCGTGAACCTGGTCCGAACAGGAAAGTGGCGGACGGATTGGAGGGCGCGGTTCGGACACGTGGGCCCCGTAGGCGCCTCCGCCACGCCGACTGTCCTCATCCATGGCGTGAGCGTAGGCGAGATCAGCGCGATCCGCACTCTGGTGGACACACTGTCCGGAGCGGATTCCCCGAGACTCAACGTCGTCATCAGCAGCACGACCAACACCGGCATGAGCCGTGCGCGAGCGCTGTTCGGCCATCGCCATCGGGTGGTTCGCTACCCGTTCGATCTGTCCTGGATGGTGCGTCGCTTCCTCGACGGCGTACGCCCGGACGTCGTCCTGCTCATCGAGCTGGAGGTCTGGCCTGGTCTCGTCACCGAGTGCGCTCGACGTGGGATCCCCGTATGCGTGGCGAACGGGCGCTTGAGCGCGTCGAGCATGCGGGGCTACCGGTGCGTGAAGCGGTGGATGCGGCCCGTATTCGCGCAGCTCGCCGCGGTCGGGGCGCAGACGGAAGAGTACGCACGCAGGTTCGTTGAGCTGGGCACCCCGGCCGAGCACGTCTCCGTGACCGACACCATGAAGTGGGACAACGTCGATCTCGAGGACCCGAACCCCAGAGCGGACGATCTGGCCGACGCCCTGGGAATCACCCGAGATCGACCACTCATCGTCGCGGGGTCGACGGGACCGGGAGAGGAAGAGATGCTCATCGCCACGCGTCCGCCTCGGGCCCAGCTCCTCATCGTCCCGCGCAAGCCGGAGCGTTTCGACGAAGTGGCAGCGTTGGATTCCGACATGGTCCGTCGAACGGATTTCACGGAGCGCGGCGAGGCTTCGCCGGCCGGCGCCGACGTGTTCCTCCTCGACACCATGGGTGAGTTGGACAGAGCGTACTCACTCGCAGATGTCGCCGTCGTGGGCAGAAGCTTCGTTCCGATGGGCGGATCGGATCCCATTCCGCCGGTGGCATCGGGCCGACCGACGGTCATCGGTCCCCACCACGAAAACTTCGGGCAGGTGGTTGCAGCCCTACAGGAGGGAGGCGGGATTCGGGTTTCGGACGCACCCATGGCAGCCGCTGCCGAGCTGCTGGAGACGCCGGAGGCCGGACGTGAGATGGCCGAACGCGGCCGTGCCGTCATCGAAGCCCACCGCGGCGCGTCGAGGAGAAGCGCGGAGCTCGTCGTGAAGCTGCTCGAGGGAGCGCAAGGGCGTTCAGCCCTCTGAGGCACCCTCGCATTCGAACGAGTTCAGGACGGTCTGCAACTGCAGCATGTACTCGTACTTGTCTCTTCCTGGGGCGTAAAGCCACGAGTCGAGCAAGTACAGTCGGTCTTGCTGCGGACACGAGATGGTCCGAGCGAGGAAGGGACCCCCCGCGGGCCACGCGCCGGGCGGGTTC
This sequence comes from Longimicrobiales bacterium, assembly GCA_965248625.1. Lineage (GTDB taxonomy): Bacteria > Gemmatimonadota > Gemmatimonadetes > Longimicrobiales > Gaopeijiaceae. The sequence continues at coordinate 2,868,206 of OZ252109.1, read as the reverse complement.
TGCCACACGCCCTGGATCTGATAGGCCAATCGGTCACCGATTCCTCCTGGACCCCCCTCGATCTCCTCTTCGACGACCTGCTCGTCCGTGTAATACTCACGCGCGATCCTCAAGCGCCACTCGAGGATGCCCTCCCTGTCCATCCCCTCCGGGATGGGTGTTCGCCACGTAACACCGACCTCGCGAATGAGCTCCGCAGGATCCGGGTTGTCGTTCCGGAAGATGAACACGGAGTCGCGGCGGTCCCACCGGTACACCCTCGGGAGGTCCAGGGAGAAGCCGCCCTGGGCGAGCAGCGTGTCGATGAGCAAGGAGTCGTGGCCGGACACGAACATCCGGGCGAGGACGAACTGCCGATACTGTCGGTCGAGAAGCTCGTGGAGCTCGTCCAACTGACTTGCAACGTCGGCAGCGCCGCCGCCGGGCGGGACGAGCAACACCGTCACGAGCTGTCCGCGCGCCCAGACGTCGAAGAGCTGGAAGATCTCCGGTGGGTCGTGTGCCTCGGGGCGCGGGCGCTCCTCCAAGGCTTCTGCGATCCAAGGGTCGTCCACCGAGCCGATCAGCAGCACCTGCTTGAACTCGCGCAACAAGTCCCATTCGGGGCCGAGCGGGTCCTGGTGCGTGATCTTGAAGGTCCGCTCGTCGCGAACGGTGAAGATCGTCGGCTCGAGGCCCTCGATCAGCCCGTCTCCAACTGCCTCCCAGAGCTCCATTGGAGCCCCCACGATGATGCTGTTGGCTTCACCGTATGCGCCCGTCTTGTCGCAACCGGAGAGGGCTAGAGCACACAGGCCGATGACGGATAGCGTGTCGAGACGACTCATCCGACTCTTCCTTTCCGTGGGTATCCGCTGCACATACCGCCAGTGGACCCCGGACTCGGCCCGTTAGTCCCTGGGCCGCCCAAGCAGTGTATGTCGATCGAGTCGACAATCTTACGGTGCGGCGACGAAGGCGTGCAACGAGGCCTCGTCACCCGGGGCCCTGCTCATCGACTCCCCACAACATCTCCATTGCCTCGTCATACCCTTGCAGGGCTGGCGGCGATTCCGGTCGAGTCGGTACGTAAACGAACGGTGGACGGTCGGGAAAGCGCTGGAGGAGGCGGCTGTTCTCCTCAGGTCCTCGGTCGCGGACGAAGAGCGCACCGTTCCCCTCGATGCCGGGAAGATCTCCCTGCCAGAGAAGAGGCGCGAGCGCGACGGAGCCCATCCGATCAGCCCCGGCCTCGCGCCGACACGACGCCGTTGGCTCGAGCGCGGGGTCCAAACGGACCGGCGCACCCGGCACCAGCTCCACCAACTGAAGCCGGCCGGGAGAGGACGGAATACGCTGGAAGTCCAACGTGGCTGGAGGGGGAGTCGTCTCCGTCGCCGGAAGGGCCCCCGCCCGTGCATAGGCGAATCGATACACCTCGCACACGTCGTTCCGACGAAGCACGCTGTTCACGGAGTCTTGGGTCATCCCGGTTCCCTGCAGCGTGCTCGCGATACGCTCCGACCAGCTGGTGTGGACGAAGACGAGAGGCGTCTCCACGCCCGGGATCTCGGGGGCCACGATGCGAGCGAGCGCCTCGTCGGTCCACGCATAGCTGCGCGCTCGTTGGAAGGCGAAGAGCGGGGCGACCAGCACGCTGCACCCGACGGCCCAAAGCAGCACGTCCGGGACGTTGAGGCGTCCCCTACCCGGAGGGGCTCGTGTCAACCGCGTCACCGCGACGGCGCCGAGCAGGACCCACGCCGGTGTCGCCTCGTACAGCATCCGGGGACCGAGGTGGACACCGTGATGCCAGTACAGGGCATTCGTGGCCACGGGAAGCAGCGCCCACGCGAGAAGGACGCGTTGCCCGGGCAAGAGGCGGTCGGCTACGACCAGGAACAGCGCGACCAGAGCGACAAGTGGAATGGGCGTCTCGAGGAGGTGAATCCCCAGCGCGATCAGGCTGGACGACGTGTAGGCGACGGCCTCGAGCGGGCCGTATGGGGAGCCCCAAGGATCGTTGTGGAAGCCGAGGCCGTGGCTCGAACCATTCGCGACCGAGTACCCCATGCTGAGGGGGTGGCCGAAGAGCCTCGAGTCGAACAGCGCCAGTCCCACGGCGAACGGAAGCCCGCCAAGCGTTACGCCCGCCAATCTGCGTGCCAGCCAACCCGCGGCCTCCCCCTGGCGCACCGCATGGAACACCCACAAGCCCGCCGTAAACGCCGCCCCCATCACGAGCCCCGTCCAGGGGCGGCTCGTCACGAAGGCGCCAACCGCCACGCCGGCGGGGACGGCCCACCACGCCCCACCCTCCGCGGCACGCAGCGCCAGATAGAGCGCGAGCGTGGCAAACGTCAACGCGGATACGTGGCTCAGGTATCCGCCGCCCAGAAGAAGGAGGAACGGGCTCAGTCCCACGAGCACGCTGCCGACCCGGGCCACGCCAGGGTCGTCGGCGAGTAGACGGTCGGCGAGCAGCGCCACGACCCCGACGGTGATCCCCGTCAGGACAGGCCCCACGAGCCACACCGCCCCGACCTTGTATCCCGCCGCCAGGAGCACGAGATGCATCGGTGGATACTGGGAGAGCCAACCCGCATCCACGAGGAGCATGTTGGGAATGAGCCACGCACCGGGCGAGTCACCCACCGGACCCGCGAGCATGCCCTCCGCGAGGTAGCGGGCATGGATGAGCGAGGCGATCTCGTCGACGTTGCTCGCGATCCCCCGGAAGAGCACCTGCCCTGCCGCGGCCGACGCTACCGCCGCGAACAACCCGATGCCGAGCGCGAAGGTCGGGGGGGGCACGGCCGACAGCCTGTCCGCCAGAGAGCGGGCCGCTCGGCGGAGGCCATCTCCAGGAAGGAGAAACGCGACCAGCGCGCCGCCGAGCACGAACACCAGCGTGCCCCAAATCCCGACGTCCAGATTGGCTTCAGCGGCTGCGAGGCTGGCGGCTTGAAAGGAAGCCATCTCGGCCGATCCCAGCAGCCGGAACACCGGGACGAAGACGAATACCACCAAGAACGCGCCCAACGCCCGGCGAAGCCAGATCATCATCACGCGTAGCGAGTCGGCGGAGAGCTCAGGGATCGGCTTCGGGCGTTCGGAACTCTACTGGGCACGGGGCTCGCGGCTCTGCGGGGCGTCCGAACGGCAGGTTCGAAGGACAGGTCTCGAAGGGGCGCAAAGTAGGGGTGCACGGTGGTTGCTGTCGACCGCTGCCCGCAGGCCCAATCATAATTGAACATTTGTTCCAGAACGCGTACGATGAAGCTTCGTTCGATCCTGAACACGGAAGGGATTCATGGCACGGCCTCGCGAGTTCGACCCGGACGACGTCCTCGACAAGGCGGTTCTGCTCTTCTGGCGGAAGGGGTACGAGGCGACCTCGGTGCAGGACTTGGTCGAGGAGCTGGGTGTGAACCGAGGCACGATGTACAACACGTGGGGCAGTAAGCACGGGCTCTTCCTGGCGGCGCTGGACCGGTACCGAGACCGGGTCGCCGACCGGCTCCTCGGGGGCCTCGAGCGGTCTCGGGACGGGGCCGCCTCCATTCGGAAGTTCTTCGATGGCCTCATCGCGGTCGCGACCACGGGGCGAGACCTGCGCGGGTGTCTCATGACCAACTCGGCGGTCGAAGTCGGGTTGAGGGACCCGGAAGCGGCCGCTCGCGTGCGGAGTTACCTGGAGGGGATGGAAGCGGCGTTCTTCCATGCGTTGTCACGGGCCGCGGCACGGGGCGAGCTCAAGCGTGGCCACGATCTACGGAAGCTGGCCCGCTTCCTCACGCTGTCCGCCCAGGCCATTCTCGCGACTGGAAGAGCCTCACCTCCAGCGGAGCTGCTCACCGCTCACGTGGACATCGTGATCGCGGTGCTGGGTGGCAAAGCGGTGGCACCCTAGAACGTTAGACTCAGCCCGGGGCACTCGTCCCATCCAAGGGATCCGGGCCGATGGCCGCCTGGACCTGGACGGCTAGATCGTCGAGGGCGAAGGGTTTGCTCAGGATGTCCGGATGCGCTTCTCCCGGCGGGGTAGCGCGCGTCGCCTCTACGGCATAGCCGGAAGCGTAAATCACATTGACCGTAGGACAGGTCTCTTTGAGTCGGTAGAAGCCAGCACCCACCTGACCTCGGCGCCCGAGAGACGCGAACCAGATCGACCCGTCGGAAAGCGCGTAGACCCCATGAATGCGCCCACGAAGGCCGTCGTCGGGTCCCAAGTAACTCCAGTCGGTACCATTCCAGTGGAGCGCACCCTCGAAGCTGTTGCCGCTGGTCACCCAGATCCCGCCCTGTTGGTCCTGCGCGAGCCCTGTGACCTGGCTCACGTCCTGGCCCAGGATCTCCGTACGCCACCCCGAACCCCCCGGACGGTTGTGGACGTTGACCCCGCCCGCGGTTCCCATCCACATCACGTCTCCGTCCATCAGGATGGCGTGGACACGGTTCCGCGGATCCGGAAAGGGCCTCCGCACCCGGCCCCATCGTCCGAGCGAGCTTCGGAAGATATGGAGGCCCCGGGCCGACGCGACCCACAGATCACCGCCTTCCCCGATGTGCACGAAGTTGACGCCATCCCGTCTCGCCGGTGCCAGGTCGACGGAAGACCACTCTCGGTCCTCGTAAAGACGAACGTCGCCCGTCTCGTAGACGAAAATCGCGAGCCCATCCGCGCTCATATCGGCTGACAACAGATTGTTGTCGCCCTCGCTCTCCAGATACTGGAGCGGTCCGTCCGAGTCCCAATGGTAGAGTCCGGGCCTCGGATGTTGATGGGTTCGGTACACGAACCCCTCGCCTGAAGCGCTCTCGACAATTGGTCTCACGCCCGTTCGAACGGCCTCCACGAGCGCTTGCTGACGCAGGAGCGTCCATCCTCGAATCGGTGCAATCCGTCGGAAGAGTCGAGCCAGATCGACCCGGCCCGCGTGATCCAGAGTCCCGAGTCGACTCCTTGCGCGGGGTTGTTCTCGAACAGTCGCTCTCCGTCGTAAAGGAACGATCGCGCCTCGCCCTCCTGACGCCGTGCGGTGAGAAGGATCTGTTGCGAGTCGACGGCCGCGACCCGGTCCCACAGCCATCCCGCGTCAGGTGCGGGGACCGGAAGCTCCTCCATTCCAGTGGACCCGCCGGTGAAGACCCGACCTCCGGCCGCCACGAGCACACCACCCCGGCCGTTGCTCGCGAGCCAGGTCGGATCAGGCTCGGCGAGTCCCTCCGAGGAACCGAGGGGGTGCCACATGAACCCGTTGTAAAAGGCGATCCCCTCCTCCGTCCGGATCCAGATCCGCGAGTCCACCTCGACCAGCTGAAAGACCCTGCCGGAGGGAAGGCCCGATTCGGGACCGTAGTCCACCCATCGCCACTCCTGTGACAGGTCCGGCAACGGGGACTGAGCGGCTACGCCCGATGGAGCGCTGGCAACCGCAACGACGCCACACGAGATAGCGCGCACTATGGCGCGCCGTACGACAACTGAGATCACGGCAAGAAAACCTACGGGAGAGAACGGCTTACATCTGCCCACGAGGAACAAGGGTCCAGAGTGGCCCGACGGAAGCTACTTTGTTTCCGACTGCTGTCCAGTGGACCGGTCCGACGGCGAGTCGAGGGCTCCCCGAGCCGGTGGAGCACCTCGGCCGGCCGCGCGCCCAACCCGACGTGGAGCAACCATGGCCGACGCACCCCTCGACGCCTCGCGGTTCCGAAACAGATTCCTCCTGGTCCTCGTGCTGGCGATCTCGCTTCTCTTCTTCACGATGATCCGCGGCTTCGTGATCACGGTGCTCCTCGCCGCCGTGTTCACGGCCGTGAGCCGTCCGATCTACCTACGGCTCCTCCGTCGTTTCGGTGACCGTAGGAAGCTCGCCTCCGTGACCACCCTCCTCATCCTCCTAGTCGTGTTCGTGGGCCCGGCGATCGCGTTTCTCGGGTTGGTCGTGTCGCAAGCGGTCGAGGTCTCGCAAGCGGCCGGTCCATGGATTCGGGAGAACGCGGATCTCATCGGATTGTTGAGAGAGCGCGCGGAGGCGATTCCGTTCGTGAGCGAGCTGCTCCCTGAGCGTGACCAGATCGCCGGCACTGTGGGCCAGCTCATCCAGACCACGGGCGGAGTCCTCATCGAAAACGTCCGATCGGCCACGCTCGGGACCGCCAACTTCCTGCTCCAGCTCTTCGTGATGCTGTACGCGATGTTCTTCTTCCTGATCGACGGAGAGAAGGTCCTGGGGAGGATCCTCTACTTGATGCCACTGTCGTCGAATGACGAAGACCGACTTCTGGAGCGCTTTGTGTCGGTTACACGGGCGACAATCAAGGGCTCGCTAGTGATCGGGATTCTCCAGGGCGCGCTGGCGGGACTGAGCTTCTTCGTATTCGGGATCCCGGGCGCGGCGTTTTGGGCAACGGTGATGGCCGTGCTTTCGATCGTCCCGGCGATCGGCGCGGCCCTCATATGGGTTCCCGCGGTCGCGTGGCTGTTCATCACCGGACAATTCTTCGCGGGAATCGCCATCGGCGTCTGGTGCGGGGCCGTCGTCGGGACCGTGGACAACTTCCTCCGACCTCGTCTCATCGGACGCGACACGAAGATGTCCGACCTCCTGATCCTTCTGAGCACATTCGGTGGGATCTACGTCTTCGGCGCGGTCGGGTTCATCCTCGGACCGGTGGTGGCCGCCCTATTCGTGACTGTTTGGGACCTATTCGCGGAAGCGTTCAAGGACGTGCTTCCGGAAGTTCGCCTGGGGGCGGGCGAGGACTTGCCGGAGGCGGTGGGGTGACGCGCGCTCGCGGGCGCCCCACCAAGTCCTAGTGGTCTGTAGCCGAACGTGCCGCTGATATCCGGACGGCGGGGGCATCCCGCGCCGGTCACAACTAGGACGCGGGCCGCTTCCGGTACAGGATCTCACCTCCGACGATCGTATAGACGACTTCCGCGCCCGGGATCTGGTCCTCCGGGATCGTCATGATGTCCCGCGAGAGAACGACGATATCCGCGAGCTTCCCGGGGGTGAGCGAGCCCTTGATGTCCTCCTCGAACGCGGCATACGCCCCGTTGATCGTGTAGGAGCGTAGGGCCTCGATGCGGCTCATGCGCTGCTCGGGATAGAAGACGGAACCGTCAGCGAGCACACGTGACACGGTCGCGTAAAAGCTCGCGATGGGATCGGCGTCCTCGACAGGCGCATCCGTTCCGTTCGTCACGACGGCCCCTGAGCGCATCAGGCTCTGCCACACGTAAGCGCCTTCCCGGGCCCGCTGATTCCCCAATCGGGGCTCGATCCACGGCCCGTCCGAAGTCGCGTGCACCCCTTCCATGGACGCGATCACGCCAAGCTGGCCAAAGCGTGGGATGTCGTCCGGGTGGAGGTGCTGGGCGTGCTCCACACGCCAGCGCGGGCTCGGCCGATCCGGGTCCGTCGCGAATGTCCGTTCGAAGATGTCGAGGGTCTCCCGGTTGCCGCGGTCGCCGATCGCGTGCACACCGAGTTGGAAGCCGTGCTCGAACGCGAGGCGTGCCGTCTCCTCGATGCTCTCGATGGAGCTCGTGTTCAGCCCGGAGGACTCGGGAAGGTCGTTGTACGGCTCGAGCAGCCACGCTCCGTGCGAGCCTAGCGCGCCATCGATCGACCGCTTAATCGCACGGACGGTGAGGTGGTTGTCGGCCACGCCGACCATTCGGTAGCGGGGCAGGGCGGTGGCTAGCTCTTCGTTCGAAGCCCGGAGCATGACCCAAAGGCGCACGCCGAGCTCGCCAGCCTCCGCCAGCTCGCGGTACATGTCTACGTTGCCGAGGCTCGATCCCGCGTCCTGGAAGGTAGTGATCCCTTTCGAGAGCACTTCCTGCGCGGCGAGGCGTGCGAGCCTGCTCGGGTCTGGCCGGCTCGCGTTCCTTTGAGCGGGCCCCAGGAGCCCCGACGCCGTCTCACGGAAGGCGCCGATCGGATCTCCCGCTTCGTCGCGCACGATCTGCCCACCCTCGGGATCTGATGTGTCCCGCGTGACGCCGGCCATCTCCATGGCCATTGCGTTCGCGAACGTCGCGTGTCCGCTGGCGTGGCGGAGAACCACGGAGTTCTCGGGTGAGACCGCCGAGAGCGAGTGATGGGTGGGAAGTCCCTCGATGGTGCGGGCGGGTGGCGGGTTCCACTTTCCCTGATGCCAGCCCCGGCCCCGGATGAGCTCGCCCGGGCGCGCGCGCGACACCGCTTGCTCGACCATCCCGACGATCTCGTCCCAGCTCTCGACGTCCATCAGGTTCAGCTGCTGGGTGGCGTCTCCAACGCCGAGGAAGTGCCCGTGGCTCTCGACGAATCCCGGAATCGCGAGCTGCCCCCCGAGGTCGACGACCTCCGTCTCCGGTCCGATGTACGCGCCCATCTCGGCATCCGTGCCGATGTCGAGGATGCGGTCACCGAGGATGGCCATCGCCTCCGCCTCGGGCATCCGCTCGTCAACGGTCACGAATTTGCCGTTCCTGAGCACCATGTCGGCAGGGCCTGCCTGGGCGACAGCTGAGGCCGTGCTGCCCGAAAGAAGGCCGAGAGCCAGCAGGAGAGTCGCGAAACACCGAAGAGTGATCGAGCCGAGCATCGTCGCCTCCGCAAGCGGTATCGGTCGGGGGTCCCACACTAGGCCGAGGCCGGAGGACCGGCAATATCTGCGCAGGCACACGCACGATCGCAGCGGATTCCACCCCCCGGCTTCCATCCGACAGCTTTGGATTGGATAATAGGAGGCTCTCGAACAGAACCCGAGGCCCGCGGTAGAGGAATCGATGAACGGATGTGAAGCGACACCGGGCGATAGACGGCTCCACCGCGGGAGCCGGCATGTGCTCCTACGCACTCTTCTAGTGTCGACTCTGGCGGTGGCTTGCTCGCCCGCCGGTGCCGGCGATTCGCCGGGTGAGTACAGAGGACAGGCGTACATGGAGCCAATTCCGCGGCCGGACTTCACACTGACGGACACGGAGGGCCAACCGTACTCCTTCCTCGAGAGGACGGAGGGGCAGCTCAGCTTGCTCTTCTTCGGTTACACGCAGTGTCCCGATGTATGTCCGATCCACATGGCCAACATCGGTCAGGTCCTTCGGGACATGGGTGTCGCGCGCCGTCGCCGGGTTACCGTCGTCTTCGTTACGACCGATCCCGAGCGCGACACGGCCGAGCGGATCCGCGAGTGGTTGGACGTTTTCGACGCGTCGTTCGTGGGGCTGCGAGGCACGATCGACGAGGTGAATCAGATCCAGATCGACCTCGGGCTTCCCCCGTCGGTGAACGCCGACACCGACGAGAACGGCGGGTACCTCGTCGGACACGCCGCTTCGGTCATCGCCTTTTCGCCCGACGGGCCGGCCCGTCTTCGATACCCGTTCGGCACCCGACAGGCGGACTGGGCGCATGATCTCCCGAAGCTGATGGATCAGCCGTGGGTCGGGCCCTGAGCAGCCGCAGAGCCTCGCCTCCTCTCGCTTCGAACGGCTTGATCGTGGCCAGCATCGTTCTCGCGGTCGTCGGGTGCCGAGGAGACACGCACTGGGTTGCGGCGAGTGAAGACGGGGCGATGGAGCTGTCTGTCGCCTTCGTCGGTGAATCCGCGACCGGTGAGTCGTCCGCGCTCTATTTCGCCCTGCGGAACACCGGGGTCGAGGACGACGCACTCGAGGAGGTGATCGTCGATGGCGTCGGCTGGGCCGAGATCCACGAGTCCGTGGAAAGAGGCGGGATGCGGGTGATGTCGCCTGTCGCCGAGATCGAGGTGCCGGGCCACGCACTCGTCAGGCTCGCTCCCGGCGAGACCCATGTCATGCTGCGAAACCTGTCACGGTTGCCGTCGCCTGGCGATTCCCTGACTGGTGAGCTTCGCTTCCGAAGCGGCCGAACGCTGGATCTGCGCGCCGAGGTGCGCGCCCTAACGGAGCTGGAGGGCATCCTCGCCTTCGTGGTCCCCACCGGAGCGGGTCACTAGCACATGCAGTGGTGGTGCTTCTCCCAGAGCACGGCGTGGGACTGGACGTGGCAGCCCTACGTCGGAGTGTGGTTGTTCGTGGCCCTGCTCGTGGGTGTCTTTTGGCGACTGGCGGGTCCCCATCGGACGACCCGCCGGGCCATTCCCTTCTACGTCGGCGTAGCGGTCCTGTGGGGAGCGCTCGATTGGCCGATGGGGCCTTTAGGCGCCTCGTATTTGGCCAGCGTCCACATGGGGCAGTTCCTCCTCACCGGTCTCATCGCGCCCGCCTTCCTGCTGCTGGGGCTTCCGCCGGGTTTCTTCGACCGGCTTCGGGAGCGCGACCGGTTGCTCGCCGTGATGGCCGACGTCACCCACCCGGTCCCCGCCTTCGTGATCTACAACGTCGTCATGACCGTCACACACTGGCCCGGCGTGGTCGACACGCTCATGGCGACCCAGCTCGGCATGTTCGCGCTCGACATGAGCTGGCTGGCCGCCGGCCTCGTGTTCTGGTGGCCGGTGCTGTGTCCCGTCCCTGACCGCACCGGTTTCCACCCCCTAGCGAAGGTGGCCTACCTCGGCCTCAACGGGATCCTCATCCGTCCACCCTTCGCGATGATGGTGTTCTCACGCTTCCCCATTTATGCCACCTACGAGCTGGCCCCTCCGATCCCCGGCACTACCGCGCTCGGCGATCAACAAGTGGCCGGAGCGATCATGAAGGTGGGTCAGGGCTGGATCATGGGCCTCGCACTGATCATCATCTTCTACCGCTGGTGGCTCGAGGTGAAACGAACGGAGTCCTGAATCCGCAGCGAACATGCTTGCCCTCGGGACTGAAGGCCGGACACGGGAGCCGAACATGCCTGAATCGTACGACGCGATCATCATCGGGACCGGCCAGGGCGGAAAGCCGCTGGCAGGCGCGTTGGCTCAAGCCGGCCGGAAGACCGCCATCATCGAGCGGGGACGTGTTGGCGGCACGTGCGTCGTCGAAGGATGCACCCCGACCAAGACGATGGTCGCGAGCGCTCGGGTCGCGCATCTCGCGGGCAGGGCCGCCGACTACGGCGTAGTGACGGGTCCGGTCGAAGTCGATCTGGAAGTCGTCCGAAGGCGGAAGCGTGACATCGTCGACTCGTGGAGCGGCGCCAGCCAGAAAGGCCTCGAGCGGCACGAGACGCTCGACCTGATCTTCGGAGAGGCGAGCTTCATCGGGCCTCGGGAGATCGTCGTGCGGGCCTCCGACGGCTCCGAGCGCTCCCTCGAGGCGCCGCTCATCTTCATCAATGCGGGAGCACGGCCCAGTGTGCCGCCCATCCCCGGCCTAAACGAGGTCGACTACCTCGACTCGACCTCCGTTATGGAGCTGGGCGAGGCACCCGAGCACCTGATCGCCTGGGGGGGCGGCTTCATCGGCCTGGAGTTCGGGCAGATGTTCCGGCGCTTCGGTAGCCGGGTGACCATCGTGGAGCGGGCGCCACGACTGCTGCCGAGGGAAGACGAGGACGTGTCGGAGGAGTTGGCGAAGATCCTCGGGGGCGAAGGCGTCGAGGTCCTCACGGAAGCGAACGCCGAGCGGATCGAGGCGCGCGACGGTGGCGGCGTGCGCGTCATGGTCAGCCAGGGCGGGGGAACGAGGAGCCTCGAGGGCTCGCACGCGCTCGTGTCGGCGGGGCGAACACCGAACACGGACTCGCTCGCCCCGGAAGCCGCAGGGCTCGACGTGACGGAACGGGGCTTCATCCGCGTAAACGAGCGCCTCGAGACGAACATCCCAGGCGTATACGCCCTCGGCGACATCAACGGCGGGCCGCCATTCACGCACATCGCGTACGACGACTACCGGATCCTCAAGCGGAACGTGCTCGACGGGGAAGATGCCACGACGGAGGCACGACTCGTTCCCTACACCCTTTTCACGGACCCGCCACTGGGCAGGATCGGCATGACGGAGCAGCAGGCGCGGGAGGCTGGCTTGAACGTCCGCGTGGCAAAGCTGCCGATGACCCGTGTCGCCCGCGCCATCGAGACGGACGAGACGCGGGGGTTCATGAAGGCCGTCGTGGATGCCGACACCGGCCAGATCGTCGGGGCCGTCATCCTGGGCATCGAGGGTGGCGAAGTCGCGACCGTCGTTCAGATGGCGATGATGGGGGGCGTCCCCTACACGGCACTCAAGGACGGGGTGTTCTCACACCCCACCCTGAGCGAGTCGCTGAACAACCTGTTCATGGCGATGGACGGGTAGAGCGCTACGCCCCCGCCGCCCTCGGCTACGCCCCCGCCAAGCTGAGCTACGCCCCCGCCACCCCCGCTCTCTCCGTATCCAGCCACTCCAGAATCTTCTTTCGCCCCAACACGCTCCCGAAGTACCCGGAGTGCCCTACGGCCTCGTGCTGGGTGAACACGAGTCTCCTCTCTTCGGGGATCGGGAACTGCCCTGCCCCGGTTCCCTCGTAGACGCTCGCCGTCGGGACAACCAGATCGTTGCCACCGACGTCCTTGAAGATCCGGTCCATGAGCTGGTTCTTCATGTACTCCTTCAGCCCCGATTCGGACGGCTCGTAGTCCGAGGCCATCGCGAAGTACTTCGCAGTCCCGTCCCCGCGCGCGTTCAGCCACTCCTCGAACTTTCCTCCGGGGACCATCGACTGGATTCCCTTCAGCCCACCGAAGGCGCCGACAGCCACCGTCTTCAACGTGGTGATGATGGCATCGAGTACGTCAGTGACACCGTTGTCGGGGAAGAAGTTCAGCAGGTTCGTGTAGCTGTTGATGAGCGCGTCGATGTGCTTCGGATCGGCCAGCGCGGTTCCCGCGTTGGGAGATCCCGCGAAGATCACCTTATCGACACCCACCTTACGGGACCCCATGTCCAGCTCGCCGCTCTTCTCGCTCAGCACACGGCTCACCAGCCCACCCCTCGAATGACAGATGACGTCCAGATCCATCTTGATGCCGTCCGGAAGAGCATTCCGGAGGAGCCACTCGATGTTGTCCTGGAGCGTCTCGGAGAGCGTGTAATGATCGAAGGCGAACACGCGGCCGTCGTACTTGGCGTGCAACCGCTCAACGAGCTCCCGGGACATCCCGCCGAACGCGTTGTGCGCTCTGCTGAAGGTCCCGTGGACCATCAGAAGTGCCGGGCCGCCGGACAGCTTCTCCCACATGGACCCGTCGATCGCCGCTCCACTATCAGCGGCGTAATCGTCGGGCGTAAACGTGCGCACGCCGTACGGCCTCTTGGCCGCCTCCCATCGCCCGGCGAACTCCGCGCCGACCATGCCCAGCACCGGGTCGACCAGCTTGAACACCAGGACCTTGAGGAACTTCTTCCCCACCGCGCCGACGAGCCCGCGATGGGCAGCGTCGCCGTGGTCGGCCGGTGAAGGTATGACGTCGCCGTCGATGACGTAACGAGCCGTCCCACCCCCGAGGGAGCGGCTGCCTTCTCCAGCAGGTGTCGCTTCCGGTTCCTGCGCGAAATGCCAGCGCACGGCACCTGCTTCGTCGGTGCTCATCACCAGCTGTCCCCATCCCGCGCCGGCATCGCGCACCTCGAGCTCGATGCTCAGCGGCTCGCCGAGGGACCGGGCCGAGGGCGAGGTTTCTGCTTCGATCTCGATCGTATTGCGGATCTCGACGCCTGCGCTCTTGAGCGAGTCGAGCAGCGATCCCTCGGCCATCTCGCTCACCGCGGCCTTCGCGCTTCCCCAACCGTGGTCGCGGACGGTGCCGCCGAGCCCGTTCGACGTCACGGACACGCCGTTCTTCTCGTTGCCGAGCGTGATGCGTTGACCCGCGGGATCGAGGGCGGTGGTGGACTTCCGACGCAGCACGAACGAGTGGGAGATCGTCGTCCAGTCCTGGTCGTCCAAGGACATCATCTGCGGGCCGGCGTCCCTCGTCGATGTGCCGGCCGCTGATCGCATCAGCAGCTCGAGCGGATTGCCGACCCCGGCGGACTGTGCAGCCGGCAACGACCGGAACGTGTCCTGCTTCAAGAACGAGAAGTCGGCCGGGTCCGTCGTCACGAAGAACTTGAAGGTCTCCGTGCCCTCGTCGGGACTGGCCATGTACTCGTTCTCAGCGAAGGGGTAGGCGTCAGGAAAGCCCAGCCCCCACGCGCCGATCGTGTGTTTCCCCTTCGCGAAGGCGTCCTGCGCGCCTGGAATCGGATAGAGAGGACTGACTTTGCCAGTGAGTCCGAAGTCCACCAGGTTCACGAAGACGTCGTCGGTGTGCTTGTTGTCGACCCGGAATGCAATCGCCTCACCCTCTTCGAACACCACGTCACCTCCGCCCGCCTCCGGCTCGGCAACGATCCACTCATCATCCGCGCGTTTGCGGAGAAGCTCGATCTTGACGCTGTCCCTCAGAGCGCTGCTGGACTTCGGGTTGTCGAGGGCCATCGCGTGCTGATAGCGGGCGTACTTTTCGAGGTTGTCCGCGACGTTCTCGTGCTCGCCGATCGGCTTTGGCGGAAGCATCATCTGACCGGTGACGACCACCCAAGCGGGTCCATCGAGGTTGTCGATGAGCGAGGCGGGAAGTGCGATGCCCGGAACCCCGCCGTCTTCCGACTCCCCGCCGGTTCCCGCGGACAGGGCAGCGGCTTCCTCGCCCGGCGCGAGGAGGTATACCGCCGCGTTGGCCTCTTCCCCGTCTCGGGCCAGCCGGAGGATGTCGGCAGATTCGATAGAACCACGGAGCGCCGTTACTGCTGCCTCGGCCCCGCCTGTCGCCCCGACATTGGAGATCACGCTCACCTTGAGGGCCATGTCGCCGTAGGAGTGCTCACGCTCGACGGCCTGGGTGCCTTCTTCGATCGAATCCGGCGTCGGCTCGTCTTCGATCGCGGCGGTCGACTCTGTAGCGCGTACCGATCTGATGACGACCATCCCCAGCTGATTCTCGTCGGTCGGCTCCCTCGCGTCGGTCTCGTGGATTGACCACTTGGAGCCCTTCGTCATCCCGTGGGCGGAACCCCCCGCGAGGGTCACCTCCTTCCCGCTCCGGTTCGTGACGCGTATCGACTGGAGTGGCTCGATGTCCCTGATGCCGAAGATCTCGCGGTCCAGGGTCCCTTCGATCTGTGGATGCTGCTGCGATTTCGCGGCTGTGACTTTCGATTTGACGCGGGTGAAGACGTCCCGGTAGGTCGTCCCGGATGTGCTCTGCAGGAGGGCTTGGCAAAGGAAGTAGGTCATCGCGCCGTGTATGACCGGCTCGTCACCGTCTTCGGTTTGGTGCTCGTACGACCTCTCCTCGTCCCGGCATCCCGCCATCAGGACGTACCGGTTCCCGATCGCCAGCCAGCCACTGGGGCCGTTCTGACGAAGGGACTCGTTCAGACGGTCACGGTCCCTTTCCTTGAGTGCAGGCGGGAGATTGTCGTGCTCTCCGGCTCCGGGTAGTGATCGGGCTCGGTCTTCGAACACCTCACGCGTGATGGTTCCCGAGTGACAGCTGTCGAAGATGAGCGTGATATTGCCCGTCTTGTCCGCGAGGTCCAACAAGCGCAGCTGGATCTCGTCGTCCGTGATGTCACGGTTGTCCCTACCGCGCCGGCCGCTGTCGTACGGCACGATGGTTTCGTCCTTGCCGTCCGGCTCGTCCCCCTCCTGATCCCAGCACCATGAGCCGTGCCCCGAGTACTGGAACACGACGATGTCGTCCTGCCCCGTCTCATTCACGAGGCGGTCGAAGGCCGCGAGGATCCCGTCCCTGTCCGCCTTCTCATTCGTCAGGAGTTGGATGTTCTCCTCGGGGAAGCCGAAGGGGTTCTGGAGCAGAGCGTGATAGGCCTTCGCGTCGTTCACGCACCCCTTCAGCTGTTCTGACGAGCTGAGGTGCGGGTAATCGTCGACGCCGATGAGCAGGGCGCGCTTGGTGGGGCCGTTCGCGGAGTCGGACATGGTTCCCCTTCTTGAGTGAGCTGCCCGGGCAGCCGGGGGGGTGCGGCTGTCCGGGCAGTTCTTGCAGGTCGCCTCGATCTACTGAAAAGAGCCCGGTTCGTCAGGGCGTGTTAAGTCAGTCGCCATTCAGCGGGGGTGGCGGGGGCGGCGACCGCGGATCCCGACCACCGCCGGGATCACAGATGCTCGTCTCCCACTCGCCGCCCATCCGCTCCTGGATCTCACAAACGGCTGACTCCAGGTCGGCGACCTTCCTGCCGATGTCGTCGCCCCATTCAGTGAGCTCCGCCATATAGGCGCTCAGCCGTTGGGTTACTTCCTCGAGATCCGCCATTCGATACCTCCGTGCTTGGGGGATTGCAGTCCTCTATCGCGCCGCGGTCGCGCCGCGAAGCCCTACAAGACGCTGTCGATAGGCGTCGGCTCGTGTACTGAACCCGAGCGAATCAGCGGCCTGGCTTCGAATCTCCAGGCTGGCCGGGAGGTACAACAAGTACGCGGAAGGGCTGGCGTCTAAGGCCTCCGCCACCCACAAGGCCTCTTGGTGCTCCCCGGAGGCCAACAGAAGGCGCGATAGGAGTATCTGCTCGAGGCCCAGTGGCGCCGCGATGTCCCACTCGAGGTCTGCGACGGTGCCCCTGGGTCTCATCCGGCGAAATCGCTCGATGGCAGTTGCGCTGTCACCCCGACTCAGTGCCGCGTGGCCATCGAGAGCTTCGGCGAGCAATTGGCCGCCTCGCGGATCCGCGGCGCCCGCCACGCCAAGTCGTATCCGGTCCGCCATCTGCGCCACCAACTCCGAGTTTCCTCGGGAGGCTTCGTGGATTCCAAGAACCCATAACCGAATCGGGGTGCTGGTGCTGACATAACCCGCGCCATAACGGCGCTCATACTGGCAAGCGACACGATCCGCGAGCGATCCGACCTCGAAACCGACGGTCTCGTCGACGAGTAGGAAGACCTCGGACGAGGAGACGCCTTGGCTGGAATCAAGCTCACAGCCTGCTTGCTCGGCGGTCGGGACACCGAGCAGGTCCGTGGGCTCCCCGGCGGCGATCGTCCGCAGGACACCGAGCGAAGACGTGGCGGCGCGCATGAGGTCGATCGCCTCTTCGTCCCTTCCCTCCGCGAACAGCAGGCTTTGGAGGCTGTATAGCGCATTCCAGCGCCGTCCGTTGCCGAACGCGTCCGTAGCGGTGTCCGCCTCCAGGACTGCCCGCAAACCCGGCTCGGCACACGAGAGCGCCGCGCCCTGCTCGGCCAGCTCCATTGCCGCGTGCAACACTTCCAGGGGGGCCGCGCGAGCCTCGCGCGTCCATTCGACGGCTCCGGGGCCTCCCTCGACGCACCTCAACATGATGCGCAGCTCCCGCTCCACCCACTCCTCCGGTCCCGTCAGGACGAAGCGATCAAGCATCGACTCGGCCCGTTCGAGGTCCCCAGCCCGTAAAGCCGACTCTATCGGATGTAGAAGGACGTTGATTGCGGCGGGGTCCATGGCCATCGCCCGACTGAAGGCGACATCCGCGCTGTCGGGGTGGAAGCGACGCGGGACAAGGTGCGTATAGACCTCCCCGATCTGCACATGGGCCAGTGCCATCTCTTGGTCCACGTCTACGGCGGATCGGAGGCTACGGAGCGCCTTGTCGGCGTTTCCTTCGAGGAAGGCCATTACGCCCAACGCGAAATGACGGTCGCGATCGGAAAGGGGAAGCTTGATCGCGGCCCGGATCAGGTCCTCGGCTTCTCGGCTCTGGTGCTTCCAGCCCGCGGACTGAGCGCCCCGGAGGGCGGCGAGGCCAAATAGCGAGTCGGCGGCGAAGGCTCGGCGGTAGAGATCGAGAGCCTCTTCGTAGCTCGACCTCCGGGCGCTCGCCTCTGCGAGAAGAAAACTCGCAACGGCCTCCGGGTTACGGTCCGTGAATGCGACCCCGAAGTCTGCAACCTCCGTCGGAATCAGACGCGGCAAGAGCCCGTTCACGGCCTGGAGGCCCAGTCGCCAAGCCTCCGTGGCCAGCCCCGCGGCGCTGGCCCGCGCGAGCAGGGAATCACCCGCCGTGTCTCGCAGGTCGAGGGAGACCACGGTCGAGTCGCCCTGCGATTGAAGACTCCCGATCACGAGGAGACCGGCGTCCCGACCGGCCGCAAGAGCGTGCGCGTCCTCCAACAGCAAGCTGCGTACATTTTCGCGCTGCTCACCGCTGAGGAGCGGCCATCCGTCGATCCACCGGAGCGGGCCCGTCCCATCCAGGGCGTTCCCGATCAGCGTGGCGACCTCTTCACCGACCGTGCGGTCGATGCCGGGGTCCCTGATCACCAGCGGGTAGACGACGATCCGATTCGGATTGTAGCCATCGGAGGAGTCAGCAGTCGTCGAAGTGTGAGCGCGCCCAGCCCGAGTGACGCGAGCACGACCATCCCGACGAGAACGATTTGGAGGGCGCGGGCTGCTCGCCCGGCGTGCACCCGGTGCGACTTTGTCTCCTCCACGCCCTGGGGGGTCATGTCGAACACCCAGGAGAGGATCAGCGTCACGGGGAAGGCCACGACGGCCACGACCACGAGTGCGGTGAACACCCAAGAAGGCACGCCCAGGGTGGGCAGGATCAAGTCGGCGCCCTCGAGGACGGCGAAGACCACGACCGCGTAGAACACGGCGGTTCGGAAGACCTTCCGCTCTTTCAGCTCCGACAGGATGGAACGCGGCCGCTCGTCCCCGACCGGGGTGTCCGCCGCAGCAGCGACGGTTGGCGCCGGTGCGTCGGCTGGCATCGGAACGTCCGGTTGGCCGGGCGCGTCGCGCGACACAACCTCGTCGGCTGGGGCCGGCGCGTCGGAGGCGACCGCGGCGTCGGTAATGATCGCATCGACGTCTGCCGGCCTAGCCGGAGTCGCACGGATCCGCTCGACGAGCTCGACGGTGTGCTCCAACGGCTCGATCTCCAGCTCGTCGTCGAGCAGGCGCGAGTACTCCTCGAACCTCCGCAGGGCCTCCGACCGACGCCCGTGCTGGGCCAGAAGCTCGATCAACGCGTGCTGGGCCTCATCGTCGAGTGGGTCCAACTCGGCCCATCGCTCGGCGGCGGCGAGGGCCGCATCGAGATCCGATGCTTCCCGGCGTGCCGCCACCAACCCCCGGGCGGCGTCGCGGCTGAGCCGTGAAAGGCGAGAGCGCACTCGGTCAGTCCAGCTCTCGAACCCGCGTGTCGACGCGAGGTACGTGCCTGCCAAGAACTCGCCGCTGTACAGCTCGAGCGCTCGCTGGTGCTCCCCAGCCTCAACAGCGGCTTCAAACTCGACGACGTCCACGCTCACGCCCGACGACAGCCTGATGACGTCGCCCGCGGTCTCGATCGGGGCAGGGGAGATCTCCCGGTTCAGCTCGTAAACTGCCTGGGAGGGAGTGTCGCGCCCGGTCCGGCTCCTTGTCCGGCCAGAGCATGGCCGCCACGGTTTCGCGTGTCGTTTCTCCCTCGACGCCGACGAGGAAGAGGAGCGCAGAGCGTAGGGACTGCTGCCTGAACGCGTCGAGGACCTCGCCATCGTGCACGACCTTCGTCCCACCGAGGGCCATGAGGTGCAGTGACATGATGAGGTCTCCGAAAGCCGAGGGGGCATCGTTTTCGGGTCCGACGGATCGGTGCCCCCGGATGTCCCGACTCGCTCACTGCACGGGTGCGCGGAGGCGTCGACCCCTTATCTTTCCGGAGGTGGACCGATGGTTCGCCGGAACGGTATGATGCACCCCATCGTGCGGCGGGATCAAGGAGAGCGTCCAGGGCTCCCACGGCGCACTGCGTGAGATCCGGAGGAGTGGAGGATGTTCTCGCTCGGGCGGTGGCGGGGAAACCTGGCGGCCCGAGTGGGCGTACGGAAGCTGGGTACTTCAATCAACGAACCGTGAGCTGAGCCATGATCAGCATTATGAAACGCCTCGGAAAGCTCGTCCTTCAATGGATCATCGACCACATCTGAACGCACACCTTCTCCCCCGCTCTGCCCGGTCGCGGGTCGCCCCCCGGCGCCCGAGACGTAGCAAATCCCTCTTTCCGTAGACCGCTCCGGCCGACCCGACCCCTCCCGATACGTCCCGCATCGGGGCGCGCCGCCCCGCTGGATCACCGCACCTGCCGGACCTACCTTACTCGCCCTCGACGCCCCGACGCAGCAACGTCCCCTCCCTTCCTGCCGCGCACATCAATGACCGACGCCTCAGGGATCACCCTGTTCGACAGGGCGGCACAAGCCGGCGAGCGGGTCGCGATCCTCGCGGAAGACGGGGTGGTGAGCTACCGGGACCTCCTGAATGCTTCAACCCAGGTGGCGCTCTTTCTGCTCCAGGGTCGACGGGACCTCGAGGAGACACGCGTGGCGTTTCTCGTTCCCCCTGGTTTCGAGTACGTCGCGGTCCAGTGGGGGATCTGGCGGGCCGGCGGAGTCGCTGTGCCCCTGGCGGTATCCCATCCGCCCCCGGAGCTCGAACGCGTCATCGGCGACGCCGACCCCTCGTCCGTGATTGCACGCGCGTCCTTGGCGTCCAAGGTGCGCCCTATCGCCGAGGCGATGTCAATCCGATTCGCGACGACGACCGAGGCTCTCGCGGGGGCGCGCGCCACGCCCCCACTTCGCGCTCCCTTGGCCTTCGCCGAGCCCGATGCAGGACCGTACGCACATCCCCCGAGCCCATTCCTGCCGCTGATCACAGGGGCACGGCGGGCCCAGATGATCTACACGAGCGGGACGACGGGAAACGCCAAGGGGGTCGTGACGACGCACCTCAACACGGAGGCGCAGGTCGAGAGCCTCGTCGAAGCGTGGGAGATGACTGCCGACGACCATGTGCTGAACGCGCTGCCCTTGCACCATGTGCACGGAATCATCAATGCGCTCACCTGCACTCTGTGGAGTGGT
Organism: Longimicrobiales bacterium; assembly: GCA_965248625.1. Taxonomy (GTDB): domain Bacteria; phylum Gemmatimonadota; class Gemmatimonadetes; order Longimicrobiales; family Gaopeijiaceae. The sequence goes on along the minus strand of OZ252109.1, from coordinate 2,847,429 downwards.
GGCTGCTGCGAGATCCTCTCGCAATTCGACGCGGACGAGGTTTGGGACCGGATCGCGGAGAGGCGGGTCACGGTCTTCATGGGCGTGCCGACGATGTACGCTCGTCTGATCGCAGCCTGGGGGGCCGCCACTCCCGCGCGCCAGCGGTCGATACGGAAGGGGTGCGGTCACGTTCGTGTGATGATCTCCGGCTCCGCGGCCCTTCCGGTTCACACTTTGGAGCGGTGGCGCGAGATCTCGGGCCACGTGCTGCTCGAGCGCTACGGGATGACCGAGATCGGGATGGCCCTGTCCAACCCCCTTCGGGGCGAGCGCATGCCCGGCCACGTCGGAACGGCGCTGCCCGGGGTCCAGGTGCGGCTCGTCGAGGAGGACGGATACGAGGCGGGTGAGGATCGCCAGGGCACGATCGAGGTTCGAGGCCCGACCGTCTTCCTCGAATACTGGCGACACCCCTCGGAAACGGCCTCCGCGTTTCGGGACGGCTGGTTCCGCACTGGCGACGTCGCCATCGTCGAGAGTGGGCACTTCCGTATTCTCGGACGGGAGAGCGTGGACATCATCAAGACCGGCGGAGAAAAAATCTCGGCTCTGGAGGTCGAGGAGGTGCTGCGCGCCCATCCGCTCATCGAAGACTGTGCCGTCGTCGGGATTCCCGACCCGGAGTGGGGCGAGCGTGTGTGCGCCGCTATTGTGTTGCGCGGATCGACCGAGCTGCCGACGGACGTTCTGAGGGGGTGGGCGAAGGGGCAGCTCGCACCGTACAAGGCGCCGACGCTGACGCAGGCCGTCGTGGAGCTGCCGCGAAACGAGATGGGAAAGGTCGTGAAGCCCGCGGTCCAGGCGCTTTTCACGCCGGAGGAGACTCGATGATTGACGGAGTCCCAGCGGATGGAGCCCCAGCGCGCGGCCCAGGCCAGACCTGTGTGGATCGTCGAGCGACTTCACACGTCGAATCCGCTCGGGAGCCGTCCTGATGTCCACGTTGGTGGGCTCCCTGCAGGAATACTGGCCGGTCCATCTCCTCCTCCTGTTTTACACGGTCGTGCTCGCCTATCACGCCTGGCAGGGGAACAAGAGCACGAAGGGGTTGGCGGACTACTACGTGGGGGGACGAAGCATGGGGGGCTTTGTCATCGCCCTCTCCTTCTTCGCGACCTACTCGAGCACGAACAGCTTCGTCGGCTTTTCGGGTCAGTCCTGGTCCTGGGGCCTTCCCTGGCTCCTGCTGGTGCCCTTCGTCGTCGTGTTCTCGTTCGTTGCCTGGACGTGGGTCGCGCCGCGGCTCCGGGACTTCACGGAAGCCCTGGACTCGCTCACCCTCCCGGACTTCATCGGGTTCCGCTTCAAAAGCACGCCGGCGCGCGTATTCGCGGCCGTCATCATCATCTTCGCTTCCTTTTTCTACATGACTGCCGTGTTCAAGGGGATCGGCAATCTGCTCGAAGCGTTTCTGGAAATCCCGTACCGGATGGCGATCATGATCGTGTTCGTGATCGTCATGCTGTACACCGTGATCGGCGGCTTCATTTCGGTCGTGAAGACCGACGCCGTTCAGGGCGTCGTGATGATCTTCGCCGCCTTCCTCCTCTTTACGGGGACGGTGCGGGCGGCAGGCGGTCTAGGCGCGATCTTCGACGTGGGGAATGCGCCGGAGACCGAGCACCTCTTCACGTGGACGGGCGGTGAAGCGCTCCCGTTCGTCTTGGGGGTGTTGTTCGCGGGAACGATCAAGTTCGCGGTCGACCCCCGTCAGCTCTCGCGCTTCTACGCGCTCAAGAGCCGAAACGAGGCACGAATCGGGGTGTGGGTGTCGACCCTCACCTTCGGGGTCGTATACGCCATGCTGGCCCCGCTCGGCATCTACGCGCGACGCGTGCTGCCCGCCGGCATCGAAGACACCGATCTGGTGGTCCCGGGCCTTCTGACTCAAGCGGGTGTGTTCTCGTCCGGGGTGGGGGCGTTTCTGTTGCTCGCGATGGTCGCGGCCGCGATGTCGTCCCTGGATAGCGTGCTGCTCGTCATGGCGTCGACGTGCGAGCGCGACATCGTCGGCGTGTGGAAGAAGCACCGTGACGAGCGCGTCGCAATGAAGTACACGAAGTGGTACGTCGCGCTCTTCTCGGTGATCACGGCGATCATCGCCTTGAACCCGCCTGGCGGAGTCGTTGCGCTGACCGCATTCTCGGGCGCGATGTACGCAGCCTGCTTTTTCCCGTCGGTCATCCTCGGGCTTCACTGGCGACGCGGGAACGGATTGGCCGCGATGACCTCGTTCTCCCTCGGTCTGGGAACGCTGCTTTCGTGGCGCGCCTCTCCCCTCGGCTCTTCAATACACGAAGTCTTCCCGGCGCTGGCGCTGTCCCTCCTCGGATACATCGCGGTGGCGCGTCTCACGGACCCACCCGTCGCACCGGATATAGAACGGCTGTTCGACAAAGAGTCCCAAAGATCGGGGAGAACCGCTCGCGTGAGCGGGTGAGAACGCGAAGAAACAGCCGGACCATACACCAACGAACTTCGCGCGCGAGCGCGAAGCAAGAAGCGCGGGTAAGAACGCGAAAAGGGGCAGGGACCGAAGTCCCCACCCCCAGGAGCGAGCCGCCGAGTACGAGGCTGGATGCCGGACGAAGTCCTCGTACCCGGTTAAGACGGCCGATGGCGCGCTAATCGCGCCAACGGGTCAGCGAACCCGCTGAATCGTGACCTTCGCGGCGGGCAGCGGACGCCTGCGCTCGGGGTTCCCACCCGTCGTCCAGTCGTGAGCTTCCGTGAGGTCGCCCACACCTGCGATGCCCCCGTGCAAACCGACAACACCGCCCTCGTCCATGTGGGCGTCGCCATCATCCGGGAACACGACCGGACCAATGCCTCCGCACGGATCCACGATGCTCGAGGAAAGCTCGTCGTCCACCTCGGTGCCGGCGTCGTAGCCTCTCGCGTAGACCACCTTCGGCGAGTAGCCACCAGGCAGGCTGACGCGGTCGAATCCGACGAAGCCGTCGTTCGTGCAGATGAGCATCACGGCCATCGACAGGTACCGGGCATCGAAGTCGGCAGAGATCTCGACCGTAAGCGTGCTCGGCCCCGGACCGCCCATGCGGTGTACCGGAGCGCCCGTGCCCACGACTTCGTGAATCCCAGGAGCGCCGGTGAGCGCGCCGAGCGCCGCCGTCGGATCGCCGGTTTCCGCGATGTCCTTGATGCCCATGGACGCGGCGGTGCCACTCCGGAAGAGCTGCACGCGCGGTTTGTGCGACAGGATCACGCCGGGCGAGAAGGGCTGACCCGACGTGAGATTCTTGATCGTCACCTCGAACACCCGAACGTCGTCCGCAACCACGTCCTCGCTGCTCTCGACGGCGAGCTCGGACGGGGTGGGGACGGAGTCCGAGCACCCGACGAAGAAGAACACGCCGAGCACCAACGTCAGTAACCGCTTGCTCATATAGCCTCCTGGTGGGATGAGATTGCTCGGGGGTCGTTAGTGCAGCGCTCGCGCCTAGTCAGAAACGCCGCGCGCGAGCGCGTTAAACCCTCTACTGAGCAGGAGGTTAGGGCGAGCAAAGGCGATCTGGGGATCTTCTGGTTCCGTTTCATGGAACGGGAAGGGAGCGCGTTCGGAACGTTCCATGAAACGGGCTGCTGAGTGGACCGCTCCGTGCCCCGATCAGCCACCCAAGCAGCTCCGTTACACGCCGCTGCCGTCCCATCCGAAGCGTTTCCACGAGATGCGGTCGAACTCGTTGAACTCGATATCTTCGCCCTCGAGCAGGGCTCGTTGGAGCTGTGCCGTGTGATCGATGCGCGAAGTCGAGATCGCACCGTTCCGGTTCACGACCCGCCACCAGGGTACGTCGTGCGGCTCCTTCAAGGCGGAAAGCGCCGTTCCGACGCCGCGCGCCGCACGGGGCTGGCCGATGAGCGCGGCGACGCCGCCGTAGCTGACCACGGTGCCGTGCGGAATCGCACGGACGACACGGTAGACTTCTCGTTGGAAAGGGGTCATTCGTGAGGCGCCAACGCGTTTGAGGGCGGGCAGCCCATTCGGTACGTTGGTGGTGAGCACGCACCGGTGCATACGGCGGCATGCGAGGTCCGGTAGCTTCCCTGCAGCCCGTTCGCGAAGCGTACCGCCGGCTCGGTGCGCGGTCCAGTCCCGGTTGCCGGCCCGCTGTCCGTCCTCCGATGACCCCCTCTCCGGGAACCCATTGGCCCGCGTCCTCCAGCTCTCGATCAGCCTCGCCCTGTTGTTCGGCATGACGCTGCTGGTGCTCGCGATCTCGCCCGCGGAGCTCGGCGCGAGCAGTCTGGCCATCTACGCGGGCTTCATCCTGCTCGTCGCGAGCGTGGGTGGCTCGCTCGCCACGACCGTGGGCCTGCCCAGGCTCACCGGGTTCCTCCTCGTGGGCCTGGTCGCCGGGCCGTCGCTCCTAGGGGTGTTGTCCGGCGAGGTTGTGGACCGGCTGCAGCTCATCGACGACTTCGCACTCGCGCTGATCGCGATGCTCGCCGGCGGCGAGCTCAAGGTCGAGCAGCTGAAGCCAGCAGCGAGGTCCATCGCCTGGTCCACCTTGTCCGTCACGGCGCTCGTTACTGTCGGGGTTGCCGTCACTGTACTGCTTGTGCGGCCACTGATCCCGTTCCTCGCAGCGCTGCCGCTGAGCGCGTCGGTGGGTCTGGCCGTGCTCATCGGAATCTGGGCGTCGAACTCGTCGCCGGACCTCACCGTAGGAGTCATCGAGGAGGTCCACGCGAAGGGCCCGCTGACGGACGTGATCCTCGGCGTAACGATCGTGAAGGACGTGTTCGTCATCGTGCTGTTCACACTCGGGCTCTCGTTGCTCGCCCCACTGATCGACTCGACGAAGCAGTTCAGTTCCGCGGCGCTGCTCACGCTCGGCTGGGAAGTGGCGGGCGCGATCATCGCGGGGGCATTGGCCGGGTGGATCTTCTCGCTGTACCTGAAGGGCGACGAGGACCGGCCGCCGATCGCGACTTTTCTGTTCGCTTTCGTGCTTGTGGTGACCGCCGAGAACTTCCACCTGGAGCTGTTGCTCATGGCGGTATCCGCGGGGTTCGTGATCGAGAACCTCTCGCCCGCCGGCGATCGCATGATCCGGGGGATCGAATCGGTGTCCGTCGTGATCTTCGCGTTCTTCTTCGCCATCAGCGGGGCGAGCCTGGACCTGGGGGCCGTACGCGGCTTCCTGCTCGCGGCGCCCATTATCTTCTTCTCCCGAGTCCTCTTCACGAGGGCGGGGGCCCGACTGGGGACACGACTAGCGCGGGCGCACGAAGCGATCCGCGCGAAAACCTGGCGGGGGTTGATCTCACAAGGCGGGGTCACGCTCGGTCTGCTCAGCCGGCTCGCGGGCGAGTTCCCCGAGCTCGGCGTCGACATCCTCGCGTTGGGCACCAGCGTGATCCTCGGCAACATTCTCGCTGGACCCGTGATCCTGAAGTCGGCCCTGTCGGACGAGGGCTGAATCGATGTCTCCGCATATTCACGGACCAGGTCACGACGCAGGACGCAGTCACACCTCGGGACGGGGAGACGCGGTAGGACAAGGCCGCTCGCCGGGTCCGGCTACGGTCCACGCCCGTGGAGCGGTCGAGCCCGGACTGGTGAACCGGGGTGTGGAGCGCCGCAAGCTCCGGTTGGTGCTTCTCCTGACCGGGGTCTTCCTGGTCGTCGAGGTGGGGGGGGGACTGCTCGCGAACTCGCTCGCTCTGCTGGCCGACGCCGGTCACATGTTCACTGATGTCGCGGCACTGGGTCTATCGCTGTTCGCGATGACGCTCGCGTTGAAGCCGCCGAGCGCCACGAAGACCTATGGCTATGTGCGGATGGAGATCCTCGCGGCGCTCGTGAACGGCGCGACGCTCCTCGTCATCGCTGTGTTCATCTTCATGGAGGCATGGGACCGCGTCCGAGCGCCCGAGCCGGTGGACGGACCCGTTCTGCTCGTCGTCGCCGCCGGGGGGCTGGCCGTGAACGTCGTCGGCGCGCTCCTACTCCACAGCCACGCCCACGACAACCTCAACCTCCGCGGCGCCTATCTCCACATCCTCGGCGACCTTCTGGGGTCGGTGGGGGTCCTCCTCGCGGGACTGGTCATCATCCTCACAGGGTGGATCCCCGCAGACCCGATCATCTCGGTCGTCATCGCCTTCCTGATCCTGGCAAGTGCGTGGAGGCTCGTGCGCGAGGCCACGGACGTCCTGCTCGAGGCCGCGCCGCGACACATCGACACAGACGCGTTACATCGCGAGTTGAACTCGATCCCCGAGCTCCACGACGTTCACGACCTGCACCTGTGGACCCTGACCAGCGGCTTCGTTGCGCTGAGCGGGCACGGAGTCATCGACGACCCGGTGCACCATCAGCCTATTCTCGACGAGATTCAAACGGTGACCAGCGCCCACGGCATCCGGCACGTCACGTTCCAGCTGGAGCCACGCCGGCTGTACCAGATCCCGTCGCCCCGGGAGGGTCCGGCGATTCCGGGCGGGGATCAGGCGTCTTCCGCCGGCCGACGAGGGCGGCCGTGATCACACGCCGCCGCCACACATTCCACAACGGAGGAGTGATGACCCGAAGCCATCCTATCGATCTCGGTGGACTGCCCCTTCTTCGGGGACGGCTGCGCTCGGCATCGCTCATTGCTCTCGTGACTTGGGGAGCAGCCGTCCCCACAGGCGCGATAGCCCAAACGGATACGGAGGCCGTCCTCCAAGTCGTCCAAATGCTGTTTGACGGCATGGAGCATCGAGACCGCTCTCTCCTGGACGCGGCGCTGCACCCCGAGGCGCAGCTCGTAACGGTACCCGATGACGGAGGGGGCGACGCGGCCCGAGTGACGAAGGGCAGCGATTTCATCGCTGGCATCGTCGCGGACGGACCCGCCCTGTTGGAGCGCATGTGGGAGCCCGAGGTCCGGATCGACGGACCCATCGCGACCGCCTGGGCGCCGTACGACTTTCATCGGGGGGGCGAGTTCAGCCATTGCGGGATCGACGCGGTTCAGCTCGTTCGTGGCGATGCCGGATGGAGAATCCTGTCCGTGATCTACACTCTGCATGGCGAAGCCCTGTGCGAGCCCAGCCCGCTGGGTCCGCCCACTTCGGACCCACTCGAGGCAGTGGGGGTTAAGGAAACTCTTCACAGGTGAGGTGGGTGACGCAGGGGAGGACGGATGTCGAGCTTTGGTGAGCAGGTCGCGAGCGCCCGACTAAGGGTCACGAGGGAAGGACGAGGCGAAGCACGGCTGCGTGCGGTGTGTCTCCTAGTAGTGATCCTCGTCTCGCTGGTGACGATGCCTGTCGTCCCTACCTCTCGCGTTGCTGCACAGGACCCCTCGGAGAGCTCCCGGATCATCGCCCAGACCGAGCAGACCCCCTCTCCGGACGCTTCGGAATATCGCTTGTACGTCGCCAACGAATCGTCGGACATCGTGAGCCGTGTCGTGTTCAGGCCGGGAATCGGGGCGGAGGTCGAGAGTGAGATCAGCGTCGGGATCATGCCCGCGGACAACGACGGTGCGCATGGGCTTACTGTCTCTCCGGACGGCGAATACTGGTACCTGACCATCGCGCATGGCACGCCGTACGGATACGCATGGAAGTTCCACGCCGGGCCGGATACGCTCGCCGGGCGCGCGGAGCTCGGCCTGTTCCCGGCCACGATGGGGATCTCGCCTGATGGTCAGATTCTCCTCACGGCCAACTTCAACTTGCACGGCGACATGGTGCCTTCGGACCTCTCGGTGGTCTACACGCCCACCATGACCGAGCTGGCCAGGGTCGTGACTTGCCTCATGCCGCACGGAAGCCGCGTGAGCGCCTCGGGGGGAAAGCAGTACTCGACGTGCATGCATTCCGACCAGCTGGTCGAGCTCGACCTCACCACGTTCGAGGTCAGCAAGCGGTTCTCTCTGACCCCCGGGCACGAGGCTTCCCTCGATCTCCGGGATCGCGGCGCCAGCGAGCACCTCGTCATCAACGACGGCTCGATGGGAGAAATGGAGGCTGGCACCCCGGGCGCCGAGCAAGACACACCGGGCCACGAGCAGGGCACACCAGGCCACGAGCAGGCGGACCATGAGCGCCATATGGCCCAGGAAGCCGGCGCGGTTTGCTCGCCCACTTGGGCGGAGCCCGGTACCGGCACACGCGCCGATCAGGTGATCTACGTCGCCTGCAACAAGAACGACGAGATCCTCGAGGTCGACGCGAACACCTGGGAGGTGAGGCGGCGCTTCACGACCGGCAGAGCCCCATACAACCTCGAAGTTACGGCCGACGGATCCAGGCTCGTGGCGACTCTCAAAGGCGCGCAGGCCATCGCGGTCTTCGACCTCGACTCGGGCGAGGAGCTCGCCGAGCTGCCGACCACCCAACCCATCACCCACGGCGTGGTGTCGAGCCCTGACGGCAGGTACGCGTTCGTGTCGAACGAGTCGATCGGCTCCACGCTGGGGACGGTGGACGTATTCGACCTCGTGACCCTCGAGCGCGTTGCCAGCGTGAACGTCCGTCACCAACCAGGCGGAATCGACTTCTGGCGCATGACCGAGGCCGCCGAGCGCTAACGCGCGCGACGTCACACCGGCCGCCGCGACGCGCTGTGTCCACCGAGGACGCCGACTCCACCGAGCCCGAAGTCTCCCGCGTCGAGCCGGGGCGCTTGGAAGCGCACGTCCGCGCTCTCGAGGGTGAGCGACACCCCCACGCTTCACCCGAGGCACTCGCCGCAGCCGCCTCGTACATCCACGATCAGCTCGAGGCGGTGGGACTCGAGCCCTTCCGTGACGTCTTCCTACACGCAGGGAAGCGCTACGAGAACGTACTCGCGCACCGGACAGGAATCCATCAAGATCGACCGCGCGTCCTCTTGGGAGCGCACTACGACACCGTGAGGGGCACGCCCGGCGCCGACGACAACGCGAGCGGGGTCGCGGCGCTTCTCGAGTGCGCGCGAGTCCTCGCCACGGAGCGGCCGGCTGCGACCATCGAGCTCGTCGCCTTCAACCTCGAGGAGCAGCAGGGACTGACGTACCGCCTCGGAAGCCGGCATCACGCCGCCCGCTGCCGCAAGCTCGGGGTGGAGCTCTCCGGAGCTCTCGTATTCGAGATGGTCGGGTACCGTGACACCCAGCCGGGGACTCAGCGTGTGCCGAAGCTGATCGCTTGGAAGAAGATCCCACGCACGGGTGACTTCCTGGCGGTGACGGGCGACGGCCAGTCCCGCGAGCTGCTGCGGGAGTTCGTGGAGGCGGCGAAGGAGGTTGGAGACCTGCCCGTCGTCCCGCTCCGGTCGCCGTTGCGGGGTTGGCTGGTTTGGCAGACACGCTTGAGCGATAATGCGTCCTTCTGGTCCGAGGGGTACCCGTCGCTCATGATCACCGACACGGCGTTCCTGCGGAATCCGCACTACCACCGGCGAAGCGACACCGCGGACACGCTCGACTACGACTTCATGGCCCAGATCACCGAAGCCACCCTGGCGACGGTGAGGCGGCTGGCGGGCACGTAGGCACCCGATCGTCGAGGCCACCGCCCGAGCCTAGTCCCGAGGGCGGTGCCATGGCCGAGGAGGACTTTAGTGAAGCCCGCTGCGAAATGGTTGATCGGAATCGGGGTGGTCCTGTTCCTGGGCTACGTCATGTACTCGTCCGTCGCGCCGGCGGAAGTCAGCTGTGAGGTCTGCCTGGTCTTCGGCGACGAGGAAGTGTGCCGCAGGGGCGCCGGCCCCACACCCGAGATCGCGGCCGGGGCCGCACAGGAGAGCGTTTGCGGAGGCAACGCGCCGGGCATGATCGCGTCACAACAATGCCGCGCCCGCCAGCCGACGCGGGTTACCTGCTCGCCCTGAGGGTGGACCCGTGGGCAGATCGGACGGGCCTCCGCCATGGGACGTCTCCACGGCGTACCAGTTGGCCCTGACGCGATAAGGCTGTCGCTTCTCGTGGCGATATAGGAGCGCGGCGTGACGCCATTGGCCCGTTACCCGGTGCCCACCAAGGCGCACCGCGTCGAGGACGTCGTCTCGCGAAGCCGATTCATCACCACGGTGGGACCCGCGTCGAGCGCCGAGTCCGCTCGCTCGTTCATCGACGAGATCAAGTCGGAGTTTGCGGACGCGACACACAACTGCTGGGCGTTTGCGGTGGGGCCGCCCGGAGACACGGCGGCGATCGGCATGAGCGACGACGGCGAGCCTCACGGGACAGCGGGACGGCCGATGCTCAACGTCCTCCTGCACAGTGATGTCGGAGAAGTAGTGGCGGTCGTCACTAGGTACTTCGGCGGGGTGAAGCTAGGGAGGGGCGGCCTGGTCCGTGCGTACTCGGGTGGCGTGGGACACGCAATGAGAGAGCTTCCGGTGGTTCTCAAGGTCGACCGGATCGACGTGACCGTGTCCGTGGGATACGAGAGCGTGGAGCCACTGAAGCGGTTGATTGCGGAGTACGAAGTGATCGTCCAAGACGAAGCGTACGGCGAGGCTGTCACCTTCAAGCTGGCGGTGCCGAGCGACGTGGCGACGGACTTCGAGGACGCGGTCGCGGGCGCCACCAACGGGCAGGCCCGCGTGGAGAGCGGTGGCGCCGCGAAAAGGGAGTAGCCATGAAAAACGTGATTCGCGGGCCGACGCGCTGGCTGGTGGCGGCGCTGCTCGGCTCGATGATCGGGTGCGCCGCACCGACGAGCACCACGGCGCAGGATCGACTGGACGGCACGCTGGTGGTCGTCAACAAGGGCGAGGCCACCGCGAGCGTGATCGACGTGCGGACCGGCGAGACGGTCACGAAGCTCCCCACGGGACCCGGACCGCACGAGCTCGCCATGTCGAGCGACGGACGGTGGGCGGTCGTGACGGACTACGGTGGCAACACGTTGACCGTGATCGACGTCGCGAGGGTCACGGTCGATCGGACCATCGACCTGGGGCAGTACAATCGGCCCCACGGGATCGCGTACTTGCCAGGCGACAGCTTGGTCGCCGTGACGTCCGAGGCCACGCAGACGGTCGTGATCGTCCGGGTGGCCGACGGCGAGACGGTCGGCACCGTCACCACCGGCCAAGGCGGCTCCCACATGTTGGCTGTCGTCGGCAGCGGCCGGACGATCTACACGGGTAACATTCAACCTGGGACCGTGTCGGAGCTCGACGTCGCGAGGGGAGAGCGCACGCGGAACTTTACGGTGCCGGACCAGCCCGAAGCCATCACGGTCAGCGGGGACGGACGCGAGGTCTGGGTCGGCAGCAACTCCGAGGGCAAGGTCAGTGTGCTGGATCCCACCACGGGATCGGTGCGGACGGTGCTCGAAGGGTTCGAGTGGCCGTACCGGATTCTGCTGACCCCCAATGGCCGACTCGTGATCATCCCCGACATGGGACGGAACGAGGTCCGGATCGTCGACCGCTCGACCGGCCAGGAGCGCCACATCATCGACATGCCCGGAGCGGGGCCGCAGGGAGTCACGCTGGCCGGCGACCCCCAGTACCTGTTTCTGTCACTCAGTCGGCAGGATCGTGTAGCGGTGATCGACCTGGAGTCCGGCGAGATCGTCCGCTACATCTCCACAGGAGAAGGACCCGACGGGATCGGATGGTCTCCGGTGTCGGTGCGCGCGTCGGGCTGACGGAACAGGATCCAACAAGGAGATCAACGATATGAGAAGCTCATTCTACCCCTTCGCAACCCTGACGCTGCTGCTCGTCGCCTGCGGCCCGGCTCCCCAGGAGCAAGCCACTGGGCGGACGCCCCAGTTCGACAACGAGCACGTCGAGGTGTGGAAGAGCGTGATCGTCCCCAACCAGCCTCTCGAGATGCACCGTCATGACAACCCCCGCGCGATCATCGCGCTGAAGGGCGGGACGCTTACGGTGGTCAATGAGGCCGGCGAGAGTCGGGCGATGACGTGGGAGACGGGAAGCGCGTACTGGCTCGACGCCGACACACCGGGTGAGCTGCACGGGGACGTGAACGAGGGCGACGAGCCGGTCGAAGTGATCGTCGTCCAGCTCAAGAACGCGGGCGCCGACGGGGGTTAGGGAGCGACCGCCCGCGGGCGCAGACGGGGGCTGACCCTTAGCGGATGACGCTCCCTCCCGTACGGTCGTCGGGCACGAACCGGTCCAGCATCGGCATCTCGATGGCCGGCAGCGTTTCCGCGTCCATGACGCCGTCGTCGGGCACGAGGCCGTTCAGGTTCAGGATGTAGGCGATGACGGCGTAGGTCTCGTCCGGCGTGAGAGTCCCCGGGGTGAGCTGCGGCATCGCCTTGATGATGTAGTCGTAGAGCGTCGTCGCGTAGGGCCAGTAGCTCCCGATCACTCTGGCGCCCGGCCACTCCTCCCAGGCCGCGTCGCTCACGAGCCGATCGTTCGGCCCCTCGGTTCCAGTCAGTCCGTGGCACGCGATGCAGGACGTGCGATAGACGGCAGCACCTTCCGCGACTGTCCCGCTACCTGCCGGCAGCCCCTCCCCATCCGGCTTCACGTCGATGTCCCACATGGCGACGCGAGCTGCGGACGCGGGGGCCCCGAATCCGAATCGTTCGGGGGCGTTCTGCGAACCGACGGACACCGACGCACCGTCTGGCGCGCCGGCCTGTGCGGCCGGACCGCACCCGATCGCCAGAGCCATCGCTACCAGGGCCAGCCGTCTCATATGAGGTCTCCCAGGCCGAACGTCACGGCACCGTTGGACCCGACCTTCCAGACGCGCTGCTGATTGTGGTGGTACGACGTCCGCTCGCCCCGCGCCTCCCACAGCTGCTGAACGGTGGGCTGCACGTAGCCGGTCTCGTCGACCGCCCGGCTGATCAGGAGTGTCTCGCGCCCGTCCCAGTTCCAAAGGTGACGGAAGCGGACGGTGGCCTTCGGGAGGATGGGCTGCTGGAGCTCGGCTTCCTCCCAGCTCTCGCCGCCGTCGGTGCTGATGTCGACGCGCGAGATCTTTCCGCGTCCCGTCCAGGCGAGGCCCTGGATCTCCCACCACCCCTCCTCGGGGAGGGAGTAGGGGTAGGAGGGGAACGTGATCGTCGACTTCGCGTCCATGAAAAAGCTGAACTGGCGCGCCTGCCCACCCTTCAGCGGATCGGTGTACTTCGAGGTCTCGTCCCGGGTCATCGTGGGCCGATCAGTCACCTCGATGCGGCGCAGCCACTTCACGTTCGCGTTCCCCTCCCAGCCCGGCAGCAGGAGGCGCAGCGGGTACCCCTGCTCCGGACGGATGGCCTCCCCGTTCTGTCCGAACGCGAGCATGGAATCGTCCATGATCTTTTCCATCGGCACGCTCCGCGACATGGCGGCGGAGTCGCCACCCTCCGCGAGAATCCAGGTCGCGTCAGGGCTCGCGCCAACTTCGTTCATGATCGTGGAGACCGGCACACCGGTCCATTCGCTCGTACTGAGAAGTCCGTCGAGGGCTTGAGGGGTGATCTCGGTCGGCATCCTCTCGCGGTTGTACGCGCCACCGCCGTTCCCGGAGCACTCAACGAAGTGGATGCGCGACTCGGAGGGATAGCGCTTGAGATCGGACAACTTGAATACCATGGGCCGCTCGACCATCCCGTGGACGAGCAGTTCGTGTTGACCGACGTCGATGTTCGGGATTCCTCCGTGGTGCCGCTCGAAGTGGAGGTCCGCAGGCGTGATGATCCCGTAGAGATCCTGGAGCGGAGTGCGCGACGAGCTGGAGAGCGTCTGTGAGCGAGTCAGCCGCCTTGGCTGTTCACCCGGCGCCCGCGACCCGAGCTCAGACGTGAATCGTCCCGGTACTTTCGTCGGGTCCGCCCCGGCGGCCGGCGCCTCCTGGGCGACGAGCTTCACCGCGTCGGCCTGAGTCTTGATCAATCCGGCCGCGACGACTCCGCCGGTCGTGGCGAGCCACGCGCGTCGAGACAGGGATTTGCCGTTCTTCGAAGCCATCGTCGTTCCTCCAGGAATGGCCAGTCGATGCCGGGTCGCGCATCAGCGCGTGCTGAATCCAAGTCCGTTGACACAGGGACGCATGCACCCAACAAAGCGACAGCCAGCGTACACAGGCATGCCCGGTGGGCAAGTAAGGGCCAATACTCGGCTCGGGAGCCACGATCTCGGGGGCCGCACGGACGTCGTTGCTGCTAGCAGGCCTTTGGGCCACACTCAGCGTGGTTAAGAACCCTTGCCCCACGGCCGACCGCCGCTAACGGGTCAGGGCGCAGGTGGTGATGACGCGGAGTAGAGGTCTGTCCACTCTGGCTTCACTTCGAAGCGTATGCCGTGGTCGCCGAGGTATCGCAGCTTGTGGTCATGCCTGTCGGCGATGATGTCCAACGGGATGCCGTCCGGGAAAGCCGCACAAACGTTGGCTTCCCTGACATCGGCCCGGAAGTGCTTACATCGTGCACACTGTGAGGTTGGAAGCATTGGTCAGCCCTCGGTCGGGCGCGCCTTCCCCATCAAGGGCGGCGCGTCCGCCAGTCGAGGCGACGTGATCCCCATCCAAGATAGCGGCGGCTCCTAGGAATCGCTGCTTGGGCGCTCTTGAGTCAGGAAGTTGCCTCGAGCTCGGCGGCACGGCGTCTCCCGGTTGCCGGTGGCCCCGCGGCCCCCTCACGTGTAGCCTTCGCCGCATGAAATACACTCGTCTCGGAAACACCGGCCTCGTTGTCTCCCGTCTCGCCCTAGGCTGCATGACGTACGGCGCCAAGCGATGGCGGCCGTGGGTCCTCGAGGAAGACGACGCGATGCCTCACTTCAGGCGCGCGGTCGAGCTGGGCATCAACTTATTCGACACCGCCGACATGTACTCCATCGGCGTGAGCGAGGAGATCACGGGGAAGGCGCTACGCGAGTACACGACCCGCGATGAGGTCGTGCTCGCCACGAAAGTCCGTCACAAGATGGGCGACGGCCCCAACATGCTCGGCCTGTCCAAAAAGCACATCATCCAGGGGTGCGAGGCGAGCCTGAGACGCCTCGGAACCGACCGCATCGACCTGTACCAGATCCACCGCGCTGACTCGAACACACCGGTGGAGGAGACCCTCGCCGCACTCGACCAGCTCGTCCGGGACGGGAAAGTGCTCTACATCGGCGCGAGCTCCACGTACGCCTGGGAGCTCATGAAGGCGCTGTCTATATCGGAGCGGAACGGATGGGCGAAGTTCGTGTCCATGCAGAACCACTACAACCTGGTCTACCGCGAAGAGGAGCGGGAGATGATCCCGCTGTGCGAGGACCAGGGACTGGGCGTGATTCCTTGGTCGCCCCTGGCGCGAGGTATGCTCGGCGGAAACCGCACGCGCGAAGCGCACGACACGTCGCCCCGGGACGAGGGGGACGGGTCGATGGCGGACCAACTGTACGACGATCCGTCGGACTGGGACGTCGTGGAGGCGACGGTGCGGGTGGCCGAGCGGCGCGGTGTTCAGCCCGCTCAGGTAGCGCTGGCCTGGCTGCTCTCCCGGCCTGCCGTTACCGCGCCGATCGTGGGGACGACGAAGCTCGAGCAGTTGGACGCGGCCGCGGCGGCCGTGGACATCGAGTTGACGCAGGACGAATGCGCCGAGCTCGAAGCGCCCTATCAGCCACACGGTGTGCGGGGGTGGCTGGACGGGCAGCGGGGTTAGCTGGCCGGCCCCTGTCCACCACCAAACGTGCCCCTGAGTGAATTGGTGGTCTGAACCGGATTCGAAAGCGTGAGGTTCGAGAGGGTGATCGTACCATTCACGACCGCCGCATCGAAGGTCGCGGACACGTTGGTTCGAACGTCGAGCTCGATGGCCCCATTGGTCGTGGCCAGATCCAAGGTCCCGGCCACCGTACGCGCCTCCGCGTCGATCTGACCGTTTACGACCACGACCGACGCGTCCCCCTCGACATCGTCCAGCCTCACCTGGCCATTGACGTTGGCGACCGAGACCGATCCATCGATTTCGCGAATCGTGACGCCACCGTTCACGTTGTTGATCTCCAGCTCCAGATCCTCCGGGATCACGATCGTGTAATGCACGACATAGTTGCGGGCCCGGTTGTGTTGGGGCTGTTCGGTGCTCACGACGATCTCGGAGCTGGTCTCGTTGACCAATACGTCGAGGAATTCCAGGTGCGCCTTCGCGTCCGCCGCGGTTTCTGACTCGACCCGCATCGTGCCGGTCACAGTCACGTCGGATGCATTGGAATCCCCGGTAACCTCGACTGAGCCATTGATCGCCTCGATCCGGAGTCGGACCTGACCGTCGATGACGACAGTGAATTCAAACGTCTCCTCGGCCCCGAAGTCGTTGTTGTGTACTGATGTGAGAAAGGCATCGGTACAGCTTGTGAGGTTTCCGTGGTCAGCCTCCGACGCCGCGCCCATGTGAGGGATGCCAGCACGCAGAGGGGACTCCCGATGCCCGAAGTAGTCTACTTCGCGTACGGCTCGAATCTCTGCCTGAGACGGATGCGAGAGCGTGTGCCCTCAGTGCACCGTATCGGCACAGCGTCCCTCCCCGGATACGCGCTGAAATGGCACAAGCGAAGTGTCGATGGCTCGGGCAAGTGCAGCATCGCGCCGGCCGATCATGACAGCCCCGGGGTACATGGCGTCCTCTATTCCTTCCCGGACCAGGAGAAGCCGCACCTCGACGCCGTCGAGGGCCTCGGCGATGGGTACGACGAGGTCCGTGTTAGAGTCGAAGGGCCCTCAGGCCCACGGCTCGCGACCACCTACATCGCGGCCTCGAGTCACGTCGACAGCGCGCTCATCCCGTATTCCTGGTATCACGCGCTCGTCATCGACGGGGCCAACAGAGCTGGCCTTCCTCCGGAGTACGTGCGCGGGATGGAGCGAGTGAAGACGAAGGATGACGAGGAGACGGAGCGTGCCGCAGCGGGGCGTCGGACTCTACCGTGCGAGCCGTAGGGGTCGAGCTGACGCCGGCGATAACTCGTGGCGACGCCGTTGAGACTCGCCGTATAACAGGCGCATGAAGCTGCCTTTGCGGGCCATCGAATTACTCAAGGGGGGCGCTCAAAGACCTGTACGATTCGTCCCTCATGTTGCGGCCTCTGGGCAGCCGCATAACCGGCGATTGCTGCAGTCGCGGAATGACGTAGCGGGTCCGAAAGCACTCGCCTTGCGGCTCGCGGCCCGCTTTCCTTGCGCCCCCACCAACCCACGTAGGAAGTTGCCCTAACACCTGACCGGCCCTGTCCCTCGCACGCCGAGGACACATGTCGGACATGATCGACCGGCTGAACGCGGCGCTCGAAGGTCGCTACCAGATCGACCGCAAGGTCGGCGAAGGCGGGATGGCGACCGTCTTCCTCGCCGACGACCTTCGTCACGAGCGCAAGGTCGCGCTCAAGGTGCTCAAACCCGAGCTGGGCGGGCATTTTTAGAGTCTCGACCGACGGAGGTAGCGAACCTGTGTGGGCCCATTCTGGCCGAGAGCTGTTCTATCGCAATGGGGACGGTGACCTTGTGGTTGCTGACGTCGTCGCCGCACCGACGTTCCGTGTAGCCCAACATCAGGTCCTCTTTTCGGGAATTGGCTACGCCGCCAATGAGTTCGATCGACAGTACGATGTTTCGCTAGACGACCAACGGTTCCTCATGATCCTTCTGGGTGAGGAGGACGCGGTAGGTGAGATGGCGGTTGTGATGAACTGGTTCGAGGAGTTGAAGGAGCGGGTGCCGAACGAATGACCCGTCAGATCCCATCGCTGTCGCACACCCTGCCAACCTGACACTATCAATCCGGTATACACCCCACGAAAAAGCCCCCGGCATCGCCGAGGGCTCAGTGGGCCGAAGGCCCCGTGAGGAACTGGGAGGCGGAGGGACTCGAACCCCCAAGCGCTTGCGCGCGCCGCATTCGAGTCCTCAGCGCCCGTCCCCGCTGGGAGGTACTGCGGTGTAGAAGCGTACACTCAGAGGCACTCTCCGCGCCGCGCCGAGAGGGCCCGTTTCCCTCTCAGCGACGTAAGTACCTCTGGGGTACGGCACAATTGCGGCACAGATTGGCTACTTCCCGCTCATAGCCAGCGTACACCACCAAGCCCGCACTCGACGGGACGGGGATGGCCGGAGACTCGGCCCCCGACTAACACGTACACAAATCGTTGGCGCGGCGTCCGGATGGATCGCATCTTCGTTCCATGTCCGACACCATCGAACGCCTGAACGCAGCACTCGAAGGCGGCTACCGGATCGAGCGTGAACTCGGCGAGGGCGGCATGGCGACCGTCTTCCTCGCAGACGACCTCCGCCATGAGCGTAAGGTCGCGCTCAAAGTGCTGAAGCCGGAGCTGGCCGCCGTGGTCGGTGCCGAGCGCTTCCTCGCCGAGATCAAGACCACCGCCAACCTCCAACATCCGCACATCCTGCCGCTGTTCGACTCCGGCGAGGCGGACGGCTTCCTGTTCTACGTGATGCCGTTCGTCGAGGGCGAGAGCCTTCGCGACCGGCTCGACCGCGAGAAGGGACACCTCATTTCGGCCCTCATTCGAAGTTGCCTCGGCCTCCACCGAAACGCCTCGAGTGCGGCCCTCAATCCGATGTTGTCCCGATCCGTCATGTCGAGCCTATCGACCGTCACCTCCGCCCGAGCACCGTGCTTCCGAACGGCAGCGAGAGGTGCTCTTCGATCATCGTGTACAAGCCGGTGGCTTGCTCCGATTCGTTGTAGCAGTCCACGATCGCCTCGGCGACGGACCCCGCAGGATGTACTGCGCTGAAACGACGTCAGCCTCGTGGAGGTATGGATCAACCACCGACCTCGGCCGATAGGCCAAAGAGGAGACGGAACTGGTTGACCTCCGCGTCGAAGAACCGGTCGTAGCCGACCTCGAACCTGAACGAGATCGGGCCGTCGTCTAAGGGTTTCTTCACCCCGAAGGCGGCTCCGGCCCCGAACTCGGTCTCGGTGTTCCCACCGCCTGACACGAGAAGCATCGCACCCTCGCCGCGGACGTAGGTGCCGCCGCTACCCACGGGGAAGTTGAGGCCAGGCGTCAGTCCCAGGAGAGTGAGCGTCCCGTCGGAGCTGATGATGTCCAAGCTCAAAAGTGTCTCGAAACTCACCTGCTCGCTGGGAAAGCCGATGCGAGCAGATCCGGTCGGTATGTTGACCCGGGTCAAGTTGTCCGATCCTGACTGGACATCGAGTTGCAGGCCGGCGTCAATGCCGATTTCGACTTGAGCGCCGGCGGCCAGGGGAGCGAAGAGTAGGCAAGAGGTGAGCAACAGTAGGCGCTTCATAGTCCCCCCTTATTGAGTGCTGTGCGTTCAGTCTTATGTCATCGCGAGTAAGCTGCCCCCCTTTTGCAGACCTGCGGCGCTCCGTCACGCATGGAGGCCCTTCGACGCCTGCTTGTTCGTTTCGATCACCGCCTGAGAGCCAATGTCCCTACGGACCTCCCCGGGCCAGTGATCGGACGCAAATGCTGTTGCGGCCGTGTACTTTGGCGAGAGTCCACTGACTTCGTGCGGTCTGGTGGATTCCGCATCCGCGAGCGGGGTCCCGTGTCGGGGTGGGAGCGGTCCCGCTGGGCTGGAGCCCGCTCCCACCTCCGCTCAGTCTGGCTTGAGTTGCTTCAGGAGCTTCGCGAACAGCTCGTCCCGGTTCGCGGGGGCTAACCTCGAAACGCCCGGGTGATGGCTGCGTTGGTCCACGCCTGTTGCGAGCCCTACCTGATCGAATTTCTCACCCAGTGATTGGAGGCCTGGTAACGCTCGCCCAGATCGAGGCCGCTCAGCGCCCGCCTGCTCGCCACCCTCGATGGCTACGTCGTTTCGACGTGTGATTACGTCGTCTTACGTAACGCTTATCCCCAGCTCCCGTTGCAGACTTCTTCCAAGTCGGGCGTCACGTCGCCCGGCGCTGATCAATTGCTTTTGCGCCATCCGCGCTCCAACGAGCTCTGACGCTTGGTAAGAGGCTGACAATTCGCCAGTCCCGAGTCGCGGATCCGGCCCAACGGGGGCTTGCAGCAATGAACGACGTGCCATCACAACTGGTTGATGCCGTCGCGAACCTAGACGAGAGAGCTTGCCTGGAGCTGCTGAGACGCTGCGAGGGCTTGGTGCGAGCAGCGATTCGACAGGGTGGATACTTCGTTCCAGAGATAGATGAGGAGTGTCTGCGTGCCGAGCTACGCTTCCAGATCCTCAGTTCCATCAGGAGTTGGGATCCAGGCAAAGGATCCCTTTCGGCCTGGGTCTACGGTATCGCGCGTAATCTGCTGAACGCGTTTCTTCGAGATCAAAGGGCGCTGCCGGAATGCGTGAGCCTCGAGGCACTCGGCGACACAGTGGCCCGGGCCTCTCTTGCGGCCTCGGCGTCGGACGAGGAGGAAGAGGTCGCCTCACCTCTGGTAGCAGCGTTCTGGGAGGTGTTCGAGCTCATGTCTGTCGAGGAGCAGCTGGTGATCGAGCACATGATAGCGGGCGAACCGCACAAGCGCCTCGCGGAGGACTTACGCATATCGGAGGAGGCCGCAAAGATGCGGGTCTGTCGGGTTCGACGACGACTGAGGGCAACGCTGTCGGCGAAGGTTGGTCAAACGCGAGCACATGCTCGCCGCTAGTGGCCTTTCAAGGTACGTTTTGAATCCCGATCCCTGGAGGGTGTATCAGACGCAACGGTGATAGGGAAGGTGCCATGGATCGTGCTGATCCAAAAGAGCGCTTGGGGCTGGATCATGACCAGCTTGAAGGGTTCCTCAAGCTCTTGACGGCACCCGCCCGAGAGATGCCTCCAACCGACCCGAAAATCGCCGCGTTCCTCGAGGCGTTGGCGACAAGGCAGCAGTTCTCGGACGAAACGGCCACGTCCGCCGCTCACGAAGCCTACCGCAAATACGTACTCAAGCGGCTCGACGAAACTTAGCGTTTCTCTTTTCAGATCAGCCCTTGTTCATGGAGCTTCCGGAAGGCCATGAAGTTTTCCGAGAGGGGCTTCGGGACCGCGACCCGGTTCTATGCGGTCCTGAGCCGCACAGGACGAAGCTGCGCACTAACACCGGACTCGAGGGCGTGAACGGCGAGATCCAACGTTGCATCCTGATGCTGGCCCCAAAGACGACGGCCGGCGTCCGTTACCATCTTCCCAATAGACGTGTGCCAGGAAGAAACGCTTCCGCAACCTAGCCACCCACCCCGGTGTTCACCGCCTCCCGGGGGGGGGTCACTTTACATGACCGGCCACAGGCGTCCTGGGGGGTCGGGCTAACCTGGAATGTCAGGAGGTAGCTATGAAAATGATGCAGAGCTTCTCTCGTTCCTTCACCGGTTTGGCTGTCTTGCTCATAACCGCCGGCTGCGGCCAGGAGGCGCCGACCCAGCTCGGTGAAGTTCAGCGGCTTTTCCAAGAAGTGGACGAGGAGGTGACGGGGGCAGTGGGGGATCTCGTTCCAGCCGTGTCCGTGGTGTCCGCCCAGAGCCATCTCGGGCCTGGATCCATAGACATCACCCCGGCCTCCCCAACATTCGTGAGGAACTGTATTCCGTTCGGCCGTAACACAGGCGGCTTCTCAGGCTTCATTTACCGCAATGTGCCCCCGTTCTCGGTGGCGCCGGGGAGCAGGATCGCCTTCGACCTGGGCGCACTGAACGACGTAGACGTTCGGCGGAATATCTACTTCGCAACCGCAAACATGAACCCTGCCCCGGTGCCCTTCAGCCCTAACGTAGTTAGCCAGGGCATTTTCGCGGCATCTGGGTGGTCTCAGGTAGTCTCCGACGCCCAGGTACCGCTGAGCCCGCGAGGCAATCTCGTGGCCGGCGACTACGAGCTCGTTTATACAATAGAGGCACCTTTTACCTTTCCCGGCGGGGGCCTGATCGTCGGGTTCGGCGGCTCGCCTCCGGGTGCGTACCGGGACTCTGGGTGCGAACAGGTCCTGGTCCGCACAGACGGCGGGGATGCTAGCGGATTCTTCTACGCTCGGTTCTTCAGTAAGCCCGATCAGACGCTCGGCGTGCTCGATGTTGGTACTGGCGGCACAGGGATCGAGCTGGGCGGGATCGTGATCGAGGGTCGGCCGCCGTGTGTGGTCGACACGGTCAAGGACTTGCTGGACCAGTTCGTTGCGGACGGAAAGATCACCGCGGCTGACACCGCCGTCCTACGGAACAGCCTGGACGTCGCCTGTAAGGCCCTGGGGAACGGTAATAAACGACGAGGCTACAGATTCCTTCAGCAGTTCATCACGGACTTGAAATCTTTGTGGGACGAGGGTGCCATCGCTACTACCCATGACGACGTGGAAACGCTGCGGGATGCCGCGGCACAGGTGATGAGGGTACTGCGTGGACGAGTGTGATCGAAGAACCGTCCAGCGTGTAGGCAGACGGGCGTAACCAGTCGGGGGCCGGGATCACCGTTTCGGCCCCCGACTCATGCCCCTGTGCCTCCCTTTTCGTCCTCTAGACCGCTTTCCCTCCCGCTGTGTGCTGGTTCCTAGAGATGTCGTCTTCCATCCCCAAAGGCGACACTATCCACAGCTTCCATTTTGCTGTCCCACGCGCTTCCCTGGTAGGCTGAGAAATAGGAACACGACACTCCGTCGCCTTCCGTAGGCAATTGCGACAGTTCGAGGAGCTGAAGCAGCGGGTGCCGAACGAATGACGCGGTAGATCTCGGTCAGCTGCGCGTCCCATCCCGCGATGCGGCTCCGGAGGTCGCGATTCTCAATGAGGCTGAGTCCTCCAGAGCGTGCGGGTCAGAAGGTCAGCGTGTGCGAGTACTTCACCGTCAGCGTGCGAGCATCTTCCAGCGGAAGGCGCGGCACCCCGAGGACATCGCGTTCCAGGTTCAAGCTCTGGTTCCAGACCAGCCAGAGATCCTGACCCTCCCGGAAGTTGTAGCGGAATCGTGTGTTGGTCGTGACCTGGTCGGTCAGGGAGTTGTACTGACCAAACGCGTCGATGGACATCTTGGTGTTGATGGCGCCCCGCAGCGTCAGCCGAAGCAGTTGCGAGTCGAAGGACTGGCTCCGGCCGTCGAAGCGGATGCGGTTCCACTCCCAGCCTCCCACGACTTCGAGATGCGGCCCCGTTGGCCACGTCACGTTCGTCGCGACCCCGAAGCGGCTGCCGTCGAAGAATTCACCCGCCGTCACGGTCACATTGGGCCGGATCGGCCACGCCCGGGCCGCGCGCATCTCGACTGCGCCCTCCGTGGCCCAGTACCGCCCAGCCGGTATGTTCGCATCGTCACCCAGCGAGAATCCCGCCTCGACGTTCTCGTACTGCGTGTTGCTCGAGATCTTCCAGATCACCCCCCGCTTGGACTCCAGCTGAAGAAACGGCTGAATCTGCCCCGTTTCCACCAGGTCTTTCTCGTTCAGGACCCAGACGTTGTTCTGCGATCCCAGCCAGATCCTGCGAAGGCGTGAAGAGGCTCCGGGAAACCACCCATAATTGAGGTCTACCTGACCCCTGAAGAAGTCGGTTCGGGGCTCGAAGCCGACGCCCGGATCGTAGCCGGGGCCGGACCAGGTATACCCGAGCTGATAACTGAACCCGCTGAGGCGCCGCCTCGTCCAGTCCACGAAGATCCGCGCAGCGTCGAGGTCGCTCGGAGCTAGATCTCGAGTCGCATCTCCACCTTGAACCGTTTGTAACCATTTCAGGGTCAGGTACTCGTCCCCGACGAGGTTGAAGATCCCGTCGACCCCGTACGTCGCGTTGTACACGCCGTCGGTGTCGACCCGACTCGTCAACATCGCCCCCGCGACCGAGTTCGTATTGAGTACCCGCCGCCTCAGCCTAAGAACTCCAAAGTTCTCTGAGCTCAGGCTCCCCTCCGAGGCGGTCTGCATGTCAATGAAACCCAGATCCCAGGCCCCCACCCGGCCCACCAGTCTCGCTCCCCCGATGATGGGGACCGGCTGACCCTCAGCGAGCCCGATCCGTCGCGAATAGAAAAGGGTTCCCCGGTCCGCCCCAGTGTCGAAACCGAAGATCCCGGCGCGCTCCTGAAAGAACAGGCGCTTCTCGTCGAAGAAGAGTGAAAACCGGGTGAGGTTCACCTGCTGTTGATCAGCCTCGACCGCCGCGAAATCCGTGTTGACCGTCAGATCAAGCGCAAGGTTGGATGTGGGCGCGAACTTGAGGTCGGCGCCGAGCTCGTAGCTCTCGTCTTCCAACGCGACGTACTCATCACCCGCGGTGTTGAGCTCGTGGGCGCGCACCCCTCCAGCTAGCGCGTAGGGGGTCACGTAGACGGGCTTCCGGGGCTCGACCCCGCGAAGGCGAACGTCCTGAAACCCCGAGGGCCTAGCGTACCCGCGGTCCGGCGTCATCGCGGGGAACGTCCACCGGGAGTCGCGACGGGCTTGATACGTGAAGGCCATGAGACCCATCACGACCGAGCCGTCCGACTCCGCCTCGAACCGAAGGCTCGAGAAGGGAATCCGCATCTCTCCGGACCAGCCGTCCTCCCCGATGCGGGTCTCAAGGTCCCAGAACGTATTCCAGGAAATGTTACCGGCGCCGCTCGTTTGGCCACCCGCTTGCCCGTCATTCCCGAGGCTGTGGTCAAGCCGGGTCCCGAGCGGCAGGCCGATGAAACGAACGCCATTCTCGTTGTCGTTGAACGTGTCGAGGAAGAGAGCGAAACCGTCGTCACCGCCGTAACGGTCTCGGGTCAGGGAAAACCTTGAAATGTCGGCCGGATCATCCTCGAAGATCTGACCCGCCACGTAGATCGCCTCGTTGTCATATGCGACCACGATCGCCACCTGGCGGTCGCTCGACCCCCTGAAGGTCGGTTGATGCATGGTGAGTGGCAGCGCCTCGAGCCCCACCCAGGCAGCCTCGTCCGGAATGCCGTCCAGGGTCACAGGCCCGCGAAGGCGCGGCAAATCGATCACGCCCTGCGCTTCGGGAGCGGCTTCTCCACGGATCATCGCGTCGGTAAGCACCTGACTCGAGATATCCCGCGCGGACGTGGAGAGGATGATGAGCGCCAACACGGCCCGCGAGGTTACTAACGCAGGCCGCAAAGCGGCAGTTCGCGGTCTTCGATCTGATACCATGGTGGCCAAGAAACGTGACGAACGTCGTCCGCGCCAGCCGGGGCCGCCGAGTCAAGGCGGCTCGGGCATACGACACTTGTCACGGAGAACTACTTCCTGCCGGGCGAGACCGGCGCGGTCTTCTCGGGTGGACTCCGCATAATCGGCGAACGGTTTTCGACCGACGTGGCCGTTGCGGGCGCGGCCGGGGACGGTGAATTCGGGTGAGGAAGGCGGAGCAGCTGGCGGGCCTTGAGTCGCAACGTGGTAGCCTCTGGCACGCCTACCGGCGGAAGTGGGCGACGGAGCGGAAGCACCTACCCGACGTGGACGTGGCTGCGGCGGGCGGATGGAGTGAAACGACAAGCCTGAAACGCGCCTACCAGCAGGCAGATCACGCCACTATGTTACAAGTCATTCTTGAGGCCGGTGAGCTCCGGGAGGCGCGATGACCGGCCTCAACATGCACACGAACATGCACACTCCATCGGGCAAGCAAGCTGCCCGATGAGCGCAAATGCAGCAATGGCAGGCACATCGCACCCTGTAGGGCCTGTAGCTCAGGTGGTTAGAGCGCACGCCTGATAAGCGTGAGGTCGGTGGTTCGAGTCCACCCAGGCCCACTGTTGGAACATGATACCCCGCTTGGTCTTACGAGATCGGGCGGGGTTTTCCGTTGGGGCCGAACGACCGATCCAGGCTCACTAGTGCCTCGCCTTTTGACAGTATCAGATACTCCCACCGCCGATTGCGTTTTTGTCGCCCGTCGATCGTTTTCCAGTGCATCGCGATGCCGAAATCGTCCAGGAGCCCACGAGAGATCTGGAGCGCCGAGCGCCAAGCCTCCCCATCAGCAGCGGCTTTCGCGTTCCAAAGGACCGCCAGAATCTGCTCCAGTCCATCATCGAACTGCCGCCGGATCGAGCCGCTTCTCTGTCGTCATGTCCTATTTGTCTCCGGACGACCTGTTCGCCCGCTTCTTACCGGCCGGCGCTCCTGTCTTCTTGATCAGGCGGTCCGGGAACGCATTGAGGAGCGGCTTGACGAGAACGCCGATTCAGCCGCCGACCACCATCCGGCCCCTTGGCGGGTTCGACGCCTTCATCGACGCCATTCGCCAGGTGCTGCCGGCCGGGTTCGACTTCCCCTCCCTACTCGACTACGAGCTACGCATCCCGAGGGGCGGCAGCACGGGCGCGCTCACGGAAGTCTTCATCACGTGACAGGACGGGGCCCGAGCGTTCCGAACCCGGGGCGTGAACACCAACCAGGTCTTCGCCGGCGTCAACTCAACGTTGAGGATGCTGAACATCAAGCTCCACCCGTCGGCGGAGCGGTCGGACTAGGTTAGATCGTGTGGAGGCCGCACTCGAGTCGGTCCTCTCCCCTCCACCGACCCGCCCGCTCGTCCTCGCCGAACCGGGTGGGCGTCGTCACCGGCTCGTCTCCGATGCTCGCGTAGCCCAGGTCGTGCAGCGGGTTGTAGGGGACGTCGTTGGCGCGTATGAACGCCCACACGTCGTCCAAGCTCCAACCCGCGAGCGGATTCACCTTCACGTGCCCATTGTACTCGACCAGCGCGAGGTCGGACCGGCTCGAACTCTGATCCCTTCGGCGCCCGGTGATCCATCCAGTGACGCCAAGCAACGCCCGCTCCATCGGCTTGACCTTGGTCAGCTCGTGGAATGCGTCCAGGTCCCTCTCCCAGAGCCGCTCACCATGCTCGCGCTCGAAGTCCGCGCGGGACGCCGCCGGGCGGAAGATGCGCAGATCCAGGTCATAGCGGCGCCTCGCGCGCTCGGCGAGCTCCAACGTCTCGTCGAAGTGGTAGAGCGTGTCCACGAAGACGACCGGCACATCCGGAGCGATCTCGGACATGAGGTGCAGGTTGACCATCCCGGTCGGTCCGAAGGACGTCCCAACCACCAACCGGTCACGACCGATCGAGTTGACGGCCCATTCCATCACACCCACAGGCTCCGTCTGGCGGAGTGCTACGTCGGCGGGATGTCGTTCTTTCAGCGCAATCAAGAGAGGTCTCCGGCTTTTCTCGATGTAAGTTTGGCAATAAAAAAAACGACCCCGGTCTCCCGGGGCCGTTTGGCGTCTTTCTCAGGACTGACTCTCGTCAACCGCTGGGCAGGACGCTCCTCTCCCCGGTCGCTGGGCAACAACAACAGCGACAGGAGCTAGGCGAGGACATCGGTGCTGGCAGCGTTTGACGAATCACGGTTTTCAGTACCACTCCGTTTTCATGCTCGATACTTCCGAACACCTATGGCCTAAGCTTTGTTCCCGTCCGGAGATTTGTCAACAAGCGCACTCGGCCCTTTGGGAGGGTCACAACTGGCTCCGCGAAGCTCGGGGCTACATATTTGAGGTAGGCCACAGCGGCCGAAGCGTTACCGCGTCGGTGGAGGCACCCTTCTCTCCCGTCATCGTCACGCCCAGCGCGATCACCCTTTTCTCGCTCCGCAACACCACTCCCGGCGTTCAACTGCTGGCCGTCGGCATTGCTTAGCGTCGGCAGACTGCGATCAGGGGGGCTGGTCCAGGCTGCGGAGACCATCATCCGGCGATTCTACGTACCGCAAGCCGACAGATGCTTTGTCCTTGTACGGCCCTAGCAATAAGACCGGATCAAAGAGTTCCGCGAAGGGCGACATTCCAGCGAGACGGTTGATGACCCCCTTGCCGCCGAGCTTGACTGGGTGCAAGTCCACCAAGGCCCGCTCGCCGCCCGGACGGCGGGTTCATTGGTCTTCGAGGCGCCGGCCCTGCAACGGCTGTCCACCGTTGCTGAGTTGGTCCTTGTCCTGATACCCCTAGGCCGACGAACCGGCCGGCCTCCTTACACGAGAGACATGTGGGACCAGTTCGATCTGGAAGCGCCGGAATTTTTTCAGTTTCCTCCGCCGCCGGATGACCAAGGATTCCCACGCTCGCCTCCTCGTGTCGAGGCAGCAGGGATCTGGTACGGCTTCCGGGGTGCGGCGGCCCGGGGTTGGGGATGGGTGGATAGGACTAGATAGGTCCTAACGGTCGGTTGGTTGCGGGCCCTCCTCGCTTTTCTTCATCGCACGTTCTCAACGCGTATCTACCCAACCCCAATTGGGAAGAGTCCGGTTTTCGATTTCTGCCCTCGGTGGCAATCGACCCCTATGCGCTTTCGTGGGACGCTGCGCCCCTGAGGGTCTGTTCTACCCGTGCCCGGCGGTCCGAGAGGGCGTCTTTCCAGTCTCCGGAGGACAGGTGACCCCCATATAGCAGCGGCCCGCTGTCGCTTGTCCTATCCCATGGCTCCCGTCTATCTTCGGCCTTTCAAGGGACTCGCCACAATCGTTGGGTCCCCGAACCTACGATTCTCACCGTGGGGAGGCATGCAGCAGCCATGAAAAAATCGCCCACCGCCCTTGGTCTCGTGCTTCTCCTGGCCGTTTCCGGAACCGCGGCAGCTCAATCGATGGACAAACAGGCCATAGAGATACAGACGGTCATTCAGGAGGCATACATCGGCGGCCTGGAGAACCTGCGGGACCTGGAGAAGACGCGAACCGGCTTCCACCCGAGATTCGTCCTTCTGACCCTTCGGGACGGCAAGATGACGGGCTTGCCCATCGCCGAGTGGATCGCCTCGGCGGAAAAACGCAAGGCTGAAGGGCAGGGGCCGCGCGGAACCGTTGCCCGCTTCCCGTCCATCGACATCACCGGGAGCGCGGCTGTGGCCAGGGTCGAACTGTATCGGGATTTCAAACACATCTTCACCGACTACCTGTCGCTGTACAGATTCGATGACGGTTGGAAGATCGTCGGGAAGATCTTTTACCAGCACCAGTGACCGAGCGAAACCAGCAGGCGGGCCCTCTCCGGGCCGGCGATAGGTGTGGTCGAGTCCTAGGATGTCGTTTTCCAGCAGCGGGTCCGCGGTCCACCGGATCCACGAGGGTCAGGTCCGGCTCGTGGGGGTGGTAGCGGGGCTTCGAGTGGTCCGGCGGGGACGAGAAGACCGTCTCGGGGACCACCTGGAAGCGCGCCAACCAACGGAGCACCCCGTTCGAGGTCCACCGCGGACCATGGTGCAGACAGCAGCTCGCGCTTGCGCAAGCCGGTAAGGAGGGGGAGGGGGATGGCGGCACGGATATACGGGTCCTCCTCGTCTTGGACCGGCGCCCATGAGCCGCTCGGTCTCTTCGGGATCCCGCGGAGCACCTCGATCAGCGCCCGGGCGTTCGTCTCCACCACTTGCGAGCCCAGAGGCTTTCTGCTCGGGCCCATCACCCAAGCCTGCACCTCGAGGCGTGCGCGTCCAGTCTGATACCTGTCCATTCGCGGGGGCGGCCGCGCCGTCGCGGAACACCCGCTTGGGGCTCCGCGCGTGCTCGCAATACATCGTGACTCTCTCTTAGATTGCGGGGCCGGGCGGCCCAAGTATATTCGGCAGGGTGTCCGTCATCGGTGCTATGGTTTTTCCGGTCATTTGGAGGGTAAGGGCCATGAAGACACTGATCGGGGTTGTCGTGTCCGTCGCGTTGGTGCTCACAGTCTTCATTGTCCTCGGCGAGGGCGAGTCGACCTCGCCCCTCACCACCGCCGAGGCGGTGATCTCCGTCGCCCCGGCGCCCAACTCCACGTCCGTCGGCACCGACGACCCCATTCTCCTCACGGTCGCCGAGCCGCTCGACGCTTCCACCTTCGATCCCGGAGCGTTCTCGGTCTTCGGACGGTGGTCCGGCGTTGCGAGCGGTCGGGTGACCCTCGAGGAAAGTGGCACCCGGATCCGCTTCGAGCCGGACCAGCCGTTCCACTCGGGAGAGGCCGTCACAGTATCCCTTAACCGCGGAGTGCGTACTGCCGGCGGCCAGGCCCTGGCGACCGCATACACCTGGACGTTCTGGATCCAGTCCGCGCCGGGATCGTTGGACATGGTCGAACTCGGGTACAGGACGACCCTCCTCGAAGGTGAGCACCACACGCAGCCCTACGGTGCCTACGCCGGAGACTTTAACGGGGACGGCTTTCCCGATATCGCCATCCCCAACGAAGTATCGGGGGACGTCCGTGTCATGATGAACGACGGTAAAGGCAACTACTCCGACTTCACGGTCCTGAATATTCCGTCCGGCGCCTACCCGAGCCCGAACGAGGGGGCCGACTTCAACGGCGATGGGATCACAGACTTCGCGGTGGGGAACGCGGGCAACGACGTGGTCGCCGTGTTCATGGGCAAGGCCGATGGCGGCTTCCAGGTGGGGGTGAGCTACCATGCCGAGGCGAATGTACGAGGGCTCTGCATCATGGACCTGAACGGCGACGGGTGGCCCGATATCGCTACGGCCAACATGGCCGGTGGGGTCGAGCCCAACCGGGGCACGATCTCGATGATGCTGAACGACGGCTCCGGCCAATTCCCGAACATTACGACCATCCCTTCTCCCGGTCGCGGCGAGAAGACCTGCGCTACGGGTGACGCCAACGAGGACGGCATCCTCGACCTCTTCGTTGGAGCGTTCAACAGCGACGAGATGCTCGTCTATCTCGGAGACGGGGAGGGCGGGTTGGAGTTGGCGAGCAAGGTGCCGACCCGTGGCCGCACGTGGAGGGTGGTCACGGGAGACATGAACGGTGACGGGCATGTCGACCTGGTGTCTGCGAATCGCCAGACGAGCACCGCAGCCGTATTCCTCGGCGACGGGAAGGGGAATCTGGCCGAGCCGCTGCAGTTCCCCATCGGCGATGATCCCTTGGCGATCGACGTGGGAGACATCGATGGTGACGGCGACCTCGACGTCGTGAGCAGCGACAGGGCTGGCAGGTCGTTCACAGTGTACGAGAACGCGGGAGACGGGACGCTCGTGCGGCCGCGCACGCTGGCAGCGGGCATGGCCGGATCGTGTGCGGTCATCCACGATCGGGACCGGGACGGTGATCTGGACATCACCGGCGTGGACGAGATAGCCGACAAGATCTTCCTGTTCGAGAATCCTGGTCGCGGCTAGGGGTCAAGCCGTGGAGCCCGACGGGCCGGACGGGTCGAGTCGCACGCGAAGCGAGGATTTCGATCCGGAGAGGCCCCCCCGCTTCGGCATCTCGAGGTTAACCATGCCGTCCAGCCGCTAGGAGTCCTGTCGTGATCCGTCGACTCTCGTTTGTGCTCGTCGCCCTGGCGGCTGGCGCCACGACGGATTTCGCCCTCTTGGTTGAAGCCCAGTTGGCGGCGGAGGCGCCCGAAGGGTGGCGGCTCCGTGTGGATGGGAGCACCGACGCTGCCGATGCGGACGCCGTGTCTGAGGTGGGATTCAGGACCGTGGGTAGTGGATTCCAGATCCGCACGGGACCCGCCGCCGTCGCGTGGAATCCGGAGAAGACTGCGTCGGGCACGTTTACACTCGAGGGACGGTTCACCCTGCTGGCCCCCGGTGACCAAGTCAGCTACTACGGTCTCGTGTACGGCGCCCGCGACCTGGACGGCCCGGAACAGAACTACCTGGGCTTTCTCGTAGCAGAGGACGGCAGCTTCATCGTCACGCACCAGGCCGGGGACGGGGTGACGCACTACATAGTCCCTCGCACGCCGCACTATGGGATCGCCTTGCCCGGCGACGATGGTAAGTCGGTCAACGAGCTGGAGGTACGGGCGCGAGAGGAGGGGACCGACTTCGTCGTGAACGGAATCGTCGTCTATTTCCTCAAGGCCGTCATTCAGGCGCGCCTCAACATGCCGGAGCTCCCCGAGATGCGCTCCAACCGGGACGGCATCTGGGGGGTTCGGGTCAACGACCGGATTCCAGGGGTTTTGGTGGAGGGGTTGAGGGTCCGCTAGCGGGCGGCCGCGCCGCGGCCCCGCATTTTGGGGCGTCGCCTCAGCGAGCCGAGTCAATCCCAAAGCTAGTTGAAACTCGAAGCGACCTCCGGTGCTCAGGCGGCGGTATGAACGGCACTCTCGGGAGTGGTGATCCCGAGTTCCTCTTGGATCGCGGTACGGAGCAGCTGGAGGTGGCGGTAGCCGAGTAGCCTCCTGAGCCGGGGCTCGATGGCGAGAAGCACAGCGGCGAACCAGCGGGCGTCTACCTATCGCAAAGAGACCGGCCTGGAGACCTGGTTCCAGCTGCCGGGCTGGCGCCGTCGTGCCGCCGCCGAAATGGAAGATGGCGTTGCTCAGCATCCTCGCCATCTACCCGTTGCTGCTCATCGTTCTTCCGCTCATGGGAACGGTTTTCGACATTCCGTACCCGAGTGTCCCAATCACGATCGGCTCCGAGTTCGTGGTGAGGACGTTAGTCACTGCGGTGATCCTGGTGACGCTCATGACGTGGGTCGCCATGCCCTTTCTCACCAAGCTGTTCCGGGGCTGGCTGTACCCGGCCTCCGGGGATGAGTAGCAGCCCGACCTCGATCCCGGAGCCTTGACCTCCGCGAGGACTCTCAGCTCAACGATCACGTCTATACGAAAGCCTGCAATGGGTTCGCTATTCGCGGCGACTCGCTCGCGTCTGGTGAACCGGATTCTTCTCGCTATTTTTTCGCTCGGGCAAGTTCAGAACGGCTGCTCATCGTCCCACTCCCGGGCGGGAGTCCCGTTCGGGCCTCCTTGAGGGGGAATCCCATGGCCATATCGGACCACGTCGATCTCGAGCAGTTCATGGAGGGCCTGAAGAGGCGTAATCCCGGAGAGACAGAGTTCCAGCAGGCCGTCTACGAGGTGGCGAGCAATGTCTTCGAGTACATCGCCGACAAGGAGATCTACCACGACGCGCAGATCCTGCGGCGTATCGCCGAGCCGGACCGCGTGGTGAGCTTCCGCGTCTGCTGGGAGGACGACAACGGGAACATCCGCGTGCAGCGCGGATGGCGCGTGCAGAACAACAATGCGATCGGCCCTTACAAGGGAGGCCTCCGCTTCCACCCGAGCGTGACCCAGAGCATCCTCAAGTTCCTGGCCTTCGAGCAGACCTTCAAGAACAGCCTCACCGGTCTGCCCATGGGCGGCGGCAAAGGCGGCGCGAACTTCAATCCGAAGGGCAAGTCGAGTCGCGAGGTCATGCGCTTCTGCCAGAGCTTCATGAACGAGCTCTACCGGCATGTCGGCGAGGACACCGACGTGCCCGCCGGCGACATTGGCGTCGGAGCGCGCGAGATCGGCTACCTCTTCGGGCAGTACAAGCGACTGACGAACCGTTTCGTTGGGGTCCTCACCGGCAAGGGCATGGAGTACGGCGGGAGTCCGATTCGCACCGAGGCGACAGGCTACGGAACCGTGTACTTCATGGAGTCGATGCTCGGCAACGTAAGGGACTCTGTGGAGGGCAAGCGCTGCCTCGTGTCCGGCTCCGGCAACGTCGCGCAGTACGCCGTCGAGAAGATCAACCAGCTGGGCGGCAAGGCCGTCACGCTCTCCGACTCGAGTGGCTTCATCTACGACCCGAACGGCATCGACGAGGAGAAGTTGGCCTGGGTGATGGACCTCAAGAACGTCCGTCGAGGCCGCCTGAGCGAGTACGCCAGGGAGTTCGGCTGCGAGCACCACGTGGGCCGGCCCTGGAACATCGAGGCGGATCTCGCCTTCCCTTGCGCCACACAGAACGAGATCTCGACCGAGGAGGCGAACGTTCTCATCAAGAACGGGATCCGCGGCGTCTCCGAGGGCGCGAACATGCCGACCGAGCAGGACGGCATCCATGCTTTCATCGAGGCGAGGATCCTCTTCGCCCCCAGCAAGGCCGCCAACGCCGGCGGCGTAGCCGTCTCCGGCCTCGAGATGAGCCAGAACTCCGCGCGCATCAGATGGAAGGAAGATGAGCTCCAGAAGCTCCTGCGCGACATCATGACCGGCATCCACGACCGTTGCGCCGAGTACGGCCGGGCCCCCGGCGACGACTACATCGACTACGTGAAGGGCGCGAACATCGCGGCGTTCATCAAGGTCGCCGACGCAATGCTAGCCTACGGAGTGGTGTAAGAGCTAGCTTGGCCCGAAGAACGCCGCCGGAGCTCCTGGCAACCCACCTGACAGCCGTCACTTGCTGTTGTGGGGGTTCTCAACATTAAGCTGACACTCCCAAAGATCGCAGGAAGTGACGATGAATTTGATAAGTCAGCTTAATCAAGAAGACGAGTTTCAGCGGGCCTGGGCCGATCCCAGCAACACGCGATTCGAGCTGCCTCCGGTCGACGTCAACCGGGTGCTCGCCGAGCACTACCGCACGAGCGAACCGCTCACGTTCACCCGCACGATGCTGTGGGACATGGAGGTGCGAAAGGCATGGAGGCCCGACCGCTATATCCCCTCCGTTGTATGGGAGGGGAGCGTGCCTCCAGAGGATCGAGAGAGCGACCCCTGCGACAGCCGGGTCAGGGATGGGAGGGGGGAGGGGTACCCAGAAGGTGGGGGGGCGTATGGGTTCCCTTGATGAGGTGGCATCCGCCTAGATACCAAGTACGAATACCGTCGGTTGTACCGTCGATTGAACCCGTCAGATCACGACATCGTTTCAGGCCAAGTACGCCAGATCGTGCTGTCCTTCAACGATTTGTGTGGTTTCTTGTCGTGATCGAGACCCCTAGATTCACGCCTGATAAGCGTGAGGTCGGTGGTTCGAGTCCACCCAGGCCCACTGTTGGAAGTTGTTGATACGCTGTGCGTTATGCGTGCGTCGAGGTCAGTGCCGTGAGGCTTTGCGGCGCACTCCCGCGATAGACTCCCGCGGTTGAAGCCCGGTCACGGGGTTCCACCGGCAGCCCGCCGTTTCGAGAGCGCCTCCCGCAGCGCACCCTCATCTACATGCTGATAGCATTCCACGACCGTGTGGTGGCTCTGCCAACCGCCGAGTTGACAGATCGTTTTGAGCGGCTCGTGTCGCAGGTCCGTAGCAAACTTTCTTCGTAATGAGTGCCAGCCGCGCCCCCTCATGGGCTTAAGACCGGCTTCATCCTCGGCCCGTTTCCACCACTTTACGACGCGATCCCGAGAGACAGGGTGCGCCGGATCAACAGGTGCAGGGAGAACGGCTACGTCTCCGATCCCAGGGTTGTGTAGTCTGGCCTCCAACAGAGCTGACACCGCCTTGTCAGTTAGGGGAGTTGTATGCTCGTGCCCGGTCTTGTCGCTTTCGGCGACCCACCTGACGCGTTGACCGTCAAGATCCAGATGCTCCCAACGGAGCTTGCGTACGGCCCCAATGCGATGACCCGTCTCGTGCGCGAGTACAAGCGCCACGTGGAATCGCCAGCCGATCCGATGCGAGACGGCTAGCAGCTGTTGATACTCATCTGCTGACAGCACGACACGAGTCGGATTCTTCTCGCGAGGCAGCTTACACGTCGCCACCGGGTTAGAGTCCAGCAGCTTGGCCTCGTGCCTTTTAGCGCCCCCTCTTTAAGCGGGCGATAGGACAAGAGCGTGGTCTCGCCAGACCCCGTGTAATCTCACAGCAGACGGGGTTTTCGCCACCCCAGCCGACCGTGAGGCAGCTCGGTTCCCTCCCTCTCTTGTGTGTGAGCCCCGCCTCACTCGGCTGCTATTGACAGCGGAGCTTGCCACGTCCTAAGATCCGCGCATCGTAATTGAGAACCATTCTCATCCATGGCTGTCACGATGCACCTGGTCACCCGGTTGAGTGCGACACTCGTCCCACTTCTCCTCCTTCTCTTGACCTTCGTTCCCGCCCTCGCGCAGACCGGGGGGGTCCTCGGAACAGTGATCCACGCGGACTCGGAGCTTCCCGTGGTGGATGCAGTCGTCGAAGGCGTCGTCGAGGACCTACTTCGTCGGACCACGACGGGTCCGCATGGTGAGTTCAGCCTTCAGAATGTGCCGGCGGGGACCTTCAGCCTTCGCATTACCGGGTTGGGCTACGAGTCGTGGTCCGGCTCCGTGGAGGTGTCGGTCGGAGGGAACGTCCGAGTCGTCGTTCAACTCGAAGCGGAGCCCATACCGGTCGACCCGGTCGTCGTGCTGATGGACCGGACGCGGTTGCTGGGGAGCTCCGCGGACCAGTGCGCCATCCCCGGTTCGGTGCAAGTCCTGACCCGGCGGGAGCTTCAGGTACGGGGTGCCGTCTTTGACAACGTCCACGACATGCTCCGGCACTTGCCGGGCGTGAACGTCCAGGAGGAGGAAGGCTACGGGCTTCGGCCGAACATCGGGCTCCGCGGAACGGGGGTCGAGCGAAGCTCGAAGATCACCTTGATGGAGGACGGCGTGCTGATCGCCCCTGCCCCCTACGCCGCCCCCGCGGCCTATTACTTCCCGACGGCGGGACGCATGGAGGCAGTCGAGGTAAGAAAGGGATCCAGCCAGATCAAGTACGGTCCGCGGACGATCGGGGGCGCTATCAACCTGGTCTCCTCTTCCATCCCGGACCGACGCTCATGGGCGCTCGATGCTGCGGGTAGCGAGCACTCGACGTATAAGCTGAGGGGCCGTGTGGGCGACTCCGGCGAGCGAGTCGGTTGGCTGCTCGAGACCTATCAGCTGGGGACCGACGGGTTCAAGCGACTGCCGGGGGGCGAGGACACCGGTTTTCGAGTAGGTGACTACCTGGCCAAGCTTCGGGTGAGCAGCGACCGAGGATCGCCTCTTTACCACGAGATCGAACTGAAGGCCGGCTACACGGATCACCGGTCCAACGAAACCTATCTAGGCCTTACGGACGAAGATTTCCAGGTCCATTCGAGCCTCCGGTACCCCGCATCTCAGAACGACGTCATGGAGGCTGAGCATCTTCAGCTGCAGGTCCGATACTTCCTTCAGGTGAACGAAGGGCTCGACCTGACGGCCACTTTGTATCGCAACGACTTCCGGCGTAACTGGAACAAGTTGCAGAGTGTTGGTGGGGCCAACATCTCCTCCGTGCTCGCGGATCCCGAAGCCAACGCGGAGGAGCTCGCCATCCTCCAGGGCGCTGAGAGCGGAGCCGATGCGCTCACGGTTCGCGCCAACAACCGGGAGTATTATTCGCAGGGCGCTTCCGCCGCCCTGGGTTTTCGCTTTGGAGAAGGCATCGTCCACGAGGTTCAGCTCGGAGTGCGGTTCCACCATGATGAAGAGGACCGTTTCCAGCATGAAGACGGGTTCGAGATGCGGAACGGCGTGATGGAGCTCACGTCGGCGGGAGCGCCCGGGACTCAGTCGAACCGCGTCAGCGACGCTTCTGCGACCTCGGTCTATCTGGAGGATGAGATCACGATCGACCGCCTGCGGATCACACCTGGCGTCCGCTTCGAGACCGTGGACTTCTCCCGTACCGACTACGCCTCCGACGACCCGAGGCGAGCCGCCGCAAAGCGTCGACAGCAGAACAGCGTATCGGCTCTGATTCCTGGGCTCGGTCTTACGTACTCGATGGCCGGGAACACCCATCTCTTCGCGGGTGTCCACCGCGGGTTCGGGCCTCCCGGCCCCGGATCCGCTCAGAAAACGGAACCAGAGGAGAGCATCAATTACGAAATCGGACTGCGACTCCGGCGATCAGCGATGAACGCGCAGGTATCGACGTTCTTCTCCGACTACACCAACATCCTCGGAACAGCCACGCTCGCCACCGGAGGATCGGGTACCGGCGAGCAGTTCAACGGCGGCTCGGTTCGCGTAGCGGGCGTGGAGGTGGCTGCCGCTTACGACCTTCTCTGGCAGCGCGCCGTGACCCATTCACCACCCTCCTTCTTCTCAAGAGTGGCAGGCACGTATCCACCACAGTTCACGAAGTACACCGGCCCGTCGGTGCGGCTGGAGAAAGGTGTATCCGATCGTTGGTCGCATCTACGTCGGCGACTTGGTACTCCCCGGCGTCGGTAACCATGAACGCGACGGCCGGTCTTGAGGTCGAGGGTCCCGTTCAGGGCGTTGAACTGCCAAGGGTCAGCGTCAGAGGCGGAGGGCTGAAGCCTGATGCTGAGGTCGGAGCGGGCCACCTTCACCATACCTTCGATGCGGGGTGCTGGTCAGAGCGGGCCGCGTGCTTTCCCAGCTCCATCCTGCGGGTGCTGTCCCAGTGAGCAGAGGCTTCATCGTAGCTGTTCCCATGGTCTTCCGGGCCAGGTGCTGGACAGCGAACGGGTCCGGTATCCAGAGCTTGCCGGTCCCTTGACGCTCATTTCACCACATCCTATATAAGCTTGGCCATGTCGATTCTCATATCCGTGCGGGGGTCCTGTATCAGCTCTCGGGTGGTCGACCCGAGTGCGGCACGACGCGCGCCGTAGGCGACGCCCCCACCCGAGACCCAACCCACATTTCGGCGTCGTCGCGTTCCCGTCGCCCTTCGGTGCGACTGACGTCCCTTAAACGGAACGTGGTCTGTGCTCCGGGAAACTCCTCGGGCACCCCCGCATGGGCAACCACGATGGTCATTGGACCGAGTACGGCACCTTAGTCGCAGCGCGTGTCGGGCGATAGCTGCGGTTCAGGAATCACACCATCTGAGATAAAGAGGAATCGACATGAGCGTTACTGATGGGCTGTTGAGGAACAACGACACCTACGCCGAAGCGTTCGACAGGGGCGAACTGCCTATGCCGCCGTCCCGGCAAGTTGCGGTGGTGGCCTGCATGGACGCCCGGCTCGATGTGTACCGGATTCTTGGACTCGAACTCGGGGAGGCCCACGTGATTCGGAACGCGGGCGGCGTGGTCACCGAAGACGCGATCCGGTCGCTGGTCATCTCTCAACGCCTGCTCGCGACCCGGGAGATCATCCTCATCCATCACACGGACTGCGGAATGCTCACCTTCCAGGATGACGGGGTGAAGGCGGCGATCACGGAGGATGTGGGCGTGAGACCTCCGTTCGCTTTAGAGGCATTCGCTGACCCGCAGGAGGACGTGCGGCAGTCGCTAAGACGCGTGAGATTGAACGCCTTTCTCCCTCACCGCGAGGCGGTACGCGGCTTCGTCTTCGACGTAAAGACTGGTGCACTTCGCGAGGTGACCGACGAGCAGCAGTCTAGCGCGGTGGGTGCTTAGGTTGGCATTGAGGAGGAGAGCTTTCCAGCACTAGTAGCTCCGTGACGCGGTCGAGAGCGGACGCGATGCGCGCCATCTGACCGTCGACCAGGTGCCACTCGCAGAGTCTTCAGCCGATTCCAGAGTCAGTTGTAACGATTCTTGGCATCGTTCTAGGCGGCAAGGCGATCCAGCGGTTCGGCGAAAAGTAGGAGAAGCCAGTTACCGTTTTCGGTCCCCGTGCCGGGTTCAGGGAGCGGTCCGGGGGTAGGGCATAGGTAACCGACCACACGGGTCGCTCAGATGGTACCTACGGGCCTGGCGAGCAAATCGGGTTTCGCAAGATCGGCCATGCCGGAGCTCGGGAAGAGCGAGGCGTTCCTCATGCCCACCTGGGCATTGCCTTGGGCGCGTCAGCGCGTGCAGAGCGACGCGGGGCGTCTGGGGTCTGGCTATTGGTTCGACGGCTCTCAGCGCGGCTGGAAAAGCGCTCAGACTCCCGTCACGTGTTACCAGAGGCCGGACGAGGGCACGATGAGGGAGGTCCTCACCGCGCGACGGTCGATATCGACGGTGGGTGCTGGATAGGGCCCGCCAATCGACGGTACAACCGACGGTATCGACCATTCGGCCCCAAAGCAAAGCCCCGCCCGATCTCGTAAGACCAAGCGGGGTTTCTACCTAGAACAGTGGGCCTGGGTGGACTCGAACCACCGACCTCACGCTTATCAGGCTCTTGCTGAGAGAGTCAGATCACGACAAGAAACCATACAAGTCGTTGGTGGAGCGCATGATCTGCCGTCATTCGCTTCCAAGCAGGCCGGAATCTGCCGGGATCAATCGCGGAAATTACCTAGGGAATCGCGGGAACAACCGAGGGAACCGCGTTCGATCGGAAGCCCGGCCTCCCTTTTCTTCAACGCGCGTTCTCGAAGCGTATCTACGACGTCCCCTCGCAGAAAAGTCCAGTTTTCGATTTCGGCCTCGGTGAGGAACTGCTCAGACATGTCTGCTCGCGTCTCAACGGCGCAGGCAGCCCCGAGCAGACCCCGACCCACCCCAGAAGGGGGTCGCCCCGACCCTCGACGGGGCTCAGTGCGGGGAGAAGCACGGAGCCGACGGAGGGCATCGGCGGCTGGACCGGAATCTCGCGTCTGCCTGTTGGTCAGTGGCCCGAGGGGTCGTCGGGCTCGGTGATGAGCGTCAGTTTCCTAAGGCCCGAACGTCACTCAACAGCGTAAGGCTCAGCTCTTCGTCCAGGACCATCTCCGAATAGTCGATGAAGATCCGGGTCGGGTAGCCGCGGCTCGCATCGAACTCCACCTGGACCTCGTGAGCGTTCCGGTCGTACGCGTCCTGTACGAGATCGAAGAGGCCGTCGATCGTCAGGTATCATTGCACCTCGTTGGGCTCCAACACCTCTCCCGTCACGAGGTCGGCGGCTCCAGCCACGGCTCCGTCCACCACGGTGATTCGGACTCCCTCCCTGAATGGGCAAAGGCAGAACCGTCGCACGCTGTACGTGTAATCCTCGAGGCCCAGGGCCTCCCAGAGCGCGCGTTGCTCACCCAAGCGATCCATCACGGGGCCAGTCGAGTCATGGGCGGGTCCCAACTCAGAGCCGAGCGGGTTGTCGTCACCACACCCCACGAGCACCGCAGCCACCACTGCAAGGACAACACCTGTCGGAGTTCATTGGGTACTCCGTATCTCAGTTCTGGCTAGGAGTTCTCATCGTGCATTGGAAAAGAATGAGGAGCCCCGAATGTGACCGGGGGGACGGGACAGGGTCATCGGCCGCTAGACCCCGCCTCGTTCTTGCCCCACCCTCCGCTCGTCACAATCCTGCAGCATGACCAAACCTCCCGCACCCTCCGGCAAGCTCTACTCCGCCGTCACCAAGTATTGCCGCCACGTCCCGGTTGGTGTGTTTGGCGCGGGTCCTGCTGAGTTAGTTTACGGGTGTGCGGACACGGGGGGGGGGGACCCGCAGGGGACGCGCAAGCGAAGCCCAACGCGGAGGCGCAACACGGCTGGGTCTTCGATCAATAATTAGGCTCGAGGCGGCTGACGCTGCTTCCCAACGGTCCACGCATCCCATCCGCTTCCTTACACGTAAGCGGGCGAGCAACTATTTCTTGAACACCCACCGTTCCAGCAGATCAGATGGGCGAAAGTGCCAGGCAGCAGAGGTGCGTGCGCCGGCTGGACAGAAGACCCGGTATGGTCATCACCTCGCAGCCGCTGTCACCGCAGAAACCGCCGAACAGTAGCGAGACGGCAAGGAAACCTATGGCGCTTAGCTGGCCCGGAAATGCCTGCGAAGGCGAAAACGAGACCGACGGGGAGCCGAGAGGGAGAAGGAAGGAGATGCCCAGCGCCGATGTCGTGATGTGGGCGCGACGCAGACCGCCTTTCCGCACGCGACAGAAGGCCGACGTGCAGGAATCTCGTGCGTTCCGAGGACCCGCCGACGATAATCAGGCGACACCCGAACCGGTTTGGAAAGGAACGACGATGATCAAGACTAGTGTGGCAATTGTATTTACGATGACGGCGCTGGCCGGTGTCCGCGTTACCGTACTCCCAGCGCAGCAGCCGAGCGACATCGTGGCGATCCGGGCGGCCCGAATGATCGACGGGACAGGAGAAGCGGCTCGCGAGAACATGGTCGTTATCGTGGAGGGCGACTCCATCGCCAGGATCGGCCCCCGGGACGCAATCGAGATACCGGCTGGAGCACGAATCGTCGATCTGCCCGATCACACGCTGATGCCCGGGCTGATCGACGCGCACGCGCACGTATCGGTTCGCGTCGACGACTCCGGACTCACCGGCGAGCTGGCGGGAATGGCCCAGCCCGGCGCCCAGCAGATGGCCCGGGTGCCGCGGAACCTGCGCGTCCAGCTCCTTTCGGGAGTCACGTCCGCCTACGTTGTGGGAGAGACCCAGAACATCGACATCTATGCGAAGCAGGCCGTCGAGAGCGGCCTGTTTCCGGGCCCGAGGATCTATCCCGGCGGCCTGTGGATATCGACCACCGCCGGACTGGGTCCGCCCGAGTCCCTGGTATTCAACGGGCCGTGGGATCTGCGAAGGACGATCCGGGAGCAGTTCGAGCAAGGAGCCCACCACATCAAGCTGATGGTAATCAATCGCCTCAGCCTGGGACCGAACGCCGGCAGGCGCATGGAGCCGGGCAGCGCGAACTTCACCGTCGAGGAGCTGGCGGCCGCGGTCGACGAGGCGCACCGGCTGGGGCTGCATGTAACCGCGCATGCCAGCGGCTCGGCGGCGGCGCGCGCGCTGGAGGCCGGGGTCAATTCCATTCAGCACGCCGGCGATCTGAACGAACAGCTGCTCGATCTGTTCCTGGAGCGTGACGCCGGGTTCGTGAATACGTTTGTCATCGGCTTCGGTGAATTCTTCGACGACGAATGGCAGTTTCTCGACACCGAGGCCACCGGAATCCGGGAGTGGCTCGAACGCTGCCGGCAGGTGATCGCCGAAGCCCGTCAGATGAGCGGGGCGCGCGACCGGTCGGTAAGGTCCCGCTGGCGCGAGCTGATGATGGCCCGCGACCGGGGCGTCATGGTCACCGTCGGCACGGACAACATCCAGGGTGTCCTGCCGCTTGAGGTCGCCAACCTCGTCGATGCCGGTTTCACACCGCTCGAGGCGATCACCGCGGCCACGGGCGGCGCGGCACGCGTCGTGGGTATCGACGACGAGGTGGGCACGATCGCGATCGGCAAGTTCGCGGATTTGATCGCGGTCGCCGGAAGGCCCGACGAAAATATAGACAGCCTGTTCGAGCCGGTGTTCATCATGGTTGGCGGCCACGACTACAGCGGGCTGAGCTTTCATTAGCGCGCCAGCGGCAGAGCAGGAGAAAACGCGGTTATCATCTGAGCATGTTCCATCGATTCCGACCTACGCGCGGACTGGTCACGCGATGAACATCGGGGTTCTGGCGTCGCATAACGGCACGAACCTGCAGGCGATCGTCGACGCGTGCGAATCCGGAGGGCTCGACGCGCGGGTGGCCAGAGTGACCCGGTAGGTCCGAAGCACCCATCTTTGAGCTTGCGCCCGTGGCTCGACTCCTTGCGTCCCCACCAGCCCACGTAGGAAGTTCCTAACTCCCCCAAACGGCCTGGAGTCCCTCGCACAGCCGAGGACACCGTGTCCGACCTGATCGAACGCCTGAACGCCGCTCTCGAAGGTCGCTACCGCATCGAGCGTGAGCTTGGTGAGGGCGGGATGGCGACCGTCTTCCTCGCTGACGACCTCCTTCATGAGCGCAAGGTCGCGCTCAAGGTGCTCAAGCCGGAGCTGGCCGCAGTGGTCGGGGCGGACCGCTTCCTGGTCGAGATCAAGACCACCGCCAACCTCCAGCACCAGCACATCCTCCCGCTCTTCGATTCGGGGGAAGCGGACGGGTGCCTGTTCTACGTCATGCCCTACATCGAGGCAGAAACGCTTAGGGAACGACTGGAGCGTGAGAAGCAGCTTCCGGGCGAAGAGGCGGTCAGGATTGCGACGGATGTAGCCGAGGCCCTTCACTCCGCGCATGAGCAAGGCGTCATCCATCGGGATGTGAAGCCAGCCAACATCCTGCTCAGTAAGGGTCGGCCGCTTGTAGCCGACTTCGGGATCGCGCTTGCGGTAGCACCGAGGATGCCCCGAACCGGGTCGGTGAGGATCTTTGCCAGCACGGCTTGGGCACTCCCGTGCAGCTTGACGCGTGTGCGTCCAGCCCGATATACCTGTCCATCGGCGTTCTCCTCCTCCGTGCGCGGGACTCTTGCTCGCGCTAATAAAAGCGCACCCACTCCCGGAGGGGAACGCCTCTCTTCTTCCGGACTGATTACGCGCTGATCGGGGCCGATAGCGGACGCCATGCCCCTATGATGCCTATCC
Organism: Longimicrobiales bacterium; assembly: GCA_965248625.1. Classification (GTDB taxonomy): domain Bacteria; phylum Gemmatimonadota; class Gemmatimonadetes; order Longimicrobiales; family Gaopeijiaceae. The sequence goes on along the minus strand of OZ252109.1, from coordinate 2,803,562 downwards.
CTCGTGGAATGGAGGAAGTCATGAACCGGCGGCACTTCATGAAATCGGTTGGCGCTGCTGGCATTCTGGGCCCGGTGGCCCCGTCGCTTGCGTGGACGCAGCAACAGATCGTAGAGGAGACCAGGTCCGCCGCCGCTTCCCTTGGAGGCCTCGTCCCACAACCGGTTTGGGGCCGTAAGGGTGTCGTCGCATCACAGGACCTCCAGGCGTCGCTAGCGGGAATGCAGATCCTGATGAAGGGCGGCAACGCCGTCGACGCGGTCGTCGCGACCTCGGCGGCGCTCAACGTGTCTGAGCCGTACGCGTCGGGCATGGGCGGCTTCGGCGGATTCATGATGATCTACAGCGCGAAAGAGAAGAAGGTGGTCGCGCTCGACATGATGGGGACCAGCGCCCGGGGGGTCAGTTTCGACAACATGACCGAGCGCGATTTCGACGAGGGTTACAGGGCATCGCTCGTGCCGGGCGGCATCGGTGGCTGGGCCGAGGCGCTCGGCCGCTATGGCACCATGAGCCTCGGTGACGTCTTCGAGCCGGCGATCGAGCTGGCGGAAGAAGGCTTTGTCGTCACGGAGCGAGACGCCGAGGCCTTCGCAAGAGCCGTGCGAAAGTTGCAGAAGTTTCCCACGAGTGCCGCCATCTTCCTACCCGGCGGCAGACCTCCGATCGAAGGCCAATTACTCCGGCAGAGGGAGTTGGCCGCGAGCTTCCGAAAGATTGCCAGAGACGGTGCCGAAACGTTCTACCAGGGAGAGCTCGCGGACAAGATCACACGATTCCTGCAGGCGAACGGCGGCCTCCTCACAAAGGAGGATTTTGCGAGCTGGAAGCCGCGGTGGAGGGAGCCGATCCAGATCGATTTCCGGGGGCACGCACTGTACAGCATGCCTCCCGGATCCAGCGCCATCGCGATGTTCCAGGTTCTGAATATCATGGAACAGATGGATCCCGACGAGGTCGACTACCACAGCACCGAATTCGCGCACTACTGGCTCGAAGCGTGGAAGTTGGCCTTCATCGACGACGACCGGTACAACACCGGCAAGGACGTGGATATTCCGGTGGCCCGCTTCCTGTCGAAAGATTATGCGCGGGAGCAGCGGGAGCGCATCGTCCCTACCCGGGCAGGTACGCGGAACCTTCCAGCCCTCGGCGCAGTGGGGACGACGAGCCTGGCCGCGGCTGACCAAGAAGGCAACATCGTGGCGTTCACACAGTCGTTGGTGTCCGGCTTCGGTAGTGGGGTGGTGGCCGCCGACACCGGGATCCTTCTGAACAATGGTCACCGGTTCGGCTTCCTGCTCGACTCCGATCATATCAACGCGCTGGCACCCGGCGTGCATGCCAAAGGGGTCATGACACCCACTATCATCATGAGGGAGGGCCAGCCGCTGGCGGGCCTCGGCTCGTCGGGTGGATATACGATCCCCCAGACCGTGGGTCTGGCGATCGCCCAGATGCTCATGTACGGCATGGACATCCAGAAGGCAGTCACCCTGCCACGCATCGTGCTGAACCGTCCCGCCGGGCCGGTACCCGTGGGACCGGACGTCGCGATCTACGCAGATCCCGGCTATCCCGAGGACGTGCTCGACGCACTGAAAGGGCTCGGACACGATCTGACCGATCCGGGGAACATGGGGGCCGTGCAGGGCGTGTACATCGACCCGTCGACGGGGATGCTGGCCGGCGGCTCCGATCCCCGGCGTGCAGGCCAGACCATCGCCTGGTGAGCGAACGGGGAGGAAAGGCGGCCTGAACTTCTGCGAGGAGTTTCGGCAAGGTCGGGGTCAACGAAAAGGGCCTGACCGAGCAGAACTCCGCCAGCGGATGAAGCAGATGGCAAGGGTCGTCAGGGAGCTGGTCACCGATCAGCAAGCGAAGGTGATCTTCACCGCGCGGGAGACACTGCTCAAGGAGTTGGACAAGGCGTAGCGGAACCCGCATCGCGTGTCAGCGCGGGCCAGAGCTACGAGGGGTGCTAACCCGACCCTTCGGGCCCGGGCTAAGGGCGGGAACGCCGGGCGCCCAGCCCAGCGCGCCCAACGATCGCCTTTGCCCGCCAGACACCGACCTTCCAAACCAGCCGCCCGTCACGGAAGCGTTCGACTAGGTGACGCATCGATCGACGGCGAACGTGAAGTGAGGGTTCCGGCCGACCTCCCGTCGTGAAGGCGATCCGCGCGCTCGTGGTGCGCGTGGCAAGTGAGAATGAAGGTGGGGCTATACGCGGATTGTCGGAGAGCTGTCGAAGCTGGGCCACAGGGTCTCGCGATCGACGGTGCGGCGGATCTTGAGGGAGCGTGGGGTCGGGCCGGCGCCGGAACGGTTGGCCAACATGCCGTGGTCGAAGTTCCTGAAGACTCATTGGGAGGCGATTGCGGCCGCCGACTTCTTCACGGTCGAGGTATGGACCAGAGTGGGGCTCATCAGATACCTGGTGTTCTTCGTGATCGACCTACCGACGAGGAGAATGGAGATCGCGGGGATCGCACCAGTCCCGACCGGGCTGTGGATGCAGCAGGCGGCGCGCAACCTGATCGATGACGACAGCGGCTTCTTGAGAGGGAAGCGCTTCCTGATCCACGACCGCGATCCGCTCTCTACACGCGACTTCTGCGGGCTTCTCGGCCATGCAGGGTCACGCCGGTACGGTTGCCGGCGAGGAGCCCGAATCTGAACGGGTACCGCGGAACGATTCGTGCTCTCGATCAAGTCGGAGTGCCTGGACCGGATCGTGCTCATGGGGGAACGGCACTTGCGGCGAGCGATCGGGAGCTACGTGGAGCACTATCATCTTGAGCGCCCTCACCAGGGCATCGGCAATCAGCCGATCGAAGGCGTTCCAGTGGCCATCCAGCGCGCCAGTGGCTCACGAAACGAAAGGACCCGCATGCCTCACACCACCATCGACGGCCTGAACATCGATCAGCGCCTGTACGACCTCGTCGAGCGGGACATCGCACCGGGAACGGGCGTCGACGCCGACGCTTTCTGGTCTGCCCTCGGGGACATCGTAAGGGACCTCAGCCCCAAGAATCGCGAACTGCTTCGGAAACGCGACGCCATCCAGGCGAGGGTTGACGCCTGGCACGCCGGCCGGGGGAACCAGCCGGTCGACGGTGAAGCCGAGCGCGCCTTCCTCACCGAAATCGGCTACCTCGTCGCAGAAGGCGATCACTTCGAAGTCACGACTGGCGCCGTGGACCCGGAGATCGGCACGATAGCCGGCCCGCAACTCGTCGTCCCCCTCGACAACGCGCGCTACGCGCTCAACGCAGCCAACGCCCGCTGGGGCAGCCTGTACGACGCACTCTACGGCACGGACGTCATTTCCGAGGAGGACGGTGCGGAAAAGAAGGGCGGTTTCAACCCGGTACGCGCGAATCGCGTCATCGCGGCCGCCAACACCTTCCTCGATGCGGCCACCCCGCTCGCGCGCGGCAGCCATGCCGACGTCACCGGAATCGCCCTGAAGGACGCAGGAGCATCGATTGCGTTCACGGTCGGCGGCAGCGAGACCGGCCTCGATGACGCTTCCCAGTTCGTAGGATACTGCGCCCTGGATAGGTCGGTCACAAACGTCCTCCTCCGCAACAACGGCCTCCACATCGACATCCAGGTCGACCCAAACGATGCCATCGGCAGGTCGCATCCCGCCGGCGTGAAAGATGTCGTCCTCGAGGCGGCCGTCACCACCATCCAGGACTGCGAAGATTCCGTCGCCGCGGTCGACGGCGAAGACAAGGCGCGCGTCTACGCGAACTGGACCGGCATCATGAAGGGGACGCTCGAAGCCACCTTCGAAAAGGGCGACAAACCGCTCACGCGCAGCCTGAACCCGGACCGCACCTTCACGGCTCCCGACGGCTCGACCCTCACCCTGCCGGGCCGCAGCACGCTGCTCGTTCGCAACGTCGGAATCCACATGTATACCGATGCCGTGACCACCGACGGCGGCGAGGCCATTCCGGAGGGCTTTCTCGACGCCATGGTCACGTCGCTGGCCGCGGTACACGACATAAGGGGCCTCGGACGATTCCGGAACTCGCGGGAGGGCAACGTCTACATCGTCAAACCCAAGATGCACGGCCCCGAAGAAGTCTCCTTCACGGCAGAGCTCTTCGGTGCGTCGAGAGGGCCCTCGGCCTAGCCCCCAAAACGCTCAAAGGGGGTGTTCCCTTAAGTCCACCGACCCCAAGATATAGTGGTTACCGGGGCTCTGCGGGCCGTTTCCCACGTCCGGTGCCGAGGTAAAGGGCCGAAGCTGGCGTGGGAGCACACTGAACAGCCTGCTCAAGCAAGCGGTAGAACAACAGGCCGCGAGCCCGGGATGTGCGTCGGTTGAAGCGAAAGGTGAACTCGTCCAGATAGTAGGGGAGGTGTTCGCGGGCGATCCCTCCTTGGAGGGTTCCGAGGACCCAGCGCTTGAGGAGAGACGCCACCCGATGTACGGCCGACATGAGCACGTGCGCGGGATCGCCGGAGGTCGAGAGGTTCGTGACCGTGTGGCGAAAGCCCAGTTTGGCGAGTCCCTGATAGCTTGGCCATCCGTCGGTATGCACCGTGCTTGCCGGTGCGATGCTATCCTTGACGAAGCCTCGCAGAACCGGAGCGGAGAGGTCGGGCACCCAACGCAGCCGTATTCTCCCGATCTTGCGTCCGTCGACCTCGGCGGCGATCGCGACGATGGCCTTCTTGATCGTCTCGCGGCCCCGCACTCCAGCCTCCACGCCCCCGACATAGCTCTCGTCCACTTGCACAACGCCGCTCAGCTGGTCGCGATCCGGTCGGACCATGGCCCGGCGGAGCTTGTGGAGCCAGACCCACGCTGTCTTGTAGCTTCCCAGTCCGAGCACACGCTGGAGCCCGAGAGCATTGGCTCCGTATTTCTGGCTCGTGAGCTCCCAGGCAGCGAGAAACCACAGACGCAGGGGCGAGCGCGTGCGGTGGAACACGGTTCCCGCCAGCACCGAGGTCTGCCTTCGACAGTGTGGGCAGACGAGACGCCCCCGCGATGCTCGCCAGACCTCTCCCAACCCGCCACAGCCCACGCACACAAACCCTTCCGGCCAGCGCAGACCCTCCACGTACTCCAGGCATGCCGCATCGTCGGGGAAGAACTCGTCCAACTCCAGCCGCGTACGGGGATAGTCCACGCCGCCACGGAGCTGAGAAGCCGGAACCGCCATGACCACAACATGTAGTGGGCGGTGGACTTAAGGCAATACCCCATACGCTCAAGATCGGCATCATGGACGAGGAGCGCCGCACGACGGTGAATCTCAAGGCCGCCGTCCGCGAGGCCCGCGATCGCGTCATCTTCATCAACACGGGTTTCCTGGACCGTACCGGGGACGAGATCCATACGGGCATGGCAGCGGGACCGATGTTGCCGAAGCCGGAGATCAAGGGCCACAAGTTCATGTCCGCCTACGAGGACTGGAACGTCGACATCGGCCTCGAGGTCGCCCTTCCCGGTCACGGCCAGATCGGCAAAGGCATGTGGGCCATGCCCGACCGCATGAGGGAGATGGTCGATGCTAAGGCCGATCACCCGAATGCGGGAGCAACGTGCGCCTGGGTGCCGTCGCCCACGGCCGCCACGCTGCATGCCATGCACTATCACCACGTCAACGTCTCGGACCGGCAGAAATCCCTCTCGTCCCGCGGCCGCGCCAGCCTCTCGGACATTCTCACGCCGCCCCTCCTCGACAGGAAGCTGTCTCCGGAGGAAGTCCAGCGCGAGCTGGACAACAACGCGCAGGGCATACTGGGCTACGTCGTCCGCTGGATCGACCAGGGCATCGGCTGCTCGAAGGTCCCAGACATCAACGACGTCGACCTCATGGAAGACCGCGCGACGCTTCGCATCTCCAGTCAACACATGGCCAACTGGCTCCATCACGGCCTCGTGAGCGAGTTGCAGGTCCGCGAGACGTTCGAGCGCATGGCCAGGGTCGTCGACGGCCAGAACGCGGCCGACCCGGCGTACACGAACATGGCGCCCGACTGCGGCGGTAGCATCGCCTTCCACGCCGCCCTCGACCTCGTCTTCAAGGGCCGCGAAGAGCCGAACGGCTACACGGAGCACGTCCTCCATCCCTACCGAAGGCGTGTGAAGGCGAAAGAACAGGGCCCGCGGTAGCACATTATGGGCCGGGGCTACCCGGGACGGGTCGTGGCGGGCACATGGTCTGGCACCGAGGCCGGGCATCCGGATCGGTGGACGTCTTCGACCACTCCTTGGGGATGTCCGTGACCTGGTGGATCTCTCCGACGGCTCTCAGGGGGCCGCACACCCGCGACCCGTCCCGTTGGCCACGCAAGCCGGTTAGGCCAGTAATCTCACGGCAGACGGGATTTTCGCCACCCACAGGCCGGTCACGCCGCGGGCTAACCACGCAGGCTAACCACTGTGTGCCCGATTCCGGTACCGCCTCCCTCACCAGGACAGGCGGTACCCGACCGTGAGGGTTTCCGGTAGACCCGGACGCGCCCCGGCGGGGCGACGGGCGACGACGTACTTCCTATCGAGGAGGTTCTGGAGCCCCGCGTACAGCGTGCCCTCCCACGGCAGCCCGTATTCTCCGCTTAGAGTCAAGACGACGAAGCGGTCCGTGGACTGGTCCGGCGGAATCGCTCCCTGCCCGGCGACCGTCCGCATGGCCGAGCTGCCAGTGGCAGCCAGACCCACCTTCCATCCGACCCCCCGCAGGTCAGCGCTTGCCGCGAACTGCTGACGGGGAAGGTACGGAAGCTGGTCTCCTGGTTCCACCGTACCCCAGGCCCCGAAGTCGCTCTCAAACCCGTTCCGGAATTCGGCGTCGGTGAATGTGTACGAGACCTGAACGGGAAGGTTAATCGCGCCGGCGTGGTCGCCGGTCTTGGCTGCCTGCTTGAGTCCTCCCGAACGCCTCCATAGAGACCGGGAAGATCCGCACCGGCGATTCCACCCCGGTCCTTGGCGATGGGCGCCCGCCCGCCCCCCACCGGACTACTGCACGACGATCCGGCCGGTCATGCCAGCGCCTCGATGCGGCTGGCAGAAGTACGCGAATTCCCCCGGGTTGAGGAACACGTGCTCGAGCACCGTCCCCGGCGCGTTCGTCATCGCGCCAGCGAACTCCGTGTGCCCCTCCGGCGTAACCGTGTGGAATGTGTTGTCAGTGTTCGTCCAACGGACCGTCGCGCCCCGCGGCAGATTCTCCACGCTCTCGCCGCTGGCGGCGTTCCCTGCCGGACCGACGAACCGGAACGGACCACTGGTCAGGCTGATCTCGATGACCGGCCCCGGGGCGGTGAGGACCAGCGAGAAGTCGACACTCGCTCCCTGGCCCGCCACGACCGTAACAGACTTCGACATGTTCTCGCCCTGGGCCAACATGAACCCGTCGGGCGGGGTGATCTGCACCGAGTAGTTGCCCGCGTCGAGATCCACGAACGAGTACAGACCGCTATTCGAGGTAGTGACGAGGGCAGGGACGCTCGGCCCTCCCGAGAGCGTGATTACCGCCCCCTGGAGTCCCTGCCCGCTCACCGAAACCAAGCCGGAGATGATCCCCTCCTCAACAACCGGCCTTCGCAGGCGAAGGGTCAAGCTGGCGGCCTGGCCCGCCACAACGACTACGTCCGCCGGCAGGGCCTGGGCCACCTCGAACCCCGCGGGCGGGGCGACGTCGACCTGGTAGGTCCCCGCCGCGACGTTGTTGAACGTGAACGATCCGGCGCCGGCCGAGGTCGTCTGCTGCACCGTGTTGCCACCCTGCCTGGAGCGTGACGCCTGCGCCAGCGACGCCCGCACCGGCCTCGTCCTGCACCTGACCGGAGATCGTTCCGGTGGTCACCGGCTCGGTACCACCGTCGTCGTCCCCGCCCCCGCACGCAGGGATGATGGCGGTCACACTAGCGACGGCCACGAGGGCGAGGAGGTTGAGCGTACGTGGAAGAGTCATGAGCGACTCCTTCGGTATTGGAGGCCAGAGACCGGGGACGTGGGTCGTTTTACGCTACGATGAACCGAGGTCGGCCGAAGGAGAAAGCCGTCGGCTTCACCCGAGTCGAACAGCGGTAGGATGTGGGGGTGCTGGAGGTTGGCGGTGGTCTTGATCTCGGCCAGGAAGCGGTCGGCACCGACCACGGCGGCCAGCTCGGGCTTGAGCACCTTGAGCGCGACCTTGCGCTCGTGGCGGAGGGTCGTCCGCGAGGAAGACGGTCGCCATCCCGCCTTCGCCGACCTCGCGGTCGATCTGGTAGCGACCTTCGAGCGCCGCGTTCCGCCGGTCGATCATGTCCGACATGTGGCCTGCCCCGTTGCGTGGTGGAGACCAGCAGGGAGCAGTTCAAGATGCAGGGGTCACATGGGGAGGGCCAGGGAATCGTGGGCTGGTGGCAGCTCAGCCGATTTCAGGAGAAGCTAGGTGCAGTACCTATTGGGTGTTGAGCGACTCAACCCTCACGGCGCCTCACCGAGCACCTCCCCTAGGCATCTCAGAAGAAGACCGAATATTGGAGCTTGACCGACGTCTTTCTATCCTGTGGCCTGAACGCGCGGCTCCCCACGCCGTCCTCATGGATCCAGCCCTGCTGTGGAAGGAAACGAAGAGATCGCTTCCCGGCCGCAGGGTCCACCGGAGCCGGCTCTGCCATCCGAGGTTCCTGGACCGATTGTCGTACTGGACGAGGTTGAAGAACGACAGGGCCGGCGACGCGCTGAGGCTCGAGTCGAGGGTGAAGATCCGAGCCGTAAAGTCACCCTCTGGCAGGCGCGCGAAAGTCAGGTTGGTGTTCACACTAACCGATAGGTGGGCGGAATCCGAAAGGTCAGCGCGGTGGTCAACTGCTCCGCGTGTCCCGACCAAAAGCTCCCCCAGCCGAACCCGATGCTTCCCGACAGGCGGCGTCTGTTGGCGGTGGCGACAAAGCTCCGGAAGCGCGTGAAGCGATACTGGTCAGCGGGCAGAACCACGCCCGGCGAGATCTCGAACGGCTCGAAGAGGCGCTCGTAGGTGGGGTTGATATCGAGCAGGCTGTGGAGATTGTCGCCCGACTGGAAGTGCCAGTCGACGGGAGTGATGTAGAGGTCCCCGCTCTCGACCTCACCGTCCTCGAGGCGTGTGAACCGGGTGTAGAACACGTCGTGAAACATCTGCTGGATGCCGAGGAAATTGGCAGGCCGAGGATTGAAGCTCGCTCCCAGCCGCAGTAGTCGGACGCCGGGGCGCTGAACGAATCCGAGCGAGGGATCGAAGTTCTCCTGCACGTCGCGCAGCGCCACCTGCGCTCGCGGTTCGCTGATCTGAACTGCATGTTCGCAGCATGACCGAGGAACGCAGCCGCCGACTCGCAGCCGTGATGTTCACGGACGTGGTCGGGTACACGACCATGATGCAGGAGGACGAAGGAGTAGCCCTCAACGCTCGTCGTCGGCACCGAGAGGCGTTGGAGAGGATCGTTTCTGAAGCAGGTGGTGAGGTCGTCCAACTCTTCGGTGACGGGGGCCTCAGCATCTTCCCTAGCTCTGTGAACGCGGTCAAAGCAGCTACCGAGCTTCAGGAGACTTTCCGAGAGGAGCCAGAGGTCCCGGTTCGCATCGGCATCCACCAGGGTGATGTCGAGCTGGACGAGTTCGGACCAGCAGGGGACGCCGTCAACATCGCCTCTCGGATTGAGAGCTTGAGTCCACCAGGTGGAGTGCTGATCTCGGAGAAGGTGTTCGCTGAGCTTCGCAATCAGCCCAAGATCGACACTGCGTCTTTGGGCCTATTCCACTTCAAGAACGTCGGTGAACCGATTCAGCTCCACGCCGTCCAGGGTGGCAGCCTGACTGTCCCAGAGAGGGAGCAACTCGGGGGACCAAAAGGAGAGCCGATCGGAACCAGGGCCAAGACCCTCGCGTTCCTGCCGCTGCTCGCTGTAGGAGGGGTGCTCGTTCTAGCGATCGCCGCACTCGTCTCAGCCCAATCGACAGGCGCGGGCTTTGGTGTGCTTTCCTATCTGGGAACGTGGGCGGCCTTCGCGGCGGGCTCTGGTTCCTTTTCGACAAGGCGGAGACAGCTGTTTCGCCGGTCGTGAGGCGATCAGCCTCCGCATGGCTGCGCAACGTTGATCCGGCGGCCGTTGCGGCTCGCTGGCCCAGCCTATTCGCGGCTGCGTTCGACAAGTTGTTCGGGGAGAAGCACTGGTCGCGGAAGTGCTTCAGGCGCTCCGCAGTCGCTTCCGTTCTCAGCGTCGGTATCCTGTTCGGAATCTATTGGTCGATCTACGGAAACGTCGGGGAGTCGTTTTGGGGTCTAGGGGACGACGAGCCATCCCCGACTGCCTTCATGTCGGGTCTTCCAGCAATACTCTTGTTCGCGGCGCTAAACGTAGCTCCCGACTTCGTGTCACTGCTCCAGACGCGATGGGTTCTCCGATGGTTGGAAGTACGCCCTGGCTGGGCTCTGGTCGTGTTGGACGGCGTGGCGACAGCGGTGATCGCCGGCGCCGTGTTTCTCGTCATCCATGTGGGCTTGTTCGGCATGATTAGCCACGGCTCTTTCGACCCCGCCTGGTCGGGCATCTTCACGGCCATCCCGGAAAATCTGTATGGTTTGATCTCGCTCGATCCCGAAATGAGTATGTTCGGCGTAACCTTGGGAATCTTCTTCTACTCCACCTTCCTCACCTCCATTTGGCTCTGGCTCTACCTGGCAGCGGGAGCAGCGGTGCGAGTGGCAGGTGGCTTCGGAGTGGGCCTGCGCTGGCTCAGAGCGTTCACCGACATCGACGAGCAGCCGTTCCGCTCTCTGGGCTTCGCAGCGGTACTCATCACCACCCTCATCCTCCTCGCTGGGATTCCGCTGATCCTGCTCGGTTAGTCGGAGCGTCCCAGCCATCCCCACCCGACCCACCTCGCCATATCCTAGAGATGGTCAACCGAGAAGGCGAACTCCCTAGGGATCAATCGATCATCGACCTTCTGGTAGACGGTGTAGCGCGCATCCGTCGTGTAGATCCAGTCCACACCCGTGATCGCAAGACCCCCCTCCTTGAGGATCCTTCCGAACCAGGCCAAGGCGTCCCGACGGAAAGCCCCATGAGCGCCCCGTCGCCGTGTCCAAAGATCAGGTGGCCGGTGGGCACGTAGCGCGGAACGTGGGTCCACGTCCCGGTCGCCCGTCGCCTGCTCGGGAGACATGTAGTGCGGTGTCCCGAGGCTCAGTCCCGTCTCGGTGACCCTCCCTCCACCTGCTTGGGCCACCGCGAGCGCGATGCCGAAGTCGGCGACAAGCGGCTCGCCTCGCTCACTGAGCAGCACATTCGCAGGCTTGATGTCCCGATGGATAACACCGTGACCGTGCGCATACTCCAGCGCCTCAGCGAGGTCCGAGGCGATCCGAACCGCGTCATCTACCGGAAGCTGATGTTCCCGGTCCAACTTCTCCCTGAGTGTCTCGCCCTCCACATACGGCATGACGTAGAACAGAAACGAGTCCACCTCCCCGGAATCGAAAAGCGGCAGGATATGCGGATGCTGGAGGTTGGCGGTGGTCTTGATCTCGGCCAGGAAGCGGTCGGCCCCGACCACGGCGGCCAGCTCCGGCTTGAGCACCTTGAGCGCGACCTTGCGCGCATGGCGCAGGTCGTCGGCGAGAAAGACGGTCGCCATCCCGCCTTCACCGACCTCGCGGTCGATCTGGTAGCGACCTTCGAGCGCCGCGTTCAGCCGGTCGATCATGTCCGACATGTAGCCTGCCCCGTCGCGTGGTGGAGCCCAGCGGGGAGCAGTTCAAGATGCGGAGGCAGGAGGTCAGCATCCCTATGACAATCACCATGATCGGATGTGTTCATGATTCATTCTCCTCTTGTTGGCACAGTAGCTGTGGCAACATGTGATTGTTGAAAAAGGGACACCACTACTCCTCTTCGCCCCGTGCTTCCCGCAATAGCTTGCTCAGCAATCGGAGCTTACGAACACCGAGACGCCCTAGCTGCTTCCGATGTAGGGTCATAACAGGCCGATCGAGGTTGTCCACGAGCTCGCTGCCTTTGTTGGTCACACTGACCAAAACAACCCGCCGGTCGTCCTCGCCACGACTCCGCTCAACCAACCCCACTCGAACCAGTCGGTCAAAGAGCCGCGTGATGTCCGGCTCCCGTGTCAACATCCGCTCCGCGACCTGATAGACCTGAAGTGGTTTGCCATCTGCGGGGAGAATTCGAAGGACGTTGTACTGCGGTTCGGAGAGTCCGTGCTCTTTGAGAAGCACCTTGAACTCGAAGAGCAAACCTTCATGCGTACGGAAAAGACTCAAATAGACGTGTTGCGCAAGCTTTTCCAGCCGCTTGGTGCGGCTCGCTCGACTCTGGTCTTGGGTATTCATGAGCCAACTATACAGTTAAACAGTATCTGTGTCAACAGGTATTTTTCGTTCTGCAAAAGGTGGCATTCCCCGTCCGAGTCCGGGTCCAAAACTCGGCCTAGCCACAGATCCCCGTCTCCCAACAGGTTAGCATCCCCGCGGCCACAGCCCTCTGGGTCGAGTACATGCTTTTGGGGATCGGACGAGCTAGTGGGATGCTGAACACACCTTTGCAGATGCTCCTCGTGATGCTCGCCGGATGGCTGAACGCCTGCGGTTCAGCGATGACCAACGGATGAGATTCGCCGCGAAGGGCAAACCTCTTGTCATGCGTATCAGCTCATGGCTACCGAGCGTGAACGGACCGCTTGTGCGCACATAGCCCTGGCGCTCGAAGAACGCAGCCAAGTGCGCATGCGGCTCCACCCGAATCGTACGGAGCCCAAGGCGCACGGCCGCGCCCTCCAACTCGCGGATGAGCCCCTCGCCCAACCCATATCCACGATGAGATGGGACTACGGCGATCCGCGCGATCATACCCTCGCCAGAACTGGTCTCCGTGAGCCTCGCCGTGCCAACCGGGCGCTCTCCGTCGAGCATCAGCACGTGGTGCGCCGAGTCGTCGTCCCCGTCGACGTTCACCTCGTGCGGAAATCCCTGCTCCAACTCCAACACCAGCTTTCTGACGAGTTGAGCCTGCCGCACCTCATCGCATGTCGTCACATCCTTGAACCAAATCGCCTCGGCCTTGTGCATGAACCTCTCCAGCCATCCCTCAGTTCTGTACGGACACAGCGGTGCCGCGTGCCGGAGCACGCGGCACCGCCATTCGATCAATGCATGTACAGGTGCCAGAACATCTCCTCCTTTCTGGCTGTTCGTTGGTAGGGTGAGGCTAGACCCAGGGCAGCAGAACCACGTTGCCTGTGATCTGGTTGTCAGCGATCAATCGGTGTGCCTCTGCGGCCTCGCTCAACGGAAGTGCCCGGTCGAGGATCGGTTTGATGTGGCCGGCGGCGACCAACTCGAGACCGTCCTCCAGGTCCTCCTTGTCGCTCGCCATCGAGCCGAGCAGCCGCTTCTGCGTGAAGAACACACTCCTCACGTCGAAGCTCGTCTCCGTACCGGCCGCAAACCCGTAGAGCACGACGGTGCCGAGCGGACGTACCGACTCGATGCTCTTCGGCAGCACATCGCCTTCCAGGCTGTCGATGACGACGTCGACGCCGTGTCCGTCCGTCCATTCCTTGACGCGCGCCACGAAGTCATCCGTGCTCGTGTCGATCACGAAGTCGGCGCCGATTGATCTCGCGAAGTCCGCGTCTGCCTGACGCCGGACGGTTGTTGCGACCTTGGCGCCGAGCGCCTTGGCGACCTGCAGCTGCATGCTCCCGGCACCACCCGCGCCGGCGTGGACGAGCACTGTGTCACCCGACTCGACGCCACCCACGGTCCTCACCGATCGCATACCGGTCGCCAAAACCATGGGCAGCGTAGCCACGAGCTCGGGCGGTAGTCCGGTCTGGTCCTTTACTGTGAACGCAGCCGGAAACTCGATGTACTGAGCGTATGTGCCCGGCCGCCCCAACCCCGGAACCGTGAAGCTGGCGGCTGTGCCGGCCGGCCGGATGTCCCACTCTTCTTCGTCGAGGGGGTATCCAGGCACCGGAATGACCGCATCGCCAACCTCTAAGCCCGTCACGGCCGTTCCGATGGCTACGATTTCACCCGCAGCATCGGCACCCAGGATGTGTGGCCAAGGAAGCTCCGGGGCGATCTCGCCCCTTCGGATGGAATGATCGAACCGGTTCAGGCCGACGGCGTTCACCTTGATGAGCACGTGACTAGGGCGTGGCTCCGCGACCCGAACCTCCGCGAGCTCGAGCACGTCGGGACCGCCAAACCCCGCGATGACTGCTGCCTTCAATCACCCGAGCGATCGACTGCTCCGCTCCCCGCACCGTCTCTCTCTTCGTTATCGTCGCCATCTTTTTCCCTTTCCATGTCTAAGCGAGAGTTCTCTGTGTCTCTCCGCCGTTGACTCTTCAAAGCACGGCTCATGCCAGACGTGACAGAGACGTAAACCGTTGTACTACAACATGTTGTGGATTTCATGGAGACCATGAAATATCGTGGGAATCACGAACTCTCGTTGATATCGTCACGAGTTATCGTGATAATGTTGCCAAGGAGCAGCGAGATCGCGTGGAGCCGAGGAGGTCACCTAGCCTCGAAGGAGGTCCTATGCCCGGAGAAGGTCTGACCCCGGATCTGATCAACGAGCTCGAACAGTACCGCCGGATACTCAACAACATCCCCGCGGAGATCGGCGTTCTCGACACCGAAGGGCGATACCTCTTCAACACGCCGTCGGGAATCACCGACCCCGCGCTTCGAGAGTGGATGCTCGGCAAGACGAACCACGAGTGGGTGCGAGAGCGGGGTCATCCACCGGAGATTGCGGACAAGCGACAGGCCGCCGTCGATCACTGCGTGACGGAGAAGGAGTCGGTGACGTTCGAGGAGATCTGGACGGATAAACGCGGTCACCGGCTCTACTACGTCCGCACGTTCAGTCCCGTCGAGGACGAAGCGGGGACGGTCACGCATGTCCTCGGATACGGTCAGCAGATCACGGAGCTGAAGAGGGCGGAGGAGGAGCTACGGACCGCACTGGCCGCAGTCGAGGCACTCAAGGATCGACTCCATCGAGAGAATCAGTATCTCCGCGAGGAGCTCCAGGCTGAGTACGATTTCGAGGAGATGGTCGGCGACTCTCCTGCGATGGCCAACGTGCGCGCCGCCATCGAGACCGTCGCGCCGACGGACGCCAACGTCGTGATCGGCGGGGAAACGGGGACCGGTAAAGAACTCGTTATTCGAGCGATCCACGCACTCAGCGCCCGGCGTGACAAACCGCTCATCAAGGTGAACTGCGCGTCGATCCCGCGCGAATTGTTCGAGAGTGAGTTCTTCGGTCATGTGAAGGGTGCGTTCACCGGAGCGATAAAGGATCGCGTCGGCCGGTTCCAGCTCGCCGATCAGGGAACGTTGTTCCTAGACGAGATTGGCGAGATTCCGCTTGAGATGCAGGGCAAGCTACTGCGCGTTCTACAGGAAGGTGAGTTCGAGCGGGTCGGCGAGGCCAAAACACGCCGGGTCGACGTCCGGATCATCGCCGCCACCAATCGGAACCTGAAAGGGGAGGTGGAGGGGGGCCGGTTCCGCCAGGACCTTTACTATCGGCTCAATGTCTTTCCGATCGACGTGCCGCCGCTCCGTCATCGCGGCGAGGACATCCAGCTCCTCGCGACTCATTACCTCGAGCGAAGCGTGCGGAAACTCAGTCGGGGACCGCGGTCGCTCACGTCTGCCGCAGCGTCGACGCTTCGGTCGTACGGTTGGCCGGGAAACGTGCGGGAGCTGCAGAACGTCATCGAGCGGGCTGTGATCACGAATCGTGGCGGTCCGCTCAGCTTCGACCTGGCTACGTCAGATCGAAGTTTTCCCTCGGCCGCCGAGGTGGGCGCCGAGGTCGATGTGGTTTCCGACGCCGAGATGCGGAAGAGGGAGCACGACAACGTGGTGCGCGCCCTGGAGCGAACGAACGGACGGGTCTACGGACGCGACGGTGCGGCCGCGCTGCTTGGGGTCAAGGCCACCACATTGGCGTCGCGGATCAAGAAGCTGGGACTCGGCCGCTAGACCTACGGCCCCGCCTTCATGCCATGTAGGGATAAAGAGTTCTCGCTCGCCTTCATTCCAGGCCCGTCCTGTTTCATCGAGATCGCACCGGTCCACGAACGCATCGAGAAACCGCTCGAAGAAATAGCCAGAGAGTGGGCGGCGCATGCACTCCCGTGACTTCGTAGCCTCCTTAGGCCTCGGCCGACTCAAAGTCGATCAGGTCGCGGAACACCTCCGACCACGACTCCACCGACTCGCGGTAGCCTGACCTCAGCGCCAACACCTCCTTCGTTCCGTCCCTGCGCCCCGACCACCACGAGCAGAGCCGCCTTGTCGCGCTCCAGTCCCGCCTTGCGGTAGCCGGCCGGCGCATCGACTACCGCCCTCCGCTCCGACTTCTTCCGTCCCAGCAGCTCCGTGACCTCGTCCTCCAGGATGTGCTGGATGAACTCTGGGGCCTTCTCTCGAACCATCCCCTCGAGCGTGTCCCACGTCGGTGTGGTGGACGCGCTGTCAGGTCCCGCGATATCCTTCCTCATGAGACGACGTTCCTTCCCCCGGGCGCCTACCCGGGGCTCGCTGGTTAGATGTCAGCGGTTAGGTACGTCGCCTCTCTTTTTACACACCCTTTGAACCTAGCTCCGCTTAGCCGGCGGCAACTCCTGCACAAGAACGTCCAAGGCTGCGGATCGTGGGGCAATCTTCGCTTGCGCTGTCGGGCCGACAGCGTCATCAGTGGGAACGGTTGACAGCAGAGAGTTTCCGGCGTTGGGCGCTCGCAGATGTCGGAGGGCCGAGCAAAGTGTGGTTGCAGACGGAATCGACCCGCTGGTTGGCAACTGTATGCGAGTGGGCCTCAGGAGCGTGGGCTGAGGGATTCCAGGCCGCACGAAGGACGGAACATCCAGACGGACAGGGGAACCCCATGTCTGACAGCGGTGAAAGGAGGGTCACCGCAGTTGCTGCACTAGCAGGCGCTGTGCTGCTACTTGTAGGGACGTATTTGCATCCATTGGAGGCCGATCCAAACGACGCACCCGCCGCGTTCGCAGAGTACGCAGCAGATCGACTGTGGGTGGCAAGCCACCTGACACAGCTGGCCGGAGTAAGCTTGATGGTTGGCGCACTCGTTCTAGTGTCCTGGATGATGAGACGCGGACCCGCGACGGGCTGGGCTCTGCTAGCCGCGCTCGGCGCTGTGGCAAGCTTGGCGGTTGCAGCGGCGGTGCAGGGCGTCGACGGTGTGGCATTGAAGGTGATGGTGGACACGTGGGCGGCGGCAGCCGATGCAAACAAGGCCGCGGTCTTTGAAGCTGCGTTTGCGGTGCGACAGATAGAACGCGGGCTGGCTTCGGTCGGGAGCTTGCTCCTTGGTGCCACCTTTACGGTGTACGGCATAGCGTTTCTAGTTGACGGTAGCTTGCCGAGATGGCTTGGCTGGCTGGCCATCGTGGGCGGCGTACCACCGCGGTGGCCGGGGTCGTAATGGCGTACACCGGCTTCTCCGGCGCAGCAATGGCCATCAGCATGCCAGCGGGTTCTTTGCTTCTTCTTTGGACGATTGCCTTGGGTGTGACGATTGGGCGCCGAGCGGGCGCCGGGAGCGAGGACAAGAGCGCAGCATAACGAATCGCCGCAGGGGGACGCGTGGTCTTGTTGGGACGCACCGTCGTCACGCCTCTGGCCCACCGCATCCTCGGAGCCCTGAAGAAAGTAGATCCCGAAACCTCGCCGACATGACGCCCTACACCAGAGTTCGGCTCCAGAAGGCTGCCACGCTCGGGGGGATCGGGGTGATCCTCGCAGGCCTCTTCACAGTGACGGCAGAGCTGGGATCCGGAACCGATGTCAAGATACGTGCGCGCAACTTCTCCATGTCGGGGACGAACCGGAGGCCGCGGGCGGAACAGACATCGGTCCGACACCCTACAAGATCCTCCCCATTGACCCACGGCGTACACATCTCGGACTGGATCAACTTCGAGCAAGCCGCCGGCAGCCGCCCTGGTTGAAGCCACTTCCTCTGGATCGGACATCACTATGCTTCTGCAACGCCTCCGCTCCACCAAACCCGACCGGATCGCAGGTGTGATTCGGATCCTGATTGGGGTGCTTTTCGTGATGACCGGAGCCATGAAACTCCTCGTCCCCGCGTTGGGCGAAGCGTTTGCGGGACAGCTCGCCGCTGCGAACATCCCGTTCCAGGAGCTGAACCGCTGGGTCGTTCCATTCATCGAGTTGGGCATCGGCGGCGCCCTCATCATCGGGCTTCACGCGCGAATCGCGATCCTTCTCGTTCTTAACATCATGGTCGTGGCGATCTACGTGCATCTCATGGTGGACGACGCTTCGCTGTTTCCATTGCAGCCGACCGAACCCATCATCCCGGCAGTAGTCATCGTCTTGGCGGCTTACCCGTTGTGGAGGGGTGCGGGCTCTTGGAGTCGAGACCTGGACAGCGTCCGCTCGTAGGACGTCTACGCCTTCGCGAGGATCATCGATCGCCGTGAACGAATTCGATCACATCATCGTCGGAACCGGACAGGCTACCGGCACACTCTTGGGCCGACTCATTCCGACGGGAGATTCGATCGCCGTCATCGAGGGTGGGAAGGTCGGCGGGACCTGCGTGAACCACGGGTGCACGCCTACGAAGACGCTCGTCGCAAGCGCCCGCGCCCTACACATGGCTCGCCGGGGCGACGAATTTGGCTTCAGCGCCGGCGCGATCCAGGTCGATTACGACAGGGTGCGCGAGCGCATGAACGCCATCAGAAACGCCTCGAGTGACGGGCTGACCCGGTGGATGGAATCGACTGAGAACGTCACGGTCGTGAGGGACTGGGCCACATTCGCGAGCGACCACGTAGTCCGGGCTGGCGACGCGCAGTTCAAAGGGGAATGCATCTACATCAACGCAGGGGCTCGTCCAGCCGCGCCCCCGATCGAGGGCCTGGACGCCGTCGAGTGGCTGGATAGCGCGAGACTACTCGATCTGGAGACACTACCTGAGCACCTGGTGATCATCGGTGGCGGGTACGTCGGTGTTGAATTCGCGCAGATCTTCCGTCGCTTTGGGTCGGAGGTCACGATCCTCCAGCATTCCGGGCACCTCATGCAGCGAGAAGACGAGGATGTCGCCGAGTCTATCCGAGAGGTGCTCGAGAACGAGGGAGTTCGGGTTGTCACAGGAGCTAAAGTGACGCGGGTCGCGCCGGGACCAACCGGCGTGCGTGTACACGCGGACGGGGATGGTAGCCCCGTCGAAGTCGACGGTTCTCATCTGCTCGTCGCAGCCGGACGGCGGTCCAACGCCGATCGTCTCAATCTTGACGCCACGTCGATCGAAACAGATGCGGGCGGCTTCATCCAGGTCGACGACTTCTGCCGGACGGACGCCGAAGGTGTATTCGCAGTTGGCGACGTGAACGGCCACGGCGCCTTCACACATACGTCAGTGAACGACGCCGAGATCGTGCTGGACCACCTCTATGGCGACCCGAGAAGCCTGTCGTCTCGAATCCCGGTTTACGCGCTGTTTTCCGACCCACCGCTCGGGCGCGTCGGCATGACACCGGGTCAACTACTCGTGGCCCCTCTAGATGCGGGATTGACCCATGCACCCTGGGGGCAGGATGCGGAACTATCTCCTGATCGGATTCACCGGGCTCCTCCTTGCAGCTTCTCCCGACGTCGCCCGCACCCAGGAAACCGACCGACCCATTGTTCGCTTCGGCGTCGTGATGGACGGACCATGGGCCGGCAACGACGGCGTGCGGGCGCTCTTCGAGCAAGCGATCACGGAGTTGCTGCAGAGCGAGTTCGACCCTCGCTTCCCACCCGAGATTCGCCGCGTCGCCGACTGGACCCTCGACGGTGTCCGGTCCGCCGTGGATGAGCTTCTCACGGACCCCGAGGTCGATTTCTTTCTGGCCATGGGACCGGTGTCCTCACACGTGACAGCCGTCAGGCCGGAGCTGGAGAAGCCCACGCTAGGAGCCTTCGTTCTCGACGCGCAGCTCCAAGGCCTCCCGCAGGAGAGCGGAGGTAGCGGGGTGCCGAACCTGAGCTACGTGTCGATCCCGTTAGCTGTCCAGCGCGATATCGAGGTCTTCCGGCAGGTCGTCCCATTCGACCGGTTGGTGTTCCTGGCGAACCCCCATTTCATGGACGCGGCCCCTGCTCTGGCAGACCGACTCGAGGAGGTGGCCGACGCCCTCGGGATCGTGGTCACGATCGTGCTCGCCGAGCCGCCGGCAGATGCAACGCTGGGAGCCATCCCCGACGATGCGGAAGCGGTGTACGTGGCCCCCTTGCTGCACTTTCCACAACCGGAATGGGACCGGTTGATCGCGGGGCTGAACGGCCGCCGCTTGCCTACCTTTTCTTCACTCGGAGCTGCGGAGGTGGATCGGGGAATACTCGCCTCGCTCGACACAGAGGACTTCTTTCCTCGGATCGCTCGCAGAAGCGCGCTGAACATCCAGAGCATGCTTCTCGGAGAGGACGGGAGCGAACTGCCCGTGGCCTTCGCCTCCGGGGAACGTCTGACCATCAACATGGCCACAGCCCGGACCACGGGAGCCTTTCCTTCGTGGACGGTCCTCACCGAGGCGGATCTCCTGAATGAGGAGGTCGAAGACGTGGCCCGTACGCTCTCGCTGGGTGATGCCGTTCGGGAAGCCCTCGCGGTGAACCTCGACCTCAGGGTGGCGGACCGCGGGGTGGCTGCAGGTGAAGAGGATATTCGCCGCGCCCGTTCAGTGCTACGGCCTCAGGTCGATCTGCTCGGATCGATGGTGCTCATCGACGAGGACCGGGCGAACGCCAGTCTCGGCAGTCAGCCGCAGCGGCAAGTGGTGGGGGGTGCCGGCCTCACACAGGTCATCTACTCCGAGCCTGCGCGGGCCAACGTCTCGATCCAGCGTGACCTCCAGACCACTCGGCTCATGGACCGGGAGGAGCTCTCGCTGGACGTCGCACTCGAGGCTTCAATGGCTTATTGAACCTCCTGCAGGCAAAGACCGCAGAGCGGATTCAGAAGGACAATCTGGGGGTCACCCGATCCAACCTGGAGCTTGCGCAGGTCCGGCAGGCAATTGGCTCGTCCGGCCCGGGCGAGGTCTACCGTTGGGAGGCCCAGCTCGCCGCCGATCGGATGGCGGTGCTCACTGCCCAGGCGACCCGCTTCCAGCTCGAGCTCCAGCTGAACAGGATCCTCGACCGGCCCCTGGAGGAGCCATTCGGCACAGTGGACACGAGCATCGACGACCCGGAGCTGCTCGTCAGCGACGATCGCCTAAGGCGACACGTCGACAATCCCGCGCTGTACAGGGTATTCCGCGACTTCATGGTCTCGGAGGGACTGGCGAGCGCCCCTGAGTTCCGGAACCTGGAAGCCGGAATCTCCGCCCAGGAACGTGCGTACCGGTCCGCGGGCGCTGCCTTCTGGGCCCCCACCATCGCCCTCCAGACCGACCTCACGTCGAGGCTCGCAAAGGGCGGGGCCGGCAGCGAGCTCGACCTTGCTCTTCCGCCGGGGGGTCCCGACCTGGGGGCGGCCTTCCCGCGGGCGAACGACCTCAATTGGAGCGTAGGCATCCAGGCCTCCTTCCCCCTTTTCGAGGGAGGCGAACGGATCGCGGATCGGAGCCAGGCCAGTGAGCGGCTTGAGGAGCTGAGGGCGCGATACGACGTGGCTTCTCAGAGAATCGAGCAGCGCATCTGCAACGTGATGCAGCGCATGCGGTCGAGTTTTCCGAGCATGCAGCTCTCTGCGGACGCTGCGGCAGCGGCTGGACGGAATCTCGATGTCGTCAACGACGCCTACGCCCGAGGCCTAGCCTCGATACTCGATTTGCTGGACGCTCAGAATGCGAGTGTGGTCGCCGAGCTCGGGGCAGCGAGCTCCGTATACGCGTTTCTCATTGATCTCATGGAGCTTCAACGCGCGACGGGGGGGTTCGATTTCTTCCTCACTCCCGAGCAGCGGGAGGACTTCTTCCAGCGGATGGAAGCCTTTTTCGCGGAGGCGGGACAGACACCGGCAGAGTAGGAGCCTCCAAACCCGAGCCACGATTGAATTCGTCGTGAACAGGTGCGATCCCATGATGGATAACCACCGCAGGTTGCTCCTCACCGTTGCCGCGCTGGCCTTGTTGGGTTGCGGCGAGGACGAGGCTCCTGAAGAGATCATCCGGCCTGTACGATCTGAGCAGGTCTTCGCGACCGGGGGAACCCGGGTCCGGACATTCTCGGGGGCCGCGCGAGCGGCCGTTGAGGCTCCGCTGAGCTTCCGAGTCGCGGGCATTGTCCTGCGGGTTCCGGTGAACGTGGGGACCATCGTCTCAGTCGGACAGCAGATCGCTCAGCTGGATCCCGAGGACTATCAACTTCAGCTCCAAGACGCCCAGGCTGCGCTTCGCCAGTCTGAGGCGACGGCTCGCAACGCAGATGGGACGTACGGCCGTACCCGCGGCCTCTACGAAGCAAACAACGCTTCGCTGAACGACCTCGAGGCGGCGCGCGCAGGGTTCGAGGCGGCGACGGCGCAGGTCCAGTCCCTCGAGAACCGCGTTGCCCTCGCTCGCCAGAACGTGGGCTACACTCGTTTGACGGCGCCGCGAGATGGAGCGATCGCCGCGGTCTATGTCGAGCCGAACCAGAACGTCCAGGTCGGGCAGCAGGTCGTCTTGCTGACATCGGGCGCGGAGTTGGAGGTGGGGGTATCCGTCCCCGAAGTCCTCATCGCAGGGATCAGCGAGGGCGACGCGGTCTCGGTCACTTTCGACGCGCTACCCGGGCGGGAGCTCCGGGCCTCTGTCACCGAAGTCGGCGTAATCTCCGGCCAATTCGCCACGACCTTTCCCGTCACGGTGACCCTCGAGACCGGCGAACCTGACGTGCGTCCCGGCATGGCCGCCGAGGTTGCGTTCACGTTTAGGGCCACGGACGATCTCGAACGCTTCTTCGTACCTGTGGTTGCGGTGGGCGAGGACCGGACCGGGCGTTTCGTGTGGGTGGTCGAGCCCCAGGACACGGGCTTCGGCGTCGTGCACCGGCGTGAGGTGACCGTGGGCGAGCTCACGTCGGATGGTCTGGAGATCGTCCAGGGTCTCGCCGACGGGGAGGACGTGGTCACCACGGGCACCGGACAGCTCACCGAAGGGCTCACGGTTCGACTGATGCCCGATGCGGAGTCGGGGTCATGAGCATCACGCAGTTCGCGATCGAGAGAACCCGGATCACGGTCACGGCTCTCGTGATCGTGATCGCCGCCGGGGTTTTGACGTTTTTCAGTCTGCCCCGGGCTGAGGACCCGGGCTTCGTGGTTCGGACCGCTCTGGTCACCACGATTTTCCCCGGGGCGAGCCCGGAGCGCATCGAGCAGTTGGTAACGGACAAACTCGAAAAGGCCATTCAGGAGATCCCCGAGCTGAAGACGGTCCGCAGCGAGTCGAAGACCGGGGCGTCTATCGTCTTTGTGGACATCGAGGAACAGTACACAGAAATGCGTCCCATCTGGGACGACTTGCGACGTAAGGTCGACGCGGCCCGAGCCGAGCTCCCAGACGGCGTCATCGGCCCCATCGTCAACGACGACTTCGGCGACGTCTTCGGAACCATCATGACCGTCACGGGCGACGGCTTCTCGTACGCCGAGTTGAAGAACATTGCCGACGAGGTTCGGGACGAGCTCCTCCGGATTCCCGAGGTTGCCAAGGTCGATATCTACGGCGCCCAAGAGGAGCGAGTCTTCGTCGAATACAACAACGCACGCCTGTCCGAGGTCGGCCTGTCTCCGGTGATCCTCCAGCAGATGCTGGAGAGCCGAAACATCATCATTCCGGGCGGCTACGTGAACACTGGAGTGGAGCGGATTGCCCTGGAGCCATCGGGAGACTTTGGCTCCGTGGAGGAGCTGCGCCGGACCGTGATAAACCTCCCAGGTAGTAGCGAAGTGGTCTACTTGGAAGACATCGTGAACATACGGCGTGGGTACGTCGACCCTCCGCAGACGATGGTCACGGCCTCGGGAACCTCGGCTCTGGCGCTCGCAATCTCGATGCGCGACGGCGGCAACATCCTCACGCTCGGCGAAGAGTTCCAGCAGGTCTACACACGGCTCCGGTCGATCTATCCCTGGGGAGTGGACTTCGATGTCGTGGCGTTCCAGCCCGATGTGGTCCGTCGGTCAGTGAACGGATTCGTAAGCAACGTGCTCCAGGCCGTGGCCATCGTCATCGTGGTCATGCTCATCACCCTCGGGCCCCGGACCGGCCTTATCGCGGCGTCGCTCATCCCCCTCACGATCCTGATGACGTTTCTCGTCATGGGCCTGCTGAACATCGGCCTTAACCAGATGTCCCTGGCGGCGCTCATCATCGCGCTTGGGCTCCTCGTGGACAATTCCATCGTCATGTCCGAGTCCATCATGGTCCAACTGGCCGCCGGGAAATCGCGTCTCGAGGCCATGCTGGACTCGGCCGCGGAGCTGCGGATCCCCCTGCTCGTGTCGTCGCTGACTACGGCGGCCGCCTTCTTGCCTATCTACCTCGCCGAATCCAGCGCCGGGGAGTTTACGTCTCCGATCTTCACGGTGGTGGCGATCGCGCTACTATCCTCGTGACTTCTGGCGATCACGGCGATCCCCTTGCTCAGCTTCTACTTCATGCGGGTGAAGGCCGAGCCCACAGAGGAGCACTTCGACACCCGGTTCTACCGCACGTACCGGCGAGGCCTGCTCTTTGCCCTCCGACACCGGGGGCTCAGCGTGTTCGGGATCGTAGGGATCTTCGCGGGGGCCCTGTGGGCCTTCCGGTTCGTCCCGAACATCTTCTTCCCGGCCTCTCCCAACGCCGTTTTGACGGCCGAGATCACACTTCCGTCCGGGACGCAGATCGAACGCACTGAGGACTCAACGGAATCACCGAAGCCGTGCGTCGCCATCCCGATGTGGATTGGGTTTCCGTCCGACACGAGGAAACCGGCGCGTTCGCCGCCGCGGCCGAAGCCCAGCTGACAGGTCGCTTGGCCGTCTGTGCCGGGAGCAGCGGGCCCGGGTGCATTCACCTCGTCAACGGGCTTTACGATGCGCAGCGCAGCCTGGCGCCAGTGTTGGCGCTGGCGGCCCACATCCCCTCCACCGAGATCGGGACCGGATTCTTTCAGGAGTCCCATCCCGACCGGCTGTTTGTCGATTGCAGTCACTATAGTGAGCTGATTTCCTCCCTCAGGCAGATGCCCCGCACGCTTCAGATCGCCATGCAGACCGCAATCAGTCGGCGCGGGGTCGCTGTGGTCGTGCTGCCGGGAGACGTTGCGCAGGCTGAGGTGACTGACATGGATCTGGCGCACCCCATCGCCGGAGACTGTTCGCGCAGCCAGCCGTGTGACGACACTCTGGCCGACCTCGCGAAGCTGTTGAACGACAAAGCCAGGGTCACGATCCTCGCTGGCGCGGGGTGCGCGGGCGCCCACGGTCCGTTGCTGGAGGTCGCAGCCACTCTCAAGGCGCCGATCGTGCACGCGCTCCGAGGCAAGGAGCACGTCGCCTACGACAATCCCTACGACGTGGGAATGACGGGCTTGATTGGTCTCTCCCCCGGCTACAGAGCGCTGGAGACCTGCGATGTGCTCCTCATGCTGGGCACGGATTTTCCCTATTCCGACTGGTATCCTAAGGGAAAGACCATCATCCAGGTCGACATCGATGGGCAGCGCCTGGGCCGCCGCTGCGGCCTAACGATGGGAATCCAAGCCGATGTGGGGGATACGCTGGCGGCTCTGCTTCCTCTGCTGGCAAAGAAGGAAGACTCCGGCCATTTGGATCATGCGGTCGAGCAACACGTGCTCGCTCGCAAACGGCTGGATGAGCACGTACGGAAATCGAGGAAGGACAAGCCGATCCACCCCGAGTACCTGACCACCATCGTGAGCGAGCTGGCCAGCCCCGACGCTGTATTCACGGCGGACGTCGGGATGTGCACTGTCTGGGCGGCGCGGTATCTGGAAATGACCAGAGAGCGCCGTCTGCTGGGTTCCTTTACCCACGGCTCGATGGCCAATGCGCTTCCTCAGGCGATCGGCGCCCAACTCTGCTATCCCGATCGCCAGGTGATCTCGCTTTCAGGAGACGGCGGGTTCACCATGCTGATGGGAGATTTTATCACGCTGGTGCAGGCGGGACTTCCGGTGAAGGTGGTGGTCTATAACAACAGCTCGCTCGCGATGGTCAAGCTCGAGCAGAACGTGGCTGGGCTCCGTGATTTCGGGACGCAGTTGGAGAATCCGAATTTCGCCAAGGTTGCCGAGGCGATGGGCGCGCGAGGAATCCGCGTGGAGGACCCGAGAGAACTGAGATCGGCGGTGGCGTCCGCGCTCGAGACGGACGGCCCCGTGCTCGTGGATGTGCTCACGAATCCGGGTGAGCTTTCGATGCCTCCCAGGCCGACACTGAAGCAGGTCCACGGATACAGTCTGTACCTGATCAAAGAGATACTGGGTGGGCGAGGCGGCAGTGCGATCGAGTCGCTTCGAAGCAGCCGGCTGTAACGCTTTGCGCGGAGGCCTCGTCACCAAAGCGTCCGACCTCACTGGTATTGTCTTCACGCTGCCGGGTCTGGGTATCCCGGGGACCGACGCCCAATGGGCAGTCATCCCGGCTCGCTTCTTGGTAAAGGACACCACCGGCCTACCGCCCGAGCAGGTCGCCACGTTACCCATGGCGCTCGCGACGAGCGTCCGCGCCGTGAAGGTTATCGGCGGTGTGAAGGAGCATGATTACGTGCTGATCTAGGCAGGCTCGTCCGGCTCCGGCAGCATGCAAATCCAGGTTGCAAAGGCCCTTGGTGCCAATGTCGAAACGACCATCCGGAAGGAAGAGAAGCCGGGTTCGTGGAGAGTGGGGCATCGAGCATGTTCGGCTGGGGAATATCAAGGTGCTCCTGGACTCCGCGCTGCCGCTCGAGGAGGCGGCCCAGGCACACAGGCTAGTGGCCGAGAATCAGGTCGCGGGCAATGTCGTCCTGTTGCCCTGGTCGTGATTCGGACAGAACCGGGATCCCGCGGGGCCAGGAGTCGGCTTCCAAGGTTGGGCACCCACACGTCGTAGTGGCGACGATGCTCCCCAGTGCGGGGAACCTGGTTGCCGCTGCGGCCGGCGTGGCGCTGGCCCGCTCACGGGTGGATCGGCGATTGCATGATTGTTTAGAACGCAAGATACGGATCTCATCAGCATCTGGGGCGCTGGGGCCACGGCAGTTGCAATCGCCCTTAGAGTGTGACACTTCACCGCTGAAGCGCGCGCGCTGGTAGGTCTCTCGCGCAGGCGCTTCTCCTAGTTCCGCGGCGGGCCTTCAATGTCGGATAAGCCTTCCCGACCCTCGTCAGGGCCGGACGAAAGGTCCAGGATCACTCCCTCTAGGCGCTCCAGTATCTCCGGGTCCACGTAACTGGCATTCAGAGTCTCTCGGCTGACTCGGCCGATCGTGGCGAGATCTGCCGCGTATCGACGGCAGTCCTTGCAGTAGAGGCGATGGAGACGAGCCAGGAGGAGCGACGGCCAGCTCGCTTGCGCCAGGCCGTCACTGCCAACGAAGCGGGCTACGTCTCGACACTTTGGCATCATCCGACTACTCCCGTAATCCTTTGCCGTCGAGGCAACGCCGCAGCCGCGTGCGTGCCCGATGCAGCAGCACTCCTAGGTTAGTGCGTGTAACGTCGAGAATCTTACAGATCTCGTCGGTGTCGAACCCATCGACCTCTCTATGCACGAAGGCCATGCGCTGCTTGGTCGGAACCGTGTCTAGACACCCTTCAATCTCACGACGGACCTCGGACGCGTAGAGTTCGGAATCGACTGGCCGCGGCGGGCGTATCCAGCTGCCGTCGGAATCGAACTGCTGCTCGAACATTCCATCCACGTCCTCCATCGTCTCGTCCCGCCGAAGCTTCCGCCTCGCTTCGGCGATCTTCCGATACAGGATCCCAAACAGCCAAGTCCGGATCCGGGACCGCCCCTCGAAGCGGGGCGCCGTCTCCATGAATGTGAGGAAGGTCGACTGCGCCACATCCTCCGCCGCTTGTGCGTCCAACCCAGTGCCCACCGCGGTCCGGAGGATCTGCGGCAGGTACGCACGTACGACCGCCTGAATCACCACAGGGTCGCGTTCGCGAATCCGTGCAGCGAGCTCCGGGGGATCGGAGTCGCCGCTGTCCAAGTCGTAACGCTCTGTCACGTCAGAGAATAGGCCTCCCGCCCGGAAACAAGTGTAATGAATTACGCCCTTCACTCACTCACTTGCAAGCGAGAAAAGACCGGCCGAACCCGATGGCCACATTCGCTACCCAAGACAACGAATCCAGAGGAGACAGAGATGAACGCGAGAGAGCTGAAGCAGGGTGCTTACGCGGGCCTGGCGGGCGGTTTGGTCTTCGGAGCGATGATGGGAATGATGAGCATGCTTCCCATGATTGGAGCAATGGTTGGTCAGCCGACGGCCACAGCAGGTGCTATCGTACACATGGTCAACAGCGCCGTCATCGGGGCCGTTTTCGCTGTGGTCCTGGGCCGTTTCGTGAGCCGATCCGGTAGCGGACTGGCCGTCGGCCTCCTGTACGGCGGAACGTGGTGGGTCCTAGGACCCCTCACGTTGATGCCGCTGTTCCTGGGGATGGGCCTAGGCGTCAACTGGACCGCCACCGCAGTCGCAGCGATGCTCCCGAGCCTGGCCGGGCACCTGATGTACGGCGCCATCCTTGGTGCGACGTACGCCTGGCTCCGCAACCGCGACCCTGCGCCGGTCCTGGCGACGGCCAGCTGAAGTAAGACTCGGGTGCCATATGCATCGGTGCGAGGGCTTCCGCGTAGGCGGCGGCCCTTCCCGATGCGGCGCCACCGAGGCCGCGGCGTCGCGCCGGTGGTGAACATCGAAAGCCACTCTGCAGGCAAAAGGAATCAAACCATGACGACCACCCTGACAGCGCCCGAGGAGGTCCTCGAGGCGAGAGTGTTAGATGAACCGCGTGTCAGCGAGCACGAAGCTCGCGAGGTTGCCGAAGCGGCGCGCGAGACAGAATGGACCAGCCCCAGCTTCCTCCGCGAGCTCTTCGGCGGCAACCTGCGACTGGACCTGATTCATCCCTATCCCGCGGAGGATCCGAAGGAGGACGAGAGGGCTCGGCCGTTCCTGTGAAGGAGGGTCCGTCGAACTCTGCTGTACTGGAGGCGGCGGAACTGGTCTCGCAGCAGTCCGACGTCGAGTCGAGGCCCTGTTCGATCGTGTTTTCGACAACGACGACGCGGCGACCTATCGGCTCGCCCAGAACGTGTTGAGGGGACAGCATCTTGGAATCGAAGCTGGACTGCGGCGTCCTCTGCCGCGTGACCTTCGCGCACTGGCCACGCGAGACTGTCGAACTTCGCGGCTCATTCGGCTTTACCAATGGATCGACTCGCCTCAGTCGCCAGACACGTCTTCCTGACCCTCGTCATGCCCGCCCATCGGGCAGTCCATGGGCGATCCTGTCGTTGCACCGCGTGCGGCTCCACCGAATCGGCGCTCCTGGCAGGTGACGAGTGTAACGATTTCCGCCCTTCGCTCACTCACTAGTAGGTGGTAGGAGATTAGCACCGCCTATGAGCCGGCGGTTGACCATAGATCTAGTGAGGAGATGACTACAATGACTAAGCACGCACTTTACACTGCGTTTCTAGCACTATTCGTCGGAGGTTTGGCGGCGGTCCCATTACAGGCACAGACCCAAGAACTGGAGGAGGCACTCAGGCGCTTCGAGGCCCAGGGCGTTCCGGTCATCCAGAACGACCAGACACCTGCCCGATTCGGCGAGCCGGTCAAAGTCCGCGTGACGAACAACAACTGGTCGGACATGCGGATCTACGTAGTGGAGACCACGACCACGCGGCGCCGCTGGCCCCTCAGCAGCGTCACGGGGCTGAGCACGGCCACCCTCGAGATCCCGACCATCTGGACGCTGATCTGGGCAACCTGATTCTGGTCGCGGAGCTCATCGGTTCCAACCACCGGAAGTTCACCGATCGCCTTCAGACCTGGCCGGGAATTGTCGTAAGGGGGTGTTCCCTTAAGTCCACCGACCCCAAGATATAGTGGTTACCGGGGCTCTGCGGGCCGTTTCCCACGTCCGGTGCCGAGGTAAAGGGCCGAAGCTGGCGTGGGAGCACACTGAACAGCCTGCTCAAGCAAGCGGTAGAACAACAGGCCGCGAGCCCGGGATGTGCGTCGGTTGAAGCGAAAGGTGAACTCGTCCAGATAGTAGGGGAGGTGTTCGCGGGCGATCCCTCCTTGGAGGTTCCGAGGACCCAGCGCTTGAGGAGAGACGCCACCCGATGTACGGCCGACATGAGCACGTGCGCGGGATCGCCGGAGGTCGAGAGGTTCGTGACCGTGTGGCGAAAGCCCAGTTTGGCGAGTCCCTGATAGCTTGGCCATCCGTCGGTATGCACCGTGCTTGCCGGTGCGATGCTATCCTTGACGAAGCCTCGCAGAACCGGAGCGGAGAGGTCGGGCACCCAACGCAGCCGTATTCTCCCGATCTTGCGTCCGTCGACCTCGGCGGCGATCGCGACGATGGCCTTCTTGATCGTCTCGCGGCCCCGCACTCCAGCCTCCACGCCCCCGACATAGCTCTCGTCCACTTGCACAACGCCGCTCAGCTGGTCGCGATCCGGTCGGACCATGGCCCGGCGGAGCTTGTGGAGCCAGACCCACGCTGTCTTGTAGCTTCCCAGTCCGAGCACACGCTGGAGCCCGAGAGCATTGGCTCCGTATTTCTGGCTCGTGAGCTCCCAGGCAGCGAGAAACCACAGACGCAGGGGCGAGCGCGTGCGGTGGAACACGGTTCCCGCCAGCACCGAGGTCTGCCTTCGACAGTGTGGGCAGACGAGACGCCCCCGCGATGCTCGCCAGACCTCTCCCAACCCGCCACAGCCCACGCACACAAACCCTTCCGGCCAGCGCAGACCCTCCACGTACTCCAGGCATGCCGCATCGTCGGGGAAGAACTCGTCCAGCTCCAGCCGCGTACGGGGATAGTCCACGCCGCCACGGAGCTGAGAAGCCGGAACCGCCATGACCACAACATGTAGTGGGCGGTGGACTTAAGGCAATACCCCATTTTGTCGTAAGGGGGTGTTCCCTTAAGTCCACCGACCCCAAGATATAGTGGTTACCGGGGCTCTGCGGGCCGTTTCCCACGTCCGGTGCCGAGGTAAAGGGCCGAAGCTGGCGTGGGAGCACACTGAACAGCCTGCTCAAGCAAGCGGTAGAACAACAGGCCGCGAGCCCGGGATGTGCGTCGGTTGAAGCGAAAGGTGAACTCGTCCAGATAGTAGGGGAGGTGTTCGCGGGCGATCCCTCCTTGGAGGGTTCCGAGGACCCAGCGCTTGAGGAGAGACGCCACCCGATGTACGGCCGACATGAGCACGTGCGCGGGATCGCCGGAGGTCGAGAGGTTCGTGACCGTGTGGCGAAAGCCCAGTTTGGCGAGTCCCTGATAGCTTGGCCATCCGTCGGTATGCACCGTGCTTGCCGGTGCGATGCTATCCTTGACGAAGCCTCGCAGAACCGGAGCGGAGAGGTCGGGCACCCAACGCAGCCGTATTCTCCCGATCTTGCGTCCGTCGACCTCGGCGGCGATCGCGACGATGGCCTTCTTGATCGTCTCGCGGCCCCGCACTCCAGCCTCCACGCCCCCGACATAGCTCTCGTCCACTTGCACAACGCCGCTCAGCTGGTCGCGATCCGGTCGGACCATGGCCCGGCGGAGCTTGTGGAGCCAGACCCACGCTGTCTTGTAGCTTCCCAGTCCGAGCACACGCTGGAGCCCGAGAGCATTGGCTCCGTATTTCTGGCTCGTGAGCTCCCAGGCAGCGAGAAACCACAGACGCAGGGGCGAGCGCGTGCGGTGGAACACGGTTCCCGCCAGCACCGAGGTCTGCCTTCGACAGTGTGGGCAGACGAGACGCCCCCGCGATGCTCGCCAGACCTCTCCCAACCCGCCACAGCCCACGCACACAAACCCTTCCGGCCAGCGCAGACCCTCCACGTACTCCAGGCATGCCGCATCGTCGGGGAAGAACTCGTCCAGCTCCAGCCGCGTACGGGGATAGTCCACGCCGCCACGGAGCTGAGAAGCCGGAACCGCCATGACCACAACATGTAGTGGGCGGTGGACTTAAGGCAATACCCCATTTGTCGTAAGGGGGTGTTCCCTTAAGTCCACCGACCCCAAGATATAGTGGTTACCGGGGCTCTGCGGGCCGTTTCCCACGTCCGGTGCCGAGGTAAAGGGCCGAAGCTGGCGTGGGAGCACACTGAACAGCCTGCTCAAGCAAGCGGTAGAACAACAGGCCGCGAGCCCGGGATGTGCGTCGGTTGAAGCGAAAGGTGAACTCGTCCAGATAGTAGGGGAGGTGTTCGCGGGCGATCCCTCCTTGGAGGGTTCCGAGGACCCAGCGCTTGAGGAGAGACGCCACCCGATGTACGGCCGACATGAGCACGTGCGCGGGATCGCCGGAGGTCGAGAGGTTCGTGACCGTGTGGCGAAAGCCCAGTTTGGCGAGTCCCTGATAGCTTGGCCATCCGTCGGTATGCACCGTGCTTGCCGCTATCCTTGACGAAGCCTCGCAGAACCGGAGCGGAGAGGTCGGGCACCCAACGCAGCCGTATTCTCCCGATCTTGCGTCCGTCGACCTCGGCGGCGATCGCGACGATGGCCTTCTTGATCGTCTCGCGGCCCCGCACTCCAGCCTCCACGCCCCCGACATAGCTCTCGTCCACTTGCACAACGCCGCTCAGCTGGTCGCGATCCGGTCGGACCATGGCCCGGCGGAGCTTGTGGAGCCAGACCCACGCTGTCTTGTAGCTTCCCAGTCCGAGCACACGCTGGAGCCCGAGAGCATTGGCTCCGTATTTCTGGCTCGTGAGCTCCCAGGCAGCGAGAAACCACAGACGCAGGGGCGAGCGCGTGCGGTGGAACACGGTTCCCGCCAGCACCGAGGTCTGCCTTCGACAGTGTGGGCAGACGAGACGCCCCCGCGATGCTCGCCAGACCTCTCCCAACCCGCCACAGCCCACGCACACAAACCCTTCCGGCCAGCGCAGACCCTCCACGTACTCCAGGCATGCCGCATCGTCGGGGAAGAACTCGTCCAGCTCCAGCCGCGTACGGGGATAGTCCACGCCGCCACGGAGCTGAGAAGCCGGAACCGCCATGACCACAACATGTAGTGGGCGGTGGACTTAAGGCAATACCCCATTTGTCGTAAATT
This sequence comes from Longimicrobiales bacterium, assembly GCA_965248625.1. Classification (GTDB taxonomy): domain Bacteria; phylum Gemmatimonadota; class Gemmatimonadetes; order Longimicrobiales; family Gaopeijiaceae. Next base: position 2,770,220 of record OZ252109.1, on the reverse strand, counting down.
GGACTATCGGTGCCGCGTTGAGCCAATCGTTCACAACGGTTTACCAGGCGCCCCCTGCGTCGGAGCGGCCCGTCCTGGACCGCTCCGGGCCGCAACGCCCTTGCTGGAGGTCCTGAGGCTTCCATACGTTTCCACGATTCGGACTCTCTAGTCCGGCTGTCGACCTGGATGGTCGTCCCGTGACCCTCAAGGTCCAGCAGGCTCTCGCGCTCGAGCCCCCGCTCCAGAAGGTGGAGCAGGCGGCGGCAACTCGGAGTGTCCGAGAAATGAGCCGAGGTAACGGACGTGCTGACCACCGGGACGCACTGAGAAGAGGGTGAGCAATCGGAATGGTTAGACGCTGGTTCTTCGCCATTTCCTTGGTCGTCGTCGCCACCCTCATCGGGCTGGCCGCATTCGTCTGGCCGCCGGCTCTGTGGGGCTTCGCGGTTGTGGGACCGGTCATCCTCGTCGGCTTGAGGGATGCCTTTCAGGCCCGTCACACTATCTTGAGGAACTTCCCGCTCATCGGCCACGGCCGATACCTCATGGAGATGGTCCGCCCCGAGATCCAGCAGTACTTCATCGAGTCGAACACCGACGCCTTCCCCATTGAGCGAGAGTTCCGTGATATCATTTACCAGCGGGCTAAAGGAGAGCTAGAGACGCGTCCGTTCGGTACGCAGCGGGACGTCTATCGGATAGGCTACGAGTGGGCGAGCCATTCGATCGCTCCCGCTGAGCCGTTGGAGGAGGAGCCCCGTATCGAGATCGGCGGGCCCGACTGTACCAAGCCCTACTCCGCATCGATCCTCAACATCTCCGCGATGAGCTACGGTTCGCTCTCGAAGAACGCTATCATCGCCCTGAACCGCGGCTCAAGGCAGGGTGGCTTCGCGCACAACACGGGGGAAGGTGGGATCTCTCCGTACCACCTGGAGGGCGGCGATCTCATCTGGCAGGTCGGGACAGGCTACTTCGGCTGCCGGACTCCGGACGGCGCGTTCGACCCGGAGATGTTCAAGGACCAGGCCGCGCGCGAAACCGTCCGCATGATCGAACTCAAGCTGTCCCAGGGGGCCAAGCCCGGGCACGGAGGGATCCTCCCGGCGGTCAAGGTGACACCTGAGATCGCGGAGATCCGGCACGTAACAGCGGGCAAAACGGTGTTCTCTCCGGCGGGGCACAAGGCCTTTTCCAGCCCACGGGGTCTGATCGAGTTCATCGCCACGTTGCGGGAGCTTGCGGGCGGAAAGCCCGTGGGATTCAAGCTGTGCGTGGGGCGGCAGACGGATTTCTACGCCATCTGCAAGGCAATGATGGAGACCGGCATGATGCCCGACTTCATTACTGTGGATGGCGGGGAGGGCGGCACGGGCGCCGCGCCTCTGGAGTTCTCGAACTCCATGGGGATGCCCGCCCGCGACGGGTGGCTCTTCGTCCACAATGCCCTCGCCGGCACCGGGCTGCGCGATCACATCCGAATCTTCGCGAGCGGCAAGATCCTGACCGGCTTCCACATGGTACGGGCCTTGGCACTCGGGGCCGACCTGTGTCTATCGGCGCGCGGCATGATGCTGGCCCTGGGGTGCATCCAGGCACTCCGCTGCAACACCGATCACTGTCCGACCGGCATCACCACGCACAACTCCGCCCTCGTCAAGGGCCTTCACGTCGGCGACAAGGTCGAGCGGGTCAAGAAGTACCATGCCGGGACCGTAAGAGGGTTTCTAGAGCTCCTCGCCGCCATGGGGCTCAAGCATCCTAGTGAGCTTCGTCCACACCACATCTTCCGACGCCTCGACGACCTTCAGGTCCGCCACTTCGAGGAACTTTACGATCTCCTCGAGCCTGGACAGCTCCTCGACCCGTCAGAGATTCCGGAGCGTTTTCGGGGCGAATGGGAGGGCGCCGATTCTGACAGCTGGTCCTTCCAGCCCGAGTGCGGCCTCCACGGCAAGTGATCCGGAATCCAAGCCGACTTGCCGCCGGGACAACGCCGTTGCGTTGTATTCGCCTGCGGCAGCTGATTGGCTGGGCGAGCCAGCCCCGCTTTCGCCGAGGTCGTGGTCCTTCCGCTTCAGACCGAGGAGGAGATCCAGATGAGCGAAGACCCTGCCATCCGCGTCGCCGTCGTGGGGGAACAAGAACCCCTTTCGCGAAGGCCGGAACGGCGTTCAAGCAGCACACCCCGCTGGATCTTTCAGTTCATGCCGTCGACGGTCTCCTGGAGATAATGGATCTGGAACCCGAGGCCGTGGAGGAGTTGGTGCACGGGATCACGGTCGTGGATGCCCGCGTGCCCCACCTCGCTCGCGAAGTGGTCTTCTCGAGCCGACTTCCGGTGGCCGCCAAGGCACTTACCGTCACCAACAACTGCATCACCGGCACGTCGGCCATCGCTTCGATCTATGACTCGATCGCCTCGGGCCGGGCCGAGGTAGGACTCGCCGGTGGGGTGGAATCGATGTCGAATCCTGCGGTGCTCTTCAGCGAACGTGCGAGCCGCATCTTTCTTGACGCCGACGCCGCCAGGTCGGTGCGTGACAAGCTGGCCCAGTTTGCCAAGCTGCGGCCTGGAGACTTCATCCCGGCAGCGCCCGCGATTGCCGAGCCGTCGACCGGCCTGTCGATGGGGGAGCACACCGAGCTGATGGTTAAAGAGTGGAAGATCACCAGGAAGGAGCAAGATGAGATCGCGTATCGGAGTCACATGAACGCCCACCGCGCCACCGAGGAGGGGTGGCTCAAGGCCGAGATCGTGCCCCTGAACGACATCGATCAGGATCTCTTCATCCGGCCCGATACCACCCTGGAGAAGCTCGCGAAGTTTGCTCACGGGTTGAACGGCGAGTAGTCGAGGAATCGCCATTCGAGGTCGAGAGGTATGGGCCTCTCTAGCCAGCGATCCACGGCGATGTCCTAGTAGCGGTGCGTACCGCCCGAGCCGTCGACGGGCTCGTCGAGATCGAACCGCACTTCGGGCGTCCCGATCAACTGGAGATTCCGGTTTGTCTCGAAGTCGATGAAGGCGAGACCGGCCCGAGGGTTAGCGACGAAGTTGCCGAGCGTTTGGTACATGCTGTTGCCGACGAAGTCGGGGACCCGGAGCGTTCTCTCGTCCAGAACGTGAATGAACCCTGGATTGCCCCCGCGGTGCGAGACGTTCACCCCTCGCTCGGCGTGAGCGCTCGCCACGAAGAAGGTGTCGGCCGCCCTGATGGAGTTGAGCTGAGCAGCGCTCAGGAGATCGCCCGAAGTCGGCCCGATCCGCTCTACGGATTCGGCTCGGCGCTCGATGATTTCCCGGGACTGGATGTACTTGGGACAGTTGGGGAATGCCTCGAGCACGTCGAGCCTCAGCACGAGGTCATCCACGCGGCTTAGGTCGCCGTTCACGCGGAAGCGCCTGCGGGTGACGAGATCGATCGCGAGCAAGCCCACCCGTGGGTCCGAAGTGATGTTCGTCCGGAACGGGTCACGCTCGTCGACCGAAGCCTTGGACAGATCGAATTCGAGGGTGCGGTCGTCCATGACCCCGACGAAGCCCGGCGTGCCGAAGAGCAGCGACGCCCAGACGTCGCGGTCCTCATCCACGCTTCCCAAGACGACCATGGCCTGTTCCATGAGGAAGGGCATGGCCCCGTACCTGATACGATCCGAGATGGCGCCCCCGATCCTGGCTGCGCGGTCCCTCTCGCCCGTGCGCTCCTGGACGAGGAGTTCACCTTCGTGGTAGACGCTTGGGACCGTCATGGCCTGGGTTTCACCGTTTCTGGCAGAGTAGACCGAACGTTCGGTCTACACCTTAGGGAAATAATGCAACCCGGCGTCATGTTGTTGACCGAGTCATGCGACCGGCTCCGGCTGCCTCAGGAGGTCCTGCGGGAGGCTTCTGAGCGTCCTTTGGAAGGGGAGCGGATCGCCCTTCGCGCGTGCCATCACCAGGCCGCCTTGAATGCGCATCAACGCATCCTCGGCACGCTCGCGGGCTGTCGGCTGAGGAATGCCCGACTCCAGCAACATCGTTGCGATTGCCTCGATCCAGGCCTCCATACCAGCCCTCTGATGATCCCGAATCCCGCCTTCCTCGACACCGAAGGAGAGAGCATCGAGTAAACAAGACCGCCGACCGCCCTCGTAAAACACGTCGAGCTTTTTGGCCATTTTGCGGAGCCGATCCTCCGGCGGACCTGATTCTCCCAGTGGAGCGAGGGCATTTGTTGCGAGCCACTCGCCCGCCCGGACAAGGACCGCCTCGGCCATCTCTGTCTTTCCACCCGGGAAGCGATGGTAGAGGCTCGCTCGCTTGAGCCTCGTCGCCTCCGAGATCTTGCTCAGGCTGGCGCCGTCATAGCCATGTGTCCGGAAAACCTCGGTCAGGCGATTCAGGAGCTCCGCGTTAGAAATCTTGCTCATGGCAAGGAGGCTATACCGAACGTTCGGTAAAATCAAGAGTGCTCTCCAGCTGATCGCCCTCCGCGTCGAGCGGTTCGAGCCTCAAACGCTCTACGGTTTGAATCTCGGACAATATCCGAGAGGGGCGTCGGGGCGTCCACGTAGGATTCGGTAGATCGAGCCCCGCGCGGTCGGGGCTCTCTCAAACCCCAGTTACGAGACCTGGACCATCGTCTTACCGAAGTTCTGGCCGCGCAGCATGCCGATGAAGGCCTCAACGCTGCTGTCCAAACCCTGAGTGACGCTCTCGCGGTGCTTGAGCTTGCCCTCCTTGATCCAGCCCGACATGGTTCGCAACGACTCCCGGGCGTCGGGTTGCCGAGCCGCAAGCTCCATGAAATGGAAGAAGCGGAACCCCTCGGTGGAACCCTCCTTGCCGAGCTCCTTCAGCCCGGCCTCGCGCAGCCGCTGCAGCGGCGTCGTCTGTTGTTGCTCCCAGGGGACGTTGTTCCCAGGCGTGTTGTATTGGCTTATCCATCCACACACCGGTACGCGACAACGCGGGTTGAGTAGCGGGATAACCGCCTCGAGCACTTCGCCGCCAACGTTCTCGAAGTAGACGTCGATGCCGTCGGGAACGGCTGCCGCCAATGCGGCCCGGAGGTCGCCGGCCTTGTAGTCAATACAAGCATCGAACCCGAGCTCGTCCACGCAGTAGGCGCACTTTCGGGGCCCGCCGGCAATGCCCACCACCCGGCAGCCGTGGATCTTCGCCAACTGCCCGACAACCTGCCCGACCGCGCCGCTGGCCGCGCTCACGACCACCGTCTCACCCCTGTCGATGGTGGCCACATTCAGCAGACCGACATACGCTGCGTAGCCGGTCATCCCGAGGATGCCGAGCGCGGTAGCGGGCGGTCCGAGCGAGCGGTCCCACTTCTCGATCGGCATAGCCGCGTTGCCCCATTGAAGATTCTTGGGGTGTACCGACGCTGTACTCCTGCCAGCCGTAGTAACCAACGACGAGGTCGGCCTCGCTCCACCCGCTTGCTCGACTCTTTACGACCTCCGACAAGGTTCCCCCCACAAGTGTGGCGCCGATGCTCTCCTCGTTGTTCATGTGGCCGGACGCGTCGAGGCCGCGCATGTATGGATCAAGCGTGAGCCACTTGGTGCGGAGCAGCATCTGACCGTCGGCGATGGCCGGAAGCTCCTCCGTCACCATTTCGAAATCGGAGGGCTTGGGCTCGCCTTCCGGAATCCTCTTCAACACGACTCTGCGGTTGACCACCCCGCGGCCGAGGGCCCTGTTTTGATCCTCGGTTCTCAGGGAGGCTTGCGATGTCGTGATGCTGTTCACGGCGTTCTCCTACGTGTGCTCTCTGCTTGCTCGGGGTGCAGATGGAAGACCTTGTTCATGATCTTCCACTCGCCGTCGACTTTCAGCAGCGTGAACAAGTCCGTGTACCGCTGCCCTGTCCAGTTGGAGAGCTCGAGCCGGACGGTCGCGACCGTCCCGGTGATGTCGACGTTGGCGATCGAGGCTTCGAGGCCTGTCGCCGGACCGTTGTTGTCGTTCCAGTCGAAGAGACTCTGAATTGGGCCGCCGAAGAGGTCTTCGCCGGCGTACCCGAAGATCGTCGCATCCGGGTGGAAGGCGATCTTCATGTCGTCACCGCTACCGGACTTGGCGCCATCGATGTAGCGCTGGACGACCCCGGCGATCAGGTCCTGCTCGTTCACGTTCGCTACTGCGTTGCTCATCGGTCTCGCTCCCTGTTGGTTGTGTGCTTGTCCTTCCGTCTCGGTCGACAATACGACCGGTCGTCTTGGCTCGCCGCAAAAAAAACTCAGGCACGAAGGAGCCCTTCCACGACAACCGCATTGAACCTGCGAAGTGGCTTCACCGACCTTTCGACGTTCATTCGAAGAAGGGCTCCCTCATAGGAATTGAGGAGAAAGCTCGCCAGCTCATTGGGCTTGATATCGTTCCGGACCGTTCCCTGCTCCTGGGCTCGTGCAAGCACGCTAGCAAACCGCGCTGTTGGCCGCCCTCGTGTGCGTCGGCGTTTGGCTGGACTACCGGAGCCATTCGGCCGCGTCGCTGCTAGAGGACGAGAGTGGGAGCGCTTCCGTCCCGGATAGCTCCGGCGATCTCACCGGCTTTCGCACGGACGCCTGGTTCCTCACGAACGACGAGCTCGTCGGATTCGTGGAGATTCCCGCCGGGCCGTTCCGCATGGGCAGCGACCCCGCCGCCGATGGCCTGGCTTTCGACAACGAGCAATGGGCCGAGGGGAGTGCCCAAGGCGTGGTGGACCTACCCACCTTCTACGTAGGCAGATACGAGGTGACGGTGGCTCAGTTCGGAGCCTTCGTCGCGGCGACCGGCTTCGATGTAGATGAGCAGGCCCTCACGGCGCCCGCCGATCACCCGGTCGCGGCGGTCTCGTGGCCGGACGCATTGGCGTATTGCCGATGGCTGGACACTACCCTCCGCGAATGGCCGGAGACCCCACCTGCGCTACGCGCGCTGCTCGACGACGGCGGACGCGTCAGCCTGCCGAGCGAGGCGGAGTGGGAAAAGGCCGCGCGGGGGACCGACCCGCGCATCTATCCGTGGGGAAGCGAACCGAGACTGGACCGAGCGAACTACCAGGCGAGCGGGACAGCGGTTGTGGGCAGCTTCGACTGCCCCGAGTGCCCGTTCGGTCTGCGCGACATGAGCGGCAACGTTTGGGAGTGGACGAGGAGCCCCTACCAGCCTTACCCCTACGACCCGGCGGACGACCGGGAGGGCCTCGCCGCGGATGCCCTCTGGGTGATGCGCGGAGGCTCGTTCAGCGACCCGCCTCAGAACATCCGCGCGGCGACCCGCGGCGGGGCGGATCCCGGCGTGCGCCGCCCGTTCATAGGGTTTCGCGTCGTGATCTCCCGCTAAGGGCGGGGGATCTTCCTGGGAGGCATCCCGTGAACTCCCAGGGAGGGCTCACTTGAACACGCGCTCAAAGACATCACGCTGGGTAGCCGTTCCGATGGAGAGCACGCGCTCTCCCTCCTCGAGCCTCGCATCGGGGCGTGGATGCCGGTCCACCACTCCATCCCGCTCCACGGCGATGACCGCCAGACCCGTCCGAGCGAAGATCTCCGTTCCGCGCAACGTCTTCCCGTGGAGCGCCTGAGGCACCTCGACACTGAACAGGTCCAGCCCTTCTCCAAGCATCACGGGTTCTCTCTTCTCGAACACGCTCAGGATCGACTGGATCTTGATTTGAGTGTCACTTACAGCGAAGTCGGCCCCCGCGCGGTGAATGGACTCGATGTTCTTCAGATGCGTGACTCGGCTGACGATGATCGTTTCCGGGTTCAGCTTCCGGCAGTAGACGGCAAGGAAGATGTTTGTCGCGTCGTCATTCGTTGTCAGGATGACAGACGAGGCTCGCTTGATTCCCGAGTTGATCATGACGTCGTGATCCGCGGCGTCGCCGATCACGACGTCATCCGCGACTCTCTCGATCTGCGGGCGAAGCTCCGGATTCTGCTCGATTACGCGAAGGGAGACGCCGCGCTCAGCGAGCGCGGACGCGGCGCTTCGCCCTACTCTCCCGCCTCCGATGACGAGGACTGGACCGTTCTGGGCCGTCTCCACGCCCAGCGCCTCGTCCAAGGCCCGGAGCTGCTCTTCGAAACCGATGGCGATGCCGATATAGTCCTCTCGAAGCGGTGTATGAGGCAGGCCGGGCTCGACGTGGCCTCGCTTCGCGAGAGCTGCGACCGTGACGCCGGTCCGCGTACGGATTTCAGCTTCTTTCAGAGTCTTTCCGGCCAACTTCGTGTGACGGATCGGGAACTCGGCAATTACGAGGTTCTTGTAGCGCCCCACCGTGTGGGCTCTGACGGCACCCGCGGACACCCGGCTGGCCAGGTGCTTTCCGAGACGCTCGGCTCCGAGCACGACGTGATTGGCGCCAGCGAGCTCCAGAATGTCTTTCGCGTCCGGATCGACGACCATGGCCACGATCGGGACCTGTTCCGACACGTCGCGCGCGGTGATCACGATGTTCGTGTTCGTTACGTCATCGACGTTCGCAACCAACAGACGGGCCCGGTCGAAGGCGCACGCGTCGTACGTCGCGCGGGCATCGAGTGCTCCGCGCACCACTGGGATCCGGTCATCGTGTAGCGCCGCAGCTCTCGCTGCATCGGGCTCGATGATCACACTCGGAACGCCCCGGAGCGTGAGAGCATCCATGAGCCCGCGCGCGACGTCGTCGTAGTTGCATACGATCACGTGGTCACGAACGTCCCGTCCGACCCGCCTTGGCGCCTTCGCCTGAAGTTGCGCCTCGATCCAAGGGGCGTAGAAAAACCGGATGAAGGCGAAGGGAAGCACGATGAGGAGCTGCACGACTCCGGTGAGCAGGACGACCATCGTGAACGCGCGGCCAAGATCCGTGTGAAACGTGATGTCCCCGAAGCCGAGCGTGCTCATCACGGTGAGCGTCCAGTACAGACCGGTGAGCCAACTGAACTCCTGCCCCTCGCGCAGCATGAGCAGGTGGAAGATCACCGCGAACGAGGCGATAACAATTGCGAGCACCGCGAGGAACCTGCTCAGAGCCCGTAGCTCCGGCCGGTTATCCGAGCTCGTGAGGAGATGTGTGATCTGTGACGTAACGGTCTTCATGGCGCCTCGGCAGGCAGGAGCGGCCGCCGGTCGGAAATCAGCAACGAAACGCCCCGCCCGAGGTCGATGCCTCGGACGGGGCGTCGCTTCAACAGATCCATCGTACCCGTTTAGTCACGTCCGCTCGGGAGTTACGCCGGGTCCGAGGTCAACGTGCGCCCGCCGGCTCCAACCGGACGACAGCGGTTGGCGCCCCCTGCCGGTCCTCGATGGCCAAATAGATGTAGCCATCCGGCCCTTGTCGGACATCACGCACGCGGCCGATTCCGTTGACCAAGGTCTCTTCCTGAAGCACTTGTTGGCCGTTCATCGCGAGTCGCGCCACCTGCTCGCCCGCCATCCCCCCCACGAACAAGCTCCCGCGCCACCCAGGGAAGCCGTCTCCGGTATAGATCATCAAACCGGACGTCGCGATGGATGGCACCCAGAAGTGGGTTGGGGACTCCCAACCCTCGCGAAGTGTCCCCTCGTGGATCGCGAGTCCGCTCCGGTAGTTGACGCCGTACCCGACGACGGGCCAACCGAAATTGGAGCCCCGCTTGACCAGGTTCAGCTCGTCCCCTCCCTGCGGCCCGTGCTCGTTGATCCAGATGTCACCGGTCTCTTGATTGATCGCGAGCCCTTGGGCGTTCCGATGCCCGTAGCTCCACGTCTCGGGGAGGGCGCCGGACTGACTCACGAACGGGTTGTCGGTCGGGACGCTGCCGTCGTCGTTGAGGCGGATCGTCACACCATGGTGGTTCGAGAGATCCTGCGCCGGGTGGCTCTCGAGGTCGCCGCTGGGCGGAGCTTGTCGATCACCCACCGTGAGGAAGAGGTGGCCGTCGGGATGGAAGGCCATCCGGGCACCGTAATGGCCGTTTCCCCTGGATTGGGACTGGAAGATCTCGTCGATGACCGTGAAGCGATCGTTTTCGAACGTCCCGCGTACCACCGCCGTCGTCGCTTCCGTGCCGTCACCGATGGGCTTCGCGAAGCTGACGTACAGCATGCTGTTGTTCGCGAAATCGGGATGCGGGAGGACGTCGAAGAGTCCGCCTTGCCCTTGGGCCAGCACGTTTGGAATTCCAGCCACCGGATTGGGCAGGAGCTTGCCTTTCCGAACGACCCGGAGTCGTCCCGGCCGCTCTGTAATCAGCATGTCCCCGTTGGGGAGCCAGGCCATCGACCACGGGGTCACAAGGCCGTCAGCCACATGGACCACGCGGTAGTCGTGGAGCGCGGAGCGGAGCACCGGTGCTTGACCAGAAACCGGAGCCGCCAAGGCCAGCAGTCCAACGGCAATGAGTGAAGAGGGCATGCGAACCATATGAGTCTCCTCTGAACAGGATCGAGATCACCGCTTGTGTCCACGCTCTGGGCCGCGAGGGCTGACCACGCCGCCGCACCGACACGAACCATTAGGCAGCGATCCCGATCCGGCAAGGTCGGGCCCAAGTCAGGAACCGTGCGACTCCGTCCCCGGCGGGTCCACTGCCCCACCCTGGCGACCCGCCGGGCCGGGCGCGACCTTGAGCCTCCAAGGGGGGGCGGCGGGGCGGGGCGGGGCCGCCCCGCCCGCGAGGGGCCAGAACGGACGTCCTGGTAGGAACGCTGACCCATGAACCGGCCTCCCGGCGGAGCGTGATGACCGGATAGACCGCTCGACACCGCCCGCGCGTCGTCCGACGCGCGGGAATCGCTCTGCTCGCTGCCGTCGCCGCGTCGTGTGCGCCTTCTTCCGAGACCACAGAGGCCCCGATGGTCGCGACCAACCCAATGATCGCCCTTCTGGCGGGCGGCCAACCGGTACTCGGAATCTTCTCGGGTGATCACACGGAGGAACAAGGCCGGCAAATGGTCTTGAACCGAGAGGCGGACTTCATCTTCTACTCCCTGGAATCGGGGCCCTTCGACATTCCCGCCATGCGGGCCTACATGCAGGGCATGAGGGATGGGGCCGGCGAGCACGAGCCACAGCCGATCGCTCTTCGCATCCCGCCCATCCGAGACGGAGCGGACTCGGCCCGCGCCAGGGTGCGTGTCGTTTTGGAGGCGGGAGTCGACGCCATCGTCTTTCCTCACGTCGAGACGGCCGAGGAAGCGGAAATCGCGGTGAGCTCGCTCGGTGCGGAATCTTGGCCGTCGAACGCGGAGGGACGGCTCGTCAACATCGTGCTCATCGAGGACCAAGCGGGCATCGCGAGGGCGAGCGAGATCGCCGAAACGCCAGGTGTGAGCGTGGTCATCCCCGGACCGGATGATCTACGGCGCGCGTACGAAGGGGACATGGAAGCGGTCGAGAATGCCATTCAGATCACGCTTGCCGCCTGCAAGGCGGCTGACGTCGCCTGCGGGATCACCGCCGGGGTTGACGACATCGGGGAACGTTTCGCGCAGGGCTTTCGCCTCATCATCGTCACCCAACAGGAAGCCCTTGCCGTAGGGCGGGAGATCGCAGGCCGATGACGGACTCCCTGATGAGGTGTAGGCTGATCAGGAGCCACACACCGGTGAGGAGCACTTCACCAGACAGGCCGCTGACGAGAACGCGGGAGAGGGGAGGGCCGATGACGAGGATGCAGAGCAACAGGTCGGCGGAGAGGATATCGAGGGCCATTACGTCGATGGGCAACCCAGTGCCCAGGAGCACGTGGGTCTTGTCTTTGGCTTTGTTGTTCCTCCTCGCATGCGGAGCACCAGCCCCCGACTCGGGCGGGGCGTCGGCCGATTCGGGCGGTGCCCCGGAGATCGGCCACGAGAACGCGCTCCTCAACCTCTGGGAACAAGAGTTGACGGCGTTCGGGGTCTTCGTCCCGAACGAGAGACCCCGCGAGGACGGACCAGGAGGTGAGGGGCCGAGACCGGCACCGATCTACACGGTCGAGGGTGGGGAGAGGCTGGCCCAGAACCCCCTTTACGACTTCGTCTTCTTGAACCTCGAGGGGAGCTACGACCTGGCCGCCGTCGAGGCGATCGCCGAGGGCTTGCGCAGCCCAGCGGCCGTTGGGCGCAAGACGCTCCTCGTGCGCATCCCGCCCATCGAGCGAGACGGCGAAGAATCGACCCGTGTACGGGTGCGTGAGATCCTGGCCCTCGGCGCCGACGGCATCGTGCTTCCGCACGTCCGGAACGTGGAAGAAGCCCGCACCGCCGTCGGTTTCTTCGAGGAAGCAGGAGCCGACGTCTGGTCGCCGGCGAACCCGAGCGGCGAGACCATCGCGATGCTGATGGTCGAGGATCCGGAAGCGGTTGCACAGGCGGGCGAGATCGCCGACGTGCCCGGCTACAGCGTGCTCGCGTGCGGAATTGGCAGCCTGACGGGGGCCCTCGGCGGTGACACCGAGGCGGCGGAGGCCGGCAGCCTCGAAGTGCTCGCGCAAGCGAACCGCGTGGGCCTCGCCGACATGATCACGGCCAACGCCGACAACGTGCGCCAGCGCGTCGAGGAGGGCTTCCTGGCGCTCCTGATGCAGGGCCTGACGGCCGACGATGTGATTCGCCTCGGGCGGGAGGCAGCCGGCCGAGCCCCGTAGGGGGCTTTCGTCAGCTCCTCGGAACGAGTCGCGCCCCCGCTAAACGCGCCACCGTGGCCAGGGTGGTCTGGGCAGCGTTGAAGCCGAGCCGAAAGTCTTCGTCGGAGAAGGTAACGAACAGGTCGGTCGGCTGGTGCCAATGCGGGTTCGCACGGTTGCCGGTCTCATACAGGCGTCGGTTCTCGCGGAGGCTCACGGAGGTCCGGATGGATCCACGGCTGACCGGCGTCAACATTTCCGACCTCCGTGCCCAATTCGACTTGGCGTCGAGAATCCGGGACCAGGAATCAGCGGCGAACGAAGGCGTGCTTCTCGTTCGCGAGTTGAAGGCGCAGGTCGCCGATCGACTCGTCCGCGCCGTCAGCGGCCCTCGGGACCCGACCGCTGGTGACACCCCAGGCCGTGTCGTCAGCGAAGCCCAGCGCCGCGCGGGTAGCGACGCCCTCGACCGAGGGGGTAACACCGCCTTGGACCGGGCAGCCCGGTTGTTTGTCGAGCGGGTCAGCGCAGTGGAAGCCGAGCTGTATCAGGTGAGGAACCAGAGCCCCAAGGACAAGATCGCCTTCCCCATCAAGCTCAATGACCGGCTCACGGGCCTGAGGTCCCGTCTCGAGCGAGGAGACGCGGCGCCGACAGCCGCCTATCTCGCGGTGTTCGAGGAGCTCTCGGGCGAGCTGGCGGCCCTCCTCGAGGCGCTGGATCGGGCGTTGGCGGAAGAGCTGCCCCGATTGAATCGCGAGCTGTCCGAGCTCGGGCTGCCGCGAATCGACGGCGGCCGGCCAACCGTGTAGGTCCGCGGGTGCCCCTCAACCTCTTCGCCGCTCGACGTGTCCATCTATGAGAATGGATTGCGCGGATGGCCCGCCTAGCACGACGATCGCTGCCTCTCCAGCCTTGCGTCGCGCATATCCGGGCGCTATCACTTTATGATTCGGCGGAGACCGCTCAAGACGGAGTCGAGCCCGGCTGGCACCGCGCTTGCTGGGCTCCGATTGAGATCGATGAACGACCTGTACGGGCTGCTCCTCAGTCCGTGGTGGTCGATGTGTCGGTTCGACACAGGAGGCTGTGAATGCGGGGAAGCGCTGCAACCGGGGTCCTTTCGGGAACCCTGCTGCTGATCGGTGGTGGTATCCTACAGCACGGGACGGCTGCGGCCGACCCGATGTCGAAATCCCACATTTCATCGCCCGCGCAGCCCATCGACCTGCCGGTCCATTCCCCGGATCCGACGACGTATTCCTCGGATCTGTCTGCCGCCGACCTCACGGATGTCGTTGTCCAGTATTGCCAGGTTTGTCACAACGACGCGCTGCAGACCGGGAACCTGTCGCTCTCCGGCTACAACGTGGAGACAGCCTCGAGCGCACCCGAGATCTCCGAGCGGATGATCCTAAAGCTCCGGGCCGCCATGATGCCGCCGCCCGGCATGCCACGCCCCGGCGGCGATACGTTGGATGTCCTCGTCGCGACCCTCGAAGAGAATATGGACGAAGCGGCGGCCGACGCTCCGAATCCAGGCGGCCGCACCTTTCAGCGGCTGAACCGCGCCGAGTACGAGCGGTCGGTCGCAGATCTCCTCGACCTGGAGATCAGTGCCGGGGACTACCTTCCGCTCGACACCAAGAGCGCCAATTTCGACAACATCGCCGACGTCCAGCTGCTCTCGCCCACCCTGCTGAGCGCCTATCTCGAGGGCGCGAGCGAGGTCGCGAGGTTGGCGGTCGGCAACACACTCGCCGGGAACCAGGAAACCACCTACCGGATCCCCCGCCTCGCGTCACAGCGGGAACGCGCCCAGGGAGCCCCGTACGGCTCAAGAGGCGGCACCTCGGTCATCCACAACTTCCCGGCCGACGGCTCTTACGCGTTCAGTGTGTCGTTCCACTACTCGCCGGAAGGCATCCTGTTCGGAAGAAACGAGCCGGGTGAGCAGGTCGACGTCTCCATCGACGGCGAACAGGTGGCTGTGCTGCCGATCGACCGCTTCATGGCGGAGGCGGACCCGGGCGGGAAGGGCCTGATCCTCGAGACGGGTCGCATCCCGATCCGCGCCGGTCCCCATCGGGTCTCGGCTGTGTTCATCCCGGTCGAGCGAGGGCCGGTAGATGACCTCTTCTCGGCTCACGGTCACAGCATCCCCGACACGCAGATCGGCATCGGCTACGGCCTTCGTATGCCGCCGCACATCCGGGATCTCGTCATAAAGGGGCCCTCTAAGGTCACCGGCATCTCCGACACGCCAAGCCGTCAGAAGATCTTCACATGTCGGCCCACGGGGCCGGACGAGACCCGGCCCTGCGCCGAGGAGATCGTTAACCGGCTCGCTTCGGTTGCGTACCGTCGCCCACTCGAGGACGAGGACCTACGCGGCCTGCTGGGCTTCTACGACATCGGTGAGGACGAAGGGGGCTTCGAGGGCGGGGTCCGCTTCGCATTGGAGGCGATGCTGGCGAGCCCCCACTTCATCTTCCGCTTCGAGGAGTGGCCGGAGGGTGTGGAGCCAGGTGAAGTCTACAAAGTAAGCGACATCGACCTCGCCTCACGCCTCTCGTTCTTCCTCTGGGCGTCGCCCCCGGATGCCGAGCTCCGGGAGCTCGCGCTGGCGGGCAAGCTTTCAGATGACAGGACGCTTCGGGAGCAGACGGTGCGCATGCTGGCGGATCCTCGGTCGGAAGCGCTCAGCACGCGATTCGCATTCCAGTGGCTGCGTCTGTCGGATCTCGACAAGCTGAATCCCGACGCGGTCATGTTCCCGGACTACGACCAGCAGCTCGCGGATGGACTGAAGCAGGAAACGGCGCTCTTCTTCGAATACATGTTCCGAGAAGATCGCTCAGTCCTCGAGTTCATCACGGCGGACTACACTTTCGTGAACGAGCGCTTGGCCGGGCATTACGACATTCCGGGAGTGGTCGGCGAAGAATTCCGCAAGGTGCAGTATCCGGACGACACACGGCGCGGCGTCTTCGGTCACGCCAGCGTGTTGGCCCAGACGTCGCTCGCGAACCGCACGTCCCCGGTGCTGAGGGGCAAGTGGGTGATGGAGGTAGTGCTGGGGACGCCCCCGCCCCCTCCGCCGCCTGGCGTGCCGGACCTCGAGGAGACCGAGAGCACCGAGGGAACGCGCATGCTCACTACGCGCGAGCGCATGGAGAAGCACCGCGCGAACGTGGTCTGCAACGCTTGCCACCAGTTCATGGATCCGATTGGCCTCGCCATCGACAATTTCGACGTCACGGGCCGGTGGCGGATCCGCGAAAACGGCATGCCTCTGGATACCCGAGGGGCGCTCTACGACGGCACTCCGCTGACCAGCCCCGCCGACCTAACTCAGGCGTTGGTTCGACTGAAGACTCCGGTCCTCCGCAACTTCACGGCGAACCTCATGGCCTACGGTCTGGGGCGGCGCGTGGAGTACTTCGACATGCCGACTGTACGGAAGATCGTCGCGGAGGCCGAAAAGGAAGAGTATCGCCCGTCCTCGTTCGTTCTGGGCATCGTGGAGAGCGATGCCTTCCGAATGAGAAGGGCACAGGAAGTCGTTACGGACTCGAACGGCAGCAGGCAATAGCAGAGGCCTGACAAGCGAAGGCCCAGTCACCGAGAGGATACCCGAGATGAAGTTCATTACCGGAACACACATCCCCCGACGGACGTTCATCCGAGGCGCCGGGGCCGCGATCGCGCTGCCGTTCCTGGACAGCATGATTCCCGCGGGTAGGCTCTCGGGTGACGTGAGGCGCGTGATCGACAAGCCACGCCTGATCGCCATCGAGAACTCACACGGAGCGGCGGGCAGCAACGAGTGGGGTGCGACCCAGAACCTCTGGGCCCCTGCCAAGCTGGGTCGTGATTTCGATCTCGGGCCGAGTGCGCTGAAGCCCCTGGAGGCCTTCCAGGAGCGTCTGACCATCATCAGCAATACAGACGTGCGGCAGGCGGAGGCCTTCGCGCCGAAGGAGATCGGGGCCGACCATTTCCGTTCGAGCGCGACGTTCCTCACCCAGTCGCATCCGCGTCGTACGGAAGGCTCGGACGTCTACGTGGGCACCTCGATGGATCAGCTGTTCGCGCAACGGTTCGGTCAGGATACGGTCATCCCCTCGATGCAGCTGTGCATCGAGAACGTCGACCAATCCGGCGGCTGCTCGTACGGATACGCATGCGCGTACACCGACACCATCAGTTGGGCCTCACCCACCGAGCCGCTCCCGATGACCCGCGACCCGCGCGTGGCCTTCGATCAGCTGTTCGGCGCTGGTGGATCGCCCGACGAGCGCGCTCGCCGGCGGCAGTCACAGAAGAGCATCCTGGACTGGGTCACCGGCGAAATCGCGCGCCTCCAGACGACTCTGCCTCCTGAGGACCGGGTGCGGATGGAGCAGTACCTGTCGGATGTTCGCGAGCTGGAGCGCCGGATTCAGCGGACGGAGGATCGCAACAACAGCGGCACCGAACGTGAGCTTCCGGAAGCACCGGTAGGCGTGCCCGACTCGTATACAGAGCACGTCCAGATGATGTTCGACCTTCAGGCGCTGGCCCTGCAATCGGACGTGACCCGGGTGTTCTCGCTCAAGATGAGCCGTGACGTGTCGTCCCGGATCTTCCCGGAGAGCGGCTGCGACGGTGGGTTCCACCCACAGTCCCATGCCTCCGGCAACGAGGGAGTTTTGGGCTTCTATCAGATCAACAACTACCACATGGGCCTGCTGCCCTACCTGCTCGACAAGCTCGAGGGCCATCAGGAGGGCGACTCCACGTTGCTCGACAAGACCATGGTCGTGTACGGCTCACCGATGGGCGACGGCAACCTGCACAACCACCGGCGGGTGCCGTTCATTGTCGTCGGAGGCCAGAGCATGGGTCTGGACGGTGGACTCCACCTGAAAGCGCCCGACGGCACACCGCTGGCCAACGCCATGCTGACGCTGCTTCACAAGTTGGGTCTCGACGACCTGGAGGGGTTCGGGGACAGCACAGGTGAGCTCCTGATGTCGGTTTCCGAGTCCTACGCCGAAGAGGCCAGCTCCAGGTCGTAGACCGGAGCGAGCACCGAAAGAGAACCCGTGAACAAGAGGAATCGGTGATGAGAGCCGCATTGAAGATCAACTCGCTCTGTCTAGTCCTGCTGCTCACAGCGGCCGTGCCTCCGGAATCCCCTGTCGCCGACGCCGCCATGCGCGGCGATGCCGACGCAGTGCGCGAACTGCTCCGGAAGGGCGCCGACGTGAACGCCGCACAGGGCGATGGCATGACGGCGCTCCACTGGGCCGCAGACAGCGGTGACGCCGGGATGGCCGAGATCCTCGTCTACGCCGGAGCCAGCCTGGAGTCGATCACGCGGGTGGGGAGCTTCACGCCTCTCATGGTGGCTAGCCGCACTGGCAACACCGATGTGATCGCGGCCCTGCTTGGGGCGGGCGCCAAAGTCGACGCCGTGACAGAAACAGGTGAGACGGCGACCCACTTTGCTTCGTACTCGGGGAGCGCGAAGGCCGTATCGCTGCTGAGCGCACACGGTGCCGACGTGAATGCTCGGGAGCTGTCCACCGGCCAGACACCGCTGATGTTCGCTGCCGCATACGGGAGGGCAGATGTGGCGCGGACGCTGCTGGAATCCGGCGCGGATCCGTCACTCGAGACATGGGTCATCGATTATCCCGAGATGGCGAAGGAGGACAAGGTCCTCATCGCGCAGCGCGACAAGCGCCTGTCGGCGCTCTTCGGTGAGGAAATCGTCTCCGAGACGCCCGTCGACGGCACGGAAAACGACGACGAAGAGGCCGAGAACGAAGACGACGAAGGCGAAAGCGACGACGAGGAAGCCGACAAGGGCGATGAAGACGAGGAGCCGGCCCCGTTGATCGACCGCGGGCGGCTATCCTACGACCAGCTCGTGGGCAAGCAGGGCGGCAACACCGCGCTCGTCTACGCAACGCGCGAGGGCCACGCGGACGTCGTCGAGGTTCTCGTCGACGGAGGTGCGGACATCGATCACGTAAGCGGAGGCGACTGGACCTCACCCCTGCTCAGCGCCACGCTCAACGGGCACTTCGACCTGGCCATGAGCCTGCTCGAGCAGGGTGCCGATCCCAACCTCCAGAGCGCGCCGGGGGCCACGGTCCTGTACGCAGCGGTGCATCTGCAGTGGGTGCCCAAGTCGTTCTACCCGCAGCCGACCTCGATCAAGCAAGAGCAGACCACGTACCTGGAGTTGATGACCGCGCTGCTGGATGCGGGAGCCGATCCCAACGCGAGGCTCGAGCGTCACCTCTGGTACACGTCGTTCAACCACAACGTCCTCGGCGTGGACACCTGGGGCGCGACGCCGTTCTGGCGGGCGGCCTACGGGACGGACGTCGACGCCATGAAGCTGCTTGTCGCGTACGGCGCGGACTACACGACCCCGACGTTGCGTCCGCCGGGCCGTCCGTCTACGGGCAACGGCCCCGACGACGGCAAGAAGAAGGAAGATTCGTCGGGCCTCGCAAAAGTCGCCATCGGAGGGCCGGGCGTGTTCCCGATCCACGCGGCCTCGGGTGCAGGGTACGGCCTCGGGTTGGCGGGCAACGCCCACCGGCACGCTCCTAATGGTTGGCTCCCCTCGGTGAAGTACCTCGTCGAAGAGCTCGGCGCGGACGTGAACATGCGGGACTACAACGGCTTCTCGCCGTTGCACAACGCGGCGGCGCGCGGAGACCGGGAGCTGATCGAGTACCTCGTGGAGAAGGGCGCCGACGTCACGGTCTTGACCCGAAAGGGCGAGACGACCGCCGACATGGCGAACGGTCCGGTGCAGCGGGTCACCGTGTTCCCCGAGATCGTTGCGCTACTCGAGAGCCTCGGCTCAGAGAACAACCACAACTGCGTGTCGTGCTAGCGCGGTAGGCGCGATCGCGAACAAGCGGTACCCTACGCCCCGGCGCCTCCACGGTGCCGGGGCGTAGTCGATTCCTGAAGCTGTCCGAGCGTCGACGCCCGTCCCTTATACGGGTGTGCGGACGTGGACCCTTGAGCGACGACCCTCGTCGCCTGCGCCTC
This sequence comes from Longimicrobiales bacterium, assembly GCA_965248625.1. Lineage (GTDB taxonomy): Bacteria > Gemmatimonadota > Gemmatimonadetes > Longimicrobiales > Gaopeijiaceae. The sequence goes on along the minus strand of OZ252109.1, from coordinate 2,750,597 downwards.
GGGGCTTTCGAAGGAGGACGGGACTCATGCGCCGGAACCTGATCGCGGGAGCGGTGGCCATCCCAGCACTGGCACTGGCGGCTCTGTACGGGCCCGCACTCGCCACCTCGGCCTCGGACGTGCGTGAGGGGCTTCCTATCGGCGCCCTTGCCGAGACGGTATGGATCGAGGAGTTCGACGTGTCGCCCGACGGTGGGCTGATCGCTTTCAAGTCGGCTGCGGCTGGGACGTACGATCTCTGGACTGTGCCGACCGCAGGCGGACCGCCAACCCAGCTCACCGAACTGCCGGGCCGCGAGATGGTTCCGCGGTTCAGCCCGGACGGACGATGGATCGCGTTCGAAGTGGATTTCGGCGGAACCAGCGTGCGCGACATCTACGTCGTGCCCTCGACCGGAGGCGAACCCCTCCGGCTCACGGACCACCCACTGATCGACGGGGCCGTGTCGTGGGCGCCCAACAGCCGCACGATCTACTTCAACACCGGAATGTTCTTCGACAATTCGATCGCCGCGGTCGACGTCGGGACGGGGGAGATCACACGAGTGGGGGCGGGCGGAAGCTCGGAGCTGTCGCCCGACGGTTCCATGTTCGCGTTCACGCGAAACACGAAGCCCGAGGACGACGACCAGAGCAACCAGGACATCTGGGTCGTGCCCGTGAGCGGCGGGGACGCTCGTGCCCTGACGCCCAACACGTTCGATTGGCGGGACACCGAGCCCCGGTGGTCTCCCGATGGCTCGCGGCTGGCATTCATCTCGGACCGGAATGGCTTCAACAACCTCGGCGTGATCGACGTGGCGAGTGGCGACGTCACGATGATGATCACGGAGGACGTCGAGCACAGCGAGCCGCGTTGGTCCCCGGACGGCCGTTGGATCTCGTTCACGAAGAACCTCGACTACGACTACCACATCTTCCGGATTCCGGCCGAGGGCGGCTCCGAGGAGCGGCTGACCGACGCGGGCGGGGTGAACGGCGGCTCCCGAGCTACGGGTCAGACCCGAGGCGGGCACCTCTGGCATCCCGACGGCCAACGCATCGTCTACACGCACTCCGGGCCGGCCCGCACCGGCGATCTCTGGATTCTCGACACGGGCGAGGGGAGCCCGCGGCAGATCACGAATCATCAGCATTCCGCGATCCGGGACGCGGATCGCTTTGCCGAGCCGGAGCTCATCGAGTACACGAGCTTCGACGGTCTCGAGGTGGCCGGACTGGTTTACAAGCCGCTGGGTGCGGAGGCTGGCGACCGGCTGCCGGGCCTCTTCTTCTTCCGCGCGAACTCCAACGGCCAGCATCCCAAGCAGTGGAATCCGTACATCCAGTACTTCGTGAGCCGCGGGTACCTGGTCTTCGCGCCCAACTTCCGGGGCAGCACGGGACGAGGCAAGGCGTATCGGCAGGCCGTTCATACGCACGGTGGGGACCACGACCTTCGTGATGCCTTCATCGGCATGGATATGTTGGCGGGCGAGGGCTGGGTCGATCCGGATAGGGTCGGCGCGTTCGGTGGTTCGACCGGTGGCTTCTTCACGACCACCGCCGTCACCAAAGACCCGGGCCGCTTCAAGGCAGGCGTCGTCTGGTACGGCTCGACCGACCTCGTCACGCTCTCCACATACGGCTCCATGGAGGGGTGGAACCGGTTCATGATCGGCAAGACGCCGATGGAGAACCCTCGCAACTACTACGAGCGCTCCATCATCTATCATGCAGACGAGATCGACGTCCCCCTCCTGTTCCTCTACGCCCAAGGAGACGGAGCCGCTCGCTTTCAGCAGATCGAGCAATACGGGATCCAGGCGGAGATCCACGGCAACTGGTACGACTGGGTCGTCTACGGCGGGGAGCCCCACGGTTGGTACCACTGGCGCCCCGAGAGTGTGGCGAAATCCCTGGACGTCATGAGTCGTATGTTCGATACGTTCGTGATGGGCGAGGAGCACGACGTGCATGAGATGGCGGGGCTGCAACGCGAGGGCGTCGACATTCGGCGGAATCCAACCATCGATCTGTGGAACTCGCTCGCCAACGGGCAGCCGCCCGGCTAGGCATGCGCGCCGGCTCGACGAGGTTCTTGAGACGGGTCACCATAGGGCGTGGCCCAGGACGGGAGATCCCCTCGCAGACCCCCATGTGTGCTTGACAATCTCGCTCCCCGGCGAGTATAGTGCCGGCGCTTTTGGGCGCCGCCCAAAACGAGAGAGAAACAGATGTTGTTCCTTAGTCAGGTAGGAGGTTCGATGGTCAACTCAATGTCAGAACGTGTGACCGAGCGGCGCGAAGCCGCTCATGGCCGGCGAAGGGCAGGCAGGCTACCCGTGTGTGTTGCCGGTCTACTATCCGCGCTGCTCCTCGTGTTCGGGGGTGCTCCGGTTCAGGTCGACGCCCAGGAGGGCGGCCAAATCCTCGGACAGGTCGTCGAGCAGGCCACCGGACGCCCCCTCGTCCAGGTCCAGGTCTACCTGGCCGGTACCGGGCTTGGGACGCTCACCCGAGGCGACGGACGATTCTTGATCCTGAACGTCCCGCCGGGAAACTACACGGGGACGGCCGAGCGGATCGGCATGCAGACCGGCACGATAGATGTGACCGTGCAGGTCGGTCAGTCGGTGACCGCCAACTTCGAGCTCGCTAACCAGGCCCTCGGCCTCGACGAGATCGTGGTGACCGGTACCGCGGGTGGAGCGCGTCAGCGCGAGGTCGGAACGTCGATCGCTCAAATCAACCTCGCCGACGTCCCCGAGCCGATCGTCTCGGTGGACCAGGCGCTCGCAGCTCGCGCTCCGGGCATGACCTCGCTCCGTAGCTCGGGCATGGCCGGGTCCGGGTCGCAGATCCGCCTTCGGGGCAACGTGTCCATCGCGATGTCGAACCAGCCGCTCGTCTACATCGACGGCATAAGGATCCGCAGCGACGGATATGCGTTGAACCACGCCGTTGGTCAGCACGTGGCGTTCGGTCCGAAGGACGTCGTCGGTCCTCTGAACGACATCAACCCCAACGACATCGATCGCATCGAGATCGTGAAGGGGCCGGCGGCGACTGCGTTGTACGGGACGGAGGCCGCCGGAGGAGTCATTCAGATCTTCACGAAGCGTGGGGGCACGGGCCCGGCGACATGGACGGCTCAGATGGACCAGGGGACCAACTGGGTAAACGAGTTCGGTCCCAGCAACGCGCCGTACATGCGCCTCAACCCGTGGCTCCGCGGAACCAGGAACGAGACGTTCGACGGCTCCGGTGAGTTCGATGGCAACTTCCTTTCGCCGTTGCGTAACGGCGCGCACCAGTCTCGCTACAGCCTCTCGGTGCGTGGTGGAGGCACCGCGCTCAGCTATTACCTGTCGGGTAGCATCGACGACAACCAGGGCCTCTTCGAAACCGAGGCAGAAGAGAAGTTCCTGCTGCGAGGCAACATCGGCTTTGCGCCGCTGGAGAACCTGGACGTCCAGTGGAACACGACGCTCACTCGGCAGAACATCAACAATGCGCCGAGCGGCTCGAGCCCGTATAGCATTTCGCACAATGGGTACAAACGTGCGCCGGGCGACTACGACGGCGACGGGACGGATGACAACCGTCACGCCACGTACGTGGGCTCGAACAGTACCGAGGTGATCGGCCGCCTGCTCGAGTACCAGATCGATACGGATATTCAGCGTGTGGTAACCGGGCTCACAGCCTCGTACTCGCCAATGCCGAGGTTATCGAACCGGCTCACCGTCGGTATCGACCGCATCGAAAGCGATATGCGGAACATTCGCCCGTTCGGGTACGTCAACGACTCGAAGGGCTCGGTGTCCGACATCAGCTGGAGGGCCGAGCAGCTCACGGCCGACTACGTAGGAACCTTCGATCAGCCGCTCACCGACGCGCTCAGGGCCAGCTTCTCATGGGGTGGTCAGTGGATCACCAGCAAAGAGTCCGAGCTGGGCGCCAGCGGACGTACGCTCCCGGGTCCCGGTGAGCACACCGTCACGAGCGGCGCGAGCTACACTGCTCGTGAGGACCGCTCGCGTGTCGTGACGGGCGGCATCTTCGGCCAAACACTGTTCGACCTCAACGACAAGTATTTCCTTACGGTGGCGCTCCGCATCGACGGTAACAGCGCCTTCGGCGAGGACTTCGGCCTGGAGCGGTACCCACGCGCCACCTTCTCGTGGGTCGCGTCCGACGAGGGCTTCTGGCCTGAGAATCTGGGCGAGCTGAAGCTCCGGGCAGCTTGGGGCCACGCTGGCCGCGCACCGGGCGCGTTCGACGCGGTTCGGACGTGGCAGCCGGTCCCGTGGCTCGATCAGACCGCCTTCGACCCGCTCGTCGTGGGTAACGCCGACCTGGGTCCGGAGAGGACGGTCGAGATCGAGGCCGGCTTCGATGGTTCGTTCTTCGAAGAGCGATTCCGCCTCGGCTTCACTTATTACAACCAGGAGACTCGCGACGCGCTCATCCCAGTGTCGCTGGTCCCGTCCACTGGCTTCACCTCCAGCGGATCGTTCGGCGGCTCCGCGGGCTCCCAGCTCCGCAACGTCGGTATCTTGTCGAACAAGGGCATCGAGATCGATGCGAACGGCACGCTCATTCAGAATCAGACGCTGAGCTGGGACTTGGGCCTCACGTTCTACACCAACAAGAGTGAGGCCGTCGACCTCGGCGGCGTGAGCGGCTTTGGCGTCAGCGGTGGTGGCTGGATCGAGGAAGGCCAACCGGTACCGGCGGTTCGCTATGATGCCGTCCGGAACCCGGATGCCATCGCGGCTCCGGACGTCGTCCGGGATTCCATCTTCGGTCCCAACCAACCGACTCTTACCGTCATGCCGAGCACCACGATAAGCTTCGGAAACGGCATCATCGTGAGCGCGCGCGGCGAGTTCCAGGGCGGGCACTATATCTACGATCGCCAGAGCTCGAGCTCGGCCCGGCGCGGTCAGGTGTCGCCGCTGTGCGACGCGTCGGTCCTCGCGGGCGTCAGGACCAATCCCGCGGGGTTCACCGCGTTCGATCAGTACCTGTGCAGCGGGGATTACAGTGCAGATCTGGTCTACCCGAACAACTTCTTCCGCATGCGTTCGCTTTCGGTTTCCGCGCCTGTGCCCTTCCAGGTTCCCGGGGCCAGCAGCGCGGTGTTCACGGTTTCGATGCAGAACTTCTGGACCTGGAAGAACAGCGACTTCCTCGCCATGGATCCGGAGATGGCCGGCAACGAGGGCATGGCCTCAGGGTTGACCCGCTCCATCTGGGAGCACCCGCCGCCACCGGCTTCGCTGAGAGCGTCCCTCAGATTCACGTTCTGACCGGAGGGACGACAATGAATCAGACAAGAACAGCTGACACGACACAGGCTGACATGACCGACCTCGTGCAGAGACGATACAGCAGGTCCGCCTGGGTCGGGACCGCGCTCTTGAGTGTGATCGCTCTCGCGGCATGCGACCTGTCGGTTACAAACCCGGGTCCGGTGCAGGACGAGTTCCTCAACGATGAGGGCGCGTTTCCGGCCGTCGTGAACGGAGCAAGGCGGGCTCTGGCGTTAGCGTACACGCGCCTCGCGATTGACGCGGCCATGACGGCCAAGGAGGGCCTACCTGGGGGGCTCTTCGGAGGCTCCGAGTTCGACAACGGGACCCTCACGTCCGACAACGTAGGTAACCATTGGACGAACATGCAGAAGGGCCGCTGGGTGGCCGAGGACGGAGCCCGGCGCTTGGACGCCGCCGGCGCGGGCGGTTCGGAATTCCACTCCCAGTCGCTTTTGATCGCCGCGTACGCCAATCGGTCTCTGGGTCACAACATGTGCACGGCCGTCTTCGACGGTGAAGGGCCGAGTGACTTCATGGACTACTTCTCCCGCGCGGAGGGGCACTTCGACCAGGTGATCGCCGACCAAGGCGCAAGCTCCACGCTGGGCCAGCAGGCCCTCGCCGGTCGCGCCGACGTCAATCTGTGGCAGGGTGAGTGGGGTGCAGCGATGGCTGACGCCCAGGGTGTGATGGACGATGGCATGACCTTCCAGCTCGAGTACTACGACCTGGATTTTCCGGACTCCAACGAGATGATGTTCCGTCAGGCGTCGCTCCCGTGGCGGGAGTACACCGTCTGGAACACGTTCATGGAGGAGTATTACCTGACGGATCCCGCGGACCCCATCACGGTGGATTCGAACACCGGGGACCCGCGGATGGCGTGGCGTACCAACCCGCCCGATCCGATCACGATGGTCAACAATTTGCAGTTCTACGTACAGCTGAAGTTCACCGAGTTCACGTCTCCGCACACACTTGCTTCGGGCTGGGAGATGCTGCTGGTGCAGGCCGAAGCGATCCTTCGGGGTGCAGGCTCGGGTAACTTCAACGATGCCATAGGGCTCATCAACCAGGTCCGTATGCGGAACATCAGCGACCACGATGGCAACCCGCTACTGCCTTACACCGCCGCGAACGCGACGGAGGCTTGGGAGGCGCTCAAGCAGGAGCGCCGCATCGAGCTGTGGGGCGAAAACAGGCGCTTCGGAGACCTCCGACGCTGGAACACGCAGAGCGCTCCCGGCGCGCAGCCGCTCGAGGACGTATCGGGCCGAAGCCTGTGCTTCCCAGTCGGCACGACTGAGGTAGATGTCAACCAGAACGTCGATCAGTCGTACAAGATCACCGCGGACAACGCGCTGCGGTTCCCGTAGCCGCTCTTCCTTTAGCAAAGCCGAGGGGTGGGTGCCGCCAGGCGCCCACCCCTCTGTCTTTCGGGAAGCGGGTCTTCGGGGGCGGCGGGTCTTCCAGCTCCAACCCGTCACGAAGCGTGAACTGACTCTTCGCAAAGAACGCGTACCGACCCGGTGGGCGCCGACGGCGACCACCCGGTTATCTTGAAGGGGGTGTCAGGCGGTTCGGGCGGTAGCGCTTCCGCTGAGCATCACTCGAAGGTTCCACGCACCAACACGAGAGGCTTCATGGAGTCTGCGACAATCGAGACTCGGGAAGAGATCATCTTCAACTGGAACAAGCTCCACAAGCGCGCTCCGTTGGCTCCGGGTCCATTCGACGTCGTGGACGAGACGCTCCGGGACGGGCTGCAATCTCCATCCGTCACCGACCCGACCATCGGGCAGAAGATCGAGCTGATCCACCTCATGGAGGACCTCGGCATCGCGGTGGCCGACGTCGGCCTGCCCGGAGCCGGTCCCCGGGCCAAGGGGGACGTCCAGGCCCTCGTGGAGGAGATCCGCGACACCGGGATGAAGCTCAAGCCAAACTGCGCGGCACGGACCATGGTGCGGGACATCGAGCCCATCGTCGACATCGTCCAGAAGACCGGCGTCCCGATCGAGGTTATGGCATTCATCGGCTCGAGCCCCATTCGTCTGTTTGTCGAAGGGTGGACGATCGACACGCTACTGGGGCACGTGGAGGAAACGATCACGTTTACCCTCAAGGAGGGCTTGGAAGTCTGTTTCGTGACTGAAGACACGACTCGGTCACGTCCCGACGTCCTCGATCCGCTGTTCCGGGCCGCCGTTGGACTCGGCGTGCGCCGGCTGTGCCTGTGCGACACAGTGGGCCACGCTACACCGGACGGCATAAAGAATCTGTTCGACTGGACCGAGTCGCTGATTCGGGGGCTGGGCGAAGACATCGAGCTCGACTGGCACGGGCACAACGATCGCGGGCTGGGCGTGACCAACGCGATCCTGGCCATCGAGCATGGGGCCAGCCGCGTGCACGGCACGGGCCTGGGGGTCGGTGAGCGCGTCGGCAACGCTTCGATCGATCAGATCCTGCTCAACCTCAAGCTGCTGGACGAGTGGGATCACGACCTGTCGAAGCTGGGCCTCTACTGCCAGGCGGTGTCCCGCTTCTGCCGGGTGGATATACCGCACAACTACCCGATGGCCGGAGCCGACGCATTCCGCACGGGAACGGGTGTGCACGCTGCCGCCATCATCAAGGCGCTCAAGCGCGGCGACAAGGACCTGGCCGATCGAGTCTACTCAGGAGTACCCGCCGGCTGGTTCGGGAGAGAGCAGGAGATCGAGATCGGACACATGAGCGGCCTGTCCAACGTCACTTACTGGCTCGCTTCCCGGCGCATTCCAGCCGACGACGCGCTCGCGGAAGCGATTCTGGCCCGTGCCAAGGAATCCAATCGGATCCTGACCGACGACGAGGTGATGGCCATCGTGAGCGAGCACCGCGGCGACCCGGTCGCGGAGGCCGTGTGAGGGCGACAGGCAGTGAACCGCCTCCCATGGCCGCCCTCGATGGCCGATCAGGGGAAGGTGAACTGACCCAGCGGGATCCGAGTGAAATCAGGCGGATTGCCGGTCCCGCTGCCCGAACCGGGCTCGCCATTGATCCGCAAGAGTATTCCAATTCCCACGGCGACCCCGGCGCCTAACGTGAGCCAGGTCCGTCGTTGGCTCAGCTTCCGTCTCTCGACCGACTCGATATCGCCCACCGAGAACGAGACGGGGTCGGTGATGGACGAGCCGAGCTCGGGCAGGACGCTCACGCGAGTGCGGTCCGCTTGGATGACCGTCCCCTCGATGGGGGCATCACGGTCGCTCCCGGTGGGAAGGCGGGCCGCGCCCTCTTCCGTGACGTGCACCCGGACGGACATGTCCGGCCCGACGCTCTGGACGTCGACCGGGGTGTAGGTGAAGCATCCACCGACGAAGGTCGTTGTCAGTAGGAGGATGGCAGTGCGTCGCATGAAGCGGTCTCGGGTCGTATGGAGCAGGCTCGGCGGCCCCGTCGGGCGCTCGAAATCGACTCGCAAGATGAGCCGGGTCTCACTGAAACGCGATAGGGGGACGGTGCAGATGTCGCGCGATCCGCCGTCCACCAACGAACGAGGGTGCAGAATCGTGCCCGCCTCTCCGGTGACGGTCGTCGGTCCAGGTGAGAATTCTTTTCCCCCCACTTCGGCAAAAAGTGCCACTTCCCTAGGTCCCGATCGGCCTCGCGGCGTGATGTGCTGCGGCTCCCGGCGGACTCCACGCGGGGTCCGACTCTTGCGGCAAAACGAGGAGTTCATTCGCGCGCATCGGCGGTGGCCGCCGCTCCTGCGCGCCTTTTCTGCGTACCCACAACCGCTCGAGCTCAGCGTTGACCGATACCGGCAGCCGTCTCTCATTGGCGCGCCTCGTATCGTCGAGCAGATCCGGGCAGGGACCGATCATCCCGGCGATGGCGCGCTCCATTCGGGCCATTGTGATCGTATCCGCCATCGGCACGGCGGCCTGTAGAGCGGAGCAGTCTCCCTCCGGTCTCCCCCCCGTTGTGCCACCGGTGCGTGACCTGACCCTCAATGGAGGAGTCCAGCCGATTCTGACGCGAACCTGCGCGTTCGCCGGCTGCCACGGCGGCCCCAGCCCGCAGGCCGGGCTGCATCTGGGAACCGGCCGGACGTTCACCAACGTCGTGGGTGTGCCCTCGACGCAGGTTCCGAGACTCCTGCGCGTGGCGCCGAGCACGCCAGACTCGAGCTACGTGATCCTCAAGCTCGAAGGTCTGGCGGGCGGGGTCGGTGGAATCGGGACCCAGATGCCGCTGGGCGGGCAGTTGACCGCGGCCCAGATCGACACGATCCGCGCCTGGATACGATCCGGCGCGGCGAACAATTAGGGCTTCGTCGCAGCGACGAAGTCGCACAGAAGTGCAAAAGGAGGACTCATGATTATGTCGGTTCGTAGTCGCGGCGCGACAGCCATGGCGGCGCTGATCGCGCTCCCTGTCGTCATCCTGGCCTGCGACAATTCGCCCACTACCGCGGGGCCAGAAGACGCTCCTGCCGGGTTGAGCCGGGCATTCGGGATCTGGGCGCCGGGGCCGAAGGATACGTGCACGGCCGAGATCCACGACCAGTTCGCCGTGGTCGGTCCCGACGGCAAGCTCTATCCGACCTGGCATCCACCGGTGGATCCCGCGACCGACTGCACGTTCGGCCATGAGCACGGACGCAATCCGAAGGACTCCAACCTGTTCGACCACATCGGTTACGTCCCGTTCGGCTACGCGAACGAGGCGATCGACCTCTTCGCACCCCACCCCGGATACAAGATCGAGTGGGTGAACGATGCCCACATGACTACGGATCTGGGCTCGGCCGGTGGCGCGTTGCTCGACCTCCGTTGCGACGTCTTGGTCGAGCTCCATCAAGGGACCGCCGGCGGCGGCCGGTTCGTGCAAACGCAGCACGAGCTGGGCTCATTCGTACGGTGCAACGACGGCACCGACCTCCGCGTCCAGTTCGTGAGCAAGATTGGACACGCCGGTGAGTTCGAGAGCGGCTGTAACGACGTACAGATCGTGGTGGATGCGGCGTCGTCATTCCCCGATGGGAGCGGGGAAAGGCACATCCCGTCCCGCTCTTGTGTCGAACAAGCCATCCTCGTCGCGTCAGGTCAGAGATCCAATTTCGGTGCGCTTCGCGAAGCGTGGCAGTTCTCGGAGAGTGTCCGCACCGCGAGTGGGCACAGCATCGTCAGTTGGGGCCCCTACTTCGATGTGTTGAACCCGTCGCGGTACCACGATCCTTCCCAGCCCGGTCTGGTGGGGAGCACCATCGATCTGTGCTACGAAGTCTTGGCGGACGGCCGACGGGCGAGCGGCGGAATGTGCGAGGAGATAGGAGGAGATCCGACCAATCCGCCTTCCTGGGACAGCGAGCGGTCGCCTTTCGACGGCGCCCACCGCAGGGTGAGCATCAACTCGATCCGGGTGCGGAACTCGGATGGCCCGGAGGTCTGGTACACGGACGGCTACGGTGAAAACGCCCGTCCGAACCCCTTCCCGGGCTCGATCCGCCAATTCATCTCGAAGACCGACAACTCCGCACTGTCGCCACACGGGCCGAGCATCGGCCAGAATCGGCCGTACAGCGGACGCGGGGTCCACGCGCCCAACTAAGGCGACCGCGTGCCGGGACACGGGACCCGCAAGAGACCGACGGACGGCTCGACATTCAGCGCGCCAGCACCATCACCCACGCGATCCGGTCGGACTCCGACCTCACGTGTACGTCCACGTGCTCGGCGTGCGCGGCGAGGCCGCACGGGAGCGACGAATCTTCGACTGGCTGGATCTCGATGAAGGGGCTATCCACGGTCTCTTGGACGTAGCACCGAATCAGCGGCCGTAGGTTCATGTTGCCCGCTTCGGGCAGAAGATGTGCCCGCCCGAGCCCAGACGGCGACAGCTGTCCCTTGTACGTCAATCTCAACCCGAACCCCGGAGGCCCTGGCGGGCCAGCCGAGGTCACCACCTCGTCGAGGACGCCCGGTATCGATTCGAAGTCCCCTGGGTCGAACGGATCGGTGTCGCCCCCGCAACCCATGGCGGCAAAGAGCAGAGGAGCGGCAACCCGTCGCTGTATCACGATCCGGCCCGCGGCTAGAGGATCAGGCCACTGCAATGCGGGCAACTTCAAATGTTGAAGGCGGCCAACCCCGTCGAAAGTCCATCGCTGGTCCATCCTCCGGGCGCGACGCGGGCGCGCCTTCTGGCCAGCTTACCTCGACCAGGGGGGCACGACCCCGTTTACGCGTGCGTAGGCGATAGACTGGCCCAAGTGCTCGTTCATGTGCGTCACGAGCTGTAACAGCACGGCCCACTGCCCCACGTCCCGGCCGTACAAGTGGGTCTGCTCGCCGAGGTCCGTGGCCGTCATCTTCTCCGCCACCTGTCGCACGTGTTGCATGGATTCGGAGAGGATCCGAACGACCTCGTGCTTGTCGGTGACCACGCCCTGAAGCTGCTCGTAGTCCAGCCCGGCCTCGACGCCGAGTCCCACTTCCGGGTAGAAGTAGTTGTACCGGGCGATGTGCATGTAGGCCTCCGCGACGGATGCGACGCCGTCGCCAGGTCGCCAGCTCATGCTCTCAGCCGGCATGGCCTCCGCGAGCGAGACGAGCTTCTCCGCGGAGGCGCCGAACTGACCGAGGAACTCCTCCCGGAAATCGGGCGGGGCGCTCTGGGCGCTCGCGGCCAATGGGCTGAGCCCGAAGCAAGCCGTCGAGAAGACCAGCGTCCGGATTCGCATGGGAACCTCCAGGCGAGGATGATTGATGCCGGGAAACGTACCGTATCCTTTGCGTGCGCGGCAGCCCCACGGGCCCGCGGTCGCGTGGTCCTCATTTCGTCCGCGCACGATAGTCCAAGCTCGTCGAGTCCTCCCACTTTCGCGGCGAATCGGACAGCACGGTTCTCAGTCTTGCTGCCCCCGTCCTGCGCGCCCATCCTGGATAGCCCAATCCGATCCAGGGTGCGGTTGGTGCTACGACGGACGCACCCGGACCCCGTAATTCAAAGGGAGACCACCGTGTGCGATTTCCGCAACGTCGACGGCGAAGCCCAGTTCGGCTATATCGTCGACGCCCCAGAGATCCGCGAGCTGATCGAGGAGACCAAGTCCCGGATGGGCGAGATCGCGAGCGACAGCGCGCGCGTGGAGTCCCTGCGGCCGGCGTTCGCGAAGCTGCTCGCAGCCGACGGCTGGCTTCCGCGCGAATACGCAAGTCCGGACTCGTCGAGCGGCATGGGCGGAGGCATCGGTCAGTACGCCCTCTATCGCGCCGAAGACGGATCGCTCTGCCTGTTCTCACTTGTCATCCCCGCCGGCTCGTCGACACCCGTGCACGACCACCTGGCGTGGGGCTTGGTGGGTGTGTACCGCGGCGAGCAGGCCGAGACGATCTACGATCGGTTGGACGACGGGGAGGACGAAGGGCGTGCTGAGCTCGAGGTCGCGAGGAAGCTGCGGGTACGGCCAGGCGAGTTCTACACCCTCATTCCCCCGAAGGACGACATCCACCTCGTCACTACCGTATCCGACTCGCCCTCCGTCTCCATCCACCTGTTGGCGAACGATGCTGCTTGCGTGTGGCGTCACAGCTTCGAGCCGAAGGCGGGAACGGTCGCCGCGTTCCGCTCGGGGTACAGCAACGCGGCTTGTCCAGACGAGGAAAGCGCTTGAAGCTCGATCTTGCCGTGGGACAAACCGCGACCCGCACCCTGATCGTCAGCCGTGAGCGGGTCGACAAGTACGCCGAGATCACGGGTGATCGGAATCCGCTGCACTTTGACAAGGAGTTCGCAGCCGGTACGAAATTCGGACGGCTTGTCGCACACGGCGGAATCACGACCGGCCTCCTCCACGCGCTCGTGGCGGAGGACATGCCCGGTCCGGGCACGGTCTTCCTCAGCCAGAACTGGAAGTTCACCGCTCCGGTTTACGTCGGCGACACCATCAGCGCCATGGCCGAGGTGCTCACCGTACACGAGGCCAAGCCGGTCTGCCAGATCCGCGTAGAGGTTCGGGGGTCCGATGGCGCTACGGTGCTGGAGGGGGAGGCTTGGTGCTACCGCTTTCAGCCTGAGATCGAGAACCGAGCTAGCATTTCCGACGTCCCGCCTGTCTTGTCGTAGCACGTCGCGTCACGCCGACCCAACGAGCCGCGCTCCGAAATGAGGATGCCCAACATGTCTCGATCACTCTTCGCAGTCGCCATACTGTCGCTGCTGCTGGTCCCAGCTAGTCATCTCTCGGCCCAGAGTGCCGGCGACGCCGCAGCCGTGCTCGGCGCCTGGGAGATGTCCCTCGAGACGCCGCGTGGCTCCATCACCCAGCAGCTCGTGTTCGTGAACGAGGGCGGCGAATTGAAGGGCACGGCCAGCACGCCGCGCGGAACGAGCGACCTCCAGGACGTCACGTTCGAGGATGGCACGCTGAGCTTCAAGGTCGAGCGCAACCTCCGCGGTCGCTCGATGACGCAGAGCTTCACGGCGACCGTGGAGGACGGGACGCTAACGGGGACGATTTCGGGAGGCCGCGGCGGCGATCGGCCGTTCACAGCAACGCGCTCCTCTACCTGAGGCAGCTCCCCGGCGCAATAAATGGCGCACGCCAGCGCACCGATTTCGCGGCGCCCCCCGCCGCACGCCTCTTGCCCACGACCGCCTAGCAGCCCGTGGTAGAAATAGAGTGGACCTCGCGCAGGGGTCTCGCGTGTGCTGGAGCAGGATTGACGACGAGTCGTAGCAGAGCTACGCCGAGGAGGAGGGACGACCTCCAGGGCCGCGATCCCCCTGCGCCCATCATCAGGTGTGACATGTGCATAATGGTCATGGGTTCCGGTGGCACGGCCCCATCTCCTTCGTTGGAACTCCTAGCCGTAGCGACGGCTATGGCGTCGTCGCCCCGCCTCGGATCTGGGGCCGTGGCACCGGAACGAGGTTCACTCTATTTCTACCACGGGCTGCTAGATCGATCGCTTCGTCGATGCACACCGGAGTGCTGAAGGCAGAGTGAGCGGCCGAGCCTCCCGACTCGTACCGGCGTACGGTCAATGATATCGGTCTCAGGACTCGCCAAGTCGTTTGGCGATCGAACTCTCTTCGCCGACGTCGCGCTCCAACTCAACGCCGGTGAGCGCTACGGCCTCGTAGGGGCGAACGGATCCGGCAAGACGACGTTGCTCGGCATCCTGAGTGGGGACGTGGACGCGTCCGACGGGACAGTCTCGGTCCCAAAAGGGCTGAGGCTCGGGGTCCTGCGCCAGGACCAGTTCCTGTACAAGGACCAGGAAATCCTCGGCGTAGCCCTTCGAGGCAATCCCGAGCTGTGGGAGGCGATGGTGGAGAAGGAGGCGCTCCTGGCGCGGGTGCAGCTCGCTGGCGCCGACGACGCCTTCGACGCGGATCGCTTCTCCGAGCTGGAAGAAATTGTTCAGCGCCACGATGGATACACGGCGGAGGCTCGCGCGGCCGCGATCCTCGAAGGCCTGGGATTGCCATCAGTGGTCCACCGCGCCCCGTTGTCGACCCTCTCGGGCGGTTTCAAGCTCCGCGTGCTTCTGGCGCAAGTGCTCGCGAGCGCGCCCGACGTACTGCTCCTCGACGAGCCGACCAACCACCTGGACATCCTCTCAATACGGTGGCTCGAGAAGTTCATGCGTGCCTTCGCAGGTCCCGTCCTAGTCATCTCGCACGATCATCGATTCCTCGACAACGTCATCACGCACATCCTCGACGTCGATTACCAGACCGTGCTCAGGTACGAAGGCAACTACAGCCGGTTTCTCCACGCGAAGAAGACGGAGCGGGGTCGCCGCGAGAAGGAGATCACCAGCCGGGAAAAGGAGATGGCACATCATCAGAAGTTCGTGGACCGCTTTCGGGCGAAGGCCAGCAAGGCCCGTCAAGCGCAGAGCAAGCTCAGGCTGATCGAGAAGAGGGCCGAGTCGCTCGAGGAGCTTCCGGCCAGCTCACGCAGGTACCCGAGCTTCAAGTTCGATCAGACACGTCCGAGCGGGCGGGACGTGCTAGAAGTGAAGGGAATCAAGAAGGCCTTCGGCGACAACGAAGTCCTCCACGGTGTCGATCTGACGGTACGAAGAGGTGACCGGCTGGCGATCATGGGTCCGAACGGCATCGGCAAATCGACGCTTCTCAAGATTGTGATGGGAGAGCTGGCGCCAGACGATGGAAGCGCGGACTGGGGATACGAGACACACCCCGGTTACTTCGCACAGGACCACGAAGAGCAGTTCGAAGAGCCGGGACGCACCGCCCAGGACTGGATCTGGGACTTCTGCCCCGACAGAAACATTGGCTTCGTGCGTGCTCAGATGGGGATGGTTCTGTTTTCCGGAGACGAAGCGGAGAAGCCGCTCTCGGCCCTGTCGGGGGGTGAAGCGGCGCGCCTCGTCTTCTGTCAGCTTGCGATCCGGCAGCCAAACGTCCTCGTCCTGGACGAGCCCACGAACCACCTCGATCTCGAATCGATCGAAGCGCTCGTGGAGGGCTTGAAGCGGTTTCCCGGCACGTTGGTGTTCGTGTCCCACGACCGATGGTTCGTGGGCCAGCTAGCCACAAGGATCGTCGAGATCAAGCCGGACGGAATCCTCGACTACGAAGGCACGTACGAAGAGTACGTCCATTTCTGCGGAGACGATCATCTCGACGTTGACACTGTAGTGTTGAAGGCTCGCCGTGAAAAACGGAAGGCACGGGGCGGAGAAGACGGAGGAAGTCCGCCCTGGGATCGCGGCAATCCCAACGCGGAAGGCCGAAACCCGCCGAAGGATGGCGGCAAGTCCGCGAAGGGAGGCGGAAATCGTAAGAAGAGCACAGCGAGCAATCGCCACGCTACCAGACTGCTCAATGAGCGGCGCGACGGAGTCACCGCCAGTATAGAGGCGGCCGAGTCACGACTTGGAGAGATCGACGAGATCTTCTGCGATCTGTCGTTCTACGAGCAATCCGCCCCCGAGGCCATTCGCGAGCTCGAGGACGAGAGGTCGCAGCTGCGAACGGACGTCGAGGGGCTCATGGCGGATTGGGAGGCCATCGAGGAGGAGCTCAGAGCGCTGTCCGGCTCCTGAGCGACGGGCGCCGTTGGGCGGCCCGCCGCCCCGGGACCTCACCGAAGCTCCTCGTAGGAGTAAACGCCCTCGGCCAGCTCCTGGACTCGCGGGAAATCGGATTCCGTATACCCCCCGAGGACCAGGTCGCCCGTGCGGACGAAGTCGTCAGTCTGCCGGACGTCCTGCCCTGCCGCGGGCACGCCGTCCCCTGCATCCGGGGCCCCGCAGGCAAACAGACCGAGGGCGAGGGTTCATGGAGGGGGTGAGCGCCGCCCTCCCTGCGGCCCTCCGGACCGCCGTCCGCGGGCATGGAATCGTTAGCGAAACCCCCCGCCTTGCTTTATGATTACAGTGGACAACTATAGGCGGCCCACGCAGATGACGGGCCGGACCGGAACCCGTTCCGGCCGCGGCTCCGATCGCCGGGCGAACCCTGGGGAGACGGGATGAAGACAGTGATGGCCACGGCTGCCCTCACGGGTGTGCTACTCGCATTCGTCGGCGAGCCGGCGGTCGGCGTCGGCATCACGTCGCAAGTCGCGATGGCCGAGGAGGCCGTCGCGGTCGTCGCGCCGGCCGAGTTAGGCTCGCCAGCTGCAGGCGCGCACCCGCCCGATGCGCCGCTCTCCGAAGTCGTCCACGCTCCGATGCCGGAACGACGGTCGGAGCGCGGAACGGTGGCCGTAACCCCTGCGACGCTCACGGAGGTCGTCCAGCGCTACTGTCTGGTCTGCCACAACGACGCTCTGCTGACCGGGAATTTGTCCCTAACGGGTTTCGACGTCGATGACGCACCGGCGCGACCGGAGACGGCCGAGCGGATGATCCTCAAGCTGCGCGCGGGGATGATGCCGCCTCCTGGAATGCCACGCCCGGGCGGTGACACGCTGACGGCCTTGGTCGAGACCCTCGAGGCCCGCATGGACGCCGCGGCCGCCTCGAATCCGAATCCGGGCACTCGCTCCTTCCAGCGGCTGAACCGCGCCGAGTACGAACGCTCGATCAACGACATCCTCGACCTCGACGTGGACGCCGGCGACTACCTGCCCCTCGATACGAAGAGCGCGAACTTCGACAACATCGCTGACGCGCAGATGCTGTCGCCGACTCTCCTGGACGCGTACCTAAACGCAGCAGGCGGGATCAGTCGGCTGGCCTTGGGCGATGCGGCGGCCACCGCCAGCGAGAGCCAATACCGGGTCTCGCGGTGGGCCTCGCAGACGGATCGCGTGGCGGGCGCTCCCTACGGGACGCGGGGCGGGATCAGTGTCGTTCACAACTTCCCGGCGGACGGCGAATACGTCTTCCGGGTGTCGTTCCATCACGAAACGACCGGAACGCTGGTGGGCAACGGCCGCAACGCCCTGCACACGACGGACGCGCCCGAGCAGCTCGAGGTCTCCATCAACGGAGAACGCGCCGCGGTACTCGAGCTCGACCGGTGGATGCACGTGTCCGACCCGGACGGTGTGAGCATGCGGACGGAGCCCGTCTTCGTCCGCGCCGGCCCGCAACGGGTATCGGCAGCGTTCATCAGGCACGCGGAAGGGCCCGTCCAGGACCTGGTCTCGCCCCACGACTGGTCGCTCGCCAGTACGGCGATCGCGGGCACGTACGGCCTTCTCGCGCTTCCGCACCTGCGCGACCTCGTGATCGGCGGCCCGTTCAACCCGACAGGCGTCTCCGAGACGCCCAGCCGGAGGGCGATCTTCACGTGCCGTCCCACCTCGGCGGAACAGGAGAAGGCGTGCGCGGAGGAGATCATCTCGACCATAGCGCCCAAGGCCTTTCGCAGGCCCATCACGGCCGACGATCTCGAGGCCCTGATGGGGTTCTATGCGCTGGGTTCGGAAGAAGGGGGCTTCGAGGCGGGCATCGGCACCGCGCTCGAGGCGATCCTGGCCAGCCCGCACTTCGTCTTCAGGTTCGAAGAGCCCCCGGAGGGAGCCGACCCCGAGCGGGGCTACCGCATCAGCGATATTGATCTGGCGTCGCGGCTTTCCTTCTTCCTCTGGGGGACGCTGCCCGACGACGAGCTCATGTCGCTGGCGAGTGCGGGTCGTCTCTCGGACCCCGATGTCCTCGACGCGCAGCTCACCCGGATGTTGGCGGACTCCCGCACGGAGGCGCTGGGCAGCAGGTTCGCGGCTCAGTGGCTCCGGCTTCAGGACCTCGAGAAGATCAACCCGGACGTACGCCTCAATCCGGACTTCTATCAACAGCTTCGGGAGTCCATGCTGCGCGAGACCGAGCTGTTCTTCTACGACATGGTGCGCGAAGACAAGAGCGTGCTGGACCTATACAGCGCCGATTACACGTTCGTGGACGAGCGGCTTGCCCGGCACTACGGGATCCCGAACGTCACGGGCAATCACTTTAGACGCGTGAGCTATCCGGACGACTCACGTCGAGGTCTCTTCGGCCACGGCAGCATCCTGACCCTCACTTCACACGCCGGAAGGACTTCACCCGTACTCCGCGGCAAGTGGGTGATGGAGGTGCTGCTCGGGACGCCACCGCCGCCGCCGCCGCCCGGCATTCCCGACCTCGAAGAGACGGAGAGCTCGGAAGCGGGCCGGATGCTCACCACCCGGGAACGGATGGAGAAGCACCGCGCCAACCCCGTGTGCAACGCTTGTCACCAATTCATGGACCCGATCGGACTGTCGCTCGACAACTTCGACGTCACGGGGAAATGGCGGATTCGCGAGAACGGCATGCCCCTTGATACACAGGGCCAGCTATACGACGGTACGCCAATCTCGAGCCCCGCCGAGCTCCAACAAGCGTTGCTCAAGCGACCGGCGCCGCTCATCCGGACCTTCACCGCCAATCTCATGGCCTACGCCTTGGGACGGCGAGTCGAGTACTACGATCAACCTGCGATCCGCGGCATCGTACGAGAAGGCGCGGCGAACGACTACCGCATTTCGTCCTTTGTCAGAAGCGTGATCCAGAGTGACGCGTTTCAGATGACAGGACCGGAGCCGGCGGTCACCGACAGGAATGCGGGGCGCTAGGCGGCGCCCCGCCACACGAAGGGATTCAGGAGAAACAAGGCGATGGAATTCCTCACCGGAAAGCACTTGCCACGGCGCACGTTCTTACGCGGCATGGGCGCGACCGTGGCCCTCCCCTTCCTCGACGCAATGGTACCCGCCGGACGCGGCTGGTCGAAGGCGGCGCAGGCAGCGGATCCGACCCGCCTCGTAGCGATCGAGATCGTTCACGGATCGGCGGGCAGCAACGAGTGGGGTGCCAGGCAAAACCTGTGGTCGCCCGCGGCCACCGGTCGCGAGTTCGATCTCGGCCCGAGCTCTCTCCTGCCCCTGGAACGGTACCGGGACTACCTGACGATCATCAGCAACACGGACGTGGCGAACGCCGAGGCCTTTCAGCCGAAGGAGATCGGCGGCGACCATTTCCGCTCCAGCGCGGTGTTCCTGACCCAGGAGCACCCCAAGCAGACCGAGAGCTCCGACGTCCACGTCGGGACCTCACTCGACCAGATACACGCGCAGCGCTTCGGCCAGGACACGCCGATTCCTTCGATGCAGCTGTGCATCGAGAACGTGGACCAGGCTGGTGGGTGCGCCTACGGCTACGCGTGCGTCTACACCGACACCATCAGTTGGGCGTCTCCCACCGAACCGTTGCCGATGATCCGCGATCCGCGAATCGCCTTCGACCAGCTCTTCGGTGCCGGGGGAAGCGCGGAGGAACGGGCAGCTCGCAGGCGAACCAGCCGCAGCATCCTGGATTGGATCGCGGAGGACGTTGCCCGGCTGAAAATGCAGCTCAGGCCCTCCGACCGCGTGCGGATGGATCAGTACCTCGAGAACGTTCGCGAGATCGAGCGGCGCATCGAGCGGATCGAAGCCCACAACACGAGCGGGGAGCCAAGGGATCTGCCGGAGGCCCCTGCGGGCGTGCCGGACTCGTTCTCGGAGCATGTCAAGCTGATGTTCGACCTGCAGGCGCTGGCCTTCGCGTCAGACATGACGCGCGTGTTCTCGTTGAAGCTGGGTCGGGACGCGTCCTCCCGCGTGTATCCCGAGAGCGGTACGGACAAGCCCTTCCACCCGGCCTCACACCACGGCGGGAGCGAGGAGGGTGTGCTCGATTTCGCGACGATCAACAAGTATCACGTCAGCATGCTGCCGTACCTCATGGACCGCCTGCGGGAGACCGTGGA
Source organism: Longimicrobiales bacterium (assembly GCA_965248625.1). Taxonomy (GTDB): domain Bacteria; phylum Gemmatimonadota; class Gemmatimonadetes; order Longimicrobiales; family Gaopeijiaceae. The sequence continues at coordinate 2,730,042 of OZ252109.1, read as the reverse complement.
GGGCGACACACACCTGCTGGACAAGACCATGATCATCTACGGGTCGCCCATGTCCGACAGTAATCTCCACAACCACAGGAGGTGCCCGCTCATCGTGTTGGGCGGTGCCAATGGGAAGCTCGAGGGCAACCTGCACCTCGAGGCGGCTGACGGCACACCAATGGCCAACGCGATGCTCAGCCTGCTCCACGAGCTCGGCCACGACGACGTGGAGAGCTTCGGCGACAGCACGGGGGCCTTCCCGCTGTCCACGGGCAGCACGACAGACGCCAGAAACTCGGGAACCGGAGCATGAGCTCCGGATCATGCGGAGGATCGGAATGACCAACGTTCTACGCGTGAACTCCATGCTCACGCTGGGCCTGGTAGCGCTACTCTGGGCGGCGCCGCCCCCCGACTCACCGGTGGCGGATGCGGCCATGCTCGGCCAGGTAGAGGCGGTGCGCGCGCTCCTGGAGCAGGGAGCCGACGTGAACGCCGCTCAGGGCGACGGGATGACGGCGCTGCACTGGGCCGCCGAGAGCCGTAACGCGGAGATGGCGGACCTGCTGATCGCTGCCGGGGCCAACCTCGCGGCGGTGACGAGGCTCGGCGATTACACGGCACTTCATCTGGCTGCCAAGGCGGGCAGTGGGCCTGTAGTACGGGCTCTGTCCACCGCCGGCGCGGACATCCACGCAGTGACTTCGACGGGGGGCGCTACGCCGTTGCACTTCGCAGCGGCATCTGGGAATGGGGAGGCCGTGACCGCCTTGCTCGACCATGGCGCAGACCCCGACGTACGTGAAGCGGCTTGGGGGCAAACCCCTCTGATGTTCACCGCGGCGACCGGCCGGGTCGACGCGATTCGTGCCCTGCTGGACGGGGGTGCGGATCCGGCGATCGCCGCGACCGTGCTGGACGTCCCGAACCGCGACGACGAGGACCGTGACGCCGAGAGGCGGCGAGATGAGCGGGTCGCGACCCTGCAATCACTTCAGCAGGGACGCCAGGTGGCGGTAAGGGAGCCCACGCCTCAGGACCCGCTCGCTGGGACGCTTCTGAACCCGGACGAGCCACCCCCGTCGATCGCGCGGCAGCGCGACCAGGGCAGCGCAGTGCCACAACCGTTGTCTCACGCGGACCTCGTCGGCGCGTACGGTGGCCTGACAGCTCTGTTGCTGGCGGCGCGGGAAGGGCAGATCGGGGCGGCCGAGGCGCTTCTGGATGGCGGAGCCGACATCGACCAGGTGAGTGCCGGTGACCGCACCGCCCCGATGTTGATGGCAACCCTGAACGGGCACTTCGACCTCGCCAAGGCGCTGTTGGAGCGAGGTGCGGACGTCGCTGCCGCAAGCGACGCTGGCGCTACCCCCCTGTACGCCGCCCTGAACACGAACTGGATCCCGAAGTCGCGTCATCCGCAGCCCACCGACTACACGCAGCAGCAGACGACCTATCTGGAGCTGATGGAGGCCCTGTTGGCAGAGGGCGCCGACCCGAACGTGCGCCTGCAGAAGTCCCTGTGGTACACAGAGTTCGGTCGCGGCTTCCTGGGTGTCGACCGGATGGGAGCGACACCGTTCTGGCGAGCCGCCTACGCCCTGGACATCCCGGCGATGAAGCTCCTCGTGGCACACGGCGCGAATCCGAACACCCCGACTATGAACGCCCCTAGGCGCTTCCGGCGCGGTGGTGGCGGGCAGGACCTGTCCGGGCTGCCGCCGGTGCCCGTGGGCGGACCCGGCGCCTGGCCCATCCATGCGGCATCGGGGATCGGGTACGGCGAAGGCTTCGCCGCAAACGTCCATCGACACGTGCCGGACGGCTGGCTGCCTGCCGTGACGTACCTCGTCGAGGAGCTCGGGGCCGACATGAACGCGCGGGACCACAATGGGTACAACGCCGTTCACCACGCGGCGGCTAGGGGGGACAGCGAGCTGATCCTCTACCTCGTCGAAAAGGGAGCCGACGTCACCGCAGTAAGCCGGCGAGGCCAGACCGCCGCCGACATGGCGAACGGCCCCGTGCAGCGTATCCTTCCGTTCCCGGAGACGGTTCGCCTCCTCGAATCCCTCGGATCCAAGAACAACCACAACTGCGTGGCCTGCTGATGAAGATCCTCACTCCTGGTGCCGCACTTCTCGGTGTCCTTCTGGTGCTCCACGGTCCGGGCACGGAAACGACCGCGAGCGCTGGGGACATCGGTGTCGCGTCGGCGGACGTGACCACCACCCCCGCCACGGTCGCATCGGCGGCGGAGCACACGGTACCGGACGTACCCACCGAAGAGTTGACTGCGGTGGTGCGCACGTATTGCCAAGTCTGCCACAATGACCAGCTGCTCACCGGGAACATCTCGATGGAGTCGTTCGCTGTCGAGAACGCCGCGGAGGACATGGAGACCGCGGAGCGGATGATCCGGAAGCTTCGCGCAGGGATGATGCCTCCACCCGGGATGCCCCGTCCCGGTGGCGACACTCTTCAGGCCCTCGTCGAGACTCTCGAGAAGAACGTGGACGACCACGCCCGCCGGAATCCGAATCCGGGGATGAGGACGTTCCAGCGGCTGAACCGAACGGAATACTCCGCGGCGATCCGCGAGATGCTGAACCTCGAAGTCGACGCGGGCGTATGGCTTCCGCTCGACCAGATGAGCGAGAACTTCGACAACATCGCGGACGTCCAGGCGCTGACCCCCACCCACCTGGATGCGTTCCTGAACGCTGCCAGCGAGGTAACGCGCCTAGCCGTCGGCTCCGCGACCGTCGACCCGACGGACGCGACCTACAACACCTCGCCCTACGGCTCCCAGCACGCGTGGGAGTACGTCGAGGGTGCACCTTATGGGTCACGTGGCGGAATCGTCGTCACGCATGACTTCCCCGCGGACGGCGAGTACATCATCTCGCCCGTCATCGAGGGTGGGCGAAATGCCCGCTATGAGGACGTGGACATCTCCATCGAGGGCGAGCCCATAGCGCTGCTCGCCGCCGGCCCGTTCCCGCGCGGCGGGGCCGATTTCCGAGGTGGCTCGACCATCAGAACGAGCCCGACGTTCATCCGCGCCGGCCAGAAGACGGTCTCCGCGGCCTTCGTCCGGAGGATCGACGGCCCGTACGAGGACCTGATCAAGCTGCCCGAATGGTCGATGGCGAGCGGAGCGGGAGGGAGCGTCGGACAAACGATGCTGCCCCACCTGAGAAGCCTGATCATCAGCGGGCCGTACAATGTGACCGGCGTGTCCGAGACCGAGGCGCGGAAGACGATCTTCTCTTGTCGGCCGACGTCGCCCGCAGAGGAGCGTCCTTGCGCCCGGAGCATCATCGATCGCCTTGGCGGCAAGGCGTATCGCCGGCCCCTCGACGAGCGTGACCTCGCAGGCCTGATGATCTTCTACGACAGCGGGTCGGAGGAAGCGGGTTTCGAAGTCGGCGTACGGCGCGCGCTCCAGGCGATTCTCGCCAGCCCCCACTTCATCTTCCGCATCGAGACCCAGCCCGAGGACGTCAAGGCGGGCGAGCGGTACGAGCTCGACGACTTCCAGCTCGCGACGCGGATGTCCGCTTTCTTGTGGGGCACCCTGCCCGACGACGAGCTGATCGACGTCGCCAGCCGTGGCAAGCTGTCCGACGACAAAGAGCTCGAGAGACAGGTGCGGCGCATGCTGACGGATCCCCGGGCCGAGGCGCTCGGACCGCGCTTCGCCGCACAGTGGTTCCGGCTACAGGACCTCGAGAAGGTCCATCCGGACCCCTATTGGTTCCCCAACTACAGCCAGCAGCTCGCCGACGCGATGCGCACCGAAACCGAGATGTTCTTCAACAGTCTCGTGCGCGAAGACCGGAGCGTGCTCGGCCTGTTCACGGCCGACTACACCTACATCAACGAGCGCCTCGCGAAGCACTACGGGATTCCCGGAGTCATCGGTGACGAGTTCAGGCGTGTCGAGTATCCGGACGCTAGGCGAGGAGGGGTGCTGGGACACGGCTCCATTCTCGTGCTGACGTCCATGGGCACGCGCACTTCGCCGGTGCTGCGGGGCAAGTGGGTCATGGAGGTGCTCCTCGGGACGCCGCCGCCGCCGCCGCCGCCGAACGTGCCGACCCTTGATGACACTGACGGCTCGGCCGACGGACGCTTCCTCACGACGCGCCAACGGATGGAGAAGCACCGGGCAAATCCGGTATGTTATGCCTGCCACCAGTTCATGGACCCAATGGGCCTCGCGCTCGATAACTTCGACGTGACAGGCCAATGGCGTATTCGCGAGAACAACATGCCCCTCGACACGCGGGGCAACCTGTACGACGGCACGCCGCTAGCGGCGCCCGACGATCTTCGCGCGGCGCTCAGGCAGCGGCCGATCCCGCTCATTCGTACGTTCACAACCAACTTGCTGGCGTACGCCATCGGTCGTCGCGTGGAGTACCACGATCAGACAACCGTGCGACAGATCGCCCGCGAGGGTGAGGAGAACGGCTACAGCATCTCATCCTTCATCGTCGGAGTCGTGATGAGCGACCCGTTCAGGATGCGGATGGCGGATGTCGTCGCGGAGGACGCGGCGAATGGTGGGTCATAAGGATCGATGACTGATAGAGACCGAAACAAGCAGCCCGGTTTCACCAGCTGAGGATACGAGGACCATGCGCTTCATCACCGGGAAGCACGTCGCCCGCCGCACATTCCTTCGCGGCTTGGGCGCAACGGTGGCGCTGCCCCTGCTGGATTCGATGATGCCGGCCAGGGGTCTGTTGGGTGGTCAGTTGGCAGCAGGCAAGACTCGTCTCCTCGCGATCGAGGTGGTCCACGGAGCTGCGGGGAGCGTCGAATGGGGTGCGACGCAGCACCTCTGGGCTCCCCAGAAGACCGGCCGGGACTTCGAGCACGTCCCACAGAGCGCGCTTACGCCTCTTACGGACTGGCAGGACAACCTGACCATCGTCAGCAATACCGACGTGCGCATGGCCGAAGCGTTCACCGCTCCGGAGATCGGCGGCGACCACTTCCGATCGAGCGCCACGTTCCTGACGCAGGCCCATGCGAAGCAGACCCAGAGCTCGGATCTCTATGCCGGCACCTCTCTGGATCAACTGTTCGCCAACCGCTTCGGGCAGGACACGCCGCTCCCGTCGATGCAGCTATGCATCGAGGACCTCGATCAGGCGGGGGGCTGCACGTACAACTACTCGTGCGCCTACACCGACTCGCTCAGCTGGTCCTCGCCGAGCAACCCACTTCCGATGATCCGCGACCCGCGCACCGCGTTCGATCTCCTGTTCGGTGCCGGTGGTACGCCGGAAGAGCGGGAGGCACGCCGGAACGAAAACGCCAGTATTCTGGATTGGATCGTCGGGGAAGTCGCCCATATCAAGCGCGAATTGGGTGCGACCGACCGCGTGCGTATGGATCAGTACCTGGACAACGTCCGCGAGATCGAGCGCCGCATCCAGATGGTCGAAGTCCAGAACACCGGCGGCGAAGCGCGGGAGCTCCCCGAAGCGCCTGCCGGCGTTCCAGACTCGTTTACAGAGCACATGCAGATGATGTTCGATTTGCAGGTTCTGGCGCTCCAGTCTGACATGACCCGCGTGTTCTCGTTCAAGACCGGTCGCGACGCTTCCAACCGGGTCTATCCGGAGAGCGGCACCGACGTGCCGTTCCACCCGACGTCGCACCACGGGAACCGCGAGGAGACCATCCTCGAATTCAACACGCTCAACCGCTTCTACGTAGGGCAGCTTCCGTACTTGCTCGAGAAGCTCCAGAACGTCGAGGACGGAGATTCGAACCTGCTGGAGCAGACGATGATCATCTACGGATCGCCCATGGGAGATCCGAACATCCACAACCACCGGCGGTGCCCGCTCCTCCTGCTGGGCGGTGCGAACGGCCAGCTGGCTGGCAACACGCACTTATGGGCGCCCGACGGAACGCCGATGGCGAACGTCTTCCTTAACGTCCTCCATAAGCTGGGGCTCGACGAAGTGGACAACTTCGGCGACAGCACGGGCGAGTTTACGGTGCCGAGCTCGGTGATGACGGCGGTGGAAGAGGCAAACCAGTCACGCTAAGGTTGGGGCGGACAGCCATGATGAACAGACTGCATGTGAACGTGGTAGCAGCGCTGGTTGTTGGGTTGCTGCTGACCGCCGGCCCACCCCCCGATTCCCCACTGGCGGACGCCGCCAGGGAGGGAGACGTCGACGTGGTCCGGAGCCTCCTGAGCCAAGGAGCCGACGTCAACGCCGCGCGCGGCGACGGCATGACCGCGCTCCATTGGGCTGCGGAGACGATGAACGGCCAGGTCGCTCAGATCCTGGTGGATGCAGGCGCGATTCTCGAGGTGACCACGCGCCTCGGCTCTTATACGCCTCTGCACGTAGCGAGCAGGAGAGGCGCCGCATCGGTCGTCGAGGTTCTGGTGAAGGCTGGAGCTGATGTGAACACCAGGGCCAGCACGGGTGCAGCCGCTCTCCACTTGGCGGCTGGTTCCGGCAACGCGGCGGCCGTGGAGATTCTCCTGGACAACGGTGCCCAGCTTGACGCCTGTGCGGGCGAGGCTGAGCAGACTCCGCTGATGTACGCGGCTGGAGTTGACCGGCCGGATGTCATCAGGCTGCTCCTCGATCGGGGAGCGGACCCGTCGATCACGACGACGCTGATGGAGGCCGCCACGCGCGCGGCGGTGGACGAATACGCCGGCGAGCGGATGCAGGAAGTGTTGGACGCATTCAAGGGCGACACCGATGCCGAGGCACCGCCGACCCCGGCGCAGATCCAGGCGGCTCTCGAGATCGCGCGATCGGTGCAGCGCGCGGGCGTCGTGCCCGAGAAGGACGAGGACGACCCTCGCGCCCGCTTCCGCACTCCACCCGAGACGAAGTGGGGTAGCCTAACCGCGCTACACCACGCCGCCCGCGAAGGCGCCGTAGACGCCGCGATGGCGTTGGTCGACGGCGGCGCGGACATCGATTTCCTGACTGAATCCGACAACACGAGCCCGCTGTTGATGGCGATCATCAACGGTCGGTTCGACCTGGCGATGAAGCTTCTGGAGCGTGGCGCGGATCCGAATCCGGCCAGTTTGGACGGAGTGGCGCCGCTCTACGCCGCCTTCAACGTGCAATGGTCTCCACGCTCGCGCTTCCCGCAGCCGCGCTACCATGAGCAGCAGACGACGCGGTACACGGAGCTCGCGGAGGCCCTGCTCGAAGCCGGCGCCGACGTGAATTACCAGGTGAAGAAGAACTTCTGGTACTTCACCTATAGTGGCTGCGGCAACGGGAACTGTGGCCTCGAGAACCAAGCGGGCGTAACTCCGTTCTGGCGTGCAGCGCGCGCTCTGGACGTGGATGCGATGAAGCTTTTGGTCGCGTGGGGTGCCGACACCGAAATCGCGACGATCAAGCAGCCGGAGCGTCGCCGAGGCAGGAACCCCCGCACCGGTGACACCGACACTGAGGAAGAGGAGCCAGAGATTGATCCGTCCGGCCTCGAGCCGGTGCCAGTCGGTGGGCCGGCGGTCTACCCGATCCATGCGGCTTCCGGTGTTGGGCACGGCACAGGCTTCGCAGGCAATGCCCATACGCACCTTCCCGGCAATTGGATTGCGGCGGTGGAGTACCTGATCGAGCGAGGCGCCGACGTGAATCAGCGGGACCACAACGGCTACACTCCGCTCCACCACGCGGCGGCGCGGGGCGACACGCAGATGATCCAGTGGCTCGTCGATCAGGGCGCCGACGTCATGGTAGTCAGCCGTGAAGGCCAGACCACTGTCGACATGGCCAACGGACCGGTGTCGCGCGTGACGCCGTATCCGGAAGCGATGGCGTTGCTCGAGAGCATGGGCGCGATCAACAACCACAACTGCGTGTCCTGCTAAGGGAGGATCACTCCCCCCGCAGGGACGCTGACGCCGAGACAAGAGAAAGTGGCGCCCGGGCCGAGAGCCCTGGCGCCACTTTTGCTTTTCCGTGTCTCCAACCTTCCGCCGCTGGCCTTCGGCAATGTTCAGCCGCTGGCGCGCGCCCTGAAGGGCCGATGGCAGCCGCCGCAGGTGCCCGCGAGCGTGTCGAACGCCTCGGAGATAGTGGCATTGCTACCCGAGCGCGCGGCGCCCACGAGACCGTCCGCCGCGCGTTGGAACGCGGCCAAGGCGTCGGCGAACTCGGCCCGATCCTGCCAGATCTCCGGCCTGGCGCGGGAGCCCTCGCCAGCCGATCCCTGGGGAAAGATGTCGGACGCCATGGTCGCGAACTGCTGTAGCGCGAGGGCATGACCAAGGACGTGGCCCCGGTGCGGGACTTCGTCATCCAGGATGGCCCCGATCGCGCCACGGGCCGCTCCGATTCCGCTCATCACCGACTGCCGGTACTCCATCACCGGCGTCGGCTCGGCCTGATCCTGAGCGGCTGCGGGAGCGACGCCGCCGACAATGCAGACGAAGAGCGCTCCTGTGAAGAATCTCGTCGGAAGGGCCATCGTAGCTCCTTTTCGGGGCTGGGTACGATCTCTGAGCCGGGGGCGACAATGCGAGCCAAGCGCGGGGCCTACGGATGCGAAAGCGCCTCGAATACTGACAGGCGAGCCCCCCCACGAGGGTCACAAGCCTCGCGAGACGCGCACCTCGCAATTCGAGGCAGCTACGGTAAACGGTGGTGTAGTTAGGGCGGTGAGCGGCCTGGCGCAAGGACCGGAGATCGCTCCAAGCGACCCCCGGACCATGCCTCGTCGAGGGGTCTTCAGGGATCCGTCGTCGACATCGCGTCCGTGTGACTGGCGGCCCCCTCCAGGACGGGACGGAACGCATGGTCGAAATGGCCGGGGAAGAACTCGCCCGTCACGATCGAGGCGTTCGCGAGGTCTCCGTCCACGACGACGATGTTCATGGGGGTGCCCCACTTCCTCGGATCGCGAAGGGCCTTCCGTAGGCGGAAGTGGCCCGTCGTCGTACGCACGAGGTCCTCGTTGTCCGGTTTGGGGTTGGGGCTTCCCACGAGCACGGGATACTCGATGCCGAACTCTTCGAGATACTCGGCCACGACGTCTGGGTGCGAGTACTCGCTCCGCGCCACGATGGCCAGCCCTTGGTCGCGTCCTTCGTTGTACTTGGCCACGAGATCCGGCGCCTCGTACCGGCAGTTGGCGCACCACTCCGCGAAGTACGTGAGAAGGGTCACGCGATTCCGCTCTACGACCTCTTCGATGTCGATCCACTCTCCCTCACTCGACTTGCCGGAGAAGTCTCGACGGAGCAGCTCCCAGGGCACCACCGAGTCCCCCCCGTCACCCGCGACTGCGAGAGTGAGATCGATAGGCACGAGCGGCGAGTACTCGTGCGGGTGCGGACGGGCCTCTGGAGTCCTGGTAACCCAGAATCCGCCCCCGACCGCCACAGCCGCCATCACCGTTCCGACGAGCATCCATCGTGACATCGAACGACCTCCAGTTGTGCCGAATCCCGAGCGTTCGGCGCGAGCAGTACGAAAACCGGCCCGACCAGCGAGTCGCCGACCGGGCCTCTTGAGCAGTCCTCTCGGAGTCGAGAGCTATATGCGTCGGCCCAACCGACGCCACGCGACAGTGAAGCCTGTACAGGCGCATGCCCCCATGGTGACCCTCGCGCCAAGGGCGTGTCCGCGGTATGCCCCGCGGGTCGGGCCGCACGTGGTTATATCAATCATGTGAACGTGTCCGGGCATCATGACAGGGCGGGCTTCCAACCCGACAAAGAATGATGCCATGATGGTACTCGTCGGCGCAACCTGCATTGGCGCCGACGAGGGACCTTACCGCCCGCATGAGGTGTTTCTCTTCGGACTGCCCCAGGTCGCTGTGATGCGTCGACCCGGCGCGGGAGTCCGGTGAACGTGATCACGACCTGTCATTCGGCCGCCCTCCCCGCGTCATCCACCCTCCGTGGGCCCAAGACTGTCAGAGAGGTTCGGTTTGGGTGTCAAGCGAGGTCCGTCCATTCATCGACATCGGCTAGTTCCGTCAGACGTCGTCGACTGGTCGCTGCCCCCACGGACGGGTACTCGCCCTCGATGCTCCTGAACGCTCGCCGCCTGGCAGTGTTCCTCGCACCCCGCAGGTTGGCCGTGGTGCTGGCCGCTTGGCAGTGGTCCTCGCTGCTCGCCACTCGGCCGTGGTCCTGACCGCCCGCGGCCTGGCGGCGGTCCTGGTCGCGTTGGGAGGCCTTCCCACGGCCCTCGCCGCTCAGACCGGTGGAGTGGAGGGGCGGGTCCGCGACGACGAAGGTCCACCCGTCTTCTCCGCTTCTGTGCTTCTCACCTTGGACGATGGGTCGGAGGTCGTTCGATTCACGGAAACGGACCGCCTCGGCTACTACCGGCTCGAAGACGTGCCCCCGGGACGGTACGAGCTGCACGTACAGCGCATCGGCTACGCGGTGAGCGTACAACCGATAGACATCATCGCCGAACGGCGGCTCGAGATCGACGTCACGTTGACGACCCAGGCGATCGAGGTCGAGGGCATCTCGGTCGACGCGGAGCGCAGCCGCGAGCGGCGGCGGTTCCGTGAGGACGCAGGAGCGACCGTCCGCGAGATCTCGGGTGAGGACCTCCGGTTCATCCCCGGCCTGGCCGAGGCCGATCCGATCCGGGCAATCGAGGTCTTACCCGGCGTCATCTCGACCTCGGACTTCACGTCGGCGTTCAACGTCCGTGGAGGATCGGCCGACCAGAACCTGATCCTCCTGGACGGTGTTCCGATCTTCAATCCCTTCCACCTGGGTGGGCTATTCTCGGTCTTCAACGCCGACATGGTCGGCCGGGCCGAGCTACAATCGGGTGGCTTCCCGGCCGAGTACGGTGGCCGCGTCTCCTCCGTGTTACTCGTCGAGTCCGATCCGGGGACCGAGGACTTCAGCGTTCAAGGCGGAGTGTCACTACTGGCCACGCGGATAGCCCTCGGAGGCGGGATCTCGGACGGGCTGCCGGACGCTCTAGGCCTCCAACGTGTCCACTGGCGGGCGTCGGCCCGGAGATCCTATTTCGACCAGGTGCTCAAGCCCGTGCTCGACTTCCCCTACCACTTGACGGACATCCAGGGCCTCGTCGAAGGATGGACCAAGGGGGGAAGTCGGATCTCGCTGACCGCGTACACGGGCACCGACGTCCTCAACCTGACGACACTCGACGAGGAGGACCTCCCGCTGCGGGTCTTTTGGGACTGGGGGAACGACGTTTTTGGGGGCCGCTGGACGATTCCCCAGCGAGGCGGGGGGGCGCTCGAGTTCAGGGCAGGGTACACACGATTCGGCACCGGCCTCAAGTTTCCCGACTTCGACGACTCCGAGTTCGCGAGCCGTATCAGCCAGGTGTCTCTGGGGACGGACCTCGAGCGGAGCGCGGGACGGCGCTGGACGTTCAAGGGCGGGCTGTCCGCTGATCGAATGGGATACGACAACGTCGCACGCTCAGGCGGCACCGAGTTTGGTCAAGGCGACGGCACCGGCTGGCTCATGGGCGCTTACACCCAAACGGAATGGCGAGGTGGGACCGATTGGCTGGCGGAGGCCGGCGTTCGTGCCGACCGGTGGCTGCCCTCGGCTGGCAAGAACGTCGATCAAATCGCCCCCAGGCTGGCCCTGAAGCGCTTCTTCCGCGACGGCGACGCCGCGATCAAGGTCGCGGCCGGGCGCTTCACGCAGTTCCTGCATTCCCTCCGCGACGAGGAGCTACCCCTGGGCCTGGACGTCTGGGTGCTCACGGGGGACAGAGCTCCCCACGTCTCGTCCGACCAGCTACAGGTGGGGATCGAATCGTATTTCGGAGATCGTTGGTTCGCGTCGCTCGAGGCGTACACCCGCGAGTTCGACGGAGTCGCGACCAACAATCTCGCGGACGACCCCAACACGCTCACCGACGACTTGCTTCCGGGAACCGGACGCTCGCGCGGCGTCGACCTTTTCATCCGGAGGAGTGCCGGCAGCGTGACCGGCTGGCTGTCCGCATCGTATCTGCGGGCCACCCGCACCTTCCCTGACTTCGTCGGAGGCCTCGACCCGCCGCCCGATCTCACCTACCCACCCATTTTCGACCGGCGTGTGGACGTGGACCTCGTGCTTCGCTTTCCGCTTCCGAGGGGGATCAGCGCCGGGATCCGCTGGAACCTCGGAACCGGCCTTCCCTTCACGCGGCCTCTCGGAACGTTCGCGTACTTCACGCCGAGGCACACCTCCGGTAGCCGGCTCGTTTGGCAAGGGGACGGCGTGGAAGACGAGGCGTACGCCGTCGTCCTCGGGCCACGCAACGGTGAGCGCTATCCAACGTACCACCGGTTGGACTTCAGCGTCCGCAAGACGTTCGTGAAGGGATGGGGCACGCTCACGCCCTACGTGGACGTGCTGAACCTCTACAACCGGCGAAACGTGCTCTTCTACTTCTTCGAGTACGATCTCACCCCTCCCACTCGGTCGGGTGTGTCGATGTTTCCGATCCTGCCGACCCTGGGCGTGGAGTTGACGTTCTGATGCGGCGCCTCGCCGCCTGGGTCGTGCTCGCCCTCACGCTAGGCACAGCAGGGTGTGAGTTACAGGAGATCACGGTCGCCTCGCCGGCGGACGTGGTCATCGCGGAGGTCTTCATCACCGTCGATCGAGACGGCACGAACGCGAGCGCGCTCCTTCACCGGACCCTCGGCAGCAGCGCCACCGGCAACGCGGTTCCCGGCGCCACTGTCCTCATGCGGTCGGAGTTCCGCGCCTCGACGGTCCGCTTCTCAGTAGCCGACTCATCGGAGTGCATCGTAGGGGAGGTGCCGGAGGAGTTGACGGGGACGTGCTACGTCTCCGGACCGCTCCAGCCTCTCCTGTTCGGTCCTGGCAGCCTCGTCGAAACCGTCGTCCTGCTCCCCGGTGACCGACGGATGTCCGGCACGACGCGCGTGCCGGGCGACTACGAGATCGTCAGTCCGACGCCTCCTGCGCTCGGCGCGAGCCGTTTCTGTAGCCTCGGGCCCCTCGAACGCCTTCGGATCCACTGGACTCGATCTGAGGGGACGTGGGCGTATATCTCGGAGACGCTCATCTCGAACCTCACCGCCGCACTTCAGGACACCGAGATCGAGGTGGAGAACGACCCCCTGTTGCTCCTTGGTCTCTCCATATCCGAATCGGACACGACAATCGTCTTTCCGTCCGAGTTCGGCTTGTTCGACAGGTTCGATCTTGACCGCGACCTCGCACTCCTTCTTCAGGCGGGTCTACCGTTCGGCACACAGGCGGGCGTCATCGTCTCCGCGGTGGATCGCAACTACGTGAACTGGATCCGCGGCGGGAACTTCAATCCGTCCGGTGAGGTGAGAGTCCCCAGCCTCCACGGAGACGGCACCGGGGTGTTCGGGTCGATCGTGCGACGGAGGTTCGACGTAGACGTGGGGCTGGAGCTTCCCGCGCCACGACTGTGCATCACCGGCTGATTGTCACGGAGGGCGCGGCAAGGGGCGCAGGGTAGCGGGCGCCGCACCGGTAGTGCGCCCTGCCGAGCTCGGTTGGCCTAGGAGACCCCGAGTCGGGTATGCCTAGGAAGACACCCCAGAGTGCGTAGGCCTAGGAGACCCCGAGCCGCGTGTCCGGGTGGAACACCGACCAGGCGAACCAGAAGGCGACGTGGGCCTCGTCGATGGGTGTCAGCCGCTCTCCAGCCAGATCTCCGGAGACGGCCAAACCGTCGGCCGTCCAGATCGACCCCGTCTGGTCGTCGACGAACATACCGGCGTCCGATTCGCCCGCCGCGAAATCCAGCGTCTGACCACCGACGGACCGGTCGAACGCCCGTGCCGCCGCGGAATCGGAAAGCCACGTCACCACGATCGACCGACCGCCGACTTCGTCATTGACGGCCACCGACCTTCCGAGCTCGCTGAGGGCGAGGAACGGATAGGCGCTCGAAGCTCCGTTCAGAGCCACTCCCAAAACCGGCTCTTTGGCCGGTCGCGCGTCACTGAACGAAGACGACGGAGCGTTGAGGCCCTCGTTCCCGACAATCGCGTAGTCCCCGTACGGGTACGCCTCGTAGGCCCGGGCATGCCCGGTTTGATCGGACACGACGGTGGTCCCGGGGTGGCGCTCCTTCCATTCCCTCCAGGTCGTCTCGACCACAGCGATCTGATCGAGTGACACACCCTTCCGATTCCCGCATCGCGCGGATCCGATCAACTGGGGCCACAGGCTCTCTGAGACCCGATCGAACATCATCAGGTTGTTCTCGAAGAGGAGGCCCGAGACGCCGTACAAGGACGCCTCCCCATCGGGAGCGCGCCCATCGAACACCAACCCCGAGCCCGTCAACGGACAGTAGGTGACGATCACCGGTACTTCTCCGAGAACGTCGTTGATGATCTCGTGCCACCAGAGGATCAAGAGCGGGTACGCGCGCGCCTCGGCTTCGTACACAACCCCGAGCACGCGGTCCTCCTCACGAAGGAACGCGGCCTCCTCTGCCAGTTCCAACAGCGGCACATTGAGGGCGGGAATCCCGTCTCGGTCGACACCTCCCGACGTGAGGTTGCCGGAAAACAGGTCGCAGTTGTCGTCGAAGCCCAGATCGCCCGGACCCACCGCTCCGTCACAGGCCGCCAGAGCCATGAGTGAAGCCAGCACCAACTCTTGCCTTACGCGAGATCTCATGCCGATGGAATCCCTAGATGTGCCTGGAGGTTCCACGTCTGCGAGGAGCCTGGGAGGGAACGCCGGACTCACGAGGACGGGCTGCCCGGACCCTTCCACCATTGCCTGTCTGTCCGTGGGGTCAGGAGGTAGGAACGCCGCGCCGTGTTCGCCCACGCTCGCCGTCGCAGGGATGGATCCGAAGCCTGGTCGCACCTACCTTTCGGAGGATGCCGGGGCGCCGAGCGATCGGCGTGCCAACACGGAGTTGGTCCAGATGGCAAACATCATCCTTCCGCCGCGATGGCGGATTCCCGAGTCGCAGGCTACGCCCGAGGACATATACTGGCGCCGCCGTGAGTTCGTCCGCGCGCTCGGTATCGGCGCCGCGGCGCTGGGCTCGGGCGCGTGCGGCAGCTCGTTCGTGGAGGCGGATCCCCCCGTGGGTGGGGGCGGCGTCGGATGTGACGCTGATCCCCCAACCGATCCGCTCCAGACGATTTGTGCCTCGCCGGCGGCGAGCCTTTACCCCGCTGCCAGGAATTCTACGTATGGCATTGGCTCGCGGGAGGTCACCGACCGCGTCGAGGCCGCTACGCACAACAATTACTACGAGTTCATCGGACGCGCGTCCGATATCAACAAAATCTGGGATCTCACCGGTCCCTTCAGGGTCAGGCCGTGGACGATCGAGGTTGCAGGGCTGGTGGAGAACCCAACCACTTGGGACGTGGACGCGCTGGAGCAGGAGTTCGGGCTCGAGGAGCGCCTCTACAGGCTGCGCTGCGTAGAGGCGTGGTCGATCGCCGTGCCGTGGACGGGTTATCCGTTGCGCAAGTTGATTGAGAAGGCCCGCCCATTGTCGTCGGCGAACTACGTGGCGTTCCTGAGCTTCAATCGCCCCGGCGAGGCGATTGGCCAGGAAACGCAGCCGCAGTACCCATGGCCCTATTACGAGGCGCTTCGCCTGGACGAGGCCATGAACGATCTCGCTTTCGTCGCGACGGGCGTATACGGGGAGCCGCTCCCGAAGCAGCACGGAGCGCCGCTTCGGCTCGCCGTTCCGTGGAAGTACGGCTTCAAGAGCGCAAAGGCGTTTGTGCGGATGGAGTTCATGGAGTTCCAGCCCACCACTTTTTGGTCCGACCTCGACCCCGTGGAATACGGATTCTACTCGAACGTGAACCCCGACGTGTCCCACCCCCGTTGGTCGCAGGCCCGGGAGCGGCACATCCCTGACACGGTGGCACGGCCGACCCAGCTGTTCAACGGCTACGGCGAATTCGTGGCGGACCTGTACGATCCGGAGCTGCTGACCTACCGGAGCTGACCGGAGTTGCCGACCTGCCGGAGCTGAATCGGGGCGGCGTGCGCCGCCGTCACTCGCGGGTGTTTATCAGTCACCCGTTGGCGTGTCGCCTCCGAATCCGAATCGGGTGAAGTAGCCCAGAACGAAGTCTGATCCGGACGGCAAGTTCTTGCCCGCGATCGGCACCCGCGTTCCGAGCTCGATCTGCCCCGGGCCCGCCTGGACCAGGAGCGAGGGACTGAGCCTCAGCATCTGGCGCCGCAAATCGTCCGACGGCTGCGCCCCGAAAGTGGGCGTTTCACCGAACCACCCCTCGAAAAGGACCTTGAAGCCAAGCAGGCCGTCGCCCCCCCCAAGAGTCGCGCTGAAGAACCGCTCGTCCCCGAAGTCGCCGCGATCAGTGGCCTCACGCCAGCGGTACCCGACCCATCCCGCCGCGTATAGAGGGCGCGGCCAGAACGAGTGGCCGACCTCTGCGACCACCTCGTAGTCGCGTTGTCCGTCACCGAGCGGGATGATGTCGTTTCCGACATCGAGGTCGGACACGGGCACCTTTATGCCCGCGCGAATGGCGAACGGGAAGTCGCTCCCGAAGAGCAGTCCTGGCGTCGCCCGCACGAAGATGCGCGCGTCGCCGAAGCCCGTCGATATGCGACGTCCGTCCCGGTCGTCGTACCGGAGTCGGTGAAACGAGGGCTGGACCCATACGTCGACTCCCTTGACGACACCCAGCGCCACCGTGAGAAAGGTCGACGTGGCGAAGGCGTGCCCCTCAAGCAAGAGGGGTCGCGTTTCACCCGAAATGCCGAACTGCTCCTGGGTGTCCTGGTAGAAAAGGGACAGCGAGGCCCACCCCTGGCCGGCAGGCTCGACCCACTGGGCGCGGGCGGGTGTCACGGAGAGGATCAGAAGGAGGGCCGCCAATACCGCGCTCCAGGCCCGGAAGAGGATCTCGTATGAAGTCATGCGAAGAAGTACCCCCGGCGCGAGGGCCGGATCCGCCGATTCAGAGCCCCAAGCGGCTGAAGTAGCCGATCACGAGCGCATTGCCGGCAGGGAGGTTCTTCCCGCTCAGGGGGACCCGCACCCCCGCCTTGACCGCCCCCGGACCCACGGCCAAGCTGACGGTGGGGGTGAGTTGAAGCATCGAGCGAGAAGCGTTGGGGACGGGAATGCGCTCGATGACCGGTGAGTCCCCGTCCCATCCCTCGAGTATCGCGCTCAGGCCGAATCGGCCGCGCTCCGCGCCCGCCGACACGAGGAAGAAGACTTCGTCTCCGAAATCCCGGGACGCCTCTTCGTTCGGCTCTCGCCAGCGATGTCCCACCCAGCCGCTGACGTACGCCGGGATCGGGTAGAACGAGTGCCCGAGCTCCAGCATCAGCTCCCAGTCCCTCTGCCCGTCTCCGAGCGGGATGACCTCGGACTCCACGGCGAAGTCACCAACGGGGACCTTGACCCCGCCTCGAATCGCCAGCGGGAGGCCACTCCCGAGGTATCGCAAGGGCTGGACCCGTAGAAACAAGCGGGTGTCCCCGACGCCGGAGCGGAGTCGCTCACCACCCAGGTCGTCGAACTGGAGACGCTGATATGGCGCTTGAACCCAGGCATCCACGCCGTCGAAAAGCCCTAGCGCCACGGTCACGAACACGGCCGTGTTGACGGCATGCCCTTGGGTGAACGGATCGAACTCCCGGACCTCACCGTCGAATTGGAACGCGTCGTGCGTGTCCAGGTGGTAGACCGAGACGTCCACCCATCCTTGACCGGGCGCTTCGACCCATTGGGCCTCGGCTCCGCGGGAAGACAATGTCGCGAGCAGAGTCGCCGCGACAACAAGGCCCGGCGGGGAGACTCGCAGTGAGGACCGTCCTCCGCTCATTCGGACCGGGCGAGGCGCGTTATGGATCGGTGATCTCGACGGTGACCTCGGCGACCTGGACCGCCCCAGCAAGGTCCGTGACCGTTGCCCGGGCCGTGTACGTCCCCGCGGTCTCGTACGCCTGATCGAAGACGCCGCCCTGGGTCTGGATGTTGACGGGCGCGTTGCTCGTGCGGGCGTACGCGATCGACTCCGACTCTCCGTTGCCATAATCAATGACGGTTCCCTCGAGGTTGCTGCCGCGCGACTCGTAGCGGAACTGAATGTCCTGACCCACGGCGGCGGTCAGCGGCGTAGCGGTCAGCGTGACCGTGAGCGGCTGTAGCTCCAGGGGCGAGCTCAAGCACCCGCAGAGGGGCGCCATGCCGCCCAAGACGACGGCCGCGCGAGCGAGGGTCCTGGACCGTCTCCATAGCCTTGCCCCGCGTCCACACTTCACCGCCGACAGAGATACCGATCCGCTGAACATGCGCATACCTCCGAGGTCTGGCTCGGCGCGAGCCGCCCCAGCGGAATCTCGGAGGACCGCTATGTGACGCTCACGTCAAATCATCGACGAGCGCAGCGGGTTCCCGACCGATCAGGGATCCGAGGAAAAAACGCAATGCTGCGGGGGGTCTGCACCCCCACGACACGCGCCGGTCCATGGTTCCCATCCGCGACGCTGTGACTGCCCGCTAGCTCGGCGGAATACTAACGATGATCCACGCGGGATCGAAATCAGAGGCCCTCGCGAGGCCTTCCGGTCCGGTAATTGCAAAACTCAGGGTTTTCCTGGCTATAACGGCCCACAAAACCTATTTTGAGCGTGGGCCATTAGCTGGTCGCGACCCGCCGGAATCGGGTGGGACGGGATCATCTCGTTCCGCCGGCGCTTCGTGCCGCTCCGCAACGGGGCCGGAACTGGGCGCCCACAACAACCACAACTGTCTCTCGTGCTGATCGGCTGAGCCGATGGTCCCGACGTCGGGATCAGTGGGCTCCAATTACACGCCGTCCTTCGCCGATGCGAACCCCGACCGACGGTGTGGTCTCGTCAGTCGGTACCTTCGATCAGTCGGTCCCCTCGGCCAGCTCCGTGAGGATCCTCTCGAACGTCTCGCGATGCGTCTCGTCACGGCTGATCTCTAGAGTGATGAGCTCGTACTCTGCCTGCGTTATGCCGTGATTCTGGTAGATATCGGTGAGGTTCTGATCCATCTCGGCACGGAGCGTGGCCTTCCCGGGATCGTCGTGAGTAACCGCGATCGCCTGGTTGAACTCCTCACGAGCCTCTACCACCTCCATGTGAACCCTCGTGAAGAGGGTCATGCGCTCATCGGTCAGCTCCATGGCGGCCTGCTCCTGACTCGAAACCGCCACTGGCGCAGCAAGGAACGCGAAGGCCAGAGCCGCCAGCACACCGCCGAGAGCGGCCGTTTGTCTCGACACCGTCACCATTGTCTTTCCCTCCCTGTAGTCCTCGTGGGGCACTGATTATGCCCCGCCGGGGTATCGTATCACGTTCAGCCGGCTCCCCTCACGGGGCCGGCTCACTGACGTCTGGTCACATACTTATATTATCTCTCCCTACTCATGCTCGAACAGGGGTGAGCGAGTCGGTGGCCCGGTCCCGTTTCCGCAAGCGGCTGGAACGGAGTCGAAGCCCTTTGCGTATGAAGCACGCCGGTACATACTCTGGGCGCGCGGCAGACGGACTGAAGGTTTAGCCGCCCGGCGTCGTAACTGTTAGGATCGGAGTTGGAAAGTATGCCCATCTACGAATACTCGTGCAATGACTGCGATAACCAGTTCGAGGTGCTCGTGCGCGGCGAGGACTCGCCCGCGTGTCCCTCTTGCGAGAGTAGGGATCTGAAGCGGCTCCTCTCCGTTCCCAAGGTACAATCCTCGGGAACCCGGGACCTCGCGATGCGGGCCGCGAAGAAGCGCGACCACGCGCAGGCGAAGGATCGAGTCCGCGAGCAGATCAAGTACGAGGAAAGTCACAACGACTGACCAGCCCGGCCGCAAAACGAAAACCCGTACCCGTGCCTACCCCACGGACAGCTTCCGGGATTGGCGCGTTGACCGTCGGCCCTGCGGCCGAAGTGTCTCAAGGGACTCTTCGTCCGGACCCGAGGACGAGCCGCCGCTCGCGAACGCAACGTCAACCAACTGAGGAGTCGAAATGACGTCGAATCGGAAGTGGAGCCTCACCGCAGTGGTGATGCTCGCCCTACTGACGATGGTGGCCGCCAAAGCGCCAGCCGCGGATAACGGTGAGAGCGCTCAGCTGGACGCAGTACGAACTCAGGCCCTGCCGGATGGCGTCACCGCCGCCATGGTGGAAGAAGGCCAAGGGCTCTTTACGAGTGCCGCGCTCTGCTTCACCTGCCATGGCCAATCCGGAGAGGGCGTCCCGAACCTGGGCCCCAATCTGACCGACGACGCATGGCTCAACATCGATGGCACGTACGACGCCATTGTCGAGCTGATCAACACCGGGGTTCCCGCGCCGAAAGAGCACATGATCCCCATGGTGCCTCGGGCCGGAAGCGGCATCGACGACGACCAAGTGCGCGCGGTCGCGGCGTACATCTGGACGCTGACGAACGGGTAGCACTCCAGGACCCTGCACGGTTCGACGGGCGACGCCGGGTGGACCACGTAAATCGGGCCACTTGCAGTGTTCCCGAAGGAACAAGAGCCCGTCACGCCGATTTGGCGTGACGGGCTCGGTCTTTCCAACGCTTGTCACTTCAGCCTCGACCTACCGGCGAGTGTGCCGAGGTGCGTGCGGCCGATTCAGCGACAGGTTAGGGCAGGCCCTCGCCCCGCTTCATGAGCCCCATGTGCGTGTTGGACTGCTCGAGGCCACCCTCGCCTTCCTGCCAACCCACGCGTCCGTCCTCGTTCGCATCGAGACCCGCCGTGAGCTGGCCGGCCAGCGCATTCAGCTCCTCGACCATCGGAGCGGCGTCCTCGGCAGACTCCGCCTCTTGGATCTTCTTACCCAGCTCAACGATCTGATCGACACGGGCCACGGTGTTATGGGCCGCGGTGGCAACGTGGTTCGAGTGCGTCTTGATGTTGTCCGTCGCTCCCTCGGACTCGGCTGCCAATCCGATGTGTCGCGCCGCGCCCGCCGCGCCTGCCTTTACGCCGTATCCGAGCCCAGGTCCGTTCTCCTCGACACTCGGATCCACCGCGTTGAGGACATGACCCGCGTGTCGCTTCATCCCGTCGAGATTGGTCAGATCCGCGGCCGCCAGGCCCGCGTGTCGCGCCGCGATCTCGGCTTCCGCCATGGCAGCTGGGAGCAGTCCCTGTCCGTCCGGAGTGCCTCGAAAGCCGTCCATGACGTGCCCGATGTGGGCATGAGCTGGACTCCCCGCTTGAGCCGCCGCATGGCTCGTCAGCGGACCTAGGATCGAAAACGCGAGCAAGATGAGGATACTGGTTGTCGCGCGCATCGGGAACCTCCCGGAAGTGAGAGCAGAGTTACGATTTGCTCATTCAAACTGCGTGCGCCGGCCCGAAGCGGCAAGGCGGCTCCACGGTCCGTCACACGGTCGGTTGAAGTCTCCCTCGCTCAGCGGTCTACGATGGGGAATGGCACGGTTCACGGTGGGTTTTCCCGGCGCCTCTGGCACGGGACGCGCGACCCGTCGTAGGATGAAGTGTAGGCAGCGGCCAAGGAGGGTCGGGTCTCGGATCTCCCAAGGGCCGCAACGCGTCATCTCCAGCGGTCCGCTGTCGTCTCAGCGATCCGCTGTCGTCGGGAGGAATCGTGATGAAGACCGATCTGCCACGCCCACATTTTCATCGATCCATGCGAGTCTCACTCACCGCATCGGTCGTAGCGCTCTGCGGACTCGTCATGGCCGGGGACGCGGCGGCCCAGCGGGGCGATGTTCGGCTCGACCGGGTCCAGCGCAGAGTGCAGTCACTCAGCCCGATCAGCGGCCCTCCGGGTACGAAGGTCACCCTCTCCGCCCAAAGCCTGCCCGCCATCACCCCCATGCGCATCGGGATGGGCACCACCCGGTTCGGCTTCGAGGAAGTCGGTCAGGTGATGACGAACAAACGGGGTGAGTTGTCCCTCGAGGTGAGCGTTCCCGGGTGGGCACGCCACGACCGCAACAACGTCTTCATCGTCTTCGACTTCTACTTCGCCCCACTCGCGTTCTCCGACATTTTCCACGTGACCGGCCCGGCCGGAACGGTGGTCAGGGAAGGGCGCGTCACGGACGAGGGTGCCGAGTGTCTCACGATGCGAGGCGAGTACGACGAATTGTACGCGCTGGTCGGCCAGACGACAGGGCTGAGCGCCGGTGAGGAGGTGAGGCTGGAGGCCAGCGTTGCGGAATCGTCGATCTGCGCCGAAGGGACGACCCTGAATGTCGTTCGCGTCATCGCGTCCGGGAGGCCTCCGCGATGAAGGGACTGGTGCTGACAGCCATCGCTGCCCTTCTCGCGACAGCACCCAACGTCGCGGCCCAACGGTCTCCCGACACCGTCTTTCTCGAAGCGCTCACGTGGGAATAAGTCCGCGACGCGATCGCTGGGGGCACAACCACCATCATCGTCCCGATCGGCGGAAGAGAGCAGAATCGGCCGCATATGGTGCTCGGCAAGCACAACTACATCATCACTCACAAGAGCTGATGGCCCAGCGGCTCGGTGACGTGCTCGTTGCCCCCTGGGGGCCCCCGGCTACGATGGAGCCTATCGTCCGGCCCGGGCGAACTCCGGCTTGGTGTCCTCGAGGATCGACAAGATCGCCTCGCGATCCCCCTCTGACAGGTGCGCGAAACCCGGCCGGCGGTCCCCTCCCGTCAACACCTGCCTGATTCGCCGATACACGTACGCGCGAGCGGGATCGGGAAGCGCGTCGAAGGCGTCGGAGTGGATCAAGTAGCTCAGCGGATACCTGAAGAGCCGGGTATCGAGATCGAGGTCCCGCAGAGAGCGGCCTCGTGCGTCTGTCGGTCCACCGCGCGCGAAGTCGGCTGCGAATCCCGAAGTCCCCTCGATCGGGTCATCGAAGCGAGGCGCATCTACAAATAGCATCGCCCGCACGAGTGATTCGCCGATCCCCTCGACGATCCCCGTCGTCCGCTCGGACCACTCACCGGGCCGAAGACCCGCCTGCTCATCCGCGTGGATCGCCGTCACCGTCCTGTAGTTGAGCAGCGTGGTCAGGTTGTGCACGTGGACTTGGTGCTCGGCTACGAGCAGCGCAACGATGTCGCTGTGTGAGCCGAGGTAGGGGGAAGTGTCGAGCAGCCCCGACAGGTCGGTCACGTTGCCACCCGCGGCCAGGTCGATCTGCGCAGGATCGCGGACGATCAAGTTACCCATGTGGACTTGGTCGCCGTGGGTCCCGGTCACGTACCAACCGCCCCAACGCCTCCGGATCGGAGTCTCGTCAGTCGTCACCTCCCATGCCTCGTGCGACACGAGCTGCCCGTTCTCGTCGATCAGCCCCGAACCCAGGATATGGCGCGGGACTCCCCCTCCCGTGAGGGAGTACGAGTCATGACATTGGAGACAAAGGCCCGTTTGGCGCCTCAGTTGTGGGCCGGATCCCTCACGGGAATCGAGCATGTAGAACACGGGGCCGAGACCGGGGTCGTGCGCCGAGATCTCGAGTCCGTCGCTCCCAGGCACCCAAGCCACGTAGACTTCGTCGTTGAAGTAGATCGCCCGGGGCGTTTCCGGCCAGATCAGCCGTGTGAGAAGGCTGGTCTTGGAGTACACCAACATCTGCGAGGAAACGGGGATACCCAGCTCGCGGAGCACAGACGCGAGATACCCACTCGGTCCTTCTCGCTCGAGAGTGACGTCGCCAGTCTCGAGCCGCTGTGCCAACCGCGTGACGGGATCGGACGGAGTTGCTGTCGCGTATGGGATCGTCGGGTACTCGCGGTCGTAAGGGAGCTGCGCCGCGGCATCCGGGGCCAGGAGGGCGGACAGGGCGAAAACGGCGGACAGGAGGCCGGGGGAGCGCCGCATTCTCAACCCGTGATCGATCCGTAGGGCCGTCCCGCGCGCATGGACGCGTACGGCACGAGGCGCTCGGAAGCCGTTCTGCGCTTGCCACCCGAGTCGAGGAACTCGTAGTCGCCCTGCGTGATCTCGAAGACGGAAAGGTCCGCAACCGCTCCTTCGCGGAGCGTGCCGAGCTCCTCGCCCAGGTCGAAGATGCCGGCGGGTGCCGACGTAGCGCAGCGCACGACCTGCTCGAGGGACATCCCCATGAGCATGAACTTAGAGAGTGTCGTGGGTAGCCCGAATACCGGCCCCAACGCGTTCCCGCGGTGCACGTCGCTCGAGATCGTTGTTGGCAGCACGCCCTGCTCGAGTGCTCGCTCGGCGATATCGAAATCGAGATTGCCGCGGCCGTGGCCGATGTCGAGGTGGATACCGCGCTCCACGGCCTCCAGCACTTCGGGATAAACACGCCCGGAGGCGTCGAGAATGCTGCCGTCTCTTCGGAGCGCGTGAGTGACGACGTCGCCCGGTCGCAGCGCGTCCAGCACCCGGGGCAGGGGCGACGTCTGACCGCCGATGTGCACCATGATGGGGACTCCGGCCCCCTCCGCCGCCATCCGGGTGAGACGCATCACCTCGAGGTCCTGTCCGCTGGGGATCCCGGCGATCATGCGCACCTTGAGGCCGACGATGACGTCCCGGTTGGCTTCCACAGTGCGGACGATGGCGTCCGGATCGATGTATGCCAGATCCGCGAGCTCGTTGGACACGGTCATGCCCGGGCTCGACACGTTGAGCAGAGCATAGACGCGGGTGCGAGCGGGCTGGGCGATGTAGGTCTTGAAGCCCAGGAAGGTCGTCGCGCCCGCCGACCCGCCGTCGATCATGGCCGTGACGCCCTTAGCGATCCCCACCACGTCCGGCTCGATGGCAACGCTCGAGACGCCGTCGTAGACGTGCACGTGGACATCGATCAGCCCCGGGGTGACGATCTTGCCCGCCGCGTGGATGACCTGTCGCCCCTCGCTTTCCGCGATGCGTTCGGCTACACGGGCCACGCGCCCGGCCGTGATCCCGATGTCTCGTCGCGCATCGATGCCCTGGTCCGGATCGATGAGCCGCCCGCCGACGACGAGCGTGTCGAACTGCCGGGCCTTGGCCAGCAGGTCGGTTGCCGGAATCGCACTGGCCGCGACTAACCCGGTGGCCTGCTGCAGGAAATCTCGTCGAGAAGTTGGCTTGGGCACGTTCGGCTCCAGTGGCCGTGTCCGGGGTGGTGCACCGCGCCTTGCGAGCACTCGTCGCCCGAGCGCTCGAGGGCGCAGGTGCTACGTCAGCTGGATCACTAGAAGCGGATGGAGATGAGCGGGATCCGGGTCTCCTCAACTCCCACGGGAGGGCTGCCCGAGGTCCCTCGGGCGTCGTTGAGGATGAACATGACGATGCTCGAAATCAGGCCGGCGGATCCTGCCACGAGGAGGCCCGTACCCACGCCGTTGAGCCGGCGTTGCTCGATCTGCACGATTTCACCGGTGGGAATGCGAATGTCCTGCCCCAATTGGGCGGTGTGAAACCCGATTTGCCGGCTCGCGATCGGGATGCGCACGTAGAGCTCGTCGGTGTCTCGGCGCATGAGCTCCCCATTCACGATCGGCGCACCAGTCGTGAGAGAGCCGTTCACGTCGGCTTCGCTCAGCGCGTCCATGCCCTGCCGGGTGAGGAACAGGCGAATGTCCTTGCCCGGGGGTACGGTGTCGAGCTCGGCCGGCACGTAGCTGAAGCAACCAGCGGAGAGGACCCACATGGCCGCAATGGCCAACCTGCGCGGTAGCCGATCAACCATCATGGTCCACCTCTTGGAAAGCATCGGTTGAAGCTCATCGAATTCGAAGCTCATCGTAGAGACCGGAATACCCGATCTGAAATCGCCAACGCGATGGGCGTGCCGACGGTCAAAATCACGATGCCAGCGGTCTCCACCGCCCCGGACCCCCCTTCCTTACCCTCGATCAGCAGGAGGTATCCCGCCGAGGCCATCATCGTTCCCGCAAGCGCCGAAGGGAGGAATCGCCCCCTGGAACGGCTCGTTTCACCAGCCCAATGTGCCGAGTAGCTACCGGTGGCGCTGGGAAGACTTAGCGCCAGAAATCCGGCGCCCATCGTCGCGAGCCCCGGACAGCGGGGCCGGAGTCCGCCCAACCCCTCGTCGACATCGAGGCAGGCGTCTGCCACAGCCAAGCCAATGGCCAGGCCCACGGTGCTGCCGATAAGGGAGCTCAGGAGTACGCGCGTCCACTCGTAACGCCCCTCCTCGAGCGACCAGTCGAAGCCCGTCATCAAGCGCTCAGGGTCCACCACCCGCCCTGGCTGTGGTCCCCGCTTGGTCTCGATCAGCAGGGCCCCTCCGCCCGCGGCGCTTCCGTACCGGGTCGACGCCTGCAGGGGGGAGAGCAGCTCGAGGCGAGCGATGTCCTCGAGGGGCATGGAGAAGTACAGAAGAGAGGGTACGGCGGCGCGCACACCGTCGACGTAGATCGAGACTTCCTGGCAGGGTCCTTGTGCCGAGGCCGTTCTATACTCGACACACGAAGCACGGCCGGGACGGCCGCCTTGCGTGATCCTGAGCCCCGGCAGGCGCTGCCGGAGCACCTCGCTGAGATCGAGCCCCCGGCGGGCCGCATCGTCGATCTCCGCGAGCGGGATCTCGTTCATCGCGTGTCCGGTGGTGACTCTCCTGCGCTGGAGCTCCGACACCCCTTCGACGACCAGTGGGGCGAGCTCGATGGCCCGCGGGGACATGCGTACCGAGAGTCGTAGCTCTTCACCCGCGGTCACGGCCACGTTCTGGGAGTGCGTCCCGTACGCGAGGTGCTCCAAGACAAGCAAGTGGGGTCCGGCCGGAACGTTCTCGATCAGAAATGCTCCGTCCGCGCCCGTGAGGGCTTGCAGCTTGCTTCCCTCGACGCGCACGGCGACGTCCGCGATGGGACTCGAGCTCGCCTCGTCCACGACCCGTCCCGACAACGTGCTGGTCTCCTGGGCGGACACGGCAGCGGTGAAGGACACGACTGCCGTCAGGGCCACGACGATCAGGAAGGGGACGCGGTACGCGTGCGGCGCGTGGTACGCGTGTGGCGCCTGTGACTCTCGCGGGGGTCGCAACGCTTGCCAATCAAGCACTCGGGTCGCGCCAGCACGGGTGGGGAGTGGTGCCGGCGGACTGGACGGTGGGGAAGGGATCATGCGCGCACACCTGTTCAGTTGCCGCAGCAATAAATCTACCCGGCCCGAACCGAGGGGGTTCCGGCCTCGGAGGGGGCCTCCGAACGTGGCATCGAGTCCCGTTCCGGAAATCACGCGGGTTGTCGCGGCGCGGTCCCTGACCCGATGTCGACCTCGATGTCGCGCCACTTCTCCTGCTTGAAGCGCGCGACGCTCAGAAGGCAGCGCGTAGCATGTCCCAGGAGGATCGCAGACCAGACGTCGACCGGCTGCAGGCCGCGCGCCGCCTGAAGGATCGCGAGGAGGCCGAGCGGGACGATCAGTTGTGAGACGATGGAGATGTAGAGCGGGCTCTTCGTGTCTCCCGTCCCCTGAAGTCCGCCGGTGTACGTCAGGGCGACGGTTATGAAGAGCCCGGACACGCTCAGGAAGCCCAGTAGTTGGACGCCAAGGCCCACGACCGCGGGATCCTCCATGCCGAATATCGAGAGCAGCACCCGCGGGATGGCAAGGAAGATGGCGCCGACGACGATGGCCACGCCGAGGCCGAACCGGGAGGCGACGCGCACCGCCTCGACCGTTCTGTCCGGGCGGCCCGCTCCGAGGTTCTGGCCGGCGACTGCCGCCGTCGCCCCCATGAGACCCACGGATGTCCACGTGATCAGTGAGAACAGCTCCACGTAACTCACCGCATACGCCGCCTGAGCCTCCGCACTCAGCTCCAGCGACCCGATGAAGCGGAGAAGAAAGACGCCTCCGACGTTCATGGCCACGCCCTGAACACCCGTGGGGAGCCCGAACCGGAACAGCGATCGGATGATAGTCCAGTCGGGCATCAGTCGCATGCCCCGCTCGAAGGCCACGACCGCCTTTCCGGAGAGGAGCAGGAACAGCACGATGACGCTGACGACGCCGCCGGAGATCACGGTGCCCATCGCCGCTCCAGCGGTGCCGTAGGCTGGGATCGGTCCAAGCCCGCGGATCAAGATCACGTTGAGGGTGATGTTCAGCACCGTGAGGATGATGCCCAGCCGGAGCGGGGTCCGTGCGTCACCGGCAGAGCGGAAAGCGCCCCCGGCCATGAAGAACATCATCATGCCGAAGCTGAAGACGAACATGATGCGCAGGTAGGGCAGGGCCTCTGCCTGGACCGCCGGAGTCGCGTTGACGAGGCCGAGGAGGGAAGGCGACAAGAAGTACCCCAGCGGCGCCATGATCCCGACCGACAGGGCCGCAGCCGTCAGGAACGCCTGGTACACCGTGCGATTGACCTTTTCCTTGTCTCCAGCGCCCGCGAATCGAGCGACCAACACCCCCATTCCCGTGAACAGCGAGGAGATGAAGACGATGACGACCAGGAAGATCTGCCAGGAGACGCCGATGGCGGCGTTCCCCGTGAAGCCGACGTAGTTCCCAACCATCGCGTGATCGACAATGCCCTGGAGGCCGCCAATCACATTCTGGAGCATGGTGGGCCACGCGAGCTTCCACACCGCGCTTCGGATCGGGCCCTCGACGAGCGATCGGTCGAACGGTCGGCCGCCAGGGGATTTGGACACCAGCGCTCACGGGACGAAGGCTCTTCGCGGCGCGCCAGGGAGGCGGCGGGCTCGCGCACGGGCACGGAAGGCTAGCGGTAGGGGGGTCGGAAGAACCAGGGGGGGTGGGTCGGGCCCAGGGACGAAGAGCACTTTCGGCGTTGTCCCCACCTTCGCGTCGAAGTCATTGGCTCGTGAGCGCAGCCCGCTAGAACTGGTAGCGGCGGAGCCCTCCGTCCATCGGGATCACGGCGCCGGTGATGTAGCGGGCGCGTGGAGATGCCAGAAAGCACACGAGGTTGGCGATGTCCGCAGGCTGCCCGTACTCGCCCACCGGGATCTCGTGCTCCGCCTGCCAGTCTCGGTATTCAGGCGTGTAATTGCGGAGAATCTGCTCGCTGATGATGCGGCCGGGCGGGATGCAGTTCACGGTGATCCCGTGGCGGCCCACCTCGCGCGAGAGCCCTTTCGACCAGGCATGCACAGCCGCTTTAGCGCAGAAAGCGCCGTTGATGCCGTCCGGCCGGACTTGCCGGTGATGTTGATCACCCGCTCCCAACCAGCGTCGATCATGCCTGGCAGCAAGCGATGCGTGAGCTGGCGGTGCCGGGTGAAGTTCAACGTCAGCGCCTCGGTCCACTGATCGTCGCCCGCATAAAGCTCGAGGGGGCGGCTACCCCCGGCGTTGTTCACGAGCACGTCGACCGACGCGAGCTCGCGCAGTGCCACGCCGGCCACGGTCTCGGCCGCGTCGTCCTCCAGGAGGTCGACCCCGACCACCACCGGTTGGGGCGTCCCCGCGTCGACCATTTCGCTCGCCAAGTCCCGTAGCAGCTCCTCGCGACGTGCGACCAGCGCCACGCGTACGCCTTCGGCGCCCAACGCGACCGCGATCCCCCGGCCGATCCCGGAGCTCGCGCCCGTGACGATGGCGGTCTTTCCGGAGATCGCGAGATCCATGAAGGCACGCCCCGTAGCGAGGGACCGGCGGCAAGGGACCGGCGGCAAGGGACCGGCGGACGAATCGAGAGACCGGCGGACGAAGGAAGGGACCGACGGACGAACCGCAACCTACCGGCGCGAGCCGGTTCAAACGACGCGGATCGCGACTCGTCATACGGCCGTCTCGCCGCTGTCATACAGTTGTGCCCCCCGTGTCACTCACCCTCGAACGGCGGAGATGACGCTGCACGGACAGGGGAGGAGCAGATCATGTGGAGCACTCAAGGAAGCCGGTGGAGCACGCTGGCTGTGATCGGATTGTTGGCAGGGGCATGCGAGACCAGCACGGAATCCGGCGCGGTCGCGACCTTCGACGCGGAGGCTGCGCTCGCGGACTACGAGACCATCGATGCGGTCCTGTCGTCCAACGGCTGGGCCGGTTTCCAGGCTCTGGGAAGTAGGACGCCGTTCGCGAAATCGGCTGACCGGATCGACGTCGTAGCAGGGCTCAGCGCACCAAGAGGTTCCGACGACGCCCGCTCATTCGCGCTCCATCTGGCCGACCGGTTGCAGGCTGAACGTCTGGCCACGGCGCCGAGCGCAGCGCCCATCATCTCCGGTCTACATCGCGGGAAGACCTTCGTCTACGACCCGGCAATCGACGACTACGCCGTAGATCCCGACCGCACCGGAGCACCCGCCAACGGTGTGCGGTTCATCATGTATGCAGTGGACGTGGAGGGGCGCCCCATAGTCGATGAAGAGATCGGATACGCGGATCTCGTGGACGAAGGTGACAACAGCAGCGAGGACATCGTTCTGCACCTGACCGTCGTAGAGCGGGATGCGACGATTCTCGACTATCGAACGAGCCTCGACGAGAACGGCGATCGTGGCACGATTACTGTGGACGGATACCTGAGTGGAGACGGCAACCGGCTGGATTTCGCCATCGAGGCGACGGGGACCGACGTCGGGGGCCGCACGACGCTGGACGTGTCGTTCGACATGCGGGTGGACGCGCGAAACTTCAGCATCACCGGCACGGTGCACGGCGTCGAGGAGGGCAACGAAGGCGAGGGCGACGTGGATATCACGGTCCGCCATCGCAGTGAATCCATCCGTGTGGACCTGAGTGGCCAGGACGGTGTGATCGACGGAACGTTCTTCCTCAATGGCGATGTGTTCGCAACGGTGTCCGGCCCCGGGAACGAGCCCACGTTCCTGGGGGCGTCCGGGGATCCGCTGACGGGGCCCGAGTTCCTCGTGCTGCGACACATCGTGGACACCGTGGAGGACGTGTTCGACTTCCTCGAGGACCTGGTCGACCCGGTCGACGAACTGGTGACCTTGGGGGCGATCCTCTAACGATCACGGCTGGATCCGGCGTCGAAGGGGCCTTGGCCCTGGGTTGCCGGCGGAAGGGAGGCGAGTCGGCCAGCGCAGAGCGCGCGGCCGGCTCGCCTTCGCGGGTACGGTCCGGTAGCCCTGGGCCGTGCCCGACATCATATTCGCGCGGGCGGATCCGGTCTGCCCGCCGGTCCGCTTGTTCAGCGGGTCCGAGACCCGGAACCAAGGGTGGCACATGCAACGCACGATCTCCTTCAAGCCGTTGGCAGTAGCTCTCATCGCAAGCTTCGCGGGCCCTGCCCAGGTGTCTGCCCAGGTGTCCACGACCCGTGGATTCAATCTGGGATTCCATCTGAACGGATCGACCCTGACGGTGGACAGCAGCGACCCGAGCGGCGGGGGCGGAGCTGGACTTCGGATCGGGTACGGGATCAATCGCATCGTCACTCTTTACTTCCAGGGCGACGGGGCTCAGGTCGATGTCCAGAACGCCGAATCCCTGCGTGGGACGTGGACGGTGGGACACGCCGATCTCGGCGTGCGCTTCCACTTCGCCAATTCCCTGCGCCGTTGGGTGCCTTATCTGGAGGCGGCGCTCGGTACGCGAGCAATGAGCGTGACCGATGCGGTGGTGGAGGGCCAAGGCGTGACCGGTGACGTTACGTTCAGTGGCGCAGACCTGTCGTTGGGAGGTGGGTTTATGGTCTACGTTGCGCGGACGGTGGCGCTGGACGTCGAGGTCGCGTTTACGGGGGGCGAGTTCACCCAGATCAAGACGGGGCTCGTCACCGAGGGCGGGCTCAACATCGACGCGCAGTCGTCACGTTTCAATGTTGGTGTGGCGTGGTGGCCCTAGGACCTGCGGTCCTCAGCGGTCGGACCCACCATCCTCGGGTGGGTCGGGTTCCCCGCTTTTGAGGCGCTCTAGCTCAGCTTGCTGCTCAGGCCGGAGCACGTTCTTGATGCGGACCAATAGCTCGAGATGCGCCTGCTTGATCCGCTTTTCCGTTTCCAGCACTCCATCCATCTGATCCAGGGCCCGGTCGAGATCCACCCGCGGCCGCTGGAGGATCTCGCCAAGGCTCTGAATGTCGTCGAGTAGCTCCCACTGAAGGCTCACGACACGACCCTGAAGATCCTGAATCATGCGGCTGATCGCGTCGCGCTGCTCGTCGTTCAAGTCGATCGCCCGCCGGTGCTGCATGATGAGCTCAGGCGGGAAGAGCGCAGCGAAGATCGGATCCTCCTGCGCCTCCGGCGTCTGTGCGCTCAGCGGACCACCGAAGAAGGCGAGCATCGCGATCACTAGAGTCGTGGTTCCGATCCGAATCATGAACGGCCCTCCGAGCCTTCTGAGCCTGACGTTGCTGTCCCAGGTAGCGACGTCTCCAGGAGTGAGCCTCCGACCGATGGGACCGAGTTGACGAGCTCGATGCCCGGCACCGCGAGAAGTCGGGAGGTCGGCGACTGACGGCCGGCTGCAGCCGCCTCCGCCGAGAACGACGACACGAGTCGTACGAACTCGCGATCCTCGGCACTCGGGCGAACGAGCAAGAGGCCCGTGATTGCCGCTGCCAACGCGGCCGAGGCCCAACCGCCGACGAACACAAGGCGCCTGCGGCGTACGCGGGTCCGACTCTGGTCGGGGCTTCCGCCTTTTATGACATGCAGCCGGCCAGGCTCTTCGGCATCCGTCCGAGCGCGGTCGATCATGGCCCGAAAGTCCGGCGCATGTCCGGCCTGCGCTCTACGGACCGCTTGGAACCGGTCGCGCAGCAGCTCGTCTTCGTGTCGTTCGCTCACGGGGCTCCTCCCCCACGGACCGCTTCCTCCGACAAGAGCGTCCGCAGCCGCTTCTTGCCTCGATCATAATGTACTCGCGCCGAGCCCAGGGACACGTCCATGACCTCGGCGGCCTCTCGAATGGAGAGGTCCTGGTAAAACACCAAATGAAGCACCTCTCTTTGGCGCTCCGACAGCTCCCCGAGCGCATCGAGAAGCAGTCGTCTGACCTCCGACCGCTCGACTCGGGCGTCCGTCGCATCGGCGGAGCGCACTTCGGCCTCTTGCTCGGCGGCCAATGCGTCGGCTCGGTCTCTTTGCGACGACGCTCGGCGACGGTGCTCCTGCGCCGTCCGCTTGATGACTCCGAAGAGCCACGTGCGAAATGCGGACCGCGCGCCGAATCGGGCCTGACCGGAGACCACTTTGAGATACGTCGTCTGAAGCACGTCCTCAGCGTCCGCCTCGTCCCACGCGCAGCAACTCAAAGCCCAGCCGAAGCTGTCTGCGTGAAGCCGCTCGAGCTGGGCTTCCAGCTCGACAGGCGTGAGCTCATTCGAGGCCATCCGGATTTGGTTCGTGGTCCCGGGTCACAGATGAGTGATCGTCGCGACCGCTCCATATGACACGCGGCGATCCGTGCACACCAGGCGGACACTGCGTGCGACACCCATGTGGCCTCGGCGGAGGGTCACTGGGTAGGGCGAAGCGGAGACGAGTGGATGGTATCCGGTAGGTCTGCGGGCCAACAGGGCGCACGCCAAGGGACCGCCCGGGCTTACATTGATGCGCCTGCTAGAGCACATCATCTCCACGCCCTGACCCATGAATCCGTCAGTCGAGCACGTCGATCTCGCGCCTGGCCTGAGCATGTCCCGGATCCTCACGGGTCTCTGGCAGATCGCCGACCTGGAGCGGGACGGCGGTCCCCTCGACACGGAGGCCGCGGCGCTCTACATGGAGCCCTACGTGCGAGCCGGGCTCACGACCTTCGACATGGCCGATCACTACGGCTCCGCGGAGGTAATCACCGGGGCGTTCCGCGCAGGGAACGAGCTCGGGGACCAAGTCCAGCTCTTCACCAAGTGGGTGCCCACGCCGGGAAAGCTCACGCGCCGCGACGTACGGGAGGCCATCGAGCGAGCGCTGACCCGGACGCGAAGCGAGCGCATCGATCTCCTGCAGTTCCACGCCTGGAACTACGCCGACCCCAGCTGGCTGGACGGGCTCTTCTGGCTCGACGAGCTCCGCGAAGAAGGCCTCATCCACCACCTGGGGCTGACCAACGTGGACACCGCCCACTTGAGGATGGCCATCCACACCGGCATCCCAATCGTCGCCAACCAGATCTGCTTCTCCCTGATCGACCGCCGGCCCCTGGCGGGAATGACCGAGCTCTGCCGCGAGCACGGGGTTCAGCTGCTCGTCTACCGCACGGTGGCCGGTGGTTTCCTGACCGAACGGTGGCTCGGGGCACGGGAGCCGACGATGGACGAGCTGGAGACCTGGTCCCTGATGAAGTACAAGCGCTTCATCGACTCGGCGGGCGGGTGGGCCGCGTACCAGGCGGTCCTGGCCGCGGCGAGCACCGTCGCCGACCGGAGGGGTGTGTCGATCGCCAACGTCGCGTGCAGATGGGTGCTCGATCAGCCGGCGGTCGGGGGCATCATCGTTGGCGCGCGATTGGGCCGGTCAGAGCACATAGCAGACACGGTACGGCTGTTCGACTTCGCGCTCAGTGAAGACGATCGCGCCGAGATCTCGACTGCACTCACAGAGCTCGTGGCGATTTCGGGCGACTGCGGCGACGAGTACCGGAGGCCCCCTTTCCTTACGGCGTCCGGCGATCTGAGCCACCACATCGATTCGCTTCCGCCGCCCTACGAGACGCGGTCAGCCGCGGACGGCCGCACCGTGGCGCTGTCAGGCACTCAGTGGGAGGAGATCGCGGGTTACGGTAGAGCCGTTCGGAGGGGGAACCGTATATGGGTGTCGGGCACCACTGCGACGCACCGGGACCGCGGGATCGGCGGCGAAGACCCGGCGTCTCAAACCCACTTCGTGATCGACAAGATCGAAGGGGCCCTCCAATCTCTCGGCGCAGGACTGGGGAACGTCGTGCGAACCCGCATCTACGTACAGAACGAGAAGGATTCCGAACCGATCTCCCGCGCTCACGGCGAGAGATTCCGCGAAGTGCTCCCGGCCAGCACGCTCGTGAAGGCCGGGCTTGTCGGCGACGGATTTCTAGTGGAAATGGAGGCGGAGGCGCTGCTCTAGCACCGAATCCGACGGAGGAGGCTGTATCCAAAGGCCCATGGGGTGGCGCACCAACGATCGGCGCGCCGATCGTTGGGCGCACCACCCCACGAAGCACCACTACATGTCGGAGATCAGCGGCGCGAGATTCCGGTCCAACAGCCTGCGGTTGAACGCAGCCACGTCGTCGTCGAGCAGCCGG
Organism: Longimicrobiales bacterium; assembly: GCA_965248625.1. Taxonomy (GTDB): domain Bacteria; phylum Gemmatimonadota; class Gemmatimonadetes; order Longimicrobiales; family Gaopeijiaceae. Next base: position 2,694,957 of record OZ252109.1, on the reverse strand, counting down.
GTCACCTCCCCGCGGTAGCGAACGACGCGCTCGTGCAAGATGCGCTGCACCTCCCCTGCTTGATCCGTCGGTCGGAAGTCGCTGCCACTGATGTTGCCGGACAGATAACGCAGCTCCTCTGCCAGCTTGGGCGCCCAACGGACCCCGTCCGAACCGGCGGTGAGCAGCCGGATTAGGTTGTCCTCAACGGCAATCAGGCTCTCGTCCAGAGCATTGGCCTCGCCAATCACCTCGTCCACCCCGCCTCGGTCCGTCAGCACTGCCTGGAGGTCGTAGAGCTGGCGCCTGACCCACTCGATCCGATTCACCATATCGGTGACGTCTTCATAGTCCCCCCGGATAGCGGGAAAGGAGCGAGAGCGCCGTCGCACGCGCGATAGCTGGCTCACTCCCGTCCAGGGCGAGCGCAACGAGGGCTTCCGCGCCTGGCCCACCGATCCGCCCTGCATGAATCGCTTCACCGAAGTGCTTTCGCCGCTCGGCCGTCGATCCGAACCAGCCCTCTAACACCTGTGCGGCCCACTCGACCGATTCTTCGGTGTGACAGCCGTTGCAGGCGTTGGGGCTCCCCACAAGTTGGCTCAGGTCAGGCCTCGGGATGCCCAAGCTGTGATCCCGCCGCGGGTCGACGACCATGTACGTGCGCTCGGGCATGTGGCACTCGACGCACTGGGCACCCGGCGATTCGGCGGGGTGGAAGTGGTGGGACGGTGCGTCGTATTGGCTCGCTAGGTGGCAGCGCGAGCAGAGCGCGTTCCCGGTAGCTCGAAGGTCGAGGCTGTGAGGGTCGTGACAATCGGAGCACGTGACGCCTGCCCGATACATCCTGCTCTGAACGAAAGAGCCGTAGGCGTACACCTCGTCGAGGATCTGGCCGTCCGCGTAATAGAGCCCCTCGTGGAGAAGGCTGGGCTCGTGCGTGTCCATCAGGGGTCGTCCCGCCACCCGCCCGTCCTCGAGGGTCGCCCGCCGCGCGTGACACTGAGCACAGGTCTCCACTTCCTCGTTTGAAGCGAGCGGGGTAGTCCGCGTGGCGACTCGAGCAGCGGGTCCGAACGCCCAGCCCCGGTCGGGGTCAGCGAGCCCGGCACTCAGCCACGAGCCATCCGCCCCGGGGGTCGGCACACCTCCGTCCCGTGCAGTCTCCTCGGCCCACGCCACGTGGGAGGAGCCTGGCCCATGGCACGCCTCACACGACACGTCGATCTCGGACCACGTCGTCTCGTAGACCTTCGCGACTGGATCGTAGCCCTTCTGGAGGCCCGTCGAATGGCACTCCGCGCACATGTAGTTCCAGTTGTGCGCCGGCTGCGTCCAGTGAAGCGGATCGTCCGGCCCGATCTCGGCATCCGGATACAAGTGGAACCAGCGCTGTCCGCCTTCGCTCAGTGGACGCGAATCCCACGCGATGCCCAGCGCCTGGTATCGGCCTCCCGGGAACTCGACGAGGTACTGCTGGAGTGGATGCGCACCGAGGGTGTACGCGATCTCGAAATTGGTAGTTTCGCGCCGCACTTGAACGTCGGGATGGAGATCGGTGGAGCGGACCGGAGCACATCCACGCTCGCAACAGTCGGCTTCGATCAGCGACTCGGCGCGTCCGCGACGCTCGCGGTGGAGCTTCTAGGGGTCTACCAGACGGGGGAAATCGGGATCGAGGCGCCTGGGGTAGCCGAGTTCGACCCGCTGTCGCCCCGCGGGACCGTGCTCCGCACGAACATCCCCAACAAGAAAGACCATCTGACGGACGCTTCGATCGGACTGAAGCTGAACGGAGGGCCGGACGTCCGCGTCGTGGCAAACGTCATCCTTCCTCTCGGGACCGGTGGATTGCGGCCGACGGCCATATGGACGCTCGGCCTCGAAAGGGTGTTCAGAGGCCTCGGCGGATAGAGCAAGCACCTCCCACGAGATCGGGTGCTCGCGCGCGGCGTCAGACTCCCTCGACGACGTCCGCTTGTACCCAGCCCACCTTCCCGTCCTCCAGTACGACTTCAAGCCATTGGTCGGCGCGGCGGTCCACTCGGACCTTGGTGCCCTCGTGGATCACGAAGAGCTGGAGTGCCGGGTCGTCGGACGGAGCGCTCTGTACCGCGACCTCGGGGGCAAGAACGACGGCTTCTTCCGGCCGACCAATATCGAGCTCCCGTGCTCCAAGCGTGCCGCCCAAGACCCCGACCGCCACCGCGGAGGCCAGCGCCGTCCGGCGGGTCCACACCTTGATCGTCCCGCTGCCCACGATCAACACGACCACCGACCCCGTCGCGACCAGATAGCTCGCGCCGACGAAGACGATCAGGATCGAGCGCGGAAAGACGTTCAGCCACCAAGACACGGCCCGGACGAGCCAGAAGCGTGGAAGCGGAGCGATCTCGTCCGCGGTCAGCGATCGAGCCAGCTCGAGGTTCGCCACGACGTCCGCGTCGCTCGGCCTGAGACGTCGGGCTCGCTCGTAGAAGACGATCGCCCACCCGAGATCGCCCACCTTGAAATAGGCGTTGCCGATGTTGTAGTAGAGCTCGGCGCTCTCGAATCCTGCCTCGCGAACGCGTAGATAACTGTCGAGGGCTCCGTCGAAATCACCTTGTTGGTAAAGTCTGTTGCCCTCCTGGTAGATCTCGGTCTGTCCTTGAAGACGTGTCACCGGCGGCGCAAGCGCCAAGAGCACAACAGTCACCGATATTGCGTAGGCTCTCATCCTCATTGAGCGAGCCTCTGTCCCATGTCCGACATCGCCGACTCGACCCGCCCTAAAAAGGTCCTGCGTTCCTCAACGGTGGAGCCGGGTGGGGCGAAGCGCTGCCGGTCGCACTCCTCGAGACACCCGAGGTATTCCAGCGCGGTCTCCGTGTCGATACCCATGGCGCGCAGGCGGTCGCGCACCTCGCCCCGGATCATCCCAGCCGCCGCGATATTCAGCTTGTCGGCCAGAAAGCCCTCCAGGGCTCGACCGGTCTCCGCATAGAACTCACGCGCGTCGTCGCCGTCTGCGAGCGCCCCCGCGCGGCCGAGCCGCTTCTTCGCCACACGAGACGCGCGCCTTGCGCGGGCATACGCGACATCGCCACGTAGTCGATCGCGATGACTGCGTACGCTGGCTGCGCCCCCAATGGCCACCAGGGGCAGGAGCAGCGTGAGCCAGAACACGGGATGGGCCAAGAGAGACCGATTCGCGCGTGTAAGCCTCGGGTTGCCGATGTGGATGAAGCGGATATCGGTGCGAAGCTCTTCCACCCCGCGGCGCTCTCGCCCCGCGCCCACCGGTCCTTCCTCCGTGGTCCCGGTCACTTCCACAGTCAGTGGGTCGGTCGCGACGACGACGTACTCCTCACGGTCGGGGTCGAAGTAGCCGATCTCCAACGGGGCGATCGTGCTGATGCCGGGCACACGGGGGATCAATACGTATTCGTAGCGGCGAGATCCGCTCACGCCTCTGTCCGTCCGATCGATGCGCTCGCTCACTTCCGGCGGGAACGCCTCGAATCCCGGCGGGATGTCGATCTCGGGTTCGGGAAGCGTCCTGAGATTGCCGGTACCCGACACGGCCACGCTTAGAGTGACAGCTTCATTCGCGGCAACACTGTCGCGGTCGAGCGCCGCGGCCACTTCCAGGCCGCCGACGAATCCGGAGAAGGTCGGGGGCCGTCCCTCGGTAGGGAGGGGAAGCACCTCGACCTCGATCGACTGAGACGCCGTGGCGGTGGGAACGGTGGAGCCGAGGAGGGAGCTGCGGCCAAAGAAATCCTCGAACGGGTCGAACGAGGGACGCCGCACACGCACCTGCGCCTCGATCCCGAGCGGTTCGAGGGTACGCGTCCCCGGCCCGGTCGGGAAGAGCGCCACCTTCCGGATCGTCGCCGTCGTGTACTGCTGTCCGTTGCGCACGACGTGCTCGACTTGCGGCTGCTGGGGCAACGGGAACTCCTCGACCCAGAAACCCGATGCCGCGGGCAGCTGCGTGACGCTGTATGAGCTTACGTTCACTCGAGTGTAGATGCGGTACTCGACGATGATCGGCTGGTTCTCGTACACCCTCCGCGTGCTCGGCTCGGCGCTGACGAACAGGTCGTCGCGCCCGACCTCCGGTTCGCCCGTGGCCGTGCCCTGCCGGATCCCGGACGGAGTCGCACTGCCCGACACGGTCAGGGAGACGGCCTCGGTGGTGTACGTATTCCCCCCCGCGTGAACCGTGACCGGCGCGATCGGGAACGTGCCCTCCCGTGTCGCCTGGAAGCGGTACTGGACCGTCACGGCGACGCTGGTACGCCCGCTGACCGTCTGTAGCGACGTCGAGGTGCCGCTCCCCAGGTAGACCGAGAAAGCGGTCAGATCCGGGAGATCGGGGTCTCGGTCGATCTGTTGTGTCCCGGACACTTCCACGTTCAGCACGAACTGCTGTCCCACGCCGACCTCGCCCCTACTCAAGAAAGCTCGAGCGGAGGCCTGCCGCGCCATCGCTTCGGCCGGCATCGCCAGGGTCAGGGCCAAGCTCAGGCCCAAGCACGCAGCCAGGCGCCAAGCGCTTCGCGGGGACGTCCTCTCCATCACCAGTCCTTCCGGGGCCTCCGGCCGAGAGGATCCGCCCGCGGCGGCCGGTCGACCTCGTCCGGATCCTCCTGGATGGCTTGGAGCAGCCGTTCCGCCTCCTCACGGCTCATCTGACCCGGAGGCGGCTGAGCGTCCTGTGGTTGCTCGTTTTCTGGCTGCCCCTCGTTCGGGTCCGGCTCTGGCGGCTGCTCCTGGTCGTTCTGGTCGCTGGAGTCGTCCTCCTGCTCTTGATCGCCCGGATCCTGCTGGTCCTGTTGCTGATCGCCCTGTCCCTCGGACTCGTTGTCCTGGTCCTCGTCATCGTTGCCCTGATCAGGGTTTTGGTCCGGGTTCTGCTCCTGCTCCTCGAGCTGTTGCAGCGCCCTCTCGAGGTTGTGCTTCGCGTCGTCGTCGCTCGGATCGATGCGCAGCGCTTGCTTGTACGCCTCTATGCTCGATTCCAGCTGCTGCTGTCGAAACAGCGAGTTTCCGACGTTGTACCAAGCCCCAGGTGCAAGACCCGGGTCGCCGCTCTCGATCGCATCCTGATATGCCTCGAGGGCCCTCTGGTATTCCTGGCTTTGGTAGAGGGCGTTCCCCTCGTTGAACCGGATTACCGGAGAGCTCGGGTCTTCTCGCAACGCCTCGAGGTACTTCGCCTGCGCCTCGGCATATTGGCCCTCCGCATAGAGGCGATTGGCCTCTTCCACGCTGGAGCGGGCACTCTGGGCGAATAACGCCGTTGGCACAGAGACGGCGCCGATCATCAGCAAAAGGAAGAGTCCGGTTCTCATCGAAGGCGTCCGCTCCAAGCTTCCACGGGCCGGCGGCGCTCGGGAAGGAGAGATTCGAGGATCAGGAGGAGGATGGCGAGGCCGAGAAAGATCTGGAACTGCTCTTCGAACTGTGTGACTTCACGCGCGTCAATTTCGCGTCCCCCGACGGCGTCGATGTCTTCGATCAAAGCGTTGAGCTCGCCGATCTGAGGCGTGCTGCGGTAGAAGCTGCCTCCCGTCGCCTCGGCCACGAAGCTCAGAGTCACCTCGTCCAGCCGAGTGGTCACGACGTTTCCGTCGGCGTCTCGCTTGAAGCCTTGGCGTCTGCCCTGCTCGTCGAACTCGGGGATCGGCACCCCCTCGGCGGAACCGATGCCGACCGTGAACACGCGCACGCCCATTTCGACTGCTTTCGCCGTCGCCGCCTCCACTTCGCCCTCGTGGTCCTCGCCGTCGGTGACCACGATCAGGACGCGGTGCTCACGTACTTCGTCATCGAACGCGTCCAGGGAGACGGCGAGCGCCTCCCCCAGATTGGTTCCCTGAACGGGGACCAAGTCGACGTCCATTGCGTTGAGGAACAGGCTCGCCGCCGCGTAGTCGGTCGTCAGCGGACTCTGCACGAACGCTTGGCCGGCGAACGCCACCAGACCGATTCGGTCGCCTTCGAGTCGCTGGAGAAGCCGAAGGATCTCGAGCTTGGCCCTTTGCAGCCTGCTGGGCGCCACGTCCTCTGCAAGCATGGAGCGCGAAAGATCCATGGCGACCACCACGTCCTTGCCCTCGCGCCGCACCGTCTCCACCCGGGTGCCAAATTGGGGCCGGGCCAGAGAGGACACGAGGAGCGCGACTCCCGCGACCAGAAGAAGCGGTTTCACGACGCGCGCCCGGTGGCTCACTGACTCGGTCAGCCGGCGCACGAGCAGGACGTCCCCGAATCGCTCCAACGCACGCCGCCGTGCGCGCAAGGCAGACCAAAGGAGGACCGCCAGAAGCGGGATCAGAAGAAGCCCGTAGAGGGCGCTGGCGGAGCCGAACCTGAACATGTCTACGGAAGCTTTCTGAGGACGGTGTTCCCGAGACCGAGCTCGAGAACCAGGAGAAGGAGCCCGGCTGTGAGTGGGAAGTGGAACAGCTCGCCGTACCGGGTGAAGTTCTGAACCTCGATTTCGGTCGTCTCCAATTGGTCGATCTCGCCGTAGATCCGCTCGAGGCTCTCGGTATCAGTCGCCCGGAAGTACCGGCCACCCGTCGTCTGAGCCATCTCGGTCAGCGTCTCTTCGTCGACGTCCACGCGGACCGTTGCATAACGCCGACCCAGGACCGGATCGTCCACGGGGACTCGTGCCGTGCCCCGGGAGCCCGCTCCTATGGTATACACCTTCACACCGAGGGCCTGTGCCATTTGTGCGGCGGTCGAGGGATCGATCTCCCCCCGGTTGTTGCGGCCGTCCGTGAGCAGCACGACCACTTTCGACTCCGCCTCACTCGCTTGGAGTCGCTTGATTGCGGTAGCCAGGCCCATGCCCACGGCGGTGCCGTCTTCGACCATGCCGACTTCCAACTCGGACATCAGGTCTTGAATCACGTTGTAGTCCAGCGTCAGCGGCACCTGAGTGAACGGTTGCCCCGCGAAGACCACCAAGCCTATTCGGTCGTTTCGCCGCCCCGCCACGAAATCGCTGGCCACCTGCTTGGCGGCTTCGATGCGATTCGGCTCTAGATCCTCGGCGAGCATCGAGCTCGAGATGTCGAGCACGAGGACGATATCGATGCCCTCGGTGAGGATGTTCTGGCTCGTGACCCCCGTCTGTGGCCGAGCGAAGGCGACAATCACGGCACAGAGTCCGAGGAGTCGGATCACGGGCAGCGCGTGTCGCCACCGTCCGCTGCCGTGGTCCGCCCGCAGGAGCGCCTGAATATCCGAGTACCGGATCGTTCCGCCTCTGCTTGCGTGTCGGAAGAAGTACCAGTAGGCAAGCGCCGGCACGCACAGCAGCAGCACCAGATATCCCGGGTCGGCGAACCGATACATCAGACCGTCTCCACCTCGGTGCCTTCGGCTTCCGCCCCGTCGACCTCGCCGGCTCGGTCTCCCGAAGCCCCAGTCCTGGCGGTCCCGCTCTCGGCCTCCGCTCCGTCGGTCTTGCCCGCGGGCGCTCCCGCAGTGTCGGTCCGCTCGCCGCCGGCCGCTCGGTCGCGGTCGTCGATCTCACCCTCGACCTCGCCCGGCGGCTCACTCTGCAGCTCGCCGGCTCCGCCCGCTTCACGCCCCGGCTCGCTCTCCGCCCTTCCGTCATCGTCACCCTGGGGGGTCGTGCCGTCGGGTACCATCTGGGGCTCGGGCGGAAGTACTCGGTGCGTGGCATCCACCAATCCCCGCGCCGCCGGCACGGCGTCACCGCATCCCGCCGGGCTGGGCCGGTGCTTGGCGAACTTGACGAGGTCACAGGCCTCGAGAAACTCCGTGAATCGGGCGTGCGTTTCGTGACGAACCCCTGCGCGATCGAGCCGCCACAACACCTCGTGCGTCGTCATTTCAAGTGCGTTCATCGAGTATCGGCCCTCGATGTAACGGCGGATGATGTCCGACACCTCGATGTAGTACTCCTTGATCCGGCCCTGTCGAAGCAAGGGCGACGCCTCGAGCCATGCGAGCGCTTCATACGCGATTTCGTGGGGGGGGCGTGGGGGAGCCTCCGGGGCAGAAGGGGCCTCCTCGGCGGAGTCTCGACGTATACGGCGGGCCATCCAATATCCGCCCGCGGCGGCGGCGAGGAGGGCGAGGAGCCAGGGCCACAAAAGGAGCACATTGAGCGGGATCGACAGTGGTCCCTTCACGTCCCGGATATCCGATCCCTCGTCGAGGCCGACGCTCACAACCTCGATGACGAAGGGATCCGTCGGTAGCACGGTCTCGCTACCGTCGGGCGCCGCCACGATCAGCTCGAAGCTGGGAATCTCGAGCTCGCCGAGCTCGAAGGCCGTCAGTGTGAAAACGGCCGCAGTCACCATCCGATCGCCTTCGCGAGTGGGGGGGACGGCGCCCGCTTCCAACACCTCGAACGGTCCGAGGTCCAGGGAGTCCGGCCATTGGACGGTCGCCTCCGGGTCGTGCTCCACCGCGACAGTCAGGCGTAGCCGGCCTCCGACCGTGACCTGGGTCGCGTCCACGGCCATGCGCAAGCGGGGCTCCTGGACCTGCCCTTGTACGGCTTCGGCCGGGCCCCCCGCCGCGAAGAAGACCAGGGTAAGACGAAGGACGAAGCCCACCCTCATCGGATCCGACGCTCCCGGTCCTTGAAGAACCGCATGAGCGGTTCGACGTACGGCCGATCGACCCTGACGTCGATCAGATCCACATGGCCTCGCCGAAACGACTGATCGAGCGCAGCCACGGCATGGGCGCGGTCCCGTTGGAACGCGTCCTGGAACCGCCGATCGGAGGTGTTCACCAAGAGGTGCTCGCCGGTCTCCGCGTCCTCGAACTCGACGAACCCGATGGGGGGCAGCTCTACCTCCCGCCGATCACCGATGCGGACCGCGATCAGATCGTGGCGCCGTCCTGCGACCGCCAATGCCTTTGCGAATCCGCCAGACAGAAAGTCGGAAACCAGGAAAGCCACGGCCTTGCGTTTCGTAACGTGCGTCAAGTACTCGAGCGCCGCGCCGATGTCGGTGCCGCGGCCCCTGGGACGATGATAGAGCAGCTCGCGCAGCACGCGTAGGACGTGACGACGGCCCTTGCGGGCTGGCACGAACTTCTCGATGCGGTCACTGAATATGATCAACCCCACCTTGTCGTTGTTCTTGATCGCGCTGAAGGCGAGGAGCGCGCAAATCTCGACGGCCACATCTCCCTTCATCCGCTCACGGGTTCCGAAGTCGCCCGAGGCGCTTACGTCGACCACGAGCATCACGGTCAGCTCGCGCTCCTCCTCGAACACCTTCACGAAGGGCGCCCCGGTGCGCGCCGTCACGTTCCAGTCGATGCTACGGATGTCGTCGCCGTATTGGTATTCGCGCACCTCGGCGAAGTTCATGCCCCGGCCCTGGAAGACCGAGTGGTACTCGCCGGAAAAGACCTCGTTCACGAGACCACGGGTGGTGATCTCGATACGGCGCACCTTCTTGAGGATCTCGCTCGGGATCATTTCGGCTACGGCACTTCGATGCTGTTCAAGATCTGTGTGACCACGTCTTCAGAGGTCACTTCTTCCGCCTCGGCCTCGTAGGTGATGAGCACCCGGTGCCTGAGCACGTCCATCGCCACGGAACGCACGTCCTCGGGGGTGACGTAGCCACGGTGCCGGAGAAAGGCGTGGGCCCGCGCCGTCTTGGCGAGGCAGATGCTGGCCCTGGGCGAGCCTCCGAACGCGACCAGCTCCGTGAGGTCGTCGAGCCCGTACGACGCAGGCTCCCGCGTGGCAAACACGAGGTCGACGATGTAGCGTTCGACCTGGCTGTCCATGTAGACGAGCTCGACCGCTTTGCGGGCGCGCAGGACCTCGTCGGGTGTCACGACGGGTTGCACGTCCGGTGCGGGCCCCGCCGACATGCGGCGCATGATCTCGAGCTCTTCGTCCTTGCTCGGGTAACCTACGGACAGCTTCAGCATGAAGCGGTCCACCTGCGCCTCGGGCAGCGGATACGTGCCCTCCTGCTCGATGGGATTCTGCGTCGCGAGCACGAGGAACGGGTCGTCGAGCTGGAATGTGTTCTGCCCGATCGTGACAGTGTGCTCCTGCATCGCCTCGAGGAGCGCGGCCTGGACCTTGGCCGGTGAGCGGTTGATCTCGTCCGCGAGGATGATGTTCGCGAAGATCGGTCCCTTCTTCGTCTTGAACTCGGATTCCTTGGGGTCGAAGATCAACGTCCCGATCAAGTCGGCCGGGAGCAGGTCCGGCGTGAACTGGATCCGCTGGAAGTCGGTTTGGATGGCCTGGGCCAGTGTCCGTACGGTCATCGTCTTGGCGAGACCGGGCACGCCCTCCATGAGGACGTGGCCGTCAGCAAGCAAGCCGATGAGAAGGCGCTCGACCATGTATCGCTGACCGACGATCACGCGCCCGACTTCGTTCACAAGGCGCTCTACGAAGGCGCTCTCTTGCTGGATCTTCTCCTGGATCGCCTCGATGTCGTGACTCATCGTGGTGGTCATGTCACTCCGATGTTGCGTTGCGGTGTTGCTCATCCGTCCAACCCGAGAGTCGGGCCGCGAGGCCGAAGGCCGCGCCTATGGGCTCGGAACGCTCAGCGGGTGGCTTCTGCCTCGACACCCGTAGAGGCAGACTCTCGCACCTGTAGATGGATGAGGTCGAACGGCGAACAGGTTGCCCCGAAAAGATAGGGGATCGCAGGCCGGTGATGGGAGGGCCGTAGAGAGTTTGCCGGCCTGCCGCCCCGGATGGAGTCGGCACATCGGACCTCGCGGGATCAGGCACCGGAGGGCATATTCTCTCCTCCGGACATTCCCACGAATCGGTCGATCTTCCGCCGCTTGCGTACAACACGCTCACGGGCGATCTGCCGGCCACGCTCGCTGAGCTCTCGAGGCGTGTCTCGCCTCAGTGGAGAGACGCATCATGGCATATGAGGATTTCATCATCCGCATCGGCCCCAAAATGGGCGAATGGGGTATTGCCTTAAGTCCACCGCCCACTACATGTTGTGGTCATGGCGGTTCCGGCTTCTCAGCTCCGTGGCGGCGTGGACTATCCCCGTACGCGGCTGGAGCTGGACGAGTTCTTCCCCGACGATGCGGCATGCCTGGAGTACGTGGAGGGTCTGCGCTGGCCGGAAGGGTTTGTGTGCGTGGGCTGTGGCGGGTTGGGAGAGGTCTGGCGAGCATCGCGGGGGCGTCTCGTCTGCCCACACTGTCGAAGGCAGACCTCGGTGCTGGCGGGAACCGTGTTCCACCGCACGCGCTCGCCCCTGCGTCTGTGGTTTCTCGCTGCCTGGGAGCTCACGAGCCAGAAATACGGAGCCAATGCTCTCGGGCTCCAGCGTGTGCTCGGACTGGGAAGCTACAAGACAGCGTGGGTCTGGCTCCACAAGCTCCGCCGGGCCATGGTCCGACCGGATCGCGACCAGCTGAGCGGCGTTGTGCAAGTGGACGAGAGCTATGTCGGGGGCGTGGAGGCTGGAGTGCGGGGCCGCGAGACGATCAAGAAGGCCATCGTCGCGATCGCCGCCGAGGTCGACGGACGCAAGATCGGGAGAATACGGCTGCGTTGGGTGCCCGACCTCTCCGCTCCGGTTCTGCGAGGCTTCGTCAAGGATAGCATCGCACCGGCAAGCACGGTGCATACCGACGGATGGCCAAGCTATCAGGGACTCGCCAAACTGGGCTTTCGCCACACGGTCACGAACCTCTCGACCTCCGGCGATCCCGCGCACGTGCTCATGTCGGCCGTACATCGGGTGGCGTCTCTCCTCAAGCGCTGGGTCCTCGGAACCCTCCAAGGAGGGATCGCCCGCGAACACCTCCCCTACTATCTGGACGAGTTCACCTTTCGCTTCAACCGACGCACATCCCGGGCTCGCGGCCTGTTGTTCTACCGCTTGCTTGAGCAGGCTGTTCAGTGTGCTCCCACGCCAGCTTCGGCCCTTTACCTCGGCACCGGACGTGGGAAACGGCCCGCAGAGCCCCGGTAACCACTATATCTTGGGGTCGGTGGACTTAAGGGAACACCCCCTTATGGGCGATTCGTACCACGTGCGCGTGGAGAAGTCCCCGGCTGGGGAGGGCAGGTCGACGCTCGAGCTCCCGTTCGACATCGCGGACGTCGGTCGCATGTTGGGCGGTCTCGCACGTACGGTGCGAGGAGCGTCGGCGGTCCGGGACGCCGCGCCCATGGAAGGGGCCGAGCCCCCGCCCGGTCCAGCCGAAGTCGGGAAGCAGCTTTACAACGCACTCTTTCAGGGCGAGGTACAGGAGCGCTTCATCAGCAGCCTCGCGCGGGTGGACGAGCGCGGCAGCGCCTTACGCATCCGACTGAAGATGGACCTCGACGAGCCAGGACTGGCCGACGTGGCAAGTCTCCCCTGGGAGCTCCTCTACCCGGGCGCCGAAAAGGGTTTTCTGAACACGTCCGAGTCCACGCCCGTCATTCGGTCGTTGGACGTCGGGCAGCCGACCAGGCCATATCCGTTCCAGCCGCCCATGCGGATCCTCGTGGTCATCGCGAACCCCGAAGGCTCCGCCGATCTCGATCTCACGGATGAGCGTGCGGCCATCGAGGCGAGCTGGGGGAAGCTCCCCGACGTCGAAGTCGACTTCCTCGATCAAGCGACTGTTCAGGGCCTCCGCGAGAAGCTCGGAGAAAAGGACTACCATGTGTTCCACTTCATGGGACACGGAGACTTCAATCGGGAAACGAACCGTGGCTGTCTCCTTTTCGACGACGGCAAGGGAGGCGTCCAGCAGGTGGACAGCGGCACCTTGCAGATGCTCCTGCGCGACGAGCGGGCATCTCTCAGACTCGTCTTCCTGAACGCTTGTAAGACAGCAGTCGCGGGACAGGAGCACGCCGTCGATCCCTTCGCCGGCGTCGCCACCTCTCTGATTCGCGTGGGGATTCCGGCTCTCGTCGCCATGCAGTTCCCGATCTCTGATCCAGCGGCGATCGTCTTCTCCGCGACGTTCTACGACAAGCTCGTTCAGGGCGCGCCGGTCGATGTCGCAATGGTCGAGGCCCGAAAGGCGATCAGAACCGAAGACATCTCGACGATGGAATGGGCCACGCCGGTCCTGTTCATGCGCTCGCCGGACGGGGTCCTGTTCGAGCACGGGGAGGCGAAGAAGAGGCCTCCACCCCCACCGCCGCCGCCGGATGAGGTTCCCACGAAGGAGGTCGCGAAACAGCCCGTCACGGACGTCGAGGCGGGTGCCGAAGTTGACAAGTCCATTGCGACGACCAGTAAACGTTCCGACGCCGCCCAGAAGGAGCGGGACCGGGCCAGCGAAGCGGATCGCGGGAAGGGCCAACGCCCGAAGCCAGACCCCGCGCCTCGCCGCAGCAGGAAGGGGGTGTTGCTCGCCGTCGGAGCGGTGGGGGTGCTTGGCGTCGCTGCTGCCATCGTGTTCTGGCCCGGAGCGCCTACTCCAACCGGGCTAAGCATTGATCCGCCGCCCGCCTCGATCGAGATGGGCCAGGAAGTGGACCTCGTGGCCTCGCTGCGCGCCGAAGGTGGCGACGACATCGACGCGCGCTATCTGTCCGGGTACGACGTCCAGTGGGCCAGCTCGCCCCCCGGATTGGCGACCATAACCGGCGTGTTCGACTCACTGCAGTCGAGGTTGGAAGGGCGCCTGATCGGTCAGCGGCCCGGACAGATCACTGTGACGGCCTCCCTGGGGGAGGACCTGACTGATTCCCGGCCCATTACGGTGCTCATCTCGGACGAGGCCCGGGCCGAGGCGCTGGCCGCCCGGCTCGCTGCTGACCAGCGCTTCGACACGGACGCAACCGACCAGGACGTCATGGCGGCGTACGCCGCGGTCACGGAGAGCTTCGACTACGCGCTTGAAGAGCCGGGCATGGAGGGCGTCGGCGACCGGGCCGCGGCGGTGCAGCGCCTCCTGAGCGCGTTCGACGACGCAGAGTCAGCCAATGCCAACGAGTTGACGATACACGAGAGGCGCGATCTGTGGCTGACCTTCGTCCGACAAGCGCAGGGAGTGCGGTCCAACAGCCCGTCTGTAGCCACCGCCGGTTTTCGGCTCGTCGAGATCGATGGGATCGGAGCCTCATCTGCCACGCTCCAACTCGCGCCGCAGCTCGGTAGCTGTAGTGGTGACCGCCTTTGCACCACGAACACAGTCACGGCGGCTGTATTGAGCACCACGGTGCCGATGGCGCCGGGCCACGTCACGTTGCTGGTCGTTTTTCGAACGGCGGGCCAGTCACCTGGCATCTGATGAAGGACGGGAACGAGATCGGCACTCGGACCATAACGGTCCCCGGGCGGAGCGAACGTAGCTACGTGGCTACGAGCCACTCCAGCGCCTATTCGCCCGGGCCGCTGACCACCGCCGGCACCTACGAGGTCCGTTTGTACAACGCCAACAGCGATCTGATCGGGCGTGTCGAGTTCTGTATCACGTCCTGCTCGTAGCGTGGGACACCACACTAGCGAACCGTTGCACTAGGGAGCGGATCGCGTCAATTGGCCGATCAGACCCAGAGGCGCGCGTCGCGACGAGCGGAACGCCCACGGGACCCGGGCCTAGGCATCGAGATCATCCAGAGGAGGTCGGTATGACCGGTGGACGACGGTCGATCGGTATCGTCGAGGCTCTTGCTTTCGCGATCCTCATCGCGACCGGTTCGGCAGATGCCCAGGAGCCAGCGGCGTGGGGCGAAGAGCTCGTCTTCCACACGTTCTCGATCGCGGCCGTGGACCTCGCGACAGGAGAGTCGGGGGTCGCCGTGACCACCCGGAATCCCTGCGTGGGCAACGGCGTGCCTTGGGTGCGGGCCGGGGTCGGGGCGGTCGCCACTCAGGCGTCGACGCGCACCGAGTACGGCTACGAGCTGCTCGACCTCATGGCACAGGGAGTGTCTCCCGAGGACGCACTGGCCCGGCGCCTTGCGGAGGACGACAACGCCGCCCGCAGGCAGATCGGGGTCATCGGCGTCGACGGCCGGTCCGCCCAGCACACCGGCAGCATCAGCGACTGGTCCGGTCACCGGTCCGGCCAAACGTACGTGGCCCAGGGGAACACGTTGGTGGGCCCCGAAGTCATCGACGCGGTGGCCGAGAGCTTCGAGGCCACCGAGGGGTCTCAGCGCCACCTCGCGGACCGCCTGATCGAGGCCCTGAACGCCGGCCATGTTCTGGGAGGCGACGCAGGAAACCACCCGTTCCGATGGCCAGCGCTGCGAGGGTAATCAGCACGACGCGGCCCCTCCGAGCGGGCTCCGGCTCCTCGGAGTAGATGAGGACGTCAGGAAGGATCGGTGCTTCAGGAATCGGAGGTAACGGGTCCGCGTGCTCGCTCTGGGTCCAGAATGGATCGATGGCCCGCCGGCCCGTTTCTTCGGTCGGGGGGAGCCGATAGGGCACCTCGCGTCGCTGCCGAGTGGGTTCCGAAGTGTCCACGGATGTTAGAACTGAAGTCGAAGCAGAGCGAGCGACAGGCCGCCGGTCGAGGACGGCACGAGTCCCGGGGGTCGGAGGCCGACCCTCGCGTCCCCCACAGAGATCCGCACGAGGTCGTCGATGCGGGAGTTGCGCCTGCGCGCCGAGATGACCGCGTCCACCGCGGCCACGAATCCAACCCCCAACCCGACCGCCACGGAATCCCAGAAGTAGGGCCGGCGCTTCGTCTCGGTATCGTAGAAAAAGCCGAAGACGACGGGGCCGACCCCTAGGGCGGCGTACATGGCGCCTGACACCGGACGTCCCAAATAGAACTGGCCCATACCCGGAAACACCTGCGACGCCATGAACGCAAAGCTCGGCGTGTATCGGGTCATTCGGTTCCGCAGGTTCACGACGGTCACTGCGACCGCCGTTTCGTCGGGAGCTCCCGTGGCCAGGCTGATGTATTGCTCCAGGTCCCGCACGGCGGGCTCGATCCGGCGGCGGGATAACTGCGACAACGCTCGATTGTAGTAGGCATCGGCCCAGGTCGGCTCTCGCAGGATCACCTGGTCGAAAGCCAGGATGGCGCCGTCGTAATCCCCCGATTCGAAGCTGGCTACGCCGACCTCGAAGCTGCCACGCGCCTCGTCGGAGACACGGGAATCGGAGAGGGGGGACAGAGTTCGGATACGCTCCTCGATCTCCGGGGTGTCGGGCGCATTGGGGCTCAGGTACAGGTAACGGCAGTATTCCTCGACGGCCGTCTGAGCCTCGCCCACGCTTTCCAACACCCCTGCCAGCTGGTAGGCGATGCTCGCCGAGCGTGGATTGAGCTGCGCCGCGCGCTCCAGCTGGCTCCTGGCGTTCTCGAGATCGCCCAGAATTGCGGACTGGGTCGCGGCCGAGCCCAATCGGGACGCTTCCTGGCGCTGGGTCGCGTTGGAGCGAGGCGGCGCCTCCCGCTGCTCTAAGACGCATGCGGACCCACCCGCGGCGCCTAGATCCCGCTTCAACGTCAACGTCTGAGCCGCGATCTCCGACCGGAGCGTTAGCGGCGCGATGCCGGCAGCCGCAATAAGGACGACAACCGACGCGCGGCTTGCGAAGAAGCGCGTTGGTCGAGGCATCCTTTGAGTCCTTTCAGACATGACCGCGGAACCGCCTCGTGGGGGGGGCGAGACCCGCCAAACGACAAGGAAGGCGCCCCAGTGGGCGCCTTGGAGCTACCCGTCCGAACCGACCGAATAGCCTGCTACCGAGACAACAAAGTTATCCAGCCCGCCAAGGCAGCGGAAGGCCGCCACCTACCGGCGCCAGGCCCGGCCAGCGGGGTGCTCGGATGACGGGGTTGCGGTGCCCGAGTCCGCTCAATTGATGAGCGAATAGAGAACGATGTTGATGCCGAGCGCGTAGGATTCCGGCGAGAATTGGAAGAAGAACTCCTCGTCCTCCCCCTCCCTTTCCCATCCGTCTGCGATGTCGGTGTTGTGCGTCATGACGACCATCGGCCGGCCACGTTCGTCGAAGATGGCGCGCAGATGCGGCTGAGCGCTTTCGACTCCGCGCTCGGACGTCCCGTGCCGGCCGCTGCGCCTCCAGAACTGGATCGAAGGCACCTGGGGCACCTCGTCGACCTTGTACAGCGTGTGCATCAGCAGGTGGTCCGCGGGCACGTCCTGAATCGGGTGGCCCGGAAGAACCTGGTCCATGACACTCGACCAGTGGGCCCAGGCCCGGTCCCCCCAGAAGTCGTCGACGTAAAGGAAGCCCCCCTTCAGCAGGTACGTCCGCAAGCGCTCGATCTCCTCCGGCTCGAGGCCGATCGTCCCGACATCGGACATGAACACGAAGGGGCACTTGAACAGGTCGTCGTCCGAGATCGAAACAACCGCGTAGAACGGCTCGCCGTTGGAGGAGCGGCTGACTGCGCTCGTCGTGAGCTGCGAGAAGCGGAGGGAGAAGTTGGCGTCCGAGTTGGGGTAGTCGGTTCGCCAGCCTTGACCCAGCGCCTCTCGGCGAATGCTGCGATATACGATACGGCAGAACGTGAAGCCGAACTCCGCGGCTTCGCCCGGACTCGCCACGGGCGCCCGCGTTCGCCATCCGCGTCCCCATTCCTGGGCACCGATGGCGACGGCTCCCGTCACGAGCGCCGCGACGGCGACACCGAGACGTAGAGCTCCGCGCCGACTGATCAGTCTCATATCGTTCACGATGGGCGGCCCTCCCGGACCCCCTGTGGTACCGGAGCGTCGTGCGTTTCGGTCCGGTGGCCCAGCGCTGGCCCGAGTCGGGCGGCGCCGACCCGGCAACATGCAGGTGGACGCCGCGCTCAACAAGGAAACGACGCTCGGCTCGGGACGGAGGGGCGAGGGGGGCCGCCAGCCTCGACATCGAGCGGAGCGGGCCGCCAGCCTCGGCGCCAGTGGAACCTGGTCAGCCTGGCCGGCGTAGCAGCCACTGCGATCCGTACAACTACGAACTCTGCGATTCTCCCTCCACGAACTCCACCTCCCCGATCGGAGGCGCGAGACCATGGTCCGCACCCGGAGCATCGCTTTCCACACCCTCCTCGGGGTGATTCTGCTCATCGGCGCTTGTAGCACCGAGGGCCCTCCAACGGGCCCGGAGGCAGAGCCTGACGACCCTGGAACTCAGCCACCGTTACCACCGCCGAGCGCGAATGCTTTGGCTGGCAAGGTCGCGTACGAAGCAGAGTGCTCGGGCTGCCATGCGGCGCGGGATGCCTTCGACATGGCGTTCTTCGCGTTCGCCGACGCGGACATCATCAGGAGGGCGGTCGGACACGTCGACTCCACCACCGCACGGAACATCGTCGAATACGTGCACACATTGACGGTGAGCGGGACCGATCCGTCCTTCCGGCCGTTCCAGCCAGGTGGCACGGTCGCCGCGACCGACCAGTCGTTTTGGTCGGACGCGTTCGGGACGAGCTCTTGGCCGGCCGGTCTTACGGCGAGTCAGTTGAAGGCGATGGACCCGACCGACGTGGCCATTCCGGTCGCATTGCCTCGATGGTCCTCCGAGGCGGACGACAGCGACTGGATGCCCGATATGCCCTTGCCGGACGAGGTGTTGGACGCCGCGGGGGGCAGTGTGAGAACCGCGCTGGACGAGTATTACGCGTCGCCAACCGACGCGGCCCTCGCCGACGTCCTCACCCAGTTCCGAAGCGTGACCACAGGTGGGAGTGGCCGGGTTTGCCAGGGTGGCGCGGGCACGCACGGCCGAGCGGAAGACTGCTTCCAGGCGCGTCGCTGGATGTCGTCTCTGGCGGCGCAACACTACTTGAGGCCCGGGGCCACGCCCTCCATCCCACTCGAAGTGGCGGAGATCTGGTGGGACACCGGGGAAGCCGCGGTCAGCGAACGCTTGACCACCGGCCGGAAGAACGACGACGTCGCGCAGACGAACACGGTGTCCTGGCTGTACCTCGGATTCGCGTCGGCGCCGGGCGCCTTCGCCGCGGACGAAGGCTACATGAGCGAGAACTTCACCCTGCTCGGGCTGCCGCGGCTTGCGGTGTTTACTACCCTTCGGCGGATGGTGAATGGTGGCACCGCCGACCAGGAGGACGGAAGCCGTCGATATTGGGACGCTCTGGGCGCGGCGTATTGGGCGCCGAATCCGTTCAAGACGGGTGTCGCGGAGTTCTCATTCAACTTCCTTCTGGACGGCCTGAGGGCAGGCACCGTCCCCACCACCGCGCAGGAGAAGGACCGTGCCCTGTACGCAATCGGAGAGGTGCACTTCCTCGGGACGCGGGACCTGGCGCCGAACCATCCGACCCGGACCCTGCTGCGTCAGCTTCGGGACGAGATCATTCAGCGAATCGGATAGGCGGGCCCAGCTCCGCATCGGCCAGCCGACCGCACGACGGATTTCGCCGGACGCGGCGTAGACAGGACGTTTGCGCCGCGTCCCTCTCAGTTCCAGCTTCTCGGATCGTGTGGTGTCTCAGGACTTCTGACGCACCACACTCTTACGGGGGGACGCGCGGTCGCTGGACCACGCACTGTGTCCATGCCCCAGTGCCGAGACGCCGATGAACACGGCCACGCGTGCGATCCGTTCTTCCCATCCGACCCCCTCACCACGGGCGCCCAACGGTCCGACCTGTTTTTCGCGACCGGCCGCCTCTCTGCAGAAAGACATCCACCGCCAGCTCCCGCGCGCGCCACGTGCTCTAGTTGTGCCCGCGGCGGCGGCGGGGCTCCTGGGTGCGGCGCTCCTGCTCCCGACATCCGCGATGGCACAGCGCCAGGCGACGATCGTCATGACCGCGGAAGCGGTGGAATCAGGTCGTGCGGTCTACGACCGGGTCTGCGCCGAGTGCCATCTGGCGGACCTGCGCGGCGATTTCGAGGCTCCCGAGTTGGCCGGGCGCAACTTCAGGGCGAACTGGGCGCGACTCCCGGTTCAGGAGCTCGTGGACATAGTCCGTGATATGCCGCCCGAAGAGCCTGGTACTCTGACCCATGCGCAGTACCTCGCTGTATCCGCCTTCATCCTGAACGCGAACGGAGCGGCAGCGACCGGCGGCGCACTCGCCGTCGATGACCGCGGCATCGGTGAAATCCTCACAGAATCGCCGCAGGACCGCCAAGCCGTACCCGACGCAAGTGCTGAGCCCCAAGCAGGGACGGCAGGCCCCGGCGGGACCACCACGGTCGAAGGATCCATTACGGGGCTGTCTCGCGTCTCGGACGCGATGCTTCTGGCCCCCGATCCGTCCGATTGGACGATGTTCCGCCGCACGTACAACGCCTGGGGCTACAGCCCGCTCGACGAGATCACCCGCACAAACGTCGACGAGCTCAGACTCGCCTGGGTTTGGGCCATGGCTGACGGGACCAACGAGCCGACACCGATCGTGAAGGACGGGATCATGTTCCTGGCCAATCCGGGCAACTTGATCCAGGCGCTGGACGCGGCCACCGGAACCTTGCTTTGGGAGTACCGGCGCGACTTCCCGGAGGACATGCGACCCGGGGGCTTCGACCAACTCAAAAACCTCGCCCTGTACGAAGACAAGGTGTTCCTGTCGACGAAAGACGCCCACCTCGTCGCGCTCGACGCCCGCACGGGCAATACCGTCTGGGACACCGAGATTGCGGACTATCAGCTGGGCTACACGAACGTGGCGGGTCCCCTCGTCGTGGACGGCAAGGTCGTGAACGGCATCAACGGCTGCCAGCGCTTCTACGAGGAGAGCTGCTTCATCACGGCCCACGACGCGGACACCGGGGTGGAGGTCTGGAGGACGTACACAGTCGCGCGTCCGGGTGAGCCTGGCGGAGACACCTGGGAGAACTTGCCCCTCGTTCTCAGAGGGGGCGGCGACGCCTGGACCACCGGCAGCTACGATCCGGATCTCGGCCTGATCTACTGGGGGACCGCCCAGGCCAAGCCGTGGGTTCCTGCGAGCCGCGGGCTCTCCGTCAACCACGCTGCGCTGTACACGAGCTCGACTCTGGCCCTCGATGCCGACGACGGCTCCATCGTGTGGTACCGGCAGCACGTCCCAGGGGAAGCGCTCGATCTCGACGAAGGCTTCGAGCAGATGCTGATCGACGTCGACGGCCGGAAGCTGCTGTTTACGATCGGCAAGCACGGCATCCTCTGGAAGCTGGACCGCGAGACCGGCCAGTTCCTCGAGCACCGGGAGACGGTGTATCAGAACGTGTTCGACGATGTAGACCCTGAGACCGGAGTCGTGACCTGCCGCCGCGATATCGAGGAGGCCGAAGTCGGCGAGTGGGTTTCCGTATGTCCCAGCACCGCGGGGGGCCACAACTGGCAGGCGATGGCATACAGCCCCGAAGCGGGCGTGCTGGTCATTCCTCTGTCACAGAGCTGCCTGGACATCAGTGGCCGCCAGGTCGTTCTGGAGCCGGGCTCGGGTGGCACTGGCGCCGATAGACGCTGGTCGGAGATGCCGGGCACGGACGGGAAGCTCGGCAAGCTCGCTGCGTACGACGTCGAGACGCTCGAGGAGATCTGGAGCGTGGAGCAGCGTGCCTCGTTCCTGACCGCAGCGCTCACGACCGCGGGTGGGTTGGCCTTCGCGGGAGACGTCGACCGGTACTTCCGGGCCTACGACGTGGCGACGGGCGAGGTGCTCTGGGAGACGCGGCTGGGGACGTCCGTGCAGGGCTTCCCCGTGACTTTCGCGATCGACGACGAGCAGTACGTGGCGGTCAGCGCAGGGCTCGGTGGCGGCAGTCCACGCACGGTGCCCCGGCTGCTGGCGCCGGAGATCCGCCATCCGCGCACCGGCAACGCGCTCTACGTCTTCAAGCTGCCGTAGGCGAGGCTACACCGCGTTGGCATCGCGCTACCGTTCCCGGATCCTCAGCTGGGCGGCAAACGGCAGGGCTACGAGGGCCATCGTCGCGGCAGTGGCCGTTCCAAGGATGACCGCTAGGCCGAAGCGCTGAGTCGGCGGAAAAGTCGACAGGCCGAAGATCCCGAAGCCGAGACAGATCATGACGCTGGCGGCCAGCACCGGGCGGGCCAGCTCTTCGCGCGCCCGCCACCAAAGCTCCGCCCCGGAGAGGTCGCCTCTCAGTAGGCGCACGCGGGACACGACGTGGATCATCGAATCGACCCCCATCGCCAACGCCACGTTGGCGCCTGGCGAGGTGATGATGTCCACCGCGACTCCGAGATGGCCGAACGTCCCCAAGACGACGAGTGGGATGGCTGCGACGCACGCGACCATTGCGAGGGTCGTTCGAAAAGAGCGGGACACGACCGTGGCCACGCCCACGAACAGCAGAATGAGCCCACCGAGGCCGAGTCGAAGGCTGGCGGCGATCAGGCGGCCCAGCTGCGCCTGGAGCTCGTACTGCCCACCGACGAGCACGGGCTCGAGGCCGCTGCGCTCGGCATGGCCACGCACCCGCTCGATGACCTCCGCGCGAGGAGTCGACCGGCCGCCCTCCCTCATGCGCAGCAGGTAGAGCGCCTCGGTCCGGTCCGGGGCCACGAATGATCTTCCGATCTCGTTCGCCAGCGCGGAATCGAGGATCTCCAAGAGGAGACTGAGAGGCAGGAAGCCCGCGAGTGGTTGGCTCCTCGCGTGCTCGAGCAGCACCGCTGGGGAAACCACGACACCGACGGACGGGTCTTCCTCCAACGCCTCCTGGAACGCCCAAAGCTCTGCGTAGACCTCGCGCGTGCCGAGCCCGCGCCCGTCGTTGTCCCGGACGATCACCTTCAGGGTGCTGCTGCCTCCATCATCGTCGATCGCTTCCAGGCCCCGACGCAGCTCACTTCCCTCCTCGAAGTAGGTGAGGAGGCCCGGATCCGTGTCGAGCCTCCAGAGCCCCGCTCCCACCAAGATCACGAACGCAGCGATGGCGCCAAGCCATCGGGTGCCGTAGCGCTTCGGGAAAAGGCCGAGGGCCGCGCGCTGGCGCTCCGTGCCGCGGGACGCCGCGCCCCATGGGGGGACAGACGCGAGGAACGGTGGATAGAGTAGGTAGGCTGAGCCGAACGCGACGACCGTCCCGAGCCCACCTGCCATACCCAGCTCGCGCAAGGGAAGGGCGGTCGCGAGGAGGAGGCTCGAGAACCCGAGCAGAGTCGTGACCATGCACCAGAACGAGGGACCGACGGTGAGTCGCACCGCCGCGCGAGCTGGGGTCTCCTCCCCCACGGGACTCCCCGCGGGCGTGGAGCTCCTCTTGCCCGCGAGGCTCTCCTCATTTGCGTCCTCGGATCCGCCGCAGGCCCTTCCGGGTGATCCGCGCTCCCCAACCGTCGCCCTGCCGAAGTTGGCGGTGATGAACACGATGTGGGACAGGGTGAGCACGAAGACGATCGTGACGAGGTTGGCGGTGAGCAGCCCGATCCCGAGTCCGATTGCCTGAGCGGCCACCAGCGTCACTCCACACGCTCCGAGACAAGTGACGAGCGTGCCGATCACGATCCGCACTCGCCTGTAGATGAAGCCGACGAGCAGGCCGAACACGAGAATCGCCGCGAGGCTGAAGACGACGAGGTCCCGGAAGAGGTTGCGTCGAATTCGCTCGATGATGATCGGCACACCCGACATTTCGAGCTCGAAGGAGGAGCTCTCGGCCTCGGCCAACACCCCGTCGAGCGCGTCGACGAGTGCCTCGGGGTCCTCGCCTTCCACTTGAAGAATCAGATTGGAGGCGGAACCCCCGGGTGGGAGCAGCAGCCGCGACCAAAGAGGGCTCGTGGCGCTCTCGGTGGCGACGCTGTAGACGCCCGTGATTCCGGCGACGCGGGCCAGCTCCTCGCCCAACGCACCGACCGCCGTCCGGTAGTTCTCGGCGTCGATGTCGGTCCCCGTCGCCCGCACGATGATCTGGGGCGTGGGCGGGAACCGGCGGTCGATCTCGCGGAGTGTCTGGAGCGCCGGATCTTCAGCGGAGAAGAAGAAGTCCTCCTGGACCCGGGGTCGGAGATCGACCCACGTCAGGACGGCAGCGACGGCGAGCACTGCTGCCACGCAGGAGATCCACTCCCGAGTCGAAGGGAGCTTCACGGCTCGTAGGTGCTAGGTGGCATCGCTCATCTCGCGCCTATCTGTGGCGGCGCCAGCCGCTCTCGGTACGGACACGGAAGTGCCCGAGCCGGACACCCTGTGAGCGCCGGCGAGTGCTCGAACCCGACACTCGGACGCTCGAGGCAGCGTAGATTAGGGCCCTGAATAGGATGTCTCGAACCATCCGGAAAGTCGATCCGGGAAGGGGAGTGTGCCGTGGGATCTGGGAGAGTGAAGCTCCTTACGTGCCTCGGAGTCGGGGCGGTTCTGATCGCGGGTGCCAGCCCAGGCACGTGCGACGCCCAGGAGAGCGAGGTCCGCGCGGCGGTGGAGGCCACCCTCGACGCATGGTCCTCTGGCGAGTTCGACACCCTCGCAAGCTTCTACCATCCAGAGGCCAAGGGGTTCTTTTTCGACGGCGGATTCCTTGTGGATGGCGTCGATGTGAACGCCCTGCGCGTAGGATACGAAGCCGGTGTGCGAGCTGAGCTGACCCTCCGTGACCTCCGGGTGAGGCTCTTGGGCGATGCGGCCGTCTCCTCCGCGTATCTGGATGGCGCCCTCACGCTCCCGGCCGGCGTCCAGATTCCGGGGACATGGCGCTATACGGAGACCCGCGTGCGCGACGGAGCCACGTGGAAGGTCATCCAATACCACTTCTCGACGCTCACCGCGGAGGCGCCTCGGTAACGGGTCGCGTTCGAGTTCCACCCTCCCGACGCTCGAATCTCTCCGCCCGTGGTCCGCCACGCCGCTTCCGAGCGTTCTCCGGCGGGGGAAGCCCTTTCGTTGGGGGCGTCGGCCGGATACATCTCAGCATTCCGTTTCTTTCCGAGCAAACCGCCCTGACCATGGTCGACCGCACCGCCCTCACTGATGCTCTTCGAGACCCTCTCACCGGCCTCTCGACGGAGTGGCATTTCGAGATCGTATCGACCTTCGCCTTAGGGATGGCGAGTCGTGGAATCCCCATGACGATCGCGAGCTTCGCCATCGACGGTCTGGATACATACGCGGAGAGAAAAGGGCTGGATGCGCGGGACTCTGCGCTGCAGTCGTTCGGCACAATGCTTCGCCGCACGGCCCGTCAGACCGACCTCGCCGTGCGCATGGCCGAGGACCGATTCCTTAGCTTGCTCATGGACTGCAATCTCCAGGGCGGACTCGTGTTCGCCGATCGTGTCCGCGGGCAAGCCGCCGGATTCTCGGGGGACACCGGTCTGACGGTGAGCACCGGCCTCGCAACCTTCATAGAGGAGATGGAGAGCGCGGTCGAGCTCGTTGAAATGTCGACAAAGGCGCTTTCCGTGGCGCTGGCGTCCGGTGGGGATTGCGTGAAGCTGCCGCAAGACATTGACTAGCGACGAGCGAGCTGGACCCCGGCCTTGAGCAGTTGTGCGGGTGTCGCGCAGGGGGCTCGCGAGTGCTCAGGATAGGAGCGACGACGAGGCGTAGCAGAGCTACGGCGAAGCTGCTACTCCTGCGGACTCTCGATGATGACGTTCTCGAGTGACGCGCGCGCGATGTCGAGCTCGACATCGCCGGGAGGGAAGCCATTCAGCTCGAGAATGTACGCGATCACGTCCGTGTACTGTTGAGGCGGCAGCGAGCCAGGCCGGTCCTCGGGCATCAGGGAGTTGATGTCGTCGTAGAGGGCGGCGATCGACGCCCCGGCCCACGACCTGATGAATGCTCCGACGAACTCGTCGTCCTCGTGACATTCGGAGCAGACACGGGTGTTTACCCTCGCGCCGCGCTTCGCCTGTTCCTCCGTGTAGACCCCGTCCAGGGTGGTCACGGTGCCGCTGTCGCTCGCCTGTCGAGCAGCGCCGGGCTGCGCCATCAACACGGAGAGCAGCGCGATAGCCGCGAGGATTCCTGGCGCCTTTCTCATCCATCGCTCCAAGACAATCGTGTTCCCCAGGGGTCCGAGGCCCGCGACGGGTACGTTGCCGTGCCGGCCCGGCTACACCAGCAAAGAAATGTGTCGAGTGAGGCCCGTTTCGCGAAAGGCCCTCATCTCGTCCACTCAATACGACTCCAGGGATTACCACCAAACGGCCCCCGACGTTTCGTCGCGCACGAACGTCGAAGTCGTCAGACTCCGGGATCCCAGGGCAAGCCCGTCTCGCCAGAGCGAGAGAACCGCGATACTCTACGGCCCCTTGATCATCCGTGGCCGTTTTCGGCAGGGCGGAGGGCGCGGCCCGGGCCCGCGCGGAGTCGAGCGGCTGTCGTCGCTCGAGGCCCGTCGAAGACGCCACACCAGCACATCCATACGAGGGAGCGACCTCCTGGAACCTGCTCTACTGACATCGGTTTTCCTGGCCGCACTGGTCAGCGGAATCGTGCCCGTGGTGAACGCCGAGCTCGTGATCGCGGCTGCCGCCGTGTCCGTGCCGTTGGGCGACCGGTTTCTCCTCGTCGTCGCGTGTACCGTCGGACAGATGATCGCGAAAGTGGGCCTCTACTCATGCGCTCGTTGGCTCCCCGCCCGCCTGCCTCAGCGCGCGATCAAACGCCTCGATCGAGCGTCCGAAAAGTTCAAACGCATGGAGCGCGTCGGCTGGACCCTCGTCCTGGCCAGCGCCTTTCTCGGATTCCCACCATTCTACGTGATCTCCCTCCTAAGCGGCGCCGTCCGCATGAACTTCGTGGGCTTCGTGGTACCGGGCTTCGTCGGGCGCTTCGCCCGTTTCGGTGTCATCGCGTACACGGCGTCGGCAGCGAGCGACGCACTTCGCGGATCTCTGTGATCTAGTCGCCCATGCCTACTCGCCGCCGTCCGACGTGAGCACATCCATCCTCGTGGACTCCCCTGCGATTTGGGAGTCCATTCAGGCCGACCTCGCGAGCGCCCACAAGTACGCCTACATCCAGACCTACTCGTTCGAGGGCGACTGGGTCGGCTCCGCGCTCACCGACGCATATCTCGCGGCGGACGCCGAGGACAGGCGCCTACTGATCGACTCGTACACACGCGCGAACCAGAACGACCGCTGGATCGCGCTCCCGGGAACTCTATTCGACCCGGAGTTCCGGGCGGAGCTCAGGAACACGAAACGGCTCGTGGGCACGCTCAGAGACGACGGAGTCGGGGTGCGTTTTGGACGGCCGTTCGGCTTCCTCGCTCGCAAGTTCTTCAGTCGGGATCACAAGAAGCTTCTCCTCTTCGACGACCAGGTCGCGTATCTGGGCGGGATCAACTTCTCGGAGCACAACTTCGATTGGCACGACATGATGTTGCGCATCGAGCATCCGGAAGTGACGGAGTTCCTGAGGCAGGACTTCCAGCACTCGTGGGACGGCCGGTCAACGGAGAGCTCCCGGTCGTTCGCCGACCTGGACATGGACCTGCATCTCCTGTCCGGTGAGGGGAACCGCCGTGCCTTCGGGCGAGTGCTCCGCCTCATCGACGACGCGGAACGCTCGATCGTCGTGATCAGCCCCTACTTGGGTCCGCCGTTCACCGAGCACATGGCCGCCGCCGTGAAGCGGGGTGTCGAGGTGCGGATCGTCACGCCGGACAACAACAACAAGTCGTACCTGAAGCAGTACGTCCTGGCCGAGGCGGCGCGCGCCGGATTCGAAGTGTGGTTGCTCCAGGAGCGCATGATCCACATGAAGTGCATGTTGATCGACGACCGGGTGCTCATCACCGGGTCCTCGAACTTCGACCTGATGAGCTACAACAACTTCCTCGCGGAGGTCGTTGCGATTTGCCGCAATCCGGAGGTTATCGGCGCGTTCCGGCGACAGGTGCTGGAGCCGGATCTCGCGGCGTCGAAACGGTACGACGAAGCGGACGGCGGACCCGGCTTCGGATTGCGCACGATCCCGATCCGCGCGGCCTCGGTGCTCGCCAGGATCCTGAGCCCCGGGTAGCCTTTGACAAACCAGATCGTACCAGCGGCGAAGAGTTTCCTCAACGGGAGCGGTCCTCATGTCACACCGTCACCGATCGTTCGTAGGCCAGATCCCTTCATGGGTTCTGTGGGGCAGCGCCATGAATCGCCGTCGCCTCGCGATTTTCGTTCTCGCGACGGTTGTAGGCGCGTGCTCGTCTTGTGGGGGTGACCCGTCGTCCAGTGGGTCGGACCCAGCGTCCAACGGGACGGACCCGGCGTCGAACGCATCGGGCGACGGTCCCGCGAGGGCGCCCACGCCGGAGCCGCAGTTTTCGCTCGGCGTCGATCAGACGCACAACCGCTTCAGCTCGACGATCCCGGGGGTCCTCACCGTTCCCTCTGGTGCCGTGGTGGAGGTGTTCACCAAGGAGGCATCGGACGGACAGCTGACCCTCGAATCCACCGCGGATGCCCTGCTGACCCTCGACTTCGACCCGATCCATCCGCTCACGGGTCCGGTGCACGTCGAGGGTGCGGAGCCGGGCGACATCCTGGCCGTGACGTTGCACGAATTTGAGGTCGGGGACTGGGGATGGGCCGCGATCGCTCCCGGCTTCGGCTTCCTCGCCGACGAGTTTTCCGAGCCGTACATCAAGCTCTTCGAGCTCGGCCCCGAGGCGGAATACGCGGTCTTCAACGACCGCATCCGGGTGCCCCTCGACCCCTTTGCCGGAGTCATGGGCGTGGCGCCGGCCACGGATTCCCTCCTCAGCACGATCCCTCCGCGCGCCAACGGCGGCAACATGGACAACCGCCACATCAAGGCCGGCACGACGGTCTACTTCCCCGTCTTCGTCGAGGGAGCCCTCTTCTCGATCGGCGATACGCACGCGGCCCAAGGAGACGGCGAGGTGTCCGGGACAGCGGTCGAGGCGCCGATGCGCATCGTCTACGAGGTCAACGTTCTCGAAGGGCGGTCTCACCTCGTCGAGCCTCAGTACGAGACCGACGAGTTCTACGCCGTGACCGGGTTCGCAACGACCATCGACGAGGCCACGCGGAAGGCGACGGGCTACATGATCGACTACCTCGCGGCCGAGCACGGGCTGACGCGCACGGAGGCGTACGTGCTCTGCTCACTCGCCGGAGACTTGAAGATCTCCGAGGTAGTCGACGTGCCCCATGTGCTCGTCAGCATGCACATGCCGAAGTCAGTGCTCGGGATCTAGCATGGCCACCCTACGCCTCACCCAGGAAGAGCGAGCAGTGCTGGAGGGGCAGGGCGCGTCCGCGATGGCGATGCGGATCGTCGTGGAGGCCGCGGGTTTCATGGGTGCCGAGCGGCTCGTCGAGATCACCTCGGCACACATCGACGGGTGCCTCTACCACGGGGACGGCGGAGTGGAGTTCGCCGAAAAGCTCGTCCAGGCGGACGCCCGAGTCCGAGTCCCGACGACCCTCAACGTCGGTGCCTTGGATCTGCTGCACCCCGGTCTCGTCAAGGTGGACGGACACCGGACCGCGATGGCCCGCAGGCAGATGGTCGCGTACGAAGCCATGGGGTGCCAGCCCACGTGGACGTGCGCGCCGTACCAAGTCGGACACAGGCCCGGACGCGGCGAGCAGGTCGCATGGGGTGAGAGCAACGCGATCGCATTCGCCAACTCGGTGCTCGGCGCCCGCACCGAGCGCTACGGGGACTTTCTGGACATCTGCTGTGCCCTCACGGCCCGGGCGCCTCTCGCGGGTCTCCATCTGGACGAGAAGCGGCGCGCAGCGGTGGTCGTCGACACGTCGGCCCTGTCCCCCTGGCTGAAGGACAGCGACGTGTTCTACCCGGTTCTCGGGAGCTGGCTGGGCACCGAGGTCGGGAGCGAGGTCGCGGCCATTGACGGCCTCCCGCCGGAGGTGTCGGAGGACCGGCTCAAGGCGCTCGGCGCTGCTGCCTCCTCCACGGGTGCCGTCGGCCTGTTCCACGTCGTGGGGGTGACGCCCGAAGCGCCCGATCTCCGCACGGCCCTCGGCGATCGGCCCGCCGCTCGCGTGATCCGCCCTGGTCCCGACCAGGTGCGCATGGCTCGCGACGAGCTGTCGACCGTCTCCACGGACGTGGTCGACGCCGTCGCTCTGGGCAGCCCGCACTTCTCGCAGCACGAGTTCGAGCAGCTCATTCGTCTCGCTCGTGGCCGCCGCTGCCGAGTTCCGTTCTACGTCTGCACGTCCCGCGGCGTGCTGGATGGGCTGGACGACGAAGCGATTGCGAGCCTGGAGGCGTTCGGCGTCGAGGTCGTTGCGGATACGTGTGTCGTTGTGACCCCGATCCTGCCGGCGAAGGGTGGGGTGCTGATGACGAACTCCGGTAAGTTCGCCCACTACTCCCCGTCGAATACGGGCTACGAAGTCGTGTACGGCAGCCTGGCTGACTGCGTGGCTTCGGCTGAGGCGGGGCGGGTCGTGCGCGATGAAGCGATGTGGGCGTGAGCACCGGCATCGGGAGCAGCGATGTCGGAAGCGGCGATATCGGGAGCAGCGAGGTACAGGGCCGCGTACTGATCGCGGGGCAGGCCGATGGCGTCCTGAAGCGCCTGAGCGCGCCGATCAGCTTCTGGGGGGGCGTCGACCCGGTCGCAGGCCGTATCGCCGATCCGCGGCACCCAGACGTCGGGCGCGATCTCAGTGGGCGGATCGTCGCCGTGCCCGCGACGGTCGGCTCGAGCTCTTCGAGTGCCGTGATGCTCGAGATGATCCGTGAGGGCACGGCTCCGGCGGCACTGCTTCTTGGGGAGGTCGATCCGATCCTCGTGCTCGGCGTCGTCGTCGCCCGAGAGTTGGGTTACGCGACGATCCCGGTGATCCACTTGGGTCGGCCGGCGATCGAGGAGCTACCAGGGGACGGCCGCGTTAGCGTCTCACTGGACGGAGTCGTCAGGAGCCTCGCGATCTGACCGGTGCCACCGGCTCGCGGGGCCAACGCCCCGGGCGGGGGCCAACCTGCCGTCGTGGGCCTATCCCCGGGGTCGCGGTGGCCGTCCGCGGTCGCGGGGGCCTACACTAGACTCGCGACTTACCTCCGGCTGGCCGCAACCGGGCGGTTCGCCGCGCTATCCCGTCTCGACCGACCGCTCCTCGTCGGTGATCCAGTGGCTCCACGAGCCCGCATAGAGACGGCCCCCGGTCAGTCCCGCGTGCGCCATGGCGAGCAGGTTGTGGCAGGCCGTGACGCCGGATCCGCAATACGATATGGACTGCTCAGCGGGAGCATCGCCGAGGAGTCCCTCGAATCGCTGGCGGAGCCGGTCCGGGGCCAGAAAGCGACCGTTCGCGTCGAGGTTCTCGTTGAAGGGTGCCGAGATGGCCCCAGGAATGTGCCCCGCCACGGGATCGAGGGGTTCCACCTCCCCCCGGTAGCGTTCTCCGGCGCGAGCATCCAGCAAGGGAGCGGAAGGATCCCCGAGCCGCGCGGCCACCTCGGTGGCAGCGGCAAGCAGCTCCATCCGCGGCGAGGCGGTGAAGGACCGGCTGCCCCGCTCTTCGTGGTCGGACCTTACCGGACGCCCCTCCGCGCGCCACCGCTGCCAGCCGCCGTCGAGCACCGCTACGGTGTCGTGCCCCACCCACCGGAGCATCCACCAGAGGCGGGCCGCGATGGGCCCTCCCATGTCATCGTAGGCAATGACCTGCGCCCCTGGGTCGATGTCCCACGAAGCGAGGGTCCGTTCGAAATCGGCGACGGACGGGAGCGGATGGCGACCAGTGACTTTCGACACGACCGGGCCGGAGAGGTCGTTGTCGAGATGGGCGTACACCGAGCCGGTGATGTGCAGCTCGGCGTATTCCCGGCGTCCATATCCCGTGTCCGCGAGGGAGAACCGGCAGTCGATGACGGCCCAATTGGGGTCGGCCAGCCGGCTCGCCAGCTCGTCGGGCTGTATGAGGGTCGTGAAGGGCATGGACTGTACCGGGCGGCGAGGGTGCAGCCGCGCTCGTCCCCCGGCGGAGAGCGGTCGGCGGCTGTCGGAGAGGGGCAACCCAGCGGAAGAGCGCTCACAGGGTCGGTCGTGTCAATGCCGCCATGCTTCGAGTCAACGCCGTTATTCGTGCGGCCGGGGCACCCGCTTTCCAACTTCCAACCCACTCACCGCGTCTCATTTCGTTGCGGGGGCGCTTTGCCGATTATATTTGCGACAATATTGAAATAATGTCGCTAGAAATGCGATCTTTACTCCCGGACCGACGCGATGCCCAAAGGTGAACACCTCGGCGAAGCCGAACAGAAAGTCCTTCTCTCGCTGTGGAGACAGAAGGGCGATGCGCACGGTGCCTCGATCCAAGCCGAGCTCGAGGGGACCGTGGGGAGGACGATGACGATCAGCGCGATTCACGTGATCCTCATGCGGCTCCAGGAGAAGGGACTCGTGTCCTCCCAGCTGGGTTCGCCTACACCGGTGAGGGGGGGGAAGGCGCGGCGCATCTTCCACCTGGAACGCGCAGGAATCGTGGCGCTCCGGGAGGGCAGGGAGGTCATGAACCGGCTCTGGGATGGACTGGAGGAGGCGGCGGGGGGAGCAGGAGGGTGAGGATGGGGCCGGGTCGCGGGCACGGCCCTCCAAGGGCGGCGATTTGGCTGCTGACGGCGCTCCTTCCCGGAGAGATACAGGACGAGGTCTTGGGCGACCTCGCGGAGGGGTTCCACCGGCGGGTCGAATCTCGGGGCCGGTCATATGCGGTGTTTGGCTACTGGCGAGAGGTCCTTTCGCCCAGTGTCCTGACCTTGCGCAGAGCAGCGATGCGGGGCCGGGAGGCGAGACGCAAACGGGTGCACGGAACAGGCCGCGGAGGCGGCGGGGGAGGAGGAATGAACGGCTTGTGGCGTGACGTCAGGTACGCAGTGCGCACACTCGGTAGGTCACGGGGCTTCGCCGCAGTCGTGGTCCTGACCCTCGCCCTCGGGATCGGGGCGAACACCGCGGTGTTCACAGTACTCGACTCGGTCCTTCTGGCGGCGCTCCGATACGATGCTCCCGATCGGCTCGTGCGGGTCTATCAGGCGCGGCGCGATCGGCCAGACGAGCTGAACAACTACCTCACCGGGCTGCACTTCCTCGAGTACAGAGCGCAGGACGACGTTTTCGACGGGCTTGCGTCCATGTACACGTATCGCGAGCTCGGCGTCGATTTGACCGGTGGCGCTCGTCCAGAGCGCATTCGCAGCATGCCGGTTAGCTCCGACTTCTTCGAGGTGCTCGGTATCCCTCCGGCGATGGGCCGCGCCTTCAAGAGAGGCGAAGAGCGTGACCTGAACCTGGCGGTGCTCAGCCACGGGGTCTGGACACGGGTGATGGGTGCCGATCCCGAAGCCGTGGGCGAGACGATTCGCCTGAACGGGGAGCCGTATACCGTTCTGGGCGTGATGCCCGCGGGATTCCGCAATCCCCTTGGTGGCGACGCGGACGTGTGGGTACCGGAAAACCTGGATTCCGAGGCGAGCCGCAATTCGTGGGGGAATCACTACCTGACCAGCATCGGCCGACTCGCCCCCGGCGTGACCCTGGCGCAGGCGCAATCGCGGATCGACGGGTTCACGGCAGGCCTCGAGGAAGCCAATCCGTTCGACAACGACGGCTGGCACGTCCAGCTGGCGCTCCTCCACGACGATACGGTCGGGCACGCCGAGCCACTGCTGTGGGTGTTGATGGCCGCAGTCGTGCTCGTGTTGCTGAGCGGGTGTGTGAACGTGGCCAATCTCTACCTCGCGAGGACCGTGGGGCGCCGCCGCGAGATGGCCGTGAGAGCCGCGATGGGGTCCAGCCGCGCCGCATTGGTTCGGCAGGTGCTCACCGAGAGCGTGCTGCTCGCTGTCGCGGGTGGGGCCGCCGGGCTGGCTCTCGCGTACGTCGGAATCAGGGCGCTCGTGGCCGCGAGCCCCGACGGGCTCCCCCGAGTTGCCGAGCTCTCGTTGGACGGCTCGGTGCTCGCGTTCACGTTGACCGTCTCGCTCGCGACGGGCTTGCTCTTCGGGCTCGCGCCGGCTGCTCACCTCGCCATGTCGCGCTTGAGCCAAACGCTGAGAGAGGGTGGGAGAGGCAGTACAGGAGGACCGTCTCACCGCCGGTTGCGGAGCCTGCTGATCGTGGCCGAGGTCGCGGTCGCGGTCGTGCTGCTCGCCGGGGCGACGGTGCTCGTACGCAGCTTCCAGGCGATTCAGGACGTCGGCCTCGCGATCGAGGCGGAGGGCGTCCTCACCTACGAGGTCCACCTGCCGGCCACGCGCTACCCCACGGCCGAGGACCGCATCGCGTTCTACGACGAGCTATTTCCTCGGGTCCGGGCGGTTCCGGGTGTCCGGGCAGTGGGCTCGACCTCCTGGCTGCCCGTGCAGGGGAGGTATCACGAATGGACGGTCCGACGCTTGGATACCCCCGACGATGACCAGGAGTGGGTGGGGACCGACGTCCGAGTCGTCGACGGGCAATACTTCGAGGCCCTGGGCATCGACCTGGTCCGCGGCAGGCTATTGGGCCTCGAGGACCGCGCTGACGCCAGCTTTTCGATGGTCGTCAACGAGAGCGCCGCCGAGCGGCTCTTCCCCGGCGAGGATGCGGTCGGACGGATGCTCACGGTGAGCGGACCCGACTGGACGGTCGTCGGCGTCGTCGAAGACGTGCCCTACGACCCGTTCGGCGCCGTTTCACGCAAGGTGTACCTCCCGCACGCGCAGTTCGCTGACGATCGGAACTGGGCGATGATCCAAACGGTGGCCGCGGACGCACCAGAGATGGCCGTCGGACCCATCCGGGCCGCCCTCGAGGCCGTCGACCCGGACTTGGTCGTCTATCGGGTGAAGCCGATGACCGAGGTCCTCGGAGCGTCAGTCTCGCAGCAGCGGTTCGCGATGCAGTTGATGAGCGCATTCGCGACATTGGCGCTGGCGCTGGCGGCGCTCGGCATCTACGGCGTGGTCGGATATCTCGTGAGTCAACGGACCCATGAGATCGGGATCCGGATGGCGCTCGGAGCCGAGCGGAGTCAGGTCCGACGCCTCGTGGTCAGGCAGGGGCTGGTCCCCGTCACGCTCGGCGTTGTCGTCGGCATCGTGCTTTCACTCGGCGCTGGAGGCTGGCTCCAGGCGCTCGTATTCGAGGTGCAGGCGAACGACACGTGGGCCCTCGGCGGAGCGGCGCTCGTGCTGTTCGTGGCCGCTGGGCTGGCTTGTTACCTGCCCGCCCGTCGGGCCAGCCGGGTGGATCCAATGCAGGCGTTCAGGGCCGATTAGCGGAGCGTCCCGCGGTGGGTCAGGAACCACGACGGCACACTCCCTCTGGCGTCCCCCCCCACTAGGCATTATCTATCCCAAAGGAGCCCGAATAAACACCGAAACTCCAATACCCCGATCAAGACCCCAACTGCCCTGAACCCAGAAAACTCCGCTCCATGCCTTCCTCCCGTCCGCTCGCCGTCGGCTCGGTGCCGTGGTCTTGGTCCACCAGCGTGGTCTGTGGCGGACCGAGTGGCCGCTTGATCGTGACGAGGGGGCTAAGCCTGTCGGATAGTGATGCGAAGGGGGCGCTCCTCGACGCGGTGCGGATGGAGTGGAGGGACGCCAGCCTGCGCCGGTGGACGATCGACCGGGAGCCCGCCGGCCTCAGGTTCGAGACCCACTACGAGAAGCTGGGGCCAGTATCACTCGACGCCTCGCGCCCGCTCGCGTCGCTGACCGACGCGGAGCTCGAGGGACTGCTCGCCCGGGCGCGCCGAGAAGAGTAGGGACTAATCCGATTCGGCCTCGCCAGCTCCGCCGAGCTGAGCCGAGTGAATCGCCCTGACGGTATCGATGGTATCCGCGTCGTCGACGTGCTTGTCAGGCCGATACCCCTTCACGCGCGCGAAGCGGAGTGCCAGCCCGCCGGCGTACCGCGTGCTTGCCTGTACGTCGTTGAATGCGATCTCTACCACCAGCCGTGGTTCCACGAAGACCGTGTTCCGGTCTCGGGCCACTTCGATCTCCTGTAAGGCCCCAGTTTGCCATTCGAGGAGCTGGTCGGTGAGACCCTTGAACGTCTTACCCAGCATCACGAAGCCACCCTCGGGATCTCGCGCCCCGAGGTGAAGGTTGCTGAGCCAACCACGTCGCCGGCCGTGACCCCACTCCGCGGCGAGCACCACCAGGTCGAGCGTATGGACCGGTTTGACCTTCATCCAGCCTCGACCCCGCCGTCCGGCCTCGTATCCGATGTCGAGTGCCTTCGCCATCACGCCCTCGTGCCCGGCCGCGCGCGCAGCGTGCAGGAACGCGTCTGCTTCCGCACTCGAGTCGGTGACGAGCCTGGGCACGACGATCTCGTCCGGGAGCGCGTGGCCCATGGCATCAAATCGCTCCACGGTGGGGCGGTCAAGGAGCGAGTCGCCGTCGATGTAGAGGCAGTCGAAGAAGAACGCGTCGAGCGGGATGGAAGCGCGCATCGCGCTCACGTCGAGCTTACGTCCGAAGCGACGCATGGTCGTTTGGAACGGCAGTGGCCGGCGGTCGGCATCGAGGGCGATGACCTCGCCGTCGAGCACGAGCTCGCTGGCCGGGAGGGCAGAGACGAGCTCGACCACCTCCGGTACGGCCGACGTCACATCGTTGAGCCGACGGGAGAACACACACACCGTGCCACCTGCCTTGTGCACCTGCACGCGGGCACCGTCGAGCTTGTACTCGAAGGCCGCCGTTCCGGCACGCTCGAGCGCGGCCGACGGGGAATCAGCGCTCTGGGCGAGCATCGGCTTGATGGGGCGATGGAGCCGGAGACCGAATCGCGCCAGCGCCTCCTCTCCACCCTCGAGCGCGGAGGTCGCCACCTCCCCGAGGTCCCCGGCTAGCATCAGAGCCCGGCGAACGGCGCGAGAGGGGGCGGAAGCCGCCGAGGCCACCGCGTCGACCATCACGCCTTCCTGAGCGCCCTGACGAAGCTCACCGTGCACGAGCCGAACGAGGAAGCCCTGCTCGTCTCGCGTGGATTTGGCTAGGAGGTCGTGGAGGAGTCCCGCGCGCGCCTTGGACGATCCGGGACCGGTCGTGCCAGCGATCCGCTCGAAGGACTCGTGCACTTCTCTGAGCGTGAGCGTCGGGTCGCTCGCGAACGAAGCGGGGCGAGCATCCCGCAGAGCGGCCATGCCGATGCCGATCCGACCCTGTGGGAGTACGCCTGAGAGGTACGCGACGGCGAGAGCGACCTCGTCCGTGCGAGCTCGCCGGAGGGCTTCAGCGAGATGGTGGACCTTGGCGAGCCTGGCGGAGTCCCCGGCCACCGCGGCGGAGGTCTGGACGAGGTCGTCGAAGAGCACCCTGCGTGTCGTCTACAGGGGCGCTTCGACGTGCGGCGTTACCGCTGGGCCGGGACACTGGCGTACACCGACCGACCGCCATCCTTGGTGAAAGCGACGACGGAGTACGGCTGCGGGTTCGGACCCTCCATGCCGGGCGACCCCATTGGCATGCCAGGCACGGCGATCCCGGCGATGTCGGGCCGATCGGCCAAGAGCTGCGCGACGACGCCCGCGGGCACGTGCCCCTCTACGACGTATCCGTCGATCAGCGCCGTGTGACACGAGTGGAGATCCGGGTCCACGCCGGACATCCGCTTGACCGCCACGATGTCCATGACGTCTTCTGCCACCACGTTGAAGCCCGCCTCCCGCATGTGGTCTATCCAGAGCGAGCAGCAACCGCACGTAGCCGTCTTGAACACGTGCATCTCGGGGGCCTCGGCCGCGATCCGAGCGACCGCTGCCGCATCGACAGAGGCCGTGGTTCCGTCTGCGGACGCGACGACGAGGTCGTGCGGGCCATGGTGGTGGGACATGGCGCGAGCACCGAGGGCAACGGCCGCTGCGCCGACCAGCGCCACCGCCAGGAGTCCGGCCTTCGCGATTCCAGCGTTGTTCATCTCCCACTCCTCGTCGGTTCGAGAGCCGCGACGTGCGTCGGAAGGCGCACGGTCTCATCTCGAAGCGAGACCTCTTACACAGCATGGCGGGAACGGGTGCCGGGATCAACACCCCGCGTGGGGAGATCCGGGTCCAGAGATATTGCGACGGCGCGGAGGAAACGCTGAGGCTGGACGAGCGTCGGGCGGACTTTCACGCCACCGGTAAGTCGGCTAGGTTCTATGTACTCCCCCCCCCAGGGGGGGTGGATTATCCTCGCGTGGGCAGCAACGGGCAGCAACGGGCAGCAACGGGCAGCAACGGGCAGCCAACGGGCAGCCAACGGGCAGCCAACGGGCAGCAACGGGCAGCAACGGGCAGCCAACGGGCAGCCAACGGGCGGCAACGGGCAGCGTCGGGGATGGGCGGGACGGAACCGCACCGGTCCGACTTCACACCGGGAAGGAGCACAACGCGATGGCAGGCCGATCACCCGAAATTGTCAAGCGCCTCAAGAGTGTCGAGGGGCACGTGCGCGGCGTCGCTCGCATGGTGGAGGACGGTGAGTACTGCATCGATGTCGTGAACCAGATCGTCGCGGTCCAGCGGGCGCTTCAGAAGGTGAGCGCGCTCGTGCTCGACGATCACCTCCACAGTTGCGTAACCACGGCGATCCAGGGCGAGGACGCCGAAGAGCGCGAGCGCGTGATCGGAGAGATGCTCGGCGTATTCGACGCCATGGGCCGACGGTAGGGTCCTGACCAACGAGGGCGGGGCCCGCCCAAGATGCGTTGCGCGTCCAGGATCCACGGAGCCGCCCGGACCCGTTGAAAGACACGATCGAGCTCGAAACCCAGGGGAGGGATGGATGACCACACGGACTTTTGAAGTGCCGAACATCAGCTGCGGACACTGCGTGAAGACCATCGAGCGGGAAGTCGGCGAACTGGCAGGAGTGCAGCAGGTCTCCGCTGTCCAGGAGGACAAGCGCGTAACGGTCGAGTGGGACGAGGGCGCGCAGACCTGGCCCGTAATCCGAAGTCTGCTCGAAGAGATCAACTACCCGCCGTCGGAATAAGAGCGGCGGTTCAACCGGGACGATTCACGTGAGTGAACGCACCGTATCGCTCCCCGTCACGGGGATGACCTGCGCGAACTGCGCGGCCACGATCGAACGCGTGCTCGGGAAGGCCGATGGCGTGACCGAGGCGGGCGTGAGCTTCGCGTCCGAGCGGGCCGATGTGACCTTCGATCCGGCCGTGGTACGCGAGGACGAATTGGTGGAGCGGGTTCGCTCGGCCGGATACGACGTCCCCCTCGCCTCCCTGGATCTGGCGATCACGGGCATGACGTGTGCGAACTGCACGTCCACCATTGAGCGGACTCTCCAGTCGCGCGTGCCTGGGGTAGTGAGCGCGGTCGTGAACCTCGCGACCGAGCGGGCGACCGTGGAGTACGTCCCGGGCGCCGTGGGTCGCGCAGAGCTGGTCGAAGCGATAGAGCGCTCCGGCTACGGTATCGTCGAGACGCCACCCGGTGACGCCACGGATGTGGAGCTCGAGGACGTAGAAGCGGCTGCACGCGCCCGCGAGATCCGCCAGCAGTCCACCGCGTTCTGGACCGGCGTGACCTTCGTGTTGCCACTCTTCCTGCTAAGCATGGCTCGCGACTTCGGCCTCGTCGGGACGTGGGCCCACGGCCCCTGGGTCAACTGGCTGTTCCTGGCGCTCGCGACCCCCGTTCAGTTCTACGTGGGGTGGGGCTACTACGTCGGCGGATGGAAGGCCCTTCGGAATGGCACCGCCAACATGGACGTGCTCGTCGCTCTCGGATCGTCCGCCGCCTACTTCTACAGCGTCCCCGTCACCGTCGCTCTAACGCTCGGGGTCACGACCCTCGGCGAGCACGTCTACTTCGAGACCGCGGCCGCGATCATCACGCTCATCAAGCTCGGCAAGCTGCTCGAGGTCCGCGCCAAGGGCGAGACGAGCGCAGCGGTGAGGCGGCTCATCGGGTTGCGGCCGCGGACGGCCACGGTCATCCGTGACGGGGAGGAGTACGAGATCCCGGTGGACGGGGTGCTTGTCGACGATGAGGTGGTCGTACGCCCGGGTGAGCGCATCCCCGTCGACGGAGTGGTTCTGACCGGACGCTCGGCCGTCGACGAGAGCATGTTGACGGGTGAGAGCCTTCCAGTGGAGAAGGACCCGGGCTCCGAAGTGATCGGCGGCACCGTGAACCAGGAGGGGCTGCTGCGCGTCCGGGCGACCCGCGTGGGGGCCGAGACGGCGCTCGCGCAGATCGTTCGCCTCGTCCAGGCGGCCCAGGGGAGCAAAGCACCGATCCAGCGACTCGCCGACCGGGTGGCGGCGGTTTTCGTGCCCGCGGTGATCATCGTCGCGACGGGCACTTTCCTGGTCTGGTGGCTGATCGTAGGCGCCGGCTTCACGGCCGCCCTCATCCGCCTGGTGGCCGTCCTGGTGATCGCGTGCCCGTGCGCGCTCGGCCTGGCGACTCCGACAGCCATCATGGTCGGGACGGGGATCGGGGCGGGGAAGGGGATCCTGTTCAAGAACAGTGAGGCGCTGGAGCGAGCCCACCAGCTGGCAATCGTGATTCTCGACAAGACGGGGACGATCACGAAAGGCGAGCCCGCCGTGCGCGAGATCGTCGCCCCCGATCATGCCGAGCTCCTCCGGTTGGCCGCGTCAGCGGAGTGGGGGAGCGAGCATCCGCTCGGCCGAGCGGTCTTGCGCGAGGCAGGGGAGCGCGGGATCGAGCTTGCGCACCCGGAGCGCTTCGAAGCCGTCCCGGGGCGAGGGGTGGCCGCGGAGGTGGACACTCGGGCCGTGGTCGTCGGGACGAGCGCTTTACTTGCGGAGCGGGGGATCGCGTTAGACGGCCTGGCGCCACAAGCCGATCGCATCGAAGCGGAGGCCCGCACCGTGATGTGGGTGGCGGTCGACGGAGCGGTGACTGGTCTGATCGGAGTCGCGGACGAGGTCAAGTCGGGATCGCGCGAGGCGATCGCCGAGATGCAGCGGAGGGGGCTGCGGGTGGTCATGGTCACCGGCGACAACCGGGCGACGGCCGA
Source organism: Longimicrobiales bacterium (assembly GCA_965248625.1). Taxonomy (GTDB): domain Bacteria; phylum Gemmatimonadota; class Gemmatimonadetes; order Longimicrobiales; family Gaopeijiaceae. Next base: position 2,654,169 of record OZ252109.1, on the reverse strand, counting down.
GGCGATCGCCCGAGAGGTGGGCATCGAGGAGATTCGCGCGGAAGTGCTGCCCGATCAGAAAGCCGACGTCGTGCGGGAGTTCCAGGACGAAGGCAGCGGTGGGGTCGCCATGGTGGGCGACGGCATCAACGACGCTCCGGCCCTCGCCCAAGCCGACGTGGGCATCGCGATCGGGACGGGCACCGACGTCGCCATCGAGACGGCCGACGTCACGCTGATGCGGGGCGAGCTCGAGTCCGTGAACGACGCGATCGACCTGTCGCGCGCAACGATGCGCACCATACGGCAGAACCTGTTCTGGGCCTTCTTCTACAACGTTGTCCTGATCCCCCTGGCGGCCGGCGCGCTGTATCCGATTCGCGCACTCCCGATGATGCTGCGTGCGCTGCACCCCATCCTGGCCGCGCTCGCGATGGCATTCTCGAGCGTTACGGTGGTGATGAACAGCCTCCGGTTGCCGCGGGTGCTGAAGGCGGAGGGGCTAGGGCGAGGGGCCGAGTAGAGGCTCTCGCCCCCTGCGTTATGGTGCCGCCGCATTTGGGAGGGCGGGCGGACGCCCGGACCCGGCGAACCGACTTCACTCGCTCTCGCGCCGCTGGGCGCCTGCGTTGACCACCAACTGTTCGAGCACCTCATACGGCTGGGCCCCCACGACGCCCCGCCGTCGGGTCACAAACGTCGGCACTCCCGTGACGCCGATTTCGCGGGAGCGCCGCCAGTCTTCGTCGACGGCGTCACGATAGGCGCGACTCACGACCGCGTCTCGCGCTGCGGGGCCCGGGAGGCCGAGTTGCTCAGCGACCTCTACCAATCGATCCATGTCCGCCAGGTTGACCCCGTCCACGAAGTAGGCTCGGTACAAGGCGTCGTGGATCCGGTGGCCCTCCGGCCGATCGTCCTCTGGCCACTCTTCCTCAGCCCATTTGGCCAGCTCCTGAGCGTCGCGGGAGTTGTACGTGTGCGTACGGTGTCCGTACGGGAGTTCCTCCTCCGCCATCAGCCCCTCCATCCGTAGACGGGAGGCTTCGAGGTCCACGCGGCCACCGAACAGCTGTTCGAGCGTCTGACCCTCGACCGGCGTCTCGGGGTGGAGGGGGAACAGCGTATGGCGGAGCTCAACGCCGTATTCGGTCGCGAGCCTGTCAGTACGCACGGTACTGAGGTAACACCAGGGTCATATGTAGTCGGTGAAGATCTCTAGTGTGATCACGTTCGAGGTCTCGGTATCAGGCTGCTGTTGTTGCGAGGACTGGCCTCAGGTGGTCGTTGAGGCACTCGCCTCCATTCGGTCGTGCGTGCGGCGCAAAGTAGCTCGGGAAGGAAGAGGGCGGCTACGAAGGCCTACTCGTAGCCCTGGTGTCCTTCGAGGGTTACCTGTTTCAGGCGCTCTCCTTCTTCGACCTTGGAGGTGAACTCGTGGACGTGACAGACGGCAGAGCCGACGATGGTCAGCAGTCGGTAGAGTACGCGCGCCGCGTCTACGACAACGTCGAGTCATGGTACACGAGCGCCGACAACAAGGCCCAGATTCTCCTTGCCCTTGATGGTGCCGCCCTCGCGTTCTTCACAGCCACCGTCTTCGCCGATCCGGGCTCGCTGAGTCAGATGCTCCTCCACTTCGACTTCGAGACCTATGCGTACCTGACCTCGGTTGGCATCTGTGTGGGCATGTCGGTGTTTTGCGCGCTTATGTGCCTTCGCTCGCGAATGCCCCGAGGCGGCTCGGTGGAAATCTCTGCCAAGACCATGTGGTTCTTCTGGCATCTCGGTAGGCTGACGCCGGAAGATATCGGCTCCTTCTTGAAGGCGGCGGATGATTCACAGGAGATCGAGGCCCTTGCGGCCCAACTGAACCCACTGTCAAGAAACGTCGAAGAGAAGCACAGGTGGGTGAACCGGGGCTTCGCCTTCCTTATTTCCGGCTTGCTCTTTCTGCTCCTGATGGAGGCTAGCTACGTCCTCCACGTGGCCCACGGAGATTTCTCAGATCGCGCGACGAAGGGCATCTGGATCGTTAGTGTATTGATTCCGTTCAGCGTATGGTGCGCATACAGACACTTCATCCGAAAGGAAGATGAAACCCATAATGGACGCTCGGTCGTGAGTCCTCCTCCTCGCTCCGGCAATGGCTGATCGGTCAGTCGGCCGCTGAAGCCCTGGAACGCCGGCCTCAAGCGCTGGCCTCCGATATGCCGTGAGTTCATCGATGAGGTCGACTTCCATGGATTCGTCCGAGATCTGCTAAAAAGTGTATTTGAAGGGAATCTGGAGGTCACGCTGAGGCAGATGGAGACCCGCCCGTCTCACTACCCCCCTCCGCCCGGTCATGCGTCCGCCGCAAGGGCAGCTCCGGCAGGAACAGCGTAGCCACGAAGCCCATCATCACGACGATGAGCGTCAGCGTATACACCCGGGTGATCGCAGAGGAGAACGCCTCCCGAATCGCCCCGGAGACACTTGCGGCCACCCGATCGCCCTCGGCCTCGTCCGCGTAAAGCGCGCGGATCTCACCGGGAAGCTCCGACCCTCCCGTGGAGCTTAGCCTCTCGACCGTCCCGGGCGCCGTCCCTTCCGGGAGGATCGCGCGGAATTCAGGCCCGGTGAACGTCATGGCCAGGCTCGTGGCCAATACAGTGCCCATGCCGGCGGCCCCGACGGTTCCTCCAATCTGGCGGAAGAACTGGCTCGCGCTCGTGGACTGGCCCACGGCCCTCACCGGGACGGCGTTCTGGATCGCCAGCGTGAACAGTGGGAGCGACGGGCCGATGCCGACGCCGCAAATCACCATGTACAGCATCACCGTCGCGTAGCTGGTCTCCGGCGACATCCGCGCAAGTAGGATCATGCCGACGAAGAGGACCGAGCAGCCGAACAGGATCAACCTGCGGTAATGCCCGAAACGCGACACGAGCTGACCGGACATGACGGACCCGAACACGAGGCCCATCGAGAGCGGGATCAAGCTCATCCCTGCGCCGGTCGCCGAGACCCCGAGCACGTTGACCACGAAGAGCGGCAGGAAGATCAGGACGCTCATGAAGGTGGCGCCGAAGAAGAACGCAGCCGTGTTGGCGGACCTGAAGACCCGGTTCCGGAACAGGTCCATGTCCAGGATCGGGTTGTCAGACGCGAGCGATCGGCGCACGAACGCCCACATCGAGACGACAGCAAGGGACAGCAGGCCGACTGTCACGTACGCTCGCCAGACCGTCCCATCGGACGAGGCGAGGCCGGGTGCCCAAGGGAAGCGCATCTTGTCGAGCTGCAGCGCCAAGACGAAGGGTACAAGCGCAGCAATCAGAAACGAAGCGGACAAATAGTCCAGCCGCCTCTTCTCGCCCGGTGGCTCGAGCCGGGGCATGCGCGTCACGATGAACCAGAGCGCCAGCGCACCGAACGGGACGTTGACATAGAAGACCCAGCGCCAGCCCTCCACACCCGGGATCAGCCCGCCGGCGTAGTCAGTGAGTCCGCCGCCGATGAGTGGCCCGAGCACGCTCGCGATTCCCCATGTCGCGCCGACGAAGCCCTGGTATTTCCCTCGCTCAGAGGGGGGATACAGGTCCGCGATGATGATGAACGTCATCGCGAACAATCCGGCGCCGCCGAGGCCTTGGATGCCCCGGAACACGACGAGCTGGCTCATGCCGTCGCCAAGGAGCGGTAGCGCGCCGAACTCCCCTGACAGCCCGCAAAGGAACGATCCGGTCAGAAAGATGCCGATCGCGAAGAGCTCGATCGCCTTCCGACTGTGCATGTCCGCCAACTTGCCGTAGATGGGGACGAGCGACGTTGACGCGAATAAGTAGGCCGTGGCGACCCAGGCGTAGCGATCCACGCCCTGGAGGTCCTCGACGATCTTCGGAAGAGCGGTGGAGACGATGGTCTGGTCGATGGCCCCCAGGAAGAGGGCGAGGAGAATTCCGACCAGTGTGAGTGTGCGGTCCCGGGGCGAGAGCTCGGGCGCTACCAATCCGAGGCGTCGTCCTCGATCGCTCGGAGCTCCTTCTGGAGCGTTTCCCATTCCTCGGGTGAGATGCCCGAGTCCTCCGCGAGGCGGGTCGGCGCCACTTGCGTACCACGACGGACGGCCAAACCGATGAGCAGGCCCGTGATCAGGATGGCCACAGACGGCATGAAATAGCCGACGCGGTTGAAGCCCTCCATCGGGGGTGCCATGCGGATGCTCATGCCGAAGTCGGAGACGAAGCCGGCCAGAATGACGTCCTCGGTCGATCCGGCGGCCAGCTCCTCGATGATGCGCCCTGTGTACCCGGGCGAGACGTCGCACTGCATCTGGAACTGGCAGGTATGGGCGTCGAGATTGCAGCTGCACGTGCAGCGAATGAGGTGCTCGATGTAGAGCAGCTTCTCGCCCATCGGTCCCTCGTGCGAGTGTCCGGCGACCGGGGCGGTGCTGTACGCGCTGTGCGTTGGCCCAGTCGACGGCTGTTCCTGGGGCAGCCCCAATGCGATCAACGTCGCGGCAGTGGTAGCGAGCGTCGCGGAGGTAGCGATCATGGTCTGCATCGGACTGCGGCCGCGCCTACCGGTTCGGCTACGCGTGGCCTATCGGATTCGCTTTTCAACTTCCCTAATTCTCGGGGCGCGACCGGGATCGAGCAACACCCGGAAGCCTGGCGTCGGCTTTACGCGCCCTGCAAGTTCGGCGGCATCATGCCCAGACGAACACCATGCCCAGACTAATCCGCGAAGGGATCCATTGGATCCAGGAGCTGGGGCCCGACCGCCCAGGGATCGTGAAGGCCGTGCTCGAACGAGGGAGCACGTGGTACGAGCCCGGCAAGCGCATCTACGTTCCCCAGAACGCGTTTCTGTTCGCAGGTGAGCGGACACTCCTGTTCGACACTCTCTCGCCTGCCGCGACCGATCGCGTGCTCATGGATCTGCAGGCCGTGCTCGGGGACCGCCCGCTCGACTATCTCGTCGTCTCACATCCCGACGTGCCGCACGCTGGGAACACCTTCGCGATTCTCGAGCGCTACCCCGACGCGACGCTCGTCGCACCCCGGTTCGGGGACACGCACGAGCTCTACCACCTCGAAGCCGCACACAAGGTGGCTCCCGGCGACTCCATCGATCTCGGCGGCAAAGTCGTCCACTTCCACGAAGCCACGTTTCTAGACGCCGCCATGTCGGTTTGGATGTCGGAGGAGACGTCAGGGATGCTGTTGCCGGTCGACTGGATGGGCCTTCCGCTCATGGACGGCGAGGGTCTCAAGTTCGCGGACGAGATCGAGTCCGTCATCGACGTCGACCGCTACACCGAGTTCCACGGCAGAGTGATGTTCTGGCTGCAATACGTGGACGTCGAGAGGACGCAGCGAGAGATTGGCATGCTGCTCGACGCGTTCCGCCCAGCGATGATCGCTTCCGCCCATGGACCGGTGATTCGCGAGGATGTGCCCCGTTACTTCGAGTGGATGAAAGAAGTCGTGGCCCGCGTTCGAGCGGAAGGCAGGATCGGCGTCCTATGAGCGGCTCGGGAGATGTGAGTGGCTCGGGACATGTGAGTGGCTCGGGGCATGGGAGCGATTCGGGGAGGGGGAGTGCCGTCGGCCCGGCCGTGCCGCTCACGGAAGACGTGTCGTGGATCGCCGAGAGCTATTCGCTCGGAGAGGGCCGAAATGTCCACGTGAGCGTTTACTTGATCCGCTCGGGCAACACGAACGTGCTCGTGGATTCGGGCTCGTTCTACCACCGCGAGAGCCTGAAGGCGCGGATCTCGGAGGCGACGGCGGGCGTCGGCATTCACTCGCTGGTGCTGTCCCACTCCGACTACCCGCATTCGGGCAACATCTCCGATTTCAGGCGCGAATGGGGCGACTTCGAAATCGTGGCGTCCTCCGCGGATCCCGGCATCCAGGGGCTCCCATACGCACGTCGCGCTCGTATCGGGGGAAGGCTGGAGGTGGCCGGCCGCGAGCTCGCCTTCCTCGATCCTCCGCTGGCAGACCGGTCCCACACATCCTGGATTTACGACACCGAGTCCCGAGTCCTGTTCGCGGCCGACGGCTTCGGATATCACCACGTGGACGACGAGACGGGTCTGACCTCCCGTGAGCTTCCTGAAGGATTCCGCTCGGAGGAGATCCTCACCTTCCATCGCGATACGCTGCTATGGCTCCGGTACGTCGATCCAGACCGGCTCATGGACGCGTTGCGGCGGATGCTCGACGACCATCCGGCTTCCTGGCTCGCCCCGATCCACGGCAACCCCATCGCCGAAGAGCATCTGGACGACTACCTGGAACGCTTGGGTGACTCGGTGCGCAGGATCGCGAGGGGCTAGTACTGGCCCTACCCGTAGAACAGGTTCACCAAGCTCATAGGCACCGCTGGCACGTAGGTCACCAGCATCAGCACCGCGAAGAGCACGGCCACGAAGTACACGTTGACCTTGCTCACCTCCCAGATGTCCGCCTTCGCCACGGAGCACGCCGTCACGAGCACGCTGGCCACCGGGGGCGTCTGCTGGCCGATCCCCAGGTTGAGCGTGACGACCAGCCCGAAGTGGACCGGGTCGATGCCCGCGGCCAGTACGAGCGGCATGACGACCGGGACGACGAGGATGATGGCCGCCGCCGAGTGGAGGAACAGGCCGATCAGGAGGAAGAAGACGTTGAGCAGGGCGAGAATCGCCCACCTCGACTCGGTGAGGCCCATGATCCCTTCCGCCACCCGCTGTGGGACCTGCACCTCGGTGAGGTAGTCGCCGAGCAGCGCGGACGTGGCGACGAGCAGCATCACGACTGCGGTCTGAACGCCCCCGTCGAGCATGGCCGTGCGCAGCTGTGGCCAGTTGAGCTCGCGGTAGATCACGCCGCCCACGACCAAAGCCGCGACGACCGCCAGCCCAGCTCCCTCGGTTGCCGTCACCCAGCCGGTAAAGATCCCGCCGAGGATGATGAGGGGAAGGAGGAGGGCCCATCCGGCGTCGCGGAAGGTGGTCCACACCCGGCGCAGCTGGAATGACTGCTCGACGGGAAAATCGTAGCGCAGCGCGAGCATGTAGGCGACGACCATGAGCAGGATTCCGCCGAGCACTCCAGGAATGATCCCCGCCACGAAGAGCTCGACGATTGAGCTCTCCGACATCACCCCGTAGATGATCATCGGAATGGAGGGAGGGATGATCACAGCCAGCGTCGCCGACGAGGAGGTCACTGCCGCCGCGAACGGCGTGGAGTAGCCCCGCCTCTTCATCGCGGGGATCAGGATCGACCCGAGCGCGGCCACGTCGGCCACGGCGGATCCCGAGATCTCCGCGAAGAAAAGGGACGCGGCGATGGTCACCATCGAGAGACCGCCTCGGATGGCGCCGAAGAGCGCGGAAGCGAACGCGATGAGTCGACGTGAGATCCCCGTCGCGTTCATGATGGCGCCCGCGAGGATGAACAACGGAATGGCGATGAGCGGGAAGGACGTCGCGCCTGTGAACAGCACGAGACCGGCGTTGGGGAGCACGGCGGCCCCGGAGGTCGCCACCATGGCCACGACCGCGATGACCCCCAGCGCGACGGCGATGGGCACGTTGATCGCTACGAGCGCCATCATTCCGAGAAGCATCAGGAGGAGGGTCACGGGAGGTCCTCCGGCCCGCTCTCGCCTTCACCGCGGCCACCCCCGGTCGAGTCGTCGCTGCCCTCACTCGCTCCCCCACCCCCCCGCAGGACCTCCGGCATGCTCAAGAGCTGCGCGATGACGAACAGCACCGCGCCGACGGGGATGACCGACTGAGTCAGCCGGGTGGGGACTCCGGGCAGGCTGACCAGGCTCGATCCTTCGAGGATGACCAGCACGCGCCAGCCGCCCCAGGCGGCGACCAGGAAGAAGGCGATGACGATCGCCTCTCCCACGACCACGATCGGGACCCGCCACGTGTCGCGAAGGCCTTGCACGAGGTTGGGGAAGCCGATGTGGGCGCGCTTCAGAGCGGCGAGCGCGGCGCCGTAATACGTCAGCCACGCTAAAAGGACCGACGCCACCTCGTCGTACCAGACGAGCGCCGCACCGAACTTGCGGAATCCCACCCCTAGGACGACCACGATGGCAAGAGCCGTCACGAGGATCAGGACCGTGGCCTCGAGAAGACGCTCGAATCGACGTCGGAGAGTGGTCAGGGAGCGCGTGCGGCTTGGGTGGTCTCTGCGGGCCGTCGGGAGGAAGCCGTTGCGTGGGCGCCGGTTGCGGTCACGAGTCCCTCAACGCGGTGACGCGCCGAACGAGATCTGCACCGCCCGGCACTTCGGTCGCGAACTCCTCGTAGATCGCTCCGCTCGCGGCGCGGAAGTTCTCCTGATCGGCATCGTTCACCTGGATGCCGCCAGTGCGCATTTCGGCCAGGAGTTCGGCGTCCATTCGCTCGGCCGTCTCGTACACGAAGGGCTGGAGCTCGCGAGCGGTCTCCTCGAGGATCGCGCGGACCTCCTCCGGAAGTCGTTGCCAGCGGCCTTCGCCGACGGTCACAAAGGCCGGCGTGTAGACATGCCCCGTAAGAGACAGATAAGGCTGCACCTCGTGGATCTTCGATGAGTAGATCTGCGCGAGGGGATTCTCCTGGCCGTCCATCACGCCCGTCTGTAAGGCGATGAAGACCTCCGAGAACGGCATCGGAGTGGGGTTGGCCCCGAATGCCTGGAACAACTTCACGCGCCATCGGCCCCGCGGTGTTCGCAGCTTGATGCCGTCGAGGTCCTCAGGTCGGTTGATCGGTCTGACGCTCGTCGTCACGTGTCGGAAGCCGTTCTCCCAGACAGCCAGCACGCGATAGCCCTCAGCCTCGGCCAGAGGGGCGAGGTGCTCCCAGAAGACGCCGTCCTCGATGCGCTTCATGTGCTCCCGGTCCTTGACCAGGTAGGGCATCTCGAAGAGACCGAAACCGTCGATCGTCGACGACATGACGGTCGACGGGAGAGAGATGTCCACGGTCCCGAGCTTGAGTTTTTGCAGAAGCACCTCGTCGCCGCCCAGCTGGCTGGAGCCGAACACGACGACGTTACCGAGCTCCCCCAAGCGCTCGTTCGCTCGGGAGGCGAACTCCTTTGACACGACATCGTAGAGGGATTCGGGAGCACCCACGTGTCCCAACTTGATCTCGATCGGGCCCCCTTCCGCGGGGCCACAGGCTGCGGGTCCGAGTAACGAGAGTCCAAGTACCGCGAGCCTGAGTGTCGAGAGCCTAGGCGCCGCGAGTCTGGGCGCTGCCAGACGAGGCGCTGCGCGTCTGGACGGCGTGTGTCGAAATGCCGCGAGGAGACCTACCGCCTTGGAGCACTTCGTCCCCTTGCTGCTCCTCGCATTCATCATGATCCGTCCTGCGACGTTGTCGCGAAGTGGTCGAGCGCCGCATCCACGCCGCCGCCCTGGTGAGGCACACCAGCCAGTCCCAGACCCATTTCGACCCCACAGAGCGCGCCCGCCAACGTGAGCTCGTTCAGGTCTCCCAGATGGCCGATTCGGAACACGATCCCGTTGAGCTTCCCGAGCCCCGTCCCGAGCGACATGTCGAAGCGATCGAGGACGACTCGCCTCAGCTCGTTGGCGTCGTGCCCCTCGGGGAGCAGCACCGCGGTCAATGAGCTCGAGTGCTCGGACTCGTTACTGCAGTAGGTCTCTAGACCCCAGGCGGCAACCGCCTTCCGTGTCGCCTCGCCGAATCGTCGATGCCTCGCGAACACCCCGTCGAGCCCTTCCTCGAACAGCATCGCAAGCGACTCGCGAAGCCCTAGAAGCAGGTTGGTCGCGGGAGTGTAGGGGAAGAACCCGCGGTCGTTGAACGCCAATTGATCGTCCCAGCTGAAATAGGAACGGGGCAGGGTCGCGCTTTCGCTGGCAGCCAAGGCCTTGTCGCTGACCCCTGTGAAGCTGAGCCCCGGTGGGAGCATGAGTCCTTTCTGGGACCCGGTGACCGTCACGTCGACCCGCCACTCGTCCTGGCGGAAGTCGATGGACGCGAGCGATGCCACTGTGTCGACCATGAGCAGCGCTGGATGGCCAGCCGCATCCATCGCGGCCCGGATGTCGCCAATGGAAGTCGTCACGCCGGTGCTCGTCTCGTTGTGGACCACCATCACCGATCGAATCCGTTGGTCCACGTCCTGGCGCAGCTTGTCCTCGACGAGACTCGGGTCGACGCCTTGCCGCCAATCGCCGGGAACGAGGTCCACGTCGAGGCCCATGCGCTCCGCGACTTGGGCCCACTTCCCGGCAAAGAATCCGCGGTCGAACATCAACACGCGGTCACCCGGCGAGAGTGTGTTGACGAGTGCCGCCTCCCAGGCGCCGGTCGCCGAGGACGGGAATACGAAGACGCGGCCGCTCGTCTTGAACACCTTCTTGAGGCCCTCGAGGACGCAAACGCCGAGATCGGCGAACTCGGGACCTCGGTGATCGATGACGGCCCGGTCCATCGCGCGGAGCACGCGCTCGGGGACGTTCGTCGGTCCCGGGAGCTGAAGGAAATGCCGCCCACTACGAAACACCATGCGGGTCCTCGGGTGACGAGCCAGTAACCCACGCTTAGAATGCGCCGACCGCCGCGACCCACCGGGGCGGACGAACCCAACAAGCTAAGAACCGCGCTCATGCCAGACCACCGAAGACGGGTCGGAGACCTGGCGCTCGCTTCTCGCCTTCGCCGCGAGGTCGAAGGAGAGGTCCTCTTCGACGCCATGAGCCGGGGGCTGTACAGCACCGATGCGTCCATCTATCAGATCGAGCCGATCGGTGTGGTCGTGCCCCGGACTGTCGAAGACGTCGTCACCTGCGTCCAGATCGCGGCCGACGAAGGGCTCCCCATCCTTCCTCGCGGCGCCGGCACCTCGCAGGGGGGCCAGGCCATCGGCGAGGCGCTGGTCGTCGACACGAGCAAGTACCTACGCGGAGTCTCCGACCTCGACGTCGAGGCCGAGACCGTGCGCGTCGAGCCGGGCGTGGTCCTCGACGATCTGAACGAACACCTCGCCTCGTCCGGCCTCTTCTTCCCGGTCGACGTCGCCACCTCGAGTCGTGCCACGATCGGGGGGATGGCCGGCAACAACAGCGCGGGCTCCAGATCGATCCGCTACGGGGTGATGGCCGATCGGGTGAAGGCCATCGACGCGGTGCTCTCCGACGGATCGAAGGTGAGCATCCGTGAATTGGACGAGAGTTGGCTGGCGGAGGGCGGGCTGGACGGACTGGGAGGAGCCGAGACCTGGGGCGCCGTGCACTCGTCGGCCTCGACCGCGCGGGACACGACCCCGCGGGCCGGGACCAATAGCGCCGCGACGCCCCGCGGTGCGGACGGAGCGGATCCGGTAGGCCAGGACCTCCCAGGCCTCGACCGTGCCGGGTTGGATCTCGCGCGCCGGATGTGGGATCTCCACGAGCGGGAATCCGACGAGCTCGCCCGCCGCGTCCCCCGCGTGCCCCGCCACGTGGCCGGCTACAACCTCCACCTCCTGAAACGGCCGGGCCTGAACCTCGCTCCTCTGCTCGTCGGCTCCGAGGGGACCCTCGCCTTCTTCACGGGGCTCGAGCTCGATCTCGCCTGCCACCCGCCCCACCGCGTTCTCGGCGTCTGCCACTTCTCCGATCTGACCAGCGCGCTGGACGCGGTCCAGCACATCGTCGAGCTCGAGCCGACGGCCGTCGAGCTCGTCGACGCGACGGTGATCCAGCTTGCCCGCAGGAACCCGGTGTTCCGCTCAGCGGTCGAGCGTGTGCTCCACGGAGAGCCGGGTGCGGTGCTCGTCGTCGAGTTCTCCGGCTTCGACGCCCCGGGGACGGTCGCTTCACTCGCCCGACTCGAGGCTCTCATGGGGGATCTGGGTCACCCGGGCGCCGTGGTCAGGGCGGTCGAGTCCGCGGCTCAGGCTGAAGTCTGGGGTGTGCGCAAAGCCGGCTTGAGCATCGTCATGTCGATGCGCGGCGACGAAAAGCCGGTGTCATTCATCGAGGACTGCGCCATCCCCCTCCCGTGCCTCGCGGAATACGCCGAGCGCATCACGGAGGTCTTCACCCGAAACGGGGCGGAGGGCACATGGTACGCGCACGCGTCGGTGGGCTGCCTCCACGTTCGCCCCGCGCTCAACCTGAAGGACGGCAACGACGTCGGCCGCATGCGTACGATCGCCGAAGAGGCGCACGAGATCGTGCGTGAGCTCGGCGGGTCCCACTCCGGCGAGCACGGTGACGGAATCATCCGCTCGGAGTTCATCGAGAGCATGCTTGGCGAGCGGTTGACCGGGGCCTTCCAGGAGGTGAAATCGGCGTTCGATGCCCGGGGACTCATGAACCCCGGCAAGATCGTTCAGCCGCCGCCCATGGACGACCGCGACCTCTTCCGCTACCGCCCCGAATACGCGGCGCGGCCTTTCGAGACCGTGCTCGACTGGACCGAGTGGGGCGGCCTGGTCGGCGCCGTCGAGATGTGCAACAACAACGGGGCGTGCAGGAAGTCGGATCCCGGCACGATGTGCCCCTCCTACCGCGTCACACGCGACGAGAAGCACCTCACTCGAGGCCGGGCTAACGCGCTTCGATTGGCTCTCACAGGGCAGATGGGACCGGACGCCATGCAGTCGGAGGCGATGTACGAAGTCTTCGATCTCTGCATCGGCTGCAAGGGGTGCCGTCGAGAGTGCCCGACGGGTGTCGACATGGCCCGCATGAAGATCGAGTTCCTTCACGGGTACCGGAAGAAACATCGTCTCGGGCTGAGAGATCGCGCGGTGTCGCACTTGCCGCGCTTCGCGCCGTGGGCCGCGCGGCTCGCGCCTCTGCTCAATCTCAGGAACCGCAGCCGGTTTTTGCGGGCGGCAACCGAGCGCCTCACCCGTATCTCGGCTGCGCGAGCGCTCCCAAAGTGGCGACGGGACGCATTCCGAAACCCGCCCAGAGACTCCAGTAGAGACCCCAAGTCCGTAGATGGCCTACCCCAGGTCGCCCTCTTCGTCGACACTTTCACCCGGTACTTCGAGCCCGAGAACGCGGTCGCGGCCCTCGAGGTTCTCGAGGCTGCGGGCTACGACCCGGCCGTGGCTCTCCCTCGAACCGGCTCACGTCCTCTTTGCTGCGGCCGGACATTCCTGAACGCGGGTCTCGTGGATGAGGCTCGCGCCGAAGGACAGCGCATGCTGGACGCCCTCGGTGGGTTGGCCGATCAGGGAACGACAATCGTCGGCCTCGAGCCGTCATGCCTACTCACGCTACGAGACGAGATCCCGGCGCTGCTGCCCGGCGACGCCTCGAACCGCGTCGCTGAGCGGGCCTTGCTCTTCGAAGAGCTGCTCGTGCGTGATGAGGACAGAATCCGGCCCCGCCTCGCTCTGGGACCGCTTCCCGCGGGCTTGGCATTCGTGCACGGGCACTGTCATCAGAAGGCCTTCGGCGCGTTTGACGCCACGCCCAAGGTGCTGAGCTGGATCCCCGATCTGGAGACGACCGTCATCGAGGCGGGATGCTGCGGCATGGCAGGCTCGTTTGGGTACGAGGCGGAGCACCACGGGCTGTCCATGGAGATGGCCGAGCTTGAGTTGCTGCCGGCGTTACGGAAGGCGCCCGACGATGCGTTGGTCGTCGCGGACGGAACGAGTTGCCGTCATCAGATTGCCGACGGGGTGGGGCTGACCGCGGTGCACGCGGCGCGGGTGCTGCAGGAGGCTCTGCGCGCGGGGTCCTGAGAGCAGGACTTCTGCGACGCCACCGCCCCTGGAGAACCGGGCCCTAGTCGACGCTATTGAGCAGCCGCGACGGCCCCTCGAGGTAGCCCTCCTCCAACAGGATGGCTTCAATCTCTCGCCACGCCGCCTGGCGGCGGTCCTCGATGTCCTCGTACTCCAGGGCAACCTCGGAGACGCGAGCCTCTGATTCTCGCACGATGAACAACGCGTCTTCAACGGCGTCATCCTCTTCGGAATCGGCCGCCTCGTGGACTTCGAGAACCAGGAATACATCACCGGGGGTGACCCCGTAGGCAAAGCTCAATCGACTCTCCTACAGTCGTGCAGTGCCCCGCCTGGGTCGACCTGACCCAGGCGGGGCCGATGTTTTTGCGGGGCGAGTCAGGGCCCCTCGTGCGCGTTTGGCGCCGCTGTCAAGCTCCGTCAGCCGCCGTGATGGTCGATCGGAGGATTCGCTCGAGGTTCCGGATGTGCTCCTGGAGCTCGGCTTCCAGCTCCTCGTAGCGTACTTGGGCATCTCGACCAGGCACCTGATCGGCGCGGTTGAGCATGGAGTAGAGGTAGTTCATCTGGCTGAAGAGCATGCGCTCCGGATACCGGACGCCCTCGGTCTGGTCATTGATCAGCGCACCTTCGATGCCCTGGAGCGCTTCGAGCGCCTCCTGCATCTCCTCACGGTCCGAGAGCCCGGGCTTGGCCTCCGCGATCTTGGCCGCGGCCATCCGGGCTTGGCTCAACGCGTCCCGAACTTCCATTGCGAGCTCGAACTGAGACCGTAGATGGGCGACCGTCACGCCGTCCGCGGCCACCCTCGGATCCATCAGGACCTCGAAGGACTCGGTGGCGGTGTAGTTGCCGACGCTCAGGCGCGCCTGGTAGCTCCCGGGCACGGCGACTGGTCCGCTGCGTCCTGCCCTGCCCTGGTTGGAATCCCATGGGCCTGGGTAGCGGAAGTCCCAGGCGACCGGTGCATACCGGCCGAATTGTCCAGCCGGGGAGTCCCAATACGCTCCATTGTGGGCGCCCGCATGCTCGGCTCGGCCGGGGGCACCAACTGCTCGCCAGTGTCCTCGCTTGAGAATGAGCGAACAACAGTGCCCGAGGCGTCGAGGATCTCGAGGGTGACCAGCCCACCACCGTCCGCGACGTAGTAGTCGACGCCAGCGCCAGGCGCTGGGAACTGGGGCGCCGCGGGATCACTTCCCCCGAAACCTCCGAAGCCACCGCTGAACGCCCGGTACGAAGGACGCGGCTCGAACAGGTGGGCGTCGGCGGCCGCCACCTGGTCACTGAGCTCGTGGAGGGGACCGAGGTTGTCGAGGATCCAGAATCCCCGCCCCATCGTCGAGAGAACCAGGTCCTTCTGATGCACCTTCATGTCCGTGATGGGCGTGGTGGGCATGTTCAGCTTGAATGACTGCCAACGCGCACCGTCGTCGAACGAGAAGAACATCCCGAACTCGGTGCCGGCATACAGGAGACCCGTACGGTCCGGGTCCTCGCGGATCACGCGCATCGGGTGGTCGTCGGGGATCCCGTTCTGCCCCGTCGTGATGCGTGTCCACGACTGGCCGTAGTTCTCGGTCCTGAAGCCGTACGGCTGGAAGTCCCCCAGCTGGTAGCGGAGGATCGTGGCGTACGCCTTCGCCGGATTGTGCGGAGACACTTCGACGTTTTGCACCCGGCCACGGCCCGGCATGTCCGGCGTGACGTCCGTCCAGCTCGCTCCACCGTCGCGCGTGACGTGGATCGGTCCGTCGTTTGCGCCTGTCCAGATCACATCAGGGTCGTGGGGCGACTCCTGGATGTCGTAGATGACGCTGTAATGCTCCTCGCCCGTGATGTCCCTCGTGATGGGCGAGCCAGACGCCATCTGGGTTTCCGGCTCGAACGCGGTCAAATCAGGCGAGATGGTCTCCCAGTTCACACCGTCGTCCGTCGTACGGTGCACGTACTGAGATGTGTGATAGACGACGTCCGGGTCGTTGGGCGAAACGTGGATGGGGGCGGTTCGCTGGAAGCGGTAGGGCAGGTCGGCGGGGTTCCGTCCGTAGAGGTCCCACGCGCCCACGTAGTACTGCTTCTCCTGGTCCGTGCTCCAGCTGTACCTGTCGAACCGTCCTTTGCAGTTGGCGTAGACGATGTCCGGGTTGCCCGGCTTGGGCACGGCGGGGCCCGTCTCGCACCCTCCAATGGCGCGCCAGTAGGCGGTGTATCCCGCGGCGGCGGCGTAGGGCTCGCGGCTGGGCACCGTGATCGTGGAGTTGTCCTGTTGGCCGACGTACAGCCAGTACGGGAAGCGGTCGTCGATGTCGACCTGGTAGAGCTCCGCTGTCTGCTGGTTGTTCTGCGTGGACCAGGTCTCGCCGCCGTCCCTCGTGACGTTGGCGCCCCCATCGTTCGACTGGATGAAAAGATCCGGGTCGTCGGGGTTGATCCACATGTCGTGGTTGTCACCGTGCGGCGTCGACCGCCGCTCCCAATCCGCACCCCCGTTCGTGGACTTGTAGAAGCCCTCGTTGTTCACGTAGACGATGTCCGCGTTCGTCGGGTCAGCGTCCAGTCCGGTGTAGTAAAACGGGCGGTTCATGATCGGGTTGTAGCTCGATACCTGACGCCACGTCGCGCCCCGGTCGTCCGACCGGTAAAGACCGTCCTCGGGCTCGGGAGCCTCGACGAGCGTGTAGACTCGGTCGGGGTCGGCCGGCGAGACCGCGAGGTCGGTCTTCCCGAACAACCCCTGGGGCAACCCGCCGCCCAGCTTCGACCAGCTGTCACCGCCGTCGCTCGACTTGTAGATCCCACCTTCCATTGCGCCGCTGATGATCGTCCACGGCTTGCGCTCACCGCGGTACATCCCGACGTAGATCTCGTTCGGGTTGTCGGGGGCGAGCTCGAGGTCGACGGCGCCCGTGGAGTCGGACACGAAGAGGACCTGGCTCCAGTTGCGCCCTCCATCGCTGCTCCGGTAGACGCCACGCTCCGGATTCGGCTTGAAAGCGTTGCCCATCGCGGCAACGTAGACAGATCGGGGTTCGTCGGGTGGACCTCGACGGCGCCGATCTGTCCAGCGTCGGGCAGGCCGATGAATTCCCACGAGCGGCCGGCGTTCGTGGATTTGTACACGCCCTTTCCGGTGATCACGTTGCTACGGATGCCGTCCGAGCCAGTCCCGGCGTAGATCACGTTCGGATTCGAGGGCGCCACGCGGATGGCTCCCATCGACCCCGTGGACAGGTAGCCGTCCGAGATAGGACGCCACGTTTGCCCGTAGTCGGTGGTCTTCCAGATGCCGCCACCCACGGTGCCCATGTCGAACGTCTCGGGATGGCTCGGGTGTCCGGCGACCGTCGTCACCCTACCTCCGCGGGACGGGCCGACCGTTCGGTATTGCATCCCGTCGAACAGCGACGCTGAGAAGACGACATCCTCGTCCTGGCCATTCGACTGGGCGTGGCCGGGCGCTGCCGGAGCCGCGAAAAGTAGCGCCACGGACGCTGCGAGTGCGGTAACGACTTTCTTCATGACGGACCTCACTACGGGCCCGGCGCCGAAGCTGCCGGGGCGGACTGCGGAGCTCTAGCAGACCTGCTAGATGGAGAGCCAATCTATAGCGACGAGAGCCGTCACGCGTCCCCGTCGGGGTCGCGAGCCTTCGCCCCTCGTGGGCTCTGAAACCGTGCGTCCACGGCGGATCTGTGGCGGAGGCACGGTTCTTGTCTCATGCCTGTGACTCCGCCGGGCGATCGGTGGATGTTCCGCTCTCGGTGCAGTACGCGCGCTGCTGGCGCGTCGTTGGTAGGCTGGCGCGATCAGCTCGCGTTCTGTCCCGGGAGAGAGATGTGTCCTAGGCTTCCGACGGTTCCAACGGCCAGATGCTCGGAATCGCCGGCTTGACGAACCCACGCAACACATGGTTCCACTGATCCACAAAGCGACGAGCCCCGATCAGGCGACGAGGCCCGATCAAGCAATGAGCCCCGATCTCGTAGAAGCGGCATCCGACGGTGGGGAGACCGCAGTGGAGCTGTCGATCGTCATCCCCGCTTGGAACGAGGAGGACCGTTTGCCGCCGTTCCTCGACTCCGTCCTCGCGTTCGTCGACGGATATGGCGGTCGGTCAGAGGTGATCGTCGTCGATGACGGCAGCACCGACCGGACCTCGGACGTGGTCCTCGAAAGGACTTCGCGAAACGCTGGCTTGAGGCTTCTCGTTCACGAGGACAACAGCGGGAAGGGCGCCGCCGTCCGGACAGGCATGCTGGCGGCGCATGGAAACCGCCTGCTGTTCGTGGACGCAGATGGGGCCACCCGTATGGAGGAGTTGACCCGGCTAGAGGAGGCTCTCGCGAACGGGGCGCAAGTGGCGATCGGAAGTCGCGAGGGAGACACACTCGTCGAGTGCGGGCCGATCCGTCGCTTCCTGGGCCGCTGGTTCAATCGCGCGGTCCGCTTCGGTGCGGTGGGAGGAATTCGCGACACCCAGTGCGGCTTCAAGCTCTTCGATCGCCCGTCGGCCCTCAGGCTCTTCGGAGCGACGCAGGAAGACGGGTATGCCTTCGATGTCGAGCTGCTCTTTCTGGCTCAGCGCTGGGACATCGACGTCCGGGAGATCGGCGTCAACTGGACGGAGCAGGCGGGCAGCAAGGTGTCACTGCTCCCGGACGGCGTTCGGATGTTGAAGGCCGTGCAACGCATTCGGTCGCGATGGAGGGCAGGGGAGTACGAGAACATCGAGGTCCGACGGGTGAGGAATCAAGAAGCGACGCCCGCCTAGGTCACGCCAGGACGCCCCGCCCGTTACAACACGTCGCCCTAGGTCACGACGCCCCGTAGGTCACGACGCCCCCGTAGGTCACGACGGACGCCAGCGTAGGGACCGGCGATCTCCTCGAAAGCCCGCACCTGATCCTGGGCCCAGCCCTCGTCCCGGCCCAGCCCATCGGCCATGAGCCGCGCCACCTCAGGGGCCGCTTCCACTGCAGCCCGCGCATCTAGCAGCAGCGAGCGGGTACGTCGGGCCAGGAAGTCGTCGACGGTGCGGGCCATCTCGTGGCGAACGGCCCAGACCACCTCCCCGGCCTTCGTACGCAGCCTCGCGTGTAGCGGGAGGTCGAGTCCCGGAGCGGAGGCCAGCTCGCTGGCCACCTGAGGGGCATCCGCCCCGTAGGCCTCCAGGTCGCCGAACCGGTCCGCGTGCTGATGGTAGCCGTGGATGTTCAGGTCCTTCGTGACGCAATCAGCGGGCTCGAGGTCGGCGAGGACGGCCGCCGCATCGACCACGTCTTCCGCCATCTTGCGATACGTTGTCCACTTGCCGCCCGCGATCGTGAGAAGTCCCGAGCCCGCGACCTGGATCGTGTGTTCCCGCGAGATCTCGGCGGTTCCGCCCTCCTCCTCGACCACCCCCGCAAGCGGGCGAATGCCGGCGAATACGCTCAGTATGTCATCGCGGCTCGGATCCCGTGTCAGGTAACGGGCCGCGTGAAGGAGGATGAAGTCCACCTCGTCTTCAAACGGTACAGGCTCCAGCGACACCTCGTCGATCGGGGTGTCCGTCGTGCCCACGATCACCCGATCCCGCCACGGAATGGCGAACAGGATGCGCCCGTCGTCGGTGTGCGGCACCATGATCGCGGAGTCCCCCGGCAGGAAGGCACGATCCAGGACCACGTGAACGCCTTGGCTCGGTTGGATGATCTCTCTCGCCTCCGGATCGTCCATGCGACGAATCTCATCCGAGAACGGGCCTGTTGCGTTGATGACCACGCGAGCCCGCGCTTCCGCCTCCGATCCGGTCTCCTCGTCCGTGTAGCGCACTCCTTCGACGTACCCGTCGCCGTTCTTCGCAAGGGAGGTCACCCTTGCGTAATTGAGAACGACGGCGCCCTGCTCGGCCGCGGTCTGCACCATGTTGATCAGCAGGCGTGCGTCGTCGAATTGCCCGTCATGATAGACGACTCCTCCCCGGAGGCCGTCCGTCTCGATCGTCGGAATGCGCTCGATCGTGTCCTCTCTGGAGAGGTTGCGTGACGGCCCAAAGCCGTACTTGCCCGCGAGCGCGTCGTAGACTTTCATCCCGATGCCGTAAAACGGCGCTTCCCACCAGGCGTAGTTCGGAACCACGAAAGGCAGGTCGTGAACCAAGTGGGGAGCGTTCTGCCGCAGGATCCCACGCTCCTTGAGCGCCTCCATCACGAGCGGGATGTTGCCCTGCTGGAGGTAGCGGACGCCGCCGTGGATCAGCTTCGTGCTGCGGCTGGACGTGCCTTTGCCGAAGTCGCTCTGCTCGAGAAGGGCGACGTCGTACCCGCGCGACGCTGCGTCGATCGCGATTCCGACACCCGTCGCACCTCCCCCCACGATCAGCAGGTCCCAAGGCCCTCGACCTCCGGAGGCGGACTCCCTGTCGCGCAACCGGCTGAGCATCCGGTCACGGTTCAAGAGCTCTTTCCCCTTCCGGTCGCTACCCGGGCTGCCCGGCGCGCTAGCCCGGGTGCCCCCAGCGCCCCGGCCACGCCGTCGAAACCCTCGGTCGGTCCGACCCACAGCAACTCGTCGACGTCGTCGAAGACGTCCGCGTCGGTCCGGAGGGTCGCCAGGTCCCGGAAGAGGAGCGCGGCCTCCCAGTTGGCATCGAGGTTCACTTTGAGGCGCTCGGCCCCACGCACGTCAATTTCCCAGGTGCCCCCGCGGCGGGGGATCGCCTCGAGATGCAAGTAGTGACTCAGTACGGCGGCAGCCGATTTCGCGCCCCACGCAGGGACTCCCGGGAATCCGTCGGCGCTGTCGCCCACGAGGGCCAGATAGTCCGGGATCGACGCCGGCGGTACTCCGAACTTGGCCATGACTCCCGCCGCATCCCGAATGATGCGTTGACGGCGATCGAGCTGGACGACGCGGTCTCCTACGACGGATTGGCCCAGATCCTTGTCGGGGGTGCAGATGAAGACGCGCTCGACGCGTGGCTCGGCGTCGGCGCGCATGGCGGCGGAGGCCAGCGCATCATCCGCCTCGAGGTCCACCATGGGCCACACCACGACTCCCATCGCGTGAAGCGCACCCTCCAGCGGATGGAACTGCTCCCAGAGGCTCGGGTCGATGCCCTCGCCCGTTTTGTACCCGGGCCAGAGATCGTTGCGAAACGACTCGACCACATGGTCCGTGGCCACCCCCACGTGCGTGGCGCCGCCCTCGAGCATCCCCAGTATGGATCCCATCACACCGAGCACCGCACCGACCTCCCTGCCGGCTGGGTCTGCTTGGGGGGGGACACCGAAGAAGTGGCGGAACAACTCGTACGTCCCGTCCACGAGATGAACGTTCACAAGTAGATCCTCTGGGAAGCCAACGATCAGGCTCGGGAAGACCAGGGAAAGCCTCAACCATCGACCCGATCGTACAGGCCTTGTCAGCCATCGAACAGGGGGCCGCGGTCCGCATTGACACGCCGTCCGCTCGCCGGCTACGGTGTCCCGCTCCGCCCCCATCGCATTGAGCCCACGGTTGGGGCCACAGAAATCGGGACTCGTCAGAAACAAGCCAGCCCATGTCCGAGGACCGGACCGACATCGTTCGACGGGTCCTCGATTCCCTTGCCGAGGAGGGCGGAGGACGCAGCCTGGTCGACGCGTACTTCGAGACCGATCGCGAGGTGATGATCGCGGCTGCCCGGGAAACGCTGGCCGCGACGCGCGACGAGACGGACGATACGAAGATCGCGCGAAGGATCGAACAGGAGCTTCTGGACGGCCTTCGTCTGACGGATCCGCCGGCTGGCCCAGGCAAGCTTCTGAGTCGGCTCTACATGCGGAGGGGCGCCGTGACAGCCGGCGTGACGCTGCTCGCGATTCTCGCTTCCATCCTCATGATCCTCCTGTGAAACCCGCCGCGCGGGCGCTGGCCGCGTTCGATGTGGCCGTCGAGGGCGCGGAAGAGCGCTTCGCCACGGCGTCCAGCGGTCTCAGCGGTCTCGAGCGAGAGCACGAGAGCATGATCGAGAGGGAGGTGGGACTCGTGGACGAGCTTGCGCGCGTCTACCTGGCCGATCTTTCGCCCAAGTCCATTTCGCGTTCACTCGGAGTCCTTCGCGACGACCTTGCGACGCTTCTCAGAAGACAGGAAGCCCACGGGGCAGGCCTCGAGGCGCGAATCGAGGACAAGCGTAAGGAATTCGTGGACGCTTTCGGCGAGCTGCAGCGCCTCGACGGCGAGTGTGAGAAGCAGGAGCACGCGCTAGAAGCCCGCAGAAAGGCAGTCGAGGAGCATCTCCGGTCCGAGCCGGGCTACGTGCCGATGCGGGAAGAGCACGAGACCGCAATGAGCAAGCTGGACCGGGTCCGGGCCCGTCGAGCAGAGCTGATGGCCCTCGCTCGACACGAGCTTCCAAAATACGAGCGGCACCGCGAGTTCCGGTACCTGACGCGCCGCAGCTTCGGACAGCCTGACCAAAAGGGCGGAGCCATTGCCCGAACGATCGATTCGTGGCTGGCGCGCCGGATCGACTTCCCTCGTCTTGCTCGCAACTTCGAAATCCTTCAGGACGGGCCCAACGCTCTCAGGGAGGAGATCGACCAGCTAGCCGCACGCGCCGCCGAGTTGGAGGGGGCGCTGGACGAGATGGAACACGCAACCGCAGAGAGCGAAGGGCTGGTACCTGCCCTCGAGGCGCTCGAGGCGGTCGAAGGGCAACGGCGAGAGGCCGCCTCGCGCAAAGCAGGAGCGCGTGCTGCGTACGAGGATGACACGCGTGAGCTCCGGCTTCTGGAGACGGCGCAAGGGAGCCACTACGACGAGGCCATCGCCCTGCACCAAGAGTTCCTGAAGGGCAAAGAGATGGAGGAGCTGTGGAAGATCGCCGAAGCGACGCCCGAGCCTCGCGACGATCACGTCGTAGGCCGCCTCGAGGACCACCGGCGCGAGATCGAAGCCAAGGAGTCGGAGATCCGTGAGAAAGTCCAGGACCTGAACGTCCTGGAGGACCGAATCGAGGAGTTGATCGCGATCCGCGACGAGGCGTTACGTCAGTTCGGCCACCGGAGGTCACGCTTCCGACCCGGGATGGAGCTGGTGCGCATGCTCGACCGGCTCGCGGCAGGCGAGGCGACGCCGAAGTCGGTGCTGGACCACATCGAGCGACATCACTACATCGAGTCTCTGGGCGCGTCGCCACGGTCACTGGTCGAGGGCCTGATGGCGGAGCTCTCTTCCGCGTTTGATGTGGACAGCGGACTGCAGCGAGATCTCATGAGCGTCCTTTCGGGACCGGACGGAGAAAAGAACACCTACTCCGTGACCGTGAGGGACAGCTTGGGAACGCGGTCCTACCGGCGGGTCACGCGACGGTCCTCGATGCGAGGGACGGATTGATTGCCGGCTGATACTCGCGTCACGAAAAGGAGGTCGAAGGATGGCTGATGACCGCGTGAGGGCTGAAGGTCAAGCGATGGCCAGAGGTCAAGCATCCAACGGATTTCGGCGCTCGGCCGGCGCGGCCAGTCGCGCACCCCTGTTGGGACTCCTGGGCCTTGGGCTCGCTACCCTTGTCCCTGGCGTCCATGCGATGCAGGTCCCGCCTCAACAGACCACGGCGTTCGTCAACGCGAACGTGGTGCCGATGGACCGCGAAGCCGTGCTGTCGAATCACACGGTCGTGGTCTCCAAAGGCAGAATCGCCGCAGTCGGACCATCTGCGTCTACCGACGTGCCGGACGGCGCGACCGTCATCGACGCCACTGGGAAGTACTTGATGCCCGGCCTGGCCGAGATGCACGGGCACATGCCCGGTGGCGAGATGGAGGAGATCGTGATGTTCCTGTACGTCGCGAACGGAGTGACCACGGTTCGCGGAATGCTGGGACAAGACGGGCACCTGGCGCTCCGGGAGAAGGCGAACGCCGGCGAGATCATCGCTCCCACCCTGTACATGGCGGGCCCGAGCTTCAATGACGGGACCGTCGATTCCCCGGGCGAAGCCGAATCGCGCGTGCGTCAGCAGAAGAGTGCCGGCTGGGACCTCCTGAAGGTCCACCCGGGGCTGACGGTCGAAGAGTACGACGCCATGGCGGTCACCGCGCAGGAGGTAGGCATTCGGTTCGGGGGGCACGTGCCGGCGGACGTGGGTCTGGAACACGCGATCAAGATGGGCCAGGAGACGTTCGACCATCTCGACGGCTACATCGAGTATCTGGACGCGTTCGACAAGCCCATCGCGCCCGCCCGTCTAAGCGAGATCGTGACCGCCACGCGAGGCGCACGAGCATGGGTGGTGCCCACGATGGTGCTTTGGGACGTGGGCATCATCGGTCGGGGTAACGCGGCGGAGATGGCGCGCTATCCAGAGATGCGCTTCTGGCCCAAGCAGAACATCCAGGGGGTGGTGGAGGGAGTGGAGGGCTGGACGCGCCGGCACGAACAGCGAGCACCAAGCGCTCGCGCGAACCCGGAGCGGGCATCCCTCTGGGCGGGGAATCGCAATCGGGTCCTGAAGGCGCTGTCGGACGGCGGCGTGGGGATCCTGATGGGGACCGACTCCCCGCAGATCTTCAGCGTACCTGGCTTTTCTCTGCACCGCGAGATGCAGGCGATGGCGGACGCGGGAATGTCGCCCCAGGAGATCCTCGCGAGCGGCACGAGCAACGTGGGGGACTACTTCCAGCGGTTCGACACGTTCGGCACGGTGGCGGTCGGGCGCCGGGCTGACCTCCTGCTGCTGAACTCCAACCCACTGTCCGACGTGAGAAACGTGGCGGATCGCGCGGGGGTGATGTTCAGGGGTCGCTGGCTTTCCGAGGAACGGATCCAAGCACGGCTGGAGGAGATCGCCGATGAGCTCGGTAACTGAAGTGGTCAGGGCCCGGATCGGGCAGACAGCCGTCCACACGGGGTTGACCGGGCTGGCGTGGGCCAGGAGTGCCAGGGGGAGGTGGGGGCACGGACTGCAGATGGCCCCGAGCTGGCGGCCGCTGGTAGCGGTGCTGGCCGTCGCGTGGCTCGCCACGGCCGCGCCTCCCCCACTACTCGGGCAGTCCGACAACGATAATGCGGCCCAGCGCTCCGCGATCACCTCCTTCGCGCAGCGCGTGGGGGCGGACGTCGCGGCCGACGACGTGGGCGGAATCACCGCCGCCGTCGTGCGCGGCAGCGAGGTCGTGTGGGCGAGAGGTTTCGGCTGGGCCGACCGCGAGAGTCGTATCCCCGCTGGAGTCGGCTCCATCTACCGGACCGGGTCCATATCGAAGACCTTCACAGCCGTGGTCATGATGCAGGCCATCGAGAGGGGGTACCTCGAGGCGGACGCCCCGCTCAGCTCGTCGTTCTCCACCGCGGCCCGTTTTCCGGATGCCCACCCGGGCACCAACCCGCCCACCTTCCGCCAGTTCGCGAGCCACACCTCTGGCCTGGTGCGTGAGCCCGCCTGGGACAGCGCGGCCTCGGGCCCCATCGGGATCTGGGAAGAGCGCATCGTCGAGTCCATACGGCTCAGCCCCTTTCAGGCCGCTCCAGGCGACGAATACTCGTACTCGAACATCGCGTTCGGGGTGCTGGGTCTCGCCGTCGCCCGTGCGACAGGTCGACCCTTCATGGAACTGGTCCGCGAAGATGTCTTCCACCCCCTGGGCATGAGCAGCTCGACCTTCGTGATCGACAGCGAGCTGACCCCGCGACTAGCGGCAGGGTACGCGAACCGCGGGCAGTCCATTGACGCGGCGTTCCCCGCACGCGAGCACGCCGGGCGGGGCTACAAGGTCCCGAACGGTGGGGTGTATTCGACTGTCGCGGACTTGGCTCGCTTCATGGGGGCCATCGGCGGGAACGCCCCCATGCCGATCCTCTCCGACGAGAGTCGCCTCGAAATGATGCGCGTCCACGCACCCGAGGACCCAGACGCTGGCTACGGCCTCGGGCTGATGGTGCAGAAGTCACCTGCGGGCGATTGGCTGGTCGGGCATTCGGGGTCGGTAGCCGGCTATTCCGCATAATGGGGTATTGCCTTAAGTCCACCGCCCACTACATGTTGTGGTCATGGCGGTTCCGGCTTCTCAGCTCCGTGGCGGCGTGGACTATCCCCGTACGCGGCTGGAGCTGGACGAGTTCTTCCCCGACGATGCGGCATGCCTGGAGTACGTGGAGGGTCTGCGCTGGCCGGAAGGGTTTGTGTGCGTGGGCTGTGGCGGGTTGGGAGAGGTCTGGCGAGCATCGCGGGGGCGTCTCGTCTGCCCACACTGTCGAAGGCAGACCTCGGTGCTGGCGGGAACCGTGTTCCACCGCACGCGCTCGCCCCTGCGTCTGTGGTTTCTCGCTGCCTGGGAGCTCACGAGCCAGAAATACGGAGCCAATGCTCTCGGGCTCCAGCGTGTGCTCGGACTGGGAAGCTACAAGACAGCGTGGGTCTGGCTCCACAAGCTCCGCCGGGCCATGGTCCGACCGGATCGCGACCAGCTGAGCGGCGTTGTGCAAGTGGACGAGAGCTATGTCGGGGGCGTGGAGGCTGGAGTGCGGGGCCGCGAGACGATCAAGAAGGCCATCGTCGCGATCGCCGCCGAGGTCGACGGACGCAAGATCGGGAGAATACGGCTGCGTTGGGTGCCCGACCTCTCCGCTCCGGTTCTGCGAGGCTTCGTCAAGGATAGCATCGCACCGGCAAGCACGGTGCATACCGACGGATGGCCAAGCTATCAGGGACTCGCCAAACTGGGCTTTCGCCACACGGTCACGAACCTCTCGACCTCCGGCGATCCCGCGCACGTGCTCATGTCGGCCGTACATCGGGTGGCGTCTCTCCTCAAGCGCTGGGTCCTCGGAACCCTCCAAGGAGGGATCGCCCGCGAACACCTCCCCTACTATCTGGACGAGTTCACCTTTCGCTTCAACCGACGCACATCCCGGGCTCGCGGCCTGTTGTTCTACCGCTTGCTTGAGCAGGCTGTTCAGTGTGCTCCCACGCCAGCTTCGGCCCTTTACCTCGGCACCGGACGTGGGAAACGGCCCGCAGAGCCCCGGTAACCACTATATCTTGGGGTCGGTGGACTTAAGGGAACACCCCCTTTCCGCATATATGGTCTTCGAGCCGGAGACGGGTCTGGGTGTCGTGATGCTGAGGAACTACAACCAGGGCCAAACCAATCTGGGCGAGGCGTCACGGGAGCTGTTGATCGAGCTACTGGACCTACTCGAGCACGAGTAGGTGTCACGGGCGATGTTCGGATAACCGGGGATGAGCGTATGAACATTCCGAACATGATCCCCGAGTCCTGGCGTAACGCCCTCGATGACGAGCTCGCCGACGACTACCTCACCGCACTGGGCGAGTTCGTCGAGGAACAGTACCAGAGCGCCGTGGTCTACCCACCACGTGAACAGGTATTCGCGGCACTCGAGCACACCGCCTACGAGGACGTCAAGGTTCTCCTCCTCGGTCAAGATCCTTATCACGGGGCCGGGCAGGCCCACGGTCTCTGCTTCTCGGTGCAACGCGACGTCCCGATCCCGCCATCTCTTCTGAACGTGTTCAAGGAGCTCTCTGCCGACCTGGGGCATCCGATCGCGAGCCACGGGTGCCTGACGTCGTGGGCCGAACAGGGGGTCCTGCTTCTCAACGCCGTCTTGACGGTCCGCGAGGCGGAGCCAGCGTCCCATGAGGGCCAAGGCTGGGAAAGACTGACCGACGCGATCATAGAGAGAGTGTCGGCCCGTGCGGACCCAGTGGTCTTTATCCTTTGGGGCAGGTTCGCGCGGAGCAAGAAACGGTTGATCGACACGCAGCGTCATTATGTGGTCGAAAGCGGTCATCCTTCACCTCTTTCGATTCGCTACTTCCGGGACTCGAAGCCCTTTTCCAAGGTCAACGCCAAGCTCGAAGAATGGGGCAAGCAACCCATGGACTGGCAGATCCCGGACTAGTAATGTGGTTCACATATAGGCTGGATGTGCCAACGAAGCCCCCCCCCAGATCGTTGGACGATCGCCAAGCACTGGTGGGCGCTGAGGCCGGCCCCCGAGCCGCAACCTCGCAGTCC
Source organism: Longimicrobiales bacterium (assembly GCA_965248625.1). Classification (GTDB taxonomy): domain Bacteria; phylum Gemmatimonadota; class Gemmatimonadetes; order Longimicrobiales; family Gaopeijiaceae. The sequence goes on along the minus strand of OZ252109.1, from coordinate 2,626,463 downwards.
ATCATTGCAATCGTTCACATGACAGGGAGGAGGGAAGAATGGCTAACGAAACGGCAATGGCGGCGCTGCGGTTCGATCTCCAGGTAGCCGCTGACGCAGGACAACCCGATGAGGTACGCGAAGCGGCCCTGGACGGGATCATGGGGAAGGCTTTCCTCAGTCAGATCATGATCTTGCCGACACAGGGCAAAGACGTCGCGGAGGAGACGGGTCGTTTGTTCCAGGCGCACGTCGCCTTGATCGGAAGAATCAGAGGCGCGATGACCCGGATCGTAAAGGCGAGCGACGCCGGCGCCGGGGTCAAAACGCGGGCCCTCGAGCTCAAGAACTTCTTCGACGTCTTCGTCGAGGCTGCCCAGGTCATCGCCGAACGCACGCGGGAGGAGGTACCGCCGAAGAAGGTCCCCGAAAACGGCGATGGCGCGGTGGTCGGCACACCGATTCGGGCCCCCTACCTCACCTGGCCGCGCCACCGACATCCCGCGGAGGCCTGTTGCTGTATTGAGGTCGGTCCAGAAGGGTGTGGAGTGCTGGTCAAGGAGTTTCGGGGAGTCATGCTCGTTTGGCGGGCTCGGATAATCACGGAGTGGATCGAGCCCTGGTATTCGAGACGACGGCTGATCAAGAAGATCGTGTGGGTGCTGGAGTGGGTACCGGTCCAGTTCATCAAGAAGATCTCCGTAGACTGCCGGGGCGACCCTCAAGTGGAAATGAGGACAGTGGGCGACTACGCACTCATGAACTTCTGGCGTGGACACGAGGCCTGCGGCGGAGGTCACGGGTGTGGCGGAGGTCATCACCACTGAGATTAGGACCCCGGAGCTCGACATCGAGGGTCGAGCCTACTCGACCCCCGACAAACTACCCACGGGAATCGCGGCGAGCCGTCAGGTGCATTGGGCTGGGCTCCTAGCCACTTCGACACCGCGGAGCGCATGTTCAACCGCCCGGCGCCGGGAGAGGAGCGCGCACATCCTAGAGGGGGTCGTTGGCGTCCGGACCCATCACGCCTTTCCCAGACGACCATTGTCGGAAAACACACTTGTGGTCCGAGTAGGTGCGAGTGACGCTGGCCCGCAACATCGAGTGACCGCCTGATCGATGATCTTCCTGCCCTTCTGGCGCTCTCGATCGTTGAGTCGACCGCTCAGAACGTGAACTGCCACTGGCCGTTGTTGACCGTCATGGGATCGGCCCCGAACTTGCAATTGAGGACTCGCGTCATTCGTTGGCGAGAACTGCTCGACTACGTGGCCCCGCCACAATCACACGGGGATAGTTATGATCACCCGACACTTCGCTGCTTTCCTAGGAGTCGTGTTCGCTCTGTCACCAGGAGCGTTGACGGGCCAGGATACGCGTCCTGGGATCGCCGTCTTGCCCTTCGAAGTGGCGCAGCTGCCTCCTATGGATCTCTCGGAGTCCGGGTTGAACTATGTGCTACAACAGATGTTGCTCACCGACTTGAATGCGAACGACGCGATCCGCATCGTCGAGAGACGGGAGTTGAACAGGATCCTGGACGAGTTGGAGCTTGGCGAATCGGGTCGGATGGACGATGCTACCGCGGCCGAAGTGGGGAAGCTCGTCGGCGCTCGCTACATGATCGGGACGAGCTACTTCGACGACTCCCGAAGGATACGACTCGACGGGCGGGTCATAGACGTCGAAACGTCCGTGATCGTCAGCACCGCGCGTGTCACGGACGACCGCGAAGAACTCATACAGTTGGTGTCAGAGCTCGCGTCCGAAATAACGAATGACGCAGACCTTCCTCCGCTTCCGGAACCAGCGCGCGAGGCGCAGCGTCAAGAAGAGGCGCCGGGGGAGGCGATCAGGCTTTTCGCGTCGGCGTTGTACCAAGAGGAGAACGGTGAGTTGGATGAAGCGTTGGACACGCTGACTCAACTGGTCCAGGACTATCCTGACTACCAAGAGGCGGCCCAATACCGCGACAAGCTGCAGTCTGGCTAGTCGTCCTGCGGCGGAGGGGTGAGCTGATCCCGGATGAGCTGATACCTAACATTCGTGGGATTCAGGCGAACCGCCTCGCGAATCAGCCTGATCGAATCATCACGGTTGCCGAGGCGCTCGAAACCGACACTGGCGAGGAAGGCGGCTTCTGCTCTCAGGGGATCCTCGACAGACAACTCGAGTACCCCCAGAGCTTCGCTTAGCGCCGCCCTCAACTCCGTTTCGGACACGTCGGAGGGAGCGCGATCTACGAGCACGCCCTTCACCTGTAGCAATCGCGCCTCCACTTCAGCCGTCGTTGGGCCAGGGGCCGGCCGGTTGTCGGTTTCACCCTCCCCCGTAGTTGAATCTGCGGTGTCCTGGGTCGTCCCCTGATCTCGGCCGGTCGGGTCGTCCTGAGGCGGTACCTCCTCGTACAGCTCGTTGGAATCGCCGTCGAAGGTGGCCACCTCGAGCGTATCTAGTTCGTTCTCGATCGAGCCTACTCCGTTTCCGTTCCCGGCAGCGCCCGACCTGACGGACGCGAACGCAGCCCAACCTCCAAGCGCGATCGTAACGCCGGTGACAGCGGCAAGAGCAAACCCCTTCCATGTCAGCGCCGGAGAAACAGCCTGGGCAATCTGTGTCTTCGGAACGCGCTGCCCCCCAACCGCCGTCGTGTGACCCTGACCGGACGTCGGCGAACCAACTCCCGCAAGCGGAGCTCCGGGCGTGTCCAAGGGGGAAGGAGTCACCACACCGGTGCCCTCGAAACCAGCCGCCGTCCCGTGGACTGCGGTCCAAACCGCCGCACCGAACTGGGAGGCGCTTGGCCAGCGCTCCTCCGGTTCCACGCTTAGAGCCCGGTCCAAAGCTGCTTGAAGCCCGGACGGAAAAGGATGCCCGGGCGCGACCTGTCCAAGCGTCTTCGGCGGAGTACTCATGCGTTCGAGCATGATCTCTCGAGCCGCGGTCGCGTTGAACGGAAACTGCCCCGTCAGCATGCGAAAGAGCATCACGCCGAGGGAGTACAGGTCGCTCCTTCCATCCAGCGGCTGCGCCATGAACTGCTCGGGACTCATGTACTCCGGAGTCCCGATCACCCAGCCCATCTGCGTCACCTCAGGACCGGCCGCTTCCGAGGGACCCTTCGCTATATCGAAGTCCACGACCTTTACGAATTCCCTGCCGTCCTGGGCTCGAGTGATCATGATGTTGCCGGGCTTCAGATCCCGGTGGACGATGTCCAGATTGTGCGCGGCCTGGAGGGCGTCGGCCGTCTGTTTCGTGATCCACGCCGCTCTGGTCGGCGGAAGCGCGCCTTCCTTCTCCATGATGTCTTGAAGACTGTCACCCTCCACGTACTCCATCACCAGGAAGCGATAGCCCCCGGGCGGATCGCCGTAGTCGAAGACACGACACACGTTCGGGTGGTCGATCTGCGCAGCGTTGCGAGAGCCTCGGATGAAGCGTGCTACCGCCTCTGGGTCATCTGGGCGGTGTAACAGCTTGATGGCCGATCGCCTGCCCATCGTGACGTGCTCGGCGAGGTACACGGTGCCCCAGCCACCTTGTCCGAGGAGCCTGATCAATCGGTAGCGGCCACCTAGGGTGGTTCCGGCGAGAGAGGAGAGCTCCTCCGGGGGGTTGGAGTCATTTGTCATAGCTTCACGGACGCCGGGTACGGACGGGCGGACTCGTCTCCACGGCGGGAGCCGCCGGAGCCCCAAGCAGCGGGGGCTCGTTCGTCACCCGCAGGTCGTCGACGATCCATCCGCGGAAGCCATTGTCCTGGTGGTGCTCGGTGCGGAATTCGAAGACCAACTGGATCGGGCGGCCGATGAAGTCGACCATTGAGACTGACACAGGCCGGAAGACCGGCGGAGCGTTGTATCCCCCAGAGGTCATGGGGACGTGGGTCCCTTGCTCCGGCGTTGCCACGACAGGATTGAGGGTGGTGATCTGCGTCTGTGTTCCCGTGCCGACGTCTCGCACACTAACGATCATGAGATCGAATCCTCCCTCCGGGTCGACGCCCTCGATTTCGAACCAGGTGTCGAATTGAACCGAGGCCACGGTGGTCGTCCCCGGGATCGTGAATGGTAAGTGATTCTGGAACCGGCGCACACTCGATCTGTCCCTCACGTCGCTGAGCGACCGCATTGGAGGCGTTGTCCCGGGCCCCGTCGAGGGGGCCACCACGAGGGCGATCGAGTGGGCGCAGGACGTCGAGATTGAGCCGGCCGCCAACCGTGGTTCGCGCTCGCGGGGATTCTCTTCGTCGCTTGCCAAGGCACAGCGTCCCCAACGAGTGCGCACCCGGAGGAGGTGGACGGCGGCGATCTCCCATCGCCGCCTGCCGGGATCGTCATCGCGCGCGATTCGATCGATATCGACGGCGACTCGAACATCTCAGGCACGGACTTCGTGGTCGGACGCCAGTTCACCGGTTCGTTGCCGAGCAGTCTTCAGTCGACTTCCGGTCGACAGCTCGTATTGGTCGTGCGCGATCTCTCGAACCCCGACGTGGTGTGCGATCCTGGCCTCCTGAACATCACGTGCGCCAGCATGGTCGTGATCGACGGTCTGGGCGACCTGGGGCGTCGCCCGGGCAGAGTGTCGGTGTCCACGTCTGCGGGTCCCGCGACGTTTTTCGTCCGGGAGAATTTCACACTGGACCTGGAGCCCCCAGGGTTCTGACCGATCTTCCGCGTGGGCGGGTCCGCCCTCTGGTGGAGCACGGTGCTCGATGTCGACCTCGAACCAGGCACGGATTACGACGTCTGGATCTCGCTAGGAAAAGCGGGGGGCGAAGATGTGCGCATCGGGTGGGAGCTGATCATCGCGGATGCTCCAAGCCCCGTACCGCTCGCCTCGGTGGATTTTCTGGAAGAGCTCGAGGGTCACGACCACTCCGACGGTTTCCATCGCTGAGGCGGGCAGCGACCGATTCAAGAGGCTTCGGGACCCGAGGACGGCCGCCGGACCTCGGGGTCAGATGGCGAGCCCACAACCGGCCCGCACTGATCCACGGCAGCCCCGTCGCATCAGCCCTCTCCCAAGCTCGCCGTGAAGAACACGCTGTCGGCCGCAAAGGCTGAGAAAACCCCCAGTCCGCCCACGATGTTCGATGCCGGCTCGTTGAGGTCTCTCGTGTCCTGTGTGCGACCCGAGTACAGGTCTGCGTACTCCTGATTCACTCTGTAGAGCAAGATTCGGTGGGCACCGAAATGGGTCAGCTGGAGTTGCTGGATGACTGTGCTGTCCACCGTTACCGGCTGAGTCACGAAGCGGACCGGAAGGCGGTTCCGGAATTCCGACGTCGGTAATGCCTCCGGGTTGGGGTCGACATTGTCGATAGTCAGGAAGTGGAAGTCGCGGGAGGGATTGGCCCAGCGCGCAGTGATGCCATTGGTGACGCCTTGAAGGCCTCCACGCGGTCCTCCAAACCCCGGGCCGAAGCCGATCTCCACAATCTCCATCGACCCTGCGGATAGAGAGAGGCCCGCCGGCGGGCTCGGCACCGTCGTCGCGGCGCGCGCCTCGGCGCCATCGTGGGTGACTACGAGCTCGAAGACGTCGCCCGGCTCGATGGGGACGTCACCAGGATAGTGGTAACGCCCAGCCTCACCCGGAGTCGGGATCAAATCGAAGCGTTGTTCTCCCCGAAAGAGTGCGATCTGGGCATCCGACACGAGCTCGAGAGACTGATCATCCGCCGACAGGGGCACGGCGCGACTGACCATAACGCTCTCGACGGGCTGGCCGGTATAGAGATACGCCTGGACGACGAGGCTCGAAGTCTCGGGCAACACGGGCGAGTCCTCACACGCGCCGAGGGCGACTGTGAGGCCCAGGAGGGACGCGACGGTCTTTGTCCTTGTTCTCATCGATGGTTCTCCGCGCGTCATTTGAGGCCGAAGCTGAGGCCGATGCTGGGCGTGAACGGTAGAGTTGTGATGTCCGTCACCAGCACGGGGGCCTCGGTCAGGTCGAACTGGCGGTACCAGACGTTGTCGTTCCCGTAGGCGTTGAATACCGACAGGTTGACCTCGTAGAACATCGTCTCGGTCTCGAAGCGCCGGCTCGCGGCAATGTCGAGGCGGTGGTAGGCGGGCAGCCTCTCGGCGTTCTTTCCCCCCACATGGATGTAGCTGAACTCTGTCCCGTCCAGGAGCTCCAGCGTATACGTGCTTTCCGGGACGGTGTAGGCACGGCCCGAGCCGACGACCCACGTGCCCGAGAACGTCCACGGTCCCAACTGGTAGCTGGCGACCGACTTGAATTCGTGGGTCTGGTCGTGGCTGGCGGGGAACGGCAGATCGCCGTTGAACCCATCGAGATCGTACTCGACCTTGCCCAGCGTGTACGCCAACCACCCGGTCAGACGACCCGTCTTCTTCTGTGCGAGGACCTCGACACCTCGGGCGGTCCCGTTCCCGCTGAAGAAGAGCTCGGTCAACGCCTGGCCCGGAAGCCTTCGCGAGCGTGTCGAGAACTGCGTCACGCCGTCGAGGACCTTGTCGTAGGCCTCGACGTCGAACAGATAGCCGGCGGTCTCGTAGCTGATTCCCGCGATTCGGTGCTCGGCAGAGGACGGAGTGAGCACTGAGTCGGTAAGGACCCAAAAATCTCTGCTGCCCTCCAGCACGTCCTCGTTCTCGACCCGCTTGATGAACTGGTTGTACTTCCCCCAGGCACCCTTCACCCGAAGCTGCGGAGTCACCTGGTATTGGGCCGAGGCACGGGGCTCCCAGTACACCTGTCCGGATCCGTCGTAATGTGTCGTCCGCACGCCGAACGTCACATCGAGGCCGTCCACGGGACGTATGAGATCCTGGATGTACCCAGAGGTCGTGCGCGCCTGTCCGCCCAGCCCGAGGGAGCCCTGTATCGTGTCGCTCGTCAGTCTGACGAAATCGTATGAGGCGTCGTTCCGAGTGACCTGCCCCCCGAAGGCAAGCGTAGAGCGCGGTCCCAGGCGGAAGGAGTTGTCCAACCGAAGGGTAAGGTCCTCGACCAGGTTTTCCTCGAGAAAACCCGCGCCTCCCGCGGGGCCCGGAGTGCCGCCGGTCGCTCCACCGCGGATTCCCCGCTCGGAGTTGCTGAAGTAGCGCGAGTAGGCTCCGAGCACATCCGATGTGAAGCGGCTCCCCCACTGCCTCGACCACCGCCCACTCGCACCGCTGTTTCCCCAATCGGTGATGTTGAGGCGGCCGGGAATCGTCACATCCGCCCCTCCGAGCCCACCGAAACCGGCCGCCGAGGTCGGGTCGGTCGACTGATCCAGATTGTCCTGGCCACCGTAGATGCTGAAGGACAGCACGTCCCTGTCCGTTGGGGTCAGCGTGACTCTGCTGTTGACGTCGAAGAAGTGGAAGGACGGGGAAAGCTGCTGCTGCCGAAAGCGCCCGAAGCCGCGCCCTCCCCCCGGGCCGCCGCCTGGACCCTGGGTCGTGGTCGCGCTGGCAGTGTCAGCACCCTGAAGCGTTCCGAAGAGGTTGTCGTAGACGCCGCTTTGAACAATGTCCGTGTAAGAGCGACGTGCGGAGAGGAGCCACGATCCGCCCCACGGCAACGGCGTTTCGACCACTGTCCGGGCGCTCAGCAGGTTGAGGCCGCCGCGTGCGCGAAACCTCTCGTCGTCACCGCTCTTACCGATCAGCTCAACCACCGAAGACGTACGGCCGCCGTACTGGGCGGGAAAGCCTCCCTTCAGCAGTCTCATGTCCTTGATCGCGTCGGAGTTGAACGCGCTGAAGACCCCGAAGAAATGGTCCACGTGGTAGACCGTTATGCCGTCCAGCAGCACGAGGTTCTCGTCGGGCGTGCCCCCACGGACGAAGAGTCCAGAGGTAGCGTCGTTCGTGCCGCTCACCCCGGGCAGAAGCTGTGCTGAGCGGAAGAGGTCGGCTTCGCCGATGGTCGGAAGAGTGGCAATCTCGGCCGGGGCGATCGAGACCTGACTGATCTCAGTGGCGACCTGGACGAGCTGCCGATTGACCCGGACCGTGACGCCCCCTACCTCGATGGCATCGGGAATCAGGAAGAGCTCTAAGGGCCCAGCTTGGTCCGGGGCGCCGAGCGTGCGCTCCAATACCTCGTAGCCCAACTGCTCGACGCGGAGTGTGATCGACTCCGGGCCAAGACCGATGAACCCGAAGCGTCCGAACTCGTCCGTAAGGGCGCGGTACTCGAGCTCAGGAATCTGGAGGAACGCATTGGGTACGGTCTCGTTCGTGATCGAATCCCGGACGACGCCGGTGATTTGATAGCTTTGCGCCCGGAGCGGCGCCGCGACCGCGAGAATCCCCAGCAGTCCCAGTCCACACACACCTCGCCACATATCGTCTCCCGTCGGAGTCCGTCCAGCTGAGACCGCCTCAGCTGAAGCTCGACGTAAGAGACAGCGCAGCGCCGTGGGCCGTTAGTTACAGCCCAGTTCCGCGGGGGAGGCCCGCCTCTCGACCCGGGCCCGAAACGCCGGGTCGCCCCGGGCCGAAACACTCGTCACGACGAGTGAAGTTCGCGCCGCCGGATTCGAGGTCGCTGCCCGCGAAGGTCTTCTCAGAAGCGGCTCGGAAACGTGTGGATGTTCCAGGATTCCTTGGCTTCGTTCATGGTCGCGCACATGATGCGGTTCCCGTCCGTGCGCACGTTGACCAGTCCGTACACAACGCCCGAAACGAGCTGGCCGCCCTTGAGATTCCGGTCCCCCTTCTTGGCCCGAAAGGAGCTGGGCTTGCGCTCTTTTGAAATGGACCCTGGACCTCACGTCCTCCTTCGCTTTGGCGTCGGCCTCGAGATCGTCCTCGACCTTGTCTGCATCCACGGCATAGACCGTCAAATCAATCTTGGACCCGTCGTGTGGATAGTCCTCGACTTCGAGGCGCTGGATCGCGCCGACCGAGATACTCCGCTCGACCTCGGTCATATAGATGAGGGGTGTGCGGAGCTCGTCGTCGTCCGTGTCGATGTGCTGGAAACCGGTCAGCGCGCTGGCGGCTACGATCGACGGCCGGGGGTGGGCGTGGCCCTCGTTGTCGCCCGATGAGATCACGGTCGCCGCCGCGTTGATGGACTGTAAGAACGAATATGCCACATCGTCGCTCCCGTGATGGCACCCCTTGGCGACGTCGCTGGCAAAGACCGACGGGTTGTCATCGTAGGCCTCGAGAATGCGCCTTTGGCTGGCCTTGTTCAGGTCGCCTGTCAGGAGGATACGGGCTCCGCGATAGTCGAACATCAGGACGATGCTGTGCCCGTTCGTGTTTTGTGAGTCAGCGCCGAGGTCTCTCATGGCTGGCGTACCCCCCACCGACCCAACCAGGGGGCCGAGCACACGAACTTCCAGGTCCCCGGAGTCGGCCGGCGCGAACCCGGTCAGGTACTGCTCGTCGTCCGGGCCGGTGATTCCGAGTCGCACTGCGGAGTCCGCTCGGTCGGGAATGTGCCCGAGAAAGTCGGCCCAGTTGCCTTGGAGCTTCCGATCGGCGTCGTCCTTGAGCCCGTCCTCGATGCTCTTCAGGTCGCCCAAGAGGTCCACCAGATGGCTGTTCTGCGTATGCCCCAGCCACCGGTCGCCCGGCCTCCACCACGACACTCCGGCGTGATAGAACGAACCGAGCTTCACGGACCTCGAGTCCAGTTCCTCTTTGGCCTCTTCATCCTCGCTCAGGAGGTCCCACAGCCCCCCGTAGTGATCCAGGTCGCAGTGCGAAGCGATCATCATGTCCAGATCAATGTCGAGGGCTCCGTAGTCCTTGAAGAACTTCCAGTCCACGAAGTCCGCCGCATTCTTGCCCGTGGGGTGCCGGTTGCGGGGGTAGCCCCCGTCGATGAGCAGATGTCGGCCGTCGGGCGAACGCACTAACACGCCGTCGCCCTGCCCCACGTCGATGAAGTAGGCCTCGAGCAGGGAGGAGCCGTCCAGCACAGAGTTCTTCACCCACCCGATCCGTCCGCGCGCGTACACTCGGGAGCGGCTCCCATCCTCCTCGATGACCTGAACGCGGTCGCCCCACAACAAGTAGAAGTGCTTGGTGCTTCCGGTCGCCCCTTTGTACAGGGGCGTGCTATAGCGCCACTCGCCGCTGACCCTGTCGCGATCGACGAAGGCGATGCTGACCCAGTGCTCGTTCTGCACGTAACCCTCGATGCCGTCGGGGGCTCGAATCCTCGTTCGCTTCGTGCCTTCGCTGAGCACCTCGATAGGCGTATCCCACGCAAGCTCGGCCACCGTCTGGTTCGAGTTGCCAGTGGAGAACACAGGCGCCCGGAACTCGAGGCGCCGGGCGAGTGACCAGAGCTCAGGGTCTTTGACGAATGCGGATGACATGGCAGTGCCCTCGGTAGCGGTCGCGTCGAGGCTGACACCTGGGGGGATGGACAACGTCGAGAGCGTCTTCTTGTGTGTCAACCGATCGCAACGGGCGCACCGGCATCGTGCAATGCCGTCTTCCCCGTGCGAGAACCACGCACCGAGCGGAATGAGACAGCGCCGCGCCTTGCGCCGTTAGCCGAAGACTAGTGGTCTGTGGCCGAAGTCCGGTCGATATGGGAGGGCGATGAGGCGCCCGCGAGGCGAGGCTGGACGACGAGGCGTCGCTGTAGCTACGGCGAGGAGTTCCAACAAAGCATTCGCGGGATGCCCCGCCGTCCGGATATCAGCGGAGCACTTCGGCTCCAGGCCACTAGTTCCGAGGGGGAGGCCGGCCTCTCGACCCGGGCCCGAAACGCTCGTCTCCGCCAGGACCGAAACGCCCGTCGCGACCGGGGAACCTCGCGCGCCCGGACTCCATGAACTCGTCGAAGAGATCCTGCTGGTCGGCGGTCAGCAAAGCGCGGATCGCGCTGTTCGTGCTATCCAGCTGGGCTTCGAGCCGAGGCCTCAGCTCTCTGAGCAGCTCCGCCGACTCGGCTTCGCGATCCGTGATGATCCCCTCGATGAGAGCCTGCTGGTCCTCCGTCAGGTCCAACTCGTCAGCGAGACGACCAGCCAGCCACATAGGGGCGAAGCTGGCCATACCGGGAGAGCGAGCACCGCCGGGCCCACCCGGGGAGCGCCCCCCACGAGGAGGGCCACGCCGCTCGAAGCCACGTCGGTCGAACCGCTCAGCGCGATTGGGGGCTGCGGCGCGATCCACCACCTGCCATACGGCCACGCCGGCAAGTCCCCCGGCCATGAACACCGAGATGAGCAGGGCCGCGGCGGCCATCCGCTTCTCCGTCATGGTGAGTCTCCTTCGTACATGGCGTCTGCCAGCTCGGCCAGGGTCGGAGGCACGTCGGCTTCGATCCAGGCGGCCACGACGTCGGGGACGAGCGCCTCGGAGAGGAGCGGCGCAGCCTCGCCGCCTTCGACCGACCGCACGCTCGTCAGGAGGATCGAGCCCGAAACGATCGCGACCGTGGCTGCCGCGGACAGGCCCGGTCGTATCCAACCGGAGAGTACGCCCGCCACACCACCGGAGCCTCTGCGCCGGGCGAGCTCTGGCCCCGCCGCTCGCATGATCGAGTCGATCGCGCTCTCCCAACGAGGCAGATCGCCCGCTGGCTCGAGTCGACGTCGGTCGGATGGCGCGTCTCTCATTCGTGTTCTCCTTCTGGGCCCGACAGCAGCTTGCGAAGCTTGCGTCGGGCGGCGTGCAGGTTGAATCGCGACGCACCCGCGGAGGCCCCCAACTCTTTGCCGATCTCCTTGTGCGTCCAGCCCTCGTAGTCGTGCAGCATGACCACTCGCCGCTGCAGCTCGGTAAGCGAGTCGAGCGCCTCGGCGAGCCGGCTGCGGAGCTCGGCCCGCTCGGTGTCCCGTTCCGGATCGGCGGCACCCGCCACCGGCCCTGCTTTCTCCAGTGAAACCGCGGAGCGGACCGTGCGGTAATCCCGCAGGTTGTGCGCCCGATTTCGAACGATCGTCAGAAGCCAGCCCCGAAATCGGTCTGGGTGCTCGCACTGATCGATCCGCGTCAGGGCCGTGATGAAGGCTTCCTGACAGGCGTCTTCGGCGTCGTGGCTGTCCCCGAGCTTCGAGAGCGCGACGGCATGGGCGGCCTTCAGGTGCCTCCGCACCAGAATCTCGAAGGCCCTGCTCTCACCGCGACGCGCTCGCACGACGAGTGAAGCGTCCGTCTCTGATCTCAGAGCGACGCTGTCCGCCGGAGGACCACTTTCGTCCTCCACGCTCCCGGCAGGAGGAACCACCACTCCGTCCTCCTCACGGGCGTCGATATGAACCGCTCGCGCGAGCTGCGTTGCTCTCAATTCCAGATCGACTCCAGGCCTGCCTCGGAAGACAGGATCGAGACGTGTTCATCCAAGAGACAATGTTCGGTGCGGAAGCGTTAGGGGAAGAGCGACATCTGCCCGCCCGTTTCAGGGCTACGGAATCCATCAGCGGTCAGTCGAAGGGGGCGCTCGTTCAGTCCGAGCTTCCTGCACGTCACGCGAAACATGTTGCGCAGATGTTCGGCAAACGGTCCCGACCCCCGATAGCGCGACCCGAAGCGGGAGTCGCTCAGGCGGCCATCGCGCGTGTCCCTTATGCGACCCAGGATCTTGTGTCGCCGATCCGGAAAGTGCTGCGCGAGCCAATCGAGGAACAGATCCTTCACTCATCATGGCCGCGTACGATGCGCCGGCGTCGCGAGCCGCTTTGAGGATGTCGGGGATCTCGTGGTCCGTGAGTCCCGGAATCACTGGCGCGACGTTGACGCCCACCGGAATCCCGGCTTGGGCCAACTCCGCAATCGCAGCAAGCCGGCGGGCCGGAATCGACGTCCGTGGCTCCATCACGTTTTGAAGCTCGTTGCGGAGGGTGGTCAAGGAGACCGTCACGGAGGCGACACGGTGCTTTGCCATCTCCGAAAGCACGTCGATGTCCCGAGTCACGAGGTGGTTTTTCGTTACGATGCCGACCGGGTTCCGGCATTCCGCGAGTACTTCCAGACACGCGCGGGTGATGCCCATGCGACGCTCGATGGGTTGGTAGGCATCCGTCACCCCGCTCAAGGCCAGCAACTGCGGCTTCCAGCGAGGAGATGCGACGGCGTCACGTAAGAGCTCCGCGGCGTTCGACTTCACCATGATTTGGCTCTCGAAGTCGAGTCCGGCAGAAAAGCCGAGGTACTCGTGCGTGGGGCGTGCATAGCAATAGCAGCACCCGTGCTCGCACCCCCGATACGGATTCAGGCTGACATCGAATCCGAGGTCTGGACTGTCGTTCCGCGAGATGATGCTTCGTGATTGATCAGCGAGGAACCGGGTGCGTCGCGGCGCATCGTCCGCAACGCTCTCCGCGTCCAGCTCCGCGTGGACCCGCTCGAAGCGGTTTGGGGGATCATGTGAGGCCCCGCGGCCTCGAATAGGCAGACGCATGGCCGATGTAGAGCTGCGGTTGTGGGAGCGGAGTTGTCGGGCTGAATATTCGGTGTATGGGGTATTGCCTTAAGTCCACCGCCCACTACATGTTGTGGTCATGGCGGTTCCGGCTTCTCAGTTCCGTGGCGGCGTGGACTATCCCCGTACGCGGCTGGAGCTGGACGAGTTCTTCCCCGACGATGCGGCATGCCTGGAGTACGTGGAGGGTCTGCGCTGGCCGGAAGGGTTTGTGTGCGTGGGCTGTGGCGGGTTGGGAGAGGTCTGGCGAGCATCGCGGGGGCATCTCGTCTGCCCACACTGTCGAAGGCAGACCTCGGTGCTGGCGGGAACCGTGTTCCACCGCACGCGCTCGCCCCTGCGTCTGTGGTTTCTCGCTGCCTGGGAGCTCACGAGCCAGAAATACGGAGCCAATGCTCTCGGGCTCCAGCGTGTGCTCGGACTGGGAAGCTACAAGACAGCGTGGGTCTGGCTCCACAAGCTCCGCCGGGCCATGGTCCGACCGGATCGCGACCAGCTGAGCGGCGTTGTGCAAGTGGACGAGAGCTATGTCGGGGGCGTGGAGGCTGGAGTGCGGGGCCGCGAGACGATCAAGAAGGCCATCGTCGCGATCGCCGCCGAGGTCGACGGACGCAAGATCGGGAGAATACGGCTGCGTTGGGTGCCCGACCTCTCCGCTCCGGTTCTGCGAGGCTTCGTCAAGGATAGCATCGCACCGGCAAGCACGGTGCATACCGACGGATGGCCAAGCTATCAGGGACTCGCCAAACTGGGCTTTCGCCACACGGTCACGAACCTCTCGACCTCCGGCGATCCCGCGCACGTGCTCATGTCGGCCGTACATCGGGTGGCGTCTCTCCTCAAGCGCTGGGTCCTCGGAACCCTCCAAGGAGGGATCGCCCGCGAACACCTCCCCTACTATCTGGACGAGTTCACCTTTCGCTTCAACCGACGCACATCCCGGGCTCGCGGCCTGTTGTTCTACCGCTTGCTTGAGCAGGCTGTTCAGTGTGCTCCCACGCCAGCTTCGGCCCTTTACCTCGGCACCGGACGTGGGAAACGGCCCGCAGAGCCCCGGTAACCACTATATCTTGGGGTCGGTGGACTTAAGGGAACACCCCCTTTCGGTGTTTATTCGGTAAACTGCAAGAGAGGAGACGCAAGGTTTAGGACGCTCTCCCGGCCCATCTCTCAGTAGTCTCTAGCGGAACTGCGAAATCGCATGTGACGCGAGTGGGAAGTCGATCGTCTTGGTGGAGGCGGAGGCAACGAAGGACCATTCCCACGGAGGCACAGATGTACAAGAGAAACCCAATTCTACTGCTTCTCCTGGCCGTATTCATGGCGGCCTGCGAGGACCTTCCGACCGATCCGCAGTTCGAAGATGCGCCGGTCGGAGACCAACCGACCCTCTCGAGCGCTGAAGTCGTGGACGTCGAGCTGTCCATCGCGGCCGACGCTGGCCTAGCGGAGGAGACGCTCGGTTTCGCGGAGATCATGTTGGAACGCTCTTCGTCGTCCCGCGCGCGTCCCCATATGGACAACGCGCGGCGCCGGTTCGATGACGCACGACGTGAGGCCGATCGCGGTGACCGTGAGCGCTCCAGGCGTGCTGCCCGGGACGGCCGGAGAGCCGTAGCCGACGCGCTCGTCCACGGATTGGGCCGGAGCGTCGTGGACGAGCTCATGTTCCGGACGGAGGCACTGGTCATCGAGGTGTCCGCAAGCCCGAACGACTACATCAACCAGGGTGAGCTGGTCAGCTCGGTCGCAAGCGTGCTGGCGCAGAGCCGGACCGCCCGCGACGCCGGTGACGATCGAACCGCGGCCGAGCGCGCTCTTTATGCGCGTCAGCGGGTCGATCACGACCGCACCGATCGGACGGATCGCGGAGATGGGACGGACCGCGACCATGACGGGACCGACCGTGACCGAGATCATGATGGGTCGGACCGTGACCGCCAGCGCGACGGGACCGAACGGGACCGCCAGCGCGACACGACCACCGACCGCGCACGGGACCGAGACACGGATCGCGCGACGGACCACCTTCCGAGCGATCGTCTGAAAGACAAGGCCCGGTTGGCGGTGGCGGCTGCTGGCGCGGCGGTCTCGATGGCTGACGAGATCCTCAACTCACAGGGCGCGACGGAAGAGCAGCTCCGCCTCTTTGCGACAGCCGCGGAGTTGTACGAGGGCGCAGCGGCGGCGTTGGCCGCAGGCGAATTCTCTCGCGCGATCGTTCTGGGTCATCAATCGGTGACGAAGGCATTCGTCGCGGTCGTGAGTCCAGACGGCGTGAGTCAGGGCGAGGCCGAGCAGCTGCAGGGGCTCGCGCAGGGCAAGTTCGCCCAGGCGGTCATCTACGTCGAGCAGAACCCGACGAAGGAAAACCTGTGGATTCTCACCCTCGCGGATCGCTTCCTCGAGGCCGGTGAGAACAAGCTTTCGGCAGGTGAGTACCGCGCGGCTGGAGTGCTGCTCTGGCATTCCGCCGTGGCCTCCGCGATTCTCGTAGGGTAGTCGGCCGAAACGATGTCCCGGACGGAGCGTGACACGTTTTGCGGAACTCGGCGGGCGGTGCCGGAGGGTGCTCGACAGGCCCTTCGGCACCCGGCCGCCACGCGGTCGGCTGCATCGCATGATCGCCTGTGCTCGGCGCACGTCGCCGGGGCGGACGCGCGGTGTTCGCGAGCGGAGCTGCCGACCCTACATGACAGATCCATCGGGCCCCAGCGACCACGAGGTCGTGCGGGCGGTCTTGGCGGGAGATCGAGAGAAGTTCCGATTGCTCGTCCGGCGGTACGAGGACATCCTCTTCCGCCACGCGGAACGGATGGTGGGTGGCCACGACGAGGCAGCCGACATCGTTCAGAAGGCTCTGGTAGTGGGGTACAAGAAGTTGGCCCGCTGCCGAGATCCAGAGCGTGTCGGGGGATGGCTGTTTCGGATCATGTCCAATCAATGCAAGGATTATCTGAAGAGCCGACGCCGAAAGGACGTCTCCCTGGAAGATGTGCCGTCCGTGGCGTCGGACCACGTCAGCGCGGGCGGGGAGATCGACCGGATGGAGCTCCGAGCGAGCCTCGCACAGGCACTCGCTCGGCTGAACGACGAACAACGCGAGGCCTTCGTCATGAAGCACCTCGAAGGCTCCTCGTATGAGGAGATGTCTGAATCCTTGGGGGTCTCGGTGTCAGCGCTGAAGATGCGCGTTCACCGGGCCCGGGAAGAGTTGCAGGTCTACTTGAAGGTGTACCGATGACTGACGAGCTGAATGCCTACCTGGACGGCGAGTTGAGCTACGACGAGCTCCCGCAAGAGCTTCGGGAGAGTGTCGAAGCCTGGAAGGGGCTAGAGGGGGAGCTCGGCCGGATCGGCTCGACGGGGGCCCCACCTTGGCTCGAAGACCGCGTGATGCGCGAGATCGCTGCTACGGCGCCAGTCGGGGGGTGGCTCGGCTGGCTGGCCCTCCTTCTCAAGCCGCGCACTTTCGCGGTCTCGCCGCTCGCAGGGAGCCTGGGTGCCGTCGCTGCGCTGCTGGTGATGTTCTTCCTGGGCCGAGGCTTCGGTGCCGGCGGGATCGAGCCCGCAGCAAGCACGGCTTCTGCTCCGGACCCGGGGGCCGTGTATGTCCAGTTCGTGCTCGATGCGCCGGGCGCCCAGTCGGTGGCAGTCGCGGGCGATTTCAACAACTGGGAGGACGGCCAGCTCCTCGAGGATGTGGACGGGGACGGCGTGTGGACAGGACAGATCCACCTCACCCCGGGCGTCCACGAATACATGTTCGTGCTGGACGGAACAAACTGGGTGACCGATCCGAGGGCGATGCGCTACGCCGATGACGGGTTCGGCAACCGCAACGCGATCATGACGGTCACGCCGCCTCGAGCCTAGTGCTCCGTTCGAGAAGATTCCGGGCGGCCAAGAGGGTGCCCTCGAAGGGTTGGACCGCCTTGGTTCTCGTCGTGGCGCTTTCGTGGAATCCATTGGCGGCTGTTGCCCAGCGTTCCGCGGTCAACCTCGATCTGGGCACCGCGCATGCCTTCCCTCCCGCGGAGACACACGGACAGCCCGCGACGTATCTCATGGGCGGGTTGCGTGCGGACAAGGCAACCCCTTCCGGCAACGGTCTCCTGGCTGCGATCTACGGCGGGAGAAGCCTCACGAACGAAGGGGGCGACTGGCTGACCGCACTCACAGCAGGCGAGGCATGGACCACCGGCAGCGGGCTCCGAGTGGGACTCGGCGTCCAGGCGTACGGATTCCTCGTTCGACATCCTGTGGCCTACGAAGCTGTGACGGCAGACCTCGAACCCATGCTGCGCGTGCGCTTCGGCAGGGCCACGCTGACGCTCCACGGGCAGGGTGGCCTTGGAAGGTCCAACGCCGAGTTTCCCTTCCGGAGGGACCGTGCCTTGGTCATCTCCGCCGATCTCTGGCACTACGGAGGCGGGCCGGAGCTGCGAGTGAGCCTGGGCCCAACGGCACTGGAGCTCGGCGGCGCGCTGATCGAATCGGCGGGGGGCGCCTACCGCAGGGCCTTCGCCAGCTTGGAGGGTCGAATCGCGGGATCGACCTGGGCCGTCGGGGTCAACGGCTGGCACACACCAGCAGGGAACGAGGTGACCGGCGGGCTCTCGCTCGGCGTTCCGCTTGGAGGGTGGTCGTTGCGGGGCACCGCCGGACGAACCGAGCTGGACCCGCTGATCCTCACGCCGTCCGGGGATCACGGCGCGTTCCTGTTGACGGTTCCGGTGGTGTATCTGGGACCACGGGCACCGGTCCCATTGTATCAAATCACTAGAGGGGGCAGCTCTACGACGGTGGCGGTCCGCTTCTCCGTGACGACCCCCGACGCTGGAAGCGTCGCCGTGATGGGGGACTTCTCCCTCTGGGAGGAGATCCCGATGTCGAAGGGGTCGGGGGGTTGGGTCGCCGAAGTGGAGGTGATGCCCGGCATCTATCATTTCGGGTTTCTCGTCGCCGGAGAATGGTTCGTCCCGGACAGGGCGCCGGGACAGGTCGCTGACGAGTGGGGTCGAACGAATGCGACACTCCTCGTGCCATGAGGCGCCGAGATAGTGACGTGACAGCAGCGTCGATCGTCTGTATAGGAAAGGGAGTCGTGGTGGTGGGAGGAGGGCGCACGCACGCTATACGTCGCGCACTACGCGCCGGGTTGAGGAAGCGCGGCTTTGCAGGATATAGATCTACAACGGAAGCGAGGCAGAGTCCGATGCGTAGATGGACAGCTTGGTGCGCGGTCGCATTGTTGGCCCTTCCCGGTCCGCTTTGGGGCCAGGAGGCCCGGGTCGACCGCATACGGGAAGCGTTTCCAGCAGAGGCCGCCGAGAGGATCGAAGCGGTGGTGGGTGAGGCCGCCGCGATGGGTGTTCCCACTGAGCCGCTGTTCGACAAGGCCCTCGAAGGAGCCGCGAAGCGGGTTCCTTCGGATCGGGTCGTCGCGGCGGTCAGCGAGTACGCGGGTAGGTTGCAGCGAGCCACGCAGCTGATCGGTGGCGCCCCCGACGTTGGGGTTGTCGTTGCCGGGGCAGACGCACTTCGCCGCGGCGTCTCGCCGGACGCTCTACGGAACGTCGGTGGCCAGGCAGGCGCAAGAACCCCGGCCGCCCTCGTCGTTCTCGGAGATCTGGTGGAGTCGGGTGTGCCAGTCGATCGTGCGCTCGAGGCAGTGCGCGAAGCACTGTCCGACCGACACGAACCAGGCGCGCTCAACGACATTCCGGCGGCTCTCCGCCGATTGATTCGGGACGGCCACATCCCGGCGGACGCGATCCAGCGGATTCGCGATGGCATGCGGAGGGGACTGGATCCACGTCGGATCGATCTAAGGCGTCCACCCGGCGACTTCAGCCGCACCGACGGACCGCCTCTACCCCCCGGCTCCGACCCGCCGCCAGATCGGGTCAGGAGATTTCGCCGCCCGCCCGGCGGAGCAAGCTAACCAACCGCTCGGGATTTGTCGCTCGCCTCGAGTCCGTGGTGTGTTTCCGAGGCGGCGAACCCATTTCAACTGACCGGGTGAGGTTCCCTAGGAAGAGACCCGCCACACTTGTGCAGAGGCTCCCTATGGACGAGGCGTTGCTTCGTCCTCTCCCACGATGATGGGCGTGCTGAACGGCACTTCCTTCAGGAAGAAGGAACGCGGCCTCGGGACTCCGGGCGGGAGGGGGGCGAGGCTGTACGAATCGGCCGCACCCATGTTCACTCCGTATCCCTGATCCTGAAGTGAGCCCACCGTGATGCGCGAAAGCGGGTTGGATCCCGTGCTGATCCAGCCGGTCATGAACTCACTCGACATGTCCGCTTCCCGCCAATGCGCGTCTCGGGTCCCGGGTCCGCCAGTGTTCTCCACAGGCACCGGGTTCGGGTGGGTCCCACCTGCCGCCAAGTACTCGCTGCCAGCTTTGGTTCCCGTGAAATAGGGATCGCTCCCGCCGCCGCCCACGAGTAGCCCGTGGGTAATCCACAGCGTGCCGACCCCGATGACGTGCCCCATCTCGTGCAGCACCACGTCGTACAGCGTGCCGGACGACTCCATGCTGGCGACGTCGGCCTGATCGAGCCTGATCCGACCCAGAACCGTCAACGCACAGCTCGGCCGCACCACACAGGGGCCTGCCGACCCGAGGATCCCGCCGGGACCATCGATTGCGACGACCTCTATGTAGATCACGAGGTCGTCGATCGTCTCGTTGATGGCAGGGTGTCCAACGCCGCAGGCGCCTGCCGGCAGGACAACGGACATGTCCGGGAGGTCGCCCGTGACCACGCTGTTCCAGCGGGCGCGCGCCGAGTTGAACGTGGCCTGCTGCGACGGCGTCGCGGTTCCGATGAATCTCAGCTCGGCGTTGTACCCGGATGGAGGCGGTGGCGGCGGTGGTGGCGGCGGCGGCGGGGGCGGAGCTGCGGTGCCAGTGGCGGTGAAGGTCGCGAGTGTCAATCCCGGCGCGCTCGCGGCCAGGGTGTTTGAGCCGGTACTGGGACCGAGCGTCCAGCTGCCGACCCTGGCAATGCCGTTCTCGTCGGTCGTACGGCTCGTACCCGCCGCGCTTCCGCCCCCGCTCGTGACTGCGAAGGTCACGGGGACCCCCTCGACGGGATTGGCGAACGCGTCGAACGCCCTGACGGACGGCTTGACCCCGACCGTGGTGCTCACGGTGGCGGACTGCCCGTCACCTTGATGCACGGCCATGCTCGCCGCCGGACCGGCCGTCGCGGTCGCGGTCACCAGGACGCTGACCCCACCTTCAGCGGTCGCGGCCACCTCGTTCGCTCCCAAAGACGTGCCGAGCGTCAGAGTTGCCGAGGCCCGTCCCGAATCGTCGGCGACCGCGGTCGGTTCGTCCGTCGACCCACCGCCGGCCGTCACCTGGAACCCGACGGGGGCGAGGCCGACGGGATTGCCGAACTCGTCGCGTACCTCGACGACGAACGGAGCAGGCAGCACCGACCCCACGGGACCCGTCTGGCCATCGCCCGAGACGGTGACGATTCCGTCCGGTGGTCCAGCGGTTGTCGAAGCGGCGAAGTTGGCGGGGTCGAGCCCCGCGACCCGGGCTTCCAGCGACTGCACGGCCAGGGTCGTGCCCACCGTCCAGACCGACGACGCTCGTCCGAATGCGTCAGTCGTCGTGTTCGCGGGGGTGGCCGAGCCACCACCGGCCGTCGGCACGAACAGCACGTCGACCCCGGACACCGGATTTCCGAACTGGTCCCGTACCTCGACGAGCAACGGCGCGGCGACCGGGCTGCCCACTGTCGCGGACTGAGCGCCCCCGGAGATCTCGACAACTTCGCTCGGAGCGGCGGGCTCACCCTCGACTTCGAAGGTGACGGAAGGAAAGCCGTCCTTCGTGGCCTCCGCGGAGTTGGGGCCGGGCGTCGTCCCGAGGGTCCACGCGGCGGAGATCGACCCCGCGGCATTCGTCGCAGTCGAGCTGGGGGAAAGCGTCCCGCCGCCGCCGGTCACGACGAATTCCACGGTCTCTCCCGAAACCGGGTTGCCGAAGCCGTCGAGGACGCTCACCTCGATCTCGGACGGAAGCGGCCCGCCCACCGGCCCCGTCTGCCCGTTTCCCGAGCCACGGACCAGCTGCGCGGCCGGCCCCGCGACGGAGGAGGCAACGAAGACCGCGGGCTCCAGACCCTCGACCAACGCCTCCACGCGATTCTCGGCCACGACGGAGCCGAGCACCCACTGCGCGGCCGCTCGCCCCGACTCGTCGGACGTGGTGAGCCCTGGGTCGATCGCACCGCCGCCCTCGGTCACGACGAACGTGACGAGCGCTCCCGGCGTGGGATTCCCGAAGGGGTCGAGCACCTCGACCACGGCCGCTTCTGCAACGGCTTCCCCCACGGTGCCGACCTGGCTGTCTCCGGATACGGCGGTCACCTCGGAGGGGGGCGCGGGTGTGACGACCGCAAAGAACACAACTGGCGGCAACGCGCCGACCCTCGCTTCCAGCGTGTGCAAGCCGGTTTTGGTCCCGAGCACCCAGTGGGCGCGAATCGAGCCGGAGGCCTCAGTGACGGCCGAGGCGGTTGCCGCTGCCGCCGGTCCAACGACCGATGCGGAGCTCGAGAGACTCAACTCGACCGAGCCCCCCGCACTACCGACCGCGAAAGAGACGATCTGGTCCCCGACCGGGTTCTCGAACTCGTCCTGAACGCGCACCTCGACCGGAGCAGAGAGATACTCACCGACCATTCCAACCTGGTCGTTTCCGGACGACATGAGCACCTGTGCGGCGGGACCGGGCACGACTGCGGCCGATACCGCCACGGAGAACCCCTGTGCTGCGGCCATGGCCACATGCGTCCCTGGCCTATGACCCAGTGTCCAGCTGGTCGAGGCGGCTCCCGAAGCGTCGGAGGTCGCGGTCGCGGGCGACACCGAACCCCCCTGGGCGGTCTGCGTGAAGCGCACCGCGACGCCCTGGACCGGTAGCCCCGCGTCATCGGTTACGCGCACGCGCACCACAACGCTCTGACCTACCTGTCCAGAGAGCTCGCCAACGGCGGGCTCCATGGACGCGATGGGCGGAGGGCCGCTCGGCCCGCCGTCGCAAGACGCGACGATCGCGATCGAAACGAACAGCCCCCATGGACCGACGCGCCTCGCTCTGCTCCGCTTCATCGACTCGACTACCTCCGCAACCGGTCCATCGGCGCGTGGAGAGGACGAAAAGCCCCACTAGCACTGCGTCCTCCCTGATCTCCGTCGTCCGTCGCCGCGGACCGCCAAGGCCGGTCCATCCGTCGCGCACTGCCGCGACGTCGGGCCCGACCATTGGGAAATGGAGGAAGACGGGGTGCTCAGGGTGCAGGTTCAGGGCCATGGAAGGTCGAAGACGTGCCTGGGATGGGCATCGTGAGCCGATCCCCACTGGATCTCACAGGACCAGCGACCTGGCAGCTCGAAGCGGCGGGAGCCCGGTCGGGCGGGTCTGGCGCGCCGCTCGACCGATCCCTGATCTTGCAGGATGCCGGAGCTTCCCGAGATCCGCCTGTACATGCACGCCCTGACGCCGAGGGTCGTGGGGCAGGAGCTGGAGCGCGTGCGGATCCAGTCGCCGTCGCTGCTCAAGTCGTACGACCCACCCGTATCGGAGGTCGAGGGGAAGCGAGTCTTGGGAATCGGCCGGCTCGGCAAGCGCATCGTCCTGCATCTGGAGGACGACCTCCACGCCGTGATCCATCTCATGATTTCCGGCAGGCTGCAGTGGAAAGAGCGCGGGGCCGCCATTCCCAAAAAGCGGGCACACGGAGCGTTCGATTTCGGGAGCGGGACCCTCCTTCTCACCGAGGCGAGCCACAAGAAGCGAGCGGCTCTCTGGGTGGTGAGGGGCGACGAGGCTCTACGACAGCTCGATCCCGGTGGCTTGGAGCCGCTCGAGATCGACGTCTCCCAGTTTCAGGCGACGCTGACGAAGGAGAATCGAACCTTGAAGAGGGCCCTCACGGATCCGCGGATTCTGAGCGGCATCGGCAACGCGCACTCGGACGAGATCCTCCTGGCCGCGCGTCTCTCTCCCGTGAAGCGGACTCGCCAGCTCTCCGAGGAAGAGGTCGGTCGCCTCTTCGAATCCACTCGCCGTTCGCTTCAAGAGTGGACCGAGCGCCTACGGACCGAGGCGGGGGACGAGTTCCCGAAGAAGGTCACCGCCTTTCACCCAGCGATGGCGGCCCACGGCAAGTACGGCGAACCCTGCCCCCAGTGCAGCACGCCAATTCAGAGGATTGTCTACGCCAAGCGCGAGACCAACTACTGCCCGACGTGCCAGACAGGGGGGAAGCTGCTGGCGGACCGGGCGCTCTCCCGATTGCTGAGAGAGGACTGGCCCCGAACTCTCGAGGAGCTCGAGGAGCTCAAGAGCTCTGCCGCGGAGGGCTCGTGCTGAACCGTGTCGTTCTCCCGGACGAGCCAGGCAGGGACGGGGGCTTCCCGTTCGATATCCCCGCCCTACAGGGCCTGGAGGCCCTCGAGCTGACCACGTCGGTGACGTTCCTCGTGGGCGAGAATGGCTCTGGCAAGTCGACTTTTCTGGAAGCGCTCGCCGCGGCCACCGGACTCCCCACCGTCGGCAGCCAAAGCGCGAATCGGGACCCGACTCTCGGGCCGCAACGACGCCTCGGAAAGGCGATGCGGTTGTCGTGGAGGAAGAAGATCCACCGTGGCTTCTTCCTCAGGGCCGAGGACTTCTTCGGCTTCGCGAAGCGCCTTGCGGAGATGAGGAAAGAGTTCCAGGACGACCTCGTGCGCATCGACGAAGAGTTCAAGGACCACTCCGAGCTCGCTCGCATGCTGGCTCGTGGACCAGCCTCGGGCTCCATCGCCGCCATGGAGCAGCGGTACGGCGAAGACCTGGACGCCAACTCGCACGGGGAGGGGTTTCTGAAGCTCTTCCAGGCTCGGTTCGTCCCCGGAGGACTCTACCTCCTGGACGAGCCAGAAGCGGCGCTGTCACCGCAGAGCCAACTGGCTTTCATGGCCAT
The DNA here is from genome assembly GCA_965248625.1 of Longimicrobiales bacterium. Lineage (GTDB taxonomy): Bacteria > Gemmatimonadota > Gemmatimonadetes > Longimicrobiales > Gaopeijiaceae. The sequence continues at coordinate 2,602,112 of OZ252109.1, read as the reverse complement.
GATCAAGGACATGATGGAGCAAGACTCCCAGTTCCTGATCGCGACGCACTCTCCCATTCTGATGGCGACGCCTCAGGCGACGATCTACAGCTTCGACGAGCGTCCGGTCCGAGCGGTCGCCTATGAGGAGCTGGAGGCGGTGAACCTCACCCGCGATTTTCTGAATAGTCCCGAGCGCTTCCTGCGTCATCTCTGGGGTTGAGCGGGATCGGTGAGTCGGCTGGCCGAGCCCGGGAACATCGAGCCCCTTGATGTTTAGGACGGTCTAACATCAAATTAAGGCTGGCCTAAACTTCACGGCCCGATCGTTCTCCCCCCGTCCGCGGGGAATATCGAACGGGCCCTGTTCACGGAAGACACGTCGGACCCATGGTCGACCCGGCATTCGCCCTACTCACCTTCGCTGTGGCCGCGGCCTCGTTGGCCGTCCTGCTCTGGCCGCGCAAAGGTCTCCTCGCTCTGACGAAGCGGTTTGTGGGAATGACCGAGCGGGTCCGCATCGAGGACGCCCTGAAGCACCTGTACAACTGCGAATACGTGGGCGTCTCGCCCACGATCGAGAGTCTGGCTGGCAGCCTCCAGATCACGCGGCACAGAGCGACTCGGCTGGTGACTCGCCTGAGGGCTCTTGGACTGGCCGAAGCCAGCGGCGAGGGGTTCCCGCTGACGGAGTCCGGTCGGACGTACGCACTACGGGTGCTGAGGACGCACCGGCTGTGGGAGCGCTACCTCGCCGATCGCACGGGCGTGGCGCCGACGGAGTGGCACGAGGAGGCCGAGGTCCATGAGCACCGCCTGTCGGAGGCGGACACCGAAGCGCTGGCCGCCAGTCTCGGCCATCCTCGATTCGACCCGCATGGCGACCCGATTCCGACGGCGAAGGGCGATCTGCCGCCCCAGAAGGGAGTCGCCTTGACCACACTCCGGCCGGGCCAGACCGCGCGCATCGTGCACCTCGAGGACGAGCCTCGCGAAGTGTACGACGAGCTCGTCGCGGAGGGACTCTCGCCGCTCATGAAAGTGCATATCACCGAGGTGGCGCCCGCCGGTGTGCGGTTTCTGGTGGAGGGACGCGAGCACGTGCTGGAGCCCATCGTCGCGTCGAGCGTGACGGTGGACCCGGACGAGGACGTGGTGGTGGCCACCGAGCCGCCGATCACGCTCACGGATCTCAGGGCGGGCGATGCCGGTTTGGTCGTTGGGATCTCCCGGGCGTGTCAGGGCCCGGCGCGCCGGCGCTTGTTGGACCTGGGGGTCGTGCCGGGCACGCCCATCCGAGCTGTGTTGGAGAGCGCGGGCGGCGACCCTGTCGCCTACGACATCCGGGGTGCATTGATCGCGCTGCGAAACGAGCAGGCGTCGTGGATCGAGATCTCTCGTAGCGCCACGGACGCCGAAGAGGACGTGCCGGCCAACGAGGAGGCAAGCTGAGATGGCCATCGGGACGGGCGCGGGTTGCGGGAGTTGCAGCGCGCATCGTGAGGCCAGCCTCGTGCGACTCGGGATCGATCCCAGCCGATGGGACTACCTCGTCGCGCTCGCCGGAAACCCGAATACCGGAAAGAGTACGGTCTTCAACTCGCTGACCGGGCTCAGGCAGCACACCGGGAACTGGCCCGGAAAAACGGTCGTGCGGGCGGAGGGGGCCTTCCTACACGACGACCACAGGGTGAAGGTCGTCGATCTTCCGGGCACCTACTCTCTGCAGGCCGGAAGCGCCGACGAAGAGGTGGCGCGCGATTTCATCCTGTTCGGTCAACCCGACGTGACCGTCGTCGTGGTCGACGCCACCAGGCTCGAGCGCAACCTCAACTTGGCGCTCCAGATCCTCGAGATCACCGACCGCGTCGTGGTCTGCCTGAACCTGATGGACGAGGCCCGCCGGCACGGGATTGCCGTCGATGTCGGCAAGCTGTCCCGCGAGCTTGGGGTGCCTGTCGTTCCGACGTCGGCCAGACAGGGAGAAGGTGTTCCGGAGCTCATGCAGGCCATCCACCGGATGGCGACCGGCGCGACGGAGACGTCGGCGTTCCGCATCGAAACGCATCCGCCGGATGTCGAGATTGCGGTCTCGGCGCTCGTGCCCGCCATCGAAGCCGAATTCCCGGAGCTGCCCAACGCCAGATGGGTCGCGCTTAGGCTCCTGAACGCCGACGACCGCGTGCAAGAGGCGGTGCGCACCGGAGAGATCGGTCAGATGAGCCAGGATCTCGCTCCCGCGCCAGAGCCGTGGGGTGGTGGCTCGGGCCCTGCCGGAGCCGCCCGAGTGGCCGCGGCGGCCGGCATGTCGGCCGAAGCCACGAGCTTGGCTGGAGCAACCGGCATGTCGGCTGCAGAGGCCGGGGGACTGGCAGTGTCGGTCTCACCAAACCAGGAGATCCTGGATCGCGCCTCCGAGCTGCGCTGGACCCTGCGGCCGGACTTCCACGATGCGCTGATGACCAGTCTCTACCGGGAGGCCGAGCGTATCGCCCAGGCTTCCCAAGCGCGCGGCCTCACGAAAGTCCGGTTCGATCTCGACCGAACGCTGGACCGGGTGCTGACGAGCAAGTGGACCGGATTCCCGGTCATGCTCCTGATCCTCACCGTCGTGTTCTGGTTGACGATCGCCGGCGCAAACGTGCCGTCCTCGATGCTCGCCACCCTCCTCATCGACATGGCTCACCCCTGGCTCGTCGGCGTGGGCGCGGCTCTGTCGATGCCGTGGTGGCTGTCGGGCTTCCTGTTCGACGGCGTGTACCTGGCTACAGCGTGGGTCATCAGCGTCATGCTGCCACCCATGGCCATCTTCTTTCCGCTCTTCACGCTGCTCGAGGACTTCGGCTACCTGCCTCGCGTGGCGTTCAACCTGGACAGCATGTTCCGCAGGGTGGGCACCCACGGTAAGCAGGCTCTCACCATGAGCATGGGCTTCGGATGCAACGCGGCCGGAGTCGTGGCCGCCCGCGTGATCGACAGTCCGCGTGAGCGCCTCATCGCGATCATCACGAACAACTTCTCGCTCTGCAACGGCCGGTGGCCGACTCAGATCTTGATCGCGTCGATCTTCCTCGGTGCGCTGGCGCCGGCACACCTCGCTGGGCTGGTATCGGCCGCCGCCGTGGTCGGGATCGCCGTTCTCGGTGTCCTCTTCATGTTCTTCGCTTCGTGGCTGCTCTCCCGCACTGTTCTACAAGGCGAGGCCTCCACGTTCAGTCTCGAGCTTCCGCCCTACCGGCCCCCGCGGGTGCTTCAGACCCTGTACACCTCGCTTATAGACCGGACGCTCATCGTCCTGTGGCGAGCCGTCGTATTCGCGATCCCGGCGGGCGCGGTGATCTGGCTCATCTCGAACATCGACGTCGGAGGCGCGAGCCTGGCGGAGCACTTCGTGAGCTCCACTGATTCGTTCGGACTACTCTTCGGGCTCAACGGAGTGATCCTGCTGGCCTACGTCGTGGCGATTCCGGCGAACGAAATCGTGATTCCCACGATCCTGATGCTAACGGTGCTGACGGCGGGTGTGACGGGGGTCGGCGAGGGCGTCGGGGTGATGTTTGAGCTGGATTCCGTGGCGGACGTCTCGACGCTCCTCACGGCGGGAGGATGGACCATCTTGACCGGCGTGAACCTCATGCTGTTCAGCCTGCTCCACAATCCTTGTTCCACGACCATCTACACGATCTACCGCGAGACGAAGAGCGCGAAGTGGACGACCGTCTCGGCGCTTCTTCCGCTCGTGATGGGATTCGTCGTGTGCTTCTTGGTCGCCCAGATCTGGAGACTAGTGGCGTAGGAGTCGGCTCGCCTCTCGGGCGCCTCACCGCCCTCCAAATCGACCGGACTTCGGGTACAGACTGCTAGCGTCCGAACTTCACGACGACCGGGGCGTGGTCCGAGGGCTTCTCCTCGAAGTCCCCCTTCTTGCGGGCCTCCCGGTCCACATAAGCGTCGGTGGAATGCGTCGCGAAGCCTTCCGTGGCATAGACGTGATCGATGCGCAGTCCGTTGTTGCGAGGGAAAGCGAGCATCTGATAGTCCCACCACGAGTAGATGGCCCCTTCTGGATGATGCTTCTCGAAGACGTCGACGAGTCCCCATTCACGGATGCGCTCGAGGGCCGAGCGCGCGGCGTCGTGGCATAGGACGCTTCCACCCCATATCTCGGGCATGGCCACGTCGGCCTCGCGCGGAGCGACGTTGAAGTCACCTGCCAGCACGAGTGCGTCCGAGGGCGAGGCCGTGGACTCGAGATGTTGCAGCAGCCTCCGCATCCACTCGAGCTTGTACCCGTACTTGTCCGAACCCACGCTGTGGCCGTTCGGGAAGTACGCAGACAGAACGCGGACTCCGTCCACCGTGGCCGTGATGAGGCGGGATTGAGGATCGTCGTCGTCCGGGCCCATCCCGACCTCCACATCCTCCGCTTCGGTCCGGCTCAGGATCGCGACACCGTTGTACGTCTTCTGTCCGTGGACCGCTGCGTGATAGCCGATGTCCCGTACCTCGTTGAATGGGAAGGCGTCATCGACGACCTTGAGCTCCTGGAGGCAAAGGACGTCCGGCTCGAACGTGCGCAGCCAGGTAAGGACCCGTTCGTGCCGGGCCTTGATGGAGTTGACGTTCCAAGTCACGACTTTCATGGGACCGGTCAGTCGCCTTCGACGATTCGATAAACGGTGCCACTCCGCGAAACAATGTAGACCTCGGAGCGTGAGTCCTCACCGAACGAGGTGATCTGCCCCAAGTCACCAAGTGGTAGCTGCAACGGATCGACCGCCTCTCCCCCGTCGAGCCGAAACGAGCGGACCCATCCCGAGCAGAAGTCCGCATATAGGTACCGGCCGCGCAGGCTCGCAACGTCGTCGCCGCGGTACACGACGCCTCCAGTCACGGAACATCCGTCACCGTGTCCGTACACCAGCGCGGGCCCGGTGAGACCAGAGCGATCACATGACGACGATCGAAAGCACTCCTCGCCCTCGAGCACGTTCCATCCATAGTTGACTCCGGCCAGGTGCGACGGAACGGCATTGACCTCCTCCCATTCACCTTGCCCCACGTCTCCCACGTAAAGCATCTCGTCGACGCGATCGAAAGAGAAGCGCCACGGGTTGCGGAGCCCGAAGGCCCAGACCTCTCCGCCTGGCCCACCCGCGAACGGGTTGTCAGGGGGAACTCCATATGGGGTCCCGCCGTCGACGTCGAGCCGGAGGATGGTTCCGAGCAGACTCGTGTGATTCTGCCCATGACCGCGGGGATCCCCGCCGCTTCCGCCGTCACCGGACCCGACGTACAGCATGCCGTCCGATCCAAAGACTAGGTGGCCGCCGTTGTGGTTCGCGAACGGCTGGTTGATCGAGAGAATGGGCTCGCCAGAGCTAGGGTCGGCCACGTTAGGGTCGGAACCCACCTGGAAGCGCTCCACCCTAGTCGTGCCCGCCAGGTCGGTGTAGTTGACGAAGAACCGCCCATTGGAGGAGTAGTCGGGGTGGAACGCGAGGCCCAGGAGTCCCTGTTCGTTCCCTCCGCTGACCCGCCCCGAGAGGTCCAGGAACGTCTCCCCCCCGAACGGGTTGCCCGACGGTCCTCCGAAGATCCGGATCCGGCCGTCCTGCTCGACCACGAACAGACGAGGGTCTCCCGGCGGTGCCGTAACGTACAGAGGGCGGCTCAATCCGGTCGCGACCTCGACGACGTCCAAGACTTCCGGATCGAAGTTATCGACGACTTGCGCCGGCGTGTCCGCGCATCCGAAGAGGCAGAGGGAGAGGCAGGCCGAGCTGAACCAGCGGGGAAGGGGCTTCATGCGAGCAGGCGCGAACCAGGCGAGTCGAAGTCGGGCGGCTCCGCCGATGACAGGCGTTGCCGTGGCTGACTCGACTACACTGTCGATGGTGCCGGTGTTCGCCATGGTTGTGGCGGACAGGTTGAACGTGATGCCGGGGGCATCTTCGGCCTGGCCGTGGCGCCCTGCGATCGGGTGTGGCTGGTGAAGCGCCCCCAGAACGCTCAATCTTCAGGAGCGGCAGATTGGGCGGGGCGATGTCCGCCCGTCAGCGGCCACGCAACAGAAGCGCGCCATCGACGCGAGAGCGAGCAGGTCATGGGAGTTCACATACGTCCCCCGCACGGACCTGGGGACCGGCCATCCCCCGACGAGGATCCGACACCGAAGGGCCCCCACAACGGGCCGGTGCCTTCGGCGGATCTCAAGCGGCGCTTTCCGCGGCGACGGCGCTTCCGGGATGAGAACGAGGCCGAGCGTGAGTCGCTCCAGCGCCTGCTGAATGAGATCGAGGCCCATCGTCCCAGCGTAGGGCTTTCCGCCCGGCCGTCACGAGGGCTCGACCCCGCACCCCAGCCGAGCCCAACCGCCCCGGGCCCAGCGGCAACCGGCCCTGGAACGCTTCCGCCCCGTGCGTCGGACAAGGCCGAGCCGACCCGCGCAACGTCGGTCGCTCGAGCACGGCGGACGCCGGACCCGCGGCGGTCCGCGGCCCCGACCGTGACGGAACCGGTCACCACGGTGCCGACCGCTGGTGAGCCGACCACCCAGCCGACCACTACCGTGCCGACCACCGGTGTGGCGACTCGTGCGACGCCAGTGACCGTGGACCCGGCCGTCCTCGAGCACCTTCGTCGCACGCCGTCCGATCGCGTGCCGGTTCCCGTCCCTAGGGCCGGCGAGGAACCGGATCTCGACGCGCCTGAATTCTACCTGAACCGCGAGCTCACCTGGCTCAACTTCAACTTCCGCGTATTGAGTGAGGCCGAGGACGAGCGGAACCCGCTGCTGGAGCGCTTGAAGTTCATCTCGATCGTCGGGTCCAACCTCGACGAGTTCTTCATGAAGCGGATCGGCGGCCTCAAGCAGCAGGTCGGGGCCGGGTTCCAGGGGCCCACGGTGGACGGACGGACCCCTGAGGAACAGATCCACGAGGCGTACGGGCTGATCCGGCAATTGACCAACCGGAAGCGCGCTGCGTTGAGTCGGACTTTGCACGACCTTCGCGACAAGGGGATCGTTGCGGCCCGTCATTCGGACCTTTCGAAGGATCAGCGTCGCTATCTCCGGGAGTACTACCTGGAGAACATCTACCCGCTGGTGACGCCCCAGGGGTACGACCCGGCCCACCCCTTCCCCTTCATTTCGAACCTGTCGCTCAACCTCCTCGTGACGTTGCTCTATCCGAAAGAGCAGGAGCCGGTGCTCGCGCGCGTGAAGGTGCCCGTCGGCGCAGGGATCCCCCGTTTCCTCAGGATTCCCGGCAGCGACGCCCGCGTCCCGCTCGAGAGCGTCATGGCCGCAAACCTCGACCTCCTGTTCCCGGGCATGACCGTGGAGGCGTGCGAGTTCTTTCGAGTGACGCGGAATGCCAACACCGAGCAGGTCGACGAGCTGGCGGAGGACTTGCTTGCCCAGATCGAGACGGGGCTCCGGGAGCGGAGATTCGCCCCCATCGTCCGGCTGGAGGTTCAGAAGGGCATGGACCCCGCCCGACGCGGAATGTTGGCGGCGGAGCTGGGGTTGGATGAGGAGGAGGACGTCTTCGAAGTCTCGGGCCTTCTCGCGATGAGGGATCTGCTGGAGCTCACCGCCATCGAGGACCCGCGACTACACTACGCGCCGCACAAGCCCGTCGACCGGCCCGAGCTCACGCGGAATCGGTCGGTGTTCTACACGCTTCGCGAAGTCGAATCCGTCCTGGTCCACCACCCGTACGAATCGTTCACGACTTCGGTCGAACGGTTCCTGGAGGAGGCGAGCGAGGATCCGAAGGTCCGTGCGATCAAGATGACCTTCTATCGCACGTCGGAGGAGTCGAAAGCGATCAACTACTTGATTGCCGCCGCGCGGAACGGCAAGCAGGTGGCGGTGGTGATGGAGCTCAAGGCCCGCTTCGACGAGAAAGCGAATATGGGTTGGGCGGCTCGCCTGAGCTCGGCCGGCATCCACGTGACTTATGGTGTGATGGGCCTCAAGACCCATTGCAAGGCGATCCTGGTTGTCCGACAGGACTATGACGGGATCAGGCGTTACGCCCACATCGGCACCGGTAACTACCACGCCGGGACGGCGAGACAATACTCGGACCTCGGTCTGCTCACTACCGACGAGCTCATCGGACAGGATTTGACCGAGCTGTTCAACTACCTCACGACGGGGTTCAAGCCCAAGCGGAGATACAACAAGCTCGTCGTCGCACCAAAGTTCCTGAAGCGGGCGTTACTCGAGAAGATCGAGCGTGAGGTCGGGTTACATACCGAGGAAAGTCCCGGGCTGATCCAGATGAAGATGAACGCACTGGAAGATCCGGATATCACCAAGGCGCTCTACAAGGCCGGCAGGGCAGGCGTGCACGTGGACTTGATCGTGAGAGACACCTGCCGACTCCGCCCGGGAATCCCTGGCCTGTCGGAGAATATCCGTGTCGTAAGTCTGGTCGGTCGTTTCCTCGAGCACTCACGGATCTACTATTTCCGGAACGGTGGCGACCCCGAGTGTTACATCGGATCCGCCGACTGCATGACCCGGAACCTGGAAAGCCGGGTCGAGGCCGTGACCCCGGTCGAGCGTCCGGAGCTCCGAGAGGAGTTGCGTTTCATGCTGGATGCTCAATTACGAGACATGAGAGGAGCGTGGGAGATGCTTCCGGACGGGAGCTATATCCAGCTGCGGCCTCCGGCCGATCAGGAGTTGCCCTCCTCCCAGACGATGCTCGCCGAGCGGTCGATGGCTCGGTCAAAGGAGGCGAACCGTCTGCGCCGCCGTCGCCCCCACGGGCCCGCCAGTGGGAGTCGCCGTTAACGCGGTCCCTTTCGGATCCCGTGCTCGGTCCAAGTGGCGGCCGATTGCTGCGTTTCGCCTCGGATCCTCAGGTTCCGGCTCCGACTCGTCACCACGTCGTAACTTCGCGCGTGGTCAAGATGTACGCAGATCGCGCGGTGGCGGATCTGCTTGGAGCGAACCCCCGAGTTGATCAGTCTTTCCCCCAGCTCGCGGTCCTGACCACCGTATTCCATCCGCTCGTCGAACCCGTTGACAGCGATGAGGTCGCGCTTCCATCCCGATGCGTTGTGTCCGTTCCACGACGCCCGGGTCGGAGTGATGGCGTCCCACAGCGCCGACCAGGGTGGTCGAGCCTGCAGCCTCACCAACCCACGGCTCCACGGCTGGCCACTGGCGCGCAGCCATTTCGGGTCGAAAACGAGGCCAGCCGCGATCGCTTCGAGCGTGACCGTCTCACTCACGGCCATCGTGAGCTTGAAATATCCGCCTGACAGGAAATAGCCTGGCCGCGCGTTCTGGACGTGGACGGCGAGGAAGTCGGCCCGGGGCACGCAGTCCCCATCGCTGAAGACGAGATAGTCCGAGCGGGCTCTATTGAGGGCCCTGTTCAGGATCTTCGACTTCTGAAAGCCTTGGTCGTCGTGCCAGACGTGCTCGATGGCCAGCCTCGTCTGGTCGCGTAGTCGGTCGATCAGATCCCGAGTTTCGTCGCTGGAGCCGTCGTCGGCGATGACCAGCTCGAAGTCCTCGTGGGTCTGATACGCGTAGCCATGGACAGTCCGCTCGAGCCATTCCGGTGACTGATAGGTGCTCAGTACGACGGAGACTCTCACGGTCGCCCCGGGAGTCGCGTCCCCTCGGCAGGTGGCGGACGTCTTGGACACCAGATGCGCGGGCCGCCCCTTTCCGGGGTCAGCGGGCCTCGCCTCCCTGCGGTCAGCCGGCCTCCCCTCCCTGCGGCTAGCCGGCCGCTGCGACCGATCGCTGGGGCTCGTAGGGCTCGTTCCGATCCGTGGCGATGGCCCCCGAATCGTCGCTCTCGGTCTCGGAGGATAGCTCCGCGCGGGACGCCTCCCACGCCAGCATAGAACGTTTGCGGACCGTGCCCCAGCGGTAGCCGCCGGACCGCCCTGTAGCTTGGATGACTCGGTGACACGGGATCACGAATGCCAAGTCGTTCCGTCCAACCGCCGTTCCGACGGCCCGGGCAGCGGAGGGGCGGCCAATGTCTGCCGCGAGGCGGCCATAGGTTGTGAGTGCACCCGGAGACACGCTGAGAAGAGCCTGCCAGACGCTCAGCTGGAAGTTGGTTCCGCGCAAATGGAGGGTGATTGGTCCGGACCCTACGCCGAAAGGAGCCTGGAAGACCTCCCGAACTGTGGCTTCGACGGCCTCGTTCTGCTCGATCAGGGAAGCACCCCACCACTCGCTCCGTAGTCGCTCCAGCGCGACACCCTCGCGGCCCTCTGGAAGGAACGCGAACCGGCAGATGCCTCGGTCCGTCTGGGCCACAAAGACGGGACCGAAAGGAGACTGGGCCACTCCGTGGCGGATCGTCAGCCCCGCTCCCCCCGTCTTGTACTCGCCTGGGGTAGCGGCCTCGACCGCGACGAAGTGGTCGTGCAGCCGGGCCGGGCCCGAAAGCCCCGTCCGGTAGGCCGTGGAGAGCACGGATTCCGACCGCCGCAGCAGATCCTTCGCGTGCTCTACTGTCAAGAACTCGAGAAAGCGCTTCGGTGTGACACCGGCCCATCGCGAGAACAGCCGGTGGAGATGGTATTTGCTGAGACCGATGTGCTCCGCCAGCTCGTCGAGAGACGGCTGACTCTTCACACGATCGTCCAGGTAGCGTATGGCGGACTCGATGCGCTCGTAGTCGGTAGGGTTCACGAAATGACTCCGGACCGGGGATCGTCACCACAGGGGCGGACAAAGCGAAGGTCGCAGATTCGCCGGTTGGATTCGACCCGATCCTTGCGGCTCGAGGCGCGGCGCCCGAAACGAGGTCCGCCCCGCTCGACGGTCGCCGGGGGCCTTCGACTCGGGTCAGTCTCCCGGCGGATCGACATTCGCCCGAATGCTCGTCACGCGAATCTCCATCGGGGCACCCCCGAGCATGTCACGGAGGCGTTCGATCTGCGGGCCCATCATCCGCTCGGCCATGTCCCTCCCCGGTCCCGTCATGGATTCGAGCTGCCGCTCCATCTCCTCGAGCTGGCTTCTGAGCTCGTCCGGGTCCCCCCCTCCGATCGCATCCATCATGCCCTCCATTGCGATCGACGTCAGGAACGGGTGAAGCATCCCTTCGACATCACGATAGTCGCTGAACGTAGACTGGATGTGGACGGTTCGGGGCTCCCCGCTCTCGGTGACGATCTCGGCGTCCATCTCCATGCGGAGCATGACCAGTCGATCCCGATCGATGAGGAAGACCGCGCGACTCGGCTGCATGGTCATGTCCTGCCCGAGCGGAGCTCCCATGTCGAATCCGGAGAAGTCGTCCAGCACCAGGCGGTACGCGCTCCGGCCGTCCACGTCCTCCGTGCCCTCGAGCTCGAACCGGTCGGCCATCTGACGGAACCCCTGAACAGAACCGCTCCACGGACTCGCACTCGGCCTGCCTTCCGTCGGGATGCGGTTGCCGGCTACGATCGTCGTCTGCGGCACGAACATCGGGCCTCCGTCTACGAGCTCCTTGACGAGGAAGATGGAGGACGGCATGCCCATGACGTCCTGCTCGACCAGCAGGTTGTCGATGTTTGCGGTGCTCTCGCTGTAGCGCTCCATCATGCGGCCGACGATCTCGGCCGGGCTCTGCGCAACGGCGATGGCAGGCGCGGCGACCAGGGTGGCGGTGAGCATGAGGGTTCGGATGGGCCGTGGCATCATGATCGTTCTCCAGCGGTGTACGACGGGCGAAATCCTACCTGTCCCGAGGTGGACGAAAGCCCCAGACCCGTCCTCGGGTCGGCGCGTGGAGCCTGTTCAGGGCCGCAACAAATTAGCGCAAGCCAGGGTCCGGAGATACACGACCCTCTTGTTGGTAGGCACGGGGGCGGCAGCTATTTTCCGACGCCAATCACCATTCTCTCGAATAGAAGGGAAGCCGATGAGGATCTCCACCCCGAGCATCTCGCGCGCCATCCGTCTCGCGGTGACCGGTGCCCTCGGGCTGCCCGTCGGCCTATCGGGACAAGGCAACGCCCCAAGCGACCCCATTCCTCTCGATCCGGCGGTCACTGTCGGTACGCTCGATAACGGCCTTCGCTACTTCGTGCGCGAAAACGGAAGGCCGGAGAACCGGGCGGAGCTCAGGCTCGTCGTGGACGCCGGCTCCATCCTGGAGGATGACGACCAACTGGGGCTCGCACATTTCGTGGAGCACATGGCGTTCAACGGGACCCGCAACTTCGCCAAGCAGGAGCTGGTCGACTATCTCGAGTCGATCGGCATGCAGTTCGGTCCGGACATCAATGCGTACACGAGCTTCGACGAGACCGTCTACATGCTGCAATTCCCGCTGGACGACCCCAGCGTGTTGGAGACGGGCTTCCAAATCCTCGAGGACTGGGCTCACGGCGTGGCGTTCGAGCCCGAGGAGGTCGACAAAGAGAGGGGGGTGGTGACCGAGGAGTGGAGGCTCGGGCGAGGAGCACAGGCCAGGATGCTCGACGCGCAGTTCCCCATCCTCTTCGAGGCCTCTCGCTACGCCGAGCGCCTCCCGATTGGGAAAAGGGAGGTGCTGGCATCTGCAGACCCGAGCGTGCTCGAGCGCTTCTATCGCGACTGGTATCGGCCGGAGCTGATGGCCGTGATCGCGGTTGGCGACTTCGACGGAGACGTGATCGAGGGTCTGATCCGACGCCATTTCGATGGCCTGCAAACCGTCGCCAACCCGCGACCTCGGGTCTTTTCCGACGTGCCGCTCGATCACCCGGCGCGCGTCGCGATCGCGACCGACGTCGAGGCAACGCAGTCGCAGGTGGCCGTGATGTACAAGCAACCGTTGCGACCCCGGGGCACCGTCGCGGACTTCCGCCGGGGACTGGCCGAAGGCCTCTACGAGGGGATGATGAATGGCCGCCTCGAGGAGATCGCGCAGCAGGCCGACCCACCCTTCCTGTTCGCCGGATCCGGTGGGGGCAGCTTCGTGCGCTCCGTCGACCTCTATCAGCTCGTCGCTCTCGTCCCCGAGGGTGGGATCGCGCGTGGCCTGGACGGACTGCTCACCGAGGCGGAGCGTGTCGTCCGCTACGGGTTCACGGATACGGAGCTGGAGCGGCAGAAGACCGACATGAAGCGGGCATTCGAGCGGAGGTTCGCAGAGAGGGAGAACCAGGAGTCCGATCGACTTGCCAGCAGGTACATCCAGGTGTTCCTGCGGGAGCTGCCGTTTCCATCCGTTGAGCAGGAGCTCGAGCTCGTGGACGTGCTGCTTCCAGGGATCACGCTCGAGAAGATCAACGCGCTGGCTGGAGATTGGCTGCGGGAGGAGGGCAGGGTCGTTCTCGCCAATGCCCCCGAAAAGGCCGGGCTCGACACCCCCGCGGAGTCCGATCTCGCGGGGGTGTTCGCGGTCGTCGACCAAAGGGAGCTCGACCCATACGAGGACTCGGCGAGCGACGAGCCCCTGCTCCCGACATCTCCGACCGGCTCGCCCGTCGTCAGCGAGGAGACCACAGACGAGGTCGACGTCACGGTTTGGACACTCGACAACGGGGTTCGGGTGGTCCTGAAGCCCACAGACTTCAAGGACGACGAAGTCCTGTTCGCGGCGTCCAGCCCGGGAGGCACGTCGCTCGCGTCGGACGACGATTTCGTGAGCGCGTCCTGGGCGTCCACCGTCGTCGAGCGTGGCGGCATAGGTGACTTCGACCTCATCGACTTGGAGAAGAAGCTCACTGGCCAGGTGCTGCGGGTTTCGCCATTCGTGTCCGGCCTGACGGAAGGCTTCAACGGAATGGCGTCTCCGCAGGACCTGGAGACGGCTCTTCAGCTCGTCTACCTCTATTTTGACGCGCCGAGGAAAGACGAGACGGCGTTTATGTCGCTCAGGTCCCAGATGATGGGCCTGCTCGCGAACCGCGGTGCCGACCCGGGCGCGGTGTTTTCCGATACCGTCTCGCTCACGATGTCGCAGGGCCACCCTAGGGTCCGGCCTGTCGACGAGTCGGTCATCGAGGAGATCGACCTGGACCGCTCCTTCGCCTTCTACGAGGACCGCTTCGCCGACGCGAGCGACTTCACGTTCTACTTCGTGGGGGCCTTTGATCCTGAGGAGCTGCGTCCTCTAGTCGAGTTGTACATAGGTGGCCTCCCGAGCACCGGGAGGGTGGAGGACTGGCGTGACGTAGGCATCGATCCGCCGGAGGGCGTTGTGGAGAAGGTCGTCCGCAAGGGGCTCGAGCCCCAGAGTCAGACGCGGATCATCTTCGCGGGCGATGCCGAGTACTCGGGAGAGGAAGAGATGGCATTGTCCGCTCTCGGTCAGATCCTCGACATCCGGCTGAGAGAAGTGCTCCGTGAGGATCTTGGCGGGACCTACGGCGTGGGCGTCTCCGGATCGCTGGACGACCGCCCCGACGAGGAGTTCGAGGTTCGGATCAGCTTCGGGTCGGACCCCGAGCGCGCTGACGAGCTGGCCCAGGTCGTGTTCGAGGAGATCGACCGCATTCAGCAAGACGGCCCCGACGCGGAGACCGTGGACAAGGTCCGGGAGACCCAACGGCGGTCGAAGGAGACCTCCCTGCAGGAGAACCGATACTGGCTCGGACGGATTCAGCGCTTCGAGCGGCTCGGGTTGGACTTCGAGGACATTCCCAGCTACGAATCCGTCGAGGCATGGACGCCCGAGCAGATCCAGGACGCTGCCATCCGCTACCTCCGCGACGACCAATACGTGAAGATCACCCTCCTCCCCGAGAGGCAGATTCCGTGAGCGCGCTGCCGTCCCGATCAGTGATGCTGCTCTTCCTGACGCTGACGCCCGCGAGCGCGGCGGCCCAGAACGGCGCAGGCGTCGCGAGCCCTACCGCGAAGCCGCCGAGCAACTGATTGCGGCGGCACTTGCCGACAGCGCGGCGTACGAGAGGCTCGGGTTGCTCGTCGACACGTTCGGCCCCCGGTTCTCGGGGTCGCTCAACCTCGAGCGCGCGCTCGACTGGATCCTGGAGGAGATGGAGGGTGACGGCCTCGAGAACGTCCGTGGGGAACCGGTCATGGTGCCCCATTGGGTCCGCGGTGAGGAGTCGTTGGAGATGATACATCCAAGGGCTCACAAGATGCCGCTCCTCGGTTTGGGCGGCAGCGTCGCGACACCGGCCGGGGGTCTGCGTGGCGACGTGATGGTCGTCGAGAGCTATGACGCGCAGGGCTTCCGAGGCGAGGGGGAGAATCGTCCTGTTTGACCGTGTCGTGCTTTGGACCAACGAGGAAAACGGACTCGGCGGCGGCAACGCGTATCGTGACGCGCACATGGACGCCCTCGACGACCACATCCTCGCGATGGAGTCCGACGGCGGTGTATTCAAGCCGGCTGGCTTCGGATTCACCGGATCCGACGAGGCGTTCGACATCATGCAGGACATTGGGCGACTGCTCGATCCCATCGAGTCGGGGACCATCACCCGGGGCGGCGGCGGGGCGGACATCGGTCCCATCATACGTGAGGGCGTGCCAGGCATGGGGCTCAACGTCGACGGCACGCGCTACTTCTGGTACCACCACACGAACGCCGATACGCTCGACAAGCTGGATCCGAGGGAGGTGGGACTCTGCGTGGCGACTATGGCCGTCATCGCGTACGTCGTGGCGGAGATGCCGGACCGACTGCCGAGGTAGGGAAGGACGGAGAGGGGCCACTCCCGTGGGAGCGGCCCCTCTCGATCCTCGGCTGGCCTTTCAGTTTACGTCACGGCGTGATCGCCCCGGCGAGGGAGGCCCCGGTCGTGATGGAGCCGTCGACGATCGGTGCGGCAGCGGTCCCAGCCCCGCTCCACGCGGACGCGCCGAACACATAGCTGACTTCCGATCCAGATACCAATCCCCAGGTCGACTGGAAGCCAGCCGGGATCAGGTCGGGCATTGTGAAATCGACGGCGCTAGCACCGGCGTAGGCATCTTGCATGAACACGACAAACGAACGACTCCCGCTACCCACGCTCTGCCCCCCTCCGAACGTGAAGAGCCTGTCGTACTCGGCCTGCCGGGTGTACTGGACTCGCAGAAGCGGGTTCGGCGCCACGACTGGGGCCGTCACCGTCGGCGTGTTCAGCTGGGGGCCGAGGGTGAGCGTTTTCGGTGTCGAAGCGTCCGCCGCGTAGATCGAAGCGTTGCGCAATATGAATGGCGGTGTGGCCGTGAACGTGCTGGCGTTGATGAAGTGCAGGTCGCCGCTCATGGTTTGAGAGGCCGGGACCCCCACGAAGGTCTGGGAGGCGCCACCCGGGGCGAGTCCGGACTGCAACGTACCCGCAGCCGTGAATGCGGAAGTGACGAATAAGCTCGTAACGAGCGCTTGATCGGACCCGATGTTGTTGATCGTCAAGCTGCCCGTTATCGGGTCGAAGGCTTCGCCCGATCCAAAGTCCAACACGGGGAGCGTGGAACCCGGCGCCGGGTTGAGGCCCCGTCGAATGATCACCTTGTCGGTCGCGAACGACGTGCCAGCAAACGTCTGCCT
The DNA here is from genome assembly GCA_965248625.1 of Longimicrobiales bacterium. Taxonomy (GTDB): domain Bacteria; phylum Gemmatimonadota; class Gemmatimonadetes; order Longimicrobiales; family Gaopeijiaceae. The sequence continues at coordinate 2,585,658 of OZ252109.1, read as the reverse complement.
CGCGGCGACCAGGTCGTGCGGCAACCCGTCGTTCACACCCAGCAAGGTGAAATTGAGCCCCGTCTGTATCCCCGCGACGGCGCTCGTCCCTCCCATCGAGATCGTAGCCTGGTCGACTGCGCCCAATGACGCCACCGAGCCCATGATGTCCTTTTCAAGGCCGTTCCCCTGGCAAAAGCCCGAGCCCACGGCCTGCAGCAACGTGGCGTCGCCGTACCACTGGACCACGCTGAACTCATCTGCGCCGTCCTCCGTAACCCATGCGACGCCGCCTACCGAGCTGACGTTGAAGGTGTAGGTCATCCCGGCGGGTGTGACCTCATTCCAAGACCCGCCGTGTCCGTCCTTGGCGCCCAGCCACAGGGGAATACCGGACTGATCGCAAAACGTCCACGACACGTTGCCGGAGCCACCGCCTCCAGACGCCGTGACGTTGACGGTCAGGGTGGCCATCTGGCTCGTCACCCCAGCGCCTGTTCCAGTGATCGTGATCGGGTGGGCGCCGGGTGCAACGGAACCGCCCACAACGACGTCGATGTCCGCGGTCGTTCCGGTAACGGAAGCTGGGTCGGGCGTGACCGTCATCCCTCCAGGCGCGCCACTCGTCGAGAGCTGCACCGGACCTGTGAAGCCGCCGACAAGTGTGATGGTCAGTAACACATCGGTCGTGCCTCCCTGGGGCACCGTCACGGAGCTGCTTCCGAGCGCGATGGTGAAGCCAGCGGCCGCGACGACTGTCACGGTGAAGTCGACGCTCTGGTCCGGGACGCCGGTCCCCGTGCCGTCGATCGTGATCACGTGGTCACCGAGCGGGACGGCGGCTCCGACCACGACGTCGATGTTCGCGCTCGTGCCCGTGACTGAAGCCGGGTTGGGCGTGACGGTCATCCCAGCCGGCGCTCCGGTAGCCGAGAGTTGGACGGGCCCCGTGAAGGTCCCCATCCGCGCGAGCGTCAAGGTCGTGCCACCGTTCCCGCCCCGGGGAATGGTCTCAGAGCTGCTCCCGAGCGTAATCGTGAACCCGTCCGGCCCGACCACCGTGACGGTCAAGTCGACGGTCTGATTGCTGACGCCCGTCCCGCTACCGTCGATGGTGATCACGTGGACGCCCAGCGGGTGGTGGCGCCGACCACCACGTCGATCGTGGACTGGTCACCCGCGACCGAGGCGGGCGTGGCGGTGACGGTCATGCCCGTCGGCTGACCGCTGATTGTCAGATCCACAGGACCGGTGAAGCCGCCGCTCCGGATCACGTCGAGGATTACGGCGTCGGCTCCCCCCCGAGCGACCTGACGTCAGTCGCGCTCAAGCTCATCGAGAAGGCTGGGGTGCCGCCGCCACCGGGGGCCATGATGCTCACCATGATCGTGAAGCTCTTCGTGATCATCGCCGAGACGCCGGCGGCACCAATCGATGCTGCCCCGGCGTCGTCCGCCTCGGCATCAATCGTGATAGTATAATCGCCCGGCGCGAGTCCCTGATCCGCTTCGATGCTCATCGTCGTCTGCGTCCCAGTAACGACCATCGGGTCGAAGGACACCGTCAAGCCGGTCGGCGCGTTGCGCGCCGAAAACGTCACGGGTCCCGCGAATCCGTTCGCACGATTCACGTTGATCGTGAGGGATTGAGACGCCCCCTGCGTGATGTCCACCGCGGGAACCGAGATGCTCGGGTCGAATCCGTTCTCGGCAGAGACCTGGATGGTCAGGGTGAGCACTGCCGTGGAGGACGTGACACCCGATCCTGAAGCTGTGATGGTCACGCTGGCGTTGCCGACCGCAGCCGAGGCAGCGGCGCTTACGTTGAGCGTGGCGGACGTTGATCCGGCCGCGATCGTCGCGCCGGCGATCGTGACGCCGGACGGAAGGCCGCTGGCGCTCACCGACACGCTTCCGGTGAAGCCGCCACCTCGGGTCAGAGCGACAGTGACCGAGCCGTTCGCCCCTTGCACGAGCGTGAGCAATGACGGGGAAACGCCGATCCCGATCGTGCCCGGCTCCGGTGCGACACCCCCGCCACCGTCATCGCCACCCCCGCATCCGAACATGACTCCGAGGAGTACTGCGACGATTGCCGTGAGGCGCCATGGGGACCGGGGCATCATGCTACTCCCTATCAGAATGGTTCGCGTGTATGGGCGGCCTACGATCTGAATAACGCGAAGACCGTCTCCGGGGGGACAGCGAAATACCACCGCAGCCACGCTTCGGCAACAAGTCAAATCCCCAGGTGCGCAAATGGAGTGAGATCAAGCCTCTCGCCGCGAACTACGCGCCCGAGCTTGCGGGAATCGCCTCTTGCAGAGGCCCTATGAGGCTTTCGTACGTGCTACGTGACGCCGACGGCGCCGAGCAGCAAGAAGGCGGGGACGTGTTATCCGGGTCGTCGTCGAGGGCCCACATTGCATGAAGAGTTCGGGGATCGCTACGGTGGTTCGGGTCCCGTGGACTCCCGGAAAGGACTGGAAAAGAGGCACGGCGCCAATGATCGAGCGAGTGTGGCACGGGTGGACGACGTCAGAGAACGCTGACGTCTACGAAACGCTCCTCAGGGAGGAGATCTTCCCGGGCATAGCGGCGAAGGGCATCGAGGGGTACAGAGGGATCCGACTGCTGAGACGGCCCCTTCCGTCAGGCGAAGTCGAGTTCGCCACGATCATGACCTTCGATTCTCTGGACGCCGTCCGGGCTTTTGTGGGAGAGGAATACGAAACCGCTTACGTGCCCGAAAGAGCACGACTCGTACTCGCTCGGTTCGACGAACGGTCGAGCCACTACGAGGTCCGCGAGCCGCCGAAGACCGACTCGCACGTCGGATTCGAAAGTGTCAGTCCAGTGCTCGCCGTCCGTGACCTCGAAGCGGACATTGCGTACTACATCGAGCGTCTGGGTTTCGCGGTGTCGTGGCGGTGGGGAGACCCGCCTGTTCGGGCGGGAGTGACTCGAGACGGGCTCGAGCTTCAGCTGGTGTCCGACGGGCGATTCTCGCCGGACGGTTCGTCGCGGGTGTATTTCGATCTTCGTGGCGTAGACGCGTACCACGCGACCTGCGTCGAACGTGGCGCCGACATCGTGATGACTCTCGATGATCGTCCTTTCGGGGTGCGCGACTTCCGTGTCGCCGACGGGAGCGGGAACATCCTCGGTTTCAGCGAGCCGCTTCCGACCAGCCGGACCGAGCTCTCTCCGGCAGGGAGCCAACCACCGAGTTAGAGCCTTGCTGTGGCCGGATCGAGCGTTCGGATCGAAGCCCCATGACCAATACTCGAATCGAAGACGTGTCCTTTTTCCGTGAGCGATACGGGCGGAAGAGGTCCGAGGCATCGTTGAAGGTCGAGCGCTGGGTCTTCGGTGGACAAGTGGGCGCCAACGGATACACGACCGTAGCACAAGCTCAGCGGTTGTCGGAGTCGCTCGAGCTCGGGCCTGACTCCCTGTTGCTCGACCTGGGGTCCGGCCGAGGTTGGCCCGGGACCTTTCTGGCTGAGCACAGTGGCTGCCGGGTCGTGCTTTCTGACATCCCCCTCGAAGCGCTCCGTCAGTCGCGCCGCTACGCAGCAGCTCGCGGGGTATCCGATCGAACGACCGCGGTGTGCGTCGACGGTACGGCCATGCCGTTCGGACCTGGCCACTTCGACGCCATTTGCCACTCGGACGTCTTCTGCTGAATCCGCGACAAGCTCTCCGTGATGGGAGCGTGCAAGGACGTGCTCAAGTCTGATGGACGGATCGCGGGGTACACGATCCATACACGCCCACGGTTGACTCCTTCGGAGCTCGAGCGCGCGGTCGAGCTCGGGCCCAGCGAGGTGCTTGCGGACGGATCGCCAGCTGAGCAGTGCGAGGAAACCGGCTTCAGAGTAGTCTCGGTCGAGGACGTGACGACGGAATTTCGGACCACCTGCGAAACAATCCTCCGTGAGTGGTCGAGTCTCGAAGCGGAGCTACGCGCTGAGGATGGCGACGAGGTCTTCGAGGAAGAGATGCGGAAGAAGAGCAACATGGTCGCAGGGGTGGACAAGGGGTTACTCGCGCGATCGCTCGTCGTGTCTCAGAAGGTCTAGAAGCCATCCATCCTAAGGCACAGCGTTGGGGTATCCCATGAAAGTGCAGGTAGATGAAACGCGCGGACTCCATCACGATCCGCCTCTTCGGGGCCCAGACACGCCAGTCACTCGAGTCCGCGTTCGTCGAGTTGACAAAGCACCCGCAATATGCTCACTCGATGCCTCGTCTATGGGACCTGCGCGAGGGCGGGCTGGCCGAGTTGAGATCAGGTGATCTACGGTACGTACGGCAGTTCATGCAGAGCCGATCGGACACGGTAACGGTCGAGTTGCGCTCCTTGTCTCCAAGAACGTTGACCTCGGGATGGGCAACATGTTTCGCCTCATGTCAGAACAAGATCTCCCCGTGAAAATCGGAGTCTTCATCGATCCGGAAGACGCCAAGGCGTGGGTCTCGGTTGCGAGCTGACATGGCCGGCCGCCCGTGCCTCCGCGGTCCGAAAGGTCCCCTCTGAGCTTGGCTCAATCACCCACCGGAGGGAGGGTCGCCTCCAGCGCCCCCGTCAGTCGTTCGCCGTCCAGCACTTGGCGAACGGATCGTGCCAGGAAGGCGGCGCTGAATGGCTTTTCCAGAAAGGCGGATCCGGCACCGATCACGCCGTACTTGACGATGGCGTCGTCCGTGTACCCGGACATGAACAGGATGCGCGTGTCGGGACGAGCAGCCTGCAGCTCGTCCGCGAGCTCCCTTCCACTGCGACCCGGCATCACGACATCCGTGAGCAGTAGGTCGATCGGGTCGCGGTAGACATCCAGAAGCATCGAAGCTTCGTTTGCGTGCTCGGCGGTGAGCACGTTGTATCCGTACCGCCTGAGAATCCTGCCCGCCAAGTTCCGCACCGACTCCTCATCCTCCACCAGCAGGATCGTCTCGGTCCCACGGGATTCCTGCGGGCCCAACACCATCGGCATCTCTTCCGACTCCTCGTACGCCGAGAGCGGTAGGTAGATGAAGAACGTCGTCCCATCGCCGACAGTGCTTTCGACATGCACGAAGCCCCCGGTCTGCGATACGATGCCGTAGACGGTCGCGAGCCCGAGTCCCGTGCCTTCCTTTCCCTTCGTTGTGAAGAACGGCTCGAAAACGGAGCGAAGTGTGTCGCTGTCGATGCCTGTTCCTGTGTCCTTCACGGACAGCACCGCGCACATCGGCGGGTTGCTCCCGAGGGGTGCGCGCGTAACGGTCTCTCCGTACGTCGCCTCCCGCGTTCTGAGCGTGAGACGGCCGCCATTGGGCATTGCGTCGCGCGCGTTGACTACGAGGTTCATGATGACCTGCTCGAGCTGGCCTCGGTCCGAGTAAACACGCTCGAGGTCGGATTCCACCTCGCATCGCAGCTCGACATCTTCGCCGATGAGGCGCCGAAGCATGGGCTCGACGCCGAGGACGAGCTCGTTGAGGTCGATGAGGAACGGCTTGAGGACCTGCTTCCTGCTGAAGGTGAGGAGCTGCTTCGTCAACGCCGCACCCCGGACAGTCCCCTCCTTGATCTGCTCCAGATCCACGATCCATTCGTCGGTGGGCCCGAGATCCATGAGCAGAAGATCCGTATGCCCGCTGATTGCGGTGAGTACGTTGTTGAAGTCATGAGCGACGCTGCCCGCTAACCGACCTATTGCCTCCATCTTCTGCGAGTGGCGCAGCTTCTCTCTGCTCTCTTCAAGCGCCTTCTCCGCCGTCCGGAGCTTCGTAACGTCTACGCCGTACGCGAGCATCTTCGAAGGCTCCCCCGCTTCATCCGAAACCGGTGTGAACACCAAGACGAATGTCGGCTCCCCCCGATCTCCCCCCGTGAAGCTCTGCTCAACCGTAACGCTACGCTGCTCCCTCAGAGCGCGAGCCATCGCCTCCTCGAGATTCTCGGCCGCCGCGCTCGTGAGCGAATCCGGCCACAAGTCCCTCGACGATCGACCGATGACCGCCCGTCGCCGCTCGGGATCGCGTATAGCGGCCGGGTTCACGTACTCGCACCGAAGATCGAGGTCGAATAGCCCGACGCCCGCAGGAACGTTTTCCAGGATCCGCTCGAACTGGCGCGTGACGTGTTCGGCCTCTTCAGCCCTCGACACCAACTCAGAGAGCAGCCGCTCCACGTTCGTGTGAAGCTGACGAAGCAGCTTCGACGGCGGTGGAAACGCCAGGTCGACGGCCCGGGAGTCTCGTGCGGACCCCGCGGATTCGGCGAACTCGCCAACCCACTTGGCCAGCGCCCTGTGAAACCGCAGTCGGGAGACCACGCTGAGTGTGAGTAGCCCAACGGCAACCGCGGCGATCAGCGGGGCCGCGCACGAGCCGCCGGGCACGATGGATCGCCCGAGCACCACCCAGACGCCGACAGCCGGTACGACGGCGACCGCCAATGTGAACAGCAGCGCGATTGGTCTTTGGTACCCGGCGGCCGTACGTCCGAGCATGTTCCGCATGGCGGACCAGGGAGATTGGCGGATCGTTGCCCACATGCGGCCGATCGAAGATGCCTCCCGAGGCGATGGGCCATCTCCGCGCGATCGCGAGTGGGATCTTCAATCAGTATCGGCTGGCCGCGGCCTTCGACGTAGCGGACGTAGGCGACCGGGCGGGAAAAACAAGGTGTGACTCGGTCGGGTCGAGTCTGGTGGTCGGCACCGAGCCGAGGGCGTCGACCCGATCGACGCGGGAGGCGGCTGCGCCCTCAGGCCGTGCTGAGCGGCCTGAGCTCCTCACCGGGATTCACGTAGGTGTCCTGCTCGATGCCGTACTGCTTCTCGTAGAGGCGGCGATAGAGGCCGGCATGTTGGATCAGTTCCCCGTGGGTGCCGCATTCGACGATCTCGCCGTCGTCCATCACCAGGATCTGGTCGGCGCTTCGGATCGTGGATAGGCGGTGAGCGATCACGAACGTCGTGCGCCCCCTCCGCAGCGAGTTGATGCCGTCGCGGATCATGGCCTCGCTCTCCGAATCGAGCGAAGAGGTGGCCTCGTCGAGGATCAGGACGCGGGGATCCGCGAGGATCGCGCGCGCGATGGCCACACGCTGGCGCTGGCCTCCCGACAGCTTGACTCCGCGCTCTCCCACGATGGTCTCGTAGCCGTCCTCGAAGCGCTCGATGAACTCGTCGCAGTGGGCGATGCGGGCCGCCACCTTGATCTCCTCGTCCGTCGCCCAGGGATGCGAGAACGCGATATTGTCGCGGATCGTCCCATCGAAGAGGAAGTTCTCCTGCAGCACTACGCCGAGGTTGGAGCGATAGGCCTTGAGTCGGACGTCGGTGAGATCCCGGCCATCCACGAAGACCTGTCCCGACTTGGGCCGGGCGAAGGCCATGACGAGGCTGATCACGGTGCTCTTTCCAGCTCCGCTGGGTCCGACGAGGGCCGTCGTGGTGCCGGCCGGCGCGCTGAACGAGACGTTCCGAAGGACCGGTACGCCCTCCTCGTATTCGAAGTCGACATTGCGGAACTCGATGGCGCCCGCCACCTCGTCGAGCTTGGCCTTGTCGGCTTCTTCCTCGTCCTCTGTCGTCTCGCCCAGGACTTCGCGAATCCGGTCGAGGCCCGCGAAGGCCTCGGTGATCTGTGTACCGATTCCCGCGATCTGGACGAGCGGCGCGGCCAACATGCCTACCAGGAAGGTGTACATGATGAGGTCGCCGAGAGTCATTGTGCCCGCGAGAATCGCGCGTCCTCCGACGACCATGATGAGGACGCTGATGCCGCCGACGATCATAGAGCTGAACGACTGGATCGCGGAGGTGCCGGTGATCGTCGTGGCGACGTTCCGGAAGAGGCGGTGCACACCGCGGGTGAACGTGCGCGCCTCTCTTCGCTCCGCCGTGTAGGTCTTCAGGACGCGAATCCCGCCGAGTCCCTCACCCAGCCGTCCAGTGACCTCGGCCCTGATCTCGCCTCGCTTGCGGAAGATGGGCCGGAGCTTCTTGAACGCGAACCACATCGATCCGGCGAATGTCCCGAGCAGCACGAACGAGAGCAGGGTGAGGCTCCAGTTCAGCACGAACAGCCACACGAGGGCTACCACCGCCGTGAACAGGCCTCCCACGAGCTGCACGAGCCCCGTCCCGACCAGGTTCCGGATGCCTTCGGCGTCGGTCATGATTCGAGAGATGAGCACGCCCGTCTTCGTGGAGTCGTAGTAGGCGACAGGCAGGCGCAACACGTGATCCTGAACGCGTCGGCGCATGTTTGCGATGGCGCGCTGCGCGGCCACACTCACGATCTGCGCGAGCGCGAAACGGCTGGCGGCCTGAATGATGGTCGCCGCGGCGGCGGCTCCGGCGATGGGCAACAGCAGATCCGCCCGTCCCTCACCGATGACGTCATCGATGAGCCACTTGGAGCTGGCGGGCAACACGAACCCGACGACACGATTGATGAACGTGAGGGCGAGGCCGATGAACAGCGTTCGCCGATGGTCCCACACGAGATCCTTGGCCTCGCGACGGACGATCGCCAGGTCGATATTCTTGCGTTCCTTGTCCTTCCCGTCACACAAATGACCCCCCTGCCGTCTTCGTCCCGATCCGCCCGCGAACCCGGGCACTCCACCCATTGCCTTCACGCGCATGGTGATACCCAGATTCGGGGCAACAAAGCTAACGCGCGAGACCGAAGAGGGACGAACCGTTTACAGCTCACCCCTCGATGCCCCGGCCCGCACCGTCGGCCTCGTCTTCGGTCCGAGCTAGACCTCCGGCGTCCGCCGGATTGTTGCCTGCAAGCGGATCCAGCGGAGCCGGCTGCGAACCTGATACGTGCAGCGTCCGCTGCGGGAAGGGAATCTCGATGCCTTCACGGTTGAAGCGCGTATGCAGACGCTTGATGAACTCGTGCCGGATCAGCACCTGGTCGGTGAACTCCTTTACGAACATGCGGACCGTGAAGTCGATGCTGGACGCGCCGAATTGCTCGAAGCGGACCACCGGCACCTGAGAGTGGATGCCGCCCTCCACCGAGGCCATTACATCGCTAGCCACGTCGAGGGCGACGCGCTCGACCTGCTCCAGATCGGAGTCGTAGCTGACGCCTACGTCGACTCCGATCCAGAGGTTACGGCGGGGCAAGCTGAAGTTGGTCACCGTGGAGGATGCGAGCGTGGCATTGGGCACGATCACGAGGTTGTGGTCCGGGAAGGTCCGGATCGTGGTGTTTCGGCCCTTCACATCGGTCACGAACCCCTCCTCGCCAGTTTCCAGGCGCACGTAGTCTTGGGGCCGAACCTGCCTCGAGAAAATGATCTGGAGTCCCGCGAACAAGTTGCCGAGGGTGTCTTGGAGGGCCAGAGCCACGGCCAGCCCCACGATCCCGAGCGCCCCGATCAGGGGTGTGATCTCGACGTCGAGATTCTGGAGGATGATGAAGCCCCCGAGCACCGCGACGAGCACCCTCGCGAGGTTGGTCACGAGAGTCGTGGAGGGGAGAATCCCTTGGCTGCGCCCGGCCAGGACTTGGAAAGCGACCCCCACGAAGCGCCAACCCACTACGACGATCGAGAGGATCACCACGACCGTCACGCCCCGGAGTACGAGCTGTTGGATCGCCGGATCGACGCCGCGAAAGAGGACCGCGAAGTAGATCCCGGCCGAGACGAACCAGATCATCGGCATCCAGTGGATCGACCGGATGATCGCGTCGTCCCACTTGGCATCCGTCCCCTTCGCGAGCCTGCCCAACCACCGCACACACACCCGCTCCGCCGCGAACCCCAGGATGATGCCCCCGAGGACGAGAGACACCTGGGCGAGCCACGGAGTGTCCGTAAGGAACTGGATCATCCGCGTGCCCCCTCGAGGCTTCTGTTGCGCGCCGCACGCCCGCGTGAATGGGCCGAGTCGGCTGATCGTAGATGGACGGAACGGATCATTCGGGTCCTGCTCTCCATTGGTCGACGGCGAAACGATCCCAGCTCCTCGGCACCGCCAGGACGATCATGAGAAGCACGGCCCGCGGAAAGACGTGGGTCGTCAGGTCGAAGAAGGGCTCAACTAGAAGATGCCCGTACAGAACGATGAGGAGGAGGCCCACGAGGACAGTCCCTGTTGGCCTCACCAGAACCCCGAACAGGAGGAGGACCCCAGCGCACAGCTCCAGGACGGGAATCGTCACGCCAAGAACCCACAATAACCATGTCGGAATCCACGTTTCGGCGTACGGAATCAAGAAGAGCTGCTCCGCGTGACCGGTCGGTCCCATGACGAACACCTTGTGCCAACCGACGACCGCGAACAGGAGGCCGAGCATCGCTCGCGCGAGGAAAACGGCCATAGCAACTCCCGCTGCGCCAGGCTCTCGCGGGTCGCGATCAGGGGCCATTCCATTCGACTCCGAAATGCGCGGTGAGGTAGCTCTCGAGTGCGCGGGCCATCCCCCCCGCGAAGCCCCGGCGGTTCTCGTCCGTGTCGCGGATTCCAGGCAGGTGCAGCTCGATCTGAATGCCGTCGATGGCATCGCCGTCCACGGACCCGTGTACACGGGTATTGTAACCCCCGCTGAAAAAGGGATCGTTGCCCGGATCCGGAAACAGGGGGCTCGGGACCGAAAGAGCGGCCTCCCGGGAAAGGAACGCGCCGAAGCTTTCGGGTCCGCGCACGAGCTCCGCGAAGGGAATGGCCACCTCTCCAGCGAGGGTACGGATGCTCGACTTGTCCACGAACGCCGGTTGGCTCAGAGCGTTGTCGGATTGGGCGAGATCAGCCGCCGTGAGCAGGTATCCGAGCTCGATGCGATTCTGCGGATGGCCATGACCGTGGAGATCCAGGTAAAGGCCGCGGTCTTGGCCCCGTGTGACGCGTGCACGGGCCACCTCGATGAATCCGTGAAACTCGTGCCACGCCTGCTCCGCGAAGGGGCTTCCTTGCGCGGCTTCGACGATCTCCCGATTCGGGTCGAGCTTGGTTCTTCGCAGGCGGCTGATGACGATGTGCGGGTGTCCGCCGCCACTGTGTGCGGACACCGAGTCCTGAATTGCGCGAATCGTCTCCTGCGTCCCGAGGTCACGCACGAGCGTTCCGTACGTACGAAGTGGGATCTCGTCCGGCTCCTCGCCGCCGCCGTGAGGAGCGCTGATGATCACGGGCAGGTCACCCGCGATGTACTCGATGTATTGGTTCCGCCCGAAATACGTCTGGCCGGGCACGTACTCGTCGATCACGGGCGGGACGTACACCTCGATGCTCGCCGAGCCGGCGGCGTCCCCGGCCACGGCCTCGACCGTGGTCATACCGGAGGATACGGCTGTCACGAGGCCCGACCCGTCGACCGTCGCCACCGAAGGGTGCGCAGTCGACCAGGAGACGGGCAGCCCGTCCACCGGACTGCCGTTCGCGTCCGTCACGTCCACAGCGAACTCGATGGTCGCGCCCACTCCCACCAGCAGGCTCGTGGCGGGCGTGACCACCACGAGGGCGGGTCGAGGCGCCGTGGTGCCCGAATCACAGGCGGCACCGAGGAGTGGAAGCGCCGAGAGAGCAACCTGGTGAAGGACGCCCCGTCCGTGCTCTCGAAGGCGAGAGCGAAACCTTTGCTGAGGGCGGGACCGCGGAGCGAGCCGCACGCGAGGCCCCGCACGAGGACAGCCGCAAGGACTCACGCGATGGCGCGTCCGAGGCAGGGCCCGAGGCCGGGTTCTCCACGAACACGTCTGCATGTAGGTTCTCCACGTCGTCGACTTGGCGACTCATTGTGGCCGCCGCAATCATGGGGATCAATGGCAACTCGAGTGGGACAACGCGCCCTCGACAGATCTCGTGAGGGTCACGGAGGACATGGCGTCGAACGATGATCCGCACCGAGGCTCTGACCAAGGTATTCCGATCCCGAAAGAGAGGGCAGATCCTTGCTGTAAACGGCCTGGACCTTCATTGCGAAGAGGCCCAGATCTACGCGCTCCTAGGGCCCAACGGCGCAGGCAAGACCACGGCGCTCCGCATTCTGAGCACGCTCATGGACCCGAGCTCGGGTGAGGCATGGGTCCACGGCCACTCGGTGAGGACCGAGAAGGACGCCATTCGAAGGCTCATCGGCGTGGTGTCGTACGAGACTCGGGTCTACAACCGGCTCACGCCGCGTGAGATCGGGCGCTTCTTCGGGCGGCTGAACGACATGGCGGGACCCGAGATCGAGCAGAGTCTGGAGTACATCTTCCAGCTCCTGGGGATGACGGATTTCGCGGACGAGCTCACCGACGACTTCTCGACGGGGATGAAGCAGAAGACGGTTCTGATGCGCGCATTGGTCACGGATCCCCAGATCCTCATCTGGGACGAGCCGACGTCCGGCCTGGACCTCGTTACTGCGAAAAAGGTGGTCGACTACATCCGACTCCTGAAGGACGAGGGCAAGACCGTGCTCTTCTCCACGCACATCCTGTGGGAGGCGGAGAAGCTCGCAGACCGGATCGGCATCATCCACCACGGAAGGTTGCAGACCGAGGGCACCCTCGATGAGCTGCGGGCCCAGACGGGGCGCGCGGATCTGGAAGACGTGTTCTTCTCGCTGGTGGGAGAAGAGTAGCGTGCTGCGCAAAGCACTCATCGTCTACGGGAAGGAGATGCGGGTGATGGTCCGCGATCGCCGGATGGTGATCGGGATGGCCGTCAGCGCGCTCGTCATATTCCCCCTGCTCATGGGGTTCATCGGGAATCTGGAGCGACTCACTGGAGACGACGACGCCCGCGTGCCGGTTGTTGCGCCGGCACCGGATCCCGTCCTCCGGGACGTTCTGGAGGACAACCCTCTCGTGCGTCTGACGTCCCTGCCCGATCTCGCCGAGAGCGACGAGCCGTTCCTGACCATCCTTCGCGAAGGGAACGCCTACCGGATCCGGGCGGAGTCGACAGAGCGTACCGTGTGGGCCGCCGCTGAGTCGTTGCGACGGGATCTCGAGACGGTACGACAGCGCGTCATCGAGCAGAGGATGGCCGAGCGCGGCTTCCGCATGCGGGACCTCCGCCCGTTCGACGTCGTGCTCATCGACACGTCGGACCGCGCCGCTCAAGCCGCCGCGGCCCTGAGCTTTCTCGTCCCGTACCTCGCGGTCATCCTGCTCGTGACCAACGCGGTGCGAGGCCTCTACATCGCCGTCGGCGAAAAAGAGCGGAACACCCTCGCGTCACTTCTCGTATCGACGGTGCCGCGTCCCTCCATCGTGATCGGCAAGAGCCTGGCGATCATGACTTTCGCCGTCGTCGCTTCGTTGCTGCTCATCGCGGGCATGGTCGTGTTTGCAAAGCTCGGGTTCTCCGTGGGCGAGATCGGGGACGCGAGCGGGCTGACCCTATCCGCCACTCAGATCGCGGCCCTCGCCGCCAATCTGGTAGCGCTCGCGCTGCTGATCTCCTCGCTGATCATGATCATCGGCACCTTCGCGCGGACACAGCGAGAAGCGGGGATGTACACGGCACCGATCGTGTTCCTTTCGTTGTTCCTGGCGATCTTCGCCCTCTCGCCGGCCACGTTCGGGAGCCCCGTGTACGCGGTGCCGATCCTGGGCAATGCCCTCGCCATGAAAGACACGATCCAGGGCTCGCTCGATTGGACGACGCTCGCGATCGCCGTGAGCACGAACCTGTTCGTGTTCGCAGCCTTGACGTTGGCATCCGTTCGACTATACCTGCGCGAATCCGTGCTCTTTCGTGCCTGAGCCACGGTTTGACGATCACGGAGTGACGCCGTGACGGTACCACCCGACAAGCGCTACTCCGACGAGGAGACCGCTCTGGTCCTCAAGCGGGCCGTCGAGCTCGAGGCGCGCCGAACCGAATCCGGCGGGCGCGGACAGACGTTGGACGAGATCAAGGCGATCGCCGCCGAGGTTGGAATCGACCCAGGGCTCGTGGAGCGAGCGGCGCATTCTCTCGCTGAGCGCGACCCGCTGGGAAGTGGGTCCCTATTCGGTCCCGGAACCGTGGCTAGAGCCGAGGCGCTGGCGCCGGTGGTCCTCTCACGGGAGTCACAGGCAGCGCTCCTGTCCGCCGTCCAAGACGAGCTCGCCATCGAGGGGATTGTCACTGAAGCGCTCGGATCCGCCCGCTGGACGAACCAGAGTCGCTTTGGTGCCACCCAGGTAACCCTCACGCCGGGCGACGAGGGGACGCGAATCGAGGTGATGGATCGATTCACGAAGCGGGTACCAGTGGCTCTCCACGCGATTCCGGGCTTCTGGGGTGCCATTCTCGGCCACACCCTGGCGGTGAGCGTGAGTCTTCCCGGGGCGACGGCGTCAGTGCTGATCCTGGTGGCCGCGGTGCTTGGAACAGGGCTTGGCCACGGCGTGTGGGAGACCTTGGCCCGGCGCAGTCGGGGCAAGGTTAGAGGCCTCCTGGAGCGGCTCTCCAAGCTTGCCGAGCGGTCGGCCGGCGGGTCCAGGGCCGGCGCCTCGGTGGAGGTGACGTCGGACGACACGCTGAACCCGTGATCCACTGCTGATCTCGCACCTGCAACGCAAAAGCGCCCGCACCGGTGGGGTGCGGGCGCTCCGGACGCTCGATGTTGGGGCCGGATCGCGCCCCAACATCCGAAAGGCTTACCAGACGGTTGCCGTCGAATGGCCCAGCGTGTGGCCGATCTCCCAGTTCACGACCGACCCGCCGTACGTCGGCAGAACGTCAGTGACGGCGCGACTAGGCGAACCGATCGGTTCTGCCACCATCACGAGGTGACCGAGGTGCGCCTGCAAGTGGTCTGGAATCTCGAAGGTGGCTTGGGTCAGTCCGACCACATTGCCGAGGGGCCAACGACGGGACGACGTAGCTGTCTCGACCACGTAGACGCGCATGTCCAGCCAGTTGTAGTTCGCGACGTTGACCGTCACGGTCTTCGACTCGAAGCCCGTCAGCTCTTCGCTCTGCGCCTGCTGGGCCTCCTGCTGGACTTGAGCCTGAAGAGGCAAGGCTGCGGATGCCGCGACGAAAGCTGCCAGGAGAGCCGTATATAGAGTGCGATTGGTCATTTCAGTCATCCTCCTAGATCTATGTAAATCCGTCCCTCTCGAGACGGCTTGTTCTCAATCGACGATCGTTCGCCCGTTCAGGTTAAACGGGATCCGCCCCCTGTGAGTTCCGCTCGAGGGGCCTGAACGAGTTCTCGCCCTTCCTACGCCGCACGGCGCTGGGCGGATTGAAATGGCGCGGTCGGGGTGCGAAACCGTGCCCGAGGTCGCATCGTACGATGGCCCGGGAGACCTGATCATACCGAGGAGGACCGGAATGGACTGGAGCGAAGTCGCCCCGATGCTCGTGGCGGTCACACTGATCCTGACGACTGGTGGCGTCATGATCCTGCGGCCGCTGACAAAGCGGCTGGGCGATTTGATCGAGGTCATGATTCATGAGCGACGTCAGCCCCCGCTCCGGGAGGGGCTAGACGGAATTCATGAGCTCCTCGAGCGGCAGAGCAGTCGCCTCGAGCTCATCGAGCGGCGGCAGGACTTCACGGAGTCCTTGCTCAGCGCCCGCAAGTCCGAGCAGATCCCCTCCTCATCCGAGCCGAGCCGACCGCCCGAAAAATGACGCGCGGCCGTGCCGTCGGACCCCACACGCCAACCCGGCGGTCCGCGCGCGGCCGGGGCTGCTGCTATCCGTTTCCGAAGTCATCCAAGAGACGCTCGATCCGGTCGACCGAGACACCGATCGCCTCGATCAGCCGATTGCGTTCCCGGACGAGGGTGGCGGTCGCCAGACGGTAGCGCTCGGTCCCGAACTCCTCCGTCGACAGAATGCGCGTGGCAGCCAACCCCGGTAGCGGCCCGGGCACGGACCCGGCGTCGGGGTGGTGCACCGTCAGCGGTACATACATCACTCGGTGCAGCGGTCGAAGGACATCGACGAGCGCCAGATCCAGCTCGGGTGAGCCGGTGGCGGGAAGAGAGGTGACGACCTGACGGGCGAGCCTGAGGAACTCGGCCTGAAGCAAAGTGGCTTCACCCAGATCGAACTGTCCTCCTCCGCCATCTTGGCGCTCTACGATCGCATCCCCGAGCGCCTCGACCTGTGCCACGAGGTCCACCGGCACTACCGCTTCGGCCAGAAGGGCTGAGAGGGCGTCGACGTAGAGGTAGGTGTCCCGCTCGAGAACCCCGAAGTCGATCTTGTCGAACGTGTCGTCGGGTGTGTGCCACCACCAGTAGCCTCGGTCCTCCGCGAGGCGGTTGTGGGAGAGCTGAAGCAGCGGGACGCCGATCCCGTTGAAGGACTGATCGGAGTTACGCCCGGGACGCCCGGGCTCGATCTCGGCGGCCTCGCGCCGTAGTACCACCCTGCGTGCTAGGTCGGCGAGCGAAACGGTTGTCGCCGCCGAAAAGCTGCGTGCGCCGGTCTGGCCGATTCCGTCGACGTTGACGTAGGCGACGGCCCGCTGCCGCAGCTCGGTGAAGAAGTGATCCGCGAACCACGTGGACCCGCCGTAACGCGCGTTGGAGTGACCCGGCCACCACGCCACCACGAGACCCCGCTGGAGGCGTTGCCGCTCAGCGTGGAACGCGATCGCAAGGTCGAGCATGGCCGCGTTGGACGCACCCTCGTCCGTGCCTCCGTGATACCATGCGTCGATGTGGCCGCCGAAGAGCACGTACGGAGCCTCCGGCTCGGGTCCCGGAACGCGGGCCACGGCCAGTCGAAGCTCCCGCCAACCGGTGTCGACCTCGGTGGAAAGCGAGATGTCCAGCGGTCCCTGCTCGAGCATCCCGCGCAGCGCTTCGCCAGTGCTTAGCGGCACGTGGGCCACTGGAAGGTTCGGGAGGCGATGGTAGTTGAGGAGCGACGGCGTACCCCACGTAGACGTCACGATGAGATCGTTGACACGCTCGTCGGGGTTCACGAAGATCGCACCGACGGCGCCCAGCCTTTCGAGCACGGCCGTCGGGATGTTTCTCGGCAGACCGTCCACGAGCGCGATGGAGCCCGACAGGTCGGGATACGGACGTGCGAAGGGGCCGCCCATGTCCTCCCCCTCGAGCACGAGCCGCTCGCCAGTGCCGACCTCGATAGCGGGCAGGTCCTCGAGGGGGCCGACATCGACCAAGGGTGCTTCGAGTCCTGGGACGGAGGCCGAGAAGGACGCCGTGATGGCGTTGAAGGTCCGGTCGGTACCGGGAATACCGACGGAGGCGGAGATCGGGTCTGACGTGAACGCCTCGAAGGAGTGCACTTCCACTGGGACTCCGGCTGCCTCAAGTGTTTGCACCACGTAATCGATCGCTGCGTTCTCGCCCGGGCTCCCCGATGGGCGCTCGTGCTCGACGATGGCACGCGCGTGAGGCTCTAGGGACTCCTGGGTGACACGACTCCGCACCGATGCGGCGAGCAGGTCGACGGTTGCGGATGAGTCGATTCCGCCTGAGTCACCCGGTCCGCAGCCGATGGCGAAAAGGGGTGCGAGCAGCATAGCGAGGGCCCGCGGTCCGTTCGCACCTCCGAGCTTCAACATCGTGATCTCCTCAGCTTTTGTTTTCGATGGTATGCCCTGCTCTTTCGTATCTTGCCGAGGGTGGCAAGCCCACGCCACTGATCGCCTCGGGCCCCGATCGGAGTCAGCGTCGACCTCGCCGGACAGAATGTGACTTCCGGCCGCCGCTGGACCGGCCGCGTCGCCCGTCCTAGCTTGGGCTGGCCCTAACGGTCCCTCCGCCCACCGCCTCGCCCACCGCAGTGCACGCGCATGCTGTCACCCCGGATCTTGCTACTCAACGTCTGCCTCATCGGGGTCATCGAAGCACCGGTAGCGAGTCGCGTTGAAGAGTCTTTACTAACGCAACACCGGAATGTGAAATGACCACGACTTCGATACCGACACATCGTCGAGCAAAGGTTGCCACCTGGAGCGAGCTCGACGACCGCAAGCCCACGTACGCCCTCGTTGGAGAGGTCGATCTGGTGGTCGTGCGCTTCGACGACCAGGTATCCGTCATGTACGGCCGATGCCTCCACCGCGGCGCCCTCATGGCCGACGGCCACATCGAGGGCACGAACCTGATCTGCGGCGTTCACGGGTGGGACTACCGCTACGACACTGGCGTGAGCGAATACAGCAACGACGAGGCGTTACACCGGTTCACGGCCTGGCTCGACCTCGCCGCCGACGCCGTCTACGTCGACGAAGACGAGATCGCTGAGTGGGCTGTGGAGCACCCCCAGCCCTATCGCCGCGACGAGTACCTTGGCCTCTACCAGGACGTCCACGGCGGCCCAGCCGAGCCGCACAACGCCTACATCCGCGAGCTGTCGCGGGACGGGCTCAGCAAGCTCGGCCATCACGGGCGAGTGTCCGCGATGGGCGTTCCGCTCACGGACCTTCCGCGGTGGAGTGACATCCAGATCCTCACCGGCCAGCTGGCGCGGCTACCGCTGCTCGACGACGCGGACGTGGGGACCGATCTCGTCATCGGGCCCAACGCGAAGCGGCCGCTCCGTCTAGAGATTCCGATTTTCGTGAGTGATATGAGCTTCGGTGCGCTCAGCGCCGAGGCGAAAGTCGCGTTGGCACAGGGAGCCGAGCTCGCAGGCACGGGAATCTGCTCTGGTGAGGGAGGGATGCTGCCGGAAGAGCAGGAAGCAAACTCGCGCTACTTCTACGAGCTGGCGTCGGCGCGCTTCGGGTGGAGCCTCGATAAGGTCAAGAAAGTACAGGCATTCCACTTCAAAGGTGGCCAGGGAGCCAAGACGGGTACGGGTGGGCACCTTCCGGGAAAGAAGGTCGGCGACAAGATCGCGGCGGTACGGGGCCTCGAACCCGGCCAAACCGCCATCAGCCCGTCCCGCTTCCCGAACCTCGGGACGACCGATGACTTCCGACAGGTCGCCTCGACGATCAGGGAAGCCACCGGCGGAATCCCCATCGGGTTCAAGATCTCGGCCCAACACATCGAGGACGACATCGACTTCGCTTTGGACGTCGACGTCGACTACATCGTCCTGGACGGGCGGGGTGGGGGCACCGGCGCCGCGCCGGAGATCTTCAAACAAAACATCTCGGTGCCGACCATACCCGCGCTCGCGCGGGCCCGCCGGCACCTCGACAGCAGCGGACGCACCGGCGTCACGCTCATCATCACCGGTGGGCTCCGTACCGAATCGGACTTCGTGAAGGCCATGGCCTTGGGCGCGGATGGTATCGCGATCGCGAACTCGGCCATACAGGCGATCGGATGCGTTCGTGCCATTCGAACAACTGCCCCGTAGGAATCGCCACTCAACGAAAGGACCTGCGCGCTCGACTGATCGTGGATCAATCGGCACAGCAGCTTAAGAATTTCCTCGACGCTACGGTCGAGCTGATGCAGGTCCTCGCGCGGGCGTGTGGGCATCGACACCTTAGAGAGTTCGAACCGTCCGATCTGACGACGTGGAATCGGGATATGGCTTACCTCTCCGGCACGCCCTTCGCGGGAGTTGTGCCGCTTTGAGCCACGGCCGCGACAGGCGAAATGGGGGGCCCGACGGGGCAGGGCAGCCGGCGGTGCGGAGCGAGAATGCGGGCGCTCCCCAAGCAGCTTCTGAACTCAGACCAACGAGGGAATGAATGGCCAAGGTCCACGAATATCGAGGCGAGGACATCGTCGTCACGTACGATCTGGGACGCTGCATCCACGCGGCCGAATGCGTGAAAGGCAGTGCTCGGATCTTCAACCCGAAGCGGACCCCTTGGGTTGATCCAGATCAGGCGACGGCCGACGAGGTGGCGGACGTGGTGTCGCGATGCCCGACCGGAGCGCTCCAGTACGAGAGGCTCGACGGCGGCCCCGCCGAGGCAGCGCCCGAGACGAATCGTTGCACGATCGAGGAGGCAGGGCCGCTTCAGCTGCACGGTAGCATCACTGTGCGGGGTCCGGACGGGGATGTTCGGCTGGAGGACACGCGGGTAGCGCTTTGTCGATGTGGGCTGTCCGTCAACAAGCCGTTCTGCGACGGAAGTCACGAAGACTGGGATCCAGGCTCGGACCCGCAGGGACGGTCCTGACGCGCGGGGGCATCTAGCGTGGTGTGCGACACCACACTCGCCGCCGAGCTCTTCGATTTGGACGATACGATCACGGATGGAGGCCTGTCTCCGGATGCCGGCGAGAGGCAGCGCCCCCGGCACCATGGGTTGGACGGCCGGTTCCGGAATCCATGGGAAACGGAAGAACCGAGAGGGTTCCCAGCCTTGTTACGCTGGGCCGCCCAGCGCATCAAAGCGGGTGGACTTCCACCACTCCCTCCCTCCATGCCACGAGCGGAGCCCGAGGTGGCGTACCCGCGGGCAGCGGTCGACGAGATCAGGATCACATGGGTGGGGCACAGCAGCTTTCTGATCCAGATCGGCGGGCTGAACGTTCTGACCGATCCGGTATGGAGCCAGCGGGCTTCTCCGACCCAGTCTGCCGGCCCTCGCCGCTTCACCGCGCCCGGTATCCCGCTCGATCGGATCCCCGACCCGGACCTCGTGCTGATCACCCATGACCACTACGACCACTTGGACCGCCCGACGGTCCGCAAGCTGGCGGGCCGGTACGGTTCACGACTCACTTGGCTGACGCCACTCGGCTTCCGGGGTTGGTTCGCTCGCGCCGGCGCGCCGGACGCAGTGGAGCTGGACTGGTGGGAGACGCGAACCGTCCAGTGTCACGAGGAGCAAGGCAGTGCCGTAGGAGGGACATCCATCGAAGTAACCGCTCTGCCCGCACGGCACTGGACTCGTCGTACTCCATTGATGATGAACCGCCGACTCTGGTGCTCATGGGCGTTGCGCACGGCCGAGGGACGGAGCGTGTACTTTGGCGGAGACTCAGGATACAGCGTGGCTTTTGCGGAAATCGGACGGAGGCTGGGTCCGTTCGATGCTTGCCTCTTGCCGATCGGCGCCTATGAGCCTCGTTGGTTCATGCGACCGATGCACATCAACCCGGAGGAGGCGGTGCGCGTCTATCTCGACCTCGGGGCGCGCGGCGCTTTCGTGGGGATGCACTGGGGGACATTCCAGCTCACGGACGAGGCGCCCCTCGAGCCTCCAGTTCGGACCCGTGCCGCGTGGTCGGCAGCCGACCTTCCCCCGGAGCTGCTGAGAATTCCCGCTCACGGCGAGACCGTGGTGTTATGAGGGACCGTGTTGTGAGGGACCGTGTCTTGAGCGACCGCGTTTTGAGGGACCAAACCGTGCTGTGAAGGAGGCCGTATGGAACCGTGTCGTCGCACCCGCCACGTCCTTTGGACAACGCTCATCCTCGCGTCCGGTTGCGCCCCCGGCGAGCCCGACTACGTCGGCGTGTTCGAGGGCTCGGCCGGGAGGTGGGTCGACCTCACTCACGACGTCTCCGAGGACGCCGTCTTCTGGCCGACGGCCGACCCGTTCGTCCTCGATACGGTCGCGTGGGGAATGACCGAGGGCGGCTACTTCTACTCGGCGTTCAATTTCGCGTCCTCCGAGCACGGGGGGACGCACCTGGACGCGCCGATCCACTTCGCGGAGGGACGTCGCTCCACGGAGCAGGTCCCGCTCTCGAACCTCATCGGACGAGCCGTCGTCGTGCGGGACGCGGGCGCTGGAGGGGCCGACCACCTCGTTGGCGTGGGCGCCTTCGAAGACTGGGAGTCGCGCAACGGTCCTATCCCGGACGGCGCGATCGTGCTACTGGACACGAGCTGGGCGAGTCGCTGGCCGGATGCCTCCACGTATCTGGGGACCGACATGCGGGGAGAGGAGGCCGTGCCCCAGCTTCACTTCCCCGGACTGAACCCGGACGCGGCGACGTGGCTCGTTGAGAATCGCAACATCGCGGCCCTCGGAATCGACACGCCGAGCATCGACTACGGCCAGTCGAGCGCGTTCGAGACGCACCGCATCCTATACGCCGAGAACATCCCGGGATTCGAGAATGTTGCGTCGCTGGGAGAGCTGCCTGAGTCGGGTGCGTTCGTGGTCGCGCTCCCGATGAAGATCGCGGGGGGGAGCGGAGGTCCGCTGAGGATCGTGGCGTTCGTGCCGGGTTGAGAGGGGCGTAGCGAGGGATAGCGTGTCGGGTCCGGGGCCGACGCGTCATTCACGGCGTGACCTCAGCCGCCGCGCCAGCCGGGCCCGCGTACGAAGCGCCCCGACATCTCGCCGGTGGGCTGAGCATCCTCGAGGACTTGAACGCCGTTCACGAAGACGTGCGCGACCCCCGTCGCGAGCTGGTGCGGTTCATCGTAGGTCGCATTGTCGATGATCGTGGCCGGGTCGAACACGACGACGTCGGCGAAGAAGCCTTCGGCCAGCCGTCCACGCTCCTCGATCCCGAGGTTCGATGTCGGAAGTGACGTGAGCTTGCGTATGGCCTCTTCTAGCGAGATCACGCCCTCCTCACGCACGTATCTTCCGAGCAGCCGCGCGAAGTTACCGTAGGCCCTCGGGTGCGTGCTGTTTTGGAGGAAGACGCCTTCGGGCGCCATCGAGCCAGCGTCGGAATCGAAGGACACCCAGGGAAGCGCGATCTGCTTGCGGACGTTCTCCTCGGACATCAGGAAGTAGACGACCTGCACCCTCGTGCCATCCTCTACGACCAGATCGATGGCCGTCTCCTGGGGCGTCGTGCCCCGCTCCGCGGCCACCTCCGCGAGCGTCATTCCCTGATAGCGACGCAGCTCCTCGTTCCGGAACCCGACGAGTAGCGTCCCTTCCGCCCCGGCGGCAAGAAACAGGTTCTCCCACTCGTCTGTGGGTGTCGACATCTCCTCGATCACGCGAGCCCGGACGTCGGGTTCCCGGAGGCGGCGGGCCCACTCGTCGTAGCCGCCCTCCTGCACCCAGGGCGGCATGGCCGCGTCCAACCCCGTCGAGCCCGCCGTGTAGGTGTACATGTCTGCGGTGATACGTAACCCCTCGGCGCGGGCGCGCTCGATCCGGGAGATCACTTCGTCCATCTTGCCCCAGTTTTCCTGTCCTCCCGCCTTCAAGTGGTAGACCTCGGCGGGAATATTCGCAGCACGCGCGATGGTGATCAGCTCGTCCAGCGATTCGAGGAGCCGGTTACCCTCGCTGCGCATGTGCGAGATGTACATCCCGCCGTATTCGGCGGCGACCTCGGAGAGGGCGATCAGCTCATCCGTATCCGCGAAGAACCCGGGCGTGTAGATCAGCGACGAGCCGACCCCGAGCGCGCCTTCCTCCATGGCCACGCGGACGAGATCTCGCATTCGCCCGAGCTCGTCTTCGGTGGGCGGCCGGTCCTCGTACCCGATCTCGTGGACCCGCGCCGTCGTCGCACCGATGAATGAGGCCACGTTCGTCGCCACGCCCTTGTCCTCCAGGAACTGGAGGTACTCACCGAGGGTCGTCCAGGGCACATCGAGCTCGGCGTCAGTCGACAGTCCCAGCGCGGCTGCAGCCTGCTCGCGGCTTCCGAGCGTGGCCACGAAGTCGTCGAGGAAGTCCTCCTTCATCGCGTCGTTGGCGGGGCCCAAAGAGGACCCTTCACCGAAGACCTCGAGGGTCACTCCTTGACGGATATCTCCTAGCGAGCGCCCGTCGATGATCAACGACTCCGTGGCCCAGCTCAGCATATTGACGAAGCCGGGGGAGACGGCCATGCCCGTCGCGTCGACTTCGCGCGTCGCCGTCGCGCCGGAGAGGTCGCCAACGGCCGCGATCCTGTCGCCACTGATCGCCACGTCGCCCACGAAGGGGACCTCACCGGATCCGTCGTAGACCGTGCCGCTCCGGACGATGACGTCGTACGCGGGGGCGCCACACGACGTGAGCAGTGTGAACAGGACGACTAGGCGGGTGGATCCGTGCATGCAGCGTCCCGTGGTCGAGAGGGGGTCGATCGATATTATATGTGTGGGTGGACGGGGGTCGGCAAGACGGCATGCCAGAGGTGCCTGGTTCGCACGGGACGGCTAGACAGATACGGCAATCGCGGTATTTTTGCCGGAGCTTGGCTCCGCCAGCCGGCCGCGACCCGCATGCGCGGAGTGAGCACCGTGACAGCTCGTGCGACGGATCCCAAATTACAGCCCGATGCTCTCGATATGTCAGGTCCCGACACAACAGCGCTCAATCGAACGCTGCGCACGACTGCATGCTTCGCTATCGGCGTCGGGCTTCTCGAGGTGGTGCTTCGACTACTCGCCTTCTGGATTCTCGGATCGTGGCCGCGGGCAAGCGGCCAGATGGTCTGGACGGTTCCCCTCGTAAACCTAGCCTTCTTCACCGTCGCGGCGATCCCGTTGATCGTGGGCGAGCGCCTACTGCCAAGGGTCTTCACATACCCTCGCGTAACAGGCTTCCTGGGTTTTCTCGCGGCGGCGGTTCTCACCATCAAGATGCCTTTCGTGGCCGGGTGGGCGAAGCTCATCATCGCAGCCGGTGTCGGCGTTCAGATCGCGCGCGGCGCACAGGATCGTTCGGCTTCGGTAGAACGGCTGTCGCGCAGGGGCTCAGTTGTTGGAGCGCTCGCGACGCTGGTGCTGGCAATAGGGGTGAACGTCGGATCGTGGGGGCTCGAGCAGTTTCGACGAACTGGGCTGGGGGAAGCTCGGGCTGACGCACCCAACGTGTTGCTGCTGATTCTCGATACCGTTCGGGCGGAGAGTCTTGGGATGTACGGGCGCTCTCGGCCAACTTCACCGAACCTCGAACAGCTGGCGGCTGATGGGGTCATGTTCGACCGTGCGGTTTCGACGTCTCCTTGGACCCTCCCGTCTCACGCAAGTCTCTTCACCGGCCGCTACCCACACGATGTAAGCGCTAACTGGACAACCCCGCTCGATGATGCGGACTCCACCTTGGCCGAGGTCTTCGGCGCGCGCGGTTGGGAGCCGGTCGGGTTTACGGCCAACCTGATCTATACAGTACACGAGACAGGACTGGACCGCGGGTTCATACACTACGAGGACTATCGTCTTTCCTGGGGCCAAGCCTTGCTGGACTCGGCGCTCGGGTGGCGGCTCGCACTCGACTCGCGCGTTCGCAGACTACTCGGTCCCGAGGTTCTGAACCGAAAATCCGCCACAGGAGTCGTGGACGCATTTCTGGGCTGGTCGGACGGTCGCGGTGCGGATCCACGTCCGTTCTTCGCGTTTCTGAATCTCTTCGACGCGCACGAGCCGTACCTTCCGCCGGAGCCGTACAGCGAGCTCTTCGGGACTAGTGACGTCCGCCCCCTCGATGAAATCAGCTTCCACCCCCGACTCGGCCTGGGCTACCTGCCCAACCGTGGCACTCGGACGCCCGCTCAGCATCAAGCGGAACTGGACGCATATGAGAGTGCGATCACGTACATGGACGCCGAGATCGGGCGCCTCGTCGACGCGCTTCGAGTACGCGGCCTGCTCGAGAACACGGTGTTGATCGTCACCGCGGACCACGGGGAGCAGTTCGGGGAACACGGACTCTACGGACACAGCAACTCGCTCTACCCGGAATCGCTATGGGTTCCTCTGGTCATCCGCCCCCGGTCGGGGCTCACGCAGGGGGTCCGAGTTCCCACAGTCGTCTCTCTGCGCGACGTTCCGGCGACGATCCTCGAGCTCGCAGGGGTGGCTTCCCGCCCGTCGCCACTGCCCGGGGCTTCCCTGGCGCGTTATTGGAATGAGCCGGAAGCGGAGGCAATTCCGATTCCCACTGCCGTCGATGGGATTCCAGCCAGCGAATCAGCGAATACCTCCACAGCGGATTGGAGCGTCGCTACCCCGAGTTGGGCATCTCCCGTCATCGGCTCTATCAGGCCCAGAACAGACTTGGAACCCCGAGTGCACGTGTGGTCTCTTCACGAAAGCCCCTGGCAGATAATTCATTACGAGGACGGCCGAACCCTGCTCGTCGACTTGCTGAACGATCCAGATGCCTTGGTCAACCTGGCGGGAATGTCCGAGCACAGGCAGCGGGCCGAGCGGATGGTGGAAGCCCTCCGGCGGCTTGTCGACGGGCAGCTCGCGCCGACCGAGTTGACGTTTCCGGAAGAGGGAGACCGTCACGTGGAGCTGGCTGGAGGCTGAGGCACAGCGGACAGGCTTAGAGCCCGGCGTGGCCGCCCACGCCGCTTCTCACGCGCTGATCTCGTGCGCCGGGCCAGCGCCTCTCGGGACACGGATGTCCTCGACGAGCTGGCGAACGTGTTCGGGAGGCGCCGCCGTGAACAGCGACACGACGATCGCGACGGCGAAGTTGATCAACATCCCGATGAAGCCGATGCCTTCCGGCGAGATGCCGAGGAACCAGTTATCGGCGGTATTCGCGGCGGGATTCACATAGTTGAAGTAGATGATGTACGCGGCCGTGAACACGATTCCGCAGATCATCCCAGTGATCGCCCCTTCGCGGTTCATTCGCGTCGAGAAGATTCCGAGGATGATGACAGGGAAGAACGACGCCGCCGCGAGTCCGAACGCGAACGCAACCACCTGGGCCACGAAGCCCGGGGGATCGATCCCCAGGTAGCCGGCGAAGACCACCGCGAACGCTGCTGCGACTCGCGCAGCCACGAGCTCTCCGCGTTCAGAGATCTCAGGGAGAAACGTCCTCTTCAGCAGATCGTGGCTGATCGCGGACGATACGACGAGCAACAGGCCGGCGGCGGTGGACAGCGCCGCCGCGAGGCCGCCGGCGGCCACGAGACCCACGACCCAGTTGGGTAGCCCCGCGATCTCGGGGTTGGCGAGGACCATGATGTCCCGGTCGATCGTCAGCTCGTTCTGGACGGTCTGGCCCGATAGGTCGACAGCGGCGGGACCTACGTACTGGATCACGCCGTCCGCGTTGTGGTCCTCGAACGTGATCAGCCCCGTGTCCTCCCAGGTGGTGAACCAGGTCGGGACCTCCTCGTACGGCTGCTCGACGACGGTGTTCAAGAGGTTCGTGCGGGCGAAGACCGCGACGGCCGGCGCGGTCGTGTAGAGGATCGCGATGAAGAGCAGCGCCCACCCCACTGAGATTCTCGCGTCTCGGACCCGCGGAACCGTATAGAACCGGATGATCACGTGCGGTAGCCCGGCCGTGCCCACCATCAGAGCCGCAGTGATCGCGAAAATATCCAGCTTGGACTTGGAGCCATCGGTGTAGGGTCCGAAGCCGAGTTGTTCGTGAAGCCCGTCGAGGCGATCGAGAAGGAGCCCGCCGTTGGCGAGGTCGAATCCCCCGAACCCGAGCTGCGGGACGGGATTCCCCGCGATGAGGATCGAGAGAAAGATGGCCGGGACCATGTAGGCGAAGATAAGCACGCAGTACTGCGCTACCTGCGTGTAGGTGATCCCCTTCATGCCGCCCAACACGGCGTAGAAAAACACGATGCCCATCCCGATCACGATGCCCAGCGTGATCGGCACCTCGAGGAATCGGCTGAAGACGATGCCGACGCCACGCATCTGCCCCGACACGTACGTGAACGAGATGAAGATCGCGCAAACGACCGCGACGACGCGCGCCGTGCTCGAGTAGTAGCGGTCTCCGACGAAGTCGGGGACGGTGTACTTGCCGAACTTCCGGAGATACGGGGCCAGCAAGAGTGCCAGCAGCACGTACCCGCCGGTCCAGCCCATGAGGTAGACCGATCCGTCGTACCCGAGGAACGAGATCAGCCCTGCCATCGAGATGAACGACGCTGCGGACATCCAGTCCGCTGCCGTGGCCATGCCGTTGGCCAGCGGAGACACACCGGCGCCAGCCACGTAAAACTCCTTCGTCGACCCAGCTCTCGACCAGATCGCCACGCCGATGTAAAGGGCGAACGAGAGCCCGACCAGCGTGAAGGTCCATGCTTGAACGTTCATCGGCCGCCCCCCCTCATTCCTCTTCCACCCCGTGCTTCTGATCCAAACGATTCATCAGCCATACATAAACGAAGATCAGCACGACGAAGACGTAGATGGATCCCTGCTGAGCGAACCAGAAGCCCAACTTGAAGCCCGACCCGGCGACCCGGATCCCGTTGAGTGACCCGACCCAAAGGATCCCGAAACCGAACGAAACCACGAACCAGACCGCCAGTAGAGCCACGAGGTAGCGGAGGTTGGTGATCCAGTAGGTGGCCCGGTCGGGGGGCGCTGGTGACATTTGGCCGGCTCCTAGGACAGAGTCGATGGGTCTTGCGTTGCGCCGTGCAGGGCGGGTCGGCAACGGCCTGACTACCGGTCAGCGACGGGGCCTATCTTGCGGAGTGGAGGGCGGGCGCGCCAGCGGTCCGGACGACGGGACTGTCGCCCGGACCGATCGTAGCGGAGGGTGCGAGTACGGTGGGCGTCTCAGCGCTGTTGGCCGTCGGAACCCTCGTCATCTTCGTTCCTTGAGGTCGGGAGGGGGCTCCCGAACTTGTAGCGCACCCCCGCCCGGATGACGGCCTTGTTGTTGAGATCGCTCGCCGTGTAGATCTCGTAGCCGATGTCGGCGAAGGGCGCCCACTTCGAGGTCCGAGATGCCCACATGAGTCCCGTCCCGACGCGGAACATCGGGCTCGTCACGGCGCCGCCGTCCTCCTGCAGCACGGCTCCCCCGCGTCGTCCGACGACCGGAGCGTCGATTCGGTCGAACCCGCCACCGTAATCGGACGAGAAGCTCGAGCTCTCACGGACCACGCCAACCCCGACCCCGGCGAGCAGACGGAAGGGGCCCTCACCCCGGACGATCGGATAGCGGCCCTCTACGAACGCCGCCGTGTGGGTCTTGTCGAAGACCTCGGTCGAGCGGGGGAGGTAGCGGGCCGTGGCCTCGACGGTAGCTCCAGGCACGCCCGGTACTCCCTTGCCGACGCTGCCCTCCACACCCATGTCGGCGTCGTCGGTTGGGCCGGAGACGTCACCCGAAGCTCCTCCGAAGGTGTTCGGGTTGTCCCAGATGGAGCAGCTCCCTTCGGTGCCTCTGCAGCTCAATCGCTCGAGATCCGTGTCCCAAAGGAGGAAGCAACCCGGCATAGTCGCTACGAGAGCCAGGAGGAGGAATGCGTAAACACCGGGAATCGAACAGCTGGCGGCTTTGGACATGGTTCACTCCAGAGGCGTGGTGCGCCCGGTTAGGGCTCACCAGCCCGAATCCCCTCGGACGCCAGTCTGGCGAGCGCTTCTGAAGGGGGGACGCGCCGGAATGCCCCGCGAGGGCTCACAGGCCATGATAGATTGCGGACACGCGCTGGAGCCGAGTGCCGCCGGAGGGTTTCGAGTGTCCACACAAGGCGACGTCACGCAGCTCATCACCGAGCTCACCGATGGGGACAAGCACGCCCTGGATCGCCTGCTCCCGCTCGTGTACGACGATCTCCACGCAATGGCGCACCGCGAGCTGCGGCGCGAGCGGTCTGATCACACCCTGAACACCACCGCCCTGGTCCACGAGGCTTACATGAAGCTCGCGAAGGTCGATCGCCTCTCGGCTGGCGACCGGGCGCATTTCTTCGGTGTCTGTGCTCAGGCCATGCGCAGGATCCTCGTGAGCTACGCACGAATGAAACGGCGCGTTAAACGGGGAAGCGGCGAATCGCCCCTGCCCATCGACGATGTGGTCGTGGCGGCCCGGGAACGGCCCGACGACCTTCTGGTGGTCGACGAGGCTCTGTCCCGGCTGGAGCAGCAGAACGAGCGCCACGCTCGCGTGGTCGAGTACCGGTTCTTCGGCGGGATGAGCGTGGAGGAGACGGCGGAGGCCCTGGGCACTTCACCCGCCACCGTCAAGCGCGATTGGGCGATGGCACGCGCCTGGCTCATGCGAGAGATGAAGCGGTAGCCCGCTACCACGACAGCCAAGATGATCGGCGCACTCGGAGCGGGCCAAAGCCCGACGACGTCAACTCAGGAAGTGCGGGTCCTCATGTCCGAAGGCAACTGGGATCGACTGGCCGAGCTCTTCGCGCAGGCATCGGTCCTCCCGAAGGGGGAGCGCGACGCCTTCATCGTCGAGCAGTGCAGCGACGATCCAGCGCTCGCGGTGGAGCTGCGGGAGCGGAGCAGGACCGTGCTGGCCTGCTCGATGGCGTCACTACGGGGGACGACGACGTCGATGTCGGCGTTGCCAATCCGGGCGGAAGGCGGGTGGGCCCATGGGCTCTCGTCAGCGAGCTGGGTCGAGGCGGCATGGGGTCCGTCTACCGGGCCGAGCGGGCCGACGGTCAGTTCGACCAACAAGTCGCGCTGAAGCTCCTCCGTGACGACCTCCGTGGCGATGATATCCGAAGGCGTTTTCTCGCCGAGCGTCAGATCCTCGCCGGGGTCTCCCATCCGAATATCGCCCGTCTCGTAGACGGCGGAATCACAGAAGGCGGCCGGCCTTACTTCGCGATGGAGCTCGTAGAAGGGCTACCGGTCGACGATTACTGCGATCGACAGCGGCTCCCGATCCGGGATCGCCTTCTCCTTTTCGCGCAGGTGTGCGACGCCGTTCAATACGCGCACCAGAACCTGATCGTCCACAGGGACCTCAAGCCAGGGAACATCCTCGTCACGCGAGAGGAGGTGCCGAAGCTCCTCGACTTCGGGATCGCAAAGCTGCTCGAGCCAGGCACCCTCGAGCCGTCCGACGTCACCCAGGCCGGTGCTCGCCTGCTCACACCCGACTACGCGTCACCGGAGCAGGTGCGAGGTGCACCAATCACGACGGCGAGCGACGTCTTCCAGCTCGGTGTGCTGCTGTACGAGCTGCTCACAGGCACCCGTCCGTTTGCTCAGACGACGGGCTCACTCGAAGCTCTTGGGGACACATTGGCGCGGGAGGCCAGCCCGCCCTCCAAAACGGTCGTGCGGGAACAGACCGAGCTGGCAAACGCCGTAGCTGCTGCCGGCGATCGCGCGTCTGTCCGCGGCTCGACACCCGAGCGGTTACGGCGCAGCCTGAGGGGGGATCTCGACAAGATCGTCCTCAAGGCGATGCGACCCGAGCCCGAGCGTCGCTACGGTACAGCCGGCCAGCTTGCGGACGACGTTCGGCGCCACGTTGCGGGCAGGCCGGTCCAAGCGGGCCCCGATACCGTGCGCTACCGGACGAGCAAGTTCGTCCGTCGGAACCCAGTACCGCTGGGCCTCACCGCCGCGCTGATGGTTTCGTTGGCCGCGTTCTCCCTCGGGACCGCTCGACAAGCGAACCGGATCGCCGTCCAGAGGGATCGGTCCGAGCAAGTGGTCGACTTCATGGTCGAGCTGTTTCAGAGCTCCGATCCGGAAGTGACACAGGGCGATCCGGTGACGCTGCGGGAGGTGCTCGATCGCGGCGCGGCCCGGGTGCGCGCAGAGTTGACCGAGCAGCCAGAGGTTCAGGCCACCCTGATGACGGTCGTCGCCGATGTCTACCGGTCACTGGGGGTGTATGGCGAGGCCATCTTGCTCGCTGAGGAGGCTTTGGCCATCCGCCAGCAGCGTGCCGCCGCCGACCCTTTGGAAGTCGCCCGCAACCTCGAGCTGCTCGGATGGCTTCAAAGCGAGAACGGGGACTTGGAGGAGGCTGCCTCCACACTTGAAGAGGCCGAGCAGGCGTTCCGCGCTCATGCCGATAGACACCCGGCGGAGTTGGCCCGCGCACTCAACACGATGGGCTATGGGTGGCAGGTCCTGAGGAACATCGAGCGGGCAGAGCCCTTGATGGAGGAGAGCGTAGCGCTGTTTCGCTTGCTCCCGCCCACCGACGAGATGGCGCAGGCATTGATCAACCTCGGTTGGCTCAGACGATCCCGGGGAGATCAGGCCAGTGCCGAGACGCTCTTCCGCGAGGCCCTGGCTGTGCGGCGTGATCTCCCCTCCGTAGCCGACTTGGACGTTGGCAGGAGTCTGAGCTCCCTCGGCTCTTTGCTGGTCGATCGAGGGCAGTTAGAGGAAGCCGACCAACTTCTGGAAGAGTCCCTGGCGGTACACCGACGCGTGTACCCTGACGGCCACTACCGCCTGGCGGACGCGCTAGAGGACAGGGCGGCGCTGCTGGCCGCGCAGGGCGCGACGGCAGAATCCGAGGAACTCTATCGCGAGGCGATCGACTTATACCGCTCGACCTTCGGTGACGAACACATCGCGGTCGCAAACGCGAGGAACGACCTGGCTTTGGTCCTCCGAGGCGTTGGGCGGCTCGAAGCAGCGGAGGAGCTCTGCCGCCAGGCACTGTCGGCATATCAGAACCAGCTGGGGTCCGACCACCTCTTCGTGGCGATCGCGTCGGGGAACCTGGGATGGGTCCTACGTCTGCAGGGAAAGCTGGACGAGGCCCTTCCGACGCTTCAGGAGGCATTGAGGATTCAGCGCTCGCTCGACGATGATCATCGTCGGGTCGTGCAGTATCTCGTGAACTCCGGGATCGTCCGGATGGCACAAGGGGATCTCGCAGCGGCCGAGTCCAACCTTCGGGAAGACCTCGAAGTCGCGGATGGGGCTCTGGACCCCGGGGCCCCCGAACTTCTCCGGGGCCAGAACGCCCTCGGACAGTGCCTGCTGCAGCTCGCTCGCTATTCCGAGGCTGAGGAGCAGCTCCGAGCGACCCTGGCAGCAACGGCCGATCGTTCAGCTGATGACCCCGTTCGGGCCTTCGCCACGAGCACGCTCATTGAGGTCTATGACGAGTGGGGGAGGCCAGAGGCGGCGGAGGCGTTGCGGACCGGAGGGTGATCCGGGTGACCCACGCCCGTCGGCAAGTGGCGCGCCACAGAGGATCTCCTTGATCGGTGGGGACGGGGGACGGACTCCGGATGACCCGGTCCGCCGGGGTGAATGGCGCAGTATGGTCCGGCACCCGGTCCGTCCGCCAGCCGTCGGCGCCCTCACAAGTCGGGCGCTGAATCACGCGGACCCTACGCCAAGCTCTTCTTGAACCGGTGGCTCGCCACCCACAACGATCCCGCCGCCATTCCGGTCAGCACTACGTACTGGCGCGCTAGCTCGCCGACCCCGTCACCCTTCAGGAATACGCCGCGCACGATCTCGATGAAGTGCCGGACCGGGTTCAGCAGGCTGAGGTTCTGGAAGAACACAGGCATCGTGTCGACGGGATACAGGAAGCCGGAGAGGATGATCGCAGGCAGGAAGAACAGGAACATCGACATGAACGCTTCCTGCTGGGTCTGGGAAACGGTGGAGATGATCAGCCCGAACCCGAGCCCCGCGACGATGTACACGAGGGAGGCCAGCCCAAGGGCGAATAACGTTCCGCGAAACGGGACTCCGAACCAGACGATGGCCACGGTCGTGACGAGCACGAGGTCGATCATGCACACGACCGCCACTGGAATCGTCTTGCCAAGGATGAGCTCCCGCGAGGACAGCGGCGACACCATGAGCTGTTCGAGCGTGCCCATCTCTCTCTCTCTGACGACCGCGAGCGCGGTCAGCAGCAGGGCCATGAGCATGAGCAGCATGCCGATGACGGCGGGTACGTTGTACGCGGAGCTCGAAAGGTCCGGGTTGAACCAGGCGCGCGCCCGCAGATCGATTCCCCTCGGCACGTCGCCAACCTGCTCCACGACGTAGTCGGTACCGAATCGCCGGAGGATCCGCCCGGCATACCCGAGTGCCACCGTGCCGGTGTTGGAATTGGTGCCGTCGATGGCCAGCTGAATGTGCGCCTGGCCGGCGGCGAGGTCTTTCGCGAACCCGCTCGGGATCCAGACGCCCACTCTGGCGTCGCCCCGGTCCAGAGCGAAGGTGAGGTCCGCGGGCCGATCGGAGGTGCCGACGACCCGGAAGTATCCGGAAGCGGTGAGGGCGTCGACCGCCAGACGCGACCGGGCGGTCACATCGTGGTCGACGACGAAGGTCGACACGTCGCGGACGTCCGTGTTCACGGCATAGCCGAACAGCACGAGTTGGATCAGCGGGGACACGAACATGATCGCGCGAGTCTTGGGGTCACGTAGGAGCTGTTTCGCTTCCTTGATCACGAGCTGCCTGACCCGCAGAGCGGAGTCGCGCCGACTCCCGCCCGGATTCATCCGGCTCGGCTTCATCCGCTCCGCATCCATCCGGCTCGGCTTCATCGCTTTGCATCCATCTGGTCCGCCTTCATCCGGGTAGCTCCTTCTTGAAGGCGAGGGTAGCCAGCGTGAGGCCGACCGTGGCGAACGCGGCCATGAAGGCGCCTTGCACCCACAGCATCTCCACCCCGACTCCCTTCAGGAACACGCCTCGCGTTACCGAGACGAAGTACGTCGCGGGGATGAGATAGCTCACGCCCTTGAGGACGATGGGCATGCTCGCGATGTCGAAAAGGAAGCCGGAGAGCAGGAGCGCCGGGATGTAGGTCACGAGCATGGCCACCTGCATCGCCACGAGTTGGGACTTCGCCACCGCCGAGATGAAGATGCCGAGGCCGAGCGCACCGATCAGGAAGAGCACCGTGTGGACGCCGAGCAGAACGACGCTACCCCGGAAGGGAACCGAGAAGACAGTGAGCCCGAGGACCACGGCCACCGCTACGTCGACGAGGCCGATCACGACGTACGGAAGCAGCTTGCCGAGCACGACCTCCAGTCGATGGACAGGAGTGGAGGCAAGCTGTTCCATCGTCCCGCGCTCCCACTCACGGGCGATCGTCAGTGCGGTCAGCATCGCTGCGATGATCGACATGATCACCGCGATGAGGGCGGGCACGATCATGTTGCGGCTCGCCAGGGTCTGGTTGTACCAGACGCGGCTGTCCGCCTCCACCGGCGGCTGGACGCTCCGTCCGCCGAGAATCGTTTCGAGCCCGTGGCGGTTGATAATGGCCTCGGCGTAGTTCAAGGCGATCGTAGCCGTGTTCGCGTCGGAGCCGTCGAGGATCAATTGCACTTCGGCCCCGCGTCCGCCAGCGAGATCCGCGGCATATGCCGGGGGGATGACCAGAGCTCCGAGCACCTCGCTGCTGGTCAAGAGCCTCTCCGCCTCGTCCTGACCGGTCACGTAGGCCTCGACCTGGAAATAACCGCTGGCTTCGAGCGCCTCCACGAGCTCCCTGCTGTCCCGGCTTCCGCTCTGATCGACCACAACAAGCCGGATGTCGTCGATGTCCCACGAGATCGCGTAGCCGAAGAAGAGCACGAGGAAGACGGGCAGCACGAAGGCTAGGATGAGGCTTCGAGAATCCCGCCGAAGCTGGATTGCCTCCTTCCGAGCCATCGTGAGCAGCCGCCCGGTGTCCATGCGCGGAGCGCCGGCGATTTTCGGTCGTCGAGCACCGTCGAGCTTCGGCCCCTGCGTCGAGACAGCCCCCTGTCCGCGTGCCATATCAGCCCTCCGCAGCCCCACCTTCGCGCCGCACGAGCGACACGAAGACGTCTTCGAGCGAAGGTTCGACGCGTTCGATGCCGCCGGCAGGGAGACCCGCCCGCGCGAGTGCCGCGGATAGCTCCGGCACACGCCGGTCGATGTCGTCGAGCACCGCATGCACCCGGCGCCCGAACATGGCTGCCTCCAGCACGCCCGGAGCGGCGGAAAGGGCCTCGACCGTGCGAGGAGCGTCTTGGGTCGTCACCTCGACGATCGGCTCGATGACGGCGTGCCGGAGTCCTGAAGGCGTGTCCAGAGCGATGACACGCCCTCGATTCATCAGCGCCAGGCGGTGACAGTACTCGGCTTCCTCCATGTAGTGGGTGCTGACGAATACAGTGGTGCCACTGTTGGACAGCTCGTCGATCAAGTCCCAGAAACGGCGACGCGCCACGGGGTCCACGCCCGAAGTCGGCTCGTCCAGGAAGAGGATGGGAGGCTCGTGGATCACGGCACATCCGAGCGCCAGTCGCTGCTTCCAACCGAGTGGTAGCTCTCGGGCATAGCGATCGCCCCGGCCGGTCAGGCCCGCCATGGCAAGGACCCATTCCTTCCTCTCTACAAGACGCGCCCGCCGGACCCCATAGAGCCCACCGAAGAGGGCGATGTTCTCGGCGACGGTCAGGTCCGGATAGAGGGAGAAGCGCTGCGACATGTATCCGATGTGCCGGCGGACTGCCTCGGGATCGTCGCGGACGTCGAAGCCAGCGACTCGCGCCTCTCCAGCGGAGGGCACCAGGAGCCCGTTGAGCATCTTGATCGTAGTCGTCTTGCCGGCCCCGTTGGGACCGAGGAAACCGAAGATCTCCCCGTACCCCACGTCGAACGTCACTTCGTCCACGGCCGTGAAGTCTCCGAATCGCCTAGTGAGACCGCGAACCTCGACCGCGTAGTCGATGCCCGACACGCCCCCCGAACGATCGCCGTCGTCAGGCACCCGACTCTGCCGCGCCCACGAGGTGAATGAACACGTCTTCGAGCGACGCCTCGACGGGTGCAGCTTCGACGATGTCGATCCCCGCTCGAGCCAAGGGCGCTTCGATAGCACGCACTCCGCCCGCATTGGGTCGCACGACAACATGAACGCTGTCGCCGAATAAGGACGCGCTCTCGATTCCCGGTGCCGGCCGGAGCATATCCCGCGCGTCTCGCGGGCGAGCCGTGAGGAGCGAGAAGACCTCACCGGGTAGCCGGAGGCGCAGGGCATCGGGCGAGTCGAGTGCGAGAGTCGCTCCACCGTCGAGGAGGGCCACCCGGTCGCACCGCTCGGCTTCGTCCAAGTACGAGGTGGATACGAGGACCGTCACACCCTCACCGACCATTTCGTGTAGGATGAGCCACAAGTCGCGACGCGAGATCGGGTCCACGCCGAAGGTTGGCTCGTCGAGGAGCAGAAGGGCCGGTCGATGGATGAGCGCACAGGAAAGTGAGAGCTTTTGCTTCATCCCCCCAGACAGGTTTCCCGCGAGCCGGGTCTCGAACGGCCCGAGGTTGGAAAACGCGTACAGGCGGTCCATCCGCGCCGGCCGCTCCGCCCGCGGGACTCGATACAGATCTGCGTAGAACTCGATGTTCTCGCGTACGGTTAGGTCCTGATAGAGCCCAAACTGCTGCGACATGTACGCGATGTGGGGCTTCACGCGCTCAGGGTTGGACGCGACGTCCACGCCGTGGATCACCGCCGTGCCCGAGGTCGGGGGGAGCACGCCTGCCAGCATTCGCAGCGTCGTCGTCTTCCCCGCGCCGTCTGGTCCCACGAGGCCGAAGAGCTCACCGGGAGCCACGTCGAACGTCAGCTCGCGCACGGCGGTCAAGGACGCGAATTGGCGTGACAACCCCTGTACGGAGACGGTCGGAGCCCGTGGCTCTGTGGACTCCCCGCCTGCACTCCTCTTCGAGACCGCAGTCACGACCCGGGGGCGTCGAGGGTGACGTCGGCGGGGATGCCCGGCTTGAGGTCGTAGGACTCGTCGCCGGTGATGCGCACCTTCACCGCGTACACGAGCCGGACGCGCTCCTCGGTCGTCTGGACGTTCCGGGGGGTGAACTCCGCCTCGCTCGCGATGAAGACCACCTCGCCGCCGTAGGTTCGGTCGGGGTGGGTGTCCGCTTGGATCGTGGCGGCCTGTCCGAGGGACAGGTCGCCGATGCGATCTTCGCGCACGTAGATCCTCACCCATCGGTCGTCGAGGTCGGTGAGCGTGATCACTGGGACCCCTGGCGCTACCGTCTCCCCGGGCTCCCGGTGCCGTATGGACACGACGCCTCCCCGAGGTGCGACGATCGTCATGTGATCCCTCAGGGCGTCGATCTGGGCGAGCATCGCCTCAGCTTGGGCGACCGCGGCGCGCTGGACGTCGACCCGCTCGGATCGAGGGCCGCCCTCCAGAATGTTCAGACGCTCGCGACCCTGGGCTTCCATCGACTCCGCCACGTCGAGGGCGGACCGGGCCTTGTCCATCGCTTCTCGGCTGACGGCGCCGCCTTCGAAGAGTAGAGCAACCCGCTCCACGTCACGTCGCGCGTCGGCGAGCCGACTATCGGCGGCTCTCAGCGCAGCTCGTCCTTCGGCGATCTCTTCCCGCCGGAAACCGCGTTCCATCTCCCGCAAGCCGGCGCGCGCCGCCATCAAGGCTGCCTCTCCGCCCATCCGGCGGGCCTCGAGCTCTCTGAGGTCGAGGCGGGCCAGCTCGTCGCCAGAACGGACGCTGGCTCCCTCTCGGGCATCGACGGACGCGATTCGTCCGGCAGCCTGAAATCCCAGGTCCGCGTCCGTGGCCTCGACCGTCCCTGATGCCCGGATGGATTCGTCTTCCTCCCCACCATTCCTCAGAAGTACCCACGCGACGGCCGCTCCTGAGAGTAGGACCACAACGGGCACGACCCTCCGCAGCACCTTGCTCATGGTTCCACCTCCAACTCGTCGGCGACCCATCTACGCGAGAGCTGTCCTGACACGCGCGCGAGGTCGATTTGGGCCGTGATCTCTCCGTGCTCCGCGCGGGTCAGCTGCGCTTGGGCTTCGAACAGCTCGGCTTCCGCCCGGAGGTAGTCGGTCTGCAATCCCGAGCCCGCGTCCAGCTCCAGTCGCTCGATGCGAACGACCTCGTCGAACTGCTCGACGGCCTTGCGGAGCGCGCGAGTCCGCGCTTCAGCTTCGTCGACCGCCGAGAGGACTCGATCCAGTGCACGTTGGACCTCCATCTCCGTGAGGCGAAGGCCCTCGGTCGCGGCTCGTTCGCTCGCGTCCGCTCGACGGATCGCCCCCGAGCGCGCACCCGAGGTGAAGAGCGGGTAGCTGAAGCGCACCCCCGTCTGCCATTCAGAGACGAAGTCCACGCCTGTCGCTCCGAAAGCGAGGTATCCAGCCGAGAAATCGACGCGGGGGAGCCATGCGGATCGGGCCAGGGAGAGCGCGGCGCGCGCGGCGTCCAAACGGCCGGCACCCGCGACGAGGGCCGGGTTCCCGGAACGCGCGGCCAACAGCGTGGAGCTCCGATCCGGCGGAGCGTCGGAGCGACGGCGGACGGGCGAGAGGGGACGAGCTTCGATGGCTCCCGGAGCCAACCCCGCCAGCCGGGCCAGCTCCGCCTCGGCCCGATCGAGCGCCGACTCCACGGAAACTCCGTCGGCTTCCCCCTGGCTCAATGCCGCCTGGACGCGAAGGAGGTCCAGACGGGCCGCTCTCCCGGCATCGAAGAGCTGCTGCGCCCGACGGGACTCCGCCTGCAGCGCGGCCATACGGCGCCCGTGCGCCTCGAGGACACGCCGTGAGGAGAGCACGTCCAGGAACGCCCGGCTCGCCGAGGCGATGACCCCATGGCGCGCTCCCGTGACCTCCGCACCGGAAACAACGGCCGAAGACTCGGCCACCCGAACGCGAGCGCCGCCACTGCCGCCGTCGAACACCGTCAGGCCGACAGATAACCCGCCCTGTACGAGTGTCTCGTCGAATGTCGGAGGGCTTTGGACGTCGAAGCCGTGGAGGGGCGCGACGATCATCGCCTGTTCGAAGCGCGTCACGGCCGTCTGCGCCGCGAGCTGCGGCAGGCGATCCGAGCGGGCGACGCCCACCTCCGCGAGGGCACTCTCCTCCATGGCCCGAGCACGAGCGAGGTCCGGGTGATGGGCCAGTGTGAGATCGACCGCCTGAAGCAGCGTCAGGCTCTCCTCACGTGCCGAACCGGCGCCAGGTCGGGCTTGGGCGGCAGCAGCGTCTGGCATGCCGAGCGCCAGGGATGTCGCAAGCAGCATGTACGAGGGCCGGTTACCCATGATCGACCTCATCGGGAATCGAGAAGCGCGGCCCGCACGAACTGCAGGACGTGACGCCGCACCGACTGCCGCACCGAGGCGTCATCCAAGTCGAGCGCGGCAGCCATGATTAGATGACGCCGCACGAGCGTGAGATGGACCGGCTGGGCAACGATGCTGATGGCCGTCAAGGCTGGGTCACCATCTCGCATCGAGCCGTCCTCCTGTCCCTGACGGATCACGTCCACGAGCGATCCGAGCACATGTCGCATCGTCAGTAGGACGGGCCGGGCAGGCTCCGTTCCTTGTGCCACCTCTTGCAGCATGAAGTGGGGGAGGTCGGGACTTCCTTCGAGGACCTCGAAGAAGGCGTTTACGACAGCCTCAATGCGCTCGATCGGGGCACCAGCTGTGGCGACGGCCTCCGTGACTGCCTGCCGCAGTGGAGAGAGGACGCGCTCTGCCACCTCGCAGTAGAACTCGCGCTTTGAGTCGAAGTGGTAGGTCACCGCTCCCAGGTTGGCGCCGGCAGCCTCCGTGATCGCGCGCACCGACGCGCCGTCGAAGCCCCTCTGGACGAACAGAGCCCGACCGGCTTCGAGGAGCCGATCAGGCGTGGCGGGTGTGGAAGGCGCTGATTGGGGCACGTCTGGTTTGTCCCGTCGCATGAGTCATTCAAACGTTTGTATGATACTCATGCCATGGTGGAATCACAACCCCCATCCGAGCTTGCGCCCTCTAATCACGACGAGCAAATCAGTGGCCGGGTTGGCCGCCCAGTCAGCCTGCGTGATCCAAGGCAAACGAGGCCGACACTCTGGACGCATCGGCCGGCGTCCGAGTATTCTACGTGCTATCCCCGCCACAGAGGACCGCGATGACCGGGTGCGCGTCTCATGTCTACCCTCCACTCGTCTACCCTCCACTCGCGCCACACCGGGTGAGCGGTTTCGGGACTACTCCCCGGTGAGGGACGAGTCTCCCCCTGACGACGGCCTGATCAGGCGTAGCGAGCTCGAGGTCCAGTTCGACCGCAAGGGTAAGCCGACGTATCAGCTGGAGATCTGGCACGCCGGTCTCGCCAAGCATCGGGTGGTTCGCGGAGACGACAAGGAGATCGTGCTTCGCAAGGCGGAGCTCGAGGTCCTCGGATGGCAGGAGAAGTGGAAGACCCAGCAAGAGTTGCGGTTGAGGCAGACAGAGGAGGAGCGCGCCGCAAACCTCAAGCGGAGCAAGCTCGTCCTCGCCGCCCGCCAGACCCGGTCGGCACAGACCGAGCTCGAGAATCTCGGGAGGACCCTGGAGCATACGCTCGACCTCGACGACGCCATCGATTGGGAGTCCCTGAAGGACGACTCCGAGTTCGACGAGCCCGAACCGCGCCCTCCCAGCATTCCTCAGCCACCTAGGGTGCGTCCGCCAGCAGAGCCTTCGGGTGACGCGCCCGCATACAAAGCCCGTCTCGAGATCTTGGATCGCCTCATGCCCTCCAGGAGGGCTCTTCGAGAGGCGGAAGCAGTCCGCCGATACCAGGCGGACGTGAACACGTGGAAAGAACGGTGCGCGGAGGCCGAGCGGGAAACCGAGGCGCTCCAGTCGGAGTATGTGGCGGAGGTCAACCGACTCAAAGACGACTACGCCGACGCCATCGAGGCCTGGGAAGCCGCCCGGGTCGCGTTCACGGAGCGGAAGAAGAGGAACCACCAAGCCGTCGCTCGCCAGAAGCGACGCTACAAGGAGCAGCGCCCCGAAGCGATCGAGGAGTACTGCGACCTCGTGCTATCGAACTCGGAGTACCCGGACTTCTTTCCAAAGCGGTGGGACCTGGACTACAGGGACGAGGACCGGACGCTCGTGGTCGACTACTGGCTACCTCGTCCCGGAGTGCTGCCCACGCTGAAGCGAGGGCAATACCTCGAAGCCTCGGACGAGTTCGTCCAACAGCAGCTTTCCAAGGCGGAACGCAACCGGATCTACACCGACCTCCTGTGTCAGACGGTTCTACGGTCCATTCACGAGCTCTTCGAGGCCGATGTTGTCGAATCGCTCGACTTCATCGCACTGAACGGGCGGGTGATCGCTCCAGACCCCGCCACCGGGATCGACACGGAAACCTGCGTGTCGTCCGTGAAGGTGTCGCGAACGCGATTCCTCGGTCTCGACCTCAGAAGATTGAAGCCGAAACGGTGCGTCTCCCTCCTCAGCGGTGGAAAGATCGGGCCTCTGCACAAGCTCGTGTCGGTCGAGCCGTGCGAGACCTGTCGTCCGATCTCACCGCCCGATTCCTACCAGCTTGCGTAACGCCGCCACCCTTCAATCTGCGTACGCGGGCTCTCGTTCGAGGGCATCTTCCTTAAAGAGACGCCGAAGGACCGTGAAGCTCACCGCCAACAGCACGAGTCCCAGTGCATCCAGCCAGACGGGCTGAAACTCCACTGGGCCCGAAAGACCACCCGTGAACCCCGGGATCTCGACTGGGATCAACTCAGCCAGGAATCCGGCCGAGTTGTTCACGGCGTGTGCGAAGATGCAGGGCACCAGGGACGCGGTCTCGACCGCCAACCAGGCCAAGATCAACCCTGCTGCAAATGCCGGTAGGAGCTGCCATGGATTCACGTGAATCACCGCGAAGAGCAGTGCGGACAGCACGATGGCGGTCCGTTGCCCGTAGTTGGCTAGGAAGCCCCGCAAGATGATGCCCCTGAAGAGCAGCTCCTCGGTCACGGGCGCGACCACGACCAGCGCGAAGAAGGCGCCGATGGGCGTGCGCTCGGTACTCAAGACGTTCTCGAAGAGGTCGACGATCGCTTCGGGAGGGGGGAATACCGATCGGACCAGGTTGTCGACGTCCGACAGGAGGATGCTCGTACCAACGATGAGCGTGGCAACCACCAGAAGCCGTCCAACACCGACTCCCTTGAGGGGATAGACCTCACGGAGGCCGGCTCCGGCGCGACGTGTGGCCCATGCCAATACCGCTCCGAACGCAACGAAGTTGACGACTGCAAGTGAGCCTGGATGGCGGCTGAGCGGAGTGCCTTCCTCCAGCTCCACGATTTCGAAGGGAATGGCGAAGAGTGCCTGGAAGATCAGTACCAGCAGCATGAGACCGAGGGCCTGAAGCACCGTCGGGAACGGCCGCTCGGGCGGCTCCAACGGCGGCCCCACCGCGGGTTCCGCGGATGGCTCTCGATCGACGGGCGACTCCTCGGGAGGGGGCCTGTCGGGGCGCGCGATATGTTTGGGAACGAAAATCATCCCGAGCGTTCGGCGTCGAAGCGAAGCCTCCCTCCACGCACGCTCACGCGATCACGCGTCCAGCGGGTGGAGGGAGGTCGGGAGCCTGTCCGGGTGATGAATCGGCGTGCTACACCCACCCCTTCTTCCGGAACCCGCGGATCGTCTCGGACCAAAGCTCCATGTGCTCCGGAAGCGAGAACGAGAGCCGGTTGTAGTCGAGCATCGGCGGGAACCTGCGTCCCACGAGTAGGCCGGCCTCGCGCATGCGCCCTTGGTAGGTCTCGAGGTCGCCAGTGATCCGGTGCATCAGGAAGTTCGTCTGTGTCGGCAGGTACTCGAGGCTGAGCTCGTCGAGGGTGGTCTCGACGATCTGGCGTGCTTCCCTGTTCTTCGCTCGGCTCTTCGCCATGAGCTCTTCGTCACCGAAGGACGCGATCCCAGCCGCCAGCGCCAGCTGGTTCGTGTTGCTCTGGCACATGAAGTCGCGCATGCGCTGGGCCGCGTACGGGTGGGCGATCCCGAAGCCGAGTCGCAGGCCCGCCATCCCGTAGATCTTCGAGAACGTCCGAACCACGATCACGTTGGGACGGTCGTGCACCCACTTGAGCGCGGACCAATACGACGAGTCGTCCGCGTACTCGTAGTACGCCTCGTCCATCAGGAAGAGCACGTGTTCCGGCGCGTCCGCGATCCAGTTGTCGATGTCCGCGCTCGACGTGATGGTGCCCGTCGGATTGTTCGGGTTGCAGAAGTAGACGATGGCGGGTCGGTTGTCCCCCTCCGCCTCCTCCCTCATCCGTCCGATATCGTGCTCGTACTTCTTCGTCAGCGGGACCAGGCCCACATCGTACGGATACGTCTGGCGATAGTCGTTGACGTCCTCGAACGTAGGCTCCGCGAGGACGAGCTTGCACAGAGGCGACGAGTACCCCTGGACGACCATCTGAAGGATCTCGGTGGACCCGGCGCCGAAGACGAGCATGTCGTCCGAGATGCCGAACCCGTCGCACATCTTCTCCCGCAGCTCCGCCACTTGGGCACCTGGATAGCGGTTTGCGAGCTCCAGGGCGTCGATCACCGCCGCCCGCGCGGCAGCGGAGAGGCCCAGGGGGTTCTCGTTCGAGCTCATGCGGATGCTGCCGTCTTGAAGCAGTCTGGGAGACGATATCGCGCGCGCGATGTCGGGCAGTGAGAGTCCTCCGGCGCCCATCGCTCCGAGCGCGGCCCCCGAGCGGAAGAAGCCTCTGCGATCCATGAATGTCCCCATTGCTTTGGTCGACCGGCGAGATTGGTTCCCTCAACGGATAATCTGTGCAGACGCCTGTTGCGACGCCATGGTGCGGGTCTCCATCGCGCGAGGTGGCCGACGACGGACGAAC
Source organism: Longimicrobiales bacterium (assembly GCA_965248625.1). GTDB lineage: Bacteria > Gemmatimonadota > Gemmatimonadetes > Longimicrobiales > Gaopeijiaceae. The sequence continues at coordinate 2,541,576 of OZ252109.1, read as the reverse complement.
CCGCCGCGACGAAGGTGGGCAGCAGTCGTGTCACGCGGAGTGGTCACGGTTCGTTACTCAACGGCACAGCTGATTGGAGACTCTCATGAGAAATCCCACCCCCGCGCGGGCCGGTTGCTGGCCCCGCCTCCTTTGCATCGCCGCCGTCGTGGGCTTGCCCGTTGCGTGCAGCATCGTCCAACCCGGGGACCCAGCGCAGGAAGAGCTCGACGCGAATCGACGAGTTTGGCTTGCGGCTGGCATCGACCGGTACCGCGTCAACGTTCAGCGTATCTGCTTCTGCGGCTTCGACGTGAGTCGTTTGATCGAGGTCGAAGTAAGCGCGCGGGTCGTCGTCGCGGTGCGAGACTCGGAGACGGGTAATCCGGTGGCGCCGGAGCTCGAAGAGCTCTACCCAGGCGTCGAGGGCCTGTTCGAGGTCGTGCAGGACGCCCTCGACCGTGATGCCCACCGCGTGACCGTGCTGTACGATCCGACGCTGGGCTACCCCCGGGAGATCTCGATCGACTACCTGGAATTCGCGATCGACGAAGAGTTGATGCTGAACGCGGAGGGCCTTGTTCCGCTCCGCTGATCTCTGCGAGGCGCAGGCGGCGAAGACGGCGCCGGGGAATGAGCGTGCAACCAAGGGTGACGAGGCATACGTCCCAGGAGTGTAGATGGGACCGGTCCGGAGAGCCCTGGTGTCCGAAAACAACACACTCACAGAGCTGCAGTTCGCGATCCTGGAAATCCTCTGGGAGACTGGGCCGGCCTCTACACAGGACGTGCACGCCGTCCTCGAGCGGGTGCGCCCCCTCGCGCTGAGCACGGTGGCAACCCTGCTCTCACGCCTCGAGCGGCGGGGCGTGCTCGAGCGCTGGAAGGACGGCCGTCAATTCATGTACCGCGCGGTCGTCTCGCGTGAGGACGTGCGTCACTCCATGGTCGCGGACCTCACCGAGACGCTCTTTCGTGGTGACCCTGCGTCCCTGATCTCGCACCTCGTTGCCTCCCACGAGGTCGATGGTGCTGGCCTCGCCCGTATCCGCCAACTCATCGAGACCGCCGAGTCCACGGGCGCCACGACGGATACGGATGGCTGACTCCTCGGAGCTGGTATTCTCCCTGGGTGGTTGGCTACTCACCTACGCGATCCACAGCACGGCGGTCCTGGGAGCTGTCTGGCTCCTGGGACGGGCAGGGCTCCCCCGGTCGCCAGGCGCGGCAAGCGCGTTGTGGAGGGCCGGCATGCTCGCCGCCGTCGTGACACCGACGCTGCAGCTCGCCCTCGGGGTGGGTCCCCGGCCTCTGGAGTTGCGCAGCTCGCGGACCAGCGCGACTGCCGCCGCGATCCACTCCCTGCGCTCGTCTCCAATCCTGGGGCCCGCACCCCGTGGGCAGGTGCTGCGAATGCGCCGCCGGGTCGAGGCCCGATGCTCGGAAGCCAGCCGGTCCACGCTCGGGCCTGGCTCGAGCCCGACAGAATGGCGCAGGCTGTGCGACGCGCGAACGGCTGGTTCGCCGTGGGCGACGGCTCTCGTCGTGCTGTGGGGACTCGGAGCTTTGGCGACGCTGGGTCGTCTCGAATGGCGGCGATGTCGGGCCGGTACGTTACTCGCAAGCAGAAGAGAGCTGTCGGCAGGCGATGGCCCGGAGCTCGTCGACCGGCTCGTGGCCCGAGTCGGTCGTAGGAAGGCAGTCCGGTTGACGGTTTCCGGCTCGATCGCGTCGCCGGCGGCGGCGCCCGACGAAATCGTGCTTCCGATACGGACGCTTTGGGGACTCGCCGCCGCCGAGAAGCAGACCGTGCTCGCGCATGAGCTGGCCCATATAGAGCGTCACGACCCGCAATGGCTCGCGGTGCTCCGCCGTCTCGCGGCCGTCTTCTTCTTCCAACCGCTGAACCACGTGGCGCTGACGCGGTTCCAAGAGAGCGCCGAGTATGCCTGTGATGACCGTGCGGTGGAGCTTACGGGCGACCGCTTGAGCCTTGCGCGCTCGTTGGAACGGGTTGGCCGCTGGGTCGACTCCAACCGCCACGCGGTGCCGGATAATGCGATCGTGAGGCGCCGTGAGCCCGCACTCGTCCGACGCGTCGAACGCGTGCTTCTGGCCGAGCATCAACGGGTACCGCGCCTTTGGCGGACCGTCACTGCGGCAGCGCTCCTGGTCGTTCCCACGATCGTCCTCCCCAGTATCTCTTGGGGTGAGGACGCGCCTGCCGTCGTGCACATCACCGAAGAGGCGGTCTTCATTCTAGGTGGGGCCCGACGGGATCCGGGTGGGGTGGTCCCCCCACGCTTCCGCGGTCCAGCCGTACAGTGGTCCGTAGCGCGTCGCGGCGCAGCCTCTCGGCGGCTTTCCCCGCCCCTCGGAAGTCCGCTCGCACCACGCATCGACTCCGCGTAGCAGCTCGCTTGGGAATTCCACGGGGATCATTTATTCTCCGGCTGTCGATGGCCTGCGAGACCCACGCCTTGTTCGAGGGAGATGAGAGCACACGCACCACCACGGTTCGTCCTGATCCGTGAAGTTGTTCAGGCAAATGACGTCGAGCCCGGCGCGTTCCTCCGGTGGGGAGCCGGGCGCCCGAGGGGATTCTGGGCTCGGCGGTGGGGCTGGCTTGCCCACGTGGGCAGCTTGGAATCGCTCACGATCGAGTCGACATCCGGATCGGACGATCGATTCGGCGAGATCCGCGACCGAGCGAGCCGGCTCACGCCCGTAGACGGCGGGTCCGCCTGGCCCGGCGAGCACTTGTCCGCCGACGGGGAATCGCCCGGTCCGCCGCGGTACTACGGGGGTTTCTCGTTCCGCGACGATCACGTGGCGCGTGACTTCTGGGTCACATTCCCCTCCGCCAGATTCCTTCTGCCGGAGCTCGAGTTGGAGCAGATCGGGGACGGCAGGCGGCTAACGGCCCAAGCATTGGTGACCAACCTCGATGATCCCGACGGAGTGCGATCGCGGTTGCGTGAATTGCTCGGGAGGGCACAACAACAGCTTGCCGTTGCCGGGGAGGCCTCGCCGAGAGCCGTCCCCCATCCGGCTGCGAAGCTCGAGTCCGAGCGCGGTGGATGGAGTCGGGCCGTCACGGATACACTCGGGGCGATTCGCGAAGGGGAGCTCGCGAAGGCTGTCCTCGCGCGAATCCTGGATGTCTCGACCACGGGAACGCTCGATCCCGTGGACGTCCTCGAATACCTCCGCAAGGAGAACACCGAGGCCCACGTCTTCCTGTTCGAACCCGAGCCCGGAGCGCCCATCCTGGGTGCCGCGCCGGAGACGATCGCGACCGTGCGCGGGGAGGTGTGCCATGCCACGGCGGTTGCAGGCTCGGTACCTCGGGGGCGGTCGGCGGCCGAGCAGCGTGACTTTGCGCAACAACTGCTGAGCAGCGAGAAGGACCGCGTAGAGCACGCGTACACCGTCGAGGACATGGTGGAGCGACTCACGCGTTTCGCTTCGGACGTGGAGGCCGAAACCGATCCGCACGTGCTGACCCTGGCGCGCATCCAACACTTGGAGACGCGCATTCGGGCGATGCTGCACCCGGGCACTTCGGTCCTCGACGTCGTCGCGGCTCTTCATCCGACCCCGGCCGTCTGCGGGTTCCCGAGAGACGCGGCCCTCGATCTCCTCCTCAGAGAGGAGCCCTTCGAGCGCGGTTGGTACGCCGGTCCTGTAGGGTGGTTCGACACCGCGGGAAACGGCGTGTTCGTCCCGGCGCTACGGACAGCCGTGGCCCGCGAGACCACGTGGCGCTTGTTTGCGGGCGCCGGGATCGTGCCCGGGTCGCACCCCGACCTCGAATGGGAGGAGACGGGCATCAAGTTCGAGCCCGTCCTGAGGGCGCTTGCAGCCGCTGGCGCACGATGAGTGGGCGCTTCGGGCCCCGTCACGGCTGAGACCGAGCTTCCCGTGACCGGTCTGAACCGCAACATGGTGTGGGCGCGCGTCTTTCTCGACGAGCTGGCGCGCGCTGGTGTCCGTGAGGTTTCGATCGCGCCCGGATCCCGTTCCGCTCCGCTGGTCTTGGCCGCCGTCGACGATTCTCGTTTGGCCGTGTTCACCCATCTGGACGAGCGGTCTGCCGCCTTCTTCGCCTTGGGCATCGGGAAGCGCGCCGGGCGCCCGGCGGCCGTCGTGACGACCTCCGGTACCGCCGCCGCCAACCTCTACCCAGCCGTCGTCGAGGCCGCACAGAGCGAAACGCCTCTCTTGTTGCTGACGGCCGACCGCCCACATCGCCTCAGGGGCGCCGACGCCAACCAGGCCATCGACCAGAATCGGCTCTTCGGGTCGTACGTCCGGGAGTTCGTCGAAACGGCGCCCCCCGACGTGAGCGCCCCGGCCCTAACCCACCTGCGCGCGCTCGCGGTTCGCTGCGTGGCGTCGGCCCTGGGTGTGCCGGCGGGACCCGTTCACGTGAACCTTCCCTTCGCAAAGCCGCTCGAGCCGTCGCACGCTCCGGGCGACGTCCCGCCGGGATTCGACACGTCCCATCCTCTTGCGGCGCGTGGCCGCTCCAAAGAACGGCCTCTCACCCGAATCGGGGTTCGCCGTTCGGCACCTTCCCCAGAGGCGGTCTCGCGGCTGGCGGACAGAATCGGGGGCACCGTCAGAGGCTTGGTGGTCGCAGGTCCTTCCTCGGAGCCGGAGCGCGACGGACCCGCCGCCGCCACCCTCGCCGAGGCGACGGGCTTTCCCCTACTGGCGGACGCACTTTCGGGTGCCCGCTTCGGCCCGTCGCGCGGCGCGGCGCGGATCAGTGGATACGACCTCTTCCTGCGCCCAACCGATCTTCGGGAGGCGCTCCGTCCCGAGCTCGTCGTGCGGGTCGGCGGCGCACCGACCTCGGGCGCCCTCAACAGCTTTTTGGCAGAGGCGCAGGGAGTCGAGCAGTGGGTGGTCGACTCTGGCGGGCGGTGGAAAGATCACCTGAACGTCGCGACCGAGTATGTCAGGGCGGATCTCGAGGCCTTCGCTCATGCGCTGTCCCGGGCGCTCGGTCGGGCTGTGCCCGGACGTGAGGCCATGAAGCGGGCGGTTGCTACGCCGTCACCAGAAGTGCCGCCGGATGCTGCGGGGCCAGGGCCTTCGGCCGTGGGCGATCGCGGGTCGGTGATCGAAGCGTGGCGCCAGTCCTGGATCCGGGCCGGTGAAGTGTCAGAGAGAACGGTCCGCGCTCAGCTGGACGGCGAGTTGTTCGAAGGCGTCGTCCTCACAGAAGTCGTTCGCGCAGCCCCACGCGCGAGCACGATCTTCGTCTCGTCGAGCATGCCGGTGCGGGACCTCGATGCGTTCGGCTTTCCGCGAGACGAGGACCTGGCTGTCTACGGGAATCGCGGAGCCAGCGGGATCGACGGCATCGTGTCTTCCGCCGCGGGCGTCGCCGCAGCCGAAGGCGCTCGCGTCCTTGCTGTCATCGGTGATGTGGCCTTCGCTCACGACATGAACGGGCTCCTCGCGGCCCGCGATCACGCTGAGGTCGTCTTCGTTCTCATCAACAACGACGGGGGCGGCATCTTCCACATGCTGCCAATCCGCGAGTACGAGCCGGCGTTCACGAACCACTTTGCGACACCTCACGGTTTGGACTTCAGCCACGCCGCCCGTCTGTACGGATTGCCACACACGCGTGTCGGAAGCCGTGCGGAGCTCGCATCCTGCTTGGAGAAGGCGCTCGAGGACGGAGGCAGTTGTATCATCGAGGTCGGGACGGATCGCGAGCGGAACCGCCGCCGCCGCGAAGAGATCATCGAGGCCGTGCGCGAAGCGCTATCGGAGGAGCCCTCCATCTGGAGAGAGCAGGCATGAGGCAGCCGGAATGGAAGCAGTTCAAGGAGTATGACGACATCACCTATCACAAGAGCCACGGCGTTGCGCGGATCGCCTTCGATCGTCCCGAGGTGCGGAACGCCTTTCGTCCCGAGACGCTCTTCGAGCTTCAAGAGGCCTTCCGAGACGCGGGCGAGGACACCGAGATCGGCGTCGTGCTTTTCACAGGAAACGGGCCCGCTGAAGACGGCACCCACGCGTTCTGCTCGGGTGGAGACCAGCGGGTGCGGGGAGAAGCCGGATACGTGGGGGCGGACGGGGTCCCGCGGCTGAACGTTCTGGAGCTTCAGCGTTACATGCGCACCATGCCCAAGCCAGTCATCGCTCTGGTGGCGGGATACGCCATTGGTGGCGGACATGTGCTGCACGTGGTGTCGGACTTGACGATTGCCGCAGACAACGCCGTCTTCGGCCAAACCGGACCGATCGTGGGGAGCTTCGACGGAGGCTTCGGCTCGTCGTACCTCGCACGTATCGTCGGCCAGAAGAAGGCGCGCGAGATCTGGTACCTGTGCCGGCAGTACGGGGCCGACGAAGCGCTCGAAATGGGCCTCGTCAACAAGGTCGTGCCGATCGACGAGCTCGAGGCCGAAGGGTGGCAATGGGCCCAGGAGATCATGGACAAGAGCCCCCTCGCCATCCGCTGCCTGAAGGCGGCGTTCAACGCCGACGTGGACGGGCAAACCGGACTCCAGGAGCTGGCTGGGAACGCGACACTGCTGTACTACATGACCGAGCAGGGTCAGGAGGGGAGGAACGCGTTTCTGGAGAAGCGGAAGCCCGACTTCCGGAAGTACCCGTGGCTCCCGTGACGGCTCAGCCCCGTGAGTCGAAGGCCACGCGGCCCATGAGGACCCATGCGTGAGGATGCGAAGGACGCGAGTCGCCCGGTCGCGACCGCTCACGCATGGGTGCTCGCGTGCCGGCCCAAGACGCTCACCGCCGCGGCGGCTCCCGTCGCCGTCGGGGCGGGGCTCGCACACGCGCATCACCGGTTTGTGCTCTTGCCAGCCCTCGCCGCGCTCGCGGGTGCGCTCCTGATCCAGATCGGGACCAATCTCGCGAACGATTATTACGACTTCATGAAGGGAGGAGATCGCGAGGGGCGCCTGGGCCCGCTTCGCGTCACGCAAGCGGGGCTGATCGAACCACGGGCGGTCTTACGAGGTGCGATCCTCGCGTTCGCCCTCGCGGTCGGCGTTGGAATCTACCTCGCGGCGGTCGCCGGCTGGCCGGTCGTGGCGATCGGTGTAGCGTCCGTCGCATCGGGAATCGCGTACACCGCGGGACCCTACCCCCTCGCGTACCACGCGCTCGGAGACGTGTTCGCGTTCTTCTTCTTCGGCTTGGTGGCCGTGGCAGGCACGTACTACGTGCAGGCGCTCTCTCTGGCCCCGGACGCGTTGCTCGCCGGAGCCGCGCTCGGAGCGGCCACTACCGCCATACTCGTGGTCAACAACCTTCGTGATATCGACACGGACGCACGTGCGGGCAAGCGCACGTTGGCCGTGATGATCGGCCGGCGTTGGACCCAGGTGGAGTACGTTGCCCTGGTCTTGGCCACTGTCGTCGTCCCCTTGCTCGGGATCGTGCTCTTCGACTGGACAGCCTGGGTTCTCCTCTCCGTCGGCGCATTTCCAGTCGTCTTTCCCGCCATGGGTCTCGTCCTCACGGACACCGAGCCCGCCTCGCTGAATCGCGGCCTAGCGGTCACCGCGCGCTTCGTAGGGCTCTTCGGGCTCCTCCTCGGCCTTGGGTTTGCATTGGGATGAGCCCGCGTGGAGCCGTCGTGCCGCGGTAGGTTGCCCAATGGACACCCTCACGAAAACGGCTCGCGAACGCCCGGACGACATCGCCATCGACGATGGGCGGTCGCCGTGCACGTGGCGCGACTTCGACGCTTCTGTCGAGGATCTCGCTCGGCGGCTGGTCACCGCTGGAGCAGGGCCGGGAGGTGTCGTCGCCACGATGACGGATCCGGGCGTCGACGCGATCGCGGCGGCGCACGCGGTACCCCGTACGGGAGCGGCCGTGGCACCGCTGCACGCGGCCTTGAGCGACGAGGGGCTGGCGCTCGCGCTGGCTGGGATACGGGCGTCCGTGTTGGTCTGTGACGGCGCCAACGCAGAGATCGCTCGTCGAGCCGCGATGGAGCGGAGCCTCCGACTCGTGCTCGTCGGTAACCGGACCGACGCACCCCCGGACGAGCACGTCTCGCACCTGGTGCCCACCACGGAAGCATTGCACGACGCGCACGCCGACGAGCCGCTCGCCATACTTTGGACGTCAGGCACGCAAGGCCGGCCGAGGGGCGTGGCGCTGACCCACGGCAACTTCTACGAGAGCGCCAGGGCCGTGCGGCGCCGGTTGCGGTTGCGCCCCACCGACCGGTGGTACGCGTCGCTGTCGATGGCCCACGTGGGCGGTTTGGCGTTGGTGTTTCGTGCCGCACTGGTGGGGAGCCGCATCGTGACCCGCGGGCGTTTCCAGGTGGACGACTTCAATCGTTTGGCGGACGACGGATCCGTCAGTCACGCGTCCCTGGTGCCCACGATGCTCCATCAGATTCTCGACGCCCGTAACGGCCGCACGCTGCCGGACTCCGTGCGATGTGTGCTCGTGGGAGGCGCGCACGCACCTTCCGCCTTGGTCGATCGAGCGCTGGCCGCAGGGGTTCCCCTGGCACTCACCTACGGGATGACCGAGGCGTGCTCGCAGGTGGCGACGGCCCCGCCGTCACTCGTCCGGTCCAAGCCCGGAACGGTCGGTGAGCCACTCGATTGCCTGGATGTAAGGGTCGGTGACGGCGGCGAGATCGAGGTCCGGGGGCCGACCGTGGCCGCTGGCTACGTCGGCCCGGACGAGCCGATAACCGGCACGGAAGGATGGCTCCGCACCGGTGATCTCGGCCGATTCGACGAAGACGGCCATTTGTGGGTCGTCGGTAGAGTAGCGGACCGCATCGTGACAGGGGGCGTCAACGTCGACCCGGGCGAGGTGGAACGCGTCCTCCGGCGTCACCCGTCCGTTGCTGATGCCGTCGTGGTGGGCCTGCCAGACCCGAAATGGGGCGAACGGGTCGCGGCAGTGATTGTTCCATCCACAGACCCGCCGGTGACCGACGCCGAGCTGTTGGACTTCTCGCGCTCTAGCCTCCGCTCCTCCTCGCGCCCACGCGTTGTTCGCTTGGTGAAGACTCTTCCGTACAACACGAACGGCAAGGCCGACCGCGCCCGCGTGATTGCCCTGCTGCTCGAGAATCGGACTGAGCCCTGACGGTGTGCTTGGGGCGAGCGCGTGTTTACCTTTGCGCGGTCCTCCGGCCACGACCATTCCGCTGGCGCGTCCCCGTCTGAAGAGCTCCAGGGCCCATCCATGAATCTGCTCGAAGAATACAAGTGGCGAGGCCTCCTTCAGGACGCGACCGAGGGAGCATCGGAGGCGTTCGAGTCGGACAACCGGGTCGTGTACATCGGATTCGACCCGACGGCGGCGAGCCTGCACATCGGTAGCCTTCTCCCGATCATGGGGCTCGTACACCTACAGAAGGCCGGGCACTCTCCGGTTGCTCTCGTGGGGGGCGGCACGGGTTTGATCGGTGACCCCTCCGGCAAAGTGGACGAGCGCCAGCTGCTGACGAAGGAGCAGGCGGAGGAGAACGCCGCCGGCATTCACGGCCAGCTCCAGCATTTTCTGGACTTCGACGTGAAGTCGAACGCCGCACGCATGGCCAACAACCTCGATTGGCTGGGTGCGCTCTCGATGGTCGACTTCCTGCGCGACGTCGGGAAGCACTTCTCGGTGAACGCTCTTCTCGGGAAGGAGTCCATCCGCAGGCGGGTCGACGATCCCGACGCCGGGATCTCCTTCACGGAGTTCAGCTACCTGCTGATGCAGGCCTACGACTTCCTCGAGCTTCACGATCGGCTGGGCTGCACGGTGCAAATGGGTGGAAGTGACCAGTGGGGCAACATCACCGCCGGGATCGAGTTGATCCGTCGGGTCCGTGGGGCCCGGGCATACGGGGTAACGTTCCCGCTACTGACGACGTCGTGGGGCAACAAGTTTGGCAAGACCGAGGACGGGACAGTCTGGCTCGATCCCGCGCTCACGTCGCCCTATCGCTTCTATCAGTTCTGGCTGAACACCGACGACCAGGATGCCGTCCGGTACCTCAAGTTCTTCACCCTGCTCGGCCCCACGGACATCGAAGAGCTCGAGGGCGCTTCGGCAGGTGAGCCACACAGGCGGATCACGCAGCGGGCACTGGCCGCCGACGTGACGCGCCGACTTCACGGGGAAACGAGCCTCGCACGCGCTGAGCAGGCTACGGAGGTCCTCTTCGGCGGGGAGGTCTCAGGGCTCGCCGCGGAGGAGATCAGAGACATCTTCTCCGACGTTCCATCGACTGAGCTGGCGCGCGACGCGCTGGCGGGGGAAGGCATGCCTCTCGTCGATCTACTCGTGGCGACCGGAGTCGCCACCTCGCGAGGAGATGCTCGGAGAAGCATCGAGGGCGGGGGTGTCTACGTGAACAACCACCGCGTCTCGGAGCCGGCGGCCAGCGTGACGACGGACGACATGCTCGCTGGCGAGTTCGTGGTCATGCGCAAGGGAAAGAAGAGCTACCACCTCGTGAGGTTGATCTAGCCGGTACGCCGGGCGGTCAGTCTGTCGAAGACGTGGGAACAGAGGCAGTCCAGCGCTGAAGGAACGCCGGGTAGGAGCAGGACGACTCGATCGGGAAAGGCTTGGGCGGTGGCGACTCTGAGAAGACGCCGCGCAGGACACCCTCGAGGACCTCTTCGAGTCCCACCGGGTCGCCGGAGGCCTCGAACGCCATGCTCCACCAGGCCTCGTCACGAACCTCGACCCGGCCGAGCTCGGCCCGGCAAGCCGCCCATTCGGAGCCCGAGTCCATGTCCATCGCGCGTATCGAGCTCCCCTCCAACCTGTAGCCACGGAGCGTCCTTTCCTTGAGCACTTCGACTACGGCCCGCTCATTGAGCCAATCAGAACGCGGCGGCGACGGCGCGATCCACTTCACCCAGGAATCGAGTATGCCCGCGGATCCATCCGTGATCGTCACGCGTTGGGCGGCTCCTCGCTGTGCCTTCAACTCGAACCGCCCCTCGCGGACTTTCACGCCCACGGTGGCGGCGGCCGGCATTACCAGATAGCGATCGGTCCTAGGTTCGCAGGCGATCCGCGGACCTCCGTTCGCGAACCAGTCCGCGACGTCCCGCGGCGATTCACCGGGGAAGAACCAGCGGATCTCGGCCGTGTGGATCAGCATGACCGACCTCTAAGGAGGAGGGCCCCCGCGCCGAGGGGGAGCGGGGAGCCCATTCGACTCCGAATCGCTGGTGTGGGGAAGTCGAGACTAGACGAGCTCCACGTCGTAACAAACGCGCCAGTTGCTCAGGTTCTCCGGGTCCTCCGGGCCCTCGTCGCCGGGTTGGTGACGGCCGATCCACGACTCGGCCGGACCGGAGAACTCTCGCTGATAGCGTTCCAGCTCGTCGTCGGCGCTCAAGTCGTCCAGCTCGACGCCACGAAGCTCGACGACGAGTGAATCTCCCGCCTCACCTTCGAACATGAGCTTGTTCATCTTGTCGAGCTTGTTCCAGCGGGGGTGGTCCGATATCGGATAATGGCCCTGTTCGGGAAACCGATATTCCTCGGTCCGATCACCGCTCGTGACCTTGGTCCAGAAGACGAACTCTCCCTTGTCCTTGAACCACGGCTCCAACTTATCCAGAACCTGGAGCCAGCGAAGCGTGACCCTGATCTCAGCCATTCCTTGTCCCTTGTTGCGTCGGTGCTGGCGAGGCGCGCCCAACTTGGCCTCGTGGGGCCTCCTCACGAGCGACGGAGGCCGACGGAAGCGACATTATGCGACGATTGGCCGCCTTGCAGCAAGCATCGGCCGGACGCTTCCCACAGCCCTCGCTAATCCGAGCAAGACCACTCCACACGACCGCTTGGACACGGCTGGCGAAAACGGACGCCACGCGCTTCTGAGCCGGGCTCCCCTTGACCCCTATCCGGACGCCCCACATCCTGGGCCCCTCGCTTGGTAGCTCGACCTCACTGCTTTCTTTCGAAAGGGCGACTCTTCCATGGACAATCCCCGCGTCGGCGTGATCATGGGCTCGAAGAGCGACTGGCCCGTAATGGCCAATGCCGTCAGCGCACTGGAGTCCCTCGGCATTGCCCACGAGGTGCGCGTCATGTCGGCTCATCGCACACCCGACATCGTGATCGACTACGCTGGCTCTGCGGAGGAGAGAGGGCTCAGCGTGATCATCGCGGCCGCAGGCGGAGCGGCTCACCTCGCTGGGGTCGTTGCGTCGAGCACGCTGCTTCCGGTGCTCGGAGTGCCCATGCAATCCGGGCTTCAAGGACTCGATTCGCTGCTCTCCACCGTTCAGATGCCCGCGGGAGTGCCCGTAGGCACACTCGCCATCGGTAAGGCCGGTGCCGTGAACGCCGCGATCTTCGCGGCGCAGATCCTGGGTGTGGCGGATCGCGACGCTCGAGACGCGGTGAAGGCGTACAGGAACGCCCGCCGGGAGGCGATCCTGGCGGAGCCCGACCCGCGAGAGTAAGAGAGGCGCTCGCATGCCACGCGACTTTCCAAACGGGACACTTGCGAGGCTTCTCAGAAGTGGGCGTATCGGCTCGGGGCTCCCGCTGCCCCGACGCGCTGTGTAATTTCCTGCACGCGCATCATGCAACGGCCCATTCCCGATTGGGATGGGCCGCGGCGTTGGAGACCCCAACCGCTCCGGGCGGCTCCATCGACGACCCACCCCCGAGAGGCGACACATGCTGGACGAGATCAAGCAGAAGATCGAGGATGAGATCGAGGATCTGTCTCGCGAGCTTCACTTCGACCTCCCCGACAGAATCGGGAAGGCCGTTGCTCTCGGCGATCTCCGCGAGAACTCGGAGTATAAGGCGGCTCTCGAGCGTCAGCAGTTCGTCCAAGCCCGAATCGGACATCTCACCCGGCGCGTTTCCGAGCTCTCACAGATCGACGTGGAGGGGATGCCACCCGACCGGGTCGGGTTCGGTTCGAGAGTGACCGTGCACGACTACACCCTCGGGGAAGACATGACGTTCACGATCGTCGTCGGCGACTACATCGACCTCGACGGCGGATACGTCTCCATGGCGTCCCCAATTGGACAAGGGCTCATGGGGGCCCGCCAGGACGAGGAGGTCGTGGTGGCTCTGCCCGCCGGCGAGCGCAAGTACAAGGTCGTGGAGCTCCAGACCCTTCCTCAGCAGCTCGACGTGTCTGGCTAGAAGGCCGCTTTAGGAGGTGGCGCGGCGCGGGGGCCCACACACCCATGATTCGTTTGGCCGACATCTGGAAAGGCTTCCGGGAGGGCGACGAGGAGCACGCCGTCCTCACCGGATGTGACGCCGACATCGCCGCAGGAGAGCTCGTCTCGCTCCTCGGCCCCAGTGGCTCCGGCAAGTCCACCCTCCTCAACATTATCAGCGGGATCGACAGCCCCGACCGTGGGGAGGTGTGGGTGGACGGCACCTCGCTCACGGCCCTCGATGAACGGCGCCGTACCCTCTTCCGACGCCAGCACATCGGGTTCGTCTTTCAGTTCTTCAATCTGCTGCCAACCCTCACGGTCGAGGAAAACCTGCTCCTGCCGCTCGAGCTCAAAGGGAGGCTGGGGACCGCGGAGCGCGAGCGCGCCCGGGGTCAGCTCGAGATGGTGGGCCTGGCGGGGCGAGCGAAGGCCTTCCCGGACCGGCTCTCGGGGGGAGAGCAGCAGCGGGTCGCCCTTGCCCGCGCCCTGGTGCACGACCCGCTCGTCATCCTCGCCGACGAGCCCACGGGCAACCTGGATCGCGAGACTGGGCAGCGCGTTCTGGACGTACTCGAGACGTTGGTACGTGAAGCCGGCCGAACCTTGGTTCTGGTGACGCACAGCCGCGAGGCGGCGAGCCGCTCGGATCGGGTGCTCTCGATTCAGGACGGCCGACTCGAAGAAGACGGGCGGCGGCCCAAATGATGTCCGTCCTGCAGCGATCGAGCTTTCGTCACCTCTCCGGCCACCCCGGTCCGCTCCTCCTGGCCATCCTTGGAGTCTCCCTCGGGGTGGCCGTCGTCGTCGCCATGGACCTCGCCATCCAGAGCTCCAGACAGGCCTTCAGCATCTCTGCCGAGACCGTGTCGGGCAGGACTACCCACCAGGTCGTCGGCGGACCGGCCGGGCTGGACGAAGCAGTCTTCACGCTTCTTCGCATCGATGCCGGCGTGAGGGAGTCGGCTCCCGTCGTCGAGGGGTACGCGTCAAGCGACGCACTGCCGGGTCGCGCACTCAGAATCCTCGGCTTGGACCCCTTTTCCGAGCTGCCCTTCCGTCCTTTCGTGGCGCCGGTTTCTGGCGGCGCCGACATCGGGTCCCTGATTGTGCAGCGAGGAGCGGTCGCGATCTCCGGCGAGACCGCACGCCTCGCCGGAATCGAGCGGGGAGACAGCCTCGCGCTTCGCATCGGAGGTGGGGTCGAGGTCGTCCAGGTGATGGGGTTCCTCGAACCGGCGAACGAATTGACGAGACGGGGCGTTCAGGACCTGGTCGTCGCGGACGTCGCCGAGGCCCAACGGCTCCTCGGGAGCGAAGGCCGCCTGAGTCGTATCGACCTCGTCTTGCCTGTGGCGGGATCGGGGTTCGAACGAGTGGAGGAGATCACGTCGCTCCTTCCCGCGGGAGTGATTCTCCAAAGCGTCGGGGAGCGCGCCGCGGCCATCAGCGACATGACGCGGGCGTTCAACCTCAACCTCACGGCGCTCAGCTTGCTCGCCCTCGTGTTCGGGATGTTTCTGATCTACAACACGACGACGTTCTCGGTGGTTCAGCGCCGCCCGCTCTTGGGGATCCTGCGGGCCCTCGGGGTCACACGAGGCGAAGTCATCGGCCTGATCCTCGTCGAGGCGGCTGTCCTAGGGGTCGTCGGGTCGCTGATCGGTCTTGGGGCCGGCGTTCTCCTCGGCCGTAGCCTGGTCGGGCTCGTGACGCAGACCGTGAACGACCTGTACTTCGCCGTCGCGGTCGATTCGCTGGTCGTGCCAGTCGGTGTCCTGGCGAAGGGAGCCTTGCTGGGGGTCGTAGCCACGGTCGGAGCGGCCCTGTTGCCGGCTCGCGAGGCGACGTTCGTCCAACCTCGCGTCGCGATGGGCCGGTCGTTCATCGAGGATCGGGCTCGTCGCAGCGCGCCGGTCGCCGCGATCTGGGGCTTCGCGGTCCTAGTGGTCGCGATCGGTGTCCTGCTGATTCCGAGCGCGAGCGTACTCCCGGGTTTCGCGGCGTTGTTCGGGCTGGTCCTGGGGATGGCCCTTCTCACGCCCATGGCCACGGTGCTCGCCATGTCGTGCGTCCGACCCGCCGCCACCCGAGTTTGGGGGGTGCTCGGTGCTCTGGCCGCCCGCGGGGTCGTCGATGCTCTCAGCCGCACCGCGCCGGCCGTGGCGGCACTCTCCGTCGCCGTCTCGGTGACCATCGGCATGGGGATGATGATTGGAAGCTTCCGTGGCACGCTCGAGCGGTGGCTGGACGTGACTTTGCAAGCGGATGTCTACCTGTCTCTGCCGACCCAAGTTGGTTACCGCTCGGGGGGTGTGATCCCGCCCGAGCTCATCGAAAGGATCGCGGGCGATCCCGAGATTGCCGGCCTGAACACCTATCGTCGTGTCGAGATCGACTCGGAGTACGGGATCACCCGCCTCACCGCGCTGGATCTCGACGTCCGGGGCGAGGCTGCATTCACTTGGAAATCGGGGCGGCCGGAGACCGCGGTTCGTGCGTTCAGGAACGACGGGGCGGTGCTCGTTTCGGAGCCGTTCGCGCATCGCCACCGGGTGGACGTTGGGTCGACGATCCGTCTTCCGACAACGGGAGGCCCGGTGACGTTCCCGGTTGCCGGCGTGTTCTTCGACTACGGTTCCGACCAAGGGATCGTGATGATGAGCCGACAGACGTACGACCGATCCTGGGACGATCCCGGCGTCACGTCCCTTGGACTGTTCGTGGAGGCCGGCGCGTCGGCGGATGGGGTCGTCGAGCGGGTCAGGACGTTGCTGGATCCTGGGATGCAGGTCGTCGTTCGCTCGAACCAAGCGTTGAAGACGCTCAGCCTCGAGGTCTTCGATCGCACCTTCGCGGTGACCGCAGTCCTCCGGACGCTCGCTTTCGTCGTGGCGTTCATCGCGGTCGTGAGCGCCTTGATGGCTCTCCAGCTGGAGCGGGCACGCGAGCTCGGCGTGCTCCGAGCCAATGGGCTTACGCCGGGGCAAGTCTGGCACCTCGTGACCGCCCAGACCGGGCTCATGGGATTCATCGCGGGGCTCATGGCGATGCCGATGGGGATCGCCTTGGCGGCCGTGATGATTCTGGTGGTCAACAAGCGCTCGTTCGGCTGGACTCTGCAGATGGAGCTGGGCCCCGAGGTTCTCGTCCAAGGCTTGGCGCTGGCGATGGTGGGCTCGCTCCTCGCGGGGGTCTATCCGGCGTGGCGCATGTCGCGGACATCTCCGGCAATGGCGCTCCGCAATGAATGATCCCGGTGCGCGGGGAGGCGTCCTGCTGGCAGGCGTCCTTTTGGTTTGCGGCTTGGGCGCGCTCGTCCTTTCGGTCTACGTGCTGTCCCTCCCCACGATGGGTGGCACGATCAACGCGACGCTCGTCGTCACCGAAGCGTTATCCGGTGACGACACCGGATTCGAGCGGGTCCTCGGCCCCCGCACCCTCTCCTTCCCCGAGGACCACGGGCCGCACACGGACTTCCGGACCGAGTGGTGGTACGTGACCGGCAATGTGGAGACAGGCGAGGGTCGACGCTTCGGTTTTCAGCTGACGTTTTTCCGGAACGCAGCGGCTCCCGCCCCGGCCGACCGCGCCTCCGCATGGAATACCAACCAGGTGTACATGGCGCATTTCGCCGTGACCGACGTCCAGTCGAACGAGCACCACGCGTTCGAGAGGCTCGCTCGAGGAGCGATGGGTCTGGCCGGCGCACAGCCGTCCCCCTTCCGTGTCTGGCTCGAGGATTGGTCCCTCGAGGGAGCCGCGGGCGGGCTCCTCCCCCTTCGTCTGAGTGCGATGGAGGCAGGGTTCGGACTCGACTTGACGCTGCAAGCGAACAAGCCCGTCGTCCTTCAGGGCGACCGTGGGTTCAGCCCGAAGGGGCCCGAGGAGGGCAACGCGTCACACTACTACTCCTACACTCGCTTGGAGGCACAGGGGTCAGTCCGTATCCCTGGAGCGACAATGGAGGTCTCGGGACTGGCTTGGATGGACCGGGAGTGGGGGACTTCAGTGTTGTCGGAAGGAGTCGAAGGCTGGGACTGGTTCGCGCTACACCTCACGGACGGCCGCGAGATCATGTTCTATCACCTGAGGGCCGCGGAAGGCAGGCCGAGCGGGTACGGAGGAGGGCTCCTCATCGACACCGATGGCACCACGCGCATGCTGCGCCGCGATCAGCTCGACCTGGAGGTGTTGGATCGCTGGGCGAGTCCTCTCGACGGGGCCGAATACCCTTCGGCTTGGCGCGTCACGGTTCCGGATGAGCGACTAGCGGTCGAGATCGTCCCCCTGGTCGCCGACCAGGAGATGAATGTCTCCTTTCGGTACTGGGAAGGCGCGGTGGAAGTCCGTGGAGTCTGGGGTTTAGATTCGGTCATCGGCAGTGGCTACGCGGAGCTGACGGGGTACGGTGGTCCTGCCCCACTCAGATAGGCCGATGTCAAGTGAGGGGCCCCCCGGGCCGACCCTATGGAGAGGATGGTCCGTCCCACCCTGAGGAGGGTCGGTATCGACGCTGAACAAGCCGCCTCACCCGACACCGAGCGGCTCTCGGGAGACCGCTATGCCGGACATTCTGATTATCGACGACGAGGCGCCCATCCGGGAAATCATGCGTCGCACGCTGGAGGGCTCGGGGTACGCCGTCCGGGAGGCGGCCGACGGTGAAGCCGGCCTGGAGGCCGTACGTCAGCGCGCGCCCGACCTCGTCATCTCCGACCTCATCATGCCCGAGCGAGAGGGTCTCGAGACGATTCAGGTGCTGCGGGAGGAGTTCCCGGGAGTGAAGATCCTGGCTGTAGGGGGTGTTCCCTTAAGTCCACCGACCCCAAGATATAGTGGTTACCGGGGCTCTGCGGGCCGTTTCCCACGTCCGGTGCCGAGGTAAAGGGCCGAAGCTGGCGTGGGAGCACACTGAACAGCCTGCTCAAGCAAGCGGTAGAACAACAGGCCGCGAGCCCGGGATGTGCGTCGGTTGAAGCGAAAGGTGAACTCGTCCAGATAGTAGGGGAGGTGTTCGCGGGCGATCCCTCCTTGGAGGGTTCCGAGGACCCAGCGCTTGAGGAGAGACGCCACCCGATGTACGGCCGACATGAGCACGTGCGCGGGATCGCCGGAGGTCGAGAGGTTCGTGACCGTGTGGCGAAAGCCCAGTTTGGCGAGTCCCTGATAGCTTGGCCATCCGTCGGTATGCACCGTGCTTGCCGGTGCGATGCTATCCTTGACGAAGCCTCGCAGAACCGGAGCGGAGAGGTCGGGCACCCAACGCAGCCGTATTCTCCCGATCTTGCGTCCGTCGACCTCGGCGGCGATCGCGACGATGGCCTTCTTGATCGTCTCGCGGCCCCGCACTCCAGCCTCCACGCCCCCGACATAGCTCTCGTCCACTTGCACAACGCCGCTCAGCTGGTCGCGATCCGGTCGGACCATGGCCCGGCGGAGCTTGTGGAGCCAGACCCACGCTGTCTTGTAGCTTCCCAGTCCGAGCACACGCTGGAGCCCGAGAGCATTGGCTCCGTATTTCTGGCTCGTGAGCTCCCAGGCAGCGAGAAACCACAGACGCAGGGGCGAGCGCGTGCGGTGGAACACGGTTCCCGCCAGCACCGAGGTCTGCCTTCGACAGTGTGGGCAGACGAGACGCCCCCGCGATGCTCGCCAGACCTCTCCCAACCCGCCACAGCCCACGCACACAAACCCTTCCGGCCAGCGCAGACCCTCCACGTACTCCAGGCATGCCGCATCGTCGGGGAAGAACTCGTCCAGCTCCAGCCGCGTACGGGGATAGTCCACGCCGCCACGGAGCTGAGAAGCCGGAACCGCCATGACCACAACATGTAGTGGGCGGTGGACTTAAGGCAATACCCCATCTGGCTGTTTCGGGAGGCGGAGGAGTGGCGCACGAGGGCTACTTGATGGACGCGGAGCTGTTCGGCGCAGACGCCTCCCTCGCGAAGCCTTTTAGTCTGACGGACCTCTGCGAAACCGTCGCAAGGCTGCTGGCCATCGCGGGCTCGCCTCCCGCCTGCAAGTAACGACCCGCCCCTGCCCGCACGAGGCTGGGCGCCTTACCCTGGAGTGTCTAACGCCTGTTCCACCCACCGCCGGGCGTCTCGAAGCTCCTCCGCGTCGATCCAGTGGCCGATCCGGTAGTCGCGCGCCTCGAGCTCCGCGCCCACGCTCCGAAGGCGTTCTCTGCCTCGAAGTGCGAGCTCGAACGGGACGGCCGGGTCGTGCACGCCGTGACCCCAGAAGAACCGGGTTCCCGCCACGGTAACCTCCGTGACGGAGATCGCCGGGTCATCGGCGAGGAAGCCACTGAAGTTCACGACCAAGGGGGCCTTGCCGGGATTCCGCACGGAATACGCCTGGCTGACGGTGCCGCCCTGCGAAAATCCCCCAAGCACGAGAGGCCCCGTCTCCACGGGAAGCTCGGTCGCGATTCTCTGGAGGAAATCGTCGAGTGCGATGAGGCTCGGAATCAGAGTGTCGGCCGCGATCTGGAAGCCGGGGTCGATGCGATACCACGCCCACCCTGGACCGTAGCCCCACGGCTCAGCGGGGAAGGGCGCTCGGGGCGTGACGACGACCGCCCCGTCCAGCAGTGACGGACCGAGCTCCACGAGATCTCCCTCGTGGCTCCCGCGGCCATGGAGTAGAACGACGAGCGGTGCACCGTCCGTCACGTCATGGGGGATTTGTGAATCGTACTCTTTGATTTCCATTCGCGGATGGGACTCCATCGATGAGATCGTCCGAGGCGTCGCGATCGCAGGCGTGCGGCTCAATCGAGCGGCGTGAGACGGCCTTCGATTCGAGTGCGTTCGGGCTCCAGCCATGGAGGCAGTTGCAGCACTGTCCCGAGCATTGCCACCTCTTCGTCGACCACGAAGCCTGGCCCATCTGTCGCGATCTCCATGAGCATTCCGTCGGGCGCGCGGAAGTAGATGCTCTTGAAGTACTGGCGATCCAGCACCGGGGTCACGTCGATCCCGAGGCTTTCGAGATGGTCCCGCCATGCGAGCTGCTCGCTCTCGTCGCGGGCGCGAAAAGCTACATGGTGCGTCTGACCTGCGCCCGGGCGAGCGATCTGGCTCGAGCCAGGCCATCCGAAGAGTGTGTAGGAGCTGCCGGGTGACACCCGCCCGCCTTCGTAGTGGGCCCAGAAATGGTGGAGCGTCTGGCCGTCGTCCTGATTGTACGTGCGTTTCACGAGTCGAAGACCCAGCGCGCTCTCGAGAAAATCTCCCGCACGGTCCAAGTCGTCCGTGATTCCGCTGATGTGGTGGATGCCCGACAGCCGCATCTCCGGCGTGACCGCGGGAACGGCCGCCGGATGCGTGGCCTCCCGGATCGCTGGCTCGTCCCGTCCCGTTTTCAGTCGGCTCGGGTCCGGCCGGATGAGCCGCTCTCCAAGGGCGGAAGGTGGCTCGTCGACGGCGTAGCCCGGACCTTCTGTGGCAATCTCGAGGATTTGACCGTCGGGGTCCGAGAAATAGATGCTGCGGAAGTAGCCCCGGTCGTACGGTCCGGACACCGCGACGCCCGCGTCCTGCAGACGGCGCTTCCACATGAGCTGCGCCTCCGGGGTGGCGACTCCGAGGGCGAGATGGTGCACACCCCCTACGCCCCAATGGCCGCCATGGGCTCGAGGCCACTCGAAGAAGGTCAGGATCGTGCCGGGTGCCCCAACCGCGTCCCCGAAGTACAGATGGTAGGCACCTGGGTCATCGAAGTTCACCGTGCGCTTCGCGAGGTGCAGCCCGAGCAATTCGCGATAAAACACGAGCGTTCGTCGCGCCTCGGTGGCCACCATCGTGATATGATGAAATCCTCGTGTGATCTGGGGCGTCAAAGCACCTCTCTCGTATCGCTGCCCGGGCGGGAGCGCCGCCCTCGTCGCCTCCCCACCTCCGCTACTTACGAATCAGCGTTCGGCAGAAGATATTTCAATCTTGAAGGATTATCAATCTCCGGACCCGCATCCCCCGCTCCGGGTAGCTGGCAGGGAGCCGAGATACCTTGCCGGCCACCTTGCAACTCGCTTGGAGACAACGATGGTCCGAACGCCGTCCACCATGGTGCCGATCGGCACGCCAGCGCCCGATTTCAAGCTTCCTGACCCCGACGGACGCGAGTGGTCGTTGCAGGACTTTCCCAACGCTCAAGGCCTGCTGGTCGTTTTCCTCTGCAATCACTGCCCATTCGTGAAGCACCTGCGGTACGAGCTGGCCGATTTCGCGCGAGAATACGAGGGCAGGGGGCTCGCCATCGTTGGGATCAACTCGAACGACTCACAGGCCCAGCCCGACGACTCCCCAGACAAGATGCGAGAGGAGGTCGCGAGCGTCGGGTACACGTTCCCGTATCTCGTCGACGAATCTCAGGAGGTCGCGAAGGCCTACGGAGCAGCATGCACCCCCGACTTCTTCCTGTATGATCGAGTGCACACGTTGGTCTATCGGGGCCAGTTCGACGATTCACGGCCGAGCACCGACACGCCAGTGACGGGAGGAGACCTGCGGGCGGCAGCCGACGCCCTTCTCGAAGGTGGCAGCGTGCCCGAGACCCAAGTGCCGAGCATCGGGTGCAACATCAAGTGGAAGGCGGGTAACTCGCCGGACTGGTTCGGCGTTTGACGGGGTAGGCAGCGCGTCGCCTTTTAGCGCCCTCGAAGAAGAAAGCGCCGCCGAACTCTAGGTCCGACGGCGCTCTCTTGAAACGTTTCTGCTCAGCCCGGCACGAAGGCCGCAGGCCGGAACAGATACGATCACGCGGCTAGCGGCGATCGCTTGCCCTGGCCAGGCTGAACAGGCTACTTGGACTAGACAACGATCACCTCCTTTTCACGAGACAACATCGGGCGATAGCACCGGCGAGCTCAAGACCCGCGGTCCGCCGAAGAAGGCTATCTGGGCGCTTCTCCGGCGGCCCAAGCCCTCTCCTCCGGAGACGGCTGAACGAAGCTACAAGCCGTCCGCCGGAGCGGCAAGAATAAATTGAACAGGCTTTTGAGCTGCCCGTGGGCGCTGCCTTGGGCCACACTCTCGACCGCGTTCGGCCTTCTGGCTTTCCCTACGCCCGAATCGGTCGCCCAGGAGGTGCCCGCCTACGCCGAGCACCTGGAGGCCGGTCAGGACACTCTCGGCTCCGGAGACCACCCCGCCGCGGTCGCGGCCCTGGAGGAGGCCGCTCGCCTGATCGCCGCGGGGCACATCAACCGACCCTTCGTGCAGTATCATCTCGCACGGGCGCTCGCGCTCGAGGGCCGTGGAGCGGAAGCGGTGAGCTGGCTCGATGTGATGTGGGAAGAGGCGATCGAGGGGCTGATGCTTCATTTCGCCGAGTACGATCCAGCCTTCGACGACGTTCGGGATGGCGAATCCTACCTCGGCGTCATCCGGCGGGTGGATGATCTGGTCCTGGAGTCGACCCACTTGGGTGGCTCGGTACGTCTGCTCGTCGGCGCCGGCTCCAACATCGTCGCCTCGATCGGCTCCGACGGCGCCTTGCTCGTGGACACCGGGTATGCTCCCGCGGAGCCCGCGATCCGCCGGGCGCTCGAGGGGCTCGGCGAACCGCAGGTCTGCTACGTCGTGAATACGCACGCGCACGAGGACCACCTGGGTGGGAACGCCGCCTTCGCGGAGACTGCCCGCATCATCGCCCATCCCGAGACCCGCGAAGCCATGGGCGATCTGTCTACTTTCATCGACGGCGTCCAGCTGCCGCCCCGTCCGGAGACCGCGCTCCCAGACATGGCCGTTGCCGAGGAATCCCGGCTGGAGTTCAACGGTGAGGCCGTCCGCATCGTGGCGCTGCCTGCCCACACGACGGGCGACCTGGTCGTGTACTTCGAGGGCTCGGATGTGCTGCACATGGGCGACAACTACTTCCCCGACCGTGACCGGATCTACCCCGGTCCAACGGACCCCGAGCGCTTTCTGGCGTCGTTGGGCTCACTGCTGGACCACACGACCCCCCGCACCACAGTCGTGGGCGGCCATGACCCGCCGACGCCCATCGAGCGCCTCCGCGATCAGTTCGAGGGAACCAGCGAGGTGATCACTTTCGTCAGGGAGGGAATCGACGAAGGTGACGCCGTCGACGAGCTCATCGCCCGTGCCGAGCGGCGTGGGCTCCCCTTGGACTGGGTCGAGTTCTACTACGGTGTGATGGCTTCAAGCCTGTCGGTAAGCTCGCCGGAATAAGAGCCAGCTGACGAGAAGGGCCACTCCGATCCAAATGACTCCCCATGCCACGGTGGGCACACCGGTGAGCTCGGCGAGCATGCGCGCGTCGGACCGCAATTCGGGTCGGTCGAGGATGTCGCTCTTGATGTCCAAGATGGCGTAGAGACAGCTCGTCAGTCCCAGGGTCGTGAGCAACACCCGGTTCACGCCAGGCTTCAGCTTGTAGGCCGACGCCACGAGCGCGATGCCGAAGAGCACCCCGAACCCAAGGCCGAAGGCACTCCGGACATAGAACAGCGTCAGCAGGACGACGATCACGCCGGCTGCTCCGACGATCCACCGCGACTTTGGCCCCGCCTCGCGGGCGCTCAACAACAGCACGGCACCCCAACCGAGACTTCCCAAGTAGCCGGCCGACAGCGTGAGGAACGCGCTCCCGCCCGGGCAAAAGCAGGCCCCGCCCTGTCTGGGGTCGAGCACGATCCGCTCGATGGTTCCTCCCGTTGCGATGGCCACGATACCGTGGCTGATCTCATGGAGGAGGACAACGAAGACCTTGAGCGGATAGACGACGGGCGTGCCCCAGAGGAGCCAGAGCGCGCCGAAATAGAGCGCGAAGCCGGCGAGGAAGGTCAGCCGGCGTTTGGTTCGAGGTTGCATACGCACCCCTACGTTCGAGGTTGGGAGGCGGTTTCGACTGGCGAGATCCGGGTCTGGTAGGCGGCTGTGAACAACGAGCCGTGAGCGAGCGTCTCCTCACGCGCGATCATCACGCTCTGGCGGGTAGACCCCAGAGCGTCCAGGGCGATCGCCTTGATCTCGTCACCCGTAAGTCCCTCGCGAAAGCCCAGTGTCCCGGTCCAGGAAGACACGAGATCGCGCCACTCGCGACGAATCTCCGCGTCATCGACCTCCGATAACCTGATGTCCATGTCCTCCGCCCGGGCCACGAGCATGGTCTCGCGCGCCACTCCGGCGACCGCGGTTTGTAGGCGATCGAGTGAACCGGTACGAAGACGCCGAACCGTACCACCCGCCTGCGCGGCGAGGACTCGATCGAACTCGGCCACGGTCATCGACGCTCCTGGCCAGGAAGCCATTGAGGTCGTGTCCATCGCCGTCCCCGCCAACCAGGCATTCAACCCCGGCGGATGGAGCTCGATCCCGGCCGTCGCCTCGGTCTGCCAGTCGCTCCAGGCCGCGGCGTTGGCCAGGAGTGGATGAACCTCCGCAACGACGCCGTCGCGGGCCTCCGCGAACGGAACGACGTCGCGCTTTTCCAGCCGGAGAACGTGGAAGCCGAACTCCGATTCCACGACTCCGCTGAGCTCTCCTACACCCAGGGCCAGCGCCGCGTCCCAAAACTCCTGCACCCACGTGCCCTCTCGGGCGGTCGGAAGAAGTCCGCCACTTCGGTCCGCTCCCCGCTCTTCCGAGAGCTCACGGGCGAGCGCATCTAGATCCTCGTCTCCCCGTGCCCGGGCGAGCGCTGCGGCTGCCTTGGCCCGGGCGATACGCCGCACCTCCACCGGCTGAGATCGGTCGGACAGGTAGATCAGGTGGCGGACCGTCAGCTCGTAGTCGGGATCGGTGAGATAGCGCGCATCCAGCACCTCGTCGTCGATGCCGGCGCTCCGGAGCGACACCTCCGCGATGAGCTTCCTTTGGAGCCGTTCACGCTGGCCCGCCTCCACGAGTGGCTCGCCGAGGCGTTCCAAGTCACTGCGGCTCGCCGCGACTCCGAGGGCGGTCAGCGCGATCAGCGCCTCCCGGCGCTCCGTCGTGAGCCCGAGAAGCTCGGTCTCGTCATACGCGATGTCGTCGACCGTCAAGGCGGGCTGCACGCGAGAGCACCCGGATAACACGACGAACAGCGTGAGGGGGGCCAGCATCGTCCGCCTCGTCCTCCCGACCGTTTGGGCGGGAGGCTCGGGCCTCTGCAAGGCTGGAGCAATCTTACTGACCACTAGGGAACCTCCGCACCTGACTCCGGTGCATTCGTGACGGAAAACGGTTGCCCGACGTACTGTCGTAGATCACTATTGCACGGCCCCCTTCAGCCGTCGAGTGTCCACGAATGCCGACGCTACCCGACTGGCCGAGCTCCGGCCACCAGCCCCCGGACCAGGGCGACGGAGCGTCCCACGTCGTCGCGGACCAGAGTGGACACATACGGCCGAGCACTCATCAGTCACGCGAAAAGTTCCGAGCCCTTGGCCCGAGCCGGTGGGGCCACGAGGGTGGGGTGAGCGAAGTTGCTTCGTGACGCTCTCCTCTGGGGCTCGCGGAACGCGTGGCTCGAGCGTCAGTTTCGAAGCCGCCCGTTCGCGCGCCGGGCGGTTGCTCGCTTCATGCCTGGTGAGACGAGCGAGGCCGCGCTGACCGAAGCGGAGACGCTCGGTAAAGACGGCATTGGCACTGTGCTTTCGTTGTTGGGCGAGAACGTCGAGAACCAGGACGAGATCTCGGCTGTGCTGAAGCACTACTCCGAGCTCCTAGGCGAGATCGGCACGGGGGACTCGGACACCCACATCTCCATCAAGCTCACCCACCTCGGGCTGGACGTCGACCGTGACCTCGCGCTCTCCAACCTCCAGTCCCTCGCGACCGCCGCCGCTGCGCAACAGAACGTGGTTTGGGTGGACATCGAGGCATCGGCATACGCGGAGGCCACGCTCGACTTGTTCGCCGCGGCGCGCGTCGATCATTCCAACATCGGCCTCTGCGTCCAAGCCTACCTGTATCGTACGGCCGATGACGTCGAGCGACTCCTCGACCTGGGCGCGCGTCTCCGCCTGGTGAAGGGCGCCTACCGGGAGCCGGCTTCCGTGGCGTACCCCAGGAAACGTGATGTGGACGCGAACTTCCTGGCGCTGGCCGGTCGTCTGATCGAACGATCCGATCCGGCAGAGCCACACGGAATTGCGACGCACGACATGGGCCTGCTTTCACAGATTCGCGAAGTCGCCCAGCGTACCGGCGCCCCCCGGGGCGCCTTCGAGGTGCAGATGCTCTATGGAATCCGCCGTTTCGAACAGGTGGCGATGGCCCGCGAGGGTGTTCCCGTGCGGGTCCTCATCAGCTACGGGCCGGCTTGGTACCCCTGGTATATGAGACGGCTCGCCGAGCGGCCCGCTAATCTGGGCTTCGTCGTTCGAAGCATGCTCTCGGGGTAGCGACTCCATCCAGCTCGTGCCCCGTCCTTCTGCAACAGATGGCCGGCAAATCTCGTCATACCGGAAGGGTGTGCATACGCGAGCCCGATGCTGATCGGGTCGCGGTAGGAGGACCGCCTCGTCTCGATAAAGAGCACCTTTCCGACCCTCGGCTTCGATAAGTTCTGGCTGTCCGCTCCAGAGTACCTGGAGCTCGAGGAGCGCAACCGGGCTTTCGAGGTCTTGGGCGGATACCGGACGGGCCTGGTGAGCTTCGATGCGGAAGGGAGTCCCCTGCGCGTGACCGCTGCTACCGCTACGGCCGGCCTATTCGAGGCGCTGGGCGTCGACGCCGAGCTGGGAAGGCACTACACACGCGACGAGGACGTCGCGGGCACCGCCCTGACCGTGGTTCTCTCGCGGGGCCTCTGGCAGAGGGCGTTCGGGTCCGACCCCGAGCTCGTGGGCCGATCGGTGCTCGTGAACGGCGAGCCCGCCACGGTCCTTGGTGTGATGCCCGAGGGGTTCGACATCGACGACGCCGGCGTCGAAATCTGGAGGCCGCTGCAGCTCGACCCCGCCGACCCGGGCGGGCGGGCCTCCCACTACATGTACCTGGTCGGACGATTGCGAGCCGGCGTGAGCCACGCGCAGGCCGCCGACGACCTCGCGCGGATGGTCAGGGAGTGGAGGGAGCTGATTCCGGACGGACATGTGCCCGATCCGGAGTTCCACGCGATGAAGATGGCGGGGCTCCAAGACGAGCTCGTTGGGGATATCCGCGGGCAACTCTGGGTGCTCCTCGGGGCCGTCGGCTTCGTTCTCCTGATCGCGTGCGCCAACGTAGGTAACCTCCTGCTGGCAAAGGCGGAGTCGAGGCACAAAGAAGTGGCTGTGAGGATGGCGTTGGGAGCCGGACGGCTCCGGCTAATCCGCCAGTTCCTCACAGAAAGCGCGACGCTGGCCCTCGTCGGCGGCGTGCTCGGACTGGGCCTGGCCTACGCAGGAATCGAGCTGCTCCTCGCCGCGAGTCCGGGCAGCATTCCGAGGCTCGACGAGGTCACTCTGGACGCTGCAGTACTGGGCTTCACCCTCGGCATCTCGCTGCTCACGGGCTTCGTGTTCGGTATGGCTCCGGTACTCCACCTCACGGGGAGCCGCATCGGGTTGGTGCTCCGGGAAGGCGGTCAACGCGCGACGGCCGGCTCGCCTCGCCAGCGGCTGCGTCGGCTGTTGGTCGCTGGTGAAGTCGCGATGGCAGTGGTCCTCGTGATCGGCTCGGGCGTGATGATCCGGAGCTTCCAGTCCCTGCTCGAGGTCGACCCGGGATTTCGGCCGGAAGGGTTGCTGACCTGGGAGATGTACCTGCCCGACGAGGCGTATCCTGAGGACGGCGACCGCATCGCGTACTTTCGTCGGCTGACCCAGAGCCTCGAGGGACTGCCCGGTGTCGAGTCGGCCGCTGCCATGAGCGGACTCCCGCCCTCGCCGAACCGTGAGCGCCAACGACACCGAGTTCGAGGGACTCGAGCAAACCGACGACGGTCCCGCGCACAACGTGGACTATTACCAATGGGTGACGCCGTCCTACCTCGAGACGATGGAGATCTCGATGATGGCAGGCCGAGGATCCACCGATCAGGGCGAGGTTGGCCACCCCGTCGCGCTAATCAACGAACGCCTCGCGCGTGTGTTCTATGGTGATGAGAACCCGATCGGCCGGCGTCTGCGGAGCTGTTGCGGAGACGAGGTCCCGTGGATGGAAATCGTCGGGATCGTGAAGGACGTGAAACAGTGAGGGCTCGAGGAGGAGACGGGCACCGAGCTCTACATCAATTACAACCAAGGAGTGGAGCTGGGGTTCGCTCCGCAGACGATGAACGTGGTCGTCCGTACCTTGCCGCCGCCGATGACTTTGGCTGGACAGGTCCGAAGCGAGGTGTGGAGGCTGGACAGCGCGTTGGCTCTCGCTCAGGTCCAGTCGATGGAGGAGAACCTTTGGGGCGCGGTTGCCAGGCCGCGGTTTCTCACCCTCTACTTGGGATCTTCGCCGCTGTCGCACTGACGTTGGCCGCGGTGGGTACGTACGGTGTCATGTCTTACGCCGTGGCCGAGAGACGGCGAGAAATCGGTATCCGCATGGCGATGGGCGCCGAAGCGGGGGTCGTGCTCGGCATGGTGTTGCGACACGGTCTGGTAGTGGCCGGCGCAGGTCTGGTTCTGGGAATGGCGGGTGCGCTCGCGCTGACGAGGCTCATGACTTCGTTCGTATTCGGCGTCACGACCACCGATCCAGTGACGTTCCTGTCGGCACCGGCGGCCCTGGCCGCGGTCGCGCTGATCGCGTGCTATGTGCCGGCGCTACGCGCGACCAGGGTGGATCCGGTTGTCGTGCTGAAAGAGGAGTAGCGAGCCTCAGACGCGATGGTGATCTGCCCGCCAGTCCTTCACAAGCTTCTTTATGTCCTCGCGATTCTCCATCTTCTCGTCGCGCACCCGGCGCGCCAGCTCCGGAAGCTCTGCGTCCGATGCGAAGCGGAGGGCGATGAGCTGGGCGGTCGTAAACTCGTTGACGTGTGCCTTCAGGTCGTCCGGTAAGAGCTCGCCAAATCGCATCCGCTCCTCGAGCCGAATGATCCGGTCCTGGTTCTTGTTGGGAAAGCCCCGTGCGAAGAAGCCGACCAGAATGACCCCGAATCCCAAGACCATCAAAACCAGGTGGTCCATCGAGAACGCAGTAAGCGTCCGGTACGTCCACCACCCGAAGTTGAGCACGACGATGGCGGCGGCAACGTAGTGGTACATGGGGACGAACTTCTGGTGGTTCTTGTAGTTCTGTGGAGCCGATTCGGCCATGGAACGATCTCCTGAATGGAGGAAAAGCGCAGACAACCGGCGATCGCCAGAGCCACGAAGTTATGATTAGAGGGGTCCCGAGACGAGGATGGGGCGCAGGACGCGAGACCGGCAGAGGATCGAAGCGAGGTTCTAGGACGACTTTGGACAGAGTGCGCGCATTGTCATCGAGAATACCGCAGAACGCCGTGAACAGTTCGGTGTCAAGCGTGGCCCAGGCCGCTTTCGCACGGATCCCAAGTCGGTGAAGTCGGCCGCTCTCGAAGTCGAAGCGCGGATCGGTCATCTGACCGCTAGGCTGGATGCCTTGCGCACGGAGATCGCCAAGCGCGTCGTGGGACAGGCCGAGGCCGTCGAAGAGGTAATCCTGTGCCTGTTGACGGGCGGTCACGGCCTTCTGGAAGGCGTCCCGGGTCTCGCGAAGACGCTGCTCGTGCACACGCTCGCCGACGCGCTCCACCTCGAGTTTCGCCGTATCCAGTTCACGCCCGACCTCATGCCCGGTGACATCACCGGCACGGAGGTGATCGAGGAAGATCGCGCCACCGGGCGGCGCGAGGCCCGCTTCCTCGAGGGTCCCGTGTTCACTCAGGTTCTGCTCGCCGACGAGATCAATCGGGCGCCGCCGAAGACCCAGGCGGCGCTGCTCGAAGCCATGCAGGAGGGGCGCGTGACGGCGGGGGGGAACGACCTCGAGCTTCCGCGCCCATTCTTCGTCCTTGCCACGCAGAACCCGATCGAGCAGGAGGGTACCTACCCACTGCCGGAGGCACAGCTCGACCGCTTCATCCTCAAGGTCCACTTGGACTACCCGGATCACACAGACGAGGTGGAGGTGCTGCGTTCGACGACTTCGGAAGGCGAGGCGCCAGTCGAGCCCGTGCTCGACGGCGCCGAGGTCCTGGAGCTGCAGCAGTACGTCCGCGGCGTCGCAGCATCCGACGTGGTTCTCGACTACGCGGCCCGTCTGGTGCGCAGCTCGCGGCCACACACACCCGAGGCGATCGAGACCACGAACCGCTGGGTGCGCTGGGGCGCGGGCCCTCGAGCTGGTCAGGCGCTGGTCCTTTGTGGCAAGGCGCTGGCGTTGATCGATGGACGACTCCACGTCGCGCCTGACGACCTCCGTCGCGTCGCGTCTGCTGTCCTCCGCCACCGCATCCTCCTCAACTTCTACGCCGAAGCCGAGGGACGGACCCCCGACGAGCTGGCGGAAGAGCTGCTCGCGAGAGTGGAGCCCCCGCGGAGCGGGCTCGTCTAGTGCCCTGCAGCCGCAGGCCAGATACCCGCGGCACTTCGGCTGCCGGCCGCTAGCAACACATGCGTGGCGTCACGCTGTCCTCCGGATCGGTCGCGCCGTCTTCCCGTGCCGCCCGCGAGCTGCTCACCCCCGAGCTGTTGGATGGACTCGGAGGGCTAGACCTCGTTGCGCGGACCATCGTTCGCGGCTTCATCAGCGGGCTTCATCGCTCGCCGTTCTTGGGCTCGGGGGAGGACTTCTCACGCCATCGCGCCTATCAGCAGGGCGACGACGTCCGGCGACTCGACTGGCGTTTGTACGGACGAACCGACCGGCTGTTCGTGAGGCTGTTTCGCGAGGAATCCAACCTCCAGTCCTTCCTCCTCGTCGATGGCACCGAATCGATGGCGTTCAGTGGCGACGGGCCCGTCACGAAGCTCCGCTACGCACAGTTCGTAGCTGCCGCCCTCGCGCTCGTGATGCTGCGCTCCGGAGACGCGGTCGGGCTCGCGTCGTTCGGGACCCGGACGTCGTTCCACCTGCCCCCGAGGAATCGGCCAGGGCAGCTTCACGAGCTCCTCCTCGATCTTGCGAGGCTGGCGTCGTCCGGGAACGGATGGGCTTCCGAGGCGTTGGACGAGGCCGGTGGCGCACTGAGTCGGAAGGGTCGCGTCGTCCTGGTGTCGGACCTACTCGAGGACGACGACGGCGAGCGGCTGCTCGACGCGGTCGGTCGGCTCCGGGCCCGCGGCGACGAGGTGATCGTCATTCGGCTCGTGACCCGGCAAGAGCTCGGGTTGTCACCGGCGGGGGCGGCACTCTACTTCGATCCAGAGCTCCCTGACGCCGAGACCGCCGCCGTTCCGGCGCAGGACCCGGCGTTCGCGGAACGCGTCGAGGCGTATTACGCACGCCTGCGACGGGGCCTCGAGGAGCGACGGGCCGAGTACGTTCCGCTCATCACCGATCAGCCCTTGCTGTCGGAGTTGGGCCCCTGGCTTCTCGCACGCGCACGTCACGAGCCCGCGCGCGCGAGACGAAACAAGGTCCCGCCTGATGTCCAAGAGGCAATGATCTCCAAGGGTCCCGCCTGATGTCCAAGAGTCCATGATGTCCCAGGGTCCCGGATGATCTCTGTCCTGTCACCAGCATTCCTCTGGGCAGGGGCTGCCCTGGCGCTCGTGGCCGTGCTCTTGCACTTCCTCGCGCGGCGCCCTCCGTCCCGAAGGCCACTCCCTACCGCCCGCTTCCTCACCGAAGCTCCTCGGACATCGGTTCGCCTCCATGCCGTTCCGCGGGATCTGCTCGTGCTCGCTAGCCGCGCGGGATTCGCCCTCGCCCTCGGCGCCGTCTTCGCGGGCGCAGTCTGGACGCCGGCGCGAGGCGGGGCCGGTCGGATTGTGATGCTCGACGCCGGCTCGGGAATGGCGCCCGTCTGGGATTCAGCCTTGGCTGCAGCGGAGCGAGCGGCGAGCCAGCCGAGCTCCGACGAGCCAGTGCTGATCCTCGCGTACGGGACGGGGCTGCCGGCGCGGTTCATCGACATCGGTGCGCTCGGGAGTCTCGAGACCGGACCCGCCGAGGCCGACTACGAGTCGGCTCTACGTGCGCTCCGTTCGGTGGCGGTGTCTGGCACCCGTCTGGAATCCGTCCAAGCAACGTGGGTGACTCGGCCGAGGTGGAGCGCCTTCCCATCGGCCTTCGGCCTGATTCGGGAGGATCTGTGGTCGGGGAAGATCGACGTGATCCCGGTACGCGAGCCCGCGGTGGGTGGGCCGGCAGTCGACAGGGGAGGCGGGCGGACGGCGCCGCGAACGGCCATCGTGATCGGAGCCGAGCCCGACGCGGCCGTTGTGCGCGGCTTGGCAGCGCTGGGGCTCGACGCCAGGAGCTCTCTCGGCCCGGGGTCGGAAGCCCAGCCGGCAGACTGGGTGTTCGCGGAGGACCCCGCGCCGGACGTGCTGGACGAGCTCAGGCGACGGGCGTCCGGCGGAGCCTCGGTCGTGGTGTCGGGCTCGCTGGCTGGAGTAGGAGACTACGGGCCATGGCGGCTACAGCCGTCGGCGTCAGCACCGGAGGAGGCTGGACCCGCACGCCCCGGCCGAGGCCGCCTCGTGCTGCCAGGGGGCAGCCTCGTCGGGGTAGACAACATGACGGAGGTGGCGTCTCTATCGGGACCGAGCGAACCAGGTGCCCCCCGGGAGGGGAGCCGCATACTGGCCGTCTTCGAGGATGCGACGCCGGCGGCAGCAGCTGAACCGCTGGGAGAAGGCTGTCTCGTGTACCTCTCAGTGCCGCTAGGGAGCGCGGCCCTGACGGCTTCACCCGGCTTCACGAGCCTGATCGACGTCCTGGGACGCGGCTGCGACACAACGGTGGCGGACACACCGCTGGACGAGTCGGCGCTGCGTGTCCTCGAAGGTGGATTCGACGGCGAGCCGACCGTTGAGCTGAACGCGCTGGCCGTTCCATCGGGTCGTCCGCTCGGCCGATGGCTCATCGCGTTGGCACTCCTCCTGATGGGGCTCGAGATCGCACTCTCGCGGACGTTCACGCGGGTGGGGTCAGGGTCATGACACCGGTCGACCTCATTGGCCGCATACGCTCGCGATGGCGTCTGCGAGTCATCGTGAGGGGCATGGCCGTGGCCGTGCTCGGCGCGATTGTAGTCGCGCTCCTCCTCATGGCTGTCGACGTGCTGTTCGCGCCGTCGGCCACCCTCCGCCGGAGCTTGCGCTGGCTCCCGCTCGCGGCACCGTCGATTGCCGTGCTGGTCGCTCTCCGCCGCGCGTTCCCGGGGCCGCTGGGGGCTCGATTCGCCCTTCTCGTCGATGAGCGCTTCGGAATCGGTAACGTCTTCTCGACCCTCTTCGCATTCCAGGCCGCCGGACCGGTCGGAGAGGCATTCCGCGCGAGGGCGCACGCACAGCTCGGTCGCGTCTCCCCGGCGCGCATCGTTCCCCTCGAGGTCACGCGCGTCTGGAGCGGCGCGATGGTCGCTGCCGTCGTCGCCACGGTCGTGTTGGGCGCAATGGGCGGACGAGACTACCTGGACGACCGATGGCTGCGCCCGGCCGAGACAGTGATCGAGTCGGCGCCTTCGCCCGACGGTGGGCTTTCCGTCACGGCAGACGCTCCGCCGACCCTGGGCTCGGTGACCTACACCGTGCGGCCACCGGCCTTTGCCGCGATTCCCACGCCCGAGGGCGGAGACGGTGCCGCGCTCAGCGCTCTCCCTGGATCGGTCGTCGAGGTGCGCGGCGCCGGGTCGGCACGACCCCCTTTGGTCACCGCCGAGGTCGTCGGAGGCTCGACGCTCACACCACTCGCGGGCGAGGACGGTTGGACCGTTCGTTGGACGGTCGGTCCTGATGATCGCGGTCTGGCGCTCGGCGTTGATGTGGACGGGGAGACGGTGGACCGCCGTGTCCTCCCGCTGCACCTGCTCCGCGACCGGCCCCCGACCGTCGAGCTCGTCACTCCCCCTCGGGATGTCGCCATGGCTACGGCCACCGGAGTCATTCCGCTCCGGGCAGTGGCCGATGACGACTACGGCGTCGCCGAGCTATCACTGCGGTGGGTGCGATCACGCGGAAGCGGCGAGTCGTTCGACTTCGAGGAGGGCGTCTGGGACTGGGACACGACCACGACTTCGGATAGGGGCATCGAGGGGCGGCGCGCTCTGGATCTCGAGCAGCTCGATCTCGGACCCGGCGATGTGCTGCACGTCCGCGCGACCGCAGCCGACCGAAACGACGTGACCGGCCCAGGGCTCGGCGCCTCGGCCACACGCCAGATCCGGATCGTGAGAGGTGATCAGTTGGTCGAAGTCACGACCCTGGTCGGATTCCCCATCGAGCGGGAGCGTGAGCCGATCCTGAGCCAGCGCATGGTGATCCTGCTCACGGAGGAGCTGCTCGAGCGCACCACCGGTCTGGCGCCGGAGTCGCTCGTTGTGGCCGCCTCGGAGATCGCCGACGAGCAGGCACGTCTACGCGGACGGATGGGGGAGCAGATCTTCAGTCGCGCGACTGACGCGTCGGGAGACCCCGAGGCGCACCTCGAGTTCGAGGAGGGAGAAGCCGAGCCGTTCCTGGACGAGCTCGAGGGTCTCGCGGAGCAAGGACCGCTCATCGATCCCGAGACCGGGATCGCCACCATCTCGAACGTGGAGATCCCTGCGCACGAACACGACTCCGACCCGATCATCGCGCTCAACCGGTCACTGCTCCAGGTCTACAACCTCATGTGGGACGCCGAGCGGCTCTTGCGGCTCGCCGCGCTCGAGGCATCGCTCGTTCCACAACACGCCGCTCTCGATGAGCTACAGCGGATCCGGGAATCCGAGAGGGTGTTCGCGCGCGGAAGGGTCAGCGTGTCGCCCATCGACGTGGCCGCGACACGTGGAACCGGCGAGCTGGACGACGCAGATCCCGGTCCCCGACTCGCGCCGGCGCAATCGAGAACGACGGCTCGTGAGTTGGTAGGTACCGTGGACGAGCTCCTCACCCGGACGCCGGCCCCGACGGGACGAAATGCCTCCGTCGCGATGTCCGAATTGGCCCTCGAGCTGCTGCGGTCGGGCGGTGACGTATCCGCGAGCGAATCCCTGACCCGGGCCGCCGCGAGCGCGGACGACCGTGACGCAGAAGGAGTGGGCGCCCACCTGCGCGCGGCGAGACGCACCCTGCTCGCGGTCGCGTCGAGGAGCGGAGAACCGGACCGCGGCGCGCCGACCACGTGGGCCGCGGCTCGCTACCTGTCGAGCGGCACCGATGTCCCGACCGCGTCGCCCAGCCCCGAGGGCCCGACCGATGGGTCGGGCGAGCCAGGCGGCGGCCGGCGTGGTTCCGCGTTCACCTTCGCCACCGCTCGATACGAGTCCGGGGACTGGGACTCGGCGCCCCTCGTGCCCAACAACCTCATCCATTCGCTCGCCCAATACACCGACCTCGATGTGGCGAGTGAGGGCGTCGTCGTCGAGCTCGGGAGTCGTGAGGCACTCGAGTACCCGTTCCTCTATCTCACCGGCCACCTCCCCGTCTTCTTCAATCCGGCGGAGAGTCGCAACCTCGTCGAATTCGTCGATCGCGGCGGTCTGATCTTCATCGACGACCACAACCACGATATCGACGGTGCCTTCCACTCGTCCGTGACAGCCGAGCTGCGGAGGCTGTTCGGTGCGGACGCGCTCCAGCCGCTGCCAACCGGCCACGAGCTCTACCGGAGCTTTTTTGTCTTCGACGACGGTCCGCCCATCACCGGGCACGAGCTGAGTGGTTGGGGCGACGGGCTCATCCACAGAGAGCTGCTTCACATCGAAGCCACCGGGCGCATCGGGGTACTCTATTCCAACAAGGACTACTCGTCGGAGTGGAGCTATCACTCGGAGAACAAGCGATTCCAGGCCGTGGACAACACCCGGTTCGGCGTAAACATCCTCGTCTACGCGCTGACACGATGAACGACCAGCCCCGGGCCACGGCCCCGGGAGAGGGTCTGACGACGACCTGGCGGATGGCCCGGGCAATCGTCGGTCTGGGACTCGTTGCCCTGCTCGTCCGCGGCGCCGAGCCAAGAGGAGCCGACGACCCACAGCGGTTCACATCCGAGAACACGCCGGAAGAGGTGACGCGAGCCCTCGCGGCGACCGATGATCGCCCGATCGTCTTTGCGGATGCCGCTCCGCCGGCGGCGGGAGTCGTGGCGCTCCTAGCCGACGCTGCGAGGGGCCGAACCGTCGTGGTGGAGCCCCCGCAAGACCTGACGCCGATCCGGGTCACGGCTCCTCAGGCTCCGGTCGCGATGCGCCGGGCCGCGTTGACCGTGACTGTGCGCGGAGTGCCGGGTGAAACAGTCGAAATCGCCGTGGAGGACGGGAGTCGTGTGACGGATACAACGTTTGTACGCATAGGCGATGACGCAGTCGAGAGCTTCGCTTTCGCTGTACTGCCCACACGCTCGGGAGCGGTTACGTGGACGGTGCGTGCGGCAGGCCATGAAGCGCGCGCGTCCGCGTGGGTGCGCCCCCAAAGAGCGGTCCGAACGCTCTTGGTCACCGGTCCTCCCACATGGGAATCGCGCTTCCTCGTCCGGGCTCTCGAAGCGGCGGGGGGAGACGTGTCAGTGCGGCAGGATCTGGGGCGCGGGCAGGTCGTCGGAACGCGGGCCGGATCGAACCGCGGCGACGAAGCGGCGTCCACCGAGTTGGACGAGTTCGATGTCGTCGCCGTGCTCGGCCCGCCAGGGGAAGGTGCGTTCTGGTCGCGCCTCGCTCGCTGGGTGGCCGAGCGGGGCGGGGGGGTGATGTTGGCACCGGGCGCAACCGGACCGATGGCGTCACCTCGTGGGTTTGTCGACGCGGCCGGTCCGGTGGCGCCACT
Source organism: Longimicrobiales bacterium (assembly GCA_965248625.1). Classification (GTDB taxonomy): domain Bacteria; phylum Gemmatimonadota; class Gemmatimonadetes; order Longimicrobiales; family Gaopeijiaceae. The sequence goes on along the minus strand of OZ252109.1, from coordinate 2,504,595 downwards.
GATTGGAGTGACCGATGCGGCGGGGTCGATGCTTGCGCTTTGGGCGCCAACCGGGAGTCGCACGCGGATCGCGGCCGAGTCCATCCGCTGGGCCGGGCCAGCCGAGCTGACCCCCCTTCCGTCCGCCGACCTGGTCGTTTCGGTCCAACCCGTGGCCCTTCCGCTCGGCGCTACACCGGTGGCGTTTACCGAGTCCGCCCCTGGCGTGGTCGACCGGGTTGTCATGGGGGCGGGGTGGCTGGGACGGGGCCGTGTCGTCGCCGCCGGTCTGGAGAGTTGGAATTGGCGGATGGAGGCGGGTGAGGTGGAGGGGCACACCGCGTTCTGGGGCTCTGTGGTCGACTGGCTCGCCGGGGGCTTGCGCGACGCCTGGACCGTGTCGCCGGAACCGGGGGTCCACGGCGTCGCTTGGTCCGGCATCGTGAAAGGAGACCTCCCTGAGAGTCTTCCCGTGCGGTTGCCGCTGACTCGACCGACGCGGACCGCGACGGGGGTCGGCGTTCGTGCCGCGGAGGGCGCTGGTGTCACAGGGGCCGTGGGCGTCGCGCGGGCCGCGGGCGTTGCGGGCGTAGAGCGTGAGGACGGGGCTCTCACGGTGCACCGCCCCGGACAGAGCGGCTTTGGATCGAACCGGGGGCGAGTCCGGTTCCTGCCCGACGACGCCGGGGGATACGCCCTGAGCGCGGACTCGACCCGTGGAGCGGTGGTCCGACCGGTCACCGAGAGGGTCACCTGGAGCGAAGCCGCCCTTCGGATCGGCGGGGCGGGGGGTGTGGTGCGGATGCCGGGGATGGCCCCGCCCTCGGTGGTCTTGCCGATCACCGCTTCGCCGATCTTCTCATGGCTCGTGTTCCTGGCGCTCGCCTCGGCTTCGGTGGTTGGGTGGGCAGCGCGCCGGGCGAGTGGACTGAGGTAGGGGTTGGCGAGGGAGTCACAGGCCTTCTAAGATCGCTCTCCGCCTGGCTCGCCGAGCAATGAGCCTCGCGTAGACGGCAATCACGGACATGCCAGCGAGGCCGGGGGATCGACCTAATGCGACGACGGGAATTCATCGGCCGCGGCAGTGCCGCGGCGGCCGGTTGGGGCTTCAGCCCCTCCGTCCTCGGGGCGGTGGCGGGAAAGGGCGCTGGACTCGACGAGCTGCTAGGGCAGCGCCAGCGGCGGGTAGCTACGGCACAGAGCCAGGCAGTGGCCGACGCGGCGATGGATGCCGCGAGAAGGGCCGGAGCCTCCTACGCGGACATCCGCGTCTCCACGAACCGCAACCAAAACGTCGGCACCCGCGAGCAGCGCGTCACGGGGCTCTCGGACAGCGAGACGTCCGGAATCGGCGTGCGGGTCCTCGTCGACGGGACCTGGGGGTTCGCCGCGGACTCGCGGATCGCGAGCGATTCGGCGGTGGAAGTCGCCGGCAAAGCGGTCGCCCAAGCACGTGCGAACAGAGCCGCCCAGAGGCGTCCCGTCGAGCTCGCGACCGTGCAGTCGACCGAAGGCGGGGAGTGGCGGAGCCCCATCGAGATCGACCCGTTCGACGTACCCATCGAGGAGAAGGTGGATCTGCTCTTCCGGGCGAACGCCGCGGCCACCTCCGTGGACGGGGTTCGCTTCGCGAGCTCGAGCATGAGCTTCGTGCGGGAGGAGAAGTTCTTCGCATCCACGGACGGAGTCGTCACCGATCAGACGGTGTATCGATGCTGGCCACGCCTCAGCGTGACTGCTGTCGCCGCCGACGGCTCCGATTTCCAATCCCGCGACTCGACCCCGGTACAGCCCATGGGGCTCGGCTATGAGTACGTGCGGGACGCGGACTTCGTGGGCAACGCCCCGGTGTGGGCTGAGGAGGCGGTCGAGAAGCTCTCGGCTCGCTCAGTGGAACCCGGACGCTGAGACCTCGTGCTCCTCCCGAGCCACCTGTTTCTGACGCTCCACGAGTCCATCGCGCATCCGACGGAGCTGGACCGCATCCAGGGGTTCGAAGCCAACTACGCGGGGACTTCGTTCATCTACCCGGTGGACGACTACCTCGGGTCGTTCCGCTATGGGCCCGACTTCATGAACATCCAGGCAGAGCGCACCACGGAGGGCGGTTTGTCCACGGTCGGATGGGATGATGAAGGCGTACGTCCCGACGAGTATCTCATCGTCAAGGACGGCATCCTCGACGATCTCCAGACCACCCGTGAACAGGCGCTCTGGCTCGAGGAGTGGTATCGGTCGCAAGGCCGGGCGATCCGCTCGCACGGCAATTCCTACGCGCAGTCCTGGTCGGTCGTGCAGTTTCAGCGGATGCCGAACATCAACCTTCTGCCGAACGCCGAGCGCGACGTCTCTTTGGATGAGCTCTTGGACGGCGTCGAGCGGGGAATCCTGATCGAGGGAAGGGGGTCATACTCCATCGATCAGCAGCGCTACAACGCGCAGTTCGGCGGGCAGGTCTTCCACGAGATCCGAGACGGCCGGGTGGCCGGAATGCTGAAGGACGTAGCGTACCAGATCCGAACGCCCGAGTTCTGGAACTCGATGGACTTGATCGGCGGCCGGAGCACCTACCGGCTTGGAGGGACGTTCAACGACGGCAAGGGCCAGCCGAGCCAGTCGAACGCCGTGTCACACGGTTGCCCGACGAGCCGCTTCCGGGACGTAACGGTCATCAACACCGCGCGTAGGGGGTAGCTGCCGGCGGTTGCGACGGGCAATTTGCCGCCCCGCGACACGGCCGCCAACGGGAGGGGGCACGGGCGACGAGGGACGACGGTCGCCCCATCCGCAGTCGATGTTCGGTGGAGGGTGAGCAAGAACGGTGGGTGAGGAGCGGTGGGAAGGAGGGCCAGGCGAGGCAGAGCGATGCTCAGTGCGACGATGATAGGAGTCGGACGATGAAGAGACGGGAATTCGTACGCTACGGAACGGCGGCGGGTGTGGGCCTCGGACTCGTAGGGCGGCCCGATGCGCTTCACGGGATCCTTACGCCCACCGTGATCGGGCGCGGCATCGAGCAGGACCGCGACGCCCTGGCCGCGGCGGCGTTGGAAGCGGCGCGCTCGGCGGGAGCGGACTATGCCGACGTCCGCATCAATACGAATCGGAACCAGGCCGCGCGCACCCGCGAGCGGGTCGTGACCGGTGTAGCCGATACGGAGACTTCCGGATTCGGCGTTCGTGTTCTGGTGGACGGTACTTGGGGTTTCTCGGCTTCGCGGGACGTTACGACGGCCGAAGTGGCCCGCGTCGCCCGCCTCGCAGTCGAGCAGGCTCGCGCCAACCGCGCCGCACAGCGTCGCCCCGTGGAGCTTGCCCCACTCGACTGGACAGGCCGGGGCGAATGGCGGAGCCCCATCGAGATCGACCCGTTCGACGTCCCCATCGAAGACAAGGTGGCACTACTCCTGAGCGCGAATGAAGCGGCTCTAGCGGTGCAGGGAACGGCCTTCGCCAGCTCGCAGATGTTCTTTCTGCGGGAGGAGAAGTTCTTCGCTTCCACCGAGGGCGTCATCACCGACCAGACCATCTTCCGGGCTTCAGGAGGAGTGAACGTCACCGCCGTGGCCCCCGACCGGTCCGACTTCCAGTCGCGCAGCAGCACCGACGTCGCACCCCGGGGCCTCGGATACGAGCACATCCTGAACTCGGACCTGGCAGGACAAGCACCGAGATGGGCTGAAGAGGCGGTCGCGAAGCTTTCGGCCAAGCCTGTGCAGCCGGGACGCTACGACCTCGTCCTGCGCCCCTCCCACCTCTGGCTCACGGTGCACGAGTCCATCGCCCACCCGACCGAGCTCGATCGGATCATGGGCTTCGAGGCGAACTACGCCGGCACGTCGTTCATCTCTTCCCCCGAGGAGTTCCTGGGCAAGTTCCGTTACGGTCCGGAGATCATGAACGTCCAGGGAGAGCGCACGACGCCTGGAGCGCTCTCGACGGTCGGCTGGGACGATGAAGGCGTCCGCCCCGACGAGTACCTCATCGTGAAGGACGGCATTCTCAACGACTTGCAGACGACGCGCGAGCAGGCGCTCTGGCTATCGGACTGGTACGCATCGCAGGGGCGCCCCGTGCGATCGCACGGGAACTCGTACGGCCAGTCATGGGGCGTCGTGCAGTTCCAGCGCATGCCGAACGTCAATCTGCTCCCACACGCCGATCGTGACGTGTCGGAAGAGGAGCTCGTCGGGGGCGTGGACAACGGCATCCTCATCGACGGCAGCGGCTCGTTCTCGATCGACCAGCAGCGGTACAACGCCCAGTTCGGCGGCCAGGTCTTCTTCGAGATCAAGAACGGGCAGATCACCGGACAGCTGAAGGACGTCGCGTATCAGATCCGCACCCCCGAGTTCTGGGGCGCGATGGATCTGCTCGGCGGCGAGAGCACCTACTTGCTGGGAGGCTCCTTCGGAGACGCGAAGGGCCAGCCGTCCCAGTCGAATGCGATCACACACGGATGCCCGGTCACGCGGCACCGGGGCATCGCCGTGATCAACACCGGGCGGAGGGCCTGACCCATGGCGACGTTCATTTCTCGCGAGGAGGCCCAGCGGATCGCCGAGCGAGCCCTCTCGTTCTCGACGGCCGACCAGGCACGGGTCAACCTGTCGAGCACCGACACGGGCAACACCCGTTTCGCTCAAAACCAGATGAGCACGTCGGGGGACGCCACGAACGCGACGCTCTCCATGACGAGCGCGCTCGGCAACAAGGTGGCTTCAGCAACCACCAACATCTTCGACGACGACGCATTGAGGCGCGTCGTCGACACGAGCGAGCAGCTGGCGCGACTCGTGCCAGACAACCCCGAGTACATGGGCGAGCTCGGCTCCCAGACGTATCCGGACGCGCGGCCCTACTTCGACTCGACTGCCAACCTCGTGCCGGAGGAGCGTGCGCGAGCGATCGCCGCGGTGACCGAGCAAGCGGCGTCAAGGAACCTGATCTCGACGGGCTTCCTGATCCACCAGGCGGCGAGCACGGCTGTGGCTACGAGCGAGGGGCTCTTCGCGTACGGCACGTCCACCAGAGTTAACTTCACCACCACGGTCCGGACTCCCGACGGCACCGGATCCGGCTGGGGTGGCACCAGCGCGCACGACTGGAACGACCTCGACACCCGCGCGTTGGGCGCGCGTGCCGTCGAGAAGGCGGTGGCCTCGAGGAGCCCACGAGCCGTGGAGCCAGGCCGTTGGACCGTGGTGATGGAGCCTACAACGGTGGGCAACATGGTGAGCCTCATGATGGGGCAGCTCGGGGCCCGAGGCGCCGACGAAGGACGCTCGTTCTTCAGCAAGCCCGGAGGGGGCACGAAGATCGGCGATCAGTTCGTGGACACCCGCGTCAACATCCACTCAGACCCCGGTGACCGCCGCATTTTCTCATCCCCGTTCAATGGAGGCGGCTTCCCGAACCGTCGTATGGTCTGGGTAGAAGACGGAGTACTTCAGAATCTGAACTACTCCCGGTATTGGGCGTCGCAGCAGGGGCGTCAGCCCACGGGCTTTCCTTCTGGCTGGTACGTGTCAGGCGGGAGCTCGACGCTCGACGAGATGATTGCTTCAACGGAGCGCGGGCTGCTGCTCACGCGCTTCTGGTATATCCGGGGGGTGGATCCCCGGACCATCCTGTATACGGGGCTCACACGGGACGGCACCTTCCTGATCGAAAACGGCGAGATCAGCCACCCGGTCAAGAACTTCCGCTGGAACGAGTCGCCCATATTCATGCTCAACAATGTCGAGATGATGGGCGAGCCCGTGCGGGTTTCTTCCGGAGAGTCCTCGGGGCTCACGAACGCGGTCGTCGTGCCGCCGCTGAAAGTCCGGGATTTCACGATGTCGTCATTGTCGGACGCGATTTGATAGACACATTCCGGGCGAACCTACGTTCGGCGAATATTCCCGCCCCCGAGTCCGATATCGACCGGGTGATCGCCGAGGGCTATCTCGACCGAGTTACGGCCTTCCGCGAAACCGTTTCGACCCTCGATCGAGAAAGCGAGCCAGACTATCTAGCTGATTGGGCCCTGCTGCCCGAGCCGAGGAGTGACGCAGACGGGGGTGAGGGCCGAATCACCCGATCCCAAGACGGCGGCTCCACGGCCGCCGCCGACTGGCCGGCCACGATTGCTGAGTTGGCGCAGCACATAGAGGGCGGCGAGATCTCCCCCGTGGTGCTCACCGAGAAAGCCCTCGCCCGAATCGAAGAGCGCGACTCCGTTCTGAATGCATTTCAGCTCGTCCTGGCGGACCAGGCAATTGATGCAGCCCGCCGAGCAGAAGACGAGCTCCACCGAGGCGTCTATCGCGGACCGCTCCACGGCGTCCCCGTCGCCGCGAAAGATCTGCTCGCAATGAGCGGGACCGTGACCACGGCGGGATCGAAGGTGTTCGCCGGTCGCGTGACCGACTTCAACGCAGCGGTGGTCGAGCGCCTCGAGGCGGCGGGCGCGATCATTGTCGGCAAGACGCGACTATCCGAGTTCGCCTACTGGCCCGGGTCGACCAACCCACACTACGGTCCCACCCGGAATCCGCACGGTCTGGAGCGCGACACCGGAGGCTCGAGCAGCGGGTCGGGAGCCGCTGTGGCCGACGGAATCGTCCCCGCGGCGCTGGGCTCGGACACCGGTGGCTCTATCAGGATTCCGGCGGCGCTGTGCGGAGTCGTCGGCCTCAAACCGACGTTTGGACGCGTGAGCCTGTTCGGGTGTACGCCACTGGCCTGGTCGCTGGACCACCTCGGTCCGCTGACCCGCACCGTAGAGGACGCGGCAATCCTTCTCGAGTGCATCGCGGGTCACGATCCTCGGGATCCGCGGACGCGGCGGGGGCCTGCATTCAGCTCAACGGTCGACTCGGCTGCCGGAGTGGCCGGGCTGCGCGTCGGGGTTCCCTCGATCTTGGCGGCCGACACACGGGGCGAAGCTGCCCATCAGTCGTGGGAATGCGCGAACCGGGCCCTGGAGGACGCGGGCGCGGTGCTCGTCGAAACCGAGCTCCCGGACATCGAAGCTCTCCGCCGCGTCAGTGGGTTGATCCTGGCGGTCGAGGCCTCCGGTTTGCACGCGCCCCTGCTCCGCGAGCACTACGAGGACTACGGCGAGTTCTGTAAGGGCCGGTTACTCGGAGCGATGGCGTTCAGCGCCGAGGACTTCCTCCAAGCGCAGAGGCTGAGGAGCGTCCTCCGGAAGCGGTGGGACGCGCTTTGGGACAAGATCGACCTCTTGAGCACCCCTTCCCAACCGGATGTGGCTCCACTTCTGGACGAGGCGCCCTCGACCCTCTTCACCAATCCGTTCAACGCGCTGGGCTGGCCGGCAATCAGCGTTCCGTGCGGGATGGGCGAGAACGACCTACCCTTGGCAGTCCAGCTCGTTGCGAAACCGTGGGACGAGGGGACCTTGCTGCGTTGCGCGGGCGCGATCGAAGACGGGCAGTAGACCCGCCGCTCTGGGGGTCCGCCCGATCGAAGCGAAGCGCGATCGAGGCAAGGCATGATCAAGGCAACGCTTGACCGAGGCGGAGAGCGCTCGAAGAGGCCTGGCTCCGAGGGTGCCTTAAGGTCCCAGAGTCCCACTTCGACAGGATCGATGCCATGATTGGGGCAAGCCCTCTGTCGCGGAATCCGCGGGACCGCAGCCCTGAGCGCTTGCTCATGTTGCTGGCGATCTTGGGATGCAGCGCCCCCTCCGAAGACCCTGCGCTGCCATCAGTCCCCTTCGTCCTCTCCGAAGCTACAGTCGCATCGATTCACGCCGCGTTTACATCCGGTGAGCTGACGTGTCAGGGGCTCGTCCGCTCCTACCTGGACCGCATCGAGGTGTACGACGACCAGGGGCCGGAGCTCCGGGCGATTCTGTCCGTGAATCCCCGAGCCCTCGAGACGGCTCGAGACGGCTCGTGAGATGGACCAGGCACTGATGTCGGCGATGGCCGACAGCGATCTGGACGCCCTCTTCTATCCGCATCAGCGCCGCCTGGTCGCCGAGATCGGAGAGCCACAACTCGAGCGGAACGGCGTACTCTCGCACGGCACCGGCTTTCCGGCCGTGACGTTCCCCGGCGGGTTTTCGGCCCCTACGGAGTCCGCTCCTCTGGGTGTGCCGGTGGGCCTCGAGCTTCTGGGTCCCGATTGGAGCGAGCCACGCCTGCTTGCGCTGGCATACGCGTTCGAACAGGGCGCAGCGTCCCGTAGGGCCCCGACCGCTACACCGCCGTTGCGCTAGCTGTGGCGCCGTCCCACGGCGAGCCCCGGTCAGTGAGGCCCTCGTAGAGGCGTCCGATCACCGTGGCGCCTTCCACGCTGCGCGTCGAGGGAGCGCGGGCCCTTTCAGATATTGCCCTTTCAGATATTGTCTGGCCGTCCCCCAGGCGGCGACCTACTCTTTCTGGCCCCTGCCCAAATGCGGGCACACACTTGCTCTAACCACCCGGTCCGCCCCACGGACCGTCACTCCGAGCTGGAGCAGAATCATGTCTCGCCGTTCCCAAGACGCATCGACTTCGAGCCCAACGATGACGCACTCAGTCCTGCTGGCATCAATGCTCGCGATAGCGGTGGTAGCCGCGCCATCGACGATCCAGGCTCAGGACACCCGCTTCCTGCGGCAGCCCGACATCAGCACGGGCCAGATCGCCTTCGTTCACGCAAACGACATCTGGGTGGTGGGTCGCGACGGCGGGAACGCCATCCGGCTGACGAGCGCGGAGGGAGCGGAGACTGATCCGGCCTTCAGCCCGGATGGGCAGTGGATCGCCTTCAGCGGTGAGTACGGGGGGAACGCCGACGTATACGTCATGCCCGCGAGGGGTGGTCAGCCTGAGCGGCTGACGTGGCACCCGGGGCCGGACATCGTTCAGGGCTGGACTCCTGACGGCGACATCCTCTTCCAGTCCGGGCGCGAGGCTCAGCCCACCAAGCTGTGGAAGTTCTACACCGTACCGCTCGCGGGCGGGATGCCCAGAGGCCTGGAAGTGCCGCAGGCCTATCTGGGCAAAATGTCCGAGGACGGCGCCTATCTGGCGTATCAGGAGATCGGGTATTGGGACCCGGAGTGGCGTAACTATCGAGGCGGACAGGCCCAGCCCATCAGCGTCGTCTCGACTGCCGACTTCGAGCGTAAGACGCCTCCCTGGGAAGGCGAGCGGCAGATGGACCCGGTCTGGATGGACGGTACGGTCTACTACATGTCGGAGCGTGACTGGGCAAGCAACGTCTGGTCGTTCGATCCCGTCACCGGCCAGGAGCGCCAGCACACGTTCCACGCGGATTTCGACGTGAAGAGCCTCGGGGCGGGGGACGGAGTCGTGGTCTATGAGCAGTCGGGGTATCTCCACGAGCTGGACCCATCGACTGGACGGACTCGGAAGCTGGAGATCAACGTGGCGGGCGACCTCAATTGGTCGCGCCCGCGCTGGGAGGACATCTCCGGCAATCAGCTGCGTGACGCTCGCCTTTCGCCAACCGGCAAGCGCGCGCTGTTCGAGCACCGGGGTGAGATTTTCAGCGTGCCGGTCGAGGAGGGCTCTTGGCGTAACCTGACGCGCTCGCCAGGCGTCGCCGACCGACACGCCGTGTGGTCGCCGGACGGCTCGCGCATCGCCTGGTTCAACGACGCCGACGGCGAATACGGCCTCGTGATCGCCGACCAGGACGGGTCGAACGAGCGTCGTGTCCCCATCGACGACCCGACGTTCTACTTCGTTCCCGAATGGTCACCCGACGGCACGCGCCTCGCGTTCACGGACACCGACTATCGCGTGCTCGTCATGGACGTCGCGTCGGGCGAGCTGACCCACGTCGACACCGATCGCTACGCGCACCCGGAGCGGTCGATGAATCCAGTGTGGTCCCCCGACTCCCGCTGGGTCGCATACGCGCGACGGCTCGACAGCCACCTGCGGGCAGTCTTCGTCCACGACACACAATCGGGCGAGACGCATCAGCTCACCGACGGGATGGCCGATGCCATGGCCCCTGTCTGGGACGCCTCAGGCGAATACCTCTACTTCCTCGCCTCCACCGACTATGGCCTGAACACCGGGTGGCTGGACATGACGTCGTACGACCGTCCGGTGACGAGAGCCCTCTACGTAACGCTGCTTGCGGCGGACACGCCGTCGCCCTTCATGCCGAAGAGCGATGAAGAAGGCCAGTCTGATGACGAGGGAGACGGGGGAGATGAGGGAGAAGATGGGGAAGGCGAAGCCCGAGGACCGCGTGGCGCGAACGGTCAATCAACCGCTGAGGCGGTGGAGGTCCGCATCGACTTCGACGGAATTCGCCGCCGGATTGTGGACGCACCGGGGCTTCCCCTCGCGGACTACGCGGGCCTGCTCCCTGGACCGGCGAGCACCGTCTTCGTGCAGGCGGCAGGGGGCGGAGGTGGCGGGCCCGGTGGTCCGACTGGCAGCACACTGCACAAGTACACCCTCGCGGACGAAGACGCGGAGGAGTTCATCGAGCGGGCGAGCTCCATGACGGTCTCGCACGATCGCCGGAAGCTGCTTTACCGGACAGGGTCGAATTGGACCGTCGTGGACACGGACCAGGGGCCAAGTGGGGGCGGCGGTCCCGGGGCACGCTCAAGCGGTGGGCCAGGGGCGCAAGCCGGTGGCGACGGCGGTACGGGCGGCGCGGGCCTGCTCAACCTCGACGACATGCGAGTCCAGGTGCTCCCCCAGGAGGAGTGGGCGCAGATGCTGCGCGACGGTTGGCGCTTCATGCGCGACTTCCTGTACGTCGACAACGTGCACGGCGCACCCTGGGACGACGTTTGGGACTGGTACTCGGCTTGGCTGCCGGACGTCCGTCACCGCTCGGACTTCAACCACCTGCTCGACATGCTCTCGGGGGAGGTTGCGGTCGGTCATTCCTACGTTCGCGGCGGCGACTATCCCGAGCTCGACAATCCGCGTACGGGCTTGCTGGGGGTCGACCTGGCGGAAGACGATGGGTTCTATCGCATCGCTCGCATCTACACGGGAGAGGACTGGACGCCGGGCACCGAGGGGCCGCTCTCAATTCCGGGGATGGGCGTGAGCGAGGGCGACTATCTGTTGGCTATAGACGGCCGCGAGCTGCGCACGCCGACGAATCCCTATCGGCTGCTCGAGGGAACGGCCGGCCGGACGATCACGATTCGCGTCGGGTCGACGGCTGATATATCGGCTGCTCGGGACGTCGTCGTCGAGCCTATCCACAACGATGCTGAGCTGCGGCGTTTGGGGTGGGTGGCCGAAAATCAGAAGCGTGTCGACGAGATGAGCGGCGGGCGACTGGCATACGTGTGGCTGCCGAATACGGGGCAGGGAGGATACACGTACTTCAACCGGATGTACTTCGCCCAACAGGACCGCGAAGGCGCCGTGATCGACGAGCGGAACAATGGAGGCGGATCTGCCGCCGACTACATCGTCGAAGTGCTCGACCGCGAATTGACCGGTTACTTCAATTCGCGCGCTGGTGACAAGAAGCCGTTCACTCAGCCGATCGCCGGCCTCTGGGGCCCCAAAGTCATGGTCGTGAACGAGCGCGCCGGCTCCGGTGGTGACCTGCTCCCCTATCTGTTCCGGTTCAAGGAGGTGGGGCCGCTCGTGGGCACGACCACGTGGGGTGGCCTGGTGGGCACGTGGGACACGCCGCCGCTCCTCGACGGCGGCCGGTTTGTCGCCCCGCGAGGCGGTTTCTTCGACGTGGACGGCGAGTGGGCCGTGGAGGCCACCGGAGTGGCGCCGGACATCGAGGTGCGCAACGACCCGGCACCCGTGATCGCGGGCGGAGACCCGCAGCTGGAGGCGGCGGTGAACGAGGCGTTACGTCTGCTGCGGACGGATGCGGTGACGCTGAAGCCCGAGCCCGCTCCGCCGATCAGGTGGCAGCGGCCGGTCACCCGGCCGGGCACGAGAAGGAAGTAGCCAGTGTCCCCGTCATCGATCGAACGAGCTGTCACCGACCCGGTCACGGGCAGCGGCAACGTAGAGTCTGGAATGATGGAAACGATATTCCGACAGATCCTGACAAGCCGCGTGTCCGACGTCGTGCGGGAGACGACTCTCGATCCGGCGCGGAAGCTCTCTCGTCAGCTGGGCAATCGCGTGCTTCTCAAGCGCGAGGACCTCCAGCCCGTCTTCAGCTTCAAGCTGCGCGGGGCGTGCAACCGGATGGCACATTTGGAGCCCAGCCGCCGTGCCGGGGGGGTAATCGCAACCAGCGCCGGAAATCATGCACAGGGCGTCGCATATTCCGCCAAGCACCTCGGGATCAAGTCCGTCATCATCATGCCGCGCACGACTCCACGCATCAAGGTCGAGGCGGTGCAAGAGCTCGGGGCCGAGGTTGTTCTGTTCGGAGACAACTTCACCGAAGCGAAGGCCCACTGCCTCGAGATGCTGCGCGATAGTGACCTCTCGTATATCGACCCATTCGATGACCCCCTCGTGATCGCTGGACAGGGCAAGATAGGCGAGGAAATCCTACGACAGAGTCACGGGGGGCTGGCTCACGCTGGTAGGGATAGCCGACGTCCGCCAGGAAGCTTTCGAACTCGGCGAGCTCTGCGTCCGGGACCTCGAACGCCGCGATGCACTCTGCCGAAATCGGCCCCGTGATTGCGGTAGTGGAACAGGCTGATGTTCCAGCGAGCGCGGAGCGTTTCGAGGAACTCCATGAGGGCACCCGGGTCGAGGATGTCCGCCAGGCACGCGATATGGGGCTGCCTCACATTTGGCGAAGCTCGTCCGTCGGAATGAGCAAACAGCGCGAATCCGTCCGTGTAATCTCAGCAAAGGCTGTGCACGAGCGGGCCCACCGCACAGATTGAGCGAGGCACTGGTCTCGATAACACTACCGCAATGACGAGGAGCCGAGACATGCGAAGAGTGGTCTCGAGCCGTCGGACGCTACTGCCGATGCTACTGAGTCTGGTGGTATGGGTCGGGTGCTCGGACGCACCCGGTGAGCTCACTTCGCCGGACGACCTTCCGATCGCGGTCACGACGGGCAACCAAGTCGTCGACCTATCGGTAGCCATGGACATCCAGGAGCGGCACACGGGTGAGCTCATGAGGGTGCCTGGCGTGGTGGGCACGGCTGTCGGCCTGGACGCCGAAGGCCTTCCCGCGGTCAAGGTCCTCGTGCGAAGAGATGTGGCCGGATTGCCCGCGCGGCTCGAGGGCATCCCACTGGAGATCTCCGTGACCGGCGAGTTCTACGCACTGGCGCAGCAGGTCGACGCGCAGGCCCGGCCGACCTGCGGAAAGCGGAATCTACCGCCTTGTCCGGACCCGCCTCCTGCCCCGCCCCCCCTCGACGCCCGACATCCGCGCCCTGTGCCGCTCGGTGTCTCGGTCGGTCATCCCGCGATCACGGCAGGCACGTTCGGCGCGCGCGTGAAGAGCGGTAGCCAGGTGTGGGCGCTCAGCAACAACCACGTCTTCGCTGACATCAACGCCGCGAGCATCGGCGACGCCGTGATTCAGCCCGGGACCTTCGACGGTGGCTCGAGCCCCTCGGACGACATCGGCACGCTCAGCGCCTTCCAGCCAATCTCGTTTGTCGGCTGCGACAATGTCATGGACGCGGCGATCGCGTCTACGACCACGGCACTCGCAGGCAACGCGACCCCCGATGGTGTCGGGTACGGAACCCCCAGGGCGACGACGATGGCGGCCGCCGTGAACATGAAGGTCAAGAAGGTCGGCCGGACGACCGGATTCACTAAGGGACGGTGGGAGCCATCAACGCCACCGTGCAGGTGAACTACGGCGTGGGTGTCGCTTGCTTCGTGCGACAGATCATCGTCACTCCCGGGAACTTCAGCGCGGGAGGGGACTCCGGCTCACTCGTCGTGGTCGACGGCAAGGGCAGATCGAGGTGACCGTAGGCCCGTCGGGCTACTGTTCGTCGGCTCCGCCACGCAGACCATCCTGAGCCCGATCGACGACGTGCTCGCCCGCTTCGGGGTATCGATCGACGGGAATTGAGAGCCGGCACGATGGTCCGTGCCTGCCTCGCGGGCGTGCTCTTGGGAGGCTACGCCTGCACCGAGCCGGGGACTGGTGGGGAAGCCGGGGAGGGTACAGCCGTGGGGGACACAACGATCGTTGAAGCGCAGGAGGCCCTGACCAGCAGTGTCATGGCTCTCCCCGGCGTCGTCGGGACGGCGGTCGGGCTGTGTAGCGGAGAGCCGTGCATAAAGGTGTACCTGTCGGCCTCGGATGTGGATCTGTTGCGACGGATACCTGACACCTACCAAGGCTTCAAAGTCGAAACCGAAGTAACCGGTCAGTTCAGATCGAGAGACGAAGGCGACGACCGCTAGCCACCCCATGGTGCCTCGCGGCTACACCAGATGGCACGCCACACGGCGCCCAGCATCGATCGTCCGCAACGCCGGCTCCTCCCTCCGACACCGCGCTTCCACGTACGGGCACCTCGTGTGGAAACGACATCCAGACGGAGGTTCCGCCGGACTCGGCATCTCGCCGGAGAGCACGATCCTTTCGCCGGCCTCGTGGGCCTGTCCGCGCATGCGGGGCACAGAGGAGAACAGCGCCCTCGCATAGGGGTGCTTCGGTTCCTGGAACAGCGCTTTCGCCGAAGCGCTCTCGACGATCTTGCCCAGGTACATGACGGCGACCCGGTCACATAGGTGCTTCACCATTCCCAGGTCGTGGGAGATGAAGAGGTAGGTCAGCCCAAACTGCTCCTGCACCCGCTTCAGAAGATTCACGATTTGCGCCTGGATGGACACGTCCAGCGCGGAGATCGGCTCGTCACAGACGATCAGGTCCGGCTCGAGGGCCAGGGCACGTGCGATCCCGACCCGTTGACGCTGGCCGCCTGAGAACTCGTGGGGCGAGCGGTCCGCGAGGCTGGGGTCCAACCCCACAAGCCCCATCAGCTCGCCCACCCGGTGTTTCCGCTGGGAGCGGCTCAGCTCCGTGTGCTCGATGAGCGGCTCTCCGATCGATCGGCCTACGCTCATTCGCGGATCCAGCGAGCCGTACGAGTCCTGGAAGATCATCTGCATGCGGGGGCGCAGCGCGCGGAGCTCACGGGCGCTCGCGTCGTCCAGATCCACGCCATCAAACACGACATGGCCCGCGGTTGGCTTGGTCAGGCGCAGAACCGTGCGTGCGACGGTGGTCTTTCCGCACCCGCTCTCACCCACGAGCCCCAGCGTCTCGCCGCGCTCCAAGCCGAAGGAGACCCCATCGACGGCCCGGACGGATCCGAGCTGCCGCTGCCAGAGGCCGCGATGCACGGGGAAGTGTTTCTTGAGGCCGACCACTTCGAGTAGCCCACGATCTCGACCTGATGGCGGTCCAGCCTGCTCGGTCATCTCAGGGTGTCACGCGTTCATGCGCGGCATCGACGTCCCACCAACAGGCGGCGCGGGTGTCTCCGTCCAGCTCCATGAGCGGCGGCGCTTCGGCTCGGCATCGATCGAAGGCGTGTGAACACCGCGCCGCGAACGCGCACCCCACAGGAAGGTCCGACATATCGGGAGGCTGGCCGGGGATGGCCGTCAGGCTCATCGCGTCTGCGTCTTCGACCTTCGGGATGGACGCGAGCAGACCCTGGGTGTAGGGATGCTGGGGCGCGTCGAAGATCCGATGGACCGGCGCGTGCTCGACGATCGTCCCGCCGTACATGACCGCTACGTGATCGGCGAGGTTGGACACGACGCTCAAGTCGTGGCTGATCCAGATCATCGCCATGTCCCGGGTGGTCCGGAGCTCGGACACCAGATCGAGGATCTGGGCCTGGATCGTGACATCGAGCGCCGTCGTGGGCTCGTCGGCGATGAGGAGGCTCGGATCGCATGAAAGCGCCATGGCGATCATCGCTCGCTGGCACATCCCGCCCGAGAACTGGTGAGGGTAGTCGTCCAACCGTGCTTCGGGGTTCGGGATGCCCACGGCCCGCAGTAGATCGGTTGCTCTGTCGCGAGCATCCCTCCCCCGCAGGCGTCGATGGACTTCGAGGCTCTCGGTCAGCTGTCGGCCGATGGTGAGAACGGGGTTCAAAGACGATCTGGGATCCTGGAACACCATCCCGATCTCCGCGCCTCGAATCCGTCTCATCGACTCCTCATCGAGGGACAAAAGATCTCGTCCCTGGAAGCTCATCTCGTCGGCGGAGACGCTGGCCCGGCCGACCGGCAAGAGCCCGAGTAGTGAGAGTACAGACGCGGTCTTCCCGCACCCACTTTCCCCCACGAGTGCGAGCGTCTCACCGCGGCGGAGCGAGAAGCTGACGTTGTTGACCGCGTGGACGACTCCGCGGTCCGTGTAGAAGCGAGTGCGCAGACCTCGGACGCGGAGGAGCTCGTCCTCGCTCGCGCCTGAAGACCCGTTCAGCTCGTCGGAGATCACGCGTCTGCACCCTCCATCGGACCCGCCACGGGAGTGGCCTCCGGGGCATCATCGTCCCGAGACAGGGGGCCCGATGCGAGGCCGAACCTCTCATTCAGGTCTCGCATCGCGACCCAGCCCCCGCTCTCGATCGACTCGATGCAGGCCTGGACGATCAGCAAGCTCTTCAAGTGATCCCGCGCAGTCGTTACTGGCTCCGCTTTGCCACGGACCGCTGCCAGGAATTCGCGAAGGAGCGCGCTTGTGTCATCCACGAACGGTGTGCACGCTTCGAGGTGCTCCGGCTGGAGTTGTTCCGCCTCCGCGGCCTCTTTGAAGCGGGGGCCGGCGAGTCCGAGGCTCGGGCGGAAGTCGATGCGCGCGAGGTCCCCGAATTGCGTTTGTTGGATGAGGGCTCCGTCGGCGAACTCGCTTCGCCAGCGGAAGTCCATCTTGTTCCAACTAGCGGTCCAAGTGCCGAGATAATTCACGTGCACGCCGCCCTCGAAACGGAAAAGCACTGACGCGCAGCAATCGCCATCGTAGGTGCTCCAGTCCGGCTTCCAAGTGTCGGCCACGAGCGCTTCCACCTCCGCGTCGTAGCAGTACCGGAGCAGGTCGAAGTGATGGATGCTTTGCTCGAGGAGCAGAGGATGGAGCATCTCCATGACGTAGTCGTTCAGGTCGTCGCGATTGCCGTCGCGGTGACGCTGATAGGCGAATTGGGCGTGGCTCAGCTTTCCCAGCTCTCCGCTCTGGGCGTAGTGCCGTATCCGTTGGGAGGTCGGCAGATACCGGAAGTTCATCCCTATCATGAGGTGGAGGCCGGCCGTATCCGCCTTCGAGATCAGGTCGACCACTTCGGTCATTTCGTCCGACAGTGGCTTCTCGCACAGGACGTGGATGCCGCGCTCGAAGCACTCGCTGACCAGCGCGTGATGGGAGTCGGGAGGTGTGGCGATGACGACTCCGTCGGGGGCGGTCTCGTCCAGCACCGACGCCAGGTCGCGTCGGACGGTGCAAGAGGATGCACTCTCCCCCACCTCCTCTCGGACACGAAGGGCCCTCGCTTCGTCGACGTCGACGAGCCCCACGAGCGAAGCTCCGGCTTCTTCTGCCAAGACTCGCGCCCAGATTCGTCCCCGCACACCCGTCCCCGCGAGCACGACGCGTACGTTCCGGCTGTCCGCGTGGACGGGTCGGGCTATGTCCGTCACACCCAGGCCCACATTGGCGTCACTTGGTCCGCGCGCGATCGATGAATCGCGCCATGCGCGCCAGCGCCTCCTTAATCGAGGATTGCGGCGAAAGAAGCGTGATCCGGACGTGGCGGTTGCCCGGATCGGCGAACATCGTGCCGGGGAAGATCATGACGCCTTCCTGGAGGAGCAGCTCGTAGCAGAACGTCTCCGCATCCATCCCGGTGCTCGAGATGTTGGCGTATACGTACATCCCCCCGCCCGGACGGCCGTACGAGATTCCCATGTCGTCGAGGCCGCGGAGGATCAGCTCGAGACGCTGCTGGTATTCACCGAGCATCTCGCCGATGGCGCTGTCTCCGTGCTCGAGTGCCGCCAGCGCGCCGCGCTGGAGAGCGGGTGGGGTGCAGATGCTCAAGGTGTGCTTGATCTCGACGGCAGGCTCCACGAACCAGCGGGGCGCGGCGAGGTAGCCGACGCGCCATCCGGTCATCGCGTAGGCCTTAGAGAAGCCGTTTACGGTGACGGTCCGGTCGAAGAGCTGGCCGAGGCCGGCCAGGCTGGTGTGTTCGCGGCCGCCGAACAGAAGCTTCTCGTAGATCTCGTCCGACACGACGAGGAGGTCGTGCTCGTCCGCCAGCTCCGCGATCTCGACGAGGTCCTCGCGCGGCGTGAGGCCGCCCGTGGGGTTATTCGGGTTGGCCACCACGAGCACCTTGGACCGGTCGGTGAGGACTTCGCGGATCGCATCGGCCTTGAGGGCGAAGTCGTGCTCCTCCCGTGTCGGAACGTCCACCACACGGCCACCTGCGAGGTTGACCATGTGATCGAACGCGTTGAAACGGGGAGACTGGAGCACTACCTCGTCGCCTGGATCGACGAGGGCCATGATCGCGATGAGGAGGGCCTCCTGGCACCCGCTCGTCACGACGACCTGGTCGGGACCGTAGGTCAGCCCGTTATCCCGTTGGAGCTTCTGGCAGATCGCCTCCCGGAGCTGGGGGAGTCCCGCCGGTGGGCTGTAGTGGGTGTAGCCGCCCTCGAGCGCCCGGACACCTTCGCGAACGATGTCGGGCGGAGTGCCGAAGTCGGGGTCCCCGCGCCCCAGCTTGATGACGTCGTCCACGCCGGCTGCGAGCTCCAGCATGCGTGTTCGGAAGCTCGACTTCACACTCACGGCGCGCTGAGCGAGGCGTTGCCGTTCGGCGGGCGGCGCCATCGGCGTGATTTGCTGGTCGGATGCCGGGGGCGCCATCAGCGCGCCACGGGGGCTGGCACGGCCGAGCTCGTGAACAGCTGGCTCCCGCGCACGAAGGTCATCCGAACCCGCGCCAGGTCCTGCAGGTCGTCGAGCGGGTTGCCGTCCACGACTGTCACGTCCGCTTCTTTGCCGGCTTCCAGCGTGCCGATCTTGTCGTCCAGCCGGTTCATGATCGCCGCCTCGCGAGTGGCGCTCATGATGGCTGCGTGATTGTCCGCGACTACGCCCACTTCGATCATGAACTCCATCTCCGGAACGACGATCCCGTGACGTACGGCGGGGCTGCCGGCGTCCGTCCCGAACACGATGCGCACGCCGGCACGTGCCGCACGGAGCAGCCCGTCGTAGCGGCTCTTGTCAGCCACACGCCTCTGGCGCTCCTCGATTTTCCACTCGGGGATGTTGTACTTGCGCGCGATCTCGGGCTTCGCCTGGATCACGGTCGGCGAGAAGGTCGTCACGATCGGCACGCCCCTCGCGAGCATCTTGTCGATGGTCGCGTCGGACATGCTGCCGCCGTGCTCGATCACGTCGATGCCGAAGTCGACCGCCCTCGCGATCGCGGCGTCGAAGGTGGCGTGCGCCGTGATGGGCCGCTTGTGTTGGTGCGTCTCGTCGACGAGCGCGTGGAGCTCATCGTCGGTGAACTCCAGGTTGTCGTGGCACATCATGATCTTGATGAGGTCAGCGCCGTTTTTGATCTGCTCACGCACGGCGCGACGCATCTCGTTGGCCCCAGTGGCTTCACGACAGCACCAATAGGTGTGACCGCCCGTCTGCGTGATGGCTTCCGCACAAATGAGCAGCCGAGGCCCCGCGAACAGACCTTGTTCCACGGCTTGCTTCGCGAAGATGCCGCTTTCGTTCATCCCAAGGTCGCGGACCGTCGTGATCCCAGCCCGCAGATTGGCGAGCATGTTGCTCGCGGCCTTGTATGCGCTGATCTCTGGTCGGTCGTTCAGCGACTGGGCGGCGAGGTCGTGTATGCCGTCCCACGCCAAGTGGGCGTGACTCTGGATGAGGCCGGAGAGGATCGTGCCGCCCGTGTCGACGACCTCGTGGCCGTCCCCGAGCGCGGCGGCGCCACCTCCTTCGCCCACCGCGGTGATCGAGCCCCCATCGAGGGTCACGTAACCGCTCTCGATCACCTCGTCCCCAACGCCGGTGATCACCCGGCCGGTGAGTGTGACGGACGCAGGCTCTCTGGGGGCCAGGTCCTGCAGGATCGGTTGAAACTTCCAGGCCGGTGCTTCAGGCATTGTAGTTCATCCTTTAAACCCGAGCTCCTTCAGCGCTCTCGCCGCACCGTCCAGATTGCTCAGCTTCATGCTCGCGTAGTTGGGTGAAAAGATCACGCCTGCTCCTCCCGCCTCGTAGGTGGCCAGCACGCTCTCATGCACGATCTCCGGCGTGCACGCGGCCTGCCGGTCGCTCGTCCTTGGTGCATCGACGCCGATGCCCATGTAGACGGGGAGCGCTCCGTCGAGCGCCTCGACCGTGGCCCGGCACTGCCCGCCAACGTAGCTCGCCGGGCCCATGCCTTCGCCGAGCAGCTCGTTCCACGGCGCCTCGTCGAGGCCGAGGATCTGGTACATGATGGGCGTCAGCTCCGCCGGAGCGAGATCGCGCAGCAGGCTTTCGTGGAGCGCGGTCATCTCTTTCCTATAGATCCCGCCCGACTGGTGTTGGTACGTGATCGGCTTCACCCAGTCGGCGTAGTCGGTGGTCTCGGCCCACGGCCACTGAGCTTTGCGGACAGGGTTGAAGTGGTTGCGATTCCAGACGTTCAGCCCGAACTCGAGATCTGGATCGCAGAACTTGGTGATGCCGTACAGCTCACGGTCGAGGTCCTTGTTGCGCCTCACCCAGTGCCGCTCGAACAGCAGGATCTCCGGGTGCTCCAGCAGGGCCCGCAGTCCGGCAATGAGCGCACCATCGACGAACGCGTCGCCCGCCCGGGCTTTGCGAAAGAAGTCGTGGACTGCAGCGCACGCTCGCCGGGCGGCGTCCACGTCGATGTCGCTCGCCCTCAGGCTCGCGACGCAGTGCTTGCAGAAGCACGCCGGCGCCGTGCCGGAAACGAGCTGGTCGAGGGGGCTCCGCCGCTCGTTGCACCACATGATCCCGTCGATGTCGTAGCTGCGGCAGTGGTCCTCGATGAGGGCGTGCCACCAAGTCCGATACGCCGGGTTCTCGAGGCAGGGACTCGGGCCGATCCGACCCAGGTAGTCCACCTCCATGCACTGCGGAAGGTTCGGGATCGGCACCGTGTTGGCCGATCCGTGCCCCGCGTACTTGAACAACGGCTCCATCAGCTCGGGGATCACCTTCATTCCGCGTGCCTTGGCTCCCGGGATCACCATCTCCAGGATGTCCTTGCCCGCCATCCCGACGTCGGGCGCGCGAAAGTCGGTGATGAACGTGTTGCGATAGAGCTGGGGTCTGGAAGACAGGTACGAGCCGCCCTGCACGTCGGCAGGTTCCGGCACGCCGTGATCCGGCCAGCCATCGATCTTCCAAGAGATGCTTCGGCCGATCTTGAGCCCCAGCCAGCTCACCGTTCCGAGACAGATGACGTTCACGCCCACCCGCTCCTGGAGGGTATCGAGCACCGTGTCGACGCCTTCGTCCACGAAGCTGACCGGACCGATCTGAACGCCTACGAACTTGTCGCTCACGCGCTACATCCTTCGTTGGAGGAACTGGTCCCCGAGAGGGCCGAGCTTGTGCCGCACCCCTCGGTCCCGGTGTCGAGCGCGCCGTACGAGCGCTCCGGGGCGATGGACGCGCCACAGCGCATCACCGTGACCGCAGCCTCGGGTCCAGCATCTTCTGCAAGCTGTCACCGAGAAGGTTGGACGCCATCACGACCGTGAAGATCGCGAGGCCGGGAAACGTCGAGATCCACCATGCCCTGCCCAGCACGTCGCGACCCACGGCCGCCATCAAGCCCCACTCCGGCGTGGGCGGCTGAGCCCCGAGCCCCAAGAAGCTCATCGCCGCCCCGATCGAGATCGCGTTCCCGAATTCGAGGGTCGATAGGACGAGAAACGGAACGGCGGCGTTCGGCAGCACGTGGCGCAACATGATCTTCACGTCCCGCACACCGAGTAGCTTGGCCGCGTCGATGTACGCCTGTTCACGCAGCGTGAGGACCGTGCCCCGGATGAGGCGAGCGTAACGCGGGATCGTAGACACCCCCACCGCGATCATCACATTCGTGATGCTCGGACCCAACGCGGCGATGACGACGAGCGCGAGCAAGATTCCTGGGAACGCCAACATCGCGTCGACCGCCCGCATCATCAACGTGTCCACGGCACCTCTGTAGTAGCCGGAAACAACGCCCAGCGCCGAGCCGAGCACCGACCCGATCGCCACGCTGATGAACCCGAGCACCAGCGAGACACGCGCGCCGAAAACGACCCGGCTGAACACGTCCCGCCCCAGCCGGTCGGTACCGAACCAAAAGTCGAGTGACGGTGGCTGGCGCGCGTCCGCGACTGTGGCCAACGGATCGTACGGGGCGCCGAACGCTGCGAAAACGGCGAGCAGTACCCAAGCGGCGAGGATCGAAGCGCCTACGAGGAAGCTGGGCGTGAGGGCCGTACCCGGGCGCGGCAATGGCTCCATCAGAAGAT
The DNA here is from genome assembly GCA_965248625.1 of Longimicrobiales bacterium. Lineage (GTDB taxonomy): Bacteria > Gemmatimonadota > Gemmatimonadetes > Longimicrobiales > Gaopeijiaceae. The sequence continues at coordinate 2,482,148 of OZ252109.1, read as the reverse complement.
CATGCCGGCGACGTCTCCCGGATCCGTGGGTCCAGCCATGCCGCGACGATGTCGACCAACAGGTTGACCAGCACGTAGGCGGCGGCCATGAACAACACGATGCCCTGCACCAGGGGATAGTCCTTCCAAAGGATGGCGCTTACGACGAGGCGGCCCAGCCCCGGCCGACTGAACACCGTCTCGGTGACGACCGCGCCCGAGAGCATCGCCCCGAATTGAAGGCCGAGCATCGTCAGGACCGGCAGGAACGCGTTACGGAGGGCGTGGCGGAAGTAGATGATCCGCTTCGGCAATCCCTTGGCGCGGGCCGTGCGCACGTAGTCCTCGACCAACACCTCCATGAGCGAAGACCGCGTGAGGCGGGCGATCACTCCAGCGGAGAGGAGACCGAGCGAGAAGCTGGGTAGCACCAGGGACCGCAACCCCGCCTCACCAGCCGGTGGAAACCACCCGAGCCAGAACGAGAATACCAGGATGAGGATCAACCCCAACCAGAACAGCGGGAGTGACACGCCCACGTAGGCCAGCACCATGCTGAAGGTGTCGATCCACGACCCCTGCTTGAGGGCCGCGAACACGCCCGTCGTGACCCCGATGACGATGGCGAAGAGGATCCCGCCCAGGCTCAGTGCCAGCGTCGAGCCCAGCCGGTCCAAGATGAGATCGAGCACCGGAGTCCGAAGCCGGACCGAGGTGCCGAGATCGGCCGTGACCGCGCCTCGCAGAAAACGGCCGTACTGGACGGGGAGCGGGTCGTTCAGTCCCATCTGTTCACGCAGCTCTTCCTGACGCTCCGGTGTCACGGAGCCGCTCTCCGCTCCCGACAGCATCAGCTGCACGGGATCGCCTGGCAGCGCGTGCATGATCGAGAACACCATGAGCGACACCAGGAACAGCACCACGACGAGGTGCGCGAGACGACCGAGGACGTACCTGGCCAACATCGTGACTAGTGCGTCAGAGACGTATTGTGGAGGAAGTAGAACTGGCCTTCGGACATCAACTGGAAGTCTTGGACGGCGTCGGATACGGCGTAGAAGATGGGCTCGCTCAGTGTCGGAAGCATCAAGGCGTTGTCCATGATGATCCGCTGTGCCTCACGGGCCAGCTCACAGCGGGCCTCCTGATCGGGGAGAACCCTGAGCTGACCGACGATGGCGTCGAGCTCGGCATCGACGAATCCCGTCCATGCCCAGCCGCCGACCACGTCGTGGGCCGAGTTCCACACCATGTCCATCAGCATCGGGTCCGGGCTACGCTGACGCTCGTAGATGAGGTCGAAGTCCCGCGCGTTGACCATCTCGAGCTGCACGGGCCCCGGCACCTTTTCGATCGCCACGTCGACTCCGAGCAAGCGCCACTGCGCCTGTACGGCCTCACCGATCTGCTCGCGGTCCAGGATCGTCCAGCGGACGCGCAGCGGCGTGCCGTCCGTGACCCCGGGGACAGCGTACGCTTCGCGGATTCCGTCACCGTCCCGATCGGCGTATCCAGCCTCCTCGAGTAGACGCTCCGCAGTCGCCGGCTCGTACGGATAGTAGTCGGCGTTCCCGTCCCAGTAGCACGGATGGACCGTGTTCAGCGGACCGTCCGAGGGCAGGTAAAAGCCGTCGTACAGCAAATCGTTGATGGCGTTTTGATCGGTGCCGTAGAGTAGAGCCTGGCGGACCGCGAGGTTGTCGAACGGTGGCCGCCGCACGTTCATCACCATCGCGAGGCCAGTCCCTGCCTGATAGCCCGTCAGGAGCGCGAAGCCGTCTTGGTCTTGGTAGTCCTCGATGTAGGCCGTGGGCAGATTCATCGCGACGTGCGCGTTCCCGGTTCGCACCACGTTGCCGAGCACAGCCTCTTCGCCGATGAACTGGATCGTCACGCGATCCAACTTGGCAGGACCTCCGTCGTGGCTGATCGAGTTCCAGCCCCCGTAGCCGTCCCACTTCCGGACCGTCACGTGATCGTTGGGAACCCACTCCTCGAGGGTAAACGGCCCAGCGCCGACCAGATGCCGGTCGAACTCCTCCAACCCCCATTGCTCGGCAGCCGTGGGCGACCAGATCGGGATTCGCCTGAAAGCATCGAGCACGGTGACCCACGGTTCGCCGTAGTGCAGCGTCACGGTCGTGTCGTTCACGACCTCCACCCGGTCCACGGGCCCGACGTGAGCCGCCATCTCGCCGGACCGCGTCTCCGGCGCGAGGATCCGCTCGATATTGTACTTCACGGCAGCCGCGTCGAAGGGCGTGCCGTCCTGAAACACGACGTCGCTTCGCAACGTGAACGTCCACCTGTCGGCGCTCTCCGAAGACGTCCAGCTCGTCGCCAGGGCCGGATGGAATTGGCCGTCCGGCCCGAGAATGAGGAGAGGGTCCGCGATGAGGTAATCGATGAGCCACGCGGTCTGGTACGGCTCGATGTGGCCGTCTAAGGACGCTGGCTCACGCGTCGCGTCCCAGGCGATGATCAGCTCGTTCGAGGAAGCGCCCCCGCCCGGTCCGTCGCCTCGACAGCCGAATGCGAGGACCAGCGCCGCGAGAGCTGCGAATCCGAGAAGCGCTCGACGCCAAGAATGCGTGGTTCGTTCGGTCATAGTGGCGATGAGGGTAGTGTCTGACGGAGCTGCGCACCACAGAGTGCCGATCGGCCTACCCTCAGTGGGCTTCCAACTCCAAACGGGGGCCCGAGATCCCTTCGACGCCGGGGGCGTTCGGACATCTTGCAGGGACATGCGCAGAGTGATATATAGGGTGTCACGCTATAGTTTGATGCCATCTATACGATACCCACTCCGATCCTAAGACGGAGCCCGAGGAGCATGGACCGAGACCCCGAGACCCACCTACCGCTCACACACGTCGTGTACCACGTGCTCCTGTCGCTCACGGCCGTGCCGCGGCACGGCTACGGGATCATCAAGGACGTGGCGCAGCGCACGGACGGGAAGCTGGAGCTGGAGGCTGGAACGCTCTACGCAGCCATCCGGAGGCTGTGCGTCGAAGGACTTCTTGAAGGCAGTGAGGCGCCCGAGGGCGCAGACGCTCGCCGGCGCTACTACGCGCTGACCGACTTCGGACGAGGCGTGCTTCACGCCGAATCCCGGCGACTGGAGGAGATGGTCGAGCTGGCCCGCGAGGCGCGCGTGCTGAGCCCACGAACGCAGGCCGGAGCCTGACATGCGTTTGCTGTTCCGCAAGCTTCTCTGGCTTCTCCCCAACGACTTCCGCGCGGAGTTCCACGAGGAGATCACGTGGACGGTGGACGAGCAATGGGCGGACGTCCGAGGTGGTCTGAGCTCGTTCGGCGCTGCTCGGTTCTGGTGGCGGCAGGCAGCCGCCGTCGTGCGCGCCGCGGCCAAGCTGAGATCGAGGCGGAAATGGGCGCCCGCGACGATATCTCCCCACGCATCGCGTACACAATATCGAGGTGATCTGATGGACGGGACGTGGCAGGACGTGCGGCACTCGATGCGGTCACTGATCGCGAGGCCCGGATTCACGATCGTGAGCATCCTCACCCTGGCGCTCGGGATCGGAGCGACGACGGCCATCTTCAGCGCCGTACACGCTGTGTCCGGGGTCTTCCGTATCGTGACGCCGATCGCATCGTGACGATGTTCCAGACCAACCTCGAGTTCGGCCAGCGCTCGGACGGGGTGTCGTCCGCCAACATCCGCGACCTGGCTGAGGCGAGCGAGCTCCTGTCTGCCATCGCGGTCGCGGAGCCTTGGAGCGTGGATCTGGTGGAAGACGGGCGAGCGGTGAGCCTGCGCAGCTGGACCGTGTCCGAAGGCTTCTTCGACGCGATCGGAGCCGAGGCGGAAGTCGGTCGCACGTTCACGGCGGACGAGTACCAAGAGGGGATGGCTCCGGTCGTGATCTTGAGCCACGCGACCTGGCAGACCCGATTCGGCGGAGATCCCGCCGTCGTCGGCCGAGCGCTCAGCGTGGACGGAGCTCCAACCACCGTCGTGGGTGTCATGCCCGCCACGTTCAAGTTTCCCAACACGGCAGCGGCTTGGTCGCCCCGCCCGGCCCAGCCATGGGACGACTCGGCGCGCGCCGCCGACTTCATGGCCGGAGTCGGACGCCTGGCGCCGGGCGTTTCGCTCGCCCAGGCCCAAGCCGAAATGGACCAACTCGCGGCTGGGCTCGCGGAATCGTACCCCGAGACGAACGCTGGAGTGGGAGTCCGCCTCGTGCCTCTGAGGGAGTACCTCTTTGGGGACGTCCGCATGCCGCTCCTCGTGCTGCTGGGCGCAGTAGGGTTCGTCCTCCTGATCGCGTGCGCGAACGTGGCCGGGCTTCAGCTTGCGCGCGGATCCAAGCGCCAGAGGGAGTACGCGCTCCGGGGTGCATTAGGCGCGACAAGCTCCCGACTGGCTCGGTTGACGGCCGTGGAGAGCATGCTTCTGGCCGTCGTGGGATGCGCGCTGGGAGTGGGATTCGCGGTGGGCGGCGTTCAGGTGATCCGTTTGCTCGGGCCGGATCAGCTCCCGCGCATCGACGAGCTGGCCGTCGATGGCACCGTTCTCGGATTCGCTGCTCTGGCCGCCGTGGTGAGCGCGCTGTTCTCCAGCCTGGCGCCCACGCTGAAGCTTTCTCGACCGGATCTCGCCAAAGCCCTCGGAGAGGGTGCTCGTGGAGCGACTCGTGGCGTAGTCGGAAGGCGGCTGCGGAGTCAGCTACTGGTTGCAGAGGTCGCGCTGGCCGTCGTGCTCCTGATCGGGGCCGGCCTGCTGTTCCGGAGCTTCGCTGTTCTGGTCGAGAACGAGTTGGGATTCGACCCGGAGAACCGCTTGGCGCTGCAGGTCTTCGCATATGGATACGACGACGCCGCAGCGCAACTCGACTTCGTGCGGGAATCTACCGAGGCGATCGAGGCGTTACCCGGGGTCCGCGGTCTGGCGCTGACCACGAACCTGCCACTCGCAACGGACGCGACCATATCGAGCATCGACATCGACGTGCCGTTCACGGTGGCGGACCGCGCGCAGCCGCCGCGGGGACAGGAGCCGAACGCCTGGATGTCGTCGATCTCATCGCGGTATTCGGAGGTGATGGGCATTCCGCTGATCGCTGGCCGGCACTTCGACCTGTCGGACGACGGCACTGCGCCACAGGTCGTGATGGTGAACGAGACCCTCGTCCGCCGCCACTTCCCCGACCAGCATCCGCTGGGTGAATCGTTGATCGTGCAATACGGCGACGACAGATCGTTCGGCGCCCGCGAGATCGTCGGTATCCTGCGCGACGTCCGCCCGCTGGGCTTCGAGTCCGAGCCACGACCGGAAGTGTACGTGCCGCTCACCCAGTTGGGTTCGGGATCGCTCACTTATGTGATCCACACCGACGTCGATCCAGCGTCGCTCGCTCTGGCGGCGCAGGAGGCCATTTGGAACACGAACCCGAACCAGGCGGTGTGGGCGGTGGTCCCCATGCCGGACCTGTTGGCCGACTTGATGCGCACGCGGCGCTTCAACCTCGTCCTGCTCGCGGCATTCGCTGAGCTGGCGCTCTTCCTCGCGGCCATCGGCATCTACGGCCTGATCAGCTTCTCGGTCGAGCAACGCGTGGGCGAGCTGGGGATCCGTCGGGCCCTGGGAGGCCAGGCGGCCGACATCCTCGGAATGGTCATGCGAGAGGGTGCGGTGCTGGCGGGAGGCGGCATCATACTCGGGGTCGTTGGCGCGATCGGTTTGACGCGCCTCATGCGGGGGATGCTCTACGGCGTGGACCCGGTCGACCCTTTGACGTTCGGGACGCTGTCCGCGGCCGTGATGGTCGTGGCCGCGCTCGCGGTGTATCTGCCGGCGCGTAGGGCGATGCGGGTCGATCCGATGGTGGCGCTGCGGGCGGACTGAGGGTCTAGCCGACCTAGCTTGTCGAGCGGTCTGAAGGACGTTGCGGCACAGCAGCCGGGGCGTCCTTCCTTTCTTGCTAGGCGCGCCTCGCCCATGCATGGTGTCGTGAATATGCATGCCCCGTCGTCGCCAGCGTCCGGGACCCCAATTGTTCATCCTCCTGTTCAACATCGCGGGCCTCGCCATCCTCGGGTGGATCCTGATGATCTTCCTGCCGGGGTGGAGCGTGACGAAACGCATCGTCGATTGGGCGCTGTTTCCAGCCGCTCTGTGCGCCATCTACCTCTTCGGGATCGTGGTGCTGCTGTCGAGGACGGGTCTGGGAGTCATCTCTGACTTCGGCTCGCCCACAGGCGTCATCAGCCTGCTCACCGATCCCGACGTCGCCCTCATCGTATGGATCCACGTCCTCGCGTTCGACCACCTCGTCGGGGTGATTATCTTTCGCGACAACATGGACAGGCGCGTTGTGCCCCTGCCCGTCCAGTCGGTGCTGCTCTTCATCACCTTGATGTTCGGCCCCGCGGGATTTCTCGCCTACTGGGGTCTGCGTCTGGCCCGGGGCCACGGGACCGACGTGCTGGGCGCCCCGCTTGCCGTCATTCCCGAGGAGTCGTGAGCTTCGCCCTCGAGCTGGAGACTCATAGGGCGAGATGCCAATGACGATCCGAGACGTGTGGGAAAAGCTGCGTGCGCAGCTCGGGAAAGAGCCGATCGTGACGCGGCTCGGGCTTTTCGGGGTGTTCCTCGGCAGCGCGTGCGTCGCTTTCGGGCTGGTCTTGGGCTTCCGGATCCCGCCCGAAGGCAACCTCTGGGAGACGGCGACATTCGACGCGGCCCTCGGGATCTTCATCCTCACCCAGGCAGCACTTGTTCCAGAGGCGGGGTTCAGCGAGAAGGGCCAGCGAAGGTGGGCGTGGACCCTCGTTCCACTCGCTCTTTACGCATACGGAATCGAAACCGTGCAGGCGTTTCGTGGGCTGGACCCACGGATCTCTCAGGTTGGCACCCCGACAGACCAAATTCTGGGAGGCGTCTTCTTCCTGATTGCCCTCGGGGTCATGGTGGTGTTCCTCGTGCTCGCCTGGAGGTTCTTCCGATCCGAATCGACACCGCTGCGAATCGCCGTCCGCTATGGTGCGATCGCGAGCATGGTCGGCTTCTTCGTCGGGATCTGGATGAGCGTCGTCACGGCGGGTCGGTTCGTGCCCGAGGAAGGGAACCTGCTCTTCATTCACGCCACCGGATTCCACGGACTACAGGCGGTTCCGCTGGTGGCGCTACTTCTGGTGTGGGGCGGTGCAGGAGACGCGAAGGCACGCCGCTGGGTGCACGCGGCTGGTTTGGCTTGGGTCACGGCATGCGCCACGATTCTCTGGCAGTCCATGGCCGGGCGCCCGATGGCGACGCTTTCGGTCCCGACGACAGCCGCGGGACTCTTGCTCGCGTCTTGGGCGATCATCGCGGTGATGGCTCTCAGAGTCTGGAGGATCCGACCCGTCGAGGCCGGGTAGGGCGCCGGAGCCCTCGCTACGCGCTCGAACCCGCCGGCTCTCCGTCAGCTCCTTGTGTCGGCTCCACTGGCCACGTGACGAGACGCGACCGCAGCGTCTCCATGCTCGCATCGATCGGCTCCGAGGTATCCAGGACGATGTGCTTCGAGCCGTCGAGCTCGTCGACGGGCTCCCATCGAGCCAGGAACTCGTCGAGCAGGTCAGCCTCCGCGTCGCTCACGCTCGGCGCACCTGCCCGTCGCCGGAGTCGCTCCCTGGACACCCTCACCGGCGCCCGGCACTCGACGAAGTAGAAGTCCACGCCGTGCTCGCGAGCCAAGAGGGCGGCGGCCTCCCGATGACGGCGCGCTCGGAAGGAGGCATCGAGCACAACTGGGCGGCCCGACGTCAGCACCGCGCCAGCCCTCCTCAGCAGCTCCTCGTATACGTCCTCCGTGAGGGCCGGGCTGTACGCGCCCTCCCAAGGCGGCGCCTCCGCGGACTCCGTGGCCGGGACGCCCATCAGCGCCTTGCGGGTGCGATCCGCGCCCACGACCGGCGCCGCCATCTCGAATCCCAACCGTTCGGCGATGGTAGTCTTTCCGGTGGCAATGACGCCGCCGACGGCCGTGACTGTCGTTGGCAGGAGAGGGCGTCGCTCAGAGGCGAGCGCGAGTAGGTAGTAGCGCCGCGCCTCCTCCCCCGCGCGTTCGCGGGCACGCTACGAGGCCCCGACATCCGCAGCGAGCATGGAAGACACCTTGCCCCTCACGTATGCGCGGTAGCTCTCGTAGAAGTCCACCAGCGCGTACAAATCGTAGTCGTTCGAGACCCTGGCATAGGCCGCGAGAAACCCCTCTGCCAGATCCACCCGGCCATGCCACGCAAGGTCCATCGACAGAAACGCGACATCCGAGCAGACGTCGGCGAAGCGGAGGCGCTCGTTGAACTCGATGCAGTCGAGGATGGTCACGGGAGGGTCTTCGTCCAGGTAGATGTGCTCGATGCGGAGGTCCCCATGCCCGTCGCGCACGTGTCCAGATCGGATCCGCTCTTCGAAGAGCTCAGCGCGCTCCTCGAGGAAGGTCATCTGCCACGTTTCGATCTCGTCAGCTTCGGCCCCGGTCAGGTAGGCGGAGATCGTCGCGCGGGTCTGATCGAAGTTCTCCTGGACATTGCGAGCGATGGCACTCGTCGTTCCGTATGCCGCTGTTTCCTCGCTCACGAGGGCCGTTTCATGGAAGCTCGCGACGCGCTCTGCCACCCGTTCGAGATCCGTCGAGGTGAGGCCGCCGGCAGCCAGTCGCATGTCAGCGCTGTTCTCGTCCGGAAGGCGCTTCATGTGCACGGCCCAATCGACGGGTTGGCCTGAGCCATCCAATTGGTGGCGCCCACCGTGGTCCACGGTGACCGGAACGACGCCGAGGTAGACGTCGGGAGCGAGCCGCCGGTTGAGGCGAACCTCCGCCTCGCAGGCACTCCGTCGCTTCTCTGGCGTGCTGAAGTCGAGGAAGCCCAGCGACACCGGCTTCTTGACCTTCCACACCTCCTCGTCCGTCAAGAAGACCCGGGAGATGTGCGTCTCAACGAGCTCGGAGGCGCCGAGCGAAAGGCCGTCTCGGATGGCTCCCATTCGTGTTGCGCACCGTCCCGGTGCGGTGAGTGGTCGGCAAAGCTCGTCCGGCGCCCGACACGGCCCGTCCGGGAGGGGCGGAACGGTCGGCCGGGCGCGCGGGCCGCTCATGATGAATCTACCCGCAGTAGGCTCGGTCGCATCACGTGTCGGCGCGGCGAACTGGCTCGGCTGTCCCGGCGAATCCACGACGTCGTACGCCACACCCGGGGATCGTGCTGGCGCGCTGAGCGATAGCTTCACTCGCGGGACCCCGTCGGACGTCGGCGTCCCGGGCGGATCCTTCCCGCTTTTTCCGGGTTGGCCTCGTGTGGATCCTGAAGCCGGAGTAGCTGGATGAGCCCCACGTTGCGTGTCGTCACCCGTGCCGCGACGGTCTTCGCGGCTGCCCTGTCCGCCTGTGGCGGCGAGACCAATCCGGTGGTCGGCGGCTCCGACGCCGGACAGTGTGCGCCGAATCCCGCCGCACCGTCTTTCTTCCCGGATCTTCCTGCGCGCGAAGGTCCGCCGGCGGTAACGACCGGCGAGGTGCCACATCAACAGATCGATCCTGAGATCATCCCAGAGGTGATCGCCGAGCTCCACAGCCGCATCTTCGCCCTCCCTGAGGTGGAGAGCCGCCCGACCATTATCGGGCTGGCCGGAGGTACCGCGATCTGGTTGCGCGAGGAGATCAACCTCGGACGTCCTGAGTGTGTCGTGGCCGGACGCGAGATCGCGCACATTCACCTGGACGGAAGTCTTCACGGGGTCCTCTCCCACGGCCGGATTCCGGGAGCGGTGTCGGCCGGCTGGGCGGAGCCCCACCCGTGGGCAGGTATCCAACCCGGCTTCGAGGCGTTCGTGCTGCTTTTCTCGCCCAGGTCCTCCGAGGAGGTGGACGTGATTTTCGGACTGATCCTCGACGGCCTGAACTTCGTGACCGGTGGGTGAAGAACAGGGGAATCGACTATGGACGACCAGAGCCATTCCATCAGCAGACGACGCCTTCTGTCCGCGGCCGGCCTTTGCGCGGCCGGCGTGGGCGCAGCGCGGCTAGGTCTGAAGCACCCACCGTTGGAGCTACTAGGCGCTACCCCGAATCTCGGACCCGAAAGGAGACGCGCGCCTTCGCAGGAGCGCTACTTCCCGCCGTCCGAGCGAGACGGGGGTTGGCGCGTCGGGGATCCGTACGATCTCGGAGTCGACCCGGAGAAGCTGCGCGAGGCGATTCGATACCACGACTCGAGTGGGGTGACCACGAGCCACGGCGGCGCGATCGTCATCGTCTACGGGGGACACATCATCGGCGAGAGTTACACGACCGGAACGGAGGGCGGGCCTCAGCCGTGGACGGAAGGGTCGTGCAACGACATGAAATCGTCGACCAAGTCCGTGTTCGGGACCGCGGTCGGGGTCTTTCTCGACGAGTATGCCGACCGCGTGAGCCTCGACTCGTATCTGGTCGACTCGTCGCGGGAGAGCTCGCTGATCCCCCAGATATGGGATCAATCGATCAGTGACGAAACGAAGACACGGATCAAGATCAGGCACGCGATCTCGATGACCTCGGGGCACGAGACGCGTGAGCCGTGGCTGGCGCCGACGACCCGTCACCGCTATCCGGGCTACTCGGGGCCATACCAGATGTACGAGTACTGCTTCGGGTGGTGGCACTTCGACGACATCCCGGCACACCATGAGCTGAAGTTCGAGCCGGGGTCGGACTTCACCTACAGCAACTACGGACTCGAGCAGACCGCCCTCGCCATGCGAAACATCTCGGGCGAGCGCGTGGGGCCGTACGTCTACGACCGCGTCCTGGGTCCCATCGGACTGCCGATAGGGATCCGGGACAACGAATACCGGGACATGCCCTACGCGGACAACCGAGAGCTGAACTACGCGAACGAGCCGGGCTGGGGGTTGGGCGGAAGCGAAGGATGCGACGCGTACGGCGCCGACAAGAGCCCGAGTCCCTACGGCTACAACTCGATTGTCGGAAGCACGTTTCGGTGCACGGCTCGTGATTTTGCCCGCATCGGCTACCTGTGGCTGAACGAGGGGCGATGGAGGGGTGAGCAGCTCGCGCCCCAGGAATGGTTGAGGGTGGCGACGAGCCGGTTCGTCCGCGACGACGGGTCGACCCCGAACAACTACGGGTACACGTTCTGGACCGGAGACGACATCCCGGACGTTCCGCGCGACACCTTCATGTCGAGGGGCCACAACCAGAATCACAGCTGGGTCGTCCCGAGCTTGGATCTCGTTGTGGTTCGCCAGGGGAACGACAATCGACGCGCACCGGACGGTGTCGACTTCAGCACGACCTTGATTCAGAAGGTCGTCGCGGCGATTTCAGGGCAGGCGTAGTCGGGATCAAGGGCCGAAAGCTCCGGAGGGTAGGCCGCCGCCTCGGAGCCGGCCGGCCCCCGTCAAGACACTCCAGTCCCGCTGGGTCGACCGCAGCAACGGCTAGGTAATGCGCCTAGCTACGGCTACGCCGATCCCACCCCCAGGGCGCGGCGCACTTCGTCGGGGCTCGCTGTCGCCGCGCCGCGTCGCATGACCACCACGCTGGCGGCGGCGTTGGCCACGCGCGCAGCGTCCCGGACGTCCGCTCCAGAGGCAAGTCCGAGCACGAGAGCACTGGCCACTGTGTCGCCGGCGCCGGTCACGTCGGTCACCTCTTCGGGACTCACGACCGCGATGTCATCGCGGCCCCCTTCGGCCATGAATAGGCGCATCCCGTGACTGCCTCGCGTGAGCAACACCGCCCGCGCGCCCAGGCCCTCCAACACGTCGGATCCGACTTCGTCCACCTCGGCGTCGGTTCGGACCGGCTTGCCCGTTACCGCGCTCGCTTCCTCTTCGTTGGGTGTCGCGATCGAAACGCCGCGGAACTCGAGGAGCTGGAAGCGTGAGTCCGCGCAGCTCGGCAGGTCGCGCTCCGTAGCGCCCCGGATGAGACGGTCCCGCAGAGCGGGTACCAACGTCGAGTACCCGTAGTCCGAAAGCAGCACGCCATCGACCTCGTCGAGTAACGCATCGGCTCGCTCCAAGAGCTGGGCGGCGAGGTCTGGCCCGGCGTCGCCCCGGTGTCCCTGATCGATGCGCAGCACCTGCTGCTTCGCGGAATGGATGCCGCCCGCCAGGATGCGTGTCTTGGCTACGGTCGGCCGCGCAGGATCGCGAAGGATGCCGCTCGTGTCGATCCCGGCGTCTGTGAGGAGGGCCACCAGACGGTCGCCGTCGTTGTCTTCGCCGACCACGCCCAGGGGAATCGGCCGACCGCCAAGGGCCCGAACATTCCGAGCCGCGTTGCCCGCTCCGCCCGGCGTAGCCTCGTCGCGCTCGTGTTCCAGGATGAGGACCGGGGCCTCCCGCGAGAGTCGGGCAGGCTGGCCGAAGACGTACCGGTCGAGGACGAAGTCGCCTGCCACCAGGATCCGACGGCCCGCGATGGCGTCGAGGACGGCTGCGGGACCGGTGCGACTGGGGCCGCTCACGGGGTCCGCCCGTCGCTTCGAGGATCCGTGCGATGGGGGCCGCTCAAGGCACCGACTCCGACGGCTGGTCGACCACCGCTGGCGAGCGAGCGACGATCGCTTTGGCGGCCGCCAGGAGGTCGTCGCAGATCAGATCCGGCTCCGTTGGCCAGCGGTCCCGCTGGTACTCGATCTGCCCCAACCCGTATCCCGTCCGCAGGAGGACGCCCCGCGCCCCGATCGCGTGGCCCATCTCCACGTCGGTGATCATGTCGCCGACCGTCCAGGACGAGGCCAAGTCGACGTCGTGCTCCTGTGCGGCGCGAATGAGCATGCCGGGGAGCGGCTTCCGGCACTCACATGGTGGCCCGACGCCCGGCAGATGCGGGCAATGGTACACGCCGTCGATCCGAGCATCCTCCCGGGCGAGCCCGGTGACAAGTCGGCGATGCACCTCGGTGAGGATGTCGGCCGTGAAATAGCCGCGGGTGATGCCGGACTGGTTCGTCACTACGAAGACCCGAAAGCCTGCTCGGTTGAGCAGCCGAATCGCCTCGGCGGAGAACTCGTAGAGCCGGGAGCGGTCAGGATGGTTGATGTAGCCGACCTCGTGCGCGACGGTGCCATCGCGGTCGAGGAACACGGCGCCGCGGCGCAGAGGTGGGGTCGACGACATGGTCAAGGATTATAGCATGGGTTCGAGTGGACGGTAGCGGGGAGCGGGGATGGGTGGAACCGCCCGGTGTCGGAGTCTACATTGACGCTCTCGGCTCACCAGGATCAGGAGCGATGCGTCATGCGTGCTCTCGTCTCGATCGGCCTCGCGGCCGCGATCATTAGCGCCGCCTGCGACTCCACACCCAACTACTTCGAAGACCCAGACCTGCAGCGCATCTACATACGCATGATGGAGGCGATGGCCCCGGACAGGGGTTGGGAGCGTGTGCGGTACATCGCCTTCGATCGTGTGGCGGACCGTCCGGGCGACGAGCCCCTCCGGCGCGCCCACCGATGGGACGTATGGGACGGGCAGTACCGCGTGGAGGGCCCGGTTGGAGACGAGCAGATGGTGGCGGTCTTCGACGTGGACGACCCCGAGGGTACTGAGCGTATCTGGATGGATGCAGAGGAGGTGACCGACCCGGCCCGGGCTGACTCCCTCGCCGACCGAGCCCACGGGATGTTCATCAACGACATGTACTGGTTTCTGATGCCGTACAAGTGGGCGGATCCGGGCGTAGCCGCGGTGTACTTGAGCGAGATGGAGATGGAAGGGCAGACACACGAAGTCGTGGAGCTCACCTTCGATGCGGTCGGCCGGACGCCGCAGAACAGATACCGGGGCTGGGTCGACCCCGAGACGGGGCTCATGGCCTACTGGCAGCACTGGCGGAACTCTGCCGATCCCGAGCCGGCGTTCACGCTGGCGTGGACGGAGTGGAGCCGCTACGGACCACTGTTGCTTTCGGCGAGCCGTCCGGATTCGGCGGGGTACGCGCGCATCACCTTCGAGAATCTGGCTGCGGCGGAGGTCATTCCGGAGGGGGTGTTCGAGGGACCGAGGTGAGGGGGGTGAGCGGTCGGTAGCCAGCGGTCGCCTGAGCGGCGCGCGGTTGCCTGCCAGCCTTCCCGGACCCGGAGAGAAGTGGTCGCCAGGGGCGGAAACAATCTTGCCAACCCGTGGCGGACTACCCCACAATGACCGGTAGCTACTGCATCCTGGGGCCCAGCTGACCCCAGGCAGTCGTCCCGCACGAGGTACATCCCGATGGCGATTCTGGACAGGCTGAAGTTCGACGCGTCCGACAATGACATACTGGTGTGGAAACACCCGAGCGAGTCGCTACGGCTCGGCAGCCAACTCATCGTCAACGAGTCGCAGGACGCGGTGTTCTTCCGGGGCGGCCAGGCCCTCGATGTCTTTGGGCCTGGGGCGCACACACTGTCGAGCGGGAACATCCCCCTCATCGCACGCTTGATCAACCTCCCGTTTGGCGGGAAGACGCCGTTCACGGCCGAGGTGTGGTTCGTGAATCGCACGGTTCGCATGGGTCTCAAGTGGGGCACGAGGACGCCGATCCCGGTGTTGGATCCCAGCTTCGGGTATCCGATCAGTCTCCGGTCTTTCGGTGAATGGGGCCTCAAGGTCGTCGACGCTCGGATGTTTTTGACCCAGCTGGTCGGTACCCGCAATATCTCCACGACTGAGGAGATCCAGGCGTTTTCACGTCCGATATCCTTCAACGTCTCTCGGACACTCTGGGAAAGTTCGTAGTCGAGCAATCCGTTTCCGTCTTCCAGTTGGCGGCGCGACTGTCGGACCTCTCCCTCTTTTCCAAGAACGTGATTGCCCCGGAGTTGGAGCAGTATGGGATCGAGCTCGCTTCTTTCAGTGTCGAGAGCGTGTCCATTCCCGAGGAGGAGACCAAGAAGTTCCAGGAAGTCCTGGGCCGGAAGATGGAGATCGAGCAGATAAGCTCAGCGCAAATGAGCGATACCTACCTCCGCATGCGCCAGCTCGACGCGATTGACAAAGCTGTGGAGGTCGGCGGTACCGCGGGCGACATGATGGCGACCGGGCTCGGGCTGGGGCTCGGCGTGGGAGCGGGCATCGAATCGGGGCGTGCCCTGGGGGACGCGCTCAAGAGCGACCCACCCAAGGCCAAAGAGACGTCATCTGACCCTCGAGCCAGGCTTCAGGAGCTAAAGGCCCTTCATGACGACGGGCTTCTCTCCGATGACGAGTTCGAAGCGAAGCGACGCGAGATCATCGATGCCCTCTAGTGAGGCGAGCCCCTCTCGCCGCGCGCTGGTCCACGGAATCCTGGGTGCGTCAGGCACGTGGGCTATCGTCGGTGCGATCAGCTACTGGCTCACGCCATTCGGCTTACCAGATCCCTGGCTCTTGGCGTTGTTCGCGGCCCCGTGGGCTGTCCCTTTCCTTTGGATGTCACCGCTCGCGCGGAAAGTGGGCCCTCTCCAGGTCCACTACACTGTCGTCTTCTTGTCCTATGTAGCGCTTTCGCTGGTCTGGACTCTGGGGCATCGCGCTCTGACGCTGTTGGGCATAGGCTCGCCGCCCTTCCTCGTTGGTCAGGCAGTCCTCACGATCCTGGCGCTCCTGTCGACTTTGGTGATGCACCGAGCGACGCTCTCCCAGTCCGCGATCACAGAGGGTCCGCACCAACCTGACAATCGGTCGCTTGCAACATCCGTGCGGGTCGCCGAGCGCGCGCTGAGGGACTCACATGCTCCGTCCGACCCACAAGTGGAACAGGCCCTGAGCGCACTCAAGGGCCTGCGTGGCCGCCTCGAGTTCGGTATTTCCGCGACTACACAGCTGCTTGCCTCGCCCGAATATCAGACCCTGTCATCGGAGGTCGAGGCCCTATCGAAGCAAGTCCGCCTCGGCGTGCTGAGTGCAGATGATATTCTGGACCAGGCTCGCCAGTTGATGAAGGGTGCCGAAGACATCGCCCACTCGGAACGCCGCTGAGGTAAGGATGCAAGTCGAGAGCTGTCCCCAATGCGGAGCGTCGGCGAGTGCATCCCAGAGGCAATGCGAGTACTGCTCCTCGCCGTTCTTCGTGACCTCCTTGACCTATATAGGCTCGATCGAGCCCACGGCTGTAAAGAAGTACATAGGGCACTACAATGCCTTGCTCCGGCAGGCTCCTGAGGATGCGGAAGCCAACTTAGGTCTAGCGGTTTGCTACTTGACGTCCAAAGTCTACCCGCTGGCTGACAAACACTGCCAGAGGGCGCTCGAGGCCCGGCCCGACCTGGGCGAGGTGTACTACTATTCTGCGCTCTCCCAGTTGGCCGGGAAGCGACCGGGACGCCATGACCGCCGCACGATCCAGGCAATCGAGGCGCTGCTCGAGATCGCGTGCGCACTGGAGCCCGCCGCTGGCCACTACGACGTGCTCAGGGCGGCAATCAAGTTCGACTATTATCGAGCGAATGGCATGAGGATTCCGCCGCCTACAGACGACGAGATCCTTGGCGAGCTGGGCAGCAAGGGAGTGGAGCAGGCCGAGCTCGAGAAGCTCCTGACTGTGGCTAAGATCCCTGAGGAGATCTTGCACCGCGTGACGTAGGGTCCGAAGAGAGTCCTCACGACCAACGGAGACAGGGCCGATGAACGACATCGAGAGGAGGAAAGGGATCGAGAAGTACTTCAAGCCGTTTCCCAACTGGGCGGTGTGGGCAATCGTGATCGGCCTCGCTCTGCTGTTCCTGGGTGCGCAGGGAAGTGGCGGAATCGCGGCCATGGGCTTCGTGGTGGCGGCTGTGGGCGGTCTCGGCGCCTGGATGTACCTCAAGGCCCGCACCACCGATCAGGAGTTCGATCAGTGGAGGGCCGACGATTTCGCGCTGCTCGATGACAAGGCCCTCGCAAAGCTCGGCATGGACCGGGACGACCTAGTCAGAGACGCGGTCGCAATCTGGGGTCCGGGGCACGGAACCCAGACGGAGGCCTTCAAGAAGGGCAAGGACGGCGTTCTGAGATACAACCCAGTGAGGTTCTGCCGGATCCTCTTTGGGGAACATCAGCTCATGACCTACGAGGGTATCCTGGATCTGACGACGGGGAATGTGCTACGGGAGGGAACCGACGAGTACTTCTATCAGGACGTCGTCTCTGCGTCCACCAAGACACAGAGCACGAGCTTCCTGTTCAAAGGACAGACCGTGCAGTTCAACGAAGCCGAAGTCTTTAGCCTCACGACATCGGGAGGGACATCGATAGAAGTCTTCCTGCGAGACCCGAAGCTCGCGCAGCTGATGGGCGGCGGAAACATCCCGACGACGGAGGCGGAACAGGCAGTCATGACCGTGAAGAAGATGCTGCGTGAGAAGAAAGCCATAAGGGGGTAGTAGGAACTGGGTGAGCCACTGGCGGCCGGAAAACGAGGAAGTAGCCGTTGGAACGAGCAGCGGCTACAGGAGCCAGCTCGTGAGGACTGGAACGGGGGGCGGGGGTAGGACCGGACCGGAGTAGAAGGGACGGCAGCGGGGTAGTACGGGGCGACGAAGATTCTAGCACCTGCGGACGATTCCACTTGACGGGTGACAACGATGAGGCGGATTGGGTTGTTGATGGCGGCGGGGCTCGGGCTGCTCGTGATTGTTCCAGTTGGCTGGGGCCTCGTGAAGTACGGCACGGTCGATCCTTGCGAGATGTACCGTATCGAGTACGCGCAAGCCGCCGAGCGTAGAGCCGAGTCGGAGACGCAAGATGTGGGAGACCGCGTGGGCGGCAGTATAGGCGACGCCATCGGGCGGGGCGCCGACCGTATCGGAGCAGCGGCGCGGACCGTCGCAGGCGCCGCCGCGGGCCTGAACACCGACACGATGACCCCGACCCAGTGCTTGGGCGCGCTGTTCGACCTCGACGGGTGAGCGTCCCCGGCGAGGAGATCCGCGACGCCGCGGTCGCCCAGGACGGCGAGCGAGCGGCCTTCAGGCGTCCTTCGCGAGTGCCCAGGAACAAGATGGTGACGAACATGACACGCTGTTTGGTCGCGATCGTGCTCATGGGATGCCCCGCCGGCGCCCAGACGACTGACGATCCCTTTCCGCGTCCCATCGCCACGACCGAGGGGGTGATCGTCGTCGACTTCGTCGATTTCGCGTCGATCCCGGACGTCGACGGTGATCCTGCCCGCATGATGCTCCTCGTCGATGAGCCAGGCACCGGTCGGATGTTCGTGAACGACATACGGGGTCCGCTATACAGCAGCAGCTACGACGGTGGGACCGTCATGGAATACGTTGACATCAACGATCGGGAGTGGGGCATCGGCGTCCATGCCCGGGGCAGCGAGCGGGGGTTCCAAAGCTTCGCCTTTCATCCACAATTCGGCGATGCGGGCACCCCCGGCTTCGGCAAGTTCTACACGTGGACGGACACCGACAACACGGACCCGCCGCCTGACTTCACGCCCGCCGGCGGGAACGACGCGCACGACACGGTTCTGCACGAATGGACCGCGGGAAACCCTTCCGCGCTCCGGTACGATGGTGGGGTTCCCCGGGAGCTCGCCCGATTCCAGGAGCCGTTCGGCAATCACAACGGTGGCCAACTCGGATTCAACCCGGGTGCCTCGCCCGGCGAGCCGGATTTCGGCCTACTCTACGTGGGAGTAGCCGACGGCGGCAGCGGAGGAGACCCGCTGAATCTCGCGCAGAACCTGAGTTCAGCGTTCGGCAAGATATTTCGACTCGACCCACTCGGGTCGAACAGCGCGAACGGAGAGTACGGCGTCCCCGCAGATAATCCGTTCGCCAGTGATGGAGACGACAGGACTTTGGGTGAGATCTATGCGTATGGCCTGCGCAATCCGCAGCGCTTCGCCTGGGATCCCCAGAACGGCAACATGTTCGTCGCGGACATCGGCCAGAACATCGTCGAAGAGCTCAGCCTCGTCGCGGCAGGCGACAACCTCGGATGGAACGACTGGGAGGGCAGCTTCCGATTCATCAGCCGCTCCGAAGTCGATCTCACGGACCAGCGCGGCGACCCCTTGCTCAGGTACCCAGTGGCGGAGTACGGCCAACGGGATGCACTGCTCCAGAACTCGTCCGCCGCCACCGGAGTCCACGTGTACCGGTCGGATGCCATCCCTCAGCTGACGGATCTCGTGCTGTTCGGCGACAACCCGAGCGGCGAGGTGTTCTATATCGGGGCGGACGATCTCGAGAGCGGCGGACAGGACGTCATCCACCGAGTCCTGTTCAATGAGGGCGGCGAAGCGAAGACACTGCTGGAGCTGATCAGGGAGAAAAACCGGGTGCAGGGAAGGTCGCCCGCCTCACGCGCGGACCTGCGCTTCGGCTCCGGACCAGCAGACGAGGTCCTGCTGCTCAACAAGCGCGATGGGACCGTCCGCATGCTCGTGCCCGACGGGGACGACTAGCCCCGCTACTCGATGAGCGACGACGGCGTCACGACCCACGCACCGGGCTCGTCCGAGGCAGCCGAGTCGGACGACCCCCGCCCTCTCGTCCTCTTCGACGGCGTATGCAACCTCTGCAACGCCACGGTCCAGTGGGTCATCGAGCGGGACGCCGGGGGAGTCTTCAGCTTTGCTTCCTTGCAGTCGGAGGCGGCCCTGCATGCACTCGAGAGGGCCGGCGAGACGATTACCCTCAGCGAGCTTCCGGACAGCATCGTACTCGTCGACCAGATCGGGATTCACATCCGTTCGGCCGCGATCATGGGCATCGCGCGACGCTTAGGATTCCCACACTCGATGCTCGGTCTCGGGAGGCTCCTACCCCGTCCGATGCGGGACGCGATCTACCGCTTCATCGCCCGAAATCGCTACCGCTGGTTCGGTCGACGGGACACCTGCATGGTACCGACGCCAGATCTCGCGGCTCGCTTTCTGGACGCGGACGAGCCTCGGCCGACGATCCCACTCACTGAAGCGCCACTCGAGGACCCGCCCTAAGCCGTGGGCGGCTTCCCCTACGGCACCAGCACTTCCCGGTTCAGCCACACGATGTTGTCCCAGCTCAAAAGCTTCTCGGTGCCGTCGAAAAGTCCCGTGTAGCTGCCGCCTCCGGCCGTGAAGGAGAAGTCCCGTACCCGGTCGGTCGGGGTCGTCGTCACGTTCCGGAGGATGTCGAGAACCTGCTGTTGCCTGGAGATCTGGAAAAAGCTCGGGTCGTTGGCCGAGTAGAATCGCGTGTCCCGGGCGGGCCGCCTGTTTCCCACACCCCTCTCGAATGTGACGTGCATCTCCAGACGCTCACCCGTCGCTGCGGCGAAACACCCAGTCCTGCGACTCGACGATGGGTCCCGATCCGCTCGTGGTTGTGCGCCGCAGGGTATGGGTGGTGGCGGACAGGTAGACCCCGAATGGGCCGGGCGCGTCGGCCGGGTCTTCGGTAATGCCGCCAATGACGAGCTGGACGTTGGCGCCGGTGGGATCCGTGGCCGGCACAGTGAGATAGACCAGCAGGTTCGAACCGTCACCCACGGGAGCGCCCTCTGCGTCGTTGACCGTCAATCGTTCGATGAAGATCGCGCGCAAGTTCGCGTCCTTGGCTGGCCCCCGAGTCGAGACGTTGGTCGGTTTCGTGGGAGCGAAACACGCACGATGAGAGTAGGGGGACGGCCGGCGGAGCGGCAACTTGGACGACGACCTAGTGGCCCCACTCACCCTTCACCCTTCCAGGCACCCCTCCAACATCTGGAACTGGGCGGTCCCGGCGTACAGCGCGTTCCAGGGCCTCCTGAAGCCGTGCCCCTCGTTCGCCGCCTCGATGTAGCTGACAGGTTGTACGTTGCCTCGGACTCGCTCGACCATTTGCCGGGACTCACCCACCGGCACGCGGGGGTCGTTGGCTCCCTGTACGACCATCAATGGTGAGACGATCTGGTCGGCGTTGTTAAGCGGCGAGATCGACTCGAGGAACTCGCGCATCTCGGGGTCGCGCTCATCACCGTACTCGACCCGCCGCAGATCTCGACGGTAGGGGGCGGTGTTCTCGAGGAAAGTCACGAAGTTGCTGACGCCGACAACGTCCACCCCGCACTTTATGCGGTCGCCGAAGTGGACGAGAGACGCCAGCACCATGTAGCCGCCGTACGAGCCCCCAGTGACGCCCACACGGGTGGCGTCCAGCTTCGGTCGAGTCGCGATCCAGTCGAGCAGAGCGCCGATGTCGCGCACGGCGTCCTCACGCAGCACACCATCATCGAGACTCGTGAAGCTCTTCCCGTAACCGGTCGACCCCCGGACGTTCGGCGCGATCACAGTGAAGCCTGCCCGCTGTGACCGCAGATGTCCGGTGGTCAGCCGGGCCTGTGCCTCGGGCCCGCCATGGATGTCGATGAGCACGGGCCGAGGCGCATCTCCTACGCCCGGGTACACAAACACCGAGATGAGCCGCGGCTCACCGTCGACCTCATCGAATGTGGGGTAACGGACGACTCCGCCAGCCTCCACCTCGCTTTCGGTCGGCTCATCGCCGGTCCAAAGCGTCAGCTGCTCCGTAGCGAGGTCGTACGTGTACCCGCGGCTCACGCCGAGCGCGTCCACGTGATTCACGATAAGGATGGGCCGCTCGGGGTGGACGCCCACACTCGTGAGGCCCGACGAGAACAGGTCGAGTAGTCGCGCCTCGTCCTGCGCCACGTCGTAAATAAACGTGCGACTCCGCCCATCATCGTTGACGCTCAACACCAGAAAGGAGCCGTCCCCCGACTCCCGAACGGACTCCACATCCCAAGGGATCTCGTCGGTCAGGACCGTCTCCGCGCCTGTCGCGAGATCGAGCTTCCGGAGGTGCTTGAATTCCGAATCGCGGTCGCTCACCAGATAGAGCGCCGATCCGTCATCCGTGAATTGGACGGAGCCGTGAGAGACGGGCCCCCCCTCTCCGGACGACACGAGTCTCGGACGCCGGGACTCGAAGTCGAAGATGTAGAGCTCGTTCTCGCGGTTCGAGACGGCGCGGCCGAGCAGTGGAGCATCGCCCGTGGGGGACCAGTCCAATACGGCCCATGCACCCGACGCCTCGAACACCATGCGCTCCGACCCCGGCTCCAGCGGATCGCCTATGTAGACGTCCATGTCCACGCCGTTGCGACGATTGCTCGTGAACGCGAACCGTTTGCCACCTGGCTCGAACGATCCGAAGCCCGCCCGCTCGCTTCCGTCGGTCAGCAGCACCGGCGCCGCGTCACCCAAATCCCAGCGGTAGAGCTGAAACTGCTCGGCGCCGTTCTCGTCCCAGCTGAACACGATGTACTCGCGTCCGAGCTCAGTCGCGATCGTCGAAGCGTTGCGAGGGATGTGCTTCAGCAGCTCCCGGTCCCCGCCGGGCTCCGACAGAAGGTAGAGGCGGTTATCGACGACGAGGTGGTTGGCTCGAACAAGCAGACGTTCACCGTCGGGCATCCACGATGCGATCGCGCTCGAACGGACCCCACGGACCAGAAGGTCGAGGTTCTGCAAGATGGGACGCCAGGACACGCGAGTGACATTCTCGGTCGTGAGCGCCGGAGGCTTTGGGATGCCGAAGCCGGTAACCACCATCGAAGCGACGGCGAGTATGATCGCTACACCGGTCCCGACCCATCCCGCCACGGTTCGCATCATGTCCTTGCCCCTCCTTGCCGTAGCGTCGCTACGCCTCGTCGCTGCGCGACCTGGAGCGGCGCCCCCTCGATCTTGGCGTAGCCTCGGTCAACGATAACCCCGACGTGTCGCGTCTTCACCGGGTTTCACCACCGAGCGGCCCAATCGCGTTGCAGCAGCGGGGCGGCTACTCGTACCTTCTCGCGGTCCGTCGGCCCGTGCGAGTCGCGGGCTCTCGCTTGCCGTCGTCTCGACAGAAGGAGGACACATGTACGCGAAGTGGACGGTTACCCTCGCCGCCGCCGGGTTCCTGATCGCTGCGCTGCCCGCCCAGGTGCTGGCACAACAGGATCAGGAGCCTGAGCCGATGGGCTTCTTCATCACCAGCGTCGGACCGGGGGACGGTGCCGATCTTGGTGGCATCGAAGGGGCTGACGCACACTGCCAGTCGCTGGCCGTGGCCGCTGGCGCCGGAGGCCGCACGTGGCGCGCGTATCTGAGCACTCAAGCCGCTGGCGGCAGGGCTGCAGTAAATGCACGGGATCGCATCGGTGTGGGTCCCTGGGCCAACGCCGCGGGCCTCCAGATGGCGTCCGACGTCGACGACCTGCACTACAGCAACGCGAACATGACGTACGAGCACGCGCTGAACGAGCGGGGCGAGCGTGTGAACTCGGGGGCGTCCGGAGATTCGCCGAGCATGCATGACATCCTCACGGGATCGGGGCTGGACGGTACGGCCTTTCCGCCCGGAGAGGACCGGACGTGCGACAACTGGACCAGTAGCGGAGAGGGCAGCGCCATGGTCGGTCACCACGACCGCTATAGCTTCACGACGCCCGGCAGCCCCTGGAACACGTCTCATCCGTCGCGGGGATGTGGCCAGGAGGCCCTGATAGGCACGGGCGGCAACGGGCTTTTCTACTGCTTCGCGTCCAACTGAGAGCAGTCCCATGGAACTCCGTATCGAAGGCCTGTCGAAGACGTATCCGAACGGCGTGCGGGCCGTGGACGACGTCTCCCTTCGCGTCCCGCAAGGGATGTTCGGCCTGTTGGGCCCGAACGGCGCCGGCAAGTCGACGCTAATGCGGATCCTCGCGACGCTACAGGAGCCGGATTCCGGTACCGCGACACTCGGGGACATCGACATGCTCACCGAGAAAGACCGGGTGCGTGAGACGCTCGGCTACCTGCCGCAGGAATTTGGATTGTACCCGAAGGTCCGCGCGCAGGACCTGCTCGACCACTTCGCGATCCTCAAGGGGATCACGAACGGGAAGGAGCGGAAGAATATCGTGGAGGCGCTCCTCGATCAGACCAACCTCACCGATGCGCGGAAGCGAAAACTGGGCGGCTTCTCAGGTGGAATGCGGCAACGCTTCGGCATCGCGGTCGCGCTTCTAGGCGATCCCAGGTTGATCATCGTCGACGAGCCGACGGCGGGTCTCGACCCCGAAGAGCGAGTCCGCTTCCTCAACCTGTTGAGTGAGCTCGGCGAAAAGGCGGTCGTCATCCTGTCGACACACATCGTCGACGACGTGAGCGAGCTGTGCTCCCGTATGGCGGTCATCAGCCAGGGGCAGATCCTGCTCGAAGGTGACCCGGCCCGGTCGATCGTGGATCTTCGCGGAAAGATTTGGCGGAAAAGCATCACGAAGGAAGAGATCGACGCGTTCGCCGAGCGGTTCACTGTGATCTCGACGCGCCTCCAAGCGGGACGTCAGGTCATCCACGTCTTCGCGGAGCATCAGCCGGACGAGTCGTTCGAGGGCGTGGAACCCGATCTGGAAGACGTCTACTTCTGCACCATGCTGAACGCGGGGCGAAGCGTTGCGGGCGACGAGGCCGAGTCGGCCGCTGAGCCGGAGGGGCCGGGCGACGGGGCGAGTGGGGCCGCTGAGGCGGCGGGGCGGGGCGCCGGTGCGACGGGGGTGGCAGGAGCGAGTGGTGCAGCAGGGTCGCCCGGGGGCAGCTCCTGATGGGCACCCTCTGGGAGGTCTTCCGGTTCGAGATGCGCTACTACGCGCGCAGGATCTCGACGTATGTCTACTTCGGGATCTTCTTCACGCTCTCCGTCCTGCTCATGGCCGCGATCGGCGGTGCGTTCCGCAACGTCTCCGTGGGCTTTGGCGGAGGTGGCGGCAACGTCATGGTCAACTCGCCGTGGGCTCTGACTGGGCTCATATCGAGCATCTCGCTCTTCGGCGTCATCGTGACCGCCGCCCTCCTGGGCCACTCGGCACAACGTGACTTCGAGACCGGCGCCTATCCGCTCTTTTTCACGCAACCCATCTCAAAGACCGCTTTCCTGGGTGGCCGATTCCTGGGTGGGCTGCTGACGAACGGCTTCGTTTTCGTGAGCATTCCGCTGGGAATCTGGTTCGGCGCCATCCTGCCGTTCCTGGACGCGGAAAGGCTCGGCGCGAACGTCCCGATCTACTTTCTGCATCCGTTTTTCTTCATCGTTCTGCCGAATCTGGTCTTTACTGGGGCGCTCTTCTTCGGGCTCGCTGTCGTTACGCGGCGAATGCTGCCCAACTACGTGGGTGGCGCGGTGCTCCTGATCGGATACCTGATCGCGGGTCAACTCATCGCGGACATGGAAAACGAGATGGCGGCCAGTCTCGCCGACCCGTTCGGCGGTCAGGCGTTCGCGACGCTCACCAAGTACTGGACAGTGGCGGAGAAGAACTCCCTGCTCACGCCGATGAGCGGCGAGTTTCTGTACAACCGCCTGCTGTGGATCGCCATCGGTGTGGCGGTTTTCGCCCTCTGCTACCGGATCTTCCGGTTCTCGCATCTCGGGCCAGCGCTGCCGTTCCGGAAGAAGACGACCGTCCTGGTCGCGGATGCGCCAGCAAGGACACGGGCACGCCGTCTCGAGGTGCCAGCCGCGACGCGCTCGTTCGGCGCCGGGGCGGTGGTACTCCAGCTCTCATCGATGACGCGCCGGGCGTTCTTCTCGGTCGCGCGCAACGTCTACTTCTACGCGATCGTGGCCGCGGGCCTGCTCTTCCTGGGATTAACCGCGCCGCTCGTCGGCGAGCTCTACGGGACCACGACTTTTCCTGTCACATATTCGACCCTCGAGGTCCTGGAGGGCAGCTTCTCCCTCTTCGTGCTCGTGCTCATCGCCTTCTACTCGGGGGAGCTCGTCTGGGAGGAGCGGGACCTGAAGGCCGACCAGATGTACGACTCCACGCCGATGCGCACGTGGATTCCCTTCGTCTCGAAGCTCCTGGCGTTGAGCTTGACGGTGGCGATCCTGCTGGGCGTCGTGATGTTCGCGGGCATCGTGACCCAGGTATTCAAAGGCTACTTCCGGTTCGAGCTCGCGCTCTACGTGCAGACACTCTTCGGGCTACGCTGGATCGACTATCTCCTTCTATGTGTCGTTGCCCTGCTCGTGCACACTGTCGTGAACCACAAATACATGGGCCACATGATCATCATCGGCCTGTTCGTGTTCACGCTCTTCATGGGCCAACTCGGATTGGAGCACAACCTCTATCGGTACGGCTCGGACATCGGCGAGACGTATTCGGACATGAACCGCTTCGGGCCGTTCCTCGGACCGTTCTTCTGGTTCAAGCTCTACTGGAGCGGGGTCGCGGTGCTCCTAGCGCTCATGTCGAATCTGTTCTGGGTCCGCGGTGTCGAGTCCGGAAGGCGCTTTCGGTTCCGCCTGGCCAAGCTGCGCGTAACTCGCGCATTCGCGGGTGGAATGGCGCTCGCGGCCGCGCTCATCATGATGACGGGCGGCTTCATCTTCTATAACACGAATGTGCTCAACGAATATCGAACGAGCATCGAGTCGCAGGAGTTGCAGAAGCAGTATGAGCTGGAGTACAAGCAGTACGAGCACATGCCCAAGCCCCGTGTCGTCGCCGTCGACGTCGAGGTCGACATCTATCCGGACGAGGCCGACGCCGACCTGCGCGGGGTGCTCACGATCACGAACAAGACCGATGGTCCCATCGACTCGGTGCACATCAACCTGACGTCTTCGCTCGAGGTGCGTGAGCTCTCGTTCGGACGCCCAACTGAGCTGCTCCTCAACGACGAGCCTCTCGGGTACCGGATCTACGGGTTCGCCTCACCCTTCGAGCCCGGTGACACCACGACGCTGACCTTCGATCTGGCCCGAACGGTCGACGGGTTCGGCAATGCGATCACGCTCGGCGTCGTCAGCAACGGGACGTTCGTGAACTCGTCGTTGGTCCCGAGTCTCGGCTATTCACCGAACGGGGAGCTCAGCAACGACGACACCCGCAGGAAGCACGGCCTCGAGCTCCGCGAGCGCATGCCGGCGGTCGACGACTCCGTCGCGCTGATGGACAACTACATCTCACTCGATGCGGACTGGGTGGACTTTGCCGCGACCGTGAGCACGGTCGAGGATCAGATCGCCATCGCGCCCGGATATCTGCAGAAGGAGTGGATCGAGGACGGACGCCGCTATTTCCGGTACGAGATGGACGACCCGATCCTCAACTTCTACTCGTTCCTGTCGGCCAAATGGGACATCGCGACGGACCGGTGGAACGACGTCGACATCGCCGTCTACTATCATCCGGGGCACGAGTACAACGTCGAGCGCATGATCAACTCGCTGAAGAAATCGCTCGACTACTTCACCGAGGTCTGGGGTCCCTACCAGCACCGTCAAGTTCGCATCCTCGAGTTCCCGCGGTACGCCTCCTTTGCTCAGTCGTTCCCCAACACGATCCCGTATTCTGAGGCCATCGGCTTCATTGCCGACGTGGATGTGGAAGACGAAGAGGACATCGACTATCCGTTTTACGTGACGGCTCACGAGCTCGCGCACCAGTGGTGGGCGCACCAGGTGATCGGCGGACGGGTTCAGGGCTCGACGGTGCTTTCGGAGACGATGGCCCAATACTCCGCGCTCATGGTCATGGAGCGCGAGTATGGACCCGCCAAAATGAAGCGGTTCCTCGAGTACGAGATGGACAATTACCTCGCCAGCCGCGGCTTCGAGGTCAAGAAGGAGCTGCCCCTGATCCTCAACGAGAACCAGCCCTACATCCACTACCGGAAGGGATCGGTGGTGATGTACGCGCTGAAGGACTATATCGGCGAGGACGCGGTGAACCAGGCACTCGCCGACTTCCTCGACGAGGCCCGCTACCAAGGACCGCCCTACCCGAACTCGCTCGCGCTGCTCGAACATCTGAGGGCCGCGACACCGGATTCACTGCAGTATGTGATCGAGGACATGTTCGAGACGATCACGCTCTATGAGAATCGCGCCACGGGCGCGACAGCGACGGAAGAAGCGGATGGGTCCTACGTCGTACAACTCGACCTCGAGTCGGCCAAGTTCCGAGCGGATTCACTGGGCAACGAGAGTGAAATCGACGTGAACGACCTCATCGACATCGGCGTGTTCGGCGAAGACGAGAACGGTGAAGAGGTCACGCTCTACCTGGCGAAGCACTGGATAACGGCTGGGGAGCAACAGATCGAGCTCCGCGTAGACGCGCTTCCTCTGACCGCGGGCATCGACCCGAGGTACAAGCTCGTCGACCGCCACAACGACGACAACGTAGTGGACGTGGATGTGGAGGAGGGCGGGGGGTGATGACCTCTCCCTACCAGACGCGATCCCCGCGTGATCGATCCGTACCGCTCCTGGGCACAGGAGGTTGTCCCGGTCGCAAGTTGCGGGTGGATCCCGCGCGGCGTCCTCGTGGTATTCAATTCGCTGACCCGGCTATTTCCTGCTTGGGTGGGTCTCGTAGAGACGCGCCCTCGCAGAGCAACCATTTTCGGAGTCAAACCATGAAGGGTGTCACCAACCTCCTCAACCTCGCGATCCCGATCGCGCTCCTACTCCCCGGCTCGGCGCTCGGCCAGGAGGCAGACCCCTCTTCTTGTGCTGGAGCGGAGTTGAAGGCGCCGACGCTTTGGATCGGGTCGGCCATCACGGAGGCTCCGATCTTCGTCGGACCTGGGGACGAGAGCGAGCGGCACCAGAACAGCGAGCTGTTCGCTGGGGAAAGGGTGCAGGTTCTTCAAGAGTGCGGAGATTGGCTCCACGTTCGCGTGGTCCCCGAGGTCATGCTCGACATGATCGTCCTACAGAGTGGCGCGCAAGAGGCGAAGCGGATGCTCCTGTACTGGGTCGATCGCGACTTGATTCGGAGCGAGGGAGACGAATGAGCCACGCCGCCGCGGTCGCCCCGATCGCTCGCGGCTAGTTCCTCACTTCGGCCCCGTCCACGCCGACCTTGTAGGCACCGGCGTGCCGGCCACGATAGGTCGCGTCGGTCAGCCACTCGAGGGACGCTCGATGCATGAACTTGTATTGAGTGGCTTCCCACACCGCAAAGTGCGTCGCGCAGCTCATGGTTACGAGCACCCTCGCGTCGGTCCCCGTGAGGTGTTTATAGAGGACGCCCCGCGCCTCGGGATTGTCCTGCTCACCCACGACGATCATGGTCGGCGCGGTGACTCTGGCCGCGAAATCGCGGTTCCAGCCCCACGAGGGGTTGCCGGCGCGGACGCGCATCACGCCCTCCGGCGGTCCCCAGACTGATCCAAGCGGGTCGAAGGCCATAATCATCTGCCAGATGACCTCGCGGATGCCTGGGTCAACCTGGTTCTCGCAGACGACGTTCTCCTGCCAACGCCCGTGTGTCAGCGTCTCACGTGTCTGCAGTCTCATCGGGATACCAGCCGTCGGAAGCTGCCCGGGCGGCTCCGACGCGCCGTCCTCACTGTAGCCGGGCGCGAACAAGAACAGCTTGTCCACCTTGTCGGGGAAGCGAGCCGCATACCCGCCGGTCCGGCGTCCTCCGGCCGACCATCCAATGAGGCTGACCTTGTCGACCCCCCTCAGCTCGCGGATGAAGTCCACGACGGTGTCGATCTCGTCCCAGTCCGACTGGACGGTCGTGGACCCGTAGGCGTAGCTCGGCTTGCACGGCTTGGCCAACGGATGGGGCATCACGAGCGCCTGGTCGTCCTCACTCATGTTGCAAGGGTCATCCATCATTGGGCGGGGCGAGCGGCCGTACCCGGACTGGTCCATTGCGTAGGTGTCGAACCCGGCCTCCGCCAGATACTCCATCCAGCTGTAGTCCTTGTAATCGAGATCGTAGTCCGGGACCGACGAGACCGAGCCGCCATGCACGAACAGCACGACGCGCCCCTCGGGCGACTGACCCGCAGCCCATCGGTCCGCTGCTGCCACGCTCATCTTCTCCCGGACGTAGAGCCCCACCCGATCGCCTTCGTTCGCCGGCACGATCGACGTATGTGGGACGAAGCGCTCGGTCATGATGAAGCGCTCCTGGGCCTCGGCAGCCGACGGTAGCGAAGCCGCCAGCGCGGCCGCCGCGAGGGTCAGGGCTAAAATCTGGCGAATCTCCATGGGTCCTCCACATGGAATGAGGAGCCGAAAGCACGGGACCCGGCGAGCCGGGAGGGATCAACCGGGTCGTCCCCGGAATTGATCACGTATACCAGGCCGTCCGGACGTCGCAGCGATCAGCGTGATAGCCTAGGGCGGGGTGCGCAAGCACGAACCATTGCTGTCTTCGCGTATGTTTTGCCGGCGTTGCGGCAATCAGTTACTGGGACGACGGTAGAGCGAGCTCCGCGGACCCCGTCCCCAGTCAGCCACTGCTACCGCAACGGGAGGTGTTCGATGCGAAAGCTCATGACGTGTTTGGGCGTCGTCTTGACTCTGACTACCGTCCTCGCCGCGTGCGAATCCGACATTGTCGGGGGTCCACCCGGGATCGCCTTCACGCACGTTCCTCCACGCGGCAGCTCACAGAACCTCGAGGGTGAGGTCATGCATGTGACGCCCGCGGACTATCGGGTTGCTGTCTACATTCTCGTGGGCAGCGGCTGGTGGACGAAGCCCACCTTCGCGAGCCCGCTCACGGTAATCGACGACGACGGCACTTTCGTTACCGATATCACGACCGGCGGCATCGACCAAACAGCGTCGGCAGTCGCAGCTTTCTTGGTTCCAGCCGAATACGCGCCCCCACGCGCAGGTGGCCTGGGGAGCCTGCCAGCCGAGTTGGAACAGAACGCCCTGGCCAGCGTCCAGGTAGAGCGGTAGAGGACGATGAGGCGCTTCCTAAAGGGATGGCGTTTCGTACGCCCGCTGTATTCTGCGCAACGGCCACGGTCAGCGCTTGCCTGTCTCGGCTCGGCAGTGCTGTGCCTCTATGCGTGTGGGAACACGCTAGTCAACGAGACGAGTGACGAGACGCAGTGTCCCGGTGGGGTGATCGGTGACGTCACCGCGGCGCCGGAGATCACGATCGTGGAGGCTAGCGATGCTCTGGGCGACATCTTCGTGCGAGGCGTCGCGAGCAACGTGGACGCCGGTCGCGCCCGCGTCGTCCTATGGGCCAAGACCGACATCTGGTACGTTCAGCCGTTCACCGACCAGCCCTTCACCACGATCTGCTCGGACGGCACGTGGCGGAACGCCATGCACCCGTGGGATCGCGCGGTGGCCCTCCTGGTGGATGAGAGCTACGCGGCCGGATCGACTCGGTTCACACATCCCAGCGAGGACCTCGGTGTGCTCTCGTGGGACGAATGGCCGGAGCCGCGCCCCGACCGGACCCTGGAATTCAGCGGGTACACCTGGCATGTGAAGCGTGCGGATGTCCCCGCGGGGCCCGGACCCAACTACTTTTGGGACTCGGAGGATGACGTTCGGGTCGACGGCGGAGACCTTCATCTGACCGTCAACCAGCGCGACGGTCGATGGTATTCCACCGAGGTCTTCCTTGATCGGCCGCTCGGGCATGGTGTCTACACCTTCGGCACGACCACCGACATGACCTCGCTCGGAGACCACACCGTGGCCGCCGGCTTCCTCTATGAGACCACAGATCGCGAGATCGACGTCGAGTTCTCCAAGGCGCTGATCGCGACTCCCGACGTGGGGCAGTACGTCGTCCAGCCCTACGCTCGGCCGGGGAACCTCCGTCTTTTCCCAATGCTCGACGGAGCCACGACCCACCGGATCGAGTGGCGGGAGGATCGCATTGAGTTCACGAGTTGGAATGGCCTCGGTGACGCCCCACCCGATTCGGCGTTGTTCATCGACCACTGGGTGTACACGGGCTCCGACATCCCCCCTCCGGGTGATGAACGCTTCCGATTCAACGTGTGGCTCTTCGACGGCATCCCACCCGCGACGGGAGTCGGCGATGCATTTGCCGTTCGATTCTTCCGCCACGAGCCATAGAGGTGCGCCACTTTCGTGGCCGTGCCGCTGATCGCTCACGAGGCCCGAGGGGAGACACCGCGGAGGACCTGTCAGCTGTCAGAGGCCCGAACTACTTTGAGCGAGGTGATGTGTTCTCCGTGCCAGTGAGGGGTGTCATGAAGAGTGTATCCAGGGGGCTCAGGACGGTCCTGGCGGTCGCGCCGGCAGTGGCGCCCCTACTCACTCCGGTCGGGGTCCGAGCCGCGGTTTCGGCTGCGGCGGCGCAGGCGTCCATGAGCGATGGTGTCGACTTCGTTGGGACGTACAGGCTCATCACGATCGAGGTCAAAGACGAGACGAGTCGGGAATGGGGGCAGAGGCCGAGATTCAATTCGATCGGGTACATCACCTACTCGGAGACCGGCCACATGGGTGTGCACATCATGCCCCGGGGTAGGTCGCCCCTTGCTGCAAATGTACCGACCGGGGAAGAGGCGCAAGCCGCGCTGCGCGGATACACAGCGTACTTCGGGACGTTCGCAGTCGATGACGAGGATCGGTCCGTGGTCCATCATCGTGTTGGACAGATCAACCCCGGCGGCGCGGTAGATGTCAAGCGCTTCTACGATTTCGAGGGCGATCGCCTGACGCTCATGCCCGCCCCGGCAAGTGGGGGCGGCAGGCAAGCGGGGACCGTTCGTCTAGTGTGGGAGCGCCTCCCGAATGCACCACTCTCGGCCGAAGCGCGGAAGTTCGTCGGGTTCCACAAGCTCCTGTACACGGACCGGTATCGGATGAAAGACGGCGAGGAGGTCTTTCACGGCGAGAGGAACTACGAAAGAGCCGGTACCTCCTACATCATCTACACGCCGACGGGCCACATGATGGTCCACCTGATGCACAATGAGGGGCGAGAGCCGTACGCGGGCGCACAGCGGACTCCAGACGAGGCGCTTAGTGCGTTTTTGACCTACACCGGGTATTTCGGGCGCTTCACCACGTACGAGAACTACTCGCCGCGGTTTCTCATGCATAATCAGCAAGGCCATGTACGCCCGGCTCGCCACGTGGATGCGACCAAGCGCTTCTACGAGTTCACTGGTAACGTCTTGAGGCTCGGCGGGCCGCCGAGCGTGAACAAAGCGGGCGAAATGGCCGGGGGTCATCTCTATTGGGAGCGGATGACTCCCGTGCGGTGACTGACACCTGTACAGCGTGGGGCTTGCCGCACATTGTGGGCGCATGGCCTCTCGGAACGCGAAGTCGAAAGCACGGCTTAGCCCCCCTCGATAGGAAGTGTTCATGTTCACAGCTCTGAAGCCGTCCAAGTCACACACCCGCGCGGGTCTGATCGTCGCATCACTGACCATGCTCTCGGCGTGCGTAACCGTTCCCCAGCAATACAGTTCGTCGCGGCTCGCGCTGGAAAAGGGCACATTTTCGGGCTTCAAATACACCTATGACGGCAGTGAACCAGAAGGAGTTTACAACTTTTGGGGCACATACAGCGGGTCCTTCACGGATCGCCTCTCCGAACAACCGTCAGCACTCGAAGAGGCGAGGCGCGCCTTGCCCTACCAGTACGCAAGCCTGGGGCTAACGGCGGCGTTCACCATCTACGCTGTCAGCGAGCTCGTGAAGGGTTCCGACACGGGATCGGGATCGTTTTCTGACATCAACGAAGCGGAAGGACATCTTACGAACGTGATCGGTGCCGCGCTCGGGATTGTTATAACCGGCATCGTCCTCGGGATCCCCGCCAGGAACCATTTGTACAACTCGGTCGGCATGTTCAACGGTGGCCTCGCACAGCCCTCCGACCGAGTTCATCGTGGCATGGCGCCGAAGCTGTTGCCGATCCTACCGAGCACCGTCAGGCTGAACGCGTCGACTCGGCAAGTCGACATCGGCTGGAGGCTCCGGTTGGATCCCCGCCGCTAGGCTGCCACCGGACGGAGATCCGGCGTTGTCCGCGGAGTCGCCTCGAGCGCCTCCTAACCTCCGGTCAACGCCGCCAGCTCCGCCCGGATGCGCTCCACTTCAGGTATGAGCTCGGGCTCGGGGTCGGCCCGCATGGCCAGGTAGCGCGTGGAGGCGCGGATGGCGGCCTCGCGTTCACCCAGGGCCGCGGCCAAGCGTCCCTCGTCACGGAGGAAGGTTGATGCGTACCGGTCTCCGCCGATGTTCCAGACCGTGCGGCGGGTCATGGCGAGAGCGCGGGGAAGGTCGCCCCTCGCCTCGAAGATCCTGACCAGCGCCAGGGTACCGGACGGGGAAAAGCCGCGTTGGAGCGCCGATTCCAACGCAAGCGCCAGCGAATCCGCGCGCGGATCACCCTCCACGTGCGCCAGGTACGCTTCAAGAATCTGACCGTATCGCTGGTCGGCTACCCCCGACTGCGGCTGACGAAGCCTATCAATCGCCGTGCTCACGCCGTCGGTCTCGCCGCGCCAGAGCCGCCACATGGCCAAGGCATACGCGGTGACCGATTCCGGAGCATCTAGCGCGGCCACTCGCTGGGCGGCGCGCTCGGCCGCCGCCTGGTCGCCGTCCCAGAAGACGGCATTGAAGAGACGTTGCTGTTCGAGGGCCTCGGTCGTCAGGTCGGGGCTCAAGGCGACGAGCTCTTCAACCAACGCGTCACCGACTCGGGGCCGGCCCGCGTTCATCGTGACCCAAAGCTGTCGGTTGAGCGCACTCGCGCGGTCGGCTGGAGTCGTCGCCTGCCTTACGAGAATCTCGGCGGCAGCTTCGCCTAGTTCGAGATCGAAGGCTCCAGGCAGCCACTGAAGCGGGAATCACATCGTTAGAGACTCGAGAAAATCGCGTGAATACGAATCCAAATCGCTCCGGACGCTTCGGATGGTCGCGCTGTCGCCATCGAGGTGGGCGAGGGAGATGCGAAACTCCTCGACGACACCGCCACTCTGTTCCTCTTCAAGGTAGCGCGTCATCTCTCGACGAGCGTACGCGGTATCTCCCTCGGCCCCTGCGATCCAGATCCGGTGATGAAGTGGCGTGAAGTACGTCTCATCCAGTGCAACGGCACGCTCGAACGCTTCCTTGGCACGACCGAGGAAATTGTCCCTGGCCTGGTAAGCTCCACTGTGGAAGAGCTGGTCGCCAAGGCGGTACCAGGCCTCCGGCCGGTGGGGAAGCTCGGTCACAGCCGCCTCCCATCTTTCCAAGGCCGTCCGATCGTCACCCGGCTCGGGGTAAAGAAACAACGAGTACGCGCGGTCCTGCCGGCCGAGCCGATCCCAATGCGCACGCACCACCCTGCCGCCCCCTCCCGCGCCCGGAACCCCCCCGATGACCATGCTGTTGGCCTCGCCGATGTAGAGGCCGGCCAGCGCGAACGTAGAGTCCTCGCGGAGCGCGACCACGAAGCTCTCGGCGGCCTCGACGTACTGGCCTCGACGGTACGAACCGACTCCGTCGAGGTAGGCGCGGAGCGCCGGCAGCGACGTCGTCGTGATTGCATCGAGCCGCTCGACGGTTTCGCCGGCGCCCAGGCTCACGATGCCGGCCGTGAGACGGTCGACGAGCTCGGGCAGCTCTCCTACGGGCCCGCTAACCGAGGCGGTGGCTAGCTCCGCGCCGCCCGGGGCTTCGTACAGCGACGCGCTGAGCTCGAGGCGCTCGGGAGAGCCCACGATCGAGCCCAACACGACACGCCCCGCACTGAGGTTTGCCGCCAGGCGAGTGGTGACGTCGAGGGGTGGGTCCCCGTCGCCTCCCCCGGCTCGTCGCCAAGCGTCCAACAGGGAACGCGGCTCCACCGAGCGGCGAATGGAGCCCAGCTTGACGTGGAGCAGGTCCACCATTCCCTCGCGCAGATACCCAAGCGACGGGTCAGTCACGCTCACACGGAACGGGAACACCGCGAAGAGCCCCTCATCGATGGCCACGGCGGGCGCGTCTTCAGACGGGCCGGTTGCTTCGTCGGCGTTCGGCCGTGTCATCCAGAGGCTGAGGGCCCCGACCGCGGCTGCCACGGGGATGGCGATCTTGAGCCACGCAGCAGCCGGCCGTCGAACGACCACCGGGGTCAGCTGTGTGGGTGTCATTCCTCCGCTGGGCGTGGCGAACGACTCGAGCAGCGGGATCATCTCCTCCGCGCTCTGCCAGCGGTCGGCTGGCTTCTTCTCCAGACACCGCATGACCAGCGATTCCATGGCTGGCGGCACGGCAGCACGATGCTCGGTGACCGGACTCGGCGTCTCGGTCACCTGAGCGGCGAGCACCTGCTGGGGCGTCCTGCCGGTGAACGGCGGCTTCCCGGTCAGGAGCTCGTACGCCACCGCGCCCACTGCATAGATGTCCGCGCGGTGGTCGATGTTGGTGTCGGCGGCCGCCTGCTCGGGCGCCATATAGGACGGCGTGCCGAGCGCCACTCCTACAGTGGTGAGCTGATGGCGGCCGGTCGCCTCACTCACCGCCTTCGCGACCCCGAAGTCAGCGACGATGGCATGGCGGCCCGAGAGCAGGATGTTCTCCGGCTTGATGTCACGATGCACGATGCCCACCGCGTGTGCAGCAGCGAGGGCATCCACGATGTCGCGCATCAGCCGCGCCGCCTCGGGCACGGGCAGCTCCCCCTCGCGCGTGAGCCGGTCTCGCAGCGACTCGCCGTCCACGTAAGGCATGACGTAGAAGAGAGAGCCGGCCGCCTCGCCCGAGTCGAAGAGGGGCAGGATGTGGGGGTGCTGAAGGTTGGCGGTGACCCGCACTTCCTGGAGGAAGCGTTCTGGTCCTATGGTGGCGGATAGCTCGGGGCGGAGCACCTTGAGCGCGACATTACGCTGGTGGCGGAGGTCCGTCGCCAGGTAGACCGTCGCCATGCCCCCACTCCCAGCCTCCTCCACGATCTCGTATCGGTCGGCGAGCGCTTCGCGCAGGCTGTCGATGGGGTCGGGCATGGGGTTCCCCTGCGGGGAGGAGTGACCGGAGTGGGAGCCGGGTGGCACGATGAAAGTAGCGCTCAGGTCGCCTCGCGCCTTTTGGATAGAGGAGTGGGCGTACCGGGATTATTCAACGGGGCCGAAGGTAACGCCACAGGGGCGGGAGGAGCGCGCCGTGGCCTCGCGGCGACGCCCGGGTAGATTGTCCGAGTCACGACACCCCAGCCAGGCGCCGACAATGCTCGATCGGTATCTCCCTCACGCAATCTCGTTCACCGTCATCTGCGCGCTCGTCGCGTGCGGTCCGGCCGCGCCCACCGCCGACCTGGCCATCGAAAACGTCACGGTAATCGACGCGGTCAACGGCGTACGGGAGGCTCAGACCGTAGTAGTGAACGACGGACGCATTACTGCGGTCGCGGCTGCCGACGCAGAGGTCGGGGCTGTCGAGACTGTTGACGGGACGGGTCGATACCTGATTCCCGGACTCTGGGATTTCCACGTCCACCTCACGTACGACGAGCGCTTCACCGAGGCCATGCCTGGCCTGTTCCTGAATCATGGCATCACCAGCGTCAGAGACACGGGCGGCCCGTTGGAGCCGGGTACTCGCGGCGGTGGCGGCGATGCGTGCCGATGGGGCTACCGCTCCACGGGTCTTCTTCGCGGGCCCGCTGCTCGACGGCGAGCACGTTGTATACGACGGCAACGGCCGCCCGCCGCTCGGGATCGCCAACCCGGACGTCGAGACAGCACGGGCCAACGTGGCGCGGCTCGCCGAAGCCGGCGTCGATTTCGTGAAGATCTACGAGATGGTTTCACCGGAGGTCTTCGCCGTGCTGGTCGAGGAGGCGCGAGCTCGTGGCCTGCCCATGGACGGGCACGTGCCGCTTGCCATGCGGGCCCGGGACGTCGGACCGCAGGTCCAGTCACTCGAGCATGTGCGCAATATCGAGATGGACTGCACGGCGAACGGGGAGGCCATGATGGCCGAGCGGCGCCGCCTCCTGGAGAACCCCGACGGGGTCCCTGGCGGGAACCTGCGCTCGCAGCTTCACGGCGCGCAGCGGTTGCCGGCCGTGGCGGCGTACGACGAGCAGAACTGCGCCGCGGTGATCGAGGCCATGTCGAACACGATCCAGGTGCCGACGCTGCGGCTGAACTCGCAGGGTCTTCATCCGCCGTTCACGCGTTCGGACTGGGACGCGCTTCTCGACAAGCTCCCCGCGGACGTCGCGACGGATTGGCAGGAGACCACCAACGCCCGCCGTCAGGGGGCGCGGACGGGTGATAACACCTTCGCCAACTGGAGCCTCCACCTGATCGGACTCATGCACGACGCGGGCGTGCCCGTAGGCGCCGGCACGGACACGCCGATCGCGCTCGCCGCCCCGGGCTACAGCCTGCACAGCGAGCTGGAGATGCTGGTGCGGGCGGGCCTCTCGACCATGGAGGCTCTAGAGGCCGCCACGGTTCGGCCGGCCGAGTTCTTCGGCCTGTCCGCCGAGATGGGCACCATCGCGGAAGGACGCCTGGCCGACCTAGTCCTCCTGTCCGGGAATCCGCTGGACGACATCACGAACTCGAGGACTGTCGAGGCGGTGGTGACGAAGGGAGAGCTCCTGAGCCGAGGCGAGTTGGACGCGCTGGTTCCCTAGAGAGCTCCCGGACGAAGCCCGGGGGCGCCCCAGCCGCTTCCAGAGGGGCTTCGCCTTCGACTAGAAGATGATCCCCCGCACTAGATCGCGAACGGATTCGAGAGCGCATCGAGTGTGGCCTGGTCGAGCCCGGAGAGCGGGTCCGCCAACTCGATTCGACCCTCGAGGAAGATCGAGACCACCAAGTTTTCGCACCGCTTCCGGACGGCCCTCCCCGCGTCCCTCACTTGGAAGGAAACATGGAGTTGAAGCGAATCGGCTCGGGGATCATCATGGTCGCGGCCGTGGCGGCGTCCGCGTGCGTGAGCGAAAGCGAGGCACCCACCAGCCGATTTGGGGCGACCACGAAGGGTGGTGACGACCGGAGCGGCCCCTACGACGTCATCCCTGGATGGTGGAAGCCGGCACCGGACCACGATGCGACCTGGACCTGGGGGTCCGCCGCAGGTGTTTGGCCTGACACTCCAGATCGCGTCCTGGTCGTGATGTGGGGGGATCAGCGCAGGCAGCCTCAACAGGGGCAGCCTCAACAGGGGCAGGGTGAACGGGGGCAGGGTGAACGGGGGCAGGGTCAACGGGGGGCGGAGGGGAACGAGCTAAGCAGGAATTTCCTTATCGCTGTCGATCGCGACGGGAACATCACCGAGAACTGGGCGCAGTGGGACTCGCTCTTCAACCGTCCCCACCAGATCTACATCAACCCCTACGATCCCGAGCGCGCCGTCTGGGTGGACGAGAGAGGCGGGAACGGTGTGCATGAGGCGATCCTCAAGTTCAGCAACGACGGGAGCGAGTTGCTGCTGCGCATGGAAGACCCGAATCTGGTCTTCGGCGAGGGTGGGCCAAACCCACGCGAGAACCCGAATCCCGGCCCGCTCGACTTCGGTCAGAACGCGGTGCTCGCCTTCCTCCCCAATGGCGACTTCCTGTTGGGCGACGGCTACCAGAACGGCCGCATCGTTCGCTACAACGCGCAGGGCGAGTTGCTATCGGAGTTCGGATCGGTGGGAAGCGGCCCCGGGCAATTCGATCTGATCCACGGCGTCGCGGTGGACAGGGACAATCGCATCTACGTCTCGGACCGGAGGAACCACCGGATCCAGATCTTCACCGAGGATGGCACGCTCCTCGACCAGTGGCCGGACATCTGGGATCCGGTTGCCATTATGATCGACGTGAACGACTTCGTCTGGATCCTCGACGCGACGCTGAACCGTATCCTCAAGTACGACATCGACGGTCAGCTGCTGGACTACTTCGGCACCTACGGCGAGGCGTCGTCGCTCGGTCGGCCTGGATTCACCTGCTCGGACGATGCGGCGATCACGGCCTCAGGGCTCGACCCTGACCACTCGGGAGCCTGCGGCGGTTTCTCGCTCCCGCACCAGATGAGCGTGGACTCCGAGGGCAACCTCTACGTCGCTCAGTTCGGCGGCCCATGGATCGACAAGTACGTACCGAAGCCAGGCGCCGACCCCTCTAGACTGATCGGGCAGCCGCTAGCGCCCTGATCGGAGGCGTCATTGCGGTCCGGGGTTGACGCTCCGGCGCTCTGCCGGTTGGGCGAAACGGAGCCTCCGCGCTCAGCCTCCCGGAAGTGGGCGACGGAGCGTAGGCGCCTACCCGATTTGGAGGTCGCGGCCGCAGGCGGTTGGAGGGAGACGTGTTCTAGCGGCACGGCGAGGTGGGTCCACCCATCAGGATCTCCTGGGGTTGCGGCGACGCACGGTGCCCGCTCCCACTATCCTGACGGTGCCGACACGCCAGTAGACCGACCCCCTGCGACTCGACCAGAGAACCAGAAGCCCCCAGGTCCTGGCGCGGCGATCGAGACCGGATCGGCAGTCGCCCTGCGCCGGCCCGAGCTGAGGTCGATAAATCCGGGCGGCCACCGACGGTTCCATGGTTGTGGAATCCGGCTGACACATTGCGCACCGAAGACGTGATTGGCCGCTTCGCGGGAACCGCCCGACTCTACCCCGTAGAGAGCATGCGTAGCCGGCCGCGAGAATAGCCCCGCGCTCGTGCCGGGAAGGAATGTCAGGAGCACCTCTAACACGACTACATCTGTTTGTTGCTCAGCTCAGACGGCGATGGTTATAGTGCCGGCCCTCTGCGGTGGGCCGGCCGGCTGAAATAGCGGGATCAGGCCAATCCGACGCAGCGAACTACAGGGATTGGCCGGCTCCGCGCCGGGCCCCACAGCGATCGGTAAAGGCTTTGTCAGTCGTGCTCTTGTGACTGACGGGGCCGAAGGCTGCCGCGAATCCGAGCCGCACCCCACCGGCAGGCGTATCCCCACTGTTGCAGCGACTCTCCACCCTATGTCTGTAGGAGAGAATCTCGCTCGGCTCCAATATCTACGAAGGAATTGAGGCGCTCCTCACGCATCGCCTCATTCTGAGATTCCGCCAGCTGATCGTGGTCACCTTGGACTGCTTGGTCACCCCGGTCTCCTTCAGCCTGGCCTTCGTTCTTCGCTTCGATGGGCCAATTCCCACAGAATACCGGTGGACTGTCCTCGCGACCCTCCCGGCGCTGATCGGGCTGCGGCTGATGTTCCTCAGGGTGTGGCACCTGTTCAATGGATCGTGGCGCCACGTCGGGATCGTGGACCTCATCGCCCTGCTGAAGGCGACGACTGTCAGCTCAGCGCTCTTCGTCGGCTATCTGGTTGCCTTCGGATACATCCCAGGGTTCCCCCGGTCTATCGTCCTGATAGAGTGGGGACTCGCTCTACTATTCTTTGGAGGGATGCGTTTCGGCGTACGCTGGTGGCGCGAAGGAAGGGATCGTAGAAGCGTCGAGACGGCCGGTAGGCGCGCCCTGATCATCGGGGCAGGAACTGCCGGGGCGCTCTTGCTCGGAAGGCTCCTACGGGATCCGGACAGCGATATTCTCCCGGTAGGATTGGTCGATGATGATCCACACAAGGCGTCCCTTCAGTTGCACGGCGTGCCCGTGGTCGGTACCACGCGCGAGATCGAGCACCTCGTGAGGAAGCAATCCGCGGACCTTCTGATTCTCGCCATCGCGACGCGAACGCAGCGTCGCAGCATCGCCGAGCGGTGCTCCAGCCTGAACGTCGAGATCAAGATCGTGCCCAACATTTGGGAGCTGATCGACGGCCGCGCGGGAATCGTGGAGCTCCGCAAGGTGGAGCCGCAGGACCTTCTCGAGCGCCCCCAAATCAGCCTGGACTTGAAGAGACTCGAGACGGAGCTGGCGGGTCAGGTGGTCATGGTGACCGGCGGTGCCGGTTCGATCGGATCGGAGCTCGCCCGACAGGCTGCGATCTTCTCGCCCTCGCGGCTCGTGCTCGTCGATCAGGCCGAAAGCGACCTCTACATGATCGACCATGAGCTGACCGCGCTGCACCCGTCCCTCGATCTCGTGCCCATCGTAGGCGATGTCACCGTCGCGCAGGCCATGGAAAGCGTGTTTGCGATTCATCGCCCGGACTTCGTGTTTCACGCCGCCGCGTACAAGCACGTTCCCCTGATGGAGGCCAACGCCGTTGAGGCCGTTCGAAACAACGTGTTCGGCACGGCGCGCATGGCAGATTGTTCCGCCCGCCATGGGGCTCGGCGGTTCGTCCTGATTTCGACCGACAAGGCGGTCCGCCCCTCGAGCATCATGGGGGCGACAAAGCGGGTCGCCGAACGGTTGGTACTCGAGACTCCCTACCTTCGGGACGGCGCAACGGACTTTCGGGCCGTCCGCTTCGGCAATGTTCTCGATTCGGCCGGGAGCGTGGTTCCACTCTTTCGACAGCAGATCGCACAAGGTGGCCCGGTTACGGTGACCCACCCGGAAATGACCCGGTACTTCATGACTATCCCCGAGGCCGTGCAGCTCGTGATGCAGGCGTCGGTCCACCCGGACGCCGCCGGGCGCATTTCGATACTCGAGATGGGTGAGCCGGTGAAGATCCTGTGCATGGCGGAAAACCTCATACGGCTCTCGGGACTGGAGCCGTACGACGACATCCCCATCATGTTCACTGGCGTTCGTGCAGGGGAGAAGCTCCATGAGGAGCTGATGTCGAGCGTTGAGGAAACGGTTCCCACGGATGTCGACCGCATTCGGGTCGTTCAACGGGGAGCACCAGTCGACGCTCCGGCTGCGGTGCCCTTGACCCGACTCGCAGGCGGGGTCCGAGGACGAGATACTGGCGAGATCATGCTGGCGCTGGCGGAGTTGGTTCCCGATGTGTTCCACCCGCTCAAAGCCCGATACCGGGCCGCTCAGGCCGGCCGAGCCCAGAGGCTGGGGCATCCGCGGCGGCTGCAGCCCGAGGACTATGGCGAGCGACGGCGCACCATGCGCCGGTCCGGGGGCCCAGGTGCCGGTGGCGACTCCCCACATGTAACGACGGCGGGCAGTTGAAGGCTACGGCTTGGTCAATGGGGAACACGACGACCCCGGCGGAGTGGTGAGGGTGCGATTCGTGATCAGTTCGTGACGCCGGACGCGGTGGGACTGCCGGGGCCGGAATCGCCCGTCGCTGAAGAAAGATGGCGATCAGTCGGCAACTGATCGCCCGGCGGGGAACGTTGCTCCCCTTCTCTCCTCCGTGCATAGGGGCGGCCGAAATCGCCGACGTGGTGTCGACGCTGGAGTCGGGATGGCTCACAACCGGGCCGAAGACCGCACTCTTCGAGCAAGCCTTCAAAGAGTTCATAGGAGCACCCGAAGCTCTGGCCCTCAATTCGTGCACGGCGGCCATGCACACAGCCCTCGTCGACCTGGGTGTCGGGCCGGTGATGAAGTCATCACCAGCCCGATGACCTTCAGCGCAACAGTCAACGTGATCGAACACGTAGGGGCGCGGCCGGTCCTGGCCGATGTGGAGCCCGATACCTTGAACCTGGATCCCGTCGCGGTCGAGGCAGTGCTCACACGCAGAACCCGGGCCATCATTCCGGTTCACTACGCCGGCCACCCGGTCGACCTGGATCCGATCCTCGAGCTGGCGGCCCTGCGCGGGCTCTCGGTTATAGAGGACGCCGCCCACGCCGTACCCGCGTCGTACAAGGGCAGACGCATCGGCTCGGGGCCCAACCCGGTCGCCTTCAGCTTTTACGCCACTAAGAACCTGACTACGGGCGAGGGCGGCATGCTGACCGGAGCCGCGGAGTTGGTGGACCGCGGACGGGTCATTGGCCTCCATGGTATGGATCGTGGCGCCCGGCACCGCTACGAAAAGGGGGGCCATTGGTACTACGAGGTCGTGTTCCCCGGTTTCAAGTACAACATGACCGATATTCAGGCGAGCCTCGGGCTGCGGCAGCTCAGTCGACTGCCAGAATTTCAACGCCGCCGGCGAGCGATCGTCCATCGCTATCACGAGGCCTTCGGCGGACACCCGGCCCTGGAGCTGCCCGTCGAGCGGCCTGAGGTGGAGCACGCCTGGCACCTTTACGTCCTGCGACTCCGCCCCGGGGTCCTCCGGATCGGCCGTGACCGGTTCATCCACGAATTGACCGAACGAAACATCGGGACGTCCGTGCATTTCATCCCGGTGCACGTGCAGCCATTCTATCGTGACCGGTACCGGTTCCAGCCAGGGGACTTTCCCGTGGCTCACACGAACTACGAGCGCATTCTCTCGCTGCCGCTCCACCCGGGACTTCAGCCTACGGACGTCGACGACGTAATCGATGCGGTGCTCGACACTACGAGCACTTTTCTGCGATGACCCGGTCCAAACGGGCGTTCGATTTGGCCGTGGCGCTTCCGGCTTTGGTGCTGCTTGCTCCGGTCTTCGCCGTCATGGCGCTGCTGATCTGGCTCGACGACGGTGGTCCCGTCTTCTTCCGGCAGGAGCGAGTGGGTCGGGGCAGCCGGCCATTTCGTATCTGGAAATTCCGCACGATGGTCCATGATGCAGAGGACCGCGGTCCCCAACTCACCGTCAGCGCGGACCGCAGGATCACCCGTTCGGGTCGCCTTCTCCGGCGCTGCAAGCTGGACGAGCTGCCGCAGCTACTCAACGTCGTGAGTGGCGAGATGAGCCTGGTCGGCCCCCGGCCCGAGGTGCCACGGTACGTACAGTTCTACACGGACGAGCAACGGCGTGTGCTCGATCTCGTTCCTGGCATCACCGATCCGGCTTCGATCTGCTACCGACACGAAGGCCGGATCCTTGCTCGCGCCCCGGATGCCGAACGGGCCTACCTCGACCAGGTGATGCCGGAAAAGCTGAGAATCACCCTGGAATACGCCGATCGGGCAAGTCTGTGGAACGATTTC
Organism: Longimicrobiales bacterium; assembly: GCA_965248625.1. Lineage (GTDB taxonomy): Bacteria > Gemmatimonadota > Gemmatimonadetes > Longimicrobiales > Gaopeijiaceae. Next base: position 2,437,576 of record OZ252109.1, on the reverse strand, counting down.
CTGACGGTTCAGCGCACACTGCTGGGTCCGCTGTTTCCGACTAGCATTACCAAACGCGACAAGAAGACGTCATGCCCCTGATTCGACTGTCGCTCCGATGCGGCTTGGTCAGCGTGCTCCTTCTCACGGCACAGATCGGGGTCGCACAGGGTCAGGCGCCCGAGACGGCCGCCTCGGATGATCTCCGCCCGGGTGACGTCCTCCGCGTGACCGTCTACGGAATGCCCGAGCTGAGCGGGGAGCTGATCGTGGGACAGGACGGGGCGCCGCTCCATCCTCTATACCGGTACGTGTCCGTGGTCGGTCTTCCCCAAGAGGCCGTGGAATCGAGCATCGAAGGCGTGCTCCGTCGCTTCGAGGCGGCACCGCGGTTCGTTGTCGAGCGGTTGGTCCGGTTCATCATCGGCGGCAGTGTCGGCCAGCCAGGGTTTCACAACGTGCCCCCGGGCACCACGGTGAGGCAGGGGGTGCTGGTCGCGGGCGGCGCGCTGGAGGAGGGCCGCGACGACGGAGTCCGGCTCGTGAGGGCCGGCCGCATGACGGAGCTCGACTTGGAGGGCGCGGGACAGATCGCGCTCACCTCGGGGGACGAAGTGATCGTGGCGGCGCCAAGGCAGAGGAGCACATTCCGCGACGTGATCGGACCGCTGGCCGCTCTCGCGGCGGTCGCGGTCTCACTCATCAACGTTGTGACGCGTTGAAGGCAGACGAGATGACACCATGAGGCTCGATGGCGGTTTCGAGACCGAGCCCGTGCTGCCCATGGTACGCGTGGACGAAGTACTTCAGACGCTGCGGCGGCACGTCTGGCTCGTGATTGTGGCCGTGCTAGTGTCGCTCTCGGTAGGAATCTTCCTGCTCGTAACACAGCCGGCGAGCTTCGAGGCCTCCGCGGTACTGCGGCTAATCAGCGACCGGAGAGCCCTCACGCAGGGTGTCAGTGAGGATGTGGCCGTCGACGCCTCGTCAGGTTCCGGTGAGAGTCTTCTTCTGACCGAAGTGCAGGTCCTGAGTAGCCAGCGCGTGCTGGGTGAGGTGGTGGACAGCCTGGGACTCCGGCTCACGAGCCTCACACCCGAGTTCGGTTAGCTGTCCGTTCGAGTCCCACAAGAAGTCCGGATTGTTGTCGATGGGTTGACCGAACCCACCACCACCGCCTCCACCACCTCGGCCACCACCGCCTTCGGCCCAGATGCCGTCTCCCTGGATCCCGAACGGGTTCACCACGAACGCGTACGCACGCCGCTGATCGTCGAACGTGTCCAGGACGATGCGCACGTAGTCGTCCGACCGGGTGAACTTGTCACGCTCCGCGAGGGTGGCGCGGACCCCGTCCGGCGCATCATCGTAGGCGCGGATACCGAAGTAGACCGCTTCGTCCGTGACGAACACCAAAGCCTCGGTGCGCTGTGTCGCGGAGATGCCTTCGACGGGGTCATACTGCGTGAAGCTGTGCAGTAGCGCGGCGTCAGCCCAGACGGCTTCGTCCAGCCGGCCGTCGATGTCCACTTCGGCTTCCGTCATCCGGGGCGTCTCGACATCGAGCTGTCCAGCCGATCCGTTGTACTCGACGGGGGCGGGCTTGTCTCCGGGTGGCTCTCCCGGGTCTCCGAGGAGCAAAGCGGACAATGCCAACAACATGATATCCATCAGTTACCTTCTCGTTCGTCGGAGTCTGTTCGGTCTCTTTCAGTTCACTTTTCCGAGAACCGACCCTTAAGGGACACGAGTCGACCCTGGACTGTTGATCGGGAAGGGTCGCTCCCGTGAGGCACGGCCTGGCTTCTTCGGCCATTGTTCGGCGAGGCACTCATGAGTCTCACACTGGGACAGCCGTGAGCTCGAATTTTACGCGCCCCGAAGAGCGGTCACTTGCGGCAATAATTGCCCGCGGCGAAGACCCTTTTTGCCCAAGATGTGGATCGGCGATGAGCCGAAGAAAAATCCCGCCTCGGAGCGACGTCGCCTATGTACGCGATCGCGTCTGGCTTCGCTGCTCTAGATGCGGGAAGAGCGTCGTTCTAGATCGCGGAAAAAGGCAAGATTCAGGCCGCTGACCGGCAGGGCGCGCCTGCGGCGGGGAGGGGGGCTTCAGTGGGGTGGACGGGGAAACTAGCGGCGGAAGCGGTAGCTCACCTTGGCGAAAAGCCCGTCGGCTTGGGGCTCCACGCGCCGAAAGCGGAAGGCTCCGGTATCATCCATCTCACGCGTGTACCCGATGTACATCACCGTCCCAGGCGAAGGCTCGTAACTCAACAGGGCCTCGACGTGGATTTTGTATTCGTCCGAGCCGGTCAGCGCGCTGCACTCGTCCGGGTCCGAGCAGAACTCGATCGGGAGGCCATCCACCGGATCTAGGATGGGCTCCCTCTCGCTCTTCCCATACTCGAAGATGCCGCGAAGGAAGAGGGACTTGCTGAACTGGTACTGGGCTCTGATACGCGGGATGGTGGCCGACGAGTATTCGGATCCATCGCGCTTTCGCTTGAGCGTCTCGTGGTTGACCCCGATCTCGGCCTGCAGCGCCGTGGACGGGTAGAGGTTCAGGCTCGCACTGGCGCTCCACTGGTCGGCGACCTCGACCGGAACGTCACGAGAACGGTCGAACAAAGGGGTCTCGGCCCAACCGAACCGGATGTTGCCTCGAATCTTCTGCCAGGAGCTCGCCATCACGAAGCCGTTCAATCCGTGAAGGGCCCCGAAGCGGTCCTGGCCGGGGAGAACGGCACGAGCGTCTCGGCTGCCGTCCGGACGAACAAGCCGTCGTAGTCGGATCCTGGGAACTGGAACTCGTTGCGCGTTCCCGTGACCCAGAGGGTGATGTTGTTCCGGAAGGAGACGTTGGTGGATAACCGCAGCTCGAGCTCCTCGTTGGCCCCGCCGTCCCAGAAGGTGTCGTGATCCCAGAGTCCGCGCACGGACAGCGAGGGCCCGATCCGCTCGACCGCATTTCCGGGTCGACCGATGAAACTGTACGACGTGTTGGCCTGGAACTGCGTGAATCCAACTCGGCGGATGAAGCCGCTGCCCGCGTGGAAATCGGGGTGGGTGTTCTCGAATTCCCCGTTGAAGGAGAAGACGCGGCCAGTTCGTGCGAAGTTGGCCGAAAAGAGATTGCCCGACGCGGTGCTGCCCGCCCCAAGCCCGTCGAAGCTTCCGGCTCCCATGAGTTGGAGGGTGTAGCGACCCGCCATGACCAGACGGGCATCCCCGCTGACCACGCGGTTGTAGAAGTCGGTGGAGCGCGTTCGGTCCGTGTACACCAAGCCGAGGGTCGAGCTTACCCCGAGGTCACGACGGACACGGAAGAGGTTCACGAGCGCGTCGTTCTCTGAGTCGTCCGACTCGACTTGGTCCAAGGCACCCATGTAGCCGACGTTGAAGCTGCCGACCTTGCCCGCGATCTTGGCGCCCCCGATGGGGTCCACGACCGAGCGGGTGTACACCAGGTTCTTCGGCAGCTGGAAGATCTCCATTCCCTCGAGGAAGAACGGCCGCTTCTCTGGGAAGAAGAGCGCGAAGCGCTCGTTGACGGCGATCTGCCCCGCGTCGGCCTCGACCTGGCTGAAATCAGGGTTGTAGGTCCCGTCGAGCGTCAGGTTCGACGTGATCCCGTACGTCATGTTCAGTCCGAAATCGGCCTCGGGATCGTCATGCCGGAGAGCTGCCTCCTCGTTGTTGAAGGCACCTAGCCGCTTGCCCGTGACAACGGGGTTGATCTCGAGGAATAGCCCCGGATCCAGGCTCTCGAGACCATCGAGCCGCCCAGACTGCGCCAGCTGATTCGCCTGGTCCCGGCTGAGCAGCGCCCACGACTGCTGATACCCGGTGCGCTGAACGCGGCGCGTAACGTTTATGCCCCAGGACTGCAGGGGCACGTTGCGGAACCGGATGCTCTTGAAGGGGACTCGCACTTCCACGGTGTATCCCTGATCGGTCAGGCGACCGTCGGAGTCCCAGATCATGTCAGGGTTGTAATCCACGGGCGGAGGGCGGAATCCACCGCCGCCGAAGCCCCCACCGCCACCGCCGCCGCCGCCGCCGCCGCCGCGCCCGCCACGGCCGCGCCCACCACCGCCACCACGTCCCCCCTCGACCCACAGGCCGTCCGTCTGCACCCCGTAGGCGTTGACCATGAAGTTGTAGGCGCGCCGCTGGTCATTGAACGTATCGATGACCAGGCGTACGTAATCGTCGGAGCGGGCGAAGCCGTCGCGCTCGGTGATGGAGGCCCGGATCCCACCCGGATCGTCGTCGTAGGCCTGGATGCCGAAATAGATGGCGTCGTCGCTCACGAAGATGAGCACCGCGGTGCGCTGCGAAGCCGGAACGCCCTCGACAGGGTCGTACTGCGTGAAGCTGTGGAGGAGCGCAGCGTCGGCCCAGACCGCCTCGTCCAAGCGGCCGTCGATGTCGATGTCGGGGTCGATGATCCGAGGGGTCGCGACCTCGAGCTGGCCGGCGGAGCCGTCGTACTCGGCAGCCGCGGGACGGCTCGACGGGGGGTCCGCCGGACCTCCAGCAAGGAGGGCCTGAATCGCGAAAAGCTTGAGAATCATCGCCACCTGACCAACGGTTCGTGTGGCTCCGGCCCTGAGCGCTCGACCGCATTAATAGACACCGCCCGGAAGGGCGGTGTTGACCCATCAGGCGTGGACTGGCAGCGTCCCTGTCTCAATTTCGACCAATGGAGGACCAAGGGAAAGGTCGCGGTTGCGGCGGGTTCTGTGATCCGTTAGTACGCGTAGGCGGCTGCGCTGGAAGCTCGCATGCTCGCGCGCGGCGGAGCCTCGTGCTGGTGGTTCGCCGTCCGGAGATCTGCGGATCTTTGGCATTCGGCTCCTCAGGGCCCTCCCGGCGCATGCCGATACTGTGCCGAAAACTCGGGCGAATCGAGCCTGGAACGTCGCTCCAGTTGTTATGTTTTACTAAGTATGATGGGGTGTAGCTCAACTGGCAGAGCGCCTGGCTGTTAACCAGGAGGTTGGAGGTTCGAGCCCTCCCGCCCCAGTGTCGGTAAGTGGTACAACAGAAGGTCTTATGGCCGCCGCGATGCCAGCCGGGTCCTGATAGTGAATCCCAAATGCATCTCAAAGGACCCCCAAAGGTGGATTAACCACCAGCCTCGACGACTCTGAGCTTCGTCACGGGGTCGGCATGCTGGTAGGCTAGTCGCAGCGCCTGCGTGCCCGTCCATCCCCCAGCCTGAGCCACGTCGGCATCCGGCAGATGCTTCCGCTCTGTCGCCCACAGCCTTCGGTAGGGATGCCAAACACCTCCAAGCATCTTCGGTAGAGAGGCGAACCGCTCAGCCTGTAGGAGCCACCTGGCGGCTACGTCTCGTCTCAGCGGCTTCGACGGATCTTTGTCGGACGGTAGGAGCGGCGCTTTTCCCACGCGCGGGCTTGCGGCGAGGTAGTCGTCGATCGCCGATCGAGCGCGAGTGCTAAGTGGAGTGATCCAGTTGACGCCCTGCTTGTCCTCCTCCGCCCGCCACAAGAGAGCACCACGGGGCATGTACTTGGCTTCTTCCTCATTCATGCCCAGGGCGGCCAGAGCGGCTCGGATCGCCTTCGGATCACGCAAGAAGTCAGACGCACGCAGCCCCAGGATCCCCGACTCGCGGTGGCCCGTGTAACGAGCAAGCGAGAGCGCACAACGCAGGCGTCCAAGCGGATCGACCTCGTCTGTGTACGAAAGCGTAGCGAGGAACCTGTCGTGACTCGCGACCGGACGCCGGACGTTCTTCTCGCTGGGCCGCGTCACGTCGTGCAACGGATTCTCTGGGATTAGCCGTTTGCCCTCTTCCTTGCGCTTCCGCGCCCAGTTGAAAACTGAAGACAGCCAGGAGAGATCCGAGGCGATCGTGCCGTCTCGCACGGCCTTGGTCTTACGATGGTGTTCCGGCGCGAGGTCCCCAGAACGGCGTCTGGCAACGTAGATTTCCACGTCCGTCTCGCCCAAGTCCGTGACGAGCTTGTCCCGTCCCCAGGCCGTCTCGAACAGCTCGCGCCGCGTCTCAGCCGCCTGACGCCATGCAGGACGGAGCAAAGGCGCTCTGTAGCGGAAGTAGAGGCTGAAGCACTCACCAAGCGTCACGTCGCCTCTGCGTCCTGCCAGTAGGTCCTTGGCGAGCGCACGAGCCACCTGCCGCACATGCTCCTCAGCCAGGGCTCGGTCCCGGTGCTTCAGGCCCTTCTGGGCCTTCTTACCCTCGACATTCACGGAGTAGTAGAGAGGGCCTCTTGGTTGGCGCTCGTACAGCCGGAACGTCAATCCGGCCTCCTCAATCAGCTTCGACCAACACTTCTTCCGTTTACCCATTTCGTGCTCCCGTGTCCTGTGTGGGATCACCTGATCCCGGGTTACCTGTCTTGGCCAAATGAAGCCGCGTAGTTGGCGGCGAGAAGTCCATGCATGGTGGCGCGGCGCTCCGATTCGGGACGAGTGGGCGGCCAGCTGAGGAGTGGCCCGAACCGATGTGTCACGTGTTCCGCTACCGCTCGTTTGATGGTGCCGCCCCATTCGTCGGCTGCCAGCTTCGGCTCCCACTCTCCGGTCCACGCAACACCAAAGGCGGCGGGACCTCGCAGCTCGTAAAGCAGCCGCACGTAGTCGATCACCGGCTCCCATTCCGATGACAGCAGGGTGTGCAGGTCGGGTTGGAATCCGAGGCCACTCCAGACGCTATCACTCAAGCCCCATGACATAGCCCGCATCTTGTCGCCCTGCGGGTCCAGCGCCCTCGCATCCCCGAACTCACCGAGCTTCAAAGGACCACCCATCAGTAGCCCGGAGATCAACCAAACCTCAGCGATATTGAGTGCCTTCGCCGCAGCCCGCAGGAACTCGAGCGGCGGCTCTGCCTTGGCGTTGCCGGTCACGTATGCGTGGACGGAACCGTACGACGCGCCCCGTACGCCCTTCACATGCTGGTGCAGCCAGCGGATCGACCGATCCTGGTCCTTGAGCGTCTTCGCAAGTCGGTGGGCGATGGTGCTCGATTTCACTTAGACTCTTCTCTTCTCTGATCAATGTACTGATAAAGGAACTAATCAGATGATACATGGTATCGGCTGCTAGGACAAGCGAGAGGAGGAACAGTCATGGAGAACCGCAGAAGTCCCGTCCTCGTGACTACCAGGGGTGACGCGATCAGAGCGGGCGCCGATCGACGCGGTTGCCGGTGTGGATAGGGTGACCGTTTCAGGATCTGGTCCGCGATTTCGTGCTCTGCTGAGCGAGGGAGCGGCTCGCCGATGAGAACACTGAATCGGAAGTCGGAGCGAGAGCACGGATGAGCGTGTTACGCATAGGTAAGGACGCAGGAGATGCTCTTGACCTAGAACTCCGCAATGTCGAAGCGGGGAATACGGTGGGTGCGCTCCGGGCGTTGGGTCGGGTGGCTTCGCGGCTCCAGCCCGATGCCGCGAGCGCCTGGGATTCCTTCCGTCATGCAGCGTCGGAGGCGCTTAAGCCGTGGTACGGCGGCCAAGCGAAGGCCCTGGCCTGGACCATCATCGACGGGTACGAGGAGTCTACGTCGCAGGGCACCGAGGGATCTCAGGGTTTTGAGGATGTTGATCAGGGGCCTGAAGAATGGCCAGAACGTCCCGACCTACCTGGCCCCCCGAAGCCAGAAGCCCTTCCACTCGATGGGTTTCCCCCCGTGCTACGAGGTAAGGTCGAGTCGATCGCTCGCTCGGTGCAGGTATCGCCCGACCTGCCAGCCGGGTTGGTCCTCGGCGCAGTCTCTGCGGCAGTGGCGGGCAAGGTTTACGTCGAAGTAGATCGGGCCTGGGACCGGGAATGGGTGTGTTTGTACGTCGTCGGAACCTTGCCGCCTGCCGAGCGGAAGAGCCCAGCTTATCGACACGCTATAGAACCGTTGCAGGCTTGGGAGGCGGAAAAGGCGGGTGACGTGCTGCCACGTCGGCGGGTGGCGCAGGCCGTAGTCAAGACGCGGCAGGAGGCAGAGCTAGGATCAAAGGGTGTGTAAAAAGAGAGGCGACGTACCTTTCCGCTGAGTAATAACCAGCGAACTCCGGGTGACAGCCCGGGGAAAGGAACGACGCCTCGTGAGGAAGAATACCGTGGGACCCGAGGGGGAGTCCAGGACGCCCGTGTGGGAAGTTCTGGAAGGCGTGGTGCGGGAGAAGGCGCAGGAGTTCATCCAACAGATCTTGGAGGAGGAAGTCACGGAGTTGCTAGGCCGAGAGAAGTCAGAGCGCAGGAGGGCGGTGGACGCGACCGAGGGCTACCGCAACGGATACGGCAAGCCGAGGCGGCTGGCGATGAGCTCGGGCACGATCACGCTCCGACGACCTCGGGTTCGAGGCATCGAGGAGCGGTTCGAGAGTCGGGTGCTGCCGTTGTTCGCACGGCGGACGAAGGAGCTGGGCGCTCTGCTTCCGGAGCTGTATCTGCATGGACTGGCGGAGGGAGACTTCGAGTTGGCGATGCGGGGTCTGCTGGGCGAGGGGGCACCGCTGTCGAAGTCTTCGATTCGGCGGCTGCGGGCGGGATGGACGGCGGAGTTCGAGGAATGGAGCCAGCGTCGCCTGGAGGGCCGTGAGGTCGTATACGTGTGGGCGGACGGGATCTATGTGAAGGCAGGGCTGGAGCGGGACAAAGCGGCGCTGCTGGTGGTGCTGGGTGCCATGCGAGACGGGACGAAAGAGGTGTTGGCCCTGAGGCCGGGCTACCGAGAGTCAGTCGAGTCCTGGTCCGAGGTGTTGCGGGATCTGAAGGCACGCGGCATCGAGGCGCCCCGGCTTCTGATGGCGGACGGTAACGCGGCGATCTGGGGCGCAGTACGGCAGGTATGGCCTGAGGCGGGTGAGCAACGGTGCTGGAACCACAAGATGAGGAACGTGCTGGACCGACTACCTCAGCGGGAGCAGGGCGAGGCGAAGGATCTTCTCAGGGCTGTGGTCTACGCACCGAGCCGGGCCGAGGCTGTGAAGGCCCGTGAGGCGTTCGCCAGACGCTACAGGCCGTGGTATCCGAAGGCGGTGGATGTACTCGAGGACGACTGGGAGCGGATGGTGGCGTTCTACGACTTCCCCGAGGATCACTGGAAGCATCTACGCACGACGAACGTGGTCGAGAGCCCGTTCGCTGCGGTACGGCTCAGGACGACGGCGGCGAAGCGATTCAAGCGGGTCGAGAGCGCTACGGCGCTGATCTGGAAGTTGCTCCTGGTGGCTGAGAAGCGGTTCCGAAGGCTCGACGCTCCTCACCTCCCCAAGGACGTGTTTGAAGGAAGGAAGTTCGAAGACGGAAAGCCCGTCTCAGACCAACAGCGGAAGAACGCCGCCTGATACGTTTACACACCTATTGACCCAACCTCAGGAGGCACTAACGAAGGCTCAAAGAAACGGCGATCTAGACAAGGTCGAGGCCGCCGTGATCGCGCTGGAAAAGGCGCAAGCCAAGGTGCCGGTCGTCCCGGAGCTTCTGGCTTCGGACTCGACCCCGGAGGCGCTCGTTCAGCAGATGGCCGAGCGGGGCGGGCGCATAGCCGTTGTCAGTCCCGAGGGTGGGCCTCTCAGAATCCTTGACGGGCGGTACGCCGCCAAGGGCACGGCGCGTCTTGAGGAACTGGCCCAAGCGTATGACGGCGAGCCGATCAAGGTGCGCCGCACGAGCCGGGAAGGTGCTCACGTTCGACGCCCCGCCCTTACCCTGATTCTCACGCTCCAGCCGTCAGTGCTTGAGCACATTAGGAACGCACACTCAATGCGTGGACAGGGGATCTTCGGACGGATCTGCTGGCTGCGCCCAGCGTCCCTTGTAGGTCAGCGTGTCCCCAGCAGCAGAACTACGCCACGGGACGCTGATGCCCACGCCCGTTACGACGCGATGCTCCGTCGCCTGCTGGACGCCGAACCGGCGGGCATGGAACACGACGGCACGCCCGTGCCCCACCGCCTGACCCTGTCGCCCGAAGCTCGGGACGAGCTCGAGGAGTACGAGAAGGAGATCGAACGGGAACTTGGCCCCACCGGAGGGTTGCGTGGCATCGCTGACTGGGCCGGGAAGACTGTTGGTCGGGCGGTGAGGATAGCAGTCCTACTCGCACTCGCGGACCGGGCCGATAACGGAGAAACGCTCTTCGACAGACCCATCTCGCGGAACGCCGTGATCTCCGGCGTGCGCATCTGTCGGGCACTCACTACACACGCTCGGGCTGTTCTCGGAGAGATGGGGATGGACCAGCCGCTCCGTCTGGAGCGCAAGGTACTCGACAAGGCGATGGAGATGGACGACGAGGAGCGGACCGTCTCCGCCCTCAACCAGGTGCTGCGTAGCACTCGGGGGCTGGAGGCCGTCGAGGACTTGAAACAGGCCCTCGACAGACTGGCTGTCAGAGGATGTGTCCGGGTCAGACCTCAGAGTGGCAGTCCAACGCCGATCGGAGGACGCCCTTTGTCCCCGCACGTTGCGATTCACCCGAAACTCCTCGAAACGCATCCTAGAAACCCTAGAAACCCCCCGGACCAGAGCAGGGTGTGGGGTTCTCAGGGTTTTCAGGATGCGGATCAGGAGGATCTCGTCAGGGTGGGGACCAGCGGCGAGGTCGGAAGTGATGCCCATCCCGCAGATGCGGGACTCATGGGCGAGGAGGCGCCATGACCCGTGAGGAGCGACGGGAACGCGGCACCCGGTTATGTGGACGGTTGGAGGATGACTTGAGGGGGGCTGTGCCCGCCGAAGTGGCTAGATGGGGACCAGTACTCCCGATTCTGGATGGTGCCACCGTAAGGTTCACGCTTGCGCTCGCCACTTGGGAGGCGACCGGCAACGATGGGGACATCACGCACGTCCGCACCGCCTACGACGGCGTGCTCGATGCGTGGAAGGAGGCGGCCCGGCTATACGCCGAAGAGAAGGAGACGGCCACCTAATGCCGAGTTGGAGCAAGGGGCCAGTGGGCGATCTGTTGACCCGGTGGAACGAGGAGGCCAGCACGTTCGACCGCTATGGGATCAAGGGTGCTGCCCAGATGACCCGCCTCCACGCGACTGAATTGAAGGCCGCGCTTCGGGAGCTCGACAACGAGCTTCTCGATCTGGCCCAAGCGGCTGAAGAGTCGGGGATGAGTCGGGATCATCTCCGACACCTAGTCGCAGATGAGAAGATCCCAAACGCGGGTCGCAAAGGCAGCCCACTAATACGACGCGCTGATCTTCCAACGAAGCCGAGCCGTGTTAGGAAGGGCCTGAGAACAGAGGACCAGAGCCCCGAAGCCGAGGCCCGCCAGATCCTTCGCCAGGTAGGGAAGTAGAAGAATGGAGCCCCGTTCAGACAACGGCGAGCACAGCCCTGACGGTGCCGAGGCAAGCAGCCACGCTTTGGTTCCGCGCCGCGCCGCACTCGAAGAGCTGGGCGGCGATCCTGAGATTGAGCGCCTTTACCGAGCTTTACAGCCTCGTGCGCGCGTGTTCCTCGCGACCCTCCGTGAGGTTGGGACCCTGACTGGTGCCGCCGACCTCTCGGGCTGTTCTCGCCAAGCGCACTATCACTGGATGAAGACGTGCCCCGGCTACTCAGCGTGCTACGAGGCGATCGACCAGGAGCTCAGGGACGCCCTCGAGCGCCTCTTGTACGAGCGCGTCCTGAACGGGATGGAAGAGGAGCGCTGAGACGCGGACGGTAACCTGATGTTCAAGAGAATCCGCCACGACGCTTCGTTGCTACGGCTATTCCTCCAGGGCCGCATACCCGAGCGATACAGTAACCGCGATCAGGCTGCCTCGACCGTGGTGGCTCTGGTGTTCCGGAAGGAGTAAGACTCGCCGAAAGCGGCGATTACCCGGCTCGTGAGATGCATCCGGGATTCAGTCCAGCAGGAACCGCTGAAACCACAACAGGTTAGCTAGGGCGGCCTCCTGCCTCTATAGAGTGAGTCCGCTTCTTAGGGCCTGAATCGACCGCCTGAAATCGCCCTGTGTTCGTCTCCGCACGGGGGCGGATCTTTTCGACCCCCGTTCCTCCCTTTTCTTCAGGCCGCGTTCTCAGTCCTTTGCTAAGATCGCCCCTCGCAGAAAAGTCCGGTTTTCGATTTCGGCCTCGGTGAGGGACCGAACCAACGGCTCAAGACGTGTCTGCTCCCCTCTCAACGGCGCAGGAAGGCCCGAGTCCACCCCCACTCACCCCAGGGGGGTCGCCTGGAGCCTCGACGGGGCTCGGTCGTTGCCCACGATCGCGACGACGAGGTACGTTGCGTGGGCGTCAATCCCTGCGACACGCATGGTGGCCTCCTGGTGGTTGGCAGCCACAGGTTCTTGGGGAAGATCCAGCGTAGTGCGCCAGCCTCTGGGAGGCCATCCGCTTTATAAGGTCAGCAGAAGCACAGAGACGTTGGGCAACTTTGGAATCGGGACGGAGCAGGTGATGATTGAATGGGGATCGAGCTAGAACTCGGAGTTCTCCTGGCCCTTCTACTGGTCGGCTCCCAGGTCTTCGCTCCATTTGAAGTCGAAACACCGGCTTGGAGAAAGATCCTGAAGTGGTCCGTCGTGATCGGGCTCACTCTTCTTCTTACTGGTCCCTTGGGGCACTGGGCATTGCTTGTCCCTGTCGGCCTAGGCGGTCTTGGCCTAACGTTTCATTTCGTGTGGTGCGGGAAGAACGGTATCCATCCGCTTCGGGCCACGCCCCGGCGACGGTACTATGAACTTCGCGGTTGGGATTGGGATGATTAGCCTGGGACTAGGCGCGCCTGCGTATACAAGCGATTGCTACTGACACGGGTCACGAGGTAGGTGACGGGCCACTCGCCTTCAGCTCGCGCCCCTTGTTAGCAGCAGGGCCGCGCAGCAGAATCGCGAGACGTTAGAGAGCGTTGCGACGATGTGACCGGTGCGGTGTCATCATCGCAAGACGTCAGGCGGGACGCGCAGCCACTTGAGTGCAGGACTGGGGCTCCTGAAGACCTGGACGGTCTCCGGTGATTGGTCGCTCACCATCTCGTAGAGCCTCGCGAGCCCGAATGGGAGATCGTCGGGTGCGATCACGGCGGTCTTGAACTCTACGCCCAACCCATCGAAGTGTCCCTCCACCATCCTAGACAGACCCCGTAGGCCCTCGGCGCTCACCGCAGCCACATCCGCGGTTCGCAAATCCGCGAGCTCATGCAGTCCTGGTCGCCAGTCCGGCATCTCGAAAAGGCCTTGGTAGCAGCGAAACAGATCTGCGTCGGTCAATGGCCCCGACCAAGTGCTCACGAAGACACCGCTGTCCCCGTAAATGCGGTACGTGATCGGCTCGCGCATCAGGCTCCATCCTCGGTTTCCGCAGCGGGGCGATGCGCGACAATAGGGGGTACTGGGGCCGCACCGGTCAAGATCGCGACTTGTGCAGGTCGGAACTGAGTGACGACGGAAGCGGATCCGCCAGGTGCCGCTCTCTAACAAGCGTATCTGGACTCCTCCTGGAACTGCCGCAAGAGACGAGTGAAGGCAGAGGGTCGACTGCAGTCGTATCTCCGGCCCATAAAGTGGGCACGATGTGCCCTGGCCACGATGGAAAGTCGCGCGTGGGGAGCCAATCGCTTGAGCACGGCCCTGGAAGGCCAAGCTTGTTACCGGCTCTACCCCACGCCGGTCAGACCGGTGTGCCATCGATGTCGTCTCGGTGCAGCGCGATGGGGGGAGGTCGTTTCTCCTATGCGGCAGGTCGCCGCTCAAAGGGTCGTTGGTCGCGCCAGACTCGCCAAGCGACGCGAGCGAGTTTGTTGGCCAGTGCCACGGTGGCAACGTTGTGTCCCTTCCGTCGTTCGACCTCGAGTGCCCAGGTGCGCAGATCATCCGGCATGTCGGAGAGCTTTCCGGCTCGTAGCGCGGAGCGAGCCCCGTGGATGAGCAGCATGCGGACGTAGCTGTTGCCACGCTTCGTGATGGGGCCGAGTCGCCTCGACGACCCTGACGAGAACTCTCGGGGCGTGAGCCCCAGGTAAGCCGCGAAGTGGCGCCCGGTTCGGAAGCGATGGATGTCTCCGACGAAAGAGAGCAGCGCGGTTGCGGTGAGGACACCGATGCCGGGAACGGTCATGAGAAGCTGTGCCTCGGGCATCTGTGCGGTCAGTTGTTCAAGCGTGCAAGTTAGAGCCTTGGCCTTCAGACTCAGCGTCTCGATCTCGTCCAGCACTTCTTCGAGTGCATGGCGCAAGTAACCCGGGACCACCTCCCCCTCGAGTGCTCTCCGAGCGTGCAGAATCATCTGCGGTGCACCGGCGGGCATCGTGATCCCAAACTCGCGCAGGTGTCCGCGCACTGCGTTGATCCGAGCTGTTCGCGTCTGGAGATAGCCGGACCGTAGACGGTGGAGCGTAGCGAGAGCCTGCTGATCGACCGACTTCACGGGGACGAGGTCGATCGCCTCGTTGCGGACCGCTTCGAGGAGGGCCTTTGCATCCGATCGGTCGGTCTTGTTGCCGTCCCGGTAGCGACTCACGTCACCGGGGGGCAGAAGCGAGACCCGATGACCCATCGCCCCGAGCTCACGGCCCCAGAAGTGTGCCGTCCCGCACGCCTCCATCAGGACGTCGACGGGCTCACGCTCGGCGAAGAACCTGTGAAAACGGTTGCGCGACAGACGGTGCGTCTCGTGAACCTTACCTGGCCTACGCGATACTGCGACTTCAAACACGGACTTTGCCAGATCGACAGCAACCTGCGTAGTGTTCATCCGGACTCCTCCTCCGTCTTTGGCCTTCGGGGCCGTTTGTAGTCTGTGGCACTCTGGTGCCGCTTGGAGGAGGAGTCCATCCCATCATTTGCTGCTGACGTGGGTAAGCGGGTAGATCCACAGCACTCGCCTTGCAGCTCGCGCTTTGGGGTGGCATGGTGGCCACGCAGCAGAAACGCGAGCCGTTAGATGGCCCGGGCAAATGATTCGGGGGCCGCTAAGGAAGACAAAGGTCTGATGTCCGATCCCATCACCCGCGTGAACGCAGCGCTCGAAGGTCGCTACCAGATCGACCGCGAGGTCGGCGAAGGCGGGATGGCGACCGTCTTCCTCGCCGACGACCTCCGCCATGAGCGCAAGGTCGCGCTCAAGGTGCTGAAGCCCGAACTCGCCGCAGTAGTCGGTGCCGACCGCTTCCTGGCCGAGATCAAGACCACCGCCAACCTCCAGCATCCCCACATCCTGCCGCTGTTCGACTCGGGGGAAGCCGACGGCTTCTTGTTCTACGTGATGCCCTACGTGGAAGGCGAGACGCTCAGGGAGAAGCTGGACCGTGACCATCAGCTTCCAGTAGATGATGCCGTCAAGATTGCGAAGAACGTGGCCGAGGCGCCGAGGCCTCCATCGCGTCGTGGGGGCCCGGGTGCACGCCCCGCCCCCTCCCTCGGACAATCGGCCACTCGCGTTGCCACGGCGTGGATGCTCGCTGCCGTGCTCACCGGCGCCGCTGACGCTTCCGCCCAGCGGTCGGACGGAGCCGCCCCCCCGGCTGGCAGCGTCTCCATCGACGGCTCGCCACCGCCGGTACCGCCGGAGTCCATCACCCGGGACGGCCTCGGCAGGGCCACCGTGCGCGCGATCCGGTTGAGGGAGTCCCTCGTTCTCGACGGCAGCCTCGACGAGGACGTCTACTCCGATATCCAGCCCTTCGGCAACTTCGTCCAGGTGACTCCCACGGCCGGCGCGCCGTCGTCCGAGCGGACCGACGTCTGGGTGAGCTACGACGACAGCAACGTCTACGTCACGTGTCGCTGCTGGGACTCGGCACCACCGGAGGACTGGGTGGCCAACGAGCTTCGCCGGGACACCCCGGGACTCAGGAACAACGATCACTTCGGCGTGATGTTCGACACGTTCTACGATCGCCGAAGCGGCTTCATGTTCTACGCGAACCCGCTCGGCGCGAGGGCGGATTACTCGGTCGTCGACGAGGGCAGGCCGAACGCCGACTGGAACCCCGTCTGGGACGTCGCCGAAGGCCGCTTCGAGGGCGGGTGGATCGTCGAGATGGCGATCCCCTTCAAGTCGCTCCGTTACCGGTCGGGCCCCGACAGGATCTGGGGGATCCAGCTCCGTCGCTCGATCCGTCACAAGAACGAGTGGACGTACTTGAATCCGGTCCCGCCCTTCATGGCCGGACCCCAGGCGTTCGGTCGCGTGTCGGCCGCGGGCACGGTCGTGGATCTCGATCTGCCGCCGGCCGGGAGCAACCTCGAGCTCAAACCCTACGCGATCACGGATCTCACGACGGATCGTGTTTCATCGCCCGCGAGCAGCAACGTCGTCGACGCGGACATCGGCATCGACCTCAAATACGGCATCACGGCCAACCTTACGGCGGACCTGACCGTGAACACCGACTTCGCCCAAGTGGAAGTCGACGAGCAGCAGGTGAACCTCACGCGGTTCAGCCTCTTCTTCCCGGAGAAGCGCGACTTTTTCCTCGAAGGCCGCGGCATGTTCGAGTTCGGGCAAGGTGGGGTGAGCGGCTTCCGGCCCCGCGCCGGTGTTGGGAGGGGCTTCAACCGGGGCGGGGGCGACGCCCCGTCGCTCTTCTATACCCGACGGATCGGGCTCGACAGAGGCCAGGTCATCCCCATCGAGGCCGGCGGTCGCGTCACGGGCAAGGTGGGCGACTACGCGATCGGGGCGATGAACGTCCAGACCGGCGCCGACGAGGGGGCCGCGATCGCCGGCACGAACTACTCCGTCATCCGGGTGAAGCGGGACATCCTGCGGAGGAGCTCCATCGGCGCGCTCTTCACCAACCGCTCGGTCGCGGTGTCGGGGGAGGGCGCGAACCGAGCCTACGGCGCGGACGCGGCGTTCGCGTTCTTCACCAACCTCGAGCTCGGCGGCTACTACGCGCGCACTGAGACCCGGTCGCTGGACGGGGACGACGAGAGCTACCAGGCAGCCGTAGACTACGCGGGCGACCTCTACGGGGCGAGCGCCACGCACCTCAAGGTCGGAGACGACTTCAATCCGGAGGTCGGATTCCTGCGCCGGCGTGATGTCACGAAGTCGTCGGGCACACTCCGCTACAGCCCGCGCCCGGCGTCGATCGATTGGGTCCGGAAGCTCACGTGGGAGGCCAGCCTCGACTATTTCGAGAACGGTGCCGGAGAGATGGAGTCTCGGAAGCAGCAGGGCCGCTTCGACGTCGAGCTCGAGAACAGCGATCGGTTCACCGTGGAGGCGATCCGGGAGTTCGAGCTCATCGTCGAGCCCTTCCCGGTGGGCGCCGACGTCGAGATCGGGCCGGGCCCGTACACGTTCACGAGCTACCGGGCGTCCTACCAGCTCGGGCCCCAGAGACGAGCGTCGGGGACGGTGTCGTTTCAGTGGGGGGACTTCTACGACGGCACGATCCGGGCGATCGCTGTCGACCAGGGACGGGTGGTGGTCTCGAACCACCTGTCGCTCGAGCCCGGGGTGAGCCTGAACCTCCTCGACCTTCCGGTGGGCGAGTCGAACCAGACCGTGTTGAAGCTCCGGTCCGACTACGCGTTCACTCCCCGCATGTTCGCCAGCGCGCTCGTGCAGTACAACTCGGCGGACCGCACCGTCTCGAGCAATCTCCGCTTCCGCTGGGAGTACAGCCCGGGGAGCGAGCTCCTCCTCGTCTGGACGGACGAACGCGATTCGCGACGCGGGGGCAACGGCCTGCGGAACCGGGCGCTCGCGTTCAAGATCACGCGGCTCCTACGGTACTAACGGGGTACCGGTGTTGGGATGGGGAGTCCGACCTGGCCCCTATCGGATGACTCGGTCCGGGAACGCATTGAGGAAAAGCTTGACGAGATCGCCAGAAGGCGGGCGTTGGCGTCCTCGAACGGGAACGGCCCGGAATGAGCCGTTTCTTCTCCTTTTCTTTGTGTGTGCGCCTGGGTGCGGTTGAGTATTGAAAGCTGAATACGTCGAGCACATTCCCCGATACCGGAAGGCGTAGTGATCGTCGTCAGCGTAAGGCACCGCAGCCCGACGTAGCCGCCCCCCCGCTCGGGGCCTGACCCCGCCTCGGGCCGCCAGCGCGGTCTGAGCGGCTGCTACAAGCCCCCGGGGCGAGGACGGGGTCCCGTGCCGGGTTCAGGGAGCGGGGCTGGGGGCGGGGGCCACCCCTTCTAGCTCCGGAGTTCGCTCCTGTCCTACACCTCCCCGCGGAGTCTACTCATCAACTCCGCGGCAGCGTCACGTAGAATCTCGGCGTCGTCCAGGCTGAGCGCCCCTTCATCGAACAAAGCCCGTACGTCGTTGATGAACTGCTGAAGCAGATCGAACGCAGCGCGGCGCGCATCTTCGTCCTCGTCCAGCGACTTAACAACGGGAAGCTCTGTGCGAGGCGTGACTATCGGCTCCAGCGTTTGAGCCACGGCGATTCCGGCACCTTCCAGGATGGCGAGCGCGGCGTCAAGCGTCGCCTGAAGGCCGGCAGCCTGGGCCGCGGTGAGCACTCCGGCTGCAAGCAGTTGCCCCACGAGGTTCTGGAGGGCCGCGACCGATTCGGTCGGGGTGGACGGACGCCAGAGGGTGGCGCGAAACTCGCCGCTTGCGGTGTGACTGCCGCCGGCGATCCACCCCGATTCGTTGATGTCGGAGGCGAAGCCTTCCGCTCCACCCACGGTTCCCAGGTCCGACATCACCCCTCCGTCCCACATCACGGCGTGGCTCTCCGCATCTCCGGCTATCTGACTCGAACCCACAATACGACCGGCGTCGTTGATCGCGTTCGCCGTGGCAAGGGTCCCACCAAGCGTACCGAGGTCTGTCAGGACCCCACCGTCCCACAGCACGGCGTGACGTTCGGTGTCCATAGCAGTCCAGCTGTTGCCGACGATCTGCCCGAGCTCGTTTATGTCGTTCGCTTGACTTTCCCGAACAAATGCTCCGCCAAGTCTTCCGAGGTCCATCATGACGCCATTATCCCACAGAAACGCGTTCTGCGTCCGTGCCGCACTTGCCGTGCTGCGCCCCATCACCTGTCCCGACTCGTTCATCCCGTACACAACGACGAAGTTCGGAATCTGACCGGGTGCAAGATTGCCGAGGTCGGTGGTCACGCCACCGTCCCATAGAAACGCTCGGAACTCCCTGCTTGGAAGGGTGCTCCGGCCTGCGACCTGCCCCGCTTCGTTGATGGCTGTCGCGATTCCAATCGACCCACCCAGGTTCCCGAGGTCGTTCATCACGCCGTTTTCCCACAGGAACGTGTGTTGAACGCCGGCGGCCACGAGGCTGCCGCCCACCGCCTGCCCACTGGAGTTGACGGCACGGACGTCTGTTGGACGAATTCCGGGGCCACCGAGAGACCCGAGGTCAGTCATTACACCGCCATGCCAGATGTATGCGTGTGTTTCGGTGTCGCCCGCGATTGTGCTGCGTCCGATCACATGTCCTGCTTCGCTAAGCGATGAAGACGGGCGCACACCGGCGAGTTCGCTGGAGGTCCGCCCAAGCGTCCCCAGGTCCGTCATCACGCCGTTCTCCCACAAGAAGGCGTGAGTCTCACCTCCGGCCGTCTCGCTGTCTCCAGCTATCTGTCCGGCATCGTTGATATGCCTCCCAAAACTCGTGCCGCCCCCCAACGTGCCCAAATCCACTGCCGTGTACCCGGATGGAGGACTTAGCACCTGCGACGACTTGACGACCGGAACGGCTGATTCAGGTGTTGTGGGTTCCGAGCACGATACGATGACGATCACCGAAAGCAGGAGCGCTGCGGTGGATTGAAGTGGCCGCTTCATGGCGAGTCGCTCCGTTCAGTTGGCATGCCGCTCCATGCAGGGCACTCACTTATTGGACCGTAAGTCGTTGAACGCAACAAACATCCGTAGTCCTCCGAGCAAACATCTGTAGTCTTCGCGGCTCGTGTTTGCTCTGGTCGGTGGGTCTTCCCCCACCCCGGTTCCCGCCAATCGCCGTCCTCGCTCCGTATCCCGATCGGAATCCCCACTGCTCTCCTGCCTGTGTCGGATGCCGTGCCTGGTACGGCTTCAAGGACGCGGGAGCCCGCCAGGCGGGTGGGGATGGGTGGATGGGACCGATTTCGTCGCGTGCCGGGTTCAGGGAGCCTCGTCGCGGTTTCCGTGGGGTCCGGGGTGGGTGGGGGGCGTCCCAGAAGGCTTCGGACGCCCAGTTCTCCGTGCGGGGCCAGAGATGCTCAGTCTGGAGCCCAGTCTCACACGTCCACGCTGCGTAGCTTGAACATGTTGAGTCCTGCCCCGTCCCGAAGGATCTCTGCATCGTCGTGGCCAATGGCACCGTCGTCGAACGGTGCCCGCAGATCATTGATGAACTGCTGGAGGAACCCGTGAGCCTGGCGTCGCGCCTCCTCGGAGTCGTCTACTGAGGCGGCGATGGCGGCGTCGAGGTTCGCCTGAAGGATGGGCACTCCGGCATCAGTGAGCCGTCCGTCCGCGGCGAACTGATCGACTAGGCGCTTGATGTCTTCGAGAGACGGCGTCAGCGGTATGCCGTAGATCGGATTCCCCAAGGCCAGATACGGGGGGGTTGCTGGCATGTACACGAAGTTGCTGAACCCAAGGAAGCCGGTATCGGGTTGAGCGATCAGTTCGCAGGTACTCAGCGGCTCGATTAACTGAGCGACCTCCAACGGCACAAGACCACTCAACTGGTTGAAGGTAAGTAGGAGGACCCGGACGTTGCTGAGTCGTCCGATTTCGGCGGGGATTGACCCGGTTAGCCGGTTCGTATGAAGGCTCAGGTGGGTCAGGCTCGTCAGGTTGCCGAGTTCCGCGGGGATCGGCCCGCTCAACTGGTTCCTATCGAAGTTTAGATTGATCAGGCTGATGAGATTGCCGAGTTCGGGCGGATCATCGGGACGCCGCCAGCGCCTGTTCGATGTCCTCGAGAATGTCAGCGATGTCCTCCAGACCGACCGACACTCGGACGAGTCCGCCAGAGATCCCTACCGCGAGGCGCTCTTCTTCGGACAGCTTCGAGTGGGTCGTGGAAGCCGGATGTGTCACGATTGTCCGGGTGTCCCCCAGGTTCGCCGTCAGGGAGCACATGCGGAGGGCATCGAGGAAGCGTCGTCCTTGTTCGATCCCGCCCGGGAGGCGGAACGTCAACAAGGCTCCGCCCGCCGACATTTGGGATCTGGCGATGCCGTGCTGGGGGTGGGAGGGGAGGAAGGGGTAGCGTAGCGCCCCCACCGCTCCCGAGGCCTCGAGGGTAGTGGCCAGCGCTTGAGCAATCTCGGAGTGCCGATCCATCCGGACGTGGAGCGTCTCCAGGCTCTTCGAAAGGACCCAGGCGTTGAATGGAGAGAGGGCGGGACCGCTGGCGCGGCAGAACGCGTAGATGTCGTCGACCAGGTCCGCGCGCCCAACGACGGCTCCCCCGAGGACCCGGCCCTGGCCGTCGATGAACTTCGTGGCCGAATGGATCACCAAGTCCGCCCCGAACTCGATCGGACGCTCAAAGACCGGGGTCGCAAAGCAGTTGTCGACCGCGAGGATCAGGCCCTTGCCGCGAGCCAGGTCCCCGAGCAGAGCCAGGTCGATGATATCGAGTCCCGGATTGGTGGGCGTCTCGGCGAAGAGCATCCGCGTCTCCGGCCGGATGGAGCGCTCCCATCCATCCGGGTCTTCCGCATCGACGTAGGTGCATTCGATCCCGAGACGCGGAAGCACGCCGGTGAGCAGCCGATGGGTCGAGCCGAAGACGGACCTGCACGCCACGATGTGGTCGCCGGACGAGAGCAGCCCGACGAACGTGGCGAAGACAGCCGCCATGCCTGTGGCCACTCCATGGCCTGCCTCGGCGCCTTCCAGAAGACGGAGCTTCGTCGCGAACTCGTCGACGCCAGGGTTACTGAAGCGGCTGTAAATGCAGCGATCCGTGTCGCCTGCGAAGGCCGACCGCATCTCCTCGGCATCTTCGAATGTGAAGCTCGAGGTCAGGTAGATCGGAGCGCTGTGCTCCGCGTACGGCGAGGCTTCTAGCTGGCCTCGCACCGCTATCGTTCTGGGCTTCATCGTAGGTGCCTCTGAGGGGGCTGCGGGGATGCGTTCATCGGGAGATCTTCAGGTCGAGTGGGTTCCGGGGGTCGACCCCATCCATGAACAGCTCGTGCCGGTCCAGATTGGTGAGCCTGTAAACCCAGCCGAGCCAGTTGTTGAAGAAAGCCTTGCCCGTGTCACCCCACGTGTTGTCGAGGACCCGCACTACCGCCGCCTCCGGGAAGACGGGCACTTCGTCGACCCGCGCGCGGGCCGACTCCGCTGCTTCCACGTACTGGTCCACCATCCTCGCGGCTTCGGGCGAGAAGTAGTTCTCCGGATGGTGAGGGAGCTCGTCCGCCTCTCCGGCGAAGTAGCGCCTCAGTTCCCGGACGTACTCCTTGAGCAGGCTGCCGATGTCGTACTCGGGGTGGCCCTGGAAGTAGACGACACGGAACTGGTCGGGGCTCACTGCCAGGTGGACGTCGCCCTCGTCGCTCTCGGCGAGCACGGTGAGACCGGCCTCCCGGAACTGTCCGGGAGTGATGGCATTGTGGCGGGAGTGGGGGACGTCGAAGCGGGTGTTCATGCCGCGCAGGAGCGGATGATCACGATCGTCCAGGCGATGGCTGTACACCCCCCACCGCTTCCTTGGTAGGCGCACCCGGTCCACATGATAGAAGTGCTTCAAGAGGGCGTGCGTGGCGAGGCACGAGCAGAGCACGGACGTCACCCGCTCCTCCGCCCATTCGACGACGGCTTGTAGCGGCTTCCAGAACGGCTCCTCCTCCAAGGTGGGGTCGGTCACGTTGGCTCCTGTGATGATCAGGGCGTCCAGGCCATCCTCGCGCAGCTCGTCGAACGTGTCGTAGTACCGTTGGATGTAGGATCGGGTCTCGTCGTCGCGCCGAAGGCCCGGAACCGAGAAGGGGTGGACGTAGAACTGGGCGATCTGATTGCAGTTCCCGATGAGGCGAATGAACTGCCGCTCGGTCACCCGGAGCGCCGCGTCCGGCATCATGTTGAGCAGGCCGACGTGCAACTCGCGGATGTCCTGGTGCAGGGCGCGTTCGAGGGAGAGAACCTCCTGGCCCTGGGCGCGCAGGGTAGTGAACGTAGGAAGCTGCGAGTGGGCGACGATCGGCATGGTAGGGATCGGTCCTGAAACTCGAACGGGGGCAGCGCCCTGGGGCCTGCCGGAAACGGGACTCTAGATTGGACCGGCGCAGCGAACAACCCTCCTAACACCGCCCAACCCGACGACGCGACTTCCTGGCCCTCTGCGCGATCGGTGACGATTGGGTGATCGGCACCACGCTCGGTCCCTCGCGCCGTTGTTGTCAACTTGAGCAGGTGCCAGCCAGACTTCGCGGATGAAAACGAATGCGAATGGCTACCGCGGCCACCGATTCCCTCGTGAAATCATCAGCCACAGCGTTTGGCTGTACCATCGGTTTTCCCTGAGCTTCCGCGATGTGGAGGAACTCCTGGCGAAGCGGGGGATTATCGTCTCCTACGAGACCATCAGGCAGTGGTGCCGGAAGTTCGGGCCCGAGTACGCCCGCAAGCTCAAGCGTCGGCAGGGGGCGGCTGGGCGATGTGTGGCACCTGGACGAGGTATTCGTCAAGATCAGGGGCGAGCGGCACTACCTGTGGCGAGCCGTGGACCAAGACGGGGACCAGATCGACGTCCTGGTTCAACGATATCGCAACGCCCGCGCGGCCGCACGGTTCTTTCGCAAGCTGCTGAAGGGGCAGGGCTGCACGCCGTGGCGGCTGGTGACGGACAAGTTGAAGAGTTACGGCACCGCTCATCGGATGACCATGCCTCGTGGATCACAGCACGGCACGGTACGAGAACAATCGAGTTGAGGTGTCGCATCAGCCGACACGACAACGAGAGCGTCAGATGCGACGCTTCAAGTCAGCTGGCCAAGCACAGCGGTTTCTGTCGGTCCACGGGGTCATCCTGAACCTCTTCAGATTCGCCCGCCACCACATGCGCTCAGCGAACTACCGGCTGCTACGTGCCCGCTCCTTCAAAGAATGGAGTGCCGCCACTGCTGCCTGAGCAATCCCGACCGACCCCCTGCTTCAGCTGCACCCGCCACTCATCAAGTTGACAATACCATATGGAGGGTGGAGCCGCGCTTTCGGAATCCCAGGATCGACTCCAGGCCCGCGCGGTAGAGCCAGGCCGCGGCGTGTGTGATTGCCCACCGTTTTCCCGGATGCCGGGCGGGTAGCCCTGGATGTATCCGGGATCCGGGCTCGTCTCATCGAATGGTGGCGAGAGTAGCAGGAGCATCCGGTCCTCGTGACGGACGGAACGGGTTGCAACGGAACGTATGGCCTGCCGCGCGCGCTCCTCGTCACCCGCGCCGGCCGGTCGGCGATCACGGAGAGCTCGCTCAAGTTCACATGTAGAAACCAGCCCAGCCACACGCTTTCTCCGCGCCCCTCCCGGCCGACACCGTTCATTCCGTCGTTCCAGTCGCCCGCGCCAATCAAAGGAAGGCCGTGGCTGCCTAGCTCGAGACTCCGGTCCAACGCCCGCGCACAATGTTCGTATAGTGTCGATTCGTCTTCGGACGTACTGGGCTCGAAGTAGGCCTCGTGTTCGTCCTCCTCCAGTGCCCGCCCTTCGATCCAAGGGACCATTTCGTCCAGCACCGCCCAATCCCCGGTCACCCTCAGATACTGACCCAGGACATAGGGGAGCCATAGTCGGTCGTCGGAGATGCGCGTCCGCACGCCCCGTCCCGTGGGCGGATGCCACCAGTGCTGCACATCGCCTTCGGGAAACTGTCGTGCGGCGGCCCGGAGGATGTGCTCACGCGCGATGTCGGGCCGTGTGACCAAGAGAGCCAAGATCCGACGTATGGCCTGCCAAGAATGGGGTGACCAACTTCGGCCTGCATCTCGCGCGCCCACCCCGGGCCCGAGGGCCAACCCGACGGCCGCGAATCGCTGGGCTCTCGCCGCTCATCGCCCGGCATCCCGAACTCGCGCCACCACTCCCTGCACCGCTTCGATCACGGCCTCGGGATCGTCGTGGTGCACGTAGTGTCCCGAATTCTCAGAGACGATGTGCCGGCTAAGGCTGCTCAGCCCGCCGTACTCTTCCTGCAACTCCCTCCAGAGCTCCAGCCACTCCTCGCTTTCACTCCCCTTGCTCCTGCTCAGGACGATGAGCTCGATGTCCGGAAACGGCGGAGCCGCGCGAATCTGATCGATGGTCTCAGCTGCCCCATCGTACTCACGCTTCATGTGCCCGGGCATGATGAGCTTCACGAATCCAGGCACGTCACACCCCGTCCCCACTCTCTCCTCACACCTCTGCGCGAACTCGGGATGCCGCGAATCGACGAGAACGACCCCGGTCACCTCGTTCGGATGGAGCCGGGCAAAGAGCTCCACGTACATGCCTCCCGACGAATGACCGACCAGTACGTAGGGAGGTCTCACGCCGACCTGCGCCAAAAGTGTACGCAGACCCTCGACGATGTCCCTGCCGGTTCTCGTCCCGGAAACCTGCTCGCTCCGACCGTATCCCGGACGATCGTAGGCGAAGGTCGTCGCGACGGAGGAAATCGGGTCGAAGACCGGTTCCCACGTGTCCATTCCGTCGCCCAGCCCCGACTCGAAGACGACGGTCACCGGGCCCTCCCCCGCCAGCGCGTTGGCCATGCGGTCGTTTCCGAGCTCGGTCTCGAGCTTGGAGGCCAGTGTGGCGCATCCGGACAGTAGGACGAGGGTTACCAGTGGAGCGCTTCGAGCCATGGATTCCGTCACTTCCGCCTCCGGATCCGGGCCAGGCACTCGTCGCACCACTCCACGAGCGTTCGGAGCTTGGCGAGTCCCAGTCGAAGGGTGAGCTGGGGGTAGAAATCCTCGTCCGTCAGACGGTCCGGGTAGCGTGGGTCGTCGGACTTCCAGCCGTCTTCAATCGCCTCCAGCCCCTCGAGGCGCGCTTGGAATCCGGCCTTCAGCTGCTCCATGAACAGGATCCGACGCTGCCGGGGCACGGCACCCAAGAAGTACAATTGGGTGAGGTAGCCCAGGCGCTCCTGGCTGTGCACCGGACCGGCTTCCAGCCATTCGACCAGCTCTTTGCGACCCGTTGCCGTGCGGCGATAGACCTTGCGCCGCGGTCCTCGGTCGGAGCTTTGATACTCCGACCGTAGCAACCCTTCCTCTTCGAGCCGTGTGAGCGCCGGGTAGATCTGCGAAAGCTCCGCCGACCAGAAGTGCCTGACGCCCTGCCCGAACTCCTTCTTGAGGTCGTAGCCGCTCGAGGGCTTCGCGAGCAAGCCTAGTAGAAGATGGGGCAGACTCACCCGACGGTCCGGGCCTGTGGCGCCGGAGTCCGCCGGTACTTACGAGTCCAGAGCGCGGTGGCGGGCACGCCGATCAGGGCAGGGAGGATCCACGGAACGACCGCGGTCCAGCCCGTTACCCCGATGTCAAAGAGGCGCGTCAACCCGAAGACGGCGAACGCGGTGTGGAACGCGATCCCGGCCCCGAGCATAGCGCCGAGGTGCTCCAGGAGCCACGCATTGCGCTCGGTCCGCTTGCCCCTGATCGCGTCCAGAATCCCCTTCCCCACGAGCAGGCCGATGGGTGAAAGGGCGAGGAGAATCAGCCGGCTCGGAGGCGCGAAGTAGAGCGCGTAGGCGACGAGCGCGACGCTCGACGCCATTGCCGCGACCGCGAGCCATCGATCCAGCCGCCGGTTCATGCGCGTGATGTCGGCTTTGTGGTCGAGGACGCGTACGCCGTGCCGGATCATGATCCATGTGACGATCGTCAGGTACCCCAGAAACGCCATGAACGCGAACAGTCCCGGTGCGTCCCGGATGCCGATTCCCTGGAGCGCCGAGTCGACGAGTCGCACGACGATTGCTGTCGCGGCGGCCGCGAGCACGACATAGGCAGACCATTTGAAGATCACCCCGAACCGTCGATGATTTCTTCCGCCCTTCCGCGTGAAGATCGGCACCCAGTACACGACCAGGCCTGTGGCTCCGGCCGCGATGTGGACCCCGCGAAGCAGGTCTAACAACGCCTCCATCGGATCCTCGCCTTTCTGATTCAGCCCGCTATCTATATCTAATGTTATATAGACAATCCTCGTCGCTATGTCAATACTTATATACCTGGTCGCCGAACCTCCCCCCCTCCCGCTCGCACCCGTATACTGACCCCACACCCGCGCCCTCACGGAGTCGTCGCGCATGTCCGCCACCGCAATGATGCTGCTCCTGTCCGTCCAGCAGCTCGCAGCGCCCTTCGAAACCCCGTGGAACCGGGCCATTCCGAGCGTCATAGAGCGGCCGGCAGGCGTCGGCCTCTCAGCTCCGGCGGGATTCGAAGTGAACGTGTTCGCCGAAGGGCTGTCCAACCCGCGGCGAATGGCACTCGCTCCGAACGGAGACGTCTTCGTGACGGAGAGCAGGGCCGGAGAGATCGTACTCCTCCGAGACGCCGATGCCGATGGCGTCAGTGAGCTCCGCGAAACCTTCGCCACCGGGCTCGAGCGGCCGTTCGGCATGGCGTTCCGCGACGGGTTCCTGTACGTCGGGAATAACGACGCCGTGGTGCGGTTCCCGTACGCCCCGGGACAGCTCCGGGCGCGAGGAGACCCTGAGCACGTGGTGGAGCTCCCCGTCAGCAGTGACGCGCTCGACGTCGACACCGCCAGGCGCCTCGGCATCGATGTCAGTCGGACGCGCGGCTTCAACCATTGGACGCGCAACCTGATCTTCCGACCCGACGGAACGAAGATGTACGTCTCGGTAGGGTCCGCGACGAACGCGATGCCCGGCAACGATCCCCGGCGGGCCGCCATCAACGAATATGATGCGGATGGCACGGGGCATCATGTGTATGCCGAGGGCCTCCGCAACCCCGTGCCGCTCGCGTTCTATCCAGGATCGAGCACTCTCTGGACGGCAGTCCACGAGCGAGACCATCTGGGGGACGAGCTCGCTCCGGACTACGTAACTTCGGTGGTGGACGGCGGCTTCTACGGCTGGCCGTACGCCTATATCGGGCCAAACCCGGAGCCCATCCTCAATGGGGCACGGCCGGATCTGGTAGAGAAAACCATCGTTCCCGACGTGCTCCTCCCCGCTCACGCCGCCCCCATGGGCATGGCATTCTACACGGCCCAGCAGTTTCCCGCGGAGTACCGAAACAGCGCCTTCGTCGCGCTACACGGATCCATCAACCGCCTCGATCTCGTCGGGTACTCGCTCGTGCGGATCCCGTTCGAGAACGGAAGACCAGCTGGACCCCCGGAGGACTTTCTGACCCGGTTCATTGTCCGGGACGACGATGTGAAAGAGGTGTGGGGTCGACCGGTGGACGTGCTGCAAGCCGCGGACGGCTCCCTATTGGTCTCCGACGACGCGGGCAATCGGATCTTCCGCGTCTCGTACCGTGGTAGTGGGGCGGGACCAATCGACCCGTGATCCGCTCCTACCGCACAGGGCCTCTCCGATCATGAATCGCCGAGATGCAATCCGCACTGTCACTGCTGCTGCCGCCGGCTTGACCGTCGGTGGGTCCCCCGTCCTCGGTGCCGGAGCGAATCCACGCGTCCGTCCCGTCGAGGGATCGCACGCGCAGCAGGTACCCGAGCTGCTCGTGCGGGGCGGCCAGGTGATCAACGCCGACGCCAGCCGGTTTGCCGACGTTCGCATCGTGGGAGAGCGCATCACGGAGATCGGCGCCGGTCTCACGCCTGGGCCCGGCGCACGGGTCGTGGAGGCCGGCGGACACCTCGTGATGCCAGGCGGAGTCGATCCTCACGCGCACCTGCAGGGCAACTTCGTGGACACCTCACCAGCGGTACTTCGGCAGCCGTCGCGGGGGGGATCACGACCGTGGGCACATTCGCGTACTCCGAGGGCGACGAAAACGCGATCGAAGCGATGGATCGATGGCTCGGCGAAGTCACCAGGATGGCGGTCGCCGACGTCTTCTTTCACGCATCGAGCTGGCCGCCGACGCCGGAATTCGCGGACATGATGCCCGAGCTGGCCGCCCGCGGGCAGCCCAGCCACAAGATCTTCATGACCCGTGGGGACTTCGGAGCGCAGCGGCGACAGCTCATCGACGTGCTCGAGGCGGCGCGCGACGCAGGCGTAGTGACGCTGATGCACTGTGAGGACGGGGCGATTCTCAACGCGGCGCTCGCTCGCCTCAGCGCACAGGGCAGAACGTCGCTCGCCTACTACGCCGAGAGCCGACCGGAGTTGGCCGAGATCGCCGCCACGCAGGACGCGGTGGCACTCTGCGCGCACACGGGTGCCCCGATGCACTTCGTGCATCTCTCGTCCGCCCGGACCCTCGATGCGGCCCGCGATCCGGCGTTTGGAGCGCTGCCGATCACCATCGAGACGCGCCCCCTCTACCTGTACTTCACGGAGGAGTGGCTGCGGGGACCCGATGGCCCGCTCTATATCGGACAGCCGCCGCTGCGCCCCGCGACCGACGTGGAAGCAATGTGGCAGGGGCTGCGTGACGGACGAATCGACATGCTCGCGACCGACCACGCGCCGTGGACCAGGGCGCAGAAGATGGATCCCGAGCTGAACGTGGGACGCCTTCGCCCAGGCGTGAGCGACCTGCGCTTCGTGCGTCCAGTGCTCTTCTCGGAAGGGGTCCGGAGGGGCCGCCTCACTGCCGAACGGTACGTACACGTGACGTCGACGGCTGCCGCGAAGGCGTTTGGCCTCTATCCGGAACGGGGTGTGATTCGTGAAGGCTCGTTCGGCGACGTGATGATCCTCGATCCGAACCTCACGCACGAGGTGGATGCGGACGACGATCCGTCGAACTCCGACTACACACCGTTCCAGGGCTGGGCCCTCACTGGCTGGCCCGTGATGACGATCCGCCGCGGTGAAGTCGTGTTCGAGGAGGGCCGGGTGACGGGTCGGGCAGGGAGCGGGCGTCCCGCTGCCCGCGAGCCCTGGGGAAGCTAGGTCGAGCCGGCGCCGCGTCACCGGCTCAGTCCCTACTCGACACCATTGACCCGTCTTTCGCCACCGAGGTCCGCCACGTTGTTTCTGGCGCTCCTCATCCCTGGCTCTGGATTCGTGGCCGTCCCGTTGGCCGCCCAGGCCGGCTCATCCGCCTCGCCTGGCGCCTTGGTGGCCGGGAACCTGGATTCCGCTCCCCGACCGCACGCGGCGGCCGCTCGCGCGACGGGCAGAATCCGAATCGACGCCCGACTCGACGATCCAACGTGGGCCTCGGCTCCGGTGATCGATCGATTCATTCAGCAGATTCCGGTCGCCGGAGCCCCCGCCTCGGAACGCACCGAAGTGCGGATCCTGTACGACGACGAGAACCTCTATATCGGGGCGGAGCTCTACGACTCCAACCCCTCCGGGATCATCAACACCACGCTCCAGCGCAATCCCAGCACTGCCCAGGGCGACGCGCTGGGCTTCACGTTCGACACGTTCCTGGACGGGCAGAACGGTTACGTGTTCTTCGTCATCCCGGAGGGGCCGTCCGCGACCTGCAGAACTCCGAGGGCTCGAGACGCGTGATCGCACCGGTGGGCTGGGCGTGGAGTTTCGGGACGGATCCAGGGGAGAGATCGGCTTCACCGACAGCTTCGAGCGCGTGCACGCGCCCTTCTCCGTGGGAGGAGCCACAGTGCCCGCGGGAGACTACACGTTTAGGCAGGGCTCACTCTCCTATACTTCGAGCGGAGCCCGCACGCTCTCGGGGCGATTGAACATGGGAGGGGGCGGGTACTTCGGCGGGAACCGGGTCTCGGTCGGTGGCAACCTGCTCGCCCGGCTTGGGAGCCGGATCATCCTGGATCTGACTGCGGAACACAACCGTATCGACCTTCCGGGCCAAGAAGCCGTCGACGCGGCCGTCTACGGCACGCGGCTCGACGGCTTTCTTCTCCACCCGCCTCATCACCAGTGCTCTCGTTCAGTACGATGAGGCCTCGGGCGAGATGATCACCAACGTCCGCCTCAAACTGGGTCCACGTACCGCTCAGCGATCTGGACCTGGTGCTGACGGAGCGGCGGCACACCGTAGCCGGAGTGGTGCTCGAGCGGCTTTTGACTCTCAAGGTCACGCGGCTCCTCTCGTTCTGAGCATCTGCCGGAGCCGTCTCGCTCCAATCCACGTCAAGGCTTCCCGCGTCTTGCTCCCGAAGCGACGCTCTCGGCCCTCTACCCCAACACCACCTGTACCCGGTGTTCGAGACCGTCGTCCGACAAGGGGATCAGCCCTTCTCCCGAAAGCGGAGCTCCGTCCAGGCTAACGCTGGTTACCCCCCGACAGACGCCATTCGGATTCTCAACCTCGATTCCGTAGAGCGTGTCACCGTGGCGGTACGCGATCTCGAAGCGATCCCACTCGCGGGGAATGCATGGATCGATGTGCAGGGCGGAGCCGCGTTTCCTGAATCCGAGAATCGACTCCAGACCCGCCCGGTATAGCCACGCCGCAGCGCCGGTATACCACGACCACCCGCCCCGTCCCACGTGGTCGGGTGCGGAGTAGATATCCGCGGCGACGGCGTACGGCTCCAGCTTGTACCGGTAGGCGCTCGCCCGCCGACTCGACTGGTGAATCGGGTTCAGCAGGT
The DNA here is from genome assembly GCA_965248625.1 of Longimicrobiales bacterium. Lineage (GTDB taxonomy): Bacteria > Gemmatimonadota > Gemmatimonadetes > Longimicrobiales > Gaopeijiaceae. The sequence goes on along the minus strand of OZ252109.1, from coordinate 2,406,007 downwards.
TGAATAGCTCGAAGCTCTCGTCTCCTTCGCCGAGTTGGGCGAAGGCCATGACCGTCCAGATCGCGGCGTGTGTGTACTGCCCTCCGTTTTCCCGAATGCCGGGTGGGTATCCTTGAATGTATCCGGGATCCGGTTCCGTCTGGTCGAACGGGGGCGAGAGCAGCAGCAATAGACGGTCGTCGTGCCGGACGAGACGGCTTGCTACCGAATCCATGGCCCGGCGCGCGCGCTCCTCGTCGCCTGCGCCGGAAAGGACCGCCCAGGACTGCGCGATGGAGTCGATCTGGCACTCGTCGCCCTCGGCCGATCCGATCGGCGTGCCGTCATCGAAGAACGCGCGCTTGTACCACGCCCCGTCCCACGCCTCGCGGTCCAGAGCGGCCGCGAGAGATTCGGCCCGCCTCCGCCAGTCTTCCGCACGTTGCTCTTCGCCTCGCCCTTCGGCGATCCCGGCGAACTCGCTCAGGTTCACGTGGAGGAACCAACCCAGCCACACGCTTTCCCCACGGCCCTCGCGGCCCACGCCGTTCATCCCGTCGTTCCAGTCGCCGCCACCGATCAAGGGGAGACCGTGGCTGCCCACTTCGAGACTCCGCTCCAGGGCTCGTGCACAATGCTCGTAAAGGGTCGATTGGTCTTCGGATGCCCTAGGCTCGAAGTAGGACTCGTGCTCGTCGTCCTCCAGTGCCGGCCCCTCGATCCAGGGGACCATCTCGTCCAGCACTGACCAATCCTCCGTCACCGTCAGATACTGCCGCACGGCGTACGGCAGCCATAGACGGTCGTCGGAGATTCGCGTCCGCACACCCCGTCCCGTCGGCGGATGCCACCAGTGCTGAACGTCCCCTTCAGGGAACTGTCGCGCAGCGGCCCGGAGGATGTGCTCACGGGCTATGTCGGGCCGCGTGACCAGCAGAGCCAGGACATCCTGTAGCTGGTCGCGGAAGCCGTATGCCCCTCCCGACTGGTAGAACGCCGAGCGGGACCAGATGCGGCAGGACAGCACCTGATTGAGTAGCCAGCGATTGAGCATCAGGTCCAAGGAAGGGTCCGGCGTCTTGACCTGTACGGTGCCGAGGACCTCGTCCCATCCTTCCTGCACCTCGCGCAGGACGTCGCTCGAGTCCCTGGTGCGATACCGTTCGACGAGTGTCCGTGCCTGCTCCGCGCTCTCGCCCTGTCCAAGCAGGAACAGCACCTCGGTCTCTTGCCCGGGCTCGAGCTCGATCTCCGTCGCCAGAGCGGCGCAGGGGTCGAGGGTCGCGCCCGTCTTCCCAGAGAGCTCGTAGCCCCGTTCGATCGAGGCCGGATGGGCGAGGCTCGCGTTGCGCCCAAGGAACTCGAGGCGGTCGCTGGTCCACGACGTTTGCCTCCCACCGAGGTCCGCGAAGGCGACGCGATTCGCGAACTCACCGCTCCAGGCGTTGCGCGCAAAGGTGGCCTGGGTGGCGGGATCGACTTCGGTGACTATGTGAGGGGCAGCACCGCTGCGCGTGACCCCCAGTACCCACTCCACGTAGGCCGTCACGGAGAGTCGCCGCTTCCGGGTGGACTGATTCGTCACCGTCAGGCGAGAGATCTTGACCGGGTCGTACATCGGCACGAACTGCAGAAGGTCCAGCGCGATGCCGTGGGACGTATGCTCGAAGCGACTATAGCCCTGCCCGTGGCGTATGACATAGGGCCGGGCGTGTTCGCGGATCGGGAGACAGGTCGGCCCCCAGATCAAGCCACTCTCCATGTCGCGGACGTAGAACGCTTCGCCCGGCGTGTCGCTGACAGGATCGTTCGACCACGGGGTCAGCTTGTTCTCTCGGCTGTTGACCGACCACGTATAACCCGAGCCCGACTCGGAAGCTTGAAAACCGAACTCGGGGTTCGCGACGACGTTGATCCAGGGCGCCGGGGTCGATTGTCCCTCGCCCAATAGCGTCACGTATTCGCGTCCGTCCGACGTGAATCCTCCGAGGCCGTTGAAGAACTCGACGTCAGGCGCCGGTGGGGGAACCGGCGCGATGCCCTTAAGCTGCGAGCGGAATTGCCGCGGCATCGGCCCCGGCCTCGAGCTCTGTAGCCTGATCACCTGCTCGGACAGCGTGCCCCTGCCCGCCAGGATCAAAACGCGAGCAGCCGAACGCAGAAGAACCAGGTCCTCCCTCGGCAACAGGTCCTCCCTGAGCACGTAGACGCTGCCCCGGTCCCCGTCGGCCTTGCTCTGAGCGGCTGGCAGGCTCGCTCGCACCATGCCCTCCAGGAATTCCTGGAGGCCCTGCGCATACGAGGAACCCTGCGCGTTGAGGATGACCAGATCGGCGGAGAGGCCCTTCAAACGCCAGTATTCGTGGGCCCGCAGCATCTGCCTCGCCACTTCCCGCTCTTCCTCGCGAGCGACGCGCACCACGGCGATCGGGAGGTCACCGGAGATCCCGTAGGCCCAGAGCCCGGACGCACCTCTACGGTTGGCGACCAGGTCCTCGGGAACCGTCCGCAGCGTACGGTCGGTGTAGATCATCCGGTTGGCCAGACGCTGGAAGAGGTGTGCCTCGTCCTGAGTGATCTGGAGGTGGTGCAGCTGGACCTGAGCGTGCATCCAGGCAAGCGAGCTCTCCCGCTCGAACGTGTCCGTCTGACGGTATTTCTCCGCCTGGTTGAGCGCTTCCTCGCGTGTAGGCGCCACGAGCGTGGCGAACACGATTCGGCTCGTTCCCGCCGCGGGAATCGCCAGTCGATACCGGAGACTCACGATCGGGTCGAGGATCGTCCCTGTCGTGTTCGTGAGCGGTTCGCCCTCCATCACTGAAATCGGTGTCCCTATGTTCATGCCGGTGTTGGACGGTCTGATTCCCAGGCGATCGGGGTTCTCCAAGCGAAGCCATCTCCGCGCCACGGTGAGTGACATCCAGGTTGCTGCGCTGCAGGCGCTGTTGGCCATCACCGTTCTCGCGCACCAGGCCCGGTACATGACGGATGCGGTGGTGCGGACGCTCGCGCGACTCTACGTCACCAAGCGGCACCTCCTCGTCTGGGTAGCGGCGGCACAGGTCGGGTACGGCGCCGACCTCAGCCTCCGTGCTTTCTACCTCCACCTCCGCACCAGCGTCCTCCTTGCTGCGACCGCAGGCCTTCTCGTCGTCAGCCTCAAGCCCGCGGCATGGCCGGTTGCGGGACCACTGGTGCTCCTCTGGGTTCTTTCACCCGTCCTCACGTGGCGGCTGAGCATTCCAGGTAATCATGCGGAGAAGCACCGCCTTTCACCGGGCGAGTCGCGCTCCCTGCGTCTCCTTGCACGGCGGACCTGGCGCTTCTTCGAGACATTTGTAAACGAAGAGGAGCATTTCCTGCCGCCGGACAACTTCCAGGAGGATCCCGAGCCCGTCGTCGCCCACCGTACCTCGCCCACCAACATGGGGCTGTACCTGCTCAGCACGATGGCGGCTCACGATTTCGGCTGGATCGGGATCTCGGATATGGCGCACCGTCTCGAGGCAACACTGGAGACGATGACCAACCTGCGACGGTTCCATGGCCATTTCGTCAACTGGTACGACACTGGAGACCTCCGCCCACTCGAACCCCTCTACGTCTCGACGGTCGACAGCGGCAACCTCGCCGGGCATCTCATAGCGCTCTCCCAAGGATGCCGTGAGCTGGTCCGCCGACCGCTACTCGGTCCCCACGTCCTGGACGGGATTCGCGACGCTCTTCAGCCGGTTCTCGATGCCGCCCAGCAGACCACGTTCCGCCCGCAGTCGGAGTCGGTCACTGCGCGGCAGGTGCGGGAAGCCATGCAGGGATTGGCCGACGCCCTGGGGGCGCCCCCGACCTCCACGCGGGAATGGCGGGTCCGGCTGGACGATCTCGCGGCCCGTGCAGACAACCTCGTGGACATCGTCAGCACGCTCTCGACGTCCCGGGAGAACGGCAACGCACCGGAGATCGTGGTTTGGGCAACGGCGGTTCGCGACACAGTGGAGAGTCACCGCCGCGATCTCGAATTGAGCCAGCCCGAGGATCCCGCCTCGACCCTGACTGCCGAGAGCGCTCTCGAGCACCGCCTCTTGGCCCTGGCGTACCAGGCGGAAGAGATGGCCTGGGCGATGGACTTCCGGTTTCTCTACGACCCTTCGAGGAAGCTGTTCTCGATCGGTTTCAGAGTGGCCGACAACACACTGGACCCGAGCTGCTACGACCTGCTGGCGTCCGAGGCGAGGCTCGCGAGCTTCTTGGCGATCGCCAAAGCGGATGTCTCGCCGAAGCACTGGTTCCTGCTCGGACGATCCCTAACCCCGGTGGGACGTGGGGCGGCGCTCGTCTCCTGGTCGGGATCGATGTTCGAGTACCTGATGCCGCTTCTCGTGATGGACCAGCCCGCCCACAGCCTCCTGGACCTCACCTGCAGGCTCGTAGTGGGACGACAGATCCGATACGGCGCGGAGCGAGGGGTTCCCTGGGGCGTCTCGGAGTCGGCCTACAACGTGCGTGACGTCGAGCTCACGTATCAGTACTCCGATTTCGGCGTGCCCGGTCTGGGTCTCAAGCGAGGTCTCTTCGAGGACGTGGTGATCGCTCCTTATGCGACCGCGCTCGCCGCGATGGTGGATCCCAAGGCTGCGCTCGACAACATCGCCCGACTCGAAGAGATCGGAGCCGGCGGCGACTACGGGTTCTACGAGGCGTTGGACTTCACGCCGGCGAGGCTCCCGGAGAAGGAAAGAATGGCCGTGGTCAGGGCATACATGGCCCACCACCAAGGCATGACGATCCTTTCTCTGGGGAATGTGGTCCACGACGGCCTCACCCGGAGACGCTTCCACTCGCATCCCATGGTGCAGGCCGCCGAGCTGCTGCTGCAGGAACGCACACCTCGTTCGGTGGCTGTGACGCGGCCCCGGGGTGAAGAAGTCGAGGTGTCCGCCCACGTGCGCGACCTCATTCCACCTACCCTCCGGCATTTCGAATCACCCCACGACATATCACCACGTACCCATGTCCTGTCGAACGGTCGCTACGTCGTCATGGCCACGGCGGCGGGCTCGGGGTTCAGCCGATGGAATGACCTCGCCGTAACCCGGTGGCGGGAGGATACGACGCGTGACTGCTGGGGCACGTTCATCTTCCTCCGAGACGCCAATACGGGTGACGTCTGGTCTGCCGGCTTTCAGCCGAGTGGAACTGAGGTGGACAAGTACGACGTCGTGTATGCCGAAGACCGCGCGAAGATCGTGCAACGCGATCGGTCGTTGGCCACAGCGCTCGAGATCGTTGTCTCGCCGGAGGACGACGCAGAGCTCCGGCAACTGACGGTGACCAACCTGGAGAACCGCGCACGTGAGATCGACATCACGTCTTATGCGGAGGTAGTGCTGGCCTCCGGGGCCGCCGACGACGCACACCCCGCTTTTTCCAACCGTTTCGTCGAGACCGAGTTCGTTCCCCGACTCGAGACGTTGCTGGCGACTCGACGCCGACGATCCGAATCCGAGCCCGACTTGTGGCTGGCGCACGTCGCCGCGGTCGACGGGGAAACCGTCGGTTCGTACGAATACGAGAGCGACCGCGCCCGTTTTCTGGGTCGAGGCCGGAGGTGCGGGAACCGCGATGGCTCCGAGGATCAGACCGGTCCACGGGAGCGCTGGAACCGCGGACAACGTCCACGCGGCCACGGCGAGTAGAAACGACGTGGGTGCAGAGAGGCTTCGGCGCAGATTGTCCAGCATCTTCCATCGGCCCTGCGCCGGAATGTGCGTCCGCTGTCTCTGTCCCGCCGCGTTTCGCTCGCGGCCCAGGATCCAGTGCAACAGCTGCCAGTCGCCGCGCACCCACCGGTGGCTCCGCTGGACTGCCACCTCGTAATTGGTGGGAAGGGGGTGTTCCCTTAAGTCCACCGACCCCAAGATATAGTGGTTACCGGGGCTCTGCGGGCCGTTTCCCACGTCCGGTGCCGAGGTAAAGGGCCGAAGCTGGCGTGGGAGCACACTGAACAGCCTGCTCAAGCAAGCGGTAGAACAACAGGCCGCGAGCCCGGGATGTGCGTCGGTTGAAGCGAAAGGTGAACTCGTCCAGATAGTAGGGGAGGTGTTCGCGGGCGATCCCTCCTTGGAGGGTTCCGAGGACCCAGCGCTTGAGGAGAGACGCCACCCGATGTACGGCCGACATGAGCACGTGCGCGGGATCGCCGGAGGTCGAGAGGTTCGTGACCGTGTGGCGAAAGCCCAGTTTGGCGAGTCCCTGATAGCTTGGCCATCCGTCGGTATGCACCGTGCTTGCCGGTGCGATGCTATCCTTGACGAAGCCTCGCAGAACCGGAGCGGAGAGGTCGGGCACCCAACGCAGCCGTATTCTCCCGATCTTGCGTCCGTCGACCTCGGCGGCGATCGCGACGATGGCCTTCTTGATCGTCTCGCGGCCCCGCACTCCAGCCTCCACGCCCCCGACATAGCTCTCGTCCACTTGCACAACGCCGCTCAGCTGGTCGCGATCCGGTCGGACCATGGCCCGGCGGAGCTTGTGGAGCCAGACCCACGCTGTCTTGTAGCTTCCCAGTCCGAGCACACGCTGGAGCCCGAGAGCATTGGCTCCGTATTTCTGGCTCGTGAGCTCCCAGGCAGCGAGAAACCACAGACGCAGGGGCGAGCGCGTGCGGTGGAACACGGTTCCCGCCAGCACCGAGGTCTGCCTTCGACAGTGTGGGCAGACGAGACGCCCCCGCGATGCTCGCCAGACCTCTCCCAACCCGCCACAGCCCACGCACACAAACCCTTCCGGCCAGCGCAGACCCTCCACGTACTCCAGGCATGCCGCATCGTCGGGGAAGAACTCGTCCAGCTCCAGCCGCGTACGGGGATAGTCCACGCCGCCACGGAGCTGAGAAGCCGGAACCGCCATGACCACAACATGTAGTGGGCGGTGGACTTAAGGCAATACCCCATTTGGTGGGAAACTCCTCGAACAGATCGATGTCGGTCACGAGTCCGGCGCGGGCGAACACGCCCTCGAAGAGATCGTGACTCAGGAGCGCGTTCTCGGGGACCCTTCCGTCCAGGGCCGCCTCGAACGCGTCGACGTCGTAGATCCCCTTTCCCGTGTAGGACCCCTCGCCGAACAGGTCCTGGTACACGTCGGAGACCGCGCCCGCGTACGGATCCACCCCTCCTGGGCCCGACACGATGCGCTGGTACATCGTGCTCTTCGGTCCGGTCGGCAGGGACGGGACGATCTTCGGCTGGAGGATGCCGTAACCGCGCACCACCCGGCCCTGCTCAGGGTCGAGGATCGGGCGATTCAAGGGATGGCCCATCGCCCCGACGAGGCGGTAGGCAGTCGTCCTGGGGAGCCGCGTATCCGCGTCCAACGTGATGACGTAGCGAACACCGCCGGGCACGGTAGCGATCTTACTGTTTATCGGAATGAACGTCGTGTCCGTGGCGCCCCGAAGAAGCCGATTCAGCTCGTGCAGCTTCCCGCGCTTCCGCTCCCAACCGATCCACTTCCCTTCCTTCTCGTTCCAAAGGCGGCGGCGATGCAGGACTATGAATCGCTCCCCGCCGCCGGGTGGACTCCCGTATCGCTCGTTGAGGCCCGCGACCTCATCGGCGAGCTCGGTGAGGAGGTCCTCGTCGCCGGGCGTGATCTCCTGGGCGGCGTCCTTCCAATCGGTCAGGAGCGCGAAGTGGACGTGTCCGGCTGGATTGGCCAGGTAGTGGGCCTGGATCCGTTCGACCGACTCTTCGATGTCCGAACGGCTGGTGAGGAGCGTCGGTACGACCACCATGGTCCTGAGCTCGGCAGGCACGCCGCGCGGGAGCTCGAGCTTGCACAGCAACCGGGGGGGGAACGAGAGCCGTGATGAGACGATGGACGATGGCTACGGCGACATCTGAAGCCGGAACCAGCGCGAGGATCGCAAGCAGAACGAGGGAGGGTGTGGCCGTTCCTGCGCTCCAGGATAGGAACAAGGGGCCGGACAGGATGAGGGCGGTGAGGACCGCGATTACGCCGAAATAGCCCGATAGCGCGTAGGCGCGCCATGCCCGTCGGAGCCGGATCCGATAGGGGACGCGATACCCCAGCCGCTTCTCGAAGGCCAACCTGCCTGCCGATACCAGATGGTACCCGGGGTCCTCCTCGGGGCGGTCGGGAATGGCGAGTCGGTCCGACGGCTCCCGGGGGACGGGCGCTGACCCGTCAGACCCACCCGGCCCGGACCCTCCGGCGTTCTCCTCTGCGGCTTCGCGGGCAAGGCGCACCGCTTCGCGCGCCACCTCGAGCTCCGATTTCTTCGAACCCCGGGACAGCTCCTCGATCTGTCCCCTGTACTTGTCTCGTGTGTCGAAGTCCATGGCGGCGAAGCCCGGAACGGAGCGGAGAACCTCGTCCACCAGGCTGAGGTCCTCGAAGAACCCCGTCCAATCGATGGAAGACACCCACCGCATGCTGGTGATGATGTTCCGAACCGTGATGTTTGCGGCCGCCTGATCCTGGTGTGCCTGGGAAACGACTTCCTCGGCGGACGTCCCCTGCGCAGCCAGATTCCGGTCGACCCACTCGAGAGCGGGCGTGATGGACGCTGGTTGGTCGCGAAGCCGCTGCACTAACTGCACCGCGAATGCGCTCTCGAGGGGAGTCGAGCCCAGCGGTCCGAGAACTTCATCCACACCTTCGGCGGGCTGGTCGCTGAGTCCCAAGAGGCGGTCTGCCACTTCATCCGCGCGAGCCCGCGCCTGCCGGGCGCGTATGATGATCTCGGACACCCGCCGCAGGTTTTCGACGAGGGCTACCCGAAGATGGATTGCCACGGCCCAGAGCTCACCTATCCCGAGCGGTTGGGGGCCTTGATACGCTCGCACAAATGCCTGCAGCGTCTCGAGGTCGAACCGACTGTCGGTATGGGCCACGTAAGCCCACGCCAGCCCGTATACCCGCGGGTTTCCTCCCAGATGGTAGCCGTCGGCGATCTTCGGCAGGAGCTTGTAGAAGCTGCGCGGCAGGTGGTCGCGGATTTCCCGGATCTGCCCGTCGACAATGTGGAAGTTGTCGAGAAGCCACTGTTCGGCTTGCGTGATCTGGCCCTTCTGCCGAACTACCTCGACGATGTTCCGGTATCCGGCGAGAAGCACCTCACCGTTCTTCCGAACACGGGGAAGCAGGCGGCGTCCCTTTTCCTTTGCCCCGGCCGTGGGTTGGGCCGCGGCCAGGCTCTCCGCGTGCTGCGCGAGGCGTTCGATGCCGAACACTTCGGCCCGGATAGGCAGTTGCACCTGAGAAGGAGCCGCGACGATGGTGTTCACTTCGAGTTCGGTGTCGGGTCTTCCCAACGTGCGAGATCGATCAAGTAGTTCGGTCGCGAAGTCGACCAGGGCATTCACGATCACCCCGCGCTGATCAGATTCCCGGGATCGTAGCGGTTCTTGGGGATAGGAAAAAGAAGGGCCCTTTGGGACGGTGACCGACGTCCGAACGAGGAGGTTCTTTCCTATCCGCCTCCGGCCTCGCATTGTGGCTTGTCAGCGCCCACCGGTTCCGCGGCAGATGGGCCACTGACCGACCTCCGAGAGGGCGTTTTGGAGGCGCATCTGACCCTCGGAGGCGTGCATGTCCCGACCCGCCCTTGCGTTTCCTCGTTCACGCTCTGCGGCGAGGGTGCTCTCGGCCGTGTGGAAACACGTTCAATGGCGGCTTGGTGGCCACCCCAGCTGCAGGACCCCGGGCAATCGTCGGATTCAATCTCAACGAAACGCTCATCTCCTACTACGATCCGAGCACGAGCCAGTTCGGGGCGGCGGTCCAACTGATCGCGAGATCCTCGAGCTCGGCAATCATGTACAACGAGGACCCGACTGCGTCGGGGTTCGTCCTGGCGGACCCAGCCGCGGTGAGGACGTACGATCTGAATCCTACCACTCAGCGATTCGAGGCAGCCGCCGACTTCCCCAAGAGCCTGTTTGTCGGCGAAACCGAAGCGCTTGCCAGCGCGATTGCCCGAGAGGCCGGCGGAAGCATGCTGGTCGCGTTTCGCGGGTCGCCCGGAACGCTGTAGTATCACGATGGCGTGCCGGGCAATAGCGCCACTCTAATCGGCAGTCTGGGAAGACGTCCGCAGAAGCTTCACTGCCTCGGCCACATCTGCATAATCACGAACCGCCTGGACGACGCGGCGTCGATCATCAGCTGGGATGCCAGTGACAACGTGAGTATTCTCGGCACATTCCCGACGGGGAACAATCCGCGGGGGAGTGACATGATGTTACTGGGCAACGGCAATCTTGCCGTTATCACAGCGGATCGGAACGACAGCGGCTATACCGTGGCCGAGATCACCCCCACCGGCAGCGTCGTCACGGTGAGCTCTTTCGTGGCGCCCGACCGATGTGGCTCGCCGAACGATGTGATGTGGTTACAGGACGGCACAACCGACTTTCTGATCACATGCCTGAGCGACGACAATGTGTTTATGCTGGCATCGGGGTTGTAGGGAACCCGTCAGTTCCCGGCCTGGGGCGGACCGGCTCCCGGCAATCCATCGACAGCTCGCCCAGCGGGCGCTTCGTCCCGACCCCTGGTGGAGCCGGTGCCGGTTCCGAGGAGGCCGACGGAAATCGGTAGGTAGGCCCGCGATACACGGCAGGTTGGCACGACGCGTGCATCGACACGTTGGCTCGGAGCCCGGCCCCCGGAGGCCGCGTGCGCCTGTTTCTCGAGCAGGCTGCAACGGACCCCAGGGTGGCCTCGGAGCCCGTCCGGCCGCCACGACGTGTCTCGACTCCTGGGTCGAGTTCACTTTCGAGACGGATGGCTCGTGGGCCGTTTCCGAGTCGCATCTGTCGGGCTTCACTGTGTTCAATTCGTCATTCACCTCCGGGGGCCGCGGGCGGAACTGCAGCTCTTCGATGCAATGCGAGGATTTCACCCCTCCGACTCTGTTTATCCGAGACACGTCGACGCCGGTATTGCCACCCGAGTCGTCGCAAGAGATATGAGGCCTGGACGCGTTCCGACCGCCACCGCCTCGCTTTGGATTGGGTCGCTCCGGTTGATCCGCTGCCCACCGCCAAGCATCTTTCGGCCCGCCCGATCGGCTGGCCGGTCCAGTCGCACGCCGTCTCTCGAACTTCGCCCGACCGCAGAGCGCGCCGTCGAGGCGCTCGGCGGCCGTGACGCGTTCGGGTTCAACTACGATCCGAGCCACCTCGCCTACCAGGGGGTCGACTGTGTCGACTTCATACTGAGCTTCGGATCCAGGAAGGTCGCTCGGCCGCGGACACGTGCCGTTCGAAGAGGTCATCAGAGCGCTCAACGGCGTTGGTTACGGGGTGCCGCTGTCGGTCGAGTGGGAGGGCTCGGGCATGGACCGTGAGCACGGAGCTCGGGAGGCGTGCGAGTTCGTGCGGGCGATGGATTTCCCGCCGTCGTCGTCGGCGTTTGATGCCGCTTTCTCGACAGAGGGGTCTTGACGCCAACCTCCCCCTCCTCGCCCGCATCGATGAGGTCTTCCCTCTGATTTGGCTCACATGCCGGGCGGATCCGGGACCCGGGTCCATTCGGTCGTCCGTCCGATCTTCACAAACACGATCTTTACGTATCCTCTCACCTTGAGGACGGTGCCCTCCTCAGCCAACTGGAGCTCGCAGCGATACGTCTTGCCGTTCTCCGGATCGTAGATGCGTCCGTCCTTCCACTTGTCGTCATCGAATCGAAAGGAATACAGGAGCTCCAAACCCTCCATAGGTTGGCTGCGGAGGTCCGGGTCCGGGTTCTCCCAATCGATTCGTGGATCGCCGACGCCTCCCCACTGCCCCGCTTCGTCCTCCCCGTACAGCGGGTGGCTGAGCCAGACGATGCGTCCGCAAAACCGATCCTCACACCGGTAGACCTCGACGTGTGCGAACTGCTCTCGGTCATTCGGCTCGGTCGCCCACAGGCCGAGGATCGCGTCTTCATCGACTTCAGCGGATGGTTGAGTGCTTAGCGAAGCCCGGCCGCCGAAGCCCAGAACAAATGGCGCGGCCAGAACGGACATCATCGTCGTGGTAAGAGCTCGCGACATGGTGCTATCCTCCTGTTGTCAGCGGCTGAGGGTCGGTCTCCACGCATACGTCTGGTCTTGCGCCAGACACTTAGTCGACGTGCGTCGGGACGTTTCGTCAACTGGACGGACGGAGAGTGCCGCCCTCGCGCGCGATCCGCGTGACCGCTGCGACCCGAGCGTTGCCTCAGGCGAGGCCCAACGTGAGGCCCCTTGACCGCCGCGGCGGGCCGTCGGGTTTCGGCCTGCGGTCCAACGTAGTTACTTCTCGTAGCGGAGGAGGGGACCGCCGGTCCAACGTCTATCTGGCACCCGTGGGTCCAATTCAACGGTGGGGTGCGCCAATGAGCTCGGTGTTTATCAGCTATGCGAGGGAAGATGAGGCGCATGCGAGGAAGATCGCGGAGCAGTTTAAGCAGGAGAACTGGCTGGTATGGACGGATCAGGAGATCCCGCCCGGGGAAACGTGGGCTGAGGTCATCGGAACCAGCCTCGAGGACGCGGCCTGCGTGGTCGTCCTGTGGACTCCGAACTCCGTGGTCTCGCAGTGGGTGAAGAAGGAGGCCCGCTCCGGGATGTATCGCCAGCTCCTCGTCCCGGTGCTGATGGAGCCCACCACGATACCGCAGGAGTTCGAGCACATCGAGGCGGCCGATTTCACGGGCGGTTTGTTCGAGGCTCAGGACGAGCTCAAGCTGCTCCTCAAGCAGGTCGAGCACCTCGTCACGCAAAGCAGGCTTCGCGATGAGCGCCAGCAGTCGCACGCCACCTCCTCGTTCACGACGATCCTCACATGCGTCGTCCTGGCGCTGATGCTTCAGCAGGTCCTGACGTCCGAGGTATTGGACCAGCTGGACACGCTGTTGGCAGCGGATGATAGGTTGACTGAGACGGCCCCGTTTCTCCTGCTCCTGATCGTGCTCTTCATGGTCGTCGAGCACTGGCGGGTCCTCCATGTGGCCCATACCGACAACGACATCGTGACGCTCTACATGGATGTAGCGACCTTCGGACTCGCGTTGGTGGCGGCGGACGCGTATCGAGTCTCAATCGGGTCCCCGCCGGACATTGACTTGCTCGAGCGAGGGACGATCGCGCTCGTCGCGTTCACCGGCCTAGGAGTATTGCGATACGGGTACAGCATATGGGTCGCCAAGGCGCTCGCTCTGGGGGTGGTGCGGCTGCAGTTCGGCGTCCACATCCTGGCGGTCGTGCTCGCGATCGTCGGCCTCATAGCCATCGTGAAGGAGGCCCGCGTCCTACTGTTCCTGCTGAGTTTGATCGGAGTCGTGGTGATTGTCATGTACCTGGTCATGCTCCGTTTCAGCACGGGTCGTGAGATCACCTAGAAGAGCGGAGTGAGGAACGATGAGACCGATCGCCAAGGGTCGGGACGCATGAGCCGCGTCCTGCTCACCGGAGCTACCGGCATGGTCGGATCCCACCTTGCGCACGAGCTGATTGGTCGGGGGCGCTCTCTGGTCTTGCTTGCGCGGGATCGTGAGGAGATGACCGCGACCCAGCGGGTCGAGCGTCTGTTCTCCCACCTCGACCAGTGCGCCGACCCGTCATACCGCGCGCGCGGTACCTACGAAGTGGTGGCGGGCGACATCACTCGACCGGGGTGCGGAATCGACCCAGACGAGGTCGCGCGCTTGCGATCCGAGGTCTCGGAGGTCTGGCACTGCGCCGTCTTGTCTTCGTTCGACGAGCGCCGCCGGGAGGACATCGAGCAGGTCAACGGGGTGGGTTCGATGCACCTCCTCGAGCTCGCAGAGGCGCTCGAGGTGGAACGGTGCCACTTCGTGAGCACGGCGTACGTTGCCGGCAAGCGTCGGGGCACGGCCTACGAGGAACCCTGCACGGGCGGGTCGTTTCGGAACAGCTACGAGCGTACGAAGTGCGAGATGGAATCGCACTTGATGGAGAAGGCTCCGGCCATCGGGATCGCGCCCACGATCTATCGACTCGCCATCGTCGTCGGGGACTCGCGAACGGCTGAGACCACGAGCTTCAACGGCTACTACAATCTCGCGCGGGCGTTCGCCACGATTCGGAAGAAGGTGGTCGAGCAGACGGGGCCTAGCGAGGTCGTGCAGATCCCCATCCGCATCCCGTGCGCGTCCGACACCACCGTCAACCTCGTCACGATTGATTTCGTGACGCGGGTTATGTGCGAGATCGGCGAGCATCCGGACGGAGCCGGACGAATCGTACACGTCACGAACCCCGACCCCATCACCGGGCGCGAGCTGTGGAGCAACTCGCTCGACCACCTCGGCATCGCCGGCTACACGTTTGTCGAGAGCGTGGACGAGATCATCAAGGAACCGGTGAATGATGGTGTTTGGGGGGAGATCGAGAAGCGCATGCTGCATTGGGTTCGCATCTACCTTGAGTACTTGCAGGGCGAACCGGTGTTCGACACCACGAACGCGCGGGCTTTGTCACGCGATTTCAGTCACGCACCCATGACCAGGGATTTCGTGGGTCGATTGCTTGACTACGCCCTCGAGGCGGGTTGGCGCGCCGACTACTAGCCGGGACAAAGCAGCGTCGCCAACGAGCCGCAGCCGGATGCTCGGATACTGACCTACGGCGGCTAGTTGAGCACCCAGGTGTATGCGTAAGCCGCACGGGTGTCGAAGAACCCTCCGCCGTCGACGGGGCTGGCACGGTCCCTCAGCGAGCTCGGTTGATCCCTCGCGTACCGTGTGGCATCTTTTGCGACCCGCCTCGCCCGCCCGTAGCTGGCCCTCTTCCGAACTTCGCGCACAGCCTCGAGCCCGAATGAGACCTCGCCGTGGGTACCAAGCTTCACCGGCAGCGACGAACGTTCGGATCGCACCGCTCTCGATCACCCTCGCCTGCACGGCCCCCGCGATCCTGTTTGGCGCGCCCGGCGCCCAGGCCCAAACACCTCCTTCCCCCGGAGTCGGCGGGATCTCCTTCGAAGGCCCCCTTCCACCCGTCGCGCCGGCCGTCGTGAGTCGTGACGAAGCCGGCCAGGCGACGATCCGTGCAGTGCGGGTCACGGAGCCGATTCGCATCGACGGCGCGTTGGATGACGCCTTCTACGCGAGCACATTGTCCATCTCCGATTTCGTTCAGGCGCTTCCCGAAGAAGGCGGATCCGCGACGGAGCGCACGGAGGCCTGGGTCGGGTTCGACGACTCGAACGTCTACGTATCCGCGCGGGTCTGGGACTCCGCCGCGGAAGGCGACTGGGTCGCGAACGAGATGCGCCGTGATTCGCCGTCGCTGGACCTGAACGACCAGTTCGGCGTCATCCTGGACACCTACTATGACCGTCGGAACGGTGTCGGCTTTTTCGTGAACCCTCTGGGTGGCTTCTCGGATCTACAGATCAGGAACGAAGAGGACGTCAACTCGGACTGGAACCCGATCGCCGAGATCCGGACGGGGCGTTTCGATGGCGGGTGGACCGTCGAAATGGCGATCCCGTTTCGCTCCCTCCGGTACAACCCCGGACAGGATCAGGTGTAGGGCATCCAGATGCGGCGCTCCATCGTTCGAAAGAACGAGTGGAACCATCTGACGGCCATCCCCCTTTCCGTCGTCGGGAACGGCACCCGGGGGTCGATGCGTGTATCTCTGTATGGGACTCTCGTGGGAGTCGAGCCGCCGCCGCCCAGCAGACAGTTGGAGGTGAAGCCCTACGGCATCTCCGGTCTTCAAACGGACCGTAACGCGGATCCCCAGATCTCGAACGACGGCTACGCCGATGCCGGGCTGGACGTCAAGTTCGGGATCACCGAGAACCTGACGGCCGACTTCACCTTAAACACCGACTTCGCTCAAGTGGAGGTGGACGAGCAGCAGGTCAACCTGACCCGCTTCAACATCTTCTTCCCCGAGAAGCGTGAGTTCTTTCTCGAAGGTCAGGGGATCTTCGAGTTCGGCAACGGTGGGCGGGGGCTTGGTAGCCCGGGCGGGGGAGGTCCGCCCGGCAGCGCCAACATCAGCAGCTCGGGCCGGTCGCGCGGCGGCAGGAGCGTGAATGCTCCGACCATGTTCTACAGCCGACGAATCGGACTCGAAGGTGGCGAGCCGGTGCCGATCCTCGGTGGAGGCCGGATCACCGGGAAGGTCGGCTCGTTCGACGTCGGAGCCGTCGGCATTCGAACGAACCGGGAGGCTGGGGTCGACGCGGACCCGACCACTTTCACCGTGTTGCGACTTCGGAGGGACGTCTTGGCGCGGAGCAATGTGGGCATGTTGTTCGGAAGTCGCTCCCGATCGCGCGTCGCCGAAACGGGATCCAACCAGGTCTACGGAGTCGACGGGAACTTCGCGTTCCTCGAGAACCTCCAGATCTTCGGGTACTACGCAAAGACCCGAACCGAGGGACTCGACGGCAGGGACGAGAGCTACCGGGCCCGAGTCTCGTACCGAGGCGACCTGTGGAGCGCGACCGCTGACCACGTCCTGGTCGGCGAGAACTTCAATCCGGAGACCGGATTTCTAAGGAGAACGGACATCCGCGAGACCAACGCGTTCACGCGCTTCAGCTCGCGGCCGGCGTCCATTCCGTCGATCCGTCGCGTCACGCTCGCCGGATCCGTCGGCTACGTGGAGAACGAGCGTCTCCGCTTCATGGAGAGCCGCAGCCGAAGCGGGCGGCTCGGGTTCGAGCTCGAGAACGGGGACTGGCTGACCTTCAACGCCACCGACAGCTTCGAGCGTTTGGGCGAGGACACGAGCATCTCGGGTGCGACTTTACCGGCCGGGGACTACTCGTTCGGCGACGTCGATGTGACGTACTACTTCGGTCCCCGCCGCCGAGTCTCGGGCAGCCTCTCGGTCGCGAAAGGCAGCTTCTACTCCGGCAACGTCACTTCCCTGGGCATGAGCCGGGGCCGGATCGAGGTCCTCCCGCAGCTGTCCGTCGAGCCCAGCATCGAATTCAATTGGATCGACCTGCCGGACCTGCAGGAATTCGATGGCGAGTTCAACCAACATGTGGCTCGCACGCGGATCACCTACAGCCTGACTCCCCGCACCTTCGTCAGTGGACTCGTCCAGTACAACACGGGAAGCGACTCGTTCGGCACCAACATTCGGCTCCGCTGGGAGTGGGCGCCGGGAAGCGAGCTCTTCATCGTGTACACGGAGGACCGCGACACCGACGTGTTGGACCGGTGGTCCGATCTGTCGGGCCGCTCGCTGGTCATCAAGGCGACACGGCTCCTGAGGTTGTAGCTCCTCCGGGTTCTCGCCGAAGAGCCTGCGCTCTCGGCCGACGAGACGGTCTAGCCCCTCAGCTCATCCACGATCAGTCGGTGCTCCTCACACATCGTTCGGTCCAACGTGCAAAGGGGCACTCGACGCGCCTCGCTGTGGGCGGCCAGCAGGCGATTGAACGGATCGCGAGTCCAGGACATCGGCAGCGCTTTCTCAACGAGTGGTACCAACGGAACCTCGTCCAGGGTGAAACGGGGGTCCCGCGAGATCGCCTCCGTGAACTCAGGCTGCCGAACCTCGAGCCGTCCAACCTCCGACAGGAACTGGATCTCGAGCAGCGAGACGGGAGACACACCCCACGGCCGATATCGGTCGAGCCAAGGAAAATCTTCGACGCGTGGCAGATCGAGTACAAGCCAAAGCAGGAAGTGCGTGTCGAGGAGCGTTGTCACGCTTCGTCGGGCTTTCGGACCGGCCGGACCTCGCCCTCAGACTCGTCCCAATCCCAACCCCACCGATCCGCATGCGCTGCGTCCGGTGCGCTCACGATGGCCGAGTAGTCCGGAGCAGGTTCAGCCACGACGTATTTCGAGTCGCACTGAAGCAGGATCCTTCTGCCTCCCCGCTCGATGCACACGATTTCACCCCCCACAACCTCGTCCAGGAGGCGGAACCAGTTCCTTCGTGCGTCGTCGAAGGCAGCTTTCACTTCACAGCCGCCGACCCCAACGATCCCAGCCGCACCGTCACAGTCGACGGAACGTTCACCACCAAGGACAGCGACGATTAGGCTGTGCCGCGCTCGCGTTCTCGGAGAGCGTGGTCTGTCGGGATTGCCGGGCGACATCCCCGGCGGAGAGTCCTTACGCTTGCGGGTAGCACGCGCACCCCGAGCCACAGCCTTGAGGTGCGGGACCGGACCCGGTGGTCGTGAGGGGCACGGGTGCGCTCAGAAGTCGCTCGACGGGAGCGTCGGGAGGCGTGTCACCCAGCTCGACCTTCGCCTGCTCGGCCACCTCGCCCCAGCTCTCGAGCTTCTCGCTCATTCCGTGCCGGACCTCGAGGGTTCGGCCGTTCGTCCCGCAGTGGTATTCGTAGTAGGGCATAGGATCTGATACGCCTGGGAGGCGTCGTGGGATCCCGTCAGTCGAACACGACCCGTCCGTCGAGGTCGCCCGGAGCCTGTATACCGGCCAGCCACGCCAGGGTGGCCGCGGTATCAACCGTGCGGGCTCTCTCGTTCGACGACCCCGGTGCAACCCCGGCACCCATGAAGACGATGGGGACGTGACGGTCGTAGTAATAGGCGGTGCCATGGGACGTGCCGACTCCCTGTCCCAGATAGTTGGGCTCGAGCCGAACCTCTACTCCCATGGACGAAAGCGGGCTGCGCCAGCGCCCGGGGAAGTAGGAGTTGGCGTAGATGGCGGTGAACGAATCCACGGGTTGCTCGAACTCGGAGTGCCAATGCAGGTCGGCCACGAAGTCGGCCGACGCGAAATGGGCTTCCAGCCGAGCCGCGCGCCCGGTGTCGTCGCCTTGCCCGCTCATGATCTCCATCGCTCCCTCGTTCAAGGCTCGCCGCTCGGCGCCCGGTATCCGCCCAGCCTCCTGGCCGAGGTCCTCGAGGTGCTCCGGCAGGTCGAGGACGCCGTGGTCCGAGGACAGGGACGGCACCCAGCGTCCGGACCCGACCTCGGCATCGAGCACGTCCATGAGCTCGCCGAGGCTTCGGTCGAGACTGAGCAGGTTGTCGAGCTGTTCTCGGCTCAACGGGCCCCAGACGTGACCGACGCCGTCCGTGGCCGAGAAGGCAACGCCTAGGAAGTCGGGCACATCGTCCGATCCGAGTCCGAGCTCTCTCACCCCCCGTTCGGCGAGACGCGCGACGGCCACGTCCGCGTACGGAGTCACCTGAAACCAGCCGTGGCGCAGGTCGTCGCTCGCGTCGTCCGGTAGACTGTGAGGGAACGTGACGCCTCCCAGGCCCGGGTTCTCGCCAGCCGCCGAATCGGGTCGACTCCGAGCTGCGTGGGCCAGCGACTCCTCACCGGTCCACTGGCCGCCGTTCAGGAGGGTCGGCAGCTCGCTCTGGTTGAAGTCGTCGACCCAGCGCGGGTACTCCGACCGATAGTAGTCCGACGTCACGAACCGCATCTGCGAACCGGAAAACCAATAGACGTGACCCGTCGCGCGTCCTGCCGTGCCGATGGCCGAACGGTCCTTTCGTGAGACGGACAGCACGATGGCGTTCGGGTTCGCGTCCTGGACCCAATCCGCCAAGCCGTCGCGCTGGAGATTCGCCGGCGAGCGGCCGGGAGCGTCGGGCTCTCCGATGATGCGGGCCGAGGCGTCCGCCACGGAGTACATATCCCCCAACTCACCCCCGTCCTGTTCTTCGAGCCACGCGTTCGCGATCACGCCGTGGCGCGCAGGCACGACCCCGGTTCCGATCGTCGCGTGGCCCGCTCCGGTCTCGGTGAAGGCGTGATCCTGGACCCCGTCCGTGAAGCGATAGCCCTCGTCGCGCAGTCGGCGGAAACCGTGCGTGAAGAGCTCGTCGTACCGGTCCAGAAGATCGGCCCGGAGCTGGTCCACGACTACGGAGACGATCAGGCGCGGCGGCTCATCGGCCGGTTCCGTGGCCTGCATGCATCCCAGGGCTGCGAACATCACCACCGTGGCCGCTACGATGCGGAAGGTGCGTGGATTTCGCTGGCTCTTCTGGCGACTCCGACTAGCCATCTGGTCGCTCCGATCTGTCGGTGAGGCGTGTGAACATCCGGCTCGAGTGGAGGCCAAGATGCCGGCCGACGAGTCAGAGGGTCAAGAAATCCCGGGTGAGGACAATGGCGAATCGGACTCACGAGCGGCTCTCAGCGACCGGACCTTCGCCAGGCGCCCTACCCGAGCACCCTCCCGAGCTGCCGCAGCCCCTGACGGATGCGCTGCTTGTTCTCCACCAGCGCCATCCGCACGAACCCCTCCCCCCCGGGCCCGAATGCCGCGCCCGGCGTCAACGCCACGTCGGCTTCTTCGACCATCGCCAGCGAAAACCGCTTGGTGCTTCCGCCGTGGGGCTCCAAGTGCTCGTCGCTCACATGCGCCCACACGAACATGCCCCCCAAAGGCATGTCGACGGTCCAGCCGAGGCGCCGCACGCCCTTTACCATGACGTCGCGCCGTTCCTGGTAAGCCGCCGCTTGCCGGGCTACGTGTTCGTCGCCCTCCCGCATCGCGACGATCGCGGCGATCTGGACCGCTTGGAAGATCCCGTAATCGTAGTAGCCCTTGATGCGCGCGAGCGCCGCGATCATGTCGCGGTTTCCCATGCAAAGACCGACCCGCCACCCCGCCATGTTGTAGGGCTTGCTCAGGGTCGCGAACTCCACACCCACGTCGATCGCGCCGTCAGACTGTAGGAAGCTCGGCGCGACGTATCCTTCGAAGCATGTCTCGCCGTAGGCGAAGTCGTGGATCACGAGCGCATCATGGTCCGTGGCAATCCTCACGACGCGGTCGAAGAAGGCCCCGTCCACGGTCAGCCCCGTCGGGTTGTGCGGGAAGTTGAGGACGAGAGCCTTCGGCTTGGGGTGCGTCGACTCCAGGGCGGACTCTATACGCGTAAGGAAGGCGTCGTCGTTTCCCAAGGGCACAGCAACCGTACTTCCTCCCGCGATTACGACGGCGTAGCTGTGGATCTGAAAGGCGGGATCCCCGACTACGACCGAGTCACCCGGTCCGAGGAGCCCCAGGCACAGGTGGCTGAACCCCTCCTTGGAGCCGATCGTCGCGAGCACCTCCGTCTCAGGGTCGAGCTCTACGCCCCAGTTCCGCTTCCACTTGAGCGCGACGTCCCGCCGCAGGTTGAACACGCCTCCAGCACTCGAGTAGCGCGAGTTCCGCGGATCGAGAACCGCCTCGCGCAGCTTGTCCACGACCTGTCTGGGTGGCGGGTCGGCAGGGTTGCCCATGTTGAAGTCGATGACGTCCGCACCGTCCTGCCGGCGCGCCAGCACCAGGGCCTTGAGCTGGCCCAGGATGTAGGGCGGGAGATTCCGTACGCGGTCGGGAAGCTCTATGTGCATCCGGGAAGGGTGCGTGTCCGACACAGGTCGCGCCATCCCTCCTATGTCGAGCCGCACCTCGGGGTCAGTGATATGCAGTCGCTGAGGGACCTTTGGTCGATCCGTCGTGTATGGTGTAAATACACCATAATAGTGTATGGGAGGTCCTATGGCTCTCAACATCAAGAACACGGAAGTGGAGCGCCTCGCTGCGGAGGTGGCGGAGATTACCGGGGAATCGAAGACCGAGGCGATCCGGCGAGCCCTCGACGAGCGCCAGCGGCGTCTGCGCCTCCAGATCCCCGACGAAGTCTGGCGCGATCGGCTCGCGAGCTTTCTGGAGCGGGAAGTGTGGTCCCGCGTTCCGCCGGAACAGACGGGGAGCCCCCCGAGCAAATCGGAACGTGAAGCGATTCTGGGCTACGGTCTGGAGGGAGCGTGATCGTGGACACGTCGGCCTTGATGGCCATCGTGTTCCAGGAGGCCGGCTACGAGAGCGTGCTCGCGCGAATTCGTGATGCGTCCCTGGTGGGTTCCGGAACGCCCACCCTTGCCGAGGCTGGCATCGTGCTGGAGGCTCGCCTCGGTGACCGCGCGCCAGGATTGTTGGAGCGCCTCCTGGACGAGCTCGCCGTCGAGGAAATCACCTTCGGAGCCATCCACTTGCGCGAGGCAGTCGACGCCTACCGGCGTTTCGGGAAGGGTCGCCATCCAGCCGCGCTCAACTTCGGCGACTGCATGACCTATGCGGTGGCCCGATTGACACAGGAGCCCCTGCTTTGCGTGGGGGACGACTTCTCGAAGACGGATCTGGAGCTGGTCGCGCTGTAGGGTTGGTCGAGCAGTCTCACCCGCCGGGCTGTTCCGCCTCCGTCAGAGCCAACACCGCAAACGCTGTTGCCGCGTCGGCCATGAAGCGCCCTCTGTCAGACGCGGGATCTCTCTCTTTGTTTAGTGACGAGGCGGGCCAAGCGCCGGTGGCTGCGTCTTGGTTCCGCGCCAGCCACGTGAGGCCCCGGTTCAGATCCTCCTGAGCGGGGGGCACCCCGGCCCTCCGTCCCCTTCGTTGAGGGAGCGGATCCACAGCTGGCTCTGACCTCCGGGTCCGGCGGCCGTATACGCGAGGCGAGCTCCGTCGCGGGAGATGCTCAGGTCGGGCAGTCTGGTGGGATCGGGTGCGTCGATGGAGAAACGAATCACAGAGCGGGGCGCGTCGGAGCGGATCATCGACCGACCGGCGAACACGGCCAGGACGGCCGCGAGTCCAGTCGCGGCCAAGGCGATTGCCTTCCACGGACCGGCGTTTGGTGCGACCCCGGCTCGTGCCGCCCTGCCATGCGTGAACGCCGGATCTGCGAGGGCCCTCGCGAAGTCCTGAGCCCCGGTGAACCGATCCGCCGGCAGCTTCTCCAAGGCTCGCCGGATGGCCGCGTCCAGGTTCGGCGGGATCGTAGAGCGAGCGACGGTCGGCGCCGGGGTGTCTCCAGCCAGGATCTTGGCGAGTACCGCTTGGGCGTTTGCGCCCGCGTATGGTGGCTCGCCCACGAGCATCTCGTAGAGCACGCAGCCAAGCGCGTACACGTCCGACCGTGCATCCACCGCCCGGTCTCCGATCGCCTGCTCGGGACTCATGTAGTAAGGAGTGCCCATCGAGAGGCCGGTCTCGGTGAGTCGCCCGCCTCCCGCGGTACTGATCGCGAGCGCGATCCCGAAGTCGGCCACCAGCGGACGGCCTCGGCTGAGCAGGATGTTCGCGGGCTTGATGTCCCGATGGATGACGCCCTGCTCGTGCGCGGCGTGCAGCGCTTCCGCTACGTCCGTCGCTATCCTCACGGCCTCATCGACAGGTAGTTGCTTCTCGCGCTCCAGCCGGTCCCCGAGCGTCTCCCCCTCGATGTAGGGCATGACGTAATACAGGAACCCGTCGGCCTCACCGCTGTCGTACAGCGCGAGGATGTGGGGATGCTGGAGGTTTGCGGTCGTCTTGATCTCAGCGAGAAAACGCTCGGCCCCGACGACGGCCGCCAGCTCCGGCTTCAGGACCTTCAGCGCGACGTGGCGCTCGTGCTTGAGGTCCTCGGCCAGATACACCGTGGCCATCCCGCCCTCGCCGAGCTCGCGCTCGATGCGGTAGCGGCCCTGGAGGGCTGCGTTGAGGCGTGTGATGGGGTCGGACATCAGGACGTCCTCCGGCGAGGATCAAGCCGGGCTGAACATCCTATGTGCTCGGGAGATGGCGCAAGCGGCCGCCCTCAGCCGGCGGCGATGCGCTCGCTTTCTCGCTGGAGACCCTTGGCCATACCGCCGATCCCCTTCCGCATTTGCCTGTCGGTGGTGCCCTTCAGGAGGCGTCCCAACAGGTTGGGCGTGTAGCTGTAGTGGATGGTCAGCTCCGTGCCCCCGTCGTGCGCGCCGAGGTTGAAGTCGGCCACGGCACCGGAGATCGGCAGCTTGAACGTCTCATAGAGATTGACCGTCATGCGCCGATTCGGCTCGTACTTGTCGATGCGCTCGTTGACGCCGGCGAGCGGTGCGAAGTCGCAGTGTCGGGTGGACCCCTCTTTCACCGGACCCTCTGATGTCAGCTCGGAGCCGCTTACGCCGGGGCTCCATCGCTGGATGTCTCCGAAGTCGTTGAGCACTTCCCACACCTTTTCGACTGGAGCCTCTATCTGACGAGTGATCGTGAATTCCGGCAATGGGGTATTGCCTTAAGTCCACCGCCCACTACATGTTGTGGTCATGGCGGTTCCGGCTTCTCAGCTCCGTGGCGGCGTGGACTATCCCCGTACGCGGCTGGAGCTGGACGAGTTCTTCCCCGACGATGCGGCATGCCTGGAGTACGTGGAGGGTCTGCGCTGGCCGGAAGGGTTTGTGTGCGTGGGCTGTGGCGGGTTGGGAGAGGTCTGGCGAGCATCGCGGGGGCGTCTCGTCTGCCCACACTGTCGAAGGCAGACCTCGGTGCTGGCGGGAACCGTGTTCCACCGCACGCGCTCGCCCCTGCGTCTGTGGTTTCTCGCTGCCTGGGAGCTCACGAGCCAGAAATACGGAGCCAATGCTCTCGGGCTCCAGCGTGTGCTCGGACTGGGAAGCTACAAGACAGCGTGGGTCTGGCTCCACAAGCTCCGCCGGGCCATGGTCCGACCGGATCGCGACCAGCTGAGCGGCGTTGTGCAAGTGGACGAGAGCTATGTCGGGGGCGTGGAGGCTGGAGTGCGGGGCCGCGAGACGATCAAGAAGGCCATCGTCGCGATCGCCGCCGAGGTCGACGGACGCAAGATCGGGAGAATACGGCTGCGTTGGGTGCCCGACCTCTCCGCTCCGGTTCTGCGAGGCTTCGTCAAGGATAGCATCGCACCGGCAAGCACGGTGCATACCGACGGATGGCCAAGCTATCAGGGACTCGCCAAACTGGGCTTTCGCCACACGGTCACGAACCTCTCGACCTCCGGCGATCCCGCGCACGTGCTCATGTCGGCCGTACATCGGGTGGCGTCTCTCCTCAAGCGCTGGGTCCTCGGAACCCTCCAAGGAGGGATCGCCCGCGAACACCTCCCCTACTATCTGGACGAGTTCACCTTTCGCTTCAACCGACGCACATCCCGGGCTCGCGGCCTGTTGTTCTACCGCTTGCTTGAGCAGGCTGTTCAGTGTGCTCCCACGCCAGCTTCGGCCCTTTACCTCGGCACCGGACGTGGGAAACGGCCCGCAGAGCCCCGGTAACCACTATATCTTGGGGTCGGTGGACTTAAGGGAACACCCCCTTTTCCGGCATTTGGGCATCCCGAACGATTACGCGGCCAAGGGTGTGGAAGGTGCGACGTTCTCAGTCGTGCGCGAGAACGTTAGCTGGAGGGATCAGTGAAGACTAGCGTCTGGACCACGCGTCGGGTGTCGTTGGGCTGCACGCCTTCGAGCGTCAGCTCCACTGTTCATGAACCGGAACCGGTATTTCGTCCCGGTCGTGAGCTCCATCACACATCGTGACGTAGAACGCCGGATCCCTCGCCCAGGGCCGTCGTACGCGGTGGTCGAAGTCGAGCCCGTTCATCTCGGCGCGGACCAGATGCCAGTCGATTTGCTGCTCGACGCTCCAGTCGGACGGGTCCATCTCGCGAAGCCGGTCCTGCCAGCGCTCGAGCTCGTCATGCTGCCGAGACATGGCGTCAGCGGAGTAGTCTGGAACACCGTCTCGAAGACGGGCCTCTCAAAGGCACGCCACTCGTCGAAGAGCTCGTACGTCGAGAAGGTGTCATAGTCGGACTGTAGTTTCGATGTCCTGTTCCTAGCCAATTCAGCGTTCTCCATGGTGGGAGCAGCGATCTCCCGAGTCGGCGAACTTGAATCCCTTTGAGAGACAGGAGTCAACTCATGCGGAGCGCGAGCACCAGGAAACGTCTAAACACCTTCTGTGTCACCGCGACCGCGGTCCTCGTTTTCGCAGCCTGCGGTGGGAGCGGATCGAGCGAGCCCGATACGGATGTGGCGACGCAGCTCCTGCTCTCGGTAGCCGGAGACCAAAGTGCGGGGAGGCCCTTCGACGTCACTGTGACGCTCGCGAACGCCCAGGGCGGTGCAGTCGCGGCCGATGCGGCCTCGATCATCACGCTGACCGTCGATGCTGGAGCGGGCACGCTACAAGGGACGACGGGCGGTACGTTGGCGGCAGGCACGTCCCAGCTGACGATCGCAGGCGTCATCTACGATCACTCGGAGGACGGCGTGCGGCTGAGAACCACGGCCACCGGTGGCACGCCGAGCGGCATGAATACCACTTCGCAGGCCATCACCCTGGACTTCGACTTCAGGTCGGAGCTTATCGCATTCCGCCGCACGATTGGCCAGCTCCAGGATATCTACGTGATGGCGGCCGACGGATCGGCCTTCCTCAACCTCACCGACAACTCGTCCTTGGACAGTGATGCTGCATGGTCTCCCGACGGCAGGAGGATCGCGTTCGTCTCCACCCGGTCAGGGAACGCCGACCTCTGGGTCATGAACGCCGACGGCACAGGCCTCACCCAGGTCACCGACAATCAGGGTTCGGTCCGTTTCCCCCAATGGTCACCCGACGGGAGCATGATCGCCTACAGCGCCAGGGTGAATGATCAGCGGGACCTCTACGTCATCGAGGCCCCCACTCCGGCTTCGTCCGCCCAGGCGAGCAGCTCCGCCACGACCAACACGCCCCTGCAGGTCACGAACGACCCCGGCACGGACAACGAACCGGTATGGTCGCCAGATGGGGGGAAGATCTTCTTCTTTTCCAACCGGGATGGAGTCGGCGCCGTCTGGTCCATAAACTTCGACGGCATGGTAGGCTCAAACCCGGTCAAGCTTACCATCGACTTCGTTTTCGCCTGCGCGCCCGGCTCGGGATGGTCGCTGGTGGACGGCCGGGTGAAGCTGTCCTTCGTGGGCGAAACAGATGATCAGCTGGACATCTGGACGATGGACCTCGACGGGTCGAACATGATGAACGTGACGAGTCACCAGGCCGACGAGTTCTACTCGTCGTGGATGAGCGCGCCTCCGGGCGCGAGCGCGGCGGGGCCGGCGAATCAGTCATCCGGCCAGCAGGAAGCGCGACTGGTCTTCGACTCGGACCGCGACGGGCCCTGGCAGCTCTACTCGATCAACGAAGACGGATCCGGCGTGATCCGGCTCACCGACTACCCGGCCGACGACGAGATGCCCCGCTGGAGACCCGCCACCAATTGAGGGCTCGGCCTACCTGGTTTCAGTGATCCCGGCGACGGACGCTACCTCGACGGATCAGTGAATACCAGCGTCTGTACCACGCGTCGAGTGTCGTTGGGTTGCACGCCTTCGAGCGTCAGCTCCATTGGACCGGTCGCCTCGAATTCGAAGTCGTAGGTCTCGCCTACCGAGATCTGTAGGTCCGCTCGCTTCATGGTGGCTTCCGAAGGCGTCAGGTCGACCGCGTCCTTGGCTACCGCACGCCACTCCACCGGAACGCCGGCTTGCCGTAGCGACACGCGTAGGTTCGCCACCGATGGCGTGATGTTCATGAACCGGAACCGGTATTTCGTCCCGGTCGTGAGCTCCATCACACGTGGTTGGGGGACGCCGTTCATCAAGAGCATGGCGGCCCCGAATGGAGCTCCCGGACTCTGGCTGAAAAGGAACGGCTTATCCGTCGCGGGATCGTGCGTTCGTCCCGGTGGCATCACGATCAACGGTCCGTGAACCCCACCTGTAAGCTGCCGGGCGTCGTGCCAGTGGGTGTGGTACATGAATGTTCCCGCGAGCGGCGGCGTCATCCGGGCCACGAACGTCGTGCCGGACTCCACCGGCGGTGCCCTCTTGTCGCCGATCCCACCGATGATCGGGACACCGTCGTAGTAGCTCTCCAGCTCCATCCCGTGCCAGTGGATGGCGGTGGAGTGATCCAACTGGTTGACCACCGCGATCTCCACCGGCTTGCCTTGCTCGAGCACGATGGGCGGGCCCGAGAGGGCCGGACCCGACTGCCCTTCGGGCATTGACGAGGCAAGAGCCGGGTCCCGCAACGTGAGCTGATAGAAGAGATGGTCTCCGTTTCGCGCCCCGACCTCGAGCTCCAGCTTGCGCGCCGACTGCCACACCTCCTCAGGCGTCTCGGTGTGGGGGCCGATCACTGTGATCTGGGCAATCATGCCGCCCATCCCAGCGTACAGCGGGTCTTCCTCCGCGTTCTCGTGCTTGTCCACGACTGCCACATCGGACGGATCCAGCTCGACCGGGAGCCTCATGTGCGGGAGCCGGTGGCAGTGGAACAGCCATCCGCCAGGCTCGTGGGGGACCCAGGTCATCTCGAACGTTTCGCCGATCTCCACATTCTGCGTGAAGACCCTCGGGCGCTCGTCCTCGTCGTACGCGCGGTAACTCTCGCCGTCGCCCACCCCGTCAACGTTGAAGTGCAGCCCGTGTAGATGCATGGGGTGGGAGAGGTCGGACGCATTGACCACTCGCCAGTGGACAGGCTCGCCCGCTTCGTAGGTGAGCCGCTCAGTGAACGGCCACGACTTCCCGTTGATGGCCGTGCGGGTCGGTCCGTTCCAACGCTCGAGCACGAAGATACGGTCGTCGGTGGACGCGCCCGGCGCATCGACCACGAAAGCTCCCCCGATCAATGCGTCTACGACCCGTCGGGTCCCTCGCTCACCGTCGGGCGTCCGCGCCCAGTACAGATAGGTACCAGGGGCGCCGGCCAGGAAGCGCACATCAAGCTTCGCGTCCGGGGCCACGGTCACTACGTCATCCCTGTCTCCAGGCCGCTCGTGCAATCCATGCAAGGTCGCCGGGACGGCGAGCGTGTTATGCACTGAGACTTCGATGACGGTCCCTTGCGGCACCCGAACGAGCGGAGCGGGAACCTGGAGCGGCTTGCCCTCCTCGCCGAACGCGTAAACGGGAATGGACTCGCCGTCCTCAGCTTCCGGATGCCAGACGCCTCTGCGCAGCTCCAGCCGCAAGGTCAGAACACCGTCTCGCAGCTCCCCGCCCGGCACTCGATTGTCGTTCGACACGATCGACTCGAGATCCTGTGCCGGAAGCGGGCCTGCTCCCAAGGAGACGATCCAGAACCCGACGAGGACCACGCGTCGGACCATGTACGAAATCATGGCCTTTCCCTGCGGCAGCAGTTTGAAGGAATCCCGGTTCCGCGCATCTCGAGTGGCTTCTCCGGCTCGCCAGAAGAATCTCCACCACGCCGGAGGAAAGAATAGGCTCGCGGGGTTCGGGCCGCATCCGGATGCACGAGAATCATGATCCCGAGCTTCCCCGCGAATCACGATCCCGAGGACACGCGACCCACGCTCCCGAGTGCGTAGTGGCGGAATCGGTCGCGATTACGCGTTCTGTCCCCTAGACTCGTTTCAGCTTCTTCAACCCGGATTCCATGACGGCCGACTCTTCCTCCCCCGCGGCTCCCGACGCGCCCCCGCCCGGCGACGGCGACGTGTTATGGGAGCAGTGGGAGGAGGTGGACCGGCTCCTGGAGCAGGTCCTCGACCTCGGTGCCGCCGAGCGCCAGGCCTTCCTCGAGCGTGCGTGCCCGGACAACCCCGAGCTCGTGCGCACGGTCCTGTCGCTTGCACAGGTGAGCGCGGCCGAAGAGGACGAGCCGATGTCGCCCGGCCCCGGGGTTCTGCACGCTGCGCTCGCCGACGGACCGGGACCGCCGCCGGACGATCCGGATGCGCTCGTCGGCTCGAACGTCGGCGCGTATCGTCTCACCGCCGTGCTCGGCGCCGGCGGTATGGGCTCGGTCTACCTTGCCGAACGGGCTGACGAAGAGTTCGAGCGCACGGTCGCGGTCAAGGTCCTTCGCCGGTCGGTGAACACCCCCGAGGTCGCGGCTCGCTTCAAGCTGGAGCGGCAGATCCTCGCGTCGCTGAATCATCCCGCGATCGCTCAGATGGTCGACGGGGGTGTGATGGACGATGGTCGCCCATTCCTCGTCATGGAGTTCGTCGAAGGCGAGCGCATCGACGAATACGCCAATGAGCGGCGCCTCGGCGTCGACGACCGAATCCGCCTGACGCTCGGCGTCGCCGAGGCCGTCGAGCACGCGCACCGGCACATGGTGGTCCACCGCGACCTGAAGCCGAGCAACATCCTTGTTCGCGAAGACGGTTCCGTGAAGCTGCTGGACTTCGGCATCGCGAAGCTACTCGACGAGCCAGGCGGCGCCGCCGAGGCAACCGAGACGCGCGGCCGCTTTCTCACCCCTAAGTACGCGGCGCCCGAGCAGCTCCTGGGCGAGCCGGCCAGCACTCAGACGGACGTCTATTCGCTGGCGGCCCTCCTCTACGAGCTCCTTACCGGCGTGCGTCCCTATGCGAGCGGATCGGGGGGCACGATGCTGGAGCAGGTCGTGCGCGGCGGCGAGCCCACCGCTCCGTCGGCGGTTCTGCCCGGCGTCGAAGCCGCAGACGCGGCGGCGCCGGGCACGGCGTCGCTCGAAACGGCCCGTGTGTCCGCGATCATGGGGTTGAGTCGGTCCGCGCTGCGCCGGCGCCTGAGTGGCGACCTGGATGCGATTCTGACGCGGGCGCTACGGGCCCGACCGTCCGAGCGGTACGCGTCGATCGAGGCGCTACGTGAGGACCTGGAACGCCACCTGGCCGGTCATGCGGTCAGCGCTCGTGGGGACGTGCTCTCCTACCGCGTTCGAAAGCTTGCGTGGCGGCACCGGGGCGCGGTGGCGGCGCTTTCGGGGGCGTTCCTGCTGGCGTCGGGGTCGGCGATCGGTCTAGCCGTCCAACGAGGCAATCTGATCGATGCCACTGCGCTCGCAAGTCAAGAAGCCGAGACGGCACGACAGACTGCCGCCTTCCTCACCGGGCTGTTCGAGGGGAGCGACCCCACCGAGCGACTGGGCGACACGCTGACCGCGCGAGCGCTGCTCGAGCGCGGCGTCGAGCGCCTCGACCGTGAGCTGACCGGGCAGCCGGCCGTGCGCGCGGAGCTCTTGGGCGTCCTGGGTACGGTCCACATGAATCTCGGGTCGCATGAGGAGGGGATGGCGCTCCGCCGGCGTGCGGCGGAGCTGATCCGCGATTCCGTCCCGGGGCAGGAGGGACTCGCTCGGGCGCTGTCGTCGCTCGCCCTGACGCACGCAAACGAAAACGAATACGAGCTATCCCGGGACACATATCGTGCGGCGATCGAGATCGCGGCGGCCGACGGCGACTCGGTAGAGCTCGGGTGGGCCCGAATCGGGTTGGGGCGGGCGCTCAGCTTCCTGGAACAGCCGGACTCGGCCGAGGTGGAGCTGAGGGCCGGCCTGGATTTCCTGCCCGCCATAGAATCGCGATCGAGCAAGCGGCTTTCGCCCAGCGGGTGCTGGCCGGCATCGTACGACGCAAGGGTGATCTCGAGGGCGCCGCCACTCTCTACGCCGAGATTGTCGAGTGGCGCCGCGAAGCTGGCGAAGGGAATCCGATCAACTTTGGCGGGGCCCTCAACGATCTCGCGGTGGTGCGGCGGCTACAGGGCAGGTATGGCGAGGCGGTATCACTCTACCGTGAGACCTTGGACACGCTCGAGGTCGTGCTCGGTCCAGCTCACCCCAGGGCGCTGCTGGTCGCCGGGAATTTGGCAACCGCCTTTATCCGAGACGACCGCTTGGATGAGGCCGTCGCAGTGTACCGTGAGGCCGTGCAGGCCACCCGGGAAGAGTGGCCAGAAGGCCATTGGCGGACGGCGAATGTGCTCATGCAGCTCGGCGCGACGCTAATCGATGCCGATCGCGCGGAGGAGGCGATCGAGCCGCTATCAGAGGCGATCGAAGTGGCTTCCGAGCAGCTCGGGGTCCGACACGCCGAGACGAACGTCTACCGCGGATGGCTCGGCGCGGCCGCGGCACTATCCGGCCGGGACGTGGAAGCGGCCCAGCTCTTCGAGTGGTGCCTGGAGGGACTCTCCACCTACGAGGAGCTCGGCGAAGACCGGACAGTACTCGCCATGCTGGGCGCGCTCGTCCGCGTCATGGAGGACAAGGGGCTCGGCCGCGATGCTGCCCGGCTGAGAGCGGTCGCCGACCTGGGGTCGGCTCCCTAACGGAACCCCTCCCCAGCACTGGGCGATCTCCCGAAGCTGCGAGCGCGGTCGTATGTTCGCCCCCGCGGTGATTCCCGTTCACCGCATTCCCCCGTGCCTGCGGGGCGCGCTTGGACCAGCACACCGGCGAGATCACTCGGCTCGTTTCCAGTTGGAGCGATGGAGACGACGAGGCGTTCGATCGCCTGATCGAGCTGATCTACGACGACCTCCGGCGCATCGCCCACCGTCACCTGGGCCTCGGAAGCCGCGACACGGTCCTGAACACCACGGTCCTCGTACACGAAGCGTACGTGAAGCTGGCGGGTGTGGATGAGGGCGACTGGACGGGCCGAGTGCAGTTCTTCGCGTTCTGCTCGAAAGCAATGCGCCGGATCCTCATCGACTTCGCTCGAAAACGGCAGACGGACAAGCGCGGCGGCGGGTGGGTACGTGTGCCACTCCGTGACGACTCGGCCCGCGTCGACGCGGACGTGGCAGAGCTGCTCGCGGTCGAAGACGCGCTCCAGCGCCTCGAAGCACGGAGCGAGCGGATGGCCCGTATCGTCGAGTGCCGTTTCTACGGCGGCATGTCCGTCGCGGACACGGCCGAAGCGCTCGGCACCTCCGTCCGCACGGTGGAGCGCGAGTGGACCCGCGCCCGGGCCTACCTCCATCACGCTCTGTCCGACGACGACGGGCGGCCGGACGGGCAAGCCGCAGGCTCCCAGGACTCACTGGGCGCCTGACCCCTTCTTCGCGCCTGACCCCGATCTGCCCGCCTGACCCTTCTGCTGCGGCGGACCCCTTCTGCGCGCCCCGCGAACCAACGGGTGGCGGATCTCGTCGCGTTTCCGCGTTCACCATTCTCGGCGGCCGGTACCCTCCGTGATCCGCCCAAGGCGAACGACAACGCGGGAGCGTCGAAGATCATGTCCGAGCACTCACCCATCGACCGCTGGCTGGGCAGCCTGCTCGTCGGCATTCTGGTCGCCTCGTGCAGCTCCAGCCCGACCAGTCCGACCACGCCGAGCATCACGATCACGGGTGTGACCGTGACTGCGACCCCGAACCCTGCCCAGCTCACCGTCACCGTTCAGGCGTCCGCTGTGGTGATGCCCGCCGCAGCGCCCCAGACCGTGACGTGGTCGTCGAGCAACAACGCCCTGGCGACGGTCAACGCCTCGGGTTTGGTGAGTCTGCTGAGCCGGGGAACGGTCACGATCACAGCGACCAGCACGGCCGCCCCAGCTCGGTCGGGCTCGGTCACGCTGACCATCATCTGCCCCGATCCGCGGTTGGTCACAGCCGACCTTACCGCAGACACCACCTGGGAGAACTGGATCGCCGACCCGGGTTGCTTCGACTACGTCGTCCAGGCGACCGTCAGCCTGGAGGCCCAGCTCCTCACGATCGAACCCGGTACAGTCGTCGGCTTCGAGGAAGGGATTGCATTGCGGGTGCTCGGCGCGGCGGGCCTCAACGCCGAGGGTACGGCAGACCAGCCGATCAAGCTGACGGGCACCACCGAGGAGCGGGGATTCTGGAAGGGCGTGTCGTTCGCGAATACGCAGCACCCGGACAACGTGATCGCCCACACCACCATCGAGTACACCGGCGGCGCGGCGTTCGGCAATGTGGAAGACGCGAGCTTGATACTCATCGACAATGTGGTCATCCGGATCGAGAACTCGACGTTCCGCCAGAGCGCGGGGTACGGCATGACGCTCGACCGCCAAGCAGACGTCAGCGGGGTGGGCGGGAACACCCTGACCGAGAACGCCTTGGGGCCAGCGTGGGCCCACGGGAGCGAAGTCAAGCACCTGATCAACTCGACGCTAACGGGCAACGACGTCGACGTCGTGGTCGTGAACCCCAACGGGATCGTCGACGACGACGCGAGCTGGCCGAATGCGGTCTATCACATACTACGGGCTACATCTCCCGAGTCGTTCAATGTGCTGCGCGGATCGCTTACGCTGAGCCCGGGCACCGAGCTGCGGTTCGAGGCGGATCAGTCCCTGTTGTTCACGGCGGGCTCGGGACTGTCGGCCGTAGGCACCGCGGCGGCGCCGATCGTATTCACGGGCACGCAGGCCGTTCCCGGCCACTGGGGCGGGCTCGGGTTCGTCGATACCGACAACGCCATGAACCGGCTGGACCACGTGGTGATCGAGTACGGCGGGGGCCGCCACATCGGAGGAGGGCACACCGAGCCCGCCAACCTGGTCGTGACTCATGGGACGACCGTCGAGAGTCGCGTGACGGTCTCGAACACGACGCTCCGTGGTAGCGCCACGTACGGCCTCTACGCCCGTTTCGGCTCCAAGTTGGAGGGGTTCGAGAACAACTCGTTGACGGCCAACGATGTGGGTCCGGCGTACGTCGATGCGTCGGTCGTCGGCCACCTGCTGTCGTCGAATAGCTACGTAGGCAACGGGACCGATGAAGTCACCGTGCGGAACGGCAACATCATCGAACCGGCGACCTGGCTGGACCTGGGGGTTCCCTATTTCCTGACCACCGAGTTCGGAGCAGTGACTCCGGTGAACGCCCCGCTCACCATCGCGCCTGGGGTTGAGATATTGGCTGATGCCGGCGCGGGACTCTCGATGGTCGATGGAGGCTCGCTGACCGCAGAAGGCACGCAGATGAACCGCATCACCATGCGTGGAAAGCAAGGGGTCTCCTGGAGAGGACTGCAGTTCGCCGGGGCCAACGGGTCCTTCGACTACATCGATATCATGGACGGCGGAAGCCACCAATGGGCGGGAGTCCTCGAGCCAGGGACGATCACGATCATTGCCCCGGCAACGGTGAACCTCACGGGCGAAGTGACGTTAGCAGGCGCAGGTTTCGGGATCGTGTTCAGCTACGGTGCCTCGATCGCGGTCGGGTGTCCCGGGTCCGTCTACATCCCGCCATTTGATACGTTCGCCGAACACTGTAGGCCGCCATGACCTGACCCTTCGTTGCCCGCCCGGTCTTCGGACCGGGCGGGGCTGTGGCGGGGCTTCACGCCGCCGGGGCTCAGCCTCGACGTAGCGCCCCATAAGCAGCTGAGATCAGTTGGCGAAATAATTCTTGATGATCTCGTATAGGGCGCGGCCGACGGCCGTCACTTGGTCGCAGTCGGACCCCTCCTGGACCATTAGGCCGTCACCGGTGCCGGTGGTCATCTTGCAGTTCCCGTCCGTCCGCTCAAGGGTGGCAGCGGTGCGTCGGTCGAGCGGGATCTCTTCCGTGCTGGCGCCACCCGCGTCTTGCTGCCGGATCCCCAGGGCGCCCGCCAGTCCGGCGAATCCGCTCAATGCCTCGATGGGGCTCTCAGCCGCGCCCGTACCGCTCGTGAAGTTCGTCGACACGCCGCCATGGTTGACGGACACCGTGTTCACGCCGAGGGCGCCCTCGACTTTGGCGCCGCTCGGCTCGAGGCCGGCGACGGGCACGTTGACCGCCGTCATCAGGCCATTCAACCACGCGTTTTCCAGCGCGTTCTGGCAGATGCCGTTCTGAAAGAGGGCGTCTCCGATGTTGTTGGCCTGGGCGTATTGGCTAGCTAGGTCGCACGCGGGGAACTGTGCAGCGACGTCGCCCGGTCGCGCACCGAGGACGAGAACCACCGTGGCGAGTGAAAGCGTCAGAGTAGAGCGCATGCCTGCCTCCTATTCGGGAATCGCGCCGGGTGTGCCCAGGCGCGGGACGTGTTCACCGTATCGTCAAACGATGGCAAACGGAATCTGCCTCGTGGATGCCGTTCGCGCGCGGCGTAGCAATCGTGGCGTCGCACGAGCTCAGCCCCCTGCCACGTACTTCGTGAACGCCCCACCGGCCCAGCGTAACGAGTTTGGCCCCTCGGCCGCATAAACGTTGCCGTCCGCGTCGACCGCGACGCCTTCGCCCGCGGCACCCTGATAGAGTCGGTCCTCCCTACCGAAGAAGGGCGGAATGAATGCGGTAATCCGGTCCTCGTCGATGTGCCCGATGCGGACTCCATTCACCCAGTTCGGGTGGTTCGTCGGGCCCGACTCGGAGTCGATGGCGTACAGCATATCGTCTTCCGTGATGAAGATCCCGCTGATGCGGCCAAATGAGTAGCGGGAGTCGAGGTAGTCGCCGTCCTGGTTGAAGATCTCGATGCGGTGGTTGCCGCGGTCGGCCACCCAGAGGCGGCCCTCCGAGTCGAACGCCATCGCGTGCGGTGTTCGGAACTGCCCGTGCTCGAGGCCGATCTGTCCCCACTCTCTGATGAA
The DNA here is from genome assembly GCA_965248625.1 of Longimicrobiales bacterium. GTDB lineage: Bacteria > Gemmatimonadota > Gemmatimonadetes > Longimicrobiales > Gaopeijiaceae. The sequence goes on along the minus strand of OZ252109.1, from coordinate 2,369,909 downwards.
CGTGCCGTCGGCGGAGAACTTGAGGATCCGGGCAGTCAGGCCTCTCGCTCGTCCTTCCTCCATCGCCTGGTTGCTCGTCATGCCCTGACCGCTGTGACCGTCTGACACGAAAATGCTCCCGTCCGGCGCCACGATGACGTCGTTGGGCTGGTTGAACTGGTTGGGCCCACTTCCCGGCTGCCCGGCTGTGCCCAGGCTCATCAACATCTCACCGGGCGGGCTGAACTTGTGAACCTGATGGCCTCGGGTGCCGGCATCGTTCCCCGCGAAGTCCGTCACCCACACGTTGCCGTCGCTGTCCACGCCGATCCCGTGCGGCGTCACGAAGATGTCTTCGCCGAAGTTCGCGAGGATCTCGCCGGTGTTGCGATCGAACTTGAAGATCGGAGCGACGGGGTTCGTTTCGCAGTCGACGCCGCCGCCGTCCAGGCTGCCCGCGCCGCACCGCTCGTACGCCCAGATGTGGCCGTCGTTTGGATCGATGTCGATGCCGGCGGTGGTGCCCCACTCCCGGCCGTCGGGGAGAGTCCCCCAGTTGGCCATCACAGTCGGGGCCGGGTTGGGCAGTCCTTCTCCGGTGATCAGATTGCCGGTGGCCATCGCCGCGCCGGCCGGCGCCTCGGCGGCGGGTGCGCACCCCATCAAGAGGGCGATACCACAGGCGAATAGCGACGACATCGGGACTCGTAACGATGACATGGGTCTCCCTCCCGCGAAGAGCCGTTGTTTCGACGTGGCTACGGCAGTGCCGTTTTTCGGACCTGCAACATTGGTCGGGAGCGTGGGGGCGGCAACGTTGCGGGACTCGACGTTCGCTTCGGGATGCGCAGGAGACTCTGCGAGCCGCTCGGGGGTTCGCTCGCCTAGTTTGGCGGGGCCAGTTGCTCGGGCGGGGCGTGGATCGGCCTAACCCGCTTCCTCATACGAGACCTGAATCCACGCCTCCAGCGTGGCGTCCACCTCATCGGGCGAGCTGAGCCGGGTGGTGTACCGACACATGCTGCCCGCCGGCATCTCCTTGAGTCGATCATCCGCCGGCAGCTGCTTGGCGGCAAAGCCCACCTCCACCTGACTGTTGGTCTTCGGTCCCACCATCGCGAACTGCTTCTTTCGCCGGTAGCTGACGTACCCCTGCTTGGGTGCGACGTCCACTTCGCTCAACTGTCCGAGGATCTCGAGGATCCGGTCGTGCACGGGCCGCAGATGCTCCTTCTTGCCGACGTACATGCCATCGAGCACCTGATCGGTCGACAACCCCCTGGCCTCGGCCGCGCTTTGGCCGTCGGACTTTAGTGAGAGGTGCACGACCGCATTCGCAGCGCCGTGGCCGAGCCCATAGTCGTTCATCAGCATCGAGCGAATCTCGCCGTGTTTGGTGAGCCCGCTCTTGGCGATGATCTCTGCGAGCTGTTTCATGCTCTTGCCCGTCTTGCCCTCGATATTCCGGATCATCGTATCGAGCGTCTTCGCCGTGTCAGCCATGGGTCGTCTCCAAGGGCCAGTGATTGGTCTTGCTCTTGGCGGGGCTCATGAGCGGACCAAGTGCGCCCATGACCGCATAGAGAAACCGGGTGCCGAGTCCGGGGCGACCCTGTTCGACGATCGCCTTGAGCGTGCGGACGATGAAGTCGCCGCCTCGCCCCATCGCCTTGAGAGTCTTCGATCCCGCCGGCACGTCTTGGGAGGTGAGCGTGAACTCCACGCCGCCCTCGACTTCTCGCAGGTCGTAGATGACCCGGCAGTAGGGATCGTCGTAGGCGGTGAACTTCATTGTGTGAGAGAACCGGAACGGAGGATCCGCCTCGAGGATCTCGCCCACGACGGAGGTATACTTTCCGTCCGGTGTCCGCATCCGTATAGGTGAGCCTGCGTCCAATGTGAGCCTGTGCATCTGGGCCCCGAACATAGCGAGCTGGGGTTCGTCCGTCTTTGTGATCTCACGCCACACGTCCTCGATCTTTCCCTCGATCAGGATCTTCGATATCAGGGTCACCGTCTCTGCCATCGGTCGCTCCAGGTGTCTTGGTCTTCCTGCCCTTCTTGCCTTCCACCGCGTATTTGACGTCGGCCATCTTGCTTGCCCAGAACCCGCCGTACTCATTCGTCCAGCGGTCGTAGATCAGCTGGATGGGAACCGGGTTGTGGTAGAGTCGGCGGGTGCGCCCCTCCTTCTTCGAGATGATGAGCTTACAGTCCTCGAGCTGCCGCAGGTGGTGAAGTACCGCGATTCGCGTCGTGTCGAACTCCGCGGCCACCTGGCCTACCGGGCACCCTGGGTTCGCCTTGACGATGTCGAGAATCTTCCGGCGAGAAGCGCTTCCGAGCGCGTCGAAGACAGCGGCCATGTTATTCATATGTAAGAAAACACTTACATATTATTCAGAGCATGTCAACACACCGTCGGGAGGATGCTGCGTATCGGTTGCCCGGCCTCCCTTGCCATGTGCAAGCCCCCGGGGAAGCCGCCCCGCGTTCCTCCGAACGCGCCGAAGTAGTACTGGAGCTCACCGTCCGAGTTGTACTTGAGAATTCGATTCAGCACCGCGGAGATCACCCAGACGGCGTCGTTCTCGTCGATGAAGATGCCGACGGGATCTGACACGTCCGGCCACTCCTCGATGAACTCACCATCCTCGGTGAAGATCTGGATGCGGTTGTTGGTGCGGTCGCCAACGTAGACGCGCCGATCCCGGTCCACCGCCACACCGTGGACGAGGTCGAATTGTCCGGGACCGCTCCCCAGCTCTCCCCACTCCATCATGTATTCGCCTTCCGCATTGTATTTGACGATGCGGGAGTTCCAGTAGCCGTCGCCGAGCAGGAAGCTTCCGTCCGGAAGAAACGCCAACACCGCGGGATCGCCGTACGTGTATGGACCTGGGTGCGGGTTCGCCCGTGCCGCCGTCCGAGTCGTTGGGTGGTCGCGGTCGACGAGACGCATGACCAACTCACTACCGTCGTTCGTGAACTTGAAGACCTGCATGTTGACGCCCTTGCCGCCACCGCGCTCGACCACCCAGACGTGGCGCTCCGCATCGTAGGGGCTGATGTAGACCTGGTGGGGCTTGTTGAAGATCGAGTCCCACTGCGTCCAGTTCTCTATGATGTTTCCGTCGCGATCGACAACCACGAGGTAGTTCGAGCTGCCAGGCCGCTCCTGCCGCTGTTCGGTGCTCCGATCCCCCCAGACCGCCACGATCACCCGGTCCGGGGTGTCCGCGGCTACATCGGAGACCTGCCCCCACGTCCACTCCCCGACATGGTCTGGAGCCGGCTTCCAGTAGTTCGCCACGCCCTCGTATTCCCCAGCCCGAGCGTCCCCGCCCTTCACGATCTCGCCCTGCGATGCGGATTGAGGGGCGCCTTGGTTCTCACCCGCGCAGGCCGCGACTGCCGCGAGCGCGGTTGCGAGGACAATGGCTACACCCGTGCGTTCTAGTTTCATGATGCCTCGCCTCCAGAAGAGATTCCTCGGAAGCTCGGGTGAATGGCTCGGAGCTCGGGCGCGGGACCCGGCCCCTCGAGTGCGGGCCTCGACTTCAGGATCCCCGCGCATCGTCTGTTGCTCAAGGTGCGGCGCGAGCCGGCTTGGTGCCAGGTAGTCCCCCGAGCTGGCCACCGCTTCAAGCCGGGTCGGAGGCGCCGATCCAGAAACGTGGGCCCGGGCCTTGACTAGCAGCGCGGTCGCCCGGGTTCGCGAGGCTGCAGCGCTCAAGGGAGAGACAACCACACCCGATGCACGCGGTGAGCCCAACCTTGAGCCGTTCGAGCTCGGCAATGCGCTGATCGACTCGCGAGCTCCACTCTCGTGAGAGCCGTGACCACTCGCGGCCGGTTGGTGCGCCTTCGGAAGGTAGCTTTCCTAGTTCTGTTCCGATCTCGTCGAGCGTCAGCCCGATGCGCTGCGCGAACACGACGAAGGCGATACGGCGCAGCACGGCCCGTGGGTAGCGACGATGGCCCGAGCCCTCGCGCTCCGACTTGATGAGTCCTCGGTCCTCGTAGTAGCGCAACGCCGACGCGGCCACACCGCTGCGACGAGCAACCTCACCAATCGTGATCAACTCGAGCATTCCCTGAAGGTACTCGTCGACGGCCTTGACTTCAAGTTCACTTTAACTTGTAGTTTGTTGGAGAGGTTCGAGCGACATCCGCACGACCGCGGAACACCCGGACAAGGAGCGCGTCATGATCTCCCCAGACCATTCGACACTTCGTGGCCTCCGCATCGCCGTCACGGGCGGCACTTCAGGGCTTGGTCTGGCGTTAGTCGAGACGCTGCACGATCGCGGAGCCGCCGTGGCGTTCGTCGCCCGCCAGGGCAAGCGCGTGAACGACGTGACACGAGAGCATGTGGGAACCCACGGCATCGAGGGCGACGTGTCACTGAAGGACGATACCTACCCGATCGCGATGCAGGTCACCGCGGCGCTGGGCGGACTCGATGTACTCATCAACAACGCATCGACGCTCGGTCCGGTGCCGCTGGCGCTACTTGCGGACACCGATTGCGAGGACCTCGAGGCGGCGCTCGCCACGAACCTGGTAGGCCCGTTTCGTCTCACCAAGGCCCTCCTCGGGGCGCTTGCGGCATCGGCCCGCGAGGGCCGCCCTGCCCTGGTCATCAACATCAGTAGCGACGCCGCGGTGACCCCGTACTCGGGATGGGGGGCGTATGGAGCGAGCAAGGCAGCGCTGCTCCATATGAGCAAGATCTGGGACGTGGAGCTTCGGGCACACGGAGTGCGCGTGCATGCGATCGATCCTGGTGACATGGACACGCCCCTGCACGCTCTGGCCGTGCCGGACGCCGACCCGGCGGACTTGAAGCGACCCGGCGATGCAGCTCTCGAGATCGTCGCGCTCATCGAGGCGGTCGCCCAGAGTGGCGTCGCTACGACATGAGGGCCGCAACCGAGCCAGTCCAACGCCGGCCTGACGCCAAGCTGTTGGTTGTTCATGCTGACGGCGTGCTGGACCATACTCCGAGGGGACGGCTGGCCCATTACCTGTCCGCTGGCGACCTGGTCGTGGCAAATGATGCCGCTACGATACCAGCGAGCCTCGGAGGCGTCCACGAGTCGAGCGGAGCGCCGATCGAGATACGACTCGCCGGTCGGCCGTCTCTGGCTCTAGACGACGTGTACAGCTTCAGCGCGGTCGTGTTCGGATCGGGTGATCATCGGACTCGTACTGAACACCGCGCGCCACCCCCGGGCCTGGCCGTCGGCGACGCCCTGACCTTGGGATCCCTAAGGGCCATCGTGACGAATGTGCTCGGTCACCCTCGCCTGTTGCAGCTGAGCTTCACTGGCACCCCCGACGGGGTTTGGGCCGCTATCGCGAGGCACGGAAGGCCGATTCAGTACGCCCACATTGTCCCGCCGCTCATGATGTGGGACGTCTGGACTCGGGTCGCTTCCCGGCCCGTCGCGTTCGAGCCACCGTCCGCCAGCTTCGTGATCGACTGGGCCTTCATCAACGCACTTCAGGCATCGGGAGTGGCCTTCGCGACCGTGACGCACGCGGCAGGCATCTCGTCGACGGGCGATGCGGAGCTCGACGCGAGGCTGCCTCTCGATGAGGCGTACGACCTTCCTGAGACAACCGTCCGGGCCATCTCCAGGACCAAGGCTGCAGGGGGTCGTGTGGTGGCCTTGGGCACTACGGTCGCACGCGCCCTGGAGCACGCGGCGTCGGTGGGAGGTGCGCTGAGGCCTGGCGCGGGTCTAGCCACCCAACGCATCGGCCCACACACGGAGCTTCAGATAGTCGACGGCGTCGTGAGCGGTGCCCACGCGCCGGGAGAAAGCCACTACGAGCTGCTACGCGCGTTCGCGAATGACGCTTTGCTACAGCGCATGAATGGCGCGCTCAGAAAGGAGGGGTACCGATCCCACGAGTTCGGTGACTCTGTGCTCGTCATGCGCCAGCGGTGATCGACTGGCGGGCCCCCTCGGCGCCTCAGCTAGCCGGGCTCCCCTCATCAATCCGGCGCCCGCACCTTCAACTCCTCGAAGAAGTTGTTCACGAGGATGAACTGAACCGCGTCCGCGCTCTGCTCGGGTTGGTAGGCACGAGCCATCAGGAAACGCTGGTCGTCTGGCGTAACACTGTACAGGGTGTTGGCGGGCGAGGTGTAGAACGCGGGCGGAATGGTGAACAGCACGTCCTTCTGCCCCACCTGGAACCCCGAATCAGCGCTGACCTGGGCGGCGACCAATCCGTTCTCATTGTCCATGAAAAACAGCTCGTTTCCGCTGTGCGCCCAGACGGGCATGATCCCCCCGTTCGTCGAGACCTGCCACCGGCCCGAGTCCACGTCGGGGAACGGTCGCACGTACACCTCGTCGTCCCCTGTCTCATTCGAGACATACGCGAGCCAACGCCCGTCGGGTGACACCACCGGCTCTTGCTCGTCGTATTCCTCCGCCAACACTGGACGCGCCACGCTGTCCACGCCGGGCCGGAGGGCCATGATGTCTCGGGTGTTGGCCGCGGCACCGGCCGCCCCTCCCCGAAGCAGGAGCCATTCGCCGGTCGGATCCCAAGAAGCCTCGGTGATGCGTGTCGGGTGGTCGTACAACAGCTCGGATTGCCCCGTGCCGTCCGCCCGCTTCGTGTATACGTCGCGGTCCCCGGCGCGAATCGACACGAACGTCACCGTGGCCCCATCGGGCGTCCAACGCGGCGACCAGTCGTCCGACTCATCGAATGTGAGCCGCGAGTATGGACCGTCGTCGAGCTCCTTGATCCAGATATCCTGGTTGCCGTCGGTCGTCGCCCTCAGAGCCAGCCGGGTTCCGTCCGGGGACAGGCTCCACGCCGGGTTGCCACCCGCGTTGTTCGGATTACCTGCGTTGCCCGAGTCGAAAGTCCATCCTTCATCGACCGGCGTGGCCTGGCCGGTGCGAGTAAGCCACACGAACTCCGCATCCGTACCCGCCCCACTTCCGGTGGTATAGAAGAGCTTTCCGGTCTCGGAGATCGTGAAGGCGCTGACGTCCTCCTCAAGCGCGACTGGCTGTCCCACCAATTCCATCGCGTCGGGGTCGAAGCGCGCCGCCATCAATGTGGCGTCCGGAGCGGTGAACAGGAGGTGACCCGAGGGGGCGTAACGAGAGCCTTCCCCGAGCGTGAGCGGCTTCATCTCGCCGGTGTCCAGCGACAGGGCGCGAATCTCGCCGATGGACGTCCCGACAAGCGCCCCACGGCCGCCTGGAAGGATATCGTCGAGGAAGTGGATCGTTCCGGTCACCGCCTGTGTCACGGGCTCTGCCCCTCCGCCGACCGCTGGAACGCGTACCACGCCTGCCCCCGCGGTGGCGTAGACGTACCCGTCGGGCCCCCAGTACGGCCAAGTCCCAGGGGTCAACGTGCGGACGGGTCCTCCCCCCAGCGGGACGACTTTGATCTCGCCGCCTTGGTTGAACGCCACCTCCGCGCCGTCTGGCTACACCGTGGGCTGCGCCCCGTTGTCGGTGCCCCGAATCAGTGAGGGCTCCACATCGTCCCAACGACGTGCCCAGAGTAGATTTCCGCCTTGCTCGCGCGCACCCCTGTACACCAGCGTCGAGCCGTCGGGCGAAAGGCTGAACGCGGCCGTGCCTGAGAAACTCGGCTCTTCACCGAATCCGAAAGGTGTCACGAAACGCTCGATGAGGGCCGGCGGCGACTCAGGACCCATGAACTGTAGGGCCGCTACGGCGGTGGATAGCACAGCCACCGCAGAGGTGACAAGTGCTACGCGCTTCCATGGACCCGCGCCAGCTGCCGCACCGGCCTCGGCGCGCTCTCCGTGCCCAAATCCTGGATCCGCCAGCGCCTTGGCGAAGTCTTGTGCACCCGTGAATCGGTCCGCAGGCAGCCTCTCCAGCGCCTTCCGGATGGCCGCGTCCACGTTCGCCGGAATCGACTTCCTCACCGCTGTCGCCGACACCGGTACGCCTTGGATGATCTTCCCCAAGACTGCCTGGGCAGTATTGCCGAGGTATGGGGGCTCGCCGACCAGCATCTCGTACAGCACACACGCCAGCGCGTACGTGTCGCTCGCGGGACCCACCAGCTGGTCCCCGGTCGCCTGTTCGGGAGACATGTAATACGGGGTGCCGACGCTCAGCCCGGTCTCGGTGAGGCGACTGCCACCCGCCGCGCCCACGGCCAAGGCGATGCCGAAGTCCGCCACCAGGGGCTCGCCGCGGCTCAGGAGGATGTTTGCGGGCTTGATGTCGCGGTGCACGATGCCGGCGTCGTGCGCGGTCTGGAGTGCGTTGGCGACGGCCGTCGCGATGCCCAATGCCTCGTCCACCGGGAGCTGCTTGTCGCGGTCGATGCGTTCCTGGAGCGTTTCCCCCTCCACATACGGCATCACGTAGAAGAGGAAGCTCCCGGCTTCTCCCGAATCGAAGAGCGGCAAGATGTGCGGATGCTGGAGGTTGGCCGTCGTCTTGATCTCGGCCAGGAAGCGCTCCGCACCGACGACCGCGGCCAGTTCGGGCTTCAGGACCTTGAGCGCGACCTTGCGTTCGTGTTTTAGGTCCCCAGCCAAATAGACGGTGGCCATCCCACCCTCGCCGATCTCACGCTCGACCTAGTAGCGGCCTTCCAGGGCGGTGTTCAGACGTTCGATAGCTTCAGCCATGCACGACTCACCGAGTAGCGGGGGGCACCACCGCCATGAGGATACACGGTGGCGTGCCTGCGCGCACCGCAGGCGAGAGGCATGCGCACGTCGCGAGCGAGAGGAAAATGCGCCGGGGTGCGTTCGTTGGGAAATCGACCGTCCGCTTGGGCCGCGACGCCCAGGCACGACGCCCGACAAGCTGGAGGCCCGTGGCGCTGGATCAGGTGAGTGTGCGGAGGGGCGGTTCCTCCGCACACTCGTCCGTCCGGCGTTCCCCACTACTCATCGGCTCTGACCAACTCCAGTCCCACGTGCCTGGCGATCGCCTCGTAGTCTCGATCGACGGCCAGCACCGGCCGCTCGTCGCGAAGCGAGATGGCAGCCACGAGACAATCGATCATGGAACGGATCGTATCCCCTGCCCTGCGACAAACCCGCTGAATGAGCGCGGCATCCTCGAAGTCGGCGAGGCCCTCGATCTCGAGGATTTCGAAGCGCGCGAGTAGGCGCTGGAGGTCGCTGGCAGCCTGCTCGGTGTTGCAGCCGGCGAGCAACTCCATGAGGACGGGTGCCGGCGTGGCGATCGAGTCGCCGGATTCGACGGCCGAGCGTAGCGCCAGGTGGGTTGGGCTTCCCGTCGCGCGGAGGTACTCGACCCACGCGGACGTGTCGACGATCACCAGAGGACTCCGGAGTCTCCCGCGCGGAGCTGGTCCAGGTCGCCGTCCCATCCGGCGCCCTGCATGGCCAGCGCCTCCTCCTTAGACATTGGTCTCACCGCAGCCCTGCGGAGCGCGTACTCCACCGCGGCACGCCGATTGGGCAAGTGATACCGTTCACGGACTGTGTCGAGGAGCTCTTCCTTCACGTCCATTTCGATGCGAACCCGAGGCGTCGGGCCGGAGGCGGCAGCCCCGTATCGAGGCGGTACCTCGCGCAGGCTCGCAGGTCGCCCCCCTGGGTCTCCTTTCCGCGCTTCTCGGAGGACGAGCCGGACCCAGTGCGACACCGTCATCCGGTGGCGGTCCGCCACGACCCGGATCTCCTCGAGCTCTTCCTCGCTCATGACGACTTGGAGTCGTATACTCATGTTATAAGTATATCGTACTCACCCTCGTTCGTCTATGCGACGGCGCGCCCCGTCAGCCGATTTCGATCGCGTCACGTCAACTCGTCGAACAGGTCCTCCATGCGCCTCCGGGTCCGCTCGTCGGGTAACCTCCCGACGCCTGCGCCCATATTGTCCACGAGGTGTTCCGGATCCGAGGTCGCCGGCATGATGACCGTCACAGCCGCATGCGCCAGGATGTATTTGAGAAAGGATGGGGTATTGCCTTAAGTCCACCGCCCACTACATGTTGTGGTCATGGCGGTTCCGGCTTCTCAGCTCCGTGGCGGCGTGGACTATCCCCGTACGCGGCTGGAGCTGGACGAGTTCTTCCCCGACGATGCGGCATGCCTGGAGTACGTGGAGGGTCTGCGCTGGCCGGAAGGGTTTGTGTGCGTGGGCTGTGGCGGGTTGGGAGAGGTCTGGCGAGCATCGCGGGGGCGTCTCGTCTGCCCACACTGTCGAAGGCAGACCTCGGTGCTGGCGGGAACCGTGTTCCACCGCACGCGCTCGCCCCTGCGTCTGTGGTTTCTCGCTGCCTGGGAGCTCACGAGCCAGAAATACGGAGCCAATGCTCTCGGGCTCCAGCGTGTGCTCGGACTGGGAAGCTACAAGACAGCGTGGGTCTGGCTCCACAAGCTCCGCCGGGCCATGGTCCGACCGGATCGCGACCAGCTGAGCGGCGTTGTGCAAGTGGACGAGAGCTATGTCGGGGGCGTGGAGGCTGGAGTGCGGGGCCGCGAGACGATCAAGAAGGCCATCGTCGCGATCGCCGCCGAGGTCGACGGACGCAAGATCGGGAGAATACGGCTGCGTTGGGTGCCCGACCTCTCCGCTCCGGTTCTGCGAGGCTTCGTCAAGGATAGCATCGCACCGGCAAGCACGGTGCATACCGACGGATGGCCAAGCTATCAGGGACTCGCCAAACTGGGCTTTCGCCACACGGTCACGAACCTCTCGACCTCCGGCGATCCCGCGCACGTGCTCATGTCGGCCGTACATCGGGTGGCGTCTCTCCTCAAGCGCTGGGTCCTCGGAACCCTCCAAGGAGGGATCGCCCGCGAACACCTCCCCTACTATCTGGACGAGTTCACCTTTCGCTTCAACCGACGCACATCCCGGGCTCGCGGCCTGTTGTTCTACCGCTTGCTTGAGCAGGCTGTTCAGTGTGCTCCCACGCCAGCTTCGGCCCTTTACCTCGGCACCGGACGTGGGAAACGGCCCGCAGAGCCCCGGTAACCACTATATCTTGGGGTCGGTGGACTTAAGGGAACACCCCCTTGAGAAAGAACTGGCCCCAGCTCTGGCAATCGAACTCGGCCGCCCAGTCAGGGAGCTCCTGGCCGCGCACCGCGCCGAAGAGCCGGCCAACGTTGTACGGCTCGTTCACTACCACCCCGATCCCTCGATCCTGGGCCAGCGGAAGCAACCGCTCGGCCGCCTGACGCTCGCCGAGAGAGTAGTTGACCTGAACGAAGTCGAGCTCCTCTGTGCCGAGAATCCGCTCCAATTGCTCGTATTGTCGCGCGAACGAGGTGGTCACCCCCACGTAACGGGTCCGCCCCTCGTCCCTCGCCTGCCGGATCGTCCTCAAGTGGACGTCGACATCCCGTAGGTTGTGGACCTGGTTCAAGTCGATCGTGTTGCGCCCCCATCTCTCGAAGGATGCCTCCTGCTGATCGATTCCGGCCTGCCGTCCTCCGCCCGTCGAGATCTTCGTGGCGAAGAAGAGGTCGTTCTGGATTCCGAGCTCCTGGACAAGCTGGCCGGCCACCTCCTCCGAGCTCCCGTACGTTGGGGCCGTATCGAAAAAGCGACCTCCCATTTCGTGGAACAGTCGTAGCACTTCCCGCAGGGGGGCCTGCTCCGCGGCGGATGGGCCCACGCTGAATGTGCGCGCGCTGCCGAGCCCCACGGCTGGGATCTCCTCTCCCGAGGACGGAATGGAACGCATAATCAGCGATTGTTGCTGAGCAAAGGCGGGAAGCTCGCTCAACAGCAGGGCCGCCCCGGTCCCCGCACTGATCTTGAGCATGACTCGACGCGAGATCTTCATGTCTTGCCTCGTTGGACGTCAACCGTCCCCAGGGGTTAGTTCGGCACTCGTCTCGCCCGCCCCGACGTTGACTACCCGCCCCTCCAAAGATTCAGGCTTCGCTGGCCGTCGGCGCTGGGGGAGTCAGGGGATCACGGGCAGCACGATGGCAGACGGATGTGCGCTGTCGTGTAGGACAGTTTGGGTCGCTACTCGGAGATCTGCCTCTGTTTCTTCCGACAGCGGCTTGCCCGAGTTCAGGTTTCGGTTGAATCGCGGGAAGTTGCTGCTGGTGATGTGCAAACGGATGCGGTGACCTTCTTTGAACACGTTGCTCGTTTCCCACATGCGGATCGCCACCTCGTACGTCTCGCCTGGGATCACGGGCGTCGGACGCTCCTGGGAATCACGGAAGCGCGCACGAATCGCCCCTTCGGTTATCTCGATGGCGCGCCCGTCCGGGTGGACATCCGATAGCGTCGCAAAGAAGTCGGTGTCGGGCACGTCGGTCGAGAAGAAGAGCCGAACTTCCGGAGCACCGGTCACCTCCGTGTCTTCAGTCAACGCCTCCGTCGTATAGACCAATATGTCGTGTCTTTGCTGGGTCGAGCGCTGGTCCAATGCGCCTGTGGGAGCTACTCCGGCCCCGCAACAGCCATGTCCACCGAAAGTGGGCACGGGGTTCCTCGGATCGTACCGGTACTGGTCCGAGGGTTCGTCTTCGGGTGGATCGAGCGAGAGCGTGCCGTCTCCGAATCGTGTGTTTGCGGCGCCATCGCTTCGCAGAAAGAACCGCGTGTCACGAGCCCGTGCCAACGGCCACTCCTGCTCGTCTCGCCAGACGTTGTCACCCATGACGAAGATCCGGACGGGAGCCTCCGACTCGAGTCCGTCGTCGATCCCCTTCAGGTGATGGTTAAACCAACGCAGGTGGAGCGCCCGTGCGTCGATGTCCGTTTCTCCGCCGAAGTCGACAGCTCCATCCGTGGGATCGCTGTTCACGCCATGCCCCCACGGACCAATCAGCAACCGCTGCCACGTGCGGGCGTGCGCGGTGCGTGACAGCTCACGCATGCTCGTATAATTGAGGATCGTCTCCGCGGTCAGATCGTCGTACCAACCGGTCACATGTAGAGCAGGAACATCCATCTCGGCGTACTGATGCCGAATGCTCATCTGCCTCCAGAAGTCGTCGTAGGACTGATGCTCCAAGGTACGGGCCACGAACTCGGAGTGGATGCCCACCCGGTCCATCGCGGATCGGATCGGTAGCTGGTTCATCACGCTCATCCAATTGAGCGGTGGCATGGGTTGCCCCGTCGCGATCGACTCCTGTCTGGTTCCCCAACTCACGCCGGTTGCCAGGTGATACAGCCCGTCCGTGGACCAGACGCTCCCGAAGTTGTCGGACTGAGCGGCCACAGGTACCAGAGCCTTCACGAACGGGCTTCGGTAGGGTGCAGGGAGCAGCTGTGTGAACGCGGGATAGGACGTGCCGAACATCCCGATGTTGCCGTCACACCACGGTTGATCGGCAATCCACTCCTGGGTCTCGTATCCGTCTTTGCCTTCATCGATGTAGGGGCGCCATTCCCCTTCGGATGCGCGAAGCCCTCGCGAGTCCATCAACACCACGGCGTAGCCGTTTTCCGCGTAGAAGCGCGCCGTGCCCGCCGCACGCGCCTTGTCGTACGGCGTCCGGCTCAACAACACCGGGAATGGCCCAGTCCCTTCCGGTAGGTATATGTCGGCGGCCAACCTCACGCCGTCCGACATCGGCACCATCACGTCGCGGCGGACCTCCAAGGGAGTTGTGCCCGGATCACCAGCGGCTGCGGGCCCACGGCGGTCAATGCCCTGCGCGGGCTGGCTGGGCCGTAGCTCGGGTTCGGGCTGACCCGATGTCAGGCAAGCCATCGCCACGAGGGCCAACACCGGTGTCAGCCGCCGGAGGTTCCCAGACGGTCGAGGGTCAGTATCCGTTGCTCGTTTCACGATTGCCCTCCATGGGAGCTCGGGACCTGGAACTCGAGCCCGCGCTCCTTCAACAAATGGCAGGACGCCTCCGCGGGCGTGTCGGGCATGCGTCCCCGGGGGGCGAGTGGCTCTCGGTTGATCCGATGTGTCTTGGGCAAGTTCAGACGGGTGTTGCGAGCGACGCAAGGGAGCTCGAACAACCCTCCCCTCAGAACACCCACGAAAGCTTCATGAACACGGTGCTGTAGTTCGCGGTCTCGACGTCGAACTGGGACGGGCCTGACTGATAGGCGAGCTGAAGTGACCCGAAGGGAGGGAAGATCCTCCAGACGTAGAGTAGCTGGACGGTCTCGCGCTGCAGGTCGAAGCTCAGGTCCGAGAAGCCGCCCGTCACAGCCCGTAGTCCGATCCGCGCGACTGCCACGGGCCGATGGCCTGCAATCGCTCCCGGCGGCGGGCGGCCCGTGGCGCTGGATCAGGTGAGTGTGCGGAGGGTCGGTTCCAGCGGGAGCTGCCCAGCAGGGAGCGAGATCGCGCGCGGCCTCCTGGGCGGAGGCCTAAGAGTCCGGGGAGAGGATGACTGAAAGCTCGTCGTACCAGTTCACCACGACCTGGACTTCGTCGAACACGACACCGGAGATCACGAGCACTCGACCGTCGCTGGCGACGTCGTAACCCTGGAACCACGTGTTATGCCACGTGGCCGAGACGGGCAAAGTCCGAGGTGATTCTGGAGTGAGCTCTCCGCCCTCCTCTCGGAGATCGACGGTCAGGAGCGTGCTTCCGCGCCGGAAGTACAGTTGGCGGCCGTCAGGTGACCACTGGGGTTCAGACCCGCCGTCTCCCGTGATGGCTTGGCGTCGCCCAGTACTGGGCATGGCCATCACGTACACCTCGTCGCGGCCGGTTTCGTCCGATGTGTACGCGAGCCAACGACCGTCCGGTGAAAAAGCCGCCTGGTTCTCGTTCGCGGCTGTCGTCAACAGGGGCGTAGGCACGGTCGGGTCCGCGAGATTGAACAACCACATGTCGCGGCCCGTCTCCGGGTGCTCCTCGCCGAAGACCAATTCGCTCCCGTCCGGTGACCACGAACCCAGGAACTGGCTGTGCTCCCGTGCCGATAGCAGCTCCGGATCTCCGCTCAGGTCGGCGGCCTGCCAATAGATGTCGAGATCGCCTGCGCGATGGAGCGAAACCCTCACGGGTGGTGGTACGGTACGTTATACTACTACGTACGGTACGTATCCCAAGACGAGACGCTAGCGGATGGACAAGCCCTATTCGGTGACCCGGCTTCGCACGAACCTCTATCGTGTCCTCGACCGCGTCCTGGAGACGGGGGTGCCGGCTGAGGTCGCGCGGAAGGGGGAGGTTCTGCGCATCGTGCGCGCCAACAACAGGAGTCAACTCGCCAATCTGCCGCGGCATCAGGACTACCTCGCCTGCGACCCCGAAACGCTGGTCCATTTGGACTGGTCCGGTGAGTGGCACCCGTGATCTACCTGGACAGCCACGTCGTCGCTTGGCTCTACGCCTCAGGCACCAAGCTGCTCTCACCGGTTGCGACCGAGTTGATCGACGGCTCGGATGACGTGCGCATCTCACCGATGGTCCGTTTGGAGCTCCGGTACCTTTACGAGATCGGCCGCGTAAAGCAGCCGCCGAGCCCTGTGCTCGACGTGCTTCAATCCGTGCTGGGCCTGTCGGTGTGCCCGGCCCCATTCGCGGCCGTCGTGCACGGGGCTGAAACGCTCGATTGGACGCGGGACCCTTTCGATCGGCTGATCGTGGCGCAGGCCGCGCTGCATGACGCTCCCCTCGTGACGAAAGACGAGACCTTGCGCTCGAAGTACCACGCGGCGGTTTGGTGACGGCAGGGCGCTAGCTCACCACCCCTCTATCAGTCGGGCTCCTACTCCTCCCGCAACGCCTGAACGGGTGCGATCCGCGATGCCCGATTTGCCGGCACCAACAGTGCCGCAGCGCTCACGATTACGAGGAGGGCCGGGATACCCGCCAGGGTCAGCGGGTCGAGGAGGCTCACGTTGTAGAGGAAGGACGTGAGTGCTCGGCCCAACGGAATGGCCAACAGAAGCCCGGCCACGAGGCCCAGCACGACCGGCGGGGCACCTTGGCGGAGAATCAGGCGAATGATGCGCCCGGCGTCCGCGCCGAGCGCCATCCGAATGCCGACCTCGGATGTCCGCCTCCCCACAGCGAACGCCATGACGGCGTAGAGGCCCATGGACGCCAGGATGAGGGCGACGACGCCAAACGTGGCGAACATTCCCCCGAGGATCCTGATGTCCATGCTGGCGTCGTCGATGCGCTGCTCGAGGGTGTTGACGTTGCTGACGGGGATGTCCGGATTCAGACGGGCGACGAGATCCCGTACGGGAGCAGCCACTGAGAGCGGGGGGCCGGCAGCGCGGAGCATGAGCGATACCCCTCCGACCGGCTGCTGAGCGATCGGGACGAACATTCCCTCGGGTGGGTTGGCCAGGAAGTTGAGCGGTTGCAGCATCTCGAAGGTGCGCACCACTCCCACCACGGTGAGCCACGGATTCTCCGAGTCCGAGCGCCCGAGCCGCACCTGCTTCCCGAGCGGGTCCTGGCCGGGCCAGTTCCGGTCGGCGAAGCGCTCGTCGACCATGACCACCCTCTGTGTACCGAGCGCGTCGCTCTCGTTGAGAAACCGTCCGGACGCGAAAGGAATCCGTAGAACGTCGAAGAAGGACGGCGTGACGAAGGTGTACCCTCCGAAGGAATACTCGCCGTCGTTCGCGTATTCGCGATCGCTCACGCCGTAGAAGCGGAGCGAAGTTCCCATGACCGGGAGGTTGGACGACAAAGCGACCTCCCGGACACCGGGCAGCTGCTCGAGCTCAGTGCGGAGTTGCTCGGTGATCTGTAGCCGCGCCGTCGAGTCGGGGTAGACTTCGGCTGGGAAGCTCAGCCGCGCCGTGAAGATCCCGCTTCGGTCGATTCCGAAGTCGGACTCATTCACCTCGATCGTGCTCCGCGTGGTCAGCCCGGCGGCAATGAGCAGGGCGCACGACAAGGCCACTTCCACCACCACGAGCCCCGCCGACCACCGACTGACACTGCGGCTGGAGCTGCCCCGCGACTGATCCTGCAGGAGTCCGTGAACGTCTCCCCGCGTGGCCTGGATCGCGGGCAGGAACCCGGCGACGATCGCGGCGAAGAACGTGATGGCCACCGTAAACAGGAGCACTCCCGAGCTGAGCTCGAAGACCATCCAAGGGGGCGGAGCCAGAGGCGCAACGACCCGTTCAAAGAGGTCCAGCGAGAACTTCGACAGAATGACCCCTAGAGCGGCGCCAGCTGCGGCCAAGACCAGGGTCTCGGCCAGGATCTGCCGGAAGACACGATTCCGAGCCGCCCCCATTGCGGTACGGATCGCCAGCTCTTTTCCCCTGGCGATGGTGATCCCGAAGAGCAGATTCGCCACGTTGGCGCACGCAATCAGGAGCACGCCGATCACCGCGGCGAACATCGTGTAGAGGATGCCCCGCGTCTCGTCGTCGACGAATGCTACGTCCATCCACGGCTCAACAACCGGAACGATGTCTTCGTTCGCCTCCGGATACTGCTGTTCCAGGCGGGTTGCGATGCCGGTCAGCTGCGTCCGGGCGTCCGCTTCCGTGGATCCGTCCGCGAGCCGGCCGAGTACCGCGAACCCAGGTCCCTCCCCACGCTCGATCACGCCGGGGTCTACGCCCAGGGGGAGCCACATGTCGTGGCGCTCCGGGAAGCGGAAGCCCTCGGGCATGACACCGATCACGGTGGTGGGTCGAGCGCTCACGCGAATCGTTTGACCGAGGATCGCGGGGTCGCGACCGTAGCGATTGACCCACACGTGATACCCGAGGATGACGAGGTCCAGATTTTCTTGCAGGTCCTCCTCGTCCGTGAAAACGCGGCCGAGCAGCGCCTGCTCACCCAGAAGGCGAAACGTGCTCGCGGTCAGACGGGCGGCCGGAAACGTCTCGGCCCGGTTGTCATCGCCGGAGAGGTTCACCGACCTTCCGCTGTAGGCACCCATCTCCTCGAAGACGGTCTGTTGCTCCCGCCAATCGAGATAGTCGTGGATGCGTACGGCCTGGTTGAACTGGCTGAGCGGGATCGTCGTCTGGAGATAGAGGATCTCGTCCAGCTCCTCGTAGTCGGGTCCTGTGAGCACGACGCCTTCGATGATGGCGTACATACTGGCGGCGAGGCTGATCCCCAGCGCCATCACGACGATGGCGACGCTCGAGACGCCCCAACGCTTCGCGAGGAAGCGGAGGGCATAGAAGATGTCCTGCTTGATCCAGCCCATGACCGATCGCCGTGGTGGGAGGCAGCGCGTGAAGGGGCCGTCTGACCCTACGAAGCTGCACGATGCGGGTTTCAGTGCCCACGCGCCCGCGCCCGCGAGCCTACCCCTGCCCCCTGGTGACCGTCATCATGAGCTAGCGCGCGCCTGGCTTGAATCCGAGCTCAACGGCCCTACGGGGGTCGGATTACCCTGGCAGGTGCTGAACGGCTTCGCCCGCCTGGTCTCGAACCCCAGGGTTTGCCCGAACCCATGCCGGTCCGAGAGGCCTGGGCTCAGGTGGATGAGTGGCTGTCGCTGCAGTCGACCTTCACGCCCGAACCGACTCGCCTCCATCGGGAAATTCTCGCCGGATTGATGCCCAAAGTGACTCGCGCCGAGCTTATTCCGGATGCTCACCTCGCCGCACTGGCTCTGGAGTACGGACTTCTCCTGTGCTCGACGGACGCGGACTTCGACCGGTTTCCGGGCGTGTCGTGGAGGAATCCGCTGAACGCGGGGTGAGCCCGGAACACGGGTCGCAAGGTGTGGCCAGACACGGCTCGAAGCTGTGGCAACGGCGCTCCAGGTAAGTATTATCCTTCCCATGCGAACCCGTCTGACCGATACGGACCCTGAGACCGTCGAGGTCATGGACGAGATCTACTCCCGGATGACCCCGGGGGAGAAGCTCGACCGAGTCCGTGACGTTACGCTCACCGCTGTTCGATTCGCGCTGGCGGGACTCCGAGTTCGGCACCCGGACGAAGAGGAGCGAGAGCTACTCCTTCGCCTGGCGCGCCTCCGCCTGGGCTCGGCCGTGGTCGAGGAAATCTACCCGTCCTCACCCATGGACGATGGGTCCTGAGTCCCTTCCGGATCCCGGAGCCGTCGCGATCGAGTTCACCGGGATTCTCGAACGACTCGGGATTCGCTACTTGGTCGGTGGCTCTTTGGCGAGCTCGATCCACGGGGAGCCCCGCTCGACAAACGACATCGACGTCGTGGCCGACCTACGCATGGAGCACGTGACCCCGTTCGTCGAGGCGGTGGAGCGAGATTATTACGTGCATGCCCCGGCCGTTCGCAGGGCCGTGCGCTCAGCGGCATCCTTCAATGTCATCCATATGGATGCAGCCGTGAAGGTAGATGTCTTCCTTTCGGGCAATGACGCGTTCGACGCGGAGAGGCTGAGGCTTCGTGAGCGGATCGAGCTGTCGTCGGAGTCAGGCGGATCGATGTACGTGGATACCGCCGAGCACTCGATACTGCGCAAGCTGGAGTGGTTTCGGCGCGGTGGCGAAGTGTCCGAGCGACAATGGCGAGATGTCGTGGCGATCCTCCGGATCCAGGGAGGCCGTCTGGACCGCGCCCGTTTGGAGAACTGGGCCGGCCGCCTCGGTATTTCCGACCTTCTCGACCGAGCAGGGGCGGAGGCATGCGGACGCTAAGAGGCCATCGGGTCGGCACGAACCGCTCGAACTGGTCCGACACCGTCCCACGCTGGGCCCGGGAACCACGCTGACCGCGTCCTTCCGCTGAGCGCCGGGTGAGCGGGGTCGCTCGGGTCGCCCCGGAGCGCACCCTACCGCAGGTGAATCCCCACTCCGATGGTCCGCAGGTCCTGGGTGAAGAACTGTCCAAACGGCGAGGGGCCGTCGTAGAACTCGAGCTGGACGGCCCAGCTCCGGAGGCCCCTGCCAGCCCCGTCCGGGGAGACCTCCATACCCACGCGGAGGCTGATCCCCGGCTCCCATCCGTCCGCCAGCTTCCATCGCGTCCAGGTCACGTCGAGGCCGGCCAGACCGCGGACCCGACCAAGTGGTCCGATCTGGGTCAGCGGCTCCGGCGGATGCCATTCGAGCCCAGTGCGTCCCGCCCGGGAGCTCATCGCGTATGGGGCTCGTCGTGTACGAAGCTCGCCTCCCGCCAGGACCCTCAGTGGACCGAAATCCCTACTGCCCAAGAGCTCGATGGCCTCGGCTGCATTCTCTCTGCGACGTAGCCCGGACCGCAACAGGAATTCGTCCCCGAGGTGGCCGCTCCAATGATAGAATCGGGCCCTCGCCGACCAGGGTCCTCTTCGGACGGAGACCGGCAGTCCCAAGATGAAGTCGGCATTGACGAAGTCGAACGAAGGGCGATCGAGGTCGAACTGAGCCAGGACGGTCCCCGCCAGCGAGACCACGACCTCGGTGCCGGCGGAGGATTGCCAGCGCGCGAAGGGGAAATCCCGGCCAATCCCGAAAGACGCGACGTTGGACTTCAGCCAGGGCGCGTCCCAGCTCAACCAGGTCAAGTAGGTCGCGACCTCTCGCGGATCCGCGAGGAGGGGCTGGAACGGCGGAGCCGGGCCCTCGGCGGCCTGGTGGATCGCGTCCGCCGGCTCGGGCGGGCTTTGAGCGTGTAGCTGTGACGGGCGCGCCTGCGTCGATGCGCTCAAGGCCGCACCGAGCAGGAGTACCGTCGTCCTGCGGGAGGCCCGTATGCCAGCCCTCATGTGGACCACCTGATCGGTGCGGTCCTGAATGGGGACCCGTCAGCTCGTCTCAATCTCCCCGTGGCGGGCTCGATCACGTATCCCGAGATCGTCCCGGATTTCGCGTTCGCGAGGTATGCACACGTACCCGATCGATTGAAGGTGATGGCGCGCGGCCGCCTCCCGGCCCTGTAGGGAGACCCCGGAAGTCGTGTTAGCTCCCCACTCTCGACGTGGATCTCGAATCCGGAGACGTTCCCCGACCGCAGATTGGCCACGTACATGAAGCGCCCCGACCGATCGAGCGTGGGCCAGATCGGACGGCGGCCCGTGCGGTACGGCGACCCCTCGGTCGGACGAAGCTCCCCACTCTCCTGGTCGATGCGATAGCCCGAGATACTGTTCCCCTTCTGGTTCGCGACGTAGGCGAAGCGGCCTGTCGGGTCGACCAACACCTGAAAGGGTCGCTTGCCGGTGCCGACCGGTGCGACAGGGAGAGGTGACGGCGAGTCATCGAGGCGAAACCCGTGGATGGTGTTCGAATCCTGTGACGTGACGTAGGCGAACCTCCCTTTCGGATCGACGGTCACGAACCTGGGGTCCTGGCCGACGCGGAACGGCGATCCCGGAACCTGCGAGAGCTCGGCGGTCTCAGGATCGATCCGATAGATCGACGTCAGGGATGACCCGTCATGAGCCGCCAGCGCGAAGCGTCCCGCCGGGTCGATCATGACCGATCTCGGCCGCGGCCCCGACGCCGTGGGCGACCCGGGTGCGGGAGTCAACAATCCGGTTGCAAGGTCGACCCTGAAACTCAGGATGTCGTCGGAGCCGGCGTTCCCGGTGATCCCCACTGAGCCGCTGGCGTCGAAGCGGATGTTCCGCGGATTCGGGCCCGTGGCGAACGGAGACCCGTCGATCTCTTCCAGGCGGCCATTATCGAGGATGCGGTATCCCGAGAGGCTCGCGCCCTGCCAATTGCTCACGTACGCGAGCTCCCCGCCGGGATGAGCGGTCACATTGCGCGGATGGGGGCCAGTGGGAAAGGGCGATCCTTCGAGAGGGCTGAGCGCGCCGGTGACCGGATCGAGCGCGTAACCCGAGATCACGTCGCTCGCGGCGTTGGCGACGTATAGAAAGCGGTCGCTGGGATCCGTGACGAGTAGCCGTGGGCCGAGTCGCTCGGTGACATAGTCGATCAAGAAGGGGCGCCTCCGAGTCATCGTAGGCGGTCAACATCCGACTGGATCCGGGGACGTGTCAAACGACGCCGAAGCTGTCATCATCCGGCGCCCCGTCGTACGACCACCTTGCCGATCGCGACCCGACCTCACCACATTCCCCGACCGCGCCCCGTTCCTGGACCTTGCCTCCCCCCTAACGGACCCGGATGCCGCTCGTGTTTCCGTTCAGGCCGAGCATGCGGTTCGAGAACGCCGAAGGACTTGGGGAATACGAGTTCGACTATCCCCGGCGCCGACCCACCCCCGGCGTGAGCGCCGTGGTCCGTGTGCTGAACGAGGAGGCTAAAATCGAGCACGCGCTCCGGTCGATCCTTCCTATCGTCGACGAGATCCTGCTGGTGGACAACGAGAGCGAGGACGCCACGCTCGAGGTGGTAAAGGAGGTTGTATCTCGTCACGACCCCGAAGCCAAGATCCGCGTGTCTTCCTACCCCCACCGCGTCTCGAGGTACGGACCGGAGCACGGCGCCACTGCCAGCAACTCAGTGCACAGCCTCGTCTACTACAACAACTGGATTGCGGCTCAGGCGCGCTTCAAGTACATCCTGAAGTGGGACGGGGACATGGTCCTTGTGCGCGAGGTGCGGGAGGAGTTCGGTGCCCTGCTGAGACGCATACAGAGGGGCAGATGGACGGCGTGGACTATCAAGGGACAGACCGTGTACCGGGGGCCCGACGGGGCATTCTACCTCTCGAAGGGAGAGGTGAACGAGCAGATCGAGGTCTTCCCGACGAGTTACCGCTGTCGCTTCAAGAAGCGCGATAGCTGGGAGGCGGTGTCGCGGCCGCCGTGGCTTCGCAAGAGCCACTTCCAACCCATCTGTTTCTATGAGCTGAAGTTCACGGACGAGGACGAGTCTCCCACTGGTCCACCGCCCAATTCCCGGGGCCGAGAAAGGCGCGCGAGTGGGAGAACTTCCACCTGATCCGAGACGGAAACGCGAATCCGGACCGGTTCGAGCGGCTGCCGGATACGTTCCTCGACGATCAGCTTGGTTAACGGAGGTCTCGTGCGAGTCTCCGTCATCCTGAGTACCTACAACGAGCCGGACAGGCTCGAGCTGGCGCTTTGGGGTTACTCCGTCCAGACTCACACGGACTTCGAGATCGTATTAGCAGACGACGGCTCGACCCCCAGGACCCGCGAACGCATCGAGGCGGTTCGCCGGGCGACCGACCTCGAGATTCGCCACGTGTGGCACGAGGATCGGGGCTTTCGGAAGTGTCGCATCCTCAACCGTGCCATCGACGCGGCGAGATCCGAGTATCTGGTGTTCTCCGACGGAGACTGCGTCCCCCGGCGAGACTTCGTCGCGACACACGCTCGGCTCGCTGCGCGAGGGCGGTTCGTGTCGGGGGGTCGCTGTAATCTGGCGCGGCACGTCAGTGAGGCGATGGAGCCAGCCAACATCGTGGACGGCCGAGTGTTCGATACCGGGTGGTGGCTCCGGCGGAACGGGCCTTCGCTCCGCCCGCTGCTAAAGATCGTACCCGGCTCGAAGCGGGGCCGGTGGCTGGATCGGATCACATCGACACGCGCGACCTGGAACGGACACAACGCCTCGGGATGGAAGGACGACATCGTAGCCGTCAACGGATTCGACGAGCGGCTCGGATACGGAGGTGAGGACCGCGAGCTGGGTGAGCGGCTCAGGAACTACGGAATTCGGCCCCTTCAGGCCCGCCATCGTGCGGTCGTGCTCCACTTTGACCACCCGCGCGCCCATGTGGATCACGACTCGATCCGCTCGAACCTCGAAGTGCGACGACGGACCTCTGGCGTGCCTCGTTGGCTGTCCAGGTGGGAAGGGTTCGCAAAGGGACCCATGGCAACCGATTTCGGAATTCGTCAGCTCTCGCGCGGACTACTGGAGGGGGGACTGGAGGGGGGATTTGCCGACGGCTCGGAGGCGGTCTTGGTCGAGCGCTCCGTGGTCGAGAGTTCCCTGGTGGAGAGTTCGTCGGGCACCGAGGAGGCGCTCTCGTCGGCGTAGCGGTCCAAGCCCAACTCCGCCCGGCTGACGCCCCGATTCCGCTGAGCCAACCATCGAACCCTGTTCTTCTCGCGTTCAATACGCGCGACGTGCCAGAGGTGGTAAAAGGGTACGGAGAAGCGCCCATTCTTCCTGCGCGCTCCTCTCCGCAGCAGCCGATCCAGGAACTCCCAGTCCTCGTATCCGTAGCCCGCGAATGACTCATCGAACCCGTTGACGGCCACCACGTCCTCGCGCCAGAGTCCGAGATTGGCGCCGGCTGCACCCTCGATACTCCTCCCTCGCCATTTTCGAAGCGGTCCCAGCGGAAGCCGAAGGACGGGCAGCAGGCGCGAGGCCCGGCCGCGTAGCCGCGCGAAGGTCCAACGCCCGATTCCCCAGCTATGCACTGGGATTTGTTGTTTCAGCACAGCGCGAGTGAACGCCCGACTCAGCGCGATCCGGCTCCCTCGCACGAAATACCCGCGTTCCGCCAAGCTGATGTGATTGGCCACGAAGTCCCGCGGGACGATGCAGTCGCCATCGAGGAAGACCACGTAGTCGGATCCCCCCGTCGCCAGGGCCCGGTTCCGGATGGCGGCGAGCCGGAACCCCTGGTCCTCCTGCCACACGTGCCGGACTTCGAGGTCGCCGCGCTCCGCGAACTCGCGGACGACGTCGGCGGTGGACGGACCTGATCCGTCGTCCGCCACTGCCACCTTGAAGCCCCTGCATGACTGGGCCGCCAGGCTATCCAGAACCGCGCGAAGCGCGTCCGGACGCTCGTACGTCGAGACGATGACTTCCAGGGTCGACGGGGCGCTCACCAGGCGGGCCACGGCGGGGGTCGGCCGATAAGTGCCTCGAGACGCTCGCGCTCGTCTGGGATCGTCTCCCGAAGGTGCGTTTCCACCCAATCGGGAATCGGGAGCGGTTCGCTCGCTCCGACCACGCGATGAAGGTCGGTGTTCGGCGCAGAGGTCGCGTCGACTCCGAAGAACTCGAAGACGTCCGCCAACAGCGCCTCCGGCCGTCCCATGATGTCGTCGAAGAGCCCCACGAAAAGTTGTTCGCGCGGGTAGTGCAGGAGCCAGTTCTCGATACACGAGGCGTAATCGCCCCGTCTCCGAACGCCCTCCGAATCCAGAAACTGGATCAGCTCGTTCGGGCCCACGGTCGACAGCGGCTTTCCGAGCCAGAGCGGGAAGTCGTTCTGGGCCTGCGACCACGCCCGCGCGACAGGGTCGCGGATGAAGTAGACGAGCCTAACGTGAGGGAGCCAGACACGGACCCGCGAGATGACGGAAGGCTCGAGGATCGCATACGCCGGCGTGATTTCACCGTGCAGACCCGGCCGACGGGCGGACCGGAGGAAGTGCGCGCGATAGCGAAGTCGAGCCAGCCTGTCGCTCGAAGAGCCGGGCGGTCCGGGACTGCCGAGCTTGCGATCGAAGAAGTGGACCTCCTTGCGCCCTATGCGAATCTCCGGGTGCCGGGCGAGGTGCTCCGCGAGCCACGTCGTGCCGCACCGCATGGCCCCGATCCCCAGGAAGTGAGGCAGCTTCACGGTAGGTAACCCAGCCGATGCATGACGGGGCCGAGCTCACGCTCCACCATCCTTGCGAGCTCCGGCGCGAGCTCGTCGCGCCAGCCGTCCGTGAGCCCCCTGCGAATGAACCGCTCACCACGCGGATCCCTCGTCCGGTAGGCCTCGGTGCCGTGGAGCTCCTCCACTCGCCGCATGGCACTGAAGTCTCCGCGCTCGATCGCCATCGCGATATCCTCCGCGGTAGCTCCAGCGTCGAGGAACCTCGCGATGCGCTCTACGCTCGCGGCACGGTCTCCGACAAGATCCTCGTAGCGCACGATCAGAACGCCGGGATCGGATTCGGCTCGATCGAACCAGGCCTCGACTTGACGGTCCCACCGCTCGAGGTCGCGGTTCCACCAGTCGAAGCACCCGTCGTGGGCCATGTATTGCTCGAGAAACGAGTCGAGGGAGGTGCCCGGCGTGTCTCCCATCACGAGGAACATGTGCCAGAAGGAGACGAGCGCGGCCCGGGGGTCCCGAACGAGATAAATCACTCGTCGGTACAGGTCCGGATAGCATGGGAACTCCTGCCGGAACACACGCGGATCGGGCATCTGTCGGTAACGGATAACCTTGTGATCGCGGCCGTGGACGGGCGGGACGAAGTGCCGGACATTGCCTAGGTTGACGTGCCGGTCGCGGTCCCGGGACAGGAGGACCGCCAGCATGTAGGCGACCCATGTATTGCCCGATTTCGGATGCCCGACCAGGAAGACGTCCGTCGCTCGGCGAAATCGCTCGAAGACCCGCCGCCACAGCCGCCTTCGGACATTGTAGTAGCCGAGGCGCCGCTTCAGCCGCTTGTCCCATCGAAGGCGATTCACGTGTCCCACCGAAGGCGATTCACGTGTCCCACCGGAGTCGATTCATTTGTCCCACCGGAGTCGATTCATTCGTCCCACCCGGGTCGATTCACGGGAACAGCCGGTGGGCTCGCCGGTCCCAGCGCGCCCGCGGCAGTTTGACCGTCGTCGAAGTGGCTGGAAGCTTCCATCACAACTTGTCGTGGAGGTGAGACGGCGGCCGTGCAAGCTTCGGGACACATCCTGGTCTATCACCGCGTGGCGGTTCCAGCGGCGGATCCATACGCAATCTGCATCACGCCCGAGCGCTTTGGCGAGCACTTGAGCCTGCTCGTCGACGGATACCGGCCGATGTCGCTCACAGAGCTTCTGCGCGGCCTGGACGCGGGGGATCTGCCCCCCCGCGCGGTCACTCTGACCTTCGACGATGGCTACGCCGACAACGCTCTGACCGCACTCCCGCTACTGCGGGAGGTCGATGTGCCGGCGACCGTCTTCGTCGCCACCGCAACCCTGGGAACCGAGGTCGAGTTCTGGTGGGACCGGCTGCAGGCGGTTTTCCTGACGCCCGGCCTGTTGCCGCAGCGCGTCGCGCTCCGGACGGGCATGCGACCTTTTCGAGCCGATCTGGCGGACGATTGCGCGTACAGCGAGGACGACGCCCAGCGTCACGCCGGGTGGGTCGCCCGGTCGGAGCCTCCGCCGACGCAACGGCACGCGGCCTTCATCCGACTCTTCCGCCGAATCCAGCGGCTCGACGGACCGGCGGCTGCTGCGGTTCTGGAGAGCCTGGAGGCCTGGGCCGGCCGATCGGCGTCGAAGCGAGGGACCCGCCGATGTCTGAGCCTTGAGGATCTCGCTGCCATGAAGGACAGCGGACTCATCGACATCGGGGCCCATACGGTGCGCCACCCCCGCCTTTCGAAGCTGCGACGGGGCACGCGCGCCGAGGAGATCACCGCCAGCCGGGACCGACTCGCCGAGATCGTCGGACCCGTTCGACACTTTGCCTATCCGTTCGGCGACGACGCAGGCTCCGTCGCACTCGTCCGAGGCGCCGGTTTCGCCTCGGCGTGTACAACGAGGCCGGGGGCGGTCACCAGCGCTTCCGACCGTTATCGGCTCCCGCGTATGTACGTCGGGAACTGGCCGTCCGCGGAGTTGGCAGCGCGACTGGCTGAGGCCTCTGCCGGTCGCTGACCTGCAGGGCTCAGCCCCGCAGCCGGACCGCCAACTGGAGATCCCAACCGTCCGGATCCAGGACGTGATAGCTGTCGAACGGATCGTAGCGCCCGCCCTGATCCCGGCGAGGGTTCAGGTCTCGACTTTCCAGCACTTCTCTGACCGCGTCCGTATCGTAGGTGTCGAGCCCCCAGCAGATGTGGTTCACGACTCCTGTCGGGCCCTGACCGGTCGGAGCACGGTTGTTCCGGATGATGATGTCACCCAGCTCGGCGCCAATACTGAGTCGTGCCTCGCCGCGCTCGGGATCGTCACCGGTGACCTCCCAACCGAGAAGCTCCGCGTAGAAATCGCGGCTCCTCCCGTAGTCGGCGACCCCGTACGAGACATGGTCCATCCACGCGGTCCGCGGGAGCGCGGCGGCACCCGAGCTCGTCGCCGCCTCCGCAGTGCCCGTTTTCGTGGCGGCACGGTTGGCACCAGCGTTTGGTGCAGCCGCGGCAGGCGTCGCGGAGCGGAGTACCTGCCCTCCGGCCGCCGCGACCGCCAAGCTTCGAACGAGCGTTCTGCGACTCAGCTTTCCGTTCTCGAACTGCTCCAGCAGGCGTGAGATGATCGTTTCCACGGTGTCCCTCCTCAGTTCAATAGCAGTCTCGGACTGACGAGTTTGCTCGGATCCGCACCCGACTTCGGCACGAACTTGTTGATCCACGCACCGTCGTAGCTCGCGATGTAGATATTGCCGTCCTGGTCTATGTCGAGCTGGTGCGGGCGCGCTAGACCGCCCTCCCAGATGCCGGCCGTCATCCCGTACGTGCCCCAGGGATATTGAGCTCGCCGTCCAGGTTGTACTTGAGTAGTCGGTTCAATCGGGCGGAAATGACCCAAACCCCAGTCGTCCTCGTCGATATAGATGTCGACGGGATCGTAAATATCCGGCCATTCCTCGATGAACTCGCCGTCCGCAGTGAAGACCTGAAGGCGGTCGTTCCTCCGGTCGCCGACGTAGGCGCGCCCGTTCCGGTCCACCGCGAGTCCGTGAAGCAGATCGAACTCACCGTCCCCGGTCCCCTGGGCCCCGAACTCGCTTACGTACTCGCCGTCCGCTGTGAACCTGATGATGCGGGAGTTCCAATAGCCGTCCGCCAGAACGAAGCTGCCGTCCGGGAAGAAGGCGAGCTTCGACGGCCACCCGAAGTTGTACGGACCCGGGTGCGGGTTCGCCCTGGCCTCCTCCCGTGTTACCGGGTGCTCGATCGTCCCGAGCCGCATCACCAGCTCGCTTCCGTCGTTGGTGAACTTGTAGACCTGGTGGTATCCGTCGGCGCCCCCACTGTCGATGATCCAGACGTGCCGCTCAGGATCGTACGGGCTGATGTACGCTTGATGCGGAAGCGTCATGATCGAGTCCCACTGGCTCCACTGCTCGACGATGTTGCCGTTTCCGTCCGCGACCACGACGAAGTTGCTGCGACGCAGTCGCCCCTCCCTCGGTACCGAGCGGTCCGCTGGCCAGTCGCCCGGGTCACCGCGATGATCCGGTCGGGGGTGTCCACCGCGACACCCGCCACTTGTCCCCATCCCCATTCGGCATCGTGATTCGGGGCCGCCTTCCACCAGTTGTCCACGACGTCGTATTGGCCGGTCCTGTCGTCGCCGCCTTTAGTGACGTCGCCATTGGACGACGGCTGGGGGGCGGCCTGGTTCTCGCCGACGCAGGCTTGAAGCGTCGTCAGGCAGGCGAATGTCAGGGCAACACCAAGGCACTTCCGTCTCATGATGTCTCCTCTGTCGGTCCTGCACAGGTCACGAATCGCGCGTGACGGACGGGGATAGTACGGCGCTCAGGGCGCGCGCGCCGTGGGTGAGCCTTCGAAGCCATCGCCCTCAACAAGTCGAGACTCCGCGCGTTCGTCGCGGGCAACCCCGCCGCCCTGTACTTTGATTGTTGAAGATCTCCATCTGGGTTCACAGAGATCTACAGCGCCACGTCGGCCGTGAGCACAAAGCTCGGCACGGACCGCCATGCCATCTAAGGGGAGACACATGCTGAAGTCCATCCTCCTACGTCGGGTCGCGCCCTTGCTCGTATTGCTGCCCACGCTCTTTCTCGGCCTCGGTCTCGAGAAGGCCGGAGCACAGGAAGACGAAGGATTCCCCTACGAGACGCTCAGGTCGCCGGTCTCTGGCCTGCGCGGCGTGGTGGCCACCAGTCAGCCCCTCGCGGCGAACGCGGGCCTCGAAATCCTCGAGGCAGGCGGCAACGCCATCGACGCGGCGGTCGCGACTGCAGCGGTGCTCACGGTCGTCGAGCCGATGAGCACGAGCCTGGGCGGCGACGCGTTCATCATGGTCTACCTGGCTGCGGAGAAGAAGCTCGTCGGCCTCAATGCGAGTGGTCGGGCGGCGTACGGCATGACGCTCGACGCCCTCAATGAGAAGCTCGAGAAGCACGAGATGGACCGAATCCGGGGGATCTACTCGGTGACCGTGCCCGGCGCGGTAGACGGCTGGTTCGAAGTGCTCGAGGAGTACGGCACGATGACCATGGCGGAAGTGCTCGAGCCGGCGATCCACTATGCCGAACAAGGCTTCCCGGTGTCGCCCATCATCGCCAATGCCTGGCAATCCCTCGAGAGGAACGAGGAACCCTCGACGCGGGCCACATGGCTCCTCGACGGCAAGCACGCACCCAAGGCCGGCGACGTGTTCCGAAACCCGGATCTCGCGGAGACATTCCGGATGCTCGGCGCACATGGGCGCGACGCGTTCTACAAGGGCCCCATCGCGGAGGCGATCGTCGAGTATTCGAACCAGCACGACGGCTTGCTGACGATGAAGGACTTTGCGGATCATACCTCCACCTGGGTGGAGCCTATCTACGCCGACTACAAGAATTACCGGCTTTACGAGCTGCCGCCGAACGGCCAGGGGATCGCTGCTCTGGAGATGATCAAGATCCTGGGCAATACCGACCTCGGGACGATGGGCCACAACTCCGCTGAGTACCTGCACCACGTGATCGAGGCGAAGAAGCTGGCGTATGCCGACATCGACAAGTGGAACGCCGACCCCGAGTTCAACCATCTCCCCATCCAGGAGATCATCTCGACCGAGTACGGACGGAGTCAGTTCGAGCGAATCAATCCCAAGAAGGCGATGGAACGTCCGGAGTCGGGGATCAACGGGAACGGCGACACGGTGCTGCTCGAGGTCATGGACGCGGACCACAACGCCGTATCGTTCATCTACAGCCTTTATTCGGGCTTCGGGTCCGGCCTCGTTGCTCCGGGTACCGGGTTTACTCTACAGAACCGGGGCGCGCTATTCTCGCGTGAGCCCGGGCACATGAACGTCGTCGAGCCGCACAAGCGCCCGTTCCACACGATCATCCCGGCCATGGCGTTCAAGGACGGGGAGTTCTTTATGACGTTCGGGGCCATGGGTGGCGCCGTACAGCCGCAGCAGCACGCCCAGATCTTCCTGAACGTCGTCGAGTTCGGAATGAACATGCAGCAAGCTGTCGAGATCCCCCGGATCAACCACGGTGGCGGTATGAACGTGACGGTAGAGCCGGGAATCAGCGAAGACGCGCTGACCCAGCTCGAAGCGTGGGGTCACGTGTTGCGGCGCAGAACGACGCGCGGCGGCGTCGGCGGAGCCCAGGGGATCATGTTCGACGTCCTGACCGGCGTGATGAGCGGCGGATCGACGCCCCACAAGGACGGGATGGCAGTAGCGCGTTAGGGCGTCGGAGCAGGCGGTGCGATGAAGCTCGTCCGTTTGGGCGCCGGAGCCCGCTAATGCCCGGGGTTTCGGTCAGGCGTCAGCGATTCGGCGCGTCAGGGATCCGGCGAAGGAGAGGTCCAGATATGTTGGTCGGCAGGCTCGTGGCTCTCATCGAGGATCACGCGGACGAATTGGCCGAGCGCGTCGCCCAGAGGCTACGGCAGGACTCGCGTACGCCAGGTTACCGACGGTTCCCGGACGACGAGCTACGGGCCCGCGCGCGCGACGTGTATGGGAATCTCGGTCGCTGGCTCGGTGAATCCACCGAAGGTCCGGTGGAACAGGAGTACTACCGGCTCGGCGAGACCCGTAGGCGTGAAGGAATCCCGCTGTCCGAGGTCGTCATGGCGTTGCTCCTGACACGGCGCAACCTGTGGCGGTTCGTCGACTCGCAGGGTGCCGACGGCATACTGGAGCTTCGCCAGCAACTGGATCTGGAGCTCCTCGTGGTCCGCTTCTTCGACCGGGCGATTCACCACACGATACGCGGATACGAAGCGGAGGCCTGAGCGATCCCGCCCGTCAAGCCTAGGGCGCGCTCCCGGGCGGCACCCTCCCAATCGATGCCTGCTCAAACGCATACGCGAGCTCGATCAGTCGAGGTTCACTGCACGCCATCCCGGTGAAGCTCACGCCAAAGGGCCCCGGCAGCGCGTCGAACCCTTCGGGGAAGCCGGGGGTCGGTGCGTTCGGCACCATCCCGAACGGCACGATGACCGTGGGATAGCCGGGCTTGGCCGCGATCGAGGCGCCCCTGCTGGCAGGGAACAACAGCGCATCGAGGTTGTGTGTGGCCATGGCCTCGTCGATGCCGTGCGTGCCACCGAGCGCGATGTCCTTGGCCCGATCGGCTTCGTAGCGCGCACGGTCTCTATCGAGGTCCATCTCGTCCGAGATGTCCAGCCGCGACTGACCGAACTTGATCGCACCCGCCCGCGCATGCTCGAGGTTCCACTCGCGCAGCTCCGTGAGTGAAGCGAGGGGTGCGTCGTTGCCGAGCGACGCCAGCCAGGCAGCGAAGTCTCTCTTCATCCCGTACTTGAACGAGACCGTGCATCCGGAGTCACTACCTCTGGCCTGAGGAGCACCTCCGCAGGTGGGCCAGAGCAGCAGGTTGTTCGCCGGATCGGAGTCCAGGACGCTCGGGATGTCGGCGGGGTCGACGATCTCGGCGCCTTGCTGCCGAAGGATGTCGATCGCCTCGACCATCACGCTGGCCTGCGCCTCGTTCAGGCCACCTCCGGCCTGGTCCTGACCGGGCACGTGAAAGGCGTCGTAGTAGAACGCGCGGGGGATTCCGATACGAGCGCCTTGAAGCCCCTCGGCGTTCAGGAACGCGGTGTAGTCCCGGTTCGGCGGCGGCGTACACGTGGTCGTGGCTGGATCGTTCGGGTCGGGCGCCGCGCCCTCCATCGCCCCGAGCATTATCGCGGCGTCGGCGACCCACTTGGTCATGGGTCCGGCCGTGTCCTGATCTCCCGTGATGGGAATGATGCCGTACCGGCTGAGGCGGCCGACCGTCGGCTTGATTCCAGCGAGCATGTTCGCGTTCGACGGGCTGAGGATCGATCCGGAGGTTTCGGTTCCCACACTGCCCGCCCAGAAGTTCGCCGCCGTGCCGATGCCCGAGCTCGAGCCTCCGGTGCCGAGCACCGGCCTGCCGTCCCCGGTCGCCTGACGGGGATCGATGCGGGGGTCGTACGGATTCATGCCGAAGCCGCCAACCGCGCTATAGTTGCCGGGCATGGGGGTCGGCGCGCCCGCTACCCAATTTGCGAGCTCGGTCTGGACGGTCTTGGCGATGATCACGGCGCCCGCGTCGCGAAGATTCGTCGTAATGGTGGCCTCGTGGGGCGGAACGAACCCGTCGAAAGCCAGCGCCCCACCCGTCGTCGGCACGCTGGTCGTGTGGATGATGTCCTTCAGCGCGATCGGGATGCCGTGCAGCGGGCCACGGACCCGTCCATCGGCGCGCTCGCGGTCCAGCGCGTCCGCCTCGGCAAGGGCGGCCGAACTCACCGCCATCACTCCGTTGAGCTCCTCCTCGTACAGCGCGATGCGGATGAGGTATTGCTCGACCAACTCGCGCGACGTGACCCGGCCGTCCTCCATCGCGGCCTGCATCTCGGGGATACTGGCTTCGACGACGGAGAAGGGTTGGGAGGCGGTGTCCGGACCGGGAGCACACGACGCGGCAACGAGTAGGGCTCCCATGGACAAGAACCGCTGAGTCCTTCGGGTCGCCATTCGCATCGGTATCCTCCTCCGCATATGGGGAATCCCAAGCAGCCGTGCGCACGGTAACGATTGAATGGCGAAATAGCGCGAGAGGCCTGACGAAGCCACCTCTGGATCCGACTACATTGGAAGTGACTCGCCACCGAGAACGACTCATGCGCAACGCCGTCACCTGCGCCATCCTCGCTGTCGCCGTCGTCACCTCCGCCTGCGGCGACTCGATCCTCGACACCTACCCGTTTCCTGAAGGCAGGGTGTTCTTCACCCACCCGCCAATCGACTTCGCGGGCGCGCAGTGGTTCATCGGGATGGGCGAGCCAAACGTGATGCCGAGAGACCACGGCGGCTTCGCGCTCGCCGCGCCGTACGTCTTTCCGGCCAGCGTTCCGGTCTTCGCTGTGGCAGACGGGGTCATCATCCGGGCTTCGCACGGCAGGCGGGCGGTTCCGGCCATCCCCGACGCTCCGGAGGCCCTGTGGGGCCGAGAATACGATGACCACCTGCTCGTTCTGAAGGTGAGTGAGTCCATCCAGGTGAACTACGCGCACGTCACGGACTTTCACCCAACCCTCGCGGCGCAGCTTACCGACCTACCGATGGACGAGGACGGTCATGATGTGGAGGTGCTGGTGCAGGGGGGAGATACACTCGGCTTCGTAGGGCCACACGGGGCAATGGACTTCTCCATCACCGACTTCAGTCTGAAGCTGAACTTCCTGAATCCCTCGCGCTACCCTACGAACCAGACGTTCGCCGCTCACGTCTTCGACTACGTCCAGGAACCCATCCTGAGCCAGATGCTCGCGATTACGCCCCGCCAACTGCCGCCGCGGGCCGGCAAGGTCGACTACGATGTCGAGGGTAGGATCGTCGGGAATTGGTTCTTGGAGGGCACCACGAGCTTCATCCAGTGGAGTCGGCAGCTCGCCATCGTCTATGACCACATCTGGGGTGACCGGATCTTCATTGCGGACGGCTCGCCTATGCGAGACGTGCCGGGAATCGAGGGTCCGGGCAGGCCAGACATATGGTGGGTCCAGGGCAACGCGCCGCTCCCCGAGACTATTGGAGTGGGCGACGGTGTCGTGGCATACACGCTAATCCATAAGCGTGACCTGCGGGACACCGGGGAATTCATCGACGAACACAAGCTCGTACAAGGGGTGATGCTCGTGGAGATGATCGAGGTTGGACGGATCCGTGTCGAGGTGTTCAAGGGGGTCGGCACGGCGGACGCGTTCACATCGGCGGCAAGGGTCTATGTGCGGTAAGTAGGAGGTCGGGGGGACGACGATCCGGTTCCGGCGATGCGCCAACCAATTGGCGGATCCCCTACGATGTCTGACTCGAACCCTGGGTCCTGGGCGGCCTCTGCGACACTGGCGGAAAGAAGCAGCAGCAGCGTGGCGAAACCATGACCCACCGGCCTCTGGATCCGGTGGAGGTCAGTCCCAAGCATTCAATCGAATCGGCTGAGGACGTCTAACGCCCGTGCCCCGAGTCGCAGCCCAGCGACCGGATCTCCCGCACCGAGCGCCTGACGCCCCTTCTGCACGAGATCCGAAGCCGCCGATAGGATCCGACGGGCCCGAGAGAGATCTCGGTCGGTGTTCGCCGCAGCGGTGACCCGTTCCTGGATCTGACGCAGGCGAGTAACAGCGTGGTGCAGGACGCGCTGTGGCACCTGGCGTCCCAGGATGCGGATGACGATCTGTGCCTTGGCCGTCTCGAGCTGCTCGATGGCTCGTCTGAAGGCGGCCTCGTCGCCTGCCTCTCGGGCTTTGGCAGCCGCCTCGGCGAGCCCGCGAAGACGATCTGTGATCTGTTGGACAACCTCACGGTCCCGGGCCTCAGCCAGCTTCTGTAGAGCGAAGCGAGTGAGGTGATCGAGAGTGCCCGCCCGATCGCCCGCCCGATCGGCTGAGTTCGAAGCCGGTGGTGTAGCCAGCAGAGCCTCGAGCTCGTTGTCCAGCTGGACGGGGACCTCAGGCGCTGCGGGATCGTCCGAACAGGAAAGCAGGAAGAACACGGGAGAGGCGAGAACGAGGACTCGGATGCGGCGTGGCAATCTCACAGTGCGCCTCTCATGAAAGCGGGATCAAGCCGTGGTCAAGATCCTGCAGAGTAGGTGGAAGGCGCAAGCGTCGGCCAGCTTGGAGCGAGCGACCCTCGCGACGGCTGGACCCGGACGACCCTGTTGGACTATTCTCCACATTCGGGCACGTACCCGCTTCGCGCGCCCGGCCTTCGACCCGCTAACGCGCTGGTGGAAGCCATGAACAGACTCTTCCCGATTCCGACGGCAGTCCTACTATCGATCCTCGTCGCGCCCGCCGTGCACGCACAGGCTCCCCTCGAGACCATCCGCAACCACCAGATCGTCTCCGACGAACTCGCCTCGGCGGGTCAGATCGGATACGAGCAGATCCCGCTGTTGGCGGACGAGGGCTACGAGGTGGTCGTGAACCTGGCCGTTGCCGACGAAGAGCGGAACGGTCGCGAGGGCTTTCTCGTCACCCAATCCGGGCTGACCTACATCCACATCCCGGTCGAGTGGCAGGAGCCGAAGCTGAGCGACGTTCAGATGTTCTTCGACGTCATGCAGGCGAACGAGGGTCGTAAGGTGTTCG
Organism: Longimicrobiales bacterium; assembly: GCA_965248625.1. Lineage (GTDB taxonomy): Bacteria > Gemmatimonadota > Gemmatimonadetes > Longimicrobiales > Gaopeijiaceae. The sequence continues at coordinate 2,333,919 of OZ252109.1, read as the reverse complement.
TCCACTGCTTCGCGAACATGCGCGCGTCCGCCTTCGTCTACCTGTACCGGACGCTCGTCGAGGGTGTCCCGGAGGCAGAAGCGCGCGGGACGATGAGCGAGGTGTGGGACCCGGGCGAGCTCGAGCAGTGGGCTAGCCTGATCGAGCGTGCGCAGGCGGAGCACGGGAGGGAGTAGCGGACTACCCGCAGGCCCTCAGCGTCCGCCCAGGCGCGCCTTCACCTCTTCGAAGAAGTTCTGGACGACGATGAGCTCGCTCTGATCCTCTGTCTCACCGGTCCCAGCCAAGCGGGCCATGAGGAAGCGTTGGTCATCGTCGGTCACGTCGTAAGAAGTGGAGTTGTTGGCGAAGTAGAGACCATCGGGCACGCGGAAAAGCTCCTCTCACTCGACGACGGCCAAGAGTGGTCCAGGGCGGAGTCGAGCGCTCATCAAGACCCTTTCTCCGGCCGTGGTTCCCTCTCCGCTCAAATAGAAGAGCTCGTCTCCGCTCGTGGCCCACGTTCAGGCGCTCGGTTATAGACACGGCTTCACTCAGAGTGGGATCCGAGGTCGGCAGGGTGTTGGCCCAAGTTCCTACGGGTGTCCTCTGTGACGCAAGATACGCATGGTCCCGATCCCGGCATTCTCGCGCCCTGGTCTCGCTTGAAAGTTTGACTAGCCCCACCCACGCCTGGGATGCGAGGGAAGGTCCACGGCTGGGTTCTTGGGGGAGGCCGCCTTTATTTGAGCATCTTGACATCATTTGGTATGATCATCATGATGACTACATGCGTACGACACTCACTTTGGATGATGATGTGGCCACCCGGGTGGAGCGGGAAATGAAGCGCTCCGGGGAAGGAATGAAGGCCGTGATCAACCGTGCCCTTCGCCTGGGCCTGGGCATGACGGACAAGCCAGTCGAGCCCGCCCCTTTTGCTGTCCAGCCGCACGGGTTCGGCTTCCGGCCCGGCACCGATCTGGATCGACTCAATCAGCTGGCGGACGAGCTCGAGGCTGACGAGGCAGCGAAGAAGCTCGGGCGATGATCGTCCCGGATGTGAACGTGATCGTGCACGCGTACAACGCGGATTCGCCTGTGCACGACCTGGCCCGGAATTGGTGGGAGGAGACGCTAGGAGCGCCGCAACCAGTCGGCCTGGCCTGGTCTGTCGCGCTCGGTTACATCCGCATCACGACGCACAGCCGGATCCTCGCCAACCCCCTGGCTCCCACCGTTGCGTGCTCCCACGTAGAGGCTTGGCTCGTCCAACCTCAGGTATTCATCCTTCATCCCGGCGACCGGCACGCCGCGATCCTCTTCGGACTGATCCGGGGTCTCGGCACGGCGGGGAACCTCACGAGCGACGCCCACCTCGCCGCTCTGGCAATCGAGCATCAGGCCGAGGTCTGCTCAACGGACGCAGACTTCTCGCGCTTCTCCGGGTTGCGCTGGCGGAACTCCCTCGCGGACTGAGTTCCGCCGTGTTTCGCAAGCCGAGGTTGGGCAGAGGGCTGGCTCCTTACGAAGTCACGGGTCAGCCGATGTCGATCTCGCCGGAAGCTCGCCGGCGTCGGACGAACCCGAAGCCCAGGAGGCCAAGCAGTCCCGTGGCCAACAAGAGGACCGTCCCCGGTTCCGGTGTTACCGTTGCGCCCACGGGGGTCAATTCCCGCTCTCGCCACTCCCGGTCGCTCGAAAGCCTGGGACTCAGCTCTTCCGTGTTCCACTCCGACCGGTCCACCGTGAGAACCACCGCGTCCGGCATGGGCGCGGCCGGCGCTTCGGGCCACTCGCCTGTTTCGAGGCGAATCCTGCTGCACGTAGGGTCGACACGGCCCTCGATCTCCGCGCAGCTGGCGCGCATGGACGAACTCATATCGAGGGTTTGAGCGGAAAGTGGCTGGACCAGAGCCGGTAGGAACAACGAAGCGGTTAGTGCAATGAAGAACCTCATGACCCCCACTCTCCTCTTGGTGAGTCTGGGGGGGAAGCCTGCGTTTGCTCGTGTTAGACTAGGGGGTCCGGCAAGCCCACGCAACAGGGTGCGTGCTCCGACAGAGTGCGTGCCCCGACCGCCCCAAAGCGTGGTCGCGTGATCTCCTCGCGGCGCTTGGCCTTCCGTCGTGACTACCCGTAATTTGCGGCTTGGCGGTTCACTCACTGTCGTCGAGTGGGCTGTCCGATTTCTCTCAAGCGCCGGACGAGACAATGAGCCCCGTCACATTGAGCGTGAATGGCGACTCGCACACGGTCGACGTCGATCCGTCGACGCCTCTCCTCTACATCCTCCGCAACGATCTCGGTCTTCGTGGTCCGCGTTTCGGCTGCGGTCTCGGACAGTGTGGGTCTTGCACGGTGATCGTCGACGGAACGGCGATCCGGTCGTGCATCACACCCGTCTCCAACATCAGCAGCGAGATCACGACGCTCGAAGGGCTCTCTGAAGATGGCGAGCTCCACCCCGTGCAGCGGGCCTGGATCGACGAGCAGGTGCCCCAGTGTGGCTACTGCCAGAACGGGCAGATGATGACGGCCAAGGCGTTGCTGGACCGGAATCCAAACCCGACCGACGAGGAAGTCCGCCAGGGGATGAACGGTGTCATCTGCCGCTGTATGACCTACTACCGCATACAGGCCGCGGTGAAGCGGGCCGCGGGAGCGATGGCGGCGGACGGGGCACCTTCGGATGACGCGGAGGTGATGCCATGAGCGATCTAGCAAAGAACCCGGATCGCGCGGTGAAAGCCTCGAACGGCATAGACCACGCCCTCGAGAATTGGAACGCCCCGATGTCCCGCCGGCAGTTTGTCGAGGGCTCGGGTCTCTTCGTGTTGAGCTTCAGCGGCATGGGAATGATGGACACGGGGCGGCCCCTCGACTCGGGCTCGGAGTCGCTGCCAGATGGCCAGGCTTTGGCCCAGCAGGCCGCACCCTACCCCGACCCAGACTTCCACCAGCTCGATTCCTGGCTCGTCGTCCACGAAGACGAGACCGCCACCTTCTACGTCGGCAAGACCGACGGGGGCCAAGGCACAGGCACAGCGCTTCGCCAGATGATGTGCGACGAGTTGGACATGGCTTTCGAACAAACGAGCCTCGTCATGGGCCGCACCGACATTACGGTCGATCAAGGCGGCTCGGGCGGATCCGACGCGATCGAGCGCGATGGCCTGCCCGCACGGCGCGTCGCGGCCGAGGCCCGTCGAGTCCTGCTGGAGATGGCATCTCAGCGGTTAGGCGCGCCCGTCGATGAGCTCTCCGTCAGCGAAGGCGGGATCACCGTGACGGCCGATGCCTCTCAAACGGTCACGTACGGCGAGTTGATCGGCGGAGGCCGGTTCGACGTCGCCTTGACCGGGGATCGCATCAACGACACCACTGGCCGTGCGAGTGTCAAGCCGGTTCAGGACCTGACAATCGTCGGGCAACCGATTCCGCGTTACGACATCCCGCCGAAGGTGGACGGGTCGCTCGAGTGGGCCGTCGACGCCGAAGTTCCGGGGATGGTTCACGCTCGGAACGTGAAACCGCGTTTCGCGGGTGCGCGCCTTCTTAGCATTGACGAATCGTCGGTCCGGGACATCCCAGGCTTTATCCAGGTCGTCAGTCGGGGCAACTACGTCGCGGTCGTCTGCGAGCGGGAAGAGCAGGCCATCCAGGCAGCCCAGAGGCTCGAGACTGATTGGGAGAAGCCCGCTACCCCGCCGTTCCCGTCGTCCGAAGACCTGTTCACCTACATGCGCGATTCCGCACCGACGTCCCGAACACGGAATACGGGCTCGCGCACGGTGCCGGAGCCCGTCGCACGCATCGAGGGCAACCCCGACGAAGCGATGGCGAACGCCGCGACGGTGGTCGAAGCAGCGTACGACTTCCCGTTCCAGGGCCACACGGCCATCGGGCCGGCCCACGCCATGGCCGACCCGTCGGACGGCCAGATGACGATCTACTCGAACGACATGAAGGCGTATGGCCTGAGAAACGGCGTCGCAGAGTTTCTGGAGATGCCCCGCGAGCAGGTGCGCGTCGTCTGGATGGAAGGGCCACAACTGTACGGCCGGACGGCTGCCGACGATGCCGGCTTCGAGGCTGCTTTCCTGGCGAAGGAGCTCGGCCGCCCTGTCCGCGTCCAATGGATGAGGCACGAGGAAACGGCGTGGGACACGAAGGGCCCCGCGTTCGTGTTCGATCTGCGGGGAGGCCTGGATGCCGAGGGCAACCTCGTCGCGTTGGAGTACGGGGCCCGGACCGCCGACTTCGCCCACATCGGCTACAATCAGCCCGACACGGTGCTGATCGCTCAACTCATGGGGATCAGGCCCGAGCGGCCCGCTCCTGGCGGGGCGTCTCCGCCCCAGGAGTTGTACGCGATTCCCAACCGGCGGCAGGAGACCCACGTCGTCCGCTTCCCCTTGGCCTTCGAGACTCCGCTCCGCACGGGCAACCTGCGCGACCCAAACGGACCACAAACGACGTTCGCTGGCGAGTCGTTCATAGACGAGCTGGCTGCCGCAGCCAACACCGACCCGGTCGAGTTCCGTCTAAAGCTTCTTCGGGGCAGCACCGAGGACGACGCTCAGTTCCGCCGAGCACGCTCTATCGCTGTCGTAGAGGCGGCCGCGGCGGAGTACGGGTGGGACACGCGGCCGTCGCCGAAAACGCCGGGAGATCAGGGACCCGAAGCGCGGATCCGGCCTGGCATGGGCACGATTCTCACAGGACGTGGGATCGCGTACTCGCTACGCGGCCGCACCGTGGTCGCGGAGATCGCCGAGGTCGAGGTGAACCGCGAAACCGGCCACGTCTGGGTCAAGCGCCTCGTTTGCGCCCACGACTGCGGACTGGTCATCAACCCCGACGGTCTACGCGGCACCCTCCAGGGCAACATGCTCCACGGCTTGAGCCGTACGCTCCATGAAGAGGTCCAGTTCGACACGGAAAAGGTCACGAGCGTGGACTGGCTGACTCATCCCACGTTGAGACACGCGGACGCGCCGGAGAGGATCGATATCGTATTCGTGAACGGCGATCCCGACCCAGACAGGCCGGATCTTCCTCCCTACGGAGCCGGGGAAGCATCTATTCGGCCGATGGCTGCAGCAGTAGCTAACGCGATCTTCGATGCGACTGGTGTTCGTATCCGCCGGGCGCCGTTCCGGGACGAGCGGGTGTTAGCGGCGCTGGAGGCTGCGGGCGTTTAACGCCGGACGCTCTGACCAGTAACGGACAGCACCCTGCGACCCAGACGACTCAATCCGAAAGAGCAAAGGGAAAGATCGATGGTATCTCGACGTGATTGGCTTCGACTCACAGCCGGCGCAGGCGCCGCGCTCAGCCTCAATCCCCGCGTCCTCGACGCTCTGCAACGCCGCGAGGTCATCACGCGGGCGGTCCCGTCGACGGGGGAGCAGCTACCGATCGTCGGACTGGGTGGTGCCAACACGTTCTCGGCAACCGCCCGCAGAGAGGAATTCGACACGATCGGCGGCGTTCTCGAGGCGCTCGTCGATGGGGGCGGTACCGTCTTCGATACGGCGGCGGGCTACGGGGCCTCCGAAGAGGTTTCGGGCCAGGTAGCAGCGGAACGGGGCATCGCGAATAGGATGTGGTGGGCCACCAAGGTGAACGTGGCCGGACGGGGCGGCGGCTCGGCAGACGCGTCGGCCGCGCGGGCGCAGATCGAGCGGTCGTTCGACCGCCTCCGCATCCCGGTGATCGACCTGATTCAGGTCCACAACATGGGCGCTCCGTCGACGCAGCTCGGAGTCCTAGAGGAGCTCAAGGCTGAGGGTCGGATCCGCTACATGGGGATCACGACGACGAGCGAACGACAGTACGGGGCGCTTGCTGACGTCATGCGCAACGAGCCCATCGACTTTATCGGCATCGACTACGCCGTCGATAACCGGACTCCCGAGGAAGTGATTCTCCCGCTGGCGCACGAGCGCCGAATCGGCGTGCTGGTGTATCTGCCGTTCGGCCGCAGCCGGATGTGGCGGCGTATCGGCGACCGGCCGCTACCGGAATGGGCAGGCGAGTTCGAGGCGCACACCTGGGCGCAGCTCATGCTCAAGTTCGTGGTCGCTCACCCGGGCGTAACAGTGGCGACCCCGGGCACGAGCGACCCCGAGCACATGCTGGACAACCTCCTGGGCGGCAGCGGCCGACTGCCGAACGCTCAGCAGATCGATCGGATGGTCCAGCTGGTGGAGGATCTGCCTAGCGCTTAGACGTTCAGGCACCAGCAACTATCGGGGGGGTCGGCAAGAACACGGGCTCCCCCGATCGCTTTGGCGAGGACCAGCGAGCGTCCGCTGCGCTGGCCCCATTCGGGTCTTCCCGTGTATCAATTCCTCCGTGTGCTCTTCCTCGACCCAGAGACCGCTGTGAGCCGCGTCGAGTCCTCCGAACAGCAAGCCCAGGTCCTCAAGGTGATGCGCGCCCTGGGTGGCGAGGGCACGCTCGGGGACATCTTGGTGCTCGCGGGACTTCCCCGGCAGGACGTCGAGAACGCGCTCGAGGAGATGATTGCGGTAGACCGGGCCCAGGTCAGGGTCTCCAACTCCGGTGAGTTGATCTACCATCTCCCGGAAAGGCGAATGGCCCATCGCCCGACCCCGCTTCAACGGCTCCTCGGGCGGACCGCCAGCGAACGGCCCCCCAGGGACTTCGCCAAAGCCCGGCGGGTGTGGCTCGATCGCAAGACGCTCCGCCTAATTCGTGCTCGCCAGGGGGTCATCAGCCTGGCGGAGCTAGTGGAGCACACAGGCCTTCCCCTGAAGGACGCCGAAAAGGAGATGGAGCGGCTGGCGGATTGTTATGGGGGACAGCCGCTCGCTTCGTGGGACGGGCACATCGTGCACGTGTTCCCCGAGTTGATGGCCAGCGCACACGGCCGCTTCGGGGTTCGTGAACCGCGTCCGGCGTGGGTGAGAGCCGCGGATCCGACTCGACTCACGAAAAGGAGCCTACGGCGAGAGACGGCAGGACTCATCGTGAACGGCGTCGGGCTCGTCGCGTCGGTTGTAGCTCCGTGGCTGTTGGCCTCACGACTGGTTTTTGAGGGCCCCCTTGGGCCCCTACTCGCGGTAGTGCCGTCGGCCGCCGGAGCCCTCTTCTTCGGGCATCGCCTGATCCGAGCGTTCGGGCAACATCGGCTGTTCCGATTCCGTCGGATGAGGACCCTGCGCCGCTATGCTCTCGGCCACGTGGTCGAGACGGCGCTGAAGGGCAAAGGCGTTGTCTCGCTAGACCGCACCGTGAAGTATCTGCAGACGCGAGCCGGCAAGCGAAAGGTCAAGCGATCGGCTGTCGAAGAGGCCCTCCGAGAGCTCGCTCGGGAGTTCGACGCGCCTATCACCGAACTGGGCGGCGATCTCTTCTTCGGGTTCAGGAATGTCAAGCGGCAGTTCTTGGCGAGCGACGTAGTACGCCGCCGCCTCCAGCTGGGCCGCACCGCGTTTGGAAGGACTGTCTACGACAGCGGCGACTCGCCGCTCCAGGCCACGCAGCGGGATCTCGAGTCCTTCGATCTGGAGCTACACCGGACGGGTTAGTCCGATGTCGGGCGGCTGACGAATCAGCCGGGCCCCTGCCACGGCCAGCTGTTGGTCCGTCCTCACTCAGGCACCCTCGTCTTCAGCTCCTCGACGAAGTTGTTCACGAGGATGGTGGTGGGTCCGGCACCTTGTTCCGCACCCACGTCACGCGCGATGACGAACCGCTCGTCGTCCGGGGCCACGTCGTAGAACAAACCGAAGTTCTGGAAGACTCACCCCGGTTGCACCTCGAATAACAGGCGCGGCGTCCCGGCGCTGAATCCGGAGCTCGACTCGACGTCCACCACCATCAGGTCACCGCCGACCCGTGAGAAGAACAGCTCGCGGCCGTCGTGTGCCCACTGGGGACTGACCCCGCCGTCCACCGAGACTTGCCACCGGCCCTCGGTTACGTCGGGAAAAGGCCGTACGTAGATCTCGTCACCCAGCGCCTTTGCGAAGTCCTGCGCGCCCGTGAAACGATCCGCCGGTAGCCGCTCGAGCGCCTTCTGGATCGCCCCATCAACGTTGGCCGGAATGGACTTCCGTACCGCCGTCGCGGACACCGGCAGTCCCTGGATGATCTTGCCGAGCACTGCCTGGGCGGTGTTCCCCGGGTAGGGTGGCTCGCCGATCAGCATCTCGTACAGCACGCACGCCAGCGCGTAGATGTCGCTCGCCGGACCAATAACTTGGTCCCCGGTGGCTTGTTCGGGCGCCATGTAGAACGGCGTGCCGACGCTCAATCCCGTCTCGGTCAGTCGCGTACCACCCGCCGCCCCCACGGCCAGCGCGATCCCGAAGTCGCCTACGACCGGCTGGCCGTCCAGCAGCAGGATGTTGCCGGGCTTGATGTCCCGGTGGATCACCCCCCGGTCGTGTGCGTGCCGGAGCGCGCTCGCCACGGACGACGCGATGCCGATGGCCTCGTCGATGGGCAGCTGCTTCTCCCGGTCGATCCGCTCTCGCAGCGTATCTCCCTCGACATAAGGCATCACGTAGAAGAGGAAGCTGTCCGCCTCACCCGAATCGAACAGCGGGAGGATGTGCGGATGCTGGAGATTGGCAGTGGTCTCGATTTCGGCGAGGAAACGCTCGGCGCCCACCACAGCGGCCAGCTCGGGCTTCAGGACCTTCAGCGCGACGTCCCGATTATGGCGGAGGTCCTTGGCCAGATAGACGGTGGCCATGCCGCCCTCACCGATCTCGGAATCGATGTTGTAACGGCCTTCCAGCGCAGCGTTGAGACGTTCAATGGGACCGGCCACGCAGACCTCGTTAGCTCGGGGGACCACGCCCTACTTCCGATGTCCCGTCCAAGCTGCGCGTCGAATGATGGCGTCGCAAACGGGGCTGAACGTGTCGGCTCAGTGCCAGCTGTTGATTACGGCGAAGAGGCCGACGACGAGACTCCGCTCCGGGTCACCCCCCTTCCCCCACCCGCTCCTTCAGCTCCTCGAACCAGTTCACGACCAGCTCGAGCTCCATGACGGGTGCCAAACCCTCGTCACCTGGTGTGAGGCGCTGGCCCTTCACAAGAAGGAATCCACCGCCGCTTGGGTCCACATCCCAATTCGTACGCGGAAAGGTCCCGGGGCTCAGCATCCATGAACCCTCGATCACGAGCTCCCGGCGAATCGACCGAGAACGGCTCTTCGCATCGGAGTTGACCAGGACATATCCTCCATATATGTATATGTATATGGAGCGACTTACGAAGAAGACGACGATCCTGCTGCAGCCCCGTCTGCATCTGCGTTTGGTCCGTCTCGCCGAACAGCGTCAGACGAGCCTTGGTGAGCTCATCCGAACGGCGTGCGAGCGGCAATATGGCCTGGGCGGGAGCGATGAGCGGTTGCGTGCGGCCCGGGAAGTTGCTGAGCTGTGTCTACCGGTCGGTACGCCGGGTCAGATGAAGCGAGAGTCCGCGCCGGATCCGGACGACCACCTTACGTGATCCTCGTCGACACCAACGTCCTGATGTACGCCGCTGGTGCGCCGAGCCCATTCAAGGAGCGGAGCGCGGCGTTTCTGGAGCGCGTCGCGTCCGGGGAGGTGGACGCAGTGTTGGATGCGGAGGTGCTCCAGGAGATCCTGCACCGCTATCGCGCACTGGACCGCTGGGAGGATGGACGACGGCTCTTCGACCTGGCGCGCACCCTTTTCCCGGTCGTCCTACCCGTGACCGCGGAGGTAATGGACCGGGCCCGAGTCCTCCTCGATGCCTACCCACACCTCATGGCGCGAGATGGTCTCCATGCAGCGGTGGTGGATCTGAACGACCTGGACGGAATCTGCTCGTTCGATCGCGACTTCGATCCCGTTGGAGGGATCGACCGCGTCGAGCCGTAGACTCGTTCCCCCCGATCAGTTCCCCGTCGGGTATTCGCGCACGATCTGCCCCACCAGCTTGGCCGGGTCGGCCCCCGCGATCGGCTCGAACTTCTGTACGCGCCCGGCGAAGCAGTCGGCGAGGTAGAGGTTGCCGTCCTGGTCGGTCGTGATCCCGTGCGAGCAGGCCAGGCGCCCAGCCGGCAGCCCGGGCGCGCCCCAACTGTACAGGTAGTTGCCGTCCAGATCGAACTTGATGAGCCGGTTCGTGGGCGCGTCCCCCACCCAGATGTTCTGGTCGGTCGAAATCAGGTGATTGGCCATCAGCGTGTTCTGGCTGTCCGGCCAGTGGGGTGAGGTCAGCGGCCACATGTCGAGGAAGGTCCCGTTCTCGTCGAAGACCTGCATGCGCGCGTGCCCGCGGTCCACGACGAAGATCCGACGGTCGGCGCTGATCGCGATGCTGTGCACAGTCCTGAACTCGTTCGGGCCTGGGTTGTCGGGGTCCGCGGGCGGCGAGCCCCAGTCCATGATGAAATTGTCGTCGGCATCGAACTTGGCGACCCGTGTGCCGCCGTAGCCGTCGCTGATGAAGTAGGTGCCGTCGGGTAGCCAGGCGATATCCGTCGGGCGATCGAAGGTGTTCGGCCCTCTCCCCCGTACGCCGAGCTCACCCAATGTGTGCACCAGTTGACCGTCGTACGTGAAGCGGTAGATCACGTGGAGCTGGTCGTCGATGATCCAGACGTGCTTCTCCTGATCGTACGGGCTGATTGCTTGATCTGGTGCGCACCCCTCCCGCAGGGCAGCTGCGAAAAGAGCTCGTCCAGGTGTGGCCACTCATCGATCAGATTGCCGTCTCCGTCCAGCACGATGATGCTGTGCTCGAACCGCCGCTCCCAGCCTCGCGGATTATTGGGATTGCACGTGGCGCTCAACCCGTCGGTGTTGCCGGTCGCGTTCCCGACCAGGTTGGTCGCCCCGTACGGGGTCCACGGCTCGGCGCCTTCGGGTAGCGGGAGCTCGCCGCGCATCGCGACCCAGATCCGGTCCGGTGTTTCGGCATACACGCCGCCCATGGAGCCCCACGTCCAGCCGTCATGCGAGTGGCGATCGTCGGGCAGCGGCTTGGGCCAGTCCTCGACGACTTGATAGTGCCCTGTCGGCCAATCCTGGTGACTCCAGCGCGCACCGCGATCTCCGGCCTGACTGTCCGCCGAACCATCCGCGAAGCTTTCCGCGAAATCTTCAGCCGGAGCGCAGCTGGTCGCCGCGACCACGAGCATCGTCAACGCCAATGCCATCAGCCCTACCGAGCGTTTCTTTCGCACGCATGGGACACCTCCGCACTTAGTGATTCACGGACCGATTTCGGCCGATCAGCCTTCTGAGCGCCGGCGCCCCCTATTCCTAAGGGCGCCCGCGCGCACCGGTTCTCCTCAGCGCCTCACCCGCACGATCTCCCTCAACTGTTGCCGCACCTCGTCCGCCCGCCCTTCCTCCTCCAACAGGCTCCACAACCGCTCGATCGTCCGGTCGTCCACGTAGCCGGGTACGGTGGTCTGCCACGCTTGATCGGAGCGGAAGCGGTTGACGGCGTCGACGATCTCTTGGTCGTACATGAGCGCGTCGGGCGCGTCCAGGGATACCTGAGACGCCTGGGGGCGGTAGTAGTCGAGGGCATGCAGCATCAGCTTCAGCTGGAACACGTCACGGCCGATGAACTGCTCGAGCCGTCTGAAGCCGAGGCTCTCGGAGGCCACGTCGTAGATGCGACGCAGCTCCTTCACGGGCTCCGGGTCCTCGCAGACGTTGATGTCGGTGGTGACTCCGTCAGGACGTCGGGACATCCCCGGCCGCGGGTCGGCGACGAGCACAGCCGCGGATTGGGTTTCGCCGTGGCGGCCGTCTCCTCCGAGCACCTGCCCTGCGTAGAGCGCCTCGATCAGTCGGTCCGCGAGGTGCCGCCGCGATCCTTCGCTCCTCTGGAAGGTCACGAACACGGAGTCCACGACCGCGGTGCTCACGAGCGAATTGCCCTGCACCGCATGCCAACGACCCGATCGCTCCGCCACCCAGTCGCCTTGGGCCTCCGCCCCATACTGGCCCGAGCCCGTCCACTGTGCCGATTGGCCGTCCATCCCGATGACCCCGACCTGCCTCCGCTCGCGCCCCTCATCCGCCGCGACGACCTGGTCCATCGCGTCCTGAGGCGACACACCTTGCTCCAGCAGGTTCAGCAGGTCGTTGCCGTACTCGAGCCTCGTCCCACCTTGGGTCGCGACCGCGCCGACGCCGGGTCGGACCCAGGGGACGGCGTTTCCGACGCACGGGTTTCTGGTCGTCACGATGACGCCGGATTCGCCTGTATCTGGATCGATCGCGACGATGGAGAAGGTGTGGAAGACGAGGTCGTCGCCCCAGGCGACGGGTTCTTGGGCTTGGGCGGGGGTCACGAACAAGAAGACGCCGACGGCTCCTGCGAACCACGATCGCTTAGTCATTGATGCCTTTCCCGTTTCAGATTCTTGAAGCCGCTGGTCCGACAACTACTGAATCTGTGGCTCGAAGTAGAGGAAGTTCGAAACACAGAGCCAGGTATCGCCTTCCTTCGTCCAACCCGAGTGCCAGCGCATGGTGAACCACTCGGGGTCGGCTCCGAACTCCGACATGAAGCCCCTCACGTACGCATTGACGATCGCGAAGTCGTCGAAGACCTGGATCGTCAGCGGCGTGGCGGACGTCTCGTGATAGTCGCTTGAGACGAACCAGAATGTGTCCAGACCATCCGCCATCGCCTTTGTTCCTGGTACAGAGTTTCCAGAGTTCCAGAAGACGAATTCGGGATGGTGTGCGTCGAATGCCGCGTCGAGCCTCTCGGACGAGTAGTCGTCCCACATGCGTTCGACGGACTCCCAGACCTCGCTCTGCTCCGCGTTCCACTCCTGTGCGGAAACGCTCGTGCATACGATCAAACCGGCGGTTACCAACATGAAGAGAACACGCATGGTCACTCCTCCCGGAGTTGGGAACTGTGAGGTCCCGCCGCGACTCGGAGGTAAGACCCGAGCGCTTACGATACCGAACGGCCCGCCTGGGCACAGCCGTCAGCCGTCAAGCTGCACCTCCGTCCCACGGCCCTCTCGCCTTCCGGCTTCGATGAGCAGCAGAGAGGCCGCCACGTCCTGCATCGCCGTACCCGTCGCGTCGAAGACGAACGTCTCGTCCGACGAGGTCCGGCCTGGCTTCATGCCCGCGACGATGTCGCCGAGCTCAGCGTAGACACCCTCCCGCGTCATCGATCCGTCCTCGATCGCGCTCGACAATTCGCCGGCATAGGCAGCCTGATCGAGAACGTCGACTACGACTTTCGAGCGAGCGAGAACCTCCGGCCCGAGCTCACGCTTACCGGGCTCGTCCGCTCCCAAAGCCACTACGAGAGAACCGCTCGGGAGCCTGTTGAGGATGGGGGTGCGGGCCGGCGTGATGGTGACCACGACGTCCGCCTCGTCCGCGGCCACTTCAGCGTCTTTCACCACGCGGGCGTCGATGCCTCCGCCCAGTGCTTTCTCGACCAGGGCTTCGGCCTTCTCTGCGACCAGGTCGTACACGGCCAACGTTTCGATATTCGCGACGAGTTGGAGCGCTTCGAGCTGCATCGCCGCCTGCGTGCCGGCCCCCACGATCAGCGCGGAGGAAGCGCCCGGGGGCGGAAGGTAGCGTACCGCGACGGCGGTCACGGCGGCCGTCCGCATGATGGTCACCTTGATGCCGAGACTCGGACTCGTCCGCTCGGCTCCGACACCGCCGGCCGTGATGTGGAACGCGCCCTCTCCCGCAGGCACGTGGAAGCGCTTCGCGTCAAGGCCGCGTCCGCGTCCCCTCTCTCTCTGAACGCCCACTCGACGGCTGCCACGCACTCCTCGAGCCTCAGCAGCCCTGGGTCTCGCTTCCCGTCAGGACGATCATCGACCTGGGCCGCGGTCGTCTTTGCTATTTCGCGATACCCGAGAACGAGGCGGTCCGAGAGAGGAGCGGCGCGGCATCAAACCGGCCCTACGGCCTCACCCGGACGTACTTCTGGAGCCTCCGAGGGCGGGGCTCTCCTCCGTACAGGTTGCCGTCAGGGTCCACCGCAACGAACTCGGCTCCGTTTCCGGCGGTGCTCCGGGGATCTCCCCATTGGTACAGGATGAAGTCGGTTACCCAGCCCGTATCGGCGTTTCCGATCCTGATCCCCATTTCCCATCCCGGATTCTGCACGTCGTCCGACTCCGAGTCTGCCACGAAGATCTGTCCGTTCCCATCGAACGTGATCCCGCTCGGCCGCCCGTATTGGGTCCAGGTCGCGAGGTGCGTGCCTTCTTGATCGAAGATCTGGACGCGGTTGTTGCTGCGGTCCGCCACAAAGATCCGGCCTCTGGAGTCGATGTCGATGCCGTGCAGTGCCCGAAACTCGCCCGGCGCGTACCCCGTCCGCCCCCACGACATGATGAACCGTCCATCGCGTGAATACTTCATCACGCGGTTGTTGCCGTTGTCATTGTGGCCATCCGCGATGAAGATGGTCCCGTCGTCTGCCACGACGATGTCACTCGGAGAGTCGAAAGTGTACTCACCGCTTCCGGGAACCCCCGGCGTCCCCAGGGTCAGCAGCACTTCTCCGGTGGGGCTGAACTTGATGACCTGGTGTCCCCGCGTGTCGCCGGACGGTATCCGGGCAGTGCTCACGGCGTCGGCCACCCAGACGTTGCCGTCTGGGCCGATCTCGATCCCGTGCGGCCATATGGACATTCCGCCGCCGAAGCTCTCCACGACGTTGCCGTCGAGGTCGAACTTGAGGACGGGATCGAGATCCGAGTCCACGCATTCGTTGCCGAATCGGTCCGGCGCGGAGGCGTCGCAGCGGATTACCGCCCAGAGGTGCCGTCCATCGGGGTCCATCGTGACCTTGCCTACCGCCCCCATCTGTCGGCCACCCGGCAGCTTCGCCCACCCGTCTACGGCCCGATAGGGACTCGGGCCAGATTGGGCGGAGAGCTGGGCTCCGGGAACGATCGACGCGGCTAAGCACAGCGTGACACCGAAAAGCGTGAGACGGCGCTGGACGACTCGGAGCGGTGCGCTTACCCATGTAGCGCTACTCGCCCTCCAGTTTCGCGCCAAGGTGGTGGCACCGCACCGGCAAGCTTGGAGCCGCGCGACTCCAAGTGGCGCGCTGATCCATGTAGCGCTAATCGCCCTCGGACCTTGGATCGACATGATGGCACCTCGCTTCGAAGCATGTGGGCTTGGAGAATTGTCAGCCAGTTCGGCAGACGCGACCCCACCGATCTCGTTCCGAACGGTCCTGCTCAACCGGAGCGAATCAATCCCCGTCAACGATACGGAATGGCGCGCCGGGGCGCACCGGCGGCAAAGTCCGCCGTGCCTCTCCCTGGCTCCCGCCCATGACCCCTCGCATGTTGCGGGTCAGTCGGGTCTCTGCTTGGAGCTCGGCGGTCCTGCGTTCCAGGTGGCTGCCTCAACCAGTCGCGAGGACTCATGAGACTTGATGGATCGCGATGGATTCTCGTCGTACCGGTGCTTCTGCTTGGTGCTGGACTGTCGGCGTGCAGTGCGGTGCCCGAAGACCTGGAGGAAGCCGAAGACCTAGAGGAAGCCGAAGGACTGGAAGACCGCGAATACCCCGCGCTGACCACGATCGCCGACTTCGAGCTTGCGATGGATGAGTTGTCCAACTGGGGCCGCTGGGGAGCGGATGACGAGTTGGGTGCCGCCAACCTCATCACGCCGGAGAAGCGGAGGGCGGCGGCGGCGCTCGTCACAGAAGGACTCAGCGTCTCGATGGCGCACGACGTCGTGCAGGAGGAGGCACCTGCCCATCGATACGCTCGCCGGGATGGTATCAGGACCGGATCCTGTTCGGCAAGGACTCGTTCCGCCCCGAGGAATATCCCTACTATTGGCGCGTCTTCGAGACCGAGGACGAATACTTCGACTACTACCGGGACTACCACGCCTTCTGGAAACTGTACGGCATGGGGCTCCCCGATCCCGTGCTCCGGAAGCTCTACTTTGAGAACGCGGTGAGGATCATCCCGAACATGCCGACTGGAGGGTTTCCGAGGTAGGACGGGTGCAGGAGTCTTCGAGTGCAACGTTTCGCTCGCTCTTGCGGTCCTTTGACCGGGGACGTGGCTACTGATGAGGGCAGATACTAGCTTCCTTGTCCCCGACGGTTTCCTTAGGGCGGTCATCGTGCACAATCGTCAGAACGTGAGACGAACCATGAAGTCTCCCGCTGAATCAATCGGAGCAATGTCCACGAGTTGCCCCGACCCGACGTGTCCGCCGCAAAGATGCGTCCTTCCTCCGGGTGTGGCACTCCTCGCTGGACTAGTCGTGGCGCTCGCGTTTTCGGCCGGCTCTACTGCATGCCAAACACCGCCACGCGTCGTCCAGCCCGGCGCACCTGGTGACGAAACGCGCGTCATCGAGCCCGGCGCTCTCGACGACTTCGAGTTGCCGGAGTACACCGAGGCTGATGTGGCTTTCATGCAGGGGATGATCCCGCACCACGCTCAGGCGCTCGATATGACCGCGTTGCTGTGGGATCGCACGAACAGCGATGACATGCGCTTGCTGGCACGGCGCATCGAGATCTCACAGAAGGACGAGATCGCGATGATGGGGCGTTGGCTCGAGGAGCGTGGCGAGGCGCTCCCGAGTGACATGGATTATGCCGGCATGGACGGGATGCTGATGCCCGGCATGCTCACGTCGGGCCAGATGGAGCAGCTGGCGGCGGCCCGCGGATCGGAGTTCGACCGGCTCTTTCTGGAGTTCATGATCAGCCACCACGACGGTGCCCTCCAAATGGTGGGAGAGCTCTTCGGAAGTCCGGGAGCCGGCCAGGTGTCCGCGATCTTCCACTTCGCCTCCGAGGTGGACGCGGATCAGGCCATGGAGATCACACGCATGCGCGGAATGCTGGCCCGCCCTTGAACGATGTCCGGTGCGACGAATGGGCGATGCCAGGCAGTGCGACGAGTGACCGATGAATCGAAAGACACACGACACGAGAGCGAGGGGACGGAGATGAAGAGAAGTCGCGGAGAGAATCGGATGACGCGCGGAGGATGGGCGACCGCCCCCCTGTGTATGACGCTCTTGGCTGGGTTGATGGCCCCTGTCGCCGTAGATGCGCAGGTCGTCCCGCGAGGACAGGCGCGCCCGGCGGAGCTCGCCGAGGTCCGCACGGACTCCGTGGTGGAGCCGCCCGCAATGCCAGCCTTCGACTGGGACGTGCTCGATCCACGGGTGGGTCTCGCAGCCGGTTGGATGGACGCCGAGAGCGCGATCTGGAACCTCGAGCTGGTGGCGACCACGCCGCGACCCGAAGGCTTCTTCAACCCCGACACGCCGCTCGAAGGCGCGGGATTCTCCAACACCGATCTCGCGTTCCAGGGCAACTATCTCTACCAGGGCAATTACAACGGCTTCCAGGTCTACGACATCTCCGACCCAGCCAATATCGAGCTGCACGTAGCCGTGGTGTGTCCCGGCGGTCAGGGTGACGTGTCGATCTACGGTGACCTCCTCTTCATGTCCGCCCAAGAGAGCCGGGGCCGTCTGGACTGCGGCACCCAGGGCGTTCAGGACACGATCAGCACCGAGCGCTTCCAGGGCGTCCGCATCTTCGACATCTCGGAGCTCGACGCTCCCCGCCAGGTGGCGGCGGTCCAGGCGTGCCGGGGCTCACACACCCACACGGTCGTGACGGATCCAGATGACGACGAGAACGTCTACGTCTACATCCAGGGGACGGGGCGCGTACGGCCGGGGGCCGAGCTTCCGGGTTGCTCGGGATTGCCGCCCGAGGAGGATCCCAACACGTCCTTCTTCCGGATCGAGGTCATCCAAGTGCCGCTCGATAGTCCAGAGGACGCCAGGATCGTGAGCATGCCCCGCCTTTTCGCCGACCGTGAGACGGGCGAGCTCGCCGGGCTGTGGGAGGGAGGCGACCATGGTGAAGGCACCCAGGAGTCGAGGCTGACGAACCAGTGCCACGACATCACGGTCTTCCCGGAGGTGGGGCTCGCCGGCGGAGCCTGCGCTGGGAACGGCATTCTCCTCGACATCTCGGACCCCGTGAACCCCGTTCGGCTGGACGAGGTGACCGACCCGAACTTCGCGTACTGGCATTCGGCCACGTTCAACAACGACGGTACGAAGATCCTATTCACCGACGAGTGGGGCGGTGGCGGGCAGGCCAGGTGCCGCTCGACCGATCCCATCGACTGGGGCGCGAACGCCATCTTCGAAATCGTGGACGGCAAGATGGAGCTGGCTGGCTACTACAAGCTGCCCGTCCCCCAGTCCGAGGTGGAGAACTGCGTCGCTCACAACGGCGCGATCATCCCGGTTCCAGGTCGTGACATCATGGCCCAGGCCTGGTATCAGGGCGGTCTCTCGATGCTCGACTTCACCGACGCGTCGAACCCCATCGAGATCGCGTTCTTCGATCGGGGACCCCTGAGCGACACCGAGATGCACACGGGTGGCTACTGGTCCACATACTGGAACAACGGGTTCATCTACGGCGCCGAGATCACACGTGGGCTGGACGTCTTCCGCCTCACGCCGAACGAGCACCTGTCGCAAAACGAGATCGACGCAGCGAACATGGTGCAGTTCACCGAGTTCAACGCACAGCTGCAGCCCAAGTTCGAGTGGCCCGTGCATCCGGCCGTGGCCGGGTCGTACCTCGATCAGCTGGAGCGGGGCAACGGGGTCCAGCCGTCGCTGTTGCGGCGTGCGAGGGCCGTGCTGGGCGTCGCCGAGTCCGCTCCCAGCAGGACGACGGCGCAACAGCTACACGAGACTGCAGCCACGCTCGAGCGGAACGCCGAAGAGGTCGACGCAGGTGACCAACTCGGCGACTCGAGGCGCCAGCGGATGCTCGCCCGGGCCATGAGGGATCTCGCGGCCACGATGATGAATTGATCCGACGGGTCCAATCAGGATCCGACAGATGACGGAGAGGGGGGTCGCCTGCATGGGCGGCCCCCCTGTCTGTTTGTGAGGGGCACTCGTTTCCCGCTAGGCGCGGCTGTCAGCCTAGCCGATCTGGATCACGATCCCTATCCCATCCTGGCCGAGCTCCGGACGCGGGAGCCCGTCACGTGGTGCCCGAGACTGGCATGTGGTTCGTGACGCGCCGGGACGACGTCGTCGGGATTCTACGCGATGCGACCGTCTTCACGACCGACTCTCCCAACTCGACGATCCGGGACATCTTCGGCGCGCATATGATGACGACCGATGGAGAGGTCGCGCTTCGGTACAAGCGGGCGTGCCTGCACGCGTTTTGGGCGCAAACGGTCGTGGAGGAGATGGGTGGGTGGGTACAGGACGAAGTCGATCGGCTCGTCGGGTCGGTGGAGGACGACGCGCCTTTCGACCTGGTGGAGGAGGTCGCGGCACCGCTGGCCCTGGGCTCCGTGTTGCGGGTGCTCGGGCTGCCCGCGGACCTGGCTGGGAGGATCCACGAATGGTACGACGTGTTCGCGGTAGCCCTCGCGAACTTCAAGCGTGACCCCGCGGTTCGTCAACGTGGGAAGCGTGCCGCCGCGGCTTTCGACGCGGAAGTCCGCCCGCGCCTCGACGATCTCGGACCCAGCGACCTCGGCCTGCTCGCGCACCTCGCCACCCGCGAGGACGATGCGTTCACTCACGACGAGATCATTTCCAACGCGCTGATCATCCTGTTCGGCGGCATCGAGACGACGGAGTCGATGATCGCGAACACGGTGTGGAGCGTGCTGACGACGGACTCTTGGGAGGCGGTTCGTGCGGACCCTGATCTGCGCGCGCAGGCCATCGAGGAGGCACTGCGGTAGCAGCCGTCGGTGCAGTCCATCACCCGTCACACGATGGAAGATGTCGAGCTGCGCGGCGTCCCCATTCCGGCGGGGTCCGTTGTCCAGTGCATGATCGGGGGAGCGAACCGGGACCCCGCACACTTCGAAGACCCCGACGTCTTCGACCTGGATCGGCCCAACGCGGCTGACCACATGGCGTTCGGGACGGGGCGGCATCTATGCCTCGGCGCCCATCTTGCGCGGCTCGAGATCCGCGCGGTGCTCGACGCGCTGGCCGACCGCGTCGAGACGCTCGGGTTCGACGGCGGGGAGGTCCCGGGGATGAGGGGCTACGAGTTCAGGCGGCCGGAGTCATTCAGGCTTCTGGGAACCACCTGAGGACCCGTGGGACGTGGCCCGCGAGGTCATCCACGACATCATCGCGTAGGCGGGCCGGTCCTCCCCCACCCCGGCCTACTTGTAGGCGATCGCCGCGCTCGACGGACCGGCGAGCTCCATCACGTCGAAGCGTTGGAACCCCGCCTCCTCGCACCAGCCACGGAAGTCGGCTCCGGTGAAGTCGAAGGCCTCGCCGAACTCGATCAGCATGTTCAGCGACATGAGGAGCCCGAAGGCGTTCTTCCTCCGGTCGTCGTCGATGAGCGCCTCGATGGCGACGAAGGCCCCCCCCTCGGGCAAAGCGTCGTAGGCCTTCCCGATGAGCATCTTCTTGTTCTCGAGATTCCAGTCGTGGAGGATCATGCCCATCGTGACCACGTCGGCTTTGGGCAGGTCGTCCGCGAAGAAGTCACCCCCGAGCACCTCGACGCGGTCCGCCAAGCCCGAGGCGTCGACGTACGTTTGCGCGATCGGCTTCACGGCGGGGAGGTCGAAGGTCCCGCAGCGCAGGTGCGGCTGAGCGTCCGCGACCATGCACGCGAGCTGCCCCGTTGCCCCGCCGATGTCCACGAGCGAACTATACGCCGAGAAGTCGAATTGCTGGGCGAAGGCCTTGAAGTTGCCGGCCGAAACCCCGGACATCGCGTTCATGAACTGCTCGAGCCGCTCGGGCGTCTCGTAGAGCTTCGCGAACACCGGCTCGCCGGTGTGCTTGATCTCGTTCTGCGGCTGACCAGTACGCAACGCCTCGGTCAGGTCGCCCCAGAAGCCGTACAGTCGGTCATTTGCCATCTCGAGCATCCCCCCGATATAGGCGGGGCTGTTCTTGTCGAGGAATGTGCCGGTCTCGGGTGTGTTCGAGTACCGAGCGTCCGATCCGCTGCCGTCGCGCTCCAGGAATCCCAGGGCGAGGAGGGCGTCGGGGAAGTCGGGCACGGCACGAGGGTGGAGCTTCAGCGCCCCCCGCAGCTCATCAGCCGTCATCCAGGTGGTGCCGAGGACCGTAAAGAGCTCCAGCTCGACAGCAGACAGCAGCGTCTTCGAAGCCCAGAAGCCGGTTCCGATCTGCATGATGTGTGAAGGATCGAGGTGCGGCATGGGGGGCCTCGTTGTCGTTGGCGAAAGCACTTGATGCGAGCGGGTTGGCCCTCGTCGGCAGGGATCAGCGTACGAACGCGAGCGCGTCGACGCCAACTCTCCAGGTCTCCGGATCGCTTCTGCACGGGGTGTCCTCTCCGGGATGTTCGATCCGCTCGATCATCAGCTGGCCGTCGGTGTTCAGCGAAATGAACCAGCTGTTCCCAAAGCTCGAGAGATCGCTGGAGTTGTAGCAGTAGACGAGCCCGTCGGGTGTTACGTCCTCGAACGCGCGGTTCATGCGTCCATCCTCTTCGCGTCGGACCACGACCACTCGGGCTCCGAGCTCCAAGGGGCCGAGGCTGAGGGCGAGCTTGTCCTCCGGGCGGTAGGGGTAATTGGCGAGCGTGACATAGCGCGTCTCGTCGCCGGCGAGGGGGCCCGTGACACCGACTTCCGCCCACACTCCTTTCGCGGTACCAGCGACGTCGACCTCCATCGTCCCGCAGCGCGGTTCGCCCGACGGCGCCTCGCTGAACCTTCCTGGATCGGCAATCGTCGAGAGCAGGACCTCCCGATTCGCGGCGTCGAAGTAGTCGTACGGGCAGACCGCGTGAAACGAATTGCTTGGATGCCGCGATGGCGCCGCGTAGTAGTTCGAGACGCGGAAGTCCAGCAGGCCGAAGTCCAGCTCGAGGAATCCCCGCTCGGCGGACAAGCCTCCCGTGCCCATCGGTTCGCCCGCCGACAGGGTCACGTCATGTACGTCCGAGAAGCATGCCTGGACGGTTTCATCGGACGTGCTGTACGTCTGACAACTCTCATTCCCGGTATCGAGGGGTATCGCGTCCGAGAGCGACGTGAGGTGACCGAACCATCCCTCGACATCTTTGCAGACGTTGAACTCGACCGCATAGTCCTCTTCCCCCTGCCGACCCGGCGACTGGACGTACGTGACGCGCCTGATGCGTCTCACCTGGATATCGCCAGGCGATGATACCGCGACTCCAGCCCTGCTGAGGTAGAATCCGCTGTGCGCCGTAGGAAGGGTGTGACCGGGTGCGCCGAGGCCTCCAATGACGACGTTCAAGTCGAAGTCGGAGAGCGAGACCGGGAGCGCAGTGAAGTACGGGAGAGGGCCGCAGTCCGTACCGGCGAGGGTGCCGGCGAGCGAATCGCCACACGCGGCCAGAAGTGGCGCGAGCGCGGCCACTACGGCTGCTCGTGCCGCGAAGCCCTGCATCATCCCGGCGGCATCACGTCGCTTGCTACGGGCTCCAGTCTGACAACCGCGGTCAGCTGCTCCGCGTGCTCGATCGCTAGGTAGATGAGGCCGTCGGGACCTTCACGCACGTCTCTGATGCGGCCGAGCTCAGCTGCCAACAGCACTTCCTCGCTGACGGCGTCAATGCCCGAGAGGCTGACCCGGGACAGCCTTTCACCCACCATCCCGCCGACAAAGGCACTCCCCTTCCACCAGGGGAAGGCGTCGCCTCGGTAGATCATCAACCCCGACGTGCCGATGGAGGGTACCCACACGAAGCGTGGTGACTCCAGGCCCGGTCGGTAGGCGTCCTTCGCGAAGACTGCCCCGCTGTAATTGATCCCGTGCGAGACGACGGGCCATCCGTAGTTGGCGCCTCGGACGATCAGGTTGAGCTCGTCACCACCTCGCGGTCCGTGTTCGTTCGACCACAGGTCTCCGGTAAGCGGATCGACCGCGAGACCCTGGAGATTGCGGTGCCCGTAGCTCCAGGTCTCGGGAAGGGCGTCGTGACGTCCCACGAACGGATTCCCCGACGGGACACGGCCATCGTCGTGTAGGCGCACGATCGTGCCCATGTGGTTCGTGAGATCCTGCGCTGGATGGTCGACCAGCATATCCGGCGGGAGCATGCGGTCGCCTACCGTCAGGTAGAGGTAGCCGTCCAGATCGAACGCCATCCGCCCGGAGAAGTGGTTGTTATTCCCGCCCCACGCATCGGACTCGAAGATCTCCTCGACACCCGATACCGTGTCTCCCTCCCATCGTCCCCGAACGACTGTGGTCGTACCCTCCGATCCGTCCTCGTTGGGCTTTCCGTAGCTCAGATAGATCAATCGGTTCGTGCCGAAGTCCGGATGAGGGAGAACGTCCATGAACCCGCCCTGACCTTCGTCGCGGTAGACCCCGGGGAGGCCGGCCACCGGCTCGGGATCGAGCACCCCGTCACGGACGACCCTGACCCGGCCCGGTCGCTCGACGATCAGCATCTCCCCACTCGGCAGCCAGGCCATGGACCAGGGAAACTCGAGGCCCTCGGCGACGGTGGCGACACGGAAGTCGTGACGGGCCGACTGGTGTATGACGTCGGCGCCTGCAGGGCTCCCGGTCTGCGCCATCACGGGGCTCGTAGTCGCCACCAGCGCCAGCGCGCCTCCGCACAGGAAGTCCCGCGTATGGATCGGTCGAGATCGCATGACCCCTCCTGGGCTCGGTCTCGGTGGGCTTGGGAGACCAGTGTAGGGAGCGGGTTGCCTCTCCGGAAGGCCGAAACGCAGATGCCGAGCGTCGCCGATCCGAAGCTTCGTGGCGACATGGGTGATATTCACCCGTGTTATGGGTGATTTGTACCCATGGATCGACCGGCGCGCCCACTCCAGGGGCTGATCCGTCAAGCCGACCTGCTTGAGGGATACCGGAGTCAACTAGCCGTTTGCTTGCTGTTCACGCCAGCGAGTCGGACTTTCCGGTATGTCCGAGCCCATCCTTCGACTCAACGACGCCTTCGCAAGTCGCTACCGTATCGAGCGGGTCATCGGCGAGGGCGGCATGGCTACGGTCTACTTGGCGGATGACCTGCGACATCAGCGCAAGGTGGCGCTCAAGGTCCTGAAGCCCGAGCTGGCCGCGGTGGTCGGGGCCGAACGCTTCCTCGCCGAAATCACGACAACGGCCAACCTGCAGCACCCGAACATGGTTCCGCTCTTCGACTCCGGCGAAGCGGACGGGTTCGTCTTCTACGTGATGCCTTTCATCGAGGGCGAGTCGTTGCAGGAGAAGCTGGATCAGGAGCGGCAGTTGCCCGTGGAGAAAGCGGTGCGCATTGCGACGGATCTCGCGGACGCCCTCCAGGCAGCACACGAGGGGGGGGTGATCCATCGCGACGTCAAGCCGGCGAACATCCTGCTCAGCCGAGGTAAGCCGCTTTTGATGGACTTCGGTATCGCGCTCGCGGTTAGCGCGGCGGGGGGCGGCAGGCTGACCGAGACGGAGCTTTCGCTGGGCACGCCGTACTACATGAGTCCGGAGCAGGCGTCTGCCGACCGCGACCCAACCACAGCCAGTGACGTCTACGCCCTGGGGTGTGTGCTCTACGAAATGCTGGTGGGAGAGCCGCCGCACACGGGAGCGAGCGCTCAGGCTGTACTGGCCAAGATTCTTACGGAGGAGGCCACGGCCCCGGCGGCGAGCCGGGCGACCATACCGGCCAACGTGGACGCTGCGGTTCGGGGGGCCCTCGAGAAGCTGCCTGCCGACCGTTTTCCGACGGCTAGAGGATTCGCGGAGGCGCTCGTGAATCCGGAGTTTCAGCATGGCGAGGCCGTCGCCATGTCGGGGACGGCTGCTCCGGGTCCCTGGAAGCACCTGGCGCCCGCGCTCGGCGTCGCGACGATGGCCTTCGCGGCCGCCTTCGGATGGTCGTTGCTCGGTTCGGAAGCGCCGGCGGCTGCCGTCACACGATCCGTCATCACCCTGCCAGAGACTGACCGTCTAGCGCTGGCGGACATGGCTCCGTCCAGGGCTGGACGGCCGTCTTTGGCGCTCTCTCCGGACGGGAGCCACCTGGCCTATGTCGTCGCGCGCGATGGAGTCAGCCACTTGGTGCTTCGCCGTCTCGACGAGTTCGACGTGTCACCCGACGCTCGGCGCTTCCTCATGCTGAAGGAGCCTGACCAACCCCCCACCACTCAGATCCTGCTGGTCACCAACTGGTTCGAGGAATTGAGGCGGTTAGCACCGCCGGACAGGAACTGAATCTCGTGGTGGCTCGAGCCGTTCAAGCCAGCGTCATCTTTCACGCATCCGAGTCCTCGTCTGGAGGCCCTCTTCAATGAAGCGGATCGCGCTCTGTGGCCTGTTCGTCCTCGCGATTTCGGTACCGGGGTCGGTTGTCGGTGATCGGGCTCTCGACACCTACCCCAAGAATCCCGACATCGATATCGAGCACTACGCCTTTCAAATCGTATTGAGTGACGCGACGGACCTCATCCGTGGTATCGCGAGCATCGACGCTCGCTTTCTCGCGCCCGGGTATTCGTCCCTTCGGCGAGATCTCGTCGAAGCTTCGGGCTCCGTGGACGGTCGCGGCATGGCCGTTGACGCGATTGTGATGGACGGCCGGGAGCTCGAGTACCGCCATGAGGAGGACCAGCTCTTCATCGACCTCGATCGTGAGGTGGAGGATGACGAGCGAGTCCGTGTCACGATCGCCTACCGGGGCATCCCGGCCACCGGCCTCCAGATCGGACCGAACAAACACGGTGATCGCACCTTCTTCAGTGACAACTGGCCGAACCGCGCACGGAACTGGCTCCCCACTGTCGACCACCCGTACGACAAGGCCACGAGTGAGATGCGGGTCATAGCGCCCGCGCGCTATCAGGTCGTCTCGAATGGCCTCAGGGTCGAGGAGACGGACCTCGGTGACGGGACCCGTGTCACGCACTGGAAGCAGTCCGTGCCAATCGCCACATGGCTCTACGTGTTAGGAGTCGCCGAGTTCGCGGTGCAGCGCGTCGACGGGTTCGACGGCAAGGAGATCCAGACCTGGGTCTACCGTCAGGACCGCGACGACGGTTTCTACGATTTCTCCGTGCCCACCAAAGACGTGCTCGAGTTCTATACGGACCGCATTGGGCCATATTCCTACGAAAAGCTCGCGAATATACAATCGAACAGCGTCGGTGGAGGGATGGAGGCGGCATCCGCGATCTTCTACGGCGATGAATCGGTGACGGGCAACCGTGACCGGCGATGGCAAAACGTCATAGTGCATGAGATCGCACACCAGTGGTTCGGTAACTCGGTTACGGAATATGATTGGAACGACGTCTGGCTCAGCGAAGGCTTCGCGACATATTTCACCCTCCTCTATAGCGAGCACGCGTACGGGCGAGATGACTTCGTGGAAGGACTTGTGAGCTCACGCGATCGTGTACTGGACTTCTATCAGGACCGTTTCGACTATCGTGTCGTACACGAGAATCTCGACGACATGCGTCAGGTCACGACGGGCATGACCTACCAGAAGGGCGGCTGGGTGTTGCACATGTTGCGTCGGAGGATCGGGACCGAGGCGTTCTGGCGAGGTGTCAGCACATACTACGAGCGTTTTAAAGACAGCAATGCGTCGACGGCCGACTTCCGCCGCGCTATGGAGGAGGTGTCAGGACAGGATCTCGAGGGGTTCTTCGAGCAGTGGCTCTATCAGGGCGGCATTCCGATCATCGACCTGTCTTGGAGCTACGACGAGTCCGCGGGAGAGGTCGTCATCGAGGCGGAGCAGACGCAGGATGCTTACCAGTTCGAGCTCGAGGTGGAGGTGCAGATCGACTTGGAGGACGGGAGCTCAACCAGAGAGCGCCTGTACCTGACTCGAGATGGTGGCGCTTCGTTGCGCGTGGCTTCAGAGGGCACACCTACTGATGTACGCGTGGACCCCGACACTTGGCTACTGGCACAATGGAGTGTAGCGCGGCGATAGGACTGCGCTGCCTTCTGTCCTTCCCAGGGTTGCGACCGTCACGACCCGCTGGCACGCGTGCTGGCGATTCGCTGCAAGACGTGCGGGCGATCCGCTGGAACGCGTCCAAGCGATCCAGCAGTTGTGCGCCACGGACTCCTATGCCTATCCTGCCGGCCCCGGGATGGACACTCCGGACCCCCAATAGTCGGGAGTCCGCCTATCCACCGTCGAACCACGGAGGTAGCTATGCGGAAGACCTTACACGTCCTGGCCGCGGTCCTCGTCATGCTCTCGGCCGCCACTGCGCTGAGCGCGCAGGATGAGCCGATAGGCTTC
The DNA here is from genome assembly GCA_965248625.1 of Longimicrobiales bacterium. Taxonomy (GTDB): domain Bacteria; phylum Gemmatimonadota; class Gemmatimonadetes; order Longimicrobiales; family Gaopeijiaceae. The sequence continues at coordinate 2,306,658 of OZ252109.1, read as the reverse complement.
TTCATCACCAGCGTCGGCCCAGGTGACGGAGCGGATCTCGGCGGCCTCGAAGGCGCTGACGGGCACTGCCAAAGCCTGGCCGCAGCAGCAGGTGCGGGTAACCGGACCTGGCAGGCCTACCTGAGCCAAACGGCGGGCGGCGGCATGTCCGCCGTGAACGCCCGCGACCGCATCGGCAACGGCCCGTGGCACAACGCCAACGGTGCGCTCATCGCCGGCAACGTTGCCGACCTCCATGGGGACGTCAACCGGGATCGCAACAGCATCAACAAAGAGTTTGCCCTGAACGAGAACGGCGACCCCGTGAACGCCCGCGGGGACCGGCCGAACCAGCACGACATCCTGACCGGCTCGGACTCCCACGGCCGTGCCCTCAGCGGAGACCCCGCCGAGACGACGTGCGACAACTGGACGAGCAACGGCGAGGGCCGTGCCTTCATCGGTCATCACGATCGCGCAGGCGGCGGCAACTCCTCGTGGAATTCAGCGCACCCGACCAGGGGCTGCAGTCAGCCCGACCTCGTTGGTACCGGAGGGAACGGGCTGTTTTACTGCTTCGCGATCAACTGATCGAGCCGAGCACTTAGTCGAAGCGAGACGGGGGCGCCACCGTAAAGGGGCGCCCCCGACTCCTTCTCCCCCCTTGGACCCTCGCCCGTCCAGCACGTAGCTTCCCCGTCACCCTGAAAAACCATCCAGCACGAGGTAGCCCGATGTCCGCTTCGTCCCGAAGGCGTGTTGTCGCCGGAATCCGCCGACTCCCTGCGGTGCTGGCGCTCACCGCGACCGCCTCCGCCGCCTTCGCTTCCACAGTCCACGCTCAGGACCTCCCCACGATCGCCGAGAAGACCGTGGGCACCCAGCAGATCGCGGGCTTCTTCAACCTGTACTGGGAGGACTCGACGGGGTTGCTCTTCTGGGAGATCGCCCAGCTGGACACGGAATTCCTTTATGTGATCTCGATGGGGTCGGGGCTCGGGAGCAATCCCGTGGGCATCGACCGTGGCCAGCTCCGTGGCACGCACGTCTTCGAGGCCAAACGCGTTGGGCCACGGGTGCTGCTCATCGAGCCCAACTACGAGTTCCGGGCTAGGAGCGACAATCCCACCGAGGTCCAGGCGGTGCGCGACGCGTTCGCCCCGTCCGTGCACTGGGGCTTCGACGTCATCGCGCAGACGGGAGAGCGCGTGCTCGTGGACGCCACGGATTTCTTCCTCCGTGACGCACGCGGAGTCGTGAACCAGGTCGCCCAGCGCAATCAGGGGCAATTCACCCTCGACAAGTCCCGCAGCGCCATGTACCTGCCCAACACGAAGTCCTTCCCGCAGAACACCGAGGTCGAGGCGATGCTCACGTTCACGAGCGATCGGCCGGGCAACCTCGTCAACGGCGTGGCCGCCACGGGAAGCTCGTTCACCGTCCGGCAGCATCACTCGTTCATTCAGCTGCCGGACGACGGCTACCAAGTCCGGACGGCCGACCCGAGGGTGGGCGTCAACGGCCCCACCGTCTTCGACTACGCCACTCCCATCGACGAAGACATGCGGCTCCGGTGGGTCGCGCGTCATCGACTCGAGAAGCGGAATCCGAACGCCGAGCGATCCGAGGCGGTCGAGCCGATCGTCTACTACGTCGACCCCGGCACGCCGGAGCCGGTCCGCAGCGCCCTCGTCGAGGGTGCGAGCTGGTGGAACGACGCGTTCGAGGAGGCGGGCTTCATCGACGGGTTCGGGTGGAGGTGCTACCCGAGGGCATCGACGCGCAGGACATCCGCTACAACATGATCCACTGGACCCACCGCCGGACGCGGGGCTACTCGTACGGAAACACGGTGATCGACCCCCGTACGGGCGAGATCGTCCGAGGCGTCGTGAACCTCGGGAGCCTACGGCTCAGGCAGGACTACATGCACGGCCAGGGCATGGTGCCTCCGTTCTCGGGCGGGATCACTTCGGACGATGGCGGCGGCTATTTCGACTTCCTACCCGACGCGAGCAGCGGGGAGTATTACGAGGCTTGCATGCTCTCCGCGGGGCCGGACTTCGACTACCTGGCCCCGGTGGCGAACAATTCCGACGCAGTGGAGATGGCACTCGCACGCGTGCGTCAGCTCTCGGCCCACGAAGTGGGGCACACCCTCGGGTTCCCGCACAATTACATGGCCAGCTCCTACGGGCGCGAGAGCGTCATGGACTATCCCGCGCCGCTCGTCGAGATCGACGGCAACGGGGATCTGGATCTCTCGAATGCATACGTGCAGCGCATCGGTGAGTACGACAAGGTTTCCGTGAACTGGCTCTACCGGCAGTTCGAGTCGAATGCGGACGAAGCGCGTGGCCTCGCCGCGATCGCCCAGGAAGGAGTTGCCGACGGCCTCATCTACATGGGCCACCGGAACAACAACTTCATCGGCGCGGCCCATCAGTTCGCCAGTGTGTGGGACAACGGCTCGAACCTGGTCGACCACTTGAAGCTCGAGCTACGGGTGCGCCAGATCGGTTTGGAGCGCTTCAGCACGGATGTGATCCGCGTCGGCGAGCCGATGTCGACTCTTGAATACGTCCTTCTGCCCCTTTACATGCACCACCGTTTCCAGCTTCGCTCAGCCGCCCAGACCCTCGGGGGCGCGGACTACCGGTACGCGGTGAAGGGCGATGGTCAGACGCCGTTCGCGATCATCTCCGGAGAGGAGCAGCGCGACGCCCTCGAGACGATCCTGTCCACGCTGACAGTCGACTTTCTGGCGTTGCCGGAGAACGTCGTCTCGATGATTCCGCCTCCTGCGTATCGATACAATGAAGGCGAGGCATTCCCAGGCCACACTGGGCTGGTTTTCGATCCGATCGGCGCGGCAGAGGCCTCTGCCAGCTTCTCCGTCGGCGAGATCCTGCACCCGGAGCGGATGGGTAGGCTGGTCGTGTTCGGGAGCATGGGCGACTACCCGGATCTGGAGGAAGTGGCGGATCGCTTGATTCAGGCCACGTGGGGCGTCGACCAGGCCGGAGACGAGTATCGACAGCGCGTGCTGCACTCGATCCAACGATCGGTGGCCGACCAGATGATGCAGCAGGCGAGCCGAGCCGATAACTCCGCCGAGGTGAGAGCGGTGTTGTCGGATCGGCTCGAACGGCTCGCGGCACGCGTAGAGGGCGTCTCGGCCCCGTCGCCTCATCAGCGACTCGTTGCGGCCGATATCCGTCGCTGGCAGTCGCGGATCGAGAACACGGTTCCCGGACCCATGCTCGTGATGCCCGCCGGGGATCCGATCGGAGGCAGCAGCCGGAACTAAGCGGGCCGAACCCGAAGGCCACGAACCGAAGCCCGGGAGATCCCGAGGTGATCGCGCCAACGAACGTCGATCGCGCCCAGCGGCTGGCGGAAGGGCTCTATCCGCACCAGGTGGACGGCGTCGCGTTCCTGTTGGCACGGCGCCGGGCCATCCTAGCCGACGACATGGGGCTGGGGAAGACCCGCCAATCGATCCTCGCCCTCGTGGAAGCGGAAGGCGAGGGACCGTTCCTCGTCGTGTGCCCGGCGTCGGTGAAGCTGAACTGGGTGCGCGAGATCCATATCGCCCTGGGTGACGATGCCGAGGTCCATCTCGTCGATCGCCAGCACCCCGTGCCACGGGAGCCCTTCCACGGCTGGGTCGTGATCAACTACAGCATCCTGAAGAGGCACTTCGACACCCTCGCGGATCTCGACTTCAAAGGCATGGTCTTCGACGAGGCGCACTACCTCAAGAATCATCGGAGCCAGCGGAGCAAGACCTCTCGGGAGCTGGTGCGAAGGGCCGAGCGGCCCCCGCGCATCCACTGTCTGACCGGCACTCCGCTCACGAACCGGCCTCGGGACCTGTTTCCGCTGTTACAGCTCACAAACCATCCGCTCGGCCGAAACTTCCTGACGTTCGCACGCCGCTATTGCGACGCCCACCGGAACGAGTGGGGGTGGGTTGCGGACGGGGCGAGCAACATCGAGGAGCTCACCGTTCAGCTGCACCGCACCATGCTCAGGCGGCGTAAGGAAGACGTCCTCGATCTCCCGAACAAGATCCGGACCTGGCTTCCCGTCGAGATTCCGGAGTCCACCGGACGTCGTGAGACGCGAAGGCTCCTCGAGGAGATGATCGAGGCGCGGGCCCACGGGAAGCAGCCCGTGGGGGAAGGCCTCGAGGGCCCGAACCGGATCGCGCTGCTCAGCCGCATCTCTCCTGCCCGGAAGCGCATCGCGATCGCAAAGGTGAAAAACACGATCGAGTTCGTCGAGGGCATCGTGGACCAGGGCGAGAAAGTGATCGTCTACTCCTGCTTCACCCCGCCTTCGGAGATGGTCGAGAAGCACTTCGGAGACCGGGCTGTGAAGATCACCGGAAAGACGCCGACTGGCCGGCGCCAACGAATCGTCGACGCGTTTCAAAACGACGATTCGGTGCGCGTGATGGCGGCGAACATCATCGCGGCGGGAGTGGGCGTGAACCTTACGGCCGCGCGCAGTGTGGTCTTCAACGACCTCGACTGGGTCCCGGCCAACCATTGGCAGGCCGAGGACCGGGCCTACCGCATCGGCCAAGAGCACCCAGTCAACGTCTACTACTTCTCGGCCTCAGGGACTCTCGAGGAGTTCATGGGAGAGGTGCTCGAGGCCAAGAGCCGGCTGATCGTGGACGTCGTGGACGCGCGTGCGCTCACGTCGGAGGGAACCCACTCCGCCGACGTTCTGTCGGAGTTACAGCGGATGATCGCGCGGGTTTCGGGGCAGATGTCGGATGAAGAAAGCGACCACAAGGGGGCCGTCGACCGCCTGCTGCGGGAGGCCGTCCAGCTCTACCGGGCCGAGTTCGAAGAGGCGGAATTCTATTCGGGACCCTACGCGGAGCGGAGGGCGGGGCCGAAGCCCGTCATCACCCCCGAGGCCATCGAAGCCCTCGCGCGGTCGCTTGATCCCCCTACCCCCGAGTGCTACCGGATGCGAAACAGGAAAGGGGACGACTGGTACACGCTCGAGGTGGACGGGCCAGACGTCGCGTGCAGCTGCCGCGGATTCTACTACCGGGGCAAGTGCCGGCACGCGGGGGCGTTGGAGAAGGCCTTGTCGCGGGGCGGGGCGATTCCGCCGGAGTTCGAGCCAGCTGCTTGAGGCGACCTCTACGCGTCCGCCCGCGCGGCTCCCCGTCGGTGAGCCGAACCGCGGCCTGGCATGGCCCGAGGCCATTCAGGCGGCACGAGCAGCAGTCCGCCCGGTAACGGCTTGGGTTTTCGCACCCGAGCCCTGGAGGGATCGATACTGGACCACGTTGACAGCTGGAGCTCGGCTGGATTCGACGTCTCGGACGGCACCAGGAACAGGCCCCGGCGGCGCGTCCACCGACCAGCCTTGGCACTGCTCGTCCACCAAACGAGAGGTGCCGCGAGCAGCAGCCCGGCGAATATCGGCGTGAGCCAGAGGAAAAACAGGGGGCTGTAGTAGAGTGTGGCTCCCGCCCAGACGGCACCAATGGCCATCACACCCATCGTCTTCACGATGGCCTCCCGCCATGGAAGCAGCCTACCCCTCCGCATTGGCGGCTCCCACTCGATGTCACGGCCACGAAGCACGCTCAGAACAAAGCGACTGTGGTACATCATCATCAGTGGTGCCGCCACGACCGCGAAGAGCGTTTCGAGAAACGCGCTGGTCAGTAGCCGGAAAGAACCACCGAACGCCTGCCTTTCGCGCCCGAGAGCGAGCAACACGCCCAGTAGCTTCGGGAGAAACAGAAGGACGCCCGTGACGGCGAGCAGTGAAACGAAATCGCTTGCGGGCGGCAGCGGCCAATTCAGGTGAAGCAGTGGAGCACCGCCCGCCGTCGGGCGCCCACTGACGAGTGGCCCGAGGACGTATCCCGTGCTGGCGAGGAGCATCAGAAACCAAAGCAGCGACGACACGTAGCCCATCGCGCCGAGCAGAAAGTGCAGGCGATTCATCCACTTTAGGCCCTTCATCGGCAGCAACCGAAGATGCTGGAGGCTTCCCTGGCTCCACCGTCGGTCGCGCTTCGCATATTCGACGACGTTGCTGGGCACCTCCTCGTAGCTACCTCCGAGCTTGGGCATCATGTACACCTTCCAACCCGCTCGCCGAAGCAGAGCCGCTTCTACGAAATCGTGGCTCAGAACAGGCCCGCCCAGGGGAGGGGTGCCACGAAGCACGGGCAGCTTGCAGTGCTCAGCAAACGCGTCCGCTCGGATGATCGCGTTGTGGCCCCAGTAGTTCCCCGAGTCGGTCTGCCAGAAGGCCTGGCCGGTGGCGAGCATCGGGCTATACAGGCCGGCCGCGAACTGGACGAGGCGGCCGAAGAGCGTCTCCTGCCTTGCCGGGATCGGGACCGTCTGGATCAGCCCAGCGTCCGGGTTCGCCTCCATCGCGAGAACGAGCTTCACCAGGGTCCGGCCGTTCATGATGCTGTCGGCGTCCAAAACGACCATGAAGTCGTAGTGGCGACCCCAACGCGTGCAGAAGTCGGCGATGTTGCCCGCTTTGCGGCCCGTGTTGACTGGCCGTCGGCGGTAGTAGAGGCCCTCGGGACGATCGATCCGAGCCCGAAGCGCGGTCCAGGCGATCTCCTCCTCCTGGGCGACCGCGGGGTCGGTCGTGTCGCTCAGGAGGTAGACGTCGAACTGGTCGTCCTGGCCGGTGGATTCCAGAGACCGGATCATGGCCCCCAGTCCGCCGACCACCCGCTCCGGATCCTCGTTGTAGGCCGGCATCACCAGAGCTGTACGGCTAGCGATTGGCTCAGCCCCCTCCCAAACGTCGCCGGGCCGTCCATGCACGGACGGATTGGGCCCGAGCGACAACGGATCACGCCCGAGAGCCTGAAGGATGAAGCCCACCAATCCGTTCCAGAACGCGATCGTGATCCACGTGAACGTCGGCGCAAACAGCAGAAGGATCACGATCTCGAGCGCGGTGAGGCCCGCGTAGCTCACGATGTCGAGCATCATGGCCGTGCCGCCCAGCGTGGTCGCCGTGACCGCTCCGAAGAACAGCCAGCGCCGGCTCCGGGCGAAGGGCGTGCGGAAGGCGTTGGGCGAATCGCGACGTGGCTCCACGGGGCCGGTGGTCATCGGGTCCGAATCCTCAGGCTACCGGACACGATCCGGGTACCACACATAGCTCCACGTCTCGGTCAGCCTCTGGCCGCTGCGCTCCAAGTAGAGCCGCATGTCGGCGGGCCGGCCACCGTCCGGCGAGAGAGTGAGCGACGCACGCCATCCCCCGCCGTCCGGAAGTTCCTGCACCTTCAGGTCCGTGATCTCACCGGCCGACGTCTCAGCGAACGGCTCGACCAGGCCCGTCTCGCCCAGCGATCCTGGGATCGCGCCTCCCGTGAAGTCGACGATGACGTGGCGCTGGCTGCGCGGGGGTGGATCTGCTTGGCCGGGTAGGGCGTCCCATCCGACCCGCGTGCGCTCGACCTGCGCGTGGGTCTGCTCCTCAAGCCGGCCGTCGAAGGTCACGAGCCTGTACCGGTAGCTGCGTTCGTCGCCGGCCATCATCGGCGCGTCGGGCACCCAATACGCGGCAATGTTGTCGTTGAACTCCGACTCGGTCGGGATCACGAGAAGCTCGACCCCCCCGCTGCCCCAGTCACCTTCGCCGACCTCCACCCATTCGCTCGGGCGTCGGTGGTAGTTGGCCTGGAGGTCCAGGTAGCTGTCGAAGTCACGCTCGCGCTGAACCAGCCCGAAGCCGCGGGGGCTCTCGTCGCGAAGGGACGTCACCTGTAGACCGGGACCGTTGCTCAACGGGCGCCAGATCCACTCCTGCCGACCGGTGAGCATCATCAGCCCGTCGGAGTCGTGAACTTCGGGGCGGAAGTCGTCGAAGGCGGGCATTCGGTTCGGGCCGTACAGGAACATGCTGCTCAGAGGCGCGACCCCGAGCTTCCCCACGTCCTCCCGTGCAAAGAGACGCGCGTCTACCGACATCGACGTACCGCGGCCCGGCGCGAGATCGAAGCGGTACGCCCCTGTCACCGACGGACCGTCCAACAGCGCGAAGATCGTCAACGTCATGGACTCGGGCGTGGGGCGTGCGATCCAGAACTCCCGGAACGCCGGGAACTCCTCGTCGCGATCCGTCGCAATGTCCACGGCCAACCCCCGGGACGACAAACCATATGCGTGACCCGCGCCCAACAACCGGAAGTAGGAGGTTCCAAGAAACACCACGACCTCGTCCATCACCTCCGGGTCGTTGAGCGGGTAGTGTACCCTGAACCCCGCATACCCGAGCTCCGGCGGCACCAGAGCAGCCACCGCGGCCGCTTCACCGTCGTAGCTGAACAGCTCGCGGTCGAACGGAAGTGTCCTCACGCGCCCCTCTTCCAGCAAGTGCATCCGAACCGGATCCCGGTAGATGGATCCCGGATGGAAGAGCTGCAACGCGAACGCTCCTTCACCGTTCCAAATCGCTGATTCCGGGCGGAACCGGATCGATCGGAACTGATCGTAGTCCAAGCGGGCGAGCGCCGGCGGCATGTCATCGTATGCGGGTGTGTAGGCTTGGCTGGCCATCATCCGGGCACGCGCGATCACGTGCTCGAAGAGCGCTCCCGGAGTCATCGGGGTGCTCGTGTCCACACCCCACGCACCTGCCGACGCACTCGACACGGGGTTGGCGGCAGCGTCGCGGCCGGGTAGTGTGAATTCCCGCTCGGAAGCGGGATCACACGCCATGACCAGCAGCGCCGGGACCGTCAGGGACAACAGACGAACCTCCATGAACTTCATAAACTCCGGGAGCCGGTAACGAGCAGATGAGCGCGTCAGCGAGGAGTCTGAGGCTGCTGATTGCCCTGTTGCTTGTCAATGGCTCACTGCTGGTCCCGACGTGGATCGTTGCCGGCGGGATCGGGACGAATTGGGTCGCCTTCGAGGCCGTCCTCATCGTTGGAATCTTCGCCCTGTTGCCTCGGCGGCGGTCGAGCTTGGTCCTGGCTGGACTCGTGGCGTTGGCCGTCGTTGCTGTCGGCATCGTGGGCCTCGGTGACGCCGCTGCTCGCCAGAGCCTGGCCCGTCCCCTCAACCTCTATCTCGACGTTCAGCTCGTCAGCGCCGTCCACAACCTGTTGCGGGGAGCGGTGGGGCCCGTACGGGCGTTCCTCGTGCTCGGAGGTGTCGTCGTCGCGGCCTCGGTGCTCGGGGTCACCATCGGGTATCTGCTCTCACCGGCCCGGGAGCAGCAGCGGACGGGCGTCCTCCGCCTCGCGGGCGCCGCGCTCGCTGTCCTCTCCACTCTCGGCCTCGTGGGCGATCGGGTCCCGGCGATTGGAGAGCGAGCGACTTGGCCGGCGGTGCGCCTCGGCGCGGAGCAAACCCGTTTTCTCTTCGAGATGCTGGAGGAGCGCGAGCAGTTCATCGCCGATCTGGCAGAAGCTTCCGACAGCAATGCGGAGCGCCCCGGTTTGCTGACACGACTCAACGGACGAGACGTGCTGCTCGGATTCGTCGAGTCGTACGGCATGTCCGCCGTCCGTGATCCTCGCTTCGCGCCGATCGTACAGCCGAGGCTGCAGGAGCTGACGATGCGCATGGCGGATGCCGGGCTGCACTTGGCGACCGGCGCCCTGGTCGCGCCTACGCAGGGAGGTCAGTCCTGGTTCTCGCACGGCTCGCTGGCGAGTGGCCTCTGGCTGGATAATCAGATGCGCTACGACCTGCTCGTCACGAGCGGAAGAGAGACGCTCATCGACGATTTCCGGCACGCTGGATACCGAACGGTGGCTCTATTGCCTGCCATCACCATGGCTTGGCCGGAAGGGGAGCTGTTTCGCTATGACCGCATCTACGCGTTCAAGGACATCGACTACGCCGGGCCTCCGTTGAACTGGGTTACCATGCCGGATCAGTTCACGTGGTCGTTCTTACAGAACTCGGTCCGCGGAACGGGTGACGCGCCCTTGTTCGCGGAGGTGGGATTGATCAGTAGCCACGCTCCCTGGACGCCGATTCTCACGGTGCTGGACGACTGGGAGAGTGTGGGCGACGGGTCCGTGTTCGATCCGTGGGAGCATTCCGGTGAGCGGCCCGAGGATCTGTGGCTGGACACGGACCGGGTGCGAGAGCACTACGCGCTCGCCGTCGATTACGCGATCAGCGCGATGATGGGATACGCCGAGAACTACGTCGACTCAGACGTGTTGCTCATCGTGATGGGAGACCACCAGCCCGCGCCCTTGATCATCGGCGACGACGCGACCTGGGACGTGCCCGTGCACGTGATCAGCGGCGACGCGGCGCTCGTCCAGCCGTTCATCGACTGGGGATTCGTGCCCGGCGGCCTCCCGGATCCCGAGAAGACCTCGGTCGGGATGGACTACTTCAGGGACTGGTTCGTGGCGGCGTTCAGCGAGCCGGTGCCTGGTCGGCTGTCCAGAACTGATCCCTGATGGCCGAACTGCAACCGAGCCGATACGGTGCCGGCGCCCGGGCGTTTCATTGGCTCGTGTTCCTTCTGATCGTTGTGCAGATCCCGGTGGGGATCGCCATGACCAGCGAGGGCTTTCCGAGCATCGGCAACGCGTTGTTCATCCTGCACAAAGCCGCTGGACCGGTGCTGTTGGTCGTGATCGCGGCACGGGTCGTCTGGCGACTCACGCATCCTGCCCCGCCCATGCCAAGCTACGTGCCCGCCGTCGAGCAGCGAATCGCGGGGCTCACGCACATCGCGATCTATGTACTGCTCGTCGTCATGCCGGTGAGTGGGTACATCCGCACGGTAGGCGACGGCTTCCCGCTCGAGCTCCTGGAGCTTCTCGGGATCCCGCCGCTCCTGCCACGCATGCCGGAAATCGCCCGTTTGATGCGCGTCGTGCACGCCTTCACGGCCTATACCCTCACCGCGCTGATCGCGCTGCACATCGGTGCTGTGATGTACCACTTCGTCATCCTCCGCGACGGGGTCATGTGGCGCATCTGGCCACCCGTTGGCCGCGAGGATCCTCGGATCGGCAGGGAGCCGCGGTCCCTGGAGCCCCGTACGGCCCTCATGACGGAACCGTCAGCTCCGCCCGCGGCCACCCCGCCACCTGAGCCCGGGCGAGAGGGAGAGTGACGGCATGGATCGCTGGCTCGGCCTCCTGCGCTCGCTGATCGTGTACTGGCGACCTGGCCGTCAGCGCGGTCTGCGCCGTCTCTACGGATCGTGGGTCAGTCCGGGCGATCTGGTGTTCGATGTGGGCGCACACCTCGGTGACCGCTCCGTGGCGTTCGCGACCCTCGGGGCGCGGGTCGTGGCGCTCGAGCCTCAACCTCACATCGTCCCGTGGCTACGTCGGATGGTGCGCAAGCACGAGGGGATCACCGTAAGGGCGGAAGCAGTCGGTCGATCGCCCGGGGCGGCCCGGCTCGCGGTCAGCGCCCGCAATCCGACGGTGTCCACCCTCGCGGAGACTTGGCGCGAGACGGTGCCAAAATCCAACCCAGGGTTCCGGGGCGTGCGCTGGGAAGAGGTCGTCGAGGTCCCGGTTGTCACGCTGGACGCGTTGATCGAGACGTACGGTGAGCCGCGCTTCTGTAAGATCGATGTGGAAGGACACGAGGCCGAGGTCCTCGCCGGACTCAGTCGGCCTTTGCGCGGGATCTCCCTCGAGTTCGTCGCCGGCGGCTTGGACGTTGCAGTGGCGTGCGTGAGGCGCCTCGAGGAGTTGGGCACCTATCGGTACAACGCCGTTCCAGGCGAGCGGCGAACCCTTCTGTTCGAGCCGTGGTTGGGTGGCGATGAGCTCGTCGAGTGGCTCGAGGAGGGGGCGGGCGGTGCTTCCTCCGGCGATGTGTACGCTCGGCTGGAGTCGACCGCGGGACGTGCAGACGATGGCTGACGACTCCGTAAGGCGTTGGCAGTCCATGACGTCCTCTGACGCTGCGGAGGTCGCCGACCGTGACCCGGTGGTGATCTTGCCTCTCGCGGCCATCGAGCAGCACGGCCCTCACCTACCGCTCTCTACCGACCTCGTCATCGGGCAGGGCATCCTGTCCGCGGCATTCCGTCATCTCCCCGAGGACTTTCCCGCCTGGGTGCTGCCCCCGCAGGTCGTGGGATCGAGTCCGGAGCACCTCGACTTCCCGGGTAGTGTGAGCTTGGAGCCAGAGTCTCTGATTGACGTGATCGAACAGCTCGGTGCGTCGATCGCGGGATCGGGAGTCAAGCGGCTGGTGTTGGCGAACAGCCACGGCGGCAACCGGGCCGCCATGGACATCGCGGGCCTCAGGCTCCGCCGGGAAGAGGGCATGCTCGTCGTAAAGGCGAGCTACTTCCGTTTCGATCGTCCTGAGGATGTTCGTCTCCCGGTATCCGAGTGGGTCCACGGCCTGCACGGCGGAGCCGTAGAAACCGCCATGATGCTGCACTTGGGTCCAGAGCTCGTTCGGGTAGACGCGATCTCCGACGCACGGTCGCTTGGCGTGCAGCTGGAAGGCCGGATGAACCGAGTCTCGCCTGAAGGGGAGGCCCCGTTCGCGTGGCTCGCTGGAGATTTGAACGCTCTCGGAGTCGTGGGTAACGCGACGCTTGCGAGCGCGGCAATGGGCGAGCGCCTCGTTGCGCACTACGGACGCGCGATGGCGGAGGTCATCCAGGACGCGAGGTCGTTTCCGCTCGAGAAGCTCGTCTGACCGATCGGCCTCCTCCTGCCCCGCACCGTTGCCAAAACTGCCATTGAGGCCGGCGCGGAGACAGCATTTGCGGCCGGAGCTACTCCCCGGGGGTGGCCCCCGAAAGCATGTCGCCCAGCCAATGCCCTGCCCGTTGGACCTTCGCGCGAACGTAAGGAAGGTTGTGGCGGTTCAAGGTTCCGTGCAGCGGCTGTCGGTACACGACGCGTATGCCGCCCTCCCGCAGGCCCTTCACCTTCTCGGGGTTGTTCGTCAGGAGGTGGACCCGCTCGACCTCTAGGTTGCGCAGCATCTCGACAGCGACATCGTACCGGCGCTCGTCGGGACCGAAGCCCAGCGCGCAGTCGGCATCAACGGTGTCCAGCCCCTGCTGCTGCAGTGCGTAGGCGCGCAGCTTGTTCCCGAGTCCTATCCCCCGCCCCTCCTGCGCCAGATACAAGAGGACACCACCACCTCGACCGGTGAACACGCGGAGGCTGCCCCGAAGCTGCTCCCCACAGTCGCAGCGCAAGCTGCCGAAGAGATCGCCGGTCAGGCAGGCGGAGTGAATCCTCACCGGAACCGGATCGGGCCAACTCTCCGGATCACCGATCAAAATCGCGACGTGCTCGAGGAGCCCATTGGCCTCGCGGAACAGCATGAAGCGCGCGTCTTCCGCCTCCTCGAGCGGGACTGGCGCGTCGCTCACTCGAACCACCTCGATCCCGGTTTGATGCGCGAGCTCGAAAATCTGCTCGGTCGTCACATCCAAGATCGCCCTCTCTTCCAGCAAGTCCCTCAACGTGGAGGAGTCGGCCGGATGCACACGGACCGTCACGACGGCGGGCAAGAGCCCGCCCAGACGCGCGAGCATGAGGCCCCCGCGCTCCGCATCGGTTGCCGGGCGTAGGTCGCGAGATGCCGTCGTATACTTGCCCAACGCGCTGGACAAGCGGAGGATCTGGTCTGGGCCCGACTCACCGTTCAGGCTGATACTGATATCGGGCTTGCCAGCTCCGTTGCTCCGGTCGGCGAGGGAGCGGGAACTCGAGGACTGGCCCGCATCCGCCTCGGGCGCCCCATAAAGGCCCATTGCGTGGGCACGATGATGCGTGAGTGCGAGCCTTAGATCGCCGGCCTCAAGGGCCCGCAGCCACTGGACGGTCTCGCGGTCGAGGCTTTCGACGGCGGCAAGCACGACGCCGTCTCCGTCGCCTCCCCCGGGGCTCCCATGCTCCGGGCCGGTGACGTATAGAAGTCGACCTCGCCTCAGGTCGAACAGACCACGTTCTACGGCGTGCGTGCTGATATTCAACGCTCCTACAAACGGGAGAAGATTCCGTGAGTGCCCCGATCGACGAGCAGACGGCTTGGCATCTCGTGCGTGCCGTGCGCCCCGGGGCCGGCGGCGAATCCGCGCCGTCGCGGGTGCAGTATGATCCCAGGCCAGGTGTCTGGTTGCAAGTCCAGTCCTCCGGCCAGTGGGAGGCGTCTACGTCCCCGACAGAGGCAGCGCGCGATCTGTTGGATCTCTACCTCCCGCTCCAAGTGCGTTCTAATCTGGTCATCGGACAGACTGGCCAAAGCCTCGACGGACGGATCGCCACCGAGTCCGGAAAGTCACACTACGTCACCGGTCCCGAGGACATCGTTCGTCTGCATCGACTCAGGGCTCTCGTGGATGCAGTCATTGTTGGCGCGAGCACGATCGAGTCGGACAACCCTCGGCTTACGGTGCGTGCAGTCGATGGCGTGAACCCCGTCCGTGTCGTCCTGGATCCCAATGGCCGGTTGAGCCCTGAAAGGTACGTGTTCTCGGATGGCGCCGCCCGCACGCTGGTGGTCCGGCGCTTGGACGATGGCACGACCGCCCCAGTCGGCGACGGCCTGCGGGAGCCTCCTCCGGGCAGCGGGATCGCACCCGAGGTGCTCCCGTTGGCCACCGTCGGAACCGACGGGTTTTCGCCCCAGTCGATTCTGGAGGCGCTCGGCAACCAGGGTCTCCGGCGCGTCCTCGTCGAAGGCGGCGGCGTCACGTTGTCGCGATTCATCCAGGCCGGCGCTCTCGACCGCCTACACGTTACGGTGGCAGCGCTCCTGATCGGATCCGGACGCCCTGCCCTCACCCTGGAGCCGATTGACGAGCTGACTGAAGCGATTCGGCCACCCTGCCGGCATTTCCGTCTCGGCGACGACATCCTCTTCGATCTGGACTTGCGGGCTCGTACAGCCACGCGAGCGGAGTAGCCGATGTCGGCCGCCGGAGCGCGGCGCGGCGTTGGAAGTGCCCCGGGCCTCTCACCCTCGCGGGTCGGTCACCGGGCGCGGTTGCGCGAGGGTCCAGCCCAGAACCACCGCCCCTGGCAGTGCAGACAGGAATACGATCAGCCCGTAGGCAACCGAGATCGCGACCCCGTCCACCGCGGTGAGGCCGGCTGCGCCCCAGAGCAGGGCCGCAGCGCCCTCGCGGACGCCCCAGCCCGCAATCGTCACGGGAATCAGCATGGCCAGCAGAACCGGAGCCACCAAGGGCAGTAGGACACCGAGAGGTGTGGTGATGCCGATGGCCCGCGCCGCGACCGTGTAGGTCGCGATGTAGGTGCTCACCACGACGAACCCGGTGAAGAGCTGGACGCCGAATGCGCTGCCCGCGAGAAGCGCCGTTCGGGTGTCGGTCCAGGTACGCTCGATCAGGCCGTCGTTACCCCGCGCCGACCGGCGTCGCCCGACAGCGAGGAGAAGTGCGGCCGTGGCGGCCACGGCGCCGACAACGCCCGCGGCGATCCACCCAGTCGCGCCCAGCCCTATCGGCAGGGTCAGCAACGAGACCACCGCCACACCGGTCATGATCGCCTGGGCGGACGCGCGCTCGAGGATCACCGCGCGGATCGCCGTTCCACCCGCGGCTCCATCGTCGAGCCCGGCACGGGCGTGTCGCCAGGCCCGTGACACGTCACCCAAGACGCCGCCGGGCAGCACCTGGTTGAGGAAGGTCGCGAGGTAGTACTCCCGGAGTGCGTGGACCCATGTCAGGTCGATTCCCAGCCTCCCCGCCGTGTAACGCCATCGCCAGGCGAGAACCGCCATTTGGAGCAAGGAGATGCCGAGCGCGACGAGGATCCAGAATGCGCTCAAGTCGGTAAGCCGTCCGATCACCTGCCCGGGGTCCAGAAGCCACCCGAGGACCAGCAGGAGCCCAACGCTGACGACGAGACGTGGGAGCACACGCCTGACGAGGAGGGCGCCCGTGCCCGCTCGATTGCTCCCAGACCCCTGAGACACCGCACTGGGCCCTGGGGTGGAGCTCACGCCGCGGATTCTGGTGGTAAGGCCAGCAGATCAATATGTCCGACCGTCAGTGCGAAGTCTCCCTGCGCGACGGTGGCTCTTCTACGGATCGCCCAATCGCGGATCCTTTTTTCCTGCTCGGGGCGCTGCTCGACGGCCGCGTGCTCCCAGCCGCCGATGAGCGCCTCGACGATCGCCGCGTCGCTCGGGCCCAGCCGCCAAGGACTTGCGAACGCCCAAGTTCGAAAGCCCACCTCCCGAAACAGCTCTTCCGCCCGCGCGCCCGCCGTCGGTCCCAGCGCGAAACCGAGTCCCTTGTCCCCGCGCTGATGGGAGTTCACTGCCTTCCGGACGAAGGCGTCGTCGAGATCCTGCGTGACGGGAGGCTCAACCGAATCGGCGTCGCCCTCACGGTCGCGGACCAGACGTCCACCCCACCGAATCTCGCCGTCGTGATCTGAGACCGTCGACTCGCCGGGCCCCTCGATCTGGCCGTCGTCGTGGGAGACCGTCGACTCGTTGGACCATCGTATTTCACCATCATAGGTCAAGGCGAAGCATGTCCCGCACGCGCGGCGGGCGCATGCATCCACGAGTCGGCGAAGCCATTGTTCGGACACGAGATCGAGAAGGGCGGATCCGGTAACGAGGTGGGCATCGTCAATGGCATCGAGCCCGTCTTCATCCAGGTCTCCCGTGACCTGCACCATGGTGCGCACTGCACCGCAGGGCTCCGCCTCGGCCAGGAGCTCCGGATCGTCATCCAGCAACATCCAGTCCTGCGGTCCGGGCAGCCGAGTACACAGGTAGCGGAGATTCGAGCCCGTTCCACTTCCCAGATCGAGAATACGAGTCCACTCGTTGGCACGGTGAGCGGATTCGAGCAGTGGTAGGAGCTCGATAGCCCGAGACCTGTGGTCCACAGGCTCGCGCAGTGCCAGCCACTTGGTGTCGAAGCTTTCCTTGGCCAGGCCGATGCCTCCCTCGTGCGATGGGTCAGAGTCCCACGGACAAACGGACGGCGGCTAGCGACCTAGACGCTGTGCGTGTCTGCGTGTGTCAGAGAACCGAGGTGCCGGATCGCCTCGGCGAAGGCCCTGGCTGCCTCTTCCCAATCCGGCAGCGTCTCACCGTATCGGCGGGCTGCGGTACTCATTGCCAAGCGCCGCTTCGCACCACGGGAGTCGTGTGTCGTCGAGGTGCTCGAATCATCGGAGAGGAGCTGTGCCAGCGCTCCCGCCAACGTACTATGGTTCCCCGGGGCCACGAGAATCCCCACGCCGTCCGGAACCGTGTACGGAATCCCTCCTCCCGTCGTGCTCACGATCGGCAACCCGCGAACCAATGCCTCGGTGAGCACCATACCATAGCCTTCATAGTACGAGGGAAGGACGAAGACGGAGCTCCGGTGGTAGTGGCCGTCGAGTGCCCGGGGATCGCACTCGCCGACGAAACGGATCCGGTCTTCCAATCCTGTGTCGCGAACTTCGTTCTGAACGGCGGTCGCGTACTCCGGGGCACGAGACAGACTACCGACGCACACGCAGCTCCAGCGCTTCTCGGCCATACCTGCCAGGGCCCGGACCAGTACCAGGTGCCCCTTTCGGGGCGTGACCGTGGCGACGCAGAGCAATCGGGGAGGCTCTCCGGGGCCTGGACCGGTAGCCGGGCCGGCCCGCTCGACCCCCGGCGGCACAGCCCGCACGCGCTCCGCCGGCACGCCGTATTCCCGGAGGCGAGCTGCCGTGAAACCACTCGTTGCGATCACGCCGGAGCAGGCCGACAGCGCCTCTCGCTCCAGCCGCGCAAACCGTTCCGCCTGGCCTTGGTCGATCCCCGTCTCGTCCGCAAGCGGGTGGTGCACGAGTGCGATCATGCGGAGGCGGTCGCGATGTACGTGCAGCGCTTCGGGCAGCCCGCCCATCGCAAGCCCGTCGATGATCACGAGCGCCCGGTCTGGGAGCTCGGCTAGGGCGGTGCCGAGGCTTTCCCGTGCACGGTCGTCGGCCTCGGGGAATCTTCCTTCGAGATTCCGCACCTCGACGCCCCACCCGATGTCCCGCAGGCCCGCGATCATTCGGGCGTCGTAGACGTAGCCCCCCGTCCACTGATCGAGCGGACCTGGCACGATCAGGTGGAGCACGTTGGACGTCACACCGGACCTTCGTAGCTGCCCCATGCTACGTGGGACTCGTTGAGGGTGACGCACAGCGACGTCACGCCCCGAGCCCCCTCACCGAGCTTCCCGTCGTGGACCGCCCGGACCAACCGTTCGAAGATCTCCCGGGCCAAGAACTCGGTGGTCGTGTTCCTTCCAGCGAACTCGGTCATGTCGTCCAGATTGCGGTAGTTGAAGTCGTCCAGGACGGCCCGGAGCTGCTGACCTGCAAGCCCGATGTCGACGACCAAGCCGTCCCCGTCGAGCTCCTCGCGTCGGAAGGTGGCATCGACGACGTAGGTCGCGCCGTGGAGTCTCTGCGCGGGTCCGAAGGCCTCACCGTCGAAGCTGTGGGCGATCATGAAGTGTTCGCGGACGTTCAAGCTGTACAAGCTGTCTCCCCCCGGTGAGGTGCTAATCCGCTTTCGGATATCTGATGCGATGGCAGAGCTCGCTGCCCGGATCTCGGCTGAGGCGGGTCATCACCCACGGCAGATCCTCGAAGTCGCTCTCGCCAGTGATGAGCGCGTCGAGGCAGGGGTCTCGAATCAGGTCCAGCGCCAGACCCATGCGCCTGCTGAAGCTCCATCGCGCGGCCCGATTGGCTGGAATCCGCCCCACCTGGCTGCTCACGATCCTGAGCCTGCGCGAATGGAAAGCTTCGCCAAGGGGCAGAGGAACGGTTCTGGTTCCGTACCAGCTGACGTCCACGATCGTCCCTTCAACACCCGCCACTGCTAACGACGCGGCGAGGCCTTCGGGGTTGCCGCTCGCGTGGAAGACCAGGTCCGCTTCGGCGCTCTCAGGCGCCGAGGTGGTGAGCTCCAACCCGAGGGCTCCCGCCACGGACGCTCGCTCCGGGTTCACGTCCACCATGGTCACGTCGGCTCCCGGCATCTGTCGACTCAGCCAGCCAATCAGCAGCCCCACGACTCCGGCGCCGATGACGACGATGTGGTCGCCAGCCGTCGGGCGCGCATCCCAGATGGCGTTCACGGCAGTTTCCATGTTCGCCGCGAGAATCGCTCGGCCCGGGGGGACGTCGTCTGGAACTGGGGCAACGGCGTGGGCGGGGACGCAGTAGACGTCCTGATGGGGATGGAGACAGAAGACGGTGCGGCCGGTCAGCTCGGAGCGTGCGTTCGGCGCCTCGATCACGTCGCCGACGCTGATGTAGCCGTACTTCACGGGACCCCCGTGCTCGCCCTCCTGAAACGGGGCGCGCATGGCCAAGTGCTGCGACGGTGGCACCTCGCCACGGAAGACGAGTGCCTCCGTGCCCCGACTGATTCCCGAGTAGAGCGTCCGCACGAGGACCTCGTCCTCTTGCCTCGGAGGCATCTCCGCGGTCACGATTTCTCCATGACCCGGTGCTTTGACCCAGAACTGACGAGCGGTGGAGTTGTCGGACATCGTGTGGTCGACTCGATCGTGATTCGGCTCGAGAGATGACGAAGGTGGTCCCCACGGCCGCCGCCGCAGCCTCTCGTGCGGGAAGTCTTCGCCGAGCACGGAAGGATCTCGTCGTTGGCCTCGGTCTGCTGTTGGCCGCGGCCGTCCTAACCTGGCGGCTGTTCGGCCTCGAGGCCACGTATCTGCTGCACACCGGAGCGCTATACGGCGTCCTGGCCGGGCTCATCGTGTGGCGTCTTCCTCCCGACCTGCCCGGAGCGACGGGCCTGGGAAGTGCCAACCGGGTGACGCTGGGCCGGTCGGCTCTGGTGCTCCCGGTCGCCGCTCTCGTGCTTCAACCGGAAGTGCTACGAGACGCCGGTTACTGGTGGATCATCGTGGTGTCCACCATCGCGATGGTCCTCGACGGCGTGGACGGTCGGATTGCCCGAAAGACCGACACGCACACCGCGTTTGGAGCCCGCTTCGACATGGAGCTCGACGCCTTCTTGCTGCTCGCGCTGTCGGTGCTCGTGTGGCTGAGCGGCAAGGTCGGCCCCTGGGTGATCCTCGTCGGAGCGCTTCGCTATTTGTTCGTGGCAGCGAGCTGGGGATGGCCTCCGCTACGAGCGGAGCTGCCGAACAGCCAGCGGCGCAAGGTCGTGTGCGTGGTTCAGGGGGTGGTCCTGCTCGTGTGTCTGGGACCGATCATTCCGGCACCCATGGCGACGGTCGTCGCGGCGGGAGCGCTGGCGATGTTGATCTACTCGTTCGGCGTGGACGTGAGATGGGCGGCGAGCAAGGCAACCTTCGGCGGCTAGAGGGCGCCGTCCCTCAGCCCTCGCCACCCTCGCCTGAAAGCGCGGCTTCTCCATTCAGGCCGAGCAACGGGCGGCTCAGGTCCGACAGGCGAGAAGCCGTTACCTCCCCAGCCCCTTCCGCGGAATCCGCTCGTCCGTCATGGCTGCGTGGTAGACGAACGCCGCCATGATCACGGCGTTCTTCATCAGATCTTCGAGCGGGATCGTATCGAAGAAGTCGAGGTTGGTGTGGCCTCCCGTTCCGCCGACGTGGGCCTGGAGGAACTGAAAGGCCGGGAGTCCGGCCGCGTCGAACGGCACGTGGTCCGTGCTTCCCACGGGCTGAAGCGAGATCGTTGTCATGCCAAGGTCCCGGAACGGCTCCATCCACGCGGCGAAGGTCTCGCGTACGTGCTCGTTACCCTGTAGCCAGATGCCACGGTACTGGCCCGGCCCATAGTCCTGGTTGAAGTAGACGGAGAACTTCTCGTAGTCCGGTCTGATGCCGACTCGCGGGTCGTTGGGGTTCCCAAAGTGGCTCATGACGTACGCACGCGAGCCGAACAGGCCCTGCTCCTCACCGGACCACAGCGCGACGCGGATGGTCCGACGGGGTTGGGCGCCCACCGCCTTCAGGATGCGCATCGCCTCGAGCATGACGGCCACGCCGGAGGTGTTGTCGCTCGCGTTGGGGCTGGCGTGCCAGGTGTCGAAGTGTGCGCCGAGCATCACGACCTCGTCGGCCAGATCGCTTCCACGAATCTCGGCCAGGACGTTGCTGGCTGGCTCGACCTCTTCGCCGATCCGGTTCCGGACCTCGGCCTCGATGGTGACGGGGATCCCGCGATCCAGGATGCGATACATCCGGTTGTAGTGCTCCGGGGTGATCGCGATGAGCGGGACCGACGCCGCCATACCCTCGCGAGACCATCGATCGGCTCGCGCCCCGGGACGGCCGAACCCACGCACCGCTCCAGGCCATCCGCTGCTGGACTCGAGGACCGCCGCTACACCTTCGGACTCGTAGAAGGCGAGACGCTGCAGCGCAGTGAGCACGTCGGGGTTCGCGGGAGGGTTCGGGTAGAGGCTCGAGAAGTGGGCGTCGGGGCTGGCCGCCGGAAGGATCGTCGCTTCCTCGAGGGCTCGCAGCTCCGCTTCCGTTCGGCGAGGCGTTCCTCGGGCGAAACGCTGGAGATCGACCGCCGCCGGTGGCGTTGAGAGGACAGCTATCCCCCGGAGCCGTCCACGGTACTGCTCGAGATCCTGCCGCGTCTGCACGTCCGCGATGACCACATCGAGCTCGACGTTGCCGTCCGTTCCCGGCGTGTGCGCCACGGGATAACCCACCATCGGCTGGTAGTCGGGCTCCAGCATGTGCAACGACACGTATTCGTTGTCCCAACTCACGCCGTAGTCCATGAACGGCTCGCGCACGGTATTCTCGAGCCCGATCCGCTGCATCTCGGTGATGGCCCACCTCTGCGCGCGCTCCATGCCCAAGGAGTTCGTCAGGCGAGCGCCGAGCACGTCGGTCATGAATGAAAGCGTGTTTGCGAGCTGCGAGCGCTGGAGACCCTCCTCGCGGATTCGCGCCACCATGTCGTGGTCGACGTAGACCGGAGTGCCGGAGGCGGGGGCCCGAGCTTGTGCGGCCGCCGAATCGGCATGAGTCACGCCGAAGAGCGATAGGGCTATGGCTAGGAAGATGGGTCGAGACCGGGATGGCATGGCGATTCCGTCCGGAGGCGAGCGAGAAGGAGGAGTTCAACTTCGACGGGGCTTGTCGGAGGCGCCAGAGTGAGGTGGCCCCAGGAGGAAGGTCCTCAGCCGTCCCCGGTCCGTGCCAGCCCCTGGTGGGCCCGCTCGAGCGACGTTGCGAAGGGAGGGTCCGCGCTCTTCATGATGTTCAGGAAGCTTTGGTACTCTACCGCGGCGTCCCCGTCGTTCCCTGCAGCCTCCAGCGCTTCGGCCAGAACGAGCCGCTTCGCGACCTCCACATGCAGGTCGATGGGAACGAAGCTCTGTAGCCCGGCGATGCCCTCCTGACGAGTCTCGTCCACCAATGTCAGCGCCTCGTAGTAACGGAAGCGCATGTTCTCGACGATGGAGGGGTTCTGTCGGAGACCGGGGTCCTCGAGGGCTTCCACGCCCAACCGTAGGTCTTCCGCCGCCTCCCGGGCGTCGCCTCCTGCGAGCGTCCGCCAACCCCTCAGTACTTGCCGGTACGCTTCCGTCAACGGGGTTGCATCTGGGGTGGTCCGGGCCTCCATACGAGCGAGGGTGGCGTCCGCCGCGTCGAGGTTGCCCGAGGCCAGCTGCACGAAGGCGCTCCACAGGTCGGCATCCTGATCGCTCCAGCCCTGGGGAATCGTCTCGGCGATCGGCACACCGAGGACGGTCGTGTCCGCCAAGCCCGGCATTACGACCGAGAACAGGTAGACCTCCGGCGGTAGGCCGAGCGATCCGAACGCCTCCCCGATCAGAGGCCGGGCCTCGTCGACGCGCCCCTGTGAAGTGAGCAACCCTACCTCGACCAAGGCAAAGCTACGCTGCTCCTGGCTCCCTTCCGGGAACACGGTCGCGAGCTCCTTGAACGCTTCCAGGTACTGGGCGGGATCGGTACGGTTCCCGCGGTAAATCGCGGTGGTCAGGGGCTGGAGCAGCGTGGGACGGACCTCGTAGATGCGCTGCGCACGCTCGAGGATGGAGTCGTTCGGGTTCTCCCCCCAGATCATGTCGGCGGCCAGGCGCAGAGCCTCGACTGCCTGGTCCGTCGAATACTCCTCCAAGGCGGTGTTCCCTTAAGTCCACCGACCCCAAGATATAGTGGTTACCGGGGCTCTGCGGGCCGTTTCCCACGTCCGGTGCCGAGGTAAAGGGCCGAAGCTGGCGTGGGAGCACACTGAACAGCCTGCTCAAGCAAGCGGTAGAACAACAGGCCGCGAGCCCGGGATGTGCGTCGGTTGAAGCGAGGGTGGAAGAGCGCCGGCGTGAGGGATGGATCGAGTTCCAGCACACGCTCGAAGGGCGCCCGAAGCTCGGCTGGCTGCAATTGCCGCAAGCGCGCGTGGAATTGGATATCGCCCAGCTGGAACCATCCGTCCGCGTCGTCCGGCGCCCGCTCCACGAACGCGCGCGCGGAGTCGAGAGCTTCGTCCGTCTGTCCCTCGTACCAGAGGTAGTTGGCCACGACCAGGGCGTTCTCCCGCTCCGGGAGTCGCTCCCTCAGGTCGTACGCTGTCGTCGCGTGGGCCCGCGCGTTGGGCGACCCGAGGAGCTCGAGCCAACCGTAGGCGCTCGCCAGGCGATGATGGGCGAGCGCGAACGTCGAGTCCTCTCGTACGGCCGCGTCGAAATGGGCCACGGCCGAGTCCCACTGTGAGCGCCTGAACCAGGCCTCACCCTCGAGATACTGGCGGATGGCCTCGAGCGAGCCGGTCGTGATGGCGGCGACCTCAAAGCGCGGAACCGGCTCACGTGAGCGCCAGATGTCCCGGACGAGACTCACCGTCAGGCTGTCGACTAGAGTGAGGACCTCGGCCGCCGGGCCGCGAACCTGGGCCGTCGCGAGCTCCTCACCGTTCACCGTGAGTAGCTGGGCGTTCATTTGCACTTCTGCGCCAGCCTCCACGACACTCCCGACAACCACCGAACCCGCCCCGACAGCCTGCCCGGTCGCCAGTGCCGGGTCGGTCTCGGACGTCGCGGAGGCGATCTCGGCTTGCCAGGCCCGCATGACCATTCGGCCGTCCACCGTCCTGATGGCGCCAACCTCGTCGAGGTTGGTCGACAGGAGGTCCACCATGCCCTCACCGAGTGCCGCGACGCCGGGACCGTTCGCCGTGAACGGAACGACTGCGATCACGTCCGCGCCAGCGGCGACCGTGCCGGACAGGAGGCCAGGTCCAAGCCACCACCATCCGCCCGCCCCCATGGCGAGCAGCAGCGCTAACGCCCCCCCCCCACGCGCACCGCGCGCGCTCCGCCGCTCAGGCGCTCGATCTGGGCTTCGGGACCGAGCTCGCCGGTGCGCTCCACCCCCGCCGGGCCCACGTCGAACGCCCAGGCCAGCGCAATCGCAACGGGAAATCCGACGAGGACGAGCACCACGAACACGGTCATCAACCAGTCCGGGGCCGACAGCGCCGGGAAGATGATATCGAGGCCCTGGAGCAGCGCGAAGGCCACGGCGACGTAGACGACGGCCACTCTGTAGACCCGACGGCGCTTCAGCTCCGTCAGGAATCGGTCGAGTCGAGAGGGTGCTTCGGGAGGCATGCAGGAATCTTACGTATCGGCTCGCCTCGAACCAGATCCAAGCTCCGTGGGCGGGAGGCGGCGCCTACCCTCCCCCCACCCGCTGCCTCAGCTCTTCCATGAAGTTCTGCACGAGGACAAGGGAGCGAGTGTCAGGGGCGCCGTCACCCTCCTGGTAGGCACGGCCCATCAGGAAGCGTTGATCGTCCAGGGACACGTCGTAGAAGTCGGTACCGGCACCAGCAAGGTAGGTCGCCCCCAGCTCGAACAGCTCCTCGTGACGACGGACCATGTCCTCGTAGAGACGTCGACATTGCTCCGCATCCGACTGCACAGAGCTGCGGCAGAAGCGTTCTGGGACGGCCTGCGCACCGGTGTTGCTCGTCTCGAGACGATCGGCCCGGCGGACCTCCAAGCCGCATGGACGATCGGACGCGACTTCCCCGATCAGGATTTCTCCCTGGTCGACCGGACGAGCTTCGCGGTCATGGAGCGACTGGGCCTGGAGCGCGCGGCGTCCTTCGATGACGATTTCGCGATCTACCGGCATGGCCCAAAGCGGTCGCGGGCCTTCGAGGTGGTACGCTGATAGGAGGTCGGCACAGGCGTCGTCGAGGCGAGCAGTCTAGGAGTGCGGCTCCCTCATATCACCGCGATTCGGCAGGGCCATTACGCTATATTCAACGGTTCTGGGAGGGTTCATGGAGCGTGTAGTCCACAAGGCCTCTAACCACGAAGAGGCGCGTCGGTGGGACATCGAGCAACACACCTCGATGACGCCGGCAGAACGGATGCGTGCCGCGCGGGCACTGAAGGACCGCGCGTATCCACCGGACGCCAAGGACGTGCGTGCGTGTCACCGGTCCGGATAGACGCGGCTCACTTCTCTACCGACACGCGCGACTTCATCGAGCTGCTGCACGCGCATCAGGTACGGTACCTGATCGTCGGTGGGGAGGCGGTGATCTTCCACGGTCACGCTCGTCTGACCGGTGATGTCGATTTCTTCTTCGACAGCCACTCCGCAAATCTCGATTGCCTGTTTGCAGCGCTCGCCTCGTTCTGGGACGGGGATGTGCCCGGACTCGAATCGGCCGACGAGCTCGCTCCCACCGGTATCATTGTACAGTTCGGGCAGCCGCCGAACCGCATCGACCTTATCAACGACATTGAGGGCGTCGACTTCGCCGAGGCGTGGGACGGTCGAGTCGAAGCGGTCCTCGAGGCCGGTGACCGGGAGATCCCCGTCCCGTTCATCGGAGTGGAGGCGTTGGTCAAGAACAAACGCGCCGTGGGCCGACCGAAGGACCTGGACGATCTGAGCTATCTCACCCGGAGGCTCTGAAGGGCCGCGGTGCGTACCTTCTCCCTCCTCCTGGTCCTTGTGCTCACTTCGTGCGGTCGAGCCGAGCGCGAGCGCGAGGCCGCCGTTGAGGCGGCGCGTGCGGCTACCATGGCCGAGATCGAGCGTGCGCTCTCGGAGACCGTGGACCTCGCCGACGGGCTCGCCGGCTCCGCCGACCGTATCCTGCGCCCGCTCCCAGTCATGACACCAGCCGAGGAGGCCGCGCTGCGCCGATTCGCGAACGCCGCGCATGTGGCTCGTGCTCGGGCGCTCGGTGTCCGCGTGGCCAGCGAGGCGGTGATGGACTCGCTCCTTGCCGCCGGGCGCCTCATCCAACTGGAGGACAGCACCCGTCACTGGATCGTCCGGCCTGGTACTTCGCCCGCCCACGTCGTACCACGCCTCCGCACCCTGCTCGAGGTCCTCGGGGGGCGCTTCCAGGAGCGGCTCGCCGAGATGGCGCTCCCGCCCTATCGAATCGAGATCACCAGCGCTCTACGCACCTCCGAACGCCAAGCACGACTGCGGCGGACGAACGCGAACGCGGCCGTCGGTGTGAGCTCCCACGAGTTCGGCACGACCGTGGACCTCTCCTACGCGGCCTTCGCGCCGCCCGCCGACCCACCCAACGGCATCCCCTCGAGCCTTCCCCCGGAGTTCGCTCCCCATCTCGAGCGGATCGTAGACTTGGCGCTCGAGTCGGTCTCGGCCCGCAAGTCGCGCGAGCTCGGAGCCATCTTCAGCGAAGTGCTTCGGGAGGCCCAAGCCGAAGGTTTGGCGCTGGTGATCTACGAACGGCAGCAGACGGTTTACCACCTGACGGTCGCGCGTGCGCTGGCGGACTCGTAGCGCGAGATCCCGAACAGGCTGCGTCGGCCCCGCGACCTCAGTTCGGCACCAGCCCTTCGAGCTCTTCGAAGATGTTCTGGACGAGCACGACCCTACCAGCCGAATCGCCCGATCCGTTGGCCCGGGCCATCAGGAATCGCTCGTCGTCGAGCGCGACATCGTAGAAGTCTTGGGTCAGCCCACAACCGATGCCGGATGCAGCCTGAACCCGCTCCATGCATCGTCCGGCCTGCATCGCTCGGCGAGCTGAGCGCCGCGTCCAAAGTCGGAATCGCACGCGAGGAGGGGCAGGCCGAGGTAGGTGGCAGACGCTGCGATTAGCAGGTCCGGGAGGGGGATGGCCAAGCCGCCGCGTCGCGCGTCCCGTCCCATCCGTCCCGCGATCTCCGCGACGCCGCGATCCGCGACGACCGCCGGTATCGCCTCAAAGAGCTCGCCGAGTCGGCGTTCGCTGGC
Source organism: Longimicrobiales bacterium (assembly GCA_965248625.1). Taxonomy (GTDB): domain Bacteria; phylum Gemmatimonadota; class Gemmatimonadetes; order Longimicrobiales; family Gaopeijiaceae. The sequence continues at coordinate 2,279,475 of OZ252109.1, read as the reverse complement.
CCTGTCGCGTGCGCCCACCAACAACTCCGTGGCGGTCACGGTCGAAATCACGGCGCGGCGGGACCGGATCTCCGCCGCCGCTGCCACGCCGACACCGACGTGCTCCGCCGGAGGGGATCGTCGAAGCAGCACCACCAACGCTGAGGTGTCAATCAGAACGGCCACGACCCGCCCTTCGGTAGTCCTGCATCTCGCCGAGGCTCCACACGAGGTCCGATCCCTGGATATCCGCCAGGAGCGCCTCTACCTCCTCGTGAAGAATCGCCCGCTCGAGTGACCTCTCGATCGCCTCCGTATAGGTCGTGACTCCGAGCGCGGCCTTGGCCCGCTCCAGCAGCTCCCGATCGATATCTAGAGTTGTACGCATACATTCACTCCATGAGATATGTATCTATTTCCTTTATGATATGCATTATGAGAAATCTGGGCCACATCGGAGAGGTGGGGCGCCGAGCCATCGGGGGTAGGTCGCGACGCGAGGGCTCTTGTCGGGTTACAGAACGACCGTGGCCCCCGGCATCCTCGCCGGGGGCCACGCACTTAGACCAATCGGACCTTGCGACGCTACGGCAGCGCCACCGCCATCAACATATTGGGCGCCTGAATGACGACATGCTGCTTGCCGTCGTGCATGTACGTCATCATGCCGTACCGCGCGCTCTCCGGCAGCTCGACCTTCCCCAGCATCTCACCGGTGGCTTTGTCGACTGAGTAGAGATAGGGCGTCCCGTCGCTACCGCTGCCCGTGTACATGAGCATGTTGGGTGTCACCATCTGCGCGGCCTGGCGACCCGTCCCGGTATCCGGGATGTCCACACCTGCCAGCGCTGGGTGGTTCTTCACGTTGTCCGGCGTGTCGCCGACCGGGATCCACCAGAGGTGCTCACCCGTGTTCATGTCGATGGCCGTGATCTTCGAGTAAGGGGGCTTGTACATCGGGATCCCCTGCACTCGGCCCACTCGCGCTCCGCCACCCACGGCGAAGGCGTTGATGGTCGTTCCGGTGGGCGCAGGCTCTTGAGCATCCCTTTCCGCGCCCGGCACGAGAAGGCGCGACGAGCACCCCTTCTGCGAGGTCACGTACATGATCCCGGTCGTCGGGTCCACCGCGGGGGTGCCGTCGATGTTCGTTCCGCCCACGTCACCGGGACACCAGATTGCGCCTAGCTTGCCTTCGTCATTATCCCGATGAAGCGGAGGCTGGAAAAACGGACCCCAGTCGTAGTCGGCGAGGATATCCAGCGCCGCCTGCCTCAGCTCGGGAGTGAAGTCGACCAGCTGGTCCTCCGGAAGCCCCTGCATGTCGTAGGGAGCCGGCCTCGTGGGGCGTGGCGGCGTCGGCGAGAGGTGCTCTCCCGGAACCTTCGACTTCGGAACCGCCATCTCTTCGATGGGCCAGATCGGTTCCCCGGTCTCCCGGTTGAAGGCGTACGCGAAGGCCTGCTTCGTGATCTGTACGACCGCCGGAATGTCCTGCCCGTCGACGGTCACGTCCATGAGGACCGGTGCCGTGGAGGTGTCGTAGTTCCAGATGTCGTGATGGACCAGCTGGTAATGCCACACCCGTTCGCCCGTTTGCACGTCCAATGCGATCAAGCTCGTGCTGAACAGGTTGTCGCCAGGCCGGAAGCCTCCGAAGAAGTCCTGCGTCGCGCCGTTGGTCGGGACGTAGACGATCCCCCGCTCGGTATCGGCCGAAAGCGGCGCCCACGACGAGATGTCGCCCGTCCACTCCCATGCGTCGTTCTCCCAGGTGTCGTGCCCGAACTCACCCGGTCCGGGGAGGACATTGAACTTCCACAGGTGCTCACCCGTGCGCGCATCGTACGCGAGGATGTCGCCCGGCACGTTTTCCTGGCGGGATTGGTTGTATCCCTGCTCCGCCGAGTTCCCGACGACGATCACGCCGTTGACGACGATCGGCGGCGAGGAGCTGGTGATGTAGCCCGTCTCGAGGGGAATGCCCTTGTAGGGGTCGTACTCGTGGCCTAGGTCGGCCAATAGGTCCACAGTCCCCGTCTCCGGGAAGCCGTCGATCGGCACGGAGCCCCCAAACCCTTCGATGGGCTGGCCGGTCTCGGCATCCAGAGCATGCAGGAAGAACGCGGGCGTGACCACGTAGATGATGTCACGGCCGTCCACGTTAGCGTACGCGACTCCCTTCCCGTGGTTCTTCCGCATGGAGTACTCCCAGCGGAAGGTCTCGGGCTCGACCCAGTTCCAGAGCTCGTGGCCCGTGGCCGGGTCGGTCGCGATGACGTGGCGGCGCTCACCCGCGACGCTGATCAACTTGCCGTTCACGTAAATCGGCGTAGCGCGCGCGTTCACGTTGGGGTACTCGGTGCCCTCCCAGACCCACGCGAGCTCCAGGTCCCCGAAGTTCTCTGGGGTGATCTGGTCCAGCTGTGTGTAGCGCTGGCTTCCGGCGTTCCCGCCGATGTAGGGCCAGTCCCCTTCCGTAACGACACCCCCGCCCTGCTGGGGTCCGGCGCACGCGGCGACCAGGACTGCTGCGAGCGCCGCGCTGAGCCAACCGCCGGCCGCGCGGTGTCTTGAGGAACGGTGTTCTCTCCTCATCTGGACCTCTCCACTGGTTTGGACAACGGCGATATCGCCGCGGCCGGCCATCCGAAGATCCTGTCCATCCCGCGCCCACACGCGATTCCGGAGAAGCCTGGAACATGAGGACCCCGTCGCAGCGAGGTCAAGATCGACGCTGCGGTCAGTTTGCGGGTTGCTCTATCGACACGCAGTGGTTGAATCGCGTTGGCATCCCGTCCCGATCGACGAAGATGTTCGACCCCCCTGGTTGGGAAGCTCGAGGATTAGCTTAGTCCTATGACTAAGTCCGTTTTCAACGTGCACGAGGCGAAGACCCATCTCTCGCGCCTTCTCGACCGAGCTCACCGCGGTGAAGAGATCGTTCTCGCCAAGAGCGGCCGGCCGCACGCGCGACTCGTTCCCCTCCAAGAAGGTCAGCCCCGAACACCTGGCTGGCTTCGTCGTCCGCCGAGCCCGACCGATGCGATGAGGCTCCCGCGCCGTGCCGTGGGGAAGAGCTCCGGATCTGACGTGGATGCGAGGATCCTCCTGGACACCCACGCGCTGCTGTGGTGGCTCGTGGACGACCCGCGCCTCTCGTCGGCGGCACGGGAAGCGATCGCGGACCCCGATCATGACGTGCTCGTCAGCGCCGCGTCGGGATTCGAGATCTCCACCAACTACCTGGTCGGAGAGCTGGACATCGTGGGGCTGGAGCCACATGAGATCCCTTCCCTGATCGTCCAGGAGAGGATGACCTCGCTCCCGGTCTCGATGGAGCATGTCCTCGAAGTGGGCGGGCTCCCCGACTTGCACCGAGATCCGCTTGACCGGATGCTCATCGCCCAATCCCGAGTCGAGGGGATTCCGCTCGTAACCGCCGACACCGTGTTTCGGAGGTACGACGTCGAAGTCATTTGGTAACGCTGGCTGCTACGTCCGTCGGGCCTGCTCCCGGGTCGTACTTGACACGCTGGTCCGCGGTCCGCCTCGTCACTCGATCGTGCGTCGCCCCGGCTCCGGCACGGAGCCGAAGAACGCGACGCAGCTGCCTCCCACGCCGGTGCGACACGGCCGGCTCTCCCAAGGATGCCGCCATGCGCCCTCAGAAGACGTCCCCGATCGCGCTCCTCGTCGCCGCGCTCGCGGCGCTCCCGCTCTCGTCTACGGTAGCCGAGGCGCAAGTCACGGCGATCCGCGCTGGTGGCCTGGTCGATCCCGCGACCGGAACACTGGACCAGAACCAGATCATCCTGGTCGAGGACGGCGTCTTCACCGCCGTCGGTCCAAATGTCGCGATCCCGCCGGGCGTCGAGGTCATCGACCTCTCCGACCTGACGGTCGTGCCTGGCCTCGTCGACGCCCACAACCACCTGGCGCTCACGTACAAAGACGAGCCTGAGAGCAACGTCTACTACCTCACGTACGTGCTGGACTCGACCCCACTACGCGCCATACAGGCCGCATCGAACGGCATGCAGATGCTCTCAGCCGGCTTCACGATCGTCCGAGACATGGGCAACAACGGGAAGTTCGCCGACACCGCGCTCCGCGTAGCGATCGAGCAGGGGTGGATTCCGGGACCCACGATCATCAACTCGGGCATCATCATCGGCGGGATGGGCGGCCAGTTCTGGCCCACGCCCGAGATGGGCGTCGATAAGGACCTCGTGTACCCCGAGTACCTGGATGCCGATACCCGTGACGAGATCGTGAAGGCCGTCCGGCACAACGCTCTGTACGGGGCGACAGTCATCAAGATCTGCGTGGACTGTAAGCCGTGGGCATACACGGCGGACGAGATCCGACTCTTCATCAGTGAGGCCGCGAAAGCCGGACTCAAGGTCGAGGGTCACGTGCAGACCGTGGACGGAGCGCGCAGCGCCATCGAAGCAGGCATCTGGTCGATTGCCCACGACAGCGGCCTGAACGACGAAATGCACAAGGGCATGGCCGAAAAGGGCATCTGGCGGGCCGGCACGGAGACACCAATCAGCCTGACCGGACATACCAATCCTGCCCGGTATGAGCGCACGGTCGAGCGTCTCCGCAATGCGTACGACAACGGAGTTCCGCTCACGTTCTCGACGGATGCGGACTATTACGTACCAGGCATGACGCGAGGCGAGGTCGCGATCGAGTTCATCTCGACCTGGGAGGCAGCGGGCATTCCACCGGTCGACATCCTCCGCGCGATGACCGTCAACGGGTACGGCGTGAGCGAGACGACCGACTCGCGCGGTCCCATCGAGCCCGGATTCGCCGCCGACCTGATCGCCGTGCCCGGCAACCCGCTCGAAGACATCGACGCTCTGCGCGATGTGCGGTTCGTCCTCAAGGACGGACTCGTCTTCAAGCGCGACGGCGTGATGACGCCCGGAGCCTTTCTGCACGGCGGGCCGGTGAACGGATGGAGAATCCGCTAGGCATCGGGGCCGTCCCATACCAGCGTGGTCCCGGCGTGCTCCCACTGGAGGCGGGGACGACCATCGCTGCGCAGCCCGACTCGCGGGGGTGGCATCGGGGCGTCCGTGCTCAAGGCCCACGCCAGGACTCCCGGCGCCGTCCCCTCCTGACAAACGGCCGTCGACTGGAGCCGTCGGCCGAATTCGGGACAGTACCAGGCAGGCTCGAGCCAGACGTGGTCCCCGCCGAAAGACCACAGTCGATACCGCGAGCCACCTACCGTCAACTCGACGGATGAGGCATCCAAGAGTCTCGCGTCGACCTCGGGATTCAGGTGTAGTCTGCTGACCGCTCGGTGCTCGCCGGGACCGAGACACCAATCGAGTACGAACCACGGACCGGCCGGTCGGCAGGCGATCCACCGACCGCACTCGCCGACTCCGGCCCTGCGATAAGCGTTGTGGGTGGCACAACACCAGTCGAACCCCGCTTCAGCACCGTGCATCAGAGTGGTCGGCCAACCCCGGTACCCCATACGGAAGCGCGACCAGACGTCGCACTGCTCCACCCCCTCGAGCTGCAGCACATTGTGTGCGCCCGTTGAGCGGCAATACTGGCGCATCTCGCCGGGCTCGTAGTCGAACGTCCCCGAATCGACCACGACTCTGCGTCCACCCAAAGACATCTCGAAGCTCAGGAGGTCGCAGTGCGCATGCGCCGGAAGCTCGTCGGCGCCGACCTTGCCCGCATCGAAGACGAGGAAGTCACCGCTGTCGCGCCAAATCCAGTAGTCGCCGACCGTGGCCCCCCCAGAGCGCGCGCTTTCGCTGCCTGATCCGTCGTCCTCCGTGACGCGCTTCTTCGGGCTGGGCCCTATGCGGCTCATCAGCAACGGGGAGGAGGGGTGGCGTCGAGCGCCGAGTCCCCGAACAGCGGGACGTTGCCGTCCGGGTGAAGCATGGATCCCAGATGCTCGGCCATCCGCCGCGCCGTACTGCTGCACTCCTCGGCGAGCTCCGGGCGTACGGCCCGCACAGCGTCGCGCATGTCGAGGAGCCCTCGGAGGAACAGCGCCTGATACGTGGGCACCCGCTCGAAATGCTCACCGTCGTCACGAATCTGGGGAAGGCACTGTTCGCGCCACAGACGCTCGGCGACGGTGAGCCAGTGGTCGGCTTCGGGTCCCTCGAAGAACGCGCCCGACAGCGCGAGGGCCTTGGTGTTCTCGAAGAGATGATTGCCGCGGACGTCGAGCTCGAGGTCGCGCAGAAGCGAGCGGACCTGCTGCACCAGACTGCGTAGCACCCGCTTTCCGGTCTCACCCGAAGGCGGCACCGCGTGCCACAGCGCCATCCACACCGGCAGCCGGCGTGAGATGCAGTAGGGGTGCCATGCGTCTGGACCCTCACCTACGGGGTTTTCTGCGATCCAATCCCCGATGATGGCCCACGCCTCACCGTCGCGCGGGTCCTGATCGGCCGGCCGCCCCTCGATCAGATGAAGCAGAAACTCGTGATAGTGTAGATGAAAGCGCCACAGCCGAGTGGCCCCCTCCGGACTCCAATCGAACGGGCTGTCCAGCTTTCGGGTCTCGTTCAGAAAACACAGACGCCCGTGGAGGACGTCGTCTCGCGAATGGACTGGGCGGCGGTCACCCCTGTCCGCGGATTGGGCTCGGCCGGCACCACCTCCATGTGCCAGCTCCGCTTCACGGCTGGCGAGTAGCTTCGCGAAGCCGGGGTTGGCCCGCACCGACAGCGACCTGAGCTCGTCGGATACATGGCGCAAGGCGGGAACGCGGCGCCGCACCTCGAGCCTGACGAGCTTCATGGCCCGATGCGCCATCTGCGAGAATCGGTAGTAGCGAAGGGCGTACCACCATCGTTTGACCGCACTTGGCAGGGCGCGCCGGCCGGCGACGACCCGCTGAAGAAGCTCCAGGTACCGGGATGCCAGGTCGTCACGATCGTGATGGACGGTCACGTAGCTCCGACCGGATCGCCCCAGTCGCTCGGCCCCCTCGGCGTCGTCTACCAACGTCTCCACCGCGTCGGCAAGGGCAATGGCTGAATCGGGCTCTATCACCAGACCCGCGCCGGCTTCTCGGATCAGCTCGGCCGCCTCACCCCGAAGACCCAGGATGATCGGGCGCGCCATCGCCATCGTCTCGAACATCTTCGAGGGGATCACCGACGCGAAAAGCTCGACGCCCATGAGGTGAACGAGGCACGCGTCGCAACTCGCGATCATCCCAGGGACCCGACTCCGCGGCACCAAGCCCGTGAACACCACCCGCTCGTCGACCCCGACCTCGCGTGCCATCGCTTGGAGCCGGCTGCGCCGGGCGCCGTCGCCGATCAGGCAGAAGCGCACATCGTCGCGGCCCCGCTCCTTCAGCAATCGCGCGGCCTCGACGACGACCTCCAGCCCGTGCGACATCCCCAGCGCGCCCACGTAGCCGCAGACAAACTTCCCTTCCAAGCCCCACTCGGCCGAGAAGTCGCGGTCCGGGGTGCGTGGCTGGAATTCCCGGAGGTCGGCGCCATTGGTGATCACCGTGGTCGTCTCGGGGCGGTCCACCTTGGCCAGGATGCCCTTCCGGTAGCCGTCTCCCACCGTGACGATGTGGGTCGCCGCCCGGTACATCAGGCACTCGAGCCACTCGAGACGCCGCGTGACGAAGCCCTCCCGCATCACCCCCGCGGCCACGATCGATGCAGGCCACAGGTCGCGCACCTCCAATACCAGCGGCACACGCCTCAAGCGGGCAGCGATCACTCCGGCCCAGCCGCAGAAGAACTGCGGCGACGTGGCGATCAATACGTCGGGGCGAGACTCGAACAGCGTGCACAGAACCGACGTGACCAGATAGGAGACGTAGCTCAGGGTACGTCGCGCGAATCCGCGATTGGCCGCCAGCAGAGTCCACACGCGGACAACTCGGATCCCGTCCATCAGCTCTCGCTGCGGACGTAGCCTGTTGCGGTAGCCGTCGTAGACGATTCCGGTGGGCACGCTGGGCGCGCCGGTGACGACCGTGACTTCGTGTCCCGCGCGCACCCACCGGACGCAGTGCTCGTAGGTCCGAGACGCCGGAGCGTTGCCTTCGGGAGGGAAGTAGTGGCTCAGGAAGAGGATTCGCATGCGCCGCCCTAGCTACGGCGCGTTTTCGAATGGTGGGACGTCGAACGGCACTCCCTCCCGCAGGCTGCGCACAGCGAGCAGCGAGGCGGTCGTGACCGCGTGAATGTCGCTCCAGGGGATCGTCGCCGCCCCTCCATCCGAGAGAGCCCGTGCAAATGCCGCGATCTCGTCGCGGTGCCCTTTGTCCTGACCCCGCCGCCGCCCCGTGTCGCGTTTCCCTTCGACCACGATCGTCACGCTCCTGAAATCGTCGATAACGGCGACGCGCCCACCCCCGATCACCTCTACGCGCTCCTTCGGGAACGCTCGATCCCCTCCGGCCAAGTAGGCGATGTTCGAAACCGACCCGTTGGTGTGCCGTAGAGTGATGAAGCACTGGTCGTCGCGTATCGCCGGGGCAGCATCGCCCCCAACGGACTCGGCGAAGACGCGCGTCGGCGGAGCGCCTGTCAGGAACGTTGCCAGGTCCAGGGCGTGACAGGCTTCACCCACGATCCGGCCACCACCTACGGCGGACCTCTGCGTCCAGTGATCCTCCGGTATGGACCCCGCGTTGATGCGTATCGACACCGTCAAAGGAGAGTCCACCCCGGCGAACACCTCGCGTACTCGAATCGCCGCGGGCGAGAAGCGCCGATTGAAGCCGACGGTCAACAATGGCGTTGGACGGGCCTCCGCGAGCGCGTTGCCGATCTCGGTCAACTCGTCGAACGTCAGGCAGAGCGGCTTCTCGACGAACACGTGTTTGCCGGCCTGTAAAGCCTCGACGACCTGTCGCGCGTGCTGGTCGTGGCGCGTGATCACGAATACCGCGGAGACGGCGGGGTCGCCGAGCACCTCGTCTTCGTCGGTTACAGCCGCGAGGAAGCCGAGCTTGCCTGCGTGGTGGGCAGCCGAAGTGCCGGAAGCCGAGCACAACACTCGTGGCGCCAGCTCGGGCTGTGCCTGGATCAACGGAAGCAACGTTGACCGCGCGAAGTCACCGGCGCCCAGGACACCCACGCCGATCTCGCCGTCTAGTGGCTGGGCCGCGAGCTCGATCCGTCCAGCAAAGCCTCCAGGTGGCGTGCCGGCGTACTGGATCATGACGCCCAGGTGCGGCTCACTGCCCCGTTCGATCAGATCGTAGGCCTTCAGTGCATCGTCGAGTGGGAACCGATGCGAGATCAGGGGCCCGACGTCCAACCGCTCGGACCTCATCAGCTCCAGGACGGCTTGCATGTTCCGTTGCTCCGTCCAGCGGACGTAGGCAGCCGGATAGTCGTGGCCCTGCTCCTCGTAGCTCGGGTCGTAGCGGCCGGGGCCGTACGAACGTGACACGACCAGCTCGGCTTCCTTGTCGAAGAGCGAGCGACGGTCGAGCTGGAGGCCGGCCTCGCCTACCAGGACCACGCGTCCCTTTTGTCGGACCGCCGCCATCGCCAGCTCCATGGGCTGGTTCGATGCGGTCGCGGCCGCGATCAGGACCGCGTCGGCTCCCAACCCGCCAGTGACGGCGGCCACCTCGTCGGCCGAAAAACCGGGTCGGGCGTCGTCAGCGCCCATCTCGACAGCCAACCGGCACCTGTCGGGGTTCGGGTCCGTGCCGAGCACCCGGCAGCCCGCTGCCCGCGCAAGCGCGACGGTCAACTGCCCGACGAGCCCGAGCCCCACCACCAGGGCCGTCTCCCCGAGCGCGAGCCCGGAGAGCCTGACAGCGTGCATGGCAACGGCGCCCAATACGGTGAACGCGGCCTGATCGGTCGGCACCGCGTCGGGGATCCGCGCACAAAGGTGCCGAGGCACACAGACGACCTCGGAGTGGGATCCGTTGGAGGCGACTCTTTCGCCTGGCCGGAAGGTCTCCACACCGTCGCCACAGGCGAGTACGACCCCGGCGGAGCTGTACCCCAAGGTCATGGGTTCGTCGAGCCTTTCGCTGACCTGCCGTCTCGTTGCGGCCAGTCCGTCCGTTCGGACCTTTTCGAGCACTCGCCGTACCTGGTCGGGACGGGCCCGCGCTTTGCCCAACAGCGACTTCGTGGCGAGCTCCCTCGCCGTCCGCTCGGTCCCTGAGGAGATCAGCGAGAACGCATTGGCGATCAGGACGTGCCCGGGCCGCACCATGGGCGCGGGCACCTCGGCGATGGACAACTCGCCGCTCCCGACGTTCTGGACCGCTTGCTTCATACCAGTGCGCACATTGCGTTCACTCGAGCATCACCCACGGGGGCGGAGCGCCGCCTCCCAGGAGCCAACGGTACGTCTCCAGCATGTCGCGGCCAACCCGCTCCCAGCGAAACTCGCTGCCGATCCATCGTCGCCCCGCGATGCCCATGTCGGCCAGCCGCTGACGTGGTAGCGCCATCGCCTCTCGAAGACGATCGACCAGGGGGCTCACCCCTCCTTCGATCCACCAGCCGCAGTCGTGCGTCTCGACTTCCGACCACGGAGTCGATCGCGTCACGACTACGGGAACCCTGTGGGCGAGCGCCTCGCCCACGACCGATCCGAAGTTCTCGGACCGGCTCGGAAGCACGAAGAGGTCGGAGTCGACATAGGCTTTCGTCTTGTCTTCACCGTGCTTTGGCCCCGTGAATTCGACGCGCTCGAGGCACAGGTCCTGGGCGAGTCGCATCAGCCCCGGCAGGTATCCTCCGTCGTCCGGACCGGTCACATGAAGCTCCCAGTCCGGAAACGAGCCCTGCACCTGCTGCCACGCGCGGAGAAGCACGTCGACTCCCTTCTTGCCGTGAAGGCGGCTAAGGAACAGGAGGCGTCTGGAGTCGTCAGCGCTTCGTGTCCGCTCTGGCATCACGGAGGGCACGTCGATCCCGTTCGGAACGATGGCCACCGGGTTACGCAATCCGAACCGGCGTAATTCCTCGTACTCGAGCTCGCTGGTCGCATGGAGGCAGTCGGCTCCCGCCACCGCACGCTCACTGAGCAGCGACCACATCACCTTCTTCTTCCGCTTGGAGAACGCCAGAGCGCCGGGGGCGAGCGAACCCCGGGGCGAGACGACCCGGCGGCATCTCGAACCGCGACAGGCCAAGGCTGCGTAGGCGCCCTGCAGGGACCACACGTCGTGCCAGTGGACGATGGCGCTGGTTCGAGCAGCGCGGCGTAACCGGGCGAACATCCGCGGGTTGAAGTCGATGGCACGTCCGGCCCGCCACGAGGGGTATTCGCCCAGCGTGAAGGGGCGGTCGCGCCAGTCATCGCGGGCGCGGGGCGTGAGCAGGCTGACTCGGGCCCCGGCCTCGCAGAGCGCGTCGCTCAAGGCGGGGACCGCTCCTGCCACCCCACCGCTCTGCAGGTTCCGGGAGTACAGGAGCTGGATCACCTCGAGCTTGCGCGATTCGCCCGATTCGTCCATTCGCGACTATGTGCCCGGCGGGGGCTCGGCGCCAGCGAGGGTCGTTAACGCGATCCTTCCACACCGACAGAATCGGCGCCCGAGCCCCGGTCGGACATCGCCCTCAGCTGGTCCAGTAATCGCCGTACCGCGGCCTGGGCCTCCACCGGGGCGACCTCGAGGGCCTTCTCGGCGTAACTCGTTGCCTGCTCGACGCGGCCAAGCTCGCCTAGCGCGAGAGCCAGGTCTCGATAGGTGGGCAAGTCCTCAGCGCCGAGCTCCACCGCCCGGAGAAACGCCTCGACGGAAGCGTCATGGTCTCCCATCCGGAGGAGGGCCGTACCCAGGCCTTGCCAGCTCAGGCCGTCCCGGGGCCGGAGGTCCACGGCCTTTCGGAAGGCGTCGCGGGCGGCCGGCAACCGCTCGAGTTGGAGAAGGCCAGCCCCGAGGGACCCGTATATGGCGCGGTACTCGGCGTCCAGCTCCCGGGCCCGCTCGAGGTGCGTCACCGCTCTCTCGGCGTCCCCTCGACGCAGCACCCACTGACCCCACGAGGTCCACGTGCCGGGGATCCGGGGGCCGGCGGCCACCGCTGCGGAGAAAGCTTCGTCCGCACGTCGATAGTGGTCTCGGCGGACCTGCTCGTCGGCGGCCCCGAGGCCGGCTTCGGTCTCGAGCTCGCCCAACGCAGTGTGGAAGCGTGGGTCCAACGGTCGGAGGTCCCGCGCCCGGACAGACCACGCGAGCGCCGTTTGCACCGCCACTCGCTGGCCCTCCGACCCAGCCGGCTGTTGACCCGCTAAGAGCATGCTCGAACGCGCGGCGTGGGCCAGAAACGTAGGCTCACCGGGACGTAGACGGGCGGCTTCGGCGTAGAGGCGGGCGGCTGGTACTACACCTCCTCGAGCCTCGTAGCGTTGACCCATGTGGACGAATACACCCGCGCGGGCAGGCGTGATGGAGAGAACCCAGGCGAGTGGAAGGATGACCCCGAGAGCCGCCACCCCGACGAGAAGGCTCCGGCGGTCCGCCTTCGCGGGCGCGGCGAAAACAAGGATCACGGCCAGCATCGACGCCCCGAAGAGAGGAAGCGTCCACGAGAGCCGGCTCACCTGATCGGCCAAGTCGGACAGCGTACCCGCAGTGGTCAGCTCGGATATCCCGACCCATCGTACCCAAAGGATTTGCAATGGGGCCAGAATCGCCAGAACGGACAGCGAGCGTACCGCATAGGCAGCCAGAGGCCCGCTGTCGCGACCCATGACCACCAAGCCCCCCGCGACCCACCCCACCACCACGGCCGTGATCACCACTGGCATGCGAGACGCGAGCGGAGAGGTGGCTGTCACGAAGCCGAACGTGACCGTCGCGAGACCTAGACCGACGATCAGTCCCCACTGTCCGCCCGATCGTGTGTCCGGCTCCAGGGTGGACGAGTCGCTCTCGCGCCACCCGATCCCCGCGGCCGCGACGAGGCCGGCGAACGTCCACAGGTATAGGCGGGTCGTCACCGTTTCGATCCCCACCTGGGACTCCACGTAGTGTGCAACGGCGGCGGCGGCGGCGGCGGTCAGGAGCAGGCTCCGAAGGCTCATTGGGCGTGCGCCCTTCTCGTCTCGGGACTCCCGCCTCCATACCAGATCTCCGCCTAGGAACGCGAGCACCCCAGCCAATGCTCCAAGGGCCAAGAGTGGGCCGACCAACGCCGGAGCACCCAGGGCCGACGGGACGATGCCGCCCAGCGCGAGCCCAGCGAGACAAGACGTGGCCAGCCAGCGCCTTCGGCCGCGGGAGCTCAACACGCCCGTTCCAGACAGGGCCAGCCAGAGCAGGCCACCGACGAGCAGGAAGTCGATTGCCAAAGCGGGCAGGCCCCGGGTCACGACGAGGTCGTAGGTCCGGTTGTGCGCCCGATCCACCGTGAAGTTCTGCTCCAGTCCGGCGAGGCGCGGACGATAGTGTGGCGTGTGGGCCAGGACCTGCGTCTCCGGCCCGTAGCCGACGAACAGGCGGACGGGATCGTCGCGGACGACGTCCAGCATGACTTCCCAAAGGAGGAGTCGCGAGGCGACGGTGCCTTCCGTCGGCTCGAAGAGCCCGCTGTAGCGCTGGATGCCGGTCCATTCCAGCGCGGGCGAGTCGCGGATCTGCTGGAGTGGGCCCGACGGCAAGACCAACACGACCAGAACGACCAGTGTCGATGCCGCCGTTCCGACGGCGAATCGGGCGACCCGTCGCGAGACTGACCTCAAGGCCATCAGCCCCATGAAGACGGCACCGGCCAGAAGGCCGAGCGCCGGCCCCCGACTACGGGTCATGAGGACGACTGTCGTCTGCAGCATGGCCGCCGCGCCGTAAGCCAGCGCGAGGCCGGAAATGCTCACCGAGCGGTCTCGAGGCTGCCTGAGCGCCTCGACCCCGAGCGCGATCGAGACCGGGATGACCATGATGAGGTAGGCGCCGAGGAAGATCGGATTGCCGGCCTGCGCCGAGATCCGTCCTACCGGACTCCCGACCCACCGGAGGGGGTCGGCGCCCACGGTCTGGAAGAGCCCGTAGACCGCAACTGGCACACTCGCGAACACCATCGCCTGGAGTGCCCGCCGAACCGTGCGCTCGGAGCGAAGCGTGCCGAGCACCGCCAGGAACGCCACGAGATACGCCGCGTAGGTGAACACCCCCTGACCCCGAACGTAGGGTCCCCAGAGCGACAAATGCGGGTCGATGCTCAGAACTGTGCTGACGGCGTAGCTCCCGGCCGTGAGACAAAGCGCCAGACCGAGCGGATTGCGCCAGAGGACCGTGATGCCCTCGCGGAGGGACCTGGTGCCGCCGAGCCATTGGAGCGCCCCAAATACGGTGATGGTTACGAATAGGCTTCGGAGGACCGCAGCTCTGACCGGCTCGAAGACGGCGCTGGTTCGGATGTGGAAGAGGATGGGGATGACGACGACGGCGGCCAGCACGCATGCCTCAAGGACTCGCCGGGCGGTGCTGGACGCTTCGTGGCGCACCGCGTCCGAACGCCCCATCGGCCCTCGCTCGATCTGGATGTCGTCTGGATGGCTTGGCGTAGGCTACCGGCAGGGGAGCCGCGTTGGCCCGACGCACATCGTGGAGTCCGAAGCTATCGGGCCGCAAAAGTGGGCGTCAAACGTCTTTGAGCTGCGCTGTGCCGCGATAGCCGCTTCGCGTCTCCGGCCTCGGATGGCAGCGAGACTTTCGCGTTGGTACACTAGGTGGCATGACGCCGAATCACGACGTAGCGGTCGTCGGCGCGGGCCCATCAGGTAGCTTCTGTGCTCTTCGCCTCGCTGAGCGCGGCCACGATGTTGTCCTGCTCGACCGAAGCGATGGGCCGCGTGACGACATCACATGCACCGGCATCATCGGTCGGGAGGCATTCGATGGGCTCGGTCTGCCCGAAGCCGCCATCATCGATACCGTGCCCCGGGCGCGCTTCGTCTCCCCCTCCGGTGTGGCCGTCTGCTTCGAGCCCGACGATCCGCTTGCCTACGTCGTGGATCGATCCGCGTTCGACGCAGCCTTGGCGGATCGGGCTCGCGAGGCCGGCGTTGCGGTCGTGTACGGAGCCTGCGCCAGTCGACTGGAGAAGCGTCCGGACCGCGTGAGCGTGGAGTTGGTGAGTGGGCCCTTCAGCAGGGTCGAAACACGCGCGGCGATCGTGGCCACCGGCCATCAGCGGCGCCTCCACCGGTCCGCCGGGCTCGGCACTCCGCCTGATTGGGTAAACGGTGTCGGCGCCGACCTTCCGTTCGAGGATCTGGATGCCGCCGAAGTCTTCTTCGGCACCGGGGTCGCACCCGGCTTCTTCGGCTGGGCCGTGCCGTTCGGTCCCGGGATCGCGCGACTGGGCGTCCTGTCGGCGAAGGGAGGTCGGGCGCAGTTCGGCCGTTTTCTCCGCATGGACCCCATCCGGGCCCGATTGCAGGTGAAGCTCGAAAACGGAGGGCGGCAGATCGTCCACCGACACACCCGCGCGCGCAGGATCGTTCAGGGACCGGTGACGCCGAGCTACGCTGACCGGGTTCTGGCCGTGGGCGAAGCGGCCGGTCAGATCAAGACCACCACGTCCGGCGGGATCTACTATGGACTAATCGGCGCCGAGCTCGCCGCCGAGGTATTGAGCGAAGGGCTGCGAACGGACGAATTGGACGCGGCTCAACTGGCGGCGTACGAGCGACTGTGGACGGAGCGTCTCGGCGGCGAGATCGAGTCGGGCCTGGAGCTTCAGCGGCTCGCCCGCTCGTTGAGTGATCCCCAGATCGATCACCTGTTCGAGGCCCTCAACAACGGGCTCGGATCCGCTGTGCGTCACATCGTCCGCTTCGATTGGCATCGGCCCGCTTTGAAGGCCTTGTTCAGGATGGGCCGAGAGAAGCGACTGGGAGACCTCCGGTGGGTCCTCTAGCGGGTGTGTTGAAGCGCTCCGTCGACCTGCTGTTCTCGATCACTGGACTCGTCTTGACGCTGCCGGCGTGGCTCGTGGTTCCAGTGGCCATCAAGCTCGAGGACGGCGGGCCGGTCTTCTACGGCCAGCTTCGTGTGGGTCGGGAAGGACGCCTCTTCTCGAGTTGGAAGTTCCGCTCCATGACGCATCGGCGGAACGACGGGAGCCCGTCCTCCCAGGCCCACCTCGAGGAGTCGCGAATCACGCGGGTCGGTCACGTCATACGCCCTTCGGCCCTCGACGAGCTCCCTCAACTGCTCAACATCCTCAAGGGAGACATGAGCCTCGTGGGCCCCCGTGCGTTGGTGCCGGAGGAGATCGTCGAGGATGGCGGACCGGCGGTGAGGATGGAGGAGCTGCCCGGATTCGACGAGCGCCATTCGGTTCGGCCGGGCCTGACGGGGTTGGCTCAGACACGACTGCCTGCCGATGCTTCCCACACCGAGAAGTTCCGCTACGACCTCCTTTATGTGCGCAATCCGTCGTTGCTGCTGGACTTGAAGCTGATCGCGCTTTCGGTCTGGACGAGCCTGCGTGGTGCTTGGCCCAGTGTGGGGCGGGAGGCGGGAACTCACGAAGGGGGTCCCTGAATCGGACGGCTATTCGGTGGGCCTGGAGCTCGCTTGTGGAAACAGGGTCGGCCACCAGGAGCTGAAGTCCTCCCCGCAGAGCTCGAAGAGCCTGGCAGCATCCTCCTGTAGACGAGGCCTCAGGAGCTCCGCGACTCCCTCGGGCGCCTTCGAAGTCGAGCGCTCCCTGCCCCCACGTGCGAACCTCCCGAGAGGACGTGTCACGAAGCGTGGCACGAGCGGTCGAACGCGTAGCCAGGACGGCGTGTTCGCCACACGCCGCACCCAGCGCTGGAACGGCCCCTGCTGCCGGAAGACGGCCGGCTTCACGTTGACCGGCTCGCGCGACGCTTGGCCGGGCATGGCCGCGGGGTCCACTCCCAGCCAATGGCAGATTTCCCTCAGGACAGCGTCACCCTCGGCGATGAATCGCTCGAGAGGCACGACCTTGATCTGACGGCGGGGGAAGTTTTCGAGGTAGGGTTTCAGCTGGAAGGCGTATCGGCTCACCTCCGTATAGTGCGCCACTTCGCGAACGGCATCGAGGCATGGCCGGTGCTCGCGACCGTTTCGACACCATTGCCAGTAGTGGCTGATCGTCCGTTGGATCGGATCACGAACGGCGTAGAGGATGAACGCGTCCGGGCTGAATGCGGCGATGCGGGGAGCGATGTTGCCGCCCAACGGCATCTTCGTGTAAGGAGTGCTCGACTCCCCGCGAATCGCTGCTTCCCCCGCGCCGGCGAAGAGCTCCAGATATCGGTCCGTACGGCCGGCGATGCCGAACCTCGCCAGGCCTGGCCACGTGCGAGCCAGGAGGGCGGGATCGAGGAAGAAGCAAGGCTCCTTCGGGCGGCTCATGAAGATGTCGGGATGGGTCCCGAGGCTCGAATGCAACGAGCTGGTGCCCGCCTTCATGGCACCGATCAAGAACAGATTAGGGCGAGGTGGCACGTGGTGATTCCTCGAGTCGCGAGAAGATCCGTGTGGCGACGCCACTGTGACACGCTAACCTGGTCGAGCCAACCCTTTCGTCAGCGGCCGGACGACGTTCTTCAGCGATGTCGGCAGATAGGCTCGGCCGAGCTCCAGCAGCCTCCCCAGCACAGAAGTCCGAGCGCGTACACGGCGCCTCCACTCCTCTTCAGGATCGGGCCCTCGCGACTCCAACCCGGTCTCGGGCTCTCGCGACTCCACCCCGGTTTCCGATCCCTCCATGGTGAGGAAGGCTTCGCCCGGGGCGGTGATCTCGAGAATGGCCGCCGGGTCCCGTCGACGCTCGGCGATCGCGTCCGACGGGAGAAGGACGTTGTCACGGTAGTAGTCTTCCAGGTCCTGCCGCTCGTAGGCTGAATCGTTCGCCAGGTCGCGCCACAGCCGCTTGGATCGCGAGGCCAAGCGGCCCCGCCTGAACCTGTCGGGGTGGTCCACGAAGTTGCGAAACTTCTGTCGAAAAGAGTCGAAGCTGTACGCGTAGTAGTGCAGCAAGTACGGCAGGATCAGGCGCCTCGTCCTCGGGATTGGCCGTCCGTCCACGTACTGGAACGTATGCATGTCCTCGCACACGGCTGGGATCGAGAGCCGCACTGCCTCCTTCCCCAGCTTGTGTCCGAGAAAGCCGCAGGTACTCTCGGTGAGGAAGCGCTCACCCGCCAAGGGATCGTAGAGCCAACGCTCGTATTTGGCCTCCGGCGTCGCGAACAGCGTCTCCTCGGCGAAGACGTGGTCGTAGCTCATGCGCCTTTGGCAGATCTCGTGGCTCTGGAAGCGGACCACTTCGAGATAGGGCGGCAGCGAGGCGAGCAACCGCTTGAGCTCCCCAGGCTGGGAGGACCGGCGATTCAGGCAGACGATCTCGTCCGCGTCGAGCTGCAGCAACCATTCGGCTCCGGCAGTCCTGCTCCTTTCGAGCGCGTCGACGATGTTCAGGCTCTGGCGAGCCGTGACGATGTAGTCGTAGTGCTCGACGAGGTCCTTCAGCTCGACCCGGTCGCGATAGGCGTCCTTGGAAACGGTGTCCAAAACCGTGACGTACGGGAGGTCCGCCACCGTCGCTACGGTGTCGTCGGTGGTACCGTCCGTGTAGACGATGCACTCGTCCACCCCGAGGAAGTGGTGGTACCGGAGGTTGTGGCGAAGCAGCTCGCGCTCGTTACGGACCGTCATGGTGAGCACGATGCGGGGACCGGTTTCCTGCCCGGTGGCACGCCCCGTCATTGATCAGGCGAGGGTTCGGACGGTGGGCCGGCATCCCAGCTCGGGAGCCATTCGACGTCGGCGAGGTGCGCCACTTCTTCGAAGTTCCGGATCCGGGCAGACAGCGGCATGGCGGCCATCTTGACGAGGTGACTCGCGAGCGGGCCGACTGGCGCTCCGAGAAAGGGGCAGATCTTGTTCTCGAAGACCTGCGTCGTCGTGTTGGCCAGACTCTCGTAGCTGACGGGAACGAACGAAAGCTCTAGCCGCGTCAGCTCGGCCACCAGACCGTCATAACGCGATCTCGTGTCTTCGGCGGAGTCGCGGTAGTCCTCCGGATCAACGTGGAGCTGAGCGGGCGAAGGGGTCCTTTCGGCGTTGGTCCTGAGCTGCCAGAGCCCGGTCTCCAGCGCGGTGAGGCGGGAGACGTATTGCTCGAGCTGTCGCGATCGATAGAGCAGGATGACCTTCACGCCCGGAACCCAACTGGCGACTCGCGCCGGAGTCAGGCGACTGAACTCCATTTGGGAGAGGAGGATCTTGGCGCCGCAGAACGGCTGGTCGATCGCGTCGAGGGAGTTGGTCAGGTGGCGTCGGACCTCCCATGAGAGCTTCCGGCCCCTTCGCAGACCTTGAACCAGCTTCGGGTTCATGATCTCGCCGACGTTTTGCACGCCGGAGAGCGAGTTGAGCAGGCTCACTAGGAAGGAGCTCCCCGTTCGTGCCTGGGCGATGACTAAATGCGGATGCCGGACGAGCTCGCGGTTCATGTGGGCCAGTCGGGCGAGGGACTTCCGGTGCTCGTACCGTTTCACTGCCATCCGGATACGCCGCGGAGTGACCCGCGCGAGATGGTTCCGAAGAGTTCGCGGACTCACTCTGGCACCAATGACCGGTAGACCTCCGCGTATCGGCGAGCCTGCACGTCCACGGCGTATTCGTTCACGGCAACGTCTCGGCAGCGGTTCGACATGGTCTCCCGCATCCCGGGATCCTCGAGCAGCTGGACGATCTGCTGGGCCAGATCCGCGGGGTCGCCGGCGGATGCGAGGGCCCCCGTCGAACCTGGCCTGACCATTTCCGGAATGCCACCGATCGCGGAGCCGACGACGGGTGTCCCGCACGCCAGGGACTCGAGCACCGTGTTCGGGAGATTGTCCTCGAGGGAAGGCACGGCGAGCACATCCGCCGCGCGATATGCGTTCACGAGGGCCTGCCCATCGGCGTATCTGAGGCTCACGTGCCGTGCTGTGGGAGAGCCTTCGTACGCACCACAAGTGAGGAGAGTGACCCCAGGGACGGTCCGCTCCACCCTGTTCATCGCGTCAACGAGGCTCCCGAACCCCTTGATCGGATTGTCGAGCGATTCACCGACGAATAGGACGACCGGGCGCTCCACCGGTACCTTCAGAGCCAATCGCGCCTCTTGCTTCGAGCCCGGGCTGAAGAGCTCGGTATCCACCCCGTTGGGGATGCAAATGACGTCTGATTCCCGAAACAGTCCGCTTCGTAACGCCTCGCCCCCGAGCGAGCGGCTCGGCGTCACAACCCGCAAGCGGTCGCGGACCCCTCGGTAGGCTTCGCGCTTGCGCTTCCACGTCCGATACGTGCGATCGTGCTCGTCGTTGGAGGCGAGCATGGGACAGGCCCCGCAGGACGCTTCGAAGCGGCGGCACGTCCCGGGGTAGTGACAGCCACCGGTGAACGAGTTGAAGTCGTGGAGCGTCCAAACGATCGGCAGCGAGGTCGGAAGCCCGGCCAAAAACGTCTGGAGATCGAGCATCTTGGCGATCCAGTGAAGATGCACGACGTCGGCATCTCCCAGCAGCTCCAGGATCCTGCGACCGAAGGGCCCGCGATCGTCGTTGAAGGGCGGTCGTGGAGGGCGCGGGAACAGCAAACGTCTCGAGCGCCGAGACACTCCGCCCAGCAGCCGCCACGCTTGGTGAAGCCGTCCGGTCAGGGCGGTGACCGTGGGGTCATCGCGGGATTGTCGGCGCACGACCACCATCCGCGAATCGACGCCGAGTCGCTGCAAGCCGCCGTGGAGGCGCGAGGTGGCAGCCGCCGCCCCGCCAGCCCGTTCCTTGTAGTTCAGGTGTACGACGCGCATGGGCCGGGCATCCTAATCGAAGAAACCGGCACGTGCACGCGATCTTCACCCGGTGGGGATGAAGTCCGGGAAAACAGCGGGGATGAAGTCGAGGACGGCGGCTGAAATGGACGACTCCAGGTACCTCCTGTGGCTGGGCAGCGTCTTCGACGAGCCGACGATGCTCGAGAATCCCGCCGTGAGTGCCGCCGCGAACCATTGGGAACGGGGGCTCGTGAGTGCCCTGCAGGCGCTCGACGTGCGAGTGATCGCCTTGGGGCACCTCCCCGAACCGGTCTGGCCAAAGGGTCGCGCGAGGATCGGCCAGCGGGTGGGAACGAACCTGGACAGCCTCGACAGTCATCGGGTGTCCTACTGGAACCTGCCGTTGCTGCGGAGGTGGGCGCTACATCGCGGGTATCTGGCGGACTTCGACCGGGTCGTGGCGGTGTACGGGGCCCCGGCCGCCGTGATCACGTACAACCCGTACTCCTACAATGCCGCGGTCGGAAGCCGGGCGCGGGACCGGCTCGGCGTACCGTGGTTCTGCATCGTGGCCGACGGTATTGGTCCTGGCTCCCGAGCATACGCCGCCGCCGCCGACCGTGCGGACGGGCGCGTTTTCCTGCCCTGGAGTGGCTATCAGGCTTGTGAGGTGGAGCCCAACCTGCACCTGGATGGCGGCGTTGGGACGTTCCGGGGGCACGCGGCATCCGTTCCCGCCCGAACACCTCGCGTCGTTCTCTATGCCGGCAGGATGACGCGGTCGAACGGAGTGGAGCTGCTGGCTGACGCGTTTGGAGAGCTCTCGCAGCGTGATGTCGAGCTCTGGTTCTGCGGTAAGGGCCGAAGCGCCCGCGTCGAGGCGGCCGCTCGCCGGGACGCACGCGTCAAGGTGTTGGGGGCGGTCACCGAGTCACGGCTCACTGAGCTGTCACGCACAGCCTACGTCTTCGTCAATCCCAGGCTGTCGGATGTACCAGGCAATGCGATGCTGTTCCCCTCCAAGCTCCTTCGTTATCTCGCGTACGGTAAGCCCGTGGTCAGCACCTGGACGGAAGGGCTCGCACCCGAGTATCGCTCCATACTCCGCATTCCCTCTGACGAGACGCCCGCCGGTCTGGCCGCATCGATCGACGACGTGCTCGGCTGGGACGCGGAAAGGGTGGAGGAGCTGAGGCTGCGCATCGGCCGATTCATCGATGGGCGCCTGTGGTCGGTACAGGCGAAGCGGCTGGTGGGCTGGATGGAGGAACACTCGCCCTAAAGGCCGCTAGAACGCCTTCAAATACGTGAGCTTCACCACGCCCGTGCGCCTGAGCCACCGTGAGTCCCGTGGGTCGAGTATGTCGCCGACCGCGTAGCCCGTGTCGAGCACGACGAAGAGGTCGCTCCCGGGGGTGTGGATCCAGTCGACCCGGATGTTGGCCTGCATCGTTTTCGAGACGTCGTCGTATTGGACCAGCGCGTTCGCAAACAGCTTTCGGCTGAGGGCTCCAAGCACGTTCATGCTCACGATAGTGGTCGAGAACTTGCCGTCCGTGACCGGCAGGTCGATGTCATTGCGCGAGGCCGAGCCCGTCAGAGTCAAGAACGGTCCCGTCTTCCACGTCAGACCCGCGCCGTACCGCGTGCGGGTGCCACTCCAGAATTCACCGACCTGTAGGTTGGCGTTCCCCGAGATGGTCCTACTCTCGTTCGTACGGAAGCTTCCGTCGACCGACGCGAACGTGTAGTCGCCGGCAGAGAGCTCGCGGCCCTGGATCCTGGCCGGGTCCAGAAGTCGCTCGACCTGGCGGCGGGCGTTGACACTGATCCAATCGCCTGTCTGGAGCGTCAACATGTTGTGGGACAGGAGCGACTCGCTCTGCTTTACGCCGTCCTGCCCTTCGATGTACGTGCCCACCAGCGCCGCTACGAGCGATCGGGCCCAGTCACTGGACTCGAAGCGGGGTGTGTAGGCGGCCGTTCCCCCGTAACGAACGATGTCCCGACGTTGCACGAACCCGAGCGCAGGGTCGAAGCCGGCTGCGATGTCCGTGTAGTTGGCAGCCAGTGAAAACCATCGCTCCGGGCGGAGGTTCAGGCTCATGCTGCCCGCGCTCGAGGCCCCGGTCTCCGAGTCCGACACGCGCGACGCCCACCCCTCGAACGTGCTGCTGCCCCAGAACCGGATCTGGGCGTCGGCCCCGACGACGCGGTTGTGCCCGTCGGCGTTCTGTATGCTCGTGATGATCGCGCCAACCGTGGTCCGCGGCAGGACGTCCGCGCGCATCCGCACGACCGAGTTGTTGGCGCCCCGGACGAGGTCGTCCCCCAACCCAGCGTCCTCCGTCTGAAGGCTGAGCACGCCCACGGACACGGGGCCGACCTGCCCGGTCACGCGACCTCCTCCGAGAATGTCGTTCGAGATCCCGACGCGCCGGCTGAAGAAGGTCTCCGCTTCCCGGGGATTCCCGAATGAGAAGAGCCCGGCCCGCTCCAGAAAAAACTCGCGCTTTTCGGGGAAGAAGAGGTTGAATCGGGTGAGGTTGATTTGAACGTTGTCCGATTCGACCTGCGCGAAGTCCGTGTTCCACGTCAGGTCGGCCGTGAGATTGGAAGTGATGGAGTACTTCAGGTCTACCCCGACCGCGTTCAGACCGTCAGTCTCCTCTCCTGCGACACTCTGCGCCCCCGCGATGCCGCAGGGCTTCAACTCGATGTGACGGCCCCGACGCAGCTCTTGGAGCCCGGTCAGGGTCGCGTACTGGGAAACCTGGAAGATCCCGGAGCGAAACCGTTGCGGGATGTGCGGCCAGAACACGTCCTCGTTCTTTCGGCGAATCGCACGGTAGAACGCCACACCCATCTCGGGGGCCTCGGCGTCGCTGAAGCGAATGGTCGTGAAGGGGATCGCCACTTCGAGGACCCATCCGTCCGCCGTCACCCGGCCCTCGCTGCGGTATACGCCCTCCCAGTTCCAGTCGTCCAGGGTGTTGGACTCGTCCGCGATCAGCGCGTCACCCTGAGTACCGAAGGCGTTCAGCTCGAAGATGTAGGCGTTCCGCCGGTCGTGGTACGTATCCAGTGCGATGATGACCCGGTCGTCCTGGTCGATTCGGCCCTCTCTGTGCAGGATGCTCCGCCGGATCGCATCCGGGTCGCTGTCGAACATCCGGAGCGCGAAGTAAAGGGCCCCACCATCGAAGGCAATCTGGACTTCGGTGCGTTCGGTGGCCCGTGCCCCGTCGACCGGGTCACGCTGGATGAAGCCCGTGATGGGCTCGATCTCGGACCAGAACGGCTCATCGAGAACGCCGTCGATCGACGGGGCCCGTTCGACGAAATGGGCGGGAGCAATGCTCGCCGGTCCCGCCGGCAAGGGCGGCTCGCCGTCCTGGCGCGGACCCTGTGCACGAACTCCACTCGGCGCTGCACTGCTCGCCCCGAGCAGCGCAAGCGCGAAGAACCACACGAAAGAGCGGGTGAATCGAAGTCTCACGCCGAGTCTCCTGACGTGTTGGCTGTGTTGGGCCCGTCTCCGGACTCCGGCGGTCCCGCGCCGATCCGGTAATCCCCGATCTGCACTTCTTTGCCGTAGTCGGCGTAGTCGCCTGCGGTGCGCAGACGCCTGAACTCACCCCAGTTGATCGGACGGTACTGCGGCGCACCGCCGGCAACGAGGGGGGCGTAATCGGTATCGTACGAGGGGTTGAAGAAGAACGGGATGCTGTACCGGGCACGTCCCCGTGTGGGTCTCACCCTGTGGAGCGCCGCGCGGAATCGATCGTTGGACCAAACCTGCATCATGTCACCAGCGTTGATGACGAAGGCGCCTGGGATGGGACGGACGTCCATCCACTCGCCACCAGCTTCCACCTGAAGCCCGCCGACGTCGTCTTGGAGCAGAACGGTGAGGGCACCGGCATCGGTATGGTGATGGAGCGCCATGTCGCCGAGCGCGGCGGCGGCGGCGGCAACCGCCTCTGGCTCGAGAGGGTCGTCTAACGGGTAGTAGTTCAAGCGGATGAAGCTCGTGTGTGGACCGGTGAAGTGTGTGTGAAGCGCTTCGCGAGCCGTGCCGATGCTCGTGGCCAGTGCTCCCAGGATCTGGAGGCCGAGCGTCTCACAAGTGCGGAAGTACTCGAGCATCGTTCCACGAAAGTCGAGTAGCCCTTCGGGCCACTGATTGTAGCCATCGACCGATGCTCGGTTCTCGGGGTGGTCATCGGCGAGTCGAGGGTTTGGGACCGCGGCGAAGTCGAACACCTCTTTCAGGTCCCTCGCCTGTTTGGTGAGCTCCCGGTCGTAGTAGCCTCGAGGATTCTCCGCACTTCGTGAGATCTGCGCCTTCTTTGGACGCGGCAAAGCGAAGAAGCGATGCGTCTCCGTCCAGACCCGCTCGATCAGCTCTTCGCTGACACCGTGCCCCACGATCTGGAAGAATCCCCAACGCTCGCACGCGGCCGCGATCTCCCCCACTGCATGGGGCGGAGAGGCCGCGTCGTCCCACCCACTCAGGGCCTCCACATCGATGACGGGGATCTCGTTCATGTCTTTCGCATACCCCATGTGTCCCCGATCGAATACCCATTGTCGCGATCTCTCACGCTGCCGCCTCGGCGACGCGCCTCCTCACGCTACGGGCGACGCGAGAGCTTGACCTGAAAACTCGACGGACGGCGCGTCTGCCGCCATGACTAGCGCATCGACTCGCGAAATCGCCATCCTTTGCAGGTCCGGGTCGCCTGCGTGCTGCAAAGGACCATGCGCTGAAGGCCGGGACGGCGAAGACAGTGCGCCTACGGACCATGCGAAAAGGAACGGTGCGGAGAAGGACAGTGCGCGTACGGACGGTTCGTCGACCGACCGTCGACTCCCACTCGTAGCGAGGGCCAGCGAAAGTGACCGCAGAACTCAGCAGGTTCGCCAAGTCGTTGACGGCAGAGGCCGCGTTCACCGTGCTCGCGATCGCCAAGCAGCTCCAGTCCGAGGGCAAGGACGTCGTCGAGCTCGAGATCGGCGACAGCCCCTTCGAGACGACGCCCGCGGCCAAGGCGGCAGGGATCGACGCGATCCGTGGGAACCACACGCGCTACTGCGCGTCGCTCGGCCTTCCGGAACTTCGCGACGCCGCGGCCCGATACGTCAGCAACGAGTTCGGCATCCCGGCTGAACGGGACAACATCGTCGTCGCGTCCGGCACAAAGGTGTTCGAGCAGTACTTCTGTGAGGCTTTTCTGAACCCGGGCGACGGCGTCCTCGTCTTCAGTCCCTATTTCCCCACCTACGTCCCGAACATCACGAGGCGTGGTGGGCGTCCGGTGTTCGCCGCGCTGCGCCAGTCGAACGCGTTTCGCCCGGACGTGGCGGACATCGAGCGCTTCATGGCGGAGGACCCGGCGCCGAAGGCCATCTTCCTGAACTCGCCTCACAACCCGACGGGTGGCGTAGCGACGGAGGAGGACTTCAGACGTATCGCCGATCTCGTGCGCGGCACCGGGATCGCCGTGTTCAGTGACGAGCCCTACTGCCACATGGTTTGGAAGGGGCGACATCATTCGCCGCTGGCACAGCCGGGCATGATGGACCAGGTGGTGGCTTCATTCACCTTCAGCAAGTCCTACAGCATGGGCGGCTGGCGGCTCGGGTTCGCCGTTGCCGCGCCCGACACCGCTGACGCCATCGGCAAGATGATCAACACGAGCATCTCTTGCACACCGGCCTTCGTGCAGCTTGCAGGCGTGGCCGCCCTCGAGCACGACGACGAGGGTCGGGCGACGACGATGGGGAAGTTCCGGGGCAAGGTGGAGAGGCTTACCGAGGGCCTGAATCAGATCGACGGCTTCCGGGCATTGGATCCCCACGCGACCTTCTACGTCTTCCCCAACGTGGCTGGCGCGTGCAATCGGCTTGGGATCACGAGTCACGGCCTCGCGCTCTTTCTCCTCGAGGGAGCAGACGACGAATTCGGAGTCGCATGCCTTGGGGGGGAGTGCTTCGGGGACGCGGGTGCTGGGTTCCTCCGGTTCAGCTGTGGTGCGTCCGACGAGCGTATCGAGGATGCACTCGCGTTCCTGCCGCAGGCTCTTGGCCGCGAAGAACGGATCCGTGCCTTTCTGAGTGATCGGCCCGAGTTCCGATTGGAAACGCCCTATCGGATCGAAGCAGGGTCGACCAAGCGATCCGCGGGCGCGGGTGTCTGAGCGGATCGGTGGAAAGGCGGGCGATCGCTGGCGTAGAGCGGGGAAGGTGGCTGGGTGAAACGGGGAAGGTGACTGCATGAAGCGCGGAAAGGTGACTGGATGACATCCGGGAGCAGCTTGATGGAAGATGGTCTGACGGAACCGGGGACGAGCACGGTCCGGTTCCGGATCCGGGACATGGATTGCGCGGGCTGTCTCAGCCGGATCGAGGGCGGGGTCCTCAAGGTCGACGGCGTCGTCGGGATGGCAGGCAGCGTTATCGGGCGAACGATCACGGTCGAGATGGACCCCGAGCGAGTGACCGTCGAGGGTCTTCAGAAGACGGTCGGTCGCCTCGGTCATCTCGCGGAGGTCGATGACGGCTCCCAAGCCGAGCGTGTCGCCCCCACTTGGGCCACCGCCGAAGCTCGGATCGCGTACGCATCGATCTTGTTGTTCCTGGTCGGACTGACCCTCCAGATCGGCGGGGTAACGCCGGAGCTGCTCACGCTGCCGCTTCACGAGCTACGCCTTCCCGATCTGTTCTTTGTTCTCTCCGCGTTGGTGGGCGGCTGGAATTTCTTCCCGAAAGGGTTCCTCGCCGCACGCACCCTCTCCCTCGACATGAACTTCCTGATGACCGTGGCCATTGTCGGCGCGGTTTCTATCGGGGAGTACGTAGAGGCGGCCGCGATCGCGTTCCTCTTCGCGTTGGCGGAGCTGCTCGAGAGCTACTCCGTCGACCGAGCGCGCGCTTCCGTCGAGTCGCTCATGGACCTCGCTCCCGATTCGGCCATCGCGTTGCGCGAAGGCGCCGAAGTGACGGTGCGGGCCTCCGACCTGGTGGCTGGAGACGTCGTGGTCGTGCGTCCCGGAACGGGGATCCCCGTCGACGGAACGGTGGTCGAGGGCGCCTCGGCGGTAGACCAATCGGCGATCACCGGGGAGTCACTCCCGGTCGAGAAGGTACAGGGGGACGACGTATTCGCGGGCACGATCGCGGCAGACGGCTACATGCTAATCGAGGTGACGAAGCTGGCCACCGAGAGCACGCTCGCGCGCGTCGTGCAGCTCGTGGAGGAGGCCGAGGCAGGCAAGGCGAAGACGGAGCGGATCGTGGAGCGATTCGCACGCTGGTATACGCCGGCCATCGCGATCGGGGCCGTCCTCGTGGTGGTGATACCAACCGCTGCGTTCGGAGCGCCGTTCGTGCCTTGGCTCATCCGCGGCCTCACGCTTCTGGTCATCGCGTGCCCTTGCGCCCTCGTGATCTCGACGCCGGTGGCCGTCGTCAGCGGAATCACGGCCGCGGCCCGCCGGGGCGTGCTGATCAAGGGCGGAGTTCATCTCGAGGCCGTCGGCAACCTGCGCGCCATCGCGATCGACAAGACCGGCACGCTCACCGTCGGGCACCTCGCGGTTCTCGACGTCCGCGTCGCGAACCGGGGCTCTCCCGAGGACGTGCTGCTCCGGGCCGCCGCCGTCGAGGCCCGCTCTGAACACCCCGTGGCCAGGGCAATCGTGGAGGCGGCGGGCCGGCAGGGCCTGGTTCCCCGCTTCGAGGTGAGCGGTTTCTCGGCACAAAGGGGCGAGGGCGCCGTGGCCCTCTTGGACGGCGTGTCGCACTTCGTCGGCAAGCCCACGTCGTCGAGTTTCCCTGACGTTTCAGTGCCGGCGGACTTCACCGGAAACGGAAACACGGTCGTGGCAGTTGCCGACGAGACGCGGCCCTTGGGGTGGATTTCACTCGGAGATCGGGCTCGAGATCAGGCCCGGGCGGCGGTGGCCCGACTCCATGAAATGGGGGTCAGCCCGATCGTGATGCTGACGGGGGACAACCCGTCCTCCGCAGAGCGTGTGGCTGCTGACGTCGGGGTGGACGAGGTGCGGGCCGGCCTCCTGCCCCACGAGAAGGTAGAAGTGCTGAAGGAGCTCGAGGCAGCGTACGGACCCGTCGCGATGGTGGGTGACGGCGTGAACGACGCCCCGTCGCTGGCAACGGCGTCGGTGGGGATCGCCATGGGAGCGGCCGGCAGCGACGCCGCCATCGAGAGCGCCGACGTTGCGCTCATGGGCGACGACCTCACGCGGCTCCCTTACTTGTACGACCTGTCTCGTCGCTCCCGCTCCGTGATCCGTCAGAACATCACGACGGCGCTGTTGGTGAAGGCGGTCCTCGTCGTGGGCGTGCCGCTGGGGATGGTATCCCTCATCACGGCAGTGGTCGTAGGGGACCTGGGGGTATCGCTGGCCGTGACCCTGAACGGTTTGCGGCTGGCGCGGGTGGAGTCCTGAGGGGTCGGGAGTGCGGGCCTCCAACGCAGGATCACACTCACACCAGGAGAAAACCATGAACATCAGACAACTCATCATCGCATCAGCGATCGCCGCCGCGCCGCTCCTTCCGGGATCCGTCTCGGCGCAAAATTCCGCGGAACCGACCCTGTGGGGCATCTACGGTGCGCACAACCGGCACGACTGCCCCGTCAACAATCGCCAGACCGCCATGGAAGTGATCACGCTCAGTGAGAGCGATCTGGGACCGCTGATGGAGAAGTACGGGGTCACCGCCGTGGTGGACCAGTACCACTCTGGGCTCGAGCACACCTTCGTTTGGGTCGTCGAGACCACCGAGCCTCACGCGCTCGAGGAGTTTTCCATCGAACTCGGGGTCGCCCGCTGGAACGATCTGAAGTTCGTGCCCGAGCGCACGTTCGCTGACGTCATCACAGACGTGCGCGCGATACACGGGCTGGAAGACTGGCACGCGCCCAATGGGAACTGAGACTCTGAGCCTGATCGTTGGTCCCCGGCCCACCTAGAAGATCGGGGGGCTGGGGCCTCCGAGGTAGTGGACTTCCGTTCTACCTGACCACTCCAAAATGACGCAATGGGGTATTGCCTTAAGTCCACCGCCCACTACATGTTGTGGTCATGGCGGTTCCGGCTTCTCAGCTCCGTGGCGGCGTGGACTATCCCCGTACGCGGCTGGAGCTGGACGAGTTCTTCCCCGACGATGCGGCATGCCTGGAGTACGTGGAGGGTCTGCGCTGGCCGGAAGGGTTTGTGTGCGTGGGCTGTGGCGGGTTGGGAGAGGTCTGGCGAGCATCGCGGGGGCGTCTCGTCTGCCCACACTGTCGAAGGCAGACCTCGGTGCTGGCGGGAACCGTGTTCCACCGCACGCGCTCGCCCCTGCGTCTGTGGTTTCTCGCTGCCTGGGAGCTCACGAGCCAGAAATACGGAGCCAATGCTCTCGGGCTCCAGCGTGTGCTCGGACTGGGAAGCTACAAGACAGCGTGGGTCTGGCTCCACAAGCTCCGCCGGGCCATGGTCCGACCGGATCGCGACCAGCTGAGCGGCGTTGTGCAAGTGGACGAGAGCTATGTCGGGGGCGTGGAGGCTGGAGTGCGGGGCCGCGAGACGATCAAGAAGGCCATCGTCGCGATCGCCGCCGAGGTCGACGGACGCAAGATCGGGAGAATACGGCTGCGTTGGGTGCCCGACCTCTCCGCTCCGGTTCTGCGAGGCTTCGTCAAGGATAGCATCGCACCGGCAAGCACGGTGCATACCGACGGATGGCCAAGCTATCAGGGACTCGCCAAACTGGGCTTTCGCCACACGGTCACGAACCTCTCGACCTCCGGCGATCCCGCGCACGTGCTCATGTCGGCCGTACATCGGGTGGCGTCTCTCCTCAAGCGCTGGGTCCTCGGAACCCTCCAAGGAGGGATCGCCCGCGAACACCTCCCCTACTATCTGGACGAGTTCACCTTTCGCTTCAACCGACGCACATCCCGGGCTCGCGGCCTGTTGTTCTACCGCTTGCTTGAGCAGGCTGTTCAGTGTGCTCCCACGCCAGCTTCGGCCCTTTACCTCGGCACCGGACGTGGGAAACGGCCCGCAGAGCCCCGGTAACCACTATATCTTGGGGTCGGTGGACTTAAGGGAACACCCCCTTATGACGCAAATGGGGGCCCCGACCATGAGCCTGATCCACGCATTGACCAAAGCGCTCCGGGAGACGCGTAACACTCGCACCGACAACGTCGCTGCTGGGATACGAATCGCGGTCGGCCTCCTATTCCTAATGACCGGCGTGATGAAGATCGCCGTTCCCGCGTTGGGGGCTGCGTTCGCCGGACAGCTGGCGGCGGCCAACGTCCCCTTCCAGGAGCTGAGCCGCCGGGCTGTGCCCTTCATCGAGATTGGGGTGGGCGTCGCCCTTCTCGTCGGTCTCTACTCGCGGGTCGCCACCCTGCTCGTTTTCAACATCATGATCGTGGCCACTTACACGCACTTGGTGGCGAATGACTCTGCTCTCTTCCCGCTCCAACCCGAGGAGCCAATCATTCCGCTGGCAGTGATGGCGCTCGCCGTCTACCTGATTGTGAAAGGCGGTGGATCGATGAGGCTTGACCTCAAGGCGACAGCCGCAGCTGGCCACGGGCTTTAGAAAAAGCCTCCCTCGTCGTTCTGCTGACAATCTTTCTGAAGGGGTCTGGTGGAGACGGGTTGTCTTGGGAGGGGCCGACTGGAGGGGGCCCCTCACGACTCCCCTTCCTCGCGCTTCGCCCAGCTCAGCGAGGACGGCCTTCCCAGGATGTGCTAGTCCTGCTGTTCAGCCGGCCGCTGCCGCCTGTCCGTCGGACAGCTTGCCGTAGACCATCCCCACCGCGCCCCACCCGACGAGCAGTAACACCACGCTGAACGCCGCCGCCGTCACCCCCCGGGTCCCGTTCATGACGTAGTAGACGTCGACGAGAAGGATCTGTGACACTGCGACGATCATTGCCGAGCGCACGGGATTCCCGACGGAGACGTTGACCCAGTCGTAGAAGAGCACCAATAGGAGCGAGACGACTCCCAGAGACAGCCACCCGGGCATCATGGCTCCGGCTGGAGCGTCGTTCGCGAGCGCGGGACCGAAGAAGTACGTAACCCCGATGAAGAAGATGATGTAAGCCGTGACCAATGCGCCGATGATCGGCTTCATTCGTTCGCTCATGGACCGGACTCCTGGTAGGAGGGGCAGTGGTTGGGCCGTCCAGCTGAGCGGGCGAAGCTCCATACTTAGGTAAGGGTCAGGTCGTCGCAAGGCAATGATGTCCAGCGGGTCGCTGCACAGGGGTGCCCGCCACATACGGGCGCATCTCCGGGTCGCAGGCAGGGAACGTACGGCCGGGGCGCGGCCATCCGGGGCGCTGAGAAAGCGAGCCGGTCAGGTCGGCGTCAGAAGCTCAGACACCGTGGCTGATCGCCTCTGACCCACGCGGCGATCATCTGCCACTCGGCATCTTCACGGGAAAACCATTGCCATGTCGCCCCAGCGTCCGCGGCCCGCGGTCACCGTCCTTGCGTGCGTCAGGCCGGGGGTTCACCGTTCGGGAGTATGCCCCGCCGTGCTCGTCGGCTCGCCGGTCGAATCCGTGCGAATCGTAGCCGCGGATTGACCGCGCGATCCACACCCCAACCCGACTCGATATGAAGACCTTCGCAAGACGCTGCCTATCGGGACTCGTCGCCCTCTCGGCCCTTCCGGTACCCGCCGCGTCCCAGGACGGCGCGGAGGTGGCGCGCGCATACCGTGAGGCTCACGAAGTGGAGATCGTTCGTGAGTTCGCTGAGCTGCTCACGTTCCCGAACCGGGCGCGAGATGCGGAGGACATCGGCCGGGCTGCAGCGTACATCCGCGACCGCCTTCAAGAAGTCGGTGTGGAGTCGGAGGTGCTGGAGATCGATGGCTCGGCGCCACTCGTGTACGGCGAGCTCATCGTGCCCGGCGCGACCCGCACGCTCGGGATCTATGCGCATTACGACGGTCAGCCCGTCGATCCGTCCAACTGGACCCACCCACCCTTCGAGCCCACGCTCTACACGGCGTCGATGGAGGCGGGCGGTTCGCGTCGGTCGCTGCCCGAGACTGGCGCGGCGGTTGATCCGGAATGGCGCATCTACGCGCGCTCTGCGGGCGATGACAAAGCACCGATCGCTGCCCTGTTGCCGGTGCTGAGATCGTTCGGGGACGCCGGTGTGATCCCGACCTCCAATCTCATCTTCTTCCTGGACGGCGAGGAGGAGGCTGGGTCGAGGCATCTGGACCAGTACATGGAAATGCAACGGGACCGCATCGACAACGTCGACATCTGGCTCTTCTTCGATGGGCCGGCGCACCAAAGTGGACGCCCGCAGATCACTTTCGGCGTGCGCGGGGCGATGGGGATGGAGGTCACCGTGTACGGCGCGACCCGGAATCTGCACTCCGGCCACTACGGCAACTGGGCGCCGGACACCGGCAACATCCTGGCCCGTCTGCTGACGTCCATGAAGGACGACTCTGGCCGTGTGCTGATCGACGGTTGGTACGACACGACCGACCCCATCGGTGCGGAAGAGCGCGCCGCCCTCGAAGGCATGCCCGACTACGACGACGAGCTCAAGCGCGAGCTCGGGCTGGTGCGCACGGAGGGTGAGCCCCAGACGCTTCCCGAGCGCCTCATGGTGCCGGCGCTGAACGTGCGAGGGATCACGAGTGGAAACACGGGCTCGCTGGCGCGCAACGTGATTCCCAACACGGCCGTGGCGGCGCTGGGGATCCGACTCGTGAAGGGGAACGATTCCGCCCATCTGCGCCAGCTCGTCGTCGATCACATCGAAGGTCAGGGCTTCCACGTTGTAAGCGAGGACCCCGACATGGACACACGGCTTCGCTACCCGCGGATCGCGAAGGTCACTGGAGGAGGGGGATCGCCGGCGTCGCGGACCGAGATGGCCAATCCGTTCGCTCAAGAGATCATGGCTGCGGCCAGCGCGGCGGCGGATCGCGCGTTCGGAGAAGGCAGCTTGGTGCTGTCCCCGGGGATGGGCGGGACGCTGCCCCTCTACCTTTTCACGGACGTCGCCGGCAAGCCCGCCATCAACGTCCCCGTGGCGAACCACGACAACAATCAGCACGCTCCCGACGAGAATCTGCGGATCGCGAATCTGTGGTACGCGATCGACCTCTACGCAGCGCTCTTGACGATGCCGGCGACCGTGTTCTGAGGGCGGACGGGCCGCCCTCGGGATCCTTGACGCGCTCGCGACGAAGGACGGCGCAACGGGTGGACACGGACCTGAGACCGATCGGAGCGCTCTCAAACACGGCGTTGCTCGCCGGCAACTCGCCTATGCCTCTGCGATAGCGACCTGACCGTCCCGGACGGTAAATTCAACGCTCCCGTCCGGTCGTCGCTCTTGCCCTTGTCGGCCAGCAGGCCTCTTCTGGAGGATGAACCTGGTTCACCGTAGCTCACTATCGCTCTTCCGCGGGCTTTTTTCCGCCGTCGCCATCGGCGTGACCCTCGTCCTTCTCGGCGCCGGGCCTGCGCGCGCCCAGGAGGAAGACCTCGGTATTCCACTCGAGCTTCTCGAGGAGGTCATGCCGCTGGCGACGAGCTTCACGCCCAGAGAGGGAGACCCGCCTGTGTTCCGGGGCCACTCGGTGGGCCCATCCACGGGGGAGCGGACCCTGGTCGGATACGTGTTCCTCACCTCCGACCTGCCGCCGGAGGAGCTGGGATACAGCGGTCCAATCGAAGCGCTGGTCGGGGTGGATCTGGACGGGGTCCTCACCGGCGTGCGTGTCACGGACTACAGGGAGTCGTACATACGGACGCGGGGCGATTTCCTCCGTACGCGCGGCTACGAGGATCAGTTCACCGGCAAGTCGATCGGCGATCCCTTCCGGGCGAAGCGAGACGTGCGTGTGGTGTCCCGCGCCACCATATCCGTCGCCGCCATGTCCCGGGGGATCCGAGCAGCGGCAAGGCGAGTGTACGGCTCATACCTGGCGACCGCCCCGTCCGTGGAGTCCGGGGGATCGCTCCTGACCATCGACATCGCGGAGTTGGAGGCGCTCTCTTGGCCCGAGATCGTGGGCGGCGACCTGGCCCACCAGATCCATGTGCTCAACAACGAGGTCGTGCGCATCGAGCTGTCGTTCGCGCTCGTCCGGAGCGACTCGGTCGGCGCGGCCCTCCTGGGAAGCCAGGAGTTCGGCGAGGTTCTCACCGCAGCAGGCGAAAGGGCGGCCGAAGATCACCTGATGCTCGTCGGCGTGGATGGCGCGCTAGCCCTGCTCTTCTATCCGCGCACGCTCTCGATCATACAGGGTGCCGACACCCTGAAGGTGGGCGACGAGGACGTGTTCATGTTGGGCGAGCCGACTGGCGGCAAGGTCCGAGGGCAGTTCCGCAATCACGGCGTCGTCGCCATGAACAGCTCAGTGGACCTCGCCCGGCCCTTCACGATCATGTTCGACCTGCGGCCGGGGATGGACTTCTACACGACGGAGTACCCCCCTCCCGCGACCGTCATGGCCGCTGCACCTGCCCCGCCGCCGGTCCGTCAGCCCGAGCCGACAGCCGCCGACCCGCCGCAGGCCGTCGACGAGCCCCCGCCGACAGCAGTGGACGCGACGCCGGCACCAGAGGCGTTCCCGTCGGCGGTGGAGGGGTCGGATCCGGCGGCCGCCGGGGACGAGACCGTCCGCGCAGTGGAAAGCGCGACGGCTACGGCGAGTGAACCGGTCACAGACGCGGCGGATGCTCCCCCGGAGGGCTCCCCAGTCTCCCAGCCGACCTCAGAGGGCTCCCCTGCGTCTGAGCCGACGTCCGAGGTGACGCCGACCGGGGAGGCGTCCTCCCCGAGCACGACCCGTGAGGCGGGATCGTCGGAACTGCCGGGCTCCGCGGGCACGGTAGTTGAAGGCGCCGCTTCCGGGCCTGCCGCGGGCATCGATGCTGCGGGGCCTGCCGATGCCGGCACTCCTGCGGTCGAGGGCGCCCTGCCCTCCACCGCCGCGGCGGCGGGAGCTCAGCCGTCGGCAGGCGTCCCGATCGACTTTTCGCTGGTCGAGGAACAGACAGTCCTCGGCCGCACGCTCGAACGTACCACGGTAGCCGAGGTGGCTTGGATGCTGGCTCTCTTGGGCCTCGTCACCGCGGCGTTCTTCCTCAAGAACGCTCGGCTCCGCCCGGTCGCGCTTGTGGCCACCTTCGCCTACCTGGGCTGGATCGACGGGGGGTTCCTCTCCGTCTCCCACATCACGTCCACGATCTCGGTGGGCCCCGGTGTGTTCCTCGAGGACATCCCGCTCCTGATCCTCGTTACGTTCACAGTGCTGACCACGCTGTTCTGGGGCCGCGTGTTCTGCGGCTTCCTGTGTCCGTTCGGAACGATCCAGGACTTCCTGGAGAAGGTGGTTCCTCAACGCTTCCAGCGGACGATGCCGCGAGCGCTCCACGAGCGTGCACTGAAGCTCAAGTACGTCATCCTGGCGATCATCCTGCTGCCCGCACTCGCCGGAAGCTCGATGAGCATCTTCCCGTTTTTCGAGCCTTTCGGGACTGTCTTCTTCCTCAGCTCGTCGGTGGCGTTGTGGGTCATCGCCGGCGGCGTCCTGGTCGCGTCGGCAATCGTGCCGCGGTTCTACTGCCGCTACGCCTGCCCGCTGGGTGCCGCGCTCGCCGTCGCGTCGACGATCTCGCCCTTCCGCATCCGGCGTGTCGAGCACTGCGACTACTGCAAGGTGTGCGAGCAGGCCTGCCCCACCGGCGCCATCGACGGGCCGGCCATCGACTTCAAGGAGTGTGTGCGCTGTAACATCTGCGAGATCAAGCTGAACGAGCAGGCGGGAGTTTGCCGGCACGACATCGGAGTCGTGCGTCAGCGGCTCGTGCAGCTGAACGTGGCGGCGAGCGTGGGGGGTGATTGATGCCGGTTGAGCGCAAGCCGTCCCGCGGGCTGCCCGTGTCCGGCGAGCTGCCCGTCTCCGGCGAGCCGCCTTTGTCCGGCGGGCCGACGCTACCGGAGGCCGATGTTCCGGGGCGCGCCATTCCGCGGAGGGACGCGCTTCGGATCACTGCCGTCGCGGGGATCTCGGCGGCATTGGGAGGAGGGCTACTTGCGGCTCTGGCCCGCCGGGCGGGGCTCCACCGCGTCAGCGACATGCGCACGCAGATGGGTACGTTGGTCAGCGTGACCGTGGTGCACCCCGAGGCCGGGGAAGCACGCCGGATGGTCGACGCTGCTTTTGCTGAGATGGAGCGGTTGGAGGCCATCCTCAGCAGGCACCGACCCGACACGCCGGTTGCCCGTCTCAACCGTGACGGCGTCGTGGCGGACCCTCCGCGGGCACTCGTCGAGGTGATGGAGAGGGCCCTGACCTATTCGGAGCTCACGGGCGGTGCGTTCGACGTCACAGTCGCTCCCTTGTTGGGCCTTTACCAGCAGCGCTTCGCGGAGACGGGCTCGCCTCCGACCGATTCGGAGCTGGACCGCGCGATGAACCGCGTCGGATACCAGGCCGTACACGTCGATGCGTCGACCATCGCCCTCGCGAGACCGCGGATGTCGATCACACTCGACGGCATTGCCAAAGGCTACGTCGTTGACCGCACGGTCGCGGTGCTGGCCTCGGCAGGCGCCGAGAAGATCATGGTCGATGCAGGCGGGGACATCGCAACCATGGGGAGCGAGGACCCAGTCGATGGATGGCAGGTCGGAATTCAGGACCCGCGCGATGAGCGCCAGCTCCTCGGTGTCATCGACCTGCGCGGTCAAGGAGTCGCGACTTCTGGCGACTACATGCAGGCCTTCACCGACGATCGCCGGTTCCACCACATCCTCGATCCGCGAACGGGCCGCTCCCCGGCTCACACGAGCGCGGTGACGGTCGTGACCCGCTCGGCTATGGAGGCAGACGCGCTGTCCACGGCGGCACTGGTCCTCGGTCCCGA
Organism: Longimicrobiales bacterium; assembly: GCA_965248625.1. Lineage (GTDB taxonomy): Bacteria > Gemmatimonadota > Gemmatimonadetes > Longimicrobiales > Gaopeijiaceae. The sequence goes on along the minus strand of OZ252109.1, from coordinate 2,241,774 downwards.
TGCGGGCATCGAGCTTCTCGATGGACTCGACGACGTGGAGGGACTTATTGTCACCAAGGAGCAGCACGTGGTGAGCACCAGGGGGTTCGGCAGGTTCGCGGACTGAGTCGTGGGCACGCGAAGTAGCTCGCATTGGGCCAGTAGGCCCCAGGTGCGCGAACGAGGTCGAGAGTGCCGGGAGGTCCCGTCTCCCACCTGACCGCGGCCCATGCCGGGTCGCCCGCGTGCGGTGAGATTGATGCCGGACCAGGTGACCCAACTCCTCCTTCGCGCGACCGATGGCAACCGCGAAGCCATCGATCGGCTTCTCCCGCTGGTTTACGATGAGCTCAAGGGCGTAGCCCGAGGCAAGCTGCGCTTCGAGCGTCGAGGGCACACGCTGAACGCGACCGCCCTCGTCCACGAGGCTTATCTCAAGCTCGTGGATCAGACACGCGTCGAATGGCAGAGCCGATCCCATTTCTTCGCGGTGGCCGCGCGCGCGATGCGCCGCATTCTTCTCAACTACGCCACCACGAGGAACAGCCAGAAGCGGGGTGGAGGAAGCGACTACGCGGCGCTCGAAGACGTCGAAGGGCTGATCCCTGCCGAGCTGTTTTCGGATCAACAAGCCATCGAGCTCCTGGCGTTGGAAGAAGCGCTCGGGCGGCTTTGCGAATTCAATCCTCAGGGAGCCGAGGTCGTGGAATACCGATTCTTCGGCGGCCTCTCTCACCGTGAGATCGGTGAGGTGATGGGAGTTGCGGAAGTGACGGTCCGCCGCAAGTGGACGATGGCGAAGGCCTGGTTGAGACGGGAAATGGATGCTGACTCCCTCGAACGGTCTGAGACTCTTCTCTCCGGCGCGGATCCGCGCGCTTCGGACTCGAGCTGAGAATGGATGCCGCGCGTTGGAGACGTCTGGAATCAGTGCTCGGGAAGGCACTGGAGTGCTCGCCGGAAGAGCGAGCGGCGCTCCTCGACGAGGCGTGTTTGGATGACGTCGAGCTGCGCGGGGAAGTGGAGAGTCTGCTTGACCAGCTCGAGGAGGACCCATCGTTCCTGGAGACCCCTGTGGCACGGGTTTCGGAACTCGGAGAGGAGTGGCCTCGGGAAGACCACGAGCCTCGCCACATCGGACCCTACCGACTGATTCGTCTCCTCGGTAGGAGGCATGGGCGAAGTCTACCTGGCGATGCATGAGGGAGAGGGCTTCGAGCGATCCGTAGCCGTGAAGGTCATCCGCCGAGGGATGGACACGGATCAGGTCCTGAAGCGCTTCCACATGGAAAGAAGGATTCTGGCGAGCCTACAGGATCCGAACATCGCGTTCCTCCTCGACGGCGGCGCGACCGACGACGGCCGTCCCTACTTCGTGATGGAGTACGTGGAGGGCGCACCCGTCGACGAGTACTGCGATCGTGAGGGCCTCACGGTACGCCAGCGCCTCGAGCTCTTCGAGAGTGTGTGTAGCGGCGTCCAGCATGCGCATCAGAACCTGGTCGTGCACCGGGACCTCAAGCCGTCGAACATCCTCGTTACCTCTGATGGCAACCCGAAGCTACTGGACTTCGGGATCGGGAAGCTCTTGGACCCGGAGCGATGGGGCCCGGGCGTGGCCACGCGCACCGAAGTCCGCGTGCTCACCCCGGAGTACGCATCGCCGGAGCAGGTCCAGGGGGAGCCGGTCACCACCGCCAGCGACGTCTACTGCCTGGGGGTGCTCCTGTACGAGCTGCTCACGGGTCATCATCCATACGCCGCCGGCAAGCGGTCACTGGCAGAGATGGAACGGGCGGTTTGTGACGAGATTCCGGAGCGTCCGAGCAACGTCGTGGGGCTTCTCGAGACGCAGCCCCGGTGGACGGGCTCTACCGAGACGATCACGCCGGAAGAGGTCAGCATGCGCCGCGCCACCGAGCCGCGCAGACTCCGTCGGGCACTGAGCGGAGATCTCGACAACATCGTCGCGAAGGCGCTTCGAAAAGAGCCCTCCCGTCGGTACGCATCGGCAGCCGCGCTCGCCGAAGATATTCGTCGACACCTGGATAGACGGCCCGTACGAGCTCGTCCCGACACGGTGTCCTACAGGACCGCCAAGTTCCTGCGCCGAAACCGGATCGCCGTGAGCGCGGGGGCAATCGTCTTTCTCGTCCTAGCGTCCTCGCTGGGCTACACCGCCGCTCAGTCCCGTCGCGTGGCGGCAGAACGGGACAAGGCGCTCGAGGTTCGTGGATTCCTGTTGGATTTGTTCGGCGCCAGCCGCGCGGATCAGGCGACGGGCGACGTAGTGACCGCGCGTCAGCTGCTCGACGGGCAGTTGACGACCTTGAATGAGGCGTACGGCAACGAACCCGAGTTGAGGGCCGAGATGATGTCGGTCTTGGCGGAAGGGTACGACCGGCTTGGTCTGTACGACGATGCCGAGCCTCTCGCCAGGCAGGCGCTGGAGGCCAGGCGCGCGATCCTCGCCCCCGGGCATCCCGATGTGGCCGCATCTCTGAACACGCTGGGCTGGATCCTTCATGAGAAGGGTCAGTCGGCGGACGGGGAGGTGCTTCTGCGAGAGTCGTTGGCACTCTGGCGCGGGGCCCGTTCGGACGATCAGTCGGGCCTGGCCCGTGCGTTGAATGACCTGGGCGTGGTTCGCGACGATTTGGGGGACCAAGCGGACGCCGAGCCGTTGTTTAGGGAGTCTCTGGAAATCCGCAGGAGCGAGCTGGGCGAGGAACATCGGTCTTTCGCGGTCACAGCCAGCAACCTGGCTGGAAATCTGTATCGCCAAGGGGACTTCGCCGCAGCCGTCGAGATGGGCTCCCAAGCGCTCGCGTCTCTTCGCCGGTCCCTGGGTGACGACCACGTCCGGTCGATCATCGCCCAGACGAATCTCGCGACCTTCCGGTTGAGCTTCGGCGATACTGACGCGGCGATAGCCGAATTCCGCGACGTCATTGAGAGACGGTCCCGCCTCGACGGCCGACGTCATTCCAGCACTGCGCAGGCGATGACCAGCCTTTCAGTCGCCCTGATAGGCAAGGGTGAGAACGCAGAGGCGCAGCCCCTTCTGCGAGAGGCGCTTTCCATCCAGGAGGAGACCTTGGGCTCCTCGCACCGCCAACTGGCGTCCACATTGACGATGCTTGCAAACTCGCTGACCGCAACGGGGAACATCGAAGAGGCCATCACCCTGTACGGCCGATCGCTCGAGATCCTCAGGGCCTCCTTCGAGGGACCGCACTGGCAGGTCGGGAGAGCGATCGCAGGCCTCGCCAGCCTCTATGCGCGAATGGACGAGGTGGTCGAGGCGGAACGGCTCCACCGGGCAGCCGTCGAGGAGTTCACCCAGTCGTTGGGGGTAGAGCACCCGGAGACGGCGGCCGCGATGGTCTTCCTGGGGCGTGCGCTCCTATCGAGCGGAAAGCCGGCGGAGGCATTGGCGGTGTTCGCTGGGGCCCACGAGGTGACGCTAGATCTCCTCCCCGCCGCGCACGGACTTACTCATCGGACCCGGATGTACCTCGCGCAGGCGCATGTGGTGCTCGGCGAGTTCGACACCGCGGACTCACTACTCGCCGTAACCGAAGCGGGCCTCGCTGCCGGCGAGGGGCGTGTCTCCAGCCGAGATCTCTTCGAGTATCTCACGGGCTTCGTGGAAGAGCGTCGGCCCACCACCCCATGATCGCTTTTGCCTCAAGAATCTGCGTCTACGGCGGACCCCTGCACGGACCTCGGTGGCGAGGACGGGGCATTCGCGCCCCGGCAAGGAGGTAACTGATGATTTTTCAACGACTTCACGGGATAGTCCTGGTTGGGCTGGTCCTGATCCTCGGACAGCTTCCGGGCTGCTCCAGCACGAGCGCCGAGCCGGATGTTCAACCCACGGCAACTGGCTCGACCGTCGTCGGCGGGGCGTCCCAAACGGGAACCGCCGGCGGTCCGCTCGCGGAGGCGCTTCAGGTTCGGGTGACGGACCAGAACGGTAGCCCGATGGGGTCGGTGACCGTCACCTGGTCGGCGAGCGCGGGCGGGTCGGTGAGTCCAGCGTCCTCAGCCAGCGGGACCGATGGGATCAGCGAAACCACCTGGACGCTCGGTCCCGCGGCAGGGAACCAGTCGGCCACCGCCTCGGTCGGCGGATTGGCACCCGTCACGTTTGCGGCGACGGCCGTCGCAGGCCCGGCAACCGGCGTGACGGTCGCGCCGGACCTGACAGTTCTGCAAAGCCTTGGTGATGCTGTGCAGCTCACGGCCACCGTGGTGGACGCCAACGGCAACGCGAACTCTTCGTCCGTCGACTGGAGCTCGAGTGATCCGTCGGTAGCAGCAGTGAGCCCCGCGGGGGTGGTCACCGCAACCGCCGACGGAGAGGCGACGATCACTGCGATGGTGGAAGGGATCCCGGGAGCAGCGACAGTCACCGTCGCTCAGAAGGCGGTTTCCATCACCCTCGCGCCGCAATCCGATACGCTGGGCACGGGCGAGTCGGTTTCACTTCAAGCCGACGTCCGAGACTTGGGTGGGTCGGCCCTGGGTGCGCCGTCGCTCGAGTGGGCCTCGTCGGACGAGACGGTGGCGACCGTCGATGCCTCCGGGGTGGTCACTGCGTTAGCGAAGGGCACCGCTGTCATCAGCGCGAGCCAGGACGATGCGACCGATGCGGTCGACCTGACCGTCGTCACCGCCGATCTGCGGCCGACAGAGGACATCGTGTTGTCCGGTGACGTCATCACGGGTGCGTTCGTGGTCCCGGCAGGCGTCACCGTGACCGTCCAGAATGCTCTCGACCTCACGGCTGAGGGCCCCATCGAGCTGGCCGGGTCCATTGCGGGTGACTGCGTTGGATTGAGCCTGGCCTCGACCGCCGACATCGAAGTCACCGGAACGATCCACACCATCTGTTCGCAGGTGCCGGACGACCCGGCGTTGATTCCGACGTTCGAAGTCATCGGCGTCAACGTCACCTTCGACGGCGCCACGATAGAGACGTCGGGAGACGGGTCCTTCGAGTTGGCGGATCCCCCCGCTGCCATCGGCGGCCAAGGGGCGGCGACCGGCAGTGCCGGCGGTTCCTATGCGATCCGGAACACCACTATGCGCAAGTCACCAGCGACCGCGAATGCTGGCTCCCCTGCTTCAGAAGGGACGCACGGATCCGGTTGGGCGTGGAGCCTGAAGGAGGGGGACGGCCTCGCCCTTCATGACGTGGTCATCATTGCCCAGCACGGTGGTGCGGGAGGCTCCAGCGAACGCTCGGGCAACGAAGAGCAGGTTTTTGCTCTCGGCGGTCATGGAGGGCACGGTGGGAACATCTTCGCCTCGGGTGGAGTGATTGGCTTCTCTGGGAACATCCAGGTCATTGCCGGGGACGGGGGGGCCGGTGGTCCAGCCACGGCAACTGCCCTGCCCAACTCCGCCTTTCCGGACCAGGCTCCGTCGGCCAATGCTTCGGCGGGCGACGGTGGCCCTGGCGGCTTCGTGGGCTTTTCTCGGGGTCAAGATGGCAAAGGGGGGCGTGGAGGCAACGCAAAGGCGACCGGTGCCGACGGATTAAGCGCGGCAGTCATGAACGGTCCCGCGCAGGCCGGGGGGGATGCAAGCGCCGAGAGCGGTAACGGCGGAAGAGGCGGGGCCGGCAACGAGGGGGTGCTGGCTGGGCCGGGTGGTAACCACACTTCCCATGCTGGACGGGGAGGCGACGGCGCTCAGCCCAACCCGGACGGAGCCACGGGAGGATCGAATAAAGCGGGCGGCGCCCAAACATTGGACGGACGGCTGGGTCCCGGAGGACACATTACCGTCTCGGGCGGACGAGGCGGCGCCGACGCCTGCATGCCGGGCCAGCCAACCTTCCTTTCGGCCCTGATCTCAGTGTTGTCGGATCCAGCCATGAGCGACCAGTTCATCTTCCAGGCTGGAAGCTCCGGCTTGCCACTCTCCTTGACATCGGTTCTCCAAACCGAGCAGGCAGGAGCCGGGGGAACTGGCGGAGGCGTGAGCTACTCGGCGCCCGGCGAGAATAGAGCGGCGCCGGCCATGCTGATCGAGGATACCGGCAACGGGGGTGACGGAGGAAACGGCGGCCCGCCGGGGGCCGGCGGATCCACACCTGGCCATCCCGGCATTCCGTGGATCACGGACTTGACGGTGACAAACTCCTTCGAGGACGGCAACGTGGGCGGGCCTTGCCCCGGCACCTCGGCAGCCGCAAATCCCCGCGTCGTCACCACGGTTGGCGCACGGAGCTCCGCCGGCGTGCGCCCAATCACATTCACGAGCCCCGACAGCCGCTGGGTCGAGGCATCCGGGACGCTGGCCGATGACAACTCCTTCTCGGCCGACGGACGTGGCGTCGTGGCGGGCACGCCGGGTGTCCTGGTCCAGTTCACCGGAACGTTCGACCCCCAGACCGGCCAGCTTGTCGGAGACTACGCGATGGACCCCGAGAAGCTGATCGTGCCTGGACATCCGATCGTGTACCGGGTGGAGGCGGGGGGCTGAGGACTGGCCAAGAGCTGACAGGCCCGACGCGGGCTGTCCGGGGCCGATGGCGCTTGGGGTCCCAGGCGCAGTCCGCCGGATCTTGAGGCGGGCGGGGTCGAAAGGCCCCGCCCGTCTCCGGTCGCGATCCCGACGTGCCGCGGGGAAAGCCCAAACGCGCCCGTGGACCAACTCCCGTTGTGCAACATGCTGCAAGGTGGTGGGCGGGAAGCTCGGCCGGCTCATCTCTCCAGCGCGAATACCCAGAGCACCCCGCCCTGCGGCACGTACGTGGACTCGCCACGTTGCCGATTCAGCCGGTTCATCATCTTCTGCGCATCAACGCCCCAACCGGACTGCACGGCGATGTACTGCACCCCGTCGACAGCGTACGACGTGGGCACTCCGATGACCCCCGAGTTTGTTCGTTGTTGCCACAACTGTTCGCCCGTGCGTGCATCGAAGGCCCGAAACTCCCGATCACTTGTTCCCCCCATGAATACCAGCCCGCCGCCGGTCGCCAGCACTGGGCCCCAGTTGTGGGACTCGAGCTCGTGTGACCAGACCTGACGGCCGGTATTCATGTCCCACGCCTGTAGCTCACCGATATGGTCTGCGCCTGGCCAGACGGTCATATCCGAATCCGCCCCGACGTACGCCGAACCCGGGCGGTACACGACCTCCTCGCCGATCATGATGCCGCAGAGGTTGTCGTTCGCGGGGATGTAGAGCAGACCGGTGTCGGGACTGAAGGCGGCGGGCGGCCAGTCCTTCCCGCCCCAAAGCGAGGGGCAGAAGTCGGCTTCCTTCCCGGTGCCGGGCTTTCGATCCATGTCGTACGTCGGCCGCCCCGTCTGGGGGTCGATGCTCGTGAAGACCGTCTGCCGCACGTACGGCTGTGCATCCACGAAACGGATCGCGTCCGCGGTGCGCTCGAGCAGCCACAGGTAGCCGTTGCGCCCAGGGTGGACCAAACCCTTGAACGTGCGCCCGTCACGCTCGACGTCGATGAGCAGCGGAGTGGACACCTCGTCCCAGTCCCAGGAGCCGTTCCAGTGGTACTGGTGGTGGGCTTTCATCTCCCCCGTGTCGACATCCAGGGCGATGACCGAGTTCGTGTAGAGGTTGTCGCCGGGACGGACATCGCCCATCCACGGGCCGGGGTTTCCCGTGCCCCAGTACGTGAGCCCCAACCCGGGATCGTAGTGGCCGGTCAGCCAAACGGCCGCTCCTCCCGTTCGCCAGGTGTCCCCCGGCCAGGTGTCGTTGCCCGGCTCGCCCGGCGCGGGGACCGTGTACGACTTCCAGGCTTGCTCCCCGGTCTCGGAATCCAGCGCCACCACGAATCCGCGGATACCGAGCTCACCGCCCGAGACGCCGACCATGACTTTCCCACGAGCGGCGAGCGGGGCCAGCGTCATGTAGTAACCGTTTCGGTAGTTCTCGACCTCCGTCTCCCACACCACCTCGCCCGATGCGGCGTCGAGGGCCACGACGTGGGCGTCGAGTGTGGCCATGAACACTCTGTCCCCGAAGAGCGCGACACCTCGGTTCGTCGGATGGAACTGTGCCAGGTCCTCGGGGAGCTCACGCACGTAACGCCACATCAGGTCGCCAGTGCGCGCGTCAAGGGCGAAGACCCGATTGCCCGGTGTGGTGATGAACATGACCCCGTCGTTCACTATGGGCGGCGCTTCGTGACCTTCGGTCACACCCGTCGAGAACGACCAGGCCGGCGCGAGGTCAGCCACGTTCCCGGTATCGATCTGGTCGAGTGGGCTGTATCCCCACCCGTCGTACGTACGCCGGTAGCTGAGCCAGTTCTCGGGTTCGGGGTCGAGGAGTCGCTCGTCGGTGACCGGCGAATAGCGTGAGGTCGAGCCAAACGCGCTCTGGGCGGTGACCGCCTCCGCCCAAGAAAACGTGCTGGCGAGGGTGGCGCCGAGGATCACCGTTCCGGCTACGATCGCGCGCTCCATCGGTCCTCCTCCTTGGATCGTTACGCTCAGGTCTGGTCGGTCTCGAACGGGCGAAGATGCCCGCTTGGCCAGGCAAGCCCGGGACGTAATCGTCGAGTCGTTATCGCCTAGGGGGGCGTGAAGCCGACGCGGCCCGTGAACCCGGATGCAGCGGTCAGCACGCCGTCTACGATCTTCAAGGGCAGCGCGGCGAGCCTCCGGGGGGCAGGGCCGCCGATAACACGTGCACCGTCGCTCGGGTCGAACTCGGACTCGTGGCACGGGCATTGGAATCGCACCTCGTCTTCGTCCCAGTCCGTGACGTCGCACCGGTGTGCGTGCACACCCCGGAGTAGGCGACCACACCGTCCGCCGACCGGGCGAGCGTGTCCTCCGAGAGTCCGCCCGGATCCACCCGCACGAGCATCACCTGGTTCAGGCGGGAGTCGCTGCCGACTTCACCGGTCGACGGATCCATCGGATAAGCGAAGACCTGCGGAACGGCAGGCGCGATGTCGTCGGGTTTGATGACCTCACCCTCTCGGGGACCGAACGCGAACACGAGCACGTCGCCTTCCTTCGGCCGGGCAACGGTAGGGGTGGCGCGATCGACCACTGAGGAAACGAGCGCCTCGGAGCTCAAGCCGAGCCCTACCATCGCCTTCAGCGCGTCACGTCGGGGAAGGGGGTGTCGAGTTGTGTCGCCCCGAGCCTCGCAGCTCTCACAGTCATCTGTCCGCGTTTCATCACTCACGGCGACACCGTCCACCTGAGGGTCTGGCTGAACCGGCGCTCCCCGGCGTCGTCACGGAATCTGCCGGTGCTGGGCAAGCCGCATGGCCAACCAACTGACGGCCTAACCATCCGCTGTGCGCACCCGTGCCTCTCTTCGGGAGCCGTCCCGGCGCTCTCAGGTTGCGCGGAAAGCTGGTGCCGTCGCAAGCGGCCGAGCCTCTCTTCACCTGCATGAAGAGATCGGCGAAACGACTCCGCACCCTGTGGGCCCTCACCCCATACGCCGCGCTGGCGGTTTTGGGCTTCGCGCCCGACGATGGCGTTCGAAAAGGCGTTCGCGGACGCCGGGGGCCTGCTCGTCGCCGGGACGGATCCGACCGGCTACGGCGGTGTGGTCGCGGACTACGCCAACCAGCGCATGGTCGAGCTGCTCGTCGAAGCGAGGTTCAGCGTCGAGGAAGCAATCTCGATATCGACGCTGAACGGGGCCCGCTATCTGGGCATCGACGGCACGACGGGAACGGTGGCCGCCGGCAAGGTGGCCGACCTGCTCCTCGTGAGGGGAGATCTATCTCGGGACGTCTCGGCCATTCGCTCGCCAGAGATCGCGTTCAAGGCCGGTGTGGGATACGACTCTGCGCGTCTCTTCGCCTCCGTAAGAGGGACGGTGGGGATTCGCTGAGATCGGTCCGCGAGGCAGTATACGCCTCCGCGAAGGGATCGAGGAGCCACTGGGGCTCGTCGGATGACGGGAGGACCGCACACTCCCAAGTCACATGGGCGTCGCGCTTCGAGGCGTGTTCTCGGATGAAGCGGGCCCGAGCTCGAGCCCGGGTTCCGACATCGGGGACGAACGGCTCGGCCTCCTGTCCGGGCTCGATCGGAGGCGCGACCCGATGCTCGAGCACACCCGCTGTTTCCAGCTTCTCGAAGAGCGAGCCTTCCTCGGAGATCGCGTGGTAGTCGTGATCGAGCAGTGTGAGCTCGCTCAGGGCCTCGTCGTGCCCAGGGACCTCCTGCCAAGTCGTACCGCGTTGCTCCAGGTAGCTCGAGTAGATCTCGTACTTGGCGAAGGCGTCGAGGCGAGCCGATAGCCAAGCGAGGTCCGTTCGGTCATAGGCATCGAGCGTCGCCTGCCAGGCCTCGAGCGTGTCGGCCATCCAGGGGTCGGGGGACGACATCTCCTCCACGACTTCCCGGGCCGCTGCGAGGTAGACGCGCTGTACCTCTACCGCCTTGGGGTGGACGCGCGGTGGTTCGCCCGGCCTCGCGAGGTGGTTCAGCCTCCGCATGGCCTTGACCCAACCTTCTCCACGTTTCCTTGCACCGATCCCACGCAGGGCTCGAGCGAGATTCGGGGTATGCTGGATGGCCTTCAACGCGAGGGCCGTCGCGCCGAGCTGAAGGGCCAGGTTGAAGTGGGAGCGATGGCCATCGCCCACGATCAGATGAAGCCTGAATCTGTCGGGATTCGGCCCCATGTGGTGCTCCTCACGGCAGGTCGAGAAGAGGGCCCGGTTGTGGGTCGTGCTGCCACCCGTCTCGCGCGCGATGGCGAGGGGTCTGGTGGCCGCCACCAGCTCCCCGGTCGGAAACACGACACCCCCCGCACCCGCGTACGTCCGGGTGGCCAAGAACGGGATGGCCAGCGGTGCGATGTCGTTCGCCGGGACGTCGATCAGGTAGTTCTCGTGGGTTCCCCAGACCGCGATGCCCTGACGCAGGAGCTCGTCGTGGTTGTTGTTGACGAGCATGAGGTGCGTCCCCGACTCGGCCAGCTCCCGGGCGGCCTTCTTCGCCAGCGCATACTGGGCCTCTACGACCTGGGTCAGAACGGTCGGCGAGTCGCACTCGATGGCAGCGAACTCGAGGTGATTGCCGATGTCCACGTAGACGCGGCCGTACCCGTTGAACAGCCCGGCGGGTCCCGGGAGCGAAGGAGCGAGCTTGCCGACGATTCCGAGGAATTCGCGAAGCGCCAAGGGGATGCGAGGATCGTCTCCGACCCCCCCGATGGTGGTCTGACACTCCTGCTCGATGCTGAACAGACACGGCCGATCGAGAACGTTCATGGGCTGCAGTGGAGCGTTCATGGCAGGGGACCGGGCTACTGCCCCGAGGTGTTGTGACGAAGAATGACCTGCTTGACGGCCTCGGCGCCCTTCTCGACTTCGGAGTGCGCCGCACGCGCCGCTCCGGTCCATCCCCTCGAAGCCGCGAGGAGGGTGCTCACCGGCTCCGCAAAAGGTTGACCGGAGTCCTCCGTCCGGGGTCGGGCGATACGCGTTCTGTCCTGGTCCATGATCTTGCTCCTTGCTAGAGGTATTTGGGTCCACCAGTTGGGCGTCGGATCCAGCTTCGAAGATCCCCCTCGTCGGCCCGGTCCGGCGCTTCGTCATGATCGATGTCGAGGATCTGGCGCAGGGCCTCGAGGTCGGGAGCGCGCTGTAGCGCAGGCCCGAACCGCTCACGGGTCATGAGTCCGGGTCCGGGCATATCCACGTGCATCCGTTGCGCCCACCGCGATTCGTCGCGGCGCAGCTCGACGTAGCCCCAGTCGATGTCTGTGATCTGGTCGTGGAACCGTTGGATCAGCCGTCCTCGAGCCCATCCGCGACCGTCCTCGGGAGCATCGAGTAGACACGCGTCGACGTCGTCTCGCGTCACGAGCGGATCCACACGCCCTTCGTCCCAGAGTCGCCAGAAGTCCCCCCGGGTGGGGTCGGTCGATGCGTAGTCGTGATCCGCCAAGCGGATGGGGTCGTCGTCCAGGTCGAGGCCGTCCCGCTCACACCTGCCGATCAGGACGAGCAGCTTCGCGGCCCAGTCGAGGTGCGCGCCCATGGCTGGCAGCGCTCCTTCCTCCGCCAGATGGGTGAGGCCCGAGACGCGCTGCAGGAGCTCCGGCGCGCCGGGCACCACCTCCTCGGGAATCGAACCGTCGGAGCACATTTCGAGCAGCGTGTCGACGAGTCGCCGGACGTAGTGGGGCAGCGTGATTCCGCCTCCGCCCACGAGCTCGGCCACGCCTTCCAGCCGACCGGTCCGGAGATCGAGCCCATGGCTCCACGTGAGCTGAGCGCCAACCGGATCGTAGAGTCCCAGACCCCCGTACCCGAGCTCCGCCGCCGCCAAGCAGCATTGCAGAGTGGAGTAGAGCAACGCGCCGCTGGCGAGCCCTAAGTCGAAGCCGATGAGGTGCATCCTCTCCTGACCCGTGCCGTGCGGCTCGTGCCGGGAGTTCAGCAGGCCGCGCCGGTAGGCCTCGGTCGTCGGCTTCGTGACGGTTCGGGTGAGGTGATGTGCTCTGCCGGCAAGGCTATAGACCGGCCCTGACGTGAGTGGCAGAACGTACCCGGCCCCGAAGAAGGGGATCAGAGCAGCGAGCGCGCTCGTGACGAAGCCGAGTCGTGACGGCCGGCGCACGTCTGCATGCAGATCCTCCCATAGCTCGGTTGACACGGCCACGTTCAGGTGCGTGCCCCACGAGACGCCGGGGTCGACCATGTCGACGTTGGCGGCGGTCAGCATGTACTGCGTACCGGGATCGGCCTCCTCCTCCGCCCTCCGCCGGGCCGTCTCGTATACGCACAGGAGACTGAGGCACTGTGCGGCCGCCTGTCGTGGATCCTTCGTTTCGGCGGTGCATCCCTCACAGTGGCTGAGGTCGGAGTAGTAGCACTGTCCGGACGAGGTCCAGTTGCGGAGCGTGTCCGAGGACGAGCTCGATACGGACCATTCCGATCCGCCCCACCGGACCCGAGGAGTCCAGATTCGGCCCCCCGTCGCTTCGAACGCCGCCCCCAGGTGCGTGAGCACGCTTCTCGTGACGTCCCACGGGTGGATCGGGTCGCCACTGGGGTCGAGCCCGCTCGTCGACAGCTCGCAGTCGCGACCCAGGTGCTTCGGGACGATCATGGTCATGGTTTCACGAAGCCCGCAGGTAGCGGTGGGCGTCCAAGCCCGTGGCGGGCAGCAGCTCGACCCGGGTCACGTGCCCCTCGATCCCGAGCTCCCGTGCGAGCGTGGCTCGATCCATCTTCATCAACCGAGCGACCGAGCGGGCTTCCCCGGCGAGCGAGTCGAACACGTCTTCCACGGTGACCGCCGGGACTCCGAGACCCCTGAGCTCGCGACTCGCCGCCGCTCTCTTGGCGCCGACCATCGCCTCCTCGAAGTGGGCGTTCGAGAGCAGGCTCCCGGCCGAAACGGTCACCCCGCTCTGGCCCTCGGTCGAGTAGCGCAGCACCGGCTCGTCGAATACTCCGGCGAGAGCTGGGCGCAAGAACGCGGCCCGCACGTCGTCCTCGGGGAGGCTTCCGACGATCTCGCCATCCAGGTACCAGGCCTGTGTGCTGCGGGCGTAGATGGCCATGACCGCCTCGGCAGTCTCCAAGGTCGGTTCCGGCATGGGAACGACGCGGTCGAAGCGCCCGGGCCGACGGAGACCAGAATCGACTCGATCGATCCGATTCGTCATCCCGACCCACAGCACGTGCGACGGAGCGCCCCCTGGCTCCACCTCCGCCTGGATGAACCCGTCCATCTCGGCGAGCAGCGCGAGCGTGACGTCGTTCTGCGCCCACGAGACCATCTCCCCTCCAGAGCGATTTCCAAGGGACTCGATCTCGTCGAGGACGACCAGCTGGTACAGGGGCCTCGTCCGTGGCCTGCGCTGCCGGGCCCGGATCGCGCCGCAGAGGTCCTCCCGGACAAGCTTGGCGTCCCCTCCGTGCCAGACCGTCTTCAGCTCACCCGGCTTCACGTGGTAGAGGGCGACCTCGAAGTCGTGGGTCTCACCGAGCTCCGCCAGGTAGCGGGCGTAGGCCCGGATCATCGCCGTCTTGCCCTGGCCGGGCCGATCCGAGGTCAGGATGATGCCGCGCCAAGGTACGATGCCGTGGCGATCCATCATCTCCGGCTTGACGAGCCTCAGGATGGCGTCTTCGATCATCGGCTCGAGGACGGAATCGAGCCCGGCGAGGTCCTCGAGCCTCGTCGTCACGCTCTCCACGGACACCTCGAAGCGGCTCTCACGCCTCTCGTCCGCGATCACGCCGATGGCCCATTGTTCGTCGTCTCGCTGGAGCACCAGCCGGGCCGGTGCCTGCAGCTCGGTTCCCGTGAGCGTCGGTGCGAGCCGGACGACCCGCTCTTCTCCCCCGAGCCCCGAGACGCGGGCGAAGCGCCCCGAATCGTCGAGGTAGCCGAGAAACTCGACGACCTGTCCCTTGGCACGCTCGAACAGCGACTCGTCCTTCCGGACTCCCACGACGACCATCTCGGTGGGGTGCAGGCAGACGTAATGCCACGGCAAGACTGTGCTGAGCTCGGCTGGATCGACGTCGGGGTGTACGGACACCTCCCGCAGCTGGCCGCCAACGATCACGCTGGCCCGCGCATTGTTGTCGGCGCCGACGCTCGAGCCCTGCAATCGGCACAGCAAGTGCTGACCTCCGAGCAGAACCTCGAGCATGGCCTGCAGCGCCTCGACCGATTCCATGACCGTCTTCGTGGATGCGCGTGCCTTTTCGGCGGCCATGCGTGCGCTAAGCACATGGGCGACGGCCTGGACGGGATCCAAGCGGGCCTGGTCGAGGAGCTTCGTGGCCTCGAGCACCAGCCGTTGGTCTTTGGGTGAGCCGTCCAACTCGTAGCCCGCTTCCGCGAGCAGTCGGGTCACCAGGCGTACATGATCGTTCACGGCGTGTACCTCTCTCGCGTTGCAGTCAGTCGGTGTACGTGCGCCAGGGGGTCGCCGTCATCCGACCTCCGCGCCACGCGTGGATCTCGAGCACCGGACGATCGCCCGAGGCGCCGAGCTTCCTTCCGGCGATCGGCATGAGCGTCGCCTTGCTCGGGAAGAGGGATTCGAGAACCTGGTAGTCCGCCAGCGAGACGTGGCTGGCCTGGGGAAGACCGCAGTCGGGGTTCTGATTACAGCGGCCGCACTCGGACCCCCACCCATGAGTGTGGAAGCCCGTCACGACCGCCTCCCCTCGGCCGCGGAGATCCGCGATGTGGGCAGCCTCGTGGAGGGCCTCGGGATCGAAAGTGAACCGGGCCAACTCGCCGACGTGGCGATCGTCGGTCAAGCTCGCTGTGAGGACCGTAACGACGCGGGTCGTCGTGTCCGGAAGTGGCTCCTGCAAGCGAATCATCTTTCCGAGGGTGCCTCCTCCCGTC
Source organism: Longimicrobiales bacterium (assembly GCA_965248625.1). Classification (GTDB taxonomy): domain Bacteria; phylum Gemmatimonadota; class Gemmatimonadetes; order Longimicrobiales; family Gaopeijiaceae. The sequence continues at coordinate 2,226,439 of OZ252109.1, read as the reverse complement.
TCGCTCGAACCCGCTCGCTCCGTATGGTCGAGGATCTCGTCCACCATTCGCTTGTTCACGAGGACCGGGCGATCCGGGCATAGCGAGCCGCCTCCGAGCTCTACCACGCCGAGGTCCTCGAGCGTTTGGTCCTCGACGAACGGAGGCAGCAGGGCGGGGAGGCGCGTGTCGACCGCGGTGGAGCTCCGCTCCGCCAGCAGGTACACGTAGGCTGTGGCGCCCTTCGGGATCGCTTCCTCCGACTCGAGCCGAAGCGCGATGCGCTGCGCCCGGCGCATCCACCGCCCCGTCTCGAATCGCCGCGCGAAGGCGGGTCTCGCGTCCCCTCGCGCGCACGCGCTCACCAGTACCGCCTCCGCCCACGGTTCCGCCCGCCAGACCGGGACGACCTCCACGGACAGCTCGGCCGGGTCCTCGGGCAGGGCGTCCGCCAGGATCGCGGTCACGAAGACCTCGTCGACCAGGTCACCCAGATCGTCCTGGATGCTCTCCCGGTGGAGCACGGTTCCGCCCGGCTCGGGCTCCGTACCGATCTCCATGAAGAACGAGTAGGGGCAGTGGGTCGAGGCCCTCATCCGACGCCTCGCCCTAGCCCTGCAGGTATTGGATCTGGAGCGCGACGAAGCCGGCCGTCGTCTCCGTAGCGCAGCCCGCCGACACAGTGGGCAAAACCGTCCACTGGTCGTCCGCGTCTGGCACATCGGAGAGCAGGGTCTCCTTCTCCAGGCGCACACCCCGACTGAAGGCCGCCCAGGGGAGGTCGTTGTCCTGAATCCCGGCCCGGTCGAGGAAGAAGTCGATGGCCTGGTCCACGTTGTGTCGCGTGGTGAGGTCGGTCGTCAGGTCGGTCGTGAAGCGCTTCTGACGGCTCAGGTCGGTGAAACGGATCTTCGAGTTGGCGATCATGCGGTCACCCTCCTTCGGGTAGGTCGAACGTGCGGGAGTAACAGCGCGCTATGTTTGCGGCGCCAGCGAGTATGCGAACGAGCGGCCGGGCGTGGACGGCCGCCACGGAAATGGCGCAAACGGACTCCATCAGGCTGATCGGGTCGACAGAGTTGGCCTTGAAGCGCGCTTCAACGACGAGCCCCTCCTTCGACATCGCGAACCGCGCGAGTCGGATGCGCTCGTTGAGGCGGATCGCGAGGTCGGCGATGGCCTGATCCGCGGGCGGAGGCGCCGGAGACGCGAGTAGAGATCGGTAGAGTCGAAGGGCCGCCGTCTCGGGCTCGGCCCGGATCGCGACCCGACGTCCGCGGACGCGCTGGGACAGCTCCCATCCGGTGTCGAGCTCGGCAACGTCTACTCCAGCGTCCTCCCCCAACCGCGCGATCGCGTCGGAGAAGCGGTCCTTGCTCCCCCCGCGCCGTATGGGTGTCCGCGACGATGCGCCCGCGGCGAGCTGGATGGCGTCGATCGCCTCGCGAAGGCCTCGACGCGAAAGGCGGTCTCCGAGCCAAGCGTCCGCGAGGAGACACCGGCTCTTCGCCGATCCGGAGAACCGCACGTTGGTGGGCAAGAGGGCGTTGTGTTCGAGTGCGGCCGATGCGTCGAGGCCCTCGTGGAGGTCGAGGCACACTCGAGCCCACCGGTCGGTCTCCAGGCGTACCCTTGCTGTGCCGGCCGGCGTCGACGCGGCGCCTCGGAACGAGTCGATCCAGTCACTCCGCGGAGCCGGGGCAGCTTCCGGCGGTGGGCGCTTCCGTAGCGTGTCGCTCCGTTCGATCGCGTCGTCACGGTTTCCGGGCTCCCCATCAGTAGAGCGGCGAGACGTTTTCGAGCCCGACGAGCGCGTTCGGGTCCGTGGAGAAGTACCGGACGGCCTCCATGTCAGCGGGGTCGATGGAGTCGCGATTCTGATAGGAGAGAATCCCGTAGACGTGCTCGATCAAGGCCTCGAGGGGATATGGGCCGTCCGGCAGGTGTCCAATGCATAAGAAGCCGTGCGTCCGGCTGTAGTTCGAGTGATAGAAACCGAGGGCTGGATCGAGAGAGACCGCGATGGAGCTGCGACCCGGCTCGGGCGACATGAGGTTGGCCCGGTAGTGGATCGTCCCGCGGATCGGACCGGGCGCGAGCTCGACGCTCCCGTGTGGCCGCTTGCGCTTGTACGGCAGGTCGGTCTCGAAGTCGAAGATCCGTGGACCCGGCCCGGGGATGGGGTAAACACGGAACCGGCTCGTCCGCGACAAGATCCCGTCTCGGGCCTGGGCCCAGTTGTTCGTGAAGAACTCCCGGGTTGCGATTCCCTCCTCCGTAGCCGGGTCGGGGAGATCGTCCGCCGCGCTGATGAGCCCGTGCAGCTGCCCGATGAGCGCCGCCATCGACGGAGGCCCGTCAGAAGGGTCCTGGTCGTAGTGCGTGGGTGGAGCGCTCGCTTCGTCGAATCTCGTCATGGCATGGGTCCTGTCAGTCGAGGAGGAACTCTTGGGCTGGACGCCCGCCGGCTCTCACGAAGAGCAGTGCGCCCCGCCTCGCGAGACCGAGCTGCTCCGCGGGTACATCGAGAATCCCGAGGACGCGCGCCTGCTCTTCGTTGAGGCGGTCGAGAGATGGATTTGCGACGCGCTCCGTCGGCTGACCGCAGCGTTCGCAATCGGGAACGGGCGCCCAGCGGGTTCCCGGTCGAATCACGCTTCGCCCACAGCTGCAGGTGGCCCCCAGGAGGATCGGCTGTCCCGGGATCTCGAACGTGACCGGACGCCCTCCATTCGCCTGGCTCCCGAGAGCGAACAGATCACCGATGGTGGCTTCGCTCGCCCGCAGACCCGTCCGGACCGGATCGAAGCGGCGGTGCCCGCTCGGGCACGTGTCCGAGCGCCTCAGCTGCATCGGGAGGAAACGTGGTGTCTCGAGGTCGATGTAGACCTCCCGATCGAGTACCTCGTCCTCGGCAGCCCCGCCGATGAGACGCTGTGCCCACAGGAGGCCGAATCCGGCCACAGTCATCGCCAAGGCCGAGCCTGCGTTCGTAGGCAGCGTCGGCGTGTCGACGCCTCCGCACGGGGTCCTGGCTCAGTGCTTATCCACGGCCTTCGCGCTCTCGCCGCAGAGCTGACACGCGTGCCCGGCTCCTCCGTGAGACACGAGCATGCGGGCCAGCTCCTGTCGCCCCGTGCCGTCGACGGCGAGCCGGATCATAGGGACAGCCCACCCATTCGAGAGACCCGTGAGCGCCGGTGCCAGCGCCGGATCGTCCGTGCAGTCGACGATGAGAGCCACGTCCTCGAAGGCGCCGGGCCCGATGCTCCGGATGTCCGTGACGTAGGCCTCGGCGCACTCGGCCACGATGGAGTTGCAGTTGCCGGCGATGCTCGCTGCTTTCGGCTCTCCCACCACCACGTGCTGATTGCCCTGGTTGCCCGCCTCCCCCACGTCGAGGTCGTAGATGCGGAGCCGGGCCCCTGAGCGAGCGGCCGCGCGCGCGAACGGGCCGCCCACCGCGCCGGCGCCCACGACGGCGAGCGTGGACGCGCACCAACGATCGTGCGCCGATCCCGCGAACGTCACGGTCGCCCGCAGGCGCGCGAACCGGACATCGTCGGCCGTGCTCACTTGCCTTCCGCGAGCCGGAGAAGCGCGTTGAGCGAGGTCCCGTCGTTGGGCGGCGGGGGGGGGCTGCCAGCGGTCCTTCGAGGGGAGCGTCCCGCAGTGATGACACGGCAACGAGTCGATCCACGCAGATGCGCGGAACATCATCCCGCAATCCACTCCCGGATTCCCCGGACAAATCACCATCTCGTCGCCGGGGGCAAGCCGCGCTTTGGTTCGCAGGCAGTAGACGGGGTCGCCGTGGACCTTCGGGTCGTAGACGACCTTGTCCGGCGTCACCGACACCCCGAACCAGGCGCTTGCGCCGCCCACGCTCACCGAGTCGCCGTGGCGGGCCACGTGCAGACCGGCGTTCAGCCGGGTACCGTTCAGCCGAGCCGGTGCCTCCGAGCCGTCCGGAACCATGACGACGCCGCAAGCGCCGTCGACGGCAGCCGTGGCCAGCAGCAGGATCGCGTCGCGGGGGGGAGAGCTCGAAGATTCGTCGGGGACGACGCCCTCGCGCGACAGCCAGACGGGATCGAGGGAAGGGTCTGCACACAGGGTGCGGCTCTCAGGGGCGGTCCAGATCTCAGTCGTCCTCATCAGGCCTCCGAATCCCGCGTTGCCACAATCCATCCGCATGACCGTAACTATGGCGTTTGCGACGTGCGAGACGTATGATGACAGGTATTGGGATATAGCCACAAGACCCTGATAAGACCGCTTTGTGGCACGTGTCACAATTTGTGTATTCCATAACCGTGACAGGTGTCACAATTATAGCCAATGCACTCCGTCTTGGCTTCTCAAGCCCTGCTCGGCTCGTTCTTCGGAGGACACACGATGACCACGCTTGCCCCGCTCCCCACGATCGACAGCCTCACGCCACAACAGCAGGAAGCGGTCTTCTTTCAGACCGTCGAACGCTTCTTGCGCGAGCCGTCCGCGCGTAAGGTCGCCGATTCCATCTCGAAGGATTTCCACGTGCAGATGACTCGCGAGCAGGTCTACCCGGCGCTGCGTAAGGCCGTGCGTAGGAATTGGCTGCACGTGAGCTTGCCGCGGGAGCGGGCGCTCGAGGAGATGCTGGGGGTCTTTCCGAATAATGGCGACGTCCACGTGGTGAACGCGCAGGGTGATCGAGCACCGGTCAACGTTTCCGAGTTGGGGGCCGAGGTCGTGCTGTCGCTGATCAAGGAGCTCGGCCGGAAGCGCGACGGAGAGGCCGTCCACCTCGGGCTGGGCGTGGGGCCAGCGACCATGCGGGTAGCCAGACATCTCGGGAGCCTGCTTCGGTACGACACGGACGTGCCGAAGCTGTCAGTCCACGCCCTGTCGACGGCCTACTCGATCTGGGATCCCCTGGAAACGCCGATCGCCTACTTCGCGTACTTCAAGGAAGCATTCCAAGGCTCTGTGGAGTTCGTCGGGTTGTTCTCGGAGCCAATGGTCGATGCCTCGCGGTACGACACCGTGGTCACACAGCATCCGATCGTGCGGGACGCGTTCGAACGTGCTCACGAGATCGACATCGTGGTTACGAGCCTGGCGAGCACTACGGGCCACCAGCACGGATTCCTCAGCCAATACCTGGAACAGTTCGATCGCGATTCCTTCGATGCGTTGGCGGAGGAAGGCTGGCTGGGCGACATCCAGCTCCGCCCCTACTCCGGTGAGGGTCCGATCCCGATCGAGAGTGGGATGAAGCCGGTGACGCTGTTTGAGCTCTCCGACCTCGTTGAACTCGCCGCGACGCCGGACAAACACGTGGTGCTCCTGTGCGCGCCGTGCGGGCATTGTCAGGCGAGCAAGGCACCGGGGTTGCTCCCCCTCCTCAGCGAGCCATCGCTGCGACTGTGGAACCACCTCGTGGTCGACCGCGGGACGGCGCGGGAGATCGTCAAGAGGCGGGTGGCGGGCGACTAGACCTGGTAGCGGGCCATGCGCAATCGCCACACTTCAGCCCGGCATCCGTTAGGTTACCGTACGCGGGACGTGGTGTGCGACGTTGCTCGAATCGAGCGCAGTCCTTCGGCAATCGCTTCAGAATCCCCTCACGGAGGAGAGATCCCTGGCACGCAACAAGAGCCCACAGAGCTTCGAAAAGCGCAGGCGGGAAGCGGAGAAGCGCCGCAAGCGGGAAGAGAAGCAGGAGCGGCGACTGCTCCGTCAGAAGATAAAGCGCGGCGAGATCGACCCAGCGGACGATGAAGGCGCCACCGCGGAAGCCGGGGGAGCCACCGCCGAGGATGAAGGAGCGCCGCCCGCCCCCTCAGTTGGGAGCGGTGAGCCTCAGGATCCGAACGTCGCTGGCCGCGACCCGGCCCCGGCTGTCCCGATAGCTCATCGCGATGTAGACGGCTCCCTCTTGCCCGACGAGAACATCGCGTAACCGTCCGAAATCCCCCCGCAAGAGGCGCTCATCCGAAACGGAGCGGCCCCCGTCGGTGTCGAGCTCCAGACGGTACAGCGCAATGCCTCTAGAGCTTTGCCTCTAGACTGGCCGGTCATGTCATCTGGCTTCATCATCTGGGCCGCCCTCGTCCTCGGCGCGCTGATCGCCTTCCTCGTTGGACAGTTCATCTATCTCGCGGTCGTCCTCTCGTGGGAGGATTCGAAGACGCGCAGCCTCGGGTATTACGGACTGCCTCCAGAGGGTAGAGACCGCTTCAAACGGATCCTCCGACTTCACGCCCGGCTGTTGTTTCCCATCCTCCGTACTCGGCCGGTTCTCGAAGTTCGAGTTCAAGAAGGCCAGCTTCCGACACGGTGGAATCTCGGGCCCGCGGGGCATGTGCAGCGAGGAGAGCTTCCAGCAGGCGGACGAGTATACCGCTCGCCCAGAGGACATATTCGTCGTCACCCAGATGAAGTGCGGGACTACTTGGATGCAGCACGTCCTTTACGAGGTGCTTCACCGGGGTGAGGGCGATCTCGTCTCCACGGGAAGGACGTTGTACTCCGTCTCTCCCTGGCTGGAATCACGGAAGGGCGTGCCCGTCGAAGACGCGCCGTCACTGGGAAGCGAGCGGCCGTCGCGCGTCATCAAGACCCACCTGCCCGTCTCCCTGTGCCCGGTCGATGACAAGGCTCGCTACGTGTACGTCGCGCGCCACCCCGTGTCGTGCTTCGCGAGCTGCGCCGACTTCCTCGCCACGAATGTCGGCGCCCTCGCTCCCAGCCTGGACCTCGTCGAGGAATGGTACTGTTCGGACGAGCTCATGTGGTGGGGCACGTGGCCGGCCCACGTGAGCGGTTGGTGGGAGCTTGCGAGCCGGCGCGACAACACACTGTTCCTACACTTCGAGGAGATGAAGGCGGATTTGCCGGAAGTCGTTCGACGTATCGCGCGCTTCCTCGGGCTCCGTCCGCTGACCGATGACGAGCTCGAGAGCGTCGTCCACAAGTGCGGCTTCGTATACATGCAGGAGAACAAAGACGCCTTCGAGATGCACCCGCCTCACATCCTGCAGACCCACGCGGATTTGTTCGTTCGCGGCTCCGCCGATCGCCATCGAGACGTTCCAGCCGACGTCCGCGAGCGCGTGATGCACTGGTGCGCGGACCGGTTGGAGGGGAGTGACTTTCCCCTGGACCAGGTCTACCCGGCGGTCGCCGCGGACTGAGGGGGCGCTCTACTGCGGCCCCTCCTGCACCCGCCTCTACCTCGGCGGCTCCAGCAACGTCACCAGCTTGAACGCTCGTTCAGCGCGCCCCTGCGAAGCGGCCCTACTACGGTCGCTCCAGCAAGTCCGCCACCTCGAAGACCTGCCCGTCCTTGATCACGGTGCGGGTGCTTCGAACTGCCCCGATGTCCACGAGCGGGTCGTCCGAGAGGATCACGAGATCCGCGAGCTTGCCTGGCTGCACGGTACCGAGATGATCTCCGTATCCGAGCGCCTCGGCCGACACGGAGGTCGTGGCCCGGAGCACGTCCGCCGGCCTCATCCCGCCGTAACGCGCGAGCGCTTCCATCTCGGCCAGCAAGCTCAGCCCCTGCGGAATGATCGGCGAGTCGGTCCCCACGATGACTGTGCCGCCCGCCTCGACGACCCGCCGGGCGGTGCCAGCTATGCGCTCGACCAGGGTCCGTGTCACATCGAGGTCGCCGAAACGTCGGACGCTCAAGGCCGCCCCCGGGAAGAAGGTGTCGACGCGGGGATCCTCCAACAGAGAGGGCTCGTCCGCGGCCAGCAGGCCGTAGGCTCCCGAGATCCCCACCGTGGGAGTGAGCTGCATTCCCGAGACTGCCAGGAGGTCGATCACGTCGGCGTAGCTGCCGTTGAGCGCGGACACCTTGGTCGAGTAACCGCGGCGGCTGGTCCCGCGGACGTGCTCGACCCCGTCCGCTCCATACGCGACGCCAGGATAGAGCTCGTGTGACGTGACCGGTATCCCGATCGCGTGAGCGTCGCGGATGACCCTTCGCTGTACGGGGTCGGGAAGGCGGACGTACGCCTTGATCATGTCGAAGCCGAGTGTTTCAGCGCTCTGGAGAGCGAGATCTACTTGGGCGAGTGATCCAAGGGCGGGGGCTCCATTGTAGTAGATGCGACTCCCATCGATGGACCGGCCGGTGCCGAACACCCGGGGCCCGGGTCGGCGGCCGGAAGCGAACGCCTCGCGACCCTCGACCATGTCGAACGGGTCCGAGACGGGCATGCGGATCGACGTCACGCCGAACGACAGCCAGAGGCGCCCGAACTGCTCCCCGCTGGCCAGCCCGCCGTGCGTGTGCATTTCGATCAATCCAGGGATCACGACACCGTCCGTCGCGTCGACCACCTGATCGGCCGTCCGGGAGGGGTCACGGTCCTCGACGGCGACGATCCGGTTGCCGTCGACGAGGATGTCGACGTTCTGGCGCAGCTCGTCGCTGGAGCCGTCGAAGAGAGCTCCCGCGCGGACGAGAACCGACCCTGAACGCGTCGCTCTCGTCCACGTCAGATCGACCGGGATCTCGTCGATGTCGCCGTCCCTCAAGCCGACGCGACGGAGGCCCCCGGCGGTCAGGTACACGATGGACTGCGAATCCCCGGTCCAGCTCGGGTCGTCCGCGGCCTCGTTCGTGAGCCTGCGCGGCGGACCCGCTGCGTCCCCGTCTGGCGTGACCGGAATCGCCCAAAGGACACCGGTGGACACATAAGCCATCCAGCGCCCGTCGGGCGACCACACGGGACCGTCGTTCGTGCGCGATCCAATGGAACCGTGCGGCACGAAATCCAACCAGCGCTCGGGGGCCTGCTGGCGTCGGGGGGCCGCTGGGGAAAGCCGAGCGTCGGGGCGGTAGAAGGGAGCGTCAGGGCGAGAGAAGCGGTCGTCGCTACGAGAGAAGCGGTCGTCGCCGCGAGAGAAGCGGTCGTCGGGGCGGGAGAAGCGCGCGGAGGGACTCGAGGCGGACGGTCCCCCGTCGGCGGCTACATCCGGGAAGGCGCCGGCCCGCGCGAACGCGCCTGCGCTGGCGGACATTGCACCGTCGTCAGCCGTCGGACGCTCGGTAGGGATCAGCAGCACCTTGTTGACCCCCTCGCGAAAGCGGGTGGAGTACCGCTGATGAGCGGAGAGACCCAGGTGGCTGCCGTCGGGCGACCAGGTGGGCCGCCCGGCCCGGTTGAGCCCCGTCCGGACGATCCTCGCGTCGCCGGTTTCCACGTCCACGATCTGGACCCGGTCGGCAGACCTACCGCCGCCGATGAACGCGATGCGGCTGCCGTCCGGCGACCAGGTGGGCAGGGTGCCTCCCCCGTCGGTGATCCGCCTCTCCTCCCCGGACGCCACGTCCCGTACCCATAGGTCGACTTGCCCGGCGCGATCCGACGCATAGGCCAGCCGGCTCCCGTCCGGCGACCACGCCGGGTCGATCTCGATCCAGGGATCGTCGGTGACCCGCACCGGCCGCGCTCCGACGGGCACGACCCAAAGGTCACCGAGTGCGGAGAACGCCACGGACTCCCCGTCCGGGGAGACCGCCGGCGAGATTATCCCTCGGACGGGGTGCGGCCCTGGAGCATCCAGGTCACGGACCCTCCTCGTGTACGCCGGTCGGTCCAGCGTCACGGTGGCCTCGAAGGGCAGGTCGCGCGCCGTTCTACGCGGACCCACCCGAGTCCGGATCTTGCCATCTCCCGTGTAGACGACCCCGTCTCCACCCCATGACGCACGGAACGGGAAGACGTCCTCGCCCGCGTCGGTGACGGGAATCCCCTCGCCCGACTCGCCGAGCGTGGCCACCATCAGCGTGCTTTCGCTGCGCGTTGTCTTTACATACGCCAGGGTCTCGCCGTCCGGGCTCCACGAGGGGGCGTTGACCTGCCCTGCGACGGCGACGGCGCGAATTCCGCGCCCATCCCGGCCCTGCACCCAGATGCCGCTGCCGTCGGGCGCATACGCGGGACCATACTCGTTGTCGGGCCCGTCGGTCATCCTCTGGACTACACCGGTCGTGAGGAGGAGCTCCCAGATGTCGTACGTGCCGGCCCGGTCAGACGAGAAGGCGATGCGGGACCCGTCCGCGGACCAATGCGGCTCGCGGTGGTCGAACGGGCCGTCGGTGAGCTGCTCGAGGCTGGCACCGTCCGAGCTCACCGCCCAGATGTGGTAGTTCCCGTCCCAATACGCCTGGAAGGCGATGCGCCCGCCGTCCGGCGACCAGACCGGTTGTCGGGCGTCGCCCACCGGGTCGGTCAGCGCGCTGGCCGTTCCCCCCTCAGCGGGCAGCACCCAGATCCGGCCCAAGGCGTCGATGGCGAGCGTCTCTCCGTCGGGCGAGATCGCCGCCGCCATGTTCGTGCCCTCCCGGATGGTCACTTCGGCTACTTGAGGAGCGGGGCTCGCCGACGATAGGAACGCGAGGGCGAGAACAGTCGCACCGCCGAGGCCCGCGAGACGAAGGGTCGGGGCAATGGCCATGGAGCCTCCGGCACGGAAGGATGCGCCGTCGGGAAGGGCGCTGATCGAGACGTCGACGAGACGGTCAGCATGGGACACGGGATGTTCGAACGTCAACGGCGTCTCAGAATCGTTTCCGGATCGGCCGATACTCCACGTAACGCCCCCGAGAGGCGGAATCCTGGCCGGCGCTGGACGGGAGGTACCGCCCTCACCCCGTCTCGCGGCCACCTGAAAGGGAGTAAGGATCGTGAGCACGTCCGAGCATAGAGCCGGCACTCCCGTCGTCATGCTCCTCGCCCTCTTGTCGGGCCTCGTTGGGACCCCCTCCTCAGGCGGCTGCTCAGACTCACTTCGCGGGGACGGCTGGCTCGGGCTCCGGAGCGGGCGAGTTCGTGCTCTCGGCCGGTGATCTCGTTCGGGTGCGGGTTTGGCCGGATTCGCTTCTCGGCGGGGACTTCCCCATCGAGGACTCCGGGGTCGTACACCTGCCTCTGCTGGGAGCGGTCGACGCCGCTGGTAAGACTGTACAGCAGCTGCGAAAGGAGCTTCGGTCCGGGTACGGGCGTGATCTTCAGCTCCCGGTGGTCAGTCTGACGCCTCTGTTCCGGGTCAGCGTCCTCGGCGCCGTCCGCTCCCCAGGCGTCTACTGGATCGATCCCGGCTACGGACTCTTCGAGTTGATCAGCGAGGCTGGGGGAGCGACCGATCGTGCCCGCCACGACGGCGTCCAGATCACTCGCCGCGGTCGACGATCGAGGATCGACGCGACCCTGCCGGGACTCGGGCGGACGCCTTCGGAAGTCGCTCTGCGATCGGGCGACCGCGTGCTCGTCTCGGAAGCACGCAGGATCAGCTGGTTCGCCGCGCTACAAGGGCTGACGCTGGTGGTGTCCGTCGCCACCCTCGTCGTGCGCTGACCTGGAGCCATCATGACCCGATCCGGCTATGCCGCTGAGGCGTTCGCCGATTCGCAGATCACGGCTGCCGAGGCGGCAACCCTCAGTCCATGGGCCTACCTCGAGATCGTACGGACTCGTTGGTGGGTAACCGCCCTGTGCGTGCTCGGGACCATGTCGGTCGGAGTGCTTCAGGTGGCGAGTACCCCGGATCTGTTCACCGCGACGACGCTCGTCCAGAAGCACTTGGAGCGCTCGCCGCTAGAGGTCTTCGCGAACGATGCTCGTGGCGGTCTCGCTCCGGACATCACCGCTTCCGAAGTCGAGCTGCTCCGCAGCCGATCGGTGCTCGGACCGACTGTGGAGGCGCAAGCCCTTCAGTTGCGACTACCCGGCTCCGATCGCCGGGGTGGTGCGCTCCTCGAAGGTGCGCGTGTACAGCCCAACGCCGAGGCCGGAAGCTACGTCCTCCATCAGCAAGACCGCCGGGTAACCCTTCGAGAACCCGGGTCCGGCCGTGTCCTCGCCAGTACGGTCCTCGGAGGAGTCTTGGAGGCCGTGGGGATGAGCATCCAGGTGCCACCGAGCCTCGACCTGGATCGACCCGTCAGCATAGACATCCTGTATTACGAAGACGCCGTGTCCGAGCTTCGTGCCGGGCTGAGCATTTCGACGACGCGCAACACCAACCTGATCCGGATCGGGTACACCGCGGGTGACCCCGAACAGGCGGCAGAGGTCGTGAACGCCGTCGCGGCGGCGTATCGGGCACAGGCCGCTCGCACGACGCGCGAGGCCGCGATCCACCGACGCGAGTTCTTGGGCGGTCAGGTCGCCGATATGGCGGATTCGGTCCTGCAATCCCAGGAAGAGCTGGCCCGCTATCAGGAGACGTCCTCCATACTCGACCCCACCGCCGCGGGCCAGACGCTCGCCACCCTGCTGCGGGACGAGGAGCTCGAGCTCCGTAGGCTCCGTTACCAAGTGGGTGTGCTCACGAGCCTGGGAGCCACGAAGGCTGGCTCCGACCCCGGCGGGCAGGGATTGGCGCGCATCGTTGCCCTCAGCGAGGACCTCGTCCCCGGAGGCCGAACGCTTCAGCAAGAGCTGCGCGAGCTGGAGACCGAGAGGAGCCGGCTTACCGCGTCCCGCTATGGATACCGCGAGGGAAGCAGCCGGGTGGCCGTGATCGACTCGCTCATCGCGGGCACGCGTCGTGAGCTGCGCGTGGTCTCGCGCGAGTCGTTGGGCCTCCTGCGCAGCCGCGTCGAGGACGTGGAACGCAGTGTGGGGGCCCTGCGCGCGGAGGCCGGCACCCTGCCCTCTCGCGCTGCCGCGATCTCCCGGCTGGAGCAGCGGGACGACGGTTTGCAGATGCTTTTCCAACGGTTGACCGAACGGTATCACGAAGCGCAAATCGCCGAGGCGGTGGCCGCCGCCGATGTAGAGGTCGTCGATAAAGCCATGCCGCCCGCCAGGCCCGACCCCAAGAGCTCGGTCCGCCCGCTTCTCCTGGCGCTCCTGCTCGGACTGATGGCGGGCGTCTTCGGCTCCATCGCGCTCGAGCTCCTGAGCACGACGGTCCACCGGTCTGGCGATGCGGAGTCCGCGACCCAGCTGGAGATTCTGGGAATCCTCCCCACCTTGAAGGGTCGCACCGACAACATGCGGCCGGCCCCAATCGTCGTTGGCGGAGCCGACGAACAGGCCCTGGGCCCAGAGGCTGACGCCTTCCACGAGTTGCGTACGACACTCCATTACGCCTGGGACGAGACGCCCAAGGTGATCGCGGTCACGAGCCAGGGTCCGCGGGAGGGGAAGAGCTTCACCGCGACGAACCTGGCCCTGTCCATGGCACATCAGGGAGCCCGTGTGCTGATCGTGGACGGGGACCTCCGGCGTCCTCGGCAGCACCAGATCTTCGATGTGGCACGCTCGTACGGGCTGTCCGATTTGCTGACTCGGCGTGCGGACGTAGGCGAAGTGTTGCGCCCGGTCGCTGGCAAGCGGCTCTGGGTTATCCCGGCGGGCGGTGACGCTCCGGATCCGGTTCGTCTGCTCGGCAGCCAGCGGTTCGAGCGGCTGCTGGAGAGAGCACGCGGGGGATTCGACTTCGTGGTCGTGGACACGCCGCCGATCCTCGCCGCCTCGGAGTTATGCTCGATCGCGCCGCTCACGGACGGCGTGCTCATCGTGGCGCGTGCGAACCAAACCGATCGCAACGCGTTGGCCCATGCGGTCGATCGCCTGCGAAAGGTGAGAGCGCCGATTCTGGGGCTCGTCCTGAATGGGGCGCCCGTCGGTCGCGGGTACAGGTCGTACGGTGGGTACTACTACCGCTACTACGCGTATCAGGAGTATCTGAAGTCTGCTTGAGCCGGCCTCGGCCGATCCTCGCGGCTGCCTTCTCTCGCGTTCGATCGGCGTATTATACCTGATGATATTATATCATATGATATAACACAACGCGAGGGATCCCTGGAAGGCTTCCCCGCTGTCGTACGTCCTATCCCGCGCTACGCCGCGGCGGGCGGCACTGGGGCCAGCTCCCGAGTGCAATCGAGGTCTGGTCTGGTGCGGGCCGGATCGTCCCCTCGGGCGGCAGCACCCTCTGAACGGTCGGCACGCGCTCGGGGTCCTCGGACGCCATGTACGCGAGCATTGCCGCGAGGGTCGCGTTATTGCGCAGATCGTCGAAGACGACCTTGTCGAACGTGTCCCGATTCGTGTGCCACGTGTTCTGTCGGTAGTCCGGGTAGCTGGACTGGAGGCGGAAGCCAGGCGCCGGCTTGCAGATGAAGGACATGTGGTCGCTCCCACCCGACTCGGGGAAGCCGGGGATATCGAGCTCGATGTGCTGCTTGATCTCGCGAGGGATCTTCGAGAACCATTGGGCGAAATGCGCGCCCGCCCCGAGGAACCCCTGCATACGGATGTAGTTGACCCGCCAGGTGCCGTTGTCCTGGTTGAAGCCGGCCTGAAGGCCGTCCACGACCTCCGGACGATCGGCCGCGAACGCGGTGGACCCGACGAGGCCCTGTTCCTCCCCACCCCAGTGCCCGACCATGATCGTCCTCCGGGGATTGGGATACGCCGCCTTCAGAATGCGCATGGCCTCGAGCATCATCAGCGTGCCAGTCCCGTTGTCCGTGGCACCCGACGCCCCGTCCCACGAGTCCATGTGCGCCATCAGCAACACGTACTCGTCAGGAAGCTCCGTTCCGGGGATGGACGCCACGACGTTGAACGCGGGGACGTCCCCGCGGGCGGTCGCACCCGCGTCGAGTCGGATGCGAGGGTTCTGGTCTCGCTCGGCGAGGCGGGCAAGCAGGCCATAGTCCTCACAGGAGAGGTGAACGGAAGGGATCTCTCGGGTCGCCGACGAGAAGATCTTGTCCACCCCCCATCCTCTCGACCAATTGCCGGTCACCAGGCCCAACGCTCCGATCTCCTCCAGCCGCTGCGCGCCGTTGGCTTGGCGGAACGCCTGCGCGGTGGTTTGAAACGCGCGCGCGGCCTCCTGGCGGGCGCGGCTCATGCGGACGAAGGAGTCTTCGGTCGCCCACTCGATCCAGGATTCGTCGGGGCGGCACGTCGGCTGTGGGAAGCTGGTCGCGACGAACTTGCCCTCCGCCGAGGGTAACCACTGTTCCATCTCCGTCCCGGACATTCCGGTCGGCAGGATCACCACCTCGCCCTCGACTGGACCGTCGGTACCCGGGCTCCAGGCGAGCAACGTCCCCTCGAGCGACCGCTTACGCGGTGTTCGGAGGTCGATGTGGGTGTAGTCCCGCTCCCAGCCTTCCCACGTCCCGTATTCGTCCTTGCTGGCCTCGATGCCCCAGTCGCGGTATCGATCCAGCAACCAGTCGCCCGCCCCGTCGTACCCGGGGGTCCCCATGAGCCTGGGCCCGATGGAGTCCAGAAGGGCCTGTGCCAGATCGAAGACCTGAGACCCCTCCTCCATGCCCTCCTCCCACATGCGCTCGATGACGGCGTCGTCCGTTGGGAAGATCTGGGCATGCATCGGCGCCGCCCAAATGCTGAGAAGTGCCCATGCAAGGGCGACGTGCCAGGTCCGGTGGGTCGTTTTCGACCTCGCTCGCTCAATCATGGGTTTCGCCTCTTCATCTGGGTTGCGCCTCTTCATCTGGGACTTGGCCTCTTCGTCTGAGACGTCGCCTCTTCAGCGTAGAATCCGTAGTCGTCACCTTGGGATTCCTCGTGGTCGATCTCGTCACTTTCCCGCCGACAGATCGTGGAGGGGAAGGTTCGGACGATGGGACCGAAGGGGCAACCCGTGGCCTCGGCGAGATCTCGACCCCTGGACGTACGTCAGCCCATCGACGCACAATGGCTGCACTCGCTCGTCTGTCCGCCAGGGGGCCGGTGCGAGCCCCCCTCCCTCCAGGCTCGAGCCGCCGTGCGCGCCTCACTCTTCGTCACCTGCCTAGCCGACCATTTCTTTGCGGAAGCGTCGGTCTCCGCGGTGCGCCTCCTTCGGCGACTGGGCGTCGAGGTCGACTTTCCGGGAGAGCAAACCTGCTGCGGCCAGCCAGCGTTCAACGCGGGACACTGGGTCGAGGCTCGCGGAATGGCCGAGCACACCCTGAAGGTCTTGGGCGAGAGCGAATACGTGGTCGTGCCCTCAGGCAGCTGCGCATCCATGCTGAAGCGCTTCTACGGACACCTTCTCCGGGAGGGCGATTCACTCGCGAGTGCGGCTGCGGACCTCTCCAGTCGCACTTTCGAGCTCGCGGAGTTCATCGTTCGCGTCCTCGGTGTGACGGAGCTGGGTGACGGGCTCGAGGGGCGGAGCATCGCCTACCATCACGGGTGTCACGCGCTTCGCGAGCTCGGGATCCGGGACGAGCCCCTGTCGTTGATCGAGGCGGCCGGGGCGAGCGTCGTCGGGTGGGAAGCGGCCGAAGAGTGCTGCGGCTTCGGCGGACTCTTCTCCGTCAAGCTTCCACACGTTTCCGTGGCGATGGCTGATCGCAAGCTCGATACGCTGCGGACGTCCGGAACGGTCGATTTCCTGACGTCGGCGGACGGCGGATGCCTCCTTCACCTGTCCGGACGAATCGAGAACCGTGGCTTCGGCGTGCCGGTGCGGCACCTCGCGGACGTTCTCTGGGAGGCGGCCGTTGGAGATCCATAGCGAGCAGTACGCGGCGCGCTCGAAGCAGACCATTACCGAGACCCCGGAAGTGCGGGAGTCGGTTCTAGGCGCCACGGTCACGTTCGACGGCCACCGAAAACGTGCGTTCTCCGAAGTGGCCGCCGAGGAGTGGAGACAGTGGGCCGAGGGCGTCAAGTCACACGTGCTCACCCACCTCGACCGCTACCTCGAAGAAGCTGAGCGCAACCTCGAGGCGAACGGGGTTCATGTCCATTGGGCAGAGTCCGAAGGCGACGTCCACGAGATTCTGACCGGCATCGTCAGTCGCCGGGGCGTGCGCCGTGTCGTCAAAGGCAAGAGCATGCTCTCCGAGGAACTCGAGGTGAACGCCCATCTCGAGGCCCAGGGCGTCGAAGTCTTCGAGACCGACCTCGGGGAGTACATCCTCCAGCTCCTCGACGAGCCGCCCAGCCACATCGTCGGCCCCGCCATCCATCTAAGCCTCCAAGACATCCGCCGGCTCTATCACGACGTGCACGGAACAAACCTTGGGGCTGAGCCCGACGAGCTCGCCGCCGTCTCGCGGCGTATCCTCAGGGAAGCCTTCCTCTCGGCGGACATGGGCATCACGGGTGGGAACTTCCTCGTCGCCGAAACCGGGACCGTCGCGCTCATCGAGAACGAGGGGAATATCCGGCTGTCGACGTCGGCGCCGCCGGTCCACGTGGCGCTCGTGGGCATCGAGAAGCTCTTGCCGCGCTGGAGCGATCTGGCGGGCTTTCTCCAGCTGACGGCGCGCGCCGCCACTGGGCAGCCCGTGGGCAACTACGTATCGATGATCGGGGGTCCGCGGTCGGCGGACGAGCTCGACGGCCCGGAGGAGGTCCACGTCGTTCTCGTGGACAACGGACGCTCCAACGTGCTTGCCGATCCGGACGGATGGGAAGCTCTCCGCTGCGTACGCTGTGGGGCTTGCTTGAACGTATGCCCCGTCTACCGGCAGACCGGGGGTCATTCGTACGGTGCGGTCTATTCGGGACCGATTGGATCTGTCCTGAACCCAGGTCTGGCGGGGCTGAAGGAGTCCATGCCCCTCCCATTCGCGTCGAGCCTGTGCGGCGCGTGCTACGACGTCTGCCCCGTCCGAATCCCGATCCCGGAGTTGCTGCTGACATGGCGCAAACGGGCGGTGGAGGCGGGATTGACACCGCCGGGGGACGGACGGTTGCTGCGCGCCTGGGCCGCGATAGCCACCAGGCCGAAGCTCTACGCGGCCGCGGGGGCGGTTCTGCACGCCCTTCCCAAGGTGATCGCGAGGACCCCGCTTCCCGTTCTGCATAGCTGGACCGAGCCTCGGACCGAGCCCGAGCCGAGCGACAAGTCGTTTCGGAAGCGATGGCGGGAGGGCATCGAGTGAGGGACCGCATCCTGGGTCGGGTTCGAGATGCCCTGGACGGGCGTCCGAAGATCGATCACCCTGGCGACCTCGCCACAACCGGGATCGAGTGCGCCCCTCCGGTGCACCGCTTTGTCGAACGGTTCCGCGCCGCTGGCGGCGAGGTGCAGCGGTTCCCCGATCGTGAGGCCGCGCAGCGGTGGCTGTCCGAGATCGCGCCCGCCTTCGAGAGCGCGAGTCACGGCACGGCCGTCCCCCAGGAGCTCTCTCTCGCGCTTCCGGAAGCTCCGCCCGAGGAAGCCAGTGTGGGAGTTTCGGTCGCGCGCTTCGCGGTCGCGGAAACCGGCTCTCTCGTCATGGACAGCCGCGGCGGGCGACGCACGCAGCTCCTTCCGCCGACCCACCTGATTTGGGTGTCCGAGGCGTCGGTCGTCGGCACGCTCGGAGATGCCCTGGAGGCCTGTCGAGCGGACCTGCCGTCCGCGCTCGCGCTGCACTCCGGACCCAGCAAATCGGCCGATATCGGGCAGATCATGGTGACAGGCGTTCACGGGCCGGGCCGGGTTGTGGCGGCGATCGTCGGCGATCGCTAGGCGCTCACCTCGCTCTTACCAGATCTTCACGCGCTCCTCCTCGGAGCGGAACATCGAGTCGCCGGGCTGGCACGAAAACGCGGTCGCGAAGCCAGGGACGTTCGGGACGACCCCGTTGGTGCGGAACTGCCTGGGAGAGTGCGGATCGGTGTTCACCTGGAGGCGAACGCTCTCTTCCCGCTGGTTGCCCCTCCATGCCTGTGCAAAGGAGAGGAAGAAGCGCTGATCGGCCGTAAAGCCGTCGATGTCCTCGCCGGGTTGTCCCGCCGTGGCGCGCTTGAATGCGTCGTACGCCACCAGGAGCCCGCCGACGTCGCCGATGTTCTCGCCGAGCGTGAGCTCCCCGTTGACGTGTAGACCTGCGATCGGCTCGTATCCGGAGTATTGGTCGATCAGGACTTGCGCCCGACGGGTGAATTCCGCGCGGTCCTCTTCGGACCACCAGTCGGCAAAGTTGCCGTCGACATCGAAGCGGCTCCCCTGATCGTCGTACCCGTGCGTCATCTCGTGTCCGATGACCGCCCCCATCGCGCCGTAGTTCACGGCGTCGTCCATCTGCCCGTCGAAGAAGGGCGGCTGCATGATGCCCGCCGGAAAGACGATCTCGTTCATCAGCGGATTGAAGTAGGCGTTGACCGTCGGCGGCGACATGATCCACTCATCCGGATCCGGCGGTTGACCCAGCTTGTCGAAGTTCCGCTTCGTCTCGTACTCGAGGCTCCTCATCACGTTGCCGAAAAAGTCGCCCCCGCGGACGTCGTACGCGGCGTAGTCCCTCCACTTGTCGGGGTATCCGATCTTGGCCCGAAACGTCGCGAGCTTCGCGAGAGCGAGACTCCTCGTCTCGTCACTCATCCAGTCGAGCGCCTCGATGCGCGCCTTCAGGGCAGCGCGCAGATTCTCGATCATCTCGTCGGCCCTCACCTTGGTCTCGGGCGGGAAGGCCTCGGCGACGTAGAGTTGGCCCAAATCCTCACCGAGGGCTTGGTCGGTACGGCGCAGCGAACGCTTCCAGCGTGGCTCCATCTCTTCGGTACCGCTGAGAACGCCGCTGAAGAACTCGAAGTCGGCTCGCTCCAGCTCTGGGCTCAAGGAGGGTGATGCCGCATTGATCAGATGCCACCGGAGATAGTCCTTCCAGTCGCCGATGGGGCGATCGACCATCATCGAGTTCACCCGCTCGAAGAACGGCTGGTTCGGGAATGAAAACCGATCGACCTGGATATCCAGCCCGGCGAGGTAGGAAGTCCACGAGAAGTTCGGAGTCTCGCCGTTTGCCACTGGCGGCGTGACGATCCGGTACAGATTGCCGGGGTTGCGGAGCTCGACGGCACCCAGCGACACCTCCGCGAGCGCCGTCTCCATCTCCAACACGGTCTGGGCAGCCGCTTCCGCCCGGCCTTGGTCGACGCCCACCAAGCCGAGCATGCGCCCCACGTGCGCCTGGTATTCGGTCCGGGTGTCGGCGTCCTCATCGCGGAAATAATAGTCTTTCTCAGGCAGGCCCAGGCCGCCCGGTGTCACGTAGAGAAGGTTGACGTCGCTGTCCTGGAGGTCGTTGATGACGCCGCTCGTGAAGAGAAACCGGAGATCGCGTCGATGGAAATCCGTGATCAACTCGTGCAGATCCGACGCGGAGGTCATCGCGTCGATCCGCGCCAGCTCCGCTTCGAGGGGTGCATGCCCCAACTCAGCGAGCAGAACCGTGTCCATCGCGGCAGCGAAGAAGTCTCCGACCTTCTGCTCCGGGGTCTCCGGGCGCGCGCCCCCTGAACGCTCCGCCGCCGACTCGAGCAATCGCCGGAGCACCTCGAAGCTCCGTTCTTGGAGCTCCGTGCCGATGCTCCACGAAGAGCGTTCCGGGGGAATCGGGTTGCGCGCCAACCACCCGCCGTTTGCGTACAGATAGAAGTCGACGCAAGGAATGACGGATTCGTCCAGGTTTCGGCGGTCGAGCCCTCGCTCGTTCGTCACGTACTCTTCACGGTCCGCCGCGCCGCTTCTAGCTCCGTCCGTACCACATCCGGCAAGCGCTAGAACCCCGAGCAGCCCGATCATCGACTCCACACCTCTACGCATCATCCTCCTCCAATCCACTCGAGCTGGTTCGCGTGACCCCGAGTCGGACCTGCGAGCCATTGACGCCCGTAGGTCTCGTAACCGAAGCAAGGCGGTCGGCAGTATTCTACGCGAATGGGCGGCGGGATGTGTCGGCAGAGCCCACGGAGATGTGTCGGAAGAGCCCACGGAGATGTGTCGGAAGAGCCCACGGAGATGTGTCGGAAGAGCCCACTAAAATGTGTCAAAAGACCTACCAGGATGCGTGGGAAGAGCTTAGAAGGTCTCGACCCAAGTGTTTTGGAGGGGATTCAGATAGCTGAGGGAGCGCGCCGCTGCGGCAACGTGGCAGGAATTGTACTCGATCTGGCTGCTGCCCCCGATAATCACGAGGCTTTGGTTGCCGTTTAGGCCGCCGATCATCGTACCGCTGATGTCGATCCCACTCCAGATGACCGACGCCAAGCGCCCGGCCAAGATGATGCCTTGCCAGTCGAAGCCGCTCGTGGGAGCGAAGGTGCCGGGAACGATCAAGACGCCCCGCCCACTTCTCGACGACCCAGCGCTCAAGCTCGACTCCACGCGGACGACGGGGAACGTGTCGGGATGCATCGTCGAGAAGTCCGGCCACTCACCGATCCCATCGTACTCCACGGGGAAGCTCGGGTCCGTCAGCACATCCCAGCGAAGCTGGTGCAGGCTGGAGACGACAGGTGCTGATCCCAAGTTCCCCACCCACGGCGGATCGCCGTCCACGTTGGCGGAATTCCACATGAAGCGAACCTCACCCCCTCCCACGATGCCCGGCAGGTTTGGGGGACCCGCGGTGGTGCACGGCGCGATTGCGGCGTCCATACCGTCGACCGTGAATCCGTTCCCGATTCGGAACACCCGCGCCTCGCTGGCAAGTGCGCCGACCGGGACGAAGGGCATCGGCTCCTTGTTCGCGAATTGCCGAACGACGCGTCGCGCTGGGGCGTCCGGATAGCGCGGATCCGTGAACATGCCGGTGGACGTGACCAGGTAAACGACGTCTGGAGCGCCTTGATCAACGAGTCGGCGGGCATCCACGACCGCGATCCCGCCATTGATCTCGTACACGGCTGAGTCGGGGGGATTTCCGCCGTTCTCAGCCACGAATCGCGTTAACCCGGCTCTCGCGATTGCGAGTGCCCGGCTGCCTTCCTGGCCCTGTAACGCGAGCTGGGCCTCCAAGCGGACGAACTGATACCCCGTGGCGCCCGCCACCCCAATGGCGAACAAGAGGAGGACGACCATGCTCAGTGCGAAACCACGCTCGCCGTCCTGCACGCGCACGCGTCTCGCCTGCACGCGCACGGATCTCGCCGGGGACTCCTGTCGAGGATGCCCGATCCGACGGCTATGCCGTCCGGCTGGGTGGGGGATTCGGTCAGCGGGCATTGAGAAGCGGCACCTCGACGGTCCAGCCGTACTCGTATGGGTTCGAGGCTGCCCCGTGTAGCCCTTGGGACGACGCACGCGACGTCAAGCGCACGACGTCGATCGCACCCAGGTCCGTACCCGTGACGGATGCGACGAATGACGGATCGCCCGTCAACGAGTAAGCGAAGCCCGCGTCGGCGGTCATTCCGGTCGCGAATTCGGTGAGCGTGTCCCCCGCCGGCCCCTGGAAGAACGCCATCGCTCCGGGGTATAGCTCCGATGCCTGAATCCGGAACTCCCTCTCCCGATAAAGCATGATCACCGTGCCCAGGACCGCCGGAGGGGATGGCACGGCAGTGATCTGATTCAGCCGAACGTAGTCCGACGACACGCCCGTAGTGTCACTGCCGACTTCCGCGCAGCGTATGCTCCCCATCCCACCGGACGGATCGTTGAGAGACGCCCACGATGCCGGGTAGAAATCCCATGACCCGTCGGGCTGTCTGAGTCCGTATCCCGACACCTCCCCGCCGTCGATGCCCTCCCCGTCCGTGGGGAAGTACACGTAGGCGGAGCCCGACCCCCAGGGTCGGCAGACGACGCCCACGAGGAGCGGCGAGCGCACGACGAGGGTCTGCGGCTGGGCGACTTGGACGCCACCCCCGGCTACGGTGCGCAGCTCCGTCGAGATGAGCTCGGTGACGGCCCGCGCGTTCTCCTGCACTTGGCTCCGGGTGATCGCCCGCGAGTAGAAGCGGTTCTGCGCGAGAAACACCGACAACACGAGCCCGACGATCACCGTCGAGAGGGTGAGGGCGATCACCGCCTCGACGACGGTGAAGCCGCCCAGGCCAGCTCGCGCGGAGGGGCAGCCACCCTGGCGGACCCGTTTGGGTCGGCTTGCGGTCACCATGGAGCGTTGGCGTAGATCTGGGCGGCGAAACGGGGACCGGGCGAGGAGGAAGGCGCCATGGAGACCGCGAGCATCCGGATCCTGGGCTTGTACTGAGTGATGTCGACCGTGGATACGAACGGTCTCCCGCGGAACTGCAGGGTGTCCACCTGTGTGCCCGGCACGAGGGAGTCGTACGGGAGAACGGACATCGCGTCGAGTCGCCCCTGAACGGCGATGACGATCTCGGATCTGGTTGCGGCTCGCTCGAGTTGAATCGACAGCACCCCTGTCAGCTGGACGGCCATCAGCACTCCCACCGAAAAGATCACCAGCGCCGCGATGACCTCGATGAGCGTGAAGCCGGCTACCCGGGATGGCCGTCGGGGGCATGGGGCAGCGCTGGCCCGAGCAGGCGGCGGAAGGGGGGGGCCCGTGCTCACTGCCGCTCCACCCGAGAGGCGCCCATGCTGTTGAATGACACGGCATAGGCGATCGGTCCCGATTGGAACGTTGCTTCTCCGAGGGGTCCCCCCGCGCCGGACAGGTCCGCCACTCCGCGGGAGTTGAACACCATCGTGTCCCCGGGCAGCGCTAGGTCCATGGCGGCCAATCGGATATCCGCGCCGTCGCCGTACCGCCGTGCCACCACCTCGGTCCCGTTGGTCGTGGCGATCGTGTAGTAGCGATTGGCTTCGTCGAAGCGGACGACGACGGTTTCACGGTTGCGCAGGGCGACCGACCGGGCGCTGACCAGGTCTTGTGCGAAGACCCCCGCTACTCCCCGGGCCGCGGTCCTCTCGATGTAGTCCCCATACAGGCTCGACGCGATCGCCAGGGTGACGATGACCAGGGTAAGGACCAGAACCGCCTCGGTCAGCGTAAAGCCACCCCGCTCATCGTCGATGGAGAGCGGTCGAACTCCCGTTCTGAGATGCCTCATCTATTGTCACCAGCGGTATCGGGCTGCCGCTAACTCTGACCCCGACATGCACGATTTAGTCACGTCTCGAGGCTCGCTCGTCCTTCGCGGAGTCGCCCTCAGGGGCAGGCCCCAGGCCGCCGAGCCAGCTTGAGCTTCTACCCGTACTCCCCCGAGCTCTACCCGTACTCCGAGAAACGCGGATTGTTAATCTCACCACGCTCCCGCGCACCTCCTTTTCTCGCCGTGCGGCCCCGGGTCCCGAACCTTACCTTCACCTTGAGCAACCGGACCGCAGGCCCAACGGATATCCATTGATCCGACCTCCCCCACTGCTTATTGCCCTACTCCTCCCAGTGGCGCTACCAGCCGTCGCCCAACAGCCCGGCTCCATCCCCACTTCTCAAGTAGGCTCCTATCTCTCATCAGGACTTAAACTTACGACATTGGATCAAGCCGCCACCCTCCTCGTGGGGGGCGGCGCGGGCCTCCTGCTGGGGTCCACAATCGCCTTGGGAGGGCGCGGACACGTATTGATTGGCAAGGTTCGGACCACGAACGCGAAAACAGGCGCGAGCCAGGAGCTCGGTTTCGGGTACGGGGGAGTGGCGCTTGAGTACCTACGACCCCGTGACGGGACCCTGCGCTGGGGCATCGGACTCCTGATCGGGGCAGGCCGACTGGAGGTTACGGATCCGACTCTGGCTGCCGAAGTCGCGACCGACAACTTCGTCGTCGTCGAGCCACGATTGCTGGCCAGCGTAACCGGGCCGACGGTGCTCACGACTTGGCTCGAGATGAGCTATCGTGCGGTCACTCGGGTGCACGACCTTCCGGGGCTCGGCGCCGGAAAGCTTCGAGGGGCCGCCGTCTCGCTGGGAATCCGTTTCGACCGGCTACCGGACTGCTGAATAACCTCACTCGTGGTCTGTAGCCGAAGTCCGGCTGCGACTTCGTATCCGCCGAGCTACCGCATGGCCGAATCCGACCTGCCCGTCTCGTTCCCACTGCGCTTGGCGTGCGTCGATACGGGGTCCAACGCCATCCGCTTTCTCGCCGCCGAGTTTTCGGGACCGACGACGTACACGACGCTCCGGTCCGAGCGCGTGCCAGTGCGGCTCGGGCACCAGGTTTTCCTAACCGGCAGGCTCGCACCCGAGACAATGGAATCGGCTGTACGGGCTTTCGAGTCGTTCCGCACGCACATGGCGGAGCTGGAGATCGAGCGCTATCGGGCGGTCGCGACCAGCGCCGTCCGCGAAGCGCGCAACGGGCCGCTCCTGGTGGAGCGGATCGGTCGTGACGCCGGAATCCACCTCGAGGTCATTCCCGGGTCCGAAGAGGCGAGACTCGTACACCTCGCGGTGGCGGCGCGGATCGGTCTCGAAGGGGGCCGGTGGATCCTGGTGGATCTCGGCGGGGGCAGCGTCGAGATCAGTCTGGTGGACGACTCTGGAATGCTGTGGAGCGAGACCCACTCGATGGGATCGGTCCGGCTACTCGAGCAATTGGCGGACGTGGGAGACGAGGCCGGCCGCTTTCAACGACTTCTTTCCGAGTACGTGGCGGTGATGCGTATCCCGGCCCCGGCCCAATATTGGCAACCGACCGGGTTTATCGCCTGCGGAGGCAATATCGAAGCCCTGGCTGCTCTCGGTGCGCACGCTCCCGACAAGAACGGAGTCAGCAGGGTGCCAACCTCGGATCTCGGCTCCGCTATCGAGTTGCTCGCGCGCCTCTCCTACGCCGAGCGCATAGAACAGCTGGGGCTACGACAGGACCGGGCGGACGTGATCCTGCCAGCCGCTCTCGTGTACCGGCGGCTCGCTGAGCTCTCTGGCACGGAACAGGTCCTCGTTCCCCATGTGGGGGTCAAAGAGGGGATCATACTCGATCTCGCCGCCGATCTGACATCCCACGCGTCTCACGAGGCGCGTCAAGAGAGACAGCTGAATCAGGGAGAGTATCCCTCGGACGACGCTTCATGTTCGACGAAGCGCACGGCAGTCACGTAGCGGAGCTGGCCGCGAGCCTCTTTGACCAGCTCGCACCCCTTCATGGTCTTGGAGTCCACGAGCGTCACCTTCTCAAAGTCGCCGCGATCCTGCACGACATTGGTGTATTCGTAGCCTTGAAGAAGCATCATAAGCACTCTCGGTATATCATCGAGCACTCTGAGATCCCGGGGCTCTCTGCACGGGAGATGGCGATCGTCGCGAACATCGCGCGATACCATCGCAAGGGCCACCCGGCGGCGCACCATCAGGAATACACTGCTCTATCGCCCGAGGATCGTGTGCGGGTAGATCAACTCGGCGCCATTCTACGCGTCGCGGACGGGTTGGACCGACAGCGATTGCAGCTCGTGCGCTCGGTGACAGCCACAGTAGTCGGGCTCGACCTACGGCTCGAGGTGGAGGGCGATGGAGACCTCCTTCTGGAGCGCTGGGCGGTATCTCAGAAGAAGGGTCTTTTCGAGGACGCGTTCGGACTCCGTGTGGTCGTGGCCGTCTGGAATCCAATATTCGATGTCGTTATATTCGCATATTCCGCCTCTATCACTTTGCTTTGTAAATAGACGTCGTTATACTTCCCCGCTCGTTACAAATTCATAGCAGAGTTAGGAGGGGTAGTGGCCGCGACAGATGAGAAAGTCATGCGCCTGGTCGAGCGTGAGCTTCTGAAGGCCCCGGGAGCGTCGGTAGGCGACTTGTTCGAGAAGGCCAAGAAGGCGAGCAGGGCGATCGGAAAACTCTCGCTGAGACAGTTTCACGCTCGCTATCCGCTCCAAGTGAAGCGGCGCGCCAACAAGGCGGGCGGGCGTGGCCGGCCGAAGGCGGCGAAAGTCGCGAAGGCCAAGGCGGCTCCGAAGCGCGCGAAGGCAACTCCAAAGCGTGCGAAGGCCGCCCCGCGTCGGGTCGTGCGCAGGGCCGTGCGTGAGGCTACCGCCCCCGCCGCGAACCGGGACGCCGTGCGCAACGTGTTCTTGAACTTCGCCACGGATCTCGCCGGAGCCGATGGAACGAAGGACGTAGTCAAGGTCGTCGCCAGCGTGGATCGCTATGTCGACCAGGTAATCAAGGCCGTTAGCGCCTAGACGCCGCGTAGAGCGGGTCCCAGAGAAGTCTGTTTTCGCAAAGACGAGGCTCTGCCGTCGGGCATGGCCTCGTCTTTGGCGCGTGGCACCTGGTCTAGCCATGTAGGAGTGCCGGTGCCATCCGAGCCGGAATGCATCCTGCCCAGCGGCGTTGGCGGTTCAACCGGATTGGCTCCCCCCGCTCCCTTCGGCGCGCTCCGAGAGCACCGCGATCTCGCGAACGGCAACCGCCAACCCGGACAGGGTGACAGTGCCCTCGCCGCGTAGCTCATCCAGAAGCTCACCGTAACGGTCCATGTCGCGCCTCCGCCGCTCGACAAGCTCCTGGACGGCGTCTTCGACCTCCTTACCGTTCGAGGCGGCTCCCGCCGCGCGGGAGGCGAGGCGGTGGTGCGCCCTGGTGAGATCGTCGGCGAGAGCCTGAGCCGCGCGTTGCTCCCAACGGTCGTCCCGCGCAGAGTCGTATATGGCTCGGCGAAGCCACGGGACCTGGAGAAGCTCGGACACCTTGTAGAAGGCGCGGGCCGCGTCTTCGGGAACCGTATCGGTCTCCGTGGACACCCGCAGGATGTCCATGAGCTGGTCCAGGAAGCGCAGGGTAACCAGTGTGCGCCCGAAGTCCTCGCCGGCACCGACGTGCTGGATTTCAGCCACGAGGGATTCGAAGGTGTCCCTGTCCTCGCCGGTCACGATGTCGCCGAAAACGCCTCTTAGATCGGTCAATGCGGCGAGGTTCTGCTCTACGATCGTCGGGACCGCCTCGGGCTCCACGTTGGCGAGGACCCAGCGTGTCGTTCGCTCGAGGACCCGGCTGAGGCCGAGGAACCACCGGTAGATGACCTTTGCGGCGATCGTGCCTTCGCGCTCCCGGAGCCGGTCCATCAGCTTGCCGTGTCCCGAAAGCCTCGAAGCCACCAACCATGCGGTCGCCACTTCCTCCGCGGAGCGCCCGGTGTCCCTCATCATCCGGTGGACGAAGCCCGCGCCCATCAGATCGACGAGGTCGTTCGTCAGTTGGCTCGCCACGATCTCGCCGTGCAGCCGATGACGTGAGAGGGCGTCTTGCCCGGCGGCGCGAATGGCGGCCCTCGGGAAGTAGGCAGTCAGATACCCTTGGGTGGTGACGTCGTCGATCAGCGCCCCTTTGAGCAGACGACTCATCAAGTGGAGCTTCGCGTATGCGAGTAGCACGCTCAGCTCCGGCCGCGTCAGCGTCTTCCCTTCGTCGACGCGGTCGACGAGGGTCTCCCAAGTGGGAAGCCGTTCGTCCGCCCGATCTAGAAAGTCGTCTCTCTCCAGAGCGGAAATGAGCTGACGGAAATCCTCTACGCCCTCACTGGCCCTGATCTCGTCCAAAGAGATCGCGAGGCTCTGAGACGCATTGTCGCGTAGCACCAATTTGGAGACGGCTTCGGTGATCACCTCGAGGAGGGCGTTGCGCTCCTCCATGCTCATATGTCCGTCCTCGACGGCCGAGTTGAGCAGGATCTTCAGGTTGACTTCCCTGTCCGAGAGGTCGACGCCGCCGGAATTGTCCAAAGCGTCCGTATTCAGGCGACCCCCACCGAGTGCGAGCTCAATCCGACCCAGCTGCGTAAGCCCGCGGTTTCCACCCTCCCCGACGACGCGGGCCCTGAGCGCGGGCGCGTCGATCCGGACCGGATCGTTGGCCGGATCGCTCACGTCGGCGTGCGTCTGATACGACGCCTTCACATAGGTCCCGATTCCGCCGTTCCAGAGCAGCTCTACGGGGGCCTTCAGCATCAAGCGAACCAAGTACTCACCATCGACAGCGCCCACGTCGTCGGAAACCCCGAGTGCCGACCGGACCTCAGGCGACAGCTCGACCTCCTTCGCCCCACGAGGGACGATCATCCCTCCCGGGCTCAGAAGGCTCTGGTCGTAGTCCTCCCATGAAGACCGTCGGAGGGCGAAGAGCCTCTGCCTCTCGTTGAACGAGCCTTCGGGATCGGGGTCGGGGTCGATGAAGATGTGGCGATGGTCGAACGCGCCGAGGAGCTTGATCTTCCGGGACAGGAGCATGCCGTTCCCGAAGACGTCGCCGCTCATGTCGCCGATACCGACGACGGTGAACGGTTGCGACTGAATGTCCTTCCGCGTCTCCCAGAAGTGCCGCCTCACGCACTCCCAAGCGCCCCGCGCCGTGATTCCGACCGTTTTATGGTCGTAACCGTTGGACCCCCCGGAAGCGAAGGCGTCCCCCATCCAGAAGTCGTATTCCGCCGCGACGGCGTTGGCCACGTCCGAGAACGTCGCCGTTCCCTTGTCCGCCGCCACGACGAGGTAGGGATCGGGCTCGTCGTAACAGACGACGTTCTCGGGCGGCGCCGACTCGCCGTGCTTCAAATTGTCAGTGACGTCCAGAAGCCCTCGGATCAGCGTCTTGTACTGTTCTTCCACCTCGTCCGCGGTGGCCACGGACGCCAATGGCTGCCCCAGGATCACGAAGCCGCCCTTCGAGCCCGCCGGAACGATGACCGCATTCTTGACCATCTGCGTCTCGACGAGACCGAGCACCTCGGTGCGGAAATCGTCGGGCCGGTCGCTGTAGCGGATCCCGCCGCGGGCCACTCGGGCTCCCCGCAGGTGCACGCCTTCCATCCTCGCGGAGCGTACCCACACCTCGAAGAGAAGGCGCGTCCGCGTCAGCGATCGCATGGCCCGTACCATGACCTTGAACGACGTGTAGGGAACGCCGCCCGAGCGTTTCGTCGGCGTGCGTCCGCCGGTGGCGTAGTAGTTGGTCCGAACGGTCGCGTCGATGAGGGTCAGCACGTGACGGAGCGCCCGGTCGTCTGCAAGCAGGTAGACGTCGTGAACGGCGGCGAGGAACCTTTGCCGGATCTCCGCAGCGGCTGCAGTACGCTCCTCGTGCGTGCTCCGGCCCTCCGGGTCGAACAGGGTCTCGAAGAGGTCGACGAGGAGGCGCGCGACCGCTGGGTACTTGAGGAGGGCCGTCGGGATTGAGAGGCGGCTCGGCACGGCTCCGAACTGGAAGGCATAGCTCGAGTACGCCCGCAGCACGTCTGCTTCCCGCCACGCGAGGCCCGCGGTCAGCACGAGGCTGTTCAACCGGTCATTCGTGACGTCCCCCGCTCTCACGGCGAGGATTGCGTCGGCGAGCAGGGTGCCTCGGCTCTCGATGTCGAGAGGGCTCTTGTTGCCGTCCTGTACCGCGAACGTGTAGATGGCTCCGGCCGGGACGGATCTGCCCTCCACCTTCGCTGGGCTGACCGCGATGACGCGGAGTCCGGCGTTCTCCAGGATCGGCATGAAATCGGAGAGCACCAGCCGCGGTCCGAGCAGATAGACACGGAGCTCGGTGACTCGGTCCGCGGCCGCCACGGTGCTCCGCTCCGGGTTCGCGAACGAAATGGCGATGGTGCGCCCGTCGGCGTCCATCGCCTCGATTTCCAGAATGTCCTTGACCGCCGCCTCCGGATCCGTGGAGGCCCGGTACTCCGCGCTGAAAGCCGCACCGTAGCGCCGGGCTAGCCTTCGAGCCTCGTCAGGCGGACGCACCCTCTCGAGACCCTCCCGCACCCGATCGCTCCAGTCACGGATGAGCTCCTGGACGAGGCGTTCCAGCTCGATGTCCTTGACTGCCTCGAGGCGTTCCGTGCTGGCCTTCACGTAGAAGTGGAGCCGGGCCTGGTCTCCGCCACCCATCGCGAGATGGTAGTTGAGGACCTCGCCCTCGAGGATCCCGACGAAGGCGTCTTCGATCGTCTCGCGCACCTCCCCCGAAAACTTGTCCTTGGGAATGATCACCATGATCGAAGTGCCGCGACGAAGCGGATCCTCGCGGCGAGTGACCCGGACGTCGGTCGTGTGATACGACGTCAGTACTGTCTTGACGTCCTTGCCGATCTGCTCCGCCGAGCTGAGGAACAGCTCCTCTTTCGGCATGGAGTTGAAGATCGTGTTGATCTCTTTGTAGTCGTGCGAACCCTCTGGGGCTCCGGTGTCGACCAGGATCCTGCGTAGCTTTTGGCGCAGGATCGGGATCTTGTCGGCCTCCTCCCCGTAAGCCCTCGACGTGAACAGGCCTATGAAGCGCGCTTCTCCGACTGGCCTGCCGTCCTCGTCCAACTTCTTGACGCCGATGTAGTCCATGCGCGCCCCGCGGTGCACGGTGGACGCGGCGTTCGTCTTGCTGATGATGAGGGTGGGCCCGCTCACGATGAGCTCCCGCAGCCCATTTGGCAGGTCAGCGAGCGGCACGGGGTCGGCGTAGGTGGACTCCGCCTCGTTACGGAGGATGCCGAGCCCGGACCCCGGATCGACGACCATCGCTGGTCCCGCTCCGTTCGGGAGGTCGATCATGTCGTACGCCCGGTGGCCCAGGAGCACGAACGCTCCGTCGCGCAGCCACCGCAGGAACGACTGGATCTCCTCGAGCCCCTCGCGCCGCTCCGGGATGCTCCGCGCCCGCTCCGCCAGCGCGGCGACGGTGTTGTTCAGGGCGTCCACCATGGGATCGAAGTCGTCGGTGACCCGCACGACATCTTGCAGGCGGCGCTCCAGGTGCTGCTTCAGCGTCTTGAGGATGTCTGGGTCGGTGACCCGGGCGACTTCGCAGTGCACCAGGGACTCGCGCTGTTCGGCTTCCTGCGGCGGCCCGATCTGGAGGAGTGTGCCGTCCGCTTTGCGGACGATGCCGAGCACGGGGTAGATGTAGTGCTCGATCGCGATGTCCTGGGAGTGGAGGTACTCCCGGATCGTGTCGACGATGAACGGGCGCTCCCCGACGTTCGTTCGAATCACCGTGACTGGCGCGTACCACCCCTCGTTGTCGACATCCGGGTTGAAGACCTGGACGTCCACCCGGTCCGGCCGGCTCTTCTGTAGGAATGCGAAAGCCCCCGCGGCCACGTGTGCCAGGGCATCGGGGCTCCGTTCCTGCAGATACTCGGCGGGGGCTCTGGAGAAGAAGAGGCTGGCGAAGTCGGTCGCCGCGTACGCCTCGTGGGGGGGGAGGCGACGCTCGATCTGCCGGCATACCGCATCCACGACGGGAGACGTGTCGCGAATGTTCGGCACCACCGCCGAATCTGTCTCAGTCATCGAGACCAGCCGGACCTTCTGTCCGATGCGAGGATGGCCGTACGACCCGTGACCATTTCGGGGTCGGCCCGGGAAAGCTAAGCCATAGTGGTATTTGGGGAAGGCTTCCCCGCTCCGGTGGAGCCCGGCACCCCCACCGCGGCTTCCCACGGCCATCGGGACCGTCGACCCCGAGGGCCCATCTTCATAGATTCCTTCGACCCTCTCGGGGACCCGTTGAACGAGGCGGACTCCGCCACCCATGCGCTTCGTCCACATCGCTGACGTACACTTGGACACGCCGTTCCGGGCGTGGTCAGCCGACCTGCGTCGCCGCCTGAGGGAGGCCTCTCGCACTGCCTTTCGCAGAGCCGTCGACCTGGCGCTCGCCGAGCGCGTCGAAGCGCTTCTGATCGCGGGAGACCTCTTTGATGGAGAGCGGCTCTCGTTCGAGACCGAACGGTTCCTGGGAGATGAGCTGTCCAGGCTTGGCGAGGCGAACATCGACGTCTTCTACGCCGCCGGAAACCACGATCCCGGACAGGAGGACACTCGACGCGGCCACCTGCCGTGGCCCCCGCACGTCCACCGTTTCATGGGATCGCCCCGCACGGTGACCGTGACCGACGACAGTGGCCGCGCCCTTGGTACGGTCACCGGCGCGGGCCACGAGGGTCGGCGGGTCACGGAGGACTTGTCGGGCCGCTTCGAGCGGCCGCCGCCGGGAGCACCGTCCGTCGCGCTACTGCACACACAGGTCCGGACGAGCTCCACCTCGGAGCTGCACGGGCCTTACGCTCCGTCCGACCTCGGGCGCTTGAGGTCCGCTGGCTTCGACTACTGGGCTCTCGGCCACGTCCACTCGCGCCAGTGCTTGTCGGAAGATCCGCCGATCCACTACCCCGGGAACACCCACGGGAGGACGCCCAGGGAAACCGGAGCCAAGGGTGGTCTCCTCGTCGACCTCACCCCCGACGGCACAGCCCAGGTGTCGTTCCACCCGCTCTCACCGATCCGGTGGGAGGATCTGGAGCTTTCGGAGCTCTCCGAGATCGCAGACTTGAGGGGACTCGTGGCGAGCGCCCGCGACGAGTGGGACGCGCTGCGCGCCGAGGATCCCGGCGAGCCTGGGACGGAGTGGATCGTCCAGGTGAAGCTGGCGGGCTCGTGTCCTCTTTGGGCCCTGCTCCGAAAAGAGGATGAGCTGGAGGCGCTTACCGACGAGCTGCGGGGCGCACTCGGCGCTGCGAGCGTGCGTGTTTGGACAGACTCCGTGCATCGTCCCTTGGACCCGGCGGACTACGAGCGTAGGCCGGACGTGCTCGGGGAGGCCCTCGCCGTGCTGAAGGAGATCCTGGATGGGTCCCGGCTGCCGGGGGTGACCGCGGAAGATCTCGCCGGGTTCGACGCGCAACGCGATGGAAGCCCCGAAACGTACGTGCGCGCCCTGCTCGAGGGTGCCGATGCCGAGATCGTCTCCCGCCTGCTGCGTCGAGCGGAGCGCGCACCGTGAGATTCGAGCGTGTTCACATCGACCGTTTTGGGGGACTTCAGGACGTAGATACAGGCCAGGAGGCTCTCCCCTCGCTCGTGGTGGTCACGGGGCCGAACGAGGCGGGGAAGAGCAGCTTCTTCTCTTTCCTCTCATCGGCACTCTACGGCTTCCATCCCGCCACGAGGGTGCGCAACCCGTATGCCCCTTGGTCGGATGACGACATCGAAGGGTCCACGATCGTGCGACTCGACGGGGGCGAGCGGATCGAAGTCCACCGCCGTCTTCTGTCGGCGGGCTGGGGCCGACTCCGGCGGAACGGGAGCGTCGTCGACCTCCGCAACCAGCCCGTACCGTGGGCCCATCACGTGCCCCGGGCGGTGTTCGGGCAGATCTACGCCTTGACGCTGTCCGAGCTGGCGGGGCTGGCCGGCGAGAGCTGGCGGGAGATTCAACACCGGTTCGCCTCCGGGCCAGGGGTCCGGGACCTCCGCCCCGTGCGGGACGCCGTTCGTGACCTCGACGCGGAAGCGGGTGCCCTGTGGAGGCCTGGCACCCGTGGGCAGTCCAAGGCGAGGGATTTGCGTGGCAGGCTCAAGGAGCTGCGTGAGGCCCGAGGCCTCGCCGAGCTTTCGGACGTCCAGGTGCGCACGGCGGCAAAGCGGCTCGAACAGGCGGAGAGCCGGCTTCAGGCCGTGATCGAGCGGCGCGACTCCGTTCGGGCCGAGAGTGTCAGGGTGCGACGGCTGCTGCCTGTCGTGAAGGAGCTCGCGCGGATCCGCCGATTGCTCGAAGAAGGTGGGCCGCCCCAGCAGCTGAAGAACCTGCCATCGGATCCGGAAGCGCGCCTGACGGAGCTACGCAAGGAGCATGAAAGGTTGAAGGGTCGCATGGCCGAGCTCGACCGTGGCGCCGCCGAGGCCCGCGCTTCTCTGGACGGCTCGTTCGAGCGAGACGCCGCCGTCCTGGCCAACCAGGACGCCATTCAGTCCCTGTTCGAGCACTTGGTATCCGTCGAAGACGCACGGCCACGACTCTCCGGCCTCGATGAGGAGAAGGCCGAGCTCGAGCAACGCACGGTGGCCGTCGCACGCGAGGTGTTCGTATCCCCGTGGGAGCAGGTCTCGAGGTCGGCGGTGGCGCAGGTCTCAACCGACGTCCTTCATCGTCGCATCCGCGAGTACATGGTGATGCAGGAAGAGCGGGTCGTGCGCCAGGAAATGGTCCGACGGCTCCGACGGCGGCCCGACGCCAAGCAGCCCTCGGCCCGATGGGAAGGCTGGGTGGGCACCGCGATCGTGCTCCTGGGCGTGGCGCTCGCGGTGGCCGGCGTTCGAAACGACGACGTTCTCGTGTTGGCATTGGGCGCGCTCGCCAGCGTACCCGGGCTGTTTCTGGCGGGTCGCCAGTGGGGGGCCAACAGACGAGCTTCCCAGTTTCTCCGGGAGCTGACTGAGCTCCGCACGGGAGTCAAGGAGGCGGAGCGGCGAGAGGTCGACGCACGAAAGCACGCGGTCGAGCTCGCTACGGAGCTGCCGCTTCAGTCCCGGCATTTCCTTACGCCCGACCTGGACCTGCCCGGCCGCATCTCGACGCTGCAGGAGCTCCTCCGGTCGAGTGAGGCGATCGAGGCCGAGCGGAGCCGCCTCGCGGGTCACCTGTCGGACGCGCACGAAGCCCTGGACGTAGTCCGCCACCTGACCGGAGCTTCTCTCCCACCCGACTTTGGTGCCGCAGTGCACTTGCTACGGGCCGCCCTCCGGTCCGCTGAGAGGCGTGGGGCGGCGGCGCTCGCAGCCGAGCGGGACATCGAGGGTATCGGCAAGGAGCGCTCGGAGGTGACGCACCGCGCCGCCGTGGTCGCCGACGAGTTGCGTGAGCTCGAGGAGACGATCCGACAGCTCGGCGAGGGCGATGTCGATGCCGGGCTGAAGGCCGTGCGCTCCCGCCGCCAAGCGCTCAGTGCCGCAACTCGGATTTCCCGTGAGCTCGTGCGCGCGTGCCCGGATCTGGACGCTCTGCGCGAGGAGATCTCGGCCGCCCAGGAGGCCAAGGAAGCCTGGCTGTACCAGCCCAGTCCCATCGACGAGCTGCAGGCGCGGGAGGAGGCGCTCTCGGAGGAAGTGGAGGAGCTGCTAGGACGTGTTCGGACGCTCGAATCGGAGATGGGGCACTTGACCGGGCGGCCCAAGACGGACGAGGTCGACGGCGAGGTCGCGGATGTGCGTGATCGGCTACGTCGAGTAGGACGGGAGCGAGATCGGCGCCGCCTCTTGGCGCTCCTGCTGGAGGAGGCTGAACGCCGTTTTCGAGAGGGTCACGAGCCGGGACTCAACGACCGGGCCGGCGCCTATCTCGCTACGATCACTGGCGGCCGTTACGACCGCGTGCTGGTCTCCGGAGAGGGACGCGCCGAGGCCTTTTTCGTCGACGGCCCCAGCCTAGAGGAGCCGCTCGAGGTCGCGCCACCCCTCTCGACCGGTACGCGCGAGCAGATCTATCTCACGCTCCGGCTCGCGGCCCTGGATGATCTGGACGCCAGCGGAGAGCGGCTCCCCCTTTTCATCGACGAAGCATTCGTGAATTGGGATCGGCAACGCAGGGGTCGCGGCTTCGATCTTCTGAAGGAAGTGAGCGAGGTCCGGCAGGTATTCGTGTTCACCTGTCACGAGTTGCTCGTCGGCGAGCTCGTCGAGAGGGGAGCCAGGGTTCTCAGGGTAGGCGACGAGCAGTGACCGATGGGGACTCGCTGCTCCACGTAGACGTCCAGGGCGAGGGCGATCCCGTCCTTCTCATCCACGGTTTCGGGGCGAGCGGATTCACTTGGCGCCACTGGACCGGCAGCCTCGCGAATCACCACCAAGCCCACGTGGTCGACTTGAAGGGTTTCGGCGCCGCTCCGAAGCCGAGGGACGGGGCGTATTCCCCGTTCGACCAGACCAAGCTCCTGACCGAGTACGTTCTGGCCAACGCACTGGAGTCCGTCACGCTCGTGGGCCATTCCCTCGGTGGTGGGATCGCGATGCTCACGATGTTGCACCTGGCTCGCGCCGGGGCGGCTGAGCGTGTCAGCCGGATCGTGGTCGTTTCCGGAGCCGTCTACCCGCAGTCCATTCCGTTCTTCATTTCGCTCTGCAGGATCCCCTTGATCGCCCCCCTCGCGTTCGCGCTCACGCCGCTCGGATTCCTCATGCGAAGAGTCCTGAGTGAAGTGTACGCCGACGACTCGGCGATCACCGCCCAGGCCATAGAGGGCTATGCCGCTCCTCTACGCGACGCCCGGTGCAGGTACGCGACGATAGAGACGGCGAGGCAGATCGTTCCTCCTGAGGTCGAGACGTGGACCGACCGCTACCCGACGATCGAGGTGCCCACCCTTCTGATTCACGGGGAAGAAGACGTGGTCGTACCTTCGAGCGTCGCCCGCCGTTTGGTCACCCATCTCCCGGACGCTCGTCTGGAAATGCTCTCGGGATGCGGCCACGTGCCCCCCGAGGAGAGGCCCCAGGAGTCACTCGACCTGGTGCTGCGCTTCTTAGAGAACGGGTAGTGCGGCAACGCGGAGGCCTCGGGGAAAAGCCAGCCCCCGGGCCCCGTCACGGAGCCCGCATTCTCTCTCGAAAGAGCGTATAGAACATCTTGGCCCCCGCGCGAACCGAGCCCAGAAGTGAGCCGCTGATCTTCGACTGGCCCGCCGAGCGGCGCCTGTACGGGACGTCCACTTCGTGGATACGGTGCTTTCGCCGCCCTGCACGGATCTGCATCTGTAGCGTCCAGCCCCAGTCGCGGTCGTCCATCTGAAGATCTAGGAGGCGATCGTAACGCACGGCGCGAAACGGAGGCAGGTCGCGGAAGCGGAGACCGAACAGCGCTCGTACGAAGAAGAGCACGAGCCCGTTTCCGAGGCGTGCGTGTATTGGAACGGCGGAGCGGTCGCCGGAGCGGACACCCAGCACGAGATCGGCGGATCCGGACAATAGAGGATCGATCAGGAGGGGGAGGAGTGTCGGGTCGTCGCTACCGTCTGCATCGAGGAAGGCCACCACGGTGGGCTGATCCGGTCGCGCGGCCAAGTCGCGCAGGCCGGCGAGGCACGCAGAGCCGTAGCCGCGTCGGGCTTCGGTCAGGACTGTGGCTCCGAGAGCCTGCGCGACGTCCACCGTGGCGTCCCGCGATCCGTTGTCCACGACGAGAACGAGATCGACGCGATCCCGGGGCAGGGCACGCAGGACGGACGGCAACGCCTGTTCTTCGTCCAGGGCTGGAATCAGAACGACGACCGTGGCGTGGTCGGGAGGGGTCTCTGTGTGGCCTCTAGATGACACGGCGCAGCGGAGTAGGATGTCTGGAATATTGACGAAATCGACTGGACCACTCACCGAGCCGAACCGGCTACGGGGTCCCAGGCTTCTTATCGGCCTCGGGTTGCTCGAGCTGGTCTGCCTTGGCGCGCTCGGGTGGTGGCCCGACATCGGCCTGCCCTTCCCGAGACTTCCTCTCTTCGCGTTGGCGTTCGCGGCCTACTGGACTGTCGGGTTCCAGCTGGTCACGGAACGAACCGACACTCGACTTCTCTGGGCGTTCGCGGTCGCGTTCCGGTTGATTCTGCTCCCGGATGCGCCGTTCCTGTCCGACGACATCTACCGGTATCTCTGGGACGGCCACGTCCAGCTTCAAGGCATCAACCCGTTCCGCTTCGCCCCCGATGCGCCGGAGCTCGAGTCGATCCGTACGACGTGGCACATTCTGATCAACAATCCGAGCGTTCCGACGATCTACCCGCCTTTTACGCAGCTCGTTTTCGCGTTGGGCGCTGCGCTGGGCGGGTCTATCCTAACGCTCAAGCTCCTCTGGATGCTCGTCGATCTCGCCGCCGCGGGATTGCTGTTCGCCGCGGCTCGGCGCACCGGCCGCTCAGCGCCGGGGGTGCTCGTACTGTTCGCGTGGTCACCACTCCTCGTCGTCGAGACGGCTTGGAGCGGTCACCTCGACGCGCTCGGGCTATTTCTCCTCGCCCTCGTAGTGTACCTCGCGATTCCATCCCCTCGGCCTGCCGACGTGCGCGGCGAGGAAACCGGCGGGTACGGGGTCGCCCGCTGGAGCGAGCGTTTGCGGACGCCTTGGGGGCTCGGAGCGGTGCTCGCCTTGGCTGCCCTGACGAAGTTCGCGCCTGCCGCCGCCCTCCCTCCGCTGGCTCGTCGTTACGGGGCCCGTCTCGTCGTGTCCTTCGGCCTCGTAGTAGTGCTGATCTACCTGCCCTACGCCTGGGCGGGCTCGGCGCTCTGGACCGGCCTCGCGACCTACGCGGAGCACTGGAGAGCGAACGAGGGGGCCTTCGCGCTGCTGGAATTGCTCATCCCGGGGCCGCGGGCGCCACGCTACCTGGCCGGCACCCTCGTGTTGTGCGTGGTGGGTTGGACCACGCTTCGACGCTTCGACCCGGAGCGCGCCCTTTTCTGGATTCTAGGCGCCGGATTGCTGCTTTCGCCGACTCTGCACCCCTGGTATGTGCTCTGGGCCCTACCCTTCGCCGCCCTTCGCCGGAGCCGTCCGTGGCTCCTTCTAAGCGGCCTCGTATTCGTCGGATACTGGGGTCTCGGCCCCTCCCTGCAGACTGGAGACTGGCCCCAGCCGCTTTGGACCCGGGTCGTCCTCTGGGTGCCGTTTTACGTCTTGCTCGCGCTCGATAACCTGGCTCCGCCGGCCCGAAACGAGGCCCCCCATTCCCAAGCTCCAGTAGCCTGACGCGAAGAGGAGCAGGAACGGTAGCGAGGCGTAGAGGCCAGCGTTCACGGAGGCGCCGATGAACGCGCTCAAGATGACTGCGATCAACAGCTTGAGAAGCGTGTCCCCGGTCAAGCTGGCGGGAAGGGACCGCGAAAGGCGTCGGTCCCCCTTCTTGGGCGTTCGGACGAACGGGTCCTTACGCTTGGAGACGCCCCTGAGAATCGCCCGCGAGACCGGAACCGTGAGCCCGATACCTGTGGCAAGCGTCACGGCGATGTCAGGGATCAGGACAGGCCACGGGCGCCGTCTCTTGCGGCCCGCGGCTGCGTAGAAGAGGACGAAGGGAACCGTTGCCGCGGTGAAGACGACGAGGTCGAGAAAGAGGTACTCCTCGAGGCCGAGCGATCGGCGGGCGACGGCCGCCGGGTAGATGAGGAGGCCCAGCATGAGGGTCAGCGGGTGCGCGAGGTGGCCGCAGAGGTGGATCACCGCCTCGGCCTTCACCGACCGTGGCCACGGACCTCGAAGGAGCGCGGGCAGCAGCTTGATGGCGGTCTGTATTCCGCCTTGAGCCCATCGCTTCTGCTGAATTTCGAAGGCGCCCACGCGGTCAGGAAGCTCGGCGGGAACGCCGACGTCCTCGAGAAACACGAAGCGCCACCCGCGCATCTGTGCCCGATAGCTCAGGTCCAGGTCCTCGGTGAGCGTATCGGCCTGCCACCCGCCGGCATCCTCCAGGCAGCTGCGGCGCCACATGCCGGCGGTGCCGTTGAAGTTGAAGAAGCGGCCGCCACGGTAACGTCCTCCCTGTTCGAGGAAGAAGTGACCGTCCAGCAACAGGCTCTGCGCTCGCGTCCACCAGTTATCGCGTTCGTTAAGATGGTCCCAGCGGGCTTGAACCATACCTACGTCCGGGAGACTGAACGCGGGTAAGAGCTGCTTCACCAGCTCCGTCCCGGTGACGAAGTCGGAGTCGAGGACGAGCATGAACTCGCCCCTGGCCAGTCGGACTCCCTCGGCCAACGCTCCAGCTTTGAAGCCCGTCCGGTCCTCTCGCCGGATGTGTCGTATGTCGACGCCCTTTGAACGCCAATAAGCGACGCGCGTCGCGACCACGGCCGGTGTCTCGTCCGTCGAATCGTCAAGCACCTGGATCTCCAGCTCGTCGCGCGGATAATCCAGGTTGCAGGCCGCGTCGATCAGTCGGGCAGCGACCTCGGCTTCGTTGAAAAGGGGCAGCTGTACCGTTACGGCGGGCCACGCCCCGGACCAGCCGTCCGGCACGTGAGGGGCCGGGCGGCGGCTGAGGTACAAGAGATACGCGCGGTGGCATGCGAAGGGCAGAAGCAGCGACAACACCGCGACGGACAGGCCTAAGACGGCGTATGCTAAGCTTTCAGGCATCGATCCCTCTAACTCCCCAGAGGCACCGCCGGTTCCGTCGGGCCCAGCAACCGATCACTGGTCCGTCCGCCCCTCTTCGACGATATCTGCACTCCACGTGACCTCGACCGCCCCGCGCAGGCTCACGGCCGTAGGGCACTTGTCCGCGTGGGTCGACAGCGCCCGGTCCACCTTGTCGCGGGCGCCCTCGGGGATAGAGAGGTCGTAGGAGACGTGGATTCGCTGCAGCGTGGGAATCCTGTCCACCATTTCGTTGAAGCCCTCCACCCGCGCGCGTATGGCTTCGGGAGGGAGACTGATCCCGCGCACCTCCAGTGCGCCGTTGAGCGTACCGAGTAGTCACCCGCCGGCGGCAGCGACGACGTAATCGACGGCGAGCGGCAAGTCCGGTTCTGCTTCGAGGCCGTACAGGCTCTTCACGTGGCCGTGCACCCCGAGCTCGATGCTCCCGCCGGCGGGTAGCCGCCCACGGCGGTGCGCCCCGCGCACTTTCTCCAGCTCTGCCTTCGAGACGTAGAACGGCTCGCTCATTCCGACTCCTGTTGGTCAGTCCGTGGTCTTCTCGGGTCGTTCGCTTCGAAGCCCGAGCACTCCAGCACCGGCAATTGTGGGTAGCGCGGATAGCGCGCGTCGCTTGCCGAAAGCCGACAGAGATGAAACCTGGACCCTCGGCGGTTTCTCGTCACCCGGCAGTGCGCGCACACCGAGCAGAGGCCAACCAACCCGAGTCGCGGCCGTTGCTCCGTCGTCATTGATCCGGCGCGATCCCGAGCAGCGCGACCTGCCGTGCCGCGTCGCCTCCTCGGTGCGAGAAGAATGGCGAGTCCCCGCACCGCGTGCAAAACGACGACACCGACACTCGCTCCGCGGTCGCGCCTGCGGAGAGTGCACGGGTCGCCAGCACGTCTCTAAGATCCAAGGGTGTCGGACTCGCCGGTTTTGGTAGTCCGAACGCTTCGTGGACCTCGGGCCCGACTTCGTAGCAACTCCCGCAGATGGTGGGACCGAGGTGGATCCACAGATCGCTGATCCGGGCTTGGAATCGCCGCTCCAGGAGCTCGAGGCCTGCCTCGAGAATGCCGTCTGCCGCACCGCGCCATCCAGCGTGTAGCAGAAGCACGGCGCGGGTCGCGGGCACCACCGCGAAGACCGGGACACAATCAGCCACCGAGACTGTGAGCAGGGTACCCGCCTCATCGGTGGCGTGACCGTCGCACGCAGGGAGGAGAGTGAGGCCCCCCGTCCCAGGGCTGGTGTGCGTCACGATGCGTGTTCCGTGGACCTGCCGACCGTGGACCACTCGGTCGCAGCCTGCAGCTCTACCGAGCCGCTCCCATCGGTCCAGCACGTCACCCGCCGGGGCGCTCCCGAATAGGCGCAGGTCCAGCTCTTCCGCCCCGTCCGATCTATCCGCACCGTCTGATCTCACCGTGGTACCCTGTACGACCCACGGAAGGCGTCGCGTCCACTCCGGATGGCTCACGAAGGGAAAACCATCCTGGGCCGGCCGACACTCGGTCACCTTTCGGGCGCTCGAGATCGACGAGGGGTCGGCGGCCTCGCGCGGGGGTAATGTCGAAGAAGGGTCCGCGGCCTCCCGTGGGCGTGGCGTCGACGAGGGGTCCAACGCGGCCTCCGGGAGCGTGCGTTCAATGGGGATCCAACGCGGCCTCTAAGGAGCGGGCGCGCGATCGTGGCGGTACCGTTCCACCGATGCCGGGGGTGTATAATGTAACGTGCCCACGGCTGGCACTTGTCCGTCAAGCGGCCTGTGTCGCCACCTGCTTCGACCGGAAGGGCGTGACCCGTCGCTGCCCCACCCGCACCCGGTCCGCCCGAGTCCATTTCGATGCCCAAGAGGTCACGACCGA
Organism: Longimicrobiales bacterium; assembly: GCA_965248625.1. Classification (GTDB taxonomy): domain Bacteria; phylum Gemmatimonadota; class Gemmatimonadetes; order Longimicrobiales; family Gaopeijiaceae. Next base: position 2,184,073 of record OZ252109.1, on the reverse strand, counting down.
TGCCGGCGCCACCCACACGCCGCGCCTGACGTGTGCGGCTTGGTCGTAATCGCCTCGACGCGCCCGGGGGAGCCGCTTCCTCATAGACCGGACGAGCTGGAAGCGATGGCATCCACGCTCCGTCATAGGGGACCGGACGACCACGGACTCTGGATCTCCCCCGACCGATCGGTCGCGCTTGTCCATCGCCGCCTGAAGGTGATCGACCTCGAAGGAGGCGCTCAGCCGATGGTCGGACCTCGCGAGCGCGAGCGGTTGGTGTACAACGGGGAGATCTACAACTACCGGGAGCTCCGGAAGGAGCTGGAGGGTCTCGGGCGGCGCTTTCGGACCTCGAGCGACACGGAGGTCCTGCTCGCCGCCTACGAGGCGTGGGGTCCGGGTTGCCTCTCCAAGCTGAACGGCATTTTCGCCTTCGTCGTCTGAGACCCCGGGGAAGGAACCTTGTTCGCGGCACGCGATCCGCTTGGTGTGAAGCCTCTCTACTACGGCTGGTGGGACGATCGCTTCTACGCCGCGAGCGAGGCGAAGGCCATCGTGGCGGACGGGCGGGTGACGCGGGAAGTGGATCCCGAAGCTCTCGACCTGTTCTTCCACGAGGGCTACGTCCCTGCTCCCGCCGCCATCTGGCGAGGGATGCGGAAGCTGCGTCCAGGGCACCATCTGACGGTGCACGTCGGGCGGGGCGACCAGTGGAACGGCTTGCCCGAGCAGGAGCGCTATTACGACATCCCGTTCGGGCGCGTGGATTCGCTGCCCGTGGACGAGGGTGGAATTCTCGAAGCGCTCGACGAGCGGCTGAGGACCGCTGTTCGACGCCAGATGGTTAGCGACGTCCCCATTGGCGCGTTTCTTTCCGGAGGCGTCGACTCGAGTCTGGTCGTGGGATACATGGCCGAGCACGCGACCGGACCCATCGACACGTTCTCCGCGAGCTTCGCCGACGACCCGCGGGACGAGGCTCCGTACGCGGAGGCCGTCTCGAAGCGCTACGGGACGCGGCACCACCGGGTCGTGATGGGCCGAGAACGGCTCGGCGACCTGAACGATCTCGCGTGGTCGTTCGACGAGCCGTTCGCCGATCCCGCGGCGGTGCCCACCGCCATCCTGAGCTCTCTCGCGCGAGAGCACGTCACTGTGGTCCTCTCAGGAGACGGAGGCGACGAGACCCACGCCGGCTACCCCAGGTATCGACGGATGGCGCAGATGGCGTGGCTCGACCGCGTGCCCCTCGGCGCACGACGTGCGCTGCTTGGCCAACTTGCCGGGCTCGCGCCTTCCTTCCGCCGTCGTGGCGCCCTCGAGCAGGTCGTCCGCGACGCCGCCGACCGCTACGACGCGATGACACGCGAGATGCCTCCGAGCGTTCGCCAGTCGTTTTACTCGGACGACTTGATCACGGCACTTAGGGACACCGGCTCGGCGCTGGCGGAGGGAGCGCGGCCGTGGCGGAGAGTTGCGCTCGGTCCGTCCGGCCCCCCGATGCTCGACCGTGTCCAGCGTCTCGACCTGCTCACGTATCTCCCGGAACAGCTGCTTCCCAAGGTGGACCGGGCGAGCATGCGTTCGTCGCTGGAGGCCCGGGTTCCCTTCCTCGACCTCGAAGCCGTCTCGTTCGCCGCGCGGATCCCCTCCCGGCTGCGCACGCGTGGAGGAGCCACGAAGCATCTCCTCAGACGCCTTCTTGCAAGCCGCCTCGGCGAAGACTTCGTGAAGCGCCGGAAACAGGGATTCACGGTGCCCATGCACCAATGGATTCGCTCTCAGCAACCGGAGGCCTTGCGGGCGGCGCTGCTCCCTGACGGCATCGAGCGCTGGCTCGACCCTGCTCGCGTCGGTGAGCGGGTCCTTCGGGCGCCGCGAGGACTCGAGCTGGCCTGGCCGGTGTTGGCCTTCGCGGGCTGGGTCCGGGCCTTCTCCCCGTCCGCGTAAGGAGGGGGCCGTCGGCCCCTGCGCCAGGGGGCGTCATGTCCCGGCTAGAAAGGGCCCCAGTGGCCCGTAAAACCGCCTTCGTTATCTTCTCCTCTATGTCCCTCTCGAAGCTCTTCGACAGTCAGAACGCTGGATACGCGCAAGAGCTGTACGAGCAGTATTCGAAGAACCCCCTGTCCGTACCCGCGGCGTGGCGTGAGATCTTCGCCCGGGGCACTGCCGAAGTGGTCGAGGCGGGCTTGTTGGTTCCGGAAGCACTGAGCTCCAACGGTGGGACCCTTGGAGTCGCCCAGCCCGAAACCTCCGCTGACTCGTCTGCGTCACCCACCGATTCGTCCGCGTCGCCCAACGTCTCGTCCGCGTCGCCCAACGTCTCGTCCGCGTCGCCCAACGTCTCGTCCGCGTCGCCGGCTGTCTCGTCGGCGTCGTCCACTATCCCGTCCGCGTCCCTGGCGATCTCATCGGCGTCGCCCGCGGAGTTTGAGAAGGCTTCGAAGCGGGCGATCAGGGTCGCGGAGGGATTGCTCCCCCTCGTGGCCCAGGCGACGGCGCTGGTCCAGGCGTTCCGTGATCACGGGCATCAGCTCTCGCAGATCGATCCCCTGGGCAGTGAGCCGCCCGGGCATCCGCAGCTCGATCCTTCGTTCTTCGGCACGAGCATGGAGGAGCTCGAGGCACTCCCGGCGTCCGCGATACTCGGCGAGGGCGGGGACGAGCGTTTGGCAGACTACCTCCGCCGCCTACAAGAGGCCTATTGCGGCTCGATCGGATATCAGTTCGAGCACCTCGAGGACCCGGAGCGGGTCCGTTGGCTCTGGTCGGAAGTCGAGTCGGGGGTGCATGCCCGCCCACTCGACCGGGACGAGAAGGTCTGGCTGCTCCAGCGTCTGTCGGACGCCGAGGGACTCGAGCACTTCCTGCACCGGACCTACCTGGGGCAAAAGCGGTTTTCCCTCGAAGGCAACGATATGCTCGTGCCGATGCTCGACCTCGCGCTGGAGGAGGCGGTCAGGGACGGCTGCCGCGAGGTCGTGTTGGGCATGGCGCACCGGGGACGACTAAACGTCCTGGCTCACACGGTGGGTGTGGGATACGAGGAGGTCCTGCGCGAGTTCGAAGGGACGCCCGCAAAACGCAACGGTGTGCTTACGGTACCCGAGTCCGGGACCGGAGACGTGAAGTACCACCGCGGGGCGGAAGGCGAGCACGCCCTTCGGGATGGCGGTGCGGTCCGGGTCACGCTCGCGCCGAACCCGAGCCACCTGGAGTTCGTGAACCCGGTCGTCGCGGGTCTCGCGCGGGCGCGGCAGTTCGGGGGCACCGGACAGGACGACGCTCCAGACTCGACAATCGTCGTGCCCTTGATGATCCACGGCGACGCGGCGTTCGCCGCGGAGGGAGTCGTGGCCGAGACGCTGAATCTCGCTCGGCTGCGAGGGTACACCACGGGCGGCGTCGTTCACGTGATCGTCAACAACCAGATCGGCTTCACGACCGATCCGGCAGACGGCCGCTCGACCCGGTACGCCTCGGATCTCGCGAAGGGCTACGACATCCCGGTGCTCCGGGTGAACGCCGACGATCCGCCCGCTTGCCTGGCCGCGGTGAGGTTGGCGATGGCCTACCGGGCGAAGTTCCAAGACGATGTAGTCATCGACCTGATCGGATATCGGAGGCACGGCCACAACGAGGGTGACGAGCCCGCGTATACGCAGCCTATGCTATACGAGCTGATCCACGGCCATCCAACGGTTCGCACGCAGTGGGCGGATGCCCTGGTTGCCGAGGGCACGATGACAGCCGAAGACGTGGCCGCGATGGAGAAGGCCCTCTCGGACCGGCTCAGGGACGCACAAGAAGCCGTGAAGGGGCCCCAGCCGGACGGCGAGCCGGAGGAGGGAGTTCCGTCGGGATCGATGGATGAGCCAATCGCTACCCACGTCGCGTTCGCGGATCTCGCGGAGATCAACGCGGCATCCATGGCCGTCCCGGACGGCTTCACGATCCACCCGAAGCTGCGCAGGCAGCTGGACAAGAACCGCGGCGACTTCACGGAGGAGTCCGTCCTCGAGTGGGCCCACGGCGAGACGCTGGCCATCGGCTCGCTCCTTCGCGAGGGTGTGCCGGTCCGGCTCACGGGACAGGACGCGCAGCGCGGCACGTTTAGTCAGCGCCACCTCGTCTTTCACGATCCGGAGACCGGGGCGACCCATGCTCCACTGGCCGCGCTCGGAAGCGCCCGGTTCGAGGTCTATAACTCGCCGCTCTCCGAGACGGCAGTGCTCGGATTCGAGTACGGTTACAGCGTGGGGGCGGACGTCGACTTCGTGCTCTGGGAGGCCCAATTCGGCGACTTCGTCAATGTCGCTCAGCCCATCATCGATCAGTTCATCGCCTCGGGGCAGTCGAAGTGGGGTCAGTTGTCACGACTCACTCTACTGCTTCCCCACGGCTACGAAGGCCAGGGACCGGAGCACTCGAGCGCCCGACTCGAGCGGTTCCTGCAGATGTGCGCGGAGGGCAACATGCGCGTCGTCTATCCGTCGACGCCTGCCCAGTACTTCCACCTCCTGCGACTGCAGGCGCACGCTCCGGAGCGACCGCTAGTCGTGATGACGCCCAAGAGCTTGCTGCGGCACCCGCTGGCCGCGTCGCCCGTGTCCGAGCTCTCGCGGGGTGGCTTCCATCCGGTGCTGCCAGACCCGGACACCGAGGCTCACGCGGAGCGTGTCACGCGCTTGGTCCTTTGTACTGGAAAGGTCTACTACGATCTGGCGGCGAGCGACGAGAGGGCTGCCGCTGGTCACGTCGCCGTGGCCAGGGTCGAGCAGCTCTACCCGTTCCCGGGAGACGAGATCGAAGAGCTCGTGCGTGGCTATTCGAATCTGGAGGAGGCGATCTGGACCCAGGAAGAGCCCCGCAACATGGGAGCGCTGTCGTACATTGGTCCGCGATTACGCGCCGCGGTGCCGCGCAGCGTCCCGCTCGGCTACCTGGCGCGGCCGGAGTGGGCGAGTCCAGCCGAGGGGAAGGCGTCCGACCACGCTACCGAGCAAGGGCGCATCATCCAGGAGGCGTTCGCGAGCTAGCGGGGGGTCCCAGAAGTCCGGCACCGGCGGAGGGCGGTTAGGGGTGCCGGAGGCGAACGACGACAACGGGGCGCAAGAGGCGAAGGGCGATGACGAGGCACAGCGAGATGAAGGGGCACAGCGGGAAGGGGCACAGCGAGGTGACGAGGGCGTAGCGGTTCAGACCGCCTCGGTGCGATCCACGAGCCCTTCGAGTCCATGCTGCATGACTTTGCGGAGGAGCTCTGGAACGGGGATGTCGAGGATGCGGCTGCTCTTGACGCGATCTCCTTTTGTCCGGAGCAGCGTGGAGCGAATCGCCTCGATCTCGATCTCGCGCAGTGAGGGGCCTTGCACCGCTGTCGGCGAGGAGGAGTGGTGCTGTACGCTGTCGAGCATGGGGCACGACTGGCGCGTGTGGATGCTGAGGTGCCTTGCCTGGATCGTGGGGCCGTCGCAGATCTCGGCGGCTTGGCGCATGACGGTTCGCAGCTCGCGCACGTTACCCGGCCACTCGTAGGCCCGGAGCACTTCGATCGCCTCGGGAGAGAGCTCGATAGGTAACAGTCCCTGCTCGCGCACCGTCTCCTTCAAGAAATGCCGAGCCAGCAGCACTGCGTCGTCCTCCCTGTCGCGAAGCCGTGCCAACGACACGCGCACGGCGCTGAGAAGCTGGTGGAGATCCTCCCGGAAGGAGCCCTGCGCCACGAGCCGCTCCAGCGGCTTGGTACTCGACACGACGGCCTTGCAGTGGACCTCGTACGCCTCGAGGCCGCCCCGTCGGCGAACGCTTCTGGCCTGAAGCGCCCTGAAGAGCTTCGGCTGCAGTCGCGCGGGAAGTCGGTCGACGTTGTCGAGGTATACCGTGCCGCGTCCTGCCAGCTCGAAGATCCCCGTACGACGGATGTCGGCTCCCTCGAAGACGCCCGGCTCGTGCCCGAACAGCTCGCTCTCCAGCACGGCGGCCGGGGCGGCCCCGCAGTCGATGCTGAGGAACGGCGCGTCGCCACCGGCGCCCGCGTGGTGCATGCCACGGGCCAGTAGGCTCCTGCCGGTCCCGGGCTCGCCTTGGACGAGTACGTTGGCGCTCCCCTCCATCCCGAGCTTGCGGACGTAGTCCACCGTGCTCCGCATGACCCGGCTGTCGCCGATCATCCCGCCGAACGCGAAGTCCCCCTTCATCGGTTCCTTCATCGCGTCACGGGGGGTCCTCCGGATCGTCTCGGCCGACACGAACGCGGACATCAGACTTCAGCTTCCAACAGTTGGAGGCGGGTCCGTAGGTCTGCTCCGTCAAGCACCGCATCCAGCTCCTCGAAGTGCTTGAGGGCGGTGCGCCATAGCGCCTGCGCGCGTGAGGGCTCTCCCGCCTGGAGGCGAACCTGGCCCATCTCTCTCAGGATCTCTGCCTTGAGCAGGGCATCATCGCCCTCTTCCGCGAGATCCTGCGCCTCTTCCAGATGTGTGACCGCCTTGGCGAGATGGCCGCGCTCCCGGTGGATCACCGCGAGGACCTTGAGGGCTTCCGCCCTCAGCAGCGAGTCTCCCCGCCTCTCGGCGATGTTGATGGCACGCTGGCACGCCCTCCTCGCCTTGCGGAGACGTCCCGATCCTACGAGCGCCTCTGCCCGGTTCAGCTCGAGCAGGCCCTCCATGCCCAGGTCCTTGCGGCTGCGCGCCAGCATACGCGCACGGACCAGAGTCGCATGCGCTTCGTCAAACTTCTTCAAGTCCGTCTGCAGCATGCCCATGTTGTTGAGCACCCAGCATGCGCCCTCGCCGTGGCCCGACGCCTCGAAGGCGGCCAGGCTCCGCTGGTAGTGCACGAACGCGCTGTCCAGGTCGCCGCGCGTGTTGGCGAGCGTACCCATGTTCTGCTCCACCATACCGATTAGCCGAACCTCGCCGGACTCTCCTGCCAGCCTCGCCGCGCGTCTGTACTGTGTCTCAGCCAGCTCCAACTCGCCGCGACGCTGTGCGATCACCGCCAAGCAGTTGACGACGTACGCTTGGCCTTTCGTGTACCCGCACCAGACCGCGACCTCGAGGCTCTGTTGGAAGAGGTCTTCCGCCTCGTCGGTCTGCCCGATCCGGGCTCGGGTGGCGCCGCAGCGATGGAGCAAGTCGGCCACCAGCGGGTGTCGCTCACCCGCCAACATCGCCAACGCCCGCTCCTGGTGCTCCATCGCCGCTTCTGGCTGACCCACCCGCTCCAGCTCGTCACCCAGGTCGAGCAGCTTCTCGACCTCATCCAGAAGTCGCGCCCGCTCCGGGGTCATCAGCTCGGTTGTCCCAACCGTGACTGCCATGACTCGCTCTCCGATGCTCAGATTGCTCGCGTGTCTATCGCCGCCCTAGAACGCCATCGCGTAGCCAGAGAAATGATCCGGGGCGAATCGGAGCTTTCCCTTCTTCAAGATCGCCGGAAACGTTTCGAGGACGTTGTTTAGGTCGCCCACCCAATAGGCCGCGTAGAAGTCGATCGGACCGCTCGGGGGCGCGGAACCCACGTGGACGTCGACGCGAATGGGCTCGGCGAACTGTGTCCCGTGAGGAGCGAATGAGAGATTCACTTCCTCTCCAGCCAACGCCGTCACGGTGATTTCGGTGTCCTGCGACAGCGCGCCAGCTGGGATGTTCACGTCGACGCGCGGGTTATCGATCCTGAGTTTACAGACTCTATCGACCTCGCACGCCTTCGAGGTGCTCACGTCCTGGCTGAGCGGAGTCTCCCACGGAATCCACTGCGAGCCGTCAGTCCCGTTGTTGGCCACGACTACCAGGTCGTCGAGCGGACCAGCCGGATTCGAGTGGTCGCTACACCCTGAAGCGAGGGTGAGTCCGAACTTAGGGCCATCGTCGAAAACAGAAGCTTCTTGATCATTGTCTTGCTCAGTTGTTGAGGTAAGGAGTGTCAGTGCTCTAGAACGCCATCGCGTAGCCAGAGAAATGATCCGTCTTGAAGGCGACGACACCCTTTTTGTAGGTGGCATCGATGACGTCGATCACTGCTGGGTTCTCGTCAGCGTCCCAGATCCAATACCAGGCGTTGAACTTGGCGGTCTTGGGGTCGGTAACCGATGTCAGGCTGACGTCGACAGATACGTTGACCGAGCGGTTGAACTGCGTGCCGTGCGGCTCGAACTCGAAGTTCACTTCTTCCCCGGCGAGCGCGGTCGCGGTGATTTCCGTGTCCATGCTCAGAGCGTGACGCGGGATCTTGAGCTCGAAACCGAGCGAGCTGATCTCGATCGTGCAGCCTCGGGAGCCGCAGACTTGCGTCCGGGTGATGTCATTGGGGACCAGGGTCGTCCATTGCATCACCGTTCCCGGAGGCAGATCGTTGCCTCCACCGTTGTCGGCTTGGTTGTTGTCGTCGTCGCTCACGCTCGAGGAGGAGTCGAAAAACGCATTGCTGCTGTTGAAAGGGATCTCGCCCAAAGGCTCGAGGGGACCGTCGCTACATGCCAGCGAGAACCCCGGGAGCGCCAACAGGACGAGCATCCTGATGAATGGCTTCCCGCGCATGATTCTACATCCTGGAGTTTTGAGTTGTATTTTTGTGATCGTCTTGCCGCAACTGTTCTTGGCATCCCCTATGCCAGCAGGGCGACGCATCGCTTAACTCACTGCCAATACCTGAGTTACAGAATGACAAGCGGGACGGGTGCGGAGGCTTCCTGGAACGATTCTTTCCAATCGCTGGGGCGCACATTCGACAGGAGTTTCGGGCGCGCCTTCATGAGTTGGAACATTTCTTTCCAGGCCAGGAGGACGGCCAGACCTGGTCGAAGGGAGGCAGAGCCACGACCTTGGCAGGTGGGGATCGATCGGGGGTGGAAGGGGCGACGATTTACGTCAACCGGTCGGATCGACTTCCTTCATGAGAGCGCGAAACCTGGGCTCAGCCCGAAGCGAGTCGAGGTCCGGGTCGTTCGCGAGCCACTCCTGGTTGCCGAACCCGGCTTTTCTCGCTGCTTCCAGACAGCCTAGAGCCCGGTCAGTCTCGCCGGCCACCGCGTAGAAGCAGGCCACGTTGTACTGGATTCCAGCGTCCTGAGGGTCGATTTCGACGGCGCGTTCGGCCCACTGGAATGCCTCTTCATTTCTCCCGATTCTCCCGAGCGCCCCGGCTCGGAACGCGGTCGCGCGAGCGTCGTCGGGATTGAGCTCGAGGTGCCGGGCAACCGCGTCGACCGCCCTGGCGTAGGCTGCGCTGGCGGCATCGCTCCGGCCGGAGGCCTCGTGAGATTGGCCAGCGAAGAATGCCGCTTCATGGTCCTCGCGCAGCTCATACGCCTTCTCGAACAGCTGTGCAGCTTCGGGGAACGCCCCGTCGAGAAACCGCGTGCGGGCGTAGAAGTAATGGGCCTCGAACAGTCTTGGGTCGAGCCGCATCGCCTCCTTGAATTCAACCACGGCCCGATCCACATCTTTCCGCAGAAAGGGCGCGAGTCCCCGAGAGGCGTGGGCTACCGCCAGCTGCGGAGCGAGCTCCAACGCTTTGGCGCTGGCCCGGTCCGCTGCGCCCAGGTCGGCCTCGCTGGACGGGTAGAAGAGGGCGAGAAGGCAGACGCTGTCCGCTAGCCCGGCGTAGCCGGCCGCATATTCAGGATCCGTGTCGACCGCCTGCTCGAACATCTCCCTCGCGAAAATCAGACTCTTTCGAGTGCTTTGGTGGAAGAAGCGGCGACCTCTCAAGTAGAACTCATATGCCCGGATATCCTTCGGAGGAATACGCGCCATCGAGCCTCTGCGACCCTCCCTGAGAAGAATCCGAAGAGCGTTGACGACGTTATCGGCGATCTCGTCCTCAATGACGAATACGTCCTCCATCTCCCGATCGAAACGCTCTGACCACAGATGGTAGCCGTCCGTCACGTCGACCAATTGGGCGGTTATCCGGAGCCGTTCGCCTACACGCTGTAGACTACCTTCGAGCACGGCACCGACCGCCAGTTCCTCGCCAATGGCGCGGACGTCCTTGAGTTTGTCCCGGTAGGAGAATGATGAGGTTCGTGAGGCGACTCGCAGCCCCTGGATCGTGGTGAGCGCTCGGATGATCTCGTCACTGATGCCGTCGCTGAGGTAGTCGTTGTCGGGATCCGGCTCATGTTCTCGAATGGAAGCACCGCGATCGACCGGTCAGGGATTGGTCGCGCCGGCGCGGCGGGCCGATCCACGTCGCCCGCGAGCCTCCAGGCCATCATGACAACGACTGGGAGAATCACGACCCACGCCACCATGACCGCGTTGGTCACGTCGGGCGTCCAGCTGAATCGGGTCGTTGCCCAATCTGAGAATTCAAGGAGTCCCCAGCCGGCGGCGAGGTAGATACCGGCAACCTGGGGCACGCGACGTCGAATCAGCTGCTGGAGAAGCTGTCCTCGCATGGCCTGGCCGAGATAGGGACCTCCGACGGACCGGAGTCGGATCACAATAATAAGCTACCCGGGCAAAGCGCGGAGCCAAGGAGAGGCGTTGGTGGGGTAGCCCGCGGCGCAGGACGACGGGCGGATCGTTGGGGAAGGGATGCGGCGTCATGCGTTGCTACCCGGGGGTCGACCTGTGAGCCCAGGCTTGGCGCGTCAGACGGCGTTCGTGCTGTCCACCAGGCCTTCGAGGCCGTGCCGCATGACTTTGCGGAGGAGCTCGGAAACGGGGATGTCGAGGATGTGGCTGGCCTTGACGCGATCTCCTTTTGTCCGAAGCAGCGTGGAGCGAATCGCCTCGATCTCGATCTCGCGCAATGAGAGGCCCTGAACCTCCGCGGGCATCGAGGAGTGGGGCTGTACGCTATCGAGCATGGGGCAGGACCGGCGGGTGTGGATGCTGAGGTGCCGTGCCTGGATCGTCGGACCGTCGCAGATCTCCGCCGCTTGGCGTACGACGGCTCGCAGCTCGCGCACGTTGCCCGGCCACTCGTAGGCCCGGAACACCTCGATCGCCTCGCGTGAGAGCTCAATCGGTAGCAGTCCCTGCTCGCGCACGGTCTCGTTCAGGAAGTGATGTGCCAGCTGCTCCACATCGGCGCCCCTATCTCGCAGGGGCGGGAGCGATATCCTGACGGCGTTGAGAAGCCGAGACAGGTCTTCCCGGTACGACCCCTCGGCTACGAGCCGCTCCAGCTGATTTGTGCTCGACGCGATGACGTTGCAGTCGATTCTGAACGGTTCGACGCCACCCCGGCGGCGGACCTCTCCGGCTTGGAGTGCGCGAACAAGCTTCGGCTGTAGTCGCGCCGGAAGACGATCGACGTGTCTGAGGTAGACCGTTCCATTACCTGCCAACTCGAAGACGCCTTTGCGCCTGGTTTCCGCACCGGCGAATATTCCAGGCTCGTGGCCGAAAAGCTCGCTCTCGAGAACCGGGATGGTCGCGGCGCTGCAGTCGATGCTGAGAAAGGGCGCGTCGCCACCAGTCCCTGCGTGGTGCATGCCACGCGCCATCAAGCCCTTGCCGGTTCCAGCCTCACCCACGATGAGCGCCCGGTGGCAATCATCGACGGCGAGGCTCCGGACATAGTCTGCCGTGCTTCGGATGACCCGGCTCTCGCCGATCATCCCGCGGAAGGCGAAATGGCCCTTCCTGGGCTCCGCCACGATCAGTCGGGCAGACGGGGAACGGGTGACGGTGGACATCAGATCTGTGCTTCTAGGAGCTGGAGACGCGTCCGCAAGTCCGCCCCGTCGAGCACGGCGTCCATCTCTTCGAACAACGTCAGCGCCGTCCGCCAAAGGCCCTGTGCCAGAGACGGCTCTCCACCTCGCAACCGTACCTCTCCCATCTCTCTCAAGATCTCGGCCTTGAGCAGTGCGTCGTCGCTTGTGCCGGCGAGATCATGGGCCTCTTCCAACTGCCTTGCAGCGCGCGACAGCTGGCCGCGCTCGCGGTCGATGACGGCCAGATTCTTGAGGGCTTCGGCGCGTAGGAGGGTGTCTCCACGATGGTCGGCGATGTCGATGGCCCGCCGGATCACCTTGCGAGCTTTGCGAAGACGCCCCGACCCGATGAGTGCTTCGGCCCTATTCAACTCGATCAGCCCTTCCATGCCGAGGTCTTTGAGACCCCGTGCGAGCTTCCTACCGCGCAGGAGGGTGCTGTAGGCCTCGTCGAACCGCCTGAGGTCTGTTTGGAGCATGCCCATGTTGTTGAGCACCCAGCACGCCCCCTTGCTGTCATCGGCCTCCTCGAACGCGGTGAGGCTCTTTGCGTAATGGACGATGGCGCTGTCCAGGTCGCCTCGCGTGTTGGCCAGCGTGCCGAGGTTTTGCTCGACCATGCCGGTAAGCCGCGCCTCGCCCACCTCACCCGCTAGCCTGCCAGCGCGCCGATACTGCGACTCCGCCAGGTCCATGTCGCCGCGCCGCTGTGCGATCACAGCCATACAATTCACGGCGTAGGCCTGTCCCTTCACGTAGCCGCACCAGGCAGCCACCTCGAGGCTCTGTTGGAAGAGCTCTTCGGCGCTGTCGGTTTGTCCGATGCGAGCCCGAGTGACACCCAGACGATGCAGAACATCTGCCACCAGTGGGTGGCGTTCTCCCGCCATCAATCCGAGGGCGCGCTCTTGTTGCTCCATGGCCGCCTCCGGCTCGCCCTGCTGCTGCAGCCCTTCTGCCAGGTCAAGCAGTTGCTGCACTTGCTCCAACAGGTAGGCCCGCTCGGGCGTGGTGGCGTCGGCCGTTGGGATCGTGATCTTCATTGGTTCCTCGATGCGTTTCGCGGAAGCCTTTGCGCGTGGCCCGCTAGAACGCCATCGCGTAGCCGGAGAAATGATCGGTCTGGAATACCAGCCAGCTCCACTTGAAGAAGACTGGGAACGTCTGTTCGGGAGTGACCGGCCCAGTAGCGGCATCGCCCGTGTAGTAGACACCGAGGAAGCTGTCGAGGGCTTGGTTCGTGCCACCGTAGCCGGAGGCCGCTCCCGTCGTCGTCTGGTCTACCGACGTGGGGGTGTAGCCCTGCGCTTCCGTGCCGTTCGTGCTCACGTAGATGGAAATCGGCTGCGTGAACTCGAGGCCGTGCGGCCCAAACTCGAACGCGACGTCCTCGCCGGCCAGTGCGGTGAGAGTGACGTCTACGGAGGCCACGTCGGCTCCGAGCGACCCGGGAGGAATACGGACGAACATGCCGGCAGCGCTCAGGTTCATCGTCCCGCCCTGCGCGTTGGTCACCGTAGTCGTGATGCTGACGTCGTTCGGCAGCGGTGTGGTGCGCTTGAGCACGTCCATGTTGTTCCCCGGTGCCGTGTCGAAGAAGGACACGACGGGGAGCTCATCGAACTCCGCGCCCAGCGGGGTCGAGCTATCAGAGCACGCCAGCGCGAAGCTGGACATGCCGCACAGTGCCATCAGGCTGAGAATCTTCCTCTTCATTTGATTCAGGCTCCTATTTGCCGATTGGAAACGGTTGAGTGTCGGCGGGGCAGCCTATTAGTTGCCACCCCGCCAGAAATCCGGATGCGCCTTGTTAGAACGCCATCGCGTAGCCGGAGAAATGATCGGTCTCGAACTCGAGCTCGTCCTCGTCGAAGTAGACCGGGAAGGTCTCTTCGGTGGTAACGCCGCCGACTGCGCCGTCACCCGTGTAGTACACGCCCACGAAGCCGGCGAGCAGGCCGTCGGGGGTGCCGTTGTACATGAGGTACTCTGCCTCGGTGTCCTCGACGTCGATCTCGATCTCGACGGGCTTCGTGAACTCGATGTGCGGCGAGAACACGAACGCGACCTTGTCCCCTGCCAGCGCTGTAAGTGTGATCTCGATTTCGGCGTTGTTGCCTCCGGGGAGGGCGCCTTTGGGAATGCAGACCTCGATCCCCGCCTGGTCCACCTCGAGGCATCCGCCCTTGTCGTTCTCGATCTCCCTCGTGTCGGACATGTCGTGGGGCAGCGGAACGGTGCGCCTCAAGACGTCCCTGCCTGGTCCGGGCGCCACGTCGAAGAACGACACGACGGGCAGCTCGAACTCGTTGCCCACGGGCGTAGACTGGTCCGAACAGGCCATGGCCAGTCCAGAAACGGTGATTAGCCCGATAAGGCTGCGAAGTGATCTGCTATGCATGGTTCTGCTCCAAAATTCTGTTGAGTGAACTTCTGCGAACTTCCGCCCGTACTCTGGGCAGCAGGCGTGCCAAGAGGGGTGGAGAGAGCACATAAAGCGTTATCACATAGTGGTTTAGATACGGATTGCTGCTGACCGGGTAGTGCACCCTATGGAACGTTGCTTTCCAGCGATGGGTGCAGGCGCTCCACGGATGTTTCACCGGGGCCGTGGGCGATTGGAACGTTCCTTTCCACTCTGCGGCCGGCCGCTAAGGGGCTGTACGACCCAGCGAAACCGCGGCTGTCATGCGCCGCCGACCTCGGAGTTGGGTTGCCCAGGATACTCGGCTCGCGGGGGGTGGTTCAGGATGTTCCACCCTTCATGGTGGCGACGCACGGCCGTGTGGCCTTCTGCCAACCCGAGCCTGGTCCATGACTTTCCAATTCCCGAACCGACCACTCCGCCTCTGATCTCCTAAGTCAATATTGACACACCACTTGGGCGCTTCCAGGCACGGCGGTTGCGCTTCGTGTCGCGCGGATTCACACACAAAGGAACTGCGCACATGCGCGACCGAATCACATCTACCGTCCCACGGCAACGCCGCCACTTCACCGCCGAAGCGACTTCGGCGGGGTCTGGCCACCGTTCAGCAGTCGCGGCCTGATGAGAACGCTCAGCTCCCGGCTCCGGCCCGCTACGATCCGGTCGAGGATCACCGTGGGGACCAGTGTGGTTGTCGCCGTCGCGGCGCTGCTACCACTGGCTCTTTACTGGATGGTCGGCGACGGCCGGATGTGGGTGGGAGCTGCCGGGTCCGTCGTGGCTATGTCCATCGGCCTTTCGGTGTGCCACTTCCTTCTGGGCCGGCTGTTGGCTCCGCTCGACGATCTGGTCCGCTCCGCCGAAGCGATCGCGAATGGCGACCTGGACGCCGGCGTGCTGCCGTCCTCCAACTCCCAGGTCGGGCGTCTCGCCCGGTCCATCAATCGGATGGCGGATCGCCAACGTGTCGCACAGGGCAAGATCGAATTGGCGAAGCATCAATTGGAGAGCGTTCTCGACAATCTTCCCATCGAGGTCGTGCTGTTCGACCTGGAGCATCGACTCCTCTACCTCAATCCGGCCGCCGCCCACGATCCGGAACGACGAATGATCTGCCTCGGCATGACACCGGAGGAATACTGGACCTTCCGGGGGGCTGATGAGGCGACCGGATCCGAGGTGGCGGCAGCGTTGGACGCCTGTTCGGAGAAGGGATCGCCGGTACGCCTGGAGCAGTCGAACGCGAACGCGACTGGCGAAACGAAGCACTACGTCCGTGTGTTCAGTCCCGTTCACGGTCCGGATGGGGAGCCTGCACGGGTCATCGGCTACGGCATAGACGTCACCGAGCGCCGCGAGGCCGAAGAAGCCCTCAGTGCTAGCGAGGATCGACTGCGACAATCGCAGAAGATGGAGTCCGTCGGCCGCCTGGCCAGCGGCGTTGCCCACGACTTCAACAATCTCCTCACGTCCATGATGGGCTTCTCGGAGCTTCTGCTGATGGCGGATGACGTCGGTGAGGAGAGTCGAGGCGACATCGAGGAGATCATCGGCTGCGGCCGCAAAGCGGCCGATCTGACCCGTCAGCTGCTGGCCTTTGGGCGGAAGCAGGTCCTACAGCCGAAGGTGGTGGATGTAAGCTCGGTTGTGCAGAACACCGAGCGCATGCTGCGGCGATTGATCGGCGCCGACGTCGATCTGATCACTTCAGCGAGCCTGGAGGCGGCGACCGCTCTCGTTGACCCCGGACACCTGGACCAAGTGCTGATCAACCTGGTCGTGAACGCCCGTGACGCTATGCCGAACGGAGGCTCTCTGACCATCGAGACCGGCATCGCCGACCTCGAGGAGCTGCCTCCCGACGCTTCTGCCGAAGCTACCCCGGGGCGCTACGTGAGGCTGGCAGTTCGCGACGCGGGCTCAGGGATGGACGAGGAGACGCGAAGCCGGGTGTTCGAGCCCTTCTTCACGACGAAGTCCGAAGGCAAGGGCACGGGCCTCGGACTCGCGACCGTTCACGGTGTGATCCATCAAAGCGGTGGCTTCATCGAGATCGACAGCGAGCTCGGGCTCGGTACGACCTTCAACGTCTATCTGCCCTGGACGGACCGAGACGCGCTCACGACCCGTGAGCCATCCATCGGAACGCTTCCGGCTGGCTCGGCCCTCGGCACGGTCTTGATTGTGGAAGACCAGCCGTCGGTGCTCGAGTTCACGCGGAGAACGCTTCAGAGCGCCGGGTACGAGGTGCTTACCTCGAGCCGGGGAGAAGACGCTCTGCATCTCGCGCACGAATACGACGGGCCCATCGACCTGTTGCTCACGGACGTGGTGATGCCGGGGATGCGCGGGCCCGAAGTTGCGGAGCGACTCAGTGCTCTCCGGCCGGAGATCGCCGTCGTCTTCATGTCCGGGTATCCGGACGGCGCATTCGGTGGAGACGACGTCCTGGACCCCGACGTTCCATTGGTGTCCAAGCCCTTCACCGGACACGAGATCGTCTCCGCGATTCGCGAGCGACTGGACAAGTCTACCAGGGGCCCTGCCCTTCTCAGCGTTTCCTGACCTGTGGCCGTCCCGGCCACCCGATCCTCTTCCGCTCGAACAGACGCCCCCTCCGCACCACCTGGAAAGAAACGTTCCAGCCCGTATTGCACAGCTGCAGTTGTCCGTTGTCAGAGCCCTCGTCAGCTGGAACAGGACGTTCCAGGTCAGCTTCGCGACGATCCCCTAAGTGCCTTTCAACACAACACTTCGGTCATATCGTTCGAGATGGCACGGGCGTTGCCTTCTCTCCGACCAGTTGTTGACAGGTATGCACACAGGGTCGCCCGAGAGATGCATCGGCGGCCGAAGAATAGAAAAACGGAGAACGACAATGAGGCTCGATAAGCGGATTCAGCGGGCGGCACTGATCTTGGCCACGGCGGCTCTGATCGGGTGTGACGGCGACTTCGTCGTCGGACCCAGCGCCGACGCCACCTTGCTGCCGGTGCAGACCGCCGAGGGAAGGCGCAACCGGAGGACGACTTCGAACGTGACCTCGGGCACGAACGAGACCGCCACCACGGACGAAGCACCCGCTGAGGAAATCGTGTTGCTGAATCGCGTCAGGCGGCTCAGGGAGGACATCTCGAAGACGGCCGTAATCGGCCCCGCTGGCGGTAGGATCAGGATCAAGAGGGCCGGTCTCAGCGTCACGATTCCAGAGGGTGCGCTGTCGGAGGACGTCGCGATCACCTTGACCGCTCCGGCGGGTCGCAAGGTGCTGATGGAGTTCCAGCCGCACGGCCTTCAGTTCAACACCGACGTCAAGATCAAGGTTGCCGTCGCGGACGTCGAGGAAGCGGCGGACGCCTTCGCGATCTACTACGAGGGCAATGCTCAAATTGGCGCTACCGTCCTGGAGTTCCTCAGGATCGGGAAGGACGGAGAGGCGCTCGTGTTCGGGACCGACCACTTCTCCGGCTACGCGCTGGCGTCGGGGTCCCGAAGCAGCAGAAAGACCCGAGGTTGGGACGAAGAATTCTAAGGAGTGAAGGCCATCAGATGGCCGTCACCTGAACCCATAGAGAGAACCATGAATACGTCACGGAACAAGCTTCAGATCGGATTGGCGTTGGCCGTCTTCACGCTCGTCGGCTGCTTCGACGGACAGTCGGTGGCCGGTCCCTCGCTGGACGAGCTGCCGACCCAGGTCAGTTACGCGAAGGGCGGCAAGAACGCCACCCGGGACCTCACGACGGCCGACGCCCCCGGTACGACAACGGAAACGACCACGACAACCGACGGCGTGATCACGCTACTGGACCGGAGGGCACCGCTCGCGGAGTCCATCACGGCTTCCGCGGTGGTTACTCCCAAAGGCGGCATCGTGAAGATCCCCGGCCAGGTAGAGGTTCGCGTCCCACGGGGCGCCCTCACCGAGGACGTCGAGATCACTGTAGTAGCGCTCGAGGGCTCGAAAGTGGCCTTCGAGATCCTGCCGCACGGCATCACGTTCGAGAAGCCAGTATCGATCTGGTTCACGAAGTCCGTGCTTTCATCGGCGACTGATCTGTTCGGCGTGTACTACGAAGGGGATCCTACTGCGCCCGTGGTGCACGAGGTGTTCAAGACCTTCGAGAACAAGCGTTGGATCGAGCTCCAGACGACCCACTTCTCGGGTTACGCGCTGGCTTCCGGAAGCCGTGGCCGCTTCAGCAGGGACGAAGAGTTCTAGGGCTCGGCCTTAGACTCTTTCGGATTGATGAAGATGGACTTCCTAGCGGATAGCCAAGACGAGCCCGACGTGCTTGTGGACGCTCGTCGATTGGCCGATTTGGGCATGAAGGAAGCCGACCCCCAGCGGGCGCTCGCACTCTACGAGAAGGCCGTCGGCCTCCTCGGAGAGCGCAACGACGACCCGCTTCGGGCCGACTTGCTCAGGTGGATGGGCACACTCCACCGCGACCAGGGCGATTCCGTCCAGGCCGAGAGCCTGTATGCCCGCAGCCTCCGCATAGCCGAAGCCGGCAAGCATGAGGTGGCTGAGGCACACGCGCTCAACTGTCTGGCGTTGATGGCTCAGCGGCGCGCCCAAATGGAGGTCGCTTCCGGCTATTACGAGCGGGCGGTACGCCTCGCGTCCCGCGCGGATGACCATCGGCTCCTCGGGATGATCTCGCAAAACCTAGGCGTCATGGCCAGCGTTCGCGGAGATCTCGACAGCGCCCTCGTGCGCTATAACGACAGTCTGTCCGCCTTCGAGCGGGCAGACGATGAACAGGGGATGTGCTGGGTCCTCAACAATCTGGGACTGTTGCACACCACGCTGAACCACAAGGAAGAAGCAGAGAACAGTCTCGCACGGGCGCAGGCGCTCGCACGCCAACGCGCTGATATGCTGATGGAATCCCTCGTCCTCGTGAACCAGGCAGCGCTTTTCGTGAAGTGCGTGGAGCTCGACAAGGCCGAACAGATTCTGGAGCGGGCCTCAGCCCTGGCCGACCGCAGGAAGGACACCATTCGACAGGCCGAGGTGCTCAAGCTCCAGGGCATGATCACGAGAGACCGTGGCGACGCCCGTCGTGCCGTGACGCTCCTCGAGTCCGCTCAAGAGCTGGCCCTGGAGAGTGGTGAAACCCTTCTGTACGCCGAGGCGATGCTCGAGCTCGGTGACACGTGGATGAGGCTCGACGAGGCACTGCGGGCACGCAGCCTTTGGGAGCAGGCCCGGTCCTACTTCCGCGAGCTCGGCGCGGTCATGCAGTCCGTGGCGGTGGAGCGGAGACTCGTGGCGACGACCGCGGGACTTGGTGATGCGCCGGTCGAGGAGGTCGCGTGAACCGCTTGGACGCGATTCGAGGGCGAGCGCCTCAGAGGGTGTTGATCCTCCTCGAGGACGCCGCGCGGCACGAGCGCGACGCCGATCGTTCTCGTGCACGTTTCAAGTACCTCGACGCGCTCGGCGCGTTGCCTGTGGACTCCTACGTGGATATTGCCAGCGCGATCATTCGCTGGATCGGTCGTACCTACCTCGACGAAGGTGACCTCGAGGCTGCCAGTGACTCGTTCATTGCAGCCCGCGCCGTAGCCGAGCGGCAGGACGACCTCTCGGTCATCGCCCATGCTGTTCAGTGCCAAGCGCTAGTCCACCACATCCGCGGTGAGCTCGATGAGGCTGTCGAGCTTTACGAGTGGGCACAGAAACGGGCCCGCCTCGTCGGAGACACGAAGCTCGACGCCATGATCCATCAGAACCTCGGTGTCGTTGCGAACGTGCGCGGAGATCTCCCCAGCGCCCTCGAACACTATAGGAAGAGCCTTGACGGGTACCGGAGCCTTGGGCTGACGAACTTGGTCGGTCCGCTCTGGACGAACATCGGGCGGCTGCAAACCGATCTCCGCATGTGGGACCAAGCACAGGTGTCGCTGGGCAAAGCTCAGGAGGAGTGCGTCGAGGCGGGCCAACAGAGCTATCAGGTGCTGGTAGAGGTCAACCGCGCTCGGCTCTGGGCGTCGCGCGGCGATTTCGTCCAGGCCAGGGAAGCGTGCGATGGGGCATACGAGATGTCATCGCAGATCTCTGACGATCGTTGGACGGGAGAGATCCACAAGCAATATGGAATCATCCATCGAGAGACCGGCAAGCTACAACTCGCCAGAGACCATCTGATTCAGGCTCACCAGATCGGGCTCGATCGGGAGGACTGTGTCCTCGCCGCCGATGCGGCCTCGGAGCTGGGCACGGTGTGCCGCAGGCAAGGCGACAACGGCGAGACCCTCAAGTACTTCCTGGAGGCGCACCGTCTCTTCCGGGATCTAGAGGCGCGGCGAGAGATCGCCGATATCGATGCGCGCAAGGATCGATTCGAGACGTCTTTCCTGGCGATCGTCGAGTCGTGGGGTGCATCCATAGAGAGCCAGGACAGCTACACCCAGGGGCATTCGCGTCGCGTAGCCGACCAAGCGTGCAGGCTGGCCGAAGCGGACGGGCTGGACCCGGAGCTCATGATCTGGTTCAGAATGGGAGCCCTGCTCCACGACGTCGGCAAGATCACGATTCCATTGGAGATACTGAACAAGGTCGATCCGCTTACGACCGCCGAGTTCGACGTCATCCGAAGCCATGCCGAGGCGGGAGCCGAGATCGTTTCCGGCCTCGACTTCCCCTGGGACATCGAGGGCATGGTCCGACATCACCACGAGCGTTGGGACGGGAAGGGGTATCCTCATGGCCTCGCCGGCGATGAGATCCCCAGGGCCGCTCAGATCTTGGCGATCGCGGACGCGTACGACGCCATGACCACGGATCGAAGCTACCGGAAAGCCCTCTGGGCCGACGAGGCGCTGGAGATCATTCGCAAAGATGCTGGGACGGCATTCAACCCCGATTTGGCCGAGCTCTTCATCAAGCTGGCGTCCACCAGTCTCTCGATCCTCGAATCGGACCTCACCTCGGCCGCGTCCGCCTGATCCGGCGGAATCCCCGCAACGTGGCAAAAGGCGAAGAAGGACCCCGGCTTCAGGGCCCGGCCCGCACCGCCGACAATCAGTAAAACGGCGTGCGCTCGAATCCGGCCTGTGAATCCATGCACTGGCACGGGGGTTGCGTTCAGGAAACGACGCGCGCGCGAGGAACCCTCGATCAGGATACCTGATGCACATGGTTCGGTCGCTGGTCGTCGTCGTTACGTCCTGGTGTCTCTCGGTTTTCGCTTCGACCGCAGCTTTCGGACAGGCCACCGAGCCCGTCGAGGTCTCCGTGGAGCGGCACGTCCTCCCGAACGGGCTGACCCTCGTTGTGCACGAGGACCACAGCGCTCCGTTGGTGTCCGTCAACGTGTGGTATCACGTCGGCTCCAAAGACGAGGTGCCGGGGAAGACTGGTCTCGCTCACCTCGTCGAGCACCTCATGTTCTCCGGAAGTGCGCACGCCCCCGGGAACTGGTTCCAGTATTTGGACAGCTGGGGTGGGACCGACGTGAACGGCACCACGGACGCCGACCGCACCAACTTCTTCCAGACGGTTCCGAGGAGCGCACTCGACGCTGTGCTGTGGATGGAGTCGGATCGCATGGCACACCTGCTCGACGTGGTGGACGAGGCCGGACTCGCGGAACAGCTCGGCGTCGTTCGAAACGAGAAGCTCCAGGGGGAGAGCGAACCGTACGGCCGAGTGTTCGACGTCATCTTCGAGCACGCCTACCCGACGGGGCATCCATACTCGTGGCCCGTCACCGGGCGCCAAACGGATCTGGACTCGGTGACGCTCGAGGATGTACGGCGGTGGCATCAGAACAACTACGGGGCGGGCAACGCAGTTCTCGTGATTGCCGGGGACGTGGACCCGGAGACGACCCGTCGGAAGGTCGAACGCTACTTCGGACACGTTCCCGCGGGTCCTCCAGTTCTCAGGGCGGATCTCTGGATCGCCCACCGGGACGAAGGCCGCCGCGTGACCATGCAGGACCAGGTCCCCAATGCACGCCTCTACAAGGTCTGGAATGTCCCCGAATGGGGCTCCGAGCAGGCCCTGCATCTCGATGTGCTGAGCGACGTATTGGCGCTCGGAAGCGCCTCGCGGCTTCATCGGCGTATGGTGAGGGCCGACCGCGTAGCCACCGATGTCTCCTCCTTCATCATCGAACGCGAGCTGGGAAGCCTGTTCGTGGTACAGGTGAGTGCCGTACCGGGAGTGCCCCTCGCGCACGTCGAAGCGGTCTTGGACGAAGAGCTGGGCTTGGTCCTTTCCGATGGGATCACGCGTCCGGAGTTGGAACGCGCGAGGACCCAGGCGGTGAGTCGGTTCGTTCGCGCGATCGAGCCCATGGGGGGCATCGGGGGGAGAGCCGACGTGCTGGCCATGAGTGAGACGTATACGGGTCGCGCCGACTCCCACGAGCGGCGCCTCGAACAAGTTGGCAACGTTACCGAAGAGGACGTTCGGGGCACGGCTCGCGATTGGCTTGCGTCGGGAGACCTCGTGCTGGAGGTACTGCCGCTCCCCGTCACGGAGGTCGTGGCATCAGAGGTTCACGAAGACGGACCGCCGGTTCCGCCAGCGCCTCTCGCACCAGAGTTCCCCGAGCTCGAAACGGGCAGGCTCACCAACGGTCTCGAGGTAGTGCTCGTGCCGCGGCCCGCCGTTCCGCTCGTGGACGTTCGACTGATCGTGGACGCTGGGTACTCCACGGATGCCCGAGGCATGCCGGGGACGACGCGATTGGCCTTGGACCTGCTCACGGCTGGTTCACGGAGCCACTCTGCAGCGGAGATCGACGAGGCACTCCAGCTACAAGGCGCTACGTTCCGCGCGGCCTCGGATCTAGACGTATCCGTCATGACATTATCGGCACTGAGGCAGGGTCTCGATGCGTCGCTGAAGCTCTTCGGCGAGATCGTCCTACGCCCGACGTTCCCCGCCCACGAGGTCGAGCGCGCCCGCGAGGCGCTTTCGGCCGAGGTCCGCGAGGAGCAGCTCGACCCACTGACCGCCGCGTACCGAATCATGGGGCGGCTCCTCTACGGTGAGCGGCACCCCTACGGTGTCCCGCATACGGGCTCGGGTAGCGAGGTCTCCGTGCGAGCCATTTCGCGCGAATCACTCCTCGAGTTCCACGACCGTTGGTTCAGGCCCAACAACGCCACGCTGGTCGTCGTCGGAGCCACGACGATGAAGGAGATGATCCCCAAGCTAGAGAAGGCCTTCGGAGACTGGAAGCCCGCTCCGGTACCGGAGAAGTCCTTGCCGGCGGTACCTGTCGGAGATCGCTCCGCCGTTTACGTGCTGGACCGACCGGGAGCCCCACAGACGGCCATCGTCGCCGGCCATCTAGCGCCACCTAAAGCGAATCCGAACGAGCTGGCCATCGAGGTGGCGAACGGCGTCCTCGGCGACTTCGGGGGGCGCATCAACATGAACTTGAGAGAGGACAAGGGATGGTCGTACGGCGCGAGTAGCTGGGTTCACAAGGCGAAGGGACAGAGGCCGTTCCTGATCATGGCTCCCGTCGAAGCTGAGCGGACCGGGGAGTCCCTCGAGCTGCTGCTCGCTGAGCTCACGGGCGTCGTAAGCGTCCAGCCAGTGACAGCGGAGGAGATGGCCCCGATCCTCTCTTCCCGAGCTCTCTCGCTTCCAGGGTCGTGGGAAACGAACCGCGATCTGTTGAACGCGATCACGGAGCTTATCGAGTTCGATCTGCCCGATGACCATTTCCGCACCCTAAGCGACCGGCTCCGGTCGCTCACCCTCGACGAGGTCAATGCTGCAGCCGGGGACACGTTTCGACCCGAATCGATCGTATGGGTCGTCGTGGGTGACATGAGCGTCATAGAGCCCGGACTCCGAGCGTTCGCGGGCGGGAACCCCGTTTTCCAGATCGACCACAACGGTGACATCCGGAGTCAGGTCGCCGGGGGGCGTTAGCCCCACGCGCAAGGACGACCCGTGAGCTATACCATAGCGACTGAAGAGACCCCGTCGAAGCGGGGTCGGGAGCGGGTCGCGTCGAGCGCCTACGGATTCTCGGCCGTGCTCGGCGAGAGTCCAGAGCTCAAAGCGTGCGTCGAGAGTGCACGGTGCGCGGCCGGTCTGGACTCCGGGCCCATCCTTCTCGTCGGAGAGCCTGGAACCGGTAAGGAGCTCATCGCCAGGGCCTGCCACTTCGACGGTGAGCGCGCGTCCGAGGCGTTCGTGATCCTCGACTGCCGCGCGCTGGATCCGAAGCTGTTCGAGTCGGAGCTGTTCGGAAGCGAGTCGGGGGCGATTCCCGGTCTGTTGGGTGGCCGGCAAGGTCTCCTCGAGACGGCCGGGTCGGGCACGCTTCTGTTGAGGCGCGTCGACGAGATGCCGATCTCGCTCCAGCCCCGGCTCGTTTCCACCCTTGCACAATCGATGGCAAGGAGGGTGGGCGGCCTCGAGGAGTTCGCGGTCCGCTGCCGGATCGTGGCGTCTGCGTCGCCCAGAATCGCGAACGCTCTGGAAGAAGGACGTTTTCGGGAAGACCTGTACGACAAGTTCCGAGAATCCGTGGTGCACGTGCCGCCCCTCCGGGACCGGGGAGACGATCTAATGGTGCTCGCAGAGCATTTTCAGACGCTGTCCGCAACGGCTGAGGGCCTTCCGAATCGCGCCTTCGGCGACCAGGCGCGGGCGGCGCTCGCCGGCCGTGAATGGAAGGGAAACGTGAGGGAGTTGAAGCGGGTGATCCAACAAGCGGTGGTCACTGCCCTCGGAGAGTCCATCGACGCGTGCGATTTTCCGTTTGGGCCGTCGCGGCCGTCAAGCCCCGTAGGGCCGGACGGCGAGATCATGATCGTCATCCCGCCGGCCGGTCGAACGTTGGAGGAAGTGGAGGCCGAGGTGATCGCGGCCACGCTCCAGCTCACCGGCGGCAACAAGAGCGCGACCGCCAGGATCCTCGGTATCTCGCGACCTACGCTCCGCCGCAAGGCTCGGCTGTACGCCGTCGAGACCGGCTGACGCAGGCTGGAACAAAACGTTCCAGTCATGAGGCACCGGACCAAGACACCCGTTGAACCCACGCAATTGAAGTGGAAAGGAATGTTCCGGCGCCCTCGCCGGAGCTGAGATTCCTCAGCTTCTAAGCATCTATCACACATACAGTTAGGCGACCCTCCCCCACCTTGGCACGACCGCTGCTTAAGGAAGTGCCAAGAAACGCAAGCTTTGATTCGATAGAACAGGAACATGAAATCATGCATACGCGCACATACCTGAGACTGTTGGCGGCAATAGGCTTCGTAGGTCTCGCTTTGGCGTGCTCGGACGAATCGTCGCCTCTCGCGTCGGATGTCGGTCCTGAGATTTCGGTTCGCGCCTTCTTCGACGTCGCTCCGGCTCCGGGCATGGACGTACTGGGACGGACCGAGCCGCTCGAGCACGATGAGTCTGAAACCAAGCTGGTCAAGAACGAAGCAGGCGAGTGGCTGTCCGTCGACAACGCTGGAATCAGCGTCTACATCCCCCCCGGCGCACTCGGAAACATCGAGTACCACGACGAGGGCCAAAACGACGACGACGATGACGGCGACGACGACGATGACGGCGACGACGACGATGACGGCGATGACGACGATGACGGCGAGGGCGGAGACTTAGAGATCGAGATCACGCTGACCGCGCTGGCCGGTGACCGAGTGATCTTCGAGTTCGCGCCTCACGGCATCCAGTTCGTGAAGCCCATCCTCGTGCGGATCAAGACGGACGACACCGATGCCGCATACCTCAAGGAACAGAACACCCCGAGCGGGTATCTGGACGACTTCCTGGGCGTTTACTACAGGGGAGAGGCCGAATCAGGCTCCGTCACACCCCTGGAGACGTTTCCCGTCTACTACGATGACGGCGCTTTCCTGGAATTCGAGACCGATCACTTCTCCGGATACGCATTGGCGTCGGGCAGCCGTTCCCGGCTCCGTATGAGAGATCGCTTCTAGCCGTCGATGGGTCGAGGCGAGCGAGGCGGTCCAGAAATGGGGCGCAAACCCAGGCCATCGCCCGCTGCGCGCCCAAGCGCAGCGGGCGGTGCTTCATCCAGGTGCATGGAATCAGCGTCGGCTCGTGCTACGATTACCGATCCAGCCGGGAGGTATCACGTCGAGCACCAGAGCCCAATTCGGGATGGGCTCATCGGGGAGTGGCTTCCATGCAGTATCAGGCGCTTTCGCTGATCGGCGCAGTCCTCGTACTCGGCGCCTATCTGGCCAACCACCGAGGTTGGATCGGCCCTCGGGACCGCGCGTACAATCTCATGAACTTCGCCGGGGCCGCGCTTCTCGCGGTAGTGGCGGTGGTCGATCGCCGAGTTGGCTTCATCGTTCTCGAGGGGGTGTGGGCCCTGATCGCGCTTCCGGCGCTCCTCCGTCCGCCGCAGAGGGCGGGGGTGAGGGACGTCCGCCCCAACGGGGATGGGAGCCCGAAACCGGGCGATCCGGCCGGTGGGGCGCCCTGAATGGATTTTCCTGTTCGACTGGATCGGCCGTTGGCCTTCATCGACCTGGAGACGACGGGGCTCGACACCTCCAGGGACCGCATCATCGAGCTGGCGTTCCTGCGGCTTTCGCCGGGGGGGGACGTTCTCGAGCGGACCCGCCGCGTCAACCCGGAGATCCCCATCGATCCAGGAGCGACCGCGGTCCATGGAATCACGGACGAGGACGTGGCCGAGGAGGCTCCGTTCCGATCGAGAGCGCGCAGCCTGGCCGAGCTCCTCGCCGACTGCGACCTGGCCGGCTTCAACATCCGCCGGTTCGACGTCCCGATGTTGCTCGCCGAGTTCCAGCGGGCAGGCGTCTCGTTCGACGTCGCGGGCCGGCGCCTGATCGACATCCAATTCGTGTTCCACCGCGAGGAGCCACGCGACCTGACCGCGGCGGCCCGCTTCTACCTGGGCTCCGAGCACCGTGACGCTCATAGCGCGCTCGGCGACATCCGGACCACCGCACGCGTGCTCGCGGCTCAGCTCGAGCGGTACTCAGAGCTCCCACGCGACATGGAGGGCCTCCACGCCTACTGCGACGAGGTCCGGCCGTTCGAGACCGAGCTCCAGCGATGGTTCGGGGGGGACGACCTCGGCACCTATGCGTTCCGTCGGGGGCGTCACAAGGGGCGCCCTCTGGCGGACGTCGCACAGAATGAGCCCGACTACCTCGCTTGGATGTTGACCGCGGACCAGATGGACGAGGGGGTGCTCGAGGTCGTGCGCGAGGCACTGGAGCGCTTCGTGTACGGCGGGGCGCAGATGTCACTGGAGGGGGAGGAGATCCCAATGACGCTCGGCGACCCCGAATCGGGATCCAACGTGGATGCCCCCGTGCCTGCGGATCACCCACATTCCACGGGTCACCCCGAAGCGACGCGCTAAGCCCGAGTGTCGCGCTCTATTGCACCCCTGTATGCCCAGGAATACCATTCCGGTCCCATCGTCGTGAGGCCCGGTCCAAGGGCACGGGGCCACACGGATTTGCTCCGTATTCAGGAGGGTCAGGGATGCCTGCTCGCCGCCAGATAGCCGCCACGAGCGCCCTTGTCGGCCTCCTCGCGCTAGGTGCGACGCCTCTAATCGGCACGCTGGGTGGGGCACCCCTGCTCGTCGCGCAGTCCGCTCCCATCTCGGAAGCTCAGCTCTCAGCGTTCCAACCGCGCTCGATCGGACCGGCCGTGACCGGGGGGCGCGTTCACGATGTCGAGGCGGTTCCAGGCAACGCTTCGATCCTTTGGGTGGCCTCCGCCTCGGGAGGCCTCTGGCGGAGTGTGAACCGGGGCCACACGTGGGTGAACGTGTTCGAGGGTCAGGCCGTCAACACGCTCGGAGACGTCGCCATGGCTCCCTCCAACCCGAACGTCGTGTACGCTGGCACGGGGGGGCAAAACAACCGCCAGAGCACTTCGTGGGGAAATGGCGTCTATCGGAGCGACGACGGCGGCGACACGTGGGAACACTTGGGCTTGGCGGAAACGCGTCACATCGCCGAAGTGCAAGTTCATCCTCGGAACTCGGATGTCGTCTACGTCGCAGCCTCCGGCAACCTGTGGAAGTCCAGCGAGGAACGTGGCGTCTACCGGAGCTTCGACGGAGGGCGCAGCTGGCGGAACGTACTGAGCGTCGACGAGGACACGGGTGCCATCGACCTCGTGATGAACTATCAGGATCCGGACGTGATCTATGCGGCCATGTACCAGCGTCGACGCCGAGCGTGGGGGTTCAACGGCGGTGGTCCAGGCAGCGGCATCTATCGGACCACGGACGGGGGTGACAACTGGACCGAGCTCACGAATGGCATCCCGGGCGGTGATAAGGGTCGGATCGGCCTTGCCATCTCCCGCTCGAATCCATCCGTGCTCAACGCGCTCATCGAGCATCCTGAGGACTCCGGCACCTATCGCTCGACCGATGGCGGTGACACGTGGGAGAAGGTGAGCGACCGCAACATCCGACCGATGTACTACTCCCACATCTACATCGACCCCAGCGACGAGAACGTCGTGTACACGGTGGCCACGTCGTCGTATCGAAGCCGTGACGGCGGGCGGACATGGGAGGACGTCTCGGCACGTCCGACATACGACGTGGGGGTCCACGCCGACATGCACTCCATGTGGATCGACCCGAACGACCCGGACCACTACTTCCTCGCGGGCGACGCCGGGCTGCACGAGACCTACGACGGTGGTCAGAACTACCGACGCATCAACAATATCCCGATCTCGCAGCTGTACGACGTCGGTGTGGACATGCGCGACCCGTACTGGGTCTACGGGGGCCTCCAGGACAACCACTCCTTCGCGGCGCCGTCTCGGACCCGCAGGTGGGCCGGGATCCTGAACGACGACTGGAAGCAGACGGGCTTCGGGGACGGAATGTACCAGCAGCCCGACCCGCGGAATCACCGATTCGTGTATGTCAATTCGAACGGTGGGGGCTATGTGCGCGTCGATGCGGAGACGGGTGATCAGCTCGACATCCGACCGCAACCGCCCGAGGGCGAAGACCGGTACCGCTTCGACTGGGTGTCCCCGTCGCTCGTATCCAGCCATACGGCCGGCCTGGTCTACGTCGGTGGCAACCGGCTCTTCATCAGCCGCAACAACGGTAGCAGTTGGGAGCGGACCGAAGACCTCACGCGCCAGATCGACCGCGACACCATCGAGTTGATGGGCGTGAGCGGCGCCGACATCGCGATTTCCAGGAACGACGGGACCGGCGGCTTCGGCGAGATCACCACGATTGCCGAGTCGCTGCTGGACGGCCGGATCCTCTGGGTCGGAATGGACGACGGAAACATCCAGGTGTCGCGCGACGGGGGGGCTACCTGGTCCGTGGTGTCGCACAACGTGAGGGGCGTGGCGGACGGCACGTACGTAAGCAGGGCGATTCCATCCGTTCGGGACGCTGGCACCGCCTATGTGACCTTCGATGCCCATCGGGACGGCGATTTCGCTCCGTACGTCTTCCGGACGACGGATTTCGGCGCTACTTGGGTGGACCTGAGCCGGGGGCTCGCCGAAGCGGGCTCGATCAACGCGTTGGTCGAGCATCCGGACAACCCCAACGTGCTGTTCGCCGGCGGTGAGCACGCACTTTTCGCATCCACGGATGCCGGCGCAACTTGGGCGAGGATGGCCGGGCCGACCACCGCGTACGACGACCTTCTGATCCATCCGCGCGACAAGGATCTCGTGATCGGGACCCACGGGCGCGGAATCTGGATCCTGGACGACACCACGCCCCTCGCCGAATGGGGCGCGACTGTCGCCGCTGCGCCCGCGCACCTCTTTCCCGTCGGGCAGGCGACGATCTTCCAATACTGGAAGGACACGTCGTACCGGGCTCAGTCCGAGTTCGCCGGAGCGAATCCGGTCGATGGCGCGATCATCACCTATGCGCTCGGACCAGGAAGTAGCGACGCGACGCTCCGCATTGAGGACGACGGCGGTCGGCTCGTGCGACAGATGTCCGTGCCATCCGACCCTGGCCTACACCGGGTGAACTGGGACCTGCGACACCCGCTTCTGGACGGCTCCGACGAGTGGCAAGCCCACGACTCCGACCAGCTCGCGCGCCCAATCGAGGAGCGGGGTCACTTCGTCTCGCCGGGCACCTTTCGCATCACTCTGCAAGCGAGGGGCACCTCGTCCTCGCAGACAATCGCCGTGACCGGTGATCCAGACATGCCCGTCACGTTGGCGCAATATCGCGAGCGCGAGGCGTTTCTCTCCGAGGTGCTCACGATGCGACAAGAGGTGGAGCAACTCCGGGACACCCTGGCCCAGATGCGGGAGAGGGATGCGGGTCGCGCCAGCCGGTTGGAGGCGCTCCAGGGTGAGCTGAACGCGAGCCGGGCGGTGCTGGAGGGCATCTATCAATCGATGAACGGGGGTGGGGTTCGTCAGGGGTCCCTCTATCCGCCGACGGAGACGCACGAGCAGCGGAAGACGATGGTCGAGGGAACGCTGGCTCGCGCCCGCGCAGAGCTGGACTTCTGAGACACCCACACGAGTCGACCTTAGGGAGAGCCAAGTGATCTTCATGGCCCATTCGGGAATCCGGTATCTGGTTCTCCTTCTGGCGGTCGTGTGCGCCGTCTACGCGATCGTCGGATGGGCGACTGGCCGGCCCTACGACCGAGCGATGCGGGGGATCGCGTCGGCCTTCGCCGGTGTCATCCACCTGCAGATCCTCGTCGGACTGGCGGTCATATTCACCCGCGGGTTTTCTCCGGCGCTCATGGGCCACATCACCATGATGATCGCCGCCGCTGTCGTGGCGCAGATTCCGGCTTCGGTCATGCGCCGGCGGCCTGAGGAGAAGCGGACCTATGCGCCGCACGCCGTCTCCGCCCTGGTAGCGCTCGCGCTCATCGCCGGGGGCGTCATGGCAATCGGCCGGCCCTTGATCGGCACGGGCGGATAGCGAGCAGACATCGACGCTCTGATGCGAGTCCCCGCCGGCTCCTGAGTACCCTATGTTTCGCCTCGCCCATAGCCTGCTACGGTACGGCATCCTCGCGCTGGCGGTCTCGTGCATCGTCTACGCGGCGTACGGACTCATCGCTCGACGCGAGCACGACCGTCCAATGCGACGCCTCGCTTCGGCCCTTTCCGGGACACTGTTCGCCCAGCTCCTCTTGGGCTTCGCGGTCCTGTTTTCGGGTCGGGTCTACGGGGCGATGGTCGCGCATATCTTCGCCGCGCTCGGAGCGGCCCTCGCCGCGCAGCTCCCCGTTTCCGTGATGCGCAGGCGTCCGGCGGCGGAGCGCACCTACGGCCTCCATCTCGCGGCGTCGGTCGTCGTGCTGACCCTCGTCCTCGTGGGGATCATGGCCGTCGGTGCGCCCGTCGTAGGCCCAGCCGGGGGCCCATAGGATGCCCGCCTTGGATCCCTTCGGGATCGCCGGCGGGATTGGACCCTGGGAGAGCTCTGGGCCTGACCCCGCCTTGAGTTGACGCTTGGCGTAGGCCCGACGAGAATGGACTAGAGTCGAGTAAGCTCGTGCGCACCAAGGTGATAGATAAAATGATGGAGTCGGCTGCAGCGCCGGACGTCCAGGATTCCGGCCATCCCACCGGTGACCTGGGACTGGTCATGGGCGGTGGCGGCGCAAGAGCGGCTTATCAGGTGGGCTACCTACGCTACCTGTCCCGACGCTTCCCCGACCTCTACCCGCCGATCATCACGGGAGTCTCGGCGGGCGCCATCAACGCCGCACACATCGCGGCTCATCACGGTACGTTCGCTCAGGCGGTGTCGGAGCTCTCCGACCTCTGGTGTGGGCTGAGCATTCCGGACGTCTTCCGGGTGGACGCCGGGTCACTCGGATGGACCGCGGCACGGTGGGTCAAGCAGCTCGTCTCGGGGGGGTTCACCGGAACCCGTCGGGTGAAGGGCTTGGTGGACACACAGCCCTTGCGCGAGTTCCTCTCCGAATCACTCCACGCCGTCCATGGCGAGATCACCGGCATCCGTCAGAACCTCCTGCGCGGCCGCCTGAAGGCCGTGGCCCTCAGCACATCGAGCTATACCACCGGTCAGTCCGTGACCTGGGTGCAGGGAAGTGACATCAACGCCTGGGAGCGCCCGCTACGACGGGCCGAGCACGCGACCCTGACCATCGAGCACGTGATGGCTTCGGCGTCCCTTCCGCTCTTCTTCCCCGCGGTGCGCATCGACAAAGGATGGTACGGTGACGGAGGGATTCGGCTTGCCGCTCCGCTTTCTCCCGCCCTGCATCTGGGCACGGAACGCATCCTTGCGATCTCAACCCGCTATCCCCGCACCGTTCGCGAAGCCCGTCAGCCCGAAGTGGAGGGATATCCACCCCCTGTGCAGGTCGTCGGCGTTCTGATGAACTCTGTTTTCCTCGACCTGTTGGATCAGGACGCGCTGCGCCTGGAACGTCTGAATCGCCTGCTGCGCAAGCTGCCGGAGGAACAGCGGGACGGCCTGAAGACGATAGACCTGATGATCCTCCGGCCGTCCCGGGACCTCGCGAGGCTGGCGAACGAGTACGAGCCTCAGCTTCCCAAGGTGTTCCGGTTCCTCACCCGGGGACTGGGCACCCGCGAGACACGGAGTCCCGACTTCCTGTCGTTGATCCTGTTCCAACAGGACTACTTGTCCCGGCTCATCGAGGTCGGCGAGGCCGACGCAGAGGCGCGGTCAGCCGAGCTCGACGCGTTCGTGCTCGGTGAGGCCGTCGTCCAGCCGTACGGCTGAGGCCCGCCGTACCGCGCCGTCTTCCGCGCCGAGCCACTGGCCACTCCCGACCCCTTCTCCAAGACGCCTCCCGGCCCCGCCGCTGTGCGGTCCGAAGTACTGAATCACCTCATTCGAGCCCGAACCACTCCGCTCGGCCCCGGGTATCATCTCTCATAGCACGAAGCTGCGGAGCGCGAGCCCCGTCTTCGGGCGACGCGTGAGCCGCCGCGGTACGGGAGTGACGAATGTCGAAGGAACAAGCGAAAGGATTGGCGAGCGAGCTCGAAGCTCGCGAGGTGGCGGAGGGTGCCCGGGAGAAGGAATGGGAGAAGAAGAGCTTCGCCAAGGCACTCTTCGCGGGACGATTCGAGCTGGACTGGGTCCACCCCCATCCTCTCCCCGATCCTGAGGAGCAGGAGCGGGCGCGGGTTTTCATAGACCGGCTCGAGGCATTCTCGAGGGACCACATCGACGGAGACGCGATCGATCGCGAGGCCTGGGTTCCCGAAGAGGTGCTCGACGGGTTGCGAGAGCTCGGGGCATTCGGGATCAAGATCCCGCGCGAGTACGGCGGCCTCGGGTTGTCCCAGCTCAGCTACAGCCGTGCGCTCGGGATCGTGGCCAGCCGGTGCGCGACGACTGGAGCGTTCCTCTCCGCCCATCAGTCGATCGGCGTTCCGCAGCCGCTCACGTACTTCGGCACCGAGGAGCAGAAGAATACCTACCTGCCCCGGCTGGCCGCGGGCGCCCTTTCCGCATTCGCCTTGACGGAGGCCGACGTCGGCTCCGACCCGGCCAATATGTCCACCGTCGCGGTCCCGACGGAGGACGGTGAGGCCTACCTGCTAAACGGCGAGAAGCTGTGGTGCACGAACGGTCCGCGGGCAGAGCTCATGATCGTCATGACGCGGACGCCGCCCCGGGAGGGGGTGAAGGGCAAGCGACCGATCTCGGCCTTCATCGTCGAGGCGGATTGGCCGGGAGTGGAGGTTGTGCGGACGTGCAGCTTCATGGGCCTCAAGGGCCTGTCCAACGGCGTCATCCGCTTTACCGACGTCCGTGTCCCGAAGGAGAACCTGCTCTGGGGCGAGGGGCTCGGCTTGAAGCTGGCGCTGATCACGCTCAACACCGGCCGCTTGTCCCTTCCGGCGTTCTGCTCGACAGCCGGCAAGGCCTCGCTGGAGGTCTGTCGACAGTGGGCGGCCGAGCGCGTCCAGTGGGGCGCGCCGGTCGGAAAGCACGACGCGATCGCCCAGATGCTCGGGAAGATGACGGCCGATACGTTCGCGATGGAATCCGTCACGGAGCTCGCCGCGGCGATGTCGGACGCCAAGACGTTCGACATCCGTCTCGAAGCGGCGATCGCGAAGCTGTGGAACAGCGAGACGTCGTGGGAGCTCATCAACGACGCCGTTCAGATCCGGGGCGGTCGCGGGTACGAGACCGCCGACTCGCTAAGGGCGCGGGGAGAGCTTCCGGCGCCCCTCGAGCGAGCCCTGCGTGACCTGCGAATCAACCTGATCTTCGAAGGCTCGAGCGAGATCATGCGGCTGTTCATCGCTCGGGAGGCGATCGACGAGCACTTGAGGGTAGCCGGGGACATGGTGAATCCCCGGGCTCCGCTCCCTGCAAGGCTCAGCGCTGCCCTGCGCGCGGCGCTGCACTACGCTTGGTGGTATCCGACCCGCTGGCTGGGTTGGGGCCGGTGGCCCCGATACGCCGAGTTCGGCCGCTTGGCCAAGCATCTGCGCTACGTCAACCGCGCCTCGCGCCGGTTGGCGCGTGCATTGTTCTATTGCATGGTCCGCTTCGGCGGCGGCCTCGAGAAGCGCCAGGCCGTGCTCGGACGAATCGTCGATATCGGAGCTGAGCTCTTCGTCATGACGACGACCGTATTGCGCGCGCGGATGCTGATCGCCGCCGACCCGGCCGAGCGCTCGCCCGAGGAGTTGGCAGACGTGTTCTGCCGACAGGCTCGGCGACGGGTGAAGAGGTCGTTCGCCGGCTTGTTCGCCAACGACGACGTCGCCACGTACGCCGTTGCCCAGAAGGCCATGGCCGGCGCATACGTCTGGCTCGAGGAGGGCATCGTCAGGATGGCCGACGTCGAATCCACCGAGCGGGAGACCGAGGCCGCCGGGCCGGCACTACCGACGCGAGAGCTCGACGCCGGCGCGACCCGGCCTGAGGCCACCAGCGTCCGCGAGACCGCGCCCCAGCCCACCCGCTGTCAGAGGACCGCGCCGGCGCTCCGGGAAGCCCCGCGCTCGAACTGCCGCCGGTACAGGCGAGCGTAAACGGCGCTTCGGTCGAGCAGCTCCTCGTGCGTTCCGTGCTCGCAGATGACACCGCCTTCGAGAACCAGGATCCGGTCCGCGCGGATGACCGTCGAGAGGCGGTGAGCGATCACGAGCGTCGTCCGCCCCTCCATCAGGTGTTCCAAAGCGTCTTGAACCAAGGCCTCGCTTTCGGCGTCGAAGCTACTGGACGCCTCGTCCAGGATGAGCACGGCGGGGCGCTCGAGCATCACGCGAGCGATGGCCACCCGTTGGCGCTGACCAGCGCTGAGCGTGACCCCTCGCTCTCCGACGATCTGGTCGTATCGGTCCGCGAAACCGGCGATGAAGGCGTGCGCATGGGCGGCCCTCGCGGCCTCCTCGATCTCCTCCGCAGACGCGCCAGGGCGCCCATATGCGAGGTTCTCCCGAATCGTGCCCGCGAAGAGCGTAGGCTCCTGCGGCACGAGACCGATCGCTCCCCGAAGCTCCCCCAGCGTGATCTCCCTCACATCGAGGCCGTCCAGTGTGACTCTTCCTCCCACGACGTCGTAGAAGCGCGGTAACAGCGAGGCCATCGTGGTCTTGCCGGCGCCCGAGCCGCCGACCAAGGCGACCGTGCTCCCTTCCTCGATTTCGACCGAGATTCCGGCCAGTACGACCGGGAGGTCGGGCCCGTAGCTGAACCGAACCCCCTCGTAGGCGACAACGCCGCGTAGAGGGCGCGGGAGCGGCTTGGGCGAGGCCGGATCGGTCAGCTCCTTCGGATGGTCCAGCAACTCGAAGATGCGCTGCGCCGACCCCCCAGCCTCCTGCAGGTTGCTCCAGAATCCCGCGAGTGCCGTGACGGCCCCCGCAATCGTGACAGCGTAGAGGAGAAAAGCGACGAGGGTGCCAGGGGTCAGCTCACCAGCGAGAACCAGTCGTCCTCCCTCCCACAGAACCAGCACGATCGCACCGAACGCGGTGAACGTCACGGCACCCGTGAGCCCCGCCCGCGCCACCGCGCGTTCGAGGCCACCGTCTCGGGTCGCGTCAATCTCACCGTCGAAGGCCTCGCGCTCCCATGCCTCGCGCGTGAAGCTCTGGACGGTCCGGATCTGGCTGAAGACCTGCTCCGCCCGGGCGACCGCTCCCGCGAGGCGGTCTTGAATCCTCGTGCTCACTCTCCGCACCCTGCGTCCGAGCAGCCAGCCCACCGCCGCCGCGATGGGAATCGCGACCAGGGTCACGAGGGTCAGGCGCGGGTGCGTCACCGTCACCAGCACGAGGGCACCGAGTAAGAAGAGGCCCTGGCGCGCGAGCTCTGGCACACCGAAGCGAAGGACGGCCTGAACCTGACCGGCGTCGGAGGAGATTCGCGAGGTCAGCTCTCCGACCCGTCTGGTATCGAAGAACTTCGGGGGTTGCTCCACGAGTCGTGCGAACAGGTCCTTCCTCAGATCCGCCACGACGCGCTCGGAAACGGACGCGGTGAGGTAGCTCTGTCCAAAGTTGATCACGGCCTGTACCGCGAAGAGCCCCACCAGCCCCAGCGCGATCCGGTTCAAGAGCGCTCCATCACCGACGAGGAACGCCGCGTCCAGCAACTCCCGAACGATGAGCGGAAACGCCAGTCCAATGCCCGTAGCGACCAGGATGAGCGCACCCGCCGCGACCAGGGCGCCGCGATGCGGACTGAGCCGTGGCGTCAGCCGGGCCAGAAAGCCGAGTGTGCTCGAAAGCGCGGGTCGCTTGGCCGCCATCGCGTAGGTGGATCGCATCCGTTCGGGGGGATGTGGACCCGGGTGTCGCAGGTCGTCCGTAACATAGATGGTGCGGGAACGGGGCGCCCCCGCGAGGGTACCGGGGCCGCCACTCCATCGACCTACCGGCGGAGGCCAGCTCCCCTGCGCCGGGGGACCGAATCGACGATGAGCGTACCACAGCATCACAAGGCGTTTCGGATAACGCTCGGCTGGACTCTCGGTCTGCTGTTCCTGGGAAGCGTCGTGCACGCGACCGAGTCGAGTCTGGCCTGTCCGGATTGGCCCACGTGCTACGGGACCATGCTTCCGGAAATGTCCGGAGGGGTGTTCTGGGAGCATCTGCACCGCCTGGTCGCAGGCGGATTGGTGCTGCTTTTCGGGGCCGCCACGTGGCTGGCTTGGAAGGAGGCACCGGGGCGAGCTCGGATCGTGACGGGCGCCGTGCTCGGGGTCGTCCTGCTGATTGTTCAGTCCATTCTGGGTGGCGTCACCGTCCTGATGAGGCTGCCCGACGCCGTCTCGTCCTCCCACCTCACGCTGGCGTTCGTCTTTCTAGGATTGACCACTGCTCTGACGGTCGCGACGGCGCCCGAGTGGGGTCGCGGAGCCGGACTCCAGGCTGCGGATAGGCGCCACCTGCGCAGGGCCGCGGTTCCGGTCGCCGCGCTGGTGTTGTTGCAGTCGGTGCTGGGCGCTGTCGTAAGGCATACGGACGCTGGAATGGCGTGCCCGGACGTTCCCCTGTGCCTGGGTAGGCTGGTGCCACCCCTGGACCATCCCTTGGTCCTTCTCCACTACGGTCACCGAGTCGTAGGGGTCGTGCTCGCCCTCGCTACCTTCGCGCTGTGCGCATTTGTGCTCCGCTCGTACGCGGACCCCCGGCTACGCCGTCTGGCATCGGGCGCCATCGCCGCAGTTCTCGGCCAGGTGACGTTGGGCTTCCTCTCCGTCGCCAGCTCACTCGCGGTGGTTCCGGTCTCGCTGCATACGCTCGTTGCCGCGGTGCTATTCGCCATCACCGTGGCGTTGGCGGCGTATGGGTGGGAACCACGGGACGGGTGGGATGCGGAGGACGAGGGGGGAGCTCTGACGCTGTCAAGGGTCGCGGACGTTGCAGGCTGAGGCGATCGGCAACTTCCTGGCCCCCGTCAACGCCGGCCTGAACTTCACCAGCACAATGTTCCTACTCGCCGGATTCGCCTTCATCCGCCGCCGTGAGATCAGGCGCCATCGCCTCTGCATGATCGGCGCCGTCACCGCATCCGCGCTGTTCCTCGTTTTCTATGTCACGCGGTTCTCGCTGACGGGTACTCATCGATTCGCCGGAGAAGGGACCGCGCGCTCGTTTTATCTGGGGTTACTGTTCTCGCACATGGTGCTCGCGGTGATCGTGGCGCCCCTCGTCGTGCGGCTGCTCTTCCTGATCCGTCACTCCCGGTTCGACGAGCACGCCAGGCTCGCGCGATGGACGTACCCCGTGTGGCTCTACGTCTCGGTCACTGGTCTGCTCGTGTACGTGCTGCTCTACCACGTGTACGGTTACGTGGCGTAACGAGATCCCGCGGGTTCCTCGCTGGCCGTCCGGCGTCTGCGACGGCTTCAACTCCGGGCGGATGCCGGCAGAACGACCTCGACTTCTCCTCCACCATCCGCGTGGTTGCGCAGCGTGATCTCTCCGCCATGCGCTTCTACGACGCGCCGGGCGTGCGTAAGCCCTAGGCCCAATGAGCCTGGCGTAGTCGTGAAGAACGGTTCGGTCGCCCGGTCGAGGGCCTCCGCCGAAAAGCCCGGCCCTTTGTCCCGCACCAATACGCGCGCCACTCCCCCGCCCGTCTGTAACGAGATCCTCAGGGGCTTCTTCCCCCCATACCGTCCCCCGTTCGCGAGAATCAAGTACAGGGCGTCCTTCACGGCGTCCTCGTCGACATGGCAGGACACGGGCCCGTCAGGCAGATCGGCGTCTACCTCGACGCTGAATTCTTCCCCGTATTCCCGGGCCACCGTGCGCAGCGCGGCAGCCAGATCGGTGAGCCCCGGGTGCAGCGATTGAGGCTCGGCGAAGAACTCGATGTCCTCGATGGCGTCGAGAGCCTGCTGGATACGGGACCGAACGCCTCTGCCGCGGGCGTGCAGCGCCTGGACCAGCGGTTTCGCAACAGACGTGCGGACGTATCGTGCGATCCCGGGCAGCACGTCCGGGTGATCTCCGGCCTCCGGCTTGGGCGCCCAGCTCGAGTCGATGTGTTGCCTGATTGCTTGCAGCTCCGGCAGATCCTCTTCGTCCCCGCGCGGGAGGGCTCGGCCTGCCCGCAGATCTCCGTCGAGCCAGGAGAGCGCCCGCCGGTACCTCTCGGCGGTCATCCGACTGGATACGAGCCAGGCGACTCCCGCCGCGACGATGGCCACAACGAGCCAAATGAGAGTGTCGCTCATCCCCACCTCGTACCAGTCCAATTGTCGATGACCGAGTCGGCCCACGTCGGTTTCCCGTGGGCTCGCCGAAGAGCCGTCGAGATCATGGCGATCCCGCTATCACCGGGCAACAGCCACGTAGGGCTCCATTGCCGTGCCCGTCGGCGGCCGGTATCGTGGTTGCCCCTCGGACCCGTCTGGGCCTCGTTGCCGCGGGCACTCAACGGACACGGACGTCGGACATGGCCGATCTTGCGTCACTCGCGGTGGTTCTCCGGTCGTCCAGCGACCCGGACAATCCCGGACCCGCAGAGATCCGGGACATCATCGAGTCCACCCGCACGATCGCCGTCATCGGAATGTCCCGAGACCCCGTGAAAGCGGCGCGCCGCGTGCCATCCTACTTGGCGGCGAAAGGGTACGACGTTCTCCCGATCAATCCATACGCTACGCGCATCCTGGGGCGTTCGGTGAGGCCGACGCTCGCCGACGTGAGCGAGCCGGTCGACATGGTCCTCGTCTTTCGGCCGTCGGCCGAGGCTGAGACCCACGTTGAAGCGGCGGCGGCACGTTCGGAACGGCCGGTGATTTGGCTTCAGGAGGGCATCCGCGCCGACAAGGAGGGCGGGGACGCGCGAGCAAACGGTCTACGGGTCGTGCAGGATCTCTGCGTATTCAAGGTACATCGGGCCATCGAAGGGCTCGCCAGCAGAACCGGTGCGGCGTAGTCGGTGCGGCGTAGTCGCAGCGCGCCTGGCCGAAAACTAGCCTAGTCGGAAACGAGCCGGGTCGGAAATCAGGCGAGCTCGCCGGCCACCGCCTCAGCGTGGCCCTTGGGACGGACTTTGCGCCAGGCGCGCTTGATCTTGCCGTCTTCGCCGATCAGGAAAGTGCTGCGTTCGACACCCCAGTATTTCCGGCCGTACATCGACTTCTCCTTCCACACTCCGTACGCCTCGGCCACGAGATGTTCCTCATCGGCGAGCAGGGGGAAGTTGAGGTCATACTTCTGCTTGAACTTCTGGTGGGACTGGACCGGATCCGGGGAGATGCCGAGCACGAGAGAGCCGGCCTCGTCGAATCTAGGCAGGGTGTCCCGGAATTCGCACGCCTGCACCGTGCACCCGCTCGTATCGTCCTTGGGATAGAAGTAAAGCACGACGGGGCGCCCGCGAAAATCACCTAGGGTGATCTCGGATCCGTCGTCGGTCTGTAGCTTGAAGTCTGGGGCCTCGTCACCCTCGTTGACCACTGCCCACCCTCCGTCGAGAACCACTGCCCACCCTCCGTCGAGAACCATTCCCCACTCTCCGTCGAATCATCCCGCCTCCGCCGCTCGGTCCATTACGGGCTGCGGCGAGACCTCGGATCCCGGGAGAGGCTCGCTGGAGGCCTCCAAGATCCGCCAGCCGCACCGATCCGCGCCGAGCCCCCGACACTCGCTGTGGACCAATCTCGCCGGCTGGCCAAGGCTTCCCGCCAGGATGGTTTCCGCGAGCCCGGAAACAATTGCGCACGCCGCTCCGCCGGGATCGGCCCACAGGAACAGGACGTGGTCGCCCTCGATCGAGAACGGTCCGGCCCCGAACCTCACGATGGACCTCCCAAACAGGCCGCTCAGGCGACGCTTGACCCTCCTGCGCGCGATCGCGTACGCGAGACGCCGGGGCAGGTGCGACGAGACCTGCCGCGGGTCACCCTCGGCCAGCTTGCTCCCGACTGCGACGAAGACCTCTTCGGCATCCGGACGTCGGATCACGAGACCGATCAGGTCCCGTAGCTCGTCATCCGACATCTTGTGGCGTCGTCGTACTTGGTCCCGGTACCGCCGGATTTGTGTCTCGATGACGTCGCTCAACCCGAGGCGTCTCGGCATCGTGATCGAGACGTCCTCGTCCTGCAGAACTTCCTCCGGACGGTCCTGGGATCGAATGACCTCGAGGATCGTCAAGCCCACCGACGGCGACACTCGCCGTCGGACGGAGTTGATGCGGAGAGAAGAGTCGGCGTGGTTCACGAATCGATTCGAGGCCTCCGGCCGTGCTTGAGCGGCTGCTAATGTCGCGTGGAGCACGGGTGCGGGCAACGAGCGCAGGCCCTCGAGCCCACTGTGCGAGACACCACCACACGTGTGCAGAGGCCCTTGGGCCCCCGCGGCAAGACTCAGCCGCCATTCCGAACCGGGCACGGCAGAAAACGTCGGAGACGTGGAAGACCGACCTCGGAGACGCGGAAGACCGACGTCGGAGACAGAGGAGGCCGACCGAGAGCACGTGGAAGACCTTCGTTTTCGTACGTCCTAGCGTCCCAAATCGAGAGTGACACGGCGACGTGGCTCCTTTTAATTAGGTGTGTTGCGAGCGACCGGGTCCCGCCGTCGCGTCGCATCGAGTGCAGAGCGGGGGTGAGGCTTCAGGGCTTCGCAGGCCATTGGGGGGGCTGGTTCGCGCCTCGAGGTCCTGTCCTCCCCCCGTTCTTTTCATGTCGACTAGGTAGGCCGCTCCGCAGTTGCCCGGTCCTCGACCCGCCGTCTACTTTCTGTCTTCCCGTGGCTCACCACCGGCCGCGCTCGCGCCCGATCTCGTCCCCATCCGCGACACAATGAAGCGTTACCCCGCGTTCGATCCGCCCGAGTACGTCGATTGGCGACCGGATCCCGAGCTCATCGAGAGCTTTGCGAACACCATCCGCCGCGATCCGCCCAGGGCCGATATCGTGGCCGCGCTCTCGGATCGCGATCTCCTCGGCTTCTACCGTGACCTGCTCACGACACGGCTCCACGACGTCGGTTTGAAACGTTGGGTGAAGCAGGGAGTGATCTCCAAGGCCTGGCTCGGCACCGGGGAAGAGGCAGTCACGGTTGGCAGTGTCCGGGCGTTGGATCCAGGGAAAGACCTGGTCTGTCCCATGATCCGGAACGCTGGCGCCTGTCACATGATGGGGATGCCGGTTGCGGACCTTTTCCGAGGCTACCTTGCCACCGAGGACGGCCCGAACGGAGGAAGGGATCTTCACGTTGGCGCTCCGGACCGCGGCGTGATTCAGCCAATCAGCCACATGGGCACGAATGTGCCGGTCATGGCTGGGGTCGCGCTTGCCTTCCGCAACAACGGCCAACCGCGTGTGGCCTTGACCTGGATCGGCGACGGAGCCACGAAGACCGGGGAGTGTCACGAGGGCCTGAATTTCGCGGCCGTCCAGCGGCTACCCGCGGTGTTCGTCATTCAGAACAACCAAGTGGCGTTGGGAACCCCTCTTGCCCAACACGGCGTTGGAGATTTGACGGACTGGCCCGAAATGTACGGCGTCCAGGGGTGGAGCTGCGACGGCAACAACGTTCTCGACGTGTATGCGGCCACCCGTCTCGCCGTCGACATCTGCCGGCGAGGGGACGGTCCAGGAATCGTCGTCGCCTCGACGTTCCGCTTGGGCGGCCACGCGACCCACGACGAGCGCGAGGCCCGGGACACCTTCCCCGCCGAGCTGTTCGAGCACTGGGGTCGCCGTGACCCGATCGGCCTGTACGAGGCGTATCTCGCCGCCCGTGGAATCGAGGAGAGCAAGTTGGAGCGCATCGAGAGCCACGTGACCGAGGAGGTGGAGGCCGGGGCCGAGCAGGCGCTCGAATCGAGAGCTTTGCAGCCGCCTCCTGCGAAGGCGCTATACGACGGCTTCTCGGAGGGGGGGACGCTGATCTCCGTGCAGCTTCGACCGGTTGGAGTCGAATGATCGGCGCGGTGTGTGGACGAGGCATCGGGGCCATCGGCGACGCCGCTCTTGAGCGCGTAAACCGTTTCGGGCATATTCGAGGGCGAATCGTAGTGATTCGCGTACTCTTCCACTGGGTGTGACAGGCTAGAAGGAGTCCGTTCAGGCGGCTCCCTTTTTTTGCGCGCGACACCTGGCGCGACCCGGTGGAACCCTGAAGGAGGGCCATGGTGGAGTTCACCGTCAGAAGACGAGACGAGCTTTCCCGGACTTCTTTCGAGTCCATGAGCGACGAGGAGCTCGTCGTTTCGCACTTGGACGAGCGAAAGGGAGCGTTCCGGGAGCTCTTCGACCGCTACCGGGACCGGCTCGTTCACTTCATCAGCCGAAAAACCGGTGATCCGGATCGCGCCCAGGATCTCGTCCAGGAGGCGTTCATCCGCGTCACCCGGCACCTCCATCGGTTCGACACCAGCAAGAAGTTCTCGACGTGGATCTACACGATCGCGAGCAATCTCTCCAAGAACGAGCTCCGTAACCGGTCGCGCAGCCCGCTGGTGCTCTTTCAGCGTCTGCAGAGTCATTGGGAAGACGATCATCGTCCGCTGCAGTTTGAAGACACTTCGATGCGCCCGGACGATCTGTACCGAAAGCGCTACCTGCGCAGACTGGTCGAGGACATGGTCGCGGAGCTCCCGGAGCATCACCAGCTGGTCTTCCGGCTCCGCGAGCTCGAGGGCAAGAGCTACGAAGAGATCGCGCAGATCACGGGCGTAAACCTGGGCACGGTCAAGAGCCGCTTGCACCGGGCACGGAACTCCTTCGCTCAGCGCATCGAGCCGTTCATGAACTGAAGACGCGCTGAGCGTCGGAGTTCAGACTCGCCTAGGACAATGTTCGACAACCTGCGAAACGCCTTCAAAGAAGCCGTCGAGAACTTCAAGACCGAGCTCGGCAGAGACGAGGTCCCTGAGGCCGTCGATCGGCTTCTCGCTGGCATGTACAGCGAGGCCACGGACGCGAAGGCGTATGTCAGTGGCCTCGAAAGGGATCTCGCATCGACTCGCGCCTCCGCCAAGCGTGAGACGGACGAGGCGGCGACGTGTCGTCGCCGTGAAGGCCAGGCGGCACAGATCTCCGACGAGGAGACCGCCCGGGTGGCGGCCGAATTCGCCGAGAAGCACGAGCGGCGCGCCGAGGTTTTGGAAGGCAAGGCCGAGGCCATCCGGCAGGAGCTCCTCGTTCGACGCGCCGAAGTGGAGGAGATGTTCTCCA
This sequence comes from Longimicrobiales bacterium, assembly GCA_965248625.1. Classification (GTDB taxonomy): domain Bacteria; phylum Gemmatimonadota; class Gemmatimonadetes; order Longimicrobiales; family Gaopeijiaceae. The sequence goes on along the minus strand of OZ252109.1, from coordinate 2,139,860 downwards.
AGATCAAGGAGGCGCGGCAGCAGCGAGAAGCCCTGGCCTCGACGACGGGGCGCACCGAGGCCCGCGACTCGATGGGCAAGGTGGACGACCTCTTCAGCGACTTCGATCGAATGGAACAGAAGATCTCGGGGACCCAGTCCGAGGCCGACGCCGCCAGCGCGTTCGACGAGGAGATGGGTTTGGACGACGCGGGCAGACCGGTTGTCGACGTCGAGGATCAGCTGGACGAGCTCAAGCGCCGGATGGGGCAGGAGTAGGCTCGCGAGTGAACCCGGCAGCCGGCCCGCACCGGAGGCGGGCTGAGCCGTTCATCCCTCCGGCTGGGCGAATCCGTAGTGGAACAGCAGACCCGCGCACTCTCCCGCCAGGAACATCAGGTCGTCCCGCGCCCGTCCAACCAGCGCGTCGCGCTTCGCGCCTCCGTCGTCGATGATCATGAACCACCGACGATCGTCCTCCGCACCCAGATACACCGCAACCCCCCCTGGACGGCGATCTCGTAGGTCGGGGGCCGTCATCTCGGTCTCCCAAAGTCCTTCGGTCAGCGTGGCGTCGAACTCGGTCCGTGGCGTGTCGCTGCCGAGGTCCAAGATGAAGATCGGCTCGAGCCGCTTCGGGACGGACGAGTCGTCGGCCGCGCAAACGAGTGCCGCCCGCTCACCTCCGACCAGGTAGATGGCTCGCCATACGGGCAACGCCAGACGTGATCGATCCCCCTCGCCGCCCCACACGGCGAAGGATGTCCGGGCGCCCGTCCCCCTCCGGGCGAGGTAGTCCTTGAGGTTGATGACCTGTTCGTCCATGAACCAACCGTACGGGCGACTCGTGAGGGGGTCAATCCGGCGTCGCGTGCTCCGGACCCTCCCTGACGGAGGAAGACCAGACGTTTGGCGCAAACACCGCGCCGGGCACATGGTCTCCGGGCGGGGTGGCTTCGTCTGGGCGTCGCCGATAAATTCTCGCGGTCCCAGAAACAACCCCATTCCTCGTGATCGGCTCGGCATGGAAAACTGGATAGGCGTCGGGGTGTGGATCGCGCTTGGCGCATTCATCGGACTGATGATGAAGGTGCTTGTCCGTCGACCCGAGGAAACCTCGGGACATGTCCTTTTGCTCGCGATATTCGGTGCCTTCGGCGCCGTAATCGGCGGCATGCTCGGAGTCGGAGTACTCGAGTTCGACGACCCAGTGGCCCTGAGCTCTGGGGGCATGATCGGGGCGGTCATCCTCGCCACGCTCAGCGCGGCGACATATCGCTGGGGGATCCGGGGGTGGATGTAGGGTCGATCTCGACGGGGCGCGATAATGGGACCTGGGACCACGATCCGTAGACCTGCGGTCCGCGCACTGAGCTCCGGACAGGGCAAGGCGGGGGGTACAAACAACGAACGACGGCCCGCGAGGACCGCCGCCCGTCCCACCCCACGGAGGCACGCCGTGGGTTACTGATCGAGAGGTGACCAGCCTCTCTCGCCCGGATAGCGCGCCGGGCTCCGCGTCCCAGCCCCCTTGTTACGAGAGTACCGGGGAATCGATTCTCCCTACGAACGCGGGCCTCGAGAGGTTTCGCTGACCCGCCACGCCCGGCAGGAGCGCATGGCCGACCCTCAGCAGTTCATATCGGACAACATCGATCGCTTTCAGGCGGAGCTCTTCGAGTTCTTGCGCATACCGTCGGTCAGCGCGCGTTCCGAGCACATCGGCGATACCCGCCAAGCGGCGGATTGGCTGTCCGAGCGATTGAGCGAGGCGGGCCTCGACACCGAAGTGCTAGACACGGCGAGGCATCCGGTCGTCTTGGGTGAGTGGCGCGGGGCCGGCCCGGACGCTCCCACTGTGCTGGTCTATGGACACTACGATGTCCAGCCGCCGGATCCCCTCGACCTGTGGACGTCACCACCCTTCGAACCGGAGGTGCGTGACGACCGCATCTACGCGCGGGGATCGGCGGACGACAAGGGACAGCTGTTCCAACACGTGAAGGCCGTGGAGTCTCTGCTGAGCGCGACTGGCCGGCTTCCCGTGAACTTGATCCTGTTGGCCGAAGGAGAGGAGGAGATCGGGTCTCCCAATCTCGTCCCGTTCGTAGAGGAGCACGCGGACCGACTCCGCTGCGACACCGTAGTCATCTCCGATTCGGCGATGTTCGCTCCCGGCTTGCCGTCGGTGCTCTTCTCGCTGCGCGGGCTCGCCTACTTCGAGGTCAGGGTGGGTGGACCGGTCGGAGATCTCCACTCGGGCAGCTACGGTGGGGCGGTCGCCAATCCGGCAACGACGCTGGCAGCGTTGCTCGCGACCCTCCACGACGACGATGGACGGATCTCCATCGACGGGTTCTATGATGACGTCGTGGACTGGGACGACGACACGAGGGCCCAGATCCGTGAGCTACCGTTCGACGATGAGGATTTCCGTGACAGCGTGGGTGCGCCCGGGCTCTCCGGAGAGTCGGGGTACTCCACGCTCGAGCGGTTGTGGATCCGCCCCACCTGTGAGGTCAACGGGCTGCTCTCGGGCTACACGGGCGAAGGCGCCAAGACGGTCCTGCCGGCGAAGGCGATGGCCAAGGTCAGCTTCCGCCTCGTGCCGGACCAGGATCCGGCGAGGGTGGCGGAGCTCTTCCGCGCGCACGTCGAGCGCGTGGCCCCTCCGGAGGTGACCATCGAAATCGAAGAGCTCCACGGGGGCAGCCCGTGGCGCGGACAGGTGACGGGCCGCCTCGTGGATGCCGCCACCCGAGCCCTCGAGCGGTCGTTCGGCCGCCGGCCCGTCCTCACCGGTGAGGGTGGCTCGATCCCCATCGTGGGTGAGTTCGAGAGGATTCTGGGAGCACCGGCGTTGCTCGTCGGGTTCGCCCTTCCGGGGGCGAACATGCACGCCCCCGACGAGTGGTTCCCCGTCGAGAACTTCGAGAAGGGAATCCGAGCCCTGGCCTACCTGCTCGAAGACCTGGGGAACGGCTCCACCTCGGGTTGAGGGGGAGCTCAGCAGCTACTCGGGCTCAGGGACCATTCGCGCGGCCCGCAGGAGGGCTCTGGCCTTGTCCAGGGTCTCCTCGTACTCCCTCGCGGGATCCGAATCCACGACGATCCCGGCTCCGGCCTGGACGTACGCCCGGCCTCCCGTCACGAGGACCGTCCGAATCGCGATCGCCGTGTCCATGGTTTCCCCACCGTACGCCAGGTAGCCGACCGCCCCCCCGTACGGCCCTCGGCGCACAGGCTCGAGCTCGTCGATGATTTCCATCGCGCGGATCTTCGGGGCCCCCGACAGCGTGCCTGCCGGGAAGCAGGCCATGAGCACGTCCAGCACGCTCATCCCGTCCCTCAGGTCGCCCTCCACGCGACTCACCAGATGCATCACGTGGGAGTAGCGCTCCACCGCCATGAGCTCCGACACCCGGACCGTGCCGGGGCGGGCTACGCGCCCCACGTCGTTTCGTCCAAGATCGACGAGCATGCGGTGCTCGGCCAGCTCCTTCTCGTCGGCAGCGAGCTCGCCGGAGAGTCGTGCGTCGTCTTCCGGGGTGGCCCCCCGCGGCCGGGTACCAGCGATGGGCCGCACGGTCACGACTCCGTCTTCGACGCGCACCAGCAGCTCGGGCGAGCTCCCGACCAGAGTGACTCCATCCAGCTCCAAGAAGTACAGATACGGAGACGGATTCAGGGTTCGCAGAGCCCGATAGAGTTGGAACGGCGAGCCGGTGAGTGACATCTCGAGGCGCTGGCTCAGGACCACCTGGAAGGCGTCTCCGGCGACGATGTACTCGTGGATTTGTCGCACCGCCTGCTCGAAAGCGGTTCGGCTCACCGTGCTTTCGAAGTCGGGGTCCTGCTCAGGCTCGGACAGCAGCTCCATTGCGGGGGGCGGAGCGCTTTCCCTGAGGTCCCGGACGAAGGAGCTCAGCCGGCGGGCCCCTTCGTCGTACCGTTCGCGGAGCGAGGACCCGTCGAGGCCGGGCGCGACAGGGACCGCCGCGATGGCTGTCGCGCGACCAAGCAGGTTGTCGATCGCGAGGACGACGTCCGTGAACATGAACAGGGCGTCGGGGATCTGTAGATCGTCGGACGGAGACTCTGGCAACCGCTCCACCTGGCGGACGACGTCGTACCCCATGTACCCTACGGCGCCTCCCCAAAAACGGGGAAGCTCGGGCACTGCGGCTGGACGATAGTCAATGAGACGGCGGGAGAGGTCGGCGAGCGGATCGACCCCGTCGATGGGCCTCCATCCTTCGCCGGGAGTCCACCAGTCCGCGGAGTCGCCCCGGAGTCGCCACGCCGCGGCGGGCTCAGTGCCGAGGAAGGTGTATCGGGCCCACCTTTCGCCGCCGACGACCGATTCCAACAGGAAGCCGAAGGGCGGACGGGCGAGCTTGGCATACGCGGTAACCGCTGTGTCGACGTCGAACAGGAGTTCCGTCCACACTGGCACGAGGCCGCTGTCACGAGCCAGCTCCTGGAAACGCTCGACGGTCGGGGACAGGGTCATGCGGCCGAACGTGGCCCGCCTTCTTGGGCAGGGCAACCGCGGCTGTGAGCGGTCCGACCCGGACACTCGAGAGTCCAAGGGCCAGGGAAGCGGATGATAGATCGATGGAGCGTGGCTGAACATGGAGGACGGGTTGAGCGACGGCAGCGAGACGCCACGGCCAGGAGGTGATCCACCGGTCCTGGCAGTGGACACCGGCGGGACGTTTACCGATTTCCTCCTCTTCGAAGGAAATGGTGTCGCGACCCTCAAGCTCCCGTCTACTCCGGAAGATCCTGCCGACGCCGTATTGGCAGGAATCGATGCGCTCTTGGGCGAGCGTCGGCCCTTCATGCTCGTTCACGGCTCGACGGTCGGAACGAACGCGCTCCTCGAACGGAAGGGCGCCCGTGTCGTGCTTGTAACGAATCGAGGCTTCGAGGACGTCATCGAGATCGGCCGCCAGAACCGGCCCCAGCTATATGCGTTGGTTGGGCATCGGCTCCCGCCCCTCGTGGCCCGCGACGACCGGATCGGGATCTCGGGCCGGATCGGCCCGGCCGGCGAGGAGATCGAGGCGCTCCATCCAGCGGAGCTGGACGAGCTGACTGTCCGGGACGCCAGCTCATGGGCGGTCGCCCTGCTCCACTCTTATGCGAACCCGGCGCATGAAGCCGCGGTGGCGGAGAGGCTTCGTGAACGAAACCGTCTCGTATCCGTGTCCTCCGAGGTGCTCCCCGAATACCGGGAATATGAGCGCACTTCGACAACGGTGGTCAACGCATACGTGGCGCCCGTCGTGTCTGGCTACCTGGGGCGGTTGGAGCGGGAATCGGGTGCCGACGGCGTGCGTATCATGGGCTCGAACGGTGGCTCGCTCCCCATTGCACGCGCGCGCGACGAGCCGATCCACACGGTGCTGTCAGGCCCCGCGGGGGGCGTCGTGGGCGCATTGGCCTGGGCGCGGCGTGCGGGACGAGAGGACATCGTCACGTTCGACATGGGCGGAACGTCGACCGACGTCTCACTCTGTCCTGGACGGCCGATCCGGACTCGCGAGTTCGTCATCGCAGGGCATCCCGCGGCCATTCCGGTCATCGACATCCACACGGTAGGCGCCGGAGGCGGCTCGCTTGCTCGGCTCGACCCGGGTGGCGCGCTGCGCGTCGGTCCCGAGAGCGCGGGTGCCGCGCCGGGGCCGGTTTGCTACGGTCGCGGTGGCACCCAACTCACCGTGACGGACGCGCACGTTTGGCTCGGCCGGCTTCCCGCAGGCGCGTTCCTCGGCGGGGCGACCCCCCTGGACCGGGATTTGATCGCCGATCCCATGTCCCGGTTGGCCGAACAGCTGGGGATGGCCCCCGAGGAAGCTGCCGCAGGAATCTTGGCTGTGGCCAACAGCTCGATGGAGCGGGCGCTGCGTGTCATCTCGGTAGAGAGGGGTTACGACCCGGCAACGTTCGCCGTCGTCGCTTTCGGGGGCGCGGGCGGACTGCATGTGGCGGAGCTCACCGAGCGCCTTGGAGCGGCCGAGGCACTGATCCCACCCAACCCCGGTCTTCTGTCCGCATATGGCATGCTGTCAGCCCCAGTCTCCAAGGACGCGTCTCGAACCGTGCTGGTCGCGAGCGACGACCCGAATCACCCAACGGTCCTCGACGATGTATTCGCGGAGCTCGAGGGGCGGGCGGTTTCACAGATGGTGGAGGAGGGCGTTGCAGAGAACGTGCTTTCCGTCGAGCGGTGGGTCGACGCCCGGTACCACGGTCAGAGCTTCGAGCTACCCGTGCCTGCGGACGAATGGGCTGAGCGCTTCCACAGAGCTCACGAAGAACGGTATGGATACCGGCAGGGCGGGACTCGGGTGGAAGCGGTGACGTTGCGCGTCGTGGCGGAGGCGCCAGGACTGCCGTTGGAACCCGTCCCTCTCGAACCGGCCGGCGGCGACCCGCCCGGGGAGACCGCCGAGGTTTATGCCGATGGCGGCTCCCAGCAGGCGACCCGATGGTGGAGGCAGGACCTGCGCGCGGGCCACAGGTTGGCGGGACCGGGGCTCGTGATGGAGTACAGCTCCACAACGTGGATTCCGTCTGGTTGGACCGTGGAAGTGGACTCGTGGGGCAGCCTTCTTCTCCGTTCGGAGCGGTGATGATGCGTCGCAGCGCTCGTGAGGACCCTGGGGACACGTCCGAGCCAGCGGCACGGGGCGCGGCGGAGTCACCGGCGCGGGATTCGGCAGGGTCACGGGAACGGGGCTCGGTGGAGTCGCCCGAGCGAGGCTCGGACCGGTCACGGGAACAGGGCTCGGCGGGACGACGGGCGCAGGGCTCGGAGCCCTACGGATGGGCCGCGCTGGCTTCGGCAGGCGTCTTCCTTTTGTACGTCGTCACGCTGGCACCGACAACGGCGTTCTGGGACACGAGCGAGTATATCGCCACGGCTCACATCCTCGGAATCCCCCATCCCCCCGGCAACCCGCTGTTCGTGGTTCTCGCCCGGGCGTGGGAAGCCTTCTTGGCGCCGCTCGGGCTGTCTGTGGCCGTTCGGGTGAACCTCTTCTCGGCATTCGTGAGCGCCGCCGCCCACGGTCTCTGGTTTCTCGTCGCGTTTCGCATCCTCACGTTCTTTTCCGAGAACCGCCGGTTCGCTCTGATTGGGTCCGCCGCAGCCGTTCTGGTGAGCGCCACGACGTTCACCGTCTGGAATCAGTCCAACGTGAACGAGAAGGTCTACACGGTTTCGCTGCTGACCGTCGCGTTGTTGAGCTGGCTCGCCTTTCACTGGCGTGGCAACCTCGGCAGGGGCAAGGACGACAATCTTCTCGTCCTCATGGTGTTCATCCTCGCCCTTTCAGTGGGGAACCACCTCATGGCGTTCCTGGCCGCCCCGGCGCTGGCGGTGTTCATCCTCCGCGTCCATCCGCAGACGCTGATCAACTATCGGCTCTATCTCGCGGCCGGGCTCGCCGGACTCGCGGGACTATCGATCCACCTCTTCCTCCCCCTTCGTGCGGCGCTCGACCCGATCATCAGCGAGGCGGACCCGACGTGCGAGACATTGGGTGCCGCACTCACCAGCATCGTCACCTGGGGTCAGGCCGGCTGTGCGGAGCTGTCCGCGGCGTTGGGCCGGCAACAATACGACAAGCCCGCTCTCGTGCCGCGACTTGCCCCCCTGTGGTCACAGATCGTCAACTACCTGCAGTACTTCGATTGGCAGTGGTCACGCTCGCTCTCCGGTGACGAGGTCTTGTTCTCGAGGGCTCGCGGGCCATTCACGGTGCTCTTCTCCGGCCTGGGTTTGTTCGGCGCGATCGAGCATTTCCGGCGAGACCGCAAGAGCTTCTGGTACGTATTCATGTTGTTCGCGACCCTCTCCGCGGGCCTTCTCTTCTACCTGAACTTCAAGTACGGCTATTCGATCCCAGCTCCCATCGCCAATCGGGATCTACACGAGGTTCGCGAGCGGGATTACTTCTTCATCGTCGGCTTCTCCATCTGGGGGCTCTGGGCAGGAATCGGGATCGCGGCCGCGTGGATATGGCTGGCCGAGAGGTTCCGTGTCGGGCTCGTCCGGGTGGCACCGGTGCTGGGCCTGGCTCTCCTTCCCTTGGCCCTGAATTGGTCCTGGGCCACGCGGGCACACGACTACTCGGCTCGGGACTGGGCCTACAACCTTTTGCAGAGCATCGAGCCGTACGGGATCCTCTTCACGAACGGCGACAACGACACGTTCCCGCTCTGGTACTTGCAGGAGGTCGAGGGCATCCGGCGTGACGTGACCGTGATGGTGACGTCGTACCTGAACACCGATTGGTATATCAGGCAGATCCGCGACCTCACGAGACCGTGCCCGTCGGGCGTCGATCCAGGGGCAACGCCCTCACGAATCGTCTGCCAGCGTCCGTACGATCCCCAGGGCCTGCCCGCGGTCTATACTCACGAGCCGGACGAAGCGCGCGCGGCAGGCCAGGTCGCGATCGAGCTCTCGGCTCCGGTGTCGGTCCCACTCCGGTCGATCTTCGATCTGCCCGACGAGACGATCGCGACCGTCGCGCGCAGCCCCTTCGTGCTGCCCGAGGACCGCTCGTACAGACTCGGCAACGTGACGGCGGCGATCGGCGCCGGGGAGATCTTCCTCCCCTGGCAGCAGTTTGCGTTGTCCGCCATCGATTCGGCTATCGCGGAGCGCCCTGTCTACTTCGCATCAACGACGAACGCGCAGGCTTCGCTGGGGCTGGGGGACTACTTGGTGAGGGAGGGGCTCGCGTATCGGCTCTACAATGGAGACCCCGCGACCGCGGATACGGCCGGGGTAGTGCCGCTACCGCCATCACCGCTCGCGCCCGTGCTTGGGAATTACCTCGACCAGCGAAGGACTCGCACCCTCGTCAACGACGTGTTCGTGCACCGCGGCGGGATCCCGCATGAGTGGGCGTTTTGGCCTGATCGTCCCACGCTTGGGATCCCCAACTACTACGCGTGGGTCCATTATGCGCTCGCCCAGGCCGCAGGGGGCGAAGACGACCAGGAGTTCGAGGTCCACCGGGCGGCCGGCGACGAATGGGCGCGGCTCGGGCGTTGATCTACGCGCTCATCCCCGAAAGCTGGACCGCTCCTGGCCCTTCGTGGACGGGCTCCAATCGCGCGCCCTCTTCCCGGCTGTGAGTGAACGCGAACGCAGCGTCGTAAGGGCCTCGGTCGATCCCCGGCCCCACTCGCGATGAGACGACGACCTGCCTGACGTCGGGAAGAAGCTTCCTAAAGGCGGTCAGCGCCCGCGTGCGCCCTTCCGCCCCGAGCGCCTCGAGATCCGAAAACGCCACCGACCCCAGTGGCACATCCGCGTCGAGGGCGAACCGCACAGCCGCCACGCGTAGGGCGATGCTCACCATCGCTTGATCCGCACCCGTCGACACTGGTACGCTCGATCCGTCACGAATCAGAACCACGCGCCCGTCTCTGTGGTCGAGACCTCCGTATCGGCCCCCACTGATGTCGTTGACCCATCGGCTCGCGAGGCGCAACGATCGTTCGGTCAACTCGGCTCTGCGCTGATCTCGAGCGTCAGGGAGCGTCGGTGGCGAGCCCGCCAGATCCGGTTCTGCGTCGGCGTCCCCACTCCCAGCGTCGCCCGCTCCCCGACCCAACCGGCGCCTCATGTCTTCCAGCCGCTTCTGTGCAACGCCGAGCTCCTCGAGCGCCCCACGTCCGCGCTCGAGCTTCTCCGCGGCCGTCTCGATCGCGGCGTGGAGGCGGAGGATGCGTCCCTCCAGTGCTTTGACGGAGTCCGGCTTTTCCTCGAGCTGCTCTCGCCGCCTCTTCCACCAGCTACCGTCCTGAACCACCGACTCCCACTCCTCACTAAACGTGACCAGGACGGGCTCGAAGTGCTCCGCCAGCGGTCGGCCGCACGTCGGACAGTCACCCTCCTTCCCGGTCGCTTCCATCTGGTGCAGTCGGATCTTCAGCTCACGCGCCCGATCGCGGTAGGCGAACAGCTCGCTCTCCGCGACCTGCCGCTCCCTGAGCCATTCCACGGTTTGGGCTTCTGCGTCTCCGGTCGCCTCCACCGTGTCGGCACGGAGATCCCGCAGTTCGGACTCGAGCAGGAGAAGCTCCTCGGGAACCGCCTCCAGCTCCCGCACCCGCCCCGCGAGCTCGTCCATCTCGCGCCGCCTCGCTGGAGCGTGTTCGATCGTGGGAAGGGACGCCAGCTCCCGCGCCGAGGCGGCGAGGTAGGATCCGGCCCGATCGCCGTGTTCGATTCCGCTCCAACGTGCACCGAGCTCGACACAGCGGTGGAGCGCCGCCACAGGCTCACGCGCACCCAGGCCGGCCCATAGGAACCCGAGGTCGGTGCTCGCCAGCCCGAGCCGGACCTGGAGCTTGGACGCCGTTGGGTCGGGGAGTCTTTCCTCCCAGCGGCCGCGCGCGTCCTCGACGATCACATCGAGCGCCCGTCGAGTGGTCGTCGAGGGATCGAATGCGCCCGAAAGACCGAGGCTGCTCAGGATGTCTACGATTGGCTCCGGCGCCTCGGGGCCGGTGCGGAGCACGACCAGTCCGTCGGGTATGCGAGGCTGGCCGGACGCGTGTCCGAGGCCACGGAGGATCAATGCTCGACTCCGTCGTCGCTGCGCCCGACTGCTCTGAGCGTTACGGGTCGCGAAGGTTCCTCATCGGACTCCTGGGCTGCGCCACCCTCTGCGCGGACGACGGGAGCTGCTTTCGCCCGATCGGATTCGAGGCTCGCCGGCGGCCGGGGCGGCGTGACGATCACCTCGAGATATCCGGCGCGCGCCCGGAGTCCCGTGAGAAGATCGGTGTCCAACGCCCACTGCTCGCGGGGCTCCAGGCCTTCTATTCGTAGGCGGACGAGCTTTCCGTCGAGGCCACCCGGGACACCCTCCACGAGGTCCCGGATTCGGTCGTTCACGTCGGCGGGGTCCTTCCGCGCGCGAATGGCCGCGAGCTCCACCACCGGCCTGCCACCGACGGGGTGGAAATCCGCACGCCGAGATCGGGTGTCGAAGGTCACGAATCCCTTCTGCTGACCCGCGCCCTTCCACGGATCGGTCGACACTCGTTCGAGCGAGCCCGAATAGTACGCGTTCGCGGCCAGGCGCCGATGCGCGTGCTCCGCACCGAACGCGATGTAGTCCCATCTGGCGCTGTCGATCGACAGGCCGTCTCCGTTGTCCGGCTCCGCCCGGCCGTACGCCACGACGACGTTCCAGTCGGCGGTCGGATCCGGATCGATGGACGATTCCACACCCGAAGTCACGGCGCGATGGGGCACCAGGAGCACGTGGGCCTTCAGCTCGCGCAGCCGAACGGACCTCACACCGTTCGTGGCCGCGTCGACGTATGGGAGCGTGTCCAGGACGGCGAGGCCTCCAGGGTCCGGGCCGTCGGGTGTATCCCCCAGTCCGGCGACCAGGAGAACGGGCAGCGCGGGGAGCTCGCGGTGGAGCCGCTCGAGTGCCTGTGCGAATGGCACGAGCACACCCGGTGGCAGATCCGGCCGGTCCTGGACGTCCCCGGCGATGACAATGAGGTCGGGGCGCAGCTCGATGACACGCTCGATGGCGTCCAGGAAGGCGCGGCTCACGTCCCTCTCGCGCATGTTCCGCCCACGCTCTGACCGGTCGAACGCCCGGTGGCCGAGGTGCAGGTCGGAGAGATGCGCGATGATCACGATTCGGAGGCGGCTCCCGCGTTGGAAAGACCGTCTCGGGCGCGTTCCCGGCTCCTGCCCACCGCGGCCCCGGAGACGGGGGTCGTTCGGGACTCTTGCGCGATGATCAGCTGGTATGTGCCACCCACGGAGGCGACGCGGAGCGTTCCTTCGGCCTCTACGGAAGCGGTTCGGAGCCCTCCGGGCTCGCGTAGATCTCGATACTGACCTTGGAGACGCAAGTCCACGGTGTCAGTGGGCGTGACGCCGGCCACGACCCAGTGCAGATCCCGGTCCAGGACGCCGCTTCCGTTCCAGGCCGTGTCCGGCCGACGCACGTAATGGGTGGGGATCTGGGCGCGGAATGTGACGCCCTGACCGAGGGGGGCCTCGAGCAGCCAGTTCGAGCGGGCCTCCGTACCGTCGAGCTCCCCGGGTGGGTCGTCCTGCGGAACGATCACGAGCTGCGTCGCTAGAGCCTCCAGCACTCGGTCGAGCCTGGATCCTTCGAGACCGTCGCCTTCAACGGGCCGGAAGCTCAAAGACCTCGTCACCGCTCCTTCTCCGTCTCCCGGCACCACCCAGGTCGAGTCGATGGCTCCAGCCACCTTGGTCACGCCGTTCTCTCCCGTCGCGCGTACTTCCACGCTGCGGACGGTCAGCCGTCCGGTCGTGTCTTGCGGACCACATGCCATGACCCCCGTGGCCAGCGGCAGGAGAGCAATTAGGCCGATTCGACTCCGCGCGACGTTCGAGTCGCGAGCGGGGATACGCCTCATGATCTCGTCGTGTCCTTGCTTGGGTGATCGTGCGCCTCGCTTTCGCGAGGGACGGACTCAATCTCAGGCCTCGGGAGGATCACTTTCAAGACCGGGAGCGCGTTCCTCCGGATCGCGCGTGGTCGAAGTCTCCAGGGCGGCGGGGCCAGAAGGGCCCGACGCGACTCCGCCTGCATCTTGCATCGCCGCCTCTTCAGCGGCCGGAGCAGGTGAGTTCGCTCCGTGGATCAGGGCTGCGCCGGATAGGGCGGCCATGCAGAGGAGAACCAGCACGGGCGGTGAGATTCGAGGTACGAGGAGCAACCCGTAGAGCAGGAACCCGGTGCAGGCGCCCAACATCGCCGGACCGCCGCAGGAAAGAGTGCCGGCCGGTGCATCGCGCGCGCCGTCTCGACAGACGAGGCCGAGCGCCGAGCCTCCGAGGTAGAGCGGAAGCGCCGCAAGGAACGCCAGACCGAGCCCCTGTCCACCGGCGGCGGAAGAGAATCCTCCGACCATGTCCCATGCCCATGTGAACACGCCGGCCAAACCAAGTGATACGAGCGTCAGGTGAAGGCGTCTCCTCAACCGACCTGGGACGTGTTCGGTGGGCACGCGGGCCGCCGAGTTGAGGCCCATCCCCACCGCCCCGGCCTCCATCGCGAGCACGATCGTCGTAGCGCGCAGCAGCCCCGGGCCCTCGTACAGCAGCAAGCCCGCGGCGATCTCGGCCATGACGCCCATCACGCCACCGATGAGAAACGCCGCCACAGGCGTACCGCGAGGCCCATGCCTCACGGGGTCACCCGGCCGTACGCTCCTTTGAAGAACACCAGTGGGTCGCCGTCCTTCGCCCCACACGCCAGGACCTCCCCCACGACCACAGTGTGATCGCCACCCGGATGGATCGCGTCGATCTTACAGTCCAGCCACGCGAGCGCATCCACGAGGATGGGGCTGCCAGACGTCTCGGTGCGGCACTGGATCCCGGCGAAGCGCTCGTCGCGCACGCCCCTGGAGAAACGATGTGCAAGCTCCTCATCAGAGTGGCCCAGGACGCTGACCGCGAAGTGCCCGGACGCCAGGATGGGGTCGTGTGATTGGCCCTGAGCATCGAGGCACACGAGGATCAGCGAGGGGGCCAGCGACACGGAAGCAACCGCGTTGACGGTGAGGCCGTGGACCTCGTCCTGGTCACCCCGGCCTGTGACTAACGTGACCCCCGTCGCCAAGTGTCCCATGACGTCTCGAAACCGTCGTTCGTCTACCATGCCCGTCCTGGGTTCGCCCTTGGCTTCCTACCCGGGTGGAGATAGCTTGGCGCTTCAGATCAATGGGAAGATTAGCGTATTACTGGTTGGCCGTCGCGGGGATCATAACCGCGGTCTCAGGGTGCGACAACGTGTCCTGGGGCGAGTTCGACGTGCGCTTGGTGCGTGCGGCACCGCCTCTTGGGGCGGTGTCCGACTCGGTTCCCGAGCCGGAGGTCTCTCCCCCGACTCTGCCCGACGGAGCCGTCCTGTTCCTCGGGAGGATCGGGAATCGCGAGTCATCCATCGTCGCACTCGCGGAGCTTTCCGGGGACTCCCTCCTCGGCTTACCGACAGAGCTCGACGAACCCGGCTTCCTCGCATACTTCTCCGAGCAGCGACTTTCCGTCGGCACACGGTTCACGCTCTTCGCCGACGGCGCGCGCGTGGGCACGTTCATGGCGGGCGACTCCGTGTTCGTCGATCGCTCCACGTGTCTCGAACGGCCTGCCGTGTCGGGAATCGTGGAGCTCGTTCCCGGGGTGAGCCTCGGCTCGACGTTCCTTGCGATGCCAGAAGCGCTCGCTGCACCGCGACCCCATGAATCGATCACGAACCTCGAGAGCACTTACGACCAGAGGGTCGCGTCGTTGGATCTTGCCGGTAGTGTGATCACGAGGCAGAACGCGCTGTGGCCGCCGTCGCTCCTCGAGTCGCGCAAGAGCCTTCGGATCATCGACCTCCCAGGAACCGACGATCCGACTGTCGCGACGACGTTTGTCCACCTGGATGGGTTGGGTGTCGGCCCGGCGCCGGCTCGATCGTACTCGATCTTCATGCTCGTCCAGAACCGGGGTACGGGCTATCGGAGCGAATACGAGTGGTTCCGGGATTACGACCGAGAGGGAAAGGCGGCTCCACGGTATCTTACGCGCCTCGACGGGGACCTGGATGGTTCAGACGAGGTGTTCCTGGAGGTCTTCGGCTCCGAGTCGCGGTGGATCGCGGCGTTGGGCGCCCGGGCCGACGGATGGCAGATGATCTATGAAGATGCCTGCACGGCTGCCCCGGCGGGGAGCGTTCTTCCGCCCGAGTAGCGGGTCGCTACGAGGCCTCCTCCAAAAGGGCCTGGTAGCTCTCATACCGACCCGGGTACACTGCACCCGATCCCACGGCCGCCTGGACCGCACAGTCGGGCTCGTGAGTGTGACTACACCCCCGGAAACGGCATTCGTCGGCAAGGGCCGCAAGCTCCGGAAAGCACTGCGGTAGCAGCTCCCGCTGGACCCCCCAAAGCCCTACGTCGCTGAAGCCTGGCGTGTCCGCCACGAGCCCACCGGCCTTCATGGCGAGCAGTCGCCCACCCACGGTCGTGTGCCGGCCTGTACGCGTGCGCCGGCTGAGGTCGCCGGTGCGGAGTCTCAGCGCTGGATCGAGCCGGTTCAGCAGACTCGACTTTCCGGCCCCGGAAGGTCCGACGAGTGCCGAGACACCCTCCCCCATGGCGGCCCCCAGCGCCTCGATGCCGACGCCTGATTCCACGCTGGTGAGAACAACCCCGTAGCCAATGCCCTGGTAGAGCTCTCGGACGGGGGCGGAAGCGTCGGCGGCTCCGGGCAAGTCCTGCTTGTTGATGACCAAAATGGAAGGGAGGCCGTTGGCTTCCCCCATTGCGAGGAGTCGGTCGACGAGGCGGAGGCGTAGTGCTGGCTGCGTGGCGGCGACCACGACCACGACCCGATCCAGGTTAGCGACCAAGATCTTGGCTCTCACCCCGCCTGGTCCCCGCCGGAGGAGCTCGCTCCGCCGCGGGAGGACCTCCTCGATGGTGGCCCCGTCCCCCGTCAGGTCTACCCTGACTCGGTCTCCGATCACGACCCGGTCCCCAGAGCGGGCCTGGAGCTTCAAGCGGCCGCGGATCGAGGTGTCGAGAGCACGGCCGTCATCCAGTGAGACGCGATAGACGCCACCCTGGACCTCGTGCACGAGCCCAGTCGACGTCATTGGGAAAGAAAACGGCCCCCGCCGCCCGACGGCCCCGATGCTCGGGAACCCCAGGTTGCGGGGGCCGGAAGCTCGAGGCGACGAAGCGCCTCGGAGGTCACGCCGCGAATGACTCCAGCGCGGAGCCCTTCTCCCCTTCGCGCAGACGCCTGAGCGCCCGGTCACGAAGCTGGCGGATGCGCTCCCGAGTCACGGCGAGCATGTTCCCGATCTCTTCCAGGGTGTGCTCGCGCTCACCTTCGAGACCGAAGTAGAGACGGAGCACCTTGGCGTCGCGCGCCTCCAACGTGCCGAGTGCACCACGGACCGCTTCGGTGAGGAGACGGGCCTCGACGTCCTGCTCGGGCTCTGCCGCCTCTTCCGTGATGAAGCGCTCGACGAGCTGCGAATCCTCGCTGTCACCGATGGGTGCATCCAATCGAATTTCGGCCGCGTTGAGCGTCTGGAGCGACTCGATGAGCTCCGGCGTCAACTCGGTGGCCTTCGCCAGCTCCTCGGGCGTCGGCTCACGGCCGAGCTCCTGCTTGAGGCGCTCCTTCTCCCGAAAGATGCGCGCGAGGTCCGACGCGCGGTTGAGCGGTACCCGTACCGAGCGACCCTGATTAGCGAGCGACGCCAGGATCGCCTGACGAATCCACCAAACAGCGTAGCTGATGAACTTGACGCCCTGCTCGGGATCGAACTTCCGAGCCGCCGTCACCAGCCCGACATTCCCCTCTTGGATGAGATCGGTGAGGGATACGCCGCGATTCTGATACTTCTTCGCCACGCTGATCACGAAGCGGAGATTGGCGCGAGCGAGCTCCTGGATGGCGCCCTCGTCACCGAGCTGAGCCAGAGCCCCCAACTCCTTCTCCTTGTCCGGCGAAATCAGCTCGTGCCGACTCACGTCGCGGAGGTACTGATCGAGGGCGCTCTGCTCTTCTATGCTGGCATCGAAGCCCGACAGCAGGTTCCGGCCCTTTCGCTGGCGGCGACCGTTTGTTTTCGCTACAGCGGCCATTCGAAACGCTTCTCCTTCAGTCAGCCGAACGTCGACAAAATCCTCTTCGTCTTCCTGCTACCCCGGATCCATATGGAGGATCCGGAGCAGTGAAGAATAACGACAACGTTCATATTTGTCCAGGCCCGGGGCGTTCAACACGATCAATTCGATCAACGTCATCCGCCCCTCCGGCGGCCGCCCCGAGGGGAGACCACGAGCATGGCACCGCGACTGTTAACCCCGCCGTGCGCGCGGGTTCCGCACGGTAAGCGCCATGTGGGCAGCGACCCCCGACCAGGAGTCAGCCGGCGCATTCACGCCTTCGCGGAGAACCACAGAAAAGGTACTCCGAAGCTGGGTGCGCGAGCATGGTCGAATGAGCCCGACGGAGGGTCGAGGGCGTCCGAAATGGGAGCTGGTGTCCCGATTGGAACGTCGCGTGTGAACCGCCTCGAACGAGGGTCTCGCGCACGGGTGCGATCCGCTGCCGCAGCCGACCTCAGCCCGTTTCCGTCACGAGCTCGAGGACATCGCTCGCCTGCAGCTCCCGTCGCTCGAATGTGAAGACGCGGAGCACCTGCGTCGTGCGGTAGAGCTCCTCGGCGAGCTTCGGGAGGTCGATGACCCCGGGCAGCCCCGCGTGACCGAGCCTCTCGACGGTCCCGTCTCTTCGCCGGACCAACAGGTCGAGCTGAAACATGGCGCGCTTCTGAGGAAAATCGATCATCACCTCGCCGGGGTGTAGGCCGAGGGCAGACGCCAGCTCGTCCTCGTGTTTCCGGCGTGTCGGACCAGCGGTGCCGACCCAGGAACAGACAGTCCTCCCCGTGAGATCGGCCGCGGTCAGCTCTGCCGCCCGCTTCGGTAGCTTCCGCTCCCGGAGGGCCGGGAGCCAACGGCGTAGGATGCGGTCGGCTTCCGGTTCGTCGCTCGCGCGGGCACGATCGCCGACGATGTAGAGAAGCTCTTCGTCGGTCGGTCCCACCAGCTCGTCCGGCGCAATCAAGCCAGACCCGACGGCTTCGTCGACGATGCGCGTGTACAGCACCGTGGCGGAGCGCACCGCGTGGTGCCAGTACACGTTTCGGAACATCTGGTACTTCGCGAAAAGGAGAGATTCCAGCGCGCTCACAGCCTTCTCGCTGACGCCGACTTCCAAGTGCCCGGTCCCAGGGTCCTCCAGCATCACCAGTCCCTGGAGGAGCCGGTCGACATCCACCTCCCCGTACGGCACACCGCAGAAGCGGGCGTCGCGCTTCAGGTACTCCATCTTGTCCAGATCCAGGCTGCCGCTCACCAGCCCACGCAACGGCACAGCACTCTCCCCTCGGATCAGCGCATAGATGTCGGCCGCGGCGTTCGGGCCCAGGGCGGACAATGCCTCGCTCAGCTCGGGCGACTCGAAGAAACGTGCGCTCACCGCTTCGTGATCGCCGGGGTAACGATCGTCTTCGAGCTCTTCGAGCGCGTGGGAAAATGCGTAGTGCCCGATGTCGTGAAGCAACGCGGCGTAAGGTACGAGCCCCTGCGCTTCCCAGGCGTTGTCAGGAGCCGAGCCCCTCTCCTTGAGCAGGCGTAGGGCCGTAACCGCCAGATGGTAGACGCCCAGCGCATGGTCGAACCTCGTGTGCGTCGCTCCCGGATACACGAGATGCGCCAAGCCGAGCTGCCGTATATAGCGCAGCCTCTGGAACGCCGCTGTATCCACGATACGCGCGGCAGTTTCGTCCAGCCGGATCGTGTTCCAGAGTGGGTCGCGGATGACGTGAAAGGACCTCGGGGACGGCATCCCGGAGAGTAGCGCGGAGCGCGCGCACGGAGCAATGGCGACATCGGACGGGACGGTTGTCGGATGAGAACCAAGACCCTATCTTCGTCGGCCCCGAACAAAAAGCGAACAAACGATGGTGAGGGGGCATGCCCGTCCTGAATGCGATCACACGCGCCACGCCCCGGTCGCCGCCGCGAGTACACGGGTCGACGGCACTCACCACCCAATCGAGCGCTTTGCGGGAGCACGTCCGGGCGCATGCTCGCAACACTCCCGGAGTCTACCGAATGTTCGATGAGTCCGACGAGATCATCTATGTCGGAAAGTCGATCCGCCTACGGTCGCGTCTGCTGTCGTACTTCCGGGCAACAGCGGACGACAAAGCAGGGGAAGTGATCGCCTCGACCCGTCGCATCGATTGGACCGAAGTCCCGAACGAATTCGCTGCGCTCATCCGTGAGATGCGTCTCATCCAACGATGGCGTCCCCGCTTCAACGTCCAACACAAACGTCGCCGGCAGTATGCTTTCGTGAAGATCACGAGCGAGACCGCTCCCCGGGTCGTCGTCACGGGGAGAGTGACTCCCGATCGAGCGTGCTACTTCGGGCCCTTCCCAGCCGCGCCGCGGCTGGCGCTCGCGGTTCGGGAGCTCGCCCACGTAATCGGTCTGAGAGATTGTGCGGGGTCGACGCCCGTCCATTACGCCGATCAGCTCGAGCTTCTCGAGGCCGCTCGCTCGCCCCTCTGCTGGAGAGCGGAGATCGCGACGTGCCCAGCCCCGTGCGCCGCTCGTTGCAGTTCGGCGGTCTACGGGCGGCGCGTAGATCTGGCGCGCCAGTTTTTGGAAGGGGAGACCGACGAGCCCGTGCAGGTGTTGTGGGACCGAATGCAGGACGCCGCTGATCGGAAGGAGTTCGAATATGCGGCCCTGCTCCGGGACCGTATGGAACGCTTGCGGGCGTTCCAAGACGAGATGCTCTTTCAGCGATCCCAGATCGACCGCCTGACGTTCCTGTATCGCGTCCCGGTCGACGATGGCCCAGCCACGATGTACCTCATCAGGCGGGGGCGGGTCCGAACGGAGCTACGTGAGCCCGCGACCGAGCGGGAGGTGCGCGACGCGGGGGACCGTATCCGTGCTGCCCTCCGTGAAGTCGATCGAGGTCCGGCCGGACTCACACCGGAGGAGGCCGCCGAAATCCTGCTCGTCGCGCGTTGGTTCCGAACCCACCCAGCCGAGATGGAGCACACTCTTGCCCCCGAGACGTTTCTGACCAAGGCCGCCAGCTAGACGGAACCGGCTAGTGTGGTGTCCCAGAAGTCTTAGCTACGGAGGAGACGCAGGCGCCCCTCTGGCGAGGCGGGCACTCGGCTCCGCACCCCACCCCATCTAGCGGACGGTCTCGAACTCGTTTTTGCGCACGGGCTGCACGGACAGGCGGGAGTTGTTGACGAGGACCATGTCACTCAGCGTCCCGACTGCCTTGATGTCGGGGAGCGCGACGATCCCCGGAAACTTCTCGACGAACTCCGCGTCGACCATGAACCAGCGTGGCTTCTCCGGGTCCGACTTCGCGTCGTAGTAGTGCTCCTGGGGGTCGAACGCAAAGCGGTCCGGGTAGGCTCGTTTGTCCGCAGCGTCGCGCGGCATCCAGGCGCCGCCCACGTCACCCATCCAGGCGACGCCCACGCCATCGAGGCACCGCCCGCGCGATCCAGGCGCCGTCGTGGCAAGGCGGCACGACGCACCTAGTGGTCTGTAGCCGAAGTCCGGTCGATATGGAGGACGGTGAGGCGCCCGCGAGGCGAGGCGGGACGACGAGGCGTAGCTGTAGCTACGGCGAGGAGTTCCAACGAAGCATTCGCGGGATGCCCCGCCGTCCGGATATCAGCGGCACTTCGGCTACAGACCACTAGCGTTCACCAGACCAGGTGGAAATCGCTTTGGCGCCGGTAGACCCAGTGGCGCGCACCGTCCTCGTCCAGGTACGCCTCCTCCTCCTGTCGGCACCGGGCCGCCTCACCGTTCCATTCCGGAATCGGCACGGTGGCCTGAAGCTCGATCGAGTGCCACGTCGAGGGCCTGAGGACCACGTCCCCTCGATGCGGCACCCCTTCCTGACTGTCCCACCTGCCAATGAGCGTTCCCGCGCCGTGTCCGTGATCACCGATCGGGTGCGTGTAGATCGTCCCGTCGATCCCGTCGTTCCGCATGTCGGCGAGGGCCAGGCCCAGGATCTCATTGCCGGTGAGCCCCGGCTCCATATGGGCGAGAAGGATGTCTTGAAGACGGTTCGAGGTGGCCAGGCACTGCCGAAGCCCCGCCGGAACGTCGCGCTCCCCTTCACGCATGACGTAGCCCAGATGCTGGGTGTCGGTCTTGAGCCGCTGAGCGACGACGCCGAAGTCGGTCCAGAGCAGATCTCCCCGCTCGATCACGACTGGCCCCTCTGGGACGCCGCCCGCCCGCTGTACGTCCACCGAGGTCTGGAACCAGGTGGTCATGCCAAGGTCTCTTACCTTCTGCCTGAGCCACCAGACCACGTCTTCCGTCGTCGTGACTCCCGGCTCGATCACAGCACTCGAGAAAGCTCGAGAGATGATGGCGTGGACTGTCTCCTCGATCTGCCGATACCGCGGCATCATCTCCGGAATCCGGTGCGCGACATAGTCGACGGCCAGCCGCGGCTCCCGCTTCACGCGCGCTAAATAGACGGGCCCCAAAGCCTCTTCGAGGGCCTCACGCTCTCCGGCGTGCAGACCGTCAGAGAACGCTTGATGCTCGTCGATGTTCAGCACGATGTTCGCCGGATCCCGGTCCTCGACGAGCTCCCGAAATAGGCGCCACTGCTCATCGCCCCAGAGCTCGCCCGTTTCTCTCGTGGGCGCAGGCCTGGACGAGCGATACGCCTCGTAGATCCCACCTTGGCTCGTTCCCCCGAGCGCGATACGCTCCACTCCCGCAGTTGCTCCCCGATCGTGGAACACATAGATGGAGCGGCGGCGGGCGGCGAAGGTCGTGGGCGAAACCATCGACCAGAAGACCGGATCCTCGGCGTACTCCCTCATCGAGAGGATCCACATCTCGACTCCGTACTCGCGCATCAGACGGGGCAGCTCGTCGACGACACGCCGCTCGACCCAGCTCTGCATCTCGGCCGCTTGTTCCCGCACGGGCGGCAGAGGGCGGATCCGAGCCTGCCCGTCGGCAGCGGGGCGGACGGGCCCTTGGCCGGACAGGGGGAGCGCGCCGGCGAGCGCCAGAGCCACGACGAGTGAAGCGAAAGATCTCGAAGGGAATGTGGGTTTGGGGTGCGCATGCGCACGCCCTGGCGCTGAGCGGATCATATCTGACCTCCGGGGCGGACGATCCGCCGTGCAGCGATAACTACCTGGGACCCGCAGCCCTGACCTCCTCGGGACAGTGGTCCTTGAATTTCTCGAAGTTCTCGCGAAACATGCCGGCGAGCGTGGCCGCCGCCTGGTCGTACGCCTCCGGATCCGCCCACGTCCGACGCGGCTCGAGTACCTGCGACGGCACATCGTCCACCGCCGTGGGCACCGTCAGCCCGAACACGGAGTCGACCTCCGTGGGCAGGTCGTCGAGGCGACCCGAGAGGGCCGACCGGACCATCGCACGTGTGTGGGTCAGCTCCATTCGGTTCCCGACCCCGAACCCGCCGCCGGTCCACCCTGTGTTCACGAGCCAGATATTCGCTCCGTGCTCTCGCAGCTTCTCACCCAGCATCACAGCGTACACGCTCGGGTGCATGGGAAGGAAGGGGGCTCCGAAGCAGGCGCTGAACGTCGCCTTCGGCTCGGTGATTCCCCGCTCGGTGCCAGCCACCTTCGCCGTGTACCCAGAGAGGAAATGGTACATCGCCTGGTCCGGAGTCAGCCGCGAGATCGGTGGCAGCACCCCGAAGGCGTCGGCGGTGAGGAAGACGACGTTGCGCGGGTGGCCGGCACGCCCAGGGATGACCGCGTTGGGGATGTAGTGGATCGGATACGAGGCGCGCGTATTCTCGGTGATCGTATCGGCGTCGAAGTCCACTTCCCGGGTATCGTCGTACAGAATCACGTTCTCCAGGATCGTGCCGAACATCTGGGCGGATTGGTAGATCTCCGGCTCGCCCTTCGGCGAGAGTCTGATGACTTTGGCGTAACACC
Organism: Longimicrobiales bacterium; assembly: GCA_965248625.1. GTDB lineage: Bacteria > Gemmatimonadota > Gemmatimonadetes > Longimicrobiales > Gaopeijiaceae. The sequence goes on along the minus strand of OZ252109.1, from coordinate 2,117,272 downwards.
CACCCTCGAAGTTGAACACGCCGTCGTCACTCCAGCCGTGCTCGTCATCGCCGATCAGACCGCGGATCGGATCGGCAGATAGCGTCGTCTTCCCGGTTCCCGACAGGCCGAAGAACAGCGCGACGTCCCCATCCTTCCCCACGTTCGCCGAGCAGTGCATCGGGAGCGAGCCGTGCTTGGGGAGGCGGAAGTTCATCACCGAAAAGATCGACTTCTTGATCTCTCCGGCGTAGCGCGTCCCAGCCACCAGCACGGTCTTTTCGGCAAGGTTGACGACGACCGCGGTGGGCGAGCGGGTGCCGTGTCGACCCGGGTCGGCCTGCAGCTCGGGCGCATGCAGCACGGTGAATTCTGAGCTGATTGTCGCCAGCTCCGCCTTGGAAGGGCGGAGGAACATGTTGTACACGAAGAGCGAGTGCCAAGCGTTGGTGCTCACGACACGCACCGCGATCGAGTGGCTGGGATCAGCGCCGCACCGCACATCGCGGACGAACAGATCCTGGTCGTTCAGATACTCCAGGATGTCGTCCCTCAGGACGCGGTAGTGCTCCTCGCTGAAGGCACGGTTCACGTCGCCCCAATCGATGTCAGCCGTCGTCGTCGGCTCGTCCACTGTATATCGGTCGTTCGGTGAGCGTCCCGTATGAGGAGCGGTAATCGCCGCGAAAGCGCCCATGTGCACGAGCCGACCCTCCCCACGGGCGATCGCGGCCTCGTAGAGTTCGGCAGGTGACAAGTTCCAGAAGACGTCCTTCTTGGGAGAAAGGCCGTGGGTCTCGAGCCCCACGGCGCTGGCGGTGCCGATCGCTGCCTCCGCAGCCGTCGACTCAATCGATCGCATGGTCATTTGTCTTCGAAACGCTCCAGATGGTTTGCGCCGGGCGGCTTCGAGGAGGCGCACCGGCGGCGCGAAAGCTCTAAGTGTCGCTGGAACGGCTTTGCGCGTCCACCGACGCCACGGTCGTAAGGTTGGCGATGTCCATCGCGGTGCATCCGCGCTGTAGGAGGTGCACCGGCTTCTTCATCCCTAGGAGGATGGGACCGATGACCTCCGCGCCTCCAAGCTCGTCCATGAGCTTGTAGCAGATGTTCGCCGCGCTGAGGTTGGGAAACACCAGGATGTTCGCCGGCCGCTCGAGGTCGCTGAAGGCGTAGATGCTCGCGAGCTTGTGCGGGTCGACGGCGACGTCCAACTGCATCTCCCCGTCGATCTCGAGGTCGGGCTCGAGCTCCTTCACGCGCGCGGCTGCCTCCCGTACCCTGACTGCCGCTGGGTGCCTGACGGAGCCGAAGTTGGAGAATGACAGCATCGCGATACGGGGAGCGATGCCGAGGCCACGGACGAAGTTGGCCGATAGGATGGCCACCTCGGCCAACGTGTCCGCGTCCGGTTCGATATTCACCGTCGTGTCGGCGAAGAAGAGGAGGTCCCGGTCGGCGAGTGCGACCATGTGAAGGCCACCGACGTGCCTGGTATCCTCCCGCCGGCCGATGACCTCCAAAGCGGGCCTGACGACTTCAGGGTAGTGAGATTCGACCCCTGCGAGCACCGCGTCCGCGTGGCCTTGCCTGACCATCATCGCCCCGTAGTAGACGGAGCGCGTCATCCGCTCGAGCGCCTCGGCCCGTGTCAGCCCCTTGCGTTGTCGACGGCAGTACAGATCCTCCGCGTAGGCGGCGGCACGCTCCTTGTCGGCCCGGGGATCCACGATCTCGAATCCGTCCGTGTCGACACCGAGATTGCGCGCCTTGCGTCCGATCAGCGAAGGCCGGCCAATGAGGGTCAGCCGCGCGACACCTTCGTCGGTGATCTGTCCCGCTGCGCGAATTACGCTCTCGTTTTCGCCGTCGGCGAGGACGACCCGCATGGGCCGTCGGCGTGCGCGGGTGGTCATCCAGCGCATGACTTCCCGACCAGGGCCGAGGCTCGCCTGGAGTCGGTCACGATACTCGTCGAGATCGATAACGATGCGTGCCGGGCCGGTCTCCATGGCCGCCTTCGCGACGGCCGGCGCCACGTACCAAAGCACGCGGGGGTCGAATGGCTTCGGAATGATGTAATTGGCGCCGAACTCGAATTGGTCTCCGCCATACGCGAGAGCGACGGCTTCCGGCACTTCCTCACGCGCCAGATTTGCGAGTGCCTCCGTGGCTGCCAACATCATCGCTTCATTGATCTGTGTCGCCCGGACATCCAGGGCTCCGCGAAAGAGGAACGGGAACCCCAAAACGTTGTTGACCTGGTTCGGATAGTCCGAGCGGCCAGTAGCCGTGATGGCGTCTCCGCGCACTTCGGCCACGTCCTCGGGCGTGATCTCGGGATCGGGGTTGGCCAAAGCAAAAATCACGGGGCGATCAGCCATGGAGGCGACCATGTCCTTCGTGACGGCCCCTTTGACCGAAAGCCCCACGAACACGTCGGCCCCCTCCATGGCCTCTGCCAGAGTTCGCGCGTCGGTGTCCGCCGCGAATCGAGCCTTGTACTCGTTCATCCCCTCGGTTCGCCCGTTGTAGATGACTCCCTTGGAGTCCACGATGACGATGTTGGCGCGATCGACGCCCAGGCGGACGAAGTGGGCAGCGCTCGAGAGGGCGGAGGCTCCCGCTCCGCTGAAGACCACGCGCACATCGTCCGCGTTCTTGTTGATCACATCGAGCGCATTGAGGAGAGCCGCTCCGGCGATGATCGCGGTTCCGTGCTGATCGTCATGGAACACGGGAATGTCCAGCGTCTCCTTGAGGCGCTCCTCGACATGGAAGCAGGCGGGCGCGCTGATGTCCTCGAGGTTGATCCCGCCCACGGTCGGCTCCAGGAGCTGGCAGAACTTCACGAGCTCCTCCGCGTCTTCCGTAGCCACCTCTATGTCGAACACGTCGATTCCCGCAAAGCGCTTGAACAGCACGGCCTTCCCCTCCATGACGGGCTTTGCCGCCATCGGCCCGATGTTTCCGAGCCCCAGCACTGCTGTGCCGTTGGAGACCACGGCAACGAGATTCCCTCGGGCCGTGTATCGGAAGACTTCCTCCGGATTCCGGTGGATCTCGAGACAGGGTTCCGCGACCCCGGGGCTGTACGCCAGGGAGAGCTCTCGTTGGGTGGCGAGAGGCTTGGTCGGTGTGATCTGGATCTTGCCTGGGCGACCACGCGAGTGATAGTCCAGGGCAGCACTTCGACGGTATTCCATGGCGGCATCCGGCTCGGTGCGGAATTCCTACACAGAGCGGCGTTGAGGGTAGACGGCGGAAGGGTCCAATCCTATCCGTTTCTGCAGGCGAGGGTCAAACCCTGCTCGGGGCCGCTTGCCGGCGTGGGGAACATCGTATGATCGGTAGCGATAGCATGGACAGGTCGCTGCAAGTGGGGAGCACAGCGCGCGCGATTCGTCGCGTTGTCGCTGCCTCGCCGTGGTGCGGCCGATCGGGGTCACGACGGTGATGGGCTCGGGGCCCCGTCTCCGGACCCTTCGGGCTTGTCCCGTCGCGTCGCCCCCACCGGTTCGAGTGTCGATCGCATCTCTCCACAAAGATCTTCGGCCCCCACTACGGGTGGTCGTAGGCGGCTTGCTGGCCGCCAGCGCTTTGGCCCTCCCACCAACCGGGGCCGCTGGGCAGCTGACGTTGCCGGACCAGCAGTGCGACAACGGATCCATTTCCCACATTTTCATCGACAATCAGTCGATCTTCGATACCAACCTCCTCTCGAGCACGAGCTCGGTCCGCTGGGCCTATGACCTCGCGAACTTCTTACATGTCGAAACCCGGAAGGACTTCATCTCACGCGAGTTGCTCTTCGGGGTCGGAGATTGCCCCGAGCCCGTGCTACTTCAGGAATCGGAGCGGCTCCTGCGTGAGCTCCGCTTCATCGCCCGCGCCGATGTATTTGCGCTGCCTCAGTCCGATGGCACGCAGCACGTCGTCGTCGACACCCGGGACGAGTGGACGACCAAGGTCCAGATCGACGTCACGGTCGACGACGGTGTCCAGTTCGAGGGCGCCCGCGTGACCGAGGAAAATTTCCTGGGTCGGGGCCATCTGACCGGGCTGTTCTTCCAGGAGCGCAAGCAGCGTCAGGACTACGGCATCTCGCTGGAAACGCCTCAGCTTCTGGGGTCTCGCTGGAACGGCCGGTTCAAGATCGGCCGCACGCGGGTCGGGGAGCTCTCGGACATCATGCTCGTGTACCCGTTCGTCGGGGAAGTCGGGCTGTCCGGCACTCGACTCCGCTTTCGGCGCATGGAGTCGCTCTTTCCGTACGTCCTCGACAGTCATCCGGCGTATTCGCACGTGGTGCTCCCCATGCTCGAGGAGCGCGTCGAGGCCACACAGGCGTTTCGGTTCGGCAGCGCCGGAGATCTGACGCTCCTGGGCTTCGGGGTGACCCGTGAGCTCCTTCGTCTCGACGACTACCCGGGCTCCGTCGACCTCGTCGCGGAGCGTGACTTCGGCAACCCGCTCCCGGACGAGCTGGGCTTCGCCGACGGGCTGGCAGGCCAGGTTCGCAGCCGTGCCACGACCCGCGTCAATCTGCTGCTGGGCAAACGCAACGTTCGTTACGTCAGGCGCCGGGGGCTCGACGCCGTCACTGGGGTGAGGGACGTTCCGCTCGGCACGGACGTTACGGTGACCCTCGGCCGCAGCGTCCCGATTTTCGGCTTCGGCGGCGACGAGCCCACGAACGACGCTATAGCAAGGCTCTCGCTCTTCGGGGGCGTGGCGCCCGGGTCGACGGTTCTCCTTGCGAACGCCCAGCTCGAGGGTCGGCGACTCCGGCCCGGAAACGGGGAAAGCACAGGCTGGAAGGACGTGCTGTCCGAGGTCGACGTGCTCGCCTACTGGCAACCGGGCCGTAGGATCGCGAGTACCATCGCGGCGCGGGTCGCGGGAGCTGGTGGATGGAACACCATTACCCCGTTCCAGCTCACCCTGGGCGGGCGGGACCTCGTGCGCGGGCTGCGGGAAGAGGACTCTCCCGGAGGGCGGCGCATCGTGGCGTCCATCGAGGACCGAATCGATCTCCGTTGGCCCGCGCCCACGCTCTTCGATCTCGGCATCACGGTCTTCGCCGACGCGGGAAAAGTCTGGGCAGGCGACGCGCCTTTTGGTGCCGAATCCAGGTGGGAATCATCGATCGGAGCCGGACTTCGATTCGGCTTTCCGGCGGGGAGCTCACAAGTCTTGCGTATCGATTTTGCCAAGCCGATCGGGGCTTCGTTGGATCGTGGGCTCGTGTTTCGAGTGAGCTCCGGCGACTTCGTCGGGTTGCTTTACGGATTCGACGATCTGCAGATGTTCAGGAGTCGCCGTTCAGGCGTGAGCAGCGATTTCCAGAGCATCGCGAGCCAGGGGATCGCGAGATAGTGTCGGCAGCGTCGGACGCCCGAGCCTCCCGAATCGGCGAACGCGTCTACGACGCAGAGCTGCTCGACGGACCGGCCCACGAGCTCAGCGAGCTGTCCGAGTCGCTCCGCTTGGTCGATCAGGTGAACCGTCTGTTCGCCGGCAACCGCTCGCTCTACAGGCACCTTTCCCCGTACCGAACGCCAGGAGTTCCTCGCCGTGTCCTGGACGTCGGTACGGGGAACGGAGCCTGCGCTTTGCGCCTGCGCGCCTGGGCCCAGCGCAAGGCGGCAGCGTGGACCGTGGTCGGGCTCGACAGACACGAGCAGATCGTCGGCATCGCACGCGTCACACCCTCTTCCGGAGCCCCTCTCCCGGTCGTGCGGGGAGACGCTCTGAATCTCCCCTTCTCCGACGACTCCTTCGACATCGCGTTCAGCAGCCTCACGCTACACCACTTCGCTGACGGCGACGCCGTGAAGGTGGTTCGGGAGATGGCGCGAGTGTCTCGTATCGGCGTCGCCATCAGTGACCTCGAGCGGGGCCTGCTTGGCCTCGTCGGGGCAAAGGTCCTGGCATCTACACTATGGCGACGCAGCCGGCTTACTCGGAACGACGGGCCGCTCTCGGTCCGCAGAGCATTCACTCCGGACGAGCTCGCTCACGTGGGCAGGGACGCCGGGCTCGGCCATGTGCGAGTGCATCGGCATTTCCCCTGCCGCCTCGCGCTCGTCGGGTCGTCGGCCAAGACGGACGATGAGTGATCGTGGGTCTTCCACAGCCCGCCCGGACGTTCTGATCGTCGGCGCCGGGCCTGCCGGTTCGACGCTGGGTGCGTTGCTCGCCCGAGCTGGTTGGGACGTCGTCATGATCGACCGCGCCCGGTTTCCGCGCCCGAAGCCGTGTGGCGAGTGTGTGAACCCCGGGGCCGTCTCGGCTCTACGCCGGCTCGGAATGCTTGGGCCGGTCGCGGCGGCTAGGCCGGCGCGGCTGAGCGGCTGGGAGCTGCGCACTTCGGAAGGAAGGACGGCTGGCGGATGGTTCGACGATCGAACAGGGCCTGCCCTCGGCATCCCTCGCGCTCGGTTCGACGACCTACTCCTCCGTCGCGCCATCCTGGATGGGGTGGAGATGCACGAGGGCATGCGCGCGAAAGAGGTCGGATGGGACGGCCCAGGACGCCCCTTCGTGACCGGAGTATCCGTCGGCTGTGTCCGCCGTTGGAGCCCCCGCCTGCTCGTAGGCGCGGACGGGTTGCGCTCCGTCGTGGCGCGACGTCTCGGGATGGTCCGCCGGACTCCCAGTCTCAGCAAGGCTTCGGTCACGTGCCACTTGGAGGGCACGGGCCCGCCGCGAGACCGCGGATCCCTCACAGTGGATCGGGGGATCGTGATCGGGCTGGCCCCCATTGATGCGGACCGACCCTTGTGGAACGGCACCGTGGTCGTGGATCCGACGCTGTTCGGTGGTGACCTCTCCAGGAATGCCCGCCGGTTGGTGAAAGGTGCCGTCGCGCGAGCCGCCAGCTGGACGGCCGGCCCGGAAATCGTCTCGGGACCCTGGGCGAGCGGCCCGTTCGACTGGTCCATGCGCCGGATAGCCGGAGACGGCGTCGTCCTCGTGGGTGACGCCGCGGGGTATTACGATCCGTTCACGGGGCAGGGCATCTACCGTGCCCTCCGCTCGGCCGAGCTGGCCGCCCCCGCCGTGGACCGACGCCTCGCGGAACGAAAGGGCGGAGGTGAGGAGGCGCTCGCCGAGTACGAAGTCGCTCTGCGAAGGGAGTTCCGCGGCGGCCGTGGACTCCAGCGCCTGATCGAGGGCGTGTTATCGCGAAGTCTCACCCGCGAGACCGCTGTGACCGCGCTGGGCTTGCTGCCGGGCGGCTTGGACGCGCTGATCCACGTCACCGGCGACGCTCGTGCAGTCCGGTCCCTCGCCCGAGCGTCGTCTTGGCGACGCGTCGGGGGCGCGAGATCGTGAGTGCCTAAGGCGTCAGCCGCGACCGAGGGGGCCGAGTCTTCTCTAGTGTGGTTCAGGAGTCTGTTTCACGGGGGGGGGTGTCGAGTTGTTGACCATTGACGAACATGTTGCCGCGGCCCCGTGCGACACCTGCTTCCAGGTGGCAGCCGACGTGGAGCGCTGGCCCGAGATCCTGCCTCACTACAGATGGGTGCACTTCCGGAGCAAGGCCGGCTTCGGGGAGGGGGTGGTGGAGATGGCGGCCTTCCGGCACTTCGGACCCCTGCGGTATCCGACATGGTGGCTGTCGGAGATGCAGTGCGATCCCGACAGGTTCGCCGTCACCTATCGTCACGTCGACGGGATCACTCGGGGCATGGACGTCCGCTGGGAGGTCTCACCGCTGGACGAGCACACGAGCCGACTGCGCATCGTGCATGAATGGCTCGGACCGCGCTGGCCGCTGATCGGACGGCTCGCCGCAGACGCGGTGATCGGGCCGCACTTCATCAGTCACATCGCTGGCCGCACTCTCGCGGGTGTCGCCGCCGAATCCGAATCGAGAGCCCGTCGTGCGAGTGACGATTTCGACTTCGAATCCAAGACGTGAGAACGCTTCAGTGAGACCCAACCCAGACCCCGGAGCAGCCCGCGTCGTCGTCACGGGAATCGGACCCATCACCGCGTCGGGGATGGGCGTCGACGGCTTTTGGGACGGACTCCGTCGCCAGGATTCGCCCATTGGACCGATCACGCGCTTCGATGCCTCGCCGTTCCGCTCGCGGATCGGAGCGGAGGTACACGACTTCGAGCCCACGGACTACATGGACCGCTCGGATGCTCGGCGACTCGATCGCTTCGCGCACTTCACGCTGGCCGCGACCTCGGAGGCCTTGAAGGACGCTGACCTGGACGCCTCCTCGGCGGATCCGGAGCGTGTCGCCGTCCAAATGGGGTCGGCACTGGGCGGGATGGCGCACGCCGAGCAAGAGGCCTACGCATTCATGACGAAGGGCGTGAAATCGGTCGATCCACGGCTCGCGCTCACGGTGTTCTGCGGCGCGGCGAGCTGTAATGTGGCCATCCATCACGGCTTCATGGGCCCCAACTCGACCAATGCAATGAGCTGTGCCTCCGGGACGATCGCTGTCGGCGAGGCCTGGCGGCTCATCCGGGGCGGCTGGGCCGACGTCGCCGTGGCGGGGGGTGTGGAGGCGCCGCTCGCTCCGCTGTCGTTCGGAGCCTTCTCGCTCATCCGAGCGATGAGCACGCGGAACGACGACCCGGCCCGGGCTTGTCGCCCGTTCGACCGGGATCGGGACGGCTTCGTGATGGGCGAAGGAGCGAGCGTGCTGATCCTGGAGGAGGAGGGCCATGCGCGAGCCCGCGGCGCGAAAATCTACGCCGAGCTTCGGGGCTACGGGATCACCAACGACGCTCACCATATGACGGCACCCCGACCCGACGGTTCACAGGCCGCTCGTGCGATGGAGGCGGCTCTCTCCACTGCGGGCCTCACCCCCTCGGACATCGACTACGTGAATGCTCACGGCTCGTCGACGCCGCTCAACGACACGACCGAGACGCTGGCCATCCGTCGTGTCTTCGGTCAACGCGCCTTCGAGATCCCGGTGACGGGCACGAAGCCGTACTATGGCCACGCACTCGGCGCTTCGGGAGCAATCGAGGCGGCCGTGAGCTGCCTGTCTCTCGCCCGGGGCTGGATTCCGCCCACGCTCAACTTGGATGCGACGGGGGACGGCTGTGATCTGGACTACGTGCCGGGAACCGGCCGCGGTTCCGAAATCAGAGCCGTGATGACGAACTCGTTTGGATTCGGAGGCATCAACGGCGTGCTGACGATCTCGGCCTATGAAGAGGACGGAAGCCCACGGCCTGGAGGGATTCCGCGGGCTCGAACGACGCGGAACCGCAGATCGGAACGAGTGTAAGCGCCCTGCCCGAGCGGGTTGTAGCCGCATGACGGCGAGAAGAAAAGCTTTGACCCTGCGAGGGCACTTGTTTAGTTTTTCTATCTCTTGACTCGGAAGCGTTTCGTTGACTGGTTGTACAGCACGATCTGTAGCGCCAATCCCGGGCCGGTGCGCCGACGCTTCTCACGGCGCCGAATCCATCGCTGATCTCCAATCGAGGTAGCGCTTACCGGATGTTTTCGTCTTCTCGCGGCTTGGACTCCTTCGATCAGTATCTGCAGGACGTCGAAAAATACCCGTTGATCCAGGATCCCCAGGAGGAGCGCGCGCTCGCGCGTCGCGCCAGAACGGGCGACAAGGAAGCAGCGGAGCGTCTAGTGACCGCGAATCTCAGGTTCGTGATCTCCTACGTGAAGAAGTACCAGGGTCGCGGACTGGGTCTGGCCGAGCTCGTATGCATCGGCAACGAGGGCCTGCTCAAGGCCGTCAAGAAGTTCGATCCGGATAAGGGCGTCAAGTTCATCAGCTACGCGGTCTGGTGGATTCGTCAGACCGTTCTCCAAGCGCTGGCCGAGCAGACGCGATCCGTCCGTATCCCGCTCAATCAGAACTCGAACCTCGCGAAGCTGGCGCGGACGGACACGGCTCTCACCCAGCAGCTGGGCCGCTCTCCGACCGACCAGGAGATCGCCGAGACGATGGAGGAGCCCGTCGAGACCATCCGCGCGCTTCGGCGCGTGGCGGCCAGCGAGCTGAGCCTCGACGCGCCCATCGACCGGAGCGACCGGGACAGCGCGAGCTTCGGCGAGCGCTTCGCCGGCGCCGAGGCCTCGGACATCGAGGTCGACGTGGAAGCGATCGCACGGCGTGACTTCCTGGAGGACATGTTCGAGCGGTACCTCACGGAGCGTGAGCGCAAGATCCTCTACCTCTACTACGGGCTGGATGACGGCGAAGAGCGCACGCTCGAGGAAATCGGCTCCCTCCTCGGCGTGACCCGCGAACGTATCCGCCAGATCCGCAACAGGGCGTTCGAGAAGCTTCGCGAGAGCCCTCATGGAGAGTCTCTTTCGGGCTTTTGGAACGCCAACTGACGCTTTCTCGGGACTCGCGTCCCCGCGCACGGCCCCACCCGCTCTCGCCGGGTGGGGCCGTCTGCGTTCTTGGCCTCTGACCGGAACCGCCCCACCGACTCCGCGTACCAAAGGCTGGCCCAGCTGACACCCGCGGCTACTCGTCGCGCCATCGACTTCGAGCATCAGTGGAACGACCGCTCGCCCGACCTCTTCAGCGACCTGCCAACGGATGCACCCGCCGACCGGACTGAATCTTCCCCCCTGGGGCTCCTTTCTCCTGGCAATGCTTGCCGCGGCCCCCGTCCCGGCCGCCGGCCAGACATCCGGTCCGTGGAACCCGCCGAGGGTGCTGGAGCTTGTCGATCGTGGTCGGGCGGAGCGGGCCACGGCCATCGTGGACGGTGCCTTCGATTCCTACGTTGCTGACGCGCGGGGCTACCTCTACTTCTTTCTCGACCGGGAGGATACCGGGGAAAGGAATCTCGTGAAAACGGACCAGATCGCGGTCCAGATGCTCTGGAAGGCACCGGATCTCTTCAAGCAGGAGATCGTCGGCCTCCGTGACGAGAAGCGTCTGCCCACGAGCATCCGCTACCACGTCGATCACTTGACGGTGGTGCAGGACGAGTTCGGAGACGTCATTCGCATGGGCAGGGGGGACGAAGTCGCCGATGTCGCCCATCCGCTCGCGCTTGGCGCGGAAGCCGTATACGACTACCGGTTGGTGGACTCGATCTCGATCTCGTTCGCGGCCGAGACCGAACCGGTCCGCGTGTACGAGGTCCAGGTACGGCCCAAAGACTTCGACCAAGCAGGGTTCGTCGGGACCGTGTTTCTCGACCGTGAGTCGGCCGCGGTCGTGCGCATGAGTTTCACCTTCACGCCGGCATCGTACGTCGACGGCTACCTCGACTACATTCGGATCTCGCTCGACAACGCGTTGTGGAACCGCCGGTATTGGCTCCCGTATCGCCAGAGCGTCGAGATCCGCCGCGAGTTTCCGTACCTCGATCTGCCGGCCGGCAGCATCATCCAGGGCCGGTGGGAGATCAGAAGCTACGACTTCGATTCGGAGCTCACGGACGAACTGTTCGAAGGACCGCGGGTCACGTCCCGTGGACGAACAGCACTCCGTGAGTTTCCCTTCGAGCGCGGGCTCTACGATCAGATCGACGACGAAGGGCTGGGACCCACGCCCGAGCTCGACGAGCTGGAGGCCGAAGTCGGGCGTCTCGTCGGCAGCCGTTACTTGAGTGGGCTGCGCCAACTGCGTCTCCTGCTCCCGCCGTTTTCCGAGGCCGTCCGCTACAATCGTGCGGAGGGGTGGGTCACCGGGGCGGGGCTGAGACTCCAGCCGACACGCCAGTTGGGCCTGAGCGCCGTTGGCGGCTACGCGCACGCGAGAGAGCGACCGACTGCCCGATTGAGTGGCTTCCTCGGCCAAGGGGGCGCCGAGCGCCCGAACGCGACAGGCTTCGAGCTCTACCTCAACTCCATGCGCGACATAGGACCCGTCGCGGGCTCCAGCGGACTCGTCAACACCCTGTCGTCGCTGCTGTGGCAAACCGATCAGCTCGACCCCTACTTCACGACCGGCGCCCGCCTCCGCCTGGGTGGTGCGATCGGGCCCGTGCGAGGCGTTGCGGGAGTCAGGTACGAGCGGCATCGATCGGCCCACGCCGCCGTGTCGGCTGGCAGAGAAGATCGTGGCTGGCGCCCAGTGCGACCCGTGGACGAAGGCGACCTCGTCGCACTCGAGGTTACGGCCTCGGTTGGCGAAGAGGATCTGTTGCGTGGCGAGCTGGCCGGGACCTACGGCAGCTTCGAAGGGACGGAGCATCAGTCCGTGACCATACACCTTTCCACGATGCGACGGTGGCTGGGAGAGGGAGTGGAGCTGCGCTCGGAGGTACTCGCGGGCACCGTTTCGTCTGGAGCGCCGCTTCAGTCCCTCTTCCTGATGGGAGGTCGTGAAACGCTTCCTGGCTACGACTACCGGTCTCTAGTGGGTGACTCGTTCTGGCTCATCAAAGTCGAGGGCTCGCGAGCCGTTCTGGGCCCGTGGCTCCGATTCCGCGGCTTCGGATCGGTAGGCGACACATCACTTTCGCGTAACGAGGTCCCCGCCTCGTGGTCTGCGGCGCCCCCGCGGATCCCTCTCTTCTCTGCTGGACTCGGCCTCGGTCTCGGCTGGGACACCGTTCAGCTCGATTTCGGCCGCGGCCTGAACGGCGGCGACTGGGAAGTGATGTTCGGCGTGAACTGGCGATTCCGGAGCATGCTGTAGCCGACCGATCAAGCGTGGTCTCGGCGTTGGGGTCCACCGGCCATCAGGGAACCCAGGGCGAGCGCCCACCTCGAGGCGCCCGCCCACTCTCTTGGCCTAGTGTGGTGTCTCAGAAGTCCTCTGCTATTCGGCACCGCATGCATCCGCTCTGGACTTCGTTGGAACTCCTTGCCGCCGCGTCGTCCCGCCTTGCCACAGCAGCGCCTGCGCCCCCTCGATAGCGACCAGACTTCTGAGACACCACACTAGTGTCCCACTAGCCGTCTTCTCCGTTGGTTCGCTGGGTCAGCAGCACGAGCTCTCGTACGTTTACGTCAGCCGTCGGGATCGTGACGCCTTCCCGCTCGTAGGAGTCGTACTCGAGGCGGCCCTCCACGTACACGCGATCCCCCTTTTTCACGTAGTCTTCCGCGAACTGGGCGGTCTTGTTCCAAACCGTGACGCGATGCCAGTCCGTGCGCTCTTCCCCTTCGTCGCCGTTGCGCCGAATCCGCTGATTGGTGGCCATTGAGAAGTGCGCCACCTTTGTTCCCGCCTGCGTCTCGTGCACGTCAGGATCCCGCCCGACGTTCCCGACCAGAATGATCTTGTTTACGGACCGGCTCATCACTCTCCTCCGTTCCCGTGATAATCCTCGAGCACCTACGCGGAACTCACGTTCGTGGGGAGAGTCGTGCCGGAGAATGTCGTAATCGGCCCGACGGTGCTTCCCGCCGGGCGGAGGTAGGGGTATCAGCACTTGGTGTCGAACCAGCTCTCGCCGACTCCCGTGTCGACGACGAGCGGGACGTCCAGCGTCATCGCGCCCTCCATGTGCGTTACGACCAGGTCGCGAACCGCGGCCAGCTCCTCGGGGGGTACCTCGAGGACCAGCTCGTCGTGGACTTGCAGGAGCATCATCGCTCCTCCGCCGACTTCCTCCAGGGCCGCGTGGATGTCGATCATCGCCTTCTTGATCATGTCCGCGGCTGTGCCCTGGATGGGGGTGTTCTGTGCCACACGCTCGCCGAACGACCGGATGTTCCAGTTCTTCGACCGCAGCTCCGGTACGTATCGCCGACGGCCAGACAGCGTCTCCACGTAGCCGCGCTCCTTCGCCATTGCGATCTGCTCGTCCAGGAACGCGCGCACGCCGCTGAATCGCTCGAAATACTGTTCGATGAACCGGCGGGCTTCCTCGCGGGAAATGCCAAGTTGGCGCGCCAAAGAGAAGTCCCCCTGACCGTAGATCGTGGCGAAGTTGATCGTCTTGGCCTGCGCACGCATGCGGGGGGTCACGTCTTCGATCGGAGCGTCGAAGATCACGGCAGCCGTCTGCTTGTGGACGTCGATCGCCTTGTTGAACGCCGTCACGAAGGCTTCGTCGCCGGAGAAGTGGGCGAGGATACGTAGCTCGATTTGAGAGTAGTCCGCAGCTAGAAGAACCCGGCCAGGGCTCGCGAGGAAGCCTTTGCGGACCTCTCGTCCGAGATCCGACCGAATCGGAATGTTCTGGAGGTTCGGATTGCTGGATGACAAGCGGCCGGTGGCCGCCACGGTCTGATTGAAGCTCGTGTGGATTCGCCTGGTGCGTGGGTGGACCAAGCTCGGGAGCGCGTCTACGTAGGTGTTGCGCAGCTTCTCCAGTTGCCGGTACTCGAGCAGCAGGCGTGGGAGCGTGTGACCCAGCGTCGCGAGCTCCTCCAGCACTGACGCGTCCGTCGAGGGCCCGGTCTTGGTACGCTTCAATACCGGGAGCTCTAGCTTGTCGAACAGCATCTCTCGCAGCTGCGGTGTCGAGTTCAGATTGAACGTCGACCCGGCCTCCTTGAAGATCTCCTCCTGGACAAGCTGGAGCTCCCGTCCGAGTCGCCGACTCATCTCGCCGAAGAAAACCGGATCGATCCGTATGCCGTTCCGCTCCATCCGGGCGAGTACCGGCAGCAACGGCATCTCGAGGTCGTGGAACAACCGATCCAGTGACTGCTCCTCGAGACCGCGTTGGAAGCTCCCACGCAAACGCAGGACACAGTCCAACCATTCGCCAGCGTACGCGGAAGCTGGTTCCGGGAGGACCCGGGTGAATGGAATCTCCTTCTTCCCGGTACCGACGAGCTCCTTGTACGGGGTAGTGCGGATGCCGAGCAGGTCAGTCGCCAAGCTCTCGAGCTCGCGCCCACGCCGCCCGGGATCGAGCACGTAGGACGCGATCATCGTGTCGAACCATGGACTCGCGAGCTCGATCCCGTTCTCGGCCAACGACACGACAGCGTGCTTCAAGTCGTGCCCGATCTTCCGCACGTCCGGATCCGCGAGCAGCGCCCGCAGGGGAGCCATCGGGTCGGAGTCGAGCGGCGGGAGGTTGAGCACCGCATCGTCGGCAGGTGCCTCCAGCGTGAGCTCCGACGGTGGCTGATGCCCAAAGGGGAGATAGTGAGCTTCACCCGGGTCGGTGCTCAGGACGATTCCGGCGATTCGGCCTCGCATTGGATCCGCCTCGGCCGTCAGAACCCGCAACGCGACCTCACCTCGCTCGCGTGCGCGGCCCAGGATGTCGGCCACCGCCTCCGGATCGAGGACCAGGCGGTAGTCCGTGTCGGCCCCTTCCTCCTCCCTCGTCACCAAGTCGCCCTGAGCGGGCGCGAACCGCTCGAGGAGCGTGCGGAACTCCAGCTCCACGAGAAGCTCGCGCAGTCGCGGCTCGTCCGG
Source organism: Longimicrobiales bacterium (assembly GCA_965248625.1). Lineage (GTDB taxonomy): Bacteria > Gemmatimonadota > Gemmatimonadetes > Longimicrobiales > Gaopeijiaceae. Next base: position 2,101,988 of record OZ252109.1, on the reverse strand, counting down.
CTCACGGACAGTGAGCTCGTCGAGATCGAGGTCGATGGGCACGTCTTTCAGGATGGTCACCAGGCGCTTGGACAACCGGACCTGATCCGCGTTCTCCAGCAGGGATTCTCGAGCCCGCTTCCCCGTGATCTCTTCGGCGTGATCGAGGATATCCTCCACGGCGCCGTACTCGCCGATGAGCTGGACAGCTGTCTTGGGCCCGATGCCCGGGGCGCCGGGGACGTTGTCGGAGGAGTCACCGATCAGGGCCAGGTAGTCCACGACACGTTCTGGGGGCACCCCGAACTTGGCGTCCGCGTTCGATTCGTCGACCCACTCGGGCGCTACGCCAGCCGCTCCGCCCCGACCAGGGTTGAGGAGGTGCACTCCGGGTCCCACGAGTTGGTAGAAGTCCTTGTCTCCGGACACGATGATGGCCTCGAGTCCCCTATCGAGCGCTTGTGCAGCGAGCGTCCCGATCACGTCGTCAGCCTCGAAGCCCTCGACGGAGACGATCGGATCGTGAAAGGCCTCGACGAGGTTGCGGATCCCGGGCAAGCTCTCCGCGAGGTCCTCGGGCATCTTCTCTCTCGTCGCCTTGTACTCTGGATACCAATCCGCCCGGTGGCTGGTGCCCGCGTCGAACACGACGGCGAGGTAGTCGGGCGCGAAGTCGTCGCGGATGTCGAGAAGGAAGTTGATGAAGCCCCAGGCCGCGGATGTATTCTGGCCCTTCGAATTGGTCAGGGGCCGGTTGATGAATGCGAAGAACGACCGGTAGATCAGGGCGTAGGCGTCGATGAGGAAGAGGCGCGGGGCGGTCTTGGGAGGTGCAACGACCATGGTGGCTCGGTGGGGGCTGTCGGCCCGCTCACCGCGTTGGGGAGTCGGCGGGGCTGCCGGGTGAGTGGGCAGAGGCAAGGCCCGGATGCGAGTCCGCGCGGGAAACTATCTGGGGCCGTGGGTGGGTGGCAAACGGTGACCTGCAGTCGAATGAGAAGCGCCCCGCAGCCTCGCTGCAGGGCGCTTCGGTTCGTGCTCGAACCCGTGCCTCTCAGAGCTTAATTCACGACGACGTTCGTTGCTTGGGGGCCTTTCTCTGTCTCGGTTATTTCGAATTCCACCCGTTGTCCCTCGGCCAGCGTCTTGAACCCCGTGCCCATGATCCGGGAATGGTGGACAAACAGATCATCTCCACTCGGCTGCTCGATGAAGCCATACCCTTTGGCGTCATTGAACCACTTGACCTTGCCTGTTGCCATACCGACCGTCCTCCCGCAGCGAGTGATCTTTTCAGCCCGGTGCACGAACCACTTCTACCTTATCCCCTCTGTGTTGCGATGGTCAAGAAAAACGGCTTCCGCTGCGCACGGTGCCGGGCTTCTCTTCATTCCTCGACGCCGTAGAGCCAGCGGTAGACCTGCACGTTTCGCGTCACGTTCTTCACGTAGCCACGTGTCTCAGCGAAGGGAATGCGCTCCGTGAAGCGAGCGGGGTCGGATGCTTCGGGAAGCTGCCTCCATCGATTCGCCCGCGACGGCCCCGCGTTGTAGGCGGACAGAACGAGTGTGAGTCGGCCGTCGTATCGGCGGAGCATGTCCACGAGAAACCGGGAGCCGAGATGGAGGTTCACTTCGGGTGTGCTCAGCAACGCCTCCCTGAAGCCTCGTGGACCCACGGCCCGAGCCAGCTCTCTTCCGGTGGCTGGCATGACTTGCATGAGTCCGACAGCCCCTGCCGATGACACGATGTCCGCCTTGAAAGCGGATTCCTGCCGAATCAACCCCGCCATCAAGAACGGATCCACTTCCCGCTCCTGGGCTTCCTCCAGGATCAGGTCGCGATAGGGGAATGGATAGATGACCCGCGCGAGTCGGCTGGTCCACGGGTGACCCTCCCGCCGCGCTTCCCAGCCCAAGTTGATGCCTCGGATCGGCATCTCGCGCTCGATCAGGGCCTCGGCCAAGCTCAGTAGGTCGCTCGTAGATGCGCGGGCTCTTGCCGCCAGGCGGTCTACGGCCTCGGCTACCGCTTCCTCCAACCCTGCCCCGCCCAAGACGTCGATATCATCCAAGGGACCGTCCATCCAACGGAGGTTGGGCTCGGTTCCGTCGAGACTCGCCTTCCTCCTCCAGCTCTGGTCGATGGACTTCACCGAGCAGCTCCGCCCCCGCGAACGCGTAGTACGAAAACGGATCATCGGCGCGGATTCTCGACACGTGCCGTGCGGCTCTCTCGGGCTCACCATCCGCGAGGAGGCTCGATGCCGCCCAATACGCGGCTTCTTGCCAGCGGCGCCCCTCGGGGAACTCTGTGAGATAGCCTTCGTAGACCTCCGCGGCGGCCGCATGATCGTCCTGCGTGAGGCGCAGCTGCCCCAAACGCATGCGTGACTGGCCGGCGCGGTTGAGCGAGGGAGCCATCGAGACGGCCTTCGCGTAGCTGGCGGCTGCCTCCGCGATCAAACCCGCGTCTTGCTGGGCATCCGCCCGGAAGAACACGATATCGACTGCTTCTGCCCTCTTCGGGAACCGAGCCACGAGCCGATCCTGTGTCGTCCGGGCACTTCCGCCTTGTCCGAGACGGCGCTGCGCCCGGGCGAGCTCGCTGAGGGAGGGCGCGCCGACCGCCGAATCCATGTTCTCTGCGAGTTCCGAAAGCTCCCGGACCGCCTCGGAGAGGCGGCTCGAGCCGGCGAGTAATCGCGCACGGGCCAGACGGATTGCGGCGGAAGGAGCGCTGTCGATCTCCGCGATGTACCGGTCGTACGCAGCGAGCGCGCCCGCTGCGTCCCCTCCGCGAGCGAGGATCCCCGCAAGGTTCGGGAGATCCGATGTCGTGGCGGCGCCCAGATCGATCAACCCCGACGCGGCCCTTCTGGCCGATCTGCCGTTCTCCGCCGCGCCCAGCGCCGCTCGAAATGCGTCCCGCGCGCCTGACTCGTTCTCACCCGCCAGACGCAGCTCGGCAAGCGTGACCCAGCCACGCGACCGGCGGCGATCATCGCGGACCTCAGGGATCAGCGCCCGGAGCCACTCTTCCGCCCCAGCGCTGTCCTTTGCAACGAGATAGGCCTCCGGAAGCAGAAGGCGCGCTCGGTCCCGAGCCTCCTCGTCAGTGAGGCCTTCCGTCACACGCCGAACGCCGGCAGTGTCGCCGTGGAGCGACAAGGTGTTCGCCACCTCCAGACCCGCCCAACTCGAGAGGAACGCCGACCGTGCTTCCTGAACGGCCGCCAGCTCTCTCAACGCATCGGACGTGCGTCCGAGCTTAGCGAGCGCCCTGATGAGCCGCAGCGCCGTCTCAGTGTCGGTTGCGCTCCCGCTCAGATAGGCGGCAAACGCCCGGCTCGCGCGATCCCAGTCCTCCGAGGCTTCGGCGGCGCGGCCCAGTAGGAACCAGCCTTCGCCGGCGCCCTCTTCGTCGAGCCAGTCGGCGTCTCCGAGCAGCTCGTCGACCCCCGGCCAGTTCCCCCAACCGGCATCGGCTCGAGCCAACTCGAGCACCGCGGCGGGCCCGGTCGCGTCAACGCCACCGAAGTCCGCCCGGAGTGCGACACTGGTGTGCCAGGGGCGTGCAGAGGCGGCGTGCCCGCCAACGGTGTCCGGCGGCGTGCCGGAGTCGGCCGGCGAACCGGAAGCCGCGGATTGGGAGAACGAGGGCGGGTGGAACGGGAGGGGCGCGGCCGCGACAGGAAGGGCGGCCGCCAGCATCAGGAACGCAAACGACAGGGATGGCTTCATTCCAACAACCCTACCCCGTGGAGCACTGAGGGATTCAGCCAGCCAGACTTGGAGCTCCTATGTGCAAAGAGGCCACCCTGCGGCTGCAGGGTGGCCTCTCACATCGTGGGTCAGTGGAGAATCAGGCCGATGCGCGACCCGTCTCGATGGCGTCGAGGGCATCGATCATCTTCTGAGCCGACTCCTCCATGTCGATGACGAGCGCGTCGATTCGCGACACGAAATAGTTGTGCGCTATGCTCACGGGGATGGCGATCGTGAGCCCCCCCGCAGTCGTCAGCAGGGCTACTTTGATGCCTCCAGCGACGAGGGTCGCCTCGACCTCACCCGCCAGCTCGATCGACTGGAAGGCGATGATCATCCCGATCACCGTCCCGAGGAATCCGAGCAGTGGCGCGATGTTGGTCAGCGTGGCGAGAATGACGAGACCGCTTTCCAATCGGCTCAGTTCGATGAGACCCTGGTTCTCGATGGCCTTCATCACCCGATCAGTGCCCTCCTCGTGACGCTCGAGCCCGGCATAGAGGATGTTGGCCGCGGGCGAGTTGGACTCGCGGGTGACCTCGATCGCGTCCTGAAGGCGCTGTTGAGCCAGGAGCTCGTCCACCTCCGAAAGGATCTTCTTCGTCCGACCGCTCTTGGCCATCAGATCGAAGAATTTCCAGATGATGACGACGATGCCGAGGAGGAGGCAGAACAACAGAGGCCAGCGCATGAAGCCGGTCTGGTCCCATATGACGGCTGCCTGCTGGCTCAGGGACTGATCTGGCGCCTCCAACCCAGGAATTTGGAGCAGCGCCGCGTAGAGGTGTGTCAAACCGGCCAAGGGATCTCCCTCCGTCGGGGGCGTAGTTCGAGGGCAAAATGAAACGACCACCCAGTGGGGCGGTCTACCCTGGTTTCCGGACCTGCCAAGATGGAAGGCACCTCAGGACGTGTCAAGGGTGCTCCGGGCCGTGTCCCGCACCCTGGCGCGGTCGTTGCTTCCGTGTCCTTCACCCTGGCGCGGTCGTTGCTTTCGCCCCTGGTGTAGTCCGGTCGAGGCCGGCCTCAGGCTCCGACCTTGATGCACGCTGCTAGGTGACCCGCGGCCTTCTCAGTCAGCTCCGGAACGATGCGGCCACATGAGTCGTCTTTAGACGGGTGCGGACAGCGCGGATGGAACGGACACCCGGGCGGTGGGTCGATCGGGCTCGGTATGTCCCCGCTAAGCACGATCCGCTCGCGGTCTCGGCCCTCTGGATCCGGCCTCGGCGCGGCCGCGAGCAGGGCGCGCGTATACGGGTGTTTGGGGTCTCGGTACAGGTCGGCGGCAGTCGCCGTTTCGACCACTTTTCCCAGATACATGACCGCTACCTTGTCGCTCACTTGCTCTACGACGGCCAGATCGTGCGCGATGAACAAGTAGGTGAGGCCCAGCTGCTTCTGTAGGTCCTGCAGCAGATTGATGACCTGTGCCTGGACCGACACGTCCAGTGCAGAGACGGGCTCGTCGCACACGATGAAGTCCGGCTCCACTGAGAGGGCGCGAGCGATCCCGATGCGCTGCCGCTGTCCTCCGCTGAACTCGTGTGGATACCGGGATTCGTGCTCGGGGAGTAGGCCCACCATGGTCAGAATCTCGTGGATGCGGCGGCTCCGGTCCGATTGGCTCGCACCCATCCCGTGGACGATGAGTGCCTCCTCCAGCATTCCCCCGACGGTTAGACGAGGGTTGAGCGACGAGAAGGGATCCTGGAACACGATCTGTGCCCTTCGGCGCCAGGCCCGCAGCTCCTCTCCGTCCATGGCCAGGACGTCGCGCCCGTCGAATCGCACCGATCCCGATGTTGGCTCGAGCAGCCTCAGGATCGTTCGGCCGGTTGTCGTCTTCCCGCAGCCGGATTCTCCCACGAGTCCCAGTGTCTCGCCCCTTCGGATCTCGAAAGAGACACCGTCCACGGCTTTCACGTGCCCCACGACCCTGGACAGAGCGCCGCGCCGGACCGGAAAGTGTTTGCGCAGGTCCTTCACCTCCACGAGCGGCGTCTTGTCGAGCGGCGCCCCTTCGGTCACGAGGGCGCGCCCGCCGAATCCGCCTTGGCTGCCTCGACTTCCTCCAGCCAGCAACGGGAACGCCTGCCGCGCTCGGGCTCACCGACCTCGAACAGGCGGGGTGCGCTTTCGCTGCACAGCTCCCACGCGTGGGAGCAGCGGTCATGGAAGCGGCAGGCTACGGGCCAGGCTGTGGGGTTGGGGACCGTTCCGGGGATGGGGGTGAGGCGACCTCCACGGCCGCCGACGCCAGGCAGAGATGCCAAGAGCCCGCGGGTGTAGGGGTGGCGCGGATCCTTGAATATGTCGTGCACTGAACCGGACTCGACGACTTGACCCGCGTACATGACGATGACCCGGTCGCACACCTCTGCCACGACACCCAGATCGTGTGTGACGAGCAACAGGGACATCCCGTGTCGCTGTCGCAAGTCGGCGAGAAGGTCGAGGATCTGTGCCTGGATCGTGACGTCCAACGCGGTCGTGGGCTCATCCGCGATGAGGAGCCGTGGCTCGCAAGAGAGCGCCATGGCGATCATGACCCGCTGGCGCATCCCCCCGGACAGCTGGTGAGGATATTCCCGCAGGCGCTGCTCTGGCTCGGAGATCCCCACCTCACGCAACGCCTCCACCGCCGATTGCGCGGCCTCACGCTTCCCGAGGCCTCGGTGTAGACGCAGCGCCTCCATGATCTGACCACCGATCGAGAACACGGGGTTGAGGGAGGTCATGGGCTCCTGGAAGATCATCGCGATCTCGTCTCCCCGGATCTCTCGCAGACGGCGGGGCCGCGCTCCGACCAGCTCCTCTCCGTCCAGCTTGATCGAGCTCCCGCGTTCGATCTCTCCGGGGGGGCTCGAGATCAGTCCCATGACGGAGAGGGACGTGACCGTCTTCCCGCACCCGGACTCCCCGACGATGCCGAGCGTCTCGCCTGCCTCGACCTCGAAGCTCACGCCATCGACGGCCCGGGCGACACCGTCGTCGGTCGTGAAGGATGTCCTGAGGTCACGGACTTCGAGAAGAGCGGTCACCGCCTTGGCCCCGTCATTGGTGTGGTCCCATCCGCTGAGCCGGCTCCGTCGTTCACACGGGCCGTCATTTGCGCAGCCGCGGATCGAGGGGGTCCCGGAGCCCATCGCCCACGAGGTTGAATGAGAGGACGACGAGGACGATCGCGAACCCGGGGAACGTCGACAGCCACCAAGCTGTGAGGAGCACGTTCCGTCCGTCGGCCGCCATGGAGCCCCAGGAAGGCGTTGGCGGCTGGATCCCGAGACCCAGGAAGGAAAGGCCCGACTCTATGACGATCGTGTTCCCGATGCCCAGCGTGGCAGCCACAATCACGGGTGCGAGCGCGTTCGGGATCAGATGCCGGCGAATGATGCGCCACCGGGTATATCCGAGCGCCTTCGCGGCCTGGACGTATTCTCGCTCTCGCAGGCTAAGCACCTCGCTCCGCACGATCCTAGACGTGTACGGCCACTGTGTGAAGCCGAGCACGGCAATGATCAAGAAGATGGAGGCCGGCTCCTGGAGAGCGGCGATGATCGCAATCAACAGGACGATGCGCGGGATGGAGATCACGACGTCCACGACGCGCATGATTACGGTGTCCACCCAGCCGCCTAGAAAGCCGGCGACAGATCCGACCACGGTTCCGATCGTCACGCTGATCCCCACGGCCACGAACCCGATCGACAGCGAGATGCGCGCGCCGTACAGCATCCGCGACAGCACGTCGCGCGCGAAGCGGTCGGTGCCGAGGAGATGGTCTGGTGAGGGGGGGGCGTAGCGTAGGGTGACCAGATCGCCTTGGACTATGGGGTCCATGGGCGCGAGGAGCGGCGTAAGCAGTGCGGTCAGGTAGAGGACCACCATCGCGATGAGCCCCGCAACGGCCGTGCGGTTTCGTTTGAACGTCCGTAGCGCCAGCGACCACTGGGTCTGTGCCGCCGGCCCTCCCGCTCCGAAGAGAACGTCGCGCATGGACCAGCCCCACACCCCTAGCAGTCCCCCCACCAACGTCAGAATGGCGACCCAATCGTCGAGGCTTCCCGCGGGCGCCGCAACGAGGCGAGCCGGGTGCAAGGTGGCGGTCCACCACAGGAAGACCCAGACGACCAGCGCAAGCAGACCCTCGGACCGGCGGCCTGCAAGGAGCTGGGGCGCCCCGGGAAGGAGCGCGGACAGAGCCGGTCCCCCACGCTGATGGACGGCGCGCTGGGCCCCCCCAAGCCCTACTGCCTCCGCAGACGTGAGCAGGGCGCCTCCCTCAGTCATAACGGATTCTCGGGTCGATGACGCCGTAGAGCACGTCCGCGAGGAGATTCCCGAACACCACGATCGTGGCGAAGATGAACCCGCCCGCCATGACCACCGGGTAGTCGCGATTGAAGATCGACTCCACGATCAGCCGCCCCATACCCGGCCAGGCGAAGACGGCCTCCACAAACACTGTTCCACTGAACAGGAAGGGGAGATAAAGACCGATTAGAGTCGCCACCGGCAGAAGCGCGTTCCTGAGGGCGTGCTTGAACACGACCACGGGTTCGGACAGGCCTTTGGCGCGCGCCGTGCGCACGTAGTCCTGTCGAATCACCTCGAGCATGCTGGCGCGCATGTATCGCGCGATGCCTGCCGCCAGAACCAGGGCGAGTGACAACGTCGGAAGCGCGAGGTGCATGACCCGGTCCTTGAGCTGATCCCAGGGACCGAGGAACGCGGCGTCCGGGCTGGTCATCCCGGACGGAGGGAACGAGATCGGCCAACCCCAGGCGTTCCGTGCCTGCACCCCGAACACCAGAATCAGCATCAGTCCGAGCCAGAACGACGGCATCGAGTAGAAGAAGAGCGCGCCGACGCTCAATCCCGAGTCCAACGCCGAGTACTGCTTTACCGCTTGGACCACGCCGAACACGATGCCGATGAGGAAGGCCAGGCCGAGCGCGCACACCGAAAGCAGCAAGGTGTTCGGCAGGATATCGAGGACGAGCTCGCGAACCTCCCGTCCGTTCACATACGAGTGGCCCCAATCACCGCGCAGCGTCTTCGACATCCAAAGGCCATACCGGACATGGACGGGTTCGTCGAGGCCGTACTGCTCTCTGATGGTCTCGATGACTTCGGCCGAGACGTTGGGGCCCGACAGGAGGGTGATAGGGTCGCCCGGCGCCAAATCGATGAGAAAGAAGATCAGCGTCGCGACCCCGAGGATCAGCGGAATCGCGGCGAAGACACGCCGGGCAACAAACGCCAGCACGTTCGGGGCCCGTTACCCTCCGGACGCCCTCCCCACCGGTGCTCCGGAGTACTTTCGTCCGTTCTCTGGAATCCACCAATCGGTGATGCTCACCCATTCGCCGCGGACGTCCATCTTCACGTCCTCGAGGCGATTGTTGACGCCTTCCAACCTCTCAGGGAAGAAGAGGTAGGTGTACGGGTTGAGCTCGATGATGCGCTCCTGGAACTCCGCCCAGTGAGGGGTCGCCTCCGCGCGCTCGGGGATGAGCTGTAGAGTGTCGAGGAGCCGATCGAGCTTGGGGTCCTCGATGCCGGAGAACTGATATCGCTCTTCCACCTTGCCGGAGTGGAAGAGGTCCGTGTCGTCCATCCTGAACTCGGTGATCCACCCCATGACTACGCCGTCGAACTCACGCTCTTTGCTCTCGATCTGAGACAGCATGGTGGCCCACTCGACGACCTGAGGCCTGACCTCGATACCCACTTCGCTCAACTGGGCCTGCATGATCTCGGCTACGTCCTGCCGCTGTTGATTTCCGTTGTTGTACTTGATCGAGAAGGACAGGCGAGTGCCGTCCTTTTCACGAACGCCGTCGCCATCTTCATCGATCCATCCCGCATCGTCCAGCAAGCGCTTCGCTCCCTCGGGGTCGTATCCGAGGGCTCCCTCGACCTGGTCCGCGTAGGCCCAGTGGAAGCTGGGCACGCCGTGGTCGGCGCGGGACCCGTATCCGAGGAGAAGCGCCTCCACCATTTCGTCCCGGTTCGTGGCCATTGTAATGGCCCGGCGCACAGGCGTGTCGGCGAGCTGGGGCCGCCGGGTGTTCCAGCCAACATAGATGTAGCTTCGGAACGGGAAGCTCATCAGCTCGAGGTGGTCCGAATCGAGGATCTGCTGTACCTGCTCAGGGCGAGGAGCGATAAAGACGTCGATGTTCTCGGTCAGCAGGTCGGACAGGAGTGTCGTTTGCTCGGGGATGACCCGATAGACATAACGGTCCACGTATGGACGCCCGCCCAGCTCCTCTGGGAACGCCGGGTTCGCCTCGAACGCCCACCTCTCGCTCTGGCGATGCTCTACGAAGCGGAACGGCCCGTTGCCGACCGGGCAACGCTCACCGTATGGGTGCTGGCGCAGCTCTGCCGGAGGCACGTCGCCCAGGAGGTGGACTGGCATGATCGCGGTGGCTCGCCACGGATCGAGGGGCTCGGCGTGCGGGCGCATTCGTAACTTCACCGTGAACGAATCCACCACCTCTACACCGGCGCTGCCCTTCTCGTAATGCGTCCAGTAGGCGGCGTTCGGGAACGTCGTCTCCGGGTCCGTTGCCCGCTCGTACGTGAAGGCGACGTCGTAGGCGGTCGTCTTCACGCCGTCGTGCCAAGAGACATCGTCTCTCATGTGGAACGTGACCTCGGTCATGTCGTCGTTCCACACCCAGGAGCGGGCCAGGTATGGCTCCATCTCGTACCGCTCGTTCATGCGAACGACGGTCATGAGATGGACGAACATCTGGTGCTGGCTGGATGAGTAGTCCGAGGAGACGAGCGCGTTCATGCCGTCGGGCATCTCGCCGATCGTGCCCACGACGACCGTCCCGCCATAGCGTTCGCCGTCAGGACCGTGAAGCGTGCTCATGTAGGCGTCCACATTCGCCATCGCTTCCGCGCAGAACTCTCCGCCGGCCGCCGCACGCGACGATCGAGACCAGCAAGGGCAAAACCGCCCGACACGCGGTCCTATTCGTCATGGGTGCTCCTCGATGCAACTGTCATTTGTTGTTATGACAGCAAGTTAAACACATGTTTCCTGTTCGCACAATTAATCAGCTACGCAGGGTCCACTCGCGTGAGCGGTATCGCCCAACGAGCTCCGTTGCCGAGCTCCTCGCCGCGGCGGGCATCGGTCCGTCCGCCATCTCCACTCCGATTGCTTCCGCGAGACCCTCCGAGACTGCCCCGGCGACCTCGAGCCAGGTCGGGGTCCGACGAAGCAGGCGCCTCAGCGTCACCGGCTCGGGTCCGGCCGGCCGAAACGCCCGGTCCGCTCGTAGCTGGTGGACCAGCTTCTGGCTCCCGTCGATGAGTATCGACCCGTGCTGGAGGACCGCTTTGCCGATCCGAGCCTGCGCGCTCCCAACGAGCTTACGGCCGTCGACGACGACTTCGCCGGTAGCCGGGGTGTCGAAGCAAGGTCCTGAGCCGCGGGACGCCGACGCCGTGGGCGGGGCCAGCGCCGCGTCGATCTCGAGCGATCGGAGGCCTTCGACCAAGCCGCGTTGCACACGCTGGTACGTCTCCTTCAACCCCCCGAGGTCGGACGCCGGAACGACGACCGCATAGGTCAACTCAGCGTCGTGCAGAACTGCCCGGCCGCCCGTGGGTCGGCGGACGACGTCGATGCCGAATTCGCGGGCCCGATACAACTCGTACAACCGCGCCGCGGGCTCGTTCCTGCCGAGGGAGAGGGTAGGACCGGTCCAACTGTACAGGCGCAGCCAAGCGGTGCCTTCCTGGACGGTTCTCGCCAGCGCGTGGTCGGCGGCCATATTGACGGCGCCGTCTCCAGGAGCGTCGAGCACGCGGGTCCAGCGGAGTCGGCCGAGGGACAGGGCCATCGGCTCTGCAATCCGGTCAGGTCGCGAGGTGTGAGCTCAGCAGGTTGCGAGGTCCAGCGTCCCACCCGAGGCCATCACTTCGACCTGCGCCCGGTCACCGACCAGGGCACGGAAAGACTCGGGATCCTGCACGATGTAGGGGAACGTGTCGTAGTGGATGGGGACGACGACCGATGGTTCGATGAAATCGACGGCCTTCGCGGCATCCTCAGGGCCCATCGTGAAGTTGTCGCCGATCGGGAGCAACGCGACGTCCACCTGGTTCCTCAAGAGCTGCATGTCGGTCAGGAGGGCGGTATCACCGGCGTGGTAGAGGGATTTCCCATCCGCTTCGATGAGCAGGCCAGCCGGTACCGTCGTGTAGGCTCCCGTTTCGTCCCCGTGGACCTGCCCCCCGTGGAGGGCCGGTGTCATCTTGACGCGGCCGAACGGGAAGTCGTGACCACCCCCGATGTGCATTGGGTGCGCGTTCTCGATCCCCTGACTCTGGACGAAGCTGACGATCTCGAACGTCGCGACGAGAGTGGCGCCGGTCTCCCGCGCCAAGGGGATTGCATCCGCGAAATGGTCGAAATGACCGTGGGTGCACAGGATGTAGTCCACGGGTCCCACGTCGGCCACGGTCAGGTCGTTCGCGGGGCTCTCGTCGTACCAGGGGTCGATCACGATGCGCGTACCGTCGTCCATGTCCAACGCGAAGGTCGCGTGACCGTGGAACGTCAGCTTGGCCATTGATGGTTCTCCTGAAGATGGGAAGGACGCGGGCGTCGATTCGCGAAGGGGCTCGGACGGTCAGTCCCCCGCTGCCTCGACGTAGCTCTCGAGTGGAGGACAGCTGCATACGAGATGGCGGTCGCCGTGCGCGTTGTTCACCCGTCGCACAGCGGGCCAGAACTTGTTCTCCCGTGTCCAAGGGGCCGGGAAGGCCGCCTGTTCACGACTGTATCCGTGGCTCCATTCGTCCACGGTGACTGAGGCCGCCGTGTGGGGGGCGTGCTTGAGCGGATTGTCTTCCCGGTCCACGAGGCCCAGCTCGATCTGCCGGATTTCCGACCTGATCGAGATCAAGGCGTCGCAGAAGCGATCCAGCTCCCTTTTCGACTCGCTCTCGGTCGGCTCGATCATGATGGTGCCGATGACGGGAAAGGACATCGTCGGTGCATGGAAGCCGTAGTCGATGAGTCTTTTGGCCACGTCCTCATCGGTCACTCCGGTCGCCTTCTTGAGTGGCCGCAGGTCCAGGATGAACTCGTGCGCCACTCTGCCGCGGGCACCCTTGTACAGGACGTCGAAGTGCTCCTTCAGCCGGGTGGCCATGTAGTTCGCGTTGAGGATCGCGATCTCCGTCGCCCGCTTCACGCCAGCGCGGCCCAGCAAGGCGATGTAGGCCCACGAGATGAGTAGTATGCTAGCGCTGCCCCAGGGAGCCGCGGACACCGCGCCGATGGCCTTGTCCCCCCCGACGCCCGCGAGGGCGTGCCCGGGTAGGAACGGTGCGAGATCTTCAGTCACGCATATGGGACCCATGCCGGGCCCCCCTCCCCCGTGGGGGATCGAGAACGTCTTGTGCAGGTTGATGTGGCAGACGTCCGCGCCGTAGTCACCCGGACGTGACAGCCCCACTTGCGCGTTCAGGTTGGCCCCGTCGAGGTAGACCAGACCTCCGTTCTCGTGCACGATCGCGCAGATCTCCCGGATGCGCTCCTCGAAGACCCCGTGCGTCGACGGGTAGGTGACCATGAGCGCCCCCATCCGCTCCGCGTGCTCAGTCGCCTTCGCACGCAGGTCCTCTACGTCGATGTTGCCGTCCTCGTCACAGCGAACGACGACCACCCGCAAGCCGGCCATGACGGCGCTCGCCGGGTTCGTTCCGTGAGCGGACGACGGAATCAGGCACACGTCGCGATGGGTTTCGGCGCGATCCATGTGGTACGCGCGGATGACCTGCAAGCCAGCGTACTCGCCTTGCGCTCCCGAGTTTGGTTGGAGCGACGTGGCGGAGAAGCCGCAGATTTCGGCGAGCCACCGTTCGAGGTCCTCGATGACTTCCCGGTACCCCTGCGCTTGGTCCCTTGGAACGAACGGGTGGATCGCACCGAACTCGGGCCACGAAACCGCCGCCATCTGCGCCGTGGCATTCAACTTCATGGTGCAGGAGCCCAGAGGGATCATGCTCGTGTTGAGCGAGAGGTCGCGGCTCTCGAGGGCGTGCATGTAGCGAAGCATGTCGGTCTCGGAGTGATGGCTGTTGAAGACCGGATGCTCGAGGAAGGCGGTCGAACGGGTGAGGGCCTCGGGCAATGGCGGCGTCTCCATCTCCGCAGCCAGCCCCCCCGCGGTGAACTCGGGAGCGCGGTCCACGGCGAACGCCGCGAAAAGGTCGTCCACGTCCGCCGGCCCGGCCGTCTCGTCCAGGGCCACTCCTACGCGTCCGTCCCCGTGTGCGCGGACGTTGATCCCCCGCTCGCGGGCTCGGTCCACGATCTGCTCCGCGGTCCCCCCGGCCGCGACGGTGATCGTGTCGAAGTGGTGCTCGTTCTCGATTCCGTAGCCGAGCCGTCTCAGCCCCTCGGCAAGGACCGCGGTGAGACTCCGGACCCGCTCGGCAATTCGGCGGAGGCGGTCCGGCCCGTGGTAGACGGCGTACATGCCCGCCATGACGGCCAGCAGAACCTGCGCCGTACAGATATTCGACGTGGCTTTCTCGCGGCGGATGTGCTGCTCTCGGGTCTGGAGCGCCATGCGCAGGGCGGGGTTGCCGTCGGCGTCCACCGACACCCCGATGATACGGCCGGGTATCTTGCGCTTGAACGCTTCCCCCGCCGCCATGAAGGCCGCGTGCGGTCCGCCGAAGCCCAACGGAACACCGAAGCGCTGGCTGTTCCCCACGGCGATGTCCGCGCCAAGGTCGCCGGGTGGCGTCAGCAGGGTCAGCGCCAGGAGGTCGGCGGCCATCACGACCATTCCGCCGACCTCGTGAACCGCGTCGCAAAACGCGCGGGGATCGCGGACGGATCCGTCGGTGGACGGGTATTGGAGGAGCGCACCGAAGACACGCTGGGTGGGCTTCCAGGACGTCGGATCCCCAGTCGACACCTCGATGCCGATGGGAGCGGCCCGCGTGCGAATCACGTCGATCGTGTGCGGATGGCAGTCGTCGGCCACGAAGAACTCGTCGCGTCCGGGTTCCCGACTCTCCCCGTAGCAGAGCGTCATGGCTTCGGCTGCCGCGGTCGCTTCGTCCAGGAGGGACGCGTTGGCGATGTCGAGTCCGGTGAGATCGATGATGGCGGTCTGGAAGTTCAGTAGCGCCTCGAGCCGACCCTGAGCGATCTCGGCTTGGTACGGCGTGTACTGCGTATACCAGCCGGGGTTCTCGAGGACGTTGCGGAGGATCACTAGGGGCGTGATCGTCCCCGAATAGCCCATCCCGATATACGACCTGAGCACACGGTTACGGGCTGCGATCTCCCGCAAGCGGCGGATCAAGACGTGCTCGGGCGCTCCGTCCGGAAGATCGAGATCCCGATCCAACCGGATCGCTTCGGGGACCGTGTCCCGCACGAGCTCCGCTACGGTCTCGCACCCGATCGAGCGGAGCATCGACCGTACGTCCTCGGGTCCGGGGCCGATGTGGCGCCGGACAAAGCGGTTCTCGTGCTCTATGTCAACGGGCATGCGGGGGGTTCCTCGATTCGGATCGGCGACGCCTCACCCTTCGAGGTGCGACTCGTAGTCGCCCGCACCGAGGAGGCCGCCAAGGGCTCCTTCGTCATCCACGCGCAAGCGGATCATCCACCCGTCGCCGTAGGGGTCGGAGTTGACCAGAGAGGGGTCGCCGTCGAGCGCCTCGTTCACTTCGATGATCTCGCCGGCCGCCGGGCAGTACAGATCGCTGACGGCTTTGACCGCCTCGATCGTCCCGAAGGTGTCCATGTTCTCGAAGTGTGTCCCAACCGTGGGCAGCTCGACGTAGACCACGTCCCCGAGCTCACCCTGAGCGTAGTCGGTGACTCCGACGAGGTAGACGCCTTCCTCTTCGGTCGCTCTCAGGTACTCGTGCTCCTTGGTGTAGCGCAGGTTCTCGGGGATGTCGGACATGCGTTCTCCGTAGGGTGGTTACGCAACCGCCGTGCGGTTCGGGCGAAGACAATAGAAACGGCGTTCGTTCGGCGTCAACCTCTTCAGCACGCCCTCGTCGGCGACTCCGCCCTTCCCTTCTTTGGGAACGCGTAACGGCTGGCGGGGTGTCTATAGCGCCCCGCCGATCTACCGGACACCAGGGTGAAAAACAACGTGTCGACGCTGCTGACGGACGTGGCACCTCGGGCTCTCACGCTCCTCTCGGACGAGGAGTTGCTCTTCCGTGAGGCCGTCCGCGATTTCGCGACCTCTGAAGTGGGCCCGAGGGTTGCCCGGATGGACCGGGCCCAGGAGATGGATCGCGATCTGATCGATATGCTCTTCGAGCTCGGGCTGATGAGTGTGGAGATTCCCGAGCGTCTAGGCGGTGCGGGCAGCTCGTTCTTCACCTCCGTTCTGGTGGTGGAGGAGCTGTCGAAGGTCGACCCGGCTGTCGGTGTCTTCGTCGACGTCCAGAACACGCTCGTGATCAACGCATTGCTGCGTTGGGCCTCTGAGGAGCAAAAGAGCCGGCTCCTTCCGAAGCTCGCCTCCAGCACCGTTGGGGCGTACGCTCTTTCTGAGGCAGGAAGCGGCTCGGACGCCTTCGCGCTCGCCTGCCGCGCGGTCCGTGATGATGACGGGTGGATGCTCTCGGGGCAGAAGCTCTGGATCACGAACGGCGCAGAGGCCGGACTCTTCATCGTCTTCGCCAACTCCGATCCGAGCGCCGGTTATCGGGGAATCACGGCGTTCTTGGTGGATCGGGATACACCCGGTTTCTCGGTTGGCAAGAAAGAAGCGAAGCTCGGGATTCGCGCGTCTTCGACGACAGAGCTCGTCTTGGACCGATGCCGGGTTCCTGGCGACAACGTGCTCGGAGAGGTCGGCAAGGGATACAAAGTCGCCATCGAAACGCTGAACGAGGGTCGGATCGGAATCGGGGCCCAGATGATCGGGTTGGCCCAGGGCGCGCTCGACCATACCGTCCGATACGTGAAAGAGCGCCGGCAATTCGGCCGGTCCGTGTCGGACTTCCAGGGAGTGCAGTTCCAGCTCGCGGAGATGGCGACCGAGGTGGAGGCAGCCCGCCTCCTCGTGTACAATGCGGCGCGGCTGAGGGACAGCGGGCAGCCGCACGTGTCCGAGGCCGCAATGGCGAAGCTCTTTTCGTCGCAGATCGCTCAGAAGGTCGCGTCAGGCTGCATCGACCTCCACGGAGGTTACGGTTTCACGCAGGACTATCCGGTCGAGAAGCTCTACCGCGACGCGAAGATCGGCACCATTTATGAAGGCACCACCAACATGCAGCTCCAGACCATCGCCAAGGTGATGTTGAGGGATTCTGGGGCCTGACAGCTCGAATTTTCACCCACGGCATCGAGGCAGCTTTGTTCGGTCTGGGCGTAGGCGAGGTCGTTCTCGTGTTCGGTCTCCTGGTGTTGTTCTTCGGGGCACGAAAGATTCCCGAGCTGGCCAAGGGTCTGGGTTCCGGGATCCGTAACTTCAAGCGCGGTCTCGACGAAGGCGAGAAGGGAGACCCCCAGTTGCCACCCGGTAGCGACGAAGAAGCGGATCATCCGGAGCCTTAGCGCAAGGGAAGGCACCCCGATCAACGAAGCGGCGCTCGCCAACGTCGTCGTCGTCCTGAACGAGCCCCAGGACCTGGTGAACATCGCCGGCACTGCCCGAGCGATGATGAACATGGGTCTCATGCGGCTACGCGTCGTCAAGCCGGCGGTGTTCGATGCGTACCGGATCACCGGCATCGCACATCGCAGTGACCCCCTCGTCGAGCGCACCGAGATCTACGACGAGCTCTCCGAGGCGCTCGAGGACGCCGTGTTCGTACTCGGCACTTCGGCACGGGCCCGCACCGCCCAGCGGAATTACGGCAGGCCTCGCGAGCTCGGTGGACTGGCCGTGGAACGTGCCGCCGAGGGTACTGTGGCGGTTCTGTTCGGACGCGAGGATCGTGGGCTCTCCAACGAGGCCCTGGACCTCTGTCATCGAGTAGCCATCGTCCCCACCTACCCAGGGTACAAGAGCCTGAACTTGGCCCAAGCCGTGCTCATCCTCGCATACGAGATATTCCTCGCTGCGGAGGGGGGGGCGCGCCTTCTGCCACGGGGTCGCCGTTCCACGGAACCGGTCACGAGCGGAGAGCTGGAGCAGACCTTCTCGGCTCTCGAAGAAGGCCTGCGTCGCATCGCGTTCTTCACCCGGAGGACGCCCGAGGGGGTGATGCGGACCCTCCGGACCGTGATCGGCCGTGCGGAGCCGGACCTACAGGAGGCGGGAGTCCTCCGCGCGATCGGGTACGAGATCAGCCGGTACCTCGACCGATCGGAAGTCGGGCGCAGCGAGTCCGGTCGGCACGGCACGGAAGATGCACCATGACTGCATCATCGAGTCATTGGCGGGACTGACCAGTCCCATTCTTTCGTGCGGTTCTCGTCGACGGAGAGCGAGGACGAGCTGCTGGACCCAACAGGTGAAGAAGTATGGCGTCTCCCGACCCCCCCCATTCGAGCGTCGCTGACCGGTATCGCGTCCTTCTCGGTATTGCAGGATCACTGAGCGGTACGCTCGGTCGTGCGGAGCTCTTCCGGGCCATCTACCGCGAGACCGCCGAGGTGATGGAAGCCTCCGGCTTCTATATCTCCCTGTACGATGCCCGTACCGACCTCGCGACCGTCGTGTTCTACGCCGATCATGGCAAAGAGCGACAGACAGACGTTACCTACCGAGGCAGCGACAGCCCCGTGATTCGTGACGGCAAGGTCATAATGATTGGGGACGGGCTTCAAGAGAACTCCCTGCTCGACGTGGGCGACGCGGAGGCTGGGGTGACGCGATCCGGCATCTCGGCACCCCTCGTCCACCGAGGTCAGACGGTGGGAGCCATCTGCGCCCAGAGCGATCTGCCTCACTCCTACGACGACGTAGACCTGGAGCTTCTGAAGGGTATCTCCGACATCGCCGCCGTGGCGATCCGCAACGCCCAGTACATTTCGGAGATCGAGCAACGGCGGGCCGAGGCGGATCAGCTCGTGGACATCGGTCGGGTTTTGACGAGGTCCCTCGATGTTCGTGTCGTTCTCGAGAAGGTCGTGCGCGCCGCGACGGAGGTCCTGGGCACCGACGGATCCACCGTTTGGCTGCTCGAGGACGATCGGAAGCACGTCCGTATCGGCGCTACGAACGCCGGCCTCGACGTTCCAGAGGGATACAGGCTGCTCACGCCGCCGGCTCTTCTCGACCACGTCATGCGACAGGCCCAGCCCCTGATCGTCAACGACGTCCCGGGCAGCCCTCTGTTGAGTCAGGAGATCAAGGCGCTTCTCCGTTCGAAGAGCGGTGTCATCGTTCCGCTCGTCACCGGCTCCGAGGTCGCGGGTGCGCTCTCAGCCGGTTCCTCCGAGGAGAGGGAGTTCGGGAGCGAGGACCTTCATCTCCTCGAGCGCTTGGCCAGCCAGGCGGCGGTGGCCCTCGAGAATGCCAGGCTGCACGCGGACGTGCAGTCCCTCAGCCTGACCGACCCGCTGACGAGGCTCCCCAATCGCCGACATCTCCGAGTCCATCTCGAGAGGGAGATGGCCGCGGCGATGCGGGGCCGCGACCTCGCCGTGGCCCTCTTCGACGTCGACAACTTCAAGGGCTTCAACGACGCTCATGGACACATCGCGGGGGACCAGGTCCTCATCGCCGTGGCACAGGTCCTCACGGAGGAGACCCGCGCCATGAACCTCGCCGCTCGATTCGGCGGAGACGAGTTCGTTGCGGTGCTTTCGGAGTCTACTCGCGATGGAGCACGCTTCCACGCCGGCCGAGTGGCTCAGAAGATCGCGGAGCACCCCGTCATGGCACCCCACGGACTCACGGTCAGCTTTGGAGTCGCGTCCTTCGATGCAGAGATGGGTTGCTACCAGGAGCTCGTCGGGCTGGCCGATCGGGACATGTACTCGTCGCGTGACGCTCGCGTCGCAGAGATCGGCGTGGCGGCCTCCGAGGCCGTGACGTTTTCCCCGGACAGTAAAGAGCGGTAGAAGAGCGGTAGAGCCGCTAGACGGCGCCAGCCGCCTCCCGCGGCACCTCGAGATCCACCATCTCGGCCTGTTCGGCGGGCTGCCACACCTGGATCACCGGGAACGTGCCCAAGAACCACCGAACGCTCGCCAAGAACGGCCCCAGGAAGATCAGACCGACGAGTGGCTCCCACGCTGAGAACGTCGGGCCATCCGGACGCAGGGACGGAGCAACGAGCATGTGATGCTCGAGGAACAACCCCGCGAGGATGATGCTCGCGAAGGTCGCCAGGATGGGCGGCGTCAACTTGGGCTTCCGCCCGATGAGACCCGCGAAAGGCGTCACGAAGCACATCACGACGAGGGCGAGAGAGTACGGCCCCCAGGGTGGACCGGCGCGTCGAATGATCCACGCCTGCTCCCATGGAAGCTTTCCGTACCAGATGACGATGTACTGGGCGAAGAAGAGGTACGACCAGAAGACGCAGAAGGCGAACGCGAGCTTCCCCAGATCGTGCAGCTGCTCGGGGCCCATGAGATCGTCGAAGTCCGCGTGCCGACGCTTCAGTAGCACCACCGTGATGGCGGTCACCGATATGCCCCCCCAGAACGCCCCCATGAAGAACCAGGCGCCGAAGATCGTCGAGAACCAGTGGGGCTCGAGCGACATGGCGAAGTCGTAGATCACCGTGCTCATCACCATGGCGTAGACCAACACCATGGCAGGCGCCAGTCGATTCATCTTCCGCCAGCTGCGCGTCTCCTCTTCGTTCTGCCCGGCCCATTCAGCGGTGAGGCGCTCCCGCCATGTGCTCCGGGTGGAGTCACCCTCTTCGGCGCCCCTCGTCAGGCCCATGTCCGGCCGCAGCGCCTGGAACGCGAAGTACAGGCTGAGCCCGAAGAGCAGCAGCAGCCCCGCGACGTTGCGCGCCAGAAGGAACGGGATGTTGAGGTAGGCGGCCTTCTTTTGGACGATCGGGTCCGTGGCCATGAGCTCGATCCACGGAAAGTACGATTCCCGCAGCCCCAGCATCGGCACGAACAGAATGAAGGCGATCGGCAGATAGGCGACGAAGGCCAGGCTGACCCTGCGCACCGACCAGTTCCACTTCGCTTTCACGATGGTGGTGATGACCGCGAGGATCACGGCACCCTGTGCCACTGCCAGGAAGAAGAGCCAGTTTGCCACATATGCGTGCCACGCCCGGTCGGCGTCGCTGGCGCGCAGTACGAAAAAGGCGATGACCCCGGACAGGAACATCGCCCCGCATACCGTCGTGAAGCCCTTGGAACGCTCTACGTAGCGAACCGGGATCTCGCTCGGCATGGGAAAATGAGCCATCCGGCTATTCCTCTGGACCTGGGTTGGTGCCCGCTCGGCCTTGGAGCTGGCGGACATAGTTGACGATGTGCCAGCGGTCGTAGTGCGTGATCCGGTGACCGTACGCGGGCATCAGCGCTCTGCCTACGCGGATCATTCCGTAGATGTACCCATCCGTGAGCGCCGCTGCCCGGTCACCGGCCACGTTGTAGGCCGGCAGCACCGGATGGACTTCGGCGATGGGCGCATTCGCGCCGATGCCGTCGGTGCCGTGACAAATCGCGCAAAAGCGGTCGAAAAGCAGCTGGCCACGGGCCAGCGACTCGGGGCTCGTCGGCATCGGGTTCACCAGGCTCATTACCACGTCCTGCTGGGTGATCAACTCGGCCTGCGTGAACGCGGGCGGCAGGTCCGCGGCACCCTCCGGCTGGCCGATGTTCACGTGTCCCGGCTGTGCCGGCATGTTGCCGGCCGCGAACGGAACTGAGCCGATGGGCGGCAGCAGGGTGTTCTCGTACGGATCGAAGGACCTCTGGTCCCGCATGCTTCGCCCGAATACCGCCACCATCAAGTCGTCGAAGGGCGAGCAGGCCGACACCGCGCCGCCCAACAACAGGGCGGCCGCGAGAAGGCGAACTGGCATCCGAGGACCGATACGATCAACCATGGGCGGCTCCCGCGGGGTCTTCTCGGATCTCGGCCGGATCGCTACCGCTCAGGATCTGGCGTACGTCCCCGAGGCGTTCCGGCTCGGCTGTCACGTACACGCCAAACCGCCCTCCACTGAACTCCGGGTCGTAGACGAGGACCGGTTTCAGCCTCGGGAGTCTGGTATTGATGAACAGCCCGATCACCGTAGAGAGGACCCCGAACAGCACCGCCATCTCAAACGCGATGATGAAGTACGCGGGGATCGACACGATGGGCTTTCCGCCGGTGACGAGTGGCCAGTCCATCGATGTCCATGTGGTGAACGCGAAGCCGGTTGCCGCGCCCGTCAGTCCTCCGACTAGGGCAAACACGCGCACCGGGCTCTGATCGTATCCGAGCGCCTCTTCCAGGTGATGCTCCGGGAACGGCGAATAAACCGTGATCTCCTTGAATCCCGCACCACGCAGACCCTTGATGGCTTCCACCGCCGAATCGACGTATTCGAACGAAGCGAGCAGGCCGGACCGGTTGGCACTCATGAGACTGCACCCTTGCTGGACCGCCCGCGCATGGGAGTCGGCAGCACTTCCTTCAGCTCCGCGATCGCCACGGGGGGCAGCAATCGCGTGAAGAGCAGGAACCAAAAGCTGAACCACCCGAAGCTGCCGAGCACGATGCCCATTTCCGTGACGGACGGGCGGTACATGCCCCAGGCGAAGGGCTCGTACTCGTGGGAGAGCGAAGTGACGATGATCACGAACCGCTCGAACCACATCCCTATGTTGATGAATATGGAGATGACGAACAGCGCCGCGATGGAACGTCGAACGCGCTTGAACCACAGCAGGACAGGCAGCACGCCGTTGCAAGCGAGCATGGTCCACGTAGCCCACCAGTAATCTCCGAACAGTCGGTTCCAGAACACACCGCGCTCGGGCGCTTCACCCGAGTACCACGCCATGAAGAACTCGGTGACGTACGCGTACAGCACGATGAGCGACGTGAGAAGGCAGAGCTTCGCGAGCGCGTCGAAATGCTTGGTGGTGAGGTACGCCTCGAGGCCGAAGAACTTCCTCATCGGGACTGCCAGGGTGATCACCATGGCGACGCCCGAGAAGATCGCACCGGCGACGAAATAGGGCGCGAAGATCGTGGCGTGCCAACCAGGCACGATGGCGACCGCGAAGTCCCATGAGACGACCGAGTGCACCGACAGCACGAGTGGCGTAGCCAAAGCGGCCAGGAAGATGTACGCCTTGCCGAAATGGTGCCATTCCCGATCCGTGCCCCTCCACCCGAGGCAAACGATCTCGTAGAACTTCTTCCTCATCCCCTTGGCCGAGTCGCGGGCCGCCGCCATGTCGGGGATGGTCCCGAGGTAGAAGAAGACCGCGGACACCGTGAAGTAAGTCGTGACGGCGAACACGTCCCACACGAGGGGCGACTTGAAGTTGGGCCAGAGGTAGCGCGAGTTCGGATAGGGGATCAGCCAATACGCGTGCCACACGCGGCCCACGTGGATGAGCGGGAAGAGGCCGGCGGTCATGACCGCGAACACCGTCATGGCTTCGGCGAGTCGGTATACGGACTGCCGCCAGGGTGCCCTGAATAGAAAGAGGATGGCGGAGATCAACGTGCCCGAGTGCGCGATACCGACCCAGAAGACGAACGTCGTGATGTACGCGCCCCAACCGACGGGCGCGTTCAGGCCGGACATGCCGATGCCGTTGATGATCTGGTTCGCCCACGACACCGCGAACACCGCGAGGCCGAGAGAAGCGAGCGCGAAGAGGATCCACCACCCCTTCCCGGCGCGTCCCAGGACCTTGAGGACGTCCTTGTTGACCTCTCCGTACGACCCGACGTCCGGGTGCGCCAGCGCACCGCGGGGCACTTCCGTTGCTGTCGCCATCCTTCTCCTAGGCAAGACCCGGCCGGGCAGCGGGGCCTCGCTCGTCCATCTCGTTTTCCGGCTGCGCGAGGCCTCGCCTTCGCATAGCCTTCGTCAGATACCTACCACCCGAATCGCGAAGCTGGCGCGAAGCCGGCTCGTCGCGCGAGCCAGCTGATCGGGCAAGCCAAGCATGGCTGCTTTAATGAGACACCACACTAGTGCTCGGCGGCCGCGGGCTCGTGGAACGTGACCTTTTGTTGGTACGTCACCGCCGGCTGCGTATTGATCAGCTCGTCCAATACCCGGTACGACCTTTCGTTCGCCGTTACCTGCGCCACCCGGGAGCTCGGGTCCCGAATGTCGCCGAACACGATGGCTTCAGCCGGACAGCTCTGCTGGCAGGCCGGCACCACCTCGCCGTCCGAGACTCCTCGGCCCTCGACCGCAGCGCGGTTCTGCACCTCGCGAATGCGCTGCACACAAAACGTGCACTTCTCCATCACCCCTTCGCCCCGCACGGTGACGTCTGGGTTGTACTGCCAATTCAGTGGCTCCGGGACGTCCGAGTACTCGAACCAGTTGAATACGCGGACCTTGTAGGGGCAGTTGTTCGCGCAATAGCGAGTACCCACACATCGATTGTAGACCTGCGCATTCAGCCCCTCTGGCGTGTGGTACGCTGCGAAGACGGGACAGACGGGCTCGCAAGGCGCATTCCCGCAGTGCTGGCACAACATGGGCAGGAAGCGAACGTCCAACGGCCCGGCGTGGGACGCGTCCACGGTTTCGAAGTAGTTCTCGAGGCGGATCCAATTGATGTCGCGGCCCATGATGAACTGTTGCTCGCCGACGACTGGTACGTTGTTCTCGGCTTGGCACGCCGTCACGCAGGCGCTGCAGCCCGTGCACTTGTCCAAGTCGATCGCCATCGCCCAGCGCGGAGTGTTCTCCGGGTCCGCGTACGCACCGTGACGCGCCCCCGGGAGTGGGAAGTCCTCCGGCCGGCCTTCGGTGGGCACAGGCACGAATCCCCCCGCTTCCTGGATCTCGAACAGCTCGTGCTCTTCGTGCTCCGCCTCCTGTCCGACGCTGGCCAGCGCGATCGCCGGCGCGACGTTCCGGCCGTCCTGCGAATTCTCGGAGCCGTGCGTCGAAGCCAGCTTGCGCCACTCTCCGGTAGCCTCGACGGTGACCCGGGTGGCCATGTGCACGAGAGCTCCCGATGGTTGCTCGGCCTCCGCCGGTAGCAGCGACATCGGGTTCACGCCGTTGCCGTCGGCGTACCGGCCGTAGGCGGTGTGTCCGCCACCCATGGCGATCGCGGCAACGTCCTCCCGGATGCCCGGATAGATCCAAACCGGCAGCTGGAGCTGGCCGTGAGGAGAGCTCACGCGCACCACGTCGCCGTTCCGTACTCCCAATCCCTCGGCCGTCGCCGGATTGAGCTCCACCCAGGAGTGCCACGCAATCTTGCTCACGGGGTCAGGCAATTCCTGAAGCCACGACCGATTGGCCTGTCGCCCGTCTCCAAAGCGTGACGATGGATGCACCATCAGCACGAGGCCGCCGGGGTCACCGTCGAACGCGGGCGTGTCGAAGCTCAGCGCCGAATCCGGGGAGCGCAGGGTGGCGGGCGCCTGGTCGGCAACCGGCACGGTCACGACTCCGGCCCGGAGTGCGTCCCTCCAGAAGAGGTCGAAGTCGGTGCCGGCCGCAGAAAGCCCGTGGACCGTCTGCCAGCTCGCCCTCACGTACTCCTGGAAGTCTGCGGCCCCCAGGTCGTGGCCGAGCTGGCCGGCCACGGTGAGCAGCACATCGCCCGTCGAGCGCGAGTCGAAGTTGGGCACCGGTCGCATGACCGGCTGTTGGAGCGAGTAGACGCCGGGACGCGGGTTCGAGTCACCCCACGACTCCAGCGCGTGGCCGTCTGGAAGAATCAGGTCCGCGAGCGCGGCTGTTTCGTCGAGGGCCGAGGCGAACGAGACCTTGAACGGAACCTCGCCGAAGGCCTCGGCGAAGCCCGCAGTCGCGGGCAGCGAGTACGCCGGATTCGTGCCGTGGACCAACGCGACTCCGACGCCACCATCCCGCATCGAGGCGATGGTCGACTCCATTGAGGAGTACGCACCGGAGGGAGCGCCGAGGTCGGGCACCGCCAGGTGTACCGACCTCCCGACATTACCGGCGACGTGATTGAGAACCAGCACTGCCAAGTTGGCGGCCGTCGCGTTGCGGTGTTGGCCGCTGACCCCCGGGCCGACGGCCAGCCCCGGCCCCTCGGCGACGAAGCGGCGTGCGAGCTCAGAGATTTCCTCCGCCGGGATCCCCGACGCCTGGGCTGCGCTGTCCGGGTCGTAGGTGCGGAGCAGCGCGGCGTATGGGCCGGCGTCGGCGCCCCCTTCCGCGATTACCGAGGCCATGCCGAGCGCGACCATGGCTTCGGAACCCGGCTGAATCGGGAACCACTCGTCGGCGTTCTGCCCCGTCAGCGATAGGCGTGGGCCCACGAAGACGAAGCGACCCTTCGAACCCACTTCGTCCGCCGCGCTCGTGCGCGCGAAGGCCCGCCCGTACTCGACAGGCGAAAGCCACGTCTCGAGGAAATCGGCACCGAACGAAACGATGAACCGGGCGGCCTCGAAATCGTACGTCGGAATCACGTTCCGTCCGTATGCGATCCGGGCGGCCTCCCTCAAGGGAGCCTCCGACAGCCCGTCGTGCTCTACCCGCTCCCCCCCCACGGCCGCCGTGAAGTTGTCGAGCAGGTCCCCGAGCGACGCGGCCGAGCTTCCGGTCAAGAACAGGATGTTGCCTCCGGCTGCTCCGAGGCGTTGGACGAGCTGTGCCTCGGCTTCGTCCCAGCCGATCGCGTCGAAGCCGTCGCCGTTGCGGACCATGGGTCCGGCGAGGCGGTCGGGGTTGTAGAGGCCCTGTAACGCCGAGTGTCCTCGCGAACAGAGTGCGCCACCGGAGACTGGATGGTTCGGGTTCCCCTCGATCTTCACCGCGCGCCCTTCGCGCGTGCGGACCCAGGTGCCGCAACCGGCGGAGCACTCGCCGCACACGGAGGCGTACCAAGTCGCTACGCCGGGGGTGATCTCCTCTGGCGGAACGACATATGGGATCAGCTTCTCGACCTCGTCCGTCGAGCAGCCGAGCATCGTGGCTCCAGCGCCGGAGGCACCGACCACTCGCAAGAAGTCCCGACGCTTGATCCCGCCGCTCATGGCCTTGCGCTCATGGAATGCTCTATCCGAAGACGGGATCTGGCAGATCCCTTAGAGAACGTGGGGCGCGCTCCAAGCCCGCCCGACTCGGTCAATAGTGACAGACTGTGCAGTCCCTCGAGACACCTCTTTCCGTGTGGCAGTCCACACACCACCCCATCGACAGGGGCTGGTTCACCGCCTCGATCACGGCCATCTCCTGCACTGGACCGTGGCATTCCTGGCATTGAACACGTGGTGCTCCAGTCTCGTCCGGGGCCACGTGCCGCAGATGGGGAAAGTGGACGTGGTCCGCCACCTTGTAGACCCGTACCCATGGAATCGCCTCTTGACGCTCCCAATATCCACGCAGCTTAGCCACCTCTTCCGGGGCATTACGCCCCTGGACGACCTGGTGGCATCCCCAGCAGGAGGCTACGGGCGGGATCCCCGCGTCCACCGATCGCTCGGCCGAGAAGTGACAGTACTGACAGTCGATGCCGAACTGCCCCGCATGCGTTTGGTGCGGGAAGGCGATGGGCTGTGCGCGTGGATCGGGTGCGGTCGCCGCGATCTCCACCGTGGTGTCGCTGCCTTCCTGAACGAAGGCCAGGGCACCGATCGCGGCGGTGGCCCCGGCCAATAAGGCAACATTCCAAGTGCTCTTCATGGACCCGGCAGTTCCTCGCTTCCTGAACGTCTCACGCGTGCTCGCAGGGCTTGTGAAACGGGGCGCAAGTTAGACGACCCGACCGCGACCGTCAACGGAGCGGAGGCCCACCGCACCGGCGTTATCGAAACATTTCCCGGCGGCGGGTGTTGAACGCGGATCGTCTGCCGCCTGCAGGCTTCGCGAGGCCGCTCCGCGAGGCGTCGTCGAGCTCAGACAAGGCGCCCACGCGGGACCAGACGCCTCACTCGCACCTCCCCACGCCCATGTCCGACGCCACCGCCCTCGAGACGCCCACCACCCCGGAGCTGTCCCGGCTTACGCAGCTGATCGACGAGGTCGAGGTGGTGTTCCATGGGAAGCGTGAAGTCGTCCGCCTCGCGACAGCGGCCCTGCTCGCGCGCGGGCACGTGCTCTTCGAGGACGTGCCGGGTGTGGGTAAGACGACGCTCGCTCAGGCGCTTGCTCGCGCCTCGGGGCTGGGGTTCCGGCGCATTCAGTTCACCGCCGACCTTTTGCCGTCGGACGTGCTCAGCGTCTCGATCTACAACCCCACGTCCGCGAGCTTCGAGGTCCGGCCAGGGCCGATCTTCACCAACGTCGTCCTCGCGGACGAGATCAATCGGGCTCCGCCACGCACACAAAGCGGACTCCTGGAGGCGATGCAGGAGGGCCGCGTCACGATCGACGACGAAACGTTCGATCTTCCGCTTCCGTTCGTCGTGATGGCGACCCAGAACCCCTTGGAGCACCACGGCACCTATCCGCTTCCAGAGAGCCAGTTGGACCGCTTCCTCATGCGGCTCACCATCGGCTTCCCGGACGAGGCGGCGGAGCGCACGATACTCATGGAGTCGCGAGCAACCAGGCCGCTGTTGGAGCAAATCGGTCCCGTGCTCGACCCCGACGAGGTTCTGCGGCTTCAAGCGCAGGTCGAAGACGTCCTCGTCGAGCCGTCCCTCGTCGACTACCTCATGGAGATCGTGCGGCGCACGCGCACAGATGCGCGCCTGCGGGTCGGTGTGAGCCCTCGCGGAGCGATCGCGCTGTTCCGCTGCGCCCGCGCGTACGCCCTCGTGGACGGACGGAACTATCTCGTGCCGGACGACATTCGCAGGCTGGTGGCCCCCTGCCTTGCTCACCGACTTCTTCCCGCGGGGACGACGCCCGCCTCCGCCCAGGCCAACGGCGAAGCGGAAGCCCTACTCGAAGACTTTCTCGACAGCATTCCGGTGCCCCTGTAGGCCCGGGCCCGATATCATCGATGAGCGCCGTCGCGGTCTCACCCCCTCGACCCAAGGGCGCGCCGCCCGTTAAGCAGCCCCGGTCGCGAGTGCACCGCGAGCTGCTCCGTCTACGCGCGGCCCTGCCACGGTTCCGGGTGCGCCGGCGACTCCGGTACACACGCGGTGGGGTGCTGTTCACGGTAGGTGCTCTTACGGTCGGGTTCGCGGCCGTCAACACGGGCAACAATCTTCTCTACCTGCTCCTCGGTGCCGTGTTGGGCTTCATCGCTCTCTCGGGATGGCTTTCGGAGCAGGCACTCCGCGGCCTGGAGGTCCGGCGCGTGGTCCCCCGAGGCATCACCGTAGGCCGTCCAGCCCGGTTGTCGTACGAGGTGGCGAATCGGAAGCGGCGCGCTCCTACGTTCGCGCTGGACATTGCCGAAGCCGGCCTGCCCGGCTCGGCATTCGCTGCTTGCGTTCCGGCCCAGGGTGTCGCCACGGCCAAGCACGAAGTCCAGTTTGTCCAACGGGGCGTCTTCCCCCTCGAGATACTCACGATTTCAACGTCCTTTCCGTTCGGTCTCTTCCGGAAGGAGGCAGACCGTGTCTTGCTGGACGAGCTCGTCATCTGGCCTCGGACCGACCGGGAAGTCCGCGAGCCGGTCGCCGCGTCGGGAAGGGCACGGCGGGAGGGGGCCGCGAGCGTGGGCACCCCGGGCGCCCGTGGCGAATACCGGGGACTCCATTTGTATCGGCCCGGCGACGACCCCAAGGACATCCACTGGCGCACGAGCGCCCGCCTGGGGTCGCCAGTCGTTCGCGAGTACGACCGCGACGAGGCGAGCGCCGTTTGGATCTGCTTGGACACCGCGGCCCATCCAGGGATTCTCGCCGAGTGGTGTGTGGAGGCGACGGCCTCGGTTGCCGCCAGAGCACTCACGCAAGGACGTCGTGTCGGGTTGGACACGCCGCAGAGAACGCTCCCCCCGGCTTCCGGGCCGGGGCAGCTAGAGCAGATCCTCGACGCATTGGCCCGCGTCGATTTCGTGCGCGACCACCGCCCGCCGCGGCCACCGGACGACGCCGAGCGCTGTGTCTTGGTGTCGATCGACGGCCGCGGCGGAGAGTCGTTCGGCGACGTGATCCAACCTGGGGAGTGGTCGTGAACCGGCTAAGACTTCTCCACCGTCGGCTGGCGGTCCTCATGGGCCTGGCAGGGCTACTCGGGTTCGCAGGCGGCATCGGCTTCGAGCCCTTGTCGGCCAGCCTCGCTGCCTGCGCGCTCTTCCTGGCGCTCTTCTGGCAGCCCAGCGAGGAGCTGGCCGCGCGCATGGAGCGGCTCTGGCTCCCTGTGGCCCTCCTGCTCGTCGCCCGAGCGCTCTACCACGTGTTCGTTGTCGGAGACGACGTCGTGATCCCCGTCGTCGACCTGCTGCTGTTGCTCCTGGCAGCGGAGGCGCTCCGCTCTCTCGAGGCCGTCAACGACTTGCGCATATACGCGCTCTCTTTCGCGCTCATGCTGGCGTCTACGGCGTATCGCCCCGGACTCTTGTTCGCCGTCGCGTTCGTCGCGTACGTCGGGTTGGCAACAGTCGCGCTCATGGTCGGCCACCTCCGGCGGGCTTCGGAAAGGCGGGGGATTATGGACCTTAGCGTTCCCCGCCGATACCTGGCGTCGACGGCCGCGCTCTCCAGCGTCACACTGGCGATGAGCGCGCTCGTGTTTTTCACGTTCCCGAGGGTTTCGCGTGGATGGGCGGGGCGCGGTGCCCCGGCCGCGACGTCGATCGCGGGATTCGCGGACGAGGTTTCCTTGGGCAACCACGGGTCGCGCATCCTCTCGAACCCACAGATCGTGCTGCGGGTGGAGTTCCCCGACGACCCTCCGGCAAGCCTGGCGTCCACATATTGGAGGGGCCGATCGTACGACCGCTTCGACGGGGTCCGGTGGTCGCGCAGCCCCGGGTTACCGCCGTCCAAAGCACCGAATGACTGGTATACCGAACGGTGGCAAGGCGAGGTCGTCCGCCAGGAGATCTACTCTGCGCCGTTGTCTTCGAAAGTTCTCTTCGCGATGCACCCCCTCGTTGGAGTCATCTCCCGCTCGCGCATCCAGCCGGTCTTCGACAAT
The DNA here is from genome assembly GCA_965248625.1 of Longimicrobiales bacterium. Lineage (GTDB taxonomy): Bacteria > Gemmatimonadota > Gemmatimonadetes > Longimicrobiales > Gaopeijiaceae. Next base: position 2,071,122 of record OZ252109.1, on the reverse strand, counting down.
GCCGGGGACTACGTCTACTGGGGGTCGGCGGCGCCCGTGTACTCCGCGTATTCCCGGTCGGCCCCCCCCGAGCCGGAATTCCTGACTGCGTCCGTCTCGGGCTTTACGCCAGCACGCGCTTTCTACGTGCAGCTGCCGGCTGTGACGGACCGTGTCCACGCGCTGGCGGATTCCCTCACGGAAGGTGCAGCGAATCGGTTGGAGCGCGTCGAACGGATCCAACGCTGGTTCCACGACCAGTTCACGTACACGCTGACGCTACCGGCGAGCGCGGAGGAAGCGACGGTGGAGCACTTCCTCTTCGAGCGTCGGGCCGGGCACTGCGAGTACTTCTCCACGGCGATGATCGTCTTGCTTCGATCCCTCGGGATCCCCTCCCGGCAAGTCAACGGCTTCCTGGGAGGGGACTGGAATGCCTTCGGACAATACCTGGCGGTTTCTCAGAATCGGGCGCACTCCTGGGTCGAAGTCTGGTTCCCCCGGGTCGGCTGGGTGACGTTCGATCCTACCCCGAGCGCGAGTCAGGCGGGGAGCACGAGTAGGACCTGGGCATGGCCCGGGCGTTTCCTCGTCGACGGCCTGCAGCACCGCTGGAACAAGTGGGTACTGGACTACTCCCTAGATCGCCAAGCGGATCTGCTCGCGCGGACGACTGCCCTTTGGAACGGGGGTGACGGAGAAGATGCGTCGGCGCCGGAGGGACGGAGCCTTCTCGGCCTGTTGATCTGGGTCGCCGGGGCCATCGCGGCAGCGGGAACAGGCTGGTACCTACTCGCTCGTGAGCGGCTGACTCTGCGCCCGGAGTCAAGTGTCTACGTCAAGCTCAAAGCCGCTTATCAACGGACTGGAATGCCCGGGCTCGCGAATGCCCCGCCTCTCGCCTTCGTCGACTTGGTCCGTGCGGGTGGCTTGCCCGGGGTCGCTCTGACGGAGGCCGTCGTGAAGCGGTATTTGCGCGCGCGCTTCGGGGGCGCCCCACTGACACCTGAGGAGCATGCGGAGATGATGGCGGCCGTCGGTCGAGTGCGGCTCGCGTTGCGTCGCGAGGCGGGTTAGGTGGTCGCCGCCGACCGCCGTGCAGACGCTTGTCCAAGGACCTGTGTGGCTTCTGGACGGGGTGCCCGGGTCGATGCTAACCTTCGGTCATGACCGACACGAACGACCCGACAGAGCTTCACCCGTCCCCCGGTCAACACCTCGCCACGATCGCCCACGAGGGGCGGATCTGGGACGTATATCTCGAGTTCGAAGACGACCCTCGGTTGCCTGATTCCTACAGAGCACTGCTCGCGTTCTCACCGGCTGACAACGAGGGCAAAGGAACCGTGCGCACCACGGTGATCATCATCGAAGACAGCTACGAGCTCGCTTTCCACAAGGCCCGCGGGTTCGAGGCGCATCAGTTGGAGGCGCTGCTCCGCTCGATTCTGCCCTAGCAGGTCGCTTAAAAAGGGGAGTGCGCCGCGCGCCGGGGTCTTGCGCGTGTTCAGGCAAGGAACGACGACGAAGCGTAGCATCGCTACAGTGAGGAGGAGAGACGCAGCATCAACCGGCGCAACCTCCCTGCGCCCATCGACATGTCTATATGACCATACGCGATCGTGGGTTGGGGCGGCACGGCCCCATCTCCTTCGCTAGAACTCCTCGACGTAGCTACGGCTATGCCTTCGTCGCTCTGCCTCGGGTCTGCGGCCGTGGCGCCCCAACGCGACGAACTCCCCTTTTTCAGCGACTTGTTAGGGAACCTCCGCACAAGTGTGGCCGGTCTCGTGGGGAGCGCCATGGACCAGGATTCTAGGCGGTCAAGCACCGATGTCCCGCTCGCTGTTCCTGTTCCTTCTGCTCATGACGGGGCCGCGATCTGCCGAGGCACTCGTCCTGTCCCCGAGCAGGGTGCCGACCCAGGCCACGCGAGCGACTTCGGTGCAGGAACTGGACCGCGATCTGCCCCGCGTGGTCCTTCAGGCCAGAACCCTTGTACAGGCGGGAGACACGGTCGCGGCGTTGGGGCTACTGAGACGTGCCTACGCCGACGATGACGACGACCCACACCTCGTCTTTGCTCTAGGAACCCTCCTGGCGCGGACCGCACCGCTCGAGGAAACGGATTTCGAGCAGAGACTCGCAGCCGAGGACCTGCTCGAGAGAGCGTTGCGCATGCTTCCGAACGATGCGGCTGTTCTCGTTGAGCTCGCGTTCCTCAAACGTCGACAGTTCATGCGAGTGGACGCGCGCCGCCTGTTGGAGAGCGTGGTCGAGCCAGGTCCTTCGGCGGGTTTGGATCCGCAAATCGCAGCTGATGCGCACTTCGTCCTGGCTCGCATCCTGACGGAAGAAATGGACGATTTCGAGCACCTCGTGTTCATGCCGTCCGGTTGGCGGGAGGACGGTGCAACGGGCTCGGACGCGCTCGACCCCTCCGCCCGATGCCCCGCGGGCGTCCAGTACTTCTGCTACAACTACTCCCGGCCGCGCGACTTCAACTCACAGTTCCTTCGCGCCTCCAGCAGTACGGATCGCGGAGAGGATTATCCCGCGCGAATCGAGGTCGAGTACCGCGCCGCCCTCTCTTATGTGCCCGACCATCTCCAAGCCGCCCGCGGCCTCCTCGGCTTGCTGTACCGCCAAGGCCGCTTCGCCGAGGTGTCCAGCGAGGCGTCGAGCCTCGCCGAGCTGAGCCCCGACGATCCGTACCCGCACGTTTTCGGCGGACTGGCGCGTTACGAGGCCCAGGACTGGGAGGGCGCCAAGAAGCTGTTCGACGTAGGGCTGTCTTTGATGTCGGCGCGCGAACGGGCTCCGTACGACGACGTCTCCTACCTGCTTCGCTCCCGGGATGCCTCCACGTATGAAGCGCTCGAGCCCGATCGAGCTCGGGAGTACGAGCGGATTCTGTGGTCGAAGTCGGACCCGCTCTTCCTGATCCCGGAGAACGAGCGCCGGTTGGAGCACGTCGCGCGCGTCACCTACGCGGAGCTGGCCTTCGGAGACCCGGAACGGCGTCTGCCGGGTTGGAGCAGCGACCGCGGGCAGGTGTTCATCCGGTACGGCGAGCCGGAGCGCATCTGGATGCTGCGTCAGGACCAGCAGGCGTCGAGCGTCACGGGACGTTGGATCTTCTGGAACTACCGCGTCGACGCCCCGAGCTTCATTTTCCGGCGCCAGCTGGGGTACACGCGCGTGAATTTCGACCTGTCAGCCAACACCGAGGCGTACGTTCGAGAGCTGGCTGAGGTGGAGACGTCCACACTGTTCCGGACCCGGGCCGTCAATCGCTGGACCGACCTGCCGGCGCAGGTCGCGCGCTTTCGCGGCAGCAGTCCGGATTTGGTGGAGGTCCTCGCTTTCGCCAGCGCAGACCCGGACTCGTTCCAGCTCTTCGCTGGGGATTCCGTTGCGACGGCCATGTTCGTGTTCAACGAGACCCGCGAGGACTCTGCGAGCTTGTCGCAGATGGTCGGCAATGGACAATCCGGGAATCTCCTCTTCACCTTCGAGTTGCCTCGGGGCACCTTCGACTACTCCATCGAGGCCCTGGCAGGCGAGTCCAGAGTAGCGGGGCGCCAGCGCGGGACCCTCGACATCGTACCTGTTCCCCGCGTCGGCCTGACCGCCTCCGATCTCCTCCTCGCGGATGCCGTGTCGCCCCGGGTGAGCCAACCGGGAGGTTGGCGTGACTTCTCCATCGCGGCATCCCGAGACCTGTCGTTCGAGGCCGGGGAGGACGTCCATGCGTATTTCGAAGTCTACGGGTTGACGACAAACTTCAGGGGCTCGGCCGCCTATTCCGTCGAGGTGACCGTCCAGGACGCCGAGGAGCGAAGCGTAGGGACCCGCCTCATTCGCAGCTTCGGCAATGTGCTCCGGCCCCGGGCGGGTGACCCCACGCTACGTTTCTCCAGATCCACGAACCCCGTAGACGGAGTGGTGGCAGAGTACCTGTCGCTCACCCTCGACGATTCCGACGGGGGAGCCCATCGCCTGACGATCACGGTGACTGATGTGGCGAGCGGGCGTTCCGTCACGGTCTCACGCGACTTGGAGATCCGCCCTTAAGGCGGCCTCTGCACGAGTGGAGCGGGTCGCGCGCAGCGGGCTCGCGAGTGCTCGGGGTAGGAACGGCGACGAGGCCTCAAGACTGGCGCACCCACCTCCACAACTCTGGCAGGTTGGGCCGCTTCCCCTGCATGAGGATCCCCACCCGGTAGATCCGCCCAGCCAGCCAGGCCACGCCTACGACCGTCATGATCATCAGGACGATGGACAGCCCCACCTCCCACAATGCGGGCGAGCCAGCGGCGGCCCTCGCGAACATGAGGATCGGGCTGAAGAAGGGAACCAGCGACATCCACACGGCAAGCGAGGTGTCCGGGCGGTCCAGGATCGGCATCATCATCAAGAATGGAACGATGATGAGCAGCATCACCGGGAAGACGGCTTGCTGTGCCTCTTCGTCCGACGAGCACATGGCGCCGACGGCTGCGAACATGCTCGCGTAGATGAAATATCCCAGGACGAAGCAGGTCATGAATAGCGCCGCGAGGCCTGGACCAGGAAGCAGTGCGCCGATCGACGCGAAGTTCTCCAGATCCGGCAAAAAACCCACGAGAGCCGGAAGCCCCATCGTCATGATCAGGATCCCGGACGCGACCCATACCGCCACCTGGAGCAGCCCCACGGCCCCGACACCAAGGACTTTTCCGAGCATCAGCTCCCAGGGCTCCATGGACGAGATGATGATCTCCACGATGCGCCCCGTCTTCTCCTCGAGAACGGACCTCATGATCTGGGAGCCGTAGATGAGCAGGACGAAGTACAGGAGAAACGCCCCGAGGAACGCCAAGCCGAGCGCTACCTCCCGCTGCGATTCGTCGACAGTCGAATCGAGCAGCTCCACGTCGAGCTCCCCGCCCGACAGGAGCGCATCGACGTCCGCTCCTCCTCCACCGAGACGGGCTTCAAGGGCCGATTGCGTGAGCGCCTGGGCGAGCGTGAAGCGGCGGATCGTGGATGGGCCCTCGACGCCTCTGAACGTGGCGGCTCCCCGGCTGAGGGTCGCGTCGTCGAGAAGCAGGTAACCGCCGAGCTCCCCCGAAGAAACCATGGCATCGAGGGTGGCAGGATCGGCGTCGTCCCCTTCGATCAAGCGAACGGTGTACCCGACCCGATCCATCCGTGGGGCCAGCAGCTCATAGAGCACGCCCGTCTCATCGACGATGCCCAGGTTTCGCTCGGCCAGCTCGTTTCGAACCTGAAGCCACGCCGGAACGACGATCACGCCGAGTAGAAAGACAGGCACCAAGAGCGTCGACAGGATAAACGCCTTCGTCTTCACTCGACTCGAGAACTCGCGCCGAACGACGGTCCATACGCTTCTCATGAAGCCGCTCCCGCAGGCGGGGCGTGCGCGCCCCATTCGGGAAGCCCGGCGTCGCCTGCCGCGTCGACCCCGGCATGCCGCACGAAGATCTCGTGGAGGCGCGGTTCGACCAGCTCGAATCGATGGATCGTCACCCCGGCATCCACGCCGCGTCTCAGGATTTCCTGGTGGTCCGCGCCCTCATGAAGGAGCAAGTGTACTCCGTCCGTCGTGTCCTTTACGTGGTGTACCTCCGGACCCCGCAGCCAAGACCGCTCGCCCTCGAAATCCACCGCCACGACGCCCTTGCTCTCTCGCCGCTTCAACTCCCTCAGATCGCCGTCGAGCACTTTGCGTGCTTTTGAGATCAGGCAGACACGGTCGCACAAGCGCTCGGCCTGATCCATGAGGTGGGTCGAGAACAGAATCGTCGTGCCCCTTTCGTGGAATTCCCGGACGATCTGCTCTAGGACGTCCTGATTGATCGGATCGAGGCCGCTGAACGGCTCGTCCAGGATGAGGAGCTCCGGCTCATGTATGACGGTCCCGACGAACTGGACCTTTTGCTGCATGCCTTTCGAGAGGTCCTCGACCCGCTTCTCCGACCACTCCCCGAGCCCGAGCCGAGCCAACCAGTCGAGCGCTCGCCGACGCGCGGCCTTTCGGTCGATACGCCGGATCTCCGCGAGGAAGACGAGTAGCTCGATCACCTTCATCCTCTTGTAGACCCCTCGCTCCTCCGGCAGGTATCCGACCCGCTGTTTTGCGAGACTGTCCGGGTGGCGTCCGAGCAGCTCGACGTCCCCTTCGTCGGGCAGGAGGATGCCCATGATCATCCGGATCGTGGTCGTCTTCCCCGATCCGTTGGGTCCCAGGAGACCGCAGATCGTCCCGCGTGGGATCTCCAGATCGAGCTCGGAGACCGCCGTGTGCGTTCCGAACCGCTTGGTGGCCGCAACGAGACGAAGGGCGGTGCTGCCGGTCGATGTCTCCATTGCGGGCAGAGACCTCTCTGGGATGGGTACGCCTCGCCCTGGGGCGGCGGCGAAGTTGTTCGAGCTACGAAAGCGACGCGTGCTTCCTTCATGGAGGCCACGCCCCTCCGCGGAGCAGCCCGACTTGGGACCGAAACGCCGGCGGAGCCCGGGCGGCGGCATTTTGGCTTCGGTTTCGCTAGATTACAAATCTATCGCTTCCACAATCCGCACCTCTCCGGTGCCCGGCGTCCCTTTTCAGGATCGCACGCGGTGGCAGCCGCGTTTTAGGCGCCGCGATCGAACAAGCCGCTCAAGGAGCATGCATGGCCATCTACCGTACGCTCTACTACGGCGATGTCACGGTTGGAGTCGGGGGCAGGATCACGATCCCACAGGACATGAGGGACGACCTCGGCATCGAGGAAGGCGACATGCTCACCGTGCGCGTCGAAGAGACGTCGAACGGAACCCGACAGATGGTTCTCTGGAGACCGGAGGAAACAGCCGGAAGACGCGTGACCCTCGGCGAGCGGAGAGCGGTGCTTCCGTGAACGCGCTGATTCGAGTAGAGCAGGGCGACATCTGCATGTTCGCGGGTGACGCGGTCGTGAACGCCGCGAACAACCACTTGCGCATGGGTGCCGGCGTCGCGGGGTCGTTGCTCGCTCGCGGGGGCCCCATCATTCAGAGCGAGTGTGACGAGATCATTCGCCGTGAGGGCCCGCTGCCCTTGGGCTCCGCGCGGGCCACGGGCGCAGGCGGACTACCAGTGCGAAACGTCATCCACGCGGCCGCCATGGGGGACGAACCTCCGAGCGCACGCTCCATTCGGGCCGCGACGCGCGGCTCGCTGGAGATTGCGGTGGAACATGGCCACCGCTCCCTCGCCTTCCCGATCCTCGGTGCCGGGATCGGTGGATTCCCCTTCGAGGAAGCCGCGCGCGTGATGATCGACGAGATCCGGTCCTTCGACCCCGACGTCAGCTCGCTCGACACCATCGTTCTGTACGGATACGACGACACGGCCGCGCAAGCTCTCCGGCGGCTGCTTACCTGACCGGCCAAGCCTCGAGGCGGCTCCCGGCGACGTCGCGCCGGTCTGCCTCCAATCGACTTCCCGTCAGCCCACCTCCCAATCGACCCATCGCGAAAGCGCGTGCAGTGGCCCGGTCCCGTCATGGTGCCACCAGGGCGGCGGCCACGCCATGCCTTCAAGCGTCGTCACACGGCTTGCGCCGGCCCGCCCCAATCGCTCGACCAGCTCGCCGGTGCGCTCGCCGGCGCCGCACAGCCCGACCGTCTGAAGGTGTGGCCCGATGGCCCGGGCAATGCCGGGCGCCTGGCCCAGATCTCTCACCGGCTTGACCCACACGAACCGCCCGAGACACGACGGCGCGAACGCCTGATCGGGGTCGTAGACGACGGTCCACTCGGTACTGGGCGACCGGAACACGCGCACCCCCGACCCCGACGCTTCCTTGAGCTCCCAGGCGCCACGCAGCTGGTGAATGGCGGAGGCCGTGGCCGCTGTCGGCGCTCCGGAGGGGAGCTCCGTCTCGATTGTCGACATCCCCCGACCCAGTAGCTCGGCCCACGCGGCGGGCCCGACATCACCCCCCTCCTCCACCCAGAAAGCGTGGGGTGACACGCACCCCCGCTGGTCGAACGTGGCTACGGCACGAGCGCCCATCTCGGCCGTGCCCTCGGCCGCCGTGGTCGCCAACGCTTCCCTGCCGACCAGAGCGACGCTGACTCGGTGGGGGTATGCAATCAGCCCAGCCGTAGCGGGTAGGCGAGCTCGGATCGAGCTCACGGTGTCGGTGCCGCCATACACGACCACCAGCCCCGCACGCGTGAGCGCTTCGGCCTCGGCGGCCTCGCTGCCGCCGGGCCAATAGACCACCGTGAGGGCGGCGGAGAGACCAGGATCACGCTCCGCCAGCGCGCGAGCGAACAGCACGGGCAGGACGGCGTCGTGGAGTCCCGTCTTCAACAGGACCGCAGACCTGAGGAGCAACGCCCGTGTGACTCCTCCCACCGACACGCCCGGAACGTTGCCAGCTCCGACTTGGAGAACGAGTCCGTGCCCCATCGCCCGCACCCGGGTCGTCCCGGCGCCCGGCCGAAAGCCCTCCAGGACTCCAGTGTCCGGAAACTCCGACTTGATCAGCTCGGTGAGGCCGTCTGCGGTCCAGTCGCGCGCCATGTGGTCGAGCACGACCTCCGCCATCGGGGCCGAGAATCCGGATGCGGCGGGCAGGAATTCCAACGCCTCCCGGCGGAGGGGGTCTTCGGGGTCCAGAAAGCGCTCACCGGCGTCACCCAGGGCCCTGACCAGCGAGGCGGTGTCCCGCTCGTGGAGCGCCAGGGACGCCTCATCCAACTCGTCGCACAAGCCGTGTGCCAGCTGGGCGGTCGGGCTGGGGTACTCCAACCGGAAATCGTCTGTCACGGACACGGTGTCCATGGCGCTCGCGCGAACCAAAGGCTCCGACCCAGGAGCCACCCAGTATGCGGGGAAGGTCGTCATGGCCTGGCTCGTCGAGCCGCTGTGATCAGCTCGTCCATCGCGATCGAGCACCCCCGCGGCTCCGCGTCCGCGCTGCGGCCGATCAAACGAAATCCGTGGTCCGGGGCGCCCGGGGGCACGACCCCCACATCCTCGGTCAGCACTGCACAGACTGAACCCAGGTTTGCGAGGTCGAAGTGGCATAGAAGCCCTTCCTGCCCACGCTCACAGGGCTCCAGCGTGACTGGGTCGACAACGCGGGTTCGCACCCACGGCGGAGGACGTTGGAGACGAGGCTCCCCGCGGAGCACGGGCTCGTAGAACTGGGAGAGGAGCTCGGTCATGCCGTATTCGTTGACGATTCGGGAGGCAGGCAGGCCGAGCTGCGTCTCGATCGTGGCGTAGAGCTGGTCTCGTGAGACCGCTCGCGATCGCCCTTTGAACCCGCCGGTCTCCATCATCCGCGACTCCGCTGGCAAGCGTATTCGGTGCCCCGCCGCGGCCAGTCCGTCCAACCAGTGCACGAGCGCGAACGCCGTCGCAACGACGAGCACGGGCTCGCCGCGGTCCTCTGCCTGTAGAGTCGCTTCGAGAAGTCCAGCATCATCGAGATTTCCCTCGGCGCTCACGAAATAGCGGGCGGCTCCGACGAGCGATTCTGCCACGACCCCGATCATGTGGCTCAGAGAGGAATCGGTCGCTTCCTCCGGCGAGGGAATGAGCGAGAGAAGCTGGAGGTCGGCGCCGTCCGGCAGAAGATTCGCGCGGAAGCTCGGAACCAGCGACTCGTGGTAGAGCGACAGGTCGGGTACGTGATGCTCGCCCCTCCGTGCACCGCCCCGTGTGGTCCCGCTGGTCCGGAACACGGCCTCGGTGGGTCGCGGGCCGCTCGAGACGAGCGGCATCTCTGCGAATGCTCTCGTCGGCACAGGCGGCACGTCGCACCACGACGAGACGGTGCCCGGCCCTCGGCCCCGCGCGGCGGCGAATCCGGCGTAGGCGGGGTTGCGAGCGCATTGGAAGGTGAAGGCTCGCGCCGCTAGGGCGTCGAACTCGGAATCCGGCAAGGGGGTAGTCGCACCGGCGCGCATGACACCGACGATGTCGTCCCGAATGGCGGAGTAGCGCCCCGAATCACCCACCGGGGTAGGACGAGTGGCGCATTCGGCCTGGCTCCAGCCCTCCAGCTTGAAGGACCTTGTCCTGTAGTCGCCTGGCTTCTTCGTCTACGAAATCCAAAGCGCCGTCGATCCGCGCAGCTGCTTCTTCGTAGGCGTCGGCCGGGAAGTCGTCGGACTCGGCATGCCGTAGGGTCGCCGACAATGTATCGAGCTCCTTTCGGCCCTTCTCCAGCGCTCGACGTAGGCGGTTCAGAGCCCTTCTCGCTTCGTTCTCCGCTTCATGCATCTCGATGCCGTTGGGAAATGAGCAGACCCGGCGTTGGCTCCCGGTCCGGACCCGTTGTTTCGAGAGTCGATCCGACTCCGGCTAGAATCGATGCCACTCGGAGATAAGACTCACGCGAGTGGACAGGTACCTTGGGCTCGCGCCGGTGTACACACCGATCGGTCCAGGCGCGACCTGATGCATATTAGAGGCGGCCGCAAGGGTCCGTCCACACCGCTTTCCCGTAGGCACGAGGCGTCTTGGTTCACACATTCGATCGACGCCCGGAACCGCGGCACGGTCCTGTGGGCCCTTCCGCTTGCGCTCGCGGCGCGAGGGACCCGGGCCTACCGAGCGATCGGTGGGTCGGGCGAGCCCTGGCAGCCGCTTGGCTCCTGATCGGCGCCGCCGCGTGCGACATCCCGACCGAGCTTCCTCGTTGGCAGACCGGCTGGACGTTCGTTGCGCTCGACGACACCGTCGCGACTCAGGATTTTCTGCCAGAGGGGGTCCGCGAAGTCGGGTCCTTCTTTGTCGTGGACTCGCTCGTATCCGGAGAGACCGTTCTCCTGGGAGACGTGTGCGAGTTCTGCACGTGTTTCTCAGGTCCGATTCCCACCGTCGACCTCGATCCCTTCGACTGGGCCATCCCGATCCCCGGAGGACTCAGCGAGGCGAGTCTTTCGTCGGGAAGGGCCGAGGTGGTCCTGCACAACAACGTGGCGTTCGACCTGCTGGACGACGGGATGGGGAACCGGGGTGTGCTGACGGTCGATCTCATCGACTTGCGATCCAACGTCGTGCTCGACTCCGTGCGGTTGAGCGACCCATTCCCGCCGGGCGACTCTGTTGAGTTGTCGTTCGACTTGCAGGGCCTCGAGCTTCATCGAAATGTCGTGGCCCGCGTGGGCGGCACGACGCCGGGGAGTGGCTGCGACGACATCTCGCTCACGCCGGAAATGGGAATCCGAGCGGACGTGTCCATCCGCGACGTGCGTGCGAGCTCCGTGCGGGTCGTGGTCTCGGACGGCGACGTCTCGCTGGCGGGAGAGCAGTTCTCGATCCCGGACTTCGTAGCAGAACGCCTCCGGCCAGGCGAGGCTCGCCTGGTGCTTGAAGTCGAAGTGATCTCATCCGTGGCGATTACGCTCGACCTGCTCTTGTCCGCCGCTTCGCAAACGGACGAGCTCTTCACCGAGCACGCGGCGCTGTTCACGCCCATGTCCATCGATCCGGGATCGCGCAGCTCTCCCGCCGAGGTCTCGAAGCTCTTCCTTCTCGACGTTGCCAGCCTCCAGGGAGCCGAGCGTCTACACTTCGCCTCCCGGAACAGGGTTGTCGGGGACCGAAGGGTAGTGGTCGCCGGGGGTGAGCAGGTGCGGTATCGCGCTACGCTCCGGGCGGAGCTCCCGAGCCGATGAGAAGGGCGCTCCTCGGATCGGCGCTTCTCTTCCTCGGGGCGGCAGGATGCGGAAGCGACTCGCGTCTCACGGACCCGTCACCCACGACCGTGGCTGCGCTCGAATCAGTCGGGGGTGACGCCCAGGACATCTGGTCCGCTGGCCGATCCGACGCCCCCTTCGAAGTAAGAGCTCTGGACGCGGCAGGACGCCCTGTGCCGGGCGCCATCATCTCGTTCCGGGTCGCGGGGGAGGGCAGCGGCGTGCTGAGCCAGCCATCGGCCATCACCGACGCTGCCGGATTGGCCGAGACCTATTTGCTGAATGCCCGCCCCGGTTTGGGAGAGGTCGTGGCGACCTCGGGCGAAGGCACGACCCTATTCGACTTCCGGGTTCGGCGCGCCCCTGGCGAGATCGTCTTCGACGCGGGCGAAGGCGTTCCAGGACTCCCCGGCTTCCCTCATCCCGACAGCGTGATTCGGGCGCGTGTGCTGGATACCGAGGGCGACCCCCTGCCGGGGGCGGTGCTTTGGTTCTCGGCACCGGGTGACCTCCGCAACTACAACGACACGACGGACGCGGAGGGCTACGCGGAAACCCGGCTGAGGCGCACGTTCCTGCCAGCCAACGACGGTTGGGTGTTTGGTTTCATTCTGGGTTTCCCGCAGGTGACCACACGGACCACCCGATCGGTGGTGCAGCCCGCGGAGCGGGTCGTGCTCGTCTCGATCGACGGTCTGAGGGGAGACGCGCTGGCTCGGCACAATCCTCCCACTCTTTCCCGCCTCGCGGCCGAGGGCGCTTTCACGGACCGCGCTCTCTCGGTGATCCCATCGCTGACCGTGCCCGCGCACCTCTCGATGCTCGCCGGCGTGCCACCAGTGGACCACGGGGTGTTCGGTGACCACGTCGAGTTCACCCAGGAGATGGCCCGCCTCCGCCCGTTGTTCCGGTTCGCGAGGGACGAAGGAGGCGTCTCGGCGGCGGCGTTCCTCTCCGACGAGGGCCCTTTGGCGGGATTCAGAGACGCTCTGCAATGCCGGCAGGCCTTCGGGCTCGATTCGCTGGCCCTCGTCGCATCCTCGGGGAGCGCGGTCGCGGAGGCGGCGGCCCCAGTCTTGGGGGGCTCGTCCGTAGATCTCTTCTTTCTCCACGTCCCTGATACGGATGCGGCGGGGCACCAATACGGGTGGAGCTCACCCGAGTACGGAGCCGCGGTGCTGCGGGCCGACTCGGCGGTGGCGAGTATCCTGGAGGAGGGGTCGGTCGCAGGGCGCTCGACCCTTTTCGTGATCACTTCGCCGCACGGCGGAGGGGGCGCGTACGGAGACTACCTTTCCGGCTCTGACGCTCCCGAAGATGTCGAGGTCCCGGTCATTCTCTGGGGACCGCACGTCGCGCCCGGCGCGCTGGACGACGTTTCACTTCTGGACATCGCACCGACGATCCTCTGGGCCTTGGGCATGAGTCCACCATCGAGCTATCAGGGCTCCATCCTTTTTCAGGGCTTCGGTTCCTGAGCTGACGGACGGTGACCTTCCCCGGCCCCGCGAACCGATTGCCGCGGCCCCTGGAGTTCTGACGCGGCCGGAGAGATCTTCTTCGGATGAATCTCATCGACCTGGTAGTCGTGGGAGCTGGACCCTGTGGCCTGGCCGTTGGCGCCGCAGCACGGACATCCGGCTTGGACGCAGTCCTCTTGGACCGCGGTTGTGTCACCAACTCCCTCATCGACTATCCCCACTACATGACGTTCTTCTCGACGGCGGAGAAGCTCGAGATCGACGAGGTACCCTTCATCGTGCCTGGGGGGAAGCCGACGCGGAGGGACGCGCTCGTGTACTATCGGCGGGTTGCCCAGCACTTCGAGCTCGATGTGAGGCAGTTTGAAGACGTGCTCTCCGTCGAGGGTCGGGAAGGAGATTTCACGGTCCGGACACGCCGAAAGGACGGTACCGAGTCGGCATATCGGGCTCGGGCGGTTGTGATCGCCACCGGTGGTTTTCACGAGCCGAACTTTCTCGGCGTTCCTGGCGAGGACCTCGACAAGGTGCACCATTACTACGTAGAGCCCGAGCCTTACTTCGACCAGGACGTCATGGTCGTAGGGGGTGGCAACTCGGCCGTGGAATCGGCGCTCGAGTTGTTCCGGGCCCATGCGCGGGTGACCCTCGTTCACTTCCTCAACGAGTTCGACCGGGGCGTCAAGCCTTGGATCGTCCCGGATATCACGAACCGCGTCGGGAAGGGCGAGATCCCAGTACGCTGGCGGACTCGCGTCGCCGAGATCCGGCCCCAGACGGTCGTGCTGCGGAACGAGGTCACTGGCAATCTCGAGGAAATCACGAATGATTGGGTCTTCGCGATGACCGGCTGGCGCGCGGATCCCACACTTCTCGAGAGCCTGGGTGTCGAGATCGATTACGAGACCGGAATCCCGTGCCACGACCGCGCGACGATGGAGACGAACGTCGGCGGCGTCTACATCGCGGGCGTGCTGGCGGCGGGCAACAACGCCAACAAGATCTTCATCGAGAACGGGAAGCACCACGGCCACCAGATCGTGGCGCACCGATTGGGCTCGGCGGGGACAGTCGGCGCCTAGTGTCCGGGTAGCTTCAGCGCCGGCCCCCCGGACGGGGGGCGTGGATCGCCAAAACCGCATTCGGAATTAGATGTCTCCTGGCTCCAGCTCCCACCCGTCGGGACCCACCGGCCTGACCCCAATGACCGCGCCGTCGGGGCTCGCCAGGCGCATCTCCGCGGGTGGCTCGACCTCGCGGTGCACGTACGCGAGGGCAATCCCTTGCCCGAACGCTGGCGACCGCGCCCCGGTCGTGACGTGTCCGGCCGGTTTGTCACGGCCGACGACATAGAGGGGGGTTCCCGCGGGTGGGGTCGGCGCCTCGCCGAGCAGCAAGCCACGGAGATGGCGGTTTACGTGCCCACGGTCCCGGATGCGTACGATCACTTCCTGGCCCGTGTAGCAGCCCTTCCCGTGATCGATTGCGCGGTCCTGGATCCCAGCTTCGATCGGGATCGTGCGGTCGTCCATGTCGGATCCGAAGGCGGGCCTCCCGGCTTCGATCCGCAGGGTCTCCCAGACGCCCAATCCCGCCCGTGCGGCTCCTTCCTCGACCATCCCCTGCCAGAGCGCGTTCACTTGTGCGGCATCGCCCAGAACATCGAAGGTCGGGACCCGGAGCTCGCCCGTGCGCGCAAGTACGACGGCACTCGGAGGCTCGCCTACGAGTAGGACGCCACCTCGTTCGAGCCCTTCCAGTGATTCGGAGTCCACCCCTGGTGCATCGAGGCGAGCCGCCAACATCCCGGCGGCCTTCGGCCCCACGGCTGTGATGGTCCCCGTCCCCCGCGAAACGTCCTCGATGACCGCGAAGCGGGGCGGCACGTACTTCCGAAGATGAGCCAAGAGAGCGTCGTGGCCGGCTGCCGGCACGTCGATCCACAATCCGTCGCTCTCCTCGTCCGGGCCTCTCCAAAACACGCGCAGGTCCGTGACCATCCGGCCCTTCGGCGTCAGGACAGCCGCGTAGGCTCCGCTCCCGCGCCAGGTCCCGGCAAGGGCCTCCACCGGGGCCGGCGGAACACTGTTGGTCATGACCCCGTTGAGCATGGACGCCGGGGCTCGCCCCGTGAGGACGAGGCGGCCGCGGTGCGAGCGATCCACGACCGCGGCCGATTCCACGGCCGCGTCGTATTCGAGGTCGGGCTCGCCGAAGTGTCGCGGCGTCGCTCGTCCGTGATGGGTTCCCGCGAGGGCACCAGCAGAGATGTGAAGATCCCACAAAACGCTGCGCACGTCTGTCGATTCCGTAGCCACCGCAGCCCTCGCGTCGCCCGCATCAGCCATCGTCACCGTCATCGCCGTCTTCAGGCCCGTGAGCGCCGGCGCCATCGCCGGACCCACTTCGCTCCCCGAGGTCACGCAGCAGAGTGCGCATCTCCGCGACGTCCTCCGCATACGGGGCCTGGCCGATGTACGCCTCCAACTGCTCGCGTGCTTCGCTCGCGCGACCCAGATGAGCCAAGAGCACGCCCCTGTCCCGAAGATCCTCGGTGGAGCCTGGCCGCACCATCAGCATCCGCTCGACGACGGAGAGGGCTCGCGCATGGTCGCTCGTGTTGACGTACAGGCTCTTCAGGTTGGTGAGCAACCGGAAGATCATGTCACGTTTCGTGGCCGCCCGAAGAAACGAGGGTTGGAGCCGAACCGTTCCCCCGAACGCCCGATCGAGCAGCTCCTGCGCCTGGTCTTCGAAAACGATGCGGCCGCCGTCGAAGGGGTCGATGAGCAGGCGGACTTCTGAGCCGGAGAAGCGGACGAGGAAGTGCATGGGGAAGCTCACGCCTTCCAGAGGCAGCCCCAGCCGCCAGCCAACCTCCAGGGCGACGATGCCCAGGGTGAGCGGTATGCCCAGCCGACGATCGAGCACGTCGTTCAAAAAAGAGTTCCGGGGATCGTAGTACGCTTCCTGATTGCCCTTCAGCCCCTCTCTCTCGTACAGGACGGAGATGAGCTCGTTGAGAACCACCGGCGGCGCCGACTCCTCGTCCAGCCGGTCCTTCACCCGCTCGCACAAGTGGTCCAGCCGGGCGAGGCACCGCTCTACCGATAGCTGGGGATACTCCTCCTTTGCGACGAGCAGGACTGCCCTCCCGAGATCGATCTCCCGCTCCGGGCGGAGCAGCTCGGCGTGGAAGCCGTCCCGAGTGGCTTGTGCCAGTAGGTTCACGGGTGAGTCATCTCGATCCTGTGTCCAGCGCCTCAGCGGGGTCCATGCCAACGTACCCCAGAGGTCCACGGGGGGGCCATGTGCCGCATACCCCGTTTCTGGCCCGTAAACTGCTGTTTCCCTCGCCATCGATGTGGGGACCTAGTCCCAGGATTCTCTTGCATGCTCGGCGGAGGGCAAAATGCGAGACGACTCGGCGAATATCCCCGAAAAGGCCCCACTGCGCCTGATCGCAATCGTGATGGCAGTGGGTTGGACGGTCTTTTCCTACGCGTACCTCTACCAGCGATTCTTCCTGTCCGAGACGGCGACCCGCTCGGTCCCCGTCGCGCTGCTGCTCGGTCTCTCACCCGTCGTCCTTGCTGTGGCCCTAATCGCCGCGGCTCGTACGAGGGGAAGCTGGGCTGATGGGCTGAATCGCGTGCTCGATCTGCACACCGATGCGATCGACGCTTGGCCGAAGTCACAGCTACCGGTGCGGATCGCTCTGGCGGCCGGGGTTGGACTTTTTCTCGAGCTCGGACTGATTCGCATCCACTCCTCGTACTTCCAGCTCTTCGCGTACTTCAAGAACGTCAGCCTGCTCTCGTGCTTCCTCGGTTTGGGGATCGGGTACGCAATCGGCAAGGGCAAGCGACTGAGCACCCCCCTCGTCCTGCCGCTCCTGGCGGTTCAAGTCGTTCTTCTCTACGTCCTGAGGTTCGTGGGCGTGGGCGACCTGCTTCAGAACCCCATTGCGGAGCAACTCACGCTGGGGATGGACCAGTCCACGGATCTGGTCCACGTGCTGACCGTGTACGGCTTCCTCGTCTTCTTCTTCTGCCTCAACACGCTCTGCTTCATTCCACTGGGTCAGGTCGCGTCCCGCCTCATGACCCGGATGGACGCACTGCCCTCCTATTCCTGGAATCTGATCGGCAGCCTCCTGGGGATCGCACTCTTCACCGGGGTGTCCATGGCGTGGACTCCACCTGCGGTGTGGCTCGCCATCGGAGCGGCCGGAGTGCTCCTTCTCCTGCCCGGCGGGCGCGTCGTGGCGCTCCCGACTGGCGTGGCCGCGACTGCCATGCTCGGCGTTCTCGTGCTCGTGACGGTGCCCAATCAGAGGGACATCTACTCGCCCTACCAGATTCTCTCGATACGGAACGTCGACGGATGCCCGGAGGTGAACGTAAACAACGTCTACTTCCAGAAGGTGCTGGACCTCAGCGACGAGGGTGTCGCCGCCGACCCCCGCTCAGACATGTGGGTCGGCCACTACCGGCTTCCGTACCTCTTCCAGCCCGACCCCTCCTCCGTGCTCGTGGTGGGTGCCGGGACGGGGAACGACGTCGCAGCGGCGTTGAGAGCGGGAGCGGAGTCTGTGGACGCCGTCGAAATCGACCCGGCCATCCAACAGCTGGGGGAGATCCTGCATCCCGAGGCTCCGTACGACTCCCCGGCCGTCAACGTGATCATCAACGACGCGCGAGCCTTCGTGCGGCACACGGACAAAGAGTACGATCTCATCGTGTATGGCCTGCTCGATTCGCACACACTTTTGTCGGGGCGCGGCGGCGTCCGGCTGGACAGCTACGTGTATACCCTGGAGGCCTTCCGGGAGGCCGCCGCCCGACTGACCGATGACGGAGTCCTCGTTCTGACCTTCGCGATCATTCGGCCGAGGTTGGGGCGGAAGCTCTACCTGATGCTGGAAGAGGCGTTCGAGGGGGAGGCTCCGCTCGTCTATCAGACCGTTCACGATGGCGGGATCGCGTTCGTTACCGGGCCCGGGGTGCACGGCAGGTCGGCCGAGCCGGACCCGCAGCTGTTGAACCTCACGGAATTCTTCGCGGAATCGATGCTGCCGGTGGACCTGTCGACGGACGATTGGCCCTTCTTCTACATGCCGCAGAGGACCTATCCGACGACCTACCTGGTCATGATCGGCGTTCTCCTCGTCCTGTCCCTGACCTTCGTACGGTCATTCCTGGAGTCCGACGGCCGCAGCACGGTCGGATTCTCCGCGCCGTGTTTCTTCCTCGGCGCGGGCTTCATGCTGATCGAGACGAAGGGAATCACGGAGCTCGCGCTGGTCTACGGCAGTACCTGGGTCGTGATCAGCGTGGTGGTCGCGGCGATCCTGACCATGGCGTTCCTCGCGAACACGCTGATCATCAAGATCGGGTCTCCCCCTCGGGCTGTGAGCTACGGTCTGCTGACGGCGTCGCTGTTGGTCGGTGTAGCCGCCTACACGTTCGGGCTACCGTCGTTGTCGCCCAACCTCGAGCGGATCGTCCTCACCGGGGTACTCACGCTGCCGCTCTTCTTTTCGGGCTTCGCCTTTTCGACCGAGCTCGATCGTTCGTCCTCCGTCCCGATCGCCCTCTCGTCCAACCTGATGGGCGCGATGGTCGGCGGCTTCCTAGAGTACAACTCAATGTACTTCGGCTTCGGATCCCTCTACTGGCTGGCCTTGGCGATGTACGGGCTGGCTTGGCTGACCAGCGTGCGCCCGGCGGCATTCCGGATGAGGGTCCGTGCCAGCGACAGGGTGGGGTCGACGGCATGACGGGAGCCGCCGCCTCGGCGCGCCTCGTGTAGCCCAGTGGTCCTGCCGGCGGCACGCGGAGTCCGACGGCGGCACTCGACTGGAAGTCGGCAGCTCCGCACCGACACGAACGCGAACGACCGTCGCCCGACTCGGGGCGGCGGTCGTCCGCGCTTCTCGTGAAGATGTCCCTTTGTGAACGCCTCGATCAGGTCGTCGCCACCTCCGCCTCCCGCTTCGCCTTCGGCTTCGGCTTCCTCGCCGTCTTCGCTTTGGTGGACTTCGCACGCCGGCCTGTCGCGAACGCCACGCTTACGACCTCGTCGAGATCCGACACGACGTGCAAGGTGAGTCCTTTGCGCACGACGTCCGGAAGATCTTCGAGATCAGCCTCGTTGTCCGCGGGCAAGACGATCGCGGTGATCCCGGCCCGAACGGCCCCCAGGATCTTCTCCTTCAGCCCGCCGATCGGCAGCACCCTTCCGGTCAACGTCAATTCCCCGGTCATGGCGACATCGCGCCGCACTTTGCGTCCCGAAAGGGCCGAGATCAGCGCCGTGGCGATCGTGATCCCCGCCGACGGGCCGTCCTTGGGAACGGCGCCCGCGGGCACATGGATGTGCACGTCCTTGCCGCGCACTTCCTCCGCCGTCATGCCAAGCCGCTCGTGATGGCTTTTCGCGAACGTGAGGGCCGCCCGCCCTGATTCCTTCATGACGTCCCCGAGCTGACCGGTGAGGACGAGTCCGCCTTCGCCCGGCATGACGCTGGCTTCGACGAACATGATGTCGCCGCCCATGGGCGTGTAGAACATTCCCGTCGCGACGCCCACGCGGTCCTCGGCCGCCATCTCCTCCGGGTGTACCCGGGGCCGGCCCAGAAGCTCGTGCAGGACCTTGTCGTCGACGTCGATTTGCTCCGCGTCTCCTGCCGCGATCCGACGGGCGACCTTGCGCCCCAGCTTCCCCAGCTCTCGCTCAAGCTGACGCACGCCCGCTTCCCGGGTGTACTCCTGGACGACGTTCAGGATGGCGTCGTCGCCGATCTTCAACTCCTCCTCCCGCAGACCGTTCTCCTTCCGCTGACGAGGCAGCAAGTACCGCTTCGCGATCTCGAGCTTTTCTTGCTCGGTGTATCCGCTGAAGTCGACGCGTTCCATGCGGTCCAGCAGCGGCGCGGGAATGCGGTCCCAATAGTTGGCGGTCGCGACGAACAGGACCTCCGACAGGTCGAAGGGGATGCCCAGGTAGTGGTCTGTGAATGTCGAGTTCTGTGCCGGGTCCAAGACCTCGAGCAACGCTGCGCTCGGGTCTCCCTGGAAGGAGGTGCCGAGCTTGTCCACTTCGTCGAGGAGGAACACGGGGTTCTTCGACTTGACCTGTCGCATACCCTGGACGATCCGCCCGGGCATCGCCCCGACATAGGTGCGGCGATGCCCACGGATGTCGGCTTCGTCGCGGGCGCCACCGAGCGAGATCCTCACGTATTTCCGGCCGAGCGCTCTCGCGATGGACTGCGCGATGCTCGTCTTTCCGACACCCGGGGGACCCACGAACAACAGGATCGGTCCCCGCCCGGCCGCTTGGACCTCGGTTGCCTGCTCTTCCTCGGGCTCCTCGTCGGCAATCACGAGCGTGCCGCCGTTGGACCCGTTTGCTGGAACCGTAGACGCACCATTCCCCTCGGCAGCGGCCTCTTCTTCTTCCACCGCTTCGTCCTCGGCCCGGTCCATTTGCAGCTTGCGGACGGCCAGGAACTCAAGCACTCGATCCTTGACGTCTTCGAGGCCGTAGTGATCCTCGGCGAGCACTTCGGATGCGACGTGAAGGTCGATCTTGTCCTCGGTGCGCTCGTTCCACGGCAGCTCCGTGACCCACTCGAGAAATGTGCGGATCACCTGATATTCGGCTGACTGTGGGCTGGTTCGCTCGAGTCGCTTGAGCTCCCGCTCGACTTCGCTGCGTGCTTGCTCGGAAAGCTCTATTGCCTCGATGCGCTCGCGAAGCTCTTCGACCTCGGCTCTCTCGTCCTCGTCCCCCAGCTCGCGCTGGATCTGCTTCATCTGCTCCCTGAGGAGCATCTCGCGCTGACGCTCTCCAAGCTCCTCCTGGACCCGCGCCTGGATATCCTCCTGTGCGTCGATGCGCGCGAGCTCACGCTCCACGGCCACGAGGGCGTTACGCATGCGCTCCTCATCGTCCAGGACCTCGAGGAGCTTTTGCTTGTCGGCGGTCTGCAAGTCGAGATAGAACGCCACGAGATCGGCGAACGCGCCCGGCTCGTCGACGCCTTGGATCAGCTGGTTCAGCGCCTCGGCGGGAACTCCTCTCCTGGTGCCCAGCTCCGCCGCACGGTCGCGCAGCTCCCGATCGAGTGCTTGGAACGCAGGGTCTTCATCGTTCCGCGGGGCCTGCCGCTCGAGGTTCATCAAGCTGGCCACCAGCATGGATTCGCCCTCGTCTTCGTACGCCAAGACCTGAGCGCGCGTCTCCCCCTGCACGAGCAGCTGCACCCCACCCCGCACCCGGTGGGTCTGAATGATTCGGACCACGGTACCGATCGTATACAGCACGTCGGGCCGTGGCTCGTCGACGTTCTCTCGCTGGGCTACCGCAAACAGACGCCGGTCACCGTCCAGCGCATCCTGGACGGCCTCCACCGTCCCAGGGCGGCCGGCCGAGATCGGCACCGCCACGCCGGGATACACCACCGTGTCGCGTAGGGGCAGCACGGGTAGTGAGTACCGTTCACCCATGTCTTCATCCTCTGACCCCTCGCCGGATGGCTCTGGGTCCTTTCCTGTGTCTTTGGCCATCGAATGTCACGCGAGTTCATGGAGATATGCACGAAGCGCGCCGGCACTCCGGGCGTGGAATCGTGCCGTACTTGCAGACCTTCCTGTCAGATTGGCCGCAATTCGCACACGCTTCGGCAGAGGTTCCCTAGCAGCTGCCGGGGGTGGCCACTAGCTTGACGCTCCCTGGCTGTTTGCGCCACCCGGCGAACAGGAGAGGTGATGGCTGGCCTGCTCGCAGGCGTAACCTGGTTTCGTCAGTCCTCCATTCGTATCCGTCGAGACGGGATGGAGCTATACGTCGATCCAGTCGGAATCACCGAGCCGAGCCAGGCCGATTTCATTCTCCTGACCCACCCCCACTACGACAGCTTTTCAGAAGACGACATCAAACGCGTACGGGGACCAGAGACGATCGTCGTCGCGCCGGTTTCCATGAAGAAGCAGCTCCCGGACGCGGATCACTTCATGCGGCCTGGCGACATGCTTCAGCTCGACGGATTCGACGTGCTTGCGGTGCCCGCTTACAACGTCGACCGGAAGTTCCACCAACCTGAGGACGGCTGGCTCGGGTACGTGTTCACCGTAGGGGGAGTGACCTACTACCACACGGGGGACACGGATTTCCTCGACTCCATGCACGGAATCCGCTGCGATGTAGCCTTCGTTCCGTGCGTCGACCGGTACACGATGGGACCCGACGACGCGGCGCGGGTCGGTGAGGCGTGCCACGCGGCGCTTCTCGTGCCCATTCATTGGGGCGACGCAGTCGGATCACGCGAGGACGCGGATCGCGTGAATGAGCTGTACTCGGGCGACGTGGCGATTCTCGAGCGGAGCCAAGAGGGTTGATGTCGACGCGCCGTTCGCTCGAGACGCGGTGAGCGCCCAGATCCCAGCGCCGACCATGGCGGGCCGCTCGACCGTCTACGCCCCGAGGGGCGTGGCGGCCACCAGCCAGCCGTTGGCGAGCACCGCCGCGGTCTCGGTCATGGAGGCCGGAGGCAACGCGGTGGACGCGGCCGTCGCCGCGGCGGCCGTGCTCAACGTCGTCGAGCCCCACATGACCGGGATCGGGGGCGACGTCTTCGCCATTCTGTGGTCCGCTGACGAGCGCCGGTTGGTCGGCCTGGACTCTAGCGGAAGGTCGGGCTCGCGGATGACCCGCGAAGCGATCGAGGTCGCGGGTCACGACGGCGTCCCCGAAACCGGTCCGGGCTCGGTCACGGTGCCCGGCGCGATCGCCGGTTGGGCGGCCTTGCTGGAGCGATACGGCAGCATGCGGCTCGAGGACGTGCTCGCCCCCGCCATCGGCCTCGCAGACGCGGGCTTCCCGGTCACGCCCATCATCGCCAGCCAATGGAATACGCAGGTGGGCAAGCTTCTCAACGACGAGGGCGCGGCCGCTGCGTACCTCGTGGACGGAGAGCGGGCACCGAGAGCCGGCGAATGGTTCCGCAACCCGGATATGGCGCAGAGCTTCCGCCTGATCTCGGAAGGTGGATCGGAAGCGTTCTACACGGGCGAGCTCGGACAGCGGCTGGTCGAGGGGCTCGCGCGGCTTGGCGGCTTCTTGACGCGCGACGACCTGGCGGCCCACGAAGCGCGCTGGGTGCCCCCGATTTCGGCCGACTTCGGGGAGTACACGCTGTGGGAGCTCCCACCAAGCGGGCAGGGCGTGGCCGCCCTGGAGATGCTCCGCATCCTCCGGGACTACGACCTTGCCGCGATGGGTCACAACAGTCCCGAATACCTCCACCATCTAATCGAAGCCAAGAAGCTCGCGTTCGCGGACCTCGCCGCGTACGTCGCGGACCCGGATCACATGACGGTCTCGGCCGAGACCCTGCTGTCGGACGACTTCATCGAGTCCAGGAGGGACCACCTCGATCCCCGGACCGCCGGCGACCACGTCGACCCGGGCGAAGCCGTCTCTGCCAGCGAGACCATCTACATCTCCGTGGCGGACGAGCACGGGAACATGGTGTCGTTCATCAACAGCCTCTTCTTCGGCTTCGGATCCGGCGTCGTCGTCCCGGGAACGGGCTTCGCGCTCCAGAGTCGGGGGGCCGGCTTCACGTGGGAGGAGGGCCACCCCAATCAGGTGGCACCACGCAAGAAGCCGTTCCATACGCTGATCCCCGGCTTCGTCACACGCGGAAGCAGCGAGCCGTGGCTCGCATACGGCGTCATGGGGGGATCGATGCAGCCTCAGGGTCACGTCCAAGTCCTGCTCAACTTGTTGGTGTTCGGAATGGACTTGCAGGCAGCGATCGACGCGCCACGCTTCCGGCACTCCGCTGGAAGAGCTGTAGCGATCGAGAAGATCGGAGACGAGGTTCGAGGCGCCCTCGAGGCCTTGGGCCACGAGATCGAAGACGATCGACACACTTCGTTCGGCGGTGGACAGGCGGTCATGCGGCTCGAGCGCGGATGGGCGGCGGGCTCGGATCCACGGAAAGACGGCATGGCGGTCGGACGGTGACCGGAGAAGCTTCGGAGCCCGTTCCTCCCTCCGGCGCTGTGCCCCGGCCCGCGGCTACGGTCGTGCTCGTACGCGAAGGCGCGTCCCCTCTCGAAGTCCTCCTGTTGAGACGAAACCGCTCGACTGGCTTCGTTCCCGGAGCCTACGTTTTCCCCGGCGGACGGGTGGATGCTCGCGACGGGGACCCCGACCTGGTTGGCCGAGTCGAGGGATTGGGAACCGAGGAGGCTGCCGCGAGGCTGGCGCTTCGCGGAGCGGATCCACCCGCGATCGCCTACTACTTGGCCGCGGCCCGTGAGGCGTTCGAGGAAACTGCCATCCTGGTAGCTGCAACCACCGCGCAGCTTCAGCGCGATGCCGACCGACTACGTCTTCGGTCCCTTCGAGACGAGCTCATGGCCGGCGACATCGATTTCGGCGAGGTCCTCGACGGCCTGGGCGCTCGACTCGACGGTACGGCGATCGAGTACATCGCGCACTGGATCACGCCCGAAGCGGAGCCCAGGCGTTACGACACCCGGTTCTTCGCAGCCATCGTCCCCCCGAAGTCCGAGCCTTCGCCCGACCCGCGAGAGATGACCGATGCTGTATGGCTCGCCCCCGCCGAGGCGCTGGCACGCCACGAAGCCGGACGGCTTCCCATGATCTTCCCCACCATCCGAACACTGGAAGGTCTGAGCACCTTCGACACGCCAGACGCCGTGCTCTCCCATTACCGGACGTTACCCATCCCCTCGATCATGCCGACGTTGATGAGGACGCCGGAGGGCTTGCGGATCAACATCATCGAGGAGGACGGCTTGGAAGGGGCTCCCTAGGGAGCCTCTGCGGGCGGCGGTCGGCGCCTCGCGTATCACATCCTGCGATACGCCGGCCCGCTTCCACCCTCTCGCGGGGTCCACCGCGGACCCAATACGTCGGTCGCCTTGCAGTCGACACAGTTCGGCGCGTTCACTACGAGCTCGTCCCCCTCACGCTCGTAGACACCCGCGGGGCACATGTGCACGTAGAACTCCGCGGTCTCCGGTGCGATATCCTCTCCGATCAGAAGATGGCTCGGGACGTCGTCGCGGGTTTGGTTTCCGGACTTGTAGACCGCGTCCATCTTCGAGAACGTGAGCGTTCCGTCGGGCGTGAACGGCTGCTCCGTGGTCCGGCGACGTTCTTCGGCCGCGTCCTCGTCGACCGCGATCATTCCTCCGGGAAGCGCTCCCCGCGTCAGAGTCATCAGGCCGGCTTTGACCCCGCCCATCCAAAATCCGTCCTTGAACGCGAGTCGGACGTTTCGCGTACGGCGCAGGTCGGACATGACGTACGACTCGTCGAGCGCCGACGTGAACTCGGACAACCCGGCCTCGCTCGTGTCGTCGCGCTTCAGGGCCGCGAAGATGGTGCGGGCCGCGTAGATCCCCGACTGCATCGCGTAGTGAATGCCCTTGAGTGACGGCACATCGACGAGTCCCGCGGAGTCGCCCGTGATCAGCACGCCGTCCCCATGACGGCGCTCCGGCACCGAGTGGAATCCCCCCTCCGGAATCGTCTTCGCGCCCCACTCCAACATCTCTCCACCTTCCAGGTACCGCCGGAACAGCGGGTGGAGCTTCATCCCCTGAAAGAGCTCATGCACGTCCAGCGACGCGTCCGCGTAGTCCAGCCCGACCACCAGACCAAGCGCGATCAGGTCGTCCTCCAGCGGATACATGAAGCTCCCTCCGAACGCATCCGTGGGAAGGGGCCACCCCAGCGTATGCACGATCCGGTCGAGAGGAACGGTGGTCTGCCAGAGCTCCTTCACCCCCAGCGCGTAGATCTGCGGATTCGGCGAGGCGATGTCCTGCCAGTCGAGATACGCCATCGCCAGTGCTCCACGCGTCCCCTCAGAGAGCACGGTGACCCGTCCGGTGAGGTCCATCGCGGGTTGGTGCCCGGCGCCGGGCTCACCGTGACGATCGAGGCCGCTGGGGGCCGTGCGCACGCCGACGACCCGCTTTCCCTCCACGAGTAGCGAATCCACGGGAAAGCCGGGAAACACGTTCACACCGAGCTCTTCCGCTCTTTCGCCGAGCCATCGCACCATTTCGCTGATCGAGCCGATGAAGTTGCCGTGGTTCTTCATCGTGGGTGGGGTGGGGACTCGGATCGAGAGGCTCTCGGTCAGGAGATAGACGCTCTCCTTCGACACCGGACGCGAAAACGGAAAGTCGGTCAGCGAGAGGTCGGGGAAGAGCTCTTGGAACGCGCGCGGGTTGACCACGGCTCCCGAGAGGCTGTGCTCGCCCAGCCGGGCCGCCTTCTCGAGCACGCCGATCTCGAGGGGTCCCAAGTCCCCACCCGCTTCGGCGTCCTCCTTTGCCAGCCTGGCCAACTCGATGGCGCCAGCCAAGCCAGCCGGCCCTGCACCGACGAAGAGCACGTCCATCGGCACTGCCTCGGAGTCCGGCTCCTCCTCCACGATGAAGCGGGCTCGGGGCAGCTCCGGCTGTGAAGCGAGCGGACGGACCGCGCCAGCGACGGCCGTGCTGTCGGACATGCAGACTCCTTACTGAGAGATCCCCGGGAGGGGCCGGCACGGTAGCCGAAGGGCCGCCTGACAATCCATGCGGCAGCGGCTGAACACCAGGATTCCGAGGGCTCGGGTCGATCCGTCGCGGCAAGCGGCCGGGCAGGACCCGTCCGCCACGAGCGGGGTAGTCCGCGCACGGCCAGCCCCGTCGCGGTCATCCCGACGGAAAAGCCCCGTAAGGTTAGTGAATCCGTGGCCGATCGTCACGGTACCCCGAAGTCTCCAACCGTCGCCCAGGAGCATCATGCCGGACCGTCGACCCACCACCGTTCGAGAGCTGCGGGACGCCGGCTATTGCCCGCGCGGCGTGAAAGACGAAATGAGAGCGAACCTGGTGCGGAAGCTCCAAGCGGACGAGGAGCTCTTCTCGGGGATTCTGGGCTACGACGACACGGTCGTGCCGGAGATCGTGAACTCGGTCCTGGCTCGGCACGACTTCATTCTCCTGGGCCTGAGGGGCCAGGCCAAGAGCCGCATTCTTCGGCAGCTCGTGGAGCTGCTGGACGAGGAGATCCCGATCCTCGCCGGAAGCGAGGTGAACGACGAGCCGTTCAACCCCACATCGAAGTTTGGCCGGCTCCTCGTGGAGGAGAAGGGAGACGATGCACCGATCGAGTGGATACGGCGTGAGAACCGATATGTCGAGAAGCTCGCGACACCCGATGTGACCATCGCTGACATGATCGGCGACTTGGACCCGATCAAGGCAGCAAGAGGAGGGCACATCCTCGCGGACGAGCTGACCATTCACTACGGCCTGCTCCCCCGGGCCAACCGAGGGATCTTCGCGATCAACGAGCTGCCCGACCTAGCTGGCAAGATCCAGGTGGGTCTCTTCAACATCCTCCAAGAGGGGGATGTACAAATCAAGGGATACCCGATCCGCCTCCCCCTTGATGTCATGTTGGTCTTCACCGCCAACCCCGAAGACTATACGGCCCGCGGCAAGATCATCACCCCCCTGAAGGACCGCATTGGCACGGAGGTTCGAACGCACTATCCGGAGTCTCTGGACGTCGGCGTGGCGATCACCCTCCAGGAGGCCTGGACCCAGCGCGACGGCGTGCCACTGGAAGTGCCGGATTTCGTGACGGAGGTGGTGGAGCGGATCGCGTTTCTAGCGCGAGGAGACAAGCGCGTCGATCAGCGCTCCGGAGTGAGCCAGCGGATGCCGATCTCGGTCCTCGAGACCGTGCTGTCGAACGCGGAGCGTCGCGCTCTACGGTTGAAGGAGGACGTGGCCGTCCCCAGGATCGGCGACATCTATGCCGCGCTACCGGCAATCACCGGAAAGATGGAGCTCGAGTACGAGGGCGAGCTGCACGGCCCCGACCGGATCGCGAAGGAGCTCGTGAGCTCGGCGGCGGGACACGCGTTCAGGGAGCGGGCAGGCGGCTCCGATGTCGATCCGATCGTGGAGTATTTCGAGGCGGGGGGTGCCTTGCAGGTGTCCGACGACTCGGCGGCGGAGGCCTGCGTGAAGGGGTTCGAGACGGTGCCTGGTCTATTCGAGCTCCTGTCCGATGTTGGACTCGCGGGGCGCGACGCGACCGACGGTTACCGGACGGCGGCGTGCGAGTTGGTTTTGGAGGCCCTCGTCGACGGCAAGCGCATCAGCCGAATGGACGGAGGGGGATACACAAAGGCTCGGCACGAGCCGCCGGGGCCCGGGCAGGCCTATAAGGGTTTTGATCCCTTCGGCGCCTGAGCCTCCTTCTTCACTTGTTCGCCTAGGCCGTTCCTGGCTTCCGAAAGGAGGCCGCTGAGTCGGGACAGGTCCTTCGGGGAGAGATGCCCCAGGAGCTCTCTTCGGAGCCTCTTCAGCGGCTTTTCCAGCTCGTCCACCACGGCCGCGCCCAGATCGGTGAGGGATACGCGGACCACCCTACGATCTTCCGCGGATCGCAACCGGCGTACGAGCTTCATGCGTTCCAGGCGTGTCGACAAACGGGTGATGTCGGGTCCCCGGTGCATCATCCGTCCCGCGAGCTCGAGTGTGGGAAGGCCCTCTGGGTCCGCCTGCTTCAAGACGTACAAGAGGTCATGACTCGATTCGGAGAGTCCCCGAGACCGCAGCAGCGCGGAGAGCTCCCCCAGCATGCTCTCGTGTGCGAGAGCCAGGTTGCGCATGACCTCCCGACGGAGGCTACCCAGCCCGGGGGGCGATCCCGGCTTCGCGGCTTTCGCGTTCCCCTTGCCTTTCTTGCCTTTGGCCATGTGATTCCGGCAGTGCCTCGGAACACTGGGCCCGCGCCGGTGAGAAGCGCTCTCCACCGGGCGGTTGCACCGGCGCGTCCCGTGGGCCCATTCGCCTGGGGGCGGCGGGGTCGGCTGCGCCCGCGTAGTGGGCGGGTCGCGGCCGCATGGGCTCCAACACTTGGGACAACAGTTGTTTCAACGAGATTATGTACGGTGGCCCAGATAATCAATGGTGTACTCTCGAAGGAGACCTCTTCATGCCGTGGATTCGGACCATAGGACTGCGGGAGGCCCGCGGCCTTCTTAGAAGACAACTCGAAAACGCCGTCGAGCGTGCCGGACGCATCTGGAACATCGTCGGCGTCATGAGCCAGAACCCTCGGACGCTCGAGGCCTCGATGGGACTCTACGGAGTGTTGATGTACGGCCGGTCGCCCCTCTCCCGTGGACAACGTGAGATGTTGGCCGTCGTGACCTCGGCCGCCAACTGCTGTGTCTACTGAATTCGAGCGCACGCCCACGACCTCCGTGACGAGGTCGCCGATTTCGGGATCGCGGACGAGGCGGAGGGCGATCGATTCGTCCGAGCGATCGCGACGGACTGGCGAACCGCTGGCCTCTCTTCGGATAACGAGGCGCTCTGCGCCTTCGCGGAGAAGCTGACTCGATCCCAGGAGCGGATGTCTGAAGCGGACGTCATCGCGATCCGGTCCCACGGATTCGACGACGCCGCCATACACGATGCCGCGCAGGTGATCGCGTACTTCAACTACATCACACGCGTAGCCGATGCGCTCGGCGTGGAGCCCGAGGACTTCATCGAGCCCTGGGAGGCCGCCGAACCCAGTCGTCTGTAGCCGAGGTACCGCTGATATCCGGACGGCGGCTACAGACCACTCGTGTGGACGGACTCCGTCTCGGCGATGCGCTGCTGTGCGACGGGGAGCGCGAGATCGCCGAGCTCCTCCGGGCTCACCCAGCGACCACCCGCCTCCTCCCACTCCTCCTCGACTTCGATGAGGAACGGCCGATAGCGGGCCTGGAGGTGGGTGAACCGGTGCGTGACCGTGGGCAGCTCGACCGGCGGCTGCGCCGTCGATCGGCCGGGGCCAGCAGATGGGCGGCGAGCATTCGCGGGTTGGCGGGCATTCGACCGGATGCGGCATGAGGCCCGCTGGATGATCAGTGATCGCGGATCGTCATCTGGAGTCTCCAAGCGCACGGCGGGGAACTCCCAGAGCCCCCCGAGGAGCCCCTCCAGCGGCCGGCGCACGACGAGTCGATAGCGGCGCTGCGACACAGCCACCAGAACGGCCCAGGTGTGCACAGGAACGGGCTTTCGTTTCTTTTTGATCGGTCGTTCCAGAACCGTTCCAGATGCTCTTGCCAGGCACATTCCGGCCGTAGGGCAGCCATCGCACGATGGCGTCCTGGGAGAGCATACGAGCGCGCCGAAGTCCATCAACGCCTGGTTGAAGTCGCCCGGGCGGACCGGATCGACCAGCTCTCCCACAGTCTCTCGAAGCGTGGCTACAGACGGGTCGGGCCAGTCGAAGAGCCGAGCAATGACCCGGCGGACGTTGCCGTCGACTGCTGGTACCGCATGGTCGAACGCGATGCTTGCAACAGCCCCGGCGGTGTACTCACCGACGCCGGGAAGCTTCCGCAGCTCGACCACCGTGCTCGGCACCACTCCGTCGTGCACGGCGCACAC
The DNA here is from genome assembly GCA_965248625.1 of Longimicrobiales bacterium. GTDB lineage: Bacteria > Gemmatimonadota > Gemmatimonadetes > Longimicrobiales > Gaopeijiaceae. The sequence goes on along the minus strand of OZ252109.1, from coordinate 2,040,452 downwards.
GATCTGGGCCGCCCGATGTGCGTTGCGAGCGCGGGCGTAGTAGCCGAGGCCCGTCCAGACGCCTAGGACGTCGTCCAAATCGGCCCGGGCGAGAGCCCAGGGGTCCGGGAACCGCTCGATCCAGCGCCGGTAGTACGGGATGACGACGTCGACCCGGGTCTGCTGCAGCATGACCTCCGAGATCCACACGGCGTACGGATCATCGACGCGGCGCCACGGAAGATCACGCTTGTGCTTGTCGAACCAGGTGAGCAGGGCCTCGCGGACCGCTTCGACATCCCCCCCGAATCGTGAGTCGAGCATTCGCTACCGGCCCGTCGACCGGGATCGGCGGGCGGAGAGCATCGATCCGGGATCTTCCCGCGCATCTCTCGTCATGGCGCGAAGGTAGGCACGGTCGTAAGCTGGCGCAGGTGGGGCATGAGCGGCGCCGGAGGAGGGAGTAGGAGTTTGCGTTTCACGACCTATACGAAGTACAAGGGCGGGCTCCTCGACGCCCTGAACCTCGAGTCTCTGCTGGAGCACCTCACCGACTTCCTGATGGAGGGCGGCTTCGCCGGCGGCCCGAACTACCACCCGTACTGGGGCTGGTCGGGGACGGAGGACCACGACTCCTCCGAAGCCCTGAAGAACGCGATCCTCAAGGCGCTCATCGAGAGCGGCCAGCTCACCCCCGAGATGCTCGAAGAGCTCCGCGGTGAGGGGCAGGACGACGAGGCGATCCAGCAGCAGATCGCCGAGCTGATCGACGACATCGTCAAGAAGCTCGTCGAGGAAGGCTACCTCAACGTCGAAGGCGACCCATCCATGCCCGGCCCGACGCAGGATGTCACAGGTCAGGGCCAGCTGGATGAAGCGAAGGACGCCGCGCACAACGTGAACTTCAACCTCACCCAGAAGGGAATGGACTTCCTCGGGTATCGGGCGTTGCGCAGCCTCCTCTCCGCAGTAGGGAAGTCGAGCTTCGGTTCCCACGACACACCGCAGTTGGCCACGGGTGTCGAAGCGGATTCCGCGAGCCGCCCCTACGAGTTCGGGGACGCGCTCAACCTCGACATCCCCGAGACCCTGAAGAACGCAATCAAGCGGGCTGGGCACGAGATCCCGCTGGAGCTCGACTACAAAGACCTGATGGTGAACCAGACGGAGTACCGGTCCTCGTGCGCCACGGTGCTCATGCTGGACGTGTCCCACTCGATGATTCTCTATGGAGAGGATCGCTTCAGCCCGGCGAAGCGTGTGGCCCTGGCCCTCTCGCACCTGATTCGAACGCAGTTTCCCGGGGACACGCTGAAAGTCGTGACGTTTGGCGATCAGGCGACGGAGATCCCGTTCTCCCAGCTCGCCAAGGCGCAGGTGGGGCCGTTCCACACGAACACGGCGGAGGGTCTGGAGATCGCGCGCCGGCTCCTGAAGGCGCAAAAGAAGGACATGATGCAGATCATCATGATCACGGATGGGAAGCCCTCCGCCGTGACCATGCCCGACGGCCGCATCTACAAGAACTCAGGGGGGTTGGACAGCTTCATCCTCAAGAAGACGTTCCGGGAAGTGGCAGCGTGCCGGAAGGCGGGGATTCTCATCAACACGTTCATGCTCGCCCGTGACCCCTATCTGGTGCAGTTCGTCCAGAAGGTCACCGAGATCGCGCGAGGGAAGGCCTACTTCACGAGCACCCTGACCCTCGGACAGTACATCATGATGGACTTCCTCAAGAGGAAGAGAAAGAAGATCGCCTGACGTCCGACCTGGATCCCTACCGGGTCACGCTCAGCCCTTCGACCACGATATTCAGATTGTGGTTCACCCGTAGGCCGATGACCCCGTGTACGGGGAGCCCTCCAGTCGGAACCTCTTCCACCTCGATACCGTTCACGGCAAACCGGATCATTCCGCCGATCACGTTCACGGAGAGAGCGTTCGTGACGTCCACGTCGCCGCCCACGGTCACGGCGTCGGAAGGCCGCCAACCACCTTCGGTGAGGTTGACCGTCGAGTCACCTTCTCGATACTTGACGAGGTAGGAGCCGTCCGCTCTCACGAGGAAGTACGTGTACCGCTGGCCGGACCCTTGGAGGGCTTGACCGCCGATGAAGACGCCGAAGCCCTCTCGGTGTCCCGAAGGTGCGTCCAGCTCGGTGAGCGTAACGGACACCGTGAAGTCGCCGGACTCGACGAGATCCTCCGGCCTGTACAGAATCCCTGCGGGACCCGTTTGGATGTGGAGGCGGCCGTCGATCCCGCTGACGCGAAAGTCGGCCGGATCCCGATTCGTGCGGTCCAGACGACGGAGGAGACCGGCCGGGGGAGCCGGGCTCGCGGCAGCGTCGGTCTCCCCACCCACCGAACGGTCTGCCCCACCTTCGCTACACGACCACAGCGGCATCGGCAGCATCAGAACGGTCAGGACCGCTGGACCCAGCGTCGCTCGCATTCTCATCGTTCTGTCTCCTCGAGATGAGCACCTCAAGACGCTACGCCTTCCTCCGACAGGGCCGGCCGTGGAGCGAGCGTGGGCATCACGTGCGAATGGGATGCCCGCTCCAGGAAGAGCCCTTCTACCAGCAGGCCGATCACAGCAGCCCCCACTCCGAGCGTCGCGCCCAAATCGCCCAGGGGTTCCAGAGCGATCAGGGCGCAGGCAACGACCGTGGCCACTCTCAACACCGCCCCCCACGCCACCGCGCCTGAGCGCCCCGCACGAATGAAGAGGCCCTGGTAGTACTGTCGATGCCCGTACAAGATCGGGTAGGCGATGGTCAATGGCAGGGCGGCGCCGATGTCGGAAAGCAAGCCCGCATCGAGCTGAAGACAAGGCCGAGCGCGCCTTGCCGGAGGGCCGGCAGGGAGAGCACGCCCAGGAGCACCGATACTCCGACGGCGACGGCAGCCGACCACCGTTGAACCTTTCTGTGCGCTTCCCGGCAGTCCACCAAGGCGATGCTTGCATGCTGGAGCTGTCCGACCGGAGCGGTGACGAACCAAGCAACCGCTTCGAGCAGACCGGTGGCGATGCGCGCCTCGCGCAACGTATCGCACGGATCGGGGAGGTGGGCGACGGCAAGATTTTCGTGACGAACCTCGAGGAGTGCATCCGGATCCGGACGGAGGAGCGAGGCGGCATCGCGATCTGACGGGCGGTGACCGCGAGCGGCTCACGGAACGGTCCGCCACGATTCGGAGCGGCCGCGTACCCCGGCGCGCCGCCGGCCCCCACGGTCAGAAGGTCGTTACGAGGCTCAGGATCAACTGGCCGTCGTTGTTCGTTCGGGCGCCCCGGTCGTCCGCCCCGCTGTCGTAGCGGTCCAGAAACGACAATCGCACGTCCGTCCGGTCGGTCAGCTCGACCGAGAAGCTCAATTCGGATTCCATGGTGAAGTTCGCCAGCTCCTGGAGCGCCGGCCGATAGAACGCGATGCTGTTGAACCCGATCCGTCCCTCGTCCCACTCCCTTCGGTAGCGAAAGCGCATCGACCAGCGAGCCAGCGTGGTGGACTCGACGGGGCTTTCGGCCGCGGAGAGCGGAACCGTCCGCTCGGCGAGCATCGCGAGGCTCACGTCCACCCGGCTCACGTCGTTTCGCACAAAAACGACTTTGGCACCGGCTCCACCCGTTGCCCGCTGGTCGATCTTCGACTCGAAGCTCGATTCGAGCGTCCCAAAGAAGAACGGCGTCACGCGCGCGAAGGGCCGATAGCCTCCACCCGCGACGACTTGCCAGGACCGCTTGCTCACGAAGTCGTTGCCGTCTGCGTCTGAGGCCTCTCCGTAGGTGAACTTCAGGCTGGCCGACATCTCCAGCGTGCTGTCGGCTCTCTCGATGCCCCCCCGGGTCGTGACGAGGGTTTGCTCGGTATTGCCGAAAAACACGCTGGCACCGAGCTCTGTCTGACCGCTCCATCGGTTCTCCTGGCCCGCCAGCGGAGTCCCGAGGAGCGTGACGAGGCATGCGCCCACCGTCGCGATGACTGGCGGTCGGCGGGGCCACGCGATCGTGCGGGCGTAGCTCACGACCCGCCTACAGGCCTGGGGACCAGCGGGGAGAGGATGTCCGCCAGCTGTTCCGCTTCATCTGCGGCTTCGACGCGGCCCGGAGTGCCCGTCTCCCGTGCCCAACGAGCGCATTCCACCGTGCTGTCGAGCATGGACGACGTCAAGCCGAGAGCACCGACGAGGGTGGTCAGCAGCTCATCCGCGTAGTTCAGCCGCGTGGCTCTTCGGCCTTCGTTCAGGTCCTCCCACGAGGACTGTCGGTTCCGGTCTGTCGGGTCGCGCGCCTTCTCTCTCTCGTATACGCCCCGCGCCAGCCTGTCTCTGATCGCGTGACGCCGTCTGCGCGCTTCCTCCCTCGGGTTCCGGAACGCTTCCGGCTTGCCGCTCATCCCCCCTCCAGCTCGATCGCTCGATGTTCGCTATCCAGGAGCCGCCACCACTCGGCCCCCCGCCCCTTGGTAGACGTACTGGAACGTCAGGCATCCGGGGACCGCGCCGGGGCAGTAGTACCCGAGCACCTGAAGCTTCGCGTACCGGCCGTCCGCGGTCCGTACACCGTAGACGGCCGGCAAGGGCTTCAGGAGATGGCTCGTCCAGCTGTACTCGTACCACCGCTGGATGGCCGCATTCGTGGAATCTCGGCGCGCGACGCTCTCGACGTACCCGGATTCGGGAAGCTCGGCAACGGAGTCCAGGCCCAAATCGTCTAGACGAATCAAGCCTCCCCCGCCCCCGAACCCCGAGCCACCGTTCGCGATGATGTGGAAGCGCTGGAAAGCGAGGTCCCACTCGAGGGGCGCAGGGTTGATGACGACTGATCCGCGAGAGAAATCGAAGAATCGCCACTCGTTTTCGGAGGAGGCGTCAACCGTGTACGTGACTGGGCCGACGAGCCCGCGTCCCGCATCCGCTACGGCCGCAGGTGTAGGCACGAACACGTCGATAGCGGGCTGTTCCAGCGAGAAGATGATAAGCGCTCCGGCCAGCAGCGCGATGACGGTGACGAGCAGGCCCGGCACCAGGTTCGCGCGCCAGCCCGTCGCCGCGGCGGGCGCCCGGTTGCTCAACGACTGTCTTCCACGAGCCAGCGGGCGACCGCAGGCGCGAAATACGTGATCACGATGTCCGCCCCGGCTCGCTTGATCGCTTCCACGCTCTCCAAGGCCACGGCCCTCTCGTCGATCCAATCGCGCGCTCCGGCAGCGCGGATCATGCTGTACTCGCCCGATACTTGATAGCCGGCGGTGGGAGCGCCGAACGTGTCCTTGACCCGTCTGATGATGTCGAGACAGGGGCCGGCGGGTTTGACCATGACGACGTCCGCGCCCTCCTCCAGATCCTGGCGCACTTCCGAGAGGGCCTCGTTGCTGTTCGCGGGGTCCATCTGATGGGAGCGTCGGTCTCCCGTGGAAGGCGCGGAGTGAGCGGCGTCCCGGAAGGGCCCGTAGTACGCGGACGCATACTTGGCCGCATACGACACGATGGGCGTGCTGCCCAACCCGGACTCGTCGAGCGCGTCCCGGATCACGCCGACGCGCCCGTCCAGCATGTCGCTGGGAGCGACTGCGTCCGCACCGGCCTGGGCATGCGCCACAGCGGTCCGTGCCAGGAGGGGCAAGGTGGACTCCTCGTCGATGACGCCGTCTGGCCCGAGGATCGCACAGTGGCCGTGGTCGGTGTACTGACACAGGCAAACGTCCGTCCAGACGAGGAGCTCCGGATAGCTCTCCTTGAGCCGGCGCACTGTGCGGGGCACGAGGCCGTCCGGGTCGTATCCCCCCTCGCCGAGCGGGTCCTTCCGATCCGGAACGCCGAAGAGCAGCACCGCTCCGATCCCCGCGGAGACCAGGCTGTGGGCCTCTTCCAAGAGCAGGTCGGCAGAGAGTCTCGATACGCCCGGCATGCTTGGAACGGGCTGCCGCCTCCCCTCTCCCGGCACGGCGAAGAGCGGGTACACGAGGTCCTCCACACCAAGTCGGGTCTCGCGTACGAGGCGTCGCCACGCGGCGGATTGGCGAAGGCGGCGGGGCCGGTGTATGGGGTAGGGCATCCGGCGTCAGGCCACGTCGGTCTGCCCGTCCTCGACCCCCGCGGATGAGGATTCGTCCGGCTCGAGCCGAAAGAGCTCCTTCACGGCCGCCAGTCTCGACAACCCCTCGGGAGTCGAAAGATCCAGCTCACGCAGTTGGCGGGTCGGGTGGTGCAGCAGCTTGGCCACGAGTGAGCGTGTGTATTGCTCCAGGCCGGCGCGGCCGGCCTCGTCGAAGCTCGAACGGTGCCGCAGAACCTCTTCCGCCGCGATCCGGTGGAAGCGCTCCCGCAGCGACTTCAGCACGGGCAGCACTTCGAGAGTGTCGTACCAATCGAGAAACCGATCGAGCTCTTCCTCCACGATTCTCTCGACGTGCGGGACCTGCTCCGCCCGCCGGATCAGGTTTTCCTCGACGATGTCGCCCATGCTGTCCAAATCGTGAAGGAACACGTCGGGGATCATGGCGGCCCCGGGCTCTACGTCCCTGGGGTTGGCAATGTCGACGACAACGAGTGGGCGGCCGCGCCGCGTCTCCATCACCGCTCGCAGGACGTCGGTCGCGATCACGGGGCGCGGCGCGGCGGTTGCGGTCACGACGACGCTCGCCTCCGCGAGAGCTTCGGCGAGCTCCTCGAACGGACGCGCCACCGCTCCGAGCTCGACAGCGAGATCGCGAGCCCGGTCCGGTGTTCGATTGACCACTGTGAGCTGTGCGGGCCGTCGGGCGGAGAAGTGCCGGGCCGCCTGAGCGCCGGTCCGACCCGCACCGACCACGAGGACCGAGTGCCGCGTCAGGTCGGTGAGGATGTTCGCGGCGAGCCCCACCGCGGCGAACGCGACCGATGCAGCCCCCTTGCCTATGTCGGTCTCGCTCCGGGCCCGCTTGCCCGCTCGCACGGCGGCCTGGAAGAGACGCGACAGGTGAGGCTCGACAGTACCGCTCGACTCCGCCACAGCAAACGCTTCGCGGACCTGCCCGAGGACCTGCGGCTCCCCGATCATGAGCGAGTCGAGCCCGGCAGCCACTCGGAAGAGGTGGCCGGCGCCCTCCCGACCCGTGAGGAGAAACGTGTGTTGCTCCTCGGGCAGGACCTCGCCGCCCTTTACGGCTCGCAGAGCGCCCCGCACGATCTCGGCGGCCTCGGGGGGCCGTTGGGTCCACGCGAACACCTCGGTTCGCGTACAAGTGGAAAGGACAACGGCTTCGCTGACGGCCGCCGCTTCCACTCCATTCCCAGAGCAGACGGCCTCAAGCAGGCGCTCCGCCTCCGTCGTGTCGAGGGCGAGGCGATCTCGAACCGCGGCGGGTGCGACTGCGTGGTTGGTCCCGAAGACCAGAAGCTCCACGGCTTCCTCGGTGGTTGTAGCCCCTCAGGGCGTGCGCTGCCCGGCTCAGCCGGAGGCTGGAGGCCCTCGCCCGGTGGTCTGCGTCGCCCCCGAACATTCGGTACGGGAGGTAATCGGGGCGGCGGCTTCCTCGGTGTCAACAGGTTGCGGCGGCCGACCGGCTAGAAGATAGTGACGTCGAATCCGTGAATGACGTCGAAATCCGTGAATCACGTCGAATCCGTGAATGACGTCGAAATCCGTGAATGACGTCGAATCCCTGAGTGATGTCGAAGCCCATGAGTGATATCGACGAGCGTCGCGTCGGCGCCTACCTGGTCCAAATCGATCGGACTCTGTGCGTAGGCTTCGGTGACTGCGTCGAGGCATCCACCGAGGCGTTCGAGTTGGACGACGAGGGCATCGCCGTCTTCAGGGAAGGCATCGACGCGATAGCCACGGAATCGCTGATGACCGCTTGCGGCGAATGCCCCGTGGATGCCCTGACGGTCCTCGACGAAAGCGGTACGCAGCTCGTGCCCTGAACTAGGTTCGTGCCCTGGCTTGGGTCGCGTCCTGGCTCGGGGCGCGTCCTGGCTTGGCTCGCCCCCTTCTTCAGCCACCTTGTCGACAGCGGTCAACCGATGCGGAAGTTCCGAACGTATCACGAGGTCGAATCGCTCACCGGGGACAAGCTCGTACAGCAAGTCGTCGACCAGCGTGAGAGACTTGAGCGACGCCTCGGGGGCGTCCAGCACCTCGTCGCGATCGCCAGCGGCAAGGGGGGCGTGGGCAAGAGCGCGGTGACGGCGAACCTCGCGGCGGCTCTCGCCGTGCGTGGCCTCCAGATCGGAGTCGTGGACGCGGACCTGAACGGCCCCTCGCTCGCTCGCATGCTCGACGTCTCGGGCGCGAAGCTGGCCGATGGCCAGGACGGCGTGGTACCGCCTGTCTCACCCTCCGGCGTGCGCGTGATGTCCATGGAGCTGCTCCAAGAAGAGGACGACGCACCGCTCCGGTGGAGAGAGCCTTCCGGCGATGGCTTTCTCTGGCAAAGCTCTCTGGAGACCGGCGCGCTCCGCGAGTTCCTGTCGGATGTGGCGTGGGGGCAACTCGACTTCCTCCTCATCGACGTGCCGCCGGGAACGGACAAGATCACCCGCGTGCTCCAGCTCGTTCAGGGTCTGGACATGGCCCTACTCGTGACGACCCCGTCCGAGATGTCGCGCTTCGTGGTCGCGAAGTCCGCGCGGCTCGTGCGTCAGGCCCAGGTGCCTCGTGTCGGGCTGGTCGCCAACATGACCGAGTATTTGTGCCCCGATTGCGGGCACGTGGGTCCTCTCTTCCCGGGCGACGGGGCCGATCGCCTCGCCGAGTCCACACGGCTAGACGTCTGGGCGAGGGTCCCTTTCGACCCTCGGATGTCGGCGTCCACCGATCGCGGCACCCCCATGGTTCTCAGCGACGCCGAGTCGAGGGTAGGCCGGGTCTTTGCCGATCTCGCCACGCGGGTCGTGGACGAGGCGGCTCACGGCCGGCACCGAGCCACGGACGTCGAGCCGGGGTCACGCTCATGAAGTTCCTTTGTCTCGAGTGCGACGAGGTCATGGCCTTCGCGGAACGCCAGCTGCCGGGCGACGGCACGCTCGCGGCGGTGTACGGCTGCGGCTCCTGTGGGCGGGAAATGGCCCTGCTGACGAATCCCATGGAGACCCAGCTCGTGAGTAGCATGGGAATCAAGATCGGGGGGCGGGAGGTACCGGAGCAGCCCATGGAGCTCGTGCGCACCTCTCTCGACGGCGGTCGAGAAGACGCCTTCATCGAAGAGGCAAGTGCCGCTCCGCTTCGCGTGGAGTGGAGTCCCGAGGCGGTCGACCGGCTGGAACGCGTGCCCTCTTTCGTCCGGGGCATGGTCAAGCGGATCTACACCGATTACGCCCGTGAGCGGGGTATCCCGCTCATCACGATCGAGGTGATGGACACGGCCCGTTCCGACCTGGGTCTGGAGGGCATGTGACCGACGGTTTGCCGCACGGTGCACACTCGACGCCCGACGCCCTGCTTCGAAGCGAGGCTCCCCCTCCGCCCAGCGGGCGCACTCGCAAGTTCCGTCAAGCGGCGTTCTTCTATCTACACGTCGGAATCCTGTATGAGTTCGCCGTTGTCGCGATGTGGCAGAGCGGGCTCGTCAATCCGGCCCGGGGTCCAGTCGCGCTCTGGCTGCTCCTCGGCGCGGCCATCGTCGCACTCGTCTTCTGGGGGCTCTGGTTCCGGGAGAGCGTGTGGCTGGCTCGGGGAGTGTGGGGACTTCACTCTTTCCGACTCCCCAGCATGATCGGCGGCGCGTTCTTCCCGGATCCGGGAGCGACGCTTCCATCCAGCTTCTACCTCACCGCGCTGATGGTCATCGTGTTGAATCTGTGGCTGCTTGCCCGCGCCGGTTGGGATCTCTGACTCACGCGGAGCAGGGGGTCGGCGACGGTTCGCGATCCCCCATTCACCCCCCCTTGATCGGGGACCTCTCGGCGTCTCGCGCAACCCCCTCGAAAAGGCCGTAATGTCCTGGCCAGAGAAGCATTTGACACGGTTGCGGACGTTCGGATATAATCCCGCCGGCCGAGGCAGCCCGATGTGCAAATCGGGGCCTCTTACGAGGATCGAGGAGCGGGCGACCAGCCCGCTCTCTGACATACGCGCTCTGTCCCGGCACGCGCTGGAACTGAGCCCTCACGTGATCGCAGACGCGGGGTGGCACGAGCCACCTCTGAACGCAAAAGAGCGCTCATCTGGGTGCTGGACCCGGATCGAGAGCCGAGCTTCGAGGAGCCTCGACGCCGGTCGTCAGGCCAGCGCCACAGGATGCGAAAGCCGAGCCCCGGTTACGTCCTGCTCACTCAGGTCGTCGGGCTTTTCACGGTCAGGATCGGACGTGTGAGCATCCTGAGGCAGACGGTCGGCGTACGGCGCCGGGCCCCTCGACGGTCCATTTTTCGAGGTGGCTATGTATCGTGAGATCTTCGTCCCCGTAGACAACTCGCCCTGGTCGGATTGGGCCGTTGACCGCGCAATAGAGCTGGCGTCTCGGTCGGAGGGGCGGCTCACCGGAAATCACGTCTATGCGGCGCGACTGCATGATATCCGCTTCAGGCAGCTGGAGACGGGGCTCCCCGCCCAGTTTCAGACCGACGCCGAAATCAAGCGCCAGAGAAAGATTCACGACAAGCTGATCGAGAAGGGACTCCAACTCATCTCCGACTCCTTCCTGGACCAGGTGGATCGGCGGTGCACGGACGCCGGAGTGTCGCTCACGCGTCAGCTCCTCGAGGGGATCAACTACGAGGAGATCGTCAGTGAGATGAATGACGGAAAGGGCCACCTTCCCAGCCTGATCGGCTTCGACCCGAATATCGCTGCGGGCTACGACGGGGGCGACAAGGTCCGAAGTGACGTGCGAATCGACGAATCAGGCCGGCTCGTCGCCGAAGACGAGGACCAGAGCGAGAAGCTGGCAGGATCGAGCGGCCGTGAATACGACCTCATGGTCATCGGTGCCCACGGCATCGGGCATCAGCCCTTGTCCCAGCTCGGGGGCGTTGTGGGGAGGGTCCTCGGCAAGGTCGAGAAGGACACCCTCGTCGTCCGCAACGACCTCCCCGTGAGCGGCGGACGCTTCATGGTCTGCATCGACGGGTCGGCGTACAGCTACAAAGCGATGCGTCTCGCGCTGGAAATGGCTCGGGAATACGACGCGAAGCTCTACGTTTGCTCGTCGTTCGACGTCGAGTATCATCACGCCGTTTTCGGCAACATCAAGGACGTGCTGTCGGTTCAGGCCTCCAAGATCTTCAAGTTCGAAGAGCAGGAAGAGCTCCACAACAACATCATCGACAAGGGTCTCCTCAAGCTCGCGCAAGCCAACATCAAGCGTGCGCGCATCATGGCGGACGACTATCCCGATGTAGAGGTGGAAACTCAGGTGCTCATCGGGAAGCCGTTCCAGGTGATTCTTCAGTGGGCGGAGGAGATCGGGCCCAGCTTGATGATTCTGGCGCGCCATGGGGCGCACCGGATCGAAGGTACCGACATCGGCTCCCAGGCCCAGAACCTCCTCAGGCAATCCGACGCGAACATCCTTCTCGTCGGCACCACCGATGTGCGCCCGGAAGAGATTCCCTGGATCGAGGAAGACGGCGAGATGGGGCTCGAGTGGGCACCGGAGGCGGAGGTACGTATCCTTCGTGTGCCTCCTTTCGCTTTGGGAATCGCGCGCAAGGCGGTCGAGGAATACGTCCTCGAGAACTGGCAGCAGGATGGCGGCGCGGCGAGCGACGGCGTTGTGGGCAACGGCGACCCCTCGGAAGAGGTCGGGAAGAGCGCACAGTCCCACGCGAACGGGAGCGCAGCGGCAAACGAACGCATCCCGCCCGTCCTGGACCCCGGCGAAGACACCCGCTCCACACTCCCCATGGTCACCAACGAGTGGCTGGACGAAGCGATCCAGAAGCTCCTTCCGACCCACATGCAGCTCATCATGGGGATCGGCACCGCCGAGGAGCTGGCGTTGGCGGAAGTGAAGGCCGCGGAGGCCATGAAGCGGACGGCGGTCGAGGGCAACGACTCCGACGCCGTGACCGACACCCCCATGATCGAAGTCAAGTGTCCGTACACCGGGCACATGCAGCAGCGTGAGCGAACTGGGGCCGATCCGGTCGTTTGGACCGAGGAAGCATTCGGCCGGCTCGCCGCCGTTCCACTCATCGCCCGGCCCCTCGCGCGAAACACGGTGGAGCGCTTCGCCAAGGACAACGACTTCTGGCGAATCACGACGGCAGTGATGGACGAGAACAAGCAAGCCATGATCGAAGCCGACACGTTCGACATGGACACGATGCTCGTCATGTTTCGTGAGTTGCAGACCAAGCAGCTGAGAGCGGCCGCGGAGGGCGTTGACGGGCTCACGCCCGAGATGCGCAAGTTCATCGAAGAGGCCAAAGCCTCCGGGGTCACTCGCTGCCCCATTCGGGACGTGGCGGAGCAGGCCGAGGACTGCCCGGTCGACTTCAAGACGGTGACGCCTGCGGACGCCAAAGCGGCGGTGGAGCGCTTCATGCAACAGCAGGACGAGGCTTGATGGCGTTTTCCGGGATGGCCGGGTCGTCTCTGCCTACTTTTGGGCGGACCGCAGCCGCCGAGTCCAGCTCCTCCCCCAGATGGGTGTCCGAGGAAGTCGCGGGACACGCCGGCCCGGCGGCGGATCTGCCGCACATCGTGGCGTGGAACCTCACGCGGAGATGTAACCTGGCGTGCGCCCACTGCTACATCTCCGCCGGCTCCTGGCACGTGGCCGATACGGAGCTCCCGACATCCGATTGCCACCGCATCCTCGATCAGATCCTCGAAGTCAACCCGAGCCCCGTTCTGATCCTCTCCGGTGGCGAGCCCCTCCTCCGCGACGACCTCGAAGAGTTGGCGTTCCACGCGAGCGAAGCGGGAGCCACGGTCGTGGTCGGCACCAACGGCACGCGCCTCACCGGTGGGCGAATCGAGTCCTTGATGGAGGCCGGGGTCCAAGGCGTGGCGATCAGCGTCGATTCGCTACGCGACAGCTACCACGACCGGTTCCGGCACGGGCAGGGCGCTCTATCGGACACTCTTGCCGCCGTCGACCGCCTCGGAGCCCACGGCCTGGACTTCATCGTCCAGACGAGCGTGACCCGTGGGAACCGCGGCGAGATCGAGGAGATCGTCGCGTGGGCGGCGGAAAAGGGCGCGGTGTCGTTCAACCTGTATTTCCTCGTGCCCACGGGGCGTGGGGAGGGCATGTCGGAGCTCTCTCCGGAGGAGAACGAAGCCGTGCTGTCCGAGCTCGTGGCCCTCGAGCGCACCTACAGGGGCCGGATGATGATTCGCTCCAAGTGCCAGCCACAGCTGATGCGCCACATCGTCGAGGGCGATTCCGACTCGCCGCTGCTGAACTACGGGACTCGGTGCCCTTGCGGCGTGCACTATTGCCGCATCACGCCGGAGGGGAAGGTCACGCCCTGCCCCTACACCCCCGTTGTCGCCGGCGACTTGATGGAGACCCCGTTCCGGCAGATCTGGGAGTCGTCGCCGGTGTTCAACGAGTTGCGTGGCGGCGGGGTGGGGGGCCGCTGCGGCCGGTGCGAATATCGTGAAGTCTGCGGCGGTTGCCGCGCGCGGGCGTACGCCCAAAGCGGAGACCTGCTCGGGCCCGACGACTCCTGTGCGTACGATCCGCCCGGTGACCGGCCGGTGATCGAGCCACGCCGGTCGGTCGTTTATGGCGAGAGCGTCGAGACCCAAATGCCGTGGACGCCCGAGGCGCGCGACCGCATCAAGCGGATTCCCAGCTTTGTGAGGGGTGTGGTTTCGACCCGTGTGGAGTCGTTCGCGCGGGAGCGCGGTTACACGGAGATCGACCTCGACGTGATGGCGGAGGTGAGGAGCAGCCTCCCGGTCGACTTCTCAAAGCGATTGCCGTTCTTCTTGCGTTCCGAGTCGTCCGGGAGCGACTCGTCTGAAGAGAACTCCGGAGGAGCCTGATGTCCCACCGGCTGGCAAGGATCGGCGTTCGGAGGTTGGGAATGCGGGCAACGGCATTGCGCCGCACGCTCTGGATCTCCGCAGGGGTCGCCGCGTTGGCGCTCTTCGTCTTTGCAGAACCAACCCTCGCCCAGATCCCCGCGGGGCGCGACTACGGCGATTTCCCGATCATCGGGGGACGGGCCGCCGTGTGGATCGCAGCGCAGGTGCATCTCCTGTTCGCCGCTTTCGTGCTGGGCGTGCCGATGTTCGCCGTCGTAACAGAGGCCATCGGCATCTTTGGAGGCGAGGACCGGTACGACAAGCTCTCGAAGGAGTTCACGAGGCTGCTGCTCGTGGCCTACTCCGCCACCGCGATTTGGGGCGGCATCCTCGTCTTCTTGCTGATTACGATCTATCCGACGCTGTTCAGCTACCTCGCACAGGTCTTCACCGTGTCGATGTGGCTGTACGCCGGACTGTTCTTCTTCGAGTCCTTCACGCTCTACCTCTATTACTACGGTTGGGACCGGTGGAAAGAGGGCGGCGCGAAGTATTTCCATTGGGGCCTCGGGATCGCGCTGAACGTGTGGGGCACGATCGTCATGTTCATCGCCAACGGTTGGCTCACGTACATGATGAGCCCTCCCCCCGAGGTAACCGTCGACACATCGCCGCAGATGGTTCAGCTCTGGAGCGCGATCGCGAACGCCACGTGGATGCCCATCAACATCCACCGGCTGATCGCCAACGTCGTGTTCGGTGGGGCCGTGGTCGGCGCTTATGCGGCCTACCGCTTCCTCATGGCCAAGACGGACGAAGAGCGGGCGCACTACGACTGGATGGGATACGTCGGGAACATGATCGCGATCGGCGCGCTGATCGTGCTCCCGTTCGCCGGCTACTATCTGGGCCGGGAGATCTACGAGTTCAACCAGCAGATGGGCATCACGCTCATGGGCGGCTTCATGAGCTGGCTCTGGATCATCCAGGCCTTCCTCATCGGGGTCCTTTTCCTGGCCGGGAACTACTACCTGTGGATCGGCATGGGCCGAATACCCGGCGCCGAGCGGTTCACGCCCTACACGAAGTACATGCTGGTCGTCTTGATCGCTGGGGTGCTCGTGTGGGCCACGCCCCACACGATGATCGCGAACCGCGAGGAGCTCGCCGCCATGGGCGGGTCCCTCCACCCGTTCCTCGGCGTGCTGGGGGTCATGAGCGCGAAGAACACAGCGGTCAACCTCATGATCCTGACCACGTTCTTGTCCTTCCTTCTCTATCGTCGCGCGAACCGGAAGCCGGTCGTGACCTGGGCCCGGACCGGGACCATTGTGCAAGCCGCGTTGTTCATCGTCTCGGCGGCCGTGGTCACCTTCTACGGAGTCTACGGATACTTCGTCAGCGCTATCGTGAGGGTCGGCTTCTCGGTCTACCAGGTCCTGGCCGTTCTCGTATGCATCTTTGGCGTCATTGGCATCGATATCGCGATGCTCCGCGGCGCCCAATCGCGAGGGGAGATCCGATGGGGCCAGATGCCCGAGCGGTCCCAATACGCGTTGTTCGTCCTGGCCGTCAGCTTCACCTGGCTCATGGGCCTCATGGGCTTCGCGCGGAGCGGCATCCGTCAACATTGGCACGTCTTCGAGGTCATCCGCGACACGAGCCCCTGGGCGGCGACTCCGGCGCTGGGCTACGCCGCGCTGGTCATCTCGGCGTGCGTGCTCATCTTCCTGGTGCTCGTCGCGTTCATCTTCTGGCTCGGTTCGCTGGCGGAAGAACCCGTGATCTCGTCCGTGGGCCAGCCCGCGTCGGCGGGCGGCGACCTCCAGCCCGCCATGGGCGGCTGAGAGCGGAGACACAATGCTCTGGACGAACGTAAAGATCTTCGGCGTCGTGCTCGGTAGCCTGGCCATGTTCACTTGGGTGGCCAACGCGATCCCGCAGCTCGAGTCGGACGTGCCAGAGGAGCTCTCGTTCTCCGGTGATGTGTCCGCCGAGGAGCTCGTCACGGCGGGGACGAGTCTGTTCAACGGGGCGGGAGGGTGCACGGCCTGTCACGGCCTCGGCACCCGCGCCCCGAACCTGCTGACGGACCATGCGGGCACCGGTACGATCGGGGTGCGCTGTGCGAACAGGGTCGCCGGACAGGACTGCAAGGACTATCTGCACACTTCGTTGGTCGACCCGAACGCTTTCATGGTCGAAGGATTCGATCCCATCATGCTGGACATGAGCCGCACCCTGTCTTCGACGCAGCTCTGGGCGCTCGTTGCCTATCTGCAGTCCGAGGGCGGCGACGTGACGGTGTCTGGCGCCGACATCGAGGCGGCGGGCGGGGGGGAGGCGACCACGACGGCGGGCGGGGGAGGCGCGCCGGGGCCAGCCACGGCCAGCCTCGATCCCCAAGAGCTGCTACAAGCGAACACATGCACCGCCTGCCACGCGATCACCGGGCCGTCCCCGATCGGACCACCGTTCGAGGGGATGGGAACGCGGCTGAGCGCCGACGAAATCCGGACCGCCATCCTGGATCCGAACGGAACGGTGGCAGTGGGCTACGAGGCCTTCGCCGGGACGATGCCGGCAATCTTCGGACAGATGATGACCGCGGGCCAGCTCGAGGTGATCGTCCAATTCCTGGCTTCCCAGCAGTAGAGTGGCGTGAATGGACGACCTACTTGAGGCCGTTTGGGATTCGGTGACCGGCGTCCTCCTCCGGGTGCTCGGTCCAGTGATGGCACCGCTCGGCCGGGTCCTGGCCGGTCTCACTCGGATCCTGGCTCCCGTGTTCCGGCCCGTTGCCCGTCTGACGTTCGGAACGCCGTTACGGGCGGCCCTCACGATCCTGGTCGCGTCATATGTCCTGTTCAAATGGGGCATCTGGCTCCTGCCCGAGCTGATCGGTATCCGGAGCGCGCCCGTTCCGAGCTCCGTGATTCTGCAGTTCATGGCGACGGTGGTGGTGGGTGTCCTCCTCTGGGTGAGCGATTCCGAAGCGCGCTGGAAGGAGTTCAAGGCTCCCATCCAACGCGTGATGGTCGACCCGGATCAGAAGCTCGGGCGCACCATTCTCCTCGTGACGATTCCGCTGCTCGTGGCGTTCATCACGTTCGACCGGGTGCGGCCCAACGTCTCTGCCCCGGCCAGCCTCCGCTCCATCCACCCGGCACCTCCTGGGCAGATCGACTTCCGGGGAACCGAGATGGTACTCGCAGGCCTCGAAAACCCGCTGCGCTCGGAAGGAGACTTCGAGGTGCACTTCGAAGAGGGGAAGCGCGTCTACGTTCAGAACTGCATGCCCTGCCACGGCGACGCACTCGACGGACGAGGGCACTTCGCAGGCGCGTTCAACCCGACTCCGCTCAACTTCCAGGACAATGGCACGATTGCTCAGCTCACCGAGAGCTTCGTGTTCTGGCGCATCGCCAAGGGCGGACCCGGACTACCCAGAGAGGGCACGCCGTGGGATTCGGCGATGC
Organism: Longimicrobiales bacterium; assembly: GCA_965248625.1. Classification (GTDB taxonomy): domain Bacteria; phylum Gemmatimonadota; class Gemmatimonadetes; order Longimicrobiales; family Gaopeijiaceae. Next base: position 2,023,076 of record OZ252109.1, on the reverse strand, counting down.
CGGCTTGGGAGGACTTCCTCACGGCCGACGAGATCTGGTCGGTGATCATCTACCTGTACGAGCAGACCGGGTGGGAGCCACGGACGTGGGAAGAGACCGGCGAAGGGGAGGAACACTGATGCGGCCCCGCGAGGTGACCCTGTCGGGTTTGGCGCTGGGCGCGCTATTGGCGATCGGGACTGCGATCCCGATTTCGGCCCAGGACGATTCGGCGCTCGGCCAGGAGGTCTACGACAGGTGGTGCGCCGCGTGCCACGGGTACGAGGGTCAGGGAGACGGATACGCCGCGACCTACATGCTGCCGCGACCGCGCGACTTCACCCAGGCTCTCTATCAGATCCGGACGACCGCGAGCGGCCAGCTCCCCACCGACGATGATATCATGCGCGTCATCAACGAGGGGATGCCGGGCACCACGATGCCAGGCTGGGAGGATGAGCTCAGCGAAGACGAGCGCCTGGCTCTGGTGGACTACCTCAAGAGCTTCTCGCGCTTCTTCGCCGGCGACCAACCTGCGGTGCTGTCCTTCACGAGCCCGGGGAGGGCGTCGGAGGAGGCGCTGGCGGATGGCCGCGCGACGTATGAGCTGATCGAGTGCAACCGTTGCCACGGTGCGGAGGGTCGAGGGGACGGAACGTCGTCGCCCACGCTCGCCGACGACTATGGCATGCCGATCTACGCGGCGGACCTCACCGAGAACTGGAAGTACAACGGGGGAGGCACGGCCGAGGACGTCTATCGTCGTCTGCGCACCGGCCTCGACGGTACGCCCATGCCGGGCTTCTCGGACCTCATCGAGGCCGGAGTGATCACGGACGACCAGCTATGGAACCTGTCGCACTTCGTCCGCAGCCTCGCGCCGGAGGATCCACCGGCCATCACGGAGGTGATCCGGGCTGGGCTGGTCGACGAAACGCCCCTCCCGTCCAGCCTCGCCGATCCCCTCTGGGACTCGACCGAGCGCTTCTACATTCCGATGGGTGGGCAGATCATCACCAGCCCGCGCTGGTTCGCCCCCAAGGTGGACGGCCTGTGGGTGCAGGCGCTGCACGACGGCACCGAGCTCGCCCTGAAGGTGTCCTGGAGCGATCCGTCCCAGAGTCCCGACCCTGAATGGGCAGACTTTCAGACGCTGATTCTGGACGCGATCGGCCCCAAGGAGGGGGACGACCTGGCACCGGGCTCGAGGCCCGACCGACTCGCCCTCCAGTTCCCGATGCAGATCCCCGAGGGTGCGGACAAGCCGTACTTCCTGATGGGCGATGCCCGAAATCCGGTGTACGTGTGGAGTTGGGAGAGCATGGGGACGGGGGCGGTAGAGGGCGACGCTCGGGGCATCGGCACTACCGCGCCGCAGAGCGCGGCGGGTCAGTCCCTTTCTTCCGAAGCCGGCTTCTCCGCCGGGCAATGGTCGGTCCTCTTCCGTCGGGCGCTGGAGACGGACGATCCGGGTGACCTGCAATTCCGGACGGCTGAAGCCGTTCCGATCGGATTCGCCGCCTGGGATGGGGACAACGGAGAATCGGGGAATCGAGCGTCGATCAGCTCATGGTACTACGTGTTCCTTCAGGAGTCGACTCCCGCTACCGTTGTCGTCGCACCGCTGATCGCGACGCTGCTCACGGCGGGGTTGGGCGTGCTCGTGGTGGCTCAGGCCCAGAAGCGCGACAACGCAGCGGCGGGTGACGCAGACGGAGGCATCATCGCCGAGTAGAATCACTCGAGAAACGAGCGCGGGCGCTGGAGACGGCGCCCTCCCGGTTCTCTTCGCATCGGTCTAGCCCAGGCGAGCGAATCGGCAAAGGGAATCCACAATTCGGAGGAGACATGCGACGCCTTTACGGATGTGATAGAGCCGCGGTTCTACTCACAGTCGCCCTTGTCGGGGCAGGCTGTGGTGGAGGCGGAGACGCCGGGGGCGGGGGGGGCGGGGGAGGTGGCGGTGGAGCTGACCCAGCGGCTTCCCCGGTCGATGCGGCAACGGCGGGCAACATCGGCGGAATGATCATGTTCGACGGCGCGGCGCCGACCATGGACATGATCGACATGGCTTCGGAAGCGGTGTGCGCCGGCAAGTACACCTCGACCCCGACAACGGAAGAGGTGGTCGTGGGCACCGGAGGCGGCCTCGCGAACGTGTTCGTGTACGTGAAGGAGGGCCTCGACGCCAGCCTGAGCTTTCCGACGCCGGGCGACGCCGTCGTGATTGATCAGGACGGCTGCCGCTACATCCCGCACGTGATCGCAGTGCAGGCGGGCCAGGACATCACCTTCCGCAACTCCGACGGCCTGCTACACAACATCAACGCGTCGCCTACCGAGAACCGTGGGTTCAACGTCAGCCAGCCAGTGAACATGGAGACCAACCGCAACTTCGCGGCGGCCGAGGTCATGGTCCCGGTACGCTGCGACGTTCACGGCTGGATGAGCGCCTACATCGGTGTACTGGATCACCCTTTCCATGCCGTGTCGGGACCGGACGGGAGCGTTGATCTCAGCACCCTCCCGCCAGGCGACTACGTCATCGAGGCCTGGCACGAGCGCTATGGCACGCAGACGGCGAATGTGACCGTTGCGACCGGCCAGACCGCTGACGTCAGCTTCACGTTCAACGAGTCGATGGCTCTGGACGCCGTGGTCCCGATGGGCGACCCGATCGATCCTCACGATCACGGCTCCGCGTCCGTCGCGGACCCTAGCGCGGGGGATGCGCGCTAGCCCAGCCGTGTTGTGGAGGACCCGGCCGGGGCACCCACCCCGGCCGGGACGACGCCCCCTGGCAGCGAGCAGGAGAAACGCGACATGAGCTGGATGCTTCCGGAGAGCATTTCCACCTTCGGTCCCGATGTGGATCGCCTGTATTACGTGATCCTTTGGGTTACCGGCCTGATCTTCGTGGCCACCGAGGGGGCCTTGGTCTACTTCGTAGTCCGCTACCGTCACCGGGAGGGCCGTAAGGCCGAGTACATCCACGGGTCGACGAAAGCGGAGATCGTCTGGACCGCGACCCCGTTCCTCGTCTGCCTCGCGTTGGCTTTCTACAGCCGGGGCGTGTGGGACACGATGAAGAACCCGGCCAGCGTGCCGGCCAACGCGCTCGAGTATGTCGTCGAGGCGAGACAGTTCGAATGGGACGTGACGTACGCGGGTCCTGATGGCGCACTCGATACCGCGGACGACGTGTCCACCCTCAACGCGATGCACGTTCCCGTCGATCAGCCGGTCAGGATCACGCTGATCGCGGATGACGTGCTGCACTCGTTCTTCCTTCCGGATCTCCGGGTCAAGCAGGACGCCGTTCCCGGGATGGAGATCACGGTTTGGTTCGAGGCGACCGCTACGGGCGAGTACCCCATCGGGTGCGCCGAGCTATGCGGCATCGGACACACCACAATGTCCGGCACGTTGACCGTTCACGCGGCCGCGGACTTCGACGACTGGGTTCTATCCCAGGCCGGTGATCAGGAGGACGATTGATGGATGAGCAGCAGAAGACACGGGCCGGGGAGACCTGGTCTCCTGACGAGCCGCTCACCCACGACACGGAAGTAGCGGCCACGGCGAGCGCCACCATGGAGGCGCATGGTCACGAGGACGACCATCACCACCACATCCCATGGATTCGCCGGTACGTCTTCTCGTCGGACCACAAGACGATCGCGGTCCAGTTCCTCCTGATGAGCCTGTTCTTCCTGGTGGTCGGCGGGGCGCTCGCGTCGATGATCCGGTGGCAGCTGGGCTTCCCGGGACGGCCCATGCCCGGCGGCATGCTCCTTCCCGACGCGATGATGGCGCCCACGCCCAACGGCGCGATCATGCTGCCGGAGTTCTACAACTCTCTCGTGACCATGCACGGCACGATCATGATCTTCTTTGCGATCATGCCGCTGCTCGTCGGGGTGTTCGGCAACCTCCTGATTCCGCTTCAGATCGGCGCCGACGACATGGCGTTCCCCCGCCTCAACATGGCGTCCTTTTGGCTGGCATTTCCGGCAGGGCTGATCATGCTGGCGAGCTTCGCCGTAGAGGGCGGTGCTGCCGGAGCCGGGTGGACATCCTACGCGCCGCTGAGCGCGAGCGGGGAATACACGGGTGTGTACCTCGGTCAGCAGCTGTGGCTTGTCAGCCTTACGATCCTGGGCTTCGCGTCTCTCGCGGGCGCCGTGAACTACATCACCACCGTAATCAACATGCGCGCGCCGGGCATGACCTGGTTCCGACTCCCGCTGGCGACCTGGTCGCTGTTCATCACGGCCATTCTGGTTCTACTGGCCATCCCGATCCTGGCCGGTGCGCTGATCATGCTGCTCTTCGATCAGACCCTGGGAACCGGCTTCTTCCTGCCGGCGACGGACGGCGAGCCATTGCTGTGGCAGCACCTGTTCTGGTTCTTCGGCCATCCCGAGGTCTACATCCTCATCCTGCCCGCCATGGGCATAACGTCGGACGTGCTTTCGAACGGGTCACGCAAGCCAATCTTCGGCTATCACGCCATGGTGCTCGCCATCGTGTCCATCGCATTCCTGAGCTGGATCGTGTGGGGCCATCACATGTTCCAGAGCGGGATGAACCCGATGCTCGGCACCACCTTCATGGTCACGACGATGGTCATCGCCGTGCCGTCGGCGATCAAAGTCTTCAACTGGCTGGGCACGATCTGGAAAGGAGACATCCACCTCCATACGCCGATGCTGCACGCCCTCGGATTCGTCTCGATGTTCATCATCGGCGGGCTCTCCGGCATCTTCATGGCTTCGACACCGGTGGACATCTACATCCACGACACCTACTTCATCGTCGCGCACATCCACTACGTGCTTTTCGGCGGCAGTCTCTTCGCCCTCTTCGCCGGCATCACTTTCTGGTATCCGAAGATCTTCGGGCGCCTCATGAACGAGACGTTGGGCCAGATCCACTTCTGGGGGACGATCGTCCTGTACAACCTCGTGTTCTGGCCGATGCACACACTGGGCGTTGCCGGGCATATGCGGCGGATCTACGACCCCAACCAATACGAGTTCCTACAGCCGCTTCAGCCGGTGAACACGTTCATTTCCGTGTGTGTGTTCTTGCTCGTGGCGGTCCAGGTGATCTACGCGTTCAACTTCATCACCAGCCTGTGGCGCGGTAAGCCCGCCGGGAACAACCCTTGGAAGGCCAATTCGCTCGAATGGACGGTCCCGTCACCGCCACCGCACGGCAACTTCGCGGTGGTGCCGATCGTCTACCGCGGGCCCTACGAGTATTCGGCCCCCGACGTGGCCGACGACTATTGGATGCAGGACGCGCCCCCGGTGGGCGGGGCGGCAGTGCAAGCGGCAGAACCCCAGCCGGCGGGAGACTGAGACCGGCCAACATCGACTCGCCGGAGCCGACACTGAATCCGCGAGTGGACCGAACGACGCCCCGAGGGGGCTGTGACCCCAGGAGAAGCTGACGCATGAGCCAGGCTGCTGCCACCGCGACGGCCGACCGGCACCCGATGCCGGGAATGATGATCTACAACCTCAAGCTGGGGATGTGGGTCTTCCTGCTGTCCGAGGTGATGTTCTTCACCGGACTCATCGGGTCCTACATCATCCTCCGCTTCGCCCATCCAGACCACTTCGCCAACCCGGGTGTCGTGCTGAATGTGCCTCTTACGGCGTTCAACACGTTCGTCCTGATCTGCTCGAGCGTATCGATGGTCAAGGCGTTCGCGGCGATCACTCAGGGAGATCAGGCCGGGCTCAAGAAGTGGCTTCTCGTCACAGTTCTGCTCGGAACGTTCTTCGTCGGCGTCCAGATCGTCGAGTACGTCAAGCTGGCGCAGGAGGGCTTCGTTCCCGTTGCGGCACTATACGGCGTGGGACACGACCTGGAGGGCGGACCCCTCTACGGCACCACGTTCTATACGATGACCGGGTTCCACGGCACCCACGTCACCATCGGCGTGTTGTGCATGTGGTTCGTCCTGTTCCGCGCCTGGCGCGGGAAGTACACGAAGGAGAGCTACGGAGGCGTGGAGATCATGGGTCTCTACTGGCACTTCGTGGACCTCGTCTGGATCATCCTGTTTACGATCGTCTATTTGATCTAGGGTCTTCGGCGGGGCACCTTGCGTGGAGCGAAGCTCCCCCGCTACCTCGATACTCAGGGAACGGCTCTGGCGCGTCGCCCCGGGCCATTCGCTCGCATCCCAAGGAGGAACGGATGGAGGGAGGGCACGAACCCAGATACTTCCTCATCTGGTTCATTCTCTTAGTTCTGACGCTCGCAGAGGTCGGGTACGCGTTCTTGAGCCTTCCGAAGTGGATACTCGCCACGGGGCTCATCCTCATGGCGGTCTGGAAGGCCGTCCTCGTTGCGCTCTACTACATGCACCTCCGCTTCGAGCCAAAGCGGCTCTGGATTCTCGCGGTAAGCCCGCTCCCCCTCGCCGTGATCCTCGTGGTCGCGGTCATGACCGAGTTCTAGGGAACCGGGGCCGCCTCGGGGGTTCCGTCGTGGCTGGACTCCTCGCTGTTCCGTGGGAACGATGGCGGGACGTCGATGCGTTGACGTAGATAGGGCCCGCGCTCGACCATCGAGGTCGTACCGTGGCACGTGAGATGGAGGCGCCCGCTCGTGAGAATGAAGCGAACAGCCTACAGAGGAGCCATCGCTGGCGTCCTCGCCGCCGCTGCCATGGCGTTCTGGTTCCTCGCCATCGACGCCTCCCAGGGTTCTCCGTTCAGGACCCCAGCCTTCCTCGAGGCTGCGCTGCTCGGCCGCGACGCCGTGGTCATGAGTGTCCCGAACATCCTTTTCTACACACTGATCCACTTCATGAGCTTCGCGCTCGTCGGGATCGGCATTTCTTGGATCCTCCGGCAAATCGACACTGCCCCGAACGTGCTCATGGGCCTGGTCGTGGGCTTCCTGCTCTTCGACGTCGTCTTCTACATGAGCGTGTCGGTGACCGGGGTCGACATCGTCCAAGACCTCGGGTGGCCCGAGGTGCTCGCGGGCAACCTCATCGCGGGCCTCACGCTGATGGGCTTCCTCCACATGACGGGAGCGACGCCCCCCATCAGTTGGTGGGAGGCTATCGCAGAACATCGGATCGTGACCGAGGGGATCGTGTCCGGACTCATCGGCGCGTTGGTCGTCGCGATCTGGTTTTTCATATTCGACCTCGGGGCCGGGCAACCGTTCTTCACGCCAGCCGCACTCGGCTCGGCACTGTTCCTCGGTGTCAGCGACATCGCCGACGTGTCGGTGAGTTTCGGTACTGTGCTTGGCTACTCCTCCGTGCACATGGTCGCGTTCATGGTGACGGGGTTCTTGGCGTCTGCGGTCGTCACCGAGGCCGAGGAGATCCCTCCCCTTCTTCTCGGAGGCATCCTCCTGTTCGTCGCCTTCGAGGCGTTCTTCATGGGGTTCATCGCGCTTCTGGCCGAGTTCCTTCTGGGTTCATTCGCCTGGTGGACGATCGCCGTGGCGAACATCCTCGCGACGGCAGTCATGGGCTATTACCTCTGGCGAAAGCACCCAAAGCTCAGGGCCGCCTTCGCGGAAAACCCACTCGACAAGACCGACTGACGACGGGTATTCGTCCCGCGCGCGCTGTCCGACCACGGGACCACAACGCGCAATAGGGGCCGGGAAGACGGACCACTGAAACGGGCCGCTCTCTTTCGAGGGCGGCCCGTCTTGTCGATACGTGATCGGCTCCGAGGTCCGTCGCTCGGCTGACCCCGCGACGACGCGCTCGTTCCCTGGACGCAGCGGGTGACCGTCTGGCTGCGCCGACGGTGCTCGGACGCTGCTTACCCGTCGGGAGACTTGTCTCCACCACCGAGGAAGAATGCCAAACGGCTCAAGTAGTAGGCCAAGGCCAAACCGAGGGTAACGAAGATCAGGGCCAGGAGAAGGTCTGCGCCCGAGGCGGTATCCGCATAGCGGGCGAGCTGGTAGCCGGAAAACCCCAGGCAAAAGAGGATGCCCGCGGCGATCAGAAACCGATGAAACGCGATCAGCGACATGTCAGCAATAGGGCTACGTGCTAGATCTGGAGGCCCGGGAGCAGCTTGTAGAGGATCAAGAGCGCGACGACCATGAACGTCGCGAGTGAGAGGCCTGCAAGGAAGACCACTGTGAAAATCTTCGAGTCGAACCGGAGATGCATGAAGAACATGACGACCATCGCGAACTTCGCGGTGGAAAGCGTCAGGAGAACCGGTACGAGGGCAACGGCCAAAGCCGGAATGTAGAAGATGGCCACTTCGAGAGCCGTGATGATCGTGAGCACTCCACCGATCATCCAGTAGAAGCTCGTCGATGCGTGGCCGTGATCCTCGGGCGGGTGGGCTTCCATCGCGTCCGTGCTCATCCGATCGCTCCTACTGAATCAAGTAGACGAGGGTGAAGATCACGATCCAAACGACATCGACGAAGTGCCAATAGAGGCCCACGATCTCGAACTTGAGATAGTCCGCGGGTGAGGCGTCGAGCTTGCCCCGTGCCATGAGGATGAAGAGCGTTGTCAGCCATATCACACCGACGCTGACGTGCGCTCCGTGGAAACCGGTGAGCACGAAGAACGAAGAACCGAAGACGTTTTGTTGGATCGTGAGCCCCTCGTGTACGAACTCGATGAACTCGTAGGCCTGGAACCCCAGAAACGCCGCGCCCAATACGATCACGGCCGCAAGCCAGGCCAGGGCGAGCTTCCTGCTTCGGCGGTTGATCCCGTCCAGGCAGAGAACCACCGCCAATGAGCTCATCAGCAACACGAAGGTGCTGACGCTCGTCAGGGGGATGTTGAGGGTCTCCGCGGGATACGGCTCGGCGACGCTCGCCCCCTTGTACACCATGTACGTCGAGATCAACGTGCCGAAGAACAGGCACTCGGACCCGATAAACGCCCAGAAGCCCAGCTTCCAGCTCGGAACCCCGGTGGCTGTGTACTGGTGGTCGTCCAGGACCGCGTCAGTCATGGTTCTTTCCCCCGGCAGCTGCGACCCTGCCGGTGGTGTCCGGTGGAGGAGATTCCGCGTCCACACCAAAGGCTGGCTCGAAGGCCCAGCTGAATACGCAGAAGGCGGTAAACGCGAGGCCAGTGAGAGGCACCCACCAGGTGCCCACCATCACGAGCGCCCAGGTCGCGGCCGCGCCGAAGGCCGCCAGAAGCGGCCAGAACGACGGGTTGGGCATCTGAGGCTCGTGCTCCGGCTCTTGCTGGGTAACGGACTCGATCTCCCGCCTCTCGTCGTCGTGCCAGAGCGGCTCCCGAGTGCGGACCTCGGGCAGAGCGGGGAAGTTGTAGTGCTCTGGCGGGGACGGGATGGACCACTCGAGTGTGGCCGCGTTCCACGGATTGGGTGGCGCGACCTCACCCCGTCGCGCGCTCCGGAGCACGTTCCACACCATGATCAGGGCGCTGAGCCCGAAGATGAAGGCGCCTACGGTCGACGCCATATTCCAGCTCGCCACACCCAGCTCGGCCGAGTACGTGAACACGCGCCGTGGCATCCCGAACAGACCCGAGTAGTGCATCGGGAAGAACGTCAGGTTGAAGCCGATCATCGTGGTCCAGAAGTGCCACTTTCCCCATGGCTCGCTCATCAGGCGGCCGGTCGCCTTCGGGAACCAGTAGTAGAGGCCGGAGAACAGCCCCATCATGGCCCCTCCCACGATCACGTAGTGGAAGTGTGCCACGACGAAGTACGAGTCGTGCTGCTGCAAGTCGATGGGCGCTGAGGCGTGCATGATGCCCGACAGACCACCAACCGTGAAGACCGCCAGCATCCCCACCGCGAAGAGCATCGCAGTCGTAAACCGCAGCGATCCACCCCACATGGTGGCCAACCAGTTGAAGATCTTCACTGCGGTGGGGATCGCGATGATCATCGTCGAGGCGACGAAGAACGCGTCGGCGATGGGTCCGAGGCCCGCCGTGAACATGTGGTGGCTCCAAACGCCCCAGCCGATGAACCCGATGAGCACTCCTGCGTACACGACAATCGGATAGCCAAAGAGCGGCTTCTTCGAGAACGTCGGGATGACGTCGGAGATCACGCCGAACGAGGGGAGAATCAGGATGTACACCTCGGGATGCCCGAACAGCCAAAAAAGGTGCTGCCAGAGCACAGGATCACCGCCTGCCAACGGCACGAAGAAGTTGGCTCCGTAGAAGCGGTCGAAGGCGAGCAGGATCAGCGCAACGGCGATCACGGGCAGGGCCGTGACGAGGAGGAAGCTCGTCACCAGCGCCATCCACGTGAACAGCGGCATGCGCATGAGCTTCATGCCCGGCGCCCGCAGGTTGATGATCGTGGTGATGAAGTTGACGCCGCCGGCGATGGAGCTGATCCCGAGGATAGAGAGCCCGATGACCCAGAAGTCGACGTTGCGGCCCGGCGACTGCTGGACCGAAGTGAGAGGGGCGTAGCCGACCCAACTGGTGTCGGGTGCCGCGCCGAAGAAGAAGCTGACGTTCAGGAAGAGGCCCCCGAATACCAGGACCCAGAGGGAAAACGCGTTCAAGCGTGGGAACGCGACATCTCGAGCTCCGATCTGGAGCGGAACGACGTAGTTGAAGAAAGCCACAGCCATGGGCATCGCCACAAGAAACACCATGGTGGTGCCGTGCATGGTGAAGAGCTGGTTATAGGTCTCGGCTCCGATGAGATCGTTTTCGGGAACGGCCAGCTGGAGCCGAATCAGCAGTGCTTCGAGGCCACCCACCAGGAAGAAGAACATCGAGACCAGGAAGTACATGATGCCGATCCGCTTGTGATCGACCGTCGTGATCCAACTCCACAGGCCCGTGGGCTTGGCGTGCGGTGTGCTCACTCGGGGCGCCTGACGGGGCTCGGTATCAGCGACGACGGGCGTTGCGGTGTCCATGGCGGCTCGTCCGCGCGTCTCAGCGGAGGCTCGATAGGTAGGCGGCGACCGCGACGACCTCTTCCTCACTCAGGCCCGTGGCCGGGAAGCCACCTCCTTCCTGGTCCACCCCCGGCATCAGCACTCCGGGCTTGATCGAGCTCGGAGACCGGATCCAGTCCGCGATTTCCTCCGGCGTGTTTTCCCGGAGACCGGCGGCGATGCGGGTGCGGGCACCGAGGCGAGTCAGGTTGGGTCCGATGACGCCCACCGCCGCAGTGCCTGTGATCCCGTGGCATACGATGCACGTGCTTCGGTGGAATACTTCCCGGCCCTGTGCGACCAATGCGTCCGCTCCGGACGGATCGGCCTGTGGGACCGCGCCGGCTTCGGGAGAAACGGGGGCCAGGCCTGCCTGGGTGGTCGGGCTGGGGGTGAGCATGTCCTCGACCCAGCCATCGAAGTCGTCCTGACTCTCCACGATCACGCGCACGCCCATCAGCGCGTGGGAGGTCCCGCAGAACTCCGCGCATTGACCCATGAACTCGCCGGTCTCGCGAGGCGCGAAGTACAGCCAGGTGTAGTTCTCGCTGTCTCCCTCGGGCCGCCTACGGGCGGGGTTCACGTCGCGCTTGCCCCCGAGCTGGGGCACCCAGAACGAGTGGATCACGTCCACGGAGCTCATTTGTAACGTGACCGGACCGTCCACCGGCAAGTGCAGCTCGTTGGCAGTCACGATGCCCAGGTCGAGGTACCTGAATTCCCACCAATAGCGGTGCCCGACGACCTCTACGACCATGGGGTCGCCCCGGACCGGCCGTTGGGTTGCGAACACTCCCTGGATCGTGGGGATGACGATCGCCACCACGATGATGGCGGGCCCGATCGTCCACGCCACCTCGGCGCCCAGGTCCCCGTGGACCTGCCGGGGGTGCGGAGTATCGGGACGTTCTCGGAATCGCACGAGGATGTAGCCCAAGGCCCCCCACACGACCACCAGGATGATCATCGTCCAGATGAAAACGGTGACGTAGAGTGACTGGGAGACGTCGCCGAAATCCGTCGTCGGGTCGAGGGTGGTCTGCGGATACGCGCCCCCACACCCTGCGACGTACAAGAGGCAGACCAAAGCCAGTCCGCGCATGGAGGCCCTCGACCACGGGGTCCCTGCTGGAAATCTCATCCGCATCATTGACCGGACCCGCCCATGACGGGCGCGCAGTCGAGATTCGCTTTCGGATTCGGGGTTGAAGACGGACCGGAACGGGGTGGCGCCGTTACGGGGACCGCTAGGAAGCATCGAGGAGGATCGCCTCGTCGATCAGCATGATCGGTATGTCGTCTCGCACCGGGTAGACGACCAGATCGTCTTCCCGAATGAGCCCCTCGTGCAGGGCGGCCTTCACGACTTCGCCCCCTCGGGTCCGCAGCTTGCCCTCCGCGATGGCTCGATTCAACTCCTCGAGCACGGCCTCTTCGGCCAATCGAAGGGGAGCCTTGGTTTCCGGACAGACGAGGATCTCAAGGAGCTCGGGATCCAACATCAACGACTCTTCTGCTGGTATCGGCTAATTGTGCTTCGAACCTGAGCCTGTTGCGCCGGGAACCGGCGTCCCTTTCGGAAAAGGCGCCCTAAGTTATCATTCTTGAGAAATGGACGGAACCTTGCTCCCCATCCAGCTGGAAACACGGCGCGATCCACCCGGATCCGCGCTCGAATCCTTTCCGTACCGGGCGTCCTCGCCCTCCCTGGTGGTACGCCGCCTGCTCCACACGTCGTCGAGGGTGGTACGCACGATCCTCGTCTGGGCGGTATCGCTTTCGTTTTCGGCGTGCAGTCCAGAGCCGACCGGAGGTCAGGTCGGTACCGAACCGGCTCCAGGGCCGGATGAAGTGGCCGCGCCCGCTCTCGGGATCGCCTGGGTGATCTTCGAGGCGGACACGATCGTCGCAGAGGTCGCGAAGACGCCCGATGAGCGCAGTGAAGGTCTGATGTACCGGGAATCGCTCGCGTCGGGAACCGGCATGCTCTTTGTCTTTCCCGAGGCGGAGATCCGTTCGTTCTGGATGAAGAACACGTTCATCGCCATGGACATCGCGTACCTAGACCCCGACGGCCGCATCGTCGACATCCAGCAGATGGAGCCCGAAAGCAGCAAGCTCCACTCATCGGCCGCCGCGGCCATGTTCGCCTTGGAAGTGCCGCAGGGATGGTTCGCGGAGGAGGAGATCGAGGTAGGCGATCTGGCTGAGATCGTCTTCGGCCATTAGTGGTCTAGAGCACGAGTCGTCTAGAGCACGCTTACGAGGGCCGCCCATAGGGCAGTGATGTCCTCTTCGTCGTTGTACACGTGGGGAGAGATCCGGAGCGCCGTACCTCGCAGCGACACATGGACTTCGCGTTCGGCGAGGGCGGAGCCCACCGCCCCGGGATCCAAGCCCGGCGGCATCCGAAGGCCGAAGAGATGGCCGGCCCGCCACGAATCCTCCTCGACGCCGAAACCCGCCTCGCGTGCCCGTTCAATGAGCCCTTCCGTGAGCGTGCGGCAGTACTCGGTGATCCGCGCCGGAGTCCATTCGAGGACGATGGAGAGTGCGGCATTCATCATCGGAACCAGGATGAAGTTGCTGCGCTCACCGACGTCGTAGCGGGCCGCGCCAGGTTGGTAGCGGTCGCTGTAGTCGACGAGCCCGGCGAAGTTCTCACTGCCCTCGCGCGCGATCCAACTTTCCTCTAGTGGCACCCCGTCGATCAGCCGCGGCCCGAAGTACGCAGCGCCGATCGAGTAGGGGCCCAAGAGCCACTTGTATCCGGCACAGATGAGGGCGTCCGGCTGAATCTCGGCGACGTCGAAGTCCATGGCCCCGACGGATTGGGTTCCGTCGAGGATCAGGTAGGCGCCTACCTCGCGGGCGCGAGCGGCGATGGCGGGAAGATCGAAGATGGTGCCGTCCGTCCAGTGGACGGTCCCCATCGTAACCACCGCGGTGTCCTGGTCGATCGCTTCGAGGATGCGGGTGCTCCACCCCGAGCCCCGGCCCGCCCCGGTGGGAGACCCCACGGTCCGGATCTTCGCGCCTCGCTCGTGAGCCAGCCTTCGCCAGGCGTAGACGTTGCCGGGGAACTGCTCAGCCGTGAGGACGATGTTTCCACCCGCAGCTACGTCGACGTTGCGCGCACACGCTGCGACCGCGTAGGAAGCCGACGGAATGATCGCGACATTGGCCGGATCCGGGGCGTTGACGAGACGGGCGAAGTGTCCACGCATCTCTTCGCCTGGCGCGAAGAAGTCGTCGGGCCCGACCGACGAGGGGAGCCGCTTGCCACGCATCCCTCGTATGCCCGCGTCTTCCACGGTGCGCGCCAGGGGGCTCAGGTAGGCGCAGTTCAGGTAGTGGACGCCAGCGGGCAGGGAGAAGGCGCCCTTTTGACACGGCAGTAGAGCCAGCGTCACGGATTCCGTTCGAGCCAGCTTTCCGTCGCCGCATGCAACGGGATGGGTGACGTGTCGAGGGCGGAAAGCTCGACCTGTGCGACCATGCGATGAACGCGCGTGAGGTCTTCCTTCTCGTCGTTCAAGATGTTCAGCAGGTGCTCGACCACCGACGCGTCGAGGTCGTCCATCGCGATGAACCAGTTCATGAGCGCGAGCGTCGGCAAGGGATCGTCGACGCCAGGGTACGAGCCTCCCGGAATCTCCGAACGCATGTAGTAGGGGTAGTCGGTCATCATCCTGGTGAGGGCCGCATCCGAAAGCGGAAGCAGCCTGGCCCCGCCGGTGGTCGTCGCCTCGAGTACCGCGGCGGCTGGATATCCCACGGAGATGATGGCCGCGTCGATGGCTCCGTCCCGCAACGCAGACGCGGACTCCGTGAACGTGAGGTACCGGACGTCGATGTCGTCGTAGGTGATGTCGTGGGCCGCCAGGAGCTGGCGAGAGAACTGCTCTGTTCCACTGCCGGCCGATCCGACCGACACACGGCCCCCCCGAACATCGGTGAGGTCCGCGGCATCTGAACCCTCGGGGACGACGATGTGCGTCACGTTCGGGTAGAGCGGCGCGACGATCCGAAGTCCTGAGACGGGCTGGTCGTACTCGCCCACCCCGTTGTACGCGTCGTAGATCGTCTGCGAGAACGCGATGCCCAGATCCATCTGACGGGCATTCAGCCGGTTGATGTTCTCAACCGATCCACCGGTGACCTCCGCGGTGTATTGGCTCGTGCTGTCCCGCAGCGAGAGTCGACTGGCGATGGCACCACCGATCGGATAATAGATGCCTCCGGTACCCGCGGTGCCGACGCTCCTGAACTGTCTTCCCCCACCAGAGCCTTCACCGCATCCGGCAACCGATGCCAGAGCGATCAGGGCACTCGACACGGCTAATCGCTTGATCACTGCGCCTCCCTGGAGAATCGAGGTGGTTCCGGCGGGCTAGTATGGCGTGCTACGTCGCTACGCGCGGAACGGCTTCGCCCTTCTCCGGGCGGAGCCAATACCAGAGCGCCAGGCCCGTGGCCGCCCCAATCAGGTCCGTGACCGCGCCTGGGGCGAAGAGGGTCGCGCCCACGACTGCCAAGAGGACCCGCTCCCACAACTTCAGAGGCCTACGTACGTGTCCGATGGCCGCTCCCGCAAGGGCCGTGATGCCTGCGGCGCTCGTGCTGGCGGTCCACAGGACGTCGATCATCGAGCCTTCGAGGAGGATCAGTTCAGGCGCGTAGACGAACAGGAAAGGAACGAGGAATCCGGCCATCGCGAGCAACATTGCGGTAAATGCCGTGCGCACAGGTGGAGAGGAGGCGACCCCGGCGGCAGCATACGCCGCGAGCGACACGGGAGGGGTCACGTTGGAGATACAGCCGAAGTAGAAGATGAACAGGTGAGCGCCGAGGAGTGGCACTCCCAGCTCCGTCAGTGCCGGGGCCCCGAGAGCCGCCAGGACCACGTAGGCCGCGGTCGTCGGAAGGCCCATTCCGAGGATGATCGATCCGGCCGCGGTCAGCAGCAGAGCTGGGAAAAGCTGGCCTTGGGAAAGGACGACGATGAACTCGGACATCCGCAGTCCGATTCCGGTCAGCGATGCCACCCCCACGACGACCCCCGCCGCCGCGCACGCCGCGGCCACTTGGACCGCGCCGGAGCCCCCGGCGAGAATCGCACGAGTGAAATCGGAGCGATTGAGCCGGGTCGCGGGCGTGAGCAGCGAAACGATGAGCGCCGAAGCGACTCCCCAGAATGCGGCCCGACTGGGCGAGCGGCCTTGAGCGAGAAGCACGACGATGATCGCGAGCGGAAGCAGTAGGTGCAGCTTGGGCAAGACTGGAGTGCGATCCTTCAAGGGCGCCGGCTCGAGACCCATCTGGCCGGCCCTGAAGTGAATCGCCGATAGGAGGGCCAAATAGTAGAGAATCGCCGGGATGGTCGCGGCCAGGGCAACCTCTCGATAGGGGATGTTGGTCCAGGTGGCGAGGATGAACGCCCCCGCCCCCATGACCGGCGGCATCAGCTGGCCCCCCGTGCTGGCGGCAGCCTCGATTGCGCCCGCGAAGAACGGCTTGAAGCCGGCTCGTCGCATGAGCGGGATCGTGAACGTCCCGGTGGTGACGACGTTCGCCACGGCGCTGCCGGAGAGCGAACCCATGAGTGCGCTAGCCACCGCCGCCGTCTTGGCCGGCCCTCCCTTCGTCTGTCCCGCCACGCGATCGGCCAGCGCGATCAGGAGGGCTCCACCCCCCGCCACGTCGAGAACGGCCCCGAAGAGGACGAACAGATAGACGAAATCGGCAGACACGCCGAGCGGGATTCCCCAAATGCCCTCGGTGGAGAGGTAGAGCTGCTCCAGCAACCGAGTCGGACCGTATCCTCTGTGCGCCAGGATCCCGGGCAGTCGGGGACCCGCGAGCGCGTAGAGAAGCGACATGATCGCGACGGCCACGATGCCCCAGCCCGTGGCCCGCCGTGCCAGCTCCAGAACGGCGATGAGCGCCAAGGCCGCGGCGATGAGGTCGAGGGTCGTAGGCGATCCCGAGCGGCCAACCAGGGCCTCGTTCTGTGAAACGATATAGAGGGCGCTGGAAACGGCACCCGCAAGCAGAAGAATCGAGGCGACGTGCCGGGCGAGGGTCCAGCGGTCCCGCTCTTCCCGCTCGCCTTCGATCTGGTCCTTGCGAAATAGGCCGCGCGCGCCCCGGACGCCCACGCCCAGGAACCCCAGTGACGCCATCAAGGCGAAGTGGATCGGGCGTTGGATCAGAGCCGTGAACGGCGCGATGCCGGCGGCATAGAGGTGGAAGGTGGCCGCCAAGGCCGCGATGAAGAGGACGAGATATCTGATCATGCTCCGTGGGCCCTTGCAAGCCCGGTACGCGAATCCTGTCCGATGCGCCTCACGGAATGATCGGCGCAAGGACGAGGGCGACGACCGCCCAAATTCCCAGGACAACGGCGGACGCGCTACCCCAGCTTCTTGCTTTGTCGATTTTGCTCGCCCCGAGGGCCACGAGCATCAATGCCCAGATGCCGAAGAGGTCCATGAGGTTCAGGAAGCTCAACCAGTAACCCTCGTCCATGAAGAGGGCGAACGTTCCGAGGCTCAGCGTCAGCTGTAGATCCATCTGAGAGATCTTCAGGGGAAGTGTTACGACTGCGCCTAAAGCCAGGACCAGAAGGGCGTGGCACGTCACGCACCAGTACTGGCGGAAGCGCCCATCGTCGCCTAACACGAATGCGAAGACCAGAAAGACGACACTAGTCAGGACGAGTGCCCAAAGGGTCAAGCCGAGGCCGGCCGCCACGGGGGTCACGAGCCTACTGATTCCCATGGCGAAATCGAGATTCGCGGGTACGTCCGCACCCGCCTCCATCAACGATCGGCGAATCGTCTCCGCGAACACTTCCGGGGGAACGGCCACCATTGTCGTCACGGAGACGACGAGCGCCACCACGAGCGGGCCAAGCCACAACGGCTGATCACGAAGCTCCTCGAACACACGGCCTGGGTCGAACAACACGTGCACGAGCCGGCGATGCAGAGGCGTGACCCCCGTGGACGAGGGTTCGGTCACGGCACTGAGCGGGCAGTGCTGTTGGTCTCCGACCACGTCATCGAGAGCACTCCGAACCCAGATGCTTCGAGGTCGCCGGTGAGGTTCTTCTGCGAACGGCGCCGGACGAGCGACGACTCCGCCGCGTTCCACAAGATGTCCTCGACGACGGTGCCGCTCAGGGACTGCTCCGTGTTGAATCCAGTCGAGACACCCGCGGCGACGTACTCGGCGTCGCCTTCCCCGGTGATGTGGAGAAGGGACTCTCCATTCACCACGGTATCGCCACGTAGCGTGTATGTGAGCGCGTACATCGCTGCGACGCGCCAGCCGGCCTCTTGCGTCTCTACTCGAACGGTGTCGGTCCAGCTGTCCCCAGGCTTCACGACGCGGTCGGGCAATCGCGGGAACAGCGTCTGGGCGAGCAGGGTCGGGTTGGCGAGGCGTCCGGCGTTGGCCGTGACCTCGGGCTTGCTCACGATCGTGGGCCGGCCACGGGCGTCCACGGTGAATACCAGATCTCCGTCGATATCGTCGGTGTCGACGCGTGTCGGCGCCCCGATGGGGTTCGATTGTTCGCCGGTGAACTCGAGATAGCTGACGCGAACGGCGGTCGCGGCGCCTTCCGGCTCGAGCGCCAGGGCTAGGGTCGCAGCGGTTCGCACGTTCATCTCCAGGTTCCCCAGGCCGGCGGCGGAGAGCTCGATGTCGACGGTGTCACCGGTCGTGAAGGTCGGGTCGGACGGAGGGGGGTGAAACGCGAGGGCTCCAGCGCTGCCGCTCATTCCGGCGCAAGCAAGAAAAAGGCAGAATAGCGCGGGCGAGATGGATTTCGAGTACATGCCGGTCCAATAAGTAGGGGTTGCCCAGAGGCTTCGAGCCGGTCCGCGCTCGCGGCACCGGCGACGCTGGCGCGAGCGGGCATTCAGGCCACGACCACGGGAGCCGGGACGGTACGGCGCTCCTCGCGTCCAGTAAAGTACGGAGCCTCTGCGTGTATGGCCTGTTCTCAGGATGCGGGTTATCCTCAGGGCGCGTCGAATCGAAGCCCCAAGGAGCATTGCGGCAATGAGCTTCAGGACCAATCCGGACCGCATCCTCGAAAGCATAGACCGCCAGAGAAACCGGGACGTGCACGCCGATCAGTACGCGCGTTCCGCCACTGGCAGAGAGCTCGACAGCGAGGTCTTGGACTCCGGTACCACTCCCGCAGAGCGTACCCGCAGGATCTTCAATCTCGTGAATCGGGGCTATATGAGCGCGGCCCAGGGCGCGGAAATCAAGCGCCTCGCCTCTCGTTTTCAGGCGATCGGCGACATCAGCCACCACCATGCACGCGGAGACGTCTCCGTATCGATTCAGTATCTCGATTCCGAGCGTCACGACGACATCGGCATGGTGCCCTTCGAGATCGTATCCGACGATCTGGTCGAGGCCCGCAAGCTGACGAAGACTACCCGACCAGACGCGAATGGGCTGAAGCTGCTGCGGATCCACCTAAGGGACGGCGTAATGGCTGCGTACAACAAGGTGGAGCCGCGAATCCGTGATGCCGTGCGCGAGCGCGCCGACCTCGGCCACATTGCCGTACAGGTGACGATCGACCTGAGACCGGCGGAGTAGGCCGCGGGGTCGTGGCGGAGCCGGCGAGGCGGATCCCCCGGCGAGCGTCCGCCATCGTCATCCTGATCGCTGCCGCACTGATCGTCCTGATCGAAGTTCTCCGTCCAGGCTCCTTTCTGCGCTCGTTCTGGTCCGAATCGCCACAGCTCGACCGCACGCCAGCGCAGAGCGTAAGAGAGGGATTCGAAGGACGCCGTCCCAGACGTCCCCGGGCCCCCGACCAGGACTGACGGACGATGGCCGGCCGAGCGGCCGACCCACTCGACGCTGTCGGCGGTCGTGTCCTGTTCGTTTTCCTGGACGGAGTCGGGATCGGGCCCTCGGATCCCGATCGGAATCCGTTCCTGCAGGCACGTCTACCCACGTTGACCCGGTTGATCGGCCATCTGCCCACGCTCGATCGACCATCGGAGGCGGCTGGTGCGCCCGCGCGGGTAGTGCCGCTGGATGCGACGCTCGGGGTAGCCGGGACTCCACAGTCGGGCACGGGCCAGACCGCGCTCCTCACGGGGCACAACGCCCCCGCCCTATACGGCAGGCACTTCGGCCCTTGGACGCCGGTGAAGCTCCGACCCCTTCTGGCCTCCGAGAACCTTCTCTCGGTAGCACTCCGGGCGGGCCGCCGAGTCGTGTTCGCCAACGCCTATCCCGCAGGCTTCGCTGCGGCTCACGGCGGCAAGCGGCTCGCCCCGTCTCCGCTGGCGGCATTGTCGGCCGGGCTCATGACGAGGGGCGTGGAGGAGCTGGCCTCGGGTGAGGCGGTAGCGAGCGAGATCACGAACGGGGGCTGGCGATCGAGGCTCGGTCACACGAACCTCCCGCGGGTGACCCCGGAAGAGGCGGGTGAGAACCTCGGCCGATTGGCGGGGGGAGCCCACCTAACGTATTTCGCTCACTACTCGACCGACCACGCAGGCCACCGAGGTGGGATGGCCGGCGCGATCCGCGCACTCGAACGGGTCGACCGTTTCCTCGACGGCGTTCTGCGGGTGGTGCCCGAGGACACGGCGCTCGTGGTGGCGAGCGATCACGGCAACATCGAAGAGGTCGGCGAGGAGCACACCCGCAATCCGGTTCTCGGCTGTGTGCACGGTGGCGCCGATCCATCGATGCTCGATGGAGCCAGCTCCATCGCGGATGTGGCTGGAGCGGTGCTTCGCCAAATAGGGGTCGAACGCCCAGAGAGCGATCTAGCGTCCTTCGGCGAGCTCATCTGACCGACTACCGACTGACCGATTCCGCCATCCTCGGACCCCATCGCGGTCGCGAGATTCGGCGTGTGAACGAAACTGCGTCGGCCACGCCGAAGATCCTTGGACGGTTGCTGATCGAGAGCGCGTCCATCACCGATCTTGCCCTCGCCGCTGCTCTGGAAAAGCAGCGGCAGACTGGACAGCGTCTCGGCACGACCCTTGTGCGCATGCAGCACTGCGGCGAGGAGCACGTGGCGCGGGCTCTCGCCAAGCAGCTCAGCCTACCGTATGCCGCACCCCCGCTGCGGCCGGAGGTGGATGCCCTGCCATTCGTGGGCGAGGATCTCGCGCGACGGAATGCGGTCGTTCCGCTCGGGCTTGGCCCACGGACGGTGCGTCTGGCCATGGCGGATCCGTTGGATCTCGCTACGGTCGACGATGTCCGATTCAGGACGGGGCGGAGAGTGGAGGCGGTGGTGGCTTCCCCGTCGGCCGTGGCTGAAGCGCTCGAGCTGGCGCTGGGCGACGACCTGAAGATCTTCGTCGACGCGTTGCCAGGGGAACCCGTAGGGGTCGACGGAACCGACGGAGGATCCGTCGAGGCCGCGGCGAGCGCGACCCCCGTGGTCCAGCTCGTCGAGCGCATCCTGGAAGAGGCAGTGTCAGCGGGGGCGAGTGACGTCCATCTCGAGCGGCACGGTGAGGAGTTCCGAGTACGGCTGCGTGTGGACGGAGTTCTCCGTGACGTCGTGGAGCTTCCGACGTGGTCCCGCGGAGCCGTGCTGTCCAGGGTCAAGATCCTCGGAGGCATGGACATCTCGGTGAAGCGGCGCCCGCAGGACGGCGGGTTCGTCTACCACCGGATGGAAAAGCGCTACAGCGTGAGGGTTTCCACGATCCCCGTGGACAAGGGCGAGAAGGCGGTGATGCGTATCCTCGACCCCGGGCGCGCGCCGGCGGACCTGGATGGGGTCGGACTCTCGACGGCCGATCTGGATGTCGTGCGACGCCTGCTCGGCGCGGGCCACGGGGTAATCCTCACCGCAGGGCCCACCGGGAGCGGGAAGAGCACGACGCTGTTCGGGGCTCTCGGCGAGGTCGACCGCAGAGGCCAGAACGTCGTCACGCTGGAAGACCCGATCGAGTACCGCGTCGCGGGCGTCAACCAAGTCCAGGTACGGCCACGGGCGGGTCTCACGTTTCCGGCCGCCCTGCGCGCCGTGCTCCGGCAAGACCCGGACGTCGTGATGGTGGGCGAGATCCGTGACCAAGAGACAGCCGAGATCGCGATGACCGCCGCGGTGACTGGGCACCTGGTGCTCTCGAGCATCCACACCGTGGATGCTCCTGGTGCCATAACGAGACTACTGAACATGGGCGTGCCGGCGTATCTCGTGGCCGGCGGGCTGGCGGGAGTGATCGCCCAGAGGCTCGTGCGCCGAACCTGCTCCGCATGCCGTGGCGCCGGGGGCGCGTGTAGTGAGTGCACGAATGGCTATCGAGGCCGAACCGGCGTATTCCAAGTGCTCGCGATGACCGATGCACTGCGCGACGAGGTGGTGGGCAGCGCTTCCACGTCGGTGCTGCGGCAACTGGCGGTCGAAGCGGGGATGGGTTCGATGAGTAAGGACGCGCGGCGAAAGGTCGCTGAAGGCGTTACCACCCCGCACGAGCTCGGGCGGGTCGCTGCAATGGGAGCGGCTGCGGTGGTGCCGTGCGCCCACTGCGGCCTCGAAGCGCCGGTTGCGTGCATGGGCTGCCCACACTGCGGAACGGCGCGAGCCGTCCGTTGCTTCTGTGGCCGGGAGCTTAGGCGCGAGTGGCGCTTCTGTCCTGATTGCCTACGTCGTGTGGTGCGCTAGTGGTCTGTAACCCAAGTGCCGCTGATATCCGGACGGCGTGGCATCCCGCGAGTTAGCTCTCCCCCACCCGAGCGACCACCTCCCTCAGCAGACGACTGACTGGGTCGCCGGAATCGGGCCAGAGATACCGATCCGAAACGAGGTTGAGGGCTGTCCTGACACCGCCGAAGTGATCTGCGACCCCATTCAAGAGATGGTCGAGTCCGAGCGATTCGGCTTCGGGGCTTTGGGCCGCGAGCCGATAACCCGTCGAGCCCATGCGCTCGTAGTACCGGATCGACGGGGCCCCCTTGCGTCGAACACGCGCGGCGAGATAATCGGGAAAGAGCCCCGATAGCCATAGCGAGAAGTTGCCCAGGTGCGAGCGGAGCAGGAAGGCTTCGCGCGGCTCGGCGCTCGACAATTGGGCCACCATATCGACGAGGTAATGGTACTCGTCGGTCGTGCCCTCGGAGAGCCGATAAGCCCGCCCCCCTTGCCCGAAAGCGACCAGCAACGAGGCCACGTAGTCCGCGGTGCCTCGATCCGTGATGCCGACCTCCAGAAGAGCGTGGCGCACCAGAACATAGAAGACGAGGTTGGATGGTGCGGCGGCGTCGGGATCGGTGAGCAGCGCGTTCAGGACGCGCGGGTCGTCCAGGAGCGAATCCACACCGTCTTCGTTGAGGCGCTCCTCGGCGCCGCGCAGGATCTCCTGATCCCCCCGGGCGAGTAGGTGCACGAGGTGGAGCGCATCACGTCTTCCGAATGATGCACGAATCGTCGGGAGAATCATCGTTGCTCGCTCCTTGGGGGACGCCACGGGCAATCCGGCCTCGGCCCGTTCCTTGAGATCGTGATCCGTCCGTCCCGCCGACGTCCGTCGCCCCAATTTCCGGCGACATCTGTTTCCAGACGATCTGTTTCTACACGGGGCGCTCCCTTGCGAGTTCCGACGAGCCCCGGGTCTCAACAGGGTTTCGGCCTGTCCCTTGTCTAACGTGAATGGGCAAGACCGTACCATCGGGCAGTGGATGGAGCCCTCGGGGAGCCTCACGTCCCATTCCCCGACAAGCAGGGCGTTGCGCTCGACCTTCGGGCCGTGGACGCTAAGGCGACTCGACCACGCAGTTCGCGAAGTTCTGGCCGGTTTCGCGATTTCTGGCCGGTTTCAGGAGTCTTGGTCGGTTTCGCGATTTCCGGCCGGTTTCGGGAGTCTTGGCCGGTTTCGGGAGTTCCGGCCGGTTTCGCGAAAGGGGGGTGTCAGGCGGTGTGGCGCTCTACGCGGACGGTGAGGGTCTCGATGCGGTCTTGATCCGGTATCACGCCGATTCCGAGGCCTTCCGGGGGAGCCATCATCCCGTCCACGACATCGAACTCTGGATCGACCACGTCACGCTCCCAATACCGGCGACTGGCTGAGATGTCGCCTGGAATGCTGAATCCCCCCAGAGTGGCAAGTGCGAGGTTGTGCGCTCTCCCGACTCCGGACTCAAGCATGCCACCACACCAGACGGGAACGCTCCTCTCGCGGCAAAGGTCATGTATCTGGAGGGACGCGGTCAGCCCCCCCACGCGCCCTGGCTTGATGTTGACGATTCGGCAGCTGCCGAGGGCCAACGCCAGCTCCACGTCCCCTGGGGACCTGATCGACTCGTCCAGGCATATGGGGGTTTCCAAGCGTTCCTGGAGAAGCGCGTGCTCGTGCAGATCGTCATGAGCGAGTGGTTGCTCGATCATGAGCAGGTTCAGCGAGTCCAACTCCGAGAGCCGGTCCGCATCGGCGAGCGTGTACGCGGAGTTCGCGTCCACCATCAGGGGAGTGTCCGGAAACCGCTCGCGGACGGTGCGCAGCATCTCCACGTCGCGCCCCGGCTTTATCTTGATCTTGATCTTCCGATATCCTTCGGCAACGTACGCAGCGACCTTACCCAGCAGGATCGCGTCGGTGTCCTGTAGTCCCACGCTGACACCGACGGGGATGGGTCGTCTGTCCCCACCCAGGCTCTCCGTGAGACCAACGCCCCGAAGCTTCGCGTCGAGGTCCCACCAGGCCATCTCGAGGCTCGCCTTCGCCATTCGGTGCCCGCGCACTCCATTGAACGTCTCGGACAGGTCGCGCGCACCTTCCAGATCGGAACCGAGGAGGGCCGGCACGAGCCAGTCCGTCAACACGTGCCAGGCCGTTCCCGTCGTTTCGTACGAGTAGCTGGGGTCCTCGCCGGCCACGCATTCCGCCCAGCCTGTTTCACCGTCTCCCTGGAGCTTCACGAGCAGGATTCGACGGTCGTCACGAAACCCGCTGGAGATCTCGAAGCGCTCCCGTAGCGGGAGCAGGATCTCTCGCAACTCGATGGATTCGATTCTCATGCGCGCCCAACAGTCGCCGACGAGACGGGTGGAGGCGGCTCTCGGACGCTCAGCATGCCGAATAGCTCCTCCACCTGCTCCCATCCCACCCGCATGAGGAAGGTGTTGTTACGCCCATACGACTTCGACCCCAGGATGAAGAAGCCGGGCTCTGGATTCACGAGAGTCTCCGCGCCGAGGCCCGTCTGGGCCAGGCAGTCGCTGCCCCCCGAGGCCGCGAGGAGCACGGCGGACAGCTTCATCGGTGCCGAAGACGCGTAGCACTCATGGACCTGGAGCTGCCGGTACAGGCGATCGTCCGCCACGTAGCCGGTCATCGCCACGATGCGGTCGACCTCCCGCGTCTCGATCGAGCCGCCGGATCGCCGCAGGCGCACTTCGATTCGGTCCGACCTAGGCTGAAGAGCGTCCACGACCACCCCGTGCAAGGCTTCGATGGCGGAGGACGAGCCCGCCGCCAGGTCGCGCGCGCTCCGAGCCAAGCGACTCCGCTCCGGAAGGGGATCGTCGTCTTGAATGTCCCAGTGGGGCTCGTCTCGCCGAAGCGCCCAGATCACACGGGTAGCGTCGTCGGTGCTCGCGAGCTCCGCCAGCGCATGAACAACGGTCTGTGCGGAGTGGCCGGCTCCAACGAGCAGGGTCGTCCGGCCGACCCAGCTCTCCGGCTCGCCGGCGACATTGGGGATCGTCCGGGTTATCCGGTCTTCCGCAGCACGCTCGCCGGGCGCCGCGATGCCTCCGTCGCCGAGCGCGTTTGGTACTCCGTACGTGCCCGTACAGTCGATCACGATGTCCGCGTGCTCGATCCGCTCCGGGCCGTCGCCGGGTTGGACCAGCAAGCGGAACGGCAAGCTTCCCCGCCGCTCACTGGCGATCTCCTCGTGCTTGAGCAGCCCCTCCCGGGCGACCGACAGGACGCGGGTCCCCAGACGCATGTGAGGCGATATCTCGGGCAGCCGGGAGAGCGGCTCGAGCACCTCGCTGACGAGCTCGTGGCCGGTGGGATACTCGTCCGCGGGAGGCAGGTCGTGCCCGGACCGCTCGAGAAACCTCCCCATCCGGGGCGATACGTTCAGGTCCCACGCCGTGAATAAGCGGACGTGTCCCCAAGAGCGGACATGATCGGCTACGTCCCGGCCGACCTCGTACACCGCGATCGAAACCCCCGCCTCGGCCGCGGCGAGAGCCGCCTCCAGGCCGATGGGCCCTGCCCCCAGGATCGCGATGTCGACGTGCTTCGGCTTCATTTCGTGGGCTGGCTCAATGGGAGGCTACGCCGTCCGAACCAAAAGGTAATGCGACAGGTTCCCATCTCGGATCAACTCACGAACTTCGTAGCTGCGCCCCAGGAGATCTTCGAAGATCTCCCTCGTGGCCTCACGCCAGCGCACGGCGGTTCCAAGCGCAGTCGACTTCACTGCCTGAATGTCGGCGGGGATCGGGACCAGCACCTGGTCACTGTCGATTGGGACCTTGGTGCCGGCCGGCTCGGGCCATCCGCCCGCTCCACCGCCCTGTACCGACAGTGCCCGGGGGACGCGCTCCAACTCGTCCATCCGGGGAGGCGGCTCATCGCCCGCAAGGCGACGCTCGACCCTGGGAAGGCCAAGCTCCCAATGCGCGACGAAGCGGTCCGTGCCGATTCCGCGATGCAGCGGAGAGTCGGTGCTTCCGTACATGTCCCGCACGTGCTCGCGTACCACGATCCCGAGCTTGGCGAGGTTCAGATAGGCGTTGCGCGATTCGAGCGGATCGAACGTCCAGTACATTCGTTCCACGCCGGCCCCGCGGACGACGTCTCGCTGATACGCCTTCAGTCGCGTCCCGAGCCCGCTGTCGCGTAGCTCCGGCCGTACGGCCAGCATGTCCGACCAGTGGATCGGTGACCCGTTTTCCCATCCAGGGAGGCCGAACACGAAGCCTGCCAGCGCACCGTCCTCGTCATAGGCGCCCGCCGCTATGCCACCCAGGCGCTGACTCACTTTCATGAGAGAGATCGGAGCCCGTTCTGAGAAGCCCTCTCCCCACGTCAACTCCTGAAGCACCACGCATGCACGGAACTCGTCGTGGGTGTGAAAGGGCCGAATCTCAAAGTCGGACAATCGTTTAGGTGGCGGAGGACGACGAGGAGGAGGACGAGGAGGAGGACGGAGGGGTTTGGGTAGCTGGATCATAGAAGCCCGCGGATCTGTAGCTTTCGTCCAAGAGCTCGACCGGGTGCAGCGCCTCCACCCCTGATCCGGCCATGCGGAGCCCCGCGCCGATCTGCATCATGCAGCCAGGATTCCCCGTGGCAACGACCTCGGCACCCGTCTCGAGCACCGCTGATACCTTCGAACGACCGATCTCACCGCCCAGCTCGGGATGCGTGATGCCGTAGATGCCGGCTCCCCCGCAGCATTCGTCGGCCCCAGACAGCGGGACCACCTCGAGACCAGGGATGGCGCGCAACACGGCGAGCGGCTGATCCGCCACGCGCTGCCCATGAATCAGGTGGCACGGCGCGTCATAGGTAACCTTCAGGGTGAGCGGCGCGCCCGGCCGTGGACCCGCCGCGGCCAGGATCTCGGAAATGTCTCGGGCGATCTCCGCGATCTGGGACGCCCGTTCGGCATATGCCGGATCGTCGCGCAACAGCTCGCGGTAGTCCTTGATCTGCGCTCCGCACCCGGCGGCATTCGTCACGATGGCGTCGGCCTCGGCTTTCTTGAAGGCGTCGATATTGCGCCGAGCCAGCGTTCGAGCGCCTTCCAGATCTCCACCGTGAGAGTGGAGCGCGCCGCAGCACTGCTGACCCGTGGCAGAGACCACTTCCAGTCCATTCGCTTGGAGAACTCGGCAGGTGGCATCGTTGACCCCCCCGAGCAGCCCTGCCTGGACGCACCCCTCGAGGACGACGACGCGCTTCGGCATCCCCGTCTCCATCGGGTGGGTGGCTGCGCCCGGATCCAGGCCGGTGGATCTTGGCGGAGTCGCGACGTACGCCTCCGGCACAGGCGGGACAGCCGGCTGCTGTCGTCCGGTGCTCGGCTGGCGGGTGCTCGGTTGTCGGGTGCTCGGTCCGGTGCTCGCGAGTCGGGTTCTTCGTCGGCGGGTCGACGCCAGCATTGCGAGGCCCAACCTCGTCCTCGCGAGGCGCCCCGGCAGGAGACGCGCGCCAACGGCGGGTATGCCTGTGGCGCGGAACCACCGTCCCAGGGCCATCGACCATGCCGTCGCACGAGGTCGGGAGAAGACCCACAGCATGAGGCGGGACAAAGGGGCACCGGGTCGCCCCTGCGTCGCCGCCTCCCGTGCCCGCTCGAGCAGCATGCCGTACTCCACTCCAGCGGGGCACACGGGCTCGCAAGCGCGACAGCCGAGGCACCGGTCGATGTGGGTCTGGAAGGCGTCCGAGCCGGCGTCCAGACGCCCCTCCGCCACGGCGCGCATGAGGTAGAGCCGGCCGCGTGGCGAGTCCGCTTCGTCCCCCAGCCGGACGTACGTCGGACACGCCGGGAGGCAGAAGCCACAGTGGACGCAGCTCATCAGCCGGTCTTCCTGGGCCGCCAACGAGCTCGCGAGGGTCATGCGGTTCTCCCCAGGTCGATCGCGATCACGACCTCGACCAAAGCCTCGACCCGAGGCTTGCCGGTTTCGGCAGACACGAGATCCGCGATCTCGTCCGCAGATTCGGTCACTGCGGAGATCACGCCGTCCAATCGGCGCACTCGGTCGGCGGGCGTCAGGCTGGCCCAGGCGGACTGAGCCGTGCGCGCTCTTTCGACGGCGGCGACCACTGACGCGGCATCGTGAACGGGTACAGCTCCGAGTACGCCGCTGTCCACGGGACTCCGAACCTCGATGGAGGACGGCGTCGGTGGATCGAGCACCGGACCTCGAATGGCCGGATCGCTCACTGATGACCTGTAACAGACGAGCGGTTCGTATCGGCGAGGACCCGGTTGGGGTCGAAGCTCCTGACGATGCCGTCGATGAGCTCGCGGACTACGGGCGAAGGCGCTGGCACGGGCGAGGGCCAGGGGAGCCCGTTGGATCGCGTAACCCGGAAAGAGCCCGCGATCGCGGCGGCGCGATCCCGGAGCTGCACCAGTGCGTCTGCTGCCCCTCCGTCGGCCGCCCCTCCGTCGGCCGCCCCTCCGTCGGCCGCCTGCACATGCCTCATCGCGTCACCCCCCACCCCTGTATCCGCCGCCCGCGCTTCGACTGCCCGTGCGCCACTCGCCCGTGGGTCACCCAGCTGTGCATCCCCCGCTTCGTCATCCCGGAATACGACCCGCACGATGCCCGCTGCTACGTGGGCGGCCACATCGCCCGTCTCCACCGTCTCCTGAATGAGCTCGCCGAGACGCGACGGGTGGTGGCCGAGCCGAGCCACAGCCCTCGAGTCGTCTTCCAGGCGCTCCAATGACTCGAACCAGTGCACCGAGGCGGGGCCTTCCAGGCGATGATCGGCTCCTTGCCCGACGGCAGCGATGAGGATCCGCTCGGACTCTCGCGCGGACTCCGCTGACCCGAGGATACGCACGGCTACCGTAGCGCCTCCGCTGCCCCCTGGCCGGCCGCTGCGCCATCCGTCGGGAGCTACCGCGGGGGTCATCAGCTCGATTGCCGCGACCGGCACCGGCGCCTTCGCGAGCGCCCTCCCGATCGCCACCGCCTCGGGGACCCCTTCCTTCTCGAACAGCAGCGTCACGTCGAGGGGTGGGATCGGATGCAAGCGCACAGTAGCTGAGACGAGGATCCCCAAACGCCCCCGACTCCCGATCGACAGCTTCACGAGATCGTAACCGGCTACGTTCTTGACCACCTGCCCGCCGAGCTCCAGCAAGCGTCCGTCCCCCGTGACGAGAGTGACACCCAAGACGTGGTCCCGTGGTGACCCAAAGCCTGCATGGAGTGGACCGAAGGCGCCGGATGCCAGAACCCCGCCCAGGGTACGGGCATCCCTTTTCGCGGGATCGAGGGGCAGCCACTGCCCCGCCTCCCGGGTCACACCGGTGATCGACGATAGCGTGACCCCTGCGTCCGCAGTCAGCGTGAGGTCCGCGGGCTCGTATCGATGTATGGTGGTCAGTAGTCGGGTGGTGACCACGAGGTCTGTCGCCTGGTCAAGGAACCCGGGCGGGAGTGAGGTGGCGCGACCGACCGGGCGTACCTTCCAGCCCTCCCTGGATGAGCACGCCATCACCGACCTGAGCTCGTCGACGTTCCGGGGCGCCACGATGGGGACTCCCCGTGCCTCGTCGAGCGGATCCCCGGGACCGGCGTCGCCGACGATGAGCTCGGGCTCGAGGGCCTGCCGCACCGCGTCGCCACTCGCGCTCGTCACTTCAGCACGATCCCTTCCGGGTCCGGCCCTTGGCGCTCACTGAGCGGACGTCGTGACTGGCTCGACAGAAGCATGTGGGCCCCGTCCCCTGAGAACGGAGTCCGGCAGGACCTTCCCGGGGTTGCAGATGCCCAGGGGATCGAAGACCCGGCGTACGTCGTTCATCGCCTCCAGCGTCTCGTTCGAGTAGATGAGCGTCATGTAGTCACGCTTATCGAGTCCGACGCCGTGCTCACCGGTGATGGTTCCACCCGCATCGACGCACACTTGCATGATCTCCTTGGACGCGCGTTCGACCCGGGCCATCTCGGCAGAATCACGCCGATCGAAGAGGATATTCGGATGGAGGTTTCCGTCCCCGGCGTGGAATACGTTGGCGATTTTGAGGTCGTAGCTCTTGCCGATCTCCGAGATTCGACTCAGGACATCGGGAAGCTGGGTGCGGGGGACCGTGGCGTCCTGGACGAGGAGGTCGGGAGCGATACGCCCCATTGCCCCGAACGCCTTCTTCCTGCCTTTCCACAGCGCCGCCCGCTCCTCGGCCGACGTCGCCTCGCGGACCTCGCGCGCACCCGCTTCGAAACAGGCGGCCTCGGCCCGGGCCGCTTCCGCCTGCAACCCCGCCTCGATCCCGTCGAATTCGACGACGAGGGCCGCCGCCGCGTCTGTCGGGTAGCCCGCGGCGAAGACGCTCTCTTCGACTGCGCGGATCGTGGCTCCGTCGATGATCTCGAGGGCCGCGGGAAGCAAACCGCCCGCAATCATGGCCGTGACGGCGCGGCCGGCGTCCTCCAGCTCGTCGAAGATCCCGAGTAGCGTGTGAATGCCCTGCGGCAGAGGCAGGAGCTCGACCTCGATCTCGGTGGCGATGCCGAAGCAGCCCTCGGAACCGACGAAAAGACCGACGAGATCGAGCTCGTCGGTGTCCCGACCCGCGCCTCCCAGCGCCACGACGCGCCCGTCGGGCAAAACGACCTCGAGGGAACGGATATATCTGGAAGTCACGCCGTATTTGAGGCAGTGGGGCCCGCCCGAGTTTTCGGCGACGTTCCCCCCGATCGTGCAGGCGCTCTGTGAAGACGGATCGGGGGCATAGTACAGCCCGTGCGGTCGTGTCGCCTCGGTGAGGTTGGCGTTCACGACGCCCGGCTGAACCCGCGCCCGGCGGTTTTCCGCGTCCACTTCGATGATGCGGTTCATGCGGGCGGTGCAGACGACGATAGAGCCCCCGACCGCGAGGGCGCCGCCGGAAAGACCCGTGCCTGCGCCCCTCGGCACGAACGGGATCCCTGCATTCGCGATCGCTCTCACCGTCCGAGCGGTCTCCTCGCCATTGCGCGGTAACACGACTGCCCGGGGTGGATGCCGATACGCTGTTAGACCGTCCGACTCATAGACGAGCAGATGCGCGGGATCGGTGATCAGACCTCTGTCACCCACCGTCTCGGCGAGCTCCGAAGTGAGGCTCTTCGGTAGGGGAGCGGGCGTGGGGATCAACGGCTTCGAGGCTGGCGACAGACCGGGAGCGGAGCCCGACGCGCGGGGCGGGGCCACCCGACCGAGAAGTTGCTGACAAGCTTTGGACGATATGATCGCCGGTCGTACATCCGCAACCGATCGGCCACGGTGGGCCCGGTCAGCGGCCGGTGGTCAGTGGCCGCCTGCGCCGAGCCCGTCGACTGCTCCTCCCAGATAATCGGCCATCGCCGACACGCTGGCCTCAGCGGCCCTGTGGAGCTCTTCTGGCAGCCCGGAGCCGTAGATGGCGCGTACGAGATCGACTGCCGAGGCCTCGGGACGTTCGTCGAGCAGTCGCCGCACCTGCTCGATGCGCCCCCGACGATGCTCCCGGAAGACGCGAAGAGTAGCGGAGACATCACGAAGCGGCGGGCCATGCGCCGGATACACGACAGCCGGGGCGAGCCTCTCGACGCGGTCCAATGATTCCAGATAGGCGTGAACGCAGCCAGGGTACTCACCGACCCAAGTCGTTTCCCCTTGTCCGAGCAAGAGGTCGCCGGCGAAGAGCGCATCGGCGGCGGGCCAGTGGAAAGCCAGGTGATCGGCCGAGTGGCCGGGTGTCTCCACAGTGACGAGCATCCCCTCGTCCGTTTGCACGGAGTCGCCCTCACCCAGAGTGCAGTCGGCGTCCCCGCTCGAGCCGAGGACTGGAGCATCCACGGATGCCGCCAGGGCACGTGCCGCGCCCGAGTGGTCCGCGTGATCGTGTGTTACGAGCACGGTTACGTCCGTGGCTTCGGCGAGGGCCGATCTCAACGCCCTCAGATGGGGTTTGGAGTGTGGACCAGGATCGATCACGGCCACCGATCGGCGGCCGACAATGTAGGTCCGGGTGCCGTCGAGGGTAAACGGCCCCCGGTTTTCCGCGTTGGCGACCCGAGGCTGGAGCATGCCCGTCCGTTCGCCTCGCTGTTCGACTCGGCCAGTCGTCCGCGCGTGGTCGCGGGGCGCCCCTTCCGTCAGCGGCGCTCGTGCACGATCTGCTCGGCCAGCTTGTCGGCGATCATCTGGACCGCTTCCTCGTCCCCATCGGTAAAGGCGGCCTCCTCTCGGCTGTCGAGGTCGATCTGACCGAAGATCTCCTTGCCCGCACGGATGAGTACGACCAGCTCCGAGCGAACGTGGGGATCGCAGGTCAGGTAGTGCTCCACGGCCGAGACGTCTGGGACGTTTTGGTTCTCGCCCTTGGCTAAGGCGGTGCCGCATACGCCCTCGCCAACAGGGATCTTCGCGTGCTCAGTACCGGCGCCCATGTAGTTGTGGAGCCAGAGCTCGTCCCCTGCTTCCCCCAGCATGTACACGCCGACCCAATCGAACTTGGCATCCGCCTTCGAGATCCCTCGGACGGCGTGACGCAGTAAGGCGTCTGACAGGTACCCGTTCTCTCTTAGGCCCTGCAGCTCGCCCAATAGCTCCATCGTATTCACCATGCTCACGTGCATCTCCTCGATGTTATGCGGCTCGCCCATACGGGCGGGACGCAAACGGTAGATCGCCGAAGCACGACCGTCAACGACCGGCTCCGCGGGTCCGCGTCTGCCGTGGCGCGGGGATGTGTTCCGGCTCCGATCTTGTCATTGCCGGGGAGCCCCGGACCCGGTTGTCAGCGGGGCGTGAAGTCCTCGTCACCGTCCAGGCCCCCGATGAACGCCGCGAGGAGACTCGCGGTCGCCTCCAGGTCGGCCAGGCTCACGACTTCGTTCGGCGAATGCATATAGCGATTCGGCACCGATACCAAGCCGGTCGGCACCCCGGCTCTCACGAGATGGATGCCGTCCGCGTCCGTTCGCGTAGCCTTGGGAGCGGCCTGAATCGTATGAGAGATCCCCTCCGCCTCCGCCACCTGCGCGAGGCGCTCAAAGACGTTGGGGTGTGCCGCGGAGCCCCGGCTGAGAACGGGCCCACCTCCAAGACGATGGTCGCCGATCTCCTTCTTCTCTATGTCCGGGACATCTGTGCTGAACGTCACGTCGACGACGATGGCCACGTCGGGTTCGACCGAGTAAGCGCTCGTCCGGGCCCCGCCGCCGGTGTAGCCGATCTCCTCTTGGACCGTGGCGACGGCCACGGCGCCCGCCCGCCCTGGGGATTTAGACAAGCGACGCAGGGCTTCCAGCACGACATACGCACCAATGCGGTTGTCGACGGCTCGAGATGCGATCCGGTCGCCTGCGAGTCGTACGACCGGTGCGTCGATGACGACGGGATCTCCGAGCCGTATCCCGAGGGCGGTGGCGGCTTCTCGGCCCTCTGCACCGACGTCGATCCAGAGGTCCCGGACCTTCGTCGCCTTTTCGCGCTCCTCGCTCTTGATCAGGTGGATGGGCTTCTTGCCCACGACGCCAGTGATGTCCGTCTCTTTGGAGAGCACGGTCACACGCTGCCCCACGAGCACCTGAGCGTCCCACCCGCCGATCTCGTCCACGTAGAGGAAGCCGTCGTCGTCGATATAGGTGATCTGGAGGCCAATCTCGTCAACATGGCCCGCCAGCATCACGCGCGGACGCCCGTCGGGATTGGACGAGGCAAACGAGTTGCCTGTGACGTCCGTCCAGACCTCGTCCGCGAATCCGGTCGCCTCCTCTCTCCAGACCCGCGCCGGCCGGACCTCGAATCCGGAGGGCCCGGGGGCGTTCAGCAGTCTTTCGAGG
The DNA here is from genome assembly GCA_965248625.1 of Longimicrobiales bacterium. Classification (GTDB taxonomy): domain Bacteria; phylum Gemmatimonadota; class Gemmatimonadetes; order Longimicrobiales; family Gaopeijiaceae. The sequence continues at coordinate 1,988,647 of OZ252109.1, read as the reverse complement.
AACTCGATTCCATCCGCCATTTCGTCACCCTTTCCATAAGCGGGAACCCCGCGACCAGGCGCGGGGCCCGAGGGGAGGCGGGTGAAGGTACGGGGTCGAAAAGCGTGCTGAAAGACCGTCGCCCGGGGCGGGAACTGTAGGACTCAGGGCCGTTCGTTTGCAGGCGCGTCCGAGATCTCGTGGGACGGCTGCACGACCTCCACCTCCTCGATCCCACCTTCCTCAAAGGCCTGATCGAGCGGAGGCCCGAAACCAGTGGAGCCCTCCCAGCCCGCGCCGTAACGGAACGTCGAGAAGCGGACGGACCCGTCGGTGAGCTTCTTCTCGAGGCGCCGTCGGATGAGCCGTTGAATCCACCGGCGGCTCGGCGGCAGGAGGAGCGAGAAACCGACGACGTCGGTGAGGAGGCCGGGCGTGAGGAGGAGGGCGCCACCGATCAGAATGCAGAGACCGTCCATGACGGCCTGACCTGGCATGCTCCCGTGAGCCACCTGGGCGCGATACGACATGAGGGTGCGCGTGCCCTCGAGTCGTGCGAGCCATGCGCCAATGAGTCCAGTGAGGACCACCAGGCTCAGCGTGGGTAGCAGGCCGACCCAGCGCCCCATCTCGATCAGGAGCAGCAGCTCGACCAGGGGCACCACGATGAAAAGCAGTGCCAGTCTCGCCAACATCGACTTCCCTTCTTCGGTTTTTTGCGTCGAACTCGGATCGACGCCAGGAGGGGCCGTCCCGGCCTTTAGTGTGACGTCGATACCCCCCAGCGTCTCGCTCGATCCTGTGTTTGCGCCCGTCCATGACTCGATCCCGTCGCGGTGCGGGGTATCTCTTCGTGGTACCTGGGGCGACGGTCGAGCGGGTTGATCGCCGTTACAGTCTTGGTTTACTTGCGAGGCGGCAAGTATGCTGCCTGCCGCCACACCTACAGCGACGTGACGAGATGGAGCAGACCTATTTCCGTAAGGGCTTCGGGCTAAAGGCCGAGGTTCGACCGGTCATCGATGCCGAGTATCACTCTCACCTCGTCGACCGCATCCGCTCCCGCGGCTACACGGACGCCTTCGGCGACGTGACCGTCCGGCTCGCTCAGGAGTTCGGGTTCTGCTACGGCGTCGACCGGGCCGTGGACTACGCGTACGAGACCAGGAGCAAGTTCCCGGACCGGCGAATCTTCCTGGTGGGCGAGATCATCCACAATCCGCACGTCAACCACCGCATGGTGGAGATGGGCATCCAGTTTCTTTACGCCGATGACGACGGCGTCTTCGACTTCTCCCGCCTCCGAACCGAGGACGTGGTCTTGATCCCGGCCTTCGGGGTCACGTTGCACGACTTCGAGGAGCTGCGGGCCATTGGGTGCGTGCTCGTGGACACGACCTGTGGATCGGTGCTCAATGTATGGAAGCGGGTGGAGTGTTACGCGCGGGACGGATTCACGGCGGTCATCCACGGGAAGTACACGCACGAGGAGTCCCGGGCGACAGCATCCCAGGTATCCAAGCACGAGGGTGGAAAGTACCTGATCGTGCGTGACATGGACGAGGCTGAGATCGTCTGCGACTACATCGCACACCGTCCCGGGCGTCTGTCACGGGCGGATTTCACGGACCACTTCCGCCGGAAGGCCACGCCTGGCTTCGATCCCGACGCGGACCTCCTCAAGGTCGGTGTCGCGAATCAGACGACGATGCTGGCGAACGAGTCCATGGCGATTGGAGCGCGCATTCGGGAAGCGATGGTCGAGGGTCGCGGGGAGGAAGGCGGTGGGGAGGCCTTCCGCTCGTTCGGGACCATTTGTTCGGCCACGCAAGAGCGCCAAGACGCCGTCGTGGAGTTGATGGCGGAGCCGCCGGACATCATGATCGTGATCGGAGGCTACAACTCGTCGAACACGAACAACCTGGCCCACATGTGCCGAGAGCACACGGCCACGTTCCACATCGAAGACGCGGCCTGCATCGACGTAGAGCTAGGCACCGTCCGTCACAAGCCCGATCTCCCCGCCGACGCACCCGAGGTCGTGGACGATGCGTGGCTCCCAGAGGCACCGTTCGAGCTCGGGATCACGGCCGGCGCTTCGACTCCCAACAACAAGATCGGGGAGGCGCTAGTGCACGTGCTGGCGATCTGTGGGATCGATCCGGAGTCTAGAACAGACGCTCTAATTTCCTGACATCTCACGAGCGAGGCCCAGGCCCAGCATCTTCAGCAGCTTTCTGAGGCTCGCTCGGTCCCCGGGACTCAGCGTCTCCACGAGCTCGGCAACGTACGTCGCATGCTCTGGGAACACGTCTCGGAGGAGGCGTCGGCCCCGCTCCGTGAGGCGAGCCTCCACGACCCGGCGGTCGTCCCCCGACCGCTCGCGCTTGACCAATCCTTGCGCCTCCAGCCGATCCATCACGTAGGTCACGTTGCCCCCAGTGACCAGCATCTTCTCCGCGAGCTCTCCCTGCGACAACGGCCCCAGGTGGTACAACGCCTCGAGAATACCGAACTGCGGAGTAGTCAGCTCGTACTCGGACACCTTGGCGGCGACGGCTCGGGCGAACGTTTGGTAGCAGCGCGCCAACGCGATCCAAAGCCGGAGTGCCGTTTCCTCCTCGTCGGACCAGGTTCGCTTCGCGCCGGGGTCCTCACCGGGCACCGGCGCTTTCCCATCGGGGCTTTCGACCAATTGGCTGATCCCCGGGTTGGCGGACCCGAGCTTCGGCAGCTCGGACCGCGAGAGCTAGATGTGAATGGCGCGGCCCAGCGCGGAGAGCGCGCTCTCTCCGACAGCCTCCGACAGAGTCGGGTGCGGATGGATGGCCTTGTCCATCTCCTCGACGGTGGACTCGAGATGCCGGCCCACGACGAACTCGCCGATCAGCTCCGTCGCGTGAGGGCCGACGATGTGCGCGCCGAGGATCTCGGAATACCTGCGATCGCGAATCAACTTCACGAACCCCTCGGCGTCGCCGGCGGCGAGAGCCCGGCCATTCCCAACCCACGGAAACTTCCCGACTTCGACGTCGTGACCAGCCTCTCGCGCCTGCTTCTCTGTGAGACCCACGGAAGCGACTTCGGGGTGGCAGTACGTACAGTTCGGAATGTTGCCGTAGTCGACGCTGCCGTGGCCCTGCCCTGCCGCGTGCTCGACGGCCACGACACCTTCGTGCATCCCCTTGTGGGCGAGTAGCGGAGGTCCCGCACAATCGCCGACGGCATAGATTCCCGCGACGCTGGTCTGCATGTGTTCGTTTACTGAAATGAAGCTTCCATGCTCGGTGAACTCTACGCCGGCCCGCTCGAGCCCGACGTCCTCGTTGTTCGGGATCCGGCCGACTGCCGACAGGACGTAGTCCGCCTCGACCAGCTTCTCTGCGCCTTCCTTGTCTGTCATGGTGAGCCGCACTCCGGCGTCGTGGATGTCCGTGTTCTCGAGTCGGGCGCCGATGTGGATCTCCATGCCTCGCTTCTTGTAGCTCCTTGCTACGAGCGCGGAGCAATCTTCGTCTTCGAGGGGGAGAACCCGGTCCAGTGCTTCGATCACGGTGACCTTGGAGCCGTACGCCTCGTAGACGTCCGCGAACTCCATTCCCACCGCCCCCGCACCGACGACTGCGAGGCGCTCGGGCGCTTCCTTCTGAAACAGGGCGTGCGTCGATGACCAAACCCGCTCGCCGTCGATGACGAGCACGGGGATGTCCCGCGGCCGGGAGCCCGTAGCGATTACGATGTGCCTCGCCCGGTAGGTCTCCGTACCGTTCCCACCGCCGTCCACCTCCACCGCGCCGTCGCCGAGTAGGCGCCCGTACCCGTGGATGTGCGTGACGCCATTCTTCTTGAACAGGAACCCGACACCACGCGCCAGCTGTTTGGAGACGGAGCGGCTGCGCTCCTGCGCCGGGCCCAGATCCACACTCATGTCGGCGAATTGGATCCCGTGCTCGGCGGCGTGCTTCAGTTGGCTGATGAGCAGCGCGCTCGAAAGCAACGCTTTCGTCGGAATGCATCCGATGTTCAAGCAGACACCGCCGAGCTCGTCGTACTCCACGCAGGCTGCGCGTAGACCGAGCTGCGCCGCGCGTATGGCTGCCACATAGCCGCCCGGGCCGCTACCGATAACGATCAGGTCGAACTCGTTTCCGTTACCTGTCTCTGCCACACTCCACCTCGTCTTTCGTTGATCGCGTCGTTTGATCGCGTCGTTTATCGCGGGGTCAAGCCACCAACCTGCGAAGACTCCCGAAGGAGCCGTCGGAAGTTTAGGCGAGGCCCGGGGGGTTGCAACCCCCGCGCCCCGACCCGAGATCTGGGAACAGGCCTGTCAGTCGCAGACTCGGACGTCCCTCCGCGGGAGCGCAGCGTGTGTGCTGCAAACACAAGTCAGACCATCTCTTGGGTGAGAATCCCGTCAGCTACGGGGTGAGCTCCCCCAGGACCGCCGGGTCGCCTTCCACGCCAGGAGCGGGATCGAGGCCGAGCACGCGCGCCATGAACGGGTAGACGTGAACGCTCTCGAACGCGGGGATCCGGCTGCCTGGGGCAATGCCGGGCCCGACTGCCAGAAAGATCCCGTGCATGCTGCGGTTGGCCGGATCCCAGCCGTGCCGCCCGATGCTGGTTCCGCGGGGCGGACCGATTCCGACGGTGTAGCCCTCGTCGGGAAGCACGATCAGGTCGCCGAAGCGGGGATGATCACGAATGTGGAGGCTCGGCGGAGCGTCGTCGCTCCGGTAGACCCGCGCCCGGGGCATCGCGTCGTCGAGAACGGATCGAAGCTCGTCCGTGCGCGCGTCGCCGCCTTCGACAAAGATCGTTCCGTAGGTCCCAAAGGCGGTCATGCGTGCGTCGGACAGGTCTGTCAGTTGCTCAAGAGCGTAGTGCGCCCCCGGTTGGACCGCGGCCATGCCGTGATCCGAGACGAGAACGACGTAGACCTCGCTGCCGTGCGGGAGTGCTTCGACTCCGTCCAACAGCCGCCCCAGCGCTCCGTCCACGCTCGCGACAGCCCGCGCCAGCTCGGGTCCGGGCTCCGGGCCGAATCGATGCGCCGCCTGATCGACGTCCGAGAAGTAAAGGGTGATGACGTGAGGGCGCTCCTTCGGCGTCCAGCCGAGCCATTCGAGCGCCGTGTCGACGCGGACCCGGTTGGGCACGCCCGCATCGAAGCGTCGCCAGTGACTCGGGTGAACTCCTTGGACGGGCGCTTCGGTGCCGACGAAGTAGAACGCCGCAGCGACCATGCCCTGCTTTTCCGCCGTCACCCAGATAGGTTCGCCACCGTACCATTGGCCGTCTTCGACGGCACTTTGGACGCGGAAATCGTACGAGCGGTCTTCGACCGGGTCGTAAAACGTGTTCCCGACCAGCCCGTGGCTACCGGGGTACATCCCCGTGGCAATCGAGTAATGACTCGGGAACGTCATCGCCGGAAAGACCGGGATGAGCGCGTCTGCCCGCACGCCCGATGCCTCCATGCGATCGAAATTGGGCGTGTCGAACAACTCCATGTAATCGTGCCGAAAGCCGTCGAACGAAGCGAGCACGAGGTAGGGCTTGTCGATCTGATGTGTCACGTTCTCCCCCCGGGACCCGCGGGCGTACCCGTCCGCCGGCTCGACCCCGCGCCGGCTCTCCCCCCGGTGGCACCCGGCGAGCGCGAGAACGAGCGCCACCCTCCCGATCGTGCGCCAATTGTGGCGCCCGCGGACTTTGTTTCGCCGCACTCCCATGGCGATCATCGTTCTCCGGCTCCCTCGGGCCTTTCAGCAACCCCGCGCGTTCAGGGGAACGACCAACCTATTATTCCGTAGAGTCGATGGTCCATGGTGACGCGGGACGATTCAATAGGCCGAATCTCCAAGGAGCGGATGATGAACGAGAGCGAACAAGAGATAGCTACCCTCGCCGGCGGATGCTTCTGGTGTCTGGAAGCGGTATTCGACGAGTTGCGTGGGGTTGTTGAGTCGACCTCCGGCTATGCGGGAGGACCAACCTCCAATCCCTCTTACGAACAGGTATGCTCGGGGACAACGGGCCATGCGGAAGTCGTCCGGATCGCGTTCGACCCCGCGGCAGTCTCGTTCCGGGAGCTCCTCGAGGTCTTCTTCACGATCCATGATCCAACGACCCTGAACCGGCAAGGCGCCGATGTAGGGACGCAGTACCGCTCAGCGGTGTTTTACCACACGCCGGAGCAGAAGACCACGGCCGAAGAGGTGATCGCGGAGCTGGAGGGGAGGGGGCTCTGGCCGGACCCCGTGGTCACCGAGCTGGTCCCTTCAGGAGAATTCTTCCCGGCCGAGGACGATCACCGGGATTACTACGCCCGCAATCCGAATCAGGGATACTGCCGGGCGGTCGTCGCCCCGAAGGTAGCGAAGGCGCGTGCGCAGTTTCTGAGCAAGCTGAAGAGCACACCCGTGGCGTGAACCGCCGATGCCCCGGAGCCGTCGATGCGGGGAACCGACGACGCGGGGCAGCCGACGACGCCGGGCAGCCGACGACGCGCGGCAACCAACGACACGGCGGACGACGACGCCAAGATTCTTACAGCAGCATGCCCATCGGCTCTTCGAGCAGCTCGCGCAGCGTCGCGAGGAAGCGCGAGCCCTGAGCCCCGTCGATGACCCGGTGGTCGCAGCTCATCGTGACGCGCATACGGGGTCGCACAACCAGCTCTCCATCGACGACCACAGGCCTCTGCTCGAGAGCCCCGATGGCGAGGATGCCCGCTTCGGGCGAGTTGATGACGGCCGTGAACTCCTCGATCCCGAACATGCCGAGGTTGGAGATCGAGAAGGTCGAGCCGGTGTACTCGTCGGGCGTCAGGCGCTTGTCTCGCGCCCGTCCGGCCAGCTCCCTCACCTCTCCCGCGATCTCGGCGATCCCCTTCGCGTGTGCATCCCGCACGACCGGCGTGATGAGACCGTCTTCGACGGCCACTGCAACGCCGATATGCACGCGACGATGCTGGCGGACGTGATCACCACCCCACCAAGCGTTGCAACTGGGGTGTTGGCGAAGCGCGAGGGAGGCCGCCTTGATGATGATGTCGTTGAAGGAGACCTTCTCGCCCCGCGGCTCGAGCAGCGCGTTCAGCTCCTTTCGCATCTCGACTGACCGCGACATGTCGATGTCCACGGTCAGGAAGAAGTGAGGAATCGGTCCGAGCGATTCTGCGAGCCTCCGCGCGATCGTCTTCCGGATCTGTGTGAGAGGGATGTCTTCGAAGTCCGCTCCCTCGAGGGCGGGTGGGGTCGGCGCCGGGACTGGACCCGCGATTGGAGTCGGCCCAGCCGCCAGGGTAGCCTCGATGTCGCGTTTCACGATCCTACCGCCCGGGCCCGAACCGGAGATGCCGCCGAGTTGAAGACCCGCCTCCGCGGCGAGCCTGCGCGCAAGAGGTGACGCTTTGACTCGGCCGTTCCCGGGATCGCCGCTTTCGTCCGGTTGTAAGGCGGTATCGGCACTCGACGGGGGTGGTGATGGGGCCCGCGCCGGCTCGGGAGTCGCTGGAGGAGGTGCCGACGGTGGCTGGGTCTTCGCCGAGGGCGGCGGTACCGCAGCGGCCACGGCAGCGCTCGCACTCGCCACCATCTCGCTCACGTCCTCGTCGGCGTCGGCAATCACGGCGATCACATCGCCCACCGGGGCCGTGCCTCCCTCGCCGAGAAGGATGGCTCTGAGTACACCCTCTCCCCGGGCGACGAGCTCCATGGTGGCTTTATCGGTCTCGATCTCTGCGAGTATTTCGCCGTTCGCGACGGCTTCACCCTCCGATTTCAGCCACTTGACGACCTGCCCTTCCTCCATCGTCGGAGACAGGGCTTCCATGTGTACTTTCGTTGCCATCTGATCAGAGCCTCGGGTCGCGGCGGGTGCGCGAAATCATGGATTCGCCGCCGCGCCTCCTACTTCACACCAGGAGGAGCCGCTAGCGGCGAGGTGTCCGTCAGCTTCGGTACAAGACCTTGTTGCAGGCTTGGACGATACGGGCCGCGCTCGGCTTCGCCAACACCTCGAGGTTCTTGGCGTACGGTAGGGGCACGTCCCCCTGGGTGACCCGCTGAATGGGAGCGTCCAGGTCGTCGAACGCCTCCGCCTGGACGAGGGCGACGATCTGGGCCCCGATTCCGGCGAACGGCCAGCCTTCCTCGGCATACACCGCGCGATTCGTCTTGTGGACCGAACGGAGAATCGCCTCCATGTCCAACGGACGCAGGGAGCGGAGGTCCAGCACCTCTGCCGACACCCCCTCCTTCTCCAGCGTGCCCGCGGCCTTTAGCGCGAGGTGGACCGTCTGTCCGTGCGATATGATCGTCACGTCCGTCCCCTCGAACTTCACATCCGCCACCCCGAGTGGAACGAGGTGCTCTCCCTCCGGCACGTCGCCCTTGGCGTTGTAGAGCATCTCGGATTCCATGACGACGACCGGGTCGGAGTCGCGGATCGCGGCTTTCAGGAGGCCCTTCGCGTCGGCCGGCGTCGCCGGAGTCACGAGCTTCACGCCCGGCGCGTGCACGTAGTAGCTCTCACAAGCCTGGGAGTGCTGCGAAGAGAGCTGAAGCGCCGCACCATTGGGCCCGCGGAACACGATCGGAACGTTGATCTGTCCATGGGACATGTAGTGCGCTTTCGCGGCGTGGTTGACGACTTGATCAAGCGCGAGGAACGCGAAGTTGAAGGTCATGAACTCGATGACCGGCCGCAGCCCCGCCATCGCCGCGCCCACGCCCATCCCCGCGAAGCCCAGCTCGCTGATTGGAGTGTCCACGACTCGGAGATCGCCGAATCGGTCGAGCAGACCCCGGGACACCTTGTAGGCGCCGTCGTACTCCGCGACTTCCTCGCCCATCAGGAAGACGGATTCGTCTCGCTCCATCTCCTCGGCCAGTGCTTTGTTCAACGCCTCGCGATAGGTGATGACGGCCATTTCGTCAGCCTCCTCGCCCGTCGAGGAAGAGGCGCCCGTGGACATCCATCTCCGAGTACACGAAGTCGTAGAGCTCTCCTTCGGGTGGGAGGTCGGACTGCTCGGCGAACTCCGCCGCGTCGTCCACTTCCGCCCGTACCTCCCGGTCCAGCGCCTCCAACTCGGATTGAGTGAGGTAGTCCGCTTCGAACAGACGGTCCCGAAGGTGATTGATCGGGTCGTCGCCCTCTGTTCTGGACTCGACTTCGTTCTTGCTCCGGTATGTGCCGGAAACCGGATCGGACATGGAGTGCCCTTTGAACCGGTACGTCTCGGCGTCCAGGAACTGGGGCCCGCCCCCACTCCGGGCGCGTTCGACCAGCTCCTCCATCTTGCGCCACGTCGCCAGCACGTCCTGGCCGTTCACCCGGTGCGACGGGATCCCATGAGCCCGGGCCTTCTCGCCCATCGCGGTCTTGGTGACGCGGCTGAAGGCCGTGCCCATACCGTACCCGTTGTTCTCCACGACGTAGATCACGGGCAGACCCCAGATCGCGGCCATGTTCAGGGATTCGTGGAAGCTTCCCTGATTCACGGCGGCGTCGCCGAGGAAGCAAACACACACCCGATCCTCACCGCGGTACCGGATCGCCCACCCCAAGCCGGTTGCCAACGGGATCTGGCCTCCGACGATGCCCCACCCACCCATGAAGTTGTGCTCCGTGGAGAACAGGTGCATTGAGCCGCCCCGCCCTCCCGAGCACCCGTCCACTCGCCCGAACAGCTCCGCCATCACGGCTCGCGTCGGGATCCCCTTTGCCAGGGCCTGAGTGTGCTCCCTGTATGCGGAAATCGCGTAGTCGTCCGGACGCAGCGGGCCGACGCACCCCAAGGCCACGCCTTCCTGCCCGATGTGAAGGTGGCAGAAGCCGCCGATCTTGCCGATTGCGTACGCCTCCTCGGCCTTCTGCTCGAAGCGCCGGTAACGCAGCATCTCACGCATGAATCCGAGCAGTTGATCCCTTTCGAATCCTTCGACGTGTCCGAGACGTGTCGGCTCCATCGCGCGTTCGATCGCGGAGGTGTCAGGCATCCCTCAACCCCTTCCGTTCGGCCGTGGGCGCCCGGCCCTCCAGCTGGACCAGCCTCGACGCTGGCAGCTCCGCGGGAGCGAGTAGCCCGGTCTCGACGACCTGCTGTATGCGTCCCGGGCCTCCGGCTTCTACGTCGCGCGCTTGCTCCTTCGCGTGGTAGCTCGAGCGGACCAAGGGCCCGGACTCGACGTGCTTGAAGCCGTATTCCTGCTCTCCGATCCGTTTCCAATCCTGAAACTCCTCCGGCGTGACCCACCGTGCGACGGGAATGTGTTGCGGGGAAGGCCGTAGATACTGACCGAGGGTGAGGATGTCCACGCTGGCCTCGCGGAGATCCTCCATCGCCTTCCGGATCTCCGGGCCGAGCTCGCCCATCCCCAAAATGATTCCGGTCTTGGTGAGTGTTTGTGGAGCGATTCTCTTCGAGGCTCCGAGGAATGAAATCGAGCGCCAGTACCGCCCACCGGGCCTTACGTCGGGGTGGAGCCGCTCGACGGTCTCGAGGTTGTGTCCCAGAATCGACGGGCCGGCGGCAAGCACGGTGCTGAGGGCGTTCTCGTCGCCCTTGAAATCGGGGATGAGCACCTCGACCGAGCATTTGGGAAGCCTGGTCACGATTCGGCGGATCGTGTCCGCGTAGACCGCGGCTCCTCCATCCCGCAGTTCGTCCCTGTTGACGCTCGTGATGACGACGTGCTCGAGGTCCATGGCAGCGACGGTGTCGGCGACTCGCCTTGGCTCATCGGCGTCCAGACTCGTTGGCAGTCCGTGCGCGACAGCGCAGTATTTGCATGCCCGCGTGCACACGTCCCCGAGGATCATGAATGTCGCCGTACCCGCCTCCCAGCACTCTCCCATGTTCGGGCAGCCAGCCTCTTCGCAGACCGTGTGCAGCGACCGGTCGCGCATCAGGCGCTTGAGGCGCAGATAGTTGGGCCCGCCTGGCGAACGGACCTTGAGCCACGCCGGCTTCCGGGCGCCCAACGGCACAGTCGTGAGACCCTCGTGGGCACGGATTGCGGACGTCCCCTTTGGCTTCACGATTCCGCTGTCCTTCGCCGCGGGGGCGTATCCTCCTCCCACCCGTTGAAGGGTCTCGCTCAAGCTCGGTCCTCCATCCATTGCCGCTCGTCGACCAGACGCTGCCCGCTGTGAAGGCAGGCGGGTGACACTACGGTCTCATCGTAAAAAAAGGCCGCGGGGAAGAAGACCCCGGGCGGTTTCCACCTGCTTGGTCCAGGCCTATTCAGTCGATCCTTAGCCCTGAAATCATAAAACCCAGGCGCTTTCCGGGGCAACGGACGAGGGGCGCTGAGAGTGGCGCTCCGCCAGGCACGGACGCGCCGGCGCTTCACGCCCTCGCCGACTCATAATCCCAACCCGATGGTACGGACGAGGAACGCGATCCCGAACCCCATATAGTTCCCGAGCGCATAGCCAAGCAGACCAACGAGGATTCCCGGCAGGATCAAGGCCCTCCATTCTCGCGACACGGCGACGGCGAGCGCGCTGGATGGTCCGCCAACCGCCGCCTGTGACGCCACCGAGAGCGTGCCCACGTCGATGCGCAGGAGGCGGCCGGCTCCGAAGACAACGACCCCGTGGACGCCCACGACAATCAGGGCGTAGAAGAACACCTGCGCGCCGACCGCGAGGATCTCGGCGACCCGGGAGTAGATGCCGATGATCACGAAGAAGAAATGCAGCGCCAGGTTCCCGAGCTGAAGCGCTCCGCGTGGGGCCCGAAACGGTTCGAGCTGTCCGACCACCAGCGCGAGTGTCGTCAGCCACAGGACCGCGGGTATGCCGGGAATCAGCGCGCCAGCCGCCTCGGCAGCCACCACCAGCGCGAATCCCGCCGCCAGCAGCATCGATAGATCGAGGGTGGAAAGCGAGATCCGGCTGAAGAACGGGTGCCCCACTTCCTCGTCGCCTGTCGAAGTCGGGGGTACCGGGGCGGGATAGAACCGTCCGATCCAGAGCGGGAGCAGGAGGCACGCGCCGAGCCAGAGCCCGGTCACGACATTGTCGGCAGCGGTGGCTCCTACGAAGAGCGACTCGGACATCCCCACTCCTCGGCCCACTGCGACGAAGTTCACCGATCCGCCCGAGTAGGTGCCGGTCAGCGTGCCGGCCAGCTTCCAAGTCTCGTCGCCGAGAGCTCCCGCGAACACAAACGCTCCGACGAAGGCTCCCAAGGCTGTCCCCGCGACGGCGAGGCCGAACGCCGACAGCATGGGGGCCCCGACTTTCTTGAGGTCGGCCAGGTTCACGGCCAGGAGGAGCCATGCGATCGCCAGGCTGGTGACGGGCCCCGCGACAGCATCGTACACGGGCGAGGTGGCCGGCACGATGCCGAGGTTCGAGAGTGTCGCCCCGAAGATGATCGCAAGCAGTGAGGCACCCAACTTCGAGAGCGCCGACACGCGGTAGTCCAGCCAGAACGCCAGACCGGTGACCCCGGCGATCAGCGCGCAAAGCAGAAGTGGCGACTCGATCAATCGCCGGCCGTCGGATCGTGACCTCCGGCTTCGCGCGTGGCCGGATCGTGAGCTTGGACGTCCGTCGACGCTCCGGCGCCGCCAGCGGCCCCACGCCCGCGATGTCGCGCGGCCGCCTCCTCAGCCCTGTTGCGTGCACAGTGGTGGACGAGGTATTCCACCGTCTCCGTCGTCGAGTCGGTGACGATGAACCGGTCCAGGTCGTGAGAAGAGATCTTCTCGTCCGGCAGCATCGTGCCCGCGATCCAGTCGAACAGCCCGCCCCAATACTCCTTCCCGAAGAGCACGACCGGGAAGTCCCGGACCTTCTCGGTCTGGATCAGCGTGAGCGATTCGAAGAGCTCGTCCATCGTTCCGAACCCGCCCGGGAAGATCACGGACCCCTCGGCGTATCGGACGAACATCGTCTTGCGCACGAAGAAATACCGGAAGGGGGTGTTCCCTTAAGTCCACCGACCCCAAGATATAGTGGTTACCGGGGCTCTGCGGGCCGTTTCCCACGTCCGGTGCCGAGGTAAAGGGCCGAAGCTGGCGTGGGAGCACACTGAACAGCCTGCTCAAGCAAGCGGTAGAACAACAGGCCGCGAGCCCGGGATGTGCGTCGGTTGAAGCGAAAGGTGAACTCGTCCAGATAGTAGGGGAGGTGTTCGCGGGCGATCCCTCCTTGGAGGGTTCCGAGGACCCAGCGCTTGAGGAGAGACGCCACCCGATGTACGGCCGACATGAGCACGTGCGCGGGATCGCCGGAGGTCGAGAGGTTCGTGACCGTGTGGCGAAAGCCCAGTTTGGCGAGTCCCTGATAGCTTGGCCATCCGTCGGTATGCACCGTGCTTGCCGGTGCGATGCTATCCTTGACGAAGCCTCGCAGAACCGGAGCGGAGAGGTCGGGCACCCAACGCAGCCGTATTCTCCCGATCTTGCGTCCGTCGACCTCGGCGGCGATCGCGACGATGGCCTTCTTGATCGTCTCGCGGCCCCGCACTCCAGCCTCCACGCCCCCGACATAGCTCTCGTCCACTTGCACAACGCCGCTCAGCTGGTCGCGATCCGGTCGGACCATGGCCCGGCGGAGCTTGTGGAGCCAGACCCACGCTGTCTTGTAGCTTCCCAGTCCGAGCACACGCTGGAGCCCGAGAGCATTGGCTCCGTATTTCTGGCTCGTGAGCTCCCAGGCAGCGAGAAACCACAGACGCAGGGGCGAGCGCGTGCGGTGGAACACGGTTCCCGCCAGCACCGAGGTCTGCCTTCGACAGTGTGGGCAGACGAGACGCCCCCGCGATGCTCGCCAGACCTCTCCCAACCCGCCACAGCCCACGCACACAAACCCTTCCGGCCAGCGCAGACCCTCCACGTACTCCAGGCATGCCGCATCGTCGGGGAAGAACTCGTCCAGCTCCAGCCGCGTACGGGGATAGTCCACGCCGCCACGGAGCTGAGAAGCCGGAACCGCCATGACCACAACATGTAGTGGGCGGTGGACTTAAGGCAATACCCCATATACCGGAAATCGATGGCCAGATCGACATGGGTGTTGGACGCCTGCTCGAACGGGAGCTCTATGTTGCACCCGACCGAGGGCACACCCGCCTCCTGCGCCCCGCGGTTCGCAGCCTCCATCATCCCCGGTCCGCCGCCGGTGATGATCGCGAATCCGGCTTCCCCAACAGCCCGCGCAGTCTCGACGCATCTCTGATACATGGGGTCGGTAGCGGGGGTTCGAGCCGAGCCGAAGAAGGAGATTGCCGGGCCCAACTGGGTGAGTGCTTCGAAGCCCTCGACGAACTCCCCCATGATCCGAAAGACCCGCCACGAATCCTTGGCGACCTTCAGGGCTTCCTGACCGGGCGTGACTACGGCACTCTGGAGGAGCTGCTCGTCCTCGGTCGCTCCTTCCGGCACCGGCCCCGCAGGATTCGGGCTGGGCCGCATGGAATCGCCGGAGGGCGCTACGCCTCCGTCCTCACTCCCTTCAACCGGTCCCTCGTCCCTGCCGTCGATCTCCACGCCCGCTATCCGCCCCCGGCCGCTTCCGCCGCCTGCCTCATTTCGGCCAGGGGCACTGAGTGCGCGCCGTACTCCTCGAGTGCGCGATCCTGCTCGGCGTCCCAGGCCGCCAGCAGGCGCTGATGGTACTGACCCGCCAGTGACTCGTCTCCGATTCCCGAGGCCGCGCTGGCTGCCGCACCGAGCAGCAAGAGGTGATTGGGCGTCTCTTCCAACGCACGCTCGGCCGTGTCGAGCGCGGCCTGGTAGTCCGACCCGACCCCATGGAGCAGAGAGATGTGATAGTGGCCGTCCGGGTCGAGCGGATCCACCAGGTCGTAGGCCCTGAGGGCCATCGGGAGGAAGTTCCGGGCCCCGGTCGTATCGCCTGCGGATGCGGTGCGCATGACGCGGTCGAAGAGCCGGTCGGCGGCCTCTCGGGGAGTCATGGTGCTCAAGTCGACGCTGGACGCGCCGGACGGCGCGCCTGGAGTGAGGTTGGCTGGGCCGATTGCCGGGGCGGGAGCTGGCCCGTCGTCCATGACGACGCTCAGTCCCACGAGGATGGCGATGCCACCGAGTAGCCCCCACGCCGCCCACCACCCCTTCTTCGCGGTGAACGCCGCCGGTGCCTTCCCCTGGCGTCGTCCCAGCGCGCCGCCGCATTGAATGCAGAACGAGGCGCCGGGCTGCGAGAGAGCCTCACATGACGGGCACGGCTGCCCGGCGACAGCCGCACCGCACTCCATACAGAACTTGCCGGCAGCGGCCGCTCCGCAGGCTGGGCAATTCACGATCCGTTCGCCCCGGAAGCATTCATCGTAGCGCTCCCTGCGCCTGGGGGGGCGGCCGGACCATCAGCGCGTTGAGCAGCAGGGGCCAGGTCGCGATGGACTGAGCCCGATAATTGGGCGGGAATGCGAATAGCACGACTGACCCCTGTCCCACGTCGGCCTCCACGATCGCCGCCTTGCCAGCGACGTGCTCGGGGCCGAGCACCCAGCCGGAAAGCAGTGGATTGCCCTCTCCGTACGAGCCGACGACCCGGATGGCCGGGTCCGTTACGTCGAAGGCATGGCTGTTGCGGAACCAAGCGATGTTCTCCGCCGGAACCCCTCGCGCAATCGGATGATCGCCGTCAAGCTCCAGCCGGAGGATCGATCCGGGGATGAAGAACTCCTGACTCGGTAGGCGCTCCACTGCGTTGGACACGCCAAGGTCGAGCAGATCGATGGCGAACTCGCTCGCATCCTCGATGGCGACCAGGCGGCCTCCGCCCCGAACGAATGATTCCAATGCGCGCGCACCCTCGTCCCCGATCCCGCCCGTGTATTCGGGGGGGAGCACTCCTTCGGTCCACCCCTCTTGGATCGAGCCGGCACCTTGGCTCTCGAGGAGGATGACGTCGTATCGGTCGAGGCCGCCCTCTCTGACCTGCGCGTCGTGGATCGTGTCGTACGCGAGCTCGTATTGGTCCAGCACCCAGCGCGTCCAGCCCTCTGGCATCGGCTCTTGCCAGGACTTGTACAAGGCGATCTTCGGCGCTTGGGGACCCGTGAGGGCCGCGGGCAACGGATATCGGACGTCCGGGACCGAAATGGGTTGCGAGAGACGTGCGTCGAGCGGGTCCGTGATGGGGACGGCCTCGACGTTCATGAGCAACGGAAGCGTGTGGCCCGTGACGTCGTACGGCGGGCGCGGCGGCCCGCCGGGATACATACGAAGGTCAGGATACTCCTGGACCTCGAGCAGCGTTTGTGCGAAGGAGGCGTAAGGCTGTCTCATCGGAACGACCCAGCTGCCGGCAGG
The DNA here is from genome assembly GCA_965248625.1 of Longimicrobiales bacterium. Lineage (GTDB taxonomy): Bacteria > Gemmatimonadota > Gemmatimonadetes > Longimicrobiales > Gaopeijiaceae. The sequence continues at coordinate 1,972,361 of OZ252109.1, read as the reverse complement.
GAGCTCGCGGCCGTCGACGTCGATGGCGGTCAGTGTACGCTGCACCTCCACATCGGCAGTGGTCAAGATCCGGAGCACGCTGGAGACTCCGAGCTCGTTTGTCTGGCCGGCTGGAATGACCCAAGCTTCCGGCCACCGGTCCCATTTGTCGACGGCCCGCTTGTTGACCCCGTAGAAGTTCTCGAGCCAGTACTCTCGATTCTTGGCCGCGTTGGTCAGCAGCGCCATCACTCCCGCGTCCTGGTACTCGACGATCTGGGGCAGGCCCCACGGCCCACCCGGCCAGGGGTCGGGGTAGTTGTAGGTGGCTTGCCTCGCGTCGTATCCGCGGCCGCCGCGGATCTGGTCCGGGCCCTGGTCGATGGGCGTGGCGAGTCGTGCGGATGCGGTCTCGGAGAGGATGCGGGCACCGCCGTGATAGTGCATGTACGCGCGGGCGGGCGAGAACCCATCGTAGATCGCGTTCGTGACGACACCCTTCTTCCCCTGCGCCATCAGCTCGGCCGCCATGTAGGAGCCGAGCTGGTTGACCGCCGCGGTCAGGCCTGGGTCGACGTTGGGCTCCCACGGGTCGATGAAGGGGGGAAAGAAGATGCGGGCCCCGCCGTTCCCCATTTGGTGCACGTCGTGGACGATCTGCGGGTGCCACGCGTTGTGCGCCTTGGTGACCGTGAGCCAGGTCTCGGGCTGGGTAAACGAGTACCAGTCACGGTTGTTGTCGTGCCCCGTGTAGAACTGGTAAAGCCAGGGAAGGGGCGCCGCTTCGAATTCAGTTCCGACCCACTGGTTGTACCATTGGGTGACCCACTGCGTCCCGTCGGGGTTCAACGAGGGGATCTGGAGCAGGATGACGTTGTCCAGGATCTCCTGGACGCGCGGCTCGTCGGAGGAGGCCAGCCGATATGCGGTCCGCGGCCCGACTTGGGCGGCACCGACCTCGGTCGAATGGATGTTCTGAGTCAGGAGAACGACGGTCTTCCCGTCGCGAACGAGACGCCTGAGCTCCTGGTCTCCGGAGACGCGTCGCGGGTCGGCCAGTCGCATCTGGATGTCGTGCAGCTCCTCCAGGCGCGCGTGGTTCTCGGGGCTCGTGATCGTGAGCATGATGAACGGCTGACCGCGCACGGCGAATCCGAGGGTGTCGATCGTCACGCGCGGACTCGTTTCGGCCAGCGTTGCGTAGTACGAGGTGAGCTGGGTCCAATCCGCGAGCTTTCGGTCGGCTCCCGGCTCGAACCCGAAGTGGGAGGCGGGCGTGGGAATCTGTTGGGCGGCCGACGAAACGGCCGAGCAGGCGACAAGGAGCAATACCGTCATGTACCGGCGGGCCATGGGAAGCCTCCGTCGGAGTGGTGGGTCGAAGCGATCACGCGCCCGGGTACTGGCCGCGGATGCACCGCTATGACTAGTCGATATTGGAGCCCGAACACTATGGAAGGCGGGAGGGGGCGGCAACCGCCGCGGGAGAAGATGCGAGGGTCCCGCGGGCGCCGTCCATCGCTCCCGATCGCGGGTCTGCTGGCAACCCTCGCGCTGCCTCCAATGGCGAGCGCGCAAGAACCTCCGGACACCTCCATAGTCGGCGCGGTACAGCCTTCCGACAGCTCTATAGTGGGGAGGCAAAAACCCGTGGACACGTATGCGGACGCGGGTACGCGTGCGCTTCTCGCGCGGGCCCGGGAGGCCCGTAACGATAGGGCCGAGGGGATCGAGAGCTATGAAGCGCGGCTCCGAGAACGGATGTACGCCGGGCTGCGAGCATTTCGGTTCAGGCGCGAGCGCGGGCTCTTCCAGCAGGAGCGCGTGGCCGATGTTCGCTGGAGCCGCGACGGCGATTATGTCGTGCGGTGGGAGGGTGCACGGGCAGCTGTCCCGATCACGGGCCTTGGGACGGACGAGGCCGGTGAGTTCCGGAGCGAGTACATCGCCGGGCTGGGGCAGGACCTCGGCGTTGCAACCATGGCGCTCGAGCCAGGAGACGACCGCCTGGCCATGGGAGACGATGAGGCAGTCCATCCCTTAGCGGACTCGGCCGCTTTTTTCTACCGCTTCTCGTCCGGCGACACCCTTCGGGTGACCCTTCCGGCCGACGGCCGGGTCATCACGTTGATCGAGGCCCGAGTGGAGCCGCGGGAGGCCCGAGTGGACCTCGTGGCTGGTTCGCTCTGGTTCGAGCAGGACGCAGGCGCCTTGGTGCGAGCCACGTACAAGCCCGCACGCGCGTTCGACCTCGAGCTGGACGAACCCGAGGAGGCTGAAGACGTCCCCGGCTTCCTCAAGCCGATCCGGGCTGAAATCGATTACATAACCGTCGACTACAGCTTCCACGACTTCCGCTGGTGGCTCCCCCGGCGTTTCGCGTTCGAGGGCAACGCTCAGCTCGGTCGGTTCCTGAGTATCCCGATCACCCTCGAATGGACAATGAGCGGGTACGTGCTCAATGAGGCAGAGAGCGACCTCGACGTGAGCGGCCCGCTACCAGCTGGGTGGACGCGCTCGGAGATCGCCTACGAACGGGAGGGCCAACCCACCCGTTACGTCACGGTGATCGTCCCGCCCGAGGATTCCGTCGCTACCTCGAGCGTGCTTTCGGACGAGGCTCCGTCAGCCGACCCCATCACGTTCTCCGAGGGCGAGATCCAGCAGATGCGCGAAAGTCTCGAGGCTCTCCTCCCGGAGCAGGTGTTCGGCGGCCCGAGCTTGAGGTGGGGACTCCGGGACGGGCTGCTCCGATACAATCGAATCGAGGGCTTGAGCGCGGGCTCGGCCCTGGGTGTCCCGCTCGGCCTAGGGACCCGTGCCCGCCTCGAAGGACGAATAGGACTCTCGGACCTCGAGCCCAACGCGGAGCTTTCCTTTCTGCGAGGACCAGACGAGCGACAGGCTCGGATTGGCGTGTACCGCCGTCTCGCCCACGTATCGGACTTCGGGGACCCCTTCAGCCTCGGGTCTTCGGTTTCGAACGTCTTCTTCGATGTCGACCGCTCGCAGTTCTACCGGACGTTGGGCGGCGAGCTGGCGCTGCGTCGGGTGGGGCGACGCACGGTGCGCGATCTGCGTTTCTTCTACGAGAGGCATCGTGCGGCGGACAAGGAAACCGACTTCCACATATACAAGCTCGTCTCGAACGACGACTTGGCCCCAAACCTCATGGCCACCGAGGGGACGGTCGGCGGAGTCAGCGGGTCGCTTGCCTGGCATGCAGGCCTCGATCCCACTCGTCCCACGGCCTCCGGGGTCGTCCGGGCGGAGGCGGGGTGGGGCGACCTTTCCTACCAGCGGGCCTTCAGCTCCGTCGCGCTCACGAGCCCCCTCTTCGCTGGTTTGGCGGGAGCCGTCGAGGTAGGTGGCGGCTATACCTGGGGCGCGGCCCCTCCCCAGCGGCAGTTCTATATCGGGGGACCGAGGTCGCTACGGGGCTTCCGCCCTGGCGACGTGGCTGGCGAGAGCTTCTGGATGGCTCGAGCCGAGATCGCGAACGAGCTGCCCGCGGCCCGTACAGCCCTGTTCATCGACACCGGCTGGGCAGGACCGCGGGACGAGCTTCGCTTCGACGATCCGCGCGTCAGCGCCGGCGTCGGCCTTTCTCTGCTGGACGGGATCGTGCGCTTCGACCTGGCCAGGGTACTTCGGGGCGGGAACGACTTCTTTCTGCACGCCTACCTGGACGGGCTGTTCTAGCGGCCTCTCCGAAGTCCGAAGGGTCCGGCTAGAGTCCGGTCGGGTGGTCGATGAAGACCCACGGGATCTGGAATCGATCCTCCACGTGGGCCGCCAGCGCGCGCACCCCGAACGTCTCCGTGGCGTAGTGGCCAGCGTAATACACGTTCACACCGTGTTCCATGGCGTCGAAGTACGTGTGGTGCGCACCTTCACCAGTGACGAAGGCATCGACTCCGGCCCGCGCCGCCTCTTCGATCAGGGAACCGCCACCTCCGGTGACCACCGCCACACGCTCGATTTCCTGGGATCCGCCAGCGATAAGTCTGACTTCACCTTGCAGCACCTCCACCAGCTTGGACCGCAGTGAGTTTCGAGACTCGGACGCAAGACCCATGCACCCCACATCGATGCCCTGATAGGAACCGAATCCTTGTTGGACGTCTATTCCGAGTGCCCGGGCCAGCAAGGCGCAGTTTCCGACCTCGGGGTGTGCGTCGAGGGGCAGATGCGCGGCGTAGAGGGCGATCCCGTTTCGTATCAGGCCCGAGAGCTTTCTGAAGCGCCGTCCTGTCACGGTCCGCTCACCGTCCCAGAAAAGTCCATGGTGCACGATCAGCAAGTCGCACCGTTCCTCGGCCGCGGACGCGATGGTTGCCTCACTGGCGTCGACGGCGGCGGCGATCCGGGTGACCTCTTCCGGACCCTCCACTTGAAGCCCGTTGAAGGCGTCGGGGTAATCGGGAAACCCCACCACCGCCAAGTAGGAGTCCACGTACTGGAGGAGAGATTCTAATTTCACAATCGCTCCCGGGAGGCCCGCTGCGGTTTGTGGAAAAGTGAGCCCAGGACTCGGTGAAAACGTCGTGAACACTCCGTCAAGTGACAACACCGGAGCTGGTTACGAGGTTTTCCACTAATGTTGACAAGTGCTTTGGAGATGACTGTGGCCGGGCGCGGGCCGGAGCGTGAGCCGCCGCTTCCGGCCGGGGCCCTCGCTCGCGGCACCGCCGATGCGCCTCAAGCTCGGGCGGTGGGTGTCGCGACCTTTCTCGTCTTGTCGTCGGCGATCTCGAGTGGCTTCTGGATGGGAGTCGTCATCTTCGGGGTGGAAGACACGTTCGCCTTGATGTCGGCGCCCATCTTCACCGTCCCGTTCAGCATTGCCCCTTCCTCGAGCTGCATCCGGCGGGCATGGATCTCACCATCGATGTGGCAAGACGCCTGAAGCTCCAATCGGGATTCTGCCGTCAGCGTTCCCTGAACGGTGCCGGAGATGACGGCGTCCTGCGTAAAGATGTCGCCGTCGACGATGCCTTCCTTGCCGACGACGACGGCTTTACCTGCCCTCACGCTCCCTTCCACGCGGCCCTCGATGCGGACCGTCCCCTCGGTTTCGCAGTCGCCCACTACGCGCATTCCTGGGCCGATGATGGAAATCACGGTGTCTGGTGCCGTCCCGGTCATGTTTCGCTCCTTCGCCATTGTCGTTTCCCCTGCATTGACTGCTGTTCGAGTGTCTTCTTGCTTGGCGGACTCAGGGCTGCCGAACCAGCATGAGGGGGTCCACTGGCTCTCCGTCCTTCAGGATTTCGAAGTGAAGATGTGGCGCGGTCGATCGTCCCGTCGACCCACTCAGCGCAATGACCTCGTTTCGGCGGACGGAGTTTCCCCGCTCGACGAGAGCGAGCGACGCGTGAGCGTAAAGACTTCGGTATCCGTCGCCGTGGTCCAGGAGCACAAAATGCCCGTAGACGGGATCTTCGGCCACATCCGCGACGGTGCCGCCCCCAGCCGCACGTATATAGGAGTCCGTTGGGACCGCGATGTCCAGCCCCGGGTGCTCGCCCGACACACCGGCGAGCAAGGGCTGAGTGATGAAGCCCCTCTCCGCAAGCGGCCAGCTGGTCGGACCGATCGCGCCCTCCGGCTCCGCCCGGACTCCACCGCTACGACCTCCGGCGGGAGGCAGCCACAGATCGGACGGCGCCGCCGATCCGGCTCCGAACATGTCGACCATCTGCTGATACCGTCCCTCGAGATCGGCGAGCTGCGCGCTGAGGGCCTGTACCCGCGCTCCTTCGGCGGCGAGGGAATCGATGCGGGCCTCGACCTCAGTGACTTGCGTCGCTCTCGACGCCAAGTACATCCAGCTCCCCGCCATTCCCAACACGACGGCACCGACCAGCGCGGCAGCAGCGCCGAGGAGTCGCAGTCGTCCGTACCCTACGCGATAGGTACGGGTCTGGTTCGTGCCGTCGGGCACGACCATAATCGTCAGTGTTCGGGCAGCCTCTTTGTGGTTACTGGAGGACATCGGACGCTTCCCGGCCCGCGACCTGCGCAAAGATGCGCTCGAAATCAGCGCGGCTGTAGAACGGGATCTCGATGAGCCCCTTGCCGTTGGCGCCTTGCTTCAGCGTGACACGCGTTCCGAGAACAGCCTGAAGCTCCTCTTGGAGGGCGCGTAGCACCGGATCCACTCCGCTGCTGGCGGGGGCGGGCCCGCCGTTCGTCTTACGAGTGGGGAGAGGGGCATTGCGTACTCGCTGCTCCACCTGGCGGACGGACCACCCTTCCGCGACGGCCTTTCGAGCCAAGTCTCCGGCACGAACCGGGTCATCCACACCGAGGAGAGCGCGCGCATGACCCATCGTCAACTTGCTGTCCGCGAGCAGCTTTCGCACTGACGGCGGCAGCTTCAGGAGACGGAGCATGTTCGTGACGGTCGTGCGGTTCTTCCCTACCGCCCGCGCGATCTCTTCCTGCGTGAGGTTGAAGGAATCCGCGAGCGCCTGATAGCCTTCGGCTTCCTCGAGGGGAGCGAGCTCCTGGCGCTGAAGGTTCTCGACTAGGGCGAGCACGAGGAGTGTCTCGTCATCCACCTCCCGGGTCATGGCCGGCACGTCCTGCCAACCGAGACGCGAGACCGCCCGTAAGCGCCGCTCCCCGGCCACGAGCTCCCATTGGTCCGTGCTCTTCGGCGCGGGCCTGACTACGAGCGGCTGTAGCAACCCGTTAGCCCGAATAGAAGCCGAAAGCTCTTCGAGCTCGTCCTCCGGAAAATCCCGCCGGGGCTGGAAGGGGTTCGGGATGATCGACCCTACCGGCAGCGTCTTGATCTCACCCCGAGGCGATTCGTCGAGATAATCGCCGAGGAGCGCTCCAAGCCCCCGACCGAGTCGGTCCTTCCCCTGGACAGTCACGTGGCTAGTGCTCGTGCCGACTGGTCGACGGGCGACGTGGGGTAGGTCCGCGCGATCAGCTCCCGGGCGAGACGCAGGTATGAGCGGGCGCCAGCCGACATGACGTCGTAGAGGAGGATCGGTTGTCCGAAGCTGGGGGCCTCGGCGAGTCGGACGTTCCGCGGGATGGCGGTGTTGTAGACCTTCTCGCCGAAGTACTCACGGGCTTCGTCCGCTACCTGCCTGGACAGGTTCAGCCGTTTGTCAAACATCGTCAATAGGACGCCTTCAATCTCCAGGTTGGTGTTCAAGCGGCGCTGGACCAGGCGGATCGTGTTCAGAAGCTGGCTGAGCCCCTCGAGCGCGTAGAACTCGCATTGGATCGGGATCAACACTGAGTCCGCGGCAGTCAACGTATTGAGTGTGAGGAGACCGAGCGATGGAGGGCAATCGACGATGATGAAGTCGTACTCTCCACGGATCGGCTCGAGCACGGCGCGCAGGATGGTCTCACGAGCATCCACCGCGACCAGCTCGATCTCTGCGCCTACGAGATCGCGGGTGGCGGCGACCATATCGAGGTAGGGAAAGTGGATCTGGTGCAGGGCCGACTCCTCGATCGGGCGTCCCTCTACCAGCACTTCGTAGATGTTCGGTAGCCGATCCCGGGTCTGCAGTCCCATCCCGCTCGTGGCGTTCGCCTGGGGATCCATGTCGATGATCAGCGTACGCTGCTCCGCGACGGCCAGGGCTGCGCCAAGGTTGATCGCGGTCGTCGTCTTGCCGACCCCCCCCTTCTGATTTGCGATGGCAATGACACGTGACATGAACGAGACGATCTGGGATCCAGGCGAGAGGAAGAGGGAGTTCGAGAATATATCCGACCCCGACGGCGGGGTAAAGCGGGCGTCCGGGTTGACGGATCGGTGTGCGAAACCGAATATTTTCCGGGAAACAAATGAAGTAAGCACGTCTTCAATGGCGGTCGCGCGGTTTCAGATGGTTGCACCACGATACGACTACAGCCGCCTCATTGGCGGCGTCCTGAGCGTGCTGGTGGCTGCGTGCGGAGGATCGGATCCGACCGGGGGACCGACCGGACAGGACCTGAGCTTCATGGAGGGCGCTTGGTCGGCGAGCGTCTTCCAGATGACGAGTCAGCAGAATCCCGCCCTTCGCGTGGACGTCCTCGCGTCAGGTGGCGAGTTCCGGATCACGCTCGAGCGAGATGGCCGATACGTCGCTGAGCTCGAAGCCCTCGGGCAATCCAACGTGGAGCGAGGGTCGATCACTCGTAGCGGGACTCAACTCGTGCTCAGCCCGGTCAGCCCTCCGGGGCAACCCGAGCGGGTGGACTGGCGGATCATCGACGAGACCTTGGTCTTGGACGGCCCTTCCGAGTTCGATTTCGACCTCGATCTCTCTCCGGAACCGGCGATGGCCCACATAGAGCTGGTTCGCCGCTGACTCTTCGCTCGCCTTAGGAACAGCCGCCGGTCACTTTCACCGAGCCGTTGCCCAGGCCGCCGCGTCTCCGACCAGCTCCAGGCTCTCGCCAACCGACGATTCGTGGGGTGGGGGCTGCCGCAGGTCTGGTTCGGGCTCGAGAGCACGAAGGGCTCCAGTGGCAGCGGAGCCTGAGTCAACTACCTACAGCGAGTATCGCGCCTTCATCTCCGAGAACCGGCGCGCCGCCTTGCCGTCGAGCTCCTCGGTCAGATGCTGGTCCAGTAGTGGCACGAGCTCGTCCCGGAGGAAGGCACCCCGGGCCATCCACTGGTAGTATCGCCGACCGCCGTGATCATAGGGCCCATAGAGCTTTCCCCCCGGGAAGTTCACCATGAGCCATTCGAATAGGGCCTCGTGATCGGTGTGCATGCGAAGCGTAATCTGCGGCTGACGGCCGTCGCCACCGAAGTGACCTTCGCCGACGAGGATGCCGACAAGGAACCCCGCCCTGAAGTCCTCGGTGTACCGCTGTTTCACCGTCATGTTTCCCGTGGAACCTACTTGTTACGGAGGCCTGTGTTTCACCGTCATGTTTCCCGTGGAACAACTAATCCGGAGATGGCGCGGACGTCAACACAGTTTGATGTCGCGGAGTAGGCGTTGGTGGCGGAGATACTCGGTATGCGGGTATTCGTTGGAACGTGGAAGCCTGCCGCGACCGCCGCCTTACTCAGGAGGAGGAGGACGGGAGGACCGGGGAGCCACGGCCGATGCCGACGCCAGCCGCGTTCGAAGCGCTCCTAGATCACCGATGACCTCCACTCCGAGTTCCATCAGGCGATCCCGGCAGGCGTCGGCCGCTCCTCCTCCTAAGAGCAGCGGGATCCGTCGCGGAAGCAGCTTCCTGATCAGGCCGACTTCCAGTGTCAGTGTGTCCGCGTCAGAAGGGTAGATCGCAGATAGCGCAACCGCTTCCGCCTCACTCAAGGCCGCCGCATGCGCGATCTCGCGAGCGGGCAGATCCGGCCCAAGCAAGACGCTTCCCCAACCGGCCGTTGCCGCAGTTGCGGCAGCCAATAGCGCGCCTAGCTCGTGCGTCTGACCCGTGGGCGTGCCGACGAGCATCTTGGAGGCCATCGATCCGATCCCGATTTGCACAATGAGCCACTCGATGAACCGACGGATGACCGGTGTGGCCACGTGTTCGTGCGCGGGTCCGATCTCGCCGGACGCCCAGTCCTCGCCGATTCGCCTGAGTAGGGGGACGAGGAGCTCGTCGATCACGACGACGGCACTGAGCGAGATGACAGAACGGGTGAGCGTTACCTCGAGTCCTGTCGTGGACATCGTGCGAACCGCCGTCGTCGCGGCTTCCAGGAAGGGCTTGGGACCCCCGTAGGCGCTCCCTACCCCAACACCCGACAAGGGAGGAACGGTCGAGGCACGCACTCGCTCCTGTCGCACCATGTGCTCGAGGTCCGGCGTGCCCAGCGACGCCACCCGGCTGATACTTTGGCCGTTCTCCACGAGGCGACCGAGTAGAACCAGTCGATGAACGTCCTCCTCTGAGTAGAGCCTATGGCCACCTTCGGAGCGTCCTGGCCGGACGGCGTCGTATCGCCGCTCCCAGGCCCTCAATACGGAAGCCGAGAGCCCTGTCCGACGGGCGACGACCCGCACTGGATTCAGCTTCCGATCCCCCTGAAACGCGCCCTCCATCTCTTGATCCTCGATGTCTTCTCTTCGGTTGTCAATGTTTTGTCCAATTACTGTCTAATTTTTCTGACAAATCCACCTCAATCCACCTCGAAAGAGGGGGACGCGATCGCCGGCATCCGTTGATGCACTCGGGGTCATGTCCGACACGCACCGGAGGCCCGCCCACTCGCCCGCCCACTCGCCCGCCGAGAAGTGGTGAGAGTGGCGAGCGCGGAGCACCAGAAGCAGCGAATCAATCTCGCCTTCGCTGTCTGAGTGAATTGCGGCGGCGAAGAAGTGGGTGGGAAATCAGGGACCGGAGTCGGCCAACCTCGCGTCCTGGGTCTTCGGCAGCGACCACTGTGGGCTGTGGGACGCGTCGGGGGACGCGTCGGGGGACGCTTCGCGGGACTGTGAGTTGCCTGACCGTGAGTCCAATGAGGCGCTTCGGCGTCCCTTTCTCACTTCCATTACGAGGTTCTGCAGGTCCGCTGGAGAGACCCCCGGGATGCGGGAGGCCTGAGCGAGCGTCGCTGGGCGGACGCGGTCCAGCTTCTCCCGTGCTTCGATGGAGAGGGTGACGAGACGCTCGTACTCCAGCTCCTCTGGAATCCGGAACGCCGCCTGCGTCCTCAGCGTCGCGGCCCGCCTCTGCTCGAGCTCGACGTATCCGCTGTACTTGAGATCGACCTCTACCGCGGTGAGCGCGTCATCGCACGCTTCCTCCAAAAATGGCGCTCGCCCCGCACGCGCCAGCGCCCATGCCCCAACCCCCGGCCGCTTGAGAAGGTCGACCGCGCGAGTCGGGGTCTGGACGGGCTGAGAGCCAGCCCGTACGAGCACGTCGTTCGTCTGGTCGGGCCGGAGATTCGTCCCGGTGAACCACGCCCGTAGGTGCCGCTCAACAGCCAAGCGCTCGTCCAGCGCCTCCATCTGCGGTGCCGTCAGGAGGCCCCGCTCGCGGGCCACCGGGCCCAAGCGGGCCGGCGCGTTGTCCTGTCTGAGCAGCAGGCGAAACTCCGCCCGCGACGTAAACAGCCTGTACGGCTCGTCTACGCCTTTCGTAACGAGGTCGTCAATGAGCACGCCGATGTATGCCTGATCTCGCTCGAGAACGAAGGGATCCTCTCCCCGAACCGCGAGGGCTGCGTTCGCTCCCGCAATGAGACCCTGTCCCGCCGCCTCCTCGTAGCCCGTGGTGCCGTTGATCTGGCCCGCGAAATAGAGACCCGCAATGGCCTTCACCTCGAGCGTATGCCGTAGCTGGTGCGGAGGGAAATAATCGTATTCGATCGCGTACCCGAACTTGGTCATCCGCACGTCCTCCAGCCCCGGAAGGGTCCGGAGGAACTCGAGTTGGACCTCCGCAGGAAGCGACGTAGACAGACCGTTCACGTAGAGCTCGGTCGTGTCCAGCCCCTCGGGCTCGAGGAAGACCTGATGCCGGGGGGCATCCGGGAACCTGACGATCTTGTCTTCGATCGACGGACAATACCGCGGGCCTCGACCGGAGATCGAGCCGCCGAACCGTGCGCTGCGCTCCAAGTTGCGGCGCACGATGTCCTTCAGCGCTTCCCCTGTCCACGTGATCCAACACGGCCGCGTTCCCGGTACGACCTCTCGGGCATATGCGGAAAAGCGAAAGTCTCCGGGCTCGGCGGGTTGCTCAGTGAGCTTGTCGTAGTCCACCGAGCGGCCGTCGATGCGGGGTGGTGTGCCCGTCTTGAAACGAGCGATCTCCAGACCACGAGCTTCGAGCGCCTCGGCGAGCTCGATGGACGGCGCCTCTCCAGCGCGCCCAGCTCCGATCCCCGCGCTCCCCCCGATGTGGATGCGACCACGTAGGAACGTCCCGGCGGTGACGACGACCGCCGGGGCCATGAACTCGAGATCGCCGCGGGTGCGAATGCCGACCACACGGTCATCCTCGATGAGAAGCCCGGAGACCATCTCTTGGAACAGGTGAAGCGTTGGAAGCTCGTCCAAGGCCCGACGCACGCCGCGCGGATAGAGGGCGCGGTCGCACTGCGCCCGCGGTCCCCACACCGCCGGCCCCTTGGACCGATTGAGCATGCGGAAGTGGATGCGCGATGCGTCCGTCGCTCGGCCCATGACACCACCCAGCGCGTCCACCTCGCGTGCCACGACCCCCTTGGCGACCCCGCCGATCGCCGGGTTACAGCTCATCTGGCCGATGCGCTCTAGATCCGGGGTGATCAGTAGCGTGCGGGACCCCAGACGCGCTGCCGCAGCGGCTGCCTCCGTGCCCGCATGCCCGCCGCCCACCACGATCACGTCGTATTCGCTGTTCATCCGGCTATGGCCTGTTGCGCATTCTGTTCATTTGCCGATGCAGAAGTCCTGGAACAGCCGGTCCAGCACGTCGTCGAGTGAAATGATTCCGAGCATCTCTTCGAGCGCCGTCTCCGCGGGCCGCAGGTGGGTCGCCGCGATCTCGGCCGGAACCCCGTTCCGTAGAGCCTGCGCGAAAGAGTCGAGCTCGCTCAGAGCCCGGTGCATCGCTCTCCGATGTCGCGCCCTCGTCAGGATGGGCGTGTCTGGATCGGCTGTGACGAGGCCACGGTACACCAGCTCGGGGAGAACGGTCTTGAGCTCGGAGAGTCCTTCGCCCGTCCTGACGGAGATCGAAATCTCGTGGATCGGCGTCGTCATGGGGGCGTCGCGAGCGACGTCCCCCCGGCCGTCCTCTGTCGAGTCCCTCGCGAGATCCGACTTCGTCCGGAGCACGACGACCGGACACTCCAGCTCTTCGAGGAACTCGACCTCGCCCGGGCCGATGGGCGCCTGGTTCTCCACACAGAGCAGGACCAAGTCGGCACGCGCCAGGTAGCGTCGTGCCACCTCGATGCCCATCGATTCGACGCGTTCGTCCGTGTCCCTCAGCCCCGCGGTGTCCACCAGCCGAAACGGGTACTCCCCCACCGAGACCCCGGCCTCGAGCGCGTCTCTCGTGGTCCCGGGAATCTCGGTCACGATCGCCCGGTCGGTCCCCACCAGCGCATTGAACACGCTGGACTTGCCCACATTCGGGCGACCGGCCAGGACGGTCAATGCACCCTCCCGCAGGAGCTCCCCCTCCGGCGCGGTCGCCAGCAGGTCTCGCAAGTGATGGGCGACTTCCTCGGCCTCCTCCGCCACCCGGACTACCTCAACGGGCGGCTCGTCCTCGTCCGGGAAATCCAGATGATGAACAAGTAGGGCCTCCAACATCACCAGCGCTTCCCGGGCGGCTCCCACTCGTTTGGAAAGGCCGCGCTCCATCTGGTGCACCGCAGCCCGATGCAGCGCTCGGCTCCTGCTCTCTACGAGGTCGAGGACGGCTTCAGCCTGCAGGAGATCCATCTTGCCGTTCAAATAAGCCCGACGAGTGAACTCGCCAGGCTCGGCCAAACGGGCGCCAGCTGCCAGTGCGGCCTCCACCACTAGGCCGGGCACCAGTAGTCCGCCGTGGCAGGAGATCTCGACGAGGTCCTCGCCGGTGTAGCTTGCCGGGGCGGGGAAGCTCGTCACGACGCCGCGGTCGAGAAGCTCCCCGGAGTCCGGATCGGTGAGATCCGCGAGCATGGCTGTCCGGGCCGGAGGATCGACGAGCGTTCTTGCGAGGGCCGACCGAACGGCGAACGCGCCGGAACCCGAGAGGCGCACCGCCGCAATGGCCCCTCGGCCCGGTGCGGTCGCTTGCGCCACGATCGTATCGGTCATCGGGTCTCCCGCGCGCGTTTCGGGGCGCGACGGGCCGGGAGAGTCGGTGCGCGACAAGCTGCATGTCGCGCGGCGGAGGACGCGGCCCCCTACCTCAGCCTGCGGGACTCGGAACCGGCGCTTTCGCTTGGGCTTTCTTGCGCTCTTTCGCGATCCAGTATTGCTGGGGCAACGTCGCGATGTTCGCCGTCGCGTAATACAGGTTCAACCCCGACGCCAATTGGAAGAAGATGACGACCATGAAGATGGGCATGAACCACATCATCATCTTCAGCTGAGGATTCGGCTGCTCGATGGAGCGCATGCTCACCCACTGCAGCAGGAACATCGACACACCGAGGAACACGGGCAGGATGAAGAACGGGTCGGGAGCCGCGAGATCCGGCAACCAAAGGAACGGGACGCCCCGCAGCTCGATCGTGTTCTGGAACACGAAGAAGAGCGTGATCAGCACAGGCCAGGGCAGGAGCATCGGAAGACACCCGGCAAGCGGATTAAAGCCGTGTTCCTTGTACAGCTTCATCAGCTCCTTCTGCATCCGCTCGGGCTGATCCTTGTACTTGGTCTGGATCTCCTTGAGCAGAGGCTGGACGGCCATGTTCTTGATCTGCGCCCGCATGGCCTTCTGGTTCAGCGGGAACAAGAGCACGCGCATCATGACGCCGAACAGGATCAGGACCCATCCGTAGCCCCACCCCAACTGATTGTGGAGGTAGGTGAGGACGGTCGTGATGATCGCCGCGAACGGTCGTATGACCGGACGCAGCCACCTCCACCCGATTGGGTTCACGTCCTCGAGATCGTTTCCGATCGCCGAGAGGCGCGCAAAGTCCTGGGGACCGAGGAAGAGCCGGAACGAGAACGACCCGTCCGCTGCGAGGCCCTGGCCCACCGCGACTGAAACCGCGTCGGCGTCCTCCAAAGACGGCGCCCGCCGAGCGAGCACTCCACCCAAGTAACGCTCGTCGTCCTCCGACTCCCCCGCCAAGAGGGCCATCACGAAGTACTTGCTCTTGAACGCCGTCCAGAAGAACGGCCCGTCCTCGATGCGATCTTCCCGGAACCGCGTGAACGGCTGCTGCCTGATGCCGCTCTGGAGGTGGTTGACGACGTACGCCCGTGCCCGCTCCTCTTCCTTCTCCTGGGCCTCGTTGTACGCGATCCCTGTGCCCAATTCGGTGAGCAGCAGACCTCGGTCGATCCCCGTGGCTCGGCCCCTTACGCCCACCACGTAGGAATCGGGATCGAAGGAGTACTCGACCTCGAAGCCGCGCAGTCGGACAGAGTCCTCGTAGCTGAAGCGCAGCGTCTCGGGCCCACCGCCCTCGACCAGTGTGAGTCCGTCACTGGGCGTCACATCGAACGGCACGCGAGTAAAGTCCAGCGTGTCGGCGGCGACGACGATCCGATTGCCGAGAACAGCGCCTCCCGACCTCGGCAGCAGCTGAACGGGTCCTTCCTCGACGAACGAAGCGAACAGCGGGAGTATCGCGGAATGAAGCAGAGCCCCGTAATTGCTGAATTCGAAGTCCTGCAGTGGGCCGCGAACAGTGATGCGGCGTTCTGGGACGGCCGGAGTGGCGGGCGCCGCGGCAGGCGCGGCCTCTCCCGTCGGCTCGACCGCCGGTGTCTGGGTGCCGGTGGGCGGCTCGTCTGTCCGTGTTGCCGTACCTGCGACCGCCCCGCTGGCGTCGCCTGACTCATCCACTGGGGCGCCGGTGTCGGTCTCACCTACCTCGACCGGATCGTCTGGCGGCACGGGCGGAAAGAGCAGGTTGGTGCCGATGAGCACGCCGACCATCAAGACGATCGCAACCAGGAATCGGGCTTCCGTCTTCATCGATCTTCAGTACGCTCGACGACTGCGCGGTCTTCAAGATCGGGTGACGGCGTATCGCTTCGGGACTCCATCGTGCGCACGGGGACGGGGTCGAAGCCCTGGCCTCCGAACGGGTTGCAGCGCCCGACGCGGCGGAGCGCCAGCCACCCTCCATGAAACGTACCGTAGCGCTGGAGGGCCTCGCCGGCGTACGCCGAGCAACTCGGAGTAAACCTGCACGTCGGAGGCGTAAACGGGGAAATGGCCCGCTGATAGAAGCGGATGGCCCCGAGCAGCAGTGCCTTCAGCGGAGCTCTCCCATGATTTTCACGAGTTGATCCTTCAGCCGCGGGAACGTGACCTGATACGCGTCTTTCCGCGCTCGCACCAATACGTCCAGCCTGCTGTCGTCGTGGTCCAGCCGGGCCAACACCTCCACCCGGCCGATCTCGCGCAGCCGGCGCCTCAAGCGGTTCCGACGCACGATGGTGTTGCCGTGTTTCGGCACGATCACCCCGAAACGCGAACGCGAAGCGGGGGAAGCCGCGAAGAAGACGTCCAAATGTGACGTCCGCTTCCGCTTCCCCCGCCTCAGCAGCTCTCGAATGTCACTCGATCGCCGGACGCGTCGCGAGCGAGGCAGGCGCAGGTCGCTGCCGTCGTGCCCGGTACGCTGGGCTCCGCGCTGGCCTGCTACTTCGAGCCGATCTCTACCACCAGGCGACGACGTCCTTTCCTCCGGCGTCGGGCCAGCGTCCTCTGTCCGCCCCGTGTGCTCATGCGGGCACGGAAACCGTGCTTGTTCTTCCGCTTCCGGTTGCGGGGTCTATATGTCGGCTTCATGACAGTTTCGCCCAATGTTAGGCGTTGGCTCGCGGGCCTTCACGGTCTCACCCGATTCGCGGTCCGCGCGTCCCGAGGGACGATCGGATTCCCCTCACCGAGCATGGTCGCGCCCGGACCGTCGGGGTTCGCAACCGCTGGTTCCTAGATAGCTCGAAAAGCTATCCGAAACGCGCGTTGGGCGTCAAGGCCAGGGTGGATAGGGCGGGGGGCCACGCTGCTCCTGCACCCGGAGCTCGCGATCCATGGCGCGGAATTGACTTTTCCACACTCCCGGGATACCGTTCGCACCCCCCGCTACCAAGGGGCGCAGCGCACCCGAACGACCCTCCCGTAGCACGGGCTTTCCGCGGCGATGGAGCTGACCGCTTCCGAACTCTGGGCACGCGTCCTGGACACCGCCAGGAACGCCCTTCCCGAACAGAGTTTTCGCACGTGGATATCGCCGACCGAGGCCGTCGGCCTGTCTGGCGAAGAAGTGCTCGTGGAAGCTCCAAGCCAGTTCCATGTGGAGTGGATCGAGGACAAGTACGGGTCGCTCCTGGTGGAGGCAGTCGAAAGAGCCGCGGGACGAGCTTTCGCAATCACCTATCGAGCCGCCAATAGCGTTGCCTCGACCGGCGTCCCCACGCTCGAGCTCACACCACCAGCGGTCTCCGCCAGCGACGTCGTGTCCCGTTCCGAGCCGGCCCCCGCCCGCCTGAACGAGCGCTACACGTTCGACCGTTTCGTCGTCGGCAACAACAACCAGCTGGCCGCGGCCGCCTGCCACGCCGTCGCCGAGAAGCCCGCCCGGATGTACAACCCCCTTTTCGTGTATGGGGGCGTGGGGTTGGGCAAGACCCACCTCATGCACGCGATCGGCAATTACATGCGGAGTCTCGATGCCGGCACGCGGATCGCCTACCTCCCGACCGAGCAATTCACGAACGAGCTCGTGACGTCGATCCAGGAAGGAGTGACGCCGGAGTTCCGACGCCGCTACCGGCAGATGGACCTGTTGCTCGTCGACGACATCCACTTCCTCGAGGGTAAGGAGCGCACTCAGGAGGAGTTCTTCCACACGTTCAATGCCCTGTACGACGCCCAAAAGCAGATCGTCCTTACGAGCGACCGGGCGCCTAAGGACATCCCGGGCCTTGAGGAGCGGTTGGTTTCGCGCTTCGAGTGGGGGCTGGTGGCCGACATCAAGCCGCCGGACTACGAGACCCGTGTGGCGATCGTACGCAAGAAGGCGGCGTACGACCGGCTCTCCCTCGACGACGACGTGACCGACTTCATCGCGCGCTGGTGCACGTCGTCCGTCAGAGAGCTCGAGGGCGCGATGATCAAGCTGCTCGCGTTCTCATCGCTGACGAATCAGGAGATCAGCGTGGGCCTTGCACGCACCGCGCTCCAGGGGACGCGTACCGCCCCGCAGGACCGGCGCCCCGAGACGACCCCGGACCGCATCAGGGCCGCCGCCGCGAATGCCTGGGGGGTCGCCCCCGAGGCCCTGGTGTCCAAACGCAGGACGAAGGACCTGACCGTGCCGCGCCAAGTCGCCATGTACCTCATTCGAGATCTTCTCGATACACCGCTCGTTCGGATCGGCGGGTACTTCGGAGGCCGCGATCACTCGACGGTCATCCACTCGATACGAAAGGTGGAAGCAACCATGGACACGGATCGAGCATTTCACGACCGCGTGCACGAGTTGCGGGAAGGGATCCGGCGAGGAGCGTCGTGATGAGGTGTGGGCAACCTAGGGGAACGCGTGTGGAGTTCTTCTCCCAATCCGCCCCAGTGTGCAATGCCGGGATAACTCGTCGGTTTTCCACAAGGTATTCCACGGCCCTGCGGCCGTGCCGAGAGCGCGTTGTGGGCTTCGATATGTTTAGGCGGGCACATCGCGCTTCCACCTGTCCACAGCCCTACTACTACTACTAACTCTATTGTAGTAATTAGTTATCGAAACTACTCCCGTGGATTTCTCGAGCGAGACCCACCCTTAGGCGGACCGAGATGAAACTCTCCATCACCCGACAGAATTTCCACAACGGCTTGGCGGCCGTTTCAGCGAGCATCCCGACGAAGACGACGCTACCGGTACTGTCCAACATCTTGTTCGAGGCGGGAGAGGACGGCGTCTGGATGAGCGGCACCGATCTCGATGTCGCAGTGCGCATCAAGGTTACAGCCGACGTACAGGAGGAAGGCTCCCTCACCGCCCCGGGGAAGAAGCTGCAAGAGATCGCCCGGGAGCTTCCAGACCAGCCGGTGAGCGTGACGACGCGCGGGGATCAGATCGAGCTGGAGTGCGGAAGAAGCCGCTTCAAGCTCAACGGACTCCCATCCGATGAGTTCCCTACCCTACCAGAAGTAGACTTCGGAGAAGCTTGGGGGGCGTCCGGCGCCGACCTTCTCTCACTCATCCAACACACGTCGTTTGCTGTCTCCACGGAGGAGAGCCGACCCATCCTGAACGGCGTACTCTGGGAGCTCCGCGAAAACGAAATGCGGATGGTCGCGACGAATGGCCATCGGCTTGCCCGCATGACGATCAGCACCGATTCCTCCGGGGGAACGAGCTCTGATTTCATCGTACCACCAGCCGCGTTGCAGCAGGTGCAGAGACTGTTCAACGCGGAGGACGCACTCGAGATCGCCCGCAACGGGAATCACCTGGGATTCCGCTCGGGTTCCACCGAGGTCTACACGCGCTTGATCGAAGGGTCCTATCCCAACTACGAGCAGGTGATTCCCAAGGATAACGACAAGAGCGCGATCGTCGGCAAGAAAAGCTTCGAGTCCGCGGTGCGCCGGATGGCCGTCGTCGCCAGCGATCAGACTCACCGAATCCGCCTTCAGTTCAGCGAAGGCCAGATGAGCCTGAATGTCCTCACACCGGATCTGGGGGAGGGGCACGACGAGATCGAGCTGGGTTACGAAGGAGAGGACCTGGAAATCGGCTTCAACGCGACCTATCTGCTCGAGGTGCTCCGGTACATGCCCACGGACGACGTGCGCCTGGCCTTCAAGGCGCCCGAACGGGCCGCGACCGTCGAGCCCGTCCCCGCGGAGGGGCAGGATGCCCTCGACTATCTCTGCCTCGTCATGCCGCTGAGGCTATTGGACTGAGCCCGGGCAGGGAGACAGGCTCACGCGGGCCGGCGGCGGTTCGCGCGGGCTGGAACAGCCTCACGCGGGCTGGAGTAGCCTCACGCGGGCTGGCGCGGACCAGCCGCCTCGAGGAGCTCCGTGACCCGAAAGATCGAGGCACACTCGAAGCCAGCTACCTGGATGCGTTCCACGGCTCCCTCCTCTCGATCGACGAGCGCCAACACAGAGAGCACTCGCGCTTCGACCTCCCCAAGGGCTTCGATGGCCTGCAAGGTGCTCTTTCCCGTCGTCATGGAGTCTTCGATCACGACGACTTCGGCTCCGGTCGGGAGGCCGCCCTCGATCCGGCGCCCAGTCCCGTGTTTCTTAGCAGCTTTGCGCACTGAGAACGCGTCGATGGCTCTGCCTTCCTCCCAACTTCGATGAGCGATCGCGTACGAGATCGGGTCGGCGCCCATCGTGAGCCCACCGACGTGCGTCGGTTCGAGACCGAGTTCTCGCAACCGCGCCAGGCAGACTCGCCCGACCAGCGATTGGCCTTCCGCGGACATCGTCGTCCGACGCGCATCGACGTAGTACGTCGAACGGGCGCCGCTCGAGAGGGTAAAATCGCCGAACTCGAAGGAGCGCTCGATCAGCAGAGTTCGGAGACGGGCTCTCGGATCCATGAAAAGGCCCTCGGGGGTTTGAGGCAGCACGCGGACAACGAACGTGAGCGGCGGCAGGTTGCTCCGGCGTAGATTGAGCGCACCCACTCCACCCAGTCAACACCGAAACCGACGAGCTGACGTGTTCCAAACGGTGAGGCCAGAGCAGGCGACCCATACACTGTGCGTCCTCGTGTGTATTGCCTTGGTGACAGCCTGCGGGAGCGGAGGGACTCAGCCGCTGAACCTCCGGTTCGGCCAGACCGGCCAGATCCGCGTCAATGTCGTGACCCCGGTCGAAGTCGTGTCACCCTCCGGAGCCGGCGACGGCGAAGTCCAACAGGTGCTGACCTGGGGGTCCAACGGGGCCTGGCAGCTGTTCGAGTCCCTCTCCTATAGGGACCTCGTTGGAGACGAGAGCTTGACCCGGAGTCCCGGCACTCCTGTCGCGTTCGCATCGGCCTACGCGTCGCTCATCACGCAGCTCAACGAGTCCGAGCCGCTCCAGTTCATCGCGACGCTGGATCAGGAGGTCGACCCGGACTGCAATCCCCCGGAATCCTGGGTCACCGTCCTGATTCGCGACGACACGCGAGACGAGGAACGCCGCTGGATTCGCTGTGCAAGGGGTCCCCTCGAGTCGCTCGATCCCGCGCAGTCCGGGCCGGACACGGACGCCAGTCGCGTCATCGTGGCTGCTCAGCTCGTCCGGGACTTCACAATGGGCTCCTCGTTCGGCGGGGCCTACTCGGGAAGCGTGCCGTTCGGGACCCTCGAAAAGGGCGAAGGCTCGGGAGCCGAGCTGGATACGCCGATCGTCTTCAGGGGAGAAAGTGGTCCCGCCGATGCACCCGAGGGCTGGGAGGTCTTCTGGGTCGAACACTCGGAGAGCCAGGATCCCCCCCCGTCGATCGATTGGTCGACCGACATGGTCGTCGTGGGCGCCGCAGGGGTCCGATTCGAAGCGGGAGACAGCATCGAGGTGCGGCGGATCCTCCAGGTGAACAACGGAACCCTGGTCGAGATCTTCGAGCGTGTTCCAGGGGATTTCTGCTCGCCCGCAGCCCGCACACAGACTCCGTTCCACATCGTACTGGCGCCCAAGACGACACCTGTCGTACGGTTCAGCGACCTCCGACGGGAGCGCGTGCCCTGTGGATTCTGATCGGCAACCCCCGGACGCGATCGCGCGCACACCAACTGGAGCGCGCGAGGAGCGCGCGCGCCGCCGGGCTCCCTAGCCCGCCCGCTCCGGATCGCACGAATGTCGCTTCGTCGATTATACATCCTGATCCTGGTGGCGTTCGCCGTCGCACTGGCTGCGTCCAGCGGCTGGCTGGCCTCGTTCGCCACGAGCCGGGCCTTGGAGGATGAGCTCGATGCCAAGCTCCTCGCCGTCGCGGGCGCCGCGGCGGAGGCGGGACTCCAATCCTCGAGCGTGATCGTCCTCCAGCCCGGCGATGAAGACGCCATCGCCTGGACCTCCAACCATGCGCGCCTGCAGCGTCTACGGCGATTCGTCGCCGGCGCGTGGATCTTCCGGCGCGACCGCACGGCCCTCGTGTCCACCGAGCCCGCCGACTCCCTCCCGATCGGAGCGCCTCTTCGGTGGCTCGACGCGTACGACCCGGAGCTCGACGAGCTGTGGGCCATCGGTGAAGCTACCACACCGCTTTTCGCGGGCGAGGACGGACGCTTCTACAAATATGGATTCGTCCGACTCGAGCAGTCGGAGGTGGGATTGGCGGTGCTCATGCGCGCGGACTACCTGGAGCCGCTCGCGCGATTCCAACGGACCGTCTTGATCGGGTCCGGGCTGGCCATCGTGCTTGCCGCCATTCTCGCCGCCGGACTCGCCGCCCGCATCGTCGAGCCCCTCGAGCGCCTCAGTCGGGTGGCGCTGAGGATTCAGCGGGGCCGAATGAACAGTGCTGTGGAAGTCGAGCCGGGGGAGGAGCTTGGACGTCTCTCCAGAGCGATGGAGCGGATGCGGCAGGGCATCGTGCAGAGGGACGAGCAGTTCCAGCTCATGCTTGCACAGGTCGCGCACGAGATCCGCAATCCCTTGGGCGGGGTGGAGCTGTTCGCTTCAGCCGCGGCCGAGAGCACGGATTCGGAGGAGCGGGCGCGGCTGCTGAGTCGGATCCGGTCTGAGGTGGACGTGCTCAACGACATCATCAGCGACTTCTTGGTCTATGCGCGTCCACGCCCGCCCGAAGTGAACCTCCACGATATCCGTCACCCCATCCGCGAGGCAGCGGACCTCGTGGCAGCCGAAATGGAGTCTGCGGGGGGATCCTTGGAGGTGGATTTGCCGGTGGACGAGTTGGAAGCGATGGCCGACCCCTATCAGGTGAAGCGGCTGGTCTTGAACTTGCTCCGAAACGCGTCGGATGCGGGCGACAGGGTTTGGGTCCGAGGGGAGTGGCTGAACGGAGAGGTGGTCATCTCCGTTCGCGACAACGGCCCCGGCGTACCGGAAGAGATGCGGGCACGGATCTTCGAACCGTTCATCACGAACAAGGAAAAGGGCGCTGGTCTCGGGCTGGCGATCGTGAAGGGTGTCGCCAAGGCCAACGGTGCCCGCGTGGAGCTCGCGGACAAGGATGAATCGCTTGGGAGCGGCGCAGAGTTCAGGCTATATTTCTCGGGCTCCGAAGAATTCCCCTACGCCGGTGTCGAGCCGGCCGCCAGCTGAATCCGACCCCCGGAGTCCCATGGCGCAGGTCCTGATCATCGATGACCACGACACCATCCGTGAAGGGCTCGAGCTCCTCCTGCGGAGACGCGGCCACAAGACCTACTCCGCGGAGGGAGGAAAGCGCGGCCTCGATCTGCTGAGCGAATACGGCGCCGACCTGGTTATCACGGACCTGAAGATGGCGGAGGTGGACGGGATCGAGGTCCTACGCCGGGTGCGCGCCAAGGCACCCGAGACCGACGTCATGGTGATCACGGCTTTCGGCACGATCGAGAACGCTGTGGAAGCGATGAAGCTCGGTGCCGCCGACTTCATCACCAAGCCGATCTCGTCCGAGGAGTTCGCGGTCAAGGTCGATCGGCTCCTCCGCGATCGAGCCGAGCGGGAGCGGCTGCGTCAGGAGAACATGGCGCTCCGGATCGAGAACGCTTCTCTGAAGGAGGAGACCGAGGCACGGTACGGGGAGATCATCGGGGAAGCTCCGATCATGCAGGAGGTCTTCAAGTGGGTCACCCGGGTCGCCCGGAGCGAGTCCACCGTGATGATCTACGGTGAGTCCGGCACGGGTAAGGAGTTGGTGGCGCGGGCCATTCACGCCGCCTCGGGCCGTAAGGACGGCCCTTTCATCAGGGTCAACTGCGGCGCTCTGTCGGAAAGCCTCTTGGACTCCGAGCTGTTCGGGCACGAGAAGGGTGCGTTCACGGGGGCCGATCGCCAACGGCGGGGACGCTTCGAGCTCGCGAACGGAGGCACGCTTTTCCTCGACGAGATATCAACGATCTCACCGATGACGCAGATCCGCCTCCTGCGGGTTCTCCAGGAGCGTGAGCTCGAGCGCGTGGGTGGGGAGGACACGATCCCCGTGGACGTGCGCATCGTCGCGGCGACGAACACGCCCGCCGACGAGCTTCTCGGCAACGGGGACTTCAGGGAGGACCTCTTCTACCGCCTCCACGTCGTCCCGATCACCTTGCCTCCGCTCAAGAGCCGGATTTCCGATATTCCCCTCCTCGTGGACCACTTCATCACGAAGCTCCGTGACCGGACCAGGTCTCCGGCGGAGGCAATGACGCAGGGAGCGATCGAGAAGCTGGTTGGCTACTCGTGGCCCGGGAACGTGAGGGAGCTAGAGAACGTGATCGAGCGAGCTCTGGTCCTTACAGACGGCACCGTCATCGATGTGAACGATCTGCCATTATTCGGCTCGGACAACGGCGCCCCGTCCGAGGAAGAGCAACCGCTTCCGTCGGGAGGACTGAACCTGAACGACGCGGTCGAGGGTATGGAAGAGCGGCTCCTTCGGCAGGCTCTCGAGCAGGCCGCCGGAGTGAAGGCCGAGGCCGCGAGGCTTCTGGGCCTCAAGCCCAGCGCCCTCTATTACAAGCTCGAGAAGTACGGGATCGAGGCGTGACTCGACGGACAAGCATCACACGTCCCGCGATGGTGGGAGGATCGCTGCCCGCTCGGGCGCTCCTCGTCCTCGTCCTGTGCCTGGGAGCGGCGTTCTTTTGCGCCGAATCATCGTGGGCGCAGACCGGCATCACGCTCGAAGAGCGCGAGCTGGACTACTCGTCGGCCCGCAACGCCCATCAGGCGGCACTAGACGCGAGAGCCGCCGTTCAGGCTCGCTACGAACGGGCGTTGGCGGAGGTTGAGGCTTCCCGCCCCACCGGAGACGATGTCCGCTACGAGCGGGCCTTGGCCGCCTTCCACCAGCGCGCTTTGGAGATGCAGGGCTCGGACCGGCGTGTGTCCGAGACCGCCGCGCAGCAGGAGCAGGCCAGGCGGACCTACCTCGTAGCGGTGGACGACCGCCTCGAGGAGCTGTACCAGCAGATCGCCCAGGCCGACCCCTTCCAGCGCACCGATATCGTGAGCTACATCACGGATCTCGACAATCGCGTCGCCGAGCTCGAGCGAGTGGCTACAGTCGACGTCCGATCCGTGCCGCTGCCCGAGATCGGCTTCGATCCGCGTGACGGCCCCGAGGAGCTGCGCGCCAAGGCCGACCTGCTCCAGCGGCGGGGTGCGCAGATCGAAGCTCTCGTCCTAGACATCGACGGCCAGATGCAGTCGCTCGAGCGACGTCTGCGACGCGAGCAGATCCGCATCGACTTCATGGCGGGCCTCACCAGGTTCGACGACCCTCAGGTCCCCTTGGGAGCGTCCGGCGACCCAGGGACGAGCGACCCAGAGCAGCCGCCGCCGACTGGGATTCCGGCAGATTCCGTGGCCGTGCCAGTGGAGCAGCTTTCCCTCCCGGAGCGCATCGAAGACTTGCGTGAGCTCAGGGCGCTGATGTTGGAGCGGCGGCAAGAAGTCGAGGCTCGCGCGCAGATGTTTCTAGAGCGGATCGGAGGCGAGCGGGTATGAGCTGCCTCCGCCGCGTTCTGGCCGCCGGCGTATTGCAGCTGGTCCTTGTCGTGTCGTCCACGGCCGGCATGGCCGCTCAGGGTCGGTTGCGGGACCTGGTGTTCACCGGCGGGATGGCCGCGGAGGCCTATCAGGGCAACCTCTCCGCTGTCACACTCCCCGTCGTTGACAGCGTCGATGAAGCTTCCGCCGCGATCGGCGAAATCGGGATCAGAGGAGACGTTCTAGTTCTGGCTCAGGACTCGAGGGATCTGAACATGACCTTCGACGGCGGCATCAGGCAGTTCGCCGCCGCCGGCTTCGAGCTGCGGGATTACGCACCCAGGGAGTGGATGGGAACGATCGACGCGCGATTCCGCCAACGCGTCTCGGATTGGGGCGTCTTGCTCGTCAACGGCCGAGCACGGGGCCGGAGAGTCGAGGACCGTACACCGATTCCCCTCTTTCTACAGCCCGGGTACGGCGTCATCGGCGCCTCGGTGCGGTTGGAGCTACGCGAGGTACGTGGAATTCGGTTGGACACGGAGGTCCGGGGCGAGCTCTCCGACTACCGAGCGCTGGACCTGGTCTCGCAGCTCGATCTCCTCGACAGGAGAGCGCGCGGGGCAGAGATCGGCGCCTCCTGGGGCCACGATCTGACAGTGCGTTTCTACGGGGGATATACCGCGTTCCGCTATCCCGAACAGGGAACGTCTTTCCCACCCGACCCGTTTCGGAGAGACCGCACGTTCCATCTTGGCACCCAGTGGACCTACTCACCCCCTTCGTCCGACATTTTCGCGCAGATCGGCGTTGCGGGCACAATCAACCGCTCGAATTCCCGACGGCCCGAGTACAATGCGGTTTCGGTGCGTGCCAACGTCTTTGCGCCCATGCCGAACGAGTTCGGGCTCAACCTCTTCGCGGTCCTCACTGGAAAGAGTTACTTCACAGCGACAGAGTTCGCTCGCCTGATTCCCGGCGAAGAGGCCGACAACGCCTCCGTCGTCTACGTGCAGGTCGATCGTCCGCTCGCGACGAACCTGACCGGGGCCGTCCGGCTCGGTTGGACCCGAGCGGAGACGGACATCGGAAACGCCTACTTCCAACGCTACGGGGGCACGTTCTTCCTACGCTACCGCCCCTGAGCAAAAAACCCCTCGCAGGCACTCCACCGGACCCGCTGGTCCTCGCAAGAATACCCTCGGTAACTGGGTTGTAGCGTCTCTCGACGAAATAGAACGATCGCTCTAATTCACATAACTAGAATTGCTGTTTCGGTTGTTCCAACCCTCACGCTGCGGTCCGTTCCCCCCCATCACCCTGCGACCTATGTCCGGCCGGTCACGCGGGCGCCATCACCCAGGCGACCAGGTCGCCATGATGGGAGAGGCTGATGTCCAGAGGGGCGGGGGCGCCGCGGAGGAGCAGCACGGGAGGAGAACGGCCGGCCACGCCGCGTGGACAGACGATCTCGAGCTCATGAGGCTGCGCGTCGAGGTGCCGGGCCGCGTCTTCCTTGGCCCAAAGACGGACCAGCGCGGACTCGGCGCGGTGGATGGCCTTCAGCTCTCGGTTGGAAAAGCGCTCCTGAAGGCTCTCCCGCCAGGAGGCCGGGTCCCCACTCCAGTCGTGCCGGATCGATCGCACCGCGCTCGTCAGACCCGGTGGATCCGCGGTCTCGTGCCAATGGGCTCCGTCCTCTTGCCAGCCCACAGCGTGGATCCGTGTGGACCTAACCTCCACTTCGAGCCGAACGCGGAGCACGTCGGTCGCGACCGATGTGCGCACTATGGCGGGCTCGTCGCCGATCCGACCTGGAAGAAGCGGGACCTCGACCTCGTAGCGGTCGTGGTGAAAAGGCAGGGGGTCCGAGACCTGCTTGGAGGCGATCTTGTAGGCGGTCTCTTTGCCGGCCCAGGCAAGCCAGAGTGCGACGTCGGGATCCGAGCTCGCGCGAACGGCCGAAGCCTCGGCCCCGGTCAGGATACGCGCCAGAAATCGCTCGTCGCGCCATTTGCCGACGCAGCGCGGGTCGCGAAGGTCGACAACGTCGTTACCGACCAGCATCAGTCTTCTCCGGACGACTGGCCCACCCTGCCGGGTCCATCCACGTTGGACCGATGTCCCTCCAGCGCCGCCCGCGCCTCGGGCGGAATGCGCATCGGACGCCGGTCCTCCCCGATCCAGACGATGACGACCCGCCCTTCGGCTACGGCCTTGCCAGGATCCGCGGCCTTCACGATCCGCTGCTCGAGGGTCGTGCTCGTGCGGCCCCACGCCCCGATGCGGGTGTGAACCTCCAACTCGTCGCCGAGAAAGCTCTCGGACCTGTAATCCACCTCGACACGGACGACGTGAATGCTCCAGCCGCGGGCCATCAACCCACTTACCCCGAGGCCACAGCGGTCGAACGCCTCGAAACGAGCCAGCTCGAAGTAGTTCAAGTAGTTCGCGTGATTGACGTGGCCGAAGGAATCGAGCTCGTAGCTGCGAACACCGAGCCGGGTTACGAACGAGCTCACGGCAGCCTCGGCCGCCGGTGGACGGTTCGCGTCACCGGCGATCGCCTACTGGCTCGGTGCAGCGATGTCTTCGTCACCGTCACGACTCTCGTCGTCGCCGTCACGGCTTTCATCGTCGCCAAGCCGAGCCTCGGCGAAGGATCGCAAAGCGTTCAGCTCGCGCAGCAGGGAAGGGAGGACTGGTGGCGGGGGCATCGGAATTTCGGGGATCGGGCCGGGCTCAGGCGCGGGCTTACCCAGTTTCAGAAGACGTGTCAGGCGTTGGGCCCCGAGTGCCGTTGAGGTGTCGAGCAACTCGAGCGAACGCTCGCTGTCGAGTTCGAAGCCGTCGGGATCGACTCCTTCGAGAAGGCCGAGCTCCGTCGACACATGTTCGAGCATGGACATGAGCATACGGCGGTACGTAGGCTGGTCCATGTGAAGACGTTCGCGTGCGGCGTCGGCGTCTTCGAGCACGGCCGGCTCCGACTCGAGAACCTCGCGCACCTTGTCCAAGACACGTTTCGGCTCGCCGATGGGCTTCATGATGTAGTGTTTGCACCCTAACTCGATCGCCTTCCTGATGATGTCGACATCCGTCAGGCTGCTGCAAAAGATCATCGGCAGGCTTCGCCACTCCGGCCGTGCCCTCATTTGCCGGAGGAGCTCCAGGCCGTCCATAGCCGGCATCATGATGTCCGCGATAACCAGCTCGACGGACGCGTCGCGCTCAAGCACCTGGAGTGCATCGAGCCCGTCCGGCACGAGCGTGGTCCGGTAGCCGGCGCGGTCGAGAATGTTCTCGAGGAGGATCGCGCTTACGGGCGTGTCTTCAACAACGAGGATACTCATCCCAGGGAACCTCTGCACACGTGTGGCGGGTCTCGTTGGGAGCGCCATGGACCCGACGCATCAAGGCGCGATGACGACGCCGTAACCGTCGTCACAGGGACCCAATTTCCACGATCGGGCACGCGGTATCAAGGCGCGCGCTACAACGGCGCGCCCTACAACGGCGCGCCCTACTCCGCGTTGCCGGCAGGAAGCACCGTGATCTCACCCGCCCGCTCCGGGTCGTACCCCCCCAGTGGCCCGACGACGTCACGGAACGCATCGCTGCGAGCGGCGGAAAGGAGCCGGAGAAGCCGGGGATCCTCTAGCTGAGCCGCCAGGGTGAGAATGCCGTACTCCTCGGTGACCAGCGGTGCGAACGCGAGACGCAGCCGCCGGCTCCAGGACTGAGTGGAGATGCCTGCGTCGGCCTCGCCTCGTGCCACTGCGAGGACAACCTCCCTGTGCGAAGAAAGGATCAATGCCTTCCGATGGACCTCGCCTGAGTCCACGCCGGCCGATCGAAGCGCGCGATCGAGGTGCTGACGAACACCAGCCGTGGACGGGCGGCTGGCGAAGCGGATCCCCGGAAGGTCCCCGAGAGAGGGGATCGACCGAGGGTTCCTCGCTGCGAGCCCGACATCGCGGCGCACGAGATGCACCCGGACGAGACTCCGACTCGCGGTGTGTGACACGGCGCCGGTTTGGCTACCGTGATAACCGGCGGCGAGGACGGCGCCTTCCTCCAACAGGTCGAGTCCACCTGAGCGATCGGCGGGGAGAAGCCCGACGTACGGAGGACCAAGCCCCCAGGCGATTTCGAGCAGCGATTCGACCGCGAGGTCTCCGTTCGCCGCGAGGATGGCCGGAGCACGGCCAACAGAGGCTCCCTCAAGCGGAGACAGCGGCCTCGGGTCGGACCCCTGGTGGACCCAACGCCGGACCTCCCCCTCCACGAATCGCCACTCGCCGCCCACCCGATGTGCCGGGAGCCCCCTCTTGAGAAGGCGATACACGTGCTTTGGATGGACCTGAAGCACGCCGGCCACCTGTCGGGTGGTCAGCAACGGGAAATCCGTGCTCAGCTCATGGGTCGTCCGTTGAGGGAACAACTTGCTACAATTAGCTACAAAAAGTAACCTTGGCGCCCCGTTCGCGCATCGGTAGGCGAACGCATTACCCGAACGCATTACCCACCCACAGGGAGCAACCATCGTGCGGTGTCCCAGCGGTCAGGCGGCTCCTATACGCAGCATTCGGCGCTTGACATGGGTGCTTGCCGTGATGGGTCACGGGATTGCAGTTCCAACGGCCGGGGCACAATCGCCGGCCGAGACCGAGCGGCCGATCGTGGTCCTGGCGGCGTCCAGCTTGACGGACGTCCTCCCGGACGTCGCACGCCTCTGGAGTGCCCGCGGGAACCCGGCCGTGCAGTTCTCGTTCGACGCGACATCGAGGCTGGCCCCTCAGGCCGCGCGCGGTGCTCCTGCGGACGTCTTCGTATCGGCCGATCGGGCATGGATGCAGTGGTTGGACGAGCGGGGGGGCATCGTGGCCACGACCTGGACCGACATCGCGTCGAACCGGCTGGTCCTCGTCGTCCCGTCGTCGGGTGAGTATCAGCCGCGTAGCGTGGAGGAGCTGACCGATGGGCGGCTAACGCGGTTGGGATTGGCCGGGGAGAGTGTCCCCGCTGGCCGATATGCCCGCGCGGCGCTCGAAGCGGTGGGGGTCTGGGACGCCGTTTCCCCTAGCGTGGTCAATGGGGGCTCCGTCCGCGGGACCCTAGAGTGGGTCGCGCGCGGAGACGTGGACGCGGCGGTCGTGTTCCAGAGCGATGCGCTCGCCGAAGCTCGGGTGACACCTGCCTTTCCGCTTCCTCAGCCTGAGGAGGACGTGGTCTATCCGGCCGCCGTTCTCACCGGAGCCCGAAGCATCGAGGACGCGACGCGATTCGTGGCGTACTTGGCAAGCCCAGAAGCTCAAGCATCCTTCCGGCGGGCGGGTTTCGAGCCTCCACCGCCGCCGACGCAAACCGGGCCGTCTCGCCAGGGGCCTATGGTCGACCACCCATCGTCTTGGTCGGCCGTCCGGTTGTCCTTGATCGTCGCCACCATCGTCGCTGTGCTCGGATTCGTGCCAGCGGTGTGGTTGGGCCGCCTACTGGCGCGTCACCGCTTCCCGGGAAAGAGCCTCGTGTCGACGACGATCATGGCACCGCTGGTCTTCCCGCCCGTCGTGACCGGCTTCCTGCTGCTGAGCGTGTTTGGGCGTCGGGGCCCCGCAGGAGCTGCGCTGGAGGCCGCTGGAATCTCCATCTCGTTCACGCTCCTCGGGGCGGTGTTGGCGGCCCTCATCGTGGGGCTGCCTCTGTACGTGATGGCCGCTCGCGGCGCCTTCGAGTCTGTGGATACCCGCTTCGAGGAGGTGTCGCTGACGCTCGGCGTGCCGCCACGGGCCACCTTCTTCCGAGTGGGACTTCCCCTGGCGCTTCCAGGAATCGCGGCGGGGGCGGTGCTGGCCTTCGCCAGGGCTCTTGGAGAGTTCGGAGCCACAGTTGTGCTCGCAGGGAATGTCGAGGGCCGGACGCGAACCATCGCCTTGGCCGTCTACACTCTGCTCGAAAGCCCCTCCGGCGAGGCTGGCACGTGGCTCTTGGTCGGCGCCAGTGTGGCCCTCGCCGCTCTCGCCCTTCTCGGGTACGAGGCGCTGTCCCAAGGGCAACGCCGGCGGATCGAAGACCGGTGACGTTGGCCGACGCAGGGCACATCGACTCCACCGGTGCCGACAGCGCACCCACGTTGGACGTCGCCGTCCGCGCGACCTTGGGGGCTCTCGAGCTCGACGTCGAGTTACGCACGCGTGCCAGGGCCGTGGCGGTCGTTGGCCCATCGGGGTGCGGAAAGAGCACCCTCCTGCGAGTGCTCGCCGGCGTGGAGAGCCGCGCACGCGGAACGGTTCGCTTTCGGGGCGAGACGTGGCAGGACGAGGACGGCCCCCCCGTTCCACCATGGCAACGCCAAGTCGGTTGGGTGCCTCAATCGAGCGTCCTGTTTCCCCATCTCACCGTCGGTCAGAACCTGGCGTACGCCGGCGTCGCGGCTGATGAGGTCCGCGAGGTGGCCAGCCTTCTCGGTGTCGCATCATTGCTGGACCGACGTCCGCGAAAGCTCTCGGGAGGGGAGCAGCAGCGTGTCGCCCTCGGACGGGCGCTCCTCTCCCGCCCGCGCCTCCTTTTGCTCGACGAGCCCTTCGCTGCCCTTGATCGCCCTCGCCGAGCCGAGATCGCCGCACTCGTGGTGCGTCTTTCCGCTGAGAGGGACGTTCCGTTGGTCCTCGTCAGCCACGACGAGGAGGACGTGGCGGCGGTGGTGGAAGAGCGCTGGGTCCTCTCGCGAGGCAGGCTACGCGCCCGGACCTGAGTCCACGCGGATGGCGCGAAGTTTGCCTAAGCACCCCGGGAGTTGAAGCTTGGGCCCCGCCGGGCCGTGACAGGACTGACCTGGTCGACCGCCAATCGGGCACGTTCGGCAGGCAAGCCCGTGCACAGGCGCGCAAGCGGTCG
Source organism: Longimicrobiales bacterium (assembly GCA_965248625.1). Taxonomy (GTDB): domain Bacteria; phylum Gemmatimonadota; class Gemmatimonadetes; order Longimicrobiales; family Gaopeijiaceae. The sequence goes on along the minus strand of OZ252109.1, from coordinate 1,940,282 downwards.
ACGCTTGGCACGTCTGGCCCTTCGGAATCGCCGAGACGGAACGAGAATGGACGAGACGACTCCTTCGACCAGCCCCGGACACGCTACGGGAACAGACGGACGAACGGAGCGGCGGATCCTGGCCGCGATCCTGATCGGCTCCGCAGTCGTCCGGCTGATCCTTCTGCCCTCCTTCCCCGATATCGAGGCGGACGAAGGCCTCTGGACGAACTCCGCCAAGAACTTCGTGCTGTTCGGCGACTGGTTCATGGACGGCCGGACGCACGTCTTCCTGTCCCCCGTGTTCCACGCCCTCGAGGTCGTGGTGTTTGACATCTTCGGGCCGAGCATCGCCGCGGCTCGCCTCTTGAGCGCCGGGGCGGGGGTCGTCTCCACATGGCTCGTCTATCTTCTCGTCCATCGAATCACCGGGCGGCGACGGATCTCCCTGGTCGCGGCGGTCCTTTTCGGCTTCAGCGAATGGACGGTGCTGCTCGCACGCCGCGCCCTGATCGAATCCACGCAGCTATGCCTGGCCCTGGGGGCTGCGGTCGTCCTGGCACGACCGGGCGGAGCCCGCCGGGTCGTCGCGGCCGCCGCGTTGATGGCTCTGGCACTCTTGGCCAAGCTGAACGCCGCGATCCTTGTTGGGATCTTCACCGCTCTGCCGCTGATTCGGCACGGCGCGCCGCTTTTCCGCCTGGACGCACCCGCGTTCCGGAAGGCGTTCTTGTTCGGGACGGCCACGGTGCTGATCGCCGGGGCCTCGTACGGAGGGCTCTACGCGGTCGACCCGGATCGTTTCATCTCGGCCTTCCGCTTCGAGCTCGAGGGAGCGCAGTTCACCGCTTCTGATCCAGTGGCTCGAGTCGGCCGATTCGGCTTCGACCCGGTTCAGACGGGCCGTACCGTGCTCGAGCTCTTCCGCGAGGATCCGTTCTTCTTCGTGCTGGCGGCCGTGGGCGTCGCCGTGGCGATGGCGTCGGGGCACGGCGCCGGGGTGTTCTTCGCCTTCTGGGCTCTTCTCGGTGGCGCGTTCTTCGTACTTCAGGTCTTTCAGCCCATCCGCTACTTCTACTTACTCTCCCCAGCCCTCGCGTACTTCGGAGCGGCAGCGCTGGATCGAATGGCGGGGTCTCGAGCGGGCGGCGGGCCCTGGAAGGGCGACGGGCTCAGGGAGGGCGAGGGGCCCAGGGACGGCGAGGGGCCCAGGGACGGCGAGGGGCCCAGGGACGGCGAGGGGCCCAGGGACGGTGAGGGGCCCAGGGACGGCGAGGGGCCCAGGGACGGTGAGGGGCCCAGGGACGGCGAGGGGCCCAGGGACGGCAAGGGGGCCAGGGACGGCAAGGGGGCCAGGGACGGCGAGGGGTCCTGGGAGCGCGCCGGAACAGGCAGGGGCGCCGACGCGCGGGACCGTCGCCTGCTCGTGGGGATCATGGCGGTGTACCTGGCGTTCAACCTGTCCTACCTGGCCATGAACTTCGTGGCAAATCGCGGGACGAGGTTGGCCACCGTCACGTCATGGGTGGCTGCCAACACACTCGCGGAAGACCGGATCATGGCCGCCGGGTATTTTTGCACCGACCTGCCGAACCGGGCGTATGCGCGATATCATCTCGCCAATACGCCTGAAGACCTGCTCGACAACATCAGGACGTACGAGATCGACTACGTGATCTACGATACGGGAGAGTGGCGCCCGGACCACCAGGAAGTGCTCGAGGCCAACTTCGAGTCCATTCAGGACTGGCCTTTCGGCCGCGTCTATCGCACGTCGCGTGGCTCTCTGCCGGATGCGGGTGGCTAAGTGGAGCTCTCCTTCTTAGGAGCGGCTGGGACGGTCACGGGCTCTCGGTTCCTCGTCTCGGAAGCGGGACGATCGGTGCTGGTCGACTGCGGACTGTTCCAGGGTCTGAAAGTGCTTCGCCAGCGGAACCGGAAGCCGTTTCCAGTCGATCCCGCTGGCATCGACGCCGTCGTGCTGACCCATGCCCACCTGGACCACACCGGTTTTTCCTGCCCGCTCTGGTGCGCGACGGGTTCCGCGGTCCCATCCACTGCACGCCGCCGACTGCAGATCTGGTGCCCATCCTCCTGCGCGACAGCGGGCGGATCCAGGAGGAAGACGCGCGATACGCGAACCGCAAGGGCTTTTCTCGGCACGAGCCGGCGACACCGCTCTAAACTGTCGAGGATGCGGAGGCAGTCCTTCCGCTGCTCGAGCCCGTAGAGCCCGGACAGACGTTCGAGGCCGGGGGGTTGTCCGTTGCCTTCACCCTCTCGGGACACGTCCTGGGGGCGGCCAGCGCCCGGTTCCAGGGTCGCGAGCGATCGCTGCTCTTCTCTGGGGACGTGGGCCGAGAAGACGCTCTCTTGATCCCCCAGCCTACCCCCCCCCGCGTCCGCCGATTACGTCGTAATGGAATCGACGTACGGTGGAAGGAGCCACCCGGAGAGCGATCCGTTCACTGCGTTGGCCGAGATAGCGAGTGCGACCCTCGGCCGGGGCGGCGTCTTGATGATTCCGGCGTTCGCAGTTGGCAGGTCGCAAGCGATCCTCTACACGATCCACCGGCTGACGTCTGAGGGGCGCGTTCCGCGAGCGCCAGTTTTTCTGAATAGCCAAATGGCCATCGACGTTACGGATCTGTACACGAAGCACACGAGCTTCCACCGCCTCTCCGACGAGGAGTGCCAGGCTCTTCGGGCATCGGCCACGTACGTGCGCTCCGTGACTGAGTCGAAGGCGCTGAACCGGTCCGCGGGACCCATGGTGATCGTTGCCGGGGCCGGGATGTTGAGCGGAGGCCGCATCCTGCATCATCTGAAGGCATTCGGCGGCGACCCGGGCAATGCCTTGGTGCTCGTCGGATATCAGGCAGCTGGGACCCGCGGCGCCGCGCTGCTTCGCGGGGACGACACCCTGAAGATCCACGGAGGGCATTGGCCCATTCGCGCCCGCGTGGAGAAGCTCGACATGTACTCGGCACATGGCGACGACGACGATCTCGTGGATTGGTTGAGCGACGTCGCGGGCACGGCCAGTCCCAGAAAGGTCTTCCTCGTCCATGGCGAGCCGTCCGCCGCCGAGGCCATGCGGTCGAGCGTCGAGACGAGGCTGGGGATCGAAGCCGATGTCGCAGACTACCTGGAAACGGTCGCGCTCGACTAGAAACCCAACCGCGCCCGCCCACTCAAGAGGCTTCTAGGATCTCCTGAATCCGCGTCACCAGCTCGCGCGGGGTGAACGGCTTCCGCAGGAAGGACGCTCCAGGGCGACTGACTTCCTCCTTCGATTCGGGCGTGTGAGGATAACCCGACATGAAGACGACTTTCAGGTCGGGGCGATCCCGCGACACTTCAGCTGCGTAGCTCGTTCCACTCTGACCAGGAAGAACGATGTCGCTCAGCAAGAGGTCGATTCGGTCGACCCCGTCGCCCGACAGAAGCTCACGAGCGGCCTCCGCGCTCTCCGCCGACTGAACGTCGAACCCGGACCGTTCCAACACTCGCACCGTCAGCTGGCGAACCATCGCGTTGTCCTCGATCACGAAGATTCGTGAGCCGACGCCCGGCGGGGCCTCGAGCTCGGGCTGGCCGTCGGCCGATAACGACCGAGGCGTAGCCCGGGGCAGGAAGATGCAGAGGGTGGTGCCGCCGCCGACCTGACTCTCGACCGCCAGCGTGCCACGACACTGAGCCACGATCCCGTACACGGTAGACAGACCCAGCCCACTGGCGGATGTCCCTTTGGTCGTGAAGAACGGCTCGAACATCTGCTCCTCGATCTCCGGGTCGATGCCGTGCCCGGTGTCCTGCACCGATAGAACCACGTACGGACCAGGCGCGGGCTCGAGACCACGGACTGCCCGGGCCGGAGGCTCGGCCCGCTGTTCGGTCGTCAGTCGCAGCGTGCCGCCCTCGGGCATGGCGTCCCGTGCGTTTACGACGAGGTTGATCACCGCCTGCTCGAGCTGGACCCGGTCCGTAAGGACCCAAGACCGTCCAGGTGATCGCTTGACGACGAGGCCAATGGTCTCCGGCACGAGACCTCCGAGCAGCAGCTGCATGCCGGTCAGAACCTCGTTCAGATCGAGGGTTTCAGGCCGAACGATGCCGCGCCGCCCGAATGCGAGCAGCCTCTGCGTGAGGGACGCGGCCAGGTCGACGGTACGGGCAATCTCCTCAGGGTGGGTACGCAGATCGGGGCGGTCGTGGAGCCCTTCGAGCAGGAGCTCGCAATGACCCGCTATGGCAGTCAGGAGGTTGTTGAAATCGTGGGCGATTCCACCCGCCATTTGGCCGATCGCGTTCATCTTCTGGGACTGCCGCAGCTGCGTCTCGAGGGCCCTCTGTTCCGTCGTGTCGAGAGCGATACCGGTCGCCCCGATCACTTGGCCATCGGGATCCAAAGACGGCTCGACGCGCACGTCGAACTCGAGGCTGCCCAGGCGCACCGACTCCCGAACGGACTCTCCGCCGAGCGCACGGCGGTTTACGTCGAGCATGTGCGGGTAGTCCCTGCAGACGTCGAACACGGACTGCCCGACGATTTCCCCTTCCCCGAGACCAAGAGCTTCCAGTCCCTTGCCCGTCGAAAGCGTGAAGACGCCCTCGCCGTCGAGCGCGAACAGGACGAGCGGGGCGTGATCGATCACGTCGCGAAGGGGAGCCTCGTGCGCTCGCTCCACGCTGACGCTATACGGATCTGGACCCAATGCGTTCTCCGGCCGGCCCGAGGGCGTCAATCGCGAGGTGTGTCCGTCGGCACGATGGGGGGAGTGCCGTTCGGCCGAGAGCCCTCGGTCAGCGCTGGCCGATCAGCCCGGGTGACGCCCGACTAACCGGTCACCCAAGCACACAATCTTGACACGAGTCCGTGGCGGATCGTTTAAAGCACCGCACTAGAACTGGAAGTATAGGAACGGCGAAGGACGCGATCCCGCCATCACCGCGAGGCAAGCTGCCATCGCGACGACGAGAAGGAGGCGCCCACGCCAACTCCACTTGTGCGAGAGATCGAAGGCGTTCGGCCCGAACGCGGCCCACGCCGTCGCGATCGCCAGCGCCAGGATGACGAGCGGAAGCTGAGGTAGGAGGATTCCCGACGTCGGCGTGAACATCGAGTCAAGGAGCGTCCACGCCATTGGGAAGCTCTCCGCCCGAAAGAACACCCAGCCCACAACGGCGGCGAGGAACATCGCCAACTGACGGATCCGGTACGGCACCGGGTCCCAAAAAGACTTGAAGCGGCGATAAAGAGCGAGAATCAACCCGTGGTACGCGCCCCAGACCACGAATGTCCAGGCGGCGCCGTGCCACAGACCGCCGAGGAGCATCGTGATGATGAGGTTGTTGTACGTGCTCGCTTCCCCATGCCGATTCCCGCCCAGTGGGATGTATAGGTAGTCGCGAAGCACCGTCGAGAGCGAAATGTGCCAACGGCGCCAGAAGTCCGAGGGATCAGTGGCCTTGTATGGCGAGTTGAAGTTCTGGGGAATCCGGAGCCCGAACAGGAATCCGAGCCCGACCGCCATCGTCGAGTAGCCGGAGAAATCGAAGTAGAGCTGGAAGGTGTACCCGAGCATGGCCAGCCACGCGCCCCCCGACGACAGGGCCTCGTATTGCGCGAGCGCCGGATCCACGAAGGCGGCGAGGGTGTCTGCCACGAGGACCTTCTCGACCAACCCGACGACGAAAAGGAGAGCCCCTTGGAGAGCCAGCGGGTGCGATCGTACTGTCCAAGCCGCTCCAGGTCCTCCTCGATCTGTCGGAAGCGGACGATGGGTCCAGCGACGAGCTGGGAAAACAGTGAGACGAAGGTCGAGAATTCGAAGAAGTTGCGGGTGGGAGTGATCACCCCGCGGTAGCTGTCTACGATGTAGGTAATCGTGTGAAAGGTGTAAAACGAGATGCCGACGGGGAGGATGATGTTCCAGTTGGGAAGGACGATGTCTCCGCCCATCCACTGGACGACTGTCTCCGCGGAGTCCAACGTGAAGTTGGCGTACTTGAAGAAGCCCAGCAGCAGCAGGTCGACCGTGATGGGGATGATCAGGCACAGCTTACGCCGGCGTGGGTCCGTCCATCGCAGGAAGCCGAGGCCGGCCCAATAGCTGACGAGCGTGGAGAACGCCATCAGCAAACAGAAGCGAGCGTTCCAATAGCCGTAGAAGACGTACCCGCTGAGCGTCAGCCAGATGTATCTGGATTGGATTCGCCTGAGGGACCAGAACACCACATAGACGACAGGCAGGAAGGCGAACAGAAAAATGAAGCTATTGAAGAGCATTCACGCTCCGGACGCGGATTCCATGCCGGCCCGTCGGGGCAGGCTCAGGTGAAGGTGCTGGGCCCGGGACTTGCTGCAAGGATCAGTCCCCGCGATGCTCGCGAACGATGGAGGAGAGACGTCCGATGACGGAAGAGGCGACCCCGCGCCAGGGGATGGGCAAGATCTGGATCGTGGTTCTGGTCATCCTCGTTCTCGCTGTGCTCGTGCTGCTCGGTGGCGGCGTCGAGGCGTTCGACTACGACACGTTCTAGGCTCCACGCGCCGAACCGCGGCCCGCCCAGCCGCAAAGACGGCGGAAACATGTGTTGCACGGCCACGACTGAACAGGCCGCGACCAAACAGACTGCGACTAAACAGCCGCGATTAGACAGACCGGGACCAAACCGTCCGGGACCAAACCGACCGATTAGGTGCCCCCAGAGATCCTGCGCTCGATCATGACGTCGACTTCCAAATCTGGTGGACCTCTCCGCTTCGCTCGCGGCGCCCTTCTCGCAGTCGTGGCCGCCGAGCTTTCCGCGTACGGAATCATCCTCCTCACCGGACCGCTGGCCGACCTCCCCATCGAGCGGCGCAGCGCGGTCTTCGCGGCCCAGTCGGACGCGATCTCGAGGATGATGCTCGACGACCCCAGCCAGATGTTCGTCATCGACTCTACGCTCGGCTGGACGAATCGGCCCGGCTACGAGGGAGAGTGGAGCCGGCATAACGCAATGGGTATGAGGGCTCCCCACGAGTACGCCGCGGAGACGCTCGACGGTGTGACCCGCGTCGCCGTGATCGGGAATTCGTTCTCGTACGGGGCAGAAGTGGATCACGGGGAGTCCTTCCCCGCTCAGCTGGACTCACTCGGTCCCGGGCTCGAAGTCCTCAACTTCTCGGTTGCCGCATACGGCATGGATCAGTGCCTGCTTCAATATCAGGAGCGGGTCCGCCCCTTCGCTCCGGACGTCGTCATCATCGGAGTCGCGCCGGACAATGTGCGCCGGCTGTTGAGCGTTTATCGTCGTTTCCTCACCCCGCGTGGGGCGCCACAATCGAAGCCCCGCTTCACGATGAGCGACGAAGGGGGGCTCGTCTTCCACGAGAATCCGATCAAGGCGCCGGCGGACCTCCAGCCCTACCTCGACGATCCCGCGGCCATCGCCGAGCTCGGCGCAGTCGACGATTGGTTCGAGCCACTCGTCTACACGATGCCGCTCTACGACTGGTCAGCAACCGTACGGGTGGTCACGAACGTGTGGGTACGCGTCCGGAACCGGTATCTGAACCCCGACCCGCTGTACGACGGAGACGAGTTCAATCCGGAATCCGCCGGGCTGCGGCTCGAGATCGCTCTGCTCGAGCGGCTCGTTCAAGAGGTCGAAGCCGACGGAGCTGTGCCCTTGGTGGTGTTCCTGCCTGACCGGGCGGCTGTGGCTCGCGAGATCGCCGGAGCCCGTCCCTCCTACGCCCCGATCCGCGACGCGTTGGACGAGCGCGGCGTCCAGTGGCTGGACCCCACCGACCCGTTGGTGGGGGGCGACGCCGAGGCGGACCTCGACACGGTGTTCACCCAGGGCGGCCACTACGGCTCGGCCGCGAACCGCCGAGTCGCCGAGTGGCTTCGGCTGGCGATCGACCACCGGACCCGAGGTGCGCCGTGAAGTGGCCCGAGATCGTGATGGCGGCGGTCGTGTTCGGCGGCATCGCGGAGCTGACGTCGAGGATCGAGGACTGGATCGAGCACCGAACGCCCCTCCTGTCACCGTACACCTCGCAGAACGACCTCCTCGTACGGGACGCCGACGGCGTGCACGGCCGGCGCAACGCGACCTTCGAGAAATGGAGCATGAACGGGCTCGGCATGAGGGGCCCAGCCGCCGATTCCCTGAAGCCCGCCGGAACCGTGCGGGTCGTGACCGCGGGCGCCTCCGAAGCGTTCGGCGTCTACGAGTCGCCCGACATGGAGTTCCCGAGGCAGCTCGAGGACAGCTTGAACGTGCTCGTGGCGGCCGGCCGGTGCTCGCGCGACATCGGGCGCTTCGAAGTGCTGAACGCGGCGTTCCGGGGCATGACCCTGCCGACAGTCGAGCAGGATCTGGCCCGCCGGGTCAGCCGCTTCGATCCGGACGTCGTCGTGTACTATCCGACGCCGACTCAGTACTTGCAGGTCGAGGTGCCCACCGCCGCCGAGCCGGATTCCACCGGGGCCGCAGCGGCGCTGGCGGGTGGCCTCTTCGCCCGTATGCGGTTCTTTCATCGCTTTCGAGCCGAGGCCCAGCAGACGATCCCGTCGTTCGTAGGACGTCGGTCCCGGGATGTGCGCCTGCGGCGTGCGCTTGCCGCCCAACCCGACGGATGGCTCTTCGAGTCACCGCCCCCTGAACGGCTCCGGGCGTACGAGGAGGCCTTGGGTGGCTTGGTAGACACGGCGAGCCGGATCGCTGGCTCAGTCGTGCTGGCCACGCACGCCAACGCATTTTCGCCGGACAGGCCCCGAAACCAGGCCTACGTCGAGGCGTGGAGTAGCACGTATCCACGCGCGACGGGAGAAGCGACCGTGGAGTTCGACTCGTTGGCGGCGCTGGCGACCGAGCGAGTCGCTGGGGAATCGGGCGTGACGCTGGCGGACGTTCGGTCGGTGCTGAGTGCGGAAGGGCCCACGGCGTTCGGCGACTTCTCCCACTTCACGGATCAGGGCAGCGGCGTGGCCGCGGGCGTGCTCGCCAGAAGTGTCATCGAATCGCTGACGTCGGCCGGTGCGCCGACGTGCCGGTAGCCCGCGAGCCGGCAAAGCCATCCCCTCGCCGATGCCCCCCCTGTGCTGCACGACTCCTTCGCGAGGTGGCCCGTACCATCCCGGTCATTCCTGGCTCGACCTCGGCTCCTCCCCGCTCCCGACGCTGGACTGGTTGGCCATGCCCTCAGCCAGGGGCCGATACATGAGGCCGTAGAACATCTCGAGGTAGCGGCGGGTTTGGTCGCGCTCCAGAGATGTGATGTACCGCCAGAAGCCGTAGATGCGAGAGAGCTTCAGCAGCGTCCCCGCATAGAGCGGCCAGTTGTAGCGCGCCTTGACGCGTGCGACGGCACCGGCCGAGATGTCGAGCCAGCGCTGCGGCTCCGCACGGGAGCTCGCGAGAAAGTCGGCAATTCGCCCCGCCGCCGCGGCGCCTTGGTTCGGGTCGATGTGAAATCCGGAAACGCCATCCTCGATGATCTCGAGCGGCCCCCCGTACCGCGTAGCGAACGTGGGCAGCCCCGAGCTCATCGCCTCCACGACAGTGAGCCCGAACGCCTCGAAGAGCGCGGGCTGGACGAACGCCCCTCCCGTGTCCGCCACAAAACGGTACAATGCGCCGACCCGGTTCTTGTCGGTCTGCAACTCGACCCAGCGGGCTTGGCCGTCGAGACCGAGCTCGTCGAACAGCCTATGCGTCTGCTCGATTTGATCGCGCTCGTCGCGGTCGCCCGATTGGTCGGGGTCCAGCCGCCCACCGACCAACAGCAGATTCGCCTGCTCGCGTAGCTCGTCGCTCCTCCCGTAGAGCTCCAGGAAGCCACTCGTGTTCTTGATCTTGTCGAGCCGCGACATGGCGAAGACGATCGGCTTGTCAGGATCGTCGTAGCGCCCTCGCACCGGGTCGTCCGGATCTCCCAGCACCAGATCCTCGATCTCCGCGCGTAGCTCGGGGAGGCGTCGCCCGGTCTCCGAGAAGGGGAAGAACACGTCTGCGTCGGCCCCGGGGGAGACGATGTTGAACTTCGGGTCGAAGCAGTCGATGCCGGAAGTGACCCGGTAGAGTCCCGGTAGCGTGAAGGATTGGTAGCTCTCGTACTGTCCGACGGCGTCGGTCGTCCCGGCGATCTCCTGATACGTGCTCGTTATGATGAAATCGGCCGTGTTCATGGCGATGAGGTCGGCAGTGAACTGGCACGAGAAGTGGTGCTGTTCCTCGTGGTCCTTCCAGAACAGATCGGAGTTCGCGTACTTCGTCTTCTCCAACGCGTGAGCGATGTTGCACTGGGTGACCCCAAGGCGTCTCGCCATGATGCTCGCAACGAGGTTGCCGTCGGAGTAGTTGCCGATGATGAAGTCGGGGCGGCTGCCAAGCTCAGCGAGGAGCTCCCGCTCGGCGTGGACCGCGTATCGCTCGAGGAACGGCCAGATCTCGAAGCGGGAGATCCACTGGGGAATCACGCTTCCACTTTCGTCAACGAACGGCACCCGCAGGATGCGGGCGTTACGGGTCCCCAAAATCGGTTCGAGGCGCTCGTTGCAGGTCGTATCGCCCGCCTCCTGGATCAGCCGCGTCAGCACCACGATCTGCGGCTCGATCTCCAACCCCTGCTCGTGGATCGAAGCCCTCATCGCGCTCTCGAGCGCTCGGACCTGATCCAGGATATACACGACCTGCCCGCCCGTATCGGGCTTCCCAAGAACGTTGGCTTGGCCGAAGTAGCCGTGAGGGGAGACGATCGCGATCGAGAAGATCATGGGCAGCCGCGCAAGGAAGCTCTCGAGGTGTGTGGCGGAAGGCGCCTCCAGAATGTCGGAGAGAAGCTCCATCGTCTCTCGAATCCGACCCGCGGTGCGCCCCCACCCTCTCTCGAAGCCCAGATCCTGCAGCTCCTGACACCACCCGTCCTCGTCCTCGTCCATTTTCTGAAGCAGCTCGACGGCCCGCCTCAAGGCGCGCCGTAGCCCGTCGTCGTTCCCCAGTGTGCCGTTCAGCATGAGCGGCTGCCCGTTTGCCGAGTGCACGCGGAGGAAATCGAAAAGCCGCTGGTTGCCCACGGCCCGCTCAACGAACAGCCGGCCCGAGAGATGCCGATTCAGGTACTCTACGCCACGCCCGATCGATCGGGTCTCGGTCAACTTGGGGAATTCTCGCTCGAAGGGCCTGAGATCCAGCTCGAGGGCGTATCGCTCGCCGCCTTGGCCGTCCTCCACAATCCGCTCTTTCGCCTCCAGGAATTCGGCCCGGGTCACAGCGCGGGCCTGCATCTCCTCGGCGTGGATCTGGAAGTAGCTCCACTCAGCGACGCGCATGCGGGCCGCGAGATAAAGCAGGGGCCAAGACACCACCGCCTCTTGCGATCTGCGAACCAACTCGGGCATCGCCGTGTGCGCGAGCTCCGAGCCTGGTGCGGACGAGACGAGCTCTTCGAACTCCTGAACCAACTCGGGCGAACGAATGAAGCGCTGGTCGAGGGCTTTCAGGCGATGAAAGAAGAGGTACAGCGGCTCACGGTGGGTGCGGACCAACTCGGTAAGGTCGTCAATCATGCTCGCGCGCTAGTTGCGGACAAGGGCTCGGACTCCTCGGGAACGCGGATTCCACCGAAAAAATCGTACCACTCGATTCCCTCCAGAATCCCCCACGCGTTGTCGCGCTCCGCGAAGTAGACCCGGTGCTGACCGCGAAGCCTGTCCAGCTCCGGAGCGTGGTTGTTGACCACCACCCCGAGCGTATCGCCTGAAAGCATGCCGGCATCGTTCCCGGAGTCGCCGGCCACGAGCAGGCGCTCGGGCGGGAGATTCCACTTGAAGAGGAGGAAGCGCATGGCCGTGCCTGGCGATGCGCGAACGGGGAGCACGTCGAGATTCCGCCGACGGTCGAGGATGAGCGTGACTTGCAGGCCCGCCTTACGAAGCGCGCGGCGGATCTGGGCGATGCCCGGCGCCTCCTTTGGGTCGATGACGTATCGAAGCCGATAGGCGGCATCTTCGTCGTCTTCACCGCGCGTGAGGCCGGGAAGCTGTACCAGCTCCCCGTGAACGGCCACAGGGTCCCACCGGTATTGGATCTGGTGCTCCCACGAGCGATCTCGCGTGAGGTGCTTCCCGTAATGCAGCTCGGCGCCCGAAGCGGTGATGAGCACGTCCGGAGTCGGGATCCCCAAGCCGATGATGGCATCCATCGCCGAGTTGAGCGAGCGACCTGTAGCCAGACCGAAGCCGACGTGAGGACCGGCCTCTTCGAGCTTCCTGAGTAGGAGGGCGAGCGCCTTGTCGTCGCCGGTCAGCGTGTCATCGACGTCCGTGATGAGAACGCGATCGATCAGACCCAGGCGGCTGCCCGTGAAGTCGACGGAACCCGGCGGGCGCTGACCCTTCAGGACGACCCGCACCTCCTGGGTGTACCGCGCGGCATGGCTGTTCCACGTGAAGCTCTGGTGGGCGCCCTCGACGCCACTCTTCGCCCAACGAGACCATCGGTCGCCGTCGGTAATCGCATCCACGATGGCCCGGCCCATCTCCTGGGTGTCGAGCGGATTCACCAGCACGCCGTTCTCGCATGCGGCCAGGATATCGCGAGGCCCCCCGTCGTTGGTGGCCACGATGGGAAGGCCGCTGGCAGCAGCCTCGATGAGCGTGAGCCCGAACGGCTCCGTCAACGCCGGGTTGACGAACACGCCGCGCGAGCGAGCTGCCAGGCGGAACAGGTCGGGGATGTCGGTCGGTTCGTGGCTCTTGGGATAAGCGACGGAACCGTAGAGGTCGTATTCGTCGATCAACCCGATGATGCGCCCCACGACCCTCTTGGCCGCGGTGGGCATGGTGTCGGGGTCCCCCCGGTTTCCCGCTACCAGTACGAGGTTCGCGATCTCCCGTAGCCCCGTCGTCTCCGCGAACGCACGGATCAGCCCGTCGAAGTTCTTGCGCTCGTCCGGCCTTGCGAGCGCGAGGAGCATCGGCTTGTCAGGCTCGCGGAGGAACCGGGCCAAAGTGCTCGCGATGGGCGGGGCCTGCCACCGCGCGGCAGGGGGCGCGAAGCGAGTGACGTCGACCCCCGGCGGGATGACCTCCATGCGGTCCGGCTGGTAGTGGTCGTAACGCTCGTACTGCTCGTGGACTTCCTGGTTGGTGCTCGCGATGACGAGCGCGGCGGTCTCGAGGGCGCGCTCCTCCGCCTCGATACGACGCAGGAAGTGGTAGCGGCCCTCGAGGCTGTCCGGGTCCCGGCCGTCGACCAGCAGGTGCGACCGCTTGACTCGGCCGAGCGAGTGGCCGGTGTATACGAACGGGACTCCGAGAAGCTTCGATAGCTGTGCACCGACGTACCCGCAGTCCGCGTAGTGTCCGTGGATGACGTCCGGCACACGTCTCTGCGCCCGGATGTAGCGGGTGAGCTGATCCATCGCGGAGTCGAGGTGCGGCCACAAGCTCTCCTTCCGGAGGTAGCGCTTGGGACCGAACGGGATGCGGACGATTCTTGCGCCGTTCTCGATGGGCTCGACCGGACGGGAGTAGCTCTCGTCCACGCGGCGATCGAACACCTGACGCGTGACGAGGTCCACTCGCTCGATGTCGGGATGGGCGGCTAGGGCCCGTGCTTGGTCCACGACGTAGGAAATCTGGCCGCCCGTATCCGCGTCCCGGCCCAGCTCGATGTCCCTGGCTCGCAACAGACCATGAAGGCTCAGTGACATGACGTAGAGCCCGGAGCCAGCGGTTTGGGGCGGCTGGCTGGGCTCTCCGGCCCAAGCCTGTACGTGCGCGTCGTACAGCGACCTGTCGGCAATCGTGGCTCCCCGGACTCTGCACAGTTCGGCGGCGAAGCTCGCGGCTCGATCGAGGGTCTCCTCCACGCCCCAGCCTCGGAGGATCCCGACGCACATGATCGCGCTGAATGCGTCACCCGCCCCGACCGTATCGACGACATCCGTCACCGCGGGCGCGTCCGTCTCGAGGACGTCGCGTGCCTCGATCACAGCGATCGCACCGCGCTCGCCACGGGTGACGACCACCCGGCTTATGGAGTACTCGCGGGCGAACGCCACAGCCGCATCCTCGCACTCCTGAAGAGCACCGACCGGCCTCGATGTGAGGACGCCCAACTCTTCGTCGTTCAGCTTGACCCAGCTCGCGTGTGCGAGCGGCAACAGGACCCGCTCCCGGGTCCACCAGGGCGCCCGCAGGTTGAGATCCACGAACGTCTGGGCGTCGGTCGAATGGATGAGCGCTTGAAGAGCCGACGCGGACGCGGCGCTACGGAGGGCCAACGTTCCGTGGTAGAGCAACGGGACCGGTGAACCCGCGGCTGCTTCACACGCGGGGACCGCGCCGATCGCGTCCCACGCCTGATCCGCGCCGATGTCGAACCGCGGAGAGCCCTCCTCGATGGTGGCGGTGACCCTCCCGGTGGGGCGCGCTGGATCGACCTGCACCCCTCCGGACGACATGCCCCAAACCTCCATGCGGCGCCGGACCTCCACGCCCTCATCGTCGTCCCCCACGGCAGACACCATGAGCGGGTCGACGCCCAGCCCGCGCAGATGCCACGCTACGTTGAAGGGTGCTCCGCCCAGGACGCGCGATCCGTCCGGGAAGTGGTCGAACAGGACCTCGCCGAAAACGACCGGCCGCTCAGGGGAGGCGGACGAAGGCTGGCTCTCGGGTTGACTCGGCTGGGTGTCCAACTCGGGCAACGCGTGTCGGGATTGGGTGGCGGATCCGGCGTTGGTGGACCATCGTAGTGGTCCCTCGCCCACTTGCCCACCCCTCTACGGCACTGTGCAGTGACCCCAAACGGTGCTTTCGGCTCGTGAACCGCCCACGGTACCTCCTGGCGACCGATCTCGACGGCACGATCATTCCGCCTGCTGGCACCCGGCCGGGCCGGAATGGGATTGCCGAATTGAGGGAGGCCCTTCAGGACAGAACCGACGTCGTGCTGGCCTACGTAACGGGTCGGGATTTCGCGCTCGCGCGGCAGGGAATCGACGAACATGATCTCCCGCCTCCGGATGTCCTCGTGTGCGACGTCGGCACCAGCGTGTATCACGCAGGGGCCGGCGGATTCGTTCTGGACGAGGGATACAGGGGGACGATGGCCGCAGCGTTCGCCGACACATCTCCGGGTGATATCCGCAATGCGCTCGGCGAGATCGCGGACATCGAGCCGCAGGAAGACGAGAAGCAAGCCGAGTTCAAGATCAGCTATTACATGACGGATCGGCTGGAAACGGCCATCGTCGACCGGGCGAAAGCATGCTTGAGTCGGCTCGGGGCGACGGCGAGCCTGGTGCACAGTCACGACGTCGAAACCGGACGCGGCCTCCTCGATGTGCTGCCGGCGGGTGTCGCGAAGGACCATGCCATCCGGTACCTGCACGATCATGCGGGGGTAGACGACAAGCATCTGGTTTACGCGGGCGATTCGGGGAACGACCGGGCAGCGATGCTCGCCGGTTACCGGGCAATCGTGGTCGCCAACGCGGCGGAAAGCTTCAAGGTCGATCTTCGCCGCGGTGCCGCGGGAGCCAATCTGACTGATCTGATCTACTTCGCGCGCGAGCCGTTCGCCGGAGGGGTGTTGGAGGGATGCAGGCACTTCGGATTGCTTTGACGTTATCATCACGCCCGACCTCGCACGCAGGGTGTCCGGGGAGGTACCGGGTGTCGAGCCTCACGAGGCGGGCGCTCGGCTTGCTCGTGGTGGTCGCGGCCTGCCAAAACGGCTCGTATCTCGAACGAGGGGAGACCGACATACAGGAGGGAACCGACATCGACTTCACGAGCTATGAGACCGCCGCCGAAGGGCCACGCGCCCTGACTATTTCGCGGACGCCCGAAGGAGAAGCCGTCGTGACCGGAACCCTCGAGACGCCCAATCCCTGCTTCGACCTGCGGGCCGCGTTCCTTTCGGACGCATCCGAGCCGACGCTTCGGTTGGTAGCCGAGCCGCAGGACGGCGAATGCATTCAGGTCATCGGGTCGTTCAACTTCTCCGCAACGATCGAGCGGTTCCCACCAGACATGACCGAACTCGTGGTGATCTACGAATACCTCGGCACGAATTGGGACACCCAGACCATGCGCGTGGGGATCCCCGCCTCCTAGGGAACCTCTGCACAAGTGTGGCGGGTCTCGCGCAGGGGGCTCGCGAGTGCTCAGGGTAGGAACGACGACGCATGAGTCCGCGACACCCCTGCGCCCACGACCGAGTCGATCGCACGACCTCATGGGGTGACGGGTTGGGGCGGCATGGACCCGTCTTCGTCGTTGGAGCTCCTATCCGTAGCTTGGGCTATGGCGTCGTCCCTCCGCCTAGAATCCGGGTCCATGGCGCTCCCAACGAGACCCGCCACACTTGTGCAGAGGTTCCCTAGGCGAAGGGGAGGTCGGGACCAGGCGTGGGACGAACTCGCCGCCGGGCGGACTGAGCCCGCGTCGCGCATCCGGGGCCAGGCAACTGGGCTCAGTACCTAGCCCATCGCACCCTTCAGTTTCCCGTGCGTGCAACCTTTCTCTTCCCTAGAGCGTCTACAAGAGTTACTCCTGTAGAGCGCCTAGGAGAGAGGCTTCCTGGCGTCTGGCCCATCGAGAGCCGAGCTCCGGAGCGACGCTCCACCAGGGAGAGGCGTGTGACCAGTACGCGAACCGAGTTGCTCCAGGGAACGCTGGAATTGCTCATCCTGAAGACGCTGGCCATCGGGGAGCCCGTCCACGGATGGGGCGTGGCGATCCGCATACAGCAGCTTTCCGAGGATGTCCTGACGGTGAATCAGGGGTCCTTGTACCCAGCGCTGCACCGTCTCGAGCACAAGGGGTGGATCCGCTCGGAGTGGGGCACGTCCGAGAACAACCGGCGCGCCAAGTTCTATCGCCTCACGGCGCTTGGACGAACTCAGCTCGCGGACGAGAGAGAGCAATGGGACCTCTTCGCCGGCGCCGTCCGGCGGATCCTGCACGCCACCTGACGGGCAGGGCGGAGGAGAGGGGGGAGAGCGGATGAATATGCAAATCCTGACCGATCTGCTGCGCGCGCTGCGCCTCCGGGCACGAGCGCTCCTGCGCCGAGGTGTGGCGGAGGACGAGTTGGGAGAGGAGCTACGCTTTCATATCGAGATGGAGGCGGCGAGGCTGGAACGTGAAGGACTCACTCCCGAAGAGGCGCGCCGGACCGCGCTCGTGCTCTTCGGCGGAGTCGAGCGGTTCAAGGAGCAGACCCGGGACGCCTGGGGGACGCGGATCGTGGAGGATACCATGCAAGACTTGAAATACGGGCTTCGGATGATCGTGAAGAACCCGGTGTTCAGTGCCGTCGCCATCATCACTCTGGCTCTCGGGATCGGGGCCAACACGGCGATCTACACCGTGGTCGAGTCGGTGCTGCTGGAGCCTCTCCCCTTCGAGGAGCCCGACGAGCTCACGCTCCTCTGGACGCGCAACGACGAGCAGAATCAGGACAAGTACATGGTGTCGCCCATGGACTTCGACGACTGGCGGAACATGAACCGCACGTTCGAGTCGATGGCGGCGTACTGGCCGACGACGGGGACGATCACAGAGGTCGGCGGCGATCCGACCGGCGTCCGAGTGGTCTACACGACCGAGAACTTCTTCGGCTTGCTGGGCGCCACGACGTTGGCGGGCCGGACCTTCGCGGCCGACGAAGGTCCCGAGAGCACTCCCGTCGTCATTCTTGGTCACGGCTTCTGGGAACGCCGCTTCGGCGCCGATCCGTCGATCGTCGGCCGGACCATCACACTCGACGGAGACCCCCTCGAGGTGATCGGGATCGTGCGCCCCGAGCACACCTTCCCGGCGGAAGCGGACCTCTGGATCAACATGACGTGGGCGATGCAGATCCAGAGCCGGTACGCCCGATGGATGAGCGCCGTCGGTCGCTTGAGGGACGACACGGAGCTGACGACGGCCCGGTCTGACCTGGTCGCGCTCGCCGCACGAATCGAGTCCGAGAACCCCGACTCGAACCGCGGATGGACCGTCACCATGGCAGGGCTGCACGACGAGATGGTCGGCGACACCCGCACCGCCCTGATCGTGCTGCTGAGCGCCACGGGCCTGATCCTTCTGATCGCCTGCGCCAACGTGGCGAACCTTCTGCTCTCCCGGTCGGAGGTGCGTGCGCGGGAGATCGCCGTACGCGTAGCGTTCGGAGCTGGCAGGCCCCGCCTCGTTCGCCAGCTGATTACCGAGAGCCTTGTCCTGGCGGGCGCGGGGGCCGCGCTTGGACTCTTGATCGCGAAGCTCAGCGTGGGCGCGCTCCTATCGTTGGCGCCGGTGACGCTGCCGCGGGAGCGCAGCATCACGCTGGACGGATCGATTCTGCTCGTGGTGGTGATCGTCAGCCTCCTGACTGGCGTTCTGTTCGGGCTCGCGCCCATCTGGCGGCTGCTTCGCGGAGACGTGCACTCGACCCTGCGGGACGGCGCCCGATCCACCACGGGGCTGGGCGGGCACCGGTTGCAGAACGCATTCGTGGTCGGCCAGCTGGCGATGGCGATGATGCTCGTCGTCGGGGCCGGATTGCTCGTGCAGAGCTTCGCGAACATCCGGGCGATAGACACCGGTTTCCAGCCGTCCGGCGTGCTGACGTTCGAGCTCGACCTCGCGACCTCGGTGGCGGAGGACGACGTCGACGTCATCAACCAGTACGAGCAGCTCAGGGACCGCATCGCCCAACTGCCGGGCGTAAGGGTGGTAGGCGATGCGTCACAGCTGCCACTGGGCGAGTCGATCGATTACAACCAACCCTTCGTCTTCGCTGAGCGCGAGCTGCCGCGAGAGCTGGAGCCCAGAGCCTTCTTCCGGCCCGTGAGTCCAGGGTTCTTCGAGGCGATGGGCACGCCGGTCGTGTCCGGCCGCTCTTTCGAAAGCACCGATCGCGAAGGAGCACCTGGCGTCGCCATCGTGAACGAGTCGTTCGCACGTCGGTTCTTCGATGGCGAGGACCCGGTCGGAGAGCGCTTCGGGGGCATGAATTACCGGTGGGGGCCGCTCGGAGCGATTTTCCTCGGCGACGGCGCCGAGATCGTGGGTGTGGTCCAGGACGTCAAATACGACGGGATTCGCTCCGATGCGGTGCCGGCGATCTACGTGAGCGGGCTCCAGTCGTCGATCCGGCGGCGCACGATTACTGTCCGCACGGCGGGCGCTCCAGAGGGCGTGTTGCCCCTCGTGAGACAGGAGCTGACGTCGCTCAACCCGAACCTGGCGCTCAGGAACGTGCGCACGATGGACGACGTGCTCTCGGCGGCCCAGTCACGCGACCGCTTCAGCACGCTGCTACTGACTCTCTTCGGTGTCGTGGCCCTGATCCTCGCGTCCGTCGGAGTCTATGGCGTGCTCGCGTACGCGGTGGAGCAGCGTTCGGGAGAGCTCGGCATCCGGATGGCTTTGGGCGCGGCGGCGGGCGACGTGCGCGGCATGGTCTTGACGGACGGAGCACGCCTCGTGGGGGTCGGACTCCTACTGGGTGTCACGGGCGCACTGGCTCTGTCTGGCGTGCTGGCGAGTCAGCTATTCGGAGTCAGCCCACGGGACCCGCTCGTGTACGGGTCGGTGATCGCGATCCTGCTCGTGGTGGGGCTGCTCGCCAGCTTCATCCCGGCTTGGCGTGCCACGCGTGTCGACCCGATGATCGCGATGCGGGCCGAGTAGCAGAAGAGCCCAGCTCGGAGGGCCCGAGCGAACTGGGTCGCTCGGGCGGAGTCCGTCCCGCCGGGTCGCTCGGCCCGGAGCCCGCTGCCCTAATGGGGTCGCTCGGCCCGAGTGCGCGGCCGGGGTCGACCATCGACGATCCTGGGCCGGCCCAACTGGGTGAGCGCGCCGGGTCAGTCGCGCCGGCGTCGATTCATGATCGCGAGACCCGACGATAGAGCTCTCGATACGCCCCCACCACCACCTCGGGGCTGTGCCGAGCCCGGACCATCTCGAGACCGGCCTGACCCATCGCCTGCGCCTTCTCGGGCGATTCAGCGAGGCTCCGGATCGCGCTCGTCAGGCCAGCCGGATCCGAGATGTCGGTGAACGAGCCCGTCACATCGGGCTCGATGAGCTCCAGAGCTCCCTTCGTGCGTGTCGAGATTACCGGTAACCCGTGGTTCCACGCCTCCAGGATCACGTTCCCCAGCGGCTCGTGAAGCGACGGACACACGAAGAGGTCGGCCAGGCGGAAGTAGGGATCCGGCTCGCGGACCCAGCCGAGCCAGTGGACGCGGGCGGCGATTCCCAGGGACTCCGCTCGCGCCTCGAGCTCCTCGCGCAGCGCCCCGTCTCCTGCGAGCACGAGCATGGTCGGGCGACCTCCCACCTCGCTCGGCACAGCGGCGAACGCGTCGAGGAGGTCGACAAACCCCTTCTTCGTGATGAACCGTCCGAGCGAAAAGACGACGAGCGCGTTGTGGGCGACGTCGAGCTTGCGTCGAAGGGCATCGCCTTCACCGGTCGGCGCCGGCCGAGGGGGTGTCACGAAGTTGCCGATATGATCCACACGCTCCCGAGCGAATCCCTGGTCAACCAAATAGTCGCAGATTCCGCGCGTGTTGCCGACCAGCATGTCGGCGTGTCGGTAGCTCGCAGGACGGTAGTAGCCTCCCAGCCGCGCCACGTGGGCGACGGCGTTCGACCCTCCTAAACGGGTCAGCCGACTCGCCCGTCCCATATACGTCTGAACGACGGCGGGACGATGTTGTCGCACGAGCCGGCGAATGCGGAGCATCGAGAAGACGTCCGCTCCGTTCCACATCCCCACGCGCTCGACGGGCGCGTCCGGGTCGAGCAGGGTCGGGAGCTCGGATGCGGGACGCACGATGGCCATCGTTCGGTATCCGTCCGCGTTGAGAGCGTTCACGAGACGAGCGAAAAAGCTCTCGGCCCCACCGAAGATTCTCGTTCCGATGATGTGAATGGACTCGATCGAGGTCGGCATGCCCTGGGGAGCGGTTGGACGAGGACGCCGGGCCGTGGTCCGCGCGGGTACTCGTAAGGGAATCGTGGGGCCTCGCGGAAGGTAGGCGAGGCGACGCATGTTGTCGTCCATGCCAAAAAGTGACCTACAACGCGTCGTCCTCACCGGTGGAGCCGGCTTCATCGGCTCACACGTCGCGGAGGCGTTGATTCGGCGAGGGTGTGCCCTCACGGTGGTCGACTGCGTCGACGACTTCTACGCCCGCGAGCGCAAGCTGGCCAACCTCGAAGAAGTGCGGAACGCCGGCTCCTTCGAGTTCGTCGAGCGGGACATCTGCGAGCCGGGCATGCTGGACGACTTGCTCGGCCGGGTCCAGCCGCACGCCGTCGTGCATCTCGCGGCGAGAGCCGGTGTCCGCCCGTCGATCGAGAACCCCGTTCTGTACGAGCGCGTCAACATCGGCGGGACCCTCAACCTCCTGCAGGCGATTAGCCAGACGGACGGATGCAAGATGGTGTTGGGCTCCTCGAGCTCCGTCTACGGCGTGACCAGTGACGCACCGTTTTCCGAGGCACAAGGCGGGTTGCGCCCGATCTCCCCATACGGCGTCACCAAGCTGGCCGGCGAGGCGCTGTCCTTCTCCTACGCACACCTCTACGGCTTTCCGGTCGTGTGCTTGCGCTTCTTCACGGTATACGGCCCACGGCAGCGTCCGGATCTCGCCATCCACAAGTTCACGAAGCTGATCGAGCGCGGAGATGCGCTACCGATTTTCGGAGACGGCTCGTCGGGCCGCGACTACACGCACGTGACCGATATCGTGGGAGGCGTTCTGGCTGCGGTCGACTACACACCGAACGCTGGGCCTGGTGGAGCCGCGTTCGAGATCTTCAACCTGGGCAACGCCAGCCCTGTCAAGCTATCCGAGCTGGTCGAAGCTCTCGAAGTCGCCACCGGTCGCGAGGCACTCCGTGAAGAGCTCCCCCCCCAGGCGGGCGACGTGCCACTGACGTGGGCGGACGTGTCGAAGGCCGAGCGGGAGCTCGGCTACCGTCCCCAAGTCACCTTGGCGGAGGGGCTGGGCGACTTCGTGAACTGGTTTCGGACGGATGCGGCCGAAGGGAGCAAGTCCGCCGGCTCGTGAGGCGCGGTCGGGTACGGTCAGCGCCGCCGAACAATCCTCTAAGGACTCTGTCCTTGCCGTTCCACCAGCGTGAGGCCACTGAGCACGAAGGCGTCGCTGTCATTCTCGCCGAAGAAAAGCGTGATCGCGTAGGCGGCGATTGTCATCGTGCCACCCTGAATCGACGCTGTGGTGGTCTTGTCCTCGAACCGGCTCACCAGCGCCACCTGGGAGCCGGACTGCGTCCAGTCACCGATCTCGCCGCTGCTGTTCGTCGTGAGTTCCCCCGCGTCCAGGATCTCGGTTAGAATCGTGAGGCTGTACGTCCCGTCGGGCTCAAGCACCAGCAGCGTGCCCGTAACGTTGATCCTGTCCGCCAGCGCCGACTGAAGCTCAAAGGGGAGCGGCTGCCCCCCGATGGTCGTGAGATCGTACTGGAAGACGACCGGCGGATCCGTTCCCGCGCTGCACGCGGGTAGGACTCCCACGCCGGCAATGAGGAGGACCAGGGAGATCCGGCGGGTCGCGGCCAGCCACCGAGCCGGGTAAACGGGCGTATCGGACATCGAATAGCATCCGGTGGAAACGAGGTCGTGGACGAGCCGCGGTCGGGATGGACGACGGATCCGCCCGTCGTCTTGCGAGAAGCGGCACCTATCCTTGACCCGCCACTGTATCGCCACGAAGAGGACGCTCGGAGACTAGGCGGAACGCATAGCGCCTGCAACGCGGTTCCGGGCTCCCCCGCACGACTCCGTGTGCGGGGGGATTAGGGGGGGCGCCGTCCCCGTCGGCGCGGCTCTGGCACAAATAAGCGGGCGGCCCCCGACCGAAGCCGGGGACCACCGCTGGGCTGATCTCGCCCACGTCAGTCGTTTCCCTTCTCGAGGAAACGGGCCAGGGCAGCCGCTGCGTCATCGGCCATGCCCTCGATCCCGGCCGAGCCCCCGAACCATCCGCTCTTCACCTCCCCCGTGAACACGCCCTGAGCGTAGAGGCGATTCGTCTCGGCGTCCTCGAAGCTACAGGTCGCGTCGAGATACGCTCCCCCGGCGAAGCGGCCGACGAGCCATCGCATCGCCTGACTCCCAGTCTCGTACTCGCTGATTTCGCAGTTGACTCTCAACACCCCAGGCGCCGCTTCGATCTCAGGCTCGACCGAGCTGTACCGACCTGTCTTCGCCAAGGCGTCCACGACGGCGGATCGCAACATGGCCGGAGCCGAGATATCCAGGCTGTGGCTCGTGATACCCGTCGTGACTGGTGCGACCTCGATATTCTCGAATCGCTCGGGTGGGCTGTTGGGTTGGACGGAGAGATCGTACTTCCCCGGCGACGCGCATGCACCCAGCGCCAGGACCAGCGTCGCGGCGAGAAGCGGCTGCCGGCAGGATCTGCGTTGCTCCAACATCATGGTCCTCCTTTGAACGAAAATCGTCACGGTAGGGTCAGGCCGACGTGCAGACCGACTCGGGAAGGCAGCAGCAAGGGGTCCATCCGGACGGAGCCGCCCTCATTCGAGTAGACGCCGGTCCAGATTGACCTGGGTGCGGCCAATGAGGTAGCCCAGTCCGGCGCCGAATGAGGCGAACCCGAGCATCCAAGAGCCGTAGGAGGCCTGCTCCGACCGGGACGCCTCGTTGTTCCAGCTCGCCACGGAGAGCGCAGCGGAAGCCGCGGAGACTCCTGCGGTGAGCGCAGCGTATCGGGCTCCCTTGTCACCTGCCCGCACTCGAATCGCCGCCACGTCTTCGAGTAGGAGTGACGAGCGCGTGTTTGTGTTGCCGCGACGGAAGCTCGCGTGGTCGCCCTCGATCCTGAGGTCGTTGACCTCGTAGCGGCTGTTGTCCGGATGGAAGATCTCGGCCCTCGCGTAGCTGGCGCCGCCGGGGGTAGCGGCCATCTGCCCTCCTACGCAGAAGGGCGTGACGAGCACGGCGAGCATGACCGCAGTCATCATGAACCCCGGGCGCTTCGACTCGGGCGCGCGGCCTGGCCTCACTCGACCTGCTTGATTTCGGGCCGTCGCCGGGGCGATCCCGGTCTCTTGGCTCATCTCTGCCTCCTTTTGGGCGGCGGGCTCTTCAGTCCGACGGCTCGTGATGTCGAGCGCGTCTTCAACCCGTCATTGCCGAGGAGGTCGGGATCCTTACGGCGCAGCGATCCCTAAAGCGGTTGGGGTGGTGGTGGGCAATCAGGAGAGCTCGGGGATGCGGCAGCGGGGATGGCAAGCGTCGGGCGCACTGGCTTGCGGCCAGACGGACGGAGTCAACGAGGTGGTTTACGGGGTCGAGGCGCACGACGATTTGGTGGGGATCGTTGTCTCGGGGAGAGCCGGACGGCGGTCGTTGGGACGAGCACCCGAGCGCTATTCGTGGCTCGCCGGGAAAGTGAACACGCGTGGCTCCTCGCTACGGACGCGTCGGGGTCGCGTCGAGCGGACCGCCACAATGCCAAGCCAAAGAAGCGCCGCCGCGCCCGCAAGGTTCTTGAGCGCGGCTTTGATCCCCGCGACATCGAAGGTCCACCGCTGCTCCACGGGTACCTCGGCGCGCAGCTGAAGCATGTCGAGCATGAAGCCGGCGCAGGCCAGAACGAGAAGGCCGCCTGAAATGAGCCAGAGAATCCCCGTGATGCGCTGGATCCATCGGTGCCCGAACCACGCGGCGAGCCCGGCGACCATCGCCGCACCCAGAACGGTGGTCATGAGGAATCCTGACACCAATCCGACAGCCCCGTAGCGCCACTGGATTTGACCAGGCCTCCACGGTAGGACGTTCAGGCCAAAGTCCACAACTGGGGGCACGACCATGAGGAGGGCCACGAAGTAGAACACCCACTTGAACCGGCTGAGCGCCTCGATGTGGACATCTCGCGTCGTTCTCGTGCTTTGCACGTCGACCTCGCGGTGGAGTGATCACGCAAGGATAGGCCGGTCCTGCTCTCTCGGGCCAGAGGACCCACCACGGGAGCGTGAAATCATGCGGAAAAGATGAAGGCGGACCGGCCGCGTTGCCGGTCCGCCTTCGAGCCAACGACTGGATTCGGGGTGGGTCAAGCCACCTGCCGGCGCCTCCTGTAGACGACGAACAGGCAGAGCAACCCCGTGGCCAGCATTACGACCGTCGCCGGCTCGGGAGTCACCGAGACGTCCCGCGTGATGAACTCCTGCACGCTGCCGGTCGACGAGTTTACGTCGCTGATGATGGTGAACTGGCTGAGGCTGAAGCCGGGTTGCTGGATCCCAGTCTCCGCGAGCGTGATCCACGACTGGGCGTCGGCCGCGGCCTGAGCTCCGACCGCCGCGGTCGGATCCATCACGTACCACATCGCCGCTTGGATCCCGCCCCAATTCACAGTCGGAGTGGCCGAGAACTGCATCGTCAGCCAGGCGGCCATTGCGTACTGCGTTTTCATCGCACCGCCAAAGCGAGTCAAGGACATGTCCCCGCTGGACAACGGTGTGAAGTAGGCGCTGTACGTCTGGCCGAGGCTGACCCTGTGATTGAAGTCCAAGCACCAGATATCGATCATCTGCGGCCCGCCAGGAGCGGACTGCCAAGTCATTCCGTACGTTCCGATGTAGTACCCGTAGTCGGTGACGCTCCCGGGGTCTTCGAACGTCATCGTCTGTTGCGCTTGCGCAACAACGGGGCCGGCACCGAGGAATAGAGCCAAAGCCAGTGTTGGAGGGGATAACAGTCGCACAACACACTCCTTGATGTCGAATCGGCACTCAACCGGCGTTCGCCGCCGACCGTGTTAGTGCAAGCGTCGTACCTTTTTTTGGACGGCTTAGATGTTCTGGCGTGGGATACTTGGAGGGCTCCGCGGTCCGCTGATACGGAGCTGGTCGCGGACGCCTAGGACCGTTACTTAGACTTCTTGACGAGCCAGCTCTGTACGCTCTTCATCACCCCGACGTCGGCAACGGCGGGACCCATGATCCGGGGTACCAGGAACTCCCGGAGGGCATCTTCCTCATCATCGTCCGGAATGCCCTGCGTACGCTCGGCCTGAACCATCTGGAGTTGGAAATCCTTCTCGGGTACGGGCTTGTGCTTCGAGCCGGTGTCCTTGTTGAGCTCCTTCAGGAACTCGGCGCCGCGCTGGTACAGCTCCTTATAACGCTCGAAGAGGAACTCACTGAGCGCCTTCTGGAGCTTATCGCGGAGGCCCTCCTCATCCCCGAGGGAATAGCGGATCAGCTCTCTGTGCCGTACATCGACAGGTACTTCCTCTACCTCATCCTGGGTGAGCAGGAACATGGGCTTGTCGAAGGCGTCGGCGAGACCCAGCTCGTAGAGCACGTTCGGATTTGCTCCGGTCACGTCCCCAAGAATCAGGTCCGCCTCGCGAATCTGCCGGCGGACCTTGTGCGCGATGGGGCGCGACTCGATCCGATCGTCGCCGCGCTCGATGTCGAGATCGTACTCCTCCTTCAGATGGGCGCTCAGGTACAGATAGAAGAAACGGAACTCCGGCTTGAACGGCATCACGACGAAGCACGTCTTGCCCGCACCCATCGGATCAGCTCGCCCCGTAGCTGGTCGTCAAGCGCTCCACGGAGCTTCGCAAGAGGTAGGTTAGCTCCTCGAAGTCATCGGGTTCGTATAGCAGCACCTGATAGTTCATCAGATACCCGGGCAGACTCTCCAGAGAGTCTGATCGGCCGATGAGGATCACGGGCTTCCGCTGGCCATGGGCGTATCCGATTTCGTAGATCACGTTCGGGCGCGGCCCGGTGACGTCGGCGACCACCACATCGGCCGATCGCAGCGCGTCGAGCAACTCGCTCTGCCAGTACCTTCCTGTGCCGATCTCGGACTTCTCGTCGAAGCGATAGACCTCGTAACCGGCCGCTTCGAGCGCCGCCACGGTCGCGGCGCTCACGTCCTTGAACTCGTCTGAAACCGGCATGCTGACAAAAGCGACTGGGCCTTTCATGCGACCTCCCTATGTCCACCAGCGCGGCGGTGTCCCCTTCCCGGCGGGTCTTCGGCAATCGTTCCTATCGTTCGCTTCAATGGGGAATCCAAATTCCCGACTTACCCCGGGGGGGCGCAACCCTGTGCTGCCGGGCCCGTGAGCCGATGAGCGCGTCCGTCCTTGAAGCCAAAGAACCCGGTACAGGCTACCCCACAGAAAAACGGGGCCCCCCGATTGAATCAGGTGGCCCCGTCGCCGTCCGCGCGTAACTGTCTACAAAAAGCTCCGGCGGCAGGACTCGAACCTGCGACATGGTGGTTAACAGCCACCCGCTCTACCAACTGAGCTACGCCGGAAAATCCCCCTTGCGGAGGCCGAAAACGCTACCCGACCTCGACGAAGGTGTCAAGTTGTTCGGCGCCTCGGCTCCGGCTTGGATATACCCCCTACGATCCGCTGGCTCCGTCTCCCATTGCCTGGCTTTCGGCGGCCTCCAACGCGCTCTTCACAGCCTGTCCGATGTCATGGGCAGTGTCCCACATCTCCTGGAAGCGCCGGGACATGCGCTCAGCCGGAGGGCCTAGGTGCAGGGAGGCCAAGGCGGGACCGAGATGAGGGTACGGGCGCTGAAACCAGTGCGTCCCCACGAGAAGGGTCCGCGATGCGTCGGCACGGCGGAACAGCGAGAAGTCCGGCGACCAACTCGCAAGGGGTGCAGACCGTACCAGTAGCCGCCCGTCGCCGAGTAAAGTCGTAAGCAAGCGGAGGCTCTCGCCCCTGTGCGGGTGCGCCATGATGGCCTCCGCCTCGCTCCTCAGCGACCCCGCGTTGATCTCCGCCACGAGCACTCGGAGTCGCTCGACCGAGGCGAGCTCCTCGTTTGAGAGATCCAGTCCGGACAGCCTGATCCGACCAACCGCCGCATCGATTCGCACAGCCTCCGTCGCAAGACCACCGTAAACGGCCCGGAAGTCCTCGTCGGATCGGTCATCGATCAGGGCGCTCTCTGCTCGCTGCATGAGGCAATAAGGCGCGGCAGCCCGAGCGGGGGGATGGCTCGATGGGTCTTGTCGTTCCCGCAGCGGCTCGACCCGTCGCGCAGGACGGGCCACTGGCTGTCCCTGCGGATCCCGCCAGCCGCAGAGACGCGCCGGTCGCGTCAGCCCGCCGACCGGATCGGCAGCTCCACCTGTTGCCGGTCGAGCGCCGGCACCTCGTGGCAGCTCCGGCAGCGCGCCTCGTAGCTTTCCGAGCCGCCCACCTGGACGGTCGGGCCCTCGGCCGGGGCAGGGCGGCCGTCGCTGAGGCGCTGGTTGCGGGTTGCCAGGTCGCCGCACACGACGCAGATGGCATGGAGCTTGTCGACGCGCTCGGCGACGGCCAGGAGTCCCGGAACGGGACCGAAGGGCTCGCCGCGGAAGTCCATGTCCGTGCCGCTGATCACGACGCGCACTCCACGGTCGGCGAGGTCGTTGGCCACTGCTAAGATCCCGTGATCGAGGAACTGTGCTTCGTCGACCGCCACGACGTGGGAGTCGCGGGAAATACGCTGGGCGACCTCGACGGACGACGACACGGGATGGGCCTCGATCTGCGTGCCGTCGTGAGAGCTGATCTGGAAGACGCCGCCGTAGCGGTCGTCGAGATGCGACTTGAAGACCTGGACCTTCCGACGCGCTATGAGGGCCCGACGGACCCGGCGCAGGAGCTCTTCCGACTTCCCGCTGAACATGACCCCCGTGATGACCTCGATCCAACCGCCTTGCGAGGTCTGGTACATGAGGGCTTGGAGTTAGGGAGGGGTCAGCGCGTCGTCACGATGACTACCGTAGCCACGCCCGCAACGAGTCCGACAATCGTGGAAATGAACTGGATGTTGTCGCGCCAACGGGAGCGCGGGCGGGGAGGCACGTAGAGCCAGTCGCCGGATTGGATCCGCCTCGTGAGCACCTCGGGCGTCGCCTCGTCGGGCCGCAGGTTCAGAGTCTCCGTCGTGCCGCCTCTGACGAGACGCACTTGTGACGGATCCGCCGCTCCGCCCACCATCCCGATGTCCACCTCTGTGCCGGTGCCGCCGCCACGAGAGAGGGCGTCGACGATCGTGGACGCGGGGTCCAGGAAGTAGCTCCCTGGGAGCCGGACGGCACCCGTCACGTTCACCCGAAGGAGGACGGTGACGTCCACGACGGGACTGTCGTAGAACTCGGAGAAGCGCTGCGTCAGAACCTCCCGAATGCCTGGAGCATCGAGTCCCGTCAGCTCGACGGTTCCCACATAGGGAAGGTAGATGCGACCGTTCCGGTCCACCGTCCGTTCGCCCGAGACTTCGGCGAGCCGTGTGCCGGCTGCGGTGTAGAATTCGATCGCGACCTGGTCACCGGCCCGCACATCGTAGCTGAGGGGCTCCTGAGTCCTGACGGGTCCGGCGATCAGAAGACCTCCGAACAGAATCAGGGCCGGTTTTTTTCGCAGGAACATACGGGATCGGTGGGGCGTCTTAGGGGAGCGATCGCCTGGGTGCCGGGCTGGTCCGGGGCTAGTTTATCCCTCGACCTGAGGCTTGTCCAGTTGATCCACGGCTGCATATCGGCGGTTGCCGAGGGACTCCGGACGGGCACCTCGGAACACCGTCGGAACCGTGCCGGAACGACGCTTCACCAGAGAGGATTCTTCGCATGCCGACCCTCGTCTTGCCGGTGCGCTCGGCGTTGCTGCTGCTCCTCCTGCTGACGGGGAGCGCCTGCGCAAGCGTTGCCCAAGACGAGAGCCCCCGGCTGATGGTGACGGTCGTCGTCGACCAACTGCCCACGGCACTCCTGGACCGATACGACGAGCACTTCACGGGTGGGTTGCGCCGTTTGCGCGACGACGGATTCCGGTTCACGAACGGGACCCATGAGCACTCCGTCACGGAGACGGCAGCCGGACATGCGACGATCGCTACGGGCGTGTTCCCGAGGAAGCACGGCATCGTCTCGAACAACTGGTACGAATTCCCCGATGGCGAAGTCCGCAACGTGTATGCGGTCGAGGACACCCTCTCGAGGATCGTCGGGCTGCCGATGCAACCTGGCCGCTCCCCCAGCAACCTGGTGCGGGGAGGCATGGCGGACTGGGTGCTCGCGGCGGATTCCGGTGCGCTCGTCGTCTCGGTTTCGAAAAAGGATAGAGCAGCGATCACGATGGCGGGTCGGGCTCCAGGCCATGTGTACTGGCTCGACGCCAACGCCGGACGATACGTGACCTCCGTCTGGTATCGAGAGAGGTACCCTGGCTGGGTCGAGCGCTTCAACCGCGAGGCCAGAGTCCAGTTCTTCGGGGACTCGGTCTGGACCAGCACGATCCCACCAGGCCTGGAAACAGCGACACCTCGAGGTGACTCCGTTGACTACGAAGGGGACCGGGTCCATACGACGTTCCCGCATCAGTTCGCTCTCGAATCCATGGGGGCGTCTTCCGTCGACTTCAACCTCTGGATCTCGGAGACTCCGGTCGTGGACAGGGCGACACTCGCTTTGGCCACCACCGCCGCCCGCGAGCTCGAGATCGGCCAAGACGACATCGTCGACTTCCTTAGCGTCTCTCTCTCACAAACCGACTATGTCGGTCACGCCTACGGGCCTTTCAGCGTTGAGCAGCTCGACAACCTGCTCCGGCTGGACCGCGCTCTCGGCGAGTTCCTCTCCTTCCTGGACGAGTACGTCGGCGCGGGACGGTGGGTGCTCGGAATGAGCTCCGATCACGGGGTGTTGGCGGTGCCCGAGTACCTCCAACAGACCGGCCAGACAGCGCGCCGCATCGGGCGTGACGAGCTGACCACAGCAGTTAACACCGGCCAGCTGGCAATGAGGCTGGGCGCGAGCCAAGGGACGGAAGTCGCGGCGGAGCGGGCTGCGGAGGCTCTCGAGGGACTCGACTTCATCGCCGATGCAATGCCCGAGGCGGAGCTGGCCGGCCCCCCGTCGGGCGACGCCTTCGTTAGGCTTCAGCAAAACTCCTATTTCCCAGGACGCCATCCGGGGCTTCTCAACCGGTACGGCGTCCCCGTGGAGATTCGCTACACCGAGGGAACGCTGCTCTACCCGGGCGGAGCAGGGACGACCCACGGCTCAGCCTATGCATACGACAGACATGTCCCGATCATCTTCCTTGGAGCGGGCGTGCCGACCGGAGTTTCAGACGCTCCGGCACGGACCGTGGACGTGGCGCCGACGCTCGCGGGACTGGCCGGAATCGAGATTCCGCTGGATCTGGACGGGCGATCCGTCCTTCCGTGACCCGAGGGTTCGGCTTGCCGGGCCTCCGTGGGGGATCCATCGATGTTAGGCCTTCGCGTGCTGGTTCCTCCCTCCTCTGTCAAACGGTTTCCTTGACATGAGTTACGTATCGACCCCATAGTAGATCCCCTTCCGTAAACATTTGAACACACTTCGTTGGAACGGCAGGACCGAGCTTGAGCCGCTGACGACCCCCCCCGGGGGAGTTGCGCTTACCGAGAAAACCCGACGGGAGTCGCATGTCCGCAAGACGTGGCCCGTCTGCAACCAGGGAAACGCCTAGGTTGGCACACGTCTTGGACTTATCGACGGGGTTCGGAGCTTCCCGAAACCCCAACTGAAGCACCTAGGTGGAAGCCCAGACCAAGGACTTTCCGTTCGGCGAGGGCTGGACGATCGAACGAGCCGAGAATCTCCTGCGCTCGCTCCCTGGTGTGATCTCTGTGCGGTTGATCGCTCGCCCCGGCGGCGAGATCGAGGAGATACACCTGCTGACCAACGAAGACGTGGCCCCAAAGCAAACGGTACGAAACGTCGAGTCGGCCCTGTTGGCCCACTTCGACCTCGCGCTGGATCACAGGAAGATCTCGGTGGCGCAGTCGAAGGCAATGGTCCAGGCCGTGATCGAACCTCCCGCCCCTCCCGCGGCCATCCACGAGGCGGTGGAGGAAGCGAATACAAGCAGGATCCTCTTCATGGGGCATCAGGTGGAGAGCGAGAGCTCGCACCGAGTGCGCATGAAGGTGACGCTGAGGTGGAAAGACGACCTCTTCGAAGGCGAGGCTTCCGGAACGGACTTGCCGCGATCGAGGCTCGAGGGGCTCGCTGCGGCGACCCTGCGGGCGGTAGAGACGGCGATTGCGCCGGAGCTCGAGGAGAACGGACACCGAGGCTTGGCGATGTCGCTGGACGGCGTGACCCAAGTCACGGCCTTCGACCGGACCTTCATCCTCGTGGCCATCCACGCCATCTGCGGTCGGGAAATCGCCACACTCGCCGGAGCATCGGCAGTACAGGACTCCTCCGACCGGTCAGTCGTACTCGCAACCCTCCAGGCCACTGATCGGTGGGTCAGAGGCCGCCTCTAGAAAAGGAGAAATCCCCCCTCGGTCTGCTAGAGCGAAGCCGAGCGGTTGAGCGGATCATCGCGACTCCCAATAGCGAACGGAGTCGACACCTACAAAGGAGGTGATCGATGTGTTTAGCTCCCTGCTCGAATTTTTCGGAGCTTTGCTAGCAGCATTCGGCGTAGCAACGTGGTAGTAGCGGACCGAGGGGGAGATCCTACATGAAGGTCAAGCCAATTAGGGCATATGTAGGCTTCATGGGAGTGGCCGCGGCCGTCGTGGTGGTTTCCGTACCATGGTTGGCCCTCGCCGCTCTCCCCAAGGCGAGCGCCATTGGTTTGGGTGCTCTCATAGCTCTCGCCCTTCTCTCCGAGCGACTCGCACTAACTATTCGAGTAGCCCAGACATCTGGTGGATCCTCCATTACGTTCATTCCGCTGCTTGGCAGCGTGGTGCTGTTCGGACCTGTAGCAGCACTGCTCCTCATGCTGATCACCGGCGGCGTCACCGAGTTCTTTCTTCGCAGGAAGCCGCCCATTCGTGCCGCCTTCAACGTTTCCCAGTTCATTCTTTCGACGGGGCTCGCCGGGTGGGCGTACGTCGCCGTCGGAGGGTTCGCACTAGCCGGCCCAGGTGCACCCGTCCCCGTGCAGTTTGATCCACAGTTGGGCGCGTTCGTCGCCTTCGGCGCGGTATTTGTTGTCATCAATCACGCCGCCGTGTCGCTTGCCATTGCGCTCGATCAAGACTTTCCCTTCAAGCGCGTTCTCGCGGCACTCATTGGGCGGGCGGGAACGAATATTTTCTACGACCTGCTAATCAGCCCGATCGCTATTGTGCTTGCGGTGTTGTACGTCGAGCTCTGGATAGGTGGGTTTCTCGTCATCTTGCTTCCGTTGCTTTTCATCCGTCACTCGTATCTCACCGTATTCAAGCTCCAACAAGCAAACCGAGATCTCCTAAAAGCCCTCGTCAAAGCGATCGAGACACGGGACCCTTACACGTCTGGCCATTCGCTGCGCGTCTCTGATCTGGCGGGACGAATCGCCGAAGCTCTGCGCGTGCCGACGCGGAAGGTAGAGTCAATCAAGACGGCGGCGCTGCTGCATGACATAGGTAAGATCGAGGCCATTTATGCGGACATTCTCCGGAAGCCCGGAAGCCTTTCCGATGAGGAGCGAACGATCATTGAGTCGCACGTCACGAAGGGTGTGGAGCTACTCACATCCATGGGTTCGTTCGACGCCGATGTGATTCTAGCAGTCAAGCACCATCACGAATGGATCAATGGGAACGGATACCCTGATGGGCTGGCAGGTCGTGAGATTCCGCTGGGCGCGCGTATCGTCAAGATTTGCGATGCAATCGATGCAATGTTATCCGACCGGCCTTACCGCCAGGCCCTGAGCCTGCCTCAGGTGTGTGAGCAGTTAGAGGTCTACGCACGGGACACAATTCGACGGTGAGATAGTCCAAACTGTCGTCAGCAACGGGCTGCTGAAGGACTACGCGTCGGAGATGCGGATGGTTCGCTCTCTCGAAGAAGTAAGTGACCCGAGACGCCCACTCGAGAGTTCCCTAGGCGCGCGGATGTCCTAGTCCCGCGTCCCCGCAGAGTGCCCGAGACAAGGATCAGATGTACTTCGCTAGCTGTTCCTTACGACAGTCCAGACCCAACTCTACGGCCCGTCGATACGCTGGCTCGGCGATCTGTCGCGCCCGCAATGGACTTGAACGCGATGCTATTCTCGACGCCAGAAGTCGGGATTTGATCCAGCTTGTTACGAAACGCGTCTCGAAACCGTCGGCGGTCTTGAGTAAGTAGTCCACCGCTTCCTCTCTCTTTCCACGCCGCTCAAGCATCCGACTTCGAAATCGGACAATCAGAGAAGGCTCGAAGGACCATTCTTCCGGATCGGGTGGAAGGTTGGATTCGTACAGCCGGGCCGCTTTCAAGTCCCCCTCGTACAGGGCGGCCAATCCCAAGCCAGCCTTCACGAGCGCGCGAGCGTTTCCAGGCATCCCAGGTCCGTCAAGCTCCTGAGCCCGATTGAATTCCCTCCTCGCACGATCGATCTCACCGATCAATAGATGAAGCTCTCCGAGGTTATACGCGAGGTTGAGCCTGAGCAGACGGGCTTCAGTTCCTTTAAGGACTGAACTGGCTCGGTGAAATGCCGTCAGAGCGCGGTCATACTCCCCGATATCGACGTACCACACACCTTGATCGATGTGAAGATTGAATCGCGAATACAGGTCTCCGCTTCGCCGCGCTAGCGATTCAGCGACCTCGATGGCGACCTCTCCTTCTCTCGTCTCAAGAAGGCCCTGGTGCAGCATCACAACGATCAGCCGGATTGAACTCTTCAACACCTCATCTATAAGGCCGTGCTCTTGGGCAAGCAGCAAGCCCCGCCTCGCCGCCTCCAACGCTCTTGTCGGCGACCCGTAATAGAGGTTGAACGCGACGATCCCCAGCAGCGAGCACTCCGCACGCGGTGACATGCCGCCCAGGAGGCCTTCCGCCTCCGAGACAACTCGCCTCACCCCTTCTATTTCCTCAGCTCGATCAAGAAGTCGTACCTCAGTGTCCATGGCCTTGGCGGCCACCTCCCAGAAATCCTGGCGCAGCGCGGTTTGCTTCAGGTCTTGGAGCTGGCGCAAGAAGTCGCGCGTCGGCAGGGCCTCCCGCTGGGAGAGGATGTCCAGGTGCTCGAGTTCAGCCATGAGCGCCTCTCGGATCCGACCGAGCTGGCGGAATCGGTCGGCTGCCAAGCCAAGCAATGGCGCAGCCTGTTCAAAGTCACGATGTAGGTAGTTGAGATGTGCGGTCCTACCGATCAACTCAGCACTCTGTGACGGATCCTCAGTGCTTTGCCGCCCGATTCGAAGGAACCGGAGTGCCTCAGGGACGGCGCCTGCAGCCTCTGCTTGAGACGCCGCTTCCAACGCATAGCCGAGAGCCTTCGAGTTCTCCTCCGCCCCCCCGTAGTGCAATGCCAGCTCCCCGACCGAGTCAGCGCTGTCGGTCTGCTCCAGGTAACGAGCCACCTCACCGTGCATCCATGCCTTCCGCGCCTGGCTAAGTCGGGAGTAGACCGCTTGGCGGATCAACTCGTGCCTCACCTGGAAACCGTGGTCGGTCCATTTGACCAGTCGGAAGCCCTGCAGCTGCTCGAGCGCCTCCACGCACGCCTCCTGAGTCAGCTTCGACAGCTTGGCGAGTTCGTGACCCCGCGCGGCGCGCCCGAAGACGCTTAGGGTGTTCAGTGCATGTTCGGAGTCCGGCTCCAACTGGCTCAGTCGCTGGTCGAGGACCTGCCTGATCAAGAACGGGAGTGGAATCAGGTCGCCGAGGTCGGGGCGGGGAAGGCGACGCCCCTCTTCGAACTCCAGCGTCAGCTCGATGATGAAGAAGGGGTTGAACCCGCCCAAGGTGGCGATCTCTTCCCCTTCAGTGGCGGAAATCGGCGTACGCGCCACTTCGCGCACGAGGTCCTGCGCCGCCTCCATGGAAAGCTCGTCCAGGAGGAATTCCCGCGCTTCATCGTCCGATTCCTTGTCTGTGAGGAAGCGATCTACGGCCCCGCCTGCCACCAGGCTTTCAGTACGGACGGAGAGAACCAGGACGAGAGGTTCGGACTCCCATCGGCGGAGGAGGTATTCGAGGGCGGCGACCGACGTTTCGTCCACCCATTGGAAATCATCGATGAAGACGATCGTTGGTGCGTCACGAGCGACCCCTACGAACAGTTGTCGGATCGCTTCAAAGAGGCGCCGGGGTATGCTCCCTGGTTGGATGTATGGAAGCTCGGGGAGTGGCGCGGGTCCGTGGTGGAACTCCGGCATGAGCGCCAATAGAACCAGACGCCAGGGATCTTCGAGCTTCTGAATGTGGGCGCCGATCTCGGGCTCCATGAAGGCCTCGAGAATCGGATTGAGGGGGATGTCACGCTCGAACTCGGAGGATTGACCGCGCAGCACACGGACTCCGTCCAGCGCGACACCAGCGAGTGACTCCTCGACGAGTCGCGTTTTGCCCATCCCTCCTTCGCCTTTGACGACGACGATGCGGAGCCCGCTTCCGGCCACCGAGCGTGCTGCCGCGGAGAGAGCCGCCAATTCGTCGGCGCGCCCGACCAGAATCGGACGGGGATCCGCTTCGGCACGCGGCTGCTCCAATCGGTGATAGGGCCCAGGATCGAGAGCTTTTACGCGATCGAACAGCGCACGGGTCTCGTTCGACGGAGTCCAAGCTCCCGCCGTGGATTCCGCCCGCTCGGCGAAGCTCGAGTAGACCGCCTCCGCCTCTTTGACTCTCCCCGACATCGCGCGAGCCCGAATGACCATCTGTAGGGCCTTCTCATCACTCGGATCGAGTGAAAGGAGTACCTGCGCCGGGCCGGATGCTTGATGCCAACGTCCTTCACGGGTCAGCTCCGTCCATCGCGCGGCCGCAGTCTCTCGGATGCTCGCGCGCAATTTCAGGCGCATCGCATCGAGCCAGTCCGCGAACGTATCAGTCGGAGTCTTAGAGAGCCCTGATAGGAACCCGCGAGAGAAGATCTCCGCGGCCTCTTCAAGCTGCCCTTGGGCGAGGCCTTCCAAGAGCGCGTCGAGATCGGTCACGACGTGTGCGCTGAGCCCGTAACGCTCCGCGGATTTCGCGATCAACAGCCCGTCCGCGGATTTGCGGTTCACGGTGTGGACGAGCTGGCTCAACCGATGCTTTGCGACGCCTGGCCGTAGCGGCTCCCAAAGCGTATCCACGAGTCGCGCGACGGAAACGCCCCGCCCGCCTTCCGTCGCGAGGAAGCCGAGAAGCGCGCCCTGGTAAGGGGATAGCGCGATGCGATCGGAGCCATACCCAAGCACTGGTCCCCCGAAGAGGGACAGACTCGGGCTCGGCATTCCGCCACGTAGAGGAGACTCAGGCCTCATTCACAGGCCTCGCCAGAAATTACGGCGCCAGGGGGGGCGACAAATCTCCGGTGCGCTCGCCAGATGGGCAACCACCCAAGCGTCAGCCAGCGGGGAGCTGGATGACCGAGCTCCTTCTTCTCGGCTTCCATGTCGGCTTTGTCTTCGAGCTCGGGGGATCCGCCGGAAGCCCGGCTAGGTCGGATTCCCGAAGCGCCATCGTGAGTCCACCGGTGCTCCGCTCCTTCCGCAGCCAGCTCTCTACCAACCACTCCCAGCCCAGGCATTCCCGCGCGATGGAGGGCCTGACGTCGGTCAGCCTCTTCATCTGGTTACTCAACGCGAATCCGTCTGGGTATCCCAGGGAGCACGCCACCGCGTACAGGCTGTCGTCCGAGTTCTGAAGACGAAGGGCAGCCCTCAGTATCCTTCCGAACTGAAGCCAATGAGACGGGACCGGCAGCCCTCGCGTGACGAGGCGACGACCGAGAGCGCGCCTCGAGAGGTACACGGCCCGCGACAGACCCGTGATCGTGCGCAGCTCGTCGGACAACTCGATAGTCCGGCGCAAGATTCGGCGAGTCTCGCGGTCGACGCTCACTCCGCGCCACGCGAGGTAGTCAGTGAACTCGATGGCCAGCTCCGACGGGGGGCGCCTGAGGAGGGCGGACATGTCCTCGGGGTCTGGATCTTCATGGAACGGGACGATCGCGGTCGGGCGGCAACGACCGATGATGCCGAGTAGATCCAACTCGGACCGTAGGGCAGACGCTGGCGGAAGGACGACGATCAGCGCCACGCCAGCCGGTCGGCGGCTGACGATCTCCACGTCGCGGGTGGGCCGACCCGAAGCGAGGGACCAGATGAGCGCCGAACCCTTCAGCCCGTCTCCCTCACGGAGGAAGTGGACTGGGGCGCTGAGCGGGACGAATCCCCGGTACGGGGGAGTGAATAGGAGGAACGGCGAAGGGCGATCACCTGATCTCGACATGGGCGGCTCCCGGTAGGAATGAGTGACCCACGGTACCGGGAGGCGATCAGCGGATGATCAGCATCACCAATGGCTGTCGAGAAAAGGATCACTCGCTGAGATCACTTGCCGTCATCACGCCCGCGTCCTTTCTTGGTGTTTCCTCGACACCTGGTAGGAGGCTGACATGAAGGGGCTGACCTTCGTTGCGCTCCTGGTTGCGGCGCCGACCCTCGTGACGGCGCTCGTAACGCCGCCGGCTACGCTAGCCGCGCAAGAAGTTGGACCGGCCAACGGCTCGTTGGTTGTCGTGGGCGGCGCCATGAGAGATCTCGACATCGTCCGCCGCTTCCTCGATCTGGCGGGAGGGCCGGACGCGCCCATCGTCGTCATACCGACTGCGGGCGGTGGCGATGACTACGACCAGTTCTATCCGGGTCTACGGCAGTTTCGGGCCGCCGGCGCGACGAACCTCACGGTCGTCCACACGAAAGATCGTGTGGAGGCCAACAGTGAGGCCTTCGTGAAGCCTATTCGCGAGGCGAGTGGAGTCTGGTTCCCGGGGGGGCGGCAGTGGCACTTGGCCGATTCCTACCTGGACACGCGCACCCACGAGGAGTTCATGAACCTGCTCGAGAGGGGTGGGGTCATCGGCGGCTCC
Source organism: Longimicrobiales bacterium (assembly GCA_965248625.1). Lineage (GTDB taxonomy): Bacteria > Gemmatimonadota > Gemmatimonadetes > Longimicrobiales > Gaopeijiaceae. The sequence goes on along the minus strand of OZ252109.1, from coordinate 1,901,413 downwards.
TCCGCCGGGGCATCGATTCAGGGCTCTTATCTGATTCGCGGGGACACCGGCTCGAACGAAATCATGATGGGCGACCACGTCGAGGGTCTCGGCTTCCTGCGCAACGTGGGCATCGATCAGCATCTGCTGCGCCGGAACCGTCAGTTCGACATGCTCGAGGTCATCGAGGAGCTCCCGGATCTGCTCGGGATCGGGATCGACGAGAACACGGCGATCATCGTGTCGGGTGACAACTTCGAGGTGATGGGAGCCGGGTACGTCGTCATCTACGACAGCGGAGCCCAGATCGACTCGGGAGGGCCGTTCTACTTCCTGGCGGCTGGAGACCGGTTCAACATGGCCACGCGGGAAGCCGTGCGTCCTGCGACGAGGGCGCAGCCTCTGGCCAGGGTGGAGCGGAAGCCGGGGGGTCGTCGCTAGTCGGGGTGAAGCGGAAGCTAGCGGTGGCCCCTGTGGCCGTTAGCCGCTAGCTAGAGCCCAAAGATGAGCCGGCGGCGGACCAGGTTTCGACGACGCCGACGTTTTGCCCGCACAAGGATCCCGTGGTGGTACGAGTCCTGGGCCCAGGATCCAGGACGGTGTGCAGGTCGACCTCACAGTGCCCTCCACGTCCATCGTCGGTGCTCCATCGGACCGCGCCAGCCAGCTCGACGGACTGGAATCCGATCGGCGTACCCGCAGCCTTGGACAGAGTCGAGCGGATCGTCAGCCCGGGGTCTCCGTTCAGCGTGAGGACCGCCTCGCCAGAGTCGAGCGCGCAATCCCGGTGGACCTTTGTAGCGACCACTTCGATCGAGGCGGTGAGCCGCACGAGGTCGAGTTGCGCGTCCACGCTACCGTTGACCTCCACCGTACCCCCCATCGAGCACGCGAAGGCACCGCTGAAGTCCTGACCGTCGACGCGTACATCCCCCGGTGACTTGAGTCCGGCAGACTGGGCCACGGGCACCGCGCCCTCTACCGAGCCGTAGGCCAGATCGGCCACCGCGTCGGCCACGACGTTCACCTCCGACGGGCTCAGCTCCGTAGGGGAGTCGAGATCGACAGTTCCATCGTCGCAGGCTGCGAGTAGCAGACCTCCGACGATCCAAGCCGAAAACGAGCGAGAGAGGGACATTCGACACCGAGCATGGGGTTCAGCCCCCGCCGTCTCATGTCTGGACGATCAGTCTTCGCGCAAGGATCCTGCGGGGGCGCGCGAAGACTACAGTGGCAAGAACTGAGCCCCCTCGGTCGCATCGCCCTAAGGTGTAGTCGGACTGCGCTTTGTAGGATCATCATCCGACCGAGCGAGGCCAGGCGGAAAGGACCTTTCCGCCGATCGGGGGCCCATATTGCCCCACTAGACAGGGTCGTTCGTCCCAGAGGATCAATCGCCACGTTCAACCCACCCTTGCCAGAGGGTGACTCGTTGACAGGAGGACGGCTGCCGTGTGATCACGATTTGACAGGGACGATCGGGATCCCTAACTAGAATCAGAATATTTCTTCTAGTACAGGCAGCAAGCTATGGCCTCACCGTCCGCTCCCCTGCTTCGCCCTCCTCGCCAGGAGCGCAGCCGCAAGACCCTGGACCGGATCGCCGACGCCGCGCTCACCCTGATCGCGGAGAACGGACTGGACCATACGACGATCGCCCAGGTCGTGGGCGCGGCGAAGTCGTCGGTGGGTTCTTTTTACGCCCGGTTCGGCGGCAAGGACGACCTGGTGCGGTACCTGGAGGAGCGCGTCTGGCTGGAGGCCGAGCGGCACTGGGACGCCGCGATCGAAGGCGGCGAGTGGGCCGAGGCGCCGCTCGAGCGCATCGTCGAGGAGCTAGTGGGATTATTGATCGAGCTGGAAACCGAGGACGCGGGTCGGCGAGCGGCACTCGGCTCCGCTCGAGGACCGGCTTGGCTCGAACGCGGTCGGGCATTCCACCGCCGCGCGATGGCGGAGGTTCAATCGATCCTGATGCCCTACCGGGACCATATCGATCACCCGGACCCGGAGCTCGCGATCGGGGTGGGCTACCGGATCGTCCTCGCCGGCATCCGTGAGCTCGTCGGGGACTTTTCCGACCCGTCGGCCGGTCCCGACCCAACGCCCCTCCGCACCGAGCTGACGCGCTGCTACCTCGGATATCTGGGAGCCGGCGCCCGCGCTCGCCGAAACGGTTTCGCCGGCCTCCAAGAGGCCGGCGACCCGTTCGACATCTGGGGCTGACTACGCTCTGGGCGCGACCCGATCCGCTACTCGAGTGCGCCCCTCAGTCTCCAGGCTTGACTGCGTGGATCAGCGATCCGCGTACCGATCCGGCGAACCGTTCAACGGCTGCCTGACGCTCCTCGTCACCGCCCACGAGCTCGCACACTCGGGGGTCGTCCAACAGAAGCTCTTCGGGATATGGATCGGCCTTGGCGACGCCCACCTCCTCGAACCCCGCCTCCGTCAGCTGCCTGAGGTACTCGTCCTGGTACACTGGCAAGCACCCCACCAGGAGGTCGACGGAAGCCGCGAGGAACTCGGGAGTCGGCTGCTCGGACAGCAGATCGGAGATCATGATGCGGCCACCGGGCCGGAGAACCCGCATCGCCTCGGCGAAGGCCTCGCTCCGACGCGCTGACAAATTGAGGACGCAGTTCGAGATGATGACATCGACGGACCGGTCCGGCACCGGTAAAGCCTCGATCTCACCGAGCCGGAACTCGACGTTGCCGTACCCACCCGTGGCAGCGTTCGCACGCGCCCGTTCCACCATCTCGGGCGTCATGTCCACGCCGATCACTCGGCCGCTCGGCCCGACCCGCTTCGAGGCGATGAAGCAATCGATCCCGGCGCCGGATCCAAGGTCGAGTACCGTCTCTCCCACGCGCACGTCGGCGAGGGCCGTCGGATTCCCGCAGCCGAGCCCGAGGTTGGCGCCCTCGGGTAGATCCGCGAGATCGTCCGGCGCGTAGCCTACGGTCGTCGCCATTCCGCTGGCTGTGACCGCCGCTCCCGCGGTCGCCGAACCTTGGGCGGCTCCGTCTGCGGCGGCATTCCCCTCGACCGCGACCGAGCCGCCTCCGCAGCAGTCGGTACCACAGCACGCATCGTTCGTGACGTCCTCCGCAGCCGTCTTGGCCACTGCTCCGTAACGCTCTCTCACTGCCGTCCGAATCGTTCTGGCATCCATCTCCAGCCTCCTTCATGGTAGTTGTGATCCGCAACTTGGTTGTCCAAGAAAAAGCCCGCTGTGCCCAGAGAGCCGTCAGCGAGCCTACTCTACGACGCAGCAACTCCCGCAACTGGCGTCTACCCGCGCCGCCGCCGCTCGGGCGAGCCTCGTGACGAGCTCGACGGTCCTCTCGCGAACCTCCTCGTCGAACTCGCTCAGCAACGTCGCGTGCTCTTGGGTCAGATCATGATCGATTCGGCGGCTTATCCGCCGGCCCGCGTCGGTCACGTCGAGTCGCAGACCACGGCGGTCCCCCGGATCCGTGATCTTCCGTAGGTACCCCTTCTCCTCGAGCCCCTGCGCCAAGCGACTGGCCGTGCTCTTGTCGAGGTAGAGTTGCGCCGCGAGCTCGTTCACGGACAGCGGACCCGACTCAGTCAACGCCTGGAGGGCGTAGCACTGGCTGACCGTCACGTCGTAGCGGCAGATCCGGTCCCGGTCCCTGAACTGAATGACCCGAGTCAGCTCGCTCAACGCTCGCTGAAGATCACGCGCGTCCGCACCGAGGCGGATGGCGTCCAAAGTGGACGGGAGAACAGTGCCGGGCGCGTCGTCGCGCGACGTGTCGCCGCCGGACTCATGATCGGTCCTGAGAGTAGGTGGTTGCATATCACAACTATATGGGCCAGGTCAGACGCCGTCAAGAGATTGGCTAGAGACCCGCGAGAGCGAGCGTTTCGAGCTCCTCAGCTCCCCGAACAGCTCAGTACGGTGATGGACCCTCGCCGACCCAGTGGGCCGGCCTCGCTCGTCAGCGCCACGAGCCCATCGTCGTCGAGCGCGACCGCCTCGCCCTGGACCTCGCGAAGCGCTCGAAGATTCACGACGCCGTCCACGCTAGGCTCGAGTCGGCCATCCCGCACGTCGAAGAACTGGAGCATGTTCTGCGTCCGAATGACGACCCGCTTCCCGTCCGGGCTGGATCCGGCGCCAGTCGCACGGTCCGCGAGAGAAACCGGCCTCTCCGTCAGGGCCTGAACCCGCTCGAGTCGTCCGACGCTGTCGGCTGGGAGCACGGTGGGACCGCGGAAGACCTCGACCGGGACCCGGCGACCTTTGGAGACCACGTACAGCGATTGGTCTGGAAGGACGAAGAGCGCCTCGGCGTCCCGGGGGCCCGCGGGGTACCGGTACGAAAGCCGAACGGCCTCGGCCGACCGCTCATCGTCCGGCGCTGGCTCCGGGATGCGGTACACGACGACCCGGCCCCGCTGTGCCATGTTGTCGCCCGTGTCCGCGATGTAGAGGCAAATGCCCTCGGGGCATGGCCCGGTGGCGATGTCCTCCCAGTCCTGATTGATCGCGCCGGTCACGGTCACCCGACCCAGTACGGTCCCATCGTGGTCGACGGCGTACACCGCCGCCTCTCCGCCCGAGTCATTGTGCGTCCAGAAGACGCCTGGGTGCTGGGGGCTGATGGCCACGCCGCTGCTCTCGGACAGGGGCCCCGAAAGCGCGCCGGGTCCGGCGAGCGGCTGACAGGTGGAATCGAAGCCTGGGACAACGCCACAGGCAAGGAGGAGCGAAAGAGGGAGGAGGCGAAGCCCTCTGCTAATTCCCGGTATCACTCTGCGCTGCTTGGGCCGCCAGCTCCTGATCGAAGATGTCGCGGAAGAGCTGGATTGGAAGAGCGCCCTGGACGGGATAGCCGTTGATGAGGAACGTCGGCGTGCCCCGGATTCCCAGCGCCCGGGCGGCTTGGATAGAGGTCGCGAGACGCTGGGCCGGGCGCTGTTCCTCGATGCAGGACCGGAACTCCTCGGCATCGAGTCCGAGCTCGATCCCGTACCGGTAGAGATGAGGCATCGCGTCATCGCTTCCCTTCCACTCCGGCTGATCGTGGAAGAGCCGGTCCCGCATCTCCTCAAAGCGCCCCTGGTCCGCGGCGCATTCACCCGCCAATCCGGCCTCGTCGCCATGTGGAAACATCCCGATCACGAACGGGACGTATTTCCACAGCACCGTCCCTTCGTCGATGTACTCCGTCTGGATCACCGGGAAGGTCTCTTCGTGGAACTTCCGGCAATACCCACAGCCGAAGTCGCTGAACTCGATGATGCGGATGGTGGCTTCCGCACCCCCAGCGTCGTAGCCGAGACTGCCGATGTCCAAGTCTTCCTGCGCGAGCCTCTCAGGGGGGTCCGAGAGCAGACTCCGCGTGAGCCCTTCGGTGGACCGTGGCTCGTCAGCCGCCGCCTCTTCGCCGTCAGCTCCGTCGCCCCCGCACGCCGCGGCGAAGGCGAGGAGCACCAAGGCCACCCACCCGTCTCGGAAGACTCGGTGCGAGAGCTGGATCGATGGGCGGCGGTTCATGGCAACTCCAAATCGAAAAGCTGGCCTTGAGCGGCCAGGAAGCCTCCAAGTGTCGCGAAGTGCCCGCTCACCATCAAGATACCCAGCAGAAGCAACACCGCGCCTGCCGTACGCTGCAACGGGACCATGAGGTTGCGCAAGCGTGCCGTCCCGACCAGGAACCAATTGAACGCTACGGCCGCGACGAAGAAGGGAACGCCGAGCCCGAGCCCATACGCGGTGAGCAGCAGCGTTCCTTCGAGCATGGTCGCTTCGAGCCCCGCCAGGAGGAGGATCGAGCCGAGGATCGGACCAATGCACGGGGTCCAACCGGCTCCGAACGCAACGCCCACGATCAACGATCCGAGAAAGCCCTCCGGACGTCTCGCAAGGTGGATTCGCCGCTCGCGCGCGAACGCCGGAAGCTGGAGTATCCCGAGCAAGTAGAGGCCGAACACCGCGATCAGCACACCTCCCGCCCGATTCACGATCGGTAACGCGCGCGCGATCGAGGGGCCCGCAGCCGTCGCCACGGCTCCCAGCGTGAGGAATACGATCCCGAAGCCGATCCCGAACAGAGCCGCGTGGACCGCGACGAGGCCGCGAGCCCTTCGGGGCGAGGGGCCCGACAGGTCGTCCAGCGTCATTCCCGACACGAACGCGATGTAGCTGGGCACCACGGGCAAGACGCATGGGGAAAGGAACGACACCAAGCCAGCGAAGAAGGCCAGGGGAAGAGAGATGGAGAGTGTATCCACGCCGATGCGGTACTCGCGCCAAGGGTGTCGGGTCTCCGGATGAATCCCGCGCTCCGGCTACGACCGGAAGGGCATCCCGCGCTTCGCCTACAAGCGGAAGGGCCTGAACAACCTCTTTTCCTCTTCGCCCTTCAGAGTAGCATCCAGCTCGACGTAGGGTTCGATCCCGCTTCCCTTCAGCTTGTTCCGAAGGAGTTGGTCGACCTGGAAGATGCCCGCCGAGTTCGTCATCTCAATACTGATGCGGACCGGCTTGGTTTCCCCCGGGCCGAGCGTCACAGCTTCGATGGCTGCCGCGGATATCGAGTGGATGCTGACGGAGCCGGACTCGAAAGGGATGCGTGAGCGGCCCTTCGCCATGTCCAAAGCGTCGGCGATACGCACGACTCCGCCCTCGAGGGTGAGCGGCACCCCACCCGACCGATGTCCGATGATCGCGTGCAGGATCTCGGAGCGCAGGATCGTGGCCTTCACGGGATCGTACACCTGGGGGAGGATCTCGCGGAGCTTCTCCTGGGCGATGAAGAGCGAGAACCCCTCGTGGTCTTGCCGGTGAATGGACATGCCGAGATCATGGAGAAGCGCCGCCAGCGCTACGACGACCTCGGCCTCGAGCCCGGACATCCCGTAGTTCTTCTCGACCGACGGCTCCACGCCGTGATCGAGCAACAGTCGGAGCATCCGCACGGCGATGTTCATGACGATCTTCACGTGCACCGGGCCGTGGTCCGTCATGCCCAAGCGCTCCATCGCAGTGACGTTCGCCGCAGTCCAAAGCGCGTAGAGCTCGTCGTCGTTGTTGACGATCTCCATGACCTGTTTGAGCTGCGGATTGCGACGGTCCGGCACGTTGATGTTGATCCGCGCTTCGAGGCGTTCGTCCAGAGACTTCCCGAACTCCTGGGACTCGATGGGGAGGTCCGTGGGGATGTCAGTCATGCGCTGTTTGGCTCCTTTCGCCATGGTCCGTCGACGGGCGGCTGACCGGTCCGCACCACCACGGTTCCCACGATCTTGTCATGGATCCCTTGCCGGTTTGAGTCCCAAAACACCTGAGCGAAGCCGAGCAGTCCAGTCGCGAACCCGGCTGCGTATCCGCCCGCCCGCTCGAAGGCGATCCAGCCGGTGATCGGGCCGCCGTCCAGCCTCATGACGCGGATACCGACGAGCCGCTTGCCCGGTGTCTGACCCTTCCACGACGCGAGGAAGACGGACAGGTAGACGGTTCCCCACCCGAATGCGAGTCCGAGGTCGTCGAGAATGAAGCGGACGAAGGCCTCGATTCCGCCGACCTCCTGCGCCTCCTCCAGATCGTCCTCGAGGCCCTCGACGCGAGCCCGCTCGTTCGCGTTCTCCTCCTCCAGATCCGCAATCCGGTCCGACAGGCCGCCGATCGTGTCCGATGCTAGGTCCAGCAGGAGCCTGGCTCGCAGCGCGCGGGCCTCGGCCGGCTCGCTTACCGCGTTGCCCGCATCGGCCGCCCCCCCTGGTTCCCCGGTCGCGCCGCCGGTTCCGCCAGTCGCCCCGCCTATTGCGCCGCCCGGGTCGGCACCGGCCCCGCCTGGTTCCCCGGTCGCGCCGCCGGGTCCGCCAGCCGTCCCGCCTGGTTCCGTCGCTGACCCGGCCGGCTCGCCGCTGCCGTCACCCGTGACGCCGACCGCCAGGAGCTCCGCATAGCGCGCTAGAGCTTCCTCGGTCGACATCCCCTCGACGGAGCGCGCCGCCGCGCTGTCGCCCGCGGGGCCGTCAGCACCCGACGCAGCCTCCAGCTCCGCCCCGATCGATGCGAAAACCAAATCCGGCAGCGTCGCCGCCCAATCAGCGTCTTCGGGCACCGCGTCGGCGAGCAGCTCTCGGGCCTCCCTTGGACTCACACCTCCGGCCACGAGCCGCCGAGCCAGATCGGATGCCGCCTCGATCGCCTCGGCCTCGGAGCTCGCGGAACGCAGGACCGCGAAGTCCCCGACGCCGCCAATCAGATCAGCCAGGCTGAGAGAGGCGTCGACGTCACCCGGTAGACCGACATTGACGACCGCAGCCGGATCGTCGGAGTCGCCGTCCCCTCCGATCCTGACGCCTACGAGGAGGACCACCGCCACGAATAGAGCGAACGCGCCGACGCATCCGAGGCTCCATCGGAACAGCTTTCGAAACGGATCGTCCTCGGGACGACGGGTCGCGAGCCGGAACAGACCCACCGCCACCGCAAGCCCGAGGAGGATGCCCCCCGCCCTGGACACGAGTGCGATGAAGATCAGGTCGAGCGCCAACGCCGACAGACGCCTGGAGGGCGAGGCGAGCGGTAGCCCCAGGAGGTCGGGGGACACCGAGAAGGCGTCCGGCGTGATGATCGACCGGGGATCCGACTGGAGCGTAGCCATCAGGAGCTAGTGTGGTGTGTCAGAAGCTTGATCGCCATCGAAGGGGCAGGCGCTGCCCTGGCACTGCGGGACGATGCGGCGTATGCGTCGCGAGGGAGAGCGCGACGAGAGCGGGCTAGCGGCGCCGAGTCAGCCGCACGATCAAGATCCCCGCCGCGATGCCGAGGAGGACCGTACCGGCCAGGACACGCCCATTCGTTACGGAAGATCCCACAGATGGCTCGGGCGTCTCTTTGGCGAGGGGCCCCGGCCAGGCGGCTTCGACGGGAACCGTGCGCGCGTGCCCAGCCTCGTCGACTCCGCACGCGAGGCAACGGGCCACTCCCTTTTCACGCGCCGTTCGGTTCGCGAAGGTGAGGTCCCCGCCGCACTCGGAGCAGGCTCGATCCGCCCCGATCGGCTCAATCAATCCGTAAAGCGTGCCCTTCGAGAGACCAAGGTCGTCCGCGATCCGGTTGACGCTTCGGCTCGAGCTCCAATACAGCCGGTTCGCGGCTTCCGCCAGCTCAGCCTCGGCAACGTCCATCGAGGATTTCGACCCTCCCTGATCCTTGACCCACTCCCCTGCGTGGGAACAAGATAGCGCCGCCCCAAATGCCACGCGAGGCGCTTCCAAGGCGCCGCAAAGCGCCGAAGACCGTCGTCTGAAGCACACGCACGGGAGGTAGCCGGCACCGCATGCCCATCGGACCATCCCTCACGATCCCCGTAGCGCACGGATATCTAGAGGCGCACATCCGAGTGCCGCATGAGCCCTTGATCGGCGCCGCCGTCGTCTGTCACCCACACCCACTGCACGGCGGCACGATGCACACGAAAGCGGTCTACAGGGCGGCGCAGGCGATGTCCGAGGCCGGGCTGGTGGCGTTACGCTTCAACTTCCGCAGCGTGGGCCGAAGCACAGGGTCGCACGACAACGGGATCGGCGAGAAGGAGGACGTGCGGGCCGCAATCGATTTTCTCGCCGAAGAGTTCCCCGATCTTCCTCTCGTGGTAGGGGGATTTTCGTTCGGGTCGATGGTCGGGCTCTCCGCGGCAAGCGATGATGCGCGGGTGGTCGCCATGGTCGGTCTGGGCCTCGCGATCGCGCACAACGACTTCACGTTCTTGAAGGATGCGGACCGGCCGGTCCTCGTCGTGCAAGGCGCGGTGGACGAGTTCGGTCCGGGCGCGGAAGTGCTCGACTACCTCCGGCCGCTAGGCGATCACATCGAGGTTGTCGTGATCCCGGGGGCGGATCACTTCTTCCACGGACACTTCGACGAGCTCCGGGCCGCGGTCCGAAGCTTCCTTACCGATGCCGCGGGCTCCAAGGCCCTTGCCAGTGCTCGAGGTGCAGCGCAATGAGAGAACGGAATCGAATCATCGGAAGCCTGGAATCACTCTATCAGACCACGTTCGCCGAAGCCCAGAAGAGGGAAGATCAGGCCGAAATGGCCAGGCTCGACTTCGGATTCCAGAGGGACCAGCTTTACCTGGAGGTGCTGCTCGACGTCCGCGACCTTCTCGCCCCCCCGGAAGAAAGCGGCACGGAAAAGGCCAAGAGCCTGCTCGAGAAGGCACAGGCGCTCAAGAGGATCACGAAGCTTCGCTAGCGGCACGGACTGACATGAAGATCTATACACGGACGGGCGACGGTGGTGAGACCAGCCTTTTCGGCGGTGGCCGGGTCTCCAAAGACCATCCGCGCGTTGAGGCCTACGGGACAGTGGACGAGTTGAGCTCACATCTCGGCGTAGCGATCACCGAGGCGCTAACCGACACCTGCACATCCCGTCTGCCCCTGATCCAGCGCGACCTCTTCGCCATCGGGGCCTCCCTCGCCACCCCTCGTCGCGACGACGGACGCCCGAGCCCAGAGGTCCCTCCACTGCCGGCCGGCCGCATCGCCGAAATGGAAGCGTGGATGGACCAAGCGGACGCGCAGCTGCCCCCCCTCAAGCGTTTCATTCTTCCTGGGGGCACGAGGGCCGCGGCCACGCTACACGTCGCCCGGGCCGTGTGCAGGAGAGCTGAGCGCGCCACCGTGGAGCTCGCCAAGAACGCAGACGTGGACGAGGACATCATCCGGTACTTGAACCGTCTGTCCGACCTGTTGTTCGTACTCGCCCGCGCAGAGAACCAAGCCGCCGGAGAACCCGACGTCGAGTGGGAAAAGTGACCTGTTGGCCCTTACGTGGTCCGGTCCCGAAGGGGCTTGCGGCCACTTTCGCGTTCGGTCATGATTAGCGCGTCGTCGCGATAGGGCCTGCAATTCCCGGCCCCGCTCCCGGCCTGACGCGCGACCGACACCCGAATCGTCTCGGGAATCCGACCCCCAGGGAGGACGCATGACATACATCATTGCGGAGCCGTGCATTGGGACCAAGGACGCGAGCTGCGTCGAGGTGTGCCCAGTGGACTGCATCTACGAGTCGGGGGACATGTTCTACATTCACCCCGATGAGTGCATCGATTGCGGAGCATGTGAGCCAGAATGCCCGGTCCAGGCCATTTTCCCGGACACCGACGTGCCTCCGGAATGGACCAGCTACATCGAAAAGAACCGGACGCACTTCGACTGAGGCTCGCGCCTACTGCAGACGAGCCGAGCGGGGGACGAGCAGTCCTCCGCTCTTTTTGTTTGGGAGAGCGGCCCGGCGCGAAACCTCCGCCGGACCCCGGTAATGACCGGCCCTTACCTCAGATCCCCAACTCCCGCAGCCTCTCCAAGCTCGGAACACCCTTGGACGCGCGGCGAGCACGCGTTCGATATCCCGAGCGGGAACGAATGAGGATGAAGGTGGCTACAGCGGCGGCGCTCAACAGGCTGACAGTGATGGTTCGGATGGTCCCTCCCACGCTCGGTGTTAGTAGTACGTCTGCATTAAGCACGAAACGTGCCTTCGGCGTAATGTTGAACAGGCGTCCCGAGAGACGGCCCGGATCGGCCTCATCGTGCCCACCGTGGGACAGAGGCCTGCGTCTGGCACGTCGAAAAACCGAGGACAGCGTAGGGGAGTCACGAAAAACCGAGACACGGCGAGCCCTCGTCTGCCTCCTGGTCGCACCCCCGCCACTACATCCCTCAACGGATCGAGTACGCCGATGACCGACGTCGAGAGCCTCGCACACGCAGGGGACGCCGTCGCGCTCGCGCAGATTCTGGTGGCCACTCCGTCTGTCAACCCGATGCTGGAGTCGTCAGGCGACGGAGAACGCGCGATCGCAGAGCTATGCGCGGGGCTACTCGACACCTGGGGGTTCGACGTCGCGCTCTCGGAGGCTGAAGCAGGACGGGCCAATGTGCTTGCGCGCATTGGAGGAGGCGACACTCGCCTTCTGTTCAACGGTCACCTCGATACGGTCGGCGTGGAGGGCATGACCATAGACCCGTTCGGCGCGGAGCTGGGAGAGGGGCGGCTCTGGGGTCGTGGCGCGTGCGACATGAAGGGCGGAGTTGCGGCGCTATTGAGCGCTGCTGCCGCGCTGGGCCGCGCCGAACTAGACGGAGAGCTGATCGTCGCCCTGACGGCGGACGAGGAGCACGCGAGCGTTGGGATGGCGGCGCTCACCGAATCCGGCCTGGCGGCGGATGCGGCAGTGGTCTGTGAGCCGACAGAGCTGGCGATCATGCCGGCGCACAAGGGGTTCGTGTGGGTGGAAGTCGACTTCCAAGGACGCGCCGCACATGGGTCGCGGCCAGAGGAGGGCATCGACGCGATCCAGCACGCTGGCGAGTTCCTCGCGGCCCTCGGGGCCTACGGGAAACAGCTTTCGGACCGGCCGGCCCATCCACTGCTCGGAAACGGATCGATCCACGCGGGGACGATCACCGGTGGATCGGCGCCCTCGGTCTATCCGGAACGGTGCAGCCTCGTGGTGGAGCGGAGGACGCTGCCGGACGAGACGCCGGAGCTCGTCATGGAGGAGCTTGGCGGGGTCGCCGAGCGTCTGCGGGCGGAGCTGGGAGTCTCGATCGAGCTCCGGGAATCACTAGCCCGACCTGGCACCGAGGTGAGCGAAGACTCGGCTCTCGTACAGGGCCTGATGAAGGCGGCCACCGAGGCCGGACGAACCGCTACCGTCGAGGGGATGACCGCATGGGTAGACGCGGCCTTCCTCAACGAGGCCGGGACCCCCGCCGTCTGCTTCGGCCCAGGATCGATTGCCCAAGCCCACTCAGCGGACGAATGGATCGAGGTGGCCGAGATCGAAGCGTGCGCGCGGATCCTCGTAGGCTTCGGAGCGAGCTTCCTCCAAGCGGATGGGGCCTGACGGCCTACGGCTCAACCGGCCTTGACAACGACCTGGATGATGCCGGCTGCGTATGCTCGCCCGTATCGCGCGACCGCGTCCGTTGCATCGATGTAGCGGATCGTCTCGACATCACTCGCCGAAATCGCGCGCAGAAACTCGACATCGCCCTGAGGCGTCTCGTCGAGGAAGACGACGGCTGTAACGGTGTCACCTCTCAACGTCGACGCGCGGACAGCGAGCCACCGCGGGCGCAGCAGCTCGACAAGCCCATAACAGTCGATGGCTCCTGACGCGGCGATCTCCTCGCGCGAAAGCGTTTCACTCTCGAGAATGGGCTCGCCTCGCTGCAGCAAGGCGCACGCCGATGCCGCGACGAGGGTCGACAGCAGGAGAAACCTCAGCGAACGCACCACGAACCAGCTCCGAGCGCCACAAGGCACGCCGTACGCCAAGACCGGACCGGTCGGCGCCACGGGGGGAGCCGAAGGTAGCTGGCGCCCGTGGCGGCCACTACCCTGACTCTGCCCGGAACGGAGTGTGGTGTCTCAGAAGTCTGGTCGCTATCGAGGGGGCGCAGGCGCCGCTCTGGCAAGGCGGGACGACGCGGCGTAGCCATGGCTACGGCAAGGAGTTCCAACGAAGTCCAGAGCGGATGCATGCGGCGCCGAATGGCAGCAGGACTTCTGAGACACCACACTAGCCTGAGCGCGGAGCCACCGAACGACTGGGTCTCGGGGGTGTACCGGGACATCGCTTCAGGGACGACGGGTGGCCTCACTCGCTCACGAGAGAGACGAGGGAGCGGCATGGAGGGGTTCAGAGTGGTGAGGGACTCGACATGAAAAGCACGCCGGGAGCTGAGGGGGCAACTCTGGGCAGCAGCCGCGACACGACGATCGAGCGGCTGTGCGAGCACTTCGCGAACGACGCGCTGGACGTTGCCGAGTTCGAGCGCCGTGTGGACGTCGCACACAAGGCCGAGTCGTTGAAAGACCTCGAGGTGCTTCTCGCGGACCTGCCGACGGAGAAGGCCGTCGTTCCGAGCCGTAGGAAGGCACCGTCCACCGCACCCGTTTCCCCCCCGCGGGCGGCCCTCGCCGCTCCGTCTGTCCGCTACGAAACTGTGCCCCCGGAGGCGGTCAGGGAGCGACAGCTGGCGGTAGGGATCCTGGGGGGCGCCAGCCGAGCCGGCGCGTGGATTCCAGCGCGCCAGGTCTTTACCGCCGCCGTGATGGGCGGAGTGGAGCTCGACTTTCGAGAGGCCCGCTTCGGGCCCGGCATCACCGAGGTGACGGCGTTCGCTCTTTGCGGCGGCATCGGGATCGTGGTACCGCCCGGTCTCCAGGTCGAATGCAACGGCGTAGGCATCATGGGGGCATTCGTACACGAGCAGGACTTGCCCATGCAGCCAGATCCCGACGCCCCCTTCCTGCGCATCAACGGAGTGGCGCTCATGGGGGGAGTGGAGGTCACCGTGCGGCTGCCCGGCGAGTCGCCCCGAGAGGCGAGACGCCGCCGGAAGCTGGCGAAGAGGGAGCAGAAGAGACTGGCCAAGGGCAGCTGAGCCGCCGAGCCACGCCACGCCCGAAGGAGAGACAATGCCGAAAGCCATCTGGAACGGGGCCGTCCTCGCCGAAAGCGACGACGTCGAGAGCGTCGAGGGGAACGCCTACTTTCCGCCCGACTCCGTCAACCGGGAGTACTTCAAGGAAAGCGGCACCCAGACTCGCTGCCCGTGGAAGGGCATGGCGTCGTACTACACCGTGGAAGTGAACGGAGAGCGGAACGAAGACGCCGCCTGGTACTACCCCGACCCCCTGACAGCCGCCAACAACATCAAGGACCACGTCGCCTTCTGGCGGGGCGTGAGCGTCCAGGACTAAGGAGCGTTAGGGAGTGGCGAACCCTGCCGCGAAGGAGCTCGCGCTCGTTTCGGTGTCCATGGACCTCGGCGCCGGGAGACGCGGGGTCGACATGGGTCCGTCCGCGATTCGCATCGCCGGCCTTCGCGCTCAGCTGGAGGCGATGGGCCACCGGGTGAACGAGGTCGGCACCGTCCACGCGACCGATCCCGAGCGCTCCGATCAGGGCGAGACGCATGCCCGCTTCTTGGCGGAGATCGCCAGCGTCTGCACCCGCACCCGTGATCTGGTGGAGCAAGGGCTAGCCGGCGCATGCATGCCGCTCATCCTCGGAGGAGACCACAGCCTTTCGATGGGGTCCGTCGCCGGGATCAGCAGATTCTACGGGCGACGCGGGGAAAACGTGGGTTTGATCTGGGTCGATGCGCATACAGACATGAACACGCCCGGCACCAGTCCCTCGGGCAACATCCACGGGATGCCGTTGGCGGTCTTGACGGGCACCGGTCCCGAAATGCTGACGGCGCTCGCGGACACCGTCCCGGCCGTCAGGCCAGAGAACGTGAGCATCTTCGGCGCCCGCCACATCGACCGCCGAGAGCGCGAGACCGTCAAGGCTTCCGGCATTCGCGTCTTCACGATGTCCGAGATCGACGAACGCGGGGTTGCCAAGTGCATCGACGAGGCCATCGCACGGGCGAACGCGGGCACCGCTGGCTTTCACCTCTCCTACGATCTAGACAGCGTCGAGCCTCTGATCGCGCCGGGAGTGGGCACTCCGGTGGCCGGCGGCCTCACGTACCGGGAGGCCCATCTCGTTTGCGAGAAGGTCGCCCGATCGGGCCGACTGCTGAGCCTGGAGGTCGTGGAGCTCAACCCAGTCTGGGACGAGGGCAATCGAACTGCGCAGCTGGCGGTGGGCCTCATCGGCTCCGCTCTGGGCAAGACGATTCTCTGATGGGTCTCGTCCAGTGGCAGGTAATCCATCCGAATGGAGTACGCCCCCGTGGAGCGTGCGCAGGTCTAACCATGGATCCGTAGGAGGAGAAGATGCAGCATCAGCAAACGAGGGGCTCTACAGGAGCTCACCCTGAATCTCCTTCGTATCGTCCCGGGGTTCATCTACTGGCTGCACGGTGTCCAGAAGACCTTCGGGGTCCTCGGCAGGAGAATCCAATGCCGCTTACCTCCCGTCTCGGCTTCGCCGGGCTCATCGAGCTGGTCGCGGGCGCCTTGTTCATCGTCGGATTCAAGACACGCTCCGTGGCGTTCATCATCTCCGGAGAGATGGCCGTCGCGTACGTCCTGGCTCACTTCCCGAGAGGCTTCTGGCCACCAAACAACTCGGGCGAGCCAGCAGCGATTCTGGCGTTCGTCTTCCTCTTCGTCGCCATGAACGGAGGGGGAGGGTTCAGCGTCGACGGGTGGCTGGAGCGTCGGACTGCCGCGTAGAGCCCGCCGCGGGCTGGTGAACCCGGGGCCTACCCGCGTGAAAAAGCGCCGCGAGCCATCGGGCCGACGGCGCTTTCTCGCCTAGGCGGCGCCGCCTGGACCTTGGCTACTCGCAGTGCTGGTCGAACGCGACTCTCAACGCGTCGGCGATCTCGTGCGGTGAGCGCCCCTCGATCTCGTGACGCTCCATCATGTACACGAGCTCACCCTCGCTGAACAGCGCCACCGACGGAGACGAGGGCGGGTACCCCGTGATGTACTCGCGGGCCTTCTCGGTCGCTTCGAGGTCTTGGCCAGCGAAAACCGTCGTGAGGACCTCCGGCCGCTTGGGGCTGTCCAGCGCCATTGCCACAGCGGGCCTCATCGATCCGGCGGCACAGCCACATATGGAGTTCACGGCGAGCAGCAGCGTTCGGCGCTCGCCGTCGACCACGGCATCGACTTCGTCTGATGTACGAAGCTCCTGAAAGCCGACGCGGACCAGATCCTCGCGCATCGGGGCGACCATCATCTCGGGGTAGGGCATCTCGGGATCACTCCAGGTATTCGGATGGCTGGCCATCGCCGTCGGCGCAGCCGGTCGGGTGGGCAGATTCCAACATCGAACGTACTTGGAGCGGGCCGGCTACTCAAGCGCTGGCGGATGCGATAACGGTGCCCCGATGAGTTTTTCCACGCTATACTTCGCGGGACGCAGGCCCCTTTCCTGGGCTCTCGGGAGCGCGGCCGCGACACCGGTCGTGGCCCTCCGGGGCCAACGGGCCGCTGGCAACGCGGGGAGATTGGATCGAAATGGTTGTTGGCACGACCGAGATCGTCCACCTTGTCGCATCCCTGCTTCGACCCCGTCAGCCCGATCACGTAGCGAAGCGTCTCGAGCAGGGTGTAGTGGGTAGGGACGCCGACGGCGTATTGGTCCCCGTTCACGCTCGGGGCGACTGCGGCGCGTGCACGGTGATCGTCGACGGCGAGCCCCACCTCTCGTGTATCACTCCAGTGTGGGAGGCCGAAGGGCGCGAGGTCCGCACTGTAGAGGGACTCGCGAGGGACGGGCGCCTTCACCCCGTCCAAGACCAGTTCGACCTGAACGGCGCGGCCCAATGCGGCTTCTGTACACCCGGCATCCTCTGCTCTGCGGTGGCCCTTCTCGACCGCGACACGGCACCAAGTCGTCTCGACATCCAGGAGGCGCTTTCCGGTAACCTCTGCCGCTGCACGGGATACACGAAGATCTACGACGCGGTCGAGTCGGCGGCGGCTCGGTTACGGGGCGAGGGGGACGAGTGATCAAGCGCCTCGACGACGCGCCGTCTCTGGAGACGCCAGCAGCGCCAGTCGCAGAGCGGGACTCGGCCGAATACCGTAAGTCACAGTCCGACTTCATGTTGATCGGAAAGCCGCAGCGGAAGATCGACGGGCTCGCCAAGGCGACGGGACGGGCGGCGTACACCGACGACATTACCCTGCCGGGGATGCTGCACGGCAAGATCCTGCGCAGCCCACACCCTCACGCCCGAATCCTGTCCATCGAGACCGCGCGCGCGACAGCCCTCGACGGCGTGCACGCAGTGATCACCGGCAAGGACATGCCGGTTCGCTACGGCATCATTCCGTGGACGCCGGACGAGTATCCCCTCTGCGTGGACCGGGTCCGTTACATCGGGGACGGGGTCGCCGCCGTCGCCGCCGTCGACGAGGACACCGCCACGGAGGCGCTGGGCCTCATCGACGTGGAGTACGAGGAGCTCCACGCCTACCTCGATCCAGGCGACGCCCTCGCGGCGACCGGGGACGAGGGGAGCCCGTTCATCCACGATGCGAAGAAGGACGGGCGCAACGGTAACGTGACCAAGCGGGTCCACCTCGAGTTCGGAGACGTGGACGGGCTGATGGCCTCGTCGGAAGTCGTCGTGGAGGGCGACTACTTCTTCGAGGGCACGACGCACACGCCCATCGAGCCCCATTGTGCCATTGGCCGGTTCGCCGAGGACGGTCGCCTGACAGTTTGGTCAGCGACTCAGGTGCCCCACTACCTGCATCGGGAGCTGGCCCGCGTCCTCGGTATCGACCCCGCCACCGTGAGGGTCATTCAGCCTCCCGTGGGAGGGGCGTTCGGTGGCAAGTCGGAGCCGTTCGACCTCGAGTTTTGCGTCGCCAAGCTGGCTATGGTCTCCGGCCGCCCGGTGAAGATCCTCTACACCCGGGAGGAGGTGTTCTACGCACACAGGGGGCGGCACCCGTTCCTGATGAAATACCGAACGGGCGCCCGGCTCGACGGGAAAATCCAATCCGTCGACGCCGTGGTGACGCTCGACGGCGGGGCGTATGCGTCGTTCGGGCTGGTCACGACCTACTACGCGGGCCAGCTGCTCACGGCGCCCTACGCAATGCCGGCGTACCGATTCGACTCGACCCGCGTCTACACGAACAAGCCGGCGTGCGGCCCGAAGCGCGGCCACGGCTCAGTGCAGCCACGGTTCGCCTTCGAAGTGCAGCTCGACAAAGTGTCCGAGAAGCTCGAGATGGACCCGATCGAGCTGCGCCGCGTCAACTTCATGGGTGAGCACACGCGCACCGTGAACGAGCTCCGGGTGACGTCGAACGGCTTTCTCGAGTGCCTGGATGCCGTGGAAACCGCAAGCGACTGGAAGAAGCGTTTCCGCAGGCTTCCGCTTGGACATGGTCTCGGCGTCGCCGGTTCGTGCTACATCTCGGGCACGAACTACCCGATCTACCCCAATGAAATGCCCCAGTCGGCGGTCCAGCTCCAGGTAGACCGTTCAGGAAGGGTGGCGGTGTTCAGCGGGGCGTCGGAGATCGGTCAGGGGTGCGACTCGATGGTCGCCTACATTACCGCCGAGGAGTTGGGCGTGCCCCTCGAATACATCCGCGTGCTGGCCGCGGACACCGACTTCACCCCGGTGGACCTCGGCGCCTATTCGTCACGCGTCACCTTCATGCTCGGCAACGCCTGCATCGAGGCGGCCCGCAAGCTTCGCAAGAAGGTCCAGCAAGCGGTCGCCGAGGCGTGGGAGTGCCGCCCCGGCGAGGTCCAGCTCGCGGGAGGATGGGCCTTCTTTGCACCCGACACGGACCGAAAGCTGCCCATCGCAGAGGCCTTCAACATCGCCGAGGCACGGTTCGGCGCCCTCGGTGCGACGGGTTCGTACAACACGCCCAAGGACGTTCATGGTGAGTACCGTGGCGGCACGATCGGGGCATCCCCCGCGTACTCGTTCACGGCGCATGTCGCCGAGGTCGAAGTGGATGTCGAGACAGGCGTCGTCGAAGTGCGCAAGATCTGGGTGGCGCACGACTGTGGCCGGGCGCTGAACCCGGTGCTCGTCGAGGGTCAGATGGAGGGCTCCGCCTATATGGGCTTCGCAGAGGCGCTCATGGAGGAGCAGGTCTTCAAGTCCGCCGAACAGGGCCGGGCGGGACTCCACAACGCGCCGTCGCTCCTCGACTATCGCATTCCTACGAGCCTCGACACGCCCGCCATCGAGTCGCTGATCGTCGAATCGATCGACCCAGAAGGTCCTTACGGCGCCAAGGAGGCCGGCGAGGGTCCCTTGCATCCCTCGATACCGGCGATTGCGAATGCCATCTACGACGCCATCGGGGTGCGCATGGACCGTCTCCCCTTCTCGCCGCCAAGAGTGTGGGAGGCGATCCAACTCGCCGGCGGGGCCTCTTCGTTGGCCAAGCCCGGCCTACTCGCCGAGTCGCCGTCCGACCGCGCGTCCTCCGACGCCGCGAGACGCTGATGGGGTGCGAGAGATGAAGGGCGCAAGCGGTGCAGCGGTGTTCATTTTGCTCATGGTCATCGCGGGTGGGGCATGCGGTCCGAGCGAGTCAGCGGACGTCGATTCGACGGAAAGCGGGTCGGCGGGGACGGGGTCGGAGCTGCTCGCCGAGGGCACGGAAGAGGACTGGCGCATCGTCCGCGAGACACTCCGACGCGCCTGGGACGATGGGCTGCACCGCCGCTCCATGGGCGAGACGATGGTGGAGATCGGCTCCTCCTTCGTCGGGACCACGTACACGCCGCGAACGCTCGAAGTCGACGGTCCAGAGCGTCTCGTCATAAACCTACGCGAGCTCGACTGCGTGACGTTCGTCGAAAACGTGCTTGTCCTTTCACGCTTCGTGCATCGCGGGGATCCCTCGATCTTGGCCAACGACGACCACGTCCGCTCCGAGTACAGGTCGTTGCTCACCGAGATCCGGTATCGCAGCGGCGTGATCGCCGGATATCCGAGTAGGCTGCACTACTTCTCGGAGTGGATTTCGGACAACGAGGCGCGCGGCCTGGTTCGCAACGTCTCTCGGGACCTGGGCGCCGTGGCGGACGACACGCCGATCGAATTCATGTCCGCGCACACTGAGGCGTACCGCCAGCTGACCGACCCCGCATATGTGGCAGACGTGGCAGCGGCGGAGGCCCGGTTGAGCTCCCGATTGCGCTACTACATCCCGCAGGAGAGGATCTCAGAGGTCACGGACGCGATCGAAGACGGCGACATCATCGCCGCGACAAGCACCGTCCCCGGATTGGACGTGGCCCATACCGGAATCGCGATGCGGCGCGGCACGGACGTCTTTCTGCTGCACGCTCCGCTGGTCGGGTCGGTGGTGCAGATCAGCGAAACTCCGATCGCTGACCGGATCCAGGGCATCACGGGTCAAGACGGGATCATGGTTGCCCGTCCGCTGGAGCCGTCCCTCGCGCCCGAGGCCCGCTGAGGTGCTTCGCCTACCGCCGTTTCGGTATCATCGACCCGATACCGTCGAGGAGGCGTCAGCCATCTTAGCGGAGCACGCCGGAAGAGCGCTGCCCGTAGCCGGTGGGACCGACCTCATCCCGAACATGAAGCACCGCCTGTTCACACCTCAACACCTCGTGAGTCTTCGCGGAATCGAGGAAATGCGCGGCTTCGGGCGCCGGAACGGCACATTCACGATTGGAGGGACCGAGACACTCGCCGCAGTCGCGCGTCATCCTCAAGTCAGACAATGGTTTCCGTCACTGGCTGATGCGGCCGCACACGTGGCTGGCCCGCAGCTCCGTAACATGGGGACGCTCGGCGGGAATATCTGCTTGGACACGCGGTGCACGTATTACAACCAGACGGAATTCTGGCGCCAAGCGCTGGGCTACTGTCTCAAGAAGGACGGGGACGTCTGTCATGTCACCAAGCTCGGCAAGAAGTGCGTCGCTGCACACTCCGCGGATACCCCCCCCCGTCCTCATGACGCTGGGTGCGACAGTCGAGCTCGCGGGGCCAGACGGCCGTCGGGAGCTCGACATGCGCGAGCTCTTCATCGCGGACGGCATCTGGAATAGCGTGCGGAGGCCGAACGAGATCGTAACTAGAGTGCAGATTCCAATTCCGGCCCCGGGCTCCCGGGCGTCGTACGCCAAGCTGCGTCAGCGCAAGTCCATCGACTTCCCGCTCCTCACCGTTGCGCTGTCCGCCGACATGGACGAAGCGGGCGTCATTCGTCGGATCATGGGTGTGGTCACCGCGCTGGGCGCGAGGCCTCGGGAGCTGTCCGGCTGGGACGGGATCGCCATCGGTCAGGTCCTCTCCGGCGACGTAATGGACGCGTTAGCCGAGCGAGCCTACCAGCAGTGCCGCCCCCTCGAGAACATGATCGTGGACGCGGAGTGGCGCAGGGCGATGGTGCCCGTCCACGTTCGCAAGGCACTCGAGCGGTTGAACGTCACCGACTCGTGGCCCTGAGCTCCACCCAGGGCCGCAGACCCGGAGCTCGACCCAAGGCCGCGAACCGCGAGGACCGAGGGCCGCGAACCCGGAGCTCGACCCAGGGCGCAGCCCCGCCCCCGGTCGCCATCACCCCACCACCGACTCGCCGCCCTCCTCGACCGCCGATTATCCTTCTATGAAGCGGAGGATTGAACAGGGAGCGGCGGTCCCGCGTACCGTGTCAGGAGCCCGACCCAACGGTGGAGGTAATCATGCTCCGCGACCCTGACATCGTCTACCGAGAATTCAACCACTTTCATCCCTGGGTGTGGGCGATCATCTGGGGTGCGACATTAATGAGCGTCTTTGTCGTGCTCAGATCCGGCGTCCTTGCGTTGGGAGTGACGGCGCTGCTTCCGGTCCTGTTCTGGTTCCTGTTTGGTAAGCTGACTGTGGAAGTCCGCCGGGACTCGTTACACCTCCACTTCGGACGCTGGGGTTGGATCTCCCGGACCGTGGCCTACGCGGACATAGACGACGCCGAAGCGGTCACATATCGGCCGCTTTGGGAGTTCGGCGGCTGGGGCATCCGCGGCTGGGGGAAGAAGAAGGCGTGGACCACACGCGGCGATCAGGCGGTCCGACTGGAGCTGGCCGACGGCAACGTCCTTTACGTTGGATCCCAGACTCCGGCACGCCTGCTCGAGCGCCTACAAACAGCCATCGGCCTAATGGAAACGGACGCGACCGAATGACGGACGAGCAGAATACCGCTAAGAAGCCGGCGGACTCGGAGTCCTGGGTCTCCGAGCTGATGATGCCGCACCACGTGAACAACCTCGGTCACGTTTTCGGCGGCGTCGTCCTCTCAATGGTGGACAGGGCAGCAGCGGTCGCCGCAATGCGGCATGCCGGACTGGCCGCGGTCACCGTCTCGATCGACCGAGTGGACTTCCGCGAGCCGATCTACGCGGGCGAGCTCGTGACGTGTTGCGCGCGGGTCAACTACGTGGGTCGCACGTCCATGGAGATCGGTGTCCGAGTGGAAGCGGAAAACCTCTTGAGCGGGAAGAAGCGACTCACGAACAGCTGTCTGCTGACCTTCGTGGCGATCGACGACCAGAGCCGGCCCACCGCCGTTCGTCGATTGCTCTTGGAAGACGACGGGGACAAGCAGAGATTCCGCGACGGGGAGCGACGCCGCGAAGTCCGACGGGCCCTGGACAGAGAGCTCGCAAGCGACTGAGCCGGCACCGGCCACATCGGCGACGGGCCCATGTCGGGGTGCCCGAGCCAAGGAGAACGAACCGTGGAGATGCCCATCCGAGTCGGGGACAGCGCTCCCGATTTCGTTCTGCCCCTGACCCCGGGTGAAGCGCCGCTCCGGCTCGCGGACTACCGAGAGCAGAAGACCGTAGTTCTGCTCTTTTTCCCGCTGGCGTTTTCGTCGGTGTGCACCGACGAGCTCCGCAGGGTCGCCGAGGACTACTCGGCATGGCGAGAGCTCGGGGCCGAGGTCCTAGGCATCAGTGTCGATTCGCCCTTCGTGAACCAACGGTTCGCCAGCGAGGTTGCGGCGCCCTTTCCGATCGTCTCGGACTTCAACAAAGAGACGTCGTCGCGATACGGGGTCCTGCATGACGACTACTTCGGCTTGCGGGGAGTGTCGCGCAGGTCCGCGTTCGTGATCGATCGCGAAGGCAAAGTCACCTTTGTATGGGTGGCGGAGAGCGACGAGCCGCCAGATCTGGACGCCGTGAAGCGGGCCGTCCGGCAGATCTCGACGCCGTCCTGAAGCGCCACTTCGGCTACAGACCACTAGCGGCGCTCCAGCACCATGGCGAAACCCATCCCCCCAGCGGCGCACACAGTTGCCAACCCGAGGCCTGCGCCGCGACGGGTCATCTCGTTCGCCAACGTGGTCGTGACTCGCGCTCCGGTCGCCCCGAACGGGTGGCCGATCGAGATCGAACCGCCCATGACGTTGATGCGGTCGATCTCGGGGTGGCCTACGGCCCCGGAGCGTCCGAGCTCCTGGCGCGCGAAGTCGTCCGACGCGAGCGCCCGCAGGTTCGACAGCACCTGGGCCGCAAAGGCCTCGTGCATCTCCATGAGCTCGATGTCCGGCATGTCCACGCCTGCCCTGTCGAGCGCGAGGGGCGCCGCGTAGGCGGGACCCTGGAGGAGCTGGCCCCCCGGATCCAGGGCGGTGAAGGCGTAGCTCCGCACGTACGCGAGGGGCTCGATTCCACGCCGCTCCACCTCCGCTTCCGACATCAGGACCACAGCGGCCGCACCGTCTGTCAACGGGGAGGCGTTTCCTGCAGTGATCGACCCGAACTTCCGATCGAAGACGGGCCGCAGACCCGCAAGTGCCTTGAGGCTGGTGTCCGACCGGATCCCGTTGTCCCGCTCGACTACCGTACCGAAATCCGGAGGGAGATAGAGCGGCGTGATCTCGGCCGTGAGACGCCCGTCCTCCGTTCCCTTCCATGCCAGCTGATGCGATCGAAGCGCCCATTCGTCCTGGGCTTCGCGGCTGATGCCGTTCTCCTTGGCCATGCGCTCCGTCGCTTGGCCCATGGTCTCGCCCGTCGTGGGCTCGGCGATCGCCGGCGTGACCGGAATCAAGTCTCGTGGCCGAAGACGGCTCAAGGCCTTGGCGCGCTTGCCGAGGGTCTTCGCCTTCGATGCCGCGACGAGGGCCTGAGCCATGGGGTCGCTGACGGTGATCGGGACGTGGCTGAGGGACTCCGCGCCGCCGGCGACCACCACGTCCGCGTACCCCATCTCGATGAGGTTCATCCCATCGGCAATCGCCTGATTCGACGATGTACAGGCCCTCGACACCGTCACGGCGGGCACAGACTTGGGCAACGTGGCGAGACCCACCTCACGCGCGATGTTCGGAGCTTGGGTGTCGTGGACTACGGTTCCGAAGACGAGCTGGTCCACGTCCTCGCCTGCCACGTCAGCGCGGGCGAGGACCTCTCGCACGGCGACCTTCCCGAGCTCTATGGCCGTCAGCTTCCGCAGCTCGGTCCCGGCCTTGGCGAAGGGCGTCCGCATGCCAGCCACGATCGCGGTCTTCATCACGTTTGCACCCTGTCCCGTTCCAGGAGTCCGATACCGATCGCGGGCGTGCCCCGCCCACAGCAGCCGTCACCGCGGATCATCTTAACAGTCGCTCGACGAGGGTGACGACGCGGCTCTACCTGGACCCGATCGGACCGCTCCATCATCTTCGTCCGTGTCTCACGACCGGCTCCGTCCGTAACCATCAGGACTGATATGAGAGCTGTCACGTTCGATGTGTCCGTTCCCAGGTATCTCCTGGCGAAATCGATTGGCCGATTGTCGGATTGGGCGGTATACGGCGCGCCGAGCGGCGTGAAGCTGCGAGACCTCCCGCGCCCCACGCCGCCGGGACCGTCGTGGGTCCGTTTGAAGGTGATTTCCTGCGGCATCTGCGGATCGGACATCGGCAACATCAGCTTCTCGTCTAGCCCCGCTATGGAGCCCTTCGGCTCATTCCCCGCTGTGCTCGGACACGAGATCCTGGCCACGGTCGACGAGGTAAGATCGGGGGTTACGCGCGTCGAGGTCGGCCAACGCGTCGCGGTCGATCCGATGATTTCTTGCACCGCCCGCGGGTACCCCGCCGACGATCTGTGCGGGTCGTGCAACACAGGGCTTCACTCGACCTGTGAGCGCGCGGGCGACGACGGGCTCCAGCTGGTAGGGGAGAAGCCGATGGGTCCTGGCCTCACGATGGGATACCATCGCGACCTTCCGGGCGGGTGGGGCGAATCGATGGTCGCTCACGAGAGTCAGCTTTTCCCTGTGTCCGACCTTGTTCCCGACCGCCGTGCGGTGCTGACCGAGCCGGTCTCGATCGGGGTGCACGCGGCGCTGCGAAGCCCTCCTCACCCGGAGGAGCCAGTCTTCGTGATCGGCAGCGGACCGATCGCCCTCGGGACGATCTGGGCGTTGCGCGCCCTTGGCTTCGATGGCTTCCTCCTCGGTCAGACGAAGAGAAAGCACGAGGCGGCGCTCGCGCGAACCCTCGGCGCCTCCGAGGTCGTCTCCCCGGGGCCCGCGGCCCGCGACGCGCTCGTCGCGACCGGAGCCATGGCGTATCAACCGATCGTGGGACCGGAGGTGTTCGAGGGCGGCGGATTCCCGCTCATCTTCGACTGCGTCGGCAGCGCGAGTAGCCTCAGTCAAGCGTTGCGGTTCGCCTCACCTCGTGGACGGATCGTCGTCCTCGGTTGCGCGGGCCAGATTCCCAAGCTGGATCTCACGTTTCTATGGGCGAGGGAGCTGGACTTGAAGGGGTACGTGGGCTACGGGGCCGAGAGCTGGAAGGGCGGCGTGACACACACGTTCGGGGTGACGCACGAGCTGATGGAGGAATCCGGCGGCTCGCTCGACGACATGGTCACCCACGTCTTTCCCTTGGAGGAGTACCGAACGGCGCTCACCGCCGCATCGAGCCATGGAACGAGCGGTGCGATAAAGGTGCTACTGGAGCCCTGAGATCGAGGTCCGACGATCGGTGCTACCGAGCCGAATCCGGCACGTGCGAAGGACGGCGATGGCCCCGCGCGGAGCAGTTGATCTCCTAGCTCTCCGGGTGCGCGACGTCCACGACGAGGCGCCTCGTCCCGCGCAGCTCCAGGACCCGGAAGGGCTGTATTCGGCTGACCCCCAACACCCACTCCAGTCTGTTGTTCTCGAGACAGACGACCTCGATTCCGGACACGTTGGCAAACGGCAGGGCAGCGTCGTTGGTGCTGTCGAAGGTCGGCGATCCGTCGGGTGACCGCACGCGGAGGGGACCCAGGGCGATGCGGAGGTGAGCGCGGCCGTCAGCCAGGGTTCGGGCTCCGCTCGTACACAGCGTAGGCCACTCATCCGTGTATTCGACCTGATATCCCGGGAATTCGCCTTCCTCCGAAAACTCCAAGAGCAGCCGATCGAACCCATCCTCCTCCGTAAGGCTGTAGCGGGTGGTACCGCTTCGACCGGCGCCGCTCTGGCCGGGTCGGTCGATGGACCCCGTGGTCCAGGGGATCGAGAGCAGGACCTGGCTCACTTCGAGCCCACCGAGGTCCGCCATGGACAGACTGTCTCGTGCGGCCGGTCGAACGTCCTCCGCGGCGAGTTGGGGGCTCGCGTCGTCGGAGCCCCCGGAGCACGCCACGGCCGATAACGCCGCGAGCGCGAGCAGGGCCGTGATGGCGATCGGTCGTGGGGTGCGCATCACCAGCAAGTCGTAAGGATGAATGAGGCGGATACGTCGCAAATCGAATACCAACCGCTCACGATTACAGGCCTAGTTCGGGCTGGGCTCATCGACGCGGCGAACTGCCTCTTGAAGCGCGTCGAAGGCGAGCAGCGCGCACTTGATGCGCACTGGGAACTTGCTGACACCCTGAAGCGCGCGCAGGTCACCCAACGCCGAGTCGCGGGCGGCCTCCTCGCTACCGCGCATCATCTCGGTGAAGCGTCCGGCAAGCGCCTGTGCCTCATCCAGCTTCCGGCCCTTGAGCAACACCGTCATCATGGACACCGCGGCCTGTGAAATAGAGCAGCCATGTCCGAGGAACGTGGCCGACACGATCTCATCGCCGTCGACTTCGAGCTGCAGACGGATGTCGTCCCCGCAAACGGGATTCGCCATATGGACCTCGACCGTCTTCGCGGGGAGCTCGCGTTTGTTGCGCGGCTTCCGGTAGTGGTCGAGGATGAGCTCCTGGAAGAGCGAGCTCAGGGCGATCTGCGTCATCTGAGTCGGGGTTCGGGAGACGATTGTCCGAAATGTAATTCGATTCCCGGGCGCGCCGAAATGTTCGTACGACGCTGCTAGCTCAGCCGAATATTGCTTCGACTTTCGCCAAGGCATCGACGAGCCGGTCGACGTCCTCGGTGTCGTTGTAGAGGTAGAACGAGGCGCGGGTCGTCGCCGACACCCCAAAGTGCTTCATCACGAGCTGGGCGCAGTGGTGACCGGCTCGCACAGCGAGGCCCTCGGTGTCGACAATGGTCGCGATATCGTGAGGGTGGGCGTAGTCGAGCGCGAACGAAGCGACGCCGCAACGCTCCTCGAGCGGCGGCCCGTAGAGCCGAATTCCTCTGACTTCCGACAGCCGCTCGATGGCGTACCCGAGCACCTCGCGCTCATGCGCCAACAGAGCATCGTGCCCGACCGCCTCCAGGTAGTCCACCGCCGTGCCCATGCCCACGGCGCCCGCGATGTTGGGGGTCCCCGCCTCGAACTTGTGGGGCACCGCGGCCCAGGTGCTGCCCTCTCGTTCGACCACCGAAATCATCTCCCCGCCACCCTGGTAGGGATCCATCTCCTCGAGGATCTCGCGCCGCGCCCACAGCGCGCCTATGCCAGTCGGTCCACACATCTTGTGGCCGGAGATGGCGTAGAAATCGCACCCCAGCTCACCGACATCGATGGGCAGGTGAGGCGCGGCTTGTGCCCCGTCGATCAACAACAATGCACCCGAGGCACGAACCTGCTGCGCGATCTCCTTCACCGGATTCACGGTGCCCAGCGCGTTGGAGACGTGGGAGACCGCGACGATCCTCGTTCGATCGGTCAGGAGCTCTGGGAGGAGCTCTAGACGGAGTCGGCCCTCGCTGTCGAGCTCGATGTAACGCAGGCGAGCGCCCGAGCGCGCCGCGGCGAGTTGCCACGGGATCAGGTTCGAGTGGTGCTCCTGCGTGGAGAGCACGATCTCGTCGCCGTCAGCGAGGTGCTTCGAGCCCCACGCCGCCGCGACCAGATTGATGGCCTCGGTCGTTCCCCTCGTCCAGACGACCTCCTCGGGCTCGAGGGCTCCGAGGAAGCGGGCGACCTTGGCGCGGGCCCCTTCGTATGCGGCGGTGGCTCGCCGCGCCAGCTCGTGCATTCCGCGGTGGACGTTGGCGTGATCGTGGCGGTAATAGTTGCTTACGGCGTCGATGACAGCGTCGGGTTTCTGCGTGGACGCGGCGTTGTCGAGGTAGACGAGACGCTTGCCGTTGATCTCCTGGTCGAGGGCCGGGAAGTCTCGACGCGCGACGGCGGCGTCGAAACCGGTGTCAACGGCGGGAACTGCCCCGTTCTCCGTAGCCGCGCGGCCGCCTGCCCTGGCACCGGCAGCCGTTCCGGAGCGAGTCATTCCTCTACCAGGACGAATAGGTCGAAGCCCCGAACCTCGACCTCGAGGGTGGGGACCGGACGGAGTGCGGGCAGCCGAACCGCGCGTCCGTCCGAGACGTCGAACTGGGCGCCGTGGTGAGCGCATTCCAAGCGTCCGCCTTCGAGAAAACCGTCGGAAAGAGGGAAATCGGCGTGAGAGCACCGATTCTCGAGCGCGAAGAAGCCGCCGGCCACGTTCGCCAGAACGATCCGCTCCTCACCCACCTCCACTCCGAGCAGGGATCCGGGCGGGCAGTCCTCCATCGCCGCCACGCGGATCCAATCAGGCACCGAGCTTCTCTTCGATGGCACGCGTCACCTTGGCGGTCACGCCTCCTAGAGGCAGTCGCGCCAAAACGTCGCCCAAGAACCCCAACACGACGAGCCTTTCCGCCTGCGTTCGGGAGAGCCCTCGGCTCAGGAGGTAGAACAGCGCCTCCTCATCCAGCTGGCCGACCGTCGCTCCGTGAGAGCAGCGCACGTCGTCGGCTTCGATCTCCAAGTTGGGCTGAGAATCTGCGGAGGCGTGCTCGGACAGAAGAAGGTTACGGTTGGTCTGGTAGGCGTCCGTGCGTTGGGCGGAGGGATGGACCTTGATCATCCCGCGGAAGACGGAGCGTGACTTCCCGTCCAGGGCGCCTTTGTAGAGGAGGTCGCTCGTGGAGTTCGGGGCGACGTGATCCTGGCTGGTGTTGTGATCGAAATGCTGCTTCTCGTCGCCGAAGTAGAGACCGAACATTTCGCTGGTAGCGCCCTGCCCGAGGAGCTTCGCGTCGAGATCCAGTCGCGCCGTGGTCGCTCCCAGGTTCACGTTCAGCGTATCCGTCGTGGCGTCCCGCCCCACCAGCGTGCGCTGATCGGACAGGTGGAACGCCCCCCTCCCCATGCGCTGCAATGACACGAACTTCACCCGGGCGTTGTCGCGGGCGAAGAGCTCGACTGCTGACGAGAGTAGGGTCTGCGCATCGAAATCAGGCGAGAGGGTCTCCTCGACGAACGAGAGGTCGCACCCGGTGTCGGCAATGATCAGTGTGCGCGTGAAGTAGGCTGCGCCTGGCTCGGTGACCCAGCGGCTGACCCGGATGGGCAGCTCCACGTGGACGTTGCGAGGGACATAGAGCAGGATTCCGTCGGTCCACAGAGCCGCGTTGAGGGCGGAGAACTTGCCGCGCTCAGGCGGAATCGCGTCGACGGCGAGACGATCACTCAGCAGATCCTCGTGCGTCTCGGCCGCGGCCCGCAGAGACCCGAGCACGACCCCCCGAGCAGCCAACTCCGGGTCCAAGTCGGTATGAACGACCCGTCCGTCGATCTCGACGACGTGCCCCGCCGCCGCCCCGTCCTCCTTCATGGCCCGACGAAGTGCCTCCGGGTAGGTGTCTGGAGGCACATCGCCGGCCCCGATGGCGGCTGGCACGAGAGCCCGAAGCTTCAGCTTCCGCGAAAGGTCGGTATAGCGCCACTCCTCTAGCCGGGTCGTGGGCATGGGCGTGCGCTCGTAGACCTCCCACGCATGCCGCCGCCGCTCCGCGAGCCACGACGGCTCCCCCGCCGTCATGCGCTCCACGGCAATCGAGTTGATCGTCTCCGTCACCCCCTCACCCGACACCACGATCGGAGCTTCCAACGTCGATGCTTCAGCCATATGTCGATCTGTCTCTCAGAAATCGGAGTGTCGTGCGCCGACTCACGTCCCCACGAAGTGCGCGGTCGAACGCGTCATGGGTCGAGCCTATTGCGGTCGGTCGAGACCCATCCGAGCCGCGCCTGCGGTCGAGACGCGTCACGCGTCATCCCACAGAGCCTTCCATTTCCATCTCAATGAGCCGATTCAACTCCACGGCGTACTCGAGGGGCAGCAGCTTGGCGATTGGCTCGATGAAGCCCCGTACGATCAGCGCCATGGCCTCTTCTTCAGACATGCCGCGGCTCATCAGGTAGAAGATCTGCTCGTCGCCGACCTTCGACACCCGCGCCTCATGCCCGACCATGGACTGGTTCTCGTCGATCTCGATGTAGGGGTACGTGTCCGTGCGGGCCGTTTCGTCGATGAGGAGCGCGTCGCACTCCACGTTGGATTTCGCGTCCGTCGACCCCTCGTAGACCTTGCAGAGGCCGCGGTAGGTCGACCGGCCAGTTCCCTTCGAGATCGACTTCGACACGATCGAAGAGGTCGTCCTCGGAGCTGCGTGGACGACCTTGCCGCCGGTGTCCTGGTGCTGGCCGTCACCTGCGTAGGCGATCGACAGGATCGATCCGTGGGCACGCTCACCCACTAGGTAGCACGACGGATACTTCATCGTCAGCTTGGAGCCGAGATTTCCGTCCAACCACTCCATGGTCGCACCCTCGTGCACGAGCGACCGCTGGGTTACGAGGTTGTACATGTTGTTCGACCAGTTCTGGATCGTCGTGTACCGGAAATGCGCGCCTGGCCTGACTACGATCTCGATCACGCCCGAGTGGAACGACTCGGTCGAGTAAACGGGCGCCGTGCATCCCTCGATGTAGTGCGCGCGCGACCCTTCGTCGGCAATGATGAGGGTCCGCTCGAACTGACCCATCTGCTCCTGGTTCACTCGGAAATAGGCCTGGAGCGGCGTGTCGAGCTCGACGCCGGGCGGTATGTACACGAAGGAGCCGCCCGACCACACCGCCGAGTTCATGGCGCTGAACTTGTTGTCGCTCGTCGGAATGACGGTGCCGAAGTACTCCCTGAAGAGCTCGGGGTGGTTCTTCAGCCCGTCTTCGATGGAATCGAAGATGACGCCTTGGTCTTCCCACTTTTTTTTCAGCGAGTGGTATACCATCTCCGACTCGTACTGCGCTCCGACACCAGCGAGGATCTCGCGTTCGGCCTCGGGGATCCCGAGCCGGTCGAAAGTCTCCTTGATGTTTTCAGGCACATCGTCCCAGGACCGCTCCATTTTATCCTGGGGACGGACGTAGAAGAAGATCTCGCCCAGCACCTCCTCGAGCTTCGAGAGGTCGCCTCCCCACGTAGGCATCGGCTTCGCGTTGTAGATCTCCAAGGCCTTCAGCCTGAAGTCGAGCATCCACTCGGGCTCGCCTTTCTGGGCGGAGATCTCACGGACCACCTTCTCGTTTAACCCCCGGCCACTCCGGAAGACTGGCTCGTCCTCGGTGATGAAGTGGTACTTGTACTCATCGAGGCCCAACCCTTCTACGACTTCGTTCTCAGGCATATCGCCCTCGCAACAGATAGGTTCGTGACCGCGGCGAAACCGGGGTCAGACGACGGACGCGGATTCCTCGTCCTGGAACTCCCGGTAGCCGTCTTCCTCCAGCAAAAGCGCGACTTCGGGACCGCCCGACCGGACGATGCGACCGTCCACCATCACGTGAACGTGGTCGGGCTGGATGTAATTGAGCAGTCGCTGATAGTGAGTGATGAGCAGCACCGACATCTCCGGCTGCTCCTTGCGGAGGGCGTTCACCCCACGTGCCACGACCTGAAGGGCGTCGATGTCGAGCCCCGAATCCGTCTCGTCCATGATGGCCAAGGATGGTCGGAGGACGGCCATCTGGAGAATCTCGTTTCGTTTCTTCTCCCCGCCGCTGAATCCGTCATTGACCGGACGCTCGGCGAACGACGGATCCATCGCGAGCAGCTTCATCCGGTCCAGGAGCTCGTCCTGGAAGTCGAACAAGTCGAGCTCCTCGCCTTCGTCCAACCGCGCTTGCAGAGCGGTTCGAAGGAAGTTGGCGATGGAGACGCCCGGGATGTCCACCGGGTACTGGAAGGCCAGGAACACGCCGGCACGAGATCGTTCGTCGGGCTCGAGGTCCAGGAGATCTCGGCCCTCGAACAGCGCGGAGCCGCCCGTAACCAGGTACCCGGGGTGGCCGGCGAGCACCTTGGCCAGTGTGCTCTTGCCAGAGCCATTGGGACCCATGATCGCGTGGATCTCGCCCTTGCTGAGCTCGAGATCCATGCCTTTGAGGATCTCGACGTCCTCATCCGCTACCTTGGCACGGAGACCGGCAATCTTCAGAATTGGAGGAGCACTCATCCGAGTCGTTCTATCCTCAGCGAAGGCCTGAAATGGTCCTAATCAAGAATGATTCTCTTTTTCATGCAAGGTAGATCCGGCCCCCTGAGGCGTCAAGCCAGCGAGGCCCCACCAAAGCTGACTCTGAAGCCCATCTGGAGGGGCTTGTCGGCCCTTTCAGCGACCACCCCGGGAGGGGCCTCCACGTCCGTTCAACCACACGAAGGGATGGGAGTGTGATCGCCGTGAGCGGAGCGTCGCGGTGGCTCGAGGAGCTCGGCGAGCGACCATGGGCAGTTCTGGGTGGGGGCGGATTGAAGGGCCTCGCTCACATCGGTGCGTGGCAAGCGTTGGAGGAGTCGGGGATACGGCCCCTGGGCATCGTCGGGACGAGTATCGGTGCCTTGGTCGGCGCAGCCCTCGCGGGTGGACTCGGTTGGAGGGATCTGGCCCCCATCGCAGTTTCCTTGAAGAAAGAGGACATCATCCGGATCAACCGACGCGCCGTGTGGGTGAATGGCGTCCGGGAGCCGAGCTTGTTTCGAGGCGAGGTCCTGCGGGAGTACATCGATCGAGTCCTGCCCGTGAAGAGCTGGGAAGATCTCTCGCTGCCACTCCAGATCAACGCCGTCAATCTGGAAACGGGCAAGACGGAGTGGTTCGGAACGGGAGCGAGGACCGACGTGACGTTGGCCGACGCGGTGTATGCGTCCGCCGCGCTGCCTGTCTTCTACCCGCCCGCCCTCATTGGCGACGCATACTACGTTGACGGCGGAGTCTGCGACGCGTTGTCCCTGACCCGGGCGTCAGAGATGGATGCGACTGGGCTCGTGACGGTCGACGTTGGAGCCGGCGTACAAGACGATGCTGTGGAGGTCGTCAGGGACGGGATGGTTGCCGTGCACCACCGGGTCTTCTCGATCATGGCGGGAAACCGGCGCCGCGAGGGAATCGTGGCCTGGACAGGTCAACCGATGCTGCTCGTCCGGCCCCAGCTCGACGACTACGCCACCTTTGCCTTCGACCACCTCAAGTACTTCCTCGAAGAAGGCTACCGGGCGGCGCGGAGCGAGCTGGAGGCCGGACCCGAGGAGGGGTGACCCGTTGGCTTGAGACCGGCCCGAGGCGTTAGCTCCAGACCGGACCCGAGGAGGGGTGACCGTTAGTGGTAAGTGTACGGCCCTGTGGTGCCGGCGCTTCGTCGAGCGCGCAGTCTCCAACGATGATGCAGCGTCGACGTTCGGCCCAGGCCGCGAACGCAGAAGGCTTCCATCATGCGCACGACGCCGTCTCCGTTCGCGAACGTGGCGGGAGGCCATCCCGAGAACCGCTTGAGGGTGCGCGTGAGCGCGGCCGCACTCGAGTATCCCACCGCATACGCGACGCTCTCGACGGTCGCTCCACGAAAGCCCAACAGCTGAGTTGCTCGGAACAGCCTTCCCCAGATCAAGAATCGATTGGCCGAGGGCAAGCCCTGACGGCGCAGCTGACGGTTCAGGGTGTCCGCCCGAACCGAGAGACGCGATGCGAGGTCCTTCACCCTGAAAGAGCCGTCGGCACGTTCGATGGCTACCCGCAGGCAGTCGAGCGCGCGGGCCGGAACGCCATCGCCGAGACCGCGCGTGACCCTTGCCGCCACCGCCGACGCGAGTCCATCGATCACCGCGCTCCGGATGGCGCTCACCTCGTTCTCGCGGTCCGCGAGAATGATCGAATCGACGCCGATCTGACCCAGATGGAAGAGGTCCAGCTGTCGGTC
Source organism: Longimicrobiales bacterium (assembly GCA_965248625.1). Classification (GTDB taxonomy): domain Bacteria; phylum Gemmatimonadota; class Gemmatimonadetes; order Longimicrobiales; family Gaopeijiaceae. The sequence continues at coordinate 1,866,549 of OZ252109.1, read as the reverse complement.
GCGGAAATCCGCGCAAAAGGGGGTGTTCCCTTAAGTCCACCGACCCCAAGATATAGTGGTTACCGGGGCTCTGCGGGCCGTTTCCCACGTCCGGTGCCGAGGTAAAGGGCCGAAGCTGGCGTGGGAGCACACTGAACAGCCTGCTCAAGCAAGCGGTAGAACAACAGGCCGCGAGCCCGGGATGTGCGTCGGTTGAAGCGAAAGGTGAACTCGTCCAGATAGTAGGGGAGGTGTTCGCGGGCGATCCCTCCTTGGAGGGTTCCGAGGACCCAGCGCTTGAGGAGAGACGCCACCCGATGTACGGCCGACATGAGCACGTGCGCGGGATCGCCGGAGGTCGAGAGGTTCGTGACCGTGTGGCGAAAGCCCAGTTTGGCGAGTCCCTGATAGCTTGGCCATCCGTCGGTATGCACCGTGCTTGCCGGTGCGATGCTATCCTTGACGAAGCCTCGCAGAACCGGAGCGGAGAGGTCGGGCACCCAACGCAGCCGTATTCTCCCGATCTTGCGTCCGTCGACCTCGGCGGCGATCGCGACGATGGCCTTCTTGATCGTCTCGCGGCCCCGCACTCCAGCCTCCACGCCCCCGACATAGCTCTCGTCCACTTGCACAACGCCGCTCAGCTGGTCGCGATCCGGTCGGACCATGGCCCGGCGGAGCTTGTGGAGCCAGACCCACGCTGTCTTGTAGCTTCCCAGTCCGAGCACACGCTGGAGCCCGAGAGCATTGGCTCCGTATTTCTGGCTCGTGAGCTCCCAGGCAGCGAGAAACCACAGACGCAGGGGCGAGCGCGTGCGGTGGAACACGGTTCCCGCCAGCACCGAGGTCTGCCTTCGACAGTGTGGGCAGACGAGACGCCCCCGCGATGCTCGCCAGACCTCTCCCAACCCGCCACAGCCCACGCACACAAACCCTTCCGGCCAGCGCAGACCCTCCACGTACTCCAGGCATGCCGCATCGTCGGGGAAGAACTCGTCCAGCTCCAGCCGCGTACGGGGATAGTCCACGCCGCCACGGAGCTGAGAAGCCGGAACCGCCATGACCACAACATGTAGTGGGCGGTGGACTTAAGGCAATACCCCATTCCGCGCAAACCACGATGGCGAGGAGTGGGTGCGCACGCCGGAGCTCGATGACGTCCCCGAGGGCGAGTGGGTCTACAGGATCGTCGAGATCTACGATACAGCCATGGAATCCGTCACTCTCGAGCGCTTCCGAAAGCGACGCCCATTTCTCGTACCTTCGCATACGGTGCTCGCCCTTCAACGCGGACCGCAGTCGGGCGAAGGCCCGCGGGTCGGTTTGAAGAACGGCCAAGTCTGCCAAGGGATTCCTGCTCCCGGCTCGTCGGGGGGGATAAGCGGGGGTGTTACGAGTCGAAGATGGCTTCGAACCCGCGGAAGTTCAACAGATTCCGCATCGGACGACGAGAGAAGTGCGCACATGACAACTCGCACGACGATCTCCGCGGATCCAGAGAGAGCGCGCCAGTGGCTACTGTGGCTCCATCTCCACCGCCGTGCCGTAGCACAACATCTCCGCTGCGCCGCTCATCACCATGGAGGTTTGAAAACGGACACTGATCACTGCGTTAGCGCTCAGAGATTCGGCCTCGTCCAACATGCGGTCAATGGCCTGCTCCCGGGCCTCTCCCAGCATCTTCGTGTACTCACGGATCTCACCACCCGCGATGTTGCGGAGGACGGCCATCACGTCGCTCCCGAGGTGCCGCGAGCGGATCGAGCTTCCTCGGACGAGCCCGAGCGTTTGCACGACACGTTGCCCGGCGACGTGCTCCGTGGTCGTCACGATCATCGATGCACGTCCCTGTAGGGGTCGGTGAGCCACTCACGGTAGCGCTCCCAGATGACGCTCGTCAGCAGTAGCACGATTCCGATCACCATTGCGCCCGTTGCGAGTTTCTGCCACAAGTCGCCTGGTTGGACCACGAACAGGTAGGCCCCGTACGCAGACCACACGACGACGCCGACCACTAAGAGCACCCAACCCACGGGCCTGGCGAGCTTCCGGTTGACCTGGTCCCAAACGGACCTGCCCGCCTGAACCGGCTGGAACGTGAGGTCCATGAAGTCCTCTTTCATTGCTCTGAACAGCGCGAGCTCCCGCTGGAGCTCGGTCGACGAATCGAGCTCGACCTCGATGCGCTGACGTTCGTCTGGCGACGCTTCGCCGTCCAGATAGCGCATGAGCTCGTCGTGGTGGGTCCTCTGTGCCACGCCGTGTTCTCCTGCTCTTTGGGCCACCGATGCCCTTCGTGCATCGGCGCCACTGCGATTCGCGGCCCCGACCGTCCCCTACGGGTACACCACTCCCATCCCGTCCAATGCGTCCTTCAGGGCCCGGCGTGCGTGATACAGCCGACTTGCCACGGTCCCCTCCGGGATCTCCAGAACGCCGGCGATCTCCGCGTACCGGAGTCCCTCCAACTCCTTGAGGACGACGATCTCCCGGTGCTCGTCACCGATGCGCTCCAGCCCCTTCCACAATATCTCTCGCGCCTCTGCCCGCTCGCGCCTGCGATCAGGCGCCGGGTCACCCGACGGGCGCTGGTCCAGTCGCTCGTCCAACGTCTCCAGGCGAAAGCGCGCCTGTCGGCTCCGCAGCTTGTCTCGGCATTGGTTTCTCAAGATCTGAAAGAACCAGGGCCCGAACGGACGGCGGAGATCGAAGCGTGCGAGCGCGTGGAACGCCTTCACGAAAGCGTCCTGTAGGGCATCCTGCCCATCGTCCACGTTACCCATCATGCCAACGGCCAACCTCAGGCCCGAAGGCTCGTAGGCACGGACGAGGGGTTCGTAGGATCGGGAATCCCCCGCTTTGCATTTTCTGATGAGCTCTCGCTCGACCTCCGGTTGCAACGCAACTCCAATCCAGCAGAAACACGGACTGCCAGGTTGCGATGAACTCCTTACGCGGCTCGCGCGCAAATTCTTCACGTGCGTTCCGAATGTGCAAGGACACCGAAGCTCCGGACGAGATGGCAGGAAGCATCCGCTGTCCTAGACGAGCTGTGACAAAGTGTGGGCCAGCGTCTCTATCTCTGTCACCGTGTTGTAGTAGTGGGGCGAGACTCTCAGCGTACCCTCGACCCCTTTCTCGTCCAGGTCGATCAGCGCGTACTCGCGCACCGTGGCCGAGGTGTTGATGTGTCGGCTCCGCAGCTTGCGCATCAGCTCGATTGGATCGGTCCCGCCGACGTGTACCGAGACGATCGCGGAACGGACAGCACCCCGGTCCATGACGGTAAGGCCGTCCAGCGCATCTAGGACCTGACGCGTGTGATCGGCGAGCCCCCAGGCACGCTCGCGAATGGTGTCGAGCCCGAGCCGTAGCGAGTACCGAACCGCCTCACCCGTGGCGAGGACCAGGGCATAGGCGAACTCCCAGTTCTCGAAACGGGTGGCGTCTCCAGCCGGCTGGTACAGGTCGACGTCGATCCAGTCTGCCCCACGGAGGTCGGGAAACAGGGGCTCGAGGCCCAGCTCCAGCGCCCGATCCGACACGTACAGGAACCCCGCACCTCGGGGTCCGCGGAGAAACTTCCGAGACGTGGCGGAGAGGAAGTCGCACTGGATGGCCCGAACGTCCACCGGCATCTGTCCCACGGACTGACACGCGTCGACGAGGTAGAGCACGCCTCGCTCGTTGCAAGCGCGGCCGACCGCTTCCACAGGCTGTACGAGACCCGAGCTCGTAGGCACATGGGTCAGCGCGACGAGCCGTGGCCGACGCCGGTGAATCAGCTCCTCCATCGCGAGGGGATCGACCCCGCCGTCCGGGGAATCGGGAGCCCGCAGGACCTCGACGCCGAACCGGGACGCAAGCGACAAATAGGCGATCTGGTTGGAGACGTAGTCGTTGACGCTCGTGAGAATCACGTCTCCCGGCTTGAAAAGAACGGCCGACAACACCTGGTTGAAGGCCGCGGTGGCATTTTCCATGAACGCCACGTTGGAGGCGTCGGCACCAAGTAGGTCGGCGACCGCCTGGTAGGCCGCGTTCACCTCCTCGCGCCGGTCGTCGGCCGCCTCGTACCCGCCGATGGTTGCCTCGAGGGCCAAGTGCGCCCTCGCCGCTTCGATCACGGGTGTAGGCATCAGCCCCGCGCCCGCGTTGTTGAGGTGGATCCGTTCCGCGCACCCGGGCGTGTCCGCGCGCAGCTGCTCTACATCGAGTGGCTCATGGCTCCCGGGTACGCCCGCCTGGGTCACAACCCCCCTCCGTCATCTGTTGGCCAACTCCGCGGGACGCCCTAAGACCCGCACGAGGCCGGCCTTCGATCGCCTGTCTCGGGGCTTCCCCGCCGAAGAACACGCCAGCATACGGGGTTCGGTGGACTGTGGTCCAATCTGACTACGGAATTCCGTGGACGTTCTTCGGTGGATTCAGGTGGACGGGACACCCATCTTGGTTCATGATCTCACCCGCGCTGCCCCCGGCACCGGACATGTGGGCGGCCGTTGTCGGCCGCGACCCCTCGTACGACGGGCTGTTCTTCACCGGCGTGCGCACCACGGGCATCTTCTGTCGTCCCACGTGCACGGCCCGAAAGCCCCTTCGGAAGAATGTCGAGTTCTACCCGTCCCCGAGGGAGGCGTTGTTGGCGGGATATCGGCCCTGCAAGAGATGCCGTCCGATGGAGCCCCGTGGTGCGCCGCCACCCTGGCTGCGCACGCTGCTGGACGAGATGGAGTCGAACCTCACGAGGCGTTGGACCGACGCGGATCTCGAGGCCCGGGGACTTAGTCCGAGCCGAGTGCGCCGGTGGTTCCAAGACCAGCACGGGATGACGTTCCACGGATACCACCGTGCCCGCCGTCTCGGCCTGGCGCTGGGTCGCATTCGCCATGGGGAGCCCGTGGGTCGGGCCGCGGTCGAGCACGGGTACGATTCGCTGAGCGGCTTCAACGACGCGTTCCGGCAGCTACTCGGCACGTCCCCGCGGAGAGACACGGCATCACGCGTCGTGCTCGTGAACCGAGTTCTCACGCCCCTCGGGCCCATGCTTGCCGGCGCCACTGACGAAGCTCTCTTCCTACTCGAGTTCCTCGACCGCAGAATGCTGGAAACGCAGCTCCAAAAGGTGTGCAACCGACTCGACTGCACGCTCGTGCCAGGATCGAACGGAGTGACCGAGCGCGTCGCGTCCGAGCTCGGTTCGTACTTCCGCGGAGAGTTGAAAGACTTCGGGGTGCCCCTCGAGGACCGGGGAACGGACTTCCAGCGCACAGTTTGGGCCGCCCTTCGGGCCATCCCGTTCGGAGCCACCCGGTCCTACGGGGCCTTGGCGGCGGAGATCGGCCGACCCACAGCGGTACGAGCGGTGGCGCGAGCGAACGGGGACAACCGGATGGCCATCGTCATCCCTTGCCACCGCGTTGTCGGAAGCGACGGGAAGCTCACGGGGTACGGCGGCGGTCTCTGGCGAAAGCAGTGGTTGTTGGACCACGAGCAGGGCGCGCGTCAGACGGACGCCCTCCATCCAGGTGTCGCTTAGCTCACGAGCCCGCGGCTAGCTAATCCACCTCGGAGAGCCAGCGTACGGCCACGTCCGGCCGGCTCGGGGTCGAGCCATCTCCGAGTCCTACTGATTCTGCCGTTGCGATACCGCCGCCCGTTCGGCTTTCGCCTTCCTCACCATTTCCTTCACGTCTTCGAGCAGTTCCTTCGCGTCGTAGACGATGCCGTCCTTGATGGTGTACCGGACCCCGCCCACCCGTCCCACTTCACCGGTCTCGTCGTCCAGCTTCACGGCCCCGTTGCCGTAGAGCACCTTGAGGTTCGCGAGGGGGTTCTCCTCGACGAGCACCAGGTCGGCGCGCAGGCCTGGACGGACGAGCCCGAAGTCGGCCGGCACGTCGCTGTACTTCGTGAGCATCCGCGCCGGGTAGTGGGTCGCGGAGCGGATCACCTCGATCGGGTGGAAGCCCGCCTCCCGAAGAAGTTCGAACTCCCGGATGTAGTCGAAGCCGTAGAGCTTGTAGATGAAGCCGGAGTCGGATCCCGTCGTGACGATCCCCCCGGCGTTCTTGTAGTCGTTCAGAAACCGCATCCACTTCTGGTAGAACATCCTCCAGTGGTACTCGTCTTCCGACGTCCAATAGAACCAGTACGAGCCGTGGGCCTCGCGGCTGGGCTCGTAGAAGTCCTGCTGTGACGGAAGCGTGAACTCGTCGTGGAAGTCGGCTTCCCTGGCGCGCATCACGTCCCGACTCGCCTCGTAGATCGTCATCGTCGGATCGAGTCCGAAGCCGAGCTCGAGGAACTCGTCGATGAGCGCGTTCCACTGGTCGCTGCCGGGCTCGGCCGATTGGAACCAAAGCCGCGCCACGTTGCCGAAGCGGTCCTGCTCGTTGTTGTAGTTGTAGTCGACGGGCCAGGCCTGGACGGAGTGGTCGGTGAGCATCGACTCCATGAGCCCGTAGTAGTGGGTCATCATGTCGAGCCCCGAGCGGGCCGCATCGATGGCGCGCATTCGGCCGACGCCCATCTGATCGAGATGAGCCACGGTCTCCAGATCGAACTGGTGCGCCTCCTCGATGAGGGCCTCCATGATCTCGGGGTCGTACGCGCCCAGCTTGAGGCCGTCGATGCCCTGCCCGCTGATGACTTGGCTGGCAGCCCAGCGCACCCATTCGCGCGCCGCCGCCGGCGTGTCGATGGCACGCCCTCCCCAGCCCAGTCCGCTCCCGGGGCGCACGTACGAGTACATGTGGGGCGCAACGATCGTGTTGGCAGCGGCTTTGGCTTTTTCTCGAAGCTGCCACTCGAATCCGCCGTGGGGCACGCCCCGCGACGTGGTTACCCCGTGGCCCAACCACAGCTTGTATACGTACTCGGCCTGGGGAGCCTTGGGCGGTCCACCCGTGTGGGCGTGCATGTCGACGAACCCGGGCATGAGGAACATCCCCTCGCCGTCGATCTCCCGCGCTCCCTCATCCGGACGTCGATCCGGATCGATCCCGATCTCCGGAAACCCGACCGACCGGACCTCGGCGATACGGTCGTTCTCGATGACCACGTCCATCGGGCCACGAGGCGGTGCGCCGGTCCCGTCGATCACGGTGACACCCCGGATCACGAGCCGGTCGAAGGGCCCCTCGCCTTCGTCCGAGCCCCGAGGGGTCGTCTGTTCCATCTGAGCGCGAGCCGTCACGGGTGCAATGGACGACGCCAGCGCACACAGCGAGACGGATAGAAAGCCTCGGATCAGCCGAGGGTTCATCATGAGTGCCTCCGTATGAGCGACGATGCGGAAGAGCCGGAATCTAGTGGTCTGGAGCCGAAGTCCGGTAGATACGGAGGGCGGAGCGGGAGGCACGAAGGCGAGGCGGGATCGGGAGTAGCCCGGCGTCCGCGGCGGGTCGCAGGACGCCGCTTCGGGCCCCTCCCCGACCGCTCCATCCCCTATTACCGTTGACGATCCAGCGTCCACCGGTTCGGGAGGGGCTACGGCGAGCGCTATCGCCTCTGGCGGATACTCATGACAGCGGGTACGGTCCGCGCCTTCGGGCGCAAACCATCTCGTCGGGAGAACAGTGAGCAACCCCCCACGCGATCTCGAGCATAGTCCCAGCGGACGTTCGGCCGAGGAGGCCCGTGCGGAGGCGGACGACCTTCGCACAGCGATCCAAAAGCACAACTACCTGTATCACGTCGAGAACCGCCCCGAGATCTCGGATGCGGGCTACGACACGCTGTTGCGGGCTCTTCAGGCGATAGAGCGCGAGTTCCCCGAGCTCGTCACAGACGATTCTCCCACTCGCCGCGTGGGGGCCGAGCCGCTCGGCTCACTTCCCAGCTTCCGGCATACGGCTCCGATGCTCTCACTCGACTCGTCGGAATCGGCCGACGAGCTGCGGCGATTCGACGAGCGACTCCAAAAGGTCGTGTCGCCCCCGATCGAGTACCTCATGGAACCGAAGTTGGACGGCTCGTCGCTCGAGCTCGTGTACGTCGACGGGCTCTTGGACCGGGCCGTTACACGCGGGAACGGGATGGACGGGGAAGGCGTCACGGAGAACGTGCGCACGATCCGGTCGGTCCCTCTCAGGCTCCGGGAAGCAAGCCGCCCAGCTCCGCAAATGCTCGCGGTCCGCGGAGAGGTGCTCATGTTCCTTTCCGCGTTCGAGGAGCTGAACCGCAGCCTCGTCGAGGCGGGAAGAGAACCGTTCGCGAACCCCCGGAACGCCTCGGCGGGAGCGCTCCGGCAGCTGGATCCGCGCATTACGGCGACGAGGCCCCTTCAGTTCTTCGCATACGACATCCTCTCGGTGGCGGGAGCGACGTTCAAGACGGACGAAGAGGCCGTGCAGGCGCTTCGGGAGTGGGGGCTGCGGCTCCCGGAGCGTACGCGCACCGTGACTGGAATCGATGAAGCGTTGGCCTATCACGCCGCATTCGCGGAGGATCGCGATCGCCTCGACTTCGAGATCGACGGCGTCGTCGTGAAAGTGAACGAGCTGGCGCCGCGGACCGAGTTGGGGACGACCTCCCACCACCCCCGGTGGGCCTTCGCCTTCAAGTTCGAGCCGCGCAAGGAGGTCACGCGTCTCGACCGAATCGCCGTGCAGGTGGGACGGACGGGCAAGCTTACGCCCGTCGCGCTCCTCAGGCCCGTGGAAGTGGGCGGCGTGACCGTATCGCGGGCCACCCTTCACAACCGCGAAGAGCTCGAGCGGAAGGACGTACGGGAGGGCGACCTGGTTCGCATCCAGCGGGCGGGCGACGTCATACCCCAGGTCGTGGAGCGTGTCGAGGAGTCCGGTCGCGCGCGCTCGCCGCCCTTCCAGATGCCAGTGGAGTGCCCGCGCTGCGGTATCGCTGTCACGATCGTGGGCCCCTTCACCGTTTGCCCGAACCGCTTCGGCTGCCCCGCGCAGCTGGAGCGCGGGTTGGTCCACTTCGCCTCCCGCGGCGGCCTCGACATCGAGGGACTCGGGTCCGAAACCGCCGCGATGCTCGTCGAGCAGGGACTCGTCGGTGAGCTCGCGGACCTGTTCGACCTCACGGCCGAGGACTTCCTGCCGCTGGAAGGCTTTGCCGAAAAGTCGGCCGAAAAGCTGTCCGCCGCCATCCAACGCCGCCGGCAAACGGACCTCGATCGGTTTCTATACGGTCTGGGGATCCCCGAGGTGGGCGCGACCGTGGCGCGGCAGCTCGCTCTCGACTTCCGGGATTTCCACCGCATCCGTGAAGCAACGGAAGACGAGCTCGAGGAAGTGGACGGGATCGGCCCGACCATGTCCGCGTTGATCGCCGGATTCTTCCGGGACGAGATCAATGCCGCGGCGATCGACGCTCTTCTCTCGAAGGGCTTCGACTTGATCGCGCCATCGGCGCCGGCGATCGACACCCTCGCGGACCAGAAGTTCGTGTTCACCGGCACGTTGGAGTCTCTTAGCCGCTCAGAGGCGAAGCAACGCGTGGAGGAGCGGGGGGCGCGTGTGGTTTCCGCTGTAAGCTCCGCCATCGACTACGTCGTCGCCGGAGCCGATCCGGGGTCTAAGCTGGCCAAGGCCACCGAGCTCGGCGTGCTCGTGCTCGACGAGTCCGCTTTTCTCGATCTGCTCGGAGGCTGAAGGGTCTTGGAGAACCTCGAGGTCGCTGCCTCGCTGCGCGAGCTCGGGGACCTCCTCGAGATCGAGGGCGCGAACCCGTTCCGCGTTCGCGCCTACCGGAACGCCGTCCGCACAATCCACGCCCTCACCCAGTCGCTGGAGACGATGGTACGGGAGGGCAAGGAGCTCACGGCGCTACCCGGGATCGGCAAGGACATGGCCGGCTACGTTCGTGAACTGGTCCACACCGGACGACTCGAGCGACTCGATCGGCTCGCGGAACAAGTGCCGCGAGAGCTGATCCACCTCATGCGCCTCGACGGGGTCGGCCCGAAGCGAGCCCGCCAGCTATGGAAGGAGCTCGACGTGGTCTCGGTGGACGCCCTCGAGCGAGCGCTCCGGGCCGGCCGGGTCGAGAACCTGGAAGGGTTCGGGCGTCGCAGCAGCGAAAAGATCCTCGACGCGATCGCGGCCTACCGGCGCAACCAGGGCCGGTACCTGCTTTCCGAGGCCGACCAACTCGTCGAGCCGCTCGTCGCGCACATCAGGGCGGGTCCAGGGGTCGCGCAGGTCGACATCGCCGGTAGCTTCCGGCGACGAAAAGAGACCATTGGGGACCTGGACCTTCTCGTCCTCTCTGACTCGCCAGGCGAGGACGTCATCGAGCACTTCCTGCGGCATCCGTCGATCGAGAAGGTGGAGGGTGCCGGCAATACACGGGCGAGCGTCGTTCTCCGCTCGGGCCTCGAAGTGGACCTGCGCGTGGTCCCACCCAGGTCCTGGGGCGCAGCGCTCCACTACTTCACCGGGTCGAAGGAGCACAACATCGCGATCCGGAAGATCGGTGTGAAGCGCAACCTGCGCATCAACGAGTACGGCATATTCGAAGTCGATGACGGGGTGGATGGCGAGATCGATGTCGATATCGATGGCGAGGTCGATCCCGATGGCGACGACGAGGTTGAGGACGAGGTCGCGGCCGACTCCAGCGGGCCAGAGAGCGGCGTCCGGGTGGGGGGCTCCACGGAGGAGGAGATTTTCGATGCGGTGGGCCTTCCCTGGATCCCTCCGGTGCTGCGCGAGAACCGGGGAGAGATCGAACGGGGAGGGGTGGGTGACCTTCCGGACCTCGTGGCGGTCGAAGACCTGAGGGGGGATCTCCACATGCACAGCACGTGGACGGACGGGAGGGCCTCCATCGAAGAAATGGCCCATGCGTGCAGGGAGCGAGGGTACCATTATATGGCCCTTTCCGACCACAGCCAGGCGCTCGCGATGGCCGGAGGGCTCACACCGGACCGGGTGCGTGAGCAGTGGCATGAGATTGCCGAAGTCCGAGAGCGCGTCGCGGGAATCTCGCTCTATCGAAGCCTGGAAGTCGACATCCTGCGGGACGGCTCGCTCGACGCTCCCGACGACCTTCTGGAGGAGCTCGACCTCGTTCTGATCGCGGTGCACGCGTCGATGGACATGGACAAAAACACGATGACGGCCCGCCTCATCCGGGCCATGGAGCATCCGCAGGTGGATATTCTTTGCCACCCGACGGGTAGAAAGTTGAACCGGCGGGCGCCATACCCGGTCGACATGGACGCGGTACTCGTGGCCGCGGCCGAGCTGGATGTCGCGGTCGAGATCAACGCTCACCCGCGCCGGCTCGACCTCAGCGACGTTCACGCCCGCCGCGCCGCCGAGCTCGGTGTGAAGGTGGCCGTCAATACGGATGCGCATACGGTAGGGGAGTTGGATCACATGCCCTTCGGAATAGATCAGGCCCGGCGTGGGTGGCTCGCGCCGGGAGATGTCTTGAACGCCTTGCCGCTCGAGCAGTTCGACCGTTGGCTCGGCCGGAGAGCTCGGTGAAGAGCCACCGCTCGGAAAGGCTTTTCGGCCGTCGAGGGCTTTCCCGACTCGCCACCCAGGTGTGCTGATTGGTCTTCGCTGTCCTGGGTCTGGTCGGGGGCGTGGTGGCGTTGTACTTCGGCGCGCACTGGCTCGTACGCGGTGCTGCTCGGCTCGGGAGCTCGCTGGACGTGAGCCCCATCGTGGTCGGATTGACCGTAGTCTCTCTCGGCACCTCGGCGCCCGAGCTGGCAGTGTGCGTGCTCGCTGCCCTGAACGGGAGCCCGGATCTCGCGATCGGCAACGTCATGGGGTCGAACCTCGCCAACATCGGGCTGATCCTCGGCATCACCGCCATCGTGCAACCGCTGCCCGTCCATGGTCGAGTCGTGGCGTGGGAAGTGCCCCTGATGGTGCTCGTAACGATCCTCGTGCTTCCACTCATACTGGACCTCCACTTGTCGCGCTCGGACGGCGCTCTGCTTCTGGTCGTCCTGGTTGCTTATATCGCGTTCGTATTCCGGACCGCCAAGAAGGAGACGCCCGAGATCCTCAGGGAGTTCGAGGATTTCTCCGCTGCTGAGAAGCACGTGACCCAGGACTCGACGTCCAGGAATCTCGTTCTGGTCCTTTTCGGATCCGGCTTCCTCATCCTGGGCGGCCGCGCCATTGTCGACAGCGCCACGCATATTGCCCAGGGCATGGGGTATTCCGAGCTGTTGATGGGTGCCACCGTCGTCGCGATCGGCACCTCACTCCCAGAGTTGGCCACTTCGGTCGTGGCGGCGCTCCGGAACGAGGCGGACATCGCAGTCGGCAACGTGATCGGCTCGAACATCTTCAACCTGACGGCGGTGCTCGGGTCGGCCTCGTTGATCCAACCCATGGCGGTTTCGCCGGGTGTCCTCACTTCTGAATTCCCCGCGGTCGTTTTCCTCACGATCTTGGTTCTTCCCGTGGCGTGGACCGCGCTCACGATCCAGCGGTCCGAAGGTTGGCTCCTCCTCGCGGCCTACGCCGTGATCTGGTTTCTGGTGTTCTGACGGGGGCAAGAGTGAGTAGAGCCGACGTCGACGCAGCGATCGAACGATGGCACGAACAGGGCCTCATCTCGGCCGAGCTCGCGGCGCGACTGCGTGACGAGCATTCGGAGGCCACTCGGGACAACCGACGTCAGTTCTCTCAGTACGCCATTGCCGGAACGGCAGGCTTCCTCCTCGTTCTGGCCGGCGGGACCTTCCTAGCCTGGACGTGGCCGTCTCTAGGTCCCCGAATACGCACGCTCGTGATCGGCGCGCTCGGGCTCGGCGTCCAGGGCTTGGGGTTCTATCTAGAAGGCACCGGCCGCAACCGGCCGGTCTCCTATGCACTCCAGACCACTGGACTGGCGCTCCTTCTCGGCGCCTATGCGTACTCCGAGGAGTCGTGGCCCGACGCGACCGCCGCCGGCTTGGTGGTGGGGGTGCTCTCTCTGGCGACCCCTCTCGCATTGGCCCCGATTTTCATTCGTCGGAACTCGGTCATGCCCGCTGTCGCCACCGCGATGGGGTACGGCTTCCTGTTCCTGTTTCTGGATCGCGCGGTCGGGCTCGACGATGACGCTATCATCTGGACACTGGACGCAGTCATGCTCGCGTCGGTCGTGGCTTTGGCCCTGAAGCTCCGTGGGGCCGGCAACGGTGAAGAGGTCCATTGGCAGCTGAACGCCTTCGTGGCGAGCCTGTACGTAGGGTTCATCCTGATCTTACTGACTGCGTTCAGCGCTCTGGATCTGGACGAACAGGCTGTCCTGGCCCTCGATTTCTGGCTGACGCTCATCACGGGCCTCGCGCTTTGGGGCATTCACCGCGCTCCGCAGGCGCTGCGGCGAGAGTGGTACGGAACGCAGCTGGCCGTATCCATGCTGTTCGCCATCGGCCTCGGCTTCTGGACGACGCTGGGCCTGTTCGACGCGACGCCGCCCGTCGCGGCAGCCGTGGTGGGGGGGCTTGGAGCCGCCGGGCTCCGATACGGGCTGAGGATGGACATGCGGCGCCTCACGCTGTCCTCTTGTCTCGCGATCGTAGTTGCGGCCTGGTACTTCGGTATCGAACAAGGAAGGGTGCTCGGCGGAGCGTTGGCGCTGGGATTCACCGCCGCCTTGCTGTTTTGGGTATCCGCCCGGCTCGGCAGGGAGGAGTCGCAAACCGCCCACGACGGACACCCGTAGGCCTACCCGGTCCACCTCATGGACGATTACGTTGGCGCGTCCGTGGGACGATGCGCCTCAAGGAGCGATTCCCGATGCTGCCGATAGATCTTACCGGGAAACGAGCGTTCGTCGCGGGAGTGGCCGACGACCGTGGATATGGATGGGCCATCGCACGCGCTCTTGCGGGCGCGGGCGCATCGGTCTGCGTCGGCACCTGGCCGCCGGCGCTCCGCATCTTCACGAAGAGCTTGGAGAGGGGGAAGCTGGACCGGAGGCTTCCTGGAGGCGGAGAGATCGATCTCGAGAAGATCTATCCCCTCGACGCCGTCTTCGACGTTCCAGAGGACGTTCCCGAGGAGGTCCGCCAGGACAAGCGCTACCGCGAGCTCACCGGCTTCACGATCCAGGAGGTGGCGGACGCCCTCCGGGCTGACTTCGGCGAGAGCTGCCTGGACGTCTTGGTGCACTCGCTTGCCAACGGCCCCGAGGTACGGAGCGCGCTGATCGACACCACCCGCGCCGGGTACCTGGCGGCGGTGAGCGCGAGCGCGTACTCCCTCGTCAGCATGCTCCAACGGTTTGGTCCGCTCATGGGCGAAGGCGCGACCGTGGTCTCCCTGAGCTATCTGGCGTCGGAACGCGTCATACCCGGGTACGGGGGAGGGATGAGCTCGGCCAAAGCCGCACTCGAGAGTGATACACGAGTGCTCGCCTTCGAAGCAGGCCGACGCTGGGGGGTGCGCGTGAACACGATCAGCGCGGGCCCGCTGGCCAGCAGGGCGGCCAAGGCCATCGGGACCATCGATCGAATGGTCGAGTACTACGAGGCGAATGCGGCCCTACCGGAAGCGAACACGGCCGATGACGTGGCCAACACCGCCGCTTTCCTCTGCTCTCCCCTAGGCGCTGGGATCACCGGCACGACGGTCTACGTCGACAAAGGGTACCACGCCATGGGGATGGCCGCCGACCCACAATTGTAGCCCCGGTTCACTCAGCCTCCATTCGTCGGGACCGCGAAAAGTCGTGTTCGTCCGTCCACTGGCATGCCCGCGCAAGATCTGAAAGCCGAGCTCGGCACCCTCCCTCCCCGCATCGAGGTCCCCCCTCCCGGACCGCGATCGAGGGCGCTTGCACGGCGCCTCCGCAAGGTCGAATCCCGCGACGTCACGTTCGTCAGCGATGCCCTTCCCGTTTTCTGGGAAGAGGCGCGGGGGGCAAATGTGCTCGACGTCGATGGGAACGTGTACGTGGACCTGAGCAGCGCCTTCGGTGTCGCGTTGGCGGGCCATCGTCATCCACGCGTGGCAAAGGCCGCAGCGGAGCAACAAAGGCGTCTGGTCCACGCAATGGGTGATGTGCATCCATCCGCGGTGAAGGTCGAGCTGCTCGAGCGATTGGCTTTGCTCGGGCCCTGGGACACGGCTCGGGCCGTGCTGGCGTCCGCCGGGTCCGAGGCCGTCGAGATCGCGCTCAAGACGGCGCTGCTCCACACAGGCCGCGCCGGAATCTTGGCCTTCGAGGGCGGATATCACGGCCTCACGATGGGGGCCCTCTCGACGACCCATCGTAGCCACTTCCGGGCCCCCTTCCAGGGGCGATCGTACTCGGGCGTGGCGTTCGCGCCCTTTCCCACCGGGCGTGCCGACGGACCCTCGGGGTCGTCGGAGAGCTTGAGCGCGGTGGAGCGGGCGCTGGTCCGAGGTGCGCCGAACGGAGACTCGATAGGGGCCGTGCTCGTCGAACCGGTACAAGGTCGAGCCGGGGTATGGATCCCCCCTCGAGCGTTCTTCGCGGAGCTCGGCGCTCTGGCCCGGCGGCACGGCGCGGTCGTGATCGCCGATGAGGTCTTCACGGGACTCGGCCGCTGCGGCGCTCCCCTCGCATCCCGAGAGCTCGGGCTCGACGCGGATCTCGTGTGCCTCGGGAAGGCCCTCGGTGGGGGGTTCCCCCTGAGCGCATGCCTGGGCAGCGCGGAAGTATTCGACGCATGGCCCGAATCCACTGGTGAAGCAAAGCACACGAGCACGTTCTTGGGGCACCCCGTGGCGTGCGCTGCGGCGCTGGCGTTCTTGGACGTGCTCGCGGAAGAAGACCTTTGTCGCACGGCAATCGAGCTGGGTGACAGCATCCTCGCTCGGCTTCACGATGGGCTGGACGACGTCGAGCATGTAGCGGAGGTCCGGGGAATGGGCCTCCTGATCGGGATCGAGCTCGTCGTGCCCGGCGGCGCCCCCCAGGCGGCGACCGGTGCGGCTGCACGAGTGGCGGAGCGAGCACTCCTCGAAGGCGTGCTGGTCTTACCGGCCGGGGAATGGGGTCACGTCGTCGAGCTCGCTCCGCCCGCGACGATGCCGCCCGAGCTGGTGAGCCACGCGTTGGAGGTGCTGAAGCGTGCCGTCGTCGAGATGGTGCCATGAAGAGCCAGTGCGAAGCTGTTTTGTTCGACCTCGACGGCACGCTCGCCGACACTGTGGGGCTCATCCTTCTGAGCTACCGCCATACGATGGAGCGCCATCTTGGAGCCGCTCCCCCCGACGAGGCCTGGATCGCCGGCATGGGGCGCCCACTCCGTGATCAGCTGGCGGAGTTCGCTTCCACGCCTGACCAGGCGAAGTCGATGCTGGAGACGTACGTCTCGTTTCAACGCACCGTGCACGACGAGATGGTGCAGCCCTACCCCGGAGTCGTCGAGCTCGTGGAGACCCTCACGAGGGAAGGCCGGCCGATTGCCTTGGTCACGAGCAAGAGACGGGAAATGGCACGGCGGACCCTGAGGTGCTGCGGGCTGGAGCAGCACTTCGGCGTGGTGATCGGCGGGGACGACGTCGAGCGCGGGAAGCCGCACCCCGCCGCCGTGTTCGCGGCGCTCGAGGCCATGGCCCTGGTGCCGTCGCGACAGGTGCTGTTCGTGGGAGATTCCCCCTACGACGTGCAGGCGGGGAACGCAGCCGGGGTCACGACAGTCGCCGCCCTCTGGGGACCGTTCGAGCGCGAAGTCGTGATGAATGCGGGTCCGCACCATGTCGTGGACACCCCCGCAGCGATCGCGACCCTCGCCCTACGCGAGGGAGAGGCCCCGTGACCCAGCTTTCCGGGTCGGATGGCGTGGTCGCCAAAGCGCTGCGGAACACGACGAGCGGGGGGTGTAAACGGGGTTGATTCGCGACGGCGCCGGAGACTAACTTATGCGCCCTTCGGGTTTTCCGAGGGTGACCCTGCCCCCATCGTCTAGTGGCCTAGGATACTTGGTTCTCAGCCAAGAGACCGGGGTTCGACTCCCCGTGGGGGTACTAGAAGAGGGTCTAGGCCGTGTGCCTGGACCCTGTCCTTTCCGGGCTTACGGGCCCGGCCGGCCGCTTAGCTCAGTTGGCAGAGCACTACGTTCACATCGTAGGGGTCGCTGGTTCGAGTCCAGCAGCGGCCATACCCCTCGCCCTACCCGGTCTCATCGGGATCGGGCTCCAGCCCCTCCATCCGATGCCTCCAGCGCTCGTCGTCCGCGACTCCGGCCGGACGGTAGAGCATCACTCGAACCTTCTCCATCGTCACGAGTCCGCCATCGATCATTTGATCCAGCTCGGGAAGGAGCGAATGCAGCGTCTCCTCGGTCGTCGCAGCGAGCACGCACCGCGATCGACTACCGGGTGATCGCGGCGGCCAGCGCGAGCCCGATTAACACGGCAGTCAGGCCCCCGACGGTGCTGCTTCCTGCATAGAGGAACACGCGCGACCATTCCCGCTGCTGCACGAGCATGGCAGTCTCGTACCCGAAAGTGCTGAACGTCGTGAACGCCCCGAGGAACCCGATCGCCGCGAACGCCCTCCACCCCGCCCCGTAGCCACGCAACTCGAGCACGGGCAGAAGTGCCCCCAGGAGGAAGCACCCGAGCAGGTTGACCCAACAGGGTGCCCCACGGGAAGCCCGGTCCCGCCCGCACGTGAATCCAGTTCCCGAGAGCGAACCGTGCCACGGCGCCGAGCGCGCCTCCGAGAGCGATGTAGACGAATTGCACCTGGTCTGGCCACCTGATTGACGTGAGTCCTGCTTCGTCAGCTTCGCGGCGTTGTCACTCGTAAGCCGGGGTACCCATCGGGGGGCCGCCGCGCCCGTCACGACACCAAGAACTTCTCGATCGCCTCGCTGATCTCTGCCGGAGCGTCTTCCTGGATGTAGTGCTTGGCATCCAGGCGAATCACGTGCACCGAGTCGAAATCGGCGCGAAAGCGGTCCATGAAGGCCGGGGAGAACGCGAGATCGTTTATGCCCCATGTCAGGAGAAGGGGACGGTCCCCGAGGCTCGTGGGCACCGCGTCCGCGATCTCCCTCAACCACCCACCCGAGCGCAAGATCTGTCGCGGAAACTCCGCCACCCCAGCCCGGCTCTGGGGAGTGGGGAAGACGCGTCTATAGTGCTCCATGACCTCTGGCGCCAACGAGTGCTGAACGCCGACCGGGATCACCCGCTCGACGAAGAAGTTCTTCTGGAGGATCCATCGCTGGACGAGTCCCGACGACATGATGCCCCCGAAAGCCCGCATGAGCATCGAGTCCGCCTGCCAATACCACGTATTGCCCATGACCAGAGCACGGATGCGTGGGGCGTGGTCGATGGCGACCCGCATGCCGATGGGTCCTCCCCAGTCCTGACCCATGACCGTCAGCTCACGCAGGTCGAGGTGGCTCACGAGTGCGGCTACCACATCGGCGTGCTCGTCCGGTGTGTACCCGTAGCGCACGGGGTGGGCGGAGAGGCCGAAGCCAGGGTAGTCGACGGCGATGCAGCGGAAGCGCTTACGTAGCCGGATGACGATCCCGCGGTACAGGAAGCTCCAGGTCGGGTTGCCGTGGAGGAAGAGGATCGGTGGGCCAGCTCCCTCGTCGATATAGTGGACCCTGCCCACGTCGCTCTCGAACCACCGGGACTCGAAGGGGAAGAGGGTTGGGTCGGGCTGGAAAACCGAGGCGGTCACCATCGCCCACGCATCCCCCGGCCCACACCGCCCTCCTGACGGGAAAGCGGGCTCCCGTCAGATGGCTGCACGCTTTCGTGCCTCGACCGCTTCTATGCGTCTCCCTGGCCTCCAGCTCGTGATGTAACCCGCCACAGCGCTCGCCGCGACGGAGTATGGAGACGCGAGATAGAGCTGTCCCGGACCCGAGCGTCCAGGAAAGTTCCGGTTCTGGGAAGAAATGCTGACCTCGTCGACCGAGCGCGTGATCCCCGGCCCTGCATTGATACACGCGCCGCACCCAGGCTCGATGAACGTCGCACCCATCTGTTCGAAGAGGTCCAGGTACCCCTGCTCACGGCAGTACTCGCGCACGTCCGTGGAGCCGCATTGGATGAAGCACTCTACGTCGGGGTGGACGCGCAGCCCCCAGAGATCGTGCGCTTCCCGAAACACGCGGGCATACATGTCCATGTCGTCTTTCTTGCCCGCGGTGCAGGACCCCGCGTAGGCGATGTCGATGCGGATCGTGTCGCCCTCGAGCTCGCGAATGAACACGCCATTGCCGGGGTCGTTCGGTAGCGCGGCCATCGGCTCGATGGTCGAGGCGTCGATCTCGATCACGTGGACATAGCTCGCCCGATCATCGCTGTGCATGTCCACGGCCAGAGCCTCAGCGCGCGACCGATCCATGCCCCGTTCAGCCACGAGGTAGTCCACCGACTTCTGGTCTGCGGCGACGAGCCCGGTAAAGGCCCCGACCTCTGCCGCCATGTTGGTCATCGTAGCCCGCTCGTCGACTGACAGAGCCTCCACCGCGGGGCCGGCGTATTCGATGATCTGCCCGATCGCGTGACCGTCGCGGATGTATGGATCACGAAGGATCTCGAGCATGTAATCCTTCGCCGTAACACCCTCCTGTGGAGTCCCCGAAACCACGACCTTGAACGACGGCGGTACCTGGACGCGGACGTCCTTCGTGATCCACGAGTTGAAGATGGCCGTCGTTCCGACGCCGAACGCCAGCGCCCCGATCGCGCCCGCGTGTGGCGTGTGAGAGTCCGAGCCGATGATCAGCATTCCCGGCTCCGCGTAGGCCTCGAGGATCTTCGAGTGACAGATGGCCTCCGAGCCCATTCGCTGGCCCATTTGCTCCCCGTACAGCTTGATCCCCTGCCTCTCGGCGAACTCGCGCTGTTTGACCTCGAGCTCGTTGGCGACGTCCAGGAGCCCTTCTTCGATCCGCTCCTGTGTCATGGCCTTGTGCAGAAAGGTCAGGTGGTCCCGGAAGAACAGGACGCTACCGGGATCCCTTACCTGTCCGTCCGACCCCATCTTCTCTTCGAAGAAGATCGCCGACATCGGCGTCACGTACTCGTGCGAGAACCGGATATCGGTCCGGAAGAAGCCCGCTTCCCCCGGCTTCACGGCCGGCACTCCGGTCTGCCCTTCGGCCGCGTCGAGGACCCAGTGGCGTGCGAAGATCTTCTCGGCGAGCGTCATCGGAGGGACGCTGTCGTCACCTTCCAAGCTCCCGGGGGGAGGCACCGTCGCTTTGCCTTGCATCCTGGCGACGTTGAACTCGAACAGGCCGCCGTACTCGATGATCTGTCGAGTGATCTCGTCGGTGCCGCGGGTGAACTCGTCCAACGAGATCTCCTCACCCCGCTCGATGCGGCCGATGAGGCCGAAGTCCGTCGTCGTGAGGACTCCGAGGTTCTGGCAGTTCTCCTTGTAGATCCGCTCGATGCTCTCGGCCACGACGACCCGTATGCCCGCCATCATCTCCGCGTAGGGGCTCTGCTCACGGCTGGACCCCTTCCCGCGTCGTTTCCCTGCGACGGAGCATACGAAGCCCCCGCCTTTTACACTGCCTCTCGCGATCGGGAACTCTTGGGCCCCCGTGTCGGAGTTCGTCGTGCGTAGGCCGAGGTAAGGGAATTCACCCAACGTCTCGTCGTGGAAGTAACAGATGTACGCGGGTGTGATTTCGTCAGTGGAGATCTGGTCTCGCAAGCGGCTCCGCAAATCCGGCGTCAGCTTCAGATCCTCGCCATCGGTGAGCTGTCGGCGGACCAGATCGGAGTCGTCGAGAAGAAACAGCACGCGCCCTGGGAAGGACAGCTCGGAGGGGCGTTTCGGGGTCGGGCGAGTGAGAAGGTCGCGGCTCATGGCATCGTGTTCGAGTGCGTACATGGCTTCGGCATCCGCACCCGAAGCACGCAGACGATAAACATGTTCAAATCGCCCTGAGCGGGAAAGCTGGAGCAACCTCTACACCTGTAGAGGCGTCCAAAGCCCGAGCGCCACGAGGAGCGAGATCGACGACTGAGTGTCCCGGGACAATCGCGCGGCCAAGGTGATCGAAACGAGGAGGACGCGAGTGACTGTCGTGCGATCGGGAACCACCGCTTTCCAGACCGTCGTGGCTGTCGTTGCGCTGGCGGGCGAGCTCGATGTGCCTACCGTCGTCGTACGGCGCTTTGCGGGGGCTCTAGGGAACGGGAGGGCTCCTTCGCATCGCCCCGACCTGGCACGGTTTGGCGGTGCTCTCCGTCAAGTGAAGTCGACGCCGAACAGGATCACTGCCACGAGAATGGCACCCACGGCGACCGGCGCGACGAACCGCATGAAGAAATGCCACGCGCCGTAGTTGAACCACTTGGGCTGCGTACCATCCACCAACTCGGATTCCGTCGCGTCGCGGCTCATGAACCATCCGGCGGCGAGCGTGATCAACAAGCCGCCGATGGGCAGCTGCCAATTGGCCGCCAAGTGGTCCAGCGTGCTGAAGAACCCCGGCTTGCCCTCGAAGATCTCGAATTCCGAAAGCCCTGATGAGGCCCCGAACGACAACGCGCACAGCAGGGTGATCACGAAGATACCACCCGAGCTGAGGAGTACCGCGTTGCGCCTCGACATCTCCTTCTCGTCGATCCAGTAGCTCACCACGACCTCCAACAGGGAGATCGTCGAGGTAAGCGCCGCCAGCGCGACCAGGACGTAGAAGAGCGGACCCAGGACGACGCCGAAGGGCACCGCCGTGTAAAACAGCTCGGGCAGCGAGATGAACAGCATCCCCACCGTAGACCGGCCGATCTGCTCTTCCATCCCCGGCACCGAAAAGATCACCGAGAACATGATGATCGTGGCCACGATCGCGATGAGCGTATCCAGAAAGACGATGATCGCGGAAGCCTTCACGATCGATTCCTGCTTGGAGAGGTAGGAGCCGTAGGTGATCATCGCCCCCATCCCCAAAGACAGCGTGAAGAAGGAGTGGCCGAGCGCCTCGAGCACGCCCCCCGTGTCCAGGTCGCCGAATCGGGGGACCAATATGAAGGCGAGTGCCTCGCGCCCGGGAGCGCCGCCTTGGATGGATAGCGCGCTGATCAGAAGGAGGATGAGGATTCCGAAAAGGATGGGCAGGAAGATCCTCGCCACCCGCTCGATGCCGCGGTGGACCCCAGCCAGCACGACGCCCGTCGTGGCTGCCATGAACAAGAAGGAGAGCAGGATCTGGAGTGGCCCGTTCGCCGCAAACGTCCCGAAAGCGTCACCGAGTGCCGCGTTCGTGGGGAAGCCGCCGAAGCTCCACCCGAGCGATTTCACGAAGTAGTTCAGCGACCATCCCGCCACGACCGTGTAGTAGCTGAGAATGGTGAACCCTGCCGCGACTCCCCACGCTCCGACGAGACCCCAAAACGGTCCTACGGCCTCTTTGAGCGCACCGACCGGGCTCTTTTGTGTGCGCCGACCGATGAGGATCTCCGCCATCATGATGGGAAGGCCGACCGCCGCGATGCAGACGAGATAGATCAGGACGAACGCGCCGCCGCCGTTCTCCCACGTGATGAACGGGAACTTCCACAGGTTCCCCAGGCCGATGGCACTCCCCGTCGCTGCGAGGACGAAACCCATGTTCGAGCCCCAGTGGTCGCGCGGTTGTGACATGGTGTTCGCGTGGGAGACCCGGCCGGATCGGCCAGTGGGTCGGGGCCGGGTCGGGTCGAGGTTTGAACGATCGCGCCCTATATTTGGCTGCCCGCGCGCCCCTCCGCCAGGCCGGCGGCTCGGCGGGATCGGCGAACCGGGCGCGGACAGGGGTGTAGCATCGCGCCTTCCGTTGGGCACGCGGACCGGGCCGCGAGCTGGACCCTAGCGTGCCGAACGCCCACCACCCCACTCTCGGTGACGTGCCAGTGAAACAGGGTATATGACCATGCGACCAGCGATCCGGGGCAACGTCGTGGCCGGCCTCCTGACTTGTGCGCTGGCGACCGCTTGTGCAGGCGAAGGGGCCGGATCCGACGGCGCACCCGACGAGCTACAGATCGCCCTTCTCACCTCGGGACCGGTCAGCGACGCGGGCTGGTACGCAGGTGCGTACGAGGGGATTCTAGTGATCCGCGACTCGCTCGGGGCTCGCATCAGCCACCAACAGACCAAGACGCCTGCCGAATTCGACGAGGCGTTCTTCTCGTACGCCTCGGCCGGCTTCGATCTGATCTTCGCTCACGGCTTCGAGTACCAGGACGCGGCGATCAGGGCCGGGGAAGAATTTCCCGACCTCACGGTCGTCGTTTCCAGCGGAGGCCGGGTCGCCTCCAACGTTCATCCGCTGGTATTCCGTTTGGAGGAAGCAAGCTATCTCGCTGGAATGCTTGCGGGCGGACTCAGTAGGTCGAAGGTCGTCGGGATGGTCGGAGGCGTCGCGATCCCTCCGGTCCAAGGGACGTTCCGGGCGTTCGAGGCCGGTGCTCGTGCGACCGCAACCGATGTGGAGGTTCTCGAGTCGTTCATCGGGACGTGGGACGACGTTGCGGCCGCGAAGGAAGCGGCGACGGCGCAGCTTCGCAGAGGGGCGGACGTGTTGGTACACAACACGGACGCAGCCAGCTTCGGAGTGTTCCAAGCCGTGAGGGAGTCGACCAGCGATGACGCTCCGGTTTGGGCCATCGGCATGAACCGGGATCAAAACGCCGTCGCCCCCGACGTGATCGTGGGAAGCGCGGTGATCGACATTCCCCGCGCGTTCCTCGAGGTGGCCGTAGACTTCGCCGACGGAGGTCTTCCGCCCGGCGTCCTCTACGTAGGGCAGGTCGAGGAAGTCGTCGACTTCGTCCTCAATCCGCTCCTTCAGGACCAGCTTCCCGCGGACGTTCTGGCTCTAATCGAAGCCGCGCGCGCCGCAATCAGGGAGGGCACGTTGGAGGTGCCGCGGGTCCCCTTCGTAGAGGGCGACTCCGGCGGACCCTGAGGCGTGAAGCCCTCGAACCGCACCCCGTCCCACCCCAGTGTTCAGCTGCGCTCCGTACACAAGCGCTTCGGTCCGATCGAAGCGCTTGCCGGAGCCGACCTGACTGCGTGGGCAGGCGAGATTCACTCTCTGCTCGGCGAGAACGGCGCAGGTAAAACGACGCTGATGAGCGTCCTTCACGGAGCGGTCGCCCCCGACGACGGCGAAATCGTCCTCGAGGACGCTCCGGTCACGCTGAGGACCCCGCGGGACGCAATGGCCGCCGGCATCGGCATGGTCCATCAGCACTTCACGCTCGTGCCGAACCTGTCCGTCGTGGAGAATGTGGCCCTCGGCGTGCGCGCGCACGGCGGCGGTTTTCGCCTGCCACTCGATCGGGTGCGGGCGCGCATCGCCGAGCTGGAGGCCGTAACGGGCATCCCCGTGGACCCTGACGCTCTTGTCGACGCCCTGGCAGTGGGGGCGCGACAGCGCGTCGAGATCCTCAAGCTCCTCTACCGTGACCCGAAGATCCTGATCCTGGACGAGCCCACCGCGGTGCTCGCCCCCCAGGAGATCGAGTGGCTTTTCGGTGTGCTGAGGGCCCTCGCGGGGCAGGGACGGACGGTGTTGCTGATCGCCCACAAGCTCGACGAGATCCTCGGGATCGCCGACCGGGTCACGGTTCTCCGGAGGGGGCGGACCGTGATGTCGGCGAAGCGAAGCGACGTGGATGGCGCTGGGCTGGCCCGGGCCATGATCGGCCGTGCGCCCGCCGACCCCGTGCGCGTGGAATCCCGCGAGCCGGGCGAGCGTGTGGCACGAATCGACGGGGCAGTCGCAATGGGGCCGCGGGGGGAGACGGCGCTCGACGACGTGAGCCTCGACGTGCGACGCGGCGAGATCATCGGGATCGGCGGTGTGGAGGGGAACGGCCAGCGGGAGCTGGCGCTCCTCCTAGCGGGGCGGCTGCGGCCGACGGCTGGTCGGGTGGACCTTCCGCCGACCACGAGCCTGGTTCCTCAAGACCGCGGCACCGACGGGCTGATCCCGAGCTTCGACCTCGCCGAGAACATCGCCTTGGCCTTTCACGACGTGCCGAGCTATCGGCGGGGACCGGTCCTCGATTGGGCGGCTGTCCGCGCGACCGCCCGGGAGGTCATCTCCCACCACGCGGTCGAGACTCCGAGTTGGCGGTTGCCCGCCGCGGCGCTGTCGGGTGGAAATCAGCAAAAGTTGGTGGTAGGCCGGGCTCTCGCTCGCCAGCCCGATCTCCTGGTAGCCGAGAACCCCACGCGGGGCCTCGACATTGCTGCCACGGAGTTCGTACGAAGCGAGCTCACGAGGCTCAAGGCGCTGCCCACGACACCCCATGATGGCGCGCCAGCCCCCGGCGAGACGAGCTCCCTGCATCGAATGGCCCCGGGCATCGTGTTCTTCTCCACCGATTTGGACGAGGTGCTGGAACTTTCCGATCGGATCTTCGTGATGGTTCGCGGGCGTCTCGTCGCCGTGCCACCAGATGCTCGCACCCCTGCTGGCCTGGGGCGCCTCATGCTCGGTGGAGACATCCGCCATTCGTAGCGCCCGTTGGGTCCGGCCGGTGAGCACGAGCGTCGCGGCGATCCTCACGACCGCGTTGGTGGCGACGATCGGCCTGGCCGCTGCGGGCTTCGACCCTGCGGCCGCCGGTGTCGCACTCGTCGACGGCGCGATCGGTTCGTTCGACCGATTCACATCGATCAGCCTAGTGCGGGCTACGCCACTGATCCTGACCGGTCTCGCTGTGGCGATCGCTTTTCGGGCTGGCGTCTGGAACATCGGTGCCGAGGGTCAGCTCTACGCGGGGGCCGTGGCCGCGGCGTGGCTCGGCCTCTCCTTCCCCCAGGCTCCAGCCTGGATTCTTCTGCCCGCCACGATGTGAGCGGCGGCCATCGCGGGTGGCCTGTGGGCACTCGTGCCCATCTTCATGAAGCTGCGCGCGGGGGTCGGCGAGGTCATCACGACGATCCTCATGAACTTCATCGCCATCTACGTAACGGCCTACCTGGTGCACGGCCCCCTCCAGGAGGCCCGGGGGGTGTTCCCCCAGACCGATCCGATCGCGATGGCGGCGCGACTCCCGAGGGTCGGCTCGGGCCGGCTCCACGCCGGCTTCCTGATCGCGCTCGTATTGGCGGTCGCACTGTGGTGGATCATGCGTCACACCGCGTTCGGCTTCCGCGTCCGGGCCGTCGGCGCCGCCCCCAGAGCTGCCAGCCTGTCAGGTCGAATCGACGGGCGCCGGGTGATCTTCACGAGCTTCTTGATCTCCGGGATGCTCGCGGGACTCGCCGGGGGCGTGGAGGTCGGGGGTGTGACGTTCGCCGTGTACGAGGACCTGTCGCCCGGGTACGGCTACACGGCCATAGCGGTGGCGCTTCTGGCTGGCCTCAATCCGCTTGCGGTGCTCGCCACGGGAATCTTCTTCGGGGCCCTGGAGGGAGGCGCGGGAGCCATGCAGCGCGACGCTGGCATCCCTGCCGTCTGGGTCAACGCGATCGAGGCCTTGGTGATTCTGGCGGTGCTGGCAGTCGACCAGATCGTCCGCCGGCTTGGATCGCCGGGAGTGGCCGAACCGCTCGATGAGCCGGCGGTGGGCTGATATGGATGCGATCGCCATACAAGCCTTCCTCGAAGCCTCGGTTCGGCTCGGGGTGCCTCTCGCCCTTGCCGCGCTCGGCGAGACCATCAGTGAACGGGCGGGTGTCATCAACATTGGGCTGGAGGGCTCGTTGATCGGTGGCGCCCTCGGAGGAGCGCTCGGTGCTTTGTTGGTAGGGTCGCCTTCCGCCGGTGTGCTCACAGGTGCGGTGGCCGGAACCGCAGTGGCGGCGGTGTTCGCCGTCTTCGCGATCACCCTGAACGCCGACCAGATCATCGTCGGAACCGCCGTCACCCTCGGCGGACTCGGAGTGACAGGCGTCGTCTACCAGAGCGTTTTCGGTGTGACCGGAACCGCCCTCACCCTGCCCGCTTTGCCCGCGGTGAGCATCCCCGGGCTGTCCGCGATTCCTTTCCTTGGGCCCGCGCTGTTCAACCAGGCATGGACGGCGTACCTGGCCTATCTCCTCGCTCCGGTGCTTTGGTACTACTTGTTCCGCACGGGTTGGGGTCTGGAGCTTCGCGCGGTGGGCGAGGAGCCGGTCGCTGCGCAAGCCGCCGGCATCCGGGTTGTGCGATGTCGCTTCCTCGCGGTCTTGGTGGGGGGCCTTCTGGCCGGAGTGGCCGGTGCTCACCTGGCCCTGGCGCACGCGGGCACGTTCACGGAGGGCATGTCGGCGGGGCGCGGCTTCATCGCGATCGCGGTCGTCGTGCTCGGCCGTTGGAATCCGGTCGGCGTGCTCGCTGCTTCCATGTTCTTCGGTGCGGCTTCCGCGCTTCAATTCGGGCTGCAAGCGCTCGGCCTCGAGGTGCCCTATCAGCTTTTCCTCGCGCTGCCATACGTTCTCACACTCGCGGCCTTGGCTGGCTGGGTGGGCCGTTCCAGAGCTCCCGCTGCGCTTGCCCTGCCATGGCCCCCCCGCGAGGGGGCCGGCTGACGGACCGGGCACGGGAGGCCCGCCGTGGGGACCGATGCGGGCCCCCATCACGCGGTTCTCATCCGCACATCACCCCCCTCGGGTGTCTATGTGGAACGAGGCACGCATCGATTGGGCGCTCAGGTCTGCGCGCCCATCGGTCTGCTTTGCACCGACACCGCGCCCGAGTACGTTCGTTCCCATGATTCCGGAGTCCGAGGGGATGCACCCCACGAAAGCCCACACGGCGCCGAGCCGAGTCGTGCTGCTGCTCGCCGCTCTTGCCACGGGGGCCGCGTCGGTACCGCTACAGTCGAGCGCCCAGGCGCCTCCCAGTGACAGGGGCGCGGTCGCGGTAGGCCTCCTGCTCCGGCAGCTGGACGGCGTGAAGCGCGTCCTCATGATCGGCGCACACCCAGACGATGAGGACACCAGCACACTCACGACACTCGCCCGGGGAATGGGTGCGAGGACCGCCTATCTCTCCGTCACGCGCGGCGAAGGTGGTCAGAACCTCATCGGTCCCGAGCTCGGCGAGGGGCTCGGTCTCGTGAGAAGCGGCGAGCTCGTAGCGGCACGCACCATCGACGGGGGCGAGCAGTTCTTCACGCGCGCAATCGACTTCGGATTCTCCAAGACAGCGGACGAAACCCTGGGCAAGTGGCCGCGAGAAGAGATCCTCGGCGACGTCGTGTGGGTCATCCGGCGGTTCCGCCCACACGTGATCCTCTCAGTGTTCTCCGGGACACCGAGAGACGGACACGGTCAACATCAAGTCGCCGGCCTCTTGACCCACGAGGCGTTCGACGTGGCGGGCGACCCGACCCGCTTCCCGGAACAGCTCGCGAACGGCGTGGAGGCGTGGCAACCAACCAAGCTCTATCGCCTCGCGCGCCGGGACCCTTCAGGCGCATCCGCTTCGCTCGAAACCGGCACCTTCGATCCACTGCTTGCCCGCTCGTATTTCCAGGTCTCCATGGATTCCCGCAGTCAACACCGCTCTCAGGACATGGGGGCCGCCCAGCCACTCGGGCCGCGCAATGCCGGAGTGACGCTGGTAAAGACCGCGGATGGAGTCGCGGGGGAGGGTGGGATCTTCGCAGGCGTGGACACGACCCTGGTGAGCCTGGCGTCGGCGCTCGCAGCGGCCTCCGCCAGCGAGGCGCGGGAGACGCTGGAGGCCTATGGGGCGGCTGTCGCAGAGGCCAGGACCTCGCTCGATGCATTCGCGCCGGAGCGGTCGGCTCCCGCGCTCGCCCGCGCCCTCGTGGCTGTGGACGAGGTCATCGGGCTGATTGGCAACGACGATGCGACCAGCGAGCTCGCGCGGGTGCTGACTCGGAGGAGGACGCTCGTTCAGCGCGCCTTGTTGGCGGCATCCGCGGTCGTGATGAGCGTGCGCACGAACGACGACCTCATTGTCCCCGGGGAGGACCTCGAAGTCCGTGTCGATCTGTGGAACGCCGGCCCGTACAGGCTGACGGGCGCAGGCCCGGCCATGCTTCTACCGGACGGCTGGACTGCGGACCTGTTGGAAGGGCGGACGATCGTCGGAGGCGGATTCGGACCCTTCCGCTCCAGCACGGAGACGGTATCGGGGACGGCCGAGACGCTCGGGCCAGGCGAGATCCGCCGTTGGGCATTCCGCGTACGGGTACCGGCCGACGCGCAGCCTTCGCGCCTTTACTATCAGCGTGAGCAACGCAGCGGCGAGTACTATGAATGGCCGGCGGAGTGGGACCTCAGGGGTCTGCCCCGAGACCGGCCGCTCCTGTCGGGTCGCGTCAGGTTCGACCTCGATCTGGGAGCCGACATCAGCGGGTCACGCGTGGCCGTCGAGGAAGACCGGGCGGCCCGTTATTACGGCGTCGACCCCACGCAGGGCGAGTTCACGAAGCCGCTGCTGGTCGTCCCCGCGGCCTCCGTGATGGTCGAGCCGGACCTCATGGCTTGGCCCCTAGGATCCACGGAGGAGCGCACCGTGTCGATCCGGGTGCGCAACCAGGCAGAAGCGGGCTTCGAGGGCACGCTCACCCTGGCAGGGTCCGGCTGGTCGGTCGATCCGGCGACAACGAGGGTCGAGCTCGGGGCACCTGGGGCCGAGCGCGCGTACTCCATTGGCGTCCGCCCGAGCGCGGACATGGATCCGGGGATGCAGCGTCTGCGTGCGGTCGTGCGCACGGACGACGGCCGCTCCTGGAGCGAGCGCTTCGATCTCATCGACTATCCGCACATCGAGCGCGTGGCCCAGTTTCATGCAGCCGAGCTGCGCGCGTCGATCTTCCCGGTCGCCGTCGACGAGGGATTGTGGGTGGGGTACGTGATGGGATCGGGCGACTCCGGTCCGGCGGCGCTGACGGCCCTCGGAGTCGATGTCGAGGTGCTACAGCCAAGCGACGTGCTGGCCGGTGACTTCGGGCGCTTCGACGCGCTGGTTCTGGGTGTTCGCGCGTACGAGACACGCCCGGACCTAGCGGCTGCAAACGACGCCGTGCTCGACTTCGCTCACGCGGGGGGCACCGTCGTGGTGCAGTACAACCAATACAACTTCCCGAGTGGGGACTACGCTCCGTATCCGGTAACGATTTCGAGACCCCACGACCGCATTACCGACGAGACTGCGAGCGTAACTCCGATCGAGCCGGAGGCTCCGGTCCTCACGACACCGAACCGGATCACGGACGCAGACTTCGAGGGGTGGGTGCAGGAGCGGGGCCTCTACTTCCTCGGCACATGGGACCCCGCTTTCACCCCGGTGCTGTCCATGGCCGATCCCGGTGAGGCCCCGAAGGAAGGGTCGCTGCTCGTCGCTTCGGTGGGCCAAGGGGTGTACGTCTACACCGGGCTGGCATTTTTCCGCCAGTTCCCCGCCGGAGTACCGGGCGCCTATCGCCTCTTCGCCAACCTCGTTTCATTGGACGGGGCGGCATGGCGGGATTACCGGGAGGGGGCCGAGAACAGGTGATCGTCACGCCGCGGCTCCCCAGCTCCTGACCCACCCATGAACGACACGGATCCCGAGGACGAAGAAGGCCGGATCGGCATCTTTCCCAGCTGGGCCGCCCTCTACGCCACCGTGGTCGTATACACGACAGCCCTCATCGTGCTGCTGTACGTCTTCACGATTGTGTTGGATTTCAGCGCCCAATGACGGCCGCCGATTGGTTGGTCTTCGCCGTCTACTTCGGTGGCGTGGTTGGGCTCGCCTTGTACCAGAGCCGCAAGAACGTCGGCGTGGAAGGGTACTTCCTGGCCAACCGACGGCTCCCGTGGGGCGCCGTCGGGCTGTCGGTCATGGCGACCCAGGCGAGCGCCATAACCTTCATCGGGACAACCGGGCAGTCGTTCGACGACGGGATGGAGTTCATCCAGGTCTATCTGCCCCAGCCGCTCGTAATGGTCCTGCTGTGCGCGCTGTTCGTGCCCTTCTTCTACCGCGCGAAGCTCTACACGGCGTACGAGTATCTGGAAACGCGCTTCGACCCCAAGACGCGCTCTCTCACGAGCTTTCTCTTTCTCGTCTCACGAGGCATGGCGGCAGGGCTGGTTCTGTATGCGCCCGCCATCGTTCTGTCGGTGATCATGGGCTGGGACGAGACCGTCACGATCCTGATCATGGGTGCCATCACGATCCTCTACACGATGGTAGGGGGCATCACGGCCGTGATCTGGACCGACGTCATACAGATGCTGATGATGTTCGTCGGCATCGGAGCCGCCATCGCCGTTCTTTTCGGGACTCTCCCGGCCGAGGTGGGTGTCGGCGACGTCGTGTACATCGGCGGGATCCAGGAGATGTGGTCGAGCATCGACCTCGATTTCGATCCCACGAACACCTACTCGATCTGGACCGGCATGATCGGCGGTTTCTTCCTCGCTCTGGCCTACTTCGGGACCGACCAGAGCCAAGTGCAACGCTATCTCACGGCGAGCTCGCTGAAGCAGAGCCGCCTGTCGCTGATCTTCAACGCTTTCGTCAAGGTCCCGATGCAGTTCTTGATCCTGTCCATCGGGGTTCTCCTGTTCGTGTTCTACCACTTCGAACAGCCGCCGATCGTTTTCAACTCGGCCGAGGTGGCGCTCGTTCAAGAGAGCGAGCGCGGCGACGAATTCCGGCGGCTCGAAGCCGAGCACGGAGCCCTTCACGGTCAGCGGCGAGAAGCGACCCTGGAGCTGCTCGCCGTGCGGGACGCAGGTGGAGATCTCACGGCTCTACAAAGCCGGATCCGGGGCTACGACGATGGGATGGCGGATCTGCGTGTCCGGTCGAAAGAGATCATCTCCGAGGTGCGGGGCTCGTCGTCCAACGACGTGAACTACGTCTTCCCGTCGTACCTCATCAACTACGTGCCCGCTGGGCTCCTGGGCCTCATGATCGCCGTGATCTTCGCTGCGGCCATGTCGTCGTTGGACTCGGAGTTGACGGCACTCTCGAGTGCGACCGTCATCGACTTCTACAAGCGCTGGTACAAGACGGACGCGTCGGACGGGCACTACCTGCGGGTGTCGCGGGCGGCGACGCTGTTTTGGGGCCTCTTCTGCTGTGTGATCGCTCTGTACGCAGGGCAGCTCGGCTCGCTCATCGAGGCCGTCAACCAGGTCGGCTCCTTCTTCTATGGCTCGTTGCTCGGCGTCTTCCTGCTCGCGTTCCTCGTCAAGGGCGCCAACGGCACCGGGGCCTTCGTGGGTCTCTGGGCCGGGATGGCGTCCGTCGCGGTCGTGTCAGTGACGACGGATATTTCATACCTCTACTACAATGTGGTGGGGACGGTCGCGGTTTTGGTCGTTGGCAGCGCGGTGAGTGCGGCTACCGGTGGACGGGACGGAAGGCGCCAACCCGCCTGAGGAGCACCGTACTCACGAAACCGAACAAGGAGCGTCGAATGGCGGGAGACGGCAGCAAAGGCAAAGCGATCATGATCGTGACGGGGCTCCTCGCTCTTTGGTTCGTCCCTGGGAATCATGAAGCTGTTCGGGGTGCTGATGGTCGAGGAGTTCGCCAGTTGGGGTTATCCGCGGTGGTTCCATATCCTCATCGGAGCGGTCGAGGCAGGCGCGGCGGTCGCGCTCCTGAAGGGCACGACCCGCTTCTATGGCGCGGTTACGATCTCCGTCGTCATGCTCGGCGCGATCTTCACGCTGTTGCGTGCGGGTCAGTCGGACATGGTTGTGACCCCGATCGTCGCGTTCGCGCTCGCGTCGTTCGTTGCAATGAAGACGAGGGGCGCGCCTTCGCCGACTGAAGCCTAGGCCGTCATCAGTTCCCACCAGCGGACGACGGGGGCACGATCCCGTTGATGCGCATGTAGGTGACGAGATTGCCGTAGTGCTCGTAGTTGTGCGCGGAGTTGAACGCGAGCACGGCCGAGGCAGCCATCTGGTTCCCGAAGAAGTCCACCATCTTCGCGCCGTCCGCGTCGGACATCGCGGCATACACCTCGTTGCAGAAGGCGAAAGCATCTGTGAGTGCGACGGTGATCTGAGCTTTCGTCGTCGCTGTCTCCTCGAGGTTGTCTCTCATCGGGCTCTCCCGACCCGACGCCGCGGAGCAGAACTGGTACTGCGAGTTGGCGACGTGGGCGAGGATCTGTCCCATCGTGCGGACCTCGTCCGTCGGCTGATACCCGTACAGGTTGGCGGGCACCTTCTCCGCCGTCGCACTGATATTGCCCACGGTGATGTCGTGAAGCCCTTTGAGCGAGCCCGTCACCGGACCCTGCGCCGTTACGCCGGCCGGCGCGATCGCGAAAGCGGCCAAGATGGTGACGGCTCCTGCTACGGAATGCATTCTCATGTTCACTGGCTCCTGAGGTTCGAAGTTCGGATGGTCCGTCCGCCCAGCCAAAGGCGAGGCGCCCCGGTCGGGCGAAGCTTCATACGGATCGCACAAGAATAGCTGTCTCGATTGCCTCCCTACAACCGCCGTCCCCTAGGCTCCGGCCTCTCCGTGGCGACCGAGCTTCTGCATTGGGCGCTAGCTCCACAACGCTCCCGACCGAATCCCGGCGTCCGCCCGGCAACTGGACGCGTCGCCTTCAGCGGCTCCCGATCGACCTCTCGAACAGCTCAAACACGCGCCGGTACTCATCCGTCCACGACGTGGGCTCGACGAAGCCGTGCCCCTCCACCGGGTAGACCGCGAGCTCCCAGTTCTCCTTGCCCAGCTCGATGAGGCGCTGTGAGAGTCGCACGACATCGGAGAAGTGAACGTTGGTGTCGACCATTCCATGCAGCATCACGAGATGCTGGTCGGCGCCGAAGTTCTCCGCGAAATAGATCGGCGACGACCGCCGGTAGGCCTCGTCGTCTTCCTGGGGGAGGTTCAGGGTTCGGCCCGTGTAGGGATGATTGTAATGGGCCCAATCGGTGACCGACCGGAGAGCCGCACCCGCCTTGAAGGCGTCTCCGGCGGTGAACATGGTCGAAGGGTGAGCCCTCGCTGGTCCGTAGGACGAAATGGGACCGGTCCTCCGGGATGGACACCTGGTGGACTTCCCAATCGCCCTCGGTCAGCGTGCGCTTCCCCGTACCGTCGGCGTCGACCGAGTAGAGGTGCGCGAATCCGCTCTCTTCGCTCGCGAAATACACTCGATCCGATTCAGGCAGCCATCCCGTGCATCCGTTGAAACACGGACCTGCCACCCAGGCCTCGTCGTAGAGCTCGTCCAGCAGAGTGAGCGCTCCGCTTGACGCTTCGACCAAGTAGAGGCGTCGCGTGTTGTAGTCGTACGTGACACGACGATTCCGAGTCCAGCGCACGTTCTGGGGCGCCTGTCCTACGTGCTCCGTCCCCCGCATCATGTTCTCGATGGAGAGCTCAAACGCGTGTGCTCGCGCGACCTCCGGCTCAGCCGTAGCCGTGAGCTGGGCTGCGCCGGACAAGGGGAGTGCGCACACGAGCATGATCAGGAGAGCCGGGACGAGTACGCCGACGCGGACCCAAGCGCGGTGGTCCCTACGTCTGACGATCGATTTGCCTCTGATCATTTCCATTGCCTCCGACGGGAGGGATTTCTGGGCTGGAGCGGCTAGTCCGCGGTGAGGGGCGCGTGGAGCTTCGCTCCATGGACGACGATCCCGCCTCTCAGCGATCCGACGGCGATGTTGCCGTAGCGTTCGGCGAACACCGGAGGCAATTCCCGACCGTCGCTGGCCGAGAGCCATAGACGCAATAGGTGGCGCTTCATGTCGGGTTCGGGGTGATCTTCGTACTCGGTGCGCGAATGTAGGATCTGGTGATTGTGCACGAACTGCATGTCCCCGGGTGCCAGCTCCATGTCGAGGCGAATGTCGCCCCGCGCGGCGAGCTCCTCCAACAGGTCCATCGCCTCCTTGTGCGCGCGCGTGAGTGGCGGGACGCCGTCGTGGCGTTGAGCGCCCTCGAAGAAGTCCCTCGCGTAATACGTGGTGAGCCGGCCCGCATGGTAGTTGAAGACCGGCATGCGGTAGTACGGGCCCTTCCCTTTTGGGACTTCTCCCTTCCGGTCCACGTAAAGCGGCTCGGACAGGAGTCGAGCGAGGTCCGGCCTCTGCCGGTGCATCTCGTTCTGAATGGTCACCGAACTCGCGATGCTGCTCAGCCCCCCCTCCTTGGCCGGACAAACGCAGAGCAGACCGACCACGTCGCAGGAGTCGGTGTGGAAGCGGTGGCGAGCCCGGGTCGCGTAGAGCCGATGCAGAGGGTTGTTGGCATCGTGACCGATATCCTTTACGTGACCCAACAGGTGTCCCTTGGCATTCTGGGACACGGCCTCTCCGATGTGCGTGCCGACCCCCCAGAAAGCGATCGCGATCTCCTCGATCGAGCGACCCTCGACCGGAAGCCCCCGGAAGAGCACGAAGCCCCGACCTCTGAGGAGCTCCTCGCGGATGCGCTGGAGCGCCGGGCCGAGCGTCGGCAGCGGGAAGTCGGCGCGCGCGATGTTCGCGATGTCGAGGCCCGCGCTCTGGACCGAATTGACGGCACGGTGGATCTCGTCCACCTCCACTTCGCTCACCTCACGCACCCACTCGAGGGAATCACTCAAGTCGGCTCCGTACCAGACGTCCGGGCCACCGATAGTACCGATCGGATCTCCCTCCATCGTCGCCCCGCTCATGCGTTCGCCTCGATCGTGTCCCCGAAGCTGATCCCCAGACCCCGGGCCGTCCGCACGACGTCACCGTCCAACGGAACCGTCTTGATGCGGTCCACGCCCTCACGCAACGGGACTCCAAGGATGGCGGGCGGACTGAGGGCGACCATGCAGCCGAAATCCTCCGCCTCAGCGAGCTCGACCGCCGCCGCCCCGAAGCGCAAGGCGAGCAGCCGGTCGTACGCGGTGGGCTGGCCACCTCGTTGGAGGTGGCCAAGTGTGATCTCCCGGGTCTCCCGGCCCGTCCGCCTACTGATCGCACCCGCCACCTGCTCGCCGATTCCACCGTAGCGTGCCGCCACGCCGGCGGACCTTGCCTCCTGAAACACGGCTTCACCGCCCAAGGCCTTCGCGCCCTCCGCGACCACGACGATCGCGAACTCCGGTCCGTCGGTGTAGCGCTGCTGGATCTTCTGGCAGACGGACTCCATCGCGAAGGGGATCTCCGGGATCAGGATCACGTCTGCGGTTCCGGACACGCCGGCGAAGAGGGCGATCCATCCGGTGTCTCGCCCCATGACCTCGACCACCATCACGCGGCGGTGCGACTCCGCGGTCGAGTGGAGCTTGTCGATCGCGTCCGAAGCAGTCTGCACTGCGGTGTGGAACCCGAACGTCACCTCGGTGGCGGCGAGGTCGTTGTCGATCGTCTTGGGGACACCGATCACCGGGAGCCCACGTTCCGAGAGGTGCGACGCGATACGCAGCGATCCGTCGCCACCGATGGCGATCAGCGCGTCGAGCTTGCGGCGGTCGAACTGATCCAGGATCTCGAGTGTGCGGTCGACCGTCGTTGTGGTTCCGTCCTCGAGAGTGACTGGATACTCGAGCGGGTTGCCTCGGTTGGTCGTGCCCAGCACCGTCCCACCGAGGTGGGTGATGCCGCTCACGGACCTCTCATCCATCGGCAGCACGCCGTCCTCTTCGAACAGCCCTTCGTACCCTCGCCGGATCCCGAACACTTCCCAGCCCCGCTTGACGGCGGAGAGCACGACGGACCGGATCACCGCGTTGAGTCCGGGCGCGTCGCCGCCGCCCGTGTTGATGGCGATCCGCTTCTTGCGGCTCATCCGTCCCACCTCATGCCGCTCGTCCGTCCGGCCCATCACAGCTCATCCGTCCCACCTAATGCGACTCATTCGTCCCATCCCTCCCCCTCCCACCCCTCTTTCGCAGCGTCCTCGTCCGCCTTCCTGCGACCCTTTCCACCGAACCCTCGGGGCGGCTTGATCTTCTCCAGGTGCTCGACGAAGTCTTGCTTTCGGACCATCTCCTCCAGCTTGCCGAGCATCGTATCGGCCCCACGTTGACTCGCACCAAACAAGCCATCGCTCGTGATCTCGGCGTCCTTCGCCGGACGGTAGAGGCTCAGCCAAAGGTCCCAGCGCTCGCCCAAGCGCAGCACGTAGTAGAAGAGGCGGCCCGGCCTGCGACCACCGAAGATCAAGTCGAGTACGAGGGCGACGGTGCCCGCGACAGAGAAGATCAGATCGCCGAAGGCATCGAGGTAGAGCTTGAGCTGAAAGATGAGGAAGTCCCGGATCAGGACCTTCCTGGGGACCCTGGCAAGGCGAATGGGACCTGAATCCACGGAGCCCGCGGGCGAGCCGACGTCCGACGACGCCGGCGGAAGTGCAGCGGCGGACCTCGCGGCC
This sequence comes from Longimicrobiales bacterium, assembly GCA_965248625.1. GTDB lineage: Bacteria > Gemmatimonadota > Gemmatimonadetes > Longimicrobiales > Gaopeijiaceae. The sequence goes on along the minus strand of OZ252109.1, from coordinate 1,829,393 downwards.
TCGCCGGCTCCCGGCAACTCCGAAGGGGAAAGCCCCGTCGGGCGCTGGCCCTCCTCCTTCTCGAGGGTATTCAGATCGAGCCCGCAGCCCGGACAAGCTCCCTGGTGAAGCTCGTGGAGCCGCGTCGAGCACTGCGGGCACCGTGGGGTCCTCGAGAGTAGGCTCATGATCGATGCGGACGGGACGCCGCGGGCTCGCCTCAGTCCGTCGGAGAGCCGTCCAAGAGGCCCTCTAGCGGCAACTCCTCCGCACCATTCTCCGTACACACGGCATACATGCCCTCACCCGAGGCGTACATCGCCACACCCGCGTAGTCACCCTGCTTGTTCAATACGAAGAACCGCACGTTGAACGCTGGATCGTTTCGTCCGTTCAGCAGGCGCTCCTCGATCGTGTTGGCGCGGATCCGCTCTAGGGCGGACATCCCTGCGTCCTTGGGGTGCATGCCGCGCCGCATGTTCTCTACGATGAGAAACGAGGAGAGGTTGAAAAGGTTCGCTTCACCGCGACCCGTGGAGCCCGCCGCACCAACGTCGCCGTCCACGTACAGCCCGGCGCCGAGAATGGGGGAATCCCCCGCGCGTCCAGGGATCTTCCAGGCCAGTCCGCTCGTGGTCGTGACGCCGCAGATGTCGCCTCCGGGTCCGATGCCGTCGCAGTTGATCGTGCCACAGAAGCTGTTTTCGTCGATCAGCCCTTCCCGGACCATGTCCAGCCCGGCCTCGTATCCCACACGGCCCCGCCGGCGCGGATCGAGGAAATGCTCGGGGTCGATCCGGCGTTTCCACTCCAGCCAGAGCTCCCGCGAGCGCTCCGTGTTCAAATCGTCCTCGATCTCGAAGCCCATCATCCGCGCGAAGTCCTGAGCTCCTTGGCCTACCAGCAGATGGTGGTCCGTGTGCTCCATCACTGCCTGTGCGACCAGAGACGGAGTGCGGACACCCTCGAGCCCTGCCACTCCGCCAGCTTGCTTTCTCGGACCGTGCATGCAGCACGAGTCGAGTTGGACGACGCCATCGGCGTTGGGCTGTCCTCCGTAGCCGATCCCCGTCTCGGTCGGGTCGAGCTCGGGGATATTCACACCGGCGATCAGGGCGTCGAGGACGTCGGCGCTGTCGACGATCATCTGAAACGCTCGCTCAACTGCGCTGACGGGACCTCCGTTCTTGAAACGGATGCCACTCGTATCGGAGATGACTACTGGGCGGACAGCCTGCGGCGTAAACACCATAGGCGCGCCATCGAGAGACCGCGGGATGGCGCCAGCCACACCCGCCACGGCGGCTGTCTTTACGAAGTCACGGCGTTGCATGTCTGCTCCCGTTTGTCGGTTGACCGGCGACCGAATCGCCGGCCGGAGTATGGACGAGCCGGCTCACCGCCGGCAAGGCGGCCTCCGTCGGCTATTTGACGACCAGAATTCGGCTGTTTGCCGGATAGACCCATTCGACACCCCGCTCGGTGACGAGGGCGTCGTCCTCCAGAGGGATGCGCAGCTTTCTCCCGCCCCACTCGGGGATGGGGCTGTACGCGAAGAGCTCGATCGAGAGGAGGTTTGTCGGCCTTACCTCGAACGTGAAGCGGAGTGGATTGAAGGTGGCGATCGAGGGGCCGATGCCATGTCCGAGATTGCCCACCGAGTGGCTCCCTATGACCACGTCCGTCTCGCCGCCGCTGCTCGGCTGATTGAACTCGATCTGAACGAACCCTTCTTCCGCCAGCGCTCGATAGATGCGCTCGTAGTTCTCCTGAGCGGTGATGCCCGGTCGAATGGTCCGGCGAACGATCTCGCGAGCCTTCACACCCTGGTCGAAGGCACGAACGTAGCTTGCCGGCGGCTCGGTCTCATCCTCCCGCAAGACGTACGCGATGCGCTTCATGTCGGTGAAGAAGTTCATGAGACCGACGCCCCAGTCGATCATGAGAACGTCGCCACGCTGGATGATCCTGTCGCTCGACGTCGCCTCGATTCCCTCCGGCCCGGTGATGTAGACGGAAGGCATACCGAAAGAAGTCCCGAGCCCACGGGAGTGAAGTTGCTCCATCATCCACCAGGCCACGTCTTCGAGCGTTGTCACGCCTGGCGCGATCACTTCGTTGGAAAGGGCCCTCTCCGCGATGTGGCGGGACAGCTCTCCCGCCTCCGCGAACGCGGCGATCTCCGTGGCCACCCGACGCGATCGGAAGTCCGAAATCAGCTTCTCCGCGGACACGAGGCGCGATGCGTACGGCTCCCCGAGTGTCTCGACCAGCTCCTGGTACCCGGTGTGAGACAGCCCGTCCGCTGCGCCGATGTAGCTGGACATGTTCACTGCGATCGTCTGCGGATCACGCTCGGCGACATGGGCAGGTAGCTGGCCTGCTGCTCCGAATCCGTCGTATGCGTGCCCCTCTCGAAGCAGATATCCACTGATCCCAAGCGCCATCCGCTCGATGCGGTCCCCGCCCCGGTCCGCGAACACGTAGTATCCGGTCGGAGAGGCGTATCCCTGGCCCAAATCGAGGTAGAGAGGGTCGTAGTGCCCCTCGCGGAGCATCGTGATCCACATGTCGATCCCGTTCTCGCGCATGACCTCCGGAAGCACGAGATCGAACTTGTCGCGCCTGATCTGGTTCATCGTCTCCCACCGGCGCCGCGCCTCCTGCCCCTCGGCGGGCGGCACAGCGAACAAGACAAAGGAGACAACCAGCAGCAACAGCCGGATTGGATGCATGACCAACTCCTGGGGGACGCGACGACCGTCCGTATTCTCCCTTCCGCGCGGGTCCCGGGCAAGCACGGTTCCGGCCGGGGGCCCCGTCGGGTGGCGGCCAGTTTCGAGCCGCCGGTAGATTGACCCCCCGACGAAGACCGAACAGGAGCAAAGAGTGGTCGACCATCTCGCCGACATCCGGGGCATCAGCCGATTGATGCACCGCAGCCTTTTGGCACACACCCTCCCCGAAATCGAGGGTTACGACGTGGCTGCCGAGACCCGCTTCCCCGCTCACGCGTCCGGCAGGACTCTATGGGATGCCTTTCGGCTCGCAGACGGAAGGACCACCTTTTCGGTGCTTCACGTCCGTGGTGACGGACTGCCGCCAGCCCACGCGCTGTCCTTGGCTCGGCTCCTCCTCCGCACTCTCGGTGCCGAGACAGAGGAGCTCGCCACTCTCCTGCCTAGATTGAACGCGAGCCTCGCCGAGCACGGGCCGCAGGGTTTCGATCAATACATGGAGTGTGGTCTGGCAGTGCTCGGGGACGGAACGGTTGAGTGGGCGAGCGCGGGAAGGACGCCGGGAGGATTGATCGTCGGGGACGGATACGAAGAGTTGTCCGGCCACGGCCCCGCGCTCGGGATGATGAAGGGCTTCGAGTACGGCAGCCACGTGGCCGAGCTCGGAGAGGGGAGTGGCCTGCTGGTCTTGTCGGACGGATCACCGGGGCTCTTCCGCGGTGCCGGGGACCTGGCCGCTTCGATGGGGCACAAGGAGTCCGGGGAGGTGGTCGGCGCCTGCATCGGGCTCTGGCCAAGGCAGGTGACGATGCGCCCGAGGAAGTGACGATCCTGTTCGCAAGACGAGGGTAGCGAGCTCATGGTGATTACCGAAAAAGCAGTCCGCGACGCGCTCAAGACCGTGGAGGACCCCGAGCTGCACCTGGACCTCGTGGTCCTCGGGCTCGTTTACGACATCGAAGTCGACGGCGCGGACGTCCATGTTCGTATTTCATTGACCACGCCCATGTGTCCCGTCGCTCCACAGATTGTCGAAGAGGCCCAGGCGGCGGTGGCGGGTGTCGAAGGTGTCGAGAACGCCGAGGTCCAGCTGACGTTCGATCCGCCTTGGACGCCGGAGCGGATCAGCCCCCTGATCAGGTCCTCGCTCGGGCTCTAGGAACGTCTGCACAAGTGTCGTGGGTCCCGCGCAGGGGGCTCGCGAGTGCCCGGGGCAGGAACGCGTTGACGACCATCCCCGCTCCCGGTAGAATCGGGAGTCGAGACTTTCGAACGAGCGTTCGAACGAATGCCGTGAAGACGCTCCCAGACAGGATCAGCCACGGTGCCGTTCACGGAAGAAGAGATCAAGGCCAAGGTGCAGGACGGGTACATCGTCGAGTCCCCCGAGGAGATGACGGAGGGATACAGGAAGGCGCTGGTCGTTCAACTCACGGTTCAGGCCGACACGGAGCTGATGAGCGCGCCTTCCTACTGGATGGCGGCTCGCCACGCTCCGTCCACGAACACCCAGGTGAGCGCGCACGCGATCATTCAGGACGAGCTGGCGCACGCCAACATCGCGTACCGGCTGCTCGAGGACATCGGAGTTTCCAAGGAGAAGCTCGTCTACGGGCGTGAGCCCTACCAGTTCAAGCACCCGTACGGCTTCGACCAGCCCCTCGACAACTGGGCGGATCTGGTCGTGGCGAACGGCTTCTTCGACCGGGCCGGCATCTGCCTCTTGTCCGACGTTCACAAGAACACGTCGTACGGACCGCTGAAGCGGGCGCTGGTAAAGGTGGACATGGAGGAGACCTTCCACCTGCGCCACGGCGAAGTGTGGATGAAACGGCTGTCCAAGGCCGGGGGAGCGGCGAAGGAGATCCTACAGAAGTCGGTCGATTGGATGTTCGCCATGACCATCGAGTGGTTTGGCCTCCCCGATGACCTGAAGCGCCACAGCGGCCAGCTGGAGTACCGACTCAAGGGTCTCACCAACGACGAGCTCCGTCAGCTCTGGATGTCGTCGACGGTCCCGCTGTGCGAGAAGCTTGGGCTGGACGTGCCGGCACACTTCGACTCCGAGACCGAGTCGTACGTCCTCGACTATCCCTTCCCCTGCCAGTACGACGTGGAAGAGAAGCGCTGGCTGTTCGATGAGGGGGAGATCACGTGGGACGCCGTCTTCGAGCGGTGGAAGGCGCGCGGACCCATGAACGAGATCTATGTGGAGTCGATCCGCAGGTCCCGCGGGATGGTGGGCTCGTGGCTGGACTGAAGGTGCTTCCGGTGCAGGTGGGATCGCACGTGAGCGGCGGACGGGACAAGTGGTGCGATCCACTCGAAGAGCGGCCAGCCGACGCCGAAGCGGCCGTGTGGCGGGCCCTCCGCGAGGTGCTCGATCCGGAGATCCCGATCAGCCTCGTCGATCTGGGCCTGGTGTACGGGATCGAAGTGGTGGCCAGCCGCGCGACGGTGTCCCTGACCTACACGGCAACCGCCTGCCCGTGCATGGAGTTCATTCGAGAAGATGTAAGGGACCGGCTGCTTTCCGAGCCCTGGCTCGACGAAGTCGAGATCGCGGAGACGTGGGATCCGCCCTGGACCCGCGAGCGAATCACCGACGAGGGCCGACACGCTCTCCGAGCCATCGGCGTCGGCGCTTGACTCGTGACACCGGAGTCGCGTTTGGGACTGCAAAGGGCATGGCATGAAAGAGGCGGTCTACGACGTTTTCGCGCGAAAGCACCGCGGCGAGCCGTTGCGGCACGTAGGGTATGTCGACGCGATCGACGATGAGCTCGCCCGGGTCTACGCGTGGAAGACGTATGACGAGGAAAACTGGTTCGAGATGTGCGTCGTCCGCCGTGACGACATCATTGCCGTAAACCGGACCGACGGTCCCTATCCAGCACGCGGCACCCGTGGAGCGCTCCGATGACAGACACCGTCGCCACCGCGGCCAATCTCCCGGAAGACGCCCAGCGGGCCCTCCAACGACTCATCGTCTCGCTCGCCGATACAAAGCGGTTGCTGGGCATCCGATACAGCGATTGGCTGCTCGGCGCGCCATCGATCGAGAGCGGGATCGCTGCCTCCTCCATGACGCAGGACGAATGGGGTCATGCTCGCCTGCTTTACGCGATGCTCAAGGACTTCGGGGTCGATCCGGTCGAGACCGAGCACGACCGTCCCGCAGGCGAGTACTGCTCCGCAGCATGTCTGGACGGGCAGTTCGCTGATTGGGCTGCCGTCATCGCCGGGATCGTTGTCGTGGACGGCACATTGTCCATGGCCCTCGAAGGGTTCGCCGCTGGACGCTACGAGCCGGCAAGGAGTCGCGTTCCCAAGATGCTCGCCGAGGAGGAGTTCCACCGGGACCTGGGACTCGCCTGGATCCGCCAGCTGAGCGGAGGCAACGACGAGGCGAGACGGCTGCTCCGGACAGCGGTGGAGTCCATGCTCCCCGACGCGGTGACGTGCCTCTTGCCCGTCGACGAAAGCGCCCAGCTCCTGGCTCGGCACGGCCTCGTCGCGGACCCGGCAAAAGCCCGCCTCCAGCTCGCCCGTCGACTCGAGGGCGCGCTCGCCGGCTTCGACATCGCTGCGTTGGCCGATCCTGCCCTGCCCGATGATTGGACGATCGAGCGAAGCCGGCCGTCTGGAGCACCCGACGACGACGCCATCGAGCGTGCCCGTGGGGACCGCAACCGGGAGCTTTTCGTCGAATGACCGCGGATGGCGGATCTGGGCTCATCGGAGGGCTGCCGGCGTCGCCTCAGTGTCCGTTCTGCGACCGAGTGAACACCGAGTTGTTCAACGCCTTCGGCAGTCAACTCTCCGTGGCCACCTATTGGTGCCGGGACTGCCGAACAGCGTTCGAGTTCCTCAAGTGGGGATCACCCGCTCAGTCGACGAGCTCTACGTCCTCCAAATAGTCCCTCAGAGGTCCCGCGACCGTGACCGCCCGTTCCGTGAGCATCTGTGCGAGCGAGCGGGGCGGGGAGGTGGTGCCGGCTAGATGCCGCAACGCGGCGCTCCCGAGCTCCGAATCAGAAGCGCGAGCGGCACTGTGGTACTCGGCGTACCGCGCTCCGAGCCGCTGTTCGAACATGGGTAGCTGGACCCGGCTCGTGCCGTGGCTCTCTAGATCCTCGAAGACCGCCCGATGGAACTCGTCGAGTCCCTTTTTCAGCAGCTCCTCCGGTGCCCGCCCGAGAAAAGCCAGTTGGGCCCCACGAGTGTGCGCCCACATCAGAAAGATCAGGAGCTCGCCGGTCGTCCGCTGATCGGGCACCCCGTCAGCCACGGGGATGCTCAAGCTATCGAGGAGAGCTTCGGCCTCACCGTCCGTGATGAGGTCGGAAAGGCTCTCCCACACCAATTGGGCGAGATTGTCACCCAGCTCGTCCGGGCGCATCGTGCGCGGCGGCAGAAACCCTCGCTCCGCGTCCACGGCCCCTGGAATCGTCGACATCTTTCACTTACCTCCCAGTCGGCACCACCCGCAATTCCATACTACAGGGAAAAGGTGTCAAGGTTGTCGTCGTACGCCATTCGCCGCCGAAGGGAACACGGAGGGTCCCCCGGAAGCTATAGTTAGCGGACCTGGGATCGTTCACAACACCTGGGCTCCGTTCGTGCGCGGCAAACCTGTTGGCTTCAGCTCCAGAGAGTGCTGTGGAGAAGACGACTCAGACCATCCATAGATCCCTGCTCGTAGCCTTCGTCGTGGTGCTCGCCGGGGCCTGCGCGACGAACACGAGCCTGCCCCCGGCCCGCGGCCTGATCACGCTCTCGGGGGCGCGACTTCCCGCGGACGACGAGAGGATGGACCAGATCGACCTCTGGGTTCGTGCGGAGCTCCAAAACATCGAAGAGGACCCCACGTTTCTGATCTCGACCGTCTTCCAGGAAGAGCCGGTCTTGCCATGGGAAGGACTTGTCCTCGAAGGCGACACCGCGCGAATCCGCGTGCAAGGGGGCGCCGCAGAGGCGCGCTCGGCCTTCTTGATCTACGCCCATCTTCACCTCATGGACCAACAGGGTCGCCTGGCTGAGTGGCTTCCGGATGCCGAGGGGCTCGAGGGGTTCGAGCTGGAGAAGGCGATCGTTTCCCGGACGGCGGATGCCTGGTATTACGGCCGATCCGTCTTCGCGTGGGCCCCGTACTCCGTGATGGACGAGGTGCTCTACTCCCGCGAGAACGGCTACCTGGACGCATACCTGCTGACCGCGCGGGCCGAGGAGTTCCCCACGGAGCGCGAGGCGTGGCTCGACGGCAGCGACGGAGCGCTGGAGGAGTATCGCAACTGGTTCAGGGAAGCCTTCGAGACCAACCCGCCCGGACTCCGCTGAGCCCGAACCGTTCCACGCGCGGCCCGAGACGTTCCCCGCGATGTCCGAGCCGTTCCCCGCGATGTCCGAGCCGTTCCACGCGCGGCCCGAGACGTTCCCCGCGATGTCCGAGCCGTTCCACGCGCGGCCCGAGACGTTCCCCGCGATGTCCGAGTCGTTCCCCGCGATGTCCGAGTCGTTCCCCGCGATGTCCGAGTCGTTCCCCGCGATGTCCGAGTCGTTCCCCGCGATGTCCGAGCCGTTCCCCGCGATGTCCGAGCCGTTCCCCGCGATGTCCGAGCCGTTCCCCGCGATGTCCGAGCCGTTCCCCGCGATGTCCGAGCCGTTCCCCGCGATGTCCGAGCCGTTCCCCGCGATGTCCGAGCCGTTCCCCGCGATGTCCGAGCCGTTCCCCGCGAGGCCCGAGCCGTGGGTGACGCTGGGCTGATCGAGGAGTGGACGCGGGCCGGAAACTGGCTCTTCCGGTGGCGCGGCCACCTTCCTCTGTTGGTGCTGATCTTCCTGATGTGGGTGAGCTATTCTTCCTCGACGTCAGCTGTCGCCGCTGGACGGCTGGACGTATGGGAGCTGGTAGGCATCCTCATCGGGGTCGTCGGACTCGGCCTCAGAGCCTGGACGGTCGGCCACGCTCCAAGGGGAACTTCCTACAGGAGCCAGGAACCCGAGGCCACGATGCTCAGCACCGAGGGGATCTACTCCGTCGTTCGCCACCCCCTCTACCTGGGCAACTTCGTCCTTTGGATCGGAGTGGCGCTCGGGGCCGGTAGCATCGCGGCAGTGGTCATCGCGGGCCTCGTCTTCTGGATCTACAACGAGCGGATCATGTTGGCCGAGGAGCGGTTTCTGCACGGATGCTTCGGCTCCAGCTTCGAGGAGTGGGCCAGGCGTACGCCCTCGTTCATACCGCGCTTCAGTGGCTGGCGCCCGAATCCCCTCTCGTTCTCTCCGAGGTTCGCTCTGCGTCGGGACCACACCGCCGTTTACGCGCTGATCGCATCCACGACGGTCCTCGAGGTCGCCGAAACGGTGGGAGCGGACGTGTCGTTCGATCTCGCGCTGTTCTGGTGGGTCTACTTCTGGCTCGGTACGATCGGGTACGTCACGCTCTTGGTCTTGAAGAAGAAATCGACCGTGCTGGAGGTCCAAGGAAGGTAGTTGTCGCCACCAGGCCCCAGGACCCATTCAGACGGGGGTCAGGATCCACCGTACCGCGACCGGCGGGGCGTTCGAGTCTTCCTCGGCGACATGGACGTCGATGCGGCCGGTCCGGGCGAGGCGCTTGTCGCTGGGCTTGCCACCGAAGACCGCGAAGCCCTCAACAGTGACCATGCGCCGAGCGCCGTCCGGCGATGTCGCCTCCAGGCGTGCCCCCTTGATGTCACGCACCGAGGGCGGAGTCCCGCCCTGAAGCCGAAGACGTAGGATTCTGCCTCCATGTGGGGCCTCAAGGACGTCGATGACCCTGAATACAGGCTTCTGGTCCGGCTGCTTCGACGCCATCTTATCCGATCGTTCCTCTAGGACCTGCGTGACCCCAGGCCGCTCGAAAGGGCCTCGGGAGGATCCGCCCTACATTAGTGGACCCGTGCACAAGTAGCGATGCCCTTCGAGGCCGGATGCCATCCCCGACAGGAAGCGACGTGACGGACAGCGGAGCGACGAGTGCGCAGGCGGAGCCGGACGAGCTCCAATGGGACGCCGCGAAGATGAGGCGCCTCGGACACCAGGTCGTGGACGAGGTGGTGGACCGCTGGATCGGACTGCGAGACGATCGGGCCTGGAATGGGGCCAGCAGAGCCGCGATGGAGCCGCTCTTGCGCGAAGAGCCTCCGGAGGTCGGCCGGGACCCCGAGAAAGTTCTCGAACGAGCCCTCAGGGATGTGCTTCCCTACGCAGGCCGTATCGATCATCCACGGTTCTTCGCGTTCATTCCGGCGTCGCCCACATGGCCCGCCGTGCTGGCCGACATCCTTACGACGGGCTTCAACGTCTTCCAGGGCACGTGGCTCGAATCCGCGGGTCCGAGCCAAGTCGAGCTGGTCGTCATCGACTGGTTTCGTCAGTGGCTGGGTCTGCCGGAGACGGCTGGCGGCCTGTTCACGAGCGGGGGCTCGGCCGCAAATCTCGACGCCATGGTGGCCGCGAGGCATCATGCGGGAAACCCGGAGCGACCCGTCGCCTACGCCAGCGACCAGGTCCACTCCTCGGTCGAACGCGCGGCCCGGATCGCCGGTTTCGGAGAGGGGGGCATTCGGCGGGTGGCGTCTGACGACCGGTTTCGACTCGACGTTGACGCGCTTTCGCGCGCGATTCGGCAAGACCGCGACGAAGGACGGACACCGGTGCTCGTCAGCGCGACCGCCGGGACGACCAATACGGGCTCCATTGACCCTCTCGACGCGATCGCGGACCTGTGCGAGCTCGAGCACCTCTGGTTCCACGTCGATGCCGCGTACGGCGGATTCGCCGTTCTGGACCCCCTGACCCGGCCGCTGCTCAGCGGCTTGGAGCGAGCCCACAGCGTCGTCCTGGACCCGCACAAATGGCTGTTCCAGCCCTACGAGACCGGGTGCTTGATGGTTCGTGACACCAAGTGGCTCACCGACGCATTCCGTGTGATGCCCGATTATCTCCAGGACACGGACATCGGGATGGAGCAAGTCAACTTCGCCGATCTCGGGCTCCAGCTCAGTCGTTCCTTCCGCGCACTGCGCGTATGGATGTCCGTCCAGATGTTGGGGATGGAGCAGTTTCGGAGCGTCATCGCGCGTGCCAATGCCCTGGCGCGCCGAGCAGAGGAGCACATCCAGGGGCAAGAGCACCTCGAGCTCCTCAGCCCAGCGAATCTGGGCGTCGTCTGCTACCGGTTTCGCGGGGCGGAGCACGACCCTGCCCAGATCGAGGAGCTCAATCGTCGGATCCAGCAACAGATTGTCGACAGCGGCTTCGCGATGCTCTCCTCGACTCGCCTCAGAGGCGTCTATTCGCTGCGGTTGTGCATCCTCAATTACCGCTCCACTTGGGAGGACGTGCGCGACACGCTCGATCGGGTCGAGCTTGTCGGCCTGGAGCTGGAACGACGATGAGCGAGCGCCGGTCCGGGCCCTCGGACGAGGACGCTCCCCAGAATCCACCGTCGCGTGCGACGCGAGCGTTCCGTGCCGCGGTCTTCCTGACTCTTCTGACGGCTGTGGGCCTGTGGGCCGCGACCCCGCTCACCCCGCTCGATGCGGGCTTCCTGGCGACTCTACTGATCCTCATTCCAGCGCTCGCCGTCGTTCAGGTCCCGCTCGCCGCGTCGGACGGGGAGCTGCCGCGCATCCCCGCGTACGCGGGCTCCGCAATCGTCATCGTGATCCTCGGCTCGATCGGCTTCGGTCTCGGAACGACGCGATCGGGCCTCGCCGGGATGGGCCTCGCGTCGATAGGCCTCGCGGACGCCGCCGTTTGGGTGGTCGGGATGACAATCGCAGCCCTGACGCTGATTGGTGTCGTCCGCTGGCTCGCTCCCTTCTTCGGGTTGGTCGACTCCCCCCTGCTCGCTCGGCTGCTGCCCCGCACACGGCGGGAAAAGGCGTACTTCTCGGGCCTGTCGCTCGCTGCGGGCGCGGGGGAGGAGCTCGCCTACCGGGCGTATGCGGTCACCACTCTTCAGGCCGTCGTCGCGAGCCCCTGGACCGCGGCGTTGATCACGTCAGGGGCGTTCGGGGTACTCCATTGGTACCAAGGTCCGTTGGGGGTCGGGCGTACCGGACTGATCGGCTTCGTCTTCGCTGCTTCCTTCGTGGTCACGGGGAACCTGTGGCCCGCCATCGTGGCCCATGCCCTAATCGATCTCCTCGCTGGGCTTGTTTTCGGCGAGACGCTGCTCATCCGAGACCATGACGAACCGATCACCCGCCAGCGTCCATGAAGAATGGCCGCTTGCGAGCGATCCCTGGAGGTAACGACCTCGTGCAGATCGATCTCGCCCTACTCGCCGACGCCGCAACGGTGGACGGATCCGGGAAGCTGAACATTCTTGGCGTCTTCGATCGCATCACGACCGGGCAGTTCCCGGCACAACACGGCCGGACCTCGCTCGTCCTCCGGTTCTCTGCCGGTCTGGAGGAAGCCGGAGAGCACCGGATCACCATCAAATTGCGCGCGCCCTCTGGTGACGAGATGCTCCGGCTGGACGGACAGATGAAGCTCGGGCCCGGGACGCCGCAGGACGGCGGGCGCATGAAGGTGCCTCACATCCTGAACATCGACGGGATCGTGTTCCCTCAAGCGGGCACGTACGCGTTCGATGTGGATGTGGACGGCATTCACCAGGTTTCGCTGCCTCTTTCTGTTCTCTCGATGGGGTTCCCAGGGGCGGCCGAGGCGTAGGGAACCCGTGGCCACGCCATGCTCGAATAGGCTCTGCGGAACCCGTTGCACGCCGACGACAGCGGGACTGTCGACGTGCTACGCTACCGGCGGCGGAAGCGGCTTCGCGACGAGCTCACGGCGGCGCCGGCCGGTACAATCGGGAATCGACGAAAAGGCCCACCCGACCGATGCCTTCGCCACCAGGGTCTCCCGACGGAACCCGGGTTGGACCCTCAATTGGCCTCCGACTTGCAACATTGCGTCGTCGAGCCAAGTAGTCATAATGAGCAACCGGCCGCATAGGCTGAGCGACGAGACGGCGGAGAATATCGTGATTCTCAACTGCAACTACGAGGAGTTGACCGCCCTGAGCACAGGGGCGCGATCACTGCTTGAACGGAGCAGCAGAGAGTCATCCGCAGTGGCGGCTCCTCCGGCCGCCCTCGCCGCGATCGAAGTGCTGCTCCCGCGTCTCCATGCGGATCTGAGCATGGCTACCCTCCACGAGCAAAGGGGCCTACAAGCCGCCCTCTATGCCATCGTCGAGTTTCTCCGAATCGAGATGGAGGCGCTCGTGGTCGTTGCGCATCCAGCCGACGAGGACGCCGTGACGGCGTACTTCGAGTTCGCCCACGGGCTGTCCGTGCTGCGGCGCGTGCAGGAGCTCGGGCGCGAGATGGCGGCGATGATCGAGCTCGTCACCGGGAGCCCTCCCACCAACGAGTCGACCCGGACGTTCGTCTTCCCGGACTGACCGGGCGTCATCGTCGTCGGACGTCGTCTTGGTGCCGCCGTCGTGATGCCGACGTCGTGATGCCGCCGTGCCGTAACCTCGCTGCATTTCGCGGTCTTCACGTCATCCCTGCCGGAACTCTTCCTCCTCCTCGGGGACTCCCCACGTGGGAACCCCATGCGGCCGAGCGGCGTTTGATCTGTCGTTCGCGTGTGCCGCACAAGCCGGCGCCGGTGGAGAAGGGTAGACATCGCGAGGCATGACGAAAGAGCACGAGGAGCAGCCAGCGTCCACCGAGGGCGGGAGCTTCGATGAGGAAGCCCTGCCGCATCTGGACGCCGTGTATCGCTTTGCCCTCCGTCTGACCGGCGCCACCGACGCAGCCGAGGACCTCGTCCAGGATACGTTCTTTCGCGCGTACCGTGCCTGGGCGCAATACACGCCGGGCACCCAGTGCAAGAGCTGGCTGTTCACGATCTGCCGTAACGTCTTCCTACGCGGCCGCGAGCGCTCCCACCGGCGGGAGGAGATCCTCGCTACCTCGGCCCATGACGACCCTGCCTCGCTGAGCCGCGAGGCGACGGTGTTCGCGGCGACGAGGGACAACGATCCCGAGGGAGACTTCTTCCGTGGAATCGTGGACGACGAGGTCCTGAGCGCCATCGACGCCCTCCCCGAAGAGTATCGTACTGCCGTCGTGCTCTCGGACATCGAGGGCCTTCCCTACGGAGAGATCGCCCGCTTGATGGACGTTCCCGTCGGTACCGTAAAGAGTCGTTTGTTCCGTGGTCGGCGGCTCCTGCAGAGGAAGCTCTACGAGTACGCGCTTTCCATGGGATACATCGCCGCCCGCGAGGGCAAGGAGGCCTCGTGAGCGCGTTCGAGCGGCTCCGGATGATGATCACGATGATGAAGATGCGTGCTCGGGGCATTCGAATGGTCAAATGCCACGCCGCGCTGGAACGCGTATTCGAGTATCTGGACGGTGAGCTCGATGCCGGGACTGCCGCCCAAGTGGGCGCCCACTTCGACATCTGCAAGGAATGCTATCCGCGGTACCAGTACGAGAAGTCGTTCCTCGAGACGCTCCGGGGCATCCAGCAAGACGAATCTGCCCCACAGGAGCTGCGCGAGCGAGTCCTCACGCTGATTCGCGAGGAAGGCTGAGCGCCAGCTCGTCAAAACGTCCGGCACCTGAAGTCGTCCGCCTTGCGGGCGACTTCTTTTTTTCTCAACTACTGTGCAGGTCGCCGAGGTGGCGGAGGGCGGCTGCGAAGAGGTAGGGGCGGCCGCGCACAGGGGTGTCGCGAAGGTCCCAGCCGCGAGCCCGGGAACGGCAACATGCAGGAGCAGAGATGACGATGGCGCAAAAGAGGGAGCGCATTCTCCCCCGGCTCATCGAGGAGGAGATGCGGGACTCGTTCCTCGACTACTCCATGAGCGTGATCGTCCAACGGGCGCTGCCGGACGTCCGGGACGGACTGAAGCCCGTGCACAGGCGGATCCTCTTCGCCATGCACGAGCTCGGGCTCTCACCCGACAAGGCTCACAAGAAGTGCGCGACGGTGGTGGGCGACGTCCTGGGCAAGTATCACCCTCACGGGGACTCGGCGGTCTACGACGCCCTCGTCCGCATGGTACAGGACTTCTCTCTTCGCTATCCGCTCATCGACGGCCAGGGCAACTTCGGCTCCATAGACGGCGATGCCGCCGCCGCCTACCGCTACACCGAAGCCCGCCTGTCTGCGGTGGCGGCCACGCTTCTGACAAACATCGACAAGGAGACCGTCGACTGGACCCCGAACTTCGACGACCGGCTCGAGGAGCCTGCCGTCCTCCCGTCTCAGCTGCCCAACCTGCTCATGAACGGGAGCTCCGGGATCGCGGTTGGCATGAGCACGAACGTGCCGCCGCACAACCTCCGCGAACTCGCCGCTGCAATCCGAAAGCTCGTGGACGAAGCAGAGCCGACGGTGGACGACCTCATGGATGTGCTGCCAGGGCCGGACTTCCCGACCGGTGGCTTCATCGTGGGGCGAGAAGGCATCGAGCGCATGTACCGGACGGGACGAGGGCGACTCGTCATGCGTGCCCGCATTGTGAAGGAGTCGCTCCGAGGTGGAAAGGCGCAGCTCGTCATCACCGAGCTGCCCTACGCGGTGTCGAAGTCGAAGATCATCGCCCAGATCGCCACTCTGTCGCGGAAGGGCCGGCTCGACGAGGTCTCCGACTTGAGAGACGAGTCCGACCGTGACGGACTCCGCCTCGTCGTGGAGCTGAAACGGGGCGTGAGTGCGGCGGAGGTGCTCAAAGGCCTTTTCAAGAGGACGAGCCTCCAAGCGACTTTCGGCGCGATCATGCTGGCGCTGGACGGAGGCGAGCCGCGGGAGTTCAATCTCAAGGAGCTCCTCGAGCGGTATCGCGACCATCGCCTGGACGTGATCCGGCGCCGCTCCCGTCACGAGCTCGAGAAGGCGGAAGCGAAGCGTCACGTGATCGAGGGCCTACTGTCGGCACTCGACCATATCGACGAGGTCATCACCATCATTCGCTCCTCAGCGGACCGCGAGGAGGCGTCGGAGCGCCTCCAGGAACGTCTCGGCCTCTCCGAAGTGCAGGCGGACGCGATCCTGAACATGCGCTTGGCTCGTCTCACCTCACTCGAGCGACGCAAGCTGGACGAGGAGCTGGTAGAGCTTAGCGGCATGATCAAAGAGCTGCGGGCGATCCTGAAGAGCGAGGTGCGGCAGCTCGAGGTCATGCTCGAGGAGCTCGAGGAGGGCGTCGAGCGATTCGGGGACGCGCGCCGCACTGTGATCCTCGACGGAGATCCCAGCGCTGACGTCGATGTCGAGGCGGCTGTCGCGGACGAGGACGTCGTCGTCACGGTGACGCATGAGGGCTTCGTCAAACGCATGCCGGTTCACCTCTACCGGCGGCGCGTGACCAGCGGAAAAGCACTCGCGGGAATGGAGCGTTACGAAGACGACTATCTCGAGCATGCCTTCGTCGCCCGCACCCAAGGCTGGATCCTCTCGTTCACGGAATGTGGCCATGCGCATTTCTTGAGCGTGTTGGACGTTCCGGAGGGTGGACGGGCCTCCAGAGGTCAATCGATCTACGGCCTCATCGGGGCCAGCCGCTCGGATCCGCTGGTCGCGATCGCACCGGTGGAAAGCCTCGCGGCCGATCGTTACGTCGTGTTCGTGACTGAACAGGGCATGATTAAGCGAACGCGTTTGGACGAGTTCTCGAACCCGCGTGCCGGAGGCGTCATCGGGGCAGGGGTGAAGAAGGGAGACCGCATAATCGACGTACAGATCTCCGAGGGGGACTCGGAGATCATGCTGCTGACTCGCCAGGGACGAGCGATTCGGTTCCTCGAAGGCGAGGTGTCGGTCATGGGGCGGACGGCGCGCGGCGTGAAGGGGATCGGGCTGCGTGACGGTGACGCGGTGGTTGGGGCGCTACTGATCCGGAGAGAGGCGACGGTGTTGACCATAACCGAAGACGGGTGGGGCAAACGCACCGACGCGGCGGAGTACCCATTGCAGAAGCGGGGTGGTCTCGGAACGCTGTCCGGCTCATCCGGTGTACACGGAGGCACGCTGGTTTGCGCCCTGGAGGTCGTTGAGGAAGACGAAGTCATGCTGGTGGCCGACTCCGGACAAGTGACCCGTGTCGCCGCCGAGGACGTTTCGGTTCTGGGAAGACGAACGCGGGGCAATAGACTGGTCGGGCTCGCAAAGGGTCAGCGGCTCGTCGAAGTGACCCGCAGCCAGGGAGGACGGAAGCCGGACGAAGGATCAGGCGGTGCGCAGGATGCCGAGCAGGGGGTACCGGACGGGACAGGGGAACCGGTCCCTGGCGGGACGATGGAAGCGGTGTCCGGCGGGACAGGGGAAGCGGAGCCTAGGCCCCAGCTCGATCTACTCGGCAAGGAATAGCACGGGGAGAACACCCAGACATATACATCTCGACGTCGCGATGAACAGCGCGGAAGCCGAGGAACTCACACCAAAGCGAAGAAACATGAACGATCGTTCCAAAATCTGGCTCATAGTGACGCAACTCGTAGTGCTGGCAGCGTTTCCGGCGTGGGCCGCTGGGCAAGGCGACGGTGCCCGAACCGTCCACGACCCCCAGGAGGAGCACCTGCGCAACGTGCGCCAACTGACGTTCGGAGGGCAGAACGCGGAGGCGTACTTCGCCTTTGACGGCTCTCGTCTCGTCTATCAGGCGACGACGCGGGAGGGCGGCTGCGACCAGATCTACTCCATTCGACTCGACGGGAGCGATCGCGAGGCGGTGAGCAACGGCGAGGGCCGCACCACGTGCTCATACTATTACCCGTCCGGCGATCGAGTCCTCTACTCGTCGACCCACCATTGGAACGAGATGTGCCCCGCGGAGCCCGATATGTCGATGGGGTACGTGTGGGCGGTGTATCCGACGTACGACGTGTTCGTCGCGGACGCGGACGGGGGGAATGAGCGTCAACTCACAGAGAACTTCGGTTACGACGCCGAAGCGACGTTCTCGCCCCGTGGCGACAAGATCGTATTCACGAGCATGCGGGACGGCGACCTCGAGCTCTATTCGATGAACCCCGACGGATCAGGCGTCCGCCGTCTGACCCAGAGGGTCGGATACGACGGCGGCGCCTTTTTCTCCCCCGACGGGTCGAAGATCGTATGGCGCGCCAACTATCCCGAGACCGAACAGGCGCGGCAGGACTACAAGGATCTTCTCGCGGAGGGCCTGATCCGTCCGTCCGCCCTCGAGGTGTACGTGATGGACGCCGACGGCTCGAATCAGGTTCGGGTGACCGACAACGGAGCCGCCAATTTCGCCCCGTTCTGGCATCCCTCCAGCCAGAAGATCCTGTTCAGCTCGAACATGGGCGACGCGAGTGGCCGGGAGTTCGACATCTACATGATCAACGTCGACGGCACCGGCCTGGAGAGGATCACCCACACGTCGGCGTTCGACGGCTTCCCGGTCTTCAGCCCGGACGGGCGTCAACTCGTCTTCGCCTCCAACCGCAACAACGAGCTGGAGGGCGAGACGAACATCTTCATCGCCGATTGGGTGGATTCACCCAGATAGGATGGGCGAGGAAAGCCTTGGTGTGACCACAACCCGGACGCTTGGGCGAGATGCGGAGCCCTAGAGGTCCGCCGGCAGGACGCTGAGGAACTCTGAGAGGATCCGGTACGTCAGCCCCCAAACGACCTCTTCAGCGAACAGGAAGGCCGGGAAGGGACGGCTTCGGCCGCGGATGGGGATCTCCACGGTCCGGTGAAGCGTCGGGTCCGCTAGGGTCGTGACGGGCACCCAGTGGGCGGAATCCACCTCACGCGGATCCAGGACAGTCTCGACTGATCCCTCGATGCCGAAAACGAACGGCGAGATCGAGATCCGAGGCAACCGCACGCCTTGAGGCCGGACTTCGGACAAGTGGCCGAGGCGCACCGCACTGGCCAACACGATTCCCGTCTCTTCACGAGCCTCCCTCACGGCCGTGTCGAACAGACTTTCGTCGACGCTGTCCCAACGCCCCCCCGGAAGCGCCATGTGCCCGGACCAGGGATCTCTCGCGGACACCGACCGCTTGATCAAGAGAAGCTCGAGCCCCGGATGGCTGCGGAGGATCAGGGCGACCGCGGCGTGTTCGCGGCTGTTCGAGGCCGGCTGAGCCGCGGCTACCGAAGCGGCCACCAAGGAGCGCCGGACGTCTTCGAACCTCGCGTCGAGGGGATCCGCGCTCACACGCCGGTCGCGTCGGGGCCCCAGATGAGCTTGTGAAGCTGCATCTGGAAGCGAACGGGCAGGTTGTCCTCCAAGATCCAATCAGCCAGATCCTCGAGCTTCGCCTCGCCCCACACAGGCGACATCAGAAGCGCATTGAGGGATCCGTCACGGACGCGTTCTCCTAGGCCTCGCTCCGCGATTACCCTTGTGGACCATTCGTAATCGGCCCGGTCCTTCACCACGAACTTCACCTCGTCCCTCTCCGTCAGGTGCTGAAGGTTCGACCACAGGTTCTTGTCCATCTCGCCCGAACCCGGGCACTTGAGATCCATGATCTTGTGCGCGCGAGGATCCAGCGCGCTCACGTCCACGGAGCCCGACGTCTCGACGAGGACGGTCAGTCCCTCCTCCAGCATCAACCGTGTGAGCTCGAATGCACTGGGGTGGACCAAGGGTTCTCCCCCGGTGAGCTCGACCAGGGCACATCCCCGCCCGCGGACATCCTCGACGATCTCCTCGAGCGACATCCGGTCACCCCCGTGAAAGGCGTACTCCGTGTCGCACCACACGCAGCGGAGCGGGCAGCCCGTGAGGCGTACGAAGGTGCACGGCATCCCAGCCCAGGTGGACTCGCCCTGGATCGAATGGAAGATCTCCGTGACCCGGAGGAAGGGTTCGGAGCCTCGGCGCTCGGTGACCCGCTGCTCGGTGCCCGGGCCATCCGAGACCCGGCGAGGGCCTTCCACTTCAGGCGGTTTCGGGGTCGAGCTCATTCCGCTTCTTCCCTGCGTCGATCGGGCCACAGGAATCCGAGCGGTGATTCCCGGACCACCGCACCGGCCATGAACAACACGTTGGCGGGGCGCTCGGCCAGCCGCCTCATCAGGTACGGGTACCACGCCTGGCCGAAGGGAATGTACACCCGAACGTTGTATCCCTCCCGAACGAGCCGGCGTTGGAGGTCCCGTCGCACACCGTGGAGCATCTGGAACTCGAAGCTCTCCTTGTCGACGCCGCTCTCCGAAGCATAGGCGACGGTAGCGTCGATCATGTGGTCGTCGTGGGTGGCGATCGCGGGATAATGGCCCTGAGTCAGGAGCGACTTCATCAGCTCGATGAAGCTCCGGTCGAGTCCTTCTCGGAGCATCGGGCGGGCTTCAGACCCTCAGGTGGACGACCGCTCCCCGGACTCGGCCTGGTGGGCGATGGCCTCGTCTAGGAGCGACTTCAGACGGTCGAGCGGAAGGGCTCGAATGGACTGCTCGGCCGCTTCGCGCCCGGGCTCACTACACAGAATCGGTGTTTGCACGTGTCCGACGATGCCGAGCCCCGTCTCCGCCCACCGAGGATACACCAAGTAGCCGGCATAAGGCGTACGCAGATCAGCGGTCTTCTCGACCTCGATTGACACGGTATACGGCTGACCGTCTGCCCCCTCGAAGGCCGGTGGACGGTTGTGCACGTCCATGTAGCCCCCGAGGGTGGCGTCGGGCGTGGCGTGAACGTCGTCCGTGTCATGCCGGTCTTCTGCGGCTTGCCCGTTCTCTGAAGCGTACTCCTCTTCCACGGCGTGTTCGTCATCCGGCTCAGGTGCGGTGCTGGGGCTCGTTCTCTAAAAAAACCTAGAACCACCCACGCCGTCCGGTAAGTGCCCGCCGACGGAAAGCCCGCGCGGTTGCTGCGCGCACGGAGCCGTTGGTACTCTTGCGCCGGTGCCGGGTCCGAGGGCCGCGCATCGTGCATCCCGAGCGCGCGCGGCGCACGAGCTGCTCGAGGCGACTGACGTCTTCGGGAAGGTCGTCTTGAAGCCATGAGTGAGCGTCCGAAGATGAACCTTGCGGAGTCAGGATGGAGCTGAAAGAAGCCCAGGCGCGCGTCGACGCCTGGATATCCCGATTCGAGGAGGGCTACTGGCCCCCGCTCGTGAACCTGGCCCGCCTGATGGAGGAGGTAGGCGAGCTTTCGCGTGAGCTCAACCACCGGTACGGCTCGAAGACAAAGAGGCCCGACGAAGCCGAGCAAGATCTCGCGCTCGAGATCGGTGACATCCTGTTCGTGCTCATCGCTCTTTCGAACGAGCAAGGCATCGACCTGGCTGACGCACTGGAACGGGTGCTGCGGAAATACGAAGTCCGCGACGGCGATCGGTGGACACCCGTAACAGGCGGTGAGGAATAGCGGGCCGGTAGTTCTCCACGCTCGCGTCCCCTCCTCACACGCAGCATCTTCGCAGTATGGCAACGCCCGACATTGACCCGCCCGACGTAGTCCCCGGCGACGACGTCTTCCTCAGCTACAATTGGCGCGACCGGACGGCCGTGGAGGTCGTGGCCCGGGCGCTCGAGGGGCGGGGCGTATCCGTCTTCCTGGACCGCTGGTACCTAACCCCGGGCCGGCCCTGGCAGGAGATCCTGGAGGAGAAAACCACCACGTGCGGCGCGGTCGCCGTGTTCGTCGGGCCGGAGGGGCTGGGCCGCTGGCAGCAGCGGGAGAAGGAGCTTGCCCTCGATAGACAGACGCGGGACGCGGCGTTTCGTGTGATCCCCGTGCTCCTTCCGGGCGCGGAGCCGGTGGCCGGACGGGATTAGGGTCCGAGGGGAGACCGTCCGGCGCTTTCGCAAGCGGTTTCGGAGGCTTCGTGCGCGTGATCCAGACCAAGCTGCTTGGAGCTTGGACGCTTGGCGGGGGCACGCACAACTGGTGGGAACGTGGCGAAAAGGCGTGCCTTAGCGTCGCGGAGGTAATCGGCGGGGAACCCCAGGATGTGGACGCCCATACGGGGCGGTGAGGAGTAGGGAAAGGCGTCAGCTCGCGTAGCCCCGCAGCACCTCCACGAACCGGTCCAGCTCCTCGGTCGTGTTGTAGAAGTGCGGGCTGACTCGGACGTGGCCGGGTCGGTGATCGACGATGATTCCGTTGTCCCCCAGGTGGGCGACCGCGGCGGGTGGATCAGGGTGCCCGACCATCACGATGGCGGTGCGGGCGTCCGGCTCTGGCAGCCTTAGCGAGAACCCGGCCTCCCGGCATCGTCCTACGAGGTGGTCAATCAGCGCACGGTTGCGCGCCGCGATCTCGCCCATCCCCACCTCGTCGACGACCTCTTGTCCTCCGAGCGCCGTGTGCACCGTCGGCAGGGCGGGGGTGCCCATCTCGAAGCGGCGCGCGTCGTCGTGGAGCTCGAACTCGCGGACGTCGAAGCGAAACTGGTCGCGCGCGGCGAACCAGCTCGTGATGCGGGGCTCGAGCTCGTTGATGAGGTCGCCGCGAACGTATAGGTACGCGAGTCCCGGGCCTCCGCAGAGCCACTTGAGGGGTCCGGCCGTGTAGAAGTCGACCCCGGTGGCAGAAAGGTCGACGTCGACCTGCCCGGCACCCTGGTATCCGTCGATCAGGCAGTGGGCGCCCGCCCCGTGAGCGATCTCCGCGATCCGTGCCAGGTCCTGAGCGAAACCCGTCGTGAAGAACACATGGCTGGTGGCGACGAAGGCCGTGTGCTCGTCGACGGCGCTTTCGTACTGCTCGAGATCGACACGGATCCCGTCCGGACTCTCCCGGACGACGACCTCGACCTCGGGTTTCACCATCCATTGATAAGCGAGCGTGGGGAAGTCGAGCTCGGTGCAGACGATGCGGTTGCGCTGCGAGTAGTCGACGGATTCCCCGATCACCGAGAGTGCGGCGGAGGTCGAGGGCATCAACGCCAACTCGCGCGTTTCCGCTCCGAGGAACCGCGCCACCTTCCCGCGCAGGAGGTCGATCCTGCCCAGCCAATGCTCATACCAAGCGGAAGCCCCCATCGTGTGCCACCGCTCCAGGAACTCCTGTAGGTACGCCTCCGAGCGACGTGACAGTGCACCGAGGGAGCACGAGTTGAGGTAGGTCGTGTTCTCCAGTATGGGGAACTCGCTCCGGATGGCCTCGATGGGAACCGTGGGAGGCGCCGTGGACACGGTTCCCAGGGGTTCAGTCATCGCCTCGTTCTCTGGGGTTGGGCGGTTCGGCCGCGGAGGCGAACACCGGGTTGAGGAACTGGGGCGCTACGATAGACTAGAGGGTTCACTCACGCCACTCGACGCACACACCGTTTCGGGCCTGGTCAGCACCGTGCTCTTGCCACTCCTCTTCACACTTCCGTGGCTCCTGGTGTGGGGCCTGGCGATCAGGATCAGACCCCCGCGGCCGTTGCCCGGGGAGGAGTCTCCGCGGTCGCCCGGGGAGGAGTCTCCGAAGTCGCCCGGGGAGGGAGCAGACGAGGCGGTGACGTCGGAGCAGACGGGACCCTCGGAGGTCGTCGACATCCTCTCGGACCGGTCGCAGGAACAGGCGAGTGCGGGGCCTGCCAGCGGAGGCACTGCTGGGACTGCAGGGGCGGCGAGCCCCCAGATCAGCGTGATCGTTCCGGCCCGCGACGAAGCCCGAAGCATCAAGAGCTGCGTGGCGTCGATCTCGGCCTCCGAACATCCTTCGTTCGAGATCATCGTCGTCGACGATCGTAGCACCGACGACACGCACGCGATCGCGCGCCGAGTGCCCATTGGCAATGCCCGCCGCGTAGAAGTCCTGTCCGGTGAGGAGCTTCCAGAAGGTTGGCTAGGGAAGCCGTGGGCCTGCTACCAGGGAGCGCAGCGCGCGAGGGGTCGCTTCCTCCTGTTTACGGACGCGGACACAACCCACACACCCACGCTGATGGCGAGCGCGGTATCCGGGCTCCGTCAAGACGGCGCGCATGCGATCACCCTCGTAGGCCAGCAACTGATGGAGTCCTTTTGGGAGCGACTGGTTCAGCCACAGATCTTCACGATGATGATGTTCCGCTATCTCGATCTCGGTCGCCCGGTGGGAAGAGATCGATGGAGGGACGCCATCGCGAACGGCCAGTACATCCTGATCGAGCGGGAAACGTACGATGACGTGGGAGGCCACGAGGCGGTCCGAGGGGAGGTCGTCGAGGATCTCGCTCTCGCGCAGATCCTGGCGCGGGCCGGACTCAGGTTGACGGTGCGGTTGGCGGAGCGGCAATTCAGGACGCGGATGTACCGGTCCCTTCGCGAGATCGTGGATGGCTGGTCGAAGAATGTCATCCTCGGTGGCCTGATGACGCTTCCGGCGTGGCTCCGACCGATCATGCCGCCGGCGGTGATGTCGACGATCATCGCACTCTGGATCGCGCCACCAATCGTGCTGAGCGCAACGCTCGTCGGCTTCGGCTCGGGAAGCCTCCAACTGTGGGCCGCGGCCACGACCGCCATCAGCGTTTCGTTTTGGATGGCCGTGAGCAGGCGGTTCGGCGCTCCACTGGCTTACGGTCTGGCCTATCCGCTGGGCGCCGCCGTCGCGGCATTCATCTTCGTTCGGAGCTGGACATGGGGTCGGGACATTCGGTGGAAGGGACGCAGCTACCGCATCGATGCCGCGTGAGCGGCCGCACCGCGAGCTACCCCGCGTGACAAGCGCCAACCGCCTCGCTGCGCACGTCCGCGAGGGGGCCCTCGCCCTGGGGTTCGACCGAGTGGGAATCACCACGCCCGCCGCCAGCGCCCACATGGACTTCTACCGGGCGTGGATCGGCGACGGCGCCGAAGGAGAGATGGCCTACCTGTCGCGGGAAGACTCGCTGGCGCGGCGGAGCGACCTTCGGCTCACGATGGCCACCGTGCGGTCGGTCGTGCTCGTGGCGCACGACTACTTCGTCGAGGATCCGCCCGGCGTGCCGCACGACCCGTCCCGCGCCGTGCTGGCGCGCTACGCACGCGGCGACGACTACCACGACGTGATCAAGGATCGGTTGATCGAGTTGTTGTCGGGTATCGATGAAGCAGCCGGCCGCCGGGTCGTCGGACGGGCGTACGTTGACACCGGACCCATCCTCGAGCGCGAGCTGGGCGCCCGTGCTGGGCTGGGCTGGTTCGGCAAGAACACCATGCTGATCCATCCCAGAGCCGGCTCGTACTTCTTCCTCGGAGTGCTCCTCCTCGACCTCGAGCTGGCGCCGGACCCGCCTTTCGCAGAGGAGCATTGTGGCACCTGCCGCAGCTGTCTGGACGCCTGCCCGACGCACGCTCTCCTCGGACGAGACGAGTGCGGCGCACCCGTCATGGACGCCCGACGCTGCATCTCGTACCTGACGATCGAGCACCGAGGCCCGATTCCACGGGATCTCAGGCCACTGATGGGCAATCGCGTGTACGGTTGCGACATCTGCCAGGAAGTCTGTCCGTGGAACGAGAGATTCGCGGAGCCGACGCAGGAGGTGGCATACCGGGTGGGACACGGACTGAACGGGCCGTCGCTGGTCGAGCTTGCCGAGGAGCTGCTCGCCATGGACGCCGCCGCGTTCGGTTACCGCTTCAGCGGCTCGCCGATCAAGCGCGCGAAGCGGGAGGGGCTTCTCCGTAACGTATGCGTGGGGCTGGGGAACTGGGGAGCTGGCGAGGCCGTGCCACCCCTCGCCGCCGCGCTCTCCGACCCGGCAGATCTGGTTCGGGGCCACGCGGCTTGGGCGCTGGGACGGATCGCGATGTCGTCGTCCAGAGAAGCGCTCGTCGCCGGGTTGGACGAGGAAAGAGACCCTTGGGTGAGAACTGAGATTGCGCTCGCGCTCGCGTCTGCAAACGAGGGATAGCGGGACCTGACTGCTCTGCTACCGAACGTGCCAACCTTACATTCGAATGTCACTTTCGTCGCGGAATTTCGCGTATTCTAATGAACGGCCCCGCCAGGGGACCCCAAGACCTGAAGGCTCCGGAGGCTACCACCGTGCTGCGTACCGTCGCGAAGACTCCCACGATCGCTCGATTGACCGCCCTGTCGCTGACGCTGGCGCTGGCACTCTGGTCCTGCAGCTCCGACGATACGGGCACCACGCCGGACGTCACCGTCACGGTGACCCTCACCCCCACGTCCGCGACGCTGTTCGTCGGAGGGACAGCGGTCCTGACCGCGACGGTCACCGGGTCCTCCGCGACCGCGACGTTTTCGTCATCCAACTCGGGAGTCGCCAGCGTCACCGGCGGCGGGACGGTGACAGCCGTGTCCCCTGGCACTGCAACGATCACCGCCAATGTCGGCACCGCGTCCGCGACCGCCCAAGTGTTGGTCAACGCATCGAGCATCTCGTTGGACGTGACCGACGCCGAAATCGAGGTCGGCGCGACGGTCCAGCTCACCGCGACGGTCACTGGGGGAACGGGCCACACCGTGAGCTGGGGCTCGTCGAGCACTGGCGTGGCGACGGTGGACGGCGACGGTCTGGTGACTGGAGTGGCAGTCGGGAACGCGACGATCACGGCCTCCGTCGACGGCCAGTCAGGTGTACAGACGACCTCCACCATCTCCGTGACGGACCGCGCGCCTACGATCACCCTCGATCAGGTGACGCAGAACGGTCAGGCGGTCGACCCGAACAGCGTGTCCGGCGTGATCGACATCCAGGTCACGGTCGACGCGCCGGCCAGCTTCACGGGTCGGGTCGAGGCGGTGCTGGACGGGGTCGTGATCGGGTCGGCGGACTTCCCCCCGGCGGCGGGCGCGGCCGCGCGCGCAGTGGCGTCGAGCGGAGCCGGCGCCCCCCCTGTGTCGCTCACCGTCAGCGGCAACCTCCGGACCGTTTCCAACATCGA
Organism: Longimicrobiales bacterium; assembly: GCA_965248625.1. Classification (GTDB taxonomy): domain Bacteria; phylum Gemmatimonadota; class Gemmatimonadetes; order Longimicrobiales; family Gaopeijiaceae. Next base: position 1,802,874 of record OZ252109.1, on the reverse strand, counting down.
CGGCGAGATCGTCGAACAGCTCCCCAACGGCAACCGCGGTCTATTGAACGTGCTGTTGCTGGAACCAGGCGGCGACGAGTTGACACGGGCAACCGGGGAGTCGGACTACGAGCTGGACAACGACCCCCTGATGTTCCTCGACGCATTCGCGTTCGACGGTCCGAGTGCTCCCGGACCAGGAGGCTCCGAGTGGAAGAGTGGGAATGGGAGGTTCCGGGCGACAGTGATCACCTTCGACGCTACGACCATCGTGGACAACATCGGCATCGACGTCCGCCTGGATCCCGGTCCAGCCTTCATTTCCTTCAACCAGGTTATTACCCAAAGGGGGTGTTCCCTTAAGTCCACCGACCCCAAGATATAGTGGTTACCGGGGCTCTGCGGGCCGTTTCCCACGTCCGGTGCCGAGGTAAAGGGCCGAAGCTGGCGTGGGAGCACACTGAACAGCCTGCTCAAGCAAGCGGTAGAACAACAGGCCGCGAGCCCGGGATGTGCGTCGGTTGAAGCGAAAGGTGAACTCGTCCAGATAGTAGGGGAGGTGTTCGCGGGCGATCCCTCCTTGGAGGGTTCCGAGGACCCAGCGCTTGAGGAGAGACGCCACCCGATGTACGGCCGACATGAGCACGTGCGCGGGATCGCCGGAGGTCGAGAGGTTCGTGACCGTGTGGCGAAAGCCCAGTTTGGCGAGTCCCTGATAGCTTGGCCATCCGTCGGTATGCACCGTGCTTGCCGGTGCGATGCTATCCTTGACGAAGCCTCGCAGAACCGGAGCGGAGAGGTCGGGCACCCAACGCAGCCGTATTCTCCCGATCTTGCGTCCGTCGACCTCGGCGGCGATCGCGACGATGGCCTTCTTGATCGTCTCGCGGCCCCGCACTCCAGCCTCCACGCCCCCGACATAGCTCTCGTCCACTTGCACAACGCCGCTCAGCTGGTCGCGATCCGGTCGGACCATGGCCCGGCGGAGCTTGTGGAGCCAGACCCACGCTGTCTTGTAGCTTCCCAGTCCGAGCACACGCTGGAGCCCGAGAGCATTGGCTCCGTATTTCTGGCTCGTGAGCTCCCAGGCAGCGAGAAACCACAGACGCAGGGGCGAGCGCGTGCGGTGGAACACGGTTCCCGCCAGCACCGAGGTCTGCCTTCGACAGTGTGGGCAGACGAGACGCCCCCGCGATGCTCGCCAGACCTCTCCCAACCCGCCACAGCCCACGCACACAAACCCTTCCGGCCAGCGCAGACCCTCCACGTACTCCAGGCATGCCGCATCGTCGGGGAAGAACTCGTCCAGCTCCAGCCGCGTACGGGGATAGTCCACGCCGCCACGGAGCTGAGAAGCCGGAACCGCCATGACCACAACATGTAGTGGGCGGTGGACTTAAGGCAATACCCCATTGGCTCCATTCTGGACAGTCCTCCGCTCCTGTCGGACGTGGAGATCAACCCACTTCCGGGCGATGAATGGTTCTTCAGCATCACCGACCCACCCAACTCCGCCGGAGGCTCGAGCGGGGCCGATTTCGAGGAAGCGGTAGCGAGGGCCCTCAGGGCGTTGGCGGACCTCGACGATGAGGACGCCTGCGTGACCGGAGACCATGTGGACGGGGTCTGCGTCGGAGTGCCTTTCGCTCTCAGCGGCGGACACTTCCAGGTGCAGGCCGACTGGACGAGCTCCGGCAAGTACAGGGCAGAAATCAGTCCGAAGGACAAAGCCGGCAACGTCGGCGATCCCACGATCTTCTGGTTCTTTCAGGATGTCGAGGACCCGGAGACCTTCGACCTGTTGGGCCCGGCACCCTTCCAGGCAGGCGCGCCCGGCACGTTCTCGGCAAAAGCGACGGACGACGTCAGCCTCTGGCAAGCCGAGTTCTCAGTCGAGTACGAAAGCGGCTTCCCCTTCCGCATCGGAGCGCCTCGGACCGAGTTCGATCCGTTCGGCGACGGCGTCACTTCCACCGCCGACGCGATTGCGGAGTTCAACTACTACCGGAGCTTTGAGACGGTCGGCCCACCCAGCTTCCCGAACCCAACCGGCGACATCTTTGGAGTCCATGAGATGTATGCCGGTGTCCGGGACGTGGGCAGGAACTGGACTGGGGCGGTAGCCGACATCACGGGGAATGCGGATGAGGCGACTGAGTCCTTCGGTGCCACCGGTCAGGATTGGTTCGAGATCAGCCTGACAAACACGCAGATCTGTGACCCGACACGGGGCGGGAGCTGCGGAAGCACGCCCACGTCAACGACGGCGGAGGTCTTCGGTTTCATTCCGAACAACGGCAACACGATCGACATCACCGACCTCCGCTTCTTCTCGATCATCACGGGAATCGACGGTGAGGACACAGCCGTGCCCATCGGAGACCAGCCGGCCGTGTTGACCGTGACCGACTACTTCGGGTCCTTCATGCAATACGACTGGATCCTGCAGCTCTTGGCCGAGGACATGCCGCCGTGCACGAAGGCCGTCGTGGCCATAGGTGCTGACGAGACGGGAGCTGCGCTCGTCACGAATCAGCTTCCGTTCGATCTCCTGCCCGCACAGCCGATCACGGACACGAGCGCGTTCGCCACGTGTCCCTGAGCGGTTCAGCCGACCGGGAGTGAAGGGGTCGCCCCTGGCGCATCCGAACTGCCGGTGGGTGGGTTGGGGGCCGGATCCGGGGGGCGCCACTGCCAAGACGAATGGATCGCCCCATTAGCGCATCCGCGGATAGAGGGTGAGGCGTGCCCTGTCGCCCCCACCCTCGTCCGCCAGGATCAGCGTGCCGTCGGCGGCCAACGCGATGCCCTCGGTTTGGGGGTGGTTTCGCCTGCGGAGCTCCAGCGCGCCCAACACGGTCCCGTCCCGGGACAGGGCTATGATCGACTCCTCCTGGGCGGCGACGATCAAGAAGGTGTCGGTCTCGCGATCGTATTCGATTCCGGACGGATGGAGCCCGTCGTCGAGATCGAAGTCCTCGAGTGAGGCGAGGGAGGTTTCGAGCCACGGATCGGGGTCGAGCGCCATCCCGGATAGAGAGAACGCGAACACGACGAGAACGTCGGAGCTGAGCCCCCGAACGTCCTTGCACAGGAGCAGGAGAGCGTCGGACACCGGATCGTGGACGAGCCCTTCCACCTCGCAGGAGTCCGCGAGCGTCGTCGGGTAGCCGTGAAACGCCACCACTCCGCCGTCATTCCCCTCGCGGAACTCGTAGACCGTGCCCAGGCTCGTGACCAGGAAGAACCGGTCGCCCACGACGGCCATCCCCTCGAAATCCCCCGGGATTCCATCGTGACCCAAGCTGAATGCCTTCAAGACTTCGCCCCGCTCGTAGTCCAGCTCGTAGATCAGCGCCCGCTCGTCGCCGTGGCCAAAGACTCGGCCGTCACCCGCGACCGCGAGGCCCGAGATCTCGCGTAGGCGCCGCGGCAGGTCGTGTTGGATGGGATCCTGGGCGCGCAACTCGTAGCGGCTCAAGGGAGGTTGTTGCGCGGAGGTGGGAGAGCTCGAAACCAAGAGGAGCCCGCCACAGAGTCCGAGCAGCCAACTCATGCGGTGCAACATCTGCTCCTGCTATGGGATACGCCGCGCGACGGTTGAGGGACGGTAGGCGTCGCACCGACACGGGACAATGCCACATAGATCCTCCCCGATCGACTCGGCGGGAAGGAAGGGGCGACGGCCCGGTCGGAGGAGTCGGGACCGTCTCATCCGGCCGTCGCGGGTACCGAGGCCCCAAGCGTGATCCCTTCCCAGTCCACGTGACACCGCCTCCCGAGAACGCGTACACCGGCTTCCTGTGCTTCCAGAAGGGTGTCCGCGAACACGGGGTCGATCCTCCTCGCTGCCACGATGCTGTTGGCATCCGGCCGCTGAAGCACGAACAGCACGGCGGCATCAGACCCTTCCTCCACGGCTTGGATGAGCGCCCGCAGGTGCCGGGCACCCCGACTCGTAACGGCGTCCGGGAACAGGGCCGTGTCATCTTCAACGAGCGTCACGCTCTTCGCTTCGATGTAGAGGCGTCGGCCGTCACGCTCCAGGAGGAAGTCCAGCCGAGACTTGCCGTACGGTACCTCCCGACGCGCGTACGACCACCCGGCGAACTCGGGCAGCGCGCCGCGAACCAGCGCCTGATGGACCAGCTCGTTGGGGACGGTCGTGTGCAGCGATACCCACCCGGGCGCAGACGGCGATTCCACGAGCAGTGAGGTCCAGCGGGTCTTGCGCGTCGGCGAGACAGCCTCGGGCCGGAGGCCCATGCGGCGGCCGGTGATCAAGAGCTCCCTCAAACGGCCGGGATCTGCGAGATGGGTTACGACCTCCTCGCCGGCCACCTCCGCGTGGACGACGAACCGATTGGGCCGGCTGAGGAAACGGGCCTCCACCAAAGGTGCGCCCCAACTCACGTTGATCCGGGGCGTTGGTAAGGGAAGACCGAGACGCCGATGTTGGATGAAACACCTCGAGGTTCTGGGGCACGTCGAGCGCGGGTCCCAATCGTACCGTCAATCCTGACATTAGTCACCGGATGGGTCCGGCGCCGGTCCTTCTGTCCTGATCTGTCTTCGCTAGTTATTATGCGGTACGCATATTACTGACGCCACGAACCCCTGGGAATCATGTCTCCCAACGCTTCCGTCGATGGCGCACCTGCGCCACTCAAGCCAACCCAGCACCTGATTCTCCTTGCGCGGGTCCGTTTCGGGGGACCTGCCCTCGGGGAGCCACTCGAATCCGAGCGGCTCGTCGAGCTCCATGCGCCCCTCGTCGGCAAGCATGCCGAACAGCGTTACGGCGATGCTCTTGGCGGTCGACCACGTCCGCGTCCGGGTGCCCACGTCGACGCCTGGCGCGTACCGCTCGTGGATGATCTCCCCTTTGTGCACGACCACGAGGCTCAGCGTGACCTGTTCGGGCGACTCGCGGTCGAACGCCCAATCGGAGGCGGCTTGGAGCGCCGTGGCGTCGATGCCCCGGGGCAGCGACTCGTTCGGCACCAGGTCGCCGTCGGGCCACACGATCCCATTCGGGTCGCCATCGGGTAGGGGCAGACGGAGCTCGGGGAGGCTCGCGATGTCCTCGAACCCCTGGTCGGGCGCGAGAATGACGCAGCCGACGCCCTCACGGAACGCCGCCCGCATGACGGGGGTCCCGCCCGCCGCGCCGATCGCAACAGCGCGGCGCTCCCAGTCGACGACGTAGTCCCCGCCCCGCGCCGTGCCCACCGGCTGGCTCAGGTAGGCCAGCTCCTGGTCGAACACCTGCTCCAGCGTCCGGTCGGATGTGAACAGTCCGTTGCACATCATGATGGCTTGCTGGCCGTACTGGATCATGTCCCGTTGGACGCGCCAGTAGTCGTAAGACTCCTCCTGCTGCGCGCCCGCGAAACCGGGAGTCAGGAGCGCGAGGGCGACGCATTGGGTGATGAGGCGTTTCATGGGAGACCTCCCCGATGAGTACGGGTGTCTAGTGTTGTGACGGGCCACGCGCTCACGCCGTAGCTCGCCAGGACCTGCCAAACGGAGCGTCGATCGAGCTCCCGACTACTCGCGAAGGCCCGGAGGGGGAGCGGCCTGCGTGTTTGCCGCATTGTAGGCGGTCGCGAACTCCTCCACCTTCTCCGTGATGGCGGCCTGGAGGGCAGTGCTGGCCTCGGGCGCCGCCCCGACGCCGACGGACGTGGCATACCACGTAACCGCCTCCGCCATGGTGATCTGCGGGTCCCGCGTCATCTGCACCGACTGCTGTACCTGGACCGTGACCGAATACGCCAGCGCCCCCGCCACGGCTCCTTCGCTCGCCACGCACGACAGGTTGATCATCAGCTCGGGGAGGCCGGGATTGCGGAGCATCTCGCCCTCTGTGAGCAGCTCGACGTCGGACACCGCGAGCGCCGCCTCCGCCTGGACGCGCACAGCCTGGGGGGTGACCCCGGCGACTTCGCACACCGGATCGATCTCGGCGCGCACGTGCACACCACCGAGATCCTCCAAGGTGTACCGGTTCCACTGAGTGTCCTGGGCACGGATCTCGGTGGGAAGCCAGATCAAGGTCAGCACCGTGATCGTGTAGGCGAACCGTTTCATCCTTCTCTCCACGTTGGCTCGGGTGGCCGTCTCTTCGACCTCCGAGAAAGCCAAACCCCTCGCGAGACACGAGGGGTCGGCACCAGGCTTCCAAGACGCCCCGCTAGGACGTCGTCAACCGCAAGACCTGCATTCGTGATTGTTCTTCGACCCGAGCTTCTCGAGCAGTGCGACGGTCCGCGGATGGGGCTGTGCCCGCTGTTCCGGGCTGTTCGCCAAGTCGGCGGTCGTTTGTCCGCGCCGACTGATCAGTGTGACGTCCGCTCCCTGGCTCACGAGGTAGAGGATCGTCTCGTTGTCACCGCGTGAAGCCGCGTGGTGGATGGGCGCGTAGCCGTCCTTGTCCCGAAGGTTCGGGTCGACCCCGAGCTCCTCGACCAGATACCGGACGGCGGGAAGCCAGCCATCAGGGACGTGCCGGTGTGTCTGCGCAACCCTCGAAGTTCCGAAGCCCACGCCGGACGAGGCGTGCAGCGGATGGACCCCTGGTCCACCGTTGGGCACCGGCGGCAGTCCGGACGGATCTTCCTCCGGTTCGTCGTTCTGTGGCGGAGGGGGCGGCGCGCCGGGGAACCTGCGCGGTGGTCGGACCATGTTAAAGGTCCAGATGTCCGGGTCCGCGCCGTGCTCTACGAGGAGCTTCATCGCCTTAACATCGGCGGCGTAGGCGGCTCGCCAGAACGGCGTCGCTCCCGCGAAATCCACGCCCATGCGGCCCGCGTTGTACGCCGCGTACCAGATGTGCGTCGTGGTCCGCGCGTTCGGGTCGGCGCCCCTGTCCAGCAGCAGCTCCATCAGGTCGAGATAGGTCGCGCCTTGCTGGCGGAACGCCTGGGGCTGCGGATACCAGGTGCGGAGCGACCACTCGATGTTGAGGGTGGCGAAGAGCGGGCCCGCCCCGTCGTCGCTGAGCAGATTCGGGTCGGCGCCGGCTTCCAACAGGTCCGCCGCCAGGTCGTAGTTGCCGTTGATGACGGCCACCAGGAGCGGGGTCGACTCGTCGCCACTCACTTGGTTCACGTCACTGCCGGCACGCACGAGGGCGTTGGCGGCTTCCAGGTGTCCGTTCCGTGCCGCGTAGTGGAGCGCGCTGAATCCTCCCTGCGTTCCGATCTGCTCTGTCGTGGAGAGGTACTTGGGCCCGGGCATCGGCTCGGGCTTGGGATCCTGATCGGGAGCACCGGCTCCCGGGGGGCCACCGCGCCCCGCCCCGGCGGCCGGGGGTCCACCGCGGCCTTGCCCGCCCTGGCCGCGCGCTGGCTCCGTCTCGGGCTCAGGGTCCTTCTCGGCCTCCCGGATGCGTGCGCGCCGCGCACGCTCCTCGCGGTCGGCAGCCTCGATCTTGGCGAAGTCCCTGACGGACGTCGTAGGCGCAAGGTCGGCACCGGCCGCCACCAACACGTCGATCGAGCGCACCGCGTTACGCGCCGCCGCGAACATCAGGGGCGTCCGATTCGAGTGGCCATCCGGGGCGTTGAGGTCGGCTCCGTGATCGATCAGCGCCTGCACGGCGGCGGCCGCATTGGCCTCGGCGGCGAAATGCGCGGGCGTCACGCCCGTCCCCGTTATGAAGTTCGGGTCGGCGCCCCCCTCGAGAAGGGCCATCACGACCCCCTCGTGACCACTGCGGCTCGCGAGGTGGAGCGGTGCGTAGCCGCCCAGTCGCGTTGTGGGCTGAACGTTCGCGCCAGCGTAGAGCAGGAGCTCGGCGATTTCGGGCTCGTCGTTGAGGGCCGACCAATGGAGGCCCGTCATGCCGTCAAGCTGGGCCTCGTTGGGATCGGCGCCCTGCTTGAGCAGTGCACGAACTGCATCGACCTCGCCACGCTGGGCCGCGTCCGCCACGGGCGACTCGAACGGCGTCGCCGCGAGGAGGATCAGCAAGCTGACCGCGAGGGTCGACCGCATTCCGACGAGCTCTTTCTTTTTTCTTGCCGACATGTTGCGCTCCTCCTGAGGTCAGGCCCCGGACAGGAGTCCGGCGACTCAGACCGCGAAGGTCCCGGTGCTGTTTCCGAACGTCTCGAGGTCCGTCGCCCCGAGGCGGTGCAGCAGGTCGAGCATGACGTTGGCCATGGGCGTACCCATTGGAGCCACGACGTGGCGGCCACCCTCCACCTGACCACTGGCGCGACCCAGGAGGATCAGCGGGCAGCGCGCGTGGTTGTGGATGTTCGGATCAGCCATGGCGGATCCGTACATGATCATCGTCTTGTCGAGGAGGTGCGTGTCGCCCTCGAACGTGTTCGCCAGCTTCTCCATCAGGTAGGGAAGCAAGGACACGTGGTATGTGTTGATCTTCGCGAAGTCGAGGATCCGCTCCTCGCGGCCCCCGTGGTGGCTCGCGGAGTGGAACGGGGTCGACACCCCGCTTTCGGCGTAGACGCGGGGAGAGGCGTCGCGCCCGAGCTTCAGCGAGAACGCACGCGTAGTGTCCGACACGAACGCGAGCACCTGCAGGTCGAACATGAGCTTGACGTGCTCGGCGAAGTCGTCCGGCACTCCGACCGGCGCCTCGGGAATCTCGCGCTCCTCTCCGCCCGTGTTCTGCTGCTCGATGCGTTGGATCCGCTGCTCGAGCTCGCGGATGTTCTCGGTGTACTGGGCCACCCGCTGGCGGTCTGCCGGACCGAGGTCACGCTTCAAGTCCGCGATCTCATCGAGCATCCAGTCGAGGATGCTGCGATCCGTCTGGAGTCGCGCCGCGCGCTGCTCGGGCGTGCCCCCGGCACCGAACAACTGCTGGAAGACGGCGCGAGGATCACGCACCATCGGTAGCGGCTCGTTGGGCGACGCCCAGCTCACGGTGTCCGTGTACGCGCAGGCGTACCCGTACGCGCAGCCACCCGCTTGATCGACGTTCTCGATCGTGAGTTGCATCGACGGGATCGGGGTGTCCTGACCGAAGCGCTGGACGTAGAGCTGGTCGAGCGACGTGCCGATGTGCACGTCAGAGCCCTCAGTCTGCTTCGGATGCGCCTGCGTTAGGAACACGGCCGTGGTGCGGAAGTGGTCGCCACCGATCTCCTGCGGCGAGAACGCGTCGGCCATCCGCGAGTCCGTGTTGGACACGATGGTCAAGTAGTCCCGGAAGGACTCGAGAGGCTTCAGGCTCGTGGGTGAAAGGTCGAAGTCCTTCCCCTCGGCGCTCGGTGCCCAAAGGTTCTGCTCGGCGCCCCACTCGTTGCACCCCGCGGCCCCGTGGACCTGCTCGATGCACACGATGCGGGTCTTGTCGGCGGCCCGTCCGGCGGCTGTTGTGGAGAACAGCTTGCCGGCCGGCACCATCGCGTCGAGGAGTGGCAGGCCGACCGCGCCTCCCATGCCCTTCAACATCGCGCGCCGTGAGATGCTCTTTCCGGTGATGAACTTCATCGATCTGCCCTCGCTCGAGGTACGGTTTACGATCTCGCCCACAGCCTGCCTGCGGGCTCGTGCCTTGTCATCGCTAGTCACCCGCCGGGGTAGCCACTGCAGCCGCCTCCGCCCGGGCGGACCCGAACGCCGGGCTTCCCACGATGCCCAGGACGAAGGACGAGAGTCGGTAGTCGTCCTCGCTTGCGTCGCGCACGATAGCCCGAACCGTGGGCATGTCGTAGTACTCGACGCGCCGGCCCAGACTGTATGCCATGAGATTGCTGGCGAAGATCCGGTAGAAGACCTCCGGGCGGCTCAGGATGACTTCCCGCAGGTCCGCCGGACCGGTCAGCTTCGTGCCGTCGTAAAGCTCTCCCACCGGATCGACGAGATTGCCCTCGTCCCGGATCCGCCAGGCCCCGGTCACGTCGAAGTTCTCGAGCGCCAGACCGACGGGGTCGATGACCTGGTGGCAAGCCATGCACACGGGGTTCGCCCGGTGCAGCTCCATGCGCTCGCGCACAGTGAGGAAGCGGCCGTCGTCCGCGCGCGCGGTCTCTTCGAACGCCGGGACGTCCGGCGGCGGAGGTGGCGGCGGCGTACCGAACAGCACTTCGAGCACCCACTTACCACGGAGGACCGGCGACGTCCGGTTGGCGTGCGACGTCATCGTGAGGATGCTGCCATGTCCGAGGATGCCCCGCCGATTCTCGTCGGCGTAGGTCACCCTCTGGAACTCGGGGCCCGTGATCCCAGGGATCCCGTAGTGCCGCGCGAGCCGCTCGTCGACGAAGGTGTAGTCGGCGGTGAGCAGGTCGATCACCGGCCGGTCCTCTTCGACGATGTGCGCGAACAGGAGCTCGGTCTCCTGGTGCATCGACGCCGCCAGCGTTTCGTCGTAATACGGATACGACAGCGCGTCCGGGTGGATCTTGTCGAGGTCCTGGAGCCTGAGCCATTGAGCGGCAAAACGATTTGCTAGCGCGTCGGGAGCGCGAGAGTCGTCGAGCATACGCCGGGCCTGGCGCTCGAGCTCGTCACCGGACGACAAATCGCCACGGCTCGCGAGATCGACCAGCGCCTGATCGGGCGGTGCGCCCCACAGGAAGAACGAGAGGCGCGACGCGAGATCGACGTCCGAGATCTCATAGATGTCGCCCGGCGCCGCTCCCGGAGCTTCCTCCATGCGGAACAGGAAGTGAGGGCTGGCGAGGACGGCCTGGAGCGCCATCCGGACACCGCCCTCGAATCCGCCCTCGACCTCGGCCTGATCGTAGAACGACATCAACCCGTCGAGATCACCTTCTTCCAGGGGCCGGCGATACGCCTGGGTGGCCAGGCGTGACACGATGCTCTCCGCACACGGCCGGGCTTCTTCCTGCGACGTGGGCCGGCACGTGAACACCCGCTGCCGAGTGGGCGTGTCCGAAACGCCGGTAACTTCGTACGGCCCCAGGATCGAGAGCCGCTGGAGGTGCGGCATCGTCGTTACGCCGTAGCCGATGCCGATCTGGCCGTCCGCCAGCGTATGGTCGATGGGTCGGATGAGATCGTCGACCTCGCCTTCATAGCGCTTCAAGAAGGCGGCGGTGACACGCCGCGGACCTGCCCGCACGTAGATCGAGTCCGTCAGCATGTTCAGCCCGGTGGGCTCGGACTCGGACATCCACCGGTCGATGTCCATGAGCGCGATGCGGGCGCCGTCGATGGAGACCTCGATCTGCTCGCCGCTGCCGTACGTACGTCCGAAGACCTCCCCTTCCACCGCCGGATAGGGCTGGATGTGGAACACGTACTTGCCGTCGGCGGGGAAGTTGTGGATAACCGATACGCCGCCCCGGGTGCCGAAGGGCGCGCCTTCGACACGCTCCTTCTGGGATGCGGTGCGGGGGAGGCGGTAGCGGACCGAGTTGGGCTCGGCTTCGGGGTCGCCCAGCGCGACGCGGCTGATGTGGCCGGCAGCGCGCAGGTAGCCCTCCATCAACGTGGCCGACGGCATCTGAACGTCGGCGATGTTGTCGAAGTTTGCGCTCTTGGTGTCGAGGGGGAGGAACTCGCCGACGTCGACCTCGATGCCGAGCAGATCGCGAACGGCACTCGAGAACTCGGCTCGGTTGAGCCGCTGGAACGTCCGGGAACCGGGGTTCGGATTGAGCTCGGCGGCTTCGTCGATGCTGGTCTCGAGGGCCTCGACGAGGGCGACCAAGCTGTCGCCGCCAGGACGCGGGAATCCGCGGGGCGGCATCATGCCGGCCCTCAGCTTGCGGATCATCTTCTCGGCGGTCTCGGCCATCTCTGGAGCGGCGTCCACGTCGAAGCCCTGGAGCGACAGGTTCCCAGTCATCAGCGCGTCGTTGTGGCACACCTGACAGTACTGCTGGACCATGTCCGTGAGGGCTTCCGACGGGACCTCGGGTGTGGCGTCGTGGGCCACGGTCGCGATAGTGGAAGCGGGCTCCGGCCGGGGTGCCCGCACGTCCGGCGTACCAGACGCCAACACGAGCATCATCCCCAGGGCCGTCACCGTGGCAGTCAAAAAGTTCATACACGCCTCACTGGGTCGCCCGACGCTCGTCCGGCGGCGCGTTGCATCGCTGCTCGATCAACACATGCAAAAAGCCTGCGCACACCCGGGATTCCCGCCTGGGTGTGTAGTCCCAAAGAATAGCTCCGTATCTGCCGTTTCGGCCAGTTTGACGTAGGGTTGGAGGAAGCCGCGAGCACGCCGGGGTGGCGGATCTCGCGAAGAGGGCTCGCGAGCGCCCCTAGGGTCCGGGAGCTAGCGCCTCGGAGGCGTATCAGGCAAAGTGGTTCACTACGTTGAGCCAAACACACGCGACACGTCAGCTTTTTATGGTCACACGGCCAGCGCGCGTCGCCAGGAGGCGCACATGAACAGGACCACGGCCCCTCTTCGCGCAGCCCTCTTCGGGGCAATCCTGCTCGCTTTGGCCGCCCGCCCTCAGCCCGTGCTCGCGCAGTCTGGCGCGATTCTCATCCGCGCAGACGAGATCCACACCGTCACCAACGGCACCATCCAGAATGGCGAGATCCTCGTCCGCAACGGAGTCATCCAGGCGGTGGGTACGTCCGTGGACGCCCCGCCCGATGCGCAGGTCTACGAAGCCCGCGTCGTCATTCCGGGGATGATCGACGCCCATGCCCACTTGGCGATCGACCGTTCCAGCCGCTCGCGGATCCCCGGGCCGTTCACCGCCGAGTGGAAGGCGGTGGAGAACCTGGATCTGGATGACCCGACGATTCAGTTCGCTCTCTCCGGAGGCCTGACGTCCGTGATCGCCCGCTCGGGCAGCGGCATCATCTCGAGCGGTCAGTCCGTTGCTCTCAAGATGAAGAGCAGGCCGGGCCCGGGAATGATCTTCAAGCCGTACGTGGACCTCAAGATGGCCGTGCGTCCGCTCATCAACCTGCGTCCAGGTGAGACGCCGCAGACGGTGATGGGATGGTACGCGACGGCGGACGACTACTATCGCCGGGCCAAGCTCTACATGGAGAAGCAGGAGGCCCACGCCGCAGGCCGAGGAGAGGCCCCCGAAGTCGACGAGCGTCTGGAGGCGCTCGCGTCGGTCATCCGGGGCGACGTCATGGTCCACGCACACTCACACTACCCGAGCGAGATCATGATGGTCATGCGTCTCGCGCGGAAGTACGGATTCATCGACCGACTGGCGCTGGCCCACGCCGAAGAGGTTTTCCCCCTGATCGAGCTCCTGGCCGGCACGAACATCATCCCGGTGATCGGCCCGATGATGATCGTGCAGTACTACAACGATCCGGAGCCGATGAACCTCCTCGAGGAGCTCTTGGACGCGGGCATCACCGCCAGCATTCAGACCGACATGTCCAACCAGCACTTCAAGGACTTCCGCGAGTACGGCGCCTTCCTCGCGCGGCACGGCCTCACGGATCAGCAGGCGCTGGAGATCGTGACGATCAACGGCGCCAAAGCGATGATGCTTGACGACCGAGTGGGCAGCATCGAAGCGGGGAAGGACGCGGACCTCGTGCTGTTGGACGGGCATTTCCTGGACCTCACGGCCGACCGTGTCGAGCGTGTGTTCATCGACGGCCAGCTCGAGTACGAGCGGTCCGGGAGTCTCCAGCCGGAGCGCCCGCGGTCGGTAGGCCCGTTCCGCCCGCTGCGCAACGGGATCGGGCCGGACGACGAGAGCTTCGCAATCACCGGAGCGCACGTCTTCACAGTCAGCGAGGGCGCCATCGAGAACGCGACCATCGTCGTGGAGGACGGTCGTTTCACGCGGGTTGAAGCCGGAGAAGAGGCCCCCTCAGGCATGCCCGTGATAGACGTCGGGGGCCGGGTGGTCATGCCCGGCACCATCATCGCCCGCGCGTTCGCGAACGACTGGATCGGCGACCTCAAGTGGCAGGTCCAGAACGATGAGATCACCGAGCCCATCGTCCCGGAGATGAACGCGCTTTACGCCGTCGACCCGTGGTTTCCGTCGTACCGGGTCAACACCGAGATCGGGGTCACGGCCATCAACGTGACGCCGGGCACCCAAAACCTGATTGGTGGCAACGGCGTGGTAGTGAAAACACCGGGACTGGACTTCGAGGAGATGGTGCGCCGGGAGCCGAGCAGCATGGTGATGTCGCTGACGTCCGGGACGACGCGTTTCTGGTCCGGCGGGTCGAGAATCCCGGTCACGCTGAAGAGCGCGTCGGCGATGATCCGGGCGGCGCTGGAGGCGGCGACGGCGTACTCCGAAGCGGGCTCGGAGAGGGAATACGATCAGCGCCACGAAGCACTCCTACCGCTGCTGAGTCGCGAGGTGCCGGCCCTCATCCACGCGGATCGCGAGGCGGAGATCCGGGAGGCGATGGGCATCGCGGAAGACTTCGGCCTGCGATTGATCGTGACCGGTGGCGTGGAGGCCCATCGCCTGGCCGACGACCTCGCCGCGGCCGACGTGGGTGTCATCCTCGGAAACTCGGGAAGCTTCGCGTCGGACATCCGAGGGGGAGGAGACGGGTGGAGCATCGAGGGCCCCCGGATACTGAGCGGCGCGGGTGTGAAAGTGGCCTTCTTCGGCCCCGGCGCCTCGAGGCGAGCGTCACCGATCGGCCGCCTGGGTGGCGAGCCGATCCTCAACTCGGCGTGGGCGTTCCGGAATGGTGTGCCTGAGGTCGAAGCCCTGAAGATGGCGACGTTGAATGCCGCAGAGATGCTCGATATGGAAGACCGGATCGGCAGCATCGAGGTGGGGAAGGACGCGGACTTCGTCGTGCTCGAGGGTCACCCGTTCGACTACCGCGTAGTGCCGATGTTCGTATTCGTGGACGGGCGGCTGGAGGCGGAGCGCGAGGAAGCCGCTCGCTGACCCCGGGCAGGTCTAGGTCCAGGCAGCTCTAGCTCCGTGCGACCCGAGCTCTCGCCCCCGCGCCACCTTGCAGTGGACGATTTGCGCTTCGTTTTCGCCTGAACGGTATGGAGGATTCCCTCGACCGGATGGCGAACCATGACCCGATCGCGTCGAACGCAAACGACATTCTGTGGCGCGTTGCTTCTCTTATCGGTGAGCTTGCTTCCAGGCTGCTTCCTCTTCAAGGACTGCGACGCGGATGGGGACGAGGATTGCTCGAGCCTCACGCAACCGAAGCCCACGCCGAACCGGCCTCCCACCGTGACTATCAGAACGCCTGCGGCGTCTGCCCATCATTCGGCGGGCCAGCCGATCAGCTTCCGCGTGCGCGTCACCGATGTTGAAGACGATCTTAGGGGGATCAGCGCTAGTCCGCCGGCATGGTCGAGCGACCGGGACGGTCCTTTGGGGACAGGCACCACGCTCGCCGTTGCGCTGTCGGCTGGCATACACATCGTCACCGTGACGTATACCGACGCGGGAGGTCTGGCCTCATCGGACAGCCGGCAGGTCAATGTGATGCCGGCGTCCTACGGCGGCGTCAATCGCACGCCCGTGACGACGATCACGCTACCGGAACCGTCGCCGATCTACCTGCCGGGCACGCCCATCGTCTTCGAAGGCGGTGCCGTCGATCCGGAGGAGGGGCCCGTCCCCGATGCGTCGCTCGTCTGGGAGATTTGAAGCGAGGGGGCCCCCCGGACCGTCATCGGGACAGGACGGCGCCCTACGATCTCAACGCCCCCCGCTGGCCGCTACGAGGTCTACCTGTCCGCCACGGACTCCTACGGTGGCACGGGGGAGGCATCGAGGTTCGGACGGGAAGCCATGTTCGTGGGCCCATTCGGCCCTTGCCAGGTCCAGCCACCTTCACTCACACCCAGCGCGCTGCGGGTCCATGTTGGCGAGCCGGGCACCGTCGCAGTCGCCCTCAGCGGTCCGGGTAGGTTCCACGCCAAGGTCCGTCTGGAAGATGGAGTCGACGCCGTTGAGGATGTGCTGGCTGACCATTCCTACCGTCTGCTGACGAACGAGGATTGGCTGCTCACCCTCGAACCGGCGGCGACGTTGCTCCCAGGGTCCACGCACGAGCTCGAGATTGCGGCCTACTATCCCCAGGCGGATGGCGCCTTCGAATGCCGGATCCCTCTGCTGATCGAGATCGATGACGGTGAGTCCAACCAAGCCCCGCTGGTCTCGATTCTGTCTCCCGGCGACCGCGCGTTCTACCCGGGCGAGATCATCACCTTCGAAGCGGCTGCAGTGGACCCGGAGGATGGACCGCTTTCCGGGCCGTCCTTGGTGTGGGAGGACAGCTACCTTGGCGTGATCGGTACCGGGGAGTCGTTCCAGCGTAGCGATCTCCCTAACGGCGGGCTGAGCCTCGTCGTGACGGCCACGGATTCCGAAGGCGATCAAGGGAGGGCGTACGCATTCCCCCGCATCTCGGCGAACGGAGCACCCTCGGTCACGATCGTCTCACCTGGGGCTACGCAGTCGTTCACGTGGGGCGAAACCGTAACGTTCGCTGGCTCAGCTACGGACTTGCACGACGGCGACCTGAGCGGGCCATCGCTCGTCTGGGCGAGCAGCATCGACGGCCCGATCGGCACGGGCGAGTCCTTCCCCCGCGACGATCTGACGCCGGGCATCCACGACGTGACGCTCACGGCCACCGACTCGAAGGCAACGTCCAATTCGGCAACCGTCCCGATCACGATCACTGCGCCTACGACCGGCACGATCGCGGGCGCGGTCTCGGTCGCCTCGGGGCCGGGCCTACCGACTCCCCTCCAAGGCGTGACCGTGGTAGTGGTCGGCCCGGTGACTCAGGTCGCCCAGTCCAACGCGTTCGGCCAGTTCTTCTTTTTCAACATGCCCGGCGGGACCTACACCGTGTCCATCAGCGGATTCCCGGCCTCGGTCACGTTCCCGTTCACCACGACCACCGTGACCGTCGTGCCGGGCCAGGAAGCGATCGCGGTGTTCCTAGGGCAATAACGCTGGGGGATAGGTGGGCCGGGCAGCTTCCCGTCCGGTCGACACGGGCGTCAGTGGGACCCATCTTCGGTGACCGTTCCCCGACATGCAGTCTCCTCCCGATCTCTGACCCATGACGCTGTTCCTGGCCACGATCCAAACCCTGGGCGGTCTCGCCGTCATCGCGGTGGTCGTGGGGGTAGCACTGATCGTGGCGGTGGCACGCCCCGCGGGCCGCACGCGGATCCGAGAGGCCCTCGAAGGCCAGGACCGCCATCCCATCGGATGGGCCTGGGGCGTGGCCCTCACGGCGATGGCTGGTAGCCTGTACTTCTCCGAGGTGGTCGGCTTCGCGCCGTGTGTGCTTTGCTGGTACCAGCGCATCGCGATGTACCCGCTCGTGTTCGTGCTGGGCGCGGGCCTTTGGCTGCGGGATCCGGGCGTCTGGCGCTTCGCCATCCCGCTCCCGATCGTTGGGTTCCTGATCGCCGCCTACCACGTGGCCCTGCAGTATCAGCCAGCCTTGGAGTTGATCCCATGCGAGTCGGGCGTGCCGTGCACGGGCCGGTACGTGGCTGCGTTCGGCTTCGTGTCGATCCCCGTAATGGCGGGGGCAGCGTTCCTGCTGATCACGGCGTTCCTGCTGGTGGTGAGGGTATTGGAGGGGGATCATACCCAACCGCCTCCAAAGTCGGAGCCTGCTGACACGCCTGTAGATCCGCAGTGAGGTGCAGCGCCGAGCACCGCCACTCACGGCGGGAGCACCGATCATCTCAAAGGGGACCGAAAGAACTGGCGCCGGGTCGACTATCCGGGGAAGCTCATGCGGCGAAGTACGTCGCGCGTCCCGGGGTCGGAGCGGAACAGGTCGAAGTGGGGTGCCCGGAGCGTGATCATCATGATGGAACGATCCTCGTACGCCTCGGTCAACCAGCGTACCGCCTCGTCCCGCTCGCCCAGCTGAAGCCACGCGAGTGACAGCGAGACCAGGCCGCTGTCCGGTGGGTCTCGCAGGTCCTCGAGGATTCCCCGAGCCTCTTCCTCTCGTCCGCCCAAGGCGTATGCCCGCGCCAACTCTGCCCGCTGCTCCGCGGAGCCACCCTGCGCCACGAGCGTTTCGAGCTCTGAAATACCCTCCTCGATCCTGCCCTGGATCAGGAAGACCCGCGCGAGGGCGAGGCGGGCCGGCGGGAAGTTGGGGACATTGGACAAGAGGTCTTGAAGCACAGTGACAGTTTCTTCGTATCGGCGTCCGAACATATAAGCGAGACCGACGCCGACGTTGACGATCGGTGAAAGGGGATCGAGCTCGCGCGCGATCGTCATCTCGTTCAGCGCCTCATCCGTTCGCCCGGCCACCATTAGGAACGAGGCGTACCAATTGCGGATGGCGGAATCGTTGGGGTTCAACTCGACCGCGCGACTCAGCGCGGCCGCGGCCGCCGCCCAGTCCCACTCGAACGCAAGCAGAACATAGCCGAGCGGGCCCGGAGGCCGGCCTGTCCAGGTCGGCCTCCTTTCTTGCTTGGTCGACCGACCTATCCTACCCTCCCCGTCCATTGGGGAGGCGTACCACGCCCACTCCCGAGTAGCCCGTCAGGTGGCCGCTCCGGAGCTGCGGACAGCGCCCCGTGTCCGGCGTGACCAAGCCGTTGGACCCTTCGCGGAGGGCCCTGATTCATCCCAAGCCGTCCGCCCGTCCTAAGCCGTCGGCTCATCCCGAGCGGTCTGCGTATTCCGAGCGTCTGCTCATCCCACGCCGTCCGCCAACGTCCTCGCCCACTCCGGAAGCGCTCCCGGATCGATATCGAACACGAAGGTCCCGATGGTCATGACGATCACCGTGATGACCAGCACACCGATCAGGTTCAGGAAGATCCCGATCCGGGCCATCTCTCCTACGGCGAGCCGACCACTTCCGAAAACGATTGCATTCGGTGGCGTCGCTACAGGCATCATGAATGCGCACGACGCTGACAGCGTGGCGGGAATCATGAGCATGAGGGGATGGGTCTCGGTGCTGACCGCGACGGCCGCGAGGATCGGCAAGATCATCTCCGTCGTCGCCGTATTGCTCGTGAGCTCCGTCAGGAAGGTCAGCGCGAGACACACGAGCGCCACCATCGCGAACGTCGGCAGAGCGGCAAGGATCTCGAACTGGTTCCCGATGATCTGGGCCAGTCCCGTGCGCTGAAATCCGGCGGCGAGCGCGAAGCCGCCGCCGAAGAGAAGCACGATGTCCCACGGAAGTCGGGGAATGACGTCTGGCCCCATGATTCGGGTGTCACCACGACTCCTGTTGCGGGCCGGAACGAAAAACAGAAGACACGCCATTGCAATCGCGACCGTCCCGTCGTCGATCATCCCCGGAAACGGAACGAGGCGCGACCAGCCAGGGATCGTGAAGAGACCGAGCTGCAGGTCGACCCGGAAGACCCACAGGAGAGCCGTCGTCGCAAAGACGCCCAACACGGCCCGTTCCTCGAACGAGATCGGTCCGAGCTGCGCGCGCTCGGCACGGACTACCTCGGGATCGACCGTGATCTGGTCCGAAGCGCGGTAGAACACCCGCGTGATCAGGAGCCAGGCGACCACGAGCATCACGACCCCGATGGGCAGGGCCATCACCATCCACTGCCCGAAGGCGATCGGGGGAGCCTCCGGAAAGAGGATCTCGAAGATCCGCACGAAGGAGAGGTTGGGAGGGGTGCCGACGAGCGTCGTCAGGCCTCCGACCGAGCATCCGTACGCGATGCCGAGCATCAACCCGACCGAGAATCCGTGCGCTGGATCCTCGCCGAATTCCTCTTCGATCTGCACGATGATCGCGAGCCCGATCGGCGCCATCATGACGGCCGTCGCGGTGTTGGAGATCCACATGGACAGGAACGCCGCAGCGATCATGAAGCCGAGCACGATGCGCGCAGGGCCTCCGCCAACCCATGAAATGATGTTCAACGCGATGCGCCGGTGTAGGTCCCACTTCTCCATCGTCAACGCGATCATGAAACCGCCGATGAAGAGGACGATCGTGCTGTTGAAGTAGATCGGCGCCGCCTCTCCGCCGTCCATGATCCCCAACAGGGGGAAGAGGAAGATCGGCAGCAGAGCAGTGGCGAAGAGCGGGATGGCGTCGCTGACCCACCAGGCGGCCATCAGGATCGCGACGGCAGCCAGACGGCTCGCGGGCGCGTTCCCGGGATCGATCGGAATCGCCATCAGGAGAGCGAAGAGAATCAGACCGGTCCAAAAACCGATTCTCCGGCCTCGGGACACACCACGTTTCTGTGCGACCGCCATGGGGACTCGCGTTAGGGGGACTCGCCGGGAGAGAAGGAGTGCTCCATGGCGACGATTCGTGGGGGGAGGACCAACCCGTCGGGCCTACCCCCTCCTATGCCACGCGGCCAGCACCTCTGCCTCCCTCTCCGCCGAGATCCCGGACCGTAGATCCGCCTGCCGCTCGGGCGACCTGGAAAAGTGGAACTCGAGCGTGCCGCGCGCTGTCACCGCGAGAGGCCGGAAGGTCAAACCGGCCTCGATCTCCGGCGTGAGGTCGAAGCGGGCGAAGACTTCCGCACCGTCGATCGGAGGTCGCCACACGGGCATGTGCGAGTACGGGCGTATGCCGATGTCGCGGAGGAACTCGTAGTTGACCCACGTGAAGGACGTCTCTGTGGTGGTCACTGCGCGAATACCGTATAGGAGCTCCGCAATGGGTCGCGGCCTAGCCGGTCCAATTCCGTTGAACTCGCCCGTATGCCCGGTCTCCGCCATGCGGATCATCCACTCCGTGAGATCGCGCACGTCGATGATCTGCACCGGATCGGACGGATCGCCCGGGGCGAGGACCTCTCCTCCCCGGTTGATCCGGACGGGCCAATACGTGAATCGGTCCGTGTCGTCCTGGGGTCCGATGATCAACCCAGGACGCACGATGTTCGTCCGATTGACGAATACCATCTGCGCCTCGCGCTCCGACAGAGCCTTGGCGAGTCCGTGCGGCAGATTCTCGGCGTTGCGGCTCACCCCCGCCGTCTCATAGGTGAACGTCGGGGCATCCGCCGTCATGGGGACCCGGCTCGTGTCGGCGTACGCCGATCGGGACGACACGTAGAAGTACCGGTCCACCGAGTCCTTCAGGAAGTCCGCGGACAGACGAACCCAATCGGGGTTCGAGCGTGAGTTGTCGATCACCACGTCCCACGTGTGCCCGCGAAGCGACTCGAGATCGCCGTTGCGGTCTCCGATCAGCGTCTCCACGTCTGTGAAGAGTCCCGGGTTGGACCGTCCACGGTTGAACAGCGTGACCGTGTGGCCTCGTGAAAGCGCATATCGCACCTGGAAGGGTCCGATGAAGCCCGTGCCTCCGAGGATCAAGATGCGGAGCGCCCGGGGCGCTGTTTGAACCGTGGGGCCCGCCGACGCAGAGCCCGGGCGGAGGCCCAAACCCAGGGCGGCGCTGGCCGCAGCGGACAACCTCAGGAAATCCCGTCGATCGGTGCTCATGACCTTCGCTCGCTGCTCGTCTGGATGCTTCAGCGGCACGGGTCGCGCCGCCGTCGTGAAGTCGCAACCTGCGCTACGGGCGGCCGACACTCAAGCATGGGGCGGGACGCCATCGCTATTATGAGACGTATCGGGTCATCGCGTGCGAGGCATTGCCCTAACGAGGGGCTCGCCGTCCGATCGTGCGGGCGAAGGCCAAGAAGTCGAAGGACCACGGAGTCGAACTACGGCGCCACAAGCAATCCTCGAGGGAAGCAGAGATGAGCGAAACGCGTCAGCCTCGGCCGAGCGTAAAGCCCGGTCACAACGGAAGGCTTTCAACTTTGGGAGCTGGCCCCTTTCCTCACGAAGAGACGCTCGATCCTCCGGATTGGGATTCGTTCCGCTCGACCGCTCACGAGATGCTGGACCGAATGGTCGACTTCCAGCGCGATGCCGCTAAAGGCGCCGCCTGGCAGGCCGTTCCCGAAGAAATCGACGCTCGATTCCGGACGCCCGTCCCGATGACTGGGGCCGGCGTACAGGGCGCCTACCAAGACTTCCTCGAGCAGGTGTTGCCCTACCCGACCGGCCTCCCGCACCCGCGCTTCTGGGGCTGGGCCGGCGGCACGGGATCGCCAATGGGGATGATGGCCGATCTCCTCGCCTCCGGCATGAACGCGGTGCCGGACAACTTCAACGACGGCGCCGCGAGGGTGGAGGCCCAGGTCCTCGAATGGATGAAGTCCTTGATGGGCTTCCCGGAAGACGCGAGCGGAATCATCACGAGCGGCGCATCAGTGGCCAATCTCGTGGGGCTCGCGGTGGCCAGAGACGCGGTCGTGTTGGACGTTGGGGACGACGTCGACGTGACCCGGGACGGAGTCGCAGCGGTGCCGGAGAAACTCGTTCTCTACGCCTCGACCGAGGTGCATTCATCGGTATTCAAGGCGGCGAAGATCCTCGGACTCGGGCGGGACGCGGTACGGCTGATAGACGTCGATGACGACTTCCGTATCCGTGTGCCGGCGCTTCGCCGTGCCATCGGAGAAGATCGCGCAGGGGGCCTCAGGCCGTTCGCCATCGTCGGAACGGCGGGCACGATCAACACGGGATCGATCGACGACTTGAACGCGCTGGCCGATCTGGCCGAGGAGCACGGGCTCTGGTTCCACGTGGACGGCGCGTTCGGAGCGATCGCTGCCCTTTCGCCTCATACACGCCCGCTCGTCGAGGGTCTAAAACGCGCGGACTCCCTCGCCTTCGACTTCCACAAATGGATGTACGTCAACTACGAAGCCGCGTGCGTTCTCGTCCGCGACGCGGACGCACACCGGCGCTCGTTCTCCGCGGGGGGCGACTATCTGCGTCCGCTTCCTCGTGGGCTCGGCTCGCTCGCCGACATGGCGGTGGGGCGCGGATTGCAGCTCTCGCGCGGGTTCAAAGCGCTGAAGGTCTGGATGACCCTCAAGGAGCACGGGCTCGAGAAGTTCGGCCGTCTCGTTCGGCAGAACGTCGGGCAGGCGCAGTACCTGGCAGAGCTCATCGATGCGTCGCCGACCCTCATGCGAGTCGCGCCCGTCCCGCTGAACGTCGTCGCGTTCCGCTACGACGCGCCCGACATGGCCGGTGAAGAGCTGGACGAAGTGAACAGAGAGCTCTTGATGCGGATCCAGGAGCGGCAGATCGCGATACCGTCACCGACGGTGATCGGTGGCAGGACAACGCTTCGGGTCTGCATCTGCAACCACCGCAGCCGGCGTCACGACTTCGACGAATTCGCGCGCGCTGCGGAATCGATCGGTGCGGAGATCCTGGAGGAGCGAAGGCTTGGCGTGGCCGTCCCGAACGCCTGACGGCCCTTAGCACGAGTAGCTGGTTTCGGGAGGCCGAGGTGATGACGATGCGAAGAGTCCCGATTCCTCTGGGGCGCACCGCAATTGAACGAAGGCGAATCATGCGACGGATTGTCGGCCAGCAGGCTCAGTGGATCGCTCCGTGTCTCTCCGTATTGATCCTGCTCTCCCTCAACGGACGGCCTCTCAAGGCGCAGCAAGCTGGGCGCAGCGGACTCGAGATCGCCGGATTGCCTGCGCTCAACTACGACTCCGACGAAGGCTTCGGATACGGTGTGATCGCAGAGCTGTACGACTACGGAGCCGAAGGCCGCCAGCCGTACGAGTGGGACGCTGCAGCCGACGGTCTTCCTGACCACCGGGGGCCGTCGGGACTTCACGGTCTTCTTCGATTCGCCACATACGCTGCCGTCGGGGTGGCGCATCGACGCGTTCGTCGGGAGCGAGAAGCAGATCGCCACTCCGTACTATGGGGTCGGCAACGACACGCCATATGACCCCGAGGCAAACACGGGACCGAACCCCTACTTCTACCGGTTCGGTCGGACAAGACGTCGTTTGGGGGCGAATCTACAGAAGCGACTCGCCGAGTCATCACTCCGGATCCTCATTGGAGCAGGCATGGCGCGTGTCTCGATCGACGCCGTGCCCAATGGCGAAGGGACTACGCTCTTGGCGGACGAGCTCGAAGCAGAGGGCGAGTCAGGCACGGGGGGTTGGTCGAACCATGTCCGCGCGGGCCTCGTCTGGGATACCCGAGATCGCGAAAGCGGACCCCGTCGCGGGTCGTGGACGGAGTTGCTTGTTCAACGCGTCGATGAGCGCCTCGGCAGCGAGACGAGCTATACACGCTGGACAGTGGCGGACCGTAGGTACGTGCCGCTGGCCCCAGGGATCGTGTTCGCTCATCGGGTCGTCATCCAAGGGGTCGAGGGCCATGCTCGGTTCTACGATCTCAACACCCTCCAGGCCTCCTTCAAGGCGCAAGAAGGCCTCGGAGGCGCAAAGACGGTGAGAGAGGTGCTCAAGAACCGCTTCACCGGAAAAGGACTCTTTGTCTGGAACGCCGAGCTCAGATGGCGGGCTGCCGAGTTCACGCTCCTGGGTAGACCGTTCCATACCGTGCTTTCGGCGTTCGTGGATTCCGGTCGCGTCTGGATGGACGACGTCGAGCTCGGGGAGCTACTGTCCGACCTCCATCACGGGTACGGCGGAGGTGTCCGATTGGGGATGGGGGAGAACTTCGTGGTCGCCGTGGACGTTGGCACCTCTACGGAGACCGGCACCCCGATGTACATCGGCCTGGGGTACCTGTACTGAGGAAGGACGGGCCGGCTTGCGCCGACCCGTCCCCGAGCGATTCGCCGGTCGGCTTCAGGTGGGTTCTGCGGGAGGAGTAGGGCCGCGTTCTCCTCAGGCCTCCCGCACGGCGCGAGTCACCAGGTTCCGCATGAGCGGCACCTTGAAGTGGTTGTAGTTGAGCGGCTCTGCTCCTCGGATCGCGAGCTCTCCAGCCATCGCCGCCGTATCCTCGTCCTTCGTCCGCCCCCGCACGAGATCTTCGACGTCCGTCAGCCGCCTCGGTGTGCACTGCACTCCGCCGCATACGATCCGGGCGTCGTCGATCTGGTCGCCGCTGACGCTCATGGCGGCCGCGACATTGACGAGTGCGAAATCCCACGTGTTCCGGTCCGCCACCTTCTCGAAATAGTAGCGGGCATCAGCCCAACGGCTCGGGATTCGGATCGTCGTGAGTAGATCGTCGGGGTCGAGCACGGTCATACGACGGATGTCCGTGCCGGGGCCCATGAAGAAGTCCTCGGCCGAGATGACCCGCTCGCCACCTGCGCTACGGACGACTAACTCCGCGTCCAGCGCTACGAGCGCGGGTGCCGCGTCCGACGGCGTCACCGCCACGCACCGATCGGCGCCGAAAAGGGCGTGCTCGCGGTTCATGCCCTCGGGCGTCCCGGCGTAGCAGATGTTGCCGCCGGCTCTGTAGCACGCCATGCCGTACCGGTAGTACCAACAACGGGCGTCCTGACACAGGTTCCCGCCGATGGTCCCGGCGTTGCGGATCTGCGGACTCGCGACGACCCGCACTGCTTCGGCGAGCAGACCGTACCTCTGCTGCACGACAGGGTTCCGCTCGACCTCGGTGAGCGTCGTGAGCGCCCCGATCTCGAGTCCGTCGGCCGTCTCTTGGATGCCCCGAAGAGCAGTGAGACCCTCGAGGTCGATCACCGCAGTTGGGCGCTTCCCACGATTCTTGAACCAGTCGAAGCTGTCGTAGCCGCCGGCCAGCCTCCACCCGTCTTCCCCATAACGGTCCATTAGCTCCAAAGCCGTCTCGACGTCCGCCGGCTGAAACAGCTCGAAATGGGGCATCATGTCCTTCAACATGACCCGCTCCTCACTGAGTGTTGACTTGCAACGGCCTGTGGGACTGCGTCTGCCCCGAGATTGCGTTCACGATCATGTCGGGGACGACGGGCGTACGGTTGAAGTAGTGGCCGCCTAGTGCGTCCGAGATGGCACAGAGCAGCGCGGCTGCCGCACAACCCATCAGCGGCTCGCCAATCCCCTTGGCGCCGATCGGATTCTGCAGATCGGGGAGGTCCGCCGCGTCCCAACTCATCTCAGACGGCACATCCAGGTACGATGGCGGCTTCGTCTGATGGAACCCGATGTTGCCGGCCACGCCGTATCGCGTGTCG
This sequence comes from Longimicrobiales bacterium, assembly GCA_965248625.1. Classification (GTDB taxonomy): domain Bacteria; phylum Gemmatimonadota; class Gemmatimonadetes; order Longimicrobiales; family Gaopeijiaceae. The sequence goes on along the minus strand of OZ252109.1, from coordinate 1,776,999 downwards.
TAGACGTGGCGCTCGAGGCAAGCCATGCCGAAGCCCATGACGGCGCCTCCCTTGATCTGCGCCGCGAGACCCTGGGGATGGATGACCTTCCCGCAGTCGACCACACCGAGGTAGTCGAGGATCGTGATCTTGCCGGTCTCCGTGTCGATCTCGATCTCGACGAACCCGGCGGCGAGTGCGGGCACGTTTCCGTCCCGGGGCAGGTTGTCACGCGCCACGCCGACTAGACCGGTGCCCGCGAGAGCCTGCACCGACCGCTTCGTGATGTCGTTCAGGTCGTCCGGGTACTCCATTCCGCTGAAGCGCCCTCCAACTTCGATGGCCCGCTGTGCGGCCTGGGCGTAGGTCATGCGCCTGGACGGATTCCCACGGGCGAAGACGGTCTCGTTGCCAATATCGTACGCGTCGGGCGAGCCCCCGAGCGTCATGGCGGCGATCTCCTTGAGCTTCTGCACCGCGTCCATCCCGGCGGCGTACCCCGCGCGGGTCATCGTGAAGCTGGTGTTGCTCCCGACTTGCGAACTACTCGATGCCAGGTTGCGCGACGAATCGCCGCGGTGGATGACGCAGTTCTCCCACTCGTAGTCGAGCAGGTGCGCTGCGACCCGGGAGGTCCCGGCATAGGAGTAGGTGCCCAGGTTGCCCACGCCGGTATGGATGTGGAGCCTTCCGTCGGGCGCGATGATGACGAGACCGTCCTGGCCGTTTTGGCCGGCCGAGTGATAGGCGGTTCCAACCCCCACGCCGGTCACCTTCGTGCCGTTGCGCTGGCCGCTGCGAGCGCTCCGGGACGCCCAATCGAAGCGCTCACCGCCCTTCTCGAGGGCCTCTCCGAGATACGCGCTCGTGACCGGCCCCTGGTCCCCTCCGTACCGGCCGTCGTTGTCCGGCGCGTTCAGCCGTCGAATCTCGAGCCGGTCCATACCCAACTCAACCGCCGCCTTGTCGATGAGTGGCTCGACGGCGCAGGCGATCTGGTTCTGGCCGGGGCCCCGCTGGGCCCCACGAGCGGGCGTGTTCGTGAGAACGGGAATACCCCGGAAGCGCATCGCCAATGGCTGATACTGTATGGATACCGCGCCAGCTGCGCTGTTGAAGTCGCCGAAGCCGTTGTTCGGGCCGTTCTCCTGGACGATGAACAAGTCCACCGCAGTGACCCGGCCATCGGCCCGGAAGCCCATCTTGATCCGGCCCTGGAAGCCGGCGCGAGCCGAGCCGATGGCGTACTCCTCGGCACGGCTGATCCGCATCATCACGGGCCGCCCGGTCTTCTGCGACATGTGCGCCGGGACGGACATGATGGGGTAGGCGCTCCCCTTCGACCCGAAGCCACCACCGCAGTACTCACCGACGTAGACCAGATCGCTGGGCTCGATCCCGATGTAGCGCGCGAGGCCATTCAGCACGGAGCTCTGGCTCTGCGAAGAGCCGAACACGTGGCACTTGCCGTTTTCCCAGTACGACATCGCCGTCCGGGGCTCCATCGAGTGATGGGAGGTACCCGCCGTCACGAAGGTCTCGTCCAGCACGAGGGCCGCGTTCTCGAACCCGCCCTCGACGTCCCCGTACGTCCATTCCGTTGTCACTTCGCCCATGGGCAGCTCGCCCTCGCCCGCGGCCGCGAAGTCCTCTTCGGTCCACTTCACTTCGAAGACGCCCTCGCCCCGCTGCGAGGTGTTCCCCTCGGCCCGGGCGTTCGGCCCTCCCGGCCGGAGACTCTCGATCGGATCGACCACGAAAGGCAGGGGTTGCAGGTCGAGCTTGACCTTCTCGATGGCATCCCGGGCAATCGTCTCAGAAGTCGCGGCGAGAGCCGCAATCGGCTCGCCCACGAAGTGGGGCGTGTTCGTCAGAATGGGGTTCCCGGGCGCCTCGATCTCGGGCACCTCATCGGCTGTGAGGATCGCGACGACCCCCTCCATCGCGAGGGCCTCGGAAGCGTGGATGCCGCGCACCCGCGCATGGGGCATCGGGCTCGTGATGAGCTGGCAGAAAAGCATGCCCTCGGCGCGGAAGTCCTCCGCGTATTTCGCCCGTCCGGTGACCTTGGCTGCCAGATCCGGCGGCGTGAAGTTCTTCCCGATCAGATCAGCCATCTCAGGCCTCCCTCGCAGCGCGCATGACCCCATTCAGGTAGTGGTCATAGGCGCCGCATCTGCAGAGGTTGCCGGACATCGCCACGCGAGCCTCCTCCCGGGTCGGATTAGGGTTGGCGCGGAGAAGCGCCGCGGCCGCGACGACCTGGCCGGGTGTGCAGAACCCACACTGTGGACCCAGCTCGTCGATGAATGCCTGCTGGACGGGATGGAGCTCACCGCTCGGGCTTTCGAGCCCCTCCACGGTCGTGATCTCTCGACCACGAACCCGATGCGTCAGTGTCGAGCACGAGTAATGCGCGATCCCGTCGATCATCACCGTGCACGCTCCACACTCGGCCCGGTCGCATCCTAGCTTGGTGCCGGTGAGACCGAGCTTGTAGCGGAGCGTCATTGCCAGCGTTTCCTGCGGCAGGACGTCGACGCGGCGTGTCTGCCCGTTCACGTTGAGCGAAACGAGTCGCTCGACCGTGCCCTGGGCGAGCGCTGGCGACGCGGATCCAGCGGCGAAGTACGACACCGCCGACACCGACACGCCAGACGCGATCACGCCCTTGATGAACTGGCGGCGAGAGACGTTGGCCCGCCCTGGAAGCGCGGCGACGGCCGCCTCCCAGGGCAGCTCGTCAATGGGGTGTTGGCCCGGTTCGTTTTGGCCCGGGGAATCCGGTGGCCATTCAGTCATGTTCCCTCGCTCCGGACTGGGACGGACGGTGTACGAGGCTCACACTGTGTTGATCGTACCTCGCGGCCGGTTCTCGGACAACGTTTTTCCGGTCGCGCGCGATCGTCCCTAGGACACCCGCCGGCGGCGAATCGCTTGTGAGGTGCAGACCCCGACCTCATAGTTTGGGATAGCAAGCTGCGCGGAGCCAAGTAACTGAGCGAACCCCGCGCCAGGCGGACTGCAAGCCCACACCCAACCGGGAGGTTTCCGCATGAACATGCCCGCACCCGGACCTGGACACGCCAGGATGCAGGAGATGGCAGGAGATTGGGAGGGCGAGGAACAGATGCACCCGTCCGACTGGGATCCTGTGGGGGGCATCGCCATCGGCCGGAGGAGCGCGCGAATCGGCCTCAGCGGGTTCGCCCTCGTCAGCGACTATGAACAGGAGCGGGATGGTGCGATCACGTTCTCGGGCCACGGCGTGATGACCTTCGACTCGAAGGCGGATTCATACACGCTTCACTGGTTCGACTCGATGGGATTTGGGGCCGAAGTATTCCAGGGTGACTTCGAAAGAGACGTCCTGACCCTTTCGCACGGCGGCCCCGGGATGCACGCGCGGCTGACGCAGGATCTCAGCAACGCGGGCGAATTGCGGACCAAGATGGAGATGTCCCAGGACGGGAACGCCTGGAGCACGCTATTCGACGGACGCTACGAGCGGAAGTGACCTCGGGGCAGCGGAGACCGCGCTACCTTGCGCGCGACTCTGCGCCCGACCGAGACTCGCACCGGACTCGGCAAGGAGAGCGTCGGCCGGCCGGAGGGCTACCGGAGGAAGATGCTCTTCGGGATGAAGCCCGAAACCACCTGAGTGAGGTCGACGACCTCGCTCACCCTGAAGTCGACCGCGACGCTAGCGAGGGAGAGCGCCTTGGCTGGGGTCAGCCCCTTCTCCTCGACGAGAAAGTCCACGACCTCCCAGGTCGCGTGGCGGGTGGCCCGGTCCAGGTCCAGATCGATACCCATCATGATGTAGTGCTCGTCATCTTCGGCTCGGGGACCGGCGATTGTCCGATCCTTGTGCACGACGAACCGAAAGGTCCCCGTGAGGGACTGCTCGATGGCGGTGCCGCTCACCTCACCGTCGCCCTGTGCCCCGTGTGGATCGCCCACGTAGAAGAGGGCCCCTGGCTGGAACACGGGCAGGTACAGGGTCGTGCCGGCCTTCAGGTCCTTCACGTCCATGTTGCCACCGAACGGGCCCGGCGGCCGCGAGCTTTGTACGCCCGGCACGGTGACGCCGGGCTCACCGACGGTCGGGTCGGGTGCCACGGCAAGGATGCCCATGAACGGCGCTAGGGGCACCTGGATGTCGTCCGAGAAGAACGCGACTTCGCGACCGCCGGCGTCGCCGGTACGGATCACGTGGCGGGTGCCCGGGGGGATCTCCAGCTCGGGATCGGCTTCTGCAAAGCCGGGGTACGACGTCGAGAATACCCCGCCCCGCGCACTCGTATTGTTGATCCCCCAGGGGACACGCGTCTCGACGTCGAGGATCTCCACCTCGAGCACGTCTCCCGGCTCGGCGCCCTCTATGTAGACGGGGCCGGTGATCACGTGCCCGCTCCGCCCCTCGCGTGGACGGCCCTCCCGTGACGCCCAGAAGTCGAGCACGTCCTGCATGATTTCCTCGCGCGGGACTCCGAGCTCCGTCAGATACGCTCCCGGCTCCTCGCGTTGGGTCGCCCCGGCATGCGTCAGCGTATTGATGCGTACCGTCTCGCCGGATTGGATCGTCAGGACCGGCGCCTTGTCGATGGGGAACCAGCCCCAGGCGACGTTCTCGGGGGTGGAGGGCACGAAGTGATCGGCCTCGATCGCCTGAACCGCCGGTGTCGAGCCGTCGCTCGTGGCACTGTCGCCCGGCGCGACACAGGCCCCCGCTGCCATGACCAACGCGATCTTCCCAAGTCCACGCGAGAAGAAGTGACTCCTACGCTCTGACTGCAGTGTCGACTGCGTCCGGCGCTGGCTCATCATCGGTGCCTCCGCTTCGTGGCTACGTCGCCGGATGGGCCCTGGAATGGGCGGGACCGACGCGGTGCGGCCAGCGTGAAAGGTCCGCTGGCCAGGTCACTCGTGCCGCACGTTCGGGATCGGGAGGGAGAGGCGCAAGCCTCGAGGCCAAGGCCGGGACGCGACTTGACTCGCACGGACCGCGCGCCGTCTTGTGTGGGAGTTTCCCCCAGTCGAGATCAACGTGTTCGACCTCAACGACCCGCGCGTCTACCTGTTTTCCGGACTCGCGATACTCGCCGTCGTCTTCATCGCATACTGGGTGCGAACGGTTCGTTCGCCCTCCCCCGAGACGGTGGAAGAGCGGTGAGGGGGCGAGCGGTTGGCCCTCTCTGTTCGAGCTCGTGATCGGCTTCGGTACGAACTTCTTCGATACACTTGGCATCGGCTCGTTCGCTCCGACGACCTCCTTGTTCAAGCTCAGGAGCGTCGTGCCCGACGAGGACATCCCGGGCACCATGCACACCGGCCACACTCCGCCTGTGATCATTCAGGCCTTCATCTTCATCGCCATCATCCAAGTGAGCTCGGTTACGCTATTCACGCTGATCGTGTCCGCGGTGTTGGGCGCGTGGCTAGGCGCGGGCGTGATCGCTAAGTGGCCCCGGCGGCGCATACAGATCGGCATGGGCCTGGCTCTGTTGATCGCCGCGATCACGTTCCTGATGGCCATCTACGGCTTCGTCCCCGTCGGGGGCGCAGAGCTCTGGTTGAGCGGCACCAACCTCGTGATCGCGGCGCTGTGCTTGTTCATACTCGGGGCGCTCATGACCCTGGGGATCGGTATGTACGCCCCGACGATGATCGTCGTGAGCGTGATGGGGATGAACCCGACCACCGCGTTTCCGATCATGATGGGCGCCGCGGCCTTCCTGATGCCCGTCGCGGGCATGCGTTTCCTCCAGGCCGGTCGCTACGGCCTCCGCGCGGCGCTCGGGCTGACGATCGGAGGTATCCCCGCCGTGCTGATCGCCGCCTTCATCGTGCGCTCGCTGCCCTTGAACCTGATGCGATGGCTAGTGGTGATCGTGGTCCTCTATGCAGCCGTCGCGATGCTCCGCTCAGCTGCGCAGGAGAAACAGGAGGCCGTGCCGGCGACCGGGTAGCGCCCGGCCCCATTCGAGACCACGCATGCCGGAGGACGTGCACCCTCGGCACGGTGACCCATTCGGGCCCGAGATGTCGCCTTGGTAGGTATGAGAGGGACACCAACGGGTGCCCGTCACCTTCCGCCCCCGGGCCCCCCGGCGGGGTCGGACAACCGGGAGGTCCGAATGTCCGGCTACTTGAGGCGACTCGGCGACGTCATTCGCCGCGGCAACCGGTTTCGCATCTTCATCAGCTACCGAAGGCAGGGAGAAGGGGCTGGCTACGCAGGCCGCCTGGCCGACAAGCTCCTCCAGGAGTTCGGTGAAGATCAGTGCTTCAGAGACATCGACGACATCGAGGCGGGTGTCGACTTCGTCCAGTCCATAAACGAGGCGGTCGGGACCTGTGAGGTCCTGATCACAGTGATCGGTCGCGACTGGGTATCGATGACCGACGGACGAGGAAACCTGCGTCTCGAGGACCCGAACGACTTCGTTCGGCTCGAGATCGCCGCGGCGCTCTCAAGGAACGTGCGTGTCATCCCCGTGCTCGTGGGCGGAGCGGAGATGCCGTCGGCAGAGCAGCTTCCCGACGCCTTGGAACCCCTCTCTCGCCGACAGGCCCACGAGATCACCGATACACGGTGGGACTTCGACGTTGGGCGACTGCTCGACTCGATTGAGGCGGCAGGGGTCCGGAGGCTGGCACAGAAGCGGTCGGTCTCGCTTCGGCGCGTCGGATCGTTCGCCGCCGCCGTCGCCGGATTGATCGTCCTCTCGACCGCCGTGTGGCAGCTCGCAGCAGCGATGAGCCAGCCGACACCTGTCGACTTCGGCACGATTCCGGCGCTCACCCTCCCTAATGAGCTCGAGCCAGATCGGCGTCCTGTCGACGACGTCAAGGGCGGTGTCGAGGCAGAAGTGACGAAGCGGCCGACAGCAAAGTCCACAGCACAATCGGACAATGCGCGAAGAGAGGCCGCGGCGCTGGAGCTGCTGGAAGCCGAAGCGCGCGGGAAGCGGGAAGCCGAGGCCCGGGCAGCGCGGGAAGCCGATGCCCGCGAAGCCGACGCGCGGGCCGAGCGCGCGGCCGAAGACCGGGCCGCCGTCGAGAACGTCCTCTTCGGCGCCCTTCCCGCCCAGTCGGAGGCGCTAAGGAGTCTGGACCCGACGAGTCTCTCGTTCTTCTTCGATGGGGATGCGCTGTCGGAGAACCTCCAGTTGGTCGAGGGCTTGGCCACCGCCGGAACGCACATGGACCTACCTCCACCTCGACGGATACGACGTACTATCCGTGGAGGTCGACGGCGACCATGCGATGGCGGAGGTGCGGGAGACCTGGACCGCCCAGATCCATCAGAACGGCAGTGACTATTGTCTGGGCGTCATCCCGTACCATACCGCACAAGGAGAGCGCTACCTCGCTCGGGCCAATGGAAGCTGGAAGGTCACGGGGATGTCGCAGGCACAGACCACGCCGGATGTCGTCGTAGGCTGCTGATACCTCCCGCGTCGGGCCCACGGCTCGATCGAACGGCTTCGTCCCGCGGCGCCACCCTGACCGGTCGGACTACTCTTCGCGTAACGTGACGGCGGGATCGACCGACAGGACGAATTTGGGCTGGCAGGTAGGCGGCCAGCAGGCCGACGCCCATCATGACCTCCGCCGTCGCTGCCCGGGCCCCAACGTCCGCCGGGTCGACCTCCAAGAGCAGGGATTCGAGGAGCCTTCCCATCGCCAGCGAGAGAATGGCGCCCAGAACGATCCCCATCACCACCAGGGTGGCCCCTCACCGGGATTCGCAACCGAGGGCCCGGTTGCCCCTCCCGATCGCGACGACCCAATATGCGGGCCCCCGCTGGGACAGCGTGGCCATCAAGAGCCGCGACATGGACGGGAGCATCGGGCCGGCCGACTTCCGCCCTTCCGCAGGGTGCGAGAGCGCCTACCTGGCCTTCGATCCGGACAACCCCCGCTACCAATACGGTGGCTGTTGCCTGGGCCAGATCACCGAGCGGGACGAGGCGACAGGGCTGAGCCGGAACGTGCAGATTCTGCCGGGCCTTCCGGCGTCGGTCGAGCCGAAGGACATGCCCTACCGGTTCAACTGGAACGCGCGCCGATCGTCGTTTCGCCCCACGACCCGAACGTGATCTACCACGGCTCCAACCAGCTCCTGCGCTCCCGCGACAGAGGCAACTCCTGGGAAGAGGCGAGTCTCGACCTTACCAAAGACGACCCTCGCTACCAGGGTCCCGGCGGCGGACCCATCACGAACGAAGGCGCCGGAGGTCTACGGGACGATCTTCTCCATCGCTCCGTCCACCGTCGATCCTGGTGTGATCTGGACCGGCGCCGCCGACGGCCTCGTCCAAGTCACCCGTGACGGCGGGGCGACCTGGACCGACGTGACACCCCCGGACCTACCCGAGGAGCTGGGAATCAACGCGGTCGAGGCGTCTCCCCACGAGCCGGGAGCGGCGTACGTGGCCGCGACTGCCTACAAGTTCAACGACTTCACCCCATACGCCTTTCGCACCTCGGACTTCGGCGAGACGTGGACGCTCATCACCGACGGCATCCCAGAGGATCACTGGGTCCGGGTCGTCCGCGAAGACACCGAGAGGCGAGGGCTCATCTATGCGGGCACGGAGCTGGGCGCGTACGTGTCCTTCAACGACGGAGACGACTGGCAGCCACTCCAGAACAACCTCCCCGTGACGCCCATCACCGACCTGAAGGTTCATCAGGGTGATCTCGTCGCCGCTACGCAGGGTCGGGCATTCTGGATTCTCGACGACTTGAGCCTCTTGCGTCAGCTACACGAACAAGGTGACGTCGTAGCCGGGGCGCCGACATGGATGTTCGAGCCTCGTGCCGCGTACAGGCAGGGCGGCGGAGGTGGGGGCGGTGGCGGTGCTGGAGGAGGGACCGCCGGTAGGAACCCGCCAGCCGGCGCCATCCTCTACATCAACCTGACGGATAGCACGGAAACCGAAGTCCGACTGGAGTTTATGGACGCCGGTGGACAAGTCCTCCGCACCCTCACGACCGAGCCGGGTGACGGGCAGGGCGCGCCCGGTCGACTGACCGTGCGTCCAGGTATGAACCGGGTCGTCTGGAATCTGCGCCGGGAGACGCTAAGCGGTGTCGAGGGCTTGTTCGTGTTCGGGTCACTGGCCGGTCCGCGCGTGCCGCCTGGGACGTACGGCGCCCGCCTCACCATCGGAGGCGAGGAGGCGGCGAGGGTGAGCTTCGAGGTTCGTGACATCCCCCAGATCGCCGCGGAGGTGACGGCTCAGCAGCACCGCGTCCGGGAGGACTTCTTGGCCCGCATCCGCTTCGAGATCGAGGGTCTGCACGGCGGCGTGGAGGACATGGGGTCGGTCACGGAACAGGTCGAGGCCGTCGTGGAGCGGACGGCCGAGCATCCGCGCGCCGACACGGTCGAAGCGGTAGCGGACGCGCTCGCGGACAGCGTCCTCGCCGTGGATTCCATGCTGGTTCAGCGGAGCTGGACCACCGGTCAAGACCCGACCGTCTTCATCACCCGGCTCAACCAGTTCTTCATCTACCTGCACAGCGCCGTGGACGGCACGCCCGGCGCGCCAACGAAGGGGATGACGGATCAATTCGACGTGCTGACGCAGGATTGGCGCGAATGGGGTATTGCCTTAAGTCCACCGCCCACTACATGTTGTGGTCATGGCGGTTCCGGCTTCTCAGCTCCGTGGCGGCGTGGACTATCCCCGTACGCGGCTGGAGCTGGACGAGTTCTTCCCCGACGATGCGGCATGCCTGGAGTACGTGGAGGGTCTGCGCTGGCCGGAAGGGTTTGTGTGCGTGGGCTGTGGCGGGTTGGGAGAGGTCTGGCGAGCATCGCGGGGGCGTCTCGTCTGCCCACACTGTCGAAGGCAGACCTCGGTGCTGGCGGGAACCGTGTTCCACCGCACGCGCTCGCCCCTGCGTCTGTGGTTTCTCGCTGCCTGGGAGCTCACGAGCCAGAAATACGGAGCCAATGCTCTCGGGCTCCAGCGTGTGCTCGGACTGGGAAGCTACAAGACAGCGTGGGTCTGGCTCCACAAGCTCCGCCGGGCCATGGTCCGACCGGATCGCGACCAGCTGAGCGGCGTTGTGCAAGTGGACGAGAGCTATGTCGGGGGCGTGGAGGCTGGAGTGCGGGGCCGCGAGACGATCAAGAAGGCCATCGTCGCGATCGCCGCCGAGGTCGACGGACGCAAGATCGGGAGAATACGGCTGCGTTGGGTGCCCGACCTCTCCGCTCCGGTTCTGCGAGGCTTCGTCAAGGATAGCATCGCACCGGCAAGCACGGTGCATACCGACGGATGGCCAAGCTATCAGGGACTCGCCAAACTGGGCTTTCGCCACACGGTCACGAACCTCTCGACCTCCGGCGATCCCGCGCACGTGCTCATGTCGGCCGTACATCGGGTGGCGTCTCTCCTCAAGCGCTGGGTCCTCGGAACCCTCCAAGGAGGGATCGCCCGCGAACACCTCCCCTACTATCTGGACGAGTTCACCTTTCGCTTCAACCGACGCACATCCCGGGCTCGCGGCCTGTTGTTCTACCGCTTGCTTGAGCAGGCTGTTCAGTGTGCTCCCACGCCAGCTTCGGCCCTTTACCTCGGCACCGGACGTGGGAAACGGCCCGCAGAGCCCCGGTAACCACTATATCTTGGGGTCGGTGGACTTAAGGGAACACCCCCTTGGCGCGATTATCAGGGCCGCATCGAGTGGATTCTGGGTCCGGGCGTGGACGGCTTCAACCGATTGCTACGCGACCTTGGGGTGGAAGCGGTAGAAGTGCGGAGGCGGGTAGTGTCCTAACCCTCCTTCGCTGCGATCCTCCCGTTGATCCGGATCCATCCTACCGAGCCGTCGTCCCTTCGGATGAACTCGATGGGCATGCCGGCATAGGGGTACGTCTCCCCCGCTCTCGGCGCGGCATATGTAAGATCCGGACCCCAGAACACGAGCGGGACGGCGCTCCCGCCGGCGCCGCCACCACTGACCACGAGCCCACCCCCCTCCGAGCGGACACTCGCCGTGCCGTTGGGCGGCCGGTGATACTCTCCGAGATAGGGCTCGACGGACGGCTGGGGAGCCAGCGCAGTGCCGTGGGTCGTCATAATCTCGTTCCCGCCTCGGTTTCCGCCCGTCTGTTGGCCCGGGGCGAGCGTCAGGTCCTCGTACGCCTCGAGAACTGCCTGCTCCACGTCGTGGATGAGCCGCCAGCCGGCGTTGTGATTCGTCTGGATCCCGAACGCAAGATCCCTCTCCGGCACGATTTGGACGTGGAGACAGTGACCGCCGAGGGTCCCCCCATGGGAGGCGGTCAGCACACCGTCGAGCCGGCGAAGATGCCAACCGAGCCCCATCTCGTCCGTCGTGCTGTTCTTTCGGATGCGCGTGTTGCGCATGCCTTCGAGCGTCGTCCGCTCCAGGATGCGCTCACCGTCAGCCGACCTGCCGTCACCCAGGTGGAACCGCGCGTATCGAATCAACGACGACATGCTCATCGCCGCGCCGCCTGCCGGAACATTCGCCGGCAGTTGGAATGGGCGGATGACCTCTGTTCGGCCGTCGCGTTCGCGGTGTCCAGTCGCGAATCGGTGTGTCATCGCCGTGCCGGTCCGCGTGAAGGCATGCGTCAGCCCGAGAGGATCGAAGACGAGATCGCTGAGGGCGTCGCTGATGCTGCTGTCCGTCACTACCTCGAGCACACGACCCGCCACGCCGAACCCCGCGTTGTTGTAGCTCCAGACTTCGCCTGGCCGTGCCAGCTGTGGAAGGTCGCGGAGTCCGGCCGTGAAGTCCTCGAGTGTACGATCCCCGCGGTCCGGCGTGCCGACCTGACCCTCCCAGCCGGGCGTGTGCGTGAGCAAATGCCAGATGCGCACTTCCCGGGCGGCTGACTCGTCGCCGAGCCGGAAATCGGACAGGTATTCGCGGACGGGGGCCTCGACGTCGACGCGCGCTCGTTCGACGAGCCTCATCATCGCCGTGGCGACCGTCGTCTTCGAGATCGAGGCGATCGGGAAGACCGTGTCTCCACTCACCGGCTGGGGGTTGTCGAGGTTCGTCAGGCCGAAGCCGCGAACCATCGCCGCGCCATTCTTAGACAGACCGAACGCGACGCCGGGAATCCTGTACTCCGCCATCCTGGCGGCGATGAACCGCCCGATCTCGGCGAAGCGCGGATCCTCCTGCTGGGTGGCGTCCAGATCGAACGCGTCCGGGATCGCTGGCCGCGCCGTTCCAAGGGCCGGTCGTGCCGCTCCCAGCGCGGCTGCTCCGGTAAGACCGATGAACTGTCTTCTGCGCATGGAACCCACCCGGCTCGGGTCACGTGGTGGTGCGGCTCATGCCAACCAACATCCGCCCAGCTCGAACCGCGTGGCAAGGAGCTATACTGAGCCGCAAGCCCGCGGGCGGGAGCGGTGTTCGATGGAAATCCAGGGACTCCAGGTGCACCCTTGTAGCTCTGGGGAGGATGGAGGTGGTCGGAGCACGAGGTAGGCTGCGTACGGCGAGACAGCACGCCGTCTTGCTCTGGGTCCTCCTCGGTCTGTTCGCGCTACGCGTCGGAGGTCAGATCCTGGTCATGCTGTGGCGGCCGGGATGGCTGCCGCCCGCGGAGCAGTGGTATTCGGGGGTGATTCCCTACCCGTATCTCCTCGCTTTCCAGATCCTTTTTCTTTTCCTGATGACGTCGATGATCCTCGGGTTGCACCCAGGCAAGGGTCCGTTCGGTCCGCCGAGCCGCGGCTTCTCGAGACTCTCAATCGCCTTCAGCGTCCCGTACTTCGGATTCATGGTCTACCGCTGGGTATTCCGGGTGCTGCTCAACCCCGGGCGGCGCTGGTACGACACGCTGATCCCCATCGTATTCCACTGCGTGCTTGCCACTTTTCTCGTTGTCTACGGTCGAGGGGGATTCGCGGCGGCGCGCGAGCGGGGAGGGGCCTGAGGGACGGCTTCGCTCGCACATGCGACGCTTGGCTCACCCATACGAACGGCCCACGCCTAGATCGAGGCGAAGGCCGTTGAAGGCGGAAATGGGGCGGGACCTGCGGTCAACTCGTCAGTTGGTCTCCCACAGCTCCGTCTGCGGCTGGAACGTCCTCCACGCGAACCAGAACGACACGAAGGCGTCGTCGATGGGCTCCATGCTCGTCCCCGCCAAATCGCCTTCGAAGGCCCGGCCATCCCAGCCCCACACCGATCCGGTCTGGTCGTCGACGAACCTGCCGTCCACGAGGGAGATCGTGAGGTCCTGCCCGTTCACCGTCGGGCGATACGCGTAGGCCCCCGTGTCCATTCGAGTCCCATAGGACCAGAACGGGCGCCCCGCCCACCTCGTCGTTGATGGCGACGGCCGGTCCGGCGTCGTTCATCTCCCCGAACGGGTAGGCCTTTCCCCTGTCGGTGCCGTCAGGGATACCGAAGACCCGTTCCTTCACCGGACGCCGGAAGTCGACCAGTTGCTGGGGGTACAACAGCTGACTGTTGTTCAATTCCTCGTAGTCGCCGTACGGGTACTGGTCGTACGTCGTGCCGATCGCGTTCGACGGGGCCACGACAACCTCGCCGTCCGGGTACAATTCGCGCCAACGCGCCCACTTGATCTCGACCGCAGGAACCATCGCCAGGGCCTGCCCGTCGCGCTCGCCGCATCCTGCCTGACGCATCATCTGCGGCCAGAGAGATCCGCCGTCCGGGCCGCGGTCGTACATGATCAGGTTGTTTTGGAACAGAAGCCCGGAGACCCCGAACTCGGCCCCTGCCACCCCACTGCGATCGTACACCATGCTGGAGCCGGTGAGCGGGCAGCACGTTACGGCCACGCGCTCATCGCCACGGTTCAGGTTGATGATCTCGTGCCACCACAGGACGCGGTGCGGGATCGCGATCATCTGGCCGTCGAGCTCGAGGCTGATCACGCGGTCATCGGCAAGGAGGAACTCCGTCGCCGGGTCCCACACGCCCGTCACGGCTGGATCGGTGAGTGCCGGAATGCCATCGAGGCCCACCCCGCCATCCTGGATGAGGCCCAGCGGGATGCTACAGTCCAGTCCGCCTTCGACCGGTGGCGCGTCCGGATTGTTGTTCGTCGGGGCATCCGAGCAGCCCGCGGCGAGGAACGCCGCGCCCAGAAGAGCGGACAACGCTAGGCGAGGCCGGACGCCTGCGCCCCGAAAGGCGAATCCCGTACGCAGAAGTGGGCTCATATGTTGAGTCTCCTCGAAAGACGGTCCTCTAGGCCATTAACGAGCGAAGCCCGGGATTCCCCGATTCCAGCTATTGGCGATGATCGCTCGGCTCGTCGATCGAATCCATGGTGCGCCCGCCAGGTTCCCAGACGCGACGTGCCCGTTGGCGGCCCTGTGGCGACGGTGCGCTAGCCGAGCGTCGAGACGCGACGCGGGGACCGCACTCTCAAAAAACCGTGCCGCGGACCGCGGCCCTGGCTATGATCCTCGGGTGTCGATCTCTACGCGCGCATTGCACCTCGGTGTTCTCACTTCGCTGGCCTTCGTGCCCCTGACCCACGCGGCTGTCGGTGCGTCCCAATCGGACGCGGCCCTCTCGACGGCCGACTCCCTCGTCACCTCATGGGTCGCCGCGGAGAAGGTAGCCGGCGCGGTCCTTCTGGTCTCGAAGGACGGCGACACCGTCCTGGAAAAGGCCTATGGCTGGGCTCACCTGAACGACTTCGGAGGCGGCCAGTACCCACCCGCCGGCCGTGCTGAGGCGCCGCTCGGGGGCCCACGGCGGTTGATCGATCCGGTGCCCACGACCCTCGAAACGGCCTTCGACCTCGCTTCGGTCACCAAGGTCATGGCCACCACCCTCGCCCTGATGTCCCTCGTGGATCTGAATAGGCTGGAGCTGGACGAGCCGCTTCACAACTACCTCGTGGACTTTGGGGGTGGAGGCAGGGACCAGATCACCCCGCGTCACCTACTGACCCATCGCGCCGGTCTCCAGCAGTGGCAGCCGGTCTACTATGACGCGACCAGTGCCGAAGAGGCGTACGAGTACATCCGGGACCTCCCCTTGGCGTGGACGCCCGGGAGCGCACGCCGATACTCGGACCGCGGATTCATGCTCCTGGGGCGCCTGGTGGAAAAGGTGGCCCGCGAGCCGTTGGACGCCTTCGTGCGAGAGCGCTTCTACGGCCCCCTGGGTCTGTCGGCCACGGGGTTCCGAACCGAGCCAATCCCCGGCTTGGGACCCTTCGCGGCGACCTCCCACGGCAACCCCTACGAGCGCCGGATGGTGCACGATCCAGAGTTCGGGTACCGATTCGCCGGCAATCCCGCCGCGTGGTCTGGGTGGCGACGACGCACGCTGGTAGGAGAAGTGAACGATGGAAACGCGTTCCACGCCTTCGGTGGTGTCGCCGGCCACGCAGGCCTGTTTTCGACGGCCAAGGAGCTGCAGGTCCTACTCCAGCTCCTGCTGAATCGCGGCGCTTACGATGGACGGCGCTACATCGGCGCGGAGGTCGTGGACACTTTCTTGACTTCCACGGGAGAGGGACAGGCTCTCGGTTGGCAGGTTCCGGAGTACGCGCCTCCGACGAGCTTCGCCCACAGCGGCTTCACGGGAACCCTTGTTCTCGGGGTGCGCGACGAGGGTCTAGCGGTCATTCTACTGACGAATCGCCAAAACGTCGGTGTAAACGAGCTGGGAGAGTACGTTGATCTCACACCTCTTCAACGAGGTTTGATCGAGGCATTGACCGCGAAAGCTCCGTAGCGTGCTCAACTACATCTGGGCAGCGCTGATCGTCTCGAGCTTCGTGTTCGCGGGCGTCTTCGATGTCCGCGACATCGCTCGCGACACCTATCGCAACGACCAGCCGCTCGCAGTCGAGCTCGGCTTCCCGTCGGGCTACGACGCGACGGCCCGCTCCAATCAGGTCGAGATCCGGATCGACCCGGTCGCGTACGTTGCCTTCTACAGAACGGATCCGCCTACGGAGGCGAGTTACCCGGGCTCCCTGCTCACGACCGAGGACGGGGCCCAGCTACGGTTCGACGCAACCGTCGCGTTGCCGGAGCCCCTCGAGACGATACGGGGAGTGTCGCGGTCGAACGACGGGGAGCTTCAAGGCACCCTCAGCGGGTTTACCCTCCCTGCCACACCGAACGCCCCGGGCGCGCCCGGTGTGGGGCTCGTCGGCGGTGCCACGCAGGCCGTTCCCGCCGCTGTCCAGTTCGAGCCCGTCCGGTTCGTGAAGATGAACGCCATCGGGGGCGCCGCTCTGGATTTCGCCGAAACGGCCGCCGAGATCTCGTTGGGATTGATTGGCATCCTGGCGCTGTTCCTCGGGCTCCTCAAGATCGCCGAGGAGGCAGGAGTCATCTTTGCGATCGTCAAGCTCGTGCGGCCGGTCCTACGGCCGCTCTTCCCAGACGTGCCGGAGGATCATCCCGCGCTGGGAATGATCGCGCTCAACCTGACGGCCAATGTGTTCGGACTCGGCAACGCGGCCACGCCCTTCGGGATCAAGGCGATGGAGGAGCTCCAGACCTTGAACCCCACTGAGGACACCGCCACGAACAGCATGGTCATGCTCCTCGCGATGAACACCGCCAGTGTTCAGCTCGTGCCGCCCGTGCTGCTGTTGGCGCTCCTGGGACTGCAGGTCAACCAGCTGATCTTCGCGATCATCATCACAACGGGACTGTCGCTGATCATCGCGATCGCCGCGGCCAAGCTGTACGGGAAGCTGCCGGCCTCACGCGCCTCCGACCCGAATCGGCTGGGGCCGCCGAGCGGGTCCGGTGGGCCCCCCGCTCCGCCGTCCGGCGCGAGCCCGGAGGCCTGACGCCCATGGAGCTCGTGCGCGGCGCGATCAGCCTCCTGTCCTATTTCGTGATTCCCGCGATCGTGGTCGGATTCCCGCTCTACGGCCTGTACAAGCGGGTACCCGTCTACGAGAGCTTCGTCGAAGGCGCCAAAGAGGGGTTCAATGTCGCCGTCCGCATCATCCCCTACCTGGTCGCCATCCTTTTCGCGATCGGGATGTTCCGTGCAAGTGGAGCCATGGACGCGCTCATCGGCGCGCTGAATCCGGTGTTGAGCCTCGTCGGCTTCCCGGGCGAGGTGCTGCCGATGGCCATCATCCGTCCACTGACCGGTTCCGGATCGGCCGGGCTCGTGGCTGACATGATCGCCCAATACGGGGAAGACTCGATCTTCGTGAAAATGGCAGCGGTGATGTTCGGCTCGACCGAAACGACGTTCTACGTCGTGGCCGTCTACTTCGGAGCGGTCAACATCAAGCGGACACGCCACGCGGTTCCGGTGGGCCTCACCGCCGACTTCGCCGCGATGCTCATCGCGGTGTGGACGGTGCGGCTACTCTTCGGTTAGGCACCGCTCCGGTCACCCGAGTCCCCCTTGGCCGCGCCGTGTCAGCCGGTGCCTCTTTCGGCGCTCCCCCCGCTCTCCTCCTCGGGCTCCTCCGGTGCGGTCCAGAAATCGCCATTGTCCGGTGCCTGGCCAGCCACCTCACCTGAATAGAGCACGGCGTTGAACAGCACCTTGAAGGTACCGAACGGCTGACCGCGCCACTGGGGACGCAGCCCGAGCATCACGATCCGTCCTTCGCCGTGCTCCACCTCGACCGCGGCCGCGTACCCCTGCACGTGCTCCTCCCCGAGGAAGTACCCGGACAGAAGTGGGGACCCGTGGTCGGGATACTTGGCAAGCACCCGGCCCTCGAAACCATCCAGCGTCGTGAACACCGGGCTCCCACCGACGAAGACCTTGGCTCGTTCCGGCATCCCGCTCATGACCGGATGGGACCGGTCGACGACGAGCTCGACGATCGCGCCTCCCGCGAAGTACTCGGCGCGCTCGACGTCGGCCACGACGTTCTCGACCGGAAGATGAAGCTGATCGATGGCGAGCTCGCTCGAGCTGTTGATGGTGACGAGGGTCCCGCCGCCTCGCACGAACGCGTCCAGCTCGCGGATGCCTTCGGCGCCGATCCCTCCCTCGTATCGCGGCGGCACCGAACCCCTCGCGAAGCCGTCGAGGATCTGCCTGGAACCGAGGTCGGCCAAGACGATGACGTCGTATCGTGACCCCAACTCGCCCGCGCGAACATCTGCGTTGTACAGGCTCGTGTGCTCGATGCCGTGCGTTTCGAGGAGCCACCGCGTCCAACCCTCGTCCGCGCTGGCATTCCATGGGCGATAAAGACCGATGCGTGGCTGCCGAACCGCCGATCCTCCCGCTCCGCCGCGCGCGGCCTGGAGCGCATACTCGCTCACGAGGGCGGTCTGCGCGTTCGCCGAGAGCCCCGTCACGATCCACCGTCCAGTCGAGCCCCCACTTCCGTCGGCTCCGGCCGACCCAGGCTGGAAGCGGGCGTTCCCCCCCCGTCTCCACGCCTCGACGAGAGCGCGGTAGGAGTTGTTCTGCGCCGGATCGAGAATCAGCGCGCCGCCACCGCCAGAGGCCGCGCCGCTCGGCGGCACGATCGCCCGCGCAACCGGATGGCTGTCGAAGCCGACCCCCGGAGGTGTATCCCAAGTCCGAGCGTCGCCCTCCGCATCCCACGGGAGTGGCTCCCCCCTCAGCTCCTCGAGAGTCCCACGAACGTCATCGCCCAAGGGGCTCCGAGCCTCGACCACGCGCAGGTCGAACTGGTAGGGAAGGGTCCATCCGGAAACGTCATATGGTTGTTCCGGCGGTCCCTCCGGGTACTCGCGGAGATCCGGATAGTCTTGAACCGCGAAGAGCTGGCGGACGAAGTTGGCGTTGGGTTGGTCCATGGGGATCACCCAGGAACCGACCGGGTGCGTCATGCCGTCGAGGGTGACGGAAGTCCCGAGTCGGCGCACGTCGATGCCGTTGAAGGCGAGCCGCCGCAGCATCTCGACGGCCGCGACGGGATCACGCTGGTCCTGCGGGATGAAGTAGGCGTACGGCGGGCCGGCCCGATACTGCTCAACGACGTCGCGGGCCGCCTGGAATCGGTTGAAGAGGAGGTCGCTCTTGTACTTCGCGGTCACGTCGAGCACTGAGACGGAGGCGGTCAGCATGTGGTCGACCGCGTCGCCGACGCGCCACCACCCACCTTCCCACGGACTGGCATACAACGACTGCGGCCGCAGATTCCCGGGTGTCGGCCGGGAAGTCTCCAATCGTGTAGAAGTGGGGCGTCGCGTATCGATAGAGTGCCGTCTCCGTGAGGAGGGACGCGACGTTGTGGAAGTTGTGCGCGTGATCCATGAAGCCGGGGTACCAGTTGTCGAACCCGCTTCCCATGTGCATCGCGCCCTTCTGACCCCGCTCCTCGAGCGCCTGCGCCATCGCCATGCCGATGAGGTTCACGGTGCGCCACATGAGGGGGTGCACGTTGGGGCTGATGGGCTCGGCGAACGGCGGGATCCAGATGCGGGTCGGGAAGGGCGAAGACTGATGGTGGTTGTAGATGATCTGCGGCTCCCAGTGCCGCGCCACGCGGGTCACCACGCGCGACTCGATCTGGTTGATCATGTAGCCGTCGCGGTTGTTGTCGTGCCCGATGTACTTCTGGTACAGCTCCGGCATGCTTGAAACCTCATACGGCGTGCTCAGGTTGGACCGGTACCAGTCGGACACCATCGTCTGGCCATCGGGGTTGATGCTGAACCAGAGCAGCAGAATCACATTGTCCAGGATCGCACTGATCTCGGGATCGTCGTCCCCGGTGACGAGGTCGTACGCCAGCTGGATGGTGTGTTGGGCGTGAGCGACCTCGCTGGAGTGTAGTCCGCCGTCGATGTGTACGATCGCTCGGCCCTCGGTGGCGAGCTGGCGGGCCGCATCAGCCGTCATGTCCTGCGCGGGGTACGCGAGCTGATGCGCGATCTCCCGATACCGCTCGACGTTGCGCAGATTCTCCGCGGAGGAGATGAGGGCCAGATACCAGGGCCGTCCAAAGCTCGTGCGTCCGACCTCTCGAAGCTCGACGCGGTCCGACGCCGCCGCGAGCTGTTGGAAGTAGTCGAGGGACTGCTCGTACGTGGCCAGCTCGAAGTCGGCGCCGACGGGGAAGCCGAGGACGGATTCCGGCTTCGGGATCTGGGCGCTGACGGGCGCGAGATGCCACGCACAAACAGAGAAGAGAGCGAAGCCGACGCGGAGCACGCGCATGTGAGGACCCTTGAGAACGGAAGAGGGGCTGGGACTTCGAAGGCGCCCAAAGGGGCGCGCGGGGCAGGATGGCCGATGGGCCTCCGAGGGGCAAGGACAAGGTCATGCACTATCACTTGATCGGGATCGCCGGCTCAGCCATGGCCTCGCTGGCCGGGCTCTTGCGCGAGGCGGGCCACAGGGTGACCGGCTCGGACGAGGGTGGGTATCCGCCCATGTCCACGATGCTCGACGATCTGGGAATCGACTACGCACCCAGCTTCGATCCATCCAATGTCGAGCCCCATCCGGACATGGTGGTGGTCGGTAACGCGATCAGCCGCGGAAACGTCGAGCTCGAGACCGTTCTGGACTTGGGCCTCCACTACACGTCCGCCGCCTCGGTTGTCAAGAACGAGTTCCTACGCGGGCGACACGTCCTCGCGGTGGCGGGCACACACGGAAAAACCACCACCACCAGCTTGCTCGCCTGGCTTCTCGAGACCGCCGGACTAGGGCCCTCGTTCCTGATCGGAGGGATATCGGAGAACTTCGGAACCTCGTTTCGTCTGACCGATTCCGAGTATTTCGTCATCGAGGCGGACGAGTACGATACGGCGTACTTCGACAAAGGGCCGAAGATGTGGCACTACCTGCCTCGGACGGCGGTGGTGACCAACGTCGAGTTCGACCACGCCGACATCTTCCGCGACGACATCGCGTACCGGTTCGCGTTCGAGCGCTTCATCAATCTCGTCCCGAGAACCGGGACATTGATCGCCGGTTGGGACTCGCCCGTGGTGCGGCAGCTCAGCCTGGGCTCGCTCGCGCCCGTCGAGTCGTTCGGCTTCAGCCGGTCCGATTCAGAGATCCCGGGAGGTCCGGCCTCACACGCGGGGGAGCCGACCGGCGAGGGCCCCCATCCGCGCTGGCGGGCGGAGGCAGTCCACTACGGACCCGACGGGACGCGGCTCGAGGTCTTTCACGGCGACGCGTGTCTGGGTGAGGTCGAGGTCCCACTATCGGGCGCTTTCAACGTCCGGAATTGCCTCGCAGCCGTCGCTGCGGCCACCGCCGTCGGTGCCGACTGGGACTCCGTGCGCGGTGGGCTGGGCTCGTTCCGGAGCGTCCGTCGTCGAATGGAAATCCGTGGCGAAGTTCGGGGTGTTACCGTGATCGACGATTTCGCGCACCACCCGACCGCGGTTCGCGAGACCGTCCAGGCAACCGGCCAGCGGTTTCCGGATCGCCGTGTACTCGCAGTCTTCGAGCCACGCAGCTATACGGCCCAGCGCCGCGAGTTCCAGGAGCCGTACCGCTCCGCCCTCGGCTCAGCGGACCGTGTGGTGGTCGCCGGCATGTTCCACCCGGAACGATACGATGCGGACACCGCGATGAGCCCTCAGGCGCTCGTCGATTCACTTCGCGCGGACGGCGTGGAAGCCGATCACATCCCGGAGGTCGGGGAGATCGTCCGGCGAGTCGCCGCCGAAGCCCGCCCGGGCGACGTCGTTCTGATCATGTCCAACGGCGGATTCGGGGCGATCCACGAAAAGCTGCTCGCGGCGCTGGACGGGGGGGAGCCCAAGGAGCGGAGCACGGGCTGACGGCTCCGGGGTCGCCTACTGCGAAGTCGCGACCCCACAGCGATCGCTCACCGGCCTACGGCATCCCACCCGCAGTGGCTCACCGGCCTACTGCGACCCCACCTCAGTGGCTCACCGGCCTACGGCACCCCACCGCAGTGGCTCACCGGCCTACTGCGACCCCTCCGCGCCTCGGGTCCGACTGCCCGTCGAGGGTACCGTCCGGGAGCCGGAGAATGGCTTGCACGTCCCCCGACATCTCCTCGTGCTCCACGACTTCATGCCCTAACGCCGTCAGCGCCTCGGAAACGCCGGGAGGGAGCCCGCCAGGCTCGTCTTGGATCCGGTCGGGAAGATGCTGATGGTGAACACGCGGAGCGCAAACCGCCTCCTCCAGGCTCATCCCGTGGTCCAGCACATTGGCGACGACTTGGAACACCGTGGTGATGATGGTCGCGCCACCCGGCGAGCCCACGACCATCCGTAGGTCTCCGTCCGTGTCGAGCACCATCGTGGGAGTCATCGCTGAAAGCGGACGCTTATGAGGCTCGATCGCGTTGGCCGCTCCTTGCACCAGCCCGAAGAAGTTGGGCGCTCCCGGCTTCGCCGTGAAGTCGTCCATCTCGTTGTTGAGGAGAACACCCGTGCCCCCGACGACGACCTTGCTCCCGTACCACGTATTGAGCGTGGTCGTGACCGACGCGGCGTTCCCGTCGGCATCGATGATCGAGAAATGGGTGGTAGCGCTGCTCGGTCGCACGCTCCCAAGTCCCGGCCTCACTTGTTCCGCCGGCGTCGCCTGCTCCATCGAGATGCCCGCCGCACGCGATACGCCATAGTCGGCCGACACGAGGACGTCCATCGGGATATCGGAGAACTCGGGATCCGCCAGGTAGTGGTTGCGATCACCGAACGCGCGCTTCCATGCTTCGGCAAGCAGATGAACATGCTCGGAGCTGTGCCAAGTCAGGTCCCCGAGCGGGAAGGTGTCCAGGATCCCCGCGGTCGCGCCGAGCGTGGCACCGCCGGAGGAAGACGGCGGCATGGAGACGATGGTGTGGCCACGGTAATCGGCACGCACGGGCTCACGCCAAACGGCCTCGTACGCCGCCAGATCATCGAGCGTGATGATGCCGCCCTCTCGCTCCATCTCCGCGACGATGAGGTCGGCGATCTCGCCCTGGTAGAAGCCGTCCGGGCCCTCGTCGCGGACGTGCGCGAGCGTGCGCGCGAGATCCCGCTGGTGGAAGGTGTCACCAATCCGAGGCGGCCCACCCCCGGGAAGGAAGACACGCGCGCTCGTGGGAAACCGGCTCAAACCCGCGACGATGTGGGGAGGGAACGACCGCGTGAAGCGCTCCTGAACGGCGAAGCCACGCGCGAGGGTCACTGCCGGCTCGACGAGATCGCTCCACGCGAGCCTCCCGTACCGCTCGTGGGCCTTCCACAACCCCTTCACCGACCCCGGCACTGCCGCGGCGAGGTGGCCCTGCACCGACCGATCGCCGAGCTCGCCGCCGGCGTCCAGGAACATCTCGCCGGTCGCGCTTGCGGGCGCCGAAGAGCGATAGTCCAGTGCCGCAACGGCGCCGTCGGCGGTGCGGAGCAGCATGAAGCCCCCGCCTCCGAGGTTGCCCGCTTCGGGATTAACGACGGCAAGCGCGAAGGAGACCGCGACAGCGGCATCCACGGCGTTCCCACCCGCCTCCAAGGCCCCCACGCCGGCTTCGCTGGCGTAGCCGTCCGTTGAGACGACCATGGAGGCGGACCCCGAACCGGCCGGCCCATGGGGCGGGAATGGCCAGTCGCCAGGCCAGTTGGTTGGTGGGCGGGACAAGGGCCCGTCAGTCGTCGTCGGACGTTCGCATCTCGAGAACCTAGTGGGGCGTGGCCGATGTCCGGTAGATCCGTCGGAGTCACGAGGCCAGGCCGGATTGCCGAGGGAGAGTTCTCCTGCTCTGTTGTCAAACAGAACTAACCCATCGAACGAACCTGATACGACTGATCCTGCCTTGGGAACGAGAAGCGGCGCGACGCGGCCGCGCGCCTTCACATCGGGCACGCGTGTAGCGCTCGTCGCCCCGGCCGGACCCGTAGAGCCCGAACGGATCGAGCGATCCACGGAGCGCTGCCAGAGCCTGGGCCTCGAACCCGTCGTCTTCCCGGCGGCGGCGCGACGAAACGGCTACCTGGCCGGGACCGACGCCGAGCGACTCGCTGACCTTCAAGACGCGTTCAACGATCCCACGATCCAGGGCGTGTGGGCACTCCGGGGCGGTTACGGCACGATCCGCATCCTCGACCGCTTGGACCTCACCCGACAACGGAACGCGCCGATTCCCTTCATCGGCTTCAGCGACAACACGACGCTCCATGCGCGTCACGCGGCAATGGGGGTGATTTCCTTTCACGGCCCGCACCCGGGGGCCGAATTCCCACGAGAGACGGAAGAGTCGTTCCAGGACGTTCTCTTCTCGGCCGAGCCGCCGGGAGCTCTGCCCGCCCGCCCCGAGGATCCCGAGCCACACACGCTGGTCGGAGGACGGGCAGAAGGCTCTTTGCTCGGCGGCAACCTCGCTATGCTCGCATCACTCTGCGGGTCCCGAGACGCGCTAACGACCCCAGGCTGCATCCTGTTCCTGGAAGACGTGGCCGAGCCGGCCTATCGGGTCGATCGGATGCTCGTGCAACTGGAGCGAGCTGGCGTTACGGAGGGTGTGGCCGGACTGGCGTTCGGGCGCTTCACAGACCTGTCCGCGGATGACGAAGCGAGCGTAAGCGACGTGATCTCAGAGTTCGCCGAGCGGGTCGGTGTGCCCGCGGTGGCCGATCTGCCGTTCGGCCACGTCGACCACAACTGCACTCTCCCTGTCGGTGGGATGGCGCTGCTCGATGGGGACGCCGCCGCACTCTCGCTCACGGAAGCCGCGGTGGAAGACGGCGGCACCTAGGACCGCACGTCGCTCGTCTGGCCCACAGGCGCGCCGGAGGAAGCGGTTCCGAGATCGGCGGCGGGAGCGGGTCGCGACTCGGCGAAGGAGCGGATCCCTCGCATGTACTGCTTCAGGACGGCCTTCATCTTGATGCGCAGCAGCGGTATGAAGAGTCGTCCGACCAAGCCCCGCATGTGGTAATGAGCTTCGATGCCTACCCGCGTCCCACCACTCGCTGGCTCGAGGATGTGGAATACCGCGAGCTGCTTCGCGAACGGCGCCTCGTCCAGAAGCTCCCCGTACACGAGAATCCCGCTGCCCAGGTCGGCGGATATGGTCGTGAACCCCACCAGCTTGCCGTTTACGAGGCATTCGTGGGCGGTTCCGATCCGGTTCACCCTATCCGGCTCGTACTCCAGCTCAGTTGGTGCCGTGTTCCATTCGAGCCTCAAGTCGAGGTTGCTGATGATCTCGTAAAGCTCGTCGGGAGATCTCTTGACGATCGCTTCCACCCGAACCGGGTTCGGTATCCGAAGGAACGCAGGGATCGGCGGAGGATCGGGCACGAGGGGGTGCAGCCCCCCCAATGACGCGAAGCTGTACCCAACGTCCCCGAAGTCCTCGTATTGCTCTGCGCCGCTGGTCATGGATGCCCAGTCCGGCACATCCGAATCTTCCCCCTTCAGGATCGATTCCGTGAGCAGTGCATATTCGCGATCGTCGACCTGGTTCTTGAGGAGGCGGTGAACGAGAATCACTTCCGAGCCGTGGGGCTTCTCGATGTCCCTTACGCGGATGAACTGAATGGGTCCGGCATGGGCGACCACTTTGAGTGTCAGCTCATGCGCCGTGCTGCAGGCTCCACACTGACAGATCCGATGCGTCTCGTACTGCTTCAGGTGGGCGTGGAATCTCACGAAGGTGCGCTTTGCCTGCTCGAGGATGTCGCTCACCGACGGGACGTCGTCGCGCAGATAGAACATCACGGCGTCGCCTTCGATCTCGGACAGGGTCAGACCGAGCTCATCCGAATCGATGATCACTTCCAGAAGCTCTGCCACGATGTGCTGGCTGTGGCCGATCTCCGTGTCGTTGACGAAACGCGTGAAGCCGCTGATGTCCGGTATGAACAGCAAGGAGTCCTGCATACGATCTCCTGAATGCGATGCGATATGAACGTCAGACCAGCCCGGCCGGTTCCGCCTCCCCGCTCATGAAGCCGAAGACTTCCGTGATCAGGCCGGTCCCGATCGCGACCTCCGGGGACAGTCCGAGGACCAGCAGGAAGATTGGCGCGAAGAAGGTGGCACCCCCGACCCCCGAGGCCATGGCGGTTGTCGCCACGACGACGCCAACGGGCATCATATACCAGTAATCGAGGCTCACGGCTGTCTCGCTGGGACGGGGGATCGGCTCCGCTTCCCCCAAACGCCCGTGCGACGAGATCAGGTTCCGAAAGGGGTCACCGCCAACGGGAGAGGAGAGAGGAGCACGACATACAGGTACACCCCCAGGAACATGGTCACCGACACGACGAGCCCGTACATGAAGATCGTATACGAGATCCGGAGCAGGGCGAACTTCCGATTAAGGACTCCACCCAGGCTGTAGATGTCCCGGATCATGTGGTAGTAGACCGTGTCCTGCTCCCTCAGCACCTCCGACATGCCGGTCACGAAGTCCTCCTCCGAGAGCTTCGTGAAGTTTCCGAAGAAGAGGATGTTCGATCGGTTGTCGCGGATGTCCTCTAGGGTGACCACGTGGCTCGTCACGCGCGGGCGAGCCGACAGAATCGCATAGATCATCGAGATCAGCGTCGTGATGAGAATTGCCGATGTCGGCAACAGGAGGAAGTGATTGGCGTCGATCTTTGGCGACACCCCCGCGAGAATGATCGTCAGGATCAGACCGTTGACGCTGATCATGATGTTGGCCTTGGTGTCCGCCAACGCGCTGAGGTCCATGTGCGTGCGGTACGACGTGCGGAACATGGTCTCGATGCCGCGCGACGTGCCGAGGCCGTCGGTCACCTTCTTCTTCTTCTTTTTCTTTTTCTTCACCTCACCGGTGCTAACGTCGCTTGGGGATCCGGGGGGTTCGGCCGCAGCCAACGAGCCGGCCTGGACGCCCGAGCCGGCCTCGACGCCCGCACCGGACCCGGATTCCGAGACCGCACCGGACGAAAGCGCGTCGGGCGCGGCAGCCTGCGGCGGTGGGGTATCCCGAGACAGTGGTGCGTCGGGCGTAGCGGGAGCCGTTGTAGCCTCCCCGTCTGCCGGCTCTGCATGGGTACCGGACTCGGCCTCCGAGGAGCTCCCGTGGTCCGGTCCGTCGACGTCTTCGCGTTGCCCGTCGTCGCTCATACCGCCAACCATCACTGGAGGATAAACAGCGCTGGACTGTCCAGGCGCGACTCGCACAACATTGGTGGGAGACGCCGGAGAAGCCAACCACGCCGACTCGACTGGCGCGACGAGGCGAGACGCGCGCCGGCCGTCAAAACATGAACCCAGCTTTGACGTAGACGCCCGTCTCCTCGGCGCTGCGGGCGAGCGCCACGCTCATCACGTTCGTCCGCCTGAGAAAGGAAAACCACACTCCACCACCCCAGGCTCCGTGCCAGGCGTTGGACACCTCGTCAGCGAAGTACACGCGGCCCACGTCTCCAAGGCCGAAGACCCCCACGTCCGAAGGCAGCAGGAGGAACACCTCCGTCAGGAAGACGCGGAGCTCGGCGTTCGCGAACAAGGACCGATCGCCGGCAAAGCGCTGAGTGCGGAAGCCCCGAAGGCTGCCCGGTCCGCCCAGATACGCCGCCTCATGATACGGTACGGTGCCCCAGAGCTTTTCGCCCCCCACGCGTACGGCCAGGGTCGGTTCGAAGGGTCCACCCGCGGACATGTACGTCCCGCCCTCGCCGCGCACTCCTCCGAACGCGCCCCGGGTGACGTCGGATCCACTCGGGAAGAAGCGGCCGCTCAGCTGAAGATAGCCGCCTTCGCCCGCTGCCACGGCTCGGTCGCGTCCGTCCAAGAGGAGCTCGCCGACGACTCCGATCTCGGTGAAATCACCATGCCCGTACGGGTCGATCTCCGCTAGCAACGTCTCCTGCTCGCTGTCCGGGCGATAGAGCCTGACTGTGGGTCCCGCCGCCAGGACGAAGCTCGGGGCCGGCCTCCATTCCAGGAGCGATTCGAGCACCAGCTCCTGTCGCTCCGCCGAGAAGAAATCCCTGGGACCCTCGCTCGATGTCTCGTTGCCCAGACCGTAGAACCGATTCACCTCGGCTCCCGAGATCTGCCCCCTGACTCTGCCCCTCAGCGCGTCTGGCCCGACGGGAAACTCCCAGTCGAGAGCCGCCCTGACTTCGCCGGACGGCGTGCCGATGCCGATCGTCGCTTGAAACCGAGTGCGGTAGGGGTAATGCCGGAAGCCGTACCCCCAGCGGACGAAGCCAGCGCCCGCGAACAGTCCTACATCCGGATCGTACTCCAGAACAGGAATGGGGATGGTGGACGACCCCCAGTCCCGGGCGGGCGCCTGGTGCGTGGTGGCCTCGGGGTCGAAAGGCTCCTCGTACTCGGATTCGTCGATTCGCGTTCCACTGCCGGCGCGGATCTCGTTGTCGCCTCGGTCATCGTAGAAGGACGTTCGTCCCCCCCCCCGCCTCATCGGTCAGCAGGTCGTCACTCCCACCACCGATCACCCGAACGTGTATGGTACCCCCCCCTCCGCTGACGACCGCCTCGTCGTCGTCTCCGCGAAGATATATGCGGATCTCCCGGGTCTCGTCCGACAGGAACGTCCGCTCGAAGTACGGGTCGGCGTCACGATCCTGGCCCATCGTGGTCAATCGCACTGTGACGTCACCGCCGTCGAGCCGGGTGACGGACGCGATGTCGCGTTCGTCTGTCGCGTGGATGTCGACCTTGCGCGCGAGCAGGTCGTAGAACTCGCCGGCGACCTCCGGGAGGCGGTCCCGTCGGTAGATCAGGTCCCCTTCCAGCTTCGGACCGATCTTGCCGTAGTAGGACTCGGGGAGCCGTCCCACGGCGTCACGGATCACATCGTCGGTGAGGCGCACCTGAAGATCGGCGGCGACGACGTCCCAACGTGACCGGGTCATGTGGGACAGGAGTTGGCGGTCCAATGCGCGTCCGCTCCACGTAGACTTGAGAGCACTGGGATACTCGCGGCCGAAGCCAACCCAATGCGGCCAGGCATATGTGGCTACCCAGGGCAGGAGCCCGCCGATGTTCGAGAGTGCCCAATCCCGATCCCGAGGTATGGGACGCCACCGCGTCACGATCCCCTCTTCGAAGCCCGCCCAGCGCCACTGGTCGGGGTGGCGATCCCAATCCCCGACAAAGATGTCCATCAGCCGCGCCTGCAGGAACGACTCACCGTCGATCCGATGCTCCGAACTCTCCTCGAGTAGCTCGAGGAAGCGTGGGGACCCAACAACCCGGTCTGCGCCCGCGAATCCCGGCTCGCCGTCCGCCGCCTCGTTGGGTCGCTCCTCGATGAACCCCAGGAGGCCCTCGAAATCTTCGCGGAACTCGCCCAACGCCGGATCGGAAGGCATGACGACCAGATTTGGATTCGCGTGCAATACTCCCGCGGCCTCCAGCAGGGGAGAAACGACGAGTGCGCCCATCGGCAGGAGCGCCGACACCTGGTCCTGAAGAATGTTGGCGGCGAGTCCCCGCCGGAGCGCCGGGTCGAGGGAGCGGCTCGCGTCTTTGTCGATCGACCGAAAGCTGAACGCACGGCCATCACCGCTACGGAAACGGATCGATCGCGTCTGGTTGCCGCCACCAAGTCCCACGGGCGTCAGTCCACCAGCAAAGCTGGCCAGATCGACCACCTCGGCCTTCACTGGGGTGCGCCAGAGATCACGGTGATGCGATCCGAGGAAGAACCGGTGAAACAGACCAGCGTCGTAACGTCCCTCCGGCGTGATCTCAACGGTGTCGCCAGGCGACGCCGCCAACGTTCGTTGGGCAGCGATCGGTTCGGGGAGCCACCAACCGACCGCGACCATGATCAGTGCAACCACCAAGACGGCACCCACTGGTGGGTTGTGCCGTCGCCGTTCTTGGTCGTGACCTGTCACGAATCGCACCACTCCCGACCTTTCTAGAGGGTGAGGGCGTCTACGCCCTGCAAGCGGCGGGGTTCCGCGAACCCTAGTGCCCTCAGTCCGATCAGAATGCTGGTCAGAACAACGTAGTCGCCGCAAGGGTTCCAGCCGCAACGGACTCCGCCCCCTGAGCCCAGGATCGCGTGCCGAACCGACGGTGCCGGCTGTTGACGGCGCGTTCGTGCGCGAACGACGATCGTGCCGGGTTGGCGTTCCGCGGGGGAGGGCAAGATCTTGTGGACTTCTCGAGCCAGGATCTACATGAAAGCATCGGCAATCCGAGGCCACGCTGCGCGTCGGCGTGCTTCGCACCGTCTCCTAATCCTCACGATCGTCTCTGGATTCCTTGGGACGATGCCAGGCGAGCTCGCCGGTCAAGTCCCGGACCCACAGCTCCACGAAGTCCGGGAGTCGAAATCCGCCCCACCCAGGCTGACTGCCATGCGGATGGGTCCGGCGGACTGGGTGCTCGGGGGGATCGTTGTTGGTGCCCTCGTACTGAACGAGCCGTTGAAGGGCCTGGACAACACCGGGAGCCAGAACTGGTCTCGAGTCGAAGGTCGTCAAGCCTTTCTGCGGATCGTGGGTCGTGACTCCGGGCACCCCGCCGTGGCGATCGGGCTCGCTACGTCGGTCCATCTAGCCGGTCGGATCGGTGGCAACGAGACGCTTAGCCGCCTCGGCTTCCACAGCCTCGCGGGTTACCTCTCGACCCAGCTCATCACCCACGCCATCAAGGTGAGCGCGGGGCGGGCTCGCCCGTATCTGGACACCGACCCCGACCACTTCGACCACTTCACGTTCGACGCGGACTACCTCTCGTTCCCCTCTGGGCATTCCTCTGGCGCGTTCGTCCTGGCGGCGGTGGTCTCGTCGGAGCTCGGTGAGCGCCACCCATGGGTGCCGTACTTGGCTTACCCGCTGGCCGGTTGGACGGCCACGACCCGCGTTCTGGATCGACGACATTGGGTCACCGACGTCGTGGCTGGATCCGCCCTGGGGATTCTTACGGGCCGGCTGGTCGAGGGGGTGCTTCACTCCGAGCGAGTGGACGCCGTGCCCGGCTTGGAGGTCGCTCCGGCCCAACAGGGGGGAATGACCGTGGGGCTACGCTTCTCCGTGAGATGAGTCGCCCGTCCCGGGCGGCGCCGTAGCCAGCCCCTCAACGAACCTGTAGGTGTCCATCTGAGCGCGCACGGGCTTTGCCCCGGCCGACGTCACGTACACGTTCGTCCCTCCGCCGTCGATGATGCGCGCCTTTGTGTTGTCGGCGATTTGAATATCGAGAACAGCACGAAGCTCCTTGCGGACGTCGGCGTCGAGGATGGGAAAGGCGACCTCGATCCGCCGATCCAGGTTTCGCTTCATGAGGTCCGCCGAAGACAGGTACATGACCTCACGGTCGCCGCGACCGAACACGAAGGCGCGTCCGTGCTCGAGGAACCGGTCCACGATGCTGGTGGCCTCGATGGTCTCTCCTCGATCCACATCTTCCGGCACGAGACAACAGATCCCCCGGACGACCAAGCGGACCTCTACGCCCGCGCTCGCCACGGCACCCAGCCGATCCACCATCCCAGGGTCCTCGAGGCTGTTCATCTTGAGGGTCATCGAGGCGCCCTCACTCTCCTGTGCGTGCGACACCTCCCGGTCCATCAAGCCGTTCAGGCCCGAGCGAAGCCCCCGGGGCGCGACCAGCAGATAGGAGAAGTCCGGCGCCTCCGACGCGCCGCTCAAATGTCGGAACAATCGATCCAGCTCCTCCGTCAATCGGTCGTCGGCCGTCAGGAGTCCGTAATCCGTATAGAACCGCGCAGTCTTCTCATTGAAGTTCCCCGTGCCCAGGTACCCATAGAGCCGGCGGGCGCCGCTCTCGCGCCGGGCGACGAGCGCCAGCTTGGCATGCACCTTCAGCCCAGGTAGATCGTACAGGATCCGCACCCCGGCTTGCTCCATGCGGTCGGCCCAGAAGAGGTTGGACGCCTCGTCGAAGCGGGCCTGGACCTCGACACAAGCGGTGACGCGCACCCCACGCTGGGCGGCTCTCAGCAGCGCCTTAACGACGGCCGAGTCGTCCGAGACACGGTAGAGCGTGATGAAGATCTCCTCGACAGCGGCATCGGCCGATGCCTCCTCGAGGAATCGCACCACGTAGTCGTAGGAATGGTACGGGAAATGAAGGATCCGGTCCCTGCGCCCGACGGACTCGAGCAGGCTGTCGGAGTCGTCGAGGCCGGGATGCGGCACGGGTGGCAGCGGCTCATACGCGAGGTCGTCGAGGTCGAAGCGCGGGAAGGATCTCAGATCGTGCAGGTTGTGATACCGACCGCCTGGCACCAGGTCCTCGTCCGCCAGGTTGAAGCGCTTCGCCAAGCCGGAGATCATCCCGAACGGCGACTGCGTGTCGTACAGGAACCGGCTCGGCACCCCTGTGTCGCGCTTCGCGAGGCTCTTCCGGACCTTCTCCACCAAGCTGCCCTCGTACTCGTCCTCGAGGTGCAGATGCGCGTCGCGGGAGAGCTTCACCGAGTAGCACTGCCCGACGCTTCGATCAGGGAAGAGCTCGTCGAGTCCGAAGCGGATCACGTCGTCGACGAACATCACGAGCCGGCGCTCGTCGACGGCTGGGAGGACGACGAACCTGTCGACGCCCGGCGGGATCTCGACGAGAGCGTAGTCCGGAGCCTCCACGATCTCGCGTGACCCCCCTCCCGGCCACAACTCCACCACCAGGTAGATATGCCGGTCCTCGAGAAAGAAAGGGTCCGTTTCGTCTCCGGAGCGGCTCAATTCGACCGGTTCGAGCAGTGGCGCCAGCTCGCGCCTGAAATAGTCGAGCAGGTAGCTGGCGCTCACCTCAGGGACCTCATTCTCCCGGATCAGGAAGATGCCCTGCGTCTCGAGCCCCGGCAGTATGCTCCGGCGCAGCGTCTCGCCGAACAGTTCCTGCTGTCCAGTTACGATGGCGTGGATTCTCCGCAGAGTGCGCGACGGGTTGAACCCGAGCTTCTTGATCGACTTCTTCTTCAAGCGGAGCAGGCTCCGCAGTCCAGCGACCCGGACGCGGAAGAATTCATCGAGATTCGAGGAGTAGATCGCGAGAAAGCCGAGCCGCTCGAACAACGGAACGTGCTCATCCATCGCCTCCTGGAGGACGCGGTAGTTGAACGACAGCCAGCTGATCTCGCGGTCGATCCGACGAGGGAGGGCGGGAAGGTCCGCCGCACCGTCGGTACGCCCGACGAGCGTCCGATCATCGTCCGGGTGATCGCCAGGCGTCACATCACCGTCCGTGTGCCCGTCACGCATCAGATCACGGCGTCCAGAAAGGTCCTGATCGCAGTCGTCGCGTGGTCGACGACTCCGGGCCTGACGAACAAATGGTCGGCTCCGGGAATGGCCGCGAACCACTTGGCCTGCCTGGCCCCGCCGAAGATGCGCTCCCCTTCGGAGATGTCCACGACCGTGTCGCCGGTCCCGTGAACGACGAGCAGCGGACGACCGAGATTGGCCAGTCGATCCGGAGTGGAGTGCGTCTCCAAATCCTCGAAGAACGACCGAGCGATCTCGAACGGGCGGCCGGCGATGGAAACCTGGGCACGGTCGGTGGCGAACACACGGTCCATGTCTCGCTCCGTGAACAAGTGGCGTACGTGCTCCGGGCCGAAGGGAGAGGCGACCGCGACGACGGCCTTGGCCTCAGGGACGTTTGCGGCAGCCAGGAGGGTGGCCGCTCCTCCGAGACTGTGGCCCACCATGACGCAGGGGCCGAAGCCGCGACCGCCAAGATAGTGAGCGGCGGCCTCGATGTCGGCGATGTTCGTCGTGACCGTGGTCTCGGCGAAGTCGCCTTCGCTCTCACCGAGGCCGGTGAAGTCGAAGCGCAGTACAGCGAAGCCGCCATCTTCGATTCCCGTGCTGAGCGCCCGCGTTGTCTTGAGCGACCTTGAGCACGTGAAGCAGTGCGCGAGAAGGACCGCGCCACGGGGATCGCCATCGGGAATATGAAGCGTACCAGAAAGCGTGCCCGCAGCGCCGTCGATCGTCACCAGCTCGTGTCGATGCTCCACTCGCCCTCCTCCTCCCATGGGTCCCGCGGCACGGGGACGACGGGTCGTCAGAACGGGAAACCGACGCTCAGGTAAACGCCCGTGTGCTCTTCCCCACGAGACACCGTAACGGTGACGGCGTTCTCCGGCCTGAGGAACGCGATCCAGAGCCCTCCACCGTAGGCTCCGTGCCAACGGTCGGAGCTCTCTCCCTCGTACCACACCCGGCCCACGTCGTAGAGACCGATCAGGCCGATGTCGACGGGCAGCACGATCACGGGGCGGGCAATCCGCATCCTGACCTCCGCGTTCCCGTAAACGATCGCGTCGCCCGCGAAGCGTCGGTCGCGCCCGAGGCGGACCGTCTCTTCGTCACCGATGTGGGCCGCGTCGAAGTATGGGTAGGTCCCGAACATCTTGGTCGCCCCGGCACGCACCGCCAAAGTCGGCGAGAGTGGGACCAATACGTTGTCGCCACGGCCTCGATCCGGCCGAACGGGTCCTCGACGTCCCAAATCGCCGGGAAGACCGAGCCACCGAGGGTCAAATAGGCTCCACTCGAAGGTGCTCGGGGGCTGTCAGTTCCGTCGAGAGCCAGCTCAGTCGCTAACCCGACCTGCCCGAAATCGGCCATTCCGTATGGCAGCGGCTCTCCATCGAGCCAAGCAGGTGGCCGGCGCGTCTCCGTGAACTTGAGCGACGGCCCGAGCGCCAAGCTCACCGCCGACCCGAACGGGAGCACCACGCGCGGCTCCACCGCGTACTCCCGCGTATCGGTCCTGTAATCGGCCTTGGGGCGATCCGCAGTGGTCTCGTTGCCGAGGCCGTGGTAGCGCAGCACCTCCAGTCCGGACGCATAGGCGTCGACCAGCCAATAGGTCGGGGAATTCTCTCGGTAGACCTGGACCCTTCCTTGGACGAACAAGGCGTCGGCCCCGGTGGCCCACCCCGCCGTGAGGCTGGTGACGGACGACCAGGGGAGCTTCCGAAACCCGAAATCGTGTCGTTGGACGGTTGCTCCGAACAGGAGTCCGATGTCCGAAGAGAATCGTAAGCGGGGAGGGAACGAGTAGCGCCGGCCCCAGTCGCGGTTGAACGGACTGGCCGTCCGCGGCGGAATCTCGAAATCGCGGTGGTCCACGGAGGTTCCAGGACCGCGCACGAACACGCCGTTGTCACCGACGTCGTAGAAATGCGCCCCCCCAGCCTCGTCCACGAACCGGTCCCTGCCTCCCCCGCCCACCACGCGCACCCCGATTCCACGTCTCTCGCCGACCACCCGAACCGAGTCCGCCCCGCCGCGCAGGAACAGACGGATCTCCTTCGTCTCTGTCCGATGGAAGCGACGGCGGAAGATCTCCAGTGGGCCCGCGGGTGTCTCCGGGGCGGTGACGACGACCTGCAGGTCTCCGTCAGGGAGGCGCTCGACGTGCGCGACCTCCGACGCGTCGGTCGTGTAGATGTCCACCTCGCCCGCCGACAGGTCGTACATGGACCGCGCCCCGTCCCGCAGCTGGTCCCGCCTCGACGCGAGCCGCCGACGGAGGACTGGCGTGTCGGAAGGAGCATACTCGTCCGGAAGACGCTCCACAGCGGCATCGAGCACGCTGTCCGTGATCTGTTCCCGTAGAGCCGTCGCGACCGAATCCCATGTCGGCCACTCGAGTTCCGAGAGCAGGCGACGGTCAAGGCGTCGCGCCTGCCACGCCAGGCCGAGCACCCGTCCATAGTCCCCTTCGAATTTCACGAACTGTGGGTAGAATCCGCGGGCGAGCGAGAGAAGCAGCCCGTCCATTCGAACAAAGGCCTGATCACGATCGCGAGGAATCGGCTTCCAGCTGTCCTCTCTACGATCACCGAAGCGTGCCCACCGCCACTGGTCTTCGTGCCGATCGAAGTCGCCCAGGAATACGTCCATGAGACGCGCGGCGAGGAACGCCCGGGAGTCGACGAGCTCGAGGTCCTCCTCGATGCGCTCCAAGAGCCGATCGGTGCCGACGACATTCGACGCACCCGCGAAGCTCGCCAATTCGCTGTCGCTCTCGTCCGGCCGCTCCTCGATGATGCCGAGCATTCCCGCGAACTCCCCGCGGAACTCGCCCAGGCGAGAGTCGTCCGGAAGCACGACCAGCCGGGGCTCCGCATGGAGAACGCCAACCGCGTCGAGAATCGGAGACACCGCCAGCGCCCCGACGGGATGAGCCGAGCTGATCTGATCCTGGATCACCTCTGCCACCAGCGTCTCCCTCAGCTCCGGCGGCACGACGGCAGCCGGGTCCTTGTCCACGGATCGGAATTGGAACTCACGCCCATCGGGTGCACGGAAGCGCAGGGCCTGCGTCTGCAATCCGCCCCCACGCCTCACCGGTGTGAGGCCCCCCTCGAACGTCCCGAGGTCGAGCACTTCAACCCGAAGCGGCGTCGTCCAGAGGTCGCGATGGTCATGGCCGAGCAGCATGCTGCGGATGGCGCCGGCCGAGTACCGCTCCCCGGGGATCACGGTGACCGAGTCGGGGCCTCCGGATGGCGGTGCCTGTGAACGAGCGGGCGACGGGATTGCGGTCGCGAGCAGCGTGGCAACCAAGGCGATCACGAGACGGTTGATCACGAGCAGGGCGATCCCCACACGGTCACTCACGAGGAGACTCCACGTAGGTGGCAAACGCTTCTGTACGACGTGCGTCCTGGTCGACGGTGACGACGGAAAGGCGGACCCGCCCGTCGCGTTCGAACTCGAGCTTCACGTAGCCGCCTCCTCTGTCGGCGGTGAATCGGGTCTCGGCGAGCCAGGAAAGGGAGCTGACGTGTCCGAAGTTGCCTGCTCCGCTCGTGACGATTACGCCGGCGCGCCCGCTTCCGTCCAAGACCTCCAGTCCGTGGGTGTGTCCGTTCGCGTACACGAGAGGTGGATGAGCCGCGAACGCCGAGTCCAGGGCCTCCCTCATGGCCTGGTTGCGCCCTCCCGACAAGTCTTGGTCCGTGATTCCGTTCATGCGCGCGAGCGGGTAGATCGAGCCGATCACCGGCAACGGAATCCACAGCCAGCTCTTCCAATCCCGCAAGGGGAAGATATGCTGCAAGAAAGTGAAGTGACCCCCGTGAGGATCTCCGGTCGCGAGCGGGTGATGGGCCGCGACGACGACGTGACGCCCCTCAGAGGTGTCGATCGCATCGCCAAGCTGATCGAGGATCTCCGCCTCCGCGTCCGCTGAACATGCGGACGACGGATCGCGGGGCTTGTGGCCCTCCCGCAGCCACCACTCCGTGTCCAAAAAGACGAGACGAACCCGCTCACCCACGTCGCGTACCTCCGGGCCTGGACATCCACCTCGTGGCAGGAACTCGACGAGCCCCTCACCCATCGCCTCGACGAGCTCTGCCTGACGCCGCACTGCGTTCCACCCATCCGCGCCTGACTTGTCCCAATCGTGATTTCCTGGGACGAAGATGGTCGCGGTCGAGGCATCGAGCGCCACCTGAACCTGTGAGCTGATGCGCCTTTCGCTCTCCGCACGGCTTGTCGCTTCCGGTGCCGGCAGACCGCGCGGGTAGATGTTGTCGCCCAGGAAGAGGATTCGACGCTCGAGGCTCGCGGGTCCTTCCGCGATTTCCGCCATCAACGCATCGAAGACTGGCTCGTCGTCTACGGCCGGGACACCGGCGTCGCCGACGAGATAGACCACTGCGACGACGTCGCCGGCCGCCGGCGCCAGAGGGGTCAGCGTGGGAGGGCGACCGCCCGCGCAGCCAACGAGAACGAGGACGGACGTCGCAAGCCGAAGGATCAAGCTCTGCGTTCTTCGATTGGGGGTTGAGAATGTTCGAACAATGGGATCTCGTGCAGATATTCGGGAACTTGCTTCGGTAAGGCCGCGGGATTGCCCGGACACGGCGGCGGTCGTTGGCTGCAGAGCTAAGAACGCACTGAGCGCCGGTGAGTTCCAGCGTCCCTCGATCGATCGTTGCGGTTGTTGGGGAGATCCCTGAATTCGACCCGGTGGCTCAGCCGCCTACCCGCCGCCGCAACTCCTCGAAGAAGTTCTCGACGACGATGAGCTCGGGCACGACCTCCTGGATCCGCCGGAAGGTGATGAAGGCCTGATCATCGGGCGAGACGTCGTAGAGTGCGTACTGCTCGTTGGGGTTGATGAGGAACTGCTCGTCGAGGTCGAAGAGCACCTCCCGATCACCGATCGAGAAAGACGGATCGGTGGTGACCTGGGCTGCGACCATCTCCCTGTCCAGGTTGACGTAAAAGAGCTCACCGCCGCTCCGGGCCCACACCGGCATAACCCCACCGCCCGTCGAGACGGTGAACTTGCCTCCCTCGATGTCCGGGAATGGGCGCACGTAGATCTCGTTCTGCCCGGTCTCGTCGGACTCATAGGCGAGCCATCGTCCGTCGGGGGACAGCGTGATCGCCTTTTCGTCGAAGGGGCTGACCACCAGAGGAGTGGGCTCCGCGTCTACGTCGGGCCGGAAGCCGAGCACGTCCCGACCGCCGATCTGGCCCAGGACCCCGCCGGTCCGCACCAGGAGCCATTCCTGGTTCGGCGACCAGACTCCTTCCCACAGGGACGTCTCGACGTCCAACAAGAGCTCAGCCTCACCCGTTCCGTCGGCACGGCGTAAATACACGTCCGCCTGGTTCAGAGCCAGCCGATCCGACATGAACGACACTGAGCGGCCGTCCGGCGTCCACCGGGGTCGCACGTCCTGACCCCCGTCGAAGGTCAGGTGGGTCAACGGTCCCTGTGGAAGCTCCTTGATCCAGATGTCTTCGCGAGCCTCGCCGAGAATGGTGATGGCCAGTCGTGCCCCGTCCGGCGACAGGGCCAGCCCTCGATTGTTGTTGCCTGGCTGGAAGGTCCAACCGGGATCCACCTGGGTAACGGCGCCTTCCCGGTTTACCCAGACCACCTCGTACTCCGGGTTGCTCCCACCCGCCCGGTACACGAGCCGACCGTTCTGGGAGAGGCTGAAGTACGGTATCTGGTCTGCCGAGGGAGTGAGTAGACCTTCGACGACGGTGACTGTGGATCCGGTGAACTCCATCGCGTCGGGGTCGAACGGCGCAGCGTTGAGGCGCCCATCCGCAGTCGCGAACAAGAGATGTCCGGAGGGCGTGTAGCGTCCGCCGATGCCATCGGAGATGACCTTGCGCTCTCCACTAGTGAGGTCGACCCCGTTGATTCGCGGCGAGCTCCCGTCACCCGAGTAGGCAGTGAATACGGCTTTCTCCCCTCCCGGCAGCAGCTCGAACTCGGCGTAGGACACCCCATTGGCGTCCAGGTCTACGGCCACGACGATCTCGGGCACGCCGCCATCGGCGGGGATCCGACTGATCCCGAAGGAACGGTCCCGGAAGTACAGCTGGCCATCCGATGCCCACTCCGGACAACATCGTGCCGAGTCCGCAAGTGTTCGAGCGACTCCTCCATCGAGATGGAGCACTTGGAGGACGCTCCCGATGGTGTACGCCACCTCTTGACCATCTGGGGACACGGCTGGAAGGATGGCATTGACCGTCGCGGGCAACGCGACGGGCTCGAGATCCTCCCAACGCCTGAGCCACAGCTGCGATCCGCCCGTCCCGCTCGGACCCTCAAAGATCATCCCGGAGCCATCCGGCAGAACGGCAAGGGTCCCGAAACCGCTGAACTCCGGCGGGACGAGAGAAAAACGCGCCACGGGTGCCGGCGGGTCGGGGCGCAGCGCCGACGCGCCGAAGCCGACCAAGAGCAGCGCTGCGAGACCCCAACCGAAACCCACGACCAGCTTCCATTTCCCCGCCGCCCCAACCGCCCCGGCGACGACCTCGCCGTGCCGAAATCCCGGATCGCGCAGGGCCCTCGCGAAGTCCTGGGCCGTCGGGAACCGGTCGGCAGGCAGCTTCTCCAACGCACTCCGAATGGCCGCGTCCACGTTCGCCGGAATCGTAGCCCGTTGAGTCGTCGGCTGGAGCGGCGCGCCGGCGATAATCTTCCCGAGCACCGCTTGCGCTGTGTTGCCCAGATACGGCGGCTCGCCCACCAGCATCTCGAAAAGCACACAGCCCAGCGCGTAGATGTCGCTCGACCGGCCCACGGTCTGGTCACCAGTGGCCTGCTCGGGGCTCATGTAGAACGGCGTGCCAACGCTCAGGCCGGTCTCGGTCAGCCGAGAGCCCCCCGCCGCCCCCACCGCGAGGGCGATTCCGAAGTCGGCCACGACGGGCTCGCCGTCCTGCATGAGGATGTTGGCCGGCTTGATGTCACGGTGGATCACGCCGTTCCGGTGCGCATGGTCGAGTGCGTTGGCCACGCCCGTCGCGATGCGAACTGCCTCTTCGACCGGCAGCTGCTTGTCCTCGTGGAGGCGCTCGGCGAGGGTCTCGCCTTCCACGTACGGCATCACGTAGAAGAGGAAGCCGTCCGCCTCCCCGGAATCGAAGAGCGGAAGGATGTGGGGGTGCTGAAGGTTGGCGGTGACCTGTATCTCGGCGAGGAAACGCTCGGCCCCGACCACGGCGGCCAGCTCGGGCTTGAGGACCTTCAGCGCGACGTTCCGCTTGTGCTTCAGGTCCTTGGCCAGGTAGACCGTGGCCATCCCGCCCTCGCCGAGCTCGCGCTCGACGACGTAGCGGCCTTCGAGTGCCGCGTTCAGTTGGGGGGTGAGGTCTGCCATCGCCTGCAAGATGTGGCGGAAGCCGAGCGGACGACAAGGATGCTCATGTGGCAGTTGGTCCCGGTACGGAGACGGGCCCTCTTTCAGGCTGCTGGTCCGCTCTCAGGCCTTGGGTCCACTCTCAGGCCACGGTCGACTCTCCGGGCACCGAGCCCGCCGTCTTGCTCCCGCCCCACCTCCGACGCATCCTCACGGTCCGACATCGACGGCTGACAGGCCCAGCGTTGGGTCCGCAACGCCCGTATTTCAGGAGGTTGCATCATGCGCCGCGCAATGGCACTCGCACTCGGGCTGGCACTCGGGCTCGCTCCGGCTCTCGGGACGACGTTCAGCGCCGACCTCTCCGCACAGGACGCCGATCCGCGTCTCGAAGCGCTCAAGGACGAGGCGCTCGAGATGGTCGACGGCCAGGCCAAGCTCGTCCAGGAGATCGTCGACCATCTCTTCTCCTTCGGTGAGCTGGGCATGCAGGAGTTCGAGACCCAGCGCTACCTGACGGGGCTTCTCGAGGAGAACGGATTCGAGATCGAGCTGGGTGTGGCGGGCATGCCGAGCGCGTGGACGGCAAAGTGGGGCTCGGGCAGCCCAGTCATCGCGCTCGGCTCGGACGTCGACGGCATCCCACAGTCGAACCAGAAGCCGGGTGTGGCCTACCGGGAGTCCATCGTCGACATGGCCCCAGGTCACGGGGAAGGACATAACTCCGGCCAGGCGGTGAACATTGTGGCCGCCTTGGCCGTGAAGGAGATCATGGAGCGCGACGGAATCTCCGGGACGCTTCTGATCTGGCCCGGTGTCGCGGAGGAGCAAGTGGCCTCGAAGGCGTTCTTCGTTCGCGAGGGCGTGTTCGACGACGTCGACGTGAATCTGTTCACCCACGTGAGCTCGAACTTCGGCATGGCCTGGGGGCAGGCCGGCGGCAACGCGCTTCTCTCAGCCCAGTTCCGCTTTACGGGTGAGACGGCGCACTCGGCCGGGTCGCCCTGGCGGGGTCGGTCGGCCCTGGACGCGGTCATGTTGATGGCACAGGCGTGGGAGTTCAAGCGGGAGCACCTCCAGCCGGCCGCTCGCTCTCACTACATCATCACCGACGGCGGAGCCCAGCCCAACGTGGTGCCCCAGACTGCGACGATCTGGTTCTACTTCCGTGAGCGGGACTACGAGGGCACGAAGGCCATGTACGACGACGCCATCAAGATGGCGGAGGGCGCGGCGCTCATGACCAACACCGCGATCGACACGATCCAGATCGTGGGGTCGGCCTGGGGACGGCACATGAGCAAGCCGGTGGCGGAGACGACCTACGCGAACATCCAGCGGGTCGGCCTGCCGGAATGGAGTGAAGACGACATCCGGTTCGCCGAGGCCTTCCAGCAGGAGATGGGCGTGGAGATCACGGGCTTGGCCGACTCGATCCCGGAGCTGCGCGGCCCCGTCGACCTCTCACGCTCTCTGGGTGGTGGCTCCGACGACATCGGGGACGTCTCGTGGAACATGCCGACCGTGACCTTCCGCTATCCGGCGAACATGCCCGGCGGGCCAGGCCACAACTGGGCGAACGGCATCGCGATGGCGACACCCGTGGCACACAAAGGCGCGTTGGCGGGAGCGAAGGTGCAGGCGCTCACGCTCCTGGATCTCCTATTGACACCCCAGATCATCGAAGACGCCTGGACCTACTTCAACGACGTGCAGACCGCCGAGCAGGAGTACATCCCGTTCATCGCGCCGACGGACAAGCCGGCCATCTTCCTGAATGAGGAGGTCATGGCAAAGTACCGCCCGTTGATGAGGCCGTTCTACTACGACGCGACGCGGTTCGACACCTACCTGGAGCAGCTCGGGATCGAGTACCCGACGATCAGGCCCCGGCCCGTGAGCGACGGGGAGCCGCGATAGAGATGCCGTAGCCGCTCAGCCGAGCAGGAGGTTCTTGGCGGACGCTGAATGAGGGATGAACGGTGCCCAGTTGGCCGCTGCCATCCTTGCCGGCGAATCGGAAATGTCGATCGCCAGGCTAAGGAACCGGTTGTGCAGGATGACCGTGCCGAGCGCGACTTTGCCGCAAGACGCGTGCTGCTCGGCCTGGCACAGGGCAACGAATCGCTGCTCCCTTGGGCCACTCTGACCAAGCCCGTGAGAGAGCCCCGTCAACACATGGCCTCGAGCCGTTCGAAACATGTATTGATGCAGCGGGCCGGCCGTCTCCTGGAGGGTTCCGAGCGCCGAGGGGTTATGCATGCGCAGGTCGAAAGCGGCCTCGATCTGATCTGGGTCGATCTGCGTAGGGGCCTGCGTGCGCCCTGCCCGAAGCCCCTTGAGGAATTCCGGAATCGTTTCGTGGATCCGCGGCAAGAACGCGCTCAGGACACCGAGCCGCGGCTGCGGAACGTTCGCCCTGACCGTTGCGGGAGGAAACGACAGGTAGGCGGCGACGGACTCGCGGGCATGCCCGATCCCTGGGATCTGCTGTCTTCGGAAGGGGAACGCCGCCAGGATCGGTAGCGGATGGCCCGCCAGCCGAAGACCCAGCACCTCCCAGAACGACTCTCCCTCGGTATGTCCGAGGTATACCTTTTCCGGCTCGTTTACGATCGAGTGCCCTTCCCGCACCCTCTCCAGATGTGCCTTGATGTGGGAGACGTGGTTTTCCAGGACCTGACTCAGCTGCGCCTTGGCGGCTTCCGTTCCTGCCGACTTGCTCTTGGGCTTTCGGGGCAGTTTGGGACGGGGGCTGACTCCTGGGACCGCGTTGGTCGTTCCCATCTGCATGTGGCCTCACCGGGATCTAGATTGATGGGCGCCTTCGCTCCGCTGGGGATGTCACGCGGGGACCAGAGCGACTACCACCAGGCGTCCGTCAGGCGGGGAGCACATGCAAAACCCGTTCCCTGAAACGGCCTCCGCACGGGCATCGTCGCGGAGGCGCAGCCTCCATCGGGACCCTCGGCGCCCGCTGTCGAAGGCGGCGAGCCGCGGCAGCCCGTCCATGGACGTCGGAATCGGCAGAAAATATCGGCCCC
The DNA here is from genome assembly GCA_965248625.1 of Longimicrobiales bacterium. Classification (GTDB taxonomy): domain Bacteria; phylum Gemmatimonadota; class Gemmatimonadetes; order Longimicrobiales; family Gaopeijiaceae. Next base: position 1,733,502 of record OZ252109.1, on the reverse strand, counting down.
GCCGTTCCCATTTACCGGGGGGACCCTTGGGCCCACGACACCCGGGGAGGCCCTTCCCGGCCCTTACGTCCGCGGGCGAACGCTCCAATATTGGCGTCCCCGACCACAACGGTAGAACAACCACCCCGACGAGGCATGGCGGCGAAGCGACGAACAGGTAGCTGGAGGGACGAGGCAGCGAGTGGGCTCGCCGCACGGCACGCGTCGCGGCTGCACCTCGATGGCCCTTGCCTCGTCATGGAGGACACGCAGCCAGACGTGCCCGGGGTCCTGAGAGGGCAGGGCCTGGACGTCGAGGAATGGCATCGCCGGGCGTTCGGCGGCCGCCGCGCGACAGCTTGGCCACCCTCGGGGCCGTTCGGGACGGTGGCTGTCCGGCTGCCCAGGGCAAAAGACGAGCTGGAGATGCTCGCGCATGCCGCGGGCGCTGTGCTGCGCCCAGGTGGGCACCTGTTGGTCTACGGCGCGAAGGACGAGGGGATCGGATCCGCCCCCAAGCGGCTCGAGCCTGTCTTCGGCGGCGTCGCGACGGTGGCGACGGGAGGACGCTGCCGACTTCTCCTGGCCACCCGTCCCCTCGTCATCGGTGGCCTGAAAGGCGCGTTGGACGACTGGCGGGTCGAGACCGGGCTCCCGGTCGAAGAATTGGGACGTCCCTGGGTCTCCTTCCCCGGCGTCTTCGCCAGCGGACGGCTCGACGCGGGCACCGGGTTGCTGATTTCGTCCATGCCGAAGCTCACAGCCGGATCGAGAGTGCTCGACTTCGGGTGTGGCTCTGGGGTGGTGGGGGCGGTGCTCCTCGCCCGTCAGCCGGATCTTGAGGTCGATTTCCTCGATGTCGACGCCGTAGCGCTCTCGGCGGTGCGGGAGAACCTACCGGACGCGCGCGTGCTCATGAGCGACGGACTGGCCAACGAAGGCGGCGAGCCCTACGACGCGATCGTGGCCAATCCGCCCTATCACCGACGAACGAGGCAGACCCTCGCGATGATCGGAGACCTCGTGCGCGCAGCACCGGCCCGCCTGCACCCTCGGGGCAGCATGACGCTCGTGGTCCACCGCGGCCTTTCGGTGCGGGGGCTGCTCGAGCGCAGCTTCGGGGATCTGGACACGCTGGCGGAGGACGCCTCGTATCGCGTGTTGATGGCCTGGGCCCCGCGGCCCACCGAGAAGCGGGCCTCCCGTAGCCGGCCCATCGAGCTGCCGGTATACTCGAAGGGCACCGCCAGGGGTACCCCCGACACGGGTTGAGACAGTCCCTTGGAACCTGATCCGGCTGAAACCGGCGTAGGGAGAGCGGAAGATGAACCAATCGAACAAGCCTCGCCCCAACTCCTCCAAGTCCAACGAGTCCTCGAAGTCCAACGAGTCCTCAGAGTCGAACGGGTCCCCGCCCACGAATGGGAGGACCAACGGGGGCGCTCACCGCGGTGTCCCCACGAGCTCCGAGATCGGTGACTACGGCGAGGCCTTCCCCGGTTCGCGCCGGATCTGGGTCGAGGGCACCCGCGGCGTCCGCGCGCCTATGCGTGAGATCACGCTTTCCGGGGGGGAGCCGCCGCTTCGTGTCTACGATACGTCGGGGCCTCGGGAAGTCGACGTCCACGAGGGCATTCCGCGGCTACGTGACGAGTGGATCCGGGCGCGGGGAGGTGTGATCGAAGGGGACGCGAGCTACAGACCGATCGCGGGAAGGAGCGACGTCGACATCCCCTCCGGGCTGCAGAACCGGCCGCTCCGGTCGACGAACGGCCCGGTGACGCAGCTCCACTACGCCCGCAAGGGCGAGATCACCCCAGAGATGGAGTTCGTCGCGCTCCGTGAGAACACGGAGGCGGAGCTCGTCCGGAGCGAAATCGCGCGGGGGCGGGCGATCATCCCCGCCAACATCAACCATCCCGAGGCCGAGCCCATGATCATCGGCCGGCCGTTCGCGGTGAAGATCAACGCGAACATCGGGAACTCGGCCGTCTCGTCTTCCATCGAGGAGGAGGTCGAGAAGCTCCGCTGGGCGACGCTCTGGGGTGCGGACACGGTCATGGACCTGTCCACCGGCAAGAACATCCACGAGACCCGCCAGTGGATCATCCGGAACTCACCCGTCCCTATCGGAACCGTTCCGATCTACCAGGCTCTCGAAAAGGTGGGAGGAGTCCCTGAGGAGCTTACCTGGGAGATCTATCGGGACACGCTCATCGAGCAGGCGGAGCAGGGGGTGGACTATTTCACGGTCCACGCCGGGGTGCTGCTCCGCTACGTGCCGATGACAGCGAATCGAATGACGGGCATCGTCTCGAGGGGCGGATCCATCATCGCGAAATGGTGCCTCGCGCATCACAAGGAGAGCTTCCTCTTCACGCGCTTCCCCGAGATCTGCGAGATCATGGCGGCATACGACGTCTCGTTTTCTCTGGGAGACGGCCTCCGCCCCGGATCCATTGCCGACGCCAACGATGAAGCGCAGTTCGCGGAGTTGCGGACACAGGGTGACCTCACGCGGACCGCGTGGGAGTTCGACGTCCAGGTGATGAACGAGGGTCCTGGGCACGTGCCCATGCACATGATCAAGGAGAACATGGAGAAGCAACTCGAGTGGTGCGACGAAGCGCCGTTCTACACCCTCGGGCCCCTCACCACCGACATCGCGCCGGGCTTCGACCACATCACGAGCGCCATCGGGGCCGCCCAGATCGGCTGGTACGGCACCGCGATGCTCTGTTACGTGACGCCAAAAGAGCATCTGGGCCTACCCAACCGCGACGACGTGAAGGCGGGCGTCGTGACCTACAAGATCGCTGCCCACGCCGCCGACCTCGCCAAGGGCCACCCCGGGGCGACGGAGTGGGACGACGCGATCTCGAAAGCCCGCTTCGAGTTCCGCTGGGAGGACCAGTTCAACCTATCACTGGATCCGGTGACTGCACGCTCGTTCCACGACGAGACCTTGCCGGCCGAAGGAGCCAAGGTGGCCCACTTCTGCTCGATGTGCGGCCCCAAGTTCTGCTCGATGAAGATCACACAGGACATCCGCGACTACGCGGCGGAGCAGGGTCACGAGACGGCCGAGGAACTCGTGAATACCGGCATGCAGGAAAAGGCGGACGAGTTCCGCGAGAAGGGGAGTGAGATCTACGTGGAGCGCGGGGGGGACTGAAGGCGACGGCGCGGCCTCAGGAGCGGGGCGCGCTCTAGCCCCTCGCTTGCGTCGAGAGCCGGTACCCAACTCGAGGCGCTGGACTCCCTCATTCCCCCCCCGTACCATCGAGCAGCTCAAAGATCCGCTGGACCGCGACTGGCGCCACGCCGGGGCCCGTCAAGTCGGGATAATGCTCCGCGTGGTCGGTCATGTCGATCTGTGCGGCTGCCTCCTCGAACGAAAGACCCTGCGCGTGTAGCGCCTCGGCCCGGGCCTGCAAGTCGCGCATGTAATCCTGGAGATAGTTGATGCGCTCCTTCTCCTGGAACGGGTTCCCGTGCCCCGGCAGCACCCAGTCGAACTCCAGACCCTTCAGGTGCTCGAGCGTGTCGTCCCATTCTTCGAGATAGCCGTCGCCCATGTACGGGAGCCCGGGAACGAACAGGTCGCCAGTGATCAGAACGCCTTCCTGGGGCAGGTGGACCACGACGTCGCCGCCCGTGTGCCCCCGGCCGAAGAAAAGCAGTCGGATCTCGCGTTCACCGCGGAAGAGCGTCATCCGCTCCGACAGCGTCGTGTTTGGTCCCGTCGGGTCCAGCCCGTCCTGACCCGCGAGGTAGTTCTCCAGAAAGGCGAGCTGGTTCTCGAGCTCGAGACGGTCGGACTCGATGTCCGTGCGCAGCACCTCGTCTTCCAGCGCCGCGATCTGATCGGGGAGACTCCCAACGAACAGCTCGTAGGAGCGCCCGAGGGAGCTTCCATTCTCGAGCATCTCCCTGGTGACTTCGTGCCCGATGACGTGGACTCCGGGCGGGTAGATCTGATTCCCGTGGGCGTGGTCGAAGTGGTAGTGCGTATTGACGACGTAACGGACGGGCTTGTCCGTCAGCACCTCGATCTCGTCCACGACGGCTCTCGCGGCGGCCGGCGAGATGTGCGATTCGACGAGGAGCACGTCGTCCTCGTTGACAATCACGGCGCCGTGTGAGCCGACGGAGAGGTTGCCGGTGCCGCGTACGTGAAATATGCCCGGCACTACCTCCTCGAATTCGAACGCCATCCCTTCGCGGGCCGATCCTGGGGGGAGGGGCGCTTCGCGCAGGTTGACTGCCGGTTGGTCTCCGGCGGGTGGTGCCGCGTCCTGGCACGCGAAGACGCACGAGCAAAGGACGATGAGAAGTGAATGACGCATGACAGCCTGCCTCTCGGGTGGAGTTCGATGTGTTCCGCTGCCGGAAGAATCGATCCCGCTCGTGACCCCGGCAAGACGTGACACAGCCCCGCCCACCGGGGCCACTATCGCCGACCGCCGTGACCACCATCGCCCCAGCCCGTGGCCATCAACGCCGGACCCCGTGGCCATCACGCGACCGCGACGAACTCCTCACCTTCGCGCCAGCCGAGCTCGGTGAGCGCCTCGCGAATCTCGGCCCGCGCCCCCGGCTGTCCGACTGCAGCCACACAAAGCGCGTCCAGGTAACGATCCACGCCCTCGGGCCTAACGACGGGCGCACCATGGATCTCCTGTCCGATCTTGCGTGCATCCAGGTCCACGAACGCCCGCAGCAACACGCCCTCGCTCAGAAGCGTTCGAGCGAATCCCTTGCCGGTCGGTCCGGCACCCCAGACAACGACGCCGTTCCGGCCCTCGAGGAGGGTACGCTTCAAGTAGTGCACCTTGCAGCGACGGAACGCCTCGGGGCTGTATCGCGGGTCTGTCCGTGAAAGCCGATCAGGCCGCTCGCGCCATCGAAGCAACACTTCGGGCACGGACCCGAAGCGGTGTCCGGCGCGCCAAAGACGCATGACGAGGTCGTAGTCCTCCGGCCAGCCGGGGTCGCGGTAACCGCCGACGACCCGCACGGCTTCGCTCCGTAGGAAGAAGCTCGGATGCGCGAGCGGGCATTCGACGAAGAGATCTCTTTCGATGTCCTCCGGACGAATCAACGAGTTGATCCATCGCTCGTAGCGCCGGGCGCCGTCCCGGACCTCGCCCTCTGGGAAGTATTCGACTCGACATCCGCACCCCACGAGCTCAGGATTTCTCCGCAAGAGGTCGAGCTGACGCTCCAGTCGCCTCGCCTCGGCGACGTCGTCGGCGTCCATTCGAGCGAGGAATTCGCCTCGCGCTTGGCGCCGGGCCGTTTCGAGCGCGGGCACGAGACCCAGAGCGCCTTGGCGTATGACGGTGACGCGAAAGTCCGATCGAACCCACGAATCGAGGAGATCGCGAGTATCGTCGGCCGACCCGTCGTCGGCGCGGTCCTTCTGGTCTCGAAGGACGGACCGCGACTACCTCGAAGTCGGCAAATGTCTGCTGCGTAATGGACCGGATCGCGTCCGCAAGAAAACGCCCCCCGTCCCGAACCGGCAGCAGCACGGAGACGAGCGGTGAGGTCACGAGGAGGCCTGATCGCCTAGACCGATCCCGTGAGGACTCGGGGACCGGGCTAGCCGTCCGAAACCGACGATACGCTGAACCTTCACGCTGGCCTCGATGGATTGAACGGGATCCATGCATCTTCGGCGCTCCGCGCCGGCAAGGCTAGCTCGTGAAAGCGCGTGCACTTCGAACGCGGAGCCGACCACGCTTGCGCACGGCGGGTCGTAGCCGTCGCTTTCTCACGTCGCATTGCTCTCAGGGCTCCGGACGATTCCCGGACGCGGAAGGGGTGGCAATCTCGGTCGCGCTTCGGGGGAAGGAGGTCTCCCCCTGGAAGTGCCTGGGCTGGTCGATCGTGTCCAGCGTGCCAAAGCCCCTGGGGGCTGTGCCGGCGGCAGCCGCCGTGTGGCTGTTCCGAGCCGTTGCTGCCGGCAGGGATGGGGTTCGCTGCTGGCGCGATGATGTACCTCTTGATCGAGGAGCTCCTGCCGGACGCGTACAAACGAACGACACCACCAGTGGTCGCGGGCGCCTTCATGGCCGGGCTATTGGTGATGCTCGCGCTGCGGCTTGTCGGACTGACCTAACGTCGCTCTGGAAAGAGCTCCAGGAGCCCTTCACGGCTCGCCTTCGCAATGCCTCGCTCGGTGATCAGGCCCGTCACCATTCGCGCCGGCGTCACGTCGAACGCGAAGTTTGCGACCGCGCTTCCCGGCGGGACGATCGTCACGCTCCGCACGATCCCGTCGTCGGACAAGCCGGACACGCGCGAGACCTCTTCGCCCCCCCGCTCCTCGATCGGAATGGCCGCCCCGTCGTCCAGGCTCCAGTCGATGCTCGGCGATGGAGCAGCAACGTAAAACGGCACGTCGTTGTCGCTCGCGGCCAGGGCCTTCAGGTAGGTGCCGATCTTGTTCGCGACATCGCCCGTCGCTGTGGTTCTGTCGGTGCCAGTGAGACACAGATCGACTTGACGGCGCTGCATCAGGTGCCCGCCCACGTTGTCCGCGACGACTGTGTGTGGGACCCCGTGGTTGCCCAGCTCCCATGCGGTGAGCCCAGCGCCCTGATTCCGCGGCCGGGTCTCGTCGACCCACACGTGCACGTCGATGCCTTGGTCGTGGGCCATGTAGATGGGCGCTGTGGCGGTGCCCCAGTCGACCGTGGCGAGCCAGCCAGCGTTGCAGTGCGTGAGGACGTTCACCGGACCGTCGCCCGACTCCGCGAGCTCCCGCAGCAGCGCGAGGCCGTAGGTGCCGATGGCGTGGTTGATTGCCACGTCGCTCTCGCAGATTTCCCCAGCGGCTCGGAACGAGGCTTCCCGGCGCTCGCCGGGCGGGAGCCCGCTCAACGCGGTGTGCATCCGGTCGAGCGCCCAGCGAAGGTTCACTGCGGTGGGCCGAGTCGCGAGCAACGTATCACGGGAGCGCTCGAGGCATGCGTCCGACGGATCTGCTTTCATCGCGAGCGCGACTCCGTACGCGGCGGTCGCGCCGATGAGCGGAGCGCCTCGTACCTGCATGATGGCGATGGCCCGCGCAGCGTCGTCCAGCGTCGTCAGCCGAACCGTCTCGAACGCATGCGGGAGACGGGTCTGATCGACGATCGAGACCGAAGCGAGGTCGTCGTTCGGCCAGATGGAGCGGTACGGCGTGTCGTCGACTCTCAAATTGCGGACTCCAAGGCTTAGCGGGGCCGCTAGAACCAGGCGGCGGGTCCGCCTCGGCCGCCGGTGGCGGGTCGGACAGGTCCGTGTACCTGGTCGCGGCAGAGATCTTGCCAGTACGGCGTGGCAACAGCCCGCGCGCGGCGGTAGACTTGCGACGCCTGGACAGCGCTCGGGATCGCTGCGCGACCGCCGCCTCGCGTTGAAGCGACTGCCACTCTCCTTACAAGGTGGGCCATGACCGGGACGCCCGGCCAGTTCAGTACGGAGGACCGTGCGGCGGATCGCGCTGAAGTCAGTGACGGGTCCGGTGACGCGCCCGCTGACGCGTCCGGGGCCCTGGACCGAGGCGCCGGTGGACTCCGCCGCCATCTGTGGATGCTCGTGCTCCCGGCTGTGTTCGTGCTTTACTCGGCGAGCTTCAGCGACCGCCCGATCATCGATCGCGAAGACAGCGTGCTTGGGGACGCGGACGCGGCCAACTTCGCACATCTGATCCGCGACTTCGATCTGGGTCGGACGTACGGGGACCCCTACGTTTCCACTGACCGGACCATCGGCGACACCGCCCAGAAGCACAAGATTCACCACTCCCTCTACGCAATCGTGGCGGGCTATTCGTTCCCCATCCTCCGTAGGGCTTTGGGAATCTTGGGGATCGGCGAACGGCGGGCCGTCTATTCGACGAACGCGCTGGTGTCGTGCGTGAACTTGATCCTCTTGTTCCTCCTGATGGGACGCTTCAATCCGCGCGGGAATCCACGCATTCCGCTCATGATTCTGTACGCTGCGGCGCTGAGCACCTGGGTGTTCGGCTCCGTCCCCGAGTCCTGGCCATTCTCGGCCACGCTCGTGCTCGCGTTCCTGCTCCTGCTCACCTCCGGTCGCATTCGGCCCGTGGCGCTGGCGATGTGCATCGGCGTAGCGATGCTGAACAACCTCACGCTCGGCTCGCTGCTCCTGTTCGTGGCGGCGATCCATCTGCGCGAGACCGACTCGCTTCGGGTAGCCGTGCAGCGCACCGCGCTCAGCACCGGGGCGACCTTGGCGACTTGGATGAGCGGGCTCTCGGTTCTCTCACTCTTCGACTCGGCCCTCCGGCCGGATCGGTACATCCAATACACGCTCTGGTTCAAGGACTTCACGCAGCTCGACTTGCCGCCCTACTCGCCATTCGTCTGGCAGTCCATCCTCTCCAACCTCTTCGTGAACTCGTTCGTGTCCAATCAATCGGACGCGTCGGTGCCGCAGGAGGCGCTTCTGTACACGTTGCAGCAGAGTGGGCTCGGGATCGCGGCTGTCGTGCTGTGGGTGAGCGTCCTGGTCCTGCTTGGCCTGCGAATCGTCAGCGATTGGCGATTCCGTGCAGCTGCGGAGGGGTGGAAACGCTCGTTCGAGACCGATCGCGCGTGGGACCTCGTCGCCTACTGCGCGTCTTGGGTGATCGTGACGCTCGTCCTTTTTTACGGCGGAGGCTTCCTGTACTCCACGGTGGTGGTGCCCGTGGTCGTGATCGTCGCCTGCCGATTCCTCGACCTCGGCAGCTGGCGCCAGGCCGTTCTCGTGTATTCTGCGCTTGCCGTGCTGATCATCAACAATACCGCCCAGATCCTCCTTTTCCGCGAAGTTCTCGCATCTCTCTCCTGATCCCTACGGGAACGCCGCAAACATATGAAGCGCGCGCGGAAACAGATGTTGCTCCGCCGCTTCCAATGCCGTTACGATCCGGAGACGTCGAATCCTCGACGAGCAAGGCGCCCGCCGGAGAGTTCCACGTGACCGAGGACGCATGAGCGAGGGGACCGAGGCCCTCGAACCATACCGCGGGAAGGCCGTGCTGGTGCTGGGCGCGACCGGATTCGTGGGCCGCTGGGTGTGTCGGCTGCTGAGCCGGTGCGGAGCCGACCTCACGATGGCCGCGCGGGACCCGGAAGCGCTGGCGTCGGTCGCACGGGCATACAGGTTGCAAGGCCGTTCCGTCACTGTCGACATCGCCGACCCGGACGCCGTTCCCGAGCTCATCCGGCAATGCCGTCCGGTCGTGACGTTCAACCTTGCGGGCTACGGAGTGGATCCATCGGAGCGCCGGCCTGACCTCATGAGCCGACTCAACGTCGATCTCCCCGTTGAGCTGGCGCAATGCGTGGCCCGCGAAAGGACCCCGGACGGGTGGCGTGGTCTCGCCCTCGTGCAGGCGGGATCGGCGTTCGAGTACGGTGTATTGCAAGGATTCATCACCGAGGAGAGCGAGCCACAGCCCAACACGCTGTACGGTGAGGCCAAGCTGGAAGCGACGCGACGGATCCGCGACGTGGGCGAAACCGAAGGACTGCCGGTGGCCACGGCTCGGCTGACGACGGTGTACGGCCCCGGGGAACACCCTCATCGCTTGCTACCGTCGCTACTTCGGACCGCCGAGACCGGTGACTCCTTGGAGCTCACGAGCGGAGAACAGGAGCGGGATTTCACGTATGTCGAGGATGCTGCACTGGGACTTCTCCGCCTCGGCACGGTGTCTGCCGTTCCGGGCGCCGTGGTCAATTTGTGCACGGGCCGGCGGATGCCGGTCAAAGACTTCGTAATGACAGCCGCCGCAGCTCTGGGCTTGAGGGAGGATCAGATCCGCTTGGGAGCACTGACGTACAGGACCGACGAGGTTTGGCAGGGCCCTCTGAGCACCGATCGGCTCGAGGGCCTTCTGGGCTGGAAGCCCGCGACGACGCCCGCGGCCGGTGTCCGGGCGACGCGCGAGTTCCTCGCTGAGCAAGGGGTGACGGCTTGACCGACAACGTGCGGCCACCCCTCCTCGGACCGGGCACGCCCAGCGCGCCCGAGGTCTCCCTCGTCATGCCCTGCTACAACGAAGAGGACTGCATCGGCGAGACGGCGCCGGACCTCGTGAGGGCGTTCGAACAATCGCGCATCGCGTTGGAGCTCGTGCTGGTCGACAACGGCTCGACGGACCGCACTGGCGAGATCATCGACGAGATGATGGCTCGCGGACTCCCCATCTCCAAGGTCGAGATCCAGGTCAACAAGGGGTATTCGGACGGCATCTACCATGGGCTCGACGCCTGCCGCGCGCCGGTCATCGGCTACCTGTGCGCGGATGGTCAGGTGGCGCCTGTGGACGCCGTTCGTACGTATCGGCTCATGGAGCGACGGGAAGACCGTGTGCTCGCGAAGGTGCGCCGCCGATTCCGGCAGGACAGCTGGAAGCGGAAGATCGTCTCGATCGTCTACAACGGGATGATGCAGGTCGTGTTTGGCTGGCTGGGTGCGATCGACCTCAACGGGAGCCCGAAGATCTTCTCACGGGCGAACTTCGACGCGATGAAGCTGCGTTCCCGTGACTGGTTTCTCGATCCCGAGATCATGCTCAAAGCCAAGGGATTGCGCCTGCGCGTGATCGAGATCGACGTAGAGGGCTACGCGCGTCACAGCGGCGTCTCCAACGTCCGCTCGGGAACCATCGTGGAGTTCCTCAAGAACATCCTCGTGTATCGCTTCGGCTCTCACATGCGCCAATGGAGCAAGGACGTGCGAGCTGTGGCGAGGGCTCACCAGGACGCGTACATCCCCGCCCGGTCGACCGACGCGCCTGCCGCGGTTGGGGCGGACCCTGCGGACCTCACGGAAACCACGAACGGCGCGGACACCACGAACCTCACGGAAACCACGAACGTCGCGGAGAAGGGCCTATCGGGCGTCCGAGTGCTGGAGCAAAGCCGCCATGAGGACGCACGAGGCTTTCTCCACAAGGTGCTGACGGCGTCCCAATGCGAGGGGTCTCCCCCCGCGGGTGAGGTCTACGTCTCGGCTGCCCACCCCGGCGAGGTCAAAGGGAATCACTACCATCTACGTATGGGAGAGTGGTTCGCGGTCGTGCAAGGCTCCGGCACGCTCGAGCTTCAGGATCCTGGTTCGGGACAGCGGCGGACCATACGGATCGACGCGTCCGCCCCGACCACCGTGTTCGTTCCGCCGGGCGTCGCGCACGCGCTCGTGAACCGCGGTCACGGCTTGATGGTCTGCGTGGCGTGGGCGGAGGCGGAGCACGACGACGACGATGTGTTTTCTCATGAAGTGGCCACCCCTCTGAACCAGGCCCAAGCGCTCGAGGCGGAGCCAGCCGCGTCGGGCCTGGACGGCTGATCGGGAGAAAGAATGGCGCGTAAGCACGAGCCGGTAGTGATCCTCTGCGGGGGACGCGGGACCCGTCTTCAGGAAGAGACGGAGTTCAAGCCAAAGTCCCTCGTCGAGATCGGTGGCCGTCCGATCCTGTGGCATCTGATGAAGATCTACGCGAACTACGGCTACTACCGCTTCATCCTGTGCCTGGGATACAAGGGCAACCTGATCAAGGAGTACTTCCTCAACTACTCCGCGATGGCGAACGACCTGACCCTGCGCCTGCGTACGGGCGCGCAGGACATCAAGAACCATCAGGACAACATCGAGGACTGGGAGATCACGTTCGTCGACACCGGCCTCGACACGCAGACGGGTGGCCGGATCCATCGCATCCGGCACTTGGTCGAAGAGGACTATTTCCTGGCCAACTACACCGATGGCCTGTCCGACATCGATCTCGACAAGCTCGTCGCGTATCACAAGGAGAAGGGCAAAGTCGCCACTGTGACCGGATTCCACCCGCATTCGCGCTACGGAATCGTGCGTGTGGATGAGGGCGGGATCGTGAACTATTGGCAGGAGAAGCCGCTCATGAACGACCTGACGAGCGGCGGATTCTTCGTCTTCGACCGACGGATCTTCGACTACCTCGACGACGAGTGCGTCCTCGAGCAGGAACCGCTCACGAAGCTCGCGGACGATGGGGAGCTGGCCCTGTGGACCCACGACGGATACTGGCAGTGCATGGACACCCACAAGGAAGCCCTTGCTCTCAACAAGGTCTGGGAATCCGACGATGCTCCCTGGAAAACGTGGAAGTAAGCGGCCGGTGACCACGAACGGATTGCCAGTGAGCACGAACGGGTTCTGGAAGGACCGCAATGTCCTCGTCACCGGCGCCACGGGGCTGCTGGGCTCCTCCATGACGAGCGAGCTCGTCGAGCGGGGAGCGAACGCCACCTGCCTCGTGCGCGACTGGGTCCCGCGCAGCCCTCTCGTGGAGTCTGGGCTGTTGGAGCGCGTGAACGTCGTGCGTGGGGGCCTGGAGGATTACCCGACGATGCTGCGGGCCGTGAACGAGTACGAGATCGACACGGTGTTCCACCTGGGAGCGCAGACGATCGTCGGCACGGCCAATCGGTCGGTGCTCTCGACGTTCGAGTCCAACATCCAGGGAATCTGGAACGTGCTCGAAGCAGCACGCACTTGCTCAAAGCTGGTTCGGCGCGTCGTTGTCGCTTCAAGCGACAAGGCCTACGGCTCACACGACGTGCTGCCGTACACCGAAGACGCGCCGCTGCAGGGCCGCTTCCCGTACGACGCCTCGAAGGCGTGCGCGGAGCTCCTGTGCAAGTCGTACCACCACACGTACGGGTTGCCCGTCACCGTGACGCGCTGCGGCAACCTGTACGGTGCCGGCGACTTGAACTTCAACCGGCTGATTCCGGGGACGATCCGCTGGGCGCTCCAAGGAGAGCAGCCCGTCATCCGGAGCGACGGCCAATTCGTACGGGACTATTTCTACGTCCAGGACGCCGTGATCGCCTACCTCGAGCTGGCTGAGAAGCAAGAGGAGCTCGAGATCGAGGGAGAGGCATTCAACTTCGGTACCGAGACGCCGATGACCGTAGTCGAGGTCGTCGAGCGCATTCTCGCCCGGGTGGGCCGCGAAGATCTCGAGCCCGTGATCCTCAACGAGGCGAGCCACGAGATCCGCAAGCAGTTCCTCGATTGCACCAAGGCCCGCGAGCGTCTGAGCTGGTCGCCCGCGTTCACGTTCGACCAAGGACTCGACCGCACCATCGAATGGTACCGGTCGCACCTGTCCGACCCCGTGCCCGCCTAAGGCCTCGGCGGACAGGTACGCTCAAAAGGAAGAGGGTTCTGACATCATGAGCTTTCAATTCCGCGTTTATACGCTGTTCTTCGCCTCTGGCGTAGCCGGACTGATCTACCAAGTCGTTTGGCTACGCATGCTGTCGAGGATCATGGGCGTCACGATCTACGCGACGTCGACCGTTCTCGCCGCTTTCATGGGTGGCCTGGCTCTCGGCAGCTTCGTCCTCGGCAAGTACGTCGACCGGCAGCCCAAGCCGCTGCGCATCTACGGTGTGCTCGAGCTGCTCATCGGCATCAGCGCGATCCTCGTGCCGCTGGCGCTCGCGGCTTCGATGCCATTGTACGCTTGGGCCTACGGAGCGACCGGGGAGGCGGCTGGCGTGTTCCGTGTGATCTACACGCTTCTCGTCCTGCTCGTACCGACCACCATGATGGGTGGGACCCTCCCGGTCCTCACCTCTTGCCTGGTCCGTAGCGAAGGGCTGTTCGGCAAGAACTTCAGCTTGCTGTACGGACTGAACACGATTGGCGCCGTGGTCGGCGTTCTGCTGTGCGGATTTGTGACGATTGGGCTGTTCGGCGAGTGGATCTCGATCTTCATCGGTGTCGCCCTGAACCTCGGCGTGGCCGTCATCGCGCTTCAGCTCTCGGCCAAGCTCCGCGAGGGCGAGGCCGACGCCGTCGTGACCGCAGCCCCCGAAGTGGAAGAGGCGGCTGCGACGACGATCTCACCGTACGGCGCCGGCATCCGCCGGCTCGTGCTCGTCGCTTTCGCGCTGAGCGGCTTCACGGCGCTCGCGTACGAGATCATCTGGACGAGGCAGCTGATCATCTTCCTCCGAACGTCGATCTACGCGTTCTCCGGCATGCTCGCCGTGTTCCTCACCGGCATCGCGTTGGGCAGCTTGGTCATGAACAAGGCGGTCGATCGACTCAAGTCGCCTCTGCTCGTCTTCGGCGGGCTCGAGCTCCTTGTCGGCTTCCTCTCGCTCTTCAACCTGTACTTGTTCTCTCCGCTGGACTCAAACGTCGCGCGGGCAGTCTTCGGCCTGTCGGCGGCCGGCTGGGCGACGTTGTCGATCGTCCTGCCGCTCACGCTCGTGTTCGGCATGATCTTCCCGACCGCGGCCGTCTGTTACGCGAAGAGCGCTAACAAGGCCGGTTCGGCGGTCGGCGGCCTCTACAGCGCCAACACCGTGGGGAGCATCCTCGGAGCTCTCTTCGCCGGCTTCCTGCTCGTGCCGAGCCTGGGCTCCACCAACACGGTTCTGGTGCTCGCAGTCATCAACGGGCTGCTGGGCGTCACGCTGATCGCGATGGAGCCAGCGCGCGGCTGGGTGTGGAAGGGCGTTTCGTACGCGGTGAGCGTGCCGGTGATCCTGCTGCTCGCGATAGGCGTGCGCGGGGACGACCCGTTCCTCGCCACAATCGAAAGGCGCATCGTCAACCGCATCGGCACCACGTGGATTCCGAGCCGTTACGCGGAGCTACCCGATTCGCACGCGATCTACTTTCACGGCGAGGGGATCGAAGGCACCGTCACGGCTTTCGAGGTCAACCGCTTCAAGCAGCTCTGGATCAACGGGACAGGCATGACGTTCCTGAACGTCGAGACGAAGCTGATGGCTTACATGCCGTTGATGATGGTCGAGCAGCCGAAGGAGTTTCTCGCCATCGCCTTTGGCATGGGGACGACCGTCCGCTCCGCGTCGCTCTACGAGAAGTCGGGGCTGGGCGAGGGCCTGAACATCAGCGCCGTCGATCTCGTACCCGAGACGTTCGAGAACTACGGGCACTATCACCCGGATGGGGAGGCGATCCTCGCGCAGGACAACGTCGAGCCGATCGTCAACGACGGGCGGAACCATCTCCTCGTCACCGACAAGCGCTACGACGTGATCACCGTCGACCCGGCGCCGCCGATCTGGAGCGCGGGCACCGTGAACCTCTACACGCAGCAGTTCTTCGAGCTGGCCCGTAGCAGGCTCACACCCGACGGTGTGTTCTGCTTGTGGTTCCCGTCCGGCACGCAGGACGAGGTGGCCAGCCTCGTCCGGACGTTCCACTCGGTGTACCCGGAGGCCAAGATCTGGAGCGGTCCCCACGATACGGGCTACTACTTGATCGGCCCGAACGGCGCCGACGATTGGAACGCCTACGAAGAGCGCGTCGCGAAGACGTTCGCCGATCCGATGATCGCACGCGACCTCACCGAGTACGAGGACTTCGGTGCGACGCCGGAGGAGCTGCACGCGATGCTTATGTGGGAGACGTCCGACATCCAGGAGTTAGCCGAGGACGGGGTTCTCATCACCGACAACTTCCCGTACACCGAGTTTCCCCTGTGGCGCTATCTGATGGGCAATCGCGGCCAGTGGCACCCGCGGAGCTCGTGGCTGATCGGGAACGAGCCCTCGCGGGACCTGATCACGTCCGACTGAGGGCGGCTGCGCACCGAACGCGGACGGACGACAGCGGCCCTGGCTGGATTGCCAGGGCCGCTGAAGTCTTCCGGAAGGGTACTCGGGTGCGTCCCGCTAGGGGATGACCCGCGCAGGCTCGAGCTTCATCACCCAAAGACCCGTGCGCATGTCCGACACGAAGACGTTGCCCTTATAGGGCTGCGGTCCCCACGCCATCGTCGTGCTCTCGCCCTCACCGGTGGTCATGAACGCGGCCACCTCGCGGCCCTGAGCGAGGAGATCGCCCCGAAGCTCGCCGGAGACGTCGACCACCCTCAGCCCACCTTGGTAGTAGGCGATGTACAGCAGGTCGTCCTCTACCCACAGGTTGTGGCTTCCGGCCTCGGGCAGCTTGAACTCCGCGACCTCGCGTGGGTTCTCGATGTCGCTCACGTCCATGACGTGGACGTAGCCGCGGGGGCCTTCACAACCGGGGCACCCGAAGATCTCGTCGCCCAAAAACACGTAGTTCTTGTAGCGAATCGCGTGGTGTGTATTGCCGTACTGGGTGCCGCCGATGTCGTAGCGGTAGTTGTACGACGAGATGAATTGGGGCTCGGTCGGGGTCCCGCCCCAGCGGCCGTCACCCACGTCGAGCACGACCAGGCCGTCGTCCCAATAGGATAGGTAGGCGAGGCCGTCCACGACGCTGACGTCGTGCAGATACTTGTTGTTCTTGTCGAGTCCCCAGCGACCAGCCTCGAACGGCTGCGTCGGGTCCGAGATGTCGATGATATGCACGTCCAGCGTGCCGTCATTGATCGCGTAGACGAGATCGCCCACGAACCAGACGTTGTGCACCCCGCCCGTGAGCCCCCGGGTGTAGTGCGTAATGATCTCTGGGTGAGCCGGGTCCTGGATGTCGAGCAGCGTGATCCCGTTCTGGCGGTTCGAGGCGTTCTCGCTGGTCACGATGGCGATCGTGCGGTCGTCGTTGATCTTGACGTCGTTCACGCGACGCCCGTCGACCGTCACCGAATCAACCACCACCGGCGAAGCCGGATCCGTCACGTCCCACGCGTACATGGTCGCCGCCCCCATGGTCCCCGTGTACGCGTAGTCCCGGCTGTCGAGCCCCTCGAACACCCACAGATCGGACGTCGAGGTGCCCAGCGGCCCTTGCCCCACCTGCGTGACCTCTCGCCGGGCTTCCCGCGGGAAGACCTCGACGTCCACGGTCTCGGAGGCCACCCCCGCGTCGGTGCGCACCCGATAGCGACCCGGTGCCTCCGCCACGAAAGCGCCGTCCTCGAACGCCACCGCGCCCGTCGGCGCCGTCCCCTCCACGCCTTCGACCACGTAGATCAGCGCGACGTCGTCCACGGGGGCACCCGTGGCGTCGGTGGCCGCGGCCGCCAGCCGGAGGACGTCCCCGGTACGCAGTCGTGAATCCGGAGACGACAGGCTCAAGGCCGCGACGGGGTTCTCCACGACGTCGATCGAGATGGACGAGCTGCGACCTCCCGCTTCACCGACGATCCGGACCGCACCAGCGCGGTGAAGGGCGAGCGAGCCATCGGCAGTCACCGACGCGATGGCCTCGTCGCCGGACGACCAGCGTACGACTTCTTCCGCGTGCTCCTCACCGGCCGTGGTGATGGCCCTCCCCGCGATTGGGAAGCTGGTTCCGGTGTAGGCGCCGTAGTCGAGGTCGTCGATCTCGACCCGCGCGACCGGGTAGTCGTTGACCTTGATGCGCAGCTCCGACAAAGGCACCCAGTTGGGCTGGTCGCTGGAGGGCCCTGGGAGTCCGAGGAACACGCCCATAACCGACTCCCCGTAGTCCACGCCCCACAGGCGATACGAGTCCGCGACCTGATCCTTGATCGACACCACCCCGAAGGGTCCGTCAGTAGTCACCCCCCAACGCGCGCCATTCACGACTTCGCCGCTCGCGTCCCTGAGGACTCCCCGGAACGTGATGGTGTCACCGCGCGTGATCTCCACCTCGGACGGGACGAGCTCGATCGTCTCCACCCGGCGCGCCGCTTCTCCCGGCGACTCCGGCATCGCGGGCGTCGTTCCGCGTGGGACGAGAGTCGTGGCCGACTGCCCGGTCGCGGCCGCGTCGGCAGCCTGCGGCAGCGCGCCACCTTCTTCTGTAGGAGAGGGTGAATCCAGCGCGCTGCGACCACCGCAAGCCACAGCGAGTAGTGAAAACAGAACCGCGCATCGTCTCATGACCAGTCTCCTAAGCGCGTTGCTTTCCGCGGAGCCGCAGGTGTCGGGGTTACAACACGCCACCGCATCCGTACGCAGGGTCTACCTCGATATCGTCAGCGATGGTTCCGCAAAGCGAAGAAAAGCTCGGGCATCGCGGCGGCCCGTGGAAGGGGCGGCTCAGCGTCGCCGAGACGCCTAAGCACAAGCCGAACCTATTGTACTCTAGACGGTGGAGGACGGTGTCCGGGTTGCATGTCGCGCGTAGATGGGCCGTACGGCCCGCTAGACCCCGCGCGGCCGAAGCTTTGCGGGCCGTCTTCCGGTTCGCTCGGCCCCTCGGGCACGGACGTACGCGAGCTCACGATCCGCGTCCACCGCCCGTAGCATCAGTCCTCCGCGGCTCATGTCCCCTCGCCCTACGAATTCCCTCGGGAAGAACACCCTGTCCCCGAAGGCTTCCCACAACGGGTCCAAGTACTTGTCGGAGGCCACGCTCCCGAGAAGGACGACGCGCGAGCCGCCGGCGAGGCCTCGTGCCAATTCACCAGCTGAGCGGACCAGTGGGTCTCGGAAGCCAGGCGAGCAAGCGTCGATCGACCCGGCCGAGAAGTCCGTCAGCGTCCCACGATCGACGCGGGCACGGGGCGAGAGCAGGCCTCTCGTCGCCGTGATGACGTGCACACCAGCCACGCCCGCCGGCGGCGAAGCGAACGCCTCCGCGTACTCCAGCTTGCCACGGAAGTAGAGGCTGGAGATGAACGTGAAGACCTCCCCGAGGGGAGCGCCCTCGGGCCGATCCAGTCGAGGGCCGAGAGGGCCGGGCGATCGTCCCTCGATCAACGCGCGCGCGCGCTTCCCAATACAGCTCGCGGGTGACAGTAGGAAGATCGTGTACATTCCGGTCTTGCGGGAACGCTCGGGTCGCACGGAAAGTGTGGGGCCGCCAAACGGCGAGCTGGAATCGCGCCCGGACGAGCCAGGGATCCTATCCCGCGTCCGAGGGAGACGACAAGGCGGGGTCGCGAAGTCCGTCGCGGCCTCACCGGCATGGAAGCGAGCATGACAGAAACCACGACGATATTGGAGACCCTCCGGAGAATTCGGGGACCTGCGTCAACGCCCCGCACCCTCGGTTTGCCGGACGACGTGATCGAGCGGTTTGCCGATCGCGATCCGAATCTCCGGGAAGCCGTCGCGGAGGCAGCCGAGCGGTACCGGGAGTTCCGCGATGAGCTTCCCGAGCTCGCTGCGCTAGACGAGGCCGCGCAAGTGGCGGCGATGCAAGAGGGCTATCTGAACTTCTACGCGCCCGGCTCGATAAACCCGTACGTGGCGCTGGCCGCGCGAGGACCATGGGTCGTGACATCGATGGGGGCCGTCATCCACGACTCGGGCGGCTACGGGATGCTCGGGCTCGGCCATGCGCCCCAGGCCGTCATCGACGCCATGAGCCGCCCGCACGTCATGGCCAACGTCATGACTGCGAGTCCCAGCCAAGCACACCTGATGCGGGCCTTGGGCCGCGAGATCGGCCATCGGCGTCCCGACGGGTGCCCATTCGATCAGTTCCTCTGCTTGAACAGCGGATCCGAGTCGATGACGCTCGCGTCCCGGCTCGCGGACATCAACGCGAAGCAGGCGACGGACCGGGGCGCGCCGAGCGCCGGGCGGAGGATCAAGGCCCTCGCCCTCGAGGGAGGATTCCACGGACGCACGGACCGCCCGGCGCAAGTGTCCGACTCGACCCGATGTCACTACGAATCGCACCTGGCCAGCTTTCGCGGCCGCGATACCCTCGTCACGGCGCCCGTGAACGACACGGACCAACTTCATCGGCTCTTCGGCATCGCCGACGAGGAGGGGTGGTTCATCGAGGCCGTTTATCTCGAGCCGGTCATGGGTGAGGGAAACCCCGGCAAGGCGATCACGCGTGAGTTCTACGACGCCGCACGGACACTGTCGAGCCGGCAAGGGGGATTGCTCGTGATCGACTCGATCCAGGCTGGTCTCCGTGCGCACGGATGCCTCTCGATCGTCGACTATCCGGGCTTCGAGGACGCTGATCCACCCGACGTCGAGGCGTACTCGAAGGCACTGAACGCGGGCCAATTCCCTCTGTCAGTACTCGCACTCACGAAGAGAGCGGCCGACCTCTATCCGCACGGCGTCTACGGCAACACGATGACTACGAACCCGCGGGCGTTGGACGTGGCCTGCGCGGTGCTCTCTTCGGCTACGCCCGAGTTGCGGACCAACATCCGTGAGCGCGGGCTGGAGCTGCTGGGGAAGCTCCAGGACGTGGCCGAAGACCTGGCCGGACCGATCGTCGAGGTCCAGGGGACCGGCCTGCTCGTCGGCTGCGCGCTCGATCCCGCCATCCGCAGTCAGGGGTTCGGCAGCGTGGAAGAGCGCATGCGCACGCACGGAGTGGGAGTGATCCACGGTGGGGGAAACTCGATCCGATACACCCCACACTTCGCGGTCACCTCGGCCGAAGTCGATCTGATCGTTGAGGCGACGCGACGCGCGCTGGTCCAAGCAACCCAGTCGTGACGGACGTTGCGCCCGTCCGGATCGCTTTGATCAGCGACATCCACGCGAATCTCCCGGCGCTCGAGGCGGTTCTCTCCGACATCGAAAGCCTGGACGGCGACACACGCGTGTACCACGTCGGCGACCTCGTGGGGTATGGGCCCTGGCCCAACGAAGTCGTGTCGCTCCTGCGCTCTCACGAGATCCCTGGCGTGGCGGGGAACTACGACTCAACCGTCGCCGTTGGCGCCGACCACTGCGGATGTCGTTACGAAGACCCGCGCCAGGAAGCGCTCTCACACGAGAGCTATGCCTGGACCCGCGAGCACGTCGACGACGCCACGCGCCGTCATCTCGGCCGCCTGCCGTTTCGTTTGGACGTGCGCCCGACTGGGGGGCATCGCCCGGGTGGCAACATGATCCTCATCCATGCGGCTCCGACGCTGAACACGCTGTACTGGACCGAGGACCGGCCGGACAGCTTCTGCTCGAAGATGGCCGGCCGCGCCGGCGCGGAAAGTGGTGACTTGATCGCCTTCGGTCACACGCACAGACCGTGGCACCGCGAGGTGGAGGGCATCCATTTCGTCAACACCGGATCCGTGGGTCGGCCGAAGGACGGGGATTGGCGGGCCGGGTACGCGATCGTGGAGTGGGCGGATGGCGAAGCTGAAATACGAAGTGTCCGTGTCGAATACGACGTGGAGCGCGCCGTACGCGGGATCACCGAGAGCGAGTTGCCGGACGAGCTCGCCGAGGTGCTGCGTACGGGCGGCTCGTTGCTCCATTGAGTCTCCATCCGACTGCGGCTCCCTTGGCGGCGCTCCAACGAGGCCTCCACGGGCCAACCTTTTTCCCAGCCGGTGCATCCATGTTGACGACCGAGGAGAAGGCGGGCTTCCCCGCGACTCGACGGCGAGCACTCCTAAGCCCCTGGACATCATTGTCGCTTTTTTTTAGTATCGGTTCGCCCCGTTTTCAGTGTCGGCCTACGCCGTTTTCGGCGAACCACACCGCCAGGGAAGACGGGTCCCAAAGGCAAATCGCTCGAGCGCCGGCCTCCGGGTCCGACAAATTGGGCTTGGAGCCGCGTCGGGTAGAGAGCCGGCGCGGCTCTCTGGCGTCCGGAAGGGCCGAGTGGCGCGTGAGAGCGGCAAGATCGCTTGCAGGAGGAGCCGAATGATCGCCGTACAAGGGGTGACGAAGCGTTTCGGACCCCTGGTAGCCGTGAACGACGTCTCGTTCGAAATCGATCGAGGGGAGGTCGTAGGCTTCCTGGGGCCCAACGGAGCCGGGAAGACCACGACCATGCGAATGCTGACCGGGACGCTTCAGCCCGACATCGGCACCGTACAGTTCGACGGGACGCCCATCGAGCAGCACCTGACGGACGCCAAGAGGCGTGTCGGTTACTTGCCCGAGGCGAACCCGCTGTACGAGGACATGCTCGTCGCGGAGTACCTGGAATACGTCGGTGAGCTTCGGGGCTTGAAAGGCCGGCAAGCGAGGAGCTCCATAAAAGACGCTGTGGAGGAAACGGCGCTGGACGCGGTGTTCTTCCGGCCGATCGGCGAGTGCTCGAAGGGGTACCGGCAACGGATCGGACTGGCAGCGGCCATCCTCCATCAGCCCGAGATCTTGATTCTCGACGAGCCCACAGAGGGTCTCGACCCGAACCAGCGAGTAGAGATCCGCAAGCTCATAAACGCGCTGGGCCGAGACCGGACGGTGCTGCTCAGCACACACGTCATGCAGGAGGTCGAGGCGACCTGCAGCAGGCTGCTCATCATCGCGCAGGGACGGCTGGTGGCGGACGGAACCGTTGCGGACCTGGCTGTCGGCCGCACCGCCGGCGCCCGCTACATCGTCGAGGCAGAAGGCGATGGCGTCCCCGAGACCCTCGCCTCCATGGACGGGGTGTCCGGACATTCCGCCGAGGTCACGAACGGACGCAGCCGGGTGCGCCTCGAGTCCGCCGGTGGGAGCGAGCTGCGGCCCGCGATCTTCGAGCTGGCCCGGAGCCAGGGGTGGACGCTCTGGGAGCTACACCGGGAAAAGGCGAGCCTCGAACAGGTGTTCCACTCCCTGACGGCCGAGGCGGCCGACGGGGAGGAGGACGCGATCGGCGATATCGAGAGCTCCGCGGCTCCGCACATCGCCGAGCCGGTCGAGGCCGAGCCAGCCGAGGGCTCCGCACCTCCGTCCGTCGCTGAGGCGGTCGAGCTCGACGATTCCGTCGGGGACGGGGAGGTGGGAGCGTGAAGAGCGTATGGACCGTAGCACGCCACGAGCTCCGGGGCTTCTTCGACCAGGCCACCGCTTACATCCTGATCATCGCGTTCCTGGCCCTCGGGCTCTTCCTGACGTTCCGCTCCCTGTACGCGTCGAACATGGCGACGTTGAGGCCTCTATTCGACCTGCTCCCGTGGCTCTTCGCCATCCTCATTCCGGCTGCCACCATGCGGTCGCTCGCGGAGGAGCGGCGCAGCGGCACCCTCGATTGGCTGATCGCGCATCCGCTCGGCGAGATCGAAGCAGTGGGGGGCAAGTTCCTCGGGAACTGGCTGTTCGCACTCGCAGCCTTGGCCGGCACCCTACCCACAGCCGTCGGGGTCCTTCTGGCTTCGGAGGCCGATCCGGGCATCATCGCGGCCCAGTACGTGGGCGCAGCGTTGCTGGCTGCTCAGTTCGTGGCCATCGGACTCTGGGCTTCGAGCATGACGCGGAACCAGATCACGTCGTTCATCCTCGGGGTGGGCGTGAGTCTTACGCTGGTGCTGATCGGGCTCCCGGTGGTACAGATCGGCCTGCCTCCGCTCCTGAGCGGTGTGGTTGCGAGGCTCTCGGTCGTCGGGCACTTCGAGAACGTGGCCCGAGGCGTGATCGACCTAAGGGACGTGCTCTACTTCCTGTCCACGGCGGCGCTGTTTCTGGTCTTCGCTGTCGCGCTCGTGAGCCGCGAGCGCTTGAGCCATGGCCGTCCTGACTACCGCCGTCTCCGTGTCGGCTCCATCGCCGTCGCCGCCGTCGTAGTGGTCCTGAACCTCCTCGGTGGTTACATCCGCGGACGCCTCGACCTGACGCGCGGCAACCTGTACACGCTCGCGGACGGCACGCGGGACATGCTGGGCAGTCTCGACGACATCGTGACCCTCAGGCTAGTCGTGTCCCGCGAGCTTCCGCCGGAGGTGCAGCCCACACTGCGTGATGTACGCGACCTCGTGGCCGATATGCGCCGCGCTTCGGGCGGACAGTTCCTCGTGGAAGAGCTCAACCCCGACGACGACGAGGAAGCCCGGTCCGAGGCCTCGGGCCTCGGGATCCCGCCCATCGAATTCAACGTGCTGAGAGACGACGAGTTCCAGGTCCGGCGCGGGTACTTCGGTCTGGCCCTTCTGTACGCGGACGAACGCGAGGTGATACCGATCATCGATCGTACGGACGACCTGGAGTTTCGGCTGGCTTCAGCAGTGGCCTCGATGACGTCGCAGAGCACACCGAGGCTCCGCTTCGCCAGCGGCTTCGGCGCGAAGCAAGCGACAGACTTCCCGACTCTACAGCAGGAGATGTCCGACCTCTACTCGATCGGAAGTGTGGCGCTCGATGGAGATTCCGTCGCGCCGTTGAATGCCGACTCCATCCAGGTGCTGGTCGTGGCCGGACCGACCGAGCCGCTCTCTGATCTCGCCGTCGAGCGGATTTCAGACTACCTGGACGACGGCGGGGCGGCGCTCCTCCTCTTGGAAGGGACTACGCTCGATCAACAGTCGCCCGTGTCGATTCCGATCACCTCGGGGCTGGAGGCGTTTCTGGAGGAGCGTGGCCTCCGGTATCAGCCGGGGATCGTGTATGACCTGAACTCCGCCGAGCGGATCCAGATGGGACGGCAGGGGATGTTCGCGGTGGTCCGTCCGTACCCGCTCTGGCCGATTCTCTTCCGCGGCGCCGATCACGCCTCGACCCGGGATCTGAACAACCTCGCCGTCGGGTGGGCCAGCGCCCTCGTGGTCACCGACTCGGCGCGCGCGGTGCCGCTCTGGACGACCACCGAGGCAGGTGGGGTGCAGAATGCGGGCGGACCGATCATGCCGGAAGCCCAGGTCTATGCGGACCCCGCCGATTTGGGCGTGGAGGTAGTGGCGGCGGCCGTCGAGCTGAACCCCAACGCGGAAGGCGACGACAGCGATGACGCCGCGGATGTGGGAGGCCGAATGATCGTCGTGGCCGACGCGAGCTTCCTCGAGGAGCAGTTCGTACAAGCCAACCGTCAGAATCTGCTGTTCACGGCGAACGCCATCGATTGGCTGGCGCAGGACGAAGCCCTCATCGGCATTCGCTCGAAAGATCGCACCCCGCCGCCATTGGCTCTCGAGTCGGACTTCGGCAAGAACGCCTTGAAGTGGGGGAACCTCGTGGGGATCCCGCTTCTCTTCTCCCTGGCGGGCGCCTTCCGCGTCAATGGGCGGCGGACTCGGGCGGAGCGCCGCTGGCTGGAGGTCGGTGAATGAGCAAGAACGCGCTGCAGAAGATTCTCGTCGTCCTCGCCGGGCTGGTCGTCGTGTACGGCATCATCCGGCTGGCGACGGGAGGTGGCCCTGAGCTCAGACCCGGAGCGATCGAGCTCGCCGCCGTATTGGAAGGGGTGGATGACCAGACCCTGCAGGCAGTCAGGCTCGTTGGCCCCGAGCAGGAGATCGAGCTGGCCCGGTCCCCGAACGGATGGACGGCCAACGGATTCGAGGCTGATTCCGCCGCCATCGCGCGGATGTTCAGCGCTCTGGCCGACGTGGAGGTGGGCTCGATGGTCGCCGCGAACTCCGCCAATCACGAGCGGCTCGACGTCGCGGGCCACGAAGCGTGGACGATAGAGCTCGGGCTCGGAGGCGACGACTCGCGCAGCTTCATCCTGGGGAGCGTCGGCACCATGTTTCAAACGGCGTACGCTCGCCTGCTCGACCAGGACGAGGTCTATACGGTTCGCGGGGACATGCGAGGCGCGCTGACGCGCACGATCGTCGACTGGCGGGACAAGATCATCACGCGTGTCGACACAGCCTCAGTGCAGACGATCGTGGTGGAGCGTGACGGAGAATCCGTTACGGTGGAGCGCGCGGACTCCACGTGGACGTTGGGGTCGGGCGAGGCGGCCAACGCGACGAACGTGAACCTGCTGATCCGAGAGCTCCGCGACCTTCGGGCGAGCGGCTTTACAGACGAGGGATCGGTGTTTCCGACCGAAGACGTCCCACGCCTGGTCGTCCTCGATGCGAGCCAGGACACGCTAACCGCCCTCGAGGTGACGGAAGTAAACAGCGTGTACTGGGTCACCGCCCGGGGCACGGACATCCTGTTCCACCTGCCCAGCTTCCGCGCCACCCGGGTGGTGCCCGAGCTCGACGACCTTCGGGAAGAAGGGGGGAGCTAAGGTCGGGACTCTACCCGGTCAGGCGGCGCTGCTGCCGCCTCATCCTTCCGATCGAATCGCGAGCATCGGATCCACCGACGATGCCCGTACGGCCGGAGCAAGAGCCGCGAACGAGGCGACCACCAACAGGAACAGCCCGACCGCCCCGTAGGTCGACCAGTCCCTCGGACTCACGTCGAACAACAGCGTCTCCAGCGATCGCGATAGGGCAAGGGAAACCACGAGTCCCACCGCGACCCCGCTTCCGGCAAGTCCGAGACCCTGCCGCAGGACCAGCCCCAAGACGGCGGAGCGGTGAGCGCCGAGGGCCACCCGGACCCCCATCTCCCTCGTCCGTCGCTCAGCCGAATAGGCGACCACGCCGTAGATCCCGACGGCACCGAGCAGAAGAGCGACGAACGCGAACGCACCAAGCAGCAGGAGCAGAAAGCGGGCTCCCGACGCGAAACCGGCGGCATTGTCGTCTCCAACGAGCACGCGATAGAAGGGGAGATCCGGTTGGACCGACCAAGCCGCCTGCTGGAGGGCGGGAACGAGCGCCCCCGGATCATCGCTGGCCCGGACGGTCAACATCATGCCCTCCCCAGCGAACGCACCCGGCTGTCCGAGAGGCCGGAAGTACGCGGGAAGGACAGTACGGCTCGGACCCCGGTTCCGGGTGTCAGCGGCGACCCCGACGACGGTGACCCAGTTCCCGACGCCGTCGTCCAAGCCCGTGTTGATGCGCTGGCCAATCGGATCACCATTCGGCCAAACCGTTCTGGCCAAAGTCTCGTTCACGACCGCCACCGGTGTGGACTCGGGCCGGTCCGAGGCATCGAATCCCCGACCCGTCCGGATGCCGATCCCAACTGACGTGAAGTAGTCGGCAGAAACGACCTGCCATCCCACGTTCAACAGATCGTTCGCTTCGACCTCTCTTCCCTCGACGCGAAGGCTCGCTTGGAAGCCGGTGCTCACGGGTCCACGAGTTGCCAGCCCCGCTGAAACCACACCGGGTACCTCCCGCACGCGTGCACCGACCTCGCGGTAGATGGTCAACCAGTCGGCGTCATCCATATCTGCGGCGCCTGGAATCATGAAGGGAAGCGTCACCACGTCGCTGGCGGCAAAGCCGAGGTCCACACGGCTCAATCGCCACAGGCTCTCGGCGCTCAGGGTCGCGCCGAGCACGAGCACCAGGGCGAGAGCCGTCTCGAGGACCACGAGCATGGCGCGCCGACGGCTGACCCCTCCCGGTACTCCCCCGGCGTCACCCCGGCTGACGAGACCGAGGTCGTTCGTGCGGACCGCCGAGAGCGCCGGAAACAGCCCGAACACGAGGATCGTGAGCACGGTGACGGCGGTGGTGAACAGTAGGGCCGCCGGATGCAACCCGATCTCGGCGGCGCGTGGGAGGCCTCCGGGTGCGATCGCCTTGAGCGCGCTCACGGCCCAGACCGCCAACGCCAAGCCTGCGGCGCCGCCGGCTAGCCCCAACACGGCGCCCTCGCCGAGCAGGTGACGTACGAGCCGGCCGCGACTGGCCCCCAGAGCGGCTCGAACGCCGAGCTCGCGGCCCCGTGACGACGCCCGGATCAAGGCCAGGTTGGCCACGTTGACGCAGGCGATCAGAAGTACGAACACCACGGCGCCCATCAACAGCACGAGGAGTGCTCTCGCGGGCTGAACGGTCTCCTCGAGGAGGTGAACCACGCGAAAGCCCATGTCCGGGTTCGAGACCGGGTCGACTTGGCGAATCGCCGCGGCCAGCACGTCGAGCTCTGCTTGGGCGCGCTCGATCGACGCATCGGACTTCAAGCGCCCCACGACGTCGAAGTACCACGCGTCACGCATCGACGCGTGGTCGCCGTCGAAACGCGGGCCGACCTCGGGCACGTCTCGGAATGCTTTGATCCAGAGACTGGCTTGGGCCGGCAGCCGGAGAGACTGTGGCATCACGCCGACGACCGTCAGGCTCTCCCCGTCGAGGCGAATCGCATCTCCCATCAAAGAGGGATCGGACCCGAAGCGACGGACCCACAAGTCATGGGACAGCACTGCGGTTCTCGCTTCGCCCGGTTGGACAGCTTCGGGTATGAATGTCCTCCCCACCAAGGCGTCCACGCCGAGCGTAGCGAAGAAATTTGCCGACACGTTGCCCACGACGAGCCGCTCCGGGTCACCCTCTCCGAGGAGGTTCCTGGGCTGGGTGCGAAAGGCGCTCAGGTGCTCGAAGCTCTGTATCTGTTGACGAGCATCCAGGTAGTTCATCGGAGACGACGACCGCTGCGGGTTCTGCGGAGTCGTCTCGAAGAGCTGCACGAGCCGCCCAGGCTCCGCATACGGAAGCGGGCGCAAGAGGACCGAGTGCACGACCGTGAAGATTGCGGTGTTCGCGCCGATCCCCAGTGCCAGCGTGGCCACCACCGTGATCGCGTACCCGGGGCGACGCCGTAGCGAGCGGACCACGTGTCGCAGATCGCGGATTCCCTCCGCCAGCGTATCGCTCCATCCCCGGCCTCTGCGGAGACGTTTGGCCATCTCGACGGTCTTGGCCTCCACGCGTGCCGGATCACCGAACGCCGCGAGCGCGGCTCGGCGCGCTTCCTCGGGACTCATCCCCCGATCCACGAGCTCTCCGGCGCGCATCTCGAGGTAGAACTCGATCTCTTCCCGGACCTCGTCTCGCACGTTGGGGCGGAAAAGCAGGATCCGAAAAGCGCGCCCGACCCGGTCGGAGAATCGCATCGATCAGTCCTGGGTCACGGACGCTGAGGAGACGCTTCGAGCACGGAGGCGACAGCCTCCGCGTGGGTATTCCATCGTGCCTGCTCCGCCTCCAGCGCGCGCTCACCGGCCTCGGTAAGGCGGTAGAACTTCGCACGGCGCTTCATGTCGGTGACTCCCCAGTCCGCCTGCAGCCAACCCCTCCCCGCGAGACGGTGGAGCGCCGGGTAGAGGACCCCTTCCTCGATGCGAAGCGCGTCCTTGCTCGACTCACGGATCCATCGTCCGATCCCGTAGCCATGGAGGGGGCCCCACGCCAGTGACCGTAGGATCAGGAGGTCCAGCGTGCCTGTGAAGAGGTTGCTGCCCGGCATGTCGCACCCCGGCGGACGAAGGCCACGGATCCCTTGGTCACCTAGGTATTAAATCACCAAGTCTACAGGACGTGGACCCCTAGGTCAACCAGGGTTACACGATCGGCCTCAAGTTACGCGATCAGGCTCAGTCACCTCCGCCGACCTTGAGGCTTCCCCCCGCGCTCAAGCGCACTTCATTGTCGAAATCGTCTCCGACGAGGAAGACGTCGTAGCCGACTTCGGCGAACGGCACGAAGCGGGACTCGGGCCCGGCGTCGTACTCCGCTCCGATGGCCGGGCGGATCCCGAAGGCGTTCTGACTCGAACTGGATTCCTGAAAGAAGCCGCCTACCCGACTGAACTCGGGAACGGTGTAGGAGTCGGAGCTGGCACGGCTCCAAACCGCGCTCGCCGATCCGAAAACGCCGAGGGGTGCGTCCGGAGTCAACAGGTACCGGCCTCCGAACCACCCCCCAAGCGCGGTCCCATTATCGGGGAAGAAGTAGTTGAGGCCGCCGCCGTAACGGACCAATGGGTTGGACAGCAAGGCGCAGTCGCACAACGCCGCCAGCCCGAACGTGCTGTGGCCGTCTGAGTTGATCACCACGCCGCCAAGTCCGACGCGGCCGCCTCCGGCGGTTGTCTGAGGCAGCGGAAGGACGGTCTCACTGCCTAAGCTCGCTGAGGCCATCGCCGGTGCGGGAACGGGCATGAGCGCGGGCCCGGGGGCGAACGCGGCACCCTCGCCTCCGAAGAGACAACATCCCGACAGGGCTGCCGCAGTCGCAGCGACGGGTGCCAAACGATAGATCCTCGACATCGGCTTCCTCCCATGGCGAACTGTACGGTCGTGTCACGTCCTTCTCACTGGAATAGGCGCGAAAGGGCTGGGAAACGGGTCAAGAACGGCTCAGACATGCCAGTTGTCCGCCGGCTCACGGCGCCGCATGATCGTCGGGAGAGGGGGCACTCGGGAGCTCAGTCCAACATCCTGGGGGCGGATTCCATGACCGCAGCAGCTTTTTTCCACGCGATCGAGACGGCGGACGTCGGCGCGGTGCGAGACCTCGTTGGCCGGCAACCGAGCCTCCTGACGGAGCGGATCGGACAAGACGCCGACCGAATGCGCCGAGGCTACTTGGGACTGCACCTGGCCGCGCACCTAGGCCACGGCGCCATCGAACAGGCTCTCGTCGAGCTCGGAGCCGATCCGAACGGGCTCAACGCCGAGAGGCGGACCGCGCTGCACGTCGCGCTCGAGTACAACAACACCACCGTCGATACGCTCATCGAGCTGAGGGTCACAGTCGACGTTTGTGCCGCCGCGAGTCTCTAACGGATGGACCACTTACAAGAGCTCCTCGATGCCGACCCCGAGCTCGCGAACGACACGTCCACGGGACTGCCTCCCCTCGGGTGGGCTTCGTACTTCTGCGCGCTCGACTCAGCCCGGCTCCTGCTCGACCGGGGTGCGCGTACCGGCACCACGGCCCTCATGTGTGCGGCGAAGTCGCGTGCGTGCCGGTAGGGCGATTGTTGGTCGAACGAGGCGCGGCTCCTGAAGACTTGCAGGGAACTCGCGGTGAGTGCGCGATCCACGCGGCGGCGGCGATGCCCCATACCCAGGATGCCAGGCCGTTCGTGGAGATGCTGCTCGAGTTGGGTGCCCATGTGAACGTGAAGGACGCGGAGGGCAGAACCGCGCTGGCGATCGCGCGGGCCAAGGGTGACAAGCAGCGGGCCGCGCCGCCCCCGCACCCCAAGCCCTTCGACGAGCTGGTCGAGCTACTAGAGGATCACGGCGGGCACGGATAACCGGAACGCAGGCGACACAGCTCCGAGAGATGGATTCGTCCTCCTCCCAACGAGAACCTGCCACACTTGTGCAGATGTTCCCTAACTGCGGACGAGCTTCCTGTATTTGATTCTGTGGGGTTGGTCTGCTTCCGCACCCAGCCGACGCCTCCGGTCCTCTTCGTAGTCTTGGTAATTCCCTTCGAACCAGACGACCTGGCTGTCTCCCTCGAACGCGAGGACGTGGGTGGCGATGCGGTCCAAGAACCATCGGTCGTGGGAGATCACGACGGCACAGCCGACGAACTGGAGCAGCGCTTCCTCGAGCGCTCGCAGCGTGTCCACGTCCAGGTCGTTGGTCGGCTCGTCGAGTAGGATCAGGTTTCCGCCCGCCTTGAGCAGCTTCGCCAGATGCACACGATTCCGCTCACCACCGGACAGCTCCGCCACCCTCTGCTGTTGGTCCGTCCCCCGGAAGTTGAACCATGAGAGGTAGGCTCTCGAATTGACCTCGTTCTTGCCGAACTGGAGGATATCCGCGCCGCCCGAAACCTCCTCCCAAACGGTCTTGTCTCCGTCTAACGCGTCCCGTGACTGGTCTACGTACGCCAGCTCCACGGTCGAGCCAACGTCCAGTGTGCCAGCGTCAGGACTCTCCTGTCCCGTGATCATGCGGAACAGCGTCGTCTTGCCGGCGCCGTTGCCGCCGATCACTCCCACGATGCCCCCTCGAGGCAGACGGAACGACAGGTCCTCCATGAGGAGAAGATCGCCGTACCCCTTTTGGACGCCCTCCGCGACGACGACGTCGTTTCCGAGGCGGGGCCCGGTTGGGATGATGATATCCGCTGTGGTAACGCGCTTCTGCTCGTCTTGGGCGATGAGGTCCTCGTAGGCGTTGATGCGCGCCTTCCCACGAGCCTGCCGTGCCCTCGGCGTCATACGGATCCATTCGAGCTCGTGCCGGAGTGTGCGCGCGCGCACCGAGCGGTCCTTCTCCTCCTGCGCGAGGCGGCCCTCCTTCTGCTCGAGCCAGGACGAGTAGTTGCCCTCGAAGGGCATGCCCGCGCCCCGGTCCAGCTCGAGGATCCATTGTGCCACGTTGTCGAGGAAGTACCGGTCGTGGGTGACGGCCACGATCGTCCCCGGAAAGTCCGCCAGGTGCCGCTCGAGCCAGGCCACCGATTCCGCGTCGAGGTGGTTCGTGGGCTCGTCCAGCAGCAGCATGTCGGGTTCCTCGAGGAGCACGCGGCAGAGCGCCACGCGCCGCTGCTCTCCCCCCGACAACGTCTCGACGTCCGCGTCCGCCTGCGGTAGCCGAAGCGCGTCCATGGCGATCTCCACCTTGCGATCGAGATCCCACGCCTCTGCAGCCTCGATCTTCTCCTGGAGCTTTGCCTGCTCCTCGACCAGCGCTTCCATCTCGTCGTCCGTGAGCGGCTCACCGAACTTCAGGCTCACCTCCTCGAAGCGGCGCAACAGGTCGCGCCCCTCGCTTACGGCCAACTCGACGTTGCCGCGTACGTCCAACGCCGAGTCGAGCTGGGGCTCCTGGGGCAGGTACCCGATTCGGGTGCCCTTGGCGGGAAAGGCCTCCCCGAGGAAGTCGTCGTCGACTCCGGCCATGATGCGCAGAAGCGTGCTCTTGCCGGAGCCGTTGGCCCCCACGACGCCGATCTTCGCGCCGGGGTAGAACGATAACCAGATGCCCTTCAGGATCTCCCGCTTGGGCGGGACGACCTTACGGAGGCCCTTCATGGTGAAGATGTACTTCATGGACCCAGGAATACCCAACTAACACCGAAGAACACAAGCTCACCCCCTCATTTCGTCCTAGCGAAAGGGGGCGGTATCACGCCCGAAGCGCTCCCGAAACCACAATCCGAGGTCCCACTGATTGACCATCGGGGGTCCGGCGATGACTGACGCCCCCGAACTCTTCGACCTTGTCCGCGAGTTCTTCCCCGAGGCGACGGACCGAGAAGCGGAGGTCGTACTGTGGGAGGTCGGCTATGGGCTCACCCCTGACCCTGACCAGCTCCGACACCTCCTCCAACAGCGTGTCGAGCTCGGCGAGCGACTGGACTCGCTGGGTGTGCCCGGCGGAGGGTCCGAGCTCTAATGCCCGGTTGGGAGAAGATCTTCGACGACCGGGTCCGGATGGTCGATGAGGCGGCGAGGGTCGATCTCCGAGGCCATTTCGACGCTGACTGGGTGACGTCGGTGGCTGGCGCTCTGCTCGGCAGGACGGGATGAACCTACGCGCAGTCCTTCGTTTCGGCTTCGCCGATCGGCCCGCTCCGGAGCAGAGCCGTCAGTCGCTCCGCGCAATGCCCGCCGTCAGGAAGAAGCCAGGTCACGGCCTCCGAGATTTCGCGGAACGGGTGAAGCTCGATGCCGGTGATGTCGATCATCGCAGCAGCAACGCGGTTCATCCCGTAGTACACGTCGTCTCCTACGAGGGCCGCTCGCCGCCGAGGCAGGAGGGCATGTCTGCGCTCGACAAAGCTGGCCCAATGGCGGAGCTCGCTGGACGTAGGAGCGCGGCCGGCTGCGCGCTGGTCCACGAGCGACACCATTCCCGGCCCGTATCTCGGATCGGCAAGGGTGTCTTCGATCTCCCGAAGGATGTTATCCAGCGTCCAGGGTTCGCGGATCGTGTAGAGGATCCACCGGCAGTCAGTATCTATGGTGCGCGTGATAGGCATTGGTCGCTCGTGCGTTTCGTGTCGCTGTTGCGTTCGATTCGTCGAGCACATCAACGCACGAGCGTACCGGTAGGGTTCCCCCACCCTCGTCGCCCGTTCGGGAGCTGCGCGTGAGCCAGCCCCTGACGTTCCGCGACCAGCCTGGAGGCCTCCAGGTCGACCTCAACCGGGTGGTCGCATCGAGGATGCTGATCCAGGCGAACTCCGGCGGCGGGAAGTCGTACCTCTGCCGATACCTCCTCGAGCAGACACACGGCCAGGTGCAACAGATCGTCCTCGACCCGGAGGGTGAGTTCGGGACCCTGCGCGAGCGCTTCCCCTACGTGCTCGCCGGCCGGGAGGGCGACGTCGGCGTACAGGTGAAGACCGCCAAGCTCCTGTGTCGGCGAATCATGGAGCTCGGGGCGTCGGCGATCATCGATCTTTACGACCTGAAGCTCGCTAACCGTCGTGAGTTCGTCCGAGTGTTCCTCGAGGAGCTGATGCGTCTGCCGCGGAAGCTCTGGCGCCCGCTCCTGGTCGTCATCGACGAAGCGCACCGCTTCTGTCCCGAGCGGGGCACGGGTCAGGCAACGTCGACGGACGCGGTGATCGCGCTCTGCTCGCAGGGTCGGAAGCGTGGCTACGCGGGTGTCCTGGTCACGCAGCGCCTCTCGAAGCTCCACAACGAGCTCACGGTGTCAGAGAAGGCGGACGCGGGGGCGCCGGCAGGTTGATCGGGCGGGCGCCGCCGGCCACGTGGGGTGGTGGCCGGTGGATAGGAACCTGAGGCGGGTTACGGGGGAGGAGCCGTAACGCGTAGCTTTTGTGGGCCGGTTAGGCCGGCTCGGCCGGTGGAGGGAGAGGGGCGACATCGTCGTCCGATCCCTGGAGCTTTTCCGGGATCTCGGCGAGGTGATCCTCGATCTCCTGGACAAACTGCTTGTGGGTATCGAGGTCGGGGCCACTGACCTCCGTTACTTCCTCGCCCTCGAGCACCATGAGCTGGATCGGGTCAGCGACGCCACCGGGGCTCGTCTTGATGGCATGGGTTAGGGTCCAAGTAGCCGCCAGTCTGCCGTCTGCGACGTTCGGTAGACGGTCCTTCCACAACACCCTCCGGATGAATGCGAGGAACTGGTCAGCGGTGCCCTGTCCGCTCCCGATCGCTACGTACGGGAGGTCCGGCGTTGCCGCCTCTCCGGCGCCCACGAAGTCAAACTGCAGTAGGGACGGTTTGCCCTTGACGGGCAGTGCCACAAGCGAGTGCGTGAGAGCGCTCTGTGAAGCGTTCTGATTACCGACGAGGTCAACCGCGACCTTCGCTGCTTCGATGGCGGGGCCGATGTCCTTGCGGAACTCCTCGCTGACGATGCGAATGGCCTGGGCAGTCGTCGGGCACTTCCCCGGCTTGAATGCGCTCTTGGCAGCGAGTCCGTGAACTCGGTCGATGAGTTGCTGTCCCAAGCCCACGGGTCCGGATACGCCAACGATGATCCGCGTACCGACCTTGGTCAGCTTTTTCACGGGTTGGCGGGCCGTCTGCTGACCCATCGAACCAAGCGTGGCCGCGCCGTCTGCTCCGACGACAACTCCCCCCTCGCAGAGTACCCCCACGATGAGAGTCACCTTGTCGGCTCAGCTCTCTTGGAAAACGCTGTTGCGTTTGAAGTCGGGGAAGTGGGCGTAGATGGATCTCACGAGCTCCGTGAAGGATAGGCTCTGGACCCATTCGACGGCGGAACCCAGATAACTCCAGGCTCGCGGGGAGGCCTTCGCCACCAGAGCCGTGGCTTCGTCCCTGCCCGCCGAAGAGAGGGAGTATTGCCGCCATTTCACATGTGGCGACGGCGTTACGGCGACTAGTCCCTCGTCGCGCAGCACATCGGCCTCATCGTAGATCGCGCGAGAATACGGACCGTAGTCGTAGGGCACGAACTTGAAGAACCAACGTCCATTGACCGTGCCGCTCTGGCCGAGCAGAAACAGGCTCTTTTGCAGCTGCACAGGCTGGAGACTGTGGCCTTCGGCCGCGAACAGCGACAGCAGCACCCAGTCACGCTTTGTCATTTGATCTCCGGGCTCATCAGACAGGCATACGCGCGCGGAAACGCTCTGGAGCGTCTCTGCGGGGAGGGCGGGAGGACTGGCTGATCAGAGTCGGGACGCCCGGCGTCCGGGTCACTCAAACCGCCCAGGACGCGCCCGCGTCGTACATCGGAAGGAGGGTAAGGATCATTCTGCCCCGAATCAGAATGCGGCTTTCCCTACACTGAATCTTCCACTCCTGGGGGGTTGCGCGCAACTGCTGGGGATGTAATTCCCGGAAGCCAAGCGGTGCCGAGAGGGCCCTAGGTACGGGAAAAACGTATGGGTCAGGGCACCGCGTTCCCGCGCCGGGGCATCGTCGAGGAGGAGCTCAAGGTCGCTGACGAAACGCTGCGGGAGCTCGAGCGCGAGGGCGTGGATTCGGACGCCGCCACCCGGGCCCGGTCTCACATCCGGAAGACGCTACTCGGGGGTCGACCTCGAGACGTGGGAACGGCGGAAGGCTACGAGGCAGGTTCGGGGGGAGCGAGCAGTGACGCCTGGGACGCCGCCCGATGCGCTTCGATCGCCTCCATGACGGCCGCAACCGCCATGTCCACGCGCAGCCAAGGAGACAACGCCGACGAGGGAAGTGGGACTGTGATTTTAAAGGCTTCGTGGTGGCCCTTATCCATGACACCTACGGTTAAGAGCTCTCCGTTAAGGGCGATCTGGTTGATCCAGAATCCGTGAGCGCGATCCTCCAGGGCGTCCATCAGATCGCGGGTATTCATCCCGGGTCGCGAGGCCGAACCGAAATCGCTTGGGCCCCCCTCGAGACGCTCTAGCCGGTCGAGGATCAGGGCCAGGGCCTTGTCCCCTGGCTGCTGGTCAGCCTTCAGGGCGCGATAGACCGCGGACTGCGCGACAGGATTCGAGCCGTGATCTCCCCGCTGCACAGCATGGACGGCTTCTTGGAGATGGCTCCGCCACCGCCCGAAACTGGCAGGATGGAACTCGTACTTGATGGTGTTGAGGCCGGCTATGTCGAAGGGTAGGTCCTCGCCGTCCTCGATCATCTGAATCATTGGGTCGCCGGTCGCGTGGCGAATCGCCACCTCGTACATGACGTTCGGGTTGTGGCCGTGGAGATCAGCGATCACGAGCTCAGCCTCAATGAGCTTCGTGATCACCGACTCGGTAACCATACCGGGACCCTTGTCGTGATCGGCGCGCTCGACCCGGTAGCCGAACTCACCTCCGATCACGGGGCTGATGATCTCCTGGAAGATCCCGTCTGACCGCTTCCGGGTGTCGCTCCCGGGGTGACCGATTGGGCATACGACGAAGCAGAAAGGGCGCTTGTCTTCAGTCGCAGCCGGCGATTCCTTCTGGATCTCGCTCATGAGCAATCCCGTCCGAGGATGTCATTGAGCGTAAGGCCCGAATTAGCTTGCAGGAAGTAGCTGGAGACATCGCCGCGAGCCGACCAAGCTCGGCGTAGCGGCCCGTGCTGCTGAGGACCCGCGTCCCGGTCGGGCTCGGTCGTCGCTGGGTCAGGTCGCTGTCGTCACTCCAGTCATCCGGCCAGATCGATACACCCATCTTCACCTCCGGGCAGGGGATGGCTAGTTGGGACGGATTAGAGCTTCGACGGAGACCACCAGGCCGCCAAGGGCGTGCGTCACCCACGCTAGACAAAAACCAACGCGGCACTCAAGTTAGTCGCCCCCCCTCCCGCGTTCGTTGCTAGCAAGGAGGTCACCCGTGTTCGAGTTGCAGCCCCACATTGACCTAGGACGGTTGACCGTCCCACCGCAGGACGCGGCAGGCGCCGACGGTAAGATCGATTTTTTCCGGAGCGAAGACGACGCTCGGGTCACAACTGTTGTGCGGAACATCGGCACAGAGACTGTTTGGGTTAAGAGCGACACCTCCGCGGATGAGCGCGCCGTCGAGACGGGCTGGACTCGCGTCTACGTGTCGAAGGATGACGCGAAAGCGGTCGTGCTTCTCAATAAGTCGTCTCACCCAGCTATTTGCGAAGTGCAGGTCGTGGTGGAGCAGTAGAAGAACATCCCCTCGTGATCTCCGACTGTTGATCGTGAGTCCCATCTTCGCCTCTAACAAGAGAAAACGGCCGCCCTGAAGTTGGGCGGCCGTCGGCTCTCGGGGGATGGCTGGATGGGACTTCGCACGTCGATGTCTCTTCGGCCGGTCACGCCTCCTCACGAGACTCTGATCGGAATCTCCCTAGTCTTCACACCTAGCCAAGCCTCTGCGGAGTCGTTTGATGGGAACACTCCCACCGACACTCCGTTCACGCTGCCTGTGGCCTGTGGTGCCGTCATGGCTGCGGACAGCATGCTCTCCGGCAGAACGAGGGCACGGCGCCGCGCCTGTAGCATCTGGTACGGGACAGTACGCTCGAGCCAGGCCGCCACCTCCTCGTCCGAAGGCGCTCGCGCGTCCGACCAGTCGACCAGTAGCCCGGAGTCAGGGAAGCAGAGGGGATCCCCGAGGTCACGGAGAACCGCCTCGACGAGCTCCTCGACCGTCCACGGGTCGACGATGATCCAGCGCGAGATCCGCGTCTCTTGGTCGTAGTCCTGCAGGACCGCCATGAGCGCCCGACTTTCCGTGACGTGAGAGAATGGGGGGGATTCTGCTGCCCTGCTCGCAACAAAAGCGACGGGTGCGTCACGGGTCCGTCACACGTAAGACCCCCCGGGGGGTCGGTGGGTTGACGAACGTGTGGAGTGGGTCGATCTCGAGACGTGGGAAGGGCGGAAGGCGACGAGGCAGGTGCGGGGGGGAGGTCATGGTGTCGTAGTTGAGTAGGGATCGCGACAAAGTGTCGCCTTCCTACTTCTCGGCTTCCGACGTAGGTACAGACTTGCCAAGAAAGTGGGCTGTGGATCGTGTCGCGTCTTAGGATGGAAGGCGACACCTGGGAGGCTGAGGACACGTGAGGGGTTGGGGGATTGCGTCGAGACTCCGGCTATAGCGCTCAGCGCTTGCGAGCCAACCGCCTGGGCCGACAGCTTCACACTTAAGCCAACCAGACTCGATGGCTTGGAGTCACGAGTGACAAACTTCGTCGAGCATCTCAGCAGGACACACCTGGCGCTGACTTCGGTCAGTGCCGGGCTGATTCTGGCTGCGAGTGTGGCGCCTCCTTCGACAAGATCCGGCTGTCCAACCTGACGGAAATGTCGTACTCGGGCATTGCAATCAATCAGCTCGACTTCTCACTCGTCGGCGCCGCTCTCGTGTCGGAAGTCTCTCGCTAATCAGATTCGGCACTGAGACGTCCTTCGGTTGCCGGGTAACACCATTAAGAAGGACGGAGCCGTTAGGAAGCATGCCCAATCCAGTTGACAAGGTAAAGAGAGAATCGGCGTCCGACACCGCAGGGGTTATGGCCCCGCCACCAGCTATCTACCTCCCCGCGCTTTTGCTGGCGCTAGTTGCTAATACTCTCTGGCCACTCCCGTTCGTAAGCGGACCTTTCCGCTATCTGCTGGGTGGCGGCCTCATTCTGCTCGGCGTTCTGATCATGCCGTTTGTGCTGCGGGAGTTTGCCCGTGCCAAGACCAGCTTCAACGCCATGCGGCCGAGTGCCGCCGTGATTCGGTCGGGACCTTTTCGGTATTCCCGCAATCCCTCTTACCTAGCACTCACGATTGCCTGGGTCGGGCTGGCGCTGCTTCTCAACAACCTTTGGGTTCTGGTGTGGCTCGTTCCAGCTGTTCTGCTTGTGCATTTTGGAGTAGTGCTCCGTGAGGAGCAGTACCTTGAGAGCCGCTTTGGCGACGACTACCGTCGCTATAAGGCCTCGGTGCGCCGATGGCTTTGACCGCCGCGCTGTCCATGCCGCCCGCGCTGTCCAGCTGGACAGGATGGACACGTTGGACAGGTCTCTCAGGAGCGTAGCGGGGTCAGATGTGGCGGCCGCTAACA
This sequence comes from Longimicrobiales bacterium, assembly GCA_965248625.1. Taxonomy (GTDB): domain Bacteria; phylum Gemmatimonadota; class Gemmatimonadetes; order Longimicrobiales; family Gaopeijiaceae. The sequence goes on along the minus strand of OZ252109.1, from coordinate 1,694,225 downwards.
AGCAGAGCGCCTTAGAGAGGGGTGGCGATTGCTGATGTCGCCTTTGGGGGTGGAAGGCGACATGAGACGACTCGCAAGCTCCAGCCCGAGCGCCTGTTTCCGCTGAAGCTTGGTATCTCTGCAGGTGTACGAAGTCAGGGCCCCGGCCACAGTGCGGTCCCGAAACGGACCGTGGGAACGTGTGAAGGAGTTGTTGAACAGAGTGTGAAGATTCTCGTCACGGGCGGCACCGGCCACCTCGGCAGCGATTTCGTGAAAGCCGTAATTCGCGACGGTCGCGCTGTGCGGCTCCTGAGTCGTCGGCCCCGTCCGCCGACGTCCGACCTCGACTGGGCACAGGCCGACCTCACGTCTGGGAGCGGCCTCGCCGACGCCCTGGATGGAGTGGACGCCGTACTCCATGCGGCAACCCCGAAGCGCTCCGCTCGCTGCTTGGGAAGAAGGCCCGCATCGAGGATCTAGCCAACCGGTTCGGGCTCGTTGGGCGAGAGAGGGCGAACCCGTGATCGCGGTCGCGAAGCACCGGCCGTCGGACGACGATCCCGTCTCGGAGCTCGTCGAGATCGTTCAAACTTTCATGGCCCGCGTCCTCGTGCTCGAGTCGAAGCTCTACGGCGAGGAGCCCGAGGAGTGCGTCGAGTGCGGGGAGCCCACCATGCAGAGCGTCGTCTTTCAGAAATATGTCCCAGCCGAGCTGGGCGAGCCGCTCGAAGACCGCTGCGTCCGTCACGGCTTCTCGTGCCGGCATTTCTCTGTGGAGCCCGTATGAAGACGCCCGCTGAGGTACTCAAGGATCTAGAAGACGTCGACGGCGAGGGCACGAGGCACCCGCTGATGCAGAAGGTCATGGACCGCATGCGAGAAGCAGCTACCCAGGCGCTTCACGACGAGGGCCTTCGACCTGGCGATGTCCCGAAAGGAATGCCCGGCATCCGCCAACGCTTCTTGGCACACAAGGGCGGTCGCTCGATCGAGATGCTCATGTACGAGTGCGGCCTACTGAAGGTGATCGACCCGATGGACACGGAAGACGCCAGTCATGTCGTAAGGGCCGCGCTAGAGGATCATTCAGACGAGTCGTTCCGGGCCGCTCCGTCGCTGGAGGCGGATTCGTGGGGTGAGGTCATCTGGAAGAGGGTCGAGGACCTGACGCCCGCGGATAGGCGCTTCGCGATCCAGTTCTACGAGCACGAGGCGGAGGTGAGACGGCTGAGTGCCCGAGCTTCACCCGAGGTGCTCGGCGCACTCAGGGCGCTTCGGGATTTGGACTGACGTCCTCGTTGCGACCTCACGGCGTCGGAAGTCTCGTGTCCGCGTCAACGATCGCCGTGCTGAGGGCGGCGCCGCTGAGGTCTGCTTGGTCGAAGAGAGCGTCGCGAAAACTTGCCTGCGTGAAGTTACCCGCGGTAAAGTCGGATCGGGAAAAGTCGGACAGACTAAAGTCGCCTTCGCGAGCGGAAGAAGCGGCGGCGGCGATTCCATCTCGAAGCCGCACCAACCGGCCGGCGATGACCGGGTCATCCACTCCATCCGCCAGCGCTGCGATGTCGGTGTGCATCTCCTTCAGCAACTCCGTACGCTGAGCCTCGGCTTCGGCTGCCCGCTGGGCACCTCGGATGCCGGCCACCTCTTTGATCACGCCAAAGGTCATGCCAAGGGTCGCGAGCGCGATGAGCCCAACCCCCAAGCGCGTGAGCCCCTTGTATGATCTGTCGGCTTCCTCCGCCGCGTGGCTATGAGTGATTCCGAGGACCGCGGCGACACAGGACAGAACGATCATCGCAATGCCGATCATGGCCTAGTCCTCCTCCTCATCGAACTGCTTGATCGGGATCGCTTCCTCGTCGGGGAACTCTGCGTAAAGCCGTAGCCTTCCCCCCAGCGCTCCCACGTACTCGCGTAGCGAGCTGACGAGGACGTCGTCCCGACGCTCGAGGGTCGAAACAGCCGGCTGCCGTTTCTCCATCCGCCCGGCAAGCTCCTCCTGGGTCACGCCCCTCGCGTTTCGGATCTCCGCGAGCTCCGTAGTCGCGACGATCGCTCTTGCCTCCGCGGACACACGTGCCCGCTGCTCCGGAGACATCTTCTTCCGGAGCTCGTTGAAGTTCTTGTGGCCTGCCATGGGGGCTTCTCCTGTTTCTAGAAAAGGGTACTGCTTCCTCGTAGGGAGGAGAGCCGTCCAGACATGTCTTCGTTCGTCCTCACGAGGACAATCACGTCAGCGTCCGGGGCCAATTGGCTTCACCTCAGATCAAGCCCTCCCCCCTGAGTTCATCCAAGTGTGTGTCGTACAGAGCATCGGCGATTGGGACGTGCCTCTCGTACCAGCGATCGTCACCGCCCTTCATGCCGCCCAACAGCAGGATCGCGGCCCGGCGCGGATCGAACGCGTAAAGCACGCGGTAGGGATCGCCCTTGTACTGAATGCGTAGCTCCCTCATGTGACTGTGACGTGAACCCTCGATCGCCGAACTCCTCGGGAAGCCGAGCCTCGGGCCTAGTTCTTCCAGCGCCTCTACCATGGCTCCGACCTTGCTCTGCTCACCTTCGTCGAGTCCTTCCCACCAGCCCTCGAACTCGTTGGTGTATTCGACGTCGTATTGCATGGATGGAATATAATATGGAGAGGATATAACGTCAAGCAGATGAACAGGCCCGTTGGCCCTTGTTTCAATACCAGCCTATACGTTACATATTACGTCATCCCGGTAGTATGTACGTACATGGCAGGAGAGGGGAAGACCATGGCAGCCCTGACGGAACGTTTTGAGATGCGGCTGGACGCTGAGACGATTGGGCGTGTTGATGAGTGGCGCGCACGTCGGGGGGCGTCATTCTCGCGAGCGGAGGCGATACGACGGCTCGTAGATTTTGGCCTCGCAACGACCTCAGGGGACTCCGTCCACTTCAGTGCCGGCGAGAGAGTGCTGCTTCTCATGATGCAGGACCTGTACAAGCACGTCGGCTTGGACGACCCAGAGATCGACCCAGCCTTTTTCGCCAAAGTGATCCTCCGTGGTCACGATTGGGCGCCCAAGTGGCGTCTTCCTGATGTGTTCTTGGATCGTCGAGATGATCCGCGAACGCTCAAGTTCGTCTGCGACGTGCTAGAGATGTGGACCTCTCTCGAACGCTGCTACGAGGATCTACCGAAAGAGGGTCGGGAGGGCCTGGAGAACTCAGACGTCAAGTTCCCCGGATTCGACGGCAATGAAGAGGGTGATTACCTCCGCATCGCCAACTTCCTGATAGACGAGCTCGGCCGGTTCGGGCGGTTCCGTGGGCGTGAGCTGAACTCTCATTGGCCGACGCTTGAAGAGTACGGTCGGATGCTCAGCGTCTACTCTGCACTAAATCGACCGCTCGGCGCTGACCTGTCGCCGGATCAGATTGGGGCTGTGCTGGCGGCCTGAGGGTTGAATCGCCTCCCAGCCATCGTCGTCGAGACAGGACAGTTCGGTGGAGGGTCCGCCAGGAAGGGGGCAAAAGCGACCCGTGGGTCGGATTCGCCAACCGGCTGTCGGATGCAACGGCCATCAGTCGTTGGGCCGTGCGGTCTCCGAACGGCAGGTCCTTGGCGACCATCTTGCCGAACTCACCATGCGGGAGCTCGGCCTTGGCCTCAACGAGCAGTTGGCAGCACCGAAGTAACGGTGGCGGACCTTCGGGAGTTCACTTAGTAGCGGCGCCGTTACGAAGTTGCGACTTCACCCGCTGTAGGGCGTCGGGCGGCCAACCAAGTAACGGTGCGGCCAACCACAACGTTTCCTAGCGCGGAGACGCGGTGGTGGGTGTGGGATGGTAGGCCAGGAGCAAGGCCGTGATCCAGAACACACGGCGGTGGATCAAGCCTTCAGCCCGAAGGCGTACACTGCTAACAAGAGAAACCACAGGACGATGACGGTGAACACGTGGCCTGCGTTCAGCAGGAAAACCACCGATACCAGAATTGCCACTACGGCCGCGGTCGAGCCCGTGGACAGGGAGAGTCGTTGGTCCTCAGGGTCGATTTCGGCGCCGTCCCGAACGAAGTCGGTCAACTCAGGCTTCTGGTCCGTCTGGTTGGTATACATGGTTTCCCTATAACGAACAGTCACTCTTTTCGTTCCACCCGGGAGGACCCATGAAGTTCAAGGCCACAATCGAGTTCGACCACTCCGAGCTGAGCGCCTCGTTCTACGTCCGGCGTTCGTCGTCTGCGGTCATCTGTTCGCGCCCCCTCGCATCGTGTGAATCAACAGTGTCTCCCAACCGTCGAAGATCATGGGTGCCACCTCTCGGGCATGTTCCTTCACGATCTCGGCCATGCCCCGTCTGGCCTCTCGCAATTCTGCTTCGCGGCCATGATGCGGACCCGGAGCTCGTGCTACAAGACAAGTGCGACCCCTGAGGCCTCCCCGCGTCGGTCAGCAACCGCTTGCTGCACAGAGCCGCAGAGCAAGATGAGGACGTCTCCGCTGGACGAGTCCGCTCGAGCCGTCCAGTCCGCAGTAAGCCATCCGGCACCGTCGTTGGGATGTACGTGCGCCAGTCCGATCGACCCGTGGTGGTAGATTAGCGCACCTTGGACCTGGCTCAGCGTTCGCAATTTCGCGACAGCCTGTTTCACGGGTCCGAGGGTGCCGTCGTGAGGGATCTGCACGAAATATGCTCCCTCACCGCCGGTGATGCGCGACGGCCGTCCGCCAATGAGAGTCCCACTGATCGAGTCGAGAGCGGCCTGTCTATCCGCCGAGGTGGCGGTTGGAAGGAAGTAGACGATGACCACCTCACGGGAAAGATGGTCGAGGCTGTCGGCATCGAGCAGCATCGTCGAGTCGGCGTCGACCCAACTCGGCAGCGAATCTGGAGGCGGAATCGGCACCGTCACTTCCTGCACATCGAGCATTAATACAGGCGGATTACTCGTTGTGCGCGCGTCAAAGGCGACTCTTCCGTCCTCGTTCTCTACCGTCTTCGTCAACAGCCACCCTAAGTTGGTCTCATTGTCGTCCAAGAAGTCCTGCACGTCGGCGGTTACGTCCAATGACACGGTCGTGCCGGCTGAGCTATTGGTGATGAGAACGGAGTCGGTAGGCGTTTGGACGTCCAGTAGGCCTGGTGGCGCCGCGTCCATATCCCACGCCGTCGCGCCGCTGCAGTCCTTTTCATCCCCGTAAGCGGACAAACTGCCCGACGCATCAGCCGGGAGGATGCCGATGAGCAGGGAGGCAACGAGTAGCTTTGTGTGCCTTAGCATATTACCTTTCTCAGTTGGCCAGCCCGAAGCCGGTGCCCCTTCAAGGCGAGCTTCGTGACTGGGCTAGGTCACAGAGAGCGAGTCTTCTCTGGGACACCACCCAGCTGTTCAAGTTGTATGCCGTCTACCGCCGGTGGTAACTCGCTGCCGATGGGAGCCAGCGCCCGGCCAAGGCCGGCCGGGGGGAGATGCATTCCGGTGCCATCCTCCCATAGGGACATGGCAAAGTGCGCGAGGGGGTTTTTGATCGTAGGCTCGTGCGAGCAGATTCGCGCGGTCCCCGTACTCCTCGATGAACCGGTCCGGTGAGATCGGCAGCTCGTACGCGACAAGCACGGAATCGCGGCCGGGGCGGAAGACGATCAGCGCCCCTTCTTCCGCGATGCGTGGGATGTCTCGCGTCACCTCCGCGACCCTGTTCTGCGAACGCACGTTTCCCCCTGCCCCCCTCACTTGAGGACCCTGAGAAAAGGCGCCGTGTCGCCCACCGGCTGCCCTGGTAGATTACAAGTGACTCCGATGGAAGCAGTTTCCACGTTGCCGTGGTGCGCGAGGAACTGCATATACCTCATCCGCACGGCAGGGTATCGTCGGAGGAATGAGGGCTCAGCAAGATCGTATTCCCGGATGACTAGCACCTCGTCGTAGCCCCTAGTGCGCGTAAAGCAGGTGAGATCTCCGGGGCGCGCCTCAAGCTCCGGGATGGCGACGTTGGTTCGGTAGCCGAAGTGGTGTCCCATCGGTCAACCCCCGGCCCGTAGCATCGACCCGCCCACGTCGCTCAGGAGCTCGAAGATGGCCGCCTCATCACTCGAGGCTTGAATCGGCTGGGAGACAACCGGACGGAACGGCTGTACGCGGATGACCCGACTGTGCCAGGTCTTCAAACGGCGACCCCACTTGCGTTGGTCGCCCAACATCTCGCGGAGTCGAGTGCCGTAGTACCTCTGAAAGGGATTCAGAATAGGGAAAATCTGTTCGATAGTCTCGGGCGTGCAGTCGTGCGACGCCTCGCGGTAGGCGGCGTGGAGGGCTTCGTAGTCCTCGAGACTCATCTCGCGGACGCGCCCGTACACGATCGGGCACTGCTCAGGGCTGTGGAAGTAGATGAGTACGTCGCCCTCTTGAACGCCGGCGTCCGCCACGTCGAGACTCGAGTAGTGGACGCTGGCGTAATGGTCCGGCCCAAACTCCACGCACCTCAATGCTTCCCGGTATTCGGGCGTTCTCTCGACGCTGTCGGTGGCGAAGAGGCGCTCTTTGGTGGCCCAGCTTATGCCCTCGAGCAGCAGCGATGGTCTCTCTCCCTTGGCGTCGTCCCAGGGACCCCAGACGAAGATGCTCCAATCGTGACGGCGAAAGCCCCGTTGCCTTGTCGGCGGGAGACTTACCAGGGAGGATCCCGCGGGAATCGTTTCCCGGCCCGCACATGTCAAGGCGCCGTAGCTATCGGGCACGTCTCGAAGGAATCGCCAGCCCTTCACTTCCCCGCGCTTGACCAGGTCCAATGTTTCCAGCTCCAGCAGCCGTGATGCTCCAGCAACATGGCGCCTCTCCATCACTTGCCCGGAGACCACCAGCAGGGCACCTTTGAGGGGTGATGGCCTTCGGGCTGTCCGTTCGAGGCGTCGGGATACTCTTTTGCGGGAGACCCGGCGCCTTGCTTTTGTGCCCTGCTTGTAACCATATTGGTTTACAAAGACTCGTATGTCAACCGGTGGATTACAAGCGGCTCATGACGTTCAAAACGGCAGCAAGCCTTCTAGGCATGTCCAGCACTGAGCTCGCACAGGCGTTCGGAGTTTCGCGAGCGTCGATCAAACAGGCCCGCTTGGATCCGTCTACCGCCGGCTATCGCACACCCCCGCCTAGCTGGCGCTCGGTGCTTTCCCGGCTCGCTCGAGCCCGCGGCGGCGAGCTCGTGAAGCTGGCCGAAGAGCTAGAAGCGGGCTGAAAGAAACGAGGCCGGGTACAGTGTCTAGGGAACGCGGCTCGGAGATGGAGATCCTAGTCCGGGAACTGGAACCCCTCTCGTTAGTGACGCCCCTGGACGTGCGCCGTAAACTCCGTCTGGAGTTGGCGGCGTTCGTAGTGTCATCAGGGGGCGTGCCGAATGAGTCAGGACCGCGAGCGGCAAAGGCTAAGAGTTGAACAGTCTTCCGACGAGGAGCTCGTCAGGATGGTTTACGTGGAGCCAGACGACTGGCAGGAGGGGGCTTTGGCTCTCGCAAAGGACGCAATCAGTGAGAGGGGCATCGACGTTGATCGCGCCCTCGGCGCTATACACGAGGCGGAGACAGAGCCCGAAGCAGAGAGACGGGAAAGAACAGCCGTGAAGGAGGCGGCTTCTTGGGTTCGTGCCCTGGTCATCGCCGTCGCTGTCCTTCTGTTCTTGTCCTTTGTCTACTATCCAGTGCTACGCACGATGTTTGGCGTCGCTGGCGGCTACGTCGCGGACACCCTCATCGTCGCTGCGCTCATCTACTACTTCTTCGGGCGAAGACTTCGGGTGATCTGGGACGCGGTCTTCACTAGCAAGTACGACCACCTGAAGCCCCCCCGAGAGTAGTCTAGGCGGATGACGGTAGGCCCCGGTTGGCGCCGCGTACTCTGGGCTTCAGCGATCCTGTGGGCCTTGTATCTCGCTGTTTTCTAGGTCGGTGCGAACTCTTCCCTAGAAGGGCAGGGCGTCGTCGGGCTGGTCCACGCTAGCCCCAACAGCCGCGGGCTCCGTCGTTCCGGCCGTCGCTGTCCCCGAGCCCAGCATGATCATCTCGTTGACCACGATGTCCGTCCAGTACCGGGTGCCCCCTTTGTCGTCCTGAGTTTGGGAGTACTCGATACGGCCGTCGACGAAGATGCGGTCGCCCTTGTGCACCCACTGCTCGACGATGTCGGACAGCTTCCCGAAGCAGGACAGTCGGTGCCACTCCGTCCGTTCCTGCTGCTGGCCGGAGCGGTCCTGAAAGCTTCGATTCGTCGCCACCGAGAACTTGGCGATCTTCGCGCCTGAGGGTGTCATCCGGATCTCAGGCTCTGAGCCCACGTTGCCGATGAGCATGACCTTGTTGAGCGAGCGACTCATGTTGCGGGCCTCCTGGATATTGGATGCGTGAGTCACCGCCTCGGAGCAGCCGTCGCCTCGCCCTTGTCGAGCAGCTCGTCCCACACCGACGGACCGTCATCGAGCGACCACGGGAGCTGACCGAGCCTTCGCTTCTCGGCCGCCTCCTGGGCGAGAGTCATCTGCCCTTCACGCGGCGCGTTCCAAGTATTGGTCAGCCGTCCCCGTTCCCGCGTGATTCGGCTCTGGATCAGCCGGGCGCGCTCACGCTGCGCCATCTCAAGCGCCGCCTCGTGATTGCCCTGACGAACGGCGGCCAGAACGTACGGGCGGACGTCTTCCGGACTCTCGTATTCCGGTGACTGGATGAGGTCGACGAGTGCTGAGCGGATGTGGATGCCTTCGAGTGCGATCCGGTCGTTGTACTGAGCCCTCGTCTCGCCGTCGCCGCGTTTGATCTGACGCCTGCTGATTTTCGCGCCCGTCTCGGCTAACTGGTTCCGCAGTAGGTCGTCCTTGCTACGGTCCCGCGAGCTGTAGAACATGTCGATCATCGGGAGCAGGCCGGACCTCGACGGGGACGGTTCGCCAAGCGGTCCGAGACGGGGCTCCAAGCGCCGGCTCAGGCCTGGTACGCGCCGCTGGATGTGCTCGATCGCCGTATCGGCTTCTCTCCGGTACGGGTCGGTCGCCTGAGCGACGTGGGACACGATCGTCGGTACGACTGAGCCGGCCATGCGCCTGCCGACGTTCGTGAAGCGGTTGCCGCCTTCCTCGACGCCTTGCAGGAAGTCCTTGAGCCCGCTGAGCGAAGACTGTTCGGACACCGTCGTGAGGATGGATCCCGCGGCGCCTCCCGCCGTCCCGAGCACGCCCTGGCCGCCTTCCCATAGCTCGTTGATGTAACCGCCCAGGATCACGAGGTTGCCCAACGGGGAGAGCCGCTCGAGTGACGCCCAATACTGGTTTCCGTCGCCGGGACCGATGAGCACTGAGTTCGAGATTTGACCGAGCTCCTCGTTGCGGCCGCTCTCGCTGGGGCTCTGCGGGTAGCTGAGGCTCATTCTACCGTCGCGGTGGAGCGCAACGCCTGTTACGACCGCGGCTAGGCCCACGCTCGAGCGGCCTAGACGCTGGACCACTTGACGCTGGAGTGCGTAGTCGGTCGTGCCCTTCGTCATCGCCTGATCGAAGAGCTTGACGAGGTCGGAGTGGGTGCGGACTCAGGGCCAGGGAGCTCATCCATCTCAGGCCGGAGGACATCGACCTTCCGAGGCGTATCAGGATCCAGGTCCAGCCGGACTGGCACCCGAAGGGCTGGCCTCGGTACACGCACGGGGTGGGCGACATCCCAGTCCACCGACGGCACCTGCTGCCGTACCTCGAGGAGTACGCCCGCGAGTGGGCCGGCGAAGAGAGGTTCTTCGTGAACCCGAGGACCGGTCACCCGTGGAGCTACGACGCGTGGCGCGACCAGGTGGAGCGGGACGTCCTTGCAGCGGGCCTCGAGTATGGCAGAGAGCATCCGCGCGGCGTCACGGCTCACACCCTACGTCATACGATCGCGTCTTGGATGGCCCAGGCCGACGTGCAGCTCATGAAGATCGCGATGCACCTACGTGACTCCGTAGCGACCGCATCTAAGTACTACGCCCATCTCCTCCCGAGCGATCTGGAAGAGACGATCAACGCGCTGGAGTAGGGACAAGTGGAGAGGCAGTCAGCGCCCTGGCGCGAGCACGGGACACCGGTACAATCGAGGAAACCGAGGAGGGTTCCCGCGATAGGAGATCCCGTGCCAGACTTCAGCGTCGAGGCCAGAAGCGTAGTTTTCATCACTACGCCGGATGGCGCAGGCGAGCTGGTCCCTGCAGGCACCGCGTTCTTTACGCGCATGACGGATGACCACAGGTCGTGGTTTACTTACCTGGTGACGGCGGCGCACGTAGTTCGAAGCACCCAAGATGAATCGTTCATGAGAGTTGCCCTGGACCCACAGAGCTTCCATGAGCCTGCTGACACCGAGGATATCCGCATCCCCAAGTGGTTTTTCCATGAGGATCCCGGGATAGATGTAGCCGTGGCCCCGGTGTCTCTCGATAAACAACGCCACTCCTTCGGTAGCCTCTCCGCACCAAGACCTACCCATGAGGAAACACAGGGCGTGAACCGGCGTTCAGGCATAACGCCGGGCGAGGCGGTGTACTACATCGGCCTCCTGGGGAACGTGCCGGAGATGGGCAGGCGCAACGTGCCCATGGTGAGGTCCGGCACACTTGGCGCCGTGTGGCAGGAAATGGTCCCCGTTCGTATCGACGAGCACACAGAGCTTGCAACAACCGCCCACCTTATAGATGCACATTCACACGGGGGCTTTAGTGGCTCGCCCTGTTTTTCTTACACGCCGCGCCTTCAGGGTGAACGCTCCGTCGGGCACGTACGAGAGGTAACCGACGAAGCGTTCCGCCGAAGAGACATCGTGGAGTTCATGGGCATGATCCGGGGCCATTTCCCACACAGTGAGCGGGCCCTCGTCAGCGATGGCGAGGGAGAGGTGTGGGAAACCCGAGTGCCCGTGAATGCCGGGGTGGCTGTCGTAACGCCCGCATCATTCATCGGAGACGTTCTTGCGTACGACGATCTCGTGGCGGATCGCAAGGCCAGGAAGGTGGCGCGGACAGCGGCCATGGTCGACCAGGACGCCGCTGTTGAGGATAGCTCCGAACCATGAAATCGACAGAGCGACTCCCACTGATTGACCGTGTCGCTTTCTACGATGCGCGTCAGCCGGGCATCCCATTACATGGTGAAGATGAACTGGGGACCGGCCATTCGGTTCGGCTCACATGCCGGCACCATCAGGTGGCGCTGTTGAGAGGACAAAGAAACGGTCGAGCCCTGCAATCTAATCAGCGGGGCTGGACCGTGTACCTCGCTCATTCATCTGCCGAATGTCTCGCGCTCTTCCTCGTCCGTCGGCAGCTTTGGTGGTCCGGCCCCTCCGAGCAGGTAGCTTCTTCTGGTGGCTGGTGGCTGGTGGCTGGTGGCTGGTGGCTGGTGGCTGGTGGCTGGTGGCTGGGTACGACCGCGCGGAGGCCCAATGATCTTCGGCACGCACGATCAGAAGACGCTGTCGCAGCTGGAGGACGTGGCTTCGCGAGCCGCCCGAGTGGCGTTGATGGCCGATGGCCACCTCGGGTACGTCATGCCCATCGGCGGCGTGGCGGCGTACGACGAGAAGGTGTCCCCGGTCGGCGTCGGCTTCGACATCGCGTGCGGGAACTGTGCGGTGCGGTCGAACTTGACCGGCGAAGAGCTGGACGGGCGTTGGTCCGATCTGGCAGATGAAATCGCTGCAACGATCTCGTTCGGGATCGGCCGCAACAACGAGGCCGACGACGCACCGACCGACGCGCCTCTCTTCGAAGATCCGTGGTGGGGAGAGGTTCCGCACAAGCACGTGGACAGCCTACGCGACAAGGCTCGGAACCAGCTGGGTACCGCAGGCGGTGGCAACCACTACGTGGACGTCTTCACCGACGAGGACGACCATGTGTGGGTCGGCGTCCATTTCGGGTCCCGGGGCTTCGGGCACACCGTGGCGTCCACGTATCTCGCGCTGTCGCAGGGTGGCGAGTGGGGCGACCGCGGAGAAGAGCGTGAGGTCCTACTGCCGCTGGACACGCCGCTCGGCTCGGCGTACTGGAGGGGGATGGAGCTCGCGGGGGAGTACGCGTACGCCGGGCGGGAATGGGTCGCTCGGAAGACGCTCGCCATCCTCGGCGGAACCGAGCTCGACATGGTCCACAACCACCACAACTTCGCGTGGCGGGAGGAGCATGACGGCCGCAACTACATCGTGATTCGCAAGGGAGCTACACCAGCATTCCCCGGCCAACGCGGGTTCGTCGGCGGATCCATGGGCGACGCGTCGGTGATCCTCGAAGGCACCGGCGACGGACCTGCGGACGGAGCCCTGTTCTCGACGGTCCACGGTGCGGGCCGTGTGATGGGGCGTATGGCCGCAAAGGGGAAGTGGAAGAAGGGCCGCTGCGTGAGGCCCGGCGCCATCAGCTGGGAAATGATGGAGGCTGCGATCGCGGGTGTCGTGGTTCGCGGTGGAGATCTGGACGAGGCCCCGCAGGTCTACCGGAAGCTGGACGACGTGCTCGCCGCACAGGGGGACACCATTCGTGTCCTCAACAGACTGCGTCCTCGGGTCGTCTGCATGGCCCCACCGCGCACCTTCGACCCCTACAAGGACTGACGCGACGCCAGCCGATTACATCGACAGGTGAGCCGTCCCCCCCCGCGTCTCCCGGTTGCGAGACGCAGGCTTGCTCGATAACGCGCGTCCCGCGGGTGCGACCCGTCTAGGGCTCGATCACCACCCGCCGGGTGATCTCGATGGGGTTTCTGCCGGCCAGGTCGACGGAGAGAATCAGGTCGTACTCGCCGGGCTCGATCTCCGGCAGGCCCATCCCGATTGCGCGGAACACGGTGCCCCTCTGATCGGGGCCACCTTCCTCCCAGCTCATCTCCACTGGTGCCTCGGGCGACGTCAGTCGTAGAAACTGACCCGCCCGCGCCAGCAGCCCGGGATCTCCATCCTGGAGCGTGATGCCGATCGTGGCGCTCTCGCCTTCCTGAAGCCCGTAGACCTCCCAGGCCATCACGATAGGCTGTCCCGACTTCAACCGGACCGTGCGCAGAACGCGAGGCAGGGCCTCCTCGAGACTCACCGGCAGGTCGCCTTCCGTGTTCAGCAGAACCACGTCGGAGACACCGGCCAACCCGAACGGCAGATCGCCCTGCCGGACTCCGCCGCGCACCCGCCAGGCCCGCTCCGCCTCCCGGTTAAACACCTCCACCCCGAACACGTACTCACCGTTGGGCAACTCAGCGGTGACCACGCCCTCGCGCGACGTGCCACGCTGGTCGATGTGCCGCTCCCCGTCGGTGGTGAGCGCGAACACTCCAGACTCGACGGAGCCGTAGGCACCCGTGTCCGGATCGTCCGCGGGGAATGCGTCGAACGCCGCGAACGGATCGTCGCTCGGAGCAGTGTTCCGGACCGAGGGTGCGGGGCGGGCCGCTGTCTGCGGCGGCTGGTAACCCGCTACCACGAGTAGCGAGTCACCTCGCCGGAAGCGGGCGACCTGTGCATCCATCGTGGTGACGATGGGAGCATAGTAGGGCGCGTACCCGGTGCGAGGTGCGAGATCGTCGATCTCCCATGCGCGTACGGGGATGCCCGGGGGATCCGTTAGAAAGCCCCCCGTGGGCAGGAACTCACGGCTGTGTGGCCGATGCCTGCCGATGATGTGCCGGTTGTCCGAGAGGTCGAGGTTCGTCGAACGGCGCTGGACTCGCCCGCGCTCCCAGCCGATCTCGCCTCCGTAGCGCAGCACGAGCTCTCCGAGGTCCGCGTCCCACGGCAGCTCGTAGGCGTTCTCGGCGCCTTCGCGAATGCGAATGAGCGTCTGGCGCGTGTGCTGCTCGACTTCGCGATCGTTGCCTTCCACGAGGTACAGTGGGTCCCCGAGGAGCCACACGAGACGGCGCAACGATTCCTGATCGGCCGGGTCGGCCTCTTCGAAGAGCTCCTTTGCTTCGTCTTCGAGGAGATAGTCGAGCGCGAGCCAACGTGACCGCTCTTCGGCGGTCATCTTGTCGATCGCGTCTTCAAAGACGGGTTCGGCCTCGATGCTCAGGCCCTGCGACTGGAGGATGTAGCCCTGTAACGCCAAGCACCACCATTCGTCGGGCGTCTGGCAGCGGCGCGTGAGCGATTCGGCCTGGAACCACTCCTTTTGCTCGACGAGGTAGTACACTCGCTGCCCCATCACCCAGTTGTCGCCGGGAATGCGTGAGCCGACGTTGGACAGCGTGCGAAGGAGGTCGGTCCGCGCCAACTCGACCTCGACCGGAAGCGGGGCGGGCTCTGGCTCCTCGCCGTCCCCGTGACGAAGGCACATGCGTCCGACGATTGCGTCACAAGTGCCACCGTATCCGCTCCACTCCGGAGGCAGCCGACTCTCACGGTATCGCTCGAACTTCTGCTGCTCCTCTTTCGCGCTTTCCAACAGAGCAGTCGAATCCGGTTCTGCATCTTCCGCTTGTTGGACCGACGCGCGGATCGCTCCGGGGAGCGCCAACGACGACAAGACGGCGAGGCCGACGAGCAGACGGCGGCCTAGTTCGCTATGGCTCATTCGCGAGCTCCTTCGCTCTGTGCCTTCGAATGGGTCAGGTATCCCGACGCGGGCTCGGCGCGATCAGACAATACGGCGAGCAGCGCAGGGGGTTTCCTACACGGGCAAGCGGTCGTGTGTTCGTATGGGCCGTGCCCGGCCGGGTTGGCCGGCCCGCTGCTCCGGCCCGCGATCTTGCAGCTCCGAAGCCCGGAGCACCCGCTGTGAAGGGCACGCCGCAGCAGGGAGGACCACTGTGAAGCGTTCGCGACAGCCGCCGGTCGTCCGACCGGGAGGAGGCCGAGCGCGCCGGTTGGCCACCTACGGGGGGACCCCGTGGGCTCGCCGGCTTTCGCGCTGTTGCCTCCTGTGGGGGTTGGCCACCGGTTGCGGATCCGGCCCGGCCGATGATGCAGCTCTCGGGGACCCGCTGAGCGTCGACACGGTTCGGATCGCCACGTTCAACATCCAGGAGCTCGATGCAGCCAAGCTCTCGCAAGTGGACGCCGACGGTCGGGGGTCGGATCCGCAACTCTCCGCGGCCGCTGCGATTATCCGACGTGTGCGTCCAGACGTGCTCGTACTGAACGAGGTCGATCACGGGTACGGGGCGGGAGCCTCGCTCGACGGCCCCGTCGCCCAATTCCTCGAGCTCTATCTGAGACGCAGGGAAGACGGGGTGGCCTACCCGCACCGGTTCGTCGCTCCCAACAACACGGGCATTCTGTCGGGTCTCGATCTAAACGGCGATGGTGCGACTGGCACCGAAGCCGATCTGGGCACACGGACGTACGGCGACGACAGCTTCGGGTACGGGGAGTATCCCGGACAGTACTCCATGGCGGTCCTGTCACGCTTCCCCTTCGAGGAGGGCGCCCGGACGTTCCAGAGCCTCCTGTGGAAGGATCTGCCGGGGCACCACGTTCCCCCCGGCCACTTCGGCGACGAGGCGCTTGCTGCTTTTCGCTTGTCTTCCAAGTCGCACTGGGACGTACCGGTCCGGTTGGGTGGGACACGTATTCACATCTTCGTGAGCCACCCCACACCTCCAGTGTTCGACGGACCCGAAGACCGGAACGGTCGCCGCAACTTCGACGAGATCAAGTTCTGGGTCGAGTATCTGGACAACGGATCGTCGCTCTATGACGACGATGGAGTCTCCGGCGGGTACGCATCATCTGATCCGTTCGTGATCGCAGGCGACCTGAACGCCATGCCGCAGCAGAGCGAGTCGCTCTACGACGGTGTGCCCGCGATCGCCCAGCTTCTCGACCATCCTCGCGTGCGCGAGACCAGCGAGTACACGACGAGCCGGGGCGCTATGGACGGCCGGGCACCCGCGCCCCCAGCCCATCTCGAGCTCGCAACCGCTCAGTTCGGAGGTGGGAGCCGTCTCGATTACGTGCTCCCGAGCGTCGACCTCGAGCTTGTGGGGGGAGGTGTCTACTGGCCCACCGCGGACGAAGATCCCGAAGGGCGCCTGCTCGCCGAGACGGCATCGGATCACCGAATGCTATGGATCGATATCTTGGTCAGAGGCCCAGGTTGAGCTCTGGCGAGGGCTCAAACACGAGCATTCCTGGCCGGCGGCGTGTCCATCCCCTATACGTGATGGCTTAGACGACGGCTCCTGCAGGCTGAGCAGACGACCATGAACAAGACGACTCGTACGGGGGCGCCCGACAAGACGCATCGCACCCGAAGACGGGCGAAGCGGAGCCAGCGCGTCTGGCAGAGCGAGCCAGCGGAGGCTCCACCGCTGCGCCCGACCGGCAGGCGCCAGCAGAAGCCTCGCCACGGCGGTCACCCCGACAGGACCTGGCAATAGGGAACCTCAGGACAAGTGTGGCGGGTCTCGCGCGGGGAGCTCGCTAGTGCCCAGGGTAGGAACGACGCATGGCTCCCGAGGTCAGGACGTGGGGGCCGCCGTCTCCGCCCGGTAGGCCCTTCTCTTCCCCGGCTTCCTTCCGGCCTTCGGCTTCATCCGCAATGCCAGAAGCCCGGCGAGTGTCACAGCCGCCACCGTGGGCCACAGAGTGTCCGCTTTGACCCGCCAGAAGAAGTGGAGCACGCCCAGTCCAGCGGACACGTACACGAGGCGGTGGAGGAGCTGCCATCTCCTACCAAGGCGACGGATCCACCCCTTGGTGGACGTCACCGCGAGCGGGATGAGTAGCACGAACGCCGTAAATCCCGCGGTGATGTAGGGTCGTACGGCGATGTCCTCTAAGATGTACCCAAACGCGAAGAACTGATCGAGCCCCACGTACGACAGGAAATGCGTCGTCACGTAACAGAACGCGGCAAGCCCCAGGCGGCGGCGGTGGCGGACGAGGCCGCTCCACCCGGTCCACCGACGCACTGGAGTCACCGCCAGCGTGACGAGCAGCAGGATGAGGGCGGAGGTGCCCCCCCAGTGGATGAGCTCCTCTATGGGGTTGGCGCCTAAACCATCATCCAGAAAGCGGAGGACGAGCCAACCGAGGGGGGCGATGCAGATGCCCCAGACGGCGGCGCTGATGAGCCGGGCCCGCGCTTTGGCGTCCATCGGGTCGCGCTCAGAACCACTTCTGGAGGTCCATTCCGGCGTACATCTGCCCGACCTGCTCGTCGTAGCCGTTGAACATCAACGTCGGGCGCCGCCGGAACTCGCCGATACGGCGCTCCCGCGCCTGGGTCCACCGCGGATGGTCGACCTCGGGGTTCACGTTCGCGAAAAACCCGTATTCGTGCGGAGTGGCCACCGCCCAGGTGTTGCGGGGCATCTCCTCGACGAAGTTGATGTTCACGATGCTCTTGGCGTTCTTGAACCCGTATTTCCAGGGCGCCATGAGCCGCAATGGAGCCCCGTTCTGGTTCAATAGCGTGCGCCCGTAGACTCCAGTCACGAGTAACGTCAGCGGATTCATCGCTTCGTCCATTCGCAGGCCCTCGACGTACGGCCACGGAAGGATGGGGCGCCGCTGGCCAATCATCTCCTCGGGCCGGAACACCGTGGTGAACTGGACGAATCTCGCGGAGCCTGTCGGCTCGAGCCGCTTGATGACGTCGGCCAGGGCCACGCCCCTCCACGGGACGACCATGGACCATGCCTCGACGCAGCGAAGCCGGTAGATGCGGTCTTCCTCTGTAAGCGGGCCGATCAGATCCTCGACGGCGTACGTGCCCGGCTTGCCGACATGTCCAGAGACCTCGACGGTCCATGGCTGCGGCTTGAAATCGCCCGAGTTCTGAGAGGGATCCCGCTTGTCCGTGCCGAACTCGTAGAAATTGTTGTAGGTCGTGATGTCGTCGTAGTCGTTGACCGGGTCGTCGAGCTCGTCGGTCGCGTCGGCGAAGTCCTGCCCGACACCTTGCGCCCGCGCCCGACCAGCAGCTTCGAGCACCCTCGGTCCGACGACGGCCGTAGCGGCAAGCGCAGTCGCTGCGCCGATGAACTTCCGCCGGTCCAAATACGTGCTCTCGGGCGTGATCTCGGAGGAGGGGACGTCTAGACCTTTTCTCTTTACGCGAATCAACATGGTCGCTTCCAGATGCTTGAAGGGTCGACCTCGTCCGGCAGGACTCAACCTTTAACGTCGAACCGGGGAGCGGGGTTCCACGCGACCTACGGCTGTGGCCACGGGGAGGAGTTCCAACGAAGCATTCGCGGGATGCCCCGCCGTCCGGATGTCAGTGGCACTTGGGTTACAGACCACTAGTGTACCGATGGAAAGGTTCGGTAGCTATGGAGAGGCCGTAGGCCCGCCCCCCTCCTTGATGACGGTCATCCTTTGCCGCGTCATCGCGCCCCACGCGGCGGCATGAATGGAGCGGAAGAGGCGTGCGGCTTCGCCGCGCAGGGCGGAGTATTCCTCTGGTCGGCCTTGGAGCTCGGAGACGGCCGCAATCGCCTCCAGACTCTCCGCTTGAAGGAGCGTGGCTTTGCATTGCCGCGCGAGCTTCAGGGACTCGTCTAGGCTCGCCCGTGCCTCGGCGAGCTCTCCGTGCCACAGCGACACGAGTCCGAGCACCCGAAGGGCTTCTCCGCTTCCAGCTGGGTCTTCCAAGCGATCGTAGCGGGCCAGCGCCCTCGACGCTGATGACCGAGCCAAAGTCGAGTCCCCCTCGAGGAGCATGAGGAGGGCACGCTCCTGCTCCACACGGGCGGTTTCGTCCTCACTGTCGGAGGTTCGCGCGAAACGGGCCGCTTCGTGGAAGTGGGAGTCGGCTTCGCGCGGAAACCCCAACTCTCGGTAGGCGATCGCGAGGTTGTGGTGACACTGTCCAAGTCCGCGGAGGTACCCGAGGCGCTGATAGGCCGCCAAAGCCCGATAGTAGTGGGTGAGGGCGTCCTGCATTCGGGTCTGCAGCGTGCAGATCACGCCCAGATTGTTGTTTGCTCGCGCCTCGAACTCGGCGTCTCTGGCACGCCCCGACGCTCCGATCAACTCCATCCAGGCCGCCTCGGCTGCCTTGACGTCACCCTGCTCGAAGTGGAGTGAGCCCACGAGATTCAAGCGCCGGCGGTTGAGTCGGTCGTTACCGCGGGTAGCGCAGACCGGCTCGAGGCGGGCGAGGATGTCCAGGGCGCGGCCGCCCTCACCCACCCTCCGTAAGACGTCCGCATGCAGGAACGCGAGCTCGGGCTCGAGAAACAGCTCTTCCTCGGCGAGCGGCTCCAGCTCGGCCAACAACGCGGGGTAGTCGCGCTCGTCGTTGAGCTCGCGTGCGCGGTCCAGAAGTGCTCGGACCTCCTCCTGCGGGCGGGTCACCGTCTGCCTAGTTCGCGAGTGCGAACCCGGTGAATCCGTCGATCTCGGCTTTGAGCCGGTCGTCGTCCACTTCCACCGTTCCGAGGGGGATCCACGGTCCCCCGGTCACCTCCTGCTTCCAGATTCTGAGATTGGCCTTGAAGTCCGAATCCCTGCTGTCGACCTGGCCGTCCCGGTTCAGGTCTGGATCCGTCCGTCGGAAGTCGATCTCCAGCTCGGCCGGCTCCCCTGGGTCGAACACGAGGCCGGAAGGCTCCATGAAGAACACGAACCGATTCTGGGCGTCCACTGTGACCGTTATCCGGATCGAGTCCCCCTCGGCAAAGGGCGTCCCGTCCGGGCGTGTCATGAGCGCGTCGTCCTCGATCTCGAGCTCGAGGAACTCGTCGCCTTCTTCACCGGGCTCGTCCGGCTCGTAACGCAGCACGAGCTCTCGCTTTTCGCCCTTGACCGCATGGAAGCTGCCTTGCCGAGTGACCTGCGTCAGTAGGGCCGGCGAGAAGCTCGCGAAGGTCAGCTCGTCTTCGTTGACGGGCGGGTTGTCGTTGGTGAGCTGCAGACCGGTCTCGTCGCAGCCCACGAGTAGAAGAATCGACGCTGCGATCTTCCAGCGTTTGTTGCTTGACATGTGAGAATCCACCTATTGAGGGGTTCGTGAATCTGACCGTAGACGACGGAATGCACGCCACGTGCCCATCGAAGACCCTCATCACTGCTATGCGTGTGGGGGGGCTGTCGTCTCGAATCGGGACACTTGGTTCGAATCGCTACGCCTCACCCTCCTCCCCGAGCAGTCGATACAACCGAGAGCGGCTGATGCCCAAGATGCCAGCAGCGAAGGTCTTGTTCCCCGATGCCCGTTCGAGAGCGAGACGAGCCGCTGCCCGGGTGATGTCGTCCAGGCTCGCGGGGAATGGGAGAGCGGACGAGGGTGAAGCCGCGGACCGGCTCTGGACGCCCGTAGGGAACAGGTCCTCCACCCGCACTGCGAGTCCCCCCGAGAGCAGCACACTGCGCTCGATGGAGTTCCGAAGCTCGCGAACGTTCCCGGCCCAGGGATGTGCGAGCAACGTCCGGCGGGTGGGCGGAGAGAGGTCGGGCCGGGGCAGCTGGTACTCCTCCGCGAATCGATCGAGGAAGTGCTCGGCTAGCTGGACAACGTCGTTCCCTCTCTCGCGAAGCGGCGGTAGCTGTAGGGGGATGACGTTCAACCGGTAGTACAGATCCTCTCTGAAGCGGCCCGCCCGGACGGCTTCGAGCAGGTCGACGTTGGTCGACGCCACTACGCGGACGTCCACCTCGATGGTCCGCAGCGCTCCCAAACGGCGCAACCGCTTGTCCTCCAGGACTTTCAGGAGCTTGGCCTGCAACTCGAGTGGGAGATCCCCGATCTCGTCCAGTAGAATCGTCCCACCGTGCGCAGCCTCGAAGAGGCCCGGCTTGGCCGTGCGTGCGTCGGTGAACGCCCCTTCCTCGTACCCGAACAGCTCCGCCTCGAGCAGGGTTGCGGGCAGGGCGGTGCAGTTGACCTCCACGAAGGGCTCTGACGCGCGCGGTCCGTTGTAGTGAATCGCCTGTGCGAGGAGCTCCTTCCCCGTTCCGGTCTCGCCCGTGATCAGGATGGTGGCGGACCCGCGTGGGATGATAACCGCGGCCCGGTCCAGCGCGGCTCGGAGACGGGGACTGTCTCCGACAATGCGGGAGAAGTCGTAGCGTTGCTGCTGGTAGTGTCCGAGAACCGCGGCGTGGGCGGCCGCTCGCGCTCCATCCATCCTCTCGCGAACCCATGAGCGCAGAGTCTCGACGTCTGCCGGGAGTGCGAAATAGTCGGTGGCGCCCAGGCGCAAGACGTGCGACGCGAAGCGATGATCGGGGTTTACGCCGACGACGGCGAGGTCGTGATGGGTGACTGCGCGAGCGGCAGAGACGCTCTCCGCCGCCCTCGCTTCAGATCCGGCGACGGCAACCAGAACGGCTGAAGCTCGCCCGAGAGGGGCGAGGTCGTCCAGCGAGCGACCAGCGATCAAGTCGGCGTCCGTGGAATCGGCGAGCTGCGGCCACACTTCCTCGAAGGAGTCTCCGAGCGTGAGGACAGCTAGGACGGGCCTCGGGTCCAGAGGACGACACTCCCTCGCCGGCCAATCGGCGTTTCGTCTTTCATTGAAACGCCTGTATCGAATCGCTACAATGCGGGCGTGTTTTCAAGCCTGGTCGTCTAGGAATCTAAGTCAAGTGTTTGCAACGTCATAGGGGGACAATGTAGCGAAACGATCCATCGGTACGGGGCTTGCCACTTGTTGACTCAGCGCCCGGCAAGAAGACCTTAACTGACGGAGCTTCATCGAATGAAACGACGTAACCTCCACTCAGTGAGACGCACCTCCCGGTCGCCACTCACCATGATCGCCCTGCCGCTGGCTCTTCTCGCTTCGGCATGCGACCCCGGGACCTCCAGCCCGCTTGCACCCGACACCGTTACCGACATCGCCCCGCTCTCGGGGACCTCCTCGAGCCCCCTGACCCTCACCGAGCTCACCGACTTAGTGGGCACGGGCGCACAGCGGGTGGAAGTCAATCTGGAGTCGTCGCAGTCGCCCCTTGCGGCCCGCGAGGTCGAGGTGGAAGGGGCCAACGACCTGAATGACGAAGAGGAGATCGAGAGCAGCATCACCGCGCTTACCGTCACTAACGGAGCGGGAACGCTCACGTTGGATCTCGGCGAGCTGGAGATCGAGTTCGACAACGCCTCCCGCCTGCGGGGGCCGGACGGCAGGTCGGTAACCGTCGAGGAGCTCGCCGACATCGTCGACGCGATGCTGGCGACCGGCGGCACGCCCCCCGTCGAAGTCCGACGTCCCGCGCCCGCGGAGCCACAAGCTCCTGATGACGCGTCGTTCTTCGCGACCGAGGTGAGGTTGGACCGAAACCTCGATGCGCCGAAGCTCGAGCTCAACATCGACAACGACAATCTCACGCTCCCTCAGGCTGCTCCACCGGACGCGATCCTGCACGTTCTGGGTCTCGACATCGAGATCACCGTCGGAGTGACGGAGATCGAGAAGCAGGAGGCGGGACAAGACGATGACGACGATGACCAAGATGATGGTCAAGACGATGACGACGGTGACGATGACGACCAAGCGGACGCGGTCGAGTTCGAAGACACGGTCGTCTCTGCCGACGCGTCAGGAGGTAGGTTCACCCTGGAAGACGGGAACATCGTGTCCATCGACGCCAACACGGTCGTAGACCCCGACGGCGACCTGACGACGCTCGCGGACGTGGAGGCTGCGCTCGCGGCCGGTCGCGCGGTCAGAGCCGAGGGCGACGGAGCCCTGGTCGCTCCGGGGCCACCGACCGAGATCGCGGCCAGCAAAGTGAAGTTCGAAGTCGACCACGACGGCGACGGCGGGGACGACGACGGGGGCGACAATGACGACGGCGACGATGCCGACGACCATGAGGTGGACTTCGAGGGTGACGTCTCCGGGGCAGATGCGGGGGCCGGCACATTTACGCTCGAGTCGGGGCTCACGGTATCCGTTACGTCGGAGACCAGGATCAAGGACGGCGGCGACCGCCTGCAGTCACTCGAGGCGGTTGAAGCCGCGCTCGCCGCGGGACTCACAGTTGAAGCGGACGGAGAGGGGGTCCTGGACGTGGCCACCGCGGTTGTCGTTGCAACGGAAGTGGAGTTCGAGGTAGAGGACGACGACGACGGACATGGCGGTGACGACGACGATGCAGACGACGACGACGATGCAGACGACGACGACGATGCGGATGACGACGACGCGGACGACGACGACGCGGACAACGACGACGCGGACAACGACGACGCGGACAACGACGACGCGGACAACGACGACGCGGACAACGACGACGCCAAAGAGGTCGACTTCGATGCCCGCATCACCGCCGTGGACGTGGCGGCTGGGACGTTCACGATGGAGGGCGGCACGGTCGTGAAGCTCACCGCCGACACGGAGATCAGGGACGGCGACTTCAGGTCGCTGGCCGAGGTCGACGCTGCCCTGGCAGCGGGCGAGGTCGTCGTGGCCGACGGCGAAGGCGTCCTGACCGCAGAGGGTCCGCCGCGCGTGGTCGAAGCGACCAAGGTGGAATTCGAGCGCGACGACTGATCGCAGACTCACAGCTGACCACGGGACCCGACCTACCTCGCAACACGAAGCCCCCCGGACCACTCGGTCCAGGGGGGCTTCGGCACTCAGGGTGTCGCGGCCCTTGAGGCGTTCCCCGCCCCGTGACAGCTCCCCGGGGCTATCCTCCAGGCCCACGAGAGAGCGACCGGTAGTACTCCTCGATCAGCTCGCGGAAGCCGGGCGGCACCTCGTCGGCGCCGGACAAGAACAATCGATCTTGATCGTCCTCGGCCACCGACCTGCGGAGGCCGTACTCGAAGCGCTTCAGCCCTTCCATGATCTGGGTCTGGAGGCGGATGATCTCCTCCATGTCATCGTAGACGCGCCGATCGTCGAGCTGCCTCATCGCTTGAATGACGTCGTCCAGTTCGGATAGGTCGGCGCCCACGTCGTTGAGCTCTCGGCGAAGATCCGCCATCTCCCCCGCGCGCTCCTGATACTCGTTGCGAAACTGGCGAACGTCACCGGGCGTGAGGCCTCTCAGCGGCACCTGGCCGTCACCGCCCGGACCGAACTGGCCACCCCCGCCCCGCGCCCCTTCGCGAGCCCCCTCACCAGGGCCTCCCCCTCCTTGCGCACCGCCCTGCCCTTGTTGGCCCTGCTGACCCTGCCCTTGGCCTTGCTGCCCTTGGCCTTGTTGCCCTTCGCCTTGCTGACCCTGGCCTTGTTGCCCCTCACCTTGCTGCTGACCCTGTTGGCCCGCCTCGGCCCCATTGCGCTCGGCCAACGCCCGACGACCGTTCTCGTCGGCCCGATCCTGCAGCCGGCGATCGAGCGACTCCATGCCACGGACCAGGTCGCGCGTGCGGTCCAGCGACTCGGCGGTCTGGTCCTCGGTCGATTCGCCGATGGCGTCGAGAGCGCCCTCGAGCTGGTCTCTGAGCTCGCCCAGCTGATCGGTGATCTGTCGCTCGAAGTCGCGAGTGAACTCGGGGCTTCGGGCGTCGGGCAGCCCACGTGAGTACTGGATCCGTTCCTTCAGCTTGTTGTCACGGATCGACTCGGCCGCCTCCGCCAGACGATCCGACGCCGCCCGCTGCTCGGACCGAGCATCGGCGGACGCTCGATCGATTTGCCGCTCCAGGTCCGTGACCTCCTGGTTCATCTCGTCCTTCCGCTCGATCAGCCGGCGTGTGCGCTCCGCCTGCCGCTCATCGGAACGAGACAGCGCCTCGGACTCCTGGGCGATCTCCTGCTGCTCGTTGACGAGCTGCTCAGCTCGCTCCAGCGCGTCTTCCGCGGTGCGCTGGAGGCGGCCCGACTGATCGCGCTCCAACAGCCGGCGGGCATCGCGTAACCGCTCGAGCGCCGCCCGGGCGTCGGCCGTCCCCTCGTTCCCCCGTCCGGCCGCGGCTTCGCGCATCGCATCGGCGGCGTCCTGCAGCTGACGGGCCGTCTCCATCAACCTGGGGTTGGACTGCTCGCGAGACAGGCGCTCGAGGCGGCGAGCCTCCTCCTCCACGTCTTCGGCGAGGGAACGCTGGTTCTGGGAGCCGCCCCCCGCTGCACCCTGTGAGCGGCTCGCGAGTCGGCGTTGCCGCTCGGCCTCCTGCTCCTGGCGACGCGCCAGCTCCTTCAGCCGCTCGAGGGTCTCGTCGATTTGCTGGTCCGCCTGCTCGCGCTGCCCGCGCTCGACGCTCTCGTATTGGTTCTTGAGCTTGTCGAGCTCCAGCTCGAAGAGGTCCGCGAGGTCCTCTGCGCTCGGACCGCCGCCGCCACCGCCACCGCCCCCTCCACCTTGCTGAGCGACCTGCACCTCGTCGTAGAGAGCCTCCGCGCGAAGCAGATGCTGAAGAGCCTGTTGCTCCTCGGCCATCGCGCCGGCGGGATCAGACGCCTCCAGTCGCTCGGAGGCCGCCTCCATCTCCTCGATGGCCCTTGGCAGGATCTCCGCGATCTGCTCGAATTCGGGATCCCGGGTGACGCCGCGGTTGTCGAGGCGCGTCGCGAGGGTCTGGACCTGCTCGCGGAGACGTTCCTGCGACAGCCGGACGACCACGAGGCTTTCCTCGAAGGCGTCCTCGGAGTACCGGTCGCGGTCGCGGTTCAGGTTGAACGTCGCGGAGATCACCTCCCGTTGCTGTTCGGACAGCTCCTGCTCCTGCGGGCCGCCACCACCGCCGCCACCCCCACCTCCCTGCTCGGATTGCCGGAAGTCCATCCCGAAGCGGCGGAGCTTGATGAAATAGAGATCGCTCGTGGCGTCCTGGCTCCCACCGATTCCGTTGTTGTCGGTCGTGGTGGCGTAGTAGGAGACGATGTCTCCAGGGACGAGCCCGTAGTCCTCGAGGAAGAACGTGTGCCCCGCCGTCACCTCGCTCATCGGCGCGCCACGGGAGCCAAACAGGGCGACCGTCTGCTCTTCGCCACCGTTCACGGAAAACACGAGATCCAGTTGCCCAATGCCGTAGTCGTCGTCCGCACGAGCCTCGACGAAAACCTCTTCGATGGGGCTGGCGTTGGTGTCCCGACCGGGTCGGGTGAACGACACAGAGGGCGGCTGGTCAGCCAGCACATCGATCGTGAACTGACGCGACGCGGGCACGAGTCCGGCGCTGGGGCTCTCGAGCTCGATCCGGTAGAACCCGTCCTCTTCCACGACGAACGATCCAGTCAGAGACCCATCGGCGTCGGGCGCCAGGTCGCTCGAGATCCGGTCGTCGATCCAGAGATTGCCGCCCGGGCTCGGGACCGTCGGGATTGCGCGCAGCTGGATACGGGTACCGCGGAGGACCGCGATGTCCCCGCCGTTCTCGATGGTCCGGGGCGGAAGCCCGGTGTACGCCGGGAACTCGTACACGAGCTCGAGTCGGTCGACGTACGGAAGGTCCTCGACTTCGATGCGGAACATGCCGGATTGGATCCCGGCGGAACGCATGAAGTACTCGGTTACGTCGTCGATGTCGAACAGCAGGATCTCGTAGCCGCCGGGGACCTCGCCAGGGACCATGGAGACCGGCTCGAACTCACCGTCCGGACCCGTACGAGTCCGGAGCTCCACTTCCTCGGATCCGAATCCCAGGAGCTGGGCAGTGAACAGCTGATCCGAGCCGCGCGCGATCGTCACGTCACCCGGCATCACCGAGATGGAGTACGGATTCGCGTCTTCGGCGCTTGCCGTTGGATTCAGCAAGACCGAGGCTCCGTGGCGCAGATAGCCCGGGCCCATGAGGAAGATGAGGAGGCCTGCCAGGCCCAGACCCACCAACGCTCCCGACCACCGATAGAGGCCGCCCTGTTCGATCTGCCGCCCTGAATCCACTTCGTGCGCGCGCTCGATGGCGGTTTCGATCAACCGCTCGACGAGCGCTGGAGAGTGCGAGGTGTTGAAGGCGTCCTCGGGATTGCCGCTCACGTCGAGGGCGCTCAGAACGGCGGCTTCGAGCGTCGGCTCGTGCTCTTCGAGGTAAAGCGCGACTTGGGCGTCGGGTAACCGACGGGCGAGGGGGCGCAGGAGGAACCAGACCGCCACGCCGATGAGGATCACCCACGTGATGACCCGGAACGCGACCACGGCGCCGGGGCTGAAACGTGCGGCCTCCATCCCCCATGAAGAGAGAAAGAAAGCGGCGAGTCCCACCGCCAGGAGAAACACGAAGCCCCGAAGCGCCACCCTGGCTCGCCAACGGTTTCGCACCCGGCGAATGGTTGCGAGCAACTCACGCCTCACGAGCACCTGATCCGATTGCCTGGACATCGCGCGTCCCGTCGTGGTGGCAGAGTGGGCGGAGTGCCCCATGCGCCGGGTACGACATCACCGGCTCCTTTCGTGCCGGTCTCCCTGTTACGCCGCCGCCCTGGAGAGGCGGTTCGAGATGGCGGTCTCGATGGCGAGAAGCACGAACGCCCCCGCCAATAGGTACCACCAAAAGCCCTGGCGCCGTTCCTTGTCCTCCGGACCGAGTCCCGAGCCCGCCTCGGCGAGCGATCCTGCGGCACCTCTGCTGACGACGGCGGCCGTCAGCTCCTCAGGGTCCATGAGCTCCAAATCCGATTCGGCCAGATCGATGTTCACTGCCACGGCAGGGGGCCTCGCCTCGCCTCCTTCCGACGTACGGATCTCGTAGAACCCTTGCTCCCCGAGCATCAGGAATCCCGGACGCTCACCTCCCCTCAACGGAATCGAACGGTCCTCCGGTGAAATCGCCACCAAGTCGGGAGCGTCTTCATCGCCTAGGATGTCGGCAACGAGCTCTCCGACTCCGCTCGCGTCGTTCTCGCCGGACAGGTTCAACACTTCGTCCGCCGTGTACCAGAGCGTAGGCTGCCGGAAGCCCCCGAGGTGCTTCGTCATCTGGTGGACGAAGGGCAGGAAGATGGGCTGGAGGGCCATGTCGTTCCAGAAGTTGTCGAGGGTCGACGTCCACAATAGGACCCGTCCCTCTCCGACTCGCCGCTCGGCAAGCGCGATCGCGCCATTGTCGAAGCGAGCGAGCACGCCCTCAGTGCTCGGCATTTGCACGGTACGGTACCGGAAGAAGCGTGCACTCGTGACGTCGCCGCTCCTCGGTGCGTCGAACAGCTCGAAGACCGGATGGCTGTAGTCGATGTACCCAAGCGTTCCGCCGCGACTCTCTGGCCGGTCGACGGCTTGTCCGAAAGGCCCGGGAAGGAGGTCGGGGGCATTCGTCGGCCAACTGCTCCGCTCACCGAGGGCGACGAGTAGCCCTCCGCCCGCCTCGACAAACTCGCGGAGCCGCTCCCCGACGCTGCCCCGGGGCGGTCGAGTCCCGTTGAGGATCACGACCGAGCGACCGTTCAGGTCCGCGGCGCTCATCGCCTCGACCGTCGTCACGGCGACGTCGAAGGCTGGATCCTCGCTGACCGCGAGTGCCCGACTCAGGTACAGGCTTTGATCCGATCGGCCCGCCGCGCTCTCGACCACGAGCAGCGAGAACGCAGCGCCGGGCGAGAGCACGAAGTGGAACGCATCGTCTGCCGGAAGCGCATCCTGCGGAACGCGGACAGAGCCGCGCGTGAATGGTTCGCTCAGCGTAAACGCGGGGAACGTCAGGCTCGCCGATGCGCTGGGCTCGATCGTCACCCTCTGGGACTCCACCTCTCTTCCGTCCAGCTCGAGCACGACATTGATGTTGTCGGCCCGCTCTTCACCCGCGTTGACGAGACGCGCTGACGCCGTGATGCGCTCACGGCCGGAGACCGGCCGACGCTGGAACGAGACCTGTGCGACGGCGACGTTGTCGGTGTCAGCGTCGCCCACGGCGATGGGCGTGACCGTGGCTCCCTCGGGGAATCGGACGCCTTCGTCTCCGTCCCAGCCGCCCTTCTGAAAGTCGGAGATGACGATGACGTGCTTGCGAGGGAGCTCCGATTGCTCCAACACGGTCTGCGCGAGCTTGAGCCCGGGGCCGAAGCGGGTGATCCCCGAGCTTACCCGGACCGTGTCCAGGACGCCCAGCAGGCGCGATCGGTCGGTCCCGGAACGGACCTCTAAACTGGCTCCCGCGGAGAAGAAAATGAGCGAAGCGCGGTCATCGGGCGTCAGCTCGCGGACGGACCGGCGGGCTGCATCGAGGGCCGCCTCCCAGCGGTCGTCGTAGCCCATGCTGTACGATCGGTCGACCATGATCACGATTTCGCCAGCCCCGAGCTGCGATCCCATGGCCAGGTCGCTCCGGTCCAAGAACGGGCGAGCGAAAGCGACGATGAGGGCGGTGAGCGCGGCCAGGCGGAACAAGAGCAGCAGCCAGTGTCGGATCTTCTGCCTGCGAACCGACTTATACGGTATCCGCTCCAGGAACATCAGCGACGGGAATTGGACGATCTCCTTCCGGTCCTTTTGAACCAGGTGGACGAGGACCGGCCCCACCAGCACCGCGAGCCCCACGAGGAAGAGAGGTGCCAGAAAGGTGAGGGCGGTCATCGTACGCGAGTCAGCTTTTGGCGAGAAGTGAGGTAGCTGAACAACGCGTAATCGAGGGGAGTCGCGGTGTTGAAAAGCGCATAGTCGATGCGGTGCTCGACGAAGCGGCGCGACAGCGTCTCCGAGTGCGCACGGATGAGCTCACGGTATCGGTCCCTCAGCAGATCGGGCACGATGGGGATGCGCACTTCGGTCTCTAGGTCCTGGAAGCTGGCCGCCTCGTCGAACGGGAAATCGAGCTCAGCGGGGTCGAGGATGTGGAAGACGATGACGTCGTGCCCGGCGTAGCGAAGATCCTTGACGGCGCTCAGGATCGCCTCCGGCTCCTCGTACAGGTCGGAGATGAGAACCACGATGCCCCGTCGACGCAGGCGGTCCGTGAGCTTGTAGAGGGGGACTTTCAGCGCCCCGGTGCCCGCTGGCTCCACGCTGTCGATAGTGTGCAGCACCACGTCCAGGTGGCGGGCCGAAGGCGGTATGTAGCCGATGATGTCGTCCGCGAAGGTGACGAGACCGACCCGGTCCCGCTGTTGACGTGAAAAGTAGAGGAGACACGCCGCCAGATAGCGGCCGTAGTCCAACTTCGAGATCCCGTCGCTCTTGAACGACATCGAGCGCGAGATGTCCAGCAGCACGACGCAGTTCGAGTTGGAGTCCGCCTCGAAGTGCTTCAAGTAGAAGCGATCCGTACGGGCGAAGACGCGCCAGTCGATCCGGCGTATGTCGTCCCCCGGCATGTACTGGCGATGCTCGGCGAAGTCGACCGAAAGACCCAGGTAGGGGGCGCGGTGGAGCCCGTTGATGAAACCGTCCACCACCGTGCGGGCGAGGAGCTCCAGGTTGTCGATCCTGCCCAGAACGTGGGGATCTATGAAGCCTTTACCCGGAGCGGTCGCGTGGGCGCGATCCCAGCGCACGCTACATCCCCGACGTAGGCGTAGGCACCTCGGCGATCAGCTGATCGATGATCTGGTCCGTAGTAATCCCCTCCGACTCCGCGTGGAAATTCGTGAGGACGCGATGTCGTAGGACGGGCTTCGCGAGCGCCCGGATGTCGTCGAAGCTCACGTGGTACCGTCCGCGGGTAAGGGCGCGAGCCTTGCCGGCCAAGATCATGTTCTGAGCCCCGCGTAAGCTCGCCCCGAAGGACACCCACTTTTTCACGACCTCCGGCCCACCGTTCGGACTTGGCCGGCTGGTCCGGCCGAGCATGACGGCGTACCGGAGGACGGCGTCGGACACGGGGACCTTACGTACCAGCTCCTGGAATTTGATGAGGTCTTCGCCCGTGACGGCGTGCGAGAAGACGGGATCCTGAATCGACGTTGTCTCGCGCACCACCTGAAGTTCCTCGTCCTCCGGCAGGTGGTCCATCACGATGTGGAACATGAACCTGTCGAGCTGAGCCTCGGGCAACGGGTACGTTCCCTCCAGCTCGATGGGATTCTGCGTCGCGAAGACGAAGAACGGCTCGTCGAGGTCGTAGGTACGCCCCTGGATCGTCACGCGGTGCTCCTGCATCGCTTCCAGGAGGGCCGACTGCGTTTTCGGTGGCGTCCGGTTGATCTCGTCGGCTAGAAGGATGTTGGTGAAGACCGGACCGGGGGCGAAGACCATCGCCCGCTTCCCTGTCGTGTCCTCCTGGATGATGTCGGTGCCGGTGATGTCGGACGGCATCAGATCTGGCGTGAACTGGATGCGAGAGAACTCGAGGTCCAGGACCTGCGCCATGGTGTGGATCAGAAGCGTCTTGGCCAGTCCGGGCACGCCAACGAGCAAGCTGTTGCCGCCTACGAAGAGGGTGATCAACACCTGCTCGATCACTTCGTCCTGGCCCACGATCAGCTTGCGCAGCTCGCTAAGGATCTGGTCGCGTCCGGCCGTCATCCGGGCGGCTAGGGCGATATCGTCAGGATCTTCCAGGGCGACGGCTTCGGCCAAGACCGGCTCGGCCGGCTCTTCGTTGAATGCCACGCTGTTCTCCAGGGATTCCCGGCTCGCGGGATCGGGTCGGTTTGGTCAGTGGGTCATCGAGTAGACGACATAATTGACCCCGAACTTATACGCTTCGTTGGTCAGATCTATTGGGAGCCATCCGGAGTCGGAGAACTCCCAGTAATCGCCATGATCGTTGTTGTGATTGGCGATGAGCATCAGGCGCTTCGACGGATCGTTGTCCTCGAACACTCCAAAATACCGCGGGGGCCCTCCTCCGTACGACGTCAACATCTCGGGGTCGGTGATCTCGAAGAACGAGTTGAAGATCTCGGGCAACGGGCTCAGCGTCGAGAGGTCCACCAGCTGTCCGGTGGGCAGGACCCTATTGATCTGCGCCGCGAAGTTCACGAAGTCCCTGCCTCGGAAATCGTCGAAGATCACGAAGCCACCCTTGAGGAAGTAGTTCCTCAGCCCCTCTTCCTCCTCCTCCGACATGGTCCAGAAGCCGGGCTCGGAGACGTACGCCATCGGGAACTTGAACAGCTCCGGATCGTCGAACGTGAGGATGTTGCTCCCGCCTTCGTACGTGTCCAGGAGCGTCGTGGCGCTCAGAATCTTCTCGAAGTTGCGCTCGGCCCGCGGATAGTCGTGCGCCCACGGCGGCTGTCCCCGGCCTCGCCGGCCGAAGCCTCTCATGCCGCTGCGTCCGCCGACGTTCGTCCGCATGCGCACGAACGTGAAACGCCCGTCGTACGGGATGTTCGCCTCCTGGACCGTCGTGGGCGTGGACGTCCTGGTGGACGGACCCGGACGGCCGGTGGCCAGAAGCGCGCCACCCGTAAGGGCCAAGACCGAGACGCCGATCAGCGGCCGGATCATGGCGGGCCCGTTCCAACGTGGCCCACCTCACAGGACCCATTCGGTGGCGGAGGGGCATCGGTGCTGCCACGGATTCTGAGCAAGAGATCCTGCGCCTCTTCGTAGTTCGGCGCCCTTTCCAGCGCCCGCAGCACGACCCGCCGCGCCTGCGCCGGCTCACCAGCGTCGTAGTGGGCGAGGGCGAGTCGATACAGAGCCTGGGCCATGTCGACCGGGTCGAGAGACACCAGGGCCTGCCGTTCCCGGACCACCATCTGGGCGCGGTTCAAGCCGGCGGCCAGCTCGGCGAGCCGGTCGTGGAACTCCACCGTGTACGGGTAGACCTGGATCGAGCGATCCATGGCTTCCAGAGCTCCCGAGAGATCGCCTGACGACTCCTTGAGCCTGGCCTCCTCCAGATTTGCCTCGAGGAAGGACTCGTTGATTCCGGTCACGGTCTCGAGCTCGGCGATGGCTCGGCCGGTGTCGCCGCGCTGTTCGTAGATCTGGGCAAGGAACCACGCTGGACTATCCGCTCCCGCGTATTCGGGGAACAGCCCCTTCGCGCGGACCAGGTAGCGCTCCGCCTCGTCGAGTTGGCCCTCGTTGAAGAGGTGCAGGCCCATCGCAAGTTGGGACGCGAAGTCGCCCGGGTAGGTTGTCGCCAGCCTCGCCACGTCCTCGGCTGAGCCCCGCCCCCGCCCGGCGGCGGCACCCTCCGCCATGTGGCGAACCGCAGCGAGAGGCCCGCGAAAGCGTTCCTCGAAGTAGTCCACGAAGGTGTCGTCGAACGTCTCGAGATCCGTTCCGAGAACGCGCTCGAACACCTGCTCAGCGGTGGCCCCGGTTGCGTATTCCCGGAGCATGCGGACGAGAGCCGGAAAACCGTAGTCCCGGGCAATCAGCTCACAAACGAGCGACGCCTGATAGTAGGAATAGACGACCTGCTCGGCGTAGGAGGGCCGCACGAAGCCGCTGTTGAGCTGGCTGACGGGGAGGATTCCGTCCTGATGGTAGGCCACCAGGAAGCCCGGATCGACGTCGTGCCCCCAGGCGTCCTGTCCGCGGCGTTGCTCGAATACGGCGAGCCCCTCGCCCAGCCATCGCGGCATGCGATGATCGGAAAGGCCCAGGTGGAAGACGTGGGCCATCTCGTGCCAAAGTGTCGACGCCCAGTTGAACTCGCCCGGGTTTCGCGCGGAGGGCGAGTCCATTGCCACCACGTTGCCGAAGCTCACACCCAACGCGCCGAGCCCAGCCAGCCCGACTGTCCGCACCGAGAAGTCCGCGTGGCTGGGAAACAGCTCCATCCGGATCGGCGTCGGCGGCTCATAGTCGTACCGTTCGGCCAACGAGCGGAAGGCTTCCTCGGCGAGCTCGCTCACGTAGGGGGCCAGCAGGTCTGACTCCCTGCCGTCGATGGCGATGCGGAAGTGCTCCGTTTCGGCGACCTCGTACCGCTCGAAGGTGTCGAGCAGATCGAGGGTGTTCTTGAACCATGGATTGAACGGATCCCCCTCGAACGCCCTCTCGAGCTCCGCCCGCCCTTCTTCGATCTGTCCGACGCGCAGCCGGTTGATTCCCAGAACGCCACGGCCGCGCCACGACGATGGATCGATCCGGACGGCCTCCGCGGCCAACTCCACCGCGTCGGCGTAGCGGCGGTTCTGTACCGCCAGCTCGGCGACTGTGTTGTGGAGATCCGCGTAGCTCGGGTTGAGCGCGACGACCTGTTGCTTGGCCGCCTCGAAACGGCCCAGGTCTCCGCTCAGATAGTGGGTCGCGGCCAGGACCGAGAGTGCCTCGAGGGACACCGGGTTGACCGCCAACGCCTTGCGCGCCTCCTCTTCAGCGGCGTCGTAGTCCTCGAGGCCGAGGTGGAGACGGGACAGCATGACGAGGGCAGGCACAAGATTCGGGTTCACTTCGAGGCTCTCCCGGACCTCTCCCATCGCCTCAGGCGATCCGTCGAACTCGAGGGCTCGTGCCATTCCGAGAATGGCCTCGGGATGGCGGGGGTTCGCGTTCAGAATTTGCTGGAGGGACTCTCTCGCGTCCGGGCTTCGGTACGTGTCCAGGAAGAGCTGACCCGTCCAAAGGCTCGGCTCCGGATCGCTCGGATCCTTGGCCAGAGCTTCGTCGAATGCCCGGAGCGCGTCCTGTAGCAGGTCTGAGTCCTCGATCCCGAGGTGGCGAACGGCGATGCCCACCGCCGTGAGCTCTGTCGACGAGAGGCCAGGCGTCTGGTTGTAGAGGTCGATAAAGCCGTCGAAGGCGGCCATGGCCTCGTCTCGACGCCCCGTCCGAAACTGAAGGAGCGCCAGGTTGAGGCGCGCGCTGACCTGATCGTCGGAGCCGGCCCCCATTGCTTCACTGAAGCTCGTCTCCGCTTCGTCGTACCCACCGCGAAGCACCAGGACCTCCCCGAGGGAATTCGCGAGCGCGGAGCCTTTCTCCGCGACCCCGGCGCGCGCAGCACGCTCGGCCTCCTCGTATCGCCCGACCTCGGATAGCGCACGGACGAGCCCCTGGTGTGCGCGGACAGTGGCGTCGCGAGTGGCGGCGAGCCGTTGGAGCTGCCGGATGGCCGCGTCGTATTCGCCTGCCGACAGCGCCGCGAAGGCCTCTTCCTCGGCTTGCGCCAGGACGGGCGAACCGACCCCGAGCGACAGCACGGCGGCCATCACGTATGGAACGAGACGTCTCCTCGCGTGCCTCTGCCTCACCGGCCCCCGCCTCCTTCCTTTCGGCGGATGGCCCGGGTTGTGAGTGCGAGCTCCACTACCAACTCCTCCAGCTCCGCCTCGTACAACTCCGTCTCCATGTCGTCCTTGAGCGCGCGAAGCGCAGCGATACGCTCTTCGAGATCCTGCCGCTTCCGGAAGAGCTCGGCGAGCTCCGGATCGGCTGGGAGGTCACCGTTCGCCGCCCGTGCGAGACCGGGAGCAAGGAACACGGTGCGGGCCAACGCACCGTCGAGGTCGCCTTCGTCTTCGAAGTCGCTGCCTTCCCCATCCCCGTTGTCGTCGAGGACGGCGTGCTCGGTAGCGAGGAGGTTGCGCTCCTCGTAGCTCCGCACCACCTCGCGCCGCGCGAAGATGAAGGCCTCGAGCAGCGACACGCGCTCGTCCTTGTCCGTGTCAGCGCCCTCCCCCGCGAGGGCCTCGGCAAAGAAGCCCGCGAAGAGGGTCGCGTTCCGCTCTCTGGAGCTTCGCGTGGCCGTGATCACGGTCCGGTTCGGACCAGACATCGTCTCGATGAAGCCTCCCGAAGAGCTCGCCGTGTTGACGAACACGACCTTGCGCGTCCCGAACTGCTCGAGCAGGAGGGCAAAGTCCGCGTCCGTCAGGTCCCGTCCGGGAACGTTGAAGCGCGACTCGCCTCCGTTGAAGCTGCCGTGTCCTATAAGGACGATGACGACGGCATCTTCTGCACTGGCTCGGGTCGCGACGTCCGTCAGGGCCTTGCGCACGTCGTCACCCCGAGACGGCCCGTCGATGCGTGGATCACGCTCCGGGCTCTCGGCGAGCCAAACGACGTCGGCCGCGTCCAACCCGTACTTGTCGATCGCCGCACCGGCGATCGAGGCTCCCCACTCGTGGAACCGGTCCCGGTACTCCTCCTCGCCACCGGCTCCGCTGATCACGACAAGGTGAGTCTGCTGTCCGGAAGCTGCGGCGGCCGACGACAACATGGCCACACCCAGAGCGCCCACGACGAGCGCGCACCGCGGGAGGAACCACGGCACGTGAGCAGTCGGTCCCGAAATCGGCCGCGAGCGACGACCCGCCCTCGGCCGCGAGCGGCGACCCGCCCTCATACGAGACCCCGTATGCGCCGGTAGCCCCACTCGCTGAGGATCACCGCCAGGAGGAGGAGGAGAAGCACGGGCATGTCCCACAGGTCCATCTCTTCGACGAGCGTCACGCCGGCGCCCGTGATCCGTAGATCCTCCGGCAGCGACGAAACCGTCTCGGGTGTGTAGAAGCGGCCCTCCGTCTCGTCGGCGATGCGCCGAAGCAGGGAGCCCCGCATGCTCGCGTCGAAGTACTCGCTTTGGCGCGGGGCGACCTGGAAGAACGCCTCGTCCGTGCCGATGAGGTCCTCGCCCTGTTGCGCTCGGACCGTCAGCTCGTGGAGCCCCTCGTCCTGAGGCACGAACGTCGCCTCGTACTCCCCGTCCCGGTCCACCGTCCAGTCGAGCGCGACCTCGATTTCCTCGCCGAGAGGAGTCGTAACCGTGGCGGTCACCGAGCTGTTGTTCATCTCCAGGTAGGTCGAGTCATCCACGGAGGCCGTGAGCGTGACCGCTTCGCCCGGCTCCACCCGGTCCTGCGCAACGCCGCCGGTAACCTGATCGGGAACACCGTCGACGAGCCACCGCAAGAGCTGGCGCCACAGGGTCTCGTGGGTCATGTCCTCGAGCGGGATGTCGGCGTGGAACTGCCAAGTCCACGTGTCCTGTACGGCGAGGCTCAGGCTCTTCCCCCTGCCGTAGCGTTGGAAGGCGAGGACGACGTGGTCGTTGGGCAAGTCGCTGCCGGTTCCGCGAAGAAGCGCCGTCGCGCCCGGCTTCACCCGATAGAGAGGATTGTACGTGAGGAGCTCCGGCAGGGTGCTCCAGCGGTCGACCGATTCCTCCTCGTTCTCGCCCAGCTGGAGCGCCGGATGGCTCCGCCCCGCGATTGTCGGCTCGACCTTGGCAAAGGCATGGAAGCCCGGGGGCGTCGCGTCGTCCTCCGTGAAGATCACGGGCAGCACATCCGCCACGGGAGTACCGGAGTATCCACCGCGCGCGAACGAGTTCCGGCCACCGAGCGCGAGCAGGCCGCCGCCTCTCTTGTCCACGAAGTCCGCGATCATCTGGAGTTGATCGCGGGTGAAGAAGCTGGCTTCGACAGTCCCCAGCATGAGGCCGCGGTACGCGAACAGCTCCTCGCGCGTCTTGGGGAATCCGCCGAAGAGCTCCTCCCCATCGTCCACATCGAGACGGAGGAACTTGTTGTCGGCGGTTCGCTGGAGGACGACCACTTGGAGATTCTCGTCCTCCGCGACCGCGCGTCGCAGAAACCCGACCTCGTAGCGTGGCTCGCCCTCAAAGTAGAGGATCTTCTCCCGCCGGTCCTCCACGAGCACGAGGGAGGTCTGGCTGTTGTTCTGCGAGACCCGTTCGCCGTCCTCGACGGGGATGCGGAAGGTGAACGAGCGCGGTCCCGGGGCCGACGCGGTGAAGCTCACCGGGACGGTGGTCGGCTGACCGTCGTCCGGCAGCTCCACGTCCTGCGTGCTGACGATCTGGCCGTCGTCCTCGACGATGAGGGACACGGTCCGTCCCCGGTACCCCGTTTGCGCGACGACGACGTCGACGATGAGCGACGCGCCCAGGAGCACGGTTCTCGGGGTCTCCACCCGGCTGAGCTGGATGTCGCGATCGAAGCTCTCCCGCCCGACGCCGACTGTATAGACGGGAATGCCCTGGGCCTGAAGGGGGAGCAGCGACTCGCTCAGCTCGTCGTCGGAGTTGTCGGCTCCGTCAGTCACGAGTACCAGGCCCGAGAGCGGCACCGAAGCGAGCTCGGATCGAGCCAGGTCCAAGGCGGGACCGAGCCGTGTGCGGCTACCCGAGAAGCCGAGCTCCGTGATGTCGTTGAGGCGGTCTCCGCTGGACGAGAAACGGAAGAACCGAACGGTGAACCGGTCCGACAGAGCCTGGAGAAGAGGCGACTCGGGGTCCCCGAAATTCTCGTAGAGGAACGCGCTCCGAGCACGTTCGTCGACGTCCTGGATTCCCATGCTCTGCGAGTCGTCGAGGAGAACGCCCACGAAGTTCTGCTGCGGGACGACCGTCGAGACTACGAGCGACGGGCGGAGCAGGCAGACCGCCACGAGAGCGAGGCCGGCCACGCGCAGGATGCCGAGAACCAGCCGGTCGATCGGTCGTGTCTTCCCCCGGACCCGCATATAGGTCAGGACCGCGGGAACGGCCACGATTGCCACCGCGAGGACGCCCGTGGTCATCGAGCCATTGGCCCCAAGGGCGACGTCGCCTTCCTGGAAGACGACCAGGCGGTACTTGAACAGGAACTCGAATAGACTCTCGAACACGTGACCGATCCGTCAGTGACTCATGGCATAGACAATGAAGTTCACACCCATCTGGTACGCGAAGGTGGAGAACTTCAGCGGATAATACGGGTTCTCGGCCCACTCCCAAGCATCGCCCAGATCCGTGTTCCAATTGATCACGACCATGAGGCGCCCTTGGTCGTCGAAGATGCCGCGGGCCGCCGGATCGTACCCGTCCCGCTCCCAGGTCGGCGCCCCTCCGATTCCCCGGCCGAGCGCCGGCACCTGGAGGATCTCCTCGATGTCGTAGAACGTGTGGAAGATCTCGTGCTCGAGGGGTAGATCGATGATAGGGAACTCGGGGAAGACCTTCTGCATCTCGTACTCGAGGTTCCGCCACTCGTACGTGCCCCAGAAGTCGTCCACGACGAGAAAGCCGCCGCTCAGGAGAAAATCGCGCAGCGCCGTGACCTCCGCCTGCGTCATCGACATGTACCCGACCTCAACGGCGTAGAGGAACGGGAAACGCCGCAGATTCGGATCGGTCAGGAGGAGCGGGTGTTC
Source organism: Longimicrobiales bacterium (assembly GCA_965248625.1). Taxonomy (GTDB): domain Bacteria; phylum Gemmatimonadota; class Gemmatimonadetes; order Longimicrobiales; family Gaopeijiaceae. The sequence goes on along the minus strand of OZ252109.1, from coordinate 1,655,501 downwards.
CTCGTCGAACGCGTCGAGGTTGGTCAGCCGCTTGAGGACCGTCAGGAACTGGCGATCGGATTTGGGATAGTCCGTGGACCAGGACTGACGACGGCGGAATCCCCGTCCACCGCCCCCGCTATACGCCACGCGGGTGAAGTAGAACTCCTGGAGGTCGCTCGACTGGGCGAGGGCGGGCTCGCGAAGCGGTGGCGGAGCAGAAGCACCCGGCCACGCCGGGCCGACCGCCCCCGGTCCATCCGGCTTGAACGCGCGTGCGCCCGCCGCACTCAGCGGCCCGAGCCCCGCGCTGGGGCCGCCGGTCAAGGGGTCCACGTCGTCGAGGACGGCCGTGGGTGAGGCGAGCGCGGACGTCCCGTCCGGCCCTTCGTCGAAGGCCTTCCGACCTGGGAGTTGGAGGGCTGCGCTGGCCATGAGCGCACCCAGTGCTCCCACCCCCACGGCCGTCCATAACGCACGCCGCAATGCACCCTCCTTCAGCGGGGACGCCGCACCTCGAGTCACGTCGGCCTCGGCCGCAGCCGCCACTACCCGTCTACCCGAACGAAGCGCAAGGCGGGACACTTCACGTATCGCTCGACGCGGCCAAAGGTTCCTGTCGTCGGAGCGTCCGCCATCGTCTCGTGGACATGATGCGAAGGCTCCGCCCGACGTCCGGTTCAGTTGCCGATTCCGCAACATCACTCGGTGCGGGTCCGCTGGCCAGAAGGAACGCGGTCGGGCCCGAAGTACCCGAGCTCGACCGACGCGCGCCTGTGTTCCGGACGTTACGATAATGGACCGTGCAGCACCGACCCGGGCAAGCCGCGCCGGATCGGGCTGGCCGGGTCGGCGTGGGTCGCACGTCATTTGGACACAGAACACCCCTCGCACCGTTCATCGTCATGACGGCTCAACCCGATGGCTCTCGGCCCATTGAGGTCCAGGTATTCGGGGTCCGCAAGGACGCCGGTACCAGGAAGGCCCTCCGCTTCTTCTCCGAGCGTCGCGTGAAGACCCACTTCGTTGACCTGAAGAAGAGGGCGGCATCCAAAGGAGAGCTGACCCGCTTCGTCCAGAGATTCGGCGTCGATGCGCTCATCGATCAGGACGGCGCCCGGTTCGCAAGCCTGGGGCTCCGGTCCGCCCATTTCTCCGAGCGCCGGTGGCTCGAAAAGCTCGAGGAAGAACCCCTTCTCCTGTGCATGCCACTCGTACGCTGGCAGAAGCGGCTCACAGTGGGCGTGGACGAGGTGGAATGGCGCGGGTGGCTTGATCCTGGCGTCTGACGCCGCCTAGATGTACACGACCCGCTTCCAGACGAGCGGCTTTCAGGTGCTCGCCGATTTCGAGGAGGACATCGACGTCACGTCCGGGACGCACCCCAAGGTCCGGATGCGTGGCGACAGCCTGTCGACGTGGCGCGAGGGGCTCCTGACCCTTCGCTGAAGCAACCGCCCGGAAACCTCAGCGTCGCAGGACAACCAGGCGGTGTGGCTCGGCTGGAACAACGAAATAGCGCGGGCCGACACGATGGGGGCTCCAGCGGCTTACATCATCCAGCTGCCCGAAACGCTTCCTGCGGAATGGGAGCTCGGGCCTGGTACTTCGCTGGACTTCGCGCTGACACCGACCAACGGGAAGCCGGGGCCACGGAAGGCTCCCGATGAGGCCGAAGGTGGTGAAGGGGCGGAGCCCAACGCCTCGGGCGGCGTCTCCGAGGAAGAGGACGACGAAGACGAGGACGCGGACGACGGAGACGAGGACGACACCCCGATCGATGTCAGCGTGATCGTGACGGACGCCGGTGGAACCGTCGCCTCGGTGCCGCTGAGCCGCTATGGGGTGATCCGGCGGCCTCTCGAGATGAGGGTGCTGCGGAGGCGGGATCTCGAGGAAGATCGGTTCGCGAATCTCTTCGAGTTGGTGCTGCAGTCCTACTCGATTCCATTGGCGGACTTCGTGGAGGCCTCTCCGGGGCTACACATCGAGGAGCTCCGGTCCGTGGGGCGGGTCTTCGACCGCTCCCCTGCAGGCGAAGTCATCGTGGACGACCTCGGGTTCACCCGAATGGACCCTGCGTACACCGCCGTCCGCGTGCCCTCGGGTTAACGGGAAGCGCCGACGCTCGCGACTAGGGTGCCCCGGTAGCCGGGACCGGCTCCATCCGGCGGCTCCGCCCTATCGCCAGCTCAACCCCAGGCGGTGCGCGCCTTTTTCGTCGTCGTACCCTTGGTAGGCGTATTCCACCACGATCTTGTCGCCGTGGAACGCCCCTCCGAACGTGAACGGGTCGGCCGACCCGCTCGGCACGCGGCGAAGCCCAACCCTCGCCATGAAGGTCCGTCCACGCACCGGCCAATACGCGACCTCCATCCCGCCCCCCGGCACCACCGTGCCGTCGGCTCGCCGAGAAACCGCGGCGGTCCAGCCCAGGTCCAGCGGGCCGAAGGGGAGCACCTGAGTCGAGGCGCCGAGGGTCACGCGGTGCGGGAGCGGAACGTCCACCTCGGCGAAGGTCATGCCCGGTCCGAGGTTCTGGACGACGATCCCGACGCGCGCCGGGCCCACGTCCGCCGCCGCCCCAACATCGACGGCGCCGGTCGCGTCTTGGCGGCCCCCGAGCCGCTGATCGATCAGCTTGCCCGCGATGCCGACACGGACGCCCTTCACCGTGCGGCCGTAGCCAACCGCGGCGGCGATCTCCACAGCCCCGATCGATCCCGGCGACGACAGTGAGCCCTCGTCCGCGGACAACTCGGTGGCTCCCCGACTCTGGGCGCCGTACTCGAGCATCTGTACCCCGACACCCACCCCACCCGAGGCCCAGTCCGTCGCCCCGGTTACCGTGCCGAGGCGGCTGGCTGCTCCAAAGCGCTGACCGGCCGCGCTGATCCCTTCCGCCCCCGCGAGGAGGGCGGGGTTGAAGAACACGGCGTCGCTGTCGTTGCCGACGAGATAGAACGCCCCACCTAACGCGAGCGCACGAGTACTCGAGGGGAGCTCGAGCACGAGCGGCCCGTGCTCTCTGAGCTGAGCGCCTGCATCCGTTGGACACACGACGGCCAATGCGACGAACGTCAGGGCCTTTCTCATTTGCCTCTCATTCACTCGCGTTGCTTGTCGAATCCGGATCGTGCCGCTCGTCCGCTCTACGGCGCTCCATCAGAATCGTGTCCCTCCACGATCCGTCCAAACGGGCAATGCGCTCGCGGCGGGCGGCGAGGCGGAACCCACACGAGGCGTGCAGGCGGACGCTGACCTCATTCTCCGGGAACATGGACGCCTGCAGAGTCCAGAAGCCGGCCGCTTCGGAGTCCGAAACGAGCCGGGCCAAGAGCGCACTGCCCACGCCGACGCCGTGTGCGACGTCCCGGACGTAGACGCTGACCTCCGCGACTCCCCTGTAGCAAGGCCGCTGAGACACAGGCGTGAGCGCCGCGAACCCGACGACTTCGTTGCCCCTCGCCGCCACCAGGCGACAATCCGTGAGATGCCGAGCATCCCACTCCGGCCAGTCCGGGACCGACGTCTCGAATGTGGCCATCCGGCCCGCCAGACCCTGGGCGTAGATCTCTTGAACCGCCTCCCAATCCGGCTGAGCGAATAAGCGGACCTGAACGGCGCCGATGATCTTCGCGCCTGTCTCCGACGGCACTCGTATTCCGCCTCCCGACCCTTCGTTAGGGGACCTCTGCACAAGTGTGGCGGATCTCGTTGGGAGCCCACCCGCCCGCCTCCCGCGATAGGCCCCGCGAGTATATCCGCGGCTAGGACCGGTCGCAAAAGACAGCGGCTCGCAGGGGCGTAGGCCGCGATCGGGGGCGGGCCAAGCCCAGCGTGTACGCGAGCACCCCATGGCCGTCCGCGGGACGGGTATTGCAGCGATGGAACGGTGCGAGGATGTTTCAAGGCTCAGCAACGAGGCGCTTCAACTATCGCCGAGACGCGGATGGCATTCGAGATCAGACTCGATCGGAATGCACCCCAGGAGATCCGTCGTGTCGTCCGGGAGCAGGTCGATCTGGCCATTACAGGCCTGAACAGTGCCCGCGAAGGGCACCCGGCTGGCATACACGATGCCCGCAAGCGCTTCAAGGCGATCCGGGCCGTTCTCCGTCTCGTAGCCCCCCAGCTCGGCAACTACTACGCCCGGGAAAACGTCTGGTACAGAAACACGGCGAGGAAGCTCGCGACGGTCAGGGATGCCCAGGCGAGGCTCGAAACGTTGGATCGGCTCGTCGAGGTCAGGCCGAAGGCCCTGCGCCCGGAACGGCTCGAGGCGCTGCGCGAGAAGCTGGAGGAGCGGAGTCAAGCGCTGCATGAAGAGCAGCTCGAGGACGCCGAGACGATCGACGGTCTCGTGGAGGATCTCGTGGTGGCGCGCGAGCGAATCAAGCGCTGGCCGCTCAAGCGCAAAGGCTACGCGGCGATCGGGCCCGGGTTGGAGTCAACCTACAGGCGAGGGCGCCAGGGGTTTCGCCAAGCAGGCGAGGGCACGACCGCGCTGCAACTCCACGAGTGGCGGAAGCAGGTGAAGTACCACCGTCATCACGTCCGACTCCTCAAGGACCTGTGGCCAGAGGTAATGCTCGGTGCCTCCGCCACGCTTCGGGAGCTCTCGGACCTCCTCGGAAACCACCACGACCTCCACGACTTCCAAACGCTGATCGGAAAATCACCCGAGCTCGTGCGCGGTAAGCGAGAGAGAGAGACGCTCCTCGCGAGCGCGAGTGACCTGTCGCGCGACTTGGAGCGTCGCGTCGCGGTCATCGGAGGACTCGTTTACGCGGAGAAGCCGGTACGGTTCTCCGATCGCATGGCCGCGTACTGGTCAGCGAGGGGAAACGGAAACGATGCGTCAAGCTCGAAAACGGTTATCGTCGGGAACACGCCGAAGGGCAGCGGGAAGAGCGCCGGCAAGAGCCGGGCGTCGAAATCGTAGGGGTCCCCACACAGAGGTGACAGCATGATCGAGTTGGGTCGTAGCGCACTCCCGGATTCTCACAGTGTTGGTCTTGTCGTTAGCGTTTGCAGCTTGCTCCGGCGAACCGCGGATGAACACGGAAGGGCCGGGCGGCTCGACGCTCGCTCAGGAGACCGGCGACGGTGCACCCAACGAGGGGACGGTCGAGGCCACACGTGCCGAGGGCGGTGGCGAACACCGTGAGGGCGGAGAGAGCAGTGAGCGTCGCGGAGGCGATGACGGGGGTGAGCACCGCGAAGGAAGTGAAGCTGGTGAGCAAAGGGAAGGCGGAGAGGGCGGTGAACACGGTGACGGTGGAGAGGGTGGCGAGCATCGTGAGGGAGGCGAGGGTGGGGAGCACGGTGACGGTGGACACGACGAGGGTGGAGAAGGCGAGGGTGAGGAATCCGGCGTGTACATCGGACGCGCAGACACATGGGATGCGGTACGACGCGGAGCGAGGCTCGTCTTGGAGTTCGATTCCGGGTCCAACGCATTCGTCGGTAGCGTCGAGAACACGACGGGCTCGATGCTTTGCGCCGTTCGGGTCGAGGTTCACCTTTCCAGCGGGACCGAGCTGGGACCGACCGAGCGAACGGACCTCACGGCTGGCCGAACGACATCGGTCCAGCTACCGACGGGGGGAGAGGGCTTCGATACCTGGACAGCCCATCCGGAGCTCTCAGCCTGTTCGGCTGCGTGACGGATGCGACCGGAAATCTCAAAATACATCAAGGATGGCGAGGCGAATATCGAATTCGTCGTCTGCACCGACGTCCTGAAGCTCGAATCACTCCACTTCGGGTACTGGGAGGAGGGGGTCGAGCCTACCTTCTCACAGCTCGGACCCGCTCAGGAGCGGTATACACAACAACTGATCGGCCACATCCCGGAGTCTGTCGAACACGTGCTCGACGTGGGGTGCGGGATCGGGGACGTCTCGCGTGCGTTGAATCGGGCCGGCTACTCCGTAACAGCTCTCTCACCAGACACCAACCACGCTCGCCACTTCGAGGGAGCCAGCGCAAACGGGACCAACTTTCAAGAGACCAAGTTCGAACACCTCGACCTGGACAGGACTTTCGACCTCATCTTGATGAGCGAGTCCCAGAATTACTTCGATCCCGAGGTCGGTTTCAGACAATGCCGCCGATACCTCGAGGACGGGGGGTTCTTGCTTGTGTGCGGTATGTTCAGGCGGACTCCCGACCGCGACGGCGCATTCGGGTTCATGCGCAATGACGAGCAGGACTACCTTGAAATGGCAGACCAGCACGGCCTCACCCTTTTAATGAGGGAAGATATCACGCAGCCGACTTTGCCCACGCTCCAACTGGCGCAGCACTTCTTTACGAACCACTTCATGCCGGCCCTGGACCTGGCCGCCCTCTATAGCAAGAAGGCATCGCCGCTGGCAAGGGGACTCCTCCGCTGGATGCTACGGCGCGAGCGGCAGAAGCTCAACGTGATCCACGAGTACTATTCAGAGTTCGCCGATCCTGCGCTTTTCGCCGCAAACGTACGCTATTTGACACTGCTCTTCCGCAAGGACTGAGCGGTCCTTCCAGGCAGCTTCAATTCAAACAGGAGCCAACATTGAGCACACCCCACGAAAGCGCCCAGTCCCTCATGCAACTCTACGAGATTCGCCGTGAAGCGAAGCTGCGCGAAGCCAGGACCTGGGTGACCCGCTTCTTCAACCCCCAATCCGTAGAAGACATCGCCGCGGTCACGCAGACCGACGAATACGTACACGTCCGGATGGTCACGAGCTACTGGGACATGGCTGCCTCCTTCGTGGTGCATGGTGCCATCGATCCGGAGATGTTTCGGAGCGTGAGCGGAGAGATGCTCGTGGCCTACTGTAAGGTCGAGCACATGATCGACGAGGTTCGTGAGAGCCTGGGACAGCCAGGCCTCTTCAAGCACGTGGAGCAGGTCGTCGCTGACTGGCCGGGCGCCAAGGACCGGATGGCGAGCATGCGCGAATATTTCCTGGGGATGGCGACGGCGAGCGTGTAGAGTCAGGCCCGGGCCCATACGGAGGAGCTGAAAGCGCGTGTGGGGGGTTGACCCCGCCTAACTCGTGTCTCGGGAGCCTCGTAGCTGTCGAGGGAGAGCAGCCTAGTTCGCGAGCACGAGCCGTCGGCCGATGAGCTTGTTCGGATCCGCTCCTGGCTTCGGGACGAACTTGTTCACCCATCCGCCGTCCCAGCTGGCGACATAGACTGTGCCGTCGTCGGCGACGTCGAGTTGGTGTGGACGCGCCAGGCCGCCGGGAAAGCCGCCGTTGGTCCCTCCGTACGTGCCCCAGTAATACTGGAGCTGCCCGTCCAGGTTGTACTTGAGAAGCCGGTGCAGGGTGGCGGAGATGACCCAGACGGCGTCGTTCTCGTCTATGAAAACGCCGACGGGATCGGTGATGTCGGGCCATTCCTCGATTACGCGGCGCACAGGCGCGATGGGTGGCATGCGCCCGAGCCGGCCCCGTCCTATGATGAAGGCGCTTGCAGCGTAGCCCCGGCTCGATCTCCAACGAGGGGCGCCCCATGTCCGACCGTCGAGGAGCTGAAGGCTCGGGTGCCGAACTGATCTAGAGTGCTGGCATCTAACTCTCGCCCATCCCCTGAAAGGAGCCGTCCCGTGAGACCTCTCGCGATCTCTCTGGGAGTCCTCGTATTGTCGTGTGCCGCACCGGCAGGGGAGCAGGCAAGCTTCCAGATCGAGGAAGCCACTATCGAGGGCATTCAGTCCGCGATCCTCGCGGGCGACCTGACCTCCACCCGGGTGGTCGAGCTCTACCTGGACCGCATCAAGGCCTACAACGGACCCTGCGTCAACGAGCCCGAGGGGATATTGGGTCCGATCACGACGATCAAGAACGCAGGTCGCATCAACGCGTTGATCACCCTGAACCTGAGGCCCGCCCAGCGCGAGGCATGGGGGTTCGACGCGCGCAAAGCGCGGAGCATGACGGATTCCGCCGATGACGGGCCGGACATTCCCGACGCCCTGGAGGTCGCCGCACAGCAGGACGCCCACTTCGCCGCGACCGGCACGCTGATCGGTCCGCTACACGGCGTGGTGATGGCAATCAAGGACCAGTTCGACACCTTCGACATGCGCACTACCTCAGGTGCCGACGCCTTCTACGCCGACGATCGCCCCCCCGATGACGCGACGTTCGTGACGCGACTCAGGGAAGCAGGCGCCATCATTCTCGCGAAGGCGAACATGGGGGAGTACGCGGCCGGCGGCGTGACGGGCACGCGCAGCTCCTTCGGCGGCACCAACTGCAACCCCTACGACACCGAGCGTGATCCGGGCGCGTCCAGTGGAGGCTCGGGCAACTCAGTGGGGGCGAACCTGGTCACGTGCTCCATCGGGGAGGAGACGGGCACGTCGGTTCGGGAGCCGGCAAAGAACAACGGTGTCGTCGGCCTGGCCCCGACGCGCGAGCTGGTTAGCGCGGACGGCATGATGCAAAGAGGGATCACGACCAGAGTGGGCCCGATCTGCCGCACCGTGGAGGACGTGGCACGCATCCTGGACGCCTACGCAGGCTTCGATCCGAACGACGAGATCACGGCGTTCAGCGTGGGCCGCAAGCCGTCCGAGCCGTACCCTTCGTTCGCGAACGAGACGGGGCTGGAGGGGATGCGAATCGGAGTGGTTCGCGAGTACATGAACAAGGACCTGTTCACAGTAGCAGACGCGGAGACCATCGACCTGATCGAAATCGCGATCGACGACCTTAGCGCCCTCGGCGCCACGATCGTCGACCCCGGCCTGGGCGGGGCCCTCTTCCAGGACGCCGTTGACGGGCACGTGGCAGCGTGGCGCGCCGAGCAATTCGTCGGGCAGTTCGAGGAGCAGTTCCCGGACAGCGCCGACCACATGTCCCTTCTCCTGGACATGTCGTTCGACCCTTCCCTCGTGCCGCACGACTCACTCGGACGGCCGAGCATGCGGAACCTCGGAGGTGGCGGCGATGACGAAGGCGGGACCGAGTACAACAAGAACTGGTACCTGAGAGAGCGGGGGGACGCCAATCTACGGACAGTCCGCGACCTGATCGAGAAAGCGAATCACTGGGACGACCCCGTGATGGACAGCCGGCTCGAAAGCCTTGAGAGAGCGGATTCGGCCACGACCCTGGCGGTCGCGAGCTCCCTGCAGACACGGTTCACCGTCCGGACAATCGTCCACCAGACCTTCGCGGAGCTCGACCTTGACGCCGTGGTCTACCCAACGGGCAGCGTGCCCCCGGCAATCATCACCAACCCCGAGGAGCCCAACAAGAACAACCGGAGCCCGGGCGTTTGGACTTACATCAACAGCAAGGGCTTTCCCGCGATGACCGTCCCTGCGGGCTTCACGACCCAGGTCTACAACCGCCTGCGTGATACCACCGCGCTTGACAGCACCCGCATGGTAGGGCCGGTTCCGGCCGAGCTCCCGGAGGGGGTCGACTTCCTGGCCCGACCGTTCGATGAGCCCACGCTTTTCCGTATCGCGTCTGCCTATGAAGCCAGGACGAGGCACCGCAGAGCGCCGCCCGACTTCGGACCGATCCCCTAGGGCTGAGGCGGCTGGATAGTCATCTTTGCGTGCCGGTAACCCAGTCGTATCGAATGTCTTCATCGACGATCTCGCCGACGGGACGAGTGCCGACACCGCCTCCGCCGTCGACTGTATAGACGGCGCCGGTGACGTAGCTCGACGCGTCGGAGGCTAGCCATAAGACAAGGTTCGCGACCTCTTCCGGTTCACCGGGCCGCGCGAGGGGGAGCGTCGGAATGCGCTTCGACAGGCCGGCGGCCATCCCTGGCGGCAGTGGCTTGGGCTGGGTGTCGATCAGACCGGGACTGATCGTATTGATCAGGATGTCATGGGGCGCCAGCTCGATCGCTGCGACCCGCGTGAAGGCCTCCGTCGCCGCCCGGCTCGAGGCGTAGGCGGCAGCGCCAGCCGATCCCCGCCTACTGACGCCAGACGAGAAGTTGAGGATTCGCCCCCCGCCGCCTTGGCTGATCATCACTCTGCCAGCGGCCTGCGTCATCAGAAAGGTCCCGCGGCAGTTGACCGCGTAGACAGTGTCCCAAACCTCGACCCGCTCGTCCAAGAGCGAAGCGTGGGGAGCGACGGCCGCATTGTTCACGCAGATGTCGAGCTGCCCGAAGTGCTCCACCGCGCCGCCAACGATCGCGTCGACGCCCCCTTGCGTACGGATGTCCGCGGTGACGCCCACCGCCACGTCTCCGAACGCCCCGACTGTCTCGGCGAGGCCTGTACCGTCTCGATCGGCGGCCAGCACTCTCGCCCCAGCTTCGACGAATCGCTTGACGATCGCTCGGCCGACACCCCGTGCCGCGCCGGTGACGATCGCTACTTCATTCTGCAGGTCGTATGTGACTCTTCCCATGACTATCTCCGTCCTCGCTCGTGAGGATCCGACGCGTCACGAAGGCCGTCACCGAGGAGGTTGAGGGTGAACACCAGGCCCATAATCGCGATTCCGGGGAAGATGCCCATGGCAGGAGCGCTCAGAAACGACCGCTGTCCGCTGGCGATCATGGCGCCCCATGATGGGACCGGAGGTTGCACCCCGAGCCCGAGAAAGCTCAGTCCGGCCTCGGACAGGACCGCCCTGCCCAGCTGTGCCGTGGAGTACACGAGCACGCTGGGCATGGCGAGCGGCAGGATGTGGCGTGACATCAAGCGGACGTTACCGGCTCCCAGCGATCTGGCAGCCAGAACGTGGTCCCGGTTGACCAGCGTCATCACCTCGCCTCTCACGAGGCGGGCATAGCCGGGGATGCCTCCGATGCCGATGGCGATCATCGTATTGACGAGCCCCGTCCCCAGGAAAGTGATGACTGCCAACGCCAGAAGTAGCCCGGGGAAAGCCAGAAGAACGTCCATCAGCCGCATCGAGATCGAATCGACGATCCGGCCGTAGAAGCCAGCGAGGAGGCCGACGGCTCCCCCTACGAGCAGTCCAATTCCAATGGCGACGAAGCCGACTATGAGTGCTACACGGGATCCGACGAGAACACGACTGAAGGTGTCGCGTCCGATCTCGTCGGTACCCATCCAGTGCTCCACAGACGGTGACAGTCGTGGGCCTGACACCATCTCCAGCGAGTCGTAGGGAGCGAGCCATGGACCGGCGAAACCAACGAAGAGATAAAGCACCGCCACGGCCGCGGAAATCTGGGTGATTCGACTTCGGCGCAATTCGCGGGCGAACGGGTGATCCTTGTACCGGCTCATTCGTATCTGATCCGGGGATCGATGAGTGAGTAGACGACGTCGACGAGCAGATTGACGACTACGTACATCATCGAAATGAGTAGGATCAGGCCCTGCACGACCGGATAGTCGCGCTCGAAAATGCTGCGCGCGAGCAATCGGCCGATGCCTGGATAGCTGAACACTGTCTCGGTGAGCACGGTGCCTGCGAGGAGTCCGCCGAGTTGAAGGCCCATGATCGTAACCACGGGTATCGCGGCGTTGCGCAGCGCATGGACATAGAGCGTTGATCGCTCTGAAAGACCCTTCGCGCGGGCCGTCCGTATATAGTCCTCGTTGAGAACCTCCAACATCGCTGAACGAGTCAAACGCATCACCAGACCCGTTGAGAATAGACCGAGGGTCACGCCAGGCAGTACGAGATGTTTCCAGGTACCGGAGCCGAATGACGGGAACCACCTCACGTAGTAGGAAAACACGAGGATCGCCAAAAGGCCCGCGAAGAAGGGCGGGATGGACACGCCAGCGAGCGCAGTGCCCCTGGCTGCACCGTCAATCCACGTGTCTTTACGGGTGGCGGACAGGACTCCCGCTGGGATGCCGACGACTGCCGTGAAGGCAAGGGCGACCAGAGCGAGCCATGCTGTCCTTGGTAGCGCCTCGCCTATGAGCTCGGTTACGTCGCGTCCGAGGAAGAAGGACCGACCGAGGTCACCGTGGAGGAGGTCGTTCACATATATGCCGAACTGGGCGACGATGGGCTTGTCCAGGCCCAGCTCTATACGAATGCTTTCGATGGCTTCGGGGCTGGCTTCCAGGCCGGCCATGATTTCGGCTGGATCTCCGGGCGTCAAGCGGGTGACAGCGAACGTGATGACGAGCACCCCTAGCATGACGGGGATGGCCTGTAGGAGGCGCCGCGTCAGATACGCTTGCATCGAGGGGATCGCTGGTTACCCACCCACCGTGACTCCGCGGAGATTCAGGCTGTCGTTGGGGTTCGGGACGAATCCTTCGACGTGGTTGGCCATTGCCCTATTGCTCTGGATCACGAAGACGGGTAGGCGGATCGTACTTTCGAACAACACCGCGTTGAGGGCCGCGTAGCCCTCGAGGCGCTCATCCAGCGATGCTGGAGATTGCGAGAGATTGAACGCGGCGTCGAACACTGGATCGCAGTGCCGTTCCCAGCCACGTGAGCCCTGGTCGCACTTCGGACGTTCGGTGATGTAGCCGATCTCGCCGGTCCGGATACCTTCGCCCGCAGTCCATGCCTGATAGCTCGGCACGCGTGCCGGATCTTCCTCGTGTTTGGCCGCCTCCTCGTTCAACAAAGCAGTTGCCGCACCGCTCTCGATCTGATCGACGATCATCTCGATGCCCGCGTCTTTCCACTGTGACTGGATGACCAGCATGGCCTCGATCTCTCCTGGCCAGACCCCTGGCGCGAGCACGGTAACGGACAGGCGCCGTCCATCCTTCTCACGATAGTCACCGTTCATGACCCAGCCGGCCTCGTCGAGCAGTCTGGCAGCCTCATCCGGGTCGAAGCCACGTGCAGTGGGCTCGAACCCGAGTGCACCGGGCATGCCGATACCGTCTGCCCGAACGCCGTTGGCGCCGATGATCTGGACGACCTGGTCGCGGTCCATTGCGTGCCCGAGAGCTTGACGGACTCGGACCTCAGACAGGACGGGGTCCGCGGTGTTCAACCCGATGTAGACGATTCTCATCGATGGGTTGCTGAAGACTTTGAAGTCACTATCGGAAGCCAGAGCCGGCACGTCCTCTGCCGGAACCGTGAAGATCATGTCGACTTCACCGTTGCGCAGAGCGATGATCCGGGCTGCTGCTTCAGGGATGACCTCGAAGATCAGCTCCGCCACCCCCGGGCCGTTGTCGGGATCCCAGTAGTCGGTGTTCGCTGCGAGCACGACTCTTTGGTCCGGTGTCCAGCTCACGAACTTGAACGGGCCGGTCCCGCTCGGGCCCGTGTTGTAGTCCTCTCCGAGCTCGTCATGACGCGACGGGTCCATCATCATGAGCAACGGCGCGGCCAGGACATTCATGAACACCCCGCTCGGCTCTTCGAGGGTGATCTCGACAGTGTAGTCGTCGACGATCTCGAGCTCCGAATACGGAGGTACCAAACCCGAAGCGATGCCTGGGGGCTGTGTCTTCAGCTGCTTATCGAAGTTCCACGCGACGGCTCGAGCGTCGAATTGCGCGCCACTGTGGAAACGGACGCCCTCGCGGAGATGCAGACGATAGGTGAGCCCGTCCTCGAGCAGCTCCCACGACGTAGCCAAGGCCGGGATCAACTCCTGATCGGGTGAGAAGCTGACCAGGCCCTCGTGTATCTGGTAGGTCACCTCTGATGTGGAGTTGTTCGCCTGGCGCAGCGGGTTGAGGTCGCGAACGTCTTGCGGCCTTGCAATCGTGAGCGAGCCCGTCGGCCCCTGTCCTGTAAGCCCGTCTGCTCTCGCTGGTTCGCTGGCTCCGTCGGCCGCGGGGCTGTCCGAGGTGTCGCTGCCGCACGCCGCGATGGGCAGGACAGCGGAGAGGAGGAAGGCCAGAGCAATCCACGTCTTCCGCTTCGATGTGGCTCCTCGCACCGGCTGCCTCCCGGGGGACGTGCTCCGCCCTGCGTTCCTGGGCCACCAGACGGGTGAAGACCCGTGCCCATTCGAGCTGGGATCGATGGCGACCGCCTCATGCCGGGCGGTAACCTGGAGGTGCAAGCTACGGGGTGGTCTGGAGTTTTGGTACTCAACTCACCGGACGAGGGAACAGGCAGTATTGCCAATTCAATTCATCATGATAATTTGAGGTGTATGTTCAAACGATTTCTGAGTCTGCCCGATCCGGGTGCAGACACGTTCTTCCTTTGGGGACCTCGCCAGACAGGGAAAACGACGCTCCTGCGAGCGACGTATCCCGACGGCTTCTGGATCGACCTACTGAAGTCTGAGGAGTTTCGTAAATACTCGACGCATCCGGAGTCGCTGCGTCAGGAGCTGGCCGCCCTCGAGAGCTCGCAGCAAGTCCAGATCGTCATCGACGAGATTCAGAAAGTGCCCGCGCTCCTCGACGAGGTGCACTGGCTCATCGAAAACGGCGGATACCACTTCACGCTCTGCGGATCGAGCGCTCGAAAGGTCAAGCGCGGTGCCGCAAACCTTCTCGGCGGCAGGGCGTTACGCTACGAGCTGTATGGCCTCACGGCCCACGAGCTCGGTTCAAACCTCGATCTAGACCGCCTCGTGAATGATGGGTATCTGCCGCGGATCTACGGGGCGAGCCGCGCGCGCCGGATGCTGGACGCCTACGTCGCCGACTACCTGAAGGAGGAGGTGGCCGCCGAAGGGCTGGTACGGAGCCTTCCAGCCTTCTCCGATTTCCTGGACGTCGCTGCGTTGAGCGACGGCGAGATCGTCAACTTCTCGAACGTGGCTCGCGAGTGCGGCGTGTCGAGCCATACGGCCAAGAGCTACTTCGGGATCCTGGAAGACACGCTACTGGGTCGGTGGGTGCCTTCGTACCGAAAGCGGCCGAAGCGACGCGTGATCCGCGCCCCGAAGTTCTATTTTGCAGACGTGGGTGTCGTGAATCGATTGGCGCGGCGCGGCGAGGTGCTGAGCGGATCGGAACAATACGGCAAGGCTTTCGAGAACTGGGTCCACCATGAGCTGTCGGCGTACATCAGCTACACCGAGTACGACGGAGCGCTGAGCTACTGGCGCCTCGCGAGTGGAACCGAGGTCGACTTCGTGCTGGGTGACATGGAGGTCGCCGTGGAAGCGAAGTCGGCAACCCGCATCGTCTCACATCACCTCAAAGGGCTTCGCGATCTTGCGGCGGACCACCCAGGAGTTGGCCCACGCGTCGTCGTGTGTCGCGAGCCGCGGGCCCGCCAGACGGAAGACGGAATCGCGATCTTGCCGGTACGCGATTTCGTGGACCGGCTTTGGTCGGGGAGACTCGGGTAGGGCAGCTTCCCATCGACCTCGCAGTCCTCACCACACGCAATCGACCTCGTCGAAATCGTGCAGGGTCTTGTCCTTGGTGAGGACCGGGACCTCTTTGATCAGCGCGGTGGCCACGATGACTCGATCAGCAGGGTCACGATGGGCCCAGTCCAGGCTCAGGGTGCGAAGCCAAGTCTTCGTGTCCACAGAAACCAACTCCACGACCCCACCCCGCTCGACTCGTCTCGCGAGCTCGTCCACCGTGATGGGAAGCTCGAGCTGGCCACGTTGAACCTTGATCCCCAGCTCCCAGACGGAGATCGAGCTGGCGTAGCCACCCTCCTCCTCCATCGCCTCCACGACCTTGGCCCCGGCTTTCGACAGGCGTACGGGATCGAGCGCCCACCAAAGCAGCGCGTGGGTGTCCAGGAGGATCATGATTCCGGCCATTCCTCCGTGGTGGGCTCAAGGACATCGCCGTGGTATACCACCCGTCCGCGGACGTCCGAGAACATCTCCGACGCAGGTGTCCGCCTACGTATGGGTGCGATGCGGAGCACGGGCCGATTGTGATCGGTGACGATGAGCTCCTCACCAGTTTCCTCGACCCGCCGGAAGTACTCGAGCATCCTGGCTTTCAACGCGCTCTTCGAAATCGTCTTCATGGTAAAATATGACCATAGACGTGACCATGGTCAATATATTGCTCGCGTATGACGAGTAAGCGGGCGACACACCTGACCGCGACACGTCCCGACTGTTACACAATTTCGGGAGCGGAAGCGGGCGCACGAAGGCCCGAATCCGCCCCGTCTCATCAAGGCGCCGATGCGCCCTCGGGCGTCGCAGGGTAACATTCCCTCGCTCCTCGAAACGACTGGGTGACCGTATGTCGGAAGCCATCGAACGCCTGAACGCCGCCGTCCCAAGGCGCCGCCCCATCGAGCGAGAGATCGGTGAGGGTGGAAGCTTCTCAGAGGTGGTGAAGGGAGCGGGTACCAAATTGAGGGCCCTCCCGCACCTGATCATCGTGATGACGATCGCGGCCGCTGGATGCGAGCTCATCCCTGGAGATACGGACGGCTCCGCGACATCAAGCGACCGTGAAGTCCCGCAATTCGAGGTCGATCCGCTTTGGCCCAATCGGCTTCCGAACCAGTGGATCATGGGCGCGGGTGCCGGTGTCGCGGTCGATCGGCACGACTTTGTCTGGATCGTCCACCGCCCGTCGACGCTGCAGCCGAACGAGCTGCGCTCCGAATGGGTGGCCGCGCCGCAGGTGCTCGCGTTCAATCCCGCCGGAAACATCGCTTTTGCCTGGGGCGGTCCAGGACCGGGCTACGAGTGGCCCGAATTGGAGCACGGCATCTACGTCGACCAAGGCGACAATGTTTGGCTGGGGGGCGGTGGCCAGACCGACGCGCAGGTCCTGAAGTTCACGCGTGAAGGAGAGCTCCTCCTTCAGATCGGACGTCAGGGCATGAGCGGCGGAAGCAACGACATCGAGCACTTGGGTGGCGCCGCGAACATGTTCGTCGACGAAGAGGCAGGCGAGCTGTATGTGGCTGATGGTTACGTGAACCATCGAGTCATCGTCTTCGACGCCGAGACCGGAACATACAAGCGACACTGGGGAGCCTACGGACGCGTGCCGGACGATTCGTACTTCGCAGAGGCCGGGGAGAGCCTGCCGCCTCCCTTCAGTGGCGCCGCGCAGCACGAGGACGCACCGAGCCAGTACGACCCGGACGGGCCCCCGCCTCCCCAGTTCCGCATCGTTCACGCAGTACGTATCTCAAGCGATGGCCTCGTGTACGTCAGCGACCGCACGAACGATCGGCTTCAGGTGTTCCGGAAGGACGGCACATTCGTTCAGGAAGCCTTCATCGCGAAGCAGACTCTGGGCAGCGGCTCCGTGTGGGACGTGGGCTTCTCGACCGATCCGGACCAGCGCTTCCTGTTCGTTCCCGACGGCACCAACCAACGGGTGCGTATTCTTCTCCGGGAGTCACTCGAGGTGGTCGGCACGTTCGGCAGCGCCGGCAGGTGGGCCGGGCAGTTCTACGGCGCGCACAACCTCGCTGTCGACTCGGAAGGGAGCCTCTTCATCACCGAGACCTACGAGGGCAAGCGCGTACAGAAGTTCGTGGATGTGACGCGGTAGACTGCACCGCATCGCTAAAGGCGTCGGCGGCCTGAATGGCGTTTCAGGCCGAGACAAGCACCACGACCTGCTCCGGTCCCGCCTCTCGCACCGCCTCCCGCCGAACGCCGCGATCGAAAGTAGCCAACGCGCCTCCCTTGCCGACGGCGATCGCCAACAGATAGGCGTCTGCCACCTCCCGGTGGCCACCGAGTCGCTCCGCGAGAACACGGTCCCGGTCCAGGATCGATACGTCGTCCTTCCAGAACGCGTGATGTCCGCTGCGCGTGAACCGAGTCAGTCGATCCGCGGCATCTCCCACAGTGGTCCGGCGGCCGGGGTAGGCCGGATTCGCGATCACCCGCACGAATCCGTTTTCGGTCATCGGGCAGGTGGCCCATCCCGAAGTCCTGGACCCCTCGAACCACCCATGCGCCGCTTCGTGATGCACGTGTCCGGGATCGAAGAGCGCGATCAGGACGTTGACGTCGAGGAGATGGACCACGGGCCGCTTCAGCCGTCGTTGAGGAGATGGATCACACGCAACTGCCGCTCAGCCGTCCTCGAGCAGCAGCGCCACATCCTCCGGCGTGACCAACCGAGCTTCCGCCGTGGGCGCCAGAACCGGCACGCCATTCCTCGAAGCGCTCCCCTTCCTCTCGCCTGAGAGCGCCGCCCGGGCCAGATCGGACAGCACCTCGCCGAGCGTCCGCCCGCTCAGCGCGGCGAGCTCCTTCGCGGCGCGCAACACGTCGTCATCGAGATTCAAGGTCGTTCGCATGCATCGAACATCACGCATCACACATCACTCGGCAAGGCTGCGGTACGCTTCGAAGTAGGGCGCGGCTCCACCCCGATGGCTTCGCAGAGTCTGGCTGGTACCACGACGTCGACCCCTTACCACAACAAGATCGACAACGGCGTCGGGCGAACGAATGTCCGAGGGCGTAGGGCTGTTCGTGAAGACCGTGGACGATGCTCCGGATGAGCTCGTCGTGGGCGCTCTGAGAAACGTCGTCCCCACGCAGTGGCCCTTCGACGACGTGCTCGTGTTCGATGACCGATTCCCGAATAACGATCTGTGGATCGTCGATCCATCCTCGGACAGTGCCGTTGCGACCTCTACCTGGACGAGGAGGCTGATCTTCGTGGCCTCATGGTCTCGCCGGACGGCAGCCTTGCTGCCTACAGCTCCAACGAATCGGGAGGACGGGAGGTTTATGTCCGCGCCTTTCCTGATCCTGGACAGCCCAACGTGGTGTCACAGGGTGGGGGGACCGCTCCCTTCTGGTCACCCGACGGGAACATGCTCTACTACTGGACCCCGGGCCCCGCAACGGCTGTCAAGCACGTGGTAGCGGCCCGAATCGACCTGGGCCCGCCCTTCACCGTGATCTCGACCGATACGGTGATCACGGGGGCCTACCGCCTCGACTCGAGCGACCTGCATCCCGACGGAGATCGGATCATCGTCTCGCAGGAGGCGAGCGTGACGGGTGGTGGCGCGGCGCCGCCCCAAGTGTCTGAGCCTCCACAACACCTGATCGTCGTGAACTGGTTCGAGGAGCTACGGCAGCGGATGGGCGGCAACTGATGGCCGACCGTCGACCGGCTGAACGCCCCCGACAGCCGCTAGGAGCCGCGGGGTTGGAACGACCCGTCCATGCCGGTGGACGCGTGCGTTAGAACGTCCGCCACGACCGCGCGGCAATGCCCCGGCGGGTGAAGCTCTCGTCCCCACCGTACACCATCAGAGCCGGGGCCCCGGGATTTTCCGAGAGTCGTCGCCACCATTCCAGCGACTCGAAGAAGCTCCCCGGAGCCGTCTCGCTGGACTTGGCCTCGATCGCCAATAACTCGGACCCCCGCTCGATGAGGAAATCGATCTCGTGACCCGTCGAGTCGCGCCAGAAGTGCAGTGGCGCCCGCCGGCCTCTGTGCGCGTAGGCCTTGACGAGCTCGGACAGAACGAAGGTCTCGAACACGGCACCGCGCGAACCGTGGATACCCAGGTCGTTCGCGGTACGGATCCCCAGCAGGGAGCAGAGGAGGCCGGGATCGAGGAAGTAGAGCTTGGGGCTCTTGATGAGACGTTTGCCGAAGTTGCGATGGTGTGGCCGGAGAAGCATCACGAGGTAGCTGGCTTCAAGAATCGATAGCCATCTTCGGACCGTGGTGTGGTCCACGCCAGCGTCGTTTCCCAACGAAGAAGTGTTCAGAAGCTGGCCGTTCCGACCGGCGCACAGGCCAAGGAAGCGTGCGAAGGTGTCGAGATCCTGGACATTGAGGATCTGTCTGACGTCGCGCTCCACGTACGTGGAGCGGTAATCGGCGAGCCACCCTACAGGGTCCAGCGCCTGATCGTGGATCCTCGGATAGAAGCCCGCGTGCATTGTGTCGAGCAGGGCCCCGGTCGTCAGCGGCTTGCGCTGGGGGGGTGGCGCGAGGTCGTTCTCGGGATCCCACAACTCACGCTCCTCGAGCTCCGATAGCGAGAAGGGATGCAGGTTGAGGATGCGAGTGCGGCCCGCGAGTGTCTGCGAGACACGGTCCAGGAGCAGCAGGTTCTGTGAACCCGTGAGGATGAACCGTCCCGGACGGGGGTCGTCGTCTACGATGCCCTGGATGTAGGAAGGCAGATCGGGCGCGCGTTGCACTTCGTCGAGGACGGCGCCCTCGGGAAGCCCGTTCAGAAAGCCGCGCGGATCCGTAAGTGCCCGCTCCCTGACGTCCGGTGCCTCGAGGCTTACGTAAGGGAGATGAGGAAAGGTCGCGCGCACCAGCGTGGTTTTCCCCGACTGCCGCGGCCCCGTCAGCGTGACGACCGGCAGGGTTCCAGCGGCCTCGAGGAGGTATGGGTGGAGCGTGCGCGGAAGCATGGTAGCAATATGGGGATTGAATCCCCAATTTACAAGTTTGCTTCAACGCACTTCGGCTTTGGGCGCGGAACCCGCATATCCTGTCACTGTTCGACTCCGGCGAGGCCGACGGCTTCCTGTTCTACGTCATGCCGTACGTCGAGGGAGAGAGCCTGCGCGAACGGCTGGATCGTGAGAAGCATCTCCACCCGCCGACACTCTCACGCCGAGGCCGCGAGAGCGCTCGCGCGGCTGCGTACCAGCGGGATCACTTCTTCAGCGAAGCGCTCCATCTCCTCTAGCTGGGGGCTGAACTGTAGCAGGAGCAGGTCAACTCCCGCTGCTTCGAATTCCGCAACGCGCTCAGCGACCTGCTCAGGCGTCCCGACCAGTCCCGACCGGAGCCCTCTGTTCGAGACAGAGTAGTCCTCAAGACTCACGCTCCTCTCGAGCTGCGTGTTGTCAATCCAGTCACGGTAGTTCGCGTAACCTTGTGAGCTCTGACGGACGTCGGTTATCCGCCTGACTTCCTTTTCGGCTTCTCCCATAGTGGGGCGGCACACCACATAGCCAGCCGCACCGTACACCATGGGTTGAAGGTTAAGCGCCGCCCGGCGCTCCTCCATGTCTTGAACTTTGCGTCCAATCGTCTCAGGCGTATCGCCGTGCGTGAGCCAGGCGTCGCAGGTCCGGGAGATCAGCTCCTTTCCGGCTGGTGATTCCCCTCCGGCGTACACGGTCGGTCGCGGCTTCTGTATGGGCTTGGGCTGGAGGATCGCTCCGTCCACGTGAAAGTAGTTACCAGAAAACGAGAACTCTTCTTCGGTCCACATCCTGTTTACGATCGTGAGCCACTCCTCGGTCCGAGCGTAGCGGTTGTCGTGCCGATCGAACGACACGCCGTACCGTCGCGCTTCGGTCGCCCACCACGACGAAACCACGTTCAATGACAGGCGGCCTCCGCTAATGTGATCGATGTTCGCGGCCTGTTTCGCAAAGGGTCCCGGTGCATGGAACGTCGGCCGCACGGCGACCATGATCTCTAGCCGCTCCGTCGTGGCCGCAAGAGCTGCGGCCGTAGACCAGGCATCCAAGGAGGGCGCCTTCTCACCTTTGATGTCGTTGAGGTTCAGCTCCGCGATCAGCGTCAAATCGAAGCCGATCTCTTCGCTCCGTCGGGCGAGCCTATTCACGTATTGCCAGGTCGCCTCCATACCTTCGTCATCAACGTTACGAAGCCAACCGCCGAAGACGGGAAGCCAGTATCCGAAGCGCATCACGCCGCCTCCTTTCCGAGCCTGACAGCCCGCACCGCCTCCTCTTCGAGCCAGTCGACGAGCCGTGTGAAGGGGTCGAACCCGACGACACGTGGCGCATCGGCTACGAAGTTGGAGTTGGCGTTGATGTCGTAGAAGTAGAGGCGATCGTCGCGGGCGTCGATCAGGTACTCGACGCCCCCGACCTCGATGCCGGCTGAGGCGGTGATCTGCTCCACCTGGGCCACAATCTCGTCGGGTGGCACGTAGCCCTCCACCCGGAGATCGTTCTTGGGAGCGTCCACCGGGCAGGCTCCCCGCACGAGCTCCTCGCCCTCAGCCCCCAAGCACACGTCGGCGGGACAGAGGTCGAAGGTCTCTCCTGAGCTGTAGATTCGGATCGCATAGAGAAACCGACCGCCCAGTACTTCGACTCGAACGATGCGTTGCTCCGCCCGTGGAATGTACTCCTGGACCAGCGCTGTTTGATCGATGCCCAGCGACAGCTCGCCGGACTCGACAGCGGACCGCAAGCTCTCGGGGGTATCGAAGAGCCGAATGCCGGCGCCACTTCCCCCCACGTTCGGCTTGATGACGACTGGGAAGCGGAGAGCCTCTGACGCCGCGGGAGCCTGTGCGAGATGGTTGATAACACGCGCGGCAGGATAGGGGAGCCCAAGATGCCGGAGCAGGGACAGCTGGTGCGCCTTCGAGATCTCTACTGCCCAGGCGAGGCGACCATTCACGACCCGAACGCCCTGTTCCTCCAGATGGGCCAGCCAGGAGCTTGTGTAAAAGACAGCGTGACCCGCCTCCCGCTTGGGAGCTGACGGGCTCATGCGATTGAACACCAAAGACCAGGGCGCATCCGCAGTGGGGTCGAAGGCGTGGTTGGCGGCGTTGAGCTTCTCGTACGGCACGCCGCGACGGTCCAACTCCGCGAACAACGGCCGGTACCAGTCCGGATGCTCGTGGTAGATGCCCAACGGGCGGTCAGCTGAAAGCGTCATGGGGTTCGGGCCTCGTGGTGCGAGTACAAAAAAGCCCTCTCGCCAGGAGAGGGCCAGTCGGGGAGCTTCAGTATTCGTCTCGCTCAGCTCATGGGGGCAGCCACCGCTCTGCCGCGCCCCGCCCGCCTCTCCAGCCCGGAGAGCGGCGACAAGCGCACATTCGACAACACATCGTCGGCATCCCAGTGACGGTCATTAGATGACTCGGTTGACCTTCGTGCTTCATCCATAAATCCAAAGAGGACCCAAAGCGTTCCCGCCCGGGGTCCCTCGGGGCGGTTTAGCAGTTGGTAAAGCGGTGCAATCGCCACAAATCGCCGCGACGGGCAGGCTAGCGAGCCGGAAGCTCTCCGTCAAGGCCACCGCCGAGTCGGTAGTGGGTCAGTTTCCTTGTAACAGTTCCAGAAGGTCCTCGACCGTCCAGGGTCGGGAAGCGAACCCCGCCTCCATCGCTGGCGTCGTCTTGATGCCGTCCCGCTGCTTCGTGAGCGTCATGTGCGGGCGGCAGTAGTTGTAGATCTGCTTCAGCTCGTCAGGCTTTTGAATCAATGCAGAGGTTCAGGCTGAAGACGGACGATTAGCAGAGGTCCAGGCTCACCACGAGACGGACGAGGCTATAGACGGACCCCATCACCCGCCTGAACACGGCGCGCGAAGGCTCTCGCTCCTAGCGGACGAAGGTCAGTGCGGCTTCAGTGAACGCCCAACTGGCGGGATCGTCGGCGCAGGGACTCGGGGATAGGCGGTGTGCGATCCGCTCGATCGTCAGGGTGCGTGTCGCGGAGAGCGATAGGAGCCAGCTTTCGCCAATTTGACGGTCCGTCTCAGGCGACGGAGTGTAGCACCGGAGAATCCCATCCTCCGACACCTGCTCGAACGGTCGGTTCACGCGCCCAGTTGCCTCCTTGGGCACCATCGCCACACGGGCCCCTAGTTCGACCGGGCCCAAACTGAGTGCGAGGCGCTCCTCAGGCCGATAGGGATAGTCCGCGAGCGTGATGAAACGCCTTTGGTCGGCGGCGACAGAGCCAGTGACACCCGTCTCCGCCCAGACGCCTTTTGCTGTGCCCGCGACGTCCACGGCCATGGTCCCGCAGCGGGGCTCGCCCTCCGCCGCTTCATGTGGACGAGCGCCGTCTCGGATCAATGAAAACAGTGTCTCACGGTTGGCGGCATCGAAGTACGCATAGGGACACACCGAGTTGAAGGTTGGCTTCGGATATCGCCCCCGATTGACGTAGAAGTTGGAGACCCTGTTATCCAGGAGACCGAAGTCGAGGCCGACGAGCCCTAATTCGATGGAGAGGCCGCCGGTCCCTATGTGCATCCCGGTCGTCAACGCGGCATCGACGTCGGACGAGCAGCTCTCAACGGTCTCTTCAAGGGTGCTGTACCTCTCGCAGTCGCGGGCTTCGTCGGGAATCGCCGCCGTTATCGTCGTTAGATGCCCGAACCATCCTTCCACGTCCTTGCACGCCTTGAAAAAGACGGCGTAGTCAAACTTCCCCTCCCGGTTAGGCGATTGGACATAGGTGGTCCTCCGCACGCTCGTGACCTGGAGGTTCCCGGGCGAGAACACCGGCACATCGACCTTGTTGAGCAGGAATCCACTGTGCGCTTTGGGCAGCGTGCTTGCGGGTGCACCCAGTCCGCCGACCACTCCGACCAAGTCGATGTCCGCTGGTGAAACCGGGAGCACCGTGAAGTAAGGGAGCGGACCGCAGTCTTCGCCCGCGACGCCCGGTTCTGTGAGCAGGCTGCAGGCCGACGCGATCCCGGCGACGACAGCCATAACCGCAGAGGCCACAATCCACTTCGAGCCTCGCAAGACAAGGCTGATGGAGCGGGCGTTACCGGGATGAGCGGGACCGATTCGCATGGACTGCTCCTACGAGGAGGACCGGCGGACTCTCAATATGTGCCGGGGATCGCCCGGCTGACAGTTGGGAGCCGAACCGGGGTGACGGGGACCTAATCGTCACAACGCAAACCCGTCACCGCTGTTGATGGTACGCCCACCTCCGAGGGCTTCTTCTTCGTCGTGAACTGGTTCGAGGAGCTTCACGAGCGGATGGAGGCCAACTGACGCTCGACGCGGTCACTTCGTGTGGGCGTCGTAGTACGCGCGCAGGATCGAGTTGATCCGGGTCTGGTATCCTCTGCCCTGACCCTTCAGCCATGCCAACACGTCCCGGTCCAGGCGGACCGTCACTTGCTTCTTCCCTGGAGGGATCACCACCTGAGCATTCTCGAACCACGCGGCATCGAGTTCAGGGATCTCATCGTACTCGATTTCCTCATCCGTTATCCCGTCGAGCCGCTTCAAGTCGCTTTCCGTAGTCTCTCTGCTCACGTTCGTTCGCCTTTCTTACCGACACGATTCTGGTGTTCTCCCCACGCGGGACGTGGGCAATCACCAGCAGTCGACCTTTATGGGAACCAACTGTGATGAACCGCTGTTCGCCGTAGTCGTGGCGCGCGTCTGCAACGGCCACGGTCCTTGGATCGTGAGCCGTTGTATGAGTAACTACAATTGTAACTACATCCATGGCCGGTGCAACAGATTCGACGAGCTTGGAAGGTGCGCTCTTGCGGCCGCTTCTTTGGGTGGACGCTGGATCCCGCTAAGAGTGTCGGGTGTCGAGGCGGGCCACGGAATGCTGCTTTGAGTCGCAGCTGCCGGAAGCATGGGGTCCATGCGCCTCGGCGGATCCGGGCTTAACATCTTCTCACGCCCATGATTGGAGGAATGGTACGATCAGGGATCCAAGCTCCTGTTCATGAGACGCCATACGGATTCGACTCGAGCTTATGGTCGTTATCCATCGACGGAGGCCCTACCGAGGAGCTGATACGGTTCGCTGACCCCGGCCGCCGGCCGCGCGCGGAAATGACCGTTCACGACGATGTCGTCTACCACACCGCGGGCGAATTCGAGGCCGACATCTGGCTGATGGAATTGGATTGGAATTAGGAGCAGGCATGCCCGACCCCATCACCCGCCTGAACGCCGCCCTCGAAGGCCGCTACCGCATCGAGCGTGAGGTCGGTGAGGGCGGCATGGCCACCGTGTACCTGGCCGAGGACCTGCGACACAAGCGAAACGTCGCCCTCAAGGTCCTGAAGCCCGAGCTGGCGGCGGTCGTCGGGGCCGAGCGGTTCCTCGCGGAGATCGAGACCACGGCGGGTCTCCAGCACCCGCACATCCTCCCGCTGTTCGACTCGGGGGAGGCGGACAGCTTCCTCTTCTACGTCATGCCGTACATCGAGGGCGAATCGCTCGGAGATCGGCTGGAACGTGACAAGCAGCTTCCGGTCGACGAAGCGGTCAGGATCGCGACCGACGTCGCGGAAGCCCTCCACGCCGCACATGAGCAGGGCGTGATCCACCGGGACATCAAGCCGGCGAACATCCTCCTGAGCAAAGGCCGCCCGCTCGCTCTTGCGCCTCAATGAAACATGCACGCTGGACACGTTGACTCCGTAGGCTGACGAAGCCGGCGCGGTGACCTCCGGATCCGTCGCCCCATCCGAGCAGCCGGCCAAGAGGACCTCCGACACAAGCGCAACTTCGCGCTGAAGGTCCTGAAGTTTCAGAGTCTGAGCAGAAGCCCCATCAACATCACCGCCGTCAGGCTGGCCAACCCCGTTCTGATCGAGTTCCAGCGGTTCCAGCGCGACTCGAAGGCCTTCCGCGCAGAACCCAGTGTCCCTTCGTCCATCGCCGCAACGTCGAGGGCCTGGAGCTCATTGTTCAACGGCACGTTGATCGCGATGGTCGGCAGCTGCACCCCGAGGAAGTAGACAAGCGCCGCTACGACCAGGATCGCGAGCTCGACTCCCTCCAGCTGTCGAAGGCTCAACACGACCGCGATCGCCAAGGCCAGAGCCGATCCGACCCAAACGATCAGGAATACCGGCTGGTTCCTCTGGATCACCCCATCCACCACCTGGAAGGCGCGGATGAACTCCCGGTCCTCCAGGCTGCTGATACCCGGCATCACCACGACGGCGAAAGCGAGGACGAATCCGGCCACGAGGGCGCAAAGCAGAGTGGCCAGGACCAGAACGGCCTCATGGAGTCCCATAGTCGTTACCTCCCTGATCGCAGACGCGCTCCGTCGCGCACGGCGCGCGCCCGGTGCCTTTCACGCGATGTCTACTAACACCCACAGTACAACCTTTGGGCGGCCGCGAGGCCGGGGTGGAAGCTGGGCGCCTCATCCGATGAGAGATCGCGCGCTGGCTGCAACCCTCAACGGACGATCTCGAAGGCTCGGGACCGTTTGGGTCCGTGGCGGTAGATCGCGAAGTCGTGATCAAAGGACGCCGCATGCTCGCGGCCCAGCCATTCCATGACCGCGAAGCTCAACCCAACGCCTTCCGAAGCCCCTTCCGCGCCCCGTCCATGTCTCGGCTGGTCAGCTCCCCGAGCGCCCGGCGGACGAGGCTCCGCTCGAGCGTCACGATCTTTCCGCATCGCACCACGGAAGGCATGAGCAGACCGGCCGCCTCCCAGTCCCGGACGAGATGATCGAACAGTCCTGGTTGGTCGATGCGATGGCCCGAGACCGCCGCGACGATCACGTCTCGCTCGCGACGCTGGTGCTCGCGGGTGGAGACAACGACGGCAGGACGTTGCTTGGTCCCCATGAGGTCCGTGAATGGGAACCTCACGAGGACGACCGTTCCGGGGTCAAAGAGCGTCGTACGCGGCATCGGCTTCGTTCTGCCAAAACGTGAAAGTCGGCTCAGCCGCCCGGAGCCAGTCGAGATGCTCCTGTCGCGCGGAGAGATACTCCTCCAGGGCGTCGACAACCACGTCGCTCTGGCTTCGCTCCTCATGGGCCGCGAGCAGACGGACCGCCTTGGCCAAGGGTGCCGCCACGTAGAAGGAGACTCTGATCTTTTCGGCCACGTCGAGATCTCTCCCGTTCGATGTTGTCGTCATATCATAATATCGCTATAGCATAATGTCGGCAGGCATGGGTTCTGCTCGCAAACGATGCGCGCGCGATGCTCTGCTGGCCTGACGCGATCCACCCGCAATGCTCCGCTACGGCGTAGGTAGGCTTTCGTGACAGCCTCGGTAGCGCCGGCGGGCGAGCGAATGTCGTCAGGAGCCCGATGTGAAGGGGCCATGCGCCTCGGCGGATCGGGGCTTAACATCTTCTCACGCCCATGACTGGAGGTCGCAGGTGACCGACCCCATCACCCGCCCGCCGAACGCGGCACGAGGCCGCAGATGACAGCCACGCCAGTGGAGCCTTTGAACGCGGCCCTCGAAGGACGCTACCGGATCGAGCGCGAAGTCGGCGAAGCCTGGATGGCCACCGTTTCTCCTCGAGCGCCGCACCGAACCCGACCCTGACCATCGTCGCGCTCGCCATTCGGCAGGCTGAACATATCGCGGAGAGGATGTCCCAAAGAGAATCGTGATCGCTACACCTGTTGGCTCGATCGTCTAGTTGTCCTCGACCCTTCGACGGAGGAAGTCAAGATGGACGGACGGAAGCTGGTGTTGGGTGCCCTTGCGGTGTTCGTGGTCGGATTTGCTCTATCAGGACTCTGGCACGTCGTGTTGCTGAGCGACTTCTACACGAGCGACGCAACCAGGGACCCGCCGCTGTTGTGGTCGGTGGCGCTCGGTTACGTGGTGGTCGGTTTCATCATGGCCTACATGTACCCGAAGGGCTACGAGGGAGGATCGCCGGTGAGCGAGGGGCTCAAATTCGGAGCGCTCATCGGGCTGCTCTGGTGGTTTCCGACGCAGCTCGTGCTGTACGGCGCGATGGAAGGTCCGTTCTCGGTGGTGCTCGTCGACGGAGGCTGGCACCTGGTGGAGGAAGGAATCGCCGGGATAGCCTTGGCGATGGTGTACGGACGAAAGGAGTCAGACTGAAAGGCACCGAGTACCGCGCCACGCCGAGGACGCAGCGTCCGACGTGGTCACCCGCCTGAACGCCGCCCTCGAAGGCCGCTACCGCATCGAGCGCGAGCTGGGTGAGGGCGGCATGGCGACCGTCTACCCGGCCGAGGACCTGCGGCACAAGCGGAACGTTGCGCTCAAGGTCCTGAAACCGGAGCTGGCCGCGGTCGTCGGGGCTGAACGGTTCCTCGCCGAGATCGAGACGACGGCGGGGCTCCAGCATCCGCATATCCTGCCGTTGTTCGACTCGGGCGAGGCCGACGGCTTCCTTTTCTACGTAATGCCCTACATCGAGGGGCAGACGCTACAGCAGCGGCTCGAAGAGGAGCGTCGCCTCAACGTCGAGGAGGCAGTCCGGATCGCATCGGACGTGGCTGAGGCTTTGCAGGCGGCGCACGACGCCGGCGTGATTCACCGCGACGTCAAGCCGGCGAACATTCTGCTGAGCCGGGGTCGAGCACTCGTCGCAGACTTCGGCATCGCCCGCGTCGCCGCATCGGGGGCCGATCGGATCACGCAGACAGGCATGTCGATCGGAACGGCGGGCTACATGAGTCCTGAGCAGGCGATGGGCGAGCGCGAAGTGGATCACCGGGCCGATGCCTTCAGCCTTGGCTGCGTCCTCTACGAGATGCTCGCTGGCGAGCTCCCTTACTCGGCACCGACACCGATGGGCATGCTCACCAGGCAGGCGACCGAACCGGTGCCATCGGTGCGGAAAGTACGGCCGGAGGTTCCGGGCTCGCTCGATCGTGCCATCGCGCGTGCGCTTGCCAGCGACCACGCTGATCGGTTCGCGACGGTGTCCGCCTTCGCGGCGGCGCTTGCCGCCGACAGCAGCGTGGCCCTTGATATTCATGAGCAGCCGAAGGCCGTGGTCATCCTGCCGTTCGTCAACCGCAGCGGCGACGCCGAGAACGAGTATTTCAGCGACGGACTCACCGAAGAGGTGATCGCCGATCTCTCGGGGATCACGGCGTTGCGGGTCATCTCGCGTAACTCCGCCATGGCACTCAAGGGGACCACGAAGGACACGGCCACGCTGGCGCGTGAGTTGCACGTGAGCCACCTCGTCACCGGCGCGGTGCGGCGGGCCGGTAATGCGCTCCGCGTGACTGCGGAGCTCGTCGATGCGGGGACCGATAGCTCGATCTGGAGCGAGAAGTACTCTGGCACGGTTGAAGACGTCTTCGGTATCCAGGAGGAGATCTCTCGCAAGATCGTCGCAGCGCTGCAGGTGACACTCACCGAAGCGCCCACTAACGGAGCTCACGAGCGTCCGATCGACAACGTGGTCGCGTACGATTGCTACCTGCGCGCGCGCCGCGAGAGCTATTCGTGGACGCCTGATTCGTCGCGCCACGCCCATCGGCTCATCGACGAGGCCCTGACGATCGTGGGTGATAACCCGCTCCTCCTGGCAACGAAGGGCCAGCTCTATTACACCGAAGTGAACATGGGCGGGGTCCCCGCCGACGTCGGACTACGCAAGGCGGCGGAGTATGCCGCGCGCGCTAGCGATCGATCCGGATCATCCGCTCGGCGTCTTCGTGCGTGGTCTTATCGCCGCCTTGCGCGGCAATCCCGAGGAGGCCCTACCCGAGCTGCGTCGAGCACACGATCTCTGGCCGGGGGACGCCAACGTCATCGGCGAGCTCTGTCGGTTTTCGATCACTGCCGGCGTGCCGACCATCGAAACACTGGTGAATCATCTCGTCGAGATCGACCCGCTGACCGCGGTCTCGCACCTCGTGGTGAGTCTCTTCAACTGCGTGAACGGCCGGTACGATCGTGTTGGTGCGGCCTCACGTCGGGCCAGTGCGTTGTGTGCTGACGATTCCGCGCTGCACCTGTTCAGTGCCTGGTACTTGGCGGAGGCCGGCCACCGAGAGGAAGCGTCCGACTTGCTGGGGCGCACTACCACTGCACTGAGCGGAACGCCGCTCGCCGAATGGGCGCTGGTCCTGAAGTGCGCCCTCGACAGCGACTTTCCTGGTGCACTTCGGCACTTCACCGCCGACGTCGAGGGAGTGATCCAATCCGAGACCGGCGCGAAGTTCATGGCCGACGTCTTCGCGCTCATGGGACGGCGGAAGGACGCGCTGCGATGGCTGCGTGTCGCGATCGCGAGAGGATACACGAGTTATCCGTCGCTGGCCGTGCACGACCCCTTTCTCGAGGACCTGCGCTCGGACGAGGAGTTCGAGGCTTTGATGGCTGAGCTCGAGCCACGATGGGAAGCGCTCGTAGCGTCGGCGGGGGGTGCGTAGCGAGATGACGGTCATGGAACGATTGTTCGCGGCCCTGGAAGGCCGCTACCGCATCGAGCGAGAGCTGGGTGAGGGCGGCATGGCCACGGTGTATCCGGTCGAGGACCTGCGGCACAAGCGGAACGTCGCCCTGAAGGTCCTGAAGCCGGAGTTGGCAGCTGTCGTAGGGGCTGAACGGTTCCTCGCTGAGATCGAGACGACCGCGGGGCTCCAGCACCCGCACATCCTGCCGCTTCACGACTCGGGAGAAGCGGACGGCCTGCTCTACTACGTGATGCCGTTCATCGAGGGCGAGAGCCTGCGTGACCGGCTTGACCGCGAGAAGCAGCTCCCGGTGGACGGCCCGACCGGTCACCCGACTCTCCTCGTACACGACTTCACCGCGCCGGATCGTCATCACGGGCCAGCCCGTGAGCGCCCAGCCCTGGAACGGGGTGTAGTCGGAGTTCGACGGATCGTCGGCCGCATCCACGACGTGCGTGAGGTTCGGATCGAGGATCATCACGTCGCCGAACGACCCTTCACGAATCACACCGCGGTCCGGATAGAGGCCGAACGCCTTGGCGGCCGCCGTCGACGTCTCGGTCACGAAGACGTCTCCGTTCGGAGCGAGCGCCATCCGACGCGGGTTGGACAGCCTCTCCGCGAACACGTTCACTTCGAATCCCGCCGAAGCTGAGAGGCTGACGCGTGCCGGCCGCTCTATGACGCTCGGAATGGCACGGTTCCACGGGGTTTCGAAGGGGGCTGCGAGCTGCTGGATGGATAGGAGCAGCATCATTGCGGTGGCGGACATGCGCGACGACTCCGTGAGGGCGCGAGTGGGGGGTCAGTATACGGGTGGGACGGGGGCGGGGGAGGTTCGGCGACCAGGTCTATAAGTATTGACATAGCGACGAGGATTGAGGGTTGTCGCTCGAGGTCCGCCATGGAGCCAACCCGGGCGAGTAGCCGCCGACGGGGGCTACCAGCGTGGTGGCCGCGACGATCGAGACGCAGCCGGAGTTCGCCGTCCGATCTCGGCAGACACTGTTCGAACTGTCGCCGCGCTTGCTCACGACCACCCCGTGGGAGCCTGTCGTGGACGTGACCTAGGACGGCGAGCGGTTCCTGATGATGCGTCGTATGCCCGACGCGAGCGAGGACGCCCGCTACCGTTTGGTGTTGGTCGAGAACTTCGGGGAGGAATTGAGGGAGCGGGTGCGGGACTGAGGGAAGGGTCACGGAAGGCCCTCGGGGGTGACCCCGAAAATGGCCCCGGAATCTTCCCGCAGGTTCAGATGACGCGCCACCACGGCGCAGCGAGAATCCCGGGCGCCAGCCACTCGAGGCGGTCTCCTGTGTGAAGGAGGAGACAGCCCCGGACATCGTCGCCGTATTCGTGCTGGAACGTGCGAAGATGCTCGATGTCGCGGATGCGGGGGCGAGTGGTTGCCTTGACCTCGATCGCGATCAGCTCCTCCCCACTCTCGACTACGAAGTCGACCTCATCCCCGCTTGTGGCTCGCCAGTAGAAGATCTCAGGGCGGTCGGACAGCGACGCGTCGCGCCAGGCCAGCAGATCACACAAGATGAGGTTCTCGAGGTGGGGCCCATCCGGTTTCTTGATTCCGGCAAGCTGGAGCGCGAGTCCGGTATCGCTCCAGTATGCCTTAGGCGTCTTCACCAGTCGCTTCGTGCGATTCACTGCAAATGCGGGGACGCGAACCAGCTGGAAAGAGGACTCCAGGAGGTTCAGCCACCGATGGACCGTGGGCTGGGGCAGGGCCACATCGCGGCCGAGCTCGGTCTGATTAACCAGTTGCCCTAGTCGCAAACACGTCGCCTTCATGAGGCGCCGGAAGTCGACGAGGTTGTCGATGGACGAGAGGTCCTGGAGGTCGCGCTCCAAGTAGGTTCGGACGTAACCGTCGAACCAGATCGCGCGGTCGTCGCGGGCAGACAGCTCCACGGCCGGGACTGGGTAGCCACCGCGCCGCGCGGCGCTTCGCCAGTCGGCCGGCTCGACGTCCTGCTCAGCGATCACATCCAACCAACGCTCCGCAGGCTGCACCAGCAACTCCTCCCACACACCCGGCCGACCGAGTCCAAGCACCTCGCGTCGCGTCATGGGCCAGAGATTCAGATAGGATGCTCGCCCCGCCAAGGACTCCGAGACACGACGCATGAGGAGCAAATTGGCCGAGCCCGTCAGCACGTAACGGCCACGGCGCCTCCGCTGGTCCACGGCCCCTTTCACCGCAATGAGGAGATCGGGAACGCGCTGAACCTCATCGAGAACCATGGTTTGCGCCCGCCCGAGGAGCTCGTCCGGAGCCCTTTCGGCCTGGGCGCGGATGTCCAGGTCGTCCAATGAGTAGTAAGGGCGCCTGCCCGGTAGAAGTTCGCGTACGAGCGTGCTCTTTCCGGTCTGCCGCGCGCCCGTCACGACCACGACGGGCATAGCCCTGGCGGCACGGGTGACGGCGGCCGTGAGAAGTCTAGGAAGAGGTCTATTCATATCATGAATGATAATCATTCACGTCACGAATAACTACAGAGTGGTCCAGCTCATTCAGAACTTTTCCGCGGAGCCGAGGACAGGGGTGCAGATTGACTCGAACGAATCATGCGAACCGGCTTGGCTAGCTTCCCCCGTCGCGCAGCGCCTCCAGCCTCCTCCGCGCTTCACCAAACCTGGCGCGAAGCTTGGGGATCTCGGAGTCCCCGTAGCCGGAGTCGCGATCCAAGACATTCAAATCGCAAAGATGGTCGATCGAGCTCGGACGATGGTGCGCTCTGTAGGTTGACGCCGATAGGCGTCCTGGATCCCGGGCAAGTGAGGCAGCTCGACTGGGGACCGATGCCGCCGAGGTCAGTCCTCCGCTGCCGCCCGCTCCGCAACGATCGCTGGGTGGTCCTCCGGAGGGCCCTGCTGAGGACCGAAGCCGGACTCGAACTTCTCGACGTACCGGGCGAACTTCGTTCGCCACACACCCATCGCGAACTTGACGAGTCCTGCGCCCTCCAGTAGCAGGTCCAGGTTGTCAAAGCACATCTCCCAGCCGGTGGCGTTTCGCGCCCCCCAGGATGGGTCCTCGAAGCTATGGGTGAAGCGAACCGTGCAGCCGTCTTCGTCCGGGGTCAGCTCGTAGCGCAGTAGATGATTGCCCCACCGAAACTCCAGGAGCCGAGGGGGATCTACCGAGAGGACCTCTCCGCGGAGCTCATCCTCCGACAACGCCTCGCCTTCGCCCTGCAGGAACGTGAATCGCAACTCGGCCCCAACGATCCATTCGCCCTCCACGTCGCAGGGGAACCACTGCTTCAAGAGCTCCCGCTCGGTGACCACCCTCCAGACCTTCTCAGGGGGGTGCGGCACGCGGCGTTCCAACCCCAACGTGTACAGACTGCCGCTCTTCTTCAGCGTAGCCTCCATATCAGTCCTCCATCGACTCCAGTGTGTGTTCCAGCGCGTCGAAGCGCCCCTCCCAGAACGCCCGGTAAGGTGCCAACCACTCGTCCACTTCCCTCAGCCCATCGGGGTTCAGCCGGTAGATCCGCCGTTGAGCGTCCTTTCGCACCGAGGCGAGCCCCGCCTCTCGCAGCACGCGCAGCTGCTTCGAGACAGCCGGCTGGCTCATCCTCAACCGCTCTACGAGCGCGCCGACGGACCGCTCGCCCTTTCGGAGCTCGTCGAGCAAGCGTCGCCGGGTAGGGTCAGCCAAGAGTTCGAATGAGTTCGGCATGAGAATTAATATTGCCTCTATGGCATATAACTGTCAAGGCATGTATAGAAACGGTTGGCGGACGGGAAGACGCCATCGTGTCGGCGACTTCATTGAGCGAACGACCAGATGAGCGGGCCACCATCCCTCACGTCCTACGCAGCTTGTCCGCTTGGCCGTGAGGCCATGCCGCTTTCTTAGTACATTATCCTCGCGCTGACCAGGAAGCTGGAGAGTCTTCCAGAGATCTCTTCGTCTTGGTGCACCCGAACGGTTCAATCAACGCATCTACGATCGGAAGAAATCATGGACGGAAATGGTGCCGAAAACGGAAGCAAGTGCCCGGTCATGCACACGACAGTTGGGACCACGTCGAACCGGGACTGGTGGCCGAATCAGCTCAACCTCGGGATTCTCCGTCAGAACTCTCACCTGTCCGATCCCATGGGCGACGCATTCAACTACGCGGACGAGTTCGAGAAGCTCGACCTCGAGGCCCTCAAGAAGGACCTCTTCGCGGTAATGACCACGTCGCAGGACTGGTGGCCCGCCGACTACGGTCACTACGGGCCGCTCTTCATCCGGATGGCGTGGCACAGCGCAGGCACCTACCGCATCGGAGACGGCCGGGGCGGCGCATCCTCGGGTACACTACGCTTCGCGCCTCTCAACAGCTGGCCCGACAACGGCAACCTCGATAAGGCGCGCCGGCTGCTCTGGCCGATCAAGCAGAAATACGGCAACAAGATCTCCTGGGCCGACCTCATGATCCTCGCGGGCAACTGCGCCCTTGAGTCGATGGGGTTCGAGACCTTCGGTTTCGGCGGTGGGCGCGAGGACGTCTGGGAGCCCGAAGCCGACATCTACTGGGGGAAGGAAGCGGAGTGGCTCGGGGACGAGCGCTACTCCGGCGATCGGGAGCTCGAGAACCCTCTCGGGGCCGTTCAGATGGGGCTGATCTACGTGAACCCGGAGGGACCCAACGGGGAACCGAATGCGGTCGCTTCGGGGCGCGACATTCGAGAGACGTTCGCGCGCATGGCGATGAACGACGAAGAGACCGTCGCGCTCATCGCCGGCGGACACACCTTCGGCAAGTGCCACGGGGCTGGCGATGCCGCGCTCGTGGGGGCTGAGCCCGAGGGCGCCAGCATCGAAGAGCAAGGGCTCGGCTGGAAGAGCAGCTTCGGCAGCGGCAAGGCCGGAGACGCGATCACCAGCGGAATCGAAGGCGCATGGACCCCGACACCGACCCAGTGGGACACAAGCTATTTCGACACCCTGTTCGGCTACGATTGGGATGTCGTGAAGAGTCCCGCCGGAGCCTGGCAGTGGGTTCCGACTGATCCTGGCGCGGCGGACATCGTGCCCGATGCGCACGACCCGTCGAAACGCCATGCGCCCATCATGACCACTGCCGACCTCGCCCTGAGGATGGATCCGATCTACGAGCCGATCGCGAGGCGGTTCCACGAAAACCCTGATGAGCTGGCGGACGCATTCGCCCGGGCGTGGTACAAGCTGACGCACCGTGACATGGGGCCCCGCTCCCGTTATCTGGGCGCGCTGGTCCCTGCTGAGGAGCTTCTGTGGCAGGACCCCGTTCCCGAAGTCGATCATGAGCTGGTCGACGCGCAGGACATCGCAGCCCTCAAGGGCAACATCCTCGCATCGGAGCTTTCAATCGCCCAACTCGTCTCGACCGCCTGGGCGTCGGCAGCGACGTTCCGCGGCTCCGACAAGCGCGGTGGAGCGAACGGTGCGCGTGTTCGCCTCGCACCACAGAAGGACTGGGAGGTCAACCAGCCCGCCCAATTGGTGAAGGCACTCGGAACGCTCGAGGCGATCCAGAAGGAGTTCAACGACGCTCAGCCTGGCGGGAAGAAGGTTTCGCTCGCCGATACGATTGTCTTGGGTGGTTGCGCAGCGGTCGAGCAGGCCGCGAAGAACGCAGGCCACGACGTGGAGGTTGCCTTCGTGCCAGGGCGCACTGATGCATCGCAAGAGCAAACCGATGCGGAGTCGTTTGCCGTGCTCGAACCGGTCGCGGACGGGTTCCGCAACTACCTGGGGGCCGAATGCACCGTATCGGCAGAGGAGCTTTTGGTCGATCGGGCGCAGCTCATGACGCTTAACGTCCCCGAGATGACGGTGCTCGTCGGCGGCATGCGCGTCTTGAATGCGAACTCCGGACAGTCGGAACACGGGGTCTTCACCAGGCGTCCCGAGACGCTCACCAACGACTTCTTCGTGAACCTGCTCGACATGGACACGACGTGGGAGCCGGCCTCGGAAGCCGAGGACGTTATCGAGGG
This sequence comes from Longimicrobiales bacterium, assembly GCA_965248625.1. Classification (GTDB taxonomy): domain Bacteria; phylum Gemmatimonadota; class Gemmatimonadetes; order Longimicrobiales; family Gaopeijiaceae. The sequence goes on along the minus strand of OZ252109.1, from coordinate 1,618,845 downwards.
GCGCGATCGCGCGACGGGCGACCTGCAGTGGACCGGCACGCGCGCAGACCTCGTCTTCGGCTCGAACTCCCAGCTCCGGGCGATCGCCGAAGTCTACGCATGCGACGACGCGCAGAAGGGGTTCGTGCGTGACTTCGTGGCTGCCTGGGACAAGGTGATGAACCTCGATCGCTTCGACCTGACCTGATTTCGCAGAAAGACGCGGTGAGGCTGGCCGACACTGGCTTCTTGGCCGACGCTGGTTTCCTGGCAGGCGCGTACACTCCGCGGGCGTAGGTCGCGTGGTGGCGGGGCCACGGGTCCCTCTTTGGCCATGGACCTCAATCAACCGTGAAGAGAGGACTCAACATGAAGCGCGTATTGATCGGCGCCATCGCCTTACTCGTCGCGTATCCCGTCCAGGCGCAGCTCGCCCCCGCGAACGACTCGGGCGTCAGCTTCGGCCACATCCATCTCAACGTGACCGATGTCGACCTCCACAAGAAGCTTAGGTGACGTCGACGGCCTCCTCACTGGGCGGCATGCACTACATCTACGCGTTGCGGGGTGACGGGCGAACTCCGGTGAAGCCCGCGTCGGCGGCCGACCAGCGCGCGGCTTTCCAGTCCCTGCTGGCGACCCTCGAGCCCACGGCATTGGCCATCCCTCAGAGTGTGCTCGCCTCACTACCGCCTCGCCCGGCGGGCTACGGCCGCACCAGAGAGCTATTTCCGCGATACACGGGCTTGATGTTTGACGCGATTTCTCCGGCCGTCGTGGCCTCCGACCACACGATCTCGGAGATCCTACAGCCCGACCGGGCCGCGCGGTTGGTCGAGCAGCACGCCCTCGACCCGGCTCTTCCGGGGCTCGAAGACGTGATCACGGGGCTGCTCGAGGCCAGCGCAGCCAAGGCAGGGGATTCCCACTACGAGGCCGAGATACGGAGGGCCGTGCGGAGGGTGGCGATCGATCGACTGATGGCCCTGTCTGGTGGAGCTCCCATGCCCCAGGTCAGAGCTCTCGCGACGGCCTATCTGGAGCGCGCGCGCCATCGCGTCGACGAACGAAGCAAAGTGGCTGTGAGCGGTAGCGGGCCTGTCGGTCCGGCTATGGCGAGCGATCGCCTGCTCGCCCTCGATATCCAGCGCTTCCTGGATCGACCGGGAGAAGTCTACGGCTTGCAGTCGGCTCCGGGCGCGCCCCCAGGGGCACCGATCGGAATGCCGGCCATGGATTTCCTTGGCGGTTCGGGGTCGGGTGGTTGGGATCTCGGCCAAGCAGGGCAGACCTGGAAGGCCAGCGGTCCGAGCGGCCTCCTGTTCGGATTGGGCTGGCTCGATCAGGTCGCGCCCTACTGCTCTCACGACGGATGGTAGCCCCGTCTTCAGATGGGTGGCCGGTAACATGAGTGTTACTTGCCACCATCGCCCGAGTCCGGCTACCCTGAGCGAGCGCTAGGCCAGGCCTATTCGTCCGGAGTCGAACATGAAGCTTACCCGACGTGACGCGATCCGTATTTCAGGAGGCACCATCGCGGGCCTCTCTCTCGGCGCCAAGCTGAGCCCCGAGGACTTGGCCGCCCAGTCGCAGGAGTGGCCTCAAGAGCTTGTGGAGATGGAGACGCGGGACGGTTTCCCGGTGGACCTTCCTCTGAATCCGGACGGTTCCGCGCCCGAGCATCCCGAAAGCGCCGCGGGCCCCATCAGCCAGCCCCTCATGTGGAGGAGCCCGGACCGCCCCGCGCCTGCCGGAGAGTACGACTACCGCAACATGAAGATCAGGCTGGACCCCCGTCGCATCGCCCGGATGGGTGGAACTCTCCAGTTCCAGGATCTCGAGGGGCTACCCCGCGTTTCCCAGACCTTCCTGCTCCAATGCGGAGCCCCGAACCCCCGGGGCATTGTGAAGTGGACCGGCGTGAGATTCGCCGACTTCACCGACATGATCGGCCTTCTGGACGGAGCAAAAGAGAACGGGTACGTGCGCTTCGTAGCCAGCGACGGCTTCTACACCGACGAATCGGTGAGGGAACTAAGGAGCCCTCAGGTCATGCTCGCCTGGCTCATGAACAACGAGCCCATCCCGCCTGAACACGGAGCGCCGCTACGGCTGGTCGTGCCGGCCCAGTATGGCAACCGCAGCATCAAGGCCATCCAGTCGATCACCTTCGGTGTGCCTGGGCTGCCGCCCTGGTCACCGGCGTAGGGATACGCCTCACGGCGGTGCGTTTTTCGCGCACTCACGAGCCCGTGTCTACTTCGAGGTAGACGCGGGCTCGTGGCGTTTCGGGGGTTGGCGCTCAGATTGCGCCGCCGTACCTCCGTTACTTGTCGTGGACCACGATCGAGCCGCCACCTAGCGCTTGTCCGAATCCGTTGTCGTAGACGGGCACCTCGCCCCCATCGTCATACCAGATCTTGATACGGAACGTGTCTGGATCGTCGTCCCGCGCCCAGATCATGAACTTGTATTCCTGCCCGGTCGGAGCGACATCGCCGTTGATCGTTCCCGAGCCTTTGAACTGAGCGTTGGTGCCCCCCATGGTGATCACGAGGAAATCATAGCTCGAGCTATGGAAGTCCAGGTCACCGGCATTGAACTGGAACTCAGTATTCCCCGTGGGCACAGAGGCACCCTTCTTGTACTTGGAGACGAACCCGAAGTTGGCCTTGCCGGTCATGCTCGGGTCGGCTAGGTAGGCGCCGGCCGGCGAGTCGATCCAGCCTCCTCCAGTTACGAATCCGCCGTCAGCGTCGTAAACGACGACAAAGGTGGTCGTCGTCTCCTCTGCGCTGCTTCGGCTGTCCGAAAGATCCGAACTCGGGTCAACGTCCTCGGTTACCGTAACCGTGATGGTGTAGACTCCCGCGTCCACGTAGTCGTGTGTGCCGGAGACCACGCCCGGCGTCGGGCCGCTCGGCGCGGTAACGATACCACTCGCAACCTGACCGTCGTCCCAGTCGATCGTGGCAGTGTGTGTGTCCCCTGGGTTGTCGTCCGTGAACTCAGCGCTAATGGCAATCGAGTTCCCGAGCGCGATCGGATCACTCGGAAGCGTTACTGATAGGACTTCCGGAGCCACGTTGGATTCGGCGACGAGGAACGGCGAGAAGGAGGTAACAGAACCGCAGATGATGTCGTTCAAGGTGTCGAGGGAAGTGGTGACGTCGTCCCAGACAAGCAACACGTCGTCGAAATGGAGGAGCTTCAGGTTGTTCTCGTTCCCGTAGCTCACCCCGCTGTAGTCGATGCAGATCTCCACAGAGCCCGTGAACGTCGCCGTGGTCTCGATAGGTCTCCACTCCGACACACGTGGCCCACCTCCGTCTCAACCTCAGCCCGACGTAACCCGCACCGGACTGCCAACAGCGCGGAACGCTGTTGGTGGGACCGCACCGGATGCCCGGCAGGTCGCTCCTCGGGGGCCTGGGATTCCGCGAATCCGACGACGCGCTGGCGCCGCGCGTATTGCGCGAGCCCCCACGCCCGAGCTTGCTCGCACGTCCCAGCCCCGGATAGTGTCCGAGGACTATTCGGCTCGACGCTGACCCAGAACGTCGACATCTCCGGAGGCCACGTACGTCCCCCGAGCGGGTGTTCAGCCATGGACGCGTCCGAACACGGGTTCGACAAGAGCTTGGCCGTCGTGATCGGCATCGATCACTACGGGCACGGGATCCCGGTGTTGAATACGGCCGTGGCTGACGCCCGGCGCGTCGGCCAGATCCTCGATACCTCCCACGGCTATGCGGTTCAGTACCTCCTCGACGAGGCCGCATCGCGCGATGCACTGACCCGCCTCTTCACCGAGCAGCTACCCAAACAGCTTGGTCCCGACGACAGGCTCTTCGTCTACTACGCCGGGCACGGGGTCGCCATGGACGGCGACGAAGGTCCGAACGGGTACCTCCTGCCTCACGACGCCGAGCGGGGGGAGGAATCGACCTTCCTCCACATGCCACTCCTCCACGACGCTCTGCTCGAGCTGAATTGCCGACATCTGCTGGTCGTGTTCGACAGCTGCTTCTCCGGAGCCTTCCGGTGGTCCGCGACGCGCGACGCCATCGCGCTCCCCCCGGTGATCCACCAGGAGCGCTACGATCGCTTCATCACGGACCCGGCATGGCAGGTGATTTCTTCGGCTGCCCACGATCAGAAGGCGATGGACGAGTTGACGGCGGGATCACTGGGTAGCCGCGGCGAGTCCGGCGCGCACTCCCCCTTCGCGCTGGCTCTGTTCGAGGCATTGGAGGGCGCAGGCGACGTCGTGCCAGCGAAGACCCCGGACGGGGTCATCACCGCCACCGAACTCTATCTCTACCTGGAGGACCGGCTCCAGACCGAGACGATCGAGCAGGGCGTGCGACAGACACCCCGTCTCTGGCCCCTGCAAAAGCACGACAAGGGCGAGTACATCTTCCTCGTGCCCGGCCACGAGCTCGACCTGCCTCCCGCACCGGAGCTCACCTTCGAGAACAATCCGTACAGGGGACTCGCACCGTACGAGCGAGAGCACGCCGAGCTGTTCTTTGGGCGGGACGAGACGATCGCCGACCTTCACGGGCACGTCCAAGGGAACCCGTTGACCATCGTTCTGGGGGCATCCGGGACCGGAAAGTCGAGCCTGGTCAAGGCGGGGCTCTTGCCCCAGCTGGCTTCCGAGGCCTCCGGGAAGTTCGAGATCCTCCCCATCGTGCGGCCGGGAACCCGACCTCTGCACGCGCTCCTGAGCTCACTGTGGAGCCTGGGCGAGCGGACGGGCGAAAGCGGTGACGTCGATTCGGTATTGGAGTCGATCGACGCGTGGCTCTTCACACACCCCGGGCACCGGCCGGTCCTGGTCATCGACCAGTTCGAGGAGTTGGTGACCTTGGCACCGACCGAGGAGTCGCGGGACGAGATCCTCGACGTCGTCGTGCAGCTCCTGGAGCGGTCCAGCGACCGTTTCGTGGTGATCGTGACCCTCCGATCGGACTTCGAGCCCTCCTTCGCCGACACCGTGCTCACGCCGCGATGGGCCCTCGGGCGCTTCATCATTCCCCGCATGGAGCTGGAGGATTTCCGAGCCGTCATCGAAGGACCGGCCTCGCAGCGCGTTCTCTACTTCGAGTCCGGTGACCTGATTGATGAGCTCATCCAAGAGGTCCTGGAGACGCCCGGGGCGCTCCCACTGCTCTCGTTCACGCTCAGCGAGATGTATATCCGTTACGTGGAGCGCCGGAGCGACGATCGTGCGCTCAAGTGGGAGGATTACCGTTCGCTCGGCGGCGTCATCGGCGCCCTTCGCCACCGGCCGGACGAGGAGTTCGACAAGATGGGCGGGGCGGAGCGAGACACGATGCGTCTGATCATGCTGCGCATGGTCGCCATGGAGCATGGGAACGTCGCGAAGCGGCGCGTGCTGCGGTCCGAGCTCGACTATCCCTCGGACGAGCAGAACGAGTGGGTAGGAGAGGTCGTTCGGCGACTGACCGAGGCGAGGCTACTGGTAGAAGGAAGCGACAGCACGGGCGAGGCGTACGTGGAGCCGGCGCACGACAAACTGGTCGCGGCCTGGAGAAAGCTCCTGGAGTGGATGAAGGAATCCGACGCCGGCCTGGCGAATCTCCACTTCCAAAGGAGACTGGGTAACGATGCCGCCGAGTGGGCCCGGGACCCGCGGGCCAAGGAAAACCGCGGCCTGCTCTGGAGGGACGGAGCACGGGCCGCCGTGCTCGCGCGGCTGGCGCGCAAGAAGAAGCGCGCAAAGTGGCTGAACCGGCGGGAGCTGGACTTCGCGAAGGCCAGCATCAGGAGATGGAGGATCATTCTCCAGGGTGCTGCCGCCGTGGCCGCGCTCATCGTAGCGTTGGGTGCCGCCGCGGCATGGCAATGGCGGGAATCGGTCCAGAGGGAGAGAACGGCGACTGCGAACGGCCTCACGTTGACCGCCTCCAACGTTGCCAGCGACAGCAACCTCGATCTGGGTCGCCTTCTCGCTGTCGAAGGCTACCGGATCGCCGACACCCCGGAGACGCAGGATTTCCTTCTCCAGATAGCGCAGGGCCTTCCCCTACGGGCCCTTGTGCCGGTCAGCGACCCGGGAGCGGGTCTCGGGACGGCGACGGATCCCCGCCTCATCACGACAGAGCGGCTCGCGGACATTCGAGACGTCCTCCAGCTCGGTGCCGATGTGCCGGGCATCGCCTTACAGGCCGGTGACTTCGTGGCCATAGGTACGGGAGACAGCCTACAGGTCCTGAAGTTCGGTCCCGGACCAGCGACCCCGGCATTCGCGGTTAGCTATCCGGATCGCTTCACCACTGCTCTCGCCGTCAATGAGTCCGCCAGCCATCTGGCTGTGGCGGCGACGGAGCCCTTCGAGGCCGGATTCATGGGCGGCAACGGATTGCTACCTCTTGAGCCATCGGGCGGCGGTTCGGATTTGTACGTCATCGACACCGCCGATGGATCCATGTTCGGGCAGTTCCAGGCTTCCGTGAAGCTCGTAAGCGCGTTGGCACTGAACGCGAACGGGACGCTGTTGGCTGCGTCGGGGAGTAATGGCCTCCAAATCTTCGACCTTCTTGGATCTCCGGATCCCGAATGGGAGGTCCGACCGGGAGGCGCCCAGCTGACGGAGCTAGCGTTCGCGCCCGATGGCCGGGAGGTCGCGGGTCGCTCGAGCGACGGCCAGACCCGTCGGTTCGCGATCGTGGACCGGGCCCCGTTCGTGAAATCGGCGTACGGGACTCCGACAAGGGTCGTGTCGTTCCTGCCGGAATCGACCGAGCTCCTGACGTTCGACTACTCAACGACGATCATCACGGGAGACAGCGACCCGGTCCGCCTCTGGGATGCGGAATCGATGGAGAGCCGGATCGTGGGCCAGGCCACGAGAGGCCTGATCGACATCCAAGCTCCGCACGTCGTCCAGTGGGTGGAGGACGGGCTCAGGTACTTCGATGTGGACGGGGTGGACCCCGCCTACTCCTTCGATGTGATCGGGACATTGAGAGAAAACGGAGCGCTTGCGGCGGACGTCGAGGACCCCTGGGCCGTGGAGATTACGACCGTTCCGGACGGAAAGCTGGCAGCCGTGGTGTTGGAGTTGCCGACGAGCACTGGATCGTCGGACGACAACGCGTCCGGTGGAGCGTACGTCGCGGTTCTCGATCTCGAACGTGGCACAGCGGATGCCAGGTGGCTCCAGCGCGTGCCGCTACTGCTGTCGTTCACGCCGGAGGCCGACTACGTCGTGACCGCGGGCGGCGACGACTACGTGGGCTACGTGAATACGTGGCGCGTGAACGGCAACGGTCGCATGGGGGAGGGATCCGAGCGCCTCTTCGAGTCGCCGGTCGTAGCAATGATCTCGGTTGGGAGGCTTGGGCGGCCGTGGCGCTGAGAAGCGGAACGGTGCAGCTATGGGACCTCGCGGCGAACGAAGCTCGGTTTAGTGCGGATCTGTCGGTAGGCCGAGGAGTCACGGCTCTCGCGCTGGACGACGAGAATCTTTGGCTCGCGGTAGGCCGCGAATTCGCGGTCGAGCTCTGGGACACGGAAAGCCTCCAGCCCGTGGCGGAGCCCTTCGAGGTGGGACTCGTCGTGAATTCGCTCGCGTTCGACGACAGCGGGGATTGGCTCGCCGCCGGCACTGGCGACGAGCTCGGACAGCTGCGCGTTTGGCATCTCGAGTCCGAATCGCTCATGGACCGGATCTGCCGGATCGTGGGCCGCAACCTGCTATGGGAGGAATCCTACCGGTACCTGTATCGTGAGCAGGAAGACGACTATCAGTGCACGTGCGGTGGCTTCCCTGCTCCGGAGGGGCTGCAGTGCAACTAGAAGAGGCGAGTATCATGCGATCATCGTTCCTGTTGACCCTCCTATTCGTCGGCTTGCTCCTTTCGAGGGCGGATATAGCCGCGCAAGCCGTGGGCGACTGCGATGAGCCCGCCAGCTTCGAAGTGCAAGGCACGGAAGTGGTCATGACGGGGACGATCGTGACCTCCACCGAACAGAGCTTGTTCGCTTTACTGGATCGCTATCCCGGCGTGAGGACGCTCGTGCTGAGCTGCGTGTCCGGGTCGGACGACGACGAGGCCAACCTCGACCTCGGCAGGCGCGTGAGCCGCTCTGGCCTGACTACCCGGGTGCCGGACTACGCGGCGGACGCATCAGGACAGCCCATTCGAGGATTCATCGCTTCCGGAGGCGTCGATCTCTTCCTCGCCGGTCGGACCCGCGCGCTGGGACAGAACGCGTGCGTCGGTATCCACTCCTGGTCGGACTCGGACGGAACGGAGGCGAGCCAGCTCGACGACGATCATCCGGACCACGAGCCGTACTTCGAGTACTACGAGGACATTGGCTTCACGAACGGGGACGACTTCTACTTCGCGACGCTCGATGCGGCTCCCGCCGATGGGATGCACTTCATGACGGCGGGCGAGCTCGTGGACTGGGGAATCGCTCCAGGGATACGTGGGTCCTGTCCGCTTCCCGACGAAGGCCGCTAGCGAGCCGCGGGCGACTCAGGTCGTCAGGTGGCAGGCGCTGAAGTGATCGGGACCCACCCGCTTAAGCTCCGGAGTCTCACGAGCGCAAATGGCCTCCGCGCGGGGGCACCGGCCACGGAAGACACACGCGGAGGGCGGGTTGATGGCGCTCGGAACGTCCCCCGTCAGGTTCGTCCGCTTCCGTGGACGTCCTGGCTCCGGGACGGGAACGGCGGAGAGGAGCGCCTCGGTGTAGGGGTGATTGGGGTTGTCGTACAGGGTACGGGAGGGGGCGATCTCCATGACCTTCCCTATCCGGGGATCGGTCGCCTCCTGTTTGCGGGCATCAACCAGCGGGACATCCCCCTGGTACAGGCCGGGGTCATCTTGCTGGCGGGGATCTTCATCCTCCTCAACCTCGTGGTGGATCTCGTCTACGTTCGTCTCGATCCCAGGATGAAGCTGGCGGAGGGGCGGGGATGAGCGCGTGTGGAAGGGCGCGGATGAGCGCGGGTGGATGGGCGGGATGAGCGATCGTCCAGGCGAGGCGATCATCCCCACGGCCCCTCGGGAGAGCGAGCTGCGACGGGCCGCCCGCTTCATGGTGGAGGCCCGCTGGCCCGTCTTCGCCGTGATCGTCCTCCTGGCCACGGCGATCGCGGCCGCCTTCGGCCCCGCGCTGGCCCCCTTCGACCCCAACCGGCAGAATCTCGTTCTCCGCCTGGCGGATCCGATGGCGCCGGGTCCCGACGGCACCGTCTTCTTGCTGGGGTCCGACGCCCTCGGCCGGGATGTCTTCACCCGGCTCCTCTACGGGGCCCGGGTCTCCCTCCTGGTGGGGATCGCCGCCATCGCGGTGGGTGGGTGCATCGGAATCGTGGCCGGACTCCTCTCGGGGTATTTCGGCGGATGGGTGGACGATCTGATCATGCGCCTGGGGGACATCCAGCTCGCGTTCCCCTTCATCCTCCTGGCCATCATGTTCCTGGTGGTGCTGGGGTCCGGGGTCTGGAACCTAGTCCTCGTCCTGGGCGTGGGTCAGTGGGTGACGTATGCCCGCATCGTGCGGGCCGATACCCTCTCCCTCCGTGAGAAGGAGTTCGTGGAGGCGGCCCGGGCCTTGGGGGACAGTACCGCCTCCATCATCTTCCGGACGATCCTCCCCAACATCCTGGCCCCCCTCACGGTCATCGCCTCCTTCAACGAGGCGAGCGTGATCCTCTCCGAAGCGGCGCTCTCCTTTCTGGGTCTCGGAGTACCTCCTTCGGTCCCCACATGGGGCAGTATGCTGGCCGAGAGCCGGGACACATTAATTGCCAACAAGTGGTGGCTCGCGGTTTTTCCGGGTGTGGCCATCGTGCTCACCGTGGTGAGCTTCAACATCCTGGGAGACTGGCTCCGGGATTTTCTGGACCCGCGTCTGCGGGAACGTACATGAGGAGGACAACATGAAGGTCGGGATCATCGGGGCGAGCTTCGCGCAGAAGGCGTACTTGCCGGCGCTTCGCCATGTGCCCGGAGCCGAGGTGGTGGCCCTGGCCTCCGCACGGATGGAGAGCGCTCGGAGCGCAGCCTCGAACTTCGAGGTGCCGCACGCCTACGACGACTGGGAGGCGATGCTGGCGTCCCACGAATTCGACCTGGTCTGCATCGCGACCCCGACGCTCCTCCACGAGCCCCAGACCCTCGCGGCCGTCGAGGCCGGAGCCCATGTCCTCTGCGAGAAACCCACGGCCATGGACGCTGGAGAAGCGGCCCGGATGCTCGCGGCGGCGGAGGCGGCGGGGCGGGTACACATGATCGACCACGAGCTCCGCTTCAATCCCAACCGCATACGCGTCGGTGAGCTCATCTCCGAGGGCGCCCTCGGAGAGATCCGGCACGTGGACATCTCCAACATTGGGAAGAACTGGGCCGATCCTGCCGGCCGTCCCAAGGGGGATTGGTGGAGCCTCGCGGAGAAGGGAGGAGGACGCCTCGGCGCCAATGGAAGCCACCAGGTGGACCTCCTGCGCTGGTGGTTGGGCGAGGTGGCGTGGGTAAGTGGAGCGGCGCCGGTGATGGTGCCGGGCCGGGTGGATCCGGCTACCGGTGAGTCCTGGACGGCAACCGCCGACGACATGGCCTTCTTCACCCTTGAGACGACGTCCGCGGCCGTGGCGCAGGTCTTCATGTCTGGAGTCGCCGCCCACGGCATGGGGAACGCGACCCGGATCTTCGGCTCGGGGGGGACCATCACCCTCTCCAACAGCGACGAGCGGCTCCTGTTCGCCCCGGCGGGAGGGGACTTCGAGGACATCACCGTCTCCGACCCCAACGCGGCCCTTCCCGGGATCAACGCCGGCATCTGGAACGTCTCCGTCGTGGCGCTCATGCAAGAGCTCGCCTCGGCCATTCGGGAGGGGCGGAAGCCCGCGCGTGGGGCCACGTTCGCCGATGGATTGGCCAATCAACGGGTCTTGGACGCGGTCCGGATCTCCGGGGCCGAGCGGCGCTGGGTCCGACCGGAGGACGTTGATGCCGGCAGCTGACGGGCGGCCTGTCGAAACGCGATCCGTAGAAACTCAATCCGTCGAGGGCCAGACGGTTCTCGTTACCGGCGCGGCCCAGGGCCTAGGCGCAGCCATCGCGCGCCACCTCCACGAGCGGGGCGCGCGGCTGATCCTGCTCGACCGTGACGAAGAGGGGTTGGCAGAGACGGGGGCCGCTTGCCCGGGAGCCACCTCCGCCGTAGTGGATCTCGCCGATGCCGTGGCGACCGAGCAGGCCATCGCCGCGGTGGTGACCGGCCCGGTGGACACCCTCATCCACAACGCCGCGATCCTCCGGGTAGAGCCGCTGGAGACGGTGAGCCTCAACACCTTTCAGGCGACCCTCAACGTCGGGATTCAAGCGGCCTTCCAGCTGACGAAGGCCGTCTGGCCGGCTATGAAGGAACGGGGCGGCTCACTGGTCTTCGTCTCATCCCGATCCGGCATCGAGGGATTCACGGGCGAGACCGCCTACTGCGCTGGGAAGCACGCGCTGGAAGGCTTCTCCAAGTGCCTGGCTCTGGAGGGCGCGTCCCACGGGATCCTGTCCGTGACCATCACGCCGGGCATGTACATGCACACGCCCATGTCCGAGACCACGTACTCCCCCGAGCTCCGGGAGAAGTGGGTGGACCCCATCCATCTCGCTCCGGCGTTCTCGTATCTCGCTACCCGTCCCATGCAACTGTCGGGTCAACGGCTGGATGCGTGGGCCCTCTCCCGGCAGGAACCTGCGTCATGAGCAGGCAGCCCATCTACGACTGGATCGATGCCCACGCCGAGGAGTGCATCCGGGACTTGTAGCGTCTGGTGCAGCAGCCCTCCATCTCCGCCCAGGGGGTGGGGCTCAGGGAGTGTGCCGCGCTGGTCCGGGACATGATGAACGAAGACGGGCTTCCGGCCGAGTTCCACGAGCTGGAAGAGGGGCCCCCGGTGGTGTTCGGGCACCTCGAGCCCTGCGCCATTCGGCCACCCACCGTCTCGAACTCGACCTGAGCCTCCTCAGGCGAAACGCCATCCGCCAGGCGGCCGAAGACGAGGTGCGCGCGACCTAACAGGTGTTCGTCTGTGTGGGGGCTCATCCGGAGGGGGAGCCAAAGGTTGTCGCGCAGCGGAAAGAGGAAGCCGTCTGGCATGACGCCGATCACCGTGTGGGGCATGCCCCCGATTCGGATCGTCCTGCCAACCACGTCGGACACGCCGCCCAAACGCGCCTGCCACAGGTCGTATCCGATGACGACTACGCTCGGTGACCCTAGCTGTTCGTCCCCTCGGAGGAACGTTCGGCCCAGGAGCGGTGCCACGCGGAGGATTTCGAAGGTCTCGGCCGTGACCTCGGCTCCGGGGACAGGCGCGGCGCGTCCATCTTCCGACTCGACGTTGTATGACGCCCCTGCTGTCGAGACCGCGATCGCCTCGAAGGAGCGTAATTGATCCCGCCATTGACTGAAGTCGTAGAGCGAGGGCGCCTCACCGCGGGAACTCTCGCGGTTGAAGTTCCAGAGCAGATGGATCCGTTCGCCCTCGAAGAAGGGGAGCGGGGCCTCGAACGCGTTCACGAGATGACCAGGCAAGAGGCCAACCGGGATCCCGACCGCGAGGGCGAACACCGCGACGGCGGTCAGCCCCGGTGTCTTGACCAGCATCCGTACACCGAGTTTGACGTCGAGCCAAGAGAAACGGCTTGCCGATGTTTTGCGGGCCCCGATGGAACCGCGCCGGGGGAGAAGGAAGCGGAACCGGAGACGAGCGAGCAGGGCGATGAACGGCTGACGCCAAGCCCAGACAAAGCTGGCGAGCGGCTTCTCTCGACTCGGGTGCTGCTGCCAGTGCTCGATTAGGTCACCCAGCACCTCTTCGCGAGCGTCCGGGGGTAGGATCCACGCCGCGATGCGGAGCGCGAAGGGAACCCGCGGACGACTCTCTCACGATCCGTCCAACAGCGGCTCGAGCCCTTCCCATAGTGCCAGCATCGCCTGTCTGGACTCGCTGAGCATGGGGATCACGGCTTCGTTTTCGACGCGAGGGGGTGTTCCCTTAAGTCCACCGACCCCAAGATATAGTGGTTACCGGGGCTCTGCGGGCCGTTTCCCACGTCCGGTGCCGAGGTAAAGGGCCGAAGCTGGCGTGGGAGCACACTGAACAGCCTGCTCAAGCAAGCGGTAGAACAACAGGCCGCGAGCCCGGGATGTGCGTCGGTTGAAGCGAAAGGTGAACTCGTCCAGATAGTAGGGGAGGTGTTCGCGGGCGATCCCTCCTTGGAGGGTTCCGAGGACCCAGCGCTTGAGGAGAGACGCCACCCGATGTACGGCCGACATGAGCACGTGCGCGGGATCGCCGGAGGTCGAGAGGTTCGTGACCGTGTGGCGAAAGCCCAGTTTGGCGAGTCCCTGATAGCTTGGCCATCCGTCGGTATGCACCGTGCTTGCCGGTGCGATGCTATCCTTGACGAAGCCTCGCAGAACCGGAGCGGAGAGGTCGGGCACCCAACGCAGCCGTATTCTCCCGATCTTGCGTCCGTCGACCTCGGCGGCGATCGCGACGATGGCCTTCTTGATCGTCTCGCGGCCCCGCACTCCAGCCTCCACGCCCCCGACATAGCTCTCGTCCACTTGCACAACGCCGCTCAGCTGGTCGCGATCCGGTCGGACCATGGCCCGGCGGAGCTTGTGGAGCCAGACCCACGCTGTCTTGTAGCTTCCCAGTCCGAGCACACGCTGGAGCCCGAGAGCATTGGCTCCGTATTTCTGGCTCGTGAGCTCCCAGGCAGCGAGAAACCACAGACGCAGGGGCGAGCGCGTGCGGTGGAACACGGTTCCCGCCAGCACCGAGGTCTGCCTTCGACAGTGTGGGCAGACGAGACGCCCCCGCGATGCTCGCCAGACCTCTCCCAACCCGCCACAGCCCACGCACACAAACCCTTCCGGCCAGCGCAGACCCTCCACGTACTCCAGGCATGCCGCATCGTCGGGGAAGAACTCGTCCAGCTCCAGCCGCGTACGGGGATAGTCCACGCCGCCACGGAGCTGAGAAGCCGGAACCGCCATGACCACAACATGTAGTGGGCGGTGGACTTAAGGCAATACCCCATTCGACGCGATAGTATCGTCGAGGACGCCCACCTCGGTCTGGGTCGGGCGTCCCCACCCGAGACGTCAGAAACTCCTGCGCCTCCAGCTTGCGCATGACCATGTACGAGGTCGCCGGTGACACGTCTCGGCCCGTCAGTCGCGCGAGCTCACGTGCCACGGGAACCGCGTAGCTCTCGCCCTCGAGACGCAGCAAGGCGAGGATCACCTGTTCTTCCAGCTCACCGAAGCGGGTCCTGGCCATTGTTTCCTCCCAGTTCACAACAATGTTATGAACCAGAACGGGGAACGCGACGGTGGAATCGGCGGTCAGGGGCTTGCAGCACTTTGCATTGCAAAGTACACTGCGCCGACTCACTGACAAGGAGAAACTCGTGAAGTCCGTCCTCGCTGCCGTCACCCCTATTGGAATCGCCGCCCTCGGCGGAGCCCTCGCCGTGTTCGGCGGTTATGACGACTCGCCCGGGGGAACGCTCCTGGGTCTCGTGCTTGTCCTCGGCGCGATGGCGTTCGGCGCCAGGAGTGCCTGGCGCAGCCAATAGCATTCACCTGACTCGCGGTCCGCTTCTTCGCCACTGTCCCAAGGTCGGCGCCACCGGTGCGGGCCGCCCCTAGCGTCGTCGGGTCACCAAACTCTCTACTGGGCCTGCAAATGGTGAGGCAAGAGGACCCCGCCGGCTACGGAGTCTCCTGCTCGAGCCTCTCGGTCTCTGCCTTCAGGAACTGGATGATCTCGAGGTCGGCCAGCCCGGGATAGGTGTAGACGACCTCCTTCCACATGGCTCGCATGGCTGGACCCGCGACGCTGAGAGAGGCCCGCGCATCATCGAAAACCGCGTCAAAGCTAGGCTGCGCAAGCTGTCCGTTGTTGTATGCGATGTTGGCTGGTATCCAAGTGTTCGCCAGCATCCGGATGAAGCTCTCGAGGCGCATCCTTTCGGCCGGCGAGAAATCTGAGATGTCCTGGCTGGATCGGGATCGCACCAAGAGCGGAGTCGCCGCGCGTAGCGCGGAGGCGCGCAGCGCCGGAGCCGCCCGTGGACCTGTTATGTGGAGTGGCGCGGGCCGACCTGCCGCCCCCCCTCTACCTCATCCCGCTGAACTCCTCGAAGCTCTGACCGCTGGCGAAAAACACCAGCGATCCGACGAAAAGGCCAACGTTGACTAAGACGGCCGCGCCCACGATCGTCCAGCCCAACCTCCGACGCGGGCTCATCTGATATCCGACGTTGAAGATCGCGGGGGCTGCCAGCGGGATGTTCTGAAACCCTAACGCCAAGAGGGTCGCCGCGAGCCAGACATTAAGAACTAGCGTCCGCCGCTCGTCCGATTCGGCAGGCGTCGCGATCCCGCGAGCATGATGAATCAGCCACCAGGACGGTACTGCCAGGGCGATCCCAATCGCGTAGAACAGCGGGAGCGAGCCCTCCAGGGTGCCGAGCACAAGCTTGGTCGTGACCGCCAAGAGGTGGCCGAGCGCCATTGTTCCAATCATCACGCCGAAGAAGAGATTCATCGCTCCCAAAACTCGGCGTCGCGAAGGCACGGATGCGCGTGTCGAGTACAACAGCCCCCCAGCGGCGATCAGTGCCAGACCCATCGACACCGTTAGCCACTTACTCTCATCGATGATGAATTCGACAATCGTCATCCGGACCTCCACAGCTCCTAGCTCGGTCTCTGCCCGATCAGCGCCATTTCACATAACGTTCCAGGTGCCAGACGCGGCTGAGCGAATGCGAAGCCGTGTTCTCCGGAGCGCGCGCAGCGCGCGGAGGCGGGCACCGGTTGTTAAGCGAAGCCCCGGTGCCCCGGGCAGCATTTCGGTGGACGAGCCGCTCAGGTGATCACCACGAGGTCTCGTCGCGGGACGGGCTTGATTCGCTTCAACGCCTCCTTCGCTTCACGCTGCGCGTGGAACAGGTCCCATCGGAGCTGATGGTTCATCCAGAATCCGGGGGTGGTCCCGAAGACCTTGGACAAGCGCAGGGCCGTGTCGGGCGTGACGCCACGCCTCCCGTTCACGAGGCTGTTGATCCGCTGGAAGGGGATCTCCATCCGCTCAGCGAGCTCGGTCTGCGTGAGTCCCAGAGGCTCCAGAAACTCCCGCAGGAGCATCTCTCCTGGGTGGGTAGGCGGGCGATGGGTTGGGACCCTGACCATTCTCCTTCTCCTCTCTTTACGAGTGGTAGTCCACAATCTCAACGTCCTCAGCCCTCCGCTCCGTCCACCGGAAACAGACGCGATACTGATCGTTGATCCGGATGCTATACTGCCCCTCCCGATCTCCCTTGAGGGCTTCCAGGCGGTTCCCGGGAGGAACGACCAGGTCCTGAAGCACTTCTGCGTCATCCACGAGGAAGAGCTTCTCCCGTGCGCGACTCACAAGCGCCGGCGGGCACAGCTTTCGGGCGGCCTTGGAATAAACACCGTTGAACACATCCTCGGTGCCGTGATTTCGGAACTCAATGGCCATATCAACACAATAGCACACTTACCGTGCTACCGGCCAGAGGCAGTTCCGATCAGGCGGGTGAGAAACGCTGCCGGCCTCTAACGGAGCTCCGCGAGCACAACCTTCCCGTCGATCCGGTCCCCCGATTCCGCTGCCGCGATCGAGGACGAGCTACCTTTCTGATGGCGGATCGGACGGGCAAGGCCGGGCGAGAGAGCTTTCGCTGGCTCTTTCCCGCTCCGTCCCTGGTCGTATAGCTCCACTCGGGAGCGCGCGTCGATGAGGGGGGAGGAAACCTGGCTAAGCGAGCGAATTTCGGCTTCGAGAAGCGGCAACGAGAGATCAGGAAGCAGAAGAAGAAGGAGGAGAAGGCCGCGCGGAAGCGCGAGGCCGCTGACACGTCGGAGCATCCCGGCGAGGAGGCTCTTGACGGTAGTCCGCTCGGATCGAGTCGCCCCGATCATGACTAAACTGGTGCAAACGGCGCAGGACATTGACGCCGCACTTCGCGAGCGCCTCGACCGGATCTGCGAAGAGGGGCGCTTGTTCTGGCACCACTTCGATACCGAGGTCCGGCAGGACCACTGGCACCCCTTCGTAGCGGCCGACTACGACTGCGTCCTGGACCAGCTCGTGTCGCTCCGCAAGCCGGGTCGGCAGTTTCTGGAGTGGGGCTCAGCGACGGGCGTGATCACGATCATGGCGGATCTGCTCGGTTTCGAATCCTGCGGGATCGAGCTGGATGCTTCGCTCGTGCAGGTGGGGCGCGAGCTGGCCGAGCGTGCGGGCTCGAAGGCGCGTTTCGCTACGGGGAGCTTCATCCCGATGGGATGGGAGTGGAGGCCACGTGACGGGGACGGGCGCCTCGGAACCATCGGACAAGGACCGTCCGGCTACTTGGAGCTCGGCCGGGCGCTGGGCGACTTCGACGTGGTGTACGCGTATCCGTGGGAGGGGGAGGAGCCGATAATGCTCGAGCTGATGCGTGCTCACGGTCACGAGGACGCGCGGCTGGTCTTGTACTCAAGCGACTACGGGGTACGAGTTTACCACCACGGCCGGCTCGAATAGATCGCTTGCCCGTCTGCTCCGCGGGTTAGGGCACGGCTTGCTATGGGCGCCTTCCTCAGATCGTGCGGGCCCTCAATCCTGCTCGTCAGCAGGAGGAGACGAAGTCCTACCTCACGCTGCATGAGCGGGAAGTCGTACCGCCCCGCAGTCAGGTCCGATAACGTCCTAGGTGCCCGACGCGGCTGAGAGCATGCGAAGCCGTGTTCTGCGGAGTGAGCGCAGCAAACGAAGCCGGGCACCGGTTGTTAACTGACGAGCTGCTCCACCCCTTTCCCCGGCGCCACTTCAGTGGGAGGCGCCTCTGACCCGTCTTGAAGACGACCTACGTATCTCCCCAGGTCAGTGAGGAACTCACCGATGGAGACGCCGAACGCCTCTGAGTACTTTTGAGCGGCTTCAGAGGTAAAGCGGATTTCCTCGTTTTCGAGGCGCCGGACATGTCGATCCGAGATTCCGGGAATCTGTGACTGTGTGAAGCCCCTCTCCTCTCGTAGAAGCCTCAGCGCTAGCGACATCTTCTCGGCCGTGTACCGCTCAATCGCTATGTCGGCAAGAAACATCGGATCCACCGCTTGGAGAAGCTGCGACGGCCCACTCTGAGGTCCTGTGAAGGCCATAGCAGATAGGATCCAGACGAGTGCACCTCCAGATTCTCTAGATCTTCGTCAGACAGTTCGGAGAGGCACTTCACCTGGGACGCGGGAAAGCAGCGAATGGTCATGTCTCCGAGAACCACCCACAGAACTCGCCAGAGAACGTAGGCGTCTACGATGCCTTCGAATGCCCGGTCGCGAGTGAGGGCGATCGCCTGCCTTTTCACGGCCCACACATCTCGAGATACGTGTATCCTCTGGTCTGGCTTGTGCACCCGCAGAATCGTCGGTAGCCGAAACAGAGCGGGTTCGGGTACATCCGAGACGATGAGGTAGGAAGTCTCAGCATCTGTCCAGTTTGGAACACAACTGTTGGGCTCTCGGATCACCTCCGAAGCCTTCAGGACGACCAGGCTTCTGGCGCTGTCCGCATTGAGTTCCTGACCACCGGCGATTGCGTCTCGTGCGGCGGCCCTGACCTGTCGCGGCAGTGAGCCGAAGAGTTGCCATCGTTCGGAGGAGCGCAGCGACGACGAACCTCTTGGGCCGTTCCCGTCTACCGCGTCAGCAGCAAGCGCTGGTTAGGTTGCCCCCGCCCCTCGAGCCACCAGTTCACGAGGTAGCAGAGACCGCGTGATGAGGTCGTGCGTGGGCGTCGGGATGCCTAGTTCGGCCCCCATCGCGGACACCGATCCAGAGAGGGCTTCCAATTCGGTGCGACGGCCCGCCTCGAAGTCCCGGTGCAGCGAGCTCGTCCCGTCAGCCGGAAGCGTATCCACGAACCTGAGCGCTCTCGCCACGGTGTCCGCGCGGAAATCGATCCCTCGCGCCTGCCCGACAGCAACGACCTCGGCGATACCGGATTCCAGTAGCGCGCGGGTCTCGAGATCTTCACGGAACGCTCCGATCGAGGAATCGGTCATGGCGCCAATGCCGCTCACGGGAGCGGCTAACACGAACTTCTTCCACAGTTCACGCACGATGTGCGAGGACCCCAACACCGCGAGTCTCTTCCCCACATTCAGGAGCGTAGTCAGGCGCGTCACACGCTCTGAGGACTGTCCGCCTGCTTCACCGATGTAGATCGTTGGATCGACCCCAACGTGACGGATGACCCCGGGCTCTTTGATGAAGCTGATGATCCGGCAGGTTGCGCCGAGAACGTTGCTCCAAGGCACTGCTCTCGCGAGAAGCTCGATGCTGGAGACCCCGTTCTGCACCCCGCACACCATGGCATCCTTGCGGAGGTGAGGCACAGCCGTCGCCACCGCTTCTTCAAGTTGCCAGGACTTTGTTGCGAATACCACGAAGTCCACAGCGGCCAGCGCAGCCGGATCTGCGGCGACCTTCGGATGAACCGTGATGTCGCCCAGTGGACTAACTAGACGCAGGCCGTCGCGGCGCGTCGATTCCAGATGCCGACCGCGTGCGATCAGAGTCACATCGATCCCCGCTTCCCACCATCGGGCCGCAAAGTAGCCACCC
The DNA here is from genome assembly GCA_965248625.1 of Longimicrobiales bacterium. GTDB lineage: Bacteria > Gemmatimonadota > Gemmatimonadetes > Longimicrobiales > Gaopeijiaceae. The sequence continues at coordinate 1,599,159 of OZ252109.1, read as the reverse complement.
GCACCGCCGGCACCGACTACACCTACCTTCATCCGTCCTCAAGAGAAAGGGCAACCTAACTAGGAATTAGGCCGCGCCAGTCCACGTCGGGCAATCTGCTCAGCTCTGCAGTATCCCGCCCTGGCGGAGCCCGCGCAAACGACGGCGGTTCTGCGAACCCGGAACCGGGGCACCGCCTTCCGCAATTGGAGCGACCTGGCGCGGCCCCGGGGCCCAATGGGCTACGACAATGCCGTGTAACGTTTCTAGGTGCCCGACGCGGCTCGCTCCGCGAGCCGTGTTCTCCGGAGCGCGCGTAGCGCGCGCAGGCGGGCACCGGTTGTTAAGCGATGGGCACCGATGCCGGCATGGACCCCATGTGACTCAACGAAACCCCGATCAGTTGGAGTACGTCCCCTTCAACACAGAGATCATCACCATTCTCTTCGTCTCCCGCTACTACTACTACTACCACTGCTACTCATCATCATCATCATCTTCTTCTTCATCATCATCTTCTTCTTCTTCTTCTTCACGACGATGACCTTCATCACCTTCGTCTCAGATCGGAGCATCCGTACGGGCCGCTGACCACGATGGTCATCGCTCCGTTGTTGTTTCGACGGTCGGCGGCCTATCACCCCATCGCGGCGAGATTTTGAAAGCGCTCGATGATGTCGTCGATCAACTCGGGGATTTGAGTTGCGTCTGGTAGCGCGCCCTGTAGGGCGTATGCCATATCGGCGTGACCCAGGAACTCTCGTGCGAACTCAGCAATGTAGGCCCGAAGCTCCTTGGGCATGGCCGTCATTTCGCTGGCCAATTCATCGCGACCGGCTACGACGGAAATCAAGTCTTCCAGATCGTGGCTGGCCAAGTAGTCCCCACCTCCACGGTCAATAAAGGCGTCCCACTTTGTGGCGAGATAGACGGGTGCTGGCGGAACGCAGATTCGTAGGTCAGGGGCTAGCCCGAAGGGCTCAGCCAACTCCAGGGCGAGGTCGTACCACCGATTGCTAAACCCCAGGACCTCCTGTTGGGTCGGCATAACGTCGAGGCGGTACCCACCGTGAGGCACCACCCAGCGACAGATCGGAGCCCCTTCTTCTGTGTCTTGCCTTAGGCCGAGATCTAAGAGCCGCTCCTCCACCATACGGTATTGAACACGAGTTGATGATTCGATAACGATGTCGACGTCCGTGGTCGGGCGGACTCTTGTGGCCGCCGGGTTCGTCACGAGAAGCGCCGCCACCTGGCCGCCCACGAACACAACCTCATTGAGCAGGGTTCGATCTGCTGGGCCACCGCGATCAAGACGTCTCGGTTGTCCACGCCACTTGCTGCGCCCTGTGGGTCGTTAGCTCCCGCTTCAGCAAGTCGCGGGCAAGGCCTCGGTCTCTGGCCCGCCCGATCCGAAGGGCATCCACGATCGTTAGCCAGCGGTACAGCACCTCGTTTCGCTCCTTGAAGGCAGGGGCTGCCTTGCACAGCGGAGGAAGCCCGAGGCCACGCGCTTGCCCCTTCGCGCTCGGCCAAACGACCGGGTCTACCGATGCGATTGATTCAAAGGCCGGGCCTGAGTGAGCAGTCGGAACGCCTCGCGTTTCGGGCCCAAGAACGCCGGGAAAGGCGTATGGGACCCCACTAATTAGGAATTCGAGGAGACCCGGTACATTGGCCGTGTCCTGATGCGGCTGAAAGAGTCGTGCCACTTCTAGGCGCCCGACGGAGTTGTGTGACTCACCGACACTCAGTCCCACCGCTTCCGAGATCTGGCGGAAGGTGAAACGCGGCGTGATTACGAGTTGCAAGGCGACACAGACATCGTGTGGTTTCAGCGAAGTGGCCTGGCGACCCATAACAGAACCTCGTTCATGAACAGAGAACGGCAAGAATAAATGTCGTTCGGCCAACCCGGATCGCCGAACCCGTAGGTGCCCTTCGCTTAACGTTCTAAGTTGCCGGCGCGGCTCGCTCTGCGAGCCGTGCTCGTTGTAGTGAGCGAAGCGAATGAAGCCGGCAACCGTTTGTTATGCGGAGTGCGACAATCAGCAGGCTCCCCTCTAGCAGTTCAAAAGGGTAGGTCATCGTCCGGTTCCACCTGGGGAAGGGCTGCTGGAGGCGGCTTCGGCGTTGTCCCCACGACCACGTCACCTTGGACGTCGCCGGCCGGTATCTCACCCCTTCTCTTTTGCTCTAGACGCTCTCGCATTGCTTGCTGTCGCGCAGGACGCACATGCACGAAATCGAGGAGTTCCTTGACGACGTCGAGGATGTACGTCGCCTCGACCTGGTCAACGACCGCCCAGACGCCATCGGGCGTCTGGGCGGGGTGCCCTGCGATGTTACCGAAGCCCCGAACGTCGTGCATGAACTCGTGTAGCTCGGTCGGCACGCCTGCCTCCTCAAGAAACATGTCGATGAGCTTCCTGGATCCAAGCTGTTTTCGGAGAGTCTGCTCCAGAATACGCCTCGATATGAATGTGGCGGCGGTTGAGGAGAGGAATTCGATGCGTTCCCCGACCGGGTCTCCCATCTGCTTTCGGTTTCGGCCGCTCACGTCGGACTTTGCGCATACCAGGCGTCCACCATCCCCGTGAGCCGAGGCCCGCCGTGTCCGACGTCACTCCCCGTCTGAACGCTGCGCTGGAAGGTCGGTACCGCATCGAGCGTGACATCGGCGAGGGCGGGATGGCTACCGTCTACCTCGCCGACGACATCAAGCACAACCGAAAGGTCGCGCTCAAGGTCCTGAAGCCGGAGCTGGCCGCGGTGGTCGGGGCCGAGCGCTTCCTGGCCGAGATCGAGGTCACGGCCAATCTCCAGCATCCGCACATTCTGCCGCTGTACGACTCGGGCGAAGCCGACACCTTCCTGTACTACGTGATGCCGTACGTGGACGGTGAATCGCTGCAGGAACGCCTCGACAGCGAGCGCCAGCTGCCCGTCGACGAGGCCGTGAGCATCGCCACCGACCTGGCCGAGGCGCTGGACTACGCGCACCGCCACGGCGTGATCCACCGGGACATCAAGCCCGCCAACGTCATGATGCACGAGGGCCGGCCCCTGATTGCCGACTTCGGGATCGCGTTGGCCGTTGGGGCCGCGGGCGGCACGCGCCTCACCGAGACCGGCCTCAGCGTCGGCACCCCGTTCTACATGAGCCCCGAGCAGGCGACGGGCGACCAGGTCGTCGGGCCCGCGAGTGACACGTACGCGCTCGGGTGTGTGCTGTTCGAGATGCTCACCGGCGATCCGCCGTATCAGGGCTCGACCGCACAGGCGGTGCTCGGGAAGATCATCCAGGGCGAGCCGGTGTCTGCCACGCAGACCCGCAACAGCGTGCCCCTGAACGTCGACGCGGCCATGAGGAAGGCTCTCGAGAAGCTGCCCGCGGACCGGTTCCCGAGCGCCAAGGGATTCGCGCTGGCCCTCGAGGACGACGCCTTCCGACATGGCGAGCTCGTCGGGATGGGCGCGGGGGCGGCCAGTGGACGATGGAAGGTCCTGACCGCCGCGCTCGCCGTAGTGGCCGCCGTCGCGACCACCTCGGCGGCGATGTTGGCCATGCGACCCGACCCACCAACGCCCGTCATTCGCTACTCGCTCACATTCCCCGAAGGGCAGCGGCCGATGCCGGCGGGGCAGGGCCAGTTCGGCGTGTCCATGGCCATGCCGGACGACGGCTCACGTCTGGCCTACATCGGGAGCGCGACGGACGAGGACCGACCCCAGCTCTGGCTGCGCGACCGCAACCAGCTCGATGCGACACCGCTGCGGGGGACCGAAGGCGCGCACCAGCCTTTCTTTTCTCCCGACGGCACACGAGTGGGCTACATCACGGAGGCCGGCGATCGAGAGCTCAAGGTGGTGTCCCTGGGTGGCGAGCCGCCGTTGACCCTCGTGGACGCCGACATCTTCCGGCTGGGGGGCGGGTGGGGGCGTGACGGCTACATCTACTTCTCGCAGATGCCCCACGGCGGCATCGCGCGGGTTGCGGCCACCGGGGGTGAGGTCGAGCAACTCTCCACTCCGGACACCGAGGCGCTAGAAACGCGGCATGCCTGGCCAGCCCCACTTCCCGGTGGGAGGGGCGTCATCGTCACCGTTCAGCGCGGGAACAACGCGTACCACCCGGACGACGACGTGGGCGTCCTCGACATCGAGACCGGCGAAGTGACGGTCCTCTTTCGGGCTAACCTCGCACGGTACGTCGCCACCGGCCATTTGCTGTTCGTCACGCACGACGGCGACCTGGCCGCCGCGCCGTTCGACGAAGAGCGCCTCGAGGTCACCGGCCCCACCGTACCGCTGCAATCCGGGATGCCCACGGGCGTCCGAGGCCCGGACGTGGCGCTGTCCCTCAACGGCCGGTTGGTCTACTCGGCGGTCTCCAGCGTGGGCGGCTGGGACGTCGTCTGGGTCGACCGATCGGGGAATTCGGAGCTGGTGGAGGAGGGTTGGGCCGTGACCCCTACCCCCGAACGCTTCGCCTTGTCGCCCGACGAGCGGCGAATCGCCGTGACCGTCGCCGGTGCGGACAGCGGCTCCGAGGTCTGGATCAAGGAGATCGGCGGCCCGTTCTCCAGGCTGGCCTTCGAGGGAAGCAGCGGCAACCCCGCTTGGTCCGTGGACGGACGTTCGGTCCTGTACTCGACCGAGCGACAGGGAGACCGGGATCTGTTCACGCGGCGGGCCGACGGGAGCTCGCCAGGGGAGCTCGTCGTGGATCTCGAGACCACCGTGGCGGATGGAGAGTGGTCCCGGGACGGCGAGTGGCTCCTCATGCGGGTCTTGGGGGAGTCCACCTCGGACATTTACGCGATGCGCCCGGGCGTCGATCCCTCACCTGAGCCCCTCATCGCGACGGAGGGCTTCCACGAGTTGGCGCCCGCTCTGTCACCGGACGGACGCTACATCGCGTACGTGTCAAACGAGTCGGGGGCCAGCGAGGTCTACGTGCGACCCTTTCCCAACGTCAATGACGCGCGGTGGCTCATATCGACCGACCAGGGGAGGGAGCCCGTCTGGGCGAACAGCGGCGACGAGCTCTTCTACAAGAACGTCCTGGGTCAAGTCGTGGCCGTTTCCCTGTCGACCGACGACGGACTAGAGGTGATCGGGCGCACCCCTCTCTTTCCCATGTTGGTTGGTGACACATACGACGCCGCCCTCGCGCAGTTCGACGTCTCCTCCGACGACCAGCGCTTCCTGATGTGGCGGGCTGCCGGAGTGACGAGCGACAGCCCGCTCGGCGAGTACATCGTGGTGGAGAACTTCACCACCGAGCTGACAGCGCGGAGCGCGGGCGGCTGAACTGGGCCGCGGACGGTACGGACGGCTGACCGGGGCCGCGGACGGCACTTCATGACGTGCGTGAGCCTCTATGCCACCTGCGCGGATGCCGGCGAACGATCCCCTACGCACCTCAGATCGTCTGGCCGGCGTCGATGAAGAGCGTGGCCCCCGTCACCAGGCGGGCTTCGTCGTTCGACGCCAGGAAGACCACTGCCCCTACCAAGTCGTCGGGAACGCCGATCTTCCCCAGGGGGATCCGCGCTAGCCGTTGCTGTCGAAAGTCGTCCCGGGCGATATCGGCCCGGTTCATGTCGGTCTCGATCAGGCCGGGGGCGATCGCGTTCACACGGATCTTGTGGGGGGCCAGCTCGAGCGCCATCTGCTTGGTGAGCATCTCCACGCCGGCTTTCGACACGCAGTAGTGGGTCAGGTTGGGTGCGGCTGCGGCCTGTCCTGCCGACGATGCTGTCCCACTCCTCTTCGCTGATCTCGAGGAGCGGTGTCCGCTTGAGGATCCCGGCGTTGTTCACGAGCACGTCGATGCCGCCCAGGAAGTCGTCCGCTTCCGCGACGAGCCGCTCGACATCGGATGAGGAAGCCGTGGAGCCCTGAACGGCGACGGCCCGCCGCCCCATCGCTTCGATCTCGCGGACGGCGTCTTCGGCGTCCGCCTGGCTCTGCCGGTAGTTGACGGCGACGTCCGCGCCCTCGCGAGCCAGACCGAGCGCGATGCCTCTGCCGATGCTACGCGAAGCGCCTGTGACCAGGGCGCGCTGACCTTCGAGACGCATGGGCAAGTTAGCGGGGAGCGGGGCTCGCTCGCACGGGTATGCGGACCCGAGTCCGCTCCCACTCCAGAACAATGTTTGCCGAACTGTTTCCAGCCTGCTCGGACCGGATCGTGAGCTGCTCGACGTATTCGCCCGTGGACTCGCCCATGACGAGGCCACGGCCAACTTCTTGTGCGCGCACCTCGGCGACGTACTGGTTGCTGAACTGGCCCTCGTCACGCGTAAGCCCACCCTGACTCGTGGATGCGTTGACGACGACCACCCATTCCCGCGTGCTCGGCACAGTGTAGATCGAGTACTTGCCGGGCCCGACCGCGGTGCCAGCGATTTCTGCGGAGAAGGGAAGATGGATGATCGTGGGCTCGTTGGCTCCCGTGCGCCAAAGCATGTCGTAGGGCACGAGGTCTCCGAAGATCACGCGCCCCCGAGCGAGCGGCCGGGAGTAGCAGATCTTGGCGTCACGGTCCCCGACACGAACAGCGACGGAGTCGTACGGGCTCGGCCGCTGCGCGAGTTGGTCCCCGCTCCCTTGCGGTTCGCAAAGTGACACCTCCTGCGCTCCGGCCTCTGCGCCCAGTAGGGCCAGCGCCAACGTGATCAGCAATGCTCTCACCTTTCCGCTCATTAGTCCTCCCGTGCTCTCCGGATGACCCGCGGTGAAACAGCCCGCGTAAGACATGGGACTACCTGTGCAGCGCCTCGATCTGCTCGATCATCTCGGTCGATTCCTGCGGGCCGACGAGCCCCCCCAAGATCATGGCCGCGGCGCTTGCGAAGAGGGCGACGATCACCGGCGCCAGCCCGACGTCGACGATGCCCGTCTGCACCAGAACGTAGACGAGCGCGCCCGACACCACCGCCCGGACGCCGCCCGTCAGGTTGGCCTTCTTCCACCAAAGTCCGGCGATCGTCGGCACGAATAGGCTGGCGCTCAGGACCCCCACCCCCGCCGTGTAGAACTCCGTGATCAGCTCGGGCGGCGAAAACGCCCACAGCAACGCCACGATCCCGATCGCCCACGTCGAGCCGATGCGCACGACGCTCAGTGTAAGCTCGCTGGCCCGGCCCCGCAGGAAGCCGCCGACGTTGGCAGAAATTCTTGACCTACGAGTGCCAACACGGCCCTCGTCTTCGCAATACAACGGGAGATGGCGGGGGCGACTCAAGGACCAGCTACAGATGCGACTCGCCGGAGAACAGCCAGCGAGTCGAGTAGCGGATGCCACCGGAATACCGAGGCCTACGAGGCTTATCTAAGAGGTCGCTACCTTTGGAACCAGCGCACCGAACGTCACGGCGGCGGCGTCCAGGTCGAGCGTCATCACGCTGAGCTTGCGCGAGGACTCACCTGATTCATTATGGATCGCGAAGGTAACCGCAAAGCCAACCGACACACATGTCAAGTCTAGGTACCGCTGATCGGCCGCTGCGCGCGGCCGTTGTGGGCTCCGGGCCCGCAGGGTTCTTCGTGGCGCAGCATCTGCTGGCCAAGCCGGACCTCGTGGTGACCGTGGATCTCTATGAGCGTCTGCTGACGCCCTTCGGCCTGATCCGCTTCGGCGTGGCACCGGACCACGAGGAAATCAAGCGGGTGTCGCGCCAATTCGATAAGGTGGCCGCGAAACCGGCTTTTCGGTTTTTCGGGAACGTGCACGTGGGCTCGCACGTGACCCTGGACGAGCTCAGGCGCCACTATCACACGATCTGTTTCACCACCGGCGCCGAAACCGATCGGCGGATGGGCATCCCCGGCGAGGACCTGGCTCGCAGTCACACCGCGACCGAGTTCGTCGCGTGGTACAACGGGCATCCAGAATATCGGGACCGCCACTTCGATCTCTCGGTCGAGCGGGTCGCCGTGGTGGGCGTGGGCAATGTGGCGGTGGACGTAGCCCGCATCCTCAGCCGCACGGTGGAGGAACTCGCCACCACCGACATCGCGGACCATGCCCTGGAGGTCCTCCAGCGGAGCCGTATCAAGGAAGTGTACATGCTGGGCCGGCGGGGACCCACGCAAGCCGCCTTCACCAACCCCGAAGTCAAGGAGCTGGGGGAGCTCGCCGGGGCCGACATACGCGTGCTGGAGGATGAAATCGAGCTCGATCCGCTGAGCCGCGCGGAGGTGGAGCAGAGTGACGACCGCAAGTTGCATAAGAAGCTGGAGATCCTGAGAGAGTTTGCGGCCCGCTCGTCGGCCGGGAAGCCGCGCACGCTCACGATTCGTTTTCTGACGTCTCCGGTGGAGCTCGTGGGGAACGAGGCCGGGCAGGTGGAGGGTCTGCGGGTTGTCCGCAACCGGCTCGTCGCGGACGGAAGCGGGCGGCTCCGAGCCGAATTGACGGATGAGTCCGAGCTGCTCCCTGTGGGCCTGGTCTTCCGGTCAGTCGGGTACCACGGTGTTCCTCCGGCGGGATTACCCTCCGACGAGAAGCGTGGCGTGGTGCCGAACGAGCGTGGACGGGTGCTCGCTCCCCCAGGCGACGCCATGCCGGGCGTTTACGTCAGCGGGTGGATCAAGCGCGGCCCGACGGGCGTGATCGGCACCAATAAGCGGGACGCGGCAGAGACGGTGAAGGCGATGCTGGAAGATCTGGCGAGTGGAACGCTACCGTCACCTGCTCATCCGCAGCTCGAGACCGTAGAGTCGTTCGTCAGGAAACGGCAGCCCGCCGTCGTGACGTACGCCGACTGGCAGCGGATTGATCAGCTAGAGACCGCGCGGGGAGAAGCGCAGGGGCGCCCGCGAGTGAAATTCACCTCGACCGAGGAGATCCTGGCCGCGCTGAACCAGGAAGGACAAGACCTGTAGCCGCGTTTTGCCATTGCCGGCGTCCCCTACCGCTCGGACGGTCGCGCAGCGGCCGTGAAGTCCGAGACCTCCGCCATCTTCGCACGCGAGGAGTAGCGGACCGACGCCCCATCTGCTTGCGGTTTCGGCCGCTCACATGGGACTTTGTGGTTTCAACGCGGATTTCCTTGCGCCACCTACGCCGCCCATAGGAACTGACCTCTCTCACCCGCCCGGCCTGGAGTCCCTCGCAACACCGAGGACACCCTGTCCGACCAGCAGGAACGCCTGAACGCGGCCCTCGAAGGCCGTTACCGCATCGAGCATGAGCTCGGTGAGGGTGGGATGGCGACCGTCTACCTGGCGGATGATCTCAAACACGAGCGAAAGGTCGCGCTCAAGGTCCTGAAGCCCGAGCTGGCCGCGGTGGTCGGTGCCGAGCGCTTCCTCGCCGAGATCAAGACCACGGCCAACCTCCAGCATCCCCACATCCTGGCCCTCTACGATTCGGGTGAAGCCGACGGTTTCCTTTTCTACGTGATGCCGTTTGTCGAGGGCGAGAGCCTTAGAGATCGCCTCGACCACGAGAAGCAGCTCCCGGTGGACGAGGCCGTGCAGATTGCGACTGATCTTGCCGAAGCGCTGGACTACGCGCATCGCCAGGGCGTGATCCACCGCGACATCAAACCCGCGAACGTCCTCCTCCACGAAGGCCGCCCGCTGATCGCGGATTTCGGGATCGCACTTGCGGTGAGTGCCGCTGGGGGTGGGCGGCTGACCGAGACTGGGCTCTCGCTCGGTACGCCCCACTACATGAGCCCGGAGCAGGCGACTGGAGACAGGGAAGTGGATGGGAGAACGGACGTGTATGCTCTGGGGTGTCTCGTCTACGAGATGCTGAGTGGACGCCCTCCCCACATCGGTGCAACCGCGCAGTCGGTGTTGGCGAGCGTCCTGACCGAAAGGCCTCGACCCTTACGCGAACTTCGCGATACCGTGCCCGCGCATGTGGATGCTGCGACCGGAAAAGCGTTGGCAAGGCTGCCTGCTGACAGGTTCAGAAGACCGTCGGAATTCGGTAAAGAGCTGCCGCCGAAACCACCCGGGAACTAGAACGAGAAGTCTACTTCTTCACGTATTGCGTCCACGCAGCCCGGTGCCGTTGCTCGTGAAGTCGTGGATCCGCGTGCCCGACGGCCCTGATGTGCCACTGTGGGTGCACGGCGTTTGATCGCGCCCTTCCTCGCCAGTGCACGAGCCGCAATCGCTGGCTATGAACACAGACGAGAGATGGCTCAGTGACCTCCCAGCGTCGACTGATATGCCACCATCCTCCAGCCATCAGGTTTAAAGCGGTAGACTGCGGTATACCTCAGATCTTCACGGTGTGACTCTCCTCGCGAGGTATACCAGAGTGTCGACAAGCCGTTGAAGATGGCGATGTCGTCGTAAAGACGGAGTTGCGCCGGTTTTATATCAGCAGAGTCATAGGTGATGGTGCCTTCGGCTAGCCTTTCTAAGAGGTCGTCCTTCGTACCCAGACGTCCATCCGGGTACGAAAGTGTCAGGTCATCATCAAGCAACTGGGAAAGGCTTTCGACGTCCGAATTCAGAATTCCGTTGAACAAGGCTTCGTGTCTGGATCGTGCGCTTGCTCTGGCCTCTGCGTCGTTCAGTACTGATCTCTCTGACTCAGGGGTCCCGCACCCGACCAAGGCGAGAATGAGCGCGAGTCTCGGAAAGGATTTCATGATCTCGCCTCCCTCAGCGTAGTGCTTCGCCGGCGCAGATTGACAGGAGTGGCTACAGCAGGTCTGGGTCTGCCTAACGATCAGGATCGTTTCCACACTCTACATGTGGAAGGTCCTCGGCCGCTACTGGTATTGGTCAATCCCTCCCGGCGCCAAACGTGTCTGGTGGATGTGGGCTATTTCCCATCCACCGTCGTCCGCGCGCCTGTACATGAAGCTCCAAAGCTGGCTACCGGGGCGGTCCTCGGTGTTCCAAACCGGAGAGCCGTCCTTCATCACAGCGTTTTCGTCAGCGCGGAATAGCCCCCAGAACAGCCCCGCATCCGGCCCCAGGACTACGACCTCCGTCGGTCGCCACTCTCCCGGGAGCCGCTCGACGTTGCTGAAGAAGTTTGTGGCGACTCCGAGCACGCCTTCCTTGTCGAGGGGATTCCCGTTGTCAAAGTATGTGAAGTCCGGCTCGTCCGAGAATATGTCCACCAGGATTTGAGTGTCCAACTCTCTCAGGGCATCACCGAACCTCTCCGCTTCGGCGCGGAGCGTGTCCGCCAGTGCCGATTCATGCGCGGCCGTAAGCTGCTCGTTCGAACCTGTTTCTCCCGCGCAAGCAACCAGGGGAACTACGGCGACAAGAGCAAGGGTGATGCGACGCATTGGGACGACCTCCGACTCAGGAAGCGGGAGTGACCAGCGACGGTTCGAGTACTACCGATAGGACCTCGACGCGCATCGCGCAAACGCTCGACAGCAAGGATGGCAAGGACACTGACGATCGGGATCACTCATCCAAGGTCACTACCGTGCTCACGAGGCTGGGAATCGCCCGGTCCAGACTGCTGGTCGGATGATCGAGACCCAAGCCGTAGGGATTCCGACGATCCCCTCCCTCCAGCCGGAAACCCAACTCGCGGAGAAGTGGCACGAGGGGCTTTCCCGCATTCGCGGCCCCGATCCTCCGTCTTCTTGTGGCAAGCCGGGAGGAGCCCCATTGTGCGAGTAGTTGCTCGGAGGTCCGATGTCCTACGATGATGGTAACCGCGCTTATGCCGAGACCCCTCCGAAAACACAGCTCTATTGCTCCAGATCAGAGCGGGAAACGCGGGGGCGCTCGAGGAGCTCATGCGGCGTCACTGGAAGCCTCTCCTCAGGGGTACACACAACAACAACCGCTGCCGGTCCTGCTGAAGGACGGAACCCTCGAATCGCGTCGATGTCCTCACTCCGCCTCCTGATCCACTGCGTGATCGGCCTGTGCCTGGCGGCTCCCGCCGCCGGGCAGCGCGTGCTCTCTCCTGGCACGCATCAGTTCGTCGAGGTGGAGGACGAGCTGGTGGCCCTACGGAACGTGATCGTCATCGACGGTACGGGGTCCCCGGCGCAGCCGGGCCGAACGGTCCTGATCCGTGGGAACCGCATCGAGGCGGTCGGTCCAAGCGATCGCGTGATGGTGCCGGCTGGGGCTCGCATCCTGGATCTCGCCGGACATGCCGTTATCCCCGGATATGTGATGCTCCACGAGCACATGTTCTACGGGGTGGGCCGCGGCGCCGGCAACGAAGTCTATCATCAGCAGGAGTTCTCCTTTCCGAAGCTCTACCTGGCGGGCGGGGCGACGACGATCCGAACGGGGGGAACCCGTGATCCGTACGGAGACCTGAGCCTCAAGCGGGCCATCGACGCAGGCGAGATTCCCGGTCCACGCGTTCACGTGACTGGACCGTACGTGAACGGGCCGGGTGTGCGGATCTCATGGATGCGTCCGGTCGACCGCCCCGAGGACGCTCGTAAGCTGGTCCGGTACTGGGCGGATGAGGGCGCCACCTCCTTCAAGGCCTACACCACCATCTCCCGGAGAGAACTGACCGCCGCAATCGAGGAGGTCCACGCCCGAGGGCTCAAGATGACCGGACATCTCTGCTCCGTCACCTACCGCGAGGCGGCCGATCTCGGGATCGACAATCTGGAGCACGGGTTCCGCTACGCCACCGACTTCGTGCAGGGGAAGGAGCCCGACCGATGCCCGCCCGGAAACGTCGTAACCCGCTCTCACTTAGAGTTAGACCCGCACGGTCCCGAGGCCAGCGCGCTGCTCAGGCATCTGGTGATCCGAGGGGTGGCCGTCACTTCTACGCTGCCTGTTTATGAGCCCAATTTCCCGGGCCGCCCCCAGGCACCGGAGGGGATGTTAGATGTGATGGCTCCTTCCATGCGCGAGCGGTATCTGCGGATCTGGGACTCCATCCAGCACAGGCCTTCACCGGACCTCCGACTCCTGAACAACGAGATGGCCCTTCAGAAGGCGTTCGCCGATGCGGGGGGACTCCTGGTGGCGGGCACGGATCCCACCAACAACTACGGGGCGACCGTCCCCGGGTACGCGAATCAACGGATCGTGGAACTCCTGCACGAGGCAGGATTCTCGGCCGAGGAGGCGATTCGCATCGCGACGCTCAATGGCGCCACCTATCTCCAGGTGGCCGGGGAGCTCGGCACGGTGCAGCCCGGGAAGCTGGCGGATCTGATCGTGCTCGCCGGTGATCCGACCTCCGACATCACTGCGGTCCGGAAGGTCCGCCTCGTCTTCAAGGACGGGATCGGATACGACGCGACCCGGCTGCTCGAGGCGGTGAAGGGGAGCGTCGGCGTCTACTGAGCATGTCGGCGTGCCCTAACCACCCCGAGGCTCAGGATCTCCCTTCTTCCGGAGCCCTTCTCTGATCCGCTACCTCGGGAGAATCGCCGGGCAGAATAGCCTCGACCCAAGCCTCCTCGTTCTCAGCGACGACTGCCTCGCCGCGATGCTGGTCACCTGCCGCCCGCTCCTCCGGGGTTCTCGGCCCATCGCCAAACGCCAACCAGCCGGGAAGCATTCCGAGAATCTCTCGGATAGCCGAGGAAGCCATGGAGTGGTCACCCAGAACGAACCACACGTCTGAAGATGTCCTCGCGGCCCTCGTGGGTGCCGTGACTGGAGCACTCGTCCTCCACCGCGAACTCCACTTCAGGAGGATCCGCGCACCGTCCAGCGCGGCCACACGATCTATCACAATCTCGAGCGCCCCTCCCACCTCGATCCCGACTCCTATTTCCACTATCACCGCGTGTTCGAGGAGTCGCACCGGCAAGGCGGGATCTCAGGATACGCGCACCTCGGACAGCTCTTCAACGGAGAGCGGGGACTGGCGCTCGACGTGCCCTTCGGCCTCGGTCCACGCTGTTGGGGTCGAGCGGACGTTCGTAGAGCTGGACGGCGCATTCGACACGGCCGCCGGGTGCGACGCCTTTCGAAGCGGGCGTGGTCTATGTCAGCAACGGGCCGTTCCTGGAGCTCTCGGTCGACGGACGGGGGATGGGAGAGGAGATGAGCGTGGAGCGGGGAGCGCGCCTCGAGATCGTCGCCGAGGCCTCCCTAAACCCGGACATCGACCGGCTGAGCGGGCTCGAGCTCCTGGTCCATGGCGACGTGGTCGCCACGGAGCCGGCAAGCGGCCGTGACCGGATCGAGCTGCGCACCGAGCTGGTCGCCGACGGCAGCATGTGGATCGCCGTGCGCGCGCTGGGCGAGCGCCAGGAACCCGGCGACATGACCGTGGCCCACAGCGCGCCGATCTTCGTCGTCGTCGATAGGGAGCCGACGTGGAAGGCGGAAGCCGTGCCCGAGGTCGTCGCCCGGTCATCGTGCGAAGCTCGAGGAGCTGCTCACCGAGCCCATCGACCCGTACGGCGACCTGGAGTCGTGGGAGACCGACGACCTTCTGCTGGCGACCTGGGCGACCCAGCGCTCCGAGCTGGAGCCCCGCATTCGGGAGGCCGACTCGCGGTATCGGGAGCTGCTGGAGCTAGTGAGAGGGCCGCTCCAGTGCCCCGACGACCACTTGGAGCGGCGGGCTGCGAGAGCACCGCGATGAGGCTGCCTACAAGGTCGGCTCGACGTTCGCGTTCAGCCGGAACAGGTTCGTGGGGTCGTAGCGATTCTTCGCCTCGGTGAGGCGATCGAGGTTCTGCTGGTAATTCTCGGCCACCTGCTCCGGCGACGATTCCGGGCCAGTGTCGTTGAAGTAGAAGCCGTGCGTGTATGGCTCCAGGTGCGACCAGTACTCCCGCGCCCAAGCGATGTGCTCGGACCCGTCGTCTCCGAAGGTCCAGCCCACGGTCGAAAGCATGTTGGCCACGGCGTCACGCTGGACGAACGCAGTGGCGTCCGGCGAAACGCGTCCGATCGCGCCTCCACTCTGCTGAAAAACGACCGCCGTCGAACGGCCGGGGTCCCCTTCGAAGTTATCGACGATCGCGTCGACGAGGTCGCGCGAGAGCTCGGTCACGAAGCCGCTCTTCAGGTATGAGGCAGTCGCACGCGCGTCAGTTACGTCACCAGAGCGTTGCAGCGCCACGTAGTCCATGGGAGCCACGGAGTCGACGATCGGCGTCCCCAAGCCACGGACCGGGGCGAGGGCGGTATCCGCCCTGCCCGGGTCGCCGCAATAGCAAACGGAGAAGCCGGCCACGCCGGGTTCACCTCGGGGCGGTTGCACTACGTATAAGTCGAGCTGGAGTGTGTCGGGCTGCTCGGGGCCGTAGTCGTTGTAGAGCGTGAGGACTTCCCGCGCCTTGGCAAGCGGGAACATGATCCTTCCGGCGAGCACCTGGCGGTTCATGGGATGGAGACGGAACTCGAAGGAGGTGACGATGCCGAAGTTGCCACCGCCGCCTCGCACGCCCCAGAAAAGGTCACGATTCGTATTGGCGCTCCCGTGCCGCAGCTCGCCGTCGGCGCTCACGACGTCGACCGAGATGAGGCTGTCGATCGAGAGTCCGAAATTGCGCGCGACCCGACCGAATCCACCGCCCAAGACGAGCCCACCGACACCGGTGTGCGACACCGTGCCCATCGGGATAACGAGCCCGTGCGCCATCGCCTCGTGGTCGAGCTGACCCAGCAGGCTACCACCCGTGACGCGCGCCGTCTTCGCGAACGGATCGATGCGCACGTCGCGGTACAGTGAAAGGTCGATCTGCATGCCCCGGTCGCAGCTCGACTTCCCGGAGGCGCTGTGACCCCCGCACTTCACCGCCAACAGGAGTCCTCCGTTCTCCCGCGCGAAGTTCACCGCGGTGATGATGTCCGCGACGCCGGTCGGCTGGACGACGAGCGCCGGGTACTTGTCGAACGAGGGATTCAAGAGCAGGCGGGCCTGGTCGTATCCGTCGTCCTCGGCGAGCAGGAGGCGACCACGCAGCTGGGCCTGCAGCTCTTCGAGCGCGGCGCTCGTGAGCGTGACCTCCCGGCCATCTCCCGTTACCGCCGACAGGTCCGGCGGTCGACCGGTCGGCTCCCGGTAGAAGGCCTCGATGGGTCGGTGTGGAATCGCGAGGGCCGCGGACGCGGCGAGGGTCGAGCGAACGAAGGTGCGCCTTTTCATCGACCGCTCCTGGTGGAGGGAAGACCGAGCGAACAGTGAGTTTACGGCTCGGGATCGCCGGCCGCAAAGCCAGCGGATCGCTTTCTACTTCTGCCCGAATCGCCCCGACCGGGTCCAACGCGATAACCCTTCGAGCGCCGCACAAATCCGGGCACCTCGTCCCGGAACCCCCCGTTGGCAGCTCAGGGCTCGCCATCTTAGGTGCCGTGGAAGGCAACTGGCTTGCCACGCGGCTCCGTCTCCAGATCCGGCCGGCTCGAGTCCGTGAAGACCTCGTGCAACTCGAGCTGGCTCGGCTGCATGAACGCCTCTTGCGGAAGCGTGCCGGAGCGTGCATGCCCCTTCACAAACTCGTCCGACTCTACCCACGCGTCGAACGCGGCCCGGGATTCCCACAGTGTCAAGACAATGAATGGGTCTCCCGGATTGACTGGGCGCAGTACCTTGTTCCAGATGAACCCGGGCATCCCATCCACCAGCCGCGCCCGTGTCTGGAAGCGCTCCTCGAACTGCTCGGCGTACTCCGGCACCACATAGATCCGATTCATGGCAGTGATCATTCTCGGTTACTCTCCATCTTCCGGAAGTTCAGGCCGCGTACGTTGCCGGCATGGAGCGTGAAGCCGGAAAACGACACCCTTCTCTTCCCTGACGAAGCTCAGTTCTCGTCGACCCCAGCCAAAACGATCGGCCGAGTACGGGAGCAGCTCGATCCGATTTCCGCGCAGGTCGAGCTCGAGGCTGCTCGCTCGGACATCGAGAGAGTAGAAAAAGTCGTTCGCGGTCGTGCGGATCTCGCTGACGAAGCGCTCACCGCCGATCATGGCCGCCAGCTCCGGCTTCAAGACCTTGAGCGCGACGTTACGCTTATGCCGCAGGTCCTCGGCCTGATAAACCGTGGCCATCCCGCCCTCACCGATTTGGCGCCCGATTCGGTAGCGGCCTTCGAGGGCTGCGTTCAGGCGATCGATGGTGTCGGACATGGAACGAAGATGCGTCCCATCCGGACGTCGCGCCAACGGCTCGTAGGCGTGTTAGCCCGTGGCGTTGTCGCCCGCCATCCCCATCCCCGTCGAGGGTTGCCTGATCATGGACGCTGGCGTTGGGCGAGGAGTAGCTAAACTGTGCCGTAATTGTGCCGTACCCACAGGCACCTACGTCGCTGAGAGGGAAACGGACCCTCTCGGCGCGGCGTGGAGGGTTCCGCTCAGTGTACGCCGCTACACCGTAGTACCTCCAACAGGGAGGGATCCCGAGGACTCGAAATGCGGCGCGCGCAAGCGCTTGGGGGTTCGAGTCCCTCCGCCTCCGCTGAGCAGGTAGTCTTAATCTGGAAGGTCTACGGAGTCACGTGCTCCGAGGACCTTTCGCGTTTCTGGCGGAGGGCCTCTCACCCCCAGAGAGTTGGCTCGCTCCTGCTCGCCTGACGTCCAACCTATCTCTGTGTATGCGGTCTGCGTGACTGCCTAGCTCCAGTGGTGGGACGGGCGATGTGGATTCGACGACTGGTCCGTCCCTCTTCGCGTCCAAGTAGTGGAGAAGCTCGGCTCCGGCCGAGGTTACCCACGCCGGGGTGGGGGGTGCCCCGAGGGCAGAGCACCCGTCTCTGCCCCCCCCTCTGGTCGCTGTCAGCCTCCAACCCATGGCACCAGCTCGCTACGCCCGTAGCTTGCGCTCCTCCGACCTCACCACAATCTCCCTGACTGTCTCGCTCCAGAAGGGCACGGAGGTGGGCTCGCCAGGCACTCTTAGCTGGAAGCGTTCCTCGGCGAGGACGAGGCTGTGGATCTCGGCATGTACCTGCCTGGCGTCCTCCCGATCGACCGCGAACTCGACCAACGTCGGGTCAATGCCCGACCCGTCATCGTACTCGCAGCGGACGAGGACGTGAGTCACGGGGTGAAAGATCGGCCCCGACCCCGTCGCAGACATGGGCGAATGGGACGGGCTTGGACGGCGCTGAGGGCCGACGACGACGTAGCAACAACCCTTCGAGGTGGGCGGCCGCAAGGTCCGCGTCCGTCGGCTGAGGGTTTCGGCGTACTCCCTCGGCCTTCGGCGGCTGCCCCCTGCCTGATAGCTGGACAACTACCGGGCATCGACCAATCCCGACGCCAGTCAGCCGCTGGCCTCGATCCTGGTCGGTACGGAACTGACCAACGGATGCGGCCAGTGCCAAGGCCGGAGACTCCTAGATGAAACGCTCCATGTGGTCCCAGCGCCTGGGACAAGATCCCTGCATTACTCCAGTGCGACGTTGTCAATCAGGCGCGTATCGCCAATGACCCCGGCGAGCGATACCAGTGCGCCTGGACCAGCCTCGACGAGTTCCTCAAGTGTGTTCGAATCCGCGATGCTCACATACTCGAGATCGGCCCGCGGCTCCTGCTTTACCATGTCACGGACTATTCGTCTTAAGACTGCAGCATCACGCTCCCCCCTTTGCCACAGTTTACGGGCCTCGGAAAGAGCGGCGTACAGGACAGTCGCTGCCTTCCGCTCCTCGGCGGACAGGTATTCGTTCCGGGAGCTGAGTGCGAGACCATCCTCGGCTCGTACAGTCGGCACGATCTCGTGGTCAAGCTCCATCAGTAGATCTCGGGAAAGCTGGCGGATAATGACGTTCTGCTGAGCGTCCTTCGCTCCCCACACAGCGATGTCCGGCCTGACCACCGTCAGAATTTTGGTCACCACCGTCGCCACAGCCATGAAATGCCCCGGCCGGTGCTCGCCTTCGAGAGCGTAGGCCATGGCTCCAGGGTCGACCTCAGTTACAGAGCCCGGCGGATATATCTCCCCGACCGACGGCTTGAAGACAATATCCACTCCATGGACCCCGAAGATGGCGAGGTCACGCTCCATATCACGCGGGTATCGGTCGAGATCAGCCGGATCACCAAACTGGGTAGGATTCAGAAAAAGGGACCCTACTAACGACTTGCCGAGTTTGCGGGCATGCTCTAGAAGCGCTTCGTGACCTCGGTGCATTCCGCCCAAAGTGGCCACCATCGAGACAGGAGATTCCAGCAGAGCGCGTGCGCGGTGCATCTCCTGTACGGTCTCTACGACCCGCAAGTCTTCAGCCCTCTATGGCGCGATCTCGCCTCGTGACCTTGCTCGATTCCGTTTCTATGTCCAGCGTGAGCGGTCTCTTGGCGTGAACGGTCTCTGCCTCTGTCGGGAAGCTTCCGTCCCTAACCTGGGCCGCGTAAGTCTCAAGCGCTTCCCGGATCAGATCTCCGGCCTCAGCGAACTTCTTCGCGTGGCGCGGCATGAAGTCCAAAGAAAGCCCCAGAATGTCGTGCCAGACCTGCACCTGCCCGTCGCAATCGATGCCCGATCCGATGCCGATCGTCGGGATGGAGAGTCGTGCGGTTACTTCCTCGGCGAGCTCCACCGGGAGCAGCTCAAGCACGATGGAGAACACTCCGGCGTCTTCGAGCAGCAACGCGTCGTCGATGAGCTGCTTCGCGGTCGACGGGGAAGTCCCCTGCGGTCGGTAGCCACCCAGCTTGTGAACAGACTGCGGTGTCAATCCGAGGTGTCCCATCACCGCGATACCCGCGTCGTCGAGCGCCCGGATTTTTGCCACGATGGGCGAGCCTCCCTCGAGCTTCACCGCCTGAGCTCCACCCTCCTTCACGAGGCGCCCCGCATTCCTGAAGGCCTCCTCCTGACTGACTTGGTAGCTCATGAAAGGCATGTCAGCGACTACGAGCACTTCGGGGGCACCGCGGACGACTGCGGCAGTCGCACGAATCACGTCTTCGACCGTCACTGGCAGCGTGTTCTCATAACCCAACATGGTCTGACCCATGCTGTCCCCGACAAGAATCATTGGGATCCCCGATTGGGCCACGAGCCGAGCGGCTGTGTAGTCGTAAGCAGTGACCATCGGGATCGGTTCGCCCGATGCCTTCATTTGTCGGATGTCGCGGGTCGTTGTCCTGCGCACGGCCGAAGTCTCCTGTCGCGGGTCGCCGGCAACGGGAAACATGCGTGCGATCACTCCGCCAAGGCTAGAGTCGCCCTGAGAAGCTGCTCGATCTCCGCACGCCTCTCGTGAGAAACGCCGCCCTGTTCGGCAGCGATCGGAAGCTGGGCCAGTGCGAGCGCGGTGTAGCCTCGCAGGACCTCGGGTCCGGCCTTAGCGGTGGCCCCCAAATGCTTCCGAACAACGTCAAGATCCCCCCGCACGTAGGGACCCGTAATGCCTTCGGGGATCCCCATCGTTGAGATCTGCGCAGCCGTCGACATGAGTAACGGCACCAACGCCTGGAGGGCCGTATCGCGTGTCTGGCCCAGCTGATCCCACATATCCGCTGCCAGTCCAACGAGACCAGCGACGAGCCCACAGGCCATAACTGCCGAAGCATGATACGCGCTACGCACTTCCTCGGTGATGAGAATAGGTGTCCCGCCTAGATCTTGTACCAGCCGCTCAAGCCACTGGAGCAAGCGTCCGTCACTTGCCTCGACGCCGAACGTGACCCCCTTGAACCGGTCTTGCCCAAACTCGTTCGGGAACGTCTGCAACGGATGGATGCCGCCCGTGACGGCTCCATCGCTCAGAGCGTTGTCGAGAGCGGACACAGGCGTGGCTCCGGAACAGTGAAGGACGGCCTGTTCGGGTCGGAAGATTATCGCTTTCGCAAGTTCCTCGATCACTGAATCACTCGATGTCACGAACACGACCTCAGTCGCATCCGCAACCGCCTGAGGATCGTCCGTGGCCGTCACTCCCTCAATACGCTCGGCAACCAACTCCGCGACAGGCAGCCTCCGCCGGCTCACCATCTTTATCGAGTAGCCTGCAGTGTCCATCGCCGCAGCAAGACTGGCACCCAACCGCCCTGCACCAACGATGCCTATTGTCACTTCACGATCGCGATTCATCGGATGCAGCCTCGGGGTAGGCGCTCGGGATCCCAGTCGAAAGCTACGTCTCGCGCGGTCGGGTCTTTCCCGTCGGCACCGTGGATCGCGTGGAGCACGAGCGCGCAATCCTCCACGCTCCGGCAGATCGGCCCAGCTTGTCCATCGTCCAGGACAGCGCCATCGCGCCGGCGCGGCTCAACCAATCACGATTTCGTCCGCAGGAAGTCGCAAGTTGTACGACGAGGCCATGACTCGTCCGTAGGCACCCACCTGCGCGATCAGCATCACATCGCCCTCCCGCGTCTTGGGAAGAAGCCGATCGACCCCGAGTCGGTCCCCGGTCTCGCAGATCGGGCCAACCACAGTCGCCAACTCGGTGACGGCTTCTCCGAGTTGTGTGAGATTCACGATCTCGTGATGGGCACCGTAGAGGGCCGGACGGATCAGTGAGTTCATGCCGGTGGCGAGGCCTATGAAGAGGCGCCGATCTTTCCGCTTTAGCTGGGTCACCCTCGCAAGAAGGACTCCGGCGTCGGCAACGATGAAGCGGCCGGGCTCGAGCCAGATCTTCAGCCCGCCGAGCATCTTCCTCGCACCTTCGAGGCTGCGGTCGAGCGCCGAGAGGTCAAGGGAAGGCTGCCCGAACCGGTGCGGCACCCCGAGTCCGCCTCCCAAGTCGACGTATCGAACGGACGGAATCGCCTCGGCCAGCTCGGCGAGCGCTCGCGCGTTGCGCTCCCAGTGCTCTGGTTCGAGGATTCCGCTTCCGGCGTGCACGTGGAGTCCGACGATGGAGGCGCCCGCATCTTCCGCAAGAGCACGCGCCGTGGGGAGCTCGCCAATTGGGACGCCGAACTTGGCCCCGGGGCCGGCCGTGCGAACCTTCTCGTGGTGTCCGCGGCCCCCTCCGGTATCGACGCGGAGGAAGATCGATTGAGTGTGGAATAAGTCGGGCCAGTGCTCGAGTGGATGGAGGGCGTCGACCGTGATACGCACCCCTCGCTCCAGCCCCAGCGCATACTCCTCCCGAGGAGCGAAGTTGGGCGTGAAGAGAATCTCTTCGGCGCGGATGGGAGCAACCTGTCCGTCCGCTCCGCTCCGGGGCGTTCCATCGTCTTCCCCCAGAACGTCGAGTGCATGGCACACCTCGGCCTCGGAGACGCACTCGATCCCGAGGCCAGCGCGTCGGACCGCTCGCAGCACGTCTGCGTGACCGTTCGCCTTCATCGAGTACAGGACACGGTCAACCGACCGAAGAGACCGTAGCCGCTCGGCCTGAGCCGTGACCGCTGCGAGGTCGTACACGTACGCCGAGCCACGGGACGCCATGAGGTCGAGGAGTAGGTCGCGCTTCTCCGCCCACCACTCCGAGGGGGGCGGGGCCGCTCCGGAGGCCAAGCCCTTCCGCCGATGCCGGACTTCGTCCCACGTCGGCCCAACCGCGACACCACCTCCCCCGCCTGAGAGGAAGAGATGGTGCAACTTCTTCACGATGCGGACTGACTGCTCCTCGTCGACTACGAAGGTGAAGTTGAGATCGTTCGCGGCCTGGGCCACGAGGTGAACGCGTTCCTCGTCGAACGCTTCCAACGCCGGGCCCAGCTTGGGAAGAAGGCTCCCAATCCCCCGGCCTACCAAGCTGATCGCGGTGCAGGGCTCGATGACGCGCACACGCGCCATTTGCGAGAGGTCCTCGACCAGTCCGCTCAGCGTTTCCGGGTCCAGGGTGTTCGCCTGCGCGTCCAGAGACACGGTCACGTTCGTCTCGGAGGTCGAGACAAGATCGATGGAGAGCCCCCAGGCTCGGATTCGCTCGAACGCCCCTGCCAGGAAGCCGACTTCCTGCCACATCCCGAGCGTCTCCAGCGTAACGAGCACCACGTTCGTCTTGACGGAGATCGCCTTGAGCCCTGGTTGGGAATCCCCTCCGGCCGACGAAACGACCGTTCCCTCCGACTCGGGATCGAGCGTGCTTCGAATGAGAATCGGGATCCCGGAGTCGCGAACCGCAGGGATGCACCGGGGGTGCAGGACCTTGCTTCCTGTGGTGGCGATCTCCTGTGCCTCGTCGTATGCAAGAGTGCGCAGGACGCGGGCCGTGGGCACGAGGCGGGGATCGGCTGTGAACATACCGGGCACGTCGGTCCAGATCTCGAGGCGCTCTGCCGCCACGGCAACCGCAAGATAGGCACCCGAAGCGTCCGACCCGCCCTTGCCGAGCAGGACCGTCTCGCCTTCCGCACTGCTGGCGATGAATCCCTGGGTTAGAACCGCCCGCGGCACGGCAGTCGGCTGCGCACCCCCGACGGCCGGGGCCGACACATCCCTGAGCCGCGTAGCCAGCTCCACATCCAAACGAGGGACGTAGTGGGCCGAGAGATACGTCCTGAGCGATCCGGCCTCCTCTTTGGAGGGAGAGTGCGCGCGGAGAAGCGTGCGCGCATCCACCCACACGGTCGGAATACCTGCCCGTCCCAGCATTGCGGCACCGATGCGGGTTGCGAGCAGCTCCCCCGCGGCCAGGACCCGTGCGTGGGTTCGGGGGGTGACCTCCCGGAGCAGCTCCATCCCCGAGAGAGATCGCTCGAGCGTGCTGAATTCGTCATCGAGCACCTGGCGAAGGCCCGAAGCCGACTCCAGCTCCATTCGGCGCACCAGATCATGGTGCTGCTCGACGACTTCCTCGAAGAGCGGCTTCCACACTCCACCAGCGGCGGCGCCCTGGATCAACTCCTCCAGCCTATTCGAGACCCCCGAGAGGGCAGAATGCACGATGAGGGGTCGGAGGCCCTCGTCGACCCGCGTGCTCACGACCTCCACGATCACGCCCCACGATTCGGAAGAAGAGACGCTCGAGCCCCCGAACTTGAGCACGATCCATGGCGATTCCGAGGCTGGCTTCATGAGTGTAGGCACACAAGTGAACGCGATTCGAGAGGGTCCCGATGTGCGGACGGGCACGATTGTCGGGTCCGACCAACTCCGGGTACCCTCGGCGATCCGGGCACCCGACATAGTCACCGTCGCGCGAGGGTAAGTCCATCCGTCAGCCGTTCGTGCATGGCTCAGGGCTTCGCGACATGATCGTGGTGACTCGCGCCCTAACCGGAGCTATCACCCTCGGGTAGGCCCGGTTCCAGGTCGGCTGGAAACGCGAGGAGTCGATGGAGGCGAACGACTCGGACCAGCCGGAGCTCGCGAAGGCTCTCGCCCTCGAAGCGGCGGATCCTGGGCCCTCCTCAGTACCCGAGCAAATCGGGTAGGAAGAGCACAACCCCTGGCAGAAACGCGATGAGGAACGTTAGGGCCAGCATCAACGCCAAATAGGGCCAGAGAGGACGGGCGACCTCCGCCGGCTCCACCCCTCCGACCGAGCAGGCCACCAGAAGGCTGACGCCCACGGGCGGCAGGAACACCGAGATCCCCTGCGTCGCTACGATCACGGTCCCGTAGTGCACCGGATCGATCCCGAGCTGTCGGGCCAGAGGCAGCAGGATGGGCGTCAGCATGACCACCGCGGGCACCCCCTCCAGGATGGCCCCGAGCGGAAGAAAGATCAGGATCGTGAGGACGAGAAAGCCGGTCTGACCACCCCCCATCCCCACCACCGAAGAGGCCAACGCCTGCGGCACCTGCAAGACGGCGAGGACCCACCCCAGGAGACGGGCAGCGCCCACCACGAACAGGACCATCCCCGACACCATGGCGGTCTGGACGACCTTGTTCCACAGCTCGTTCGCCGGAAGGGCTCTGTAGACGGGCCCCGCGAGAATGAGCGCGTACGCGACGGCGACGGCCGCGGCCTCCGTCGGCGTGAAGAGCCCGAAGCGGATGCCTCCGAGGATCACGACGATCATGAAGAGGGGGAGCACCGCGTCGAGGGCCGCACGCCGCAGCTCGGCGAGAGAGGCGCGCTCCTCTCGAGGCCAGCCCTCGCGCCGGGCCTGCCAGCCAATCTGGGTCATGAGGCCCACGGCGATCAGGAGGGCAGGGGTGACGGAGGCCACGAAGAGCGCACCGATAGAGACGTTGCCGATGACGCCGTAGACGACCATGACGATGGCAGGCGGAATGAGGATGCCCATGCCGCACGCGGCCGCGACGATGGCCGTCGAGCGCGCTGGGCTGTACCCGTTGGCGGTGAGCTGAGGCACCATGATCCCACCGACCGCGGCCGCGTCCGCCGACGTGGAGCCCGAGACACCCGAGAAGAAGATCTCGACCATGACGACCACCTGCCCGAGACCCCCGGGGAGGTGGCCCACCAGCGCGCGGGCCAACGTCACCAGCCGGCGGCTGATGCCTCCCGCGTCCATGAGGAAGCCCGCAAGGATGAAGAGCGGCACCGCGAGCATCGGGAAGGAGTCCATCCCCGCCACGATCTGCTGCGGGATGATCACGAGGGGAAGGTCGGCCGCCACGACCGCGAGAGCGGCGGCGATCCCGAGGGCGAAGCCGATGGGCACGGCCGCGAGGACCAACACACCGAAGGTGCCGAGGAGCAGCGCGCCCATCAGTCAGCGACCTCGGATGGTGGATCCACGTGGGGCGGGATGGGCCGCCGAGACCCCGCCAGCATATGGATCACCATCAGCACACCGGAGACCGGAACCGCGGCGTAGACAAGAGCGATTGGGAGGTTCAAGGCCGCCGAGCGCTCACCCAGGGTGAGGTCCATGAGGGCGATGCCGGTCGTGACGAGGAGCAACGCGAACATCAGCACGACCGTGTTCGCGAACGTCTTCACTGCGCTCCTTGCCCTAGGAGCCAGCCCCTTCGTCAGCTGGTCGAACCCGAAGTGGGCCCGATGCTCGACGGCGAGGGAGGCACCCAGCAGCGACATCCAGATGAAGCAGAAGCGCGAGACCTCCTCGCTCCAGGGGTTCGGATACGCGAAGAGGTAGCGCATCAGTACCTGAAGGAGGACGACGACGGCGACCGTCATCACGAGTCCCCCCACCGCGTACGTCTCGAGGGAGACGAGGACGCGGTTGAGGGCCTGGAGTCGCCTCGTCACGCGCCCGCCCCGCGGACCGTCGTCATTCCCGCGGCGCCGTCCGCCGCACTTCCTCGACCAGCCGCCCGATCAAGGCGCCCCCGTCCGGGAGTCGATCCGCCAACTCGTCCCACACGGCGGGACGGACTGCAGGCTCGAAGGGGGACAGCTCCGGTCGGGAGATCTCCACGTCGTTGGCGCGCATCTCCTCTAAGGCATCGGCTTCCATCTGGCGAGCGACCTGGCTCTGGTAGACGAGGGCGTCGGCCGCCGACCGATCGAGGATCTCCTGGATACCCCGAGGGAGCGACTGGTAGAAGGGCTCGTTCACCAGGAGCGTGATGGGGTTGTAGGTGATGGACGTGAAGCTGTAAAACTTCGCCACTTCGTAGAGTCGGCTGCTCACGAAGCCGATGGCGTTGGCCTCCCCACCGTCGATCACTCCTTGCTGTAGAGCGGAGTAGACCTCGCCGTAGTTCATCGGGGTGGCTTGGGCACCCAACGCGGAGTAGGCTGCCAAGTAGGTCGCGTTCTGGAGAACCCGGAGCTTGAGGCCGACGAGGTCGTTGGGCGCCTCGACCGGTCGCTGCTTGTTGTAGACGTGCCGGAACCCGTAGTCCAAGAACCCCACCGACCGGACCCCCGTGCGATCCAGCAGGAGATCGCGCCACCAGTCGCCAACCGGGCCGTTCATCACCGCAAGGCCCTGGTCGCGCGTGTCGAAGAGGAAGGGCAGATCGAACATCTGTCCCTCGGGGACCCAACCCGAGAGCACGGGGGTGCCGGTGATCGCCATGTGCACCGCGCCCACCTGGATCTGCTCGAAGGCCACGCGCTCCCCGCCGAGCTGCCCCGAGGGATAGATGGTGACCCGGAACCGCCCGTCGGTCCGCTCCAGCATGAGCTCGCGGAAGCGCTCCGCCATGAAGTGGAACTCCGAGCTACTAGAGAGCACGTGCGAGAAGCGCACGTCCCAAGTGTCGGAGCCGGGAGAAGCCGTCTCGGGCCTGGAGCACGTCACGGCTGCAAGCGCGAGCAGGACCAGCGCCAAGCCCGATCGCGCGAGCCTCACCCGCGCGGCCTCATCACGGCGGCCTCGACACGCGATCCCCTCCGCGTCCCAACCCCAGCACGCGATCCCGGACGGACCCCAGCCTTGACATGCGATCCCGGACGCACCTCAGCCCGAACATGCGATCCCCTACGCACCCGAGATCGTCTGGCCGGCGTCGATGAAGAGCGTGGCACCCGTCACGAGGCGGGCTTCGTCGTTCGACGCCAGGAAGACCACTGCCCCTACCACGTCGTCGGGAGCGCCGATCTCCCCCAGGGGGATACGCGCGAGCCGTCGCTGTCGGAAGTCGCCCTGGGCGATATCGGCTCGGTTCATGTCGGTCTCGATTAGACCGGGGGCGATCGCGTTCACACGGATCTTGTGGGGGGCCAGCTCGAGCGCCATCTGCTTGGTGAGCATCTCCACGCCGGCTTTCGACACGCAGTAGTGGGTCAGGTTTGGTGCGGCTACGGCCTGCCCGGCCGACGAGACGTTCACGATGGCACCGTGAGCTCCGGACTCGACCATGCGGCGCGCCACCGCTTGGCCCACGAGGAAGTACCCCTTCAGGTTGACGTCCACGATGCCGTCCCACTCCTCTTCGCTGATCTCGAGGAGCGGCGTCCGCCTGAGGATCCCGGCGTTGTTCACCAGCACGTCGATGCCGCCTAGGAAATCGTCGGCCTCGGCGACGAATCGCTCGACGTCGGATGAGGAGGCCGTGGAGCCCTGAACGGCAACGGCCCGCCGCCCCATCGCTTCGATCTCACGGACGGCTTCTTCGGCGTCCGCCCGGCTCTGCCGGTAGTTGACCGCGACGTCCGCGCCCTCGCGCGCCAGACCGAGCGCGATGCCTCTGCCGATGCTACGTGAAGCGCCTGTGACCAGGGCGCGCTGACCTTCGAGACGCATGGGCGATCCACGGTTGAGCCTACAGAGGATTCCGGAGATAGAGTTGGGGGCGGAAGACGAAGATGCAACGGCGTTTTCCCACCCCTACTTTCCACACGGTAGTGGCGGTGCCGTGGCGGTGGCGGTGTCGGTCCAGTTGGTCCCTTCTCGCGGAGCGATCCATGAGTACGTCGATTCGAGTCCTGTTCGCGTTATCGCTGGCATCCCTTGCCACCCTCGCCGCGCCGGCTTCACCCGGAACAACGGGGACGGCTGGTGCCCAGTCCTTCCCGTCCGGAGACATCGTGATCCGGCAGATCTGGGAGGAAGGCGTCGAGCGCTCGCAGGTCAACGAGCTGGGTCAGGTGATGATGGACTCGATCGGCCCCCGACTCACTGGATCGCCTGGCATGGCAGGCGCGAACGACTGGGCCGTGGCCAAGTACGCGGAATGGGGCATCGACGCCTACAAGGAGCAGTACGGCTCGTGGCGTGGATGGGAGCGGGGCATCAGCCACATCGATCTGATCTCACCGCGGGTGAGGACGCTCGAGGGCATGGCCGCAGCGTGGAGCCCGGCCACGGACGGGCCCGTGGAGGCGGGAGTGGTGATCCTGGCCGATGCAGGGAATCCCCAGGCCTTCGAGGCGTGGCTTCCCGAGGTGAGGGGCAAGTTCGTGCTGATCTCTCGCCCTGAGGAGAGCTGCCGACCGCGCGACAACCTGGAGTGGTTCGCTCGGCCCGAGACGCTGGAGCGTATGACCGAGGAGCGGGAGCAGGCGATCGAGTCGTGGCGAGCGCGGGAGGAGAATACGGGCGTCGACCGGCGGGTCTTGCCCGAGGCTCTCGATGCCGCGGGGGCGGCCGGCATCATCCGGTCGCAGTGGTCGGAGGGGTGGGGCGTGAACAAGATCTTCGGGACCCGCGCGCAGGGTGCCCCTGTGCTCGATCTGAGCTGCGAGGCGTACGGCTTGCTGTACCGGCTCGCCGAGAACGGCCAGAGCCCGGTGTTGCGTGTAAACGCCGAAGCCCGCTTCCTGGGCGAGGTCCCGGTCCACAACGCCATTGCCACGATCCCCGGGAGCGCCGAGCCCGAGGAATACGTGATTCTCGGCGGCCACTACGACACGTGGGACGGGGGCTCCGGAGCCCTCGACAATGGGACGGGCGCAGTCGTGGTCATGGAAGCAATGAGGATCCTGAAGAGCGTCTATCCCCGCCCCCGGCGCACGATCATCGGCGCGTTATGGAACGGCGAGGAGCAGGGTCTGAACGGGTCGCGCGCCTTCGTGGAGGACCACCCCGAGATCCTCGAGCGGACCCACACGGTCTTCAACGCCGATCACGGGAACGGGCCGGTCACCTTCATCCCGATGCAGGGCTTTGCGGCAGCTGCAGGGCGCTTCGGAGAGTGGCTGGCCCGCGTGCCGGGCGAGCTCGCAGGCCAGGTGACGCTGGACATCCCGGGCATGCCCGAGTCAGGCGGAACGGACCACGCGTCCTTCCTATGCGCCGGCGTGCCGGCGTTCAGCTTCCACGTGGGGGCCGGGCGCGACGAGAACCTGCCGATGGGCACGAATCGGTGGGACACAAGCATCTACACCTGGCACACCAACCGGGACACGTACGACAAGATCATCTTCGAGGATCTGCGGGACGACGCGGTCATGACCGCAATGCTGGTGTACCTGGCGTCGGAGGATCCGGAGCGAATGTCGAGGGACCGACGGGCCATGCCTGAGGGCTCGGAGTGGCCGGAGTGTCGCTCGCCGGTGAGGAGCTCGTCGGAGAGCAATCGGTAGGGGCGGCCATCTGACGCGCGGCGCCCGACGGCCAGCTCTTCGTGGGCCCCGTCGGGGCGCCGCCCTCAGCTGTCTTCCGCCAACACCTCGCGGGCCTGGCCCAGGCGCTCCGGGTTGCCGATCTCCAGCCACCGGCTTCCGGTGACGTCGAAGGGCGCGATGCGAGCTCCCTCGGACGCCATCCGCAGGTAGGCGTCTAGGATGTCGAAGGGCGGAGCTTCGACGAAGCGATCGAAGATGTCGGGCGAGACGGCGTGCGCCCCGGCGAAAGACCATCGTCGGACCGAGCCCTCGGACGCTCTCGCCGACCGGCTCCACCCCTCGATCTGGTTGTCCCGGCCCATCAGGCCCCCGTCGTCGAACAGGATGCAGCGGGACGAACCCCGGTCGTTGACCGCCAGGGTGGCCAGGTTCCCGCTCCGTTCCTGGGCGGCGTAGAGCCCCCCGAGGTCGAGCTCGCTGATGACGTCGCCCACGTGCAGGAAGAACGGCGCATCGCGCCGGAAGTGCGGCGCCGCGTGAAGGAGGCCACCTCCCGTGCCCAGGATGCGCCCGGGCTCGTGCGACAGGATCAGCTCGGCTTCCAGGGTCCACCGCGCCCGGGCGAAGCGTTCGACCTTGTCGGCCAAGTGGTGGGTGTTGACAATGATGCGATCCACACCGGCCCGTATCAGGCGTCGGGCGATGTGCTCCAGCACCGTAGCTCCCGCCACCTCGACCAGGGCTTTGGGCGTGCGGTCCGTCAGGGGCCGGAGACGCTTGCCGTACCCGGCGGCCAGGACCATTGCGTCCACAGAATGTCGCGGCGTCAGCTCGTAGGAGCGCCGGACTCGACGGCGCGGCCGGGCCAGCGTGACGCCTCTCGGTGCACCACCGAGACGGTAACATCGGGAAAGCGCTCCCGGAGGTGGGCTGCGGTGCGCTCGGCGAAGTACACCGAGCGGTGCTGCCCCCCCGTACAGCCGAACGCGATGCTCAGGCTCCAGAAGCGCCGGGCGAGGTAGCTCTCGACCTGTGCGTCGGCCAGGGCCCGGACGCCTTCCCAGAACCGGCTTCCCTCGGGCAGGTCCTCGATGAAGCGGGCCACGTCCGAGTCGAGCCCCGTGAGCGCTCCGTACCGGGTCTGCCGTCCCGGATTCGGCAGCGCCCGACAGTCGAATACGAAGCCGCCCCCGTGCCCCGAGTCGTCGGCGGGATAGCCTCGCCGGTAGCTGAAGCTGCGTATCGTCACCTGGAGCCCCTCGGCCTGGGCCGACGAGTCGGCCTCGCCGGACCAGCGATCCACGATATGGCGGAACACGGCCTCGACCTCGGGCAGCTCCAGGGGCAGGCCCCGCTCCAAGATGCCGGCGATGTTCTTGGCGGCGTACGGCACGCTCTTGAGGAACCGCGCCTTCTGCTCGAAGAACCCGCGGTAGCCGTATGCCCCCATGGCCTGGAGTATGCGCACCAGGACGTAGCCCGGATAGCGCGACAGGAATGCGTCGCGGTCCAGGTCCACGAACTCACCCAGGGCGTCGAGGTAGTGATCGACCAGCTCGGCCCGGGCCGAGTCGGGAAGGTCGGCTTTGGCGTCGTAGAGGAGCGACGCCACGTCGTACTGGAGGGCGCCCCGGCGGCCCCCCTGGTAGTCGATGAACCACGGCTCTCCGTCCCGCAGCATGATGTTGCGCGACTGGAAGTCCCGGTACAGGAAGTGGTCCGTCTCGGCTTCCAACAAGAAGTCGATGAGCGCTTGGAAGTCCCGCTCCAGTGGTGCCTCCCGGAAGGGCACGTGGGCCAACTTGAGGAAGTGATACTTGAAGTAGTTCAGGTCCCACAGGATGGATTGCCGGTCGAAGGCCTCCCGCGGATAGGCCACCGAATAGTCCACGACCCGGTGCCCCTCCACCTGGAAGTGCGGCAGAACCTCCACGACCCGTCGATACGGCTCGAGCATCTCGGTCGGAAAGCTCTCCCCGCCTGCATTACGGGCGGCGTCGAGGGCCGAGAACAGGGTGGTGTCGCCCAGGTCCTCCAGGAGCCACACGCCCGCTTCCTCGTCGATGGCGAACAGCTGCGGAACGTTGAGCCCGATGCCCCGAAAGGCTTGGGAATATGACCAGAAGGCCCGGTTCTCTTCCGGCTCGGGACCCACGGCTCCGATGACGGTCTGGCCGTCAGGTCCTACGAGGCGATGGTAGGAACGCGCCGAGCCGTCGGCGGCGACGCCCACGACGTCGGTGGGCTCGGCACCGAAGACGTCCTGGTAGAGACGGAGGATGCGGGCGTACATGGCCAGGGCAAGCTAGCGGGGAACCGGGCGCGCCAACACCGATCCATAGACCCTAGGTGCAGGTGCCGGTGCAGGTGCCGGTAGGCGGGATCGGCGACCCTTTGTTGTCTCCTACTGAGGGGCGGAGCCGGCGCGCACGGGTATTCGGACCCGGGTCCGCTCCCACTCCAAAATGATGTTTGCTGAACTGTTTCCTGTTCGCTCAGACCGGATCGTGAGCTGCTCGACGTATTCGCTCGTGGACTCGCTCATGACGAGGCCCCGGCCAACTTCTTGCGCGCGTACCTCGGGGACGTATTGGTTCGTGAATTGGCCCTCGTCACGTGTAAGCCCACCCTGACTCGTGGACGCGTTCACGACCACCACCCATTCCCTCGTGCTCGGCACAGTATAGATCGAGTACTTGCCGGGCCCGACCGTGGACCCAGCGATTTCCGCAGAGAAGGGAAGATGGATGATCGTGGGCTCGTTGGCTCCCGTGCGCCAAAGCATGTCGTAGGGTACGAGGTCTCCGAAGATCACGCGTTCCCGAGCGCGCGGTCGGGAGTAGCAGATCTTGGCGTCACTGTCCCCGACACGAACCACGACGGAGTCGTAGGGGCTCGGTCGCTGAGCGAGTTGGTCTCGGCTCCCCTGCGGTTCGCAGCTAAGCAGAACCTCCTGCGCCCCGGTCTCGGCGCCCAGTACCGCCAGCGCCACCCATGCGATCAGACACGCTCTGACTCTTCTGCTCACGTATTCCTCCCGTGCTCCCGTCTGACCTGCGGTGAAACAGGCTTCGGAGCCATGTTCGTGGGGGTTAGACGGTCGAGGCGCGTCCGGCCAAGGGAAGTGCCCGACCGGGCCCGCCGCTGGGCGCCGCACCGGCCGCGCGGCCCGACTTCCTCCAATGGACTGGCCAGGAGCACAATGGCACCTGGTGGAGTCGTTGACCAGAGAGGTAGACATGTCCTGCCCCGAGAGGGGGCGCGATGGGCGAACCATCCCACGTGCCGTCAAATATGAGATCGCGCCCGACCTTGTCGGAGTCGCCATTGGGGCCGCTTGCAGGGTCACTGCGTCCGCCACTACGGTGGTGGTGCGCCACCGCCTTTGCATCCTCTTCTGAGTCGCTCAGGCTTGGTTCCGGGGGTCGTTTCATCCGCCTCCTGATCACCGATCGGTGAGTGCGGATAGGCGTGGCGACCATCGGGGGGAGGACTGGACATGGCAACAAAGAGCGACCGTCCATCGAACGACAAAGAGCTCGAGAACGAGAGGGGTCTCAACAGGCGAGATTTCGTTAGGACGGGAGTGGCCGCCGGGCTGGGGGCGGGGGCTCTGTTAGAGCCAGACGAGGCGCAAGCGCAAATCCCGGAGACCGGCGCCCAACAGACCATCTGGCACTATGAGGCAGACGTCGTCATCGCCGGAGGCGGGTGCGCAGGCCTTACCGCGGCCATTCGCGCGAGGGATCTGGGAGCCAGCGTGCTGGTAGTCGATCAGAACTTCGATCTCGGCGGTCGGATGCTGCACAGCGCGGCCCGGATGTCGCTCGGCGGAGGCGACCCGGTACAGCAGAGAGACATAGGGGGCGAGAGCGACCGGGAAGGGTTCGTCACTGTGGCTCCCATCGAGGACCCGGAGGAGCTCGATGACAATATCGAGCTCTTGTTCACGGATATGACCGACTGGTCGGTCATCGACCCTAAAGGGCAAAACCCCTACCGGTACAACGAGCGGGAGCTGGCGCGTGCTTGGGCCGAAAACTGTCCGGCGACGCGGCAGTTTCTGATCGACAACTACGTCCGGTTCTCGCGGGTCAACAGCACGCATGGCGGTGGAGGCTTGTCGCGCGCGCGGTTGGCGACCTGCTTCCTCATGCTGGGCGACAAGACGGATATCAAGGCGGGAACCATCACTGCGGAGGACGCGGGCGTCGCCGATCGCGAGCGCTCGAGTGCGTTCGCGCCCCTGCGGATGGGCGACGCGAGCCGCATGGTCGGACCCAACGCAGTGGCCGGCGGTCCCGCCCTCTCCCGGTCGCTCGAGTTCTCGGCCCGCGAGAAGGGCGTCGAGTTCCTGCTTCACCGCCGTTTCGACGAGATCGTGCGTGAGGAGCCTGTCGCGGGCAGGGTTCTGGGAATCACGGCGCGCGATTCGCCGCGGCAGCACCCCGAGACCGGCGAGCTCCTCGAGAGCCTATGGCAGAACGGCAATATCGACGAGCGACGCGAGACGGTGAATATCAGGGCCCGACAGGCCGTCATCCTCGCCAGCGGTGGTCACGCGGGAAACCCCGAGGTCCGCGGCATGTTCTATCCGGCCTTGCGCGAGCCCGCATTCCCGACGAGTGGTCGGGCGCTGCTAGGCCCTGGGGGTCAGGACGGATCAGCGCTCGTAGCGGGCCTGAGGGTCGGCGCGAACCTGGCGGGGATGCAGCAGAACGTCTCGTATTTCACCACGTTCCACATCTCGACGCGTCTCGGCACCCGCGATGCCTACACCGGCATGATGCCCGGACACCCGACGTTCGGCTTCCGCGGCTCCGC
This sequence comes from Longimicrobiales bacterium, assembly GCA_965248625.1. Taxonomy (GTDB): domain Bacteria; phylum Gemmatimonadota; class Gemmatimonadetes; order Longimicrobiales; family Gaopeijiaceae. The sequence continues at coordinate 1,564,705 of OZ252109.1, read as the reverse complement.
CGGGTTCAATGTCGGCAGCGCGGGCTTCGAAGAGCTCATCGCCGTGAACCAGGTCGGAAAGCGTTTCTTCAACGAGGTCCGTCTTCCCGCACGGCCCGGTCCCAGCGCGTACCCGGGCGACGGTGGCGCTCCGGGGAGGGGGCTCGCTCACACGCCGCTGGACTGGCGCAATTGTCGCAAGGAGTGGGTCCGGGAGATGTACGACTACGACCACGGCCTCGATGCCGCGCTGGCAATGAACGAGGGGTCGGAGCCTCCCGACTACTATTCGGGGCCGCTTTGGGCGGTCTTCGATCAGGATGCGGTCGAGCGTAACGGGTGGGAGCTGCGCTACCCCTACGTGTCCGACAACGGTTACTTCTTCCGAGCAGATACCATAGAGGACTTGGCCAATGAGATCGAAGGGGGGCATGAGTTCCAACGGGTGCCTCTGAGTTGCCTGGCTGAGACGGTGGCCATCTGGAACGGCTATGTGGACGCCGGCGCCGATCCCGAATTCGAGCGTGAGGCGGATGCCCCCATGAGTCCCATCGCGAGGCCACCCTTCTATGCGCTCTCGATCATGGTGATCTGGCACGATTCCTACGGCGGCCTGCGGGTCAACGGCCGGCAACAGGTCGTGGACATGCAAGGCCAGATCATTCCTGGTCTCTATGCGGGAGGCGAGGCAGTGGGGGGGTTGAACAAGCATGGCCTGGGCAAGGGTCACGTTCAAGGCTACATCGCGGGCACGCATGTCGTCGAAGAACCGTCCAGCTAGTCGTCACCCTCATTTCCGTTGGGGCCCCTACACGATCGGGAAGGCTCACACGATATGGCCGAAGACGACGACGTGACCGGCGAGATCAAACCGCACGACACGCGTGTTGTCGTATGGGACGTGCCGTCGACCATCGAACGCGGCGAGAAGTTCAGCGTGAAGCTAGGGGTCAAGTGCTCCTCGGAGTGCCGGCCCGACGGTTGGACGGTCGAGGTCCGCGACCACGACGGCAAAGAGCGGGTGACGGCCGCGCTCAGCGGCGAGCCATGGCCCGGTACCGGCGCGCTTTATCATGCGGAGGTGGAGCTGAGCGCCCCTGACACGGAGGGGCTCCATACGTGGGAAGCCAAGGCTCCGGGGGACGGGCTGGAAGTCCCGCACGCCGAGTCTATCGCCCCTCTTGGCGTGAGAGTCGTTCCCACACCCGAGTGTCTGTTGACGGTCGTCGCCATAGACATGGAACGTCAGACCCCAGTTAAAGGCGCCAAGGTTGTGGTTCACCCCTATAGAACCTCCACAGACGAGGGCGGCGTGGCGGAGATGAGGCTTCCGAAGGGCGAGTACAGACTCTTTGTTTCCGGGAAGGAGTATTTCTCCTTCCGCAGCGACGTCAAAATGAAGACAGACGTGACGATAAGGGCTGAGCTCGCTTTGGATCGGGAGCTCTCCGATGCCGATATCTGGTCCTGAATCCGGCCGCCGCCACACAATGGGAGAGAAGGCTCCGATCTTGACGCTCGTGGTCGGTGTTCTGGGTTTGGCGTTCCTCTTCGCCCCGGTTGGAGTAGCGCAACAGCGGATCGACACGAGTGACGGGGATCCGCCCAGGTTCCCAGCGCTGAGCGGCAATGATCGACTCGGGGACCCCGTCCGACTCCAAGAATCAAGCCCCATGACATCCGTCTGGGACGGCGTGTTCACCGAGGCACAGGCGACACGCGGCCAGGCCGCGTACTCGGGTGCCTGTGGTAGCTGTCATGGTAGCAGGCTGAACGGCGCTCCCGACGATCCCGACATGCGGTCATCGCCGCCTGTGGCGCGAGCGAGATTCCTGCGCCTCTGGGATGGGCGGTCGCTAGGCACACTGTTGGCATACACACGAGCGACGATGCCGGAAGAGAATCCCAACTCCTTGACTCAACAGGAGTACGTCGATGTGATCGCCTACCAGCTCAGTGTTACTGGGATGCCGGTGGGAGAGAACGAGTTGGCAATCGACCCGTACGGCCTCGCCCGCATCGTCATACAACCGCAACCGTAGTTGGGGGGTAGGCGGTTGATCCGGCGTCTCTCCTCCTCGCCGTAGCGTCTCTTCTCCTCGCCGTAGCGCCGCCACGCCTCGTCTTCGTTCCTGGGCTGAACACGCGCAGACCCCCAGCGCGCGGCCACTCCATTGCTCGGATAGGGTCCCGATCTGGCCTCCGGTGTGCTGTCGGTTTAACTGTCCTTGGCGTATCATTTCGACAGATGGGAACCAAATTATCGAGTGAGCTCATCTGCGAAGGAGAGACCCATGGGTTCGGAACGACCTGATCGCAGGGCATTCCTTAGACGCGGGGCGGCGGTGGCCGGCGGTTTGACCTTGGGAGCGGCTGCGCCCGGGATCCGCGAGGCGGTAGCGTCTGGACAGTCTGTCGAGGAAAAGTCCCAGGAGGCCCCGGACTATTCGAGTGACGAGCTGATCGCCTATGGCGAGCGCTCCCGTTTCGTGACGTCAAAACGCATCCCACATGGCGGCAGGCCGTCACCCGATGCGTTTGGGCTCGTCTTTCACGTGGCGACTCCGCTTCAGGACTCGGTGGGGGTAATCACGCCATCCGCGCTCCACTATATCGGGACCACCCGGGGCTCCTACGTCCCGGACATCGATCCCGCGGAGCATCGTCTCATGATCCACGGGATGGTGGATCGTCCGCTGATCTTCACCATGGACGAGTTGAAGCGTCTCCCGTCGATAACCCGCCTTCATTTCATGGAGTGCGCGGGGAATCGTGCGAATCGCCGGCACACGACAGTGCAGGAAACGCACGGGATGACCAGCTGCGCCGAATGGACCGGAGTGCCCCTGCGCCTACTGCTCGAGGAGGCGGGCGTGCAAGACGGAGGGGACTGGATCGTGGCGGAGGGGGTGGAGGAAGTAAAAGGGGCGTCGAGCATTCACATGACGAAGGCGATGGATGACACCCTGGTGGCGTACGCCATGAACGGCGAGGCGCTACGGCCGCAGCAAGGGTTCCCGGTGCGGTTGGTGGTTCCCGGCTTCGAAGGAATCCTCAACGTGAAGTGGCTGAGGCGAATCAAGGTCGTCGACCAGTTCTACATGACATACAACGACTATGGGCATCTTCGTCAGGAGCCCGTCGATGCTGCGCTGGGTATGCAGGTCGGACCGAAATCGGTCATCACCTACCCGTCCGCGGGACAGCAGTTGCCTGGCACGGGCTTCTACCAGATCAGCGGCTTGGCCTGGGCCGGTCAGGGAGCCGTTGGCAGAGTGGAAATATCCACCGACGATGGCGAGACCTGGATGGACGCCAAGATTCGCGGGACGGCGCATCGCATGGCGCACACCCGGTTCAGCTTCGACTGGACTTGGGACGGAACAGAGACCGTGCTCATGTCGCGCTGCACGGATGATCTGGGCCAGGTTCAACCGGATCGACGGGTGCTCGGCCGTGTGAGAGGCCTGGACAATTCCATTCAGCCGTGGAGGATCGCGAGCGACGGGAGTGTGCACAATGCGATCTCCTAGGCTTCTAGTGCGATCTCTTAGGCTTCTCCCGTTTCTGATGCTCGTGGGGCCAGGCTCCGCGCTCGCGCAGTCGCCCACCTATGGTGTGGGAAGGACCCCGAGCGCAGAAGAAATCAGTGCCTGGGATATCGCCATCAGTCCCACTGGAGAGGAGCTCCCACCGGGGCGCGGGACGGCCGAGGAAGGCGCGACGGTCTATATGCTGAAAGGGTGCGTCGTATGCCACGGGATGGCAGGGGTAGGGGAACCCGCTCCCAGGTTGATAAAACGCGAAGCCGCGCCAGATGCCGACCCTTGGTCATTGGGGCGAGTACTGCCGATCCGCTCTCCGTACGCGACGACGGTATGGGATTTCATCAATCGCGGCATGCCTCTAGGTGCAGAAGGAACCCTCACCGCCGATGAGGTCTACGCGCTGACGGCCTATCTGCTCCACCTGAACGGCGTCATCGCGGAGGGCGCCGTAATGGACGCCGAGAGTCTGCCGATGGTGGAGATGCCGAATCGTGATAACTGGGCTCCCCTACCGGATTGGGAGCCCGGGACGCCGAGGCTTCCAGGTAGCCCCGGCTGACGTACGCGTCGTAAACCGGGCCTCAGTAACTCGCGTCACGGTCACCCCTCGCGGTGTCTAGCGGATGCGGCCCACACAGCAGCACCCGCGAGTCCGAGACTGCCGCTCAAGCCATTCTCGCGAAGAGCCTTCCGCCCGATGAGGTCGCGAAGCTCCGAAACCTCATCGATAGGGTGCTGATTCAGCTAACTGTCCTGAAGGAAGACACGAAGCGTCGAATACTTGAGGCTAGGACCGGTCCGGAGGACCGGGCGTAATCACGCAGTACCCGCTCATCAAGACGATAGAGCCTCGACGAGCACTGGAGCGGCGGGCTGCGCGAGCACCGCGATGAGGCCGCCTACATGGTCGGCACGACGTTCGCGTTCAACCGGAACAGGTTTGTGGGGTCGTAGCGGTTCTTCACCTCGGTGAGGCGATCGATGTTCTGCTGGTAATTCTCGGCCACGCGCTTCGGCGACGATTCCGGGTCAGCGTCGTCGTTGAAGTAGAAGCCGTGCGTGTATGGCTCCAGGTGCGTCCAGTACTCCCGCGCCCAAGCGATGTGCTCGGACCCGTCTTCGTCGGAGTTCCAGCCCACGGACGGAAGCATGTTGGCCACGGCGTCTCGCTGCACGAACGCGGTGGCGCCCGGCGACACGCGTCCGATCGCGCCTCCACTCTGCTGGAAAACGACCTGCGTGCTGCGACCGGGGTGGCCTTCGAAACCGTCGACGATCGCGTCGACGAGGCCGCGCGGGATCTCGGGCACGAAGCCGCCCTTCAGGTATCGAGCGATCGCGCGCGGGTCGGTTACGTCACCAGAGCGTTGCAGCGCCACGTAGTCGACCGGAGCCACGGAGTCGACGATCGGAGTCCCCAAGCCACGGATCGGCGCGAGGGCGGTATCCGCCCTGCCCGGGTCACCGCAATAGCAAACGGAGAAGCCGGCCACGCCGGGTTCTCCTCGGGGCGGCTTAGCTATGTACAAGTCGAGCTGGAGCGAGTCGGGCTGCTCGGGCCCGTAGTCGTTGTAGAGCGTGAGGACTTCCCGCGCCTGGGCGAGCGGGAACATGATCCTCCCGGCGAGCACCTGGCGGTTCATGGGATGGAGCCGGAACCCGAAGGAGGTGACGATGCCGAAGTTGCCACCACCGCCGCGAACGCCCCAGAGGAGGTCACGATTCTCAGTCTCGCTGGCGTGTCGGAGCTCGCCGTCGGAGCTCACCACGTCGACGGAGATGAGGCTGTCGATCGAAAGTCCGAAATTGCGCGCGACCCGACCGAATCCACCGCCCAAGACGAGCCCACCGACACCGGTGTGCGACACCGTGCCCATCGGGATAACGAGCCCGTGCGCCATCGCCTCGTGGTCGAGCTGACCCAGCAGGCTACCACCCGTGACGCGCGCCGTCTTCGCGAACGGATCGATGCGCACGTCGCGGTACAGTGAAAGGTCGATCTGCATGCCCCGGTCGCAGCTCGACTTCCCGGAAGCGCTGTGACCCCCGCACTTCACCGCCAACAGGAGTCCTCCGTTCTCCCGCGCGAAGTTCACCGCGGTGATGATGTCCGCGACGCCGGTCGGCTGGACGACGAGCGCCGGGTACTTGTCGAACGAGGGATTCAAGAGCAGGCGGGCCTGGTCGTATCCGTCGTCCTCGGCGAGCAGGAGGCGACCACGCAGCTGGGCCTGCAGCTCTTCGAGCGCGGCGCTCGTGAGCGTGACCTCCCGGCCATCTCCCGTTACCGCCGACAGGTCCGGCGGTCGACCGGTCGGCTCCCGGTAGAAGGCCTGGAGGGGTCGGTTTGGAAACGCGAGGGCCGCGGACGCGGCCAGGGTCGAGCGAACGAACGTGCGCCTTCTCATCGAGCGCCTCCTGGTTACAGGGCACCGAGCCAGCATTTCAGCTTAGTGCTCGGGATCGCCGATCGCAAAGCCAGCGGCTGGGCCGTTGCTCTGCCCGAGTCGCGGACCGGGTACCAGGCAGGTCAGAACGGTCGTCTCCCTGGAAGAACCGCAGCGATTGGAAGTCCCGAGCTTAGATACCGTGCGCCACGCCCTTTGACCATAGTACTTTTGCGGCACTACACTAGTGGCGGAGGACATCTTCACTGGCCGTTTCTGACGAAGACCAGCTCGTTGTCGCCGGATAGCTCGGGCTGGAAGGCGTATCCGTCCTCCTCGAAGCCCTTCAAGCCCTCCGCGTTCTCGACGCGGTTCTGGACCACGAAGCGCGCCATCCTTCCCCGCGCACGTTTCGCAAAGAGCCCGATGTTTCGGGGTACGCCGTCCTTGATCTGCTTGAACTGACAGGTCACGAACGGGCCGGCCAAGCCGTCAGGTCGGATTGCGCTTATGTACTCCTTGGAGGCCAGGGACACGACGGTGCGGTTCCTGTGCGAGGTGGTGAGCTCGTTACAGGCGTCCGTGAGCAGCGAGCCCCAGAAACAGTAGAGGTCCTCCCCGCGGGTGCTGGAGAGCTTCGAGCCCATCTCCAGACGATAGGGCTGTATCAGGTCGAGGGGACGCAGCACGCCATAGAGGCCCGAGAGAATGCCGAGGTGGTCCTGGGCATAGACGAGGTCATCCTTGCTCAATCCGTCCGCGTCGAGCCCCACATAGGTGTCACCGCGGAACATGAACACGGCCTGCTTGGCATTGTCCGGGGTGAAGGGGTTGGAGTACCGCTCGTAGCGCGCATGGTTCAGGTCGGTGAGGGAGTCCGAGAGATTCATGAGGGCTTTTGATCCGGCCTTCCCCAGATCTCTCACGGTGCGCACGAGCTCCTCGCTGTGGTCCAACAGCTGGGGCATCGTGAAGTCGCCTAGCGGCGCTTTCTGTTCGGCGTCAAGTTTCTTCGCTGGGGATATCAAGGCTAGCACGGTGGTCTGTCCTGTTTGAGCCCTGCGTATCAGATCGGGCCAGCGGAATCCGGCCCGAATGGAAGCAAACTAGTCGAGTGGGTCGGGAACCCACACCGAGGGGAGTCGGATCTCTCGGGGCTGCCATCGCCGTGCCGAAAGCCTGTGTCGTCGAGGCGCAACCGGTCGTCGTGATCGTCGGGGCAGGCGCGGCCGGGCTCGCGGCGTGTAGTACTCTTCTGGACCTTGGCTTGACTGCATCGCTCGTCGAGGCACGTCATCGGATCGGTGGCAGGGCCGTCACCGATACTACGACCTTCGGCGTGCCGTTCGATAGGGGGTGTCACTGGCTGCACATGGGTCGGATCGAATGGTGCTTGAGCGGACCGACCCCTCCACCGGCCTCAGCTGGCTCACCAACGTTGACGGGAACACTACACAGTGTCGGATCGGGTCTTCTTCGTCGGTGAAGGCATGTCACCCGAGCCTAGGCGCCACGTGCGCGGGTGCATACGAGTCCGGGGTGGAGGTGGCGCAGACGGTGCGGAGGGTCTTGACTGCCCTGAGTTGGTCCCGCCCTCCGAGCGCGAACCGCAACGGACGCAGATAGGTCACGGACCGAGCGATGAGGAGTTGAGCATGGCGACGAGCGCACGAATCCGGCCACGGGAGTGCTCGCGCAAGACGGTATCGGTTTCGGCCAAGGAACGACGGACGACCCGAACGCATCGTCACCGGGGGAATCGATGAGCACTGACGGCTATGAAGTAGGCGCACTCACGAACATCGACGGCCACCTCGGCCAGCAGGCCCGCGCGATCTACGAGGAGGCATTCCCGGAGGACGAACGCGTGCCTTGGGAGACGTCGGAGATCTTCACCCGTGAGTAATTCCCCGAAGAGTGGGACGCTCGCTGCCAATTCTGGATCGCTCGGGAGGGCGACCAGGTGCTGGGGTTCGAAACGGTCAGCTACGCAGGATCACGCGGTCTCGGCTTCATCTGCTACATGGCTGTCCACGAGGAGCATCGGCACCGGGGAATCGGCACGGAGGGATCAACGGCACCCGAGCAGCTCGCGAAGGAATGACGCAGATCCTCGAGCGCCTCTCCGGCTGGCTCCGAGTTGTGCGCTCGTAGCCCGAAGCCGGACTCTCCCGCTTCCCTAACTGACTGCTCTGTAGCTACCCACCAAATCGGGACGGCCGGATTCGAACCGGCGACCCCCTGAACCCCATTCAGGTGCGCTACCGGACTGCGCCACGTCCCGGAGGGACGAGAATATAACCGGGGGTCACGAGGGGATAAAGGTTGTTGCTGCATGGGTCGCGGCCTCACGCGCGCCAGCCGGATCATCAGCTAGCTGGCGTGCCCCAACGATGTAAAGAATCTGATTCGCCGTGCGCCTCTAGGGACCGCCGTGCGCCTCTAGGGACCGCCGGGCGCCCGTAGCCGGGCGCCCTTACGACCGGGCGTACAGAGATTCCAGCCGGTATCCCACCCCGCGCACCGTCGTTACCGCCGCTCGCATGCTGTGCTCGAGTTTCCGGCGGAGCCGATGCACCGTCGCGTCGAGCACGGCCTCGCTTCCCTCCACCCGACCCCAGATGTCGTCCAAAAGCGTCTCGCGGGCGACCACTTCTCCCTCCGATTCGAGGAGCCGCATGAGCAGCTCGAACTCGCGGCCCGAGAGGTTGACCGGGGTCTCGCCATCCCAGACCCGCCGGGCCTCGACGTCGATCTCGAGGCCGGCCACGGTCTGGCGTCTCAGAGCTCGCGGTTGAGGGCTCGCCGTGCGCCGGGCAGCCACGAGACCGCGCAGAAGGATCGAAGCGAGAGAGTGGGGAGGCGCAACGACGTCGTGTGCACCCGCGTCCAAGGCCCGCCCCGCGATGGTGGTGTCGGCCCGCGCTGCGAGAAACAGGACAACGGCACCCGGCGCTGTGCGAGCCATCTCGGCGATGAAGCCGAAGGGCTCGCGCCCATCCAGGTCTCCCCCGATCACGATCAGATCGGGCTGCAGGCGCTCGGCTTGGGTCAGCCCGCTGTCTAGGCCGTGCGTGCCGACGCCAGGCAAGTCCCGGTCTTCCATCGCCTGAAGTAGCCCAGCCGTCTGACGGCCACAGCCCACGAAGAGCGCGAAGGAAAACCCTGCCAAACCCTTGCGCCTGTCGGATGCTGAAAGGAGCTCCTCGAGATACTTCGGTACTGCGATCATCGTCTCCTCCTCATCGTCATCATCCACCCACGGCCACACCGATCGCCGAACCGCGCGGCCTACTCACCGGCCCCTGCCAGTCGAGAGGGAACGCGACTTAGTCTACGTACGACGAAGGAGCCGTTCTCATTCACATCCGACGTAAGGGAGATGCAAAAAGTTGCACGATGACTGCAAGAAGTTGCACGAAGGCGAGGCGGCGTAGAGGCGCACGCGAGACAGACGCGAGCGGCGTCCGACAGCGGTCTCGACAGGCTTGACACCCCCATGCGCCAGGTCTAACTTTTTTGGCCTTGATGCGGGGTGGAGCAGTCTGGTAGCTCGTCGGGCTCATAACCCGAAGGTCGCGGGTTCGAATCCCGCCCCCGCTACTTGGAGAGCGCCGCCGAATTGGCGGCGCTTCCACGTTGGAAGGCTATTGTCAGGGACGCGCCGAGCGTGAGGTCGGACGATGATTGAGCTGCAAGACACGCGGAAGCAGACCACTGCCCATCGGGCGGATCGCGTGCGCGCGCTTTTTTGGTTTCCGACCGATACGTGGTCTAGCCCGCGTAGTCGGGGGGGCGGGACTCGCCGCTAGCATCTGGCGAAACTCCGAGCACCCCCGCCCGCGCCGATGGCTCGGGCTTTTTTTCGGCCAGGTAGCTCAGTTGGTAGAGCACACGACTGAAAATCGTGGTGTCGGCGGTTCGATTCCGCCCCTGGCCATCAACCGGCTTTCGGCCAGCCGTTGAGGCCGAGGGACGGAGGTCCGTAGCTCAACTGGTAGAGCACCGGTCTCCAAAACCGGGGGTTGGGGGTTCGAGTCCCTCCGGGCCTGTGCCATGTTTGGAAGGAAAGGGGCGTCGACCGATGCGAACGTCGGACGGCAGCGAGCCCTCATCGTCTAACGGCTAGGACACCACTCTTTCAAGGTGGCGATCGGGGTTCGATTCCCCGTGAGGGCATTTGTTTGGGCGCGAGCGGTCGAGCGCGCTTGGGGCTGTAGCTCAGCTGGTTAGAGTGCCGGTCTGTCACACCGGAGGCCGCGGGTTCGAGTCCCGTCAGCCCCGTAGGCTTTTTGAAATGATCGGGTATCGGCGATGGGTTGGGGCCGTAGCTCAGTTGGGAGAGCGCCTGAATGGCATTCAGGAGGTCAGGGGTTCGATTCCCCTCGGCTCCATCGCGTGAGGGATCGGGACGCTCGGGTGGCGGAATTGGCAGACGCGCAGGATTCAGGTTCCTGTGGGGGTTAACCCCGTGAGGGTTCGAGTCCCTCCCCGAGCATGTCGTGAACGAGCAGGTCCGGTCGTGCGGCCGCGTAGACGCTCGGATCACGCACCGGTTTCGTACAGACGGTCGCCCACGTGCTGGAATTGGTAGACAGGCTGGTTTGAGGGACCAGTGTCGGAAACGGCGTACAGGTTCGAGTCCTGTCGTGGGCATTTTTCGCGTCGAGCTTTGGCGCAGGCCGTCGTTGGGCTGCGGACCGTGCTCGTTGCGGCGTATACCAGTACGCCTCACTCGCTCGGCCTTGCCCGCCTAGGCCTGCATCCAAATCTCTTAGCGAAAAAGGCGCGGCGGATCGAGCGGAATCGTGATAGGCGCCCGTAGCTCAATTGGATAGAGCGTCTGGCTACGGACCAGGAGGTTGGGGGTTCGAGTCCTCCCGGGCGCGTTGTTCGTGTGGCCGGCCCAAGCGTCGGTCGGAGCCGTGTCGGATCTCCGAGGGTCGGTCGGAGCTTGGCAGAGGGCGCGTAGCTCAGCTGGTTAGAGCGCTACGTTGACATCGTAGAGGTCAGAGGTTCGAGTCCTCTCGCGCCCATCGATGGAACGAGAACCGTTGCTCTTGCGGAACGAAGATTGCAGAGTTTCGGTGAGCTTCTCGGGGCCGTAGCTCAGTTGGGAGAGCGCAGCGTTCGCAATGCTGAGGTCAGGGGTTCGATTCCCCTCGGCTCCACTCGGTGTCCGGCATCGCCACCATAGCTCAGCTGGTAGAGCACGTCATTCGTAATGACGGGGTCGTCGGTTCAAGTCCGACTGGTGGCTCTGGTGAGCGGCGCGAGGGATTTGCGGGCCTCCGAACCAAGCGCCAAATTCTGAGTTGTGATTGCCCCGTGGTGTAATTGGCAACACGTCTGACTCTGGATCAGAAGAGTCCTGGTTCGATCCCAGGCGGGGCAACTTGGAGGGGTGGCCGAGTGGCTTAAGGCGGCGCCCTGCTAAGGCGTTGACCCGAGAGGGTCTCGTGGGTTCGAATCCCACCCCCTCCGTTTTTGGGTGGCCACATCGGGTCGGGCGAGGACAGCCCCGCGGACCTGATCGTGACACCCAGCTTCCCTACATCGACTCACGACCGCCCATCCGGGCGGAGTGGACCCGGCTCGGACGGGTGGCCGAGTGGCTTAAGGCGCACGATTGGAAATCGTGTGGGTTAACGCCCGCGTGGGTTCGAATCCCACCCCGTCCGCTATGGTGGATTGATCCCTTGCGGTCGCGTCGGCGCGAGGGTGGGCAGGAGCTGAGAGGACTGCACGGGTGGTTCGGTTTACGGGGCGTGGCTCAGTCCGGTAGAGCGCTGCGTTCGGGACGCAGAGGTCCCCGGTTCAAATCCGGGCGCCCCGATTGGTGGGACCACCGGGCGGTCCCGATGACAGTTTGGGTCCATCTAGCCGACACTTCGATCGTTCGGAGGCGTAGTCCTAATTGGTAAGGCACCGCACTCGAAATGCGGCGCGCGCAAGCGCTTGGGGGTTCGAGTCCCTCCGCCTCCGCTCCTTATGGGACAACGACTTACGGCCTCTCTGCCCCACCTGGGTGGAGGTGCCGTTTCGTCGACTGCTTACACCAGTGCTTACACGCCCTCGGTCCATCAGCTCGCGTCCTCGACCTTCAGTCCCATCCTGCCAAGCCCGAGATGGTCCGCCGTAGCCTGCATCTCTAGACCATGTCTTGCAGCAATTCTCTTCAGGTAACGGATCGTCGTTTTCACGTCCGCATGACCGAGAATCTGCTGGAGGTTCTTCACCGATCCGCCTGCCGTGAGGTAGGCTGTCGCGAACACCGCGCGCAGATCCTTGAAGCGCAGCCAAGGCAGTTCGGCCCTCTCGCACGCCGCGTCCCAACGGTGGCGGAACTGACCTACCGACCAATCGAATACGAGGGCGTCCATACCAGCCCTGCCCATCACGATCGCTCGCCTGAGGCTCGCCTGAGCAGTCTCGGACAACTGGATGGTACGGGGCCTCGCCTTCGTCTTCCGGTCGAGCACCTGAAGCTCTCCGGTCGACTCGTCGAAATAGCGTGGCCGTATTCGTAGTAAGGGTGTACGGTCGATCCCACTCGTCACCGCGAACTCGACCGCCTCTCTGAACAGCGGACCGATACACGCGCCCAGCAGACGCTGGATCTCGCCTGGCGTGACCCGGATGTCCCGCTCGTCGTCCTCAGCCGCGAAGCGGACTTCAGCGAGGACGGCGGTCTTGTCCTGTCTCCCGATCTCTCGCTCGAGCAGCTCAGCCACCGCGCGGTAGAGCGACCGTCGGACGCTGTTCCGCTTCAGCCCTTCGCGCTCACGCCGCTTCAACATCGCCTCGACGTTCTTCGGCTCCTTCAACCAGGACATCCGTGGCGCGCGGTCGCCTGAGACTTCGACCACCAGCCGAACGATGTGGCGAGCGCCTGCTCGTACCCGGTCGTCGTCCCGGGTCGCGACGAATGAGTCTGGCTGATCCTCCTCACCGACCGCGTCTTTGAGCAGGGGATTGCCCGACCTGCTCCGGAGCTCGTCGAGTCCTCCGCCGAGCTTAGCGGCGTAGATTTCCTGGACCGTCGTCTCCTTTCTGAGCAGCATCTTCAGGACATCGCCGTAGCCCATCAACGGCAGCTCTTGCAGCGTCGACTCCATCTTGTCCGCGCGGGCGTAGTCCTTCGTGCGGGTCGACCACGGCCCGATACGTCTTCGTCCTTCCCCCGGCACGACGACCGTCGGCCAGACCTGCCAGTACGGAGAGCCCGTGCGCTTGAACGGACTCACGCCGTCTTCCTCCTCGAGTCCATGTACGCGAGGATGTCGCGCCCGCGGAACGCGTAGTTGCCACCGTTCGGTCCAGTCGCTGTGCGGGCGAGCTCAGCCGGGCAGATCCTGTAGACCGCGTTCGTCCGCGACTTCGGGTTCGCTCCCCGGAAAGACAGGATCTCGGCGGTCTCCTCGACGCTGTAAAGGGCGTCAGGTACGATCTCGACCTTCGGTGCTATCATGCCGCTGTCTCCACTAGATGAGCCTGGGCGTACATGCCCACCCAGATCGCGGCTGCCTCGTCTTCACCCACGTCGTAGCCGTGCTTCTCCTTCAGCGCCGCCCGGTATTCCTCCGGTGTCGCGTTGCCCTTGCCGGGCACGTTCTTGCGCACCCAGTCGGCGCCGACCTTGTCACGAAGTATCTCGTGCGCGACCTCCACGGCGTCGAGCAGCTTGCCCCGGTGCGGGGGCGGGTTCCTGCGTTCGTCCAGACTCAGCACCGTACGGAAGTAGAGCCAGGTCCCTACGAGCGCGTACGTCATCGCCGCACTCTCAGCCTACGCAGTATCTCGGGCGTGTTGTCACGCGGCATCTTCGGCGTCCAGTTCCGCGGCAGGTATGCCACCGCCGGTCGGCCCACCTCTATCCGTCCGCCCATCTTCTCCGTCAGCCATCTCAACATCTGGGACACCTCCAGGTCTTCGATGGTCACGACGCCCGCCCGCCACAAGACGCGGACAGGCAGTTCTTCGAGCGTGCCGTCCCACGTGCAGGGCGCGACCAACGGGATGTCCAGCGACCGCATGACCTCGCCCCATTTGTCGAGCGCTGCGTAGCGCCGGTTGTAATCCTCTATCCCGTCGGGTGGGTTGTCGAGGTCGTCACCGACCAGCCCACGCCGAACCCTGTCCGGACGCTCGGCGCCTATCTCCTCGTCGGCGATTTGTTGCTCGTCGAGCCACTCGTCGGCCCGCTGAGAGTCGCGCAGTAGCAGCTCCTCGGACATCAGCCGGTGCGGTTGATGAAGATGGTCGTCGCTACCCGCTGCTCGAGCTCGCTGGGCGGCGAGCCGTGGTCCGCCACGTAGCTCCTGACAGCGACACGAGCGTCCTCGAGGGACTGCCGGTAGAGCGCCGACATGCCGTTGCCGTTCCTCTGTATTGCGGGCTGTGGTGCGCTCTCCGTAGCGTCGGCCGCCCACTCGTTGGGTGGTGGGCCGTTCTGCTCCGGTGCGGTGTCGAACGCTTCGAGCCAGACACCCTTCCCGCAGTTCGCTTTGTCCTTACACGCGTGGTCGGGACTTGTCGGTTTGAACTCACCGCTCGCTTTCTTCGAACGGTTGTCCCACATCGCTCCGCCGCAGTCTGGGCATTGCATCGGCGTGTCCCCCTAGAATGGAAGGTCGGAGTAGACGACGCGGCCCTGGCTCGTGAACCACGTGAGCGGCCGGTCGATGGTCCGCACTCGGTCCGACAAGTACATGCCAGGCTCGAAACGCTTCGGGACCTCGAACCACTTGTCGCCGTCGAGCGTCACACCGAACACGTCTGAGTCCTGCACCTCGATGGTGCCCACCACTTGGCTGCTCATCGTGCTGGCCTCCCTCTGTGAAGCGCCCACTCGTCGCGCGCTCGGGCGTACGCGTCTGCCGCACGGTCCTTGCGCTCGTTCTGCATCTCGGCTGCCACCGTCAGTGGCTTGTATTGCTCGCCCGTGAGCGATTCGTTGACCCAGTCGGCGTAGGCTTCGTCTTTCGCTTGGCGAAGCCGGTCACCCTCGTCGCAATACCTCTGGTGCGGGTGTGTCGCGCAGCCGCAGGTGGGCGCGGTCATGCAGCCCCCTGGTGTTGGGATTGGCGCCATGCGTGCCTCCTCCACTAGATGAGCCTGGGCGTACATGCCCACCCAGATCGCGGCTGCCTCGTCTTCACCCACGTCGTAGCCGTGCTTCTCCTTCAGCGCCGCCCGGTATTCCTCCGGTGTCGCGTTGCCCTTGCCGGGACCCCACTTCTTCCAGCGGTTGAGCGGCACGGCCTCACAGAGCGGCACGCTCAGTCCCCGGCATGCCACTTGGAGCATGGCGACCTGGCCGGGGATGTAGCTCACGCGACGATTGAAGTTGACTTCCTCGTAGGCGACGACCGTGGGCCTCGCGCTCCGGAGCTGTGCCTGAACCCACACGGACCACTGGTAGTTGCGCTCGACCGGATCCTCGAAGCTCTTGAAGTCCTGGCCCCACGCGAGCCAGCGGCCGTCCTCCCTACGCTCCGCTACGCCTGTGCGGGTGCCGAGATCGAAAGCCAGGATCTTCACTCGCGTACCGGCTCCCGAGGGGATCGTCATCAGGAACAGCCCTCTGCGTAAGGCGATCGCCATGCGCCTCGCGTCGTCAAGCGTCCTTGCCGTGAACCCGACCGGCAGACTCAGATTCTTCTCCGGGTGTTCGGCTAGGTACTCGTCCGTCCAACCTGACATAGCTGTGATATCGCCCTCGCTCACAACGTCGCCGATCCCGAATCCGTAGATCGCGCGCGCCCAGCCATACCACTTCTGATCGCGAGGGCTGAACCCGATCATGCAATGGTCACTCCCGGAGGGAAGGGGCTCCCAGACAGTGATTCCGTACTTGTGCCACAGCCTGCCGGCGGTCGGGTTGACGCCTATCCACACGCCGTCCGGAAGAGAGTAGGCGCATCTCATCGGCGACGGATCGTCACCGCCGGGGCTCCAAGTCTCATGCCTGATCTCGTAGCCCCGGTCCGGGTAGCGGCGGCGCCATGTTGTTGGCCCTCTTTGGATCGTCATCGCTCGTAGAACCCCTCTAGCTGGGCCTCTACCAACCGTCGCTTCTGGAACTCCTCCGTCTGCTTTCTCTGGAGCCTGAGGAACGTGTAGGCGGTCCCTAGTGCCCAGCCGAGGACGAAGGTCAGGACGATCACCGCCCTCTCTCCATCCACAGCACCTCGATCGAGTGCTTCAGGTCCCAAGCCACACGAACCGCGAGTAGAAGAGCGAGGGCGCACGCAAGCCAACCCGTGACCGGAGGGACATGCTCCCAATTCAGGGCCAACCACACAGCCACTCCGACAGCGGCAGTTAGAAACACGAGGTCGCCCCAGAAGCCTCGATGTACCGAGTCGATCATCTGGTCGGAGCTCATCGAACGTCAGGGGCACCATGAAGGGGATGCTCTCCCCGGCCACCTAGGTACGCCGGCACTGTCGATTCCAGGGTTTCGAGCACACCCGACGCGAAAGCCTTCAGTCGTTCCGCCGTGGCCCGGGCCTCGGTCGCCAACATCCGGACAGCACGCTCCTTGAGCTCTTCGAACGGGACGAGGGTTTCTCCCCATCTAGCTAGGATCCACTGCTCTTCTAGCCACGAGTGATCCGGGTCAGAAGCGATCGCGACGAGGACGGGGTCACGGTCCAGGCTACTGGAGGTCGGATGCCAGACTTCGAGCTTATTGAACTCCTGGACCGTCGTGGCGTGGGCAGCTACCTGCAACACACGCAACGGGATAGATGCAGCTCCGTACCGAGAGACCTCGGTCTTCGACGCAAAAAGCTGATCGTAGACGCGAAACTCCTCGACGGTCATCCGGCGATACGGATTCCGGACAATGACGGCGCCATCATCTTCGAATGCTAGCGGCTCGTCTGTTGTCAGGTCGCCGACTCCGTAAGTTTCAACTTCCATGACACAACCTCCTCGTAGTCCTTTGGATCCCCTGCCCAACTGGATGGGCGTCGCTCATGTGGCCAAGCTTTCCTCGAGCTGGGCCATCAGCTCGGTCCGCTCTTCTCTGGTATCCGCGTTGGCTACAGCCTCGGTCCCTGCCTCGAGAAGCCTGTTCAGGCGCTCGGTTTCAGGATCGGCTACGTTGGGAGGGCCAAACGATTCGCCCTCCATCTCTTCTGTCGAGTAAACCCCAGCCAGTATGTCGGGGGCGATGCGTCTGGCACCGCGCGCGCGGCACCTAGCGTTCAGCATGTCGGCGGGGTGGGACCTTGCCTCACCACGCCTCGCTGGGCCTGACCTCGCCGAGCCATGCCTCGCCAGGAGCACGTCACCCGAACTGCCTCCTCAGCACCCGCGCCACCCCAACCGCCTCGAGCAGGTTGGCCGCGTGGATCTCACCGAAGTCGATGAACCCATCGAGCCGATCCGCATCCCAATGCTGCACCAGTCGGAACTCCGCGATGTCCGCGCTCGCCTGCGATCGGGTTTCGTCCTCTAGCACGAGCCCGAGCCGGGTTTGGAGGACATCAGGGTCATGGCTGGCGAGCGCGTCTTCGACGATCACGTGACCAAGACCCAGCAGTGGATAGGGATTCAGTCGCGGATGACGTGCCAGCTTGTCGAGTAGCCGTATGAGGTGCTGTGGCGCTCCGGTCGAGTCCCCACCACGGAGTTGATAGATCCGGGTCAGGCTCAGTGAGCAGCCCCGAGCCACCGTCTTCATGTTTGGGCCGTAACGGCTGACCGTGTGGCCGGCCTGGCGGTTCAGGTGGCTCAGCCAGCGGCGCGTGTCAGGGACCGCGCTTCCAATAGCGCGCTTGGATTCCAGTGACTCCCGGGAGCCGGCCTTGTTAGATGAGGGCATCTCAGGCGGCCCCCTCGTCGACAGTAGCAACTCCGCCCTCCGCACGAAGCCACTCGTCGATGTCCTCTCGGCGGAAGCGGTTGAGGCTGCCAACCTTTACGACTGGGAGTCGCCCCGACTTTGCCCATTGCCCGACAGTCCGGACGGAAACGCGCAGGTAGGAAGCCACATCCTCGGCAACCCAAAGGCCTTCTGTTTCGTTGATTTCAGGAGCGTCCATGCCTAATCTCTTTGGCCAACCGCAAACGATACGCTCTGACGCATTATACAGCGTTATGATGCATCATAATGCACCACAGAGCAAACGGCAGGCCCGCCTATGCAGTCGTGGGAGGAGGACGTGCGTATCGCGCTCGAGAAGGTCTCGCACATAGCGAGCTCCTACGAGGCTGCGAAGGTCCTGGGCCTGAGCGATTCAACAGTGAGGCGGTTTAGGAAGCTGCTTTCGGAGGGGCGGCCAATCCCTGAGCCGCGGCAGTCCACGAGAGATGCCCTGCGCCATTTCATGGCCAATGAGTTTCGCCGTCGCGTAGGGATGGAGCAGTCGGCCCCATCTTCGGCAGGGACCTCCCGGATGCGCCTTACCTTTGGTTACGGATTAGACCTAGACGCAGAGTCGAAGGAGGGAGTGAACCGGGCCTACGTCCTCGCGGAACCAGGTGGGACGTACTCCCTGAGTATGAATCGGCCTCGACCAGACTCGCCGGAAGCGCTGGCGGAGGAATGGCGCGGCGTTGCTACCTGGATTCGGCACAACGCGCGTGACGGCGGCGAACCGCTATCAGAGGCTCTTGAAGGCTGCGCCAACCAGCTTGAGGACGTCTTGGGTGGCGCTACGACGCGATCCCCAGGGGAGCCGGAAGCGAAGCTTACGACACCACTCTCAGATGATGATCAGCGCGTTCTCGACGAGTCCGTCGACTTGCACGGGCGGATGGTCGCGGAAGAGGAGCAGGATCCTCCAGAGACCGAAGGCGGTGAAGCTGGCTAAGCATGGACGGGCAGTCGGCGATGTCGTGCTCGCGGATTACAAGCACGTGATCTCGACCGCGGATTGACGTGAACGCGATCAGGTCCCCAGGTTGGGCACCAATGCTCGGAAAATGAACAATCGAACGGAAGCCTAGCGCCATGACGCACCTCCCCCAAGGGTGTCGCCCAAGGGGGACTCGGGGGGGACCAACAAGATTAGACGGCGGGTCGCTTGGCGGCAATGCTTGGATGGGACGCAGAGAAGGCCATTCCGAAGCGAGTTCAGCAGGTCAGACGCCCCCCCTCACCCGTCTGTACGCGGAGTGCGGATTAGTCATTTTCAATAGGAGGGTTCGATGAAGAGGCACCTAGTGTTGGCGCTGATCGTGGGGCTGTTGGGGGTGATGCCGGCGTGCGGGGACGGCGGCACCGAGCCGCCGCCGCCGCCGCCGCCAGAGGTCCTTAACACCGCAACTCACGGGGAAGCAAACGGGTCCTGGCCGGACTTCAGCGTGGTGAGTACGAACATAGCCTGGCGTTTCCTTTCCCTGGGTGCGGGCGGCGTACGGGGTTCTTACAACTTCACGTTGTTGAACACGGATGTGACTCCCACCCTGGCAACTTACGAGACGCGTTTCTTCGATTCGAGCGGTTTTGAGATTGATCGGTATACGCCGTTGGCCGCCTCTACGGTGCTACAACCCGGAAGTCCTCGCGATATCTCAGACAACTTTACTCTAGGGAGCGTGACCTCAGTGGGGATGGCTAACGCCATCTCTGAAATGCAGGTGTGGGCGAGCTTCCTGGTGAGCGATCTAGCCATAACAACTGCTTCGCTGCCCGCTGGAACGGTGGGACGCCACTACTCGGCCGCGATAGACGTCTCAGGCGGTGGGTCGTCGTTGTTCTATGAATGGTCAATTAGCAGTGGAAGCCTGCCGACTGGGCTGAGGTTGTCTGGCCTCTTCGGCATCACCGGCTCCCCAGCGTCTGCTGGAACAAGCACATTCACCGTCCAGGTAATCAGCGGGTGGCAGACAGCTACAAGAGACTTTTCAATCACCATTCGGTAGTGTCTGGTCTCTGCTTCCCTTCTACTAGCCCCCTGGGGACCTGGTGGTTACGCCTACGGAGGTAGGTATGTGGTGGTAGGGAGGCGGAGCCGCCATGCCCAGAGAACCTGTGCCTTGTCTGGCCGGGTCATGTGTCTCGGCAACATGCCAGGGGAATGGGGCAGGGCTCGTGCCATCCATCGTACTGTGGACTGGCGTGTCGTCACGCTGCTTCCTCCATCACGCGCGCTAACCTCAGTTCAAAATGGGGCAGATCATTAAAGGATTGGTCGTCGTAGCGCCAGTTCCGGTTCCAGTCACCGCCCCAGCGTAGGTAGTAGTCGGCGTAGACCCACTCCACGCCAGCCGCGTCCGTGAAGGTGTGCGTCTGGCCCTGTAGGGTGCGGAAAGTCCCAAGCACAAAGCCTCCGAACACCCGGAACCGCGTCTCATTCGTCCACTCGATCGGGTAGGGCGCCACGTCCATCGCCCACGCGACCCCGCCCGTGACTCGCTTGCCAGTCCTCTCGTCGCGAGGCAGGTGCCAGCTGTCCATCGTCTGTGAGACGCCGCGCTCGAGGTACTCCCTCTGTTGCTCTTCGCTTCTGATGGCTTCTACGATCGTGCAGTCGTGCGTCTCTACGACGCGCTCGAAGAGGTCGCGAAGGACGGGATGCGCCGTTGCAAGACGCCCGGAGGACGCGCGGCCGAAGCTAGGCATTACGCGCCACCGTTCCGCTCCTTCGCCACGTTGCGTGCGGCGGCACCAGCGCCGAGTGTCGCCAGTGTCACGAAGACCGGGAGCGCGACCGAACGCATACCTTCCGAGCTGCGACCCGTCCAGTCCAAGACGAAGACCGCGCCGATGGTCACTGCGGCGAGCCAATACGTGAGGATGGTGATCGCGTGTTGACGGCCACCGCTCATCGTCGGTAGTCCATTGAGGTGCACATCGTCGCAGTTGTACGCTTTTGGACTAAAGTGGCGTTGGGAGATGACCTCCGTTAGACGAAAACCATTGTGGCACAAGGGTTGTCGCTCACACGGCTAGTGGTATTTGATCGGCGGTCGCAGACTTCGTGCCGATCTTGGTTGGTGTATGGAATCGCTTCTTGTCCTCCACGATCTCTTTGACCGTGAGTAGCTGTACACGGTCGTAGGCGACGTCTTCATATTCCCATTGCCCCGCTTGGGCCGCTGCCGCTTTCATGGCCTTG
This sequence comes from Longimicrobiales bacterium, assembly GCA_965248625.1. Classification (GTDB taxonomy): domain Bacteria; phylum Gemmatimonadota; class Gemmatimonadetes; order Longimicrobiales; family Gaopeijiaceae. The sequence goes on along the minus strand of OZ252109.1, from coordinate 1,543,714 downwards.
GAGGGCTCCTTGTTCGATATGAAGCCCGCCAGCTCCGCGCCTTCCTCAACAGAAAGCACGCCGATTAGGTCGCGGATGTCCGTAGGCCGCACGTTGCCCCCCTTCACCGACAGTACCATGAGCCCAAGTTCCTTCCTCGTCTCGAAGTAGACCCGGCCATCTATACCCTTGTCTCCGGTCTTCTTCGTTGGGAAGCCACCAACGTACTCCACAGCCCAGTGCTCAAATTGGAAGGGATCATGCTCGAATAAGGCCTTGGCTGACGCGACACTATTTGGGATGCCGTGCTCTTCGTAATGCTCCCCCTCGATTAGCCCGTAGCGTTCTTTTAACTGCCCTTCAACAAGACGGACGGCCAGGATCGCCACGTCACAGCCTATCCATGAACGGCCCGCTTCATGGGCCGCGTAGATCGTTGTCCCACACCCACAGAAGGGGTCGAAGACAACATCCCCCGGATTACTTGAGGCCCCGATGATCCTTTTGAGAAGGTCGACCGGCTTCTGTGTCGGGAAGCCTAGCCGCTCCTTCGCTCTGGGCTTTAGCCAAGATACGTTCGCGTCAATGCCGTCATCTGTGCCGAATACAGTACCTTCCGTGTAGGGCTGATACGCCCAAATGTCACCCATAGCGGGTCCGTCATCGGCGCGGACCGTCCGCTCATAGATGGGCCACGCATGGCCCTCAGTGATAGTGATGAACCCGTGCTCGTAAAGTAGATCCAGCTTCTCGTGCTGGCCGAGTCCGGTGTCGTCGAGTCCGCTGTCCTCCCACAGCTTTCTCGGGATCGCCCAATGTCGACTCTTGGCGGTGGGATCGAATCCTTTCCACGGCTTCCCCGACGCTCCCTTACGAACCCCTGACCCCGTGAGCACGTTGCCGTAATAGGCCGTCTTGTATCCGCCGTGTCCGTCTTCTACGAAGTGCTCTTGGACGTGGCCCGTCATGTACGGGTCGCGAGGGTGGTTCCATGTATACTCGTCAGATATTGTGTAGAACAGAATCACATCATGGATCGGACCCCAACGAGTACTACTGTTGTGCGCTCCGGTACGCCGCCAAATGATCTCGCTTCGGAAGTTGTTGTGCCCGAAGATACCGTCCATCATGACCTTGATATAATGACCTGCCGTTGGGTCACAATGTAGGTAGATAGAGCCGGTTGGCTTGAGGATGATCTTCATGTGCAGGAGCCTTTGCACCATGTAGATTAAGTAGGCGAGCAGATGAGGTTGGGTATGCCTCAGCGCCTGCATCCACAGTCGCCAGAAGTCCACGTAGTATTGCTCGACGCCGTACTGCTTCATGAGCACGGGCATGTTGCGAGCGATGCGGTCCTTCTCGGCGTCCATCTCCCAGGTGTCGCAAAACGCCTCGACCTGCTCGGGTACCGGCTTACCCGTCAGCGTCTTGTATAGCAGGTTGTAATTTTGTTGGGACTTGAAGGGTGGATCGAGGTAGACGAGATCCACGCTGTACTTCGCCATCCCCTCCATGATGGAGAGGTTGTCGCCGTAGTAGAGTTTGTTCATGGGCCCACCATCGCAGCGACCAGGTGGCGGAGTTTGTAAAGCCCCTGGGAATTATCCGGTTGACAAACCTTGTCGACTGGAGTAGGCGATAGGTCATATCATAGACAGTGACGCTCGTGCAACGTCAAGGGAACGGTGTTTCTCGATCTTTCTTTCAACCCGCTCACGAGCGATATTGACGTAGGCTTGCTCGATATCGTTTCCGATGGAATTTCGGCCAGACACGATTGCGGCCAAGGTCGTCGATCCGGTTCCAACAAACGGGTCGAGCACGGTGTCACCGGCGAATGAGAACATACGGATCAATCTTTCTGCCAACTCGGCCGGATATGGAGCTGGGTGCCCAGATCGAGTAGATGCCCCCCTAATATCCACCCAAAATGACCGGAACCACGCCTGCATTTCTTCCTTGGTGAGCATAGAAAGTGCTTTTTGAACCTGAGACGGCGATCGATAGCTAGTTCCTTTGCGCAAGAACAGCACATACTCGATATCGTTCTTGATGACCGCGCCCGGCTGATATGGCTTCCCATAGAAACCGGCACCGTTTCCCTTGGCCTCAGTCATGCCGTTGGCAATCTTGTGCCAGAGAACAGGGGTCAGACAATCAAGGCCGAGACGTCGGGATCGTACTTGAATGTCGGCATGTAGCGGCACGACATAGTGTCTCCCAGCCTTCTTGCGAGGCACGCACACGTCTCCAACAACACAACAGATGCGTCCGCCCGGAACGAGCACCCGTGCGCATTCCCTCCATACGCGGTCCAGCTCATCGAGAAAACATTCGTAGTCTTAGATTGCGCCCATCTGCCCATCCACAGACGACTCGTATTCCTTAAGAGTCCAGTAGGGGGGCGAAGTCACAACAAGATGAATGGACTCATCTTTGATCCAATCGAGTTTCCGTCCATCGCCTAGATGGAGCCGATGTGTCGTCTGATCGAACGGCGGAGGCCAGGACCCTATTCGGTACTGCTGGTTTGCAGTTAGGAGTGACGCGAGGCCACTCTTAGTGTTGTCGGCCTCCCCGGACAGCACAATTGCTTCGGTGGCCCGAGACACTAGGACACGAGCTCCCGGTACCGGAGCCGCTTGCCTTCCAGTCCCCGGACGATGGCGCGCATCTGGTGGATGGTGTCCATCGGGCGGATGTTGTGACGACCGGAGAACTCGTTGACGTAACGCTGAAGGTGCTTGGGGCTCATGCGGTGGTAGGTGCCGTGATAGCCGCGCTTGAGCATGCCCCAGAAGCTCTCCATCCCATTGGTGTGGGCCTGGCCGTTCACGTACTCGGACACAGAGTGCTTCACGGTCTCATGGTTTGGCAACCCCTTATAAGCGGCGGCCTCATCGGTGTAGACCTGTGCGCCGTCCGCAACCTGGCCCCGTACAAAGCCTTGCAGCGTCCGCTTGTCGGTCGCGTGGACCACGCGGGCGGCTACCTTGCCCGTCGCCCGATCCTTCGCGCCCACCACGGCGGCCTTGCCACTCGCGCCCCTGCCTAGGTTCGCCTTTTTGCCCACGTGCTTGTTCTTCTCCAAGCCGCCGATGTAGGTCTCATCGACCTCCACCTCGCCGTCCATCTTCTCGAAAGAGCCCATGCGCAGGGCCTCGCGGATGCGCTCAGCGGGGGGTGTCTCTTTGGTCACGGCGAAACCCTCCCAAGCAGGTAGCCAGCCGAGCTCCATATCACAGCCCTCTGAAGACGGCTGAAGAAGCTCGGGTTCCGCACAACGACCTGAGGGGGCAGTCGATCTATGAACACCTGCTCTACGTCTGGGGTGCAGCGAGGATCCCTGCCCACCGCGCTCACCTGTGTGCGGTCCCCCGCCTCCGTAGCCACGAGAACCATCGGACACTGCGCCGCTTCGACCACGAGACCCATCCGCATCTCCGGGAGCCTGAAGCTCCACGTTGCGCTGAAAAGGTCGTCGGCGAAGCGCCCGGCCCATGCGCCACTGATAGCACCCGTCGAGTCCTGGGCGGGCTGCACCACCTGACCCATGCTCTGAAGGCTATCGCGGAGCACAGAAACCACCCGAGTGAGTCGCGTCACACGCACGTTGCTCTCAGAGAGACGCCGAGCCCGTACGGAATCGACCGAAGCCAAGGAGTCCAAAAGGTTTTCGGGGCTTTCGGTGCCGACCGTGACCGACCATCCATTCGCCACGGACCACGCGGAATCGGCCTGGAGTTCCAGACTGTCGCGCGCGAACCTGTAACTGTCGCGCTCGGCTCTGGCCGCCTGGAGAGAACTGTTGAGCAGAATCCCGCCGACGCCAAACGCGAAGATGATGAAGACCAGAGCGTTCGTCACGCTTCCCTATCCCTCCGGAGAGGGTCGGTTTTGCCTGACCTCCGGGACAGGTCTTCCAGCGTGTTGTTGAGGCGATGGAGTTCCTCCTTGATGTCGGCCAGACCTTTCTGGAGATCGGTGTACATCTGTTCGGCGTGGGCTTGCTGTAGCGCTTCCTCGCGCGCGTCGGCACGGGCTCGCTCGATCACCTTGCCGTTCGGGCCACCGTTACGCCGCGCGACCACAAACGTCGCTCCAGCAGCAGCAGCCATCGCGGTGAACAGGATGCCGATCGCCTGCCAGGTTACCTCCGCCGTCTGGGCAAGCATGAATCCAGCCATTCCGAGGTCGCTCATGGGTGGTGGTCCCGGTCTTGGAGCTGTTGGGTAGTGCTCGGGCCGTTAGCCATCGGTAGTGGCCGTCAGGGGCGTGAACCTCATCGATGCTCCCGGGGTTAGAGACTGATGATCGGGATTATCATTCCACAGCGCAGGTATCGATCGGGCCGTCGCTAGGAGCTCGTCACTCGTCCCGAAGCTCAGCCCTTGAAGGAACGTGTCGAGAAGGCCGGAGCGAGTGAGGGAGCGCAGCTCCTCAGGTTCTTGCGGCTGCTGGCCGGGGGCCTGATTGGGCATGGCCTATCTCCCCGCGATCGCTTCTGCCGCGCGCGCGACACCGGTCTGAGCGCCGCGTAGGGATCCAATCACGCGCTCGAGGATCTGCTTCTTGATCTCGTCGTCCGCCTGCTGGTAAGCAGGCAGCGCGATCACGCGGTTGAGGGCAGCGTGCAGTTGGCGCCCTTCGCGCTGGAGGCGGACGTTGCGTTGCTCCCGTGACTCGCTTTCACGCTGGGTTCTGCGTGTAAGGCCAACGTCTAATCGATCGAGCTCCGCAATGATCGAGTCCGCTTGTCGGCGATCGACCTGAGACCGCAGCGGGTCCGTGATCGACCCCAACACTCCCGAGTCACGAGTGCGCGCCTCACCGAACTGGTTGATGGTCGGCAAGAGTCGCTGTGAGAGACCTGGAATCCGCGACTGGATCGCCTCGCCGATCCCGCGCACGTCTCGCTTCTCCGGGTCGAGGCCCCTGGCAACGCCTCCGACTACTGCGGGGATCGGCGCGGTCGCGATGTTCGAGAAGAAGCGCTCGACCCGCTGGCCCGCGTCACCGCGGTCGTCCAGTGCTTGAAGCGCGCCCTCAATGCCGCTGACGAACGGCTGCTCTTTGACCGTTTGCGCGACGCGGAGAGCACCACGTAGCAAGGCGGCCTGCTCAGGGTCCTTGGCCGCTTCGTACATCGTAGCCCCGACCAGCATCATGTTACCGAGCGGTGACAAGCCCTCGACACTGCGCCATTTGCCGCCGATGAGCACGGAATTCTCGCGGCGGTTCGCGAGGTCGAACGTGCCCTGCTGGCCGCTCTGGCTGGGATAGGAGCCCGTCACAATCCCCTCGCTCGCCAGCCACATGCCGAGCCCCATCGTGGATAGGCCCATGGCACCCCGGCCCACATCCTTCGTGAACTGGCGCTGGGTTTCGAGCAAATGCTTCTCAAGCGCCTGGTTGCCCGAATCTGCGGCTACCGCGGCAGCGGCCTTCCATAGTTTCGCGACACCGACCGTGCTCGTCTTCAGCGTGCCGAGCGTCGCGTTGAACGTGCGGTCGAGCACATTGGCGGGTGTGACGGTGAACGGGATAAGCACGTCGGCTGCAAGGGCTCCGGTGCCGCCAAACTTCCCACCCACGTCCCGTTTGAGGTTGCCAACGATCTCGCCCGTGCGCCCGCGGTTCGTGAACGTCGCCTCTTGGGCGTCCAGCATCGCTCGGGCAGCGATCTCGTCAGGAGGTTTTTCTATGCCCTCCGCTATGAACCTTCGGGCGTCGTCGCCACTGAGCCCCGACCGCTTCGCGAGCACGCCGAGCTGTTCGCGCAGCGAGTTCTCAAACACGCCACCCTTGAACAGTGCGTCCTCTGCGCCGAGCGCACCGAAAACCGTGCGGGTGTAGATGTTCGCTGCGCCGGCCGCCGTCCTGCCGACCGGCGTGGTGCCCTTGAACGTGATCGGCTTGAAGCTGTCGGTCTTGACGCTGCGGGCCGGGAGCCCCGTGAACGCACGCCTGGCACTCACACCGCCCGCTTCGTCGAACGCTTCTCTGCCGAGCAGTCCGGTCCCCAGACCCTTGCCGAACCCGCGGAGCGTGAAGCCTCGCGACCGCTGGAGCCCGAACGCTTTCGACAGAGCGATGTCGGTCAGCGCACCTACCGCGTTCGCGCCCTGTTCGAACGCCGTGTGTAGCGCGGTCGAGGACATATTCACGAGATGAGTGGCGGGCTGGGTCAGGAAGCCGACACGGATGAGCATCCCCGCTTTCTGGCCCACATTGGCTGGTCGCAGGTCACTGGCCAACCGGAGCAGGCCGTCACGGTTATGCTCCGCCGCCAGACGCACGATGTCGGCCCGGACATCTTCTGGTATCGGGACCCCAGCGATCCGCTGGATCTTCGATGCCCAGACGGTCGGGTCCCATTCGTTGACCGCGCTGAGCCAGCGCAAGCTCGCGAGCGCACGGCCCTGCTCTGACGCGCCAGACACGAACTGCTCGATCATCCGATCCTGGCGTCCGTAAATGCGGTCGCGCACGCCTATCAGGAACTCTTTCTGCTCGTGCCCCACGGGGAGCTCGTCTAGCTGTTTCTCGATGTCCCTGAGCACCGAAGACGACTCGTGCAGCGCGTTGGCCAGCGCGACGTTGTGCTCCGCGCTCAGGGCCTTGCGGGCGTCCTTGTCCAGCAGTTCCTCGAGCGTGAGGCCCGAGCCGCCTGCCACGATATCGGCCATGCCACGCCGCTGGTTCTCCAGCCCACCCGTGCGCTTCAGCCGCTCGACGCGTCCGGCGATCTCCTTGACGCCCGTCTCGTCCGAGCCCAGGACGCCGACGTGAACGTCGAAATCCTTGATGCCCAAGTCCTCGCCGATCTGGCGAACGGTCGGGTTGAGCTTGTCGATCTCCGCTTGTAGGGCCTGGGCACCCTTTCCGCGAGCCGCTTGCTCGGCCTGTACCTCAGCGACCTCGCCGGCCACGCCGGTCGCAGCCGATTTGCCGCCCCCTGCCAAAGCCCGCACGCCCGTCCCGAGCACAGCGCCGATCCCGCCCGCCAGCGCCGCGCCACCCACCGCACGTTTGCCGGTCGACTCCGCCGCGCGCTGGATGGTCTCTGAGCCGGTCAGGCTGCCCAACGTGCCAAGCAGCGACTCGTCGGGTCGCTCGCCGGCTTCCACGGTGGCGTCGAACAGACCGGCCGCGCCGACTTGGAGGGCTTTCAGGGCTTTCGGTGCGAGGTTCGCGGCTTGGCCGACCTTGCCTGCCGCGCCGAAGGGGACAGCGAACATGCCCGCCTCGATCGCTCCGCGGCCTACGATGCCGCCCGCCGTGCCGAACCCCGTCAGCGGGGCACCGAACTGCTCGCGATTCCTGTCGCGGACAGCCCGGATTTTCTCTGCCGTCTCGTCAAAACCGAGGATATCGGTGATCCCCGCACCGGTTGCGAGCACGCCTTCATCAATCCCGCGGTTCAGTTGTCTGGTGAAGTCGCCCAAGCGTCCAACGATCGGACGCTGCCGGAGGGTTGCCCGACGATGGATCTCGCGGATCTTGCCGGCCTGGTCGGGTATCGCAGCGATTGCCGCGATGTCATCCGCCGTGAGGAGTTTGAGGAGTTCGGGGTCCATGTCACGGCAGCGGACGTGGTGGTGGGGTCACACCCATCTGTGCGAGCCGGAGCATGATCTGGGTGAGTTCGTTATGGAGCGCGAGGGTGTCGGGTGAGCCCGCCCGGATCAGGTTCTGGATGCGCTCGAACTCTTCCAGCAGCGGTTGGGCAGGGCTCGGTGAACCCGTCACGTCGCCAGCGGCCAAGACGGGAGGCGGAGGTGGCGGAGCCTCGGGTACGGGGTCGCCGCCAAGGCCCAAGGCCCGAGCGATGTCCGCTGGGTCGCCGCCGGCTACTTCGGTCGGGTCGGACGCGGCCGGCCCACCGCCACCAGAAAGCAACTGCTCGTAAAAGCTCAAGTTGCCTCGGGTCACTTCGGCAACGCCCTGATTCACAACGAAGCTCGGGTTAGCCACACCGTCCTGGGCAGCCAGTGCTTCGGCCTGTGCGATCTGGGCGTTGCTCGGCACGCTGCCCTGTTCGACATTAGCCTTCCGCAGATACTGCGCGCCCAGTGCGGCCATCTCGGCTCGGTCCCCGGCCCTGTCCGGACGCGGAGGTGCCGGAGTCTTCGGGATCCTGCTCCGGAGGTCGCCTAGCACACCGAAGCGAGCAGTAGAGGTGAACGGACCCTCCAGGCCTTGGAGTATCTCGAGACTATTCTCAGCGTCTCCCCGGAGTCCTCCTGCCCCGCGCACAGCATCAAGCACGGCCTCACGCTCCGAGGCTTGCTGTTGCTGAAACGTCGGAGGTTTCGGAGCCGTAGGCATCAACCGCTCACTCGCCAACGAATTCAGGTTCTCGATGTTGGCTTCGGTGAACCGCCGGTTCAGCGCGTCTTGCTCCTTCTGACGGGCCAGCTCGCGCTGCTCGATCTGACGCTCGCGGGTGCCCTGCGCGAACCCGACCGCGCCCTGGCCCAGCTCGGCTAGCAAATTCTCGAAGAAGCTCATTACTCTAGACCCTGGGAGAGCGCCCACAGCCTCATCAACTCGCCAGTCGAGTCGCCTTGGCCCTGAAGGAGACTATTCGCGTTGGACGAGGCCAGGAGATTAGGGTCGGCTCCGGGCGGGCCGGCGCCGAGCGTACCGATCGCGATATTCTGGTCGAGGTCGCGGCGGAACTGGCGATCCCCGAGGAAGTCAGTGTCCAAGGTCTCCTGACGTCTTTGGGCGAGCGCGTCATTGGCCAGTTGGTTTTGGAACCCCTGCTGCTGTCTCAGCTCGCCGCGCTGCTGCACACCACGGCCGAACAGGTCGTTCCCGAGACCGCCCAGTTGACCGAGGCCTCCGCTCTGGAGGCCGAAGTTCGCGAGCTGGCGCCCGAAGCCGGCGTCACGTTCGCCACGCTGTTCGCCCCGAAGGCTAGACCCACGTCCGAAAACGTCCGACGCCAGCCCGCCAAGTGCGCCTGCACGCCGGAGCCCGAGCTCTGAGTTGAAGGAATCAAAACCGGCCTGCTGTCCCCTCTCGCCTCTTGCTTCATTTCTCAGTCCTTGCTGGAATCCAGCTTGCGAGAGGTCTTCGCCTCTGAACTGGCCACCAGCGCTCAGGGCACCCGACAGAACTCCCAACCGGTCCTGCAGCGTCTGGCCTGCCGCGTTATCCAGAACGCCTTCACTGAACCTCCGCTCGGCGTCCTGTTCGCGCGTGAACACGTCGGTCAGCTCGTTCGTCGTCAGGCCGGCCCCGACCCTTCCGAGCGCGGCAGCACGCTGGCCGACACCACGCAGCTGCTGTTCGAGGATAGGCGCCCGCTCCTCCTGCCGGCGGTTCAGCAGGTTCTGAGCAAGCTGGCCCCTGTCCGGACCCTCGAGGCCGCCAAGCGCACGAAGGGCTACGCTCCTGGCCTGGTCGCCTGCGGCCGAGCCGTCGAACGTGCCGGCACCGATCGAGCCGCGGTTCAGGATGCCGGTCGCGCCCCTGATGTTGCCGAGTGCCTCGTTGGTCAGCCCCTGAGCCTGTCGGCCTCCACCTCCGGTCCCGATTCTGTGGAACGGCGCGAGTCGTTGGTTCGCGACCTGGCCCGCGAGGTCGCCGGTGAGCCGATCGACGCCCTGCTGGAACGGCGAGTCGGTCGGGTTGATCTGCTGGTCCCTGAGCGTGTTATCTGGCCCGAAGCCCGTCAGCGTGTGGGCTTGGGTGCCCGTGTCGATCGGGGGCGGCTGGATCTGAGGGATCTGCGGACCTGGTGGTGGCTGGGAGTTCTGGAGTTGTTGCGCCGCTTGGGGAGTGTTCGCCTGCACGCTCTGCCTGAACCGCGTGTTCGGTGCAGCCGCTGCGCTGGCGTTCGTGCCCAAGGGCTGTAGGCGTTGACGGGGGTTAGCCACTGGTCCTCCAGGGGTCGGTGTTGTTCCTGTGGTCTGGTTGCGCACGGGCGTCACGAACTGCGGTGCGCTAGGGCGCGGGGCCGCCGGTAGCGCAGGGGCTTCGCGGGACGCCGGCTGCGGCGGTTGCTGCGGGGTGGGCCTGAAGGGCTGGAAGGCGCTCGTGTCCTCGTTACCCAAGCCGAATAGGCGGATTGCGTCCTGCTGCTCTTTGGCACGGTCGAAAGGGTTGCCCCGCTTGCGCGAGATCTGAGCACTTATTGATTCGCCGCCCATGGCGATGTGGCGCTGGCCTTTGAGGAACTGGGACGCCAGGTCGAGCGCGCGGCCCTGTGAATCAAAGTTGCCCGCGAACGTGGGATCGAACGCCTGCTGGAGTTTCGAGTCCTGAAGGGACGGCTGCTTGAACCGTGGATCCTGGAAAACTTCCGCTGGCGTAGCCACGCTTAGAACAACCCTTCTTCGTCGTCGCGCAGCGGGACGCGGTTCTGCTGGCGCATCTGACTGAACGCGCGCGGGTCGAGCCTGCCCTGCGCCAGTAACTTCTTGGTGCGACCGTCACCTCCAGCGCCGAACGCTTGATCGCCGAGCCGGCCGGTGGAGGGGGCTGGGGACGTGGCAACGCTACTCGTCTCAGGTCGAGCGAGCGGGCGGCTGAACGGGTTCGAAGGATCCGCGAAGACGCCGCTCAGGTCCGGTGCCTGGAACGAGATGTTGCTGAGCTGCCCGACCACGCCCTGCCTGAACTTGTCTTGTTCGGCCTGGCGTGCCCGCGCGTGTCTCAGCGCATCTTCTTGGAGACTGTCGGCCTTGCCCTGGCGGCGCGCACCCGTGACCGCAGAGAGCCCTGCACCGAGCAGCAACGGATTGTTCTTCGCGAAGTTGCCGAGCCCGCCCAGCGCGCCACCTATACCTCGTCCACCCAGCGCACCACCAGCGAGCCCACCGAGACCAGCAGTAGCGGCACCACCGAGAATCCCACCCACACCCTTGCCCTGAAACGCAGCGCCAAGCCCACCGAGACCAGCACCTGTCAGCGTTCCGATACCCGGCACAAACGCAGATAGACTGCCGAGCCCATGAAGTCCCTTGCCCAGTTTGCTCAGAAATCCCATGTGCTTTACCCTATGCGATGATCCACCATGTCGTCCCGTCACCGATGATCGTGAACGAGGAGTGGACGGAAGTGCGGCTCTGAATAGCTGAGGTGTTGATGGTTTCGGCAGCGTTCGGATCCACAACCAGCGTGCTCGCGCTGCTCGTCTTGATGAACATGTACTGATGGCCGTTCAGCCCAGACACTGCGGGCAGATTGATGGTTATGTTGCCGCTCGACGTGTCGCAGGTGTAGAGGTGCTCGGTCGAAAGCGCGGTGTACGGACTGTCCGAGTTTGTGAGGTTCTTGACCGTGAATCGTCCCGAGCCCGCCAGAGCTTCCTTCGCTACCCAATTCGAGCCGTCTGACGTGACCCGGAGGCTGTCGTATTGCTTGTCTACTGTCTGGGTCGTCGACCCGTTGATCGTCTCCGAGCCGTTGCCGTCGACCGTGACCGCATTAGAACCGGAGTCGGTCTTGAAGACGTCGAAGCTCACGCCTTTCGCTTTGTCGGCCCGGGGTAGCGTGACGGTGAAGGCGCCCGAAGATGCGTCCGCGCAGATGACCTCGTTCTGGTTCGGCTCGACGGTCAGCGCGGCCGTCACCGCTTTCGTGGGCCTGAAGACCTGGCGTTCCGTGTACCCAGCGAGGTGGCGTTCGCGCTTGTTGAGCTGCTGGACGAGGTCGCGCTCGTCGCTCGCGAGTCCGCGCGCCTGGTAGGTCATAGCCTGTAGTAGACCGTGAAGACCGGAACCCGGGCACCACCCTTGTCCGCTGTCCACAGTTCTACGATGTCATTGTGTGCAGCACGATGCGCCAGCGTCGGCGGCGCATCATCTACGTCAGCCGCGAAACGGAGCATCGTTCTCAGAACGCCGTCCGCCGCAAGAACCGTGTTAATCTCGGAGATCCCCGCAGCGTTGAACGCCATATCAAACGCCGTCTCTGCCACCATCGTAGACAGTTGCACCGCAGGAGTCAGATGCGTGTCGGTGAACCCGTCCCAGTCGCCAAACGCTATGGTCGTGTCTGCTCCGGTCGTCGTCCTAGTGAGCGCGAGATACCGGCTACTAGCAATCCTTTCGGTGATCGACTTGGGGGTGAGATTCAGCTTGGCACCGATCACGAACGGTGTACCCAGCGCCGAGAAGTCCGCGAGCGCGAGCGAACGTGTCCATGTTTGCCAGATGTGCTGCGTTGTGAACAAAGCGTTCCAGCCGACGCCCATGTCTTTAGCGCCAGCGTCCCTGTTGTCTGCGGTGGTCGTGTCACGTTTCCCGGCCCATGTCGAGGACGAGCCGGTGTTCTCCATGTCCCCGTCCAGCGACGAGGTTTCCGGGTTCGCGTCGGGGCTGACCGCCGAACTGAGCAGCGACCCCACGGGCGGGAACGGGAACACGTTACGCGAGCCCTTTCCAGACGAGCGTGCCCCGGAAGTCCGTGCCGTCGTAGAGCAGGAAGACGGTGTCGCCTTTCGAGGCGGTCGTCGTGAGGGTTGGCGCCCCCGCATCGCCCCAGACGACGTTAGCCGCCCACGTAATCGTCCTCGAGCCCGTGGCGTCCTGATAGATGTCGATGTAGTAGCCGCAGCCGGTTTGGCCCGCGGTCATCGTGGAGATCGTGACGTTGCCCGTCAGCGTGATCTTCGACCACGCCTGGGTCAACGTCAGCGTGATGCTCCCGGTCTTGTTGCCCTGGTCGTCTTGGGCGGTCATCCCGGAGAGCCGCATTAGCGTGCGACTTCCGTTGACGTCGTACTGCTGAACGCCCCCCGCCGTCAGCCCGAGGTTGTCAGCCCCGATCCGGTAGAGACCCGTGTCGGTGTCTGATCCGAAGTACAGGCCCGGCGCTGCCGATGTACCTGCAGGCATGTCTTGAGGGGCGGTGCAAACTTCGGTTACGTCGGTCTTCAGGCCCGTGTCGTTGAACGCGGTCCTGATGTCGTCGAAGTTCTGGTTCACGTCGGCCGAAAGCGCCGTGGCGCCCGAAACGAACGTGTTGAGTGTGCCGATGTCGCCCATGCTCCACCTATGCCGTCTTGAGGCCGCCGGAGTCGTAGTCGTAGCCCTGCGCGGTCGCGCTGAAGAAGCCAATCTGTTGGCTGATCTCCGAGTGCTCGATCGCGAAACGCGCCCACCGACCGTGGGTGTCGAGGCCGATTGGGATCTTTTTTTCGAACGCGCCGCCGCCCCAGGCGTCCACGTCCCATTTGAACGTGTCCCAGGCCGAGCCAGCACCCGTCACCGTGGGCAGCCCGATCGCCTGCTGGTCATCGGGCGTCGTGATCTTGAGCGTCGCGCTCTGGAGATTGGTCTGGAGACGAAGGGCAAGATCGACCCGGTCCCAAACCTTGCTCATCAGCGAGTCGTATCCGAGCGGCGCCGTCTCGAACGCCTTCGCGATTCCGGCGGTCGAGCTCGCCAGCGTGTCCAGGTAGACGCCGTCTTCGGGGTCCGCGTGTTTGAAAGCGTTTCCGTCCGACTCGCCGTGCATCAGCGTTGGTCGCCCGTCGCCGTCCTTGACCATGTCGAGCGTGAACGGAGTGAGACCTTTCCAAACGCCTAGGAACTCACCCGAGTCCTGGCTGAAGTTGAAGATCTGGTCGGGCTCAGTGCCGCTCGTCGTGACCGCGAACTGAACCATGCGGTAGACGGGGTTCCTCACCGTCTGTACGTCACCAAGCTGCGCGACGAGCGCGTTCTTGAGCGTCTCCCGGCAGTCTTCCCAGATCGGACGGGAGTCGGACCCGCCGAGGACGAAGCGCTGGGGTCGGCCGCGCGCGTCCACGAACCAGACGCGGTTGCCGTCCACGACCACGCCGTTCGGGCTCTTGGTGCCCAGCGTCGGGCTGATCGCCTCGTGGGTGCCCGTGGTCTGGAACTCGGCGTTCATCCGCCCCCAGACCGCGCCCGTGCTACGGGCACGCAGATACACCAATGCCTCTTCCGTCGCGGCCAGTGCGTAGATGGGCTCCTGGTCGGTCTGGCCGAGCGTCCAGGAGTTGTTGTAGCCGCCTGCCTCATAGCCGGTGTTCTCGGCGTTTTCCTCGGACCAGGCGAACGTGTTGCGCTCTGACCCGGTCTTGAGGAACACGAGTTTCGCGAAGTAGACGACCGGTTGGCCGTAGGCACTCGAGGGTGCGTTGCTCAGGAGCGTGAGCCCGCCGCCGGCCGTGCCGTCCCATGCGAACGGCTGGTTCGTGCCGTCGTTGAAGATGACCTTGTTGTTGTACGTGACGGCGTAGACGAGTCCAGTCGAGGCGAGCGTGATGCTGGCCGACGAAAGCTGAGCCGTCGTGATGCGGAGCGTCCATGTGTCCGTGCTCCAGTTGTAGTCGCAAATCTGGCCGGCATCGACTTTGACGGTCTGCTCCGTACCGTCCAGCTTGCTGAACTGGTGCGTTCTCTGGACCCGCGTGGTGCCCGTGCCCGTCTTCGTGTAGCCAGGCCTGCCCAGCCAGCCACCGTGCCCGATGTCGGGGTCGAGCGGATACATGTTCTCGGCCCGGTAGCCGAACGACGGGTCCCACGAGCCCATGTCTACCGAGTCGCGGATCGCGCGGGGCGCTACGGTCGGGAAAGCCTCCATCAGCCCCCCAGGTCCGGGTTACCGCGATACCACGGCTGCTCGGCGGGGATGGTGGCCATGCCCGCGCCGAACAAGGAGGTTTTCAGCATGTCGCGGATTCGGCTCCACTCGTGCTCCGCCTCCTTGCTCCTACGCTCTTCCTCCCGCTCGCCGGGCGATTTGATGGCCCATTGCCGGACCGCGAAGTGCGCTATTAGGACCCGTGCGAGATCGGGCTGAAGCGTGGGTTCCGTCTGGCCGTTGATCGTGCCCGGGGGCGATATGTAACGAGCGTAGGGAGCGCCGTCAGGAAAACTGCGGGTCTGGTTGTCGGGTATCCGGATTTGGTTGCCCTCCCACGTATAGTCGGCCTGGGAGTCCCACTCTGGACCGGGAATGAGCAACGCCTTCGTGCGACTAGCCCTGATCTCGACTTGGCCGAACGGGTAGAGCGTGCCGTCAGAGTTGAAGTAGAAGACCTTCGAGTCGCCCGAGTCGGTCATCTTCGTCGGAGCGCCCATCAGGGATTCGGGGAAGTGGATGCCGAACATCGCGTAGGCTTCCTGCTGGCCCTGCGTCAGGTAGTCGTACCACTCGTCGTCGTCCATCTCGGCGTCCACCGCGGGACGGCGGGCGAGCTGCTTGCACTTCGTGAGCAGCTTCGAGGAGGTCCAGTAATCAGCCATCCTCGTCTCCCGGCATCAGCCCCTTCAGCAGCTTCGATTGGAACTCGTTCAACGCCATCTGGAAGTCCTCTGCGTCGCCGGACTCATACCATCCCTCAACCTTCACGCTAAACCGCTTCTGCAAGCCGCTGCCTCGCCACCAGCCAGAGCGCGATCGCGAGCCGCCGTATACGGTCAAGTAGCGGCGCGTCCCCTTCTGGATGCGGACGCGGTGTTGGGTGCCGTCGTCTGCAGGCTTAGCGACGAGCTTCGTCTTGACGCCTGCCTCTTCCAGCGCACGGATCTCCGCTGTCAAGATCTCGGCGTTGCCCATCAGGACGCGGAGCGCGTCCTTGAACCGCGTGAGGACGCTCACGGCCTAGCCCTCTACGGCGTGAGCAGCGATGCCGACGGAGCCGGTAGTGACGGTCACGACGAGTTGCACGTCCATCGCGTGAGCGTCTACGAAGATGATGGCGTCCGCAGCGATGGCCGTTCCGGCGGCCGTTACCGAGCCTGCTCCGCCGACGTCCGTGTAGGAGATGTCCTGATAGCCAACGAGCGTCTGGCCCTGCGGCTTCCCTTGGACGACGATGCTGACGTTGCCGCCTGCGCTTTCGTCGAACGCGATCACCCACTTGCCGACGAACTCCTCGGAGGGCGCGCCCAGCACGACGGTGTCAGTCGCGCTGATCGTCTCTGCGTAGTGTGCCGCCATCGGTATGTCCTCTAGGTCGGGAGTCCTTCGTAGGCGGGTTCAGTCGTCTTTCCGTCGAGTTCGGCTTGGCGCCTTTGGGCCTTGCCCTTCGTCATGCGCTCCTCAGTGCCGTCGCTGAACTCCCACGTCCCAAAGCCCTTGTGGTGCGGGAACGTCTTCTCGGGCTCGGGCTCATCTGCCTCTTCGGGCTCCGGTATCTCGGTCACGGATACCAAGGGTTCGAGGTCCGCGAACGGATCAACGGCTTCAGGCAGCGGCGCACGCGACTTCGCGGCCCGCATCTGCTCGGGCGACGGTAAGAACTGTTCTGCGCCCGGCGGCTTCTCATCGGTCAGGCTGAGCGCCCACGGATTCTTCGCGCGCATCGCTTGGATGACCTCGGGCTTCATCAGCGGTTCGACGCCGAGCATCTCCCGCAACTCGGGCGGAGGGTTCTTTATCATCTCGCCCGCCGCGTTGCCGTACATCGCGCCCGCGAACTTGCGGGTCAGCTCGGCTCGTTCCGCCCAACCAGCCCGGCATTCGGCTTCCCAACCTTCCAGGTCGATGTGGACCCGGCGTCGGTCGCCCTTCGGGGCATGGACCACGAACTTCGAGGGCGGCTCCAGGATCGGGTGATTCACGTGGAACAGCGGCCTGACGTGCGTCGGTGCGAGGCTCGCCTTCTCGATGATGCCGCCCCATTCGCGGTCGAACTGGTCGGTGTAGGTATCGAAGTCGCGTTTGCCGGCTTGGGTCTTGCGGCCGGTGTTCGCGATGTCGATGACGCGTCTGCCGCCACGGTCGTTGGTGCGTATCGCGTAACCGCTCATGTGCTATGCCTTTAGGGTGAGATATGCTTCCTCGTACTCCTCGAGAGCTTGCCTCATGCCCGGATGTGGGCGCGGGAGGTCGAGGGTCTGGTCCTTTGCGACCGGTTCGGCGAGCTCGGCCCAGTTGTAGGCTTGGTCGTCTAGCCAATTCCAGACGTGCTGGCGCAACTCCATCTCCGTCTCACGCGCCTCTCTCCGGGTCAGAGCGGCTGGGTTCTGCTCCAGCATCCTGAGCGACGCTTTCGAGAACTGGATGCGGTCCAGCTCCCACAGCTTCGCCCACACGCGCCAGTCGGGTTTGGCGTAGGGCAAGTCGCCCGGGTCGGGAGGCTCGCGAGGGCGCTCGTTCATCTGGCAGAGCGCCTTGTCGAGCTTGTCGTATTCGACCTTATGGCCGCCGAGCGGGCCTTGCACGATCCAGAGAGGGCGCCCGAAATGGCTCGTCTCTTGGTAGATGTCCCACTGGGTCTGGTTGACGAACATGCACTCGACGACGTAGGCGTCGAGCACGTCGTCCCAGTAGTTCAGCAGCCGGGGCGCCGGCCCCCGTAGCTCTGCGAGACGTGAAGCTGCGAGCCCCTGTGGCCTGAACTTCAATCGGTCGGGGTCGAAGTAGTTCTTCGGGTACATCTGGTAGACCAGCCAGCGGCCCATCGGGACCTCGGGTATCCCCGATTCCCAGACGATTTTCAGCCAACTCGCCGGGTTCCGGGGGTCCCACATCCTGTCGAGCTCGGTCTGCCAAGCGGGATCCCGATATGGCCCCTCGTACGAATAGCCGACCTCGACCCGGAAAGACTGCCGAAAGATCCTCCGGACCAACGCGGCAATCATCCACGACAACTTCCAGGCGTAGACTCTTAACCAGAGTCGTTCGATCATCCGGCTACCAGCGTGATCGAGGCTGCGGTCATCGTGGAAGCCGTCGTGACAGCAGCGCCGGAAGCGTAGTTGGTAAGCGTGATGGCTGCGTCCGCATCCAACTTGTCCGCGATTCCGCCTACAGCAGCCCGAAGTAACTCCAGGTCTGTAACGACCTTCACGTACTCGGCCACCATGTCGTCGAACGATGGGCCTTGCTTCGTGATCGTAATCGCCGTTCCTGCCATGTGTCTGCCCTCCAAGACGGAGAGGGGCAAGGGCGTAAACCCCTGCCCCGTAACTGCTTACTGCTCCGTGAGGTTGTTGAAGTAGTACATGCTCGAACGCTTCAGCCAAACGAGTGCGATCGGCAGGTAGACGCTGAAGATCATCGCCATCCGGTCGGGGATGAATCGACCGTCGCCCCACGAGGGGCCGTCCTCGGGCTTTGGAAGGAGCATCAGCTTCTTGATGCGCCTCTTCACCGCGCACGCGACGTGCTTCGGCGGCACACGCTCGGAGATATGGAACTTCGCGTTGCCGAACTTCACGGTGCCGTCCGCGTCCATGCCCTGGGGTGTGGACCAGCGGAGCAGCGCACGCTCCAGATCCGTGAAGTCGCGCTCGACGCCCTGACTCATGAAGATCAGGTCCATCTTGTCGCCGCTCGCGTTCTTGATCTCGTCCCGCGCCTTCTTGAGCTTCACGCCGCTGATCCTGCCCGCAGCGGTGTCGGAGCCTGCCACGTCCCAGTCCGCGACGCTCGAGCTCGCGAGTCCGTGGAGGGTGGTGGCGGTGAGTGCTTCGACCAGCCCGACGATGTCGAGGTTGTACGCGGTGCCGGTGATCGTCGTGTTTTCGATCGAGTTGGCGAAGACGAATGCGTCGCCGTCGGCGAGGTCGCAGGACCCGTTGAACGTGATGTCCCACTCCGAGTTCATCGTGTCGAGCGCGTCGATCACGCCAATCCCGTTCGATACGAGCGCGGCCGACCGGATCGCCGCGACGTAGTCGCCGACCTTCGCCATCGCCATGATGTAGGCTGCGGTGTCGATCCCGGCCTGCCCGAAGGCGTCGTCTACCGGGATGTCGTCCACGTCCGTCGCAGCGCCAGGGTTGCCGTTGACCAGACAAATCGTGCCGTCAGATGTGCCGTAGAAGCGGTCGCTGAAGCGCCGCCCCATCGCCTGCACCTTCTTCGCGCCCTGGTACTTGAACTGGTCGCGCAGCTGCGGCTTACCGCTGCTGACCTGGCTGACCCAGTGCTGAGTGAGGGTGGTCGTGAACCGGCCGTTGTAGGTGACCCAGTCGAGCGTCAGCTCCTCGACGTTCGGTGAGTTGGGCCGGGCTTCGTAGTCCTCGTTGATGTCGAGGGGCACGGTGATGCTGCGGGTGGACATCTCGACATCGAACTTCTTGATGTCGTCGACGAGTTGGTACTCTTCCGATTCGAAACCGATGCCCTCCATTACTGCGGTCTGCACCGTTCGCCACAACTTGTTGATGTTCGTGGTGGTGGTCGGTGTGTAAGTCGCTTCGGCCATATCCCTTACCCGAGGTTAGATGCCCATGTCGTCCCGCCACTCTTGCGCCGTGCTGAAGGCCCGCTTCTGGGGCTCCGCAGCACTTTCTTTGGCGGGTGCCGTTGTGGGCGGTTTCTTGGGAGAGAGGACTGCTCGGTTGGCCTTTGCTGCCGCGGCTCTCTTCGTCTGGGCAGGCGTTGTGCCTGCTGAGGCGAGCGCGCGATGCTCAAGCGCGACCCTGCCGGCGAGCCAGTGGTTGAGATCGTAGCCGAGCCCGCCGTCGTCGAGTCCGAAGTAGACCCTGTTCGTCTGGTCGTAGATCTCGCCGACGATCGATTGCACCGAATCTTCGGGCAGTTCGACGCCGAGCTCGCTGGCCACGAGTTGTACTGCTGCCGGGGTCTTGTCGACGATGAGCCGGTCATTCTCTTCGGCCTGTGCAGCCCTATGCTGGGCTTCGACCCTCGACTCGGCGTGCTTCGTCTGCGCCTCGGCAACCGCTCGCTTCGCCTCGGCCTGGAGAAGCCTGCTGTTCGAGTCGAAGTGCTCCACCCACGCCTGGAATCCTTCCGGATCCTGAAGGACCGGCTTCAAGCCATCGAGCAGCGTCCGCGCCTCGATGACCAGCTCGTGATCGTCTGGGCTCGGCTTCGTCTGAAGCTCCTGTTCGAGCCTCAATACCTCGCGCTGCCAAGTACCGCGGTGACCGAGGTGCGTGACGTGACGCTCGAAAGCCTCACGCGGCATGACGACCTGTTGCGATACGCTGCCGTCGTCCGCCGCTACCTCGTAGACGAAACCGCCGTCTACGACGAAGTCCTGCCCGTCCACGCGGAACGAGAAAGGCTGTCCTTCAAGCTGTGGAAGGTCCTCGGATTCACCGGACTCATCCTCGGAGGCTTCGGCGGATTGGGTGTCCGCTGCGGCCTCTTCGTCTTCCGGCTGCTCCTCGGGTAGGTCTGCCGTCTCTTCGGCTTCGCCTGCCGTCTCGGATTCGGCCTCTTCGGCTGCGTCCTCGACTTCGAGCTCGGCCTCTGCGACTTCGGACTCTGCCATTATGATTACTCCAGGAGTTGTGCGGTGTCAACCGCGGCCATACCTATGTGGTGGTGTGGCGCGATCTCGTCCGTCTGTCGCACTTCCTGGAGACCCTGGTGGGATAGCAGCCCGCCAGGGCCTTTTTACGTCACCTGGGAAAGTCCTGTCTCGCTGGGCAGAGGGGTTTGGGGAGGTGCGAGTGGGCCTTGGCGCTCGCCGACCTGGGCGGGGCTGAGTGGAGGGGGAGGCGGAGCTCCGATCGGTGGACCCTGAGCGCCCTGACTCTGGCCTGTCGCGCGCATGTATTCGTTGATGACGCCCCACTGCCACTCGGGCGGGTGCGACATGAACACGTCTCTCGACATCAGTTTCGCGAGCTCCCTGGCACGCGTCAGCGCTACGTCCGGCTGCTCGTCGGCGGGTACGGGGAAGAACATCTTGCCCAACACCTGATCGGGGACCTGGACGGGCTGGAGCTGGGGCTGGCCGGTCTGGGGATCGATGGCCGGCTCCTCGCCTATCTGCTGGCCGGTCGCCGGATCGAGCACAGGCTGCATGAGGGGCTGTTCGACGATCTGAGGCTGCCAGCCGTCAGGCGGGCCGTCCTCCCATGCGCTCAACTGGCCCCGGATCCGCGTCAGGAACGGATCGTCCTGGATGCCGAGCGTCGAGCCGAGGTTGCTGATCGTGACCTCTTTCAACTCCTGTTGCGTGATGACGCCCATCTGGAACTGGTGCTCGGCCAGCGTCGCTTTCGCGACCGGTGAGAGCATCGATAGGCTGCCCTGCCTTAGCTCGATCTCGCCGACGCCCCTGAGATCGTTGCCCCTCCACCGCTTTTCCTTGTAGGCCCCGTCCTCGCCGACCCAGCCGATCGTGCGCGGTGAATCGAAGAACGCGCGGACGAGCGAAAGCTGGATCAGGCAGGCGTAGAGGTAGGCTCTGATGACGTTGAAGCGGGGCTCGGCGAGCGCGGCATGGACCTGTGAGATGATCACCTGGGCGTGCCGCCCGCTCTGGACCTGCGGGCTCTCGAGGCCCTGCGCGACGTTGGGCATCAGCGAGATGCTGTCCATCTCGTCGCCCGTGATGTTGTAGAGGTTGATGCCGTCGGAAGGGAAGGCGGGGACCGTCTCGTATTCGACCTTGCCGCCGGGAAGTTTCGGGATGACGGCGTGGCCGGGTAGCCGGAGCTGCTCGGGCCGGATGTTAGAGGTCGTGTCGACGAAGATCTTGCGGTTGATCGCGCGGTCGGTCCAGTCCATCAGCTTCGCGACGAGGAACGCGCGGATCTCGTTGCCAGCACCGATATCGTCCATCAGGCCGGTGCCGTAGAAATCGCGCTCGCCGTCGTTCCACTGCTTGTGCTGAGTGACCGGGATCGGCAGGCTGATCGTGTTGCCTTGGTCGTCTTCTTCGACCCACTCGCGCTGCTCCACGACGAGATGTTTGCCTATCGTGATGACGCACGCGCCGCGCGGGTAGTCGGGACTCTCCTTGTAGTACGTCGTCAGGACGAAGGCCATCCACTCGTCCTTGATCTTGCCTGAAGCTTTGTTCTCGATCACCCTCCGGTCGTGCGGGCTGACGAGGTTCTTCCACCGCTTCGGGCGCCAGCGGAAGATCTCGCTCATTTCGTCGTCCTGGACCTTCTTCGCTTCCTCGGGCCAGGTCTTCTTGATTTTGCCCCAACTCATGAACGTGCCGAGTTGGATGCCGTCGCACTCCCAGACGTCGGCCGCGTTCCACGGGATCGGCCTCACGTTCCTGCCGTCTAGGACCTCGCGCTTCAGCCCCGGCAGAAACTGCTCGGCTGCCTCACTCGCGTCGTTCGTGAGTGAGCCGTCCGGTCGTACGAACCGTTCGACGTAGTCCTGCCACTCCATGCCGGTCTCGGGGTCGTCGAGCGCGTCCCCGACGGTCTGAGCGCCCACGCCTGCCGAGATCTGGAGTTTCGCGCGTCCGCCGGCCCTTGGGTCCACACGGTAGTGGATGAACCCGCTCTGGAACGTGCTCGCACGGTCGAACGCTTCCTGATGTGCCCTGACGTCCGCGAGCTTGTTGTCGTGCTGCAGGTCGGTGAGCACACGGGTCGCGAACTCGGCGGTGTCGCGGTCCTCGTCGTCGCCTGTGCGTGGCTGGGCCTCGGGAGCCGGTGGGTCCGTGAACATAAGCGATGCGAGGCGTCGGCAGTTCGCTTTCGCTTTGTTCACGACCTGCACCGCTTCGGGCCGCCGCTTTATGTGTGGAGGCACGTAGGCGATCCAACTTTGATCGTCCGTCTCCTGCCTGAGCTCGACGTTCGCGACGCCCTTACGCCTCAAGGAGTTCACGCCCCAGACGGCTTCCTTGCGGTTCATCATCTCGTCTTTGTCGGACCAGATCTTGAACGCGCGCTCCGCGACCGCCTTCGGTTTGTCCTTCTTCAGCAGGAACCCGGGCTTCTCCATCTCCGGATCGATGCCGAACGCCGACGTGAAGTCGGCCGTCGCGTCCCTGATTACCGGGTCAGCCATCAGTCGAACGGCTCCACTTGTTGACCCGTCACGATCTCGTCTATGACGTCTTCAGGGTCACGGTTCGCCATCAACTCGCCTGCGGCCCACAGTTCTTGCTCCAGCCGTTCGCTCGGATGCGCGTGCTCCTGGATCGCCGCTTGGACCTGTGGCGGCAGGTTCGTCCGCTGGTCGGGTGAGGGTGGGTCCTTCGGGTAGAACTGGAACCCGTCGCGCCGCATCTCGATCATCTGGTCCTGCTGGCGGTTGATCGTCTCTCTCATCCATGCCGACTGCTCGCGGAGTTGCTCACCTTGATCCTTGAACGCTCCTATGAGGGCCTTCAGAGAACCGATCACGGGCCGTACTCAGGACCAAGGAGACGCTCGACGTAGGTGACGTTCGTGAACTTGACGTTTCTTCGGCGGGAGTCCTCTTCTGCCGCTTTCAGTTCTGCCCGACGCTCAGCCTCCCGTCTGATTTGGGCATCTATGCCCGCCCGACCCCAGGGAGCGACTGTGTTGAAATCCCAAGCCTCTGCACAGATCCAGAGCGTGTAGTAGGCGGCCTCACCCGTCACCAGGTCCTTGCTGGTGCAGAACCCCCACGCGAGCGGGAGCCAGCGGTAGAGCGGCCAGAGCCAACTTCTGACCGACCAGACGACTCTGCGGGAGTGGTCGCGCCAAAGCAGGGTGCGACCAGCCCCACTGCCGCGCCTCATGCCGGGCCACCGGATGTTGAACGACCGCTTCATGACCAACTCGTCAGATGCTCGGCATGGACCCCGATCCGGTCGGCGCCTATCGGTCGAATGAGGATCACGACCAGCTCGTCTCCCGGGCGTAGCGACCGTCGTAGATCGGCTGCTCCATGAACTGCTCGCGCCAGTCGCTCTCGCCGAGCAGCTCCTTGGTCATGAACCTGTCGACGTCGAACTCGTTCTGGCTGACGCGGTCGGCCTGACGCTTCCGGGTCGAGATCAGGTTCTTCCACGCGTCGTAGGGATGATCCTCGGCCGTCGTGTCGACGTCGTCCGTGTTATCCGGGTCAAGCGGCAGCATCGGGAACGTGCGGCGGGCGTGCTGACACTCGGAGTGGAACATGAGCTTCGGGCGCCCGAACTTGGCCGGCTTCGACGAGTCGTCCTTCGACGCCTTCCACGCGAGCATCCGGTGCACCTCGAGGAACGCCGCTTCCCGAAACTCGCGACTGCCCGTCTTCACCTTCGCTACGGGGATGAGCGGCGGCGCCAAATCCCCGCACGCGATGCGTAGGCCGTCCATGAACTGCTCGGCCTTCGTGATCGGCCCTTCGGTCCGGTACATCATGTCCGAGTCCGCGACGATGAACTCAGGCCGCCTGAACCGCTTCACAAGGACACGGCCGATGTGGATGCCGCAGTCACGGGGCGTCATCTTCCGGAAGTAGAACTCCCAGCGGCCGTAGAGCTCCTCGTCCGGACCCACGAAGCCGAGCCCGAAGTAGCCGTGCGAGGAGTAGCCCCAGTCGATCGTACCGTACGGGACCCAGTTGTCAGGCGGCTCCATGTCGTAGCCGTGGGCGCTCGGGTTCCACTGCGGGAACGCGATGCCGCCGCCCTGAAGCAGCTTGGCGAGCACTTCCTCCTGCGCGACGACAGTGTCCGGTCCGCCGAGATCGTGCAGCATCTCGTCGACTTCGTCGTTGTCGATCTTCGGGTTGTCGTACGCGGTGGCCTGGACGTACTCCCAGTTCGCGCCGCGCTCGCCGGTCTGGATCGAAGAGCAGATCTGGTTGAAGTAGGAGCCCGCTTTCGGGGAGGTGATGAAGATGGCCGAGCCCTTGCGGTCGACGAGCGTCGCACGCAGCACCCTCGTCCACGCTTCCTCGACGTTCCAATGCGCGGCCTCTTCGACCACGATGATGTCGAAGTCGAAGCCGCGGACCGTGTCGATGTTCTCGGCCGACCGGACGTAGAGCATCCCACCTCCACCCTCCATCTCGACGATCGAGTCCTGCTCCCGCCAGCGGATGCCCTCTCGGCCCTTGAAGCGCGGCCGCATCTCCTGGTCCCAGACGATGCCGGCCTGCTTGTAGTCCTTCGTGATCCAGAGGGACTTCCCGCCGAGCAGGAAGCCTGGCCAGAACGCTCCGTCCGGATCTCCATGCCCATACGAGATCGCGATGAACCCGCCGCGGGTCTTGCTGGCTCGGCGACCCCACCCCCAGCACTTGAAGCGAGTCTCCGACTTGAGCGCATCGATCTGTGGCCCGATCGGGTTCTGGAGGTCGACGAAAACTTCGCGGTCGCTGCCCATCTATTCGTCCCGGAAGCGGACGACGACGGTCACGTTGCCGCCTGATTGATCTCGATTGCCGTACTTCGCGCGGTCGAGCGCCTGGAGCTGACGCTGGAGGAGGTTGGGGTCGTGGCGGGTGCGGATCGTGTCGAGATCGTAGATCGGCTCCTCGGTTTCAGGGTCGAGCGCCGGTTTCCCCTTCTCCTTCCTTAGCTTCCACGTCTCTTCCTTCATCCCGTTCTCGACGCGGTCCGCGAGGATGTCCTCGAACCTCTCGAGCGTGAGCTGCTGGACGTACTCCCACGCCTGGATGTAGACCGGGAACCGCGGGTTGCCGTCCTTCTCCTTCGTGTTCAGCCAGTACCAATGCATCTGCTTGCTGACACCGGCCATCTCGGCGGCAGGCTGCTTCCTGGCCTTCTCGGCGAAGGCGAGCAGGAACGCGACTTGGGTGGCGTCGAGATCGTCGCAGAGCGCGTGGAACTCAGGGCTGAGATCTTCGGCCATGATCTCGAGACGCTCAGAGCCTTTCAGAGCGAGTCGCTCGCTACCGGCCGCGATGATTTGTGCGGGCTTCATCCCAGCTCGGCGAGCCTGGCTTTGAGCGCGGTGACCGCGCCTTTCCGGGTCTCGTGCTCGAGCGACGTTGCCATTGCAACCGCATCCGTCACACCAGCGAGCTCGCCAGCCAGCTCACGGATCGTGAAGTCGGCCGAACGGAAACCTGACGGTGAAACAACAGCCTGAGGCCCAAGCACCTCGACCTCCTCTTCGACCCAGCCGTGCTCCTGCGTCCCCGCGGCGTGCTCGAACCCCACACTCACGTCCGAGCCCGAAACACGAACCCCGACCTGCCGGAGCTGATCGGGGATGGCGTCGATGACCGCGTAGATGTCTCGGGCGTTACCCTCAGAATGCTCGCCCTCGATCGTCACGCTAAAGCTCTTGTCCAGCGCTCTCATACCGCCCTCCAGTTTTCTGACGGTGAAACAACCGAACAGATAGCGAAATCGAGGCCGCAGCGTCAAGGCTCGGGGGTCGTCATGCCGAGAGGGACGGTCACGCATCGGTGATCCGCTCCTCGCCTAGTATGGCATCGGCGGGAGTCCGGAAATAGTCGTGGATACCGCCCTTGCCGTCGCTGAAGATCCAGCCTGTTCCGGGGTAGTGTTCGAGCCTCCCGCGTTTCGTCGAGTGCAGCTTCTGCATGGCGCGGTGGGCGCGAGCCAGTTCCCAGTAGTGCATCTTCGTGATCCGCGCTCGGATGTCGATCAGCGTCTCCATGAGCAGTCGGGCGGGGATCTCGTCGTAATGGTCCCTCGCGTACTCCAGTCGTTCGCTGAGACTCATCGTCGTCTGGACCTGACCCGTCCGAGAGAACTCCTCGCGGGTCGCAGTAATGGGCACCATCACCTTCTTTCCATCCTTGTCCCAATGAACCGCGTTAGCCATCCTCGCCCTCCGGCGGCAACAGGGCTTGAATGCGGTCGGCGAGCGAAGTGAGTGGAGCGCCGTAGACCGACCGCATGTGCATGAACCCCAACTCTTCTTCGGCCTCCCGCAGAATCTCGACGTCCTCCCTCGTGAACCCGTACTCCTGGCCCCCTACGTACACCACCCCAGGAACCGCCTCGGGACGGAGATCGTATGGGTCAATCCAACCACGTATCACTCGCGCCTTCATATTTCCAAGCTCCTCCGTCAGCGCTCGCTTCATCGCTCGCCGCGCTCCAGCCGACAACTCGCCCGCAGAACGTCGGCGTCATGCCGATCCTCGACGTTCTCCAGCCCAACGATCTCGTCAAAGTGAAATCCACGCAGCCACTTGGAGAACCCGCGGTAGCCCCCTGCAAGCCGCCTCACATCCTCGCCACGGGTCGCCTTCCCCTCCACGCGCTTAACGTCCCAGCCGCGATCAGCCAGCTCGTCCAATCGAGGCCCGATTTGGTCCACTCGCCGTACCACCTCAAGAACATGAGCCATCTTTACCCCCTCGACTCCGGAGCACCGCGTCGTTCCTCACTTCGCTTCCCATCGTCCGCACCAATCCGTCTCCGCAGTTGTACGCTTTTGGACTAAAGTGGCGTTGGGAGATGACCTCCGTTAGACGAAAACCACGCGCTTGTACGCTTTTGGACTTATGGGATGCTTCATACGGGTAGCCGCGTCTGTTCACCCTTCGCCTTGGTTCCGATCTTTGTAGGCGTCTGAAATCGCCGCTTGTCCTCCACGATGTCCTTAATCGTTAGGATCTGGACCCGTTCATACTCGACTCCCATGTATTCCCACATCCCAGCTTCCCCCGCAGCTTCCTTCATCTTCTTGGACGGCTCTTTCATGGTGATGAAGCCCGCGAGGGCAGCGTCGGGATCGTCGGCAAGCACCCCACGAAGGTCTCGGATGTCCGTGGGCCGCACGTTGCCCCCCTTCACAGACAAAACCATGACTCCCAGCTCGTCTTTCGTCTCGTAGTAGATCCGTCCGTCAATCCCCTTGTCACCCGTCTTCTTTGTGGGGAAACCATCCACTCTCTCAACGGCCCAATGCTCGAACTGGAACGAGTCCTCGGCCCATAGGGCCTTGGCAGACTCTACGCTATTCGGGATGCCGTGTTCTTCGTAGTGCTCATCTTTGAGGAGTCCGTAGCGACTCTCTAATTGGTCCTCTACGAGCCGGACAGCGAGAATGGCAACATCGCACCCGATCCACTGACGATTCGCCTCATGGGCCGCGTAGATCGTCGTGCCGCATCCACAGAACGGATCGAACACCACGTCGCCTTCTTTGCTTGAAGCCCTGATGATTCGATCCAGTAGGGCTTTGGGCTTTTGTGTCGGGTAGCCCAATCGCTCTGGGCTTGATGCCTGTAATGGAGGGATGTCGGTCCATACGTCACCCACCTTCGCGCCCTTCTGTTCACTCAGGAAATGCTTTTTTGCTATCCGTCCGTCCGCTTTCTTGGGAAACGCCAGTCTACCCTCGTCATAAAGCCTTTCCATCACCTTTGAGCTTACTCGCCACCCCTTGGCTGGCGGCTCATAGCCCTTGTACTCGTAGGTGAGGTTGGGTCGGGGGTTGGGACTGTCCAGCGGTGCTAGCCTATACGGACCGCGTCCATCGCCATCATCGAGGCTGAAACGCGCCAAGTAGGTTTGGTCTTTCTCAGCGTAAATAGGGCTGAAATGCACACGGTCGCCCCCGCCGTAGAGTAGGATGACATCATGTACCCTTCCGAACCGCTTGCGAGCATCACCCTTTGCTGCCGTTCGTTGCCAGATGATTTCGTTTCGGAACCTCTGGTGGCCAAAGATCCCGTCCATCATGACCTTGATGTAGTGACTAGCCGTAGGATCACAGTGTAAGTAGATCGAGCCCGCGGGCTTCAAGATCGTCTTCATGTGAAGAAGACGCTCCACCATGTAGATCAGGTAGGCGAGAAGGTGCGGCTGCGTGTGCCGTAGGGCTTTGATCCACAAACGCCAAAACTCAACGTAGTAGTCGGCCACGCCGTGCTCGCGCATGAGCATCGGCATGGTACGCGCAAGGTGCTCCTTCTCCGCGTCCATATCCCACGTATCACAGAAGGCTTCGGCTTGCTCGGGGACCGGCCTGCCCGTGAGAGTCTTGTAGAGAAGGTTGTAGTTTTGGTCCGACTTAAACGGCGGATCGAGATAGATGAGATCCACACTGTACTTGGCCATGTTGGCCATGATGTGGAGGTTGTCGCCGTAGTAGAGTTTGTTCATGGGCCCACCATCGCAGCGACCAGGTGCTTAAACCCGTTATGGCTCTTGCGGTGGTTGTACTTGTACGTCGCTTCCGCCACATAGAGCCCCGTGTATTCCCTGCTGTAATGGTGATGCTGACCGTACCACGCACGCTTGAGAAGGCTCCAGAAACCCTCAATGGTGTTGGTGTGGATCATGCCATCGACGTACTGGACTTTGTGACTCACGGCAGCGTTGATTCATCGTCTTGCCGACGCGATTATACCCACCCCATTCGTCCGTCATGAGTAGGGTACCGGCCTTATCGACCCTGCGATTGATGAAGTCCTCAATCGTCCGGCCAGTCGTATTCTTGACGGGCTCCGCGACCACCCTGCCACCACGCTCGACCGCCCCAAGAATCGGCGTCTTGGCCGTACCGCGACCGTGCCTGCGCTTCTGCGGATCTTCGTCACGACGCTTGTTTGGCTTCTTGCCCTTCCCGCCTATGAAAGTTTCATCCGCCTCCACGATGCCACAAAGAAGACGCCTCTGGTTTTGGTCCCCAGCCATGGCAACCCTGACCCGGTGCATCATGCTCCACACCGTCGCCCGACGCACACCAACGTCTCTCGCGATCTGGCACGCGCTGGCGGACTTCTTCGCGTTAAGCATGAGCGCCAACACCATGAACCACGTTTGCAGAGGCATATGCGTCCGGTGGAAGATCGTTCCCACCGTCACGGAAAACGCCTTGTGGCAGTCTTGGCACTGCCAACGCTGATTCGCCCTGTCCCCGCTCGCGTGACGGCATACCTTGAGGCTGCCACAGTATATGCAGGCGGGCTCGCCACGCCACCGGACTTCTTCTAGATAGGCTAGGCACTGCTCTTGTGTCTTGAAACTGCAGAAGATCGACAGGATGTCCATTTGGTGCCCCTTCACTGCTCGTCTACCTCGCCCGTCCTTCGCCAGAACCTGCACGCTTCGCACTGTTCTAGCTTGGCCGGTGCCGTCACAGCAGTCACTTCTCCCTCCTTCGGAACGTCTCATCCACAATCATCCCCACCCCGAGCCTCACCCGCACCAGCACCTCCCACAACTCCAACCACCGCCACGCGTACCCCGGAACCCGCTTCTCACCCACCCACGAACTCACCGTACCCTGATGCACACCTAGCTCCCGCGCTAGCCACCCCCTCGAGCCCCGCCCCGATTGCCCCAACTCCGCCCATAACCGCCCCAGACGTTCCCAGAATTCCGCCCGCTCTCGCACTCGAAATCGCCCCTATTTCGGGTTCCTGGGTCTCCACCCGTCAAAACCTGAGACTTATTGCAGGTTTCCGGCATCAGAACATGCCCAATTCATGACTTTTTCTCAAGACGGGTATAGAGATACGCTCCGAGAACGGCCGTTGAATTTTTCCGAGGACGCCGAAAAAACGCACGCCCCTGGGGGGGTCTCGAGGTGCTCAGAATCCGGGGTGACTATACATAATGGCTAATTATGCGCAGCTTGCTCAATCGGCTAGGATGCTGTCACTAGCTGCGTTATCGCCCTATCGACGCATGCACCGCGAGTAACTTTTCGCGATTTCTGGCCCTTTTCGTCCGTTTCGCGGCAGGGAACGGCGGACTGTCGCCAGTGGCGCGCTAGCCGGTTGATGGGCGGGCGCAAGGCTGGAGCGCCTGATAAAGGCACTGGATTCAGGGGGGGGGGTTGGGGCTAGTCGCCCCAGACGTCCTTTTCTTCGTCCTTGTCGGCTTCGCGGAGCCTGAGCGTCCGCCGCTCGAGGACGGTTGGGAACATCACCGTCTCGCCGTGACGATTCTTGTCCAGAACCGCGAACGAGTGGATGTCCCCGTTCTCGACCCGCTTCAATCGGCTGTGGTCGAGCAAGAGCACTTGGTCGGCATCGTTCTCAAGAGGGGACCCGCCAGACAGGCTTTCCTTGGCCGGCCGTTCGGGTGAGTTCGAGGCGCCGCGGTTGAGCTGGCTGAAACCGACCGTTGTGACGCGGAGCTGCTTTGCGGCAAGCCGGATCTGGTGTGAGACCTCCGTGATCCGGTCGAACATCTTGTCGCTCCCTCCCGTCCACGCGAGTTGCATGTAGTCGACGAGGAAAAAGCGAGAGCCCAAGACCTCGTGCGACCAATGGATGCAGTCCACGATGTCTTCTAGGGAGCGGATGGGGCTTTCGTTGAGATGCAGGACGCCGCCGCTGTGCTGGTGCTCCTTATCGAGCTCGGCCTTGGCCCGGTCCCAGACGTGGCGATCGAACCCGCGGCCGTGGTTCAGGCTTCCGATGGACTCCCGGGCAAAGCTTGCGAGAATCCGTGTCGCCGTCTCGTCCGTTGACATCTCGAGCGACAGGTAGGTGACCACCTCCCCGGCCTTCACGGCGCTGTTTGCGAGGTTCGCAGCCGTCAGCGACTTGCCCGAGCTCGACTTCCCACCGACGACGACGTGCCAGCCCCGAGCGATTCCGGCTTCTCCGCCGGCACCTCGGCAGACCTTGTTCCAGGTAGGGTAGGGGGTCGGCGTAGCGTCCACCGGCTGAGCCTTGCGGTCCGCGATACGGTCGAGCTCATCGCCCAGCAGCGTCACTAGTGAGACCGGTGCCTCACGCGCTCCGATGGGGGTCGCCGACGCCATCAGCGTTGCAACCTGAGTACCGAGGTCGCCGTTCGATTTCTGGCGCAGCTCGCAGAGATCCTTGACCTTGTCCGAGCGCATGATCCGGGCGTGTGGAAAGTCCTTGGCGATCGAGCGGACGAAGGCAGCACCTCCATCGTCGGGCTCCTGCCAGACGAAGACCTCCATCCCCTGCAGGGATCTCGCCCACCCACTTTGCCAGGTCGTCGCCCCGGGGATCCCGAGTGCCGTCAGCCCCTCATGCCAGGCCGCGTGGCAATCGCTCTCGCCTTCCACGAGGATCACCTTACATGTCTCGCCCCGTTCATTGGTCGAGTTGGCGCGGGGTAGCCGATCGAGGCCGTAAGGGTAGATCTGGCGGTTGCGGCCTTCCCACCACCGCCGGCCGTCATCTCCGCGGTAGCGGTTGCGGAGCAGCCTGCCGTCCGTTCCGTGGTACGGGATCACGAGCACATCGCGCCCGTTCACGTTCGCGGTTTCCAGGCCCCATTCCTTCAGCTTGCCCACGTCGAAGTTCTTCGAGCGTGCGTATTCGTCGAGGGTGTAGCCCTCCGCTACGACGGGCATCCCGACCAACTCTGCGAGTTGGCGCAGCGTCCCCTCTGCACCGCATGACAGACACTTCCATGCGAAGTCGCCCATCCATGCTGACGGGGTGTTGTCTGGCTGGTGCGAGGGACAGCGGAACTCGATCCCACCATTCCGTGCACGGCGAACCTTCTGGTTGCCGTCTGAGCGGATGTGTCGCTCGAGGTCTGCCCGCAGGCTCATGTTCCCTGATCTCCCAAGAGTTGGTCGCGGGTCAGCGCGAGGGGGTTCGGTGAGGCTCCACTAGAGCTTCGCTTGGGCTTGTCCCACTTCACCTGGTTGCGGAACCACGATCGGAGTCGCTGATCTGCGCACCAGTTCTTCGGGAAGGGTTTCCCGTTCTGCTTGCCTTGCCACCAATCCGAGCACGCCTTGACCTCGTAGGGGATGTCGAGCGCGGCCCAACGAGGGTCGTTGTCGATCTCGTGCGCCCACTCGTGAATCGTCCTCTTGAGCGGCCATCGAACGCCCAAGTCTTCACACATCGCGAAGACAGCTCGAGCACTCTCCGACGTTTCCCGCGGTAGTGGTAGTTCTTTTTCATTGTTGTTTCTTCCTTTCTTATCTTTGTCCCGCTCCGCGTCCCGGCCTGCGTCCTGGTCAGCGTCCCGCTCTGCGTCCGACGGATCCTGGTAAAGCTCGTATTTGCATATGGTTATGCGTCCCGGTACGCGCCCGGTTT
This sequence comes from Longimicrobiales bacterium, assembly GCA_965248625.1. Classification (GTDB taxonomy): domain Bacteria; phylum Gemmatimonadota; class Gemmatimonadetes; order Longimicrobiales; family Gaopeijiaceae. The sequence goes on along the minus strand of OZ252109.1, from coordinate 1,511,158 downwards.
GTGTCCGGGTTATGACACGGTTCGCGTCCCGCAGAGATTCCAGGAAACGGTGGGTCCTGCCGCGGGTCCAATTCCATCTGCTTGCGAGGAACCGAACTGAGGCGCTCAGCTCGCCCCGCTCTAGTCCCTCGTCGTCTTCCCACTTCGCCAAAAGCATCAATTCCACCCACGCCCATGCCTTGCAGGCAGGCTCACCGGTCCGGGCCGGGTGGAGGTCGTGATCCGGGTCGCAAAGCGACCTGTAGACACGGATCCATCCTCCCTGTTTTCCCATTCGTAGGCCCTACGGGGCCTCTTGGTTGAAGACGTCGTGTTTCGCCATCTCGTTTGCTCAGCGCGCCTCCCGGAAAGAGTAGGCTCGACCCCTCTTGACACCGACGTCAACATGTGACATCATATAGTGTCACTAGGCGACGTCACCAAAGGCAGGCCCGGACGATGACCGAGAAGCCCAAGCTGAGCCGGAAGAACCAGAAGACGCTGGACGCGATCTTCGCTTCGCCGACTCCGGCGAACATCCGGTGGGCAGCGATTGAGACGCTTCTGACGGCGCTTGGGGCGATGATCTACGAGGGGTCCGGTGGCTCGCACTTCTCTTGCAAGCTCAACGACGTGAGGGCCGTTCTGTCCCGCCCTCACCAAGCCGAGACACCTCGGCCTTATGTCCGGCAGGTTCGGACTTTTCTGAAGAGGGCGGGGGTCAGAGAATGACCGCCTGCACCCAAGTCCATTTACCAAGGAGCGGACGTGGCTACTCCGCAGGGATTCAGTTACAAGGGGTTCTTCGGGCTCGTGGAGTACGACCCGGAGCACGAGGGGTTTTACGGTGGCACCGTAAACACGCGCGATCTGATCACCTTTGGAGGCCGATCGGTTGACGAGATTCAGGCGTCTCTCGAGGCCGCGGTGGGGGAGTACCTTCGCGTTTGTGAGTCTGAAGGGGTGGAGCCGGAGAAGCCGTACAACGGGCGGGTAACGTTCCGGATGCCGCCCGAGCTCCACCGCGCCGCCGCGATGGCCGCCGCCCAGGAGCACAGCAGTCTCAACTCGTGGCTGGCTGGCGTTGTCGCGGCGCGGGTTGGCGAGGGGTAGGGGCATCAGGGGTCGGCGATCCATTCTAGGTTCATAGCATCCTTCTCCCCCCCCAAGGAAGTGGCACCGCCTGGTGCCACTTCTCCTCGATCTGGTGCCACTTGTAGGTGCGGATTGACCTCCACGTGTGGGCGACGATGCCGATGATTGCTCGCTGGGTGCGCCTGGCCCTGTAGCGGAATCTTCCATCACCGAGTGGGATCGAGCCAGCGCTACGCTGACCTCCCGGCACCGACCGGTGCCACTTATTTCAGGCACCATAGATGCGTTCTCGCGCGAGACGAGCCGCATCCGCATTTTGCCGGCGTACTCGCCTCGCTCCGTGCTGGCTACGGGGGCAGGGCGGGTGTAGACCTCTTGGATTTCAGTAGTCGGGTCACGCAGTTGGCCCTCCGTGGGTGGGCGTTGCTCAAACGTCCAGTGTCCTCGCTTCTCCCCGTTCACCCAACGATGCCGCCACGCCACCGGCTCACTCCCCTCGCTGTCGGAGAGGAGGGCGAGAATTTTGTTTTGGTGTTCGATTACCAGGCCCTCCGATTGCTTTACGCGATGTCGGGTAGCTGCGAGGCTCCCACGTTCATGGTTGAGAGAGATTCGCCCGAACTTCTCAGCCGCTTCACTCAGTGCGTTGATGGCCTTGCTCAGCCGCTCCAGCGTGCCCTGCTCGGTGGGGGTCACTGGCCTAACGATGATGCCGTCTTCTGTCGAGCCCACAACCTCATGCTCCGTCCGATTGCCCAAGCCGTCCGTCCCCTGTATGCGCTCGTTCATCGGTCCTCGCACTGTTGGCGGATGTAGCGGGCAGCAGAACGCAAGCACTCGTCATGCCCCGTCGCTGCCATTCGTTCTGCCTCTTTCTCCAACTCCTCTGCCCAGGCGAGGCCTGAAATGGACGACTGTACCTTGCCGGGCATACCACTCAGGAACGGGTTCTCCTCCCACCACTCTTTGGAGAGTTCCCGAATTCGGGCATCCATTCTCTCCATCACGTCGTCAGCCACGGTCGCTCTCCAGTTGGGCGGTGAGCCAATGCTGAGCGTTGCCAGAGGTGTAGGCCCAGTCGGTATGATCCGTATTCACGTGCTCGTGCCGAAATGCCTCCGCCACCGCCTGGATCGCTGCACGGGCCTGCTCTGCACATTCACAAGACGAGCCTTCGCAGACGCCTTTCCAGGGAAGGCAATAGCTATCCCCTGGATTTGATTCCTGGATGGCCCCAGCCACTCTCTCTACTAGCTTCGTCTCGCTCACTCCTGCCCCCCTGAGTGCTCCAGCCAGCGCAGCTCGAAGTCTTTCGCTAACGAGGTGAGGTCGAGAGCGTACTTGGCTTGGAATGTTTTGATGCCCGCGGTGTGTTGTTCGACGTGATGGCTCCAGCACAGCGGCAGAAGATCAGCCTTCGTCCCGCCTGCTCCGCGACTCTTCGCATGGGCGGCAATGATCTTCGCCCCCTCGAACGTGCAGAAGAGCACCGCGCACCTCTGACTGCGAATCCAATCGCTTTTCTCACCGAAGTTCTTCTCGTAGGCCAACTTCCTCCTCCGATTGCTCTTCTTCCTCGCCCGTCGCTCTAGAGCCTTCGTAGCCTTTACGCGGGCCTTGCTTCTCTTTTGCTCACGGCCACGCTTCAGCGCTCGCTTACGGGACAGGGGGGGACGCTTCATGGGGTGTCGCTATCGGTGGGTGCGAGGGCGAGGGTGTCCCTCAATCTGTCGGCGTCCCAGGGGTACATCCGCCCGTTCTCTCGCGTCCTCGAAATCTTTCTTCATCTGCCTGATGATCGATGCGTAATCAGCCATCAAACTTCCTCCCCAGGGCCTCTAACTCCCTGTCACTCAGCTTCTCGCTGCCTGTGTTAGTCGCTGCCATCTCAGCCCCAGGGGTCATGTCGGCCATTCGTCCACTTCGTCGGGCTGAGCTTCTCGCCAACGGAGGGTCGAGTAGTCCACCCACAGCGGGATTTCGCCTACAGGCCCATGGCGGTTCTTGCCGAGGATCAGGTGAGTGCGAGCCCCGCGGCCCTCGAGTGAGACCTCGAAGCGGGAGTGGTCGACCATCACGACCTGGTCCGCGTCGTTTTCGAGGCCGCTCGCTCCGAAGAGGCCCTGCACCCGGGGGGGCTCCGTTGTCGTGCTGCTGGTCGAGCGGTTGAATTGGCTAAGCCCGAACGTGAGCACCGAATGCTGCTTCGCGAACCGCCTGACCTCGCGGCTGACCGCGGTGACGGTGCGCTCGACCGTCTGCTCGTCTCGGCAGTCGGCGAGCTGCATGTAGTCCACGATGAAGACCGACGCGCCGCGTTCCTTCATCTCGTCCATCTGCCCAAGGATCGCGCTGATCTCGTAGGCCCCGTCCGCCACCAGGAACGTGGGCGCGTTCAGAGGGCGCTCAGCCGAGAATTCCGCGAGTTCCGTCGTGCTGTCAGGTCGGAATGTGCGGCCCCGCTCGAAGTCGCTGACCGGCGTGGCTGTGAGGATTCCGTACAGCCTCGCCGCGATTTGCGTCTCGCCCATCTCGAGCGACACGAACCCCACCGTCGCGCCCGCTTGGATCGCGGCTGCGGCCAGGTTGAGCGCCATCACGCTCTTTCCCATACCGGTGCTCGCTGCGCCGATCACGTGCCAACCCATCGCCAGACCCATACCGCCGCCGTCGTCTCGACAGCACTTGTTCCAGGCCGGCCAGGAGGTGGGTATGTAATCGATGCCACGGGTGAGCGGACGCTGCTGGGCTCGAGCGAAGTCCTCGATGTACGCCGGGGACAGGAGGTCGACGCTCATAGCCGACGGAGGTTAGAGGGTCGGCCGGTAGCGAGTTGCAGAAACATCTCGACGTGTTTCTGGTCCCGGCAGATGAGCTCGATGTCGAGGTAACCACCGTCGCGGTGATGCTTGCTCGCCATGCAACCGTCGACCGCACCCTTCAGGTCGTCGGGTGTGTAGCCGTCGGAGAGTCTTGCGCCAATCTTGGACATCCGGACGGCGGTCCGTTTCTGGGCAACTCGACGCTTCGGTTTGACGGTCCGGAACCGAGCTTCCTCCCAGTAAGAAAAAACAACACCCTCGTTTGACATATCTCTTCTCTTCTCTACTCTACTCTTCTTGCTATAGCGTTCTGCTAGCGCCGCGCTAGCAGAATCTCCAACTTCAATGAAACCAAGGGTTTCCAGCTTCGACAAAGGCGGGACAACGCCCAATTGTCGCTTCAGCCATTTCTCGTCGTTTGGGATCTCGTTTCCGGTACTCGCCGCGAGCAGCCAGAGCCCGATCAGCGACCACTTTTCGCTTGGGTTGAGCGCACCGAACTCATAGTCTCCGAGTAGGTCGCGGTAGAGCTTGATCCAGGGCGGATTCCGCTTGCCGTAGTGCTGGAATCGTTCCCAACCGCAGATCCTTATGCTCAACCGTCCCCGCTCGCCTCCCGTGTTGTCGAGACATGCTCCTGGAAGCGTTGGAGCGCCTCGCGTTTCTCCTCTTCGGTCTCCGCGTCGTATATGGCCTGCTTGATGGCGACCCTCGTCGGATCGACCGTCTTGTGAGGAAGGGGCGCCTCGAGGAGACCGTTCGAGCTCGGTGGTTTCGCGAGGTTGCCGTGGTGTTTCAGGTGGCAGGCTGGGATGATTCGCGCGCCTGGACGGGAAGCTGGTGGTGTTCCGAAGAGGTATCCGATGTCTCCGGTCATTCCCAGCCGTCCCTTGTATCCCATGCGCACGAGCTCGAGCCACGCAACTCGGAAGAACGGCAGCTCGGCAGGCACGACGCTGAGAAAGCGAGGGTCGGAGTCGCATCCGATCTCCACCGCAAGCCTAATAAGCGGGCCGGCCGCTTCCAGCATCTGCCGGAGCATCCCCTCCGGATCGTCGTGGCCAAACATCGGCACCCGAGCGTTCGGCCAGACCGGATCGGTGATGATTGTCGTTGGCCGGATGGCAGGCAGAATCTCTCGGCAGTCTCCCTGGTAGATCGTGACCGAGCCGTCCTCGTAGTAGGGCTTCACGACGCCCTCCCAACGAGCCCGAACCGGTTGGCTAGATCCTCGATGCGGGACTTCTTCTCGAGCAGCGAGCGGAGCGCTTCGGGGTTGTCCAGGTAGAGGTCGTAGCCCCCGGCTTCCCAGATGACTTCCTTGCACTCCGCGTCCGTAGCAGACGGGAAGAACTCGCGTACCACGTCCCGAAGGTCGGTCACGCGGCCTCCGGACTGCTTACAACAGTGCTAACATGCCCACTATGGCTGACTATGAGTCGGGCGTATGGCCTCGTGTTAGATGAAGCTCGACGATGCCCATTTGATGGGGGTCTATGGTGTGGCGTGGCTGACGGAAGACGGGCGCGCGTCCCTCGAAATGCGGCGCGCGCAAGCGCTTGGGGGTTCGAGTCCCTCCGCCTCCGCTTCCCTCCTGACGGGGCCTCCGGCCCATTCAGCCCTCGGCAATGCCGGGGGCTTTTTCATGGGGTGTATACAGGACTGATAGTGTCAGGTTGGCAGGGTGGGAAGTTCCTCGCTCATCGTCGGCCGTGGCGTGGTCAGTTCCGCAACCGCCCGAGCATTTCCTCGAAGAAATTGTCGACCACGATGACCCGACCCGAGGCGTCGAGACCCTGTAGCATCAGGAATCGGTCGCCCTCCGGCGCGACGTCGTACTCGGCGTGTGCCGCGTTGGTCCGGAATCCGACGAGGGGGAAGAGCGGCCGGGGATCGTCGTACACGAACGTCGTACCCTCGAGGACCGGCACGACCATCATCCGGTTGTCGACACCCACGTAGAAAAGCTCCTGGCCGCTGTGCGCCCACTGCGGAGTGAAACCACCAGAGGTGGACACGATCCAGCGGCCATCGGCCACGTTCGGAAACGGATGCACGTAGACTTCGAACCGGCCAGTCTCGTTGGATGCGTACGCGATCCACCGGCCGTCTGGTGAGATCTGGGGTCCCAACATGGCGAAGGTGGACTCAGTGATCCTTATCGCCTCGTCCCCGCCGAGCCGTCGGGCGAACAGGTCGTTGTTGAGTCGGTACGTGACCCACTCCCCGTCGGGCGAATACGTCACCTCATTGATCGGACCCTCTTCATCGAGTAGCAGTGCCGCTTGCGCGCTCCCGTCGGCCAGGCGTGTGTACAAGTCCGAGTCGGCCCCGCGGTCCGACGCGAAGGTCACCGTCCGCCCGTCGGGGGTCCATGCGGCGCGGCGGTTGACATTACCCTGGAACGAGAGCTTCGACATCGGCCCCCGATCCAGCTGCTTGATCCAGATGTGCGTCCCCGTTTGCTCACTGAGAGTCAACGCCAATCGGCCGCCATCTGGCGAGAGGGAGGGGAATTGGAAATTGCCTCGTCTCAGGTCGGGGTCGATTTCCTGGACCGCGCCTTCCCGCGTCACCCACACGGGCGCCCAACGGCCCGTTTCTTCGACGCCGCTCGATGCGCTGTAGATCAGGGTCCCGTTATCCGATATCGCGAGCTCGGCGCTGGACGGTAGACCGGTATTCCCACCCAGCCGCTCCGCCGCCACACCGTCCAGCAAGGGAACCGCCGGCCCCTCGAGCTCGAGCCTTTCGGGGTCGAAGGGCGCGGCGAGCAGCGCTCCGTCGTCCCGCACGACCAGGACGTGACCCGTCGGCGACCAGCGCGCCATGAGGCCCTGGAGGAGCACCCGGTGCTCCCCGGTTTCGACGTCGGCCACGGCGATCTCCATCGTCTCCGAGTCGTACAGCCGCTCCCGGGAGAGTACGAAGAGGACCCCCCGGCCGTTCGGCAACGCGTCCGGGAACGTGTGCGCCAACTCGTTGCGCGTCGTGTCGAGCGTTGTGACCGACTCGATCGGGCCGCCCGTGCCCAGAACCCGTCCGAGGCCAGACACGTCGCTGCCACTCGACGTACCCTCGGTGAAGTAGATGTAGCCGTCCTGGCCCCAGGACCCTCCGCCTCGGACCAGGCCCGAGTCGACGACGGTCAATGGGGGCTCGCCGCCGAGTGACACGATCTTGAGCTGCCTGCCACCGGTGACGAACCCGACTCGCGTTCCGTCCGGAGAGAAGAACGGGTTCCACGCTCCCTCCGTACCGTCGAGCATCCTCGCGTCGAGCTGATCTCGCTCGAGCAGCCGGACGCCGGAAGCTCCGTCCTCGAAGCTCGCGAACGCGATCGAATTCCCGTCCGCGGAGATCGCCATCTGGGGCCCGAACTGACTCCACAGAGAGAGCTCCTCGGGGATCATCATTCCGTGTCTGAGTACCCTTTGGGCGGGCTCGGGCTGGGTCGCTGCCCAAGCGAAGCTCATCGCGAGCGCTGCGGTGGTGGCAGCGAATCCGATGGCCGCCCGCTTCCAGCCGCGGGGACCCAGGCCCACCTCAACACCCACCGCCCTGCCGTGCCGGAATCCCGGATCCGACAGCGCACGGGCGAAGTCGTTGGCCGCAGTGAACCGGTCCGCGGGCAACTTCTCGAGCGCCTTCCGGATCGCCGCGTCGACATGGGGTGGGATCGATTTCCTCAACGAGGTTGCCGAAACCGGATCGCCCTGGATGATCTTCCCGAGGACGGCCTGGGCAGTGCTCCCAACGTACGGTGGATCTCCGACGAGCATCTCGTAGAGCACGCACGCGAGGGCATATGTGTCGCTCGCTGGGCCGAGGGCCTGATCTCCCGTCGCCTGCTCGGGGCTCATGTAGAACGGGGTGCCGACCGAGAGACCTGTCTCGGTGAGGCGACTCCCCCCCGCGGCGCCCACGGCGAGCGCGATCCCGAAATCGGCCACCAGCGGCTCACCGCGACTGAGTAGGACGTTCGCCGGCTTGATGTCGCGGTGGACGATGCCCTGCTCGTGGGCCGTCTGGAGGGCGTTGGCCACTGCCGTCGCGATCCGGACCGCCTCGTCCACGGGCAGCTGCCGATCGCGGTCGATCCGCTCCCGCAGCGTTTCGCCGTCCACGTAGGGCATCACGTAGAACAGGAAGCCGTCCGCCTCTCCGGAGTCGAACAGCGGGAGGATGTGCGGGTGCTGGAGGTTGGCGGTCGTCTTGATCTCGGCGAGGAATCGCTCGGCCCCTACGACTGCGGCCAGCTCCGGCTTGAGCACCTTGAGCGCGACCTTCCGCTCGTGGCGTAGATCGTCGGCGAGGAAGACGGTAGCCATCCCGCCCTCGCCGACCTCACGGTCGATCCGGTACCGACCTTCTAGGGCAGCGTTCAGGCGTTCGATGGTGTCGGTCATGGAAAGAAGATGCGTTCCGTCCGAGCGCCACGCCAACGGTTTGTTCGTGTTAGTCGGCTGCTGTGTCGCCAGCCATCCCCATTCCGTCCAGGGCCGCCTGGTAGTGGACGCTCTGGATGGGAGGAGCGTACACCGCATACCGCTGAGTCATCGTGATCGTCGCGTGCCCTAGCCGCTGCCGGAGCTCCACCAGTGGCATCCCGTTCTTCGCGCAGTGGACGGCGTAGGTGTGGCGGAGGTCATGGAAGCGGACCTCGGGGATGTCGGCCTCCTCCCGGATCCGGTCCCACGCATGGCGAAGCCGAGTCTTCGTGCTACGTTGATATCAAAGGGAATTGTCAGTGCGCGTCTTCCGCCCTTCTCAAGTCAAGCTCCAGCGGCGAAACGATCGATCGCCATAACGAAGGGCTGGCCTTCCGCGGACGGCGTGGATTAGCGTCATCACGTCGAGGAGGCAGGGCCAGAGCCAGATGCGGCTTTGAGCCGCAACCGACCGGAGACCGCTAGGGATCCGAGGGAGGCGAAATGTTGTTCAGAAGGCCGGAGATGCAACGCGGGTGCGGGACGGGCCGGGCTGGATACGGATCAAGCTACGTGGTCCTTCTTAGCGGAGGGATCGCGGGGGTAGCCCTGGTGATGGGATTGGGCTCGCCCTCGTTGGCCGAGCACGGGCAACTGCTTCACGATGATCTTGGGCTTCACGCCTCCGGGACGGGGGTCGCTCAGGCGGTGGCGGCGACCTCGGAGCCTGACGTTCAGGCGTTCATCAACAGGTATTGCGTGGCTTGTCACAATCAGGCCCTGGCCACTGCCGACTTGGTGTTGGACACGCTGGATGCCTTGAATGCCAGCGCCCATCCGGAGACGTGGGAGAAGGTGATTACGAAACTTCGGTGGGGCACCATGCCACCCGCCGGGATACCGCGCGCCGATCCGGACACCTATGCCACGATCTCGGAATGGCTGGAGAGGGAGCTAGACCAGGCCAGGGCGGCGTACCCGAACCCGGGTAGGATCCCGGCCGTTCACCGGCTCAACCGCACGGAATACAGCAACGCGATCCGTGACTTGCTCGGTCTCGATGTCGACGTGAGATCGCAGCTGCCTGGAGACGAGACGGCGGACGCTAGTTTTGACAACATTGCGGCTGCCCTCACGATCTCGACGGCGCACTTGGACCGGTACCTGTCAGTAGGCCGTCAGGTCACTCGCCTGGCGACGGGTTTGCCTTCAGTCGCTCCGCGCGTCGAACACTTCCCGGTCGAGAATCTCCTGAAGCAGGGAAAGCGGATGAGCGAAAATCTCCCGCTCGGATCTCGTGGTGGCATCGCTGTTCGTCATCACTTTCCTGTGGACGGAGAGTACATCATTTCGGTTCAGCTCAAAACGAACTATGCGGAGTACGTGGAGGGCTTGGGATGGGAGCAGGAGCTCGACTTTCGCCTCGATGGAGAGTTGCTGGAGCGGTTCACGGTGGGTGGCGGAGGGCTGAAATACCGGCCCACAGCCAACAGCTATACCGGAGGCGCATCCGGGGGCGGTCCGGGCGAGTTCGGCTCACAGGAATGGGAGGAATACATGCAGTTGGGGGCGCAGGAGGGCTTGGAGGTCCGCGTACGCGTCGACGCGGGGTCGCGGGTGGTGGGCGTCTCTTTCGCCAGGGACCACTGGGAACAGGAAAACCTCCTCCTCCCGCAACCGCCCGTTAGGGAGTGGGCATGGGGAGGAGATTATAATGACTATATGGACTTCGCGGGCGTGCAAGAGCTTGGCATCGACGGACCTTACCAGGTCCAGGGCACGGCGAAGGACACGCCGAGTCGCCGCAAGATCTTCATCTGTGAACCCCGCGTCGAGGCGGAGGAGGAGTCATGCGCCGCCCAGATCCTTTCACGGATGGCGCGGCGGGCCTATCGGCGGCCGGTGAGGGACGAGGATATGGAGACACTGCTTGAGTTCTTCCATCTCGGCAGGCAGGACGGCAGGAGCTTTGATGCCGGGATTCAATTTGCACTCGAGCGAATCCTCGTAGATCCGGATTTTCTGCTGCGCGTCTACCGGGATCCTCCCTCCCAGCTGGAACCGAAGGAACGAGGCTCGGAGGTTGTGCTGGCACCGCAGAAGGAGCTCCCAGGCTACGCCGACTCCTATCCCCTCAGCGATCTTGAGGTCGCCTCCCGCCTGGCGTTTTTCTTGTGGAGCAGCATTCCCGATGAGCCCTTGCTCGATTTGGCTGAGGAGGGCAGGCTCATTGATCCGCCGGTGCTGAGAGAGCACGTGATGCGGATGCTTGCGGATCCCCGCGCCCAGGACGCTTTGGTCCAGGACTTCGCGAGTCAGTGGTTGAATCTGCGGCTCATAGAGGAGCAGACGGCGCATGAGAGGATCTATCCAGATTTCGACCACAATCTGCGGGACGCGTCCCGGCTCGAAACAGAGCTCTTCATCGCCAGTACGCTGCGCGAGGACCGTAGCATCCTCGATCTCCTGCGTGCGGATTACACCTACGTCAACGAGCGGCTGGCGCGGCACTACAACATCCCAAATGTTTATGGCAGCCATTTCCGCCGCGTCACGCTTCCCGATCTTGAGCAGCGAGGCGGCTTGCTCGGGCACGCCAGTCTGTTGTCCGTCACGTCCTATCCCGACCGGACCACGCCGGTTCTCCGTGGCAAATGGCTTCTGGAAAACATTCTTGGTACCCCCGTACCGCCGCCCCCGCCAAATGTTGACACGAGCCTCCCTGAGGAGGATGAGGGCAACTCGGGTACTCGGGGGGCAACGATCCGGGAGCGCCTCGCACGGCATCGGGACGACCCAGTATGCTCCACTTGCCACGGGGTCATGGACCCTCTCGGTTTCGCGTTGGAGAGCTTTGACGCCCTAGGGGGTTGGCGGACGGTCGACGAACGGAGCCATCCTGTGGATAATGTTGGGACTTGGCCGAGCGGTATGGAGGTGAAGGGGTTTTCGGGCCTCCGGGCGATGCTGCTCGAGAGGGGAGAGCAGTTCGTTCGCAACGTGACCGAGAAGCTTATGGCCTATGCCCTAGGGCGCAAGCTCGAGTACTACGATCGGCCGGCGGTGCGCAAGATTGTTCGTGACGCAGCGGCGGATGACTACCGCTGGTCGTCGGTCATTCTCGGGATTGTCGAGAGCCCTCAGTTCTTGCGGCGGGCGCACGCCGCGGAGTCCGTACAGTAGCCGAAAAGTCGGTGAGCAGAGCAACGGAAGGGCGGGCGCCTGGCATAGCACCGACCTCAAGCTAGGAGAAGAGAGCGATGGATGTCATCACTGGCAAACCGATATCTCGACGGACGGTCTTGCGGGCCGGGGGGGCAGCACTGGCATTACCATTCCTGGATGCCATGTCGCCGGCCCGATTCTCCTTGCATGCGCAGCCCGCGCGGAAGCCTGCCCATCGGTTTCTAGCGTACTACATGCCGAATGGGATGGCTATGAGGCATTGGACGCCGAAAGGAGAGGGCCGGGGCTTCGAGTTCTCACCCATTCTGGAGCCGCTCGAGCCGTTCCGGGATCAAATGCTCGTGCTGTCGGGCATCGACGCATCGTGGAATAAGAATCACCCGGGTGCGTCCGGATGTTTCCTGACCGGCACCACGCGGGGAGGAAGGGATGACACGGAGCATCTGGCGGAAACTTCGATGGACCAGCTTCTGGCCAGGGAATTCGAAAAAGAGACGCAGGTGGCGTCCCTTGAGATGTCGTTGGATCGTCCGGCCACTGCAGGAGTGTGCGGGCTTGGACTGAACTGTACGTATACACACACGATCTCGTGGCGGACCCCCACACAGCCGTTGCCGATGGAGTACCGGCCGAGGTCGGTGTTCGAGAGGCTGTTCGGTGACTCTGGAAGCATGGAGCGGGCGTCGCGAGCACAGCGACTGCAGCAGAAAAAGAGCATCTTGGACTCCGTCACGGAAAAATTGAGCGACCTCAAGAGGGAGATCGGACCGCAGGACCAGCTCAAGCTGGACCAGTATACGGAAGCCGTTCGGGATGTCGAACGGCGTATTGGACTGGCTGAGTCTCAGCTCGACGTGGAATTGCCCCTCATGAATCAGCCCCAGGGCGTCCCGGATCAGCTCGAGGACCACTTAGAGCTCATGCTCGACTTGCAGCTGTTGGCCTTCCAGGCAGACCTCACACGCGTGAGCTCGTTCATGGTCGGCAAGGAACAAAACGCCCGTCCCTACCCTCAAATCGGCGTGCCCGAAGCATGGCATCCTCTGTCGCACCACAGGCAGATACCGGAGCTGATCGCGCGGATGGCGAAGATCAACCGCTATCACGTCGAGCTGTTCTCTAGGTACCTTGCCAAGCTTCGCGCGACGCCAGACGGGGACGGCTCGCTCTTGGACCACATGACGATCCTGTTCGGGTGTGGCATTTCCAACAGCCACTTGCACTCGGGTCAAAGCCTGCCCCTCCTAGTGCTCGGCGGGGGGAATGGGCGGCTTAACGGGGGCCGGCATCTCAAGTATGAGAACCGACCCACACATGCCAACCTGTTGGTTACCTTGATGGATAAGCTTGGCGTACCCGTGGACCGGGTCGGCGGCAGCACTGGCCGACTCCCGATCGAGACGCTCGGCGAGGTGTAGGGTAGGTCAGAGCAAAGACAAGCTAACCTCAGAGCGACGGAAGAATGCGAATCGCATCGGCCTCTCGAGGCCTAATCGCCGTGGGACTAGTCATCGCTCTCCTTGGGGCCGATCGCCAAGATGTGCCACCGCTGGTCGACGCCGCTAAGAAAGGCGACAGAGATGCCTTGCGCGCTCTGGTTGACGAGGGGGCGGATGTCAACGCTACCGAGGGTGACGGCTCGACCGCGCTTCTATGGGTGACCCACAGGGATGATATCGAAAGCGTTGAGCTGCTGATTCGCGCCGACGCCGACGTGAACGCGGCGAATGACCTCGGTGCGACTCCACTCTGGGCAGCCAGTCAGAACGGCAGTGCAGCGGTGATCGAAACGCTGCTAGCGGCGGGGGCCAACCCGAACAAGGCGCTCCGGTCCGGTGAGACGCCCCTGATGGTCGCTTCCCGGTCAGGCAACCCGACCGTCGTCGAAATGTTGCTCATGCATGGTGCGGATCCGAATGCCAGCGGCCCACGGGACCAGACGGCGCTCATGTGGGCGGTGTCGCAAGGCCACTCGGATGTCGTCGTGGTACTACTCGAGCGCGGCGCGGACGTGCACGCCCGCTCGCAGGTCTGGAGCCAGCTGCTGGCGACGCCGCCTCATTCCCATCCGGAGCACACGCGGTGGTTCGACCACGGGGGCAACACCGCGTTGATGTTTGCGGCCCGAGTGGGGGACCTCGCCTCGGCCCGGTATCTCCTGGCTGCCGGTGCCGACGTGAACAACACGGGCGCCTGGGGTGTTAGCGCCTTAGCTGTTGCGGCCTACTCGAATTTCGGAACCCTCATGGGCGGCGGTGGGAGTTTTCGTATGGGCGGGCAGGAAAGCTTTCAGGGCCGAGTCTCTGACGGTGAGCACGCTGCGCTCGTGGAGTTCCTGCTTGAACAAGGTGCCGACCCGAATCTGGGAGCGGAGGAATTTACGGCGCTGCACGCGGCGATCATGCGCCGCGACAAAGCAACGGTGGACCGTCTCCTGGCTCATGGCGCAGATCCGAATCTTCCGCTTGGGGCTTGGACTCCACTCCGAACTGGTTCGTCGGACTTCTATTTCCATCGCGCATGGGTTGGAGCGACGCCGTTCTGGCTCGCGGCCCGCTTTGGCACCCCGTACATGGTTCGCCGATTGGTGGAACTTGGCGCTGATCGGCGGTTCGTGCACCGCGGAGTCTACTACGGAGGTGGGGCTGGCGGCGTTCTTTCTGAACGTCAGGAGGACGTCACCACCCCGCTGATGGCCGCCATCGGCATGAGTACGACTGGAAGAGCGTGGGTCGAGCCCGGTCCCGAGGAACACGAAGCGGAGACCCTGGAGAAGGTGAGGATGATGGTGGAGCTCGGCATCGATGTGAATGCTGCCAATCAGGATGGCCGCACAGCGCTCGAGGGTGCGAGAAGAAAAGGGTACCGCTCGGTCGTCGCGCTTCTTCTTGACGTCGGGGCAAGGTAGGCTGAGGTCAGGCGATGCCAATTTTTGAGTACCAATGCTCTGAGTGCAGGACCCAATTCGAGTATCTCGTATTGCATTCGTCGTCGGCACCTAAATGTCCTTCGTGCCAAAGCCAAGATCTGGAGAAGGTGATTTCTCTTTGTTCAGCGAGTTCGGAGCACACGCGGGAACGGGCCTTGCGCGGTGCCAAGCAGCGGAACGCCAAGATCCGGAATGAAAGGGAGTACGAAGAGCACCAGCTGGCCCACAAGCATAGCCACTGAATGAAGTCCGAAAGCGCTTCCCGAAGCCGACGACGGAAGGATCGACGGGAACGGTGCGGTCCTTGTATTGTGCGCGCCGTGAGATTCGGTCTGTCGTGGGTGGAAGGGATTCTTAGCCCCGAAGTAGGGAGGATTATTTTTGGGCTGCCAGCGCTACCGTTACGGATTGGGTTCGTGCCCTTGGGGGTGGCCGTGTTGATGGCAGCAAGCGACGGCGAGGCGAGGACGCAACCGACGACTCCCACTCGCGATTCGGATTTGGGCGCTTGGACGAACGAGGCCGGTAAGACCGAGGATGACGGGGGGCCCGCCTTGCGAGCTTCCGGCGACCGTTCGTTCGTCGCGTGCTTCGACTTCGTCTCCAGCCAGACGTCGCTGTCCGGGACCATCCGAGTGAAGAGTGACGCGGCGGGGAGCGATCCCTATATGTTCAGTGCGGGTTCGGGCTCGTCGTTGAGCATCGTCGTCGAATTGGGTGACGAGGAGAAGGACGGCGTTAGGGCGATCACGATCTCAGGCTCGGCGCCCTGGGTCGAGGTGTCCGGCTGGCTCGCACTCGACGAAAGCTTTATGGCCTTTGGTAGCGGCATTGTCGCGGGAGGAACACTTGCCGCCGCCGTCGAGTTCACCGGGACGTACGACCAGGAGGCCGGCAAGCTCTCCGGGGATTATGCGTTGGATGTCGACGCCCGGCTGGCAGCCGGTCACCCGACGGTCTATGAGGTAAGCGTAAGCAGAGACGACCCTAGCACCGCGAAGTTGGAGCTCATGCAGCAAGCGGCACGATGAAGACGCCGGGGTGTCCAAGAAGCCGGGTCCTGTACTATCCCGTACACCGTTTCCACCAGAACAGGCATGGGATAGCCATATGGATGTCGTCCACCAGAAATCCGAAGCCTGGATCGTTTTGGCCTTCGTGGCCATGGCGCTCCTCGCTATCGACGAATTCGGATTGGCCAGCGGGGCGAGCGACGACGGTGCCGTCGCTGCCGCAGTTTTCGGTTCCGAAGCTCCCGGCATTGAGGTTCGAGAGCCGGCCCTGCACCAGCCGATCAGCGTCGGTTTCGACCACGTCTGCGGTCTCACGGCGCAGGGAGAGGCCTACTGCTGGGGCCGGAACGACCGAGCTCAGGTAGGTGACGGCTCACGGACGAATCGGAACACACCCACGCGTGTGACTGGGGACGTGTCCTTCGAGTTCGTCTCCGCGGGCAGACATCGCACCTGTGGGCTGACCGCTCAGGGCGAAGCGTACTGTTGGGGGTCGAACCAGTTCGGCGCTCTTGGGGACGGAACGGAGGTGAACCGAGAGGAACCCACTCCCGTGGCGGGCGGACTCTCCTTCAGGTCGATCTCCGTCGGAGGCCGTCATGTGTGTGGTGTCACCGAGGGGGAGAAGGCATACTGCTGGGGGGCGAACCATTTCGGGCGTCTCGGGGACGGAACGGAGGTGAACCGAGAGGAACCCACTTCAGTGGCGAGCGGGTTGGCCTTCACCTCGGTCTCCGCCGGAGCCCATCATACTTGCGGGGTCACAGAGGAGGGGAGAGCCTACTGCTGGGGTCCGAACTACACCGGACAGGTGGGTGATGGGGAGCGCACCATCAGCCGGCTGGAGCCTACAAGGGTGTCGGGCGACGTCATGTTCGAGACGCTTTCGGTAGGTTATGACGTGACCTGTGGGCTCACTTCGAGCGGAGAGGCTCGCTGCTGGGGCGTCAACCACGCGGGCTCCGTGGGCGACGGTACTGACGGTACACATTTGCTCCGGACTGAGCCCACTGCGGTGCGTGGCGAGTTAACGTTTCAGGCGATCTCTGTGGGATATTTCCATACGTGCGGTATAGCCCAGGACGGAGCCACGTACTGCTGGGGCCTGAACGACCGAGGTCAGGTAGGTGACGGCTCACGGACGAATCGGAACACGCCCACCCGTGTAGCCGGGGACGTGTCCTTCGAGTTCGTCTCCGCGGGCCGACATCGCACCTGTGGGGTGACCGCTCAGGGCGAAGCGTACTGTTGGGGACGAGATCCCTTCCAGGGGACGGCCGAAGGCGATATCCTAGCACCTGCCCGCACGGCGGAAAACGTGTCCTTCGGACTTCCCTGATTGCCTCGCCTCACCTGAGCCAAGCGATAGGAAAACGAACGGCCCTGTGGGAGGTGAGGTGCTCGCTGACGCTCGGAGAGAGACCCGTCGAACCGCGTCCTGCGCGAGCTGCACGGGAAGAAGCGCCTGCGGTTCAGCGATGACCAACGGATGAGACTCGCCGCGAAGGGCAAAGCACTCGGGCGGCGGGTCCTGAGACAGTACGGCTCCATCGTGACACCAGACACGATCCTACGCTGGCATCGGGAGCTGATCGCGAGGAAGTACGATGGAAGCTGCTCCCGCCTTGCACTCGGGCAGCGTGACTGGCAGGTTGGACCATGGTCGTCACGCGGGCTCCCGGAGCGCTCCCGCCAGGGCCCGCGCGGCCTCTACCTCTGGCGAATCGAAGCCTTCGGTCACTTCCTGGAGGCACTCCTCCAAGACCCGTCGGGCCTCTTCGGCCGCGGCCCTGGCTCGAGAGCAGCCCAGCGAGGCTGGTGGCCGCCCTCCTCGCGAAACTGAGGGCGCCTGTCCGGTGGCACTCCTCGAGTGCCCGGCGGAAATCGGCCTCCGCCTCATCTTCCCGGCCGCCCCCCGCCAGCGACATCTCGCCTCGCAGCCGGTAGAGCTCCCCGAGCCACCACCATCCCCTCGAGCCGGTCTCGGCTCGCTCCAGGGTTTCGGCGAGCTCACGCCCAGCGTCGGCGTGCTCACCTGCCATGTGGAGCGCCGCGATCCGGAGCGGTGCCAGGAAGGCCACCTGCAGCTCACCACCCATGGCCCGGTACGCACTGCGACCCCGGACGAGATACTCGACGCCCTCTTCCGCCCGGCCGAGAGCCAGGAGGGCACATCCGTGAATCATACTCGCGTCCGCTAGCCAGTGGGGAAACCCATGCTCCTCGGAGAGCTGGATCTTCAGGGAGATGTGGCGTTGGTGCAGGGCTCTGGGCTTCGCCGCACGATGATGGTGATACGCCCCCGACGCGGAGTCACCACCGATGAAGTATCCGAAACGCAGCCAGTACAAGTACGCGAAGTCCCGGTATTGGGTTCGGAATTGGAGTGAGTACGAGGCCGGTCTCCAGAGGCGTGGCGACCTGACCGTGTGGCTCTCTCGTGACGCACTCGATGCCTGGCGAGCTCCGGCCAGCGGGAAACCCGGCGGTCAGCGCAGGTACGCGAACATCGCGATCGAGGCGGCTCTGACGATCCGCATAGTGTTTCATCTTCCGCTTCGCCAGACCGAGGGCTTCCTCCGTTGCCTGGCCAAGCTCAATCCGAGAACTCGGTCGACGCGAGTGGCGCACGCGATCCGGACACAGCAGGCGCAGCTTGGTCGAGAATGCTGTCTACCGATACAAGACGATTATCGGCCGAAGTATGCGAAGTCGAACCTCGGCTGGACAACGAGTCGAGGTACAGCTGGCGAGCGAGATCCTCAATACGATGACCCGTCTCGGCATGCCTGACAGCCACCGAGTAGCCTGATCTTCGCTCGGGGGACGGGGGATCTTCCCTCAACTCCGAGCCATGCACCAACGCCTCGCCATGGCTGTCTGTCAATCAAACAATTCCGACTCGGCAAGTTGCCTGGCAATCCGGAGCATTTCGGTCGAGCCCTGCACTTCCTGCGTGCCGAACCACGCTATCACCAGATTGTTTGACGGAGAGACGTACAGGCCCTGACCGCCGAACCCGCCTTTGAAGAAATCGCCGTCAGACGTCACGATGTCCCACTGGTAGCTATTGTGACGGAAAGACCCATCGCCGAGCGACGCGCGGCGCGAACGTAGGATTTGTTCAGTGGCCAAGTTGGGCCGTCCGGTTCGCTGGATCTTATCTAGGTAGGCATCGGACACCACCGGAGCGCCTTCAGCCCGGACCCCCGCGGTAAACAACATCCCGAACCGTGCCAGATCACGGAGGTTGCTGCTAAAGCCACCCGCTGAGAAAGCAGCGCCGTTGGCGGTCGTCGCGATCAGGGCGTCCGACTCGGGGCCAGCTCGCTGCCAGATCTCCCGTTCGACGAAATCCGAGAAGCGCTCTCCCGACACGACCTCCACAAGCCGATTCAGGACCTCGGTATTCACGGAGGTATAGTCGAAGACCTCGCCTGGGGATCTGAGGGTCGCCATCTCATGCAGTGTGGACATGGCGTCGGCTCGGACGCGGTCCGTGACGGGCCAGCCAAATGCGTCATAGAACTCCCAAAAGCACGAGTCGGCGTCACTCTTCACTTCAGGGCAATCGATGCCTGACGCCATGTCGAGGATGTCGATGATCCGAATACCTTCCCAGGCAGTTCCGTTGAGTCCCTGCAGATAGAAGTCGATGGGCTGATTGACATCGATCTGCCCGTGGTCTTCCAGGATAGCGACGGCGGTCGATACGAAGATCTTGGACACCGAGAACCACACGTGCTTATCGGTCGGTAGCATGCGAGGATAGTCTTCGAAGACAATCCTTCCGTCGTGAACGACGATCGCGCCATCCGTGGGAGAGTCGTTCACGTACTCCGAGACACCGGTCTCACCTTCGGCGACAGCGACCGTTAAGGCCCCCACGGCGCTCTGGTGGTCGGCGATGAGCTCTCTGGCATGCCCTAATCTGCTGAGAACGATGTGGGGCCAGAACTCGGACATGTTCAGGTAGACGTAGCGGCTCAGATCGCCGCCCTCGGTCCAAGAGCTGAAGGATGGTTCGAACTGCTGACGAAGGCTCCTTGCCTCCTCGAGCGTGAACGACTGGTCCCCGTTGAAGCTCATTCCTGTCGAGTGGGTGGGCTCCTGTTGTTGCGTACTCGAAGACTCCGTCGCTGGCATGCAGGACGCAGTCAACAGCAGCGCGACCGCAGCGAGTAGTTGTTTCATGGCTCGAGACCTCCAGAGAGGTTGTACCTTACCGACAGCCCACCTCCGATGACGAAAGGCTCACGAAGCTGGGCAGGCATGTCTGAGACCTGCCCGCGTTTCCGTCTAACGACTCGGAATTCTGCTGCCGGACAACGATGATGACCCGGAGCGCGAGGTGCAACCCGAGTGCGCCGGACCCCCGAAGCTCAACCGGTCAGCAGCAATACCTTGTCATGTGCCCTTGCCTTGACGCGTCAACCCAGCGCGTCCCAGTTCATGCTGCCTACACTTCGGGTGTGTGTGGTCCTCGCCGCCGGCGTCGTCGTCCGCTCACGCGCGGGTTGAACCGCAATCACAATCGTGTGCTCAAGAACGTCTTCAAGGGCGCCGCCAACGCAGCCACCGGGGGCCTGATAAGTGTTAGAGGGCTGACGGTTCGCCTGATCCGCGCTCCACGAACTCGGCGACGATCACCACCGCTACAGCAGCGGCAACGGACTTCAGTATCCCACCGAGAACGAAGGGCGCGACTCCCTGCTGGAACGCGGTGGCCATCCCAAGCATCAAGGCGATTCGCATCCAGCCCAGAGCCAGAATCAGGGCATGACCGCACAGCATGGCTACGAAGGCAGGACCGAGTCGACGAAGCAGGCCACGGTCGGCCAGCAGGCCAGCCGCTGCCGCTGCCACGACAAACCCAGCTAGATAGCCGGCGCTCGGTCCTACGAGGTGCACCCACCCCGACGCACCTTCGGCAAAGACCGGGAGCCCGATTCCGCCGATAACAAGGAAGGCCAGCAGGGTGAGGACGCCGTCCCTGGTACCAAGAAGAGAGCCAACGGCCAGCACGGCCACGGTTTGGGCGCTCTGAGGGACGGCGAGGCCTGGGATCGTCGCCGCCACCTGCCCCGAGATTCCAATCACCACAACGCCGACCACCATGCCCATGAGACGCCTAGGCCACGGGTCGTTCAGCGCGGTGGTGTGTGAACGTATAGCGATGCTGTCCCCTCAGCCCAGCCCCCTAACGTCTCGTGCTTCTGCTGCGCGACCAAAATGCTGAGCGCAGCGAAGTGTGCATCCTCGCTTCTACTCGCGACAGCAGCAACCACTTGTTAGACAGCGCCAGCACCAAGATCGCGGATCACCAGGTCAAGGAACTCGAGAACCGAGGCCTCGTCCAGTCGGTTGGTGCTGACCCCTGCCTCCCGCTCGGCCAGGGCGTCGGCGACTACGAGCGAGGCCTGCCTTTCGAGAAACCATAGAGCCCCAGCCGATTTGGATACGAACGCGCGGTGCGAGAGGAAGTGAAGAGCCCGGCATCCATTCAAAACCGCGTTGGAACCCGTAGGATCGTGGAACGGATCATGAATTCGTGTCGTGTGCCAGCGGATACCACTCGCGAGTTCTTCGAGAATCCAGTCTTCAGGGCATGGCCCCACTACGTCTTGTGGGTTGGGGCCGAAGAGGGCCACGCCAAGCTGCCGTGCAGTGGCGAGGTCGATGAGTCCGCCCGGATATGGACCTCCGGAACCGATCTCGTCCTCCCAGTCGACGCCGGAAGAGATCGAGAACTCGAAGTGTGGTGCTCGACCGAGTGCCGCAAGTTCTGTTGCGACGTAGATCAGGAGATCGATGCCGTGGGCCGGACAAGGCAATGCGGCGTGTGGCAGCCGCTGTCCAAGCGATTCCTTGGATTCACCGGAAATAGACTTAGCGCACGTCACGAGCACATCGATGTCGCTGCGCCGCAGGTCGAAGTCGCCGGTGACAAGCGACCCCACCATCCACACCGAGATCAGGTCTTCTCCGAGGACCTCCGCACACTCTCGGGCAACTGACTCGAGGTAGGCCCGTACACGTTCATCCACACGCTCCCCTTACCCTTTCGTGGCGCTACCTAACGGATTTGGAATTAAGCTGCGCGATCAATGTGCCCGCCCGAAGCGCGAGCCGCTAGGCGAGTGCTGCGGACCCTCCAGCCACATCGCGACAGCTTCAATTCCTTGATGTTACCACGAGGGACCTACCGGGCGCACAGTAGGGTGTGGCTCACACCCGGGAGGTCCGAATGCTGTACACTGGAATCGATCTGCACAAACGCACAGCCGTGATCGCGACTATCGACGAGAAGGGAAAGCTGGTGTCGGAGGCGTCGCTCCCGACCTCACGCGCGGCCGTTGCGCGCTACTTCCACCGGCTGCCGGCACCTACCCTCGCGACCGTTGAGGCCACCTCGTCCTGGTACTGGCTCCGCGACCTGCTCGATCGGGAGAACGTGCCCCTCACGCTCGCGCACGCCAAGTTCGTGAAGGCCATCGCCTACGCGAAGGTGAAGACCGACGCCGTCGATGCACTGACCCTGGCTCAACTCCACCGAGCCGACCTGATTCGACGGGCGCACATGGTCAGTCCCGAGCTCAGGCCACTGCGTGATCTGCTCCGTACACGCCTGTGGGATTGCTGGGCGTCACCAGAACCATCGCGCGGGTGTCGTCTCGTATGAGGGATTCCGCCTGAGCCGGATCAGGGATCATGCCGTTTTCGGGAAGGCAAGGCAGCGCAATGACACCGATCCCCATCATGTCCAGAACCATGCGATGATTGAAGTACCACGGCGCTGGCAAGAGAACGGAAGCCCCTGATTCGGCCAGGGCCATGAGGGCGATATAGAACGCCTGATTACAGCCTGCCGTAATCATAACGTCGGATGCCGCAATCTGGCCACCGTAACTGATTGCCGTATCGTGCGCTAGGGCATCCCGTAGAGCTGGTATACCCTCAACGTCGGTATAGAAGGCGGTGTCGTCCTCCACCACTAGGGATGACAAGTGGTCTCGGAGCTGCGTCGCGGGTCCATACCCTGGCACGGCCCCCGACAGATCGATCAATGGCTTGTCAGCACCAAGCCGGTCCGGGCGTCGCCAGCTTCCGCTTCGGTCACGGGTGGTTCCTCAATACTGGTGACGAGAGAACTTTTTGTATACGACATACAATCAGCCCTCCTGTGTTTTGGGTGGATGGCTATCGATCTGAGGCGTCCGTGATCGAGATGGAGCTTAGCCTGAAGCCTGTGAGGCCCGCAAAGCCACTCACGTTGGTGCACGGACGCAGGCGCGCCCCGCCGGTTGACCGTGGTCCCGCCGAACGCGAAAATGTCAGCCTTTCCCCAACTGGGATCCGGTGAACAATGAGCCGCCCGCACGGTCTACTCCCAGACTGGGGAACGAAACCGTTGCCGGCACCGCCCCCGTTCACGCGGCGCAACATCCTGCGTACGATCGGGCCCGGCATCATCGGCCTCGGCGCTGCCATCGGCAGCGGCGAGTGGCTGTTGGGACCCTCGGTGATCGTCACCTACGGGCCCACCCTGCTCTGGATCACCACGGTCGCGGTGCTCTTGCAGGTGCTGCTCAACCTCGAGATGGCCCGCTACACCATCTACACTGGCGAGCCGATCATCAGCGGGTACATGCGGACCTGGCCAGGACCCGGCTTTTGGGGGAGCACCTACAGCGCACTGGTGTTTCTGCAATACGGTTGGCCAGGCTGGGCGCTCGCCGCCGCTACTGCCACCGCGGCGTTGCTGCTGGGTCGCATGCCGACCGAGGCCGACGCCGGTTTCATCATCTGGCTCGGGTACCTGACCTTCGGCGCGTGCTTTCTTATCACCATGCTCGGCAAGAAGGTCGAGCGCACCCTCGAGGTGGCGATGTGGCTGATGGTCGGCTTCGTGGGGGTGTATTTGCTGCTGATCGACCTCACCACGGTGTCCTGGGGCACCTGGGGCCGCGTGGCCACCGGATTCGCGAGTGTGGGGCAGATCCCCGAGGGGGTCGACTGGGCACTGATCGCCGCGTTTGCAGCTTACTCCGGCATGGGCGGGGTCGGCAACGCCTTTTTCACCAACTGGATGCGCGACAAGGGCTACGGGATGGGCTCTACGGTCGGCTATATCCCGACGGCGTTGGGTGACCGAGTGACCCTTGCGCCGCAAGGCAACATCTTCGAGGTCGACGACGATTCGCTCGAGTCTTGGCGCAACTGGTGGAAGTTCCTCAACGTCGACCAGTGGGGTGTGTTTGGTTTCGGCTCGCTCTTCGGCATGGCGCTGATGATGCTCCTGACCCTCGAGTATGTCGCGGCCGGATCATCGATCGACGGCTGGGCGGTGGCCAACCTGCAAGCCTCGGGTATCGCGGCAGCCCATGGGCCGATTTTCTGGTACCTGACGCTCATTGCGGGCGTGTGGGTTCTGTTCTCGACCCAGTTGGCATTGGTCGACGGCCTGCCGCGGGCCATCACCGACATCTTGTGGACGAGCAGCCCCGTCGTCCGCCGCTGGCGGGGCGGCGACGTGCGCGCGATCTACTACAGTGTCATGGCTGTTTTCGCCGTTTGGGGCTGCGTCGCCTTGAACCTGGCGCAGCCGCTGACCCTGATCATCATCGGTGCCAACGTCGCCGGCTTCACGTTTGTGCTGGAGAGCCTCCACACACTGGTGGTAAACCGGAAGTTCCTGCCGCCAGCATTGCGCCCGGCTTGGTGGCGAGAGGCGTCTGTTGTCTTGTGCGCACTCTTCTACGGCGTTTTGGTGGTCGCAGCTTTGGTGCAAATACTTGGGTGACCGGCCGCTCGACGGGAAGCCCCGATAGGGCGCTACGCGATGATGCTGTAGGTCTCGGAAATCTGAGGCTCTGCGGCCTCGATGCCCACCTCTTCGAGGATCGGCATGAGGGTCTCGCCGAAAGCCAAGTCGGTGTTGTGAAGGGGATCTCGGATCGGATCCTGGTGGAGTTTTTCGTGCTTCTGGCGTCGTCCTGTTCCAAAACTCGAACGAGGAGTCATGCGTCGTGTCTATAGTAATGGCTGAGGAGGCCGCCCAACCGTTCGTGACGAATCACCCCTCCTGACGTGGGTTTTGGAACGCCTTCGATCGGCTGATTGCCGATGCCTTGGTGAGGGCGCTCAAGATGATAGTGCTCCACGTAGCTCCCGATCGCTCGCCGCAAGTGCCGTTCCCCCATGAGCACGATCCGGTCCAGGCACTCCGACTTGATCGAGAGCACGAATCGTTCCGCGGTACCCGTTCAGATTCGGGCTCCTCGCCGGCAACCGTACCGGCGTGACCCTGCATGGCCGAGAAGCCCGCAGAAGTCGCGTGTAGAGAGCGGATCGCGGTCGTGGATCAGGAAGCGCTTCCCTCTCAAGAAGCCGCTGTCGTCATCGATCAGGTTGCGCGCCGCCTGCTGCATCCACAGCCCGGTCGGGACTGGTGCGATCCCCGCGATCTCCATTCTCCTCGTCGGTAGGTCGATCACGAAGAACACCAGGTATCTGATGAGCCCCACTCTGGTCCATACCTCGACCGTGAAGAAGTCGGCGGCCGCAATCGCCTCCCAATGAGCCTTCAGGAACTTCGACCACGGCATGTGCGCCAACCGTTTCGGCGCCGGCCCGATCCCACGCTCCTTCAAGATCCGCCGCACCGTCGATCGCGAGACCCTGTGGCCCAGCTTCGACAGCTCTCCGACAATCCGCGTATAGCCCCAACCTTCATTCTCACTTGCCACGCGCACCACGAGCGCGCGGATCGCCTTCGCGACGGGAGGTCGGCCGGAACCTCGCACTGAGCTTCCATCGTACCTCCTCGCGATCAGCTCCCGATGCCAGCGTAGGATCGTGTCTGGGGTCACGATGGAGCCGTACTTGCTCAGGACCCGCCGCCCGAGTGCTTTGCCCTTCGCGGCGAGTCTCATCCGTTGGTCATCGCTGAACCGCAGGCGCTTCTTCCCGTGCAGCTCGCGCAGGACGCGGTTCTCTTCCCTCAGGTAACCAATGACCGCCCGCTGCTCCTCGTTCAGCCACCCGGCGAGCATCACGAGGAGCATCTGCAAAGGTGTGTTCAGCATCCGCTAGCTCGTCCGATCCGAAAAGCATGTACTCGACCAAGAGGGCTATGGCCGCGGGGATGCTAACCTGCTGGGAGACGGGGATTTGTGGCTAGGCCGAGTTTTGGACCAGGACGGGGTCGGCTTCAACATTCTGAATGACGAATTCCTACATCACCGGGGCCGACTGTACGCGTACGTGAGAGCCTGTGGCGGCGAGCCGCCGTTCCTATGGAGCTTCGGAGAGAACGCTTCGGAGTTCAGTCCGGCTGGTTAGTCGATCCCGTATGACGGTCGAGCCCGTCAGCCGTCGGACGTAGCCGCCTCCACCAGAGCTCGCTCTCGTTCCGGCAGTTCGGCCGACATCGCCAGAGCCGCCTCGTGGCCCTTGTCGGACATCTTGGCCCACGTCCGCCGGAGAATGTCCACCATCTTCTCATCGTCGTGCCTGCGCGCGAGGTCTACAAACTCGTTCTCGAAGAAGACCATGCAGATGGCGTCCTCGAAGAGCTGGACCTCGGCGTCACGCCCGAGTCCGATCTTACGCAACAGCGTTTCGACACGTGCTACCGTCGCCTCGTCGTATCCCACGGCCTCGAGAACCTCACGCGCGATCCCGGCGTGCATCTTGGACAGGTCGCTCCGCCAGCGCCGATAGCCGCGCCGGCCCTCGTCGTAGTCGCTCCTGGGCACCGTCCAACGACGGATGTGCTGGCAGGCGGCCGCGAGGCGGAGCGGCACGGAAGCCTCGGGATCCAACTCGAGAACCCAGTGCGTCAGCCGTCGATGGTAGTGCACGGACCACGGTGTCTCCGCTCCATGCACGACAATGGAGCGGGGGTCCTCACTGTGAGCGGCTGCGAACCGCTCGAGCGCCGCCTCGAGACGCTGATCGCCGTTCGCCTCCTCGCTCACGAGCCGATCTAGGTGCTGGCCGCCGCCACCTGCCCGAGCAGCTCCTCGACGGCCGGGGAGGTCCCCGTCTTGATCGATACCATGAAGGGCTCCTTCCCTCCGGAAGCCAGCTCCAGCGTCACGTCTTCTGCCCCGTATAGCGCCTTCACGTACCTCTCTAGATCGGGCTGAACGGCCTTGAAGGTAGCTTCGTCGCTGGGCGCGCGGAGACGGTCGTAGATGCCGAACTCCAACTCGCTTGTGACGAACCGGTACCGGCCGTCAAGGGCAGGGTCGTTCTCCAGCAGCGATGCGGCCTGGAGCGCGGACCGGAAGGCCCGCGCGATGCCCTGCTCACCCGCGACGTCCGCATCCCGTCGTCCCCGATACCGAATGCCTGGTCGACCGTCACGAACGTCGAAGTAGTAGTGCGCCTTGTCGCAGATGAGCACGATGCCGGGACCCTTCGGCACGTGCTCGTAGCTCGCTACATCGACGAGGAGCTCGTCCTCGATCAGCTTCTCCGCGATCCACCTGTGGAAGACGGGGATCAGCTCCTTGAGATGCACTCCCGCGGGATCGCTGACAAAGAGCTTGACGCTGACCTCGGGCGACGTGAGGGGCACAGGCCCGTTTCCGCCGCTCATGCAGGCGCTCCCGTCGTGACCATCTTCTCGTAGCAGGCGTAGGCCGCCTCGATGAAGAGCTGGGCCTCTTCGACCCGCTCGCGCGCCTGGTCGGGTCGACCGCCGTTGCCTCCGACCTTGTGCGCCCGCAAGAGGTAGTTGGCGAACTTCGCCCCGGCGAATCGGTCGTGGAAGCGCTTCGTCTCGTGGAAACGAGTCTTGAACTCTTCCACGATCTGATCGGAGTCGTCGGTGACGTCGTGGAACTCGGTCTTCACCAGAGC
Source organism: Longimicrobiales bacterium (assembly GCA_965248625.1). Taxonomy (GTDB): domain Bacteria; phylum Gemmatimonadota; class Gemmatimonadetes; order Longimicrobiales; family Gaopeijiaceae. Next base: position 1,483,833 of record OZ252109.1, on the reverse strand, counting down.
TTTCGCCGCCGACAGCATCGCCCGATACGCCATTTGCTTGGACTTGGCCAAGTCTTCGGCATCCAAGAAGAGCTGCGCCTCGAACACCTCACGCTCGCTCGCCTGGAGCAAGAACTCGACGAGAGGCACGATCTCTCCCGCGCACTCGCCCTCACCATAGTCCTCCATGGTGTACTCACGCGGGTCGCCCCAGTCGGAGTAGTAGGACGGATCTTCCTCGTAGTCCGGGACGGTGGTGAGGTCCTTGAGAAAGTTCTTCACCTCCGCCTTGCCGAGGCGCTCGATGAAGGCCGTGAACGATTCGTCCGGCTCCCGCTCCTCTAGGTACCGGCCCGTCACGCGGCGAACGACCTCGGGGATGTTCCTCGACGGAATCGCGAGAGTCGCGAGGCCGAAAGAGCCCGCGTTCTCGGTCCACTTCCCGCCCAGCACCACCTGGAAGTGCGGAACGAGGCGGCCACCCTTTTTTCGGCTGATGCCGTAGAACCCGATATCGGACACGTGGTGCTGGCCGCACGAGTTGAAGCAGCCGCTCGCCTTGATGCGAAGGCCCTTGAGGGCATCGCCGGCCTCCGCGTCGAGCTGAGCAACGTGGCTCGAAAGCTCGGCCGCGAGGCCCCGTGAAGAGGCGATACCGAGCTTGCACGTGTCGGTGCCCGGGCACGCTGTGAGGTCCCCGATGGTCTCCGCACCGGCCTCCCCCAGGCCCGCCGCCTCCAGCGCCTCGTGCAGACGCGGGAGGTCGGCCTCCTTCACCCAGCGCAGCACGATGTTCTGCTCCACCGTGAGCCGGATGCTGTCGCCCACGAACTCGCGCGCGACATCTGCGAGAGATCGCATCTGGTCCGACGTGATGTCCCCGAGCGGCAGCTTAACCGTGGCCACTGCATACCCTTCCTGACGCTGGGGCCGCACGTTGGTTCGATGCCAAGCGCGGAAGGGCGCGGGGTACTCGCCGTTGGCAGAGGGCTCCAGCGGGCTTCCCTCATGGAGGGGCTGCTCGTGGTAGTCGTCCAGCTCCTCGAGGTACGCCGTCCAACGGGGATCGTGCGGAAGCGTAGCACGCTCCTCGTACACCAGCTTCCGGAATTCCTCGATCCCGAGCTTGGCGACGAGGAACTTGATGCGGGCCCGCCCCCGGTTGTCCTTCTCGCCGAGTCGCGCGAAGACGCGGCACACCGCTTGTGACAGGGGGAGAATCTCCTCCTCGGTCACGAACTCGTCGAGGAGCTGGGCGGGGCGCGGGATCGCACCTAGTCCGCCTCCGACGTAGAACTCGAAGCCCCGCTTCACCTCCCCGTCCTCCGTGCGCGTCTTCGCGATCAGCCCCAGATCGTGCATATGTACCAGCCCGCACGCCTCGTGCGCGCAGCCCGAAAGCGCAGGCTTGAACTTGCGGCCGAAGTCCTGCACGTCGGGGTGGCCCAGTAGATACTCCTTGAGGGCCTCAGCGTACGGCGTGACGTCGAAGACCTCCGTGCGGCACACACCAGCGAGATGGCAGGCCGTGATGTTACGCACCGAATTGCCGCAAGCCTCCCGCGTGGTGATGCCGACGGCGGCCAGCCGTCGCATCATGTCGGGTGTGTCGTCGATATGGACGAAGTGGAGCTGGATGTCCTGTCGGGTCGTCACGTGTGAGATCCCGTCCGAGTAGTCCTCGGCCAGTTCGGCCAAGACGTCGACCTGCTCGATCGTGAGCTTTCCGTAGGGGATCTTGATCCGGACCATGCCGGGCGCGTCCCACGCGGTGTCGGGGCCCTTGGTCACGTGCTCCCGATACGGCAGGTCGCGGTTCTGCGTGCCGTCGTGCCGCTGACCATTGTCGTATCGCTGGCCGTAGACGCCTCGTCGGAGACGGGTCTCCGCGAAGAGCCGCTCGTCCACCTCGCCCCGGCGTCGGAGCTCCATCTGCGTCTCGAAGATGTCGATCTCCCGCCCCAGCTTCTCGGGAATCCGACCTTCCAGCTTCTCGCCCCAGCCTTTCATCATTGCACTCCTTCTCTCACGCAAGGCCCGCCGCGGCCCGGACTGCGTCGACCACTGCGGCGAGTTCTTGTTCGTTTGCGTCCCTCGAACTGTCTGTCTCATGTTCCAGCGCCCGTCGAGCCACCTCACCTACGATGAGCGTCGTCGGCGAGCGCAATCCCGCCGAGCGGATCTTATTCGCAATTGTCGCGAGAGTCGCGACGACGATCTGCTCTTCCGCCCGAGACGCGCGGCTCACGGCAACCGCGGGCGTGTCGGGGAAGCGTCCCTCGTGCGCGAGCCCCTCCACTACCTCTTCGACTGATCGGAGTCCCATCAGGACCACCACCGTCTCCTCGTCGGGAGGAAGCTCGCCCTGCGTGCGGCCATGTACGTCGTGCCCGGTTCGCACCGTAAAGCCCTTCGCGAGCCCACGCTGCGTGAGGGGGATTCCGGCAGCGGCCGGCGCCGCGACGACTGCGCTCACGCCCGGCACCACCTCCCACGCGATTCCGGCCTGGATGAGGGCCTCGACCTCCTCGCCCCCCCTCCCGAAGACGAACGGGTCCCCGCCGTGGAGGCGAACCACGCGCTTGCCGGACTCAGCCTCCGCCAGCATGAGCAGGATCCTTCGGTCGACGCGGGAGGCGACCGGCCGGAGCCCCTCGCGCGAGCGGTGTCCAACGTCGACAACCTCCGCGCCCGGCAACGCGAGCTCCAGGACCTCGTCGTCGACGAGCGCGTCGTGGAGGATGACATCGGCCCGCTGGATGCGGTCGAGAGCTCGCAGCGTCAGGAGCTGCCGGCTGCCGGGTCCCGCACCGACGATCGCCACGCTTCCGGGCTCGAAGGGCTCTTCCACCTCACGACAGAGCGCCTCCAGTCGGTCGGCGGCCGTCTCGGTGTCACCCCGGTCCACCAGCTGGGTAACGATGGGGTCGAAGAGCGCCCTGAGCAGCCGGCCCCGCCGCTTGAGGCCTTTGAGCCCGCGAGAGCGCAGGCGCACCAGCAGGTCGGCGACCGACGTGAGGCTTCTAGGGATCGCCGCCTCGAGCAGCCGGCGGAGCTGCCCTGCCAATAGCGGCGAGCCCCCATCGGTGCTGATCGTCATCACCACGGGACCTCGCCGAATGACGGCCGGCGAGTAGAAGTCACAGTAGGCCGGGTCGTCCGCCGCCTGCGCGAGGATGCCCTCAGCCCTGGCTGCGTCGACCAAGCTGCGGTTCACGCCCGAATCGTCCGTGGCGGCCACTACGACCTTGGCACCGGAGACGTCTTCGGTGCGGACCGGTCGTGGGTCGAAGCGCCAGACGCTGGGCAGCCACGCCTCCATCTCCGGCCCCACGTCCGGCGCGACCAAGTGGACCCTCGCCCCGGCGTGGATCAGCGGCACGATCTTTTCCGCCGCGACCGCGCCGCCGCCGGCGAGGAGTACGCGCTGGCCTTCCAGCCCCACGAGTTGAATCGGATATCCCATACGAGAGCTCCCACGAGCTCCGAGCTTACAGAAAACGAAAGAGCCCCGGCTTCCTCAGGGAAGCCGGGGCTCAGGAGGCTCGCCGCGTCCGCTAGGCGCAGCCGGCTCCGATCCGGCCATCCCCGGGCAGGGTCATGCAACAATAGCAACAGGCGCAGTGATCTATGCGGCTCATGCTTCCGATGTTCCCCGCTGCGGGTTGGGCGATGCATCTCGAAACAGCAATAATAAGAATAAACAGCCGCTCCCCCGGGAGCAACGGGCTCATCGGGCTTCCATCGGAAGCGCGGCCTCTTGGCTATCGGCTTCGCGTGCCCTCTCGAAGGCGGGCCGCTGGTCGGTCGATCGCACCTGCTCGAGCCAGAAGACGCCGTCGTAGGGCGCACTGTTGCCACGGGTCGCCACGAAATCGACGTCTCCGTCCCCGTCCATGTCCCTGGGCACGAACTTGTCGAACGTTCCGCGCCTCCGACGTGAGATGTCATGCCGGATCCAGCTCCCCCGCGCGTCGCCGGGATGCTCGAACCAGGCGATTCGGGCCATGGACGCCGAGAGGTCGATCTCACCGTCGCGATCCCGGGGGCCGCGAGTTCCACTCTGATGAAGTACAGCGACACCTGTGGGTGGCGCAAACCCCATCCGAGTGGCGCGAGGGACGATGGGTGACTCAAGAGCGGCACCCGACGGGTCAAAGGGCTGTCCATAGCCGGTGCCAGGGCGGGCGCGTATCTGGCTGCGACTTTTCAGACTTGTGCACATGACGACCGGGATTTGAGCGCGTAAAGGTGCTCGTCCCGCCATGTGCACGCGACGGTGGGATCAGCCTTGGGAAGGCGGGATGTCAAGCAGCGAGCCGGTGGTGTAGCGGTGATGAAGCCCGCCAACTTGAGCTAGGGCGACCACATCGCCCATCTCGGGCGGCTCAACAGGACGCGGATCAGGGCAGTCGTCGTGCAACGACCTGTGCGTTCGCGACGAGTGGTAGTAGGACGCGTAGCTTCTAAGAACCCGTAGGAGGTGCCGTTCGTTGAGAACGATGACGTGGTTGAGGCACTCCCGGCGGATCGATCCGATCAGACGCTCGCAGTACGGATTCTGCCACGGCGAGCCTGGGGCCGTGACGACTTCCTTGATGTCCATCGACTCGACGCGCCGGGCGAAGCTATTGGCGAAGATGCTGTCACGGTCACCAAGCAGATAACGGGGCGCGGTATCGTAAGGGACGGCTTCACGCACCTGCTGGGCGGCCCACCGGGCCGAAGGCGAGGTCGTGACGTTGAAGTGGAGGATGCGGCGCCGATCGTGGGACATGATCAACAGCACGTACAGTACGCGGAACGTCGCCGTTGGAACCACGAAGAAGTCGATCTCGACGATGTCCTTGACGTGGTTGTCTAGGAACGCACGCCAGCTTTGGGAGGGCGGACTACCTCGAGGTGGCCGGTACCGCGAAACCGTGGAGTCGATGACCTCGATGCCGATCTTGCGCAACTCGGCCTGGATACGCGGCTTGCCCCATGTCGGATTCGAGACCCACATGTCGCGGATCAACTTCTGGATCCGGGGATCGACCCTTGGCCGACCACGGTTGGACCGGCTCTTTCGGCGCCAGTAGGCGCGGAACCCCTTGCGGTGCCACTTCACGACGGTGGCAGGTTGGACAAGGACGAGGGCTCGCTGCCAACCATGCCAGCGACGGCGCAGGCAGATCCAGAAGAGCCGATCCCGGTCCCTGAGCCGTACCCTCCCGGGCTGCCGCTGGAGCACCATCAACTGATGCCGGAGCGCGACGTTCTCAAGCGCGAGATCGCGTCGACTCTTCAGCGCGGAAACGACACTCCACCCCACGATACGTACCCAATTCCACATCGACGCCTGCTCTCACTGAACCGTGAAAAGGCCAGCAATTTCGCAGCAGACGGGATTTTCGCCACCCACAGGGGTGCCTCCCGTCAATACGATAACCCACGGCCGCCGAGGCAATCTTACTCGTCCCTACGACGTCGAGGTCGCCGGGGTTCGTCCGCAGTGCGTGTCGGCGGCAAGTCCGGGAGCCCAGATTGCACCTGGGCTCCCGGACTTGGGTCGCTTTGCGTTTCCCTCGGATCGTTCGGGCTCGCTAGTCAGCGACCCGTGCGGTCCGTCGCCGAAGCATCAGGACGGGCATGCGGGTTGAGCTCCGTTCCCGCCTGGGGCGTATACATAATACTGGAAGCCATTGTCATCGACGTTCGAGCACGAGAGCACGCCGCCGATGCGGACGATCGCCGCGTACCCGCCGGTTGCTGCGAAGGCAACGTTCGCCAGCGTCACCGCTCCGTCGTCCGTGACGTACAACGTGGCGATGCTGTTGGCACCACCGAACCAGGCCTGAGAGCCGGCGTTACTGAAGTCGACGTACTCAAGACGGTTCCGGCCAGAGGCAGTCCCGAACTGTAATCCCTCCCAATAGCCTGCGAGGGGTTCGCTGCCCCGGAACACGACCCTGTTGTCGGGCGCGCCATCGGCCCAGAGCGAGCCATCATTATTGACGATGAGGTGCGCGTTTTGAACGAATTCCACGACGGCGCCCGCCCCGATGACCAATGGTGCCTGGATGAAGGTGCGGTTCATCACTCGATACGGTACTTGGAGGGCGCTCCACACCTGGGCCGTCCCCACAGCGTCGTTATTGCCGAAGGTCACTCTCACCCGTTGTTCTGCATTGCCGACGAACACCGTAGTCGGCGAGATCGCGCCGGCTCGATTCGGATGCACGATCATGGTCCGGACGTTGTCCTCGAAGAGGTTGTCGTCGAAGCCCGAGATATCGCCTCCGGCGGGCACCCACAGCCCGTAGTGCGCGCTTCCTCGGAAGACACTGTTGCTGAAGACGGCCTTGCTGTTCCCCTGGAGGTAGACCATCGCGCGGCTATCGGATCCGCCCGTCCAGGGTTGGCCACCGCCGTACTCGAAAATCACGTGGTCGAACACGTTGTCGCCCGACAGCGTCGTGATTTGCAAGCCTTGCCACGCACCGGGCGCGCTTTCCGCGCTTCCGAACGTGATCGGCGACATTGCTGTGCCGGACGCCGTCAGCGTCCCGCCTACCCGAACGATGAGGCTGACATCGGCACGTGACTCGAGAACGACGCCGGGATCGAGTCTCAGCGGAGCCTCGATGAACGTCCGATGCTGTATCTCGAAGGGGATGCCGACGTCGTGCCAGGTCTGAGCCGTGGTCAACGTCCCGGTGTTCCCGTAGCCGACGCGGACCACCTCGTCGGCGTTGTTCTCGAAAATGTTGCTCGGGTCGAGGTAGCCGACGGTATTGGGGTGTACCCAGACGGGGACGCCGTTGTCTCGTAGGAGGTTGTCCTCGAAGGTCATCTCCGCGTCGGCATAGAGGGTGATGCCCCGGCTGGCGCTCCCCTCGATCGTGCTCTGCTGAATGTCGACCAGACTGTTCCCCTCGAGGAGGAGCGCTGAAGCCGACTGCGTGGCTCCACTCCAACCGTCCGAGCCGCCGTTCTCGATCGTTACGTAGCGGAGGACGTTGTCGGCGCCCCGGCTGCCGTCGAAGCGAATACCCCTCCAGCTTCCCGCTGCATCGCTGCTCGTGAACGTGATCTCCTTGTCCATCGTTCCGACCGCGTTCAGTCTGCCGTCGCTCCTGATCGACAGAGATCCGGAGGGCCCGAAACTGATCCGTACGCCCGGTTCGACGAAGAGCGTACCATCGCTCACCGTCAGCGCGCTCTCGACGACGTAGCAGGTGTCCTCCGCCAACGTGCCGCCGTTTGTCACTGCGGCGGACACGAGTGGTCCGCAGGTGATCGTGAGATCCGCGAACGAGCTGAGCGTCGCGTCTACAGCGCTCGTGGCGGTAACCCTCACCGAGCCAGCTACGAGCGGGGCGAGTGCTGCGCTCGCGAGGCCAGTGGCGCTAATGGTGACGCGTGTATCGTCGCTGCTGGACCAAGTCACCGACTGAGAGGCGCCGGCGGGGGTCACGGTAGCCGTCAGCTGCAGCGTCGTCCCGATGCCGATGGTCGTCGTCGAGGAAGAGACCGAGATTCCCGTGACGTCGAGTGGCCCTACGTCGGGCTCCGTGATCCCGCACGCGGCTAGGCCGAGGCTGAGCACGGCCAGCAATGCCACGCGAAGACGGACTCCTGTGCATCTGAGCATGGTGATCGTCCTCCCACATTGTCGGGCTCTCCTCGATCCAACCCGTGGTCTCCTCAGGTGGCGGGTCCGGTCGCGTTTTCTCCGTTCTGATCGTCGTATCATCGTTCGCTCCTCTACTGGTCATAGGCCCAAGGACTTGATGGGAGCCTTCGACCTTGAGAGCGCAATCCGGGACGAACCGGGGCCAACAGTGCGCCGAGGATCGTCTGAAGCTCCCTGACAGTGCCCCCAGTTCGACGCAGTAGGTCGCGAACGCGGGCCGCAGGTCATTGAACCGTGCCCATGAGAGCGGCGCCTCAACTAGCGCGGCCTCGAAGCGGTGGCGGACTCGGGGGGTCGACCAGGGGGAAACACGATCAGGGGTAGCGCGATCCACGGTGGTCGAAACGTCGAGCTCGGTGTCGAGGTGATGGACCGGTGCGGAGAGTTCCTCTCAGTGTACGCTTCTACACCGTAGTACCTCCCAACGGGGAGACGCGCTGAGGACTCGAAATGCGGCGCGCGCAAGCGCTTGGGGGTTCGAGTCCCTCCGCCGCCGCTTCCCTTCCTGACGGGGCCTTCGGCCCATTCAGCCCTCGGCGATGCCGGGGGCTTTTAATGGGGTGTATACACGATTGATAGGGTAGTGGTACGTACCACTACCACCGCTGAGGCTCAGTTACATGTCGACCCTCGCCGACTCCAGGACAGCGCCTGGCGGGCTGCGTCATGACCCCCGCTTCAGGCGCCCCATCAGCTCGTCCACCCACCCTTTGATGACGCGTAGCTCCGGCTCCGTGGTCGGGTCGCTGCGGATGATCACGAAGCTGCGACCGTCCGGCATGACGTCGTAGCTCCGGTCGCCGTTCACGTCGTCCTCGAGAAACGTGCTGACCAGCGGGCGAGGAGCACCTAGTGAGAACGTGTCCCCGAGCGCGACGTCCACCACCATGATCTGCGATCCGTTTCGGAAGAAAAGCTCCGATCCGTCAGGGGCCCAAAGCGGCTCCAGCTTGGCAACCGAGAATCCCTTGCGCGTAAAGTAAAAGCCGGCGTAAGCGAGCCAGGTGATGCCGAAGATCCGCCAGCGCCAGCGCTCGTAGACCGGGTCCGTCCTCAGTACGGGCAAGACAGCCGTACCCTATTGTTGGTCGACTTCGGCGGCCGTGATCCTGGCGATGATCTCGGTCGTGGAAATCCCGGGTGTGTAACCCACCGAGCGGTAAATGCCCATCTCGATCGGAGTCTTGTAGAAGAGCTCTTCCATCTCGCTGGAAAGGTCATTTCCGTGCAGGATCAGGTCTATGCTGTGCTGCGCGATCCAGGCACGGTCGATCGTGAGTGGTAAGACCGTGCAGGCCGATTACTGAACCGATGTCCAAATCGTCGTCCCACTCGATGAAGGCCTTATCTCTTACAGCGCCCAAACATGTACCATGGCGCAAGAAGAACACCAGTCCGAGTCGATCCAAGATCTGTTTCGCTTCTTTCAGCAGCGCTTCGGCAGTGGCCATGTCCATTGGCTTGAAAACTGGGGGCTGCTTGGGTTGTAGATACGCTCCCGTGTGGTTGTTATGAGGGTATGATAGGCGCCGATGCGCGCACGCGCTTCCTCCATCGAAATCTCGACGCTCTGGCGCCTGAAAACTTCCTCTAACACCTGAGCGGCCCCGAGTCCCTCGCACGGCGAGGACACATGTCGGACATGATCGACCGATCGTCCCCCTCATGGGAGTCCCGTCCCTCGGCCCCTTGGTGGATGGCGCTAACAATCGCACCTCCATCATGTTCCCGCGGCAGGCATAGCTCTAGCAGGAGGACGGCGAGCGAAACACGGAGGCCCACTTGGTCGTAAGCCGGCTTGCGGACGTCCTTTGCGGCCCGCTGACAAGGCTTGACACCCCAGTCCCGCGAAGAGAGTTTGCGGCCACTGTTGGCGCTCCATCAATCAGAGTGCCAGCCGCTTTTCTGACACGCGGCCGGCGGGAACCCGACCCTATAATCAGGAGGAGCCACGCCCATGGCTACTACCGCAGCAACGAAGATCCAGCCACTGGCCGACCGCGTCGTGGTACAGGCCCTGGAGGAGACGGAACAGACGCGCGGGGGCCTGTACATCCCCGACACCGCGAAGGAGAAGCCGCAGCAGGGCAAGGTCGTGGCCGTCGGTCCCGGCAAGCTGTCGGACGAGGGCACGCGTCTCGAGCCCGACGTCGCAGCCGGCAACACCGTTCTCTACGGCAAATACAGCGGCACGGAGGTCACGGTGGACGGAGAGGAGTACCTCATCCTCCGGGAGTCGGATATCCTGGCTATCGTCAACACCTGATCATCGCACTTCCAACAACGGTCATGAGTCGCCGGGTCGCCCAACGGATCCGGCTCGAACCGAGGAGAATGAGAGCATGGCAGCCAAGGAGCTTGGATTCGACGTCGAGGCCCGAGCGCGGTTGAAGCTGGGCGTCGACAAGCTGGCCCAGGCCGTGAAGGTGACGCTGGGGCCGAAGGGCCGGAACGTGGTGCTGGACCGTAAGTTCGGCTCCCCCACCGTGACCAAGGATGGTGTCTCGGTGGCGAAGGAGATCGAGCTCGAGGATCCAGTGGAGAACATGGGCGCCCAGATGGTGAAGGAGGTCGCCACCAAAACGTCGGACGTCGCCGGTGACGGCACCACGACCGCCACGGTGCTGGCCCAGGCCATCTTCAGCGAGGGGCTCAAGAACGTCACGGCCGGCACGAACCCGATGGGCATCCGTCGCGGCATCGAGGCCGCGGTTGCGAGGGTCGTCACGGAGCTTGAGAATCTGTCGGTCGAGACCCAGGGCAAGGCGGAAATCTCGCAGGTCGGCGCCATCTCGGCGAATAACGACGAGGAGATCGGTGAGCTCATAGCGGACGCGATGGACAAGGTGGGCAAGGATGGCGTCATCACCGTTGAGGAGGCCAAAGGCCTCGAGACCACCCTCGAGACCGTGGAGGGGATGCAGTTCGACCGCGGCTACCTCTCGCCGTACTTCGTCACGGATCCGGAGCGGATGGAAGCCGTGCTCGACGAACCGATGATCCTCATCCACGACAAGAAGATCTCCTCGATGAAGGATCTCCTCCCGATCCTCGAGAAGGTCGCCCAGATGGGTAAGCCCCTCCTGATCATCGCCGAGGACGTAGAGGGCGAGGCCTTGGCCACGCTCGTGGTGAACAAGCTACGCGGCACCTTGAAGGTCTGCTCCGTGAAGGCGCCGGGATTCGGTGACCGGCGGAAGGCCATGCTCCAGGACATCTCCGTCCTGGCAGGCGGCCAGGTCATCTCCGAGGAAGTCGGCTTCAAGCTCGAGAACGCCGTCGCCTCGGACCTAGGTAGCGCCAAGCGCGTCGTGATCGACAAGGACAACACGACTATCATCGACGGCGCGGGTGACCAAGAGCAGATCAGGGGCCGGATCGAGGAGATCAAGGTCGCAATCGACAAATCCACCTCAGACTACGACAGCGAGAAGCTACAAGAGCGACTGGCGAAGCTGGCCGGCGGCGTGGCGGTGATCAACGTCGGCGCCGCAACCGAGACCGAGATGAAGGAGAAGAAGGCGCTCGTGGAGGACGCGTTGCATGCGACTCGGGCCGCGGTCGAAGAGGGCATCGTGGCGGGAGGCGGCGTGGCGCTCCTGAGGGCGCAGGAGGCGCTGGACGACCTGAAGGTGGATCGCCACGACGAGCAGGTCGGCGTCCAGATTCTGCGCAAGTCCCTGGAGTTCCCCCTGCGCTGCATCGCAATCAACGCGGGGGCGGAGGGCTCGATCGTGGTGGAGAGAGTCCGATCGAGCAAAAACCGGGACTTCGGCTACAACGCCCAGACGGAGGAGTTCGAGGATCTGGTCAAGGCCGGCGTGATCGACCCGACCAAGGTCGTTCGTACGGCCCTGCAGAACGCCGCGTCCATCGCAGGATTGATGCTGACCACCGAGGCAGTCGTGGTCGAGAGGCCCGAGGAAGAGGGTGCCGGTGGCATGCCGGGTGGAGGCATGGGCGGGATGGGCGGGATGTACTAAGCTCCCGGCACGGCGGATGTCCCCGGCTGCTCCAGCGGCCGGACCACGCCCAGGTCACCTGGAGCCCGGACGAAGGCGTCCGGGCTTCTGGCGTCTTTCGGGGTGCGTGCGGGAATGGCGCTTTCGAGTCGGACCGCACCCGGAGCGACGCAGCCGTCTCTCCGCCAGCATCGCCGGTTCACTTGCTGCGTGGTGCTCTGGCGGGGGCAAGCCACCTTCACGGTAGGCCAGGCACCCGAACCCCTCGGGGCCCTGCTCGGCTTCTCCCGATTCTTGGCGCTCCAGTCGCCACCGAGGCATCTTCAGGCGATGTCAGCGAAGCCCACGCGTTACCGCGTCGGCAGCGTTCGACCGGGAAGGTCCGACGCACGCACGAGAGAAACGATGCAGTCTACATCGAACAAATTGGCGTCCGAGAACGCGGTGACGCGAAAGCGAGCCGTCGAAGAAATCTGCGAAGATTCGGAAGGGCTGCTCTCCCCCAACCCGGCGGTTGTAAAGGCGTTGATCCAAATGCTTCCCGACATAGCCGATATCCGCCCGTTAGCCGAGGAGGCACTCGAGAGGTGGGATCCACACTGGGCGAAATCCAAGGCCGCGAGGGCAGCTGTTCCGGTCTTGGTGGCGCGCCTCAGAGACACAAGGTCTACCCACCGCGAGGGAGCGTGCTGGGCGCTCGGGCGGATCGGCGACCCGCGAGCCGTGGAGCCGCTCGTCGCGGTGCTCCAGGACACTGCCGCGGGTGTGCGTGAAGCCGCTGCGAAGGGATTGGGAGAGATCGGGGACGCGCGAGCAGTGGAACCGTTAGTGGGCGCGTTAGAAGACGATAGCTTTTTCTTTCGGTACGGGGTCGGGGAAGACATCGACAAGCGGGTCCGGTACCACGCGGCGGAGGCGTTGGGGAGAATGGGCGATCAACGCGCTGTGAAACCTCTGGTGGCGGCACTCGAAGACCACTCACCGCTTGTTCGGGAGGCAGCGCAGCAGGCCCTAAAAAGGCTCGGGCCAAGCGCAGAGCGAGCATTGGCCGAACGCCGCCGGCGTCCCAAGTGATCAGCAGCGCCGGTATTTGGCCCAGGGCTCGGCCTCCGGTCAACGGCCGGACGGGAGCACAGTCGGGAGGCTCTAGTCGTGCATGAGGAAGGATCTCGCCCCAGGCTCAGCGCCAGCCAGCAAGGATGAAGCTCGATCCGCGCGGGGTCCAGGTCGACAGCCTCCGGACCAACGTGGGAGAGCCGGTCTGGGTGAGGGTGACCCAAATGGTGACCGGGGTACAGGCGGAAGCAACACACGCGAGCCGAGCTGTCGCAACGGAGCGCGCCATGGAGCAGTTGGCGGCGAAGCTTGAGGCCCGCGACGTGGGGAGCAACACGCATGAGGACTCAGGCGATTCGGTGGGCGAAGAGGAGCAAGCAGAGCTCAGGATGCACTTCACGGAACAAGCCGTGTGCCTCCGCGTCCTCGCGGAGCAGTTCGTCTACTTCCCTGATCTTCGGAGCGATCGCCCAGCCCTGCCGCGACGGCTGCCGGCCTGTCAACTGCTGATTGAGCCTGCTCGCTTCCTTGTAACTCGAGCAGGCGAGAGCAGGGCGGGACGGTGCCGGGAACACGCTGGACGACCTCATCGGAGCCAAAGCCTTCCGGGCCTCCAAGTCGCAGTGGCGCTCCGTCCCGCCCGTATCTCGTAGGCCGATCGGGATGTCGATGAGGATTTGGTCAGCGTCGGAGTGCCTGCGGAGAGACGGACCCACTGGGTTTCGAGGCCCTCCCATTCGACGAGGGCCGCGGTGTCCAAGGGACCGATCTCGAGACGCACCCGGTCCCTCAACTCCTCGATCTCTTCGATGAGCTGGCGGATGTCCTTGGGCCGTTTGTCGGAGGCCATCCTTACCCCTGGGCCGGGCTCACACCGGCCTACGGAGAGGAATAGGGCGCGAGCTGCCACGCGCCAAAGAAAGACGAGGCCCTGACAGTACTCAGGAGGGCGGCGCTGGTCTCGCCCGTAGGCTCGCGGGCCTAGATGCCCACGTCGCCCGCCCCGGTCCAACTTCCGTTGGCGTCCACGCGCCTGATCCCGCTTTCCCCTCAGGACGTAATTCAGCCGATCCACCCCCCTTTACCGAAAACGCCGAGTGTCTCGGCGCCAGCTGTCCAAGTTGGGTTTCATCGAACGCGACGCTCGTCGGAGTAATCGGCCTTCCACTTTGGTCGTACCACATGAGCCAGTAGAACTTACCCTCGGACCCGTCGCTCGGCTCGACGTGTTCGAGCCAGAGCGTGTGGCCGTCCACGGCGATCAACGGCTCTGACATAACCGCTCCGCGTGCGCCAACCGGGCCGTGCGCCGTCCCCCTATCTAGCGCGGTCCTGAAACTCCACGTCTCACATGAGAACGCGACTCGATGTCCGTCCTGGATAGCTCTGTGATCTCTTGCCATCGCAACCTGCCGGCCTCTCTGTACGGTTTCGCTTGCTGCCCGCTCGTCACGTCGCGCACCTACCAGCCGAGCGGGCTAGCGTCGTCGCCCGCGACCCGTCGAGGATATCGTCATCGACCTGAGAACGCGCTCCGACTCACCATCGCAACTCGGGATCATAACGGTACCCCTTCGGTGCCCGCCCTACGATCTCTTCAACGGACGGAACGTCGTCCAGCTGGAGCACCGGCAGCGTTATCGAGATGCTCACTCGCCTTCCGGCCTCCAGTCGCCGAGCCGTTCGCTCTGCGGCCTCCGTGTCGTCTGTAACGATCCCGGAGACGCCGAGCGTCTTGCTGTCGCGCTCGTAGAAGACAACCCTCAAGTATCGGGGTCCCATTCTCGTGCCCCCTTCGTCGCCGCTCTAGATTCGAGTGCTCCCCCCGTGGACCGTAAGACCCAGCCGTAAGGGGTTATGTCAGGCTACGAGTGGCAGTTGCTCGGGCGGCTATCGACCGGCACACTAGCAACGTGTGGGCAGAGTCCCGCAACGCGGCCCGCCGTCCAGATGCTCACACGTCACCTCAAATCCGATCGGGAGAGCACCGGCGATGCCTGACCAACTGCTTTTCGGAACCAGCTTCACGCTCGTCGCGCTCCTCGCCTTCGTCCTGATCGTCCTCTGGGCAGTGCCGGTACGACTGTGGGTCGAGGCGATCTCGGCCGGCGTGCGGGTACGAATGATCTACCTCGTCGGCATGCGTCTGAGGAAAGTGCCACCGGCCCGGGTCGTGCGACCGCTCATCTGGGCGACCAAGGCTGGTATCAGTCTGAGCATTGCCGACCTGGAGGCACACTACCTGGCCGGTGGTCGTGTCGATCGCGTGATCACCGCCCTGATCAGCGCCGACAAAGCGAACATTGATCTCTCGTTCAACCAGGCGGCAGCCATAGACTTGGCGGGCCGGGACGTCTTCGAGGCGGTCCAGGTCTCGGTGAACCCCAAGGTGATCACCACGCCACGGATCGCGGCCATGGCGAAGGACGGAATCCAGCTCATCGCCGTCGCCCGGGTTACGGTGCGGGCGAACATAAACCGGCTGGTGGGGGGCGCCGGTGAAGAAACGATCATAGCCCGGGTCGGGGAAGGGATCGTATCGAGCATCGGATCCGCGGACTCGCACCAGGCCGTGTTGTCAGATCCCGACAAATGGGGTATTGCCTTAAGTCCACCGCCCACTACATGTTGTGGTCATGGCGGTTCCGGCTTCTCAGCTCCGTGGCGGCGTGGACTATCCCCGTACGCGGCTGGAGCTGGACGAGTTCTTCCCCGACGATGCGGCATGCCTGGAGTACGTGGAGGGTCTGCGCTGGCCGGAAGGGTTTGTGTGCGTGGGCTGTGGCGGGTTGGGAGAGGTCTGGCGAGCATCGCGGGGGCGTCTCGTCTGCCCACACTGTCGAAGGCAGACCTCGGTGCTGGCGGGAACCGTGTTCCACCGCACGCGCTCGCCCCTGCGTCTGTGGTTTCTCGCTGCCTGGGAGCTCACGAGCCAGAAATACGGAGCCAATGCTCTCGGGCTCCAGCGTGTGCTCGGACTGGGAAGCTACAAGACAGCGTGGGTCTGGCTCCACAAGCTCCGCCGGGCCATGGTCCGACCGGATCGCGACCAGCTGAGCGGCGTTGTGCAAGTGGACGAGAGCTATGTCGGGGGCGTGGAGGCTGGAGTGCGGGGCCGCGAGACGATCAAGAAGGCCATCGTCGCGATCGCCGCCGAGGTCGACGGACGCAAGATCGGGAGAATACGGCTGCGTTGGGTGCCCGACCTCTCCGCTCCGGTTCTGCGAGGCTTCGTCAAGGATAGCATCGCACCGGCAAGCACGGTGCATACCGACGGATGGCCAAGCTATCAGGGACTCGCCAAACTGGGCTTTCGCCACACGGTCACGAACCTCTCGACCTCCGGCGATCCCGCGCACGTGCTCATGTCGGCCGTACATCGGGTGGCGTCTCTCCTCAAGCGCTGGGTCCTCGGAACCCTCCAAGGAGGGATCGCCCGCGAACACCTCCCCTACTATCTGGACGAGTTCACCTTTCGCTTCAACCGACGCACATCCCGGGCTCGCGGCCTGTTGTTCTACCGCTTGCTTGAGCAGGCTGTTCAGTGTGCTCCCACGCCAGCTTCGGCCCTTTACCTCGGCACCGGACGTGGGAAACGGCCCGCAGAGCCCCGGTAACCACTATATCTTGGGGTCGGTGGACTTAAGGGAACACCCCCTCCCGACAAAATCTCCAAGACGGTGCTCAGCAAGGGACTCGACGCCGGCACCGCGTTCGAGATCCTATCCATCGACATCGCAGACGTGGACGTGGGGAAAAACATCGGCGCCGAGCTCCAGACCGACCAGGCCGAGGCGGACAAGCGCGTGGCCCAGGCAAGGGCCGAGGAGCGTCGGGCCATGGCCGTGGCCCAGGAACAGGAGATGCGTGCGAGCGTAGTAGAGGCCGAAGCCAAGGTCCCTCTGGCTTTGGCGGACGCCTTCCGGAACGGGCACCTGAGCGCCCGGAACTAATGATGGGCCAAGTCATCCAGGGGGGCCCCGAGATTCGGAATGTCATCCGGCCGACCGACCCTTGCGACTCAGCGACAGCCCTCGTCCCAAGCCTATGACGTGAACAGCTCGATGCCATCGCCGCTCATGAACTTCGAGTGGAGGGGCCGGTGCGGTCCCTTCCCGCTGCTTCTCTCGGAGCACACGTTCGCTCCGTCCCGCGTGTCGATTCTCCTGGCGGAGGCGCTGAGGGTGAAAAAGGGAGCCACGGTCATCGACATGGGTTGCGGGTCGGGTATCCTCTCCGTTGTAGCCGCCAAGCTGGGAGCGGGCCGAGTAGTCGCGGTCGACGAGGCGCCCGACGTGGTAGAAGTGGGAAAGTTGAATGCCGCGAGCCAAGGTGTCTCAGACGTGGTCTCGTTCTATGAAGGTGATCTCTTTGATAGGCTTCCAGACGATCTTCGAGCAGACGTTATCATCGGGGACGTTTCCGGTATCCCGGATGCCCTGGCGGCCAAGACCGGCTGGTTCCCGAACGGGAAAGGAGGCGGACCTAGGGGGTCGGAGTTGCCCATTCGCATGCTGGAGCAAGCTACGCGTCGATTGCGACCCGACGGTCGACTGCTCCTACCCACCGGGACGCTCCAGGACGAGGAAGCGATCCTCGACGTGGCCCACAGCCTTTTCTGCAGTCTGCGCCAAGTGGCTGAGCGCAGCTTCCCCTTCCCCAGCGACCTGACGGAGACGCCCGACCTCGACCAGCTTACCTCGGCGGGGGTAGTGCGCCTTGTGCCCAGAGGCTCGCGTCATCTCTGGAGCGCCCGCATATGGGAGTGTTGCCGCTCAACAGCCCAAGGACTCCCATCGTGAGGCAGGTGCCGGCTGGACCGCCGCTCCGACTCCCCGACCGGGGTGGTCTCTCGTGAGATGGCGCACCGCGTCGCTCCGTCCGAGTCAGACTCGGTCGCCCCCTCCCGTGGAGCGGTCCATCGCTGCTTGGTCGGTCAGACGGATGTACTCGCTACCCTCCAGGCCGTCGACCGGAGGCCGTCCGGACCGGACTGATCGGCTCGATGCCGCCTAGGATACATTCGAGCCACGGCCCAGGTGTGAAGGCCCAGGAGGTTGTTCACTAAGGCTCCGGCAAGCAGGCTGGGATGTGTGAAATCACAACTCAGCTCACCGGAGGACCCTCAGTGAACGTCCACATATGACCGCGGAGCAATACCTCCGGCTGTATGCTGACGACATGCGCTCGGCCTCTGTACGCTCGACAGGCGATCGGGCTGAATATAGACGATGGGAGGGCTAGCCGGCCCCGAACGATACGGTCCCCGGAACCTGCGTCGGTTCGGCCACGACCTCCGGCCCTTCGCCCTCATCGTCTGCGGGTGCACGACCCCAGCAGTACGCATCGCCGGTGGTGGTCACACCACAGGTGTGATAAGTCCCCGCAGCGATGGTTGCGAACGACAGATCGCCGCGGACAGGCGTCGGGAAGACGCGGGACGCGGTCGTACCGTCGCCGAGCTGGCCGAAGGTGTTGAGACCCCAGCAGTGTGCCGCACCGTCCTCCGTCACTCCGCAGGCGTGAACACTCCCCACGGAAATCGATGTGTACGCGCGGCCCGAGTCGACTTCCGTGGGTAAGCGCCGGGCTTCTTCGGTACCGTCCCCGAGCGACCCGTAGTTGTTGTTGCCCCAGCAGTAGGCGGCTCCGTTGGACGTCAGGCCACACGTGCGGTTGCTTCCGGCCGAGATCCGTTCGAAGCGGTGGCCTCCCAGGACCTCTCCAGGCTCGGACCCACCGCTCGCCCGCGCCGTATCGCCGAGCTCACCCGAGTCGTTGGACCCCCAGCAAAAGGCCCGTCCGTTCGACGTGAGCGCACAGGTGTGGTCCGCTCCCGCCGAGATCGTCTCGAACGACTGATCTCCGGCGACCCTGGTCGGCTCATACCGCGGCTGACTCGTCCCGTCGCCGAGTTGTCCGAAGGAGTTGAGGCCCCAACAGAAGGCCGTGCCGTCCGATGTCACACCGCAGGTATGGCTAACCCCCGCCGAAACGGACTCGAAGGTCGCGTCACCCGATACGCGCACAGGTGCCGGCCGGTCCTCCCTCGTCGCGTCTCCCAACTCTCCATACCCGTTCCCGCCCCAGCAGTAGGCAACTCCCTGAGCCGTGACACCGCAGGTGTGCGCGTGCCCAGACCCAGTCGACCGGAACGAGGTGCCGCTGGACACTCTAACCGGCTCTGCCTGTGCAGTGGTCGTGCCGTCTCCCAGCTGTCCGACGCCGTTGGATCCCCAGCAGTGGAGCTCGCCTCCCGCCGTCAGGCCGCACGTGTGGCCGAATCCGACAGACAGACCGCCTGGCCCTGTTTGAGGCGTTGGGCCAATCGCCTGCGAGGTCGAGAGACAGGACACAAGGAGAGAGAGCGCGACGAAAACACCGGCGGCACGGCGGTCAAGCAGCATGAATCGCCCCCTTTCGAGCCGAGAAACCGTGTCGACGCGTGCAGTAGGTACTGCGAATTGGCTGACTTATCAACTCGGCGCTCCTGGAGAGCGATCTCCGAGGGATTCGTGAGATCCAAGAGAGGTTGCGGGCAGCGATTGACATGGCACCCCCCGGAATCGAAGACGGCGCTCGCTAGTACGGCGGCTCTCGAGCGCCCTTCCCTCATTTCCTACCCGCGTCCCGCACCGCGGTGCAACGCCGGACGGCTCGGAGCGCCTGACCGCTCCTCGGGACGCCAGGGTGGTCTGGAGGTGTCGTCTGCCCTGCGTCGGAAGCAGACCGATACAGCCCCGGCTGTACCGTGATTGTGCCGTAACCCACAGGTACCGACGTCGCTGAGAGGGAAGAAGACCCTCTAGGCGCGGCGCGGAGAGTGCCTCTCAGTGTACGCTGCTACACCGTAGTGCCTCCCAGCAAGCGGGGCGCTGAGGACTCGAAATGCGGCGCGCGCAAGCGCTTGGGGGTTCGAGTCCCTCCGCCTCCGCTTCCCTTCCTGACGGGGCCTTCGGCCCGTCCAGCCCTCGGCGATGCCGGGGGCTTTTTTGTGGGGTGTATACCGGATTGATAGTGTCAGGATGGCAGGGTTAGAGGGTGTGAGGTGGAGAGTGGGGCCACGGGATCTGACGGGTCATTCCGGCACTAGCCGCTCGAGCTCCTCGAGGAAGTTCAGAACACCGACGTGGCGGCCTCCACCCTCGGCTTCACGAGGAACCCCAATCGCCAAGATCCGCTGGTCTTCGGGAAGCAGGTCGAACGCCGGGTGGGACAACGCCGCGCTATACACCCAAGCAAAGAGCCGCTCCCTTGACTCGACCGCAAAAGTGGGATCAGTACGGACTGAAGCCACCGTCAAGGTCTCCGCCGCAAGCTCCAAATAAAAGACTTCCCGTCCCGTATGAGCCCACACCGGGCTGATTCCACCGTCAGTTGAAATCTGTGCCCGTCCCCCCGGCCCCGGGAACGGCCGGACGTAGACTTCGTTTCGGCCTGATTCGTTCGACACATACGCGAGCCAGCGCCCGTCCGGTGAAAGCGATGGGTTTTGCTCCGCGGCGGGGGTCTCCAGGATCGCGACCGCAGGATTGTTCGAGCCGGGTTCGGCGTACCACAGGTCCAAGGCTCCGCGCGTGAGTGCGCTACGCCGACGATATAGAAGCCGTCTGCCATCCGGCGTCCAACTGCCCTCGAACAAGGCCTCGTCCGGGTCCGCGAACAAAAGTCGTGTCTCGGCGCTCAGGTCCACAGGCCGAGCGTAGAGGGCGGAGAGGTTATCACGATCCGAGGAGAAGCCCACCTCGCTGCCCCCCGGACTCCAGAATGGATAGCGGTTGAGGTCACCTTCGAACGTGAGCCGAGAGAAGGTCTCCTGATCGAGATCGTGAATCCAGATATCCTGTGTGCCGTCTGCGGGTGTGTTGTACTCGAATGCGATCCTTCGCCCGTCCGGCGAGACGGCGGGGGCTCCGACGGCCCCCGATAGCGAGGGGTCCAGAGCCTCCGCGGACCCGTCTCGACCGAGCAATAGTGGCTGCGGCTCCTCCAGGTTGCCCTCCTGATAGAAGAGCTGGTCGCCACCCACTGCGAAGCGCGCCAAACCGTTGGTCGGTTCTCGAGCCACCCCTTCGACAATCGGCGTAGGCTCCCCCACCGCTGCGAGCTGCTCCGTGTCGAACCGCACAGCCCAAACAGCGTCGTCACGCCAGAATACGACGTGGCCGCTCCGTACGAACCGGGGCGTCGTCCCTGGAAAGAGGACGGTTCGTTCGCCCGTCTCCAGTGAGACGCTCACTACATGTTCCACTTCCCCGATCCTCTGGCTGCCTACCACAGCGCGCCCACCCGGAAGCAGATCCAACCAGAGAAGGAGCCCCCCCTCGGTGTCCGCGATCGTCTCCAGGTCCCCTCCCGTGTCCCGGACCCGCGACAGGCCATCCAGGGCGTTGGTATGGAGGACGATAGTCCCATCAGACCCCCAGCCCGCGCTCCTCAAATCGCCCGGGACCGGAACGAGGGTCTGGACCTCTCTCCGGTCCAGACGGGTCTTCTTGAGCACATTCTCCTGCTCATCGAAATAGCCCACCCATTCTCCATCGGGGGCGAAGAAGGGGTACCAGGCGTTCTCCACTCCGGAGACTGGCTCAGCGTCGAGCTGGCCAAGGTCGCGATAGTAGAGCTGCCCCCCGGGGTATTCCACGAAGACCATCCTCGAGCCATCGGGCGAGACCGCGAACCCGCGGTGCCTCCCGGTGGGGTTGACCCCGGGGACGGGAGACAGCGCTATCCGCATCACAGGAGGGACATCGACGGACCCCAGCAACGACCAGCCCAGGGCGACGGCCAGTACGAGCGCGACTGAACCGAGGCTGATCGACATCGGATTCCACACGCCATTTGCTGCAGCCCCCATCCCAACGGGTTCATCAGCGTACCGGAAACCCGCGTCACCAAGAGCTCTAACGAATCCCCGTCATCCCTAGAGACGCAATGCCCGGCTGAATCCGGGGCCCTCGGCCGCACTGAAGGAGAGGAACCGCAACATCCGCTGGTTCCGGGTGCTGCACATGCCGCTGACCTCCGCACCGAGCGCCTTGGCGATCTGCACCGCAACCGTCCCGACGCCTCCCGACGCGCCGTTGATCAGGACGCGAGTCCAGGGTCCGACGCGGCCCACGTCCCGGATGGCGATCAGCGCGGTCCGTCCCAAGATGGAGCGGCGGCGGTTTGCCAGGGGACCGACCTGCCAGGAGTCCACTAAATAGCCGCTTTGCCGATCGTCAGTTACATGTGCCATGATTACTTGAAGTTCTGATTGGCCGGTCCCATCGGGTAGCGAGGATCTCGGTCCCACAGAGCCATGGATCCCTGTCAGGTAACTGGAGCGTCCGGCCGAGTTCCGACTGCTGCTAGAACCGACCCTACATGACGCTAACCAACTGCACCAGCTGCTCCGGTCTGATCGAAGCGAACATGGCGCGAATCTCCGGTCCGGTAGTCGTGGAAGTGGTCGACTAGTTAGTGGGTACTTCGTTCAGACGGCAGAGGTCTCCTAGAAACCGCCGGTGCTCAGCCTATGGGAGGCGGTGATGACTGAGGTCTTCCCGTTCGTGGGGCGCGAAGCGGAGCTCGGCCGACTGGACGACTTGCTGCACGCGGCCCGGCACGGAAAAGGGAGAACGGCGCTCCTCCGGGGTGGCACTGGGCTCGGGAAGAGTCGCCTCGCCCAAGTCATCGCCGACCGAGCACGCGAAGGCGGATGGCGCGTGGCGATCGGGAGAGCCTTTCCCGTCGAGTCGGCCGGCCCCTACGCGATCTTCACGGACGCCCTCAGCCCTGTGGTCACAGAGCTTGGAGACGCGGCACTAAAGATCCTGACGCGTGGGTCCGAAGAGCAGCTGGCGCCGATCTTCCCGTTCCTGAGCCCGGGTGACCGGAGGCTCCAGGTCGAGCTCGATCCGTCGGAATCCAAGACCCGACTGCTGTGGAACTTCGCACAGTTTCTCATCCGTCTGGCCCACCGACAGCCACTGTTCCTCGTCTTCGAGGACCTGCATTGGGCGGACGATTCGTCGATTGAGCTGCTCCATTTCGTCGCGCGTCAGCTCGGTGACTCCCCGGTCGCCAACCTGTGTGTCCAAAACGATGCCCTCGCGCCGACGTCGGACGCCCTGCCCTCGACCCTGCAGTCACTCTTGTCACTCGACGTGGCCGAGCTCATCCAGCTCTCCCCCTTTTCCCACCTCGAGACTACGGAGCTGATCTCGAGAAGCTTCGAGGTGGGCCGTTCCGGCGTGGGGGAGTTTGCCGACCGGATTCACAAGTGGACGGGAGGAAACCCGCACTTCGTCGTCGAGGTCCTCAAGAGCTTGGTAGACTCGGGGCAGCTGCGGCAGGAGGGCAACGCCTGGGTCGGTTGGTCCGTAGGTGAAGTCACACTGCCTATCTCGATTCGGGAGTCGATCGCAGCCCGGATCACCCGGCTCAGCGACGAAGCGCAGTCTATCGCCGAGATCGCGGCCGTGATCGGGACCCGGGTCCGACACGAGGTGCTGGACGCCGTCGGGACGCTGTCCGAGGCGGCCTTGCTTCAGGCCGTCGAGGAACTCCTGTCCGCCGCGTTCCTGCAGGAGGTCAAAGGGCTCGACGCGATCACCTACGAGTTCATCCATCCCGCGCTACGAGACAGCGTCTATTCCAGGCTCAGCCAGGCGCGCGCACAGAAACTGCACCGGGACCTGGCGGAGTCGCTGGAGCGCTTCTACGGCGAGGCCGCGGTGGAGCGCGCAGACGAGCTGGCATTCCACCTTGCGCGCAGCGGCTCGCTTGGACCGGACGCTTCGCGGGCTCTGCTATACCTCGTACTGGCGGGACGCAACGCGCTGGCCCGGCAAGCTGACGACGAGGCGGCCAAGCTGCTCAAGGAGGCGCTCACTAGGCACGACCAGGGAGCCGGTCCGCCCGACGCAGAGAGCCAGCCGAAGTCGGAGGGGACAGGCGCTGCATGGACTTCGGCCTTCCCTCTTCCGTCTGGACATCGACCTCCCAGCCGGAGAGAGATCGTCGCCGACCTCGCGCGCGCACTGGTGCGCTCAGGTGATCATGCGGCGGCCACGGATTTATGGAACCAAGTCAGGGCCGCTGCGCAGGAGGCTGGCGACCCCGACGGGGTCGCCGCGGCCGATCGCCGCCTCGGTCTCGTCGACTATTGGAGGGGCGCCCGGCAGGAGGCCCTCGAACACTTTCGCGACGGTCTGGAAGCATCCTCGCATGGTGGCGACCAACGTCTGCGAGCGCGACTGCTGCTCGTCGAAGGGCTCTGTTTGATGGAGACGGGTAACGCGGAAACAGCCAGGGTCTCTCTCGAGCGGGCGAGTAACATCGCTGAGAAACTCGAGGACATCCGCCTCGAAGTGCAGATCCGCCAGATTTTGATCATCCTGCACACGTGGACTGGCCCCCCGGAAATCGCTCGGGAGCACGGGGAGGCTGCAGCCTCCCTCGCGGACGCGTTGGGGTCTCCGGAGCTCCGTTGGTCGGTTCACTGGGCGTTGGCCGCGCTCGCGGGTCTCACCGGGGATGGGAACGCCGCCAGCCGGGAGCTTGCCGTTTGCGAGAGCATCTCCGAGGCGCTCCGGTCACCGCTCCGGCGTCTCTGGACCTCCGAGATCTCACTTGAGCTGGCGTGGGCCACGGGAGAGTGGAACGACGCCGTAGCCCTCGGAGAGAGCTCGATCAAGCTGGCTCGCGCGCTCGGTCAGGCGACGCTGCTTCCTCGGATGCTCGTGCTGACGGCATTCGTACATTTCGGACGGGGCGATACGGACAGGGGACGCGAGCTCGTGGACGAGGCATGGGAGATGTCGAAAGCGGGAGAGGGCGCCCCCGACGATGCTCAGGTCGCGGTGGTGGTCCCAGCGTACACGGGCATGGCTGGCTTCCACCTAATGGCCGGTGAGTGGGACGAGGCCATCCGCATCGGCACCGAGGGGCTCGCCATCGCGGACCGTTCCGGCTACGTGGCGTGGGGCATACACCGGCTCCTGCCGATCATCGCCGAGGCCCAGCTCCAAAAGCGAGACCTCGAGGGTGCCCGTGAGTTCGGCGCGCGACTTCGGAGCGCCTCGGAGCGGTTGGGGCACAAGCTGGGTCTCGCGTGGGCCGATGCTTGCGACGCCATCGTCGCTTGGCTGAGCGGCGACGTCGAGGGGTCGATCGGGCTCTTGGAGGCTGCGGCGGATGCCCTGGACGACGTCCCCTATGTGCCGGACGCCGCGCGGCTAAGGCGACAGCTCGCAGGACGCCTCGCCGAGCTCGGTGACCGGGAAGGGGCGCTGGCCCAGCTGCGCCGAGTCCACGACGTGTTCCAGCGTGTCGGCGCTGAGCCGGAGCTCAAGAAAACTCGCCGCATGTTCGTCGAGATAGGCAGCTCGGCTCCCCGAATCAGGGCCGAGAGCGGAGTCGAGGGCCTGTCTGGCCGCGAGCTCGGGATCGCGCGGCTCGTCGCGGACCGGATGTCAAACAAGGCCATCGGGAAGGCGTTGGGCATCTCGCACCGCACGGTCAGCACGCATCTCTCGAATATCTACCAGAAAATGGGAGTGACGTCGCGTGGTGAACTCACCGACCTACTCCGCAGAACCGGCACACTCAGTGAGTGACGCCGGGCACTGGCGTCCTCGGGAAGGCGGAATGCGGCGCGAGGTTGCGCGGATGGGTGAGGATCGATGTGGGAGAGCCGATGCGACAGCGGGTGCTTCGAGTCAGGCGTCGAACCTGTGCGCCGCTCGAGATCCGCAGTCTGTTTGCCTTACGGCTTCGGAAGGTCGTGCTCAGCGAAAACCTCATCCGCCTTTCGGCTGTTGACTTTTTGACCTGCGGCTGCGGACCGTGGGATGATGATCTCATGGCTCCTTCTGGTCCTGCGGACCCTCAGTGGCATGGCTCGATCCCGGGTCTCTCTGTCCGCTGAGAACGCCCTCCTCCGTCAGCAACTCGCCGTGCTTCAGCGAGGACGGCCCAGGCCGGTACTCCGACCGGCAGACCGAGTGCTCTGGATCTGGCTCAGCCGACACTGGAATCGGTGGCGCCAGGCGTTGGTGCTGATCCAACCAGCGACGGTCCTGAAGTGGCATCGAGAAGGGTACCGCCGTCACTGGCGACGACGGTCCGGTGGGTTGGCGGGCGACCAAAAATCCCTCGAAGCCACATCAGCCTGATTCGCCGCATCTCGTCCGATCAGCGGTTCATGTTCGGCCCGCTGCGCGCATCCCAACCTGCCGGCCGCCGCCGGGGGCAGAGCTACGTCTGATTACGCCGCCGGAGCACTCATTGAAGACTTCTTCCTGGCACACGTCTATTGGGAAGATGGTAACGGACGCCGGCCGTCGTCTTTGGGGCCAGCATCAGGATGCAACGTTGGATCTCGCCGTTCACGCCCTCGAGTCCGGTGTTAGTGCGCAGCTTCGTCCTGTGCGGCTCAGGACCGCATAGAACCGGGTCGCGGTCCCGAAGCCCCTCTCGGAAAACTTCATGGCCTTCCGGAAGCTCCATGAACAAGGGCTGATCTGAAAAGAGAAACGCTAAGTTTCGTCGAGCCGCTTGAGTACGTATTTGCGGTAGGCTTCGTGAGCGGCGGACGTGGCCGTTTCGTCCGAGAACTGCTGCCTTGTCGCCAACGCCTCGAGGAACGCGGCGATTTTCGGGTCGGTTGGAGGCATCTCTCGGGCGGGTGCCGTCAAGAGCTTGAGGAACCCTTCAAGCTGGTCATGATCCAGCCCCAAGCGCTCTTTTGGATCAGCACGATCCATGGCACCTTCCCTATCACCGTTGCGTCTGATACACCCTCCAGGGATCGGGATTCAAAACGTACCTTGAAAGGCCACTAGCGGCGAGCATGTGCTCGCGTTTGACCAACCTTCGCCGACAGCGTTGCCCTCAGTCGTCGTCGAACCCGACAGACCCGCATCTTTGCGGCCTCCTCCGATATGCGTAAGTCCTCCGCGAGGCGCTTGTGCGGTTCGCCCGCTATCATGTGCTCGATCACCAGCTGCTCCTCGACAGACATGAGCTCGAACACCTCCCAGAACGCTGCTACCAGAGGTGAGGCGACCTCTTCCTCCTCGTCCGACGCCGAGGCCGCAAGAGAGGCCCGGGCCACTGTGTCGCCGAGTGCCTCGAGGCTCACGCATTCCGGCAGCGCCCTTTGATCTCGAAGAAACGCGTTCAGCAGATTACGCGCGATACCGTAGACCCAGGCCGAAAGGGATCCTTTGCCTGGATCCCAACTCCTGATGGAACTGAGGATCTGGAAGCGTAGCTCGGCACGCAGACACTCCTCATCTATCTCTGGAACGAAGTATCCACCCTGTCGAATCGCTGCTCGCACCAAGCCCTCGCAGCGTCTCAGCAGCTCCAGGCAAGCTCTCTCGTCTAGGTTCGCGACGGCATCAACCAGTTGTGATGGCACGTCGTTCATTGCTGCAAGCCCCCGTTGGGCCGGATCCGCGACTCGGGACTGGCGAATTGTCAGCCTCTTACCAAGCGTCAGAGCTCGTTGGAGCGCGGATGGCGCAAAAGCAATTGATCAGCGCCGGGCGACGTGACGCCCGACTTGGAAGAAGTCTGCAACGGGAGCTGGGGATAAGCGTTACGTAAGACGACGTAATCACACGTCGAAACGACGTAGCCATCGAGGGTGGCCGAGCCGGTGGCTGCTCGGTGGCCTCGATCTACGGCGGGCGTTACCAGGTCTCCAATCACTAGGTGAAGGATTCTGGAGAGGAATCCCATTGCCAGGAGGTGTGCCATGCGTACGATTAGCCGACGACCCTCCGCTATCGTCTCCCTCGCCTTCGTTGTCGGCTGCCAAGACGAGACACCCGTCGGCCCCCCTCTGACGGACGCCGCCGCGGCCACGTCTTCGGCCCCTACACCAGATCTCGAACCGCCGTTGAGCCTGACGGTCGTGGACCCTGCTGGCGACCACACGGGCCCCATCGACGTCGTCCGAATGGAAATGGGGTTCGACGACGGGACCGGCGACTACGAGATCTCACTGACCGCGAGCGCCGCCGCTCCCTTTGACGGTGATTTCCGTGTCAACATCAATCTGTTTAATGTCGATGCCAATTCGTTCTTCCAGGACGTGGTGAACGACTTCACCCTCGCGAGCCCCACGCCCACGCTCGTCCTTGCGGGCACGAGCTCTGTGTTGACTTCCTGGGGTCAAGGCGATCGAGTCCACACCAACAGCCTCGGCGGGACACCGAATCCTCCCGGCGTCTCGTTATTCCGATCAGCGGTAAGTACCCCTCCCTCCGGGTTCCTCACCAACGAAGACTTCATCGCGTTCCTGGATGAGACTGTACCGGCCGTCATCGAGCTCTCTGACGAACCGGAGCCACCGCCACCGGCTTGTGGTCTGATCGATCAAGTCACGGACCTGTTGGACCAGTTTGTTGCGGAGGGAAAGATCGCAGTGGCTGACGCCGCCGCCCTACAAGCAAGCCTGGACACGTCGTGTAAGGCCCTCGTGAACGGGCGTAAGCGACGGACCTACAGGTTCCTTCAGCAGTTCCTCAGCGACCTGCGATCTTTGTGGGACGAGGGTGGCATCGCCGCTAGCCATAGCGAAGCTGAGATCCTGCGGGACGCTGCTGCGGAGGCGATGAGGGTACTGCGTGGAGAAGTCTGATCTCTTGACAACGGTCCAGCGGTGTGGTCGGCCGTAACAGGGCGGGAGCCGGGATCGCGTCCCCGGCTCCCCTTCTCACACGGTGTCCTCGGCGTGCGAGGGACACGGGGCCGGTCAGGTGTTAGCTGAAGTTCCTACGTGGGTTGGTGGGGGCGCAAGGAAGATCCTACTGATGCGCGCCATCGGCCGGTGAGCGCAAGCGGGTTAAGCGAGTGTTCGTCTTGACGGGCGTCGGACCAAGGCCGGAGGAGTCGCTGGTTGGGGTCAGGACGGGGGAAGAGGACCTCTCGCGCGTTGATCCGGGTCTCGTCGCTTCAGGCTGCGTACCTCGAAGCCGACGCTCGTACTGACCCCGTCGAGCCTCCAGGCGACCCTTGGGGGTGGGTAGGGCGTGCCAGCTCCATTCGGGCGCGTACTTCCGCTTCGCTCAGGCCGTGGAGCTCGGCCCGCTTCGCGAGTGCGTCAGCGGCCATCGTCGCCTTCGCAGCTCGTTCGGCCCACCGCAGGGTCTCCCGAGACATGCGTTCCTTGATCTTGCTCCAACTCGTGTGTCCTGGCATTACACCGCCCGGACAAACATCACCGGCTCGATCTTCTCGATGTTCTTCGCTGCTTTGGACCGCATCGCGTCCCACAGGTCCACTGCCTGCTGCATGTTCATCCACGACGCGGGATCGGTGTTCTCGAACAGCCGCGAGAGTCGTAGCGCCCTGTCCGGCGTGATCCCGCGCTTGCCCTTCACTATCTCGTTCAGCCGCACGCGCGAGATGTCCAACCGCTTGGCGCACTCGGCCTGCGTCATCCCCAGCGGCTTGAGGTAGTCTTCCAGTAGTACGACGCCCGGATGGGTAGGACGCCGCTTCGTCGGCTGTAGCATCGTCAATCCCGTTCTGTTGGTTAGTTAGTTGAAGACTCGGGTCCTCCGGCCCCCGAGCCCCTGTCGTAGTGCTTTGTGATCTGGACCTCTGCGGGTCCCTGGTCCGTCCACCGCAACAGGTGGGGGCGTGGCCGGGTTTGCCGTTCCCCCCCTCCGGTACTACGTGGACGATCCAGCGGGGGTGGCGAGCGGGTCGAGCCGCTTCTTCCTCACCGAGCCCCCGGGCGAGGCAGATCTCGATCCCGGGCAGCCGCTGGAGCTCCAGTGGAGCGGCCACCCCGATGCGGCCTTCCACCGGCTCGAGGTCACGTGTCCGTCCGGGGACGCCGCGCTCTCTGCTGTCCTGGTTGCGCCGGTGGCGAGCTATTCCGCGCCGAGCTGGCTTCGTGATCAGACCGGTCCCGAAGGTCTGCACTGGCGGGTGGTGGCTCTCGATCAGGAGGGGGAACCCCTGGCAACGACCGCCTGGCGCGTGGGCCGGTGGCAATAGCGAGCAGCCGCGAGTCGCGCGCGGCACTAGATTGCCGGCCTGAGTCGGACGCGAGCAGCGATCGCATTTCGTCGAAATGGGGTATTGCCTTAAGTCCACCGCCCACTACATGTTGTGGTCATGGCGGTTCCGGCTTCTCAGCTCCGTGGCGGCGTGGACTATCCCCGTACGCGGCTGGAGCTGGACGAGTTCTTCCCCGACGATGCGGCATGCCTGGAGTACGTGGAGGGTCTGCGCTGGCCGGAAGGGTTTGTGTGCGTGGGCTGTGGCGGGTTGGGAGAGGTCTGGCGAGCATCGCGGGGGCGTCTCGTCTGCCCACACTGTCGAAGGCAGACCTCGGTGCTGGCGGGAACCGTGTTCCACCGCACGCGCTCGCCCCTGCGTCTGTGGTTTCTCGCTGCCTGGGAGCTCACGAGCCAGAAATACGGAGCCAATGCTCTCGGGCTCCAGCGTGTGCTCGGACTGGGAAGCTACAAGACAGCGTGGGTCTGGCTCCACAAGCTCCGCCGGGCCATGGTCCGACCGGATCGCGACCAGCTGAGCGGCGTTGTGCAAGTGGACGAGAGCTATGTCGGGGGCGTGGAGGCTGGAGTGCGGGGCCGCGAGACGATCAAGAAGGCCATCGTCGCGATCGCCGCCGAGGTCGACGGACGCAAGATCGGGAGAATACGGCTGCGTTGGGTGCCCGACCTCTCCGCTCCGGTTCTGCGAGGCTTCGTCAAGGATAGCATCGCACCGGCAAGCACGGTGCATACCGACGGATGGCCAAGCTATCAGGGACTCGCCAAACTGGGCTTTCGCCACACGGTCACGAACCTCTCGACCTCCGGCGATCCCGCGCACGTGCTCATGTCGGCCGTACATCGGGTGGCGTCTCTCCTCAAGCGCTGGGTCCTCGGAACCCTCCAAGGAGGGATCGCCCGCGAACACCTCCCCTACTATCTGGACGAGTTCACCTTTCGCTTCAACCGACGCACATCCCGGGCTCGCGGCCTGTTGTTCTACCGCTTGCTTGAGCAGGCTGTTCAGTGTGCTCCCACGCCAGCTTCGGCCCTTTACCTCGGCACCGGACGTGGGAAACGGCCCGCAGAGCCCCGGTAACCACTATATCTTGGGGTCGGTGGACTTAAGGGAACACCCCCTTCGTCGAATTCGGCCGTGCTCTCTGGCCCGACGGTTGGGGTAGGCCTGAATCCTCAAGATCCCGCTCGAAGGTAGGTAGTCAATGCGCTTGTTGCTGTCGAGCATGATTTTCGTGGTGGGGGCCAACTCAGCGTTCGCGCAGTCCTCCAGCAGGATCACCGCCGAAGGTGGCGACATCGTCATCACGCCAATTATCCATGCGAGCGCACAGCTAGAGCACGCGGGACGGGTGATCCACATCGATCCTTGGAGCCTCGGGGACCTGTCGCAGGCCAAACCGGCCGATCTCATCCTGGTAACCGACGACCCCGGACATCACCTGGATCCAGATGCGATCGTCCAGCTACGCAAGCCGGGTGCGTCGGTCGTGTTGACCGAGAAAGCGCATGCGCAGTTCTCCGATGGCACCGTCCTCCATAATGGCGAGAGCGGTTTCTTCGCCGGAATTCAAGTCGAAGCCGTGGGCGCCTACGATATGACGCCAGGACTTCCGTTTCATCCGAAAGGCGAGGCGAACGGCTATCTCGTCACACTGGGAGGCAAGCGCCTCTTCTTCTCGGGAGTGGGAGAGTGCGTTCCCGAGATTCAGGCGCTACAGAATATCGACGTGGCGGTCATGCCGATGAACCTGCCAGTGGATCGGATGCGCCCGGTCCCGGAGGCCGAGTGCGTGAAGACGTTCAAGCCCACGGTCGTCTATCTGAATCACTACGACAACCCGTATGCGCGCTGGCTCACCGATCCACAGAGTAACCCGCCGCCGGACACGCAGGTCACGTTGGCCACGATCCGCGCCTTCCGCGAAGCGATCGAAGGCGAGGGCATCCAGTTTCGGGACGCCGTCTGGTACCCGCCGCGGTCCACTCCCGTAGGATCGTCGCCATCTCCCCGGCCAGGGGGATGACTCCCCGGGCGCCCGGACTTCCCTCGCTGGATGACGACGGCCGCGTGGCCGAGGTCCGGGACGGGGGAGCGGACCGGCAAGCCTTGGTGGGACTTCAGCTACCTATTCAGTACCACAGTCGTGGAGTGGCCGAAGAGGTAATGGCACTGATCAACGGCTCCCACAAGTCCAATGGCTGCCAGAGTTCCAGTCATCGTTATTCGACGATTCGCACTGTCGTAAGCGCCCGAGAATCTGTCTTGGACGTTCCCACACGGCGGCCCCGGCAGCAGGTTAATGATGACCGAGGGGTTTTGGCCCAGGGCGATCGTACCGGAGACATTCCCCGGTCCGTGCATCGGTAGCTGGCGGAAGCTATCCTCCAGTGTTCCCTCGATGCTGTAGCTCCCCGTCAGGTTGCCGTCTGACTGGACGATCGTCAGGCTGAACGCTGTGAGCGTAATCCCCTCCGTGACCTCCGAAAGCGTGCCCGTGTACGTCCCGGCAATATTCTCGTAGGTGATGGCATCTGTGGGGGAATCGCCTCCACAGCCCGTGAGGATCGCTCCGAGGCCGAGGAGCAGTGCGGTTATCCTCTGCATAGATCCCTCCCCGCGGCAGTCGTGCGGGGCACCAGTCCCGAACGCCGCTCGGACGCTCGGGGTCTTGACTGCTTGCTGTTGGCTTCGCGGCCCTACGGCACGACGCGGATGTACGAAGTGAAGGCGGCTGGGCCAGCAAGCGCCCAGGGAGCGAGTCCGAGGCTTGCCGTCAGCGCGATGAGTATCGGTATGATGATCGTGCTCGTCACCGTATTGCTGGAAAAAAGCATGTGAAGCAACGCGACCGCGAGCACGACCAGGAACGGACGCAAGAGTGTCGGCACCACGCCGATCTGGCCCATGAGGATCAATGCCAGCCAATGCGCCGCGGCCGTTTCGAAGACCGTCATGCCCAACGAGATGCCGGCCGCGATCAGCAGGATGCCGCCCCAGTCCACGTCGTGCTGCGCTTCCTTCCAGCTCAGTACGTTCATCCTCGGAAGGAACAGGCTGATGCCGCCGAACAGCGCCACCGCTTGGAGCGGCGGATTGATAGCCTCTCCACTCAAACTGCTCAGCGCAGGCGTCACCAGCCAGAGCGAGATGGTCACGGCGAAGACCGTGAGGGTCTTGATCTCGGCGCTCTGAAGCGGGCCCAGCCCCGCCAGCTTCTCCGCGATCTCCTCGCGCTTGATCGGCAGTCGATCGATCTCCGGAGGAAAGATCCAAAGAAGAAGACGCCACGCGCAGGGCAGCATGGGGACCGCAGCGGGGACGCCGTACGCCATCCATTCGATGAAAGAGATCTGGACGCCGGCCAAGTCTTCCAGATAGCTCAAGGCGATGGGATTGGCGCCCGTTCCGGCCGGGGCGGCGATGCCTCCGATGAGCGGCCCGAAGGCCCAAGCGATCATCAGCGCCCTGCCGAAATTGCTCTTCAGCCGCTCCAGCCCCGAATCCTCCAGCAGGCTCACGCCCAGCGGCAAGAGGATCGCGGCAACGGCCATGTCCGTGATCCACATCGAGAGCGACGCGCCGGCGACCAGGAAACCCAGAAGCACCCGGTCCGTGCGGGTCCCCACCTTATGCAGGATCAGAAGTGCCATCCGCGTGCCGAGCCCCGAGCGTGAGAACGCGGCGGATAGAATGAGCACCCCGATGAAGAATGTGACGATCGGATGGCCGAAGCCGAGCTGCACGGCTTGAGCGTAGCTGCTCACTCCAAAGACAGGAATCAGCAACACCACGAACAACGCGGTGACGGCGAAGGGAATGGCCTCGGTGATCCAGAGCACCACGGCAAGGCCAGGATCGCTATGGTGGTCTTTCCGCCCTCGGTGAGCTCCACGACCTCCCCGGCCCGCTCGAGCGGGGCGGAGTGGGAAGCGCGTGGAGCGCCAACATCAAGCCAACCGCGACCGCCATGAACCAGAGGCTGCGGTTGGACCCCCCTGGGCTCGGAGGCGACGTGTCCATCAAGTGTGGCAGGTCTCGGTGTTGGCACCCATGGCCGGGCAGACTAGGAGAGAGGACCGAGAGCTGTCAAACCGCTACCAGCTAGCTCTCCTACGCCGCCCTCCGCCCGCCGAGCCGATAATACAGCGCCGGGACAACGATCATATTCAGGACGGTCGACGTGATCAGTCCCCCCAGCACAACGAGCGCGAGCGGCGCCTGGATTTCCTTGCCGGGCTCTCCGCCTCCGAGCGCGAGTGGAATCAGGGCCAGAGCCGCCGTCAGGGCGGTCATCAAGATGGGACTCAATCGCTCCATAGACCCCTGTACGACAGCCGCCCGCAGGTCTCCGCCCTCCTTCAGCAGATACTCGTAGTGACTGACTAATAGGATGCCGTTGCGGACGGCGATTCCGAACAGCGTGACGAAACCGACCATCGTGGCGACGTTCAAGACCCCCCCGAGGGCGAATGCCGCAATCACGCCCCCGATCAGGGCCAACGGAAGGTTGACCATCACCAACAGCGACATGCGTGCGCTACCGAACTGCTGGAAGAGGATCAAGAAGATCGCCACGACGGAGGCGACGGACATCAAGCTGATCGCCCGCACCGCTGCTTGCCCGCTCTCGAACTGACCGCCGTACTCGACGTAATAGCCGACCGGGAGCTGGACGTTCGCGTCTACCAGCGTGCGGATGTCGGCCACGACACTCCCGACGTCCCTGCCTTCGACGTTGGCCTGCACGACGATCTTTCGCTGCACGTCCTCGCGCGTGATGGTGTTGGGCCCCCGTTCCATGCGGACGGTGGCCAATTGCATCAGTGGCGCGGTGTTTCCCGTGGGAAGGTCGACCGGTGCGCCGGCGATGCGGTCCGGCGAGTCACGGAGCTCGCCCGGGTACCGGACCGCGAGATCGAACGATCTCTGGCCCTCGAGCACCTGGGACACGACCTCACCGCTGAACGCCACGTCGATCGCGTGCGCCAGTCCTCCCGGTGTCACACCGAACCGTGCCATGGCCGTTCGGTCAGCTTCGATCCGGAGCTGAGGCACGTCCGACTGCTGTTCCACTTGGAGATCGACGAGGCCCTCGATCGACTCGATCGATGCTCGTACGGTCTCGGCCACCGCCCGCAGCTGGTAGAGGTCCGGACCGAAGATGTCGATGGCGATCGCCGCCCGGGTGCCCGACAGCATGTGGTCGATCCGATGTCCGATCGGCTGGCCGACGGTGATGTTCATGCCCGGAACGATTGTGACCCGCTCTCTTAGGTCAGCCATGATGGCCTCGACGCCCTCTCCGGCCAGGTTGAGCCGAACGTCGATCTCGGCCGCATTCACACCCTGGGCGTGCTCGTCCAACTCGGCCCGTCCTGTCCGCCGAGCTGTCGATAACACGGAGGGGTGGGCGAGGAGCACCTCCTCTACACGATTGCCGAGCTGGTCCGACTCGATCAGTCCGGTACCCGCGACGGTGACCGCGGAAACCGTGAGGGTGCCCTCCTGGAATTCGGGAAGAAAGCCGCGTCCCATCATTGGAAAAGCCGCCAAAGTGGCCAGCACGCCGAGGCCTGCCGCTAGGATCACGGGCCGCGGGTGGGCCAATACCAGATCCAGCGTGGGCCGGTAGAGGCTCTTGAGAGATCGCACGACCCAGCTGTCTCCCTCCTCCTTCATGATCGGTGCGGCCGGCAGCAGGAGCGAGCAGAGCACCGGCGTGACCGTCAACGCGACGACGAGCGACGCGAGGATGCTGACGACGTATGCCAGGCCGAGAGGGCGCAGCATTCGTCCCTCGACGCCGGAAAGGAAGAACAGCGGAAGGAAGACCACTGCGATGATGGCCGTGGCGTTCACGATCGGCCCTCGGACCTCGCGCGCTGCGTCAAAGACGACGTCCAACGCCGGCCGAGACTCCCCGTCTGGAGTATGGCGGTTCTCCCGGAGCCGTCGGAACGTGTTCTCCACGTCGATGATTGCGTCGTCGACGAGCGCGCCGACTGCGATGGCCATACCCCCGAGGGTCATTGTGTTGATCGTGACGCCGACGAGCCGCATGACGATCACCGCGACTGCAAGGGATAGCGGAATCGCGAGTATGGAGATGGCCGTCGTCCGGAAGTTCCAAAGAAAGAGAAAGAGGATGACGATGACGAGGACCGCACCGTCGCGGAGGGCGGCGACGACATTGTCGATCGCCAACGCGATGAAGTCCGCCTGCCTGAAGATCTCCCTCTCGATCGTGATGCCGGCGGGAAGCTGTGCCTGAAGGACGTCGAGCTCCTCGTCGAGGCGTGCGGTCAGGTCCAACGTGTTCACGCCAGGTTGCTTTTGCACCGACAGAATCACCGCCGGCTGCGCGTTGACCGACCCCGTGCCGATCCGCGGGCGCGGTCCGATGGCGACCTCCGCGACGTCGCCGATGCGGATGGGTGCGCCCTCACGCATCACGACGATGGTTTCAGCGATGTCCTTCACGGTACGCACGCGACCCAGCCCGCGGATCAGCACCTCCTGGCCGTCCGCGAGGAAAACGCCCCCGGATGCCGCCGCGTTGGACTCTTCCGACGCGCGAAGCACATTCGACAAAGTGACGTGCACCGCCTGCATCCGTTGTGGATCGAGGAGGATCTGGTACTGACGCACTTCGCCCCCGATCGGCACGACCTGCGATACTCCGGGGACCGCGAGCAGTCGGTTCCGCACCGTCCAGTCCGCCTCCGTCCGAACCTCCATCTCTGTCGCGGTACGACTCGACATACCGATGAGCATGATCTCGCCCATGATGGACGTGATCGGTGCCAGAACCGGTGAGGGCACGTCCTCCGGGAGTTGCTCAGCGACGAGCTGGAGCTTTTCGCCTACGACCTGCCGTGCCCTGTAGATATCGGTGCCCCAGTCGAACTCCACCCAGACGATGCTGATTCCCTGGGCGGACGACGAACGCACGCGCCGTACGCCCGCCGAGCCGTTCATCGCCGTCTCGATCGGAAACGTCACGAGCCTTTCCACTTCCTCGGCGGCCATGCCGTGCGCCTCGGCGAGGACCGTGACCGTGGGAGCTGTAAGGTCGGGGAACACGTCCACCGGCATGGCGGAGGCGACGTATCCGCCCGCCGCCAGCACCCCGGCGGCAACGAGGAGGGTGACCACCCGGTTGTTCAGCGACCAGGCGATGACCCGGTCGAGGACTCCGTGAGAGCGATCAGTGCGGATGCCCATGATCCGATATCTCGCTGGTGTTGAGCGAACCGAGCTTGATCTGGTACTGACCCCGCGTGACGACCCGCTCACCGCGTCTGACCCCAGAAAGCACCGTCGTCCAAGCTCCATCCGTGTTATCGACCGTCACAGCTCGACGCTCGAAGGTCTCACCGCCGATCTGCACGTACGCGATGAGCAGCCCGTCTTCGTCCACGATGGCCTCAGAAGGCACTGCGAGCGCCGCACCGGGGCTGTCGAAGAGGAGCCGCCCGCTCACGAGCATCCCCGCTTTAAGGACTCCGTCCGAATTGTCGACCTCCAGAGTGACGGGTACGGTGCGGCGTACGGGGTCTATGGCCGCTCCCACGCTGAGCACCGTTTCCGTCCGGAACAGATTCAACCCTCCTTCGGCACCGAACGTGGCTCCGGTCACATCACCGAGAGCCAGGGAGCGCGAAGCGGGGACGTGGAACCGGACATTCAGCACGCGACCATCGAGGATGGTGAGCAGCGACGCGCCTGCCTCGACGCGTTGACCCGTCACGAAATTGCGGCGAATGACGGATCCGGTGATGGGGGCGCGAAGCGTCAGCGTGTAGCTGTCATCCGGCGATGGGTCCAGCACCTCGAGCTGGGCATGCACGAGCGCCAGATCGTGTCGCGCCTCCTCGAGTCTTCGGGCCGGAACGGCCTCCGCGGCCACGAGCCGCTCGGAACGCTCCACCTCGCGCTCGAGTCGTGCGGCTTCGGCCCTCAGCGCTGCGTAAGTGTCTGTACCGCCTACGGGGGAAAGGCGAACCAGTGGTTCGTCCGTGGCCACGAGGGCTCCCTCAGGGGGCGCCGACCGATTGAGGTCCCAGCGGACGATGCCCTCGACGGGGGCCGTGATCTCGACGACGCGGCCCGGTGAGTAAACGACCTCTCCGGAGACGTCCACACCGGGGGAGACGACGCGCAGGTCGGCTTCAGCGGTGGCGAAGTCGATGGGCCATTGCTGCTCTTTGAGGAACGCGATACCCACGGCCTCGGCGGGTGGCAGCTGAGGAAGATCGTCCTCGGATCCGAACACCCGGATCGGTCCGATAAAGATCTCGTCCGTGACCTGACTGCCCTCCAGGAACATGACCAGGTCGTACATGCCGGCGGACGGGAAGGACGGAGCCGGGTCGTACACCCCGTCCCGCGCCGGAGCATCCGAAACGGACGTGCTGACCTGACCGTCGGGTTCGACGAACTCGAGCGTCAGTCGGCCCGTCGTGACGGGTCCGAAGTCCGAGAGGTCCGTGAGGTGCACAGCCCACGCCTCGCCAGGGGCACCGGCGATCAGTGGCGGATGCTCGAAGAAGAGCTCCGAGCGATCCGTGAAGATCGTGATCGACGAGCCGCCACCTCGCTCCGGTGGGACGGGAGATTCGGTTGCATCACCTCCACACGACCCGAGGCCGACGGCTAACAAACAACCCACGGACTGGGTCCACCGGCTCTTGATACATGGTGTGCTCATCGCTCTTCTCCGGTCCCGGAGTCGTTCGGAAGGCCCCCGATCGCGTATTCGAGCTCGAAAACAGCGAGCCAGAGATCTGCTCGTACGTCGCTGTCGAATAGGCGGGCCTCGAGAAAGGCGTCAGCGGCGTCCACCAACTCGACGATGCCTACCTCTCCTTCGTCGTATGCGAGTGTAGCGATCTCGAGGAGCTCGCCTGGCTCGTCTGCCCCCTCCTCGATCAAGTCGAGCTGGGTTCTCGCCGAAGCAAGGCGGGCTTCGGCCAAAGCGGCTTCCCGGGCGACGGCGATTCGCAGAATGTCCAGATCGGCCCGCGATCCGGCCGCGGCGGCCCGAGCGGCATCCACCGCTCCTCCCTTCCGATCGAACAATGGTATAGGGAGCCGAAGCCCCACGAACGCACCGTCCTGCCCGTCCGACTGCTGCTTGAACCCTCCGGTAAGCGCGGCATTCGCGAAGCGCGAGCGGCCTGCTAGCACGGCCTCGGCGTCCAGTGCTTCGGTCGCGTATTCCGTGGCGCGAAGCTCCGGTCGCCTTCCGAGAGCGGTTTCCACCGCACCCACGTCGATCGTGATGGCGGTGGCACGGAGGTCCGGTGACTCCGGTCGGAGGCGCGGGAGCGAGCCGTCTCCCATGACCAAGGACCCGAGCCGCCGCTCGCTGTCGGCCAAGGTGACACGCTCGACAGCGAGCCTCCGGCGCACCGTGGCACGGGCCACGCCTAGCCGGCGGAGATCGTAACCAGCGAGGTCGCCCTGATCGAAACGAGCCTGCGCGTCGTCGAGAAGGCCTGCCAGCACCGCGTCGGTTTGGGACAGCGCGCTCACGAACCGGGCCTGTCGCCACGCCTGCACAAAAGCGCGCTTGAGCTCGAGGGTGAGTCGGGCGCTGTCGGCATCGAAAGTCGCCCTGGCCTGTCCTGACCATGCCTCGGAGCGCCGACTCCTCGATCCGCCGGTCCACGCGAAGTCCACCGGTTGGGAGAGGTTGAAGTAGCGTTCGGAGTACGATCCGAGCTCTTCGGTCGTGAAAGACGCAACGGGATTAGGGATCGCCCGGCCCTGCCGCGCTCGTCCCAGCGCCGCGGCCATGCGACTGCGGGCCAGTCTGAGCTCGGGGCTGTTCCGGCCGAACAGGACGTGCGCGTCCTCCAGCGAAATGGAAGTCGTGGAGTCCTGCGCGGATGCCTCGGGAGCGACCAAGCCCATCGCGAGCGCGATGGCTCCAATGCTCGTGAACCTTCTCATGATGATCGACCTTGCTCGCGACACACAGCGGTCGCGGACATCGGGAAATCAGGAAGACGTCGGGTGGCTCCCGGATCGCCGTGGCCAGCCCTGGAGCGCAGGGCTAGGTGTACACGGCGACGGGCCGACGGCGGATGTCAGGCGGTGACGGGGGGAGACCGGGGTCGGGGAGACCGGGGTGGGGCGCGTGCGGATCGATGGGGGTAGGATGCGAGCGCCGGCAGTGACGTGATCGTCACATAAAGCGCATCCACGGCGGAGGCGGTCGCCTCGAACGGGAACGTGGGCGCCAACGACGGCACTTGGTCATCGAGCTCGACCACGTCCGCAAGGTGACCTCCGTGCGCGACCTCGACGTGCTGGGCGCCTCCGTCGTGCTCTGCCTCGTGATGATGACCCACGAGAAAGAAGGGGGCCACCAACATGATCATGGCCCAGACGGCAAGCTTGGAACGCTGCGCACAGAACAGATGAACCATCCTGAGTCCTACCATGCGGCTAATGGGGTGTCAAACTGCCAGCGAGTTCGCGGACCGCGGGACGTCGGCCTAGGTTGCATCTCTTTCCCGTTCGCATCATCTGGAGTCTGCCGTCATGATTGGGAAGCGCCCTGCCCGCTCGCTCGTCT
Organism: Longimicrobiales bacterium; assembly: GCA_965248625.1. Classification (GTDB taxonomy): domain Bacteria; phylum Gemmatimonadota; class Gemmatimonadetes; order Longimicrobiales; family Gaopeijiaceae. The sequence goes on along the minus strand of OZ252109.1, from coordinate 1,443,542 downwards.
TGCTTTTGGCACCCCTGCTCGTCGCCGCTTCAGCGGGTCTTCACCTGGAGTTGACCGGCAGCTATCCGGAGGCGGATCAGGAGCTATCCGAGTCGCCAATGGAGATCTGGCTCCAATTCAACGAAGCGCCGGATCTGGCCCAGACGAGCTTCTCCGTCCGGGGGCCCGCAGGGAACGTGGACCTGGGAGACATGGCTACAGGGAAGTCGCCTGAGATCGTGCGGGCGGACCTGGCGGGGGCGATTCAGGAGGGCGAATACACGGTGTCGTGGGTCGCGGCGCCCTCCGACGACCACCCCATGCGGGGCCGTTTCGTCTTCTCGGTAGCGGGGCGCTAGACGACGTTCGCGGTTCCTCACTCCGCGAAGCCGGCTCGTGCCTGCTCGCCGACCTCCGTTGGGGGTGGACCTACGCGCGGGCAAGCCTGCCCCCGAAGTGGTTCGCCCCCTGCCCGCCTCCGACCTGGCTCTTCAAGCGCGGCGCGGGACCGTTGGGAGCGAACTACGGGCCCATCGCCGTGTCCAGACGGAGACCCGGCAGCGGAGCCGGGTACCAGGGGACGACGAAGGCGAGCACGATCAGGGCAACCCCGACGGCGATCCCGAGCCTCTCGCCGTGCCGCCACGTCTTCTCGAGGAAGATGACCGCTGCGAGGCCCGCCATCCAGACCAGGTTCATGACGCCGACGGCGATCATCACGACCATCAGGCCCCAACAGCATCCGAGACAATAGCCACCGTGGTAGAGGCCGACGCGGAGATCGCGGAGCGGCCCGCGAAAGTTCCCGAAGTGCATGAGGAACCCCAGCGGTGAGGGGCAGTGGCTCAGGCACCGGTACTTGAGCGGACTCGCCTGGTAGACACCGCAGGCGACGAGCACGGCCGCTCCCACCCAAGGAGCGAGTCCGGGCGTTTCGGCCGCCAAGAGGCGTTGAGGGAGGGGTAGCTACCAACTGGAGCGGAGCCTCGCTCCAGGTCCCTCCGGTGCGCGAGAGAAGGGAAGGGCAGGTCACATATCGAGCGGAGGATCGCCCGATCCGGTGGACACCGGTGTGCTGACCGGCACCCCCACGGTCTTGATGATGTGCACGAGGAACTTGGCCGACTCGGTATCGCTGGCGTTCTGCGAGACCATGTGAACGTCGTCCGGGTTCTCGTAGAACATCTTGCCCGGCGACAGAGTCACGACCTCCCCTCCCGCGACCTGCATGTTCACCCGCCCCTCGAGCACGTACACGAAGACGTGGGCGTTGTGGCGATGGGGTGCGGACTCCTGCCCCGGCGCGAGGTTCACCTCCAACACCAGGATCTCCTGATTCTCCGGGAGCTCCGGCAAGGGCATGTTCAGCAATTGCCCTTCGGCAGGACTCACCAGCGGGCCGATTCCCGAAAAGGCCAGTAGCGCACACAACGGGGACAGTCGTCTCATGGCGATACCTCACCCTTGTTCATACGATTCCTGCCCTCGGACCGAGCACAAAGCGACCCACGTGATCCGAGCTAGCTTACACTAACGGATCACCCCGCGCCTCAGAGGAGCCTTCCATGATTCGCCGACTCCGAAGCATTGCCCTGGCCGTCGCCGTCGTGGCATTCACGCTGCTTCCGACTCCACTCGCAGCGACCTGGTCGATCATCGCCGTGGACGCGCGAACGGGCCTGGTCGTGATCGCGTCGGCCACCTGCGTAACGGCGGAGGGACTCAGGACGCGCGGGGGCCTGAAGAGCATTCAGGCGATCATCGTGCCCGGTGTCGGCGTGGCCGCCGCACAAGCAGGTGTGGACCGGACCCGGGCGAACCAGACGTTGATCTACGAGCAGATGCGGGCGGGGACGGACCCGGACGAGATCCTCGAGATGCTGTCGGCCGACGACAACTTCCAGCGCCGGCAGTTCGGCATGGTGGATCTCCAGGGTCGCATGGCCGGCTTCTCGGGTACGGGCAACGGGTATGCCTCACTGGCCGTTCAGAGCGAAGTGCGTGACCAGGGGATCTACTTCGCGGTGCAGGGGAACATCTTGGAGTCGGAGGCGGTCGTCCTCGACGCGGTCGCGGCGTTCCTGGCCGATGAGGGCACGGTGGTCGATCGCGTGATTGCCGGGATGACCGCCGCCGACCTGGCGGGCGGCGACAGCCGCTGCTCGTGCCGGACCGATCCGGTTCCGGAGACCGATTCCGGCTGCCAGCACCGCACTGCGCACGTGGCGTACGTGGCCGCGGCCAGGCCCAATGACGCCGTCGGCGACGGACACTCGGACGGGGAGTACTCGCTCTTCATCGACGTCGATGACGAAAACACGGGCTCCGACGAGAGCCCGAATCCGGTCGAGACGCTGAGCGTGCGTTACGAGGAGTGGAAAGCGAGCGGCGGGCTCGAGGCGTTGGGGCTGGGTCTGCGGTAGTTAGTCGGCGGACCTGTCGCCCGAGACACCCACGCGGGTGTCTTACTGGCGCCTGCCCACGAACTCGACGAACTGCTCCATCAGAACCGGATTCCCGTGGATACCCACGATGGTCGTCACATCCAGCCCCAAGCGCCGCAGGTTGCGGTAAAACGTCCGGTTGCTGGCGTTGGGGGTTTGCGTTCCCGGAGTGTAGAGGTCGGCCTGCACGACGATCTTCTCGCTCGGGATATACGCGAACAGCATGCCCGCAGCATGGGCGAGACCCTGGACTAGGTGAAGCTCGACTGTTCTCGTGCCATCGCCGAGGACGTATTTCTCCCGCGCTGTCTCGAAGATGTAGCCTTCCGACCACTCCTCGGGCGGATACAGCGAGAACCGGTCGGGCTGCAGGGTCCACGGCCCCGCACGCAACACTTCTTGGTAGTAAGCGTGATTGCCTTCGTGGGTGATGACGGTCGCGCCCTCATGGACATAAGCGCGGAGTCCACCCAAGTGGTCCCAGTGATGGTGCGTGGTCACGATGAAGCGGATCGGCTTGGTCGGAATGAGCCGGTTCACCTCGCCGATCACCGCAAGCGACCGTTCTTCATTCTGCGGGGCCTCAATCACGGTTACGTGGTCGCTGAACTCGACGGCCACACTGTGGTGAGAGCCGCCTCGGATCAGCCACAAGCCATCGCCCAAGCGTTGTGACTCCACGCGGACGGGCTGAACGCGGGCGCTCCGTACTTCGTTCGGGACCGTGAGGGCGGCGTTCGCCACATTCACCTGAACGTCCGAGACGGTTTCGAGGCCAAACGAATGGTCGCCGCCGCTGACGTTGGGCGCGTGCGCACCGTCGTCGTAATCCTGATGCTGATGAAACCGGGGGAACATCACACCGCCCACCTCCCGGTAGGGGGTGAGAACGTTCTCATAGTACAAATCGCCGACGACCGGATTGGGAACCCAGGTCTGGACACGATGGACCAGACCCTCCGAATCGATTGTACCGTTCACGCGATATTTCCCGAGGGCGACGAACGAGACTACGGTCACCCGGCCTCCATACTCGTTCCGAGTGACCATGACCGGGGAGGCATCAGGCGCCATCGCGCCTTTGAGGAATCCCCAGGGAGTCAGGAAGATCTCGATCTGCCGCAGCTCGGCGGCGGCCGGCTGTGGAACGGTCCGGCCCTGGGCGTTCACACTCCAAGCGTAATCGCCGCTCACGAAATTGGTCACCGGCGCATTGCTACCTTCCCGGACGTACTCCTCTCTGGAGGACATGGTCTCGAAGTCGATCGTCCGCGTATAACTCGTCAGCTCCACTCGCGGCCAATCCTGAGCCGGCGCGACATTCTGCCCGACCCTGCCTTGCCAGCCGGTGCCGGAGTAGCGCATGGACTCCATGTCGGCCACGCCAATCGCGGTTGCGGCGGTCTGCAAGACACTCCGTACATCCTGTGCTGCGGCTGATTCTGCAATCAGAACGATGAGGCCCAGTGACAGCCAGAATCGCGTTAACATGATTCGTCCTCCGCTGTGATTCTGTCGACTAGTCGCACGCACGACCCCTCGCGCGGCTTGTGGTCGATTTGCCGTCGGCCGGACCGTTGACCGGGAACGTCTTCCAGCCCGACGTGCCGACGTCCCCGGCGGGGGAATGATAGGAAGTCCAAAGGGCCTTCTGGGGCAAGAGTCGGGCTTCACCCGCCATCGCGCGTGATTTCCTGGGCCTCGAGCTGAAAGCACTGCCGTCCCGACCGGTGGGCCCACAGATTGCGGAGTTGGACGTGCCCAGCAGCCGGCTCACCCGACTGGTTCGGCGTCACCGATGCCGCGCGATGGCACATGTCGCAGCTCTGCTGAACGATCGGGGGGATGCCCGCCGGGTCACTCGCGGTCCCACCCGACTCTTGCTCGAAGCTCGCGCACACCTCGTACTTGGCGCTGTCCAGCGGTTGGTAGCCGTAGATCTCGGACCTCGCAGGGTCACTGGTCGCGATCCTCACGCCGGGCTCGGCCGCGAGGTCGTCCAGCGCTTCCGGCAACCGGGAATGCCGGGTCCAGTAGAGATCGGTGGCCGCCACGATCCCCTGAAGGTCCGCCACGCGCCGATCGTCGATCCGCCGCGCGCGCTCCTCCGTCGGGGACCCGAGGACGAAAAGTCCAGTCCCCACCGCCGCGATGACCGTCGTCACTGAAGCTCCAAACAGCACTTGACCAGGTGAGAGCTTCATGCCGCCGCCTCCTCCTTACGGATGTCCCGAAGGAAGTATCCGAACACCGAGCCAGTGATTGCGCCGACCGTGAGGACCTGGAGAACGAACCGGATCGTCAGCTCGCCGCCGAGAAGGTTGTAGACGATGCTCGTCACGACGCCGATCAGGATGCCCGCCCCCACAAAGAGCGTCAGATACGTCAGCCACCGCCGAACCATCGAGAGCCGCCGGAGCGGATCGTTCTGGACAGCCCGATCGTTCGTCCACGACACGAAGACGAACACCGGGAAGGACACGACGAGCAGGGAGATCGACCACCGTATCGCCTCTCGGCCCATCTCCAGTGCGACCGCCGGATCCACGGAGGGGTCCGGGAAGGCCCGGTCGACGAACTGGAATAGGAGGGTGCCCAGGCTGAAGGCGCTCACATAGAGCGTGCTGAAGAGCACGAGGTAGACGAAGGCCTCGCGTGCGGAGACGTACGGCTTGGGGCGCGGAACCGGGATCGCGAAGGCGACGTCCGCAAACCCTCCCAGCGCGCCCCGAACCTGATCGGGGGGCCAGCCAGCCTCGAGAAGCACCTCCTCGAGCTGTGTGCGCGGAAGGCCCCGTTCGAGGCCTTCCCTCAGAAACCCGGTAAGCTCCTCGTTGATGGCCATCGTCTGTTCCTCCTCATGTGCGCATGCACCAAGTGTTGACGACGTCAACATAAACACGTGAGTTGACTGTGTCAACATTCTTCTCGCGGCCTTCCGTGCACCTACGCGGCGAGGGTCAGTAGGCGACGACTCACGTTCGGCCATCGCCACGCCGTACGCGAGACAATCGTAGGACAAGCGGTTCCCCACCGCAGGGGGTCACCCGTCGATCGGTCACTCCGGTAGTCTCGATCCCCCCGGTCGATCCCCCCGGTCGAGAGGCCCGGTCGAATGGCCCCGGTCGAATGGCCCGGCTATCCCTCACATCCTAGAATGAGGACCCAGTATCAGCGTTCATGAAGCTTGCTCGGGAGGGTTCCATGCGCCGCACGCTGCTGTGCCTCGGTCTGTCGATGGTCGGGTCGGTGTCTCTCGCCGTCCACGTGTCGGCCCAGGGGCGCCCCTTGGCCCTCGAGGACTACTACCGGGTGAAGAGCGTCGGCGATCTACAGATTTCGCCAAACGCGGAATGGGTCGCCTACACCGTCTCCAACCGCGTCGAGGAGACGAACTGGACCGCGACAGAGTCGTGGATCGTCCGGGCCGACGGACCTGGTGAGCCCGTGCGCGTTCAGCGCATGGGTGGTGACGTGTCCGATCCGGAGTGGGCCGAGGACGGTCGCCTGCGCTTCACGCATCGGCTAACTGATTGGCTGATCGACCCCGCTCGTCCCACGGAGTCAGCAGTCCGTGACCAGAGCTTTCAGCCGGAGGGTGCAGTAAGTCCGGACGGCCGCTGGGTCGCACGCACGCAGGACATGGAGCAGCCGGCGAACCCTCAGCCGGAGATGACGGCGTTCGAACGGCGACACCAGGAGCGGTTCCGTGGCGAGGATTTTGACTGGTATCCCTTCAGGCGCGACGGACGGGCGTTCCCGCTGCCGGCTCCGGCCGAGACAGCTCTTACGGAGATCTTCATCGATCCAGCGGAAGGGAGCGGCCCCGCACGGCAGCTCACGCGGCTTGGACTGCGACCCGGCAACCTCGACTGGAGCCCCGACGGCAGAACCCTGCTCTTCACGGCCGACGAGTCCGCGCTCGACGAGCTGGCCTATGGCCGTTCGGATCTATTCACGGTCACGATAGAAGGACAGCTTACACGTCTCACCAAAGACGGCTACGTGTATTCCGGAGTGAGCTTCTCGCCGGACGGGCGTTGGATCTCCTACATCCGCTCCCTCGGCACGGACATGATCACAAGCCAGGACCTTCGTCACGGTGGGCCCCGCGACCTGTACATACGGCCTGCTGGTGGTGGCGAGCCCGTGAACTTGACGGGGGACTGGGATCTCGACGCCGGCACCCCGATGTGGTCGCCCGACAGCCGAAACATGTTCTTCACGACCGGAATCGGCGGTGCCCGCCACCTCTTCCGCGTGTCTCCCGACGGCGGTGAGGTAGAACAGGTCACGACGGGCGAACGACGCATAGGAGATCTCGACATCGATCCGTCGTTCCAGCGCATGACGTACACGGTGGGAGAGTTCGAACGGCCCTCCGAGGTCTATGTCGCGGACATCGACGGGAGCAATGAGCGCCGGCTCACCGACGTACACAGCGAGTTCCTCTCCGAAGTCGAGCTGGCGAGTCGTCCGTCCGAGAAGATCAACTACGATAGCTTCGATGGAACGCCGGTCGAGGGATTCCTGCTTTATCCGCACGACTATGATCCGCAGGGCTCGTACCCGCTCATTGTCGTGAACCACGGGGGTCCGCACTCCGCCTCGGGGTACGGATTCAACTTCAAGAACGTCCTTTTCACGGCGAACGGTTACTTCGTCTTCCTTCCCAACTTCCGCAGCTCGACCGGCTACGGAGACGACTTCAAATGGGGTACCTGGGGAGGATGGGGCACGAACGATGGGGAGGACGTCCTCGCGGGTGTAGACCACCTGATCGAGCAGTACCCGGTAGATCGGGCCCGAGTGGGTTCGACGGGCCATTCCTACGGCGGGATTCTGACCAATTGGCTCATCACCCGGTATCCGGACCGATTCAAGGCCGCGGTTCCCGGCGCCGGCGCCTCGAACTGGACGAGCAACTACGCTCTGTCGGACGTTGCGCGTACCAAAGAGATGGAGTTCCTCGGGCCGCCTTGGGACCCCGAGGCGCGCGAGGTCATGATCCGACAGTCCGCCTACCTCAACTCGGGTGGCGTGCAAGCGGCTACGCTGTTCGTACACGGGTCAGAGGACTACCGAGTCCCGCTCGAAGGGGCCATTCAGCTCTACACTTCGCTCAAGAAGCAGCGGGTGCCCACGAGGCTGGTCATCTACGAAGGGATGTCCCACGGAATCCGCGGGCACTGGAACAACGTGCACTGCATGATGACCGAGCTGGGGTGGTGGGAGCAGTACCTCAAGCCGACGACCACCGCGCAATTGATCGGTCGCGACTGAGTGCGCCGTAGGTCCAGGGGCTCCATATGAAGACGCCCAACCTGCGCCGCGGGCTGATCATTGGGGCTCTCATCGCGGCAGGTGAGGCGGTCTTCCTCCTCCCCTTCGTCCTGGCTCGTGTCTTTCGCCCGACGTTTCTCGACGTGTTCGGGATCACGAACCTCCAGCTCGGGACGGCGTTCTCTCTTTACGGTGTGGTCGCGATGGCGGCCTACTTCGCGGGAGGCCCGCTAGCGGACCGGTTCTCGGCTCGTCGACTCATGACGTGGGCACTCGTAGCGACGGGCCTGGGTGGAGTCGTCCTGGCCGGGATTCCCTCGGCTCAGGTGATGAACATCTTGTGGGCCGCTTGGGGCCTTACCACCATCCTCCTCTTCTGGGCGGCCATGATCCGGGCGACCCGCGAGTGGGGTGGCATCTCCAGTCAGGGCCGGGCATATGGCCTCCTGGACGGCGGGAGGGGCCTTTTCGCAGCGCTGATTGCGTCCTTCACGGTCGTCGTTTTCGCTGTGCTTCTGCCCAGCGACGTCGCCTCGGCCACATCGGACCAACGTGCGGCGGCATTCCGAGCCGTCATCTGGGTCTTCACCGGCCTCACGCTGGTCATCGGTCTACTCGTGTGGGTCGTCGTACCTGACAATGACCCTCAGGCCGACCGGAACGACCAGCCGAAGCTCTCGCTCGACGGCGTACGCGGGGCGTGCCGTATGCCAATCGTGTGGTTGCATGCCGTGATCGTCGTGTGTGCCTATGCCGGCTACAAGGCGACAGACGACTTCTCACTCTTGGCCCGCGACGTGCTCGACTTCGACGAGGTCGCCGCCTCGGGCATCGGGACGCTGTCGTTCTGGATCCGCGCCGTGTCAGCAGTCGCCGCCGGATACCTTGGAGACCGGGTCGATTCGTCCAGGGTCATCGCGTGGGGCTTCGCGATCCTCATAGCGGGAAGCCTCCTCATCGCGTCCGGAGCGCTGATGCCCGGAGTCGCGTGGATGCTGATCACCACCATAGTCGCGACGAGCGTCGGCATCTACGCGATCAGGGGCGTCTATTTCGCGTTGCTGGCCGAAGGCGCCGTGCCCCTGGCGTTCACTGGAAGCGCGATCGGCGTCGTGTCCCTCGTCGGATTCACGCCGGACGTGTTCATGGGCCCTCTCATGGGCGTGCTCCTCGACAACTCCCCCGGCGTGCTGGGCCATCAGCACGTGTTTGCATCGGTCGCGGGATTCGGGGCGGTTGGCTTGATCGCCACGATCGCATTCCGCCGAATCTCGCGTCACCCGGCCCGACCGGCCGCAACCATCCGAATCCCGGACGTGATAGTGTCACCGTGACCCACGCCTCGCCGCCCAAGACCCGATCAGCCCGTTTGGACTCCTCGATCCCTACGCTCGCACGCGGAGCCCGCTCGCTCAGGCGGCCCTTCATGTGGCGCGGACTCGCCTTCGCCACCGTATTCCTCGCGGCCTTCGTGGGACTGTGGGTAGGCGTCGGTGTAAGCGAGCGCGATCTCGCTGAAGCGGGAATCGCCGAGAGGGCATACTACGCGCTCGGACTGTTCGTGCTCGGCGGTCTCGACATCGGCACACCCGTTGGTGGCCCACTTCTGGGTCGCCTTCTGCTCTGGACCGCCTATTTCGGTGCGCCCATCATCACCGCGTCGGCCCTCCTGGAGGCGGCCGTTCGTCTCATCGGCCCCCTGGCGCTGCGCATCCGCCCGCTTTCGGGGCATGTCGTACTCGCAGGTGCGGGTCGTCTCACGCTGCTCTATGTCCGCAAGCTCAGGGACCAGGATCCGCACAGGACCATCGTCGTCGTCGAACACGATCCGCGGCATCCGTCGCTCGGTGAGCTTCGCGACCTGCACCGAGCCGTGATCGTCACCGGGGACATAGCAGGCGACGAGGTCTTGCGGGGTCTACGAATGGAGCGTGCTCGTCGGGTACTACTGCTGACGGGGGATGACTTCGCGAACCTCGACGCGGCGGCGAAGATCCTCAGGCTGGCGCCCGGCCTCGCTGGCCACATCGTGGTGCACGTCTCCGACCTCGGCTTCATGAGGGAGACGGCGGAATCGAGCGTGGGACGCGATTGCGAGATCTTCAACGGCCACGAGTTCGCAGCCATGCACCTCGTGCGGGAGCATCTCGTGGGTCGCTTCCACAGCACTCCGTATCGCGACTTGGTCGTGCTGGCGGGCTTTGGCCGCTTCGGCCAAACGGTGTTGCATCAGCTCCAACAACATGCCCAGGGGAGCTTCGGCCACGTAGTAATCATCGACGAGTACGCGACCAGAAACGCTCGTGCTTTCGAGGACGAACCGGGCTTCTCGGAGGACTACAACCATGCAGTCATCGACGGCGACCTTCTGAACCCCGAGATCTGGCATCGCATCGGCCAGGTCGTTCGGGCTGACGGCCACGACCCTGTCATCATCTTGGGGTCCGGCGACGACGGCACCAATCTGCACGCGGCGCTGTCGGTCCGTAAGCAGCATCCCGGGGCCTACGTGATCGTCCGAAGCTTTCGGACGTCCCCGTTTACAGCCGAGATCGCTGGGGAAGCCGGGATACATGCCTTCAACCTCGGCGAGCTGATTGAGAGCGGTATGCCGGAGGCCTGGTTCTAATTACCGGGCCAAACGCTACCGCATACCTGGGCCGCCGGGCTCGTCTCCTTGCACCGTCTCCGACCGGCTGGACCCGGCGGTGGCCCTGCGGACCGAGTGAAGCGCCCGGCCCGGCGCAGAGCGCGCAGTAGGCTCAGAAGCTCGCCTCCTCTAGAGCGGACTTCTGAGACGCCCGCCCGGAGCTCGAGTCAGGGCCCTTAGGAAACCCTGCCAACCACTCACGGACCGTTAGCGCCGGGCGGTGCCCGCACGCGCGATCCTCACGCCGCCATTGGTGGTGACGGCCCGAATGGTAGCTCCGCCGTCGCCGAGTACGACGTCGAGCGACCGACCGATACGGCCTTGGACGGTGACCGGGAAGTCGATGTCGATGCGGCCATTGACTGTGCTCGTCTCCAAGGCTGCCGAATAGTCGCTCGGGACTTGGACTGTCACACCGCCGTTCGTCGTTTCGACGTCCAGTCCCGCCCCACTCCAGGTATCCCCCTCGAGCTGGAGATGGACGCCGCCGTTGGTGGTCTTGCCCTCTACGTCACCCCCTGTCCCACGCAACTGGACACCGCCATTGAGCGCGTTGAAGCGGATGCGGCCCGTCACCTCCGTAACGGCGACGCCGCCGTTATGCGTCTCCAGATCGAGATCGGTGGCACGCGGCACCATCAGCTCCCAATTCACTCCCCAACTCTCTCGACGATCGGTCGCGGGACCCTCGGCGCTCAGCTCTCTCCCCTCGTACTCTACGCGTACCGCCGCGGCCAGCTCCTCGGCGCGAGCCACGGTCCGCGCGTTGGCCCACACCTTCGCGCGAACCTCGACCCCATCGCCGTTCCAGCCCTGCACACTCACACCGCCGTTCGTTCCGCCGTCGATGCTCAGGCCCCCGGGGTCTGCCAGCTCAGCCGTCAGGACGTGGCAATGCCGGTCTGACTCGGACCCGCCCCAGTCGCGATCACACCACCCGACGTCGGTGCGTGCCCAATCCTGTGCGCCCAGCGGCCCAGCCGTGCACACTCCCGTCGCCACGAGCGCCACCGTCCACGCCGTCCTTGCCATCTTCGTCACCTCTCGCCCGTTTGAGTCGTTGTCACTCTCATCAGATAGCGGGATGAGACAGGAGGTTGCAGGCGTCGAGTCACACCGATCGACGAGCCAAGACGCGCAAGGATGCGTCGGCCCCCCACCCCAGTCATTCCCTGCCTTCCGACTACCTATCCAGGATGAGCGGCTGACCGATGAGCTTGTCCGGATCGGCATCCGGCCTGGGGGTGAACTTGGTCACGTACCCACCGTCGTAATTGGCGATGTAGACGTTACCGTTCTGGTCCACAGCCATCTGGTGAGGACGCGACAATCCTCCCTCGAAGCCGCCACGCGTGCAGCAGTACGCGCCGAAGCCGTACAGGAGCTCACCGTTCTTGCTGTACTTGAGCACTTGGTTCAGGGTGGTGGAAATCACCCAGACGCTCTCGTTCTCGTCGACATAGATCCCTGTCGGGCCGGTTATGTCGGGCCATTCCTCGATGAACTCACCGTTCTCGGTGAAGATCTGGATGCGGTTGTTGTCGCGGTCCGACACGTAGATGCGGCGATCGCGGTCCATGCCGACGCCGTGGATGGGGTCGAACTGCGACGGGCCGGTCCCGACTGATCCGAACTCGGAGACGAACTCGCCCTCCGCGTTGTATCGAATGATCCGGCCGTTCTGGTACCCGTCACCCAACAGCCAGTCGCCGTTCGGGAGAAAAGCCAGCGTGGAAGCCTGGCCGTAGTCGAGAGGTCCCGGATTCTTGTTCGCGCGTGCCTCCGCCTCGCTCTGCCGGGGCATCGGGTCAAGGTGCCTCATGACGAGCTGCTTGCCGTCGTTGGAGAACTTCAAGACTTGCTCGTGGACATTCCGCTCTCCGCCGCCGCGCTCGACGATCCAAATGTGACGCTCGGGATCGTAGGGGCTGATGTAGAGCTGATGGGGAAAGGCCACCAAGGTGTCCCATTGGGTCCAACGCTGGGCGATATCGCCGTTCGCATCGACGGCCACGATGAAGTTCGAGCTGCCAGGCCTTTCCTTGCCTGCGGCGTTTCGGTCCACCCTGGTACCGACGATGATCCGGTCCGGACTGTCCGCAACGACGCCGGAAACCAGACCCCAGCTCCACACATCGTCATGGTCGGGCGCGGGCTTCCACCAGTTGACGGTGGCGATGTATTCCCCGTTCCGGTTGTCGCCGCCCTTCCGCACCGTCTCCGACACAGGCTCGGCTTGGTTCTCGCCGACGCAGCCAGGGATCAGCCCGGCAAGGAAGAGGGCCATCCCAATCCGTGCGACTCTCATAATGCCTCCCTCGTCGTACTCGGCTTCCGAAGGAGCCGGTTGATCCGTGCGGAGCTCTGGAGCGTGCTGACCTCAGGAACGTCGAATGCCGACGCGCACCGTCCGTGCTCAACGTGGGGTCCCCGCCCCGCCTGATGCCAGCCAATGCCCCAGTTCGTGGAGGCACGCCGTACCTCCTGACAGCGGCAACCCGAGGCTCGCCAAACGCGAAATGGAGCCCCTCGGGGCGGCCCACAGGGTCGCTACAATGTGCCTTTCTACTCCGGGAATGAGACCCCGTATTCGGCACCGATCTCCAGGTACCGTTCCGGGTCCCGGGCCATCTTGCTGAACATCTCTTCGATGCCGGCCGGTGCGAACCAGATGAGCACACGAGCCGACTGGTCAGTGAGGTTCTTGAAGTTGTGCACCACGCCGCGAGGCACGTGAAGGAATGTCCCGGGCCCGGCGACGACTTCTTCGCCTTCTGGGTAGAACGTCAGCGTGCCCTCCAGCATGTAGAAGCCTTCTTCCTCACGGGTCTGCACGTGAGGCGGTGGCCCGGCACCCGGCGGGACCACGGCTTCCAGCATGAAGTAGGTTTCTCCGGTCTGTGCTCCAGTGGCGAGGTACCGGTACTCGTCACCCGCGCCATGAATCACGGTCGCCGGGTCCGTCGGGTGAACGACGCGAGGTGTGCTCACGCTGCCCCCACGGTCGCGAACGCTCCGACGGACCAGTCGGCGAAGGACTGCCAGGCAACGTTTGGGAAGCGGGCTTCGAGGTCTTCGATGTCGACCTCGTAGCCGACATCGTTGAACCACTCGTACATGAGTGCCATATCCTCTCCGAAGCCGGCGCGCACCTCTTCGATGGGCTGCTCTCCGAACGTAATTGTTCGCCCCACCGCCTCCGAAAGCGCGGCGGCTGTCTGGGCACCGGTGAGCTCATCGGAAGCGATGTCGATCCGCTGGCCGTAGAAGTCCTCGCGTCCGTCGATGACGAGGGCGTTGAACGCTCCGATCGCCGCCACCCCGATCATCTCGAGAGCACGGTCTGCGGGCATGGCCTGCCGGTATCGTCCGCTCGCCAGGTCCGCCGCGAGCCACGGGGACGAGATGTTTTCAAAGAAGAACACGGGTGCCGTGACGGTCCAGTTCAACCAGGATTCGATCACGTGCTTCTCTACCTCCCACTTGCTCTCGAAGTGTGGGATACCGGTTTCCTTGTCAGCCGAGGCAACGGACGAGTACACGAAGTGACTCACGCCGGCCTGTACAGCGCCGTCCACGAGGTTCTTCCCGAGGACCGTCTCGTGTTCGGTGCCGAGGACGAAGGGAGACGTCACAGCGAACATCGAGTCCACGCCCTGGGCTGCCCCGGCAATGCTCGCTAGGTCCTCCATGTCACCCACGACGAGCTCGACGCCGAGCTGCCCGAGGGAGACCGCGTTCTCGCTCCGCGTGTCCCGCACCATAGCGCGCACGTCGTGGCCCTTGTCGATCAGGGCGCGCGCGACCGCACCACCCTGCTGCCCGGTCGCACCCGTCACCAGAACCAGCAGCTTCTTGTTCTCCATGAGCCAACTCCTTTGTCTTGTCGCCATAGTTTGCGTACGAAGTACCCATAAGGAATACCGACCACCTACTCCGGCTCGCCGACCCGCTCCAGTAGTGCAGATAGGGTCTTCAGTTCGGCCTTCGTGAGTCGGGCCATTAGCTCCCGATCGCGCACATCGACCGGTTCGTCGAGCCTATCGATGACGGCGAGACCCTCCCCCGTGATCGTGCAGTCCACACGGCGTCGGTCTTCCGTGCACCGCTCGCGATCCACCAGACCGCGCTCGACGAGTCGATCGATGAGTCGTGTGATCGAGGGTTCCGGGTCGAGCATCCGCTCCCGAATCGTCATGATGGGGAGCGGTCCCCCTGCCCCCCGCAGGATGCGCAGGATGTTGTACTGCGAGGAGCCGACCCTCTCTTCGCCCAGCACGTCCCCGAACTGCCGACGGATACGCCCGGCGGCTCGCATCACGGAGACGATCGCTTTTTGGTGGGCTGAGTGAGCCATGCGTCGATCGGAATGAGATCGGTCATCGAACACAGATAATGTGCTAGTCAATAGTTTGCATGTCAAGTATATATCGAAACACCCTCGGAACAAGCCGTGATCCGTCGACTCACGGCACGGGCTCTTCCGGCCGGTGGAACACGATCAGGTCGCGCTCATTCACCTCGTCGATGATTCGTGCGTAGGCCCGGGTCGAAGCTTCCAGCCCCGTCCACGGCACTGTCTCCGGCGTTTCGAGGTCCGTGTGGAAGTAGTGGTAGAAATCTGACGTGGCCACGCCCGGCACGACCCGGTAGAGCCGGCTTAGGTCACCGGCCGGTGCGCTCGCGTTCGGCTCGAGGTAGGTGCTGACCCCGAACTCCCGGAAGGCACGGACCGCGATCTCCTGTAGCTCCGGCCTAGACGGACCACCAGCATACCACTGTTGCCCCGTGTACGTGTTGGACCAGTAGATGCCGCCACCGTAACCGAACCCCTCGGCGGTCCTCGTCGCATAGCGCGGCCTCGACGTGGTCTGCACTGTCGAAGGGTGCTCGACATTGATCATCAGGGCAGTCTGGTCGAAGAGCTCAGCACGGTTGTCGAGGAGCCACTGTCTCCCGACGCCCGCGCCCTCGCCCGAGTTGTGATGACCGTCGATCCCCAAGAAAACGAGTGTGCGGCGCCGCTCGGCTTGGGGGACGGCTGCGTAGTGCTCGGCGAGGCCGATCATCGAAGCGACACCGGACGCGTTGTCGCCGGCCGCATCGAACCATCCGTCACGGTGCGCGATGATGTAGATGGTCTCTTCGGTAGCTCCGGGCAGCGTGCCCCACACGATCGCTGTCTGCAGGTCCGGGACCATCTCGACGTCCAAGCGCACGCTCACGCGAACCGGCTGCCCGGGGGGCGCAGCCGCAATGAGATCCTGCACGGCGAAGCCGTCGTCACCGCCGAGCGTGAAGGTCGGCACGCTCGTGTTCTTGGGGTACGCCTGGTAGCGCATGTTACCCGGCAGCATGTGCACATCGAAGATGGCAGCTGCCCCGTGCGCGTCGGCTCTCGGCATGGCACCGTTGTCATCGAGCCCGAACATGCTGTAGCTGAACACGGCCTGTCCTTCGACGTCGCGTCCGAGGAAGTCAGCCTCGCTCCCCAGGCCGACATAGGCCGCCTCGAGCTCGATGCCCCCGGTCGGTGTCCCCACCGCTCGGTAGACCGGTTGCGCGGATTCGAGCTCCATCGTCGTGCCGCCGGCCGTCACTGTGACCTCGTACGACCGCGGCATCCACTGGGGAGGGAGATCGAACGGCTGGATGCGAACGTCGGACAGGCCGATCGCGTCGAACTTGTCCACCAACCACTCAGCGCTCTCAGCATCCGAGGATGTGCCGATGATGCGGCCCCAGTACTTCGGGTGCACTTCATCGCGGTAACGGCGCGAGATCTCGACTTGCTCCTCGACATACTCGACCATCTGACGCCCGTCGATGTCGGCGTACTGCTCGGCTCCAGGGGGCAACGGCCACTCGAGGAACGCGTCCTGGACGTCGCCGCTCCTGGGATTGGAGCCCTCGGCCTGCATGGAGCTTGCGGTCGGCGTGGAGGTCGCGATGGACGTGGCTGCCTCGTCCGCGGCGGAGTTGGCTGGTGCGGAGCATGCAGCGGCCGCCAGCAGGACCGCGGCCCCGGCCGTTGACAGGATCGGCTCGACGATTGTTCGCGCTCGGGAATACATCGACGGACCTCCGCAAGGCTGGGTCTACCGACGGGGGGTGATTGTGACCGTCACGACGCGACCTTGCAAATCCCGTGGGCCGTCCGGACGTTATCGCCCTACTCGAGCCGGGAGGGCCAGGTGCACGTCGCCTCGCCGACAGTCACGAAATGGATCGAGGACGGCCATCGAGATCCCGAAGCGTTCTGGGAACGGGCCGCTCGGGCGGTACCGTGGTTCCGCACTTGGGACCGCGTCTACGAGGACGAGCCTCCGACGTTCCGCTGGTTCGTGGGCGCCGAGACCAACATCGCCTACAACGCATTGGACCATCACGTGGCCGAGGGGAACGGCGACCGTGACGCACTGATCTACTTCAACGAGCGTGGCGACCGGGCCGTCTTCACGTACGCCCAGCTCCTGGACGAGGTGAGCCGGGTCGCGGCCGCCCTGCGCGGCCTCGGGGTGGGGAAGGGCGACCGCGTCACGCTCTCGATGCCCACGTGTCCCGAGGCGGTCATCCTCATGCTGGCGTGCATGAGAATCGGCGCGATTCACTCCGTGGTCTTCGCCGGATTCGGGGCACAGGCCCTCGGGGACCGGATTTCGGCCAGCGGTTCCCGCGTCGTCTTCACCGCCGATATCACGTACCGGAAGGGCAAGGAAGTCCCGCTCAAGCCCATCGTGGACGACGCGCTGCAGGTGGGCGGGGCCGAGGTGCAGTACGTCGTCGTGCTGCAGCGATCGGCCGCCGGCCCGGTACTTCAAGGCGACCGCGACATTTCGTGGGACGGCTTTCTCGCCGGTTCCGAAGGACAGTCGGGCGACTGGGAGTCGATGGAGGCGAACGAACCCGCCTTCATCCTCGCGACTTCGGGAACGACCGCCAAGCCCAAGCTGGCCATTCACAATCACGGCGGCTATCAGGTGCAGGTGGTCTCGATGGGGCGGTGGTGCTTCGGGCTCGAGGCCTCCGATGTCTGGTGGGCGACGTCCGATATCGGTTGGATCGTCGGGCACAGCTACATCGTGTACGGTCCACTGCTGACCGGCTGTACGACCATCGTCTTCGAGGGTGCGCTCGACTATCCCGAGCCCGAGGGCAACTGGCGGACGGCCGTCGAAGAGTTCGGGGCCACGGGCATCTTCACTTCTCCCACGGCGATCAGGGCGCTCATGCGATATGGGGACGGCCCGCTGGGAAGGGTAGACCACTCGAAGCTCGCCCGCGTCGTTTCCGCCGGAGAGGTCCTGAACGCACCGGCGTGGGATTGGCTCCAGAACACGATTCTAGGCGGAGACGTGCCGGTCATCGATCATATGTGGCAGACGGAGACGGGTGGGCCGGCGATCGGCAATCCGTACGGGATCGAGATGATGCCCATCAAGCCGGGCTCGGCCGCCCTTCCGCTTCCGGGAATCGACGCCGGAGTCGTGAGAACGGACGGGACGCCGTGTGGAGTCGGTGAGCCCGGCATCATGGTGTTCAAGCGCCCCTTCCCCGGCCTAATCGCGGCCCTCTGGGGGGAGCCGGAACGGTACGGACGCGACTACTGGGAGAAGATTCCGGGTCTGTACTACAGCGGCGACGCGGCACACGTCGACGAAGACGGGTACTTCTGGTTCGCTGGACGGGCGGACGAGATCATCAAGATTGCCGCGCACCGGATGGGCACGATCGAAGTGGAGAGTGCCTGTCTGAAGCATCCGGCCGTGGCGGAGTGCGGCGTAGTCGGACGACCGGACGAGACCCGCGGCGAGGTGATCGCGGGCTTCGTGATTCTGAAGAACGATCAAACCGAATCGGACGAGCTTCGCCAGGCCTTGCTCAAGACGATTCGACACGAGCTCGGGGCCATCGCAGTCATCGGAGAGCTCAACTTCGTCTCGATGCTTCCAAAGACGCGCAGTGGGAAAATCATGCGGCGCGTGTTGAAGGCGGTGATCCTCGACCGCGATCCGGGCGACATCACGACGATCGAAGACGAAGGGTCGGTCGAGGAGGCTCGCCAAGCCTGGCAGCGGATGAAGGAGGAGATGAAGGTGAAGGAGGGATCCAGCTGAAAAGAGGAGACGGAGGTGAAGATGAGGAGATGGAGCAATCATCGTGAGTGACTTCGAGGCCTACCGGATCTTCGACGAGAGCGGAAAGGTCGAAGGCCGGCTGGTGAGAATCACCCAGGACGACCTAGGTCCGGGCGATGTGGTCATCAAGACCGCCTACTCGAGCGTGAACTACAAGGATGCGCTCGCGGGCACGGGCGCCGGGAAGATCATCCGGCGGTTTCCGCTGACGGGAGGCATAGACCTGGCAGGGTCGGTTGTCTCGAGCACGGACCCCGCGCTCGGTGAAGGCGAAGGGGTCATCGTCACCGGGTACGACCTGGGTGTGACGCACGACGGCGGATACGCGGGATACGCCAGGGTCCCGGCCGAATGGGTAGTCCCGTTGCCGGACGGCCTGACGACGTTCGACGCGATGGCGATCGGTACGGCCGGGTTCACCGCCGCACTGTCCGTCGTTCGCATGGAGCAGAACGGCCTGTCACCCGAAGGCGGTCCTGTTATCGTGACCGGGGCGACGGGTGGCGTCGGAAGCGTCGCGGTGGAGCTCCTCTCCACTCTTGGCTACGACGTCACCGCCCTCACGGGCAAGGACAGCGAGCACGACAATCTGCGCTCGCTGGGCGCGAAGGACGTGATCTCCCGGCACGACCTCGAGATGGGCACGCGCCCGCTCGAGAAGTCCACCTGGGCGGGAGCGGTGGATCCCGTCGGGGGCGACATTCTGGCTTGGCTGACGCGGACCATGAGACCAGGCGGATGCATCGCGAGCTCGGGGCTCACGGCAGGGATCGACTTGAAGACCACGGTCATGCCGTTCATCCTCAGGGGCGTGAGCCTGCTTGGCATCGACTCCGCTTACTGCCCCATCGAGCGCAGACGCGACGTGTGGCACCGGCTGGCAACGGACATGAAGCCGACTCGCCTACCAACGGTCGCTCATGAGATCACGTTGGCGGGTCTTCCGGAGGCCTTCGCGACTCTGCTGGCGGGTGAAGCCCGCGGACGGACGGTCGTGAAGATCGCAGACGAGGGGTCGTGAGCACGAGAACGATCATCGGCGCAGGGGGCCTGCTTCTGCTGGTTGCCTGCACTTCCGACGAGTCTCAGCCGTCGGGACAGGTCGGAGAAACCTCCACCGACGCCATCTCCCCCGAGTGGTGCGAGGGCCTTCCGCGGCCAGGATATGCCTCGCTCGACCGGATCGCCGTCGACTCCGATTGGTTCGAGGTGTGGGACGTCGGCGAAGGCGTGGTCGCGATCTACGAGCCACGCCAGTGGCAGGAGGTCATCTCGTACCTCGTGCTCGGTTCCGAGCGGGCGCTGCTTTTCGACACCGGCATGGGAATCGCCCCGATCTCCGAGGTCGTGTCCCAGCTGACCGACCTCCCCGTGACAGTGCTGAGCTCCCACACGCACATGGACCACACCGGCGGCAACGCCGAGTTCAGCTCGATCGTGGCGATGGACACCGAGTACACACGTAGCCGGTCGGAGGGACTGCCGAACGAGCGCGTTCGCGAGGAGCTAGCGCCGGAGGCGCTTTGTGGTCCACTCCCTCCCGGTGTGACCCAGGACGGCTATGTCGCCCGTCCCTGGACGATCACCGAGGTTGCGGCCGACGGTCACACCATCGACCTGGGCGAGCGCCAGCTGGCAGTCCTCCACATCCCCGGTCACACGCCCGACGCCATCGCGCTGCTCGACTCGGAAGCCGGCTACCTGTGGACGGGTGACTCCTTCTACGAAGGGCCCATCTGGCTCTTCGCGCCCGAAACGGATCTGTCCGCTTACGAGACGTCGGTCGCTCGCTTGGCCGCGCTCTCGCCAGATCTTGCACGAGTCTTTCCCGCGCATAACACACCGGTCGCCGACCCTACGCGATTGGTGGAGCTCCGCGACGCCTTGGCGCGTGTGAAGGACGGGACTCTTGAAGGCACCGCTGGCGACGGCGGGCTGATGCGCTACCAGGTCGGCGCCTTCTCGCTGCTGCTCCCGGACCGGGCGGTTGAACGGCTGACGACTGTCGCTATGCGAGCACTCGCCCGATGCACCAGCCTTACGAGAACCTCTGGTGGGTCGAGGACGGTGGGCACTTTCCCGATGTCGACTTCGGAGGGTGTGCCTACTCGGCTCAGGGATCGGGCGGTCACTACATAGTAATCGTGCCCCGGCATGAGCTTGTTGTGGTCCGCCGCATGGACACGGACGTGCCCGGTCCTCGAATCGGCGCCGCGGAAATGGGCCAACTCCTGGCAGCAATCGTCGCCGCTAAGTTCGACTAACTCGATTCGTCGCCGAGGATATCGGCAGCGGGTCACCCAAGACCCACTACACCGTCCCGCGTCCGTCGAGCTTGAAACGCCAAGACCCACTCCACCTTCCCGCGACCGTTGAGCTTGGAGACGAGATACGCGCCTGACTCAGCGTGCCACTGGTCCACCTGAAACCCGCCGCGGCGGGCAAGATCGAAAAGCTCCTCGCGCGAGAAGCGGAGGGCTAGGGGAAGCTCGGGTCCGTACACGAGAGGTCCGAGATTGACCCAGCGGCCGCCGGGCTTCAACAGGGCGTACAGTGTGCTGATGAAATCGCGAAGATCAGCGGGACCCTGATCGATGAACCAAGGCGTCACCACAGTATCCCAGACTCCCGGCGCGAAGGGAGGCTCCAACCCGTCCGCTAGGATGAAGTGGAATCGGTCCTCGTCCACCGGGACACTCGGCGCCTTCAGGAGCCACTCCCTCGAGGCGTGATCCATGTCGCCAGCTTCCAGGTTGGCTTCCCGGATCGAGATGGGCTGCCCATGAGCCACGGAGCGCGCCGCGGCGAAGAGGAGCGGATCCACGTCGATCACCACGATCTCCGCGTCGGGGTGTCGGAGATGAAGATCATAGGCGAGCCGGCAGGCTTCGGCCCCCACGACGAACGTGCGTCCCAGGCCCCGCCCCTCGAGAACCCCCTCGACGGCGGACAGCGCACGCTCGTTCTCTCCGTCCTGTTCCGGCGGCCACCCCCAGTCGCGATACAGGTATGGGATGAACTCCATCGTGGCCGGCACCTCGGCCGACGGATCGTCGAGGGGAAGCCCAGAGGCGACATCCGGTAGAAGGGGCTCAAGGATCGCGCGCACGTCGGCGACCTGCCCCTGCAGTGCGTCGATCATGGCGCCGCATCGCTTGCGTGTTACCGGCAGGACGTCAGCGGCCTCGAGCTCTTGCTGGATGTTCCGGACGGTGCGTCCGGCATTCTCCTCCAGCGTCGCCAGCTGCCGCCGACAGGAAGCGAGGTATCGTTCGGGTTCGGGCAGGAGCACCGGGATCTCGCCCAAGCGAGGGTAGCTCTTGCCGCAACCGGAGCACACGATGGATGGAGCCCGCACGTCGATGGGGGTCGCGCAGCGGGGGCATCGCACGGCCTCGAGAACGCTGTCGGGTGCCGTCTTCACAACGTGCTCGATGGCGCGCTGGTGCTCACGATGGGGAACAGGCGAATGCGCCATGGCGTTGCTCCGACCCTCCGGACGCGAAGGGCTGTCCGCCGCGGTGGCCCTTGGAGCGTCGAGCAGCCGCGCGGAAAGAAACGCTGGCCTCCCCTCAGCGCTGCATGCGAACGAGCTGGGGGTTCCCGTCCAGGCCCGGCGCGACCAGGAGCTCGCAGTTTCCACTCCTGTCGATGCCGTGGATGCCGGTTGCGTCGACGTAGCCCAGCAGGTCCCATCACGCTCGAACGTCTGGATCCGTCCGTTCTCCCGGTCCGCCACGTACACGATTCCGTCTTCGTCCACCGCGAGGGAATGGGGAAGACGGAACTCGCCGGGCCCGGTGCCGGGGCTGCCCCACTCGCCCACTCTCTGTCCGTCAGGCGTGTATTCGAGAATGCGGGCGTTCCGGTATCCGTCCGCGATGAATACGTGACCGTCGGGGGCGAACGCGACGTCGGTCGTGCCGCAGAAGTTGCCGTCGCAGTCTTCGGGCTGGCCACCCACGGCGATCTCCATGAGGAGCGTACCGTCATGTGCGAACTTGAGGACGCGCGAGCTCTTGGCGTCGGCCGTCCAGATGTTCCCGTCGGGGTCCACGCGGATGCTGTGGGGCGTCGCGTACATGCCACTGCCCCAAGACCGGACCACGCGGCCGGTTCGGTCCAGCGCGATCACGGGGTCGGCCTGATCGCCCCGTTGGAGCAGGTAGATCAGGCCATCGTCGCCCGCGGCGATCCAGGAGACCATGCCCAGTTCCCAGCCTTCACGGGGTGGGATCATCTCGACCGGGGCAACGTCACCCGAAAGCCGCGGAGCTTCCGCGAGGATCTGACGGAGCTTCTCGGCCTGCGCTGCGAGCGCTTCATCTGCCTGCGCATCAGGCGCTTCATTTGCCTGAGTCCCACGAGGTTCATCCGCCGTCGTGTCCTCGCCCGCCGAGCAGGCGAAGCACGCGATCGAAGCGGCGGCTACAATGCTGAAGTGCTTCATCTCTCTCCCTTGGAGGCAGTTAGAACGGCGAGGTGGTCGTGTGCTGATGCCCGGCGCACTCATCCCGGCATCCGGTTCCCTCGCTCCGCCCCCGCTTCCCTCAGAAAGGCAACCACCAGGTCGTACTCCGACTCCATGGCGCCGTCGAGCGCCGTGCGGCCCTCATGGTCGACGGCGTTCAGATCGACGCCCCACCCGATAGGCAGCTTCACCTTCTCCAGAACCTCGGCTTCGTGCTCGTCTGAATCCGGCCGTTGAAACACCCAGGCCTCCACCCGGGAACACTATCGTGAGTCGCGATCGGACGATATAATATAATATTGTATCATACACTACTGTAGTTACGAGGTCGGCGACGTGAAGCTCAAGCCACCGATATTCCACATACTCCTCGCCCTCTCCGGCGCAGATAAGCACGGATCGGCGATCGTCCAGGACGTGCTCGATCAGAGTGACGGCACCGTTCGGCTTTGGCCGGTCACCTTGTACGGATCCTTGGACGAGCTGCGCGCCGCCGGGCTGATCAGAGAGCTCGACGAGGTTGGCGAGCGCCCTCCCGGGGCCAGTCGACGCCGACGCATCTACCGCATCACGGAGACCGGCCGGAAGTCCCTGAGGGTCGAGGCGGATCGTTTGGCTGGTCTCGCGGAGCTGGCACGGATTCGGATCGCCGGGTGAGGGGATCGCGGGCGAGGCAAGCCCGTTCGGCGGGCGTTTCTACGCGGTCTCCACGGCGGGTCCGGTGAGACCGACGATCAAGGCCGCGGCCCTCTACCGTGCCATGCTCCGTGCGCTCCCGCCGAGGTTGCGGGACGAGTACGCCGAAGAGATGGAAGCCGCATTCTTGGAGCGGTTGTACGCCAAGCCCGGTTGGCGCCACGGCCTCGCAACGTGGATGGGCGGGACGGTCGACGTCGTGGGGTGGGCCGTCAAAGGCCGACTCGGAGAGATACGAGATGACGTTCTCCGGGGCTCGCCTCCCGCGGAATCAGCGCAGTGGAGGCTCGAGGCGGAGCGCATGAGGAGGCACGGGATGGGATCGAGCATCGAAGGGCTCTGGAGAGATCTGCGCCACGCCTCGCGCTCGCTCGTACGGCGCCCCGCATTCGCCGTCGCCGTGATTGTCGTGGCCACTCTGGGCATCGGAGCCAACACCGCCATCTTCACGGTCGTCAATGAGCTGCTGTTGAAGCCGTTGCCGGTCGATGATCACGAATCACTCGTAGACGTCGTCGCCCGGATCCCAGGTGGGAACGGCTTCGGCGGCTTCGCGTTCGACGACTTCCGTGACCTGCAGGATCGAGGCAGCGCCTGGGCCGAGATCACGGCCTATACCGCGGTCAGGCGGCCCCTCGGCGCGATGGGTGAAGGTGAGCGGCTCACCGTTCAGCTCAGCTCGGCCAACTACTTCGACGTCCTTGGCGTACGAGCGCCCCTCGGCAGGCTGACGTTCCCGGAGTTCCGGGGGTTCGGCGCTGATCCGGTCGCGATCGTCAGTCACGCCCTTTGGACGCGGAGCTTCGGGCAAGATCCCGATCTGGTGGGCTCGACGCTCGACTTGGGTGGCCAGGTCTTCACCGTGATCGGGATCGGGCCCGAGGGATTCACCGGGACGTTCATCGGGTTTCCGGTCGATGCCTGGGTTCCCCTGTCCATGGCGACGGTCCTGCTGCCGGGCGCGGACATCCCGTCACGAGCGGAGAAGCGGTTCGAGCTGGTGGCGCGCATGCGCGACGGCGTGACGCCTTCCGTGCTGGAGGCTCGGCTGGAGGCAAGTCTCGCGCAGCTCGAGGAGGAGCATCCCGTCGAGAACCGTGGTCTGCGGGCGTCGGTCTACCCGATAACCGGGATCGACCATGGGATGCGCACCGATGTGGTCGCGTTCTTTGCCGTGCTGACCGCGGTCGCGCTCCTAGTCCTGCTGATCGCGTGCCTGAACATCGGCTCGCTCTTGCTGGCCCGCGCTGTGACGCGCGACAAGGAGATCGCGATCCGCATGGCGGTCGGCGCCGGGCGCGCCAGGGTCGTCAGGCAGCTCGTGCTGGAAGCTCTGCTTCTGATCGGTGTCGCCACCATTTGTGCCTTGCTGCTGGGTGATTGGTTGATCGGGCAGCTCCAAGCATTCGCCGTGTCGAGCTCGGTGCCAATCGGGTTCGATTTCGACATCGATCGTCGCGTGCTGGGCTTCACGACTGTCGTGGCATTCCTTACGGCTGTGGGAGCCGCCGGGGCGCCAGCCCTTCACTGGGCCAGGAAAAGCCCGGTCGGGGCGTTACGCGTGACGGGCCCGTCCGGAGGCGGCCGTCAGCGCCTCAGGAGCGCCTTTGTCGTGGCACAGGTCTCGGCGTCCGTTGTCCTCCTGATCGGGGCGGGACTCTTCGTGCGCGCCCTGCAGAGCGGGCTGGCCATGGACGTGGGCTTCGAGGCGCGACGCGTGTCTGGACAGTCCGTCACGCTCGACCGGGACCGGTATCCCGATATGGCGTCCACGGAGGCGTTCGGCTTGGCCGTATTGAACGTAGCCCGGAGCGTCAGCGGCGTGCAGCAGGTGGCGCTTTCTGGTCGCATTCCGGTTGGCGTCGCACGCACTCCCAACCTCGTCGGCGTTCCCGGACACTCGCCCCCGGCGGGCCAGGACGGGTTCTTCGTCGACGCCCGCCGCGTGAGTGCGGGCTACTTCGAGGTCCTCGGATTGCCGTTGCGCTCAGGGAGGGCCCTGCTCGAGACAGACGCGGGTGAGTCGCCGGCCGTCGTCGTCAGTGCGGCGTTCGTCGCACGTTTCTGGCCCGGCGAAGACCCGGTGGGCCGATTCATCGACGTGGAGGGAAGGCCGCACACGGTAGTGGGGGTCGCACGGGACGCTCGTTATCTGATCCAGGACCAAAGCCCCGACGCGCTCATCTACCTTCCGTGGCAATGGGTGGGTGCGCAGTCCTTCACCGTGCTCGCGAGGTCGGGTGGCGACGCGTCAGCGACCTTGCTCGGGTTGTCCGCCGGCATCAACGCACTAGACCCGACGCTATCTCCCGGGCGTGCCGGCACGCTGGAGGACACCCTCAGCCAGGCGCTGCTCCCGCAACGCGTGGCCGTCGCGGTGCTCGGCATCCTTGGCCTTCTGGGCCTGGTCCTCACGTCGGTCGGAGTCTACGGTGTGGTCCAGTTCTCGGTGACACGGGCGACCCAAGAGCTCGGAGTCCGCATCGCCCTCGGCGGGGATGCACGACACGTCGTTGGGATCGTGCTCCGAAGGGGATTCGTGTTCATGGGCGCCGGTGCGGCCGTCGGGATCGTCGTGGCGCTCTTGGTTTCGCCGGTCCTCGGCAGCTTCTTGGTCGACGTGTCTCCGGCCGATCCGGTCACCTACGCGACGGTAGCCGGCGTCCTTGTGGTCGTCGGCCTCGTGGCCAGCGGTTTCCCCGCCGCTCGAGCTTTACGGATCGACCCCGTTCGAGCCCTGCGCAGCGAATAGGTCGGACGCTACATCATTCGGCTGATGAGCTTTTCGGCCTGCTCGCTCTTGATTCCGAGTGGACGACGTGCCATGGGAACCCCGTCGGCGAGGACCGGTTCGAGCGCGTCGAGCGAGGGCCGATCGTTCTCCAGGAACAGCCCTGTGTAGATCTCGTCTCCCCATGCCATCGCCTTCTCGCAGGCCGCCTTCCAATCGCCTGGGTCGTGCCCTTCGTCTTCCAGCTTCCTTATCCGCGGCTTGAAGAACGCGAAGTCGTTGTCATGGTTGAAGGTGACACAGGGGCTGAAGACGTCGATGAGGGAAAAGCCCGGGTGGCGGATGCCGTTCTTGATTAGCTCGGTGAGGTGCTTGACGTCGGCGCTGTAGCCGCGAGCGACGTAGGTCGCGCCGTTCATGATCGCGGACGTGATGGGGTTGATGGGCTGCTCGAGATTCCCGAACGGCGTGCTCTTGGTCTTCATGTCGGTGCGACTGGTGGGCGAGATCTGGCCAGTGGTCAAGCCGTAGATCTGGTTGTTCATCACCAGGTAGGTGATGTCGATGTTGCGACGCGCAGTGTGCATCAGGTGGTTCCCGCCAATGCCGTAACCGTCGCCGTCACCACCGGTCGCGATGACCGTGAGCGTGTGGTTCCCGAGCTTGGCTCCTGTCGCGACCGGGAGCGACCGCCCGTGCAGGGTGTGCATGCCGTACGCGTTGAAGTAACCGGGCAGGTTGGACGAACAGCCGATGCCGCTCACGCACAAGATCTCATGCGGCTTCAGCCCCAGTTCGAAGACCGCGCGCTGTAGCGAGTTCAGCACGCCGAAGTCGCCGCAGCCCGGGCACCAGTCGGGAGCGACCGCGCCCTTGAACTCCTTCGGCGACGACGGAGCACGGGGAAGCTCGAGACCGACCAGCTCGGGCTCGTTCTTCGCGGTTTTGGTAGCGGTGCTCATACGATGACCTCCTGATGCGGTACGTAGCGGTCGGCCTCGCTCTCGAGCATCTCGAGGACCCCGTCGACCACATGGTGGGGCATGAACGGCTCTCCGTCGTACTTCCGGATGTGGCCGTGGGCGGCGAAGCCCGTCTCGCTCCGTAGGTAACGCGCGAACTGACCCGAGTAGTTGTTCTCGACGATGAGGACCCGGTTCGCACCGTTGAGGATCTCGCTGACGACCTCGCCGTGGAACGGAACGATCCACCTGATGGCGAGCTGGTTGGCGACCACTCCACGCTCGGCGAGCACCCCGAGGGCCTCGTGGATTACGCCGTACGTGGAGCCCCACCCCACGAGCGTCACCTGGGCGTCGGCCGGGCCTTCCAGGGTCGGCGCAGGCACGTCGGCCGCGACGTTGCTGAACTTCCGGGCGCGCTTCTCGACCATCTTGCGCCGCTTGTGCGGATGGGTGAACTCGTCGCTGATCAGCACCGAGTCCTCATCGTGCTCGTCTGTCGCCACCACGTGCACGAATCCCTCGTACCCCGGCACGACACGCGGCGAAATCCCGCTCTCCGTGTTGGCATAACGCAGATAATTGCCGTTGGGGGAGGGATCGGAGATGAGAGCTCCCCTGTCGATCTCCGGGTTGAGGTCGATGAGTGCCGGATCCACGGTGGATGTCCCCTCGGAAATGAGGAGATCGGAGATGATGATTCCCGGGCACTGAGCGCGGTCCACGAGGTTGAAGAGCTCCGGGACGGTGTTGAACGCGTCGAGTGTGTTCCTCGGCGCAACGATGAAGCGCTCGAAATCGCCCTGGCTCGCGCCAAGGACTTGCCAGAGATCGCCCTGCTCGGTCTTGGTCGGCACGCCCGTCGAGGGTCCAGCGCGCATCACGTTGATGAAGACAGCCGGGATCTCCATCATGGCCGCGCTCCCGACCGCTTCCGTCATCAGCGCGAAGCCGCCGCCGGACGTGGCGCACATGGCGCGGCAGCCTGCGTGGGCGGCGCCGATGGTCATGTTCGCGACGCCGATCTCGTCTTCGACCTGTCGCACCATGATGCCCAGCTCACGTGCGTGCTGGGCCATCCAGTGGAGGACTCCCGTCGAAGGGCTCATCGGATACGCGGCGTAGAACTTGACGCCCGCCGCCGCGCCGCCCATGGCCAGCGCCTCGTTGCCGGTCCAGATCGCCAAGGGGTCGTCGCCCCTGGGTAACGGCGCTGGGAACGGCTCGAAGTTGGCCGCCGCGTGATCGTAGCCGGCCTGGGCCATGGTGACGTTCTCCTCGACCACGGCGGACCCCTTCCGCCCGAAGAGGAGCTCCAGGGCATCTCCCAGGTCCGAGAATTCGACACCCATCAGGGACATCATGACCCCGAGGGAGACGGTGTTCTGGATGAGTCTGTTCTTGCTCTCCTCGGTCAGCTCGGCGATGGGCATCGGACAAAGGAGGACGCCGTCCTGAGTGTCGGCGGGCTGGATCTTGTCGCTGTTGTAGAGCACGCGCGATCCCGACTCGAGGAGGCCCACGTGCCTGTCCATCGTGTCCTGGTTCAGGCACAGCAGCAGGTCGATGTCGTCGCCGTGCGTGCGCACCCGCTCGTCGCGACTGCGGAGCGTCAGAAAGATGTGCCCGCCCCGGATGATCGACTGATACGCGTTGTACGCGTACAGATGCAGGCCGCGCCGTGCCAGGATGCGAGCGAGGATGTTGCCTGGCGTCGCAATCCCCTGGCCGGCGGCCCCTCCGATTCCGATGGTGAAGTCGAGACCGCTATCGCTCATGGAGTTCTCCTTGGAGGAAGAAGCCCGCTGCCGGGCCGATTAACGTGCGCGGCAGGACCAAGGCGGTCAACACGGGCACCGACTGAGACCCGCGCACCCCCGATCCCTCCCGGGATATCTACAGCTCGTTCGCGTCGGGTGGACGCAGCTGTCCCGGAGACTCAGGCTCGTGGAGATTGCGAAAGAAGCGCAGCTCCTCTTCAACTCGGGCGAGTCGAATCGTCAGCTGGTCCGTCTCATCGCGTAACCCTTCGATGAGCGGATCATCCGGGCGTGATTCGAGCTTGCGAGAAAACGCCTTCACGTACGCGCCGAGAAAGACGGAGCCCCAAATGGCCGAGAAGACAATCAGGATGAAGGCGAAGAACTCTCCCACGGGTCCGTCCTCTCGTTTCCACCAACGCCCACCGTCAACTCCCGGCCAGCGTCTACCTTGCTGGTCCATCGGCAGGTTGGCAAGCGTCCGGCTCAGTCACAAAGCCCCTGAGGCGACCTCTAGCCAAGGCCCAAGAAATCGAGGGCGCAACGCATCGAGAGGTGGGCGACCCGGGACTTCATCAGCCAGTTGTGCAGTCCACGTAGCCCGCGAGACAAAGAAAAAGAGAGGTTGGAACGGCGGCGACGACGCCGAGCGCGATCCAGGCCGCCGTCTGCCCTCGGGAACGAAGCGCTGCTCTGCGATCTATCGGAGGCCTCCAGGAGGTCGGGTGCATGCGGATTTGCTGCCTCGTACGAGGAAAGCTACGCCCGGTCACCTCGATCGTGATACGTCCGGATACGTAGTGGTTCGGGTGATGACGTAGTGACAGATGCAGCCAGCGTGGCACCCGGCCACGCCGCGCTTGCGCTCGCGGGCCGATGGCGCGCATGTGTGGGCGGAACCAATGAATGAGCCGAACAGAGCGTGAGGCGGCGGAATCGGTCGACCGATACGCAACGTCGTGTTCGGTCTCTGCCGGACGACGAATCGTCTGCAGCTCGGGCCCGGGGGAGGCTCTGGAATGGACTACGCGAACTACCCGAGGGTCGTAGCAGAGGACATCGTCCGCCTCCGCCGCAGGCTGGACGCCGCGAGCATCCCACCGCGACGCACCGACAGCAACCTGATCGTAGGGACTTGGAATCTTCGAGCGTTTGGCCCTCTGTACCCGCACTGGGGCGAAAACCCGGGTAGTCCGAAACGGAATCTGCGCGGGCTGGCCATCATCGGGGAGGTCGTCAGTCGGTTCGATGTCGTCGCGATTCAGGAAGTGAAGCGAGAGACCACGGCCATCCGCACGCTCATCGATCGGTTCTTGGGCCCCGACTGGGGCCTCCTGATGTCCGATGTCACTGTGGGCGATCGCGGCAACACCGAGCGCCTTGCCTACATATACGACCGTCGGCGAGTCCAGCCGTCTGGCCTGGCGGGAGAGGTCGTATTGCCACCAACGGCGGACGGAAACCCCGTTGAGCAGTTTGATCGGACCCCGTATATGGTCGGCTTCACGTCGGGTTCGGAGAGGTTTGCGCTCCTGACGGCCCACATCCGCTTCGGAGACGCGCCCGCCGACCGGGAGCCGGAGCTGCGGCGACTCGCGGAGTACGTCTCCAAGGAGATTCGCGACCGAGCGACCGCAGACGGCGCTGAAGAAACCAACCTCATCGTTCTAGGCGACTTCAATATCGACCGCCGCGGCGGAAACCCGTTGTTCGACGCCTTTGTCCATACGGGCCTCTGGGTGCCAGAAGCCATCCGCGACCTCGCCACGACGTACGGAACCAAGCCGCGACACTACGACCAGATCGCGTGGTTTCGGGACGACTTCGATCTCCCGACCGAAGGGCGAGCCGGCTCCGTGAACTTCGTGGGAGCCGTATTTCAGGACCTCACCTCCCGGCAGATGACGTTTCGAGTCAGCGACCACCTGCCGTTGTGGGTGGAGTTCCTGACGGATCGGAGCACCGAGGCCTTGGCTGGTACCCTGGGCGTCGATCCCGCCATGCCGGATCCGCTTGGGGGAGTGCCCGATTAGGGAGACTTCGCCCGCCCTCGAGGGGCAGCTCTCCTTGGGGTCCCTCGTGACGGCGTGAGAGCGGGATCATCGCGCTCAGTACGGCTTGCGACGCCACCGAGGTGCGACGCACAATGAGGTTTCTTCATTCCTCCATTGGTGGAGGCGTCTCGATGCTGAACGAAGGGAACACCCGATTCGTGTTGTCGGCTCTCACTGCCGTCCTTCTGGCGGCGCCGCTATCGGCGCAGAGCGGAGACGTCGTGCGGGTCATTCAGACGAATTCCGCCGGGACCAACGCCCACTTGATCGATCCGGAGACCCACGAGGTGTTGGCCGTGATCGATGGTCTTCCGCATGCGCATGGCGTCGCCGTGCACCCGGAAGGGCTCTACTACTACTTCTCCAACGAGATGCACAACACGCTCGACGTCGTGGACACCCGGACGTTGGAGGTTGTCGACCACATCCCGCTCTCGGGTGGGCCCAACAACATCTCGATCAGTAAGGAGCTCCGGAAGCTGTACGTCGGGATCAGGGGCGCGCCCTTCACGGATGTCATCGACGTCGACACCCACGAGGTGATCAAGGCGATCCGCATGGCCCGCGGAGTCCACAACATCTACGTCACGGACGATTCCCGGTACGCGGTGGCAAGCCTGGCGCCGGGCCCGGAGACACCCGATGGCCCGTCGATCGAGGTGATCGATACGAGCACCGACGAAATCGCCTGGGGCATCCCGGTGAGGGGCGAAAGGACGCGTCCCCTGGCGATCGAGTCGAACCCCGACGGATCTCCCCGTCGGATCTTCGCGCAAGCAAGCGAGCATCACGGCTTCTTCGTCATCGACTGGGACACGCGAGAGGTGGTGGACTTCATCAGTCCTCCCCCCGTGCCCCTCACACAGGTCAACGCGGACGGGCGTCAGGACGGACCGAGCCACGGAATCGAGGTGCTTGCAGACAACTCCGCAGTTTGGGACGTGAGTCGGATCACGAGCTCCGTGTATGGATATTCGCTTCCCGACCTGGAATACATCGGATCGGTGCACGTCGGTCTGGGCGGCGGAGGAGCGGACTGGGCCACCTCGACCCCGGACGGCCGCTACTTATTCGTCGCAGTCACCGGTGCGGGAGAGACCGTCGTTGTTGATCTCGAGCGCCTCGAGGTGGTGAAGCGTATTCCGGTCGGCTACGCGCCCAAGAGGGTGAACACCGTGGTGATTCCCGCTGATCGGGCAGAGATCCGGGGCGGGGGACGGTGAGTGGAGGGGAGGGGGGCGGGAAGCTCGGGCTGGGCCTGACCACGAGGGGCGAGCAGCGCGGACTGCGTCAGACCACGAGGGGCGAGCGGCTCGGACTGCGTCTGCCGCGCCTGCCCGCCAAAGGGCTGGTGAGTGCGGCTCTCCTTTCGCTTGCTGCGTGTGTAGGCGACGGGGGATCGGGTGGGGCTTCAGCCGACGCGGCCACAACTGCGCTAGAAGCCGCCACCGGCCTGGACTACGACTACTTCGTGTCGAATGTCGAGCCGATTTTCACGCGGCCTCGAGGAGGCTTCTCGGTAGATAACCCCGGCGGGCCGTCCTGCGTGATGTGCCACACCTGGCAGACCAACGCACCACTCAGTCTCGAGACCCTCCAAGAAGGCCCAAGCGGGGAGACCTATTGGACCGAGGACCAATCCCGCGTCAACTTCGCCGAGGTGGCCCGCCTCGTGACACCCGGGGACCCGGACAACAGCCGGCTCCTTCGGGTGCCGCTGGCCGTCGCGGAAGGCGGGCGCGGGCGACATACCGGCGGCACGTTCTGGCAGTCTAAGGACGACCCGGAGTGGCAACTCGTGGCCGAGTGGGTGCGGACCGCCGAGCCCTCTGGCGGCGCGGTGGCAGCTGCGTCTCCCAGCCTAGACTTCGAGTTCTTCCAGAGCTGCGTGCAACAGGTCTTCGTAACGACCATCCCCGGTGCGCTGCCCTGCACAGAGTGCCACGGAGGCGGCGCTGCGGGATTCGCCGGATCCATTGGAGATGGGCGCGACTTCTGGAACGAGGAGGAGTCACGCCGGAACTTCGAGGTGGCGATGCGGCTGATCGAGCCCGGAGAGCCGACCCGAAGCCGGCTTCTCATGCATCCCCTCGCGTACGAGGGGGGCGGGGACTACACGCACAACGGTCCACGGCGTTGGAGGTCGATGGACGATCCGGAGTGGCAGATGCTGGCTAGCTGGGTCAGGGGTGAGCGGACGGGCAGCGTCTGCTCCGTGTGATCAGAGGATGCGGCCCCCTCCTGCACCGCTGCCTCAGAACGACCCTTCCAGTAGCTTGATACCGCCCCACGTGCTGCGGAACGGAATCCCGAGGGTGCGGATGTATGTCAGAAGGACTTGCTGTCCATGAACCTCCAATCCCCAGGTGCCCTGAGAGTTGCCCGGTTCGCCAAACGACGCGTGCAATCGAGGCTGAAGAGGGTCGGAAATGTCTACGACGCTCAGCTCACTGTCCGCAGATGACAAGAATGCCAAATCGCCGCGAATGATGACCTCGTTCGTGTGTCCCTCGCTGTTGAACCAGTCCAGTGGGCCCGCGCACTCCCAATGATTCCACCAGCTGACCTAGGTGATATCCACAGGATCACTTACGTCCAGTACTTCTAGACCGCAGTAGTCGATCGCGATGTAAGCCAAGTCGCCGTCCAGGGCGATATTGTTGTAAGCCATGGGTTCGACGGCAGTATTGATGTAGCGCCCTGTTTCCACCGGTGACGACTTGTCGGAGACGTCGATTATGCGCAACCCTCCCGCATCGTAGGCTAGATAGACGGTGTTGTTGTCCAAAGCCATGCCACGAGCGTTGAACGTCTGAGCATTCACGGGATCGGGCTTCGGGAAGTCGATATCGGGGACGAACTGGGAAACAAGCTGTATGTCAGCCTTGTCCGCGACATCGAATATCATCAAACCCAGGGTCATCGCACCCAAGTACGCGTAATCGCCATCGACGATGACAATGGCACTGCCTTTTCCCGGTCCGAGACGCCACACATCCGCAACCGACGCATTGGGCGGATCACTGACGTCGATGATCCCCAGCCCCAGCTCCGATTGGCCGCCGAAATGCCCGCCCAGGGCAAGATAGACGTAGTTGCCTTGCTGGAAGACATTCATGACGTGTAGCGATTGCAAGTCCGAGATCGGCAGGGTCCTGACTAGAGTGGTTTGTTGAGGGGTCGACGCGTCGAATATGAGCAGCCCTCCTTCCTTCGCCGTCGCATAGAAATACGGACGGTCCAGCGCGTCGTACTCTATGGAGAACGAGGAGGAGGGTAGGCTCGAGTATTCCCACAGAACCATAAAGCCGAGGGAATCGTCCGCGCTGGAATCATCAGGGTTGCCCGGTAGGCCTGTCGGGTCCTCTGTCTTCTCGCACCCACAGAACGCAACCGACGTGATCAATGCAAGAAGCACGGACGTCTCTCGGCCCAATCTCCGTGTGCCCATGATCCAAGCTGCGTTCTTCACCGCACTCTGGACAAGGGAGGGACGGCGAACACATTTGACTCGGAGCTCACATACGCTTCGGTTGCCCGTCGGTGACCCGTCGCCTCCCTGGAATGAAGCAACTCACGACACAGTACGCTATCGTATCAGGGACAGATAGACGCGGACGGGGACGACCACAGCTCATCCAGCTTTTCGACAACCCACGTCATGCCCTCGCTGCCCTTCTCATGAAGTCGGTCGTGAGTCTCGGCACGCGGCAATGTGCAAATACCGGTCCGCGTGCCGTCCGAGCGGAGGTTGGGCTCGGTGTCATTGAGGATCGGTGTTCCCGCGCTCCTGGTTTCGAGATTGATCCCTACAGAAGGGAACGTCACATCGGTCGTATGGCGCGAGCTGCCCTGTACGGTCCAAGCGTTGCAAGGCGCCGACAGCTCCTTGGGCTCCCAATTCGTGACGTATGAATGCCCAGGGTTCCTATTCGTCCAATCCTTTGCCGGAGGCCCGTGTACTGGCGTCCACCCGAGGCAAACTCCATCGACGGATATGAGGACGCTTACCGGTACGTCCGGGAGCGCCCGTGTCGCCATGTGCGCCCAGGTTACTCCGTGAGAATGGGCAACGATGATCAGCTTGGCGCTCGATCCAGCCATGGTCAGAATTGGCGCGATGGTCTGCATCCTCTCGAGGAGAGTGAGAAAACCTTCCTCGTATTCGGTATCGAGGAACCTGTCCCCGTAATGAGCGTCGATGACGGGCACGTCGCGGCCGTCGAAGAACGTCTTTAGAGCGTCGACGGCGGAGCCCGGGTCGTCTAAATAGCGGTAGTCCCGGGGAGCGTCGCACAAGAGCAGTAGGCAGTGGCCGGACACTGAGAGGAGGTAGACGACGCCAGGATCTTTCGACACGCTCGACGTACCAACGGTAGTGCAAGTCTCGCCGACGGTGTCATCACTGTCATGGTCGAACGTGATCGTTCCGCCATCGACCGTCCCCTCGAACGCACCTCGAGACCGCGTGTCGACGAGAGCGCCCTCGACGACACCCGAGATCGTGTTGCCGGATATTGTCCCATCAAGGCGACCCGTAGCAGTGAACGTCTGTCCCATGAAGACGAACGCCGACGTCGATATCCCCACGAAGTCCGCTCCGGTCTGGGTGATCACGAGGGCCTCGGTCGTCTGGAAACGGGAATTGATGTCGGGATCCGTACATCCAGTGTTCGACACCGTGCCAATTCCCACATAGGTGCCGGCAATCACCAGTCCCGGTGCACCCGGCTGACCCGGGGCAGGTCCGGAGGGGTTCGTGTCACAGCCCACCAGGACGAGAGATAACAAGAGGATGCCGGAGAGTAGCCGGTTCATCGGTCAAAGGGGCGAGATGACGCGGTCACAGGCCGTTCCGTCGATCAGAGTGGGTGCCCGAATCCATGTGGAACCGTTCCGGGCGCTCACCGATGATTACCGGCGCTCGTCCAATCCTTACGTAGGACCTGCGACACCGTTGCCTTCTTTCGAAGAGGTTCAGGCGGGAAAGTGCCAGAGGGAAGTCCTGGGGGGACTCAAGAGTGGATCGTCTTCCCGCGCGGGGGTCAGATGTGCCGCGGATCGCTCGCGGCTTCCGCGTGCCGAATGATGCGGGCCCCGAGCCGGACAGCCCTCCTTCCGATGGAATCCGCCGGTGGATTCGCCCGGGGTGGATGCGGTGTTCACGTACTAGTGTACCGATGCAAAAGTTCGGTCGCTACGGAGAGGCCGGAGGCGCCTGATCCAGCAAGGCGAAGGGACGAGGCGTAGCAGCGCTACGGCGAGGAGTGCCAACGCCGCTGGGCAGGATGCGTTCCGGCCTCGGATAGCAGCGAGACTTTTGCATCGGTACACTAGGGAGGAGAGGTCCTAATCGTGCGCCCTCCTGCGGAGTGACCCTACCGCGGAGTCACCTACCGCGGCTCCGCCAGAAGCTCCGTGACCCGTCCCTCGAGGCTTCGCATTCCTGCCGCCCTGCCGATCTCGAGCGCCTCTTCCGGCGCGGCCCCGTAGTGCCAGTAGGCCTTGAGCGCGAGGAGCGACCCGACACGGTTGCTGCTGGCGCAGTAGAGCACCGCACCCTCAGACCCAGCCTCATCGAGGAGCTCGGCAAGCCGGTCGACGTTCTCCCTCGTCAAGCCCGATCCACCCTGGACGGGTATGCGGTTGAACGACACGTCCGACCCGGACACGTGGGCTTCTTCCCAACCGGCTCCGTCTTCGCTGGTGGGCCGCAAGCTGATGAAGTTCTCGTACCCCATCGCGGCCAGAGCGTCGAACTGCTCCTCCGTGGGCTGCCCCGCAGTCACGAGTCCCGGCGTCGGCATGGCGGCGTTGCGCACACCGAGGTCAGCGACGGCGGCGAGGGACGGCATCGCCGATGCGATCGTTGCCGGAGCGGCCTCATCAGCGTCTGCCGAGGGGCCTCCACACGCGGCGATCGAGACGGTTGCGACGATGGCGAAGCACGCGGATACCAACCGACTTGCAGTCTTCATCGTAGGCTCTCCCCTTGGGGCTCTGCTTGACGTTGCCTGCGTGGCCGCACGGCAATTTCAGCGGAAGTGTACTCCGCCGCGTACTCGCGGCGCCAGCAGGGACGTGCGCCACTTCCACTCACCCTAGCTGGCCGATTCCCAACCCCACCCTGTCCCCGGCCTATCATCGCGATCCCGACCCGAGGTCCCTCCCCGTCGCCTCCCTCCAAAGGGGCCGGACCTCGTCGTCAACGCCCGTCATCTCCCACCGAATGAGCGTGAGAGGGATCATCCCGCGGGAGAGCACTTCGTCGTGGAAAGCGCCGAGATCGAAGTCGTCGCCGAGCTCCAACGCCTGCTCTGAGAGTAGCTTCTCGAGTTGGATCTTGCCGATGATGTAGCCGCTGCCTGATCCGGGGCGCCGGAGATACGCGATGCTCGAACGTCGCTGTACGAGCGTCACGCTGTCCTTGAAGAGCACGACTTGATCGCGCATCCCGTGGATGATCATCAGCGGGTCCTGGAGTCCGTCGGCGTGCATGAACGGCGACGAGTCAACGTACTCGGCGGGCGAGTCCTCCGGGGCCAACATCACCGCCATCTGGCCGGTCAGCGCGTGCCAGACGCTCGTCGCAGGCGCACCCGCCACGCCCGCAGCGTATAGATCCGGCTTTCTGAAGAGCGACATAGCCGTCATCAGGCCGCCGTAGCTCGAGCCCCAGATGCCGACCCGATCCATGTCGACATACCCGAGCGTCTCCAGAAAGCGAACACCGCTCTCCAGGTCCTCGATATCCATGCCACCGTAGTCGAGGCGGATGCCGCGCCGGTGATCTCGGCCTCGCCCCCAGCTCCCGCGCATGTCGACGTTGAGCAGGATGTAGCCTTCCTGTGCGAGATACTGGTCCAAGCCCCACGTCGGATGGGCGGTCCGGCCACCCCACTGATTGCGCACGGCGTCGGTATAGACCGAGCCGAGAATCGCGGGATACGTCCTCTCTGGGTCGAAGTCGGGCGGCAGTGTGAGCCGGCCGTGCAGGGTGGTCCCATCGACGTGGCTATTGAATGTCACGTACTCCGGAACGACCCAATCGTAGGTCGCGAACTCGGCCACCGGCGAGCGCGTGACCTGACGCTCGCTCCTCTGTGAGCCCAGGGCGGTGAGAAGCAGCTCGGGAGGCGTGTCGTCGCTCGAAAACGCCACCGCCGCGTGCTTACCGTCTGGCGAGACCGTGGGCGAGTGGGTGCCCGGGCGCTCAGAGAGCCGAGCGGCCTCTCCTCCACGATCGCTCACTCGGAACAGGTGGCGCTCCTCGGCGTTCCCGCTGTTTCCCACTACGATCAGCCCGCCGTCCACTGGATGCATCGAGGCGACTGCCCACGGCCCGCGCGTCAACTGCACGGGCTCGCGCGCCTCATCGGAGGGTGCCATCGCCCAGACGTGGTAGTCCTCGTCACGGTCCGAGACGAAATACAGAAGCCTCGAATCGGTAGACCACTCGATCCGCCAGAAGTAGAACGTTTCGTTGAGGGGCTCCTGCTCCCGCACCAAGAGGCGCGTCGTGGGTGCCGTGTCGCCGTCCAGGTTCGGCTCGCCCCCGGTATTCGCGTCGGCCCCGACACTCGCGTGGCCCTCGACATTCGCCACGAAGATCCGGCGATCCTTGGCGATGAGGTCGCTGGTGTCGATTGCCAACTGGTCCCCGTCAGGCGACCAGCGATAGCTCAAGAGTATGTCGGGACTCCCCCCCGCAGAGAGCCCGCCACCCAACTCGACCCAGGCGATCTCGCTCTGTGACGGATCAGGCGGCGTCGCGTCGAGGATGCCGATACGCTGCCTCGCGGGCTCCTCGCCAGGATAGGAGCGCCTTATTTCGGCGAGCCGTGTCTCTTCGGTCAGGTAGTCGGGAATGCCCCGGAGTGGCACGTCCCGCTGGTCCGTTTCGAGGACCGCGATCGTCGACCCGTCGGGCGACCACTGAAAGCTGGCAAGACGGACGTCGGGCCCGGCGCTGGTCGTCGCCCGTACGGCACGAGAAGCCGGGCCCTGGCGGGCATCAGCCACAAGTCCCCGCTCCTCAGGAAGGCGAGCCGCTCTCCGCTCGGAGAGTACGACGCCTGCACCTCGGCGGGGGGGGTTTCGGTCAACCGAGTCGGCTCCGAACCCAGCGCGACCAGCCACAGATCGCCGCGAAAGGTCACGAGCATCCGTTGGCCGTCCGGATGCCAGTCGACCGAGCTCACGCCCCGATCCCCTTCAAGCCTCGTCTCGGCCTCGGCGGTAGCCAAGGGATCGGCGGGATCGATGACCGGCGCGTCGGCCCTAGGCATCCGCGTCACTCGCTCCGGCGCACCGTCGAGATCCTCGACGTCGAGCGTCCAGACGTCGCGGAAGTTGCGCCCCTCCTCGTTCCACAGGAACGCCACATGACGCCCGTCGGGCGACCACGCGAACCCCCTGGGAGCTGTGCCGATGAGACTTGGGAGCGAGTAGAGTCGCTCGATGGTGAGCCTGGGAGCCACGGGCTCCGGAGCACGACTCGTCTGGCCGAGAGTGTCGGCGACGGGACCGCAAAGCACGTCAGCAACGCGGTGAGGCACCCCGCGGCGCGAGTACGAGCGAACGTCATCAGGCGACCTCCCGAATCTGGTCCGTGTGCCCGGACGCGTAACTGGATGGAACCTGGCAACGTGTTGAAAAGGGACGGCACGCACAACGCCACATGAACATCGCGGTTGACAGGGTAGGCCCGCGCGATGAGCTTGCTTGCCACAGGAAATCATCGAGACCGGCTGAGGGATAGGCCCTTTGACGCCGGGGCAACCTGTGGGTGTTGGCACACCCGCAAGGTGCCAACTCCTACGGATGTGCCACGCGCACGCCGACAGATGATTCGCCCGCTGCGTTACCACGCGGTCGCAAAGCTACAAGGGCGCTGACTCTCTGGGGTTGATCGATGGGCGACCCCGGTCCAAGAGAGTCATGACTTTACCGACCAAGCAGAGACAACCGGACTCACTCGACCACTCTGCGGCTGCGTCACGTGCCCCGGGGAAAGGCCGAGTCAGTACTCGCGGCGACGCGAGGAGCCACCTCCGCCATAGTGGTGTCACGATTCCGGGGACCGCCCGGATCGATGAGCGGCGACTCCGCGCGCGGCTCCAGTTGGAACACCTTGGCCTGGCCTCGGTCGAGGTCGGTGTCGAGGCCCACGGACCGGTCGACGGCCCAGCGGTCGTGGTCCTCGGCGGAATCTCTGCCCATCGGCATCTCTGCCCGACCCCGACTGATCCCGGTGAGGGCTGGTGGCCGGGAATGGTCGGATCGGGATTCCCCGTTGACACCGACCACTACAAAGCGATCGGCATCGACTTCTTGGGGGCGCCCGGGACCACCTGTCCGGACGGGCCGATCACCACGATCGACCAGGCGCGCTTGGTCCTGGCCGCATTGGACGATCTCGGTGTGGACCAAGCCACGATCGTGGGCTCTTCCTACGGTGGCATGGTCGGGTTGGCGGCGGCCGCGCGGTGGCCAGAGAGAATCACCAGTCTCGTGATCGCGTGCGCAGCCCACAGGCCTCATCCGATGGCGACCGCACTCCGCGCCTTGCAGCGCGACATCGTCGAGCGCGGTCGGGAGCGGGGTGACGCAAAGTGGGCCCTCATCATCGCGCGGGCTCTGGCGATAACGACCTACCGAAGCGCCGACGAGTTCGATGCCCGGTTCGGCTCTTCAGCGACCTGGGACTCCGGTCGGCCGACGTTCCCCGTCGAAGAATACCTTCGTGCGAGGGGGTTGGAGTTCTCGGCGCGATTCGACCCCGAGAGCTTCCTGCGACTTTCCGAGTCGATCGACTGCCATGAGGTCGATCCGCGGGCGATCAGAGTCCAGACCACCTTGATCTCCGTGGACACGGACGCCGTCGTGCCGGAGTTCCTCGCGGATGAGCTCGATCGGCTCGCTCCGGGCGTCACGTCCCACGTCAAGCTCAGCTCTCCCTTCGGTCACGACGCGTTCCTCAAGGAGACCGAGGCCGTCGGGAGAGCCGTCGGAGCCGCACTCGCGGCTATGGGCCGCGTTCGATGAGAGGCCCAAGCCGCACCAGCGTCGATTCGAACGGAGAGCGCCCCCTCGTCATCCTCAAATTCGGGTCGTCGGTGCTCGACTCTCCTGCGGGATTCAGACTGGCCGCGCTCGAGGTGTCTCGGGAAGTGCAGAACGGTCGTAAGGTGGTCGCCGTCGCGTCGGCGATTCGGGGGACCACCGACACCCTCTTGGCAACCGCCCAAGACGTCTCGTTGCGCCCGCACGATGGAGCGGGGGCCCGACTGCTGTCCAAGGGCGAGGAGATCTCCGTGATCCTGTTGGGAATGGCACTGACTGAAGAGCGGATCAACGCGGTGACTCTGGACGCCGAGGCCCTCGGACTGCGTACACGCGGGCCACTACTCGATGGTGAGCCGCGCGGTATCGATCGGCGGGAGCTGGCGAACCAGCTAGGTCGGGTAGAGGCGTTGGTGGTGCCGGGTTTCGTGGGCACGTCCGACGCGGGCGTTCCGTCGCTCCTCGGCAGAGGTGGCTCGGATCTCTCCGCTCTCTACCTGGCAGACGAGCTTGGCGCGGCAGAGTGTAGGCTAGTCAAGGACGTCGATGGCTTGTATGCCGAAGATCCCGTGACTTCGATCGCTGGGCTCGCACCATTCGATTGGGCGTCGTGGGACGAGGTTCTCCTCTACGGCGGGAGTCTGGTCCAGAGTAGAGCCGTCCAGTTCGCCAAACAAAACGGGATCGAGTTCGTGGTCTGCTCCCCCGGCGGTGTGGGGACGCGAATAGGGCGGCGACCCGCCGCTGATTCATCACTCGAGACGACGCGTGATTCTAGGTCACCCGAGAGGCGGTATAGACAATGAAGCCCAGGACGACAGCTGTCAGAACCCAGCTCCGAGCGTCTCCGTACGCGGAGCACAGTGCACCGGTCTTTCTGACCTCCAGCTTCACATTCGACAATGCCGAAGAGATGCGTTCGGCCTTCGCTGGAGATACGGATCGCTGCATATATAGCCGGTTCACCAACCCCAACGTCGACGAGTTCGCGACAAAGCTGCGTCTCCTCGAAGGCGCCGAGGCGGGACACGGTGTAGCTACAGGTATGGCGGCGGTCTTCGCGACCTTCGCCGCGCTCCTCTCGACAGACGACCACGTAGTCGCGTGCAGGTCGGTCTTCGGCTCGACCCATCGGCTATTGACCGATGTTCTCCCGCGGCTTGGCATCCGATGCACGTACGTCGATGCTGACGACGAGGATGGGTGGGAGCAGGCCATCGAACCGAAAACCCGGATGCTCTTCGTCGAGACTCCGACCAATCCCGGACTCGACATCATCGACCTCGCTTTGTTGGGCGACGTGGCTCGGGAAAAGGACCTGATTCTCGTGGTCGACAACTGCTTCGCGACTCCGGTTCTCCAGCGGCCGATCGAGCTCGGGGCCGACCTTGTCGTCCACTCGGCCACCAAGTTCATCGATGGTCAGGGCAGGGTCCTCGGGGGAGCGGTCGTAGGCAGGACCGACCTCGTGGACGACATCTATGCATTCTGCCGTGCAAGCGGTCCGTCACTATCGCCGTTCAACGCGTGGATACTCTCGAAGAGTCTCGAGACGCTCCACCTCCGGATGGAGCGACACTCCGAAAGCGCACAGGCCATGGCCGCGACTTTGGAGGCCTCAGGAGAGGTTGAAGGGCTGCGCTACCCCTTCCTCCCCTCTCATCCCCAATACGACATCGCGACGGCCCAGATGTCCGCGGGCGGTGGCTTGTTTACGTTTCGCCTTCCGGGGGGCATCGACCAGGGTCGACGCTTTTTGGACGCGCTTCGTCTATGCTCGTTGACGGCCAACCTGGGCGATACGCGGACGATCGTCACACATCCGGCGTCGACGACGCACTCAAAGCTCTCGGAAGAGGAGCGCATGGCGGTGGGAATCGCGCCCGGCCTGGTCAGGGTCTCCGTTGGGCTGGAGGACGTCGAAGATATCTTGGAGGACATTGTGCACGCCTTGGCGGGGTCCCCATCAGTCACGGAGGCCGAACGGTCCGCCGGTTCATGACTGTCGGTGCGGCCGTCCGGCTCTGAACGAAGACTCTCCTGTCCGGGGCAGACGGCAAATCGTATGTTCGCGGGGGGCGCCTGCCGAACTTCCTTCGTCTCTCGTGGAGCCGGCCATGATACGTTCTATGACCCGCGCGCTCGTCGCGCTCGCGCTCGTCCTTCCTGGTTCCGTCGAAGCACAGTCCATTGCCTCCGACCCGGGAGTCATCGAGGCCACCGAGGTGGCTCGCATCTGGCTCGACGCTCAACACGACTACGAACAGATCCCCGCCATCTCGGTTGCCATCGTACACGACCAGGAGCTGGTGTGGAGCGAAGCCGTCGGAGTGGCTGACGTCGATGACCGACGTCCGGCCACAACGAGCACGCTCTATTCGATTTGCTCGATTTCGAAATTGTTCACGAGTATCGCGCTCATGCAGCTCCGGGATCAGGGGAAGGTGAGTCTGAGGGATCCCGCCTCCAAGCACCTGTCCTGGTATGCCGTCGAGCAGCAGTACGAGGACTCGTCTCCCGTCACGCTCGAGGGACTCCTGACACTCGGCAGGGCTTCCGCGCGAATCGGACCATCCCTACTGGAGTGGTCCGGAATACCCCTTCCCGACGAAGGATGAGGTGATCGGGGGTCTCACGAGCCAAGAGACGCTCTACTCGTCGAGGACGAAGTACCAGTACTCGAACCTGGGTCTCTCGCTTGCCGGGTACATTGTGGAAGAGGCGTCAGGAGAGCCGTATCACGAATACGTTCGGCGGCATATCCTGGCCCCGTTGGGGATGGACGACACGTATTCCGAGATGCCGGAGAGACACATCGGAGGACAGCTCGCCACCCGGGTACAGTGGAATGACGCGCAACGGCGTGCGCGTCGAGGAGCCGTTCTTCCTCGCGAGGGGAATCGCCCCCGCTGTGGATACGCATCGACGGTGGAAGACCTCGCAAAGTTCGCGATGTGGCAGTTCCGTCTACGTGGCGACCGCGAGGAGATCCTGCACGGTTTCACCCTCGCGGAGATGCAGCGCCCTCACTTCGTGGACCCGGACAACGATACCCGGAGGGGCCTCGGGTTCAGTGTGTCCAAACGTGACGGCAAGGCCTGGGTGGGACATGGTGGAAGTTGCCCAGGCTTTCGCACGACTTTCACGATGCAGAACGACGAGAAGATAGCTGCGATCGCGTTTATCAACGCGAACGAGAATCCAGGCAAGTACGCAAACGGTGTCTACGGGCTCCTGTCCGACGCAGTGCAAGCCGCGGCGAACCACGATGCGGCGGTGGCCACCGACCAGAACGGCAACGGCGGAAGCAATGGTCCCGGTACAGGGGCGGCCCAGTCGTCCGCGGAGCTGAGCCGTTACGTCGGCCGATACGTGCGGGGAATGGGGGCCAGCGAAACGGCGGTTGTTCATTGGCAAGGCGGGATCGCGATGCTCAACCTTCCGACCGACGACCCGGGCGGCTCACTCACCAAGCTCCAACACGTCGAGAGCGACACGTTCCGACGGGTCGATGAGGACGGAGAGTTGGGCGGCAAGGTCATCTTCGACGCGGACGCGCAGGGTAGGATCACGCGTATGAGGAATCCA
Organism: Longimicrobiales bacterium; assembly: GCA_965248625.1. Lineage (GTDB taxonomy): Bacteria > Gemmatimonadota > Gemmatimonadetes > Longimicrobiales > Gaopeijiaceae. The sequence goes on along the minus strand of OZ252109.1, from coordinate 1,398,721 downwards.
ACAAATTACTCGGTGCGAGTGCCCTAGGGTCACGTTTGGGAAGCTCCGTTGCATGTGAGCGCCGCTGCAACCGCCACATCATCGGCCGGAATTGGAAGGATCCGGTCGAGGGGCTCGGCTACGACAACAGCCCGTCGGCGCACATGTGGCGGACCATCGCCAATCCGAATCGGCCGTTGTAGTCCCGGCTCTGGACTGTACGATTGCGAGGCCTCAGGGGGAGGGTAACCCTGGGGCCCGTTCTCCAATCGGCACCGACTGACACTCGAGGGAGTCAATGGTGATGCCCGCCGTACAGAAGACACAACCCAGAATCCCGCTTGCATTGGCGCTGCTCGTCTTGGTCGTCGCGGCTTTCGCGGGCCCAATGGATCTGGATGCTCAAGCGTCCAACGGCCAAAACGAGACCACGTTCACGAAGGACATCGCGCCCATCCTCCAGGGACACTGCCAACGGTGTCATCGAGACGAAGGCGTCGCGCCGATGCCGCTGACCACCTACGAGCAGGTGAAGCCCTGGGCGGCAATGATGATCTACAAAACCGAGCTGCGTGACCGGGCCGGCGCCATGCCCCCTTGGTATGTCGAGAAGGACATTGGCATTCAGGACTACAAGGACGATCCATCGCTCGACGACGAGCAGATCGCGACGATCCGACGATGGGCGCAATCCGGGGCTCCCGAGGGAGACCCTGCCGACATGCCCCCACCTCTGGTCTTTGACGATGTGAACACATGGCTGGCCGGAGAGCCGGACATCATCGTCCGGCTGGAGGACGTCGAAGTCGCCTCGGAGGCGCCGGACTGGTGGGGCAACATTCCCAGCGTACCGACGGGCCTCACCGAGGACCGGTACGTGGCCTCCGTCGAGGTCAAGGAGATCAACGACGTCGACACAAAGAACGCGACCCGATCGACCGTGAGCGGCCGCTACGTCGTTCACCACATGATCTGGAGCACGCAGGTTCTCGACGAGACCGGAGAGCTCGTCCAGGGAGAGCGGTCCGTGAGCTGGCCCGTGCACGAGATGGGTCGCAACCCGGACGTCTTCGATCCGGACGGGGGCAGGCTGCTCAAAGCAGGCTCGAGCATCACGTCCAACTCGATCCACCTACACTCGAATGGCAAAGATACCAAAGCACATCTGGAGATCGGGTTCCGCCTCCATCCGAAGGACTATGAGCCGAAGTACAGGTCACAAATCACACGCTTGGGCAACGCTGTCGACATCGACATTCGGGCGGGGGAAAAGGACCAGGAGCTACACGCCTACGACGTATTGGACGAGCCAACCAAGATCGTGACCTTCGAGCCCCACCTCCACGCGCCCGGGGCCCGGATGTGCCTCGAAGCGATCTGGGGCTACAACGTCGAGACCCTGTCGTGCGTGGGGTACGATCACAACTGGGTGCGCGGTTACATGTTCGCCGATCACGCACAGCCGCTCCTACCCGCGGGGACCGTCCTTCACATCACCGGCTACATGGACAACTCGGTGGACAATCCGATGGTCCCCGACCCGAGGAACTGGCAGGGCTCGGGGAACCGCTCCGTGGCCAACATGTTCATCGATCTCGGGCTCCGGGTCTCCCTGACCGAGGAGCAATTCATCGAGGAGATGGCGAAGCGCCGCGAACAGCTCGAACTGAACAAGAACGATCACGTGATCGGCTGTCCTCTCTGCACGGTTCTGCCGGTTCCGGAGTGATGAACCGGAAGAGTGGGCGGCCTATGGCACAGGAGCGTGTACGCTTCATAGCGCGAGGCCGGCGCGTCGGGATGTGGGGAGCCCTGGGCCTGGCGCTCAGCCTGCTCGTGTCCCCGTCCGAGGCCTCTGCTCAGAGCAGCTTCAGCCGCGGCCAGAATATCTCACCGGCCTACGAGGGTTGGGAGGAGAACGAGGACGGCTCTTTCAGCTTCCTGTTCGGCTACATGAACCGGAACTGGCTGGAGGAGCTCGACGTCCCCATCGGCCCCGACAACAACATCTCGCCCGGAGCGGCCGATCAGGGGCAGCCCACCCATTTCGTGCCCAGGCGAAACCGCTTCGTGTTCAAGGTTCGGGTCCCCGCCGACTGGGGGGACAAGGAGATGGTCTGGACACTCACAACCCAAGGCCAGACCGAGCACGCGTACGCGTCGCTGAGAACCGACTATAAAGTCGACAACATGGTGATCGCGTCCGAGACGGGATCTCTCGGCGCGGGCGTGAGCACGCCGGAGTCACGGGCCAACGTGCCTCCCGTCGTCCGAATCGTGGGCGATAGCGTCCGAAGGGTCGCAGTTGGGCAGCCGCTGACGCTCGTGGCGGAGGTGACCGATGACGGCCTTCCAAGACCTCGTCGGCGGCCGAGGCGCAGCTCTGACAGCGAGGACGGCACGCCCAAGCTGCCGGCGGCCGCACTTCGCCCTCCGACCCGGATTACTGTCGGCAAGGCCAACGGTCTGAACCTGGCATGGTTCGTCTATCGTGGTGACGCGGAGGTGACGTTCGATCCGCTACAAGTGAAGGTGTGGGAGGACGCGCGAGCCGCGGCCAACTCGCCTTGGGCGCCGCTCTGGTATCCTCCGGAGCTGCCTGAGGACGGGATGTGGGAAGTCGAAGTCGTCTTCGACCGGCCGGGAACGTATGTGCTCCGCGCCCGGGCCGACGACGGGGGACTGTACCACGACGTGGATGTGACCATCATCGTGGCGCCCATCAGCCAGTAGTAGAGTCAGTCCGACCGCAGAACCTCGGCCGGTGGGAGTCTTCCCGCACGCACGGCGGGAACCAGAGCCGCGAACGCGGCGGCGACACACAGTGCCAACGCCGGGGCAAGGTAGGCCCATGGCTCCAATGCGGAGACTTCGAACAGCATGGCCTCGAGGAAGCGGGTCGACATCGCCGCGCCCGCGCTGCCGATCAGGATGCCCCCGCCCGCCAGGAAGAGACCCGATCGCACCACGGCTCCGACGACGACACCCGGCTCGGCGCCGAGCGCCATCCGTACACCGATCTCCTTACGGTGGGCTGAGACGTGCTGTCCGAGCACGGCGTAGATCCCGATCGCGCCGAGTGCGGTGGCCAGGACAGCGAGCACGATGAGCAGTCCCATCATCACCCAGGACGTGGCGTACGCTGCCCGCACGACGTCCTCCATCCGGGTGATCGACCGGACTGGAACCAACGGGTCTGCCTCTCGCACGGCACCCTGAAGCATGCGAAGGATGTCCGGGGCGCCTTCCGCGATCCGCACGATCATCGTGAGATCCCTGGAAGGACTTTCCGCTAACGCGACGTACATCGCTGGTTCCACGGGCCCCGTCATCTGCCCGGACCGTATGTCCGGCACGATGCCGACGACCGGCAGGAACAAATCCCAAGCGTGTGGATCGATCGCGATCCTCTGACCCACGCCGCCCCCATTCGGCCAGAGGATTCTCGCGAGTGACTCGTTGACGACCACAGCGCTTGCCGTGTCGGCTCGATCCTCGAGGTTGAAGACGCGACCCCTCAACGGTCGCACGCCAATGGCTTCGAAAAATCCGACGTCGACCTTGTGCTTCGGTGTCTTGACCGAGCTCGCGCGAATCGTAACCGGCGCGGCTTCGAGGTTGATCGGCGCGTTTGGCGCCTGCTTGCGAAGCGGCAGGAAGCCGGTGAGCCCTACAGACTCCACACCCGGGATCGCGTCGACATTCTCCACCAACCTGTCGTAGAGCTGACGGGCCGTCGCCCGGTCCCTGATCCGGTCGGCTGGGAGTGACAGCGCCACCGTGGCCATGCCGTCCGGAACGAAGCCAAGAGGCACCTCACGCAGGTTGCCGACGGTAGCCACGAGTAGGGTAGCGGTAACCAGCAGCAGCGTGGCCAGCGCGGCTTGGAGGGTGACCAACGTACGCTGTATCCTCGAGCCCGAATCAGGTTTGACGTTGAGGCCATCGCGCTGGCTACGGAGGTAGTGCGCGATGGGCACACCGTTGAGAACCAGCCAGGCCAAAGCGCTGATGCCGAGCACGAAGCCCAGGACCGACGACGACAGCACCGAGCTGCTCGTTACCACCACCTCACCAACGAAGAGCTCGGCGATCCGTGTGCCCCCGATCGACCCGGTGACCAGTGCAATGACGAGGGCCACGACCGTCAGCACGAAGCCTTCAGCGAGGAGCTGTCTCACGATCCGGCCACGGCCAGCGCCGAGGGAGGCACGCACCGCCAACTCGCGTCGGCGATCGAGGGCGCGACCGAGAAGGAGGTTGCCGACGTTGAGCGCGGTAACCAACAGGAGGAGCACCGTACCCGCCATGAGCAGCAGCAGCGGTGTCCGGAGGAGGCGCCGCTGAGCTTCGTCCGCTCTGGCGACTGTGGCCTCACCGTCCGCCCAACCAGGCGGAAAGAACGAAGGGAACAGGTTCGTGAGCGCTGCCGTGTACGCCTTCAGATCGCCGGCCGCGTCATCGAGGTCGGCACCGGACCTCAGCACACCGATCAACGTGTGGCTTTGCGACTTCCAGTAGTCGTCGTTCCGCGGATCCATGACCAAGGGCAGCCAGATTTCCGTTTGGCCCTCCGGTGCGATCCCACCCGGACCCTGCACACCCACCACCGTGGCCGGGAATCCGCTGATGTCGATGCGGCTCCCGACCACTGACGGATCGGCACCGAACGACTGCTTCCAGAGCGCGTCGCTGATCACGACGACCCGTTCAACCCCGAGAAAAGCGTCGTCAGGCACCAACGGGCGGCCGACTCCTGGCTGGACGGCGAGCTCCTGGAAGAGCTGAGGCGTAATGAAGACGCCGTTCACACTCAGCGTCTCGCCGTTCGTCGTGCCGAGCGCGAAGGCCGCCTCCACGTACCCACCGACCGTGCGGTACGCGGTTGCCTCCTGCCGGTATAGCTCGATCTGGCCGAAAGAGAACTCCCTCTCCGGCCAGATCGCGACGGTGGCATCGGGCTCGCTCCACCAGCTCGTATTGCGAACGGTTCCGTCCACGACGGAGAAGACCGCGGCATTCGCTCCGAGCCCGAGCCCTAGCACCGCTACAACGCCTATAGCGAAGCCAGGGTGTCTGAGGATCGAGCGAAGCGACCACTTAAGGTCGATCAGGAGATCTGAGTCGCTCCGCCCGCTCGCGACGTGGCCCCGCGTAAACACGCGGTACGTGACGATCGATACGGTCTGCGCCGCGTACCACAATCGGGCACTCAAAGGCGACTGGAGCGCACGACGCTCGAATCCCTCAGCCAGGTCGCCAAGGGTGCCCTGTCCGGACAGGCCGGATGGCAGAGCCCTCTCGAGGAGCCTCTCGAGCCAACGCGGCGGACGATGGACCCTCATCCGTCGAGGGCTCCCTCGAGCCCGTCCCACAGCGCCAAGAGTGTGTGACGAGAACGGGACAGAAGCGCGCGGCCTTCGGCAGTCACGGTTACGTATCGACGGGGACGTCCTCCGCGCTCCTGCGTGGTCTCACCGGCCGCAGAGGTCACGAGACGCTTCTTTTCCATGCGATCGAGCGTCGTGTACAACGCGCCGCTGGACGGTGCCCGCCCGGCCACCGCCTCGAGCTCGTCCCTCACCGCCAGCCCGTACGCGCCGCTCCCCAAGCGCATGATCGACAGCAGGACCATCTGTTCGAACTCGCCCAGAAAGTGCTGGCTCATCGCACGCACGTCCTGAGCTCCTGGTGGACCCAGCTAATCGACATCGCACAGTCGATCGCCGCCGCGGCACCCACGACAAGAAAGCCGTTGCCTTGCGGATCCCACCCTTGGAAGAGGGGATGATCGCTCAGGCGCACAGGAAGATCCAGGAGCGTGGTGTTACCGAGCCGGAGGTCGCCCACACCATCCTTCTCGAGGCCCAGATCACCGATGACTCTGTCGTTCACCATCACCGCCGGCATCGATAGATCCAACATCGCGGGCGTCTCTCGACCGTTGAGTTCGACGTCGAACGAGAGGAGCATTCCGTGCAAGACGCGCGCTCGAATCGGAGGTGACATCGTCATTCCCTCCCACTCGACGCGTCGCCCGATCGGCTTCATCATCAGCCGTTCGCCCGGGGCATCAATCAGCACGTCGAATTGGTTGAGGGTTCCAGGACCGACGATCCCGTCGACGACGCGACCCGCGACCTTGATGCGATCGTCCGGGAGCGTCTGCAGGTTGTCGAGGCTGACCGCCGCACCGCCCAGTGTGAGGCCCGGCTCGGCTCCGAGCTTCTCACCCAGCGACTCCGACAGAACCGTAGGTGTTCCGGTGCCGAGCATGAACTCGTACTCGGTTCCATCCGGTCCGTGGACGGGCACGAACAGGCGACCGTCCTTCACCCGCATCGGGACTTCGGTGGGGGCGTCCCCGTGCATCTGCGCGGTGGCCGGTGATCCAGTCACAGCCGGCAGCATCGCCAAGAACAGGACCCTTTTCATTCCCGACAGCTTCTTTGTTCTCGACATCCTCCGCTCCACGGTTTCGGGTATGTGACGTCTCAACGTCCGATTTCCCACATTGTAATACTCACAATGTAGATTAGCTGATTCGTCAGATACCACAACCGGTGGGAAGGGTTGCCTGCCCGGCACACGCCCTCGAGGAGTATGAGGAGGCCCCGATCAGGTTTCGTCCCGTCGGTCGTTACCGGTCAATCTGATCACGGCCATGCCTCCGGTCTCGGCTACGCCGGGGTCCACCTCGTCCCAAAGCCGTTCGACCGGCCGGGTCGAACGCCCTCAGCACGCTTATCGTCGCTGGCCCGCCGCCTTGCGGGCCAGATAGTCCTCCCGACTCCGAAGTGGCGGCACGTGGTGCGGCGCGAGTTGGTAGGAAGTCTCCACGAAAGGCGCCGGATCAGTGGGTAGGGCCGCTGCCAACCGAGCCTTCACGGTCGCGAAGGCTGAATCATCGGCCAGGTTGTTCCACTCTTCCGGGTCGTCGTCGTGGTCGTACAGCTCCTCGCTCCCGTCGATGTACCGGAGATAGCGCCAGCGCTCGTCGCGCACGGAGTACTCGGAGTATTGATACGTCGTCACGACGGGGCGGTCCCACTCCGCGGAGGGATCCGCGAGCAAGGGAACCAGACTGCGTCCGTCGAGTTACGGCCTCCCGGGTAAATCGGCGAGCTCCACGAGCGTCGGGTATAGATCGAGGAGCGAGACTGTCCGGCCCGAGCGGGTCCCCGCTGACGTACCGGCCGGCAGGCCTAGTACTCCCTCGGGCACTCGAGCAATGAGGACCACCCGCGCGAGGTTCTCCCACAGAGCGAACTTTCGCCAGTGCTCCTTCTGGCCGAACTGCCATCCGTGGTCTGACCACAGGACCACGACCGTATTGTCCGCATATGCGCTGGCGTCGAGCGCATCCAGCAGGCGCCCGACCATCTCGTCGGCATAGTTGATCGAGGCCAGGTAACCCTGGACGGCTGGCGCCCACTGGCCGGCCTCGACCACTCGCCCGTGGTAGTCCCCTCCACGATGTGCGATCTCCATCGCGCGTTCTGGCAGATCTACGACGTCATCGTCGAGCAACGGCGGGAGCTGAACCGTCTCCAAAGGGAACTTGTCGAAGTACTCCTCGGGCACGTACCACGGCAGGTGGGGGCGGTAGATCCCGGCGGCGAGAAAGAACGGCCGGTCGTGGCTGCGTCGTAGCTGGTCGATCACCCAGCTCACCGACTGGTAGTCGCCGGTCTCCTCGATCCCGACCTGGAGGGGACCCCAGTCGAAGGCCCCGTACATGTCCGGGAAGGGGGGCATGTTCACGGTGGGCTCGGCGGACTCGGGTCGAGGCCAACTTGGCATGTGGCGATCCAGCGCCGGAAAGTACTCGTCCCACGAGACCGGATCCGGCTGATCGTTGTGGAAGATCTTCCCGGCGCCGCCCGCCCAATACCCGTTGGCACGGAAGTACCCGGGAAGCGTCACGACGTCGGGCATGACCTCCCGCCAGTACTGGTAGTTCGAGTACATGCCGGACGTGTATGTGTGTAGGCCCGTCAGGAGGGCCGTCCGGGCGGGGTTGCAGGAGGGGGAGGGTGTGAAGGCGCGGGTGAAAGTCATCCTTTCGTCGGCGAGCCGCTGGATGTTCGGCGTGACAGTCTGTGGGTGGCCGCCTAGGGGCTCGATCCAGTCGTTGAGGTCGTCGACGGAGATGAAGAGGACGTTGGGTCGGACGATCTGGCCGACGTCGTCGAGGCCGCGTGCCGAGTCGGGCCCCGGATCACCGGTGGTGCACGCCACCACGGCCAGCACGCAGGGGAAGACGCCAGACCGGACGAAGCGGATCAGACGACTAACACGCTGGAGACGGGACATGGATGGCATTCTACCCACGTCGTGCTCGGCATACCAACTTGTGATGTGCCTGCGAATCTCCAAGCTTCGGAGGAAGACCGGGCATTTCACTTGTCCATTCGGGTGAGGCCCGAGCGCTCGACTCTCGCCATCGCACACGCACTGCTCGGCGAAGACCTGCAGGCCCCGAGATTACTCGGACGGGGCTGTGAAGCTGATCGCCCTCGAGCTCGACGCCGAAGATGGTCCCTACTTGCTCCGGGATCGCGCAACGGTATCGCGCTCGGCGCCGCCGCGGCCTTCGAGAGGGACGTTGAGGCACTTCGCGGCATCGGACATGAATCGAAGATGCGAATGGTCCGACCGCCGCGCCAACGAGTTCGCGTGGCGCGGCGCGGCCTCGCGTTGCCGCTTGCGCCCACGAGCGTTGCCCGAGGATTATGTCGCACCCCCAACCGGTGCAATCCCATGTCCGAAGCCATCACCCGCTTGAACGCAGCCCTCGAAGGCCGCTACCGCATCGAGCGGGAGCTGGGCGAGGGCGGCATGGCAATGGTGTACCTGGCGGATGACCTTCGGCACGAGCGCAAGGTCGCGTTGAAGGTGCTCAAGCCCGAGTTGGCCGCGGTCGTCGGGGCCGAGCGCTTCCTCGCCGAGATCAAGACGACGGCGGGGCTCCAGCATCCGCACATTCTGCCGCTGCACGACTCGGGAGAGGCAGATTCGTTCCTTTTCTACGTGATGCCGTACGTCGAAGGCGAAACCCTCCAGGAGCGGATCAATCGAGAGAAGCAGCTGCCCGTGGACGACGCGGTGCGAATCGCGACGGCGGTGGCGCAGGCGCTGCAGACCGCGCACGAACAGGGCATCGTCCATAGGGACATCAAGCCGGCGAATATCCTGCTCAGCCGGGGCGAGCCACTCGTCGCCGACTTCGGCATCGCCATCGCCGTCGGCGCGGCAGGTGGGAGCCGCCTGACGGAGACAGGCCTCAGCGTCGGCACTCCGTTCTACATGAGCCCCGAACAGGCGACGGGGGATCAGAGCGTTGGACCGGCGAGCGACACGTATGCTCTCGCGTGCGTGCTATACGAGATGCTCGTGGGTGAGCCGCCGTACATCGGGAACACGGCCCAAGCGGTGCTCGGCAAGATCATCCAGGGTGATCCGGTGTCCGCCACCACAGTCCGTAGGTCGATTCCAGCCAACGTCGATGCCGCGATCCGGAAGGCGCTGGAGAAGCTCCCCGCGGACCGGTTTACCGGAGCGCAACAGTTCGCCGATGCGCTGGCCGATCCCACGTTCCGGCACGGGGTTTTCGAGGGAGACGGCGGAGTGTCCGCAGGTGGCTCTCGACTTCGGATGTACGCGGGCTGGGGCGCCGCGGCTGTTCTCGCGATGACGACCCTCTGGGCCGCGACAAGGTCCGGCCTTCCAGTCACGGTCGAGCGGTTCTCTTTGGCTCTGACCGAGGAACGATCGCCGAACCCCATTGCAGCCTTACCCGACGGGTCGGGCTTCGTCTTCGAACGTGTGATCGACGGACAGCCGCAGCTCTGGCAGCAACGGTGGGATAATCTCGCGCCGACCCCGGTCCCAGGCACGGAGAACGGGAGCACGCCCGTCGTATCGCCCGACGGCACCGAGCTGGCGTTCATCGTCGGTGCGGAGCTGAGGATCGCTCCCCTCGGGGGCGGAGTCGTCCGTACCGTGGCGGACTCCGCAAACTGTTGTCCCCGGTGGAGACCCAATGGCTTCGTCTACTACACTGGCCTGGGCAACACCATTCATAGGGTGCCTGAAGCCGGTGGGGCCTCGGAGCACATCACGGACCGCGACGAGGAGGGCGATGGACCACAAGCGGATTTCCAGGTTCTTCCCGATGGCGAGAACGCGGTATTCTCGGTTTGGGGCAATCCGTTTCGCGTGGACGCGATGAACTTGTCCTCTGGAGAACGGAAGACGCTGGTTCCAGGGGTCAAGCCGTACCTAACGCCAACGGGCCACCTCGTCTTCGGGTCCATGGAGGGCCAGATCCTGGCAGTCGCATTCGACACGGACGCGGCTGAGATCATCGGGTCGCCCGTCCCGCTCGTCGAAGGCATGTTCGTGGATCCGAACAGCTACCCGCTCTTCAGCGTCTCGGAGAATGGCACCCTCGTGTACTGGTCCGGAGCGAGCGGGCAGGCCGGCGTGATGCAGATGGTTCGTGTCACCCGCTCCGGGGCGGCCACGCCGATCGACCCGGGCTGGACGTTCACTCGGGGCGACATCAACACCAGTTGGAGCATCTCGCCCGACGGAACCCAGCTGGCGCTCCGAGAACAGACCGACCAGACGCTGGACATCTGGATCAAGCAGCTCCCCGACGGACCACGTTCGCGACTCACTTTCGATGACGCCGAGGACTACTCGCCGGTGTGGTCGCCCGATGGAGCAACCGTCACCTACGTCTCCGGCGCCGATCCGACAGCGTTGAACGTATTCGCGAAGGCGGCGAACGGCACCGGGTCCGCCGAGCTCTTGGCAGACCTCGAAGGCAGTGTGGCTCAAGCCGTCTGGAGCCCCGACGGTGAGTGGCTGGTGCTTCGTACTACGACGGGTGCCGGCGCCGTATTCGGTCGCGATATCGTCGCCCTTCGGCCGGGCGAGGACAGTGAGCCCCAGCCACTGATGGTCGAGGAGTTCGACGAGACGGACCCGGCCATCTCACCGGACGGACGCTGGATCGCCTACACGTCGAACGAGACCGGTCGATACGAGGTGTACGTCCGACCCTTCCCCGACGTGGACGCGGGCCGCTGGCAGGTCTCGATCCAAGGAGGATTCGGCCCCAAGTGGGCGCACAGCGGGCGCGAGCTGTTCTTCGTGGACGCGAACGAAAACCTGTCCGTGGCAGTCGTCGGGGGGACCGACGTGTTCCAGGCCGGGAGCCCCGAGGCCCTATTCGCGATCCCCGCCGACTATCAGGGGAGCGGTGCGGTGACCACGGTTCCTTACGCCGTCACGCCGGACGACGGAGGCTTCGTCATGGTGCGCGTATACCGTCCCGCCGGCCAGGAAGAAGAGGCCCTCCAGCTGGTTGTCGTCCAGAACTGGCTGGAAGACGTGAAGGCGCGGGTGCCAAGGTAGTTCGGCGGAGCCCCGGCTCGATCCTCACCCACCCGTCGGGTCGTACTTCTAATGCGAATACTGAAAGGCAAACACGCCGAACGAAGGCTGACCCCCCCTGGGGGTAAGGTCCGTCCGACCTCCGAAGGCGTACGAGATCGCTTGCTATCATTGGTCGAAGACGATCTCAAAGGCGCCCGCGTATTGGATCTGTTCTCGGGCTCGGGAGCGGTCGGGCTCGAGGCGCTCTCTCGCGGTGCTCGCTCCGTCGACTTCATCGAGAACGGGCCGGCGGCGCTCCACGCTCTCAAGGCAAACGTGGCCGCGCTCCGGGCCACCAAACAGACCCGGATTTTCAAGAGGGATGCCCTGGTCTGGATCCGCCAGCTCGAGGGAGGTGCCTACCGAGTGGCGTTCGCGGACCCGCCTTACGGGTCGAGGAAGCTCGACCGGGTCATCGAGAGTTGGAAGAAGGTCCGCTTCGCCGATGTCCTCATCGTGGAACACGACAAGAGTCACGACATCGAGGCGAAAGGGAAGCGTTACGACTGCGAGGGGCCGACCAGGATCACGATATTGAGAGCGGAAAGAAACCGGCCGCTGAGGAGTCGCGCGACCGCGGAACGGCGTCCTCGGGGCAGCTGAATCGAGAGCTCAACGCGAAAGTCACGCCCAGATAGATGCTAGCCATGAGCACTCGCGATTTGCTTGCTGGAAGCTCATTCATCCGAGTACTCTCGTTATGGGACCCAGGATTCGGTCCCTGACCGTCCGAGGCCGAGTCCTGTGGATAGCAGTCCGATGGGCCCGCAACCGCTCGAAAACGCTAGCGGCCAGGAGAGGCAATCAAAAGCCAGGAGGTGCAGAATGCACGCAGTAGTTCGGCAGTACACGGGTGTGTCGACACTGATCGACGAGATGGAGCAGCGGCAGGGAGAGGTCCGGGAGCTTCTGGGTGGCGTGAATGGGCTGAACGCCTACTTCGCCGTGCGGAACGGAGACGCGCTCACGACGATTACGGTCTGCGACGACCAAGCGGGAACCGAGGAATCCACATCAGTGGCTTCCGGATGGGTGCGAGACAACCTTCCCGACCTCACCGCCAGCCCGCCACAAGTGAGCGACGGAGAGGTGTTCCTCAGCTTCAAGAGTTGACGGCGCTCATTGGTTGACCGCGGCAGGAGCGCAACCGAGCGCTCGTGCCTCCCCGCCCCGTGGCTCTCGGAGCGGGCACAGAACCTCTAGCTGCGCGCCGATGCGACGATCGTCTGCGGCGCGCCTGGTGTCGTACGGCCCGGACACACAGACGGTACGCTAGGTAGCGGATGGCGCGTCGGCATCTGTGTGTCTTGACGGCATCTCCTTCACGTACACGTCCTGCTTCATGTACGGAATCTCGATCTTCTCCGCGTTGAAACGGCGATACACCTCGGTGTTGAGCGCGTCGGTGATGCGGCCGCGTAGAACGGGCTCGTCGATCCACCCGAGGAGCTCCAACTCCAGGCCGGAGGCGCCGAAGGCGCGAAAACGGACCCGCGGCTCGGGGTCGGTGCAGATGCCACCGTGGCTGATGGCAACGTCCAGGAGCACCTGTTTGACTTGATCGATGTCGGAGCCATAGGCACATGCGATCTTGATGCGTATGCGCTCCTTCTCGTGAGGTCCGCCAGTCTCGTTGATGATCTTGGTGTTGCCCATGACAGCGTTGGGCACCGTCACCTCGATGTCGTCGCGGGTCAGGAGGCGGGTGCTGCGTAGCCCGATGTGGGTGACCCGTCCCCTTTCGCCGGAATCGAGAACGATGAAGTCGCCGATCCTGTATGGCGCGTCGGCCAATATGAACACACCGGCGAAGAAATTGGCGACCGTGTCTTTGGCGCCGAAGCCGACCGCGATACCGACGATTCCGGCCGAGGCCAGCCAGGCGGTGACATCGAGGGCCCAAACAAGGAAAAGGAAGTAGGCGGCTGCGGCGATCAGTACGACGTTGGACAGGTTGCCGAACAGCGGCAGGGTGCGTGCGTCCACGAAGCGGAAGCGCTCGGCGTGTCGACTCAGAGTCTCCAGAATGAGTCCGCTCGCCCGCATCGCGAAGCCGAAACTGACGAGAACGGCCACCGTCCCAAGAGCGCCCAGCGTGAGCCTTCGGATTCCACCTTCGAGCGCCAGCAGATCCGCGGCAAGCGCTAGACCCCCGAGCAGTACGAACATGAACAGGGGGCGATGCAGCAACTCGACGATACGATCGTCGAGGTCGGTCGTGGTTCTTCGCGCCCAGCGCGTGATCAGCCGTGTGATGATCCAGTCGGCGATCTTGGCGACCACAACGCTCAGAACGACGACGGCAACTGCTTGAAACCGCGGGTCAGCGGCCAAGTTGTCGAGCGCACCGAACTGAGTCAGGAATCCATCCGGAGCCTGCATCTACTCACCTCCTGAAACTGAGACTGGTCCGACTGAAGGATCAGTATCCGAGCTTCGGCCGCAAAGTCTGTCACCCCGAGCCGCCGAGAGATCGCGAAGTCGTACTGATCCGGATCCCGCGTATCCAGCCCGTCGTCGATGTGCACCACGTCGGGGGGCGTAAAGTCTCCTCCCCGGTGCAGACCAAGCCGGACTCGTCCAATGCGGCCCGCAGCGTCAATGTACGGTGCGCGGGGTGCGGACTGGCAAGCCTCCGGGACCCACGACGCGTCCGTGCAGGACCTCAGGGACCAGGCGAGCCGCGACGGGACTAGGCGAACCGCGACGGGAGCGGGCGTACCGCGACCAAACGGTCGAGCACGCTCCGCGCGCTCAGTTCCGAATCCACGTCAGCGTCCGTCCCTCTCCCTCGACGGAAACGGCGCCATCAGCATGCCGGACACTGCCCTCCACTCCGACTCCTCGTAGCCGTCCAACCCCAGCTCGATGGTCGTCGGGTCGTCCCGGAGTCGGAACGTCCGAAAGAGCCGGTCCCACCCGGAGAAGAGGCTCGAGAAGTTGGAGTCCGTTTCCGGTTGCCAACGGGAGTGATGAACGCAGTGCATCCACGGCGTGACGATTACCGTCCGAAGCGCACGGTCGAGTCCCCGCGGGACGCGGATGTTGCTGTGATGGAAGAGCACGATCGGGAGCACTACCGCCTCGTAGAGCAGGAGCTGTTCCACTGTCATACCGAGCAGCGGCAAGACACCCAGCCGGACCGTCGCGGACAGCAGGATCTCGAGCGTGTGGAACCGCACGCCGCTGGTGACGTCGAGGTCGCCATCACAGTGATGAACCGAATGCAACCGCCAGAGAAGCGGGATCGCATGGTTCAGGCGATGCCACACGTATTGCCAGAAATCGAAGAGCAGGATTGCCGCTGCCCAAACGAGCCAATCGGGCAGCGCGACCCAGTGTAGGATCCCGAACGGTGGAGCCCTCGCCCACTCGGTAACGAAGAGGATCAGCCCAGCGAAAAGGACGGAGGTCAATAGAGCGTTGAAAACCCCCAGTGCCAGGTTGGCGGCGCCATGGGCGGCGCGACGGCTCCGTCCTTCGTACATCGGGACGAGGGATTCGCACAGCCACAGGACAGCGAGGACAATCGCGGCGGCGATGGACTTTTCGGAAAATTGTGCGTCTCAATCGATTCTGGCGACGAGGGGATCGAGCTGCTGCAACGTAGCACAGGACGGCGACCAACTTGCTCCCGATCCCGCTTGGCGGTACTCGTCTACCTATGTCTGCATGGCCCTCCCGCGTCGCAACCGCGGTTCGTGTGACTACCGCTGCTGCCTGCCTGACTGCCGTAGGCGTCTGCCTGAAAGCCGCGCCGCTCAACGGGCAGCTCTGCACTACCGAGCGGGTCTCTCGTGATGAGCTCGTTCGCGTGATGGGACTCCACGGTGACTACGACATCCTCGCGACGACGAACCGCGGGCGATTCACGACCGAGCTCCTGCTGCGCTTGGGACGAGAGGCCCACGAGCGCGATCCGGACGGCCCTCCCCTTTCCATCGACCCGGACGACTGGTTTACATCGTACCTGGAAACCGCGGGGATCACGGCCGACGAGGCCCCTGTTTCGTCACGCCTCGGGAATCAGAATCGGCAATGGGTGATGATCGAGCATCGGCCCGAGCGCGTGGTCTCCGAGGTAAAGGAGGGTCCAGAGCCGAAGATCGCGCTCAGTGTGCGGGCGTGGTGGCCCAAGAGCGAGAACCCGGCGTCCAAGTTCAGCTTCGAGGACGTCAATGCGAAACCGCGACTCAAAGTCACGAGTCGCAGCGAGGTCACGTACCGGCTCCTCCAATTCGACGACATGGTGGTGATCGACGAGATGGAGGGGCTGACGGCTCGACCCACCTCCGGTGCCCTGGGTGCGCTCTTTCGCATCATCGGCGAAGCGAGCTTGAAGCAGTCGCGGATGGCTGAATCGGAAGACCGAGTTCAGGTCGCGCGCACGCGCTCCAGTCGGCTCTTCTCGGTGACCGTCACGTCGACCATCGATCCGGACGGAAACGGGCGCAAAGGGATTCCGGATGGACGGCCGGACCTCGAGGAGATCGAGGCTCGGCTCGGGCAGACCTTGGACATCGAGTACGTGCCCGATAGTTGGGCCAGCGCGGATGAGGGGTGCCCGCTGGGGGCTGCAGGGACTCCGTAGACTCACTGAATGGCCTCATCTGATCGTGTCGCACGCTATTACGATCGCAATACACTTCGATTCCTGTGGGTGGGAGCCCGGGGCAGCTACGCGATCCACCGGCAGCTGTGGGGGCCTGGCGTCGGCTCGGTTCGCGACGCGGCCAACTACCTCGATGTCCTGATCGCCAAGGAGATCGGAGCGCTGATCGAGGTGGAGGATCTCGCGATTCTGGATATAGGATGCGGGGTAGGGGGCACGCTTTTCCACCTCGCGCATACCTTTCCGAGGAGTCGGCTTCACGGCATCACGATCAGTCAGCGACAGTACGAAATCGCCAACCGTCTCAGGTCGGAGAGGGGGCTGGACGGCCGCTGTCGCTTCACACAGGGCGACTTCGACACGATGGCCCTGGGCGCGAAAGCCGACGCGGTCGTGGCTGTGGAGTCGTTCGTGCACAGCGGATCACCCGGCACGACTTCCAAGCCGTCCAACTTCATGCGGACCCAGCTCTACCTGCGGAAGTGGTTTGAGTTGTGGGGGACACATGTCGACGACCGGATCGTCAGCTAGCGATACTCGGCGCCGTCGGGCGCTGGCACCCGCCGCTCTGCAACTGTGGAGACACTATGAGGCCCCTTTTCGCGATTCCCCTGATCACGCTCGGTGTGCTCGCCGCCGACCAGGCACCGCTCGAGGCACAGGGGAACCAGACTGGGATCCCGCGGCAGCTCGCGTCCGTCGATCGAGCTGGCAACGTTCAGCGGACCGTCGGTCCTCGCATGAACTCGATCCTCGATCCGTCGATGTCCCCAGACGGCTCCAAGGTGGCGGTCCGCGGTCGGCTGGTGCAGGGTGAAACCGACCATCTCTATGTCCTCGAGGGGACGAGCGCGCACCGGCTCACGACCAATGAAGGGTTCGAGCGCCACATGATCTGGTCTCCGGATGGATCGCGTATCGCATACTCCATCCAAGACAGGGGCGGCGTGTCGAATCTGTACGTACGCGCGGGGGACGGCAGCGGTGGAGACCGGCCACTCATCGAGAGCGAAGGGATGCACAAGTGGTATCCGTCATGGTCTCCGGACGCATCGACCGTGGTCTTCCACACGAACAACCCCGATACGGAAGCCCGGGATCTTTGGTTCGTCACGGTCGCGAGCGGAGAGACTGGGGTGCTGGTCGACGATGACGGGATCCAGGCGCTGGCGCGGATGTCGCGCGACGGACGCTTCGTTGCGTACCAGTCCGACCAAGACGGCCAGGCCGAGATCTACGTCACCACGTTCCCCAGGTCGGACGCGAGGTGGAAGGTATCGACGAACGGCGGCACCTGGCCGAAGTGGAGCAACGACGAGCTGTTCTACTGGGAAGGCAACTCACTCATGGCCGTCGAGTTCACCGCCGCTGGTGGGTTCAGTCCCGCAACACCCCGGAGGCTGTTCACCGGGGAGCAAGTCGGCATGGGGGCGGACAATATGATGACATCGTACAATCCCGAGTACGACGTCAACGCAGCGGGAACGCGCTTCGTCGTGACTCAGAGACTGGAACGGTAACGCGACCTCGACCTCGCGGATTAGCCCGAGCACACCCCTCGACCTGAGCCCCCGGCCATCCCCGAACCGCTTGGCCGGAAATGGCGTCGGGCGGAAGCGTTAGCGTGCTGAGGGCGCTCGACACGCTCTAAAGAAACCCGGGAATGGTCCGTCCGTATGGAAGTTCGTCAGCAGACGGTTACTCGGTCCCCGCTACGGGGTGTACCAACCGTGCGACGAGCCGGCGCAAGGCGGTTGTCGCCCCAACCAACGCCGCTGGTCATCACCCTCGCGGCCGCGGTCACGGGCTGCTCTCCTGTCTCCCTCGAGCCCTTCGCGACGACGGAGTACGGATTCCTCGAGAGCTCCGGAGCCCAGCTCTACTACGCATTAGACCTACCGAGGGGTGTCGCACGACCTCCCTTGATCGTGCTTAGTCACGGGTCCGGCCGCGTCAACACCGGAGTGAACGCCGACCGCGCCCTACCCCTCGTGCAGAGGGGGTTCGGGGTGTTGCGATTCGACAAGCGGGGCGTCGGAAAGTCGGACGGCGTCTACTCGAAGGACTTCGACCACATGACGGTGCTCGCTGACGACTTGGTCTCGGCCGTCGACTTCATCAAGGGCGACCCGCGCATCGACCCCTCCCGAATCGGTCTCATGGGAGCCAGTCAAGCTGACTGGGTCGTACCGAAGGCTACCGTGCGCTCGTCGGACGTCTCCTTCGTGATCCTTCTATCCGGGCCGACCGTGACGGGGCAACAGGCCAACTACTGGGATCAGATATCGGACGACGAGTCGCTCACGATCGCGCAGCTCGAGCAGATCTTCGCGGGGTTCGTGCCTTCCGGAAACGACCTCGATCCCCGCGCGGACCTCGAGCGGCTGGAAGTGCCCGGGCTATGGATCTACGGGGAGGAGGACCGGATCGTGCCTGCCCGATCGAGCGCGATGATTCTGGAAGAGTTGGTCTCCAGGGCGGACAAGCCATTCACGGTGAGGACCTTTCCGGGAGTGGGCCACAGCATCGAGACCAACTATTGGCCGGACCTCTTCGACTGGTACGATCGGGAGGTCGGAGGATGAGGCTCCCGTTCGGAGCAGGCATCTTGAACGCGCTGCCCTTGTCCGTCGGCCTCGCACTGAGCCTGGCGGTAGCTGCCACTGACGTCGGCGCCCAATCGGGCGAGCGACCCCTCGAGATCGGACTTCGAGGGGGCGTCGAGGTCCACCGGGGCGGCCTGGGACACGAGCACCTCGGCCTCTCAGCGTGGATCCCGGTACGTGACGCCTTCCACGTGGTTCCGGCGCTGGACCTACTCGGAGACTTCCCGGCCGACCCGCTCGGCGCATGGACTGGCAAGGCTTGGTACGGCTACCTGACGCTCCGCACCCGCCCCTTCGGCCGTGGGTGGCTCCCGGTCGTCGGATACGGATTGGCTGCCCGCTACGCTCGAGCCGATAACCCCGGTCGCTCGCTCAGCCAATCGAGCCTCGAGCTGACCGACACGATCGTGTTTTCGGCGTCCGGGCCCCGATGGCCGGTTCGTCCATTTGCCGACGTCTATCTCGTGAACATCCTGAACCGGTCCGGCCGAGCGGACACCTCTTCCTGGGGATTCGGGTAGAGGTACGCTAGACCATCATCTGGTCCGCGGGTCCCGTCGAAACCGTGTATCCGACCTCTGGCCAGGAATCCGACTTGATTCTGAGGTCTTGACATGGGCATTCGTGAGTTGTATATACATCACACGAAGAGAGGCAACGATGACGAGCAAATCCACAAAGACGGTTGAAGGCGCAGCCAGAATGATCGCCGGGAAGTGCCTCGCGGCGCGAATTCGGATGCTGAACCGAACGATCACGGCCATCTACGACGAAGCGCTACGCCCCCTAGGCTTGACGATCGGACAGCTGAACATCCTGGTGGTCATCGGTGAGCACGGCACACTGTCGCCAGGCGAGATCGCTGGTCGGTTGAGCATGGAGAAGTCGACAGTCAGCAGGAACGTCGGGCGGATGCGCGACAACGGCTGGCTGACCGTTGAAGACGCTGGGTCAAGCCGCATGCAAGTCCTGGAGCTCACGCGGCGCGGCGGGAGATTGCTACAGGAATCCGTCACGGTGTGGGAGAGAGCACAGGAGGAGGCCAGAGTCGCGCTGGGAGATCGTGGTGCAGACTCGATGCACGAGGCGGCGAATGTCGTGTGGAGCCACGGCACCGGGGGCTAATTTTCTTCGGAAGTATGTTGTATATACAACTCTTAACTCGAGCAGGAGGAGACAAGATGTCAGCGAAGCCGAGGATCCTCGTGACTTCCGCCGCCGGGCACACCGGAGCCGCAGCCGTACACGACTTGCTCGCGCGTGGGTTTCCGGTACGCGCCTTCGTGCGCCGAGAAGATGCGCGCTCAAACAGATTGAGACAGGCCGGAGCCGAGATCTTCGCGGGGGACCTGTTCGACATGCGCGATCTTCGGCGGGCGCTGGTCGACGTACAGCGCGCCTACCACGTGCCGCCCTTCGCGCCGAACCTGCTCCATGGAACCATGCTGTTCGCCCTCGCCGCAGAAGAGGCCCGCTTGGAGACGCTGGCGCTGATGAGCTCCTGGAACCCCCACCCCACCCACCCTTCGGCGCTGACCCGCGAGCACTGGATCACGAACAACGTCGTCCGCTGGATGCCGACGGTGGACGTGACGTACGTGCATCCGGGGATCTTCGCTTTCATGTACTTCATCGGCCTGCTGGCCGTGAAGCATCTCGGCATGTTGGCGTTGCCGTTTGGGGAAGGGCTTAACGCACCCGTATCGAACGAGGACATCGGAGCGGTCGCGGCGGGCGTACTCGCGGATCCAGCGCCCCACATCGGCAAGACCTACCGCCCCAGCGGCCCTGAGCTCCTGTCGGGACATGACGCGGCCGCGATCATGGCACGAGTACTGGGCCGCAACGTCAGCTACCGGGATGTATCGAACGAAATGTTCATCAAGTCGGCGACCGCGCAGGGCGTGAGTCCCTTCGAGGTGTCCCAGATTCGTCAGTACAACGAGGACATGAGACGCGACGCGTTCGCGGTGGGTGGGCCTACGAACCACGTGCAGGAGGTTACCGGGCGAGCCCCGGAGGCTTTCGAGACGATCGCGCGGCGGTACATCGACAACCCCGGACTGATCCTGCACGGCTTCTCGGCAGGCACCAAGCTGGGGGCGGTTGCCGGGCTAGCAAAGATGATGCTCACCCGGGTGACCGACTTCAATCGGTGGGAGGTCGGCCGCGGTCACGCCCTGCTCAAGAATCCGCAGTACGCACCAGACAACCCAGAGTGGACGGCCGCCGCGGGACGACAGACTCTGGCGCTTCTAGACTCGAGTCTGGCGACCGCAACCACCTAGGAGGAGCGGAGAAACCTGGCCGGCGGTCCCGGGGAAGGGAGGCCAACGTACCGAGAGTCGTACGCCGAAACAGTCTTCTCAATGAAGTTGCATATACAAGCCCAAAGGAGGAATCGAAATGCATGAGCACGACACCAACACCCTGATTCTTGTAACCGGTGCCACGGGCAAGACCGGCGCCCCCGTCGTCGAAGAGATGATCGGTCGCGGATTCGCCGTCCGGGCTCTCGTCCGTCGTCTCGACGATCGATCCCGCCGACTCGAAGGGCTCGGGGCCGAAGTGGTGGTGGGCGACCTGCTCGATCTCGAGTCCATGCGCGAGGCCATGAGCGGTGTCAAGCGCGTCTACTTCGTGTATCCACCGCAGGGTGAGCTGCTCGTAGAGGCCACCACGATCACTGCGGTGGCCGCCCGAGACGCGGGGGTCGAAGTCGTAGTGAACATGTCGCAGATCTCCGCACGGGAAGACGCCGACAGCCCACTGGCGCGTCAGCACTGGTTGTCGGAGAACATCCTGGATTGGGCCGACATCGGTGCGGTTCACGTGCGCCCGACCTTCTTCGCCGAGAACCTCGTGATCTTCGGCGCCTCGACCATCGCCTCCCAGGGAAGGCTATACCTACCCTACGGTGAAGAGAAGCACGCGCCCGTGACGGCTACCGACATCGCGAGCGTAGTGGCCGGCATCTTGGCCGACCCGGCGTCTCATGTCGGTGCGCGTTACGTCGTGACCGGCCCGAGCAATCTCTCGCTGAAAGACATGGCCGGCGTGCTGTCGCGGGAGCTCGGCAAGCCCGTGGAGTACGTGGACCTGCCCGTCGAGGCCTGGGGAGAGGTGCTCGCCGGCGTGGACGGCATGAGTGACTCACTGGTCACCCATCTGAAGGCGGTGGCCGTGGACCACCAGAACGGGATCTTCCGCGGCGAAACCGACGTCGTCGAGCGGATCGGTGGCCGTCCTCCCCAGTCCTTTGAAGCCTTCGTCCGCGACCAACGGACAACTTTCGGAGGCGTCGATGCCATGGCTTCGTGAGCCAGCCGAGCTCCCGAGGATCCGGCTCCTTCAAGCAGCCAGCGACCGAGCCGGATCCGTACGCATGGCGCGCAGCGCTGAAGGTATCGCTGCGCCGATCCCAGTGACCGTCACCAGGGCGGCTGCCACAAGGACGAGCATCGGATCAGAGGCCGAGGTTTCGAAGAGAAACGCTTCGACGACGCGGGCTACGGCGAGGGCCCCGAGGCCGCCAAGCAGCAGTCCCCCGACAACGAGCGTGGCGCCCCGGTACACGACCATCGCGAACAAGCTGGAAGGTGCGGCTCCGACGGCGATTCGGACAGCGAACTCGCGTTGCCACCCGTGCGCCAGCTGAGCTGTCACACCATAAACACCCACGACCGCGAGAAGCGCGGCAAAGAGCGCGAAGGCCCCGGCGAGAACGGTCAGAAAGCGCTCTTGGGCCATGGATCGTGTAACGACGTCTTCGAGGGTCGCGATCTCATCCATCGGGAGGGTCGCGTCGACTGCCCTGAGCACGCGCCGGGCCTGTGGTACGAGCGTGGTCGGATCGCTAGACGTGCGCGCGACGAAGCGAAACGTAGGGGGGTGTCGAAGCGGTAGTGGGTGAAGACCTCCGGCCGGGCAGCGGAGCGAAGCCCGTTCTGCCGCTCGTCTCCCACGACGCCGGCGATCCGCCACCAGCGGGTCGGCTCAGATGGCTGCTCGGTAAACGAGATCCGACGCCCGATCGGGTCCTGATCACCAAAAGCGCGGCGGGAGAAGGTCTCGTTGACGAGTAGGGCGTCCTGCTCGTCTGCGCGAAGAAGTCTGCCGGCGCGTACGGGTACCCGCATCGTCTCGAAGTAACCGCTATCGGCTTCACGGTGGACGATCTCGAAGCTCTGGCCGTCCGCGCCCGCCCCCTCCACCGAGAAGAAGCTCGTCCAGCCATTGCCGGTGACGGGCAAGCGACGCACCGCGCCGGCGGAGGTTACGCCAGGGAGATCTGCTAGCTCCTGAGTGATCTGGGCGGCCGTTCGGGCACGCTGCTCGGCCGCTTCATCGCTGTTGTCCGGAAACGGAACCGCGAAGGTGAGCACGCCGGCCGACGTGAAGCCGGTGTCCACGGACCGGAGCGTCACGAAGCTGCGAGGAAGGAGCACCGCCGAGAAGATCAACACTGCCGACAAGGCGACCTGTAGGATGACGAAAGCCTGGATGGCGGGCGACCTGCGCACGCTCGCCTCGGACCGCACCTTCTGGTCGGACAGCCCGGCTGGCCCGATGCCATGAGCGGCACGGGCGGGAACGGCCGTGAAGCCCAACGCGGCGAGTCCCATGATGGCCGCCGAAATCGCCAGCAAAGGCGTGCTCAATTGAAGCTCCGCGGACGCGAGTAGCTCCGGTGGTGCGAGTTGCGCGAGGACCTTCATTCCCAACAGACTCGCGCCAACGCCGACACCTGCGCCGAGGACGGACAACACGACACTCTCCAATGCGGCGTCGCGCACCAGCGTGCCTCGTCCGGCGCCCAGGGCCTTACGGATTCCAACCTCCCTCCGTCTCCGCGTCCACCTGACGAGGATCAGGTACCCCACGTTGACACAGGCAGCGAGCAAGAGGATCACCACGGCGCCGAGAAGGGCACGAAGCGTCATGCCCCGCTCCCCGACGAGGTATTCCCGGAGCGGAGTGATTCCGGCGGACAGGCCGTCGTTCGTGGCTGGATAGGCCGAGGCGAGGCGCTCGGCAACGCTACGGAGCTGTACCTCGGCGTCCTCGACTGAAGCATCCGGGGACAAGCGGGCGACGGCGCGAACGAGATGGGCGCGCCGAGCAAAGGCCAGTCCCCGAGCGGCGGGATCCCACCGGAAGGGTATCCAAAGCTCCTTGTCGGGAGCCAGATACCGGAACTCGCGAGGCATGACGCCGACGATCTCGTACGAGACTCCGGACAGCTCCAGCCGGGTCCCGATCACGCCCGGGTCTCCGCCGAACCGCCGTACCCAGAAAGCGTGGCTCAGGACCGCCACCGGCTCCGTGTCGCTCCACGTTTCCTCCGTGCGGAAGACGCGCCCCAGTAGCGCCTGCACGCCCAGCACTTCGAAGATGTTCCCACTCACCGGGCCCGCTTCCACGACCTCGACGTCGCCGCCTTCGGAGAGGATTTGCTCCCATGAGTAGTCTCCGTACGCGGCCACGTCTTCGAACGCGTCGACACTCTCCCGCCAATCGAGGAGGTTGGCCGGTGCCACGTACTCTTGGTACCAACCGCGCTCCTCGTGCTCCGCCCAAACGCTCACGAGCCGTGAAGGCTTGCTGTACGGGAGTGGGCGGAGAACCACCGCTTCGTACGACGAGAAGACGGTTGCCGTGGCGGCCACCGCGAGCCCGATGACGGCGACTACAGAGACGCTGAAGCTCGGATCTCGCCAAAGCCTCCGTACAGCGATCCTGGCACTCTGGGATAACGTTTCCATGCTCCACTCCTCCCTCCGAATCCACACCGCGTGAGGAAACGCGCCGAGGCATCGCGCGACTACTCCGAGTTCCCAAAGGGAGGGGCGGTCTCTCTGTTTACGTAGGTGATACCACACCTCCGCCTCCCACTCCTCCCGCCAGGCCCGGCGTCGTTCGGTGGGAACGAGCACTGACGCAAGACCGATCAGGCTTCGGCAGGCTCGCTCCACCCATGTGACTTTCCCGGGCTGTGACGGGGACATCAGGTGGTCGCTCCTGGATCCGCGACAGGACCCCGGAGGCCTAGGCCGCTCAGGTGTGCCAGGGCCTCCGCTAACGCGACCGACCCATCTGGGGTGACCTCATAGTACCTACGACGCGGGCGGCCCTCGGCTCGAGCTACATCGTCTTCCTCCCAACGCGACTTCACATGCCCCTTCCGCGTAAGCGTCGCCAACGCTGGATACACGGTCCCGCTGGGCAGACCCGTGTGGTCGATGACGTCGAAGCCATAGCGATGGCCATCCGCGAGAGCCTGCAGGACGGCGAGGGTCGCATACCCCAGGGGACGGGGGCTCATTTGCAGATCCTATGTAGAAATTCGATACATAGCTATGTAGTAGAACTATCTACGACCTCCGCCTTCGTCAAGTGGGAGGGTTCGACGGTCGTGAGGCCCTGGGATAATCCCCACATCCCGTTGGGGACTTTTCCTACAGCGCCGGTGCCTAGACGAACGGTACCGTGTAAGTGTGGAGATCTCTGGACGGAAGCCCCGCGGAGCGAGGATGGACGACCGAATGACGACCCACGTTGAGCACCTCGATCGGACCCCCATTGCGAGACGTGACCTGGCTGAGAGGTTAGGCACCGCCGGATGGGGGCTGTTCTTCATCTGGGCCGCTGTCGTGCTCTTGGCGGAGATTCAGCTGGGCATCGGACTGATCGGCGCCGGAATGATCACGCTGGGCGGCCAGGTGGCTCGCCACAATTTCGGCCTGAGGATCGAGCGCTTCTGGCTCGTCATCGGATCGCTGTTCCTGATCACTGGGCTCTGGGAGCTGTTTGCGCGGAATCTCAAGCACGTTCCGGTGATGCTCCTGATCATGGGGGTCGTGCTCTTGCTGGGTCTCTTCCGGAAGCGACGCCGCCGGAGAGCGGGGGACCAGTAGAGCATAGCCGGACGAGCCCGAGCCGCAGGTCCTGCTCCTCCTATGAGCCGGCGGTCCGACCCCGG
Organism: Longimicrobiales bacterium; assembly: GCA_965248625.1. Taxonomy (GTDB): domain Bacteria; phylum Gemmatimonadota; class Gemmatimonadetes; order Longimicrobiales; family Gaopeijiaceae. The sequence continues at coordinate 1,373,094 of OZ252109.1, read as the reverse complement.
CGGGCTGCGCAGGCGAGTTTCCTACCCCGACGTTCCGCCCTATCCTTTCCCGCCACGCACTCTTCCTGGCGGGAGCAGTCTGAATGCTGACGACAACCACACCGGTGATGCTGTTCCTGGCTGACATCAGCGGGTACACGAAGTTCATGCTGTCTCATGAGAAGTCGGTGGCCCACAGCCAGATGATCATCGGTGGGCTGATGGAGACTCTCATGAAGCAGATCGACCATCCGCTGAGGATCGTCGAGCTCGAGGGCGATGCCCTGTTTCTATACTCGCCGAAGACGAGCGACAGCTCATTGTGGGACAGTCGCAGCCATCGGCTCATGAAGTCGCTACTGCGGCTGTTCGACATCTTCAGACACCGTCGGGCGGAGCTTGCAGCGTACAGTGTTTGCCGCTGCGAAGCCTGTGCGAATCTGGGCGAGCTGAAGCTCAAGGTCGTGGCCCACTCCGGCGAAGCGCTGCTCAACCAGGTCGGTGACTTCTCCGTGCTCTCCGGCGTCGACGTGATTACCGTTCACCGACTCCTCAAGAACTCTGTGGACGGCAATCGCTACATGCTCATGACGGAGTCCGCGTATCGAGATCTTCAGCCACCCGACGGTTTCGAGGTCGAGGAGAGTGTCGAAGAATACGACATCGGCATGCTGAACACCTTCGTCCATTTTCCTACTATCCCAGAGGACGAGACGATGGACATTCACGGAAACTTCTCCGACGACAACGTGGCGGTGAAGATCCTGCGTCATGAGATCCAGAAGGAGTACACACAGGTCGCGTGCGAGCCCAACCGCGGATACCACTTCAACACCGGGCGCGACGCGGCCGAGATGACGGAATACCGGATGGAGTGGCTGGAAGGCATTCCGGAGCAGGTGGTCGAGTCGTTTGCCGGTACCGGGAATCCCTTTAGCCTGGGTGAGATGCAGCCGGGAGAGCACGTCGTGGATGTGGGCTCGGGGGCCGGCCTGGACACAATGATCGCCGGAGGCATGGTGGGGCCAGACGGCCATGTGATCGGGGTGGACATGACTGAGGCGATGATCCAAAAGGCGAAGACAGGAGCACAGGAGGCCAGGCTGCCTCAGGTGGAGTTCAGGGAGGGATTCGCCGAGGCGCTTCCTGTGCCGGACGACTGGGCCGACGTGGTGATCTCGAACGGAGTCGTCAACTTGTCCCCCGAGAAGTCGCTGGTGCTCAACGAAATGCTACGCGTGCTTCGTCCCGGTGGGCGAATACAGATTGCGGATATCACCGTGGAGAAACCGGTTCCGGAGGGGGCGAAGCAAAACATCGACCTCTGGACCAACTGAATCGCGGGGGCTCTGCTGGAGGCAGAGCTCCAGGCCACGGTCGTGGCCGCGGGGTTCGAGAGATTCGAAGTGACCTGGCGGAAGAACGTGTTCGAGGGAGCGCCTCGACCGTCCAAGGACGCCGCGGCGTTCGGGACTCAGGGGGTGAACTTCAGGGCGTACAAGCCGGGAAGTTGACGGCGGCGGACGGACGCTCGGACGGTTCAACACGCTCGTTGGGAAGGGGTTGCCGCCGATCGTGATCCCGGGGCGGGAGACTCCGAGGACGGAATGAACGAAGGCGGCACCTGCACCCAAGCGCGGATCACGGGCCGAAAAGCGAATGGCGGCCTCAACGGGTCAGCGAGCGGAGCGGGGGCAGTGGAGAATGAGTAGCCTGGGTCTCGAACGCGACGTTGCCGACGAAGCCGTGCTCTCATGCACGGTGGAACGGTTCGCGGAGACACGAGTGCGGTTGCCCCGACTCTCCGAGTTGGCTGTCCCGACCACGATCCCCGGCGGCATCCGAGCCGAACTGGCTGAAGTAGACCCGGACGCCGCCGACGCCCGCAACCTGTTCCGCATCCATTGGTACAACGGGCAAGATCGGCGCTCGGTCGTGAGCGTTCCCGACCACGTAGTCCTTCCCGAGGCACTGACCGGCGTCGCCGCACCCGTCATCGTCGTCTTCGGCGATCCGTTCCCGATGATCTCGACGCACAAGGTGCTCGCGGCCTACGGTTGCCTCGTCCCGCGGCTCGTGACCGGGCGCTTCGACCCCCGGCGCCACCGGGCCGTCTGGCCGTCCACCGGCAACTACTGCCGCGGCGGTGTAGCCATCTCCAAAGTCTTGGGGTGTCGCGGTGTCGCTGTGCTCCCGGAGGGGATGAGCGAGGAGCGCTTCGAGTGGCTCGCGCGGTGGATCGACGACCCATCAGACGTGATTCGGACGCCGGGCACTGAGAGCAACGTCAAAGAGATCTATGACCGATGTGACGAGCTGGAGCGAGATCCGGACAACGTGGTGTTCAACCAGTTCTGCGAGTTCGGGAACCACCTCGTGCACTGGTTCGTGACGGGACCGGCGTTCGAGCGAGTCTTCGAGGTCGTTCGTGCCGAGCGGCCCGGGTTGGAGCTGTCCGGCTTCGTGTCCGCCAGTGGTTCGGCGGGGACGTTGGCCGCGGGCGATCACCTAAAGGATCGCTACGGGACGTCCATCGTTGCCGCGGAAGCCCTCGAGTGCCCGACCATGCTCTGCAACGGCTTCGGTGAGCACAACATTCAGGGCATCGGCGACAAGCACATTCCACTGATCCACAATGTCATGAATACCGATGTAGTGGCCGCCATTTCGGACCGCAGCACGGACGCCCTCAACGTCCTTTTCAACAGCGATGTCGGACGAGGATGGCTGGCGCGGGAGCGCGGGTTGTCGGACGAGACGCTCGACACGATGACGCGTTTCGGTCTATCCAGCATCTGCAACGTGCTGGCGGCTATCGCCCTCGCGAAGCAATGGCGCTTGGGTCCGGACCAGGCGGTACTCACGGTGGCCACCGACGGCGCGGACATGTACACAAGCGAGGCTGCGAAGACACTGGCGACCCGATTCAACGGCCAGTTCGACGCCGACACAGCGGCCGCGGTCTACCTAGAGCACATCGGAGGGGAGGGCAACAAGGAGCTGCTAGAGCTCACTGACCGCGAACGCAATCGGATCTTCAACCTCGGCTACTTCACCTGGGTCGAGCAGCAGGGCGTTGCGCTGTCCGACTTCGAGGCCCGGCGAAGCCAGGAATTCTGGCTCGGCTTGCGCGAGCTGGTCCCTGTCTGGGATGGGCTCATCGACCAGTTCAACACCGCCTCCGGAGCCGCGTCGGCCGTGGTCGCCGGTGGAACGGGACCGTAGATGGCCACCTGGATTCCCCGCATTCACTTCATCGGGCTGGAGACGGGCTATTCGTACCTGAGCGCGCTCGCTGGACGAACCCGCGCCGCGCGCGCGGCCGGTAGCCAACAGGCCAGCAGCGCGACCGCAACGAATAACGCCGGGACCAAGGCGAACGTCGCAGGGTCCTGAGGCGTCACGCCGTACAGCAGGCCCGCCATCAGGTCCGTCATGAACCACGCGAAGCCGGTTCCGATCACGACCCCCGCGATCGCCATCAGCATGCCCTCGCGCACGACCAGTCCGATCACTTGACCGGTCTCGGCACCGAGCGCCATCCGTATGCCGATCTCACGCGACCGTTGGGTGACCGCGTAGGCGAGCACGCCGTAGATACCGACGATCGCCAAGGCCAGAGCCAGTGTGGCGAGGGCGCCGAGTAGCACCATCGCGAAGCGGGGCTGGGCCACCGAGGAGGAGAGCACCTCGTCCCACGTCTGGATGTTGGCCACCGGCATCGACGGGTCCGCCGCGCGGATGACTTGCCGAACCGGCGCGATGTACTGCCGGGGGTCGCCATTCGTGCCGATCGTGAGCGTCATGCTCCGGATCGTCCCGAGGAATGGCGCCTGCGTCTGCGGACGGTAGAACCGCTCGTTGATCTCGCCTGTGATGCCGTTGTGGCTCACGTCGCCCACGACGCCCACCACGACGGCCGTGTCCCCCATCGCGGTCACTTCCCGACCGAGCGGACTGTCGTTGGGCCAATAGCGGGCGGCCAGCGTCTCGTTGATGACAACGACTTCCTGGCCGTCGGCCCGGTCCGCCGACTCGATCATCCGTCCCTCGAGCAGGGGGATGCCCATGGTCTCGAGATATCCGGGCGTCACCGTCTGCCAGTCGGCCTGGTTCGACTCTTTCGGCTGGCGGACATATCCGATGGGGACGAAGCCGGCGTCACCCATGGTCGTCGCCAGCGGAAGAATGCGTGCCGCGCCCGCCGTCCGTACCCCGGGCGTCTCGCGGATGCGACGCAGCAGGTCGTCGTAGAACGCGATGACAGCCGGAGCGTCGGGGTACCCGCTGGCGGGCGCCGAAACACCCATCGTAAGGACGTTGTCGGTCCGGAATCCCGAATCCACTCGAAGGAGGCTGACGAACGTCCTCATCATCAGCCCCGATCCGGTCAGGAGGATCACGGCCATGGCCATCTGCGACGCGACGAGGAGCCCCTGCATCCGGCTTGAGCGAGGGCCTCCGTTGCCCCCACGTCCCCCCTCTCGAAGCGATGTTGACACTCCGCCGCGAGTCACCCGCAGAGACGGTGCGAGTCCGAAGAGAAGCGCTGTGAGTGCCGTGACGCCCACGGTGAACCCAACCACCGATGCGTCGAGCGAGACGGACGCGGAGCGTGGCACCGCGTCGGGGTCGATGGAGAGGAGCGCCTCCACACCGAGCACGGCGAGGACCAACCCGAGAACCCCGCCGACTCCAGCCAGAACAACGCTTTCGGTCAGCAGCTGGCGAAGAATGCGGGCACGCCCGGCACCAAGTGCGGTGCGAACGGCGACCTCGCGCGTGCGCACATTGCTGCGGGAGAGCAGGAGGTTCGCGACGTTTCCGCAGGCGATCAGCAGGACGAAGCCGACCGCACCCATCAGGATCAGAATCGTGCCGCGGGCGGTCCCGACGATGTCCGCCTTCACTCCATAGACGCGAGGCTGGAAGTTACCCTCGACGCTGAAGACGCCTTCCGCTCTGAGTTGGTCGATGAGACCCACCAGATCGGCACGTGCGCTCTCGACTGTCTCTCCCTCGGAGAGCCTTCCGACGACGTAGGACCCGTGACTGCCGCCCTCCTGGAGTTGGACCGGCGTGTCGACGTCGACGAACATCGGGAAGAGGACCTCCGAAACCGACGAAGAGCCGTAGTCGATTGGGAGCACGAAGCCCTCGGGCAGCACGCCGATGACCGGAAACATGCGGCCGTCCAGCTCGATGCTCCGTTCGATGATCCGCGGGTCTCCGGAGAAGCGCCGCCGCCATACCTCATGGCCGAGCAGGACTGAGGGGATCGAGTCCTGGCCCGCGAGTGGAGGAAAACCGCGTCCAAGTATCGGCTCGACGCCGAGCACGGACAGCGTGTTCGGAGTGATTTGAGCGGCGCCCACCTGCTCAGGATTGTCGGCGGACGTGAAGTTCACGGTCGCGCGGCTGTACAGCGCCACGTCCCGCATCGTGCGGTTCTGCTGGTACCAGTATTGGTACTCCTGCATCGAGACCCACGTCTTCTCGGGGAAGTTCCTCCACGAGCTCCAGATGGTGACGACCTCGTCGGCGTCCCCATATGGCAGAGGCTGTAGGAGCACGCCGTTGGCGACGCTGAAGATGGCCACGGTCGCGCCAATGCCGAGCGCCAAGGTAAGTGCCGCCGCCGTCGTGAAGCCCGGGCTTCGGCGTAGCGAGCGTAATGCGAACCTCAGGTCGCGCGCGATCGAGCTCATCCCCTCTCCTCCCATCCATTCGGTGATCTACCGCGGCAGCGTGTGGCGAAGAAGTCTCCCCACCGGGAGGCCGTCCGCCATCTCGTGTTGGAGTGTCACGACAACGATCTTGCGCTCGTGCGGAATCTCCACGCACATGAGGATCTGAGTGCCGACGGGGAGCGCGCACACTCCGCTCTCTTCCAGCTCACCCCTGCGTCCGGGTGGCAGGCCCGACTCGGCAAGAAAGTCGATCCGCCTCGCAACCGCCGTCCGCTCATCGCGCGGCAGGGTACGCAGGGCCGCGACAGCTGCCTTGGTGAGCTCGACCCTCCAGCCCTCGGGCGCGGGCATTCAGCCGCACCTCGATGCAACAGTACTTCGCCGGCGGGACACTAGAGCTCCAGCTCTCTGCGGACTTCATCCCAGGGCGTGGTCCCGGCCTCTTCCATCTCGGCGACCGCTGCCTCGAAGTCCTTCCTCGAGAGGAGCGCCCTGATACGGTCGAGGAGCGTCACCTCGTCGAGTGGGACGATGGCGACCAGCTCCTTGCCATGCCGCGTGACGATGAAGCGTTCCTTGCCGTATGCCGCGCGATTGAAGAGCTCGGCCATCTGCTGACGAGCCTCCGCTGTCGTGATCCGCTTCATGAGCCTGCTCCGTTGTTCTTCCTTGGACGACACGTCTTGCGAAATGGTTGGAGCAATTTGGTTGTTTTGTACAAAAGATGCAATTAGGACCAGAAACGTGCTGCCTCGTTCGCGCCACTCCCTTTCGCGACAGCCCTTGTTATTCTACATTGTAAAAGTTTCTACAGTGTAGAACGGAGCGTCCTATCATGGGTAGCGAGAACCTTCTTGGCGCGTTCGAAGAGATGGTGCTCCTCGCCGTCGCTCGCGGCGCGGGAGACGCCTACGGGATGACGGTCCGCAGGGAGATCGAGGAGCGGACCGGGCGCGAGGTGACGATCGGCGCCGTGTACGCGACGCTCGATCGTCTGGAGAAAAAGGGGCTCCTGACCTCTCGCCTCGGAGATGGTGGCGCCGAGCGACGCGGCCGGGCACGTCGCCACTTCCGACTTCGGACGCGGGGGGCCGAGGCGCTCGCGCGGGCTCAGCAGATGCGCGCGGGTCTATGGGAGGGCGTGGCGGTCGAGGACCTGATCGCAGACGCAAAGGGGGGAGCATGACGCCGGACGCGGGTGGGCCCCCACGTGGCGCACGGACTCTCCTGGATTGGTTGTTGCGGGCAGAGGACGCCGCTCTTACCGGGGACCTCGATGAAGAATACGCTCGCTTCGTCCGGCCTGCCCGAGGCAAACGGCAGGCCGCGGTCTGGTACTGGCGCCAAGTCTTGTTGACGATGCCCCGTTTGGTGCGCCGCCGGATCAGCACGTCAGGGGGCGGATGGAGCTCACTATCGGCCGACGCGCAACTCGCCCTGCGGCTGCTCCGCCGCCGACCTCGATACGTGCTGGCGATCGTGGGAACGCTGGCGCTCGCTTTGGGTGCGAACACCACTGTCTTCACGGTCGTCCACTCCGTTCTCCTGCGCCCGTTGCCCTACCATCAGCCGGAGCGACTTGTTCGGCCAGTGCCGGACGAGCTCTTCTTCCTGAACTCCAGAGAGGCGCAGCGCCTGTCTTCGGCAAGCGCAACGCTCGAGAGTGTGGCGGCGTGGGCGCGTACCCTGTTCCTGTTCACCGATGGGGACGCCGCGGAGGAGGTGCGAGGCGCGATGGTGGCGTGGAACCACTTCGACGTGCTCGGGGCTCAGCCGCTCATTGGCCGGACCTTCGCGCGCGACGACGCCGAGCGACAGGACGCCATTCTCTTGTCGCACGGCTTGTGGGTGCGCCGTTTCGGTTCCGATCCCGACATCATCGGGAAACCGCTCGACCTCTACGGGCGGTCTGTCAATGTCGTCGGGGTGATGGGTGCAGGGCACGTGCCGATCGAGTTCGACTGGGAGGCATGGCGTCCCATGCCGCTCGATCCCGAGGCCACGGCGGGTATGGGGATGGCGGCAACGGGTCGGCTTCGCCCGGGCGTGACGATGGTCGAAGCCGAAGCGGATCTGCGCCGGGCCCTCACAGCGGTGTGGTCCGAGTCTGGTGATGGGCATTGTTCCGGGGGTCCATGGCCAATTCTCCAGAGGCGATGACTTTGTCTCCGGGGTCCAGGGACATGTCCCGCGAGTCGATGGTCTCCGCCGGGACACGAAGTGTCACCCTGAATCCACTGCCCTCTACCGCGTGGTATTCGAGCGCAGCGGCGTCGCCGTAGAGGGCGGCCAAGCGACGCGTCAAAAGGTCGATCCCCCGACCCTTGGCGTCCTCGACGGCTGTGGACGGCGCACCCTGCCCGTCGTCTTCCACCCGAATCGACAGATCACCTCCAGCGATTTCGGCACGCACCTGCACGACGCCACCCTCGGAGCTCGGCGAAACTCCGTGTTTGATCGCGTTCTCGAGGAGCGATTGAAGAGAGAACGCCGGGACGGCGCCGGCCGATCCCGGAAGCGATGTCCCACTCGACCCGCAGTCGAGCTTGCAGGCGAAGCTGTTCGAGAGCCACGTAGCGTCGAGCGATATCCAGCTCCTCCTCCAGCGGAACCGCGTCGACTCCCTTCCGCTGGAGCACCGACGCGTAGCGGATCAGCGCCGCGACGTCCTCGATGGCTCGCTCCGCGCTTTCGGGATCCGCACGCACCAGCAGCATGAGGGAGTGCAGCGTGTTGAAAACGAAATGAGGGTTGAACTGAGCGCGAAGGGCGCTCAACTCCGCCTCGGCCCGGAGCATCGCTTCACGGGCCGCAAGAGTGCGGCTCTCATGGACGCGAGCGAGAGACTCCGTCCACATGAGGAAGCCAGCCAGGATCAAGTAGAAGAAGACGCCGCTGACCGTGCGGAAAAAGAAGATCGCCCACGGTGACATCTCGAGGGTAGCTTCGTCCAGCTCGTGACCTAGGGCGGCGGTGAGTACCGTGGCGAGCACGGCTGCGCCAACCGCGTACAGCACCCCGACGCCGGCGTGGACCCCCACGGTCTTGACCAGCGTCCACTCCGGACGGAGAAGGTGGCGGCGTTTCAGCGCCACAATCACGGCGAGCGCGGCAGGCGAACCAACTCCGATGAACGCTCCAACGACCGCGCGCCCGAAGCCCCGCTCGGCCATCGCCTCGCCCGACACCAGAAGGCCGAAGAGAGCGATCCACCCGCTGGCGAATACATACCAGAAGGCCCGCTCGGTAAGGGTCGGGCCGCTGGCATTCTCGGCGGCGTCAGGGTGAGTGGGTCGTGCGTCGATCATGATCAGACCATACGGGGCGTCGGCGGTCGATGCCATCGGTTTGGATTCGTGAGCCTGGGGCACGAGCCCAGGCCGTGCTGATGTCATCTGGCGGACCGCGAGCTCGTCCGGCGCTCCGGCCCTATTCCTCGCGCAGGGTACGCACCGGATCCACACCCGCAGCGCGTCTTGCAGGCACCAGGCTCGCTACCATCGTCACGGCGAACAGCACTCCACCGATCAGGACCAGCGTCAGCGGCTTGACGGTCGAGAGGCCCTGTAAGACGGTGTTCAGCAGCCCGATCAGCGGCACCGTCATCAGACCGCCTATCGCCAGTCCGATGATTCCGAGCGTCACCCCCTGCCTCGCGATCATTCGGACGACTTCGCGGGGGCGCGCGCCGACCGCCATCCGAACGCCGATCTCGTGGCTCCGCTGACTCACGGAATACGCTAGAACGCCGTACGTACCGAGAGACGCGAGCAGCAGGGCCATCAGGCCGAACCCTGCCAGGACCGTATTGAAGACGTTGACGCCCACGAAGAACTGCGCGACGAACTCATCCATGGTGCGCATCTGAGACGTCGAGAGATCGGGGTCCAGCCCTTCGAGAGCGATCCTGAGCGACTCCTTCGCGTCCATTGGGTCACTGGTCGTCCGCAGCATGATCCACCGGGCGCCTTCAGGCACCTGACCCACGGGCAGGTAAATGGCCTCGTTGGTGCGAACCTGCGCCTGGAATGCCACGTGCTGGATATCATCCACCACGCCGACGATCTCACGAGTCGCCCCGTCCAGCTCGACCCCTTCACCCAGCGCGCCGCGGCCTTCGAAGCGTGCTGCCGCGAGAGCGCGGCTTACGACCACGACAGGTGCCGTACCCAACCGGTCAGACTCCTCGAAGAAGCGTCCCTGAACTAGCCCGAGATCGAGGGTCTCGAGGTAGCCCGGTGTCGCCTTGATCGTCATCGCGGTAGGCGCCGGGACGCCGCCGTCCACCTCCGCGCCGGCGATCCGGAATGAATCCGTCGGCACCTGGAAGTTCTGCGGAAGAGAGTTGGTGATCGTGGCAGCGGTCGCCCCCGAGATACCCAATGCGGCCTCTACCATCCGGTCCGCGAAGATCAATCTCTCCTCGTCTCCTGGGAATCTGGAATCCGGCACGGTGACGAGCGTAGTCAGGATCTGGCTCGTCTCGAAGCCGGGGTCCGTGTCCCTCAGATCGAGGAAGCTACGCACCAGCAGGCTACCGCCTCCGAGTGCTACGAACGACAACGCGATCTCGGCCACCACCAGGACTCGACTCAACATCTTCTTGCTGGCGCTCCTGCCCGATCGACCGCCTTCCTTGAGCGCTTCCACATGGCGTTGCTTGAAGGCTTGGAGCGCCGGGGCGAGGCCGAACAGGAGGCCCGCGGTAGCCGAGATCAACGCTGTAAAGGCGAGCACGCGGTAGTCCAGAACGATCTGGAACTGGGCCGGAAGAAGGCCGGCGAATTGGTTGCCCAACAGACGGATCCCCAGCGCGCCGAGCGCCATCCCCGCAGCGGCGGCTGCCAACACCATGACCGAGCTCTCGGTGAAGAGCTGCCGTACGATCCGGAGACGTCCCGCACCCAGTACGGTCCGCAAGGCGATCTCGCGAGACCGTTCCTGGCCCCGTGCCAGCAGGAGGTTGGTCACGTTGACGCACGCGATCACGAGTACGAGGAACACGGAGCCCTGGAGGAGCGCGAAGAGGAGCCGCGTCTGGGACGTCGGTATGTCGTAGCGGAAATTGTAGGAATCCACGGTCCAATTCCGCATGGTCTCCGGGAACTCCGTCTCCAGCTGACCGGCCAGAGTCCGCATCTCTGAACGGACCTGATCCATCGTGCTGCCCGGCAGCATACGGGCGGCGGCGAACAGGTTGCGTTGATCACGAGGCGACGCCGTGGCGCTCTGTGCGAGCGGAATCCACACGTCCTGGTTCGGGGTCAGGAACTCGAACCCCTCCGGGAGGATCCCGACGATCTCATGCGGTTCGCCGTTGAGCGTAAGGGTGCGGCTCAGAGGGTCCTCAGTCTCGCCGTACGAGCGAATCCAATACTCGTGGCTCAGCAGCGCGACTCGGCGCGCTCCTTCTACGCCCTCCTCCTGCAGGAACGTTCGACCACGCCATGCTGAGACCCGCATCACGTCGAAGAAGCTCGGCGTTACGGCGACCCCTGAGACCGCCTCCGAACGTTCCGAGCCACGAAGGCTTAGGGTGCGGGGCCGAATCGCGCCCCACGTCGCCATGGTGCGGCTGCGCTCGACGAGGTCGGCGTACGTCGCCAGTGACGTGGAGAGCGCCCCACTGTTCTCAGGCTGGTCCTTTTCCCGCTCGCCGAAGATCACGACGCGATCCGGCTCCGCATACGGCAGCGGCCGGAAGATGAACGCGTCCACCATGCTGAAGACGGCGGCGTTCCCACCTATGGCGAGGGCCAGCGAAGCCATGGCAGCGGCCGTAACGAGCCAGCCTCTCCGAAGAGTCCGTACCGCGTAGCGCAGGTCCTGCCAGACTGTCGACATCGTCCCTCCTCGCACCCCGTTTTCTCCCGTCCAACGCAGCCCGCGCCTTCCGCGGATGGTCGAGTTGAACGGTGTCGGGTTCCGTGGCGCGTGCGAAGGGAGTCAGGTCGGATGGGCCGTGGCGGGCGCCGAGCGGGCCCTGGGCGGGGTGAGTGGCGGGCGAAGTCGCCTCCAAGGTCGAGGTCGCCGCTTCAGGCCTGGCCCCATAGCTTCGCTCCTCACCAAACCCACCGGAGACGAAGCCGTGGAGCCACGAAGCTACACCCGACGAGACTTCCTGGGACGCTCAGCGTCCTGTGCCGCGCACCTGGGGATCATGGCTGCCGCCGCACCGCTCGTGTCACGGCGGCTGTGGGCTCGGCAAGAGCGATTCCCGGTTGTGGCCTCCGAGCCCTGGGGTCGCCTCGAACAGATCACCGAAGGCATCTGGGCGCTCGTGTCGCAGCCGCTGGCGGATCGCACGACGCTGTGCAACGGCGGGATCGTGGCCGGACGAGCAGGGGTCGTGATCGTCGAGAGCTTCGCGTCGGACGCCGGAGCGCGGTGGATGGCGGAGCAAGCCGTGCGGCTGACGGGCCGGGCTCCCACACACGTGATTGTGACCCACTACCACGGAGATCACACCGGTGGGCTTCGCGGGGCAACCGAGAGTGCCGACGTCGTGGTGCTCGCAACTGCGGTGACCCGTGACACCACGCTCCAACGGAATCAGGGGGCGCCGTCCGACGTCCTCACCGACGTCCAGGTCCTGAACACGCCCAGGCCAACTGAGATCGATTTGGGGGACCGGTCGTTGATCGTCGTACCTCGTCGGGGGCACACCGACTCGGACGTCACCGTGGAGGTGCCCGATCCGTCGGTCGTCTTCTGCGGCGACCTCGTCTGGAACGGCATGTTCCCCAACTACGTGGATGCGATCCCGTCGCGGCTTTCCCAGACAGTCCGGCTCCTCCGCCAGCGGGGGGCGACCACCTACGTACCGGGTCACGGGCCTCTGGCGGACGACGCGGCGATGCGGGCCTACATCGATCTCCTGGACGACGTCGAAGCGGACGCGCGACGTGCGATCGAGCGCGGCGTGAGCGCGGAAGATGCCGGTGCACAGTACCGACTGCCGGCCGGCCTCGAAGAGTGGACGCTCTTCAACCCCGGTTATTTCGGGCAGGCGATCGGTGCGTGGATCAGTGAGCTTGAGGGCTAGGAACGAGGCGCCTCGAGGCTAATCGGCGCCGCCTGACCCGAGCTGAGAACGGGTTGCGTCACCTTCTCCCAGCCGGCTCCAGCCTGAGGATCGGCGTGGGATCACCATCGAAACCGCGCGCGTCCCCGTCCATGGCCAGGTAGATGTATCCGTCCGGACCCTCACGCACGTCCCGGATTCGCCCCATTCCCTGGATCAAGGTCTCCTCGAACACGACGTCCTGGCCGTCCATCTCCAGCCGAGCCAGTCGTTGTCCACGCAGCCCCGCCACGAACATGTCCCCGCGCCAATCGGGGAAGGCGTCTCCCGTGTAGAACAGCATGCCCGACACGCCGATGGACGGCACCCAGATGTGGACCGGCGGCCCCATGTCCTCGCGATGCGTGCCTTCGTGGATCGCGAGCCCACTTCCGTAGTTCACACCGTAACCCACCACTGGCCAGCCGAAGTTGAGCCCCGGACGGATCAGGTTGAGCTCGTCGCCACCCTGTGGACCGTGCTCGTTCTGCCACACGTCGCCCGTCTCCGGGTGGACCGCCATCCCCTGTGCGTTGCGGTGCCCGTAGCTCCAGATTTCGGGGAGGACGCCCTGCTCGCTCACGAAGGGGTTGTCGGCGGGGATGCGTCCGTCGTCGTGTAGCCGGAGGGTCGAGCCGTTGTGGTTCGTTAGGTCCTGCGCGGGATGGGCCCAGAGGTCCCCCTCGGAAGGCCACTGGCGGTCTCCAAGGGTAATGAAGAGGAAGCCCTCGCCGTCGAACGCCATCCGTCCACCCCACATCGAGCTTCTGTCCGTTCCGTTGCCCGACTGAGTCGCGTTGAAGATCTCCTCGACATCGGTCAGCCGATTGTTTTCGAAGCGGCCCCTGGCGACCGTCAGGCTACCCAGGGGATCCGGACCGACTCTCGGATAGCTCAGATAGAGAAGACGATTCGATTCGAAGTCGGGGTGGAGTACGACGTCGCGAAGGCCTGCTTGTTCGCGGCCGTCCATGGAGAGTGCTCCTTGTCCCAACGCCAGGATCTCCGGGAGGCCGGCAACCGGATCGTCGAGCAGCACGCCATCCCGTACGATGCGAAGCCGCCCTGGGCGCTCCGTCACGAGCATGTCGCCATCCGGGAGGAAGGCCATCGCAAACGGGTGCACGACTTCATCGACCACTGTAACGATGCGGAAGTCGTGGCTGGCGGTCTGGACGACGACCGGGTCAGCTTCGGCGGCAGGCTCGGCTTCGGCCCCCGGCTCAGACGCTTCCGAACCGCACCCCCCGATCACGGTGGGAAGCACGAACACGGAGAGCCGACGGAGTGCTGTCCGCTGCGCTTGTCGCCCACCCATCGAGTAACCTCTCATTCCGATCATCCTCCGAGCCGCTCCATCAAGGGCAACATCCAGTTTCTGACAATTACGATGGGTTGAGATTCCTGCTCAACACGCGTGCCGAAGATGAATCGCGCATCAGCGGTGACATCGAAAGTCCGGATCAGCAGGTCCTCCGCATAGCGGTCGGCGGGGAACAGCTCGGCACGCACCCCGGTCAATGTGAAGCCGCCCTCGGTTTCGACTTCGACCGATCGAATGGTTTCATCAGCGGCGCGATAGAAGATCTCCCGGCCGTCCCGGGACCACAGGGCCTCCGTGCCACCTCCCCGCGATATGGGGAATCGGCGTCCGCCCTCCGGGAATGGCTGTACGTACACTTCCTGGATGCCGCTCTCGTCGGACACATAGGCGAGCCACCGACCGTCGGGCGACAGCGAGGGGGAGATCTCGTCGAATCTCGAGCCCAGGAAGAGCGTGTAGTCCGTGTCGGTGTCGGGTCGGATGTAGTAGATATTTCGCGAGAGGAAACCATTGACGTCGTTCAGGGTCCGGTGGACGAGCGTGGATCCGTCCTGGCTCCACACGAGCTCGGCGTTCGAGCTGAAGGCGTCTAGTGCGAGCTCGGTCCTGCCCGAGCCGTCCGGATACACCTCGAGAACCGAATCGCCGGTAACAAAGGAGACTGCGCTTCCGTCCGGGCGCCACGCCGGGCTGAACGCTCGCTGGCCGTCGGGAAGGAGCGGGATCCGAGTCCCATCCTCCAGATCGAACACATACAGAGATCCGAGCTCTCCCAAGCTCGAGCCGCCCACATCGGCCGCCAAGGAGCGACCGTCGGAGGAGACGGCGAATCCGTTCCGCGACGTGCGTTCGATCCAGTCGAACCTCTCGATCTCATTCCCGTCTCGGCTCAGCATCGCGAGCGCCGAGAGGGTTCCCGCGGCCCCCCCGATGTACGCGAGCGTGCCGCTCCCGCTCAGCGCGAACTGGTCACGTGCTATGGTGGTCAAGACGGACTGCGCGACCGTGACGACGGGTCCTGTGACTTCACCGGTGTCAGGATCGAAAGGAACAACCTTGAGTGCTCTCGTGCCGTCGACGATCAGGACGTGACCCGAATCCACGTATTTCGGATTCCGAGCGTCCTCCAAGAAGACGTGCTCGCTGCCACTGTCGAAATCGGCAAAGACGGCGTGGAAGAGTCCGGGCTCGACCTGCACGTGGAATATCGATGAGCGGGCGTCGGGAAGGATCCAGGCGGGACCGTGCCCCTGCCAGCCTTCGGTCGTATAGACCGTGTCCCGCCCGGCGACGCCAGGCTCGATCGCGAACGTCACGAGGTCTTGAGTACCGAAGTAGACTCGCCCGTCCGGGCCCCACGAGTATCGATCCGTCGGAACATCCTCGATCATCAGCGGAGGGCCACCGCCCACCGGAACGATCGCCACGGATCCCGATTGTCGGAGGGCGCCCGCTCCCAGCCCGAACGACAGATAGGCGCCATCGCGCGAGAACTGCGGATAGTGCCCCCCCTGTGACCCGGAGACCGGAGCACCGTTCAGTTGATCGAGGGGTCGAAGCCAGATCATCGAGTTGGAGCCGCCCGAAGGCTCGCGTCCTGTGTAGGCGAGCAAGTTGCCGTCGGGCGAGACGGCCAGGGCCACCTGACGCACTCCGATTGGCATCCATTCCTCGTCCGCCGGTAGATCGATCGCGACGCGCGTTACCTGGGGGGGTGTATCGGACGGACGTGTCGCCACCAGCGCGAATGCGACTGCTGCTGCGGCCACGGTCCAAGGTAGGAGACTCAGCGCCCGGCTCCGGTGCGTCAACTCAGACCCGCTGGCTGACGCGACCGGCGAGCCGTGTCGGAACTCCGGATCGGCGAGCGCGGCACGGAAGTCGTCGGCCTTCTCGAATCGGTCGGCCGGCAGCTTTTCTAGCGACCGTTCGACGACGGCCGAGATGTTGGGCGCCACCAATGACCGATGATCCGTGACTGACGGCGGGTCCTCGGTCAGGATCCTGGCAAGCACCGCCTGACCCGTGGGCCCGGTGAACGGCGGCTCGCCAGTGAGCATCTCGTACAGCATGCAGCCGAGGGAGTACTGATCGCTTCGACCGTCGGGCTCCCGGTCGCCCGTCACCTGCTCAGGACTCATGTAGTAGGGCGTACCGAGGGACAGTCCAGTTTCAGTGAGCCTCGCCCCACCGGCGGCCTTCACGGCCAGGGCGATCCCAAAGTCCGAGACGAGCGCCCGGCCGTCCTGAAGAAGGACGTTGGCGGGTTTGATGTCTCGGTGGATGACGGACTGGCGGTGTGCGTACTCCAACGCGTCGGCCACTTCAGCCGCGAGGCGAACCGCGTCAGCCACGGGAAGCTGCTTCTCCCGATCCAGCCGGTCCCGAAGGGATTCGTCCTCCACGTAAGGCATCACGTAGAAGAGGAGCCCGTCGGCCTCTCCCGAGTCGTACAGCGCGAGGATGTGTGGGTGCTGGAGGTTGGCCGTCGTCTTGATCTCGGCCAGGAAGCGATCGGCCCCGAGGACCGCTGAGAGCTCGGGTCGCAGCACCTTCATCGCGACGGGTCGCTCGTGCCTGACGTCCTGGGCCAGGTAGACCGTCGCCATCCCGCCCTCCCCAAGCTCTCGCTCGACGAGATAACGGCCCTCGAGGGCTGCATTCAGGCGATCGATGATGTCGGCCATGGGACCAAGATGGGCCTGCTGCCAACTTGCCGCTATCGGGACTGCCCGGCAGTGTGAGATGACTGAGCGACCGCCGAGGCCATCGGAACCGTCGGAGGGACACATGACCCGAAGAGCACGATTCTCACGAGCGCTGCCCATGGCACTGGGTGCCGCGTTGACAATGACGGTTCCTGCCTGTGCCCAGCAGTCGTCGGGCACGACCCATCAGTTCCAGGCCACCGAGTACTACAACACGTTCTCGTTCGCCCATCCTCCGGCACTTCGCATCGCACCCGGTCACCGGGTCGTGACGCGGACGATCGACGCTACTTCGTCGATGTGAACGAGCTGACGATAGCCGCGGGGAAGAAGGTCGCCGAGCTCATCGGGGCGGAGGCCGCTCTGGTGACCGCGGGCGGGTTCTCATCGATGCTGTTGGGGACCGCAGCGTGTCTGACGGGCACGGACATGGAACGTATCCGTGCCCTTCCGAATCCGACCTGGCCGGAACGGAACTGCCTCGTCCAGACGCCCCACCGCTTCAGCTACGATCAGGCGTACGAGGCCGCGGGAGCCAACGTCGTCTACGTGGAGACGCGCGACGAGCTGAAGGCCAGTATCGACGGGAACACGGCAATGCTCGCCGCGGTCTCCGCGGTGGACCGAGGATGGCCGATCGCACCTCCGAGGCCGTTGAGCCGGACCCGGCCAACCCCACCCGAAGTCATCCTACCGGAGGAGCTGTGCAGCATTGGCAACCAGGCGGGGGTTCCGGTGATGGTGGACATGGCGTCGGATCTCCCGCCCTGGGAGAACCTCCACCGCTACCTGGAGGCCGGCGCAGACCTGATCGTGGTGAGCGGTGGCAAGGGTATCGGAGGCCCCCAGTCTACAGGGATCCTGGCGGGACGAGCGGACCTCATCGAGGCGGCCCGCATCCAGACCGCTCCCAACGACTTCATCGGCCGGGGGATGAAGGTCGGCAAGGAGGAAATCGTCGCCCTCGTCGTGGCGCTGGAGCGGTCGATGCGGATCGATCAGCAGGCAGAGATGGCAGTCTGGGAAGAGCGGGCGACGAGGCTGGCATCGATGATCAAAGACATCCCCGGCGTCACCGCAGTGGTCGCGCTGAACAACGCTGGGTACGCCGACGTGGACCTGAGTTGGGACGAATCGGTGATCCCCCTCTCAGTCCCAGACGTGAAGCGGCGGCTCGCGGAGGGGGACCCCAAGGTCGTGTACGATGGAACCACCGTACGCAGCCGCCTACTGCGCGATGGAGAAGAGCGCCTCGTGGCTCAGCGGCTTCGTGCGGTGTTCACGGAGCTGTAGCCACACCGCTCGCTCCCACTTCTTGGGGACTCGGTGGCGGACGGCGAGGGGTCCTCGAAGACGGTTGCTTCGAGGACCCCTGGTCACTGGACGGACCAGCCTTGGCCTGCCCCTGTTGCTACCGCGACGATTTCTACCGCGACGTAGCCCTGCCTCCCACGTGGCGGATTGCGCCGCCGAACGGGTTCACGCCCGACCTATGCCGCGACACCGCCTTCATCGTCCTCATGTCGATGACCGTGACGCCACCGGCGGCCTCGAGCTGGACGTCCGGTGGAGTGCCCGCTTACGTGCTGGACGTCATCACGTACAGCTTCATGCCGTCGGGCGAGAAGAGGGGGAAGCCGAGTCCACCGACGTTGACCTGAGCGGCGATCTCTCTGGTCCGTGTGTCGATGATGGCGACGTCTTTGCTCCCTCCGCGGGTGGAAGCCGCGTAACGCCCGTCCGGTGACACGGCGATACGGCCGGCGCCGGTGCGCTCGATCCGCTCGACCACTTCGTCGGGCCCCCATCCGTCGATGGTGTGAAGAGCTGATCGCTCGGGAGCAACGCTCAATGTACTCAATGCCGAGGGATCCGGCCTCCATTGGGTTCCAGCCATTCGTCGAACGTCTTCAGTTGCGGGTTCAGTCGCCGAGACTCCGAGAGGTCCCGCGCACTCAGAAACTCCTCCTGGAAGTCGTGCTGGAACTGGAACATGTTGCCCAGATCCTCCGCCCCCGGGAAGCCGAACGCCCGGTACTGGTCGAATGACACCGGGTAGTACGTGACCTCTTCCCCGAGGGCCTTTGACAGTCCGGCCGCCAGCTCGGAGCCCGTGAGATGCTCGCCGGCGATCCCCACGGTTCGGCCGACGTTCTCCAAGCCGCCCCGAAAGATGCCATAAGCGCATCGGCCGATGTCGTCCGAAGATATCCCGGGCAGCTTCGTGTCTCCCAACGGCATCGCCAGGACCAGCTTCCCATCCTCCCCGCGCTGCGGCTCCGCGCCGAAGAAAATGAAGTTGTCCCAATAGAAGGCGGCGCGGAGGAACGTCGTCGGGACCCCAGCGTCCCGGAAGAAGTGGTCGGCTTCGCCCTTCGCGTCGAAGTGGGGGACCTTGTACTTCTCCATCAGGATCGGCATCCGGTCGTCGTCGAGCGGAATCCACTGCCGAGTGTCCTCGAGGGTGGACCAGACAACGTGCTGCAAGCCGGCATCTTTGGCGGCACTCGCCATGGACTGCACTTGCGCCATCTCCTTCTCAGGCGAGAAGTGCTCCCAGAAATTGGTCACGCAGAATGCCCCGTACGCCCCCTCGTAGGCCACACGTATGCTCGATTCGTCGTCGAAGTCCGCTGCAACGACCTCCGCGCCTGCGTCGGCCAAGGCCCGCGCTTTCTCCGAGTCCGGATTCCGGGTGAGCGCTCGCACCGTGAAGCCGCCATCCGGGTCCTCGAGGATTGCTCGAACGAGCCCGCCGCCCTGCGCTCCAGTGGCGCCCGCCACCGCGATGATCTTCTTGTCTTCCATGTCGATTCGTTCTCGTGTTGAGTGTGGATCGCGAGTCAGTTGGTGAGAGCCCTTGGTGAGAGCCCGTCGCCACCGCGAGCAGTTGACGTTCCGGAGAGCCGTCGGAATTCTCTCGGTTACGCAGTATACTTCAATCTTAAAGTATTATCAAGGCGGTTGACGCGCGCCGATGAGGCATCTCCCAAGCGGGGTTCGGTAGACGGCGTTGTCCAACGAACGACTACGTCGTAGAAGAGCCGGAGCGGCTCGACATCGAGGACCTGCCGGGCGTGGTTGGCCTGAAGCTTCTCCGAGTCCGCGTGAACGTGCGTTCCCCCGATTTCGCACGCCTCTTGCCCCACAAATAGGGAGGAGCCGGATCCGAGTCCGGCATTCCCCCCCACGTCCCCTCGTCGGATCAGTCCATAAACAGGTCCTGAGCGTCATCCTCAGTGCGTCGAGGGATCGCATCGGGGCCACAGGGGACGCGGACGGCTGGCGGTACCTTTTTTCCGTTTCCACGGAACGCGATGCCCTTTGCCCGACGCGTGTGGGTAGGGCGCAGAACCGGAAACAACTCTCTCCAAAAGGAATCGATCCATGTTCTCTACGAGGTTCTCGAAGGCGCGAATCGCTCCGCTGATCATGATTACGGCGCTGGGTCTGTCCGCCTGCGGCGGCATGAGTGGGACCCAGAAGGGTGCAGTAACGGGCACGGCTGCTGGAGCGGTCGTGGGCGCCGCGGTCGGGAACGCCGCGGGCTCGACCGCGAAGGGCGCGATCTTGGGTGCGGTTGTTGGAGGCGCGGCAGGCGCGGTCATCGGACGTCGCATGGATAGGCAGGCGACCATGCTCGCAGATGAGCTGCCCGACGCGGAGATCAGGCGGCTCGGCGAAGGAATCCAGGTCACCTTCGACTCGGGAATCCTCTTCGGCTTCGATTCTTCGGAGTTGCAGGAGATCGCGAAGGCCAATCTGACCAGCTTGGCCGAGAGTCTCGACAGCGATGCCGACACGGACCTCCTGATCGTTGGGCACACCGACGACCTGGGTGCGGAGGGGTACAATCAGGCGCTCTCGGAGAGACGGGCGAGGGCCGCCGCCAGCTATATCGCCAGTCGGGGCCTCTCCTCGGACCGAATCGACATTCAGGGTCGCGGTGAGAGTGAGCCGATCGCGGACAACGCCACCGAGCTTGGCCGGGACGAGAATCGCCGCGTCGAGATCGCGATCTATGCGAGCGAGGAGTATCGCGCTCGGCTGACGGCCAATCCGCGCAACCGGTAGGCTGGTCAGCGACAACAGCGTGGCCTTGCGGTCGATCCGACCGACCCTGATGCTGATCTCGTCCGGCGGAGGTCCCGACATCCTCCCCGAGACGAGCCTTCTGCCAGGGGGAACAATGCAGACTCCGTACACCGACGAGACCGCCCTCGAGCACGCTCGAAGACTCGCTCCGCACCACGGACTGGACGAGGATCAGCTCCCCACGACCGTGTTCGCGGACGTGCTGAACGGACTCGCGGAATGCGAGGCTATCCTGGCGGAGATGCCGCAGCAGGAGACCCCGCCGCCGATCACGCAGCACGTATCGGAATGGGTGCCATGAGCGCGGGGGCGGATGGGGCGACGCGGCCCCTCACCCGGCGCGGATTCGTGAAAGGAGCCACCGCAGCGGCCATCGCCCCGTGGGTGGTGACGACCAGACCGTCCCCATCCGGCTCGCCCTGGCGGATCCCACGCGTCGAGCCCCAGGACGTGCCTCTCTACGACCTCGAGGTATGGCAGGCGGCCGACCTGATCCGGCGGCGGATCGTCTCACCCGTGGAGCTCGCGGAAGCGACGCTACAACGCATCGCGGATACCGAGCCCAGGATCGAGACGTTCGTCAACAAGTACCCGGACGACGAGATCATGGCCCAGGCGGAAGCAGCTGAGGACGAGATCGCGGCGGGCAGGTACCGGGGGCCGCTTCATGGGATCACCGTCGGGATCAAGGACATCTACCTCACCGAGGGCAAGGTGACGGAAGGCAACTCAGGCCTATACGAGGGATTCGTTCCCCGGTTCGACGCGACGTCCGTGGCGCGGCTCAAGGACGCCGGCGCGGTGATCGTGGGCAAGTCCGGGACCAGCGAGCTCGCGACCGCCGCGCAGTGGCCAGCCAAGAACCCGTGGGACTTCGAGCGGGTGGCCGGCGGGTCGAGCACCGGCTCGGCGACGGGAGTGGCCGCCTCACAGTTCCTCGTCGGCATGGGCACGTGCACCGGGGGCTCCATCCGCGGGCCTGCAGCCAACTGCGGCATCACCGGCCTGAAGCCCACGTATGGCGCCATCAGCCTGCACGGCATCTTCCCGTTGGCCTGGTCGATGGATCACCCCGGTCCGATGGTACACAGCGCCCGGGACGCTGCCCTCGTATTGGATGCAGTGGGCGGCGAGGATCCGCTCGACCCACACACCCGAAGGGTGGCCCGCTACCGGACTGCCGAGGCGCTCTTCTGGGAGCCGAGGCCCAACCCCCTCGAGCGAGTGGTCGTGGGCGTTCCGGCGGAAGACGACTTCCTGATGGGCGTTCCCAACGACGAGCAACTCGCCGCTTTCAGGGAGGCGGTCGACGTATTGAGGTCGCTGGGCGCCACGATCCGAACCGTCCGGACACGCGTGCTCTTCCCGGGACTCACGAGCCTGCAGTCGTTCTACCTCGTCATCCGGAGCGCCGAAGTAGCGGCATACCAACAGCACAACCTGCGGACGCAACCCGAGAACATGTCCGAGGCATATCGGTCTCGCGTGTCCGCGGGCACCCTCGTGCCAGGACACGCGTACGTGCAGGCTCAGCGCGTACGGCGGCGGTGGAAGGAACAATTCCTGACCGTGTTCGACGAATGCGACGTGCTGATCCACCCTGCCGACGACATCGCGGGCCTTCGAGAGGGAGAGGACCCAGAGCGGGCGCGAGAGTCGACGGGCAGCAAGACCAACATGTGGAATCTGTCCGGTGCTCCGGCCGTGGCCATCCCGACGGGGTACAGCTCAGCCGAAGGCATGCCGCTCTCGATGCAGGTCGCCGCGGCACCCGCCCGCGACGAGATCGCCCTGATCGTCGCGGATTCGTTCCAGCAGGCGACGGACCATCACAAGGCAAGGCCCGCTCTCTAGTAGACCTGACCGGTTGGTCCTCTCGAAGTGGCGGCAGAGCTCGGAAACAGCTCGCTAATTCCGACAGGCTGCCACAGTCCTTCGCGGTTATCGCGCGAGTAGCTCGGTAAGCGCGGCCAGATGGTGGTCGTCGTGCTCGGCCACGAAGAACGCCAAATCGACGACAGTCATGGGTTGATCGAGCCGCGGATGTAGCGCGGTGATCGCCAGCTGCTCGTCGCCCAAGGATTCGACCCGCGAGACGAGCTCGGCGCGCCGGGTGCGAAACTCCCGGAGGAGATCGCCGACCGCTCGGGCGTTGTGCTCGGCGTCCCACGTCGCTCGGTTTTCAAGATCAGCCGGCCGCAAGGTCGCGAGCCCGGCCTCGAAGTCATCGAGGCGTCCCAGCCACAGCTCCTCGAGATCGGCCAAGTGGCCCACGTGCTCCTGGATGGACCAGCCGCGGTCCACCCGCACCGTGAGGATACCTTCGGAGGCGCGGGAGGCGCGCTCTTCGAGACGGAGAGGCGTGCCGCGCAGTCGCTCGAGAACGTCCACGAACGAGTCGATGGGCAGGCCCAACTGGAATCGTCGATCGAACCAGATTCGCCTACTCACCCGGTGCGCCCCACCGTCAACCCCTCACGGCCGAACCGAGCTCAGCTCGGCTTGACCGTCCTCCCCACGAGCACCGTGACATTGTCGGTGCCGCCGCCGTCCAGAGCCTCCTGCATCAGCTCCTCGCAAGCCTGCTTTGCGCTCGTCATGCCGGCCAGGCACTCACTGATGCGCTCGTCGGAGACGTGCTTCGTCAAGCCGTCGCTGCAGAAGAACAGAACGCTTCCCCAGCCGCGAGTGATTCGCGTCACGACCGGATCGATCTGAGTGCCGCCGATAGCACTCGAAAGCACCGATGCCCACTTGGTCTGGCGGGCCTTCGTTGTCGACATGACGCCCTGATCGATCAGCTCCTGCGCCATGGTCTGGTCACGCGAGAGCTGCGTTAGCGTCCCGTCCCGGAAGATGTAGCAGCGGCTGTCACCGACCTGGAGGATGTAGGCCTGGGGCCAGAGGCCGAGGAACAACGTCAGGGTGGTCGCGAAGCGTTTGTGCGCCGGGTCGTCTCGGTGGCGGGCCATGAGGCGCTCGTGGCACGCATTGGCCGCCTCCGAGAGGAGGTTGGTGAACGACTCCGGGTCGGTGGCCTCGGCAACGGACGCATCTTGGAAGCCAGCCATCACTTGGCGGACGTGCTCAGCCACGGCCAGCCGGCTCGCCTCCGCCCCTCCCGCCGTCCCGCCCACACCGTCAGCGACGACTGCAAGGGAGGCGAGTCGCTGAGGCACGATGTCTCCCTCGGCAAGGCTCGTGTGGGAGGCGTACGCCGCGAGAGAGAGGGACCCGATGAAGAAGTGGTCCTGGTTGTCCACACGAACCTTCCCTTGGTCCGTCATGCCCCAGACGTCCACGTTCTGCAGGGTCGGCTTCGCGGGCATTCCTTGGGTGGCCATGAACCAACATGGGTGGGGCGCGGTTCGACGGCAAAGTGTCGCCGGCTGTGACCATGTGGGCTCTCCGTTGTTGAAGACCACCCGTCCCATCCGTGCATGGCCGTCCGTGCGCGTCGGCAGGTATCTTCCCGTACTGTGTTGGCCGCTACACGGAAGGCCTATGGAAACCACGGTCCACCCCCTGACGCTCGATGAGTACGCGGCGCTGCGGGAGCCTGAGGACGATCATATCACGGAGCTCGTCCGCGGTCGGGTTGTGCGCGAGCCTCGGCCAGGATCAACCCACGGGGACGTCCAGGTAACGCTTGCCTATCATCTGAAGCGATGGGCGATCGCCAACGACGCGAAGGTCTACGCCGAATCCGGCTTCATTCTGAGCGACGATCCGGCCACGGTCCGGGGTCCCGACGTGGCGGTTGTCCAGGCGCCTTCGCCGAAAGAGTGGCAGCCTGGAGGTTGGATCCGCGGGGCGCCCGACGTCGCCGTAGAGGTGCTATCCCCGTCCAACTCGCCCAGCGAGACCCACGACAAAGTCATTCAGTATCTGGAGGCGGGCGCCCACCGGGTATGGATCGTCGACCCAGTAGCGAGAACCGTCATGATCTACCGCCCTGACGGTTCTGCGGTCCTGCTTCATGGTGATGACACGATCGACGGGGAAGACGTGTTGGCCGGGTTCTCACTGGCGCTGGCCGAGATCTTCGACACCTAGCCCCTAGCCCGCCCCGGGCCCGGTCAGACCCACACCGTCGCAACGTCCTCGCCCGCGCTCGGTCCCCGCCGTAGCTTCACGAGACCTCCCATACTCCTCGATACGAAGGAGGTCGTGATGAACTCGAGTGCTCACCGGCCCGCCTCGCTCCGCTCCTCCTTCGCTCGCCTTCCGGTGATGCTTTGTCTCCTGTTCATGGTTGCGTCGTCCGCCATCGCCGCCCAGGTAGCGAGCCCCCAGTGGGGCCCGCTCAACCGCGGCAGCGACAACATCGAGGTGGTCGGCCATTTACCGCTGGGCGCGCACAACAACCTGGCCGACATGGACATCGAGCAGGAGATGCACCGACCGTACGCTTACGTGGCCAGGGCCCGGTACGATGGTCTGGGTCCCGTTGGCATGGTCGTCGTGGACATCTCCGATCCGGCCAAGCCGACCAAGATCACCGAGTGGCAGATCGAGAACCAGGACCTCCACATCGGTGGAGCCAGGGACGTCAAGTACTTCAAGTGGGACGGCCGCTACTACGTCGTCCAGAGCCTACAGTTCAGGCAGGGTGGGCCGAATCCGGATCTCGGCGCCGTCGTGCTGGACGTGACCGACCTTCCGGATCCCGAGTCGGTGCGTGAGGTTGCCCGGATCCGCGAGCCCGGTCTGCCCGGCGGCTTCCACAACATCTTCATCTACAAGCACTCGAACGACCGGGTCTATCTGCTCGCCACGGTGTCGGGCCCCTTCGCGAACATCTACGACCTCGGCACGCTGATCGACGAGGGTCCGGAGAACGCACTGGCCGGACAGATCCCGACTCCCGGCGCGGATCGGACCGCCCGAGGATACCACGACTTCTACGCTGCATACCATCCCGACAGCGGCCAGGACCGCTTCTACGGCGGAGGCACCGGCGGGTACTTCGTCTACGACTTCACCAACATCGACAGCCCGGAGGTCATCGCTACGCTTACCGGGATCCAGGGAATCACGAGAGGCCACACGTTCACGCCCACGCCCGACGGCCGCTACGTCATCGCCGAGTCCGAGTATCAGTACGCGCCCCTCCGGATCTTCGACCTGCAGCCGGCCTTGGACGGCGAGCAGATGAACATCAACCGCCCGATCTCCGGGTGGACCGCCCACTGGGAGCATCTCGTGCACAACCACGAGGTCCGCTGGCCGTATGTGTTCGTATCGGGCTACCTGGACGGACTGCAGATCTTCGAGATGTCGGACCCCAAGAACCCAAGGACGGTGGGCTTCTACGATACGTACCTGGGGAGCATGGTCTCGAATGAACAATCCGTCATGCGAGGCAGCTTCGGGGTGGACGTGCGGAACGAGGACGGCCTGATCGTAATGAGCGACATGTCCACGGGCCTGTGGACCTTTCGCATGGAGGGGTTCTCGGGGTGGAATGGGGCGTCCTGGGGGATGCCTGACATCTCCAGCGTCCAGAAGTGGGACACGCCTCTGCGTCCGCGGCCCGTGAGCTGATCGTGCCCCGTGCACGATGGCGGAGGCCGGCGCGCGGACGAAGCAACGTGTGAGCTAGGCCGCGTCGGACGTTAGGGAATCACCGGCGGGCCCCGAGCTATAATGAAGAAGGCCCTCGAAGCTCACACGCTTCGAGGGCCCTCGATCTTCTAGCGGGAGCTGTGCGCTCTCGGGCCGGGTCTCAGCAGAAGACGCAGAGCCGGTTGTTGATCGCCCCCATGCTCTCGAGCAGCGCGATCGTGTCGAAGAAGGGGGTCAGCCCGTTGGCCGGTCCGTTCGCCATGTCGACGGTCGTGAGTCCCGATCGGCCCACGATCAACGGATCGGCACCCTTTTCGACCAGGTAGAGAATCACGTCATTCATGCCCCGGCCCGCCGCACCGTGGATCGTTCCGTAGCCTAGATAATCCCGCAACGTCACGTCGGCGCCGAGCTCCTCGACGAGGTAATTCAGCGTCGGCAGCCATCCGTCCGGCGCGTGCCGGTGGAAGTTGCCGGCCCTCCCGGCCCCTTCGCCCGAGTTCCCCGAGGCGGCGTGGATGGGGTACGTGCCGGGGCCTCCCGGCGGGATCGGCGACACTCCAGACTGATCGCTTTCTGGCGCGAGGATCTCCAAACCGCGAAGCCTATTCCCCGCTGGCGCCTTGGTCGGCATGTGGGGGTCGGCGCCGTGCTCAACGAGGAGCTTCATCGCCGGGACATCGAGCCCATGGGTCGCCCGCCAAAACGGCGTCGCGCCCCATGTTTCGATGCCGATCCCACCGAAGTTGTACGACATGTACCAGAAGTGCATCGTGAGCCGGGCGTTAACGTCGGCCCCAGCCTCGAGGAGCTCCCTCATCGCGTCGACGTGGCTGGCCTGCTGCTGCTCGAAGGCACGCTGCTGGGGATACCGTGACTTGGGCGCCCACCGGGTGTTGATGACTGCATACAGCGGGGTGATGCCCGAAGGGTAGTTGGCGATGTTCGGATCAGCGCCCATCCGCAGGAGCTCGAGCCCGAGATCGTAGTGCCCATTGATCATCGCGCTGTTCAGCGGCGTGCTCAGATCACCGCCGCTCGGCTGGTTGATGTCGGCGCCACCCTCGAGCAGGACCATAGCAGCTTCCCGATGGCCCTCGCGTACCGCGTGCAAGAGCGCGGTCTGGCCCCCCTGGAAGCCCGCCTGTTCCTGCGCGGTGGGTGCACGCCCCGCCGACTGCGCTGCGTCCCAATCAATGTGCACGACCTCCGTCGCCTCCATGGGCTCGAGCGGTTCGTAGACGCGCGCGGCCCGGAGCGCGGCTTGGACCTGAGCGGGGTCGGGGAACCACGTCGTCGGATCGGGCGACCTCTCCCGGAGGGTAGCGATAATGGAGTCCCGCACCTCTCCGGCAGCTTTGGCTCGATCCGCCATCAGCTGGAAGATCATCACCTTGCTGGTGATCGATGGGTCCGCACCCCGCTCCATGAGGGCCTCGATCGCCGGTACGCGGTTCTTCGAGGCCGCGAACATCAAGGGCGTCTGGCCCCACTTCTCCTCACGGACATCTACGTCTGCGCCGTGATCGACGAGGGCGGCGACCGCATCGGGGCTGCCCGCTCTCGCTGCGAAGTGGAGCGGCGTCGACCCGTTTGCGTTCCTCGCCTTCACATCGGCGCCCGCCTTCGCGAGTGCCTTGACCGTTGCGCCCATCCCCGCTTCGCCGGCGATGTGGAGCGGGGTCAGATCTCCGATGCGGGTTACGGCGTGGAGGTTTGCTCCGCCGTAGATGAGCATCTCGGTCAACTCGACGTTGCCGAGTTCGGCTGCCCAATGGAGCGCGGTCATCCCGTCACCCTGGGCGGTATTGACCTCCGCTCCGTCCTTGAGCAACGTCCGCACCGCTTCCACATCGCCGAGCATGGCCGCGTCGGCAACGGGTGAGTCCGGGGGTGCGGGCGCCGCCCAAAGCAGCGCCAGCATGCCGATGGTTCCGAATACGTTTACGTTCACGCGGTTGCTCTTCACCGCCTTCCCCCTGTCATCGACTGCCAACCGTTCGAAAGGCTCGAGACTCCTCCGCCTTCGCTTCAGCCCGAGTTCGTGTCGACCGCGATTCCACCGGAATAGCCCAGGCTGAACGCCCCCGTGCTGTCGCCGAAGCTCGACATGTCGTCGTGCCCGAGCTTGTGCAGCAGGGTGAGCATCACGTTGGCCAGCGGCGTACCGTCCGGCGCGAAGAGGTGCGTGTTGCCGTCCAGCTGTCCGTTGGCTCCACCGAGGAGGATGAACGGCACCCTCAGGTGGTTGTGGACGTTCGGGTCGCCCATGGGAGAGCCGTAGATCACCATCGATTTATCGAGCAACGTGGATTCGCCCTCCTGAATGCCGTCCAGCTTCTCGAGCAGATACGGCAGCATGCTGACGTGATAGCTGTTGATCACCGCGAAGTCCGCGACCGCCTCCTCGACGTCTCCGTGATGTGAGGCCGGGTGGAACGGCGTGTCCACTCCGCTCTCCGGGAACGTCCGTGCGGACGAATCGCGCGAGAGCTTGAAGGAGAACACCCTGGTCATGTCCGTCTCGAACGCGAGCGCCTGGAGATCGAACATCAAGTACATATGCTCGCTGAACGAGTCGGGGACACCCGCTGGCGCCTCCGGCATCTCACGAGCTTCGCCGCTCAGGTTCCGAGATTCGACCATCTGGATGCGGCGCTCGATCTCGCGGACGTTCTCCAGATACTGGTCCATGCGTTGCCGGTCGACCGGGCCGAGGTTGCGCCGCATCGTCGCCACTCGGTCGGTGATCCAGTCGAGGATGCTACGGTTCGTCGCGCGTCGTTCCAGGCGCTCCTCCGCGGTGGCGCCGGCTCCGAACAGCTGCTCGAACGCGACCCTCGGATCCCGGATGACCGGCAGCGGCTCGGTGGGGGACGCCCAGCTCAGCGAGTCGGTGTATACGCAGGTGTATCCGTACGCGCATCCACCCGCCTGGTTGATGTTCTCGACGCACAGCTGCATCGACGGAATCGGCGTGTCCTGTCCGAACCGGTTCGCGAAGATCTGGTCGAGGGAAGTGCCCACGTAGACGTCAGAGCCCTCCGTCTGCTTCGCGTGCGCCTGAGTCAGGAACGTCGCCGTGGAGCGGAAGTGGTCGCCCCCGATCTCCTCGGGAATGAACGCCTCCGCCATCTTGACGTCCGTGTTCGACACGATCGTCAGGTACTTTCGCCACGGCTCCAGGCTTCGTAGTGACGTCGGCGAAAGGTCGAAGTCGTGACCAGTGAGGGCAGGAGACCAGAAGTTCTGCACCGCGCCCCACTCCTGGCACCCCGCCGCGCCGTGCGACATCTCCATCGCGATGAGGCGGGTGTTGTCGGCGAGGGCTCGCAGAGCCTCCCGGCTCCCAAGCCCCGCCGGGATCATCGCGTCCAGGAACGGCAAGGCGACGGTCGCGCCCATGCCTCGGAGAAACGTGCGCCGCGGAATGTGTTTTCCGGTGATCAGTCTCATGGTCTCGGTCTCTCCTCCAGGCTCCGTTTCAGCTCGGGTCGGCCACTCGGCCGCCGCGCCGTCCCGCGCGACTCTATGGGTATCTGCTCTCTACGAGTATCGACTCTTTTATGTACCTATCGACTACCGGCTTCCGTTCGCCGCATCCTCGACGACGACGTCGGGCATGCGCGCCATCTGGAAGGCGTCGCTCTCCAGAACTCCCATCAGGAACGAGGTCATCCTGTACCCGTTGTCCTCCGCCCTGCTCGTGATCCTGCGGACTTCGGGCATGTCGTAGTACTCGACGCGCCGGCCGAGCGCGTACGCCATCAGGTTGACCGTGAAGTTGCGGAGCAACGGGATCGGGCGCGCCAGAAGGGCCTCTTGCAGCTCCGCCGGGCTCGAGACCGGCGTTTGGTCGTACAGGGTGCCGCGGGTATCCAGCGGCATGCTGTTCTCCCGGATCCGCCACTTGCCGGTCACGTCGAAGTTGTCGAGTGCCAGGCCGATCGGATCCATGAACTGGTGGCAGGCCGCGCACACCGGGCTCGCACGATGCCTCTCCATGCGTTCCCGCGTCGTCAGCATGCGACCGTCCTCGAAGCCCTCGGTCTGTTCCAGGTCCGGAACACCCGGTGGCGGCGGGGGCGGAGGCGTGCCCAACAGGACCTCCATGACCCACTTGCCGCGGAGCACCGGAGAGGTGCGGTTTGCGTGCGAAGTGAGGGTCAGCACGCTGCCGTGACCGAACAGCCCCCTACGACGGTCGTCCGGGTAACTCACCCGGCGGAACTCCTCACCGACGATTCCGGGGATTCCGTAGTGCCGAGCCAGCCGCTCGTTTACGAACGTGTAGTCCGCTGCGAAGAGGTCCAGGGCGCTCCTGTCCTCGCGTACGATGTAGTTGAAGAACAGCTCGGTCTCGATGAGCATCGCGTCGCCGAGCTGCTTATGGAAATCGGGGAACAGAAGCCGGTCCGGATGCACCTTCTCGAGGTCCTCTAGGCGCAGCCACTGTGCCGCGAAGCGCGAGCCGAGCGCATCGGACCGCGGATCGTTGAGCATCCGACGCACCTCCTCGCCGAACACATCGGGATCGGACAGGGTGCCCGCACGGGCCAACTCCACCAACTCGTCATCCGGGATCGTGCCCCAAAGGAAATACGAGAGGCGCGAGGCCAGATCGAAGTCCGGAATGCGGTACGTCTCCCCTGGCTCGACGTCCTCCGGCGTCTCCTCGACGCGGAACACGAAATCGGGGCTGGCCAGAATCGCCTGCAGGGCGACCCGGATGCCCATGTCGAATCCCTCTACGGGGGCCTCCTCGTCAAAGAACTGGAGCAGAGACTCCACATCGGCGCCCGCGACAGGACGCCGGAACGCCTTGGTGGCGAGCCCGGTCACGATCTCCTTGGCACAAGGGCGCGCTTCGGACTGGGTGGTCGGGCGGCACGTGAAGATGGCCCGACGGCTGGGCGTCTCGGATACGCCGGTCGGGTTCTCCGGGCCGAGAATGACCAAGTCCTTTAGATGGGCGAGGACTGTGACCCCGTAACCTCCTCCGCTTCCGATCTTGCGGTCGCTCAACGACCAGTCGTGAGGAGACAGGATGTCCTCGACCGGGCCGTCCGCGATACGCAGGAACGCGGCCGAGATCCTGTGGGGCCCCGCCGTCACGTGGAAGGGGTCGGTCGAGAACCGCATCCCGTTGGGGTCCGCCACGTGCATCCAGCGGTCCACTTCGAGCAGAGCGAGACGCTCGCCGTCCAAGGAGATCTCGATCTGTTCACCGGGCGTCACACCACCGGTGAACTCACCCGTCGTGGTGTGCTCGAACCACAGGTCGAACTTGTAGTCGCCGTCGGCCGGGAAGTGGTGGACCGCGCTGACCCCGCCGCGCGTGCCACGAGGGGCTCCCGGTACATGGTCCCACTGCGTCGCGTACCCCGAGCTCGTGTACGTAACCGAGTTGTAGGGCGCGTTGGTCATCCCGACCGCCATCCGGCTGATCTCGTCGGCTGCGCGGAGGTAGGAGTCCAACATCGTCGGCGACAGCATCTGCACGTCGGCGATGTTGTCGAAGTTGGCGCTCTTCGTGTCGAGGGGGAGGAAGTTGCCGCCGTCGATCTCAAGGTCGAGGAGGTCGCGGATCGAAGCCTGGTACTCTGCTCGGTTCAGGCGCTGGAAGCTGCGGCTACCAGGGTTCGGATTCTCGGCGGCCGCTTCGTCGATGAGGGTTTCGAGCGTCTCGACGAGAATCGAGAGCGTGTCGCCGCCCGGCTTCGGCATCCCTGGTGGGGGCATCATCCCGGCCCGGAGCTTCCGGATCATCTTCTCGGCCGTCGCGGCCTGCTCGGGAGCAGACTCTACCGCAAACTCGGACAGTGTGAGGTTGCCCGTGAGGAGGGCGTCGTTGTGGCAAACCGCGCAGTAGGTCCGCACGACCGTATTGAGGTCTTCGGGCTCGATCGCGGACCGGACCACCGGGCCCGCATAGGCCTCAGAAGCGTGGGGGCTCAAGGCGTCACCAGCCACGTTGCCTGTCGTCTCACCACCCCAAACGGCGGCTACCCCGGCGATTGCCATGCTGACGACGAGCAGTCTCATCTGACCTGTCCTGTTGTAAGACTATACACCACTACGATTTAGACCACCAAGCCCCCGGTCGGCGACACCCGGCGGGAAAATCGAAGGGTCCAAACCATCTTACAGTCTAGAGCATACGGGGGTGAATTGCAAAGGTTATGCCGTCGGATTCGACGCGGATTGCCAATGTGTTAGACCACCACCCCCCGGCGCCCCGAGACAGCCTCTTACCCGGGTTGATCCGGACGGGCCGTGAAGCTCGGCCTGGCGACGCGACCCTCAGCCGCCAACATTCCCTGCCTATACCCCAACGGAGGGACGAAGATGAAGGCACGGTCGATGGTCATCGCTGTCGGGCTCCTCATGCTCGCTGCGCCGCTGGCAGCCCAAGGGCCGGGCAACATGAGCCCCGAGGAACGGGCCCGCTTCATGGCGGAAAGAGAAGCTGGCTTCGAGGCGGAGATCCAGATGGAAAACGTGCTGGCTCCTCTGAACTCGGTGTGGATCGAAGAGCTCACCTGGATCGAGATCCGGGACGCCATGGCGGCAGGCAAAACGACGGCGATCATCTCCACGGGCGGCATCGAGCAGAACGGGCCGTACGTGGCCATGGGCAAGCACAACGACGTGCTCCAGGGCGCCTGCGAGGGAATCGCGCGCGAGCTCGGGAACGCGTTGTGCGCGCCGATCATCAAGCTCGTGCCTGAGGGCGACTTCGAGCCGAGGACCGGGCACATGCGGTATCCCGGCACACTCACGGTTCGCGACGAGACCTTCCAGATGATGCTCGAGGACGTCGGACACAGCCTCTACGTCCACGGCTTCGAGAACATCGTCTACATCAGGGACAGCGGTGGGAACCAGGACGGCATGGCTGCTGCCGCAGCAGCATTGAACCATCGTTGGGGCGAGACGAAGGCGCATCACATTCCCGGCTACTACGACAACGCGGGCGTGTCCACCTACATGAACGAGCTCGGGGTTACCGAGGGCGAGAGCGACGGGTACCACGATACCTACTGGCTCACCGCGCTCCAGATGAGCGTCGACCCGTCGACAGTGCGTTACGATGAGCGTGTGGCAGCCGGGAAGGCGAGCATCAACGGAGTCTCGATCGCCCCGAAGGAAGAGTCGATGGCGCTGGGTAAGAAGCTCATGCGGTGGAGGGTCGAAGCAACCGTAGAGCTGATCAACGCGGCGATCGCCGCGTCCCGCTAGGGGATCGAGCCCCGACGTCGTTCCGGGTACGCTCTACGCCAAGTCTGCTTAGGGACCCCGAGGGCTCAGGCGCCCCGCGGGATACACGGGCTCGAGACTCCCGTTCCAGTCGTCCGAGTACGTGAGATAGGCGTTGTCGAGGGTCATCGCCTTCAGCGCCTCCTCCAGCGAGATCAGGTCCTCGGTCCCCGTGCTGGTCTCCCCAGAGATCTGTTCGGGTCAGCATCGCGTAGAGCCCGATCCAAGGGCTGTAGGGCGAAGTGCCGTAGTCGGACCCCACCGCGACCTTCACTCCTGCGTCCAGGTAGCTCCGCATAGGCTTCAATCGGGCCATCCGGTCGACGCCCGGGTTGTTGGAGAACGAACGGCCCTGGTGATAGATGAACGATGGGTTGACGGCGGCAATGATGCCGTACTCCGCCATCTTCTCGAGCAGGTTCGTCTCCTCCTCCTTGGGCAGGTATGCCTGAATGGCGCTCCACCGTAGGTCCGCGTCGGGGTCATCTGCCCAAATGGAGTCCATGAGCTTGGCGTAGACGTCGACGGTCTGCTTCATCCCCATATCGCCCGTCGAGTGGATGTGAGGCTCCCATCCCCGGTCGACCGTTGGGCGGAGCTGAGCCTCCCGCGTCGCGGTTCATCCCGGGGGCACCATTCCGGAGACCCGGGTCCGGAGCGGCCGCCCTGGACCGTCGGGCCGGCCTCCCCCCTTGAGCACCATCGCCAAGGTAGCTGTCATTCACTAGTGTGAGCGTGGATGGGTCCTACGGCTCGCGCGCCGATTGCCACTTCAGGGAGGGCACGCCAATGAGAAGCGCTACCTGGTCTTTCCTCGTTGCCCTCGCGGCGGTCACCCTCATGGCCCCCGCGGCGGAAGCGCAGGGGCGGAGGAATCTCACGCCCGAGCAGCAGGCCGAGCGCCAACGCCAACGCGAGGCGATGATGAGCGCTCCTCGGCCCATCGAGGGCATCAACTCAGTCTGGATCGACGAGTTGACGTGGATGGAGGTCCGTGACGAGATCGCCTCCGGAAAGACGATCGGAATCGTCGGTACGGGCGGCGTCGAGCAGAACGGCCCTTACGTCGCGGGCGGCAAGCACAACTTCGTGCTGCAGGCGATGTGCGACGCGATCGCGCGTGAGCTTGGAAACGCGCTTTGCGCACCGGTCATGAGGTACGTGCCCGAGGGCGATCCCGAAAATATCCGATATCCGGGTACCCTGAGCGTTCGTCAGGAGACGTTCCAGATGGTGCTCGAGGACGTCGCCAACAGCCTCAAAAGCCAGGGCTTCACCGACGTCGTATTCATCGGTGACAGTGGCGGAAACCAGAGCGGCATGATGGCCTCTGCCGAAGCGCTGAACCACAAGTGGGCCGGCTCGGCGCGTGCCCATTACATCGAGGAATACTACCGGGAGGACATCTGGAGCTGCGAACACCTCAAGGAGGAGCTCGGGATCTTCCAGAAGCCGGACGTCTGCTCCGCCACTCGGGACCAGTACCACGACGATGTCCACTATTCATCGATCATCGCGACCCTCGACCCGACCCGTATCCGCGCCGAGCAGCGCATCGAGGAGGACCTGTACTCGATCAACCAGGTCGAGCTGGGACCCGTCGAAAGGACGATCGAGATCGGTGAGAAGCTGATCGAGTACCGGACCGAGATCACGGTGCGGGCGATCCGGCAGCGGCTCGGGGCGCACTAGTGGTCTGTAGCCGAAGTGCCGCTGATGTCCGGACGGCGGGGCATCCCGCGAATGCTTCATTGGAACGCCTCGCCGTAGCTACAGCTACGCCTCGTCGTCCCGCCTCGCCTCGCGGGCGCCTCACCGCCCTCCATATCGACCGGACTTCGGCTACAGACCACTAGGTTCCCTAGCCACGTCCCAGCCTTTTGGCGAGCACCCAGAAGCCCTCGGGTCGAACAGCGACCCGGGGGCTCGTTGCATCCGACTACCCCAAGGTCTCAGCGAACGTGGGAGCCCTCCGGTGGTTCGTGGCCTGCTCGTAGGCGTGTGCGATCCGAATCAGTGTGGGCTCGCTCCACGCCCGGCCGAAAAAGGAGATGCCCGCAGGTAGCCCCTGCACAAAGCCCATCGGCACGGTGATATCCGGATATCCCGCGATCGCGGCGGGCCCCGCGCTGCTTCCACCGTCCAAGCGGTCGCCCTTGATGTGATCCGTGGGCCAAGGCAGGTCCCGGGTCGGTGCGATGATTGCGTCAAGGTTGTGCTCATCCGTCAGGGCGTCGATCCCGTCCTCCCGATTTCCCCGTTGGATGGCGCGCACTGCGCGTACGTAGGCCTCATCGGTCAGTGGTCCCCTCGCCTCGGAGGCGTGCATGCGCTCCTGGCCGAAGTAGGGCATCTCGAGATCGCTGTTCTGCTCGTTGAAGTCGATGATCTCGGCCAGGCTCTTCACTGGTGCGTCTGGTCCCAGGGAGGCGAGGTAGGCGTTCAGGTCGGTCTTGAACTCGTACTCGAGCACGAGGAGCGGCAGCTCGTCGTTCCAGGCGGCCGTCGGCAGATTCGCGGGGTCGACCACTACGGCACCCGCCGTCCGGATCGCGTCGATCGCGTCGTCGAACAAAGTGATGACGCGAGGATCGAATCCCGTGAAGCTCCGTGCCACACCGATGCGCGCGCCTTGCAGCCCCCTGGGATCGAGGAACTGCGTGTAGTCCGTCTGCGCGTTGCCCGCGCTTCGCGACGTCGCCTCGTCTCGCGGGTCGACTCCCGTGACGGCTCCAAGCATGATGGCGGCGTCTCGGAGGGTCCGCGTCATCGGCCCCGCCGTGTCCTGGGAATGGGAGATGGGGATGATCCCGGAGCGGCTCCATAGGCCGACGGTGGGTTTGATGCCGACAACTCCGTTGCTGGACGACGGGCACATGATGGAGCCGCCGGTCTCGGTTCCCACGGTCAACGCGACCAGATTGCCCGAGGCCGCGGCGCCCGATCCGGAGCTGGACCCGCACGGATTCCGGTCGAGGGCATACGGGTTCCGGCACTGCCCACCCCGCGCGCTCCATCCACTCGTGGCTCTTTCGCCCCGGAAGTAAGCCCACTCGCTCATGTTGGCCTTCGCGAGCAGTAGCGCTCCCGCCTCGCGGAGCTTTTGGGCTACGAACGAGTCCTGGGCCGGAATTGACCCCTCGAGTGCGAGCGAGCCCGCCGTGGTGGTCATGCCGTCGTGTGTGTCGATGTTGTCCTTGAGGGCGATCGGGATGCCGTGGAGGGGGCCGCGAGGTCCGCTCGAGCGCCGTTCCTCGTCGAGCTCGTCGGCGATCTCGAGGGCGTCGGGGTTGATCTCGATCATGGAGCGGAGCTCGGGGCCCTCGCGATCCATGGCCTCGATTCGGCCGATGTAGAGCTCCGCGATCGACCGAGCGGTCCGTTCGCCCGACTCCATGCTCCGTTGCAGCTCGTCGACGGTCACCTCATCGAGCTCGAAAGGCATGATCTCCTGCCGGTTCGCGGTTTCGGGGCTGTCGGCGCCGGGCGCGCAGCCCGTGGGTCCCACGGCCAAGCCCGCTCCACCGAGGACCGTCGTTCCGATGAATCGCCTGCGGTTAATCATCTCTTGCCTCCGAGTCCATCCGTGCCCTGCCCCTTCCCGACGGAGCGACAATATGCGGCGAGGACCGCCAGTATACGGAAAAAGGGGCGGCGCCGAGAAACTCGACGCCGCCCCGGGTCCCGCGATGGAACTGCTCGCTAGTTCCGGATCCGCTCCTGGATGAGCTTCGCCGTGCGCTCGTGCGTGCGTCCGCGATCTCACGCGCGAGCTCGAGGGACTTGCCCAAATCGGCGATCGAGAAGCCGTTGATGACGGCCTGACCCGTCTTCACGCGCGCGTCCCAGCGCACGGAACTGGGGTCGTCGAGCATCATGTTCAGCGTGATGCCGGGGCTGTCGTGGAGGCCGTCCCGCGGCGAGTCCTCGGTCTGGAGGCTCCGCTCCCGCAACACGTTCCGGCTACCCGGAGGCGACCGATAGTACTCGCCGATGAAGTGTGCCGCCGCTTCTCCGCCCCACTTCGCGTTGAAGGCGTTGGCCACATTCTCCATGCCTGATTGATCCCCACCGGAATCGCCGATGAAGACGATGTTCTCGAACCCGTGCATCTTCAGGCTGTGCGCAACGTCCATGAGCACCGCCTCGAAGGTCTCCTGCAGGAGGCTGATCGTGCCAGGGCTGGTCATGTGCCCGCTTTGCGGCTCGATGCTTCCTTCCGGGACGAGCTCCATGACCGGTGCGCAAAGCGCGTTGCCGAGCTTCTCGGCGAGCATGGGGCAGTTGGCGCGCAGCACGTAGTTGTGCTTGCCGGTCACAAGCCAGGGGCCGTTCGGCTCCATGCCGCCCGTCGCGATGATCGCCGTGGTCTTGCCGTCAGCGAGCGCGTCACGAACGTCCATCCAAGTCATCTCCTCGATCCACAGCGTGTTCGCCTTCGGGAGTGGATTAGGAGTGTCAGCGCAGTTGTACTCGTTCGCCCGGCAATCGCCGCCACCCATCGTGCGTGGGTCGGGAGCTGGCCGCTGGCCGCCACCCGGCCTGCCCCCCGCGAAACGGCCGGTCCGCTCCGCCGCCGGGAGCGTTCCCCGATTGGCGATGGCCTTATTGATCGCGTCGACGGTGTGCTCCGCTCGGAACGCGACGATCTCCCGGGCCAGCTCGAGATTCTTCACCCGGTCGTCGATGGAAACGCCGTTGATGCTGGCTTTGCCGGCCGTCACGCGCTCGTCGTACCGCACCGAGAACGGGTCTGTGTGGAACATGTTCAGCGTGATAATGGGATCGTCGTGGAGGCCGTCGCCCTCACCCGACTCCAGGCCCCGGAACGCCATGTAGTCGCCGACCCTGCCGTAGTCGTAGTACTCCTGCACGTGGGCCACGATGGCCGCGCCGCCGAACTTCGCATTCAGCTTCTCGGCGACCGCCCTCTGACC
Source organism: Longimicrobiales bacterium (assembly GCA_965248625.1). Lineage (GTDB taxonomy): Bacteria > Gemmatimonadota > Gemmatimonadetes > Longimicrobiales > Gaopeijiaceae. Next base: position 1,334,470 of record OZ252109.1, on the reverse strand, counting down.
GCTTTGGTCCCGCCGCTGTCGCCGATGAAGACGATGTTGCGGAAGCCGTGCATCTTCAGGCTATGCGCCACGTCGGTCAGCATCGCCTCGAAGGTCTCCTGCTGGAGGCTGATCGTGCCGGGGCTCGTCATGTGACTGCTCGGGGGATCGATGTTGCCCTCCGGGACCAGCTTGACAATCGGAGCGCAAAGGGCGTCCCCGAGCTGGCGTGCGATTGCGTCGCAGTTGGCGCGGAGTACGTAGTTGTGCTTGCCGGTCGCGAGCCACGGGCCGTTGGGCTCGACGCCACCCGTCGGGATGATGACCGTCGTCTTGCCGGCGTGCAGAGCGTCGCGGACGTCCATCCACGTCATCTCCTCCATCCACACCGTGTTCGGCGCGGGAAGAGGATTCGGCGTGTCGAGGCAGTTGTATACGTTTGCCGCGCAGTCACCGCCGCCCATGCTCCGCGGATCGCGCTCCGGACGCTGTTGCGCCTGGGCGGCCGTGGCAGCGAGAAGCCCTGCTCCAAGGGCCAGGGCCGTCTTCATGGTCATCTCCATGAGTTCAGGCGTCGCGCCGGGCCTACGAATGAGCCCGGGCGTTGCGCCCGCTGTTGATTCCGAATCGATCAGGCCTTCGATTTAGAACCGCGCAGCCGAGCACGGTGGATATCCTACGTCTGCCAAGCCTGACAAGCGTGGCACCGTGCGTGTTGACCCGCCTCCGCCGGTTCTGTGGATTGTCCCGGGGTGCGGTCCTTTTCTCGAGCCACGGACGTGGCGTGTGTGTGTCGCGAACCGGCGGTGAAAAGGCACGATGCGCCTGCGTTCGGGGCGACGCAACCTCCCGCCGCTCGGTTTTGGCGTCGTTACGGTACGAACGCCTCGACCGTGCTCACGGTACCGGCGAAGTCTGCCAGCAGAGCTGCCGCTGCGTCGAGGTCGTCCAGCGAGACGGTCTCCACGGCGCTGTGCATGTAGCGGTTGGGGATCTGGACCAGCCCCGTGGCTACACCCGCACGGGTGATCTGAAGGGCGTTTGCGTCGTTCGGCGCCGCACGGCCGAGGGCGGCCACCTGATAGGGAATCGCGCCCTCTTCGCAGAGCCTGATCAGCTCGAGGCGGACCTTTGGATTCACGCTGGGCCCCCCCACGAGGACAGGGCCGTTGCCCAGCCCGACGGTGCCACGCTGTTTGGAGTCGATGGTAGGGCAGTCGGTCGCGTGGGTCACGTCGACCGCGATCCCGATATGAGGATCGATCCCGTACGCGGCCGTCCGAGCTCCCCGCAGGCCTACCTCCTCCTGGACGGTCGAGACCGTGAACAGGCCACAGTCGAATCCGCGCTCCGATGCCCGGCGCATCGCCTCGAACACGACCCAGAGACCCGTCCGGTTGTCCATCGCGGGTGCGTTGACGAGACCGTTGCGAAGCTCCTGGATCCCCAGCTCGACCGTGACGCAGTCGGCAATGTGCACGACCGATTCGGCGTCCTCCTTGTCCGTGGCTCCGATATCGATCCAGAGATCCTTCGTCTTGACGACCTTCCTGCGTTCGTCGGCCTCTAGCAGGTGGATCGGCTTTCGTGCGATCACTCCGTTGACAGGCCCGACGTCTGTCCAAACTGTCATGCGCTGCCCGACCAGCTGCTGCGGATCCCAGCCGCCGACGGTCTGGAAGTAGAGGAATCCGGAATCGTCGATGTGGGACACGATCAGGCCGAGCTGATCGCAGTGTCCGGCCAACATCAACCGGATTTCCGCGTCCCGGTTCTTGGAAACCACGACATTCCCGTGAAGGTCGGTCGTGACGTGGTCCGCAAACGATTCGGCGAAGTCGCGAACGACGTTCTGAACCGCCTGTTCGTATCCGGATACGCCAGGGGCGCCGAGAAGGCGGTCGAGGAATGTGCGGGCGAAGGGGTCCAAGGGTCGAATCCTCCTACTGACGGGTTGCAGCTGGGGGTGGGCCTATCCTGACTGTGCTTGCGGGGGAGCGCCAGCGGTATTCATGGTTGGGCTGGGTAGCCGCACGGAGGTCGCGCAGTGAAAGGACTCTTTCGGGTGATGGCTGCTACGGTGGCGCTGGCCGCCTGTGGCGAAGCACGGCCCGGTGGTGAGCCCGCCACGAGCGCGATTCCCGCCGAGCCCCAATACGGCGGGGAGCTGATCTACGCTCTGTCCGGAGAAACGTACTCGTTGTTCCCCGGACGACAGCCCGGCTCCGACGCCCAGGACGCATGGCTGTATGCTCTCGAGGGCCTCGTCGAGATCAACGAGGAAAACGAGATCATCCCCCTGGCTGGCCACGAGCTGGGAGCTCAGCGCGGACGGACGTAACGCGACGTTCCGGTTGCGCGACGGCGTGCGCTTTCACGACGGAACCCCGTTCAACGCCGAGGCCGTCGCGTTCGTGTTCAACGAGGGGCTCGAGAAGGACTTCGTCCACTGCACCTCCTGGAAGGACTCGAGGAGGCCTCGGCGGACGACGAGCACACCGTGACCTTCCACTTCGAGGAGCCTTTCGCCGCACTCCTGTCCAATCTCTCGCAGCGGTCCATTGTGATCTTCAGTCCGACCGCATACCGGGAGCACGGCGAGGAGTGGATGGCGACGAACCTCGTCGGCACTGGACCGTTCATCCAGGAGGAGCTGGTCAGGGGAGAGTACCTGAAGCTCAGGAGGAACGACGAGTACTGGCAGGAGGGCCTGCCCTACCTGGACCGCGTGACGATCACGATCGTCCCGGACGTGTCCGTCCGATCGGCCATGCTCGAGGCCGGAGAGATCGACCGGACCGTCAACATCAACGACTTCGACATCCCGAGGCTGGAGGCGGATCCGCGCATCCGCGTGCGACACGCACCCAGCACCCGTCAGTTCTACGTGGTCCTCAATCACACCGCGCCCCCACTCGGGAATCCGGACGTGCGGCTCGCCTTCAACTACGCCATCGACAAGGAAGGCATCGTTCGAAGCGTGTTCGCGGGGATCGGCGCGACACTATCGAAAGCACCGGTATTATCGCCGGGTGTCGTGGCCTTCGCCGACATGACGGAGCCCGGGGAGAACACGATCTTCCCGTACGATCCGGCCCGGGCGCGCGCATTGATGGCGAAGGCCGGCTTTCAGGATCGTGACGGGGACGGCGTGGTCGAGGACGCCGACGGCGACGCTCTTACCCTCAACCTGTTTGCCCGCCGCGGAGCGATGAAGGGCGACGACAAGGTCGCCCAGCTCGTGCAGAGTATGCTGGGTGAGATCGGCGTCGACGTGGACATCCAGTTCTGGGAGAGCTCTGCGTTCGGGGCCGCGACGAACCTCGGTCCTCAGGACGCCCGATACGACATGGCCCTGCTCTCGTGGGGAATCCCCACCGCGGACCCCGACGAGCCAATGATGCTCATGATGTACAGCAAGGCGTGGAAGCCGTTCGGCGCAAACAGGATGTTCTACGCTAGTGACGAAGTCGATCGGCTGGCGCTCCTCGCCCACCATGAGACCGATCGCAGCCAACGCGCTGAGAACGTCCGCCTCTGGATGGCCGAGCTGCTGAACGATGCCCCGGTGATCTTCTTGCCGACGCTGACCCTCAACCTCGGCACACGAACGTACGTGCACGGCGACCGCATTCTGGCGATCGACCAGTACCTCGCGCGCTTCGCGTGGATCGACCGAGAGGAAATGGCGCGCCAGGGAGTGCGGCGCTAATGCCGGACCCAACTCTCCCACGATCGACTGCATGCCGAGGCTGATCCTCGGGCGTCTGCTCTTCATGATCCCGGCGGGCCTACTGCTCGTCACCTTCCTGTTCGGCCTCTTCCACCTCATCCCCGGCGATCCCGCGCTGTTGCTCGCGGGGGACAACGCGTCCATCGAGGCCATCGAAGGCATCCGGGAAGCGTACGGATTCAGCGAACCGATTCCGGTCCAGTACGGCCGCTACATGTCCAAGGTGCTGAGGGGCGACCTGGGCGTATCGAACTTCTCACGCGAGCCGGTGACGACGCTGATCGTGCCGCGTTTTTTCAACACCGTTCAGCTCGCGTTCTGGTCGATGGCGTTGGCCATGGTCGTCAGTCTCGGCCTCGGCTATACGTCGGCCATGTTCTGGAACACCAAGATCGACAAGGCCGTGACGATCGTGTCGCTGCTCGGCATCTGCACGCCGGTCTTCGTGTCCGGCCTTCTCGCCCTGTTTCTGTTCTCGGTGAAGCTCGGATGGGTCCCGACAGGAGGAATGGCCTCCTGGCGGAGCTACATCCTGCCCGTTGTCACCCTGGGAGCTTTCCAAGCCGCGGTGCTCACACGCATGGTGCGATCGACCATGGTCGAGGCGTTAGGCGAAGACTACATCCGGACCGCCCGCGCCAAGGGCGTGACGGAGAGAGCGGTCGTGTTCAAGCACGCGTTGCGTAACGCGCTGATCCCGATCGTGACCTTGTTCGGGCTGGGCTTCGGGGCGACGCTGGGCGGGTCGGTCGTGACGGAGACCATCTTCACGTGGCCGGGTCTCGGGCGGGCGATGGTCGAGTCCATCCTGAGTCGTGACCTGCCTGTGACACAGGGTGCGCTACTCCTCTTCGCCTTCGCCTTCATCACCGTCAACCTGATCGTCGACCTGCTCTACGCCTACATCGACCCGCGCATCAATTATGGCTAAGGGACCCTTGCTCCTGAACGTCGGCCGAGCCGTCCGCCGACTGGCGCGCGACCGGGTAGGCTTCGCGGCGGCCGTCGCGCTGGCCGGCCTGTATCTGGTGGCCGTCGTCGCCCGTTGGATCACCCCTTACGACCCCCTCGACACGAGCCTGCGCGAGGTCTTTCTTCCACCGTCCCGGGACCATCTGCTCGGCACGGATCAGTTCGGTCGAGACGTCCTCTCACGGGTAATTCTCGCCACCCAGGTGACCACCCGCATCGCCACGACGGCCATCCTGCTGGCGCTGGCCGTGGGCGCGACGATCGGCATGTACGTCGGCTACGTCGGCGGGGTCGTGGAAACCGCCGTCATGCGCCTGACGGACATGATGCTGATCTTTCCCACAATCATGCTCGCCATCGTCATCGTGACGATCGCGGGACCGTCGGAGGGCGGCGTGATCGTCGCGCTCTCCCTGGCTCAGATCCCGAAGTTCATTCGCATCGCGAGAAGCGTGACGCTGTCGGTCAAGGAGGAGCTGTACGTCGAGGCCGCGATCGCAATCGGGGCCCGGCGGGGACACATCCTGCGCCGGCACGTGTGGCCCAACATCGCCTCGCCGATCATCGTGCAGGGCACATTGACTCTGCCCGTGCTCGTCCTCTCGGCCTCGGCACTCAGCTTCCTCGGCCTCGGCGTCCAGCCTCCAGTCCCCGAGTGGGGGGCGATGCTGAACGAGGCGAAGGACTTTCTCCGGACCGCGCCGTATCTGCTTATCGGGCCGGGGACCGCGCTGTTCCTGTCCGTGTTGTCCTCCAACCTCGTGGGAGACGCGCTGCAGGAGGCGTTGAATCCGAGGCTGGACGCGCGGCGTTGAAGAGGGCCCAGGCCTCTCCAGCCGATCATCCCTCGCACTACTCCTTCACCGAGTCCATGTCCATCTCGAGGGCTTTCCCGATGAATCCCTGGGTGAACGGGATCATGAGGCGCGGGAGAAACCGTACCAGGTCGAATATCCGACACCTAGTACATCTTGGCCTTGTTGAAGACGTTCCGCATGTCTTCGTACCTGCCCTCGACGTAGCAGGCCAGGTTGTGACAAAAGATGTCGGTGATCTTGCGGTTCTCGCTATCGGCGTTGGCCGACGAATGGGGACTGATGATCACGTTCGGAAGGTCCCACAGCGGGCTGTCCGGCGGTAACGGCTCGACCGCGAAGACGTCGAGACCTGCAAACGCGATCGCCCCGTCCCGCAGCCCACGCGTCAAAGCCACTTCGTCCACAACCTGACCGCGGGCGATGTTCACGAAGACGGCGCCCGGCTTGAGAGCTCCGAACGCCGCCTCGTCGATGAGCCCCTCCGTCTCGGCCGTGTGCGGCACGCTGAGCACCAAGGCGTCGGCTTCGCCGAGCATCCCGTGCAGGTCCTCGGAGGGGAACAGCGCGTCGATGCCCAGCCCGTCTGCGGTGTGATCAGAGTCCCGACGCCCCAGAGCGATCACGCGCATCCCGAAGCATCGGCCCACTGACGCCACCCGGCGTCCGACCTCGCCAACGCCCACGATGGCGAGCGTCTTTCCCGCGAGCTCGTCACCGCAGAATCGTTCCCAATGGTGACGTTGCTGCTGGTCTTCGAGGTGTCGGAGGCGCCGGACGTAGCTGAGGAGGACGAAGAAGACGAACTCGCTCAGCGGGCCCGCGTGAACGCCGCGAGCAGTGGTGATCAGGAGCTCCGAGTCGAGCAACCCGAGTCCCCGGATCCTCTGGCCGACGCCCGAGCTCGTCGTTTGAATCCACCGGACATTGGTCGCATGCTCGAGGCCCCCGGTCCCATCCGGGTTCGTCGGTGGGAAGTCCCAGAGGATGTCGGCGTGCGCCAGGTTGGCTCTCCATCGCTCCTGCTGCTCGGGGGTCCGACGAAACGAGGGGCTCCCTCCGTGATCGGCCTCGTACCGTTTGGGAGGAAGCAGGTCGGGCTCGTAGACCACGTCGAGCTGGTCGGGCGCGACGGCCCTGATCCGGTCTACCTGCTCGACCTCGAGCGGGGTCGAGATGAAGACCCTCAATCGTCCGTTGTCGGCTGCCATGACGAACTCGGAGTGCGGGGTTATCGTGGCGTGGGCCGCAGGAATGAATCGGCCGAGGGCCCGCGAAGCAAGCGGGTCTGCCACCGAAGTTCCCGAGGTAGGAGGCGCGACGGATGGCGAGTGGCACAGCACGCATCGGAATCGTGGGCTACGGCCTCATCGGCTCGTACGTGTACGAGCAGATCACCTCTCGTCCCGAGTTGGGCCTGGAGACGGCGTTCGTCTACAACAGGAGTCCCGGCAAGCTCGCTGAGGTGCCTCGTGAGATGGTTCTAGAGGATCTGTCGGACTTCGACTCGGCCGGAGCGGATCTCGTTGTCGAGCTGGCACACTCCTCCATCACCAGGGAGTTCGGGACCGCGTTTCTGGAGAAGGTCGACTACATGCCGCTGTCACTTACGGCTCTGGCCGAGGAGATCCTCGAGCGGAGTCTCATCGAGACGGCCGAACGACACGACACCCGCCTCTACATTCCGCACGGCGCCGTCGTGGGTCTGGAGGCGCTGCAGGAAGGCCGAGAGGGGTGGGACGACGTGACGATGGTCATGCGGAAGCCGCCAGGGAACCTCGACTTCAGCGAGCATCCCGAGCTGACCGCCGCCGACATCCAAACCGAGACCGTGCTCTATGACGGTCCGACCCGCGGCATATGTCCGCTGTTTCCACGGAACGTCAACGCACACGCGGCCCTCGCGCTCGGGAGCCTTGGGTTCGACCGGACGCGGTCGGTGCTGGTGGCCGTTCCTGGACTCGGCGCGTCGGACATCGAGATCGAGGCGCGCGGGAGCGTGGGGGTCGAGCTGAACATCCGGCGCGTCAGCCCCATGAAGGGTGTGAGCGGCGTCTTCACACTGGTTTCGGCTTTGGCGAGCATACGCCGCGCGAAAGCGCCGGAGGCCGGGCTCCAGATATGCTAGTGTTCTGTAGCCGAATGCTGAGCCACGCACGACGATGGCGACAGACGGACCGGGATGCTGGCCCCTCCCGTCGTCCAGCGGAGCTCGATCCAGGGCGATCGTGCGACAATGGGTCCAGGGGCACGACTATCTAGCGAACGTGATCGACGTGCCCGAGGTTGAACCGTCGACACTCACCGCCTGCGTGTAGCCGCGCCGCTCTCCGCCCACCACGACGATGAGCCGGACCTCGATACGGTCCACGCCCACAGGCATCCCGAAGTGCATGTTCGAGGCGCCTTGCGCGTTGTAACCGCCGCCCGAGTCGACCAGACGCGTACCCAGAATCGTGCCGCTCCCCTCCTCGACGAGCTGCACCTCCGAGCCGGGCGGTAGCCAACGGCCGGACGCGTCCCGCGCGCTCACCTGGATCGACCGGGTGGCGAGCTCCGTCGGCATCATATTCTGATAGAGGTGATGTGAGCCATCCTGTTCGTCGACATTGGCGACGGACAGGTCCATGTCTCCGTCCCCATCGAAGTCGGCCCACGCGACGCCGTGGCTGGGGCCGTGCTCGAGCAACGCAGCGGGCACTTCATTTCGAAAGGTCCCCCGGTCGTTCAGAAAGAGATGGTCCTGCACGTGCGCGTCGTCGCCGAGAAAGGAGCTGACGACAAGGTCGGCCCATCCGTCGTTGTTCGCGTCCGCCCAGGCGGCGGATACGGAGTGATAGTCCGCACCCAGGGGCGTGGCGGCCGTGACGTCGGAGAAGGTGCCGTCTCCGTTGTTGCTCCAGAGCACGTCCGGCCCATAGCTCGCGATGAACAGGTCGAGGTCGCCGTCGTTGTCATAGTCGACGACGGCGGGTCCGACGCTGCCGAATTCCTCGGCCCGGCCGGGCCGGTTCATCCCCAATTCGGCGGCGACGTCGGTGAACGTGCCGTCGCCTTCGTTGCGAAAGAAGCCGTCCTCGTCGCCGTTCTGGTTCGACACGTGCGCGTCCAAGTCGCCGTCGCGGTCGAAGTCGAACCAAACGACGCCGACGGTGCGCCGGGTGTCTCCGATCCCCGCCGCGTCAGTGATGTCCACGAACGCTCCGGGACCCTCGTTGCGGAACAGGCGGTTCGGTTGGTTACGCACCGCGACGAACAGGTCGAGGTCGTCATCACCGTCATAGTCGACCCACACGGGCTGCCGTGTCTGACCCGTGAGATCGACCCCGACCTGGGACGCCACCTCCGAGAAGGCCGACCCGTCGTTTCGGTAGAGCCGGTTGGGCGTCGGCGGCTGGACGGCGAATCCGACATACAGGTCCAGGTGGCCATCGCCGTCGTAGTCCCCCCACGCCGCGGCGCGCGTGGGCTCCATATCGTCGACGCCAAGGTCACTCGCGACGTCGACGAAGCCGTCGCCATCGTTCCGGTACAGGTGGTTGGGTACGAATCGCATGCCGATGAACAGATCCAGATCACCGTCGCTGTCATAGTCGACCCACGAATTGGTCCAGGCTCCGGGCTCGCCAAACAGCTCGGGTTGGACTCGCTTGAAAACCAACGCGGCGGGCTCGGAGGCGGGAGGTGGTGAGCCGCACCCGAAGACTCCGATGCCGGCCCAGATCAGCTTCCGAGGTGACCACCTCGAGGGGGAGAAGGACATGTCACACGCCCAGTTGTCGCCGAGCCTCTTCCTCCGAGAGACGGTACGGTTCGAAGTGTTCCCGCAGCTCCGCCGGCAAGGGACAGGGCCGCAGCGTGTCGCGGGTGGTGCAGACCAGGATCTCGTGTGCCGAGGCGGCGAGTCTGCCGGCCCCCACGTGCAGCGCGTCGAAGTTGATGCGCAGAGAGCTATTCCCGAAGCGGGTGAAGTACACGCCGATCCTCAGCTCGACGTCCATCCGGGCTGGGTACATGAAGTCCACCTCGAAGTGCGCCCTCGGGAGCCAAAGGTCGTGGCGGTCGAAGACGTCCCCGTACGGCACCCCCGCCGCCCGGAACATCTCCATCTCCGCGATCTCGAAGAACCGCACGTATGAGCCGTAGAAGATGATTCCGGCCGGGTCGACGTCGGACCAGCGGACGCGGTCTTCGATGGTGAACAGCTGTTGGGTCATGGGCTCCAATCGGCGGCGAGCAGAGACTCCGCAAGCGTGCGGCATGTGCTGCTTCGTTCACGGGGAGGAGGACGCAGGGTACACGGGTGCGGCGGGAAGCGTCAACGCCGCCCCTGGATGGCCGGGAGCATTCGATGCCAGCCGTGCGTCACTCCTCCCATTGGGTCAGGCCGCTCTCGCAACGAAGATCGAGATGGCGACTTCGAATTAGGATTTGGCCCGGTCCATTCCGGCCGCAGCGGTGTATCCGCACCGCGGGCAAGGAAACACCTCGTGCAACCTCGGGCCGCGGCTGACACATGCCACTAACACGTAGGCAGTTCGTTCGGGCCGCTGCCGCGGCGGCGATGGGCGGCGCGGGAGTCGGGCTCTATACGTGGCGAATCGAGCCACACTGGGTGGAGCTCGTCGGTCTACGCCTGCCGGTCCGCGGCCTTCCGGTCTCTCTTCAAGGCACGACGCTGGTGCAGCTCAGCGACCTGCATATAGGACCGCAGGTCGACTCGACGTACCTGACCCAGACGTTTCGGCGTGTCACGGCGCTGGCTCCGGACTTCGTCGTGTACACGGGCGACTTCATCACCCGCAGGAGCGGTTGGCAATCGGACGAGCTCGCACGGGTGCTCGTAGACGCACCCCGAGGGCGTCTGGGCACGGCAGGGATTCTCGGCAACCACGACTACGGGGTGGCATGGCGACAGGAGGATGTCGCCGAGGAAGTTGCGCGCCGCGCTTCGGACACGGGGATTCACATCCTCCGCAACTCGTCCGTTGACATCGAGGGCCTGCGATTCGTGGGATTCGACGACCTATGGGGCCCGAACTTCGAGCCCACCGCCGTGCCTTGGGACGCGACAGGCTCCCGAGCCATGGTCACGCTGTGCCACAATCCGGACGCCTTGGATTTGCCGATCTGGGACGGCTATCGTGGCTGGGTGCTCAGCGGCCATACACACGGTGGGCAATGCAAGCCGCCCTTCCTTCCTCCACCGCTCCTCCCAGTCCGGAACCGCAGGTACACGGCTGGGGCGATCACATTGGAAGACGGGCGGTCAGTGTACATCAACCGTGGCCTCGGATATCTGCTGCAGGTGCGGTTCAACGTCCGCCCCGAGGTCACCGTGTTCACGCTGGTCGAGGACGGACCCGCGGCGGCAGGCTGAGCGCCGTCGCCGGACCGTTTGGGTCTAGCAGCACCCCCTTCGAGCACATGCAGGTCCGAGCAAGGTCCACACCGAGGGGGAGATCCTGCCAGATGGCCACCCCGGCCCTATATTGGCGGCCCCTTCAACCCCTCGGACGATCACACATGCTCGGCGCCCTCGCCTTCGCGGCCCTCCTGCAGGTCCCCGGTCCTCCGGGAGAATCCGTCCCCGGGACGCGCTACGATCCGTCGATCCTGACACTCGAGTCGGTCGTTGGACACCACGTGTCGGAGGTGGTCACGCCGCCCGACCAGGTCGTGCGTTACTTCGAGGCACTCGCCGAAGCGGCGCCAGACCGAACCCAGCTGATTCGGTACGCTGAAAGCTGGGAGGGCCGCCCACTGGTGGTGTTGGTGGTCGGTTCGCCGGAGCGAATGGCTCGGCTCGAGGACGTGAAGGCGGCGCTCAGGCAACGGGCCTATCCGGACGGTCTCTCCAACACGGAGGTCGACCAGCTCATCGCGGACCTGCCCGTTGTCACGGCCCTGATGCACGGCGTGCACGGCAACGAGATCAGCTCGAGTGGTGCGGCCATCGTTGAGGCGTATCACCTGCTCGCCGCGCAGAACGACCCCAACGTGGACCTGATCTTCCAGGAGTCGATCGTCCTGATCGACCTGGTCGAGAACCCGGATGGGCACCGATTCGCCCGCAATCTGTTGGACGATCACGTGCCCATGGCAGAGGAGTTCGTCCAGCGTCAGGTCGAGCGCCGTGCCCGCCGCGAGCCAGACGAGATCTACGACCTGACGGCGTGGAGCCAGTCGCTACTCTGGGACGTCGAGGTGATTCCCTCCGACCGGGCGACGGGTGCGTCCGGGGCGGCGCTCGAGGCTGAGGCTCAGCCGAATCCTCTCGCGCTGCCCGCAGCGACCGTGGGCTACCTCCTTCCGTGGGGAACGGCCGCCGCGGGCACGGTCGTGGAGGCCCTCCAAGCAGGCATCCGGGTCCGTGCTGCTGGCGCCGAGTTCACCTTGGGGGGGCGCGAGTACGCTGTAGGAACCGCGATCGTTCGGGTGGCTGAGAACGACTCTGAGCTACGAGGGGTCCTCGGGCGCATCGCGGCCCGGCATGGAGCCGAGGTCGTGCCCATCGACGACTCTTATGTGAGCGAGGGCATGTCGCTGGGAGCGCGTTCCGTCCGGGCGCTACGCACGCCGAATGTGCTCCTTGTGTACGACGGGCCTGGCCAGTCGTCCTCCGTGGGCTGGGCCCGGTACGTGCTCGAGCGCCGCTACGGCCAACCCACGACCGCGGTTCGGGCCTCGAGCCTGGGGCGCGCCAATCTGTCGGACTACGACGTCGTGATCTTCCCGAGTGGAAACTACGGCGGGACTGTCGGTTCCGGACTCGTCGACGACCTCCGCGCGTGGATGAGCGACGGGGGCACCCTGATCACCATGGCGGAATCGACCGGCGGCTCGCCAAGAGCTCCTTTCAACGACGGCGGAGCGACGGGGCGGTCGCGCGGAGGACGAGGACCCGGACAACCCTGGCACGCCGGAGCAGCCCATTGAATACCTCGACGCCATCGCTCCGGACGACGAAGCGCCCGAGCCGGTCCCCGGCGGGATCCTCAGAGTGCTGCTCGACACCGAGCACTCGTTGTCCGCCGGCACCGATGGAGAGATTGGCGCGCTCGTGGAGGGATCGCGCGTCTTCCGACCCGTTACCCTCGACAACGGAACGAACGTCGGCCGATACGCGGAGCTGGACGAGCTCGTCCTTCAGCGGCATCGTTTGGGAGGAGTCTCGCCCGCAGCTCGCGAACAAGGCGTTCCTGCTCCACGAGCCCGTGGGCGCCGGGCAGATCATCGCTTTTGCCGAGGACCCGAACTACCGCGCCTACACCGAGGCTACGCAGCTGCTGTTCATGAACGCGGTGCTGCTCGGTCCGGGACGCTAGCTGGGCAGGGCCGGCCGACGGCAATCGCCGAGGGCAACCGGACGCGGTCACGTCTGGACGTCAGGGAAGGCATCCCGGCGCCCGTGACACCACAGCCTAGGGGGCACAATGGCCCGTTGGATACGATTCGAACACGCCGGTACGACCAGGTTTGGGACAGTAGAGAACGGCTCGATCACCGTGTACCAGGGCGACATGTTCAACGCGCCCGAGCCCACGGGAGAGACGTTGTCGCTCCGCGACGTGGTGCCCGCCACCCCTACGGTCGCGGGGAAGATGCTGGCGCTCTGGAACAACTCGCGGGCCATCGCGGAGAAGATGAGCCTCGAGCCACCGGAGCACGCGCTCTACTTCCTGAAGTCCAACGGCTCGTACCTTGGCGACGGAGGCGTCATCAGAAAGCCGTTGACATACGACGGCAAGGTCGCATTCGAGGGAGAGCTCGGCATCGTGATCGGAAGGGAGTGCCGCCGCGTGTCAGAGACCGAGGCCGAGTCGCACATCTTCGGCTATACCTGCATCAACGACGTCACGGCGGTCGGCCTCCTCAACGCGGATCCCGCCTTCCCCCAATGGACCCGGGCCAAGAGCTTCGATACGTTCGGCGTCTTCGGGCCTATAGTCGCGACCGGCCTCGACCCTGCGACGCTGACGATTCGCACGGTCTACAACGATCAGGAGCGCCAGAACTACCCGGCGACGGACCTGATCCTGCAGCCGGCGACCATCGTCAGCATGATCTCTCAGGACCTGACCCTGCACCCGGGCGACGTCATCTGTTGCGGCACGTCGCGAGGCGTGGGCTCCATGAAGCCAGGCACGACCGTCGAAGTGACGATCGACGGCATCGGCACCCTCAGCAATCGCTACGAGGAATAACGACATGAAGATCTGTGTGGTCGGAGCGGGAGCCATCGGGGGTCTGTTGGCCGTGAAGCTCGCGAACGCAGGGGAGCAGGTGACCGTCGTCGACCAGGGCGCGCACCTCGAAGCCATCCAGGCGAACGGCCTCGAGCTGATCATGGAGGACGGCACCCGGCATCACACGAAGGTGGCCGCCCACGGAGACATGGACGGGATCGGCCCGCAGGACCTGATCATCCTTGCAGTGAAGGCCCAGGTCTTACCCGCGGTGGCCCCGCACCTCGCGGGGATGACCGGCCCAAATACCATGATCATGCCGGTCCAGAACGGCCTACCGTGGTGGTATTTCCAGAAACACGGCGGCGAGTTCGCGGACCACCGCCTCGAGAGCCTCGACCCGGACGGCATCCTGGCCGACAGCATCGCGGTCGAACACATCATCGGCACGGTGACATTCCCGGCCGGTGAGATTACCGCTCCCGGAGTCGTCCAGCACAAGGAAGGGAATCGATTCCCCATCGGGGAGCTCGACGGAAGCGAGACCGAACGGGCTCAGATGCTCGTCGACACCCTCACGAACGCCGGCTTCAAGTCGTTCGTCATAACAGACATTCGCGCGGAGATGTGGCTGAAGCTGTGGGGTAACCTCTCCTTCAACCCCATCAGCGCGTTGTCCCACGCGACAATGGTGGACATCTGTCAGTTCGATCTCACTCGCGAGCTGGCGCGGACGCTGATGGAGGAGGCGCAAGAGGTGGCCCACAAGCTCGGCATCACCTTCCGCGTCGGCATCGACCGCCGCATCGCCGGGGCGGAGAAAGTGGGCAAGCACAAGACGTCGATGCTCCAGGACGTCGAGGCCGGTCGCACGCTCGAGGTCGACGCGTTGATCGGCGTCGTCGCGGAGCTCGGTCGTCTCACTGGAGTCGCGACGCCCGCCGTGGACACGATCCACGCCCTCGTCCAACTGCTCGACAAGACTCTGCGAGAGGAGCGGGGGGCGGTTCTGCAGAGGGCAGCGACGGCTTGAAAGGAAGTCGGCGCAACGACCGAGGGCTCGTTGCTGCGTCAGCTCTCTTCCGGCACGAGGGCGATCCCGCCGGCCTGCTTACCGATCTCGGCCACCCCGACGCGCTCGTACGTCGTCAGGTCGATGACCTCGACGATGCCCGGCTCCCCGCCGATCCCCTCGACCGTGACGAACGCGTACCGGTTGTCTGACGTCACCGCCACCCCGTGAGTGACTTTCTGGACGCTCTCGATCTTCGCGAGGGGCTCTCCGCTCTCGAGGTTCCAGACCCCCAAGTGGCCACTGCCCTTGAGGGTGGCCAGAAGGCGCGTGCCATCGGGAGTTAGTGCCAAGTTATACGGGGCGCCGTCGGCAGGGATCCTCCGACGAATCGCCCAAGCCTCCAGGTCCACCTCGACAATTTCGTTCCCTCGATTGCACGCCACATATAGGGTCCGGCCGTCACGTGCTGGCGCGGTCCACGTCGGCGAACACGCGGCCATCCCGCCCGACTCTGCCGCCCCCCCCCCCCGAACCGCCCATCGCATGCCCCGCTCCATCCTCGACAGCCATGCCCGTGACCAGGTTCAGCCTACGCGTCACCTCGAGGGAGAGCGTGGACATCTCCACCAGCTGATCGTCCATCATGCAAGCGGAGTAATGCACGGTACCGTCCGCGGACAGCCGCGACCCATGCGGCATCGTGCACGTGACCGTCCGGTCGATCTCGAACATCGTCTCGGTTTCCACGATCGAGACCGTGCTCGGGACGTGGTCACCGTAGAAGTTCGAGTTCACGGCGAAGGCCAAAACGCCGTCGGGCGTCAGCGAAACGGTGGCAGGGAAGAGCCCGAGGTCGGTGGAGGCTACGACGGTATCTGACCCCGCCTCGTACTTGAGCAGGGATCCGTTGGGGAATCCGTGTCCCAGCGTCAGGTACCAGTACTCGCCGGACGGGTCGAAGAACAGTCCGTGCGGGCCTTCGATCTCGGCCGGCCAACGGTCGACGTGGATCACCTTCTCGATCTCGAGCCCGTGCTCCGGCACGAAGCGCAGCACGGTGACCTCGTCCTCCGATTCCGACGCAACGTAGGCCTGATAGGGCCCCTGCGCCGCTAACGGGGCACCGCCCATCCACGCAGCCAGCGCCACCCCGACCATCCACGGCGCCATGCGCGCCGCGCCGCACCCGCTCGAGTCCCTCACGGCACCAGCGTCCTCCTCGGCTCGAGCTGGATCGACCACAATCCGGAGTAGTGCTCCGCGATGAACAGGTGGCCCTTGTGCATCTGCGGACCCCAGCTCATGGGCGCGTTCGCGATGAAGCCGTCGGGGTCGTTCGCCGCGTAGTGCGCGATCTCGCGTCCCTGCAGCGTCAGGTTGCCCTTTAGCTCGCCCGAGATGTCGATGACCCGGGTGCCACCGTTGTAGAACGCGGCGTAGAGGCGATCGTCCTCGATCCACATGTTGTGCGAGCCCGCCTCGGGAATCTCGTACTTCGCCACTTCCTGGGGGTTGTCGGGATCGGTGAAGTCCACCACGTGGATATAGCCGGCCATCCTCTCTGGTGTGCGCTCCGCGTCGAGGTCGTTGAAGCCCGGTCGGCCGATCTCGTCGCCCATGAAGATGTAGAAGCGCCCCGTCGGGCTCTCGTAGGGGAAAGCGGCATGCGTCGCGCCGCCGATGTCGGCGAACCGATTCATCAGCACCGGGTTCTCCGGGCTGCCGCCACGATTACCGCCGCCGACGTCGACGATGGCGACACCGTCGGTCCAGTTGGAGGTGTATGCGATCCCGTTCACGATCCAGACGTCGTGGATCCCGTGGCCTGGCGTGTCCAGCTCGAAACGACCAACGCGGTGCGGGGCCCTCGGATCCTCGATGTTGATGACGTCGAAGCGCACCCCGTTGTTCACGGCGTAGACGTGATCGTCGTAGATGAACAGGTTGTGCACGCCCCCAGTGAGCTCGTCGTCGAACGTCGAGAGGATCTCGATGTTGCGCGGGTCGGAACAGTCCACGATCACGATTCCGTTCCGCCGATTCGACGCACCCTCTCGGGAGATCACACAGATGCGGCCGTCCTCGGAGACCTTCACGTCGTTCGTCGTGCGCGCGTCCACGACGAGGGAGTCCGTCATGACCGGGGCCGAGGGGTCCGTGACGTTCCACCAGTAGGTTGCGCCGAACGCATTCCAGGTACCCGTCATCGCATAGTCGCGCCCGTCCACACCCTCCCAGACCCAAAGGTCTGACGTGTGCGCGTTCCGGACGGCGCCCTGCCCGACGAACGTCACTTCCTCGCTGACGAGCCGCGTCTCGATGCGGATGGTCTGATGCGCCGAGTGGCCGAGCACGCTGGCCATGACCGTGTACACTCCCGGGTGGTAGGCCACGAAGCGCCCCTGTTGGTCGATCTCGGCTGGTGGGATGTCCGCAGTCGCTTGGGCGTCCGGGTACGGAATGATCGAGTAGGTGACGGGGATGTCTCCGACCTCGGAGGATCCGGCCATCGGTGAGGCCGAGAAGCGGATCACGTCGCCTGTGCGGCCGACCTCTTGGCTGCCCTCGATGGAGATCGCCGTGACCGGACTGGGTACGACCTCGTACCGGATGACGCCGTCCACGCCCTCCGCCGAGGCGGTCAGCGTGACCTGTCCGGGTGCGTGTGCCGTGAACACGCCGAAGCGGTCGACCGAGGCGATGGACGTGTCGCTCGAGCCCCATCCCACCTCGAGATTCGCGCGGATGTCGTCCGCCGCGTCATACACCGTAGCCACATGGCGGACGTTCGTGCCGGCGTAAAAACGGCCGCCTTCGCCGGGCGTCACGTCGACACGGTCGATGGGTGGATACGGCACCGCGATGGTCACCTGCGTCTGGATGTTGCGATTGGTCGCGACCATCAGCGTGACGTTGTATGTACCCCCGTAGACAGCTTCGACCGTGCCCGTGGCTCGACCCACGTCGAGTCTCCCGCGCGCGCCACCCGCGAAGTACATGATCGGGACGTCGAGGGGGTTCCCCGCGGCGTCGACCACCTGAGCGGAGATCTGACCGCTTTCACCCACCTGGAGCGTGAGTCGATCCTGCTCTAGCTCGATCCGGGCTGGCGCCGCCTGGGCCGCGAGGCCCGTTACGACGAAGACCAGCAACGCTACGAGCCAACCGCCAATGCCACGGAAACTCATATCTCGGACTCCCACGATGGATGAAGCGTCAGGGCTCGAAAGATCAAAAACCGGTGTCCAATTGGCAACGGACCGGGCGCGCTTGTACGCTGCCACTCCTCATGCCCTGCCACCGGAGGGCACTGGTGTACCACAGCCCAGGAGGTCGAGGTGAAACAACTCCTTCCATTCGGGCGACCCGGGGCGTACGCCGTGCTCGCGACCCTCATCGGCTGTGACTCCGGAGACTCCGGCAGTCCTGCTGCCGATGCCGAGACGTCGCCGCTTACAGCGCAGTCACCATCCGATGTTCCGAGCCTCCATCACGTGATGCTGAATTCCGTTGATCCCGACGTCGCCATCGATTGGTATCTCAGCGTTTGGCCCTCGGCGGAGCGGACCGAGATGGCGGGGATGCCCGCGGTCGCGGCTGAGATGTACCTGCTCTTCAACGAGGTCGACCAGCCGGCTGCTGGTGCATTCCGGCCCGGGCTGGGTCGCCCGGAGGACCAGAGCGCGCTTTGGCATATCGGCGCATTCGCGAACACGACGGACATGGACGCGTCTCTGGGCGCCGTCGGGGTCCCGCATCTCCCCCTTCGCATCTCACCCGACGACGAGGTGGGCGTCTGGAGATCTGGTCTGGTGCCGTACGCCGGGATACGCACTGTGGAGCAGATCGCCGGGGCCGAACCGGCGGATCCCCGCGACGGGGGATTCAGCTACGTGCTGGCACCCGACGGCGTGCTGTTCGAGTTGGCTGGCGGTCCCGGGACCCGCCCATCGATGTCCCACGTGCACCTCTTCCACGAGCAGCCACGGTGCGCGGCAAACTGGTATCTCGAGCGCCTGGGGATGAGCCTGCCGCCTGCTCGGAATCCGGACGGGTCCGCGGCGCCCTCGCAGCCGTTCGAGCCTTGCGAGGCCGAGATTGGCGAAGGAGGATGGCCATCCCTCGAACGTGCCGGAACGATCCGCGATCCCCGGGGCACCTTCGTCCACGGAAGCGGCTCGATCTCGTTCTATCCCCGCCAGTGCCACCATGGGCGCTGCGGCGAGGATCGTCCGCTGGCTGCGACCAGGGGACAGGTTCTGGACCACGTCGCGTTCACGGTTGGCGACGTTGACGCCTGGCACGCTTGGCTGCTCGGGGCCGACGTTGAGGTAGTCGAAGCGCCACACCCGTTCGGCGACAGCCGCGCGTTCATGATCGAGGGCCCGGACGGCTTGGCGATCGAGTTGGTGGAAGCCGAGGGGGCCCCGCCTGTCAGGGTGGTGCCGTGACGATGTTGACCAATCACTCAACATCAGATAATGTTGTAGTACTTACTCAACACGCCGGATGTTATGGGCAAGCCTTTCGGTGACTTTCTGCGCCGCCTGCGCAAAGAGAAGAAGAAGACTCAGCGCGATCTCGCTGGCGAGGTAGGCGTCAACTACACCTACCTCAGCAAGGTCGAGAATGACGCCCCGGGGTTCTCGTCGTTGTCGGAGGACACGCTGAGGAAGCTGGCCGGTGCGCTGGATGTGGACTCGGACGAGATGATCACGCGGGCCGGCAAGGTCCCCTCCGACGTTCAGCGCATACTCATCGACGACTTCTCGCTGCTCCAGGACATCCGCGACAAGAAGACGGACGATTCGGATGGAGGTGACAAATGAGGAAAAAGACGACGTTCGTGTCCTTCCTGCTCGACGAGACGGGCTCGATGAGCTCGATCAAGGACGACACGATCGGAGGCTTCAATTCCTACGTGGAGACGCTCAAGAAGGACGGTGACGACATCCTCTTCAGCCTCGTGAGCTTCAACAGCAGCAAGACGGAGCGGCGATACGTGGCCGAGCCGATCCAGGGAGTGCCACCGCTCACGGAGGACGACTACGTCCCGAACGCCATGACTCCTCTGATCGACGCGGCCGTGAAGATCATCAAGGCTACGGACGAGGCCGTCCAGGCGCGCGACGACGATCCCAACGTCGTGATCGTGATGCAGACGGACGGGGCGGAGAATGTATCGGTCGAATACACGACGGCAGACTTGGCCGCCGAAGTCAAGGAGAAGGAGGCGGCGGGCTGGCAGTTCGTTTTCCTGGGCGCCGGAATGGACGCGTCGGGAGGCGCTCTCCCGTGCCTGGGATCTCGCGGGTAGGGAAGGCCTGTTGGGCGAAAAGGCGGTGAGGGAGCGAGGCCGCCAAGCCCATTCCAGCCAGTTGGCCCAGGAAGTCGCGCCGGTTCGGTCCGTTGGTAGACATGTCAGCCTCCGTATGTGTTCGCCCGAACGGTCCGACGCCTTCCTGCACGACGTCTTGCCAGTCTGCGGGCATGAGATGCTAGAGCCTAGGGTGTTGCAGGTGATGATCCGTTTTCCCTTGGAACGCGTGAGCGAGCAAGAGCAGCTCCGCCTCACCGTACAGCTTGCCGGTCACGTGGAGCGAGGTCGGTGATCCCTCGTGGAATCCGCTCGGCATGGCGACGGCCGGATGTCCGGTCCGGTTCGTGAGGAGGATGTTGCTGCCAAGGTAGAGATCCAGGTCGCCCAAAGCCTCGTCGACCTGCTCCATGATCCGCATCCTCATGCGGTTGCCCTGCACGTACTCGACGGCCGGTGTGAAGTGGCCTGTCCGAATCTCGATGGGACGCACGCTTTGCCCGGGTCCCTGTTCCGTAGCTGTGACGTCACCCGACCGGGTCGCGTCGTAGAAGGCAGTCGAGGTCTCGACGTACCGGAGGAAGTCGATGGTCTCGACGGGGACGTCGGGGAGGTCGAACGGCACGACTTCGACGCCGAGCGAGCGGATGACCGGAAGGGCCTCCAGGTTGTTTTGTCGGGTCTGGAGCGCGGAACCCGCTGCCGGATTCTCCCCGGGCTGGTTCGACGCTTCGCCCTCGAACGCACTCCGCAAATATCCAACCCGTAGCTGGGTTGGGTCGGCCTGCGCGTCCCAGTTGAACGGCACGTCCGAAACCGTATTGTCGCGCCCATCTGGCCCGTAGATCGCGTCGAAGACGAGCGCGCAATCCTCCGCCGATCGGCACATGGGACCAACGGTGTCCTGCGTCCAGGCCAAGACCATGCCGCCGTAACGGCTGACCCTCCCGAACGTGGGCCGGATACCCGTGAGGCCGTTCCGCGTCGACGGCCCGATGACCGAGCCGCCGGTGTCCGTTCCTAGGGAGAAGCCGACGAGCCCGGCCGCAGTCGCGGACCCAGGCCCCGCCGAGGAGCCGGACGCGTCCTGCTCGGTATTCCACGGGTTCCGCGTGAGTCCTCCGTACCACCGGGCGGTCGTTGCCAAGGCGCCAGTCGACAGCTTGGCCACCAGCACCGCTCCCGCCTCGGTGAGCCTCTCGTAGACCGTCGAATCCAAGTCGATGACCCGATCCCTGTACGGTGTCATCCCCCACGTGGTCCGGGTCCCGCGGACTGCGAACAAGTCCTTGAGGCCCCACGGGATCCCGTGCAGCGGGCCCCGATAGTCTCCGGCCGCTATCTCGGCATCGGCCTGCCTCGCCTGACGGCGCGCGATATCCTCGGTGAGGTTCACGACACAGAACAGCTTCGGGTCGTGCTCCCGCAGTCGCGCCAGGTAGAGCTCGGTGAGCTCCATCGACCGGACCTGCCGGGTTTCGACGAGTCGCGCGAGGTGCGTCACCGGAAGGAACGCCAACTCATCGTCAGAGTCGGGCAGCACGACATCGAGAGGCTGACGACGCAACGGCCTCCGCTCCGTTGGTAGCACCTTTCCTGGCGGAACGGGATTGAAGACGAAGGCTGGCTGGGTGTCGTTGCCGAGCGCGGCATTCCGCAGCACATCGAAGGCGGGGAGCGGACTACGGTTCCCGTTGAGCCGATCGAGGATCCGCTCTTGCTCATGGCGGGTGAACGAGATGCCGGCGATCGCCTGAGCGGCGTCAAGCATCTCGAGCGTGATCGTCTCGGCGTCCTGAGCGACAGCGGCGAGCGCTCCAGGTAGAAGCGCCGCACCGACGCCCGCGGAGGAGAGGCAGGCGAGGAAGCGGCCGCGGTTCAGCGCGAGCCGTTGCTCATCCTTCATGATCCTTCCTCCGGCGTGGGCCTCCACCCGACCGCCCCGTCCCGATCATGCGTATCGCCACTTGAGCAAGCGACGCTCGAGCCGCTCGGCGATGGCGAACAATACCAGCACGAAAGCCATGATCAGCACGATCAACGCGATGGTCAGCCCGGCGTTGTACGTGCTCTGAGCGAACTGAAGCAAATAGCCGAGGCCCCGGCTCGAGGCGACGAACTCTCCGACCACCGCCCCCGTGAACGCGAAGCCAACGGCGATCTTCAGATTACCCATCACCCACGCGGTTACGGAAGGGACGTAGACCTCGCGAATCATCACGCTCCGTCCTCCACCGAGCGTCCGCACCCTTTCGACGAGTCGCTGGTCAACTTCCTTGATGCCGCTGTAGACCGCGAAGAAGATCAGCACCGTAACGAGGATCAACGCCAGCGCGATCTTCGAAGCGAGGTCGATGCCGAGCCAGATGACGAAGAGTGGAGCGAGAATCACGCGGGGGATGGCGTTGAGCATGATCATCACCGGCTCGAGCAGGTCCGCCAAGATAGGCGACAGCGCCGCCGCGAATCCCAGCACGATGCCCAGCAGGAGGCCCGCCCCGAGGCCCACGAACGCGGCCAGGAACGTCGCTTCCAGGTGTGTCCAGAAGCCTCCGTCGATGAACAATGAGACGATGACACCGGCGACCGTCGAGGGTGGCGGGGCGTAAAACGGATCGATCCAACCGAGTCGCGAGAGGCCCTCCCATCCGGCGACGAGCAGAAGGAGTGCAGCCAAGCGGCGTGAGGTCCGACCCCTCAGCCGCGCGCTCATGAAGCAGTGTCCGTTGTGACTGGGCCCACGGCGTCAGACGAGTCGTGGGCCGGATCGTGTTCCAGATCGTCCCACAGACGCTGCAGGAGCGGTGCGAAGAGAGGGTGACGTCGCGAGTCGAGCACATGCCGCGGCCGTTCAATCCCGACCTCGTGACGCGCGCGAATGCCCGCCCGCGGTCCCTGCGACAGGACGTATACGACGTCCGAAAGGCCAATGGCCTCTTCCAGGTCGTGCGTGACGAGCAAGACGGTGAGATGCTCTCGCTCCACCAAGCCGAGGAGGTCCTCCGTGATGCGGGTCCGAACGATCGCGTCGAGTGAAGCGAAGGGCTCGTCCATGAGCAGTAGCTTGGGATCGAGCGCCAAAACTTGCGCGATCGCCACTCTCTTGCGCTGGCCCCCGGAAAGTTGACGCGGGTAACGATCGCCGAATCCGGAGAGTCCGAGGAGCGAGAGCCAGTTGTCGGCCTTGGCGTCTGCCGCCTCGGGCGAAGAGCCGCGGATCTTGAGTCCCAGGGCGACGTTCTGGCGCGCCGTGCGCCACGGTAGGAGCGCGTCGTCCTGAAAGAGAAAGCCCACATCTGTCACTTCGACGTCGAGCTCCACCGAGCCTGCGTCCGGACGCAAGAGCTCCGTCACGGCCCGCAGAACGCTGGTCTTGCCGGAACCGGACGGTCCGATCAGGCTGGCGAACTCCCCGGCCCTCACGTCGAGGTCGACGTCCTGCAGGACTGGCTCCTCGCCGTACGCGACCGTCAGGCCCCGGACGCGCAGCAAGCTACTGCGCCGCCGGGGAATGCGATCCAACCGCGTGCAAAGCCACTACGGTGCACCGGGTCACGGGTTAGCCCGCGAGGGCGTCCGTGTCCAGCAGGACGCCCAAGTCGACGCTGCCCGGCTGGAGGATTCCCGAGATCTCCTGGGCTCTCACGACCCGTTCCGCCGCCGCCTGCTCGATCGTCACGCTCTCGGGATAGAGGGACAGCCGGTAACGCTCGATGATCTCCTGGAGTTGCTCGACATCGCCTCCCGCCACGAGTGCGTTCGGCAAGGCAGCGATGACCTCGCTGGGTGGGAGGGTCCTGGCGTCACCGAGTCCCTTGGCGAGCGCCGCGGAAAGCCTGCGCATCTCCGGTAGCCGCGCGTCCCGCTCGTCCGAGCGCACGGAGACTCCCATGAACTCGTACGCGCCTCCCAAGTAGGTCCGGGCCTGCTCGATCTCCATGAAGTTCACGAGCTCGCGCCCTCCCGCGTCGACCACCAACGAGAGTGCTGGCTCCTGCAGCATCGCGGCATCGACCTGCCCGATGCGAAGTGCGTCGAAGAGGTTGGTCCCGATGGCGGCGAAGCGCACACCGCTCACGTCCGCTCCGGCTTGGTCGAGCAGGAACAGGAGCAGCGCGTGGTCGGCATTGCCGAGCCCCGAGATGCCGACCGTCCGGCCTTCGAGGTCGGCGACTCGCGAGATCGCGCCGGTCTCCGCAGGTGACACGGCGAGGGCGTACAGGGGAAGCCGGCCGGTGGAGGCGAATCGGCGCACGGCGGCCCCGTTCGCGACGGCTTGGAGCGCCACGTCGAACGATGTACCCGCGTAGTCGACGGCGCCACCGACGAGTGCCTGCATGGCAGCGTTGCCGCCGCGCGTATAGACGAGATCGATGTCGAATCCCTCGTCCGCGAAGTGCCCCCGCGCACGGGCCACCTCGTAGGGCACGACACACAACAGCTGGCCACAAAACGCGAGACGCACCTTCGTGCCAACACCTTGGGGCTTCGGTCCGCACGAGCTGATCGCGATCGCGCCGGCGGTGGCCAGCATGCCCTTGACCGCGGTCCGCCGATCCAACCCCGCTTCCGGAGCCGGCCAGTCCCACGACCCGAGTGGCGCGTCGGAGACGACACCTGCCAGATCGGGATTCGTGGCCTCGCAGCAACCCATGACGCACCTCGTCGGGAGATCCGGACCTATCCGACGGGTCCGGACGACCAGTCTGCCGGGGAACCGCCTCACGCTTGGCAGACGCCGGGCTGCACGATGGGTTCCCCCGAAGGGGGGCGCAAGCGCGTCACGCCGTAGCGCCATGACGATGAGCGAGAGCCTACCCGAGCGCGTCTCGGACGTGATCCACCAGCACCCGCGGCGAAAACGGTTTCTGGATGAACGAGTCGCGCTCACTGCCCATCGGGACATTGATCGATTCGAGCGCGTGTCCCGACATGAACACGACCTGCATGTCCGGCTTATCGAGTCGTAGCCGATTCGCCAGCTCGATCCCGTCCATCCTCGGCATCGCGACGTCGGTCACCAAGACGTCGATCGGCGAGTCCAGCTCCGCGGCGCGCTCAACGGCGTCCTGACCGTCCGCAGCGGCGATGACATCGAAGCCCCCGTTGCGGAGGATGCGCGCGGCCAGCGCGCGTACGCCCTCTTCGTCCTCGACGACGAGGACGGTGCCGCGAACCTGTAGATCATCGCGTTCTGGCCTCTCCTCTCCGAGCAGCGACGGGGCCTCCGACGAGGACGGGAAGACCAAGGTGAAGCACGAGCCACGACCCACCTCGCTCGTAACGTGAATGCTCCCCTCGTTCTGCTGCACGAGTCCGTACACGGTGGCCAGCCCCATCCCCGTTCCGTGCCCGACCTCCTTCGTCGTGAAGAACGGCTCGAAGATCTGGCCGAGGGTCCCAGCGTCCATGCCTTGACCGTCGTCTTCGACGATCAGCGCCACGTGTCCGGTTGAACCGTCTGCGGCTTCCGACCGGAGATCCTCGCCGGTCGCGGGTCTCGTCTTGATCGATATGACGCCGCCCTCCGGGAGAGCATCGCGGGCGTTCACGACGAGGTTGAGAATAGTCTGCTCTAGCTGTGATCGATCGGCCCGAATCGAGCCGACGCCGGGATCCGGGTCTAGCTCCAGACGGATGTGGTCGCCGACGAGGCGCCCGAGCATCTGGCCCATGTTTCGGGCAAGCGCATTCAGATCGACGACCACGGGTGTGCGCATTTGCTTCCGGCTGAATGCGAGAAGCTGGCTCGTGATTCCGGCGGCCCGCTCTCCCGCGTTCACGATGTTGGCCACGTCCTCGAGGGCCTTGGAGTCGGCCCGAAGGGTGGTTTGGAGCAGGTGCGAGTGCCCCAATATGAGGGTGAGCAGGTTGTTGAAGTCGTGAGCCACACCGCCCGCCAGTCGATCGATGGCCTCCATCTTCTGGACCTCGAGGAGCTGCTGTTGCGTCCTCTCGAGAGTCTCGAGGCTGGCGGTCAGCTTCTCGTTGGCCTTCGCGAGCTGACTGCTCCGTTCATGGAGGCTCGAAGTCAGAACGGAGTTCTGGAGCGCGTGCTCCAGGTGACTGGTCAACAGCTGCAGGAAAGGCGTGTGCTCCTCACCGGGGATCTCTTTGTAGTACGACGCCCGACCCTCGGGCCGCTTGCAGGCGACGACCACCCCGGTCAAGCGGTCTTCCGCGTCTCTGAGGGGCATACAGGTCACGACTTGACCGAGAAGGTCGGACGAGGTCGGCGGAAGGCCACCCTCGGAGATCAAGCCGATCCACGGCTCGACGCGAGCGGCCTCCGTGTCTTCATCGACTGTCACTAGGAACGGGCGAGCAACCCGGCACGCCACGTCGATCCGGCCCACCTCAACATCTTCGGAGCGCCGGACTTCTTTGCCAGTCGACGAGAGGCGAGTGACTTGTACTTCCTCGGCCCCTCGATCGAGCAGAGCGGTCGTCACTTCATCCAAGTCGAAGCTCGCAAGGAGGACCCGTGCGGCGCGCCCGATGATCTCCGCTGGGCTTTCCAAGCCATAGGACTGCAGCGCGAAGTCGCCCAGCATCCGGATGCGCGACAGCTGCCGGTCCAACTCGTTGCGGGTGCGGTAGAGGCGCTGCTCCGTTTGCACAAGCAGCTTGACTTGCTCGGCGAGCACCCCGTTCTTCCTCGCGGAAAGCGAACGGTCGCGCATGTCCCGCTGGACGCCCACCGGCCCTCAGACCTCGTCGTACACGGCACACAGCGCGACCGTGTAGTTGTGGTAGTAGGGGCGATCGCCAATGGGGGCGATCTCACCGAACGTGTGAAATCCGATCCATGGTGTGGCCTGCCCGAGCACTTCCTGGAGGGGGTGCACGATGTGCTCAGCGGCGGACAAGCCGAACAGCACGCGTCCCCGGCCGGCGCAATCGAACTGGAAGACCATGGCGGGTTGGTGAGCCGGCTGCCGGCCGAGGATGCGGCGCGCGCACGCGAGCGCACTCTCTTTGATCTTGCCGGGATCGTGGCGGGTCAGCCTGACCGTGGTCATCCCCGAGAGTCCCCCGCCCGGGAAGAAGAGGGCTCCGCTCTCCTTGTCGAGGCCATATGGGGTGCGGATGACGTACGGGGCGTATTCCTCCGCAGCTTCATCGTCGAGAGGCTCGCCGATGCAGAGGTGGACGATTCCATCGGCGTTCAGGTCTTCCGGGTCCCCGTCCAGGTACTCCTTGTAGACGGACCACGCGGGTTGGCCGTCGATCTCGTGCAGCCAGCCACCGCCCGAGCGAGTCACCGTAAGCGGAAGCCCGATGGGTGTACATCCGTGGCTGACGGCCACCTCCATGCGGCCTAGCCCGCGGAGAAGGACAGCGGAAATGCTGTCGGATCCCGCCACCTCACCCTGGTACTGGTAAGTGCGCTCGAACTGCATGGCGTCGGCCGAAGTCCCGCCCGCGACGAGGAGGGGGACGCGGAGGTTGTCGCGCAGGGAGGTGAGGAACAGCGTACAATCGCCAGCCAGGCCGTCCGGGAATACGAGCAAGCTGATCGCGTCGTCGTATGCCCCGACCTGCTCCGCCAATGCCGCACCGCGGCCAGCGGGGTCGGCGGAGTAGCCATCGAGCAGGAATGTCTCGAAGAAGATGCTGTCGGACTGGACCGCCATCACGGCAGCCGCGTAGTCGCACTCCTTTGAATCGTGATTGGAGATGATCCCCTCGCCGGAGCACCCCGAAACGGCTGCATCCCCGAGAACCTCCCGGACCCCCCGCAAAAGGGACTCCTGGTCGTAACGGGCCGTTGCGAATACGAGTCCGAGGTCCACACCTCCGTCACCGAGCTGCGCGAGTGCCGCGGATGCGGCTTCGCGGCCCGCTGCTTGGCCGTCTATGCTGAGGCTGCTTCCGACTGCCGCGTGGGTTGCCACTGATGCTTCGCTCCGCGTCGTAGTTCCGCAACGACCGCCTTACGCTTGTGCAGCCCGGGACAGGGGCTCGTCGCCTTCCAACGGCAATCCGAGCCAGCTACGGGCTTCGACGACTTCGTAGAACACTTGCACCTCCAGGGCCCTCGAGCTCAGCGCCTGGAATACCCGCGACATCCCGAACGCGAGCTGGGTAGAGACTACGACTGCACACTTGCAGCGTTCCAGAAAAGGCGCGAACTGCTCCGCAACGTAGGAGGCCTCGCGAAGACCGTCGGTGGTGACCAAATCTCCTTGGGCGGCCCGGAGGTCCAGCAACATGTCGAAGCCCGCGCCGTGGTCCGGATGAGCGGCGAGCATACGCTGGTACTCGAGGACGTCGGCGTTCGAAACCTCCGACGTCGATTTACCAAAGACACATTTCTCGACCGTGTCGAGTCGGAAGCGGATTGCCATGACGCCATCTCCTTCCGAGGTTCCCGTCCCGTAATCCCCAATCTGTGGCCAAGAGGGGTGAGTCCGCGAGTCGGCGAGGCCTTGAACCTTTCGTCGGTTCACTCTCGTCGATCGTGTTTGACGCCCACCACACCGTGAAGACTGGAGGGGACGGAGATGGGGATGCTCTTCAAAGACTTGGCCTTCGGAGCGCGCACACTGGCCAAGCAGCCAGGCACCGCCGTCGTGTCGGTGGTCGTGCTGGGCCTCGGAATCGGCCTCTCGACCTTCATGTTCTCGCTCGTATATGGAATCTTCTTCCGGGGAATAGGAGTTCCCGATGCCGATCGCGTAGCCACGGTCTGGCGAGTGGACCGTGACCGGCCCGACTCCGGGGGACAGCAACAATCGATCTCGATCCACGACTACGTCGACTACGTCGAACGACAGAGGTCCTTCTCCTCCCTTTCCGCCTACGACGGCGGAACCATCAACCTCAGCGGCACCGAGGGACCCGAGCGCTTTCAGGGGAGTTGGGTTACGGCCAACGTCTTCGACATGCTTCGCGTTCAGCCCATCCTCGGGCGAGGGTTCCGCCCGGAGGAGGACCTCCCTGGCGCGCCGCCGGTGATGATCCTCGGGTACGACGCTTGGCAGAACCGCTACGGGGCGGCGCCGGACGTGGTGGGCCGGGCCATCCGCATCAACGGTGAAGCGGGCACCATCATCGGCGTGATGGGTCCAGGATTCCGCTTCCCGAGCAACACCGACCTCTGGGTCACGCGCCCTCCGGACCCGCTCGCCACAGAGCGTGGCCAAGGCGAATTCGTTCAGGTGGCGGGGAGACTCGCCGACGGCGTGACGTGGGAACAGGCCGAGCTCGAGTTGTCCACCATCGCAGCTCAGCTGGAGCAGGAGCACCCGGAGCTGAACGAGGGCATGGGCATCTCGGTGCTCACGTTCGTCCAGGCGCAGAACGGCGGACCGATCGCAACGCTCTTCATGTCGATGATGGTCGCCGTCATCTGCGTGCTGCTCGTGGCGTGCGCCAACGTTGCGAACATCCTCTTGGCGCGCGCGGCGGTGCGCTCCAAAGAGGCCGCGCTCCGCATCGCGCTGGGCGCCAGCCGATTCCGCGTGATGGCGCCGTTCTTCTCCGAGTCGCTCGTGCTCGCGGCGGTCGGGTCCGTCCTGGGTGTTGGAATCGCCTACTTCACGGTGGGACTCTTCGAATCCGCCACGGCGCCCGCGCTGACCGGCCGACCCTACTTCGTGGTTTTCCAGGTGGATCTTCCCATCCTCCTCTTCGTCGTCGGGTTGGCGGTTCTCACCGTACTCGCGGCGGGGGCGGCGCCGGCGCTCCAGATTTCACGTACGGACGTGAACAGCATCCTCAAGGACGACAGCCGCGGAGCGTCGAGCTTCAACCTCAGTCGGCTCAGCAAAGTCCTCGTGATCGCGGAGGTGGCGCTGTCCTTCGCACTCCTGGTCGGCGCGGGCCTCATGGTCAAGAGCATCGTGCAGGTGAGCAACCAGGAGTTCGCCTTCGACCCGGACGGCTACGTCACGGGCCGCGTCGTACTGTTCGCGGCGGACTATCCGGAGTTGGAGGATCGGCAGCGGTACTTCGACGAGTTCCTGCTTGGCGTACAGTCGCTTCCGGGCGTCGCCGCCGCCGGTCTCTCGGACGGCCTGCCGGGTGCCGGCACGGGGGGGTTGCGCATCGCTCTGCCCGGTGACGTCTACGAGAACGACGAGGACTACCCGGTGGCCCACAGGGCGGCGGTGACCCCTGGGTACTTCGAGGTCCTGAACCTCAACTTGATCGAGGGTCAGGACTTCACCGTTCAGGACGATTCCGACGCGGCGCGCGTCGCGATCGTCAATCAACCCATGGCCGAGCGGTCTTGGCCCGGTGAGAGCCCCATCGGCAGGCAGTTCCGTGAGGGGACCGCGGACACAGCGGCGGTCGTGACGATCATCGGTGTCGCGCCGGACCTCCAGATGCAGGGCTTTCAGCCCGCAGGAACGCCTGGGGCCGATCCGAGCGGCTACTACGTGCCGCTGGCCCAGGTCGACCGAAGCTCCATGAGAGTTCTCGCGGCGCCGGCTGCGGGGCCGCCCATTGCTTTGGTGCCCGATATCCGGAGGGTCTCGCAGGGATTGGACCCGGATCTGCCACTCTTCAACGTGCGACCACTACGCGAGGATCTGGATCGGGCCTCCTGGTTCTACGTCGTGTTCGGTTCGGTCTTCATCGTGTTCGGGATCGCGGCGCTCTTCATGGCCTCCATCGGGCTCTACGGCGTCCTGTCCTTCTCGGTGAGTCGACGTGTTCAGGAGATGGGAATTCGGATGGCGCTGGGGGCCGATGCAAGCAACGTGCTGCGCCTAGTGTTCCGACAAGGGGCGGCGCAGATCGGGCTCGGCCTGCTGTTTGGGGTCGCG
This sequence comes from Longimicrobiales bacterium, assembly GCA_965248625.1. Taxonomy (GTDB): domain Bacteria; phylum Gemmatimonadota; class Gemmatimonadetes; order Longimicrobiales; family Gaopeijiaceae. Next base: position 1,303,672 of record OZ252109.1, on the reverse strand, counting down.
CTGGCCTGGGGAGTCTCGCGCGTCGTGGCGCTGATCATGTTCCAGGTGGATCCTCAGGATCCTGCAGTGTTCGGGACGGTCCTCGCCGTCATCGCGGCCGTGGGCTTGCTGGCCACTTGGGTGCCGGCGCAGAGGGCGACGGGTGTGGATCCGATGACGGCGCTGAGGCAGGAGTAGTCGCCGCAGTCACGGCGATGCTCAACGGTGCCAACGCCTCCGGTGCCTCTTTTACGGGAATGCCCTATACTGTGTGTCCGTCTTTTACTAGGAGTAGCAGATGATCCGTAGAATCTCGATGGCCGTGTTCGCTCTGATGATCGCGGCACCGCTCGCGGCGCAAGCGCCCGCCGGATGGCAGATGCGCCTGGACGAGAGCACGAGTGCCGCGGACCCGGACGACGTTCCTGATGTGACCGTCACGGCTGCCTCAAACGGTTTCCAGGTGGGCACCGGCCCGGCAGTCGTAATGTGGAACCCCACGAACACGACGACGGGAGCCTACACGCTGAAGGGCACATTCCGGATGCTCGAGCCGAGTGGGCACAACAACTATTACGGCTTGATGTACGGTGGTGCTGACCTCTCGGCATCGTCGCAGAACTACCAGTACTTCCTGATCGGGCAAAACGGGAGCTACATCATCAAGCACCGCGCGAACAGCGAGACCGTGCACGACATCATGGGCCGCACGCCGAGTGACGCGGTCAACCAACCGGGCGGGAATGGGACGTCGTCCAACGAGCTCCAGGTCCGCGTGGGCACGAGTGAGATCGAATTCGTCATCAACGGCACGGTGGTTCACACCGCGGCCAACTCCGGGATGGCCGGCCGCACCGACGGCATCTGGGGTGTGAGGATCAACCACGTGCTCCCTGCGATCGTGGTCGAGGGTCTCGAGGTCGTTAACTAGGGGACCAGCCCACCTGGTAGGAGTCGTCGACATGGGCAGCTGAGCCCTTGTCGACGGCGGGCTCGAAGGCGTACCCAAGAGCCAGTCCGTAGTAGGTGAAAAGAGAGGCGCTCCCCGGCTCGTCGGGGGGCGCCTTCATTTCCTGAGCCATCTTCTGGCCGGCTCGCCCAGGCGCTCGTGGAGGCGCTTCACCTCGTCCTCGTACAACTCCTCGAGGAAGTCGCGGAAGCGCTCGGGGAGCTCCTGACGCGGGTTCGGATTGACCGGTCTGCGCAGCGCCTCAGGCTTCCAGGGGAAGTCGGGACTGACGCCGATATGCTGGCACACCGTGCGAAGTAACCCCTCAGGATCTTCCTCGATCTGCCCGAAGAGCACGATGAGCAGTTGCTCGTGCGGAAAATGACCCAACCAGTTGTCGATGATATTCGAGTAGTGACCCTCGAGGAGGCCCGGCTCATAGTCGCCCTTGACGACCGGTCCGTCCTTGGGACGATAGGCCCACTCCTTCCTCAGATACTCGTAGAACTCCACATCACCGAATTCCTCGAGACTCTTGCCAAGCTTCGCCAGAACGCGCCGCGCCGCCGACCAGCTGCGCTCTACCGGGTCCCGAACAGTAAGAATCAGCCGAACCTCCGGCATGACTCTGCGGACGAACCCGATACGGTCCCTCCTCAGCACGCTGTACCCAGGAGTGATCTCCCCGGAGACCTTCCCGAGACCTGGAGCAAACATCGAAGCGTAGGAGCGCAGTGACCAATCGTGGATGTGCCGGTCGAAGTAATTGAGCTCCTTCGTGGACGGAAAGTAGACGTCAGGGTGCTTCGACAGATGCTCGAACATCCAAGTGGAACCTGACTGGCCCGGTCCCAAGCCGAGGAAAGTGGGTAGCGAGAGCCCCTCCGCCGAACGGAGCCCGCTCATGTAGAGCGCGCGCTCGCCGGCGTACAAGGAGCGCTTGAGCCCGCCCTTGAGGCGGCCGATCAAGGCGGATCCATCGCAGTGCTCGGTATCTCGATGGTGTGCAGCAAGCGCGAGCTCAGCTCATGGTAGTCCGTTCCGTCGAAGAAAGAGGTAACCTGACGGACGACGACAAAACGGATCGGCTCCCCCCCGCCAAAGGGATCTCTACGCGGAAACGTCCACAGCTGCGGTGGGGCCTGGAGTACGCTGAAGAGGGTTCGCTTGGACCCCCGCGCGTTGAAGTTGCCCACGAATCGTCTAATGAATCCGTCAAGCTGCTCCGTCCGAGCGTCGTCGCGGAACAGCTCTCCACGAGCTTCCTCGAGGGCCGCTACCTCCGGCGGCTCCCGGGCCGCCGCCAGAGCGGCGGCGTCGTCCCTGTTCCAAGTGGCTCCCCACATCACGCGAAGTTGTCGTCGGTCGGACAGGTAGCTGAATCCGCTCTGGGTGAACTGATAGTCGTAGGGGGCGAAGAAGCTGGGAGCTAAGGGAAACCGCCGCCCGCTCTCGTCGATCGCCTCGAATCTGTAGGTGTAGCTCACCGCAGCGTTGTACCAGGAAAGATCGACCGGATTGAACCACACTAGCCCGCCGATTATGAACGGAACGGAAAGCAGAGCGTGAGGCTTGGAGAATACGTTGAAGGCTGGACTTACCCGCCTCGAGAGCATGAGCGTCAGAACCATCAGCTCGACGACGACCCACTTCCAGAAGAAGATGCCCGATAATGCGACAATGGCGAGGTGGAATACGACCCAGGCACCGAGAAAAGACAGAAAGACTCTGCGGCGGACGAAGCAAAGAATGGCGCCACACTCCACCGCGAAGGTCGCGGCCACCATCATCCAATCGACACTCAGCAGCCCCCTGGTCAAACGCCCGATCGTTGCGGGCTCGAGAAAGCCGAGCCAACCATTCGCATACGTCGCCGGGAGCAAGAGTGCGACGTTGCCCAGCGTGAACCAATCGAGCCGAAGCTTGCCCAAGCCGCCCGAGAAATAGCTGGCGGCGAGCAGGGTGAACACGAGGAACACGAAATCGGATGGACGATGCCCGATCCTCACGACGTGTGCGAGGAAGAACACGAAGAACAAGAGAAGCACGCGCACGAGTAAGAACTGCTCGGCGACCGAGTAGGGAGTCACCGGGTAGTTGAACTGCCACACGATGGACACCGCCGAAACCGCGAACGGCAGGACGAACACCGGTCGCCAGAGTACGAGAGCAGCCAGCGCCAGGAGGGCGACGCGGTCGAAGAGATGCGCCTGGTCGAAGTAGAGGTTGTAGTCGTATGTGGCGAACGCCCAGGCTAGAACGATGGTCGGAGCCGTCACGAGGACCCGGAGTACCTCACCCTCGTCGAGCTCGGCCCAACGCGCGCGGATTCGGCTCGGGAAGCCGACGACGAGCACCGCCAACCCGCTCAGCAAGCCGATTCGGAGACCGTAGGAAAGGGACAGACGTGGCCGAACGAGGAACCCCCGTATCACTTCTACGGCAATGATGGGCTCTTCGTAGCTGGCGGGTGTTAGCCGGGCGACCCCGAGGAGCCACCGTTCCAGCAACAGGTAGGCGACAAGTAAGGAGCCGACACGCAAGGCGAGGCCGACGAAGGGGACTGCCAGCAGGCTCCGCAGCCCGGGTCGGTTTTCCAAAAGTGCGCTCGAGCGCAGGTCGAGCTCCGACATGGATCGAAAGATGCGCAGATCGCCGTCACCCTGCCAACGATGAGTCTTCCGGCCGCCGCCCCGCCAAGTAGGCCTCGATCTTCGTGATTGACTGGAAGTTCTCGATGGTCACGTCCTCTGGAGGGACATCGACACCGAACTCCTGCTCGATGTAGAAGACGAGCAGCATGATCCCGAGAGAGTCCAACAGCCCGCTTGCCAACAGGTCGTCGTCCTCTGCGATGCCTCCGCGGACGCGGCCGCTGAGAAGCTCGTCACCGATGTATTTGGCGAGCACGCTCTTCATGGCGCGTCCTCCGATCCGACGGAGCTGAGCGCCTGCCCACGGAGGGCGAGCCGGTCGATCTTTCCGGAGCTCGTGAGGGGCAGATGCTCGCGAATCTCGACTTGCTCGGGCAGCGCATAGTGCGGCAGCACGGCGCTGGCGTGCTCGACGAGGCCAATCGCCGTGACCGAGTCAGGGACCTTCAGCGTCACCGCTGCTTGGATACGCTGGCTCCCTTCTGCGTCCGGCACGGGAAACACCGCTGCGGTCTCGACGGCCTCGTGCGACGACAGAGCCGCCTCCACTTCGTCGAGCTCGACCCGGTATCCTCGGGTCTTGATCTGACGATCTTTCCGGCCGAGGAACATGAGCGCCCCGTCCTCGCGCTCCCGAACGAGATCGCCCGTGCGATGGAAGACCTGCTCGTAGAGATCGAACGCAGGGCGGCGATAGAACGCTCGTGCGTTGAGGTCGGGCCGACCCCAATAACCGAGCATCATGGTGGGAGTGCGTACGAGCAGCTCTCCGGCTTGTCCGGGCTCGACGGGCTCATCGTCCTCATCCACGACGAGCGTCTCCATGTTGCCGTACGGTCCACCGATGGGAATGGGCTCGTCCGAGTCCTCCGGAAGGGGCGGCACCAGCCAGTACGTGACCCCGTTCACTTCGGTCGGACCGTAGACGTTCGAGAACCGGGCATGGGGCAGACGCAGCATGAGGCTACGCAGGTGCTTCGTAGGAAAGGGCTCACCACCGAAGAGAACCCAGCGCAGAGAGCCGAGGTCGCGCTTGTCGAGCGCGCCGTAGAGCAGCAGCTGGGTGAGCGCCAGTGGCACGGCGTACAAGACGGTGAGCCGCTGATCCTGCACGAGCTGGGACAAGCTGGCCGGAAGCCGTGTGTACATCTCGGGGACAATGACCGTCGTGGCACCCGCCACGGCCGCCGAGAAGTAGTCCATCGTCGACAGATCGAAGTGGAGAGGCGCGTGGTTGCTGAGCCGGTCCTCCGGGACGAAGCCGTACGTGCGCGCGGCGATCTCCGCGAACGACAGAGCGCTCCGGTGCGTGTGCATCACTCCCTTCGGGACGCCTGTCGATCCGGAGGTGTACAGCACGTACGCGAGGTCCTGCTCCATCGTCCCTGGGTCCAGGTCCAGCGCTGCCGCGGCCGCGACTTCTTCCCACGTGACCGTGTCGAATGCCGCGTCCTCACAAGGCTCCGGGCCGACGACTGCCTGGATCGGGACTCCGTTGGAGACGAGCTCGCGGAGGGTGTCAGTCTTTTGCGTCTCCGATATGAAGTGCCGAATTCCACAATCGCGGACGATGAGCTCCAACCGGCTCGATGGCGCCGAAGGATCGAGCGGCACGTAGGCGGCGCCAGCCTTCATGATCCCGTGGATTGCCACGGCGGAGAGGACGCCCTTGTCCGCGTGAATCGCCACCCGGTCACCGCGGCGCACACCATGAGCGCGAAGCACTCCCGCGAGCCGAGAAGAACGGTCCGACAACTCCGCATACGTCAGTGATTCGTGACCGCAACGGGCGGCCTCGGAGTCGGGAGCGCGCTCGGCCGCGCGATCGACGGCTTGCGGGAGGAGGTACAGCATCTGGCTACAGCCCCAAGAGCCTGGCCACGATATTACGCTGGATGTCGGACGTCCCGGCGTAGAGGACGCCCCCGATCGCGTCTCGCAGATCGCGCTCGATTCCGGTCTTGCTCAAGTAGCCGCTCCCACCGTGGATCCTGATCGCGTCGAGGCCGGACGCGACGAAGCCCTCGCTCAGATAGAGCTTCAGCAACGCGGCCTCCATCATCGCCGGCCGACCCTCCTCCTTCAGCCACGCGACCTTGTGGAGCAGAAGCCGTGCCGTCTCGAGCCGGAGCTTCATGTCCGCGATGCGGTTGGACACCGACTGGAAGCTGCCGATGGGCTGTCCGAACTGTTCGCGGGTCCTCGCGAACTCGACGGACGCCTCCAGCTGCCGCTCCATAGCGCCCAGCTGGCTCGCGAGGATGCAGCAGCGCTCGATCTCCAGGGAGTAGTTCGAGATGCTGACCCCGGCGCCTTCCGGCCCCAATCGATGCGTCTCCGGTACGAAGCAGTCGTCCAGCACGATCTCGCCCAGCGGAACGGTACGGAGGCCCATCTTGTCCTGCGCCGCGCTCGCGTTGAAGCCGGACATGCCGCGCTCGACCAGGAATGCGGAGATCCCCCACTTCCCGGCATCGGGGTCGGACGCAGCGAACACGAGGGCCACATCCGCGACGGGGCCAAGAGTCACGAGCCGCTTCACGCCGTTGAGCACATATCCGTCGCCCGTTCTGTCGGCGCGCATCCGAAGGCTGAAGGCGTCGGAACCGGCGTCAGGCTCGGTCAGGGCGTGGGCGCCCAGCATTCGGCCTGCGCACAGGTCGGGAAGGAAGCGCCGCCGCTGATCGTCGGTGCCGAAGCGTACGATGGGGAGCTGGACGGTCCACAGCTGGGCATTGAGTGCGAACGTGAGGCCGTTGTCTGCGCATCCGTAGCCCAACCCTTCCATCACGAGCATCGCCGTGAGGAGATCCACGGCAGCGCCCCCGTACTCCTCCGGAACGGACAGGCCAAGCACGCCGAAGCGAGCACATTTGCCCCAGTTGTCGCGGGAGAAGAGGCCTTCGCGATCCCTGTCGACGAGGTCGTCGTCGCCGAGCTCCGCACGGGCGAACGCGACGACTTCCTCCCTGCGTCTCAACTGTTCCTCAGACCACCCGAATTCCATGGCCTGGCACCTCCGTTGGTCGATGGGGACCCGAGTAGGCTACGCCGGCAATCGGTCTACCGGTTCACCGCTAACGACATCCCGACTACGAAGCACCCCTCACGAGACAGCCTCACGAGACGGCGCTCACGAGAAACCCTCACGAAACGGCGCTCACGAGACACCCTCATCAGACGCCGCTCACGAGCTGTAGCAACAACCGGAATGGGGCGGTCGCTATGGGAACGAGAGGCACGTTGAAGTCGAATGTGCGCTCGAATACCCACAGCAGCGCGATGGCGATGAGGAACCAGGACCCGAATCGAAGAATCCATCGATAGAGTCGCGTCGCGCGAAGTAGGAAGAGGACGGGGAAGATCCCGCAGATGACGGCGATCTGGCCCAGCTCCACACCTACGTTGAAGCCCAGAAGGGAGAGAACGAGGTGCTCGCGCCCCATTCCGATGTCACCGAGCACGCTTGCGAAGCCGAACCCGTGAAACAGCCCGAAGACGAAGGCGATGGACCACTCCTTCACATTCAGCTTCGGGACGAGGTTCGCCCACGCCGCTACCGCGATCGAACCGGCGATCGATCGTGACGATGTTGATGAGCGCACGCCGGAAGCTCGTCACGGGCTTCCATTCGCCGTCGCTACGGAACAGCACTGCAGGGAGGATGAGCGCGACGAGAAAGAGGATGTGGTCGATACCGATCCAGATGTGCCACACCCCGAGCCAGATGAATCCGAGGAACCCGCGGAGGATCGAAGACGACGTGAGATCGAGAACCTGCTGGCGATTCCGCGGGCTGAAGATCAGCGAAATGAAGGCCTGGTTGTTGAACGTGGCCGTCTTCCAGTTGTGTTCGATGAGCAACATGTTGCGATGGAGGTTGTCGACGTCGAGCAGAACCGAGTAATGCACCTCCACCTCGTTGGGGATCTCGTCCAGATCCTCGATCATGTAGGTCAGGACGACGTAGTCGGCGATCTCCATGAAGCGCACGTCGACATTGTCGAATCGGATCCGGAGCGGGTCGCCACCCGCCGAAAGGGAGAACCGCGGCTCTACGTACGCCCGCACGGAATCCAAGCGGCTTTGGACTTGAGCGAGGGTCACCTCCTCGGGCTCCCAACCGAACTCCAGCACCCGTTCGACGTCCGCAACCGTGATCTCGACGCGCACCACGATCGAATCGTCGTGGACGCGCAGGAACATGTAGCTTTGTCCCAGCTCGTGGACGGCAGTGGGGGCCGGTGAACCCGGGGCCTTCGAGGCCGCTTCGGCGGCAATCGGACTCGCCCGCAGGAAATTCCCCACAAGCAGGAGGGCGACAGGCAGAAGGATCCTAGGAGCCATCGAGAACAGTCGGGTTCGGGAGGGTCGACGTCTTCGCGTCCGCCAGGGACGCCCGCGTACAAGCCCTACGGCGGGGAAGCGATCAGCGGATTCCAACGGGTCTCCAGTGATGCGTGACAAGTTGCCAGTCCTCCCGCTGGACGGCCAGGGTGGCCACATAGTCTGGGGCCGGCGACACGTCCATGAGGCGCCAGCCCCGCGCTCGCTCCGGGTCGCCGTCCACATGAAGCAGCTGAGGTGGCTCGTGGGGGGAGACCGAGACCGCGAAACGATCCAGGGCGGTCGACAGGCCCTCCCCGGTTGCCTTTACATACGCCTCCTTCCTGGTCCAGCACGCGAAGAACCCCGCTTCCCACAGCTCCCGAGGCAGCGCGCTCAGCTCGGCGAGCTCAATGGGGCTGAAATGGCGTTGTGCGAGGCCGAACACGTCATCGAGGTCTCTCCGATGCTCAAGATCCACCCCGACGGGGGCACCACGAGAAATGGCGATGAGCGCGAGCTCGTGGGCGTGCGACAGGTTAAAGCGCACACCATCGGGGTTTTGCTCTGCCGCGAGCTCGGGCTTACCTGCCTCCGAATAGGAGAACTGAAGGTCCTCGGGGGCGAGCGCAACGTAGGTCGACAGCACGTCCCGCAAGACTCCGCGGGCAGCGACGAACCGTCGGCGGTGCCGCGGGAATCGAAAGCGGTTGCCTCGCTCACGCTCGCCCGGGTCCAAGGTTTGCTCCAGAGAGGAAAGCTCGGGCGGTGTCACATCCAAATCCGTTTTCCAGAGATGGATCGTATCAAGGGCGAGGGAAGCGTCTTCCCCTTCGTCCATCGAGGTCTCCATGAAGTGTGTCCAGTCCCCTCGCGCGGCCCTCGATGACCATACGGAGTAGGGACATGCGAGCATGCAACCCCGTCCCGTCGTGCTGGCGGACGCTCGGATTCATTACCATTGTAGGACAGTCGAGCTGGAGGCCTGGCTCGATCGCACCCACTCGAGCGCGCGAGCAGGTCGGTGCGACGTCCGAATACCGCCGAGCTGTTCTCCAGCTTCCTCCGCTACTCACACCCGGCCATCTTCCGTGCAGGATTCCGCTCTTCAGGACCTAACCAGAGAGGGAGATGCACCCGCGGGTGGCCTGACATCCGCCGAGCGTCTCATCTGGGCCGGGCAGCGCCTGGATCCGGGGTCACCCCTGTACAATATGGCCTTGGCGGTCGACATCGGTGGGCCCATCGACGTCGATGCGTTGGGCCAGGCCTTTCAGAGTCTCGTGGACGGCGACGAGTCTCTCCGTACCGTATTCCGTGAGCAAGAAGGACGCCCATGTCGCATCGTGCTCTCCGAATTGACAGCGGACGTCGAGCTGATCGACATGCACGAGGCCGATACCAGCGACGCCGAGGTGGAGCTCTGGCTGGCGGAACGGACCCAGCGTCTGTTGCCTCTGCACGAACCGCTGTTCGACACCTGCATCGTTCGGCGACGAGGTGACCGGTTCGTGCTCTTCTTCAACCAACATCACATCGCTACGGATGCCTGGTCCGCCGGAGTCCTCTACCGCCGGTTAGGAGCTCTCTACGAGCACATCATGTCCGGTGCGACGGGGCCGCAAGCGAAGTTTCCTTGTTTCGCGGACTACGTGGCGCACGAACGCGAGCTTCGGAGCTCGTCGCACCTGGCACGAGCGGTCGAACATTGGGAGCGTTCCGCCTCGGGATTCGAGTCCGAGGGCCCGCTGTATGGAAACCACTCGAAGGGGTCGGGACGGACCCACCGAATCCGGGTTCCGCTGGGCGAGGAGAGGACGGTCGAGCTCCGAAGGCTCGTCTCCGAGAAGCCCTTTCGGTCTCTAACGGTGGAGCAATCGCACTACTTGGTGTTCGCCACGCTCTTGCTCGCCTGGCTCCATCGCGCGTCCGACCGAGGGGCCGTGTCTATCGGATCGCCCTGGCACAATCGTCCTTCGCCGGAGTTGAGGGAGACTCTCGGGCTTTTCATCGAGCTCTACCCGTTGCGTGTGACGATCGACGACGGAGAGACGTTGGCGTCCCTGGCATCGAAGGTTGCCGCTGCGACCATGCAAACGATGCGCCACGTGGTTCCAGGAGCGAGTGCGTCGCCGGGGGCGCGCGGCTACTCGGCCGTCCTGAACTACATCACCGCCAGCCTCGGTGATTTTGCCAGATGGGGTATTGCCTTAAGTCCACCGCCCACTACATGTTGTGGTCATGGCGGTTCCGGCTTCTCAGCTCCGTGGCGGCGTGGACTATCCCCGTACGCGGCTGGAGCTGGACGAGTTCTTCCCCGACGATGCGGCATGCCTGGAGTACGTGGAGGGTCTGCGCTGGCCGGAAGGGTTTGTGTGCGTGGGCTGTGGCGGGTTGGGAGAGGTCTGGCGAGCATCGCGGGGGCGTCTCGTCTGCCCACACTGTCGAAGGCAGACCTCGGTGCTGGCGGGAACCGTGTTCCACCGCACGCGCTCGCCCCTGCGTCTGTGGTTTCTCGCTGCCTGGGAGCTCACGAGCCAGAAATACGGAGCCAATGCTCTCGGGCTCCAGCGTGTGCTCGGACTGGGAAGCTACAAGACAGCGTGGGTCTGGCTCCACAAGCTCCGCCGGGCCATGGTCCGACCGGATCGCGACCAGCTGAGCGGCGTTGTGCAAGTGGACGAGAGCTATGTCGGGGGCGTGGAGGCTGGAGTGCGGGGCCGCGAGACGATCAAGAAGGCCATCGTCGCGATCGCCGCCGAGGTCGACGGACGCAAGATCGGGAGAATACGGCTGCGTTGGGTGCCCGACCTCTCCGCTCCGGTTCTGCGAGGCTTCGTCAAGGATAGCATCGCACCGGCAAGCACGGTGCATACCGACGGATGGCCAAGCTATCAGGGACTCGCCAAACTGGGCTTTCGCCACACGGTCACGAACCTCTCGACCTCCGGCGATCCCGCGCACGTGCTCATGTCGGCCGTACATCGGGTGGCGTCTCTCCTCAAGCGCTGGGTCCTCGGAACCCTCCAAGGAGGGATCGCCCGCGAACACCTCCCCTACTATCTGGACGAGTTCACCTTTCGCTTCAACCGACGCACATCCCGGGCTCGCGGCCTGTTGTTCTACCGCTTGCTTGAGCAGGCTGTTCAGTGTGCTCCCACGCCAGCTTCGGCCCTTTACCTCGGCACCGGACGTGGGAAACGGCCCGCAGAGCCCCGGTAACCACTATATCTTGGGGTCGGTGGACTTAAGGGAACACCCCCTTGCACGGTAATTGAGTCCTGCGTCCCAAAGCTCCAGAACCTCGCGATCGCGCTCGCTCAGCGATTGGAGAGCCCGCCGGAGCCGTTCGGCCTGCTCGCGTTGCTCGAGCTCAGCCGCCGGACTCGGCGCTTCGCTGCCGGTTGCCTCACCCTCGAGCAGCGTCAGGTGCCGCTTACGCCGTATCGCCGTCCGCGCCTCGTCCATTGCGAGGTTGCGGGCAACGGTGAACAACCAAGATCGGGCGTTGTCGGGGTCTTCCCGAAGCGCGCGCACGAAGACTTCTTGAGCCAGCTCCATGGCGCGTTCCTCGTCCCAGACCTTGCGGTGAAGAAAACGCACGAGGTCCTGGAACGTCGATCGATACACCCCGCCCCAGTCAGTGCCCACGTGGGCTCTCCGCGGCCTCTTCGAAGCGTCTCACGAATTGCGCGCTCTCCGTATGAATCAGAAGAGTCCCGCCCGAGTCTCCGTTACCGGAGAAAGGTAGGCGCCTGCGACCCTTTCAAGGAGAATGACGTTCAACCTGTGGATTGTTGCACACGAGGGGCTGAGGCGACGAAAGGCCACTCTCGTGGGGGAGTGGAGATCGACAGCGGTGGTGGTGTGACGGGAGCCCAGCTCGGGGGCGCGGCTCAGGGCGTGGAGAGGATTCGCGTGGGCGAGCGCTGATGTGTTCTGGTCCCGTCGCCGAGTTGGCCATCGCCGTTGTAGCCCCAGCAATAGCTCGAGCCCTCGTGCGTCGTGGCGCAGGTGTGGGCGCCTCGGGATCGCACGGAGCGGAAGCGGTGGCCTCCGGCCACGCGGACGGGGACCGTCGCGCCCTGGCCGCTGCCGTTGCCCAGCTGTCCATAGGGATTGTCGCCCCAGCAGAGCGCCTGGCCGGACTCGTCCAACGCGCAGGTATGCCGACCGCCGGCCGTGATCGTCCGAAACGCCGATGCGAACGAGACGCGCACGGGAATCGAGCGGTCACGGGTATCGCCGAGGCCCAGTTGGCCCGCGTCGTTCCGGCCCCAGCAATAGACGTCCCCGGAAGTCGCGAGGGCGCATGTGTGGGCGTTCCCGGCAACGACATCGATGAAGCCACCGCCCACCCCTACTCGCGCCGGAACCAGCTGGACCGGCACGTCGGCGACTCCGGACTGTCCGAATGCATTCCCTCCCCAGCAATACACGTCTCCGGACGCGGTCAACCCACAGGTGTGCGTCCAACCGGCGACCACTCGTCTCAGGCTCGTGACCCCTGGACCACAACCGGTGTGCGGCTGTCGTCCCTCATGCCGTTCCCGAGCTGCCCATCGGCGTTGCCGCCCCAACACCAGGCCGCACCCGTTTGGTCCAACCCGCACGTATGAACGCTGCCGGCCGTCACCGATGCGAATGTCGTCGTGGCGGCGACGGGAACGGGCAGGGTCGAGGCGACGTCTCCCTGGTCGCCGAGTTGGCCGAGGTGGTTCTCGCCCCAGCAACGTGCTTCACCGTCTCGGGTCACCCCACACGCATGTGACACGCCTACGGAGACCTGTACGAAGCGGACGTCGAGGCCCAGGGACGTCGGGCGCGACCTCGGCGCGCGAGTTCCGTCGCCGAGCTGGCCTCCGTCGTTGGCGCCCCAGCAGCTCAGCCGACCGTCCCCGTCCAGGGCGCAGGTATGGCGACCTCCTGGAAGGATGCTTGCCCGAGGGGGTTCCGGCAAGCGGGGGGCCGCGCCTTCCCGTGCGGCCCGGTCCACCGGGTCCGCCAAGGCGTCGCCCTCAGCGACCTCGGATGCGTCGTCGGCACCCGGCTCGTTCACTTCGGCGGAGCTCTCCTCGACGCTTTCGATATCCGCCGCCTGCTCCGCCGCGCTGCCTGCCGCCCGCACGTCTTCCGTCCGATCGGACATGGCCTCATCGCCGGGCGAAGCCGCGACAGGCTCAGATTCGAGCTCGGACGCAGGCAGGACATTGGTCGGCATGTCCGCGTCGCCGGACGTCTGGTCTGGGAGGGGCGCGAGGCCGAGAGACCACAAGCGCACTTCGGTGTCATCGGCGAGGGCCGGGGGCGACTCGCGAGGCTCTTCCCCATTGGCCAGGCCACCGAGCTCGACTCCCGGATTGGAGGGCGGCTGGCGCACCGAATCGGTGAGTGAAGCGTCGCCGCCGTCGGGGTGCTCCGATCCGAGGAAGGGTGTGGAAGGGTCCGGGGCTCCGCCTGGCGGCTCGGCTGGGAGACCTTCGGGCGTTGTGCTGGCAGCAACGGCTTCCGGACCCGACCCCCCAACGACCCAGGCGCTTCCGGCCGCGATTCCGGCGATAAGAAGGAGCACCCCCCCGGCGACCGCCACGATAGGCGTGGCGGAGCTCCAGACCGACTGCGCTTCCGGGTAGATGAGCAGCTTGGACGGACGGGCGTACGGCTCGGCCCCCAGCTCAGCTCTCGGGGCGGACCTTATTGGACCCACGATCGGATCGATCTGGTCCTGGTTGTCGTCGGGAGTCATCCGTCTCTCCGCCTCCCGGGTCGGGAAGGAACCCGTCGTGAACCCGGCCCAGCGAATCGACGCCGGTCCGAGAGGCCGACCCTGGCCCCATGAAAACCGTACTGGAAAGGTGGACCCTGAACTTAGGGCCGATAAACATTTGTTGTAAAGGGTTTTAAACAGGTGTTCCGGCCGTCACCTGGATTCAAGCAGGGAGGGCAGAGGTCGCGGAGTACGACCCGGGTCACTCGGCCGACTGGGCTCGGATTCGCTTGCGGTCTTCGAGTCGATACACGAACCGGAGTCCGGACCAGTCCTCGTCGATCGCGCAGATCTTGTTGTCCACGAGGCCGCTCGCCAGCCCGAGCGACCGCACATCCCCTTCGGAGAAGTCGCTTGCGAGCGGCGAGCTCTTCTTCGGCCACCCGACCCATAATCCGCCGTCCAGGTTGATGAGAGACGCTCCGACTTCCAGTCCCTCGCGAAGGTCGGCGAGGGTGCGTGCGAACATCACGACCACGTCGAAGCCTTCCCGGATGACCTCCGGGTCCCCCTCGACCCTCACTCCGATCGGCAAATCAACCAGCAACGCCGGGAAGTGGTCGGGGGCGGAGATCGACGCGACCCGGTGCCCGGGCTTGATACCGAGCTTGCGGGCCAGCGGGGTCCCCGAGTAGCCGGCTGGCACTATCCGCTCCAGGTCATGGGAGGACGACGCTCGATGGCGTGCAGAACGTGGCGCCGACCTTCTTCGCGCTCATACCTTGCTCCTCCGGTCTCTGAACCGCTCGAGTCTAAGCGCCTCACCCACGGATCGCCCGCATGGAATGGATCACTTCACCCGAGTCGTGGATCGCACTCGGCACCCTGACCGCCCTCGAGATCGTTCTCGGAATCGACAATATCGTGTTCATCACGATTCTGTCGGGCAAGCTCCCCGAGCATGAACAGCCACTTGCCCGTCGGGTGGGCCTCGGGATGGCGATGGCGACCCGGATCGCTCTGCTGTTTTCACTCGTCTGGATCACCGGCCTTACGGCACCGCTTTTTTCACTGCTTGGACACGGCTTCTCTGGGCGGGACCTCATCCTCATTGCGGGGGGGCTGTTCCTTCTCACGAAATCCACGAGCGAGATCCACCACCGGCTCGAGGGCGTCGAGGGCGATGTGGAGGACCAGGGGGGGCGCCGGTGGGGATCGTCCTTCGCCGGGGTCATCATCCAGATTGCGACCCTCGACATCGTATTCTCCCTGGACTCCGTGATCACGGCGGTTGGCGTGGCAGACGAGCTCGTGGTCATGATCATCGCCATCGTCCTCGCGGTGGGCGTCATGATGCTCTCGGCGGAACCCGTGAGCGCCTTCGTGATGCGCCACCCAACGGTCAGGATGCTGGCTCTGAGCTTCTTGATTCTGATCGGCATGTCGCTGCTTGCCGAGGGCTTCGGCCAGCACGTTCCGAAGGGCTACATCTACTTCGCGATGGG
Organism: Longimicrobiales bacterium; assembly: GCA_965248625.1. Lineage (GTDB taxonomy): Bacteria > Gemmatimonadota > Gemmatimonadetes > Longimicrobiales > Gaopeijiaceae. The sequence goes on along the minus strand of OZ252109.1, from coordinate 1,288,552 downwards.
ATTCTCGCTCTTCGTCGAGGGATTGAACCTGGGAGCGAGCAAGAGGGCGAGAAGGCCCGTGGCGTTGAGAAGCCCGTATCACAAAGAGGCGCCGCCGGAGGCGAAGGTGCCCGACGGTCCGGCCGGCACATGATTGCTGGGCCCGGCGCCACGGATCGCCGGCGTCACTGGTCGCGAGGGAAGCCCGGTACGAAACGAGCGCCATGAAAGCGCACGCCCCCGAACCGGCGACTCGACCGGTCCGGGGGCTCACCACCCCACACCCCACCCCGCGGCTTCACGCCCACACACACTGTGTAGATCCGTTCAACCAGCGGAAAGGTTGCAGTTGCTCGATTCGGTCCTCGTCAATCCCACTCCCGCGAGGCCGCCGCTTTACTCCTCCAGTCCCGAGGGGATCCGCACGACTGCGTAGACGCCGTCCTCGTCGGGACGCGCGTCTGCTGCCATCAACCTGAGCACGCGGGCCACGCGGAGATTCCCTTCGCCCTCGGCCCGTGACGCGGCTCTTCTCAAGTATCGGATGCGTTCCTCGGCACTCATTTCGTCCTCCCTTCGCGCGAGGCCCCTGCCTCGTCGCCCCGGTGCCGCATGCCTCCGGAGTGTTTTACGTCGCACGTTCAAGGGCGGTTTCACCGCCACGATCCCTCGTACGGGGTAGTGGAAAAGCAAGCCCGGTGCCAGATTCGGCAGAGGTCACGGATCGACGTCTCGCCGACCCCAAGAGTGCGTTGCTCACTGGCTTCGCGCACCTCTGACAATGACGGGTCCGCGGACGACGACCCGATGCGAGTGTCCCCTGTGGGCGACGGTGTTGTCCGCCCGCCGGCCCCCCCGGGGACCGGTCTGAGCCCCCCTCGGGGTACCGGGCTCCTGAATGAGTCTGTTGCTGTTGAGCGGGCAGCGGCATGGCGGCGCGCGTCATCGGTTCGACCCGCCTTTCCCCAGACGCTTAGCCGGAGCGACGTCGTGAGGAACTCGATCTTCCAGCGATACTTCTTACCGGGATTCGTCTTCCAGTCCGTGGTGATCGCCGGTGGCTATGGGACAGGGAGTTGGTCGAGTTCTTTCTCGTGTACGGTCCGCTCGGGGGACTGCTCGCGATGCTCCTCGTCTCGACGGTCATCTGGAGCGCCGTGTGCGCCGTGAGCTTCGAGCTCTCCCGGCGCTTCTCCGCCTACGACTATCGGACCTTCTTTCAGAGGTTGCTCGGAGGCCGTTGGTGGATCGTGTACGAGGTGGCTTATCTCGGGTTCCTCATGCTGGTGCTGGCTGTGATCGCCGCTGCAGCAGGCAGCATTCTCGAGGAGACCTTCGGCGTCAGTTATGCGATCGGCGTCGTCGGCATGATGAGCGTGATCGGCTACCTCGTCTTCCGGGGAACGAAAACGATCGAGCGGTTCTTCGCGGGATGATCCTTCGTTTTGTATGCGGTGTTCGTGCTGTTCTTCGTCCTGTGCTTCGTTGCGTTTGGTCCTGAGATCCAGGCAGGCTTCAAAGCGGTTCCGATCGGAGCCGGGTGGGCCGTCGGGGGCGTCCGCTATGCGGCGTACAACCTCGCGATCATTCCCGGGCTCCTTTTCTGCGTGAGGCACATCGAGACCCGGAGGGAGGCGATTTCAGCAGGGCTTCTCGCCGGTCCCATCGCGATCATCCCTGGGTTCTTGTTCTACTTGGCGATGGCGGGCCAGTACCCGGAGATCCTGGACCGTGCCGTCCCCGCGAATGCCTGCTGGAGCTGCTTGGATCGCGGTGGTTCCAGCTCGCCTTCCAGGTCGCGCTGTTCGGTACGTTGATCGAGACGGGGACGGGGATGATCCACGCGGTCAATGAGCGCATGGCTATGACCTTCCAGAGACGACAGGGAGAGATGCCAGCGTTTCTGCGGCCGACCGTCGCTCTGACGTTACTGGGCGGGGCCGCGTTGATCGCCCAATTCGGCCTGATCGGGCTGATCGCCCAGGGCTACGGGACCATGACGTGGGTCTTTCTGATCGTTTACGTCATCCCCGTATTGACGCTTGGCGTGTGGAGGCTTTGGACCGACCGAGCGGCGGGTGGCGCTCCGGGCGCATCCCCACCAGTCGAGTAGACTGGTCGAGGGACGCGCACCGCCAGTCAGTTCTGGATTTGGCTCGTCTCAGGGTTTCGTTGCCACTCGACGAGCTGCTGATTCTTGAATCGTAGGAGCCCGTCGGCTGAGTCGAGGTCGAACGCCATCGTGGCGAGCGCCCCCTCCTTGCTCCGGTACTCGATGGTGTACTCCACGCGATCTCCGACGGGCTCCGCGATCAGCTCGCGGATGCCGTGGACGGTGAAGTCCTCCATCGCGGTTCCGGTGTAGAAAACGATCGCGTCGGTCCAGATCTCGAAGCCACGGTCCGAGTACTTCGGCGCTGGGGTCGTCCACGTGCCCACGAGCTCGTCGGGCACGACGATCCCGGGTTCCTCCATACATGCTACTTGAGCAGCCAGTACTGTCAGGCAGAGCGCGAGCCAGAGCTTCTTCATCTGTATTCTCCATACGCGGCCGGGAAGCGTTCCGGGTTCGGTTTGTGATCAGCGTCTAGTAGTCGCTCGCCAGTCCGACGAATCCGCCGTTATTGCCTCGCACGATGTCGTCCAGGCTCGATCCTGCGGTTATGGAGCTCGCCGTCAGCAGGTCGAACCCCATGCTGTATAGATCGAAGTCGTCGTTCAGCTGGATTCCGAACGGATCGGTCTTGGGGGTGCCGCCCCCGCCGCCGGCAATGTTGAGGTATTGGTAGGTCTGTCCCCAAGGGTCGAGGGTGCTCGTCCGCCCGACCTCCGCGAGGGAGGTGGGGTAGCGTCCGTTCGCGATCTCGAACTGCACGATCTCGATCTCGATCGCCTTCACGTCGCCGGTGGCTCTCGCGACGCCACCCCGGATCAAGGCGCGTTGCAGGCTCGGAGTGACGATGAGTGCCAGGATGCCGATGATCACTACGACGATCAGCAGCTCGATCAACGTGAAGCCCCTGGCTCTGCTCGTCCGCGCCCGACGCCTGGCATCTCGCGAAACACCCGGATGTTTGCAACGGGATCTCATACCCACACACCGTGATTGTGGAGAAGCACGTCGAGGACGGGCTTGTCCGCAGTATCGTATCCGGCTCCTTCCCCGAGCCGGCTCATTGCCGGGTTCGAATCGGGCAAAAAGCGTTCCATGCGGCTCCTCCGTGGCTGCGCGAACACTTGCCGCCCTCTGGACCCGCGGTCAGGTTGGACTCCGCGCGTGTGCTATTCTCGCCCTCTCGGAGTCAACGTGAGCCGTTCGAGACCGTCGTGAGCACTTCGAGACCGTCGTGAGCACTTCGAGACCGTCGTGAGCACTTCGAGACCGTCGTGAGCACTTCGAGACCGTCGTGAGCACTTCGAGACCGTCGTGAGCACTTCGAGACCGTCGTGAGCACTTCGAGGACATCGTGAACGCTCGGGAATCGTCGGATCTCCGGCCCGTGCTTCTGTACTACCTCGGGCTGGCCGGGGGCATCGCGCTCGTGATATGGCTGGTCCCCATCATTCCCGAGTGGGTCCAGCAGGAGCGAATTCGCCAGATCACTCAGGCAGTAGGCCTCGGTCTGGACCCGACGGCCCAGCAGGGAGCTGCATCATCACAGCTTCTGAGCGTGGGTGTACGCTCCCTCGTGGTCGCCCTCGTTTCGATGCTCAGTGCTCTCGCCTTGATGATCCCCGTCGTCTGGATGTACGCACTAACGAAGGGCCTGCGCGGCTACGACGAGTCCATCGTGCACGCCCTGATCATCCTCCCCGTCGCCGTGACGGGCATCATCATCATCGTGCAGAACCGGCTGGCGCTTGCCTTCAGCCTTGCCGGAATCGTGGGGGCCGTGCGCTTTCGCACGACTCTAGAGGACACGAAGGATGCCGTTTACATCTTCCTGGCGATCGGCGTCGGCCTCGCTTGCGGGGCGCAGGCGCTGGACGTCGCCGCTGCCCTCACGCTGGTGCTCAACGGCATAATTTTCGTGCTTTGGAAGTACAATTTGGGCAACGCGTACGCGTATGAGCACGACACTGAGCCCTTGGCGGGGGCTGGCCCACTGGCCGCGGCCCGCGCGACTTCAGGCGTAGTGCCGGAGTCCGGGCTACGGGATGCGTTGACGAGCCAGGAGCTAAGGGAGATGGCGGGCAGGGCGGCTCGCATCGAGCGTTACGCCGCCGCGGAGAAGTCCCGCGCCCCCCAAGACCGGCTGAATGCGCTCCTCGTCATCCAGGCGGAGCAGGTCGTGGGAGCCATGGCCGCGGTAGAGCGCTCCCTCGAGGAGATGACCAGTCAGTGGCGAATGACCGAGATCATTCCTGGGGCGGGTACGTCGTCCAGCATCGACTACCTGCTCCGCCTTGGGACGGGCGTCTCACCCGGCCGATTGATGGAGTCGGTCAAGGAGGCGGGGGTCGAGGTGATGTCCGTCGAGTACCACTCTCTGGACGGCGGATCCTGAATTCCAGGAGCCCGTCAATCGCCGTCTACGCCACCTACGCGTAGCAGCGACACGGTGACGTTGTCCGGGGCACCTCCTGCGTTCGCCCTCCGGACGACTTCTTCTGCGATCCATCCGAGCTCGTGGCTCGCCCCGGCCCGGATGATGTCAGCGAGGTCCTCGTCACTCAGAACGCCCGTGACCCCGTCCGTACAAAGCAAGAAGCTCTCTCCGGGAGCCACGGTCCCCTCGAGCATGTCGGGCGACACCCAGGAGCGAACGCCGAGCACCTGCGAGAGGATATGGCCTAGCGGATGGTCCTCCGCCTGGCCCGGCGTCAGGGTGCCCTTTTGTACTTCGCTCTGCACCCAAGTGTGGTCTCGGGTCATCTGACGGAGGCCGTTCTCGTTCCACCGGTACGCACGGCTGTCACCCACGTGCCCCACGACGTAGCGCCCCGAGGCCGGATCGACTGATAGCGCGGTGACCGTGGTGCCCATTCCAGAGAGATCGGGGTCGTCGAGGCTCGCCTCGTGGATCCTTTCGTTGGCGATCAAGATGGCTGTGCGCATCCGCTCGACCGGCGACTGATTCTTTCCGTCGCCCGGCTGGGGGGTGTCGGCGGCGTGCCCCGGGGAGATGTGTGACAGCATCGCATCGACAGCCAGCCGGCTGGCCACGTCGCCGGCCGGCCCCCCGCCCATCCCGTCCGCGACGAGAACGAATCCGGTTTCCGACACCTCTGCGTGGGCGTCCTGATTTTGCCTGCGAACCTGACCGACGTCGGTCGCGCCCGCAGTGTCGATGGTGAAGGTCAAGAGTCGGCTCGAATCGCTCGGGTCTAGGGAACCTCTGCAGAGCTTCCCTATGGAGTTCAAGCAACATCGCGAGGTTGAATGCCGAGGGCCAGCGAGGTCGCTCGGAAGCTCCCAACGCCACGTCGTGGCCACGCTGGCTTCCGTCCCTCGGACAGCCGCGTCACGACACCGCAACACATGTGTAACAGAAAGGAACCGCGTCCCAGTGGAGGCGGCTAAGGGCAGCGACGCCCACGCACCAATGGTCGCGGCTCACATTGGAACGGGTGCGGACGGGACCGGTATTTTGAGGGAGGTCCGTTGTCTGGAGCAGAAGGTCCGTTACCTTGACCCGACGTTCACGCGCTACCACTCGATCAAAGCTCCCTCTCCATGACCCCAATCGTCTCAGACCGCCCCGTGACAAAGCCACCGGCAGAGCGCTCCAGCCGGTCGATCGCCGTTGAAGATTTTCTCACCAGCGCCCTGCGAAACCTCCCGTGGCGGGTCGAGTTCACCGACTGGACCGGGCATTCGTTCGTCACTGGCGGCGATGAGCCCCATTGGTCTGGGCAGGTGCTACACGTCCACCTCAAGACCGAGGCGGTGGGGCGGGACCTGCTTCGTCTCGACGGGCTGCGCGCTATTGAGCGCTTCGTCGAGGGGGAGATGGATCTCGAGGGCAACCTGTACATCCTTTCCAACCTCAGGACATCGGCCGAGCTCCGGCTCAAGCTTCGGCACATCGCGGCCCGGATCCTCAAGCACGTCGCGTTCCAGAGCACGCGTCGCGCGAGCGTCAACGTGAAGAGCCACTACGACATTCCGCAGGAGGCGCTGAACGTCTATTTGGATCGCACGTACATGAGCTATTCGTGCGGGATGTTCGAGCACCCAGACCGCCTGGACATCGACGAGCTCACCAGAGTGGGCCGGGGGCAGGAGGACGACTTCGACTCCCTCGAGAAGTCGATGTGGCGCAAGTTCAAGGACGCTGCCGATTACATCGCGCCGGCCGACGGCGAGACGCTCCTGGACGTGGGCTGCGGGTATGGCGGTCAGCTGGTGGTCGCGCTGGAGAACCACCCCTTCGGCAAGGTGGTCGGCTGGACACATTCGCATAACCAGGCCACCGAGGGCGCCAAGATGCTCGCCGGCTTCGATCGCGATCGGTGGGAGCTGAACGAGGGCGACTACCGCGAGGACGACCGGGTCTTCGACCACGTGACGTCAACGGGAATGATCAGCCACGTCGGTCCCCGGGGGTTGGTTCCCTACGTACGAAACGTGAAACGGCGCATCGAGACGGGCGGACGCTACGTCCACCATGCGCTCATGAAGGCACACAAGCGCCTGCCAATGGACCTCAACCCCGGCATCGCCTTCAACAAGAGGTACGTCTGGCCAGGCTTCCACTGGTTCACCGTCGGCGAGCACGTCAGAGCGCTGGAGAAGAACGGCTTCCAGGTGGAGAAGGTCGTCAACCTCACCCGGCACTACGCCAAGACGACCGCGGCCTGGTACGAGCGGATGATGGGCCACCGGGACGAGATGATCGAGTCTCTCGGCGAGCCGACGTTCCGCGCCTGGCAGGTGTTCCTCGCGGGCATCACCGGCAGCTACCTGAACCGCGACATCCACGTGTACCGCTTGTACTGCGTGGCGGTTTAGCGAAAGCGACGCGCGGACAGGTCAGCCCCCCGTCTCGACGGTCCCATCGGCTGTCGGAAAGTACTTGGCGACCAGGTAACGCTCGTGCATCCTAAGTATGCCTCCCGCTGCGGTGGTGCTACCTGGGGTAGCCTGCATGTAGAACGTGTAGGTACCGGCGGGCTTCTGGTACACCTGCTACACTAACCGGCCAATTAGTTACGGCCGCGTTCGGCGACGTCTCGTAACCGAATGCGCTTGCCGGACCTTCGAAGGTCAGATGGCTCCGGAACGCAGCTCTGCCTGAATCTCAGCGGCCCAATCCCTCAGGATCTCGGCGTCTTCGAGGCTGATCCCTCCCTCGTCGAAGATCTCGTGGAGTGTGTCGATGAAGTCTCCGAGCAGGTCATAGGCTCTCCGGGCGTCGTCGGCTTCGTCGTATGAGCGGACGATCGGCAGTTGGTTGGCCGTCGCGACAGGCCGGTCGATCGTCTGACCCGCCGACATGCCGACCGAAGCGAGTGCGTCGAGGATGTCGTCGAGGATGGCCTGGAGCGCGGCTGCCTGTGCGGGCGTGAGCACCGCAGCCGCAAGGAGCTGATCGACGAGGTCCTTTGTCGACTCGACCGCCTCGGTGGTCGTCGCTGGACGCCAGAGGACAGCGTGCCCTTCGTCGGCCGCAGTGCTGGCTGATCCTACGAACTCCCCTGACGCGTTGATGCTGTTGACGGCGCTGGACGAGCCCCCCAACGTGCCGACGTCCGTCATTGCCCCGGCGTCCCAGACGTACGCGTGGACTTCACCGGCCGCGGTTTCAGCGCTGCCGACCACTTGCCCCGCATCGTTGATGCCTGTCGCCACGCTCTCGGACCCACCCAGCGTGCCGAGGTCGGTCATGACACCACCGGACCACCGGAAAGCGCGCGAGTTGCCCATCGCGTCGTCCGCTCCGCCTACCACCTCCCCGGCCTGATTCAGACTACTCGGGGAGCTCCTGTCTCCCCCGAATGTGGGAATCGCTGTCAGTACGCCCCCAGACCAGAAGAACCCTCGGCGGTCCCCGGCGGCGTTCGTAAATGTGCCGAAGAACTCCCCGTTGTCGTTCAGATTCGTGCTGAATCTCGGGGCCGCGAGAGAGAGACTCGTACCGCCGGCCGGCGGGTGAATGACGGTGAACGTTCCCCCAGACCAGAAGAAACCACGCTGCGTACTGGAGTCGAAGGTTCGGCCAATCATCTCTCCAGAGGCGTTGATGTGGCGTCCCGTTGCCTGGTCGAACCCACCGCCAGGTGCTCCCAAAACGGTCGCGACTCCGCCATCCCACCGTACGAGTTGCTGACCCGGGAGTCTCGCGTCTCCCGTCACCTGCCCGCTCTCGTTTATGTCATACGCGAATGAGTGGAGCCCACCCAGGAGGCCCAGCGGCGTCGGTACCGTGCCGTCCCAACGCCCAGCCTCGACCGTGGGGCCCGTCACCAGCCACCCGGCCGCCTGCCCCAGATTGTTGATGTTGAACGGTGCTCCGTCCTGAACCTCGCCGTAGGAGCTCTTGGTCAGACCGTCCCACAGGTAGAAGGTGGAGATCCCCGCAGCGATGTCGTGCTCGTCGATGATCACCTGTCCGGCGTCGTTGATCCGCCGAGCGCTGGCCGACATTCCCGGCGGAAGTGAGGGCGTCAGATCGATCGCGGTGTATCCTGAAGGTGGCACCAGCACCGCAAAGGATTTCACGACCGGAATCGCAGACTCGGGCGTCATTGGCTCCGTGCAGGAGCCGAGCAGGATCGCTGAGAGCGCGATCGCAGGCGTGTATCGTCCGATCCTCATCGGGGCGGCCTCCATGGGGAGCCAGGATTTTGGGTGACCCACATCATGAAGCTCGTACAACTATTGTGTGCAACAAACATTTGTGTGGTCCTAGCGGGTGGTCTGAGCCGACAGCAACAGGCGGCGCCCCCGTACGCGAAGACCCCGCTCGGCTTTTGGCCGGCAGGGTCTTCGTAATACGCCCGACAGGATTCGAACCTGTGACCTCTGCCTCCGGAGGGCAGCGCTCTATCCAGCTGAGCTACGGGCGCAAAATGGAGCGCGCGGAATAAGCCGAGTTCTGTCCGCCGCCCGAGGGCGGGGGAGGATCATTTCTCTGGGACCGACATCGCTGCCGGCCTCGTGCGGCCTACCCGGGACTCGGACGGAGCGGGCAGCTCCTCGTCCCCTATTTGGCCTTGCTCCGAGTGGGGTTTGCCATGCGACCCCTGTTACCAAGAGCCCGGTGCGCTCTTACCGCACCCTTTCACCCTTACCTGTGCTCCCGAGGGAGCCATCGGCGGTCTGCTCTCTGCGGCACTTTCCGTCGGCTCTCGCCGCCCGGGCGTTACCCGGCACCCTGCCCTCTGGAGCTCGGACTTTCCTCCGACGGCGAGCCGCCGGCGATCCTCACTCGCACGCTCCGCATCCCTCGTGACTCGCGTGGAGCCGCCGGGACGAAGAGGCTGAAAAACCTAAAGGGGCGCTGAACGTGAGTAAAGACGCGTCAGGGATCCGAATGGTTGAGCTACGGCACCGCGGACAGCTCGCCGAATCGCAGGAGTGTCGTGCCGGTCGGAAGCCCTTCCCGAAGCGTCACGACGTAAAGGCGGTCGTACTCGGTGGGCTCGTAGATCTCGGTTCCAGGATCCCCGCCGAGTAGCGCCACGAGCGCCGGCGTCGTGTTGCTGTGCCCGGATACGAGATAGCGGCCACGAGCGGACCTCAGCTGACGGGCGAAGCCTTCCAGGTCTCCGGGATCGTACAGCTCGATGTCTCGTCCCAGGGACTTCGCGAGGGGCTCCGCCGTGGCCCGCGCGCGCTCGTAATGCGTACTGAAGATGCGCTCGATACCAGCGTCCCCCAGCACGTGCACCAGCGTACGCGCGCGCTCAGCGCCCTCGTGGGTCAGCGGAGGATCGTCCGTGCCGTCGTCCGCCTTCTCCGCGTGGCGGACCAGGAACACGAGCGTCGCGGGCTCTTGCGCTTCGAGCACCGACAGCGGGGCGGTCACCCCCAACACGAGCAGGGCGATGACGACGAGGCGTGATGCCCCGTGGGGTGTGACACGCATGCGTGCTCCTTCGAGATATGGATGCCGCGGCGGTCAACTCATGCTCTCAAAACCTACGGCGGTGATCGCCACGGTCCAGTGCCTTGGCCCGTCTGCCCCTCGCTCATCCTCCTCGGAATCGTTTCCGCGTGTCGGGCCGCTGGTGGGGCGCTTCACCCCATTGGCTGGCCAACACCCCCGGCCCAGGCTTATGCTGAAACGCCACTCTCCCCCAGCAGGTCCAGGCAAGGGACGGCGTGTTGTCCGACCAGCCGCCACAGAAGCCCGAGAACACCGTCGTCCTCATCGTAGAGGACGAGGAATTGGTCCGTCGATCCATCGCCCGCGCGCTCGAGAGTCAGGGATTCACAGTGCTCGTGGCGGAGAGCGCTCAAGAGGCGCTCATGGTCGCCGGCCTGCCGGCGGGGTCCATCGATGTCCTCGTCATGGACATCATGCTTCCGGATTCGTGGGGGACACGACTCGCGGAAGACCTCCGCGCCCTCCACCCCGACCTGGGCGTGGTCTTTACATCCGGGTACACCGAAACGGATCCGGTCCTCCAAGCGGGGATGGCTCAGCGCAAGCCTTTCCTCCGGAAACCCTTCGGTACCGAAGAACTCCTCGAGGCCATCACGCTTGTCATGACGAAGCACTGAACACGGTCCGCCACCGCACCCCATTCCCGATCGGCACCCATCCAAGTACAGTACCCGAGCGGTCCGTAGCCCTGGCTACCGACCACCAGCATCGCCGTCCTTGTCAGGACAGCCTCATCCGGCGTCAACCTGAGGACTGGAATGATCAGCGAGAAAGTCCAGCAAGCGCTCAACGAGCAGATCACACACGAATTCTACGCGAGCCAGTACTATCTCTCGATGAGCGCGCACTTCGAGCAGGAGGGATTTCCGGGGTTCGCCTTGTGGATGAGATCCCAGGCGGAAGAAGAGCGCGCCCACGCGCTCCGGATCTTCGACTTCGTCAACGACCGTGACGGTCGGGTGATCCTCGGCGCCGTCGATCAGCCGCCGTCGGATTTTGGATCGCCGCTCGAGGTGTTCGAGGCGCTCCTCGCGCACGAGCGAGAGGTGACGGCCCTCGTGAACGCGCTCTACAAGCTCTCCCTCGACGAGATCGACTACCCGACCCAGGTCATGCTCCAGTGGTTCATCAACGAGCAGGTCGAGGAAGAGAAGGTCGCGTCCGACATCATCGACCGACTGCGGCTCGCCGGAGATGACAAGTCCGCGCTGCTCCTGCTCGAGACGGAGCTGGGCCGGCAGACGGCTGAAGCCAACGCGGCCGACTCGCCCGCCGCGTGAGGAGTCACACGGCGGGCACCCAGCCCGCCTACGACCTCGAGGCTTGGCGTCGGGAGATTCCGATCCTCGATCGATCCATCCCGATGAACAACTGCTCTCAGGCTCCGCAAACGCTGCGGACTCGTCGAGCCGCGGAAGTGTATCTGGATAGCTGGAACCAGCGGGGCATGGACTGGGACGCGTGGATCGACGAGGTCGAGCGGGCCAGGGCCGAATTCGCCCGGCTCGTCGGGGCGACGCCGAACGATATTGCGGTCTTTTCATCGGTATCGCACGCAGCCGCGGCAGTCGCCAGCGCCCTCGACCCGGAGGGCGAGCGCCGGACGATCCTGTCGACCGAAGCGGAGTTCCCCACGGTCGGGCACGTCTGGCTGGCGCATCGGCGAGCGGGTTTCGCGGTCGACTGGGTTCCCGTGCGCGACGGTGCGCTCGATCTGGAGGACTTCCATGCCCATGTGAACGACCGCACCCTCCTCCTGTCGGCCACCCACGGCTACTACCAAACGGGGTTCAAGCTGGAGCTCGAGCCCGTAGTCGCCCTCGCGCGGGAGCACGGAGCCCTCTCGTTCGTGGACGCGTACCAGACGCTCGGCACCCACGCCTTGGACGTCAGGGCCTTGGACGTCGACTTTCTGGCGGCGGGCAACCTGAAGTTCCTCATGGGCGTGCCGGGGATCGCATTCCTCTATGTGCGGCCCGGCCTGGCCGAGCGCTTGGAGCCGGCCGTGACCGGATGGTTTGGCCGAGCCAACCCGTTCGCCTTCGCGCTGACGAGCCTGGACTGGGCGCCTGGTGCGCGTCGATTCGATACCGGCACGCCCCCCGTTCCGAGCGCGTACATCGCTCGCGCCGGCATGGAGATCATCAACGACGTGGGCTCGGCACGCATTCAGGAGTGGACCGAGACCCTGTCGCAGAGACTCGTGGAAGGTGGAATCGAACGGGGGCTGGAGCTGCTGGGTCCGAACCATGCCGCAAGGAGAACGCCGACCGCCACGTTCCGTTGCGCCGACTCGCACCGCGTCGAGACCCTCATGCGGGAGCGCGGAGTGTTGCCGTCCGCGCGAGGGGAGGCCATCCGCTTGGCGCCTCACTTCTACTCGAGTCTCGATGACGTAGACCGTGCCCTCGACGTTCTCGCGGACGTTCTCACGGACGGACGCACGACGGTCGACAGCGCAGCGAGCTCCGCCGGCCTGGAGGCGGACCGCTGAGCCGGGAGACGTTCGCGTCGCGACTCGGGATCGTGGCCACGATGATCGGCGTGGCAGTCGGTCTCGGGAACGTCTGGCGATTCCCGTACATGGTGGGCGAGTTCGGCGGCGCCGCGTTCGTTCTGGCGTACATCGTCACCGCCGTCGTCATCGGCATTCCGGCGTTGATGGCCGAGTGGGCTCTCGGCCGGGCGACGCGGCGGGGCACGGTCGGCGCCTTCGAGCGGGCTGGATTGCCCTTCGGCCGTGCGCTCGGATGGGTGTTCTTCGGCGCCGTCCTTTGTGCCACGGCCTACTATTGCAACGCGATCGGGTGGGTGCTCTTCCATGCCCTGGCGATGACGGTGCAGCCGCTGGGTATCGGGCTCGACGCGTCGATCGTGCTGCCGCCGGACACCGGGTTCGCACCTCGCTCGTTCGTGCTACAGCTGCTGATGACCAGCGTCGTCGTGGGCGGATGCGCCTTGGTGCTCGTGAAAGGGCTACGGCGGGGAATCGAGGCCGTGAGCAAGGTGGTCACCCCGCTTCTGTTCGGCATCCTCATTCTGCTGATCGTGCGCTCCGTTACGCTCCCGGGGGCGGGCGAGGGCCTCCGATGGTTCATCCTCAAGTTCGAGCCGTCCGCTCTCTCCGGTGGCGTCGTGCTCGCCGCCTTGGGACAGGTCGTTTTCTCGATGGCGCTCGGCGGCACGTTCATGGTGGTCTACGGCTCGTACCTGAACCCAGATGACGACCTCGGCCGCAACGCGATCTGGACGGCAGCCGGGGACACGTTAGCCGGACTGCTGGCCGGTCTGGCGATCTTCCCCCGCAGTGTTCGCGCTGGGTCTTGAGCCCGGCAGCGGCCCTGGGCTCATCTTCTCGACCATCCCCGAGATCTTCTCCCGGATCCCGGGCGGCTCGCTATTCGGCATCCTGTTCTTTCTTGCTCTGTTCGGCGCAGCCTACCTCTCGGCGGTGGCCGCCTTCGAGGTGCTCGTGGCAGGCGTTACTGACAACACGAGCATCGGCCGCGTCCAGGCGTCGTGGATGCTCGCGGCGGGAGTACTCGTGCTGGCGGTGCCCCCGATGATCAACATGAGGATCTTCGTCCCGTGGGACCTCACCTTCGGATCGGGGTTCCAGACGGTGGGCGCCCTCGTCGCGGCTCTGACGGTGGGTTGGTGCTTGGACCGAGGCAAAGCACTCGAGGAGCTGACTCGCGGATCGACTGTGATTCTACCGGGGGTTCTCTACCTGTGGATTCGCTGGGTCATTCCCGGCGCCATCCTCGCCGTAGGTGGTTGGTGGTTGTTCGAAGAGGTCCTGGGCGGGTGAGTAGATCCCTCATGCATCAATCGGATTCAGACCGATGACCGATCAAAAGGCCCTCACCTACTCGCGCTACTTGAGGCTGGAAGAGCTTCTCGGCCTCCAACAGACGAGCAGCGACGAGCACGATGAGGTGCTGTTCATCGTCATCCACCAGATCTACGAGCTTTGGTTCAAGGAGATGATCCACGAGGTGGATCGCATTCGCTCGCTTCTGGGGCGAGGCGACATCACCCCGGCTCTCCACACGTTCAAGCGCATCCTCACGATCCTGAAGACTCTCGTGGCACAGCTCGACGTCCTCGAGACGATGACGCCGCTCGAGTTCCTCACGTTCCGGGGCCGCCTAGAGAGCGCGAGCGGTTTTCAGTCCGCACAATTCCGCGAGCTCGAGTTCACCATGGGACGGAAGAGCCTGGGCGTGATCGAGCGCTTCGCGGAGGGCACGCCCGACCGCGCTCGGTTGGAGGGTCGATTCGCCGAGAGCACCCTCTGGGATGTGTTCCTCGAGTGCTTGGCCGGCGAAGGCTACGCGGTCCCCGGCGCGGCGCGGCATCGCGACGTAACCACGTCGGTAGAACCGGCCGACGACGTGCAGAGGATGCTGATCGAGATCTATCGCGAAAACCCGAGCCTGCGCGCTCTGTGCGAGAGGCTCGTGGACCTCGACGAGGGCCTGATGGAGTGGCGGTATCGCCACGTGATGATGGTGCGAAGAACGATCGGGACGCGGCAGGGCACCGGCGGATCCGCGGGCGCTGAATACCTCGAGAGCACGTTGTTCAAGCCCTGCTTCCCAGACCTCTGGGCCATCCGCGCCGAGCTGTGACACCCTCCGAGCTGTTCGCGACCCCGAACGCGCTCGCCCCGCACTACTCCCGCTTCCGCGTCTCCGAGCGCCTGCTTCTCACGGGGCATTCCCACCAGGCTTGGCCGGACTGCTCGTTCGACGGTCAGCAGGAAGCGTGGGCGGATGCTGCCCTTCACGTCGACCGGAAGTGGGAGCGAGCCAGCGAGAAAGCTGACCTCGTGCGCGCCCGTTGGAGCGGCTTGCTCGGGGATCCGAGCGGGCACGTTGCCCTGACCACCAACACGCACGAGGGCGTGATTCGCTTCCTGTCCGCCCTCCCCCTTCGCGCCCGCCCCCGGCTGGTCACCACCGACGGAGAGTTCCACACCATCCGCCGTCAGCTCGACCGGCTGTCCGAAGAGGACACCGAAGTCGTGAAAGTGGCGGGCGTACCCGTGGACGGCTTGGCGGAGCGTCTCATCGCCACAATCGACAAAGGGACCGCCGCGGTACTCGTGTCCTCTGTCCTCTACCGGAACGCGCACATCGTGCCGGATCTCGGATCCGTCATGAAGGCGTGCCAGCGGTTTGGCGCCGAGCTGCTGGTGGATGTCTATCACCAGCTGAACGCAGTGCCGTTTTCCCTCCGGCAGCTCGGGCTGGAGGACGCGTTCGTGGTCGGGGGCGGCTACAAGTACATGCAATACGGAGAGGGCAACTGCTTCCTCCGGTTTCCCTCCGGTCGCGCCCTCCGGCCGGTGCTCACGGGATGGTTCGCGGAGTTCGGCGGCTTGGCCGATGCGGGGGAGTCGGGGCGGGTGTCTTACGCGGACGGGCCAGATCGCTTCGCGGGCGCGACGTTCGATCCGACAAGTCATTACCGGGCCGTGGAGGTCGTGCGCTTCTTCGAGGGGCACGCCCTCACCCCCGACCTCCTGCGAGAGGTGAGCCAACACCAGGTTGGGTTGCTCGCGAAGGCGTTCGACGCACTGGAGCTCGACCCCGAGCTCGTGTCTCGCGATCGGTCCGTCGGGCTCGAGGGCGTCGGTGGCTTCCTGGCGTTCGAGTCTCGGAGTGCGCCGGAGCTGCACGAGGGCCTGGCTGCCCGCGGCGTGCGCACCGACTACCGGCACACCACGCTGCGCCTGGGGCCGGCCCCCTACCTGTCGGACGACCAGCTGGAGGCCGCGATTGCCGCCTTGGGTGAGGTCGCCGGCTCCATGCGCGGCTGAGGGGCGTTCGCAGCCTCAGCCCTGCCAGTGCCTCAGCCCTGCCAGAGCTCCGTCTGCGGATGGAACGCCGCCCATGCGAACCAGAAAGCGACGAAAGCGTCGGTGACCGGTTCCATGCGCGCGCCCTGGAGGCTCCCCTGGATGGCCACTCCGTTCCATCCCCACCACGAGCCCGTCTGGTCGTCGACGAAAACGCTCGAGCCCTGCGGCGTCGACTGGACGCTGAAGGTCAGGTCCTGACCGTTCGCGTGGGGCCGGTAGGCGTAGGCGGCCTTCCCTAGACCGTCCCACAGCACGATCACGGGCCGTCCGGATACGACGTCGTTGATCGCCACGTAGGAGCCCTCGTCCGCGAGCGCGAGGAAGGGATACGCCTTCCCTCCCCCCGCTCCGTTTGGAATCCCGAACACCCGCTCCTTCGGCTGTCGACGCTGATCGTTCAGCTCCTGCGGAAAGATCGTGAACGCGTTGTCGAGATCCTCGTAGTCCCCGTACGGGTACTGGAGGTACGGCGCCGGGTCTTCCGTGGGTGACGCGACGACTTCGCCGTCGGAGTGGAGCCGTCGAAACTGCAGCCAGTCCATCTCCGCGCCCTGGACCATCGTCAGTGCCTGGCCGTCCCGTTCCCCACAGCGCGCCTCGCGCATCATCTGAGGCCACAGCGACTCGTTCGTGCTTCGGTCGTACATGATCAGGTTGTTCTTGAACAGCAGGCCCGACACACCGAACTCGGCGCCCCCGACGCTCGATCGGTCGTAGACCATGCTCGACCCGGTGAGCGGACAGTAGCTCACGGCAACCTGCTCCGATCCTCGGTCGAGGTTGACGATCTCGTGACGCCAAAGGACGTTGTGCGGGATGGCGTAGATCTTCCCGTCCAGCTCGACGCTGATCACTCGGTCGTCGTCGCGGAGCCACTCAGCGGCGGCCTCCCACACCCCCACGAATTCCGGGTTGGACAACGCAGGAATCCCGTCTCTCCCGACGCCCCCGTCGAAGATCTCATCGGTTGGAATGCTGCATTGCGTGCCGATGTTCACCGGAGGCGCTTCGCTTCCGAGACCCGTGGACGGCTCGGACGAGCAGCCCGCTAGAAGCGCGGTCGCGACGATCCAGGGAAGGCCCGGGGAGACGCGCCTGACGCGGCCGGCGGCGCTACGGTCCGTGGTGCGAGCGCTGTGAATCATGCGTCCCCCTCCGTCATCGGCCGTCCGGCGGCTGTCCTGCGAAGTCGCGCCATCTCGGACCGCTCAGAGCCCGAATCCACGAGCAGGCGGCTGTGTTCCTCATTCTCAGGACCCCCAGACAACGGTCTCGGGGTGGAAGTGAGCCCACGCGAACCAGAAGGCCACGTAGGCCTCGGGATACGGCTCCAGCGCTTCACCGGTGAGCGGTCCCGCCGTTGCTACACCGTCCACGCCCCAGGCCGAGCCGGTCTCGAGGTCGGTGATCGTTTCTCCGCCGGCCTGGAAGGTGAGCTCTTGCCCATCGACTCGTCCGAAGTAGACCGCGCCCCCCGAGGCCGAGCTGTCCCAGAGAAGCACGGCGGGCCGGCCTGACAGGCTGAGCGCGATGGCCCGGAGCGGAGCCGCAGAGAGAAACGAGAACGGAAACGCGTCACCCCCGTCGCGTCCCGCTGGGATCCCGATCAACCGTTCCTTGGGCGGCAGTCGAGGATCGAGCTCGCCCGGCATCGGGAACACGGTGTTGTGGTTGTCGATCCGCTCGTAGTCCTCGAATCGGGACCTGTCGTAGGGTCGCGTGAACCCCGTGGATGTGGAAACCACTCGTGTGTGGGGGTGAAGCGCCGACCACCCCTTCCAAGTCATTTCCGTTGCCGGGGCCATCTGGAGCTCGGTGCCCGACCGTGGTCCGCAGGTGCTCTCACGCATCATCTGTGGCCAGAGCGATTGGGTGGAGTTCCGGTCGTACATCAGAAGGTTGTTGTTGAACAGCAGCCCGGAAACGCCAAGCTCGGCGCCGTTCACCGACGAACGATCGAACGCCAATGACGATCCCGTCAGTGGACAATAGGTAACCGCCACGCTGGCCCCGCCGACTTGCAGGTTCACGATTTCGTGCCACAGGAGGATGTTGTGAGGTACCGCGACCGCTGTCCCGCCGATGCTCAATCCCACGACACGGTCATCGGGTTCGAGGTAGGCCGTGGCGAGGTCCCCCACGTCCACCAATTCCGGATCCGTCAGCGCCGGAATCCCGTCTCGCCCGACGCCGCTGTCATAAACCTGGCTCACCGGGATCGTGCAGGAGAGGCCCTGGACCGTGGGATCGGGGTCCGGGTCGGTCGAAGGGTCGGCAGGCGACGGAGTGCCGTCCGGTGAGCACGCCACCAGAGCCATCGACGTCGACAGCAGCAGATAGGTGGCAAGCTCGCGGAACGCGTGGATACCAAATGGCTCGGAGTGCTCCATATAGATCCCAATACTGGGGCGTGGGAGCAGGGTTCCAGCAACCGCACCCCAAAGGGCTCGAACCGAGGGGCGAATGACCACCCGTTTTCGGCGTGACCAGCCGTCTTCTGCGTGACCAGCCGCCTTCAGCGGTACCTGCCGCCGTCCACTTCGATCCATCCACCCGGACGATTCCCGCCGGGGTCGTGGTGGGTCCAGTGGAGAACTCCACCGGGTCCGCTCCACTCGTACTGCCCACGGACTCGCGCGCGTTCGCCGGGTTGTAGGGGAACTCGCAGCGCGATGTCGATGTTGTGCGCCACCAACAGGGTGTGACCCGACTCCAGTCGGAGGATGAAGCGTTGATGGCGGGAGCCGTCGTTGTCGTCCGCGAGAACGCGATCGATGATACCTTCGACCGAAACCATGTCGCCTGAGCGTCGGTTCTCGAAGAAGTCGAGGACCGCCTGTTCCCCGGCTTGCACGTCGACAGCGGACGGGGGCTCGGCCGAGCCCGGTGCCAGGAGCCAATCCCGGCCGGTGAGCACGACGACGCCCAGCACGATCAGCGCGGCCCATCGCACCCACTGACGAGCGTTCGGAACTTTGAGTCTTCGAGACATCGCCTTCCCTCCCACTGACGAGCCCCTGAGGCAGGACGTCCACCTACTCGGGGATCTCGTCGGAAAAGTCATTCGAGAACAGGGCGGAGACAAGCTGTTCGAGCGTGTCGAGTCGGCCCGCCACGCGGCGATTCGGCGTCGGGAGGGCGGGAAGAGCGGCGCTGGAGAGGTCGAAGCTGCCCTTAGCGGGCTCACGGCCGAGGAGGCGGCCGAGGTCGTCCGGGGCTTCTCCACATACTTTCAGGTAGTCAATCTGGCCGAGCGCGTGCACCGCATACGGCGGGGTCGGGCACGGATGCGAGAAGGCGGAGCTCCGCAAGCCGGGTCTCTCACGGACACCGTCCGAAGGCTAGAAGCGCTGGGCTTCGGCCCCGACCAGGTGATCGACCTTTTCGCTTCGTCCCGCGTCGAGCCGGTGTTCACGGCGCATCCTACCGAATCCACCCGGCGGATTATTCTCGAGAAACAGGACCGAATCGCAGGCGAATTGATCAAACGTCTCGATCCGGAACGGACGCCTCACGAAGAACGCGTATCTCTGGCCCGAATCCGTGAGGACGTCACGGCCGCGTGGCAGACCGAAGAACACCCTGTGATCCGCCCGACCGTGGTCGACGAGCGGGAGCACGTGCTCTACTACGTCACGCACGTGCTCTACCATGTCCTCCCCGCGCTGTACGAGCGCCTCGACGAAGCACTCCGGGAGTCCGGCATCGAAAGCGCCAGCGACTTCCCCGCGTTGGTCCGGGTCGGTTCCTGGGTCGGTGGGGACATGGACGGGAACCCCAACGTCGACGCCGGGACGGTACGGGCCACCCTCCGGCGGCACCGGGACCTGGCGCTCCGGGCATACACTGGCGAGGTCGCGGGCCTGGCCCGCCAACTCTCTCAATCCGGATCCCGCGTCGCATGGAGCGACGAGGTCGTGCGTCTGGCCGAGCGTTACGGCAAGTGGTTCCCAGAGACCGCCGCCGCGATTCCCGCGAGGCACGCGGGGATGGGGTACCGGGTGGTCCTCGCCCTGATCGGAGCGCGACTCGAGGCGACTCGCGCGGAAGACGACTACCGGTACGCCGCTCCGAACGAGCTACTCGCTGATCTGAATGCGATTAGTGAGAGCCTCACTCGGAACCGTGGGAGCTACGCGGGCCTGTTCGGGGTGCGTCGCCTCTTGCGCCGAGTGCGGGCATTCGGCTTTCACATGGCCGGGCTCGACGTCCGCCAGGACGCGAGGGAGTTGCGGGAAGTAGTGGCCGAGCTCTTGGGCGACTCCGCTTGGCCTGAACGGTCCTCTGCGGAACGCGGCCGACGACTGGGGGAGCTGCTCGCGGAGGCCCCGGAAACGACTGGGCTTCGCGCGAAGAACGCGACTGGGCGCGCTGCGAAGACGCTCGCCGTTTTCGCCGCGATCTCGGAGGGCCGACGCCTATACGGGCCGGACGCGATTGGGTCGTACATCATCTCGATGGCGCGAGACGTCGACGATGTCCTCACCGTGATGTGGCTCGCGGGCGTCGCCGGACTCGGGTCTCCGGACGCTTTGCCTTTGGACATCGCACCGCTCTTCGAGACGGTCCCGGACCTGGAGCGTGCCGAAGGCGTGCTCGACGCACTCTTTACCGACCCGGGGGTCGTCCGGCATCTGGCCTCCCGCGAGAGCTGCCAGATGGTCATGGTCGGCTACTCCGACTCGAACAAGGACGGGGGTATCGCGGCGGCGCGGTGGGCGCTGCAACGGTCGCTGGAGGGAATGGCGGACGCGGCGACCCGCCACGGGGTGACGCTCACCGTGTTCCACGGTCGTGGAGGCACGGCTTCGCGTGGCGGCGGATCGGTGCAGCGGGCGGTGGCCGCTATGCCGGCGGCTTGCATCGGGGGTCGACTACGCCTCACTGAACAAGGCGAAGTCATCGACGCCAAGTATGGACTTCCGCAGATCGCCCTCCGGAACCTGGAGCGCATGCTGGGATCGATCGTTTTGCGGAGCGCGGAGGGGGGAGAAAGTCCGACGTCGCCGCGCTGGCGGGCCCTGGCGGATACGGTCGCCACCACAGCCCGGGCGGCGTATCGCGCCCTCGTCTACGAGGATCCGCGATTCACCGCCTATTTCCGCGCCGGCACCCCAATCGATGTCATCGAGCGAATGGCCATCGGGTCACGACCCGCGTCGCGGCGGTCCGGCGCCGGCGTCGAAGATCTGCGCGCCATTCCGTGGGTGTTCTCATGGACCCAGTGCCGGGCCATGCTCCCCGGTTGGTACGGACTGGGCCGCGGTCTCGAAGTCGCCGCTCGCGAGCACGGGAAGCATCTCCTGCAAGAGGCGGCGGCGGAGTGGCCCTTCCTGGACGCGCTCCTCGCGGATGTCGAGATGGTGCTCGCAAAGGCCGATCTGGAAATCGCTGGCCTGTACGCCCATTTGGCGCCCCCCGAATCCCGTGCGGTATTCGACGCGGTCAGGGATGAGTACGACCGCACAGCGGCCGGCGTTCTAGAGGTGCGATCCAGCTCGGTCCTGCTCGATTCTGACCTGACGCTGCAGCGGTCGATCCGACTGCGTAATCCCTACGTGGATCCGATGAATATCCTGCAGGTGGACCTACTCCGCCGTTGGCGCGAGGACGATCGCTCCGACGGTGCATTGCTCGATGCGCTCCTCGCGACCGTCAACGGCATCGCACGAGGCCTTCAGAATACGGGGTGAGGGAGGGAATCCACGCTCGAAGATCGGTCCACGCTCGACGATCCGGTGCAGACTCAACAATCGCAGGTGCGCCCGCTGGACGATTAGGCGTACGCCTTCTCACTCTCCACGCCCTGGGCAGCTACCCCGAACATTGCGAAGCCGCCGCCGGACTCCTTCGCCCGATACATCGCGCGGTCGGCGGCCCTCACGACGTCCTCGGCGTTCTCGCGACCGGCAGTCGAAACGACGCCGATGCTGCCGTACACGCGAACCGGTGAGCGCTTCACGATGAGCGGCGCGAGCAGGTCGTTCAGAATCCGCTGTGCGGCTTGCGCGGCCTCGCGGCGGTCGATGTCCTCGAGGAGGATGAGGAACTCGTCGCCCCCGAACCGCCCTACGACATCCTTCGGCCTCAGCGTAGACTCGAGGCGACGGGCCACCTCCTTGAGCACGACGTCGCCCCCCAGGTGGCCCAAGCTGTCGTTCACGGCCTTGAAGCCATCGAGGTCGAGGAACAATAGGGCCGAGCTGTAGCCGTCCTCGGGTCTCGCCCTCCGCACCGAGCGATCCAGACGGGCCATGAATGCGCGGCGGTTCAGGAGTCCCGTGAGCGCGTCGTGCGTCGCCAAGACCTCGAGCTCGTCCACCGTGGCCATCAGGTGCTGCGCACGGCTCGCGTCGAGTGCTCCGGAGAGGGTGTATCGACGATGTCTCGCCACGGCCAGCTCGATGGCCTTGCCGATCCGTCGGGGCTCGAGCTCGTCGTGAGCCAGGAAGTCGGTCGCGCCGGCGTTCGCCCAATCACGCAGACGATCCTGCTGGATGTCGTCGGCAACGACGACGAGCGGAGCCTCGGGAAAGAGGGCTGACGCCGCGGACGCCGCATCGGTTCCAAGGCCAGCGTCGATGAGCATCACATCGAAGCAAGGGAGGTGGGGTCCGAGCGCCGAATCCGGTGGGGCCTCCGCGACGCACAGCTCTACGCCCGCCCGGGCCAGGACGTCCTGGACCGGCGGACCTTCGTAGTCGTGCGACGGCATCCAAAGAGCCCGCCGGAACGGTGCGTCCATCCTGCGCTTCCCCGTGTCGTTGATTCTGTCTCGTCGGATGGGCCAGCACCCGAGTGAGGCGTCGGATAGGCAGCACCCGACAGGTGCCCGGAGTATCGGCACGTGCATTCGCCCACTTGAGAATTCGATGGCGTGAGCCCATATCGTCGGCTCCGCTCGATCGATCTGACGCCGGGCGTACTCTGCCGCGCCAGACACCGTTAACCTCTGAAGAGGACGTTCGCCCTCGGGTGACGTGCACATGGACCGCCCATGGACCTAAGACTGATCAAGGTGCCCTACGACTCCGGGTTCAAGGGCTCGAGGATGGGGGCCGGCCCGGACCGACTGCTCGCCGCCGGCCTGGCCGCGGATCTCCAGCGCCTCGGACACGCGGTGGCGGTGACCAGCGTCGAGCTTCCAGCGTCCTCGTTTCTGCCCGAGGTGGGGGCGGCGTTCTACACCACGCGCGCGATCTCTACCGCAGTGACCGAAGCCGCGCAACGATCGGAGCTCACCATCGTGCTTGCGGGCAACTGTATCACCTCGGTGGGAGTGCTTTCGGGTCTGGGACCGAATCGGACGGGCGTCGTCTGGTTCGACAGCCATGCGGATCTCAACACGCCGGACAGCTCGGGAAGCGGGTTCCTCGACGGAATGGCGGTCGCGATCCTCACGGGTCGATGCTGGCCGAAGCTCGCCGCGCAGGTCCCGGGGTTCTCAGCCGTGCCGGATGCCCACCTCGCGTTCGTCGGTGTGCGTGACCTCGATCCACCGGAGCAGGACCTCATCGCCGAGTACGGAATCGCGTGCGTGGCGGCGTCGGGGTTCGCTGGCGGGGCGTCGGCGCTCGAGAACGGCGCGGCGGCGTTCGAGGACGGCGGGGCGGGGTTCGAGGGTGGGTTGACAGACGTGCTGGGCCGGCTCCGGAAGGAGGTCGAAGACGTCTATGTGCACCTGGACCTCGACGTGATCGACCCCGGGGAGATCCGCGCCAACCAGTACGCGGCACCCGACGGCCCTACCGTCGACCAAGTCGTCGATTCCCTGCGGGAGATCGCGCTCCGCTTTCGGGTGCGCGCAATAGGGGTTACCGCATACGACCCGGCGTTCGATGTGGAGGGGAGAATGGAGGGAGTCGTCGTGCGGCTTCTGAACGCGACGCTGGGGGCGGAGTAGTGTACCCTAGGAGACCTCGTCGATCGGCCTCCCGAAAAGGTCTGTTTGAGGATGGAAGGCGGCCCAAGCGAACCAGAAGGCGACGAACGCGTTCCTGACCGGCTCCATCTGCTCCCCGGCCAGAGATCCCTGAAAAGCCCTGCCGTCCCACCCCCACACGGACCCCGTCTCGAGATCCGTGAAGATGTGCGTGCCTTCGGGGGTCTCGCTCGCTTCAATCGTCAACTCCTGTCCGTTCACGGTCGGCTGGTAGGCGTAGGCCGCCTTCCCGACATGGTCCCAAAGGACAACGACCCGGAGCCCGGACACGACATCGTTGACCGCCAGGAACTGACCCTCCTCTTGCATCGTGAGGAAGGGGTACGCCTTGCCACCCCCGACTCCGTTCGGAATCCCGAGCACGCGCTCCTTCGGCTGACGCCGCTGGTCGACGAGCTCCTGGGGGAAAAGCGTCCGCTGGTTATCGATGTCGTCGTAGTCGCCGTAGGGATCGATTTGATACAGTACCGGATCCTCGGTGAGGGCCGGGATCACGACCGCATCGGCGTGAAGTCGCCGGAGCTGGAGCCATTCCATCTCCACACCTTGGACCATCGTCAACGTCTGCCCGTCTCGCTCTCCACACCGAGACTCGCGCATCATCTGAGGCCACAAGGACTGGTTCGTGTTCCGGTCGTACATGATCAGGTTGTTCTGGAACAAGAGCCCCGAGACGCCGAATTCGGCTCCGCCGACGACGGTCCTGTCGAAGACCATGCTCGACCCGGTCAGGGGGCAGTACGTGACTGCCACCTGTTCCGATCCACGGTCCATATTCACGATCTCGTGGCGCCAGAGGATGTTGTGGGGGATGGCGTAGACGGCTCCATCGAGCTCGACCTTGATAACACGGTCTCCGTCACGCAGATAGTCGGCTCGTTGGTCCCAGACGCTGATGAACTCGGGATTGGTGAGGGCGGGGATACCGTCCCGGCCGACGCCCCCGTCGAAGATCTGGTCCGTAGGGATGCTGCACTCGCCACCTACGGTCACTGGTGGCGGACTTCCGAGAGGGGTCGTGTCGGACGTGCACGCAGACAGGAACGCGACGGCGAAGATCGCTGGCCAGTCGCGCACGAAGCGCTGGGATGCCGGGTAGGCGCGACCGCCCGTCACAGGATGAACTCGAGGCTCCATACGTTCTGCTCCTTCCCGGCTCCAGCCAAGCCTACTCCGACCCCCACTCTGGAATCCGCCATCCGGCTACGAGGTTCCTCCCGAGCTGAACCGGTCCTAGAACAGAGAGGGCCCGGTCGAGCGCTCGCCGGACCCTCTCGGGGATTCACTTGCCGTCGTCCTCCCCACTTGCGCGGGGGGAGGCGTTGGCGCGGAGCGGTCACCCGCTCGGAGGGCCGTTGGCCTCCTGCACGAAGGAAGCGGGCATGGAGAGGGCGAACTCGGCGGTGCTGTTGCCGAAGCTGTCCAGCTCCTCCACTCCCAGAGCGTGCAGTAGCGTCAGCATCGCGTTCGCCAACGGCGTTCCGTCCGGCGCCTTCAGGTGCAGGCCTCCGTCCAACCTGCCGTTCGCCTTCCCCAGCACGATGAACGGCACGCGCTTGTGGTTGTGTAAGTTCGGGTCGCCCATCGCCGACCCGTACAGGATCATGCTCTTCTCCAGCATGTTCCCGTCCCCTTCCTCGATCCCCTTCAGCTTCTCCAGGAAGTACGGCAGCATGCTCACGTGGTACCGGTTGATCAGGCTGAACTCCGTCACCGCCTCCGGGTTGCCCCCGTGGTGCGACGCCGGGTGGAACGGCTTGTCCGTTCCGCTCTCCGCGAACACACGCGCCGACGAGTCACGTCCCAGCTTGAACGAGAACACCCGCGTCATGTCCGATTGGAACGCCAACGCCTGTAGGTCCCACATCAGCTCCATGTGCTCACGGAACGAGTCCGGCACTCCCGCCGGCGCCTCCGGTAGCTCCCGAACCTCTCCGCTCTTGTTCTGTTCCTCCGTCAGCGCGATCCGCCGCTCCAGCTCCCGGATGTTGTCCAGGTACTGGTCCAGCCGCACCCGGTCCTCCACTCCCAGCTCCATCTTGAACCGCGCCGTCCGCTGCGCGATCCAGTCCAGGATGCTCTTGTTCTCCTGTCGTCGCGCCGCTCGCTCCTCGCTCGATCCCCCTGCCCCGAACAGCTGATCGAACGCAACCCGCGGGTCCCGGATCACCGGCAGCGGCTCCGTCGGGCTCGACCAGCTGATCGAGTCCGTGTACACGCACGTGTATCCGTATGCGCACCCTCCCGACTGATCCACGTTCTCGATGCACAGCTGCATCGACGGGATCGGCGTGTCCTGCCCGAAACGCTGCGCGTAGATCTGGTCCATCGACGCTCCGATGAACACGTCCGACCCTTCCGTCTGCTTCGGATGCGCCTGCGTCAGGTACACGGCGCTCGTCCGGAAGTGGTCCCCTCCGATCTCCTTCGGCTGGAACGCCTCCGCCATCTGCACGTCCGTGTTCGACACGATCGTCAGGTAGTCTCGGTACGCCTCCAGCGAGCTCAGCGACCCGCCGCTCAGGTCGAACTCACTGCCCAGCTCAGCCGGCGACCACAGGTGCTGCGTCGCGCCCCAGTCGTTCGAGCCCGCCGCTCCGTGCACCATCTCGATCGCCACCAATCGCGTCTTGTCCAGCGCCGCCAACGCCTCGCTCCACTTCCGGCCCGCCGGCACCATCGCGTCCAGGAACGGCAGCGCCACCGCCGCACCCGTGCCTCGCAGGAACGTCCGCCGCGCTATGTGCTTGCCCGTGATGAAACGCATCTCCGCTTACTCCTCTAGGCTGGTACCGCGGGTCGCCGGCTCGTCGTTCTCAGTTGCCGTGCAGCTCGTCGTTCTCAGTTGCCGTGCAGCTCGTCGTTCTCAGTTGCCGTGCGGCTCGTCGTTCTCAGTTGCCGTGCGGCTCGTCGTTCTCAGTTGCCGTTGGGCGCGTCCTCCACCGCAACGGGCCTCGTCATCTGGAATGCCTCGCTCTCGATGACGCCTTTGATGAACGAGGACATTCGATTGCCATTAGCATCGGCGTTCCGAGCGATCTCCCGGATCTCCGGCTGATCGTAGTACTCCATTCGGCGCCCCAGCCCGTACGCCATGAGGTTGGCCGTGAAGGTGCGAATCAGTGGCTCGGGCCGCTTCAGCAAAACCTCTCTGAGATCCTGTGGGCTCGTCACGTCGCTGCCGTCGTAG
This sequence comes from Longimicrobiales bacterium, assembly GCA_965248625.1. Taxonomy (GTDB): domain Bacteria; phylum Gemmatimonadota; class Gemmatimonadetes; order Longimicrobiales; family Gaopeijiaceae. Next base: position 1,261,517 of record OZ252109.1, on the reverse strand, counting down.
AACCGTCCACGGGTGTCGAGCGGGATCCCGTTCTCTCTGATCCGCCATTGACCTGTAACGTCGAAGTTGTCCAGGGCGAGGCCGATGGGGTCCATGAACTGGTGGCAGGCGTTGCATACGGGGCTCGCTCGGTGCTTTTCCATCCGCGCCCGCGTAGTCAGGATCCTCGTTCCGTCCGTGGCCTCGGTCTCCTCCAGATCTGGCACGCCAGGCGGTGGCGGTGGTGGTGGCGTCCCGATGATCACCTCCATGACCCACTTCCCACGCAGCACAGGCGACGTTCGGTTTGCCACGGAAGTAAGGGTCATCACGCTGCCGTGGCCGAAGATGCCGGCACGGCGATCATCCGGGTAACTCACGCGCTGGAACTCCTCACCGGTGACACCCCCGAAGCCGTAGTGCTTCGCCAAGCGCTCGTTCACGAACGTGTAGTCCGCCGTGTAGAAGTCCAGGAAGCTCCTGTCCTCTCGGACGAGGCTCATGAAGAGCATCTCAGTCTCTCGGCGCATGGCGTCGGTCAGCTGCTGATGGTAGTCGGGATACAGCAGGCGATCCGGATGAACCAGATCGAGGTCCTGTAGGCGGAGCCACTGGGCCATGAAGCGCGTGCCGAGGGCCTCCGCCCTGGCGTCTCCGAGCATTCGTTCGACCTGTTCGTCGAGCACCCGCGAGTTCGAGAGCTGGCCCCGCTCGGCAACCGAAATCAGTTCGTCGTCCGGCGGCGCGCCCCATAGAAAGAACGAGAGGCGGCTCGCGAGCGCGACATCGCTGATCCGGAAGCTCCCGTTCGCGGCTTCGTCAGCTGTAGGCTCGAAGCGGAACACGAAGTCCGGGCTGGCCAGCATGGCCTGGAGGGCGAGTCGTACGCCGGTCTCGAATCCCCCGACCTCGGCGCCCTCTTCGTAGAACGCCATCAACTCGGACACGTCGAGGTCCGTCAACGAGCGCCGGAACGCCTTCGCTCCCAGCCGGGACACGATCTCGCGCGCGCACTCGGGTTCCTCCGTAGCCGACGTGGGACGGCACGTGAAGATCCGCTGGCGAATCGGGTTCTCCGAGACGCCCGTGACCTCGTAGGGGCCGCCGACGATCATGTCCTTGATGTGCGGCAATGCCGTGATGCCGTATCCGTCCGCTCCAATGCGCCGGTCCGCGAGCGACCATTCGTGGGGGGACATCAGATCCGGAATGGGTCCTTCGAACTGCTTGATGAACACGGCCGAGACCTGGCGGGGTCCGGCCGCCACGGGGAATGGCAAGCTCTGCATGTTCGCGCCGTTCGGGTCGGACACGTCCATGAACTGATCGACGCTGATCAGGGCCACCCGTTGCCCGTCGATGGCAATCTCGATCTGTTCACCCTGCATGATGTTGCCGAAGAATTCGCCGGTCGTCGTATGGTCGAAGGCCATCTTAAGCACATATTCGCCGTCCGCCGGGAAGTTGTGCAGCGCCGATACGCCCCCGCGAGTGCCAAATGGAGCCCCGTCAACTTGTTCCCACTGGGAGAAGTAGCCCGACTTCGAGTACGTGGTCTCACTCGGACGGACATCGAGGTTGCCAATGGCGAGGCGGCTGATCTCGGCGGCACCCATCAGGTAGGCGTCCATCAGAGTCGGAGAGAGCATCTGGACGTCGGCGATGTTGTCGAAGTTCGCGCTCTTCGTGTCGAGCGGCAGGTAGAGCCCCGCGTCGATCTCCAGACCCAGCACGTCCTTGATCGACGCCGAGTACTCGGCCCGGTTCAGCCGCTGGAAGCTCCGGTTTCCGGGGTTGGGATCGTTGGCGGCCGCCTCGTCCAGGGTCGACTCGAGCGTCTCAACGAGCGCCAGTAGGGAGTCGCCTCCCGGCCGGGGCATGCCAGGTGGAGGCATCATGCCCGCCCGCATCTTCATGATCATGCGCTCCGCGACCTGGGCGTTCTGCGACGCGTTCTCGACCTCGAAGCCCTGGAGCGTCGTGTTCCCAGTCAAAAGGACGTCGTTATGGCACACGACGCAGTACGTCTGCACGACGCCTGTCAGGTCCTCCGGACCGATGTCACGAGAGGGATGAGTGGACGGGGCACGAGGTGCCACGACGGTCAGTCCGGTCCCGAAGCCGGGGCCCTGGGCTGCCATGGTCGTGGACCCGCTCCCGAGGATGACGAAGCCGAGGCCCATCATCGCGGTGACAATCGTCCTCATCCTGCCTCCTCGATGCGCATGATCGTTACGCGCGCGTATGTGTTACCAAGACGCAACCCGACGCACTCCCGCAGCGGTTTCATTTCGCAGCGAGGCGACACGGATCTACCTACCCACGCTGAATAGCGCGCGGGCGTCGTTGGCTGTCAAGCTCGATCGGGCGCCGCGCTCCTCCGGCTAGCTCCTCGGAAACGGGGCACCGCCCCCCAGGCGATCCGGGCTCGAAGACGAACGCCGGCCCGATAATGAAGGACACGTGGGTAGGCAGGATCCGTTGCGGACGGTATCGACGCGAATTCCGTGTCCGTACACTAGTCGCTGTGGTCGCCTCGATACCGGTACGCTACGAATTTGTCGATCTCTCCCTCGCTCCCAAGGAGGCACTTCGGTGCGCGAGATACTCACTACGCTATTCCGTTTGGTGGTTTGCGCCGCCCTCTCACAGACGCTGAACCCGGGCCGCGCCGCACAGGCGCAGGAGGCCGAATCGTGGGACGTCAGCGTCGCGCGTGGCGAGACGCGTGAGGTCGACTTCACGACGAACGAGGGGACGTGGATGTCGGTCGATCTCGCGCCGGATGGCTCCTGGATCGTGTTCGACTTGCTGGGACACGTGTACCGCATGCAGTCGGACGGGGGTGCAGCAGAGTCGCTGACCCAGCACAGCGGGGTCGCGCTCAACTACCATCCTCGCATCTCGCCCGATGGCGGTAGCATCGCGTTCATCTCGGACCGCGGCGGGCAGGACAACCTCTGGATCATGGACGCGGACGGGTCGGATGCCCGCCCCGTGTTCCACGACCTCGGCTCCCGTGCCGTCACGCCCACCTGGACACCCGACGGTCAATACATCATGGTGCGCCGCGATCCCATTGCGCGAGGCGGGGTGGGCGAGAACGGGCTCGGACTGTGGATGCACCACCGAGACGGTGGAGACGGCGTCCGACTCGTCGAAGACGCCGGAGCGCACTGGCCGTCCGTGTCCCCCGACGGCAGCCACATCTACTACCACGTCGTCGAGGGGGGCCGGGACCGGGACGCGCTCAGCGGTGCATATCAGCTTCGTCGCGTCGACGTCCGCACCGGGCACGTGCTCGACATCACCAGCGGCACCTCGTACAGCACCGCGTCTGGGCGCCGCTCGAGCGGAGGGGCGTTCGCGCCGGAGGTCTCACCGGACGGCCGGTGGCTCGCGTTCGCCCGGCACCTGCCTGCGGCCACAGTCTCCTTCAAGGGTCACCGCTTCGGCCCACGCACGGCGCTCTGGCTGCTCGACCTCGAGACCGGTGCCGAGCGCATGGCGCTCGATCCGATCAACATCGCCGTGGAGAGCGGCGACAAGAACTTGCGTGTTCTTCCCGGCTACGACTGGTCGCCAGACAGCCGATCCATCCTGATCTCGGGGGGTGGGGGCGTCGGTCGCCTCGACGTCCAGTCCGGGGACGTTGCACCGGTCCCGTTCGAGGCGAGAGTCCAGCGCACGATCTCTGAGCGGGCCCGGCTCGAGTTCCGCATCGAGGACGGGCCCTTCGATGCACGATTCCTTCGGTGGCACACTGCTTCGCCCGACGGTGGAACGTTGGCCTTCCAGGGGGTCGGACGGATTTGGCTGTCCGAGCTGCCGTCGGGTTCGCCCCGCCGCCTGACGCCGGCCGACTTCTCACCCGCTCAGGAATTCGGACCCGCTTGGTCCCCCGATGGTGAGTGGGTCGCGTTCACGACCCTGGACGACTTCGGGGGTGGCCACCTCTGGAAGGTGCGGGCCAGTGGTGGCGCGCCGGTGCAATTGAGCACTCGGCCCGCTGAATACGTGCATCCCGCGTGGAGCTCGGATGGCCGTGAGATCGTCGTGGCCACTGGCTCGGGGGCGACCTTCCGCGGGCGCACCGTCACACACAACCCTTGGTGGGACGTCGAGCTGTTCGCGGCCGGCGGCGGTGACCCGACACACGTCACCCGCGTGGCGCTGCCCACGGGGAGCGGCCCCGAGCGGGTGCAGCGTCGTGCGATACTGGCGCCCTCGTGGGGCCCCGAGCGACGCATCTACTTCCCGGAGATCACGAACGCCGGGACCGAGGTCGTCTCGATCGAGACCGACGGCGGCGACAGGACGGTGCACCTCGTCCTCCAGTCGGCGGACGAAGTCGCCCCCTCGCCCGATGGTCGTTGGCTCGCCTTTCAGGAGGCCGACGACGTGTGGCTCACCCCCCTGCCCCACGCCGGTGCAGGCGAGGAGCCCGTCAACCTGGACCGGCGGGACGGTCGTCTCCCCGTTCGCCGACTGAGCCGCACGGGCGGCTTGTTCGTGCGGTGGCGGGGCGAGTCCTCCCTCGAGTTCGGTAGCGGGACGCAGTACTACCGTCACGATGTCGCGGCCGAGAGCGCAGACACCTTCGAGGTCCGGCTGTCCGTGCCGCGGCGCGTAGCCAACGGGCGGGTGGCGCTCACGAACGCGCGGCTCGTAACGCTCGCCGGGACGGCCCAAGACGAAGTAATGGAGCGCGGGACCGTCGTCGTGGAGGGGCGCCGCATCGTATGTACCGGCGAGTGTGACACTTCGGGCGCCGACCGCGTCATCGACGCTTCGGGCCGAACCATCGTGCCCAGCTTCGTCGACATGCACTCGCACGGCCACCGGGAGCACCGCGGCTACCGGCCCCTGCGCGACTACGAAGTCGGCATCTACCTGGCGTACGGAGTCACGACCAGCCTCGACAACTCCATGTGGGCGCAGAACATCTTCCCGACCGCCGAGCTCATCCGTGCGGGCCGCATGATCGGGCCCCGCATGTTCAGCACGGGCGATCCCCTTCCCTACGAGGAGCTGTCCAGCCGCGCGGCCACAGCGGACCACATCGAGCGTCTCAAGACCTGGGGCGCCGTCTCGCTGAAGCAGCACTCCCACCCCCGGCGCGACCGCCGCCAGTGGATCGCGGACGTGGCCCGGGAGAAGGACCTCAACCTCACTGCGGAGGGCTACGAGCTCGAGTACAACTTGGGGCAGGCGATGGACGGGTACACCGCGTGGGAGCATCCGCTGAGCGTCATCCCGATCTACTCGGACGTGGCGAAGTTCTTCGGTCAGGCAGGCACGGTCTACTCGAACCCGTTCATGTTCGACAGTCCCACCGCGGCGAACATCGAGTACTGGTACGCAGAGTCCGATGTTTGGATGCACGAAAAACAGCGCCGCTGGATGCCCTGGCGGATGACGACGTTCCTTCGGCGGCGAACACTCAGGCCCGAGACCGACTACAGCTTTCCGCTGATCGCACAGGGGCTCGCGGACATCCTGGCCGAGGGCGGACGGGGTGCCCTGGGAGGGCACGGCGAGCACCACGGTGCGAGCTTTCACTGGGAGATCTGGATGGCTTCGGCGGCGCTCGGCCCGCTCGGCGCGATCCGAACCGCGACGCTTGGGAGCGCATACTTCCTGGGCGCCGACGTGGATCTTGGCTCCCTCGAATCGGGCAAGCTGGCCGACCTGCTGGTGCTGCGCTCCAATCCGCTGGACGATATCCGCAACACCATGGACATCGAGTACGTGATGCAGGGCGGGATCCTCTACGAGGCCGACACCCTCGACGAGATCTGGCCGGAGGACCGGCCGTACGGCCCGTACTATTGGGTGGACGAGGACGCCCAACGCGCCAACGACCTGTCCGTGGACGCGTGGCTCAAAGGCAGACGCTGAGGGCGCGGGCGGAAGCGCTAGTCCGCTAGCGGAAGATCGATTTCGGGAGCTTCCGTTCCAGGCCACGGGCGAGCAGTGTCTACACCCGCACGCGATCCCCCGAGGCGATCCGCAGCACAGGCTCCAAGGCACCGCTGTAGTGTCCCCAGTGCACGTTTGCCGGGCTCGAGGGGAAGCTCGCGCAACGTCCCCGTTTGAGCTGAAAGCGAGGCGGGAGCTACACCAGCGGTCGCGGCGCAGGCCACGAGAAGAGCGATGAACGGGTGAATCGGAAAGCTGGGGCTCATCTTGGGAGATCCCATTTATTGGAGGGGACGATCGCTCGGGCCGACGGGGACGTGGCTCCAGTGAGGAGCCTCGGAGACCCACCAATGATACGGCCCGCCGACGAAACCGCGGGCGGGCCGTGTCCAATCAGATTTGTGCGGTATTGATCAGTCGTAGGTCAACCTGATCGGGGCCCCATATGACTGGGGCCCGTGTCCTCCCCCAACACGACCAGCCGTCAACAAGACACGCAGTTTTGGTTGTTGATGGCGCCGAGGCTCTCCAGGAGCGCGATCGTCTCCGGGAACGGCTGGATGCGCTGTACCGGTCCGTTCGCCATGTCGACTGTCGTCTGCCCCCGGCGGCTCACCGCCATGACGTCCGCACCCTTCTCGACGAGGTAGAGAATGAGCTCGTTGTCGCCGCGTGCGGCCGCGAAGTGCAGGGGCGTGTAGCCGTTGTGGTCACGGGCGTTCACGTCCGCGCCCGTCTCCTCGACGAGCAGCTTCACTGACGGAAGCCAGCCGTTCGGGACGTGGATGTGGGAGACGCCCGCCCGCCCGGCTCCGTCACCACCACTGTATCCGACTCCCGCCGCGGCGTGGACGGGATAGACCCCCGGGCCACCAGCCGGAATCGGCGGGAAGCCGGAGGGATCAAGCTCGCCTGGCGTACCGTTGCCGCCACGGCCCGGTCCGCGCCGCCGAGCGGCGGGCCTCCGGGTCGGGATCGACGGGTCCGCTCCGTGCTCTAGAAGCAACCTCATGGCGCCCTCATCTACCGAGTGGGCGGCCCGCCAGAATGGCGTGGCCCCCCAAACGTTGACGCTCAGTTGGGAGAAGTTGTACTCGAGGTACCACAGATGCCGGTCCAGGCGGACGTTCGGGTCAGCCCCCGCCTCGAGCAGGGCGGCCATCACGTCCAAGTGCGCGGCCGACTGCTGCTTGAACGCCTGCTGCTGGGGGTAACGCGCTTTCGGGGCGTACTGCGTGCTGATGGTCGCGAAGAGCGGGGTGGTCCCTGCCTCATCGGCCAGCTTCGGATCGGCTCCATGCTCCAGCAGCTCGAGCATGAGGTCGAAGTGACCGTTGATGGCCGCGATGAGCAGCGGGCTGGTCTGCTCCCCCTCGCTCACCCGGTTGACGTCGGCCCCGGCGTCCAACAGCGCCTGGGCAACCTCGCCGAACCCGTCGCGCGCTGCGTGCAACAGCGCGGTCAGCCCCCCCTGGTTGCCGACCAACGCGTGATACGATTGCGCGTTCGTCTGAAACAGGGCGAGCTGATTCTCGGTCATCTCCTGCTCGGTGGCCTGCGCGATGATCTCTTCGCTGGAGAGCGCCTGCACGGCCCACGCCGCCTCGGACGCCGCCTGGACCTGCCGCGGTGTCGGGCCCCACGTGTCCGGGTCTTCGGCCTGCTCCCGGAAGGAGTCGAGGATTTCGTTGCGTGCCGCCTTCGCAGCCATGTCGACCGCATAGCGGGTGGGCAGGTGGAGCGCCGCCTCGTGGATCGTCAGGTCGGCTCCCAGCTCGATAAGCGCTTCGACGGCGGCGAGCCTGTTGAAGCCGGCCGCGAAGATCAGGGGCGTCTGACCCCACTTCTCTTCCTTGATGTCGACGTCGACACCCGCGTTCACGAGGGCCGTGACGGCCTCCGCGCTCCCCGCCTTCGCGGACAGATGGAGCGCCGTTACGCCGGTCGTCGTGGTCATGGCGGCCGGATCGGCCCCGGCTCCGAGCAGGGTCTCGACCACAGGCGCGTGACCACCCCGGGCGGCCAGGTGCAGAGGGGTGTAGCCGCCATTCCTCGTCACCGACCGGACGTTCGCACCGGCGTAGATGAGGATCTCCGCCAACTCGGCGATTCCTTTCTCTGCGGCCCAGTGGATCGCCGTCAGACCGTCGCCCTGGGGTGCGTTGGCGTCCGCGCCCTGCCTGAGCAACGCTCGGACCGCTTCGACATCACCGTTCATCGCCGCGTCGGCGACAGGCGAGTCGGGAGGAAGGCTGGCAGCGGTCATGAACGCCAGAACGCACATGGCGCCAACCAGGTCCAGGCGCAATCGGGGATTGGACAGTTTTCGCCCGTGTGTCATTCGGTTCTCCAGCTCATATCTCGTCTCGGGCGTCCCGCTCAGGACCCCGGTCCGTTGTTGACTTGCTCGGCCACGGAAGCGGGCATGGAGAGGGCGAACTCGGCGGTGCTGTTGCCGAAGCTGTCCAGCTCCTCCACTCCCAGAGCGTGCAGTAGCGTCAGCATCGCGTTCGCCAACGGCGTTCCGTCCGGCGCCTTCAGGTGCAGGCCTCCGTCCAACCTGCCGTTCGCCTTCCCCAGCACGATGAACGGCACGCGCTTGTGGTTGTGTAAGTTCGGGTCGCCCATCGCCGACCCGTACAGGATCATGCTCTTCTCCAGCATGTTCCCGTCCCCTTCCTCGATCCCCTTCAGCTTCTCCAGGAAGTACGGCAGCATGCTCACGTGGTACCGGTTGATCAGGCTGAACTCCGTCACCGCCTCCGGGTTGCCCCCGTGGTGCGACGCCGGGTGGAACGGCTTGTCCGTTCCGCTCTCCGCGAACACACGCGCCGACGAGTCACGTCCCAGCTTGAACGAGAACACCCGCGTCATGTCCGATTGGAACGCCAACGCCTGTAGGTCCCACATCAGCTCCATGTGCTCACGGAACGAGTCCGGCACTCCCGCCGGCGCCTCCGGTAGCTCCCGAACCTCTCCGCTCTTGTTCTGTTCCTCCGTCAGCGCGATCCGCCGCTCCAGCTCCCGGATGTTGTCCAGGTACTGGTCCAGCCGCACCCGGTCCTCCACTCCCAGCTCCATCTTGAACCGCGCCGTCCGCTGCGCGATCCAGTCCAGGATGCTCTTGTTCTCCTGTCGTCGCGCCGCTCGCTCCTCGCTCGATCCCCCTGCCCCGAACAGCTGATCGAACGCAACCCGCGGGTCCCGGATCACCGGCAGCGGCTCCGTCGGGCTCGACCAGCTGATCGAGTCCGTGTACACGCACGTGTATCCGTATGCGCACCCTCCCGACTGATCCACGTTCTCGATGCACAGCTGCATCGACGGGATCGGCGTGTCCTGCCCGAAACGCTGCGCGTAGATCTGGTCCATCGACGCTCCGATGAACACGTCCGACCCTTCCGTCTGCTTCGGATGCGCCTGCGTCAGGTACACGGCGCTCGTCCGGAAGTGGTCCCCTCCGATCTCCTTCGGCTGGAACGCCTCCGCCATCTGCACGTCCGTGTTCGACACGATCGTCAGGTAGTCTCGGTACGCCTCCAGCGAGCTCAGCGACCCGCCGCTCAGGTCGAACTCACTGCCCAGCTCAGCCGGCGACCACAGGTGCTGCGTCGCGCCCCAGTCGTTCGAGCCCGCCGCTCCGTGCACCATCTCGATCGCCACCAATCGCGTCTTGTCCAGCGCCGCCAACGCCTCGCTCCACTTCCGGCCCGCCGGCACCATCGCGTCCAGGAACGGCAGCGCCACCGCCGCACCCGTGCCTCGCAGGAACGTCCGCCGCGCTATGTGCTTGCCCGTGATGAAACGCATCTCCGCTTACTCCTCTAGGCTGGTACCGCGGGTCGCCGGCTCGTCGACGACGGTGGCCCTTCCCTCTTGATATACCGACGTTGCATGTCGATATCGACTTCGCCGACCCCTCCCGCGGGAGAGGCCGGCGAGCCTTTCTTACCTTCCCAATCTACTGCAAACCACGTTCCAGCGGTGTGCCTACCGACGAGAGGCGAGGTTGTCGTTTCGGTTGATTTCGTCCTCCGAAATCGGGAAGCACGTCGCCATGGCCTCCTCGTCGAACAGCGAGCTCAGTTGTCCCCAATCCGGGAATGGGTGCTGGCCTCCTGAGCCGTCCGAACCCCAACGCCGGATATCCACCAGGCGCCGACCCTCCAGCAGTCCTTCGATCATCCGCTCGGTCTTGAGGTGTGTCCAAGCCTCGTCGAGGCTCGTGGCCGCCCACGGATCCAGCGGCTGACTGGTGAAGTCGCTGGTGTACATCGAGCGGACCTGGTTGATCAGTGTCATGGCGGGCTGCCAGTTGCCGTTACGCAGCTCGCCCTCGGCCCTATAGAGGAGCATCTCCGCCCCGGTTCCGAGATGGGCAGGCGTCACGAGGTCCAACCAGTTGAAGTTGCTCCAGGGCACCTGTCCGAAGCCCTGAAGAGACGCGTTGGCGAAGGGCTGGTCGGGGATGATATCCCAGGCCACCCGAGGATCACCCGACTCGGCGTAGTACCCCGTGCCCGCGATGGTCACCGGGAGATCGGCCGCGTCCAGTGGGAGGCTCGACGGGATCTTAGCGGGGTCGGCTTGTTCCCCAAAGAAGGTAAAGAGGAGCGTGAACTGCCTGTAGGGCAGGTCGGCGTTCGCCCATCCGACCCGGCTCCGCGTATCTTCGAAATCCGGATCTGGCGTCACAGCGAAGACGAAGCTTGGCGGAACCTGCTGGGCGTCTCCCAGCGCTCCGCCCCAGTCTCCCTTGGCCACCCGGACCTGAGCGCGGCCCGCGTACGCGGCGTTGCGCTGCCTGTCCGTCATGGCCGCGGCGAGCGCCGCGTCGAAGGCCGCCTCGGCAAGATCCAACGCCGCGCCCGGTTGCTGGGGCGAGCCTCCGTCCACCAGCCACTCGCACCAGTTCTCACCGAGGATGCGGTAGGCGTACCCGCGCCAGAGGTGCGCCTGGGCGATGTTCGTCGCGCTCGCTTCCGGGTTCTGCAACATGCGTTCGAGCGCGTCCTCGGCGATGAAGCGGGCCTGCTGCACATTGTCCCAGTCCTCGTTGACGTCGTCCTCCGGGAGAGCTCCCCCTTGGATCCTCGGGCTGTGGGAGTTGGTGTCTCCACCGGGGAACAGCACGCGGGTGGTGATCGCTTGAGTGTAGAAGACGTAGTTCGCGGTCTCGAGCATCATGCGCTCGGCCCCCCTCACCAACGCCTCGTGGGACTCCTCCTGATTCAGGAAGGCGTCCTGAACGGGACCGGGGTTCGTCACGTCGCAGGCGGTCACACCCATCAGTGCGCCAAGGACGAGACCCGTCAGCTTCTTTCTTTGGCTTGTCATCGTCAGGCCTCCCATCAGAACTGGATCCGGAGCGAAGCCCGGAAGCTGATTGGCGTGGGATTTCGGGCCGCGATGGCCTGAGCTAGATCTGCGCCTCCCTGGTTACCGCGCATCTCCGGGTCGAGGTATGGCATCCTCTTCCACGTGTAGGAGTTGTTCAGGGATAGCGTGAGCAGCGCGTTGCTGATCCTCTCCGGCATCACGAAGTCCACGGGAAGCTGGATGCTGGCGCTCCGCAGCCGGAAGAAGTCCGCGTCCCAGGTGAGGTAGTCGGAGTCGATCAGCGTGGGCGTGCAACGAGCCCGCCAAAGCGCCGGCGTATCAGCATTCAGCTCGATGTTGGTGTTGTTCTCTTTGTCCACGTAGTAGGGCCAGCACAGCGGCATCTTGCCTCCGCGGCTGATTCCACCGGGATGGACGTTGGAGTCGCGTAGAAAGTGGCCTCCCTTGAACTCGCCCGAGGCCGAGATGAAGATGCCGCCGGGAAGCCGTAGGCTCGTGCTCGGACCGATGTTATGCGTGGGGAAGTTGGGCCCGTAGATGTGGCTCCTCTCGCGACAGGGGCCTGGGTCTCCGTCGCCACAGGTCGACAGCCCTGCCCCCGCGGCCAAGGGCCCTTCCGGGTTTCTGACGAAATCGCCACGCACCACCGGCACGGGCTGGCCTTCCATGATCCAGGTTCCCTGGTTGACGGAGAACTCCGCTGCGTCGCCGAGATCCAGCACTTCGGATTTGTTGGTGGAGATATTGAGCCCGAGGCTCCACTCGTAGTCCCTGCTCCGATAGGGCGTAGTATTGATCGCGATCTCGATCCCGCTGTTCTTGATCTTCCCGATGTTCTGCAGCTGGCTCGTCTGGAACCCGTTGGACGGCGTTTGAATCACGGAGAAGAGCGCATCGTCCGTCCGCTGGGAGTAATAGGTGAAGTCTGTCGCTACGCGGTCATCCAGGAACGACGCGTCGAATCCGACCTCGAACTCGGTCGTGACTTCCGGTCCGAGCTCGGCATTCCCGAGGTTCTCGGGGATGAACGCTGGCTGATCGTTCAGGCCAGCGGCCTCCCAGGTCCTCACAGCGTCGAACGCGCCCGGTGCCCGCCCTGATTTCCCCCAGGCAGCTCGGAGCTTCAGAGAGCCGAAATCGGGATTCCAGAAGTCTTCGTCCGACATCACATACGAGAGGCTGGCCTTCGGGTAGACCTGCAGACCGAAGCCCTCGCCGAACGCGCTGTTGCCGTCGACGCGCATGCCGGCCGTCACGAAGTACTTGTTCGAGATGTCGAACACGTTCTGGAAGAAGAAACCGGCGTTCCAGACCTTCTCCCGCTCCTCGAATCCCTGGGTCGCGGCGGCGGAGTTGACCGTGGGCAGCTGGGCGCCCGGGAAGCCCTCTCCCCACGCTTCGATCGTGTGCAGCTCGTCACCGACGGCCTGCCCGCCCCATGAGAAGTTAGAGCGGACCGCGTTGGTCAGGCCGAAGCTATACGTCCCGACGTAGTCGAATGTCAGGAGCGTGTTCTGCCAGTGATGGTTCAGCAGTGCGCCCTGTGGCCGGAAGCGGAACCCGAATGGACGCAGGTTGCGTGTATCCTGCTGGATCCAGTCGTACCCGATCGTGAATCGGTTCGTCAGGTCGGTCAGGGGATTGTAGGTGAAGGTCCCGCCCGTCGTGAAGCGGTCGATCGTATGCCGGATGTCGAAATCCAGCACACTGGCCTTGATCACGTCGGGCGAGTCGTCTGTGAAGTAGTTCGCCTTGCCCCGGTAGACGTTGTGCCCGAGTCCCTGGGCGTTGCTTTGGGAAACCTGCTGCGCCGACTCCGTCGAATAGGATGTGTTCCACTGAATCTGGAGGTCGGGCAGCGGCGTGAAGGTGAAGTTCCCGCGCGTGATCCACTCCTCGGAGAACTCGTTGGGCAGGTAGCCCTCCTGGTCGTTGTAAGAGCCCGACACGAAGTATTGGAGGTTTTCCAGCCCGCCCCTGACGGAGGTGCTGTAGTACTGGTTGTGTCCCGTCTTGTTAAACGGCTCGAAGCGGAGGTAGGGGAACTCGGGAGTGCCATACTTCCGGCTCCAAACCGCGCCCTGCTGGCTCTCCAAAGTCCACTGCGGCGCTCCGACGGCCCCGCGCTTCGTGAAGATCTGGATGACGCCGGCCGACGCCTCGGTCCCGTACAGCGTCGTCGCCGCAGAACCCTTGATGATCTCGATGCGCTCGATGTCGTTGGGGTTGATGCTGTTCAACGGGCTCTTCGAGGTGTTCGAGCCTCTGATCCCGCGGTTGTCCGGGGCAGCGACGTGGGCGAGCGGCTCGCTGCGCATGCGTACCCCGTCGATGTAGATGATCGGGTTGTTGCTCATCGAGACGCTGGAGTTGCCACGGAGCCTGATGGCTGGGGCCACGCCCAGCTCGCCTCCGGTCGCGCTCATGTCGAGCCCGGGCGCCGCACCCTGGAGCAGGTCGATCATGTCGACTGGCCTGTCCGGCAGCTCGGCGACGTTGATCTGAGCGATGGAGTTGCCGATCTCGCGGCGCCGCGCGGCGCCCGCGGTGCCGGTCACCACGATCTCGTCCAGGCCGAGGGCAAGCTCCTCGAGGACGAAATCGACCGTCGCGATCCCACCGGCCGTGATGGTGACCTGTTGCTCGGCCGAGCCGAGGCCGATTCGTTCCGCGCGGATCGTGTAGGTCCCCGTCGGCACGTTGATGATGAGGTAACGGCCGTTGGCGCGAGAGAGCGTTCCGATCGCCTCGTCAGGTAGGTAGACCTGCGCGTCGGACACGGGCCCCCCGGACGACGATTCGGTGACCGTGCCGGTGATCCGGCCGTTCTCCTGTGCGCTGAGCGGAGTGCTCGACACGACCATAAGAGCCAGAAGGCCCAGGCTGAGCAAAGCGGCTCGCCACACGGAGCGCACTTCCGCTTGCTCCCCTGGCGATGCGCTGGGGTTCAGTAGTCGACACCTCATTGTGCGGTCCTCCTCATCGAATGTAGAGATCGAGTGAACGCAGGTCGTAGGGTTGCGCGATGGTATGCGCGGGATTTTCTGACATGGAAGGTGCATGGCTGCCTCGCGGGGATGCTGGACGCGGAAATGCCAGGCTACGGACCCTCCCTCCTTCGCATTCCGAATGGACGGTCCGAAGGACGAGATATGACCGCAACCAGGCGACGGATGTTTCTACAAAAGAACCCTCCTTCTGGGCTGGAGGCGGGTGTACCGACCCACGCATAGGACTAATCGTCGCGAATCAGCCTGTCAAGCGAGCCCTCGATTGCCTAACCACCCACGATCACGGCTCGTTCGACGTAGTCGAGCGTGGGGAATGCTTCCTCCAGATACTCGTTCCCCCGCGCCGCGATGTTTTGCTGAATCGGGCCCTGGCCTGTCGGGGCTCCTTCTCCATAGGCCGAGTACAGCTGATCGACCACGTCCATCCCCTCGACGACCTGTCCAAATGGGGAGAATCCCAAGGGGTCCAGGTTGACGTTGTCGACCAGGTTGATGAAGACCTGGGTGGTTCGCGAGTCGGGCGCATTGGTCTTCGCGAAGGTCACGAATCCGCGGAGATTGCTTTGCGCGACGGGGTCATCAGCGATGGGGTGGTTCCTCCAGACCGCCGTGATGTAGGGATCGCCATGCATTCCGAATTGCGCCATGAACCGCTCGATCACCCTGAAGAAGCGCACGTCGTCGAAGTAGCCATTGTTGACCAGATTGTAGAATCGGTCGGCCCCGGCCGGGGACCAATCCCGATGCACTTCGACGACGAAGTCGCCTGTGCTGGTTTCGAATCGCGCGCGAAACAAATCAGGGGCGGTCTCGTTCAGAGCCGCCGGGTTCATCAAGGGGTTGGACGGATCCGGGCCCAAGTCGGCCCCCTCCACCGCGTCCCCACCCGAGCCTCCGCAGCCGAGCAGAAGCACGAGCCCGAGTGAAGAAGCCATCCGCCCCGCCCGCATCGCATTGCCTCTCATCGCTGTTCCTCTACGTCTCTCCGGTTCTCGAAATCAAGGAGAGCCGATAATAGCCAGGGGACGTGTTCGTGGGAACTCGCTGGGGGCATCCGCCCCCTGGTTCGGATTCTGCCGGTTGGAGCGTTACTCCCCTACCCTGCTGGCCGCCTCTTGCCGGGCCGCATGGTCTCGGATAGCGTCTCCCGATGGCCTTTCTAGACGCCGACTCGGCCCGACGCTTCTCATCAGAGAAGCTGCAGAAAGTGAATCTCTTCGAGACCCCGCAGATGTTCTGTGACATCTACTGTCTCGAGCCGGGTCAAAGTCAGAAGGTCCATACGCACGCCGGAGCCACGAAGTTCTACTACGTCATCGAGGGAGAGGGCGCCTTCACCATCGGCGAAGGGACGCGAGATCTCGGGCCGCGCGGGGTCGCGTGGTCCGGGCCGGACGAGCCCCACGGAGTCGAGAATCGTGGCCAAGGGCGGCTCGTGCTGCTGGTGTCGATGGCGCCCAACCCGAACTTCCCCTGAGGCCTGACCTTCGAATCGCGGTGTGAGTGGCGGCGCGCGGCGGCCGCTCCGGAGGGGATGGACGACTGGGTACGAAAAAAGGACGTGCCGCGTTCGGCCGTCAGGTCGCCTTGTCGAGCTGCGGGTACCGCTCGATGCTCTTGTCGGTAACGCCCTGAATGCCGCGCCGTCGGAACAGCATGACGGCGTCCTCGGCGTCCTTGGCATGGACGATGAATCGCATCGGAGGCGGCCGGTCTGAACGCCACCCGCCGATCAACAGACGCCAAGCCTGAGGCGCGTCGGCGATCCACCGGCTCTGGCGACCCAGCCTCGTGCTTTGCTTGCTCATGAACTGAACACCTGATCCGTGTCTCCCGGCTCGGGCAGGCCCCATCTTGGGCGCGGTGAATGTGCCACGCCCAGGTCTGTCGCGGTCACCGCACCACGCGCGGGTCTGTCGTGATCACCACGCCACGCTCCTATCCAATGTACAGGAAAGGTCTCCGGCTGGCTCGGATCCTCCCGAAGCGCTGCCATCCTCGATGAGGTAATTCACCTCCGGCCTGGTGCGTTCCAAGGCGCTTCCCTTCGCGATCTCCGTCAAGCCTGGCTAATCCGTCCGCTCTCTACTCTTGCCGGACCCCTCACACCGCTAAGGCATCCGACAGGTCATGGTCGTCCCCTTCGGGGTTGAGCAGGTCCTCGTCGATGTAGTTGAGCTTGTGGAGTGGCCTGACGATTCCGGACAACACATTGAGCAGATGGGACTCGAGACGCTTGTAGTAACGTGCGCCCAGCACAATCGACGTCGTCGTGGCCGCGTCGTACGTGCTCTCTGCAACGCGGCAGATGAGTGCGTCGCAGCGTGGGCCAACCCCGAGTCCTTCTCCTATCAGCTTTCTCGCCGCCTCGGAATCAGAGGTCGCAAAAACCTCATTCACCGCCCCGAAAGTCCTCTCTACGATCGCTCGTATCTCGCGGAGCTCCTTGGCATTCTCGTCGTCAGGGAGCGGTGCGCCGCCGGCGTCATGTATCTCGGCAAGGTTTTTTGCGTAGTCGCCGAGCCGTTCGACGTCCTTCACGATGCCCATCAGGAGAAGGCAATAGGGCACATCGCTCGTATCCATGCTGAGAGTGAGGTGCGCGATGACTTGCTTCCGGATGCGGCGTTCCAGCTTGTTGATTCGCCGGTCCCGCTTGGAGATTTCCGCCCGCTCGTCCTCCCGCGATGTCTCTTCGAAGAAGACCTGCCCCGCGCGGACCGTGATCCCATACGAGAGATCGAGCATCTTGCCGAAGTCCACGCCCATGCGGGCGATGGCGTTGTCAGTCCGAAACAGACTCAACAGTTCCTTTAGCATGTCGTCTCCTCAACTCTGCCCGAGCTCTCTACCCGAGCATTTGATTCAGCACCGCAAAGATCACGGGGATTCCGTAGAACAGGCCGATGACGTAGAAGATCGCCCACCGCTTGGACTTCACGGCGATATCTGCCAGGGTGCTGGCGAGGTAGAGCGGGATCCTGCGAATCGGCTCGAATGGGTAGACCAACAGCGTTCCTGAGATATTGAACAGCAGGTGGACCACGGCGATTGTCACGCCCGCCCCCGCGTTGTCGCCCGTGACTGCCATGGCAGCGAGCGCCGCAGTCACGGTGGTCCCGATATTGGCCCCGAGCGTGACGGGGAAGGCCTGCCTGAGCGTGAGCACACCTGCGCCGGCCAACGGGACCATCAGCGACGTCGTGATCGAGCTCGATTGCACCATGACGGTGGCTACTATGCCAACCGCAATCGAGATAAAGACATTGGTGGCCAGCGCTCGGGACACCAGCGATTCTATCCGGCTTCGCATCGATGAGCGCATGACGTTTACGATGCCGAACAGGGTGGTGAATATCAGAAGTCCGCTGACCACGATATACGCGCCCGCCGCCAGAAACTCCGTTCGGAATACGGCTTGGAGCGCCAACTCGATGGGTATGCCCGTGGCTCTGATGGCACCCTTGATGGGGCTTTCGAAGTCGGCGCCCCCTAGCCCCGAAAGCCCGGATGCGAGCGCGATCGACGACTTCTGGAGAAATCCGGTGAGTAGCTCGAACGGGAGAAGGACTACGACTATGAGATAGTTGAAGAAGTCGTGGACAGTCGCTACCGCGAACGCCCTGCGGAACTCCTCGACTCTTCCCATGTGCGCGAGCGACGCGACCGTGTTCGTCACCGTGGTCCCGATGTTACAGCCCATGATCATCGGGATGGCGTTGGCCACAGGAAGCGGATCGAGTGGAGCCGCCACCAACCCGACGATCATCGCAGTGGTCACGGACGAGCTCTGAACGAGAGACGTCCCCAGGATTCCCACCATCAGGCCGGTGAACGGGTTTTCCGTCGCGGCAAAGAAGGAGTCCAGCACGCCCTCTCCCAGTGCCCTGAATCCCAGCCCGAGCCCATTGACGCCAACGAGGAAGAGGTAGAGCAGCGAGCCTACGAGAAAGACCCGTAGGAGGGGGTGGTCCGTCCAGGAGGTCTCGGCGGCGGGCGGCCTGGAAGCTTGGCGGGTCATCTCGAAAGATGGAAGTCCAGCTGGTCCATGGGTTTTCCCAAGAGCATCGGTCTAACCCGTACGACGTGGGGGTTCGACTCGTTTGCCGCGCTTTCCGAGCAAGGTCGAGACGTAGTTGATCGGGGCGTGATCCGCCAGCTCGCGCATTACCCCGCCGCCAGGCGTGCTTGAGGAGGTATTCCCTGCGGGCGTTACGGGTGTCGCGCTTGATGGCGCTCTCTCCAATGCGTGCATGGATCTCCCCGTCGCTGTCGATGTAGTGGCGGGTCCCGCAGTGAGCGAAGCCGAGGAATTCAGGGGGGATTCGAGTCACCAGGTCCAGACAGTTCACGTAGCGCTGGTACCGCGCCTCGTCGATGGTCTTGCCGAAAGCTTTGTTGCCCACGAGTGGCGCTCCGAACGTGAACAATTCGGAGAAGCCGTCCCTCAAACGGCTGGCCGCGAGGGTAGCGAGCGCGGCACCCAGGCTGTGGCCGGTTACGTAAAGGGTGCCCTGATCGGGTGGGAGATGTCCTTCGAACTCGGGCCAGGACTCGTCGAGCGCATCGGCGAACCCCGAATGGACCGCGCCTCCCTCTGGCCAGCGGATGCGGGGCAAGTCCAGGTCCGTAAGAATGTCCCGCCGATCATCGGGCTCGGTGCCGCGAAAAGCGATGATCACGACATCGCCCTTATGCGCGATGAACCCCTGCGTGCCATCGTCGGTCGGCACGAAATAAAGGAGCTCGAAGTCGAGCTTCGCGAGGAATTCGCGGCAGGCCGCTTCCTCCTTTACGTAGGCCAGGCGCGCCATCTCTGCGCACAGCGCAGCCGGCTTCGTGTAGGGACCGTAGTCGAAGAAATCGGTGGCGTCGCCGGCGTGGAATATCGCGTCGCGGGTGGCGTAGTAGGGGATCTTGCGCCGCATCTACCGTCCCTCCAGCTGTGAGATCCGCCCATCATATGCGGTGCGGCGTGCCCACGTCACGCCGGAGGACGCCCCCAGGTGGCTTCCGGCAAGGCCCGCCTACCAGCTGAAGCGCCTTTGGTCTGGTGGGGGCATGATGCCTTCCGAGAAGTACGTCTCGGCGTCCTCGTACTCACCGTATGGATAGCCGAACAGGCTGTAGTCGACGACCCTGGGATCGAGGCCCTGGTTCTCGGCATCGGCGAGAACCCAAGTTTCGGGATGGAGGGCGAGCCACGAAGCCCACCGCATCTCGACGAATGTGTACTGGGTGAGCTTCGATCCGGTTCGGGAGCCGCACCGGGCTTCGGCGAACATCTGTGGCCAGAGGGAATCGTCGGGTTCCCGGCGGTCGTGCACGATCAGGTTGTTCATGAAGAGGAGGCCCGAGACACCCAACTCGGCGCCGTCCACCGACGTCCGGTCGAACACCAAGGAGGAGCCCGTGAGCGGACAGTACGTGACGGCGATCCCAGCGGAGCCGCCGATGGTCGCGTTCACGATTTCGTGAGACCAGAGCACGCTGTGGGGAATGGCGTAGGTGATTCCGGATACCGCGACGCCGATGATCCGGGAGTCGGGATCCGGGTAATCGGGAATCCCCTGGTCGGCCCGCTCCCAACTGGGCTCATCGAGGGAGGCGATCCCGTCGCGTCCGAGGATGCCGAACAGGTAGTCCTGATTGAGATCGCACTGGGCGAAGATCGAGGCGCCGGGGGCGCCTGGGTCAGGGTCAGGTGACACAGCGGCGCCGTCTCCACACGCGCAGAGCACTGCCAGCGCGCCGAGACGCGCGTATCCGGCCTTCGCCATCTTCCGACACCCGGGTCGGCTTGGCATCATCGCTCCATCTCGAGTGCGCGACCCCTCTGCTTCGAACCAGCGTGAGCCTTTGCGGGTTCCCAGGCCACGCGGACCGAGGTCTCGTGTATCGCGCCCGACCCGAGGCGCCGGCCGGCAACGGGGACCAGGGCGGAGGCGACTACGGAGGGGAACCGGTCCATGGTCAACGTCCGGACGCCAGCGTCGGTGGAGACGTGCAATGGTCGTCCCGTGGGTTGCAGCTTGGGCATCCGGTCGCCCATACTGCGCCAATCGCTTCGAACATCCCCCCGTAGGAGTCTTCCAATGTCCCGAGGTTTCGCTGTCCTCCTAGGCCTCACCCTGAGCACCGCCATACTCCCAGCCTGTGGTCCCTGCGAGGACAACCCCGAGGAAGGTAATTACTGCGAGGAGATCACCGGCCCCCAGGCGGCGGTGCAGAGCGACGCGGTATCGCCCGAAATCCAGTCGGTACTGCGGCTCAGCATTACCGCGACGTCCGAGCGGTCAGAAGCCTGAGGCGTCAGGAGAACAGCGTTGGGATCCTGGGTTCTTTCTCGTGGTGAAGCCCGGAGCCATGCACTAAGGCACGTCACGGCCCTGATAGAATGGCCCTTCGCCCGCCTCGCGCCGTGACGAGGAAGGCCATCGCATCGCTTTCGAACCGGGCCACCTCTTCGGGCGATGCGCCGGAGCGGTTCAACGCGTCCGCCATCCCAAGGCTGAAGAAGTAGTAGTACGTCGGGATGTTGAGGGATGCACGGTCGGACCAGACGTCTCGATCCTTCAAGCTGCGCATCCGGAAGACTTCGTCGTATAGGCGTCGCGACCGATCGACATCTACCCAGCCTCCTCCGAAGTCCTCACCCAATTGAACGAGATCCGGCGCCTCGGCCGGGTCTGAGAGGTTCAGCCGAGTCGCCAACCCGTGCTGGACCCCGTAGTCCTGGAGGCCCAGGGACGAGATCAGCCCGGCGCTCGAAGAGAAATAGATCGGCCGCTCGTCGATGCTGTCTCGCATGATCGCGAGCGACATGAGCTGGCCTCTACTCAAGAACCTGCCCTCGGGATACGCGACGACCACGGGTCCGACGGGCACGTTGAGCTGCCGGCTCGTCCGGCCCCCTACGACGCGGTCCATGTCGGCTGGGGTGACCGACAGGATCGGGCGCTGCGGTAGGCGGGAATGGGGTAGAGATCGGCAAGACGCTCATCTGGCTCGAACGCCCGCTGTCGCCCGGGCACAGTGAGCTCCTGAAGCTGCTTTGGATACCAATCGGTGGCGAGGTACTCCCCCACGATGACGGTCACATCCTTACGGATTCCCTCGACCTCTTGGAGATACCACAAGGCGGTGCTCTACGAGATGCTGGTCGGAGAGCCGCCACACACTGGAAGCACCGCGCAGGCGGTCTTGGGCCAGATCATCGCGGGCGACGCCGTGACGCCGACGAAGAAGCGGCCCTCGACCCCGGCGAACGTGGACGCAGTGGTCAGGAAGGCGCTGGAGAAGTTGCCTGCAGATCGTTTCACGGCAACACAGGACTTCGCGAAGGCTCTATCGGATCCGGGTTTCCGGCACGGGGACGAAGCCGTGCCGAGCGTGGCCACAAGCGCAGGTCCGTGGAAAGGGGTGTCGGGCGCCTTGGGCATAATTTCGCTCGCCTTCGGACTCCTCTGGGCTGGGGCCCTCTATCAGCCAGATCCTGTAGCGATGACCCACCGAGCTTCCGTGTTACTCGGAGAGCCGAGGGGTGGCATTCTCGGGACAATGGGCCTGTCGAGGGACGGCTCGATCATGGTGTACGAGGGGCTCCGCGAAGAGGGGGGATTTCAGTTGTGGGTCCGGAGGTGGGACGAGCTCGGCGCATCGCCGTTGCCCGGCACAGTGCAGGGAATCTCGCCCTCCATCTCCCCGGACGGGCGGGAGGTGGTCTTCATGGTAGCCGGAGCCGTCCCCCGTCGGCTCATGATCGCCCCGTTGGGGGGAGGGGTTCCCAGGACTTTCACTGATGAGGCGGTGGGTGATCCGCACTGGGCTGCGGACGGCTTCATCGACTACACGGACTCGGAGACCGACGGCATCAGTCGTATACCAGCCCAAGGAGGTCCAAAGGAGGTAATCACCCGACGGTCGGAGAGCGAGGGCCGTCACCTTGGCGCTCACTACGTCCAGGAAGGCGATGCCGTTCTGTTCCATGTGTACGCTCCCGACGGCCCTCCGATCCACGTAGCTGATATCTCCACCAGTGAGGTGAAGAGCCTCGGACAGGTCGGCGTCCGACCCCAATACACGACGTCTGGGCATCTCGTCTTTCTGTCGACTGCGGGAGAATTCATGGCGGCAATCTTCGACCCGAGTCGACTGGAGCTGACCGGAGTGGCCGTTCCCGTCATCAGTGGGGCCGGCTTTAACCTTGAAGTCGCGGCGTTCGCTCTCTCGGAAAACGGTACGCTCGTGTATCCTACGAGCTCGGTCGCTGCGCGCTACCAGCCGGTCTGGGTGGATCGCAACGGCGCGGTCACCGTGATCGATCCGGAGTGGACCTTCGATCCGGGGAACAACAACCGTGGTCTCTCCCTATCCCCAGACGGAACTCGGCTCGCGGTCACCATCATGGGTGAGGAAGCGGAGGACATCTGGATCAAGCAGCTCCCGCGAGGGCCCTTGACGCGACTGACCGTGGAGAGCGCCCCGGACGTGCGTCCTCGATGGATACAGGACGGGCGCGTGACCTTCATCTCCCAACGGAGCGGGACGGGAGAAGTCTTCGTCAAGACCGCGGACGGCACCGGCACGGCAGAGCCCCTCCTCATATGGGAGGCACCGGTCTGGGAGGCCGTTCTTTCCAGAGACGGCGAGTGGCTGGTAGCCCGCACCGGAGGTGCACAGGGGGTCGTGGGCGGTAGGGATGTGCTTGCTCTTCGTCTGGGTGAGGACAGCGTGCCCACGCCGCTCATCGTCACCGGCTTCGACGAGAAGGCGATCATGCTGTCCCCGGATAGCCGCTGGCTGGTGTACGAATCCGACGAGACGGGTCGCAACGAGATCTATGTGCGACCCTTTCCCGACGTCGAAAGCGGTAAGTGGCCTGTGTCGATCGGCGGGGGGGTTATGCCGCTCTGGGCCAACAGGGGGAACGAGATCTTCTACGTGAACGGGGCTAACGAGATGGTCGCCGCCCAGGTTCGGATAGGCGAGACGTTCGAGGTGCAGGAACGCGAGGTTCTCTTCTCGATCGGTATCGAGTTCCTGATCGGCCAGGCCGAGCAATACACACTTTACGACGTCACACCCGACGACCAAAGCTTCCTCATGTTGCGCCGTGCAGAGTTCGCGGTGCCCGAGCTCATCCTTGTCCAGAACTTCTTCGAGGAGCTGCGGGAGGTGGTGCCGGAGTGAGGGGACGATGGGGTTTGTGGGGGCTCCTCATTCTTGTGGTGGCGCCCACCTCGGTTGGTGCTCAGACGGACGGGACTCGGCGCACCTTCTCTTTCGACTCCCGTTACGCGGTTCGAGCCTACTCGAACGATGCGGTGGCCAGATTCGGGATCGATGCCCTCAACCTTACGACCGTTCCGGCTGAGTTGATCGATCCCAGCAACAGGCTGAGGAACGCGGGTCAGGGAGTGCTACTGCTCGTCGGGTCGACGATTATGGGACAGGCGTTCACGCTCTCGTATCACGAGTACGGGCACGGGACGAGGGTAGCGGCGGCAGGCTACAGGCCGCTGTACGGCTTCGGCACGATCTCCACAGATGCGGACATCCAAGCCGCGCGGCTAGCCGGTTTGGGACACGAGTCGTTCTTCGGTTACTTCCTGAGCAGTTTCTTCAAGAGTAGCGGATACACGCTGGGCAACCTCGACGACCTACTCTTCCCCCCAATTAGCGAAGAGGAGTTGGAGGAAAACGACTGGACCGTCCTCCTGGCGACAAGCGGGCTGAGCAACGAAATGCTCTTCTCGGAGCGAATTGAAGACGAGATCTACATCTACCGAAGTGGTGGTCACATTGGCTATTTCACCACCTACGCCAACGGCAAGCTAGCCGCGAGCAACTATGAGCTGGACGGAGTCTTCGGAGATCTCGGCAACGCCGTCACGCGGTACGGGGCGCTGGGAATCGACGTGGACGAGGACCAGATCGACTCGGCCAGTCGCAACTCGTTTTTCTTCAGCAGCATGAGCTACCAGCAGGCATCATCAGATTTGTATCTGTTTGTGAACGTGTCACTTACGGGATTCGTCGGCCCGGTTCCCGCTGTTTGATTCCCGCCGATTGGGATCTCAGCCGCGAACCCGCTTGCGGCCTTCCAGAGCCTTCCTGAGTTGTCCCTCGTCGGCTCTCTGATAGCATCTGAGCACCGTGTGTGCGTTCTTCCATCCGCCCAAGTCGCAGAGGACCTTGAGCGGCAGGTCCATCAGGTCCGTCGCAAACTTCCGCCTAAGCGAGTGCCAGCCACGTCCGCCCTTGCGCTCCATCCCCGCGAGGGCCTCCGCCCTGCGCCACAGCCGGTACGCCCATCCGCGACCCATGCATCTGGAGGCATCCGTCCCGGCGGGCAGCACCGGAGCGTCTCCCGTCCCGCTGCTCATCCGTCGCGCCTCTTCCAACGCCGCCATCGCCTCGACCGTCACCGGCGTGGTGTGTTCGTAGCCGTTCTTCTCGTGCTTCGCCCGCCACCGGATGGTCATACCTTCGAGGTCGATGTCCGACCACCGGAGCTGTCGGATGGCTCCGATCCGGTGCCCGGTCTCGTGCGCGAGCACGAGCGCGACGTGGAATCGCCAATTGACCTGCCGGGAAACCCCGAGCAGCGTCCGATACTCCTCTTCATCGAGCACGACGCGGGTGGGGTTCTTCTCCCTGGGCTTCCTGAGGCCCTTCAGCGGGTTCCTGTCGAGGAGCAGGCGGCCCTGCTCGTCCCTCGACCTTGCGGCCCAGTTGAGCACCGCCATCAGGAACGTCAGGTCTCCTTCGATCGTCCGGTTGCTCACGGGCTCACCCGAGATGCCGGCCCTGCCCGCGCGCCGCTCCCGGATGAACCGGTCCCAGTCGCGCTGGGAAAGCGTCGCCGGGTCCCGGTCCCGTCCGAAGAAGCGGAGGAACATCGTGGTCGCGACCCGGTCGCGCCGCCGTGTCCGGTCGGCCTTGGTCGGCGTCACCTCCTCACCGTATATGTCAAAAAGCGTACCCAGAGTGAGCGGCTCTGGTTCGGCTGCGGCCTTGCCAGCGGGCTCGTGGACCGCGAAGCCAGCGGCAACCTCGTCCGCCTGCCTCTTGGCCCGAGCCCAGTCGCGGTGCTTGAGCGACCGGGTCAGCCTGCGCCCGTTCTCGCGCCACTCTATCTGGAACAGGCCGGTTTTGGGATCGGGGAACACCCTCACCCGATTCCGGCCCCATTCGCCGACGCCATAGCTGCGCCGACTTCGTTTCGTGCGTGCCATCATTCGATTCCTCTCCATGATGGACTGCACGATCTGCACGGTTGAAACTTCGCGCCGGGAAGGCATCTCCGCCAGACGGGTGGTTGTTGGCGCGCCGCCCGTTGCGGCGTTCGGGCCGGAAGCGACTTGACGTGATCGTCAGCGGCTCGGACCATGATCGCGCTCCGGCCCGCGGCGGCGCATCAGATGCGGAGGCCGCGCGATTTCGCGGCGAGCATCCTGCAGTACTCGGCCAAGCGTGTCACTTGCCCGTCGAGCCGCTCGATTCGCCTCTGCAAGGCTTCGTTCTCCTCGGTCTGCCGCTCGACACGCTGCCGCAAGGCTTCGACCTGCTCGGAGTGCCGCCGCTGTTCCATCTCGTACTGCGCGGACAACCTCCGCAAGGCCTTCGTCAACTGCTGTTCTAACGCGGTCATAGAGCTCCTTCACTCGTTCGACAGCTTCACGGCCGGCCGAGTGTCCACGGTCCAAGGCGGATAGGCGAGCGCGCCGGCCGGCAGCACCACGAACCGCTCCCCCTCGATCTCCCGAAGCGCGATCCCCCAGGTGGTCGCCTCGAGCCGCTCCAGGGTCTGGCGTGCCTGCTCGATATCCAGGTCGAGGGCGGCGGCCGTCTGGATCCGGGCCTGGATGCGCACCGACAGCCAGTGCATCGTCGCCCAGCTCCCGCCGCAGATGCCGAGCCAGAGGCTCAGGCCGACGAGCAGGGGCCGGAGCCAAGCCTTGAGCAACAGCGCACGCATCCGACCGGTGGCGACCGCCGTATCGGCTTCGATGGTATGCAGCACGTTCCTCGCAACGCGCCGCGAGTTCGCGCCGAGCCGCTCGAGCTCGCTCGTCGTCAACTCCTCGATCGCCTGGCGTTCGCTCTCCAGCCGTCTCCGCAATCGCTCGGTCAAGTCGTTCGCGTTGGAAGTCATGTGCGTATAGCTCTCCTTTCAGACGCCACCGGTCCCCGGTCGTGGGATCCAGGGCCGTCAGGTAGTCCTGGCCCTGGCGCGGCACCTCCAGGCCCGCCTCCCGCAGGGCGGCGACGACATCGGCCCTATTCCGTAACGTGCCGTGCTCGACACGCTGGAGCAGGTAGTCGCGGATCAGGTCGCGGGGGGCGGGCTCGAGCGCGAGGCCGGCACGCAGGTGCGCCGCCTCGACGTAGGCGCGGTGCCCGGGTTGCTGCACCCGCGCCCGCGCCGGGTCATCCGGCCGGCTCCAGCCGTGTTCGGCGTTGAAGGCGTCGCGCAGCGGGTCGAATGTCTTCTGCCAGCCCGGCGGCGCGATGTTGAGGCTCCGGCCGGTCTCGAGGTCGCACCGCGCGGCGAGGACATGCACGTGAACGCCGCCGTCGCGCTCCCGATGCACCACGGCCGCCCAGGTGTAGCGGTCGGGCTCGAGCCCCGCCCAGGCCGTCTGTTCAAAGGCATCGATGACCGCGCCGATCTGCGCGTCGGTCGGAGTGTCGTCCGGTGCCCAGGCAATCACGCCCGACGTGTACTTGTGCTCGAACGCCAGCGCGTCGGCCACCGCGGCCACCCGATGGGGATCCCCCTGGAGGACCTCCACGCCCTCGCGCAGCTGCCCCGTCGCATCCCGCGCCCCGAGGAGGTAGTCGGCCGCCTCCCGGGCCGAGCCCGTTCCGCGGGCCAGGAATTTAATGTGCATCGGCGTCGGGGCGGACGACGGGGGCCAACGCCGCGAGCGCCCGCTCGATGGCGACCAGGTGGACGATCACCTCGACGGCCTCGGCCGCCCCCTTGTGGGTATTCGCCCACCGGGCGATTTGGTTGAGATTGTTCCCGATGCGGGAGACCTGCCGGGTGCGCTCGCGCTCGACCTCGGCCGCCGGGGCCGTCCACGTCCGCGTGCGCGCCATCGCCCGGCGTATCAGCCCCGACAGGGGCACGCCGGCGGCCGCGGCCTTGGCCCGCCAGTCGGCGAACTCGGTCGGCGAAACGCGGACGGCGACCATGACCGTGCGGCGCTTAGCCATCGGGAAGCGCCGCCACGGAGGGAAGGGGGGCGACGCCCCGGCGCGCGAACTCCACCGGAGCGCGGGTCTCTTGGGGTTCGAAGGGGCGGAGTCCCTCGCCAGCCCCTGTGTATGACACAGGGTAGGCTGCCTCTCCCGCCTTAGGGGCGGCCGACAAGCCTGTCCGCCGCAGCCGCGGACGCTCCGGCTCAACGCGCCGCATCGGCTTCTTCGACGTGCTCACGCGCCTTGGGGATCCCCGCCTGGGCCTTCCCTCGCACCTCGGCTTCGGCGGGAAGCCAAGGCGGGTCGCGTGCTCCATCAAGTAGTCGAGCGAAAACAGGCGGCGCATGAGCACGGCGGGCGAGGCGTCGCGGCGGTGGCGGATGTCCTCGGCGCCGAGCGCCCGGTAAAGGGCTCCGGGCAAAGATACGGCAAACCCGTCCGATTCCCCCCGAATGCCGGGCACGGTCTCCTCGGCGGCCAAGCCCCGCGCGATCAGCGTGCACGCCGCGCCGCAACTGTTCGGGGTGCGCGTCCATGAACCGCGCCCCCTGTGCGCGGGTGAACACCCCGCAGTGGAGGCCGACCAGCGCGATCCACGCCGCCTTGTCTCCCGTTCAGCCAAACGGCGCGAGCGCCTGATCGCGCGTCCGCGCAGTTGGACGATGGCTCCGCTCGCCGCCGAGTTGAACTGCTGCTTCAGCGTCTTCATGGCCACAACGGTGAAGACCCGCATGCAAGGAAGTCAACTCTTAGGAAATCTCCTAAGTGTCCGTGGTGCACGTAATTATCCGACGTTGTCCGGGAGGCTCTGGAGGCCGCCGCCAGTGGCATGGCAGACACACCCTCCGCAGCGCTCGCCAGAGGTTCCCGTCAAGGGTCTTAGGGCTCGACCGGAAGGTCGGCCCGGGCACGGCCGACTTGGCGTCGCCCACACGGAAGTGACAGGTTTCACATGCCGGGGCGCGGGGCGGTCGCCGAGCGGCGTGCCGTGCCTGCCGCGGCAACGGATCAAGGGCTTCGAGAGTCGGTGTGGATGGCGGAGCCGCTGAGCACGCGTCTGGCGCATGGCTGAAGCACTGTTTCAGCGCCTGGCGGCCGAAGAGCGCCGTCATGCCTTGCGTGCCGCTCAAGCCGAATGCCCGCACCCGGCGTTCGTGCTCGAGAAAGACATCTGGGTGGTCGCAACCCTCGGCGTCCTGTTCGACGCCCCGTTCGGCTATCAGTTGGTGTTCAAGGGCGGCACCTCGTTGTCCAAGGTGTGGCGCGCGATCCGGCGGTTCTCGGAAGACATCAACATCACCTACGACATCCGCGGCTTCGCACCGGATCTGGTTGCCGGTGCCGGCGACGAAGCGCTACCGCTCACGCGCAGTCAGGAGAGGCGCTGGACAAAGGCGATCCGTCCCCGCCTTGCCGAATGGGTCCGCGGGCGGGCCGGCCCGTTCGTCCAGGAAGGGCTTGCACGCGCCGGGTGACCTGACCCCCTGAAACGAGACCAGGTGCAATGTTAGGATCGACCTGGTCTGAAGCTTTTCAGCGAGGAGGTGAGGATGGGAAGGAAGCGACACACTCCGGAGCAGATCATCACTGCACTGCGGGAGGCAGAGGTGGGTCTGGCCCGCGGCAAATCCGTGAAGCTGATGAGGCGTTGGTGCTCTTGGCGGCAGGCCCGATAGATGGCGGTGTCGTGCGCGGCTTGCGCAGGCCGGGTACGTGCGAACCCGATCTTCTGTCCGGGATCGATTCCCCGCTCGGCGGCCAGCTTCCGGGCCTCGGCCACGCCTTTCCGCGTGAGGGTCAGCACCTTGAACGGGTTGCCGTTGGGTCCAGTGGCTCGGGTTTCTTGGGCGAGCCCCTCGCGTATCCAGGCGTTCACGGCCCGCCGCGTGGTGTAGGGATGGCCGCCGAAGTGAGCCTCGCCGAGATCGCGGTACGAGACGGCGCCGTAGATGCCGATGTCGGCGAGCGCCCCACGGCACCGTTCGCGGAAGGAGGTGGACCCGTGGTCCCGGCTCGCGTCGTATTCTCGGCGGTGGCCGTCCCGCATGCGGTAGCGATTGCGGCTGGGTGGCGCGGCTTGCCGCGGGTCCGGTTCGACCGTGCGGTCGAACATCTCCTGGCTCCTCACCGACCGTCAGCGGCGCGGCACGGGATGGACGATCCGCCCCGGCGCGGGGTCGCGGCCACGGCCACGGGTTCCCGCGCGGCCTCGCGCTCGCGGTGCCGCGAGAGCACGAAGTCGGAGATCTTCTGCGCGTCGGCGGCGGATCTCGCGGGGGTCCTCCTCGAGCGCCTGGATCCAGCCCTCGACGTAGGCGGCGCCCCGGCTCGGGTCGTGGCCGACCCCCACGCGCTCACCGGTCATCATCGCTGACGACTGCGGAGAACTTATAACTGACCTATAATAAAAGAGTTACTGCTTATCAGTCAGAGATAATCCCCTCATTTGACCCCGCTTTCTGAACAGGAATCCATTCGACCGCATGAGAGGTCCTCGGAGCCTCGGAGGGTAAGCGTTCGGTCGTGCCGTGGCCTCCCTCACCCATCCAGCGCTCCTGGTCTACGTGACGAGGGACGGACTGTTCGACGGCTAAGCGGAACCAGCGTGCCGCCTCGGCATCGTCCTTAAGACTGGTCCCACAACGTTTTTCGGCATATTTTCGGTTGCCTGCAACCCTCATTCACGGTGCCATGGTACAAGTCACAATGGGTCGCCCCCCGCGTGCAACGGCTTTCCAGACCTCCCTGGGCCGGATGGTCAATGGACAATCGGAGGAGGCGTTGTGCGCACCGTGGGCAACGCGCCTGAAGGGGCAGGTCCAGCTCGTGTTCACTCTACACGCAGGTGATCGTGGATGCAGCCTGGCACATCGCCGAGGGCGCCATCGGCGGCATCGTGATCGGGGTGCTGCACGGGGGCGAAGAGGGCGCCGTGGAGGCTGCGCCGTAGGAAGAGGGAGCCGGGCTGCCCTTTCGAGGAGCTGAAGCAGCGGGTGCCGAACCAATGAGCCGTCAGATCCCGTGGCTCCGCGCCTCCGCGGAAGGCGTCGTGGAGGGGTCAGCATCCTGCTCGCGTTCGGGATCGAGGCGTGGTGGGCGGACTGATTCGCAGGTACGATCCGGCCGACCTGAGTGAGCTGTTGGGTGTCTGGCATGATGCGGCGCAGCTCGCTCATCCTTTCTGGACCCGCCAACGCCTCGAGCGGGAGCGGAGGGACATTTCACAGGAGTTCCTGCCCGCGTCGGAAACGTGGGTCTACGAGATCGAGGGTCGCGTCGTTGGGTTCATTGCGATGCTGGGCACCGAGGTGGGTGGACTCTTCGTCGCTCCGAGTTCTCACCGGAAGGGAATTGGCCGGGCGCTGATGGACCATGTGAAAGCATCACGGGACTGCTTGACGCTCGAGGTGTTTGAAGCCAACCACATCGGTCGGACGTTCTATGATGCCTTCGGCTTCGAGGTCGTCGGAGAGCGGCTGGAGGAAGCGACAGGGTTCCGTGTGCTCCTAATGGAGTTCCACAATTGACCACCCCTGACCAAGCGAACCGCCGCCGTCCACTCGCTACCTTCCCACCGCAGCCCGACTAGCACCGCTCGTGACCTGACCCAGCCTCGGGCCGCCAGCGGGCTTCCCGCAGTTGTTCCTTGCCTGTCCGCCGTGGAGGTCCCGGATGGTGCGTAGGCACCGGATCTCGTCCTGCCTTGCTCCACCACGGTTTGGTATGCTGGGGTCACAGCGGCGCGTGGAGGGACGAGGACACCCCCCCCACATGGGTCGCGCTTGGAGCCACGAAGTGGCCCGGTGCGGGCAGCAGACAGCAGCACAAGCTCCTGCGGCACGAACCGTGAGGCCGGCTACGATTCCCTAGCCCTCCTCATCTGACCCCCACATCTTGAAGACAAGACTCACTCTCGGAGAACGGCCAAGCCGCAGGAGATAGCAATGCAAAAGTGGACATTCGAGCCGGGTCACACTGCAGCAGCGTTCCGCGCGCGGCACATGATGGTCACGTGGGTGCGAGGCTCCTTCAAGAACGTCCATGGGACCTTGGACTTCGACCCGGAGGACCCGAAGCTGTCGTCGGTCGAGGCCGTTATCGATGCACGGGCCATCTGGACGGGCGAAAACGACCGCGACGTGCACCTCCGATCTCCAGACTTCCTCGACGTTGAGTCACACCCTCAGACGTCGTTCAAGGGGGATCGCGTGGAGGTCATCGGAGACCATGACTATCTGGTCAGCGGTGATCTCACCATCCGCGGCGTGACTCAGGAAGTGCCGCTCAGAGTCAGGTACCTCGGGAAGTGGCCGACGCCGTGGTGGGAGGAGGTCGACGGGGAGTGGGTCAACAAGGGGCCGAAGCTACGAGCAGGCTTCTTGGCCGAGACCGAGATCAATCGACATGACTTCGGAGTGTCGTGGAACGACAAGATCGACAAAGGTGGTGTCGTCGTCGGCGACACCGTGTACATCACGATCGACGGGGAAGCCGTCGCTGACGAAGACTTGGTGAACGCCACCGCCGAAGTGAATCCCAAATGAATCCCGCAGACCGGCGAAATCCGGTGATTCCGATGAACGGTGCGGCTGGAGACGGCGAGAGGAGCGAGTTGTTATGCGGATTGCGCCGGATAGGGCGGAGTCCTGACAGTCCTTGCAAGCAGGAGGTCACCGCTTCCCCGGTCCTAGCTCATTCAGAGGACCCCGCCTGTCCTTCCTAGGAGCGCACGTTTCCTCGCACGCTCGTCCCTCTTCGCCTGACGAACGTCCGCACCGCTCCTCTTGCAGGGCTTGCACCAGGACCGCCTTCCGCTTGCCGGACGGCGCGACGGTGAGAACCCCGCTCCGCACCCTGCGCAGATGACAAGTCCGTCCACCCTGGCGACGGCGAAGGCCACATCCCGGGCAATAGTCCCGAAGACACCGCCACCGCCAAGCCGAATCTCTGACGTGGTCCCCTTCAAGTTCCACGCGAACCATGGACGCACCCGACCGAGGGCGAGCCAATTGTTGACGAGCCGAGTCAGTTCGCCTCGTTGTCGCGTGGCGTCCCTCAGGATCGCCTCGGTCCGCGGTGGACCCTCGACAAACTGCGGGTCCCTAATGGCCTCCCAGTCTTCGCGAGCGCCTAGCTCTCCCCGACCCAACCGCACGGCAATACTAACGATAGCCTGGGCCGCTCTTGCGAAGTACGTCCAGTGTTTCAGGAACTCCGTCTCAGTGCCACCACATCGCTTTCTACTCATGTAGCGGCTAGTGAACTCTCCCCACCGCCAAGCGAGGCTGCTGGCATCCATCGGGTGTGCCGCAGGCAGCCCACAAATGCAGAGTCGGAGCGGTCCCCATTTCTGAGCGAAGGAGAGAATGCGGTGCGCCTCTCCGTCAGCAAGCCGTAGGAACGCATCCAGAGCTCCGGGCCGGATCGGCGCAAAGACACCCCCGTGGGGATCATCCGTGTAGGTAAGGAAGGGGTCGCCATCTCGATCCAGAACCCGCAACCCGTCGGGAATCAGGACCTCGAACCCAGGGCGGCAGAGTCGGTCGAAGTTGCCGTCCCTCGTCATTCCGGCCAGCTGCGCCTCGATCTCCCACTGCTCCATAGCGCTCTCCTTTACGTCATGCGCAAGTCATATTGAAATGCTTGAGGTGAAGGTACCCCGACCCCGAGATTGGCCGCAAACGTCCGACCGAGAGACGGACCGTCCATGGACGAAAGGGCAGTCGAGATGCCGAGAGTGATAGCGCAAACTCAGCCAGAACTGATGACGGGCACCGTAGCCTTCCGAGTATCGGCTTACGAGAGACACATGATCTCGGCCGTCGCCAGTCGTCAGGGCCTGACGCCATCACGTTGGCTACGGATGCTCGTGAAGGCCGAGCTGCGAGAGATCCTCGACCCATCGAACGAGGTGGCCGATGACTTCAAATCCCGACAGCACCCATGAGCATCCTCCGCACTGGCAGCGAGGCGGGGGACGCCCTCAAGGACGAGCTCCGTGACGTGGACAACCCAACAGGAGCAGCGAGGGCGCTTCAGTGCATCGGCGCGCGGTTCTGGCCGACGGCGACAACGTCTTCCTGGCAAGCCTACCGCTACGTGGCCGAAGTGGAGCTCAAACAGTGGCTCAAGGACCCGAAACCGACCGTTTGGGCAATCCTCGACGCCTGCGAGCGGGCGGCAACCGCAGGGTCGAAGAACGGGGTCGGTACGTCGAATATCAGTCCGCAGAGCGACGATTCCGCACCACGCTACACATGCGTCCGCGACTCGGAACTCGACTCCCTGCCGGAACTAGAGCCGGTCTTGGATCCGATGCTGTACTTCGACTCCACAAGCGCGCTAGTGGGTCCACCGGGCTGTGGGAAGTCGCTGCTCGCCCTCGACTGGGCACTCTGTGTCGCGGACGGCAGGCTTTGGATAGGTCATCAGACCTGGCAGGGCACCGTCGCCTACGTCTACGCAGAGGGCCGGCACGGCATACGGCAACGGGTCGAGGCTTGGAAGGAGTTCAACGCGGTTCCGTTCGACAAGAATCTGGGCGTCTCCTTCTTCCCCATGCCGGTTCCACTCATGGACGGGGGCGAGGTCCGCCAGTTCATCCGCGACCTCAAGATTCAACTCGACAGCCCTCCGGTCCTAATCGTCGTTGACACGCTCGCTCGATGCATGACGGGCGGTGACGAGAACACCACCAAGGACATGGGGCTGTTCGTTGCTGGAATGGACACGATCCGGCGTGAGACGGGCGCACACGTCCAAGCCGTCCACCACATGAACGCCAACGCCGAACGCGAGCGAGGAAACACGGCGCTCCGCGGTGCGGTGGACACGATGATGTTCCTCAAGCGCGAAAACACCTCCGGTGTGATTCGCTTGACCTGCGAGAAGCAGAAGGATGCACCCGAGTTCGACGAGGTTCCTCTCACCATGAATCCAGTCGGGAAATCGGTCGTGATGGTCTGCCAAATCGGGGTTGGCAGACGTTGGGGAAAGACTGCCATCCCAAGCGGCCGACTTGCTGCAATGTCTGCCAGAGATTTCGGAGGACGGGTGGGCGTCAACGTCAGTATGGTTGCGGACGTCGGAGATGAAGGATCGCACCTATTACCGATCACGTAAAAGCTTGATGGATAACGGTTTGGTAGAGAACAAGACGGATGGCACGGCGTCCTACTACAGACTAACAGAACGCGGATTCAAGACGATCACTGCCATGTCTGCCAACGTCTGCCAATGACTGCCAGGCAGATGTCCCGACGTATGCCTGCCACACCCCCTCTCTTTAGGAGGGGTGGCAGACGTCGGGGAATGGCACGGAACCGAGGAGAGAAACCCGTGCGACGAGGTTGGCAGGAGAGGTGGGAGCAGATGGAGTTGCCTCTGTCAGCCCGAGCTTATCCCCATCGCCAGAACGGAGGACTAATGACGAACGCCGCGACCAACACCAAGAACGATTACGACGTCGAGCTTCGGGGCACCTGGTACTTCAACCTCACCGTCTGGGCCGATACCCCTGCGCAGGCGCGCGATGAGGCCATCTGTCGAATCCAGGCCGATCACGGACCGATCGACCTGGGCATCCACACCGTCACGGTCAACGACGATGCGACGGGAGAGGAGATGCTGGAGTGGAAGCAGTGAGGGACGCGAAACACGAGAGAAGCTCCGCGAGCGTCGCGGTAGCCACGACCGCGCGAGACCGGCCTACGATCACGCCCAAGGACGCCGCGGTCGCTGGAGGCGGGAGCGAGTTCGAGCCGTTCCCGCAGGATCTTGATGACATTTTCCGGCGTCTCCCCCCTCGCGCCCGCGCCTTCTTGCTCGCCTATCAACGCGAGGACGTCCTAACCCACGTCGGCGCCGCGAAGATCGTGGGCTGCCACCCGAAGACCCACACCTTCTGGATGCGAACGGCGGACGGCTACCGGGAATGCTACCAGGCCGTAGACGCCGCTGTGAACGCCCAGCTCGAAGCAATGCTGCTCGAGCGCGCTCTTCACGGGACCGCGGAGGACGAGTACGACGGCGACGGCAATCTCAGGCGCAGGCGAGTCCGACACGACAGCTCGTGGCTCAAGATGGTATTGGCTGGAAAGATGCCCGAGCGGTACGGCAACGGAGGCACAAACCCCGACAGTGTCAACGTGCGCGTTGTGTTCAGGAGCGAGTAGATGGCTGTCCGCGTGCCCCTCGGCGACGGCCTGGAGCTCGCGTCCTACGACGCGGGATGGCAGCTCCAGCGCGTGCACGAGAGCAGCAAGACGACCAAGGGTTACGCGAAGCCGATCGGCTACTACGCTCGGTTGGAGGAGGCGTTTGAGGCGGCGCTGGACCTCCGGCTGCGCTCGTCTTCGGCCACGACTCTCGACGAGCTTGCTGCGGCTCTGAGACGGCTTCGTGCGGATCTGGTTGAGCCGGTGCGGGCTTCGTTCCAACCTCCCGATCTCGACCCATGAACATCGCCGAACACATCACGACGGTCGGGGACTTCCTTCGCTGGTGCCAATCCGCCCCTCCCGGTACTCAGCTACCCGCCCATTCGGTCGCCCGGATGCTAGAACTGGCCGTGGATGGGAAGAAGCCGTCCAACGCAAGCCGAGCTGCCGAATCGGGGGGCACGACTTGTGAGTGGACGTGGCGAGAGAAGCTGTGGCTCGTCCCGGCGGAAACACGCATCGGAACGGCCGAACTTGCTGAAGCACTCGGCCGGCCGAAGTCCTGGGTGTATGCCCGCACGCAAGCCGGTGCCGTTGACCCTGTCCCGCACCGCAAGCTCGATGGTACGCTCACCTTTGCGGTAGGCGAGGTGCGCGCCTGGATACGTGAGCGCGAGGAGGTCCTCGTCGGAGGCCCGATGGAGTCCACGGAGGCGGAGCGCCGGAGCTTGCTGGTGATTTGACCTGGCTTGTACTCCGATAGAGTACACCGTAGTTTGATCGTATGGCCGGTCGCGACGCTGTACAAGAACTTCTCGACGACATCGCCCCAAGCATCCGTGAACTTTCAGAGCGGACGGGCATCGCGTACGACACACTGCGTGCGTGGCGCACTGGAGCCCGCTTCCCTTCCCCTGGTAACCTGAGGCGTCTCGCCGACTTGGCTGAGGGACAAGGGCAGCAGTTGTTGCGGTTGGCACGGGACGTTCGACGCATGGCGGACGAGAAGGAGGACTGATGGCAAGACGAAGGACGCATCCAGGATCAATCGAGAAACGCGGGAACGGCTTCCGTGTGCGGCTATGCGTGTCGGGACGACGTCATTACTTCACGCTCCCTAGCGTGACACACGCAGAGGCCGTGCAGTTCTCCCGGGACAAGCAGCAGCAGTTGGAGCAAGAAGCGGGGCGCCGGGCGGCGGGCTTGCCGGGAGGGTTGCGAATGTCAGAGCTATTCGACCGCATTGAGCGCGAACACCTACCCGACAAAGCGCCAAGGACACGGATGAGCTATGGCGACGCACTGAAGCCCTTGCGCACCTACTTCGTTGAAGAACTCGGCGACCCTCCGGTCGGCGAGATCAAGTCTGGACATGTGCGCAACTACCTGGCGTGGCGTCGAATGCGAGGCCCCAGAGGATCGCTGCGGAATCAGCCCGTGTCGAAGAGGACACGTCAGCTTGACCGTGCCGTGCTGCACGTAGCCTTCGAGCTTGCACTCACGGATCGCTACGTTGACTTCAACCCGGTGGCATCGGTGCCCGCACCCAAGGCGGACAAGCGGGACCCGGTACTTCTCAGCGACGCAGAGCTAGAGCGCCTGCTCGCTACTTGCTCCGACGACGATGTTCTCAGGCTCTACGTCCTCACTCTGGCAGAGACGGGCGTCCGGTGCGAGTCCGAGGCGCTATGGCTTCGATGGGAGGACGTCCGCCTGGACGACGGCTTCCTCTGGATCGCTTCCGGGCGAGACGGGCACCGCACCAAGAGCGGAGAAGGCCGATGGGTGCCCATGCCGCGCCAGCTACGTGAGGCGTTTCGGGCTCACTTCGCACGGTGCCGATTCGCTACATACGGTGGGCGGCCGAGCCACTGGGTGTTCCACCATCCTCGTACTCGTGGCCGTTGCACGGCCGGGGAACGTATCGCTTCGCTCCGTCATGGCTTCGAGGCGGCATGCAGGCGGGCGAGGATGCCAGAGGGTTTCAGACAGCACGACCTTCGACACAGGCGGGTTACGACGTGGCTGGCTGAGGAGAAGAACCCGGTCCACGTCAAGGAAGCCTTGGGCCACGCTCACTTGTCAACGACGATGCAGTACACCCACCTCGCTCGGGAGCACCTCCGAAGTCTGATCGACGACGACGCTCCCAAGGCCGAACAGCACAAAGGCCGGGTCGCGGAGGGATGAACACCCCAACGAACCCGACCACCTTTGTGCCCACTGCCGTGCCCACGGCCCGACACGCTCTGTGGAAAACTCCGCCTACGATACTGTTGTTACCTCAGTGCCCCGCCAGGGACTCGAACCCCGAACCTACTGATTAAGAGTCAGTTGCTCTAGCCAGTTGAGCTAGCGGGGCGAAGGTATGGTATCCCAACACTTTAGCCGTCATCGATCACGCCTTCGCTAGTCGGGTTGTGCCACTTAACGTGCCAGAAAGTACGCTCGCCAGCGTTTCGGCCAACTCGACCTTAGGACCAATTTCGTCTTGCCGGTACACCTCGCGCAACGTGTCTTCGCGTGTGCCAGATTGCCGGTCGCGGCCCACGATTCCTTCGGTCGCCGTCGCGTACGCGCGCTTGATGCCGTGCCACGCCCGACCGGGTACGTGGTCGATGCCCGCGGCGCTCTCGGCGTTCGGTAGCCAGACCTTGATGAGATCGTTTCTGCTGAGCCCGAACAGCCGAGCCTTCGTGCGTCGTTCGGTGAGAGCACGGAGGTTGCGGGCCGCCTTGCCTACGAGCGCCGCCTCTCCGGTCTTTCTGGCCTTGTCGGTCTCGCCCGGGAAGCGGATGACCGCGCAGCCCTCCTCGAAACGGACGTCCTTTGCCCGGAGCGCCAGGATCGCGCTCAGCCTACGGCCTGTCTGCCAGGCGATGTGGCCGATGAGCCCCGCTTCGGGATGGACTTCCTCGAGTGCTGGCAACAGCCTCCTGACCTCAGCGAGCGTGTACGCGTTTGAGGCCCCCCTCCCTGTCGGCATGTCGACGGCGCTCAGGTTGTGGCGCGGGTCGATCCACTTGAGCTTGCGTTCCGCGAAGCTGAATGCGTCTACCAGGTAGCGTAGGTAGCCGCGCACCGTCCGGGGAGACCAGCTCTTCTCATGAGCCTCCTTCGCGACGACAGACTCGACAGCCGCGGCCGTTACCCTGGACAGCCGGATCCCGGTGCCGAGCTTCTGAAGCCAGTACTCGCGATATCTGAACTGGTCCCTCGCGTGCTGGTCGCTCCAGCCCTGTCCACGGACGCTGTGCAGCGCCTCGAGCAGCTCCGCCAACGTCCGGTTCGGGCTGACGCCGAGGAAGCCTTCTGCGGCTTTCTGGTTGCTCAGCTGCTCTTGCTTCTTGCTCGCCTCTTCGACGATGCGCACGGCGAGCTCGCGGTCCGTCACCGGGTGGCCGGTCAGGGCCTTGAGCGCCTGACGATGCCGGCCGCTGTCGTCCCACCACTCGATGTATAGGGCCGGGCTGTCCGGACGTTGGTAGGCCGTCACGCGGCTCACGCCCTTCTTCCCGACTGTGTGCCGCCAAAGCTTTGGTTTTGTCATCCACGCCGGTAGTTGCGGGTACAGATGTCCACCCACATAGCTATCGTCGCAGCGTCGTGGTCAGCAACCTCGCCGAACGTTTCGGGCGCTGGGTGCATCGCCCTACGCAACTCCGCCACCGTTAGCGGACCGGCACCGACCAGGACGCTCACCCGAGTCTCGTCCGGTAGGGCTGCGATGCACTCTGCTGTGGTCACGAAACCTTTTCGCTATCGGTTGGGGTTATTAGGGTCCCCGCAGCTCTGGGGTGTCCATGAACGTCCGTCGGCATGCTTACGCCACGAGCCCGCGCCCCTTCGCCGTCAAGAATGCACTGCTCGCGCATCCACTCGTCCCGGAACTCCCAGAGGTGGAAGACGTGGCCGATGTTCAGCCAGTACTCCACTGGCGGTAGCGGAAACGACACGAAGATCCCTGGAAGCGCCGCGTCCTTGGCTCTACAGATCTCGTCCCACGTCGGATATCTGAAAGGGTGCGAGACCGACATGTGCCAGCGCGCTTCTCCGTCCGCGTGATCGTGCGACACGATGATCCTCAGCCGCCCATCTCAAACACGCCCTCTCTCGGCGCACTCACGCTGCACTCTCCACTAGATGAGCCTGGGCGTACATGCCCACCCAGATCGCGGCTGCCTCGTCTTCACCCACGCCGTAGCCGTGCTTCTCCTTCAGCGCCGCCCGGTATTCCTCCGGTGTCGCGTTGCCCTTGCCGGGACCCCACTTCTTCCAGCGGTTGAGCGGCACGGCCTCACAGAGCGGCACGCTCAGTCCCCGGCATGCCACTTGGAGCATGGCGACCTGGCCGGGGATGTAGCTCGTGCGACGATTGAAGTTGATCTCCTCGTAGGCGACGACCGTGGGCCTCGCGCTCCGGAGCTGTGCCTGAACCCACACGGACCACTGGTAGTTGCGCTCGACCGGATCCTCGAAGCTCTTGAAGTCCTGGCCCCACGCGAGCCAGCGGCCGTCCTCCCTACGCTCCGCTACGCCTGTGCGGGTGCCGAGATCGAAAGCCAGGATCTTCACTCGCGTACCGGCTCCCGAGGGGATCGTCATCAGGAACAGCCCTCTGCGAAGGCGATCGCCATGCGCCTCGCGTCGTCAAGCGTCCTTGCCGTGAACCCGACCGGCAGACTCAGATTCTTCTCCGGGTGTTCGGCTAGGTACTCGTCCGTCCAACCTGACATAGCTGTGATATCGCCCTCGCTCACAACGTCGCCGATCCCGAATCCGTAGATCGCGCGCGCCCAGCCATACCACTTCTGATCGCGAGGGCTGAACCCGATCATGCAATGGTCACTCCCGGAGGGAAGGGGCTCCCAGACAGTGATTCCGTACTTGTGCCACAGCCTGCCGGCGGTCGGGTTGACGCCTATCCACACGCCGTCCGGAAGAGAGTAGGCGCATCTCATCGGCGACGGATCGTCACCGCCGGGGCTCCAAGTCTCATGCCTGATCTCGTAGCCCCGGTCCGGGTAGCGGCGGCGCCATGTTGTTGGCCCTCTTTGGATCGTCATCGCTCGTAGAACCCCTCTAGCTGGGCCTCTACCAACCGTCGCTTCTGGAACTCCTCCGTCTGCTTTCTCTGGAGCCTGAGGAACGTGTAGGCGGTCCCTAGTGCCCAGCCGAGGACGAAGGTCAGGACGATCACCGCCCTCTCTCCATCCACAGCACCTCGATCGAGTGCTTCAGGTCCCAAGCCACACGAACCGCGAGTAG
The DNA here is from genome assembly GCA_965248625.1 of Longimicrobiales bacterium. Classification (GTDB taxonomy): domain Bacteria; phylum Gemmatimonadota; class Gemmatimonadetes; order Longimicrobiales; family Gaopeijiaceae. The sequence continues at coordinate 1,220,626 of OZ252109.1, read as the reverse complement.
AAGAGCGAGGGCGCACGCAAGCCAACCCGTGACCGGAGGGACATGCTCCCAATTCAGGGCCAACCACACAGTCACTCCGACAGCGGCAGTTAGAAACACGAGGTCGCCCCAGAAGCCTCGATGTACCGAGTCGATCATCTGGTCGGAGCTCATCGAACGTCAGGGGCACCATGAAGGGGATGCTCTCCCCGGCCACCTAGGTACGCCGGCACTGTCGATTCCAGGGTTTCGAGCACACCCGACGCGAAAGCCTTCAGTCGTTCCGCCGTGGCCCGGGCCTCGGTCGCCAACATCCGGACAGCACGCTCCTTGAGCTCTTCGAACGGGACGAGGGTTTCTCCCCATCTAGCTAGGATCCACTGCTCTTCTAGCCACGAGTGATCCGGGTCAGAAGCGATCGCGACGAGGACGGGGTCACGGTCCAGGCTACTGGAGGTCGGATGCCAGACTTCGAGCTTATTGAACTCCTGGACCGTCGTGGCGTGGGCAGCTACCTGCAACACACGCAACGGGATAGATGCAGCTCCGTACCGAGAGACCTCGGTCTTCGACGCAAAAAGCTGATCGTAGACGCGAAACTCCTCGACGGTCATCCGGCGATACGGATTCCGGACAATGACGGCGCCATCATCGGTCGTTTTCTCCTGAAGTAGCCCGGCTTGTCCTTCGAGCCCCATCTCTTGGATGATCTCTGCGGCCCCGTCTTCGAATGCTAGCGGCTCGTCTGTTGTCAGCTCGCCGACTCCGTAAGTTTCAACTTCCATGACACAACCTCCTCGTAGTCCTTTGGATCCCCTGCCCAACTGGATGGGCGTCGCTCATGTGGCCAAGCTTTCCTCGAGCTGGGCCATCAGCTCGGTCCGCTCTTCTCTGGTATCCGCGTTGGCTACAGCCTCGGTCCCTGCCTCGAGAAGCCTGTTCAGGCGCTCGGTTTCAGGATCGGCTACGTTGGGAGGGCCAAACGATTCGCCCTCCATCTCTTCTGTCGAGTAAACCCCAGCCAGTATGTCGGGGGCGATGCGTCTGGCACCGCGCGCGCGGCACCTAGCGTTCAGCATGTCGGCGGGGTGGGACCTCCAGTTTCCTTTCCCAAGCAACCCAGCCGCTCCGGCCTCTTCGATCGTCCACGAGACGGTGAGGTCGGGGAAGCCCTCACGGCTGAACACCATCTCGCAAGCTTCGGCATCCGAGAGAGTCACCGCCCACGTCACGCCACCCCGCTCGTGTGCGAGCCCAAGCATCAGATCGGCGCTCATCACGAAGTTGCCGTCGAAAAACGCGACGTTTCTCATGGCATGGAGCGGGCCGATCCCCAACTCTTCGGCGTATAGCAAGATGGCCGTGATTTGGGCTTCGTCCTTGTACTTCTTCCTGAACATGCCCGACATGTGGAGGTACTTCGCGAGCATCCACCACTTGTCGATGTCCGCGATGAACCGCATCCCGGCGGTGTTGGCGACCGTCACGGCAGAAGCGGCGTCGATCTGGCTGGCTGGCTGAACAAGCTCCACCGCCGTTGTCTCTCGTGAGGCGATAATGTCCTCGGTAATCGGATCGCTCATGCGAGCCACCGCCAATTCTCTCTCACTCTGCCCCGGTCGCTGACTTCGTAGGGCCACTGCTCCACGGGCCGCCACTCTTCCGTCATGCCACTTCCTCCGCAGCCTGTCGGGCCGCAAACTCTGGCAACTCGATATCCTGAACCGCAGTCTCGTAGCCGGGCCAGTCATCGTTCTGGATGCACCACATCATGCCCTGCATCGCGGTCCGTACCTTGTTCCTGCCGATCTCTACGTCAGGATCCCGTAGCCGGTAGATCGCTATCGCGTAGGGGGCCTCGTTCTCGATCACGATGAAGACGTGGGACCTGCACCTGTGGCCCAATGCCTTGAGACCATCCAGGTAGAACGCGGCCTTCATGTCGTAGCCGTAGTCGACGATCGCCTTCTGGAACTTGTACTCGCTGGCATCGCGAGCTGTCTTGAGATCGACGACGATATCCCAGCCCTCGACGAACCAGTCGAGCCGGATCTTGCGCTCGACGTCGAACTCCGGATCCCTCCAGAGCCCACTGACCTCGGGCCGGCCGTCCTGCTCCAGTATCCTCTTGACCCGCGGGTGCGAGCGCAGCGCGTCCTGCATCTCGAGGACCTTCGCCATCTCCGAGGTCTTGAAGATCACGCGGTCGGTGTGCTCCTTCTCGAAATCCTTCCAGGCGTTCGAGTTCCTGTTCAGGTCGCAGAGCACGTACTCGTCCCTGAACACGTCGAGCTCGAACACCGAAGCATGGACAGCTCTGCCGATGCGCATGGCCTTCGAATCTTTCGGCTGCTTCATCCAGTGCCGGAAGTGCATGGGCGTAGGAGCCGCCCTGAACTTCGTGACCATCGTTGAGTTGATGGCTGGCCACTGGAGGTAATCGCTGAACGGGATCCCGTCGTGGAAGCCGGGGTCGGGCAACTCTATGTCCTTGAGCGTTTCCATCATGGCTCCTATCTTTCAGGTGCTAGTTAGGCGTCCTCTTCCGGGGGGCACTCCTGTGGCCTCAGTCGACTCGTCCTCGGCTGGGGCCGCTCTAGTTCATGCCGCCGCTCCCTCCAGGACGCCTTCACTCATCTCGTCTTCGCAGAGTTCGCAGATCGGATCGCCGTTCAGCTCCTCTTCCCCAGGCCGCTCCTGACACCAACTGCACAGCTCGTCACCATGACCGTCACATCGCGGGCAGAGAGCAGAAGTCCCGCACTGACAACGCCTATGACTGTGGGCCGGACACTCTGCCCAGACCTCGCCCTCGCCTCCGCAGTATCCGCATGGCATGCGCATCAGTGGATCCTCGGCTTGGAGAGACGATCGGCGAGTGCGCCGCATAAGACCGCGTCGCGCGCTCGGGCGTACGCGTCTGCCGCACGGTCCTTGCGCTCGTTCTGCATCTCGGCTGCCACCGTCAGTGGCTTGTATTGCTCGCCCGTGAGCGATTCGTTGACCCAGTCGGCGTAGGCTTCGTCTTTCGCTTGGCGAAGCCGGTCACCCTCGTCGCAATACCTCTGGTGCGGGTGTGTCGCGCAGCCGCAGGTGGGCGCGGTCATGCAGCCCCCTGGTGTTGGGATTGGCGCCATGCGTGCTGGAGGGCTGGCACCCAGTGGATGCGCTCAGCGTGTCCGAGGAACACGGCCAGTGGCACGGCGAGACCTTCCGTCCGGTATCCGTTATTGAGCTTGGGGTCTGTGCGGCGGAGTGGATACGATTGCTCCCATTCCGGGAGGTGGGTTTTGACGATGCCCATGTCGACCACCGCAACCACACCGAGGGGAGGGCAGGCCCAGAGCAGGAAATCGGCATCGCACTTCTTGGCCCAACCCGGAGCTTTGGTTTGGTCGTTGGAAACGGTCTCGACGAAGGCGTTGTAGTAGAGCGCCGCCTTCTCGTCGGCCTTCACTTGGTAGCGAACCCGGTTGACCACGACGAAGTCGGTCCCCTGCTTGTCTTCTTCTACGCTGACACGGTGGACGCCCTGCACATCCGGCTGACCAGACATCCATCGGCGCGTCCAGGCCTCCCACTCATGACCCCGCTTCAGGTCTTCCTCGAACGGCGTCACGCCACCCCCTCGTAGAACAGGTCGCGTTCTATCTCATTGCCCCACGAGGTCCAGCCCCTCCGCTGCCTGCGGGCGAAGAGCTCGAGGTACGGGCCCGGGCTGACCGTCTCGATGATTCCTGCCATCTGCTCGGGCTTGGCCGAGTGCCTGCCACGCCTCCACTCCTGCCAGCTCATCTGAGCGTGGTCGGCGAACGGCAGGCTGCCCTTCACGCCGAGCAGCAAGAGCTCGTGGGAGACGCGCCAGTAGTTGCCCATCCCCATCTGCGGCTTCACCCACACGAAAACGGACTTGTACGTGAAGCCCCACGCGCTCATCAGCTCGATGGCCGCGCCCACGAATGCGTTCGTGGTCCACAGGTGGAGATGGGCGTCAGTAGCAGTGAGGGCGCGCACGGGTAGGGCTGCGATGTCGTCCAAGGACAGCACGTCGTAGTGGTTGTCCGTAGATGCTCGGGTGGCCTGGTTGTCGTAGGGCCAGGGCGGGTCAGCGTAGACGGTGCCGAACCGTCCGCCTCGCCCCACCAGCTCATGCAGGTCAGGGACTGAACAGGTGTCCCGGACTACCTCCAGTCGAGGTTTCGCAGGTGGTGGGGCGAGGCGCTTGATGTCGGCGCGCTCGAAGTCGGGCGTGAGGTGGGGTTCAACAACCTCCCACTCGTCGTCAGATAGCCGGGTAAGGCCGTAGAGCGTGTCTGGGTGGGGAGGCAAAAGCGAAGTGTCCTTCGCATTTATCCGAGCATCAGACGCCACTGCCATGAGCATCTGACCCCACCGCGGACCGAACTCCAAGTCCTCCTTGACCATCTTGCCAAACTCGCCGTGGGGCAATTCGGCCTTGGCTTCGATGAGCAGTTGGCCGACACGGATGATGGCCTCAACGGCATCGCCTTGCGCCTGCTTGATGGCGCTCACGAAACGCGCTCGTCCCAAGTGGCCGACCCTCGACTTCGCGTTGTTCATGAGCAGCGCGTACGTCCCTTCCACCGTGATTTCCAGCGTCTGCATCAGTCTCCTCCCCAAACCAAGCCTTGTTGACCGCCTTACCGTGCCGTGCGTCCATCACCTTGCCTCACCACGCCTCGCTGGGCCTGACCTCGCCGAGCCATGCCTCGCCAGGAGCACGTCACCCGAACTGCCTCCTCAGCACCCGCGCCACCCCAACCGCCTCGAGCAGGTTGGCCGCGTGGATCTCACCGAAGTCGATGAACCCATCGAGCCGATCCGCATCCCAATGCTGCACCAGTCGGAACTCCGCGATGTCCGCGCTCGCCTGCGATCGGGTTTCGTCCTCTAGCACGAGCCCGAGCCGGGTTTGGAGGACATCAGGGTCATGGCTGGCGAGCGCGTCTTCGACGATCACGTGACCAAGACCCAGCAGTGGATAGGGATTCAGTCGCGGATGACGTGCCAGCTTGTCGAGTAGCCGTATGAGGTGCTGTGGCGCTCCGGTCGAGTCCCCACCACGGAGTTGATAGATCCGGGTCAGGCTCAGTGAGCAGCCCCGAGCCACCGTCTTCATGTTTGGGCCGTAACGGCTGACCGTGTGGCCGGCCTGGCGGTTCAGGTGGCTCAGCCAGCGGCGCGTGTCAGGGACCGCGCTTCCAATAGCGCGCTTGGATTCCAGTGACTCCCGGGAGCCGGCCTTGTTAGATGAGGGCATCTCAGGCGGCCCCCGCCGTGGCACCCGTCATCTCAGAGAACTCAGCTACGACGGAGTCCATCGACTCCATAGCGAAGAGGTCGGCCTGCATCAGGCGGATTCGCGAAGGGAGCGCACCCTGTCGAACTCGGTGACGATGTCGTCGATGAGCATGGTGCGAAGTAGGGTGCTCTCGTCAGAGTCTTGAATCGCGGCGATAGCGCGGATCGCGTGCTTCTCAGTTGGAGTCACCGCAATCCCCACACGGTCGCTCTTCTTTTCTTGTGCTGAGGCTGTTTCTAGTGTCATCATTCAGGGTTAACCAGAGAAACAGATGGGGTGAGCAGCATCCCGTTAACCACGTAGCCAAGATGTCCGGCCACCTCGGACATGTCAAGGGCGGCATGGGGCCTCACGAGAAACCGACTAGGGACAGCGGGGACGAGGAGCTAGTTGATTACTTCCTGTCCGCCGTGAGCGGAACCACGAACGCAGAGGCTGCTAGTAGGGCCAACGGGGTCGCAGAAAAGGACGTTTCCCGATGGCGAAACGGGAAATGGAAATCATTGAGTGAACCGAAGGCGTATGCACTCAGACGGTTTCGCGAGACCAACGCAGGCAACGGACCGGACCGTTTCCAAGAAGGGGTAGCTTTCGCCCTTCAGGAGATAGACAAGCTCAGAGCCCGCTTGGGGGCAGTGACTACGGCACCACTCTCAGATGATGATCAGCGCGTTCTCGATGAGTCCGTCGAGTTTCACGGGCGGATGGTCGCCGAAGAGGAGCAGGATCCTCCCCGTACCGAAGGCGGTGAAGCTGGCTGAGCATGGACGGGCAGTCGTCGATGTCGTGCTCGCGGATTACAAGCACGTGATCTCGACCGCGGATTGACGTGAACGCGATCAGGTCCCCAGGCTGGGCACCAATGCTCGGAAAATGAACAGTCGAACGGAAGCCTAGCGCCATGACACACCTCCCCCAAGGGTGTCGCCCAAGGGGGACTCGGGGGGGACCAACAAGATTAGACGGCGGGTCGCTTGGCGGCAATGCTTGGATGGGACGCAGAGAAGGCCATTCCGAAGCGAGTTCAGCAGGTCAGACGCCCCCCCTCACCGTCTGTACGCGGAGTGCGGATTAGTCATTTTCAATAGGGGGATTCGATGAAGAGGATCGCGGTGGTTGCACTTGTGGCCGCCACGCTCGGCTGTGACAACCCGCCACTGGTAGTAGTCCTAAGGACCCTATCGGTTGAAGTTGATGCGAGCGGCTCTGGTTTTGGCGCTAGTATCAGTTGCGAAATGACAATTCAGATCCGTGCCGTCGGTGGCGGTTCTGACCACGCGGCTGTGTTCGAAGGCGGTCGGTGGTCGGCGTCCCGCGGATCAAGCCCATTTGATGAAGGGCCTATCACCGTGCCGTGGTTCACGGACGTGTACGGTGCCGATCGCGTGCGATCGGGCAACAGTCTCACCGGAGCCTCTCATCATCGGCTTTTCCTCACGAGAACCGGCTTCTATTTTGAGGTGATTCTTCGCTTCCGCATGCCAGACGGGGCACTCAGGTCGGAGGTGCTACTGGTCCATTGCATACCGTAGGGGCGCTCGGTGTGATCATTGGTTCGTGACGTTTTGCCGCTGGGAAGCTTGCTTCGCGTTCAACGTGGGGGATTCGATGAAGAGGCACCTAGTGTTGGCGCTGATCGTGGGCACGACGCTCGCAGCAACGGGCGTTCAGGCACAGACCGTGTTTGGCGCTCGGGCGGGAGTCAACTTCTCCGATTTCTGGGGGGTAAAGCCGAGGGCTTCAAGCGATTTCCTGGTGGGCACCAACGTTGCTGCGTTTGCGACTCTCTGGGCGGACAACACGGTAGGCTTCCTGGTCGAACTGGGATACTCGCAGAAGGGCGCCGGCTTCACGCAAGGGGCGCTGACGGGCGAGAAAGCTGTCGATTACTTCGAGGTAGGCCTTTTGGCACGAATGCAGGCTAGCGGAGGCGGCATCTCCCCATTCCTTCTGGTGGGTCCAGTAGTATCCGTTGAGGCCAGTTGCACGGGGACACTTGCCGAATCTGGGGCCTCGGTCACACGGGATTGTGACCATCCCTCGTTCGACGGAGATGCCAAGACAGTGCCGATCGATTTCGGGGGAGCACTTGGGGCCGGGATCGCTGTCGATGCAGGCTTCACTACTTGGCTGACCGACGTCCGCTACGTACTCGGCTTCAACGACATCGACGACAGAGGTGGGGTCGAACGAAACGGCGTGATCTCCTTCAGTATCGGCGTAGTGTTCCGGCCCAGTCGGCAGACTAACGACGGTAGTTGACACATGATCTTCGCCTACGGGGGAGGTATGCGGGTGGGGGGGAAGAACAAAACCCGAAGTTATAGCAGTCAGGCCACAGTGTGGCAAGGGTGCATCGTTCCCGCGATGTAGTTGCGAAACTTAGACTTGCCGACCCCGACTTTCCGTGGTAGCCCTTTCCGTAACGATCGAAAACGCGCAGCCCGAACAGCGTGAACCGTTCGAGCGGCGCGTGTCTTAGCACCTGATGATTCGCGCGGCCACTCTTGCCGGAGACACCGCGGAATCTTTTGTGAAAATCGCCTCTGCGGAGGTGCAGGGGTTTCTGCGTCCTGCCGCTTAAGTCGGGAGAACATGGGTGGCCGCTGGGCACCTGTCAAGGGGCGGACTAGCGGCGAATTAGGACAGCCTGCTCGCCTAGGGTTGACCCTGTAAAACGTACGGCGGAAGGAGGAATCACAGTCATGGAATACAGAAGGAAGACGTACAGTGACACGTGGCATTGGTGCAAGAACTGCTCCAACTGGCCCACGTCGGACTACGTCGTTCGGCACAGTAAGCCGACGTCCGGCGAGCTGGACAACGAGTGCCAAGCCAAGCAGCGGGCAGGCGTTTGCCGCAAGTAGGCTAGGTGCAGGGGTCACTGCGTTCTAGCCCGACTTGAGCTTCCACCTCTAGGAGGAAGTCCATGATCACGGCTAGTGACTCGGTGAGAAGGTCGCGTTCATTGCCTGCGAAGGTGATGGACGCGACTTCTTGTCCCCAAGACGTGTAGAGGCGTGACACCCGCTCGACGTTTTCGTGCATTGCGAGTCGAAACGCCTGCCTGTCCCAGACTTCACTCGTCGGCTTGTCCATCCACAGCCACAGGTGGGCGGGCTCTACGACTCCGCCACGCTCAGTCGCCGGGTGTCCAGCGCACGACTGGAGCGTGCAAAATCCGCGAAGCCGATTGATTTCGCGACACCACGGAACGATGTCCGAATCGGGGTCGCCAACCTGATCTGTTCCCTCGCGCAGGCGACGCCGCCATGCCCAGAGAACCTGTGCCTTGTCTGGCCGGGTCATGTGTCTCGGCAACATGCCAGGGGAATGGGGCAGGGCTCGTGCCATCCATCGTACTGTGGACTGGCGTGTCGTCACGCTGCTTCCTCCATCACGCGCGCTAACCTCAGTTCAAAATGGGGCAGATCATTAAAGGATTGGTCGTCGTAGCGCCAGTTCCGGTTCCAATCGCCGCCCCAGCGTAGGTAGTAGTCGGCGTAGGCCCACTCGGCGCCAGTCGCGTCCGTGAACGTGAGGCCCTCTTCCTTTAGCGCTTGGAAGAACGCGAGCACAAAGCCTCCGAACACCCGGAACCGCGTCTCATTCGTCCACTCGATCGGGTAGGGCGCCACGTCCATCGCCCACGCGACCCCGCCCGTGACTCGCTTGCCTGTTCGCTCGTCGCGAGGCAGGTGCCAGCTGTCCATCGTCTGTGAGACGCCGCGCTCGAGGTACTCCCTCTGTTGCTCTTCGCTTCTGATGGCTTCTACGATCGTGCAGTCGTGCGTCTCTACGACGCGCTCGAAGAGGTCGCGAAGGACGGGATGCGCCGTTGCAAGACGCCCGGAGGACGCGCGGCCGAAGCTAGGCATTACGCGCCACCGTTCCGCTCCTTCGCCACGTTGCGTGCGGCGGCACCAGCGCCGAGTGTCGCCAGTGTCACGAAGACCGGGAGCGCGACCGAACGCATACCTTCCGAGCTGCGACCCGTCCAGTCCAAGACGAAGACCGCGCCGATGGTCACTGCGGCGAGCCAATACGTGAGGATGGTGATCGCGTGTTGACGGCCACCGCTCATCGTCGGTAGTCCATTGAGGTGCACATCGTTTCGCCCTCTACGTTCCGCTCGACATCGCGCCGCCGCCTCGAACACCTCACGTCGATGAGCGCGTCGAAGATCGAATCAGACTTGGCGTCCTGGGCCTGAAGCGTGGAGTCCAGTTGCAAGAGCGCGGCGGCAATCGGCGCGTCCTCTTCGGTAATGACATGACGGACGACCTCGGTCCCCACGTACTTGCCCAGGAGCCAGAGCGCGAACGCGAGCGCTGCCAGCGGGGGGTGTCTCTTTGGTCACGGCGAAACCCTCCCAAGCAGGTAGCCAGCCGAGCTCCATATCACAGCCCTCTGAAGACGGCTGAAGAAGCTCGGGTTCCGCACAACGACCTGAGGGGGCAGTCGATCTATGAACACCTGCTCTACGTCTGGGGTGCAGCGAGGATCCCTGCCCACCGCGCTCACCTGTGTGCGGTCCCCCGCCTCCGTAGCCACGAGAACCATCGGACACTGCGCCGCTTCGACCACGAGACCCATCCGCATCTCCGGGAGCCTGAAGCTCCACGTTGCGCTGAAAAGGTCGTCGGCGAAGCGCCCGGCCCATGCGCCACTGATAGCACCCGTCGAGTCCTGGGCGGGCTGCACCACCTGACCCATGCTCTGGAGGCTATCGCGGAGCACAGAAACCACCCGAGTGAGTCGCGTCACACGCACGTTGCTCTCAGAGAGACGCCGAGCCCGTACGGAATCGACCGAAGCCAAGGAGTCCAAAAGGTTTTCGGGGCTTTCGGTGCCGACCGTGACCGACCATCCATTCGCCACGGACCACGCGGAATCGGCCTGGAGTTCCAGACTGTCGCGCGCGAACCTGTAACTGTCGCGCTCGGCTCTGGCCGCCTGGAGAGAACTGTTGAGCAGAATCCCGCCGACGCCAAACGCGAAGATGATGAAGACCAGAGCGTTCGTCACGCTTCCCTATCCCTCCGGAGAGGGTCGGTTTTGCCTGACCTCCGGGACAGGTCTTCCAGCGTGTTGTTGAGGCGATGGAGTTCCTCCTTGATGTCGGCCAGACCTTTCTGGAGATCGGTGTACATCTGTTCGGCGCGGGCTTGCTGTAGCGCTTCCTCGCGCGCGTCGGCACGGGCTCGCTCGATCACCTTGCCGTTCGGGCCACCGTTACGCCGCGCGACCACAAACGTCGCTCCAGCAGCAGCAGCCATCGCGGTGAACAGGATGCCGATCGCCTGCCAGGTTACCTCCGCCGTCTGGGCAAGCATGAATCCAGCCATTGCGAGGTCGCTCATGGGTGGTGGTCCCGGTCTTGGAGCTGTTGGGTAGTGCTCGGGCCGTTAGCCATCGGTAATGGAGGTCGGGGGGGTGATCATGCGGCCAGTTTCGCGATCCGCTTCGCGACGGCTTCCTGTACCTTGCCACTCACACCAGGCGTCCCGGCGAGCGTCTCGAGGTAGCGCACGCTGTCACACGCGGCGACCTGGGCCTTCACATCTTTGAGCGGTCCGTCGACGTCTATGAAACCAGACTCGATCCGAGTCGTATGATTAGATGCACCGAGCCGCTTGAGCTCGGTCGCTATCGTTACATCGAAGAACTCGTAGAGAGACGCGCTGGAGAGCTCAGAATGGTCAAACTCTATTGTGGCCTTGAACTTCATGGGTCCTCCCGGGGTTGGATAGCTATGCTAGGGCGTATAGTGTTCGCGTTGGCGATTCTGTTCATCGTCCATCTCAGTTGGTAGGCGCGGGCTGATAGACGCTGCCGTACCACTGTAAGGCGTCGCGCAGGATCCGTAGCTGCCGCTGATCGAGCGATTCCATGAACTTCCTACGATCGCCCTTGTTGACCGTGCTGAGCGGGTGGGCTGAATCCATGCTCTGTTTGTAGCCTCGCTCCGTTCCGCCCAGCTCCGCGTACTTGCCCAACCACTCCTCCGCCTTCTCTCGGTCGCCGTACTGGATCGCGCGCTTGAAGTAGTAGAGCGCGTTCGAACGAGGTGTCGGTCGTGCGCCACCACCTCCGGCACCGCCTGGATCGTTCTGCTCGCGCCAGCGTGCTGCCAGCTTACGGACCTCGAAATACGCGCTCTGGCCTGGGTCTGTACGGTAGAACACCAGATTCTCGCCCGGCATGCCGGGTGGGCGCGGCTGGCCTGTCGCGATCCGCGCGGGCGTGCGTAGCGACCACATCCCGGCCACTGGCTCCCAGCGGTTGCGTAGTGGCCGTAGGCGCGGAGTGAAGTGGGCACCTTCCTCAGTGATCCTCGGGTATGCCGTGCCGCCAGCGATTGTCTCCGCTGCCGCCTTCGTGAACGGATCCCAGGACTGGAGAATGCGCCCGCCTGGCGACTTCACGGCTTCCGCGATCTTGTCGGTCACGCTCTGGTCGCCCGACACCACGTCCTGGACGTCCTTCAACGGATCGTCGAGCCCGACCCAGGACAGAGCGTCGCTTAGCGCGCCCTCAAAGCGCAGGCTGCGGATCGTGCCGTCATCGCGCCGGCCGAGGATGAGATGCAGGTCGTCCCTGCTCATCCGCATCGTGCGCTCCTCGTCGGGGAACATCATGTGGTTCCAGAGGTTGATTCCGGCGTAAAGCGCTCCTGCTTGGACCGTTAGCTTCGCCGTCGACCCTATCGCCGTGAGCCCTGCCCTCTTTGCCGCCGCCCCCGCGATGCCTGTTCGGCTCACGCCCTCGTACGGCGCGTTCTGGAACAGGCGCACGTAGCGCGGAGCGTTGATTTCCATCCAGCTCCAGAACGGGATGACGTGGCTCCGCAGGTATCGTCCTGCTGCTGAGATCCCGCCGTAATCGCCGATCAACTCGCGGGCGAGCTTCGCGGCGCGTTCCTCCACGGGCCTGCTCGCCAACGCATCTATTTCATGCCTCTTCGACGCACCGTAGATCTGTCTACCGTCCGTTTGGAGTACATCGAGGAAGTGGTCGTAAGCCGCGACCCTCAACAGGTTCTCGCGGAATGTCGTGAGGCCGCGCGCCGTGTCCCAGTATTCACGCCACGCGCGCTGAAATGCGTTCCCTTGTGGGTCGCCCAGCTTCCTGAAGACACCGATCTCGGAAATGTCAGGGATCTCGTGGACGCTGATGCCGGAGTCGATCACGCCGAGCCTGACCAGCTCTTCCATGCTCTCCTGCACATCGCTCAGCGCCTCGCCGTTCACGAATTCGCGGAGCTTCTTGCCGGCCTGCGGGAGCCGCTTCAGGACGCGAGCGTTGTATGCGAGCACCACGTCCAGGTCGCCGGACGTGTTGTTGACGTTGTATTTCAGGACCCGGATCGGGTTGAGCAGGACGTACTGTTTCCAGCTCGACTGGAGGTAGCGAGCGAACTTGTTTAGCCCGATATCGTCAACATCGAAGCGGTGGAAGTCGTCGAGCGTCTTCGCGAGACCGTCGGGGATCACCCACTCCTCACCGCGAGCAAGCAACAGCGCGTCCTGCACGTCGTCGGCCTCAAGTTCGCGCGTGCCCGCCAGCACTTGGTCAATCACGTTCTGCTGGACGGTCGGACCTCTGAAGTGGACGCTTTCCTTCGGCCTCCAGATGCGGTGGCCTTCAGGCAGATTCGTGCGCCAATTCTCGGGATCTGCCTCCCGGAGCGCCGGCCCGAGATCGTTGACTTCCTTCAGCCGGTCCAGCGTGTTCTGCCGCTCGATGAGGCTGAGCGCTTGGGCTACCCACTCGAACTCGGCCTGCCCGTAACGCAGGTTGAAGTCGCCGCCGCCGACACGCGCTCTCTGGAACCCTTTCTTCCTCAGTCGTATGTCCTTCGAATCAGTTCCAACCGGCTGGAACTCCGCCAAGTCCATGTACGCCATGACCTGACGGTGGTAGTAGCGCGGATCGTCGAGCACTTCTTTGGGGAGCAGTTGGCGATTGACGAGTTCCTCGGTGATCGGGCGCACGAACTCGTTGCGTTTCTGGATCGCAGTTCGTACCGCCGGATCCACGAAAGCCCGCTGGCTGACTTGGGCCATGTCCTGCCTGGCTTCATCGACTGAGCGGTAGCCGAACGGCAGATCCCGGCCCTCGTACAACCCGTTCTCTGCGTCCTTTAGGATATCGGGCAGCGCGAGATGGCCGGTCAGCAGCCGCGTCTGGTCTTTGTCGAGCCCGTCGACCACGTCCGCGATTCGCGCCGCGGCAACGGTTTTCGAGTAGTGCGGAGCATTCAGGTATGTCCGCAGGATGTCCTGCGTCTGAGCCAACTCGGGCGATGCCTTTGGATCGATGTGCTCGAAAGTACGCGCGAACCCGGCCTTCATCCGGTCGAGCGCGCTAAGTGTCCGGTCCTTGATGCCAAGGCGCTGAAGGCCGTCCGCCACCTGCATCGCCTTCTCGACCTCTGGGAATTGGCTGAGCGCGATCTCGGGGGCCTTGTTCATTGCCCGGAGTGCCTTCGGGACTTGGCGCAGCGCTACGGCACCCCCGGCCACGGGCGGAGCTACATCGGCTGGGTCATCTAGGCCCTCGAAGAAATCGGGTCTGCGGACGGATACGGGTTCGGCGGGCTGGAGATCGGGCGACCGCGCCTGACGATAAGCCAACTCTTCAGTGAGCACATTCAGGTCATCTTGTAACTCAGGCGGCATGTCCACTGCCCGAGCCGCAACGTCGTCAATCGGGCCGGCCACGATTTTCGCATCGTCCGCCTCTACCGGGCTGAGCGGGGCGACCGCCCTTCGCTCGGCCCTCCGTCGGCTCAGCGTACGACGCTCAGCCTCGGCTCCGCCCTCGAGCAGCGCAGCCCTACCTTCACCCCTGCGCGACAGAGGCGGAACGCGGCCGGGAATCACAGCGCCTATGCCCCCCATGACGGCATCCGCAACGCCTCCGGTCGCGACCTCAAAGGCGGCACGCTTGAGTGGGTGCTCAGCGATCTCGCGGAGCCGGGGGCTGTCCGTCATTTCCGCCAAGCCACCCGCGGAGGAGAATTCCGGCCCGCGGGCGGCGGCGGCAACGTCGATGGGGCCATATGCCGCCACGTCTTTTGCAGTCTCTGTAGCGGCTCGCCCCAGTCGTCTCGAGAGCGGGCCAACCTTGGGTGCTTCAGCGAAGAATCGACCAACCCGCGGCAACTGCTTTAGCCCCGTACGGATGGCGCCTCCCCCGTACACGTAGGGCAACGCTTCACCGCCCAGCGCGCCTACGACCCGAGCCCCTGTCTCCCAACCTGTCTCGGGAGGCATGATTTCCCGCAGCTTAGGCACGACCGGCTCGCGTTCTGCTCGCGCCAGCGTGCTCCACTCAGGCCTATTCATGGCCGCTAGGCGCTCGTAGGCTGCCGCAAGAGGGCGATCTAACCATGAGGCTACCGATTCGGCCGCGCCGAGCCCGAGCTGCGCGACGGCGCGACTCATGCCGGGACCGTACCGCCCCCCACCGCGGCTGACAGCAGGCTCGCTGCCACCCAACTGATCGATCCGCCCACGGTATCTTGCGAGCGGATCGATGGCCTGCCCAACCTCCGATATGCGCTGACGGTAACGGGCGAGCGGATCGGCTTCCTGGGGCATTCGTCTAACCGCCACCGATCTGCGCGAGGATCATCTGGATCGCTTCGTTGCGCTGCTCGACGCTCAAGTCGGGGTCCGCCATGATCTCGGCGACCAGAGCGTCAGCTTCAGGGTTGCCAGTCGGTGGAGGTGGCACGAAGCCCACATCGGGCGCTTGCTGCATGCTGGGCGGCCCAGAAGGCACAGCTACGGCTTGATCCGTACCAATCAGGCCGCGCGGCGTTAGTCGCCGCGGGAACGTCGGCGTGCCGCCGCCAGGGCCTATGGGTGGTTGTGCATTGAAGCGGTCTACGATGCCGGTCAGGCCAGACCAAGCCCTGCTCGGCAACGACGGAACGCCAGACGGCTCTTCGTCCGCACCGAGCCTGTTGTCGATCTCGCCGAGCAGATCGAACTCACCTTCGGGGGGGTTCGCCAGTTCGCGGGTGATGATGCTGTTCAGAGCTGAGCGCGCCAGTATGCCGTGCTCTCCTTGAAGGCCGGCCACCTCACGCTCGGCACCAACACGGTCCACGGTGCCGTCTGGCTGGCGGTTGCGCTCAACGATCTCGCGAGCGGCTAGATCGGCTTCCGAGCGGGCGAGGTTCACGATCGCGGTGCCAGGCCCCCTCGGCGTGAGCGGCTGACCCGTGCGCGTCAGCCCGCGCGTGGCCGCGGTCTCGGCTTGCTCCAGGCCCTGTTCGAACTCGGCTGCGCCCTTCCGGTAGCTGAGCGACTTGACAGGGTTGTAGCCGACCGCCGTCCAGTCGTCGCCTTCGTAGCCGGCCATGCCCGCGTTCGGATCTACTGGCATCGGTGGTGGACCCATGCCTCCGACGTCGCCGATCGGGCTGAGCTTCGGCACCGTGTAGAAGCCCTCCGCTTCGACCACGTTGCGCGCCTTTCGGTCGGCATGCCCCTGTTCACGAATCCGGCTGTCGTGTTCGGCTACGTCCCACTCGAAACGTTGCTGAGCTCTGCGCCTGTCGGCCCGGCGGTCCTCTACCCGGTCCTGGAGGTCGAGCATCCGGGCGTCGTGCTCCTGCTCCGCCATGTAGTCGTCGCGTTGCTGACGGGCGGTGTCGCGCTTACGACGGTCGTAATCGAGGAAAAGCGCGCCGATGTTCTGGAGACCCCTGGAAGCAGCTTCCGCCGCTCGTGATCCGCCTGTCCCGTATCCGTATGGCGCCGGCATCGTCTACCTCTTCCGGTTTGGCCCCGTCCGCGGCCCACTCTCGAACGGGTCGAACTCCAAATAGCTCTTCAGGTACGGCCCCAGTGACTCAGCTCCGCTGATGCGCGCGTCGTCTCGCGCCTTCGATCGCTCCCACGCCTCCTGATCCCACCCGAAGCGCTCGCTGTCCTGATCGTAGCGGCCCTGCTCGCGCTGACCGGACCGCCAGCTGCTGAAAATGTCGAAGGCTGTACCGGCGACCATCGTCCCGAGGTACGCTTTCTCCCAGCCGCTCATGCCCTGCGCGCGTGGACCGTAGTAGCCCGTCACGTCGGGGTTGCAGGAGCCCGGAGCGCCGTAGCCACCGGGCCGGGGATTCATTGTGGCGGGTTGCTCCCAGGGGTAAGGACCACGCGACCCGTAGGGATCGTTCGCTCCGCCCCAGCCGACCGGATGGTTGATGCCGCCGCGTGGCTCAGGGAACGACTGGGGGCCAGCTTGATAAGGACTATCACCTCCGAAGCTGAAGCCTCCGCCCATGCCTCCGCCTCCGCCTGGCCCACCCGTCTGCGGCAGGTTGAACTGCGACGGCGGCGGCACGTTCCACTCGTCAGGGTGATTCTCGTCGGCACCGGGAATGAAGTCCGGTAGGAAGTTAGGGACCCATTTTCTCCAGCCCATCGTAGTCCTCTCGCGCTATTGGGGTGTCCACCCGCCCTCTATCAGATACGCCAGGATCTTCGCCTGCTCTTCCTGTGGGATGCGCTGGCCGGTCCTGCTGTTTATGCCCTCAGTCGCCATGTACCGTAGGTTCTGGAGCTGAGCTGATGCCTGATCCATCGGCCTGCCAGCGTGATCCCAGTTCCCCTGGTAGCCCGGCCGGTACGCGTCCATCTCGTTGCCGTGCCGGTACTGGCCGCCCAGGATCGGGTCAAGGAACGTCCCGCCTTGACCTCGATCGAGGCCGTCTTCCCAATCGTCTCGATCTGGGGGGCCACCTGGCGGCGGGGTTGGTTCCGCGGGACGATCTGGGGGGCCACCTGGCGGCGGGGTTGGTTCCGCGGGACCATAACCCCCTTCTCCTCGGCGAAGATCAGTCCACGGGCCGTCCATGTCCTCGACACCCGACTCGGAGGGCGAGTTCCGGTCGCCTGGCGGATCACGGTCGGTCATCGGGTCGAACCACGGGTCCCAGGCGTACGAGAGATCACCACCCGGCTCGATGTCAGGAGGTGGCGTAGACATCTGGTTGAAGAACTCATGATGCGGCTCAGGGGCCGGCGTGTTCAGGGCACCGTAACCGAGCGGTTCGCCTGCGTCCTGGTTAGGCGTGCCGAACGCACGTTGGCTCGCCGTCTCCCACGGCCTGAACTCGCTGAGCTGCGGGGAGTCGAGCTTGCCACCGTCGAGCTCGGGCATCCGCATGTCAGGCAACGTGCCGCGGGCGGGCTCCCTGCGTGGGCCTTGAAAGGCACCGGGGCGATAGGTCGGCATCCGTAGCTACCTAGAAGAGCTGGTTGTCCTCGTCATTCCTCGTCATCATAGTCGTCATCGTCGTTGTTTTCGCCCGTGAACGTTGGGGGAGGTGGAGGTGGAGGTGGATCGTCCAGCGGTTCAAGACCGAGTATCGCGCGGATGTCGGGGTCGTTTATCATCTCGGGATTATTCATCAGGATCCGGATCAGTGTGTCCATCTGGAGTTGCTCGATGTTGAACCTGCCCATCTCCTCGGAAATGTCCAACCCACGCCGACCGGCCTCCTTTCTCCATTCCAAATCGGACTGGCGGAACGCCTCGTCCCACTCCATGCCCTGCTGGTGGAGCTGTAGAGCCCTGGCCTGTCTCCCGTCGCTCACCTGCCGACCCTCCGTCTGCTCGAACAGCCCGCCAGCACCGAGTCCTGCGCCGGCCGCAGCCCGCCAGTCGTCGGCCCACGTGTTCGCCTGCTCGCGCTGCAAATCCCACAGCCGCTGGGCTTCCAGTGCTTGGAGGTCGAGCGTGTACTCCGCCATCTGATCCGACTCGAGGCTCGAGCCCGTGAGCCCGCGTGAGGCGTAGTGCTCTTCCAGGTCGATCTTGCCACGCTGTTTCATGTCCTCGATCTGCTCGCGGATCACGTCCCCGCCCTGCCGCACGAGATCCGCATCGTAGCGGCTCGGGTTGTTGATCCTGTCGAGGAACGGGCCTGAGAGCTGATCCTGCCACCACGAGGCGCGGCTGCTCGAGTTGTCGAAGAACGGATCCCAGTTGTATGGGTCGGGGTCGCCTTGCCAGGGCGGAGGTGGGGGTTCACGAGGTTCACTACCTCCACTGCCGTCACCGGGGGGGCCAACGGGCGGGCCACCGGGCCATCCGCGGGGCGGAGGGATCCACGTTGCTTCTTCGCCGGTGCCCGGCGGCTTACCGTCATCGAACGTGGGGGTCGGGTCAGTCCGGTCGCCCTTAGTAGGCGGCGCGATCGGTGGCAGTAGCCCGCCGTACTGCTGGGCACCAGATGATCTCCTCAGCCCTGGCGGTCTATAG
This sequence comes from Longimicrobiales bacterium, assembly GCA_965248625.1. Classification (GTDB taxonomy): domain Bacteria; phylum Gemmatimonadota; class Gemmatimonadetes; order Longimicrobiales; family Gaopeijiaceae. Next base: position 1,202,040 of record OZ252109.1, on the reverse strand, counting down.
CTTGCCATCTTACAACGCCCTCCTGTGCGCGGTCATGCTGTAGTCGTTCCCCGCTCGTAATGCTGGACGATCTTCTGTTCGGTCAGCAGCGTCGTGTAGACTGCCATCTCGTCCACGAACATGTCCAACTCTTCACCGCTGTCGCCCGTTAACCGCGTGCCGAGGTAGGCGTTGCCGCCGATGCTCTCAGCGCTGTCAGCCGAGATGTCGACCGATGCCTCATGCGCGCCGTTCACCCAGATGCTCATCTCGCCGTCACGATCCCAGAGCACGACGATATGGTGGATCTCGCCGTCGAACATGTCGGTCGAGGTGCCGTAGACGCTCGTCGCGCCGTTCGCTGCCGTGATGATCTCCGCGCGGACCTTGCCGTCGTCGCCGGCCCCGGCGTTGTTCAGATCAACGCGTAACGAGTCGGCGGCCGTCGGGTTCATGTGCCAGAGCGGGCACACTGCGGCGTCGGAGTTGCCGTCCTCGTCCTTGATCCAAATCTCGAATGTGCAGTCCTGCGTGCCGATGACCGCAGGGGCGGAAACGTCGCAGCGTACGACGCCGACCGTACCGTCCTGGCGCAGCTTCCTACTGAAATCGGAGCCATCGCTGAGCAAGCTCGGCTGCGTGCTAACTACCGTTCCGATCGCGGTGCCATCGTTAAAGTTCGTCGTGTAGTCGCGGATCGTCGAGCCCGTCTCCGCGAAGCGAAAGTACTGGTCGGGGGAGTCCTGCAACACGATCTCCGAGTACGTACCCGGGCGTGTCGCCATGTTGAGCGCCGTCTGGGTCGCGAAACGTCGCGATTCCAGCCGCGGCGGGATCACGATGCGGCTCGTCGCTCCGCTGGTCACGCCCTGTAGCGGTGGGCGCTCAACATACCCGTACGGGCTCATGTAACGTTCCTGCCCGGTGCGGCTTGCAGCCCAAGCCCGTTGATCGTGACGAGGTTCGTCGTCGCTTCGCGCAGGTTCAGGTCGAGTCCGTAGCCGCGCCATGCGGGCCGGCCGTGGTACGTCTTGATGCCCGCGCCTGCGCTCGCGAGCGTCATGTCGGCCTGCGCCTGGTCGTCCGAGTTCGTACGGAACGTCAGCGACCCGCTTGCGCCGAGATCAGCACGCACAACCTGCGACATGTTCGCCAGCTTGAAGCGCATCGGGTCCCCGAAGAACAGCTCGGGCAACTCGACGTCCATCGTGATCGTCGTGCCGCCTGTGTCAGACGTCGTCAGGTCGTCCGTTGTGGTGTCCGTGGCATCCGCCTCGCGCGCGAAACCGCCTCCCAGCAGCAGGACCGTCTCGGTGCCGTCGGATTTCTCGTACGGTGTCATTACCAACGCGTTGTACGTGAACAATTGCGGCCCCCACCACGAGCCGAGCCGGTAGTTGTAGATCCACGTCTCATAGCTGTTACCGTTCGTGACCGGGATCGTCATCCAGATTTCCCGACGGCCCTTGTGATGGACGGCCGACGAAAGCCCCCACCTATCTGTGTCGACGTTGTCGTCGAGGTAGCATTCGATGTTGATCCCGATCGCCTGGACGCCGACCTCTGACGCGATGTACGCGCCACGGTCGCTGAGGAAGAAGACGAAGTTGTCCTCGAACGTCACGATCGTGCTGGGCGCGATGCAGCCGACGTCGTTGGAGACACCTTCTGTCTCACGGTCGATCCGGATCTCTGCGGCCGTCACACCTGTGTAGCGCGCGATCGAGTCCTCCTTGAACAGCAGTAGGCTGGAGCCGGCCGAGGCGAGACCGACAAGCCCCTCGGAGTCGTACGTCTCTACGTCCGCTTGGCCGCCACCTGACGTCGCGCTCCACGTCTCGGGGGCGTCGATCTTCGACCAGTACAGCGTCTTCGAGCCGTCGGTCGCGAACATCCGCGTCTTGTAGACCGTGATGTAGTATGCGCCCGGTGCTCCCGAGATCGAGGTCGTAAGCGTAGTGCCGTCCCATTTGCGGAGGGCACCGTTGTCCGCGAAGTAGAGCGTCGCGGTGCCCGCTATCCGGTGCTGCGCGAAGATGTAGTAGTGGACGAGCAGCGTGGTGAGCGTGCTGAGCACCTCGGTGAACGTCGTGGCAGCCAGCGTCTTGTGGTAGAACTCGGTGTTTGAGGCGACTACGACCGAGCGACCGTTCGTGGGGTCGTCCCATACGAACATGCCGACGGGACTCACGAACGTGTCCGTGTGGATCCGCTTCGTCCCTTTCCGCTTCTCGATCGCACCGTACTTGCCGGCGCGCGCGTTCTGTGACGCGCGTAGCTCCGTCGCATCGAGTGCGTCAGGGTTGAACGACGTGTTCACGCCGCCTCTCCAATCGAAGCGCTGGTCAGGGATGGTAGGCACTGAGCCACCTCCGGATCAGTTCGGTGCCCATCACCAGCACGATTACCGGCCAACCGGCCAGCATCGCGATTCCGCTCTGTGCGTTCATGTCACCTTCAGCCGATGGCGCCGGAGTCGCACCCACCTTCGGGAAATAGCGAGGGGCGAAGTATCGGTCCGCGAACATCCTGGTGGGGAACATGGATCAGGTCCCGTCCAGAGTTACGGTCGAGGAGGTAGGTGTAGCCGTGCCGTCTCCTGCCGTGACCTTTAAGCTCATTTCGATGCCTTCTTCGCAGTCAGCATGCTGCGCTGGGATTCGCCGTCCCAGAACTCGAGGATCGCGGTACGCTTTACCGTAACCGACCTGCTGCTCGGTGTTTTCGTACACGCGCCGGGCATCGCCACCTTTCGGGCCGGTATGGATCAGGTAGCGGGCGCCTTTCCAGTCGGTGACACGCACACGGAACTTGTCTTGCGTCTCGGTCGGTGGAGCCAGCACGGGTTTCAGGCCGGCGGCCTCCAACGCGACTTCCAGGTAGTCGAGCTGATCGGCCTTGAGCGCGACCCAAAACGCTTTCCAGCCCTGCTTCAGCTTGCGTACGGGGCTACGGATCATCGGCTGAGCGCGATATAGGTGATGTCGTCACCCCCACCGGAGCAGATGTAGTGGAACGAGTCGAGGTTGCCGCCGGTCACCGGGATCCAGCCCGTTGATTGACCAGCGTCCAACTCCAGTCCTGTCGTCGCGTCGGTTGTGCCGTTCTTGGCGGTGACGCCGCTCGTCGCGCCGATATAGACGTTTCCGGTGTTCGCGACGCACGCCTTGAACATCACCATCTCGGCTCTGACGTCCGGACCCTGGGTCGCAGAGGTCTCACCGCCCAACTCGCCGGTTACTGTCTGTTTCCAGTCGCGATTGATGTTGGCCATCAGCCCGTCCTTAGATGTGGAACCAGCGATCCGAGAGCGGTCGCTGTTGTCTCATGCGGCGTGGCTCATTCGAGCGCCTGCCGCTGCTGCGTACCCAGCGCTTCTCATCTTCCAGCCCCTTCTGTAGCCGCACCATCAGCTCCAGGCCGCCAGGAAACAGAGCTGTATGGGTCACGAGCACCGCGCCGAACGCGGGTACTAGCATCCGCCACGATTCAGGCCAGCGCTCCCAACCTGTACCTCCGCTGGGCGTCGCGTCGTCGCTCCATTCGGGGATGTAGTAGACGTATTCGATTTCGAGGTCGCTGGGGATCCTGGCGCCCGGCGTGAACCACAGCCGGTCGTTCTCGAACCAGAACTTGTCGCCCCGAGCGCTGCGCTCGTCGAGCGTTATCATCTGGCCCCAGCGGCTACCGTCAGCCCGCGATAGACACGACACGCGGTCGTCGCCGGAAGCCTTCAGAAAAGTGGCAGGCATTTGCTTGAGCCGGCCGCGTCCATCCGGAACTTGTCTTGCGTCGGACACGTCCGTCTGAGCGATCCAGCGGGTAGCATCAACGTGCTCGACGATCCATTCCTGGGCGCGGAACGTCGCCTGCTGGATGATGCGGTTCATCATGTCGCCCGACACAGTCTCGTGTTCCGTGAGCGCCGTGTCGCTGCCCGAGAGGCCGACCCGCGCGTAGATCTCTTGCCGGAGCTCCGCACGGTTGTCGAGCATGATCGCCATCTAGCTAGGCACCCTTGGGGCCTTCAACGAAGGTCCCAGCCTCCGGCGGCGAGGGAACTTCAACCGTCTCGACGACGAAATTGCCCGGGTCGGTCGGGCCCTGGCTGAGCAGCGCTGCCTGCTCGGATTCGGGCATCACACTCATGCCGCGGCAGATCGCGTTGGCGGTCTCCCGGTCGACGCCGCTGATCTTCTTCTCGCCCCTGACCCACACGTCCCAGGTCTGAGGGTTGTCCTCGCTGGGCAGTGCGCGTGCGATGTCCTGGGCGAGCGTCTGCCCGTCGATCTCATCTTTCGCCGCTGACATCTCGCGTTGGATCGTGTTCATCGCCTCAAGCGGCTCGACGCCGTCCTCGACGATCAACTCGCTGAGCCGCGAAGCGAAGCGCTCTTTCAGCTTGCGCGTCCTGACACGGGCTATCTCCTCGTGCGTCGCCTCGAACATCCAGCGCCGCCTGACCTCGCCCTTGCCGTTGCACACCAGGATGAACTCTTCCCAGTAGTTCGGGTCCTCGGGGCTGTCGACGTCCACGATACGGCGAGTGGCGGGTAGCTTCTCCCGATTCTCCGCGTGGTAGACGATCTTGCCCTGCTTGCCGTTCACGCCCTCTTCGCGGATCACCTCGACGCGCGAGCGTGGGGGGCGCGGGTCGTGTGGGCGCTGGATGCCTACCGGGCGAGGCTGGCGGTAGACGAGGCACGGGATCCCGCCGAAGCGTACCATCCTGCCCGTCCATTCCGCGTTGGTCGGAGGAATCAGTTCGCTCGGGATGATCTTCTTCCTGCGCTTGATGACGTTGACGTTGCTCATTGCCCTTGCCTTATGAGAAGTCCCGCTGGATCGGCCTGCGCCGACCTTTCATCGCGTCACGGGTCCGAAGCCTCGTGTTCGCGTCTATCTCTGCTCTGATCTCGCCGTAGCGCCCAACCTGCTGGCGCTCGTGGGCCATCATTACCTGCATGATGTCGGTGAAGCCCGCACGGCCCGACGCGAGGTTCGTGCGGTCGAGCCAGTTCACGACACCGCCGACCCCGAGCTCGCGCACGTCGATCGAGATCCAGCGCTGTACACGCGCTTTCTCCGTGTGGCCCATCGTCTTGCCACAGCTCGGGCAGTGGGACGCGTCGTCTTCTACGAGCCTACCGCACGAGCCACAGCCGTACTTGCGTAGGTTGAGGACCATCACCGGCCGATGGGGCCATAGCCCAGCCTGCCAGTGCTGCATCCTCGGGTCGTCCGAACTCGTGTCGGTCAGGATCTGGTAGCAACCGTCGTTCACGTTCCACGCGCAGCGGCTTTCGCGACCGTCCTCGAAGTGGTCAGTAACCCACTCCTGTATCGCTTCCTGGATCTCGGCCGGTACGCGTTGGGCGTCCCGGTAAGACGTCGCGCTCGATCGACCGAAGTGGTCACCGACCCTCATCAGCTCGGCGCGCCCGTCTCCAGGAAGTCCAGCGTGTCCATCGTGCCGATCGTGGACGCGTAGTCCACACTCGCGTTCGTCACGTCAGCGAAGTCGGTATCCATCTTGGAGGTGAGCGCGTTCATCGCCGTCGAGAGCGCGTTCACTATGATCATCATCTGGTAGATGCAGTTCTTGTTCGTCGTCCCGACCCGTGCCGGGTTGCCGAGTGTCTGGTGGACGCTGATCGTCGCCATCTGTATCTCCTGTGAAGATCAAGACGTTCGCCCCAATCTCTTGTCCGCCTAGCGCCCTTAGATCGTCTTCAAGCGCGTCGAATAGCTCCTGCAATCGGGCCAGCGTGCCCTCGCCGGCAGGAATGAGCCCACCGACGAGAGCCACAAGCCGAGCCTCCGGGAGCGTCCCCCCGGAGGGTTCAGGTTCGTCAGCCAGCCTTATGCGGCCTCAGGCAGCGCCGCGTAGCGCTGGGCGTTCGTGTTCGTGATGCCCGTGAGCGCGCCCATGTTGTTGCGCCTCGAGCAGAACCGCTGGACGTAATGGCGCAAGAACCACTCTTTGCCGTCATAGTCCGCGATCCGGTTGAACTGACTGCCGTCTCCGCTCCAGACCGAGGGCTCGCCATCGAGATCGACGACGTGCAACTCTTCGGGGCACAGGCAGTAGAGAACGTCGTGCCAGTGGTAGTGCGACGTGATGAGCTCGTGCTCGCCGATCATCACGGTCTGCCAGCCGCCGCGTAGCGTCCGGCCCAGCTCGTACTGCGACTGGTAGGCGAGCAGATCCTTGGCAAGCTCGATCTTCACACCGTTCTGACAGGTCATGATGTGCGAGCCAGCGGTTACCTCACTGTTCGAGCGGGCAGCGATCTGCTCCATGAACTCCATGAGCTCGATGTGCCCGAAGTCGCTCGATGCGAGGCGGTGCGGCGTCCATCGGGCGTACGTGCTCTCGCTCACGCCCATGAACGTCGTGTTGTTGGCGTCGGCGTCGATGATGTCGCCGAGCCCGTTGGGAGCGTTGTCCTGCTCCGTCACGTAGTTGTTCGCGCTCGATGAGACCGACGTGCTGAAGACGAGCGGGTCGCCGTCGGCGCCCGTGCTCGAGGTGTCGATGTCGGTCGCGAATGTGACGGTCGCGGTAGTCGGCGACGTGTTGTGGGCGACGCTGGATACGGCTGCCGTGCCGATCGTCGCGTCACTCATGTTCGCATCGGTCAGCGCCATGACCACGCCGTCGTCTACGAACATCGTCGGGCTGGTCGACGCGTGGTTGTAGCCCGCATCCACGACGAGCACGGTCGCGCTCGTACGGGACACGAACGTGCATACCTTCGCTTCCTTCGAGCCGTGGACGTGGAAGCCTGTACCGCGCTTCACGCTGTCGAGCATCTGGAAGTTCAGGCGTGCAAAGAAGTCCTCGTATGCGCCCGGCCGAACGGCCAAGGCGAGAAGGAAGTTGTCGGCCGCGGTCCGCTTGTAGAGTCGTGCTGGGGTCGTGCTCGGCTCGACCGGATCGAATCCCGTGTGATCCGGCAGATAGCCGTCCGTGCCCATGAATTGCATCTGGAACTGGGCGTCGGCACCGAACTGGAGCTTCTCGCCGATCAGCGAGTAGCCGTCGTCCCCGATAGACTCAAAGACCGCCGCCACAGGGTCCAGATGATCGAGCCACGGCTTGACCTCGTTGTAGTAGTTCTCATGAACGAGAGTCGAAATGTTGGCCGCAGTTCGATCGATGTAGGTAACCTGGGAAGCCATCGATCAGATCTCCCTCAATAGGGCTTAGTGTTTCGCATCTGGCGCCGGAGCCCTTTCATCTTGTCGGTCACGGAGATCGGTTGTTCTCCGGTCGCGCCCGGCGCGTGCGTCGCATGCCCTGTTTCAACGTGTGGGTGAGCGGTCACCGGGTTCGCAACTACTGCCGCCGCGTGCCGTTCCGCATCACTCCGCTTGAGTTCTTCCGCTTTCAGGGTCGCGCGCCTATCGACTTCGGCCTTCAACCGCTCTGCCGCGTCGGCCGCGCGCTTTTCCATGAACCCAGGCCGGCGTAGCTGGACCGTGTTGGCGACTGCTCGCCATTCGTCCCAACTCCAGTTTGCCTGGCCGGTCTGTGCGTACCTGTCGTCCAACTCGGACGTGTAGAGCCGCCAGACCCTGCGTAGGTCGTTGTCGTCGAAATCCGGGAAGTGCTCTTCGGCTAGACGGAGGGACTGCCGCCAGGTTTGCTCGGCCGCTTGATGGCCTTGCTCCTGCTGGTGTTCGCGCAGTGCTACCTCGCGCTGCTCGTCCACCCGGCTGTGCATCTCGGCTTCGACTCCGCGCTTGTAGCGGTCAGCCTCTTCCGGTCCCCATGTCGCCTTGAGTTCCTCGTATTTCGCCGCGAAGTCTTGCGGGTAGACGTCGCCCGACTGCTCGCGGTAGACCTTCGCTTCGGCCTCTGACGCAGCCAGCTTGGCCTGGAGCTCCCGGACCGTCTGCTGTGCGGCGTCGACCTCTTGGGCTCGTGAGTAGCCGTTCATCAGGCCACGCACGTAGCGTTCCTGGTCTCCTGGCACGACGATCCCTTGAGGGAATGCCTCGTGCATCGGATGACCCTCGAACGACACCCTCGTGAACCCTTCGGGTAGCGCGGGCGCGGCACCCTCTGGCTCTGCCGGCGTAGCGGCGGGCAGAGCGGGATCTACGGCTGGCGTCATGTCCCCTGGCACGGAAGAACCGGGGGCTTCCGGCTGATCGGCGGGCGGGTCGAAGATACCAGGCTTGTAGCGACCACCCTCGGACGTACCTGCGGGCTCATGGCCCCTGCCCTGAACGTCGATCTTGCCTGGATCTGTCTCGACTACCTGCTGATCCGCTGTTTTCGCGAGAGGCATGTCCGCAACGATTTGGCCGCGTTTCGCCCTCGCGAGATGGTCACGTCCAGCGTGTGGCCGATACATGTCCGGTGGCCCCTTCAACACGGGCTCAGTTACCGCAGGAGCCGGTGCTGGTGCTGCTGGCTCGGCTGCGGGCGCTGGTGCCGGCGACGGAGGGGAGGACGTATCGGGAGCAGCTACTGCCGTGCCCGTTCCTTCCTCACTCATCCTATCCTCTCTTCTTGCGGGCCCTTCGGAGGCTCGATCCGGCGGGGCTCACGCCGCGCTGGGACCTTGCTTCGTTTGGGACCTCGTTCGGTCTCTCTTTCGCGACCTGCTTGGGCCTGCATGCGCTCCATCTGGCGTTGCAAGTAGAAGCGCTGGCGTATCGCAGCGAGGCGACGTGCCAGCTTGGATTCCTGCTCGTTTTGGACGATCTGATCGAGGATCTCGACGTGTATCTCGTCCGGGTCGGTCGGCAGAAGCGGGAACTCCTGCATGATGATTTGGCTCCACTCGAAGATCCGGGTCAGCGCCTGATCGCCGAGTTGCTGTTCTAGGGCTATCGCGATTTGCTTGATCGCATTGTTGATCGACTTCGCACGGCCCTCGCGCGTCTGCTGAGCGCCGATCTCGATGGGCCGCATCTCGGCATCCGAGTAAAGCCGCCAGAACTGGTTGCGATCGAGTAGTGGCTGTCCGTCCGCCGTCGGGGTGGTGACCATCTGGATCAGCATCTGGTCACGAGCCTCGGGCGTCGTGCCGTACGCGCTCACGATCTCGTAATGAGGCGTCTCGTCCGATAGCTGTTCGTGATGGATGAACGGCTGTGCCACGAACCCGAGATCCTCACCGACGATCTCGCTGATCGAGAGCGGTGAGGCTAGGTACTGTTTGGCGAGCCGGTGCCCGTGTTTCAGGACATCTATCAGTGTGCGCCTAATCGACGCCTGGACAGGCGCATGGACAGTGTCATCGAACTGGGCGAGCATCCGGATCTTCGACGCGGCATCTCCCGCATGAGATTCGCCCCTAGACGCCGCCTGCCAGCCGCCGACCATGAAGATGTATTGCTCGCAGCGCTGGATGGAACGCTCGTAGATGCCGGCACCCTGGGCAGGTGGGTACAGGAAATCCGTCGCAGCAGCCGACTGCGGGTCATCGAATTCCATGACCGCGTCGTCTTCGGTCGTCACGCTGTTGTCTATTTGCTTGCCCGTGACCGTCTTGAGCGGTGGGCGAGCGAATCGGCGCAGGTACTCGGCCTCCAGCGTGATGAACTGGTTGAGCATGATCTGCTGGGTGTCGATGTCCTTGATCCACGGGTAGCCGAGGATGTCATCGCCACGCCAGCCGGTATGAAGGATCTTCGCGCTGAAATCGCCGCCGGGCAAAGGACCGATGTGCAGCAGCTTCGGGCGCCCAACCTGACCCGTCGTCCAGGTCGTGTCCGTCTCGGCAGCACCCTCGAGCGCTACGATCTGGAGTGAGCCCTGTGGGTAGTCGGGGTCGATGCCAGGCGCGATCTCAAGGAACACGACAGCAATCAGTTCGTCGCCGCCGAACTCGCCGTAGACGACTGCCGTGCCGTGATCTTCCGGACCGAGCCCCGCCCAGCGGCGGGTGATGCGCTGGAACGTGCTCGCGCTCGGTAGGTCGGTGCGACCTTCGAGCGAGCCCTCTTCGAGACCGAAGCTCAGCTCGACTAGCCGGGCGGGCAGCACGCGTCCGTAGCTCAGCCACTGACAAGAGTGTCGCTTCGCGCCCTTGTTGAAGACCGTGTCGAACGGGTCACCGACCCACACGTCCGCGAAGCCGCTCATCGGTTGCTCGCTCTCACCGCCCGCGACCTGCTCGTAGATGCCTTCGCCCATATCATGACGCCACCAGATATGCATAGGGCAGAAGCCGGCCGGCACAGCAAGACTGAGCGCTTCGGCGAATTTCAGGTTGAGGTTTCCGCGGTAGATGATCTCGTTGGCAAGTGCCGTGTCGACGCGAGCTCGGTCCCTCGAGTCGGGATCAGCTTTCGCGCGAGCGACCGCGTTGAACCGCTGGGCGGTGTGATGCGCAATCATGTTCTCGACGAGCGGGCGCTCTAGGTTGCGCGAGTAGCGCAGACCCCCGTAGAGGCTCGGTGGGATACGTACCGACGTGCCGTTCCAGATGTCAGACCACTGGGCGTCACCCTCTCCGTCGATGTGGTACATGTACATCTCGGAGGTCAGGTCACGCTGACGACGGGCCCGGAGTGCGCCTCTATGTGCTTCGGAGATGTTCTTGGCGTGCTCAGTCGATTCTTGCTTCGACATGCCAAACGATGAATCTAGGAGCCGCCCTTCCTCAATATCAGGAGTGCCGGGCACGGGCGTGACCGGGCCGAGGGGCGACTCCTCGAATGGCATCAGGGGCATTCCCTAGCAAGGGTTTACCCCCAAAAGTGTCCCAGATCGTACGCTAAGTGACAGACCTAATGCGACTTAGTCCTTAGCCGGGTTAGCGGGGTCGGTCGTAAGCCACCAGCGGATGATCGTCTCGCGGGGTGTGTTGAATTGGTCGGGCAGGCGTGCTGCGATCTCGCGGGTGCGTAGGTTGATGTAGCCGCTCGTGACGCCCAGCCGCTCAGCGACGAGACGGTTGCTCAGCCCTTCGTCGCCGATCAGCTCTGCGATCTTGAGCATCTTCGGCGTCAACCGCGGGCGCTCGCTCAGTAGAACCCCCTGACCCGCGACTTCTGTCTGCTGCGTATCGGCGTCGGCCATAGCCATTTCGGGGTCCTTATCGAGTACCTGTTAGCGCATGCGAGGCAGAGCATCGCGCTCTTGCCGTCGTACCTGTCGGGCTCCCTGTGCTTCGTGACCCATCTCCCTAGCCTGCGGATTTGGACCGCCTCTTGCTTACACGTCGGGCACTTCAGCCGGTGAGTCTGGCAGTAGTTCGAGCCCGGCTTAGGCTTCTCCTTGCACTTCGGGGCACTGCACTCCACGTCAGTTGCTCATCTCCTCACCAATCGTCGCCAACCCTTCTAACGCACCATCGGCCTGAAGGAACACGAGCACCTCTTCCCAGTCGCCCGTCTCCGCGTACAGCCGCTCGACCTGCTTCGCCAGGAACTCGCGCTGGGCACCCCACGCCGCCAGCTCCTCCCTGATGACCGCGGGCATCGGTTCCTTCGGTTTCTGACGTTCTGGAGTGAGTTCCTTGAGCCCGTGGTCGATGCGGTCCATCGCCGTCACATGAACGAGCATCCGGTCGACCTGTGCTTCTAGCCTGTCGCGCTGGCGGCAGACCTCGTGGTAGGCGCGCTTACTGACCCAGGGGAACACGGATTACTCGCCGCGCTCGTCGTCGCAGAACCTGCAAGGCTCCTTCGGGTTGTCCTTGCACGTCTCGCAGTCGTAGGTGGGCTCGGGGACTTCGACGAAACCTCTCGTATAAAGGACCAACGGTTTCTCTTCCTCCAGCTTCACCCCCCCGACAGCGAACAGCCCGAGCAGGCCCTGTAGGAAGCCCTTACGTGTCGTCTTCATCAGTACCCCTTCTTACGCGGCTTCGTCTTCGGTGGCTTCCGTGGCTTCGGGCTCCGCTTCACTGTCCGCTTCGTCTTGTGTGCCATCGTCGTCCCCTTCCGAATAGCTGATCTCGCGAATCACCGAATGGAGGTCCGCGAACTTCAGCATGTGCCAGGTCACACCGTCCAGCTCTAGCTTGTTACCCGCGTACCGGCCGTACGCGACCTGGTCGCCCGGCTTCACCGCGATCTCGCCAGGATCCTGGGGCGCACCGACCCACTGGCCGTGGTTGCCGACCTTGCCGGGACCCATCGAGATGACCGTGCCCCAGACCGGGGCTTCCTGCGCCTGTGTCGGGATGTGCAGCCCACCCTCCGTCATCTCCTCCGCTGCCGCCGGCTTCACGAGCAACCTGTCACCCAACGGCATCGGCACCCGGAGCGGTTGTGCATCGAGCAGCGTCAGGTCCATCGTGACTTCGACCTCGCGATCCTCGTCGGCCTCCAGGACCTCGACCTCAGCGTCTAGAACGCCCGTACCCTCTTCCTGTCCCATGTCTGTTTCTGCTCCAGTACGTTGTGATATTCGGCGTCGTACTCGTCGCCTGCGCCTAACCGTTCGACCTGCTCTTTTACCGTCAGTGGCTCGCGCCGGGCCGGGCCAAGCCACATCTGGACCACGTACCTGAGACACGCCATCATGTCCGCACCGTCCGCCGTGTTGTCGTCTGGCTTCTGGTCCTGAGCTTTGCCGTCCTGTTTCGGGGCCAAGTACCGCCACGCACCGAGCTCGTACATCAACCGCGAGCCTATCTGGGGCGTGCCCTCCGTCGCCGCCGTCATGCCTAGCCGCCACGTCTGACGCTCTGCGAGCTGCCGCCTGAACGTCAGCGCACCACGCCCGAGCAGGTTGTTGATACGCCCGACGCTCGCCTGTACGAAGGGTCGGCCGTCACCGCTCGTCTTCGAGACACCACGGCACACGTACGGGTAGTCGAGTTCACCGAACTCGCGGTTGATCTCTGCGATGTCCTGCGGGTTCGCAGAGTCGCCGCCGATCAGTAGGTGCTCGATACCGTATAGGCTGACCAACGCGTGGATGCGCTTCGCCCTGTCCCGTAGCGACTGCTTCTGGCTGAACATCTCGCCGATCACGTGGCCCGCGCCCGCGCGGTCGACGAGCAAAAGCAGGAACGCGAAACGATACCAGCCGAAGTCGATGCTCGCCTTGGCTTCTGTGCCCTCCTGCACGACGAGCGCCCTGATCTCATCGTCCGTGAACGTGCGGAGCTGTTTCGGGTCGTACTGGATCGCGAGCCCGAGCGGGCGCGTGAAGTGGCCGAACAACCGAGCCTCGAGCTGAGCCGGGTCATGAGCGTACGCTCTGGCTAGAGCCCCTACCCGGTCGAGCCTGATCGCTGGGTTGTCTGCGACGCCGCCATGCGTGCAGCTATGCTTGTCCTGGAGCTCGATGAGCGGTTGGCGGATGCGCTTCATGCTTCCGCGTACTCCCTTAGCTCGTCCAACGTCTCCGCGACCATGTACTCACAGATCGTGTAGGTCCTCGCTCGTCGCCCGCTCAGCACGCCCGCACGCCAGAGCCGCCCGTTCTTCCCCTCTTTCTCGGTCCAGGGCAAAACGGGCACCTGCGGGTGCAGATCCCGCACGTAGTCTTGGGCCAGGTTCCGAGTAGCGAACGCATACGACGCACCAACTTGTTTGCCCTGACCTTGCTGGCTGAGCAGCAGGTAGACGGTCTTCACTTCTCGTCGCCCCTCTGCTGGTGCGCGTCACGGGTCGCGCGGGCCTCTACCCAGGTAGCAGGGTCGCCCTGCTCGGCCCACAGCGCAGAGGTCGTCGTATCCGTCATGAGCGCATCGTACGCGGCCTTCGCTGTCGTCGCCGTACCATCGGGTTCATGCGGGTTCGGCTGGCTCGCGAAGAACTCGTCGGCTGCGCCTGAGGGGTCGGGGGTCATCATGGCGGCTTGCTCTGGGGTCGCGAGTCGCTCGTCGAAGGCGCTGATGTGGAGTGGGTCAGGGACGACCAAACCAGGTCCCTCCGCGATCTCGGGTGGCACCTCAATACGCGACGGCTCGTTCATGTGTCGCTGGGCCGGATCGTTGACCGTCCAAGTTCTCGCTGTCGGGGGGATGTCCTTGGGGTCCACGTCGGGCCAGAGCTTTTCGCGCTGCTCCTCCGTCAGTGGTCGTAGCTTTGGTGGCTCCAGCTCCTCGCCTAGTATGGCATCGGTGGGAGTCCGGAAATAGTCGTGGATACCGCCCTTGCCGTCGCTGAAGATCCAGCCTGTTCCGGGGTAGTGTTCGAGCCTCCCGCGTTTCGTCGAGTGCAGCTTATGCATGGCGCGGTGGGCGCGAGCCAGTTCCCAGTAGTGCATCTTCGTGATCCGCGTATACAGCCAACTAGCTTCCCACTCCCCCGCTTCCTCTGGGGGCAGACTGATGGATTCTACGCCTGCCTTAAAGCCTCTCAGGTAGGGGTCGATTGAGAACATCTTGGCGACTTTTCCTTCCGGCTCGCTGGGGACCTCTGCCGGGGGCTCGGATGATTCGCTGTCAGAGGGGGTAGAGCCTTCGGGGTCTACTCTGCCTGAGATTCCAACCCGCGCGGCAACGTCCCGAACGTCCTGCATGAAGAGGCTCGTCTTCTCGGGGTCCATGTTCAGCCTCTCCACGATGGCGTCGATCGTCGCCCCTCGCTCTGTGTGAAGGACAAACCCCCTCCCGACAGCGTCTGGTTTTCTCTCTCCCACCTGCCGCTCCAGCGCCTCCAGGCGGGCCAGCATTTCCTCTTCGCCATGTACGATGCGTTCGCCTGTGCCCTCCACGTCGTCCTGAGTGGAATCCAGCCGCCGGCGGGTCAAGGTCAACAGGTCTCGCGCCTCTCCAACCTGCTCCTCCAACCGCTCCACCCGGTCCACCAGTTCCTCAATGGCGGGTTTCACCACGTTGTGGGCCACCCGCGAAATCCCATCTGTCGGCGCCTTCTCTAGCCACTCCCGTGCTTTCGACTCAGCCATCAGGGGCCTCACTTCGGTGGTAGCGCGACACAGTTCAGGAGTTTCGATTGCAGTAGGAACCCATCGCCGATCTCGATTGAGTAGGCGTTATACCACTCGTCCCCGCATCTCACACAGCGCCAGATGTCGACGGTGGTGAAATACCCCTCTTCGACCTGTTCACCCAACGAGAAGTCCTGATACCAGCGATGACCCCAGCGGGCACAGATCCACCGCTTGAACGCTTCAGCCATCACCACTCCCGCTTCAGGCGCCGGGCCTTGGCCTGACGCTCGCGTAGTTCTTCCCGGGCCTCACTGCCGCGCGGCAACCGCTCCAGCCACCTGTCGTCCGGTGGCCCCGTCGCATTCCATGCACCTATTCTGCATAATCTTCCGCCCGAGTCTTGGGTTTCCCCGGCCTGAGACCTGATAAACCGTCACGAAGCTGCATAATCATGCATTCAGATCCTGCCCTTCTTCCATTGGTCGTAGATGCGGTGGTAGCACCACGTCATCCCGAGTAAGGGTGTCATCGTCGCGATCGTCCTGCCCCCGAACCTGACGAGCCGCGGCTGGAGCTCGTCCCAGATGCTCTCGGGATGCTCCTCGTCGAGCCAGGCGTGCGCTATCCTCGCGCTCTGGTACTTGCTCGCACCCTGTTCCGCTGACTTGCCCACGATCCTGCTCTGTGCGCCGTTGTCGGCCAGCACGATGATCGTGCGTTTCGTGCTCTGACGTTTCGGTGGAGGCGCGTCGAGTACCCTGGCTGGAGGAAGCCATGTCAGCAGCTCAGGCAACAGGATTTGCTCCCAGAGCTCCCAGGTGAGCGCTGACGCCCAGATCTCGCAGGGTGGCTCCATGTGCTGCGTCGGATGTCTGCCGAGCGCCGTCAGCGCACAGTCGATCGCACCCGTAACAGTTTTTCCGGATTGATTCGCCCAGAACAGCCAGCGGTAACGGTGATCGCTGTGGATCTCGGCCCACTGCTTCGGGTGCAGCACGGTCGGGATCTCGGGGTCGGTGTAGCTGCGCTCGTAGAGCCTCGTTGGTGCGATGCCGAGCCCCTCGAGCGTCTTGCGGAAGTCCTGGGCTGGATCGTGCTGGGGCATCACCTGAGCCGTCAGGCGCATGACGTCCCGTAGCGGGTCTGGCGCGTCTCGCTCGGCAGCGTCATGAAGCGTGGAGAGCGCTTCCTCGAAGCCCACCGTCTCAGGGTCCACGTCCCAGTTGTAGTACGTCACTTCGGCGCCGCCTTCATCTTTTCGACCAGCAGTGCTTCCCAACTGAGGAAGATCACGTCGGCTACTTCCGGGGCGTGCTCTTTCACTACCTCTGCCATGCCGCGCATCAGCTCGTTCAACTCACGCTTGCCGACGCCGTGGTCGTAGAGCCCGATCTTCGCGAGCAGCGCGATCGCTGAGACTCGGTCCTTCGCTGCGACGGAGCTGCTCTCGGCGATCGTGTTCAGGTCCTCGAGCCGCTCGTCAAGGTGCTCACGGGCTACAGCACGGAGCGCCGAGGGTGGTCGGCCCCCGCCGCTGTTTCCCGGCTTGCCACCGCTGTAAAGCGCGCCGCGACCACCAGGCTGGGGGACGAGTGTCGGGTTCGCTGTTTCGCTCGCTCTTTCCATTCCTAGCCCTATCCGTCCTCCAGCCGACCCAGGAACGCCGTGATCAGCGCCGTCTGTCGCTGCTCCAAACGTGGTTCAGCCACTTGACCCGGGCGTCCCTGGTGCCGCGCCAGAACTCGTGCAGGCAGAGTACTCGAGCCTTGCTTCACGGTCCCCGTTCTTCACTGCTTCCGGTATGTCCTGATGGTCCTGTCCAGTGAGCGCGTAAAGGAACCTCGGGTACGAGTTGAACCTGCGCTCCGCTCTCGTGCTCGGGACCCGTAAGTCGACGATTCGCTCGATGTAGCCGCCCACCGATTGCCTTCAGACCTCGATCAGTGGGAAGTCAGGGTGCGTGCGCTGCCAGTCCTGTTGGAATGCCGTGTCCACATCCAAGGGTCTGTTGCTCGGGTCGTAGCTGGGCATGAACGCTGTCGTGAACGTCAGAGCCTTCTTGTACTCGATGCCCTGTGAGGCTGACGGGCTGCCGTCTTCTTTCCTGACCCACCGCGGGTCCAACGGCTGGCCGTCTACCTTGCTGATGTACACGCCGAGCTCAGGTACAAATGCCCAGAAATCGTTCGGTGGAATTGATCCGTCGGGCTGGAATGGACCCGTCGTCGCTTCGGTGTCTCCGCTCATGTCTGCTCCTGGAGTGGTAGGAAATGTCCATTCTGCTATCGGCTGTCAGAGGTTAAGGCGCTGCGGATCGGTTCCATCTCAGGCGCGTTGGCGTAGTAGATGTCCCACGCGACCTCCCGATTACGCTGACAGAGTGCTCCAGCGCCGCCCGTAGCCGGTCGCGATTGGCTATCGCGAACCACGTCGTTGACGAGCCGCATCCGCATTTTGGCGGCGTACTCGCCTTCCTGGATGGCCCCAGCCACTCTCTCTACTAGCTTCGTCTCGCTCACTCCTGCCCCCCTGAGTGCTCCAGCCAGCGCAGCTCGAAGTCTTTCGCTAACGAGGTGAGGTCGAGAGCGTACTTGGCTTGGAATGTTTTGATGCCCGCGGTGTGTTGTTCGACGTGATGGCTCCAGCACAGCGGCAGAAGATCAGCCTTCGTCCCGCCTGCTCCGCGACTCTTCGCATGGGCGGCAATGATCTTCGCCCCCTCGAACGTGCAGAAGAGCACCGCGCACCTCTGACTGCGAATCCAATCGCTTTTCTCACCGAAGTTCTTCTCGTAGGCCAACTTCCTCCTCCGATTGCTCTTCTTCCTCGCCCGTCGCTCTAGAGCCTTCGTAGCCTTTACGCGGGCCTTGCTTCTCTTTTGCTCACGGCCACGCTTCAGCGCTCGCTTACGGGACAGGGGGGGACGCTTCATGGGGTGTCGCTATCGGTGGGTGCGAGGGTGAGGGTGTCCCTCAATCTGTCGGCGTCCCAGGGGTACATCCGCCCGTTCTCTCGCGTCCTCGAAATCTTTCTTCATCTGCCTGATGATCGATGCGTAATCAGCCATCAGACTTCCTCCCCAGGGCCTCTAACTCCCTGTCACTCAGCTTCTCGCTGCCTGTGTTAGTCGCTGCCATCTCAGCCCCAGGGGTCATGTCGGCCATTCGTCCACTTCGTCGGGCTGAGCTTCTCGCCAACGGAGGGTCGAGTAGTCCACCCACAGCGGGATTTCGCCTACAGGCCCATGGCGGTTCTTGCCGAGGATCAGGTGAGTGCGAGCCCCGCGGCCCTCGAGTGAGACCTCGAAGCGGGAGTGGTCGACCATCACGACCTGGTCCGCGTCGTTTTCGAGGCCGCTCGCTCCGAAGAGGCCCTGCACCCGGGGGGGCTCCGTTGTCGTGCTGCTGGTCGAGCGGTTGAATTGGCTAAGCCCGAACGTGAGCACCGAATGCTGCTTCGCGAACCGCCTGACCTCGCGGCTGACCGCGGTGACGGTGCGCTCGACCGTCTGCTCGTCTCGGCAGTCGGCGAGCTGCATGTAGTCCACGATGAAGACCGACGCGCCGCGTTCCTTCATCTCGTCCATCTGCCCAAGGATCGCGCTGATCTCGTAGGCCCCGTCCGCCACCAGGAACGTGGGCGCGTTCAGAGGGCGCTCAGCCGAGAATTCCGCGAGTTCCGTCGTGCTGTCAGGTCGGAATGTGCGGCCCCGCTCGAAGTCGCTGACCGGCGTGGCTGTGAGGATTCCGTACAGCCTCGCCGCGATTTGCGTCTCGCCCATCTCGAGCGACACGAACCCCACCGTCGCGCCCGCTTGGATCGCGGCTGCGGCCAGGTTGAGCGCCATCACGCTCTTTCCCATACCGGTGCTCGCTGCGCCGATCACGTGCCAACCCATCGCCAGACCCATACCGCCGCCGTCGTCTCGACAGCACTTGTTCCAGGCCGGCCAGGAGGTGGGTATGTAATCGATGCCACGGGTGAGCGGACGCTGCTGGGCTCGAGCGAAGTCCTCGATGTACGCCGGGGACAGGAGGTCGACGCTCATAGCCGACGGAGGTTAGAGGGTCGGCCGGTAGCGAGTTGCAGAAACATCTCGACGTGTTTCTGGTCCCGGCAGATGAGCTCGATGTCGAGGTAACCACCGTCGCGGTGATGCTTGCTCGCCATGCAACCGTCGACCGCACCCTTCAGGTCGTCGGGTGTGTAGCCGTCGGAGAGTCTTGCGCCAATCTTGGACATCCGGACGGCGGTCCGTTTCTGGGCAACTCGACGCTTCGGTTTGACGGTCCGGAACCGAGCTTCCTCCCAGTAAGAAAAAACAACACCCTCGTTTGACATATCTCTTCTCTTCTCTACTCTACTCTTCTTGCTATAGCGTTCTGCTAGCGCCGCGCTAGCAGAATCTCCAACTTCAATGAAACCAAGGGTTTCCAGCTTCGACAAAGGCGGGACAACGCCCAATTGTCGCTTCAGCCATTTCTCGTCGTTTGGGATCTCGTTTCCGGTACTCGCCGCGAGCAGCCAGAGCCCGATCAGCGACCACTTTTCGCTTGGGTTGAGCGCACCGAACTCATAGTCTCCGAGTAGGTCGCGGTAGAGCTTGATCCAGGGCGGATTCCGCTTGCCGTAGTGCTGGAATCGTTCCCAACCGCAGATCCTTATGCTCAACCGTCCCCGCTCGCCTCCCGTGTTGTCGAGACATGCTCCTGGAAGCGTTGGAGCGCCTCGCGTTTCTCCTCTTCGGTCTCCGCGTCGTATATGGCCTGCTTGAGGGCGACCCTCGTCGGATCGACCGTCTTGTGAGGAAGGGGCGCCTCGAGGAGACCGTTCGAGCTCGGTGGTTTCGCGAGGTTGCCGTGGTGTTTCAGGTGGCAGGCGCGACAGAGCACAGCGAGGTCGAATAGGCTCTCTCGGCCGACACGCTCGTAGGTCCGGTGGTGAACCTCGAGCCGCCGCTCCGTGTTGCAGACGTGGCAGCGCCCGCCGGCGTACTCGATCGCCATCCTTCGAATCGCGGCCCAAGAATCCGAGCGTAGGTAGGCGTGGTACTCCTCGCGGGTCACGACGCCGCTCCGAGAGCCAAAACTTCCTGGCAGCACCGCTCGGCCGCGATCTCGCAGTAGCGCTCTTCGACTTCGATTCCGATGGACGGCTTCCCGTTCTGTGTCGGTTATCGTGACAGTTATCGTGACAGTGCGCGTGCCATTTGGCACAAATCCGTCCAACACAAACATCGATGTCATGGGACTCTTGGTCCCTCCAGAGGGTAGCGGGACAGATTAAGAGTCAGTTGCTCTAGCCAGTTGAGCTAGCAGGGCGGATCGGACGATTCTCGTCCGGAGCTTACAAGCTAGATGCGGGCCGAGACGGGTCAACCCCGTCGGCGAGTGCCTGGCCCCGCCAACCCCGCACGCGAGGTCACACGAGTGACGGCAGAGTGCTCGCGGGCAGGTCGGGTTGCCCTCCGGTCCGGTCGTGTGTCTCTGTGTCCGAACCGCGACTTTGACGGCGGCACTTCGACACCCGCATCGGCGGCGGAGGTGTCCGCCGCTTCGATGATGGCAACGCACCGACACGCGTCCCGCACAGCCCTACCGACGTACTCATGATGTTCGATTGCGGACACGAATCGGTCGAACATCGGACTGAACCACTGAGTATGGCTCGCGTCCAAACAGTCCGCGGAGGCGGTGAGCCGATCGGCGCTCCGCGCCGACTCGCCTTGCTCCCTTGTGGCCCCCAGAGTCCAGTAGCCGGTTGATTCCTTTCCGGCCGTGACGACCTCGAGGTGGTCGTCCCGCGCGGTGATCGTACCTCGTTCGCCGTGGACCGTGTAGATCACCGCCGCCCTCCCGGCGGTCCAGCTCATGTGCACATAGGCCATCCGCCCCCCGGGGAACCTGAGGGTCGCCGAAGAGCAATCCTCCGTTTCCCATCGGTCATCGCCTGCGTGCATCATCTTGGCGCTCAGTGCGGTGAGCCATGCGTTCAGCCACGCGAACGCGAGGTGGAAGGTGTGGCATCCGTCGTCTACTGCGATTCCACTCAAGGGACCGTCCCGCCGTTTGCGAAAATCGGATTTCGGATCTGGATTCCACTCCAAGACCCCGTGGGCAGGCGTCGGGCGAAACGTCTCCAACTTCACAGAGCGGATACGCCCAATCCGCCCAGATGAGATGACGTCGGAGATCGCGCGGACGGTCGGGGCGAAGCTGCGATTGTGGGACGGAAAGAGGACTCGCTTCGAAGCGGCCGCGCACTCCACGAGAGCCTCAGCGCTGGCCACGTCCATCGTGAGTGGCGTCTCGCACAAGACATGGACCCCACGCTTCATGGCCTCGTGTGCGATGGCGAAGTGATTGTTCGGGGATGTCGCGACGTCGACGAAGTCGAGGTTGATTCCTGAGGTGAATAGTGCCTGAACGGATTCGAAGATCCGGGCCGTGGGAAGGACCTTCGGCACGACTGATCGGCGCGCTGGGCACCTGTCCACGACCGCGACGATCTCCACATCTCGCCGCTGCAGGTAGGCAGGCGTGTGGCGTCGGGCTCCGGTGAACCCGTACCCCACGAGCGCGCCCTTTATTGGACCCGCGTCGGTTCTGGCCCCATTTACGGTCACAGTCTCGCAAGTCCGGTCTCATGCGACGGGTTTGGTCTTCCGCCTTAGAGATCCTTCGACCTGCGTTTTTCGTGACAATCGGGCCACACGGACTGGGCCTCGAACGCCTGAACCTCTCCTACGGCGCCACCGCGATGCACTCGATCTCCACCCGGGCTCCGAGGGCGAGCCCGCTCCCGGCCATCGCAGATCGCGCCGGGGGATTGTTAGGAAAGTACTCGAGGTAGACCTCGTTCATGGCCGCGTAGTCGTCCATGCTAGTCAGGAACACGGTGCATTTGACGATGTCCTCCAGGGTGGCGCCGGCAGCCGCCAGTATCTCACGGATGTTCTCCATGGTCTGGCGCGTCTCGGGGCCAATTCCTCCCTCGATGAGGCGAAGCTCACCGGGCACGGCGCCGAGCGAGCCCGACAGGTAGAGCATGTCGCCGACACGGACCGCAGGTGTGAATACCGGCAGCCGCGCCACACCCTCCGGGTAGATGTGCTCGATCTCGGGTCGCTCGGACTGCCGGTCCATCGTCGCTTCCCCTGCCGTTGCTTGGTTCTCGGAACCTGATCCGCACCCCACGGTTAGCGCGCCGAGCGCCAGCATCGCGACGACGCGGGTCTGGACGCGCCACTGGATCACCGCACCGATCGCTGCCCTGACACTCGAGCCGCAGGGCCGTTTCGTGTCTCTCACAGTGTCCATCACTCCTCCTAAAACGCCGCCAAACCCGTCATCGCCTGCCCGAGGACGAGCGAGTGGATGTCGTGGGTGCCTTCGTACGTGTAGACGGACTCCAGGTTGGCCATGTGTCGCATGGCCGAATACTCGACAAGGATGCCGTTCCCGCCGAGGAGTCGCCGCGCCTCTCGCGCCACCTCGCACGCCATGTCGCAGTTCGCCCGCTTCGCCAGCGAGACCTGCTGCGGCGTCATCCTGCCTTCATCCTTGAGTCGTCCGATCTGAAGAGCCAGCAGCTGGCCCTGCGTGATCCCGGTGAGCATATCCGCGATCCGGACCTGTTGGATCTGCTTGGCTCCGATGACCGTGTCGAACATGACGCGCTGCTTGCTGTAGCTCAGGGCTTCGTGGAAGCACGCCATGGCGGCGCCTAACACGCCCCACGCGATCCCGTAGCGCGCCTGCGTCAGGCACATCAGGGGGTTCTTGAGCCCGGTGGCCTCGGGCATGAGCGCACTGTCCGGCACGTGGACGTCTTGGAGCGCGAGCTCGCTCGTGTCCGAAGCCAGCAGCGAGAGCTTCCCCTTCTGGTCGCTGGCGCTGAATCCTGGAGTGTCGGTCGGCACCACGAATCCGCGGATGCCGTTCGTGTCGCCGAGCTCGCGGGTCTGTGCCCAGATGACCGCGACGTCGGCCATCGAGCCGTTGGTGATCCACATCTTCGTACCGTTCAGGACCCAGCCGTCCGACATCTTCTTCGCCGTCGTGATCATGCCGCCCGGGTTGGATCCGTAATCGGGCTCGGTCAGACCGAAGCATCCGATCTTCTCGGCGGAGGCCAGCTTCGGCAGCCACTCCCGCCGGTGCTCTTCCGAGCCGAAGGCGAAGATCGGATACATGACGAGCGCGCCCTGCACGGAAACGAACGAACGCAGCCCCGAATCTCCACGCTCGAGCTCCTGCATGATGAGCCCGTAGGCCACGTTGTTGAGCCCCGCGCAGCCGTATTCCTCGGGCAGATTGGCTCCGAGAACGCCCAGCTCGCCCAACTCCGGAATCAGCGTCTTGGGGAAGCTGCGTTCGATGTACGCGTCGCCGATGATGGGGATGACCTTGTCTTCCACCCATTCTCGGATGGTGTCACGGATCATCCGCTCCTCTTCGCTCAGGGCCGAATCCAGATCGTAGAAGTCGACCCCCTGGAACTTTTCTGCCATGAATCAGCGCCTCATCTGGTTCAGTCGCTCGGGTCCTCGACCACCCGATCGATCTGGTAAGGTGACTCCTTGGCCCGCTCGATCCCGTAGAAGATCTCGCGGCCGATACGGCCCCCGATCCAAAACGCCCCCACGACCGTAGCGATCCAGCCTCCGAGGACCAGATCCGACGGCCGGACGACGCCCCACACGTAGGCCGCGACGATCGCCGCCAAAGCCAAGCCGGACCACCTCCCCCTGCTCGCGGCCGCGAGGCGCGCCCTCACAAGACAAGTCTCGCACCAGAGAAGTCGATCGAGGTCGCTACGGTCCTTCAGTTGACCGCAGCGCGCGCATTCCATTCCGTCCCTGATCGAGTCGCGGATGATCATGGGAGCAGCCTCTTTGTCGTTATGACAGGGCCCTGGTCACCGCCTGCTGGTACTGCTCCGTCGACGCAGTCCCGCCGAGGTCGGAGGTCAACGCCTCCCGAGCGCCCAATACCCTGTCCAGCGCTCGCCGGATACGCGATGCGACATCGGGCTGGCCGACGTGATCGAGCATCATGCACGCAGCCAGGAGGAGGGCAGTCGGGTTGGCGACGCCCTGCCCCGCGATGTCCGGAGCCGAGCCGTGTACCGCCTCGAACATCGCCTCCGAGAGCCCGATGTTGCCTGCCGGTGTCATTCCGAGACCGCCCACTAGTCCGGCCATCAAATCACTCAAGATGTCCCCGAACATGTTCTCCATGACGAGGACGTCGAACCGGTAGGGATCGAGCACCAAATTCATCGCCGTGGCATCGATGATCCGGTCCTCGAACTCGATGTCCGGATACTCGTCCGCAAGCAATCGGCCCACCTCGAGAAAGAGGCCCTGAGTGTACTTCAGGATGTTCGCCTTGTGCGCCAGGGAGTGACCTTCTTGCGGTCGTTTTGCCGCGCGTAGTCGAATGCGTACCGACAGATGCGCTCTGCGCCGAACCTTGTGATGATCATGACCGATTCGGCCGCGGCCTTCGGATCGCCGTCCATCCCGATGTAGTGCTCCACTCCGACGTAGAGCCCCTCGGTGTTTTCACGAATCAGGACGAGGTCGATGTCCTCGTAGCGCCCACCCGGAACCAGTGTCAGAGCCGGACGCACGTTGGCGTAAAGGTCGAACTCCTTGCGGATGGCGACGTTGATCGAGCGGAAACCTCCGCCCGAGGGTGTCGTGAGCGGCCCCTTGAGCACGACCCCGTTGCTGCGGATCGAGTCGAGCGTGGCGGGAGGAAGCGGATCGCTCACCTGTTCGAGCGCCACCATGCCGGCGAGCTGGTGATCGTACTCGAGATCCGCCCCCGCGGCGTCCATGACTGCCAGGGTGGCGGCCGTGACCTCGGGTCCGATGCCGTCGCCGGAGATCACGGTGATCGTTCGCGCCATGGATGACGTTGGTTGCCTGTCGTCGTGTGGGAGGCCGGCCCCGGGGAGAGCTGGTTCCAAGACCACGGGAATGTACTGCGAAGCCACACCCCGGTGTAGCGGGGATGGGCGGTTCGAGCAGCTCGCGAAAGGTCGGTGACCGAACGACGAGGCGTCGGCGATCCGTTCCGGCCTGGGGGCGGGCTCCTACCTCACGAAGCGCGAGCTGTACTCGAACTCGGTGCGGTCCTCGCCGAAGAGCACGAGGGTCTCGAGGGTGGTGGGCCTCTTCGTGCCGTCTCGCCTCGCCAGGCCCGAAACGTTCAGCGCCCGCTTCCAAGTGAGCTCATTCAGCGTCTGTTGCCGAAGAATGGCCTGCGCGACCATCTGGCCCCCAGGCGCCCGGGTGATGACGCGCACGCCGGCGAGGCCCTGGAAATCCGTGAACAGCTGCTGCGTGGGTTGACTGAAGAGCAGCACGTACGGACCGACCTTGGCCCACAGCCGACCGCCACGGCGAAGCTGTGCCGCGGGTTGTGTGATGGTGATCTCCGCGACGTTGCCAGTGACTTCGGCGGTCAGCTGCCCGGAGTACGTGTAATAGGACTCGACCTGTTCCGCGTCGGGAACGAGGAGCTCGGGCGCCTCACACGCGACGACCAGGGATCCGAGGAGTAGTGCTGTCAGCACCGCCAGTCGGCCAACGGTCCTTCGGGGCAAAAGCCAATGCGTATCAATCACGATCTTGTTGCCTTTCTCTGTCCATCTCGTCAAAAGGTCCATCTCGCTCTCGAGGTCAGTCTCGCTCTCGAGATCACTCGCGTTCATCAGAGCCGTCCCGGTCTTCGCGTCCGTCTCACCTCGATGGGGCGAACCAAGCTATCCCGCACGGGCAAACATGCGAGCCAGCTCCTGTGCGGCCGACGCCAGAACGCGCGGGTCGTCGGCAGAGCCCGTCTCGCCTGCCACCACTCCAGTCCAGTAGACGCTTCAGCTCCGCGCGTTCAGCAGGACGGCCGTGATCTCGATCGCGACCGCCGTGCCGTCGGCAGTAGGGGCGCTGCGCACCATGACCGGGATCAAGGCCATTTCCGCGTCGGTCACCGCCGCAAGCCGGAGAAGATCCCCCCACAGCGGGTCCCCGATTCGCGTCACCTCTCCCCGGAGGAACGAGCTGACCTCCAGAGCGTCCAGAGCAACCCTCACGCCCGGCGACCGCGCAAGCACCTCGCGCAGCCGCGTCGGCATGAGCCAAGACACCTCCGGCGCGCGGTCATCGAGCGCGAATGCCAGCTCGGGATCCGGAGCCCCGCTGAGGCGCGTCGATGATTGGACGGGAAGGACCATGACCGACATCCCCGAGAGGTCCGGAATCCCGCCGCGGAAATCACCCGCTTGGGGCGGCGGCTGTGGACCACCTCCGCACGCGCTCGCGACGAGCGCTCCTCCCACCAGGAGGTTCCAACCGCCTGCTCTACTGTACACGACTCGCTTGATCCTCCGACTCTCGGGGCCTCTATTACGCGCGGCTCGACCCAAGCGTTCCGCCGAGTCTCAAGCCCGCCGCGTGTGAAGATAGCCGGGACCGCTCAGCGGCACAGTCCGTGGACGGGGTGTCGCCGCAGGTAGACACTCGTGGCGGGGTGGATCACGCGGGGGCGACCGAATCGTAGGCGAGGCCTTCCGACGCACGGAGGGACAAGGAGGCCGAGGTCTTGGGGCGTCGGCGCACCGCGAAGGTCTCAGGGTCGGCCTGTCCACGGCATCCGCGCAACACCACCCCTCTCGCGTTGGATCGACGCAACGAACCAGGCTCGGGCATGCGAGAGGATGTAGTTGTCACGGGCCTCGCATAGGGCATACCTTTTGCGTTCAATCCCTCCAATGATGCGATTTTCGAGCAGGTCTGACCTCATGATTCTCGAACGGATCCGCGGCAATTCGACCGCGTCCGTCCTCGGTGCCCTCCTTCTGGCCTCGTGTAGCGGCAGCCCCACTCAGCCCGACGTGGCCGCGGTGGAATTCTCGCTGGCACAGCTGGACCTCGGCACGGTCCGCGTCGGGACGGTCACCGTCGAGAACACCGGCACGTTGGCGATCGGCCCTGTCGAGCTCGTCGCGGGCCCCGTGCGCGACCAGGGAGGGAGCACCTTGCCTGGAGCGGAGGTGAGGGTCACCCCTCCAGAGATCCCTACCCTGAATCCGGGCGGAAGCGCGCAGATCGAGCTCGACGTCGTGCTGCCGGGAACCGCCCAGCCGGGCATGTACGACGTGGTCCTGGAAGCCCGCGCCGGCGTCGATGCGACCGCCGTTCTGGATATCCGCATGGAGGTCGAGGACGTCGTCGATGCCACCGGTCCCGCTCGGGTCGAGATCGCGGCTGGCAACGAGGTGATTCGCCAGGGCGACGTGATCAGCTACTCGGCGCAAGTGCGCGACGATTCGGGCCAGGCCGTGAGCGGCGTGCCGGTATCCTGGTCGGTGATCCCCATGGGCTCGGGCATCTTCGGTGGCAACGGTCAGTTCGTGGCGTACTCGAGCGGTCAGGTCAGGATCGTCGCCCACGCCGGCACCTCCGCCGACACGATTCTCGTGACGGTGCACGACCGGGGCTTGACGGGCTCCATCCAGGAGATCGGGCGGGCGGAGGTGAGCTCACGCTTCACCTCCGATCTCTGGTTGCACGGCGATCACGCGTACACGGGCACGTGGGGGATAAGAGCGCTGAGCGGCGACGTCCTCTACACGTGGAGCTTGGCGGACCCGAATTCGCCTGTCCTCTCGGACTCGCTGCGTGTCGATGCTCGGACGGTGAACGACGTGAAGGTCCGTGCCGACGGCCGGATCGGGATGCTCACTCATGAAGGCGGCCAGAACGGAAACGGGGTCACCCTACTCGATCTCGAGGAGCCAGGGCATCCGCAGGCGATCACGCGCTTCACGACCGGTCTCGAGAACGGCGTGCACAACGTCTGGATCGAAGGCGACTACGCCTACCTCGTCGTGGACGGCGTCGGTAGCGGACTCCGAGTCATGGACATCTCAGACCCGGCCGACCCGCGGATCGTCGCTTCGTTCTACGGCGGCGAGAGCTTCCTGCACGACGTCTATGTGCGCGATGGTCTGGCCTTTCTGTCCCACTGGAACGCTGGTCTCATCATCCTCGACGTGGGGAACGGAATCGCCGGCGGCTCACCTGCGAGTCCTGTCGAAGTGAGCCGCATCAAGACCGTGGGCGGGCAGACCCACAACGCATGGTACTGGCCCGCGGCCGGGTACGTCTTCGTGGGCGAAGAGGACTTCGCGACGCCGGGGCTGATGCATGTCGTGGATGTCCGCAACCTCGCTGCTCCCCGCGAGGTCGCCACCTTCCGGGTCGAGGGGTCCACGCCGCACAACTTCTGGCTCGATGAGGACACCGGCGTTCTCTACATGGCCTGGTACGCCAACGGGCTACGGGCCGTGGACGTAACTGGGGAGCTCCTGGGCGAGCTGGACCGGCAGGGGCGCGAGATCGCGTTCGCCAGGTACGGCCCGAACGGCTTCAACTGCTCCAGGCAGGTCGGCGGCACGTGTTCTTGGGCTCCGCAGCTCCACCGCGGGCGAGTCTACGTGTCCGACATGGACACCGGCCTCCTGGTGTTGCAGCCAAGCTTCTGAGCGATGCCGCGCCCGCGTCGATCGGCATGAGGCAGCACCACGCTGCCCATTGGACCCTGGCTCCTTTGGTGGTGGCCGGGGTCCTCCTGCTTCCGGCGTGCGGGGGCTCCCGGGACATCGCCCCTGAAGACGCACCCCGCCTGTACGTCAGCTCGGGCTTCACGGACGAAGTGCATGTCCTGGATGCCCGAAATGGCGCAACAATCCGGACTATCGGCATCGACCGGCGTCGCGGCGAAGTCGACGAGCCGCACGGGCTCACGGTATCCCCCGACGGCCGCCATTGGTACGCGACGCTCTCGCACGGCAACCCAACGCTCTGGAAGTACGAAACCGCAGACGACCGCCTGGTGGGACGCCTGACGCTCAACACCGCCGGCGCCTCCCGCGTGGGACTCACCCCCGACGGCACTCGCGCGTTCATCTCCGACTACTGGCGAGGGGGTCTCGGACAAGCCAGCCGGGTGGCCGTGATCGATCTTCACGATCTGATGCTGGTGGATGCGCCGGTCGTGTGTCCGGCACCGCACCACGCCGAGGTCGATCCCACCGGTGAGCTCGTCGCCATCGCTTGCGCTCTCTCCGACGAGATCGTGTTGATGGATGCGGGGTCCCTCGAAATTCGATCACGCTTCCCGGTCGGGAGCGACCCCGGCGAGGCGGGGACGCCGCTCTACAAGCCGATGAACGTGGTATGGGCCCCAGACGGCTCGACGTTCTACGCCACGATGATGCAGAGTAGCGAGGTTCGGGCATTCACTCGTTTGGGAGAACCGGCAGGTGTGGTATCGGTGGGCGCGATGCCGGCTCAAATCGCGCGATCAGCTGACGGCCGTGTCCTCATGGTCGCCAACCGCGGCGACGAGTCGGGGTCGGTACTCAACCCGGAGACGTTGGAAGAAGTCCGGCGCATCCAGATGCCCGGAGCGGCCTTCCCTCACGGAATCGCCCTCGACCCGGCTGGAGAAGTGGCGTACGTGTCCTACGAGGGTGAGGTCGGCGGCCGAGGCGGAGTTGTCGCTATAGACATCGGCACGGGCGAGGTCCTGTGGCGCCGAGAGCTCGGCATTTTCACCCTTGGGGTGGCGTATCTTCCCCGTCGTCAGCCGCCTCGAACGACAAAGCCGCAGAGTTGATGCAGTAGCGCTGGCCCGTGGGCTCCGGACCGTCGGGAAACACGTGTCCGAGGTGGGCGTCGCACGCCGAGCACAGGACTTCGGTCCGGCGCATGAACAGAGTCCGGTCGGCCTCCAGACTGACTTTTCGAGCATCGACTGCGTCGTAGAAGCTCGGCCAACCCGTCCCCGACTCGAACTTCGTCGCCGAGTCGAAAAGTGGGGAGTCGCAGCAAACGCAGCGGTACATGCCCTCCCCTTTGGTGTTGCAGTGCTCACCCGTAAAGGGACGCTCGGTGCCCTTCTTGCGGGTCACGCGGAATTGCTCGGGCGTGAGCTTCTCCTTCCACTCACGGTCGGTCTTCAGCACCTTCTCTGCCACCGTTCCTCCCGGGTAGCGACCCCTCGTTTGTGTGCGATATCGGAGGTGTGACTTCCGGACCGGGTCCGGGTCTGATACCGTGTACGCCCATTCAACGTCGGGCATCACCTTCGGGTTCCGCCCGACAAGCGTTCAGAGAAGGAGGGTCACGTGTCGGTAGCGAAGGTCATCGAGATCATAGGTGAGGGAGACACGATCGAAGACGCAGTTTCGTCGGCAGTAAAGGCCGCCTCGAAAACCGTTCGAAACATCCGTGGGGTGTGGGTTCAGGACATCCAGGCCTCGACGGATGGCGACGCGGTCACCAAGTACCGCGTGAGCGCCAAGATCACGTTCGTGATCGACTGACGGGTTACTCGCCCTCCCCACCGTCCTCGATCGAGACGCTTTCCATCACGACCTGATCGAGGGGCCGGTCGCTGGCGTCCGTCGAAGCGGAGCCGATCGCTTCGACGACGTCCAGCCCCTCGATGACTTTGCCGAACACGGCGTGGCGGTCGTCCAGCCAGGCGGTGGCCGCGAGGGTCACGAAGAATTGCGAGCCACCGGTATTCGGCCCCGCGTTGGCCATAGACAGAACGCCGCTGCCGGAGTGACGCAGCTCCGGGTGGAACTCGTCGTCGATTTTGTAGCCGGGATCGCCCATCCCGTTTCCGTTCGGGCACCCCCCCTGGATCATGAACCCGCTTATGACCCGATGGAAGATGACCCCGTCGTAGAACGACTTCTCGATCAGGTCGATGAAGTTCTTCGTCGTATTTGGGGCGCGGCCCTCGAAGAGCTCGGCGCGAAAGGTACCCTTGTTCGTGTTGAATACAGCGACTCGGTTCGGCATGGAAGGGCCTCGGGGTTACGCGTTTGCGTGGATGTGGGGCTTAGCGCGAGACCCGCCACACTTGTGCAGAGGTTCCCTAGCCCGGGCGGCATCCTACCGCGCACCGGGAAGGCATTCAAGGTCGGGGGGTCGCTTCGTCGGCGGGGTGGCTTCGTCAGCAGGGTCGCTTTGTCAGCGGGCGCGCCAAATCTCCGTCTCGGGCCGGAACACGCCCCACGCGAACCAGAAGTGGTTGCCGTGCGGCTCCTCCGCGAGCTGCGTGCCGGCCAGCTCACCGGTCACGGCAAGACCTGAGAGGTTCCACTCCGACCGGGTCTCCCGGTCCCGGAACCGTCCGTCCACCGCTGGCTCGAACGTGAGGTTGCGTCCGCCCGCCGCCGGGGTGAAGACCGCCGACGCGCCCACGTCTCGTCCGGCCGAGATGCGGGCGTCGTCGAGCGCGCTGGCGACCCCGGGGGCCCAAAACACGACCAGGCGCTGGCTACCCACGGTTACGTTCGCGACCCGGCTCTCGGACAACTCGGAGAACGGCACAGCCAGGTAGTTGTTTTCGGACTCTAGGCTTACCACACGCTCCATGGCTGGAAGCCGCTCATCCTCCTTCGCCGAGAAGAACCGCCGGATCGGACCCGGCTGCCGGTCGTATCCCGCGTACGGGTTCCGGCCGTAGCTCCTGCGGTGGCCCGTGTCGCGGGACAGCACCTGCGCATTCGGGACCTGCTCTTTCACATCCTCCCAGCTCAAGACCGGCGCGGGCACGAATGTGAGCCGCTCGCCCGCGTGTTCCCCAACGATCCCTTCACCCGTGGCCTGCTGCCACCACGTCTCGGTCTGCCGGTCGTACATGACGAGGTCCGAGTGGCGCAGCCGGCCCGTGGTCCCGAAGTCCAACAACAGGTCGCCGAAGCGCCTGTCGAAGGCGAGCGTCGTGTTGCATAGGGGACAGAACGTCACCGATATCGGTGTGTCGCCTACGTGATCGTTCACGATCTCGTGCCACATGAGGATCTGAAGCGGATAGGCTTTCGCCGAGGACCCCACCCGGACGACCGCGACCGGCTCCCGGTCTTCGAGCCACTCATCAGCTTCGCGGATGGACTGGAAGGTCGGATCGTCGATGGCGGGAATGCCGTCCTTTGGAGGTCCTCCAGACACCAGCTCGTCCCACGGAACTGCCAACTTGGTGAAGTCGGTCTTCCACTCTTCCTGGGCTTGGCTTCCGCTGGCGGGAACGACGGTCGGGAGCAGCAGAACGGCGCCCCATGTCATCGCTGGGCTTCGCACAAGTTCGTCCCTCCGCACGGGGCTGTCTCCCTTAGTCACAGGTCCCTTTCCTCTCGTCGCGCGTCTGGGGGCGAGGACGCGCAGGTGCCCATTGCGGGCAGACCGTATGCTTGGCGCTCGGGAGGCGATCCGGACCTCGCTCGAAGCTTTCATGCGTCCGAACGCGCGGGATTGCACCCGTGTTCCTCGAGAAGACACTCCGACTGGGCGTCCCGCCTCTTCACGCGTCCTGTTAGGCCAGATGCCCGCCCTGGTCCAGATCCCCGCCCTGGACGAGATACGCCCTAGACCAAGTACCCGCCGTCGATGGGAAGCACGGCGCCGGTGATGTGACGCGCCGCCTCGGAGCAGAGGAATAGGACCACGCCCGCCACGTCCTGGGGGTCGCCCAACCGGCCTAGGACGCTCCGCTCTCGAGCGCGGTCGAGAATCTCGGGCGCGACGCCGTCGGTCAATCGGGTGGTCCGGATATAGCCAGGCGCCACCGCGTTGACGTTTTGTGGTCCCAGGTCGGCTGCCGCCGCGCGGGTCAGACCGACGATCCCGGCCTTGGACGCCGAGTAGTTGCTGATGCCGAAGTCGGAGCTGAATCCGTGCACGGACGTCATGTTCACGATCTTGCCGTACTCTTGCTCTCGAAAGTGCGGCGCGACGGCTCGAGTGAAATAGAAGGCGCCCGTGAGGTTCGTTTGGATCACCGACTGCCAGTCGTCGTCGCTCATGCGCCAGATCGCGCGGTCCCGTCCGATACCGGCGTTGTTCACCAGAATCTCGAGGCCGCCGAACTTCCGCGCCGCTTCGGCAACGAACGCGTCCACCTGAGCCGAGTCGCGGACGTCGCATGGGCGGCAGAGTACGTGGACCTCGTGCTCACGAGCGGAGGTGGCGACGTGTTGAGCGTCGCTCTCGACGTCCGGGTGCTCTCCTGGGAGGTAGTTGATCGCGACGTTGATTCCCGCTCGGGCGAAGACGAGCGCGATGGCCCGACCAATGCCGCTCAACCCTCCGGTGACGATCGCTGACCTACCTCTCAAGCCGTCGAGCTGGAGCAGCGGTCGGGGTTGTGTTTGCGGATCCCCTCCCACCTCCTCGAGAAGCTGCTCCACCGCCTCTCCGACGTCTCCATCGTCGACGTCCGCAATCCCTCCGTCGAACCCTTCGCGACCGGGCTGGTCGGTCGGGTCTCCTTGCGACGTGGGCTGACTTTCCGAGCGGCGAGACTGGGGCATGGCTGTCGGCGGGTCCTCTGACGGGTGTAGGCCGGGGGGCAGCGGAGGCCCACCCAGCCCGTCGGGAGATGTTACAGGCCGGTTCGGGAGCTTGGCAACGCGGTCGACCGACCCTGGCTCGTGGCGCGCATTCGGGCAAGTCTAGGCGCGTCCGGCGCCTCGCACATCGGCAACGAGAACCGGATCGTGGTCCCCTCTTCGATGATGCTCTCGGCCGATACTTCTCCGCCCATGGCCTGGACCAGGTGGCGCACGATCGCGAGGCCCAACCCGGTTCCTCCCTCCGCCCGCGACCGTGCCGGGTCTGCTCTATAGAAACGCTCGAAGATCCTGGGGAGGTGGACCAGCGGAATCCCGGAGCCGGTGTCGCGTACCGACGTCTCGACGACCCCCTCCTCCCCACGCCGCTCGATGCCGACCCTGATCGATCCTCCTTCGGGCGTGTGACGTAACGCGTTGTCGAACAGATTGTGGAAGATCTGCGAGAGACCTCGTTTGTCTCCGAGCGCCCAGTCTTCGCCCTGAATCGACAGCTCCACCCCCGAATCTTCGGCCCGCGGCCCGAGCTCGCTCCAGGTGCGGGCGGCGAGCTCGTCGAGGCGGACAGGCTCAGGACGAGCAACCCAGCTCTTGGACTCGAGACGCGACAAATCGAGGAGGTCGTCGACGAGCTGCTGCAGACGAACGGTGTTCCTCCAGATCAAGTCGAGGAAATTGCGACGGAGCTCTTCAGGGGGATCGTCCTCGAGGAGGGTCTCGGAGAACCCCCGTACGGTGGTCAAGGGTGTTTTTAGCTCGTGCGAGGCGTTCGCCACGAAGTCGCTCCGGACTTCCTCGAGCCGCCTGATCTCGCTCACGTCGAGGAACGTGACGACCGCTCCCCCCGCCTCGAGCGGCCGGCCCGAGACCAGGACTCGACGATCACCCACGCGGATCTCGCGTGCGCCCACCACACGCGAAACCGACGTATCCATGAGGACGCGCAGCTCCGGGTCGCGGACGAAATGCTCCAGCGAGGTCGAGGGGGGGACGGCTTCGATGCTCAGGATTTCCAGGGCAGATCGATTGATCCGAAGTAGCCGAGCTTCGGAGGTGAGCGCCACGACACCCTCGTCCAGGACGTCGAGGAGATCCCGGACCTCGTCCCGCTCGTGAGCCAACTCTGTCATGCGGGCCTGGAGGTCGCCCGTGAGGCGGTTGAACGCGTCCACCAGCTCGGCGAGCTCGGAGACACTCGAGGTTGGCAGCGGATCCTGCTTTCCCTCTCCTCTGGCGAGCAAGCGGGCTTGGACGGACAGATCCACGAGGGGGCGCACGAGCCGTCGTGCCAGGCCGTACGAAACGATGAGCCCCAGCACGATGGCGAGCATACCCGCTCCGGCGACCGCACGCTGCGCTCGGCCGACGGTGGCGTCGATCTCGGCGAGCGAGGCGGCGAGGCGCAACACCACCGGCTCGCCATTCAGCTCCACGACCCGTCCGCCATACAGGAAGGCCACACCAATGGTGGCGCTTTCCCGCTCCTCGAAGGTCATGGATCCCGCCATGGCCCCTCGAACCTCGGGGCGCGACCCGTGGTTCTCCATGGCCGGGACGTCGGCTTCCGCGACATCAGAATCGGCGAGGACGACCCCGTCGGCGCCGATGAGCGTGATCCGGTATCTAATGCTCGAACGGAGTCGAATGGCGAGCTGCTGCAGCTGCGCCTGCTCCTGAGCCTCGACGAACAGCTGCGCGAGCGTGAGGTCGCGCTCCAGGTCGCCTTGGTAGAGCGTCACCAACTCACGGCGCAGACCTGTCTTCGCAAGGACCACGACGCCCACGACGAGGAGGCCCACCACCCCGACGAAGCCGGCGAAGAGCGGATGATGGATGCGCAGCTTCATGCGCCTAACGGCCGTCCTCGGGCAACTGGAAACGATAGCCGAAGCCGCGGACCGTCTCTACGCAATCGCCAATGTCGGCGAGCTTGGAGCGGAGGCGACGCACGTGCATGTCCACCGTCCGTGTCTGGAGCCGGCTCGACACACCGGGTTCGACAGCCCAAGCTCTTTCGAGCAGCTGCTGCCGACTCTGGGTTCGGCCCCGCCGCTCAACGAGGGTCTGAAGGAGCCGGAACTCGGTGGGGGTGAGGCTGAGCTCTTCGTCGTGGAGCGTCACCTGGTATGCGTTGAGATCCATCACCAAGGGTCCAGCACGCAGCACCCGGCGCGCGCCCCCGGCGTTCGTGCTCCGCGCGCGCCGGAGGATCGAGTGAACGCGCAGAACCAACTCGCGTGGGCTGAAGGGCTTGGTGAGGTAGTCGTCGGCCCCGAGCTCGAAGCCTTCGATTCGGTCCTCCTGCTCCCGCTTCGCCGTGAGCATCAGCACCGGTACCGACCGGGTCGCTGTTCCGCGCCTCATGGTCTCCAGCACCTCGTCCCCCGAGAGCCCTGGAAGCATTCGGTCGAGTACCACGAGGTCCGGAGCCTCGCGGTCGATCGCCGCGAGCGCCGAGGTGCCCGTGGACGCGGTCTCTACCCGTAAACCCTCCCGCGTCAGTTGATAGGCGATCAGGGCCGCAATGTCGGCTTCGTCCTCGACGACCAAGACGCGGGGGGGCGTCGTGGTCTCCTCAGCTCGCTCTGTCTTGCCGTTCTTCATCGAGGATCCGGCTCAATGTTTCACGCCAGTTGCCGGCGTCTAAGGTCGCGGGGACCGAAACACGGGCGCAACGGTCCTGCGTCGGGTCCTCCCGCCTCCATGCGCGGCTCACGATTGGGGTCAGGCTGGCTGCCCTACGCGGTGCGAACGGCGTCATCCTCAGGACCGCGTTTGACACGCCGCGACGGTTACGGAGAGCTTGCGCCATGTCCGACATCTCTCTCGGCGAGATCGAGAGCCTCCGCGGCCGACCCGCTCTCTTGGCGGCGAGCGCCTACCTGATCGAGAGTGACGAGGTGACCCTCGCCCAACAGGTCGAGCTCACCGAGATCCCCGCCCCCCCCTTCGGCGAGGAGGCCCGAGGCGCTCGCGTCGCGGAGCTATTTTTCGAGCTCGGGCTCGAGGACGTGCACGCCGACGAGGCCGGCAACGTGATGGGCTCGGTCGCGGGCGACGGCCCGCCCCTGGTCGTGGGGGCGCACTTGGACACGGTCTTCCCCCCCGAAACCGACGTGCGCGTGCGACGCCAGGACGACCGGTTGGTGGGTCCGGGCATCTCGGACGACGGTAGAGGGTTGGCAGCGCTGCTCGCGATCGCACGCTGTATCAAGACGGCGGCAATCCAACCGCGTGCCTCGCTCCTCTTCGTGGCTACGGTCGGTGAGGAAGGAGCGGGCGACCTCCGCGGGGTCAAGCACCTGTTTCGCGAGGGAGGACCGGGGCGAGACGCCCGCGGCTTCATCAGCGTGGACGGAGCCGGCTTCGACCGAATCGTGGCCACCGGCCTGGGCTCGCTGCGGCTACGCGCGACGGTGCGGGGGGCCGGGGGGCACTCGTGGACGGACTGGGGGACGGCGAACCCCATTCACGCGCTGGGCGCGGCGGTGGGAGAGATCGAGCGGACGGCGCTACCGCGTCAGCCCGTAACGACGGTGACCGTGGCTCGGTGGGCGGGCGGGAAGAGCATCAACGCGATCCCGGAAGAGGCGTGGATCGAGGTGGACGTCCGGAGCGAAGCCGCCCGGGTCCTCGGGTCGACAGAAGAGATCGTGCGACGCGCGCTTGGCGGCGCGATCCAATCGGTGAATGCCCGGTCTCGGCCAGGCACGGAGAAGGTGACGCTCGAGGTCGAGGTCATCGGTGACCGGCCCGCCGGGGCTACGCCGGCCGAATCCGTGCTCGTGCAGGCCGCGGTGGCGGCCACGCGCGCGCTCGGCGGCGAGCCCGAGCTCATCCCCTCGTCCACCGACGCGAACGTGCCCATGGCGCTAGGCATCCCGGCGATCGCGTTCGGGGCAGGCGGGAAGGCCGGAAAGGCGCACACGCTAGCGGAGTGGTACGAGAACGTGGACGGGCCGAAGGGAATCGAGCGAGGGCTGCTGACAATTCTGGCGATGGTGGGGGTCGCCGGATGAGCGGCGTTGATCAAGTCGGGGTCCCCCTACCCCCCGATCACCGAGTGGTCCGCCACGCTCAGCTGCCCCCGGAACCCCCGGATCTCGGCATGGGCGCCGATGATCGAGTCGTGAAGCCGAGAGTCTTCGATGACCGTGCCGGCGCCTACGATCGCATCGGTGATCTCGGAATTCACGACCCTCGCGCCGCGCTCGAGCGTCACATTGGGCCCAACGGTGCTGTTCTCGATCACCACCCCGTATTCGATCCTGACCGGCTCGGAGACCGTCGACGCACCGTCCACGCCCGCGGATTGTGCCACCCCGCCCCGGCCCGACTCGAGCAGATGGCGATTGGTGACGAGTAGCCCCTCGGGCTTGCCGCAGTCGTACCATCCGTCCACCGGCGCCGTGAAGATCCGAGCGCCGTGATTCACCATGTACTGGAACGCGTCGGTCAAGTAGAACTCACCGGACAGCCCCGGCTCGGAGGTGAGAGTGTGGTTGATCCCCTCGAAGAGCAGGGCGTAATCGCGGATGTAGTAGAGGCCGATGTTCGCGAGTCGGGAGATTGGCTGGGTCGGCTTTTCGACGATGTTCGTCATCGCGCCGTCTTCGTCGGTGACGACCACGCCGTAACGATGGTAGTCGTCGACTTCCTTGGCCCAGATCACGCCGGCCCACTCCGGCCCCATCGACTGGGATAGCGTGAGGTCCGCCTCGAACAGCGTGTCAACGAAGAGGATCAGCAGCTCGTCGTCGGCGAACGGCTCGGCGAGCTTGATGGCGCCGGCGGTCCCGTCCTGGACCTCCTGTACGACGTAGTGGACGCTCAGCTGCGGATAGTGCTCCGCCATCCAGCTCCGGATCACGTCGCCGAGATAGCCGACGATGAACACCATCTCGGTGATCCCGAGCGCGATCAGCTCCTTGAGGATGTAGCCCATGACGGGCTGGCCAGCGACGTTGACGAGGGGCTTCGGCACCAGGTGCGTGTGCGGGCGGAGGCGCGTGCCTTTGCCTGCGAGGGGAATGACGGCCTTCATGGATCGTTGCGGAGCCCGATGAGGTAGTCGTACCGGTGAGCCCGCCCTCGCCGAAGAATCGGTCCGGGTCCGGGAACGAAAGCGCGGAAGAATACCGGACCGCACCGATGTCGGGCAACCGTGGAGGCGTCCTTTTCGATGAGATTCCAGGACCCCATGGTGCGCCGCGCGTTGTTATATTGTTTTGCCCATTTCAGTGTCCTGAATCGAGAACCGAGGTTTGGCGCGCCGCCGGGCCCCTGGTGCGCGCGCCGTCCGGGAGCGGTTGAATGATCGGTTGGCGAAACGCATGGGTAATCGCCGGAGTCAGCGTGCTCATAGGGGCGTGTTCCTCGGCCGCCGCACAAGCTCCCCTAGACGGTCCTGACGCGCGGATCGACGCTACCGCCGACCTCGGAACAGCCGCGAGTCCCGACGCGACCTTTCCCCTGCCGCAGCTCGCTCAGGAAGCTCCCCCCTTCATCGAGGTCTCGGGCCGAGGCCAGGTGACAGTCTCGCCCGACCTCGCGCGCCTGCACTTCACGGTCGAAACCGAGGGAGAAAGCGCCAACGAGTCTTCCACTTCGAACGCGGAGCTCATGATGGCCGTGCTCGCCGCCCTTCGAGGCGTCGGGGTCGAAGGGCTCCGCATCGAGACCTTCGGATACAATCTCCAGCCGCTGTATGCTCGCTCCGACGGCAACCGGGTTCGGCGCATCAGCGGCTACCGCGCGTTCAACAATGTTCGTGTCACGAGCCCGGACACCGAGGCTGTGGGCACACTGATCGACGCGGCGCTCGGTGGCGGAGCGAATCGGATCGCGAGTCTCTCGTTCGACGCCGAAGACACGGGGGACGCTCGCCAAGAAGCGCTCACGCTGGCGGTTGCGAACGCGCGCGCGCAGGCCGAGGCCATTGCCAGCGCGATGGGTGTTCCTTTGGGGGCGCCGATCGAGGTCCGGGGTGGAGCTCAGGCGCCGGTGGTGGGTCCGCAACAGGGCATGATGATGCGGGCCGAGGCGGCGGCTACGCCCATCGAGGCGGCTGACCGGACGGTGTCCGCGACCGTGACCATCAAGTACCGGTTAGGAGGAGAACGCTGAGCTGGGAGCGTTGGAAGCGTGCCGTCACGCTGAACGTGGCAGAAACGTCGATCGACTCGGATGACCCACGCCTTCGCGGCCGTACCTACGCGATCACGTTCGACCGCGTATGGAATGCATCCCTCGAGTTGGCGGGGGGGGGGCTTTCCCGGTGGTCGCTACGCTGGTGGGACGACGAAGCGGGAGCGATTCAGGCCTCGGCGAAGACGCTCGTCTTCCGCCTCATCGACGATGTCATCATCAAGATCCGGCTGGACGAGGATGGCCAGACGCGCGTGGATCTGCGCTCTTCATCCCGCACGGGGAACCGCGGCGATCTCGGGGTCAACGGCCGCCGAATCAAGAAGTTCTGCCGCGCTCTCGACAAGAAGCTGGGCGCCAAGCCGCACCACATCCTGGATCCCACCAAAAGAAACGCGCTGCGTGGGGGCTCCTACCCGATCATGACCTGACCCGATCGGGACCTGAGATCGTCCGCCGATCCGGACCTGTTCTCGGCGACTCTCGCGAGCCGCCTGGTCAGGCCGCCATTTGCACCGCCACATCCACCCCTTGCTCACCCTCCGAGCGCGCGATGATGGCGGCCCCGCACGAGTCACTGAAGATGTTGACCATGGTGCGGAACATGTCCAGCGGTCGGTCGATGGCGAGCATGAAGCCAACGATCAGATCGACGTTCGGACCCCTCAGCCCGACGGACTCGAGCACGATGAAGATGATCACGAGGCCGGCCGACGGAACGGCTGCCGCTCCGATGGACGCGAGAAGCGCCGTGAGGACCACGACTCCTTGCTGCGCGATCGTAAGGTCTATCCCCATCGCTTGAGCGATGAACAGGACGCCCGCGCATTCATAGAGAGCGGTGCCGTCCATGTTGACCGTCGCCCCCATGGGCAGGACGAAGGATGCGATCCGATTGGAGACCCCCACCTTGTGCTCGACCGCTTCGAGCGAGACTGGCAGAGTCGCCCCCGAGGAGCTCGTGGAGAAGGCGACCACGAGGGGATCCACCATATTGCGGAAATGGATCGCAGGACGGATGCGCCCGAGCACGAGGAGCAGCAAGGGAAGCGTGATCAGGAGGTGCACCGACAGGCCAGCGGCGATCGTGATCCAGTACATCGCCAGAGGCCTGAACGACGCGAGACCGAACTCGGCGATCGCGGCGGTCATAAGCCCGAAGACGCCCAGCGGAAGAAACCGGATGACCCCGGTCGTGAGCGCCATCATGGTCTCGAACGCGGCAGCAAAGAGGTCGGTCATGACCGCCCCAGGCTTGGAGGGGAGGCTTCCGATCGCGATGCCGAGCACGATGGCGAAGAAGATGATGGCGAGCATGTCGCCCCCGGACGCGGCCGCGAAGAAGTTCTCCGGGACGATGTTCAGCAATAGATCGATTGGCGAGGTGGGGGTGGCGAGTTCGGGGATCGCTTGGCCTTGCGCCGCTCCGAGGTCGGCGCCTTCACCCGGACGGATGAGGTTGACCATCAAGAGACCCACGAAGATGGCCAGCGTGCTCGAGAGGACGTAGTAGCCCAGCGTCTTGCTGAACAATCGACCGAGTGCCCGACCTCCTCCAACGGAGGCTACGCCGCTGACGATCGACGTAATGATCAATGGCACGATGATCATGCGCAGCAGGCGCATGAACAGGGTACCGAGCCATCCCACCCACGAAGCCGCCGCCGCGCCGCCCACGAGCCCGGTCACGATCCCGACAGCCATGGCCGCAAGCACCTGCCAGTGAAGTTGCCGGTACCAGGGAAGCGCTGCGTTCTCGGTCATGAGGACGTCTCGGTGTGAGTTTCACGGGCCGTTGAGCCTACCGAACGTATTGAGTCCAGTCGACCCCCGACAAGGCGATGTGTAGTTTCCAGCGACCTCACAGCCTCGAGAGGGAGCGCCTTCTGTCCACACCCCACGAGCCAATCGCGTTCCGCATGACCCCAGGTCGAACCATGCTCCTGTTCGGCGCCGCTCTCGCTGCGGGGGCCGGGGCTTGCTCGCCGGCACCGCCCGTGACCGGCGAGGACTCCATCGACGCCGCGGCGACGGATGCGCCCGCCCGAGAGTTCGCCGGCCGCCGTTACGAGCGCCACCTCGTCTTCTTCGCGATGGAGGGGGACAGCGCGTTCATCGTTCCTTGG
The DNA here is from genome assembly GCA_965248625.1 of Longimicrobiales bacterium. GTDB lineage: Bacteria > Gemmatimonadota > Gemmatimonadetes > Longimicrobiales > Gaopeijiaceae. The sequence goes on along the minus strand of OZ252109.1, from coordinate 1,160,529 downwards.
TCGTTCCTGGCCCGCACGACTCCCGGAGCCGTCGAGCGCGAGACTCGTGTCTGGCTTGCTCGCAACGGAGAGTGGGAGGCGTTCTTCCAAGCCGAGTGGCAGACGCCACCGACCCGGGCCCCGTGGCGAATCCTGCCCCATGAAGGCGTCCGGCTGGTGGTCGGCTCCGGAGACGCACTCGACGGCCTCGTCTATCGGGAAGGAGGACGGGAGCTCGAGGTTCTCCTGGGAAACACCCGGGCGGAGTGGAGCAGTCAAGCTGGTGAGGCTATCCGTGTGCAGGAGGCGTCGGTAGTCCTGGGCGATCGCACGAGCAGGGGGGAGCTGTTGGACATCGCCCTCGCTCAGCGCACGTCCGACCCGCCGTTCGGCGATTGGATCTTTCTGCTTTCCGGGGACTCCCTGCAGATCTTCCTCAATGGACCTCCGCTGTCTGAGGCCTCGGACACGGTCTTTCAGGGCTGGGGCAAGGTCGCCTCGGAGGACCTCGATTGGCCGGAGATCGTGGTCACGGCCACGGAATCCAGAGCCTTCGAGCGTGCGCGCCGCAACGTGCCCGTCGCGTGGGAGCTGGGCTCGGACGGAGGTGACGTCAGTGGCATCCTCGAAGTTGGAAGCGCTCATCTGGAGGCCGGAGAGGGACCGGGCCCGTTGTTGCCGGTGAGTGCTCTTTTCGAAGTGAGCGGCTCGTTTCAGATTGGTGAGGCCGCGTATCTCGTCCGAGGCCTGTTCCGCCACCGGCAACCCTGAACCCTCCGGCACTTGCTCGACACCCTCATCGCGCCGCTCCTGACCATCGCCTTCGGCGCCTTGGCGGGCGGTCTGACCAACACCATCGCGATTTGGATGTTGTTTCACCCGTACGAAGCCCCGCGCATCGGACGGTGGACCGTGCGCTTCTTCCAGGGCGCCGTCCCGAAGAACCAACCGCGCCTGGCTGCCGCCATCGGACGCACAGTCGGCGGAAAGCTGCTGACCGAGTCGGATCTCACGAAGATCTTTGCTGACGAGGACTTCCGTCGAGCGTTCGACGACCGCCTGACGGATTTCGTTGACCTGCTTCTCCATGAAGAGCGCGGCTCCCTCCGTGAGCTTCTACCGGAGGCCATCCTCCCGGAGATCGAGGCCTTGCTCGACCAGACGGTGGAGCAGGCACTGGAACGGCTGGCCGCCTACCTCGACACTCAGGACTTCGTGACCATGGTCGAGGAGCGTACCGAGCGCTTGGTCGAAACTGTGGCCGACGAGCCCGTCGGGGGGGTGCTCACACCGGCGCGCGAAGCGGCGCTCAGCTCGGCTCTGGACGAGTGGATCGAGACCGCGGTCGGCAGCGACGAGTTCTACGCGGCGGTGGACGACTACCTGACGCGAGGCGCGGAGTCCCTCTTGTCGCCCGAACGCACCTTCGAGGAGACGCTCCCCATCGGATTGGTCGGCGCGGTAGAGAAGGCGATCGCTGGGTATCTGCCCCTGGCCATCGAGCGACTGGGATCGCTTCTGGACGATCCGGAAGCGCGCGCGAGGTTCGAGCGTACCATCAACGAGGTACTTCACCGCTTCCTTCAGGATTTGCGGTTCCATCAACGTGTCGTCGCGCGTCTCGTCATGACGGAAGAGACGGTGGACAAGGTCCTCGACACGATCCAGGAGGAAGGCGCGGATCGACTGTCGGACATGCTGAGGGACCCCGCGGTCCAGTCGGCGATGTCGCGAGGTGTCAACGACGCGATCGTGGACTTTCTTCGCCGTCCCGTGGCCTCGGTCTTGGGCGAAGCGGACGACCCGAGCCTCGTCGAGGCCCGGGAAACCCTATCTGGTTGGATCGTCTCGACGGCGCGCGACCCGGCCACACGTACCTTCCTGGCTGAGAAGCTGGAAGCGGCGCTCGACAAGGCGGGCGCTCGGACTTGGGGGGAGGTGCTCGAGCGGGTGCCTCGCGACAAGATCGCGCTCGGGCTGGTCTCGATCGCGCAGAGCGAAGTCGCTCAGAAGCTGCTGCGCGAGGGATGCCACCGCTTGACGGAGGTCGTCTTGGATCGGCCCATCGGTACGCCGTCGCGGTGGCTGCCCGAGGGCGGTGCGGGGCGCTTGGAGGAGGGGCTGAGCGAGCCGGTCTGGGAATGGCTACAAACGCAAGTGCCCGCCGTCGTTCAGCAGATCGACGTGGCTCGTCGAGTGGAGGAGAAGGTGCTCGACTTCCCGACCCCGCGCATGGAGGAGCTCGTGCGCAAGGTCACCGAGCGTGAGCTGCGCCTGATCGTCCAGCTGGGCTACGTGTTGGGCGCGATGATCGGCACGGTGCTGGTCGTGCTCAATCGCTTCGTCGGGTAGGTGGAGGGGCGGTCCGAGAGGGGCTCTTCGACAGGTCGAATGGCCGGCGTGCACTCGCGCGGCGGCGCCGGCTCGAGCCGCGCTCGGCCTTCTTCTGCAGAAACCCCATGAACGTGAAGTGACGCGTGGCTTTCTGGCGGGGGAGGTTCTTGCCCATACGCTCTTCCACATCGTCTACGGTGGGACCCGTCCCGGACGCCAGCCCTAGGTACACGCCGAATATCAAGGCCGCGATGGCGGCAGCGATCTTCAGGACCAGCATTCCCACCTCCCGTGTATCCCTCACGTAAACAAAGGCGACCTCCGGGTTCCGGAAGCCGCCTCGCGAGTACGGGTAGGTCCATGGCGCTCCCAACGAGACCCGCCACGCTTGTGTAGAGTCCTTAGCGCTTGAGGGACTCCGGCAACAGAAGGAGGGCGAGGCCCGTCATCAGGACGATGGCCACAGCGTTCGTGCCCACTGCGACGAGGCCGACGACGGACCAGAAGATCAGATGGGTGAACGTGTATCCGCCTGGCACCCAGCCCATGGCTAATCCCGCTTTCGGTTCGAATCGTCGAGTGGAGGCGTCCCCACCCGGGTAACCGCGGTCGGAATATGGGGCGGGTCGCTCCCGCTGTCCATCGGCATTCGACGAGCCGTCGCCGTGCGACGGCCCACCTTAATCGATCGAGTCTGATTGCGTCTTCAGCCCCCGCTTCTCCACCCGTTTCTTGGCCTCTGACAGGTACCCTGGCTTCATGCCGAGCAAGTGCGAGATCTTCCGCATCAGATATTGCTCGTGGTTCGCCAAATCACCGTCTGCGTAGACGAGTCCCCACATCGCTTCGAGGAGGACCATCTTCTGGCTGGGCGTATAGCTCGATGCGATCAGGCTCGTGAACTGCCAAAGGTCCACCGCCCGCGCACGTTCCTCCTGCGCGAGATGAATCAGGGTCGCGGCGTCCTCTTCACCGTCTTGGAGGAAGTGCCGCTGAATGACGCCCTCGAGATGCTCGCGTTCGTCGTCGCTGAATTCGTCGTCCGCGTGTGCGAGCTCGAGCAGGAGCGCGCATGCAGCCAGGCGCACATCAGGCACCTCCTGCTCCTCGTCTTCTGGAGCCATGGCCTTCGAGAAGAACGACTTGATGGTGTCCAGCATCGACTTTCTCCCGTGATGACGCCCCCGTCGGCTACCGCCCCCGACCCGTAACGAGTGCCGTCCTTCCTCGCAAGAGATGTCATTCGACGCTGCGCGGAGGGGTCGGTCGCCAGGCTTAGAAATCGACCGTCCGAACCCGGCGGACGCCTGCCCGCAGCGGGAGCACGATGGCCAGCAATGTGAGGAGGCCCGCGCCCGTGACACCGAGTACCAACGGCCGGATCCCTCCACCCGAAACCGGGGCGTCGGCGACCCCAGCCGCCAGGAAGAGGTAGACGGGCCAGGCCTCGAGGACGACGACGGCGCCCAGGTATCCGACCGCGACCATCATGAACACGAGCCCTCCGAACGAGGTGGGGATCTCGGCCGCGTTCTCGGTCTCGTAGTTCGGGAACAGCGCGCCCAAGCCGAGTGCGAGCGCGGTGAGGGCGAACGTGCACGCCGTCATGGTGACGGTCGTGAGCACGAGGATGAATGGCGACGCTTGGAGAAGGATGTTCGTGACCACGATCAGCGGAAGGGCGACGAGCAGGAGCGGCAGCGTGCCGACCCAGTATTTGACCCAGAAGAGCGACCTCACGTCCAGTGGCGACGAACGCATCAGCCACATCATCCGTCCCTCGAGGGACATCGCGGGAAATACGAAGCGGGCCGCGATCGCCGCCACGACGAATCCGGCCAGGCCCAGGTTGAGGAAGGAAACGAGGTTGATCAGGAAGAAGGACACGTTTTCACCGCTGTAGAGCGGCAGGACCTGGATGTTGTACACATAGACCACCACGAGCACGCCTAGCAGGATCAGCTGGGACCACTGGGTTGCGTCGCGGAAGAATACCCGGATCTCCTTTGCGACAAGCTGAGTGGTGCGGTCCTTGAACCCCCGCGCCAGAGTCTCGGCGACGCGCGAGCGCACGCGGCCGTCCTTTCGCTCCGCACCCTCCTGGGCGCGCGAGAACCCGGACTCGTAGTAGCGGCTGTGGAGCCAGAGCCCCATGACGACGAAGGCGGCAGCGGTGCTGACGAGCAGACCGAACGGGAAGAGATCGAAGGCGCCATTCAGATAGGTCATGAGGGCCTCAGACGCCCACTCGCTCGGTAGCCATGGCGACGTCGGCGTGCGGAGCACGGCCATGAAGTCCACGAGATCCCGAAACTCGTCGGGCCTAACCAGGCGCTCTGGCCGTAGTAGCCTGAACAGCAGGACGACGAACGCTCCCGCGAGTAGACCCACCAGGGCAAGCAGGTCCCGGGTGCGGCGCGCGGGGAAGACGTTCACCAGCAGCAGCGTGATGGCCGCTCCCACGACAGCAGGCAAGATCAGAAGGAGTGCCATGCAGGCAGCAGCCATCACGATGAAACCCGGCCCCGCTCCGTAGACCACCCCGTACGCGGTCAGAAGGGGAGCAGCGAGCAGAGCCACCATCCACGACGAGTTGACCAACGTCTCGGTCAATCTCGATCCGTACACTTTCCCGGGTGCCACCGGAGCCGCCAACAGCAGCTCGAGATCCTTCGACAGGAAGAACGTCGAGAGAGACGTAATGACATTCGAGAGCAGCAGAATCATCAAGAACGTCAGGAGCGCCAGGCCGAGAAGCTTCGCGGCGAGCAAGTCGCCGATGCCTTGGGTGCCCCGGAAATAGAGGAGCATCCGGAAGATCACGGCGAAGATGAAGGCCCAGAAGAAGAGGCCCACGAATCCGAGCACGATCAGCTTGACGTGGCTGCGCCGGTCGGCGCGCGTCCCATTCATTCGGCTGAGCAGCTTGGGCCGCAGCAGCCATAGCACGCCCGGCTCGAGTCGGTCCAGACGGAGCGAGGTCATCAGCGGGTCGCTTCCAACGCCGGGAAGAGCCGGCTTCGAGCACTCTCCATCACGTCGCCAACGCTTCCTGAAGCGATGCGACGACGTCCGCCATCTCGTCCCCCCCGGTGACCTTCAGGAAGATCTCCTCGAGCTGCGCGCCTCCCGCATCCGCTTCGGCCCGCAGCTCGTCCATCGAGCCGATCGCGATGATCTGTCCTTCGTTGATGATCGCGATGCGGTCGCAGACGGCCTGGGCGACTTCGAGGGTGTGGGTCGAGAGGAACACGGTGCCACCGGCATCGACGAACGCCCGCAGGAGATCCTTCAAGAGGCGAGCAAAGCGCGGGTCGAGGCCGACCATTGGCTCGTCCACGACGATCAGCTCGGGCTGGTGAACGAGGGCGGACGTGATCAGCAGCTTCTGTCGCATTCCGTGCGAGTAGCTCTCGATGAGCTCGTCCTTCCACTCCGTGAGCTTGAACAGCGCGAGCAGCCGGTCTGCCCTCTCCTCCGCGCTCACGAGGTCCCGTCCCCAGAGGCCCGCGACGAAGCGGAGGAACTCCGCTCCGCTGAGCTTCTCGTAGAGGTAGGGCCGGTCGGGGATATATCCGATGCGGGCCTTCGCCGCGGCGGGGTCACTAGCGAGGTCGTCGCCCCCCACGATGATCTCTCCCGCGGTGGGCTGGAGCACCCCCGCCACCATGCGGATCGTAGTGGTCTTCCCCGCCCCGTTCGGCCCGAGGAACCCGAGTATGCGGCCCCGCCCAACCGTCAGGTCGATGCCCTTGACCGCCGCGAACGAGCCGTATCGCTTGACCACTCCGCGCAGCTCCAACATGGTGCTCTGAGGGTCGACCGCCCGGTCCTCCTGCTCCACAAGACCGCTGACGCCGGCCTCCATCTGTGCTTGCATCATCTAGCCTCCGACTTGGCGCTTCTCTCTGGTGATCTGCGGCGCCGAATAGCAGCAGAACTTCTGGGGCACCACACTAGGACAGCACTTCGATGTCGAGATTACCGATGAGCCGAAGGATCTCGACCTGTTGCGCGAGTCCTCCGACGATGAACCGTATGTGAGCGGCGTCTGCCGGCGCTTGGCCGAACGTGGGGTCCACCGCCACTCATTCGCCCAGCCAGACCTCCGGCCACGCGTGATAGAAGAACGCCCCGTTCACGTGAACCAGGCCCACGGCGGTGCGCGCGGGGAGCCCCAGCGAGCGCGCCAGCGCGACGTAGAGCACCGTGTGCTCGTTGCAGTCCCCCTGTCGGGCCTCGAGCACCTGGACCGCGCTCGGGACCGAGAGGGTGATCTCCTTGTCCAACAGCTCGAACACGCGCTCGCTCACCCTTTCGGCAGTCTCTCGCGCGTCGACGCTCGCGAACGCGCGGACGCCCGCGAATCGGCGTGCCGCGTGGACAATCCGCTCGTCATCGCTTTGGATGAGCGGCTCGAGCTCCAAGAAATCGCGCAGGTCCATGCGCTTGTAAGGGAGGGCGTAATCGCTGAGGGAGCTCCATCGCTCTCGCCGCACGATCAGCGTGTCGCCCCGAAGCTGCTGTCGCCCGCCGTCGAGCTCAAAGCCCGAAAGGTCGACGCCTGTCAGTCGAAGGCGCAGCTCCGAGTACTGTTCGACCTCACCGAGATCGACGTCGGACTGGATGGCCGTCGACATGATCACGTCGTCGTCGACCACTGTCCCGGACAAGCCCCTTGCTTGAACCTGCGCCTGTTGTGCGAGCTCGTACTCCGTGCGTTCCATCGTGAAGCCCAACGGGCTCGAAGCCCGGACCACGCGTCCGTCCTCGTCCACCCAGCTCTCGAGATGGACCCCACCGTAGCTCTCGCTGATCAGCCACGACGGGACCGAGTCGTAGTGCACCGGCTCCCAAAGACCGGTTGCGGAATCCAATGAGGCCGAATCGGGCACCAGGAGCGTGTCGTGCTCCACCACTCGGACGAGCACGGATCGGGTCGACAGCGAGGACGGATCGAATACTGGCATCCGTACTTGTTGCCCCACCTTGAGATCACCTCCGGCAGCGACGCGAATCGGGAGGACGGCAGAGAAGACCGGGGCCTGCCCCAGCCGGTAGCTCATAGTCTCGGGGCCGCCTCCGGCATCCATCTCGACGTTCAACAAAGAGTCGCCCTCCACCTCACCGTTCACCGAGAAGTCACCCACCTCGGAGTCGAGCGAGAATGAGAACTCCCTCATGGCCAAAGCGGGGCTCAAGTCCACTCGTGTGCGGGCGACGGCCGACCCGGTCTGTCCAAGGGCCGGGAGGTCGAGGGACATGAGGTCTTCGAGGAGGAACCCGTCCGGAACGGTGTCCAGGCGAGACGTGGCGAGCCCGACGGCCAGATCTCCCATGCGGAGCGTGTAGAAGTGGACCCCCGGCGCGAGCGACAGGGCCGCTTCCGTCAGCCTCGCGAGCTCTGGCTGGAAGTACTCTCGGCGCACGTGCCACCCCATCATCCCGATCCAAACGGCAAGGATGGCACCCCCCATCATTCGGCGCTGAAGCCTCATGATGGGGCCGGCCCTGAATACGCTTTCATCGCTGTGCTCATCCGCTCCGCCACGGTCGACAACAGCCTAACGAACGTCCCATCACCGAGGAATCACGATCTCGGCCGGTCGGGCGCTCGACCCCAATCCCTCAAACGGGCTGCAAGAGGCGAGCCCAAGACCTTAGATGGCGTGAGGATGTCGATGACAGCTGTACTACCGAGGGTTTCAGGCGGGGCTTTCGACGCCCTCGAGGGCCCGTTCAAAGGCATCCCGCTCGTATTCGCTTCCCACTACGATCAAGATTTTCCGGGGAAGCCCGGCGCCATTGAGGTGGGTACGAATCATGGGGATCATGACGCGCGCGGATTGCTCGGCGTCGAGGTTTCCGGCTCCTGTGCCCACGGGCGGCAGTGCCAGACTGTCCAGCCCCCAGGCCGTCGCCTGCCGCAGGGCGTTGAGCAGAGCCCGTGCAACGGCACTCTCGCTGACGGGTTCCTCCGGAGAGCGGATTACGGCATGAATCAGGAACGAAGCATCGAGCGAGCCGCCAGGCGTGATCAAGGCGCCGCCCACCGGTGTCTCACCAGTATTCGCGAGTTGCTCCAGAATGTCCGGACCCGCTCGCTCCGCCACACGGCGAGACAATGGGGTGGCGGCCTCCAGGTCGGCGCCCACGGTGCGCAGGATCCCGTCGGTCTCGGCCTCGACCAAGTCCGAGATCACGACTTCGATCACGGACGCGATAACTCGCGAGACCTCCGGTACATGCCCTCTGCCTGGTCGGGCAGCCCCTTCTTGTCGTAGAGGATACCCATCGTGTAAAACGCCTTGGCGTTCTTCGGCTCCAGACTGGCGGCCTTTTCAAGCGCCTCGAGTGCCGCATCGACCCGGCCGAGCCGATTGAGCGCTTCGCCCCGGTAGTAATGCGCCATTCCGTCGTCAGGCTGGTGTTCGCACACCCAGCCCAGCTCGGCTTCCGACTCCTCGTAGAGACCGCGGCGAAAGAACAGGATGCCGAGGTTGCTGCAGATCGACACGTCCTCCGAATCGATTCGTTGGCCGCGGCGCAGCTCGCGCTCGGCATCTTCGAATCGGCCGAGGGCGCCCAACGCCGCGCCGAGGTTGATGATGACTTCGATGTTTTCCGGATCGGACTGGCGTGCCACCTGAAAGTGGTCCAGCGCGGCCGCGTGATTGCCCATCTCGTCGAGCAGGACCCCGAGGTTGTTGCGCGCCTTTACGTGCGTCGGATCCTCACGGATCATTTCGCGGTAGGCAGCCAAGGCTTCTTTCACGTTCCCTTGCGAACCAACTCCTTCGCGTTGACAAGCACGCGGTCGTGTGCACTGTCTTCCGTCGGCTCCGTCGAAGGGTCACCGGCGGACTCCACGCGCGCGGCGCCCCCCCCCTCGGATCGGTGCGCGGCGCGCCCGGCTGGGGGCCCGGCCGATCCTGGCTTGATCCATCTTCCATCTCAGCTACGCCTTTGCTCCGTCCAGGGGCGAATTCCGGATCCATCCCGGTGTTCTTCGGAAGGCGGTCTCCGCCGCCGAGAGAGCGTGCCCATTTCCGTCGGCCTGTCGGGGTCAAGGACGCTCCTTCGCGTTTCGGGTCTCTGCCGTCAGCCACTCGAGGTACTCAGGATGTCCACTCGTGACGCGCAGGGAAAGGACCTCGGGAACCTCGTACGGATGGAGCTCCACTGCTCGCTCGGTCAGCCCCTCTGTCCTGTCGTCTGTCGTCTTCAGCACTACGAGAACCTCTTCCGTTTCTTCGATTGAACCCTGCCACCGGTAGACCGATGTTACGCCCGGAATCACGCTCCCGCACGCCGCGAGCCCTTCCTCGACCAACACGCGCACGATTCGCTTCGCGGTTTCGGCCTCGGGCGCGCTCATCAGGACCGTATAGTAGCCGTCTGGTCCCGCCTCATCTCCATCGGCCCCGGCGCGGGGTTCCTCCGCGACACTATCCGACGTAGTAGTCCCGCTCGAGGTTGGCCTCCTCATAGAACGACTCGATCAATTCAGCGTACCGCTTCTCCACGATGCGCCGCTTCACCTTCTGCGTGGGGGTCAGCGTCCCGCCTTCCACCGTGAACTCGGTTTCCAGGAACGCGATCTTCTTCGGGGCTTCGAAGCGGGCCAGACCAGCGAGCGCACCGTGCACCTGGCCTCCCAGAAACTCTTGGCACCTTGGATCGTCCAGCAGATCCCGCCGGGTCCGGGAGGCGATCCCCTGGGTGCGAGCCCAGGCCTCGACGCTCTCGAAGGCAGGCACCACCAGCAACGACGGGAAGTTTCTACGGTCTCCGATCATCACGGCCTGATCGATGAACGGGTTCGCCTTGAGCCGATTCTCGATCGGCTGAGGCGCGATGTTCTTGCCGCCCGCCGTGACGATGATGTCCTTCTTGCGATCGGTGATCCGCAGGAATCCTTCCTCGTCCAGCTCGCCGATGTCCCCTGTCCTGAACCACCCTTCCGGAGCCATCGCCTCCGCCGTCAACTCGGGTTTGTTGAAGTAGCCCTTCATCACCTGCGGACCCCGGACCAGGATCTCTCCATCCGCGGCAATGCGAATCTCGGTCCCGGGCACAGGCTTTCCGACCGAACCGATCTTGAAGTCCTCGAGGCTGCTCACGTTCGTCACCGGGCTGGTCTCGGAGAGCCCGTAGCCCTCGAGGATCGTAAGACCGGCCGCATAGAAGAACTTGTTGATGTCGGGAGCCAGGGGCGCACCCCCGCTCACGAAGTATCGCAGTCGCCCCCCCACCCCCTCGCGGATCTTGGTGAAGACGAGCGCATCGGCCAGCGCCCGCTTCAGCCGCAGCACGGCGCCGGGTGTCCGGCCGGCCAAAACGTGGTCCGCGTGTTCCAGCCCCACCCGGACTGCCCAATGAACCAGCTTGGCTTTGATGCCCTCTGCCTCCATGACCTTGTTATAGACCTTTTCGTAGAGCCGAGGCACGGAGACGACGATGGTCGGACGCACGAGCTTGAGGTCTTCGGCGACGCTCTGGATGTCCCTCGCGTATGCGATCGTGCAACCCTCGGATAGCAGCAGGTAGTCCACCATGCGCTGGAGGACATGGGAGAGTGGGAGGAAGCTCAGGGTCACGTCGTCCGACGACACCGCGAGAACCTCGCGGCAGGCGAGGACATTGGACCCGATGTTGTTGTGCGTGAGCAGGACGCCCTTCGGGTCCCCCGTCGTGCCGGAAGTGTAGAGGATGGTCGCGACGGAATCGGGGCGAGCCGAGAGCGCATCCTCACGGAACGCGTCGTCGGTCGTGTTGGCGGACCGGTCGGCACCTCCCTCGAGGAGCTCCTCCCACGTCACGACCCCCGGAGGACGGTCCGGAGGCGGATCGAATACGACGAAGTGCCGGACGTCGGGCACCTGAGAGCGGATCGCCAACAGCTTGGCGAGCTGCTCGGGATCCTCCGCGAACACCAGCTTGGCGCCAGAGTCATTCAGGATGTACGCGATCTGCGGCGGCGTCAGCGTCGAGTAGATGGGCACGTCTTCGATGCCCGAGCAGAGGCACGCGTAGTCGGCGAGCGCCCACTCGGGCCGGTTGCTCGACAGGATGGCCGCCGCGTCGCCTCGAACCAACCCCAGCTCCGACAGTCCGCCACTCAGCGCCTTCACGCGCCGAAAAGCCTCGTCGTAGGAGATGGGGAGCCACTGTAGATCGGGTCCAGGGAAACTGAATGCGGGGCTGGTCCCGAACCGGTCAACGGCTTCGAGGAACAGCTCGACCAGCGTCACCGGCGGAAGCTCGGCGGGGCTAGCGGCGTAATCGAGCGTTCCCATACGGGCGTCCTCTGTCACTAGATCCGCTCGATGCGCGTCTCGATCTCGATGTCCTGACGGAGTGAGTGGACGACGCTGCAGTACTTGTCCCGAGACAGCTGAATCGCGCGCGCGACGCGATCGTCGTCGTCTGGCCCGGGTCCCGAAACCCTGATCACGAAGGTCACGTGGGTGTATCGCCGCGGATGATCCTCGGCTCGAATCCCTTCGACATCTAGATCGAGCGCCTCCACTGCGACGCGCGACTTCTCCAGGATCCCTTGGATGTCGATCGCCATGCACGATGCCGCTCCGAGGAGGAGCGTATCCATCGGCGATGGACCCCGTTCGTTTTCCCCATCGATCACGATCGAGGGTCCGCCTTGAGCGCTCCCCTCGTAGGAGAGGCCCGGTCCGACCCATGTGAGCTGGACCCGCTTAGGTGCCGTCATCAGCAGGTGCGGCGTCCATCTCGCCTCTCAGCTTGGCCAGGGTGGTGCGGGCGTAGGAGATGTGCTGCTCCGCTTCCGAACCGGCAGGCGCGTTGACTAGGAAGGCGTCGAGGTGGGACGCCGCCTCACGCTCCTTTCCGGCCCTGAGGAGGAGGTATGCGAGCCCGTAATGGGCTCCCGCAGCGGCCGGATCCTTCTGAAGAACGTGGCGATAGGTCTTGGCCGCCTCGTCCGTCATGCCGATCCGGGTGTACGTAATCGCGATCTGCTGGAGGATGATCGGGTCACCCGGCGAATCCTTCAGAGCCAAGCGAAAGGAGGTGAGGGACTCGTGGAACTTCCCCTCGCCGAGGAGGGCGAACCCCTCCTCGTAATAGTCGATTCTCTCCGGGCCGGAACGCCCCCCCATCAGGTTCTTCAACCAGCCCATCGTGATTGTTTCGGAGCGTGGGGGAAACAGTTGATCAGGTCGGCTCGAAGGTACCCCGGGCCTCGGGGGTCCGCAACGCTCCGCACCGCTATCCACGCTGTCCCACGAGGGTTCCGCCTTCGTCCAGCAGGACCTCCAGCTCCTGGCCGCGGAATCGGTCGGCCGCTCCGTCGGTCGCGTTGAAGAGAACGACTCGGCCTAGCCGTGCTACCGCCCGGACCGCTTCGTCGATCAAGGCCTCGGCCCAGCTTCCACGTAGCGCGACGGCGCGGATCGTTCCCGAGTAAAACGGGATCCCATGTCCCGTGACGAGCCGGCTCACCCCAGCCGCCCCCAGGGGGGTGGCTCGTTCGTCGAGGGCGACGACCTCGACTCCGGACAAGAGCTCGGCCAGTGAGGAGGCAAGCCCGGTAACTTCTCCCGCGACGACGACGGTGCCCGGGCCTTCCGTGACACCTAGGAGCGCGGCGAGGCGTACCGTTTCGTCTGGGTCCGGTGGCAGGTCTGGCCCGAGGCCCGGTCGGGCACGCCCCGCGCCCAGATCCGACTCGGTCATCGGTCGGCGAGGAGGAGGCCGCAGGTCCGCTACGGCGTGCTCGATCGGGTACTTCTCCCGGCAGTTTGGGCAGCCGAGAAACCCCTCCAGCACCCGGCGGTCCTCGATGTGATCCGCCCGCAGCACGAGGCCGAACTCTGGTCCGCACCGTGGGCAGGTCAGCCGATCGGTCAGCAGGAGGTGCATGGGTGAGGCGCCCTCGCCTCCTATCGTCGGCGAGCCCCGTCCGGCTCAGGCGGTCGAGGGCGAACGATGTGCGGAAACCGGCGCTGCCGCGAGGCCATACTGTGCCCACTGGGTCGGCGTCTCCCACACGCGCGCGAACTGGAGGCCGCCGGCCAGCTCTCCGGGCAGGCGCTTCTTCAGCTCGTCGAAAAAGTACCGCGCCTGGTTCTCCGCGCTGGTCTCGATCTCGTCGAAAGGAGGGATCTCGTTCAGATTCTGATGATCCAGTCCGTTTGCCAAATCTCTCAGGTGTCGCTTCAGATCGACGAAGTCGAACGCGATCCCGGACTCGTTCAGCCGATCTGTCTGAAGAGCCACCTCGACCACGTATCGATGACCGTGGAGGCGCTCGCACTTCCCGTTGTAGTTCCGAAGGAAATGCGCCGCATCGTAGTGGGCCTGTACGCTGACGGTGAACATGCAGTGTGTGCCCTCGCTCGGCGGGTGGTCGGGGGTCATGCCCGCTCGATTTGCAGTAGAGGAATCTGTACTCCGTCTGGCCGCTCGAGCACGAACAGGATCGCCTCGGCGACGTCGTCGGCACTCAACATGTCGCTCCGGTTCGGCAATGCGGGGCTCGCGTCGGGGTCGATCGCGTCCCAGAGCGGCGTGTCGCAAGCGCCGGGCTCCACCAACGTGGCCCTCACGCCGCTCCCTCTCAGCTCCTCGAGCATCACCTCATGCATTCCGCGCAATCCGAACTTCGCGGCGGAGTATGCCGCGTTCTCCGGAAAGGCCTTGCGCCCCGCGACCGATCCGACATTCACGAGGTGCCCGTTTCCCCTCTCGATCATGCCCGGTAGAAACGACCTTACGATGAGGAAGCTACCTCTCAAGTTCACCGCGATGCTGCGGTCCAGATCTTCTACGCTGGTCCGGCTGACTGGTGCCAGGGAGAACGCACCGGCGGCGTTCACCACGATGTCCGGCGATCCACCCAGCTGGTCCGACAGCCGATCCGCGACGTCCCAAACCTCTACGTCGTCCTCGAGGTCCAAGGGCACCGGCTGCCCACCGGTTTCGTTCGCCAGTGGCTCGAGCAGCTCCTTCCGTCGAGCCACGAGCAGGACTTGGGCGCCGGCCGTCGCCAGACCCCGCGCGGTAGCGGCGCCGATGCCACTCGTCGCCCCGGTGACGAGGGCGGTCTTGCCATCGAGGGAGTCGAGTCCCGACCCCAGCGCGGTCATCAGATGGGCCGATTCGTGTTCAGGGTCAATGCGAGGAACTCCTCACGCGTGCGCTGATCCTCCAGGAACGCTCCGCGCATCGCGGACGTGATTGTCGACGAGTTCTGCTTTTCGACGCCCCGCATCATCATGCACAGATGGTGGGCTTCGACGATGACTCCCACTCCCTGCGGCTGTACGACGTCCCAAAGACCCTGGGCGACTTGCTCCGTCAGCCTCTCCTGAACTTGCAGGCGGCGCGCGTACACCTCGACGAGACGGGCGGTCTTCGACAGGCCCATGATCCGCCCGTTCGGGATGTACGCGACGTGGACCTTGCCGAAGAACGGCAAGAGATGGTGCTCGCACAGTGAGTACACCTCGATGTTCTTCACCAGCACCATGTTGTGATGGTGCTCCTCGAAGAGCGCAGTGCCGATTACGTCCTCCGGCGACTGAGCGTAGCCGCTCGTGAGGAACTTCATCGCCTTCTCCACTCGCTCCGGGGTCTGGGCCAGCCCCTGCCGGGTGGGATCGTCCCCCAGCCGGCGGATCATCTCCGCAACCAACTCCGGATACGACGCTTCCGACAACGGTGTCGGCGTCGCTCTTGGCTCATTCACCCGAATACTCCACGCGATTCCGGGGCGTTTCCCAGAGGGTCAGCTTCACGAGGTCCACGTCCGGCGGGACGGCAGCCTGCAAGCGCTTCCACACCGCAACGACGAGATTTTCGGTCGTCGGGTTGATTCCCTCGAGCCACTCCACTTCGAGGTTCAGATTGCGATGATCGACATCCTCGATGACGAGCTCGCTCACGAGATCCCGCAGCCGCTTCAGGTCCAAGACGTACCCCGTCTCCGGATCGATTGGACCCGCTACCGTCACGTCCAACTCGTAGTTGTGCCCGTGCCAGTTCGGGTTGGCACAGGCGCCGAAGACTTCCTGGTTGCGCTCGTCCGACCAGTCCGGACGATGGAGCCGGTGTGCCGCGGAGAAATGGACGCGTCTCGTGACCTGCACACGCGGCATGCTCGTGCACTCCCTGGAGATGGGACCTCGATCCTCTATCCTCGATGCCAACGCAGAAGGCCGGCGTCCTGTTGACGCCGGCCCCCACTACGTTCCAAAGGAGATGCTTGAAGCCCGGGCTATGAAGAGTTGGCGACCACCTCGCGATTTCCGTAGTCCCCCGGGGGGCGTGACGTCCGCCGCGAGAGCCAGTCCCGGCTTGCTAGTGTTGGCTCAATTATCGATACCTTCGGAACGCGCTTGTAATATAGATGGGCGACTCAACCCTGGCTAGCTGACAATTCGGGAGGCAGATCGACGGGCGTTTGGTACAGAGCGCGCAGCGTGCTCAAGTCCCTTGGACTGAGGCGATCCGTCATCAACGGCCCCCCCGACATGACGTCCTCGGGTTGGTTCGAGTGCCGCAGGATGCCCAGGACGTGCCCCATCTCGTGGATCACGAGTCGGTCGAGAATCGCTTGATCGGCCGTTGGCTCGACGACGACCCGGAACAGGACGCCGGATTGGCCTCCGTCACGCCGTGGCCAGCTGCGCAGCGCGTTCTGCTCGTCATTCAAGCATCCCCGAGTGGACGCTGCCCCCGCGATCGGTCCCAGACAGTTCAGGGGAGTCGACAGCACGCTCGCACCGTCGCGCCAACCGAGTACGGCTCCGGCGCTGCCCAGCTCTTCCGTCTCGCGCAACGTCACCTCTCCGAACACGGCGGCGTCGGTCCATACCCGTGCCGCACGCACGAAGGCGGATCTGATGCTGGGACGGCCGCTCTTCTCCGGCTCGGGGAGGAACACGTACACGGTCGCGCCGAGCTCCCAATGGAACGTGAGGTCGGCCGCCGGACCGTCGGGCTGGCTGACGGTCAACCGGAAGTCGTAGGGATCCGGTACGGACGGCGTCGCGGGTGTCTCACACCCGCCCACGGCGCATGCGGCGATGAGCGCGGCGACGCGAGCTTCGTTTGCGCACAGAGCGATCCGCAGGCGGTTCACGGTCGTCCCCACGCGGATACGCCGATCGACAGGAGCACGCGGACCATGGATCCGTCGGCGGCCCCGGCGGCTCGAAGCGGCGTCGAACCGAAGCCGTGCCGCTGCACCTCGAGCGCCGCCGTCGCGGGCACGGGGAGAGGGGGATCGTACACGACGCCTCCCGAGAGGAGGATCCCTGTGTTTTCTCCGCCCTGAAGCACTTGAACGCCGTCACCCAGATAGAGCGCTTTTCCCAGGCCGGCTCTCAAGTCCACGCCAGGCGCCGCGTCCATGCGCAGGCCAACAACGGCGTGGACCACCGCGACCGTGCCGGCGTCCCACGTTGAGGCGGCGCCCACCCCCTGGACGGTACCGAAGCTCGCGCCTCCTCGGACCTCTCCGCTGAGGGACGGACTCATGCGACGCACCAAGGCGAGCTCCGCGAACGGGGCCAGACGGGGGCCGACCTGGACAGGCTCAATGGCCGCCGCCACCTCTCCGGGCACGACCGCGACTCCTTCGGCGAACGGGGTGGAGTACACCGCGCCGGCGCGGACCTCCAAAGCGAGAAGAGCCTCCTGGGCATTTGCAGAGGGCGGCGCAGCAGCGACGAGTACCGCGAGGGCGCCCCCGCGGACGAGGCAGCTCGTCCACATTCGGCGCACGAAAGAGCCGTCCACCCCTCGCGAGCCCATCAGCACTCGACGGGTGCGGCACCATTGATTCGACGCTCGAAGGCGTCGCTTTGGCGCTTCGGCGATTCGCTTCACGGCACTCTCTCGTTGACCCCTAACCGGCGGCATGGTCCTCGGGCGGGGAAACCATGCCCGACCCGAATTGTATATGTTGTGGTCGAACGGGCGCGAGGCCGCCGTTCGGCCGCTTTCCCACAGCGGAGAAAGCGCGCTCGACTGAGGAAGCTCGCGTCTTTTGACACGCTTGCGACCGAACCGTAGGGTTTCACATGCACTCGTCGCGATCACAGGGAAAGGCGCCAACGGCAGCGATCCTGTCGCTGTTCGTGGTGCTCCTGTCGGTCACGGCGCCGCTGCTGGACGTGGACCTCTTCAGCGCCGGGACCGGCGTGGAGAGCGAGCACGACCCCTCGAGCTGCGTGCGGGGTCACGACCACACGGTGTGCCAGCAAGTCATCACCCTCAAGCTGGCACCCGCGCCGACTGACGCGCGCCAACCTACGCCCGACGAGGCGACGAGCGTCCGCTCGGCCGAGGCCACGGACTTCCTGGGCGCCGACCGCTCGGTCAGCACGTTCCCCAGAGCCCCACCCTTCCTGACCTGACCTTTCGCTGGCCCCTAGCAGGGCCGGGCACGTCGACATCGCGTCGGCGTGCCGGATTGACCGCAGCCTGGAGTCATCCGCCACGGCGGACGTCCGGATCAGGCGGCGGAGAGCTCAGGACGTGGGAAAAGGGATGCCTACAAGACGAATAGCCAGGTGCCGGGTCACCCGCCGGAAGGGACATGGGGGCTCGGATGCCTGTGTGCCGCTGTCGAGGTGCCTCGTCCCGGCGAAGCAGAGGGCACGCTCGGTTCTGATCGCGGAGGCGATGTGCGCCCTCAGCGTCATGGCGGCGACCGCTCTCCCGCTCTCCGCCCAGACCGCTCAACAAGCCGAGATCGACTCGCTCCGAGTGCAGATCGAGGCCCTGAGGGTCGAGCTCGACAGCCTGACGGCCCTCGTGGCTCGTGGCGGAGCCGCTCCGGCCGAGGAGAGAGCGACGGAGGACATGGAAGACTCGCTGGCTCGGCTGCGGGCCGCGGCACGTGCGGCGGTGGCCGGCGGGGAAGCGGGGAGCGGAGCGGAGCGGGACGGGGGCGCGGGCGATCCGGACCAGGAGTTCGTAGGCCGGCAAAGCTCACTGCAGGCGCTCAACCCCGAGATCAGCGTAACAGGCGACGTCTTCGGCCGGGTCGGAGACGCCGACGCCGGTTCGGAGAACTTCTTCGATCGAGAATTCGAGTTCTCCTTCCAGTCCAACCTGGATCCCTTTTCGAGGGCCAAGATCTTCGCGAGCCATCATGCCGAGGGAGGAGTCATTACTCCTTTCGGCGAAGCACCCGGTCATGGCGATGCGGGTGCAGGCGGGGGACAAGCCGGCGGCGAAGGCGGTGGTCACGGAGGCGAGTTCGCCATCGAGGAAGCGTACCTCCAGTGGGTGAATCTCCCTGGAGGAGTTGGGATCAAGCTCGGCCGGTTCTTCCAACAGTTCGGCACGCTCAATCGATGGCACGGTCACGCGCTGCAGTTCCAGAGCCGCTCACTTCCGCATCTGGCCTTCATCGGCGAAGAGACGCTCTCCCAGGCGGGCACCTCGGTTCATTGGCTCGTGCCCATAGAGGGCTTCGGCACGTACGAGGTCACCGGGGAGCTGACGCGCTCCAGCAACGCACTGCTGTTCGGAGAGTCCTCGGGACTCAGCGTGCTCGGCCACTTGAACGGCTTCTGGCAATTGTCGCCCGCGGTGGACCTGGACCTGGGGGTCAGCGCCATGACCGGACATCACGAAGACGAGGACGAATCCTTCGATCAACGCGTGTATGGGATCGAAGGGGCGCTGACGTGGGCCCCGCCGGAGCGCTCGAGATACCGCGGCGTCAACGTACGCGGGGGACTCATGCTCCACGACAGAGGCGATGTTGCGATCACCCAGCCGCGCCCGGACATCTTCGGCACCGTTCCTGGCACCGCGATGGGCGCTTGGGTGTGGAGCGAGGTGCGGGTCAGGCAGTCGTGGCTGGTCGGCGGACGGTGGGAGTGGGTGGAGAACCCGGAGGATACTACGGAGACGGCCTGGCTGTTGGCGCCAGTGCTCACCTGGTGGCAGAGCGAGTTCGTGCGCCTGCGCGCCGAGTACGATTATCTGCGCGGCCACGAGAGCTCGGAAGGGCAATTCCTGCTCCAGGTGACGTTCTCCATGGGCCCTCACAAGCACGAGGTCTACTGATGCCGCGCCCATGCCCGAGTGGAATCGGCGGAAAAGCATTAGAATCCGGTCCAATGCCCGGATGGCGTCGTCCAGAGGAGGACGAATGATGTCCCTGACTTCAATCGCGTTCGCGGCCGTGCTCCTGGCAACCGGCGCGGGCGATCGCCCGCATCCGGAGACGGCACGTCGCGAGCCTATTCGGGTGGTGACGAGCCTTCCGATCTACGCGGACTTGGTGCAGCTCCTCGGTGGAGCCGAAGTGACCGTGACCTCAATCGCCGAGCCTGGTGAGGATGCCCATTTCGTGCGCCCAAAGCCCAGCTTCGCTCTCGCAATTCGCAGGGCGGACATGTTCGTGACGACCGGCCTCGACCTCGAGCTTTGGGTGCCGACGCTTCTGGACAGGGCCGGGAACGCTGCCGTTAACCAGGGTGGGCGCGGGTATGTCACGGCATACACGGGGATCGAGCTCCTCGACATCCCCGCAACAGCCGACCGGAGCGGGGGCGACGTACACATCTACGGCAATCCCCACCTCGCCACGGATCCTCTGCGCGCCATTCAGGTCGCGGCGAACATTACCACGGGCCTCAAGCGGGTGGCACCCGATCGTGCGGACGTGTTCGATGCCGGGCTGACCCGGTTTCGGGAGGACATCCACCGTCGTCTGTTCGGTGCGGAGTTGGTCGAGATGATCGGTGGCGAGACATTGGAGGACCTAGCTCGGTCGGGCACGTTGCACCAGTTCCTGGCCGACAACGAGCTCGAGGGGCAGCCGCTCACGGGTCGCCTCGGCGGGTGGTTGGCGGCGGCGGAGCCGTTCCGCGACAAACGCCTCATCTGCTACCACAAGAACTGGGCGTATTTCGAGGATCGTTTCGACGTCACCTGCGCAGACTTCGTAGAGGCGAAGCCGGGCATCTCGCCGACGCCTCGTCACGTATCGCAACTCATCGACCTCATGCAACGGGACAACATCCGTGTGTTGATTGCCGCGACGCACTTCGATCAGACCAAGGTGGAGGCGGTCGCACGCCGCGGAGGGGCGACGCCGGTGGTCATCCCCCTCGAGCCGAGGGCAGTGCCACGGGCTGGCGACTACTTCTCGCTCGTCGACACGTGGGTCGAGCTGATCGCCGATGCGATGGTCCAGAGTGGCTCATAGCGAGGTCGGTCACCGGCGCGCCGTGACGCCCTTTCGGGAGGGGCGATGCTGGATCTGCTGATCACACCGATCGCCGCGGCGCTCGTGATCCTCTCGATCCACGCCTACCTCGGGCTGCACGTAATCGCCCGCGGCGTGATCTTCGTCGACTTGGCCTTCGCTCAGATCGCGGCCATGGGCTCGACCATCGCGCTCCTGATGGGAGCGGAGCACGGATCCATGCTGTCCCTGGCCGTGGCCTTCGCGTTCACGTTGATCGGCGCTCTCGTGTTCAGCTTCTCGCGTATGGAGGATTCGATCGTCCCACAGGAGGCCGTCATCGGAATCACGTACGTCGTGGCGTCGGCGGCTGTGCTTCTCCTGGCGAGCTTCACGGCGGAGGGGGCGGAGCATGTCAGCGAGACCCTGACAGGGCATCTCATATGGGTGGACTGGCCGACTGTGGTCAGTATCGCCGGCATCTACGCCGCAGTCGGCGCCTTTCACATCGTGTTCCGCAAGCAGATGTTGAGCGTTTCCTTTGCGACCGAGCGGGTCCGGTCAGTGGCGCTGTGGGACTTCCTCTTCTACGCGACTTTCGGGATCGTGATCACGTTCTCGGTTTCGGTGGCGGGCGTGCTTCTCGTATTCAGCGCCCTGGTCATTCCCGCCGTGATCGCCTTTCTGTTCACCCACCGTCTCGCCCTCGCCCTCGTCCTTGCATGGGCGAGTGGCTCCGTCGCGATCGTGGTGGGCATACTCGGCTCCTTCGCACTGGACGTTGCCACAGGCCCACTTCTGGTCGTGACGTTCGGCGCTTTGCTCCTCATCGCGTTCGCCCTCCGGCCGTTCTTCCCCAAACCGACGGGCGACCACGTCGTGGTCAAGACGTTGGAGCTCTAGCCACCGGACGTCTCTAGTGGTCTGTAGCCCGCGATTCGCCGCGGTAGGACCGCAGTAGGGCCAGGTTCCGACGATCGTTCGCCACGACGTCGTCGCCCTTGGGCGTCTCGAGCAACTTTGGGATGTCGTTGAAGCGCGGATCGTTCATGATGCGCTGAAACGGGAGCTCACCGAGCGCGCCTTCACCGATCATCTCGTGCTGGTCGCGGTGCGAGCCCATCGGGTGCTTGGAGTCGTTCATGTGGAACAACGCTAGCCGCGCGACGCTCAAGGTGTCCTCGAACGAGCGCCAAACACCGTTGTAGTCTCTCACGAGATCGTACCCGCCGGCGTACGCGTGGCACGTGTCGAAGCAGACCCCCAGACGCTCGCGACACGGAGCCGGGACCGCCTCGATGATCGCGACTAGATGCTCGAATGTGCCGCCCACCGACGTGCCGGCCCCAGCGGTCAGCTCCAGCAGCACGCGTGGCCCAGGCGGACAGGCGTCCAGCGCTCGAGTTACCGCCTCGGCGTTGCGAGCAATTCCGCTCGCTAGGTCTCCGTCGGTTGCGTTGCCCGGATGGGTAACCATGGCGTCCAGACCGAGATCAGCCCCTCGCTCCAGCTCTGCCCGGAAGCACTCCAACGACCGGCTCCACAACGCCGGGTCGGGAGACGCGAGGTTGATGAGGTACGAGTCGTGTGCGGCGGCGAATCCGATTCGCGCGGCGGACCTCGCCTCCCGAAACGCCGCGACGCGGACCGGGGTCAGCTCCGGCTCGGCCCAGCGACTGGGCTGTTTCGTGAAGAGTTGGAGGTTGACGGCCGAAATCCTCGTGGCGCGCTCGGGAGCGAGCTCGACGCCACCCGCGGCGGAGACGTGAGCGCCCATCTCGTCTGAAACCACTCCCCGAGACGGTTGCACTGCCAGGTCAGTCTTTCCTTCCGGGCTGCCGGACCCGGTGCCCGTGAGCCCCCCTCTTCCGTGCGGATCGCCGGGCCCAACGGAAAAAGCCGCCCCCCCGTACAGGTAGGCGGCCTTTGTTGTCGATCCGCGAAGCGAAAGTTACCAGCTCGCCTTCCGCACGCCGGGGATCTTGCCCTCCAGGGACATCTCGCGGAACGCGATCCGGGACAACCCGAACTTCTGAAGAAATCCCCGCGGTCTGCCGGTCTGGTTGCAGCGGTTGCGGTACCGAGTCGCGCTCGAGTCACGAGGAAGCTTGCGTAGCGCCCACTGGGCCTCGCGCTTTTCGTCCGTGAACCTGTCGGGGTCCGCGATGATCGCTCGGAGCTCACGACGACGCTCCGCGTGTCGCGCCACGAGCTCGGCGCGCTTGTTGTTCTTCTCGATCTTTCCTCGCTTCGCCACTAGATCGCTTCCCTTGTCGAGTGCGTACGCTGAGTCCGGACCTCGGTATGAAGACCTTAAAGGTAGCAGCTTGCCCCGACGCCCTCCAGTCGTGTCCGGCTGGGAAGTTGCTTAGAGACGTGCGCGGGAGACGTAGGCGAGAGAGGCGACAGGAGGCCGACGTATCAGGGGCGCGCCAGCATGGGCCCCAACGGGTGTCCTCCGAGCAGGTGCATGTGCAGGTGATAGACCTCTTGTCCCCCGTGCTCGCCACAGTTCACGATGAGCCGGTATCCACCGTCGGCGACCCCTTCTTCGCGGGCCAGCCGAGCAGCCACCGTCATCATGCGGCCCAGCGCGCGCTCGTCCGCCTCGGTAGCATCCGACACGGTGGGAATCACGTGGTTCGGCACGATCAGGACGTGCGTCGGCGCCTGGGGATTGATGTCGCGGAACGCCGTGACCATATCGTCCTGAAAGACGATGTCCGCAGGGATCTCGCCGCGGACGATCTTCGCGAAGAGGGTGTCCGCCGCCATTCGGTGAGGGAGCTACTCCTCGGTCGCGTCAGCTTCGGGAGCCGCGGCGTCCTCTGCGGACTCCGGCGTAGCCCCCTCCGATTCCTCCACGCCCGCTGCGGGCGTCTCGGCTTCGGCAGCCTTCGGAGAAGCCTTCTTGGCCGTGCCCCGGCCATACCGCTGCTTGAAGCGCTCGACGCGACCCGCGGTGTCCACCATCCGTTGAGTGCCTGTATAGAAAGGGTGCGAGGCACTCGAGATCTCGAGACTGATCAGCGGATACTCGTTCCCGTCCTCCCACTTGATCGACTTGTCACTCGTCAGCGTCGAGCGGGTCAGGAACGCATAGCCGTTCGACGCGTCCTGGAAGACGACCGGGCGATAGTCCGGATGGATTCCTTGCTTCATCTTCGGGCTCCAGGAGCTCGGGTTCGGGCATCGAAGTCGTCTTCGACGCCGTTTCGCCACGGGCTCTCATGCGGTCGACTCGTCCTCGAAAAGGCCGACTAGTCTATCGACATCGCGCACCACGGGTCAACTGTTCGTCCGCCGCTGATCAACAGCTTGTTCACGTCGGATTCGTATTCCATGACGATCCTGCTGTTGTCGCGACGTTCCGGACTGAGCGGACCAGTCGGCTCCTCGTCGTGCTCCGAGCGGAACTCGGAACTCCAGTGGCGTCGGGACCGTTTCCGAGGCCGGGGGAGATGATCGACGTGCGGTGTGACGAAGAAGTCCTCGGTCTTGGCCTCGAGGATCGCCGCGGTGTAGGCTTCGTCCATCGCCTGCTGAGACGAAACCGAGATTAGACGACGTCGCGGCACCCGTCGAGCCCGGGAGGGCCCATGAGGATCCTGCACGACCTCGACCCCTACATCTTCCAGTTCTCGGGTGGCTTCGGCGTCCGCTGGTATTCGCTCCCGTACATGCTTGGCATCGTCCTCGTCTATGTGTGGCTGTGGCGGTCCACGCGGCGGAAGGAGATCCCGAACCTCACGGCCAACAACGTCGAATCGCTCGTGATCTGGGCGGTGGTCGGGACGGTGGTCGGCGCCCGCTTCTTCCACGTGTTCGTATTCGAATACTCACGATACGGGTTCGACCCGTTGGCGTGGATCAACATCGCGCGCGGGGGCATGGCCTTTCACGGGGGCATCGTTGGTTGCTCGCTAGGGGTGTGGCTCTTCACCCGTCGTCACGAGATCGCGTTCTACGCCGTCGCGGACCGCTTCGTCATTCCCGTGGCGATCGCTCTCGGCTTCGGGCGGATCGCCAACTTCGTCAATGGCGAGATGCCGGGAACGCCATACGCGGGGCCGTTCTGCGTGGACTACTCGGTCAGCACGTACATCTCGAACCCCCCCGAGGAGTGCCGCCATCCCACCCAGCTCTACGAAATGGTGAAGAACTGGGTCATCGCGCTCACCCTCTACGGTCTCCAGCAGCGACGGCTTCCGCCTGGGGTGCTGTTCTGGACCTTCGTGACCCTTTACGGCTTCGTGCGCTTTTTCCTGATGTTCGTGCGCGACGAGGTGCTCTTCCTCGGGCCGCTGACCCAGTCGCAGGTGTTTTCCGGGATGATGGCGGTGTTGGGAGGCTATATGGTCTGGAGCCGCTTTCGGAGCGCTGCAGCGGGGAGCCGAGAGGGCTCCCCTAGCTGACGGGGCTCCCCTACTCGAACTGCTCCTCCTTCAGTGCGAAGACCTCGCGCAGCTCCGGATCCCTGTCGACTGCCCCATCGTCTAGTCTCCTTCACCGCCGGGAGGCGCCAAGCTCAAGGCGCGTAGCGCTTCCTCGTCAGTCGGCAGCTCGGTGGGTCCGGCCGGGTAGCCGTTGAGCTCGAGCATGTACGCGATGACGTCCGCGTACAGCTGAGGCGTAAGGCTCCCGGGCCTGTCGTCCGGCATTGTTCTGCGAATCTCGCGGTACAGGTCCCGGGCCGTCCTCCGCCGCCAAGCGTCGGTGAACACGGGACCCCTGAACTCACTCGTGTAGTGGCACTCCGCGCAGATGCGCCGGAACGCCTGCTGCCCGCGGCGCGCCTGGTCCTCACTATAAAAGGCCCCTGATGCGGCTGCTGTGTTGCCCTCGGCCGTCGCACCGCCCGAAGAGTCGGGTCCCGGAAGCGAGCCCGGCGTGGGTCCGGTGGCGCACCCGGCGAGGATGAGGAGCACCGCCGTCGTGGCGGCTGGCGATGGGGCGAGCAGCATGCGTATCGTCTCCGGAGACGCCCTTTGCAAAGACGGTTCGCTCAAGGTAGACCGTTCCAACCGGAGGACGGAAGACGCCCGTCGGCATCCTCTCGAGCAAATCCATTGCCGGTCTTCCCCCTCCGGTGCCCTACCCCTCGGCAGGTTTTCCGGTACCGTTGGGGCATGACTCTGCAGTGGTGGTGTGCGGCGGTGGGTACGCCGTGGGAATGGAGCTGGCGCCCGTATCCCGGTGTGTGGCTCTTCATCGCCTGCCTGGCGTTGATGGGCGCCTGGCTGCGGCGGGGTGATCCAGTCGCCGAAGGGACCATCTCCCTTCAGCCGAGAAACGGCGGTCTAGGCTCCAAGTCAGGTCGTGGCAGAGCGGTAGGGGCCGTGGGACTCGTGGTTCTCTGGATCGCCCTGGACTGGCCCATCGGTCCACTTGGCGGCGGGTACCTCGCCAGCGTCCATATGGTCCAGTTCCTTCTCATCGTGTTGGTTGCGCCTCCCTTCCTCCTGCTTGCAGTGCCGGCCGCGACGACGCACCGCATCGTCGAGGGCTCAGGGCCGGTGCTCCCGGTCCTTACCCAGCCGCTCGTGGCGATGTCGGTGTTCGTGGCGGTCATGGCTTGGACCCACTGGCCGCCGGTGGTGGACACCTTGATGGCCTCGCAGGCGGGAAGCTTCCTGCTCGATATGGTTTGGCTATCGTCGGGGCTGGTGTTCTGGTGGCCGGTCGTCGTGCAAAGTCCGCGGAGGGGCTGGTTCGGACATCCAGCGAAGATGGGCTACCTGATCGTTGCGACCTTGGTGAACACGGGCGTTTTCGCCTACCTCACGTACTCCGAGCTTCCCGTCTACGCCATATACGAGCTGGCTCCGCCCATTCCCGGCATCACGACGCGAACCGATCAGACCCTGGCGGGGCTACTCATGAAGATGGGGGGGGCCGTGGTGTTCTGGACCTGGATCACCGTGCTGTTCTTTCAATGGTCCAAGGCCGGGGAGCGGCACGCCTGAGGGCAAGACTTCGAAGTCGAACATCATCCCTGCGTGGAGGTGCTCGGCGATGTGGCAGTGGAGCATCCATGCACCGGGGTTGGACATCTCCACGAGAAGGTCCATCGTCGAACCCACCGGAAGGATGGTGGTATCCTTCCAGACGAGGTTGGTGTTGGGAACCCCATCGCGCTCCACAACCAGGAAGCGCTGGCCGTGGATGTGGATCGGGTGATTCATCGGATGGAACGAGTCCGGATCGTTGAAGACCCTGATTTTGACCACGTCGCCGACGCTGAACGTCCAGTTGATGTCCCCGTTCTCGAGGCCAGTCCCGGCCTCCCGTAGGATCCACGTCACCTGTGTGCCGGTGGAGAGCCAGTTCATCATGGGCATCGCGTCGTTCCACTCCATAGGCGGCACGTACAACGTGTCGGCCTCCATGGTCTGCACGATCGGCAGCGGCAGGTTACGCACCCGCACCGTGGTCACCAACTCGTAATCCACAGGCTTGCCGAGCAGGGCCCGGAATGGTTCGATATCCTCGGCTACGTCCAGGTTCTGGCGTAGCGTCGGAAAGGCCTCGGTTACCTCGTCGTCGAGGCTGGAGCCGGACACCGTCACGACCGACAGGGTGTCCTCGTGCGGGTAGAATTCCCCGCGGAAGTGGTTTACGGCCTGGATCGTGTTGGTGATGCCGACTCGGCCCGCGCTCTCGAAGCGAACGTCGACGACGTAGCGCTCGGCCGGCGCGATCACGACGTTCTCGACCCAGGCCTCCCTCTCGAACTTGCCCACGTCCGAGGCGATCAGCTTCACGCGGGCGTCGCCGAAGCGGACGTTGAAGGTTCGGGAGTTCGCGACATTCGTCAGGTAGAAACGAACGACCTCGCCGGCCGTCACGTCGAGCTCGTGGTCATCCACGCCGTTCGTGAGCATGACCGTCCCAAAGCGGCCCATGAGGGCGTGGGTAGGGGCTTCCTCGCCCCACGGAAGTAGGCCTTGCTCGTCGATGAGGATGTCGTCCAGAACCAATAGCTCCTCGCGGTGCACCGGCCCGTAATAGCTCGACTCGCGGGGCACCACCACCAGATTCCCATAGAGCCCGAGGTCCTGCTGGACGTCCTCGCGAATGTGAGGGTGGTACCAGAACATCCCGGCGTCCGGCACCTTGACCTCGTACGTGAAGCTCTCGCCCTCCTCGATCGGGTCCTGGGTCACACCGGGCACGCCGTCGAACGCGTTCTCCAGACGGACGCCGTGCCAGTGGACCGTGGTCGGCATCGAGATCCGGTTCGTCACACGGACGACCACAGTCGACCCGTGCTCGGCCTGGATGAGCGGGCCCGGGTACTGGCCGTCGTATCCGAGCATGGCGTACTCCCGACCCCGGATCGTTCGACGCACGAGGGACACGCTCATATGGAGGGTGTCGCCGGGATCGAGAACCACTCGCTCGCTCGGCATCGCCTCGGGGAACATGCTCGGATCCATGTCACCGGCGATGAGGAAGGGTCGCACGGGAGGGAGCGCACCCTCCAGGCCCGGAATCATGGGCATGCTCATGTCCATGGGCGGCATCCGCCATTCGCCCGGGTTGCCTGGCGGCCCGTGATCCATCATTTCGTGCTGTGCTGCGACGGCAGGGGGGAAGGCGAACGCCAGAACGGAGGCCGTCACCAGAGCGAACGAGCGCGATATGTGCCTGGCTTGCCGCCCTCGACTCGTGGGGGTTCCGTTGTCCAAGGCCTGCCGCGTGGCCTCAGCCGTACCCGTACACCGCGCAGTTCTCCTGCTCGAAGGCGCCGTGTCCGGCCATCGTGTGCATCTGACCGCTGCGCGACATACCCCGCATGACGACGGGCCCCGTCCACGCCTCGGACGTGGGATCGTCAGCCGGCTCGAGCGTCAGAACGAGCAGGAACTTGTTCCACTGGACGCGGCCCTGGACCCGGCCATCGTCGCCCAGACGGCCGACCCGTTGGATCTGATCCAGGTTTGTCGTCGTCACCCAAGCCACATACGCGCCTTCGCGGGGTGGGGCGAGCCGGTCCACAGAGAGCCACACGTCGAGGAGGTAGCTGCCGTCCTGGGCGAGGGCGATTCCGAAGGGGGAATCAGCGAACGAGACCCGGCCCCTGCCCCTCGCGCTGCCCGACCCTGGCACCCTCTTCGTGGTCACCATGGGAAAGGCGTAGTACTCGGGTGCCTCGACCGCGGCCGGGCCGGGAGACCCTACCAGCGTCGTGAGCGTCGCCCAATTCGCGGAACAGAAGCCGGGGGGCACGGACGGTGCGTCGGCACTCGCGGGATGGGCCAGGACGGCGGCGAGCGCCACGGCGGCGAGCGTAAGCATCGAGTGCCTACCGCTCACTGATAGGGCGGGAGCGCACCTCGTCCCACTTCTGTACGCTCGATATGTCCGGCATGCCCCAATCCTCTCCCTTCCACCCGTTGAAGCCTTCCATCTTGAACGTCCAGAATCCGGTGCTCATGTCGCTTACCGCGATGAGCCCGTCTTCGTTGCGCACGTCGACGCCGAACGTCCCGTTGAACATCGGGTAGCGGAAGTCCGGATCATTCGGCGAGCCGACGTATGTGTCGTAGTAGCCCACGGTGACTGGGTTCTTGGGGTCCATGAGGCTGAAGATCTGGAGGCCGTCCAGATAGCCGGACACGAAGACGTACGGCCAGCGAACCTCGTGATTGTGCGCGAGGTTCTCCCAGTTCGCAGTCCACGCCGAGATGGGTCGATTGATGTTGGTGCGCTCTCCGTCGAGCGCCGGCTGGAGGTCGAAGATCCGCAACGGAGCGTACTGATACTCCGTCTCGGCGATCACGTACCGGCCGTCGGGGCTGGGCGTGAACGTGTGGCCCGAACGCACTCCGCTGACACCGGTCAACGTGGCGACGAGCTCGGGGGCATCGAGATCCGAGATGTTGTAAACGTAGTAGCCGCCCGTCCCTCCGCCGTAAAACCGGTCCTGGCCAGTGTCGGGATGATATCCGACGTAGAAATCGTGATACCCGCGCCCCCTTCCCTGTCCAAGGGGTGACTCCGGAATCGGAACCCGACCGACGAGAGCGTTCTCAACGTCCCCACCAACGGCTTTCGCCATGTCGTATACATGGGCGAACGGCCCGCCGATGGTTGTCATGAGCAGGACGCGGCCGTCCGAGTGCTTGTAGATGAAGATGTTGTGGAAGCCGCCCGGCATGTCGGGCTCCCGGAGGCGTGCGGCCTCCCGGACCGTGGAGGGATCCGGGAGCCCGGTGACGTCCAGAATCACCGCGCCCAGGTCGGAGTCGGGACCGCCCTGCCCGAATTGGAGCGACTGTACTACGTAATAGCGGCCGTCCAACTTGAAGTACTTGACGTCCATACCGCCCGTGCGCTGGTGCAAATCCTGGTTCTCGATGCGCCACCTGTAGATCACCTCGGGATTCTCGGGATCCGCCAAGCTGATGATGTCGGTTCCCTTCGGACCGACCTCCCCGTAGGCCATACGGGCGACGTACGCGTAGGGCCGGTCCAGCTCCTGTTCGAACTCGATGTCCGCCACGCTCAGCATCGGCCCGAGCGGCGCGTGGCCGAGGACCTCGATGTTGTCGCTGCCGGGCTTCATCGGCGTCCACTGCGCCGATGCCACGACCGGAAGCAGAACGAGGGCCAGGAGCACGACCGGGATCGGCCGGAGAAACTGGGAGAGGGTTCCAGCCCGCATGGGGAACTCCTTGGATGCGGAAACACACGTCATGGACCGTGGCGGTCCCACGAATTCAATAATACGCCCCCCGAGCCGTAGAAACGACCCGCAGAGCATTGGCGTTCCCGGTGACGTCAGTGGACGGAGCGAGAACAGCAACCCGTCTGGCCCGGCCACGACCCGGGGGCAACAAAGAGACCCCCGCGCCGGAACAGGCCGCGGAGGTCTCGCCCCCGGACAGGGGCATTGCCACGGGCGGCCTCGGCAACGTCAGCTCGAGGCGCACCCTGAGTGTCCCTAGTTGTTGTTGGCGAACTCCCGGATCCAGCGCTTGATCAGATCGAGCTGGGCCGCGGTGAGCGTGCCGTCACCGGTGTGCGGACCTGGATGCATGGCTGATCCACCACAAGGGCTCATGCCCGACAGGCATTGGATCAGATGGCTAGCCGCCGGGCTGTCGTCCCCGGGCGTGATGTACGGCACGCCGAGAGTGCTGTCCCGGTCGAGCAGGTTGTCGTACATCTCGTCCTTGTCGCCTGGGGGCGGTCCGGTACCCGGGTGTACCACCATCCCAGTGACCGGATCCGGAATCCCGTGGCAGTTCGCGCAGTTGCCGTCGAAGGCGGGCGTCCAGATGTCGTTCGTCCACGAGACCGGGCTGCCAGGTGGCGGGGGTGGGGGCGGCGGCGGTGGCGGTGGCGGAGCGTTCACGGTTAAGTCGACGTCGACTCCGAGTTGGGGATTAGCCGCCGTCGGATCCGCGAACATGAGCTCGGCGTTGTAGCTCCCCGCGAGCATGGGTGCACTGGTCACGACCACGCTCACCATCTGTGTCGCTCCGGCCGCTAGCGATCCATTCGCTGGATTGACGAACAGCCAAGTCTCGTCGGCTGACACGACCCAGTTGAGCATTCCCTGCCCGGAGTTCGTGACCGCCAGAACCTGCGGCGGAGGGTTCGCACCCTCATCCCCCGAGAATGCAAGCGATCCGGGTGCCACGCCTATCCCCGGGGGTGGCGGTGGCGGGGGTGGCGGCGGTGGGGGCGTGCCATTGGTCCACAGCTCGAGATCGCTCTCCGCAGCGGTCTGTAGGTGCTCGCTCACGTCCAGCTCGGCGCAATTGTCCCTTCCCGCCCCCGGCCACGGTACGGACGCGACCAGGTCAGTCCCTCCTTGGATGAGCTCAGCCTGGATGAACCACCAGGAACGGACGCGTACCCGGCGCGAGTTGCTGCTTCGAATCACGACGCCCGTCATTCGCACCATGTCGGAGGTCACATCGAGGCACATGATCTCCCCGGCCACCCGTACGATTGGACGCCGACGTCCTTCTGCTTTTACCCTGGAGATGAAGCGTCCGTGAACGGAGCCGTCCGCACGTTCCGTGACCACGATCCTCGTGTGGTTGTCGGATCCGCGTGGAAACCAAGGATCAGCGGTGTCGTAGAGGAACTCGCCACGGAGCTTGGTAACGGCCTGGCGCGCGGCGCGGCGATCGTTGCGGTCTTGGGAAGTGACGACCGTAAGCTCGGCGTCTTCATCCACGCCGGAAATCACCGTGTCGTCGCATGCAAGCGCTAGAACGGACAAGGCCGTCCAGCTGAGAAGACGTCGGACAGGAAAGCGCATCCTACCCCCTCTTACGTCGAGAAACCGATCGGAAAAGCGGTACTCATTCCGAACAAGCTTTCCGCTGGTGGTATAGTTGGGCTCCGCCCGACCCATGGGACCCGCTCCACTGCGGGAACGTCGATCTTTGCTGGCTATTCTCCGTTTTTCGGATCGTCGCTCGATCTGTTCCCGAGGGGGCGGTTGCAGGGGTATGGTGCAAGTACGGTGCCTGGGCAAGCGCGCGCTCAATGGCGATGAGGCGGGCTTGTCGGGGTCGTGAAGACGCGTTCCGCGCTTCGACGAAGCGGACCGAATGAGGCGTCTCGGACGCGACGGACCGTACAAGACGGCATTGGGCCAGAAGAGCTCTCGGTCCGTTCTCCGCGGCGCCGGTTGATCGGTGGCGGCGCCGGGTGCATGATGCAGGGGTCGGGTGCCTGTCAGGGCACCGACCGACCCAAGCGGGAGGAGCCCACATGAGCGCTCGACCGATCCGTACAGTCGGCGTTTTCAGCGTTCTTTTTCTGGCGGGTCTGTTCCTGGCCGGGTGCTCAGGCCAGCGGAGCGCACCCCCAGGGATGGGCGTGGAGCGTTCCAGTGAGATCACGGTCTTCGTTGACAACCTCGAGTTCAACGACGCACGGATCTACATGTCGATCGGCGGAAGTCGCGGCCAACGCCTCGGAAGCGTGAACGGGAAGACCCAGCAGCGGTTCACGCGCGAATGGCGGCTTCCCAGCATCGCCTTCCAGATCGACCTGCTCGGGGGTCGGACCTTCCGGACCATCGAGGTCGCGGTGTCGCCCGGCGAGGTGTTGGACCTCTTGATTCAGGCCGGGAACGTGCGCCTCATCCCCCGGGGTCGCTAGCCGCGTCGGAGGCACTCCTCTCCCCCACTCGTGTAGCAGGAACGATATGGGCAAAGAGATCGAAGCGATGTGGCTGGCGGCCCTCCTGTTCGTGGCCCTGGGAGTACCGTCAAGCGCTGCGGCCCGGCAAGAAGCCGCCCCGCCTGCCACCGTCGCCGCGGACATGGCGCTGATCGAGCGGGCGGACCAGTCGCGC
Source organism: Longimicrobiales bacterium (assembly GCA_965248625.1). Taxonomy (GTDB): domain Bacteria; phylum Gemmatimonadota; class Gemmatimonadetes; order Longimicrobiales; family Gaopeijiaceae. The sequence continues at coordinate 1,127,692 of OZ252109.1, read as the reverse complement.
GCCTACATCGTGGACGAGAGCGCGGCCCGCATCGACGAGTTCGTCGACTTCGCGTGTCCCACCTGCCAGTCGTTCTACGTTCTGAAAACGGACTCCTTGAAGTCGGAGCTCGTCGACACGAACCGCGCCAACTTCGTGGTCCGCATGTTTCCCCTTCCCCGGCTCATGCGCGGCTTCCACGCCGCAGAGGCGGCGCTGTGTGCCGGAGCTGTCATGGACAAGCGGGGCTTCGAGGCGATGCAGCACCGGTTGTTCATGAACCAAAGCGTGTGGCAGCCGCTTCAGGACCCCATTCCGGTGTTCCTCCAATTCGCCGTCGACATCGGCCTGCCCATGGAGGAATTCCAGCAATGCCTCATCCGGGACGCCGTGGCACCGCTCATCTTGAGCGACATGAACATGGCGCAGATGCTTGAGGTGACCGGGACACCGACGTTCGTCCTCAACCGCGGCACGGAACTGGTGGGAGACGTCAAGCTCACAGCGGACGACGGCATCCAGGCCTTCGTGGAAACCGTTACGCGGCTGTCCGCCGGATCGGGCGGCGGCTGACCGAGACGCCACCCTGGTCCTTCCCTGGGATCCAGTCCTCCCTGGGATCCAGTCCTGGGATCCAGTCCTCCCTGGGATCCAGTCCTGGGATCCAGTGCTTCCCTGGGATCCAGTCCTTCCCCGGGATCTAGTCCTTCCCTGGGAACCCGGGCTCGGTCATTCCTCTGACGTCGAGCGCCTCCTCGATGTCAGAGTCCGACAGCAGGCCTCTCTCCTGAACGACCTGTCTGACCGATTTGCCGTCCCTGGCCGCTTCCTTCGCGACCCCGGACGCCTTGTCGTACCCGATGTAGATGTTGAGCGCGGTGGCAATGGAGGGATTCTTCTCGAGCAGCTCTTTCGCTCGCTCTTCGTTGGCCTCGATTCCGGCCACACAGCGGTCGGCGAACGCGCGGCTGGCGTTGGCGAGCAGCGTAATCGACTCGAGCAGCGCATGGGCAATCACCGGCAGCATCACGTTCAACTCGAAGTTGCCGCGCCCACCAGCGACAGTGATGGTCGTGTGATTCCCGGCCACCCGAGCCGCGACCATCATCAAAGCCTCGGACATGACCGGGTTCACCTTCCCTGGCATGATGGAGCTTCCCGGCTGAACCGCGGGGAGCCGGATCTCGTGGATTCCCGACGTAGGACCGGACGATAGCCAGCGAACGTCGTCCGCGATCTTCATCAGGCCAACGGCCACCGCGTTCAACGCGCCCGAAGCGCTCACGCAAGCGTCCCGGGCCCCCTGGGCCTCGAAGTGGTCTTCGGCCTCGCGGAAGTCCAGGCCGAGCTCCCCGGAGATTCGCTCGATCGTGAGCCGCGCGAAGTCGGGATGGGTGTTGATCCCTGTGCCCGTCGCCGTCCCGCCGAGAGCCAGCTCCGCCAGCTCGTCCGATGCGCGGCGCACGCGCTCGATCCCTCGCTGGACCTGCATCGCATAACCACCGAACTCCTGACCCAAACGCACGGGCGTGGCATCCATGAGGTGGGTCCGGCCGGACTTGAGCACACCGTCGAACGCCTTCGCCTTGGCCGCCAGCGTCTGCTGAAGGTGCCCCAGCGCCGGAATCAGCTCTTCCTCGATCGCTGTGCGTGACGATACGTGGATGGCGGTCGGAATGACGTCGTTCGAGGATTGTCCGAAGTTGACGTGGTCGTTGGGGTGGATGCCGGCGTAGTGGTCTCCGAATTCCGAAAGCACGCGGTTCGCGAGCTGGGCGATCACCTCGTTGGCGTTCATGTTGGATGACGTGCCCGAGCCCGTTTGATAGATGTCGAGCACGAACTGCTCATCCCACTCACCCTGTGCGACCTCGGCAGCGGCCGACGCGATGGCGCCAGCGATGTTCCCCTCGAGGTTGCCGAGATCCAGATTGGTTTCGGCGGCGGCCTTCTTGATAAGCCCGAGGGCCTGGATGAACCGACGGCCGAAGCGCTGGCCGCTGATCGGGAAGTTCTCGAAGGCTCTCTGGGTCTGCGCGCCATAGAGGGCATCGGCCGGCACCCTGACCTCGCCGAGAGAATCGCGCTCGACTCGAAAGTCGTTGGACATAGGGTGGATCTCCGTGAAAGCGACCCTGTGCCGCTGAATGAGGCCCGCGGCACGGACGTTGTTCGAAGGGTACGATCGATGTTCAGAGTGAGGCCGGCCAGCCGATTGGCGGATTCCGGGCCGAACCCGTATGAAGATCGTGAAATGCCCCCTCCGCCGTAAGGTGGGAAATGGGCCAACCGTACCTCATCGTCGCCGTCCTGACGTCCGCCGTCCCGGACTCTCGAGTGAGTGCTCGAATTGTCGGGAAGGCGGAAGTATGGGCGATCGGCGGGCAAAAGGTGCGATCGTGGGGAAGTAGATGAGCGACTTCGTGATCGAGACGGAGCGACTTGGGCTACGACCCCTGGAGGTCAAGGACGCCGAGGTCCTTCAAGAGGTCTTCACAGACGGGTACGCCCGCCGCTTCTACGCGCACATGCAGGACCGGGCCAACGTGGAAGAGTGGATCCGTCGGGCCCGGGAAGGCTATGTGGCGCACGGATTCGGTCTGTGGGCCCTGGTTCTGAGGGAGAGCGGACTGTTCGTGGGCGACTGCGGTCTGGTCTACCAGGACATCGAGGGTGAGATGGAGCTGGAGATCGCCTACCACGTCCACGGCAGCTACCGGCGACAAGGCCTCGCCACCGAGGCAGCCCGCGCCTGCCTTCGTTATGGCTTCGACCTCGTTGGCAGTCCCCAGCTCGTTTCGATGGTGCACACCGAGAACGTGGCGTCGATGGCGGTCGCCGAGCGTGTGCACGATTCCCGCCGGGACGAGACGTTCATTCACGCGGGGGCGCCACATTGGCTGTATTTCTCGGAGAGGGCGGACGAAAGGCGGGAATCACCTTGAGATCGCCAACGGCTCGCCAGCCGCCAGCGTCACAATCCTTCATCCTCTTCTCGACGTGCGACTAGCCTGCTTCATCTCTCCTCACGGCTTCGGGCACGCCGCCCGTTGCTGTGCCGTCGTGGAAGGGCTGGCCCGCCGCGACCCGGAGCTCGGCGTGGAGATCTTCACGCTGGTCCCCGAGTGGTTCCTCCGCGAGTCTCTCTCGATGCGGTTCGGGTTGCATCACGTGGAAACCGACGTCGGCCTCCGCCAGTTGTCCGCATTCGAGGCGGATCTCGACGAGACCGTCAGCGCCCTTCGCGCCTTCCTGTCGTTCGACCGGCCCGAGACGGATGCGTTGGCCTCGAAGGTCGTCGCGCTGGGATGCGACGCGGTCCTCTGTGACATATCCCCCCTCGGGATCGAGATCGCGCGTCGAGCTGGCCTGCCTTCGGTCCTCGTCGAGAACTTCACCTGGGACTGGATCTACGAAGGGTTCGCGGACACCGCTCCAGCTCTCGCAGAGTTCGCCGAGTCGATGAGAGAGCTCTTCGCTTGCGCCAGCCTCCACGTTCAGACGGAGCCCGTTTGTTTGCGAAGCCCGTCGGCCGACCTGGTCACGAAACCAGTGTCTCGTCTTCCTCGGCGGGACCGGCTGGACACCAGGCTCGCCTTGGGCGTCCACGAGGCGGGCCCAGTGGTCCTCGTGACCATGGGTGGAGTTCCCCAGGCGCTCGAGTTCGAGGACGACCTTCGGCGACGGGCCGGAGTCCGCTTTCTGGTCACCGGTGCTCCGGTCACCGCGGTGTCGGGCAACGTCCACTGGTTCGACAACGACACTCCCCTATACCTGCCGGATCTCGTCCGGGCCGACGTCGTCGTCGTGGCGAAGCTGGGCTACTCGACCGTCGCTGAGGTCTGGCGCGAGGGCCGTCCGATGGCTTACGTCACCCGCCGCGACTTCAGGGAATCCTCGGTCCTCGAGCGGTTCGCGAGATCCGAGATGGTCGGGTTCGCGATTACCGCCGCCGACTTCCAGGGTGCTGGCTGGCTTGCGAGCGTGGACGACCTGCTTCGCCATCCGCGCCGCTCCGAGCCAAAGACCGGGGGCACGGACGACCTGGCCGCATTCCTCATTGAGCGGCTGGGCCAGGAACGCTAGCGGACCGTCGCCTCGCGGACCGCCTCCTTCCTTGTTGAACGGCTGGGCCAGGAACGCTAGCGGACCGCCGCCCCGCGGACCGGCCCCACCAAGAGCGCGCACCTGAGAACGGGAGACGACGATGCGCATCGCGATCTTCGGAGCCGGTGGCGTGGGCGGGTATTACGGCGCTCGTCTCGCAGAAGCGGGTGAGGACGTGACCTTCATTGCCCGCGGACGGCAGCTCGACGCCCTGCGCTCGGGGGGCCTCGCGGTGGAGAGCCTAGCCGGTGACTTCACCATCGATCGGGTCGTGGCCACCGACCAGCCGAGCGAGGTGGGGGCAGTCGACGCGGTCCTGGTCGCGACGAAAGCCTGGCAAGTCGAGGAAGCTGCCCACGCGATCCGCCCTCTCGTCGGAGAAACGACCTTGGTCGTGCCCCTGCAAAACGGCGTAGAGGCGGCTGACGAGCTCGCGGGCATTCTCGGGCCCGGCCCGGTGCTCGGTGGGCTCACGCGGATCATCAGCTACGTGGTCGAGCCAGGGCGAATCCGCCACGCGGGCATCGATCCCACGATCGTTATCGGGGAGCGTGCCGGTGCGTCGGCGGACCGCTGCCGGCCGCTGGCCGAGGCGTTGAATCGGGCTCGCGGGGTCTCCGCGTCGATCGCGGCCGACATCGACGCAGAAGTGTGGAAGAAGTTCGCCTTCATCTGCTCGTGGGGCGGTGTCGGGGCGGTTACGCGTATGCCCCTCGGTGCCGTGCGCACCGTCCCCGGATCCCGGCAGATGCTGCTCTCGTCGCTGACCGAGATCGCTGCAGTGGCCAGCGCGTACGGGGTCGACTTGCCCGCGGGGCTCACCGACAGTGTGATGGCGTTCGTCGACGGGCTCCCGGATACCTCGACGGCCTCGATGCAGCGCGACATCGCCGAGGGGCGTCCCTCGGAGCTGGACTATCAGACGGGAGCTGTCGTGCGGCTCGGTCGGGAGAAGGACGTCGCGACCCCATTGAACACCTTCCTCTACAACGCGCTGCTCCCCACGGAGTTGGCAGCCCGCAACGAGGTGCCATCCTGAAGCGCGGCGGAACTTGGACGCGTCAGGCTCCTCCCGGCTCTTCGGTCGAGCTTGGCCGGCTCGCCTTGTTCCGCCACAACGTGATCGCCCCGGCGCCGAGCGCGACTGCAGCCAACGGAAGGCTTGGCTGTAGCGACGCCTCGCCGACCATGAGAAGCGCGACGAATGTCGTGGCTGTGGCGAGAAGTGGATTCGCCAAGTCGACGACACGGTGCCCGAGCCGTCCCGCGACCCGCCCATCGACGGGCGATTCGACCCGGGTGTAATCGGGCACGGCGGCCATGACCTCGTCGACGAAGCCCGCCCGGGGAGCGAGCTCGTGGCTCAGCGCGCTCCTGAGATCGTCTACCCTCGCGAGCCGCTCCATACAGTCGGTGCAGCTCGCCAAGTGACTGAGCCGAGCTGCGGCGTCAGCCCCGAGCGCGGAAGAGAGTGTCACGAGCGTATCCCGATCCACACATTCGCTCATCGCGCCCAAACCTCCATGTTGGCCTCCAACTTTCTCATCGCGTGGTGCAGCGCCGCCTTTACCGTCCCCTCGGCACATCCCATGGCGAGAGCTGTTTCCCGTACGCTTCGACCCTCGACCAGCCGGAGCACGACCACCTCCCGCTCGCGGGCGGGAAGCTCCATTACTGCCCTCTGGAGCGAGCGGCGCATCTCCTCGTCCTCGGCGGCCGTGTCGGGCGCCGGTGGCGGCGCTCCCCTCGTGAGCCCGACATCGGCAAGGGTCGAGTCGCGGGTGCTCCGCTTGCGCTCCGCCGCCAGGCAGACGCTGCGACAAACCGAGTAGAGCCAGCCGGCGAAAGACCCCGACCCAGTGTACTGCGCGCGCTTCTCGAACACGCGGCGCCACGTCTCCTGCAGAAGGTCGTGCGCTTCGTCGAGATCGTTGGCGAATGAGCGCGTGACGCCCAAGAGCCTCGGAGAATAGGCCTCGACAATCCGTCGAAACACCGCGTCTCTACCGTTCTGGAACGCCTCGATGTCGTGGATGTCGAGGACGTTCACCGGCTCGGCTTCATCTCTTCGCCTTCCAGGCGACGATCAGCGTGGGCCAACCGAGTCCGATCAGCAGGATCATGGGGACGATGAGCACGAAGTCTCCTGCGAAGTAGACCGGGCCCGCCGAGCGCATGACGATGAGCTCGTAGCTGTTCTCGCCGGCCAGATAGGTCGACATGAGCAGGAAAAGTCCCATCGCCCACAGCTGCAGTTGCACGAGCTGTGGGCTCACCAGTCGACAGGCCCAAAAGCCCGTCAATGTGCCAATCAGCGCGAACAGGAACGGCAGCGCGACGCCGTCGGTGCGCCTCACGTATTGCCAGACGAGACCGTTCGCGGCTTGCCAGGCTCCCACGACCTCGGGCCCGCTCGAGCTCTCTGCCTCGGCGACGGCGTCCTCCATGGCGCTCCGCAAATCACCAAGCGTCATGTAAGCGGCTTCATTCAACGCTCCCCCCGCCGCAGTGGCCTGAGCCAGCCGGGGGCCAAGCTGGTTGCCGAGGGCGAACATGGCCACCGACGCCAAGCCGGCTGCACCGAAGAGTTGAAGCGTACGCCGCCACGAGAACCCGCCATCGGGGAAGACCTGGAACGCTACGGCCACTCCGGCGGGGAAGGCCGCGAGTGCCACGGCAAGGCCGGTCCAGACGGGTAGGTGCGCCACGACCTCCGCCAGTGCCTGGCCCATCGCCAACGACAGCGTGACCAGGACGACCAGCAGGATCCCGGACCACATCGCCAGTCGGCTCCAGAAGTGTAGGGCGAGTGCCATCGTCGAGCTCCGTCTGGATGGGACTCCAAACGTAGAACTGACGAAGAGACGGGGTGAGCCACCGAACGGTTTATTCGACTTGGATGCTTGGCCTTATGCGACTCCGCTTACCGGCCCTTATGCGACTCCGATCACCGGTCGGGCTCTTCGGATGGATCGAGTCTGTCCGAACGCTCTTCGAGCTCACGGATCCTCTCTTGCGCCTCGGGAAGTCCGGCCAGGAACAGCCCACCCGGTCCGAACAGGCGAAACAACCGGAGGGCGCGCTCGTAGCTGGGCAGCGCGTCTTCGGATCGACCCTCGAGCTCCGCCTGTCTCGCTGATGCAAGGCCGTGCCGGGCTGGTAGTGTGGAGAGACGATAGCCTTGCGCCGCTCTCCCTGCTACGGCGTCAGGGCGGTCAGCCTTCCGGCGCTCTCAGTCCGGTAGACCTCTTCGATCAGCTCGATCGAATGGATGGCGTCGGGGTCGTCAGAACCCTGCCCGCCCCCGCTGGCGCGGGCCATGAACTCGTTCAACTGGGCCCCGAATACGGCGTTCTTGTCGTACCCCTCACCGAAGCCTGTCCACTCCCGCTCGCCGTGCCTACGCAGCTGTCCGCCCGTCCAGGCGACCCGGACCGTCCCCTCGGTCCCCTGCACGGTCAGATAGTCCAGATCCTTGGTAAAGTAAGTCCACGACAGCGCGACGCGAACCGGCGTCTGGTCCTCCGTGAAGAGCAGGATCTCCGCCGAATCCTCGACGTCCGGGGACACGGTCCGATGGGTGAAGGCGGCCGCATGGACGAACTCCACGGATGAGTGCCTGAGGAGGCTCAACACGTCGAAAGCGTGGCATCCGTTGTCCATGACCACGCCTCCCCCCGCAACCTCGGGCCTCGCGTTCCATCGGTCGGCCAGGGGCACTTGTGCGCAGAAGGTCACTTCGTAATGGAGCGGCTTGCCGATGGCGCCAGAGTCGATGAGGCGTCGGGCCTCGATCAGGTCACCCACGAACTTGAATTTAGAGGACACCATCAGGATCCGCCCCGTGTCCGAGGCCACATCCGCCATGGCCCGCGCGTCCTCGACGGAAGTGGCCAGTGGCTTCTCGCAGAGCACGTGCACCTTCGACCGGAGAAGCCGGGACGCGAGAGAACGGTGTGACGCGGGTGGCGTGCAGAGGCAGATCGCGTCCGCATGCGCCCCGGCGATGGCGCCGCAGCCGACGAGCGCGAAGCGCATCTTCCCGCTCATACGCCAGAACCCACGGGTACCGACCCGCTACGCACCCGCTCGATCGCCGCGCGAATACTGGAGGCGATGAACTCGACGTGCCTCTCCTCGTACCGCTCGGTCCACGGGAAGACGAGAATCTGGGCGAGGCCGTCACGGCATCCCGGGAAGTCGTCAAGGCGCTCGGGCGCGGGCGCGCCGGGGTGCGTCGAATATGGAAACTGCGTGTCCCGGAACGTATTCCGCTCCTGGAACTGCCGGCACATGAAGGCGGGCTTCTTGATGTAGCGCGGGACGTTCCACACGCCGAGGCTCTTGAGCTCCGCCCCGATCTCGTCTGGTCCCGCACCCAACTCGGCTCCGTCGACGAGGAGCACGAACTTCCAGTAGGTCTGCGTGGCGCCCTCCAGGGACGCGAGGGGGGTCAGACCGGGTAGGTCGGCGAGCATGTCCTTCAGCAGCCCGGCCATCCGTACTCGCTGCGCCGTCATTTCCCGAAGCTTGCGCAACTGTCCTAGGGCGACGGCGGCTTGAAGCTCCGTCATCCGGTAGTTCAGCCCGAGGAACTCGTGGTCCGGCGCGGCGTCTCCGTACCCCCAGCCTTTGTCGGCCCAGAGGCGAATACGCCGCGCCAGCTCGTCCGAGTCGGTGATGACGAAGCCGCCCTCACCGCACGTCATGTGCTTCGTCTGCTGGAGGCTGAAGCAGCCGATGTCGGCAATCGTGCCGGCCAGCTTGCCGTTGTACGTGGCCAGGTAGGCCTGAGCGGCGTCCTCGATGACGGGGATCCCCCGGACGCTCGCGAGCGACATGATCGGATCCATGTCGGCCGGGTTGCCGAACAGGTGCGTCACGACGATCGCTCGGGTCCGGTCCGACACGCAGGGCCCGATGGTGTCCGCCGTCATGTTGAGCGTGTTCGGGTCTACATCGCAGAACACAGGCACGGCACCCTGGAAGAGGATGGGCGAGATCGCGCCCATGTCCGTGATGCCAGTGGTCACGACCTCGTCGCCGGGCGCGAGATCGAGTGGGCCCAGGGCTGTGTGCACCGCGGCCGACCCAGACGAAACCGAGCGTGCGTGAGCGATTCCGAAGAACTCGGCGAGCTCCTTCTCGAAACGGGGCGTCATCGAGCCCTCGATCGAGAACAGATTGCCGGAGTCCAACACTTCGTTGACCAGCATCTTCTCCTCTTCGCCGATGCTCCGGCCCGAGGAGTCGCGATCAGAGGGTAGGACGATCTTTTCTTTATCGGACATGGTCGCGTTCCAATGACGAATTCGTGACACCCGAGCGCGCCCGGGCGAGGAGGGCATCTACGGCTTGTTGCGAGATGCGTATGGAGCTGTTCCACGACGTGACTTCGGGATACACCTGGGTGGTGGAGGCCAGGTAGATCCGGTCCGAAACCAGCTCGTGAGGCGGCTTGCGCTTCGCATAACCCGGCGTATAGAGCGGCTCGACGAACGGAGCCTTGAAGGTCTCGGCGTGCAGGATGTCGTCCGCTGTCAAATCCGGGAACAGGTCGAGAAATGCGCGCACGTATTCGTCGCGCACCTCGTCGGGATCTCGTTGAAACAGGGGATCCGAGCGGTGCAGGTAGTTGAGGAGATAGACGAGATGCCGCCCACCCGTGTCCTCGAACCTGATCGTCCGCGTCGTCTCCACGATCCCCTTAAAAGGGGGTGTCGCTCTCGACGACCGGAATCCAGTAGTGCTCGGTCAACGACTTGCGTAGAACCAAGAGGACGTTGAGCGTACCTTGATAGTCGATGTCCAGATTGACCCGAGCGAGGCGAGGCGCGAGACGGCCCCCTGCAGCCATCTGCTTCAGGAGTACGAGCGGGGCGGTCACGACCACCCGGTCGAAGCGGAGGCTCGCGCCATCCACGGTCAGGACCGGCTTGAGCTCGTCGTCGGCCAAGTCGACGTGCTCGACAGAGGCGTTGAGATGGAGCGCCACGCCGCGCGCCCTCAGGGAGGCGACGAAGGCGTCCGCGATCGCCTTGTACCCCCCACGGAGGTAGCCCTTCACTTCCTTCTTGGTCCCCTTCTCGCGGTTGAAGCTGGCCCAATACCAAAGCGCGGGGATCTTCTCGTACGCGTCCCCGAACTTCGCCTGGAGAAGGGGGCGCCAGAGGCGGTCGAACGCGCGCTGGCCGGACAGACGGGTCAACCACTCGACCACCGTGATGTCGTCGAGCGGCTCCGGCTTGGCCACGTAGCTCGCGTACAACGCCGTCAGGCCCAGTCTGATCCGGTCCGTGAATCTGGCGGGCTTGAAGCGGAGGAGGTCGAGCGGCCCCGCGAGCGGATAGAGCTCTCGGTCGTACATGAACCCGAGCGAAGCCTCCGTCCAGTAGGGACGGTCGTCCAGTCCCAGCTCAGTGAGCATCGCCAACAGGTGGTCGTCCGTCGGCAGCAGAACGTGATAGAAGCGATCTAGGAAGTCGCCCTCGTGCTCGAACCAAGTGCCCAACCCACCGAATCTGTCCGAGGACTCGAAGAGAGCCACTAGAGCGCCCGACTCGACGAGGAAGTGGGCCGCTGCCAGGCCAGCGATCCCGCCGCCGATCACTGCGACGTGCCCGGGCTCCCCGCCCCCGGTGGGATCGGCGACGGTCCGGTCGGGTGCCACAGTCGCGTGATCCATCGGATCAGCTCGCCGTCGGGGTTTTCGCGAGAGTCGCCACGGGGCGGTTCAAGCTTCTTACGAACCTCAGATTCCGGCCGATGACGACTGCGTAACGGACGATCGTGGGTCCGATGTCCATCTTGCTTTCGCTTTGCTTCAGGTCGTAGCGCAAAACGAGCGGCACTTCGGTGGCTCGGATGCCGCGCGTACGTAGCTTCAAGAGAAGCTCCATCATGCACGAAAAGCCGCTTTCCCGTACGAGGCGCCCATACGCGCGTCGCGCGTCCCTCAGGGCATCCGCACGATAGGCCCGGCAACCGCTCGAGTAGTCCTTGATCGTCCCCACCGGGAACAAGAAGCGAAGCAACCCGCTCGCGCTGTGGCTGAGGACCTTGCGGTATCCTGCAACGCCACGCTCTTCTCCACCTGGTTCGAACCGGGAAGCCACGACCAAGTCGTATCCCTCTTCCAGCTTGGTGATCATGTCGTGGATCGTCGCGGGTGGGTGCGAGTCGTCACCGTCCATCGTGACGACGACATCCGAGTCTTCGAGTGCTCTGAGCAGACCCGTCTCCAGAGCCCCGCCGAGCCCCAGGCTCTTTTCGAGCTCGACCACCTCGATGGGCAGCCTATCCGCGTATGAGCGGACCAGGTCGGGCGTGTCGTCCGTGGACGCTCCATCGACGACCATGATTCGGTACGGCTCGCGAAAGCCGGTGTGAGCGTCCAAGAACTTGTCGAAGAGCGGACCGATGCACTCGGCCTCGTTCCGAACGGGAATGACGATTAGTAATCAAAATCGTGGCCGTCTTTCGGGAAACGTTAGTTTGACGGAACGCTGACCGATGAAACAACATTGATGCCAGGCGCGGTGGCGGCCATGAATAATCTGTAAGCCATTGACGCCTTTGCGCTTGGCGGCCCAGTTCGTTTCCCGTCGCGCGAAGCTGCATCCGTGCGACCGAAGGAAGATGTTGTGACAACGCCACAAGACCTCAATTGAATTCCTCAGCAAGCCCCGTGCTCAAGGAGCTCGTGCTCGTCGGCGGCGGTCACAGCCACGTAGCGGTGCTCAAGAGGTTCGGGATGAAGCCGCTGGCCGGCGTCCGCGTGACATTGATCTCTCGCGAGTCGCACGCGCCCTATTCAGGCATGCTTCCCGGGCTTATCGCAGGACACTACACGTTCGACGAGGCTCATATCGATCTGGGCCCGTTGACACGCTTCGCCGCCGCCCGATTCCTCAGAGACGAGGTCGTGGGCCTCGATCTCCTCGAGAAGCGCATCCTGTGCGCGGGCCGCCCTCCGGTCGCCTACGACGTACTCTCGGTAAACACGGGGTCGGCCCCAGCCGTACGATCGGTTCCCGGCGCCGACGGATCCGTGCTTCCCGTCAAGCCGATCGATCGCTTCTTTGCCCGATGGGAGCGGCTACGCTCGCGAATCGCGAATGGCTCCGGTCCGCTCGAGATCGGCATCGTGGGGGGCGGAGCCGGGGGCGTCGAGCTGGCGCTCGCGATCCGGCACGGACTCCGCAACGCCGCGACGGCGACGGGCGGGTCGGCCGACGGGCTGACTCTGAAGCTCTTCACCGAGACGCCTGGCGTCTTGCCCACGTACGGGCATCGCGTTCGGTCAACGTTCGACCGGATCCTGGCTGAGCGCGGTATCGAGGTGCACGCCGACCGTCGTGTCATACGCGTGCTGGGGAACCGACTCGAGTTCGAGAACGCCCCGGGGGTGGAGCTCGACGAAGTACTGTGGGTCACAACGGCAGAAGCGCCCTCGTGGCCCGGTGACTCGGGGCTGCACGTGGACGACGCCGGGTTCATCAAAGTAGACGACACGCTCCAGTCCGTCTCACATCGCGACGTTTTCGCGGCGGGTGACGTCGCTGCGGTCGAATCGTATCCGCGTCCCAAGTCGGGCGTGTTCGCCGTGAGGCAGGGCGGGCCGCTCGCCGAGAATCTCCGCCGCCACCTGTGCGGCGACGGGTTGGTCGGCTTTCGACCACAACGCCGCTTCCTGAGCCTCATCTCGTCGGGTGAGCGCCACGCCGTCGCTTCCCGCAACGGGCTCACCGTTCAGGGCCGGTGGGTGTGGCGGTGGAAGGACTGGGTCGACCGCCGATTCGTGCGGAAATACAACGACCTTCCGTCGATGAACGCCGTGGACCCGCGGGTCCACGGGGGGGATCAGGACGGACCGGGCTCGCCGGTCGTCGCCGACGCGATGCGCTGCGGCGGGTGCGGATCGAAGGTGGGCAGCCAGCTGCTCGAGCGAGCGCTCGCGCGGCTCGATCCCGTCGGCCACCCCGATGTGCTTCTGGGGCTGGACCCCCCGGACGACGCTGCGGTCGTCCGAGTCCCGCCCGGCCTGGTCGCAGTCCAAACGGTGGACTTCTTTCGCGCGCTGATCGACGACCCGTTCGTGTTTGGGAGGATCGCGGCCAACCATGCACTCGGAGACATCTTCGCGATGGGGGCCGAGCCTCAGTCCGCCCTCGCGATCGTGACGCTTCCGCTCGCGGCGGAAGACAAGATGGAAGAAGACCTCGCTCAGCTCATGGCAGGTGCCCTAGAAATCCTCAATCGAGAGAGGACGGCCCTCGTGGGCGGACATACCAGCGAGGGGAACGAGCTGTCTCTGGGGTTCTCCGTCACTGGCGTGGCGGCCCCTGGCGAGCTCCTACGAAAATCGGGCATGAGCCCGGGAGACAGGCTTATCTTGACGAAACCGATCGGCACAGGAGCGCTGTTCGCCGCGGAGATGCGCGGTAAGGCTCGGGGCCGGTGGATCGACGCCGCACTCAAAGGGATGCAACAATCCCATCGCGCCAGCGCGGAGATCGTCCGCGCCCACGCGGCGACATCGGTCACGGACGTGACCGGGTTCGGGCTTGTCGGACACCTACTCGAGATGGCCCGGGCCTCGGCTGTCGACGTCGTCGTTCAGTTGGACGCGGTTCCCCTTCTCGACGGGGTACTCGAGGTCGCCGGATTGGGGATCTTCTCCTCGCTCCAGCCCCAAAACGTCCGGTTGCGAAGGTCCGTGCGCGACATCGACGAGGCCTCGGGAGATCCTCGCTATCCCATCCTCTTCGATCCGCAGACCGCGGGCGGCCTGATCGCCAGCGTCCCCGAAGACCAGGCCGCCGCCTGTGTGCATGCCCTCCAGGCAGCGGGGTACGGCCGAGCATCGATCATCGGATCGGCCGGCCCGTTGACGGACCCCGAGCGACCTATCAGCGTCCGTTCGGGCTCAGGCGGTTGACGGTGCCCGTAGGGTTACGGCGTCACGTGGCTCGCCCCACTTCTTCAGCGACCTAATAGTGTGGTGTCGCACTAGAGAGGACCGAATGCGCACTTCCGGACGTTCCAAATGAGCGGGAGCATGGAGGGCCGCGAGCTCGCTGTTCTCGGAGGCGGCAACCTCGGGCATGCCTTGGCTCGTGGGTGGGTGAGGGCGGGCCTCACGACCCCCGAGCGCATCCACGTAACCCGGCGAGAGGAGGGTGCCCTGGCCGAGTTGTCGGCGGAGGGCTTCCGCACGGGGACAGACAACACTGCCGCGATCAACGCCGTGCGCACCGTCGTGGTCGCCGTTCAACCCCAGCAGATGATCGGCCTCCTCGATGAGATTCGGGACGTGCTGGATCCCGCTCGCCATCGACTGATCTCGGTTGCATCCGGGGTTTCGATCGCGCAGATCGCGGAGCTCCTGGGAAAGCCGGTCCCGGTCGTTCGAGCCATGCCCAACACCGCGATCGAGATCGGCGAATCGATGACCTGCCTGGCGGCGGAAGATGATGCGTCGGATGCGCTCGCCGAGGCCGTCTCCCTCTTCGGCGCGGTTGGCCGCACGCTTTGCGTCCGCGAAGAGATGATGTTCGCTGCGACAGCACTCTGCGCGTGCGGCGTCGCTTTCTTCTTGCGATCGGTTCGGGCAGCCTCCCAGGGCGGCATCGAGATCGGGTTCCATCCCGAGGAAGCGCTGTTGCTCGCCGCCCAAACCGCGAAGGGTGCAGCTGGGCTCGTCCTGCGAGACGGAAGCCACCCGGAGTCGGAGATCGACCGAGTGACTACCCCTCGTGGTTGCACGATCGCCGGGCTCAACGAGATGGAGCACCAGGGCTTCAGCTCCGCCATGATCAAGGGAATCCTGCTTTCTTCACGTCAGGCCGAGGGTCTCTTCGCCGCGGACCAGTGAGGTGTCTCCGAAGTCTGGTGGCTATCGAGGCACCGCTGGCACCGCGCTGGCAAGGCGGACGACGCGGCGCTGTGAACAGAGGGTTGTCGAGTACCGGGAGCGAGGAGGCGCCGAGTCCAGCGAGGAACGACGACGAGATGGCTTGCTCTTGATTCGTCCGGTTTCGTGACGCGGGGTTGCACTTTCTGCGCGGTCGTGGACGGCGATCGCCCTGGAGACGTGGTCTACGAGGACGATGTATCGGTGGCGTTCCTGGATCATCGCCCGCTGTTCCCCGGCCACGTCTTGCTCGTGCCCCGTGAGCACACTGAGACGTTCGGCGACCTCCCGGAAACGTTCCTGTCCCGCTTCTTCACCACAGCACAGCGGCTCACTGGAGTGGTTGAGCGGGTCATGGACGCCGAAGGCACGTTCGTGGCGATGAACAACCGCGTCAGCCAGAGCGTTCCGCACCTTCACGTGCACGTCGTGCCGCGCTCCCGAGGCGACGGTCTGCGGGGGTTCTTCTGGCCTCGGAATCCTTACTCTGATGAGGAAGAAAAGGAGTACGTGCGCCGGTCTATCGCGGCGGAGATGGAAGCGGCCAACGACGAGCCGTCACAGTGCTGAAGGCTTTGCGGCGCCCCGGAACCCTCCCGCTTGTGAAGGCGAGGCCACCAACGTACCGTCCCATCCGATCGACCACAGACGAAGGACGATGAAGAGATCGAACCGACCGCCGATGAGCCCCCGCGTCCTGCTGCTTCCCATGGGGCTCGCGCTCGGGTTGCTCGCGTGTGGAAGCGACGGATCGGAGGAGTCTCCGGAGCCATCAGAAAGCGCCGACACCGGGGTTCTGCTGCTCCCGGACACCACCGCGCCGTCGGTGTGGCAACACCTGGGGACGGAACGATACACGGAGACCTGGTGGACCTGGCCAGGCAAGGGAGAGCTCTACCCAGGGCAGGAGCCGCACGGTGCACTCCTGACGACCTACCTGAACTTCCTTGCTCACGACGCCCTCACGAACGGTGCGACGACGCTGCCCCCCGGGGCCATCGTCGTCAAGGAGAACTACGCTCCCGACTCGACCCTCGCCGCGGTGACGGTGATGTACAAGTCCGCCGGATACGACGTTGGCCACAACGACTGGTTCTGGGTGAAGTTCGGGCCCACCGGTGAACCCGAGGTCTCCGGCCGGGTCGAGGACTGCGTGGCTTGCCACAGTCAATCCTCGACCGATTACGTCCTCACCGCTCCTCTGGGAGCGGCCCGACCGATCGGTCGGGACCGCTGAGTGTCGGCCGCGCTGGCGGACCTTTCCGCCCGGGTGGCCGGGTGCCGGCGCTGTCCACGGCTCGTCGAGTGGCGCGAGCTTGTCGCGCGCGACAAGCGGACCGCGTTCGCGAGCGAGGAGTACTGGGGCCGTCCCGTGCCCGGCTTCGGTGATCCCGATGCCTGGCTGCTGATCGTCGGCCTGGCGCCTGCGGCCCACGGGGCGAACCGGACGGGCCGCATGTTCACGGGCGATCGGTCCGGAGACTGGCTCTACGGAGCACTCCATCGTGCCGGGTTCGCGAGCCAGGACACCTCGACCTCGCGCGACGACGGCCTCAAGCTGAGTGGCGCGTACGTCACGGCGGCCGTGCGCTGCGCGCCCCCGGACAACAAGCCGCTCACGGCGGAGCGTGACGCCTGCCGACCGTTCCTCGAGGCGGAACTCGACCTCCTGTCGAAGCTCAGGGTCATCGTGGCCCTGGGCGGGTTCGCGTACTCGGTCGTGCTCCGCCTGCTGCGTGACCGGGGAGAGGCCGTTCCGAGGCCCCTGCCGCGATTCGTGCACGGTGTCGAGGTGCGCATCCGCCACGACCTCGGCGTCCTGGGATCCTATCATCCCTCGCAGCAGAACACGTTCACTGGCCGGCTGACCCGGGAGATGTTCGACTCCGTTTGGTCGAGAGCTCTCGCCCTACCCTTTCGCGAAAGCCCCACGATCTAGGGAACCTAGTACCCGAGGGTTTGAAAGAAGGCTAGGCCCCAGCTAGAGTAGTGCGCGCGAATTCGGGGCGGCGCCTCTTCTCCCGCAAGGAGCAACCTGATGATCCGAGTCGTTCACGTATTCGACGTCAAGAAGGGCGTTGTCGAAAGGGAGTTCATCGAATGGCTCGATGCGCAACTCGATGCGACCGCGCGGAGGTTCGGCTGCGTTGATCGCAAGACCTGGGTTCTGCTGGATGGCTTCGCCGGTTCGTACGCGTCCCAGAAGCCAGTGAGGCACCGCCCCAAATACGTCAACGAGGCGTATTGGGAGGATCAGGAATCCCCGGCCCACTTTCGCGAGTGGTTGGTGAACGACCCCGATGGAAGAGCGTTCCACGACAGGTGGTTCACCTCGATCGAGAATCACACGGTGCTGCGATATGTGGAGGGCTGGCAGCCGATCCCCATGGAGGGGTGAGGAGCCCGGCCTCGGCTGGACAGCCTTCTCTTCACCGCTCGGCGACGAACGGGTATGACACTAGACCGGACTCCCCTCAGAGACGCCCTGAAGTACCGAGGCGGGCTCAATATGTGGGCGTGGATTCTTCACAGGCTCACGGGCCTGGGCGTGCTGGCCTTTCTCGCCATACACATCATCGAAACGTTCCTGCTCACCCTGGGGCCGGAGGCCTACAACGACGCCATCGCCATATACAAGACACCGTTCTTCCGGCTTGCGGAGATTGCTCTGCTCTTCGCGGTTCTTTATCACGCCATCAACGGGATCCGCGTAACGATCCAGGACTTCTGGCCCTCGCTCTGGCGTTATGAGCGGGGCCTCATCTGGACCGGCGGGGTGATCCTCCTCCTCGTCTTCGTCCCCCTGGCGCTCTGGGGGCTCCTGCCCCTCATCAGAGGCGAGCTCTAGCCATGACGCGCTACTCCCGTGCACGGCCTACGGGTGGCTTCGAGGCACTCTCGTGGCTCTTCATGCGGATCTCGGGGATCGTCCTTCTGGTGATGGCCCTCTTCCACCTGTTGCTCATGCACTACGTGATCGAGGTGGACAACCTCACCTTCGCTGTGGTCGCGGAGCGCTGGGAGGGACCTTGGTGGAGGCTTTACGACTTCTTTCTCCTCGCCTTCGCGCTGACCCACGGAGTGGCCGGCGCCCGAATCGTGATCGATGACTACGTACCCGCAGGCGGCTGGCGTCTCTTCTCGAAGATCGTGCTTGCTCTGGGCTTTACTGTCCTGATCGTGATCGGCGGCTACGTCATCGTGACCTTCGAGGTGCCAGCGTAATGCCGCCACGGGTGCAGCTTCACCAGCACGACGCCATCGTAGTCAGCGGCGGTGGCGCCGGGCTCACCGCTGCTGTGTACCTCGCCCGCCAGAACGGTCTGCGTACCGCCGTGGTGAGCAAGCTGCATCCGGTCCGGTCCCACACTGGTGCGGCACAGGGGGGCATAGGTGCCGCACTCGGCAACGTCGATCCTGAGGGCGACTCGTGGGAATGGCACATGTTCGACACCGTAAAAGGAAGCGACTACCTGGCCGATCAGAACGCCGTGGAGATCCTCACCCGAGAGGCGATCGACCTGATCTACGAGTTGGGGCACATGGGGTTGCCGTTCAGCCGCACGCCGGACGGCAGGATCGCCCAGCGCCGCTTCGGCGGACACACGATGCATTTCGGGAAAGCCCCGGTTCGCCGGTCCTGTTACGCGGCGGATCGCACCGGTCACATGATTCTGCAAACGCTCTATCAGCAGTGCGTGAAACACAACGTCGAGTTCTTCGACGAGTATCACGTCATCGACCTGATCTTCGATGGGCGACGGGCTCACGGCGTGGTCGCGTTCGATATCGACAGCGGAGAGCTCCACATCTTCCGTGCGAACGCCGTGCTCTTCGCAACGGGTGGATTCGGCCGCATGTTCCAGGTCACCTCCAACGCGATCACCTTCACGGGGGACGGGCCGGCGATTCTGTGGCGCAACGGGCTGCCGCTCCAGGATATGGAGTTCTTCCAGTTCCATCCCACTGGGATTTACAAGCTCGGCATCCTCATCACGGAGGGTGTCCGAGGCGAAGGGGGGGTGTTGCGCAACAACGAGGGCGAGCGCTTCATGGAGCGCTACGCCCCGAACCTCAAGGATCTGGCGTCCCGTGATGTCGTGTCTCGGGCTATCGTGAGCGAATTCAGAGAGGGTCGAGGCATCGACGGAAAGCGCTACATCCACCTCGGCGCGACGCGGCTAGGAAAAGAGATCATCGAGCAGCGTCTTCCCGACATCGCCGATTTCACCCGCACATACCTGGGGATCGACCCGGTCACGCACCCGATTCCGGTGCAACCGACCGCGCACTACGCGATGGGCGGTATACCCACAGATGTAGATGGGCGGGTGGTCATGGATGGCGATGGTACGGTGGCCGAAGGTCTGTACGCGGCCGGAGAATGCGCCTGCGTATCGGTGCACGGGGCCAACCGACTGGGCACTAATTCACTGCTCGATCTGGTGGTCTTCGGAAGGCGTGCCGGACTGCACATGGCGGCCCATGCCGCAGGAGCCGAGCTCGGTGCGCCGCTCGCGAAAGGCGACGTCAGCGCGGTCGAGCTCCTGATGCGGATTCGGGAGGGGACGGGCGAACGCGCCGCCACCATACGCGACGAGCTGCAGGCGGCGATGACTCAGAACGTGTCGGTGTTCCGAGACGAGTCACATCTCAGTGAGGCCCGCCGTAAGGTCGAAGAGCTCAGAGCTCGGTATCAGGAAGTCCGCATCGATGACAAGGGACAGAGGTTCAACCTCGACCTGTTCGAAGCCTTCGAGCTCGGGTGCCTCCTCGATGTGGCGTACGCAACTGTTTGTTCAGCACATAACCGGACCGAGAGCCGCGGAGCTCACTTCCGCGCGGATTACCCCGAGCGTGATGATGATCATTGGCTCAAACATACGCTCGCCTACCTGCGGTCCGACGACTCCGTGGATTTCGCCTAATGGGGTATTGCCTTAAGTCCACCGCCCACTACATGTTGTGGTCATGGCGGTTCCGGCTTCTCAGCTCCGTGGCGGCGTGGACTATCCCCGTACGCGGCTGGAGCTGGACGAGTTCTTCCCCGACGATGCGGCATGCCTGGAGTACGTGGAGGGTCTGCGCTGGCCGGAAGGGTTTGTGTGCGTGGGCTGTGGCGGGTTGGGAGAGGTCTGGCGAGCATCGCGGGGGCGTCTCGTCTGCCCACACTGTCGAAGGCAGACCTCGGTGCTGGCGGGAACCGTGTTCCACCGCACGCGCTCGCCCCTGCGTCTGTGGTTTCTCGCTGCCTGGGAGCTCACGAGCCAGAAATACGGAGCCAATGCTCTCGGGCTCCAGCGTGTGCTCGGACTGGGAAGCTACAAGACAGCGTGGGTCTGGCTCCACAAGCTCCGCCGGGCCATGGTCCGACCGGATCGCGACCAGCTGAGCGGCGTTGTGCAAGTGGACGAGAGCTATGTCGGGGGCGTGGAGGCTGGAGTGCGGGGCCGCGAGACGATCAAGAAGGCCATCGTCGCGATCGCCGCCGAGGTCGACGGACGCAAGATCGGGAGAATACGGCTGCGTTGGGTGCCCGACCTCTCCGCTCCGGTTCTGCGAGGCTTCGTCAAGGATAGCATCGCACCGGCAAGCACGGTGCATACCGACGGATGGCCAAGCTATCAGGGACTCGCCAAACTGGGCTTTCGCCACACGGTCACGAACCTCTCGACCTCCGGCGATCCCGCGCACGTGCTCATGTCGGCCGTACATCGGGTGGCGTCTCTCCTCAAGCGCTGGGTCCTCGGAACCCTCCAAGGAGGGATCGCCCGCGAACACCTCCCCTACTATCTGGACGAGTTCACCTTTCGCTTCAACCGACGCACATCCCGGGCTCGCGGCCTGTTGTTCTACCGCTTGCTTGAGCAGGCTGTTCAGTGTGCTCCCACGCCAGCTTCGGCCCTTTACCTCGGCACCGGACGTGGGAAACGGCCCGCAGAGCCCCGGTAACCACTATATCTTGGGGTCGGTGGACTTAAGGGAACACCCCCTTTCGAGCCATTTCCCGGTTCTATTATCCGCTCGCCCTCACCTCGCTGATCGGTTTCGCCGTCCACCCCATGCTCACGTTCTTCATGGGCCGCGCACCGGCGCCGGTGGAGTCGCTCGCGGTCTTCCCGGTGGTGGTCTCCGTGGCCTTCTTGTTCCGCTCGGTGTGCCTGGCCTTCCAGGAGGTCACAATCACCCTGATCGGCAAGGGATTCGAACAGCTAGCCGCGCTCCGGAGCTCCGCGATCATGCTGGGCTGCGCGACAACAGCGGGGATCGCCCTCGTAGGCCTCACACCCTTTTCAGGCTTTTGGTTCGAGACCGTCTCGGGACTGACAGCCGACCTTGCCGCATACGCCATCATTCCGACGGTCGTCCTGATCCCGGTGCCATTCCTTTCGGCCATTCTCGCGCTGCAGCGGGGCATTCTGGTCACGGCACACGTCACGAGGCCGATCACGCTGGCCACCGCGGTGGAGATCGGTTGTATCGCGATCGGATTCCCCTTGGCGGTCTCGGTGTTCGGATGGGTCGGAGTGACGGCGGCGGCGGTGGCGTCCCTCGTCGGTCGAGCAGCCAGCGTCAGCGTTCTGGCGCCCTGGGTTGTCTTCGTGGTGCGTCGGACGTCTAGCGCCGATGGGAGACCTCGGTCATCTTTCGGGGCCTCCCGCACATCTAATGGACAGCAGGTTACTCCGTGAAGAAAGTCGCATATTGGACCTGTAGCTTCGCGTTGCTCACGGCGACCTCGTTGAGCGCACAGAATGCGCAGTCGGGTTCGGCCGCGAACGGCTCCGGCGGTGGTCTCGCCCCGGCTGTAGCCATAGCAACGCTGGTCGCGGAATCCCCGCGCATCGATGGCAGACTCGACGAGGCTTCCTGGCAGCAAGCACCCGTCATGAACAACTTCATACAGCGGGAGCCCTCGGACGGTCAGCCAGCGTCGGAGCCTACGGAAGTCCGCGTCGTCTTCGACGACCAAGCCCTCTATGTCGGGGTATGGGCGTTCGACAGCGAGCCAGGAGGGATCGTTCCAGGCGAGCGGATCCGCGATTACGAGGTCGCTCAGAGCGACGCGATCGTCCTCGTCCTCGACACGTACAACGATGACCAGAACGGATTCGTGTTCGGGACGACGCCGGCTGGCATCGAGTACGACGGTCAGGTGGCGAACGAAGGCAGAGGGGGCGGCCGCTTCCAAGGAGGCGGGTTCAACACACGTCGACGCTTCCAGTCGGGGTCGGGCGGAGGGTTCAACAAGAACTGGGACGGCAGCTGGACCGTCGCGACGACCACGGACAGCGAAGGTTGGTACGCCGAGTTCCGCATCCCGTTCAACACGCTCCGCTACGGGAACGCCACCGAAACGTGGGGCTTCAACGTCGCCCGACGGGTGCGGCGCCTGAACGAGGAGTCCTTCTGGACCCCGGTACCCCGCGAGTTCAACCTCTATCGGCTGAATTACGCGGGCGATCTGGACGGCCTGGAGCCTCCGTTCCGCCGCTTGGGAACCGTAACACCGTACCTCCTGACGTCCACCGCCAGGGACTACACGAACCCCGATGAATCCTCGTTTGGCGAAGAAGCCGAGCTCGGTGGCGAGGCCAAGCTCCAGATCACGCAGGGGCTGACGCTCGACGTCACTGCCAACACGGACTTCGCCCAGGTCGAGGTGGACGACCAGCAGCTCAACCTCACCCGGTTTTCGCTCAACTTCCCGGAAAAACGGCCCTTCTTCCTCGAGAACGCGGGCTTCTTCGCGGTAGGCGGCGGCCAGGCGGATCTGTTCTTTAGCCGGCGCATCGGGATCGCGAGCGGGCAGCAGGTGCCGATCAAGGGAGGCGCGCGCCTGTCGGGCCGCGCGGCAGGACTCAACGTCGGCCTGTTGCACATCGAGACCGATGGCCTGCGGGATGTGGGGGACCCTACTTCCTTCGTGCAGGACCCCACCGCCTTCTCGGTGGCACGGATCGCCAAGGAGCTGCCCAATCGCTCGCGGGTCGGCGGCGTCTTCATCAACAAGGATGGCGGGGACGACTTCAACAGGACCTACGGCGCTGACGCGGCCGTCGGAATCGGCGAGGCCCTCACGAT
This sequence comes from Longimicrobiales bacterium, assembly GCA_965248625.1. Taxonomy (GTDB): domain Bacteria; phylum Gemmatimonadota; class Gemmatimonadetes; order Longimicrobiales; family Gaopeijiaceae. Next base: position 1,104,606 of record OZ252109.1, on the reverse strand, counting down.
CAGCTCGTTCGTGTCTGTAACCGATACTGGATGTTCGAGTGCGTCGTCGTCGGAATGCGACCCGGAGGAACGGGAGATCCAGGGCGATCAGTACGCCGTGGACGGCTCTGCCAACTGGAGCAGCCGCGACTGGCAGGCCACGCTGGCGGCTCGCGAGATCTCCGAAGGCTTCAACCCGGAAGCCGGATTCCTGCCTCGCAAGGGATACCGGTACTACCAGTACTTCGCGATGTACAAGATCCGGCCCTCGTGGATACGGGAGATCCGTCCCCACGTGTCCTATTTCACGTATCGCAGCCGGAAGAGCGACGTTGAGCGGGGCTTCGAGGAGTCGGCCCGGCTTCATGTGGATTCGCACTGGGAGTGGCCCAACGGAGCACAGTTGCACACGGGTGGGAACTGGGTCAGAGAGGGCCTCTACGAGCCCTTCGCGATCTTTGGGACCGACGTCGTCGTGCCCGTGGGTACCTACTCCGGTTGGGAAACGCAGCTGGTCTTCAACTCCAATGCGTCCGCCAAGGTCTCCGGGACCTCGCGTCTCACGATCGGGGAGTTCCTCACCGGCACGCGCCGCGGGATCAACGGCACGCTCACCTACAGGCCGGGGTCTGCGTTCAGCACGTCCATACGGCTCGACTACAACGACGTCTCGTTGCCCGAGGGAGAGTTCTCGACCACGATTGCCGGCATGAACTTCGGGTACTTCTTCACCCCGCGCGTCTACGTGCAGTCGCTCGTCCAGTACAGCAACCAGGTCGACAGTTGGTCGGCCAACCTACGCTTCGGTTGGCTGAACACGGCGGGAACGGGCCTCTTCATCGTCTACAACGACGTACAGGGATTCGACTATCCTTTGGGGCTCAATCCCGACGATCGCTTCATCGAAAGCGGGACGCTGGCACGGTCGCTGATCATCAAGTTCACGCGGCAGTTCAACGTGCTCGGGGGGTAGCACTTGCCGGCGCAGGCCGGCCCCCGTCGGGTTGATGACGGATGCCCCCGGGGTACGCCTCGGGGGCGTCGTGCATCGAAAGGGGTGGTCCGGCCTCTCCGTAGCGACCGAACTATCGCACCGGTACACTGAGTTATCTGCCCCACATCCCCGAGTCGGAGGCATCTCATGGTTCCGCGGAACGCTCCATTCGCCGCACTGCTGCTCATCCTGATCTCCGGCCTCTCGACTCCTGACGCCCTCCCGGCGCAGACGGCACCGGCGATCGAGTCCATCAACCAAGCCGACTTGAGAGCCGACTTGTTCTTTCTCGCAGGCGACGAAATGCGAGGACGACTGGCGGGATCGGCCGAGAACCGCATGGCAAGCGCCTTCATCAAGTCACGGTTCGAGCGCTTGGGGCTTCAACCGGTCGGTTCGAACGGCTCTTACTACCAGTACTTCAACGTCGTTCAGACGTCGGTGGGTGACGACAACCGTCTCGGGGTCACGTTCGACCGGGGTGTCTCATTGGAGCGGAAGCGGGGGCAGGAGTTCTACCCTCTACGTGAAAGCGACAGCGGCACCGCCGCTGGAGAGCTTGTTTTCGCCGGCTTCGGCATCACGTCGGCCGACCTGGACTATGACGATTACGGCGGCGAGGTCGCCGGAAAGATCGTCTTGATCGTGGCGCACGAGCCGGGTGAGAACGACGAATCCAGCGCCTTCGACGGGCTCGTGACGTCCGAGAGCTCGGCCAACTACGAGAAGCTCGCCGCTGCCCAAGAAGCTGGAGCCATCGGCGTGCTGATGGTGACCGACGTCCACAACCACCCGACACCCGGCAACTTCAGCGCGGAGGCCGCCAACTACTGGCCGGAGACCGTGCGCCGCGGGGGCCGCTACACGCTCGCGAGCCGGCTCGACCGCGTTCGTATTCCCGCCGTGCGCATCTCGGCCGCGCTTGCCGAGAGCCTCGTCACCGGGACAGGACGGACGCTCGAGGAATTGTCGCTGTCGGCCGAATCGAGCACCGGTGCCTCGCCCGTTCAGGTTCCGGGCGTGCACCTCGAGGTCTCGACCGATGTCCGGCGCGACATCTTCACCGCGCGGAACGTCGTGGGGCTGATCGAGGGGTCGGACCCCGCAGTGAAGGACGAGTGGATCATTATCTCCGCGCACTTCGACCACGACGGTGCGGAAGGCGGCGTGATCTACAACGGGGCGGACGACGACGGCTCCGGAACCGTAGGGGTGATGGAGATCGCCGAGGCGTACGCCGAAGCGGGTCGGCGAGGAGAGGGGCCACGGCGGTCGGTGCTGCTGGCTGTGTGGAACTTCGAGGAAAAAGGACTGCTGGGCGCGTGGGCGTACGTCGAGAACCCGTTGCATCCCCTCGATCAGACGGTGGCGCTTCTCAACATGGACATGATCGGGCGGAACGAGGAGGTCGTCGTCGGGGGCGGCAACAGATTCAGGGGCCTGGACATTCAGTCAGCGGAGTCAAACGCCAACGCCGTCAACATCCTCGGCACGACGCGCAGCGCCGACCTCCTCGGGGAGGTGCAAGGAGCGAATCAGGGGGTGGGTCTGGAGCTGCGGCTTCGGTACGACAACCACCCAATTCAACTCCTGCGTCGGAGCGACCAATGGCCGTTCATGCAGCGTGGCGTACCGGCGCTGTTCTACCACACCGGGTTGCATCCGGACTACCATCGCCAGGACGACGTCCCGGAGCGGATCAACTACGAGAAGCTGGAGAAGATCGTGCGCCTCGTGTACCAGACGAGCTGGAGCTTGGCGCAGCGTCCAGCGGGCCCCGCGACGATCAGCCAGCGGTAGACGGGATCGGATCGCCGCTTGTCAGCGGCCCTCGTCCCCAGACGTAGTACGTGGGCGCGCCCGCTGCGATGATCCCGAAGCCCGCCGGCGATATGGGGGAGCTCCCCCCACGCGTCGTAGGCCCACAACACCTCGATCAAGGCCACGCGTGCGCCACTCCAGGCTTCTCGTCAGGGGTCGGTGATCGCTGTCACGACGGATCGACCAGGAGGCTCCGGGCTGCGATCTGGCCTTCCCGGGCGCGGCGGACGTCTTCGGATCGTGACGGCCTGTCGATGGCTCGCTCGATGGGTTGGCGCGTTTCCATGAGGAGCGCGACGGCGGCCGGGTGAAGGGCGCCCGAGCTCAACACCGCGATCGCGTCGTCTGTGTCGGCAAGCGCGATCCTCAGGATCTCCCTCGCCCGCTCGGCTCCCACTCTCCGGCTGAGCTCGAAGCCGTCGAGGTTGCCGCGGATGTTCTCTAGCGCGTTGATGACGCGCAGAAACGCGGCGACCGCCACGACCTGGGTTCCGTCCAGATTGATGCCGCTTCCTGTCGCGCCCACGAGCAACTGGCCTGCCGCCGAGTTGTTGAACGCGTCACCATTGTAGAAGGCGACGGCCCCCTCGATGGTCTCCACCGAGTTGTTGTGGAAGAAAGGTCCGGTATCCGCGGCCTCCACCAAGGGCGGTGTGTTGAACGTGCCGTCCCCCGGAGCGCCGAATCCGTCATCCGGCGGAACGAGCTCGCCGGTCAGGTCGGCCGGCTGATCGGGGAGCGCTTCCACCCCCGTATCGAAGTTCAGATTCCCTGCACCCGATCCGAAGACCGCGGGGTCGCCGTTCGCTCCGGCGTTGAAGTGACACGCGTTGCACTTTCCGAGGGCGTTGTCCTGGAAGATCTCCTGTCCGCGACCCGGGATCACACCCTTCAGCGGGAGGGGCAGATCGAGCTCTTCTTGGCGACCGAGCGACAATTGGAACGCTTCCATGGCGTCCAGCTCCTCATCTGTCGGAAGCCTGAAATCGACACCGGGCGCTCGGGCGAGTGTCTTGGTGAAGTGCTGGATGACGGCGCCAGTGGCGAATGAGCGGATCGATCCGTCCCCCGGAGCTCCGTCCCCGGACCAGCCCGTCCTCGGTCCCATGGCGCTGCTCACCGATGTGCGTTGGGCGAGCACGTGCGGAATGCCGCGCATGTTGAAGTTGTTCTGGAGGTCGTTGAAACCGTCCTGATTCTCGACAATGAGACCGAGCTCCCGCATCAGCCGGGGATTCTCGAAGTTCTTGTCGAGATCGGGATTCGTCTCGGCGACGAAGAGCGGATCATCGGGAGGAAGCTGCGAAACGAAAGCGGCGCTCAAGGTGAAGTTCTCTTCGGGCGGGTGACAGCTGCCGCACGTGCGTCCGTTTCCGGCGAAGGTCTCGTTGAGGAACAAGTCTCGTCCACGCACGACGAGCGGGTCTTCCGCACCCGGTTCCGACGGTACTGTGCGGCAGCCACCGATCAGGAACGTGGAGAGCGACAGTAGAACAACGGCTCCGATGGCTGTAGCGGGAATTCGAGGGTGCATGTCGGACCCCTTCCGGCCTACGAGGAATACCAGCGGGCCGACCTGCATGGCCGCCGGGGGGGTCCCGCGGGGGAGACTTCATTGCTGAGGAGGGGGACTACAAAAGATACCGAGAGGGCCGACACCCTGCAAAGAAGCAAGGTATCAGCCGCTCCTGACTCAGCGGTCGATCTCAACGCCGCGACTCGCTAGTGGCCTCCCCACACCGACAGTGAGCGCACCTTCGCGATTCGGCGGAAGTCCTCGTCTAGCGTCAGCATCGTCAGGTCGTGGCGAAGGCACAGCCTCGCCAGGATCGCGTCGATCGTGCCGACTTGCAGGCCGCTTCTCCGGCACTCGTTGCGGAGGGTAGCGGCCTCGATGTGGTCCGAGCGTTCCGGGACGATGAAGGGAAGTGAGCCGAAGCGCTCGATGATCTCGTCTCGCGCTCGTGGTCCGCGAAACCCTTGCAAGAGCTCTTGAAGGACGAGCCCAGTCGTGAAAACGAGATCGCCCCGGCGGAGCGCAGTGGCCAGGGCGGCCGTCTCGGGAACGTCGGCGGGCGCGTCCCGTCTAAGTGCCTGCGACCACACGCTTGTATCAACGAAGAGGCTCACGGCCTCGATCGCTCTGCCTTGTAGTCGTAGTCAGGGTCCCAATCCAGCTCCCCGAACAGCTCGAGGAGCTCCGCCTGCTCCCTGCGGGCGATGAACTCCTGGAGAGCGAGGGTAACGGCTGCCTTCTTGGTCTCGACGCCGCTCACAGCCAGCGCACGATCCAGAAGCTCCGGATCCAGAGCGAGGTTCGTTGCCATGTGTGTACCTCCACACATCTATTTACACATCGATCGGGATCGGGGTCCTCCTGCACGGAATGTCGTGGTTTCCAACGTCTTCCTGAAGGACACCCGACACTTTCAGGCGATGAACGCGATCTACCGGACGTACTTGGAGACCGATCCGCCGACACGCGCCACGGTGCAAGCGGATCTCCCGGACCCGGAAGCGCTGATTCAGATCTCGGTGACCGCCACGAGAGGAGAGAAAGAAGTCATCTCCCCGAGCGGCCTTCGTACGCCCGCGCTTCCGTACTCGTGGGGAATCAAGGCAGGCGATGTGCTGTTCATCGCCGGGGCGACGAGCCGTGATCCCGAGACGTATCAGCCTGTCACCGGCGACATCGGCGCCCAGACGCGCAGAGTCTTCGGCAACATCGGCATGGTCCTGGAAGAGGCCGGAATGGACTACGGAGACCTCGTGAGCTGTCACGTCTTCATCGACGACGTGCGCCTGTTCGGCGGGTTGAACGAGGCCTATCGCGAATTCGTGCCAGCAGACGACCCTCCGGCGCGTGCCGCTGTCCGGGGCGGCCTGATGAACCCGGCCTTCATTGTCGAGATCCAGTGTGCCGCCGAGCGGTCTGCCGCCCGAAGGGTCGTCCGCCGGCCCGGCCAGGGTCCTGGCCGGGCACCCCTTTCTCCGGCCATTTCGACCGAGGACCGTCTCTGGCTCGCGGGGATGCTCGCCCAAGGGGACGACATCCAGGACGAAGCGCGCAACACGCTCGCCAATCTGCTTGCGACGCTGGAAGCCGCGGATCTGGACTTCACGGATGTCGTCGACGTGTGGGTGTACTTGACGGACGTCCGTGATGCCGATGCGGTGCAGGAAGTGTTGAACGAAGTCATGCCGGCCGGAGCGCCCGCGCCGACCGTGGCGGGACTTCCGCTGGTGGGCCGCCTGGGCGTGGAGATCCAGATGCTGGCGGTCCGCTGAGCGGTTTCCAAACGCGGAACGACGGCGGCGCACGGAGAGGGTTGGACGAGCTGTTTGGGTCGGCTGGTGGCCATGCTGGCGTGAGCTATATCGGTAAAGTCCGCCCGCGCTCGGTCCTCAATCGATCTGGGTCAAGAGCTCGACGTTTCGGAGCCCCTCGCGCCCATCGACCTCGGGTGCCCGTCCTTCACTCACGGCGGCGGCGAAGTCCTCGAGCTCACCCTGGTAGGGATCTTGGATCTCGAAGGGGAGCTGTCCCTCCTTCGTGGTGATCGTTCCGCCTCCGTGCGGGCCGAGGGTGCGGTTTCCGATGGCGTATCCGCGGCTGCCGTAGACCTCGACCCGCGACGGCGACTCGAACTGAACGGACGAGCAGAACTCCGCCGTAGCTCCTGACTCGAAGGCCATCACGACCACCGCGGTCTCGTCGTGGGGTCCTTTCCACACGGAGTTGCTGATCACTCCGCGGATGTCCAGCACCTCGCCACACGACGGCAGCATGAGCCACCGGACGAGGTCGAGGCAGTGCGTCCCGACGCCAGCTAGGCTCCACCAGCGACCCACGCCGGCCCGAGCCCGCCAATTGGAGTCGTCGGGCGCGGGCCACGTCCATTGGACCCGCATGTGCCGGAGCTCACCGAGACGCCCGCTTCGGACCCGGTCCGCGATGGCCCGATGCCCGGCGTGCCAGCGTAGGTGGTATGCGACACCCAGCGCGACGCCGGCATGTTCCGCGGCCGTGACGACTCGCCGGCCGTCCTCGACGGACGTCACCATCGGCTTTTCGACGAGCACATGCTTCCCCGCTTTGACGGCGGCCAGGGCTTCAGCCGCGTGAACGGCATCCGGCGTCGCGATCACGACACCATCCAGCTGAGGGTCGGCGAGTAGTTCGTCCAGGCGCGTGTACACAGGCGACGGAGACGACGCGCGGTGCCGTTCCGCGAAGCCTCGGGCTCGGCCTTCGTCCCGACTGAGAACGCTCCACAGCCGGATCCCCGTTGCCCTAGTGAGGGCCGGAGCCAGGTGGGCGTCCGCGATGCCTCCAGTTCCGATCATGGCCACGTTGAGCGGCCTCATTCGCAGCTCCATTCATGAGATGTGTTCATTGAATCCCTTGCAGGTCGCTGAAGAGAGAAGCGCGCCACCACAAGCCAAGATCACGCATGGTCATGCAGATATGTAGTACCAGGCGCGCCATTCGACAGGACGCATCCGGTAGCCGATCTTGCGCGGAGTGGATGATCCAATCAAGCGACTCCAACCGGTCCAATGACTTGGCTCGCGCTACCAAGACAGTCGGACGCGCTCCCCGCGACGCCACGGCCCCGATCAATGTGCTCATCGCCGCGCTTGTCCTCACCGCGGCGTGTGAGTCGGGCGGCCGCCAGGAGCGTCGGCCCATCGATGTCGTCGAGGCGACGATTGCCGAGGTCCAAGAGGTCATCCTATCCGGCGACATGACCTGCCGGATGGTCGTTCAGGCGCACCTCGATCGTATAGAGGCCTACGAGGAGCGGATCAACGCGATCACCGTCCTGAACCCAGCCGCACTCGAGCGGGCAGACGAAATCGACGACGCCGTTGCCGCGGGTGAAGAGCTCGGATCGCTCTTTTGTGTGCCCATGCTCGTGAAGGACAACTTCGACACCCACGACTTGTTGACCACGGGGGGCTCCATAGCGTTGATCGAGAGCATCCCTCCGGACGACGCCTTCATGGTCCGCCGCATCCGCGAGGCGGACGCCATCGTGGTCGCGAAAACGAACATGGCTGAGTGGGCGTTCAGCCCACGTCAGTCCGTCAGCTCCTCATTCGATACGACCCGCAATGCCTATGCGCTGGACCGCGTGCCTGCCGGCTCCAGCGGCGGGACCGCCTCCGGCGTCGCCGCGAGCTTCGGACTGATCGGCCTTGGAAGCGATACGGGGAACTCCATCCGCGGTCCGTCGTCACGCTTGGCGCTGGTCGGGATCCGGTCGACGATTGGGCTGACGAGTCGCGACGGCGTGATTCCGCTCGCGTTCGACCGGGACATCGCGGGTCCGATGGGGCGCACGGTGGAAGACGTGGCGAATGTCTTCAACGTCGTGGCAGGATACGACCCGGCCGACCCGTACACCGAGGCAAGCCGAGACCGAAAGGATGACGACTACACCCGATTCCTGGACCCGGCTGGCCTCCAGGGAGCGCGCATCGGGGTGCTGCGGGCGTTGGTGGACACCGATGATGCGGACCCGGAGATCGTCGGCGTATTCGAAGAGGCGCTAAGGGATCTCGAGCGCTTGGGGGCGGACGTGATAGACCCTCTGGACTTCGACGTCGAGGCTCAACTCGAGCGAGAGAACATGTTCTGCAGCCGGTTCCGGTATGACATGTGGGTGTACCTCCAGTCCCTCGGCGACGCGGCTCCGATCACCGACGTCCTGGAGGTGCTCGAAACCGGGCAATACTCCGGCTATGTGGAGCGCAGCCTGCGCGGATCAGAGAGCATGCCACTGGACGTGCACCCGTCGGAGTGGGATCCACCATGCGCGGACTACCTCGAGAACGAGCAGCGTCAGGCATACTTGTCCGATCTCGTAGCAGCAATGGACGCCGCTGAGCTCGACGCCGTCGTCTATCCCACCTGGCTGAGCCCTCCGGCACACATCGATCGCGGGAACGAGGAGTACAGCGGCGACAACAGTCAGCGAGTCGCCCCGGCCACGGGAATGCCGGCCGTCACCGTGCCAATGGGATTCACTGAGGAGCTCCATCCGGCGGGCCTCCAGATTCTAGCCCGCCCTTACGCCGAGGGTCTGCTCTTTCAATACGCTTATGCCTACGAACAGGGCACCTACCATCGCCGTCCACCTCCGGGCTTTCCCCCGCTTCCGTGAACGGGGGTCTGGCCGTGGAGCCCATGGACGAATCTCTGTACGATGAGGCGGACCCTTTAGACGACGTCGACGTCGACAGTGGCGCCGAAGTTGCCTGTCCCCACTGCGGCGAGACCGTGACGATTTTGCTGGATGCAGGTGGCGGCATCCGGCAGGAATACGTCGAGGACTGCGAAGTGTGCTGCCGGCCTTGGCACGTCCACGTCCACTATGACGGCTTCGGCGTCGCGACTGTCAGGCTGGAGCCAGGTTAATCGTCGGTGATCATCCTCCCCAGACGCTGTTGAACGTTTCTGACTTGAATCATCTTTGACATGTGTAAAACATGTGACATGTGCGGCGCATGTTCAAGGAAATCGAAAGGAATCTATGTTCTACCGGGAGTCGGTACGCCCGCACACCTTCGGGAGCGAATTCGACGTCGCGACGATCCAGGCGTTACCGCGGGTCGAGATTGCCATGGACTACGCCGGGTTCGACGGAGCCGCGCTCGCGCACCTCACGGAAGATCGGCCAGACGGTATCGTCCTTTCCACGTTCGCGGGGGGGAGGATGAGCGCCGGCGCGCGAGCGGGCGTCGAGGCCGCCGTGGCGGCTGGCATCCCGGTCGTTGTGGCGTCACGGGTCCCCGGCGGGCGAATCGTCGGAAACCCAGCGGCTGCAATCGGCGCGGCCGTCGCTCGCGACCTGCCTCCGCACAAGGCACGGATCCTGTTGATGCTTGCGCTGACTCGGGGGTCGGACTTGGGCACGATTCAGCGAGCGCTGGACAGGTACTAGGGAACCTCAGCTCAGACCCGCGGCGGCCCTCTACTTCCACGTCGTGCGCAGCACGCGTAGCCAGTTCTGATGGGTCACTAGGGCCAGTGCTTCGTCGCCGTAACCGGCCCCGCGCAGCCCTTCGACGAGTTTGGGAAGTCCTGTCACGTCGCCCAATTCGCTCGGCATCATCGCGCCGTCGAAGTCCGACCCGAGGGCAACGTGCTCGATGCCGATTCGCTCGGCCACGTAACCGATGTGCTGGACGAGTACGGCGAGCGGCGTGTCGTCATTCCTCTGTCCGTCGCCCCGTAGAAAGCCCACGGCGAAATTGACTCCGACCACGCCGCCACTCTCACCAATGGCGTCCAGCTGAGCATCGGTCAGGTTCCTGGGGGACGGGCACAGCGAGTGGACCGAAGCGTGCGTCGCAACGAGCGGTGCGTCGGAGACGCGGGCGACGTCCCAAAATCCCTGCTCGTTGAGGTGTGACAGATCGATCATCACTCCCAAGCGGTTGCACTCCCGAACCAGCTCCGTGCCAAGCTCGGTCAGGCCGGGACCCACGTCGGGCGACCCAGGGAAGTCGAACGGAACGCCATGTCCGTACGCGTTCGGTCTGCTCCACACGATCCCTATAGAGCGAAGCCCTTTCTCGTAGAACTCCTCGAGGACGCCGAGATGCGGGTGGATGGCCTCCGCTCCCTCGAAGTGGAGGATCATTGCTAAAACGCCTCGCTCGACGCAGTCGTCCAGCTCCGACGAATTTCGTACGACTTTGACCTGGCCAGCCCCATCTCGCTCGATCGCGAACAGGGAGTCGATGAGCTCCTCGGTGAACGCGCGGGCGTGCGCCGGATCCATGGGGGGCATCGGAGGTGGTGGGTCCGGAGGCGGTGTGTCCCGGTCGTGAAGCGCCATCTCGAGCGGCGGAACGAACAGCGCGAAGAAGCCCCCAGCCAAACCGCCTCGGCGTGCGCGCGGCAGGTCGATATGGCCTTTCGAGCTTTCGACGAAGAAGGACCGGTTTCGGTCCCCGGTCCGCGTATGAATGTCGAGCAGGGTGTCGTTATGCCCGTCGAAAACCGAGAGCGGCGAAGAGGCCAAGTCGCGAGGGCCGGAGGGCGGGCTACTTGGGCGGAGGGGGCTCGAGCGGCTCGGGCGGCTCGAACGTCGGCTCCCACGCGGGGCTCTCCTCTTCGGAGGACGAGGGCACGCCAAGATCGTGTCGGGTCGAGCGCCGCTTCAGAGCCACGGGCCGCGATGGAGACTTAAAGGATCTCACGACCGGTTGTGTCTTGCCCAGCCCGGTCGACGCGAGCCGGTCTAGATGGCGGTGAACGATCGAGACTGTGCCCCCGTCAGCCGAAGACGGTCGCGGCGCCACCTTCCAGAACTTCGCGATGAAATCGTCCCAGTTCTCTAGAACGTCATTCGCCAAGACCGAGCGAGTGGTTCTGCGGTGGCGCGCGAGGAGGACCCTCAGGAGCTTCATGTCGTCTGGATCGGACACGCGTTCAAGCTCGACATGGTCGGGGTTTACGCGTCCGGCGAAGTCTTCATCCGCGTCCAGGACGAACGCAAGACCCCCAGACATGCCGGCGCCAAAGTTCCGACCCGTCCGACCCAGGACGACGACAACGCCTTCCGTCATGTACTCGCACGCGTGGTCGCCCACGCCCTCGACAACCGCGCGTGCTCCGGAATTGCGCACTGCGAAGCGCTCCCCGGCACGACCGGCTACGAAGAGGTTGCCGCCGGTGGCGCCATAGAGAACCGTGTTCCCGACGATCGACGCGTCGCTCGCCCCCAGATCGGATTCGACGGGTGGGCAGATCGCGATCTCGCCGCCGTTCATCCCCTTGGCGACGTAATCGTTGGCCTCGCCGTCCAGGTGCAGGCGCACCCCCCGGACCAACCACGCGCCGAACGACTGCCCGGCCGAGCCGAAGAAGTGCAGGTCGATTGAGGCCCAGGGCAGGCCCGCGTCACCGTGGGTTCGTGCAATGCGGCCCGAGATTCGGCCTCCCACGGTGCGGTCCGTGTTCCGAATGTCGTACGAGCCTTGGAAGGGGGTGCCTTTCTCGAGCGCGTCACCCAATTCCTCGATGATCAGCTCGTCAAGCGGGACGCCGGGCCGGTCGTTCCGGGGCTGTACCGAGTGCAGGGGCTCGCCTAGAGGTGGCGCGATCAGCTTCGAGAGGTCGACCGACCGCCATCGCTGGCTGTCGTCGTGGGGAATCTGCCGGAGGAGGTGGGCGCGTCCGATGACGTCCTCGAGCCGCTCGTAACCGAGCTCCGCCAGAATCCCACGCACTTCATGGGCGACGTGAGTGAGGAACGCGATGAGCATCTCCGGCGTGCCGAAGTACTTCTTGCGCAGGTCCTCTCTTTGCGTGGCGATCCCAACGGGGCAGGTATTCTGGTGGCACTGACGCGCCATCTTGCAGCCGACCGCAATCAAAGCCGCTGTGCCAAACCCGAACCGCTCCGACCCCAGAAGCGCAGCCATCATCACGTCGCGGCCGGTGTGCAGCCCTCCGTCCGTCGTGAGCGTCACCCGGCCCCGTAGCCCGTTCATCACGAGCGTCTGTTGGGTCTCGGCGAGGCCCAGCTCCCATGGGCTGCCGGCGTACTTCACCGACGAGAGGGGCGAGGCACCCGTGCCGCCGTCCGCACCGCTGATCTGGATCACATCGGCATAGGCCTTGGCCACTCCCGCAGCGATCGTGCCCACACCTTCGGACGCGACGAGCTTGACGCACACCCGCGCCTCGGGATTCGCCATCTTGAGGTCGTAAATGAGCTGGGCGATGTCCTCTATGGAGTAGATGTCGTGATGAGGCGGAGGCGAAATCAGGGGCGTCCCAGGGTTCACGTGCCGCAGGGTCGCGATGTACGGAGAGACCTTGTGGCCCGGAAGCTGTCCGCCTTCTCCGGGCTTCGAGCCCTGCGCCATCTTGATCTCCAGCTCGATGGCGCCGGCGAGATAGGCGGGGGTGACCCCAAAGCGGCCGGAGGCGACCTGCTTCATGGACGAGTTCGCGTCGCGCTTGTCGCCGTCGGGTGAGTAGCGACGCGGGTCCTCGCCCCCTTCCCCCGTGTTTGCTCGCCCACCGATGCGGTTCATGGCACGCGCGATGTCCTCGTGCGCTTCCGGGCTGAGCGCTCCGAGCGACATCGCGCCAGTCTGGAACCGCCGCGTGATTGTCTCTACGGGCTCGACCCGATCGATGTCGATGGGGTCTCGGTCGCTCGCGAAATCGAGCAGGTCGCGAAGGGACGTGGGTGGGCGATCGTGCACGAGCTGCGCGTACGTCTCATACTCGTCCCGGCCACCGCCTTCGACGACAGCGTGTAGAGCGCGCCAGACCGGGGGCTCGTTCGCGTGGTAGTCGCCACCGCGACGGAATCGGTACCACCCCCCCCTGTCGAGGCCGTCGCCCGAGTATCCGGCGCGGTGCCGCATCAACACGTCCTGCGCGATGTCCTCTAGGCCGATACCGCCGATTCGCGACGTCGTGCCCGGGAAACAGCGGTCGATGAGCGCCTGTCCGAGGCCCAGGGCCTCGAAGATCTGAGCGCCATGGTAGGACGAAACCGACGAGATCCCGATCTTCGACATCACCTTGAGGATGCCGGCCTCGGCAGCTTGCACGTAGGTCGCAGCCCGCTCTTCCGACGAGCGGGCCTCGCCGTCTTTCGGGTCGATCAGCGTGCGGACCGTTTCCAGAGCCAGGTACGGGTTCACCGCCGAGGCGCCGAAGCCGATCAGGGTCGCAAAGTGGTGGACGTCCCGGGCGTCTCCGGCCTCTGCCACGATGCTCGCCCGCATCCGCCGCCCTTCACGGATCAGATGATGGTGCACCGTCGACACGGCGAGCAGCATCGGGATCGGCGCCCGCTCCTCGCTCGCCTCACGATCGCTGATCACGATGACACCGTGGCCTTCGTCGACGGCTGCGATCGCCCCGGCGCAAAGCTCGTCGAGCCCTCGATTGAGCCCGGCGGCGTCCTTTGCGGCCGCGAAGGTCGCCGAGAGCGTGGCCACGGTCAGACCACCGACGGACGCATGCCTGAGTGCGTGCAACTCCTCATCCGAAAGGACTGGGCTCGAGAGATGCACGAGGCGCGCGGCGTCGGGCCCGGGCTCGAGAATGGAGTGGCGGCGGCCGAGATAGGTGTCCAGCGACATCACGATCTTTTCACGGATCGAGTCGATGGCGGGGTTGGTGACCTGCGCGAATCGCTGGCGGAAGTAGGTGTACAGGAGCCGCTCGGGCTGGTTCAGCACGGACGGGGGCGTGTCGTCGCCCATCGAGCCCACGGGTTCCTTCCCCTCGATCGACATGGGCGAGAGGACGTATCGGATCTCCTCCTGGGTGTAGCCGTGAAGCGCCTGGCACCGCTCCAGGTCCAGCTCCGGCAATGGGAGCACCGGGCCGGTGGCCCGGTGGACCGCCGGGTCCACGCGTACCAGGTGGCTGCGTACCCACGCGCCGTAGGGGTGGGCCTGGGCGACCTCCTTCTTGATCTCGTGATTGTGGAGAAAGCGCCTCCGGGCAGTGTCGACGGCGATCATCTCTCCGGGCCCGACCCGCCCGGACTCCACGACCTGACCGGGAAGCAGCTCGAGCAGCCCCACTTCGGAGCTCATGACCACCAGCCCGTCCGTAGTCACCTTGTATCGAGCTGGGCGGAGGCCGTTCCGGTCCACCACCGCCGCGGCGATAACGCCGTCAGTGAAGGCTACCGCGGTTGGACCGTCCCAGGGCTCCATCAAGCAAGTATGGTACTCGTAGAACGCCCGCAGATCGGCGTCTATGTCGGACATGTTCTCCCACGCCTCGGGAATCAACATGGCCATCGCGTGCAGCAGGTCGCGGCCTGACGTAAGGAGAAGCTCGAAGGCCTCGTCGAGTGAGGCGGTGTCGGAGCCGATGGGCTTGATGACCGGGATGAGGTCCCGGACCCGGTGTCCCCAGACGGGCGACGTCAACTCGGGCTCCCGGGCGGACATCCAGTTCCGGTTGCCGAGCAGCGTGTTGATCTCGCCGTTGTGCGCCACCAACCGGAACGGCTGCGCGAGGCGCCAGCTCGGCAGCGTGTTCGTTGCGAAACGCTGGTGGAAGAGGACCAGCGAAGAACGGGTTCGCTCGTCCTCGAGGTCTGGGAAGAAGTGAGCGAGCTGAGGGGCCACCATGAGCCCCTTGTAGACCACGGTGCGGGACGACATGGACGCGATGTATGCCTCCACACCCTGCTCCCGGTACGACCCCTCGGCCCGGCGTCGCGCGAGGTAGAGCGCGCGATCGAACTCCGCGCTGGCCTTCGTGTGCGGGCGAGCGAGCAGAAGCTGCTCGATCCCCGGAAGCGACTCGAGGGCGAGGCCTCCGAGCACCGACGGGTCGATGGGCACCTCGCGCCACGCGAGCACTTCGATGTTCCCCCGGACGCAGGCCTCTTCGAGGATTGCCCGGGCCGCCGGGCGCGCTCCCTCCTCGGGAGGGAGGAACACCATTGCGACCGCAAGCCTGTCGAGCTCATCGCTGCTCAGTCCCAGGCGTATCGCGTCGTCGGCCAGCAGCTCGCGGGGCAGCTGGATCGTCACGCCCGCTCCGTCTCCGGAGGCGGCGTCCGCCGAGACGGCTCCCCGGTGCGTGAGGTTTACGAGCGCACGGAGGCCGAGCTCGACGATCCGATGTGAGCGCTCGCCCTCGAGGCTGGCGATGAAGCCCGTGCCGCATCCGTCGTGTTCGAAGTCCGGGTTGTACAGCGGCGGCCGCGCTGGATACCCGACCCCGGGCACACACCCGCGCTGCCCGTTGGACGGGCGCGTGGGGCCTGTACGCGAGTTGGAGTCGGGTTTCATCGGATTCGCCTGTGCAAAAAAAAGAACCGGCCTCCCACCGAGAAGGCCGGTCGATCGGGCCGCAGCGTCTCGGTCTGAGCTATGGATCTGTGCAAATGCGTCGTGCGCCCGCACTGATCGGGCACACGGGTGGGCCTCTCCTCCGGGGAGGACGGGACCGAGTACATATTCGGTCTTGACCTGCCAACAGCCGGGCTGTGGGCACGGAGACCTGGTCTGGGTTGTGGTTCGCGAAAGTCACGGCGTCATTGAACCGTGAATCCTTTCGGGGCGGCTTGGCTCATCGCCTTGCCGGGCGGGGCTCCCGTCCGGATGAAGTGATAATAATACGCTATTGTTGCATGTTCTGCCAGGGCGGATCAGGGTCGGAAACGGCCCCTCGACAGCATTGTGGGCCCTGGCCGTGTCCTCGACAGGCCATGTCAGACGATCAAGAGTCCATCGACGCGACCTCACTCGACGACCTCTTCAGCGTCACCTACGAAGAGCTCCGACGACTTGCTGCAGCAGTGCGTCGTGACCACCCGAGCGAGACACTCAACCCGACTGCGCTCGTGAACGAGGCGTACCTGAAGTTGGTGCGTGTCCTACCCAAAGCGCCGGAGTCTCGCCTGCACTTCAAGCGGATCGCGGCCCGAGCGATGAGACAGGTGCTTGTCGATGCGGCGCGGCGAAGGGCGGCGGAGAAACGAGGCGGGAGTGGCTACGACGTCACGCTTGACGAATCGTTGGACGCCGGCGTCGCGGCATCGCAGGACGTGCTGGCCTTGGACTCGGCGATGCACGGCCTCGCGAAGATCGAACCGAGACAAGCGAAGGTCGTCGAGCTGCGCTTCTTCGGCGGCATGGACCTGGCCGAGACATCCTTGCTGCTGGAAGTCTCCGAGTCTACCGTCGTGAGAGAGTGGCGTGCGGCCAGAGCCTGGTTGGCTTACGAGTTGCGGCGCGGCTCGCCTCCCTAGCCCCCTCATCCAGGTCGTTCCCGATGTCGCTTGATCCGGAGCGTCTTTCACGCGCGCAGTCCCTCTTCCAGGAGGCACTCGATCGCCGCGAGGCAGATCGCCGTCGGTTCCTGGAGGAAGCTTGTGGTCAGGACCGAGCCCTGTTCGACCGGGTCCTCGCCCTCATCGAAGAAGATGCTCGGCAGGACGGAGTCCTCGACCGGGGGGTGGCGCCGCTCGCGGGGGCGCTCATCGACGTGCCGGGCTCAACGCCCGCCGAGATCGGCCCGTACCGCATCCTTCGCGTGCTCGGAAAGGGTGGGATGGGTGTCGTCTATCTCGGGGAGCGTGACGACGTGGGCGGGCGGGCCGCGATCAAGGTCCTGCGCGATGCTTCATTGTCGCCAGCCCGGCGCGAGCGGTTCGCGAGTGAGGAGAGAACGCTCGCGCAATTCAACCACCCGTCGATTGCCCGTCTCTACGACGCGGACGTGCTCTCCGACGGGACGCCGTACTTCGTCATGGAGTACGTCGACGGCCAGCCGCTCACGGAATTCTGCGACAGGGCCGGATTGGGGCTCCGCGATCGCCTGGATCTCTTCGGGAGCGTTTGTGAAGCCGTGGAGTTCGCGCATCGACGGGCAGTTGTCCACCGCGATCTGAAGCCATCGAACATCTTCGTCACCTCTGACGGAACACCGAAGCTTCTGGATTTCGGGATCGCGAAGCAGCTCGATCACGTGGAAAGCACCGCCGATCCTACTCGGACCGAGCTCCGAATGATGACCCCGGCGTACGCCGCTCCCGAGCAGATCCTGGGTGAGCCCGTCGGCGTCTTCACGGACGTCTACGCGCTCGGGGTCATTCTCTACGAGCTCCTCACGGGGATGCAACCGTTCGATGTCGGAAATCGGACGCCTGGGCAGCTCGAGGCCAAGATCCTGGATCCGGACGCGAGGAGGCCGTCCACCGCTACTCGAGCTACCACGGCGAAGGGCATCCCGACTGGGGCGGAGCGCGCGCCGTCTTGGGCAGACCTGGACGTTCTATGCACGACAGCGATGCACCGGGAGGCGGGACGGCGCTATCCGACCGTGGCGGCCCTGATCCGCGACGTGGACCACTACCTCTTATCGCAGCCCCTCGACGCTCGGCCCGACAGCGTGACGTACCGGTTGGGCAAATTCGTGCGTCGCAACCGCGGACGCGTCGCTGTCGCGGCGCTGACGGCAGCAACGATCGTCGGGGTAGTGGCCACGTACACTGTCCGCTTGCGGACGGCCCGCGATGCTGCCGTCGCACAAGCCGCGCGCACCGAGCGTATCCAGCAGTTCACTTTGGGGTTGCTCGCGGGCGGAGACGAGACGGCGGGTCCCGCGGACAGCCTGCGGGTCGTGACGCTGATCGACCGTGGAGTCCAGGAGGCCGCGGCACTCGAGGGTGAGCCCGAGATCCAGGCGCAGCTCTTCCAGACGCTGGGCACGATCTATCAACAGCTCGGACAGCTGGAGAGGGCCGATTCACTGCTTCGGGTGTCGCTGGAGCTGCGGCGCTCGGGGTTGGGGCCGGACCACCCTGACGTGGCAGAGAGCCTGGTCGCGCTGGGCGTGCTACGCCTCGATCAGGCACTCCTGGACGAGGCCGAGTACGCCGTCGAAGCGCGAGACCACGCTCGGCGAACCCTACCCGAAGAACACCCCGTAGTCGCCGGGGCGACGCTCGCGCTGGGTAGGGTCCTGCAGAGCCGCGGGGACTACGTGGAAGCGATCGACCTGTTGGAGGAAGCGGCCCGGCTCCAAGGTGCGCGTGGCTCGCAGGCGGAGCTGTCCGACGCGTTGGGCGAGCTGGCAAACACGCATTACTACGCGGGCAACCTCACCGAGTCCGACTCGCTCAACCGCAGGGTGATCGAGATGGACCGGAGCCTGTACGGCGAACGGCATCCGACGGTGGGCGACGCTCTGATCAACCTTGGGGCGATCCAGTTCCAGAGGGGCAATTACCCCGAATCGGAGGAGTACTATCGGGAGGCGCTGGACATTTTCGAGGGCTATTACGGCCCTGACCACAGCGAAACCTCCGGCGGCCTGACGATGGTGGGTCAATCGCTCGTGTACCAGGATCGATACGACGAGGGGCTGGGAATGCTCAGGCGCGCCTTGACGATTCGCGAGCGCATCTACGGCCCCGACCATCCGCAGGTGGCGCACGTGCTGAACGAGCTGGGGACGGTGGCCATACTCACCGACGACCTCGGATCCGCCCAACAGCACTTTCGAAGGATCACCGACATCTACCGCACGGCGCATGGGGAGCGGCACTATTTCGTCGCGATCGCACTGTCCAATCAGGCCAGCGTGCACCTGAGCGCTGGCGAGTTCGCGCAGGCCGAGGCGATGTACCTCGATGTTGTGGAGCGATTCACAGAGGCCAGAGGTGCCGACGATTCCGCGACAGGAATCGCACGCATCAAGCTAGGACGGGCGCTGTTGGGGCAAGAGCGGTTCGCGGAAGCCGAGAAGGAGCTCATGGTTGGATACGAGGTGATGAGTCGTGAGGCGAACCCGGCCGTCAGTTGGCTCCAATCGGCGAGGTTGGCGCTGGTGGAGGTCTACGAGGCCACGGGCGACGAGGGGCGCGCCGAACAATTCCGCTCGGAGTGGGAGGAGGCCGGGGGAACGGGTCCGTAGACCCGATTCGCTCCCCCCGACCCCCAGGACGACGCATCGACCGGAGGCTCAACCGACGGCCGTCACGACCTCCACCGAATCGCTCACCGGGACTCCACACATGAGCCCCTGATTTACGATCGCGGCCCGCACGGTGTCGTTCTGAATCGTCGACCGCGAGGCAATGCGCAGCTGTATGTCACACCTCCCGCTGCGGCCTGCGTTCTGCCAATCGAGGGCCCCAGACCACTGGCCATCGTAGCTGTTCGATGAATCGAGCTCGAGGTGCGAACTGCGACGACCGACACCGTGACTATGACCGAATAGGTCCAGTTCGAACGTCAGCCCCGGCGTAGCGTCGAACGTCCAGATCCCGCCCAGCCCGCCGAAGGTGGCGCAATCGTTGTAGCTGGCCGTGATGAGCAAGCCGCCATCGTAGCTCGAGTCGGTGATGAAGGTGGTGTCGCCCGTCGTGAACAGCGCGACGTCGACGATGATCCTGAGCGAGTCAGCCGACTGGACGGTCACATTCCCCCCGGCCAGACAGGGGACGACCGTAGTGGTCGGTGTGCCGAAGACAAAGCTGGTATCGGACCCAGAGCCAACATCAGGTCGGTGACCTCCACCTCGGTGAGCTGTCCGACGCCGTCCGGCCCGGCCACGCCCGCGTCGGAGCCGCACGCCCCGAGGGTCAGACCGAGGGCCAGAGCCGCGAGCGAGGTGACGCCCCCGGACGTCGCGCGGGCGAATGGATGTCGATTCGGGACACTCATCGATCGCCTTACAGCTTGAAGTCGGCGCCGAGGGTGAGGTAAGCCGCACCGAAGCCGAGGCGGGCGACTCCGCGCACGTTGGGCGTGAACGCGTACCGGACGCCCCCGAATCCACCGATGAAGATCCGGTTGGCGTCGCCCGTGTACACCTGACCAGTGAGGCTCGTCGTCGCGGAGCTGTTCACGACGTAATAGCCCGCGGCGAGTCCGACGAACGGGTCGATCTTGGGGTTGGACTCGACAGGGAAGTGGTAGCTGCCGGTCCCCGCCACGGCGATGTAGCGAACGTCCCACTCGGTGAGCCCCAGAGAGCTCCCGAAAGACTGGCCGTAGCTCCAGGTGTCGACCCAAGCGCCGAGGGCGACGCGATCGTTGTAGGCCACCTCACCACTGACGCCAATCGACGCGCTGGACCCGACTCCACTCAGCCCCAGGTGAACCCCGACGGACCGTTGCCCCACCCCGAACTGGGCGGAGCCTGGTGTGGGAACAAAGAGGGCCGCACTCAGCAAGACCAGGGGGAAGATGAGCGCTTTTCGAGCTTTCATGGGATGCCTCCTAAGTTGTCACGGATCGTCCGTCGAACTACCCACCCCGTGACCGGCCGGGCGTCCGCGGACCCTGGGAGAGGGCTCGCACCTGCGTTACGCAGAAGCCGGACGATTTCGGTCACGGGGTTGGAAGGACGCCGAGAACCGCGATTCAGCGACCGACTGCTGCAGCGCGACGATTAGACGCGATCCAAAAGCGCGACTATCCTCACACGGCGGACAGAGCGGAAGTGCGGCGGGACTGGGCCCGGGTCGTCGACAGAAATGGGGGCCTGCGGGAGGTGTAGGAGGGGGTGCGGCCCGCCGGGGTCGTTCCGGCGGGCCGCGGCGCCGCGTGCTGTCGTTGGATCCTAGTTCGTCGACCTCCGCGCCATCGCGGCTTGGATCGCCTCGACGGTCACGTCCGTGCGGAAGTTGATGAGCTTCCTGCCGTGCTCGATCGTCTTCTCGGCCGGAACGATGCTGATGTCGTTGATGGTCGCTTTCCCCGCCTTGATGCGCTGCTCGAGGCGCACGTGCTGCGGATCGTCGTTCATGATGATCGACGTGATGTAGTAGTCGTCGTGGAGACCCTCGAGACGCGGATCCTCGTCCACCCCGAGGACGTCGCGCTGATACGCCTCGATATCCGAGTAGTTGTAGAACTCGGCGATGTGCGCGATGACGACGCCTTCACCCTTCCAGGCTTCGGACAGCTCCTCGGCGACGGCGGCCATGCCACGGGTGTTCCCCCCATTGTCGCCCAACAGGAAGATGTCCGTGAAGCCCTGGGCCTTGAGGCTTGTCGCCATGTCGCGGAGCACCGCGCGGAAGGTCTCCTGCGAATAACGGATCCCGCCTGGACTCGTCGCCCGCTCCGGGTTGCCGGGCTCGATCGTTACGATGGGCGCCACGAGTGTGTTGCCGAGCCGGCGCGCGATGGATTCGCCCATTACCTTGAGCACGTGGTTGTGCTTGCCAGTGGTCAGGTAGGGTCCGTTCTCCTCGATTCCGCCGGTCAGGATCAACGCCGTGGTCGTTCCGTCCCTTAGCGCGTCACGGACCTCGAGCATCGTGAGTTGTTCGATCCAGACGTTGTCGAGGGCCTCGATGGGACGCGGGAAGTCCATCATGTCGAGACGCTGCGGCGCCTGAGCGCTCGCCGGCGGAGGCGCGAAGGCGAGAGCGATCGTCAGCGCGAGCGGAACGAAGAACAGTCTTCTCATCGGAACCCTTCCTTGGCGGGTAGACACCCCAGCGTACGGCTGACTGACGATGGGGGCGGGGGAGTGCCAGGGCAAGCTCTCACAAATCGAGCACTTCGTCCGGGTGATGTGAGAAGGGATCCACTACACGAACTCCAAGAATATCCTGTCCGTCGGAGAGGTCCTCAGTGAGGAGGACGCCACAGTCCATAGTGGCTGCGGCTGCCGCAATGAGGCTGTCCCAGTAGGTGAAACCGTATCGATCTTGGATCTCGCAAGCAGTCTCGAGGACTCCGTGATCGAGCACGCGAGGTTGCCAGGTCACCAACGCTTCAACGTCTTCGCGGGCTGCCTCCTTCGGAAGCCCCGGGTCGAGCTTGGACGTGACGGTGACGTAGTACTCGTTCAGGACCTGGTAGCTCACGCGACCACTGCCGGTGTCCCAGAGAGCCGCCATCCACTCGGCCGCGCGCGGTTGTTTCTTGGACTCGGACGCGTCCCTGACGTACACGAGGACGTTCGTGTCGACAAAGACCCTGGCGCTCATCCGCGCCTGTGGACCTCATCGCGCGTGGGGTATTCGCCCTTCTCCTTCAGCGGAACGGGCTCGCGCGCGAGGTAGCGCCGGCGGGCCACCGAATACCCGCGGCTCTCTCGCATCCGTTCCTCGAGCATGCCACCAAGGAAGCGCGAGACGCTGACGTCCATGCGGGCGGCTTCGACACGGGCCCAGCGGGCTGTGTCGTCGTCCAGGGTGAGTGTGACATTTCTCTTCTTCACAATGAGGCCGACTTCACAGGATGGATGTATGGGTCAGTGACACCAGGTAGCACGAAGTTCGTGTAACACGAAACTCGTGTCAACTGTCAAGGCGCCTGCCACCGACGGGCAGGCCTCGGCCTTGCGCCTCCTGCAGGACGCGAAGCGCCGTTTCGGAGGAGACGTGGACCGCGTAGATCGGGGCACCCGTCTGCTGCGACTTGGACAAAGCGCGCCGGGGAGGACAGAACCCTACGCTGCTCGTGCAGTGCGAAGGTCCGTGGCTTTGCATGCCCAGAGCCCGGCCTGATAGCTTCGCGTCATGAGCAATCAAGTGTGCCGCATCCTATGGTCCGCCGGGCTCGCAGCCGGCGCCATCGTGATCGTGCTGAGCGCCTCCTCCGTCGCCGCGCAGGAGGAGATCATCACCGACTTCCGCGGATACCGCTGGGGGACGACGGTCGACGAGATCTCAGAGATCGCCGGGACCGAGCAGACGGGAGAGCGGGACGGGCTGGCGATCTACGCGTCGGAGGTCCGGCTCTTCGGGCGCGAAGCGCTCGCCGGATTCTACTTCCACCCGGAGACGGGCGAGCTCGTCGAGGGCGCTTACGTGATGGTCATGTCCCTCGACACCTGCCAGACCCTGTGGGGCCTGTTCACGCGCGACGTCCAGCGCACCTACCCGGCTCTCGAGCAGCAGGGTGAGCTGCCCAACCGACGAGACGCCCACGCGCCCGTCTACGACAACGACTGCGAGTACTTCGTCTACAACTTCCACAACCTCGAGTGGCGGATGGGGTTCGAGAATCCCGACGCGCCGCGGGACGAGGTCCGGATGTGGATCCGCGTGAACGAGCGGACGCCGCGGCTGCACGTGGTCTACCGCGGCGGGGCGGGGAAGGCGTGGATGGAGCGGAACAAGTAGCTCGCGAAGTGATCAAGATATCCGATCCCCTCCGCCCCACTTCACTCCTATGACGTGCTCGACCGAGTAACCTTCGCCCTCCGGGCCCTGCGGGGCCGAAACCTCAGGCTCTTCTTCGCCGGACAGGCGATCTCGCAAGTGGGCAGCTGGATGCAGCGGCTGGCCATGGCGTGGTTGGTCTATCGCCTGACGGGATCCACCGTGGTGTTGGGCGTCATGGCGATGGCCGGGCAGCTGCCGTCCGTGTTCATGGCACCGCTCGCAGGGGCGATCGCGGACCGTTGGAGCCGTTACCGGCTCGTGTTCCTGGCTCAGGTGTTGATGATGATCCAGGCCACGATTCTGGCGGTGCTGGTAATCGCGGATTGGGTAGAGGTCTGGCACCTTATCGCACTGGCCTTCGCACAGGGGATCCTGGTGGGCATGGACATCCCGGCGCGCCAAGCATTGCACGTGCGCCTCGTCGCGTCACCCGAGGACCTGCCGAACGCGATCGCTCTCAATTCGTCGATGTTCAACGCGGCACGGTTGGTTGGGCCAGCAATCGCTGGCGTGCTCATCGGCCTGATCGGCGAGGGGCCCGTCTTCGTCGTCAACGCGGTGAGCTACATCGCAGTCCTTTGGGCGCTTTGGGCCATCGACCCCGGCGAGGAACGCCCGGCCACGGAGGCATCCGTGCTCCGGTCACTCCAACAAGGCCTCGAGTACGCCATAGCGTTCGCCCCGATCGGGGGGGCGTTGCTCCTGCTCGCTGGCGTGTCCATGGTGGGCATCCCTTACGTCGTGCTCTTGCCCGTGTTTGCCGACGAGGTCCTCGGAGGGGATGCCGGCACGTTGGGCATTCTCACGTCCTGCTCCGGTCTCGGAGCGCTCATCGCGGGACTCCAGCTTGCGTCGCGCAGCTCAGTCCTCGGTCTGGGCCGATTGGTGGTCGGTTCCACGACGGGGTTCGGGTTCGGACTGGTGCTGTTCTCCCTCTCCCGCTCGGTGTGGATCTCGAGCGTTCTCCTCGTCGGGATCGGCTACGGTCTGCTGATCACGACCGCCTCCATCAATACGGTGCTTCAGACGCTGGTGGACGAGGACAAGCGTGGGCGGGTGATGAGCCTCTACACGGTCGCATTCATCGGAGCGAGCGCCGTTGGGAGCTTCACGGGTGGATGGCTGGCCGCCCGGCTAGGTGCTCCACTCACCGTGGCGATCGGAGGAGCGGCATCGATGACGATGGGCGTGATGTTCGCCCGGCGGCTTCCGGCCCTTCGGGCCATGGTCCACCCCGCATACGTCCGCTTGGGTATTCTACCCGAGGTCGCGACGGGCGTGGCTCAGGCGAGCGAGTTTCGGCCGAAGGTGTAGCTGGGTCCGTGACATCCCGTTGAGGGGGAATCGAGGTGGGTCGGTGTCGCCATCGAGCATCAATGAGCATTGACGATACGAATACACATCAGTAGTGTGCGTTCATGAAGACTCGCCTACACATCGTGATCGACAGCTCAGAGAAGGCTCGTCTGGAGGCCGCTGCCCGACGCTCTGGGCTGACGCTCTCCGCCTTCGTGCGGGAGGCGGCCCGGGAACGAGCAGAGCATGCCGAGTCCAAGGCCTTGGACACCGTCGAAGAGCTCCGATCGTTCTTCGTCGAGTGCGATGCACGAGAGGCCGGAGTCGAACCGGACTGGGAAGCGCATCTGGGAGTGATCGACGCCTCCAAGACCTCCAGGGCCGCGCAGTCGTGATTTTCGTTGACACGAACGTCATCATGTACGCCGTCGGTCGCGAGCACCCCCTTCGGGAGGAGGCTCGCTCGTTTTTCGAGAAGTCGCTCGAGAGAGAGGTGGCGCTGGCGACCTCCACCGAGGTGCTTCAAGAGCTGCTACACGCGTACCTTCCACTAGGGCGAGTGAGGACGCTCGATTCCGCACTTTCACTCACCGACGCGCGCATCCCCACGGTCTGGTCGCTCGACGCCGAGGATGTCCGTTTGGGCCGCGCCCTCCTGGATTCGCACCCGGCGCTGAGTGGGCGCGACCTCGTCCATCTCGCCTCGTGTCAGCGTCGAAGCGTGGACGGGATCAAGACATTCGATCGAGGCCTCGCGGCGGCGTTCGCTCACTGATCTGCTTGAGTCGACGCTCGACGCCTAGCGCCGCTCGACGGTGGGTGAGCCCAAAGCCATGCGCTTGCCCTCAGCGGACGGCTCGCCGAGTCTAGTGGCCCAGGCGCGACCCCTCTCTGCGTCATTCGCAATCGATCTCCCGCTTCCGGAGGCGGACATGACCGCACGCACCCCGACGCTTCGAAGAGCATCCTGGCTGAGTCTGCTCGCGCTGTTGCCCTTGGCCTGCGGTGGCGAGCCCCAAGCGGGGTCGGAGTCGGGAGACGCGGCCGATTCGGAGCCCCGGATCGCCGTCTCGCCGACTGCGGACGACGCACTCCCGGCCGCTATCCTGGGCACTGCGCCTGCGCCCCGTGGACATGCGGTCCACTACCTCCCCGGCGACGAGACTACGACTGGCTACCCCGCGCTTCCGGAAGGCGACGGCCCGTTTCCCGCGCCGATCCTGATCCACGAGTGGAACGGCCTGGTGGACCGGGTGCGGCAGGTCGCAGACGCGATGGCGGCGGAAGGCTACGTGGCGCTTGCCGCGGATCTATACAGGGGTCAGACCGGGTCGAGTCCGGAAGAGAACATGGCCCTGATCCAGGAGTCGCAGGCCGACCCCAACGCGACCATCTCCAACCTGAATCAGGCCGTGAGATTCTTGCGGGCACGTGACGACGTCTCGGGCGCCGTCGGAACCATGGGGTGGTGCTTCGGGGGAGGTGTCGCGCTCAGCTACGCGCTTGGCGGGGAGCACCATGACGCGACGGCCATCTTCTACGGAAGCCTCGTCACAGACCCCGCCGTGCTCGCATCCATCGACCACGAGGTGTACGGGACGTTCGCGGAAATGGACGGCGGGATTCCACCCGATCAGGTGAACGAGTTCGTAGAGGCGCTCCGCTCGCAGGGGATCGAGAACGACGTGCACGTCTACGACGCGGTGAATCACGGGTTCTGGCTGCGGATCGAAGGGGATCCGGACACTCGGACCGGTCCGGGGTTGGATGCGTGGCAGAGGGTCAAGGCGTATCTGGGGCGGACGCTGGCCGGGTAGGCGGTCGTGGCATACCAGTGGTGGAGCCATGTGAATGACGGGAAGCTTCAACCTCGATCAGGGTCACTCATAGGAGAGCCGGCATGAAGGTGCGTCTCGGGTTCAGAAGTGTTGTTGTCGCCCTGTCGTTCGGGCTCATCCCTGGGTGTAGCGAGGACGCGGTCGTACCGGACGAGGTGACCACTGGCGAATTGGTCGTCAACGCCTCGAGCCAAGGACCGTCGCCCGCTGCTGCCGCCGTCGCAGGAGCCGTGCCCATTGGCGACCCGTCAAGCTTGCTGATTGGCCTGTACAGCTTTCACATCACCAAGACTTCCGACTGCGCTGCCCCCTTCGCGACGGCCTTCGACAACGGCGGCTCACCGCTCGTCACCGACTTTACCATGAGTCCGGTGCTGTTCAGAGCGGGAGCGGTTCCCGTCGGCACGTATCCATGTGTAGCCATGCGGATCTCGGACATATTGGCGTTCCAGTCGGCTGTGTCCGGCGGAGCATGCGTAGCGGGCACGACGTATCGGGGCGATATCTACCGCGCGGGAGGTGAAAGCGAACCATTCCTCGACCTGAGCCTGACGCCCATAACGGCGACCGGCTCGGATGCCGTTCCCAGTGAGGACGGGGTCTTCATTCTGTTCTCCACGAGCCCCGCGGCCGCCATCGCGCGGGGCTTCGCTCAGAACCAGGTCGTTACGCTCACCAGTCCGCTGGTCGTTCCCGGCGCGATGACGTTCTACTGGGATGCGACAGACGCCGTGATGGACAATGGCGGGAGATGTGTGCTCGAGCCGGAGGCGCCGGCGCTGTTCCGTTAGGGGGGTTCGTCGGGCGCTTATTCGGCCGAGCTGCGTGGGCTAGAAAGCGAGGCTGCACGGACTTCAGATCCAGCGCCGCACCCGAGCCTTGAGCTCCCGGTATTCGTCCCCGAATCGTTCCTCGAGCATCTGCTCCTCGACACGGATAAAGCGCCAGAAAAGCAGCAGCATGAACGGCGGGACCAAGAGCAACGCCGTCAGGCTGCTCAGAAGAAGCGCCACCCCGGCAAGCACGAAGACCATCCCGAGGTACATCGGATTCCGCGTGACGCGATAGAGGCCCGCCGTCGCCAGGTGAGCAGACTCCTCGAAAGGCTTCACCGTAGTGCCCAGCCGATCGAACATTCGGGACGCCGAGATTGCGATTGCCACCCCGATCGCTATGAGGATGGCTCCACCGTAGGTGTACGGCTCGGGAAGTAGATTCGCGAGCGGCCAAATACGGGCCGGCCACGCCTGTATGATCAGGGCGATGAGGAAGTAGACGGGTGGGTAGAGGGGGCCTTTCACGGCTTTGGATCATCGACAGAATTCACGCCAGGCCCTCCCGAAGCTCTCACGGATAGCCTGAAACTATCCGCACCAAGCCTCGCAATTCAATATCGGAGATCGGCTCGCGGACGAGCACCTCCTGGCCCGATCGACGTATTGGGTCACTGGCAGAAGCCGAGCATCTTGAATCCATTCGAAGACCTTGGAGCGGCCCGTGGCATTTGTGCTGGAAAGAGTGGACCAGATGGGACGGTCTATGTTAAAGTTCACATATCATGGAGTGCGCAGTGGCCGTCTTCAAGGAGCGATGCGGCGGCTACGAGCTGAAGATCAATGACGTCGACCACGAGCCGCCCCACTGCCACGTGAGCGTCAAAGGGCGGAACATCCGCAGAGACCTCGTGAGTCTGGCTGTGATGAATCCGCCGCCGCACGACGTTGCGCCTGTGTTGCGGAGATGCTTGCGAAGCCGCCAGGAGCGGATGCTCGAGGCCTGGGACAAGGTGACTCTGCTGCCGTGATCCGAATGAAAGGGAAGAGGGACGCGCCTACGCACACTGAGGTGCGTCGCAAGGTCGCAATCGACTTCAGTGGTGTGCGCAGCGCGTCCGTGAGGAGAAAGATCGAACGCTTGCTAAAGGAGATCGGGGTCCAGCCACGGACCCATGAAGCGTTCTGGGATGTTGCAGAAGGGGAGAGGCCCGTGGACCTCCCGTGCGGCCTCGTGGTCGTGAGCGACCTCTCCCACTGTGCGGCCACCTATCGTGCCGCTGGGCGCTTGTCCTGGGCGTCGAGGGTGCGCACATCCCGCTCCTTCATACTCGCCCTCGTGCGCACCGAACGCGATGCGGCGCATGTCGCGCTCGTCGATGACCTGATTCACGCGGCGCGTCACCGCCTCATGGTCTGCGAGTTCAATCCTTCGCGAGTCGGTGATCTGATCGAGTGCCTGGAACGCTCCATTGCCGGCACCGAGCCTTCGTCTCTCGTAGACGCTCGGTATTCGCCAGATGATTCCGCTCTCTGGGTGGAGTTCGGCGACGGACGGACATCCGCCGTCGAGTGGAAGCGGCTGGGCGTGGACGAAGAGAGTCTCGAGCTGGTTCTCCATAGCGCGACGGTCAGCGAAGACCTCGGGGCCGTTCAGGTGCTCACACAGGACGGCGAGGTGTTCGACATCGACGCAGCCGCTCTGAGAGCTATCGTGGACAAGGAAGAACGAGAGCGGTTGGCAGCCACGTCCCGAGGATCGCGCGAGGGGTTGGGCCTTCGAGCTCGACGAAAGCGCGAAGGAGCTCAGCTGACGCAGGACGAGCTGGGACGCCGCACGGGCCTAGACCAGGCGCTCATCTCGAAGCTCGAGGGCGGAAAGCACCGCCCGCGCTGGGATGCGCTGGCTCGATACGCAGGGGGTTTGGGGATGACGGTGAGGGAGTTGTTGGCGTAGACGTAGGGACAGCCGCTCGCAGTCGAGAAAGAGCACCCCAAAGATGGCGGGCGGCCAGAACGATCCCGCTCGCGACCGCACCGGTCCCGTCGTATCGTCCTTCCTACCGGGAGGTGACATGTCCATGAGAATGCCGTCCATCATCGTCCTGCTTCTCACCCTCGGAACCGCACGGGACGCTCAATCGAGCACCGCCCGCGAGGCTGGAGCGCGGACTGCCAGCCAGGCCCAGGCGCAGATCACCGATCCCATCCCCGACCGGGTCGAGAAGCGCGGCCTCATGGTCGAGATCCGGGACGTCGCCCGTCTGCCGATGACCCGCGGGATGCGTCCCCCCGATCAGGACGTGAACCCGGCGGGCTGGGCGCGGGTGAGCTTCGTGCGCGAGCTTCCCGACGGTCGCCGGTTCGCCAACGATTCGCGCGGCTTCCTGTACCTGCTCGAGGGCGGCGACCGGCCCACCGTCTACCTGGACTTCGCGGCCCTCTTCCCGTTCGCGAACTACAGCCGGCTGGAGAGCGGCTTCATCGGATTCGACTTCCATCCGGAGTTAGCCCGGAACGGACTCTTCTACACCGTCCACGGCGAGCACGCGGAGGGCAACCCGGCCGTCCCCGACTTCATCCCGCCGGGCTTCACGCGGGCCGACGTCACCCAGCACAACGTCATCACCGAGTGGCGCGTGACGAACCCCGACGCTGCTTCGTTCGAGGGCACCCGGCGCGAGCTGCTCCGTGTGGCCCACGTCGTCCAGAACCTGACCCATCCGATGGGCTACGTGGGGTTCGACCCGACCCGGGGCCCCGGCGATGCGAACTACGGCCTCCTGTACACAAGCGGCAGCGACCTGGGGTTCAGCAATGGAGGGGGGCCCAACGCGAACAATCCGAGCGGCGTCCAGCGTCTCGACACCGTCGTCGGCGCGATCCTCCGCATCGATCCGCGCACTCCAGCGGAGTCGGACGGCACGAAGGGGCTCGGGGACTACACGATCCCCGCCGGCAACCCGTTCGCCTCCGACGGCGACCCTAACACGCTCGGCGAGATCTACGCGTACGGGTTCCGTAACGCCCACAGGCTCTCCTGGGACCCGGCAGACGGGACGATGTTCGCGTCGGACATCGGCATGAACAACATCGAGGAAGTCAACATCGTGCGGGCGGGCGAGAACTACGGATGGATGCGCCGCGAAGGGTACTTCGAGAACGGTGTGACCCGGCCCGGCGGAGCGCTGAGGGAGCTGTTCGCCCTGCCTGCCGATGTCCTGGACGGGCCGACGGAGGACGAGTTCACCTATCCGGTGGCGATGTACGACCACGACGACGGCCAGACCGTGTCCGGAGGATTCGCGTACCACGGCGAGATCGAGGCGCTCCAGGGCAAGTTCGTGTTCGGCGACCTCGTGCGCGGCCGGCTCTTCGCCGTCGATCTCGCACTGGTGAAGGCGGCCGACGACGGCGTTCCGCGCACGGTAGCGCCCATCGAGGAGATCCAGCTCTACGTGCGCAACTCGATGGGCGAGCGCGTCTACACGTCGTTCCGCGAGCTGGTCGAAGTGGCGAACGGCGCTACGGCGTCACGCGCCGACATGCACATCAGCGCGAGCCGCGACGGCGAGCTGTTCGTTACGTCCCGGCAGGACGGGTGGATTCGCATGCTGGTGCCCGAGTAGGGGCGCGGGAATCCTTCGATCTCGGCAGCCGTTGGAGGGAAGATCAGGCGATGGCGGATGCTTGTACGAGCGTGCTAGGCGCACCATAGACCGCCCCGACGACGACGCCGTAGACCACATGACCCACCAGGCTCCCGAAGGCCATCATCGCGGAGCCGGAGAACAACGGCATCCCCATCATCGGCATGACCACGATCTGCGCGAGCAGGAACGGGCCGACTCCATACAAAGCCCCCCGTACGATCGCGGATCCGGGCAACGCCTTGGCCACGACCGCGTAACCGACGGCCAGGGTCACCCCGATCATCAAATGCGCGATCCACCCCAAGAGGAAGCTGCCGCCCATCGCGCCCGCCAACATCACCGCGGGGTTCATAGGAGGCACTCCCATCAGGGGCGCCACGTAAAGGCCCATCACCGTCATCGCAGCCGTTCCAACGATTCCCGCTATGCCCGCTCGGCCGATGTCCAGATTCATGACTATGTCCTCCGATCTATGAGTCAGTCGGCGCCGAGATCCGCCGTCGAGGCGAGAGCGCCGTCATGTCGGAGAGTGGAACGCGTACGATGGGGTCAGTGGTTCCCGGACGGCTGGGGTGTTGGGAGGTGGAGTGGGTGTGCATGCCGTTCCACGGGTTCTGCATGGTGGAAACATCCCGCACTGCGGACTCTCAAAGCCCTTGCTGATGTATATATCCAGCACACCCACTTGCCGTGGCTGGTGATCTTCGTTAGGATGTGCATGTGTTATTATTCCAGCAAAGGGGGTGTTCCCTTAAGTCCACCGACCCCAAGATATAGTGGTTACCGGGGCTCTGCGGGCCGTTTCCCACGTCCGGTGCCGAGGTAAAGGGCCGAAGCTGGCGTGGGAGCACACTGAACAGCCTGCTCAAGCAAGCGGTAGAACAACAGGCCGCGAGCCCGGGATGTGCGTCGGTTGAAGCGAAAGGTGAACTCGTCCAGATAGTAGGGGAGGTGTTCGCGGGCGATCCCTCCTTGGAGGGTTCCGAGGACCCAGCGCTTGAGGAGAGACGCCACCCGATGTACGGCCGACATGAGCACGTGCGCGGGATCGCCGGAGGTCGAGAGGTTCGTGACCGTGTGGCGAAAGCCCAGTTTGGCGAGTCCCTGATAGCTTGGCCATCCGTCGGTATGCACCGTGCTTGCCGGTGCGATGCTATCCTTGACGAAGCCTCGCAGAACCGGAGCGGAGAGGTCGGGCACCCAACGCAGCCGTATTCTCCCGATCTTGCGTCCGTCGACCTCGGCGGCGATCGCGACGATGGCCTTCTTGATCGTCTCGCGGCCCCGCACTCCAGCCTCCACGCCCCCGACATAGCTCTCGTCCACTTGCACAACGCCGCTCAGCTGGTCGCGATCCGGTCGGACCATGGCCCGGCGGAGCTTGTGGAGCCAGACCCACGCTGTCTTGTAGCTTCCCAGTCCGAGCACACGCTGGAGCCCGAGAGCATTGGCTCCGTATTTCTGGCTCGTGAGCTCCCAGGCAGCGAGAAACCACAGACGCAGGGGCGAGCGCGTGCGGTGGAACACGGTTCCCGCCAGCACCGAGGTCTGCCTTCGACAGTGTGGGCAGACGAGACGCCCCCGCGATGCTCGCCAGACCTCTCCCAACCCGCCACAGCCCACGCACACAAACCCTTCCGGCCAGCGCAGACCCTCCACGTACTCCAGGCATGCCGCATCGTCGGGGAAGAACTCGTCCAGCTCCAGCCGCGTACGGGGATAGTCCACGCCGCCACGGAGCTGAGAAGCCGGAACCGCCATGACCACAACATGTAGTGGGCGGTGGACTTAAGGCAATACCCCATTTCCAGCATTATCGCCCCCTGGGGGATCAAATGCGAGATATATCCGCCATGCGCACCGATCCGGAGATCATGGGAGCTCTGGGAGCGCGCCTCCGTGCGCTCCGGAAGGCTCAGAAGCGCACCATAGTGGACGTGGCCGAGGCCGCAGGTCTCGACCGGGAAACGGTGTCGCGAGCGGAGCGGGGAGACAACCCGACCCTCGCCACACTCGTGCGCCTCCTCCGTGTGTACGACCGTCTGACCGCGCTCGACGACCTGGTCCCCGAACCCCTCCCGAGTCCCCTCGACGCGGTCAGGGAGCGCGGTCTCGGCAGCTACGATCCAGGTGGCTGACGTCCTCGCCGTCGCCGAGATCCGACTGTGGGGTCAGCGCGTCGGAGCCGTGGCGGAGCTCGACGATCGGACCATTGTATTCGAGTACGACGAGCCGTTCAGTCGCATGGGCCTGGAGATCTCGCCGATTCGGCTTCCCCGGGCGACCCGAGGGCCGATAGACTTCCCGACGCTGGGGAGGAAGCCCTCCTTCCAGGGGCTTCCGGGCGTGCTTTCCGACGCGCTCCCGGACGCGTTTGGAAACGAGGTCATCCGAGCGTATTTCGCGGCGCGGGGGGAGGAGGAGAGGGCGTTCTCGCAGGTTCAGCGGCTCCTTTACGTGGGCGACCACGCTCTCGGAGCACTGACGTTCCGACCGGCGGCGGAGCTTCCGATCGGCCCGGCGGAATCCGAAGCACTCCAGGTGTCCGCATTGGTCGCTGATGCCCGCCGCGTGATCCACGGCGATCCCGAGGTGGCGGTCCCTGAGATCTACCGCATCGGTGCGTCGGCGGGTGGCAAGCGCCCGAAGGCACTGGTCCTGTTTGATCCGGTGGAGGGGGTAATCCGGTCCGGATTCGCACTCCCCGGACCGAACGACCGACCCTGCATTCTCAAATTCGACGGGGTCGGCCCGGACGCGGATCCGGGGAGCTTCGGCCAGCCCCTCGCATACAACCGCGTCGAAGCCGCCTATGCACGCCTTGCCGACCTCGCGGGCATCGATGTCGCTCGCGTGTCGATCCTGCCCGGAGCCGAGCCTTTCGCGCATCTCCTGATCGAGCGCTTCGACCTGGACGTGGACACCCGACTCCACCAGCACACGCTCGGCGGGATGCTGCACGTCGACTACAACGACGTCGGCGCGAGCAGCTACGAAGAGTATCTGCGGACGATACTGCGCCTGGGGATGCCCCCCGCCGCCGTGGAAGAGGGATACCGCCGCATGCTATTCAACATCCTGGCCATCAACCAAGACGACCACGTGAAGAACTTGTCGTTCCATATGGCGCCGGACGGACGGTGGAGCCTGACGCCGGCTTACGACCTGACCTTCGCTCGAGGGCAGGGCTGGACAGCCACCCATCAAATGCGTGTTGCCGACAAGCTGAGCGGGATCACGCTCAAGGATGTGCTCGACGTCGGTAGAAGCTTCGGCGTGAAGCGACCGGAGCGGATCGTGGAGGGGGTCAGGAGCGCGATAGGGGGTTGGCCGGACGCTGCGCGCGAAGTCGGTGTAGGCGCGGACGACATCACGCGTGTGCAGGACGCGCTGGACGGGCGGTGGAGGGGTCTTGGGGGGTCAGAGCCAGAGCCCGGTGGGAGTTGGGCGTCGATCCAGATCGTGAGCAGTGGCTTCTGAAGACCGCCGGCCACACCTCTGTCCTCCGCCATCGGCGGATCTACGCCGCTAGAATCGGATGGTCCAGCTGTCGCGCCGCGTAGAGAAGGCTGGCTGTGATATCGTCCGCCTCGAGATACGGAAAGTCGGCTAAGATCTGGTCCCGGGTCTCGCCAGCCGCGAGTAGCTGCAACACATCGAGAACCCGGATCCGCATTCCACGGATACACGGCCGACCGCCGCACTGCTCGGGGTCGATCGTAATTCGGCTCAGCAGCTCAGACTCACGCATGCCGTCTCCAGAGACCGGTAATTTCCACCCTTCTCAATCTATCCCGAGCGACTCGAAGGGTCGAGTTCAACTACGTCGTTGCCCGGCCGTCGCTCCGCGAAGAGCCATCTCATAACAGTGGGAGGACTTTCAACAATGGCATCTCGGTAACGGCCGAAGAAGTGAGCCTCGTTCAGGGATCGAACGGCTCGACGGCAATCCGCAGCCTACGCGGACTACAGGTCGTCAACGGCGGTCAAACCGTGGCCTCGATACACCGCGCTCGCGATCGTGATGGTGTCGATCTGAGTCAGGTATACGTGCAGGCGAAGATCACGGTCGTGGAGCCCGAGAGGCTCGAGACCTTGGTACCGTTCATCAGCCGGTACTCGAACACACAGAACAAGGTCTATGGCCTCCTGACGTCGATGGTGATGCGTGGTCCCGCGAACTACTCGTCCGAGCTCTTCGGAGCCGCAATCTCTCCCGAGACTTGATTTATAGATACATTAGCCACCTTAGCATCATTGCATAAACTAGGCAAAGATCGCTAGAATCCGTCCATGGATCCGGTTAAGAACCCTTTTGCTCCGGGAGCTGGGACGCCGCCGCCCGAGCTTGCCGGTCGTGACGACATCCGAGAGGCCGTTCGGATCGCTTTGGAGCGGATTCGCATCGGTCGTCCGGCGAAGAGCATTCTCGTGGTGGGCCTGCGGGGAGTTGGGAAGACGGTTCTCCTTGACCGGATCCGTGACGACGCGGAGGCGAGCGGTATCCACACGCTGCGCATCGAGGCTCCTGAGCACCGTTCGCTCCCTGCCATCCTCGCACCTCAGCTTCGGCGGCCTTGCTTCGCCTCTCGCGGAACGCCAACGCGAAGGACCTCGCCGTACGTGGCCTCAGGGCGCTAGCTGGATTCGCTAAAGCGCTTAAAGTGACCTACCAGGATATCGAAGTCGGACTCGACTTCGACCCAGAACCTGGCTTGGCCGACAACGGCGACCTCGAGCATGATCTTCAAGCACTACTCGAGGCAGCTGGCGTGGCCGCAAGGGAGGCAGGGACAGCGCTGGCCATCTTCATCGACGAGCTCCAATATGTGGAGGAAGATCAGCTGGCGGCGATGATCACCGCACTCCATCGCACGGCACAGCGACAACTGCCCGTGGTCTTGGTGGGCGCGGGGCTACCCCAGCTACCGGACCGGATGGGGCGGGCCAAGTCCTACGCGGAACGCCTCTTCGACTTCCCAGAGATCGGCCCACTTCCATCCGAGGCGGCCGAGCGCGCGATCGCGAAGCCCGTCCACGACCAGGGCGAGGAGATCACGCAGGAGGCCCTTGATCAGATCGGCGAAGTGACCCAGGGATATGCGTATTTCCTCCAGGAGTGGGGAAAGCATGCTTGGGATGCCGCCGATGAATCACCAATCACCTCGGCCGACGTCAACGCTGCGTCGGCGTCGGCCATGGCGGCGCTTGACGAGAGCTTCTTTCGCGTTCGGTTGGATCGGCTCACACCGTCGGAGAAGAGGTACCTTCGTGCCATGGCTGAGCTAGGCACCGGGCCTCACCGCTCCGGCGATGTCGCCGACGTACTCGAACGCAAGGTGACGTCACTCGGGCCGACCCGCAGCCAGCTCATTGGCAAGGGCATGGTTTGGAGCCCCAGCCACGGCGACACCGCGTTCACCGTGCCGCTCTTCGACGAATTCATGCTCCGAATGATGCCTGGCGACGACTGGCGAGCCTAGCGAACCCGGCAGCCCCAACCCCATTAGGGTGCCCCATCTATCCAGACCGCCCATCTTCAGAGTACACCGAGAGGCCACGGTGCTGTCACGCCACGAACCTCCCAATCGCCCCGGCCCGTACCTCCTTGACATGAACACAAACCGCAAAGCCGCGACTCTACTGGCCATCTCCCTGGTAGCCACCGGCCCCCTCTCGGCCCAGCGGCCCGACTCCCTCGCACAAGCGCCGGACTCAGCAGCCCAGGCCCGGCTCCAGGCATTGGCCGACAGCCTCGCGGCGCCCGGCCAGCAGCCTGGAATCGCATCGCCCGACACGCCAGGGCAGGCCACGACCCAGACTGCCCCGCGCCAAGCCACCGCAGATACCCTCGCGTCCGCCATCGCCTCCCCCCCACCCCCCAACCCCTTCTCCTCCTTCTCCACCCACCACCTCTCCAACGGCCTCAAGGTCTGGTTCAAGCGCCTGCCCGACGCGCCCAACGTGTCGATCAGCGTTGGCGTCCCCGTCGGCTCCGACGCCGACCCACCCGGAAAGGAGCAGCTCGCACACTTCACCGAGCACATGCTCTTCTCCGACCATGACGGCCGGACCGAGCAGGAGATCAAGGATGCCGTTGAGGCGCTCGGCGGGCGAAGGAATGGGTTCACGTACCGAGACCACACCTGGTACTACGTCACGATCGCGCAGGAGCACGGGCTGTTCGCCATCGAATGGCTGTCGGGGCTCATGGAGCCGCACGCGATGGATCCGGAGGTCGTCGAGCGTAACCGAGAGCCCGTGGCGCTCGAGATCGGCTCCAAGCCCCGGGAGTTCTTCGAGCACCTGTGGTTCGCGCTCAACCCGTCCTGGCTCATGCCCGCAGACTTCTGGGAGCGGGAGTTCGGGATGGACACGCGCACCATGTGGGAGTTCGACCGGTGGCGGAGCCTGCAGCGCATCACGCCCGAGGACCTTCGCGGTTTCTACGACCGCCACTATGCGCCCGCCGCGATGACGCTCACGATCGTCGGCGACCTCGACGAGAACCTAGCCTTGGCCACGGCCGAGCAGACGTTCGGCACGCTCGCTCCGAAGGACGTCACACGCCTCGAGTCCGAGATCGAGGACCCGGCCCGCGCCTGGTCCAACTACTCCTGGGCGTTCAGGCCCAACGTCCGCTACACCGCGCGCTACAAGCTCTTCGAGCCCTCGGCCGAAGATCAACTGATGACGCTCTTCATCCGCGATCTCCTGAGCCGCCGGCTGAACGAGCGCCTCCGTTACGGCGAGCGCAAAGCCGTCTACGGCCTCCTGACGTCGATGGTGATGCGTGGCCCCGCAGCCTACCTCCAGCTCCGCGGCGACATCAACGAGGACGAGTACGAGTACGCCGAGACCGTCATCGCCGAGGAGCTCGAGTACCTGCGCTCGGGCAGCCTCGACCCCGCCGAGTTCGAGGCCGACCGCACCGCCATCATCGAGCGGCTCCGGAGCGCCTCCCAAACCTCCGAGTCCCTGAACTTCTGGGTGCGGCGCAGCTTCTACGACCCCGACACGTTCACCGACTTCCCGGATCTCCTCGGCTTATACGAGAACGTGAGCCAGGGCGAGATCGTGGCGTTCGCGGCCCGGAACCTCGTCGATACCCGGCGCGAGCTCACGGTCAGCCGCATCGAGCCGATGACCCAGGGGATGACGGTCGCGCTCATTGCCCTCCTCGTATGGATCGCCTTCAAGGCCGTCGCCTGGAGCCTCACGACGCCCGTCGAAATGAAGAACATCCGCTACGTCGCGCGCTTCCGGCAGCCGGCGCTCCTCCTGGTCATCAGCGTGCTCGCGTCGCTCGCGATGGGGCTCGTCCTTGTGCGCCTCGTCATCGCCGGGTTCATCTGGGTCGGCGGCACCTGGGTCGCGACCGTCGACGACTACTGGATCCAGTCCGGGAGCTACAGCGCCATGCTGGTCTCGCTGGTCGCGATTCTGGTGGTCTACGTGTCGCGCTCGCCCCGGAAGCTCCTCGTGTTCGACGACCACCTGCGGGTCAAGCACCTGTCGTACCGCTCGCGCGTCTTCAAGCCCGAGGACATCTCCGAGATCTCGACACGTCGCTTCCAAAACGTCTGGTTCAGTAAGGACGTGTTCCGGTCGTATCCGCTGACGTTCGGGATCATCCGTCGCGGAGTCTGGCTGAAGCCAAAGAAGGGACGGGGATACTTCTTCCGGACGCGGGACACGAACGAGCTGATCGATGTGTTGGGAGCGTGGATGGG
Organism: Longimicrobiales bacterium; assembly: GCA_965248625.1. Taxonomy (GTDB): domain Bacteria; phylum Gemmatimonadota; class Gemmatimonadetes; order Longimicrobiales; family Gaopeijiaceae. The sequence goes on along the minus strand of OZ252109.1, from coordinate 1,065,871 downwards.
TCGGCCGGTTGGGGCGGGTGGGACTGGGGTCGCGGTTTCGGAGCCGACTTCGGGTGGGCCTGCTTCCCCGAGCGCGGAACCCACCACTCCGAGCGCGGAGCCCGTCGCGCCGAGCACCGAACCCGTCGCGCCGAGCACCGAACCCACCCCGCCGAGCGCCGAAGCCGTCGCTCCGAGCGCCGCGCCCACCACCGAGGCGAAGAAGGGAAGAGGCTGGGGGCTGAGGCGGAAAGGGAAGACAAAGAAGGACAAGCCCGAGGCCGAGAGGGGGCAGTCCGAGACTGCCGGGCCAGCCAGGCCTCCGGCAAAGAGCGGTGCTGCGGCGGGAGGTGCCGCGGCCGTCACTCCGCCGCCCAAGCCCTCCGCACAGCAAACTCCCAATGCATCGCCGACGCCTGACCAGGCCGAAGAGGACATCGACTTCGATGACATCGGGCTGACCGAGGAGGAGATGCGGGAGCTATTGGGCGAGGAATAGAAGGACGCTATGCTGAAGCCCAGCCAGGTTCTGACGTCCGACCCCGAGATCCTCGGCGGTGAAAGCGTATTCGCAGGCACGCGGGTTCCGGTGCGCAACCTGTTGGACTACCTCGCCGCCGGAGATACGATCGCGGATTTCCTTGCGCAGTTCCCGAGCGTATCAGAAGAGCAAGCGAAGGCAGCCCTCGAGCTGGCGTGGCGGGCGTTGACCGTAAGTGTGAGCTCTACTCGATGAATCTCTCCCCCGAGGTCTGGCCAACATCTCACCGCGCTAGACGTCGCGATTCGGCCGGGCAGCTCGAGGTCGTTCGGGTCTGAGCCGCCTTCGGACCGCCTTCAAGTTGTCCCGCTAACCCATCGAACAGCCCGCTGCATCAGGCCATCCTAGACTGCCCGAGGTTCGCGTCGCCTTGACGTCATGTCTAATTAGACATAGTGATGATACGTCATATCAAGCATGCGTCGGTGGTACCTGATCGGCCGATCGTTTGGATGCAGGGCGAGGCCAAGACGCCGCTGGACGTCTTCACGAAGAAGTCGAGGGCGACGCCAAAGCGGGTTATTGAAGCCGAGAGACGACGGCTAGCCGAGTACAGGGAGTTGATCGGTGACGACCCTTAGACGGCGGACCCGGAAGCCGATGGACAAGGCGACGAGGAAGAAGCTCGAGCGAGCCGGGTGGAAGGTTGGCTCCACCCAGGAGTTCCTCGATCTGAGTGACGCCGACATGGCAATGATCGACCTGAAGATCTCCGCCGGGTCAGCGCTTCGTGAGAAGCGAACGGAGCTTGGGCTGACTCAAACGCAGCTCGCCGACCTCATCGGATCCAGTCAATCGCGAATCGCGAAGATGGAGGTGTCGGATCCCTCAGTGTCCCTGGACCTGCTCGTCAAGACTCTGCTTCGACTCGGCACGTCGCAGCGGGAGCTCGGGAGCCTCCTGGCTCCTCGCAAGACTCCGACCGCCTGAGATGCCAGAGCTTCAGCCCCATCCAGCCATCCTTCCGCCCACGACTTGACATCACCTTCTCCCAAGTGCCTATACGGGGGACCTCGAGCGGCCGTCCTGTTGACCAATATGCATCAGACATGCATATAGTTATGCATGAGAACTACACTAATCATCTCGGAGGAACTGCTTGGCGAGGCACGTCGGCTGACGGGCATCGAGGAGAAGACCGCGTTGGTTCACGAGGGTCTGCGGGCGCTCATCGCGCGCGAAAGCGCTAAGCGTCTCGCCGCTCTCGGAGGGTCCGAGCCAGGTCTGCGCCGCATCACCCGACGTCGCCCGGCAGGGCCACGAATCTCGAAGAAGGCGCCGCGGAAAGGACCGGCGGCAGACGAGTGACCGATGGTCCTCGTTGACACCTCGGTCTGGGTGGATCACCTCCGGCGAGACAACCGGAGGCTGTCAGGGCTGCTGAACGACAGCCAGGTTGTCGTGCATCCCTTCGTGATCGGCGAGCTGGCGTGTGGGCGGCTGACTCGCCGGGACGAGATCCTCGGCCACTTGCAGGCGCTGCCGGCAGCCGAGGAGGCCGATCAGCAAGAGGTCCTCACCTTCATCGACGCACATGAGTTAGCCGGCCGGGGCGTCGGCTGGGTCGATGTCCACTTGCTGGCCTCGACGATGCTGAGCCGGGTGTCGCTCTGGACGCTGGATCGACGGTTGGCGAGGGCCGCCGACGAGCTCGGCGTGGCGTTCGAGAGCTGAGAGGGTTGGCCCCTGCGGGAGTCGCACGCTCTCGCGAGCTCCCCCTGGCGCTCCGGCCGGGATTTCGGCAGCCTTCATGCCCCGATCCATCCACCAGGCCAACCGGCGCCTCGCCGCGGGCCCTCATCAGCGTGAAGCAGCGACCCTCATGAGCCTCGAAATCACCGGAAAAGTCATCGAGCTGCTGGAAGAGCAATCCGGCACCGGGAAAAACGGCGAGTGGCGCAAGCAGGAATTCATCGTCGAGATCCCCGGCCAATCCCCGAAGCAGGTCTGCGTCGTCCAGTGGGGCGACAACATCGACAAGTTCGGGATCAATGCTGGAGAGACGGTGACCGCGCACATCGACCTCCAAAGCCGGGAGTACAACGGGCGCTGGTACACCGACGTGAAGGCGTGGCGCATCGACCGCCCGGAGGGCGGGGAGGCGGCCGATGGACCGCCGGCCCAAGCCGGCGAGCCGTGGCCGGAGCCGCCTGCCGACGATGGGGACGACGGGTTGCCGTTCTAGGGGACGCGGCTTCCTCCCGACTCTTCTTCCGCCGCAGGGACCCGCCGTGTTGAACGAGTGCGGCACAGCCTCGAAGACGATGTCCAACAGCGATTCGAAGTGGGCGCCGCGGGCGGGGAGCGGCTCTGCGAATGCCCGAGCTATGGCCCGACCATCGCTTTCATCCGAGGCGGGTTGGTCCGGGAGCGTCTCGATGTGCCGCACGATCCGCTCGGTCGCGGCCGTGAGCATCGAGCGCATCTCCTCCGGGCCGGGCTCGGGCGGCCACCTCGACGGGGGGCTCATCGGGTGTCGCTCACGTCTCGTCCCCCAGATCTACGCAATCATCACGCGCCGCGTGATCTGCCCGCTGCTCTCCCAGTAGGTCCGCTTGTTCGCGATCTCGGGATCCGTCGGCGCCGGCTGCACCGTGCCGTCTGTGGCGATTGCCCGAGACGTGATCGAGTGCTCGCCGTTCGGCGCGTCCCAGTCGACCTGCCAGTGCGTCCATGTGAAGGCGCTGTCCTGGCCGTCGCCGAGCGTCGCCTGATACCAGTCGCCTCCGTCGATCTGCACTTCGACGCGCTCGATGGCCCGCCCCCAAGCCGCCCATGGATGCGGAACCGGCCCTCGTCGACCGTGACCTTGGCTGGGATCGAGTTCACGTTCGACAGACCGACAGATGTCTGCACGAATACCGTCTCGCCGTTCCGCTCCTCGCCACGGAGCGTCACGTAATCCTGCGCCATGAAACGGCCCATGTAGCGGGTGTCCCGGACCTCGATGCGCTTCAGCCACTTCACGTTCGCGATGCCGTACCAGCCCGGTGCAATGAGCCGAAGCGGGAAGCCGTGTTCCGTGCCGAGCGGTTCGCCGTTGACCTCGTAGCAGAGGATGAGGTTCGAGTCCATCGCGTCCTCGACGGACATGCTGCGGCCGAAGTTCACGTTGACCGTGTTGCCGCGGATTTCCTCATCGTTCGTGTCGCTTCCGATGAAGACGATCTCGATCCCTCCGTCCTGGATCCCCGCCTCGCGGAGCACGGATGCGAGGGGCGTCCCGGCGAAGCGCGCGTTGTAGATCGCGCCCCAGAAGCTAGGAAAACCGCGATTCCCCGCGCACTCGAGGGAAAATGTGACTTCCTGGCGCGGCCGACGCTTGAGCTCCGCGAGCGAGAAGGTCAGCGGCCGGTCGACCATCCCGGCGATCTCGAGGCTCCAGTCGCTCTCGGCGATCTCCGGTGTGCCGTAGTGGCCTACGCGGAAGTGTTGGTCGTTGGGCGTAACCCACGATTCGAGCGCCTCCCAGTCCAGCGTGTTCACATTCGGTGGCGGCTCCGGCGGGCGGTCCAGCCAAGGGATCAGGGCCTCCTGAGGAACGATCTTCAAGAGTTCCGCCGCGAGCCCCGAGGGGAACAGGGCCATTCCCGCCATGGCCGTGCCACCCTGAACCAGCATCTCTCTCCGGGAAACCTTCGACGGGTCCGACATCTTTCGTGCTCCCTGGCTGGGGTGGGGCATGGCGGAAACGCGCGTTGTCGACGGAGTTGGTCGCTGACGTCCGCCGGGAATCGCGAGGATCAAGCTAGGGGGTGAACTCGGGTGCCGCGACCGACCTCAGGCATCGCCGCTTCGCGTCATTGGAGCGCCCGCTCGCCGCAGGCAGATTCGTCGAAGGACGTGCGATCCCCGGAACCTTCGTGAAGGAGCAGCGGTATGGAAATCCGTACAGTCGCTACGGAAAACCATACTATGAAAACCACCCTGATCATCGACCACCAGGTCATGCGACGGCTGAAGGCCGACGCGGCACGCCGGGGAGCGACGATATCGTTTCTGGTGGAGACTGCGCTCCGCATGTACCTCGACCGGAAGATTGTACCGGAGGAGAACCTTCCGCCGCTGCCGGTCTATTCGGGAGGCAAGTTTTTAGTGGACATATCGAACAGAGAAACACTCCTCGACTTCATGGACGAGGACTGGCTCTCGTCTGACCGGGACTGACGCTTGTTCCTCGTCGACACGAACATCCTGCTCTACGCCGCGAACGATGAAGCGCAGGGCCACGAGACGTGCCGAGAGCTGTTGGCCGCATGGCGAAGTGATGCTTCCCCGTGGCACACCACCTGGGGCGTCATCTACGAGTTCTTGCGGGTCATGACGCACCCACGGGTTCTCACGCGGCCCTGGCCGGCGTCCCAGGCCTGGGGCTTCGTCGAGGCACTGCTCGAGGCGCCTGGATTTCGTGTGCTGACAGAGACAGACCGGCACGGAGCGGTGGCACGGCAGATACTCGAAGACGTCACCGGGGTTCGCGGCAGCCGAATGCACGACGCCCACACAGCCATCCTCATGAGGGAGCACGGAATCCGAACGATCTACACGAGAGACGCCGACTTCCGGCTCTTCCCGTTCCTGGAGGTCGTGGACCCGCTGGTCTAGGCGTGCAGAGGGGGGTCGAGCCGCGGACCCGCGGGTCTTGTCACGACACCTGGGGCCGCCACGCTGAATAGCGACGCCAACCCCGGAGCAATTGAGTTGATCGGCCCTGAACGGTTGTGATCAGCCCGTCTGAACCGGGCTCGGATCGTCCACCATCTTGCTCCGTTGCATCAACAACCCCTGGACCGCGCTCCCCAGATAGAACGCGAGCAGGTACAGGCCGATCCCCAAGCCGAGCCAGACTGCGATGACCACAGGGAGGATCCCAGACAGTGCAACGAGCGGCTTCGAGTTGCCCTGTCCGGCCGCCACGACGCCGAAGACCGACACGGCTGAGGCCGCGATGCCAATCAGCAGTCCTCCCGACGCGAGGGGTGTGTCGCGCGAGACCTCGAAGACCGCTTGGAAGAGGGCGATCAGGATAGGGAGCTGGATGAGAGCTCCGATCGCGCCAGGGCCGTCCACCTGGGAGATCCCGTGCCGCTCGTGGAGCGCCTTGAGCTCCTTCGCCATCTGGCTCGGGTCCTTCTTGTGCTCGGCGCGGACGGCCTTGATCTCCGGCTTGATCCGGTCGACGACTTTTTGGCGGGCCCGCGTACGGCGGGCGAGCGGAAGGGTGAAGGGGATCAGAACGACCCGCACCGTCAGCACGAACGCGAAAATGCCCGGGGCGAGACCGCCAAAGACGGTACCGACGTGCTCCATCCCGTGTCCGATCTGATGAACGAGCTCGGTCCAGAATCCCACTATCGGTACCTCCGCATCAACTCTCGAACAACCGGTACGACCCGATCTCGTTCAACTGGATCACCACCGGGGACTCCTCGCAGCGATCCTTGATCTCCGCCTGGAACTCCTTGAAGGCTTGGGTCTCTGCCAGCGGATTGCTGCCCGACTCGGTCTCGATGGACGCAATGTGTACGAAGCTCACCCCGTCGTCCTACTTGAACGACGCGTAGCGGAGGCCCGTCGGTCCAGCGCTCTTGAGCTCCTCGAACACCTTCTGGATATACGCTTCGTTTTCCGCTGCCCGATCCGCCTTCACCTTGTACCGTACCAGCACGCGTTTCATCGTGGTGTCCCCCTCGGCTCGTCCGGAATTCAGTTCGCCAGCTCCTCGTCGAGTCCTTCGAGCACGACTCTCAAGTACCCGAGTGTCCCTTCGTAGGTCGTGACTTGCGCTTGCTTGAACAGGCGATTCGTCTTGATGAGGTTTTTGAAGCGGTCCCGGTCTTTCAGGCTCAGGAAGATAGGCATATACCCCGTCGCGATCCCGCCTTCAGATCCCTGCTCGACGTACGGCGCTTCGTCGTCCACGTAGGGGACCATCCGTTCCAGGATGAAGTGCCGATTGATCTCGTCCCACTCGGCTAACCGCATGTAGACCAGATTGTAGAGTTGGATCACCTCGGCGAGGAGCTCCTTGTTGCGAATCAGCTGAGACGTTCCCGTCTGCTTCATCGCCTCGTAGGTGTTATCAGTCCGCGCGAACGCCCAATAGGAGATCGCGAGATCCATGGCCTCGTCTACTCTCGCCTCTTCGATCGCACCGGTGCCAGTTGCTTCGAGTAGGTCCGTGTAGGCATCGATCATCGCCGAGATCCGCCCGATGCCGAACGCAACGGCTGATGAGTCCGCGGCGAGATCCGCGCGTAGAGCCTCGAGGGTTTTGCCGCTCGTCCTGCCTCTCGCCGATAGCGACGCGCCATTCATTCAGCACGAACGACGCCGTAATTCCGAGCACGAGCACCATGAGCTCGACCAGGAACTTCGGCCATTCGTTCTTGAGGGTCTTGATGGGTCCGGCCATGGGTCAGAATTGAAGGGGCGATGGGAAGCACCCGCGCGACCTGCTGAAATCGATGTAGCGGCCGGACGCTAGCGAGAAGAGTCGCCTGTGGAAAGAGCGCCGTCGCCGGACGCGAACCCCCCGCCGGAGTCGGACGCCCCGCTGGACACGTCCGCCTCAGCGGACATGGCGTCTACCTCGACACTGCCGTCGTCCACAATGACCGTCACCGCCTCCACCTCGACAGCCACCGCGTCCACCTCACCAGGCACGTCCGACTCGGCAGCCAGGGCCTCCAGAAACTCTCGTCCGTAGCGTTCGAGCTTGGCCGGTCCGACGCCGCTTACCGCGAGCAACGCGGCGGGAGTCGTGGGGCGGGCGTCGGACATGGCACGAAGCGTCTTGTCACTGAACACGATGTATGCGGGGACGCCCTGGGCGTCAGCGAGGCTCTTCCGCACGTCGCGGAGTCGCTGGAAGAGGTCGTCGTCGAAGTCGGGGACGGAGGGGCCTCCGTGCCGAGGGCCGTGGCGACTCCTCTCGCGATGCGCGCCTTCTCCGGAGATCCCCGTCTCCGCTGGCGTCGACTCGCCCAAGAAGGGCAACGTGGCCGCCCCTCCGCGCCGCCGTCCGAGCATCATCCCCTCGGCCGCGAGTTCCTCGGCCGACACACCGGCACAAACGTCACACGAGCTCCCGCACCCTTCGAGACGCTCGTCGAAATGCGCCAGAATGCCCTGGTGCCGGCAGGTATCGCGCTCGACCAGACGAAAAAGCGACTTCGTTCCTTGGTGCTTGGCCTCCCGTTGTACGGGATCCGCGATATCGTCCAGGAATCGCTCGTGCAGCTTCACGTCGGCCCAGGAGTAGAAGAGGAAGCAGTCACTCGCGAGACCGTCGCGTCCAGCACGCCCCATCTCCTGATACCAAGACTCGATGTCCTTCGGCATGTCCCGGTGGATGACGAATCGGACGTTCGATTTGTCGATGCCCATCCCGAATGCGATGGTCGCGACGATGACTTCGACGTCGTCCCGAGCGAACGCGTCTTGGTTGGCGGCGCGCTTTTCGTCGGGAAGTCCCGCGTGGTATGGGGCCGCTCGGATGCCCTCTTTGCGCAGGAAGCTCGTCGTCTGCTCGACGGTGCGCCGCGACAGACAGTAGACGATTCCCTGCTCGCCGGCTCGAGCCCGAATGAGCCCTAGGATCTCCTTCCTCGTGGGGCCCGTGCCCTTCTTTCGGCAGTACACGTGGAGGTTGGAGCGAAAGAACGACCCCTTGTGCCCTTTCGGCCGGGTCATCCCCAGCTGACCAATGATGTCGCGGGCCACTCGGCGCGTCGCCGTCGCCGTCAAGGCGAGGACCGGGATGCCCTCCAGCGAGTCCTTGAGGCCACGCAGCCTACGGTAGGACGGCCGGAAGTCGTGCCCCCACTGCGAGATGCAGTGCGCCTCGTCCACCACGATGAGTGACAGCGGCCACCCGGGCACTTCCTGACGTAATCTGCCGTCCAGCCCTTCGGGCGCGAGATAGACGAGCTCGTAGCGGCCTGCCCGGAGGTCAGCCAGTCGGCGCGCGCGCTCGGCCGAATCGAGCGTCGAGTTGATCGCTGCCGCCCTGAAGCCCAGGTCTTTGAGTGCGTCCACCTGGTCCTTCATCAGCGAAATCAGCGGCGAGATCACGAGCACTGTTCCCGGGAGGATCTTCGCAGGCACCTGAAAAGTCAGGGATTTGCCGGCTCCGGTGGGCATGAGCGCGATGCAGTCGTGGCCCTCGACCACCGCCTCGATGACGTCGAGTTGGCCTGGGCGGAAATCATCGAACCCGAAGACGGAGCGGAGGACGTCGAGGGGGGTAGGTGCTTCCCCGGACGCGGAGTCCTGCCCGAAAAGGGAGGTCTGATTAGTCAATGGAGCGCCTGAGAGCCGTCCTCATGCCAACAACAATGGCCAGGACGGTGAGCGCGTCAATGTCCCTAGGGATCCATCCGCCAGAAGTGGACTTCGTAGTTGAAGACCGTGAAGGCGACGCGGTCGCCCGTGGGAGAGTACGATGGCTGGGTCTTGTTGGACGGGTCGTGCGTGAGCTGCTCCGGCGCGCCGCCCGTCACGGGCACCCGGAAGATCTGATAGAAGCCGTCGGAGGCACGGTCCACATAGGCGACCCACTGGCCGTCGTGTGAGACGCCGATCCCTGACGTGATTTGATCGCTCGTGAAGGTGTGGATCCGTCGCGGCGTCCCGCCGGTGCGAGGTACCGTCCATAGACTCTTTTGGCCGATCGCCTCAGCTGCCTCGAACACGAGCGTGCTACCCTCGTCGCCCCAGTCGGCCAGCACGATGTCGTAGGGGAAGTCGCCCATGTCGACGCGCGTCTGCGGCTGCGTCTCGCCTGTCTCCTGATCGACCTCGATCGTGTAAAGATACGCGTGGCGCGCTCCCGCCTCGTCGCGCCGGAAGCTCTTGAACGCGATCCAGCGACCGTCGGCCGACCAACGCGGCCAGCCAGTTTCGCTGCCCTCCGCCGAGATCATGTGGCCCTCGCTCGACCCGTCCGCCGGCATGAGCCAGATATCGTCGCTATCGACGTGCGTGTGGAACGCGATCCAACGCCCGTTCGGCGACCAGTACATCCCCTGGTCCTCCGAGTAGGTGCTGCGGACCACTCGGGTGGGTTCCCGATGAAGCTCGTCGCCTTGCGTGTCTACGATGCCGATGTGCTGAGCGATGTCCGGATAGTGGATGTCGTCGGTCACGTGGCGCCACGAGCCGAACGTGAACGCGACCTGCAGGCCGTCCCAGCTCCAGGTCGGTGTCTCCGACTGGAATGTCGTGAGCGCGGTCGTGGGGCCGCCGACCGCCGGGGCGGTGGCCAGGAAGACGCGGTAGTCCTGGGTCTTGAAGTAGACTCCACCGTCCGGTCCGACCGATGGGTCGTAGGCGTCTCGCGCGAACGACGAGAGACGGTGGGCACTCCCGTCCGCCACCGACATGGCCCACAGATCAAGGAAGCCCCCGTCGCCAGGCGAGCCCAGGTACGCCCAGGCGCCGTCGGGAGAGAACGCCATGCGGCCGAATGCCTCGACGTTCTCGTAGCGCATCGATGCCGCGGCCTGTCCGCAGGGAAGCTGAAGCGTCTGCCTCCCGTCCGGGTCGGCCGACAGGCACGCCAACCCGCTCTGGGGTGTCCACGCCGGAAACGTGAACTCACCACCCGTCGCCACCGGCTCCGCCCCCGTGCCATCGGCATTGGACACCCATACCTCAGCTCCGCCTCCCGCCCGAACCACCCCCGCGACTTTGGTGTCGTCCGGCGACCAGGCGAGCTGGTCCATCGACGCGGGATGGGCTTCCCCCGAAGGCGCATCCGACCAGAGCGCCGAACGGTCACCCGTCACGCGATCGTACACGTACCAGTCCTGTCTACTGCGGTCGAACACCCGCTCACGCACCGCGATGCGGCGGCTGTCCGGCAGCCACGACAGGTAGCGGATCGAATTGACCCCGGGGCCGATGACGTGCACCGCCCCACCGCTGGACGGCGTGACGTGAACGCGGTCACGCTCCGTGTACGCCAGCCACAGGCCGTCGGGTGAGACCGCCCCGAGCGGGTCGCGGTAGACGACCGGACCGATCTGTTCGGCGGAAGTCACAAACCGGAGGGGGTGTGGCGACTCGGCGTCTCCCTCGGACGGTGTGCCGTCGTCGGGAGCAGCGCAGGCGCCCACCATCGCGACCGCGAAGAGCCACGGGGAACGGCGTGCGGTGCGCCTGCAGCGGCACGCTGACCGGCCTGATTCATCGACCATCCGTCCAAGCTAGGCCCGTCACTTCCGACAGGCGAATACGAGCGGAGGCGGGCCGACCGGCCCGCCCCCAACCCGCCCCCACCCCAAGTCAGCGCTTCAGGTTGTACGCTACCTTGATCTGCAGGCCACGGTTCTTGCCCGCCTCATCCGGGTCGGAGTGTGTGGAGACGTTGGAGAGACCGAGGATGTACCGGAGGGACATGTCCACGGCTCCGCGGGTCGCGCCAGCCTCGAGAGCCAAGCCGAGATCCGCACCGGTGATCTCATCGGAGGCGTCGAACTCATTCTCGTTCACGCGCGCCGTAGCGGACATCTTCATCGACACGATAGGCCCGGCCGCGACCCATGACTCGACCGTCGAGACCGGAACCGCTCGTCGTACCAGGGCGGCGACGTCCAGGTAAGTCAGATCGAGGTCGCGCTGCTTGAGCCCACCGTCGGTCGGAACGCGGACGCCCTTTTGCGTGATCGCGAGCTCCGGGCGAATCCAGGTCTCTGGAGCGACCGGGAGCGACGCGAATCCACCGATCGAAAGCCCGTACCTGGGGTTGACGACCCCGCCGACGTCCTTCACGAGCTCGTAGAAGCCGCCTCCCATCGTGGCGCGATTGATTCCGGCCACGACACCGTAGCCGTCCAGCTCCAACTGGCGGGCACTAAGGGGCGAGGAGACTGCGGAGGCGGCGAAGGCGGCAGCGACGATGATCAGAAGGCGTTTCATGGTTCTCTCCCGGAGCCGAGGGTTGTTGCCCCGCAGTCAGTAGCGAGGCCTTCCACCCGGGAGAACGCAAAACGGGTCAGGAACCGGACAGAGCGTCCAGCGCCTCCCTTGCCCGCATCGTCCACGGATCCTCGGCACGGTCTTCTTCGAGGCGCTCGATGGCGGCCGAGAGCTCGACGAACGCCTGATCCGCGTCTCCTGCATCCAACTGTGCCAAACCCAGCACCGCCCGACAATCCGCCACGTTCAAGTGGTCCGCGCCGAATCGCTCGGTCGAGATGCGGCACGACTCCGCGAGCTCTTCGATCCACTCGTCTCCGCGGCCCATCGTAACCAGCGTCCGTCCCAAGTTGACGAGGGCATCCGCAAGATCCGGATGGGACGGGTCAAGGGCGTTCCTGAAGATCTCGACCGCGCGCCGGATCGCCTCCTCGGACTCACCCTCGCGGCCCTGGCGCCGCAGGATCGCGCCGAGGTTGTTCCAAGAGCTCCCGGTGTCGTGGTGCTCGGCGCCGAGAACCTCCATGCGAGTCTCGAGCGTCGACCGAATCAGCGTCTCGGCCCCGTCGAAGTCGCCCTGCGCGCGAAGCACGGCGCCCAGGTTGCTCACCGTCGTCAGGACATGGGGATGGTCCTCGGACCGGTGAAGCCGGAAGACCCTCAACGCCTCCCTGAACATCCCGGCCGCCTCGTCATAGTCCTGGGTGAAAAAGGAGACGATCCCGAGGTTGTTGACGCTCGCCGCGACGTCGGCGTGATCGCCTCCGAACACCGCACGACGAATCCGCAGGGCCTCGTTGTGCAGGCTGCGCGACTCGTCGAGCCTGCCTTCGGCCCGGCGCATGTCGGCTTGGTTGTTCAACACCATGGCCACGAGCGGGTGGTCGTCGCCGAGGAGCCGTCGCCGCATCGCCAGTGTGGCCTCGTACAGCGAGTCGGCCCGCTCGTACTCACCCTTCTGGTTCAAAGCCCAGGCCAGATTGGCCGTGCTCGTGGCCACATCCGTGTGGTCCCCCGAGTGTGACTCCCGACGAATCGCGACGGACTCCTCGAGCACCTCGATGGCCTCGTCGTACCGGGACATTGCTGAAACAAGGGTTCCGAGGTTGTTGAGATCGGTCGCGACCAGCTCTGGGGTGCCCACGCTCCGGTCGATCGCGAGGCCCTCTCTCAGGATCGATTCGGCCTCTTCGTACCGTCCCTGGTTCTGAACGAACGTCGCGAGGTCGGTCAGGGCAGCGCCCACTTCGGGAGACGCCTCGGGATACGAGGCGCGTCGGAGGTCGAGGACCTCCCTGGCGATTCGCTCTCCCTCCGCGTACTCACCCGTCGAGTACCTGAGGTCTGCGAGGGCAGACCGGGCCTGCGCCCTCTCATCGGCGGCCGAGAACTCATCACGGAGCTCCAGCGAGGTCTCGAGGAGCGGGGCCGCGCGGTCGTACGCTCCGAGCGACATGTAGATCGAGCCCACGATCTGCTGCAGCTCGGCGCTGATCTCCGGCTCATCTTGGAGACCCGCGAGAAGCGCCTCTTCGCCACGTGACAGAAGATCGATCGCCGTCAGATCCTCACCCGCCGCCACATCCGGGTCCGCGCCCTCGAACAGCCCGACCAAGAGCTCTTTGACTCGCTCCGCCCGCTCCGCTTGGCGGGTGGCGATCCTGGCTTGCCACCACGTCGTCCCCAGCCCCGATACGAGGGCGATCACGACCAGTGCAGCAGCGCCGATCGAGGCGCGGTGACGGCTGGCAAAGCGGCCGGCCCGATACCGCCACGTCGGTGCTCTCGCGCGGATGGGTTCTCGCCGCCGATATCGATCGAGGTCTGATGCCAGCTCCTGGATGGAGCCGTATCGGGCGCGAGGCTCTTTCCGAAGCGCAGTGAGGAGGATCGCATCGAGGTCGCCCGCGAGCATGCGGGACAGGCGGGTCGGGCTAGTACCGCGATCGGACGCCACCTGGTCTGAGGCGTCGAGCGCGACCGTGGACGGCGCCTTCGGGTCTTGCTGGCTGACGATCCGCTCGATGATCGGCTGGAGAACTCGTACGGACGGATCCCTGTCAGCAGCTCGTACAGGAGGACGCCTGTGGCATACACGTCCGTCGCCGTCGTCACCGCTTCGCCGCGAATCTGCTCTGGGCTGGCGTACTCGGGCGTCAGGACGGCCGCTCCGGGACGCGTCAGCGGCGCACCGCCGGACGACTGGTCATCCAGCAGCTTCGCCACTCCGAAATCGAGGAGCTTCACGACGCCGTCCCGCGTCACCAGGATGTTGCTGGGCTTGACGTCCCTGTGCACGACGAGGTTGGCGTGGGCGTAAGAAAGCGCGTCGGTCACCTGCCGAATCAGGGCCAGGCGGTGGTCTACGGAGAGCGCGCTCTTGTCCGCGCATTCGTCGATGGGGACTCCGTCGACGTACTCCATGACGAAGAACGGGGCGCCCAAGTCGTCGACTCCGACGTCGTAGAGCCGGGCCACGTTCGGGTGCTCGAGGCGGGAGAGTATGAGTCGTTCGGCAATGAACCGGCGCTGGATCTCCAGACGGTGTGCGGCCCCGGTGATGACCTTGAGGGCGACTTTGCGATCCATCTCGCCGTCGTGGCGCTCCGCGAGATAGACTGTGCCCATCCCTCCGCTACCGAGGCGGTCGAGGACCCTGTACGGGCCGATCGATTCCGGCAGCGCAACCTCCTCGGCCGTTTCTTGCGCGACCTCATCCGATGCGTCCAGGAGGCGCTGAGCGGCGTGATCGGCCACAGCGAGCATCTCCCCGCCCGCTTGGCCTGACTGGACCAGAGCGATCAGCCGGTCCGCCAGATCCGGCTCGTCCGCGAACTCCGACAAGATGAACTCCAACCGGTCGGCCGGGTCCTGGTCGAGAACCAGATCGAGCGCATCGTCGAGTCTGTCGGGGCTCAATCCGCCGGTATCTTCGGGCATCGGCATCTTCGTGGGACGGTCAGGACTCTTGTGACAGCTGCGTGTGCAGGAACGCCTTCGCCTTGAACCAGTCGCGGCGGACGGTTCTGGCAGAGACGTCGAGCACCTCGCCGATCTCTTCCTCGGTGAGGCCCGCGAAGAAGCGCAAGTCTACCACGTCCGCAAGCCTGCGGTCGCTCTGGGAGAGGACCTCGAACGCATCGTTCAGCTCTATGAGCACGTGCGCCGATTCGTCGACGGGAATGGCTCGCTCGGTCAGCGTGAGCGGCTTCTTCCCCCCTCCCCGCTTGGCGGACTTTCTCCGTCGTGCCCGGTCGACCAGAACGTGTCGCATGGCCCGAGCGGCATAAGCGAAGAAGTGTGCTCGGTCCTGCCAATCCACCTCTTCCTGGTCGACGACCTTCAAGTACGTCTCGTTTACCAAGGCAGCCGTGTCGAGCGTCGCTCCCTGGCTCGAGCGCAGCTGACGCCGGGCCACCCGCGAGAGCTCCTCGTAGAGCCGGGTGAACAACTCGTCAGCGAGGTCGCGTCCCTGGATGCGAGAGCGAATGAGGATTTCAGTGAGTGACGCTGGCACCGGGTGACTCCTGAAAGGTCAGGACGCATCGCGGCGGCACAGCTGAACGCCAGCCCTATGACTCAACCTACGGTCCAGTGGCCGCTGGCTCACCCCTTTGCACAGATGCGTGACGGGAATTCGCTTCGGGGCGTCCCCGCGAATCCTCATCGGCCTCCGCTTGGGAACCCACTCTGGAGTCCTCCTCGGCCCGCGCTTCGGAACCCACTTTGGAGTCGTCCTTGGAGTCCTCCTCTTCCGGCGAGTACAGAGCGGTGCTCAAGTAGCGAGCGCCCGAATCCGGCGAGATCGCAGCGACCCGGTGGCCCGGTCCCAGCTCGCGCGCGATCTGGAGCGCCGCGAGGACGATCCCTCCGCTGCTCATCCCCAAAAAGAGGCCTTCCTCCTCGGCGAGTCGCCGGCCGAGGGGGAAAGCGTCCTCCTCGTAGACCGTGATCACGCGATCGAGAACCGACTGATCGAGATTCGGCGGGATGAAGCCGGGTCCCATCCCCTGGAACTGATGCTGACCACGCTCCCCTCCGGAGATCACCGGAGACCGCGCCGGCTCCACCGCCACGATCTGGATCTTCGGATCCTGTTCCTTCAGGAATCGACCCGCTCCACTGATGGTCCCACCCGTTCCGGACCCGTACACGAAGACGTCGATCTTTCCTTTCATGCTGGCCCAAAGCTCTGGGCCAGTCGTCTCGTAGTGGATGCGCGGATTGGCGGGATTGGCGAATTGGTTCGGGTAGAACGCGCCTGTGCGGGACGCGATACGGTCGGCCTCCTCCATCGCCGCGAGCATGCGACGCACGGGATCCGTCAGGACGAACTCCGCGCCGTAGCCCTGGAGCGTCCGTGTGCGCTCGATGCTCATCGAGGACGGCAGGCAGAGGATCAGCTTGTAGCCGCGGGCGGCCGCAACCTGAGCGAGCCCGATCCCTGTGTTCCCGGACGTCGGCTCGACGATCGTGTCGCCCGGCTTCAGGACGCCCCGCTCCTCGCCGTCGTTCACCATCGAGAGCGCCGTCCGGTCCTTGATGGACCCCGCCGGGTTCATGCCTTCGAGCTTGAGCCAGATTTCCGCCATGTCCGGCTCGACCACGCGCTCGAGCCTAAGCATTGGTGTGCATCCAACGAGTCGATCGATCATGGCGCTGTTCCCAACGAGAAAACCCCCGGCCGTGTTGGGCCGGGGCGATGGAACCGCTCGAGGTTGGCGTGCCGAGCTAACCCGGACGCGGCTCCCCTTCGCCGCCGGCGTAAAGCCCGGGACACTCGCATCCACACCGCCAGGTCATGACGTCGGTCGTGTGCGTTGCTCGCGACATGCGAACCATCCTGTGTGTACGTTCGCGGCCCTGGCGCGGCGGGCGCCGGCGGGCTCGTTTGCTTCGAGACAAAGAATGCTGATCACCCTTATTAGGGTTCCGTCCGGGCGTTTCGGCAATGCCTGGCGGGTCGTGGGTGGCTCGGCACCTCTCGGATAATCTACGGATATCGGAGGCGGGAGATGTCAGGATCGTCGCGGGAGAAGGATGTCGTAGCCGCCCGGACACTGGTTTTGGCTAGTGTCTTCGCCTTCGTCGCACCCACGGGCGCTCCGGCCCAACAACCCCCCGTCGTACTCCGCGCCGCGACCGTGCTGGACGGCCTGGGGGCCACGCTCCGGGACCGCGACGTGGTGATCCGTGACCGGCGAATCGACGAGATCGTACCGGCGGGGCAGGGCACGTCGCGCGCCGAGGACGCCGTCCTCTACGACCTCGGAGACCTCACGCTCCTACCGGGGCTGATCGATACGCACGTCCATATCGGTTGGCACTTCGATCGGACCGGGCGCACGCCTTCAAGGGCGGTCGAGGAGACGCCCGAGGAGGCGATCCTCTACGGAGCCGAGAACGCCTGGCTCACGCTGATGGGCGGTGTGACCACTGTGCAGAGCGTGGGAGCCGGCTCCGACGCGGAGCTGCGAGACGCGATCGCGCGCGGTGTGCTTCCGGGGCCACGGATTCTGACCTCGCTGACCTCGATCGGGGCGGGCACGGGCGATCCGGCGGAGATTCGGACGCGCGTTCGTGAGCTCGCGGACGCAGGGGCGGACGTGATCAAGATCTTCGCTTCGGCGAGCATCCGGGTTGGCGGGACGGCGACGCTGAGCCTGGAGCAGCTCCGGGCCGCGTGTGGGGAGGCCACCGCTCGTGGACTCCGCACAGTCGTGCATGCTCACGGGCCCGAGAGCGCGCAGCGCTCGGCCGAAGCCGGGTGCACCACCATCGAGCACGGCGCCCTGCTCGACCGCGAGACGCTCGAGATCATGGCCGACCGCGAGATGTTCTACGACCCCAACATCGACTTGATCTTTCGCAACTACTTCGAGCACAAGGATCGCTTCCTGGGCGTGGGCAACTACACCGAGGAGGGCTTCGAGCAGATGCGGCTTGCCGTGCCCCGCGCGCTGGACACGTTCAAGGAGGCACTGACGGTGCCGGGTCTCCGGATCGTTTTCGGCACGGATGCGGTTGCCGGCTCACACGGCCGAAACTCCGGCGAGCTGGTGTATCGCGCGAAGACCGGTGGCCAGCCACCCATGGACGTGGTCGTCTCCGCGACCTCGCTGGCGGCCGAGTCCCTCGGATTGGGTGACGAGATCGGGTCCGTCACACCTGGAATGGTGGCCGACCTGATCGCAGTCGAAGGGGATCCGTCGCAGGATATCGACGCGCTTCCGCGGGTCGTGTTCGTCATGAAGGACGGGAAAGTGTACCGGCAGCCGCCTCGGTGAGGCGGGGTACGCGATGACCCCTGACGATCGAGGTCTCGAGCAGGAGATCGATCGCCTCTACGCGCGCTCTCCGGACGAGTTCACTGCCACCCGCAACGAGCTGTCCAAGACGCTGCGCAAGGCGGGCGACCGCGAAGCGGCCGACCGGGTCAAAGCGCTCAAGAAGCCACCGGTCACCGCCTGGGCCGTCAACCAGGTGGTGCATCACCGGCCCGAGGTGTTCGCCGCGCTCGTCGAGGCCACCCAACAGATCCGCACCACGCATCAACAGGGGCCGGATGGGCTGAACACAGCACGAGCCGCCCACAAGGAGGCGTTGGCCGCAGCCGCTCAGGTGGCCGAGGTGATGCTCATGGGCGCCGGCGGCCGACGGGGGCCCACCCAGATGCGCCGGGTGACGCAGACTCTGGAGGCCCTGTCGACCGATCCGGGCGAGGCGGTGCCCGGCCGCCTCGAGGAGGATCTCGAGCCTCCCGGCTTCGGTGCGCTGGCCGGGCTGGCGTTCGGTGGGGTGGTCTCGCCGACGAAGCGGAGGGCGATGAAGGGTGCCGCAGGCTCCGTCGCCAGGAGGACCGCTCCGAAGACCGCGGCAAAGACAGCGCCGACCAGGAAGAGGACCGGGGCCAAGACAGCGCCGACCAGGAAGAGGACCGCGGCAAAGACAGCGCCGACCAGGAAGACCGGGGCCAAGACAGCGCCGACGCCGAAGACCGCGGCGACCAACCGGAAGACCGCGGCGAGGACGGCTGTGAAGACCTCCGGCGCCCGCGACGCACAGAGCGATGTCCGCCAGGCCGCTGCGAGAGCGCTCGCGAAGGCCAAGAAGGAGCTCCGTGACCTCGAGCGCGTTGTGGCCGCGGCCGAGAAAGCCATGGCCACTGCGCAACGCGGTTTCGAGACCGCGGAGGAAGAGCAGGCCAAGGCGGATAATGCGGTGACAGCTGCCAAGAAGGAGCTCGCGACGCCGAACGGTCACTCTCCACGGCCAAGGCAAAGCTCACCGCCGCCAGCACGGAGAGGGCAACGGCGAGGCAAGCGTCGCGGTCCGCGAGACGCGATCGCGCCGCGGCCGAGAAGGCCCATCAAAAGGCGGTCAACGCCATGGACGAGGCTCGCGAGAGCATGAGGGAGCTGAATTCCTAGAGGGCCGGCCGCCGGGGGCAGTCTCGTACATCGGCGTGTGGCCGTGGTCGACGTCCCAGATGCCGCCCACACCACTGCCCGCGTCGACGATGTCGAAGGGCACGCCCCGGGCCTGGAGTGCGGCGGCCGCCGCCAGGCGCTCCCCGGCCCGGCTCCGATCACCAACACGCGACTCACGGCGCGGTGACCGGCGGCTCACGCAGCGTCATCGGCCTACCTGGCGGACGCCGTCAGTACGTGGTCATCGCGGCGGGCGGGCACGGCGGCGTAGGCACGACGATGGGCGATTTCGTCGGTCGCGTTCGCCGCGCCGGAGTAGGACGGGGCGGAACGCCAGCTATCCCTACCGGCGAGATCGAGCCAAGTCTGCTGTGAGGGAGTCGAAGAGCGCCCTGACGTGGGCATCGGCCGGCTCGGCGTCCACCACGCCCTCCAGATCGGCGAGGATCGCATCCGCCGCTTGCCGGTCGCCGACGTCGAAGAGCGCTCTGGCCAGCGCGAGTCGCAGCCGCGTGAGGTTCACCTGGTAAGCTGCTGGAGCGTCGCGAAGATCCTGTTCCGCCTTTGCGCAGGCGGGAAGAGCCTGGTGCGGGCGGTCGAGCCAGAACACGAGCCAGCCACAAAGGGTGGCACGCATTACCGCCGTGGTCGGGTGATCCGGCCCCGATGTCCCTTCCAGCGTCTCAATGGCCTGACGCTGGAGCCGCAGGGCATCGGCGATGCCTCCCAGACGCCACTGGAGTTCGGCAAGAGTCGCGATCGCGGACCCGGTCTCCGCATGCGCGACCCCGTGTACGGCGGTGAAGGTCTCGACAGCACGCTCCTGCAAAGTCAGAGCTTCATCGACCATGCCCCGACCCGCGAGCAGTCCGGCGAGGCGTGAGAGGATTTGGGCCACTTCGGGATGGGACCGGCCCAGGCGAGCCTCCATCGTCGTCAGCGCCTCCCCCATCAGATGCTCTGCCTCATCGAGCATGTCGTCGGATGTTCGACGCTCGTCGGCCGGAGTGGCTCCCGTACCGACCTCGGATGCCAGGTATTGTAGCACCGTTGCGAGCGAGAGCCTGACTCTGGCGGACTGCGGATCGTCTTGCCCGCGGAGAGAGATCTGCCGCTCCAGAAGCTGCCGATACTCCCGTTCAGCACCGGCCCAATCGCCCTGCGTATGCCTCATGGCCGCGAGGTTACCTAAGGCGACGACGCTCCGGACGTGCTCTGCCCCGACCGACTGCAGGAGCGCACTCACGGCCAGCTCCTGAACCTGGATGGCGTCGTCCAACCTCGCTTGTCGGAAGTAGAGCGCTCCCAGATTGCTCGCGGTGATCCCCACGCTCCGGTGTGTGTCTCCGAACGCGGCGCGTCTGATCGCCAGGGCCTCGTGAAACGCGGCTCCAGCCTCCACAAGGTCGCCCGTCTCCAGAAGCACGACGCCGAGGTCGTTGAGTGCCCGTGTCAGGCCCTCCGGGCGCCGCTCACGCGAAGTGCGGCCTACTTCGACGGCTTCGCGAAGCAACGGCTCGGCTTCGGCCGCGGCGCCCGTCTCGTAGGTGATCCAGCCGAGGAGCGCGAGCGATGCGGCCAAGTCGTCCTTCTCCGGGCCACCCTCGGCTCGTCTGAGAGAGAGCGCCTCGCGCGCCAGGGGCTCCGCCTCGTCCAGCAGGCCGAGCCGGTCGTACCCGTCGGCCAGCACCCCGAGCATCTCGGCGCGGAGCTCCGGTCGGTCTCGATACGCCTCGTGCAACGCGGCCGCTTGGAGGTCGAGTAGCCGACGGGCGGTCAGTGAGTCGCCGACGGAGCGGTCCGAGCCGGTCGCGCCGAACATCTCCATGAGGAACCCGCGGACCTCGACCGCCTTGTCCCGTTCATTGTTTGCGACCGCGGCCTCACGGGCCACCCGGCGCGATTGGACGAGGGTCACGGTGGTGGTCGTCCCGAGCCCGAGCCCCGCCACCACCGCGGCAGCCACCCAGCCGGCGTTTCGTCCGACGAACTTCCTCGCCCTGTATCCGAACGTGTCGGGCCGCGCACGAACGGGGTGCCCCGCCAGGTGTCGCTCGAGGTCCTCGGCGAGGGCGGCTGCCGAGGCGTAGCGGCGTTCCGGCTCCTTCCGCATCGCCATCAGCACGATGTTGTCCAGATCACCCTCGAGACGTCTGCGCAGTGGACCGTTTTCGGTTCCGCGCCTCGCTGCGATGTCTGCGGGTGTGGGATCACTGTCGATATCGCCGGGGTCACCGGGTGGGGGCTCGACTATGGGGAGGTCGACGGCGGCGCTCGGCGGCGGTGGATCCCTCTCCACGACGGCTCGTTCGACCTCGATCGACGAATCGCCAGCGGTCATGACTGGATGACGACCGGCCAGGAGTTGATAGAGGAGCACACCGAGTGCGTAGACGTCGGTGGCCGTCGTGACCGGATCACCCAGCACCTGTTCGGGCGCGGCGTAGGCGGGAGTCAGCATCCGAACACGCGTACGCGTCTCGACCGCAGCTCCGAAGTTCTGTGACTCTCCCAACACCTTGCCAATCCCGAAATCGAGCAGCTTTGGGATCCCCCCCGCCTCCACGAGGATGTTCCCGGGCTTGAGGTCCCTATGGACCACAAGCTTCTGATGGGCGTGCTGCACGGCTCCACAGACGGCGAGAAACAACCGGATCCTGTCATCGACGGAGAGGCGCTCTGTGTCGCAGTGCTCGTCGACCGGGCGACCGGGCACGTACTCCATCACGAAGTAGGGCCGCCCGTCGTCGGTAGCCCCGGCGTCGATCAGCCTCGCGATGTTCGGATGACTCAGCTCGGCAAGGATCCTCCGCTCGAGTCGGAAGTGGCTCAGCACCTCGCCCGTGTCCCGACCAGGCCGTACGACCTTGATGGCGACAGTTTGCCGTACGTCCTCGATCTCCTGCACGGCCAGGAAGACTTCCCCCATCCCGCCGCCGCCGAGACGCCGGACCATGCGGTACGGGCCGAGGGCGGACGGCAGGGCAACATCTCGAGGGGGAGCGGACGGGTCGGAGCGGTCGACGATCGGCCGCTCCATGAACGAGGGATCCGTGTCCAGCTGCTCCAGGAGGCTCTCGGCCTCCCGGCGCAATTTCACGTTATCGCCGAAGGCCGCATCCAGATACTTCGATCGCTCAGCGGGTGGCCGCTCCAGCGCAGCGAAGCAGTGTAATTCCAGAAGGCGCCAGTGTTCGGGGTCCATGGTTCCTCGATCGTGCCGCGTCGGCGCTCGAGCCAGGCGCCTAGGCCTCTTTCGGTGCGAACGACCCTAGAGGATCGCCCGTCGCGCGTGGGTCCTGGCCCAGCTCTTTGCGCAGCCACGCCTTGCCCATCGTCCACGCCCGCCGCACGGTCCGCTCTGAAAGGCCCATCAAGTCGCAGATCTCCTCCACGGAGAGGCCTCCGAAGTAGCGGAACTGGGCGATTTTGGCGCCCCGAGGGTTGAATTGCGCGAGCCTCTCCATCGCATCGTCCAGCGCGATGAGCTCTGCCGCCTGGCCGTCCGAGAACGGGGCTGTTGGGCCCGGAACGTCGCGCGCTTCGTCCAAGGTGACTTGGGCGGCGTCACCGCCGCGCTTGGCTGCCCGCCTACGCTTCGCGTAATCGACGAGGATGCGTCGCATGGCCTCGGATGCCACCGCCATGAACTGGCTGGAGTTTCGCCAATGCGCACGGGTCTGACCGACGAGGCGGACATAGACCTCATGCACGAGCGCGCTCGTCTCCAGGGTGTGGCCGGGGCGCTCGAAGCGGAGCCTGTCATGGGCGATCGCCTTCAACTCCTCGTACACCAGAGGGAAGAGACGGTCGAACGCCTCCTGGTCACCCGTCGCCGCCTGCTCGAGCAGGACGGTAATCTCGCCGGGTCGACCAGCAGGATCGGAATCACCCATCGAACCCTGGCCTGTTGAGCCCCGCTGCGGCTTCGGCCGCTGCATGACTGCGCCTACCGGGAAGCTATTCGGTGTGGTGTCCACAGGGCAAAGAAGCCTTCGACCCCCGCGGTCTGTCCACCGCGACGAGTGATCGGGCAGGGCTTCCCCGATTCGCCTCTACGGCCGTCCCGCGTGGCCGAGCCATATCGGAGAGGAGCGATGGCCGGTCCCTCTCGTCTTTGTCGCGTAGTACTCGGAGCAGAAGGGGTGGTCGTGGCCTCGCGCCCAACGGGCGAGCGCGACCCCCCCGCTCCCCGCGAAGACCGACGTCCGAGCCTTGGCCGGCGCGTCGCGATCACCCAACCACAGGGAGGGACCATCCAATGTCTCACAACCGACCCCGCCTCGGGCGCATGTTCTTCCTCGCGGCGTTCCTCGCCGCCTGCGCGGACCCGCCCACGGTTCCGGTACCCCAATCCATCACCCACCAGTCTCCCGCGAAATCGGTGACCGACCCCGCGGCGTCGAGCGTGCCGTTGACCCTGGTCGTGTTTCCGGACCAGGTCGAGCTCGCGCCAGGGGAGACTGAGACGTTCACGGCCTACGTCGGTCCGGTGGACGCCTCCGGCAACCCCGATCTCGGTGCCGACGGCATCCCGGGTACCACCGACGACAGCTTCACACCCGTCGACGCCAGCTGGTCCGTTCAGGGCGACATCGGGGACATCTCGACCACGACGGGCACTTCGACGACGCTGGCCGCCTCGCTACCGGACGGAAGCTCGGTCGAGTTCGGGGGGGTGTTCGCCAGTTACTTGGGCATGACCGCGTTCGCCGACGTCCAGGTCGTGGACGAGGGAGAGCCGATCGGCGACAAGAAGAAGAAGAAGCCCAAGGTCTGCGTCCGGTACACGAGCGGGGGACGGAAGGTCGGCAAAGAAATGTGCCGGGAAGTACTGAGCGTTGCCGTCAAGTTCGACGCGGGCAAGAAGATGACGGCGAAGTTCAACAAGCAGACGGAATCCACGGACGACCGGCACGATGGGTTCTTCGTGGTCTTTAATGCCGACGGCACGGGGATCCGGACGGCCTCCTGGCTCATTCGCAATACGGAGCAACCGATCACGAACGCCGCCCTGGCGGGCGCCAAGAAGATCGATCTCGAATTCGCGGGAGCGGGTGGAGAGATCACCGGAGCCTGGTTTACGTCGTTCACCGGAGAGGCCATCCCGATGCCCACCCTGAGAGGCGGAAGAAAGATCGACGACATACACATTCGCCAGAAGAAGTAGTCGCCGCGTTCACCGGCGGACGTGCCTTCGTCAAGCTCTCGACACGGACGCTTTGTCAGGGGAAGCGCCACGGGAAGCCCTCGGGATCCCCACCGGGGGCTCTCCCGTGGCCCGACGTGGCCTGCCTGTTCGTGATGCGCTGTGCGTTACCCGTCATCGCGACCAACACGAGATTCGAGATCATGGACACGTTGACGGCTCGCGAGACGACCCTCCTGCGTCGCGTGGCTCCACGGCACAAGCTCGCGGTGATGCAGAGCCAGGCACTCGGAATCCCTTGAATGGTGACCGGCGGAGTCACGTCCGTCATCTACGGCGGTCCGCGCTTCACCCCGTGACATCGACATCGTGCTCGGCCTCGAGCAGGCCGATGTCGTGCGATTCGCGCGGTGCCTTCGCGGGCGGCGACTTCTACGTCCCCCCACTCGAAGTGATTCGGTGTGAGGCTCACAGACGAGAGCTCCAACTCGAGGAAGAGGGCCTCGAAGTGGTACCCGCGGCGCAGGCTCAGGAAGGCCTTTCCGGCCACGCGCGCCGCGTCGCGTCGTCGCCGCCTCGTGCCCGTCGACCGGCTCGTCCGAACCCCTATCCCGACGCCACCGAATCGAGCTCGGGGTGCTTCTTGTTGTGAGACGTAGCGTCCTGATATGCCTTGGCCACCGTCAGGATCTCGGTCTCCTTGAACGGGTGGGCGCAGAACGTGATGCTCGTCGGTGTCCCTTCGTCGTTGAATCCGTTTGGCACCGCCAGGGCAGGGTGGCTCGCGTAGTTGGTCATGCTGCTGGCATTCCGGCCGTGGCTGTACGGCGGTGGCTCGTCTGACGTATCCTGGCCCCGCGGACGCCGCGGTCCGCGCGGAAGGATGTACACGTCCACTCCCGACGTCGCCTCTGCCAGCTGCATCATCATCATCATCCGTGCACGCTGGGACTGCAGATACTCGACGGCGGGAATCACCCGCGCCGCTCGCAGGCCGTCCGCCCGGGTCTGGCGTCCCAGCAGCTCCGCTCTCCCCGATCGCAGCAGCTCGTCGAAGAACACGGCCATCTCGACGCCGTGCGCCGTGACGTTCACCGACCATTCCGGAATGTGGATCGGCGTCAAGGAGACGCCCAGCCCGCGAAGGTCGTCCAGGGTCTGCTGGTTGACCCGCCTCGATGCCGGGTCCTCGATCTCGTCGAACGCCTCGTTCAGATAGCCGACCCGCAGGCGGCTCGGGTCGCGGGTCCCGTCCCAGTTGAACGGGATGTCCTGCACGCTCAGGTCGCGACCGTCCTGGCGAGATACGGCTCGCATCACGAGCGCGCAGTCCTCCGCCGACCGGCACATGGGGCCGAGGCGGTCCTGTGTCCATGAAAGGGCCATGACCCCATAGCGGCTGATGCGTCCGAGCGTCGGCCGCAGCCCGGTTACGCCGCACCGTGACGAAGGTCCGAGGATCGACCCGCTCGTCTCCGTGCCGATGGAGAAGCCGACCAGCCCGGCGGCCGTGGCGGAACCGGGCCCCGCCGAGGAGCCACCCGAACCGGTCTCCGGATTCCAGGGGTTCATCGTCTGACCGCCGAACCATTGGTCACCGCCGGCGAGCTCGCCCGTGGCCAGCTTCGCCACGAGCACGGCGCCCGCCTCGCGGATCTGCTCGATGACGGTCGCGTCCATGTCGATGACCTGATCTTGGTAGGCCGGCGAGCCCCAGGTCGTCTTGTATCCTCTGGCCGCGATGATGTCCTTCGCCCCCCACGGGATTCCATGGAGAGGGCCTCGATACCGCCCGGCCGCGATCTCTCGGTCCGCCTCTCTCGCCTGCGCCAACGCCAGATCGTCCGTCAAGGACACGACGCAGTTGAGCAGTGAATTGTAGCGGTGGAGTCGCGCGAGGTACATCTCCGTGAGCTCCACCGATTTCACTTGCCTCGTACGCACGAGCTCCGAGAGCTCCCGGACGGACCAGAAAGCCGCGTCATCCAGGTTCGACGGGCGCTCGATTCTCGGCAGGGTGCTCAGCTTGAACGGCCGCTGGGAGCGATACACCTCCATGCCCGGCACGAGCGGGTTGAAATGGAACGGAGGCGAGACGTCGTTGGGGATCTCGAGCTCGTGGAGCTCCCTGTAGTCGCCCAATCGATCGTTCACCGACTCGAGCATGCGCTCGCGCTCTTCCTCGTCGAACTCGAGCCCGGAGACGGCCAGCGCGTCGGACAGCATGTCGGCGGAGACCTGTTGCGCGCCGGCTTCCTGCATCTTGGCCCAAAGCGCTCCGGGGAGCAGAGTCGAGCCGAGCCCGACTCCTGCGAAGTGCGCCATGAACTTTCGTCGGGTGACGTTGGAATCGAGGATGGACGAATCCTCCGGTGCGGTCCCGCGGGAATGAGTGGGAGCCCTGGGGAAATGGTCGGGCGTGGCCAGCCGCGCCAACGAGGGACGGATCGCGGCGAAGGCCTCCCGCGGCGTGGAGCCGTAAACGTCTGTTCAACACTTTCCGGACAGGCCGTGTCTTTGGAATTGATGGTGAGGTCTGCCCAATTTGGACCCTCCAGGCAGTCCCCAGGAAGACGCCGTTCCGGGCGAGCAACGTTCGACCGACCGAAAGGCCGGATACTCGCCCGGGTCGGCGGTTTTCACGTGGAGTGGCGAGTGCCTCCGGGAGCGAGGCGGTGGGACCTGAAGGCGCGACAGGAAACCGGGGCGGCATGAGAGACAGCGCAACCGCGACAAGACGAGCTACAGGCCCCCGGGGTCTCGCTTTCCTGCTCAGCTTCCTCCTATCGGCTGTGCCGAGCGCGGCTCAGCAGCAGCAATCGATCGATAGTGACACTCCGGCCGAAGCTGGTCGCCCGGCACCCGCACCCACCGCGGTCGCGGCTTTGCGGACCGGCGACATCACCATCGACGGACGCCTCGACGAAGCGACGTGGCAGTCCGCAACGGTGGCGACCGGATTCATCCAGCGCGAGCCGGTCGAAGGCACACCCGCAGAAGCGGATACCGAAGTCCGCATCCTATTCGACGGCGGCGCGTTGTACATCGGGGCCCGCATGCACGACGGCGAGCCCGAGACGATCGCCCGCCAGCTGGTTCGCCGTGACGAGCAAGGGCAGTACGACTATTTCGAGGTCGCGCTGGATCCTAATCTCGACCGGCGCACCGGCTATCTCTTCCGTGTGAGCGCAGCCAACGTCCAGGGGGACGACTACCTCTACGACGACTCTAGGCGCGACAACGCCTGGGACGCCGTTTGGGAGTCGGACGTCCAATGGGACGAACGCGGCTGGACGGCGGAGATCCGCATCCCGATGTCGCAGATCCGATATGACGCCACGCGCGGCGAGCAGCGCTGGGGCGTGAACTTCGCTCGAAAGCGGATCCAGACGAACGAAGAGACCCACTACGCCCTCATCTCGAAGCTCCAATCCGGCGTGGTGAGCCAGTTCGCGCCTCTGGACGGAATCCGGATCGACGGATCTCCACGCCGCATCGAGCTCAGGCCGTACATGCTCACGAGCAACCACACAGGGCCGACCGAGGAGGGCGACCCGTTCTTCGACGGGAGCGACGCGGCCGGCCGGGCGGGGGTCGATCTGCGCTACGGGCTGGGCAGCGCGTTCACAGTGGACGCCACGATCAACCCGGACTTCGGTCAAGTGGAGGCTGACCCGGCGGTGATCAACCTCTCTGCCTTCGAGACGTTCTTCCAGGAGCGGCGCCCGTTTTTCGTCGAGGACGCGCGCGTGTTCGACTTCTCGCTCTCGGGCGATCAGAACAAGCTGTTCTACAGCCGTCGTGTCGGTCGCGCGCCGCAGGGGAAGCTGTCCGGAGGTCCCAACTTCACGAATATCCCGGAAGCCACCACCATCCAGGCGGCGGCGAAGCTGACCGGCCGCACAGCGGGAGGCCTCTCGGTCGGAGCGCTGGTCGCGCAGACGGAGCGTGAGGTGGGCGACGGGTACTTCCTCGAAGAGGACCGGATCGAGTCGCAGCTCGTGGAGCCCCGGTCCCAGTACGGTGTGTTGCGCCTGCAAAAGGACTTTCGGGACGGCGAGTCGCAGATCGGCGCGATTGTCACGGGCATGCACCGCAATTTGCCGAGCGACGGCTCCTTCGACTTCCTCACGAGCACAGCCTACAACGCCGGCATCGACTTCGAGCATCAGTGGAACGACCGCGAGTGGGCATTCCATGGCTTCTTCGCGGGGAGCCACGTTCGAGGTGACTCCACGGCGATCACCCGCATCCAGCGCTCCAGCAACCACTACTTCCATCGCCCGGACGCGCTCTGGCTCGACATTGACTCGACGGCCACGTCCATGACCGGCTTCGATTGGCGCCTTCAGCTGGACCGGAGGCGTGCCGAGCACTGGACGGGCTCCATCTGGGCGGCGCAGGTGACCCCCGGCTTCGAGATCAACGACGCCGGGTTCAGCCGGAATCAGGAGCGCCTGGATGGCGGATTCCGCGTCGGCTATCGAGAGATCCAACCCGGGCGTGTCCTACGCGGCTACAACCTCAACTTCTTCACCTTCCACAACTGGAGTCACGACGCTCTGAAGGACACGTGGTCCATGGCCTCCTGGGACCGCGCGCACGTCTCCGGATCCTTCAACTGGAACGGGAACGTCGAGCTCCTGAACTACTGGAACATCAACGGCAACTTCTCGTGGCGTCCCGAGATGATGGACCGGACCGCGACCCGGGGCGGCCCGCTCATACTCAACCCCTCGTCGCGTAGCATTCGCCTCGGCCTGAACACGGATCGGCGCAAGAGCATCAACTTCGGCCCGAGCCTCAACCGCGAGTGGTCGGTCATGGGGGCTGGGTCCCGCACCGAAATCGGGATGCGCGTACAGATGCGGCCGTCTTCCCGCGTAGAGCTGGAGATCCAGCCGAGCTTCTCCAGGAGCCGAGACGGCGCGCAATATGTGGCCAGTACCGACGTCCTTCCATTCGAGCCCACGTTCGACAGGCGATATCTCTTCGGAGATCTGGAGCGCCGTGAGCTCTCCATGCAGACCCGTCTCAACGTCGCGTTCAGCCCGATACTGAGCCTCCAGCTCTTCGCTCAGCCACTCCTCTCCTCCGGGGAGTATGTGAGCTACCGACAGCTCGAGGCGTCCGAGTCGTACGACTTCGACGTCTTTGCCGAGGGCACCTACTTGGTGTCCGGCAAAAACGAGCTCTGCTCGGGTGGCCGCATCTGCTTGGATCCCGACGGCACGCAGCACGTCGACTTCGACGGGGACGCGGTCGCCGACTACTCGTTCTCGGACAAAGACTTCAACGTCCGCTCCCTGATCGGCAACATGGTGCTCCGCTGGGAGTACCGCCCCGGATCGACAGTCTTTCTGGTTTGGCAGCGGCGCCAATCGCACCGAGCGCTGTTTGGGGATTTCGACTTCGACCGCGACATCGGAGCCATGTTCGACGCGCTGGCCGACAACGTCTTCATGTTGAAGTTCAACTACTGGCTCGGGCTGTAGGCAGGAGGGCGGGCGCGGGTCCCCCCAACTCATCTCCCAACTCCGGAATGCGACGGTGTGGGTACCGGCGCTCAGCTAGTCGTCCAGAGCGAACGTGAACAATGCGCTGCCCGCCGCCACGGTCACGTACTGCGTTCCGTCGACCATGTATGTCATGGGTGCCGATTCGACCGCTCCGCCCACGCTGATGCGCCAGAGCTGCTCGCCTGTCGCCGCATCCAGTGCGAAGAAGTAGCCGTCCGTGCTTCCGCCAAAGACGAGACTTCCTCCGAAGCGGCCTGCCGTTCAGTGGTATGCCAGGTGTCGGCCAGAACCGGACAGACGAGAGCGCCAGCGCGGCCCCTGCGAGTGACTGAGCTCTCGCGTGCGGGCCCAGCGACGCCGGTCCTCCCGAGCGAGGAAGGCGTCGAGGTCTTCCCCTCGCCGGGGATCGTCCAGAACCGCCAGCGCTTCTCTCCGGTGTCGGCATCGAGATCGAAAAGAGACGCGTCGCTGGAGATATATCGGTAGACGCCGCGCGTGAGGTCGGGGCCGTTCCCTCCGGTTCCGTCCCGTCCATGGCAACGGGCGCATTGCGGACGGAAGATCCTTGCTCCGTTGGCCATGTCGGCGGACGAAGTGAACGGGTTGGCTTCCCCCTGGGCGAGCAGAGTCGACGTCGAAGCGGCCGGGTTGGCTTCCCCCTTGAGCGACGAGAGTCGACGTCGAAGCGATCGGCAGCACTGCTGCAACCGCCAAGGGGAGGTACCACTGGGTCACGCGAGGCGAAGCATTGCTATGCCCGCGGCTAGAGTCCTCGGGAGTGCGCACGGTACTCGCCAGCAGGGTTAGCAATAGCGGGGGAGCGCCCCGAGGATGTCAAGGAGCGGACGTGAGGGCGATCGAGGACCAGCGGCGCCGCGGGGGACTGCTGGGCCGGGGCGATTGGGCCCTCGACCCGCCTCACTCGTATCGCAGCGCCACCATCGGGTCGACCCGTACGGCCCGGGTCGCGGGGACCAGGCTCGCGACCACGCCGACGAGCATGATCACGAGAGTGACGGTCACGAACACGAACGGATCCCTGGGTTCGACCTCGACCATGATCAGCCCGACGGTGTTGGATACGCCCATAGCGAGCGCCAGCCCGACCACCAGACCGATAGCCAGCTGGGTCATTCCCTGGCGCATGATCAGCGTCAAGACGTCACGGCCCGCCGCGCCCAGCGCCATTCGGATTCCCATCTCCTGGATCCTTCGCGTTACCGAGAACGAGAGCACCCCGTAAAGCCCAACCGATGCCAGGAACAGGGCAGCGATCCCGAACACGACGAAGAGCGACCCAAACACCGAGTAGAACCACGTGCTCTCGCGAATGACCGCGTCCATGCCGCGGATCCAGTACATCGGGAGGTCGGCGTTCACCGCGAAGACGGCGTCGCGCACCTCCTGCGTTATTGCGAGAGGGTCCCCGCCACGCGTCTGTATCGCGAGACTCATGAACCGTGAGTCACTCTGGGCGATGGGCACGTAGAATCCGGCGGGGTCGTCTTCGGGGTCCAGCCCCGACATTTCGAGATCCGGGACGACACCGATGATCGTCAGCCAGGGCGCCTCGCTGTCGGCACCGCCTTGTCGGATGCGCTGCCCAATGGGGTCCTCATTCGGAAAGAACCGTTGGAGAAACCGCTGATTGACGATGATCACCTCTTGCGACTCAGCGTCGTCCTGGATTGTGAAGTCGCGGCCGCGCAGGAGATCTACCCCGAACGTCTGGAAGACTCCGGGCGAGTTGATGGCCCAGCGTGCGGAGGGATAGTCTCGCTCCGACTCGTACGCCTCACCCTCGATCGTGATCGTCCCCCCGTTGGCTCCAGCCGCCGGGAGCGCCGAGGTGATGGACGCGACCTGGGCGCTCGGAATCGCATCCAGGCGCTCTTGAAGCTGCCGATAGAACTCGCGACGGACCTCGGCGTCCGGGTATTCGATCTCGAACAGGCCGATCCGCGCCGTGAACACGTCGTCCGTCGAGAACACGTAGTCGCGGCTGCTCAAGTTGACGATGCTCTTGGTCATGAGGCCCGCGCCGACGAGGAGCGCACAGGAAAGGGCCACCTCGCCTATCACCAGAAACCGGCTGAGTCGTCCCATCGTGAAGCTGGAGGAGCCCCGCGACTCGTCCTTGAGCACCGCGTTGACATTGGTGCGCAGGATCTGGATCGCGCGGGCCGCCCCGGACGCCAAGCACGTCAACGCCACGACCGCGAGCACGTACGCGAGGATCGGGAGGTCCACCGTGATGTCCATCCAGTACGGCTTGCCCACGTCGGTGACGGAGTTGTTGAACGCGGCCACACCTCCAAACGCGATCAGAACTCCGAGGACGCCGCCAACGACGGAGAGTAGCAGCGCCTCCGCGAAGAACGGGAAGATGACACGGAGCCGCCCGGCCCCGATGGCGGTCCTTAGGGCGGCCTCCTTCGTGCGCAGGGCAGCGCGAGCAAGAAGGAGATTCGCGACGTTGGCGCACGCGATGAGGAGGACGAAGATCGTGGCCACCATCATGGCGGCAAACATCGGGTTCGCCTCATCGCCGATCGCGTCCTCGACGAAGTTGGAGAAGCGGATGCCGATACCCTCGTTGGCGTCCGGATACTCCAAAGCCAGCCTCTGCGCGATCGTGGCAAGCTCGAGCCCGGCCTGATCAACGGGAACGCCAGTGTTCAGCCGCGCGATGACCTGCACCCAGAAGCCTTCGTGCCGATTCTGCATCTCGGCGCGGGCGTCCCGGTCCGGAACCCAGAGCTCCTGGACCAGTGGGAACTGGAAGCCAGCGGGCATGACGCCGATGATCGTACCCGGCTCTCCGTTGACCCGTAGCGATTTCCCGAGCACGCCCGGATCCGAGTCGTACCGGTTTTCCCAGACGGAATGACCCAGGAGCACGACATAGGGTGCGCCTGGAAGGTCGTCCCGGTCGCTGAACGTCCGGCCAAGGACCGGCTGCACCCGGAGGATCCGGAAAAGATTGGCGCTCACGAAGCCACCGGCGAACCGCTCGGGCCCTTCCGTCCCATTGATGTTGACCGTGCCCGTGCGGTAGCCGGCCATGCCCTCGAACGACTCCTGCTGTGCACGCCAGTCATACAGGTCATGCTGAGAGGTCGTGAGGTTCGTCTCGTCCTGATCCAGACGAGTCCTCCGGATCACCACCAGCCGATCCTGGTCGGGCACTCCGATGCCCCGGAAATACACACCGTACGTGATGCTGAACATCGTGGTCGTGAGACCGATGCCCAGACCGAATGCGACGACGGAAAGGAGTGCAGCGCCGGGCTTCCTGGTCAGAGCGCGGAAGCTGAACCTCAGGTCCTTGAACAGGTTTCCCATCTGGTCTCCGCGGTACGGCGCGTCGGCGGCTGGCTCTCGCGAGGGCCGCCCAGGGCTGGACGGGCCACGCAGGATCTACGGCGGAGACGGGGACGGAGTTTCGGCCTAGCGTCCCGTTTGGAAAGTCGCGTGGCATTCGAGCGCCGCTGGATCCGCTCCAGGGGCGTTGCTCCTCCTCGACGTAGCGTTGCTATGCCCCGTCGTCGCGCCTACCTGGAAGCGGCGCTTCGGCCCTCGGCTTGGCGGGCGCGTTCGACGTCCGACGTCGGCGGCCTCGCCACCCACTCCCATCCTCGAAGACCGCGTCAACGTTCATCGTGTCGGGCGCCATGGCCCGTAGGCGAGAAGCGGCCAACGCCTCCGCTACGTCCCCGGCAAGATGACCCGCCACGCGGAGCTTGACGATCGCATCCGTGGGCAGGTCGGCAAAACCTCGCCGGAGCGTTGTCTCGATGGCCTCGGCGGTCATGCCGGCGGCGTCGATCCGCTTTTCCACCATGGGTCGCGCCGGCAGCTCTCGGAACGTCCAGCGCTTCAGTGAGCCACGGCCGTCACTGCAGCCATCCGCCGGAGCCGGGCCATCGCTCGAAGGGTAGCCGTCTCTCGCCACAGCAGCGTTGTCGCTCGAAGGGTAGCCGTCGCCCGCCGCTGAGCCGCCGGGCCCATGCGCGCCGCCTGCCGGAGAGGCGTCGAGCTCGAGGATCATGTATCCCTTGGGCTCGTCCTTCTCCGCGAACGACGTGCGCTCGACGGACCCCGGGTAGAGGACGGGTGCGGGGAATGGACGACCGCCGAGATCCGCCGTGAGTACCTGATGACGATGGATGTGGCCCGAGAGAACTGCGGCCACGCCGGCAGGCAAATCCCGCCCGCGGATCACGTCAGCGTTGTAGCGAAATACGTAGTCGCTCGGTCCGACCGTGGCGCCCTCGATGCAGTGATGCACGCACAAGAGGCGAAGGTCGGCGTGCTTTTCGAACAGCCCCGTCCGGCGGAGGAGTCCTGGGAACTTCCCTCGCACCTCGCGACGCTCGTATGGAAATCCTCCGAGACCGATTCTCGTGCCCCCGACATCGACGCGGAACGTGCGCGGGTGATCGAAGACGTGGATCCCGGTATCAGCGATCGAAAGGGCGTGTGGGATGCACCCGCGCTCATGATTGCCTGGGACAACGAACACGGGTATGCCGCTTTCCGCGATCTCCCGAAGCGGTTCGAACGCCTGATGCGCCACGGTGAAAGGCACTTTGGGGCGGTGAAATACGTCGCCGCCGTGGACCACCAGATCGACCTTGCCGTCGAGCGCCGGCCTGAGGGCCTCCAGGTAGTTCGAGAAGAAATCGTCGCCTCTACGCCGTCGCTCGATGCGCGGCCGCGTGGCTAGGTCGAAGCCGAGATGAGTATCGGCCAGGAAAAGAATCCGGATCGACGTAGGGCGTCGAAGCGAGGAGCCCGAAACGTCGCCCGGGGCGGGCTCGTCGCTCGGACGGTCGACGCCCACCCGTTCCGGCAACGACGGGGGAGCGAAGAGACCGAGCTGCTGAGAGGCCACGTGCGTCCGATTGATGACGGAAACGGGCCGACCCCCGCCCCGCAGCGGGAGTCTGGACGCAGGAAGCTACCGATTTCGGTTTATCTTCGGTAGCCCCTCCGAGCCTCAGTCCAACTCGGCTAGCGCCTGGAGGATGTCCTCGTTCGTGGGGCGGATCCGGTAGTTGATTTCGATGAACTTCCAGCGCACGACACCGTCCTTGTCGATCACGAGCACCGTTGGGTGCGGTACGGGCCGGGTTCGGGCCTCGTTGTCGTTATACAGTCCGTATCGGTCGATTACGGCGTGATCGGGATCCGCAAGCAAGCGATACTCGATGAGTCGGCCGTCGTCCTCCGCCACCCGATCGATCATGAGTTGCTGCTCTGGGTGTTCATCCACGGACACCGCGAGGATCTCGGTCTCTTGGATCGCATCGGCGTCCAGCAGGTCTCTCAGCTCCCCGAGCTGACTGGCGCAATAGGGTCACCAGTGTCCGCGGTAGAAGCTGAGGACGACGTTGCTCTCACCCCGGTAGTCGGAGAGCGTCAGGGTGTCCCCGGAGTAGGCGAGCAGAGAGAAGTCGGGCGCGACGTCTCCTACCTGGACACGTCCGGTATCCTGCGCCGGTAGGTCCCGACCGTCAGCGGGTCCGAGCTGCACGACCTGCTCGACGCCGGAGCTCCAGACCCAGAGGCCCGCGGCGAGCGCCAAGACCAGGCCCCCGCCGAGAATGGTTCGTACGGACATCTCTCATTCCACTAAGTGATGAACTGCCAGCGATCCGGTCAGCAGCAATCACCGAGCATGCCGTAGCGCCGGTCAGAGCGGATGCATGCGGCGCCGAATAGCAGCAGAACTTCTGGGACACTACACTAGCGCCCCGACAGACTCTGATACGTGCCACGCACGAACCCCTCGGGGTTTTGCCCCCAAGTGGCGTCCAGGTCCGCGGTCGGCTTCGCCGCGACGATATCGTCCTCTGTCATTCCGTCCGCGATCATGCGGCTCACGCGCTCGCGGACGGTGGAGAGCATTTCACGGTACGCGCGGAGCTCGCTTGGGCCCGCGACGTCGCCGTGCCCGGGGATGATCCGCGTCCCAGCGTCGGCGCTTCGGAGCACGCGGTCGGCTCCCGCGATGACGCCGTCGATCCCACCGCCGCTATTCACGTCGATGAAGGGATATCGGCCATTGAAGAAGGTATCGCCCATGTGGATCACGTCCGCGTTCGCGAATGTGACGACGATGTCTCCGTCGGTGTGAGCGTTCTCGACGTGGTGGACGCGGATGTCCTCGCCGTTCCAATGGAAGTTGACCCGGTCATTGAAGGTCACGACGGGGAGCGCATCCGGGGGTGCCTGCTGCGAGCGGCCCACGAGGTCCCTGAACTCCGCAGGGTTGAGGCGACGGTAGACGTTCTCGTGTGCGACGATCATCGCGCCCGCTTGGCCCAGATTCTCGTTTCCACCGGTGTGATCACCGTGCCAGTGCGTATTCAACACCCAGCGGACCGGTTGATCTGTCACGGCTGCGACGGCCGCGAGAATTCTCTCGGTCAGCGGGGCGTACTGGTCGTCGATCAGAAACGCTCCGTCGTCACCAACGGAGAGGCCGATGTTGCCGCCTTGGCCGAAAAGCACGTACAGGCCGTCGCTCACGCGCTCCGTGCGAATCTCCACGTCGGAGAAGTCTTGCTGCGCCTCGCCTGCGGTAGGGCTCCCGATCAGAGCCACGCATAGCGCGGTGGTCGTAAGCGAAGTGCGGATCATGTTGACGCCTCCTGCATGAAACGTTGTCGGATCCGTTGATTGCGGGTCATGCCGAGCGATCCCGATTCCCAGGGAAGAGCATCATATAGCGTCCGGATGGCTTCGGCATCTCGGGTCCCAATGAGTTCTCCGCCAACCCGTCCTCGATAGAGGACAATCCGACGTTGTCGAATGCTTCGGGTCAGAGCCCCTCAACACCATGTTCTACAATGAGATAAGTGACGCTTGGGGCGTTCGGCACGCCTCCTGCCTCCATTCAGTTCGAGTGCGCGAGGGGAGGTTCGAAGTCTACGGCCTTCCCGTCGTGCGGTTAAACAGGAGAGGAAGAGGGGGATGTGACGATGAGAGCCCTGATGGTGGGTTTGCTGGCCGCAGTCGGAATAGTGCTCGGCAGAACCGAGCCGATTGCTGCTCACGCCCAGGGACGCTCCGCCGTCCAGGTGGATTACAAGCAGGACGCGTTCACTGGGCAGGATAGATCCCGTGGCACGGAGGTCGAGCAGTACGCCGCCGACGATCGCCGGGACGACCGCAGCGGTGTCCGCCGGGATGTCCGCCGGGGCGTCCGCGAGGACTACCGGCGTGACAACGACTGGGACGACGACGAGTGGAGGTACTACGACGACGATCGCGTGTTCGACCGAGGTAGGCTGGGAAGGGCCGGCACAATGAACGGAGCCGGGCGCGTCCGGGGCCCGCAATTCTGCACCAATGGGAGAGGTCATCCAGTGTTCGGACGACGCTGGTGCTCAGACCGCGGTTTCGTCGGCGGTCGGTCTTTCGATCGGCGGTACGTCGACAGGCGGTACGCCGGGAGCGTTCGGGTGGGTCCGGCTGTCCGGTGGTCGGTCGCCCGCTGGGGAGACATCTATTTCCGTGACGACCGCGCGCGCAGAGCGTACCGAGAACCGCATAGGGTGAACATCAAGCGGGTTGTCGGGAAACGCGTGCAGGACCGACTGCGATACCGTAGCCGTCAGTTGGGACTTCGCGGGTCCCTCGAAGGACGTTGGATCCGCACGGGCCGCTTGGGACTCGTTCTTCAGGTCCGGACGGACGGCTTTCCTCTCGCGGAGCTCGTGGATTTCAATGGCGACGGTCACGTCGACCAAGTGGCGTTGAGCAACTACCGGCATTGAGCACCACCCGACCGCGTAGCCGGTAGTCGCTCAGAGGGAGGGGGAGGGCCGATGCGGGCTCTCCCCCTTTTTCCGTGGGGGCTTTTCGGGCCAGAGTCGCGCTGCGTCAGGAGGTGCGCGACCGCACCGGTCCTCACTCGCAGACTTTCTTGCCGGTGAAGGCCACGACGGCCGCGAACGGGAGGGTGGCTAAGACAGCTATGAAGCTCAAGCTCAACACGAACCAGATGACCGCGGCCGACATCGCAAAGGTGGCGACGATCAGCACGTAGAAGATGAGCGGGCTGGGTTGGGCGTCGGTCATCCGGGGTTCTCTCCGTACGGGTTGTTAGTCGAAGGAAGTCTGACACTGAAGACGGGGCGATTCAAGCCCCGGCTCTCGCCGGCGCGCATTTGAAACGCGAGTCTGTCGAGCCATGCGCGCCGGCGACTCGGGGTGCTCTCAGTTTCGTGGCGAAGCTCGGTCGAGCTTCCTCTTCCTCGCCAGGTGGCTCACGCCCTCCTTCATCCACGCCGGGGCTTCGTCTCCCTTCAGGTAGTGACCGAACCACTCGAGGATGCGGCGGTGGTAGTCGACCTGGTTCTCCTCCTCGCCGAGCCCGTGATCTTCTCCGGGATAGACGAGCATGACCATTTCCTTTCCGGCACGCCGCGCGAAGTTGTAGAACTCGATGCCCTGGTGCCAATCGACCGTGCCGTCCTCGTCTCCAAACATCACCAGCATCGGCGTCTCCAGGTTCGTTATGTGTGCCGCGGGGGAGTTCCGCACATGTGCCTCGAAGTCCTCCCAGAACGGCACATCCATACGCGCTTGTCCGGTCTCCCAGTGCTGCATCTCCGGAAGCCCTGGACGCCAGTGGATGGCGCCATTCATCGAGAGGAAGTTGGTGAGCGCAGCGCCCGAGACGGAGGCGGCGAAGATGTCGGTCTGGGTCGGGATGTACGCGGCCTGGTACCCGCCCCAGGAATGCCCGACCAGACCCACGCGATCAGGGTCGACGAGCCCGCGATCGACGATCGATTGGACGGCCGGCACCACCGCGTCGACAGCGGAAACCCCCGGGTCCCTCGGCCGATACACGATGTCGGTTTGAAGCACGAAGTAACCCTGCTGCGTCCAGGCAGTGAAGTTGTAATAGCTCCGTTCGGACGGCACCACGTAGTTGTGCAGCGTCTGCGACCGGATCTCGTACGTGTAAACGATCATCGGGTACTGTCGCCCTGCATCGTAGTTCGCCGGGTAGTGAAGGACCCCCTGAAGATTGCGGCCAGTCCGGCTCTCGAACTCGACGAGCTCCGCCCGGCCCCACGCGTAGTCCGATTCGAACGCGTTGGTTTCCGTGACGGCCCTCCCGCGGTCGAGATCCGGGCCCGATACGAAATAGTCCGGGGAGTCGTCGAACCGCTCTCGCGAGAAGATGAACCGGTTCGAAGACGCGCCTTTCGCGAGCCGAGTGAGCCGCGCCTCTTCCAGCAGGAGTCGCTCCGCAGGAGCTCAGTCGGAATCCAGGTCCGCGCTGGCGAATCCGGTTTCCTTGGTCCGCTCGCTGAACAGGCTGAAGTACTGGGTTTCATCGGCATCGACCGCGTCTTCGTCCGTATCGAGACGAATCAAGCGATGGCGAACCTCGTTCTCCGCGCCCCGCGTCACCCGCTTGGCTCCGGACCCGTCCGCGGCGAAGATCCACACATCGAACTCGTCGTATAGGAGCACCCTCCCGTCTTCTGTCCACGAAGCAAAACCATGTGGCGGCAGGGGCTCGACCGGATAATCCCAGTCGGTATTGGTGAACGTGGCGCCCGTGGCACCCGTGAGGTCGACGCGCTCACCAGCTTCATGATCGAGCGTCCACCAATCGCGGCCGTCGAACCAGATGAGGTACCGCCCATCCGGGCTCGCGCCCTCGAAATGCCGCACGCGCTCGAGCAACGTTTCCCGGCTGCCGTCGTCGACACGGATGCGGTGCACGTCTTGCCACACCCGTCCGAACATCACATAGGAGGCGTACGGACGACGGTCCTCCTCGATGACGTAGCGACCTCCCTCCACCACCTCGGTGTCTGACATGAGGTCGTCGCCGAGTTGGAGGAACCGCCCGGAGTCGACGTGACAAACGCTTGTAAACGACCGCTCCAGGTCTTCTTCCTCGTCGGCTTCCTGCATCGGGATGATTCGCGTGTCCCGCGAATGCCAAACCTTTACGTCCGAGACGGACTCGGGCTCTGCCGCCGATGTGCGCGAGCCCGTGTCGGTCCGAGACGAGGCCTCCGCTCCGGAAGTCGCGGACGCGGCGTCACCCTTGGTCGCCTCTAGCGCCCGCCAACGGGGCCGGATGCCGAAGAAGACGCGCTCGCCGTCCGCGGACCACTCGATCCCCCGGTGCTCCACGACACGCATGTCCTGAGGGAAGTCCTCGCCTGAGGAGGGGTCGAAGGTCTCTTTGCCGGACGGGCTCGACGCGGGGTCCCTCCAAAGCAGGATGGCGTGCGTTTCCTCTTCGAACTCTGGATCCTCGCGGGCTCTGAAGACGGCGAGCTCCTTGCCTTCGGGGCGCCACGTGAGGCCGCGGTAGCGGGCGTTCGAGGAGTCGAGCGTACGGAGGCCACCGGTGGAGGGCTCGAAGAGGTTTACCCCGTTGCCGGTCCCGGACTCCGTCTCGACGGCCATCGCCAGCGAGGCGCCGTCTTCACTCCAGATCATGCGAGACACGTTCCCGAAAGCCACCGGAACGCGTGTGCCAAGATTCAGAACCAGGAGGTCCGCCGACTCGCGGCCTTCGGGCGGGAAGCCCAGCATCGCCAGAAATCGGCCGTCGTCGCTGAACTCGAATGACGCGATCTCGTCGAAGACCGTATCCGTGCGGGCTACGAGATCCATCAGGCCCAGATGTTGGCGCACCGGAAGCTCTTCTGCCTCCAGCCGCTCCCGTTCGTCCGACGATTCGTCGATCGCGTACGCGACCCAGCGGGAGTCCGAGGAGAACGAAGGCGTCGAACCGAACGGCACGCGACTCGAGAAGTCCGTACCCAAGCTGACGAGCTGGAGCTCGTCCTCTTCGTTGACCCGCCCGACCGATACTGCCAACCAGGCGCCGTCCGGGGACATCTCCGCGCGCCCGAGGGTTTCCCACCGCTCGTAGTCGGAAGCGGTCAGAGCGGGCTTCTGGCGCGCTTCCACACTGGAGGCGACGAGGATGGCCGAGAGGGCGAGAATTACAGAGCCGCGAGGGCGAACAGGCACGGATCCCCCTTTCCAAAGGCTGAAGAGACGCCTGGAAGATGGGGGTGCTCTAGCGAGGTGGCGACTCCTCCATGAGCTCCATGAGCCAGAGCCCGCGCATGATCATCCGACGCTCACGGGCGAGGATGCCGCCCAAGTCGTTGGCGGAGGCGCTTGTCATCGAGGGGGGACGAAGCTCGTCGGGCTCCCTGCTTCCGAGCGCGATCCCGCCGATGCCACCCAGCACGATCCATAGAAAGATCGCGATGCTCGGCGCAAGCTTACTCAGTCGCGAGCGAGGCTCCCGCACCCGCTTCAACGATCGGATGCGAACGAGCTCCGGCACCGGATTCGGAGAGACACGTTCCCAGGGGAGATCACCGCTCCGGCGCCCCCACGGGGTCGGCGGGTCCGTTGGGTCTTCCCAACGCAACATCGTGTTCTCCGGTTGAAGGTGGACTCAGGGCAGAACGCCGTCCCGCCACGTCGAGACTCCCCCGCTGTAACCGGCTCGTCAGCACAGCGGGGGACCCACCATAGGGGGCTCCGGAAGGGCCGTGCAAGTCGGTTGTAGGAACAGATGACGGAGATCTCCGCGCGGCCTCGGCGCTGGAAAACAGATGTCCGGTTTGCCACCCCTGGCGACGGGTCCGACCTTGGTGGCTGTCCCGTTCAGACCCTGCACAACGCCGAGGAGAAAAGGCGATGTCCCCGATTAGAGCCGACCCGAAGAGCCCGACTGATCGTCCTGCTCTTGCTCACGTTCCTGATACCCGTCTGTGTCAGCGCCCAGAGCACGCATGTGGAGCGGGTGCGGCGCATCCTGAACGAGGTGCCTCTGATCGACGGCCACAACGACCTCCCAGGCGCGATCCGAGGAGCGATGACGCCGCAGGGTGATGTTGCGGCCTACGATCTGCGAGGCACGACCTCGGGGGATACGGATCTGCCCCGCCTGCGCCGCGGGATGGTGGGCGGCCAATTCTGGTCCGTGCACGTACCGTCCGACGCCCCGCGCCCGGCGCGCCAGCAGCTCGAGCAGATCGACATCGCCCACCGGATGATCGATCGCTATCCCGACGAGCTCGAGCTGGCGTTGACCGCGTCGGACATCGAGCGCGTATTCGGCGCTGGCAAGATCGCCTCGCTCCTCGGGATCGAGGGCGGTCACGTCATCGAGAACTCGCTCGGTGCCCTGCGGTCGTTCTTCGATCTCGGGGTCCGGTATGTGACGCTCACCCACTTCGGCAACACGGACTGGGCCGACTCGGCAACGGACGACCCCGTGCTCGGTGGCTTGAGCTCGTTCGGAGAGGAGATCGTGCGCGAGATGAACCGGCTGGGCATGCTCGTCGACCTGTCGCACGTGTCACCGGGGACCATGAGCGACGCGCTGAACGTCGCCGAAGCCCCGGTGATCTTCTCACACTCGGGCGTGCGGGCGATCGCGGATCATCCACGCAACGTCCCAGACTCCATCCTGCGCCGGTTACCGGCCAACGGCGGGATCGTGATGCAGGTGTTCTACCCGCCGTACGTGTCGCCGACGGACCACCAGGCGGCGCGACGATCTCGGACGTGGCCGATCACATCGAGCACATCCGAGAAGTGGCCGGCATCGACCACATCGGTCTGGGAAGTGACTTCGACGGCATCCCGACCTATGTGGATGGGCTCGAGGACGTCTCGACCTTCCCCGCGCTTCTCGTTGAGCTTGCCGAGCGCGGTTGGTCCGACGCCGACCTCGCCAAGGTGGCCGGCGAGAACCTGCTGAGGGTGATGCGCGAGGCGGAGCAGTCCGCACGTAGGATCAAACGAGTGCGAGGGCCGTCGACACGAACGATCGAAGAGATGGACCGGCCACGCGGATAACCGCTACAACTTCGAGGACCGACACATGAAAAGGACGGAGCACCGCAGTCACCGCTTCCTCCCCGCCCTCGCGCTCGGCGCGATGGCCGCAACCGCACTTGCGTTGCCCAGCCCGACAGCCGCGCAGCAGGCCGACCGGGTCATGCGCCTCATGGAGGAGCTGACCAACGCACCCGGCGCTCCCGGATTCGAAGGGCCAGTCCGCGACATCGTCGTGCGCGAGCTACGTGATCTCGGGGTGGAGGTCGATCACGACGGCTTGGGATCCGTCGTTGGCGAGCTGCCCGGCTCGGGGGAGGGCCCCCGCATCATGGTGACGGCGCACATGGACGAAGTCGGTCTGATGGTGCAGTACATCCGGCCGGACGGATTCATCCGCTTCAAGGAGCTGGGAGGGTGGCTGGACCAGGCGCTCGTGGATCAGCGATGGGTCATCAGCGGGAGTCAGGGAGACGTTGTCGGCGTGAGCGGCATCAGAACGATACACGTGACACCGGGCAACGAGCGGGGTCAGGTTTGGGCCCCGGAGCAGCTGTTCATCGACGTCGGTGCGCGCTCGCGAGCCGAGGTGGAGGCGATGGGGGTCAGGCCCGGCGACGGAATCTCTCCCTGGAGCCCGTTCACGGTTCTCGCCAACGAGCGGTACGCGGCCAAGGGTTGGGACGACCGGGTGGGCCTCGCGGTCGCCCTCGAGGCGTTCCGACAGATCCGCGAGCGCGGTATCCAGCTTCCCAACAGGACGTTCTTCGCGGCGACCGTACAAGAGGAGATCGGGCTCCGGGGAGCGCAGACAGCCACGCCCATGGTGGATCCCGATCTCGGCATCTCCATCGAAGCGGGCGTTTCGGCCGACTATCCCGTCGCCCGGCCCGAGCAGGCGCAAGAGCGACTGGGCGGGGGTCCAGGGATATTCCTCCTGGACAGCTCGATGATCCCAAACCGAAAGATGCGCGACTTCTTTTTCACGGTCGCCAGCGAAGAGGGGATCCCTCTCCAACCGGACGTGCTCACGGGATACGGTGAGGACGGCGCCGAGATCCAGAGGTACGACACGGGACGCCCGTCCGTGAACATGACCGTGCCAACACGCTACCTACACTCGCACACGGGGATCATCGAGAGGGGGGACTTCGACGGTGCCGTCGAGCTCCTGATCGCGGTGCTCCAGCGACTCGACCAGCGGCGTGTCGACGACCTCTCGAGCTTCTTCTAGCGTGGTGTTTCAGAAGTCTGGTGCTATCGAAGGCGCCCATTGCGCCACACCCATCAGCGCGCAGGCGTCGCGGTTGGATCGAACCGAGTCGAGCATCTCGAACGTGCTGGGCAGCAACGTTTTCGATCTGCTGGTGGCAGTGCCGGTCGGTGTGATGGTGGCTGGATCCGTGTCGGTGAACTTCTCGCAGACCGTCCCCATGATGGGCTTCCTCGTCTTGGCAACCATCGTCATGCTCGTGTTCATGCGCCGCGACATGGAGCTGTCGATTCGCGAGGCGATCCTGATGATGGGCTTGTACGTCGGATTCGGCCTTTGGATGGCAGCGGAAGCTTTCGGAGTCACGAGTTTCCTGGGAACGGGTGGGTAGGGGCGAGGCTTGCTCCGCCCCCGCGGGCGGACGCACCTTGTCCACCGATGGGAAGCCCGGGTGAGGCTCCCTTGATTCCGTCGTGCCAGGAGGAAGCATGCGCGCAAGCGCTTCGTGTGCCCGATCACTTACCGCCGTGCTGGCCACTCTCGTCGCGATCTCGATCGCGCAGCCTGCGGCTGCCCAGGACGTAGAGGGGCAGAACTTCCCTCTTCCCCAAGACGAGATCTTCCTCGTCCAGATCGTCGGCGAGGCACCGTTCCACGTCGTTGCCGAAAGCGTCTCATACGACGTCGAGGGGCTCGTGACCTTGGAGTCGAGTGGCGAGGTCGTTGCCGCTTTCGAGACGTTCCAGCTCGCGT
The DNA here is from genome assembly GCA_965248625.1 of Longimicrobiales bacterium. Taxonomy (GTDB): domain Bacteria; phylum Gemmatimonadota; class Gemmatimonadetes; order Longimicrobiales; family Gaopeijiaceae. The sequence goes on along the minus strand of OZ252109.1, from coordinate 1,021,506 downwards.
TCGCCGCACGCGCCGACATTCATACCGACCGAGCGTTCGAGATCAAAACGCACGAGGGCGATCGACTCTACGTGCCCGCGCACGAGGTCGTGATTGCGGATGACGGGATGGTCCGGCTGGAAATCGACGGAGAGCTGGTGGGTGTGGTGTACCAGCCGAACGTGCGCTACGTCGTGGCCGCGGAGGCAGGCAGCTAGCGGCGGAGGGGTCATGAGGCAATTCAACCTGTTGGCGCTGCTGCTCGCGATCTCGCCCATCGTGGCCGCGTGCCAGGAGTCGGGCGCCTCCGTCGCCATGGTCAAGATGCCGTATACGGGCGCACGGAATGTCCCGGAGAAGTCAGGCGGCCCCGACTATCTCGAAGACGGTGGAATCACGACCATCGTGCAGGACATGGGGGTGACGTTGCAGCCGATCTCGACGATCGCGCTCAACGAGGACGATGAACGCCAGTACGGTGAGTGGCACCGGATGGGTCTGGCGAACGGCCACCTGGCCGATCTGGTCGCGCAGAACGTACGGGAAGGGAAGCTCCACGTTGGCCTGCTCGGGAATTGCACGTCGGTCATCGGCACCTTGGGCGGGCTCCAGAAATCGGGACTGGACGACGCGCCCCTACGCGTCGGGTTGGTCTTCATCGACGCGCACGGCGACTTCAACACGCCCGAGACACTCAGCGGGATGCTCGGCGGGATGCCGGTCGCCGTCTCCGCTGGGTTGGGCCTACGGAACCTCCGCCTCTGGTCTGGCCTCGACCCCGCGATCCCGACGGACCACATCGTGATGGGAGCCGTCCGCGACCTCGATCCACTCGAGCGCGAGCTCGTCGAGGAGCACGACATCCGGATGATCACCGTGGACGACATCCGGACGCTATCCGACAATCTGCACCAGCAGATGGAGCGCCTGTCGTCGGGAGACCGACGTGATTTACGTCCACATCGACAAGGACGTCCTCGATCAGCGCGAGGTGCCCGGCCACCCGTTGACCGTCGCAAACGGGCCCACGAGCATGGAGCTCGCCGCCGCGATCGCCGAGATGTTCAAGTACGAGAAGGTCCGGGCATTCGGAGTCGCGTCGACGCCCTACGGTGAGCGCGACCCGGACGGCGTGTCTCGACAGGCGGCGTATAACCTGGTTCAAGGGGCGATCCGTGGGGCGCAGGAGCGGGGCGCGCTGTAAGCGTCGACCGACGAGGGACGACCGTGCGAGGTCGGGGACGCCTAGCGTGGCTGCTCGCGGCGGCGGTCGTCGTCCCGATGGAATCGGCGGCCCAGGTTCGGGCCTTGGGCGGACACGTCGGCCAGGTGGACTCGCGGCAGCTCTGGCCCGGAAGCCGCGAGACGGACGTGCGCTCGGGGCTTACCCTCGCCGCGTACATCGAGGTCTCGACTCCTGTGCCCCTTTTGAGCGTCCTGGCAGAGGGCGTCTACGCACAACGTGGCGGGAACATCCGACTCGCCGACGTAATCAGCGATCTCGCGCTGGAAGGCCTTCCCCCCGGTCTTCCGGACGTGATGCCGACCCAAATCGACTACATCAGCCTGGCGGCGCTGCTCGCGGCGGTTCGGCTGACCCTGGGCCCAGCAAGCGTCTACGTCCTGGGAGGTCCGTCCCTCGACACCCAAGTCAGGAGCCGCACTGCGCAGCCGCTCGAGATCGCCTACCTCGAGGAGACCACGCCGGGCCTTACGATGACTGGCGGCGTCGGCGTCGAGGTCGTCGCTCTCGAGCGGTGGCCTCTCGCCGTGGAGGTGCGTCGCGGGGAAACCGTCAGCCCGGCCTTTTCCGGCCCCGTCGGGGACATCCGCCACCGGACCACGGAGGTCGTGGTCCGCATCGGGCGCCGGCCAGACCTACCGTGAGGCACGGTCTGACGTGCCGTGACGCGACGGTTGAACTTCCAGCGACCTATTGATCGGGCCGGCCGAGCGCGCGGAGCTCCCTGAACCGTGAGGTCTCCACCAGGAAGTGGAGCCCGGGAGTGAACGTAGGCGAGGACGCGTAGCGTCGAGATCCGCGCCTCTCGCAGCACAGGACCGGCGGCGGACACGCACCTGATGCGCCCGCCATGGCCGCGATTGGCCTGCGTAGCCGTCCACGGCCTGACATCGCCGTGAGCGCAGCGCTCGTCCGAAGAGCCTCTCCTGGCTTGTCCGGGCTCCTTCCCTCATGGGCTACAGTCCGCAAGACCTCCCCTCGCCGACAATTGGCCCGAGATCTTGCGTTCGCCGCAGCAGACCGTCCTAATACCTCCAGACGGAAAGCAGTGGAGACACAAGTTAGGCGGTTCTCAGTATCGAGGGCCTATCCGCCTGGGTTGAGCTGCGCCGGCCGCGTCGTCATCGGCCGAACTACCGCCGAATGGACACGACTCGCAGCAGGGCCGTCTCCTCTGTGCCGCTCGGGATCGGCACAGCGTAGCTGAAGTGATCCCCCCCTTACGCAGAACGGTGAAGTTCCACCCAACTGGGATATGCAGTAAATGGGGTATTGCCTTAAGTCCACCGCCCACTACATGTTGTGGTCATGGCGGTTCCGGCTTCTCAGCTCCGTGGCGGCGTGGACTATCCCCGTACGCGGCTGGAGTTGGACGAGTTCTTCCCCGACGATGCGGCATGCCTGGAGTACGTGGAGGGTCTGCGCTGGCCGGAAGGGTTTGTGTGCGTGGGCTGTGGCGGGTTGGGAGAGGTCTGGCGAGCATCGCGGGGGCGTCTCGTCTGCCCACACTGTCGAAGGCAGACCTCGGTGCTGGCGGGAACCGTGTTCCACCGCACGCGCTCGCCCCTGCGTCTGTGGTTTCTCGCTGCCTGGGAGCTCACGAGCCAGAAATACGGAGCCAATGCTCTCGGGCTCCAGCGTGTGCTCGGACTGGGAAGCTACAAGACAGCGTGGGTCTGGCTCCACAAGCTCCGCCGGGCCATGGTCCGACCGGATCGCGACCAGCTGAGCGGCGTTGTGCAAGTGGACGAGAGCTATGTCGGGGGCGTGGAGGCTGGAGTGCGGGGCCGCGAGACGATCAAGAAGGCCATCGTCGCGATCGCCGCCGAGGTCGACGGACGCAAGATCGGGAGAATACGGCTGCGTTGGGTGCCCGACCTCTCCGCTCCGGTTCTGCGAGGCTTCGTCAAGGATAGCATCGCACCGGCAAGCACGGTGCATACCGACGGATGGCCAAGCTATCAGGGACTCGCCAAACTGGGCTTTCGCCACACGGTCACGAACCTCTCGACCTCCGGCGATCCCGCGCACGTGCTCATGTCGGCCGTACATCGGGTGGCGTCTCTCCTCAAGCGCTGGGTCCTCGGAACCCTCCAAGGAGGGATCGCCCGCGAACACCTCCCCTACTATCTGGACGAGTTCACCTTTCGCTTCAACCGACGCACATCCCGGGCTCGCGGCCTGTTGTTCTACCGCTTGCTTGAGCAGGCTGTTCAGTGTGCTCCCACGCCAGCTTCGGCCCTTTACCTCGGCACCGGACGTGGGAAACGGCCCGCAGAGCCCCGGTAACCACTATATCTTGGGGTCGGTGGACTTAAGGGAACACCCCCTATGCAGTAACTCCTGGTTCTCCAAGACGGTTGTCGGCGCGAGCCACGCGCCGGACCTCCACTCACGAGTCTGGATCGTGGCGTTCGACAAGAGAGTAACCACGACGCGACCAGGCGCGGACAGAGACATACCCGTATTGCCACTTACGCTGAGCGCAGCGGAGGCCAATTGGGCCGGCCCCCACAATCCGCTTGCGCTGCGAACGCGATGCTGGACAGCGCCACCCCCATAGGTCGCGTGGACTTCGCTTCCGCTGGCGATGCCCGCGAATAGAGAAAACTCATCCTGAGCCGACGTAACCGTCTCCGCCGCACCCCATGTATCGTTGGCCCACGATCGCGCGAGATAGCCCTCCCCTTCCTGGTTGTAGATCCAGACGATAGACCCGTCTGGCAGAGGGATGCCTAGTGGCCCCGGGTCGGTTTCTGAGTCATCCGCTATCACGAAAGGGAAGGACGGAGCCGTCTGCCACGTGCCGTTGCGCGCGGTGGAACGGACCACTACGCCCTGCTCCGGCGGCGCCATAAGGCCCCCGGAGAAGTATAGGAAGGACACCCAGGGCTCTCCCGAGGCCGTCACAGTCACATTGGGGTACAGCGCGCTGAGACCTTCGGGCATGTCAAAGGCAACATGCTCTGCGCCCCATTGGACCGAGCCATCTGCCTGCGGACTCCCGCGTCGGTAAACGATGTCTTCCCCCGTCGCACCGTTGTTGAAAGCGTAGTGCAAGTAGGCGTCATCGTACCAGAATCCGAAACGATGACCGAAGGCCGCACGATGGTCGGACTCGACCATTCCGCCCGATCTCGCGAGGTCATGTACTTCATCCTTCGACCATCGGTGTAGAACAGCCATAGCATGCCGTGGGCCTCGAACATCTTGCGCTGCTTCGGGCGATTCGTCACCCATCCTCTCGCGCCCTCAATTACCTTGACAATAGCCTCGGTCAGGTTACCGTCGCGGCGAACGACCTGCGCACCTACGGACATCGTCAGCGTCCCAGCGCCTCCATCGACCGACGCCGAAATATCCGAAGCGCCGATAGCAATAGCATGTGCTCGACCGCCGGGCAGCATTCGGAGCACAGCATCGTCGGAGCTCTCCCAGGTAACCGCGGGGTCAGGCATGAGGTTGCCAGCGGCGTCCCGTGCAGTGGCCTGCAGGTCTAGGAAAGTGCCGACGGCGATTGTGCCCGGATCGGCTATAGTGACGCTCGCGACCCGTTGGCGGACAATCAGTGGCGCAGTACCCGTCACGGAGCCGGCCGTGGCCGCGATAGAAGTGGCTCCGTCTCCGAGCGCGGTCGCCACGCCCGAGGCCTCGTCAATGGGAATGGACGATAAGGTCGTTAGGCGCTACCAGCACCGACGTTAGTTCCTGGGCGACAACCAGCGTCGCAGAAGAGTTCAGCGCGCCCAGCGTGGCGGAGATCGTTGTACGGCCGTTCGCACCTGACGTCGCGCTACCGGTCGAAGATCCGATTGCTGCCACTTCGGGGGTCGGAGGACGCCCATCTCGGTGCCACGCCGGGTACCGCTCGGCCGCTAGCCTCGCGCGCCACGACCTCGAAACGCACCTCTGCGCCAATGGCGTCGAGGTGAGCGGAGGTAGGTGACATCTCTAGCCTGACGATCACGGATTCCACTGGCCCTGCCGGTCCGCCCCCAGCGCACGCCAGCGGCACTGGCAGCATGGCGAGGATCAGGATGCGGCCGCCCCGAAAATGTCCAGTGAACGGCAATCGCCCGGTTTTGCGCATGCTGCTGCCTGGGAACGCCCACTCTGGGACTCGAGTCGCCGCCTCATGCGGCTTTTGTCGGACCGTGACGCCCGAACCCAAGTGGAGGTGCTGTTGCGGGTGGACTTTATGTCCACGGAGGCCGATGAACCAGTTCTGATGGGGAAGCGGGGAACCGCCTAACAAAGAATTGCTGCTGTCCGGATAAGCTGCGGGGAATGTTGGGTAGCGTTTGCGACTGGTGAACGCGAAGCTCCGGCAGCAGAATTCCAAATCGTTAGACCGAAACGCGGGTCGGTCCTGCGATCCCTCACGACGATGTTGACAGTGTCTGCATTTCATCGTAAGTTGACATCGTCAACATCGCTGGGTGCGACGGATGGAGGATCTCGTAATGGAAGAGTCACAAGGTCCCGGTGGCATGCGGACCACGTTTGGTCGCCGCGTGATACTGGCTCTATGCCTAGTCTCGGTACTCTCGAGTCTTGGGGCCTCTGCCTCGGACAGCGGAGACATATGGCTATCCTCGACGTCAACACTCGAGGGTATAGATGTACCCCAACAAGGTCGCCGCCGACGATTCCCCTCTCGAGAGTTGGCTTGCGGGACAAATCTTCGTCTGGGCGATGATCTTCATCCTCCTGGTTGTTCCGTGGATGATGGCGCGCCGCCCGTCGGGTCGTGCGCCACCTCTCACCGAGACGACTTCTTCGGCGACCGCGTCAGGGTCCCGCTTTACCTCTGATCGCGAGCGACGCCTGTGGCTCTACACCGTGGCGGTGATGATCGCCATCTACTCCACCCTGAGCCCAGCGCGGGAGCTCGCTGCCGCGCTGCGCGAGCGCGGGCTCCTGGGAGTCTCGAGCGGCGCAGTCATGCTCGTCGTCGGGATGGTCATCGCCGTGAACTGGGCGAAGACGCGCCCGGGGCGGATCGAGGTCGCGGCAGGTCTCGGCGTAGCAGCCGCCTATCTGGCGACAATGGTTCGGATGCCCGTCCCTGAGTCGCACTCCCATCTCTTCGAGTACGGACTGGTGGCCATGCTCATCGAGCAGGCGCTCACTGAGCGCCGACGCAACAGCCGCCGAGTCCCGGTGCCGCCATTGCTCGCGTTGGTGGCGACCGCCGGCCTGGGCTGGATCGACGAGGGAATCCAAGCTTTCCTCCCAAACCGAGTCTACGACCTCGTCGACGTCGGGCAGAACGCCGCGTTCGCCCTGATGGCGATCACCTCGAGCCTCTTCATGCGGTGGGCTCGGAGCTTGGACATCTTGGGCCCAATAAGACGGCTCCCTGCAGGTGATGGGCAAGACTCTTATGCCACAGGAGTTTCTCAGATGACGTTATTCAAGGCCCTTGCAACGGTCGTGGGTACAGCGATCGGCTTCGGTATTGCTGGAACGGGCATTGGCGCCTTCCTGGGCAGATTCACCCCTGCTTTATTCCGCCTGTTTCCCCTGCGAGACTTGGAGAATCTCGACCCTTCGGAGCTCGGCATTGGCCTGGGCCTCGTCAATGGTTTGATCTGGGGCCTGGTCATCGGTGTGTTAGTTGTCGGGATAGTCTCCTGGAGAGAAACACGAATGTCTCGAAAGGATCAGACAGGTGGCGATCAGGCATAACCAGCCGCTGCAGCAGACCGGCCACGCGATGCCTGGTTTCACGGCTTCAACGCGACTCCCGCGTGAGCCCGCTGCCAAGCTTTGCAGTTAGACTGAAACGCGATCTGGCTCCCGAAGGCCGGCCAAAGGTGGCCCCCGCTGACCAAACCTAGACAGGCCGATGAAGCCGAAGAATTCCGTTCAGCTCCTTGAGGTCGGCTCGGCCGTGTGCGCCGTGGTATACCGCTCGCAGACCGCCACACCGCAACTGCTCCGACAGCTCGTCGGCATCGACCTGTCCCCCTTGTTGCCCGAGCGCTTCTCGCCTCTGCGGTCGCACACGATCACCCGGTCCACACGAGGACTCAGTAGGTCGTAGAGCCACTGTGCCTGTGTTCCCTCCTCGAACACCACGTGCACCGAGCCAGCCATCGCGCCGAAGAACTCCCTGATCGACTCGTCGTTCGTCTCGACCACGCTGCGCACGATCACCCGCCCCCCTTCGCTTCGAACCGTCGCCACCGTCATTGCCTGATGCACGTCGAGCCCCACATACTTTGTGTTCCGCTTCATGAGAGCCGCCCTCTGCTGTGGTCCATGGTTGTCTCGCAAAACCACGGTACAGGGGGCGTGCTTTCAAGTTGTGTTAGCTAGCGCCGACATGTGAAGGGGGGGCAAGGCTTGGTCGTAGCTAGTCTGGTCGGATAGCCGAGGATCATACACCAGACGCTTTTCGCCTACTCCCTTCTTTCTGGCCGCGGCGCGCGCTTACCGGGTACGTTCCAGCACTTCAGTGCACGACGCGCGGGGGATCTGTCCGCCTCTAACTCTCGATCGAGGTCCAAAAATCAGCGAGGACGGTAGGGTCTACACCGATAGGGAGTTCGCCCTCATTCTGAGTAAGGCGGCCGAGTTGACCGGTCCGTCCGATGCTGTGGGACGCTCATCAGCTGGCTTCTCGTTGGAGGAAATGAAGGCGATCGCTGCAGAGGCGGGCTTGGATCCCGTCCTGGTCGAGCGGGCAGCGCGCCAGATTCCGGTTGAATCGAGGGTGAGTTGGCTGCAGCGGGTGCTCGGAGGGTCGGTGAAGTACCGACTGGACGCCCACTTAAGGACAAAACTGACGGACGAGAGCGCGGCCCACCTCCTGTCGGCGGTCAGGGCTGCAGTCGAACAGCAGGGCGTGGGTGAAGCCGACTCATCTGGACTGCTATGGAACTCCGCGGGGCATCAAGTCCTTGTGAGCGCCCACGCCGAAGGAGACGGAACTCGGGTCCGCGTCGTTGTCGACCGACGTGCCAGCTTGGCTGTCACCGGCGCTCTCAGCGTGCTCGGCGCGTTCGCGTTCGCGGTTGCCGTCGTAGCTAGCGGCGAGACCGGAATGCTCGAGTCAGTTCCTCTTGGCGTGTCAATGATCGTAGCAGGGGCGGCCGGAAGCCTTGCTCTTGGGCGAGCGGCATGGGCCTCTACGGCTCGCGAGATTCGACAGAGGGTGGGCTCCCTGATGGACGCCGTTGGTCCACTGCTGGCTCAGACCGCAAGTGGCTCCGCCGCGTTTGAAGAGGCAGCTGCAGAGGATGGTGAGGCGGATGCCATGCGCACGGACGAGGGCGCTAGCTAACAAGGGCTTGAAGCTGTCCCGAATAGGCTGCTCGGGTCCGGGAGCACTTGGCTTGCACCTCGCGCTCCGGGTCGGCATCGTGATCGCGCAGCAGAAGCGCGAGCCGTTAGGTAGACGAGTCAACTACCCGGCGAACATCTCCTGGAGGATGCCGAGGGAGTTGGAGATCGCTGTCGAGCTCAGCCTGCCGAGCTTGCTTACTAGCCTCTGGGTATCGACGGTCCGTAGCTGGTCCAGCACGACGAACCCATCCTTCTTCTGGAACCGGCAGCTGACCCGGAAGGGGTAGCGATGCCCACCCGTTGTCATCGGGGCCACGATAACCGTTCGCAGGTGCTGATTCAGTTCGTCGGGCGAGAGCACGACACATGGCCGAGTCTTGCGAATCTCACGTCCTACCGTGGGCTCCAGTGAAACCAAGAAGACGTCTCCCCGCTGCACGACGGCGCTGGTCACCATTCCCACTCGGTCTCGTCGAAGACGGTGTCCTGGGCCTCATCAAGCAGCCGGTCATCTGCGCGCCCGCGTGCAAGCGCTGCGGCATCGGCCCAACCTTCGCGCGGAGCCTTCTGCGCCTCAATGACGATGCCACCTTTGACGACGCGGAGCCGGACTTCGTCTTCCAGGCCGGCCTGCTTGAGGAGCGGCTTGGGGATTCGTACGCCACGGGAGTTCCCGATTCTGACGATCTTGGTCTTCATGCTTTATGCTCCGTACTCACATCGTAATTACGACCGCCCGAAACTACTACGTCGTCGTCTTCCTAACAACGATTGCTACTGACGCGGTGAGCATCGTGGCTCGCGCGTACGGCGCTCGGGCGGCAAGTTGTCGCGCAGCAGAATCGCAAAGCCGTTAGACGGCAACCTCCGATACCACCCCCCTTCTCGGAGCAGACCTCGAATGAACTGGGAGGCGATCTGCGCCGTAGGTGAGATCGTCGGCGCGGTAGCGGTGGTCTTGACGCTGGTTTACCTGGCAGTGCAGCTCCGACAGAACACGGCGGCGGTCTCCACGTCGACGTACGAAAGCGTCACGTCGGGTTTCAACAGCGTCAACGAAGTCGTCGTAGGTGACGCGGAGGTGGCCGACATCTTCTACCGGGGCACCGCGAATCCGGAATCGCTGAGCCCTGCCGGGGGGATTCGCTTCTCGTTCTTGATGCGGTGTTGGCGAACCAGTGGCTGAAGCTCTACCGTCTCAAGAAGGCAGGCGCCCTGACGGAAGCCGTATGGGAGATGCACGCCCACGAGGCAGCTGAAGCTTTCCGGACCCCGGGCGGGGCGACGTTTCGGCAAGAAAACCAAGTCTTTGCAGAACTGTGGAACGAACTGGGCCGGTTCGGTGGATTCCCCATCAGCTCAGTCCGCCTCCGGGTGCCAGGTGCCCACCCTGAAGGGGAATCGCCGGAACGCGACTCTGAATAGAGCGCTGCGTACCGTGAATAGGACACAACTGGGTATGAATAGGACACAACATGCGTAACAGTTAGTGAGAGGACATGGGTGACAGTCCGGAGGTGTGAAAAAGTGGTGGAGGGAATCACCGGACGCACCGCCGCTCTCGGTATGCTGCTGGGCGAGGTCGATACCGTAATCTCCCGGCGCAGGACTCCCTGATGGCGTCCATCCAGTCCTAACCGCCGTCTCGCCACGATGACACGGTCCGCGAAGTTCAGGCCCGCGTTCTCTTCCAGGCCCCCAGGAAATCGGCGACCCGGCCCGCACGACCCAGGGGACCCTTCAATCCTCCCGTAACGCCACCACCGGATCCACCCGCGCCGCCCTCCGAGCGGGCAGGAAACACGCGGCCACCGTAACCGCCCCAATGCCCCGATGATGGCCACGAAGGTGAGCGGATCCCGCGGGTTCACGCCGAACAGCATGCTTGCGATGAAGCGGGTGACGGCGAACGAGGCGGCGATGCCGACGACAGTCCCTACGACCGCCAGGCGCAGGCCCCGTGCGACGACCATCCGCACGACCGAGGTCGGCGGGCCACCAAGCGCGATCCGGACCCCGATGTCGCGCGTCCGTTGGCTCACGAAGTAGGACATCACCCCGTAGATGCCGACGGCTGCCAGGATCAGCGCCACGGTCGCGAACACGCCGAGCAGCGTCATCAGATACCGCGGCCGGGCAACCGAAGCGGTGAGCAGATCTTCGCCGGTAGCGAGCTCCGCAACCGGCAGCTCCGGGTCGAGGTCGGTCACCACGTGCCGGACTTGGGGCGCCAAGCCCGCCGGGTCCACCGACGTGCCGATGTACGCGTACAAGCTCTTCGTAGCCCCACGAGAGTGATGAGTAGATCGCTCCGTCGTCCTGATCGAGCCCCCTGTATTTCACGTGGCCCACGACACCGACGATCGTCCACCAACGGCACGGGAAGACGGGTTCCACCTGGGCCGTGCAAGGCCCGTCCACGAGGCGCTGACCAATCGCGTCCACGTCGGGAGGGAGGTGCTGCGTCACCCATCGCTGATCGACCACGAGCTCGGGCGGCGCGTTGGAGCGCTCATCCACGTGCCGACCCGCGATCAAAGGCACACCGAGCGCCCGGAAATACCCAGCCGTAGCCGACATCCATGGGGAAGCGGGGTCCTGCTCGCCAGCCGGAGTACGGTAGGTCTCCAGGCTGAAGTTGTTCACCTCCGATACGAAGTCCGGGATTCGCGAAGCGTTGAGACCCGCTCGATCGACACCGGGAATGGCTTCCAGCCCCTCGGTCAGGCGAGCCCAGAGTTCTTCTCGCGTCGCGGAGTCCGGGTAGCGATCGGGGGGGAGTGCCAGATGGAACGCCATGACCCTGCTCGCGTCGAATCCGGGATCGACCGCGCGCAGCTGGGCGAAGCTGTTCACAAGGAGCCCTGCTCCGATCAGCAGTGGTATCGCGAACGCGAACTGGAGGGCTACGAGCGAGCTCCGGAGCCGCCGAAACCCACCGCCGACCACGCTGCGCGATCCCGACCGGATCTCCGAGGCGAGCACACTGCCAGACCCTCCCACTCCCGGGAGCATCCCCACGACCACAGCGCTCCCCAACGTCACGAGTGTCGCGAAGGCGAGGGCGACTCCATCCACGCCGACTTCCTCGAGCCGCGGGAGAGCCTGCGGCCCGAGCCCGGTGAGATAGCTGATGCCCAAGACCGCGAGACCGACGCCCAGGGCCCCACCGGCCACCGCGACGAACGCTGTCTCGGCCAGGCGGATGCTGGTCAGCCGGAAGCGAGATGCCCCGAGCGCAGCACGCACCGACATCTCCTGCGAGCGGGTAGTCGCACGAGCTAATACCAGATTCGCCACGTTGGTCGCGGCGATGAGCAAGACGATGGCTGCTCCGACGAGCAGCGCGACGAGCGGCGTCCGGACGTCACCGACGACCGACTCCATCGCCGTGATCGCGCTCCAAGACGCGGTCTGGTCCGAATAGGTATCCGCCCACAGTGGGAACATCTCGTCGTTGAGGAGCCGGAGCTCCTCCGAGGTCGCGGAGTGTGTCACCCCCGTCCGCATTCGCCCGACGATCCGAAGGAAGAACGGCCCTTTCCGTTCCGGCGGCGTGGGCTGCATCAGCGGCCACAGCTCGGATTGTGGACCCTCGAGCGGACCCACCTCGGCTGGCATCACTCCGACGACCGTGAAGTTCGTTCCGTCGAGGCGGACCGTTCGGCCGAGCACGTCCGGGTCGCCCCCGAGCCGAGTGCTCCAGAAACCCTGGCTGACGATCACCGTCGGTTCCGCGCCCGGTGCTGCGTCCGCGGGAGTGAAGTCCCTTCCGAGGGCCGGCGCGACCCCGAGCGTTCCGAAGAAGCTGGCCGTGACGCGGTTGGCGAGGATCCGCTCGGCCACTCCGGAGGCCGCGAACGTCATACGGCGGGGCGACCAGCCGGCGACGCTTTCGAAGGTCCGATTGCGCTCCTCGAGGAACTGGAGGTCCGCGACCGAGAAAGGCCACCGATTGGGAGGCGCGTCCGTGTACACCCAAAGGAGGCGGTCCGCGTCGGGATAGGGGATCTCACGGAGCAGAACCGAGTTCACGACGCTGAAGACGGCTGTGTTGGCGCCGATCCCGAGCGCGAGCGTCACGATCGCCGTGATCGTAAACGTCGGGCTTCGTAACAGGGTTCGTGCCGCGTACTTCAGGTCCCCGAACACGGCGCCCCACCCGCTCCCGTCCGCCCCCCGGAACGGCCGTCTGAACGCGAACGCTGCCACCTGTCTCCAGTACCAGCGCCGTGCCGCGACGGGACCGTGCCGCTCGACCTTGATCCGGTACAACTCGGCGAGGTCCGCCAGCACCGCCTCACGCTCGAGCCACGGGATCAGTCGTCCGAGAATCGCTACTGCCCGGATCGGCGGTGAGTGCCCCGGCCGACCCTCGCCGTCTCCTGGTGCACCGCTCCCGTCGGGCTCACGACCGCTGCCGGACCGACGCTCCCCGGCGGGCCTGCGTTCCCCGCTGCGCGTGCGTTCCTCGCTGCGCCTGCGTTCCCCGCTGCGCGTGCGTTCCTCGCTGCGCCTGCCGTCCCTGTTCATTGCTCGTCCAGGGCGCCGGCGACCCCCTCCCAGAAGCGAACAAGCGTTCGTCTCGACTCACGGAGGCGTTCCAGACCCTCGGGTGTAAGCGCGAAGTACCGCCGCTTTCGCAACCCGCGCTCCCCCGTGGAGTCCGCCATTCGAGAGCGCAGCAAGCCCTTCTCCTCCATCCTCCGTAGGGCGATGTATACCTTTGCCGGCGCGACCTCGCGTCCGCCCCGCTCCTCGATCTCGAGGACGATGGGCACAGTGTACGATTCCGATCGCAGCCGCAGGATTGCGAGCAGCACCTGGTGCTCGAAGCCTCCCAGTACGTCCCGACCCATTCCACTCCCTCCAATTGGCGGCTCGACATCACCTGGCCCACCATCGACCGCGTCGACCTGCGGAGCCGTCAGCTCCGCCGCCGGTCCGATGCGGACACTGACTCCAATCGCGAGCCCTCACGATCGCGAATTCGCTAACATTGCTAGCGCAGCATAGCGTCCGGTCGTCGACCTAGCAATGTTAGTGTATCCGGCAACACGATTGTTGGCTGGTCGGGAGACGCTGCATACTGTTTCTAGAGTTCCACCCTCGACCGGCACACGCTCCGATGCCGCAGCTCGTCAGTGACCACCGAAAGCGCGCGTCGTCCTCGCGACACCGTCCAGACCGCCGTGCGGTGTGGGGCGCGGCCGGACTCGAGCTCGCCATCGGTCTCTCGACGCTGTTCGCAAGCTCGGCGCTACGCAGCGCGGGGCCCGTCAGCCAATACCGCACCCCGCCACAGGCCAACGGTCAGTACACGACCAACCCGGGCTACGACGGCCAATACGTCTTCACCCGCATCCGCTACGGGCGGGGAACTGGTTTGCGTGGGTTCGGCCGCGGGCGTTCCTCCTGGAGCCACGACTACCCGCGGGCCGACCGCAACCTTTCCCGCTTGATGCGCGAGCTCACGACCATCGAGGCGCACTTGTCCGCAACCAACGTCTTCGATCTGGACGACCCTGAGCTCTTCCGGCACCCCATCGCGTACATCTCCGAGCCGGGCTTCTGGACGATGGACGAAACCGAAGCGCGGGCAGTTCGAGAGTACGTGCTGAAAGGCGGGTTCCTCATCTTCGACGATTTCGAGGGACGGCAGATCGAGAATCTCTTGTTCCAACTGAACCGCGTGCTCCCCGAGTACGAGCCCATCGAGATCGGACCGGACCACACGATCTTCGACACGTTCTTCGAGATGGACGAGATCTACTTCCCCCATCCAATGGTGAACGTCATTCCCAACTACTTCGGCTTGTTCGAGGGCAACGATCCGAACAATCGCATGGTGGCGATCATCAACCACGACAACGACATCGCCGAGTACTGGGAGTGGTCCGATTCCGGATGGCTGCCGATGGACATCACCAACGAGGCCTACAAGCTAGGCGTCAACTACCTCGTCTACGCGCTCACCCACTGAGTCCGTTCGTCCGGAGACCGCGTTGGTGAACAGGAGGAGACGATGACAACCGACCTCGAAGAGCTCCGCTACCCGGTGGGCCGCTTCCAGCGGCGTGGAGCGATGACCCCGGAGGAGCGGACAGCCGCGATCGACGAAATCGCCGGCCTGCCGCGAAAGCTGAGAGACGCCGTCGAGAACCTCTCGGACGAGCAGCTCGATACGCCGTACCGACCCGATGGTTGGACGATCCGGCAAGTCGTGCACCATCTGCCGGACAGCCACGTCAACAGCTACGTGCGCTTCAAGCTGGCCATGACCGAGGAGACCCCCGGAGTCCGGACCTACGACGAGGCGGCCTGGGCGGAGCTCGACGACGGGCGCGCGGGGGCCATCGAACAGTCCCTGGCATTGCTCGACGCCCTAGACGAGCGGTGGACGGGCTGGCTGCGCACCTTCAAAGACGGGGACTGGCAGAGCACGTTCCAGCACCCCGAGTGGGGGGCCGTGCCTCTCGACGTCAACCTGCAAATCTACGAGTGGCATTGCCGCCACCACCTGGCTCACATCACGGGCCTGAGAGGGCGTATGGGCTGGAGCTAGTGTGGTGTCCCAGAAGTTCTGCTGCCATTCGGCGCCGCATGCATCCGCTCTGGACATCGTTGGAACTCCTTGCCGTAGCTACGGCTACGCCGCGTCGTCCCGCCTTGCCAGAGCGGCGCCTGCGTCTCCTCCGTAGCTACCAGACTTCTGGGACACCACACTAGGGTCCCGCGAAGGCAGAAGCGCGAAGCGCGCCGGGCGGCTGTGAATCCGGGGCGCTTCCGTCTGCAGCCTACGGCCGAATCTCGACGTAGCGCTCCATACGTGCGACTTCGCCTTCGTCGACGTATTTGCCCATCTCGCGTCTGAACTGCTCAATGCCCGTATACGGCCGGTACTCCTCGAACTCGTGCGCCATCCGGCTCCCCACGCCCGGGACGGCCAGGATCTCCTCTTCGCTGGCCGTGTTGAGGTCGATCGGCACGAAGACGTACTGCTCCATGCGGGCGACCTCGGCGTCGTCCACGTACTTGCCCATCTCGCGCCGCCACTGGGCGATGGCGGTGTAGGGACGGTACTCGTCGAACTCGTGAGCCATGCGGTCACCGACGCCGGGCACGAGGAGAATCTCGAGCTCACTCGCCGTATTGAGATTGATGGGGACGAACATCTCGACGTACAACTCTTCGGCTTGCTCGGCGCTCAGGTGCTGACTCACGACCGCGTTGAGGGCCTCCGAACCGAGCAACGGGCGCTGCTCCATGATTGCGTCCACGAGCGCCGCGCTCATGTGGGGCAGCGCACCGAGCTCCTCGGCCCCGGCGAGATTGGGATTCGCGACCGCGCTGCCCGCGCTCGAGATCTCAGCGGGCGGACTGCTCGTAGCCGAGCTTCCTTCAGCGGCGCTCTCTCCTCCGTCCCCGCCTGCGCAGGCGAGGACGGGGACGAGACACACCAGCAACAGCGCCAGTGTCCGGGCAATCGCTTCGTTTCCTCGTTTCTTCATGATCCCTCCTGATCGTGATCAATATTGAGGTTCGAATTCAGACCGGGATGGCGATGACATGCCGCCAAGCCGATCAGACCAAGCAACGCCATGGTTCCGGGCGCGAGCGATGGGGTGGCTCCACCCAGCGCCTCCCAGACCAGCTCCAATCCACTCATGGAAGGATACATCTCCAACTCGAACTCCACGTTGCCTTTGAAATGCAGCCACTGACCCAGCACGCCCGAGGCGACGAACAGCATCATGAATGCCTGTACCGTCCGCACGCTGGCCACGCCAGGTGAGGCGTAGAGCCAGGACACACCAGGCATGGCGACGGCGAGCAGAGCAAGTGGCGCCCACTGCCACACATCTTCGGTGTGCTCCAGAAGCACGAGCTCAGCACCGGTACCGACGACCCCGAACAGCAAGATAGCGAGCAGCAGGCGGCGAAGTGGCCTGTCGTCTCCTCGGCGGGTCGTCCCGGATTCGGGAGTCGCGGCGGTTCGGGTCATGTCTGTGAGATCAGACACTCTCTCAAGAGGCAGTGTTACGGCTGCGCCGTTCGATTTGGTACGGGCGGGGGTGGCTGGGACACCCGACGCATCGATCCCGGGGACTTGCACGGGATACCGCGCCGGTGCTAATCGTGAGCGCTCGAAAGCTCCGCGCTCTGGCGGTTCCGCACACTCAATCAGGATAACACGATGAGACGAGTCGGTCCGATCCTCATTACCCTTGCGCTCCTGCCGAACATCGTCGCGGGCCAATCGCTCATGGACCAGGTGGCTGCCGAAGTCGAAGCCAACGCGAAGCTCACTCAGGTGATGGTGGACAAGATTTTCAGCTTCTCGGAGCTCGGCTTCCAGGAATTGGAGACGTCACGCTATGTGACCTCCATCCTTCGCGAAAACGGGTTCGAGATCGAGGAGGGCACAGCCGGGATGCCGACGGCTTGGCTCGCGCGTTGGGGCTCGGGCGATCCCGTCATCGCGTTCGGGAGCGACATCGACGGTATCCCGAAATCCAACCAGAAGCCCGGCGTCGCTTATCACGACCCGCTCATCCCCGGGGCGCCCGGCCACGGAGAAGGCCACAACTCCGGTCAGGCCGTCAACGTCACGGCGGCTCTCGCGCTGAAGACGGTCATGGAGCGCGAGGGCATATCCGGGACGATCGTGCTCTGGCCTGGAGTGGCCGAGGAGCAGCTCGGCAGCAAGGCATACTTCGTGCGCGACGGCATGCTCGAAGGCGTCGACATCGTCCTCTTCACGCACGTAGGCAACAACCTCAACGTGTCCTGGGGCGGGGGGAGCGGCACCGGTCTCGTCTCGGTCGAGTTCACATTCACGGGACAGGCGGCGCACGGGGCCGGAGCGCCCTGGCGAGGCCGGAGCGCGCTGGACGCCGTCGAGCTCATGAACGTGGGTTGGAACTTCCGTCGGGAGCACCTTCGCCCGAACCAGCGCTCGCACTACGTCATCTCCGACGGAGGCGACCAGCCGAACGTCGTCCCGCCACTCGCCTCGGTCTGGTACTACTTCCGCGAGATGGACTACGACAACATCAAGCTCAACTTCGACCGCGGCATCAAGATGGCGGAGGGCGCCGCGCTCATGACCGACACCGAGATGACCTACCGGATCCTCGGAACCGCCTGGCCCCGGCACTTCAACAAGCCGGTGGCCGAGGCCATGTTCGAGGAGATCCAAGAGGTCGGCCTTCCCGAGTGGACTGAGGCTGACCACACCCTCGCTCGCGCGGTCCAGACGGAGATGGGCAGCGATCCGGACGGCCTGGCCACGGAGCTGGGCAACCTGGGGTCGCCGCCCAGCGTGCCACGTAGCGGTGGCTCCGACGACATCGGCGACATCTCGTGGAACGTGCCGACCGTGACGTTGCGCTTCCCGTCGAACATCCCCGGGCTGCCTGGCCACCACTGGTCGAGCGCCATCGCGATGGCCACGCCCATCGCGCACAAAGGCGCCACGAAAGGGGCCATGGCTCTCGCCCGCGGCGCGATCAAGCTGTTTACACAGCCCGCGATCCTCGCCGACGCTCAGGAGTACTTCGCCGAGCAGACCTCCGAGACGCAGTACATCCCGTTCATCGATGCCGACGACACACCGGCGATCGACTTGAACGCGGACATCATGCAGCAGTATCGGCCGCTGCTCGAGCAGTTCTACTTCGACGAGACCCGGTTCGAGACGTACCTCGAGCAGCTCGGGATCCAGTACCCGACCGTGCGGAGTATCTCCGAGGAGCGCTGACTGGGCTCCGTTTAACTCGGAGGCGGGGGCCGTCCGTAGGGGCGGTCTCGTTGAAGTGCTTGGCTGAGACGGGTGCGGGCTGCCGCGCCCGCGCCCGGTCTCCGGCCCCTCTCGCGCCCAGCCCCGCGCCCCGTCTCGCGCCAAGTCTTACCCTGGCTCGTAGAGCATGATCACGTAGATCGTGTACACCACGAGAAAGGCGATGCCTGTCCTCCGTCCCAGGGAGGCGCGACGCCAGGCGAAGGCAGCCAAGACGGTGGCAGCTCCCAGCATCAGGGGCAGATCCCACTCTCGGAACCCGGGAGGAATCGCGATCGGCTCTGGACTGATGGCGGCAGCGAGCCCCATGATTGCCATGAGGTTGAAGATATTGCTGCCGAGCACGTTGCCCACCGCCATGTCCGCGTGTCGCTTGAGCGCCGCGACGACCGTGGTCGAGAGCTCGGGCAGGGAGGTCCCGATGGCGAAGATCGTGAGGCCGATCACGGCCTCGGAGACGCCCCACCGCTCGGCTACTTCGATGGCGCCCCCGATCATCAGCTCCGCACCCATCGGCAGGGCGATCGCGCCGATTACGATGAGTGTGAGGATCATGCGCTTCTTCGTCGGCAGGCCGAGTGCCCGCTCGAGCTCCTCGAACTTCGAGGGCACTTGGCCGCCTGCAGTAGCCTCGTAGGCTGTGTGGGCAAGGAAGAGCACCAGCACTACGAGCATCACGAGTCCGGCGGGCCGCCCAAGCGGTCCGTAATAGCAAAAGCCGGCGAAGACAGCCGATGCCGCGAGCATGATGGCTCCGTCGCGGGGAGCGCTCGGCTGCGTACAAGTCAATGGATAGATCAAGGCAGGAATCCCGAAAACGAGCAGCACGTTGGCGATATTGCTCCCGACGACGTTGCCGATCGCTAGGTCCGGGTGGTCGGTCAGCACGGCGCGTAACGCCACCACGAGCTCGGGTGCCGAGGTCCCGAGCGCGACCACGGTGAGCCCCACGATCATCGGCGAGATCCCCGCGCGACGCGACAGCGCGACAGAGCCCCGTACGAGGAGATCGCCCCCGAACACGAGCCAAATCAGGCCTCCGAGCAGCTCTACGTACGGCATCCGGTCTAGGGAAACTCTGCACAAGTGAGGCGGGTCTCGTTGGGAGCGCCATGGACCCGGATTCTAGGCGGAGGGACGACGCCATAGCCCAAGCTACGGATAGGAGCTCCAACGACGAAGACGGGTCCATGCCGCCCCAACCCGTCACCGCATGAGGTCGTGCTATCGTCTGAGTCGTGGGCGCAGGGGTGTCGCGGACTCATGCGTCGTCTCTCCTCCTCGCCGTAGCCCTGCTACGACTCGTCGTCGTTCCTACCCTGAGCACTCGCGAGCCCCCTGCGCGAGACCCGCCACACTTGTGCAGAGGTTCCCTAACGGGCGACCGTGGCCTCCTCGCCGGTCGTCGATGCCTCACTCGCGGCCTCCTCTGCCCCGCCGTGGGCGAGCCAGCGCTCCGCGTCGAGGGCAGCCATGCACCCGGTGCCGGCGGCGCTCACCGCCTGGCGGTAGTTGTCGTCCATGACGTCCCCGGCCGCGAAGACCCCGGACACGGAAGTCTCGGTGCGCCACGCGGCAGGCAGGTCGATGTAGCCGTTCGGCTTGAGGGCGACCTGCCCATTCAAGAAGCTCGTGTTCGGCGTGTGCCCGATCGCGACGAACATCCCGCCGACCTCGACCTCGCTCGCCTCGCCCGTGACCGTGTCCTGTAGGCGGACGGCGGTGATCACGTCGTCGCCCACGACCTCCGTGACCACCTGGTTCCACAGAAAGCGAATCCTGTCGCTGTCGAATGCTCGCTGCTGCATGATCGCCGAGGCTCGGAGCTCCTCCCGCCGGTGGATGACCAAGACTTCACGGGCGAACTTCGCCATGTAGATCGCGTCCTCCAGCGCGCTGTCCCCGCCACCCACGACCGCAATCACTTGGTCTCGGAAATGCGGCAGCGCTCCGTCACAAACCGCGCAGGCCGAAACTCCCCCGTTGCTCTGGGCGAGGCGCTCCTCGTTCGGGACACCGAGCCACCGGGCGTTCGCTCCGGTGGAAATGATGACCGCGTCAGCTTCGATCTCCTTGCCCGAGCTCGTCACGAGAACCTTCGGTTGAGCGGCCAACCGCACCTCGACCACGTCTTCGGCAATCACGCGGGTGTCGAAGCGAACCGCCTGTTCGCGGAAGGCCATCATCATTTCCGGTCCCGTGATGCCCTCCGGGAATCCCGGATAGTTCTCTACGTCGGTCGTGAACATCAATTGTCCGCCCGGAATCATCGTCCTGCTGCCGAGGCCCTCGACGACCAAGGGACTGAGGTTGGCGCGGGCAGCGTAGATCGCGGCCGTCCACGCTGCCGGGCCCGACCCGATGATGACGACTTGCTCGTGCTGTCTTTCTTCCATCTTGGTCCGTTCCTTCTGGCTATTTGTCTTTGAAGATCTTGAGGTTGGTCGAGTGCCCAGGGTTGACCCGGGCCGATGGATCGATGTGGTGGACGGCGTTGTTGACGGCGATCGCTGCCCCTCCGAACCCCGTGGCGATCAGGTCGAGCTTGCCTGGGTAGCCGGCCAGGTCCCCGGCCGCGTAGACACCGGAGCGGTTCGTCTCCATGAGCTGATTGACGACGATTCGGTTCTTGTCCAGCTCGAGTCCCCAGTTCTTGATGGGCCCGAGATCCGGCTTGAAGCCGAGGAACGTCAGCACGACGTCGACCTCGAACGACTCGTCCTCATCGGTTCGGTTATCGAAGATCGTGCACGACTCGACCTGTCCGTTCCCTCGGATCTCCCGCACTTCGTAAAAGGTCTTCACCTCGATTTCGCCTGCCTCGCCGGCCTCTTTCAGCTTAGTGACCGACGTCTCGTAGGCCCGGAACCCCTCTCGCCGATGCACGACGAGCAGACGCTGCGTGAGATCTTTCAGGATCAGCGCCCAATCGAGAGCCGAATCACCGCCTCCGACGATCATGACGCGCTTGTCGCGGTAGGCCTCGGGATCCTTGACCGAGTACTCCACTCCCCGCCCCAGCAATTCTTCGTATCCCGGGCACTTCAAGACCATCGGCTCGAACGCCCCCTTTCCGCCCGCGATGAGCCCAGCCCGGGTCGAGTACCCCGACGACTTTCCCTCCAGCCGGAAAACGCCGTCCTCTTCCCGGATCTGGTGCACTTCTTCGTCGACGGCGATTTCAGCGCCGAATTGAAGGCCCTGAGCAGCCAAGTCCTTCGCGAGGTCCTTGGCGAGGATCTTCGGAAAGCCGCCGACATCGAAGATGTATTTCTCGGGGTAGAGAGCGGTGAGCTGACCGCCGAGCTCCGGGAGGGAGTCGATGATCTGGCAGGAAAGCCCGCGCATTCCCGCGTAGAACGCTCCGAAGAGGCCCGTAGGCCCCCCACCGATGATGGTCAAATCGACGATGTCGTCGTTCATGCGCACTCTTCTATAGGACGACGGGGGCGGGACCGGTGCGCCCCAGCGGGTTTCTTGTGGCGTGGCGCTTCGGGCGTGCGCAGAAGGAACGTCGGTGCGACGTTCCTGGTTCCGCCCCGTCAGTGCCGGCATTCGCCGGAATAGGATAAGAGCGCAGAAGGCGATCGAGAAAGTGGTGCTTGACGTACGAGCTCGCGCGCCGGCTGGCGTCAGTCGGAGTCGCACCGCCAGGGTGGGAAGCTCTCCCCGTCGACGAGATGCGTCGCTGCGATCTTGATCATTTCTCGGGCGTTGTTGTAGGTCACCCCGGTGATCGCCTCACCCATGGGCAGCCATCGACATTCTGTGATGCCCTCCTCGAGCTCGGGCACGACGTCGCCCGACGGCGAGGCCATCAGGAAAAACTCGCAGTATTTGTGGACGGGCTCGCCCTGGAATTGGAAGCGCCAGTCGATCGTGCCCAGCGTCGGACCGAGGTGGAGCTCCCTGAGCCCCGTCTCCTCGCGCACTTCGCGCAACGCAGCGGTCGGTGGGGCTTCGGCCGCCTCGATGTGTCCTTTGGGCAGGCCCCAGTTCTGGTACGGATCCCGAATCAGAAGAACGTTGTGGACCCGATCGAGCGTGCGCACGACGACCCCCCCAGCGCTTCTCTCGATCCTCGGTGGCATCTTGTTCTTCATCAAATGTGGGTGGCACCGTCGCGATACGCCGGCCCGACTGCAGCACGGGCAAAGCAGGTGCTTTGGGGACTAGAAGATGGAAAGCCGGACATAGCGATTCGGATTTTCCCGGAAGTCCGCCAACAAAAGGGTGAGCTGGGTGAGTGCTTCCTCCGCGCGAACCGCCAATGTGGAGTCGGCCAGTAGCCGACCGAGCGACCCTTCTCCAGCCTCCATCCTGGTGCCGATGCGGTTGAAACGCCCAAAGGTCGAATCGGCCAAGGCGAGGGTCGTCTCGAGCCCTGAGACGGTCGTTCGAAGGTCAGCGACCAGCCCGCCGAACTCCTTCGCCGCAAAACGGGTGTCCACGATGATCGAGTCGACGGCCCCGGTCGACAGCACGCGGTCGAGCTGATCGAGCGTGCTCCGGGCCGACCGGGCCGCGGCCGCTACCTCGGCCGCCGAAGTCTGAACGTCGACGACCACCTCGTCCACCACGTCGGCCTGTGTCTCGACGAGCTGTGCCAGCCTCTCGCTGACCTCCCCGATGTTGTTGATGGCCTGTGCGATGTTGCTTGCGGTTGCCTCGGTGAACGCGACCGACACCCGATCGGTGATCGTCGCCAGATTCTCGGCGATTCTGTCGGCCGTTGCGGTCAGGCGAGACAGGTCGGGGATTGTGAAGCCCCCTAGCGCCTCGGGATCCGTGGACTCGTAGAAGGCGAACTGGGGGTACGCCGAGCGCGCCACGATCTCCACCTGCCAATCTCCGAACATCGACTCGGGCGCGACGATCACCGTCGCGTCGTCGGGAATCTGGACGCCTCGCGTCACCGCCAGGCGGATACGGACCGCGTTACCGTTGGGCTCGACGGTGATATCGGTGACTTGTCCGATGCCAACGCCGCGCAGCTTGACCGGTGCGCCATTCAAGAGCTGGCCGACGTTACTGAACAACGCTTCGACGAAGATCGTGTTTCGGGCGAAGCGTCGGCCCTGCATCCATAGGGAGCCGAACACACCCACCGCGAGCCCGAGGATGATCACGATGCCCACCAGGATCTCGTTGCGGCGCTTCATGAAGCGACCTCGAGCAGCTCAGGTCGACCCTCTATGAATCCCTTGACCACTGGATCGTCTGAAGTCCTCACTTCCTCGGGCGTCCCAACGAAGCGAATGTGGCCCCTATGGAGCAGGGCCATGTGGTCCGCAATGACGTACGCGCTCTCCATGTCGTGGGTCACGACCACTCCTGTTACGCCGAGCTCTTCCCGCATGCGGAGGATGAGCCGCCTGATCACCGTCGTCGTACTCGGGTCGAGCCCGGTCGTCGGTTCGTCGTACAGGAGGTACTTGGGCCGCGTGGCGATTGCCCGGGCGATGTCCGCCCGTTTTCGTTGCCCACCTGAGATTTCCGACGGATACCGGTTCTCGAGCCCGGCGAGATCGACAAGCGCGAGGCATTCGCCGACCCGGTCGCGGATCTCGGCCTCCTTCATTCCCGGTACGCGCCGCAACCCCATGCCGATATTCTCGGCGAGCGTCATCGAATCGAAGAGAGCCGCAAACTGAAATACGTACCCCGCTTTGCGACGCAGCCCGTAGAGCTCGTCCTGGTCCAGCGACTCGACGATCCTTCCATCGACAGTCACGCTCCCGCGTTCCGGCGTCAGCAACCCCACGATGTGCTTCAACACGACAGACTTGCCCGCTCCGGACGCCCCGATCAGCGCCAGCGTGTCGCCATCGCTCACGTCGAAATCTACACCGTTCAGGACCGACTTGGATCCGAACACCTTGTGTAGATCGCGGATTTCGATGCTCATAGGAGCACCGCCGCCCAGAAGGCGTCGAGGACGAGGATGATCATGCTGCTCACGACCACCGCCGACGTGGCGGCGCGCCCAACGCCGGCGGCACCACCCTTGGCGTGGAAGCCGAAAAAGCAACCGACCGAGGTGACAGTGAGCCCGAAGGTAACCGACTTGATGGCGCGAAGCGGACGTCGAAGGGGATAAAGAACAGTCTCAGCCCCTTCACGAACTCCGGCGTCGACATGTCGAGAAGCTCCCGCGCGGTCAGCCAACCGGCTGCGACTCCAAGGCCGGCTGCCATCATGGTCACGACCGGAAACATTATTGCTCCGGCGAGCACTCGAGGCACGACGAGATAAGCCGCGGGATCGTACGCCATCGTCTCTAGAGCGTCGATCTGCTCGGTGACGCGCATCGTTCCGAGCTCGGCCGCGATGCTCGCTCCTACTCGCCCAGACAAGGCGAGCCCGGTGAGCACTGGGCCGAGCTCGATGATCATCGTCTTGCCGACCAGGCTCCCTACGAAGTACAGCGGAATCGCGCCCGTGAACGTGTAGGAAGCTTGGAGAGCGAGGACGATCCCGGTGAAAGCGGCGATGAAGAGAGCGATCGGCACCGAGTCCACGCCCACCCGTGCCAGCTGCTCGAAGAGAAGTCGGCCCCAGATGTCGAACTTCCTCAGCGCACGGACCCCGTTCCCCATCAGGTGCCCCCACCGCCCGACTGTGGCGGCCGAGTCCAGAGCGGCTCGGCCTACGGCGGCGATCGGAGCCAGGACGTACGACATCATGGGGGCGAAGATAGGCGGCGCACTCACCGGACCGCCACCCGAGAGCTTCCTGGTGCGGGTTCAATTGAGCCCGTCGCCGGACGTCCGTCAGCGGGATCCAGGAAGACCGTTCTCGAGCGTAAAGACGAGCTCCTCGTTGCGCCCTCCTCGGCGTCCGGACGGCACCTTGCATGAGACTTGGACGCGGGCCACCGCCTCCTGCGAATCCGTGAGCCAGACCTCGAAGTCGAGCCCCTGGTCGGAGGAAGTGATTCGGGTCCGAATACGATCGCCAGGTGGGGCCTCCTGGCGAGAGGCCGGATTCCTGAAGAGCGTCTTCGTCGATTGTCGGCCTGATTCGAGATCTCGAGTCACCTTCACGAGTCGGAGCCAATCAGGCTGGTAGCTAATCGAGTACTCGAAGCCCCTTTGGTCGGATCCTTTACCGTCGCGATTGTGTCTCGCCACTTCGGGCCTCCACCTTTTCGAAATTGTAAAAAGTGTGGTGGAAACTAATGTTTGTTTTTTACGCATCTGCTGTCAAGAATGGTCGTTTTCGAGATGCGGCTACCCGTGACGGAGCAAGGGCTTGCAGGAGATGCGGGGGCAAGGTGAGCGGGAAATCAAATATCGAGCGGGATGGGTGTGAACGTGAGAAAAAAAATCAGTATCGTGATCCAAGCGACGAGGCGCCGCGGGGCATCGAGCTCGGCTCTCTCCTGGAGGACCGGCGGGTGCCCGATGCGCCCGCGGCTCAGCGCGACCGTGGCGACGATCCAGAACCACCACCCCCACCAAAGCAAGCCGAGTGGAAGGACTGCGAGCAGGAAGGCAATTGCGAAGATCCGCTGGCGGCGACCGCTGAGCGCGTAGAGGATGTGCCCTCCGTCCAACTGTCCCAGGGGCAAGAGATTGAGCGCAGTGATGAAGAGCCCCAGCCATCCGGCGAAGGCCACGGGGTGGAGAAGAATCGTGTTTCCGGCTCCCACGTTGCCCAACGTGACGGTCGCGAGGGCCCTGAACAGCACCCCGTCACCGAGTCGAAACGGCTCGCCGAAGAATGGATGACGTAGGGAGTGATCGGGTCCGCCTGGCTGGGGAGCCGCTCCGACCAAGCAAGCTCGAGCAGAGAAGCTGGCAGTGACAGGGCGAAGCCGATCAAGGGCCCGGCCGCACCGATGTCGAGCAGGATGGAACGGCGCACGATCGGACCTTTCAGCCGAATGAATGCCCCCAGTGTGCCGACGATCGAGAAGTACGGTGGAAAGGGGATGAAGAATGGGGGGGAGACACGGATTTGGTGGTGAAGGGCGGCACAGTAGTGGCCTAGCTCGTGGGCCAGGAGGATCCCGAGAAGCGTGAGTGCGAACGGGGCGCCGACGAGAAGGTCCCCGAGGTTCAGGGTCGTGGGTACCGGAAGCCAGATGGGCCCTAGCTCGATGAACGAGGTGTCCAGGGGGTCCCGGCCGAGTAGGAGCGCGCCGGCCGTCAAGGTGGTGAACATCGTCGCGACGAAGAGTGAATGTAGACGATCCAGCGAGGCCTCTCGGGAGGCGCCGTCGGCCGGACGAGGATCAGCTCGACCCCGTTCTCGTCCCGCCAGTCGTAGGTCGGCCCGTCCCATCTCGTGAGGAGTGCGGCGACGTCCGGCGAGTCGACGTCGAGCCCACCCCGAAGCGTCCCGCGAATCACTTCGTCGCCCCGGAACACGCCGATGTGATAGCGGGAGAGCAGCGCCAGCCACGCCGCGGGAAAAGGCTTGACCGCGTCTTCCGCGCCCATTACCATGCCCCTGGCCCCTCGAACACGTAGGCCCACCGCGCTTTCCAGCGCCGACAGGCCCCATTTCCTCCCAAGTCCCCCTGGCTCGCACGAAAAGCCATTCCCTATCCGGCGCTTCCCTGGTCCTAGTCGCGCCCCTACATGCCTCCGACCCGGAGCCATTCGTGGACATCGCAGAACTCAAGAGTAAGAACGTCGCGGAGCTGCACGACCTCGCGGAAGAGTTGAACATCTCCAACTATTCAGGGCTCCGCAAGCAAGATCTGATCTTCCGAATCGAGCAGAATCTCCTCGATAGCGACGTGGTGCTGAGGGGTGAGGGAGTCCTCGAGATCCTCCCCGAGGGATACGGTTTCCTACGGTCCCAGGACTGGAACTACCTGTACGGTCCGGACGACATCTACGTGAGTCCATCGCAGATCAAGAGGTTCGATTTGCGCACCGGGGATACGATCCTCGGTCAGGTCCGTCCTCCCAAGGAGGGCGAGCGCTATCTGGCGCTTCTCAAGGTCGAGAGCGTCAACATGGACAACCCCGACAAGGCCAAGCACCGCATCGCGTTCGACAACCTGCGGCCGCGGTACCCCGAGGATCGGCTCAGGCTCGAGAGCGAATCGGGAGACATATCGATGCGGGTCGTCGACCTCGTCGCACCCATCGGCCAAGGCCAGCGCGGACTGATCACCTCGCCTCCCAAGGCAGGTAAGACCATCCTCCTCCAGAAGGTCGCCAACTCCATCAGTGAGAATCATCCCGAGGGGCACCTGATCGTGTTGCTGATCGATGAGCGCCCGGAGGAGGTGACCGACATGGAGGAGCACGTCGACGCGGAGGTGATTTCGTCCACGTTCGATGAGCCGGCGGATCGCCATACCCAGGTGGCGGAGATGGTGCTCGAAAAGGCCAAGCGGCTGGTCGAGCACGGGAAGGACGTCGTGATCCTGTTGGATTCGATCACGCGACTCGCGCGTGCCTACAACGTGACCGTCCCCCATTCCGGCAAGATCTTGTCGGGCGGCGTGGACGCGAATGCGCTGCACAAGCCGAAACGGTTCTTCGGGGCCGCCCGCAACATCGACGAGGGTGGCTCGCTCACCATCATTGCCACCGCGCTCATCGAGACGGGAAGCCGGATGGACGAAGTGATCTTCGAGGAGTTCAAGGGTACCGGCAACATGGAGCTCGTCCTCGATCGGCACATCGCCGACAAGCGGATCTTCCCGGCCATCGACCTCAACCGCTCCGGCACGCGTAAGGAGGAGCTGCTCCTCACGGAGACGGAGCTCAACCGTGTGTATCTCCTCCGCAATTTCCTGTCAGACATGCCGCCCGCCGAGGCGATCCAGTTCCTGCTCGAGCGCATGGGCCGCGAGGAAACGAACCAGGCGTTCCTTGACTCGATGCAGGCCGGCTAGGTTGGTCCGTCCGCCTGCCTCTGCGCGTGCCGCTTCGCTCATCCATTCGCCGCTGAGCCCGACCGCCGGTGTGTCGGTCGCGTGCCCGCGGAGCGATCGATCTGGCGGGGTGTCGCTCCCGTAACACTGCAATTGCGTCGCGACGACCCATCCGTCTCATCTTTCGCTCGCGGGGCTAATGGGCAATCATATGAGATTCTGAGCGATATTTTGCGCCGTCGTGACGACATCTCACACATCCGCACCTGGGCCGCCGTACCCACGCCTCCGAAGGGGCCGGCCCGGAAGATACGAGAGGTCCAGTGATCAAATCCGAAAGGAGTCGATGATTGGATAGGGAATCCATTCCGACAAATCACGAGCTGCCGTTCCGTCCAGCGGACTTCGCGACTCTGGCGGAGGCGCTCGACTACGCCGCCAAGGGCGAGACGGGCTTCTCCTTCTATGACCGCAAGGGCCGCCTGACGGACGTCCTGCCCTATCCCGAGCTCCAGGAGCGGGCCCGCGCCATGGCGAAGCGGCTCGTGGGCATGGGGCTCGAGCGAGGCGACCGGGTCGCGGTCATCGCCGAGAATACGCGAGAGTTCCCCGAGATCTTCTTCGGGTGTCAGTACGCGGGTCTCGTGCCGGTGGCGCTGCCCATTTCACTCAATCTCGGCGGCCACGACGCCTACGTCACCAAGCTTCGGCGCCTCCTCGAGGCCAGCCGGCCGAGGCTGGCTGTCGCGCCTCCGGAGTTGACGCCTTTTCTCGAGGAAGCTGCCCGGGACATGCCTTCCTTGAGCACACCGTCGGCGGCGGAGCTGTGGGAGCTTCCCAGCCCCGACGTGGTGCTGCGGCCAACTGGGCGCGATGAGATCGCGTATCTGCAATTCACCTCCGGGAGCACACGCGCGCCTCGGGGTGTGGTCATATCCCAAGCCGCCGTCATGAGTAACCTGGAGGGCATCGTCCAACAGGGGTTGGGCGCGCGCCCCGGCGATCGTTCGGTTTCGTGGCTTCCTTTCTACCACGATCTCGGGCTCGTCGGCTTCCTTCTCGGCCCGGTGGTGTCTCAGCTCTCATGTGATTACCTGAGGACCCAGCACTTCGCGGTCCGCCCAGTTCAATGGCTGAAGCTGATCAGCCAGAACCGAGGGACGATCGCGTTCAGCCCGCCGATCGGGTACTGGCTTTGCGAGCGGCGCCTTCGCGCTGAGGATCTCGAGATCTTGGATCTGAGCAGTTGGCGGATCGCCGGGATCGGAGCCGAGCTGATCCGGCTGGACCCTCTCGAGGAGTTCGCGGAGCGACTGTCGCAGTGCGGGTTCGACCGCCGGGCGTTCGTCCCGTGCTATGGGCTGGCCGAATCCACGCTCGCGGTATCCTTCGCTGATCTGGACGGGGCCGCATCGGCTGATTGCGTCGATGCCGACGTGTTGGCTGAGCGCGGTGTCGCCGTGCCGCCTGGGCCGGAAACGCGGCGTCTCAGTGAGATCGTCAATTGTGGTCTGGTTCTGCCCGGCCACGAAGTCATGATCCGCTCCGACGACGGACGGGAGCTCGCCGAACGCACGCTTGGCCGGGTCTGCATCAGGGGTCCGAGCGTCATGAGCGGCTACTTCGACGATGTGGAGTCGACCGAGAAAGCGCTTACCGACGACGGTTGGTTGGACACGGGCGACCTGGGGTACCTGACGCCGGAAGGGCTGTTCATCACAGGCCGACGCAAGGACTTGATCATCATCAACGGCCGCAACATCTGGCCCCAGGACCTCGAGCGGCTCGCCGAACGCATGCCGGAAGTCCGGGTCGGCGACGCGTCGGCGTTCGGTGTCTCGACGCCTCGAGGCATTGATAAGGCCGTCGTCGTGGTCCAGACCCGCATCACCGACGAGGGTGCTGGCAGGCAGCTCATGGATAGCATCCAGACGGCCGTGTACGAGGCGTTCGGGATTCATTGCATTGCCGAGGTGGTCCCGCCCAACACGCTCCCGAAGACCTCGTCGGGCAAGCTGTCACGTGTCGAGGCCAAGCACGGATTCCTGATCCGCGCAGGCTGGAGCGAGGTCGAAGTAGAGGTCCATGACGAAGTCGTAGGGAAATGACTCTGCCTGTCGCCCTGACAGGTGCAACGGGCTTCATTGGCGGCAACCTCACCCGCGAGCTCACCTCGAGCGGGTCCCGGCTTCGCATTCTTGTTCGTCGGCCTCTTCCGGCCAGCCATTTCGGGCCCTCCGTGGACGTCATCTACGGCGACTTGCACGACGACGGTGCACTTCGCCGGCTGGTCGACGGCGTACATGGAGTCGTTCACTGTGCCGGCGCCGTGCGCGGCGCTTCCTACGCGGCTTTCGAGCGGGTCAACGTCGCGGGAACCCGGCGACTGGTACGCGCGGCTGCAGGGCAGCGAAACCAGCCCAGGTTCCTGTTGATGTCGTCCGTCGCCGCTCGGGAACCGGGACTCTCGTGGTATTCCGCGAGCAAGAGGAGCGGTGAGCGGGTGCTCGAGGAGGACGCGGATGGCATGCCGTGGGCCGTCTTCCGCCCCACCGCGGTCTACGGCCCAGGAGAACGGGAATTGAAGCGCCTGTTTCAGGCCATGAAGAGCGGGCTGCTCCCGGTGCTGGGCCGAATCGAGGGTCGCGTCAGCCTTCTCCATGTGCGAGACCTGGTAGATGCCGTGGCGCGTTGGCTGGACGCGACCCGGCCGGTTCAGGGCGTGTTCGAGCTCCAAGACGGGTCCGACGTGGGATACGATTGGCGGCAAGTTGCCCAGATCGCTGAAGAGGCTTGGGGGCGGCGCGTAAGGAGGATCCCCGTGCCCGGCCCTCTGCTCTACGGGCTCGCCGCTCTCAACTTGGGCCTCGCCAAGCTGACCGGTCGTGGGCCGATGTTGACGCCGGGTAAGGTGCGGGAGTTGAGGCACACGGACTGGTTGTGCGACAATAGTCCTCTCATGGCGGCATTGGGTTGGAGGCCCAGCTTGGACCTGGACACGGCGCTCCGCTGCCAATAGCAGGCGCCGGATCGTGCCCAGGCGCCCCTGGGAGCGACGGACTCCTCCCGCGGCGCGACCTCTGACGGAGCAGACCCCTAACCGAGTGAGCGGACCCCCGACCCCGTGAGTGGACCCTCGACAGAGTGACATGGCCACCGAGAGCGAAATCCTGGAGCGCCTGATCGAGTACTTGAAGCCCATGGCGCCGGATGGCGTGGAGTTGAGTGCGGAGACTCACATCGTGACCACCCTGGCACTCGACTCGGTCAAGGTCCTCGACATCGTGCTGGACATCGAGGACGACTTCGACGCCGTCGTGCCCATGGAGGCGCTCGTCGATGTGCACACCGTCGGAGATCTGGTAAAGGTCGTCCACGAGCGAATCCGGTCGGGCTAGGGAACCTCGTGTCGCTCTTCCACAAGTTCCATTCTCTGGCCGAGGACCGAAGAAGCTTCGTGGGCGGTGGGACCGACCCCTTCGGCCTCCCGATCGACGAGGTGCTCTCCCCCACCGAGGCGAGGATCGGAGATCGTCGGATTCTACTTGCGGGAACCAACAACTACCTGGGCCTAACGTTCGACCCGACCTGCCTGCAAGCCGCGCACGACGCGCTTCGCGCGGCCGGGACCGGGACCACCGGGTCTCGGATGGCGAGCGGCAGCTTCTCGGGCCACCTGGGTCTCGAACGGGAGTTGGCCGACTTCTACGGGTGCGGGTCCGCGATCGTGTTCTCCGCCGGGTATCTGGCCAACCTGGGCATCATCGCCACGCTGGCTGGGCACGGTGACGTGATCCTGATCGACTCGGACTC
Organism: Longimicrobiales bacterium; assembly: GCA_965248625.1. Classification (GTDB taxonomy): domain Bacteria; phylum Gemmatimonadota; class Gemmatimonadetes; order Longimicrobiales; family Gaopeijiaceae. The sequence continues at coordinate 989,535 of OZ252109.1, read as the reverse complement.
ACACGCCAGCATCTACGACGCGTGCCGCCTCAGCGGAGCCACGGTCATCCGGTTCCGCCACAACGACGCCGAGAGCCTCGCGAAACGTCTGACTCGGCTAGGTGACGGCGCGGAGGACGCCTTGATCGTCGTCGAGGGCATCTACAGCATGCTCGGGGATCGTGCCCCCCTTGCCGAATTCGTGGACGTAAAGCGTCGGCTCGGCGGCCACCTTCTCGTGGACGAGGCTCACTCTCTCGGCGTGTTGGGCGAGACCGGCCGGGGCCTTGCCCAGGAGACCGGGATGGAGGCCGAGGTGGACCTCATCGTGGGCACGTTCAGCAAGAGCCTGGGCGGGGTCGGTGGATTCTGTGTCGGCCGAGAGGCCGATCTCGACATCATCCGTTACGCGAGTCGGCCCTACATCTTCACGGCCTCGCCCTCTCCACCAGTGACCGCTTCCGTCCGTCAAGCGCTGTCCATCGTGCGCTCCCGCCCCGAGCTCAGAGAGCGGCTGTGGAGCAACGCGGAGCGCCTCTACACGGGACTGGCGGAGCTCGGGTACACGCTCGGTCCGGAACCGGGCCCGATCGTCGCGGCACTCTTCGATTCCAGGGAGCAGGCCCTGGAGTTCTGGCGGCGGCTGCTTGAGGAGGAGCACATCTACGTGAACCTCATCGTGCCGCCCGCGGCGCCGGACCATAGGTCACTGGTGCGCTGCAGCGTCAGCGCGGCCCACTCGCCGGATCAGATCGAACGGATCTGTGAAGCCTTCGGTGCGCTCAGGGAGGTAGCCGCCAGCCCGGCGCCACAGTGAGCCAGGGCCTTTCAGAGGCCGCCGGACGTGACTCCCGGACGGTCGTGACGGCCGCGGCCGTCAACTTGTTGGGAGTGCTCGCGAGGTCCTCCCGGGCTCTCGTGACCCTCTTCATCACCCGCGTGAGCGGGCCCGGGACCTACGGGCTCTTTACGCTCGCCACCGCCGTGGTGGAGGTCGCCACCCGGTTCAGCATCTTCGGGATGGACAAGTCGCTCCTCAAGTTCATCCCGGAGGAGCTCGGGGACCAGACTCATGCGGGCGACGGGCAGGGCGTTGCTCGAACGGCCACGCCGGGCGCGCTCTACCCGCTCCTCGCGGCCACCTTCCTGACCGCTCTGGTGCTCTCCCTGGCCGTGATCTTCGGGCTCCTGTGGACGGCGCCATGGCTGTCCGGGATTCTCGATGATCCTGGACTCGAGCGACCTCTCCGTGTCATCGCGTGGGCCGTCCTCCCCATCACCTTCGTGACGCTCTTGATGGCCTCCACCAAGGCGTTACGAATCATGCGCTACGACGCCCTGGTCACAGGTGTCGCACTACCCCTCTCCCTGCTTCTCTTTGCTGTCCCGATCATCTGGACGGAGGACGACGCCGCCACCCTGTCCCTGGCGTACGGGGCGTCCTACGGGGTGGGCCTTCTCATGGCGCTCTTTCTCTACCGGAGACACTTCCGGATCCTCCACTCGTTCCTGACCCGTCCTGGGGCTGCATGGAAGCGGGTGACGTCGTTCTCCGCCCCGTTGGGACTCCATGATTTCGTACAGTATCTGGCCCTGAAGCTCGAGCTGTTCATCCTGGCGTTCTTCACGAGCTCGGTCGAATTGGGCGTCTACGCCCTGGCCGCCGAGCTGTCGTTCGTGATCAAGAAGTTCCGCCAGATCTTCGACCCGATCCTGATCCCCGTGATGTCGTCGGCTCTCAAGGGTGACGAGTCCCAGCGCGTGGAGGCCAACGTGGCCCGAGTGGTGCGCTGGATACTCCTTCCCGGCGCGCTGTACGTCGGTGTGCTGGTGGTGTTCTCGCGCCCGGTCCTGGGCGTGTTCGGCGGGGAGTTCGCGGTGGGCGCCGGGGTGCTCGTAGTCCTGTGCTTCGGTCAGCTCTTCAACGCGTGCACGAGTGTGCTCGATATGGCGATGATGGTGTCGGGGCGTCCCTCGATCAACCTCCTCAATATCTCCATCGTGCTGATCACCCAGACCGGCCTGAATCTGTTGCTCATTCCGCGATACGGCCTCATGGGAGCGGCCTGGGCGGCGCTGGCCGCGTACGTTGTGGTCAGCCTGATCCGGTACGGGCAAAGCGTCGTCATCCTAGGCTTGCACCCGCTTCGGCGGAGCCAGGCGAAGCCCTTGGTCGCGGCTTCCGTGGCCGTGATCTCGACGCTGGGGGTCCGCCGTGTTTGGGGGGGAGCCGACGCGCCCTCGATGTGGCTGGTGCTGTTGGGCGGCTTCGTGCTCCTCTACGTGTTGGTCCTCTTTTTGTTGGGATTGGACGACGAGGACATCGCACTGCTGAAAACCGTTACCGCCCGCCGCGTTCGTGCGCGTTAGGGAACCTCTGCACAAGTGTGGCGGGTCTCGCGCAGGGGGCTCGCGAGTGCTTAGGGCGAACCGGGCTCCGGATCCTCGACAGCCCAGGTGAAATCGACCCGCACGGGGTCGTGGTCCGAAAGGGGCACTCCTTCGACCGAGAATGGCTCGCTCAACACTTCCCGGGCCGTCGGCGTGACGGTCAGCGTCGTGCTGCTTCGGTAGAAGAAGCGGTCGATGATGTCTTCCTGGCCTAGCGTGCGGGCCGCGATCTGGAAGCCGTGGAGCTCCAGGAACTCCTGGAGCATCTCCTCGTCTCCTTCGATGGGCGCCTGAAGGTTCGTGTCGCCGCCGATGATGACGGCATTCCCCTCGGAATTTGCGCCCAAGAACCGTGTCAGCTGATCGAGCTGGGACCGTCGAGCTTCGATGTCCGCGTCGCGACGACCCGCGTCCAGATGGAGATTGTACACGTCAATCATGACGCCCGGCGTCAACTCGTGCCGCGCGAAGGAGAGCCCTTTGGGGGCCAGGCAGTCGTTGGCGGCATCGTGGAAGCCGTTGCACTCGGTCCAGGTCTCGCGGGTGAGCTCCGAGAACGGAAGTTGCGAGAAGCGGTTTAGCCCGTCGTTAGGCAGCATCGCCGACAACCTGCCCGAATCGGTGAACGGAAGGCCCGACAAACGGCCGAGTCGGCCGTCGTTGAGGATCGAGCTGCGCTGAGGCTCGGATTTGTACGCGTGCTCAGCCAGGAGTCCCACCAAGCGGTGGAAATAGAAGTCCTCTTGGACCAGGACCAGGTCGTACTCGTTGAGTAGGGGACTGATGCGCGGGGCGTTCCGGACGACCGAGCTCGATTTGGAGATCGGCGGCGGCAGTCCTGCGACGTTGTACGTAAGGACGCTGAACGATCCAGTGACGGCCGCGGTCTCCTCGGGCCCGTCCGAGTCGTCGTCCTGCCCTTGGAGGGGGATCACCAAGAATGCCAGCATCGCGACGGTGCATGCCGCGGCCCAGGACGCTCGGTGGCGGGCCCGCCCAGGCTCTCTTGCCCCTGCGTTGGTGGATCGCGTCACGGTGGCAATTCCTATCGGCTTGGGCCCGCGGGCGCCTTGAACGTCGCAACCTACTTCATGATTATGGATCGAGCCAACCAATGTTCCCGCACGGCCCCTCCCGTCGTGCTCGACGGATCCCAGAGACTTCCACTCCAGTACGATCAGCTGTGGCAAGGCAGTTGATGGAGTGGTCAAGAACCCCAATCACGAGCGTCCCATGAAGAAACGTGCAGTCTTCGTTCCCGTTCTGGTCGTCCCGATGCTCTTCTTTCCCGCCTCCCCAGCGACGCCGGATCAGAGCCAGGACGTGATCTCTTTCGGTGATTTCTCCACCTCTACCACAGGTGAGTTTCCGACTGATTGGTCTTGGCGGAGGGAAGGGGACCACGGCGATGCGGAAAAGGCCCGCCAGGACGGTGTGGACGTCTTCCGCTGGGAAGTGCAGGAAGAAGACGACAACCGATACCTCCACATCCGCGACGAGCACCGCCCCGGGCCCAGCGTCTCCGTTTTCATCGAGACGGAGGATTTCGATTGGAACCTGGACGACCATCCGATCCTTAGCTGGCGGTGGCGGGTGAACGAGATTCCCCCCGGAGCCGACGAACGGTACACAGAGACGAACGACAGCCCCGCCTCCGTCTCGGTGATCTACGGGACCCGGCTGTTCGTCATTCCCATCACGATCAAGTGGGTGTGGAGCTCGACCCTCCCTGTCGGCGCTGTGGCCTATCGGCCGGGACGGGGCCGGGCGCACACGATCGTCCTTGGGAGCGGTGGGTTGGGACTGGGTGAGTGGGTCACCGTCGAACGCAACATCTACGAGGACTACATCAACATTCACGGCGAATTCCCACCCAGCGAGCCCAAGGGCATCAATCTGAGCTCGGACGCCAACCGTACGCCTGGAGGGGCCGCGGACGCTGACTACGACGACTTCAAAGCCTTGTCGACCTATTCGCCGAGCTTCCCCAAGGAGCCGTTCGGGCTATTGAAGCAGTTCATGGAAGGGAACGGGGACGACGGGGCTGGGAACAACTAGCGTGGCTGCTTGACTTTGCGGGCCTCCCAGGCACACTTTGATGTCCCGTATGCCCCCACCCGAGCGTATTAGGAGGCCACATGTTGGACTCAGGGTTGAAGGTCGCTCTGACGGGTTTCTGTTTGGCAGCGTTCCTGGTTTTCTCGCCGCCCGCCGTAATGGCTCAAGGGGGCGGAAAGATCACCCTCGAAGAGCAGAGCGAGTTCGGTCCTGCGCTTACACAGCATCAGGATCGGGTGTACATGGCGTGGACGGGCCGGGACTCCAAGCTGAACATCATGCGATCGGACGCCGGAATCGACTGGCGTGCCAAGATCGTCTTGGAAGAGCGGAGTGCTCATCCGCCGTCGATCGCGTCCCACGAGGGGCGGATCTTCATGGCCTGGACCGGAAACGACGGCAAGATCAACATCACCCGCTCACAGGACGGAATCGACTGGGGCGGCAAAGTCATCCTTGAAGAGCAGAGCAACGTCGGGCCGGGGCTCACCGCGTTCAACGATCGTCTGTTTCTCGTGTGGACGGGACGAGACGAGAAGCTCAACGTCATGCGCTCAGAGGAGGGCATCGACTGGGGCGCCAAGATCATCCTCGAGGAACGGACTCGCGACTCCCCGATGCTGGCGAACCTAGGCGAGATTCTCGTGATCGGCTGGACGGGGCGGGGCGATATGAAGCTGAACATCCGGAGATCCTCCAACGGGATCGATTTCCAGCAGCAGTGATCGCCAGCGGAAAGCCGTAGGCGGAGCGACCTCGGGTCCACGCCGCGTGCGAGAAACGAGGGGGCTGACCCCGCTCATGCTGTGTGAGCGGGCTGGCCCCCTCGGCTGTTGAGGGACCTACCCAGACCCGGAGACGTGATCGTTGGAAGGAGCGGAGAAGCCCCGGAAAGTCCTGTTCTTGACGGCCTGTACGGGTCGCGGTGGCGCGGGCAACAGTCTATTCCACATCTGTGAGCATCTGGATCGGACCCGCTTCGAGCCCCTGGTGGTCATGCCTTCGGACGGTCTGATCGGAGAGAAGCTGCGGGCACTGGACATTCCGACGATCCTCTGCCCCCGATTGCGCGAACGCTCTTACGAGCAGCGTTTCTCTCGCACGAACGGCCTGACGGCTGCGCTGTCCTTCGTCTGGAACCTTTGGGACAGCGTCATTTTCTTTTTCCAGCTCTCGGCAATCGCACGGCGTCACCACGTGGATGTCATCTACGGCAACCACATGATGGTGAAGCTCATGGCCGTCGGAGCTGGTTCCCTGACACGGCGCCCAGTGATTCTTCACTGTCGTACGGTCTACGCCAGCCGTATCGAGAGAGCTCTCTACGTTACCTTTGCGAGAATGCGACACGTGCGTCGGGTCATAGCCGTGTCGGAGGCCTCCGCCCTCCAGTATCGGCCGTTGTCGCACAAGTTGGAGGTCGTCCCCAACGGCATCTCGTTCCCCGCTCAACCTCCTGAGGCAACGGATGGCTGGTTGAAGGAGGAGCTCCACATTCCCGGCGACAACGCGGTGGTCGGCTTCGTCGGGAGGCTGGTCGAGTGGAAGGGAATCGAGGTCTTTCTCGACGCGGCGGAGCGGCTATCCAAGAGCGGAGGACGGGTTTCATTCGTCGTTTTGGGGGACGTCCCCGCCGGGGCGACGAAGAAGACGCTCGACGACTATCGGCGCGAAGCGGCGGGCCGCGGACTCGCTGACTTCGTCTACTTCGTCGGTTTCCAGCAAGACACCCAGCAGTACATCAAGGACTTCGATGCCCTGTCCATACCGTCCATCCTCCCTGATCCATGCCCTCGCGTCGTCCTCGAAGGACTGGCCGTCGGCACGCCGGTGATCGGCTCCAACGGGGGGGGAATTGCCGAGACGCTGATTCACGGGGAGACAGGCCTCCTGGCGGAGCCCGGCAGCGTGGACGACCTCGTGACCCAGGTGCGACGGATTCTCGACGATCCCGCCCTTGCCGAGCGCATTTCTGCCGCGGGCATTCGGATCGCCCGACAGACCCACGACGCACGGGCGGTTTCCCAGAGAATCCAAGGGATCATCACCGAGGTGTTGAGCGACCGGCAGGCCGGTCCGGCGCTGGGCACACGTCCCGAAGGCACCGGAACTGTCGGCGCTCACCACTCCTGAGGGTCGGAAGCGTTCGTGAGAGTGCTGGCCGTGACGTTCGAGTTCGCTCCCTTCGCGGGCGGAATCGCGACCTACTCCCATCAGATGGCAGCCGGCTTGGCGCGTTTGGGGTGCCACGTGCGGGTGTTGGCGCCCCGGTACCCGGAAGGAGAGTGGGACGACGGCGCCCAAGTCTACGAAACCGTCCGCATGGACGTCGAGCATGGGGGGCCTGAGCTCCTGCGATTCGTTCCGGGGGCGAAGGCCCTCACGCGGCAGATCGAGAGTTTTGGTCCTGACGTCGCGATACTCACCAGCGACCTGGCGCACGGCATCGGTGGCTGGGTGTGCCGCCGGAAGAGGGTGCCCTACGTGGCGGTCGTGCACGGCTCCGAGATCAAGAAGCACTTTCCGCCACGGTCGATGAAGCGTTGGCTGCAGTCCCTCTGGTTGAGAAGCGCATACGAGCGGGCGGGCGCCGTGTTCTGTGTGAGCGGCTTCGTGAAGGAGCTGATGCTCGAGGCCGGGTTCGCGCCCGAGACCCTGGCCGTGATCCACAACGGTGTCGACGATGCGGTCGTCGAGGTGCAGCGGAACGAAGGAAGAATCGCGGCTTTGCGCGCCCGTTACGGGCTAGAGGACATGAGGGTGGTTCTGACCATCGCGCGGCTGGTGGCGCGGAAGGGGCAGGCCGAGATGATCCGCGCAATGCCTGAGATTCTGGCTCACGATGCGCAAATCCGATACGTGGTAGCCGGGGACGGCGAGGACGCCGCCCGCCTGAGGCAGACCGCCCAGGAGGCGGGCGTCGAGGAGGCGGTCGTCTTCCCTGGAAAGATCCCGGAGGAGGACAAGGTGTCCTGGATCGACCTCTGTGACGTGTACGTGCTCGCGAGCAGTGGCGACGGGGAGCGGGTCGAGGGACTCGGCATCGCCCTCCTCGAGGCAGCCGCCAGGGGAAAGCCCCTCGTCGGCGGCCACCATGGCGGAGTGCCCGAGATTATCGACGACGGTGTGAATGGGTACCTGGTCGACCCGGCAAGACCAGCGGCCGTGGCCCGGGCAGTGATCGACTTGCTCGAGAGCCCTTCGAGAGCGCGTGCGCTGGGGGAGGCTTCTCTGGCCAAGCTGAGGCAGGGCTTCCTAGCCACCCGGATGTGTTCCGAGTCCAAGCGTCGATTGGAGGCCGTTGTTGCCCAGAGCTCATGAAGCCGGCATCGAGGCCGACGAGTTTCGGTTGCTGAACGAGGGTTACCTGAAGGATCGGCGAAGCCCGCCGGACGAGGGATCTCTCGTCTGGCGGAAGCTCGGGGCTGCGCACGGCCGGAGGGTGGGCCTGGAACGCCTGCTCCACTCCGCGGAGGCCGGCGAAGTCGATGACATCCGGCTGGAACAGGCGCTGATCGCGCTGGGGGTGCACCTCCACGACCACCATCTGGAACGACTGAAGCGGATTACGCAGGACCAGGACGTCGTTGGCCGGGTGCTGGCGGAGCAGGGCGAGCGCCACCCTGGGACGCCCCAGCACCATCTCCGTGCGGGCCCGGCTCTCGAGATCGCGATCCACCCCAACAAGGACTCGCGCTGGCCTTTTTCGAGATGGAAGGAGAGGGTCGAGCTCAGCGAGCACGAGTACGCGGACGGAGGCGTGCGTTTTCGGGGCATGCTTCTGCGCCCGGGCGACGTCATTCTGGCGAACTTGAACCTGGACTCGAACGTCGTCTTCAGCGCACCCATCGATCCCCAGAGCGGATTCCCCCACTCTGGCCTGTTGGCCATCCTCGACGAGGGCGATCGGCGAATCCCCGTAGTGATCGAGACCTACGAGAAGGGCGTGCGGCCCGTGCCCTTGTCCGTGTTCTTCAATCCTCGGTTCATCGCGTACGCCGAAGTCTACCGCCATTGCCGAATGACCGACGACCATCGAGCGGGCGTTTCAGGTGTGGCGATGGAGATCGTACGGCGCGCACACGGCTACAACTTCAATTCGATGGACACCGACCGGGACTATTTGGGCTGCACGACGCTGATGAAGGTCATCTATGAGGGCGTGGGCGCTCCCCCGGTCGTTCCGAGGGGTGGGATCCGGCATGCGATCGTGCGAGAGAACATGACGGACCTCGGATTCGTCGAGACCGACGTTCAGTCGCCTGTGGACTTCATCCTCGATACGGACTTCGAGTGTATCGGGGTGGTCGACAACAACCAGCTCGAGCGAATGTGGGCGCGCGAGCTTGTGGGACTCCACTTCCGGCGCAGATTCGAGAGCGGCTACCGGAATCCGGGGCGGGTACCGCTCCTGTACCATGTGAACCACTGGGCCATCGGCCACCTCAGACGCAGGGGCATCTTATCCCCTCTGATCGCCCTCGCCGCGGGTTTCAATCACTTGAGTCTGCCGAAAGGACCCGCCAGGCTGATGGCCCTTCTAGGCCTCACGGAGGCCGAGCTCACCAAGTCGGTGCGGAAGCTCGTTCCCTTGCTCCGGAGTCGCTTGGACGAATCGTCCGCCCCGGATTTCGAAGCGATGCTGGCGGATCCGGAGGTCGTGGATCGTCTGACGCGAACCCTCAAAGTGCGGTGGCTCGAGCCGAGATCGGGGTGAGCCGAGGCAGCCCGCGTGAGCCGAGGGGGCTCTCGCTATTCCTCGAGGCCACCCTCCGCCGGCGCCATCCGGCGAGTCCGGGGCAACCGGGAGAGATTGGCCGCCGTGGTGGCCGGCAGTAGGAAAAGAGTAGCCCCGACACCGAACAGGGGCAGCGCCAACGGAAGCTGTCCCAAGGCGGCCAGAGCCAGGACCAGAAACGAGAGCAGATCCCGCTTCCCCAGGTAGTGGACGAAGCGCATGATCGTGGAGAGGGACCCCTCTCCGCTCTGGTGACTATACCGCACCGTCAGAGCGCTGCCCGACTTGCCTTCTCTCAGCAGATAGAAGTTGATGTTGGCGAGGCTGAGTGCGGCGGCGGCGATTCCTATGACGCCCGACCAAACGTAGTAGGAGGGCAACCTCGCGGTGTGGACCCCGACTGTGAGGCCCACCAGGAACACTATGTAAGACACGTTGTCGCAGATCGTGTCGACCCACGCGCCGAACTCCGACCCTTGGTACGTGAGCGTCGCCAGCTCGCCGTCGGTTCCGTCCAGGATGGACGCGACCTGGAAGAGCAACCCGGTGGCCAACCAGTTCCCGTAGCCGCCCATTGCGGCGAGCCAGCCTGCGGCGAGGCCGAGGATGAGCGTAACCACGCTCACTTGATTCGGGGTGACCGGCGTGTTCACCAGGATCTGCGTGATCCTCGTGGAGAGCGGCCGGTTGATCAGTCGTGAGATTGGCCCGTCGGTCTTCTTGGGCCACTGCGACAGGAGCTTCTTAGCCGCAACATTGGCGTCGGAACGGGTATCCACGTCCTGCCACATGAGGTCGCTGCCGTCCACCGCCCACGCCCTGCCCTCGTCGGCGAGCTTTCGCACCCCGTCCGACAACGACGGAGCGGCAGCCCCTTCGACCCCGCGCAGAGCTTCGAACAAAACCGGAGAGGTGAGGAATACGCCCGTGTCGATGGCGTCGAAGTGGGCCAGTGATTTGTTCAGGTCCACGATGCGGTCACCGTCGAGCCGAACCTTCGTGGCGTCCTCGAGATCGTTGATCTCCGCGGTGCGCTGGTCGACGACCAAGTAGATCCCTGTGGGCTCGTTCACTCGCGCGCGGAGTCGCTCGACGGCCTCGACCTCGAACAAGTGGTCCGACATCGTCAGCAGGAACGGCCCTTCGAGGGCGGATGCCGAGGCGAGCACGGACACGCCGTTCGGCTCTTGCCAGCGCTCGTTGTGAATCCAGTGCACGCGGATTCGGAGCCGGTCGATCCTCCCGATCTCGCTGCGGACCCGGTCGCCTTCGTAACCCAAGACCACGTACGCGTCCGTGATCCCGCCCTTCTCCAGTGTGAAGAGGGTCCGGGCCAACAGAGGCACGCCCAGAATGGGGAACAACGGCTTGGAATCACTCTGACCGATGCGGCTCCCGCGACCCGCGGCCAGGACGAGGGCCTGGGTCACGTCCCCCGCTTGGAGGCGGTTCATCTAGACTTGCTCCGCCTCCACCGTTCGGGGCTCGAAGAACTCCAGCATAGCGGGGAGGAGCACCACGGCGGTGATGAACGTTGCCACCAAGCCGATGACCGCCAGCAGTCCGATGGACTTGAGTCCCGGATGCTGCGCCAGGATCAGCCCCGAATATCCGACGATCGTGGTCGTCGTGGTCATCCCGATGGCCATCCCGGTACGACGCAGGACGAAGGGGAGTGATCCGGGGCCTTCCTCCTTGTATCGGTGATAGATGTGTACCCCGTCATCCACACCGATGCCCACGATGCTCGGGAACACGACGACGTTGAAGAAGTTGAGCTGCATGCCCAGAACGTACATCGCGCCGCCCATCCACAGGATGCCGATGAACACGGGAGTGACCACGAGGACGGCAGCCCGCAGGCTTCTGAAGTAGGCCAATACAGCGAGAAAGACCACCACGAGGGCTAGACCGAGAGCGATCGGGCCTTCCGAGGTGATCATGCTCAGCATGTCCGCGGTGATGAGGTTGGAGCTGGCCGCGTTGAATTCCTTGCCCGATTCGGTCACGATCGTACCGATGTCGTCCCGGAAATCGATGGCGTTTCGCCCGTCACGCAACGCCACGTTGGGGTAGATGAGGACGAAATCTCCAGGCTCCCCCTCACGATTCGTGAAGCGCGCGCGGTCCTTTTCTGGAAATTCCTCCCACGCGAAGGGCTCATCCACAACCAGAAGCTCTTGGAGCCGGTCGACCCGGCGCTGGTCTTCGCCGTTCAGCACCCCCTCCGCTTCTTCCTCCACCAACGTGCGGAGTCTGCGGATCGTCTCGAGCTTGACCTCCTGGTCGGCCGGAAGCACGGACAGGATTGAACGTACGCTGCCAACGGTGGGAGAATCGGTATCCGTGGCAATCAGGTTCTCCACCCAGGCCACGACTTCCACCACCTCGTCCCGAGAGTCTGTCAGAACCATGGCCGGGGACTCGGATCTGGTGAAGACGCCCGTGGACACCTGGGAATACTGGGCTCGCTCCTCGGTGACGATCCGCAGGTTGGTGAAGTCGTATTGAAAATCGACTCGGCTGAAGAGGAAGATGGAAGCGGCGGTCAGGACGGCGCTCCCGACGAGGATGGGCTTGACCAGGGGGAGGGGCCGGCGTTCGCTCGTGAGGGCCTTCCCGGGCACTTGCTTCACCTTCAAGAGACCGAGTCTCTCACACATGATCACCAACGCGGGGAGGACCACGACCATCGCCACGAAGGCGAACAACATCCCGAAACCGGTGATCAACCCCAGCTCTGAAAAGCCTCGGAAGTCCAGGAGCATAAGGGAAAAGAACGCGGCGGACGTGGTCACTGCGGTTGTCAGGAGGGCGGCTCCGGTATTGCACACCATCCGGTGCATCGCCCCCTCCGGGTCTACCCCTGCTTGCCGGCTCTCCTTGTACCGGGCCATGGCGTGGATGCCGTAGTCGGCACCCATTCCGAACAGCACCACGAACAGAAAGCCGGTGATGATGTTGAGTTGCCCGATCAGGAGGTACGTCATGCCGAACGTCCACGTCAGCGACGCGAACAGGCTGACGGTGATGAGGATTGGAGGGACCAGCCCCCGAAAGATCACGATGAGGAGCAGGAAGACACCACCCACGCCGTACCCCAGGGTGCCGACGATGTCTGATGTGATGGCGTCGAACTCGTCGACTCGGTTCTTGATCCCGCTCCCGTAGAACACCTCCATGTCGGGCGCGAATCGCTGAGGATCGACGACGGCAATCCGTTCGCGGACGTCAGCGACCATGTCACGGCTGAATCCGAGGCTCGCGTTCCGAGAAGCGTTGAGGCTCATGATCAGGACGGTGCTGTCGGGATTCAGGTAATAGCGGCCGGGCTGCTCGCCCTCGTATTCCTCCTCCCACCGCGCCAAGTCGTCACCCCCCGAGTCCGTCTCGTCCACCGGGTCCGCGAAGAGGTCGTCGATCATGAAGGGGTTCAGCGCCTGTCTTCCCTCGTCGATTCGGGTTTCGACGGCGTCATAGAGGGAGTCGAGCGAGGCCACGTCGAGAAAGAGCAGCGCATTCGTCTCATAGAACTCGACGTCGTTCTCGTAATCGACCGAGCCGACGTATTCGCTCTCGACGAGGGCCTCCGCCAGCGCGTCCGCAAATCGAACGACCGCCTCGAAGTCCGTGCTTCGTAGGGCGACCCGCAGCTGACTGACGCCGCCCACCTCGCCCTCGATTCGCTCCGCGGCCCGCACGCTCGTGAACGTGTCGGGAAGCAGCTCGGCGAGATCGGTGTCGATGTTGAGCTTCGACGAGAGGTACGCCCCGAGACCGGTCAGGACGACGGTCCCGACGAGGATGGTCTTGTAGAATCGCCGGATGGGTCTACAGAGGTGGAAGGAACCGATCATCGGTTTTGGTCCGGAATGAGGGGCCGCGGAGAGGAGTGGTCAGGAGGAAGCCGTCACGACGCCCGCTCCTGTTCCAGCTTTTCCCTGAGTCGGGCATACATGGCGGTGTATGACGTCGCGGAGATTTCCCGGTAGAATGAGTCTCGATATGTCCTGAGGGTGCTCGAACCGTCGATGACGACATCGAATGCCCTCCACTCGCCTTCCTTCAGGAGCATGTGGTAGACAATCTCGACCGACTTGTTGTCCTTGTGGGCAACGGTGGTGACCGCAGCCTCTCCACCGGAGATCTCGGGTTGCCGATACACGAGGCTGTCTGCTCTATGAGAGTCCAACTTCCGAACGGACGAGTTTCGTACCAACTCCCTGAACACCTCGACGAATTCGGACTTCTCCTGGTCGGTGCGGTCGGCCCAGTATCTGGCCAGTGCCCGGCTCGACAACTCCTCGAAATCGATCAGGTCGTTGATGACGTCCTTGAGCTCGCTGAGCTCCTCGTCGCTGATCGAGTCGCCCGCCTGCTCCAACACGCGCTGGACCTCTTCGTTGTGCGTTCGCACTTCGTCCACCGGAGACCGTTGTGCGGAAGCCGGGCCGGCGACGATTCCATGAGCGGCCAGGCCTACGGCCGTGAGCCAAAGCGTCGTTTTCTTCGTCATTTGATTACAGATCCTGGTCTGGATACCTCGGTGCCCGTTCCATTCTAGCGATCAGGCCACCGTGAGTTCCCCGTCTCGGGCCGTGACGCTCGGCCTGATCAGCGTCCTCATCCGGGCCGTATGTCCGATCCAACCCGGCGACTAATCTCGGCGATGGCCGTGTTGAAGTCGGCGATGTTACGCAGCTGCTGGGTCTGCATTGCTACGTTGGCCTGGAAAGCGTCGATGACGTCCTTGATCTCTCCGATGCCGATATCATAGGTCTGGAGCTCGGCGCGCAGCCAATTTTCCGTGGCCTGGAGCGCCGTCCGCCCCTCCTCGATATCCAGCTGGGCTCGACGAGCCTTGCTGTAGGCCTCCCGAACCTCGTGCTCGATGTTCTTGATGAGCGGGTCCACCTGCGCCTCGAGCTGTCTGGTCTGGTGTTGCTGGATCCGAGCCTCGTCCCTGTGCGTGACGAGGTTCAGGTTCCAATCGAAGCCAAGGAGAATCGCTCCGCGGAAGTAGTTTGTGTCATTCTGCCAAAATGGGTTCCTGGGATCGTGGCGGGCGGGAGCCTGATTGATCGACAGCCCTCCTCCGACGAACAGGGTTGGCCAGGCGTCCCTCTCCTCCGCCCGCCTCAAGGCATTGGTCGCGGCGATCCCGGACTCGAGCTGGCGAAGCTCGGGCCGATTCGCCCGGGCCGATGCCAGGTAGGTGGGCAAGCTGTCCAGCTCTACATCGAGGGACTCGAGATCCGCCGCGTCCATTCGAATCGGCGATTGGGGTTCCAGTCCAATGGCCGCTTTCAGGCCTTCCCTCGCCAGCTCGGCCCCGGAGGTTACCTCCCGGTACCGGCGGTTGAGCTCGTACTCGAACAGTCGGAACTTGAACACGTCGTTCTGCGTGGCCGTCCCCTCGTCGTACTGCTCCAGGAGCCTGGTCTCGGCTTCGGCAGCGCTCTCGAGCACGCCGTCCAAGACGCCCTGAAGCTCGTTTCCCAGGAGAACCCCCCAGTACAATTGGCGAACGAGAAGCAGGGCGTCCGCCTGCGTCGCCTCGAAGCCGGCCCTCGACACGTCCACGCCGTGTCCCGCGGCGTCGATCCGGGAACCGATCTTCCCGAATCCGTAGATCGGCTGCAGGAGCTCCAGGTTCACCTGCGTGAACCAGCTCAAGTCTGAAACGCCCAGGAGCGTGTCAGGGGATACGAGGACCCCGAACTCGTTGTGTGCCCCGCGTTGGCGGGGAATCGGTCCCCAGATGTTGCGCAAGCCGAACTCTGGCAAGTACCGCGCGTGGCTCGCCCTCTCTTTCTGCGTCTCCGCGAGCTCGACGTCCACGGCCGCCTTCCCGAGCAAGGGGCTGTACTGCAGCGCCCGTCGCTCGACTTCCGCAAGGTTGATGACCACGGTGTCGACCCCGCTTTCGACGGGGGCTTGAGCCCCCAGGCGCGCGCGGTCGCTGCCAGGCCAAACGCCCGACAGAATGAGGCTCACGAATAGGGCACGGCGCATCGAGATCACGATCCTCCCTTCCACTTCGAGGGCGTTCGTCGGACAGGCCAATTGCAGAGAGGCCAACTTAGGTACCAGGCTGCGGGGGAGCGTGATCCACGTTCGTGTTCCCACCGCTGGAGAAGGCCCGTGGACCCGTCAGAAGACGAGGCCCTGCCGGTCTCCCGCCAAGGCGAGGACCGCGGTCACGAGGATCGTGAGCCAGATCAGGACGTAAAGGGGGACGAATCGGTACCGGGTGCGAAGCCATTCGGGGAACCCGGGAGTCTTGCCCATGAACTTCCCCCGGTCCTCGTTCGGATGGAAGAAGGTCTTGTGGGTCTCCAGGGTCGCCACGGTGTATCCGATGGCGCCCAGGAAGATGACGACGTAGCTCGTCGTGATCGCGGCCATGAAAACCCCGTACAGCCCCGCCACGACAGGGCTCCGGAAGAACTTGAGGATGTGGAATCCCTCTACTGGAGCATCCTTCCAAGCGCCTCCACCCGCGGAGATCCAACCGCCTGCGCTGCCAACCACGGCGGCGGCCAGCAGGTCCGGTGTCCGCGGCCCGCTGTGCTGCAGCCAATCGACGCCGAACAGCACCATCAGCTCGACGGCGAGGTACAGGGCACCACAAGACATGCGGATGGCGCGACTCTCGACCACCGCGCCTTTCACCGCCAGCTGCATCGGGATGGTGTACTTGGATTGGTCCTCGTCCCGGATGAACGTCTTGTAGATCTCCACGACGGCTCGTTCCAGAGCGTACGTGACTCCGAAGAGAGCGGCGAAATCCGCAGCCGTATCCAGGTGCCAATCCAGGATGCGCGACACTGAAACCGCGAGCACGGCGGACAGGAGGGGGCTCCTGAGGTAGGTCCGCCAAGTGAATCCCTCGTGTGGCGCGTCCTTGAACATTCCCCAGGTCGCGCTGTGCAATCCGGCGATCACACCGGTGACTGCGGACAGCGTCAACTGGATCATTGTCCATCCATGGAACGGTAGATCTCGTGCACGAGGCTCACGTCGCGTTCGGCCATGGCGAGCGTCATGGCGGGCTCACGCTCGGACCGAATCGCATCCAGGATGTCCGTGAACATGCCGGCGTACCCCGCGATGTCGCTGAGGCCGGGCAAGAATAATCGGGTCCTCGTCCCCCGAACGAAAACGAAGATCCCGTTGGATTCGAACAGCACGGAGCCCTTGCGGCCGTAGATACGCGACGTGCGAACGCCCTTGAGTGGAGACGGCACTTCCCACGAGAACAGCAGAGTGCCAACTGAACCACCGGCGTAGGTCAGGATGGCGGCCAGGCTCTCGGCTCCACTGCGCCCCCGCCCTCCAGCGCGACGCCCGGTGGCGCTCGTCACCTCCAGGCCCAGGCTCGCCATGAGGTTGATCCAGTGTATGCCGCCCTCGAAAAGGGCGCCGCCCCCTGCCAGCTCACGGTCGTTCCGCCAGCCTCGAGGCTCCTGATGCTTGACGGCATTCACCTCCAACAGAAGGGGCTCTCCGATCAGACCCTCCTCGAGGACGCGACTCAGGCACCGGCGGAGTGGCTTGTAGAAATAGTTTTCGGCCACGAATACGCGCCCAGTGGACCCGGACATGGCGTCTCGAACACGGGCGAAGTGCTCGGTGCTCAAGAACGCCGGTTTCTCGACGATCACGTCCTTGTTGGCTTCCAGGGCCGACAGCGTGAGCTCCAAGTGGGAGGCGGGAGGCGTGGTCACGAACGCGATTTGGATGGATGGATCGTCCAAGGCCGCCACATAGGACGCGTAGGATCCGGCACCTTCGTGCTTCTTGGCGAGGGCAGCTGCCTTGGCGCTGTCCCGGCTGGCGTAGTGGAGCCGCACGCCGTTTCTGTCCAGCCGACGAAGCGTCCGGCTGTGCATGTCCGCCGCACGACCAGATCCGAGGAAGGCCACTGTCAGCGGTCCCGTCGCGCTCGACCTGCTCACCTTGCTTGGGCCCGTGGTTGCTGCGCCCTGGTAACGGTGTTCGCAAGGCGCTGTCCGATCCGGAGCGCGTTCGCTGCGATCGTCAGGCTGGGGTTGACGCCCGCTGCTGTCGGGAGAGCGCTCCCGTCTGTCACGTACAGGCCCTCGACACCTCGAAACCGTCCGTTCCGGTCGAGAGGTGCCCTCTCCGGGTCATCGCCCATCCGCATCGTGCCCAGGGCGTGAGAAAAGGTGTCGATCTTGTGCAGGTACGTGGCTAGGGCCCCGGCCTGGCGGTGGATCTGCCTGGCACGTTTTGCCAGCAGGGACCGAGCTTGCAGATCTCGCGCGTCGTATCGGTGGTCGATCCTCAGGCGAGGAAAGCCGTCACGGTCTTCGTCAGCGGTGTCCACAAACGCCCGGTTGTCGTGTTTGGGGCGGTCTTCGGCGATGACCATGAGCCCGGTGATCCGACGCACCAGGGGCTTGATGCAGAAGCCCGCGACCCGCCCGATCTCGCCGCCGACCGAGCCGATCGAGGGGGTCTGCGTCTGCTGGATGTGACCCAGCTTCCCCGCGGGCTCGCTGCCGTCAGGGTCGCCGAAGTAGTAGTCGTTGATGCCGATCTGCTTGTGGAATCGGCCCTCGTGACGCGGCAGCCAAGGGTAGAGCCCAAACACGATCCCACTGCAGTGGCGCGTCAGGTAGCGCCCGACCAGCCGGCCCGCGGGATTCGCCCGCTCCAGACCCGAGGCCAGGACCAGGTGGGGAGATCCCAGGGCTCCGGCGGCGAGTATGACAACGTCCGCCTTCACCCTTTGGGTTGTACCCGTCCTCCGATTCGCCAGCTCCACCGCCTCGATTCTGCCGTTCGCGGCATCGATGCGAGTCACGACGGTTTCGGGCCAGAGGTCCATGCCCAGGCCGAGGAGCGCTGGAATCACGACCGTACCCAGGTCGTTCTTGGCTTCCACAGCACAAGCAAAGGTGTCGCAAGTGGCGCACGCGGCGCACCCGGACCGGTTCTCCTTGGCCTCGTGGTTGATTGCGAGCGGCAGCCGAAAAGGTGTGAGCCCCATAGTCCGGGCTGCTTCGGAGATCCGGCGGGACACTTCCGACAGGCTCGAAGGGGGCGCACCATACCCCTCCGACCTCGGCGGCTCCGTCGGATCGCCCCCCTCCATGCCGGCGACCCCCAGGATCCGTTCGGCGTCAGCGTAGAAGGGCCGAAGATCCTGGTAACTGATCGGCCAAGAAGCTCCCGAGCCGTCGATGATCTCAGGAGCGGGCAAGAAGTCGGCTTCCCTGAACCGTAAGGATACGCCCCCGTAGAAAGCGGACGGGCCTCCGACGCAGGAGCACGCCGTCGTCTCCTTGAGCCCACCGTCGGTACGAGCCAGATAGTGGTTTGCCGTCCGGTAGTGGGGCGTGCGCGTGATCGTTCCCTCGGGGAGCCAGCGCTGGGGTCCCGGGGCCACCCACGATCCTCGCTCGACCATCAGGACGTCTCTTCCGCCGTGCACGAGGGGCCAGGCGGCCATCGCGCCGCCGAAGCCACTGCCGATCACCACAACCTCACGATGTGAGGCCACCGGTGTCTCGCCTACGAGACCAGCCAATCGACGTCCCTGATCGGTGTGATCCTCAGCGGCCCCTCGGAGGCCGGACTCGAGAACACCTCGCCGTCCACGACGAACGGACCCGTCACGTCCACTTCGATGCACCGGCCGTTCCGACTATGGTAGCCCCGATCGGCGGTGAGGCTGCGTCCCGGCCGCCCCATCGCAAGCCTTGGCAGCCGCATCAGGAGACCGCGGGCTCCTGCTTCGACCACCGTGAAGTGGATCGGCTCTTCCTCGTTCCCCCAGTACGGCGTGGTCCCGAGCACCAGGTGATTCAGCGTGCTCACGACGCAGAGCAGGCCACTGCCGTGCTCGACGGGCCGTCCATCGACCGTCCACGCGACTTCTTGCGCCATTCGCTTCCGTGCCCGGCCGCCCAACGCCACCGATCCCAACACCCGGGCGGCGGCCATGACCGAGGTGTGTCCAAGATAGAGCTGGCGACCGCTGAGGTGGTGCCGGAAGAACCGGACACCCTTGGAAACGGCACCGAGTCCGAAGAACATCCCGCAAATGGTCTGGTCGTCGCCCCTCTCGATCCTTAGCACGGCGCGTCGAACGATCATGTCGCCGATGCTGCCGTTTCGCTGCCGCCGGAGGAGGGTATTCAAGCTCTTCATGAGGGGACCGGCGGCGCCCAGATCCGCGGCGGTCATGTTGGTCGTCCCGCCGGGCATCACGGCGAGCACCGGCCAATCCTTCTCTGGACCCCGCGAAGCCAGCGAAGTCAGTACCGCTTGGACCGTTCCGTCTCCCCCGATGATGCAGAGGATCCGGCGATCCTCGAAGTCGATCGAATGCAGGGCCTGGGCGATTTCAGCAGCTGTCACGGCCTCGCAGTACGAGTCACCGGCCAAGTCGTGCCCGATCCGCCGAACGGTAGCAATGCGGTTACGGGTGCCCCCTCCCAGGGGGTTGCACAGCACGGCCATGGATGGCACGGGAGCCCGATCGAAAGATTTCGGGGCCGGGGTCGTGGCGAGCTTTGGTCGGGCCGCAGCCGGAGTGTCTTCCAGTTCTTGCTCCACGGGGTTCGGGGTCTAGTGCCTCTGCATCTCGCCTCCTGCCTCCAGCTGGGGCAGGAACGCTCCCCTCGCGTAACGGCGCCGAGGCGTGGGCTCCCCGTCTCGGCGCCGTCATAACCCTGAGTCAACGCCGAGATGTCGGCAAGGCCGCGATGTGCCCGGTGAGGCGGGCCGGCCGCATTAGGGGACCTCTGCACAAGTGTGGCGGGTCTCACGCGGAGGGCTCGCGAGTGCTCAGGGTAGGAACGACGACGAGGCGTAGCAGAGCTACGGCGCGGTGGAGGAGTGAGGAGGTCGAGTGGAGTGAAGGTAGGGGCGCCGAGCCTGTCCGAGCTCAGTCCTTCACGACGCCCTCGTACCGGGGATTCACCACCAACTGGCGGTCCCGGAAGATCTTACGGTCCCACGGGAAGATCACGGTCGCGTCGGTCTCGAGCGAGAAGTAGTCGGGCTTGTACCCGGAGGGGCGGACGAAGCACGTGGCCGTGCGCAGCTCCCGCGGACCGACGTCGCGCACCGCTGCGAGCCCCATGCGGAGTGTTTCGCCGGATGTCGTGATCTCGTCTACGAGCAGAACGCGACGGCCCTGTGCCACTCCGGGCGCCGCCGTGAGGATCTCGGGACGCTCGCGCACAGCGGTCGCGTCCGCGCGCCGAGAGATCTTCATCGAATGGAAGTCGAGCCGGAGGATGGACGCGATGATCGCCCCGGGAATCACCCCCGCTCTGGCGATCCCAACGACGAGCTCGGGGTCGTAATCCCGCGCGACACGGAGCGCCAGGGCGCGGCAAAGCTCACCGAACATCTCCCAGGACAGCTCGAAGTAGTCTCCCGAGCTGATGGGCCCCTGGTACTGGCCGTAGGTGGGCGTCTGCATGCTCGTGTTCCCGGTTTTTGAGGGGGAACCCAAGGTAGATGCTCCTTGTCCGGCGAGCAATCGGTCGTACAGGGCGCCTCGAGCATGAACGGACCCCCATGAGGGCGTTGCGGTCCTTGTTCGAGGGTGGGTTGACGGGGACTT
This sequence comes from Longimicrobiales bacterium, assembly GCA_965248625.1. GTDB lineage: Bacteria > Gemmatimonadota > Gemmatimonadetes > Longimicrobiales > Gaopeijiaceae. The sequence continues at coordinate 968,761 of OZ252109.1, read as the reverse complement.
ACAGACGCTCGCATGGTCGTGAGACTGGACCACTCTCGAACCGAGGGCGCATCAACCGAATGCTCGATCCTTCCGACCGCGCGGGAACGACGTATTGGACACCGTTTCGGCGAGCCAACGCCCTCGCCGCGCTCGTCGCCGCGACCGGGGGCGTCGGGTGTGTGGACTCTCCTCCGGACGCCCCCGCGGCCGCGCGCGTCGCCGATCGGTCACGGGTCCAGGTCGAGGCCCTTTGGCCGAGTGGTGCACCTGGCGCGCTGGGCGATTCGGCCGAGGATCAGCCCAGCCTCGTCGTTTACCTGCCTGAGCTGGCGGACGCCACGGGAACCGGGGTGATCGTGGTTCCCGGGGGCGGCTACGACCACCTCGCGATGGATCACGAGGGGCATCAGGTCGCGCGCTGGCTGGTCTAGGGGCGTCGCTGCCTTCATTCTCCGCTATAGAGTCGGACCTCGATACAGGCATCCGGCTCCTTTGGACGACGCGAGGCGAGCCGTCAGATTCGTTCGCCGCCACGCACGACGGTTCGGGATCCAAGTGGACCGCGTCGGGATGTGGGGCTTCTCGGCCGGGGGCCACCTGGCCGGCTCCGCCGCCCTCTACTCGGAGAGAGGCTCGGCGCGAGCGCCCGATCCTGTCGATCGTGTGAGCTCGCGCATGGACTTCCTCGTGCTCGCCTACCCCGTGATTTCGATGACCGAGGAGTACACCCATCGTGGCTCCAGGCGAAATCTCCTCGGCGCCATTCCGGACGGAGATTCGGCTGACCGACTCTCGCTGGAGCGGCATGTCGGGCCGACGGTGCCTCCGGTCTTCCTCTTCCATACAGCGACCGACGGCACGGTCCCGGTGGAGAACAGCTTGGCCTTCTACGGTGCCCTCCAGGAAGAGGGCATACCAGCCCGACTCCACGTCTTCGAGCGCGGCGGACACGGGGTGGGACTCGCCCAATGGGATCCGTTGCTGTCAGCATGGCCCGGGCTCGCAGAGCGTTGGATGGCCGACCTGGGGCTGCTCACCGCTTCGGATCAGCCCCCCCTGATAAACGATTCGCCAAAGCGTCCCCTGGCGATCGTCGGTCACGTAGAGCGATCCGTCCGGACCCTGCGCCAGACCAACGGGTCTGCGCATCGCGCTGTCCGGGCCGTCGCCACGTCCCATGAAGCCGTCCATGAAGACTTCGTAGTCACCCGTCGGCTGGTCACCGTCGAGCGGAAGAAACGTGACGTTGTAGCCGCCCTGGGGAAGAGGGGCTCGGTTCCAAGAGCCGTGGAAGGCGACGAAGACACCCCGGCGGTACTGTTCCGGAAACATCTCGCCCGTGTAGAAGAGTAGCCCGTCTGGAGCCCAGTGCCCGGGAAAGCCGAAGAGGGGGGATTTCGCACGCGAGCAGCGACCGACTCGTGATCCGTCTCCGCCGTACTCGGGTGCCAGGACCTTTCGCCGCGTGATTGGATCGTAGTAGCAGTACGGCCATCCGAAGTCGTCGCTCCGCTCCACGCGGATGAGCTCCTCGGCGGGTTTTTCGGCACCGTCCTCCGCGTCGTAGAAGCCCGGATAGAGCTGGAACAACGCGTCGCGGCCGTGTACCACGGCGTACACGCCGTCGGTTGCTGGACGATAGGTGAGCGCGACCGCGTTCCGGACCCCGGTCGCGTAGCGCTCGCCTGCGGCCTGCTCCTGGTTCACGCGACTCGCGTCGAACCGCCAGATGCCCGCTCGACGCTCCAATTCGGGGCATGGTTCGACCCCGTTGGTCCTGCCCGCCATGTTCCTCGGCTGACACACGTTCGACGGTGAGCCGACGTTCACGTAGAGCCCGCCACGTCCGTCCACCGCGATGGACTTCGCCCGATGGCTCCCGGAGCTCGGCAGGTTGCGCACGACGACTTCGGGCGCGCCGCTTGGCTCCATGGCCCCGGCCGGCACGTGGTAACGGAGCACCCGGTCGTCGGGAGCGAAGTACAGGTCTTCGCCCACGAGCTGGATCCCGGTGCCTCCGAGGTCTCCGAAACGTGTCCGCCGGTCCACACGGCCGTCGCCGTCCGTGTCGCGGAGCGCGTAAACGCCGCCGGCCCCGCCCTGTCGACTCCCAGCGGCAGCAACGAAGATGTCGCCGTTGTCCCGTATCACCAGGTGACGTGGGGCTGGCAGGTCGCTTGCAACCAGTACGGCACAAAACCCGTCTGGAAGGGAAAGGCCTCCATTGCCGGATGCGCACTCCAAGGCGCGCTGCGCAACGCCCAGTGTTGGCATCGAGAGTGAGAGGGCCATGGCCATAGGACCGACGAGTAGAGCGTACAGCGGCGAGCGGCGTGACATGGGTTACGGTCCATTGTTCGGGATGAGAGTATTCCGAACGTAGCCATCAACAATCCGAACGCGAGAGGAGCACGATGATTCCACCGCCCCCACCGAACCTGGTCGAATGGCTTCAGGTCGTCTTCTATCTGGTCACCATCGCCGGCGCCCTTTCGTTCTCGGCCTTTGCCGCCGTCTCGGCGTGGACCAGCAGGGTGCGCTGACGGCGCCGGGTTGATTGTCCGGGACTAGGCAACCTCTGCACGAGCGTGGCGGGTCTCGCGCAGGGGGGCTCCCTAGGGAACCTCTGCACAAGTGTGGCCGGTCTTGTGCGGAGGCTCCCTAGCTGCAGATTTCGTGAATGAGTGAGGATCTTCAAGCCCTTGCGGACGTGCGGTACGAAACCGCCCTGGAGCAATCCGGTGCGCGCGACCCGCGCGAGTATTATCGGGAGCGTCTCCGGGAGCTAAAGGGTACGGATCAAGCCGCCTATCAGAAGGCCGTCGACTTCTACAACGACGAGTTGATCCCGTCGATCGCGTCCGGCGACGCGGACCCCGTCCAGGCGTGGATCGCGTACGGCCGTAAGATCGCAGAGCTCACCGTCGAGGGGCGGACCGTCGTCATCGATGAGACCGGTTTGTCCGCCGCATTCGCGGCTCCGCTGGGGAGGGACTCGCTGGTGCTGCAGCTACCGGATGGCGGCCGCGGCCGGGCGATCCCGGTGGGGTTGCCGCCACGACTGTCCAGAGCCCAGCAGGCCACGTACGACTTGCTGGTCTCGGGGCGACAAACGCTCAGGGACCGAGGATAGGGCACCATGGACGAGCAGCGCTTGTACACGCCGCGGAACATAGCCTGGGGACCCAGGCCGGGATGGGCCACCGTACGTCTAGTCGGTACGTGCGCCGACCGGTCGCTGCGCCGCGGACAGGTCGTCATGCACGTGCCCAGCGACGACTACCACTCGATTCCCGGACACGCCAACGGCATCGAGCACGGAGCCATCATCATCATTCTGGCCGAGGCCGCTCACCTCGTCGAAGACGATCTTCACCTCGTGCCCGAGGGCGCGATCGTAGCGGTTGGAGAGCCCCTGCCCTGACCGCGATGGGCCGTACCCCTGCCCCGCCGCCGTCCTTCGCTGACGCGCACGGAGCCTGCGCTCGGCCGTCCGCCACCCCACCACGTGTCGGGCGTCTTCTTCCCGCGAGCTAGTGTCCCGGGACACTAGTCCTCCACGAGGTACGAGAGCGCCCAGGCGCCGATTCCCACGTGCGTGGAGATGACCGGCGTCGCCGGCGCCGTCACGATCTCTACCTCCCCGTACTGCGCCCTCAGAGCCACTGAGACGTCGTCCAGGATCTCCGGACATCCCACGTGCACGACTCCGAAGCGCAGCTGGGTCGCGTCGAGTGGAATCTCATTCGCGAGAATGCCCATTACGGCGGGTAGCACACGCGCGCGTCCCATGGCCTTCCCTTTCGGGACCACCTTTCCCTTCTCGTCGAGCCCGAGGATCGGCTTCACGCTCAACACCGTGCCGAGCCAGGCCCGTCCCGTCCCGACTCTGCCGGAATGCAGCAGGCGATCGAACGTATCGACGGTGAGGAGTATGCCGGATTGGGCGCGCACTCGGACCAGCTCCGCGATGATTTCCCCGGGGGGCATTCCAGCTTCGGCGAGCTCCGCCGCCTTCAGGACGAGCAATCCCTGAAGCAGCGACGCCCCCAGCGAGTCACACAGATGGACGGGGATCCCTTCGGAACGGAGGGCCGCGGCCTCCCCGGAGGCGAAAGTCCCCGAAAGCCCCGACCCCAACAGGACTCCCAAGATTTGCTCCCCGTCCTCGGCGGCGCGTTGAAAGCCGTCCAGAAAAGCCTTCGGCGGAGGCTGGGAGGTCGTGGGCAGCTCACCGGCCGGGCCGTCGCGCATGCGTTCGTGGAATTCCTCGGCGGTGATGTCCACACCGTCGCGCATGACGCGGTCGCCATCCATGAGGACCAGTGGGACCACGTGGATCCCGTGCGCCCGGATGATCTCCTCAGGCAAGTCGTTCGCGCTGTCGGTCAGGATCGTGATGGGTCGGCGGATGAGTCGGGTGTGCCCCGAGGCCCTTCCGGCGGCCTCGTATTGGACCCGCATGTCCTCCGCCTTGTGCGTGACGAGCCGCCCGAGGCCCTTCAGGTACGTGAAGACGTCTTCTGGATCGTCCGTGTGGAGGTGGACCTTGAGTAGGTCCTCGGAGCCGATCACGATAAGGGAATCCCCGCGCTGCCGAAGCTCGGTCCGGACCGCCTCCGAGGTAGGCATCGACTCCCCGCGCACGAGCGCTTCCGTGCAGTAGCGATACCGCTCGTCCTCCTCTGGGTACTCGAAGTCTGCCACTGCTGGAGGCAAGTCGGAGAAATCCACCTCGTCACCCGCGGCCACGATGGGATCGCCGTTGATGAACAGAGCGGCGCCCTCGAGCAAGTGGACGAATCCCTTTGCGCCCGCGTCCACGACACCAGCCTTCGCGAGCACGGGGAGTAGTTGCGGGGTCCTGTCCAACGAAGCGCGGGCGGTCTCGAGCAGCAGATCGATATAGGGGACGAAATCGGCTGCGCCCGCCTTTTCAGCGACCTCGGCCGTCTCCCTCATGACCGTCAAGATCGTGCCCTCCACGGGCTCGTCGAGCGCGGCGTAAAGGCTCGTGACCCCGGCGGTCATCGCTTCGCCGAACTCCTGGGTCGTCATACGCTCCAGCGGCTCCACCCGGCGCGCGAAGCCGAGGAGGAAGTGGGATAGCATCATCCCGCTGTTCCCCCGGGCACCGAGCAATGCAGCCTCGGCCGCTTCGTGAGCGACCGCGGATACGACGCGATCCCGGTTGCCTCGGAGATGGTCGGCGATGGCCTGAACGGTGAGAGCCAGGTTGGTTCCCGTGTCCCCATCCGGTACTGGAAACACGTTGATTCGATTGAGCTCCCGCCGTTGCTGCTGCGTGTACTCGCACGCGGCCACGAGCGACCGACGCAGCCGGGGGCCATCCAGGTAGGCGATTCGCATGATCGAGGGGAAGATCGGGGGCGGCATCCACGCACGCAATCGCTCGTTCGCGCTTGCGGAGCTCCGCACGGAACGCTCTCGGTCGACTCTGTAGCCGCACCCCTCAACCTACCGGTGCAATCGGCCGATATTCCCATCGAGGGCTCGTCCGCGCGAGTCGCGACTCGAGGCCCGGATCCGAAAGGGAGACGACCGTGACGCTCAGCGCGCCACAAAACCATTGGCTCATCACGATCGCCACACGCGCGGGATTCGTGATTCAGCGGCCCATCCAATTGAGCCCGACGGCCACGGCCGCGGAGGCGTGGACGGCACTCGCTTGGGCGACGGGCCACTCCATGGAGGAGATCGCGCGTGGCGTGGCGAGCTCGAGCCGGATGGATCTCGCGGATTTGGCCTCTCCAGAGCCCGGTGCCCTCCAGATGGTCCCGGAGGAAGTCGTTCGCAGGCTCGCGGTCCTACCGCTGCGCTGCACCGATCGTCAGCTCGTCGTGGCGACGGCGGAGCCTTTCAACTTCGACGCCGAGAAGGAGATCGAGTTTCTCTCAGGGCGCTCTACGGTCTTCGAAGTCGCATCGCCGAAAGCGATCGCCGACGCGATCAACGAACGTTACCGCGACAATCAAGTCGTCGAGCTGGTCCTCACGAATCTGCTTCTGGAGACTGCGAACGATCGAGTTCTCTTCCCGGCGGCGGGCTCGGACTCCGGCGGTGCTGCCGTGATTCCCGCTCCCATCATCCAGCTCACGGACTTGATCGTCCATCGCTGCTGGAAGGCTCGTGCCGAGGAGGTGCACATCGAGCCGGAGCGCAACGGTGGGAGCGTACGTTTCAAGATCGGCGCCGAGCTGAAGACCTTCATGCGGCTCCCGCGTGCGGTGCTCAAACGAGTCATGGCCCGCCTCAAGGGGTTGGCCGGACTGAAGGAAGGTGAGACCGCGGCCGAACAGATTGGCGAGTTCGAAGTGACGATCGAGGGTCTAGGCTACACGGGTCGGGTACGGACCGTGGTCGGCAAGGGTGACGAGACGATGGTGCTTTCCGTGGTCGACCCCGAGCTGGTGCCTCTCGGGGAGCGACCGTCTGCCAGCCACGAGATCGCTCTCGACGCATATCGCTCCACGGACGCCGAGGTTCTGGTGGTAGACGACGACCCGGCGACGCGTAGCATCTTGTGCGACATGCTCACGAGAAGCGGCTACCGGGCTCTCGAGTCGGCGAATGGCGTCGAGGCCCTCGAGCAGCTCCAGTCGGAGGAGGGAATCTCTCTCGTGCTCCTCGACATCCATATGCCGGTGATGGATGGGCTACAGGTCCTCAGGGAGATCCGACGCTCGATCCGCACCGTGGGTCTCCCGGTGATCATCGTGACATCCGATCAGGATCCCGGACGTGAGGTGCAACTTCTCGACGAGGGGGCGGACGACTACCTGCACAAGCCACTCGACCCCGAGCGCGTCTTGACCCGAGTCCGGGCGGTTCTTCGACGATCAGGCGCGATCGCCAGCTGACCGCGGCGGAGCAGAAGAACCGGGATCCGTGCGCATCTCGTCGACCCATGGCCGAGCACTCTGGCGCCTCTATAGGGCATTGGTCAGCGGCTCGGCGGCAGCTGGTCACGGAGGAGCGCCACGTCTGCGCGACACCTCTGTTGCGTCATGCACGTCACTGCGAGAGATTCCCGCGACATCGACTTTCGAGGGCCACGGATCTGCTTGCTCGCGCCCCTCCTCCCTGAGCCTGAGCTTCTTAGCCGGCAGGTCATGAGCAGAAACGACGAGCACTGGCTTCGCGAGGTCGCCTCCTTCGCCGGGCTCGATCTCGAGTTGGATCCTCAGCCTTCACTCACAGATTTCAGAAGAGCTTGGTCACGGGTCGCCGTCGCCTCCGGCGTCGACGAGGACGGACTGGCGGAGCGGGTCGCGCGGCACTTCCGGCTCGACGTCGCGGACCTTGGCAACACCGAGCCCCAAGCGGTCAAGGTCCTTCCCGAGGCAATCGCTCGGAAATACGGTGTGCTTCCTCTACGCATCACCGAGGACATGATCGTCGTCGCTGCGGCCGATCCGGTGAACGCGGAGGCGCGGCACGAGATCATCGAGCACTCGAGCAGGAGGCCCACGTTCGAGCTCGCCTCCCCGGGTCACCTGATGGACTCGATCGACGCGGCGTACTCCCCGGACCGGTTCGTCAAGAACACCTTGCAGGGCCTGATAGAGCAAGCCGCCGACGGCCGCACCGCCTAGGACATGAGCACCGCCTAGGACATCAGCACCGCCTAGGACGTCAGCAGCAGTCGGACCCCGGTGCGCAGACCTCTCCCGAAGCATCCGTCGTTAGCGTGTACTCCATCCCCTTGGTTTCGCGTGGGTGCCTCGACCCGGTGCGCGAGCAGTCGTAGGCGGCCGCATCCTCGACGGGCACGTCCTCGAGGGGGAGTACGGGCTCGAAGTGCGCCTCGTAGGGTGGGCTGGAGAGGATCCGGAAGGTCTTCTCGCAGATCGCGGTGCGCGCGCCCCTCTCGTACGTGTGTCCGTCATCGTCCTCGACCCGCAGGAAGGGTCCCTTGTAGATGGCCGCCTTCATCGTCTCGAAGCACGCGCCCTGCTTGCCCTTCCAGGCCGCGACCGTCACAGACCTGAACTCGATGCCGTCGACCGTCCGCCACGGCTCCGACTGACGGCCAAGTAGCTCGATTCCGTGGAAGCCGGCGTCGGCGAACGCGTCCAGGAACCCGGTCTCGGTGAGTGCCCCCGAGATGCAGCCCGACCAAAGCTCGGGATCCTGCTTCAGGTGGAGCGGCACGGGCTCGTCGCTGACGATGTCGGAGATCACGGCTCGCCCCCCCCGCCGCAGGACACGGAAGATCTCAGAGAAGAGCGCTCGCTTCTCCTCTTCCGCGACGAGGTTCAAGACGCAGTTCGAGACCACGACGTCAACCGAATCGCTTTGGATCAGGGGATCCTCTTCGCGTTGACGTGACATCTCGGCCTCCATGGCCTGCAGTCCCGCCGAGTCCAGGACCGGGTGATCGCGCAGCCACGCGTCGAGTGCGTCCAGGTCGAGCGCGAGGTCTTGGATCCGCCCTTTTCGGAACTCGGTGTTGTGCCACCCGATGCTGTCGCCGACGGCGGCTTGGTGGGACTTTGCGAGGCTGAGCATCTCGTCGTTCACGTCCACGCCGATGACGCGGCCGCCCTCTCCCACGACCTGGCTCGCGATGAAGCAGATCTTTCCCGCGCCGCTACCCAGATCGAGGACGGTCTCACCTTCCGCGAGGTATCGGCTCGGGTCGCCACACCCGTAGTCCCGCTCGATGATCTCGTCCGGGATCAGCTCCAGGTAACGCGGATCGTAGTCCACGGGACAACAGAGCTGTGGCTCCATGGACAGGGCGGCTTCGGAATATCGGTCCCGTACCGCTTTCTCGACGTCGTTGGCCGTCGTCATTGGTCGAATCACGGTCTCTCGCTCGCTTGTTGGCGCGTCGCTTTGCGTCGCACCCCTCAGGCTGCCTTCGCACGCGATGCCCATGTCCGAACCCATGGTCGATCAATAACGTCCGCGTGCTCGTTCCTTGCCCGGCAGAATCTCCAGGCATGTGGTCCACCACCCGGTCTGGATGGTCTCGATGAACTCCTCGGGGATCCTTTCCTGCGTCATCTCGTTCGCCAGCGCGTCGTGATCGTAGTGCACCGGAATGTACTCCACCCTCAGACGATTCCCTTCCGCTGAAAGCATGGAATACCAGACCTCCGTCCGCCCATCGTTCGCCGGCCGTCCGAGCGCGCCCACGTTCACGTACCATCCGTCTGGCGCGAACTGCCTTGTCCAGTGGATGCCGGTATGCGTCCCGAGGATGACGTCGCAGTCGGCGTCCGACGCGAGCTTGGCGAGGAAGTGGGGGGGCGTCGTCGATTCCCACAGGAACTCGTTCATTCGACGTGGGCTGCCGTGGCAGGCCAGAACCCGTAGGTCACCGAGCTCGAAGCGGATCTCCGGAGGGAGCGTCCCGAGCCAATCTCGATTCGCGGCCGAGGTGTTACGGAACGTGTACTGGTAGGAGATCCGAGCGTAGTGGTTGTCCCGCGCATTGGTGTATCCGCACTGGCAGTCTTCGAGCCCGCGCGCGATCGAGTCATCGTAATTGCCGCGAACCACGTGGACCCGCTCGCGCCGCAGGATCGGAAAGACCTTGTCCGGGCTTGGTCCGAAGGCTCCGAGGTCGCCGAGACAGAAAAGGGCTTCAGCACCCCGTGCCTTCGCGTCTTCGATGGCGGCTTCGAGCGCCAGATGGTTGGAGTACACACCGCCGAACGCCGCGACGCGGTCGAATCGAAGCCGGCCAGGTCCGCCGGCTGTTGGAGCCGATGTGTCGTCGTTCGCGACCTTCATTGAAGCTCACCGCCCGCGGGCATGTTCGAGCAGATCGATCCGCTCAAATAGCAGGTGAAACACGCGTTCTCCGTAAGCCATGCGGGGCGCCCGGCCGCTTCCGCCAGGGTGTCGCCGAGCCGTGCCGAAGGGTAATCCAGCAGGATCGGGCAAGCGTACGCGCCGGTCGCGGTCACCAGGCGCGCACGCGTACACAGCAGCTGGTCAAGATCGAATCCGTGGAGCATCTCGTGGCTGACTCGCTCCGTCGGATCATACCCGCGTGACCGTCTCGCCTCTTCGCCGATCAGGAGCGGGGGCAGGATCTTGAGACGTGCACGCTCGTAACCGACTCCTGCCAGCAGCTCACGGAATCGCTCGAGAATGTCTTCGGTGTCGGCTTCCGGCCAACTTTGCATGGTCGTGATGATGGGCAGGAATCCAGCCCTGACCAGGCGCTCCACGCCTTCCATGCATCGGTCGAATGCCCCTTCTCCCCGTATCGCATCGTTCATGGCGGCGCTTACGCCGTCAAGGCTTACGCGAAGCTCAAGCGTGTACGGCGTGCCGGCGGCGAGGTCGGCCAAGGCGTCCACGATGCGCGGGGGCAGGATGGTGCCGTTCGTGAGGACGGTGGCGGGTCCCAGCTCGAGGGTGTCGTCGAGGATCCCGATGAGCTCCCGATTTATGAACGGCTCCCCGCCCGTGAAGTAGTACTCCTTCACACCGAGGGCGATGGAGTCCGTGAGGGCGGAGCGGACCTGCTCCCGGGTCATGAACCAGAACGCGTGGTTGTCCGGGGCACAGGAGATGAAACAGTGCTTGCAGCGGAGGTTGCACACCGTGCCGCTGACCTGAAACCAGAGCTGATCGAGGGCCACGAGCGGTACGGAAGGCCCCGCGCTTCGCTGGGCGGACAAGCCCGCCGACTGCACGCCGCCCGTCGCTGCTGACCGCGGGGCGGTCCCTGCCGATTGCACTCCGTCGGTCCCTGTCGACTGCACGTCGCTGGTCCCAGCCGACGGCACGCCGCCCGTCGCTGCACGGTCGATAGAGCCTGCCGGCGCGGTCTGTGGAAGTGTGGTCGGTTCGCTCAAGTCGTCTCCAGATGGTCGACGACCGGTCCATCATGGCCGACGACCGGTCCATCCATAACGCCTCGCCAACCGCGGCGGTTCCACGGAAAGGCGCACGCCGACACGTTAAACGTAGGGTCTATGGCCCGGTTCTGCCCACCTCCGGGCGGAAATTCCTTCCGGCTTGGAGCGGCGCTCCGTGGGGCTTGGGTCGGCCCCGTTCTTGCAGCAGATTGGAAGGTGGTGGAGCTCGCCGAGGACTCCACCGGACTCGGACCGGCACGCGCACCGCACACGCGCGCACGCAGGTGCACGCGCGAGGTGCGGAGTCTCGGTTTGGTCCGCCAGGTCTACCGCGTCGGGCCCGAGTACCCTTGAACGCACGGAGGAGGCACATCGACGTGACGGAGGCCGCTGCAGCTCCCGCTTGGCCGGTGACACTCGAGAGCCCAGGTCGCTTCATCAACCGGGAGATCTCGTGGCTCGCGTTCAACGAGCGCGTGCTGGACGAGGCGTACAGCGCCCGGCATCCGCTCCTCGAGCAGCTGCTCTTCCTGTCGATCTCCGCAACCAACCTCGATGAGTTCTACATGGTCCGCGTGGCGGGCTTGAAGGCACAGGTACGGGCGGGGATTCCGACGGCGAGCCAGGAAGGGATGACTCCGGCCCAGCAGCTCGACGCCATCGACGAACGCGCCGGCGAGCTCATGCTGAGGCAGCAGGAACGTTGGCGACTCATCCGCGACGAGCTCCGGCGAGCTGGAGTCGTCGTCGTCGACCCGGGAGAGCTCAGCGGGCCCGATCTGAGCGCGCTGGACACGTATTTCACCGAGCAGGTCTTTCAGGTGCTGACGCCGCTCGCTGTCGATCCAGGGCACCCCTTCCCGTTCATCCCGAACACGGGTTACTCGATGGCGCTGTCGCTCGTGCGATCGTCGGACGGGACCGAGATGCAGGCGCTCCTCCCGCTCCCGTCGCAGATCGCCCGCTTCATCCGTCTACCAGGTGACGCTACCCGCTTCATCCGGCTCGAGGAGCTGATCGGCTTGCACCTCGATCGCCTGTTCCCCGGACTCGAGGTGAGGGAAGCCGGGTACTTTCGGGTGATTCGCGACAGCGATGTCGAGATCGAGGAGGAGGCCGAGGACCTCGTGCTCGAGTTCGAATCGGCGCTCAAGCGCCGGCGAAAGGGCACGGTGATCCACCTGCGCGTCTCGAAGGGCATGTCCTCGGCCATGCAGATCTTCTTGATGGAGGAGCTCGGAGTCGGTCCGGAGGACGTGTTCCGGGAGGGGGAGCTCCTTGGCCTCGGAGACACGGCGCAGCTCATCGTCGGCCATCGCCCCGAGCTGCTCTTCCCCCTCTACAATGCTCGTTTTCCGGAGCGCATTCGCGACTTCGGGGGCGACTGCTTCGCTGCGATTCGCCACAAGGACCTGCTCGTCCACCACCCGTACGAGAGCTTCGATGTGGTGGTCCAGCTGCTCCGCCAAGCGGCGCAGGATCCGGCTGTCGTCGCGATCAAGCAGACGCTCTATCGAACGAGCGAGGACTCGCCGATCGTCAAAGCGCTCATCGAGGCGGCGGAGGCCGGCAAGAACGTCACTGCGCTGGTCGAGCTGAAGGCGCGCTTCGACGAGGCGGCCAATATCGCGTCCGCTCGCGGCATGGAGCGCTCGGGCGTACACGTCGTGTTCGGCGTGCTGGAGCTGAAGACGCACGCGAAGCTGTCTCTCATCGTCCGGCGCGAAGCGGGCTCCTTGCGATCGTACGTCCACTTCGGAACCGGGAACTACCATCCGCAGACAGCCAAGGTCTACACGGACCTGTCCTATTTCACCTGCGACCCCGCTCACGCTTAGGACGCTGCTCGGGCGTTCAATTTCATGACCGGCTACGCTCAGCCGGAGGGTCTCGAGAAGATGGCCATCGCCCCGTTTACCCTGCGGAGCACGCTCGAAGAGCTCATCGAGGCAGAGACGGCGTTAGCCCGCGCCGGGAAGCCGGCGGCCATCTGGGCGAAGCTCAACTCTCTCGTCGACGGAGCGATCATCGATGCCCTCTACGGAGCGTCGCAGGCCGGCGTCCAAATCCGCCTGATCGTGCGCGGCATCTGCTGCCTGCGTCCGGGCGTCCCCGGACTCTCGGACAACATCGAGGTCAAGAGCATCGTCGGACGTTTCCTGGAGCACTCCCGCGTCGTCTGCGTGGGGTCTGGGAAGAAGCTGCCGTCGCGGAAGGCGAAGGTCTTCATCTCATCGGCGGACTGGATGCCCAGGAACCTCGATCGCCGTGTGGAGCTGCTCGTCAGGGTGGATAACAAGACGGTTCACCGTCAGATCCTCAACCAGATCATGATCGCGAACCTCAAGGACACCGCGAACAGCTGGAGTCTCGCTCCCGACGGCGAGTACGCCCGTGTGAGTGCCGCTCGGCCCGGATTCAGTGCCCATGAGTACTTCATGACGAACCCGAGCCTGTCGGGTCGCGGAAGCGCGCTGAAGAAGGACACCGCGCCCGTCCTGATGCTCCACTCGGAGCGGCGGGGGCCGGACGAGATGGGGTCCGGGGAGGCTGAGGGTGCGAGCGTGACGTCGAGGACCCACCAGGACCGAGGCAGCCCCGAGAGCTACCCCAGCGCGGAGGGCGAGGAACTGCGGGCCGACGGGCGGACGGGAGACCCCGCGACGCCCACCGACGAAGGCTAGGGGGGCAGCTTCCACCGAGCGCTCGTGCGCTACGCGGCAGGCCGGATCATCGCCTGTCCGGTGCTGTGGCGACGGCCACAGCGTCCAGGCGGAAGGTGATCTCGTCCTTCACCTTCACGGCGCCGCCCACCTTGCTGAACGGCTCGATTCCGAAATCCCTCTGCTTGACCTCGAAATCACCCGTCGCACGCAGCGTGTCGCCTTCGACGACGAGGTCGACGTCCATGGTGACCTCGCGAGTGACCCCCACCAAGGTGAGGTCAGCGGTGACCCTCACGCCCCCGTCTCGGGACTCTACGCGACGCGAGACCACGTGGATCGTGGGGAACTCGTCCACCCGCAGGACCTCCTCCCTCACCGACGCATCGATCTCGGCCAGATCGTCCGAGCCCGCAGGGGTCAACACCTCCAGAGCGTCGGCGAAGATCGTGACCACCACTGAGGACGTAGCGGGGTCGTCGGGGTCGTAGCGTATGGTTCCGTCGAACTCCCGGGCGCGGACCAGGTGGTCGTGCCCCATGAATCCGAACAGACCACCCCGCTCGGTCTCGACGTCGAGGAGGCTCTCCTCGAGGAGCACGTAGGTACGGAGGGAGGAGCTGACTTGCGTCTGGGCGGGAAGGCACGGGACCCAGAGGAGCCACACGGCGGCGACGGCCAGCCGCCAAGCTCTACCTAGGAATGGCATGTTGCTCGTCTTCTCCGTGCTTCAGTGAGTTGGCAGGAGAAAATTTAACGCCCGGACCCCGGGAGGCATCTAGATCTCGGAAGCGGTCGTGAAGGTGCGACCGATCGAACAAGGGGCCCGTATCCGGGTGGCACACTCTGCCTCCGCCCGACCACGCCTCCGTGGGAAGGGCACGCTGCCCGGATACGGCCCTCGCTCGCCTCGTGCCACTCCTTTTAGCTCCACCGCTCCAGCGGCCTCGTCAGACACGTAGGCCCGCCGCACCCTTTCGTGCTGATCTCGCTCCCCTCGAAGACGTGAACATCCGCGCCGGCGCTCCGGAGCCGGGCCGCCGTTTGCGGGCTCCCCTCACCCACCACGCACCGACGGGGCGCCACGGCTAGGACATTGGGGCCCATCGTGTCGAATTCCTCGTCGACCTCGACCAACGCGGTTCCCCGGGCCAGTAGTCGTTCCCGGAACGGGACCGGCATTAGTGGCGAATAGACGACAGCGAGGTCCTGGTCCACCAGGCTCACGATCGACATGAGGTGGAAGACGTCGCCGGGCCCGCGCCAGTGGGGGAGGGCGACCTCGATAAGCTCGTCGATGGTGTCTTCGAGTAGGGCGCCCAGTTGGCGGATACCCTCGTCGTTCGTCCGGTAGCCGCGCCCGACCGCGACCGGCCCTTCGTCCAGCCAAACGACGTCGCCTCCCTCCAGCGTGCCTTCTCCTTCGATCGCTCCGACTACGGGAATCCCCGGCTCGGCCAGCGCCCTTCCTGAGCCGCGGGCTCATCGCGCCGCGCCATCTTCCCCATGCTGCAGAGGATCGCTCCCTGGTCGCACATGACGGTCGCGTCGCGGACGTAGATCGAAGCGAGCCCGACTCCGTCCGCCTCCGGAAGTAAGGACACTTCCATCCCGAGGCCCCTGAGGAGCTCCGCGAACGCGTTGTATTCATCGATCGCGCGCGCGAAGTCCAGGGCGGGCGACGCGAAGGCCACCGCGATTGCCGCGTTTCCGCACCAAATCGAGATCCAGTACCCCCAGGCGACCAGGAAACCCGCGAAGTCGCCGAAGCTCGTCCGCGTGTACGCGTATGGTCCGCCGGCTGCCGGATTCCGTCTCGCCAATCGGGCGAAGACGAGGGAGAGCAGGGTCGCGCCTACCGCGGTGAGGATCCATCCGAAGAGGCTGATACCGCCGTACGCGGCCAGCGCGAAAGGGAGGACGTAGATGCCCGACCCGACCATGTTGCCGACGACCAACGACGTGCAGATCCAGAACCCGATCTTCCGGCGGAGCGTCAGGCGGCCCCCTACGTCCAGTCCCGAGCGTCGATCTTCAGGATCGTGTGGAGGAGGACGTCGGCTCCCGCCGTGATGTCCTCGGGGTGGGAGAGCTCGCGCGGCGAGTGGCTGATCCCGTCCACGCTCGGCACGAAGATCATGCCGATGGGACCGATGTCGGCCATCGACTGGGCATCGTGGCCCGCGCCGCTGGGCATCCTCATGTGAGGGAGGCCCAGACCCTCCGCCGATTCCTCGATGAGGGCTCGGATGCGCTCCTCGGTCGGAGCGGCCCGACTCTCGTAGAACTCGTCGAACACGACGCTCGTATCGTTGCGGGCCGCGATCTCGTGCGCGCCGGCCTCGATGGTCTCGAAAACCGAAGCGATCTTCTCCATCGCGAGGTCGCGGATCTCCAGCGTGAAGGTGACCCGGCCGGGAACGACGTTGGGAACGCCGGGCTCCGCCTCGAGTCGGCCCACCGTGGCGACCTGGCTTCCCGGAGTGGTGAGCGCCACGTCGTTCACGTGGTCGATGATCCGGGCGGCCGTGACCATGGCGTCGCGACGCTGGTTCATGGGCGTCGTGCCCGCGTGGTTTGCAAAGCCTTCGACGACCACGAACCATCTACGGATTCCCACGATGCCTTCGACGACACCGATCCGGACGCCCTCGCGCTCCAGCACGGCTCCTTGCTCGATGTGGAGCTCGAGGAACGCCGCGATGTCGCCGGGCTGCCGACGGACCGCGTCGAGGGCTCCCGCGTCCCCGCCGATCGCGGCGATCCCGTCCCGGGTGGACATCCCGCTCGCGGTGACCACGTCCAGCTCCCGAGGCTGGACGACACCGACCACGGCCCGGCTTCCGGTCTTCCCGCCTTCTTCGTTCTGGAAGATGAGGACTTCGAGGGGGTGCCTGAGGGCGTGACCGGCGTCCGCTAGGGTCTGGGCCACCTCGACGGCGCCCATCGAGCCCACCTGACCGTCGTAGTTCCCGCCCCCGGGGACGGAGTCGATGTGCGAGCCGATGGAGATGGGCCGAAGGCCCGACACCGTGCCCGGCTTGCGCCCCACGAGGTTGCCGACCCCGTCGATCCCCGCGTCGAGGCCCGCATCCGCCATGAGGCCCAGGACCCACTCCCGCGCCGCGAGATCCGCCTCTCCGTACGCGACCCGGCTCACGCCCCCCTCTGGATTGGCTCCGAACTGGCCGAGCTCGGCCAGGCGGCGGTTGAGGCGCTCTCCGTCGACCCGCGGCGCCGTCTGCCCTGCGAGTGGGCCTTTCGTCGCCGAGTCGCCAGATGCCGTGGAATCGAATAGGGAGTCGAAGGAGGCGGCGGCGGAATCAGCCGAGCCGAGGCGCGGAGTTACACCGAGGAGCGAAAGCACCCCGGCGGCGCGACCCACGAACGATCGACGATTCACGACGCCGCCGCTGTCGCCTTCTTCTTCTCCGCCTCGACCGGAGCCGTCTCCCACTCATAGTCGAGGTCTCTCACCCACCGCTCGAACCACTCGAGCTGGATGTTCGCCTGGAACAGACGGTGCCTCATCTCCTGCCATCCGTGGCCCTGTCGCGGTGCGACGTACAGGTGCGTCGGGACGCCGTTGTGCTTCAGTGCTCTATACATCTCAACCGACTGGGGCATGGGAACACGCGCGTCCTCCTCACCCACGAGAAAGATCGTGGGCGTGGTGACCTTCCAGGCCTCCCGCAACGGCGAGTCCTCCCAGTACTGGTCGATCGGCGCGTCCTTCTCC
This sequence comes from Longimicrobiales bacterium, assembly GCA_965248625.1. Lineage (GTDB taxonomy): Bacteria > Gemmatimonadota > Gemmatimonadetes > Longimicrobiales > Gaopeijiaceae. The sequence goes on along the minus strand of OZ252109.1, from coordinate 951,533 downwards.
CACGGAGTTCCGCCGAACCATGGCGTTCGGTACACGCGCACGTCGCTCTGGGCGTACATCGAGATCCAGTTTGCGGCTCCGGCACCCGAAGCGGCGGCTTTGAAGCACTCCGTATGCGTGATGACCTTGTTGGTCATGTGGCCGCCTGCGCTCCAACCCATCTTCGCCATCCGGTCACTGTCGACGAGGCCACGCTCGATCAGGTGATCCACGCCGGTCATGACGTCCAGGTGCGCCTGATCGAAGTAGTTGCCCACCATGTTCCGGAGGAAATCGTCTCCGTAGCCCGTGCTTCCCCGGTAATTGGGCTTGAACACGAAGTAGCCGATCGCGGTCAGGGGTTGGACGAAATTGTTCGCCGACGGCAGCTGGAACTTGTCTGAAGACGCGGGGCCCCCATGGGTCTGCACGACGAGCGGATACTTCGTCCCTTCGCTGTAGTCTAGGGGGTAGAACAACAGCCCCTCGATCTCGGTGCCATCCTCGCCCTCCCACTGGATCGCCTCCTGACGCGGCTGACGGAAGTCATCGGTCAGGTAGTCGAAGACGTGTGTCACTCGCTCGGGCGAGTCCGATCCGCGCATCACCCAGAGGTCGCCGCGGTTGTCTGCCTTGTTGAGACCGAAGGCGTGGAGATCCAGGCCGGGCACGTAGTCCCAATTGGTCACCTGGTGGTCGCCATGCGTCAGCTGAGTGAGCGTTCCGCTTCCGACATCGACACTGAAGAGCTCTTCCCGTACTCCCGTGTTCGCCCTGAATACGATGGCGCTTCCGTCCTTCGACCATCTGGCCTGATCGACGCCGTGAGGCATGTCCCGCAGGAGGACGCGCACCCTGCCGTCTCCGGATGCTGGGGCGAGGAAGAGCTTGTCGTTGTAGTAGAACTCGAAGTCCTCGTTGGAGTCCGCGAGGAAGAGGACCTGTCCATTGTCGGGCGACAGCACGGCCCCGTTCTCGGGAACGGTGTTTTCCGTGATGCGACGAGTGTTACGGCCGTCGGCGGCCATGACCCACACCTCGCGACGCGCGACCTTCTCGAGCAGCGGGGATTCCCCCCGGTGCCAAGCGATGTGTGTTCCGTCGCTGGAGAGTGTGTAACCGGTTACGGAGTAGTCCCCCTCTGTAATCCTCGTGGCTTCCTCGTCGTCCAGGCCGACGCGCCACAAGTGCCGCTGCTGGAAGTTCTCGTCGAACGCATAGACGTCGTCCCGAGCGTCGAGCTTGGCCTGCTCGTCCTCCGACCGCTCGTCGTCCGCGACGTAGTAGATGCTCCGTCCGTCGGGGGCCCAGGTGATGCCGGAGACGGCAGTCGGGTGGTCGGTGACCGGATTGGCCTCGCCGCCCATGCCGTGGAGGAGGTAGATCTGGTCGTGTTCGTCCTCGCCCCGCGTCGCGAGAAAGGCGATCCGACTCCCGTCCGGCGACCAGCGCGGGCTCGACTCCCCCGTCTCGCCGTTCGTCAGCTGGATCTCGTTCGTCCCGTCGACGTCGATCCGCCAGATGTGCGACTCGGACTCATTGGCTTCCCAGTCGGCGTCGCCTCGCACATAAAGAAGGCGAGTCCCGTTCGGGGAGATCTGTGTTCCACCCACCGTCGGCACGTTGATGAGATCGACGATGCCCATGGCGGAACGGTCGGCGGCACCCGTCTGAGCGGCCACGCCCGGTGCGAGCGCGAAACCGGCGGCGGCCAGGAGCGCGGCGGCCGCCACACAGCTCGAGTAGCGTCGCGCGATGGCCGGTGGGTTCGTAGCTCGGACTCCGTATGACACGTTCATGCGACTTCTCCTTGGACTTCCTGCTCTAGTCATTCGTCTTTCGGTATCGCGGGCGACTCGTCACCGGCGCGCGGGCCGCGGGCGCACGCATGTTCACGGCCCGCGGCGCGCGCATGCTTACTCGGCGCTTCCGGGGACCGCCTCGTGCATCTCCTTGGCCACCGCCTCGGCCGTGCGGAAGCTGGACAGATCCAGCTCGAAATCGGGTGGTTCCTTCGGGTCGAGCTTAGCGGCGAGCTCCCGGGCCTCGCGAGGCGCCAGTCCGAGCCCCTTCAATTCGTCGGACGTCACCGAATCGCGGCCGCTCCTGTGCGCCAGCCCGCCGTCCTCCCTAGGCTCGAGAAGCATCGCGAGGGCCTCGAGCTCGGCCCGGCCCAACTTGGCGCCGCATACCTGATAGTCGATCCAGGCTTCGTAGCTCATCGGCGCGACGCGCTTCAGCATCCCGGCCATCACTCTACCGAACTCCTGGATCTCCCACTGAGCGTGGTCGTCGACCCTGAGCGTGAGGAAGTGCAGAAGGTTGTGAAGGTCGATCTTCCAATACCACTGAGTATACGTCGACAGCGGAAGGTCGATGCGCGCGAGCTCCCGGGCGACGTCCTCCTCCACCATCCAGGTATACGCGTCGGCTGCGGAGGTACGCACCGCCTCCCATCGCTGCACCGCGTCTTCATAAAGCTGGCGCTGAGCCGGCTCCGCCTCGCGTCCCTGGTTGTTCGACGCGCTCTGCAGCGAGAAGTGTCGGTGCTCCGGGCTGTAAAAGAGCAGCGGCATCAAGCTGTAGCGCCCCGAATATTCGTTCACGGAGTTGTGGGTCACGACGCCGTTGGCAACGAAGTTGTGGTAGGGCCCTTCCACCTCCACATCGTAAGTCTCCCGCTCGCCTACGTACTCGAAGCCGACGACCCCTACCAGGTGAGTTCGATAAGCGACCTCGCGATCCTCGGCGATCTCCTTGATCGGCTGCTCCAGCTCCTGAGCTTGTTCACTGGACCAACGTTGGTCGCCGTGCCGGGCGGGCGCCTCGCACACTACGCCATTCGCGTGCACGTAGAGATCGTCCGCATGCCACACCGCCCGCCCACCGATGAGGGGAAGGTCGGCGGCCTGGCCCAGTGTGCTCCATCCGTCCGCAAATAGGAATCGATGGTCGGCGGTGGCCTCGATCTGCTTGCCGTCCGACAGAGTCATGCGAAAGACCGGCTTCGCGCCGTTCCGGTAGACGTCGACAACCCTCGTGTGCTGAATCCGGAGGGTGTCCTCGTTCGCCTGGCGGAGATTCATCATCCGGACGCGATCGCGCCGGAAGTGGGGATTCCTCTGCTTGTCAGGCCGACTACGGTTCTCCGTCGGTTGGAACCGGTCGTAGAGGTCCTCGATCTTGAGCTTGTAGAGCTGGTTTTCCCGTCGCCGCATCCCGCCCGGTAGGTCGAACCAGAGCTCCGTGCCTGCGGCGAGGCACGCAGTTCTATGTCGGATCCACTGCCTCGCGACGAACATGGGCATCGCGCAGTGGAACTTGAACTCGACCATCTCGCTCGGCGTCGTATGCAGATGCCGGCGCAGATAACGGATCAGGCCGCGTGTCTGGCTGCGCTTCCGCGTCCCGTAGCCGTAACTCACGCGCGCGGCGTGTTCCACGCTCTCGTCGCTGCCCATGTAGTCGACGAGCGAGACGAAGCCGTGATCCAGCACGGGGTAGTAGAGGCCAAGGATCTCCTCGGCTTCGGGGGTGGTGGGACGCTTCGTTTCCATCAGTCTTGTGCAGTCCGAGGGGGGTGCGGCGCGAATCGATTTTGAATAAGACGGTATGCCGGGATCGGGTGCAACCTGCGGTGAGCATGCAGAGCGCTGATCCCTGCGGCCGCTAGGTTGCCGGGCGTGGCGCAGCCGAATTCACGACTCACGCAGAGGGCCAGTCAATGTCGTTTCCGGTCGTCAGTCCCGTCACCGGCGAGCGCGTAGGGGAATACCCGGCGACATCGCCGGACGAAGTCGCCGCCGCCGTCACTGGATGTCACGAGGCATTCCTTCGTTGGCGTCGGACGGACGTCGAGCGACGGGCTCGGCTTCTCCGCAATGCGGCGGGCATCCTCCGCGAGCAGGCGGAAGACTTCGCCGACCTGATGACCACGGAGATGGGCAAGCCCCTCGCCGAGGCCCAGGCGGAGGTGGAGAAGTGTGCGGGGGTGTGCGACTACTACGCAGAGAACACCGGGGACTTCCTGAGTCGTCAGCCGGTCGCCACGGATGCGGGCGAGAGCTTCGTCACGTTCCAGCCGATCGGAATCGTCTTCGCCATCATGCCCTGGAACTTCCCGTTTTGGCAGGTCGTGCGCTTCGCCGCACCTACGCTCATGGCAGGCAACGGCGCGCTGCTCAAGCACGCGCCCAACGTCCCTGGCTGCGCGCTCGCCATCGAGAGCGTCTTCCGCGAGGCCGGCTTGCCGGACAACCTTTTTCGGTCGTTGCTCGTGGGTCACGAGGAAGCCGCCGAGCTCATTGCGGACCCTCGGGTTCGTGCAGTCACGCTCACCGGCAGCACGAGAGCCGGCAAGGCCGTTGCGTCCAACGCTGCGAGGCACGTCAAGAAGTCGGTTCTCGAGCTGGGCGGGAGCGATCCCTACGTGATCCTCGAGGACGCCGACGTAGCGGCCGCGGCCGAAGCGTGCGTCACCAGCCGACTCATCAACTCCGGCCAAAGCTGCGTGGCAGCCAAGCGGTTCGTGGTCGTCGAGTCGGTGCTAGCCGAGTTCCAGGAGCGGATCGTGGAAGGCATGGGTCGCGCCTCGTTCGGCGATCCCCGCGAGGCGGGCACCCGCATCGGCCCGATGGCTCGTGAGGACCTCCGGGACCACCTACACGAACAGGTACAGGCGAGTGTCGCGGCTGGGGCGACGTTGCTGCTCGGCGGAGAGGTGCCCGACCGACCAGGGTGGTTCTACCCTCCCACCGTGTTGGGCGACGTCCGCAGTGGGATGCCGGCCTACGAAGAGGAGCTGTTCGGTCCGGTGGCCTCGATCATACCGGTGTCGGACGAGGATGCGGCCATCGCAGTCGCGAACGATACGAGCTACGGCTTGGGCGCGGCTGTCTTCACCCGCGACCTCGCACGCGGCCGCCGGATCGCAGAGGAGGAGCTCGACGCGGGGGCGTGCTTCGTAAACGCGTTCGTGCGCTCAGATCCGCGCCTACCCTTCGGCGGAGTGAAGGAGAGTGGCTACGGGCGCGAGCTGTCTCCCTTCGGCATCCATGAGTTCGTCAACGTGAAGACCGTGTGGATTGCGTGACTTCCCGTCCGATCCCTGGATGCGGGACCCCATATAGCCCGGGATCGCTGGGACCACCTCGGGCCACCCTGGACCACCGTGGGCCGGCTCTTCTGACCCACCGGCGAGCCCTCGCCGAGCCTCGCCGATCGCGTTCCCAGCGTGTATCTTGCCCTCAATTGCAGATGGGCGCCGCCCCCCGGTCCACGCCGTCCGCTCGGGCTGGAAGGCGGCTTTGCCGTCACTGGGAAGGTCGAGGGTGCCCGCCTCGCCTCGAGTCCGTGGACCGGAATCAGGCGCGGCCTCGTCGCACCCGCGGAGTCCCGCGAGCGCTGCTGCAGGAGGTAATGACTCGTGAGCGATGTGGAGATCATGCTCGACAGCGGTCCCCAACCGTACTCGCGGCGAAAGTTCATCAAGGGGGTCATCGCTGCAGGGGCGGCCGTTTCCGCGTCCGGATACTTGTTCCGGAATTCGGGAGCCCTCTCGGCGATGCCGTCCGCGCAGGACGCGGTCGCACGGCTGATGACGCTGAACGTCAATGGCCAACAGCGTCGGGTCGACGTGCTTCCGTACGAGACCCTCGCGATGACGCTGCGCTACAAGCTCGGCCTCACAGGAACCAAGCTGGGTTGCGACCGAGCGGAGTGTGGGGCGTGCACCGTTCATCTCGACGGGGTCACGCACTACTCGTGCTCGGTGCTGACCCACCAGGTCCGGGGACGCGCGATCAGAACGATCGAGGGGTTGGAGAGCCCAAGCGGCGAGCTCCATCCCGTGCAGCAGGCCGTCATGGAGGAAGGTGGGTTCCAGTGTGCCTTCTGCGCCCCGGGCTTCATCATGAGCATGGCCGCGTTCGTCGAATCGAACCCCAACCCAACGCGAGAAGAGTGCGCTCACGCACTGTCCGGCAACCTCTGCCGCTGCGGTGATTACAACAAAATCCTCAACTCAGCCATGCGCGCGGCGGAGTTCGCCCGGCAGGCATAGAAAGCCTTACTGAGGAGAGTGAGATGGCCGAGAAGGCTATTGGACGAGACATCGCGCCCCCGGACCTACACGCCAAGATCACCGGCCGGGCCAAGTACGCGGAGGACTTCCGGGCCGAGGGAATGCTGTTCGCGAAGCTGCTGCTGTCGCCGATGCCACACGCGCGAGTCAGGAGCGTAAACGCGAGGGCGGCTCTCGCCATGGAGGGCGTCGTCGCCGTACTCAGGGCCGACGACGAGATGATGCCGGAGATCAACGGTGTCGCCGCGGAGGCAGCGCTTACGAACGAGCCGCTGTACGAGGGTGAGGCCGTCCTCGCCGTCGCCGCCGAGACCGAGACGATCGCCGCGGCGGCCATCGAAGCGATCCGCGTCGACTTCGAGCCTCTGCCATTCGTCGTGGACCCACTCGACAGCCTTCGACCGGGCGGGCCCAACGCCCGCCTCGACGGCAACATCCAGTGGCGGGAAGGCCAGACCCGCGAGATCCGCGAGTTCAAGTGGACCAACGCCGACTTCGAGGCGGCGGGCCCCGACCGGCTCCCAATGGGAGAGCCGCAAGTCGAGTGGAACATCGGCGACGTAGAAGCCAGCTTCGGGGACGCGGACCTCATTCTCGAGGAGACGATCCTCCACCAGTCGCTGTCGCACCATCCGATGGAGTCCGGGAGCCAGACGACCCACGCCCACACCCGGTCGAACCACGCCGCGGCTCTGGACATGAAGCGGAAGCTTCAGCAGATCGCGGCCATGGACCTGGGAGGCTCTCCCGACTCCTACGACTGCGGAGACGGGCGTGTGTTCAGCCGTTCGAACGGCGGCCGGGGGATGACCTTCGCGCAGGCGGCCCAGCGGGCGATCGAGCTCGGCGGAGAATACGACGGGCATACGCTGCCAGATGACATCAACGCCATGACGACCCGCTCCGCCACGAATCTGGCCGGCGAGGGACTCATCGGCGTCGCAAGGGACAACTACGGGGGTGACGGCGGAATCTGGTCGTGGGTGATCGGCTTCGCCCAGGTGGAGGTCGACGTCGAGACCGGCCAGATCGACCTGACGGAGTACACTGCGGTCACTGATTGCGGGACGGTTCTGCACCCGCGGAGCCTGGGCGCGCAGCTGCACGGTGGCGGTGTCCAGGGCTTCGGGCAGGCCAGAAGCCAGAAGTGGGTCTTCGATCCTCAATGGGGCGTCGCCTTCGCCAAACGGCTGTATACGGCGCGACCACCGGGGATTCTCGACGTTCCCCTGGAAATGAAATGGGCGGCCGTGGACCTGCCCGATCCTCAAACGCCCGTGGGCGCCAAAGGCATCGGCGAGCCGCCCATCGGCGCGGGAGCTGCGGCCGTTGCGTCCGCGGTAGCCGATGCGCTCGGCGGTCAGTGTCTGTGTCGCACGCCCCTCACGACCGACGTCGTGCTGGCTGCGCTCACCGGCACCGAGCAGCCGTATCGTCCCCTCGAAACGCACGTCTAACCGGAGACTCGAGACATGGCCGTCATCCGTGACATGATTTCGCCGTTCGAGCTCTTCCAACCGACGAGCATCGGCGACGCCGTGGACCTACTCGATCGGTACGGAGACGATTCGTGGGTCTTGGCCGGCGGATTGGACAGCTTCGACTGGTTCAAGGATCGCATCAAGAAACCCGCAGCGGTCATCGACCTCGGCGCGATCGGGGAGCTGAACGGCATCAGCTCGAGTACCGAGGGTCTGGAGATCGGAGCGATGACCTCGCTCACCGAGATCGAGACGAACGCTGAGATCGTCGGCCGATTCGGGCTCCTTGCCGAAGCGGCGCACAACGTGGCGACGCCGCAGATCCGCAACCAAGGCACCATTGGCGGCAACCTGTCGCAAGACACCCGGTGCTGGTACTACCGCGGGGGTTGGCCGTGTTACCGGGCGGGCGGCAACATCTGCTACGCATCGGCGCCGAAGGCGATGAACGCCGAGCATTGCGTGTTTGGCGCAAACCGTTGTGTCGCGGTCAATCCGTCCGACACGGCACCCGCGATGATCGCCCTCGACGCGAAGATGGTCGTGGCGAGCGCCGCGGGAGAGCGCGTCGTCGACGCCGAAGACTTCTTCATCGGGCCTGGAATCGACATCCAGCGGATGACCGTCATGGAGCCGGGCGATCTGCTGACGAGCATTCACATCCCGGCCGAATGGGCCAACGCCGACTTCTACTTCGAGAAGATCCGCGACCGGAAGTCCTGGGACTTCTCGCTCGTGACCGTCGCGTCGGCCATGAACGTGTCGGGCGGGACGATCCAAGCTGCGCGCGTGGCCGTGAACGGGGTCGCTCCCTATCCGATGCGGCTCGAGGACGTCGAGCGGGCGATCCGGGGGCAGACCGTCAGTGACGACACGGGTGTCGCCGCCGGCGATCTCGCGATCCGCCGCGCGCGGCCGCTCCGCCACAACGCGTACAAGCTGCCCCTCATGAGGAACCTGGTCCGGAGATCGGTCCGGGGAAGCGAGGCCTAACGTGGAGCTTTGGCGTAGGGCGGCCAATCCGTGGAATCAGGAGGTCCTGATCGGGATCTCCTGGAACTTGATGTGGGCCGCGGCGATCGCGGGAGTCCTGTTCGTCGTCGGGCATACCCTGTGGGCCTGGCGTGGGTCGCACGCCGACGTCGGGGAAAACGGCATGCCCAGCGAGCCCACCGGTATTCCGGCACGCATCCTCAGGCACACGTTCTCAGCCAGGGCGTTTCACTGGTTGATGGCTCTTTCGATGTTCGCGCTGCTGATTACCGCGTTCTTCCCGGTGCTCGGCATCCAGTTCGCCTGGGTCCAGATCCATTGGATCGCCGGGGTCGTCCTGATCCTGACCGTGGTCTACCACGTCATCCACGCGACGTTCTGGCAAGACCTGTGGTCGATGTGGATTGGAAGGGAGGATGTCCAGGTCGCCACTACCGAGGTGAAGCGCTTCCTCGGCCAAGAGCAACCAGAAGGGCCCAAGGCGGCGAAATACCCGCTAGACCACAAGCTCTACCACCACGCCATCGTGGTCGTGACGTTCGCCGCAATCATCACGGGCATCCTGATGATGTTCCGTGTCGATACGTGGTTCTGGGCGCGCAACCCGTACATCCTCGGGGATCGCATGTGGGGCTTCGTGTACGTAGCGCACGGGCTCTCCGGCGTAGCGCTCATTGCGCTCGTCATCTCGCACATCTACTTCGCGATCCGACCCGAGAAGTGGTGGATCACGATGTCCATGATCAACGGGTTCGTGGGCCGGAAGGACTACATCGAGCACCACGACCCGGCCCGGTGGATGGGAGACGGGACGACTCCGACGTCGTCCGTGACTGGCGGCGCGGGCACGGGAGCCCTCGCGACCAGCGAGCCTCAGGAGCGGGAGCCGTCCGGATAGTGCTCGAGGCTTCGATTCCCCACCGAACAGCCTCATCGGGCCCCGCTTGACCCGCGAAAAGCTGCGCGCCCGGATCGACGCCATCGAGGAGAGCTACGAGTTCTTCTTGGCGTACGCTGCGCAGGGACGCTCCGGGGAGACGGCGCGGGGCTCCGACGGTGAGGTGCGCCGCTTCCTGACGAAAACGGAGGAGGCCCTGGACGGGCTCGGCGCGGGGCTCGGGAAGCTCGCCGAGGTAGAGGGGATGACGCCGAGACAGTCCTACCAGGGGATGGCCGACGTGTTGGGACGTGACGCGGTCAGCACACTCGCCGCCGTCCAGCTCGTCGCGGCCCAGGACACCGTGAGCTCACAGCTGATCGACAACCTGAACGCGTCGATCCACTTCCGTGCACTTCTCACGGACCTCTTCATCATCGACGAAATCCTGGTAATCCAGGGCGCTGACGCCGAGCAGGACGTCGGTGCCCAACCGAGCGAGTAGGCGGACCTCGAAGTCCTACGGATCCGAGACCGTCCGCTCGCAGATGCCTGCCTCCCGCCACTCGCGAGCCAAGAACTCACCGAGCTCGTTCCGGGCCAGCTCGACCTGATAGCTGGGAAGCGACCCGCGTCGCGCCCCGGACTCGAACTCGAGGTACACGGCCCCGACGAGCCCGCACGTCAACGGGCCTCTGTTCCGGCCCCCTTCTCCCACGCCGAACAGAAGAGACTTGATGTAGAGGTCGTCCGCGGGACTCGGACCACCGGCCTCCGTGAGCGTTCCCGTCTTTGCGAACACGGTCGAAGGCAGGCCAGCTCGTCGCCATCGGTTACGGACATCGGAGGCTGTCCCGTCCACCGCGACGTCGCCCAGGCCGGCGAGGAGCTCGCCGTACCACGGCTGACCCGTGAGTCCGAGACCCTTCGAGTCGCGCGCCCGAGCACCGTCCCGGGCGAACCGAAGCCGCACGCGCCGATCGGTCACGACGCGCCCGAACGCCGTCGCGAGATCGAAGATGTTCCAGCGATTCTCCCACGCTCCGTACGCGTAGCGGTAGAGGAGCGCGAGATCGGAGTACTCGTCCTGCTGACCCGACAGCAAGACCGGCCGGGATTCAGCGGGACGCTGGGCGAAGGGCGCGTCGAAAGTAGCGCCGTTGGTGAAGGTCAGACCCTCCCAAACCCGTTGGCTGCGTCGATTCGTGTCTACAATCACGGGATCGACGGAAGCGTCGAACAACTCGGCCATCCCGTCTGCGAGTGGACTCCCAAGCAGCTCCGAACGGTCCACTCTGAGGCCCGTCACAGCGGGCTCGGGCCGGAAGGATGCGTAGGAGCGGCGGCCCATACGAAAGGCTGGGTCGGCCCCGCGGCGCGTGGGGATCAGCGTCGTGGCGTCACGCTGCCAGAGTCCGGCAGTCAGGAGCGTGGCGGCGTATTCGTTGTTGGAGCAGCGAATGAAGTAGCGAAGGCCGATGAGTCCTCCCGACGGAAACGGACAGTTCAGGGTCGACTGGAATGGGATTCGCGTGGGGGCGAACCCCAGCACACTGGAGACCTGGCCCGATCTCGCGGGGATCTGCAATGTCCCGAGCTCCGGCCGCTGACTGAGTATGGCCGCGGCAAGGATGGGTTTTACGGCCGACCCGGGAGCAAAGCGTTCAAGCAGGCCGCTTCGGCCCGGGATGCGACGCCGCCCCACTTCGGCTACGGCTCGAATCGCCCCGTCCGGTACCGAGGCGATTACGATCATGCCGAGCTCGACTGGAATCGGTACGCGACGGTCGATGAAGTCCTGGAGCAGGCCCGAGAGCTCGCGGCTTGCCTCGGTGTCGACCGTCAGCTCCAAAGATCCTGCTCCCGAGGTGCTCCCGTCCCATCCGGACCCCAGGGAGGCGAACATGTCGAGGGGCTTCTCCGAAGCGCCTCTCCTTCGCAATCGCCCATTGATCCACTGCTTGGTCGAAAGCACACCGTCCCAGTACTCGCCGAACACGAGAGGTGCGAGCGGTTCGATCTCGAGGACGGCGCCGGCGCCCAGAGCGATCGAATCCCCAGCTTCCACTTCGCGACCGTCGACCCACAAGCCCGTCCAACCGGCAACCGCGGTCGCTTCTCGCTCGCGGTCCACAGCCCCCATGAAGGTGACCTGCGGGACACGGGATTCCGACAGGCAGTACGCCCGCACGTCGACGCTGTCCGGTCGAAGCTCGCAGCGCTGCCGCCTTCCGCTCACTCGTCGTGTCACCGAGGTAGGCCGACGGAACGACATGACAGGAGAGGCGCCGTACAGGCCCCGCCCGCGGTAGACGTCGCTCGCTCTGATTTCGCCCTGCCATTCCTCCGCGAAGGGAGACGGTACCTGCAGGTCCCACGCGGCGGCCGTGCGCGTGACACCACGGCTTCCGTCGCCTCTTCGGTACGCGCGGAAGACGGACGGGTTGTATGCGGCGAGCCGGTCGAACATTCGGGGCCGAATCCGCGATAGAGCCACACGCCGGCGCTGGAATCGGTTAAAGGCGACAGTCTGGTCATGCAGAAAGCCGCCAGGGGCGAAGGCGGGGAACCGGGTCTGGTCAGCCACGACCAGCAGCGTGTCGTACTGAACAGTGCGTCCATCGGGGAGCCGCGCCTCGAGCTCCTCCAACCGCAGCAGCCCCTCGTCACCGACCTCGTCGTTACGGAGATTCGCCGTCGACGGGCGCAGGACCGACCATGCGCCGAACGTGACGAGGGCGACCAGCAGCGCCGATCCGCCGAGGACGCGCATCGGAAGCCGGTCGACCCGAGCGGCGAGCAGGACGGTCAAGAACATCGGGAAGAAGAAGACGAGCCCCAAGCCGAAGTCGAACACCATGAAGACCAGGAGCACACCAACCGGGATCACGAGCAGCCCGAGTGCTTCGAGACCACCGGATCCGCTCCCCTCGTCCAGCACCTGGCGACACGCCAAGCCAGCCCGGATCGCGAGGAGGAAGAGCACGAACACGAGAGCGAACCGGACGAATGCGGGAAGCCCCTGTGCGTTCAGGAACGCGAGCCCGAAGAGGACGAGCACCACGCCCACCCACCCGAGCCCGGAAAACACGGACCGTCCGAGCTCGAGAAACTGAGCGAACAGCACGGTCAGCCGGCTCGGTGACGGGGGCCGTCCACCGTCTTCGCGAGCGATCACGGCGACGGCGCTGCCAGGGACTGGGCTGTTCTCGCCGGGCACCGCGCTGTCGTAACCGCCCACCTCGTCCGCAGTGGCCCCGGCGGCATCGTGTGTCCACGCCGGTTGGCCGGGTTGCGCTCCAGGGCGGCGCAGAACAAGTGCGCCCGCCGTGACCGCCGCCGCTGCCACCGTCACACTGATCCACGGCCTTGGAAAGAACGCGATGACCGCCAGCAACATCCCGGTCACCCCTACACCGTACACGATCCAGGCTCGACCCTCCGGCCCCGCCGGCCAGCCGCTTTGGTCGAGCAGATGAGCCACCCCGAACAGGCCTACGAACGCGAGAACGGGTAGGAGCGCGAGCTCGGGCGCCTGGATCGCGAGGGCCAGGACGACCGAAACGCCCGCCGCCAACCCGAAGGTGCGCGCCGGGCTGGCCGTGTCGGCGTCGGCCGTGAGCACTTGGAGGGGGGAGGCGTTCAGATCGGCCGCGGAGCGATGCGGGCGGAGGGCCCCCATCGCCAGCCACGCGCCGAGGCCCACGACCGCAACCACCAGGCTCGCCGCGAAATCCGGGCTCTGCCAGAACAGAACCGACACGCTCGTCACGAACAGTAGCGCACCCAGAATCGACAGATCGGGCCCGAGCGCCGGGTTCGCTTCTGGACGGCGGAAGCGCGTTCGTCCCGTGCGGGCTCGCACGACGCCCGGAGCCGCCGCGTCCCCGTTGCCGAACGAAGCTCCGGGGACGAACAACCGGGACAGAGGGCGCTCGAGCCGGTCCAGGGCCCTCCAGACGAGAGGCGCCCACCACGACCATCGTCCGAGTGCGATCAACAGGGTCCCGAAGGTGACCCACAGGCCGACAGCCGTCGTCGCCGCCCGATCGTAAAAGGGTGGCGCATAGGCGACGCGCAGCCCGAGAGCCAGCCGGACGCCGAGGAAGACGAGAAAGAGGTTCAGCAGCACCCACGCGGCTGAAGCGCTGGGCGAGGCCGACCGGCTATGTCGGGCCCAGCGCTCGTCTCCGGACAACGTGAAGAGCGCGCCGAGGATCAGGAAGTAGAGCGCCCCCAGCATCAGAGGCACCCCACCGCGACGGCCGGCGCCCGCGCGGTGCAGCCGCAGGAGCAGCCCCGCTTCCTCCTCCACTCCCTCCGCGGGGCGGGCCGCGATCGGGTGGACCGTTTCGTATGCGAACTCCTGCACCTCCCGCGCCCCGACGACGCGGACCGTCTCCCGCGGCGTCTCCAGGCGGGCGGTGATCGCGTATCGGGTCGTATCGAGCCCGAACCCGCCGAGATCGAAGTGTGGTTGCGGGGGAGGGAGGCTCCGCGTGCTGATCACTCCGCAGCGATTCTCGTCCCGGCCGCACGCCTCGGGGGAGGGCAGCGCCCATCCGGTGGGCCTCGGTCGCTGTACGAAGTAGACCGCTGTCGGCGCAGCCACCCTGGAGACCCCTGGAACGTGGTCCGCGGCGAAGGCCCAAGTCTTCCCCGCCGACGTGACCCAGATCGTATCCCCCGCCAGGAGCAGAGGCTCGCCTTCCCCACCCTCCACATCTCCCGGCTCCGATCGAGAGACGACTCGATATCGCGGGAGTGTCAGACGGATACGCCCAATGCTGCGACCCCGACTCACGCGGGTGATGACGAGACCATGTGCGAGAGCAGGATTCGGTACGGAATCCCAGTCCAGCTCCGCCAAAGTCAGTCCGCGACTGAGCCCGGTCGAGAGCCGCCTGTCCAGCAACGCGTCGGCTTTCGAGAGCGACGCTGCTCGGCCAGCCCAGCTCAGGGTCCCTCTTGGACCTTCTCGGAGAAGCTGTATCTGGCCGGCGGTGCTGTCGCCCGGGATCGCGAGTGGGGCCCTTCCGCTGAGCTCGGCTCCCAGCGCGGGCGCCCGTTGGCCCCGACCCAGCCAACCGCCGGACCGGACCCAGAGCATGTCGATTCCACGTGCGCGACCGACATCGAAGCCGCCAAGAGGGCCTGGCTGCAGCTCCAGCATCCACCGATCGAAGGACTCCAGGGAGCCCTCGAGGCGGACATCGAGGTCGTCGTACCCGACCCCAATGCGAACGGGATCCAGGCCGGCATCCAGGTAGACGCCGCGCACCTCGAGCCGTTCGCTGCGCTGACGCTGCGTCTCGACGTGGAACAGGTAGAAGTTGAAGAAGCAGACGGCCGACAGCGTGATCGCGGTCATACGCAGCCACGAGATGCCGAGGGAAGCCCGGACAGCCGGAAGGGAGAGGGTCCCTACGGTGACGATGAGACCGTACAGCCACAGTGAGAACCATGGCCAGCTCGGGCGGATTCGGGCGAGGAACAACATCCCCACCACGGCTCCCGCGACGCCGAGCCAGAACAGAAGCTGAAGCCGGGTAACCCGGGGAGGTGCCATGCGGCGGAAGCCACTCACCTATGGGACGTTCTTCGCGCAGCTCCACTCGGTGCGCACCGGGTCCACGCGGCGTCGCTCGTCGCCACTGACCCACGAGACATCGGTCCCCTCCTCGCTCCGGTGTGGATACCCGCAATACACCTGTGCGCCGCCGCGTCCGACTTCCCCGGCAACCCCTATACGTATACGATCGTAAGCGGAACTGTAAGAAATCGTACGGGGAGCCGGGGATCTCGGTTTCGGTCGCGGTTCCGCACTCCTACTTTGCCCGTCTCCCGATTACCCGAGCGCGAGGTGTGTGTTTTGAAGCCCAATACTGTCTGGGTCGCCTTCAGTCTGGTCTTTATGGGATGTGGTGGGGCAGCGACTCCCGCCATGCAGCCTATCCCGCCCGTCCCAACCGAAGGCGACCGGATCGACGAGGTGGCTGCGGCCCCAGACATCGTCGCCGACGCGCCGCCTGCTGCCTCTCTGCCGACCGCCGGCGGCGTGGACCTCGACACGGTACGGGCCGGCCGCTTCGACAACGGCCGGATGTGGACCTTCGAGTACCCGCCTACCGCCTACTTCGAGGAGACCTACGGCTTCCGTCCGGACTCCACTTGGCTCCGGAAGGCACGACTTGGGGCGCTGCGCATCCCGGGGTGCTCGGCTTCGTTCGTGTCGCCTAACGGACTCGTGCTCACCAACCATCACTGCTCGCGCGAGCACGTGTCCGCCGTTGCACGCCCCGGTGAGACGCTGTTGGACGACGGGTTCTATGCATCGACGCTCGGAGAGGAGCGCAGCATCGAGGGGTTCGAGGCCGACAGGCTCATCGCGATCCGTGATGTGAGCGACGAAATGGACGCGGCCCTCGTGGGCATCGCGGATGCGCAAGCACGCTCGGAGGCGCGCGGGGCGGGCGAAGAAGAGATCGGCGCCAGGATCACGGAAGAATTCGGCGGTGAGGCTGCCGGGATCGAGGTGGAAATGATCTCCCTCTACAACGGAGGGCGCTATTCGGCCTACGTCTTCCGCCGCTACACCGACGTCCGCATGGTGATGGCGCCCGAGCTGTCCATCGGGTACTTCGGTGGCGATCCCGACAACTTCACATACCCCCGCTACTCGCTCGACTTCAGCTTCTTGCGTGTGTATGACGACGATGGGACTCCGTTGGACACGAGCGAGAACTACTTCCCGTGGAGCGAGACGGGCGTCAGCGCGGGCGATGCGATCTTCGTCATCGGCAACCCGGGATCCACGAGCCGCATCCAGACCGTAGCCGAGCTCGAGTTTCGGCGAGACGTGTCGGACAAGGGGCTCCTCGGCTTCGTCGACAGCCGTATCGAAGCACTTCAGGCATACTACGACTTGGACCCCGAGACGGGTGAGGAGATGGACCTCCGTAACTCCATCTTCTCGCTTCTCAACACGCAGAAGGCGTATCGAGGCATCATCAGCGGGTTACACGATCCGGTCATCATCGCGAAGCGGCGCGATCAGGAAAGCGCGTTCCAGGAGGCTATCGATGCGGATGCCGGGTTGGCCGCCGAATACGGAAGTCTGATCGAGCAAATGGCGGCTCTTCAGGAACAAAAGGCAGAGCAAGCCAAGGGTTTTGGGGCGTTTCTGGCATTTACGAACCCGGAGTTCACGGGGTCCGCTCTCGTCCGGGCGCTGTTCGCGTTCCAGTACATCGGTGCGAGCCGCGGGGGAGCCCCGCCGCAGGCACTGGCTGGCCTGCTGGACGAGTTGAAGGGGGTCCCCGAGCAGCCGAAGGAGCTTCAGGCGCTCCTGCTCGCGGCGCGCTTCCAGGACGTCGTGGACAACTACGGCGCCGATGCGCCGTTGACCCAACAGCTCCTTGGCGGGCGTACCGCCGAGGGACTCGCGGCGGTCATCCTGGCCGGATCGGCCCTTGTGGACTCTGCGGGAGCGGTCGCTGCAGTCGAGGGTGGATCCATCGACATGGACGACCCCGGCGTTCAAGCGATGGCAGCGGTGATCTCCGGAATCGCGCCGTTCCAGCAAGCGCTGGGCTCTATCTCCCCGCAAGAGACGGAGATCGCGGCTCAGCTGGGCAGGGCACGCTTCGAGGTCTACGGCACGGACGTGCCCCCCGACGCCACCTTCTCCCTACGAATCGCGGACGGTGTCGTCACCGAATACGAGTACAACGGGACTGTCGCACCCGTCGTCACGACCTTTTACGGGCTCTACGACCGGTACTACTCGCAGGTGGCTGGGAAAACCGGTGCCGACGAGTGGGATCTCCCCGACCGATGGATCGACGCGCCGAGCAGCCTGGATCTGACCACCCCGATCAATTTCGTTTCGACAGCCGACATCATCGGGGGCAACTCTGGCTCGCCCCTCTTGAACCGGGACCTCGAGATCGTCGGGTTGGCCTTCGATGGCAACATCGAGAGCCTCTCGGGCGAGTACATCTTCCAGACGGACCGGGCCCGCACGGTTTCGGTGGATGCGCGCGGCATCCTCGAGGCCATCGAAGAGATCTATCGGGCGGACCGGATCGTCGAGGAGCTACGGGCGGCCGCGGGCGCGCGCCGGTGAAGCCGTCCCTGCTCGATGGGCGGTGAGGCCTCGCTCTTCTCGCAGCTTTCGCTCAACGAGCTTCGAGACCTCGCGGATCTGACCGCCACGGTCGCGTCGGCGGCCGACGTCGGCGTGTTCACGGCCCTCGCGGCCGGGGAAGCCCAACCGTCTGAGCTGGCCGAGCGACTCGGGTTGAACGAGCGGTCGCTCGGGATCGTCCTACCGGTTCTCGCCGAGCTCGGGATCCTCGAAGCCGTCGGGGTCGCTTACCAGATGAGCGACTCTTGGGGCCCTCGCCTCGCCGACCCGTCGTCCGACGAGTTCGTCGCGGGCGGGCTCCCTCTTTGGCTCGGCAATCTGGGGGCGCTCACCGAGCTCCCGGAGGTGCTGCGCACGGGAGAACAGGTTCGGAAGTCGCGTCGTGCCAGGGACGAAGCGGCGATGAGGCGTTTCTTGGCCGGCATGGCCGCCGCTCCACGCGACCGGATCGATCGCATCGTCTCGGGGTGCATGGCCCGCTGTCCCAAAGCGAAGACGGTGCTCGATCTGGGAGCTGGCCCGGGTGTGATGGCACGCGTGTTCGTCGAGCGGGGCCTCCGAGTCACGATGTTCGACACACCCGAGACGATCGCAGTCGCCCGTGTCGCCTACGGTTTGGATGCGGTGCCCGATCTCGAGCTCGTCGGAGCCGATTTCAACGAGGCCCCTCTCCCCTCGGGCCCCTTCGACATCGTGCTCATGAGCAACGTTCTTCACATCTACGGGCCGGTGACGTGCCGTGAGCTGCTCACCAGGGTCGGCCAAGTCGTGAGGCCCGGCGGTGTCGCTGCGATCGCCGAGTTCGTGCGAGGCCGAAGCTCGCGCGCGGCGCGACTGGCGTTGACGATGCTCCTTCGCACCGAGCGGGGAAACACCTACTCGGAGGACGAGTACCGCGTTTGGATGGCGGAAGCCGGCTTCGACGATGTAGAGATCGACGACGTGGACTCAGACCGCCAGCTCGTCACGGGGATCCGGACGGACGGCTGACCGGGCGGCCCCCGGCCCGACTCGTCGAGCGTCTCCGCGGGGGGGGGGGGGGGCGGAAGCGGGCCTTATGGCGGCAAGCCACGCTCCATACTCAAACCGGAGCCGGGTCGCGAGAATCGCTCAACCTCGAGCGCTCGAGCCCGGCTCCGGACCTGGTGTACCGATGAAGACGGCTCGCTGGCCGCCCCGCTCCTACCGCTCCAGCAGCTCTCCGTCACGGGTCGCTTCGACGATCCGAACGAACTCGCGGCGGTAACCCTCTGCATCCGTTCCCACCGACCCCCGCGCGAGGCGCAAAACGTCCGAGATCGAGAAGCCCTGGCAGTACTCTGACTCCCGAAGCAGCATGCCGAAGGCTGCGACGGCGGAGGCGAATCGCAAGTCGCCCGAAGCCGCCTCGTCCGCGTCCATCAGCGTTTCCTCCAGCAGAATGCTCGTCGCTCCGCTGGGCTCCTTGTAGCGGAGCTTCACGAATCCGAGCTCCCGGGATGCCGCCTGACGAGTACCGCCGCCCACGACCTGATACCGAACCGGATCCACTCCGCCCAGGGCTGGGCTCTCGACACCGACCGGGACGACTTCGTAAAGCGCGGTCACCGAATGTCCGGCACCAAGCTCTCCGGCATCTCTCGTGTCGTCGTTGAAGTCCTCCGCCGCAAGCAGCCGATTCTCGTAGCCGATCAGTCGGTACGCCTGCACGTGCGTGGGGTTGAACTCCACCTGGATCTTCACGTCCTGCGCGATGGTGACCAGCGTTCCGCCGATCTCGCTGACGAGCACTTTCCTGGCCTCATTCAAGTTGTCGATGTACGCGAAGTTCCCGTTTCCGTGATCGGCAAGCTGCTCCATCTTCGAGTCCTTGAGATTTCCGGTCCCGAAGCCGAGCACGGTCAAGAACGTGCCTTGTGCACGCTTCTCTTCGATCAAGCGAATCATCTCGCCATCGCTGGATGCGCCGATGTTGAAATCACCGTCGGTCGCCAGGATCACTCGGTTGTTGCCGCCGGGCGCGTGATTCTCGCGCGCGACGTCGTAGGCGAGCTTGATTCCCGCGCCGCCGGCCGTGGACCCACCCGAGTGGAGGTTCTCGATCGCGTCCAGGATCACGTCCTTCTCGTCACCCGGCGTTGAAGGCAGAACGAGCCCGGCCGCGCCCGCGTAGACCACGATTGACACGCGGTCTTCGGGTCGTAGCTGGTTCACGAGCAGGCGAAAGGCCGACTTCAGCAGCGGGAGCTTGTCAGGCGTCCCCATCGAGCCGGAAACATCGAGCAGGAACACGAGATTGCTCGGCGGGAGGTCAGCCGTCGAGATACGCTCGCCTTGGATCCCGACGCGCAGGAGACGGTGGAGCGGCTGCCAAGGGGCCGCACCGACTTCGGTCGTGATCGAGAACGGGTGATCGCCCTCCGGGTCGGGATAGTCGTACGAGAAGTAGTTGATCATTTCCTCGACGCGGATCGCATCGAGGAGCGGTCGAGTCCCGCCGGTGATGAAACGGCATGTTCGAGTACGACGCGCGGTCCACGTCGATGGAGAACGTCGACAGGGGATTGCGGACAACGTCGAGGAACCCGTTGTCCTCGATATGTGCATAGGATTCGGTGTTGAACTCGGGATCGAATGGAGGGCGGGACACAGGCATGATCCCGAAAGGCACAGCCGCCGCGTCGGCCGCCACCCCCAGGAGTCTCCTCAGTGATCCCGACCCGCGCGCGGCTTCCTCTGTCTGTGCGCGCATCTCCTGGGCCAAGACAGGCGCGGGCGTCAGCACGAAATCGACACGAGCCGTCCCGCCGGAAATGCGGACGGTCTGGGCGGAGGCCGTGTACCCGAGCAACTCGGCGCGGAGTCGAGCCTCGCGCCCGATCAAGCCGTCTCCCGGCAGGGTGAAGCGGTAGGTGCCGTCGCTCGCGGAGACCCCCGAGGCCGATTGGCCTACGACGTAGATCCGCGCGCCGCTGAGAGGAACACCGGTGCCGGCTTCGGTCACGCGACCGGTCAATAGCACGCTTTCGAACGTTGCGGGCGACGGTGTCGTGAAGCTGACGGCCGCGGCCAACGCAAGAAGAATGGGGGCCTTCATGATCGGTCCTCTTTTTAACGGGAATCAGGTCGTCTCGACTGCGTCTCAACTGGGTAGACGATCGAGTGACCGGACCTTGCACAGTCGGACCGTGTTGCGTCCGCGCCACTAGCGGGACCGTGTTGTGCGGAACAGATGACGCTCAGCTACGTGTTGTCAGCTCGCTCCAACCGTATGTCTCTGTCACACAGCTTCTTGCGATCGGGCCGGGGGGCTCGCATATATCGCATGAATCTTGCTAAGATGGGGAATCAGTTGTCGTAGTCGTTCGTCCGGCAGACGTCGGGATCTCCGTCCACTTCGTCAAAACGAACGTAAATGAGTCAAGCTTCCGCGACCCCCGGCACGGACCACCGCGCTATCGGTTACCTGCTCGTTCTCGTCGGCCTGCTGATCAACAAGTGGTCGGTCGAGAGGCTCGTCAGTGTGGACGAGCACATCGAGTCGGCCTCCCTCATCGCTGCGATCGTCGCATTCCAAGTCGTCTGCGTGCTGATGGGCGCCATGCTCATCGCTCGGCCGTTCGTCAGTGAGCGGGCCTGGCCGTTCAACGCCGCCAAGGGGCTTCTGGTGGCAATCGTTGGGCTGGGGATCTTCGGGACCTTGAAGGCGGTCCGCGTCGTTGATCCCAACCGCGACTTCCGTGAAGCCTGGGAGGCGATGGATGTCTCCGAGGAGCTGATCCGAGTCCTGACGCCCCAGCTCGGGCGTTTGTCGGGCGCGGTCATGAATCTCGAGCTCCCCGACCATCACACCCGGGAGATGTTCGACACTCAGGTCGCCGTCCTCGACCTGGCCGATGTCGATCCCGCGGAGCGCGCGAGTCCGCTGCAGAACGCGAGCCTCTCGTTTGGGGACTGGGCGTTGGCCGGCACGGAAGGCCGCCACGCTAACGCGGACCTCACGCTGTGGCAGCCACTTCTAGAGCGCGCCGACTATTTCGACCACGCGAAGATGAGCATCGTGCGCGGTCGTTTCCTCGATGGTCGCGACGATGCCTACCAGATCGACGTCGCGTTCGAGGCCCTCGCGCACCTCGGGTCTGGGACTGCCCAGTGGGTCAAGGGTGACATCCGGATCGATTGGCGACGGCGAGAGACGGCGGGTGTCACGATCACCGAGGAGCTAGGACCTCCGGCGCAAGCAGACGTCACGCTACGAGCGGAAGAAGAGGTCGCTGCCTGGGTGATCACGCGATTCGAGACGGTCGGTCTTCACTTGACCGAGTCCGATCGCACCCTCTTCGCAGACGTGTTGGCCGGTGCCCTCGACGAAGCAGATCTGGCAGACGCTCAACGCTCGATCCATGAAGAGATCATTCTCGACATGTTGCTCGACCCGGAAGCCTTCGAGAAGCCTCACCGGTTCTTCAGCCTGCCGGCGTTCGATCGCCATCCCGGACTCGCGGTCGTCGACCTCGATCTCGACGGCTACGACGACATCTACGTGATGGCGCGGCGGGGCCCGAATCAGTTCTTCCGAAATCGCGGCGACGGAACCTTCGACGAGGTCGCCGCGGAGCTGGGGCTGGACTTCGAGGACCACTCGTCGTCAGCCATCTTCGCGGACTTCGACAACGACGGAGATCGGGACGCATATCTCGGCCGAACGCTCGCGAAGAGCCTGTACCTCGAGAACGACGGTGGACGCTTCACGGACAAGTCCGACTCGATGCCGGAGGGCGCACTCCCGTACCTCGTATCGTCCGTTTCGGGCGTGGACTACGACCGCGATGGTCTCCTCGACCTGTACGTGTCGACCTACGCGTCCGACATGCTCTACCGGGTGGAGGGCGGCTTCTTCGAACAGTACTTGTCCGAGGCCGACGCCCTCGAGCTCGACCGGCTCAAGGCGTCCGGCGATTCTCACCGCAACCTGAATCGCCCCGGTCCCCCGAACGTGCTTCTGCGAAACGAGGACACGGACGCTTCTCCGTGGTCGATGAAGTACCCGCTCTACAGATCTTCAAGAACACCTACCAGACCACGTGGGCCGACTACGACGGGGATGGCGACCAGGACGCCTACATCGCCAACGACTTCGCGCCGAACCACTTCGTTCGTAACGACGGGGAAGGCCGATTCGTCGATATCACCGACGAGACAGGTACCGCGGACCTCGGCTTCGGGATGGGTGCGAGCTGGGGGGACTACGACGAAGACGGCCAGCAGGACCTGTACGTCAGCAACATGTTCAGCAAGGCCGGAACGCGGATCACCGAACAGCTGGCCGGTCTGGACGAGCGCTTCGGTGGCATGGCCCGCGGCAACTCGCTGTTCAAGAACGGCCCGAACGGGTTCGCGAAAGTGTCGGGTATGGCTCCGCCGGCGTTCCTGGTCGAGAAAGCCGGGTGGGGGTGGGGCAGCCAGTTCGTGGACGTCAACAACGACGGGTACTTGGATCTCTATGCGCTGAGTGGCTACTACACCGCGCCCGAGGAGGTCGAGCTCCCGTTCGACATATGAACGGATTTCTGGCGCGCAGTTGCGCGCACGGATGAGTCGTCGTCGTTCACTGCCGATTTCTTCGAGGCCGACCGGGTCGACGATGCGCTTCTGGCCCAGGGAGCTTCATTCAGCGGGCACGAGCGCAACCATCTTTTCGTCAACCTAGATGGCGGCGACTTCTTGGACGTCTCGGGTGTGACCGGCCTCGACCACCCCGGCGACAGCCGAGCCTTCGCGAGTCTCGACTTCGATCGGGATGGGTGGGTCGACATGGCGATGGTGAACGCCAACGCTCCCCTGTTCCAGCTTCATCGAAATCGCATGGGGGAGATGGTGGACGCTGGGAGCGGCCACATGCTGGCCGTGCGGCTGGAGGGTGGCAACCGGTCGGCCGAACCATCTGATGAATGGACCGGGCGTGACGGATATGGCGCCATCGTCACGGTTCGGGCCGCTGACCGGACATCGATCAGGGAGCACCGCGCAGGCGAGGGCTTCGCGGCCCAGAACTCGTCGACTCTGTTGGTAGGGCTCGACGACAGCGACGAAGCGGGATCGTTGGAGGTCCGCTGGCCCTCGGGCCAGGTCTGGGACACGACCACGGTCCCGGCCGGTACGCTGGTCGTCGCCTATGAGAACCCCGCTCACTCGTCCACCGGGGCTCCGTTCGTCTTCGAGCGGTATTCGCCTAGGCGCGACACGAGCCGTCCGCTGCTCGCATCGTCCGGGAGGCCCGGCTCAGAGCCGAGGCCCGGCTCCGAGCCGAGGCCCGGCTCCGAGCCGATCACGCTTGCGCACGAGGTCCTGGGCGGCGCCCGTTCCGAGCTCGTGATGTACACGACCGTGGCAACCTGGTGCGCCCCCTGTCTGGAGGAGCTTCCGGACATGGAGCGGTTGCGTGAGGCCTTCACCAGTGACGAGCTGGAGATTCTCGGAGTGCCCTACGACGATGAGGAGGTCGCCGAGACGCTCCTCTCGTGGGCCGACATGCACTCGCCGGCGTACCGGATCCTCGAGGATCTGCCCATCGACCGGAGAGCGTTCATACGTGACGCACTCCTCGAGGAGCTCAAGCTGGAAGGCCTCCCGGCGACGATGGTGACGGACAGTGAGGGCCGAGTGCTTCTCACCCGATGGGGTCCCCCCAGCGTGTCCGAGATCCGTAAGCTCCTGGCGCGCCCCGTTTCGACTACGGACTTCGACTTCTAGTGGACACGAGGCGGGGGTCCGCCCTCCTGGCGTGCGCGTTCACGGCTTTGTTCATGTTGGCGGAGGCGACGGAAGCTCAGGTCCGCCGTGGCGGAGGGCGCGGGCCGACCATCTCCACGGAGCTCGTCGGCGGCCAAGCTCGCTCGGTCGATGACGGAGTGACATTCCGGATCGCGGTGCAGATCCCGCCCGGCCACCACGGATACGTCGACAAGGGTGACGACGGTTTCTACATCCCGTTCAGCTTCACATTCCCGGCGCTCACCGAAGCCGGGGGCGAATCGACGGTGCTGTCGCGGCCGAATGGGGTTCGGGACGAGAAGGTGAAGGCCCTCGTCCTGCGCGGCCGGGGTGAATTCGAGTTCGGGCTCCGCCCCGTGGAGGCTCTCGACGGACTCGACGAAATCGAAGCGAGTCTACGCTATCAGGTCTGCAACGACCGCTCCGGGATCTGCTATCCGCCGAGACGCCTGGCCATAGACGTCGCCCTGCCCTGACACAGAGGACGCGCTGGCCCCGAGCGCAGTGGTCCCGCTACCCTGCGCGTAGAGGGCGCCCTGCCCTGAGCCTAGAGGTCGTCCTGCTCGGAGCGTAGGGGTCGCCGTTCCCTCAGCGATCAGCGCAGCAATCCCGCCGCGCCCAGTGCCACCGCGCCAAGGACCAGGGCCCAGAGCCCCGGGTGGGCGTACCACGGCCGGAGCTCCCGGTGGACCTCGCCGAGACGGTTCTCGTTCAAGGCGATGGCCATTCCGCCGTCCCCGCCCTTGACCCCATTGACCAAGCGGTCTTGCAGCAGCCGGTTGACCGCCGCCGTGAACTTCGGGTTCTCGCTGTTGTAGCCCTTCAGGGCCCTCACAGAGCTGAACTCCTGAGAACCGCTCCCACTATGGAGTCGTCTCAACTCCGTGAGGATCGTCTTCCGTGGTGACACGGGTCCCCCGTAATCGACTGGTTGGATCTCTTTCGACGGTGGGATTGCGCTCTTCGGGAGCCTCGGGCTCGCAGGCGACCCACCACGTCGAACCGACGCGAGACACTACGATTCGCTGGAAAAAAAGTTGCGGCGATTCGAGGAAAGAGGAACCCGACTCGGCCGCCGGCTAGGCGGGAGGAGGCCTGCGGCGGGGTGGAGGGCCGGGATCCCCAGGGCGCCGAGACCCGCCCGGTCGCCCTCGGAGCCGGTGTGTGAGCTCTTGGAATTCGGGGCTTGAGCGGAGCGGGTCGAACGTGGGGTCCGTCGCCACGACGATCAGGTGTCGATCTCGCTGCTGGAACGCCTGCACCATTTCCCCGGATTCCGCTTCCGCCTGAAGCGATTCCCAGCG
This sequence comes from Longimicrobiales bacterium, assembly GCA_965248625.1. Classification (GTDB taxonomy): domain Bacteria; phylum Gemmatimonadota; class Gemmatimonadetes; order Longimicrobiales; family Gaopeijiaceae. The sequence continues at coordinate 925,915 of OZ252109.1, read as the reverse complement.
CCAGGCCCAGTACGCCTCAGCCCCGCGCTCTCCGAGCTTCTCCGCGAGGTCGTCGAAGCTCTCGACCTCGAAGCCAACAGGGTCGGTGTGGTCGATGCGCCTGCGTTGCAGATCGACGACGGCCTCCCAGTCGCCCTCTGCAACGTGCATGTGTTCCAGAGCGTCCCACACGGGAGCCGCCTCCGGGTTCTCCATCACCATCTCGTTGAGCATTGCGATGGCGGCTTCGGGGTCCCCCGCCTCCCTGAGCTGCCTCGCGAGGCGGACCATCCGATTCGGCACCCTCCGGAACTCCGGACGCTCGCCCATCCTCCGCTCGACGCGTCGACCGAGCTCGGACATCGAAGCCGTCCATTCCTGGCTCAGAAAGGCCGAGTCGACGGACACCACGACTGTGGTCGCGCCTGCCGAAGCGGAAACGCCGATGTCGCCCGCGGCGAGCGGCAGAGGGCCAGGTGCTGGAATGACCGGCTCGCCCAAGCGAGTGTTCATCACCGCCATGACCTCGCGTGCCTCGCGATTGTTCGCATCGAGCACCATCGCGCGTTGTGCGGAGGCCTCGACGTCTTGCATCACCGAGCCCGATGTGCTCGGGTCCTCGACCGCCAGTAGGAGACGGGAGCTGGCCCATCCCGAGTGCGCGGGGGCGAACGCCGGGTCCTCATCGATGATGTCCTCGAACAGGTCCAGCGCCGTGCGGAGAGACTCCTCGGTGCCTTTGGACGCTTCGAACCGCGCTCGCATGAATGTCTCGTGGACCTCCGGATCGGCAGGCATTGACGCAGTCGTGAACATCTCCTCCTGATCCGGTGTGAGCTGCCCTTGGATCTGGCTGGCGATGTCCTGCGCGACTTCGCTTTGCAGCTGAATGATGTCCGTCAGCTCTCGCTCGTAGCTCTCGGTCCAGAGGTGGCGGTCGGACGGGGCGTGAATGAGCTGGACCGTGATCCGTACGCGATCCGCGTCTCGCAGGACCGAGCCCTCGATGATGCCTTCGACACCGAGCTCGCGCCCGATGTCCGCGATCGACTGATTGGCTCCGGCGAAGCGCATGACCGAGGTGCGCGAGACCACCCGAAAGGACTGAAGCTGAGAGAGCTGGGCGATGATCGCCTCGTGCATTCCCGCCGTGAAATAGTCGGGCGTCCCTTCGGGGGCGAAGTCGTCGAGTGGAAGGACTGCGAGGGATCGGATAGGGATGTCTTCGGTCGACGCGGGAAGCGCTTCGACTGCCGGGCGGCTTGCGGCTTCACCCACCCCGACGTTCGTCGCGAGCCACCACCACCCCACGGAGCCCACTGTCCCCAACGTGACGGCGAGAAGGGCGACTCGAGGTAGCATCCCCCCCCGGGCTTCCCGCCACGACTCCCCTCGAGGGCCTCGGTCCTGCGAATCCCGGCCGGCGTGATGTCATAGATCCATCCCAGCACGACGGCGACTGGAAAGCCCAGTGCACAGACCACCACGAGTATCCGCAAGCCTGCGTCGGACGCGCTGAACGCGGGCAGGATGATCTCGCCCAGCTGCAGGATGACGAAGGCGCCCGCCAGGTAGCCCAACGCTACCCGAACGACACGCCGGCGCCTCAGTTCCTCGACGAATCCCGAACGTTCTGTTTTCATGACGACCAACTCTATTGTCGCTCCGTGAGCGTCCCGGATCCCGGTCGGCGCGCGGGCATTGGCTTAGACTCGACGAATCGTGCAGGGTTAGACACACGAATCGCGTCAGGGGTTTCCTACGACGGGCGTCGATCACCCGAAGTCGGTCGTTACACCCTCAACCCGGGGCACCCTCAACTCGGGGATCGTTCGACCCCTCCGCGTGACGGTGTCTCGGCCCATACAAACCGTCGCTTCTCGTATCGACGCTGCGACTGGTCGCTCCCTACGCCGACGAGCACTGCCCGGGTTCAATCATCGGCCGACGCGGGTCGTTCCCTACACCGAAGCGGCGACGGCCTCGACGACGCGATTCACGTCCTCCAGCGTGTTGTAGATGTGCGGGCAGACCCGGAGCCCGGGGAACTCCCCGCCCCGCTGCGCGCACCCCACGCGGTGTTCCTCGTATAGCCGTCCGTACGTGGTGCGCACGTCCATTCCGGGCACCTCGAACACGACCACACCCCCGCTCATCGCGCCGTCCTCCGGCGTATGTAGGATCACGTTCGGGAACCGCTCGCGAAGCCCGCTCTTAAGGGCCACCGCGAGCTCGGCCACGCGAGCGTCCGCGCGATCAATGCCGACCGTTTCGTGGAAGTCGACCGTCGCGGCCACGGCGGCGACCGCTCCGTCGTCACGCTGGCCGAGCACCTCGAACTTGGCCGCCCCTCGCTCGAGCGCTCCTTGCCAGCCCACTCCGACGTGCGTCGCCCAGAGCTCGGGGATCACGTCGCGGCGTACGTAGAGCACGCCGGCCTCTTTGGGTCCGACGAACCACTTGTGGGCGCTCCCCGTGTAGAAGTCGCACCCGATGGCGTGTAGGTCGACCTTTCGCGCCCCGAATGTCTGTGCGCCGTCCACGAGCGTCTTGATCCCGCGCGCCCGTGCCAGTGCGCACAGCTGCTCCGCGTCGATCGCGAAGCCCGACGTGTTCGATACGTGACTGAAGGACAGCAGACGGGTGCTCGGCGTTAGAGCGCTCTCGAACGCGTCGATCAGATCGCTGGGCGACGCGGGCCGAGACGGAGTCGACACCGTCTTTACGGTGAAGCCGTAGCGCTGAGATCGTACCTCCCAGGACGTGTAGTTGGTTGGATGGTTCTGGTCCCAGAGCACCACCTCGTCGCCGGGCCCGAAATCCAGACCATTCACGACAGTGGCGTTACTGCTGCTCGTGTTCCGGGTTATTGCGATCTCGTCGGGGTCCGCGCCCAAGTACCGGGCGAGCACGGCTCGAGAGGCGTTGGCCAGAGCGCCGAATTTCGAGCGGTTTTGGAAGGTCGCGTCGCGATCGACGTCCTGGGTGAGCTCGAACACGACCTCCTGGACCGGGAACGGCGACGGGCAGAGGTTGGCCGCGTTCATGAGGATCAGATCAGGCGCCAGCGGAAACTGGTCCTTCACCAGCGTCCAAAACGCTTCGTCGGCTGGCACGTCCGGCGCGAGATCGCGCCCCAGCCGCCGCAACCGGTGCCACCGCTCCGTGGCTTCCTCGGCGTGGGCGAGGGAGGGGAAGGCCGCCGTCGCGGCCATGCCGCCGGCGAAGGTCTTGATGAACCGGCGACGGTCGGAGGTGACCATTGCATTCCTCCGGAAGTGGTGGGTGTCGGACTTCCTGAAGGTAGGTCGTTTGGACGTCGCCCGCAGCATTTCGCTCGCGCCGCGGCCGTCGGGGCGATGCCTCTGGACGCGGGCTCGTTGCGCCCTCACTGTGGGGCTCGCGGTTCGGGAGCGGACGGCCCGCCAGGGCGAGGCCCGCTGGGGCGAGGCCACCAAAGCGAGGCCCGCCGCGGTGCGGCACGCGATGACCCTCGAGGCAGAGGAACGCATGAGGCCGACCACCAAACAGCTCCGCACGCTCGCCCGGGCGGATCCGGCGCTCGGCGCCGCGATGAAGCGAGTTCCGAGCTACCCGGATTTCTCGACGGCCAGTCGGCGCTTTTCGAACTTCCATTACCTGAGCCGGGCGATCGTCTATCAGCAGCTGGCCGGCGCAGCGGCGAAGACGATCTACGGGCGTGTGCGTGCGCTCACTCCCGGCCGCGGGTTCCCTAAGCCGACCGAGATTCTCGCCATGTCCGAAGCCCGTTTGCGCAGCGCGGGCCTCTCCGGGAACAAGATCAAGGCGATCACGGACCTGGCCGAGAGGGTCGAGACCCGGTCGCTGAAGCTCAGGGGCGTGGCGCGGCTTCCGGATGAGGAGATCGTTGAGCGCCTGACGGTCGTGTGGGGCATCGGCGAATGGAGCGCGCAGATGTTCCTGCTCTTCAAGCTGGGGCGCCTCGACGTGATGCCCACCACCGATCTCGGCGTGCAGGAGGGGCTTCGCCGTCTCGACGGGCTCGACGAGCGGCCGAAGCCGGTCGAGGTCCTGGAGCGATCAGAGCCGTGGAAGCCGCTGCGGTCAGTGGCTAGCTGGGTATTGTGGCGGCTGTGTGACGGGAAGGCGTCCTGAGTCGTCCGCTGCTCTGCCCGACGCGCGCGCACCGGATCATGCCGGTCGCCGGGCCGTTTTACCTCGCCCGCGCCGCCCGTGCCTGAATCGATACCAGTAGCCGTCCCCTACTCCGCCCGCAGCGCCCGCACGGGATCGATGCCGGTGGCCCGCCGTGCCGGCATCCCGCACGCCATCGCCGCGGCCAGCGCCAGCCCGATGGCCACCACCGCATAGGTCAGCGGGTCGGTCGGCGAGACCTCGAACAGCAGGCTCGCCATGAGCGACGACAGCGCGACGGCACCGATCAGGCCGGCCACGATCCCGAGCAGGGCCAGCCCGAGTCCCTGCCCCACCACCATGCGAAGCACCTGCCCGCGGGACGCCCCGAGCGCCATGCGCACGCCCACCTCGTGGGTGCGCTGCGCGACCAGATAGCTGAGTACGCCGTGTACGCCGAGGGTGGCGAGCAGCACGGCCACGCCCGCGAAGATGATGAGGATGACCGAGGCGAAGCGCTCCTGCGCGACGGCGCCGCTCAGGGTCTCATCCATGGTGGCAACGTTGAAGACGGCAAGGTCGCGATCGAGCGACCAGATCCTCTCCCGCACGACGGACACGAGCTGCTGTGGATCGCCCGCCGTCCGCACCATCAACGTGACCGGGACCGGCCGCGGTGGCGCCTGATACATGTTGACGTACATGGCCGGCGGCGCACCTGTCGCGAGTCCATGCATCCGCTCGTTCTCGACGATCCCGATCACCTCGCGCTCGAACGGTCCCCAGAAGCTCAGCCGCTGACCCATGGCGTCTCCTTCTGGAAAGTGACGCTCGGCGGCTGCCTGATTCAGGATCACGACCCCGGGAGCGGTGGCGCCGTCGGTGTCGTCCATGAGACGCCCGTCCCGAAGCTCGACCTCGGCCACGTCGAAATATTCCGGCGTTACGATGCGCGTGGTCATCTCGCCCCGATTGGGATCCGGGGGGCGGCCCGCGATGGCAAAGCTGTTCGTGAAGCCAGGATCGAGCGGATGATTCGTGGTGATGGTGGCGCCCTCCACGCCTGGAAGGGCCTCGACGTCCCGGATCAGGCTTTCGTGGAATGCATTGACCTCGGGCCAGTCGGGCCAGACCGCGAAGTCCCGGGGATATCGGGATTCCGGCAGCTGAAAATCCACCCGCAACACACCGTTCGCGGTGAACCCGGGATCCACCCGCTGGAGGTTCCACAGTGTCGTGAGGAGCAGGCCGGCCCCGACCAGGAGCACGACCGCCATCGCCATTTGAGTGGCGACCAGCAATCGGCGGATCCGCATCTACGAGAGCGACCCCGCGTCCGCCCCGGTTCTTCCTTCTCGCAGCGAGCTCTGGAGATCGAGACGTCTCGTCTGAGCCGCCGGGATCAACCCGAAGCCGACGCCGATTGCCGTGCTGACGACCAGCACGAACGCGAATACGCTGGTGTCGAGACGGACGTCCGCGAGCGCGAGCAGCTCAGAGGGCGCCATCGCCAGGAGCAACTCGAGCCCGAAAGCGGCTAAGAAGACTCCACCCACACCGGCGGCCAACGTCATCAGCAGACCCTCGGCCAGGAACCGGCGGCTCAGCCGGCCCGCTCCTGCTCCGAGCGCGATGAAGACGGCCGTGTCCCGACTTCTCGCTGCCCCCCGGGCGAGCAGGAGGTTCGCGACATTCGCGCACGCGATGAGGAGAACCGCGAAGACCGCGCCCAGCAGCACCCACAGAGTCAGCCGTAGATCTCCCCTCAACACGTCCGGCAGGGGCTCGACGAACGCGCCTCGGTTCAAGTTCGCGGGAAACTCGTTCTCGAGCTCGGACGCGATGCCAACCATCTCCCCGTGGGCCTCCGCAGCGGTGACGCCGGGCGCCAGCCGGCCGATCACTCGGATCCAATGCGGGTTCCTGGCCGAAGAAGCCTGAGACTGCTGGATCGGGAGCCAGACGTCGGTGTCTCGGGCAGGAAAGTCGACGTCGGGGGGCAGCACGCCAATGATCGAGTGCGCCACGTCCGCGACCCGGCCATCGACGTGGAACTCGAGCTCGTCGGCGACGTCGTCGGCCAGATGGCGGCGCGGAAGCACTCTCCGCCACACCTCACCCCAGTCGATCATCGCGTCGCGGGCTCGATCACGGCACTCGGCAAGCGCCTTGTCACGCGGTCCCCGCCCACGCCAGATCCAGCACCCGCGCGACGGCCGTTGTGTGACGTACCCATCGCTGGACCTCGGCGTCCAGGCGCCGCTGCCCCGCCGGCGTGAGCTCGTAGAACTTGGCTCGGCGCCGGTTTTCGGAAAGCCCCCAGGTGCCGGTCACCAAGCCGTCCCGCTCCAGTCGATGGAGAGCCGGATAGAGGGCTCCCTCCTCGACCCGTAGGCCGTCGGCCGTCACCTCGTGGATCCGCCGCAGGACTGCCAGGCCGTGCAGCGCCCCCCCACCCAAGGTCTTGAGGATGAGGAGGTTCAGAGTGCCGTACAGGGTGTCGGAATCGATCTTTGCCAAGGATGTCTCCCTATATTGTTGTGGCGGCATGTCGTGCAACGGCCAGTGGCCGAGGGACGGCTCAAGCGGGCCGTCCCGTCGCGCTGACCTTAGCCGCTTAGGCAAGCGTACCGAACCCCGACCTAAGCTGTCAAGGGGAATCCCCACGATGCGCCCGGTGGACCAAGCTGGGCCAAGCGGGAACACGATGCCCGTCTACTTGCAGTACTACTTCTGGCTGATCGCCGTCTCGCTCTTCTGCCTCGGGCTCGAGCGGGTACGACCCTGGCGGAAGGAGCAACGCGTCCTGCGCGAGGGGATCTGGCAGGATCTATTCTGGCTGGCCTTCAACGGGCACTACCTCGGCGTCCTACTCGCCATGGTGACGGGCCGTCTCGTTCAAGGCTTCAACGCATTCCTGTTGGAGGCTGGCGCGCCAGTGCCGGAATCGCTGGCTCTCGTCTCGGGCCAACCCCTCTGGCTCCAGTTCGTCGTCTTCTTCGTCGTGAAGGACTTCCTGGAGTGGAATATCCATCGGCTGCTCCATCGGACGCCGTGGCTCTGGGAGCTCCACAAGCTCCACCACAGCATCGAGGAGCTGGATTGGATCGGAAACTTCCGCTTCCACTGGGGCGAGGTCGTCGTCTACAAGACGCTCTCGTACCTGCCCCTCGTGATTTTCGGGGTCGACGGCCCCGTGATCCTCCTGATGGCCATCATCAGCACGCTCATGCAGGACCTGAATCATTCCAACCTGCCCATCAGCTGGGGGCCCCTGAAATACGTGCTCAACTCCGCCAAAATGCACGTCTGGCACCACGACGTGGTGCAACATGGCAAGGGGGGTCAGAACTTCGGAATTGTCCTGAGCGTGTGGGACTGGCTGTTCGGCACCGTGTACTGGCCCGACGATCAGGAGGCCCCGGCGAAGCTCGGCTTTGAGGACATGGAGAAGACCTACCCTCGGTCGGCGGTGGGTCGGTTCTTCTACCCGATCGTGCGTCCGCGGGCGAGGTGACGGTGGCGGCAATTCCTCCCCGACGTCGCCTTCCCTTGCGTGGGCCGGTCGCTGGCTTCTAGCCGTTCCCGTGCGAGGTCACCACAGGTCGGCGTCATCTGCGCGCGCGAGGCGTGTGGTTCGGAGTCATCCAAGAGACTGAGCCCTTGTTGGCCTCGGGCGCGATCCACGGTCTTGTGTGATTCTCCCCAATAGCCGCTTTGAGCCACCCTCGCAGGCCAAGAAAAGGTACTACAAACGTCACTTGCTGGTCGCTTGCACGCAGCTTACCGTGCGTTTCGAGTCCGCAGGGCGGTTGGACGCTCTACCCGTCGTGGTAGGCCGCAGTCACCATTACTCACACATTCAGTGACAGCTGTCCCCAATGGCCTCACCTACACTGGCATTCAGGGTTGGAATTCTCGGTGGCATCGTCTTCGCCGCGGTCGCCATCGTTGCGTTCTTTCTCGCCGTCCTTTTCCTCATCGGCGTAAGCGCGGTCGCGTCCGCTTCGCTCGCGATCGGCGTGCTGATCCTCGTCTCGCTCTTCACAGCAATCGCCCTGACATTCATCTTTTCGGTGAGCCTCATCGCCGTCGGCCTACTCGCGCTTGCGGTGTTCGTCGTGGTATCCCTTGTCGTGTCGCCGCCGCTCGGAATCTTCGCGGCGCTGCTCTTCGTCGTCCTGCTCGCGCTCGTCGCCGCCGTGGTGGGGAACCCACTGAACATTTCGTTCGGCCTACTTCTCCTCGTCCTGATCCTCCTGCCGATCGGCGCAATGCTCCTGGGTATACTCGGCCCAGGCAGCCTTCTCGTCGTGATCTCGGTGCTCGGTTTCGTAGCGCTCGCGCTCTCGGTCGCGTGGCTGCTTTTCAATGTCCATCGCATGCCGATCGAGCTTCTCGGACTTGGCGGGCTGAGCCGGATGCCGGCCGTTCCCCTCCCGGCCGTGCAGGATTTTGTGGACGCGGTGTTCCGGCTCCAGAGCAAGGAGGAGCAGAGGCAGGTGCCGATCAATGCGCTGACAAACGCCTTCACGCTTGGTGCCGGTACTGCGCGCGCGCGCGCGGCCAGCGCACGGACATTCCTCTATGAAGACGGCGAGCCGGCGGAATACTCGCTTGATCTCCCCAGCCAATTTGGGCTGGGCTGGACGACGCGTACGCAGGTCGACGCGCGGGCGACACCGCTCGCACCCGAATTCGCGGAAGCACTCACGACCGAGGACGCCGGTACCACGTAGTTCTGGCTGAATGTCTCCAGGTACTGGTGTCCGTTCGGGATTGCGCCGATCAAGATCGTGACCGATGACGATATCCCGCGGTTCAGGACGTTACTCGGCACCGATTGGGACGACGTCACGATGCTCCCGCTCCTCGCGACCAACAGCCTCTTCGTGATCGACATGACGATCTTCGCGGAGATGGATCCGCCGAGCCAGGAAATGCCGCTCTTCACGCCGGCGACACTCGCATTCTTCAGCCTCGATACCGGTCCCGGCAACGCGAATCTGAGACGCGACACGACCGGCGCTCCCATGCCGGCGTTCACTCCGTTTCTCATTCAGGTATCAGACGGAACGAATACGCAAGTCTACAGGACTACTCCGCCGGATTTGGTCACTCCCAACGCGTGGCTCTACGCGCTCCAAGCGCTCAAAGCATCCACCACTGTGTGTGGCATCTGGCTCGGTCACGTGTACCGGTACCATATCGTGACGGCCGCGATGCAGATGACGATGGTCCAGCGCCTGGCGCCACTGCATCCCGTCCGTCAGGTGCTGGGCTTTCAGTCCAAGCACCTGATCGGCTTCGACGCGGTGCTCCTCATGGACTGGACCTTTCAACCACCGACGTCGGCCGAGACGTCCATCCAGTTTCTCCAACTCACGGACGCCTTCGCGGCGAACCGTTCCTTCTTTGCCGACGACCCCGCGACCATGCTTGCCGCGCTTGGTCTGCCGATGAATACGTTCTCGAGGCATATGTTTGCGCTCGCCGACATCAACCTTCCCGCCTTCGTGGCCCGATTGCAGGCCGCAACAACGGCAGCGCCCGGTACGGATCCGGTATCGGTGTTTGTCATCGCCGCGCTCACTCCCGCGACGATGACGCTCCTCGGCGCGTATGTCGGCGGAGAAGACGCTGCACTTCAGGCAGCTCTCGCCGCGGACTTCAACGCGCTCATCCTCGGTCCGGCCCTGGACGGTACTCCACCATTCGCTGGAGTGACGCCGTCGGCGGGTACCGCGACAGAAATCGCGGCGACGCCGCCATTCGCCGCCCGAATCAATCGCATGCTGCTGCAAGACGCCTATCCCGCGGAACTCTGGATCATGCAGTGGAATCTCTATCCCATCGCACACTACTTGGTAAGTATCTATAGAGCGGCTGCGCGCTATGTCGGTGCCGTGGTGGCGAGCCTCTATCCGACTCCCGCGAGCATTGTCAACGACGCCGCGCTGCAGCGATGGGTTCAAGCGTCGGCAACGGATGGCAACGTGCAGGGCCTTCCTGTTCCCCTCACAACGCCTGCGCAGCTCGCGGGCGTGCTTACAAGCCTCATATATAGAATTACCGCGCACGGCCTTGGCCGCTTGGCTCCGACTGGTAACCCCGGTCTCAGCTGGGTCGGAAACTTCCCGCCCTGCCTCGAGGACTCCCGCATACCGGATCCGCTTGATCCACGGGTACTGGTGCCACCGTTCCGTCAGTAGATCTGACGACGGAGCAGTTGCTCGCTTTCCTGCCCAAGACCGGCACGATCGGCAGAATGCTCAGCTTCATTCTCACCTTTGACTTCACAGCTCCGATCGATTCGCTGATTCCGATGGAGAGCGCGAACACGACAGGCCTGCAAGACGTCGAGCTTCACCCGTTCACCGACCTTCCCCCTGCATGCGACACGGCGTTGCAGACATTCCGCGCCGAGATCACAGGCTTTATCCGGTATTTCATGGCCGATATGAACGCGTTGAACTTGCCAGCGGCAATGAACTTCAGCGCCACGACGGAAGCGATCCACCAGTGGCCGCGCAACATCGAGATATAACCGGCACCCGACCACGGAAGACCTATGAACCGCATATTCGGATTCTCCCGCAACGCCCTCGTGTTAGTCGGCATCGTCGTCGCGATCGTCCTCGTAGTAGTGGCGGGGATGCTGGTCATCGGGAGTGCAGCGATACGGGCAATGATGGTCCCGGGACTGCAGGTGGAGGGCGTGAGCCTGCTCGCACTCCTCGTGACGATCATCGTGCTGCTCCTGGCGGTGTTCCTTCTGCTTTGGTGTTGTTTTGGTGCTGCTGCAGGCAGCCACGTAAGCCGGGGAAAGAGGGAGCGCTTTCGGCGGATATGGTGGCCACTTTGCTCCCGATGTTGCCGCTGATCCAGCAGCTGCCGAATCTCTTTCGCGACGTCGGGGTGGCGATCTATGAGGCGGGAAAGACGATTGGGTGGGTTCAGAAGAATATTGAGGCCACGAAAGCCGGGTTGGACACCGCAGCCGAGGACCTCGAGGATGCAACGACATTCCGGGTACCGAGGCTGGTTGAGAACCCGCCCGATTCCGGACTCTGGCTAGTCGCCCTCAACCCGTTCGATGCGCCGGAGATCAACCCTCTTGGCGACCTGCTGAACACTTTGACCGAAATGGGCGAGAACCTGGTGCCTTCCGACACGTTTCCACTCGCGATCGACAATGTGAATGTTACTGTCGCAAATGTGAGTGATACGCTCGTCAGCACCGGCAAGACGCTTGGACACATTGCGAACACGCTGCACGCGAATCCGCCTCCGCCCAGCGAACTGCTGTCGTAAGCGCTCCCGGGCTCTGTGTGATTCTGCTCCCCAGTCGCGGATCGCGGCTGATCAAGAGCCCCGAGCGGACCTAACACAACCCAGCCCCAGCCGGTCTCAACAGCAGGCAGAGACACGAGCCCGGGATGGTCCCGGGCGACGCATATCGAGAGGTATTGGCTCATGAAACGCCATTCATTGATGACAGGCGCGATGCTCGTTCTGGTCGGCGCCCTAGTACAACCAGCGGATGCCCAGCGAGGTCCGCCTCGGGGGCAAGGCCTCCGCGACGGCGGACCGCGCATGGGGTCGGTCGTGGAGCGCGCCCTCGCCCTCAGGGAGGGCCTGGACCTAGACGAGCAGCAAGTCGAGCAACTGAACACACTGCGGTTCGAGCTTCTTGCCGAGCGCGAAGCCGCGTTGAGCGAGAGGCTGCTGCTCCAGTCCGACCTGAACGCGGGCGAGATCACCTCCGCCGACTATCGCGAAGCGCTCCGGCAGCGCCCCGAGGGCATGGAAGAGCGACGCGATCAGGTCCAGGATCGGCTCTCCGAAGTCCTCACGGAAGGACAGATGGACGAGCTCTCCGCCGCAGGTCGGGACGGCCTCCGCCGCGGAGGCCGGGGATCATCGGCTCGCGGGCGTGGTGGATTCCGAGGGCGTGGACCGGGATTCGATCGCGGGCGCCGCGGGCCTGGCCGGCGCGGCCCCTCCAACTTTCGCCGCGGTGGCTTCGGGCGCTTCCCCTAGGCTTCGGGCGCTTTCCTTAGTGGCCGCGCGCCCCACGGTCGGACTCGTGGGGCGCGCCGGCCCGCTCTTCTCCCAGGGTCGAGACTTCCTCCCTCAGTAACGGCTTGCCAGCCGACCTCGAGGCCGGCAACCTCCGGTCCATGCCCAGCCATCAACTCGGCTTCGACTTCGGGCCGTCCGAGCCCGAAGAGCCCATTCCAGCCGACGGGCTCAGCCCAACCGACGCGCTCCCTGCCACGCCCGAGCACGACCGCGGCGGCCACGTCTGTGCCCTCGTCAACGCACTCGCGCGCGTCTCCCGAGATCGACCGTTAGCCCGCAAAGTCGTCGTCGGCCGGACCCGAGGTGAGGGCCGTGAGCTCCTCCGCCAACTCGCGCTCGTCGACGGCTCCTGGGTCGGCTTCGAGGTCACCACGCTTAGGCCCCTCGCCATCGAGATTGCGGGCCGAGAGCTCGCATCGCAGGGTCTCCGACTGATCGATGACTTCGACCAGGAATCGGCGATCGACGATGCCATCGATGAGGTGCTGCTCGCCGGTGCGGAGAGCGAGTTCTCGGAGTTGGCCCGCGGGGTCGGGCTTCGGAGGGCGATCGCCGACGCAATCATCTCGCTGCGTCTCACGGGCATCGGGGCGCGACGGCTGCAGGATGCCCGACTGGCCGACTCCGCCAAGGGCCAGGTTCTGACCGATATTCTGCGCGCATACGAAAGCCGACTGCGCGCCGGACGGCTCGCGGACACGGCCGCCGTCTTTCGGGCAGCGACGAAGGCGGTGAAGAGCGGTGAGGCGGCGGAGCTCCTCGGGGATCGTCACCTGCTCCTGTTGCCGGGAATCCATCGGAAGGGCCTCGCCGGGAGGTTCCTACGGGCTTTGGAACCGTTCGGCGTCGAGGTGTTGGCGGCGGATCCCGTCGTCGGACTCGAGGTCCCCGCTTCGCTGGTGTGGAGCGCGGGCCCACCTACGAGTCCTCTTTCCTACGTGCACGACGTCGGAAGTGTCCCTCCCCCGACAGGTGGAACCCTGGACATCTTCTCGGCCTCGAGCGTGACCGCCGAGCTGCGCGAGGTCCTCCGCCGCGCGATGGCGCAGGGGCTCCGATGGGATGAGATCGAGATCGTGACGCCCGACGCACAGGTGTACGGCTCGGCGCTTCATGCGGTCACTGAGCGACTGCGCATCCCGGTGTCGTTTTCCTCCGGGCTTCCCGTAGAGCGGACCCGCCCAGGGCGCGTCATAACGGCGTATTTCCGGTGGCTCGAAGGGGGGTTCGGCGCCGAAGTCGTCCGCACGCTTCTGCACGCGAGTGACCTCACCGCTCCACGTCCCAATCAGCGTATCCAGGGCGCCACGCTGGCCCGCCGACTACGCGAGCTTCGCATCGGATGGGGCCGTGACCGTTATCTGCCGGCACTGGACGCCGCGCTCAGGAGCCTCGACGCGCAGGACGCCCGAAAATACGAGACACCGGAGCAGCTTGAGACTCGGAAGGGGCGGATGCGTGGCCAGTTGGAGGCGCTCCGCGCCCTGCTCCAGCCGGCATTGAGGACGACACCCGCGGTACCCGGACGGCTCGACCGTGCCTCGACGCCCGTCTCACCGGCTGATTTGGCCCGTGGGCTCCGTAGCTTCGTGCGCTATGCGTCCCGGGGAAGCGCCGTTGACGACACCGCGCTCGAGCGATTGCTGCGCACCCTCGACCGGGTCGAGGCGACGCTCACGCGTACGACCGAGTACAGAGCGGCAGCCGCGATCCTGAGGCGCCACCTCGCTTTTCGGGTTCCGGCTCCGCGAGCGGAGGGTAAGGCGCCCTGGAGCTCCGCGGGTGGCTCGCTGTACCTGACCGATCTCGCGCATGGCGGCATGACCGGGCGTCGCGCGACCTTCGTCGTCGGTTTGGACGCGCACCGGTTCCCAGGCCCGGGGTTCCAGGACCCACTGCTGCTCGATTCCGATCGGCTGAAGCTCGGAGGCCGAGACCTCCAGACATCAATCCATCGACTGGAGGAGCATCGCTTCGAGGTGGCTGCGTTGCTCGCGCGGCTACGCGGCTCGGTCTGCCTGAGCTACAGCGCGTGGGACCCGTCCGAGGCGCGGGCGGTCCCGCCCTCCGCCGAGCTCCTGCAGGCCTTCAGGCTGATGCGGGGCGACGCGACCTGCACGTTCGAGGATCTCAACCATTTCGTCGGCGCTCCCGCTGGGGTGGTCCCCAGTCGATCGGCCCGGCTGGATTCGGAGGACGTGTGGATGGGGGCGTTGGGCAAGGACGGTCGTCTGCTCGACGGCGAACGCGAGGTCCGCCACGCCTTCCCGGGAATCGGGGCCGGACTCGCATCGCGAGATGCTCTCCACGGTGACGTCGTAACCGCGTTCCACGGTCAGATCAGCCCTCGGCCCGATCTTCTCGATCCGCGCCTTAATCCGGAGCGGCCGGTGTCGGCCAGCGGACTGGGGGACCTCGGCTCGTGCCCGCGTCGGTTCTTCTACAGGTACGTGCTGAAGGTATACCCGCCCGACGAGCCGGAATTCGATCCCGAACGGTGGCTGAATGCGCTCCAGCGGGGCTCCGTCCTGCACCGCGTCTATGAGCGTGCGTTGCGCGAAGCTCGAGCCCAGGGAGTCGAGTACCGCGATTCGAGGTTCAGAACGCGCGCCCTCGAGATCCTGTCGGAGGAGTCGGAGCACAGCTTGCAGGAGATCCCGGCCCCCAGCCGTGCGGTGCGGATCCGTGAGCTACGCGCCCTCGAGGATGACGTGGATTCGTTCATCGCGATGATCCGCGACGACCAGCCGGCCTGGATCGAGATCGAGCTGGCGTTCGGCCTAGGCCGCGAGCCACCCGTCCCCTTCCCCACCCCCGATGGCACGGTTCCCGTCCGCGGCGCAATCGACCGCGTCGACGAGCTCCCCGACGGCTTGCGGGTCGTCGACTATAAGACCGGAAAGAGCGCTCGCTTCGGGCCGAGTCGAGGGACTTATGACGCGGGGCGGCGCCTGCAACACGTCATCTATGCGACGGTGGCGAGCCAGCTGTTGGGCCGCGACGTGACCGTCATGGAGTACCACTTTCCGACGAGGCGAGGCGAAAACCGCGTCATCGCCTATCCCACGGCCGGACTCTTGAGCGGTCCCGAGCTGATTTCGAAGCTCCTGGACATAGTGGCAGGCGGCCATTTCCTCGCCACGGACAAGGAGGACGACTGCCGCTTTTGCGACTATCAATCGGTCTGCCGAGTCCGTGAGGGCGCTTTCTGGAGCATGGACTCGCCCGTGGCCCGATGGGTGAACGAGCACCGGAGCCTGGACGAGCTGGCGATCTTCCGTAAGGTCCGGAACTGGGACCTCGAAGGAGACGGGTTTCTCCACGCGCTCCAGGCCATGAAGAGGCAATGAGCATGAAGCGCCAATGAGCGGTCAGCGTGAAGTCGAGCCTGAAGTCGAGCGCCCCCCGCTCCCGGACCAGCCGGCTCGCGACCGCATCCGCACGGACCTGACAACCAGCCTGCTCGTGGAAGCGGGCGCGGGATCCGGAAAGACCACGGAGCTCGTGGCGCGAATGGTCGCCCTCGTCGAGTCCGGCACCGCACGGGTACAGGAGATCGCCGCCGTCACGTTCACGCGGAAAGCTGCCGCCGAGCTGCGTCAACGCTTTCAGGCCGCCCTCGAGTCCCGCCTTCGGGATGCGTCGATCGCAAAGGCGTCGATCGCGGGCGAGGCGGCGAACGTGGTCGGGCGGGCAAACGAGGCGGCGAATCTGCTCGGACGTGCGATCGAGGATATCGACCAGGCCTTCCTCGGGACCATTCACGCATTCTGCGCGCGACTCCTCCGCGAGCGCCCCATACAAGCGGGCCTGGACCCCGGCTTCACGGAAACCCTCGAGGCCGAGGCCAAGCTGCTGCAGGACCGGTTCTGGAGCACATTCCTCGAGCGCCTCGTTTCAGAGGAAGATCCGGTCATCGACAAGCTGGCCGACGTGGGCATTCGCGTACACCAGCTGCGTGGCGTCTTCGACCACATGGTCGAGAACCTCGACGTCGACTTTCCCGCCCCTTTCGCGGAGCGCCCCGGGCACGGAGAGGTGAGTCGGGCCCGCGACCAGCTCGGCGATCTTCTGGACCGGGCCCTGGAGCTTCTGCCGCCCGAGGAGCCCGCCGACGGCTGGGACCCCGCCATGCAGCGGATCCGCTCGCTCGGGTTTTCTCGCGACATCGAGGGCTGGGATAACGACGAAGTGTTCTTCGAGGCGATCTCCCAAGCGTGCTCCACCAGCTCTCGTGACTTCACGCTCAAGCGCTGGCCCTCCGACTCCGTCGATCGAGTCAAGCGTCTTCGGGACGAGCTCCGGGTGCTGGGCGAGGACGAGGGCCCCATCCGCGAGCTGCTCGACCGCTGGTTGGCCCATCGCTACCCGCTGGTGATCCGGGTGGCTCGCCGGGCTGCCGAGGAGTTCGCTAAGCAGCGCCGAAGGATTGGACGCCTGAGCTTTCACGACCTGCTTACGCTCACGGTGGGGTTGCTCCGCGACGATCCGCGCGTCCGCCAGGACCTGGGAGAGCGGTACCGTTTCCTGCTCGTCGACGAGTTCCAGGACACCGACCCGATCCAGGCCGAAGTGGTCTTTCTCCTCTGTTCGGACTCGGACGAGGCGGGGGCGGACTGGCGAGCCGTGACGCCGCGGCGCGGGGCCCTTTTCGTCGTTGGTGATCCCAAACAGAGCATCTACCGGTTCAGGCGCGCCGACATCGCCGTGTACAACACAGCCAGGGGGCGCTTCGCGGATTTCGGGGCCGTGCTGCTGCTTACGGCGAACTTCCGATCGAGGCCGCGGGTCGCCGATCTCGTGAACGAGGTGTTCGACACGCCCGAGCGCTTTCCGTCCGAGAAGACCGACTATCAGGCGCGCTTCGCGCCGATGATCCCGCAGCCCCGGGAAGAGCCGCCGGGAGAAGGCGTTTTCCGCAACTCCATTGAACGCGGCGGCCAGTGGTCCAAGGTCGACGCGGAGGCGGAAGCAGCAAGCCTGGCAAGTTGGATCCTCCGACGAATCGACAGGGGAGAGCGCAACGCAGGGGATTTCCTCCTGTTGACCAGAACGAAGCGGAACCTGGACCTCTACGCGCGCGCGCTGGAGGACCGGAACGTCGCCATCGACGTGTCGGGTGCGGGGGTGGGATCCGAGGACGAGATCGGCGAGCTCGTCCTCTTGCTCAGAGCGCTGATCGATCCAGGCGATCGCGTCGGTGTGGTCGCTGTCCTGGTCGGGCTCTTCTTCGGCCTCGATCACGAGCAGCTCGTGGCCCACGCCGAAGGGGGTGGCCGATTCGACTTCTCGTGGCTGCCGGACGAGTCCGATACCGACGCCGGACACGCGCTGGCGACGCTCCACGAGTGGTGGATCGAGAGCCAGCGCGAGCCGGCCGACGTGCTGATCGGCCGGCTCGTCGATCGTCTCGGCCTGCTTCCCTACGCCGCTGGCGGCGCCCTCGGCACGCTCCGCACTGGAGCGTTGGTGTACGCACTCGACGCCGTGCGGGCTCAGACGCTAGCGGGAGATTCGTCGTTGGTCGGAGCCGTGGAGGCCCTCGAAGCGGCTCTCGCGTGGGAGGACGCCGAAGCGCCTCTGGAGCCGGGCCGCTCGGACGCGGTGAAGGTCATGAACGTGCACAAGGCGAAGGGACTGGAGGCCCCGGTCGTCGTGCTTGCCGACCCCGGACCGCCGAGAGACCGGGCACCGACGCAGCATGTCGTGCGCGGGCCGACGGGGACTGCGGAAGGCTACCTCACGGCTTCGATCCGCGAGGGTCGGGGAACCATGCCCCTGGCGCGGCCCCTTGGATGGCGAGCGTTCCAGGAGGAGGAGTCCCGCTTCGAAGCCGCCGAGGAGCTCAGGATCATGTACGTTGCCGCGACACGCGCGCGCGACGAGTTGGTCGTTGCGCACAGGGGGGGGAAGTCCTCGGCGTGGGGCGTCTTCGACGACTGGCTGGCACGCCACGCAGACGTCCTGGATGATGTCTCGGTCACGGATCCGCCGCCCCGCGAGTCATTGACGAGGAGCGCGGACGACGTCCTGGCCGACGTGAGCGCAGTGGACGCCGAGCGGGACGGGCGGGCGGCGCCCACGTACGAGTTCGAGTCGATTACTGGAATCGCGAAGCGCCTCGAACCGCAGTCAGACCAAGTGGGCGAGCCGACGCTCGAGGAGGCGCCGCCGACGCCGGAGGTGCGAGGACCCGCGGACGCCTCGCGCCCCGCCCGAGGTGCGCGGACCGCCGCGCGGGGCTACGAATGGGGCAGTGTCGTGCACGGCGTACTCGCGGCAGCCGCCCGCGGAGGTGAGGGCGAGGCCCTCCGCTTCGTCGCCCGGTCGCTCCTCGTCGAGTTCGAGCGTCCCATCACCGACGAGGGCGAACCGACCGAGCTCGACGAGCTGATGTCCCTGGTGGGCCGGGTGCGGGGGTCCGAGCTTTGGCGCAGGGCCGAGCGCGCCGATCGCCGCCACCCGGAGATCTCGTTCGCGGCCCCGCAGCCCGGAGCGGATTTGGACGGAGACGGGATCGGCGAAGGGATCGTGGGGATGATCGAGGGCGTCATCGACCTCGCGTTCTGGGAAGACGGAGGGTGGGTGATCGCCGACTACAAGACCGATGTCGGCGACGACCCCGACTTCCCCCGACGTCGACTCGCCTACCGTCGCCAGGTCGATCTCTATGGCGAGTGTTGGGAAGCCGTGACGGGTCAGCGAGTGAAGGAGAAGGTGCTTCTATTCACGTCTCTGGAGGAATCCGAGATTTGGTAGCGAACAGCAAGGTACGGATCCGTTTCGTCGGTTGCGGCGATGCGTTCGGGAGTGGTGGAAGACTTCAGACGTGCCTCTGCGTGGAGGGGGGCGGATATCGATTCCTCATCGATTGCGGCGCCACGGCCCTCGTCGGCATGAAGAAGTTCGGGGTTGATCCGACCTCGCTCGACTGCGTGCTGGTGAGTCATATCCACGGAGACCACTACGCGGGCATCCCTTGGGTGGTGCTCGAGCGGGCGGTGATGGGCCGGGAGGAGCCGTTGACGATCCTGGGCCCCGAAGGGCTCGTGGATCGCCTGCCTGTCCTTACAGAGCACCTCTTCCCCGGCTCGTCCCGGTTCAGGAGCCCCTTCCCGCTGGAGGTTCTCGAGTATCAGTCGATGTGGGAGACGTTTCTCGGGCCACTGACCGTGACGGCGTATCCCGTGACGCACGTCCCCGCGACCAACCCTCACGCCCTCCGCGTGGAGTTCGCGGGCAAGGTCATCGCCTACTCGGGCGACACGTCGTGGAATTCGCATCTGCTCGATGTCGCGGCAGGGGCCGACATCTTCATCTGTGAGGCATTCGATCTCACCTCTCAGGGGCGCATCCACATGGATGTCGAAACGCTCCGGAAGCGTCGCGATCAAATCGAGTGCGAGCGCATCGTCCTGACGCACATGGGAGACGACGTTCTGCGTGCGCTCCCCATCGAAGGGTTCGAGCACGCCGAAGACGGAGGGGTTCTGGAGGTGTGATTAGCTCAGTCAGCTTGCTCGTGCTGCTCTTTCTGCTGGCACCCGCCGCGGCCCCCCTCGGTATCGTCGGTCGCGGCTTCCCCGCTGCGACCCCCGGGGGCTTCGTCGGCCCCGACTCCAAGGGTGGGGCCCCCCTCGGCTTCGTCGGCCACGACTTCACGGCTGCGGCCGCCCTCCGCTTCTTCGCTCGCCAATTCGCGGCCGCGGCCCAGACCGCCCCGACGCCCGAAGGCCCGATCCCACAGTCCTTCCTCGACGGGTTCACGTTCCGGTCCATGGGCCCCTACCGTGGCGGCCGCGTCACGACGGTTTCCGGGGTGCCGTCCGAGCCGCTCACGTTCTACTTCGGCTCGTCCGGAGGAGGGGTCTGGAAGACGACGAACGGCGGGGTATCGTGGGAGAACATCTCGGACGGCTACTTCGCGGCGGGCTCGATCGGAGCGGTGGCTGTGGCCGAGTCCGACCCCAACGTGATCTACGTCGGCACCGGGTCCGCGGCCCCGCGGGGCAACGTTTCACCGGGGGTCGGCGCGTATAAGTCGGAGGACGGCGGCGCGACGTGGCGTCACATCGGCCTCGAGCGCGCCGGCCAAATCGACCGGATCAGGATCCACCCCGAGGATCCCGACATCGTCTACTTCGCGATCCTCGGTCAGATCTTCGGGCCAGATAATCAGCGAGGTGTCTACAGGTCAGAAGACGGCGGTGAGCGGTGGGACCGCGTGCTGTTCACGTCCGAGCGCACGGGAGTGGTCGACCTCGCCATGGACCCGTCCGATCCGGACGTCCTCTTCGCTGCGACTTGGACGGCGGAGCGGAAGCCCTGGAACCTCATTGGGGGCCCCAACGAGGGCGGAATCTTCAGGACGCGTGACGGAAGCGAGACCTGGATCCGTCTGTCGGCCGGGCTGCCGACCGGGGTGATCGGCAAGCTGGCCATCGCGATCTCGCCCGCGAACCCGGAGCGGGTTTGGGCGGTCGTGGAACACGAGCCCGACGGCGGGCTCTATCGTTCCGACGACCGCGGCGCCAACTGGACCCACGTGAGTGACGATCGAAGGCTCCGTGCGCGGGCGTGGTACTACACCAACCTCTACGCCCACCCGACGGAAGAGGACACGATCTACTACCTCGGCGAGGACATGTGGGTCTCGCGTGACGGGGGCGAGACCTTGGAGCAAATCGCAGTGCCGCACGTCGACCACCACGATCTGTGGATCAACCCGACCGACCCCGACATCATGGTCGAGGGGAACGACGGTGGCGCCACGGTCACGTTCGACGGCGGCGGCACGTGGTCCACCCAGATGAACCAGCCCACGGCGGAGATGTACCGTGTCACGGTGGACGACGGCTTCCCGTACCGCGTCTACGGGGCCCAGCAGGACAACACGACGATTTCGATCCCGAGCCGAACCGCGGCCGGGGGGATCACGATCCAGCATTGGCGCACGGCCGGCGGGGGCGAGAGCGGCCACATCGCTGTCGATCCCCGCACTACGGATGTCGTCTACGCAGGAAGTCACGGCGGACAAATCACCAGGCTCGACCTGTCGACTGGGGCGCTGCGCCGGATCATGGTCTACCCTCAGACGCACCTCGGGATGGCCGCCGCCGACATGCGCTACCGCTTCCAGTGGAACTCGCCCATTCGGATCTCGCCGCACGATCCCACTGTGCTGTATCAAGCTTCGCAGCACCTCCACCGCTCCCTCGACGAGGGTCTGACCTGGGAGGAGATCAGCCCGGACCTGACCCGGAACGAGAAGGCGAAGCAGGTCGCTGCAGGCGGACCCGTGAGCCGGGATGCAACGAGCGTCGAGACCTACAACACCATATTCGCGTTCGAGGAATCGCCCCACGCGGAAGGCGAGCTCTGGGCAGGCACGGACGACGGTCTCGTTTGGATCCGGAGGGGCTCCCCGGACTCGACCGTCACGGCCGGCACGGAAGACGACGCTGAGTCGGCTGGCGAGTCCCTCGACGATCAGTCGCCCGACACTCAAACGCCCGACGCGCAGACGGCCGGCGAGCAGACATCGGACGCGCAGACCCCCGACGATCAGTCCGACATCGCGCAGACGCCCCCCGAGCAGGCATCCGACGATCAGTCGGACACGATCCCGGCTCCTCCCGAGTGGCTCGACATCACACCAGCGGACATGCCTGGCGAGGGCAGCACGGTGAACATGATCGAGCTGTCGCGGATTCAGCCAGGACGGGCCTATTTGGCCGTCCACCGGTACCGGATGAACGACTTCTCGCCGTACATCTATCGGACGGACGACTTTGGCGAGAGTTGGCGGCGGCTGACCGACGGGTCGAACGGGATCCCACCCGACCACTTCGTCCGGGTCGTTCGTGAGGACCCGCACCGCGCCGGTCTGCTCTACGCGGGCACCGAGTTCGGTCTGTACGTCTCCCTGGACGATGGCGGGAGTTGGCAACGCTTTCAGCAGAACCTCCCGATCACCCCCGTGACGGACCTCGCACTCAAGGATCAGGACCTCGTCGTCGCGACGCAGGGCCGAGGCTTCTGGCTGCTCGACGACCTCACTCCACTTCATCAACTGGCGGAAGAGGTCGCGACCCGGGCGTTTCACCTATATCAGCCGAAGGGACCGTTCCGCGTGGGAGGAACCCGGGCTGAGGAGGGGATGATCCAAGACCCGTTGGCTGGCGGTTGGACAGCCCCGCACTCGGCCGGCAAAAACCCGTCCCCGGGGATGGTCATCTCGTATTGGCTGGCCCTCGACACTGAAGACGAGGTCGTGCTGGAGATCCTGGATTCCGCGGGCGCGCGTCTCCGGAAGTTCACATCACGACCCCTGGGCACGGACGCCTGGGAAAGCGCACCCCCACTGGACGTTCCCACTCGATGGGTCGAAGACCCTGATCGCGAGCTGCCGGCCGAGGCCGGGCTGAATCGCGTGAGCTGGGATCTCGCCTACGCGCCTCTCAACATGGTCGAGAATGCGTTCGTGTTCGGGTTCAGCGCAGACGGTCCAACTGCTGTGCCCGGCACGTTTCAGGTCCGCCTCACGATCGGTGACTGGAGTGCGACGAGGCCGTTCCAGCTACGTCCAGACCCGCGCCTATCGATCTCGCCTGAAGAGTACCGCGCACGATTCGACTTGCTGATGGAGATCCAGTCCAGCCTCGCCGATATCCAGACTGCCGTGCGGCGGATCCGAGCGGAGCTCGACCAACGAAGCCAGGGAGACATCGCCGAGGGCCTCGAGGCCGTGCTCGAAGAGCTGATGCAGACGCGAAATCGGTCGCGCATGGATCCGTTGAACTTCCCCCCGAAGCTGATGGGCCAGCTCGGCTTCCTCTACGCGCAGGTCCGGGGCTCCGAAGGAGAACCAACGGCCGCGGCCCGCCAACGATTCGAGGAGCTCGTGGAGGCGTTGGCTGCGCCCATGGCGCGCTTGCAGGAGTTGATGGCGAGGACGGTTACGTCCAAATAGCGCGTTCGCCCGAATAGCGGACACATCAGAATGGCGCCCGACGTCGCGCGGGCCCGGAGCTTCCGCCTTGCAGCATAGGCTGCGGCCCGCCACACTCGGGCATTCCCTGTTTTGGACGCGCTCCGGCAATTCGCCAGGGCGCGGCGGCGACTACATGGCACACGACCAGACGCTCGAGGCCCCAGGAGGCAGGCCCCCGTTGCTCGAGAAGCAGCTGGGGCTCTGGGACGTCTACGCCCTGGCCACGGGGGCGACGCTCAGCTCGGGCTTCTTCGTTCTTCCCGGGCTCGCAGCCGCTGGGGCGGGGCCCGCCATGTCACTGTCGTATCTGTTGGGAGCGTTGATTCTACTGCCGGGGTTGTTCAGCATGGTGGAGCTCGCAACCGCCATGCCTCGGGCCGGGGGCGTCTACTATTTCCTCGACCGGAGCATGGGTCCGCTCGTGGGTGCGATCGGTGGGTTCGGAACCTGGATCTCGGTCGTCCTGAAGTCGGCGTTCGCGCTCATCGGCGTTGGAGCGTACGTGGGACTCTTCGTGCCGGGTCTGGAGATGGGCCCGATCGCCGGCGGGTTCGCGGTGTTCTTCGGCGTCGTCAACTACTTCGGCGCAAAGAAGAGTGGATCCTTTCAGATCTTCCTGTTGATTGGGCTCCTGATCCTGCTGCTGTGGTTTTGCGGCTTCGGCTTGTTACGGACCGACATCGGGCGCCTCAGCGACTTCTTCGGATCGGGGAGCGCCGGGATCATCAGTACTGCCGGGCTGGTGATCGTCAGCTACATGGGACTGACGAAAGTGGCGAGCGTCGCGGAAGAGGTGAAGAGTCCGGAGCGCAACTTGCCCTTGGGGATGTTCCTTGCGTTCGCGAGCATCGTCGCGATCTACGTCGTCGGAACGACCGTGATGGTGGGCGTGGTGGGTGTGGATACTCTTGCGCGAGACGGGGGAGATCTTACCCCCGTCGCGACAGTCGCGGAAGCGTTGGTCGGCCCGTGGGGTGCGGTGATCATGACGGTCGCAGCCGTTTTGGCGTTCTCGTCCGTGGCGAACGCGGGCATCTTGAGCGCGTCCCGTTACCCACTCGCGATGGGAAGGGACAGGGTGCTTCCTGGGCTGTTTGGCCGGATCGGCAGACGTGGCACACCCACGATCGGCATCGCGGTCACGGTGGCCATGATTCTGCTCTCGGTCATCCTATTCGATCCGACCAGGATCGCCAAGCTGGCCAGCGCGTTTCAGCTGATGATGTTCGCCCTCGCTTGCCTTGCGGTGATCGTGATGCGCGAGAGTCGCATCGAGTCGTACGACCCTGGCTACCGCTCTCCTCTCTACCCGGGCATGCAGATCCTCGGCATCCTCGGCGCCTTTTGGCTGATCGTGAACATGGGGCCGCTCCCGACCCTGTTCACCGGGGGATTAATCACCTTCGGCGCGATGTGGTACACCTACTACGCTCGCGATCGTGTCGACCGGGAGGGTGCGATCTTCCACGTCTTCGAACGGCTGGGGAGGCAGCGGTACGAAGGGCTGGACCGCGAGCTGCGCGAAGTCATGAAGGAGCGGGGTCCCCGCGACGCCGATCCCTTCGACGAGCTTTTCACCGCGGCTCGAGTGATCGATCTGTCTGGTTCGATCGACTTCGAGGACCTTGCCACGCAGGCATCTGAGCGGTTGGCGCTAGAGTTGCCCATCTCGGCGAGTCGGCTCACCGAGGGGTTCTTGCAAGGAAAGAGAACTGGTGCCACACCGGTCTCTCACGGGGCCGCGCTACCCCACATGCGACTGGACGGCTTGGACCGCTCACACCTGTTGCTGGCGAGGGTGTCGGGAGGTGTTCGCTTCGAGGACGAGCAGGAAGGGGTCGGTGTCAGGTCAGAGGAGCCCATCCGCGCCATCTTCTTCCTGGCCAGCCCGGAGGCGGATCCCGGGCACCACCTCAGGGTCCTGGCCCAGATCGCGCGCCGCGTGGATCAAGACAGCTTCATGCCCGAGTGGCTGGGAGCCGAGAGCGACGAGGAGATCAAGGAGGCTCTGTTCCGAAACGAGCGTATCCTGGTGTTGACGCTCGGAAGTGGGCCCGACAACTCTGATCTCATCGGCCTCAAGCTGCGTGAGATGTCCCTGCCCGACGGTACTCTGATCGCGATGATTCGCCGCGGAGACGAGCTGATCATTCCGAGAGGTGATACGGCCCTGGCCGATGGCGACCGGCTGACCGTGATCGGGCGGTCGGAGGGCATCAGCGCTCTTCGCGAGCGCTTCGGGGTCGCCGTACCCTAGCCGTCTGTGGCCGCAATATGTCTCGCCGTCAGGATATCAGCGGCGCGTCTTCGGCTCAGCGGCGGCGGTCTCGTGGCGGCGGTCTCGTGGTGGCGCTCGGTCCGACCTCTACCGACGCGCCTTCCAGGCAGCGATGATGGCCGGCTTCCGCGCCATGAGCGAGCGCGGTCCCGACTCGAGGTTGGCTCTTCGCTCTTCAGTCACCGCGCCGGAATCCCACCACTCGAAGATATCTCGCGTGCTCTCCGCGAGCGGGCGAAACGTAAGCCCACTCGCCACCGCGGCTGCATTGCTGACGCGAGCGGAACCCCGGTTGTTGCCGACTGGCGTAATCCAAGGGACCGCGAAGCGGACCCGGTGCTCCGTCAGGAAGTCGTAGTCCTGGATCATCACGAACGAAGCAGCCGAACTGAAGGCGGCATGCGCGCCGTAGACGAAGGCGTGCATCCCGGTCTCGGAGGCCGGTCCCACGCCGTTGAACGTCCCGACGGTACGATTCTCGATGAGCCTGACGGTCCATTCGGAGACATCCCGGGCATCCAGGTACTGGACCGGGTCGGCACTCCCGCCGGGCACCAGGACCTCACCGCCGCGGCTCAGGCGAATCGGCCAATACGTGAACCGATCGGTGCCGTCGCCTGGTCCCATCATATAGGTCGGGCGAACGACTATGGTCCTATCGTCCCCGAAGGCGCGGCGGGCAGCGATCTCGGAGTTCGCCTTCATGACGCCGTATCGGTACTCGCCGCCCTGTTCGTCGTCGAGGTCCCCAGGCACCTCCAGAACCAGCTCGGTGCCCTCCGTGATGTCCGAGCCGAGGTAGGGGTAGTAGACACCGGTCGATGAGGTATAGACGTACAGATCGACTGTGTCCCGAAGCAGGCGCGCGGATTCACGGGTCCACTCGACACGGCGGCCCGAACTATCGATCACGGCGTCCCAACTCCGCCCGCGCAGCGCGTCGAGGTCGCTCTCGCGGTCGCTGACGAGCTGTTCCACATCCGCGAAGAGATCCCGGTGAATCGTGAGGCTCCGTGCGCCCGCGCGTGAAGGTCGACACTGAATGGCCCCGACTCATCGCATAGGCGATCTGATGCGGGCCGAGGAAGCTCGTGCCCCCGAGAATCAGGATGCGGAGCGCTTGCGGCGTATCCGGCTCCGGGGCGGTCGGGCTGGACGTGCCCAGCTGCGGTCGACGCGTCTGGGCCGACGCGAGAGCTGGTCGTCCGAGGCCGCCCATCGCAGTTCCGGCAATGACGGTCGTCTTGAGGAACTCGCGTCTTGTCGTTGTCATGATCACCCCAGCGTAGATTACGCCAAGCGGAGGGTGCAAGTGCCGCTCCGGACCGCGGGAGTTGTGAAGGCCAGGAAGGCCCCGGCTCCTGGCTTGCGGCGCATGCCCCGCCCAGGCATGGTCGTCGTGGCAGCCGACGCCTGAGCGCCATCTTCATCAGCTTCGTGAGTCGAGTCGTCAGGCGGTCCGTTGTCGGGTCTTCGGCGCTTCGATATCGGCGCCGGATTCACCCGTGGCCGAGCCACACGATCCTACAGGGAACGGACCATGCAGAAGGTGTTCGGCTTTATCGGAATGACTCTCGGCGGGTGGCTGGGTTGGTTTGCTGGCGCGTGGGTATCGATCTTCGTCGGGTTCCTCGTCAGCATGGTGGGAACGAGCCGCGCGCCGAATGGCGAAGCGATTGCTGGGCTAGTGTCCCGCCTGAGGAGTCGCGTTGTCCGCAGTGAGAGCGAACGGAGTGTCACCTCGACCCGGCGCGAGGCCGAGGCAGCCCAGGACTATTGCCCGATTTCGAGACGAGCGACGACGGGATAGTGGTCGGACGGGTAACGGCCCTGGTCGCTGTTCACTACGGTTTCGGCGTACCGAACGGCGATTGGACCGCCCACGAGGATCCAATCAATCCGACCCTCGCGTCCCTCTGGAGGCGGTCCAAAGCCATTGGACGTAAGAGCGGGACCATGGCGCTCATCGGCCACGACCCAAGCGTCCTCGAGCCCTTCGCTGGTGGCGGCCATCCACGTGTCGCCTTCTCCCGCCACTGCGTTGAAATCCCCGGTAACAATGACGGCGCTGCCGGGCGGGAGTGCGGCGATGCGAGTCTGGATCCGCTCGACGGCCTCGAGCTGCCTCGGTCCGCGCCGAAGGGTGAAGTGGGTGTTGAAGACGTATACCTCACGCCCGGTCTCGAAATGATGGAACCTGGCTCAGGTGACGATGCGGGAACCGCGTCTGCCTCTTCTCGGCGTGTCGGGATCTCCCGAGAGCCAGAAGTTGCCCGACTCTATCGGGCTGAGCTCGCCATGTCGGTAGAAGATTGGTGTGTATTCACTGAGGCCTTGCCCGCCGTTGAGCCCACGGTCGATTCCAAGCCAGCGATAGTCAGGTAACGCATCTGCGAGGTACTCGATTTGCTCGTCGAGCGCTTCCTGAAGCCCGACCACTTGAGGGCTAAACCCTCTGATTGTCTCGGCCACCAGCGCCTTCCGATTGGGCCAGACGTTGTCACCGTCGCGCCCTATCGCCGTTCTGATGTTGAACGTCATTACGTTCAGATCGATGGGCGCTTCCACTGGCGGGTGAGCGCCTGTAGAGATCCACGCCAGGATCACGACAGCGACGAGTCGGCTACCAGCCCCTCGCTTCGGCATTTGCACTCCTTCCTTGCACGGCGAACCACTGTCGCCTCGACGACGCCAACCTACGCCCATCAACCTGCTACTGGATACCGGCAGCTCACGACCCTCGACGCCATACGTCAAAGACTTGCACATCGGTGCAGCTCATCGCCTGAATGACCGCCTCATAGTCGAATCCGGGAAATCGATCACATGTCAGGCCCCAGGTGGAGGTGCCCGTCGGTATCGCGCCTCGCCAAACATGCGCAGCTCGCCGTCGACCTCGACCATATCGCGCACGACCACCTCGTCGGACGATCGGATCACGTACTCGGTCCGACCCTGCTCATCGTCGGCGGTCCAAGTGGTGACCAAGCTGCTGTCGGTGACGATCGCGTCGAGTCTGATTCTCTGCGGCCGGCTGTCGATCCAGACACCCTGAGCCACCGATCCGTTCGCACGGTAGATGGCCTCTGACTGTAGAACCGGAGTCTTGTTCCCGTGCTCGTCGACCCAGGCGTTCGAGAACGAGAGACGAACGAAGTTGCCTGGGCCGGCCCGCCACTCCATGCGAAACTCCGCGGTGCGATCGAGCAACTGGCCCGTCCCCTCCCATACCCCTTCGAGAGCAGCGAACACGGGCCCTACAGGGGTGGCCGCTACCGCTTCCTGTGCGACTCCGACCCGTGGGCAAGCCAGGACGCACGACAGGGCAAGGACAGTCCCGAGCGCTTGTGGTTCCCATCGGACAAGCCGGGCCGGTGTCGCGAGCAATCGCAATTGGCACTCCTTCGCGCCCTGGTTCACTTCATGACAAGAGGGATCCGCTGCGACCCCTCGCTATCGAAGTTCGTGGGCTCCAGCCACGTCTCCAAGACGTCGCGAATCCGCGGCCAGTCCGAGTCGATGATCGAGTACCATGCCGTGTCCCGGTTCCTTCCCTTGTATATCGTCGCCTGGCGGAACGTGCCTTCGTATACGAACCCGAGTCGTTTTGCGGCTCGTCGTGAGGCAGCGTTCAGAGCGTCACACTTCCACTCGTACCGTCGGTAGCCGAGCTCCGAGAAGGCTCGATGCATCATGAGGTACATCGCTTCCGTTCCGCTTCGTCGCCGTTGTAACAAAGGAGAATAGTTGATGTGCCCGACCTCGATCGGGCCAACGACGGGATCGATGCGAAGATAGCTCGCTACGCCCACGGGCCGGTCGTTCTGGTCGATGATCGCGAAGAAGAGCGGGTCGCTCTGTCCGGCCGCTTCCTCCGCCCATCGACGGTATTCGCCGATTTCCGGGAAGGGTCCGTACGGCAGGTAGGTCCAGTTGAGTCCACCCTCGTCGAGCTGGTTGGCGGCGAACAGCCCTTCGACGTGACGATCCGGGTCAAGGTGCTCGAGCCGGCAATAGCGACCGGCGAGGGGATCACGCGATGGGAAAGGCCGAGCCCGCCAATCGGGAAGCGCCGTGCCGACGGGCCGTCCCTCGGCAGATCTCGTTTGGCTCATTTGCCCAGTCTGGCGGACGGTCGCGCCACGATGCAGCCTCCCTACACGGCGCCGGATTGAAGGCCCGCAACCTCCGCGAACACTCCGGCTACCGCCTCCGCGCTCATGCTCTGTCCGTGGCGCAGCCACCACCCCGCAAGCGCGAGGAAGGCGCCCGCCAGACACTGTGCGCGCGCCTCGAGCGCGAGCTCCTCCTCTCCCCCTGTAGCTCCTTCCACCCCGGCCTCGGTTCCCGCCACGGACTCGTGTCGCTCGTTCTAGTGATCGCCTTGTTCTCGAGTGGTCTCTTGAGCAACGGTCCTGATCACGCATGAAGGCAGGTCTTGGGACCCGGAAGGGCCGCGTGCCCCCTGGTGCCGGTGCCAGACTGCGTCGGCTTGCGTGGGATGTCGCCTGCCGCGCAGGTTGGCGATCGGTGGTCCGCGACCGATCGCGGGACACCCGCTGCGCACACACACCCTGGCGCCTATGCGAACGCCCGACTCGACTGTCTTCTCCAAAACGGACGCGGATCGAATCCTGAAACGCGCCGCTGAAATCGAGGGCACAGAGGACTCCAGACCTCTCACGCTCGCCGAGCTCAGGTCGATCGCGAGAGAGGCGGGTTTCGGCCCTCAAGCTGTGGAGCGGGCCATCGCGGAGGAGATGGTGGCCGGACCGACAGACCCCCTTCCCCATCCGATCCAGAAGTCTGGGATCGTCGTATGCAACCTATCCACGGCGCGGGCGGTCCCGATCGAAATCAGCTCGGAACAGTTGATGATGGCGGTTCGGCTCTTCCAACCCTACCGTGATGGGCCCGCCCACATCAATCTCGAAGAGCATCAGGTGGCCTGGCACGACCGCAAGGGCCTGAGGTTCACGGTCACTTCGGCGGCCGGGGTCACCGAGATTCGAGTGTTGGTGTCGAAATTCCTTTTGAGGAGACGGAGATGGGCGGCGTGGGTCGAGGCGGCTGCAAACCGTCTCCAGACCCTTGTTTTCCTGGTCGCCACCCGAGACCTCGGCAGCGCGCACCACTTCCCCACACAGTTGACGGAGTCGTCCGGAGACGGCGCGGCTCAGTAGCCGGCGCCGCTCAGTAGCTGGCGCATCTCGACTCCCAGGCCGATCCGCTGCCGTCTCTCTCGGTCACGCGCAGGACCCGCACGTCCCGGCCTCAGGGAACACTGACAGGCGGCCGAAGGCTACGAAGTGGCCGCATGCGGTACAGACGCCGTACGTACCGGCGTCCAGGCGCCGTAGTGCGTCTTGGATCAGAGCCAAGCTGACGATCTCCCGTTCCCGCAGCCCCTGCGCGATCCCTTGGCTCTGGAGTGAATCCATGCGCGAGAGTCGCCCCACGGCACTCTGATCGAGCTCGACGGGCTTCAGGGCCTCGTCGGTCACGATCATGCTTGCTTCGAGCTTTGCGAGTTGCCGCTCGAGTTCGTCGCGGAGCTCCGCAAGCTGCTCGTCGGTTAGACCGCTCATGGTTGCACACATTCGAGGGGATAGGCGCCGGTTCGGTGACCCGCTGCTTCAGTCCGGTCTAGTCCGGACTCTCCGCTTCGTCGTCTCTCGCCATCAACCGATCGCGAATGGCTGCGCCCGCCGAGGCGATCCTCTTTCCCGTGCCGGTCACGGCGCCAGACACTGCCTTCCCGGTCCCCGTAACGGCTCCCGTGACTGCCTTCCCGGTCCCTGCTACGGCTTCCGTAACGGCGCGTCCGGCTCCCCGGCCGATTGCCGCCGAGACCTTTGCCGCACCGACCATGACGATCCCTCCGAGGAGGCCGCCTGCTTGTACGATGGCCGTGCGTCTCAGCCCGCCTCTGGTGGGTCGCGTCCACGCTCGGCTGTATTCCCGCGTGATGACTCCGACCCGAAGCGTGAGAAACGCGTTCGCCGTTCCGGAGAGGACAGAGTTCACGAAGATGCTACTCGCGACCTGTAAGCCAGGCACCAACCCCGCTGCAGACCCGAGCACGGCGGACAACGCCGGCTCCATGGCCTCCGACACGTCCGCGTCGTCGATTTCACTGGCGATGAATGCGGTGGCAAGCACGTTCGAGTAAAGATAGGTGAGCTCGCGCAACGCGGGTCTCTGCGAGTAGACGTTGGCGATGTCCCACACGAGACGAGCTTGAATTCCGAATACGACTACGGCGTCCAGCGCGCCGTTCTGGGACACCGCGGTGGTCACGAATGCGCGGCTGCCCGCCTGACGCATTCTGTCCGTCGCTTCCTCGTCCAGCGTAGCGAGAGCATCCTCCAATTCATCGCGCGTCCCTAGCGACCGACCCTCGAGCAGCCTGTTTCGAGCAAGACGCTCGCGGAGTTGCGACAGATGCTCGTCGAACTCGGGGCCTTCCGCATTTGCCGGAGGGACGAGGGCTTTCGGCAGCCGGACGTAGAGGGCGAAGGGGACAGCGAACGCGAGCCCTAGAATGAAGACGAGCCCCCAAAGCACAGCTTGACCGAACATAGGGTTCAGTCGGCTCGCCAGGTCCGCCAATTGGAGCACTTGGTTGATGAGAACCACACCAAACGCGAGACTCGCGAAGAGTGCTCCCCAGATGACAATGCGTCTGACCACGGAAATCCCCTACCCCCCTCAGATTCCGAGCTTCATTTCGGGAATCTGGAGATCCTGCGCCGACCGCGCGACCCTCCGTCGACTTCCCGCGGTACTGTTGCGTCGCCGTTTGGGCGTGATCTGCTTGGGCTTGGCCCGTATTGGATGATCGGCCTCGAAGCGCCCAAGGGACGGTAGCCACGGTTCCGCTTCGAGCGATAGCTTGATGGGTTCCCGTCAGCCCTCCACTCGCGACGATCCGCTTTCGTATGAGGGCAGTCTTCCGCAAGCGACTGCGCGCGCTCGGCCGCTTCGTCTTTCTCGGCACGATGGTGGGGGCCGCTGTTGGCGGTCTGATCCAACAGATCGAGGGAAGCTCGCTCCTACCACACACGCTGCGGGGCGCTGGGGCCGGAATCCTGATCGGAGGTCTCGTCGGGTTCGGCGAGGAATTCGTCTTCATCGGACGAAGGCTGTGGCGAAGCTACCGTCGCGTGACTTGCCTCCGAGTCGTCCTGTACACACTCGTGGTCGTCGGAACGCTGGTAGTCGTCAATGGAGGCTCCGACTGGCTGACGACCGATGTCCCGCTCCTACGAGCCGCGCGCGGGTATGCCGGCGGGGACACGATGGGTCGCGATGTCTTGTTCGCAATCATCGTTGCGTTGCTTGGCACCGCCTTTCTCGAAATCCGACGTCTCCATAACCCTGGGGACATCCGCGGCTTGCTGACCGGCCGTTATCGCTATCCCGTCGAAGAGACGCGGATTTTCCTGTTCGCGGATCTCGCCGGGTCGACGGGACTGGCGGAGCGCCTGGGGCCGCACACGTACAGCCGTTTCCTCGGCGACTGCTTCCGAGACCTATCAGAAGCGATCCTGTCGTGGAAAGGGCAGGTGCATCAGTACGTCGGGGACGAGGTCGTCGTGAGCTGGCCCTTCGAAGAGGGCATCACGGAGGCCGCCTGCGTGCAGTGCTTCTTCGGGATGCGCACCATCCTCGACGCGAAGCGGGACCGGTATCGAAGCACTTACGAATGCACGCCACATTTCCGCGGGGCGATCCACGGCGGGCCGGTTGTCACGAGCTGGGTCGGGTTGGCGAAGATGCAGCTGGCCTTTCACGGAGACGCCCTCAACGCGACGGCCCGAATACAGGGTCTATGCAAAGAGCACGGTGTGGAGTGCCTCGTGTCGGGGCCGCTCATGGAGCGCCTCAGCCTAGCGCATCCTCTACGCGCTCGCTCGCTCGGGAGGGTCGAGCTCCGCGGCGGGGATGAGATGCTCGAAATCTTTGCGGTGGACGAGGCGCCGCCGTCGAGCCGCAGCCCGTAGAGGGAGTGGGCGGCTAGCCGAACGGTACCCATCGCACCGCCGCACGCTCAGGACCTGCGGCATTGATTCGTTGCCTAACCACTGCCTCCCGAGTAGCATTGAGATACGCGTGGGGAGGCGGTTCACGAACTGACCGTCTCCCCCGTGATCGTATCATGGGGAGGTGCATGTGAGACTGGTCGGCCCTGTTAAGGTGATCGTGTTCGTGGTGGCGCTCTCTGCGTTCCATGTACAGGATCTAGTCCCGTCGGCCGAGCCGCCCACGGTGTCGGTTGCCGTGCCGGCCCCACCCACGCCGACTCCGCATTTGGAGCTGCCCCCACCAGCGCCGGAGCGGATTCGAGTCGGGGAGCCACCGGAGACCGGGCTGGTCGAGCAGGTCCAGTCGCAGGAGCGCACGCAAGAAGTCACTCCTCGCACCAGGCGCTTCCGGCGTCGTAGCCGTAACCGCTACCCCGGGCCCATCCCAACTCCTGCGGACTGGAAGGCGCCAGACGGTCCGGTGCGAATCGCGCTGCAGGCGGGCCACTGGCGAGCCAACGAGGCGCCCCGTGAGCTCTCCGGCCTCCGAGACAATGGGACCCACTGGGGAGAGACCGACGAGTGGGAGGTGAACCTCGACATCGCAAGGAGGGCTGGCGCGATGCTCGAGGAGATGGGTTACGCGGTGGACATCCTGCCCGCCGTCGTTCCGCCCAGCTACCGGGCTCATCTGTTCATCTCGATCCATGCGGACGGGAGTGGCGACTCGAACGCCTCCGGGTATCGGGTTGCCGGGCCTAGGCGAGACGCTACCGGCAGAGCCTCGCAGGTGGTCGCATTGCTCGGACAGAGCTACGGAGAGTCGACGGGGATCAGACGTTTGCCGACGGTCACTCGCCGGATGAGCAACTACTACGCGTTCAATTTCCGCCGATATGAGCACGCGCTCCATCCCATGACGATCGGCGCGATCATCGAGACGGGCTTCCTCACGAGCCCGAGAGATCGCCGTGTAATCGTGGACGCTCCCGAACGGGCCGCACGCGGCATCGTGGAAGCGGTGGTCGCGTTCGAAGAGACCCCGCCTCCCGGAAGCGCGGACGGACCGTAGCTCGACGAAGAACAGATTCGTGCACGGGAGACCCCCATGGAATTGAGAGATGCGGTTGCGTTGGTGACCGGTGGCAGCGAGGGCATCGGTCGGGCCATTGCCGAAGCGCTGACCGGCGAGGGGTGCAAGGTCACAATTACTGGCCGGCGCGAGGATGCTGTACGAAAGACGGCCGACGAACTGGGACTCGACTGGATCGTGGGTGACGTGGGCAACGAGGACGACGCCGTTCGCACGGTGAGCTCCGTGATCGAGAAGCACGGACGGCTCGACATTCTCGTGAACAATGCCGGCTATGGCATCTTCAAGCCGTTGGTCGACACGACCTTCGAAGAATTGGAGGGTGTGTACCGCACCAACGTGTTTGGCCCGTTCCTCATGGCGCGGGAAGCGGCTCGGCAGTTCATAAAGCAGAGCAGCGGCGAGCTGATCAACATATCCTCCACTTCGGGACTAAAGGGCAGTGGAGGCCGAACCGCATATAGCTCATCGAAATTCGCGTTGCGCGGGATGACGGAGTGTTGGCGCGACGAGTTGAGACGTCACAACGTGCGTGTGACGCTCGTGAATCCGAGCGAAGTGATGACGAACTTCGCCTCGAAGGCCGGCGTGCCGCGGGAAACCTCCGAGAAGAAGCTGCGGCCTCGTGAAATCGCCGATGCGATCGTCGGAGCCCTCAAGATGGACGGCCGGGGGTTCATTCCGGAGTTCTCGGTGTTTGCGACGAACCCCTTCTGAGGCGGATGCTGAGGGGGCTGGCCTTACCGTCGACTGGCTTCACGAAGCAGGCGAACTTGCTGGACGGCGGCCTCGATCTGCATCTCCAGAATCTGCTCTCCATACGCCGCAGTTGAGCGGGCGGGGTTGCCGACGACACCACTGCCATCGCCGCGTGTGCCCGGCGCCAGCTTGTCGAGCCGCAACATCGACGGATTGAGGAACATGAGGCTCGTTGTGTCGTGCATGCCGGCATGCGAGCCGACATCCTCCTCGCTCTCCCCCTGTGACACCAGCCAGGCGTCGCCTGGGCCTGGATAGTAGTCCGTCAAGTGATGCACGCGGACCTGCGTGGTCGCCCACTCCCGATTGAGTCGCTCAGCCACGGCTGCCTGCGACTCCTGATTGCCTCCACTGTCGCCGAGCAGGGCGATGTCCAGGAATCCGTGCTGCTTGAAGCTTCGCGCAGCGAACTCCAGGACCTGCTCGAATACTTGCGGGGGCGTGGTGATCGTGCCGGGGAAGCGCATGTGTCCGGTAGGTGGGTCGACATCTCCCTCGGGTACGTACGCCATGACGGGTGCCACCAGCGAGTTGCCCAGATGTCCGGCGATCTCTCCCGCTTTGTAGCGAACGAGGTAGTTGTGCTTGCCCAACACCATGTGGGGCCCGTTCTGCTCGGTCCCACCCGTGGGGATGATGACCGTCGTGGTTCCAGCGGCCAACGCGTCACGTACTTCGGTCCAGGTGAGCTCTTCGAGAAAGACTCTCTCCGGCGCCTGGGCCAAGGCCACCCCCGGCAGAGCACAAGCGGCGAACATGGCAAGCACGAATCGCATAGTCCATCTCCCCTGACGTGACGCCGAGCCGTGGCGCCGCATAGTGATGCTGAGCATATCGGCAGCCGACTGTGTGGCGATGCCCCGGCTCGCGAGACATCTCACGTTGGAGGCTGATCGCTCTGTATCTCGGACCACCGGTCCTCTCGTTCTTGTTCGCTGGTCTCTTCGATCCGTGTCGCGATCGTCCAAACATGCCCCGACGGATCCATGATCCAGGCGATACGATCTCCCCAGAACTGGTCTTGAGCCGGGATGAGCACCTGTGCCCCACCTGCGACCGCTCGGTCGACAGTTTGATCCACGTCCTCGACATAGACGAAGATCACCACGGGTGAGCTTCCGTCCGGTGTGGGCGCGCGGCTCGTAAGAGTCGGCCACTCGCCCTCGATCATGATCATCGCCAGACCGATCGTCATTAACGCGTGGGCGACCTCCCCATCAGGACCGGGTCGCCTACCGAGCTCGACCGCATCGAACGTGTGGACGCAGAAATCGATCTCCGCGGCAACCTCACGACAGACCAATCTCGGCATGACGACTGATTGAGTTGTCCGGAATGCCCTTGACCTTGCCGGCCATGTTCTCTCCTCGCATCTCGCCC
This sequence comes from Longimicrobiales bacterium, assembly GCA_965248625.1. Taxonomy (GTDB): domain Bacteria; phylum Gemmatimonadota; class Gemmatimonadetes; order Longimicrobiales; family Gaopeijiaceae. Next base: position 889,205 of record OZ252109.1, on the reverse strand, counting down.
AATCTGATCTCGCCCGGTGACCGGCGGGCGGTTCAGTGTCCGCCCATGCTCTCACACGTGGTTCGTTCCTAGTCTCCCGCCACTCGCTCGAACGTCCACTCGGTCAGCAGCTCCCAGCCATCGCCCCGGCGCCGGAACAGCCGCTCGGCATACGAGTTCTGGCCGCGACTTTCGAACTCCCATCGCCGCGACTCCGGACCGTCCTCCGCCAACTCATCCACGAAATCAGCGGAGACCAGTCCGGACTCCGGGTTTCGCACCGCGTGGAGCGTTTGCATCCTGCCCATACCGTCCAGCCAGACGACTTCGTACGTCCCGACCTCGAGCACCTTCCAGTAGGTGAGCCCCCCGAAGGAAGCGTCGTTGGGCATTGACACTGCCATACCTGCGCGGAGGAATTGTCCGCTGAGTTCGAGCGTCCAGGAGCGCGTCAGGGAGAGCTCGTTCCCGTCATAGACCCCGCGACCGATCCATTCACCAGTCACTTGCGACGCGAACGGATCCGAGTCCATGCCTTGCGCGAACCCGGATCGCGTGGAAGCCGAGAGGCAAGCCAAAACACACGCGAGCGCCCGGAGGAATGAACTGATGGTCACCGCCGCTCGTCTCAGGAGAGGGAGGATGAACGGGCGAAAGCCCTAGCGGCCTCATGATTCCGCTGCGCGCTCACGATGTCGACCTGGAGGTTCGGCTGCAAGGTCGGCGGGAAGCCTCGTGCAACGGTGGTTCGCTCTCCGTCGGCGCCCGTTAGGCTTGCCATGTCACATCTCGATGCGGAGAATGCGAAAGCCCGCCTGCGATGGCATGATTCGAAACGCGGCGCTCGTATCCGAGGAGGAGGTTCGATGAAGACGAAGGTGATCGTGTTGATTTTGAGCTGCCTGTTTGCGGCGACAGCGGCGGCCCAACAACCAGCCCAACGGGGGCGGCAGCAATTGACTCCCGAGCAACAGGCCGAACGAGCGGCGGCGCGCCAAGCCGAGATGAACGCCCCGCGGCCGATCGAAGCCGTCAGCAGCTTGTGGTTGGAGGAGCTTACGTGGATGGAAATCCGCGACGCGATCAAGGCCGGCAACACGACAGCGTTGGTCATGACCGGCGGAGTGGAGTCCAATGGGCCTCACCTTGCATCCGGCAAGCACAACTACTCGAACAAGCTCATGGGCGAATCGGTAGCGCGGGCGCTCGGTGCGACTTTGATCGCGCCCCTGGTCACGCTCGAGCCGGGCAATCCGAGCGGCCCGGTCACAATCGGCAACAGCGGGCCGAGAATCTCACAAGAAACGTACATCGCATGGTTGACCGACATCGGCGACAGTCTTAGGGGAATGGGCTTCATCGAGGTCTATTTCCTCGGAGATAGCGGCGGCAATAGACGTGGGATGCAGGCCGCGGCAGATGCGCTCAACACGAAGTACGACGGGAATCCGACCCGTTTCCATCACGTTCCAGAATTCTACAACCACGACAAAGTCCGCCAATACATCCAGGAGACACTCGAGATACCGGAACAGATGGAATACACCGCGAGCTCGGGTTCTGACGGTATCCATGAGGAGTTGTCCATTACATCGATCATGTCGGTCATCGATCCGACGTCGATTCGTTTCGAGCAGCGCGTGAAGGCGGGACGGGCGTCGATAAACGGGATCAGCCTGGAGCCACTTTCGGAGACGCAGGCTTTAGGACGGAAGCTCATCGAATTCCGGACGCGGATCACGGTTGAGGCGATCAGAGCACTACGATCGACTCCGTGATCCGGCGGCGAGCGTTCGAGAACGCTCGCCAATGCCCCGGAGACTGTCACTTAAGGTTGTAGCGAGCTCAGACCGCCTCGCCGCGCAACCGCCTCCATCGCGGGGGCGCTGACAATCATCTTGTTGTGGAATACCTCACCCCATGAAAGGGGCGTGAGATGTCGGTGCTCCGTCGTCGAAACCCCAACTGGGCCCCAGATTCGCTCACGGAGCGATGCCCGAGCGTTCGGATCGGCTCCATGTTCGAGTAACAGCTCGGCCAAGGCGGCCGCCAGCGGTTTTTTTGAATGCGCCCAGCCGCCGGTATAGTTCATCCAAAAGTTCGGATACGATACGACCGCCCCGAACAGCGCTGTATGCCCACCAAAGCCTTCCCCGTCGACTGCAGCGGGGGCGTCCGGACTCATGCCGCGCCCAAGAAGCCAGCGTGCGATATCGAGCTCGTCGAATTCAACACACACGTGCAGCAGCGTCGCCCCGTGGAGCGTAGTTCGGGGAAGATCCTCAGTAGACTGACACCCCAAGCTTGGCGGAAAGATCTCCGAGTGGCTGAAAGTCCGTGTTAGAAGGGTGGCGTCGCGCTCGACGTGGGTCTCCAGTAAGTCTATCCGGCCCCGGTGCAGAGCCATCATCGGACTATCGGGAAGCTCGAAGCCGTGCTCCACATACATCTCGAGTATTCGGTGCCTTTCGATCGGCTTCCGACTGTCCGACTCGAGAACCACGTCAACTGGCGCGTATGTTCGTCCGTTCTCGTCGAGCATCTCCGCACCGAGCTCGAACAGAAGAGCGGTCCCTGCTGCGCTGAGGGTGTAGGCGGGACCACCCAGCACTCCGTTCGGAGGTCGCGGCGCGCCCAACAAGGAGTGGAGCAGCCGCGCTGTGTCCACGTGGCCTTGAAGCGTCGCGCGCCCCAGCGCTTTCTCGAGATCTCGTGCCCCGAGCTCGTACAAGGCCTTGATGATCTTGTCCCGCCCCGCGTTGGCCGCATAGCTCAGGGGTGGTCCCCAGTGGCTATCACGGATCGTTGCGTTCTCGTGCAAGATATGGGGATGCTTCACAGCCAATTCACGCACCTCGGCGATGTCATCCCGCCAAATGGCGTCGATGAGCTTGCACGCGATCGCAAGGCGCGGCCAGCTGGGGGCCTCATAGCTGCGCGCAAGAGCAAGCTGTGCATCCGACAGCTTCGCTAGGGTCGGATCGGGCGGATTCGGGTGGAACTCACGGAAATCTTCAAGTGCAGCCGAGTCCTCTCGGCGAACTGCACGAAGAAGGTCTTTGGCCTGGGTTCTCAGCTGATCGAGGTCGGGACGTAAAGGGATGCGGCGGCTAGGCACGACGAGCCTCCTTTTTGGGCGCCCGAGGTCCGCTCATGTCGGGCCAGAAGGAGGTTCGCATGAACCGGTCGATGCTACAGTTCGAACCAGGTGGACTCAGTCCTGCCCGCGGACGGGAGGCACCCTGTGTGCCTGCTCCTAGGCTACGATCGAATCCGAGGCGCCGTCAAGTTGGACCGCCCACTCCCTCCCTGCGTTGTCCTGGCGGACGCTGACGGGTATCGTCCGAGCGGTTTCGTGTTTTCATCTGCTCGATGCTCCAGAGGCGATCGCCATGCGTACAAGAATCCTGTTCGTTGTGTCCGTGTTGATGACTTGCCTGACCGGCGCCTTTGCAGGCGAAGGCATCGCCGCACCGATGCCCGTGACGGCCGCAGCCGTGCAGGACGCTCAGGATGACCCGACTCAGGTCCTTGTCAGCCGGCTGACGCTCGACAACTACAAGACGACCCTCAAAGGACTGACCGAGTTTGGTGACCGCCGACAGGGAACTCAGCGCAACCGGGACGCGGTCGACTGGATCGAGGGGCAGCTCCAAGCATTCGGGTGCACCAACACGGAGCGAATCACGTATGAGTTCGATCCAGCGCCACGGGATGGGAGCCCCAGGCGAGGGGGCGGCGCTACAGAAACGCCGGATCTGACAACACCCACAGGCGGCCGGGTCGGCCGCAACGGGAGCGGCCCCGGCGGCAGCTCGATCTACGGCTACCGGGCGCGGACCGGCGTCAACCGCGACCTGGGGGCACAGCCCGACGAGCGGATCCGGGAGCTCAACCGCGAGGAGCCCGTGAACGGCGGGCGTACCGAGGTCTACTGCACCAAGGTCGGTACGACTCGGCCCAACGAGATGTACATCATCGGCGGTCACATGGACGGCCACGGCGTGAACGAAGCGGTCAACGACGATGGCTCGGGGACCGCGCTGGTCATGGAGCTGGCGCGGATCTTCAACGCTCCAGATGTGGAAACTGAGGTTTCGATACGGTTCGCGTTGTGGAACAACGAGGAAACGGGCACGAACGGCGCCCGCGCTTACATCGCTCAGAGGGAGGCGCTCCAAGGCATCGAAAACCCGTCGGGATCCGGCCGTTATCCTGAGCCCACGTGGCTCGGCATGATCCAGCACGACATGATGCTCTGGGATCACGGCGCGCCGCGCGCCGACGGCACGGTGAGTCGCAATCAGCGCCCGGAAGCCGACGTCAACATCGAATTCCAATCGGATTCCGAGCTGGGTGAAGAATCGATGAAGCTCGCCTTCCTCTTCAAGGCCGCTGCGGATGCCTATAACACCGACTACCCGGCGACGGTCGGCCCCCACATGACCAATACGGATTCAGGCCCGTTTATGAACATCGTCCCCTCGATCAGCCTGCGGGAGAACGAGCGTGGCGCCCACACCGGAGCCGGCTGGAATCCGACTTGGCACACGCCGCTCGACGTGTGGACGACGTTTACGGATCAGGACTTCAGGCTTGGACTCAATGCCGCTCAAACTACGCTTTCAGCGCTGTCCCAGCTGACAGGAGCGACTGTCGGCGGACGCTAAGACTGTCAGGTGGGGAGCCACGGGTCGTAGCTTCCGAAATTCCAGAGATGCCCCTCCGGGTCGCGGCAGGAGTACATCCGGCCCCCGTGGTCCTGATCCGCGATCTCCAGCACGATCTCCGCTCCCGCCGATACGGCACGCGCGTAGTGGGCGTCGGGGTCGTCGACGACGATGTATGGACTCTGAGTGCAGATATTGCCAAGCTCTCGCGGGGACTTTTGGAGCTGGCCGAACTCGTCGTTGCGAGCGGTGCCCAGCATGATCATGACACCCTCGGAAACGAGTTGGGCGTGGGCCACGGTCCCGCCGTCACCCGGGACTACCAGGTGGGGTTCGAACCCGAACGCGGCGCTCAGCCACTCGATCGCAGCCGTCGCGTCCATATATCTCATCGTCGGGATGACTCGGGTGCCGCCTGCTCCTCGTTCCGTCATTGCGAGCTCATCCCTCCCCGCTTCGCCATTCGAAGTACGAGTCCATCATCGCGTCCACGTCATATTCGACGCCCCGCTCACTGGGCCAAGTCGAGTTGCCGGGATACCATGCCGACCCGGAGGACGGGCGGCAAGGCGACGTTACAGCCCCGATGCTCGACGACGCCAGCAGCTTCGCCTGTTCGGCGTGTTTCCCGATGCATACATTTCCGAAATGGCTTCTGATCTGAGTTTCGTCGAATACGTGGTGGACCAGCTCGAAGAGGACTGCGTGGCCACCTACAAGAAGATGTTCGGTGAGTTCGGCCTCTATAGTGACGGGAAGCTGTTCGGACTCATCTGCGACGATCGGTTATTCGTAAAGCCCACTGAGAGTGGTCGCGCCTTCATCGAGGACCTAGTCGAAGCCCCGCCCTATCCTGGAGCCAAGCCTAGCTTCTTGATCGAGGAGCAGATCGAGAACGGAGAGTGGCTCAGTGAACTGGTGAGAATCACGGCCCGCGAGCTACCTGCTCCGAAGCCGAAGAAGCGGAAGCGATCATGATCAGGTCGTGTGCAACCGGTCTCTTCGCTCGTAGTGCAGCGTCTTGAGGTCCGTCAGCCCAAGGGTCGTGAGAATGGAACCGACTTGTCCCATGTGGTAGGAGTCCTGCCACACCCAGAATGAAATAGCTCCTCGTACCGTGTTTTCTTGTTCCCCCGGAACATTGTCTGTGCGGGACATGAACTCGTCTTCGCTGAGGCCTTCGAACGCCTCCTCGAGAGCGAGTGCCACGTCTTCGTATGCGGCAGCGAGCTCCGAGAGTGCTGGGTAGTCCGATCCGTCTGAATGTGACTGGCCGCCGGCGAACTTCCCTAACCACGGGAAGCTCTGAGATTCGCCGAGTAGGTCCGCGATGCGGCAGCGACTCCAGACGATGTGGCCAAGCACGAACTTGAACGAGTTCCTGCTTCCCCCCAGAACGCGCTCTTTGGCCTTGTCTTCGTCGAATTGCTCTATCGCTTCCATCATTAGATACGAATTGAGCCGAACGAGGTCGTAAAGGGGTCGAAGGGAGGTATGGGGCATCTGGCGCTTCCCAGTGTGTGAGTCCAATTGACGAGGCGGGTCTCAAGGGAAAAGTGACCTGCCGGGTGGCCCTCGCTCAATCGTCGAAGATGATCTCGACGACCACGGGCCGATGATCGGAGGCTACTGGTTCATCGAGCAGTCGCTGAGCGAAGACTTCGAAGCGATGGCGAGGCCGAATCAGAACAAAGTCGATCTCTCGTGCTGGCCCGTATGATGGGAAGGTGAAGTGGTCCGCTCCCTTGGCCACCACCTCCCACGAGCTGGCCAAGTGGACCATTACCTCGGAGTCGGGGGTCGAGTTGAAATCGCCTGCCAAGATCGTCGGGATCGCATCGTCCCCGAGCAATTCCTCCAAGGTTGCCGCCTGAGCCAAGCGCTCCCGATCCGTGCGGTAGAAGTGGATTCCGACCAGCCGCAGGCTGCGTCCGGTCTTCGGTGACGCGACGATGGCGCTCAAAGCAGTCCGCGGCTCGACTCCGTCAGGCAGCCTGTAGTTCGATGACTCCGTGATCGGCCAGCGTGACAGGAGCGCCATCCCGTACGCTCCGCCCTGGTATGGCATGAAGCGGCCGAAGACGGGTTGGAGCCCGGTGAGACGACCGATCTCAGCGGCCTGGCCGACGCCGTTGGTACGGGATGTGACGCTGTCGATTTCCTGCAGTGTCACCAGGTCAGGGTCCGGCACCCCATCGCCATCGCCACAACCGGCTGCGAGGACGATCAGACCCCAAACCGATACCGAACGAAGGGTACGACGTGGGGCCATGGAAGTGCTTAGGCGCGGACGGATACGGACGAGTTCCCCCTAACCACAATAGCTTCCCAGGCGGAGGAAAGGCGATCGATGACATTTAACTACACTGTCGTACATCATTCCAACCCGAACCGAACCAAGGCAGGAAACACGCGCGATGAGCTACCTCGCCTTCCTGCTCTCGGTCACAGGCCTCTACGCCTTGATGTCGTTTACGGTCTCGCAGCGCACACGCGAGATCGGCATTCGGACCGCACTCGGCGCGCGTCCATGGAGCATCGTTTCGACGATCGCGCGCAGAGCCGCGATCCAGCTCGGTCTGGGTTTGGCGCTAGGCGGGGTATGGGCGGGGTGCTGCTTCGCGAGATTGCCAGCGACTCGATGGTTCGACCCATCAACGTCCCGCTGACGATCACCGTCACGATAGCCGGTGCCGCCCTCGTAGGGACGATCGCTTGTGCTTCTCCCACGGTGGGCGGGCTGCTCATTCAACCCACCGAAGCGCTGCGGGAATTCTAGGGGAGCTTTCCAAACACCGTTCTGGATGCGTCGGTCTGCAACCCGTCGATGGACGCGCCCGTGGTCGCCCTGGTCCATCGCCCTGGAGCTGCGATAGACTCAGGGTCCGAGTCACTCACCAAAGGAGTCTGACGTGGAGCTTGGCGCATTCTCGATCAGCCTGGCAGTAAAGGATATCCATGCCTCTCGAGCATTCTACGAGAGGTTCGGCTTCGAGGTCTTCGGCGGGGACGTCACACAGAACTGGCTGATCTTGAGGAATGGAAATTCCACGATTGGTCTCTTCCAGGGCATGTTCGAGAGGAACTCACTGACCTTCAACCCCGGGTGGAGCGCCGACGCGGTCGAGTTGGAGGCGTTCACTGATGTGCGCGAGCTGCAGCGTCAGCTGAAGGCTGGGGGCGTTGAGCTGCTGAGCGAGGCGGACGAGAGCACGACCGGCCCCGCCAGCTTCATCGCCGTAGACCCCGATGGAAATCCGATCATAGTCGACCAACACGTCTGATCTTCGGGGGAGCCTAGGGTAGCCAGCCGAGCAGGTTCAAGGCGGGCATCCTGAAGTAGATGCGCCCGCCCCCCGTCGGACCCTTGTCCTTCAATCGACCGCCGAAGTATTCGTTCCACGCCTCGATCCGCCACGAATCGCTCCTCCCAGCCAGGCCGATGGAGCCATGGAGCTCGGCGATCCCGTCCCCGGAGAGGTCCGCGAAGAACCCCGTGTCCTGGCGAAGTGAGATGAACGGCGCGGGGAGCCACGCTGCCCCCAGCCAGTTTGCCACGGGGATCTCAACTTGGGCTTCGACAGCCGCATATCCGCTGGTGAGCGTCGAATCCGGGAACGCGCCTCCGAGGAATGGAGCTCCGACGCTCACCATGGCCGCGATCTCAGGCCACCCCGCTCCGAACCGGGAGGCGGCCCCGATCTGGAGCCACGCCTCACTCAGTGGCGTCCCGACGGTAAAGCCTCCCCCCAGGAACCGTTCGACGTGCCGCCCGAGAGGCGCCCACTGTACGACCTCGAAATTGAACGCCGCGTCGAGGGCGTCGTTTCGAGGACTCGTGCTCACCACGGGTGGTAAATCGGCGAACAGGTGCAGGTTGTTCTGGATCCACTGTGTCGGCTGATCATGCCCCCAGCCAATCTGGAACGTCGTCCGGTAGATCAGGCTCGGCCAACGCGTCGACCTCGACGCCGTGGAGTAGCCGAGGAAGTTGAACGCTATGGTCCGGTCGATGCCGTTGTAGATCCCGGGCTCGTCTATCTTGCCGTTCGGAGTGAATCGGTCGAGGGTCACCCCGAGGGAGGCGGCGACACTGGTGTCCGGAATCGTTGTGGCCCCGAAGTGGGGACTCGGGCTGTTGACTCGCTGCGCAACGGTCACCGCCGGACAGAGAGCCAGGAGCAGAAGGACGGTGGGAACGCGCATGTTCGCATGAACGCGCATGTTCGCATGCATTTCGGCATCCAGCAGAGTCGCCCCGGCAGCCTGGAGTAGGATCCTGCGCCGGTGTTGGCACGAAAACCTAGACGTTGGCGACCCTGACCAGCGATACGTCAAATGACGTAGATGAGCCCTATGAGGCCATCATCGCTTTCCATCCCCGGCTGGCTCCATCTGGAACGACCCTTCCCGCAGGAAGTGGATGACCTGCTCGGCCACGTCGCTGCGGTTCATGATGAACGTGTGCGTAGCCGAGAGTACCATGAAGTCGGCAGCTCCATCGAGTTGGGCTCGTTCGACGCCGACCTTCCCGTCGTCTGGCCCTGGGATCAGCCAAGACCCGATTGGGTTGAGACTCCGGTCACCCGTGATGATGCCGAGGCTGAAGTCGATCGGGCCCAATTCCTGGGCGATTCCGTCCGAGTCAGTGCCGAGTCTGGCGCCGGCAGGACCTACGACCGTGTGCAGAAGCGGCGAGTCGCCGAACGCGTCGATGATTTCGCTGCCTTGGTTCGGCGGACTCAACATCACGACTCGCCCGCCCACTTCGACGACTTCATTGGCGAGATAGCTGCGGACAAGGACACCACCCATGGAGTGGGTAACGAAATGCACGGCCCCCGCTGCGTTCGCGCAGCATGTGTCCACCGACGTGGCGAGGCTATCCACGAGTTCTTCCATAGACGCAGAGGTGGACGGATATCCGAAACTGACGACGCGGAAACCGGCCCCCTCGAGGCGGGTCCGAAGCACGAGCATCGATGTCGGACTACGACCCAGCCCGTGGACCAAGACGACGGTGTCCGCGTCGGGAGGCGGCGGAGCTCCGCAAGCGACCAATAGTATCCCGCAGATCCACCCTAGTCGGGTCACTGATTTAGCCATCGCCTCTCGCGCGGTGATTCGAAGATCTCATGTGCTCCACACTCGCGCAGTTGCTGCCGGATAGGAATAAGGGATCTGGGTTTCATGGCACTGTGCTCCAGCGTAATCTACGTTGTCATTGGAAGGCGTGCGGGCACTCGAATGTGGAGACGAGGTAGCGAAATGGAGAGTCTGCGGGGCCGTCTGCTGATCTCCAGCGGTGGCTTGTTCGACCCGAACTTCCGCCACACGGTGGTGTTGGTCGGTGAGCACAACGAAGACGGGGCACTCGGCGTGGTGTTGAACCGTGCGCTCGACGTCACGGTCGAAAGCACCCTTCCGGCCCTGGGCGATTTGGTGCCGACCGGAGAACTGCTCTTCCAGGGCGGTCCAGTCCAGCCGGCGAACCCGGTGCTTCTGGCCCAACTCACCGATCCCGAGTTGGCCGATATCCACGTGTTCGGGTCAGTGGGCTTTCTGGTGGGCGAGCTCTCGGAGGACATCCAGCCGAGGATTCTCAAGGCGCGGGTGTTTGCGGGCTACTCGGGATGGGGGCCGGGCCAGCTCGAGGCCGAGATGGCCGCCGATTCGTGGATCATCGAGCCGGCCCGCGAGGTGGACGTCTTCACCGATGCGCCCAATTTGCTTTGGAGTCGGGTGCTCGAGCGCAAGGGACCGGAATACCGGCGATTGTCCCGGATGCCGTACGACCCCTCGATGAACTGATCGCGGTCAGCCGCCCTCCCCCGCTGGCTTCAACCGTCGGAGATTCGACGAGCTGTCGCTTCCGAGAATCACGGCTTGGGACGCGGTGAGAGGTCTCCTGCTCGGGGTCTTCCAGCTGCTCCGTCACCTGACGGCCGTTTGAAACGACCGTCCAGGGCACCAAACGGCACCGCGTTGTCCAGGTGGATGAACGACCCGCTCTCTACAATCTCCTCCGCCGCAGCGAGGAATGCTGTCCAAGCCGCCCGGGCGAGGGCGCCGCCTACGCTGATTCGACGAACGCCAAGATCTGCGAGGGCCTCCACCGTCGTGAAGCTGCTCCCTACCAGCACGTTCACCGGTTTCGGCGAGACCGCTTGCACGACGGAACTGATCTGGTCTGGGGTGCGCAAGCCCGGCGCGTACAGGCAGTCGGCGCCCGCGTCGGAGTATGCAGTCAGGCGACGGATCGTCTCGTCGAGATCGGGCCGCCCCACGATGAACCCTTCGGAGCGCGCCGTCAGGAGAAGATGCGCACCATCGCGGTTGGCCGCTTCTCGCGCTGCGTGAACACGCTCAACCGACAGGGAAAAGTCGATAAGGGGAGGCGCTCCGCTCCGGGTGGAGTCTTCGATTGAAAGACCTGCGATGCCCGTGGCCGATGCCGCCGCAACGTTTGCAGCTACGTCAGATGGATCGGTTGCGAACCCGTCTTGGAAATCCGCACTCACGGGTACTTCGACGCCACCCCCGATCTCCCTGAGATGAGAAAGCGCGTCTTGGAGTGACCCGTCGATATCGGCCCGGGCGAGGGACCAAGCGAGCCCCGAGCTGGTCGTGGCGAGGGCGGTAAAGCCTAGCTGCTCCAAAACGCGTGCACTGCCTAGGTCCCAGGGGTTGGGAATCACGAAGCAACCCGTCTCATGCAAACGGTGGAACACCTCGACTCGTTCTGTGAGCATGGGTCTCCGGGGATCTCCGACAGACATTTCGATTAGGTCCCGTCAGATGATCTGAGCTTGAGGAGCGGCAACTTCATCGCTGATCAACCTCTTTCTTCTTCTTGCCTTTCTTAGCCCCCTTATTGACTGAAGTTGTCGCGCCAGTCACCTGAGGGTGGGCCGACAGCGCACCAGAGATCGCCAACTCGAACGATCGCTCCGGCAGGAGCTCCATGTCCTCCAGGAGGGTGAGGAAATCCCAGTGATTTCGGGCGTTCACTATCTTGCCCGATCGAATCTCGAGGAAGCCAGTCCCGAGAAGGGTGAGACGCTTCTTGGTCGCGGTATGACGCAGTTTGGCACGACACCGGATCGCCACGTGTTGCCCACAACCAATTTCTTCAATCACTTCGATGCGGATACGCGAGAACACGGATCGAAAGGCAGCGTGGAATGCCCGGAACGCCTTCGGTCCTCTGATGACCTGCCCGTAAATCCCGTGCGCGACGCTGCGCGGGGACAACAAGTCGTCGATCGCGCTCTCGTCACCCTCGTTCCAAACCCGCCTGAACCACTCCTCCGCCACGGTCTCAGCCATCTCGCTCCTCCAGAACCAGTGCTCTTAGCAGTCCTCGCCCCCCGCCTAGTAGTGCTCCTTCCGCGACTCCACCAGCTCAGGGTTCTGAGGGATCAGCATCTGACCTCATCGGGCTGGGGCTCGACGAAGTACCAGTGCTATACAGCCCGTAACAACTGCTCTGCAAGATCTGAGATCGCCCACTCTTCTGCGATAAGGCCGTCACGGAAGCGGCTCGTCAGCATATCGCGCCAAACGATTCGACTGCCGGACGGGCGGAAGCCCATGTAGTCGCCCTGATGGGTGCCTTGCAGGGTCCTTTGCCAAGCCACTCGGTCCTCCCCTTCCAGGAGGACTGCGACTTCTACGTCGAGATCCGGGAACGCACGCTGAAGCATGCCGAGGAATCCACGAATCGCTGCATGACCTTCTATGTCACGCTCGGTGAGATGTGCGACGTAGTCCGGTGCGAAGAACTCTCCAACCGCAGCTAGATCCCAATTGCCGATGAGGGCTGAGTTAGCTGCTCGGACTCTCGTAGCAAGTGATCCATCCATATGGCGATTCCTTATCACTGTGATTCAGGGATTGCGCGAGCGGGCTCGGGCTTGGGCCTTGAAGAACGTATAGCAGAAGGTGCCTTCCGGAGACGAACCGGTCCTCCTGAGGTCTGCGAGCCCCTTGTCCCAATCGGAAGCGGACATCAAACCTCTCTCCAGAGCCTCGTCTCGGACTCCCTCGACCATGGGCACGATCGTCCGTAGGACGAAGGCCTCTTGAACCTCGGGGCGGCGTTGGTCTGCGTAGACCATTCGGGGAGACACTTGCGCGTCTTCGAATCCGGCCTCTTGAAGCAGTGGCTGGAGCCGACGCCCAATGAGTGAATCGCCGCCGAGCCGGTCCTGAACGTGGATGAGGCAGTTCCAAGCTCGGACGGCCTCAGGCGTGCTGGGGTGGAAGAAGCAGGACCCGTGATCACCCTCGACCACTAGGATAATGCCGCCTGGGCGCAGCAATGCTGAAAGGGCGGTCAGCGCGGCTACCGGATCGATCATGTGTTCGAGAAGATAGCTGACGAAGATGCAGTCAAAGCTAGCCGGTCGGAACGGAGCGGCGAACAGGTCACCGCCCAACAAGTGGACGTTCTCGAGACCGGACGGGCGGACTCGCCGGGCTGCCGCGGACACCGACCGGAGCGACTTGTCGAAGGAGATGATTCTGGCGCCTGGGCTCTGAGACGCGATCGTGAGCGTCTGGGCTCCGACACCGCATCCGGCTTCGAGAACCAGGCTCCCAGGTGGAAACCCGGTATCGTGATGGATCAGTTCTTTGACCGAGTTCGCTTGATCTTGGAGGCGCTCGGCTTCGCGTTCGGAATAGCCATGTACATAGTCTTTCATGTTCGCCCGCATCTGCCTACGAGCTCCCCTCGCCAATACCCCTGAAGTCAGGAGACTGGAGGCGAACTAACTTTGCCAGACACTCCGCCGATTCCAGCGAGGACACCGCTCGACACAATGAACTGGCGCCGGATGATCACGGATAGAGGGACAGCTTCTTCCACCACCCGTAGGTCTTCGGACAATCGAGAGCCTTTACTTCATGCCATGCGGAGATCGCGTCCTCCCTGGACATGTTCGGCTCGCTCCCTAGAAAGTCCGAGATGAAGTTGATGTAGCGACCTGACCGAGCCTGGGGAAACGCTCCCTCGACGTCGGATAGCTCGACGTACTTCTTCGCGAGATCGCCATAAGTAAGGGGTTCTCCCGCGAGAATCTGCTGTTCGCGCCATCGATTGAGTCGGTAACGGGCACCGGACTTCTGGCGCTGTCCTGGTGACAGCCTTGCTCGCTCTTGCTCAAGAAAGTCCTTGGTGGCTCGATCGTTGATGTAGTTTACGATCCGCCGCCGTCTGGTGATGCCAAGGTCGCTGTCTCTGGTTCGGGAAGTTGGGACGGCTCGGGTGCGCACCGAGTCGAGCCTCCCAGTCCTCAAGAACCCGCGAATCATGTCCTCGAGCTCGTCTTTGCGTAGGCGGGAAAAGCCATTGATACCAAGAGACTTCGCGAAGGACTTCAATTCGGTTGCGTACCAGTACCCGTTGTCGAACTGTTCGACGGTCATCGCGTGGGAGAGTGTGACCCGTCGTGGGCCGTGCCTCACGTGTCGTCCGTCATCCGATGAGCTCCGCCTGTCCCTAGGTAGCTTCCGCTCGGGTCGTCTTAGCGACTAGACGTCGAACCGTGTTCATGTTGCGCGTCGTGGTGGTCGCGCCTTGGGTCGCTCGCTCGAGCCCGCCCTTGAACAGTGGCGACTCGCTCATCTTGCCTTGGATGAGCCAGTGGATCTCCGCCCCGGAGAATTGGAAGTCGTCCGTCTCGGAGCAGAGATCAGCGAACTGTGAGCGCATGGAATCGGATGCCGGGCCGCGGAGGAACATGACGTAGTGAGAGGCGGGCACCGGACCCTGTGTTCCGGCCCCCGTCTCAAACCTGGCAATGGCCTCGAGATCGTCCGGTGAGCGGAGGAACGTCGCAACCCCGTAACCGAGGCTTCGAACGAGGTGCTGCTCTATCACGTGAGTCAAATCGTCTGGCTCTTCGGAAGCCGTCGAAAAGATCACGTTGCCGCTCGCAATGAACGTAGCGACGTCGGTGAAGCTCAACTCTTCGAAGAGTTCCCTGAGTCGAGCCATTGTGACGCGGTGTCCACCCACGTTGATGCCCCGGAGTAAAGCGATGTATCGAGGCAGCGGACCTTCCCTCCTTTTTCGTCGAACCTACCTAGCAGCTTTGCGATTCTGCCGCGCGAACAATGTGTGCACGGAGTGCGGGCTGCAAGGCGAGTGCTCCGGACCCCACGCACTCCGTCACCGTAGGGGACGACGATGACGACAGCGACGATTGGGGCTACGGAGGCGGCGCACCCGCGCCGGGCATTTCTACCCCGACCACGTTGTCGTCGCGCTGGCGGTCGATCAGCTGGCTGTAGGGATCGATGCCCGCGCGGGCCGGCTCGCGCGGAACGGTAACGCGGATCGTTTGCTCACCGCTGCGGATGCGGTGCCGCTCCAGATGGAGCGCCTCGCCGAGGCCATCGCCTTCGCCAGGCGCGAAGACGCCGATCTCGATGAGGTCGTCCATAGGGACCTCCGTCTCGTTCCCGACGCTGTCGGCCCTCACCTTTCTCGTCCTCACCTGGAGCGTCACCTCGTACTCGCCCGTGCCGGTCGGCTGCGCGACTGCCTGCTCCGCCTCGACGTCCCAAAGCGTCACCGTCTCGAAGAGGTCGGTAAGCAGGGACTGCAGCGAGTCAGGGGTGACGGCGCGGAGCTCGGCGTAGAGATCCAGGGACGTTGGGTAGGGCGGCCCGGCGTCGCGATACTGGAGATCGGTTCAGTATTCATCAAGTACTCTGTACCACAAAGTATTTGCTGTTAATCATGATGGCAATGAGCTTAGGTTAGTAAGACCTCGTCCGCGGCGGTAGACGCGTACTCTTGGCCTGGCACCGAGTGGCAGCCGCTGATCCCCGGAAGTAGATGCGCAATTCTAATGACGCTGCCGCTGTCGGCCGAGTAGTTGGATTATGGCGTTACCCGGTTAAGTCTATGGGAGCCGAGGCGCTGACCGAGGCCCAGATTTCCTGGCACGGCCTAGAGGGGGATCGCCGCTGGGCGTTTATACGAGACGGCGTGGAGCAGAGTGGGTTCCCATGGCTTACTCTTCGCGATCGTGGGGACATGAGTCACTATCGCCCATTTCTCACAGACCCTAGCCGACCCGACGCGTCGCCGACGGTCGTGCACACTCCTTCGGGTGCCGTGCTCGATGTCGCGGATCCAGTGCTCGGCGCGGAGCTCTGCCCGGGTGGGGCGCGAGTAATCAGACAGAGCCGCGGCATCTTCGACACCTTCCCGCTGTCCTTGATCACAACACAAACGATTGCCAGGCTCGGTGAGCTGGTGGGCGACCGGCTCGACGTCCAGCGATTTCGACCGAACATCTTGGTGGAAGCGGCCGTCGACAGGCCGTTCGCTGAGGATGCCTGGGTTGGGTGCGTCCTACGCCTCGGGAGTGTGCGCATGCGGGTCGACAAGCGCGACGGCCGTTGCGTGGTCATCACGATCGATCCCCTAACCGCGGAGCGAAACCCTGCCATTCTTCGCGCCGCTGCCGACGAACGTCAAGGTTGCCTTGGCGTATATGGATCGACTGTTGAACCAGGCCTCGTCGCTGTGAACGACCCTGTGCTGATCCAATCCGCGGCGTAGCCTCCCGGGGGCCACAGCTAGTGGCCCTCATTGACGTAGCCGTGCTGCGCGATCACGATGCCGACCCGCCTGTAGCCGCATACCGCGCGAGGCAGCCTACGACGGCGATCCCTCACCCAGGCTTTGCGGTTCGTCGCCAGACGTGAGGACAGGCCTTGCTCGTCGGGCGAGCAGTAGCGTCGCTGTGGCGGATGCGCCACCCAAGAGGGCGAGGATCGTCGCGTTGGCAAACCACGAGTCCCAGAGGATTGCGGAAAGGACTCCAGAGAGAAGAAGCCCGGCTCCAGCACCCAGCGCGGCGAATCGGGGGAGCGAGAGCTTGTCGAACGAACGTCCGCGTGCGGTTATCGCCACAACACCAGAGAAGGCCACACCGATCGGGAAGGCCCAGATGGAGCTCGCGATGACCAGCCGGATCATCTCAGGATCGCTCCCAAAGAACAGCCCCGAGAGCCCGGCGACCATCGAACCGACCACGCCGACACCCGCGGAAAAGGACAGTCCCATACCGATCATCCCACGGACGACCCTCTTCCAACGCGACATACATGACCTCTATATAAAGATGTCACTTTGCGTCGCAAAGTACCCTGACAGACGCAGCTGTGTCAACGATGGCCTGCCCACTCCACCTGATCGCGATGCTGCTGCGCGATCAATCTGCTGACCGAGCGCGGCACGCTCGAGACACCCCGCTCTTCCGCGGCAGCGGCAACGTTGGTTAGGTGTCGTTGCGAGTCGAAGCCCGCACCTGAGTCACTCACGTCGGAGCGGTTCGTACGTTGAGTCTGACGGGTAGGTTGCGAAGGACCTCGGACACCATCCAGGGGGAGTCGAGATGAAGGAGTTTCCTCAGGGGCACAGACCGTCTTCGGTGATTTTCGCGATCATCTTCGGACTGCTTGGCAACGCCGACGATGCGGTGGCACAGGGATTACCCGGTCAGCCCACTGACGATCAGCTCGATGCAGCGCTGGCGGAGCACCACTCAGGTGTCCTCGATCGCGGGCTGCCGGAAGGTCGTAGGGTCTGGTTCATCGTCGACGCCGAGGGGAAAGTCGTCGAGACCGGAGTAGGAGAACCGGAAGGCCTAGGGGCGCACCTTCGGGAGGAGTATCCGGAGACCACTTCGGATTTCGGCTTCGACCTTGTTCACGTCACGGTGAACGGTCGAGAGATCCCTCTGCTGTGGCTGATTCCTGAACCACCAGGTCAGCTGTAGCCGACCGTTCGTGATCCATCTGAGGACACACCGATACGTCAGTGGCGACACCCAACGGCTCGCGATTCCGCTGCGCCAACACGATGCCGACCCAGGGCAGGAGCTGCCCGGCGAACGCTCCGGACCCTCCAGCTTACCCGGACCGCAGCAAACGCTTGTTATGTGGCCACTGCCGAGCATACCCTCGGTGAGATAGGCTCCCTTCTCGGCTCCCTTGGAATCGCGAACTGCCTACCCCAACCCTGAGGCAACGCATCCATGTCTGTAGACTCTGATCCCACCGACGCGATTCGGACCAAGGCTGCAGCGTTTCCGGCAGTCGACCCGGGGACCTCTTGCAACCAGAGCGCTTTCAAGGTCGTCAAGCGCGCCTTCCTCTACATCGGACCCGGCGCAAAGGGACGCGGCTTCAAGGCCATGTTCAAGCTCGATCAGTCCATGCCACAGGCGATGGAACTCGCGACCACACATCCGGACCGCTTTGAAGTCGGATCCACGGGATGGGTGACGACTCGTTTCACAGCCGAGGAGCCGCTCCCCGAAGCCGTCTGGGAGACCTGGCTCGAGGAGTCGTACGAACTGGCTGGCAGGTCCCGAGCAGCGAAATAGCCACCTAGTCGCGGAACGCGAAGCGGCGGCGGGTAGACCTGACCGCTCTGCTTTTTCCCCGCCGGCAGCAACCGCTTGTCAAGATGCCCCGCCCTTCGATCCGCTCGAGAGAGTCGCTCACCAATCGTGGAGCAGAACCGCGTAGATCCCTGGCCCTCTTCGTACGTTACCGAACACCGCGGCGTTGCCTCAGCCACGAGGAGTTGGAGTAAGGCGCAGCCGCTCACCGTCCAAGACCGGTCCGAAGGTCGACTTGTTGCGGCGCGACGTTGAGAGTGCCGGGCAACCTGAGGCCACGTCACGCCCGACGGGGCCCTATGATGCGACAGAGAACGGAGCTGCAGATGAACGGTAGCGAGATCACCGTGGTGTTACAGGTGGACTGCCAACCCGGGCAAGTTCGAGGAACTCAAGGCAATCTATGAGGATGTCGCCAGGGAAATGGAAGCGAACGAACCTGATGCACTCAAGATGGAGTGCTACTTCGCGGAGGAGGCGGACGCGGTAATCGTGCACGATGTCTTCAAAGACGGTGCTGCGCTAGGACTTCATCTAGGAGGAACGGCGGCTCACCACTTCCCGAAGCTCGCTGAGATAGCGGTGCCCGGCCCATTCTTTTTCTACGGGGACGTACCAGCGGAATTGAAACAGACCGCTGAGGGAATGAACATGGGTGCCGTCTTCGGGACCCAGACCTTCGGGTTCACGCGGGGTGCGTAGACTGAACTCAGCTCGTCGATACGTTGCGGGTGACTAGGGGGCATCCTAGAGGTTCTGCGAGTCTGCTGCGTGGCGCCGACGACATCAAGCGCGTAGCGCTTGCCCACTGGTCCTCAGCGTCAGCAGAAATCGCTTGTTGGGTAGGGTGGATTCACAAACTAAGTGC
Organism: Longimicrobiales bacterium; assembly: GCA_965248625.1. Taxonomy (GTDB): domain Bacteria; phylum Gemmatimonadota; class Gemmatimonadetes; order Longimicrobiales; family Gaopeijiaceae. The sequence continues at coordinate 870,258 of OZ252109.1, read as the reverse complement.
AACACCAAGTCGGGCCGCTGGCTCTAGCGGAGTGTCCGCGGAGCAGCCGACCGGAAGTCTCCCCGAAGGACCAAGCGGCCGAAGCTGAGGCGGGTGCCCGTAGAGCACCCGTCGTGCCCTGCAGCGAGGGCTCAAATCATGCGTGACAAAGCTGCATCCCGGGCCATACTTTCTGAGCGCGCGGGTTTTGTTGGTCGGTCGAACCGCCTGCCTGTCCCCGAGTAGGCACCGCGTTGACCGAGAACGCACCAAGCGTCGGATTCACGTGGTTTCAAGGAGCAGGCTATGCAACGCATCACAAGACTAGCTTTGGCTCTCTCGACGGTCGCAACTCTCGCGAGCCCCGCCGTCGTCAAGGCCCAGGCGGTGACCTCGGCCGAGCCATTCAAGGTCGGGACTTTCGAGATCGGCGGCGCGCCTACGGTAGGGGTCGTCCTCAGGGACGCTCTGATCATTGACCTGGCGGCGGCGAACACGGCGCTCGAGATCGATCCGATGTACGCCCACGTCAACGCGCCGGCGGATATGCTCGAGCTGATCGGGCAGTACGAGTACGGTCTGAAGTACCGGATCTACGAGATCGTCAACAACGTGGTGGGCAACGACTTGCTCGACGCAGACTACGTTCACCGTGTCGACGACGTGGGCATCCTTCCTCCGATCATGTATCCCAGCAAGATCATGAATGCTGCGGTCAACTTCTACACGCACGCGTGTGAAGGCTGCACCCCGGAGGAGCTAGCGGCGAGGACCCGGGAGCGGCAGGAGAATCGGGGGGTGCCGTATCTGTTTCTCAAGCCGACCCGCGGCGCGGTCATTGGCAGTGGTGATGACATCATACTCCCTTATGGCCGTGACCGGATCGAATGGGAAGTCGAGTTGGCTGTCGTATTCGGCCGCGCGGGCAAGTACATTTCTGCGAGCCGCGCCTACGACCACGTGTTTGGTTACACGGTCGCCATGGATGTATCCGATCGTGGCGGGCGTCCTCCGGGTGGCTACGGCTCCGGTTCGGACTGGTTCGTCGGTAAGGGCCATGACACTTTCGCGCCCCAAGGGCCGTGGATTGTTCCAAAGGAGTTCTATGGCGATCCGATGGAGCGGCTGCACCAGAGTTTGGTCATCGACGGCGTGACCGTTCAGGACGCTAGCGCGGGGGACATGATCCACAATATCCCGGAGCTGATCGAGTACGCATCGTCACTCATCACCGTATTTCCCGGGGACGTTCTGCAAAGCGGGACGTCGGGCGGAACGGGCGCTGGTCGCGTCGAGCGCGCGACAGGCTCTGGGTACCTGCAGGCTGGTGAGACGATCGAAGCCGCCATCGAGGGTATCGGGACGCTAAAGCACACAGTCGTCGGTGAGGAGGGCGTTCCGGACGATCTTTCCGGCGCACAGCTGCCTCCGGTTAGGACGTACCTGCCGCCCAGCTAGGCATAGGCCCAGCGAAGGCCATCAGGGCGAAGCGCCGGTCCGGGATATCCCGGACCGGCACTCTTCTGTTTCGGGGGTGCTACGACTTGTCGAACGGCGCTCGAGGAACCGGACTATGGCCTCGGATGGACCCGATGGCTAACTAGTGGCCGATCTAGATTCACCGATCGACTTCATGCACCCGACTGACACCTTGCGTCAAGCGAGCCATCAGCAAGCGACTCGACCACTCGGTCGAGAAGCTCCCGCTGCCCTACAAACCCTCGGTTGAAGTACACCGAGATCGCCGCGTCACACTCGGGCACATACCACAGACCAGCAGTGTGCCCGGTGAATAACCCACCGTGGCCGACCAAAGTGAACCCGTTTCGGATTCTGCGAACGAGGCCGAGGCCGTAGCCGTTCTCGACCTCCTCTAGCAAGTCACCAGCGCCGTCTACTCCTAGCGGCGGCGTCGGCCTGAACGCCCTCATCGCGTCAAGCGAGGTATCAGAGACGAGATCTCCCTGCATCAACCCGCTGATGAACCGAAGAGCCTCCGCCGCGGGCGCTGCCAGACCACCAGCACCCCACTCCACGGGCGAACGATCGAGACGTGTTGTTGCCCCGAGTTCCCCGAACATCGCGGAATGCTCCCACGCTGGCACGGACCCCATGTATCCCGGAGGGAGGGAGCCGAGAGCCACCTCGTGCCAAGCCAGCCAGGTCTGTTGGAGCCCCAACGGGTCGTATATGTGAGTGCGGTAGGTCGCGGTCAATGAACGGCCAGATGCTCGTTCGACGACAACGCCCAGAAGGAAATAATTCGCACTGCTGTATGCCCAGTCTGACCCCGGCTCGAACCAATGACCGAAACGCCCAGCAAGTTCAAGGAGCTCCGCTTCCGTCCAAGACCTTGTCACGAGCCGGACCATCTCGTCTCGGTCTGGTCGGAAGTAGATGTAGCTGTAGAAGTCCTTGATACCGGTAGTGTGGTTCAGAAGCTGGCGTAGCGAAATCTCAGCCGCCCGTGGGAAGTTGGGCAGCCATGACCCCAGCGGATCGTCCAGGGAAAGCGCGCCTTCCTCTGCTAGACGCATGACCAATGTGGCCGTGTAGATTTTTGAGACGCTCCCGAGGTAGTAGGGCTGATCGGGCCTCATTGAGCCTTCCCTGTCGAGATCCACACGACCGGCGGATACGATGACAGGTGTCCTTCCGCCGATCTGTACGCCGAGGATGGCCCCCGGTGCCTCGGCCCTCGTTCGGGCTTGCTCTAGGATGGCGCCGAGTGATTCCTCCTGCGCTCCGATCGCACTCGCCAAAATCGTGGCACCCGTGACCAGGGCGCCGCACCATGCTGATACGTCTGTACGCTTTTGGTATGAAGAGCCTCCTAATGGACCTGTGATTCTGCTGCCTGAGCAAGATGCTTATCCCAGGTCGCGAGGTGCGAGAGTAGCAATCGCTTGTCAAGCTGTGCCCGCGACAACCGCCCTCAGGCTCCCGCCGTCGCCTCGATTTCGACGAGCAGCGCGGGAAGAACCAAGCGGTCAACCCCGAGAAGTGTCTGGGGCGGCATGATGCCTGCCTCCCCGATCCATCCGGCGTAGACGTCATAATGCTGCAGGAAGCTGTCAACGTTAGTCGTGAAGAACCGAAGCGAGAGGAGGTTACCTCGGGTCATTCCAGTCGCATTCAGAATCGCGTCGATATTCGACAGCGCCGACTCTATCTGTGCTCGCATGTCGTTCTCGCCCACGACACGCACCCCCATTTCGGAGCTTGCATCAGGCTCCAGGGCGACCTGCCCAGAGCAGTGTAGGTGCTGCGTCACACCCTCAATGACCTCGGCCTGGTTGAGGCTCCACTGGAGCCCCCAGCGACAGCCTAATAAGGGCAATAATATACTTGCGGTACCCGGCCAGGGAGGCGTAACATGAGCCTTCCGCTGGAGGCACCGAAGGACTGGTACCCCGGCCTTGCGATTAGCCTGGGGGAGATGATGCGCGTATTCAAATCGGCGTACCTCTGGCGTCTGTCACGCCTACTGGAACGTGTGGCGACTCATATGGTCAGGGATGCCGACCCGGAAGCCCAAGTAGACCAAAAGCATAGAGCTGCGATACTAGACGTGTTGCCGGACATGCGGGCAGAACTCGGGCCGCTGGAATTGCAGGTGTCACTGAAAAAGCTGGATCGCATTGAGAAAACCCTGAAATCTGCCAAGGCCCTGACCTATGGCCAGACGGCCTGGTTTTTTACCGGGCCAATGGAGACGGTTGAGGATGAACTGGCCTTGACTCTTGTGTTACAGATGCCACGCGAGCGGTCCCAGTACTACAAGAAGGTTGACGGTTTCGGGGCGGAAGTCGCAAGCAGATTCCCCGATGTGGCCCGCGACTTAGAAGAGGCCCATAACTGCCTTGCAATGGCTCGTTATACGGCAACTGTTTTCCATCTCATGCGTGTGGTCGAGGCGGGATTGCAGGAGTTAGCGAACCGCCTGGGTGTGCAATTTTCGGACACACTCGAATGGGGGCCATTACTAAGTGCGCTGGACAAGGCCATTCTGCCGATGCTGAACCAGACGAAGGCCGAGAAGGAGGCGAAAGAGGCGTACAACGAAGCGATGGCCCACGCCCGAGCGGTGAAGAATGCATGGAGAAACCCGACCATGCATCCTCGTCGCGCCCCGTATGATGAAGATCAGGCCGTGCAGATTTTGACCAACGCGAAGGCTCTTATGCAGAGCCTCGCGGCGCTTTCGTAGAAGGCGACTTCGGTGTCTTCAGGATCTTCCGCATCGTCTCAGCCAAGCGGGCGAGCCCGGACGGCCCGTCAGTCACCACCGTTTCCGCTGTCACGCGGGCGTGGTCCTCGCCGCTTGTACGGGGCGGATCGGTCTTCGTCTCGTTTGTCATGCTGGCCTCCGAGTCCTCCCGGTCAACTCGTCATAGGTGAGACGCTTCCCAACGATGTCCCGAAGGACTCGCAGGAATCGGTTGCTGTCGTCGGTTTCGCGGTTGTTGAACCTGAACGCTTGCTCATCGAGGTAGCGGAAGACGTGGAACGGCTCGATGCTGACGTAGGTGCCGTGGACCGCACGCTTGACGAGGCTCCAGAAGTTTTCCAGCCCGTTGGTGTGGACACGGCCTTCGACGTAGGAAGTGACGTGGTCAACAACGTCGTGCATGTAGTCAGACGCGAGCCCGAAGTAGCCCCAATGCCGGTCGGTGTAGAGGTTGGAACCGGGCTCGACGTTCTCGCGGACGTAGCCCTGCATGGTGCGCTGCGTGACTTCGCTCAGGACGCGCGTGCGGACCAGAGAGTGCGGAGAGTTCCTAGGGCGCTCCAGCAGCCCGATGGCGGCGGTTTTGTCGTGTCCGCCTGTACCCCGGATGATCCGCTTCCGGCGCTCTGCGTGCATGTTCTTGGCCTTGCCGCCGATGTAGACCTCGTCGGCCTCGACTTCCCCGTCCATCTTACGCAGGAAGCCATCTTCGTCCTGCATGGCGAGCCGGATACGGTGGAGCATGAACCACGCGGTCTTCTGGGTCACGCCCAGTGCGCGGGCCAGCTCGTAGGACGAGATCCCGTTCTTGCAGTTGGCGAGCAGCCAGATAGCCGGAAGCCACTTTGCCAGTTTGATCGGCGAATCCTCGAAGATCGTCCCGACCTTGACGGAAAACTGGTGACGGCAGTCACGGCACTTCCATCGCTTGCGCGTCTTCATAAAGTAGTGCTTCGCTACGGATCCGCACTTTGGGCAATGCTGCTCCCCGTCAGGCCAGCGGAGGTTCGCGACCGTTTCGATGGCAGCGCCTTCGTCGGCGAAGTGTTGGACCGCTTGAAGCAGGGTCTTCGGAAGGTTGTTTTCGGTCTTCTTGGGCATCGTCGGAGTCCTTGTGGGTCCCTTAACTACCTCAAATATACAAGGACTTATTGGGTACCGCAAGTATGTTATTGCCCTTGTTAGCCTGCGCGTTTCAACACCTCCGTGTCGAGCCTATCTCCAAGCCGATCCCTTACCACATCCAGATCGAATGCGGTCTGGAGATTGAGCCAGAATCGATCGGAAGTTCCGAAATAGCGAGAGAGTCGAAGGGCTGTGTCAGCCGTCACCGATCGCTTGCCATGCACGATCTCATTGATCCTTCGAGGTGGCACACTGATGTCCTTCGCCAATCGGTACTGGCTGAGTCCGAGCGGCTCAAGGAATTCCTCGAGCAGAACCTCACCGGGGTGAACCGGAGCAAGAATCGATGTAGCCATGTCTCCCCCTAGTGATAATCGACGACCTCTACGTCATGTGCATCGCCCGAGCGCCAGCGGAAGCAGATCCTCCACTGCTTGTTCACGCGGATGCTGTGCTGTCCGGCGCGATCACCCTTAAGCTTCTCTAGTCGATTGGCGGGCGGAATGCGCAGGTCCTCCAGCGTCGTCGCTGCGTCGAGCATGCGAAGCTTCCGAAGCGCCACACGTTGCACGTCAGTGCCCAGCCGTTTCGCTGGTTGACGCTGGAAGAGGCGCTCGGCGTCTCGATCCTTGAAGCTCTTGATCACAGCGAACCATAACGTTCTGCGTTATTAACGTCAAGCGTTATGGTCAGGGAGCGCAGGCTAACGTCTCGCGATTCTACTGCGCGACCTGGTCGTCTGGCCACAGCGCGAGCTGATAGGCGAGTGCTCCGGACCCGAAAAGCCTACCGCGTCAGTAGCAATCGCTTGTTAGCTAGCCCGGAGGCGCCCGCCCGGCTCAGCGGACACCCGAGAAGACCGCACCGTGAGGCCGAGCAGCGCCCGCTTCCCCGTGCGGCCATGAGGTCCGGTTGAAGCTGACGCCTGGTTCGTCCGATCCCGGATCTCGGAAAGTCGTGTCGAACTCCAGGGCACCCGTCTCCGGATCCATGACCACGATGAGCACGCGGTACAGCGTGTCGCCCTCTCCCGACGTAACGACTAAACGCCGCCCCCCCGGCTCGATCGAGATCCAATGGGGCCACCACTCGCGATCCCAGGACAGACGGTCCAGTTCGACCGGGTTCGACGGGTCCGAGATGTCGTACGAGATCAGCCACGAACCGTCAGCGTGCGCATACGTCTGGAGCCAGATCCCACCCCAAGTTGCCGGGATGCCGCATTCATCCGTCTCGTAGTCCGACCAGGGCAGCACGTTGACGAGTTCGGCCGAGGGAGCCTCGCCCTCCAGCCCATGAAGTCGGTAGAGGGCGCATGTGAAGGTCGTCATCATGGCCGTCACGCTGTCCGGCAGTAGTCGCACCTCAGCGGGATCGCGGTGCTCGTACCCGGCGGGCCCAGGGGCCAGGCGGACCGTACGGACTAACTCGAGGTCTGAAAGGCGCCATACCTGGAAGGACGTCCCCTCGGCCTCAACCCGCATGTCGGAGGTGGTACTTACCGCCCGATCGATTCGAGGGATGGGCGTGACGCTGTAGGCTCGGATCTCAGGATCCACTGGATCCGCCGCGTCCGCGGCCCGAATGAAGTCTCCCGATGGATCCAACTCCAGCAATCCACCAGCCAGTTCATTCCCCTCCCCCTTCGTTTGGAAGGTGGCGAGTACGTTCCCGCCGGGGAGACGCTCGAACGTATGCGGGTAGGTGTACTCCCCAATCTCGCTAAACGAGCTCGCGACGACCGGAGCAGTCGGATCGGACAGATCGATCACGAAGCTCGCTCCCGCCGTGAACGAGTTCACGAACAAGGAGTCGCCGCTCGGCATCACGTGCTCTGAGTGGTGCGCCCCTCCGCGCAATCCAACCGGCGCAGTAGCTAGGAACTGCGCGTACGTGGACGAACTCGGATCAGCGTCCAGCACGGCCAAGAAATCGCTGTCACGGTCCACCTCCGCCCCCGCCCATACATATAGATACGGGCTTAGCGCGCGATCATCCGGCAGATCGGGCTCGGGGATCGCCTCGCACCCGGAGAGCGCGAGGGATGATACAGCGAGTAGGACAGGCAGTCTTTGCATACACGACGTGCTGGAAGTCACACGATACCAACCACAAGGAGGGCTAGCTAACGGCTCGGAATTCTGATGCGCGAGCAAGATGCTCGTCCCAGGTCGCGAGGTGCAAGCCGAGTGATCTGGTACAACAACAGCCAACCGCGCCAGCAGCAATTCCTTGTTAGACAAGACCTCGCCCGCAAGGCCTCGATCTCTTAGGTTACATGTAACCACCGCACAGGAGGTCAAGTGGCGGGATCAGAAGGGCCCAAGTCGTCGCGTGAGAAGGTGCGGGCACATCGCGAGCGCCTTCGGCGTCAGGGATTGAGGCCGATTCAGATCTGGGTGCCGGACGTACGGGCTCCCGGTTTCGGAGTCGAGGCTCGGCGGCAAGCGAGGGCGGTCGCGGGAAGCGCTCACGCGGCAGAGGATCAAGACTTCATTGATGCGGTCTCCGAGCTCGGAGATTCGTGAAGCGGGGAGAGATCTGGACGATCGCTGGCGGAGCAGATTACGCCGGGAAACCTAGGCCAGCGGTAATTGTACAGGACGACAACTTTCAGGCGACGTCGTCGGTGACGGTCTGCGCGTTTACAACAGATCCGACGGAGGCGGCCCTGTTCCGGATCCTGGTCGAGCCGAGTGAGGTGAATGAGCTTCGGCGCGCGAGTCGCCTGATGGTCGACAAACTGACCACAGTGCCTCGTCGTAAGATCGGTGAGCATGTAGGGCGGCTTGACGACGAAGACATGGTCCGACTCAATCGAGCGATTCTGGTCTTCCTCGGAATGGCGGGCTCGCCGAGATCCTGAGTCCGGGCGATGTCGCCCGGCCTGCTGCCAAGGTTTGACGCGTAGTGACGCGCGGCGTGCCTAGTGAGAACGTGGTTGGAGCCACCCACTGATTCTTGTATTCGTCGGTCCGGCAGGCTCAGCAGCAGCATGGCAACGTTACCGATCCGTCGGGAGGTCTGTATAACGGCTCGCGATTCTGCTGCGCGATCCACGATGCTGACCCACAGCGCGAGCTACAAGGCGAGTGCTGTGGACCTACCTGCAGAGCCACGTCAGTAGCAAACGTTTGTTAGACGGCGCACGGTGTATGCCCGCCAGGAGCTGCTGCGACCGGCGTGAGGCTCATCGGAGGGTAACGCACAATGCTCGGGGAAGCGTGATTACATCAGTAGCGCCGTAATGATTGATCCTATTAGTGCGCCCGCGGCCGCACCCGCCGCAAGCAGCGCGTAAGTGCGCCTACGGGCAACCTGGGAGTCGGACTTTGGCGGAGCCTGCCAGACGTCCGATATTGGGAACGTGCTCGTGGAGCCCCAACGGTCGCTTAGCTCGACTTTTCGCTTGTCGGAATCGTAGGCGACAACCCTGCAGGTCCACGCTCCCCAACCCGGCCAATCACAGACGACCAGCTCGCCCGGACTGAAGGCGCAAGGCCGGAGCTCACGCAGAGCGAGGTGCTGTTCACTGCCGCGGAGGAACCGCACGTGGGTGCTTACCTCTGATGTGGCCAAGACGTCGGCGACGTAAAACTTCCCGTCAGCCGAACGAGCCCAAGTCAGCGAGCCGACGACGGGTGGGGCCGTCGGAAGGTAGTGGCCCTCGGCCAACGCCCGTTCGACTGCTTGACGGGATAGCCCGACTTCCTCGGCAGCCTCGATTACCGCGGCGAGCTCGGCCTTCCATTCGTCTCCATCGCGAGCCGCGCCGTCGATCTCTTGAGCCCGGGCAAGCACGTCCCGCAACTCATCGTCCGTCAAACCCATCTGGGTCTCCCGATGGTCGACCAACCGCAACGTAGTGGTCTGGCCTACAGGTGGAAGACGTCGCCGACTTCCCACCGACGGGGGCTCGTGCTTCTGGACTGGGTCAACCGCCGGTCGGGTGATGCGCCGTCTAACGATTTGGAATTCTGCTGCGCGGCCACGATAACCAACCGCGCGCATCGCGCGCGACCACGCAACTTATCCGCGCCAGCAGCAATTCCTTGTTAGGCAGTGCCGCCCATAAGCCAACTACAAGAGCGCGAAGGCGGCCCAGTTCAGAAAGCCCCCGAACCCCACGCCCAAGATCCCCCTGATCCGGAGGAATGAGTCTGACGCTCCCAGGAGGCGCTCCGACACGAAGCGGCGCAGGACGTCGGGAGCCGCAAGCATCGACACGGACACCACCGCCGATACCCAACCGAGGATCTGGAGTAGGGCCAGGAGAGCCTCTGGACCTGAGGCGCCGCGGACGGTGACCACCAGCGGCACTGCAACAGAGAGAAGCAAGAAGGCGCCCAGGAGCCTCATCCGCCTCTCACTGGCGCAGAGCGTGCGCCGGTAGAAGGAGGCGGTCGACCTCGGCGCGAGGGCAAAACCCCCACGCCCGGCCACGTACATCGTGCCCAAGAAGAGTGTGACCACGGTGAGAGGTTGCATTGGTCCTCCGGACGACATCTTGACCCAACTGCTGATCCATGGAACCGCTGGGGTGCCCAAATCAAGAGAAGGCCCCTCACCCCGTCTATGGCTGGATTCAAACGCCTCTTTCGCAAGCAGTCAGAGCACTGCCTAACGTCTCGCGATTCTGCTGCGCGGCCAGCCTGTGAACAAGGGCCGCGAGCCGTTAGGCGAGTGGCCCGTCCATCCTGCAGGTAATCCGCGGCAGTAGCAATCGCTGGTTAGACAGCTGCGGCAGACCGATACTACTCCAAGCAGTATTCACCACGCACCAAGGCGCCTAGACGCGTCGGTGAGGTCTAATGGCCCTGTCCATCGTCGTCCGCAGATGGACCGTAGATCGCCGGAACCTTGCTCCCCATGGGTCGCAGATAGGTGCTGAGCTGGCCTCGGTGATGCACCGCGTCCAACAACATGATCCACGCGAGTTGTTGGCGCGGCGCCTCCATGACCAAGTGCTCACCGGCGTAGAACTGCCCAGGTTCTAGCCACTCCGACTCGTCGAGGGTATTGAGGCGATCGATCAGCGCCCCAAACGACTCATCCAATTGCTCTACCGCGGCTTCAACCGAATCGAAGGGCACCTGATTGCGGTGATGAATCACACCGTCGTCGAGAAGCTCTTGGAGATCAAGGTTGTGGCCAATCAGGTGTTCGATCAACTGGCGTGCGGTCCGCGCCTTGGGGTCTGCCCGGTGCTCTAAACCGTCTTCAGGAACGGCACGGATGACGTTGGCGAAGAGGCCGCGCTCGTGAGAAAGGAAGCTCTGGAAGAATGCCGGTGTGCTCATCGTGGGTACTCCAAGGTTGAAGCCATCGTATGGTGGACGGTCCGCAGACTATCATGGCCCTAGGCTACGCCGACAGTCAGCATCACCTCAGCCAACCTTCTGTTTTCTATCGGATCGGAATTCTGCTGCGTGGCCCGTCAGGACACAAGCGAAGCGTACCTGCACGCTAACCCACGTCAGTAGCAATCGCTTGTTAGGCCGCGCCGCCTCGGGATCTCAATAATTTGCGGACGAACCACAGACCGAATCGGAAAGGTGTCTGCTCACCAAAGCGAGTTGATTATCCGACCGGTCGCCACCCCAGTCACACTACATTTTCCCATCCACTCGCCGACTGCCGGGAAGTCCGCCCAGCTTGATTCCGCCTGCTGGAAGTGATCGGCCACACCTGCCTCGGTTTCGTAGACCTCCGTCAACACGAAGCATGTGTTGCCCGTGGGCTCCGAACTCGCGTCCATCGGGTTCGCTAGCTCTGGTGCCTTCGATACGCCGTAGCTCAGAAGGGCCTTGTCTCCGTCTCGGTGGTGCGTGCCCTTCATCCAAGGCTCGTGGCTCTGAAAGAGGCGATCACCCTCTTCTACTAGATGCGGAGGCGTAACGATCACGAACGTGAGTTGGATCTTGCCGTGATGAGGCATTTGTGGGTCCCCCCTCTTCTTGAAACCTGCCGATCCTCCCGGGGAGGATGCGTGAGACAGCGATGAGATGCTAGTCAACTTCAGGCCACCTACCTTGAGCGCGGCCTAACGTCTCGCGATTCTGCTGCGCGGCCCGTCTGCTAACAAGGGGCGCGAGCTGAAGGCGAGTGGCCCGTTACCTACTAGGCAAACCGTGTCAGTAGCAATCGCTTGTTAGCTGGCCCCAGCCCACCCCCGAGGAGCGTGAATCACTCAGCGGTAATCAGACGGTCTCGAAATCTCCATTCGAGTCCGGCCAGTCCTCCCACGAACAGGGCTTCGAGCAAGAGAACCGCAATGCCGAGGGGCCGCGCTGAGGCGGCGAACCAGATGGATAGACCGACACAAAAGACGGCCCAGGAGGCGTTCGCGAAGACTAGCGCGAGGATCCACCGCCGCCCTCGACGCTCCCGAATCGCGAGCGATCCAGAGTAGGAGCCATAGACGAGGTTCGCACATCCAACAAATAGCACGACGCTCCCCGGAAGCCCGTAGAGTTCTGATAGCCACGAGGCGAGGGCCAACACCGCAACGCCCACGCTGAGCCCGGCAAGAGAATCAAACCACAGCAGTCGTTCTATCATGGCTTACCGACTCGGCCGAGGAGTGGAGCCGTGACTACCTCGCCAGCGTGGCCAAAGCAAAGAGCGGGTCCGCAACTGGTGACGAAGTGGACGGGGCAAAAGAGTCAATCTCAGTAGACCGTGCAGCATGCGGGGCCATCTAACGTCTCGGAATTCTGCTGCCGAACTACGATGCTCACCCCGAGCGCGAGGTGCAAGCCGAGTGCTCGGGACCCACGCAGCTCAATCGGACAGCAGCAATTCCTTGTTAGGAAGAGCCCCCAGGTGGTTCGGAGGGAAGCTCCTGACGGAAGTGGCTTAGGGTTAGGATCTCAATACGGTCTTCCAGGACTTCGTAGATGACGCGGTAGGGCTCGTGCAAGACTTCGCGCACCGAGGACTCGTGCCATTCTGGAACCACTCGACCCTGTTCGGGCAGATCTCGGAGCAACTCGACCCGTTCCACCAAAGCGTCGAGCCATTCGAGCGAAGTTTGAGCACGGTCTAGTGCGATGTAGTCGACCGCTGCCTGAGCCCGCCGCCTCGCGGTCGGGGACCAAACGACTCTCAACGCTTCGGTCTCGCCCGCAACTCAGCCACAACCTCCTCGTGAGGGATGCCCTCGCCGCGTGCTAACTGGGCCTTGGCCTGCCGGATGTCTCGGATGACCTCTATCTCGTCGACCAACGCCTCATATTGATCGACATCCAGGACGACGGCGGCGCTCTTGCCGTGCTGAGTCAGGACGAGCGGACGCTTGGTCGAACGAACCTGATCGAGGAAGCCGGCTGCGTTCGCGCGAAAGGCAGACAGCGGCTGGACATCTTGACTTGGCTTCAGAACCGCCATGTCACACCACCTATGGTATGGGATAGCGTACCATATATGGTACCTTTGACAGACGCCGCCCGCAAGGCAGTGGCTCTTCCTAACGTCTCGCGATTCTGCTGCGCCGCCCGCGCGCACACAAGCGCGAAGCGCTTCGACCAGCCCCGGGGCGACGGCAGCAATCGCTTGTTAGGTGGAAACGATCCCAGCTACATCCGGCGACCGCTCAGTACTTCGGCTTCGAATGAACACGCCCAGTCGGCTCGAGACGCCGAGGATTGGGCGCCTCAGGCCACAGACGGACTCCGGATTAGCCGCATCGGTCAGTACTACCGTACCCGCACTGAGTAGGAATCTCCCGTGACCATCCGCACTACTTGGCCGTTCTCCTCTACGAACCGGACGATCTCGCCGACAGGGCCACCACCGGTGGGCGCGACCATGCGAAACGTCCCGTCGCCAATCGGCTCGAGGTAGGTCGGGTCCCCGATGCTGGTGGCCCAAGGATTCATCGTCACAAGCCGCTCGTTCATGACCAGGACTCGTGTCTCCGCGCCACGACTCCGGTAAACGCCTGCAAGACGCTCCCACGCGGGGTCCCACGCTACGATCTTTGGCTCCACCGCGGTCGCGGAGGCCACGGCCTCGCCGACCGTGCTCATGAGCTGCTGCGCGATCTGAGCGGGGTTCGAGTCGTTGGTGTTGGTCAGCACGATCACACCGACCTCCGAGTCGAGCTGAATCGTGGTGTTGGTCGTGTATCCCGGATATCCTCCGCCGTGGCCGACGTAGAGCTTCCCGTCGATCCGTCGCACGCTGAACCCGATGCCCTGACCGCTCGTCCAAGTGTTCTCGAGCATACGCACCCGATGCATCTCCCGCAGGGATCCGGTGCTAAGTAGCCGGTCACCGCCGCGTGTACCTGTCCTGAACTGCCCAGACACAAACCGGGCCATGTCTTCGACAGTTGAGGTGAGCCCCGTCGCGGCGGCCATCCCACGCGCGTCGACGAACGGGAAGACCTGCCGAGACCCGTCCGGCATTCGCCTACCGTATCCCGTTGCCATCTTCGAGTCCGGCGTGTCGACACTAGACGAACTCATACCAAGCGGATCGAAAATGTTCTGCTGCAGATAATCCGCCCAACTCATCCCGCTGACCTCCTCCACCACCATGCCGGCGATCGTATAAGCGAGGTTCGAGTACTTCCAGCGGACCTCAGGCGCGAAGGGTGCCTGACGGTCAGGCATCAGCTCGCGGACCTCCTCGGTGGTTGGGAACTCGAAATCGGTCCAGTGTGAACCGGCCTCGCGCGGGAGCCCAGAGCTGTGTGTGAGCAGGTGCTCGATCGTGATGGGCGGGTCGTCGGGAGCGGCCTCCTGCAAACTGAACCACGGCAGGTAGTCCGTAACTGGATCATCTAGCCGAATCCTGCCCTGCTCTCGTAGCTGCATGATCGCGGTGGCTGTAAATAGCTTGCTGTGCGAGGCCATGCGGAATCGCGTATCGGTTTCCATATGCAGATCTGCATCGACGTCCGCATGCCCAAAACCTTTTGCCCAAACCAGGTCATCCGCTGAAACGACACCTACGACGATGCCCGGTAGTCCGCGGATCTCAATCTGACCTCCGAGCCAGGCGGAGAAGAGGTCGATTTGGGCCTGGACCTCGGGAGTTTCGGTCGGAGACTGGGCGTGCGCTTGGATCGTGATGGCCGCCGTGGCGAGACAGACGACCAGGGACGAACGGATCGCTGTTCGGTTCGGTGCGCGCATTGTATTACCTCGCGAGTCGGGGAGACCCAACCGGGTTCGGGGCAACAGGACCCGGGATAGGATAGTACGTGGGTGTTGACGTTGCGCGCGAGGCGGCTTGGTCGGTTTCTTGGGCCGGGTCCCGCCTCAAAAACTCACGCCTTCACTAGGCTGGCACCCCCAACATGGGTGTATGATAACGGCAAGCCCACTGCTTCCGACGGATACTCGTAGAGTCGATCCGCGTTTCCACCTAACGGCTCGGAATTCTGCTGCCGGACCAGTTTCTCTACACGGAGCGCGAGGTGCAAGCCGAGTGCTCCGGACCTCACAGCTTACCCGGACAGCAGCAATTCCTTGTTAGGCTGATTCTCCGTCGGATTGCCCATTGATGCGTTTCGCATCGTGCTCCGCACCGGTGTAGGTCCACCCGCAGGACGGGCAGGTGTCTGCCGCAGGTTCGATCAGGTTGCCGCAGGATAGGCATTCCCAGGGCTCAGCCTCGGACAATGGCCGCTCAACAACGCCGTTGTCACGGGAGGTATGAACGAACCATTGAACCAGGCCACATGTGGCGCAGGAGTAGGCTCTCGGAACGCTGTCGGGAAACTCGACTGGAACCAGGTAGTTCAGCGGCTTGCCGATCAGGCCGAGCACAGGGATGGGCCGGACACCCGCCCACTGCGGCACGAAGCCAGAATGCCCGCAGTGAGGGCAGATGACGGGACGTCCCTCTACGTCCGCTGCTCCGCAGCGTCCGCTTCCCTCTCCATGCTTAGGAGGATGTTCAACTTACTTTTCACACCTCCCGACTGTCACCCATGTCCTGTCACTAACTGTTACCCATGTTGTGTCCCATTCACGCCGTCGCACGTCCGGAGCAGAAGGGCACACGGGACCTGATGCTTATTCGGCCGCAGCCCGGGGGGTAGGAGAACGCGTTAGCACGTGCCAAGGGTACAGGGTCGTCCGAGCCATCCGCGCGGAGCGTCTCCCCGCCGCGGGCATACGGGGAGGGGCCCCTAGGGTCGAACGGGAGCCACGACGACGTCGAACGGGTTCGGCCCCACCACGACAGTAGCGACGGCGCTGTTCGTTTCAGGGGAGATAACCCGGACCGTGTTGCCGAATTCGTTCGTCACATACAAGAGGCTTCCGTCCGGCGTCATCGCCATGCTGAACGGCATCGAGCCGGCGTCGATCGTGGCCACTTCTGTGTCCGTGGCAGTGTCCAACACCGAAACCGTGCGGTGAGCGAAGTTGCTGACGTAGACAAAGGCGCCGTCCGGGGTTGCGACGCCGCTCCACGGTGAGCTGATACCGGCGACAGGGAGCCCACCCACCGGAACTGTCGCGTCGACCGAATTCGTGGCACCCGAGATCACGGATACCGTCGCCGACGCGGCGTTGAATACGTATACCGACGCTCCGTCAGGAGTAACCACTAATTGTCGAGGGAAGGAGCCGACCGGGATGGTCGCAATCACGGCCCTAGTCGGCGTCGAGATCACAGACACGGTGTCGTCGAATCCATTGGTGACATAGGCGAAGGCGCCGTCGGGTGTAATGACCACGCGCCGCGGGTTCAAGCCGACTGGAATCGTCTTCACGACGGTATTGCCCACCGTCTCGATTACGGAGACCGAGTTGGACTGCCGATTCACGACGTAGGCGAATAGCCCGCTCGGAGTGAACGCGAGGTCGTTGGGATTGACCCCGACCTGGATCTTCGACACGACGGCGTATGTGGCGGTCGAGATGACCCATACCTGGCTAATGGCCACGTGCACCACGAACAGGGCCGACCCGTCGGGGGAGATGACGACCTTGCTCGGACGGTCACCGACGATGATGTCGTCGACGACCGAGTTAGTAGACGTATCGATGACCTTGATCGCGTTGTCCACGGGGTCCACGACGTACACGAACGCGCCGTCCGGCGAGACTTCGAGATCGACCACGTCGGCCGTCCCGATGAACACTTCCGCAATGACACCCTGACTCGCCGAGGCGATCACTGACACGCTGCTGGACCAGCGATTGAGTACGTACGTCTGGTAGCCACACGCCACGTTGAAGCCCACTCGACCGTCGCGTCAACCTCTACCGTCACGGTGAGCGGATTGTCCCCGATGACTGGGCAGTTCGGGTTTGCGCCTGTCAGCTCGACGGAGTGTTCTCCGCGATCGAGCTCGTGGAAGGTCACCGTCCCGTGCACGGCAACGGCTTCGAAGACCGCATCATCTACCACGACCGTGTAGCCGTCCGGATCAATCCCGACACCCTCTGTCGATACGCTGACTCGCAGCGATCCCACTGCAGGTCTCACCACGATCTCAGCCATTCCGGTGACGCCCTCGGAGGTGGCGATGATGTCCGCCGGTCCCTCGCCGATGCCCGTGACCAATCCGGTCCCGTCAACCGATGCCACCGCATCGTTACCTGAGGTCCACGAGACAGTGCGATCGACGAGCGCGTTTCCATTCGGATCACGGGGAGTAGCGGAGAGTCGGCTGGTCTCCCCCACATAGATGCTGACTTGCTGCGGCTCGACATCGACCGCCGCCACGCGTGCGGAAACGCGCGCGACACTGATCCCGACGACTCCTTCGGACGTCGCGGAGATTGTGGCGGTGCCCGCGGAGACACCGGTGACACGCCCGTTGGAGCTAACGGTCGCGACAGACTGCTGCGACGAGGACCACGAGACAGTTCTTCCATCTAGTTGATTGCCAAACGCGTCCCACGTCGTGGCACTGAGCTGAACGGTTTGTGCCACTCGGATCGCGCTTTCGGTCGGAGAGACCTCGACCCGCGCTACAGCTGGAGCCGTTTCCGGCTCCTGGCCTGTCTCCGTGCATGCCGGAAGTGCGCAAGCGAGTGCAGTTAGAGTCGTGACACGCATGAAAAGCGGAGCCACCCAGCTGCTGCGCCCGTCGGGCTGGCGTCGCTTGGCTCTGTCGAGAGCGTTCACAGGGCCTCCCTGCCCAGGGATCCGAAGTTTCAGCACGTAGTTAGGCTACGAGGTGACCCGCTCTAGTTGAATACGTAGCAGTACGTATACAAGGCCCCGGGCGACGCGCACACACGGTCGGTGATCTCCCGAAAGGGACTCGTGCCGCCAAGACGGAGGGAGCACAAGGCGTGGCTATCTAACGGACCTGCGCTTCTGCTGCGCGATCACCATGCCCACCCCGAGCGCGAGCTGCAAGGCGAGTGCTCCGGACGAGCCAAGCCCAACGCGCCAGTAGCAAGCGCTTGTTAGGCGGCTCTCGCTGATGTACCAAAAGGCCCGCGCAGCCGGGGGCGTCTGACGAACCACCACCAACCGACGCCCATAACGAGACTCAAGACCAGCGATCCAATCCAGGGCGCCAGCGTGAGGAAGCTTCGTTTGAAATGGAAGAAGTAGTCGTTGTAGCCTGCGAGGCCCTCGGTGCCAGGGAGGACCACTCTGCCTCTCAGCAGCGTCATGAAGAACAGCCAGTCGACGACCACAACGTCTGCTAGGTTAACGACCCAGAACATGAAGAATGTGTGAAGGAAAGCTAGTCGGAACCCGATGCCCCCTACCTCCGCGTCCAGTCTACGAAGAGACAAGATGAGGCCTCCGATAATGACGACCAGGAGGACGGCGCCGACGAGTGCCTGGAGGACCCGAGGTTGTCGTATCGAGTCTCCTACCGCGGCCCTCACGTCTGGTGGATAGTCGTCGAGCCAGATCGTAGGGTTCACTAAGACGGACCCCACCGCTACAGTCGAAAAGGCGGCGCCGAGAGCGCACCCATCCCAGACAAGTCGGCGCGCTGAGATCACTCAGAGACCCCCCGAGGAAGCTCGAACGGCTTCAGGAACACCACGGCCCGGCAGAGCCGTCTAACGGTTTGCGATTCTGCTGCGCGATCACGATGCCTACCCGAAGCGCGAGCTGCAAGGCGAGTGCTTTGGACCCTCGACCCCCTACGCGCCAGCAGCAATCGCTTGTTAGGAGGCGTCGGCCAGTGACACTTCAGGCACCTTCCTGAATGTACTGCCGAAGTTGGGAATTCTCCGTCTCGGCCGAGATACGGCAGGCGTTCACCAAGTTTCCTATCGAGATGATCCCGGCAAGTCGATCTCCGTCCATGACTGGGAGGTGACGGATCTTGTTTTCGGTCATGACGTCCATCATGGCGGCCAGACGGTCTTGCGGACGCGCCGTGATCATCTCCCGCGTCATAACGCTGCCCACGCGGATCGAGCCGAGTTCTCCGGGGGCTCTTGCAGTGAGCCTAAGGACGTCCCGCTCTGTGAGGATGCCTGTCGGACGCTGACCCTCCATGACCACAAGGCCGCCGATGTTTCGGTCTACGAGGACCTTCACCGCGTCAAGGACGGTCTGCGACTCGGTGATCGTTTCGACATGGTGGCCCTTGTTACGAAGGATCTCCTCGAGCTTCATGGCTACCTCCCGAGACGGGAACCCAGAGCGAACATCCAATTTGGAACGCTGAGGCCGCGAAGGCCATGAAGACGTCAGGCTGCTGAGGACGCCTCCTAACGTCTCTGCGATTCTGCTGCGGCACCGGCCTGGTCGGCAAGCCAACCTAGTCGGTGACACAACCTATCCAACTACCTGCACCAAAGGCGCGACGGCGCCGCTGTCTACGCGAACGGCCCGGTTCAGTGAGCGACCACTCCGGTCGTGCCGCCTGCAGCAATCGCCTGTTAGACCGCGTGCTCGATCCACGCGCGGACTCCGAGCGCGCCTCTGGGTGAAGCCCACGAGGCTTTCCTACCTTCCCGCGCTGCGCGCCAGGAAGAGCTCGCTGCGAGATGTCTGATTGATCTGCACCGGCCCCGGGATCTTCACAGAGTCGCCGCAGGCGACACCGTCTGAAGCTGTCACCTGGCCCACCGGCTCAGTGACCCACCCCCTTTTCCCGGGGCGGGGGGTCCCGTGCGGACGAGCTACGTACGAGGGCGGCGAGCGATGACTGGCGCTGTCTAACGTCTCGCGATTCTGCTGCACGGGCTGCATGCGAACAAGGGTCGCGAGCCGATAGGCGAGTGCCCCGCCTACCCTGCAGGTCACCCGTGTCAGTAGCAATCGCTTGTTAGGCAGCCACCCCCTATGAGCGCAACTCACCCTCAATCATGACGACGATTTCTTGGATGAGAGCTTGGAGCCTGATGAGCTGGGGGCTGTACCCGGCCCGACTAACGTCCAAACGCAGCGCGGCGAGCTCACCCGAGGAAAGCGACCGGCTGGGTTCCACCGTCAGAAGGATAGGTGCTAGCGTCGATCGTGTGGTGTGGACGTTCTCATGCGTCATCCGAGCCTCTTCCGCACGATCAATCCAACCGGCCAGCGCCTTGCGGAGGTCGTCGTCTCGAATGAGACCCAAGTCGCCACCGTCCAGTAAACTCCGAATCGCACCGGTTACCGGATCAAATCGCGACTGTGCCTGCGACGAGACATACAGCGTGGCTAGGGAATCCGCCGAGACGGTGTCATTGCCGATGATGATCTCGTAGCGGAGTTGCGCAGCCGCTCGAGCCCGTGAATTGGTCCTGATGTCCCTGGCCAATTGAGCCTCGTTCTCTCGGAACTCATCTAGGAGATCTGCCAACGCCTCCTGTTCTCGGTTCCGATCGCCTCGAGCTTCCCAAGTCGCGTCTCCTGCCAGCGCGAGAAGGACACCGACGACGATCACGGCGAGGCCAGACAACGCATTCTGGATCTTCTGCTTGGGCGTCTCCAGAGGACTCGCTCCCGATGTGGTGGCTGTCTAACGGATCTGCGATTCTGCTGCGCCGCCAGCCCGCACACAAGCGCGTAGCGCGTACCGACCCGGCTCTCGGCGTCAGTAGCAATCGCTTGTTAGAGCGCGCTTCCTTGCCCTGCACTAGCAGTCAATGAAGATTTCCGCTTTCATCCCAGGCGGTGGACAGCAAACCCGAAGCACCAACGAGGATCACTATGAGCCGCACCGTCGAGTACTGCCGTCGTCGACTTGGGTCCTGGTCCTTCGCTGTCGTGGTTTTCGTCCTCCTGGGAGTCTGGGCTCCAGACGCGATTCGCGCGCAAGCTCCGAGCATCGCGGAAGCCCGAGCGAGCGATGAATACACTGACGCCATCGATGCTTCGAGGCAATTGATTCTTAGGATCATGGACGAAGCGGGAGTCCCTGGAGCATCCGTTGCTGTCGGTGTTGGTGACAAGATCGTCTGGGCGGAGGGCTTCGGCTGGGCCGACTTGGAGCAACGCGTACCGGTCACTACGCTCAGTAAGTTCCGGGTGGGCAGTGTGTCTAAGACGATGACTGCCTCCGGACTCGGGCTACTCGTGGAGCGGGGTCAGATCGATGTCGACGCCTCCGTTCACGCGTACGTTTCTGACTTCCCTGAGAAACGTTGGCCGATGACGATCCGCCAGATCGCCGGTCACACCGCAGGAATTCGGCACTACCTCGGCGATGAGTTCCTGTCGTCTAAAAGGTATCCCACTGTCGACTCTGGTCTCGGGATCTTCAGCGCCGACACGTTACTGTTCGAGCCGGGGACGGCGTATTCGTACTCCACGTACGGATTCAACCTCCTCAGCGCAGCAATGGAGGAAGCCTCAAGCACCGACTTCCTGACCTTCATGCGCGACGAGGTCTTTGAGCCGCTCGGACTGAGGCATACCGTGCCGGGATATGCCGACTCCATCATTGCAAACCGGACGTCGTTCTACGAGCACGACGAGTCAGGGGCCGTCGTCAACGCCCCGTACGTCGATAACAGCTACAAGTGGGCCGGCGGGGGCTTCCTCTCGACGCCCGAGGATCTGATTCGATTCGGACAGCAGCACCTCCGTCCGGGGTTCCTGCAGGCGTCGACGCTCGCACTTTTACAAACATCGCAGACCACTCAGAACGGCGAGGAAACCGGCTACGGGCTCGGTTGGGGCGATAGTGAGGATGCCGACGGCGACCAAGTTTACTCCCATTCAGGGGGATCTGTCGGCGGCACGACCCTCTTGCTATTGGTACCTGCTCACGATTTGGTCGTGGCCGGTGTCGTCAATATCAGCGGTCCAGCTCCGAGGATGGTTCAGGAGGTAGCACAGATATTTGAGGAGTATCTGGAACGACTGCGGTAGGCTTACGCTGGCTCCACCGACTACCCTGTCAGGCGCGCTCTAACTCCTTCTCTGCCGACTCTTCAGACCGTACATCCTGCGCGGCGATGCCCGTGACGCTGAGTCAATCGTCCGAGGATGCCGGCCTGGCTGGCAACCCCGGATTGCAGCGCTTCTATACTTCCCCGGGCAAGACTTCCTCGGTCCGATCGGTCGGTAAAGGCTGCGGACCAAGCTGTCTTTTCGCTGGCCGTTGCAGCCTCTTCTCATCCCACACATGCGTGGACTCCTCAGTAAGCGCAAGCGGGGTAGCTGTCGGATCACTGCAGGGGGGGTCGCGTTGCGTTACCGGGCAGCGGCGGCGGTACGGAAGCTAGAGCTGGTCCAGCGGGCTCCTCACGCCCCGGCTCCCGCGGTTCAGGACGTGGGTGTATTGCATGGTCGTTCTTACGCTGCGATGGCCCAGGAGCTCTTGGATGGTGCGGATATCGTAGCCGTCTTCCAGAAGGTGGGTGGCGAAGGAGTGCCGTAGGGTGTGGCAGCTGGCACGTTTCGTAATGCCGGCCCGTCTCACGGCTGCTTTCACGGCTCTTTGGACGGCCGTGGGGTGGAGATGGGACCTGCGGAGCTGGCCGGTCACCTCGTATCGACGGATGCGGGATCCGGGGAAGAGGAACTGCCACGCCAGCTCGCGGCCGGCTCCAGGGTGCTTTACCGCGAACGCGCCAGGGAGCTCTACCCATCCGGCGCCCTTCGCTCGATCTCGCTTGTGCTGCTCGCGGACCCGCTCGACTTGGCGAACGATGGCTTCGGCGAGTGATTGCGGTAGGACGGTCAATCGATCATCGCCCCCCTTCCCCCTCCGCACGATCAACTCGCCTCGACTCGGATCCACGTCCTTCACACGAAGTCGCAATCCCTCCATCAGGCGCACGCCGGATCCGTACAGCAGGTTCGCCACCAGCTCATGAATCCCGCTCAACTGGCTCAGAACTACCTTTACTTCCTCCTTCGTCAGCACTACCGGGAGGTGGCGTCTCCTGCGCGGGCTTCGGACCCCCTTGGGCAAGTCGAGAGGCCGGCCCAGCACTTCCTCGTACAGAAAGGTCAGGGCACTGACCGCTTGCAGCTGGGTCGACGGGCTTACCGCCTGCTCGTTCGCGAGATAGGCGAGAAAGATGGAGACTTCCTGAGCGCCTAGGTCGGTCGGATGGCGCAGGTTGTGGTAACGCACATACCGCCTAATCCAACGTACGTACGCCTCCTCTGTGCGGCGGGCGAAGTGTCGGGCGCGAGCGCACCGCCTGACCTGCTCCAGCAGCTTCGGTCTGCGGGTGAGCGGGCCGATCGCGGGCTCGGGTTCTGGCATCCAGGGGATCCGAAGGGGTAGCGAGTCCCTTACGCTCTCTGGACCTGACGGGCACCTACATACCTGAATCCGCCGGTACGCGGTGTTGCCCGACTGTTCCGGGTTGCCGGGGACCTCTCCTGGGCGCCAACGTGTGACGACAGCCTACCCCCATCCAATATCCGGAAGACCATCCGTGGCGTACGTCGAGAATGGCCAGTGAGCTGCTGCACCCAGTGCCGGGGAATCGAGCGTCAGTTCAGCGACCGCGTCGCCCGTCGCGAGCTCCGGCGCTTCAAGAGACGGGGTCCCACGAAGACCACCGGATGGCTCCTGGACGCGATCGTTCAGGAGGGCGTCGTTGGGCACACGTTCCTCGACATCGGTGGAGGGATCGGCGCCATCCAGCATGAGCTCATGGACCGCGGAGCGGCCGGGGGAACGCACGCCGACGCCTCGCCCGCTTATCTTCGAGTGGCGCGATCGGAGGCGGTCGCGCGAGGGTACGCGGACCACATGCGTTACGTCGAGGGCGACTTCGTGGAGCGTGCCGACGATATCGGGCCCGCCCATGTCGTGACCCTCGACCGGGTCGTGTGCTGCTATCCGGACATGCCTGCAATGATCGACGCGGCGGCAGCGCGCTCGCAACGGATTCTGGGGCTCGTACTCCCACGAGGAACCAGGCTGATTCGCTGGGGGATCGCTCTCGTGAACCTGGTGCAGCGGATCCGGCGGCACCCCTTCCGGGTCTTCGTGCACGAGCCCGCCGACGTCGAGGCCCGCGTCGCTCGGCACGGCCTGTCCATACGATTCCGTCGAAACGGACTCATGTGGCAGGTGCTCGTCTTCACGCGCCCTGAGACCGCTCCAGCCGCGGGCGCGTGACGGCAAGCCGTCGACGAGTGGACGCGGGTGGCCCGCGAACCCTACGAGCCACCGGGAGAAGCTTCACTACAGGGGCGATTCATGCAGCTCGATTTCCAGACGCTCGACGTTTTCACAGACCGCACGTTCGGCGGCAACCCGCTCGGTGTGTTCCCCGACGCCACGCACCTCCCGAGCGACCTCATGCAGCGTGTCGCACGGGAGATGAACCTCTCCGAGTCGGTGTTCCTCGGTCCTCCCGAAACACCCGACGGCTCGGCGCGAGTGCGCATCTTCACTCCGGCGGTGGAGGTGCCCTTCGCGGGACACCCGACCGTAGGCACGGCCATTTATCTGGCCGCGGACGGCCGCCGAACCGAACTGGACGACTCGGGGGCCGGGCTGATTACCCTCGTCCTCGAGGAGAACGTGGGTCCCGTCCCCGTCGATGTACGGTTCGAGGATGGATCTCCGGTGTTCGCACAGTTCACGACAGCCATGCTCCCCGAACACCGCCCCTCGCCCCATTCCTGCGAGGAGCTCGCGACGATGGTCGGCCTGCTGCCCGAAGACGTCTGCGGCGATGGCCTCGGTCCCTCCATGGTTTCCTGCGGCCTTCCCTACCACATCGTCCCGGTGTGCACGATCGACGCGGTCCGCCGGGCGGCCCTCGATAGTGTCCTCTGGCAGCGGATGCTCGCCGACTCCTGGGCCCACCACGTCTACCTCGTCTGCCTCGACGGCGAAGGAGAGGGCGTCGACGTGCGCGTCCGCATGTTCGCTCCGGGATCCGGTGTCCCCGAAGACCCCGCCACCGGCTCGGCTGCTGCGGCCTTGGGCGGCTATCTCTGCAAGGCCGACAGCCGTCGGGACGGCACCCTGTCCTGGACGGTCGAGCAGGGCCTGGAGATGGGCCGGCCGAGCATCATCGATGTCGAGGCCGACAAGGCCGGGGGGGTGACTTCTGCGGTTCGGGTCGGAGGCAGCGCGACGTTCGTCAGCCGCGGCACGATGACGGTCCCGAGCCCCGAGTAGCCGTCGGTTCGTCCTGGGAACGCTCTGCCGGGTTCGTCAGTACGAAGCCTGAAGCTCGGCACGTCCACCGCCGCCTCGAGGGACAGATCAGCGCGACTCGTCGGCAGTCCCACTCCACCCCTCTTCTCCCGCCCAGGCCGTTCCTGGACGCAATCCTGTTCCGCGTGGCGATCGTCTGGCTCTTTCTCCGTGCCGCGACGGCGATGGGTGGCACGGCCCTCGGCGTCCCCTTCCCCGAATCCCTGCTCGGGCTCCGCCTCGGTGCCATTTGGCTCATGGCGATGGTCGTGATCGTGATGCGAGTCGAGCTGTGGCGACGCTCGGAGCTGATCCTGCTCGCGAATCTCGAAGGCGCGAATCGACGACCTCCTCGATCAGAAGGCATGGGAGTTGTCGGGCGGAGAAAGGATGCACGTGTCCCTCGCGCTCGCCCTGGCTCGGAGGCCCGAGGTCCTGATCGCGGACGAGCCCCTGGTGGGCCTCCAGCCGACGGATCAGGAGGCACTGGGAATCTCCCTCCGGGCACTCGCGGCGAGCGGCACTGCGGTCGTCACGTCCGGGCACGACGCCCGTGTCCTCTTGGGCATCTCGGACGTGATCCTCTGGTCGGTCGCCGGCACGACGCACCACATCGGGAGCCCGTCCGATGCGTTGGCGCATGGGCAGTTCCGCCGGGAGTACCTGGGGCCGGGATTCGACCCGAGCGGATTGGTGCCGCGTTGACTCGAGTGCTGACCGACGGACCGGGGCTCCCTGGCATCCTCGACCTGTGCAGCCACATCGTGCTGAACCCGGAGCAGATTCCTGCAGACGTATGGGCGCGGGTCAAGAAGCACTATGACGATGGGCAGGTTGTGGAGATCGTGGCCACCGTGGGGGCTTATCTGCAGGTCTCGAAGTTCGGCGATGCGCTCGGTGTTCAGCTCGAGGACGTTTTCACGGGTCATCAGCCGGTCCTCTTCGCGAAGGACCCACCGTTGAGTCGATCACGGCGTTCCTCGTCCAGTCCCTCGGGGAGGAGGGGCGCGTGCCCTGGGCGTTCAAGGAGCTGGTGATCCTGAAGACCCTCCGCATGATCGGCGCCTTCTACGGATACGGCGCCCACGAGACCCTCGCGATCGAGCTCGGCAACTCGACCGATAAGGTGGGTGACCTCGCCAATTCGCTCTGGCAGACGAGTCCCCACTACAGCGACTCCGAGCGTGCCGTGTCGAGCTGGTGGAGCAGATCGGGGTGGACGCCAACGCGGTCGACGCCGAGCTCTGGACCCGACTCCGCGCGAGCTGGGACGAGGGCCAGCTCATCGAGCTGACTCCCGTGATCACGACCTTCATCATGATCGGCCGGGTGGGCGATTCCCTGGGCGTCAGCGATCCGGTCCTGTTCACCAAGGCGGTAGCGTGAGCCCCATGCCGCGGACGGGCGCGCGCACGCGGCGGTCGGGCCGGCGCGCGCGGCGGTCGGTCGGGCCCGCGTGGTGGTCGGTCGAGCTTGCGCAGCGGGCGGTCGGGCGCGCGCGGCCGCCTCTCTGAGCCGAGCTGGGGCGCCGGGACTGATCTTGGATTCCTCACCCCTGTGGGTCCCTACCGACCCCGACGTGGCGTCGGCCAACATCACACGTTTCGCTCGTCAGCGTGGTCTGACCTCGTTCGACGAGCTCTGGCAGTGGTCCGTCGACGACCGCCCCGCGTTCTGGGACGCGGTTGCGCGGCATCTCGGCATCGTCTTCCGGCGAGAGGCCCCCGTCGTTCTCGACGACTCGGGCGGACCGGAGCACGCGCGTTGGTGGCCTCAGGCCTCCCTCAACATCGTCGATTCCTGCTTCCAGCAAGATCCGACGACCCCTGCTTTGGTCTATAGGCGGGAAGGTGCGATTCACCGAGTCACGTACGGACAGCTGGAGTCCCTCGTGGACTTGGCGGCTGGGCAGTTCAGAAGCGGTGAGTCGGTGGGAATTGCGATGCCCATGACCCTCGAGGCGGTCGTGGCCTATTTGGCGGCCATCAGGTCCGGCGCCACGGTCGTGTCGATCGCCGAGAGCTTCGCGCCGGGCGAGATCGCGAGGAGGCTGGCCATCGGCGGCGCGACACGAGTGGTCACTCAAGACGTGGTGTGTCGCGGCGGGAAGGTCCTCCCCATGTACGAGAGGGTCGTCGAGGCGGGCGCCGGCTCGGTCGTCGTGGTCCGGACAGTGGAGGGCGGCGACATGGCTGTTCGAGACCGTGACGCTGATTGGTCCCGTCTTCTTGGAGAGAAGCCCGCTTCTCCGGTTCCGGTACCCGGTGATACGCACTCCAACGTCTTGTTCTCCTCTGGGACCACCGGCGAGCCCAAGGCGATCCCGTGGACGCACCTGACGCCCATCAAGGCCGCGATGGACGGGCACTTCCATCAAGACATCGGACCAGGGGACGTCGTGTGCTGGCCCACGAGCCTCGGTTGGATGATGGGACCGTGGCTCGTCTACGCGTCGTTGATCAACGGAGCCACGCTGGCTCTGTTCGACGACGCGCCTACTGATCCGGGGTTTGGCAATTTCGTTCGCGACGCGGGTGTCACGATGCTCGGCGTGGTACCCAGCTTGGTGGCAGCCTGGCGTGAGTCCGGATGCATGGAGGGGAAGGACTGGAGCCGGATCCGCCGTTTCTCGTCCACCGGAGAGGCCTCGAACGTGTCGGACGCCCGTTACCTGTCCGGGCTCGCGGGCGGCAAGCCGATCGTCGACTATTGCGGCGGCACCGAGATCGGCGGCGCGTACGTCACTGGGACTCTCGTCCAACCCTCTCTTCCGGCCGCTTTCACCACACCTGCGCTAGGGATCGACTTCGATATTATGGACGCGACCGGTGCGCCGTCGGATGAAGGCGAGGCCTTCCTGCGCCCACCTTCAGTAGGTCTCTCCCGCGAGCTGATCAACGGGGATCACGACACCGAATACTTCGCGGGCACGCCCGGTCCGGGACTCAGGCGACACGGCGATCAAATGGCACGCGCAGCGGACGGCAGCTATCGCGCTTTGGGGCGCGCCGACGACACCATGAACCTGGGTGGAATCAAGGTCTCGAGCGCGGAGCTCGAGCGAGCGGTTCTGGCCGTGGAAGGGGCTCGCGAGGTGGCCGCAGTTTCAACTCCAGGCGACTCTGGGACCGAGCGGCTGTCGCTCTTCATCGTAGCCGCTGCAGGCTCGAACCGTGATACGAGCGACTGGAAGCGCCTCGCTCAGGAGACGATCTCCAAAACGCTCAATCCGTTATTCAAGGTCGAGGACGTTCGTGTCGTCGACTCACTGCCGCGGACGGCGTCGAACAAGGTGAGGCGGCGAGATCTGAGGCGGGGGTTGATCGCGAACGATTAAGAATGCGCACCCTCGATCGCGACTGGTATGGACGCCGGACCGACGCGGAGGGGGTGCACCAGACCGATGGGCGGGCGCTGCGCCTGCACGATTAAACCCGCGCCGTTCGCATCACGGCGCGGGTCTAATCGTTTCCTAGGTGTCGAGCGCTAGTCGGGCAACGCGAGCGACACCAGACGACCCGGGCTCCCCACCTGCACGACGACGTGCTGCTTGCCCTCGTGCCGGTACGTCATCATCCCGTACTGACCGGCGGAAGGCAGGTCCACCTCACCGACGAATGCGCCGGTTCTCTTGTCATGGGCGTTGAGCACCGGCGGGCCGCTCGAGCCCTCGGTCGTGTAGAGCAGGTCCCCAGCGACCATCTGGATCGAGTTCCCTCCCCCGCCGGTCCTCGACAGGTCCACGCCCCGGAGCGCTGGATGGTTCGCGACGTTTTCAGGTGTGTCACCAATGGGAATCCACCAAAGTCGCTCCCCGGTGTTCATGTCGTACGCCGAGAGCCGGTTGTACGGCGGCTTCGGGATCGGCAGACCCTGGACTTGGGGCATCGCGCCGCCGCGGCCGGCCACCCACTGGGAGATCGTCGTGCCGGTCGTCCTCAGATCGTCGGGCTCGTCCGCTTCGGACCCGAGCATCACCATGCCGCCGCTGCAGCGCCGCGAGTGCGACGCGTACAAGATGCCGGTGGTTGGATCCAGCGACGCGGGATTCGTGATGTTCAGGCCGCCGTAGCAGCGGATGTTGTCCTGCACGCTGCCGTCATGGTCGGGATACAGCCGGGGCACGAAAGGTCCCCCCACACGGTAGCCGCTGATTATCTCCATGGCTTCGGCGTGGAGCTCGGGCGTGAAGTCGATGACCTCGTCCTCGGGAAGCCCCATCGGCTCCATGGGCTCCGGCCAGGTCGGCACAGGCTGGGTGGCAGCGGTCCAGTTCCCCGGCACCTCCGTCTGGAAGACCGGCCGTTCTTCGATGGGCCAGATTGGCTCGCCGGTCTCGCGGTTGAATGCGTAGATGAAGCCGGTCTTGGACGTCTGGACTACGGCAGGTACCTCCCTCCCCTCCACTTCCAGATCGACGATGATGGGGACGTTGGGCAGGTCGTAGTTCCACTGGTCATTGTGGACGGTCTGGAAGTGCCACACGCGCTCGCCGGTCTCGACGTCGAGGGCGATCACGGTTGTTCCGAACAGGCCGTCCCCGGGCCGGAAGCCGCCGAAGTAGTCGATGGTCGGAGGATTCGTGGGGATGTAGACGATCCCCCGCTCGGCATCCGCGGACATCGGCGCCCAGGAGGACACGTCCCCGGTGTATTCCCAAGCATCGTTCTCCCAGGTCTCGTGACCGACCTCACCAGGCCTCGGGATGACGTGGAACTTCCACTTGAAGTCCCCGGTCCTCGCGTCGAAGGCGAGAATGTCGCCGGGCACGTTCTCGATGCGGGTCTGGTTGTAACCCTGCTCGGCGGAATTGCCGACGACGACCGTGCCGTTCACCACGATCGGTGGCGAGGAGGTCGTGATATACCCGAGCTCGCGCGGGATCCCGAATTCTGGGTCGTACGTGCCACCGTATTCTTGCCACGGTCCCCAATCTTCGAGGAGATCGGGGAGCAGGTCGACGATGCCCGTCTCGGGGAAGCCTTCGATCGGTACCCTTTCGCCGAAGCCCTCGACGGGACCGCCGGTCTTAGCGTCGAGCGCGTGTAGGAAGAACCCGGGCGACGTGTAATAGATGACGCCTCTCCCGTCGATCTCGCCGTACGTGACGCCCTTTCCGTAGTTCTGCCGCATCGAGCGCTCCCACCGCGTCGTGTTCGGCTCGCGGTAGGTCCACAGCGTTTCACCTGTCCCGGGATCGATGGCGGCTACCGTGCGGCGCTGACCGGCGACCGTGTACAGGATCCCGTCGATGTAGGTAGGAGTCGACTTCATTTGATAGTCGACGTCGGGACCGAAGTTGTCCGCGCGCCACTCCCACGCGACCTCTAGGTCGCGGAAGTTCATCGCGTTGATTTCATCGACGGGCGAGTACCGGGTACCCCAGGAGTCCGCGCTCTGGAAGCGCCACTCCCCGTCCGGGTTTCCTCGTGCCTGGGCGTGGCCGAGCGTGGGCGCCACCAGCACCAGCGCCAGGACGAGCGCGATGCCGTGCGTTGTTCGGGGAATTCGAGGTGACGATGACATGGCTACCCCACGGGAAGAGCCTAATCACGCAGTAACCGCCTGCCACACGTCCGATCGGGCGATGGACCGTGACAGTTCGGCCCCGTAGCGAGGAATCATGGTAGTGCGAGTTGCGGCGCGCGGCCAGGATCGGAAGCTTGCGTGAGCGTGCAGTGGGTTTGAGCTCGGCGGTTCCACTCTCGAAGGAGGTGCCAGATGTCGGGTCAGTCGGATCAGATGCTCAAGATGCTTCTTCTCGTTGTCGGACTGGTCTTCATCTTCGGGGTCCTCCCCCTGATGATGCTCTGGCCGGCCGGATGGCAGTGGCAGCCGAACCAGCCCGAGTACGAGCAGATGATCATCGGGGTCTACGCCGTGATGGGGGTGTTCATGGTTATGGCCGCGAAGGATCCCAGCCAGCACCGAAGCCTGATCGCTTTCGTAGCCTGGTCGAGCCTGGTGCATGCCGGGATCATGGCCGTCCACGCGTTTCGCGACACGGCCGAGCGCGGACATCTCTTCGGCGACGTGCCCGTGCTCGCTATCGTCGGGATCGTCTTCCTGGTGCTGGCGCCCAAGGGGAGCGTATCCGCAAGCGCGCCCTGATGCCGATCACGGGCACCAGGGGCGTCAAGACTGGGGGCCGCGCGATTCCGTCGGAGACTTCGTGGCTATCGCGTCGCCGGTGCACACGCCCGGGCACATCGCGTTCTGGAGAGAAACGGACGGGGTCCTCGTGTTGGGCGATGTCGTGTTTCACCGCACGGGGTCCGACTGACGAGCCGGAGACTGACTGGCGAATGTACCGCCTACCCTGTGACATAGGCGGGGCCAACATCGCGCCTTTTGCCAGCGGGTCCAGCCGCCGGGGATTCCGCGGAGGGGAGATAACACAGTTGCAGGGAACGAAGTGACCATCCGCCAGCTGTGGCCGCTCCTGCCGGTCAGCGATATCGATCGGTCTGTCGGCTTCTATCGCGACAAGCTCGGCTTCACGATAGTAGGCGAGGCCAACGACGACCGAGGCGTGTTCTGGTGCCGTCTCGGGAGAGCCGGTGCCTCGATCATGCTCGAGAGGACGGGCCATGCGTCGCGTCCCTTGCCTCAAGGCGCCCCCGCGATCAGCCTCTACTTCGTCTGTGACGATGCAGACGCTCTATACGCCGAGCTCGTGGAGCGGGGGCTGGCCCTTGATCCTCCCACGACGGCCTATTACGGCATGAGGCAGGTCTTCGTGCCGGATCCGGACGGTCACTCCGTCTGCTTCGAGAGCCCGACCGAGGACTGGAGCGAGGGAGTCCCGCCACGTACCTCGAGCGGCAATACATGACAGGGACGCGATCGACCCAAGGGAGTGAAGGACCCATGCCAATCTCACGTAGAACCCCGGCGCTCTTGGCGTCATTCGCGATCGCCCTGTGGCTCCCAGCCTGCGAGGGGAGGCCTGCCGACGACGGGAATTCGGCCGCTTCTGCCACCTCCCGGAACGGCGACGTGCCGGTCTTCGAAGTCGACCCCAACTGGCCTCTGGAGATGCCAAACAAGTGGATCATGGGCTCCGTCACCGGCGTGTTCGTGGACGCCCTCGACCACGTCTGGGTAACCCACTTGCCGGAGACCCTGACCCCCGAAGAGACGTCCGCGGTACAAGATCCACCCATCGGCACGTGCTGCGTCCCCGCGCCGGTCGTCATCGAGTTCGACCCGTCGGGCCAGGTGGTGCAGGGTTGGGGTGACCCGTCCACCCAGGACATCTCGGAATTCCCCCGGAACGCACACGGGATCTTCGTCGATCACAATGACTTCGTGTGGGTCGGCACCTATCGGCACCACCGGGTCATGAAGTTCACGCGAGGCGGTGAGCTCGTGATGACGATCGGTGAGTATGAGCAAAACGCGGGGAGCAACGACCACACGCTGCTCGGCGGGCCGGCCGGGATCTGGGTGAACCCGGAGACCAACGAGGCGTTCATCGCCGACGGCTATCGGAATCGTCGCGTCGTCGTCTATGACGGCGATACTGGAGCATATTTGCGGCACTGGGGCGCGTACGGCGAGAATCCGGACGACGACTATGACTTTGGCGATCGTGATCCGAGCGGGCCTCCGCCGCGGCAGTTTTCCACGGTGCACGGGATAATCGGCTCCGAGGACGGCCTCATATATGTCGCGGACCGGAGAGGCAACAGGATCCAGGTCTTCCGCCAGAGCGGTGAATACGTAGCCGAGAGAATCATCGCACCTGACACACGCGCTTCGGGCTCGGCTTTCGTCTTTTCCCTTTCGCCGGACCCGAAGCAACGGTGGCTATATATGGCCGACGGCACCAACCACAAAGTTTGGATCCTCCGGCGTGCGGACCTGGAGGTCATGGGGGAGTTTGGTCGCGGTGGCCGCCAGATCGGACAGTTCCTTCGTCCGCACGGTATGAGCGCCGACTCCCAGGGCAACCTCTACGTCGGCGAGGCCTCGACGGGTCGACGCGTCCAGAAATTCACGGTCGGTGGTGGAGGCGAGTAAGGCGGCCGAGGTCGTAGGGACAGTTCCCACCGGGAGTGCGATCCGCCGTGCCCACCCGCGCGACCTGACTGTGGTGGCGACGCGAACGTGAGCGTCGACGTGTCACGCGTTCCCGTCGAGGAGATCCTCGATCTGCGCGAGCTCTATCGTGCAGAGATGAGCTGCCAGATCGTTCACGACTCCCTCCACCAACGCGGGTTCACACACTGCTATTCGATCCGGGTGAGTGATCGCGCCGTGGGCTACGGATGCGTGATCGGCTTCGGGGATGAGCCCAAGGAAACAGTCAACGAATTCTTCATTCTGCGAGATCATCGCGGATCGGCGCCTTCGTTGTTCCAACGCTTCGTGGAGGCATGTGGGGCAACGAGAGTCCAGGCGCAGACGAACGACCCGCTGCTTACGCTCATGCTCTTCGACTCCACCGTCTCCGTGGAACGAGAGAAGGTTCTCTTTCACGACGCGTTCACGTCACGCCTCTCGTGCGAGGGAGCGACGTTCCGACGGACCACTGACGAGGACCGTGGCCGCTCCTTCCAACCGAGGCCCGAGGACGTCGGTGATTGGCTCGTTGAGAAAGGCGGAGAGATCGTCGCGACGGGAGGAGTCTTGTTTCACTACAATCCCCCCTACGGCGATATGTTCATGGAGGTCGCCGAGGATCACCGACGCCACGGATACGGGAGCTTACTGGTTCAGGAGCTCAAGCGCGTCTGCCGCGAGATGGGAAAGAAACCGGCGGCGCGTTGCGACCCGGCGAATGCCGCGTCGAGGGCGACGCTGCAACGAGCGGGATTGCTCCCTTGTGCGGTGATCCTCTCGGGCGAGCTCGAGTGGGAGTCGAACGTGTGATCCGTTTCGCCCTTGCCTCGGCGTCGCTGATCGCCCTGACAGTTCTGCTCGCGTGTGGGTCGGCCCCGGAGATCGCGGGCCATAGAATCTATCAGACTACAGGTACCGCGTGTCTCGACTATGTTGTGCTGAGACCTGAAGCTTGATTCCTGCGAACTGGAACGGAGGCCCCATGAAGCACCTCACCGTCTTCCAGCACCTAACCTTCTTCTCGATGCTGGGCGCCGCAGGGTTGTGCATCCTCGTAGCCGTCAGTCCGAGTTGGGTTGCTGCCCAAGCGGAGACCCCAGTCGTGCACCCATCCACCCAGGACCCGGCGGTCTTCGTCGGACCGGAGCAGATGACGCGCTGGGAATCGGAGCTTTCGAATTGGGGACGCTGGGGTCCGGATGATCAACGCGGCGCGCTCAACCTGATCACGCCCGAGAAGAGTCGGCGGGCCGCGCAGCTCGTGACGGACGGCGTCTCCGTGACCCTGTCGCACTTCGTCACCGAAGAAGAGGCGATCGACAGCCAGACGTTCGCCCCGACGGAGCACTGGATGACCGCCGTGGATGCCGCGACTGGCCGGGTTCGGGCTGCGCTCGACGCGATGAGCTTCTCGCTCCACGACGGACAGCTGTCTCACATGGACGCGCTCTGTCACTACGCGAAGACGCTGGACGGGACGAGGGTCATCTACAACGGATACCCTCAAAACCTGGACGAAGACGGATGCAAGGACCTCGCGGTCGACCGGATGGGGCCCGGGTACGTGACCCGGGGCGTGCTCGTCGATATCCCGCGGATGCGTGGCATCGATTGGTTGGAGCCGAGCACGCCCATCTACGTCTCGGACCTGGAAGCCTGGGAGGAGTTCGCCGGCGTTACGGTGAGCAGCGGAGACGTGCTCCTGGTCCGGACCGGCAGGTGGGCGAAGCGCGAGGCCGAGGGGCCCTGGAGCTACGGACGTCGCGGGGCTGGACTCCACGCATCGGTGCTGCCCTGGCTGAAGGAGCGGGGCGTCGCCCTGCTGGTCGGCGACGCGGTCAACGACGTCCAGCCCTCGGGGGTGGAGGGTCGCAACCGGCCGATCCACGACCTCACGCAGGTATTCCTGGGGCTTCCCCTCGTGGACAACGGCTACCTCGAGGACGTGGGCAGAGAAGCGGCGGCGCGGGAGCGGTGGGAGTTCATGATCTCGTGGCAGATCACGCGTGTCCCGGGCGGAACGGCGAGCCCGTTTAACGCGCTGGCCACCTTCTAGCAGAGAACGCGGCGCGAATGCCAGGCGACTTCTGCATGACTTCGGGGTCGAGTCCCCACTCCAATCGCACAGCACAGAGTACGTTCGTGCCTTACGATCGAGTGAATCCGCGTCTGGGGCCTCACGTTCCGGTGGGCACCGCCGGCACCGACTGGAGATACACCCACAGCGCTTCCATCTCCACATCCGTCATCCTCTGCGCGTACTGGGCGACCAGGGTCATGGGCATCTGAAGCGCCGTGCCGTCCGGTCTCTGCCCGTCCCGCATCGCGCCGACGAACTGCTCGTAGGTCCAGCCCGCTAGTCCCTCCTCGTGCGGCGTGATGTTCCTCGCCGGCACCCACGAAGGATCGCCCGCTGCGATCGGACCCCCGCTCAAGTCGGCCCGGTGGCAGCCGGTACATACACCGGCGAGGTGCTGGCCGAACTCGGCCGTCACCTCGGTAGCAGGAGGATATTGCGCAATGCGGTGAATCGTGAGAACCGATCAGATCCGCGGACAGGGGCATCTGACCGGTAGCCATGAGCACCTTCCCAACCGGTCCGAGGGCCGGTGCCGGAACCTCGTTGTCGACTGGAGGCTGGGATTCGACATACGCGATGATGTCGGACAATTCCTGATCGGACATCATCTGGAAGTCCTCGGACGGCATGGCCGCCGGCCGCCCGTCCGAGAGCAGCCCGTGCCGGACGATCCGGTCCCAATCGGCCGGCTCATAGTCCGTCACCATGCTTCCCTGCCCCAACGTGATGTTCGGTCCGAAGATCCTTCCAATGGGCGCAGCGTCTACCATGACTCCACCACTGAAGTCGGTCCCGTGGCATTCGACGCATGCGTAGCGCGCCTCGACCAGATGCTGACCGCGTTCCACCGCTCGTGCCATCGCGAGCTGCGTCCCCTCCTCACCCGTGAGTCCCGACGCCGTCAACTGGTCGGCTGTGAGCGGGAACGGAACCGCAAAGTCGACCGTGTGGGCCTCGAACGTGCGGGCCAGCACGCGGCCGCTGGCGACCGACGCCCAGGCATAGAAGACGCCTGCCGCAACTACGAGTAAGACGAGAAGTGCTCCTAACGCTTTCAGAAGAGTCTTCATGTCAGAGGCTGCGCGTTACTCCACGACCTGGGGGTCGGCGCGATCCGCGGTCTCGACAGCAGCGATTAGCCGATCAGCGACGTCTTCCATCTGCTGCGCCCTGGTCGCTGCCCATCCAGGCAATCTGAGGCGGCTGTTTCCGAACAAGAGGGCCCCAGCTACGGCGAAGAGGGCGGGGAGCTCGAGGGTCCCGGGGTCACCGAGGACTCCGGTCACAAGCGAGACCATCAAGATGAGCGGTACCAGCCCCAACAGCCCGGCTCCGAGGGTGAGAGACGCCCTCGCGTCACCCTTGACGGTGCGGAGCCGGAGCCGCTCACCGGACTCGGTCGGCTCGAGCAGGGCCTGCAGGTTGCCGTTGTTCCACTGGCGGAACGACCCCTCTTCACGGACCCTGCCCCGGGCGTCGAATGTCTCTCTGAGGTCGACCACCAGGCGGTTCCATTCGTCGTCTTTGAGGCGGCGGTCGAAGTGGATCGTGCGCCCCACTCCAATGGGTGTCCCCATAAACTCACGATTCGGCGACATTGCCATGCCGGGTGCGTCGAGCGCCGCCGCAGCCCGGGTGATCAAGTCGGCCGGGATCCCGACCTCTCGACCGATCTCCCGCAGCTCCTCCAACGACATGCCGTCGACCGGGGCGAGCGATCGGCCGCCGGTCTTCTGGGCTTCGGTGGCGCCCTCGAGGATCTGGGCGACTTCGTCTTCGTTGTAATGGCGGTTGGAATCCATGAGTCCGGCGATGGTTTCTGGTCCGGCTACGTACTAGATGTACGCAGAGTGACGCGCGCGCCGTCAAGGGTTCGACTACTGATGCAGTGCGCCCACGAGCCACCATGGGGACCGTCGGGTGACTGAAGCGCGGGAAGAGAGCCCATGTCCGAACTGCGACACGCCGGTCGTAGGCGAATTCTGCTCGTCGTGCGGCCAACGGCAGACCGCACTCCAGGTTTCCGGTGAAGCGTCTCCTGGCCGAGTCGGTGAGTGAGGCGTTGAACATCGAGGGCCGCCTCTTCACGACCCTCCGCTACCTGCTCCTCCGGCCTGGCCTTCTGACCAGCGAGTACAGCGCCGGCCGTCGTGTCCGCTATGTGGCTCCTGCCCGACTCTATCTGCTCACGAGCGTCGTCTTCGGTGCGGCGCTCGTCTTTGCCGACAACACGTTCGTCGTCAACATGGACGGGCCTGGCGAGGAGGACCGAGTAGTCTGGATGCGGATGTGGCTCTGGTCAGTGCTCGGCATGCTCCCTGTTTTCGCGCTCATGTTGAAAGTGGCGGCGTGGAATCGCTCCAAGTACTTGACCGAGCACCTGGTTTTCGCGATGCACGTTCACGCGTTCGGGTTCGTCCTCGTGGGCGTGGGACTCGCCATCGCTGAGGCCAACATCTTCGTGCCGCTCACCGCGGCGGTTGTGCTGGCGGTGCCCGCATTGCTACTGGGCTATCTGGTGCTGGCCCTGCGACGGTATTACGACATGAGTCCGCTTCGAGCCACGCTCGCGAGTCTTCTCTTGTCCGGCGCCTACCTGGCTGCCCAGCTCGCCGCGTTGCTCGGCACGGGATTCGTGGCCGCCCGAATGGCGGCGGGCACAGGCTGAGCCCGCTTGCGCGCCGCCAACCGTTATCGCGCTGAGCTCGGCGACGTTCATCTGGGGCTCTGGACGGCATCCAACTTCTCGCTCAACGCGGGCTCTCCAGCCCACGAGGTTCCATGGACCGATTCGCCGGAAAAACCGTCGCGGACAGCACGGAGGGGCACGCGCTCATCGAAGAGAGGCGGCACAATCGCCCACGGGTGGGCGAGTCGAGCCCCGACTTCGTCCTCGAGCTCCACGACGGGCGCGGTACGCTCGCCCTGTCCTCGTTCCGCGGGGATCGTTCCGTCGTTCTCGTGTTCGGCTCGCTCACCTGAGGCCCCTTCGCCCGGGCGTCAGTTGACGTCGCGAAACTCCACGATCGATTCGGCAGCCGAGCGGCGTTCTTGATGGTCTACATCCGCGAGGCCCATTCGACAGACGGCTGGCATGTGGACCACTCAGGATGGTCCATCATTCCGGACGCGACGAGCTCGACCGAACGAGCCGCCGCCGCTGCCCAAACCTGCTCGATGCTCGACCTGCCGTTCCCGGTCGTGGTGGATTCTATGGACGACGCGGTCGCGATCCAGTGGAGCGCCTGGCCCGAGCGCCTCTTCGTGATCGACGTCGATGGCAAGGTGGCGTACGTGGGCGAGCAAGGACGATGGGGGTTCTGGCCGCGGCACGACGTTCCGCCTCACGGATGGGGCGGTGATCACGGACACCCGCACGGCAAACCCCTGGACACGTTTCTGGACGGATTCCTTGGACCTGGAGCCGCACGCTAGCCCGTTCGTTCGACTCCTCTCGACCAAGTATGATGCGTACAAACCTGCTCGGTCTTGCGGAATTCGGCAGCTATCCCGAGTGACCTGATCGCAACCGGAGGACCTCATGACGATCACGACGCGGACCACACTGCTCTGCGCGACGGCTTTGCTGCTCATCGCAGCGCCCGTCCAGTCCCAGGACGACGCCCGGCTCGAAGCCATGGCCTCTTGGATCGTCGTCGATGCCGCCACGGGATACGAGACCCGCGTCGCGCGGGATCTGGCCGCCGACATGCCAGGGTGGAGCGCCGACCGGTGGGGCAACGTCGTCACGACAGTCGGATCCGGTTCGCCTCGCCGCGTGGTCGCCTGCGCGCTCGATCGGCCGAGTTACGCGGCCAGCCAGATCACCGAGGACGGCTACCTTCGCGTCCACCGGATCGGCCGAGGGTCGAGCCACCCCCTGTGGGATCAGGCCTTCGAGGCGCAGCCCGTCCGGGTGCTGACACGGGCCGGGCCAGTGACCGGCGTGGTCGCGCGCAGCAACGGGCACTTCGCCCAGCAGCACCGCGGTGAGACGGCGGTCGTCAGCGCGGACGACCTCTGGGTCGACGTCGGAGCCGAATCGGCCGCAGGCGTGGCCGCCCTGGGCATCGGGCTTCTCGATCCGGTCGCCCGGCACCTGCCGCCCTGGGTGTTGGCCGGCGGGGTTGCCGGGCCGGATGCCGGGCGCCGGGTCGGGTGCGCGGCGGTCGCGACGTTGGCGCGCGCGGCCAATGACGGAGCAGCACCCGCCGGTGAGACCCACTTCCTGCTCAGCTCTCAGGAGGTGCTCGGCTGGATCGGGCTTTCCTCGTATATCGCTCGCGGTGGTGCGTTCGATCAGGCGGTCGTTCTGACACCGGGCCAGTTCGCCGGCAGCATCGAGCTACGGCCGGCGGATTCCTTCGGTCGGATGGGGCCCGTCCTTCAAGCCGCGGGCGTGGACGACGTGACGTGGATCGTCCCGACACCAACCCCCGCTGGAAGCAGCAGTCACTCACGGCGAGTGCGCAACCGCCCCTGAGGGGCGTGTTCCTCACGCGTGATCTCGCGATGGGGAAGAACGTGCAGTCCGAGCGCGCGTGGTTCGGAATGGACGCGCGGGCACTGGCCGAACGTGGTGTGAGGGAGGGAATGCCCGTGACCAGCTACAAGGAAGGGCTGCGCATGGGCCGCACCCGCTTCGTGGCGCGGGCACTGGACGACCGGGCGGGGACGACGGCGCTGCTGCTCGCGATCAACTCCATCGATCCCGACGAGCTGACCGGCAAGGTCCTGTTCACCTGGTCGGTCCACGAGGAGGGTGGCCTGCGCGGAGCCGGCGCGATGGCGACGCGCTTCGCGCGGACGACGCGGAGGATTTTCTCGGTCGACACGTTCGTGTCGTCGGACACCCCCCTCGAGTCGCCTCACTTCGCGTATGCCCCACTCGGAAACGGGCCGGTGCTACGCGCAATCGAGAATTCGGGCGTGTCGCCCGACCGCGAGCGTGACCGGGTCCTCCAGGCCGCCGGTCACGCCGGCATTCCCATTCAGATGGGGCTCACGCAGGGGGGCACCGACGGCACGCAGTTCACGTACTGGGGCGCGCCCAATCAGGGACTGTCGTGGCCGGGCCGGTACAGTCACTCGCCGGGCGAGGTCCTCGATCTCCGCGACCTGGCGAACCTCGGCCGGCTGATCGCTGCGGTCGCGTTGGCGGGAGAGAACTAGCCGGCTGCTACCGCGCTAGTGGTCTGCAGCCGAAGTCCGGTCGCTAGGACGCAGCATCCCCGTCGGGTGCCGATCCTGTCGCGCTGAGCCCGGCGCCCAGCGTCGCGGCGACCCGGTCGTCGAGCGCGCGCTCCAGCTGCTCGACGCGGTCTTCTTCAGCGTCGTACGTGCTGAGCCAAAGCCCGACGTGCTTGCCCTCCAACTCGACGAAGAGAACGCTGTCGTCCAAACCCGGAACGGTAGCGGCGAAGTGGTAGTCCTTGCGGGCAGACACGACCTCTGCGCTTCGGACTTCGTCCAACGATAGCTCCACCTGAGCTCCGCGCTCGGCCACACCGCTGATGACGGCCCCGGCCACCAGGCTCTCCCACACGACGTCCCGCGCCAGGTCGGTCGCGACCCTGCGCCACACCAGCTTTCTGTTCCTGTTCCGGTGCTTGAGGAAGTAGAAGGCGAGGTTGAAAAGGAAGTAGGTCCACCCGTCCACCAGGGCGTCGTACATCTCGTCCCACTCCTCCGAGGCGCTGAAGCCCGACTGAACCAGCCGGACGACGGTCGTTCCCTCGCGGTCCTCGACGTAGAAGTCCACGGCGACCTCGATGGGTCGGCCGGCCTCGTCCTCTCCGTAGGCCTCGGTCCACCCCAGGTGTCTGGGCGGGGCCCATGCGTGGATCGGCGCCTCCCCAGCCGCCCCGGGTCCCCACGAGAGCCAGATCGATCCTCCCTCACCGGGCTCGACGCGGGCATCGAGCGGGAACCATTGCCGCAGACCTTCCGGGGTCGTCAGGGCAGTCCACACGTCCTCGGGCGGCGCGGCAATCTCTCGCTCGACCACGATGGAGCGCGTGGCAGCGGCCGGGGCTTGTTCGGGCTTGCTCATTCAACTGCTCCAGTGTCAGGGATCGCATGCGTGGAATCCGGCGGGGCGATGTCCGGATGTGTGGAGTCCGGCGGGCCGAGGGCCGGATGTGATCCGACGATCAATCGAAACCAACGACCCTCGTCGGCCGACTCGTCGTGGTACTGGGCAATCAGCTCTGCAGCGGCGTTCGAGAGGCCCTCCATGAAGTCTGCCTGATCCGATTGTGAGCGGAATCGTACAGCCGCCTCGACGGAGAAGGTGGGCAACCGCTTGCTGGCGACGCGTGCGCGCGCTTGGAGCTCGCCAATCTCGGAAACCGTCCGGGCAGCGACCGCAGCGAGATGCTCGCTGGACAGGCGGTCGGCGGTCTGCTCCGGGGTCGCTTCGAGCTCTCCCAATACGGAGGAGTCGATCAGGTAATGGGTCGCGGTGGCCTGAACGATCCGCTCCGTACAATTCCCCCGGCGCCGGTCCTCGACGTGCTCCACCAGCCCCGACGCCTCGAGCGCACGCAGGTGGTAGTTCACCTTCTGCCGAGGAAGCCCGAGCTCGGCGCCAACCGTAGTCGCGGAGCCCGGATCTCGTAGTGCGCGCAGGACTCCACGCCGGACAGGACTCATCACCGCGGCGGCGGCGTCGGGATCCCGAATGATGGCTACGGCTGCGGACATGCGTCTCAGGGGCCGGTGGTGTGGAGTGGCGCTTCGTGGCGTCGAGTGGCGTTCGGTGGCGGCTCGGTAGTGCCTCGTGGCGTTTCCGTGGGGTGCCGTGGAGCCTTGTGGCGTCTTGTGGCGTCTTGTGGCGTCTTGTGCGGACGAAAATATTAGTCTAGACAGATTATTTTGTCAAGTATCCGACTCCTAGACTGAAGAGAAACGCAGGCCTCTGGCGCGGCGAGGTTCTCCTCGTCAGCAGTTACGCGCGCTTCTGAAGGACGGCCTGAAATCGCGGCTGGAGGCCGTCGGCCTTCGTCGCTTCGTCGAAGCCGCCACAGAGGGTCCGCACGTCCAGATCTCGGACGGCTGCCTTGGCTGCCAACTCTGAAGGCGTGAAGAGCTCCCAGTCGAACGTGTCCTGCTCGCCCCCCCCGTACTCGAGCACGACCGAGAGGCGTGGTCCAGTCATGGTCTTGGTTTCCACCACGCGGTGTCCCGCGCGTTCGATCTCGCGGGTTCCGAGATGCGCCTCGAAGAAGGTCCGGTGGTAGATATCCAGGACGAGGCGCCCACCCGGCACGAGCGCTTCGGCCAGCGCGTCGAGTTGTGCGTCGTTCGCCTCCGCGGCGAACTGCCCGAAGCTTTGCCAGAGGAGGAGGACGGCATCGAATCCTGCACCGAGTGGCGAGAGGTCCCGCATGTCCGCGACGACGTACCGCGGGTTTGAGGGTTCGGCGAGCGGCGCGTGCGCCAACACAGCGTCGTCGCGATCGGCTCCCGTCACCCTGTACCCAGCTCGGGCGAGCCGAACCGCGTGTCGCCCGGCACCGCAACAGAGATCCAAGACGTCTCGGTAACGGGGCAACGGAAGCTGGCGCTCGATGAACGCCGCCTCCGCGTCCGACTGCTCGTCGGAAACCGTGTGGAGGAAAGTCTTGAACCAGGTTGAAGAGTACGTACCCATGTCACGATTCTTGTCGTGCTCGCCTAGAAGCCGTCAAGCCGCGAAGGGCAGACACGGGTTTGGCCACGCGTTGAACGAATCGCACCTGGGTCCCACCGGAGGGGAGCGCCGGGTAGCCTGGCGAGGACCGTTTCCCCTAGAATGCCAGGCATTCGAGCCGTTTGCATTTTACCGTTTGGGGGTCCGCCATGAACCCCCGATCTCTCATCGCGGGTGTCGTCGCCGCCGCGGTTTCCCTTTCATGCGGTGGACCGGCCGCCGACGCGCCAGCCGCATCGGGGGCGGATCTCGAGGCCCTGGCCCGTGGCATCCATGAGCGGGTGATCACACTCGATACCCACGTGGACATCAACCCCGGCAACTTCACGCCAGAGCGTAGCTACGCGAATCGGTTGGACACCCAGGTCGACGTCACGAAGATGGAAGAGGGCGGTCTCGACGCCGTTTTCCTGATCGTGTTCGTGGGACAGGACGACGATTTGACATCTGCCGGCTTCGCCCGTGCCACGGCCGCCGCGATGGACAAGTTCGACGCCATCCACCGCCTCACGGACGAGCTGGCTCCGGACCGGATCGGACTCGCCCTCACGTCGGAAGATGCCCGTCGGCTCGACTCTTCCGGGAAGAAGATCGCCTTCATAGGGGTCGAGAATGGCTACCAGCTCGGCGACGACATCTCGAACGTTCGGAAGTTCGCCGAGCTCGGCGCCCGCTACCTCTCGGTCGCCCACAACGGGCACAGCCAGCTCGCCGACTCGAACACCGGCGAGCGGGACGGCGTTTGGATGCACGACGGCCTGAGCCCGCTGGGCCGTCAGGTCGTGCAGGAGCTCAACAAGTGGGGGATCATGGTCGATATCTCCCACCCCTCGAAGCAGTCGATGATGCAGATCCTCGAGATGACCGAGGCCCCGATCATCGCTTCACACTCGGCGGTCCGAGCGATCTGCGATCACAGCCGGAACCTCGAT
Source organism: Longimicrobiales bacterium (assembly GCA_965248625.1). Lineage (GTDB taxonomy): Bacteria > Gemmatimonadota > Gemmatimonadetes > Longimicrobiales > Gaopeijiaceae. The sequence continues at coordinate 826,656 of OZ252109.1, read as the reverse complement.
GACGAGCAACTACTGGCACTCGCCGAGAACGGCGGCGTCATGCAGACGGTCGCGTTCAACACCTACGTGAAGTGCCAGACCCCCTCACCTGAGCGTGCGTCCGCGCTCGCCGCGCTCGAGACCGAACAAGACGCGGCAGGCGGGCGGCGAGGGATGACCGACCAGCAACGCGCGGAGTTCCGGGCCCGCCGCGACGCCATCGACGCCGAGTTTCCGCCCCCACCCCGGGCCACCGTCGCCGAGTTCGTCGATCACATCGACTACGCAGTAGAGCTGATCGGCATCGACCATGTGGGCATCAGCTCGGACTTCGACGGTGGCGGCGGCGTCGACGGATGGATGGATGCGACGGAGACGTTCAACGTGACCATGGAGCTCGTCCGCCGGGGGTACACCGAAGACCAGATCGGGCAGCTCTGGAGCGGTAACCTCCCGCGCGTTCTGGACGAGGTCCAGGAGGTCAGCCGCAGGGTGCGGGAGGCGGAGACCGACCAAGGCGATTGACGGGTCCGTCCGACGATCGTGCTTGCTGACACACCACGCAAAGGCCTCGGGCTCGGAACAAAGATCCTCATCGGGATGGCCGCGGGTGCGGTCCTCGGTGCGTTCCTCGGGGAGCGCGTGTCCATCGTCGAGCCCGTAGGCGACGTCTTCATTCGGCTGCTCATCATGGCAGCCGTCCCGCTCGTGTTCTTCAATCTCCTGGCGGGTCTCACGGCGCTGACCGATCTCCGGACGTTCGGGCGGCTCGCGAGCAGGATCCTGGTGTTCTTCGTCTTGACGACTGTTCTCGCGCTTGTGCTGGGCCTGGTCGCGATGGCTCTCGTCCGGCCGGGAGACGGCGTCGTCCTACGTGAATCCGTGGACCGCGAAGTAGGAGCCGCACCTTCGGTGTTGGAGATCCTGACGGACCTGGTTCCCACGAACATCTTCGCCGCATTCGCCGAGGGGAACGTCACGCAGCTCGTGGTCGTGTCGGTGTTGCTGGGGATCGCCACGCTCCTGCTGCCGGAAGGCCCGCGCGACCGACTGCGGGCCGCCTTCGCGGACCTAGCCGACCTTTTCCGCAAAGTTGTCGACCTGATTCTCCTGGTGGCTCCCTACGGGATCGGCGCGCTCATGGCGGTCACCGTGGGGCGGTACGGTGCAGAGCTCTTCGGGCCAATGGCAGGCTTCCTTGCTGGGGTGTGGGGGGCTCAGGTCGTTCTCGTCGCGCTCTACCTCACGATGTTGCGGGCGCTGAGCGATCGGGGCCCGGTCCGCTTCCTTCGCGAGACCGGAGCGGTGTGGGCGACGACGCTTTCGACGACGTCGAGCCTGGCCTCGCTATCGGTATCGCTCGACGTGGCTGAGCAGATCGACCTGCCACGCCCTGTCTACGCATTCACGCTTCCTCTGGGAGCCCAAATCAACAAGGACGGGACAGCGATCATGCTGATGGCCGTCGTCATGTTCACGGCCCAGGCCGCGGGCGTTCAGATGACTCCCGCCGAGATCTTCACGCTGCTGCTCATGGGGTTCCTGCTCTCCATGGGATCTGGCGGGATTCCGGCCGGCGGGTACGTGGTGGCGCTCATCCTGGTCGAGTCGTTCGGCTTGCCGTTGGAGCTTGCCGCCGTCGTCGGCGGCATCTATCGGCTCGTGGACATGGGCAATACGACGGTCAACGTCATGGGCGACATGATCGGAACGGCAGTGGTCGCGCATTCGGAGGCGGGGAGCCGCCGGCAACCTGAGGGATGATGCCCGCTACGAGCCGCGAACCCGAAGTCGTCATCAGGCCCCTCGTAAGGGCTGATCTCGCGGAGGCGGATCACGTCATGCGGCTGGCCTTCGGGACCTTCCTCGGGATACCGGAGCCTTCCTCGTTCATGGGCGATGCCAGCTTCGTCGTGCCCCGTTGGAACGCCGATCCGTCGGCTGCGTTCGTAGCAGAGATCGATGGAAGGATCGTGGGCTCGAACTTCGCGGCGAGGTGGGGAAGCTTCGCGTTCCTGGGGCCCATCACGACGCGGCCGGACGTTTGGGACCGCGGCATCGGGAGTCTTCTCATGGAGCCGATCATTGACCTCTTCGCCCAATGGGAGGTTCGGCTCGCCGGGCTGTTCACGTTCCCCCAAAGCGCGAAGCACCTGGGCCTGTACCAGAAATACGGGTTCAGCCCGCGCTTTCTCACAGCTGTGATGGCGAAGACCGTCGATGCCTCTTCACCGGTTCTGCCCGTGACCAGGATCTCTGCGACTTCGGGGTCCGAACGGGACGCTGCCCTGGCGGCCTGTCGGGCGGTCACCGATGCCGTGTTCGAGGGTCTCGATCTGACGAATGAGATCGAGTCTATCGACAAGCAGAAGCTCGGAGACACGATCCTGCTCTGGAGCGGCGCCGAGCTGGCAGGTTTCGCGGCGATCCACCAGGGCCCCGGCACCGAGGCCGGAAGCGGCACGTGCTACGTGAAGTTCGGAGCGGCACGGCCCGGCCCCGAACAGGCGAACCGCTTCGACGATCTCGTCACCGGCTGCCTGGAATACGCGGGCACAGTGAAGGCGGTCCGACTGATCGTGGGAGTGAACACGTCCCGCCGCGAAGCTCACGAGCGCCTTGTGAGTCACGGGTTCCACAGCGAGATGTTCGGAATCGCCATGCATCGGCCGAGCGCGCCTGGTTTCAGTCGCGACGGCGTGTTCGTCCTCGACGATTGGAGGTGACGCGATGAGATGCCCGCGCGCCTATGCCCTTCTGCTCGCCGTCCCTCCGACGTTCGCCTGTGGCCCCCCCGAGGACGGCGCACCGCCCGCGACCACGCCGGCCGTCGGATGGGTGGTCGTGGGACAATCGCTCATCGAGCACGACCCTACGCGATATCTCGACGCTCCTCTCCGAACCGTGGTTCCGATTCTGGGCGCTGCCGACGCCGTCTTCAGCAACCTCGAGGTCGCCATCGACGGTCCGGACTGCGAGTGCACCCCGACACGCGACGGCACCTTCTTTCACGGTGGAGGCCCTGGGGTGCTCGACTACCTCGACGGCATCGGGGTCACGCTCCTGTCGCTCGCGAACAATCACGCCTGGGATTACGGGGACGAGGGCATCGTCTCGACCGTCGAAGAGACCGAGCGCCGCGGCATGACCTACGCGGGTACCGGACGCAATCTGGCAGAGGCCACGGCCCCGGCATATCGGGACGTCGCGGGCCTGCGGATTGGGATGGTCGCCACCGCGACCGTGAATTCACCTGTCGGCGCGCGAGCGACGGACGCCGCCGCGGGCGTGAACATGCTCGAGCCGGAAGATTCGGCGGATTGGGAGAGGAACCTGGCCGCCATTGGCGACGCTGCGGCCAACGCCGATTTCGTCGTCGCGTACCAACACTATCAGGTGGACGCGGGGTCGGGCTGGCAGGAGCGGTGGGCGCGAGCCACGATCGACGCTGGTGCGGACCTCTACGTTAGCCACGGCGAGCCCCAGCTGGGCGGGGTCGAGGCGTACGGTGGAGGGCTGATTCTCTATGGTCTCGGGAACTTCATCTTCCACTCGAGGACCGAGCTCGGATACTACCCACCCGAGGTATGGCAAAGCGTGGTCGTGGAGGCATCAGTCGGAGAGGACGGCGTACGGAATGCGACCTTCACGCCCATCGTCCTGGACGAGGGGACGGAAGGCGCGCTCTTCTACGAGACGCGCGGGTACCCCGAGGTGGCCGGTGGCGATGTGGAGATGTCCATCCTCGAGCGTCTCGCCGACCTCTCGAGTGCCATGGGTACCACGATCGAAATACGGGACGGCAAGGCGTACTGGACGAGAGATCGCGGCCGATAGCTCCTTGGGGCAGCTGGCTCCTTGGGGCCGATAGCTCCTTGGGGCCGATAGCTCCTTGGTGCCGATAGCTCCTTGGCTGCCCTACCGCGAGTTCATCCCCCTTCCAGTATCTCCATCGAGTCCTGTATGCGTTCCTCGATCAGCGACCGATTCGCGGGGTCCGTCGGGTCGATGGGAGCGCCTGGCCCCTCCAACCAGCGCATCAGGTCGAGGGTCAGCGAAACGACCGTGAACGAGGTGGCGTCGCCCGTGGCTTCGAAGGGCATGGCGAACTCGAGCTCGAGGTCGACGTCAAGCGCCGCGGCGAACTCCCAGCTTTCGAGACCGCCTTCCTGTCGAGCCAGCGCGCCTCTGACGAGGACGCTCGCGTCGCTCAGCTCGGGCCAACGGCCAATCAGCGCCTGCTCCCTGGCGTTGCCGTCCTCGAGCTTGTCGACCGACAGCTCGAGCTCCTTGTAGAGACCAGCGGGCACGTCCGTGCTGAACGCGAGGATTGGATCACCGTCCAGGTCCACCGCGATCACGACGGACTCCTCGAGAACCCAATCAACCGTCTCGTCCAGCCCCGCGGTCTCGAGCTTCAACCCCCCCAGGACCACGAAGACTTCTTGGATCTGTAGGGCGGTGATATCGGATCCGGCGGCGGACCGGGAGGGCGACGAGGCCGCGGCGAGAGCCCACTGGGCCTGGGACGTCGCCCGCACCCAGACCTGCACGGAGTGGTCCGGCGGCGTGGGCATGTCCGGTTCCGTCGAGCTGTAGCAGGCCGTCGCCGCGACGGCAGCACCAATGAGAATGGAGGGTCGGAGCGGGTCCATGGCGGCACGTCCTCTTTGGAGCCCTTCGTCCTGAAAGGCACCCGTCTGGGCATCCGACTCCAATCTAACGCATGCGATGCCCCAAGACCTCGCTTGCGCCAGCCTCCTGGAGCGTGCATGGGATGGAGTCGGGCTCGGCTTTTTTGGCCGCCGCCCCTTTTACGTGTCCCGCTACTCGTACCGAAGCGCCTCCATCGGATCCACCTTCGACGCTCGGAGCGCGGGCAGATACCCGGCCCCGAACGCGACCATTCCTAGCGCGAGCGCCACGAAGACGAGCACGAAGGGGTCGTACCCGCTCAGTCCGAACAACAAGGACTCCGCGGCTTGTCCAAGGAACAGGGCCGCACTGAGACCGATGATGCCCCCGACGACGGTCATCCGAACAACCTGCGCGAGAACCAGGCCACGCACGCGATAGCCTTCGGCCCCCAACGCCATGCGCAACCCGATCTCCCGCGTCCGCTGCGTGACGGAGTAGGCCAGCACACCGTACAGTCCGATGGCCGCGAGCAGTGTGGCCAGGACCGCAAAAGCAGTGGAAAGCATGCTGATCAGCCGGTCGAGGACGACATTCTCCCGGACCTGCTGCTCCAGAGTCTTCAGGTCCTCGATCGGAAGATTGGGATCGAGTCGGTTGATCAGCGGTGGAATCGCCCGCAACACTTGTTCAGGCGCGACCTCCGTGCGGACATAGAAGTACAACGCGCCCACAGAAACCCCCGTGTCCTGGCGATAGGGCCGGAAGAAGAGGGGCGGAACCGCGTCTTTGACCTCCGAGTACTTGGCGTCCCGGACCACACCCACGATCTCCGTGTCGAGCTCGTCGGCGTCATTACCCCGTGCGCTTGTGCCCATACGCTTCCCCACGGCATTGCGACCGTCGAGGCCGAATTTTCTCGTGAACGCCTCATTCACGATGGCCACGGGTACCGTACCCTCTGCGTCGGCTTGCGCGAACTCCCGGCCTGCAAGCAGCGGAACCCCGAGCGTGCTGAAATAGCCCGGCCCGATCTCGTTCATTCGTGAGTTGTCATCGACGTCGGGACCCGACTCGAAGCCCTCCACCAAGACGTCGTTGCCCCAGCTGTCACCCGAGAGGATCGGGACCAACGCTGCGGAAACCCCGGACACTCCTGGTATCGCGTCCAGCTCCTCGGTGACTCGCTCGAACAGGACCTGGCTGCGCTCGTCCTCGTAGCCGTTCAGCTGTGGCGAGATGGCGAACGTTATGACGTTGTCGGACTGAAGGCCAAGATCCTCTCGGCTAACGTTCATGAGACTCTTCACGAACAGCCCGGCGCCCACCAGTAGCGTCATTGAGAGCGCGATTTGTGCAGTCACGAGCGCCGTTCGGAACCGGGCCGCGGAGCGCGCGCCCGACGGCTGTCCCGCGTTGGCTTTCAGCGTCGATGCAAGGTCCATTCGAGTGCTGTGGAGGGCCGGATACATGCCGAAGAGCACGCCGGTACCGATCGCCAACGCCGCCGCGAACATCAAAACCTGTGGTCGCAGCTCGAGCTCTATCATGCCGGTCATCTCGGCCGGCAACATCGAGCCAATCACGCCGAGCGTGGCGTTCGCCACGAGCAGGCTCGCGACACCGCCCAGGACGGCGAGGACACACGACTCGGCCATGAGCTGGGTAAGAAGCTGAAGCCGGCTCGCACCCAAAGCGCCCCGAATTGCCATCTCCTGACCGCGGCGTGCTCCCCGTGCAAGCAAGAGGTTCGCGATGTTTGCGCAGGCGATGAGGAGCACGATGCCGGTGATGGCGAACAGGAGCACGAGAGGCGTGCGAATCTCACCGTGAAGAGAGCTTTGCCCCTCGACCGCCTGCCTCGAGGGTGATCTCCTTGGCCCGGAAAAGCGCCATCGTCTGATCGCTCATGCTTTCCTGGAGAGGCGCCTCCACTTCTTCGAGAATGGATCGATAGACCGTGTTGACAGCCGCTCCCGCCTGTTCGATTGACACACCGGCGCCGAGGCGCGCGAACAGGTAGGCCCAGTAGCTACGACGGTTGTCGAAGGCGTCGAACCACGGCAGTAGCGTGGCTCGCATGGTGATGGGCACGAAGACGTCAGGCTGCTCTCCGAGGGTGGTCCCGCCGAAGCCACGAGCGGCCACACCGACGATCGTCATCGGTATTCCGTTCACGACCAGAGTGCTGTTGAGCACGCCGGGATCCGCTCCGAGCTGGCGGTCCCAATAGCCGTGGCTCAGCACGGCGACGTAATGCTCGCCGATGGTTCTGTCGTCGTCGGGCCCGATCAGTCGGCCGAGCGCGGGCTGCGTTCCCAGCACGGGGAAGTAAGACCCCGAAACCATCACTGCGCTGCCGTTTACGGTCTGGTTCTCGTGCGCGAGGTTCGCACTGAACAGAACCTGAGCGGCGATGCTCACCACGCCGTCGAGCTCGCGCTCCAAGTCGCGGAACATGTGGTAGCTGAAGACCTCGTCGCATCCGCCCGACTGATTGCACGACTGCGAGCCCGGCTTGGGACCGGGATTCGCGAGATTCACCAGGCGATCAGGCTCCGGTACGGGAAGTGCCCGCACGAGCATCTGGTCGAAGAGCGAGTAGATGGCTGAGTTCGCGCCGATCCCGAGCGCGAGGGAGATGACGGCGACCGTCGTGAGGAAGGGAGTCCTGAACGTGGTGCGCAGTGCGAGTCTCAAGCCTTTCACTTATCTCTCCACGGCCCAGCGAAGACTCGGGCCTTCTACGGTGCGATACCAGGACGCTGCGGCAGGGGTTTAACAGCCAACCTCCGCAGCCGGTTGGAGGCTTAGACGAGATGTGACCTTTGGAAGTTGCGCACGGGCGAGCCGGGAAGTCGAAGCGTCCGGCCCTGTGCTCGTGGACATATCGATGAGCTACGACGCCGGGCGATCGGCCACGATCTTGCTACTCCGTGAGCGGTAGCGATCTGGCCTAGGGCGCGCGGACAGCCATACCGTCGCCCTATCGAGCGGGCATTCCGGGGCCTGGGAAAAATGATCGAGCGAGTCGTCATTGCGCTGTACGATCCGACCTGGCCCAGACAGTTCGAGGACGAGCGCGGGCGGTTGGCCGGCGTCTTCGTCGAGGTCGATGCCCACATCGAGCACGTCGGGAGTACGGCAGTACCCGGCCTCGCGGCGAAGCCGATCATCGACATCATGGTCGGCTTGGCCGGGCTGGCTCAGGCCGAGGCGCAAATCGGGGCGCTGCTGGGAGCCGGATACCACTACGTCCCCGAGTACGAGGACGAGCTACCGAACCGGCGCTATTTCCGGAAACCCACGCTCCGCCCGCGCACGCATCACCTCCACTGCGTGGTCGTCGGCAGCGAGTTCTGGGTGACACATCTCGCTTTCCGAGACTATCTCAGGGCCCATCCGTCGAGGGCTCTGGAGTACGGGCGGCTGAAGCGGGAGCTCGCCCGGGTCCACGGGTCCGACAAGCGCGCCTACACCGAAGCGAAGAGCCCCTTCATCGAGGCCATGCTGGCCGAGGCATCGAAGGAGAGCCGAGCCTGACGGCGTGCCGCTCGCGACGCCGGCTCACTCGGCAACGACGGCCCTCTCGGCAACGACGGCCCACTGGGCAACGACGCCACCACTCGGCAACGCCCGCTCACTCGGCCACGCCGGCTTCTCGATACCGATCGAGTCCCCTCTGCGCATGCCCGATCAGCTTCCGGTCCTCTTCCTCTGCGAGAACGCGCTCGAACGTCGGAACGGCCCTCCGATCGAGGAACTCCGAGCCCAGCATGGCCGTGGCCATCCGCCGAACGCGAAGGCTCTCGTCGAGTTCAACGCGCTCCACGAGCAGCGGCACCACGTCGACCGTGCACTTCGCGTCTGTACAGTGCTCACACGAGATCGAGTGCACCGCCCACAGGCGGACCTTGCTCTTCGGGTCGCGCAACAGCGGTACGAGGGCGTCGAGTGATTCCGGATCGGCGATCTGGTCCAGACACATCGCGCACCAACGCCGAACCTCCCATTGATGGTGCGCGAGGCCCTCGCGGATGGCTGGTATAGCGTCCGCACCCATCTCGACCAACGCGAGATAGGCGTCAAAGCGGGTCTCGCCGTCCACCAGGGATTGCACGAGATCCGGACCACTCGGGCTCTGTCCAGGGCGCTTCGTCTCGATTGACCTCATCGTCTTTGGTCCTCAGCTTGACGCACCACCATCCCTCTATCGAGGAGCACGCGTGATCAAAGGCGTCCATACGATGTTTTACTCGTCACAGGCCGATGAGTTGAGGGCGTTCATACGGGACAAGCTCGGGTTCTCGTTCACCGACGTCGGGGACGGCTGGCTGATCTTCGACCTACCCGAGGCCGACATGGGATGCCACCCCGCCGAGAACAAGTCTGGAGGATCCTCCGGCACTCATGCCATCTCCTTCTATTGCGATGACATCGAGACGACGGTGGCAGAGCTGAGCGCCCGAGGCGTCGAGTTCACCGACGAGATCACCGACGCCGGCTTCGGGCTGGTGACCCACTTCAAGGTCCCGGGCGACTTCGTCCTCCAGCTCTACCAGCCCCACTACCACAAGGGCTGACTGACGACTGCCCGCGATCCGGGTTGCGACTCCGCCTGCGGATTACGATCCCGGTGTACCGCGGCGACCCGCCTGCGGTCTCCGATCCCCGCCTACGGCTTGCGATCCCAGTAGTCCACGGGTCTGTCGTCGCTCAACCATCCCGTCGGGTCTACCCACCAACGCTCACCGTAGGGCTTCGCCTTCGGCCACACCTCGTCGAGGGTGTCCCCGTCGTACACGACGCCTCCCTGCACCACGTATCGGATGTCCGTCGTATTCCGGATATCATCCAGCGGATTGGAGTTCAGCACGACGAGGTCCGCGAGCTTGCCGACCGCGATCGAGCCCAGATCCTCCTCAGCTCCCAAGAAGCGCGCCCCTTGGACGGTGGCCACCTCGAGGGCACCGAGCGGGCCCATCGCCGACGCGGCCATCCAGATCTCCCAGTGCGACCCGATACCGTGCATCTGCCCGTGTGAGCCGATGGCGCCGCTGCCCCCTTCGGCGATCACGTCCGCCATGCCCTGAGCGATGAGCGGGAAGCTGTAGTCAGTGACGGGCCTCAGCACACGACGGCGTGTGTGGGGGATCACCTGCCGCCACGGCATCCAGGTCTGCTGCTTTTCGTCCTCCCACACATTCGACTCCTGGAAGAAGTACTCCTCGTTCCAGGGCCCCGCGCCTCCAACAATGAACGTGGGTGAGTACACGGCCGTTGTCGCTCCGAAGAACTTTGCGGCGTCGGCGTGGAGCGGCGCGTAGCTCATCGGATGCTCGAAGCCCGTCTGCCCGTCCATGATCATGCCCATGTTGTACGGGAGGTCGGACCCTTCGGACGTGACCATGAGACGCCTCCTGCGCGCCGCGTCCGCGATCCACTGCCGCTGCTCGCGACGGGGCTGCAGGTACTGCTTGATCGCGACGGCCCCCCAGTCGTGCAGGCGAGCAACGTTTTGCTCCGCGACCTCGTAGCTCGTGATATCGTTTTGGCGGCTGCCGTCTCCCGCGTATAGAGGATCACCGCTCGAGTAGGTGCGGGGTCCCAGAACCTGGCCCGCGCGAATCAGCTCACCCGTCGGGAAGACGTTCTGCGACCACATCGAGTTGTCGAGGTTGGCCGTCACGCCGTAGGCGAGATAGACGGCCTGCTCGAAGTCGCGCTGAGACTGGAGGCCACGGTGCTCGCGGTAGTGATGGGCGTGCATGTCAACGATCCCGGGCATGATCGTGGCATCGGAGAGATCGATGACGTCGGCGGCGCCCGAGGTGTCACAGTCGCCGACGCAAGAGATCCGGCTTCCTTCGATGATGACGGTTCCCAGCTCCATCGTCCCGCCGTCGTCCAGCGTGATGACCCGTGCGCCGGTCAGCGCCACCGACCCCGACGGTATGCGGCGCTCCACCATCAACTCGATGTCGACGCTGTCGGTGGTCTCGGCGGCTGGGCGATGGGTGAAGAAGTGTGGACCACTCCCGAAATCCAACTCGTCGTCGCCGCGCCAGGTCGGGTAGAGCCCACCTTCGGTGCTCACCTGCCGCACCGGCACCGTCCCGTCCTTCTTGTCCACCTCGATGGGTTCACCACCAGCGCCGCCGAACGGGATCGGCGCCACGTACACGTTGTCGCCCTCCTGGAAAGCCAGCCAACGGCCACCCGGCGAGATCACCGCCTCGTCCGCGTAGGGCATCGTGGCGTGCACCTTCCGGTCGGTGCCGTCCGGCCGCACGGACACGAGGCCCGTGACCGTTCCTTCTCCGCCCTCGCGTTCGATCCGGTCCGGGAAGAAGATCCGACCGTCCGGACCGAACGATGCTCGGCTCACCTGGCCGCGGCTGCTGCCGCCCTGGGCGCCCGTGGTGGTAACGACCCGGCCGGCTCCGCCGGTGGCCGAGATGGACACGAGCTCCCAATACGGATTGTGGGAGGCGCCGCGACCGCGCAGCGGCGCCCCGGTCCCCCGCGTCACGATCAAGCTCGATCCGTCTGGGCTCCACACCGGGTGGAGATATTCGGCCGCGTCGGCCGTGAGCTGCTCCGGCTCGCCGCCGCCCGCCTGGACACGCCAAAGATGTCCACCCTCGTTGTCGTCCCAGGAGGTGAAGGCGATCCACCGTCCGTCGGGCGACCAACTCGGTGCGTGCTCGAACGGCTGGAAGCTCTCGGGAGTGACTCTGCGCGGCGTGCCCTGCGGGAGCGCTTGCGTCCACACGCGACCGACGGCCTGGAACGCCAACTGGCTCCCGTCCGGCGACGCGGAGTACCAGCGAAGGAAGCGCGCCTGGAACGGGTCGTCGGTGATGCGGAACTCCGCTGTCGTTTGCTCCGACACCGTCCGTTGGACGCGCGCCTCGAATGGAATCGTCGTCACCTCGCCGCTCTTCACATCGAGGCTCCGCAGCTTCCCACCCTGGGAGAGGACGATGGCGGCTCCGTCGGACGTCCAGTCGTAGCCCGGCAGGATGCGCAGCGTCTTCATGCCCTCGGCCATGTCCATCGTGATCGGATCCATGATCACGCGTTCCTCGCCCGTCTCTAGGTCGCGCAACCACAGCGCGGAGCGGGGCCCGAAGCGGTGTCCCTTGAACGAGACGGTCCCGTTAGGGATGCGTCGTACAAACGCCAAGAAGCGACCGTCCGGAGAAATCTCGGCCGCGTAGCTCCCACCGCTGGATGCCCTGCCCTGCTGCTGGGCTTCGCCGGAAGTGATCGACACGATCTCGCCGGTTTGGAGGTCCTTCCGGCGGACCTGCCAGGAGCCCCCGACGACGTCTCGCGTTCCGGGCGCGAACGGATTGCGCCGCACGTGGAAGTAGAGGTACCGGCCGTCGTCGGAGATCGAGGGCCATGCGGCTCCGCTCTCGTCGTTCCCGACCAGCTCGATGCCGTCACCGCCGTCCCGATGGTACATCCACAGACCGGCCTGGCTCGGCGTGCCAGGCGTTGACGAGCGTCGAGACCGGCGGACCACGATGTAGTCACCGTCCGGCGTCCAAACAGGCTCCACGACCCGGGCCACCCGGTCCTCGAACACTGCACGCGGGTTCGAGCCGTCGGCCTCCATGATCCACAGGTTGTTCTGTCCGGTGCGGTCGGAGACGAAGGCTATGGTGCCACCGTCCGGCGAGTAGCGGGGATGGTAGTTGACCGATACGCCCGCATCCCGGGTCAGCAGCTCGGCGTCTCCGCCAGCCACCGGCACCCGGTAGATGTTCGCGAGGAGGTCGAAGACGATCCATCGGCCGTCTGGGGACGCGTCCACGCTCATCCAGGTGCCGACGTCCGTCGTGAAGTCGACCTCGCGGAGCTCTCCGCGAGCCAGCGTGACGTCCCAGTCGGACTCATCGGTCGATTCCTGAGCGACAACGGTCGAGACGAAGAACGCCGAGAGGACAGCGGCCACAAAAGGATGACCGCATCGGACGGAACGTGTAGCGAGCATGATTGAGCCTCCGGCCTGACCGGGAAACAAGGGAGTCAAGCTAGCGTACCGGTGCAACACACGCCTGCGATCCCTATGATGGCGGTTCTGCTGGTTTTCGAGGACCACGATCCGCGCGTCCAATGGCCATTCTCGCATCGTTGACGATTTGGCTGAGCGCCATCTCCGTCCCGGCCGTGGTAGGCCCACCGGGCTCTGAGCCCGTCCAGGTGGTGGTGCGCACGAGCCTCGGCGAGATCCTGCTGAGCATCGACCTGGATCGCGCCCCGATCACTGCGGCGAACTTCCTTCGATACGTCGACGCGGGCCTGTACGACGGCGGCACCTTCTACCGCACCGTGACCCAGGACAACCAGCCCGACGACAGCATCCGCATCGCGGTCATCCAGGGCGGCGTGGACAGGGAGAGAAGGGATCAGCTTTCGGATCCGATCCGCATGGAGGGAACAGGCTAGACAGGGGTCCACCATCTTGACGGCACGATCTCCATGGCGCGCGGCGCGCCGGACTCGGCCCGCGGTGAGTTCTTCATATGCGTGGGCGCGCAGCCGGAGCTCGACGAGGGTGGACGGCGGAATCCGGACGGACGCGGATTCGCAGCGTTCGGAAGCCTTCTCGAGGGGATGGACGTCGTCCGGCTCATCCACGGACAGCCGGTTGACGGGCAGACGCTCGATCCGCCGATACAGATCCTGACCGTCTCGCGGGCCTCGGCCGATCGGGCACAGATCGCTGGACGCGGGCATCAGGTGGGACCCGCGTCGAGCTGACGGGCTGGCTGGTTCGAACTAGGGCCCGTGGCGACCTGATCGCGGACGTGAACCCAATCGATGACATGCTCGGCCAACCCCGATGACGCAGAAAGCCAACCCCATCGAGCGTTTCGTCCGCCGCCATGGCGTCATGGTGCTGGATGGCGGACTCGCGACCACGCTCGAGGCGCGCGGTCGCGACCTCAATGACCCACTGTGGTCGGCCCGGGTTCTCATGGACGCGCCCGAGGAGATCGCGCGGGTGCACACCGAGTTCCTCGAGGCCGGAGCCGACTGTATCGCGACGTCCACCTATCAGGCGACATTGCCCGGTTTTCGGAACCGCGGACTGGACCGAGATGAGAGCGTCACCCTGCTGCGCCTCTCCGTCAGGCTCGCCGTCGACGCTCGCGATGCCTTCTGGGAGACCCACGGTCACGGCTCCCCGGAGCGCCTACGGCCGATCGTCGCGGCCAGCGTGGGTCCGTACGGCGCCTTTCTCGCGGACGGGTCGGAATACACGGGGAACTACGGTCTGGATGAGCACGCGCTGTACGACTTCCATCGGGAACGATGGGCGATCCTGGCCGCCTCCGGCACGGATCTCCTGGCGTGCGAGACGATCCCTTCCGCGCCCGAGTCCCGAGTACTCCTTCGTCTTCTCGACGAAACGCCAGGCCAGTGGGCTTGGATCAGCTTCAGCTGCCGCGACGACGCCCACTTGAGCGACGGAACTCCGCTGGTCGACGCGGCTCGGGAATGTGATGCCGTGGGCGGGGTCGCCGCCGTCGGGGTCAATTGCATGTCACCCGACCTGATCGCGCCGCTCGTCTCCCGCCTCCGTGAGGGGACTCGGAAGCCCGTCATCGTCTATGCCAACTCGGGAGAGCGGTACAATCCGTCCGGTAAGACTTGGCATCGCGAACCCACGGAATCGAGCTGGTTGGCGAGCTCGCTCGAATGTGTGGCGCTCGGAATCGCGTGCATCGGCGGCTGCTGCCGGATCGGCCCCGATGAAATCAGGGCGCTCCGGAGCCAGCTCGCGGCAACCTCCGCTTGATCGACATCGTCCATCGGAGCTCGCGGACACATCGAGGGAGATGTGGGCGACGCCCCCAGTGCGGGATTAGCGTGACAAGCGCGCTGACTAGACGTTGAAGCGCACGTGCATGATCTCGCCGTCAGCGACGATGTAGTCCTTCCCCTCGACCTGTAGCCTGCCCGCGTCCTTCACTGCTGCCTCCGACCCGTGCTCCATGAAGACATCGTAGGGGATCACCTCAGCGCGGATGAAGCCGCGCTCCAGGTCGGAGTGGATGCGGCCGGCGGCCCGACGCGCGTTCGTCCCCCGTCGGATCGTCCAGGCCCGCACCTCGTCCTCACCCACGGTGAAAAAGGAGATGAGGTCGACGAGCCCGTACGCAGCCCTGATGAAGCGTGTCAGCGCCGGCTCTGTCAGCCCCAGGTCCTCCAAGAACTCTACCTGCTCGTCCGGCTCGAGGGCGGCGATGTCGGCTTCGACACTTGCCGAGAGCGTCAATCCAGCCGCTTGGATCTCGGACAGCCGTCGAGACAGATCCTCCGGTATCGGGCTTGCCGCCGCAGTCTCTTCCAGGTTGAGGGCTACCAACAAGGGCTTGTCCGTGAGCAGTGAGTAGCCTCGCACGAGGGACCGGTTGAGCTCGGAAGCGGAAAGGGAGCGAACGGGTCGTTCGGCCTCGAGGGTTTCGTTGATCAGCGTGAACGCAGCCACTTCCTGTGCATCTGCGCCCTCCTTCCGCGCCCGCTCCAGTCTGCGCTCCGCGATGTCCAGGTCCGCCAACACACATTCGGCGTGAAAGGCTTCAAGGTCGGCGGCAGGGTCGGGAGCCCCCTCGAGCGCTGGGTTCGCAAAGCCGCGTAGAACCAGGCAGAGCGCTTCCTGATCCCGAATCTGCTGCAATCCGGCGGGGGATAGACCCCGCTTCTCGGACCCGTGCTCGCCGGGCAGATCGCAGAAGCTCATCTCGGCGTAGGTCGTCTTCTTGGGCCGATAGACGTGGGACAGCTCGTCGATTCGTGAGTCGGGCACTCTGACCATGCCCAAGCGAACGTCCCCGCCGTACCCGACCGGCGCGTCCTGGCCGGTCATGGTGTTGAAGACGGTGGTCTTTCCCGAGCCCGCAAACCCTACGAGTCCGACCTTCATGCAGCCTCGTCACTCATGCTTTGCGTTCCTCTCCGCCGTGTCGAGAGAGCTCCGACGCCTCACCGATCCGGTGTAGGGCCGCCACACT
Organism: Longimicrobiales bacterium; assembly: GCA_965248625.1. Classification (GTDB taxonomy): domain Bacteria; phylum Gemmatimonadota; class Gemmatimonadetes; order Longimicrobiales; family Gaopeijiaceae. Next base: position 811,009 of record OZ252109.1, on the reverse strand, counting down.
TTAGGGTTCGCCGCACGAAGCATCAATCCGTTGACGAGAGTCGGGCCACCGCGAAATCGCAATCGGACTCTTCGGGATCGGAGGTCTCCGTGGCGCATCTCCTCCCGGAGGCCCCGCTTGCGGGCTCTCCCGCGATCCCGTCAGGTTGATCGCCCCGTGATCACGGAACGTCCACCTCGCCCGAAGGAGTGAACGATGCAGCCGGAGATCTCCGTCAACTATCTCGCTGTCGCCGTATGCGTTCTCGTCGCGATGCCAGTCGGGTTCCTATGGTTCGGCCCTCTCTTCGGTAAGGCGTGGGCCAAGCATATGGGCATGGAGGACATGGAGCAGCCGGACGGTGCGGCGATGACCAAGTCGATGGTCATCTACGCACTCGGCTCGCTTTTGATCGCGTTCGTGCTGACGCACAGTATCGCAGCCTTCCGTCCGTCGTCGTGGAACGTCGGCCCGGACGAGGCCGCGTGGATATACGGCCTCAATGGGGCATTCTGGACCTGGTTTGGTTTTTTCCTTCCCCTCCAGATGGGGCGTGTCGCTTGGGAGCAGAAGGGTTGGGGACTCGTGGCGATCAACTCGAGCTTCGACCTCACCCGGCTCCTCCTGTTCGGGATGATCCTCGCATATTGGACGTAGTTTGAGACGGGGCTTCATGCGGATGATCGCGTTCCATGGGACACCAGACGGACGCGGGCTGAGGATGGTCGCGCCATGCGCGTGGAGTTGACGAAGCGCACCGACGGTGGCGCCGTGCTGAAGTGCGTGCGGACCGACGGCAGCGGGACGTGGCAGCGGCACAAAGGAGCTCAGGCCGGCTTCTTCCCGCTCCACGACCTCACCCACTATGTCGTCGAGACCGCGCTTGGATTCCGCCACGGCTTCTTCGGCCTGGTCGAGGCCGGCTGGGACATCGGGGATACGACCGGAAAGGGCGCCCGCGGGCCCCTCCCGGACGAGGCGGTCGCGGTAGAGCACCTCGTTGGCCTGATCGACCTCGAGCGCTCCGGGGGAGTGAAGCTCGAGGCCGACGATCTCAACGTGGAGGCCGAGCGCTTCGCCTCGTCCGGTGGGCGCGGAGCTCCCTCGCCGGTCACCGACGACGACCTCGCTCGCCTTCGCTGCCAGCTGAGCTCGCTGTACGCCCGCTGGGTGGCCGTCGCCCCCGGCTCTACCCTGCTGCTCGACTTCGACCCTTCCAAACCGACCGCATTGGCGGAGCCCGACTTGTGACGGAGTTCACATCGCTGTTGCGCGAGGTCTTGGCGTGCCGGATCTGCGAAGCCGAGCTGCCGGCTGGGCCGCGCCCGGTCCTCCAGGTGCACCCTGCAGCGCGAATCCTCATCGCCGGCCAGGCACCTGGCAGAAGAGTTCACGAGTCGGGCGTTCCCTTTGACGACCCGAGCGGAGATCGGCTCCGCGAGTGGCTCGGGATCGGTCGGGAGGTGTTCTACGACGCGCGCGCGATCGCCATTCTGCCCATGGGGTTCTGCTATCCGGGGACGGGCAAGTCCGGCGATCTCCCGCCACGGCTCGAATGCGCTCCTGCGTGGCGGCGACCGCTGCTCGACCAGCTCACGAACGTCCAGCTGACGCTGGTGCTTGGCCGCTACGCCCAAGCATATCACATGAGCCAGGGTCGGCAATCCCTGACCGAAACCGTGCGAAGCTGGCGAGATTTCTGGCCCTCGACGCTACCGCTTCCTCATCCGAGTCCGAGAAACCAGGGGTGGTTCAAGCGGCATCCGTGGTTCGAGGAGGAGGTGCTTCCCACGCTGCGGGAACGCGTGTCCGCGTTGCTGGCCACCCCGGACGCGGGCTGATCGTAGCGCCGAACCAGCGTAGATCGGTGGGTGCGTCCGAGTCGTCTTGGGCTGTGATGCGCCTTCGCACGACACCTCGCGTCACCATACATTCCCGGCGTGGGCGCCGCCCGCCGCTCTGCAGGGGCGGTGGAGGTGCGGGATCAGGGGACGTGGTGCCGAGAACGCGGCTGGGACCGGCAAGGGGCCCGCCCTTCTAGCCGATCGCGTGACGAGGTACCGCTGCAACCGGGGGGTCGCTGAAATGAGCGCAGAACGCTCAGGTTTCCAAGCCTTTCTTGCTGAGATCAAGCGTCGCCGCGTCGTCCGGATCGCTCTGATCTACGGCGCGGTGGCGTTCGGCATCCTTCAAGGCGCGGACATCGTGGTCCCGGCGATGCAGCTTCCGGACTGGGTGCTCAGCCTGTTGGTCGCGATCGCGCTCGTGGGCTTTCCGATCACGATCGTGCTTTCCTGGATCTACGACATCACCCCGCAGGGGATCGTCCGGACCGGTACGGACGCCTCGGCGGCTGATCGCTCGGTCGGCTGGCTGAGCTCGGGTACCGTGATCGTTCTCGGCGGAATCGCCGTAGCGATCACGGCCGGTTGGTGGCTCACACGAGCCACCGGCGCGGCTGCCCCCGGAGCGGTCGATAGGGAAGCGATCCGGTCGATCGCGGTGTTGCCGTTCGCGAACGTGGGCGACAACCCGGAGGACCAGTATTTCTCGGACGGACTGGCGGACGAGCTGCGCTCGCTCCTGGGTCGCGTCGGCGGCCTCGATGTCGCGGCGCGGGCGTCTTCGGTCGCCGCGGATGAACCGGCGGCTGACCCATTCGCGATCGGGGAGGCCCTGAGCGTGGCCGCCGTTCTAAAGGGATCGGTGAACAAAGAGGGGGACCGGGTGCGCGTGTCCGCGCAGCTGTCATCGGCCGAGCCGAATGCTGCCGACCTCTGGAACGCTGAATACGACCGCCTGATCGACGACGTGTTCGACGTGCAGGAGGAGATCGCCGAGTCCATCGTCGACGCCCTCAGACTTCGACTCCCTGACGACGGCTCCGGAGTCGGGGACGAGATCGTCACGACCAACTCGATGGCTTACGACAAATACCTGTGGGGCCACTTCAACCTGAATCGAGACACACCTGCGGGAGTGGCGGCTGCGATCGACAACTATCGAATGTCCATCGACCTGGACTCGACGTTCGCTCCCGCCTGGACTGGACTCGCCGAGTCGCATGCCCGTGCCCTGGAGTTCCCGGAAGCGCTCGATCCGGCCGAAGGAATCACAGAAGGCGTCAACGCTTCCGAGACAGCGGTGCGCATCGATCCCGAGTCTGTCGAGGCTCGCACGGCGCTGGGTCTGCTGCGCGCACGATCCTACGATTGGGCGGCAGCGGAGGCAGAGCTGGAGCGAGCCGTGGAGGACGATCCGTCCTCGCCGGCTGCACATATGCGGTACGCCGAGGTTCTCCTGGCCACCGGGCAGAACGATTTGGCGGTCGCCGAGATCCGTCCGGCCGAGCGGGCGGACCTACTCTCGTGGCGTGTGAAGCTCGGTGCCGCCCGCATGCTGGCGGCGACGGGTCGGGTGGACGACGCCATCCGGTCGACGCAGGATGCGTTGGCATTGGCCCCGGAAAACACACGTGTCTGGTCCGAAATGGCATTCCTCTTCCTCGCCGCCGGGCGATACGAGGACGCCCTCGACACCTTCCAGAGACTGGCGAAGCTGGTTCCGGCGGACCCGGCAGTCGTCGAGCGCTTCGTGGCGGCGGCGGAGAGGTTCGCCACGGACGGGTCGACCGTCGAGATCCCCAGCGAGCTCGAGATCTTCACGGAGGGCAGAGCCGATACCTGGGCGATGTACCTTGCCGCGGCCGGTCAGGTGCCCGAGGCGTTGGAGGCCCTTCAAACCGCGATCGACAGGAACACGCCCGGGGTGACCACGGTGCTTCGTCTGCCGGCGCTCGCCCCCGTTCGATCCGATCCCGGCTTCGCCGACTTGCTCGGGCGTATAGGCTTGGCCGGATAGGCGCTCGGCTCGATGTGACAGTACGCGCACCGATGCTCACGACTCCCCGGACCCGGAGGTGAATGATGGTACCAATCCTCGCGCTTTGGATGCCGATTCTGGTCGCTGCCGTTCTCGTGTTCATCGGCAGCTCGGTCATCCACACCGTCCTCAAGTACCACCAGACGGACTTCGCCGCCTTCCCTTCTGAAGACGAGGTCGGGGACGCGCTGAGACCATTCGCGGTTCCCCCCGGCGACTACGTCATCCCCCACGCGGGCAGCATGGAGGCTCTGAAGACGCCGGAGTACAAGGAAAAGGCAGAGGCCGGACCCGTGGCCTTCGTGAGCATGATGCCGAATGGTGTCCCGGGGATGGGAAAGAGCCTCGGCCAGTGGTTCGCGTACTCCCTCGTCGTAGGAGTGTTCACGGCCTACATCACGGGAAGGGCCGTGGGACCCGGCGCCGAGTATTTGACCGTCTTCCAATTCGCTGGCGCGACCGCGTTCATCGGGTACGCTCTAGCGCTGGTGCAGAACTCGATCTGGTACTACCGGAAGTGGAGCACGACGCTGAAGTCCGTGTTCGACGGCTTCGTGTACGCGCTGGTGACGGCAGGTGCCTTCGGATGGTTGTGGCCTTCTTGACGAATCGCGGCGTGGCGCTGATCACCGGATTGCTGATGCTCGTTGGCGCCTTTGGCGGGGATGGTGGACCCCAGTCTGATTCGCGCCCTGCCATATCCGCTTCGGAGCGTCCTGCTCCTCCTCCCATCTCGGCGTTGAACGCCTTCTACTATTACGACGACGTAGATGCGGCATGGGCGTTCTATCGAGACGTGCTCGGTCTCCGGACCGTCGTCGACTACGGCTTCGCGAAGATCATGCGCGTGGCTGAATCCTCCTATCTCACGCTCGTCGATGCCGAGGAGGGCATGCACTCGACGGACGAACCGAAGTCCGTCACCCTGGCGTTCGTGACCGAACAGGTCGAAGGCTGGTACGACTATCTGGTCGACTCGGGCGTCGAGATGCGCTCAGGATACGAGTGGCGCGAAGGTCAACCGCACGACGGTTTCGTCGCGATCGACCCCGAGGGCTACCTCCTGGAGTTCGAGCGCTTCAACCCACATCCGGAGAACGAACACCTCACGCCCGTGCTCGACGCCGTCGTCCCGTTACACGCGGAAGGGTCGTCACCGCGACCCGCGGAGCTCGGCGTCCAGGCCACCGTGTTTTGGCTCTACTACGACGAGCTCGAGCCCATTCAGCGCTTCTACGAAGAGTTGCTCGGGACGAGCCTCATCGTTGACCAGGGCTGGGCCAAGGTCTTTCCCGTCTCGGGCACGGGCTTCGTGGGCTTCGTAGACGGCGCGCGTGGACTTCACTCCGCCACGCAAGAGAAATCCGTGACGATCTCGTTTTTCACTCCGGATATCGAGGACTGGTTCGAGCGTGCCCAGGCGCACCCGGACTTCCGCCTTCGGACACCCGAGGTCACGGACGAGAGCGAGCGTGTCCTCGTTTTCGTGGGGTACGATCCGGATGGTTACTTCCTGGAGTGGGACACCTTCCTCGACGTCGACGGGAATCAGGAGCTGTTGGGACTCCTGGGAGCGGGATCGGCCCCCTGACCCGGCCCCCTGTGGCCGGGAACTCAGCGGCGCCAGGGGCCGACGACGACCGAGCGGCGACCACCGGCCGCGAGGACTGCGCGGCGACAGCGGCCGCGGGAGACCCAGCGGCGCCAGGGACCAACGACGACCGAGCGGCGGCAGCGGCCATCGAGGAGTCCTCGACAGCGGCCGCGAGGAACCCGACAGTGACGCCGTTGCGCTCCCGGTTCGTCCGCCTGCGGAACGGCTTTCGCGTGCACCTTCTCGACGGAGGCGTGGGCCCTCCCGTGCTCATGCTGCACGGATTCACCGGGTCGGCTGCGGCTTGGCCCACCAGCATTACGGCCGCGTTGGCTGCAGACCATCGGCTGCTCGTAGTCGACCTTCCCGGACACGGCCGTAGCGACAGCTCAGCCGACCCGTCCCGTTACGCGCTCCGCAACATCGTCGACGACCTGGTCGAGGTCCTCGACGCGTCTTCGGTGGAGCGTGCTATCTGGATCGGCTACTCGATGGGTGGCCGCGTCGCTCTCGGCGCCGCACGACTCGCGCCGGATCGCGTCCGCGGACTCGTCCTCGAAAGCGCCTCTCCGGGAATCGAGACGGACTCCGATCGAGCCGCCAGGCGCGAGGCGGATGAAGCGCTTGCACGCGTCGTCGAGGAGCGGGGCGTGGAGAGTTTTGTCGACGCTTGGATGGCTCAGCCGATGTTCGCGACACGGCTCCGGCTGCCCAGGGCCACCCGCGAAGCCGAGCGAGCCCGCAGGCTCGGCAACCGGGCGGACGCTCTGGCGGCTTGCCTACGTGGTCTCGGTACCGGCTCCCAACCTTCGCTTTGGGACGCTTTGCCTGGGATCGCGGCGCCCACCCTCCTCGTCTGCGGGGGTGAGGACGTCAAATTCACCGGCATCGGGCAGGCCATGGCGGACCGGCTGCCCGATTCACGATTCCACGTCGTCGAAGCGGCAGGCCATGCCGTGCATCTGGAGGATCCGAAGGGCTGGTTGCGCGTAGTACAATCATTCCTGGGCACGGTGACTTCAGCCGTGTCACCGGCGGACCGGCCAAGCGATCCCTGATGGAGCGCAGTGCCTCGCCCGAGCGACGCGTATGATCCGACCGCACCCCCGACGCTGTGTGCGATCCGCCGACTCCTCCCTGGCCGCGCTGCTCGCCCTCGTGTGCCTGGGTGTGGGGGCGACGAGCGCAGGGGCACAGGAGATCCCCGATACGAGCGGGATCTTGGTGCGCGGAGAGGTGCTGGACGCCTTCTCGAGCCAACCCGTGCCATTCGCCCTCGTGGAGCTCGATGGGTTCGGCCGTACGATGACGGACGACGGCGGCCGGTTTCAGCTGCGGGTCCCGTATGGCGGTCCGCACGTACTTCTGGCCAGCCAACTCGGCTATGTCACGCTCCAGCAGCGCATGGACTTGTCGGACGGCGACGTGTTGAGCGTGGAGCTGATCCCGAAGCCGCTGGTGCTCGAGGGAATACAGGTCATCGTGGACCGCCTCGAGAGACGGCGGCGAGCGATGCCCTATACCGTCCGCTCGACGGATTTCCAATCGATCCTCAGCAGCGGAGCATTGGACGGGAGGGACGTCGTAGAGCGTTTGACGCTGACGCCGATCTTTGCATGCGGGTTGGACGACTGCCTCATGGTCCGCGGACGCTTCCATGCATTACGACTCGTGATCGACGAAGCCCAGGAATGGGGCGGTTTGGCGGCTCTGCGGAACTACTCCATCACCGATCTCCACGCGGTGGAGTACATCCCGCGCTGCGGGCTCGTCAGAGTGTACACGAAGTGGTTCATGGAGATGAAGGCGCGAGGACGCTCCTCCTTCTTTCCGGATCTCTGCGACTTCCGATGAGCTGGCCCCTGGGAACCTCTGCACAAGTGTGGCGGGTCGCGCGCAGGGGTCTCGCGAGTACCCAGGGTAGGAACGACGACGAGTCGTAGCAGGGCTACGGCGAGGAGGAGAGACCACGCATGAGTCCGCGACACCCCTACGCCCACGACCGAGTCGGTCGCACGACCTCATGCGGTGACGGGTTGGGGCGGCATGGACCCGGCTTCGTCGTTAGAGCTCCTATCCGTAGCTTGGGCTATGGCGTCGTCCCTCCGCCTAGAATCCGGGTCCATGGCGCTCCCAACGAGACCCGCCACACTTGTCCAGAGGTTCCCTAGCCCTCGTAGAGGATCGTCACGTCTGAAGCCGTCCCCTCCTCTACGGTGACGGCTTGCGTCCGGGTTCCGAGGGTGCGGTGCCACGCCTCGATGACGTAGTCGCCCGGGGGCAATCCATCGATCGAGAAGGCCCCGTCCTCATCGGTCACCGCGAAGAACGGGTGATCGAACACGGAGATCGAGGTGCTCATCCATCCGTGCACGTCGCACTTCACTTCGATCCCGACCTCAGGATCGTCGAACGTCCTCCGGGACTCGAGACCTCGGATGGGCTGCCCGATGTTGAAGCCCTGGTTGATCTCCGGAAACGCGTGCACGTTGTGGAGCGTGGCGTCCGAGTTGCGGACGGTGAGTGTCTGCCCCGCCATCATCGCAAGAGCCTTTGGTGCGTAGAGGCAGCCATCCTGATCGAGGACCACGTCGTCATCGGGGACTGCCCGGTTGGTCCCTTCGAGGCCTTCCCTGACGAAAACGACGACGTCCCTCACGCGGCTCGCCGCATCGACCGCCACCGGCCAGCGAACGACGGTGCCGCCGTCATGTATTCCCGAGCAGTACCGATCCGAGGTCATGTCCACGACCTCGTTGTCGACCGCCGGTCCGGAATAGCCGACCGACCCGACGAAACCGGCCACTCCGACGATGCTCCCCGAGGCGGCGAGGGCGAAGGCGCCCGTGGCGGCGACCATGCTGGCCCGCGGGCCATCCGCATCCGCGAGTGGTGATTGACTCGCGACCCACGCCGGCGTCGAGAAAGCCAGGGCGGTCAGAATGACCCCGGTCTGAAGGCTGCCCAGAACCTGCTGCGTCATCAAATCGCTCCTGGATGCTCGAGTCTTCCCTGTTCCACAGCTTCGCCGCGCTCGCAGAGTTGGCGGAACGGTACGCTACCACCCATCGAAGAATCCACCGTCGAACCAGTCCCAGAGTAAGTACACGAGAATCTGCGTGTCCCGGTGCTCCGACTCCGTAACGGGGATCCGTACGCCCACGTTCGCGATTACGTGCTGGCGAGTGTTGAGCGTAACCTGAACCTGCGGGAGGAGATCCCAGCTCGCGCTGTGGCCGCAGTCGGAGTCACTCGTTTCTGTGGGGCACCCGACGTCGCCTAGCTCTCGATCGCCGAGTACCTCCACCATGGGCGACCACGCCCGTCCGAATCCAAGAGGTCCTTGCGCGAAGGTCTTGCCGAGCACGAATCGCCAGACCGCTTCGGTGCTCGCCTTCTCCGAATCTGTGGGGAACTCCACGATGCCCTGGGCATGGATGAAGCCGTCTCCTGGCAGGATCTGTCCAAACGCCACGTACGGCTCGATGAACACGGCTCCGGATCCGAAGCCCTTGTCCTCGTCGCCGGTGGGGATCTTCACATCGGTGCCCACGCTGACGATTGAGCCGGACTCGAGGGAGTGCCACAGCGCGCGCTTGAGGCCCAGCTCGATGTCGCCGAGTCCCACTTGCCAGCCGGCGTCGTCGGTGCCTTCTCGCACGCCGAATGGGAGCACGACCTCATACTGGCTGCGAGAGCCGAACCGTCGTTCGAAAACGAGCTCGTTCATGACGACGCCCGAGCCCTCGGCGGCGAAGTTCACCGTCGTGACGGCTTCGTCTTCGGGATAGGCCTTCTCGGTTACGAGGGCTCGTGGGAGGTTGAACTCACCCCTGGGCCACGTGTCGTCCGAGCAGAATGTGCGCGTGTGGTCCATGATGAGCTGCAGGTGCTCCACGGAGAACGCCTCGCCGAAGGCGGGCATCGTCTCGTCGAATCCGCGGATCAGTCCGCCTGCGTGCGCCACCGCGATCCAATCCGCGTCTGGCTCTCGCGAAGCGAAGCTGCAGTCCGTGAAATCCGGAACGGGAACTTCGAGCTCGACCGTACCGGGCTCCAGTCCCGTGCCGTCGAAGCTGTGACAGCTCGCGCAACCCTGGTCGTATAGGGCCTCGCCGTCCATATCTGCCAGGTCCTGCGCGGTGATCGCGGTGGCGTCGACTGCCAGCGCTGCCGGGCCGACCACGAGCGCAGTCGCGACCCAGAGTGAAATCGTCGGTAGCGCCCGGCACGTCCGCTTGAGTGAAGCTGGGCGAAGCGCTCGGTCGACGAGGAAGGGCATCCGTTATCTCCAGTCAGGCATCGGTGCGAGGGGGTTCTTCCGGGGCGGCGGTTCACACGGTGACCGGTGTCCGCGCGCCGGTCGGCACGTCCATGGAGACGCCTCGGAGCCTCATTTCGTTGGGCGGGCTCCGTTGCGGAGCCGCGAGGGTCCCGGTTGCGGAGCCGCCGGGCTCCCCGTTTCGACCGGCATCTTGTGCGGCGAGGCCGACGCTTCAACTCTTCAGCACCAGCACCCTCTAGTGAGCCAACCTATTACCAATCCGCATGTCGGTTTCGATTAGAGCCGCATTGGGGACCTCCGGGCTGATCGCTTCCGTGGTCCTCGCCGCGCCGCGCGAGGCGTCGGAAAGTGGGGCGAGCGGGGCGTGGCAATCGGGCGCGGAGCTCGCGTACGAGCTCGGGTGTGGTGCCTGCCACTCCGGCCTCCCTGGCCCAGGAAGCATCCGTGCCGCAGCGCCCCTCCTGGGACCCGCGAGACCGTTGGCCGTCCAGTACGTCTTCGACTATCTGGAGAACCCCCGACGCGTGAGCACGGACATCGGGCGCGCGCGGATGCCCGACTTCCGCTTGGGCGCCCCCGAGCGGTTGGCGCTCGCGTTCTTTCTGGCACCCGGCACTGACTCGGTGCCCGGGGAGACGGCCGCCCTCACGGGCACGCGCCAGGCGTTTCCCGACCTCTCGCCCGCGGACGGAGAACACCTCTTCCGCTCCCTCAATTGCGCGGGCTGCCATGCCCACCCGGATGTGGCGCCCGCACGCGTCGGCCCGGACATGTCGCGAGTGGGCGCGCGCCTGGAGGACGCATGGCTCCGGAGCTATTTGCGGGCCCCCCAGCCCGTCCGGCCGGGCGGCGATCCACCGGGATCGGGGAGCCGCATGCCCGACTTTCGCCTCGATGGGAACGAGGCCGATGTGCTGGCGACCTTCCTCCGGCTACAGAATCCGCCCGCATTCCGTCCGACACCTCTCCCGGCCCGATCACTCTCGCCGTTCGCGATGAGCAAGGCGGCGACGATGTTGCGTGATCAGCTTGCTTGCCTCGGCTGTCATTCCTTGGGTGGAGAGGGAGGGAGGGCGGGCAGCCCCCGCGTTCGACGGCATGGGAGAGCGCGTCACCGACGGATATGCGCGCGCGATGGTGTCGAATCCGTCGACGCACGTCTCCGGCGCCGTGATGCCCGGCTCCCTCCTTCAGGACGACGATCAGGAGCTGGTCGTTCGTTATCTGCTGCAACGGCCCGGTGCGTGGGCTCCGGCGGAGGACGTATTCGGATTCGCCTCAGGTCAGATCCCGTGGGCAGGTGCTTCTCGGCCGGCGGGCGCAACGCGCGCCGCGAACGGGGAGGCCGTCTACAGCCGGTACTGCGCGCTGTGCCACGGGCCCACCGGGATGGGGGACGGCTTCAATGCGGGCTTCCTGCCGACCGCGCCCACAGCGCACGCCGATTCGGCGTACATGTCCACCCGCCCGGACGATACGCTCTTCGACGGGATCTACGCGGGCGGCGCCATCCTGGACCGCAGTCACCGAATGCCGGCGTTCGCGCAGACCCTGAGTCGATCTCAGATCCGCGCGGTCGTTGCGTACATGCGTGAGCTGTGTGGGTGCGAGGGTCCTTCGTGGTCGAGAGGCGGCGCCGACTAGCGTTCTCCCCCGAGCCATCGGGCCAACACATCCGCTGCGGGCTTGCCCACCGGGGAGAAGCCCCGGTGCTCGGGCCCGGCGTCTCGTCCGTGGCTGGGCCATTTCCACCAGTACACGCCCGCGACCCAGCTCTTTCCGTCGAGTGCGGCGATCATCGCCTCGTAGCTACGTGCCTGGTGCTCGGGGTTCGGCTGACGCACGCGGTCGCTCGAGTGCGGCTCGCGCCAAGGCGCCTCGGTGCTCGCGAATCCGACTTCGGTGAGCATGACGGGCCGGTCGAAGCGTCTGTGCGCAGCCTCCAGCTTCGCCATGACCTCACGCGCGCCTTGGAGGAGCTCGTCGTCGGACGGGTCCTGGCGGCGGCTGAGGGGGTAATAGGTGTCCACGCCGATGTAATCGAAGGCTTGCCAGAAGCCGAGCTCTTCGAACTCCCCGTACCAGTTCGCTGCGTAGACGAGGCGACCGCTGTACACCTCGCGTACTCGATCTGCGAGAGCCACCCATCGCGACTCGTGCCCAACGGTCGCCTTCCCCATCTCCACGCCTACTGAGAGCACGTCTACCGAATGCTCTTCAGCAAGCTCGGCGTAGTGGATGATCCACTGTTCGTAGTGCTCGAAAAACGTGTCCCAGTCCCCATCCGAGCGCATCGAGATCTCACCGGGCCAGCTCCCACGAAGCCAAATCTGCGGTTTCAAGAGGATTGCCATCCCGTGTCGCTGCGCTGACGCGATGGCCTGAACCACGCGCTCGTCGTTCTCGCCCCGTCGGCTTGCGGGCACGGCCAAAGGCGTGGGTACGTTCGGATCTCGCATGAACGCGTACGGGACAATCGCCACGCTATTCGCCCCGAGCGCCCTGAGGCGTGCCATGGAGCCGTCCGCTTCGTCGGAGCCGTAGCCGCGGCCGCCCCGGCGGAAGCCTTCGTGCGTGAAGTTGAAGCCGCGCAGAACCTCGGCCGAAGCCAAAGAGGCCCGGACCTCCGCCGTTCGCTTGCGCGGCTTGTCGCCCCAAGCAGCCGCGATGACGCCCGCCGATAACACAAGGAGGAGTGCCCCGGTCTTGGCGAGTCGTTGCATGGCGGGTCGATGGGCTCCTGGTACGGCGGTCCTGCGCGGGTTTTTTACACTACCATGCGCCCTTGCTCACGGGAAGCGCTCTTCTGACGCGTCGGTCTCGGCGGCGACGTGCAAGTGACGGCGCCCGCTCGGGCATGTGCAGGTCACGGCGTCGGCAACGACACGTGCAGGTGGTCCGCCGTGCCGACGTGACGGAGCGTACGGAAGCCCATCCCCAGGAAGTAGATTTCGAGCACCCAGCTCCGCCAGGCGGGCCTTCCTCTCGTCCGGAGGTCGACCGCGTGGACGAAGCCGTTCGTCTGCTCGAAGTGGAGCGATGCTTCATTTACGGGCAGTCCCCACCCGAGGTAGTCCTCCCGGCTTCTGCCCAGATCGGTGACGATCGCCTCTCGGTCCATCAGAAGCACCGTGCTGGTCGCCACTCGGAGCAGCGGGTTGAGCGACGTGTAGGCTTGCCTGATCTCGGGCGTCTTGGCGTTCGCGCCCGACAGGTAGATCAGCGTGAAAACCACGTATCCACCCACGACAGCCGCGAGCCCGCGGCGCACCGACGGTGGCACGCTCGCCGTTCGTTGGAAGCGAACGCGCATGACGAGCACATAGAAGAGGAGTAGGACGAGGGTCGCCGTGCTCCCAATTGCGAGCGCTGGCCAGCTCGAAACTCCGTAACGTTCGTAGACGAGAATGGAAACGCGGACAAGGACCACGAAGGGGAGCAGCAGCGCCGCGACGGCGACCACGATCCAAACAGCCATTCGCCCCACCGTTCGCGGCAGCCTACGGATTCCGCGACCCTCCTTTGCGCCCTTTCCAGGCCGGACCGCCACGTCCGGGGTGTAGCTCACGCGGATTGGGGATTCGCCCATGTTCGTCATCGTTCGCCGAGCTCTGGTGCTCCGGCGGCACCCGGTCGCAATCGACCCGCTACGCCTCTGCTCGCTCTGGCTCTGCCCGCTCCGGCTTGACTCGCGCGGACCCCACCGGTGCGGGCTCTACCCGTTATAGACGATGCCCCCCTTCTCGGCGTAAAGATCCATCACAGCGGCTGCTTCCTCGCGCCGGACGCCCCTCACGAACTCGATGCCCCGCTCTGCCATGTACTCGTGGGACCGCTGGAAAACGGGGCCTTCATCGAAGGAAATCGCCTTCGCGTCCTTATGGCTCGCCGAGCACAAGACGCGCGCGACACCGGACCACAGGACGGCTGCAAGGCACATCGCGCATGGGTCACACGAAGTGGCCAGCTCGTGGACCGGCCTCCCGTCGCCGGCCAATGTGTATGTGCCGAGCTTGGCCTCGGCCATCATGAATGCGACGACCTCGGCATGCAGGATCGAGTTGTTGCGGGGCGCCACGAGGTTCATCCCCACGGCCACGAGCGCGCCCGACTCCTGCTCGAACACGGCGGCCCCGAACGGACCGCCGGTTCGGTGCGTTACGTTTTTGCGGGCGAGATCGATGGCCAGCCCGATCTTGTCGTCGTCGCTCGCGTAACGGCGCTCGAAGTCGACGTAGCCCTCGACCCAGGGCGGGTACTCGATGTGGATGGACGGGAGGCCCATCGGCTATTCGGCCGGCGGCTGAAGAACGAGAGTCCGCCACAATACCTGCCAGCGGCCGTCCGTCCTCTGAAGCACGAGTATCTCCGAGTCCGTCTCTTCATATCTCACGCTTGCCAGCTCGTAGTCGGTCTTCCACTGGTAGGTGACCACTGCTACGTCAACGTGGACGTCGACCCGAGCATCTGTTGGCTCGAAAGCGTGGACGGTGGCCTGCTTCAAGAACTCGGCGTAACTACCTACGATGGCCTCTCGCCCCCGGACGCGCTCGACGAGGCCCGGCATCGCCATGACGACCTGTTCGTGGAAGAAGGGGTCGAGGGCCTGGGGGCGCCCTTCGAGCCAGCACGCGTTCAGGGCCTGAACCGTTTGCCAGACCTCTTCGGCCACTGGTGAATCGAAAGCAGCGGACACGGCAACCCCCTATGCGTGGATGTCGTCCATCAGAACCTCGCTGTACGCAAACAGCGCGGGGGTGCCACCGGTATGGAGGAACACGACGTTCGACCCCGAACCGAGCTCGCCTGATCCGATCAGTCCGATGAGGCCGGCGAAGACCTTGCCGGTGTAGACCGGATCGAGCACGAGACCCTCGGTCCGTGCACCCAACGCGAGCGCCTCGAGCGTGTCACTGGAGGGGTGTCCGTACCCTGGGGCGAGGTAATCGTCCTCGGTAAGAATGTCGGCTGCGTCGACGACCGGATCCATGTCGAGGAGCTGGGCGGTTCTCGTCGCGCATTCGAGGACCCGAGCCGCCTGTGCCTGCCGATCTCTCCGCACGCAGATGCCGTATAAGGCGACGTCCCCTCGGCCCTTGCGACCGAGACCGACAAGTAGACCCGCGTGCGTGGTCGCGGTCCCGCTGGCCAACACGATTGCATCGAGTCGGACCTCGGCGGCCTTCGTTTGTGCAAGGAGCTCATCTGCCGCTTCCACGTAGCCGAGCGCACCCAGCGGCGGATGATCGGCGGACGACGGGATCACATAGGGTCGGCCGCCCTCGCCGCGCACCCGGTCTGCGATCGCCTGCAGGGACGCGTCGGCGCCCCGCTCGTCCTCCCCGTCCGGATAGGAGTGTACCTTGGCTCCGAACAGATGGTCGAGAAGCACGTTGCCCGATCTGCGGTACTCCGACCCCATTCCTGCGACCCGCTCCTCCAACTGCACCTCGCATCCCAGACCCAGCTTCGCTGCCGCTGCCGCGGTGCTGCGCACGAGATTCGACTGGACCGCCCCGGAGATGATCACGGTCGTCGCGCCGCGCGCCACGGCCTCGCCGAAGTAGAACTCCAGCTGGCGGGCCTTGTTGCCGCCCAGGGCGAGACCCGTGCAGTCGTCACGCTTCACGTAGAGATCGGGACCACCGAGAGTGCGGGTCAGGTTCGGCATCGCCTCGAGGGGTGTTGGACGATGCGCCAGTTGAACACGAGGAAAGTCGGAGGGGCTCTTCATCCAGTCAGCTCGACAAGGTGGTTACGAGAACGTAGGCGGCGGCCGCGGCGATCAACAGCAGCACGATGGTCCGGAAACCGCGCTCAGGCACGTGTGGCGCGGCCCTGTGGCCGACCACGGCTCCAACGGCGGCCAATGGGACCAGGACGACTGCTGCCTCCCACACGCGTCTCTCGAATCCAGTCGTCGCGGCCATCAGCATCGCGGTGATCCCGTACGCGAATACGAAGAAGCACAACGCGGAGGCGCGCAGGGCGTTCTTGTCGGAGCGAAGCGCGGTGAGGTAGAGGACCAACGGAGGGCCTGCCATGCCGATGGAAGACGTCATGGCCCCCGCCAGGAACCCCGTGGCGACTGCGGACCGCGACCGGAATTCGAGGGGGGAACCTGTCGTCTCGGAACGCGACTGGACCCAAAGCACTACCGCCGAAGCCAGGATCACCACCGCAATCGCGAGCTGCATCGTCTCGAGTCCGGCGCTCACGAAGCCCAGCAGACCCACTGGAAATCCGAAGAGCGAGCCCAGCAGGAGTCGGCCTAATAAGGGCAATAATATACTTGCGGTACCCGGCCAGGGAGGCGTAACATGAGCCTTCCGCTGGAGGCACCGAAGGACTGGTACCCCGGCCTTGCGATTAGCCTGGGGGAGATGATGCGCGTATTCAAATCGGCGTACCTCTGGCGTCTGTCACGCCTACTGGAACGTGTGGCGACTCATATGGTCAGGGATGCCGACCCGGAAGCCCAAGTAGACCAAAAGCATAGAGCTGCGATACTAGACGTGTTGCCGGACATGCGGGCAGAACTCGGGCCGCTGGAATTGCAGGTGTCACTGAAAAAGCTGGATCGCATTGAGAAAACCCTGAAATCTGCCAAGGCCCTGACCTATGGCCAGACGGCCTGGTTTTTTACCGGGCCAATGGAGACGGTTGAGGATGAACTGGCCTTGACTCTTGTGTTACAGATGCCACGCGAGCGGTCCCAGTACTACAAGAAGGTTGACGGTTTCGGGGCGGAAGTCGCAAGCAGATTCCCCGATGTGGCCCGCGACTTAGAAGAGGCCCATAACTGCCTTGCAATGGCTCGTTATACGGCAACTGTTTTCCATCTCATGCGTGTGGTCGAGGCGGGATTGCAGGAGTTAGCGAACCGCCTGGGTGTGCAATTTTCGGACACACTCGAATGGGGGCCATTACTAAGTGCGCTGGACAAGGCCATTCTGCCGATGCTGAACCAGACGAAGGCCGAGAAGGAGGCGAAAGAGGCGTACAACGAAGCGATGGCCCACGCCCGAGCGGTGAAGAATGCATGGAGAAACCCGACCATGCATCCTCGTCGCGCCCCGTATGATGAAGATCAGGCCGTGCAGATTTTGACCAACGCGAAGGCTCTTATGCAGAGCCTCGCGGCGCTTTCGTAGAAGGCGACTTCGGTGTCTTCAGGATCTTCCGCATCGTCTCAGCCAAGCGGGCGAGCCCGGACGGCCCGTCAGTCACCACCGTTTCCGCTGTCACGCGGGCGTGGTCCTCGCCGCTTGTACGGGGCGGATCGGTCTTCGTCTCGTTTGTCATGCTGGCCTCCGAGTCCTCCCGGTCAACTCGTCATAGGTGAGACGCTTCCCAACGATGTCCCGAAGGACTCGCAGGAATCGGTTGCTGTCGTCGGTTTCGCGGTTGTTGAACCTGAACGCTTGCTCATCGAGGTAGCGGAAGACGTGGAACGGCTCGATGCTGACGTAGGTGCCGTGGACCGCACGCTTGACGAGGCTCCAGAAGTTTTCCAGCCCGTTGGTGTGGACACGGCCTTCGACGTAGGAAGTGACGTGGTCAACAACGTCGTGCATGTAGTCAGACGCGAGCCCGAAGTAGCCCCAATGCCGGTCGGTGTAGAGGTTGGAACCGGGCTCGACGTTCTCGCGGACGTAGCCCTGCATGGTGCGCTGCGTGACTTCGCTCAGGACGCGCGTGCGGACCAGAGAGTGCGGAGAGTTCCTAGGGCGCTCCAGCAGCCCGATGGCGGCGGTTTTGTCGTGTCCGCCTGTACCCCGGATGATCCGCTTCCGGCGCTCTGCGTGCATGTTCTTGGCCTTGCCGCCGATGTAGACCTCGTCGGCCTCGACTTCCCCGTCCATCTTACGCAGGAAGCCATCTTCGTCCTGCATGGCGAGCCGGATACGGTGGAGCATGAACCACGCGGTCTTCTGGGTCACGCCCAGTGCGCGGGCCAGCTCGTAGGACGAGATCCCGTTCTTGCAGTTGGCGAGCAGCCAGATAGCCGGAAGCCACTTTGCCAGTTTGATCGGCGAATCCTCGAAGATCGTCCCGACCTTGACGGAAAACTGGTGACGGCAGTCACGGCACTTCCATCGCTTGCGCGTCTTCATAAAGTAGTGCTTCGCTACGGATCCGCACTTTGGGCAATGCTGCTCCCCGTCAGGCCAGCGGAGGTTCGCGACCGTTTCGATGGCAGCGCCTTCGTCGGCGAAGTGTTGGACCGCTTGAAGCAGGGTCTTCGGAAGGTTGTTTTCGGTCTTCTTGGGCATCGTCGGAGTCCTTGTGGGTCCCTTAACTACCTCAAATATACAAGGACTTATTGGGTACCGCAAGTATGTTATTGCCCTAATAAGCCTCTCGGAGCGTGTCGCCACAATCGAGCAACGAGCACGAGAGAGATGGCCAACGAGATGAGGACCAGTAGCTGTACGGCGTCGCGAGGTCCAAGAACCAGGAGAAAGAGGGACAGCGCCAAGAGGGAGAAGCCGAAACCGGCGAGCCCTTGGACCGCGGCGGCCAGAAGCGTGGCGATGGAGAGTTGAAGCCACGCAGTCGATGTGAGGTCGGCGAGTATCCGACTCCTCCGGGAAGTGAGCCCGCGTCAGGGTAAGGGCTTCTGTGAGGCCGCGAAAGCGAACGCCTGGTCAGCGTTCACTGTGTGGAGTCGCCCTCCACGAGCGGAGGGCTGCCGATGGGCCGGGCCTCCTGGACCGTGGCCGCCAAGCCAAGGACGGGCTCCTCGCCCATGGGCGAGCCCACCACCTGTAGACCTACCGGAAGCCCATTCCCGTCCAGCCCCGCGGGCACCGAGGCGATGGGAAGTCCCGTGAGCGAAAGCACGAACGTCGGCGCGAACCAGTCCACGTAGGTCTCCATCTGCCTCCCGGCCACCTGTTCGGGATGGTTCTGCTCGACCGGGAACGGGGGCACCGCTGTACAAGGCGTCAGAAGGAGGTCGTAGCTACGGAACAGGTCCCGAAAGCGACGCCACAGATCGCCGCGTACCCGTCGGCTGGCTCAACGGGTAATCGGGGCTCGGACCCGCCACGACTTGCAGCGCCAACGCGACGTCGGCAGCGGTGCGCGCCATCGGACCAGACACCTGCAAAGTGTCCCACAACCAATCGGTGGGTACGGTGGGCACGAGGCCCGGCGACGGCCGGAGCCCCACGATTCCGCAGAACGCCGCCGGAATCCGGAGCGACCCGCCGAGATCCGTCCCTTCCGCAAACGCGAACATCCCGGTCGCGAGCCCCGCTGCGCCACCACCGGTCGACCCCCCCGCGGATAGGGACAGGTTCCAAGGATTCCGGGTCGCGCCGAACAAGTCGTTGAAGGTGTTGGCTCCAGCGGCGTACTCAGGGGTGTTCGTCTTGCCGATGATGACTGCGCCGGCATTCCGCAGCCGGCGGACGATGAGGGCGTCCTCATCGGGCACGTAATCCGAGTGCAGGTGTGACCCGTAGGTGGTCCGCAGACCCGAGACGGGTGTCACGTCCTTGATACCGACCGGCAAGCCGTGGAGCGGCCCGATCGCTTCGCCACGTGCCTGACTCTCGTCCAGCTCCTGCGCGTCGTCGAGTGCGCGCGCCGACAGCGTTACAACTGCGTTCACGGCGTCGTTGTGTCGCTCGATCCGGTCCAGTGCGGCCGACACGACCTCCGCGGCGGATAGGGCACCCACCCCGGTCAGACGGCGCAGCTCGGCGGCGGGTACGAAGGCCAGGTCGTCGGTCTTGCTCATGAACTCCTTCGTTGTGGAGTTGCTGGCGCTCCCTGGAAGCCCGGCATCGATCGTGGGATCTGAAGGGTGATGTAGAGGCCCAGTGTCCCGTTTGGAAAGTCGCGTGTGAACCGAGAGTGCCGAACCGCCGCTTCTAGGGAGGCGCGCCGGTGGCAGTGCTTTTCTCCAGCGACTGTCGAGCCCACATTCCGTCTCCTCTCCACAGAGACGGCAACGACCACCGGAGGCCTGATGAATACTCGCCCGCTAATGCTGCTACCGCTCGCTGCAGCGATCCTCGCCGGAATGTCGTGTGGTCCGGTGGACCAGGCGGAAGGTGCGGCCCAGTCCGCCGAGCTCGAACCCGCTTGGCGGTGGTCCGACGAGCGTGTCCTCGAGACCGTGAACGCCGTGCGGGCCGGGCGCAGCCTGCAACCCGCAAGCTGGCCCGGCGGGGCCCGCGTCGCGGTCGCACTCTCGTTCGACGTCGACAACGAGACTCTTTCCCTGCGCACCGGCCAACCGAGCGTCGGCGCGCTTTCCCAGGGCGAATATGGAGCGCGGCGAGCACTCCCCCGCGTCATCGACCTGCTGGCGAGCCATGACATCCCGGCGTCGTTCTTCTTCCCCGCCGTGAGCCTCTGGCTCGACCCCGGGATGGCCGACCTGATCAAGCGCGAGGGCCATCACGAGTTCGGTGTGCATGGCTGGATCCACGAGACCAACTCGGCACTCGAGGCGGCCGAGGAGCGGGCCCTGCTCGAGCGCGCCGTCGAATACATGACCGAGGCCACGGGAGAGCGTCCGGTCGGTTACCGGGCTCCGTCCTGGAACTTCAGTGCGAACACCTTGGACATCATTCGCGAGATGGGCTTCCTTTACGACAGCTCCCTGATGTCCGACGACCAGCCCTACGAGTTGATGGCCGATGGTGATCCCACCGGAATGGTCGAGTTGCCCGTCGAGTGGATCCTCGACGACGCGCCTCTGCTCAACCCTCGTGGTAACAGCTACAGCGCGCCCCGCGAGGTGTTACAGGTCTATATCGACGAGTTCGATCGGGCGTATGACGAGGGGACTATGTTCCTCCTCACGATGCATCCCCATTATATCGGTCATCGCTCCCGAATCGTGATTCTCGAGGGCTTGATCGATCACATCAACGAGCGAGGAGACGTCTGGTACGCCACGCATCGGCAGATCGCCGAATACGTGAGCGCGCAGGCGGGCCTCGCCCAATAACCCCCCCTGGACCGGAGTGGTTTCACGCAGTCTCACTCGAAGGAGGTAGGAAGATGGCTACGCAGGATATCGCACAGGGTCTCGTCAACCTCTGCAACGAGGGTCGCTTTACGGACGCCGTCGAGCAGTACTACTCGCCCGATATCGTCAGCATCGAGGCGATGGGGAACGAGCAGATGCCGGCGCGCATGGAAGGCATCGACGCGATCCGTGGAAAGAACCAGTGGTGGATCGACAACCACGAGGTCCACGGCATGGAGATCGCTGGCTCATTCATCAATCAGGACCAGTTCGCCGTGCGGTTCAAGTTCGACGTGACCGCCAAAGAGAGCGGCGAACGGATGCAGATGGAGGAGGTCGGGATCTACACGGTCGACGACGACAAGATCACGCAGGAGCAGTTCTTCTACAACGCAGGGTAGGAGAGCGACCCGGGGCTGATCCGTTCGGGTCGGCCGCGGCACTGGTGACGGCCCGTCCGGACGACCACCTTCGGGAGTGGTGGGAGTCCGGGCGGGCCGCTCGCGTCTAGAGCGACGGGTCAGATGGACGTTCCGAGCCAACGGAGATAGAAGCATGCGACTCTACGATGACCCTGCGTCTGGCGTAGTCCCGGTTCTCCGGAGGGCCTCCATCAAGCGCTGCCTCACGATGGTAGGGCTCACCTTGATGTCCGCGTGTGGCGGCACGCCGGACGGGCGGACCACCGAGGCCCCAAGCGGCGGCCAACCGAGCTCGGAGATCGACGCCCGGCTAGCGAAGTATGCCTCAGTGCCGCTGACGGCGAGTCTGGACCATCTCGCAGAAGCCGATCGTCGGGTCGTGGACTTGCTGATCGACGCAGCCGAACACATGACGCCCGTATTCTGGACACAGGCGTACGGCGATCCAACCGAGTTGCTCCACAACGCTCCCGACGACGTGACCCGCCGTTTCCTCGAGATCAACTATGGACCTTGGGATCGTCTCGCCGGCAACGAGCCCTTCCTGCCTGGAATCGGACCGAAGCCCCTCGGCGCGAACCTCTACCCTCCCGACCTGACGGTCGAGGAGTTCGAAGCGGCAGCGGCCACAGCGCCGGACGGCGGGAACGCGCTTCGCGACCTCTACACACTCGTACGTCGGGATAATGCCGGCGGCTTGGTCGCGGTCCCCTATCACGAGGCCTTCGCCGATCATCATGCGGCCGCGGCCGCGAAGCTGAGAGAGGCCGCGGACCTCGCCACCGATCCAGGGTTGGCATCTTTCCTCTCCCTGCGCGCCGATGCGCTGATGACGGATGACTACCGCGCGAGCGACATGGCGTGGATGGACATGAAGGACACTCCGATCGACATCGTGATCGGCCCGATCGAGGTCTACGAGGACCTGCTGTTCAACTACAAGGCGGGGCACGAAGCCTACGTCCTGATCAAGGACCTCGAGTGGAGTCAGAGGCTCGCCCGCTTTGCCGCCCTGCTGCCCGACCTTCAGCGCGGACTCCCCGTGCCCGAGGCGTACAAGCGCGAGGTGGCTGGGAGTGAAGCAGAGCTGAACGCATACGACGCGGTGTTCTACGCCGGTGAAGCAAACGCCGGATCGAAGACCATCGCGATCAACCTCCCAAACGACGAGACCGTGCAGCTCGAGAAGGGTACGCGACGCCTCCAGCTGAAGAACACGATGAGGGCCAAATTCGATGGAATCCTGATCCCAATCGCGGACCTCCTGATCGCTGAGGATCAACGCCAGCACGTGACGTTCGACGCGTTTTTCGAGAACACGATGTTCCACGAGGTGGCCCATGGTCTCGGCATCAAGAACCTGGTCGAGGGCGAGGGAACGGTTCGGGAGGCTCTGCGAGAGCACTATTCGCCGATGGAGGAGGGCAAGGCCGATATCCTGGGCCTCTATATGGTCACGCGGCTGTACGATGAGGGGGAGCTCACGGAAGGCGATCTGCGAGACAACTACGTCACGTTCCTGGCCAGCATCTTCCGATCGGCTCGTTTCGGGGCGTCGAGCGCTCACGGGCGCGCCAACATGGTGCGCTTCTACTTCTTCGAAGAGCAGGGCGCGTTCACCCGAGACGAGTCCACCGGACGCTACCGCGCCGACTTCGACGGAATGCGAGCCGCCATGGAGGAGCTTTCGCGCTTGATTCTCCAGCTCCAGGGAGACGGGAACTACGAGGCCGCCGGGGCCCTACTCGCCGAGAAGGGTGTCGTCGGCCCTGCCTTCCAGGCGGACCTGGATCGGTTGGCCGCGCTCGGGATTCCGACGGACCTCGTGTTCGAACAGGGCAAGGCACTTCTGGGGCTGCCATGACCCAGAGCGGGCGGTTGAGCTGACGGCCAGCGGAACGAGCGCGATCGTTTTCGATCCATTTCTGCGCGCTGCATATTGGGCGACGGAGCGTCGTCGCGACGGCATTGGCCCACCCGACGGGCCTACGGAAAGGCGCTGGGCCGCCCGATGGCCCTGCGGCAGGACGGAGTTCGCGCCGGATAGCTCGACGGGAGGGCGATACGCTTCCCGAGCGCTCAACAAAAAGGTCCACATGACGTTCGATCGCCACCGTTTCGATCGCCTCGCCGTCCTGATTGCCATGGGCCTTGGTCTCGGCGTCGGGATGGTCGCATGCGGCGGCGCCGACGGCACTGGACCCACTCCGACGACGGTCGCGATCTCCGTCACCCCCGCGAGCCTGAGCCTCACGGTCGGCGAGACGGCCACGATCACGGCCACCGTCAGCGGAGGCACGGGGACGGTCGGATTCACGTCGTCGACCCCCGCGGTCGCGACTGTGAGCTCGAGCGGTCTCGTGATCGCGGTCGCGGCCGGCACGGCGACCATCACGGCTTCGGTGACCGGTCAGACCGGCGTGCAGGCCACCACCCAGGTCACGGTCACCGACCCGCCGGCGGCCGAGTTTGCCATCGCGTTCGGTGACATCACCCAGGACGGTCAGCTCGTGGACCTGTCCAACGTGTCGGGCACCATCGACATGGAGGTGGACATCACCGCGCCGGCCGGTTTCGAGGGCATCGTGCGGGTCCTCATCGATGGGCTGGTGGCGGGAAGTGTGGACATCCCGACCGGTGGAGGGGGCGAAGCCATCGCCGACCGAGACTCGAGCCAAGCTCCGATGAGAGCCGCGGCAAACGAAGGCCGCTTGAACGAGAACGTCGCGGTGCGCACGTACACCCAGTCCGTCGACGCGGGGTTCGTTCCGCTTTTCGAGGACGGCGAGCGAAGCATCGAAGCCGTGCTATCCGGTAGGCCGACGGGTCTCCAGTTGGCTCGTGCCCAACTGGCCGAGAACCCGGCTTTCAACAACCAGATCCGGTTCTTCCACACCGTCACCGCCGAGCGCCGTTACGAAGACGTCGAGGTTGGCAGCTTCCATAACGCCGGGCCGGTACAGTCCTTCGGGCGTTGGACGAACTATGTGTTTTCCGATCCTCCGCTCGCCGGCGATGCCACGGCGGTCTGGGAGATCCTCGAGGGCCCAGGGGGTCCCATCACGCTGGACGCCAACGTAGTCGATGGTGCCGGTACGTTCGTCCTCGACCCGGTCCTGTTCCCCATCGAGGGACCGGTCCAACTCTCACAAATCACGCTTCGGGTCCCCGGTGGCACTCCCATCGTAGTGCCCATCGGTAACCACGAAGTCGACGACGCGAATGATGGCGACCTCGATGGTTTCTTCGACTTCGCGTCGAAAGAAATCACGCTCGACAACCTGGCCCCTACCTTCGCGGTGGCTTGGGCAACGCCGGAGCCCGGCAAGAAGTGGGTCAACCGATTCTTCGATCCGTTCGCCTTCGCCAGTGACCTCGGGATCGACTGGACGGGGCTTACCCAACCGCAAACCGTGACCGACGGAGGAAGCGGTGCCAACGGAGGCATCGACTGCCGATTCTTCCTGTTCAAAGACCCGTTCGCGGTGCTCCCGTTCACCACCCCCGCCGACTTCGATGAGGGCCCGGAGGACTGGACGTTCGAGATCGGCTGCTTCGACCCCACGGCTAACGAGGTGAGGGCGCGGCTCACCGATGGGCTCGGAGTTCTGAGGCCGCTGAGCTTCGACTTCACAGACCCGCTCACCACACGCGCCTCCGGACCTGGTCTCTACGATGATCGCGAAGTGACGCTCGACCTGACCGGCGGTTTCGGGTGGGATGCCACCGATGGCCTGAGTGGGATCAAGCTCGACGGCTGGAAGGTCGCCCTCGAGGTGGACCGACCAGACCTGACGCCCAACGAACGCTGCGTGGTGGGAACGCTGGACGAGGCCACGGGAGAGTGTACACCGTCCGAAAGCGATCCAAGTCAATTCGTGATCGCTAGCAGCCTCGAGATCATCAGAGGCACGTTCGTGACCGACGGCCTCCTTGACGTCGGCTACAACCGTGCGACGGTCGTCGGCCGGGACGACGCGGGCAACGAGAGCGCTCCGTCGACGACGACCATCCTGCACCAACCGAGCTCCCCGATCGTCACGCAGCCGCCGACCCACGGCGGGTCCCTGCCGGGAGGCGAGAGCGCGACCGTTGAATCCGCCGCGCGCGACTTCGTCGACATAGTCCGCGCGCGACACGATTGGAGGTACTTCGGCGAGGAGGCGTACACGCACACGCCCGGCTTCGAGGGCAATCAACCCTTCTTCGGCGGGTGGAGTCCCGGCTGGACGAACGAGGTCACGCTCGTGGAGGAACTCGAGGTGGTGATTACCTCGATCGAAGAGGTCCTGAACTTCTCTAACCCGAAACCCGACGGGATTCCAAACGTTCTCAAGGAGCTGGAGCTCGTCGCTACAAACGTCGGCGGCAACGTGACGCGTTCCGCGGTGAACGTCCAGAACGACTGGACCGGCCAGGTCTCGACGTTCCTCAACGATGGAGTGACGTACTTCCAGATCGAAGACATCAACAACGGCGTCAACGGTGCCTGCAACGCCCCGGATGGCGCCGGATGCACCAACCCCACCGAATTGATCATCACGACGGAGCTCAGAACTGAGGACCCTTTCGACGAATCGTCGTTCACGAACCTTCTGTGGCCCTACGTCACGTCCCGGAGTGCCAATCCGCCGGGGAGCGTACCGAACGACGCCTGGTTCTCCCTTCGGGAGCGCGTCACGGACGCCACCCTCACTTCCGTGGACAGGGGCACCTACACCGAGCATACCTACGTGGTAACTGTACCTGCGTTCGGACTGCCCACCGACAATTACAAGCTGATCATGCTCGGTGTGAACCAGGACGGAAACGCCCTCAGAACCGTGGACAACTTCTTTCAGGTTGTCGGCTTCTGATCGAGTGAAGTTTTCGTGCCTCTCCTGGGGGTCCGCGCGCCCCGCATATTCGTGCCTTCGCCATCTTGCTAAGGCCGCTGCACCCTCGCATCATTAGAGGACCTTCTGGGGTCGAGGACGATCCTTATCGCGAGGGAAACCTACCCAGTCCTACTGCCTCTCCCTGACACTCCCGGGCATTCTACTTGCACTCGTCCCCCCGAGGGCCGGCGTGCGAGCGAGTTACGCCCGGATGCCGGCGGAGAGGCTTTTTGTGGCACTTGATGGAGGCCGCGAGCAGAGATGGAACCCACAG
This sequence comes from Longimicrobiales bacterium, assembly GCA_965248625.1. Classification (GTDB taxonomy): domain Bacteria; phylum Gemmatimonadota; class Gemmatimonadetes; order Longimicrobiales; family Gaopeijiaceae. The sequence continues at coordinate 784,703 of OZ252109.1, read as the reverse complement.
ACGTCAGCAAACCGGCCTACTACCACAAGGTCGTCGACTGCCAGTGGGGGTGCCCAGCCCACACCAACGTCCCCGAGTACATCCGGCTCATCGCCAACGGGCGCTACGACGACTCGTTCTGGCTGAACCGTAGCTCCAACGTCTTCCCTGGGATTTTGGGTCGCACGTGCGATCGTCCGTGCGAGCCTGCGTGTCGACGCACGCGCGTGGACGGCAAGCCCGTCGCGATCTGCCGGCTCAAGCGCGTCGCAGCGGACCTGCGTGACCCGTCTGACAACCGCCTCCCCGAGATCCCGGTGGTCAAGAACGGCAAGCGGATCGCACTGATCGGTGCTGGTCCCGCGTCGCTGACCGTCGCGAACGACCTCATGCCGCTCGGTTACGAGTGCGTGATCTACGAGGCGCTCGACCGGCCCGGCGGGCTCATACGTACGAACATCCCCGCGTTCCGCCTGCCGGTCTCGGTGCTCGACGACGAGATCGACATGATCCTCGGCATGGGCGTCGATGTGCGCTACAGCACCCGCGTCGATTCGATGAAGGCGCTCCTCGAGGAGGAGGACTACGACGCGGTCTTCGTGGGAACGGGCGCGCCCAAGGGCAAGGAGCTCGACATCCCAGGTCGTCGGGAGGCCGACGACAACATCCACATCGGCATCGAGTGGCTCGAGTCGGTGCACTTCGGGCACATCGAGTCCATCGGTGAGCGCGTGCTCGTGATCGGCGTCGGAAACACGGCCATGGACTGCTGCCGGTCCTCGAAGCGGCTGGGCGGCGTGGACATCAAGGTCATGGCGCGCAAGTCACGGCCATACTTCAAGGCGTCTCCCTGGGAGCTGGAGGATGCCGAAGAGGAGCTGGTCGAGATCCTCGTGAATCACTCGCCGAAGCGCTTCCTGCTCGAGAACGGGAAGCTGACCGGCATGGAGTTCGAGATCGTCAGTTGGGCCGAAGACGAGAACGGGCGCCTCCGGTCCACCGTGCACGACACGGTAGAAATCCCCTGCGACGACGTGATCCTCGCCATCGGCCAGGACAACGCATTCCCGTGGATCGAGCGCGACATCGGGATCAAGTTCGGCGAATGGGACATGCCGGTGGTTGACCGCGTCACGTTCCAGACAACCCGCGACGGGGTGTTCGTCGGCGGGGATGCGGCGTGGGGGCCCGAGAACATCATCTGGGCGGTGGAGCACGGCCACCAAGCGGCGGTCTCGATCCACAACCACTGCGAGGGCGTCCCCCTCACAGAGCGCTTGCCGCACGAGCAGAACCTCGTCTCCACCAAGATGGGGATGCACGAGTGGAGCTACTCCAACGACTACAATCCATCGGCCCGCCAGAAGATGCAGCACGTCGAGCTCGTGAAGCGCTTCGAGGAGCTCAGCGTCGAAGTGGAGCTCGGGTTCGACCCCGAGCAGACCGCTCGAGAGGTCGAGCGCTGCCTGAACTGCGATATCCAGACCGCCTTCACCGCCAAGCTGTGCATCGAGTGCGACGCCTGTATCGACGTCTGCCCCGTGCACTGCCTCACCATCACGCCCAACGGCGACGAGGACGATCTACGCACGCGCCTCATGGCCCCGGCCGAGAACCTTACTCAGGATCTCCTCGTCTCCGAGGGGCTTCCGCAGACGGGCCGCGTGATGGTGAAGGACGAGGACATCTGTGTTCACTGCGGACTTTGCGCCGAGCGCTGCCCGACGGCGGCCTGGGACATGCAGAAGTTCGAGCTCACGATCCCGTACGCAGGACAGGCCGAGTGCCTCAGCCAAGTGTAGATCGCACAAACGACTTCGCGTTCAAGATCGGGACCGTCAATGGGACGGGCTCGGCCAGCGCGAACGGACTGATCATGCAGGCGATCTTCCGCATGGGAATCCCGTGCACCGGGAAGAACGTCTTTCCGTCCAACATCCAGGGGCTTCCGACCTGGTACGAGGTCCGGGTCAGCCGTGACGGGTACACCGCTCGCACGTCGGACTTCGACCTGCTGATCGCCATGAACCCGGCGACGTACGATCGGGACATCGAGGAAGTCCGGTCCGGCGGCTATTTGCTCTACGACTCGTCCTGGCCGATGGACAAGTCACGGATGCGGGACGATGTCACCTTCCTCGGGGTGCCGCTCGGGAAGATGTGCGTCGAGGCATTCAAGGGCGCCCGCGAGCGCATCCTGATGAAGAACATCGCGTACGCCGGCGCACTCGCGGCCCTCCTCTCCATGGACATGGACGTGATCCGGTCCATGCTCGAGGAGAAGTTCTCGCGGAAGCCGGCCTTGATCGACTCGAACTTCAAGGCGATCGAGCTCGGCTACGACTACGCGAATGAGCACTTCGACTGCCCGCTCCCCATCCGTCTCGAGTCGATTGACGCGACAGCGGACCATATCCTCATCGACGGCAACACCTCCGCGGGGCTCGGGTGTGTCTACGCGGGAGCGACCGTAGGCGCGTGGTACCCGATCACTCCCTCGACCTCGCTCATGGACGGGTTTTCGGCCTTTTGCGAGCGATTCCGAAAGGATCCGGAGACCGGAAAGCGGCGGTTCCTCATCGTACAGGCAGAGGACGAGCTGGCAGCGGCGGGCGTGGTCGTAGGCGCGGGGTGGGCTGGGGCGCGCGCGTTCACGCCCACGAGCGGGCCGGGCATCTCGCTCATGAGCGAGTTCGTCGGCCTGGCGTACTACGCTGAAATCCCATCCGTCTTCATGGACGTGCAGCGGACCGGTCCGTCCACGGGTATGCCGACTCGTACCCAACAGGGCGATCTCATGATGGTCGTCTATGCCTCGCACGGCGATACGAAGCACGTCGCGCTCTTCCCCGCCAACCCCTCCGAGTCGTTCCATTTCGCGGTCGAAGCGTTCGATCTCGCGGAGCGGTTCCAGACCCCGGTGTTCCTCGTTCAGGACCTGGACATCGGCATGAACGACTGGATGATCCCAAAGCTCGAATGGGATGACGCGTACGTGCCCGACCGGGGCAAGGTGCTATCGGCCGAGGAGCTTGAGGACATCGAGAAGTTCTACCGTTACCTGGACGTGGACGGAGACGGGATCCCGTACCGCACGCTGCCCGGCGTCCACCCCAAGGGCGCGTACTTCACGCGCGGGTCGGGCCACACCAAGCACGGCACGTACACGGAGGACGCCGACGAGTACGTCGAGGTGGTGGACCGGTTGCGTCGAAAGGTGGACTCCGCCGCCAGCGCGGTGCCCGCACCCATCCTATCCCGGCGAGAGGGCGCCACGATGTCGATCGTCACGATCGGCAGCTGCGACGGGGCGGCTCGAGAGGCAATCGACCGGTTTGGTGACCAGGGCATGGCTTTCGACTACATGCGCATCCGGGGCTTCCCCTTCGACGAAAGCGTGAAGGAGTTTCTACAGTCGCACGAGCTCAACTTCATCGTCGAGCAGAACCGCGACGCGCAGCTTCAGACGCTGTTCACCATCGAGACCGGGGTGCCCCGCGAGCGGATGCCGTCGGTTCGTGACTACGGTGGGGTTCCGATGAGTGCGGCGCTCGTGATGGACGGGGTGCGTGAGCGCCTCGGGGGCCCACGACGGGACTCGGCCCAACCGCCCGAAGAGGAACGCAAGGGAGCGGTCGCGTGACGTATATCACCAAGCCAGTGGCTCGACATCCGGGCCTCCACACAAACGATCTGGGCTTGCACCTGCGGGACTACGAGGGGTCGATGTCGACGCTCTGCGCCGGCTGTGGCCACGACTCTGTGACGGCCGCAATCGTGCAAGCGTTCTTCGAGCTCTCGATCCCCCCACACCGAATCGCGAAGCTGAGCGGCATTGGGTGCTCCGGGAAGACACCGGCGTATTTCGTCCAGCAGGCCCACGGCTTAAACGGCGTTCACGGCCGTATGCCGGCGGTCGCGACGGGCGCGAACGCCGCCAACAAGGATCTCTACTACATCGGCATTTCCGGCGACGGCGACTCGCTCTCCATCGGGCTCGGTCAGTTCTGCCACGCGATCCGCCGCAACGTCAACGTGCTGTATGTGCTCGAGAACAACGGTGTGTACGGGCTGACCAAGGGTCAGTTCTCCGCGTCGGCGGACGTCGGATCGAAGTCTAAGCGCGGCGCGGTCAATCGCCACGAGCCCATCGACCCCGTTGCGTTGGCGCTCACTCTGGGCGCCACCTACGTGGCTCGCGGGTTCTCCGGCGACAAGGAACAGCTCCTGCCCCTCCTGAAGGCCGGGCTCACTCACAAAGGGTTCGCGTTTATCGACGTGATCTCGCCGTGTGTCACGTTCAACGACCACGAGGGGTCGACCAAGAGCTATCTCTACACGCGCGACCATTACCACGATCTCGCCCCCGTGGACTTCGTGCCAATTCGCGACGAGATCTCCACGTCGTACAAGGAGGGCGGGAGCAGGGCGATCACCATGCACGACGGCAGCATCGTGAAGTTCCGGAAGGTGGATGAGGACTACGATCCGACCGACCGGACCGGTGCCTACGCGCAGTATCGACGGCTGCAGGCCAAGGGCGAGGTGGTTACAGGCCTACTGTACATCGAGCCCGACGACGAGGACATGCACACAGAGAACAACACGGTGGACGAGCCGCTTTTCGATTATCCGTACGCCGAGCTGTGTCCCGGAAGCGAAGCGCTCGAGGCCTTGATGGGCGAGTTCCGCTAGGGCCCGGCGTCATGACCCACCTTCACTGCTGGCCGCACGCCTAATGGCGCGCTCTCACTACTTGCCCCGCACCCGCGATGGGTGGACGGCACTCGTGCTCTTCCTGGGGCTCATGCTCCTGGCACAACCGCCGTTCGTGCACAGCTTCGCCAATCGAGTGGAGCCTTGGGTCTTCGGATTCCCCTTCCTCTACGCCTATCTCCTTCTCCTATACATCCTCATGATCGACGTCCTCCTCTGGGTCGCGCAGAAGGGCCTGTAGGCTACAGGCACGCTCCCGGGCGGTCGAAACTGGCAGCTAGGCCCCATAGGCCTAAGCCCGTAGGCACGTCGAGCATCGACCGATCGCGAGGAGAACCTGCGTGACCCACCCCGCCGCCGAGGAGGCTCCCGTAGACCTCGAGGGGCTAGAGGAGATGATGCGCGAGGCTGAAGTGCTCGACATCCTCGAGGAGTTGATCGAGCTGTACCTCTCAGAGGCGCCGAGCCGCATCGCCGACCTCACTGAAGGCTGCGAGCGCGGAGACGCCGGCAAGGTGCACGCTGTGGCGCACGCCTTCCGAGGCGCCTCAGCCAACCTCCGGGCCAACGGACTTCGAGACCTATTGGCGGAGATGGAAGCGGCGGCCGCGCGCGACGACCTGCCGACCGCCCGCAGCCTGCTCCCGAGCGTCGCGGAGGAGTACCGCGCGGTTGAGCGTTGCCTGCAGGGAGTGGGCTCCTCGGATTAGCTCGTTGCCCGGGGCTCTGCGTCGACACATCTTGCGCCCGAAGTCCCGATCAATCCCGAAAAACTCACTCGGACGCAATGGAAGCCTGGGTCGTCGCGACCGGTCTGATTGGTCTCTATCTGCTCGTCACCATCGTCCTTGGCGTTGTGGCGAACCGGCGCATGTCGGGAGACCTCGAGGACTTCCTACTCTACGGGAGAAAAGCCGGGTTCGTCGTTCTCTACCTCACGGTCGTGGCGACCTATCACTCGGCGTTCGCCTTTCTCGGATCGGGCGGCTTCTTCTACACGCACGGGATCGGTTTCTGGGCGGCCGGCACGTGGACCGTCATGACCGGTGCTATCACGTACGTGCTCGGCAGTCGGATCTGGGCGCTCGGCAAGCGATTCTCGTACGTGACGCCGGCCGACATGCTGGCCGATTTCTACGAGAGCGAGAAGGTGCGCTTGGCAGTGGCGGTCGTGTCCGTCCTGTTCACGGTCCTCTACATCCAGGTGCAGGCCCAAGGCCTCGGGTACATCCTCGCGGTGGCCTCTGGGGACCGGATTCCCTTCAACGTGGCCGTCTTGATCCTGCTGACCGTGGCCGCAGCGTACCTGATGGCGGGTGGCCTCAGGGCGGTCTACTGGACCGACGTCGTGCAGGGCGTTTGGATGTACCTGGCCGTGTGGATCGGGGGCCTCGTCCTGGCCTACGAGCTCTTCGGCGGCCCGGTCGAGCTGTGGCGCCGCGTCGCTGCCGAGCGTCCGGACCTGCTGTCGTTACCCGGTCCCAACGGCTTCTTCACCGAGGGGATGTGGATCGGAATGACGATCACTCTGTCATTCGGGATTGTCCTGCAGCCGCACCTTTTCATCCGCTACTACACCGCCGTTTCCGGAAGGACGATCAAGTGGCTCGGCGCCACGACCCCGATCTACTTGATGACGCTGTACATCCCAGCCGCTCTCGTGGGACTCGGAGGCGCGCTTGTCCTTCCCGACCTGGCGCTCCCCGACCGGGTGTTCCCCGAGATGCTGTTCCAATTCGCCCCCCCGTGGCTGACCGGGATCATCCTCGCCGGCGCCACCGCCGCGGCCATGTCGACGCTTGACTCCATCCTCCACGCCAACATGACGGTGCTCACCCGCGATGTGTACCAGCGCTACATCGCCCCCGCAGCAAGCCAAGCGCACTACATGCTGATCGGGCGAATCATCGTCGTCGGGTTGCTGGCAATCGGTTGGGTGCTCTCTACGAGGACCTTCGAGCTGCTCGTGAACGTCATCGCTCTCTCGGGGTCGGGGGCGCTTCAGCTCCTGCCCGCGGTCCTGGGCGTGTGCTTTCCGACCCGACGGCCGTACACGGCGGCGGGGGTGCTTTGGGGAATCGGGGTCGCGATGGTCGTCCTGTACGTCACGCTCGTGGTGACCCCGAACCCGCTGGGCCTCCACGGTGGGGTTTGGGCGCTCGGAGCCAACTTCCTGACGTGCTGGGTGGTTTCTCACGGCACGAGGCCCCCTACGCCCGGAACAGTCGCCCGCATCCATGGCGAGATCGAGCGCTTCGTGTACGGCGAGTCGTGAGCGCCCTCGAGGACTACCTCAATCGCCGACTAACGCCACGACCACCCGCCGCTCGCGCGGCCGGGTGTCGAAATCGATCAACACCACCTGCTGCCACGTGCCGAGGGGGAGGGTGCCGTTCACGATCGGGAGGGCGAGGGAAGGCCCGATCAGCATCGCCCGAACGTGGCTGTGGCCGTTGTCGTCGTGCCAGGTCTCCTCGTGGAGATACGGGCCCTCACGGGGAGCGATCTTCTCGAGGGCGGCGGCGATGTCCTGAGTCACGAGCCCGGGCTCGTACTCGAGCGTCGAGAGCGCCGCGGTGGAACCCACCACCATCGCGGTGGCTTGGCCCGTCTCGATGCCGCTTTGGTCGACGACCGCTAGCAGATCGCTCGTGAGGTCGAGGATGTGGTCGTTTCCCTGGGTGGCGCAGACGATCGTCTGGCTGGTGGCGGTCACGGCGTCTCTCGCGTAGGGGAGGTGATCGAATCGGGTGTCCCAGCGCCCTCCTCCTCCCAGCTCACGGCGTCTCCAACTTTGATGTCCGCGGTGTCCAGCACGTTGCCGAAGACGCCTCCGCGCCAGCCCGGATCGAGGGCGTCCTGCAGCCCCGGAAGCTGCTCCTCCATTAGGTTGCAGGGACGGGTTTCTCCCCGGATCCGCACACGACAGCCACCGATGCGAAGCACACGGTCCCGGCTCTCGGCGAGGCGGACACCACTGACCATCAGGTTCGCTCGACGGAGGGTGGGGTCCGCGCCCGCATCGAGGTCGTCGCGAAGCGCGTCGAAGACCTCTTTCTCGATCACCGTGACCTGACGGTTGGATCGGCCGAAGTTCGCGTCGCCGACGAGTCCACCGTTGGCTTCGATCGAGGCCTCGGAGACGGGATCCATGGGACCGCCGCGAGCGCGCTTGAGCCAGATCGCCTCGAGTTTGCCTGTCTCACTCATGGGTACCGCCGCTCCAGGGTGTAGGGTTTCTGGGAATTGGGCCGGTGCCTACCGCCCTTCATCCTCAACGGTTTACTGGCAGGTCCAGCGCACTTCGATCGACGACTCGCCCAGCCTTGACCACCATTTCGATCCGTTGTGCATGCGAAATGTCCTCGATTGGATCGGCTCCGAGTAGCACGAGGTCGGCGAGCTTCCCCTCCTCGACGGAGCCTAGGTCCCGCTCACGCCCGAGGAAGATCGCGGCGTTGAGGGTCCCGATGCGGATGGCCTCGAGCGGCGGGATCCCTCCAGCCACCATCAGCTCGAGCTCTCTGTGGGAGGCGGGGCCACTCGACTGGTCCGAGCCGAGCACAATGGTTCCGCCCGCGGCGGCGATCTGACGCAGATTCTCCTGCGCCACCGGCGTCATCACCTTCATCCAGGTGGTCCATGCTCGGGCTGCGTACTCATCTCGGACAGGTCCCCTGATCCGCCGGATCTCATCGGCCTCGTACACGGCCTGGTAGATCGGCGTGTCGAGGAACTCTGGGTGCTCCACGAGGCGGCTGTACCCTTCGCCGATCGTGAGCGTGGAGACCATCGGGACCTTTGAAGCGGCCATCAGAGCGACGAACTCGTCGCTCACCGGCCCTTGGATTACGGGGTGCGCCAGTGTGTTGATTCCGGCCGCGATGGCCTGTCTGGCGCGGAACTCGTGAGAGATGTGGACGGTCGTCCGTACGCCTCGGGCGTTGAGGTATCGTCCGACCTCGGCCATGATCTCCGGGTCGAGGAGCGGGATCAGGGGCCTCGTGCCCCAGCCGTGCTCGTCGAACGTGAGCTTGATCATGTCCGGATCGAGCGCCAAATGAGCGTCCAGCTTGTGCGCGTCTTCGGGCCACGAATCGACGAGGGTGGCGCCCGGCCGGCCACCTCCGTGTCCACCTGGCGCGGTCACCACACCCCCCGACGCGAAGATGCGCGGGGCCACGAGCTTCCCCGCCCGCTCGTCAGCCCGTAGCCCGAACACGAACTCGGGGATGTTGCCGGCGTCGTAGACGGTCGTGAAGCCACTGTACAGGAACCCGTGGAGCGCCCGGGTCGCGGTCGTGCGGTCGCCAGATCCAGATCCGCGCAGGTGGACGTGCATGTCCATCAGGCCGGGAATCAGGAACTTGCCTGCGCCGTCGATGCGAAGCGCCCCCGATGGCGGCGAGATCGGCTCCCGCGAGACCTGCGCAATGCGGTCTCCCTCTACCAGCACCCAGGCGCCCTGGACGGCGGGCCTCCCGGTGCCGTCGATGAGCGTGACCCCCTCGAAGAGCAGGGGCTGCGGCACCTGTGCTTGGGCTGATCCGAATGCCGCCGCGGTGACGACGAGGACGAGGAGTCGCCTACCCACCGTCACCCCCGGCGAGGATTCCACCGATCCTCTCGATCACGTCCTCCAGGTGGTACCGGGTCATCAAATCGGTCGAACGGTCGACCACGGTTGTGGCATCTTCGCGGATCCTCGCCAGCTGGGCACGAGCGAGCGCCGGAATGTCCGACTGGCTCACGTCGACGGGAGGTCTATCTCCTCCTCCGCCGGGACCACCGCCACCTCCTCCGCCTGGACCGGCATCCTCTTCCTCCTCCTGGTCCTCCATGACCTCGGCCAAGCGCTCCACGTGCGCCCGCTGGAGATTCCTACGGTAAGTGTCGACGAAGGCGCCCGTCGCGAGCTCCGACCAGACGCCCTCCCGGATGTCGTTCATGAGCTCGATCAGGCTGTAGGTGCCTGGTCCATCGACCGCCCCCGCTTCGATCAGGCGCTGCATTCTCTCCGGATCGAGGAGCTGCTCCAGCCGCGCGACCTGCCTTCGTCGGATGCGCTCCACCGCACCGCCGGCTTCGATACGCCGGAGAATCTTCTCGCTCTGGAGCCACGTGGGCGTCTTGAACACCTCCTCGATGATGAACTGCACCGCCTCGGCCTGCTTCTCGCGTGGCACGACCTCGTATACCTGGCCGCCCTGGTCGCTCGTCTTCCTTGTCTCGTACACGCCTCCCACGAGGGTGACGACGTGCCCCACGTAACGATTCCACTGGTTGACCAGCTCGCCGTAGAGCTCCTCGAGGTCCTCGTAGTCCTCCCCGTCCGCCGCCGTCCAAGCGGGCAGCTCCGGTAGCACCCTCTTCAAGTTTGCGATGGCGTGCGTGCTGGCCCGGACCGGGTCGTCGCCCATGTCCTCGGTTTGGGCCCAGGGGTTGACGCCATCGGCGCTCCCGAAGCGGTACATCGGGTCGCTGGCGCGCTCCAGGATCCACTCGTCCAGGACGGGCTTCTCGTCCTCAGGAGCTGCGACGTCCGCCAGCACGCGGTACCCCCAGTTGATGGCGTAGTGGTCGTAGGGGCCGATCTTGCGAACGAATCGCTCCACACCGTCGCCGGGCTGTGCGATGTAGTTCTGCCGGGCGTAGTCCATGATCGTGGGCGCCACCCCGTAGGTCGCGTGAACGTGGGGGAGCGCAGCGAGTCCACAGGAAACGAGGAGCTCGCGATCATGTTGTGCGGCAGGCCGAGGGCGTGGCCGACCTCGTGGGCGATCACCTGACGCATCGTTTCGCCGATCAACGTCTCGTCGATCATCAGAGACCGAGCTGCCGGGTTGGCGGCGCCGGTCTCCACCATCAGGCGATTCCGGTACGAGCGGATGTGGTTGTGGTACCAGATCACGTCGCTCTCGATGATCTCCCCCGAACGGGGGTCCGAGACGCTGGGGCCCGTCGCGTTTCGGGTCATGTTCGCGACGTACCGAATGGTGGAGTAGCGCACGTCCTCAGGGCTCCACTCGGGATCCTCCTCGGGAGATGGCGGCAACTTCGCGACGATCGCGTTCTTGAAGCCCGCCGCTTCGAAGGCGGCTTGCCAATCCTCGATGCCCATCCGGAAGTAGGGGCGCCACTGCTCGGGAGTGGCCGGATCGAGGTAGTAGACGATGGGCTTCACCGGTTCGACGAGACTCTCCGCGCGCGTACGCCTCCGGGTCCGTCGGTTCCAATCGCCAACGCCTGATGATCCTCTGTGTCGCGGCCTTCTGCTCGTCGAGCCCGAAATTCACCTGCTCGATCGTGAACCAGCCAACCCGGGAATCCGCGTATCGCACACGCATCGGCTCACTCGGCAAGAGCACCATCGATTGGTGCATCTGGAGCGAGATCGTGCCGGTGCCTTCGTTCGACGGGGGCTCGGTCGCTTCGAACGTAAGCGTGTGCCGTACGTCGACGTTGAGGGGGAAGCTGCGCGCGTAGTCGATGAATGATCGGTCGATGTCGAGGCTTCGGACACTCCAGCGCTGCCGCTGCTGACGAGTGAGCCCGCTGATGGTCGCCACATCGGTTTCGAACAACTCGGTGACGTCCAGGACGACGCTGCGGGAGTCCGGGCCATAGGCCTCGATGGGGAACGATGCGACGATTGGTGGGAAGTTGTTGCTGCGCACCGATTGGTAGATCGGAAGCGTGTCACTGGCGACGCGCTGATATGAAACCTTTCGAAGAAGCACCCGGTCAGGCCGCTCCTCCCAGTGCACCACCTGCTCCGCGACCTTGCTCCCCGCGTTGAGGAACGGGCTCATGTCCGTAGGCGTCTGAGCGATCCGACTGATGAGCAGCATGTCGCGCCCAAACAAAGAGTCGGGAATCTCGAACAGGAGCTTGCCGGCTACGCGGTGAACGCCGAAGAGGCCCTGGTCCGACTCGGCGTCGGCAGGGACGGCGGCAGCATATGAGCGCCGTGAGAGGCCGCGCGCGGCGCGTGCGTCCGCGTCCGCCACGGCCGCAGGAGTTCCGATGTCCACCGTACCGCCCGTGCCGGTTGATGAGCAGGCGGCCAGCAAGACGGCGCTCAGCGCCACTACGACGTGTTGTACGCGCGTCATGTCAACTCCGGATGTCGTCTCCTGGGCCGTCGCCGAACGTTCGGTCGCGACCGCGAACAACGGTCGTGCTCGGGCGCGTGACGCGGCCCTTGCGAGCCTGGAATATTGGTCGAGCCCGCACCGCTCGCGCCAGATCAAGCCTCGCGGCACTTTCCTACCCTCGAGACGTCACCATCGAAAAGGAGGAGTGGGTGGGCATCTCGCGGATGGGTCGACGACGAGCGTGCACCATCGCCTTGCTGACTCTGTGCGCATGTGGAGCCGACGACCGGACCGTGCCCGACGCCGACACCGCACGGCCGGCACCGGATGCCCCATCGGCACTCGACGCCGCCGATGCGCGACCGGATCGCGCGCTCCTTACCGACCCCACCCACTCGGCTTGGTTCGTGCCCGCGCCCCCGTTGTTCGACGCGCTCTTCGAGACGAGCGCGGGCGACTTCGTCATCGAGGTCCATCGCGATTGGGCTCCCCACGGGGCGGATCGCTTCTACAACCTCGTCCGAAACGGCTACTACGACGAGATCCGCCTGTCTCGCATCGTCGAGGGATTCATCGCACAGTGGGGCATTCACGGGGATCCTGCGGTCAACGTGGCGTGGGCGGGGCGCTTCATTCCCGACGATCCGGTCCGGACGAGCAATCTCCGTGGATTCGTGGCATTCGCCTTCACAGATCCGGGTACGAGGGGTACACAGGTGTTCGTGAGCGCGGTCGACAACTCCCGCCTCGACGATCAAGGCTTCGCCCCGTTCGGCCGCGTGATCCGTGGAATGGAGATCGTCGATGCCCTCCATGCGGGATACGGCGAAAGCTCCGGCGGAGGACTTCGCGCAGGCAACCAGGGGCCGCTCATGGAAGACGGCAACGAGTACATCGATCGGGAGTTCCCGGAGCTCGACTTCATCCGGCGCGCCACCGTCGCTTCGGGACGGGCGCCGGACGGGCCGCCTACCGATCCAGGAGGTGATGCGTGAGTCGCGAAGAGAGTCCTCGAAAGTCTCCGGGAGCCGGCTTCCGGGTTCCCCCGGTGACCATGGTCTTCGTCGGGGCCGGTGTCGGTTGGCTGGTGTCGAACTGGCTGGGGGCGCTCTTCGGCCTGGCCCTCGGCGTCCTGCTCTGGCGCTCGCGGGCATAGGCCGCGAGGCGCTCGTCGCCTTCCTGTTTGGGACCCCCGGGGAGGCGCGGCCACCACCTTTCGTGTAGCTTCCCCCCCCTCGTTTCCCAGAAATCCCCGTTTTGGACGGCGCCCGGAGTCGCGCATGGACCTCCGAACGAAGCTCGTATTCGCGCTGGTGTCGGCTGCGCTGGGGAGCATGCTGGCCCTCGGGTGGATGAGCTACGGCCTCGCGGGGGAGTTGCTCGAGGAAAGCGCGCACCGCCGGCTCGACGCGGTTGCCGAGTCCAAGGGTCAAGAGCTGAAGCGGGCGATCGTTGGTTGGGAGGACCGAGCCCGTCTCATCGCGAGCCGAACTCAGCTGCGGGGTAGCCTCGCCGCCTACCTCGCCTCCGGCGCCCAGGAAGAGGTCCAACGCATGGGCCGGATTCTCGAAGACGCGGTGGGCGCCGTTGGAACGCTACAGTCAGCGGTCGTATACGACACCACCGGAGCTCCCGTTTCGTGGACCGTGGCTGATCAGCCGGCCGGGGCCGAACCGGAACACCTCCCTCGAAGTGCCGACTCTCTCGTGTTCGCCGACCTCTGGGGCGCGGCCGACGGACAACCCCGCATCAGGTTCTTCGCCCCGATGGAGCAGTCGGGCAACGTCATCGGCGCCGTTGGCGTAACGTTCAACGCCGACGAGCTGCTTCGGATCTCCGCGGACACGACGGGCCTCGGAGAGACCGGGGAGACCATCATCGCTCGAGGCCTTGACGCGACCACGGGTGTGATCGTCAATGAGTTGCGTCTTGCCCGCAACAGGCCCTTTGAGGACCAGTTCGAACGGACCCGTCAGGACGATGTCTTCGCGCTCGCGCTGGCGGGCGAAGACAGCCCCGCCGGGCCCGCGACGGACTACCGTGGCGAAAGCGTGTGGGCGTCGGCTCGCTACGTCCCCGCACTCGACGTCGGAGTCGTGGTCAAGATGGACGTGGCCGAGCAGGTTGCCCCCATCTCTGAGCTCCGGCGTGAGCTGTTGCGGGTTGGGCTTGCCCTCGCCGGTATCTGTGTCGTGGTCGGCACGTTACTCGGATTCTGGTTCTCGAAGCCCGTCCACGACCTGGCCGACGTGGCCAACCGCATCCGGAACGGAGACTTGGACGCCCGGGCCGACGCGAGCGCCGAAGACGAGATCGGATCGCTCGCGGCCACCTTCAACCTGATGGCGGAGGAGCTGATCACCTCGAACCGCGCTCTGGAACGCCGCATCGGTGAAGTGACGGGCGAGTTCAAGAAGGTCCCGCCGCGAGACCAGGACTGAGCTAGGGAACCTCTGCACAAGTGTGGCGGGTCTCGCGCAGGGGGCTCGCGAGTGCTCAGGGTAGGAACGACGACGAGTCGTAGCAGGGCTACGGCGAGGAGGAGAGACGACGCGTGAGTCCGCGACACCCCTGCGCCCGCGACTCAGACGATAGCACGATCTCATGGGGTGACGGGTTGGGGCGGCATGGACCCGTCTTCGTCGTTGGAGCTCCTATCCGTAGCTTGGGCTATGGCGTCGTCCCTCCGCCTAGAATCCGGGTCCATGGCGCTCCCAACGAGACCCGCCACACTTGTGCAGAGGTTCCTTAGCAGCGGGCGTTCACCTCGCCCCGAGGCCCACTCCGTCGATCGGCGATCACCTCGCCCCGAGGCGCCCCCCGTCCACCACGATCACCTCACCCGTGATGAACGGCGACCCGTCGAGGAACAAGACCGTACGCACCACGTCGTCGGGCGATCCCCACGTCTCGAGGGCGGCACTCCTTCGCACCTCCTCGATTCTCTCCTCCGCATAATCCTCCGGGGGCAGCACCGCGCCTGGGGCGATCGCGTTGACCCGGACCTCGGGGGCGAGCGCCTGCGCCGCCAGCCGAGTGAGGTGCAGGAGTCCGGCCTTGGACACTGAGTGATGCGGGTAGCTCATCCAGGGCTGAAAAGCCGAAAGGTCGACGATGTTGATTACGTGACCACGGCTCACGGCCAGCAGATTGGACGTCGCCTGGGTGAGCAAGAACGGGCCCTTGAGGTTCACCGCCATCACTCTGTCCCACTCTGCCTCGTCGACCTCCAGAAAGGGGGTGGAAAGGAAGACCGAGGCGTTGTTGACGAGGAGGTCGAGGCGGCCGTACTCGCTCCTGACGCTGTCGACGAGTCGGTCGATGTCTTGCTTGTCCGAGACGTCGCCCCGTACTGCGATCGCCCGCTTCCCCTTGGCTTCGACATTCCGCGCGACGTCCTGCGCCTGGGCCTCGGAGTTGTGGTAGTTGATGGCGACGTCGAAGCCGGCGTCTGCCAGGCCGAGCGTGATGGCTCGTCCGACCCGTACGGCACCGCCGGTTACGAGGGCGACCCTGGTCACGCGATGGGCTCGTTCATGGCCTGAGGACCCCTTTTCCACGGAGCCGGAGACGACGACCTTCGGAGGCCCGCGGCGGCGGGGGTAGGCCCGCCCGGGAAGGGCCCGTGAAGCTATTGGCCCCCGGAACGGCGGGCAACGAAGCGCAAGTCGAACCCGTAGGGATCTCACGCGAATGAATCAGGTGAACAGGGCTGTCGATTTTGGCGGCCGGGTATGCGTCGTGACGGGCAGCACGAAGGGCATTGGACGGGCCACTGCCGAAGCCCTCGCCGAGCACGGTGCCGACGTCGTGGTCAGCTCGCGACGCGAGACGGACGTTGACGCGGCTGCCACCGAAGTGAACGCCATCGGTCGCGGCTCCACGATCGGCGTCGTGTGCGACGTGCGTGACCCCGACGCGTGCGAGGGGCTCATCGCCCGGGCGGTCGACCGATTCGGCCGGCTGGATGTTCTCGTGAACAACGCGGGCTGGGGGCTCTTCGCCCCGATTCAGGAGATGTCCATCGAAGACTGGCGTGGGCAGATCGACACAAACCTCGGAGGGGTGTTCTACTGCTCGAAAGCGGCCGCGCCGCACCTGTCCGCCACCGGAAACGGTTGGATCATCAACGTAGGCTCTTTGGCCGGCCGCAACTCGTTCGCCGGAGGGGCGGGATACAATGCGAGCAAGTTTGGGCTGCTCGGGATGACCGAGGCGATGATGCTCGACCTCCGCTACGACGATGTCCGCGTGAGCCTCATCATGCCCGGCAGCGTGAACACGCACTTCCGGGGTCAGGCCGGGACGGATGGAGAATGGAAGCTCCACGCCGACGACGTGGCACAGGCGGTCGTGGATCTCCTGGCCTATCCCGGACGGGCACTCCCGAGCCGGATCGAGATGAGGCCGAGCCGTCCGAAGCGGAGGCGCAGCTGATATGGGACGAGTTCTCATCACCGGCGCCGGGGGCCAGGTCGGCGCCGAGCTCGTAGCGGCGCTGCGGGGGGTCTATGGGGAGACCACCGTTCTAGCGACAGACCTACGTCCGGACGGAGCGCCGTCGGACACGGGACCGTTCGAGCAGCTCGATTGCACCGACGCACGGGCGGTTGCCGACTCGGTCTCGCGCTTTGGGGCAGACACCATCTACCACCTCGCGGCCATCCTGTCGGTACCTGCGGAGGACCAGCCACAAAAGGCGTACGGAGTCAACCTTGGCGGCCTCTTCAACGTGCTCGAAGTGGCACGTGAGTCCGGCGCGGCTGTGTTCTTTCCAAGCTCGATCGCCGCATTCGGGCCCTCGACGCCTCAGGATCCCACGCCACAGGACACCATCCAGCGCCCGACCAGCATGTATGGAATGACGAAGTACGGGCTGGATTCTCTGACGACGGACATGATCGCTCAGCTGAGGCGCCACGGAAACTGACACCAATGCCACTGGATCGCCTGACCGAAGTCCTCGGAGAGCACGTCCGAAAGCTGGAGGAGATGGGCACCGCCAAGGGCGCAGAAGCCGTGGTGACCGCCGTCGAGCCGCCGAGCGGCGAACGCGGACCGCGGGTGCGGCTGGAGGGGGAAGGCGACCGCCGCTTCATTCGCATGAACTCCAACTCCTACCTCGGGATGTCCCTGAGACCGGAGGTCATCGCGGCGGAGGAGATGGAGACGCGCGCCTCGGGCGCCGGTCCGGGTGCTGTGCGCTTCATCAGCGGCACGTACACCGCCCACGTCGAGCTGGAGCGCCGGCTCGCGGAGTTTCACCGGCGCGAGAAGGCGATGATCTACTCCTCCGCGTATTCGGCCGTTGTCGGCAGTCTCGTGCCATTGATCACTTCGGAGACGGTCGTGATCTCCGACGAGCTCAACCACAATTGCATCATCGACGCCGTCCGGCTGTCACGCCCGCACTCGAAGGTCGTATACCCCCATCTCGACATGCGCGCCCTCGACAAGTCCCTGACGGACGCCGCCGGTGGAGCGAGACGCGCGATCATCGTCACGGACGGGATCTTCAGCATGCGGGGCGATCACGCCCCGGTGGACGAGATCATGGAGATTGCGCAGCGTCATGATCACAGCTTCCCCGAGAACGTAGTCGTGATTCTCGACGACTCCCACGGGGTCGGAGCGTTCGGAGAAGAGGGCCGGGGGACCGAGGAATATACGGGAGCACCCCCGGTGGACATCCTTGTCGCCACCCTCGGCAAAGCTCTCGGAGTGAACGGAGGCTACGTGGCCTCGAGCGCCTCGGTGATCGCCTTTCTCCGAGAGAGCGCGCCCTTCTACATCTACTCGAATCCGATCACGCCGGGAGAGGCCCGGGCAGCGCTGTCCTCCCTCGAGATCCTCGACGGCGAGGAAGGTCGGAGCCTCCTGGCGAAGCTGCGTTCGCTTACCAAGCGCTTCGAGGACGGGCTGGTCCGGCTCGGGATCGAGGTGATTCATGGAGAGCATCCAGTCGTGCCGCTGATGATCCGGGACACCGGGAAGACGCGCGAGCTCGTGCAGTATCTGTTCGACCACGGGGTCCTGATGACAGGGCTCGCCTATCCGGTGGTCCCTCGCGGGGACGAGGAGATCCGGGCCCAGGTCAACGCGGACCACACCGAATCCGATATCGACCATGTCCTCGGGCTCCTCGAAGCGCGCCCGGGCGCGGTGGCACCATGAGCGACGACGTACGAGAGGCCACAATGGGCCGGGACTTCATTCGCGACATCGTCGCGGCCGATCTGGAGAGCGGCAGGCACGGCGGAAGGGTCGCGACCAGGTTCCCCCCGGAGCCGAACGGCTTCCTCCACATCGGGCACGCGAAGGCCATTTGCCTGAATTTCGGCGTGTCGGAGGAGAATGGCGGGATCTGCAATCTTCGCTTCGACGACACGAATCCGGCCAAGGAGGACGTCAGCTACGTCGAAGCCATGAAGAAGGACATTCAGTGGCTCGGCTTTGAGTGGGACGGGCTTTTCCACGCGTCCGACTACTTCGAACAGCTCTTTGCGTACGCCGTCGTCCTCATCGAGAAGGGGGTCGCGTACGTCGACAGCCTTACCGAGGCGGAGATTCGCGATTACCGGGGGACAGTCACCGAGCCCGGACAGAACAGCCCGTATCGGGATCGGTCGGTCGAGGAGAACCTCGACCTCTTCGGCCGCATGCGTGCGGGCGAGTTCCAGGACGGAGAACACGTTCTTCGCGCCGAGATCGACATGGCGGCCAACAACATGATCATGCGCGATCCGATCCTCTACCGGATCCGCCACGCTCATCACTATCGGACCGGTGACGAGTGGTGCGTCTACCCCATGTACGATTTCGCGCACTGCCTCTCGGACTCGATCGAGGGGGTCACACACTCGCTCTGCAGCCTGGAGTTCACGAACAACAGGGAGATCTACGATTGGCTCCTCGAGGAGGTTGGCGCGCCCCAGCCCGTTCCACGCCAGTACGAGTTCGCGCGCCTTAACCTCGAGTACACGATCATGTCGAAACGCAAGCTGCTCAGGCTTGTCGACGAGGGTAGGGTGACGGGGTGGGACGACCCGCGCATGCCCACGCTTTCGGGTCTGCGGCGACGCGGCGTGACTCCCGAAGCCATCCGTACATTCTGTGACCTGATCGGCGTCGCCAAGGCCGACAACCTCGTGGACGTGGGGAAGCTCGAGTACGTGATTCGGGACGATCTGAACATGCGCGTGCCCCGGGTCATGTGCGTGCTCCGGCCGCTCAAAGTGGTGATCACCAACTTTCCGGCGGACGAGACGAGCTGGCTGGATGGATCGCTCTATCCGCGCGACGTTCCCCTCCAGGGTTCCCGTCGCATCCCGTTCTCGCGCGAGCTCTACATCGAACAGGAAGATTTCGCGGAGTCCCCGCCGCCCGGATTCCACCGGCTCGCACCCGGGCGCGAGGTCCGGCTGAGGTACGGATACTTCGTGAAGTGCGTGGACGTCGTGAAAAACGGCCACGACGAGATCGTCGAGATACACTGCACGTACGACCCCGAAACCGAGGGTGGATCGGCGCAGGACGGCCGCAAGGTGAAAGGCACCTTGCACTGGGTGTCGGCCGAGCACTCGCTGCCGTGTGACGTGCGGCTCTATGACCGTTTGTTCAGCGAGCCGGCGGCTGATGACGCACCGGAAGGCGAAGACTTCATCGCGAATCTCAATCCCGATTCGCTGATCGAGCTGAGCGCCGCGCGCATCGAGCCCAGCGTGGCCGACGACCCGGCCGGGACCCATTACCAGTTCGAGCGTCAGGGCTACTTCGTAAGCGACGCCGTAGATTCAGCTCCGGGTCACCTCGTGTACAACCGGACCGTCACGCTGCGGGATTCCTGGGCGAGGACGCCGGAAGCGAGGGAGGCGGCGAGGGACTCCGCGTCTAGAGCTTCCGCCGCCGATTCGGGTGAGCCCCGCCAGCGGTCGATCTCGGGCACGACCGGATCAGCTGCGAAGCGGGCCCGTGAGCTTCCGCCCGAGCAGATGGAGAGGTTAGCGCACTACCGGGACGCGCTCGGGCTCGCGGAGACCGACGCCGGGATTCTCGCCGGCGACGCCGAGATCTCTGCCTTCTTCGACGACGCCCGTGGGGCGCACGACGACGCAAAGGAGGTCGCGAACTGGGTCGTCAACCACGTGCTCCGCGAGGCGAAAGGACGACCCCTGGCCGACCTGCAGGTTACCGGTGAGCAGCTCGGTTCGTTGCTCTCCATGGCGCAGAGCCGCGGCCTGCCCGGGACCGTCGTCCGCGAGGCCTTCACGCGCATGGCCAAGGAGGGCGGTGACCCTGCCGAGGTCATCGAGCGGCACGGACTCGACGAAGTGAGTGACCCGACGGCGCTCGTACCGATCGTGGATCGCCTACTCGCTGAGTACCCGGACAAGGTGGATGCCTACCGCGGAGGGCGCACCGGCTTGCTCGGATTCTTCGTGGGGCAGGTGATGCGAGAGGCGGGCGGTCTGGCCGATCCGAACCTCGTGAAGGAGCTGTTGGCCGAGCGGCTGGATTGAGAGGTCATTTCCTGCTCGCGTTCTTTCGTGCGACAGCCTTGGCGATGTACGGAATCGCGTCAGGCGTCTTGCATCCGGTCTCTCCGTGGTCGACCTCCACCTTGCCAATTCGCTTCGCCGCGGCAACGGCTTTCCGCTGAAGTCCAGGGCTGCGGATCCCGATGCCGATCAGCGTCCCGTTCATCGCGTATCGCACTCGGTTCTTGGCGTTGTGTATGCGCTCCTCGATCAACGGGATCAGCGCCCCGAAGTAGGTGTCCGGCAGCTCCGTCGCCGTGCGCGTGAGACCGGAAGTGAGGTTCCATCCCGCGGCGGCGATCCACTCCCCCCGGGCTCCCCGCCACTTCTCGGCCAAAGCCCTGGCGTGAGGCGTGCGAGCCACGAACGACGCCAAGGCGTCGCTGGTGACGTAGCTGTCCAGATCCTTCGACCAAGCGGATAGCTGTTTCTTCGTCGCGGACGACGCGTCGGCGATCATGGTGGCGAACACTCGAGCGTCGTGGTTTCCGGTCTCCCATAGGGCCAGGGCGAGCTCGTGGTCGATCTTCACCCTCTTCTTGAGCTTGCCGAGGTTCCCGTAGCTGACGCCGAACATTACCCCCGTCGCTCCGTGCCGGGCATAGACCGTCCGGTTCTGCTCCGTGCCCAACGCCTTCAGCTCCCGCATCGCTTGCGTTCTTGTCATGCAGATCTCTCCCATTCTTCAAAAGCGCCATTGACGAACGCGACACAAGCCGCAAGTTGAGCGGTCGCCGCTGCCGCGGCCGGTCGAGAATTGAAAGAAGGATACCGATTTCGGAGGGGCAAGTGGAGGCAGAACGGCTGACCGTCGCGATGATCACGGACGTCTTCTCGGACCCAGGGGACGAGGGGCGATTGCTCCAGCGGCTCGAGGATGCGCGTGAGCGCAGAGCCGGGCTCGTCGTTCTGCCCGAGCTGCCGATGAACAAGTGGGTGCCGGTGACTCAGGACGCTTCCGACGAGGACGCCGAGCCTCCAGGAGGCCCTCGGCAACGTGTCCTCGCGGAGGAGGCGCGCGCCGCCGGTCTATCGCTACTCGGCGGAGCGATCGTCCGCGACCCCGATACCGCGCGAAGGCACAACACCGCCGTCCTGGTGGGTGCCGACGGAGCGGATCTCCTGCGTTATCGGAAGGTCCACCTGCCGAACGAGGAGGGCTTCTGGGAGGGCCATCACTACGAGCCGGGCGACGAGCTCCAGCCCCCGGTCGACGTGGGGGGGTGCAGCGTCGGCGTCCAAATCTGCTCGGACGTGAACCGGCCCGAGGGATGTCAGCTTCTGGGCGCGATGGGCGCCGACGTGATCCTGGTTCCGCGCGCCACGCCGCCGGAGACCTACGACCGGTGGCGCCTCGTCCTGCGAGCGAACGCGGTCATGAGCTGCGCTTATGTGATCTCGGTCAACCGGCCAGGTTCTGCGAGTGGCGCGCCCATCGGGGGTCCGTCGCTTGCCATCGCGCCCAATGGCGACGTCCTCGTGGAGACCGACAACGCCGTGTCTACAGTGACGGTCGAACGGACCGTCCTCGAGGACGCCCGCACGGAATACCCCGGGTATCTCGACGTGCGCGCCGATGTGTACGAAAATGCGTGGCGCCAGGTGCGGGAGGGTCGGCGGGCGTAGACGACTCGAGCGCGCGCTCCCGCACCACGGCGCTTCGGCACTCTCGGTTCACACGCGACTTTCCAAACGGGACACTAGTCGCCGAAGCGCACGCCCTGTGCGAGCGGCAGCTCGGTGCTCCAGTTGACCGTATTCGTCTGGCGCCGCATGTAGGCCTTCCAGGCGTCCGATCCGGACTCGCGGCCGCCGCCGGTCTCCTTCTCGCCTCCGAACGCTCCACCGATCTCGGCGCCACTCGTGCCGATGTTGACGTTGGCGATGCCGCAGTCACTGCCCCGGTGGGAGAGGAAGTACTCGGCCTCTCGGACGTGCTCAGTGAAGATGGCCGACGAGAGGCCTTGCGGCACCCCGTTGTGGAGGGCGATGGCCTCGTCCAAATCGTCGACCGCCTGGGCCGGCGTCGCGTCGGCAGACCCATAACCGATGATGTAGAGGATCGGCGCGAACGTCTCTTCCTGGACGACGTCGAAGTCATTTCTCGCGGAGGCGATGCAGGGCGTGAGGTAGTGGCCGCCTGGGTAGTCGGGGCCGTCGAGCCGATCCCCGCCGCACAGCACCTCGCCTCCCTCCTCGACGACCCTGCGCTTCGCGTTTTCCAGGTCGTCGATGGCCTGCGGGGTCACGACCGGGCCCATGAGGGTCGCCGGATCTCTCGCGTCGCCGATGCGGATATCGGCGTAGGCGGACACCAACCGGCGCACGAGCTCGTCCTTCACGGACTCGTGGACGATGATGCGCCGGGTGCTCGTGCACCTCTGACCGGCCGTGCCCACCGCGCCGAACAGGATCGCGGGCAGCACGAGGTCCATGTTCGCGTGCGGCGTAACGACGATCGCGTTGTTCCCGCCCAGCTCGAGGATGGTGCGGCCGAGCCGCTTACCCACCACTTCGGCCACCCGGTACCCCATTTGGCAGCTGCCCGTCGCCGACACGAGCGGAATGCGCCGGTCGTGCAGAAGGCGGTCGCCGATCGTGGACCCGCGTCCGATCACGAGCGAGAAGATTGCAGGATCGTGACCGCTTTCTTCGACCACCTCCGCCGCGATCTTCGTGCATGCGATCGCCGTAAGCGGAGTCTGACTGGAGGGCTTCCACAGGGTGGCGTCCCCGCACACCGCCGCGATGGCCGCGTTCCAGCTCCAAACCGCGACGGGGAAGTTGAAGGCGGAGATCACCGCGACGACGCCCAGGGGATGCCATTGCTCCGACATGCGATGGTCCGGACGCTCCGAGTGCATCGCAAGGCCGTACAGCTGCCGCGACAGGCCCGTAGCGAAGTCGCAGATGTCGATCATCTCCTGGACCTCACCCTCCCCCTCCGTCGCGATCTTCCCCATCTCGAGCGTGACCAGCGCGCCGAGGTCGGCTTTGTGATCGCGTAGCCGGTTGCCAAGCCGCCGCACGACCTCGCCGCGCTGCGGAGCCGGCACCTTCCGCCACTCGAGAAAGGCGCGGTTGGCGCGATCCACGATCCGATCGTACTCCCCTTCCGTGACCTGCTGGACCGTCGCGATCCGCGATCCGTCGATCGGCGTATGCACCTCCAGCTCGGGGCCGGAGCCGGTCCACTCCCCGTCGAAGCCGCCTGGATTCAGGCTATCGATACCGAGAGCCTCGAGGAGGCGGACGAGAAGCTCGAGCTCTCGCCCGAGGTCGCCAACTTGGTGATCCCGCTGGGCGCTTCGCTGAACCGGGCCGGGAGCGCGCTCTTTCAGGGTGCGTCAATCGTGTTCCTGGCGGCGCTGTTCGACGTGACGATCCCGGTCGCCAGCTTGGTCGGCGTAGTGTTCGCAACCTTCCTCGTGGCGATGACCGTCGCGCCCGTCCCGAGCGCGGGCGTCATGACCCTAGCGCCGGCGTTGGACACGGCGGGCGTCCCCCTCGGCGGGATGGCGATCCTGTTGGGAGTGGACCGCATCCCGGACATGTTTCGGTCGGCCACCAACATGATCGGACACATGGTGGCGGCGGTGATCGTAGACGCGAGGGTGGGGACGGACCCTGAGGCGACAGACCGAGATGGAAGGGACCAGACGAGCGATGGACCCACGAGCAATGGCCCGACAAGCGACTGACGATTCTCGACAAGGCCTGAGATGAACCAACTCGAGCGACTCATCCGAGAGGCTCACCGCCGATCGCTTTGGCAGGTGACCGGGGCCTACGTCCTGGGGCACGCTGGTGGCAGTGGGGGGGCTGGTCGCGGCCGCTGGGCTCCCCGAAGCGCTTCCTGGATTGGCTCGCATCCTATTGATCGTCGGTTTCCCGGTCGTGGTGGTGACAGCGTTCGTGCAGAAGGGATTCGGGGGAAAGGGCAAGGACGCGCGCGAAACCGGCGAGGGCTCAGTAACCGACGCGACGTCGGTGGGCGGCTCCACGCAGGGCGCAGCTTCCGGCGCCGTAGCGTCTGCGTCACCCACCAACCTCGCCTCTGGCACCGGCTCGCTGGATCGCCGGTGCACTGGGCCCGACAAGTGGCAGCGCTCGTTCACGTGGCGCAACGCAGTGATCGGCGGCGTCTGTGCCGCCGCCCTCTGGGGCGTCCTCGCGGCATCTGCATTCCTACTCCAGCGTTGGGTAGAGGCTCCGGCCGAGGGGGCATCCAACGTTGGGTTCGCGGCCGAAGTCGCTGCGGAAACACTGGTGCGTTCCGCGGTCAGCCCAGGGGAGCGTCTTCCTTGACCTCGCGGCCTCTCGGCACTCGATGCCCCCGCCACTCCCATGCGATCCACAGGAGCGCAGCAAGGAACGCCAGGATCCACCCGGCGTCCACCATCCGGCCGTCCATGAGCCGCGTGACCGCCGCCCCTCCCATCACGGCCGCTACTGCGACCCCACCGTACGTGGCCACCCAAGGGATCAGGATCGCGATTCCGCCAACGGTTTCGACGCTGCCAACGGCCACGCGCAGCCAAACGGGGTAGCCCCACCGCACGAACGGCTCGGCCCAGAAGCCCGTCGGGTCGAATTTGTCGATGCCGGCACCCACATACATGCGCGCGAGATAGAGGCCGACCAACCACGCGGCGAGCAACCGGAACGCCTTCCACCACTTCATCTCTCACCCTCCCCCAAGGTCGTCACGGCCTCATTCATCCGCTGGGCAGCCCGCGCCGTGCGTCACGCTCGACCCCTGAATCCAGCGTGTCACGCGAGACCACCGCGGCGCCGACCTCGGCCAGACGGTCCACCAAGTCCTCGAGCGCGCGACGTCGCTTGCGGGCTACGCTCTGGAAGATCAGACGGGCACCCAGATAGGAAGCGCCCACGACCCCGAGCGGGGCGACAACCGCAAAGAGAACGGAGCCCAGTGCTTCGAGGCCGACGATGAGCCCGAAGGGCATACCGACGCCCATCCCGACTCCGCCCATCAGGCCGCCGAACAAGCCACCGGCGATGCCGTGCAACCGCTCCTCGGCGCGGATCCGCGTCTCACCATCGCGCGAGTTGACGGTGACTTGAAGCGAGCGCGTGTTGTTGGGAGTGTCGGATCGCCACGTGAGCGTTCGGCCCAACAAGCTGGGTTGGCCGTGGCCCGGCGAGTTGCGCTGCATCTCGGGGACGAAACGCTCGAAGTCGTCCTGGTGGACCTCCCCTGGAACGACACGTTCGACGACCACGGTGACGGGCGACCCGGCGAGCTTGGTGCCCATTCCCTGGTTCGAAGGACTGTTGACGGTGTCGACCTCCGCGACCGCACGCCTGAGGTGCCGCGGATCGATCCCCGCCTCACGGGCGACCTCTTCGAGGTCCGAAAGAGTGAGCCCGTCGCGACGCGCGAGGGCCTGTGAATCCGGCTGCTCCTCTTGGATCTCGACGGCACGGCGCAGGATGCGACTGATATCCTTGTCGCCGTAGCGCCTGGTGTTGTCGCGCGAGTCAGTCATTCAACGCCGGTGCCCCCAGGGACGTAATCACGGGCCGCCCGGTTCTTCCGGCGGCGCCCCGTCGGTCGCGGGCCGGCCAGATGCGCGCACGACGTAGCGGTCCAGCACGCCGCCGGGGAGAGCACCCGTCAGCCTACCTGTATCTACGGTCAGCTGGCCGTTTACCATCACGTACTCGATCCCCTCCGGGTAGAGGTCACTTGTAGTGTCAACTCTGCTCGTACCCCAGCTCCGCCAGGATTTCCGCAGTGTGCTCGCCAGCCATGGGCGGTGCGCTCCGGACCTCGGGGCGCTCGCCGTCCACGCGGAGCGGCAGGGCCACGTCGCGGTACCCGGGAACGCGCGGGTGAGGAGCCGGCCGGACCATGCCGGTCGCTTCGACCTGGGGGTCCTCGAGGACCTCCCGGACGTCGTGTATCGGCGAGGATGGGACCCTGTGCCCTTTCAGGAGCTCGAAGAGCGACGAGGTGTCGTGACGCACCGTGGCTGCAGCGACGACGCCGAACAGCTCCGTACGGTTTCGAGCGCGTGAGGGGTTGTCGACGAAGCGAGGGTCGATAGCCAGCTCGTCCAGCCCGAGGGCGGCGCACAATCGACCGAAGCTGGCATCGTTCCCGGCGAGGATCATGAGCTCTCCGTCCGCGGTGGGGAACGCTTCGTACGGCGCGATTGCCGCGAGTCCAGAACCCATCCGGACCGGCATCTCGCCCGTGGCCAGATACCCCGCAAGGTGGTAGGAGACCCAGCCGAGCGCAGTGTCTAGGAGGGCTGTAACGATGTGGGAGCCCTGGCCGGTCCGGTCACGCGTGCGGAGCGCGCTCAACACGCCCAGCGCGGCCCACATCCCCGTCCCGAGATCAACGACCGACCCCCCCACGCGGGCCGGTGGACCGTCGGGATGCCCTGTCAGGGACATGATGCCGCTATACGCCTGCATGAGCGGGTCGTACCCTGGAAGATCCTTCAGCGGGCCCACCGTTCCGAACCCCGTTACGGACACGTACACGACGCCTGGATGAGCGGCCCGTACGGCGTCTGGCCCGAAGCCCAGCGCCTCGATGACTCCGCCCCGAAAGGCCTGAACGAACACGTCCGCGGTCCCCGTCAGGCGCCAAAGGACCTCCTTTCCACGATCGGACTTGAGGTCGATGACGATGCTGCGCTTGTTGCGGTTGGCAACGAGAAAGAGCGGGGGGTCGTCTCCCCAGAACGGAGGACCCCAGGCGCGGGCTGGATCTCCGCCCGGCGGCTCGACCTTGATCACGTCCGCCCCGAGGTCCGCCAGGATCTGCGTGCAGTAGGGTCCCGCGATGTTTTGCGAGAGGTCGACGACGCGGATGTCGTCGAGGGACGAAGTCACGCTCCCGTTCCCTGGACTCCAAGTAGCTCTGCCGCGTTACCACCCAAGATCCGCGCTCGGTCTTCGTCCGAGATCGCCATCTCTCCGATGCTCGAGACCATCTGCTCCAGATTCCCGATCTGGTGCGGATAGTCGCTGCCGGCGACGAGGCGTTCGGGGCCTGCGAAGCCCAGCGCGAACTCGAGCGCGGCGGGGTCGAAGTTGACCGTGTCGTAGTAGAAGTCCTTCAGGTAGTCCGTTGGCGGGCGCGAGATGTTCTCCCGACAGGAGTGATAGGCGTGATAGCCGCGGTCGAAGCGCTCCGCGAGATATGGGACCGCTCCGCCGAGGTGGCCCAGCACCCAGCGGATGCCGGCGAAGCGCTCGACCACGCCGCTGAAGACCAGGGACGCAGCGGCCAAAGTCGTGTCCATCGGGAAGCCCACGATGGGCATGAGCCAGTACTCCTCCATCGCCTCAACCCCCAGCGGGTAGGTCGGGTGGATGTAGAGCACTGTCCTGGTTTCGCTCGCCCGCTCGTAGAGGGGCCAGAAGCGCACGTCGCTCAGCGGGACACCGCTGGCGTTGGAGAACAGCATGGCGCCCGGCATACCGAGCTGCTTGGTCGCCCGCTCGAACTCGCTGACGGCGGCCTTCGGGTTTTGCATGGGAAGGGTGGCGAGACACGTGTACCGCTCCGGACGCTCGCGGGCCGCGGCCGCCAACGCGTCGTTCACTACTCGACAGAGTGCCGCCGCGCGCGCCGGGGACTCCATGGCAGTACCGGGAGCGGTGAAGGTCAGCACCTGCATGTCCACACCGGTCTGTTGGAGCACCTCTTCACGGAAGGCGACGTCCCGGTGACCGGGCACGATGAAGTTGGCGTCCCCGGGAGAGTGGAGCACAGGGTTGCCGGCGTCGTCCTTCGTCACTCGGTAGTGACCAGGCTCGCGAGCGAGCTCGTCCAGGTATTCCGGAGGATAGTAGTGATTGTGGAAGTCGATGATCATGCGGAGTCGAATCTCCGGTAGCCCTTCCGGGCCCAGACGAGGTAGACAGGAAGCCCGAGCAGCACGAACCCGAGGCCGAGCGCACTTTCGGTGGGGTCCGAAAACACCTGATTCGCTACGATGGTGAACGCGGACAACGTGAAGACCAGCGGGACCCACGGATAGCCCCAGATCTCGTATCCCCGCGAGAGATCGGCGCGCTTGCGAAGCCGGATGAGGCCCAGCGCCATGACACCGAAGAAGATCCACTCGGTGTAGATCACCCGGGTGAAGAGCGCCCTGTACGTGCCCGTGGCGATCAACACCGATGCCCACCCGGCCTGGGGCACGATGGCCCGGTGCGGAGTCCGGAAGCGGGGATGGACTGCGCCCATCCAGTTGAACAGGAGTCCGTCCCGGGACATCGCGTAGTACACCCGGGGACCAGCCAACACGATGCCGCTGAGGCCGCCGAACGTGGAGAACATGACCAGAGCGGACATGGCGGCCCCCCCGCCGAACCCGAAGAGGGCGTCGGCGGCGTCGGCCGCGACCCTCTCCGAAGCAGCCACCGTCTGCAGTGGAAGCACATACAGATAGACGGCGTTCAGCGCGATGTAGCATCCGGTCACGATCAAGGTGCCGACGACGAGCGCGCGGGGGATCGTCTTCCGTGCATCGACCGTCTCCTCGGCGTTGTAGGTGACCATGTGCCATCCACCGTATGCGAAGAGGCCCGCGACGAGGGCCAGTGCGAAATCACCCGCACCGAACTCGCTCGATACCAACGGTGCGACGTCCAGCGCCGCCGGGTCCGCGAGGTGCCCGAACGCGATCCGACTGCGATGATGATCCCGACCGCCACGACCTTGCCGAGGGTGAACAGGGCCTGAAGGCCCGCCCCGTGGCGGACGCCCACGTAGTTGACCGCCGAAAGAAGGAGCACCACTCCTACGGCCACCACCCGAATGCCGACGTCTTCGAGCGGTACGAAGAACGAGGCGTACCGGGCGAACACCATCGCGATCACGGCGATGATTCCCGTGTGCATCGTCCAGAACATCGCCCAGCCCCATAGGAATCCCCACGCCGGCGAGAACGACTCGCGAAGGTACGCGTACACACCGCCGCTCTCGGGGAAGATCGAAGCCAGCTCGGCGCAGACGAGGGACCCGAAGAGGATCAGCACCCCGCAAACCACCCAGACCGCCATGACGCCTGCTACGGTGGGCACCTGACCCGACACCTCTGAGGGTTGGACGAAGATCGAGGCCCCGATGATCGTGCCGACCACCATGGCTGTCGCGTGGGGCAACCCCATGGCCCGCTGGAGCTCAGGCTCGCCGTTCGGAGTCGCCTTGGTGGAGTGAGTGGAGTCTGTGTCAGTCACGGGCGTATCCGCGTCGCAGGGGGGCCGGGTGGCCGTCAGCCCGGCACCGTCCGATCTGGGAAGGATCCCGGGTCGAGCCGTCGTCCGCGGTTGGGCCGTGACGCCTTAGAGACTAGTGGTCTGTAGCCGAAGTCCGGTCGATATGGAGGACGGTGAGGCGCCTGCGAGGCGAGGCGGGACGACGAGGCGTAGCTGTAGCTACGGCGAGGAGTTCCAACGAAGCATTCGCGGGATGCCCCGCCGTCCGGATATCAGCGGCATTTCGGCTACAGACCACTAGCGTCCTCGGAGCTCGCGAATCTGCCGCAGAGCCGTCTCCACCTTCAGCTCGATGCCCTTCCTGCCGTACGTCACGGAGGCCTTCGTCGGGTCGCCCGAGACACCGCTCCCCTCGTAGCCTCCGAGGGGGGCCAACTCACCTTGGCGGATGTGCTCCGGCGCGATGTAGAGGAGTTGGGAGGTATCGCTGATGCCCGCGTGGCCACCGATGGTTTCAGCGTCGTATCCGTGCTCCTCCATGAGCCAGTCCCGGAAACCATTCCCCGCGTAATAGTCGCCCACGAAGTGGACGCGCGCGGGCTCGTTCGACCATTCGTCGTTGAGCATCGCAGCGACGTCCCTCATTCCGCCCTGGTTCCCCCCGCTGTCGCCGATGAACACGATGTCCGCGAAGCCGTGAACGGCCAGGCTCCTCGCCGTGAACTCGACGAGCTTCATGAAGTGCTCGTTGGGAAGAGTGATCGCGCCCGCGTAGCGCATGTGGCCGGTGGGGGGATCGAGGGAGCCCTCGGGCACGTAGGCGATCACCGGCGCCACGAGCGCGTCGCCGAGCTCGCGCGCGATGAGCTCCGAGGTGTGGCTGATGATGAACTTGTGCTTGCCGAGCACCATGTGAGGTCCATTCTGCTCTGTTCCGGCGGTAGCGACGATTACGGTGGTCGTGCCCTCGTCGATAGCTTGCCGGACCTCCGTCCAAGTCAGCTCGTCGAGGAATACCGTGTTCGGCCTTTGAGCGGACAGGCTCCCGCAGAAGACAAGGAGTGCGGCGACGACCAGGACCGACGTGCGTGCCATTGGATCCTCCGTGGCTTTGCGGCGGGCTCTAGGTTCCCTTGCCCACCGATAGGTCTCGGCGACCGGCGATCGTTCTGCTTCAGCGCAGCGCCGGGAGCTCAAGCTTCCGGCAACAACACTGTGCATCCTTTGGTCTGTCTCGCCTCGAGGGCGCGGTGTGCCGTGGCTGCTTCGGCGAGCGGGAAGCGCTGCCCGATCGTGATCTTCATCTGGCCGCTCTCGATCAGGCCCAACAGCTCTCCGGCGCCCTCCTCGAGGTCCTCCCGGCGGTCGATGAATGGTCCGAGAGTCGGACGAGCCAAGGTCAGCGCCTCCGCGGTCAGCCGCAGGATGTCGAGGGGTGGCACGGGCCCGGACGCGTTCCCGAACGTGGCCATCATCCCGAAACGGGCCAGGCACTCCATGGAGCCGTCGAACGTGGCTTGACCGACTCCGTCGTAGACTACCGGCACTCCGTGTCCGTCCGTGATCTCCCTGACCCTCTCGACGAAGTCCTCTTCGGTGTAGTTGATCGTGTGGTCACAGCCGCTCTCTCTGGCCAGACGGGCCTTCTCGGCCGTGCCCACGGTCCCGATGACCGTCGCGCCGAGCGCCTTGCACCACTGGCACAGGATGGTCCCCACGCCACCCGCCGCCGCGTGCACGAGCACCGTGTCGCCGTCGCGAACGTCGTACAGGCGCCGAGCGAGATACCACGAGGTCAGGCCCTTCAACATGGTGGAGGCCGCCGTCTCATGATCGACGGCGTCCGGTACTTTGACGAGCCGATTGGCGGGGAGCACGCGCTGCTCGCAGTAGCCGCCTCGGACGCTGCCGTACGCGACCCGGTCACCGACTTCGAACGCGGGGGTTCCTTCTCCCGGGGCCGGTGGACCCAACGCCTGCACCACACCGGACGCCTCCATCCCGAGCACCGCGGGGAGAGGCTCGACCGGGTAGAGCCCGCTCCGGTGGTAGGTGTCGATGAAGTTCAACCCGACCGCGTGATGCCGAACGAGCACTTCGCCCGGTCCCGGCTCGGGAACCTCGACCGACTCCCAGCGAAGCACCTCGGGGCCCCCGAGCTCGTGGATGCGAATGGCCATTGTGGTCATGTCGACGCTCTTCTCCTGAATTCCCGGTGGGACTTGACGAGCTCCGGCCACCTAATGCTCGATCAAGGCACAGAGTCTCGGGCCAGCTCCGCGATGCGGGCAAGCCCGGCGCGGGCCGCACGGACCAGCGGTTTCATCGTGTCGGGGGCGGGTCCCTCCAACTCGAGCACGCGCTCGTACAAAGCGGTGGCATCCTCGATGTTGCCCCGCCCTTCCAGCAACCCCGCGCGCCGGACCATCTCGGAGGGTGGGTCCTCAGCCCGCTGAGCCGGCACTCCGCGGATGAGATGATTCAAGAACGGCAGGGCCAGGACGGTAAGCGCGACACCGAGCAGGATCGCTCCCAGCCTCCGGTTACGGCGACGTAGGTCGGCGCGGTGGCCGTCTTCGGTCCCGGCCGACTCCCCGGACATCCGCTTTATCCCACGACCGCGTCAGCCTGTCACCGACTTCCCGTCGTGTACCACCGCGATCGCGATTGCCAGAAGCGCGAGGTTGGTGCACGCCCGAGAGAGCCCTTCGGGGGTGACCCCGAATATGGTCCCGGTGAAGAGGTTGCCGACGGCGGCGAGCACGAACGTGGCGGCCGCCAAGAGTACGAGGACCTTTGTGAAACCCGGCATCGTTGCACTCCATCGTCAAGGGACAGTAACGTCAGGGAGGGTCAGGTCGCGGCGCGGGATCCCAGTTCCGTCAACTCGTCGAGATCTTCCCGCGGACGATCCGGAGAAGCTTCGCGATCTGGGTCATACGCTTGGTCCACGACCCGCTTGGCCCTAGTGCGGTCCGAAACGGCGGCCGCCAGACGGTCCGGCTCAAGGCGATCCCTCGGCGGATCGATCGCAACGAACACGGACTGCGCCTCGCAGATTGCGGCGTGGGGGCCGAAGCCTCCGGGTCCACGTCCCACGCGTAGTGCGTGCGGTACTTCTAGGCGAGGCCCCGGCGGATTTCGGGGCGTCCCCCAGGTGATGGCGTATTGATTGACGTCGCCCTGAATCGCCGTGCAGGCGGCGTCCTTCAGGACGTCGGGAGCCGGGAAGTGCGGGAACCCCTGGGCCAGGTTGATGGCCGCTTCCTCGATCGCGTCGTGGGTCATCCCAAGGATCACCGATTTCGTGAACCCGTGGGTCCTCCTGGCGGTCCTGACGGCGGATCATTCCATGCGCGTGGGCAAAGGCTGTGCGGCAGAAACAAACAATCGGGCCGCAAGGTAGCCGCCGCTTCCGCCAGGCCGCAACGCGCCCAGGGGCGCTCTGGCGTTATTTCCAACCGGGTTGCAGATTGTGGCGGCGTCTCGGAAAAAGCGACCAGATCGAGCCGATTCCGGTCACGTTAAGAAGAGCTCGCCTCGGTTCGCGCGTTGGGTCCGCAGAGCCCGCCCAGGAGACCGCATGAAAGCCTCCATCACTGCCATACGTTCCCCTCGCCGCTGCAGGGACGGGCTTGGTCAGAATCTGGTTGGTGGGTTCCGGCAGGTCGCCGGAGAACTGGGATGCCGCCGCGCACAGGGTTCTTGTGAGTGTCCAGGCCGGGGTAGCCGAGCGAAGAACCCCCCTGCGCCCGAAGGGTTACGGCGGCCCGGGGCATCTTCGTCGTTGGCGCTCCTCCCCGATGGACAAGGCATGTCGTCGTGGCGCCCCGTAGAAGCTGATACACGCGGCGCTCGCGGACGCGCTCGTCCCGGTTCCCCAGCGATCTGCTAAGCATGGACACGGTAGCCCAGGATGTCCTTCTGGTCGGGGGTGGAGGAGCAGGGGTCCGGGCCGCGATCGAGGTGGCTGAAACGCACCCCGAGCTACGCGTGGGCGTCGTGTCAAAAGTCTACCCGATGCGGAGCCACACGGTGTCCGCGGAGGGCGGAGCAGCCGCGGTCGTCAAGGATGAGGACAGCCTCGACGCACACGCATATGACACCATCAGTGGGGGGGACTGGCTGTGTGACCAGGATGCGGTGGACGCGTTCGTCCGGGAAGCCCCGGAGGAGTTGCTTCGGCTAGAGCACTGGGGTTGTCCGTGGAGTCGTGAGGCTGACGGCCGGATCGCCGTAAGACCGTTTGGCGGGATGAAGAATGAGCGCACCTGGTTCGCCGCCGACAAGACCGGCTTCCACATGCTCAATACCCTCTACCAAACCTCCCTCAAGTACCCGCCGATCACCTACTACGACGAGTGGTTCGTCACGAAGCTGCTCGTGGACGAGGGACGGTGCCAGGGAGTCGTTGCGATCGAGATGGCCACGGGAAAGGTCCATGCTCTCCGGGCAAAGGTCGTGATCCTGTGCAGCGGCGGGGGCGGCAAGGTCTTCCCGTTCACCACCAACGCAAACATAAAGACCGGTGACGGCATGGCTCTCGCCTACCGTGCCGGAGTGCCTCTCAAGGACATGGAGTTCGTCCAGTACCATCCCACGGGGCTCCCATTCACGGGTATCCTGATCACCGAGGCCACACGAGCGGAGGGCGGCTGGCTGCTCAACAAAGATGGATATCGCTACCTCCAGGACTACGATCTCGGCACACCGGAACCGAAGCCGGTGCTGCGCTCTATGGAGCTGGGCCCCCGGGACCGGCTCTCGCAGGCGTTCGTGAAGGAGATGCACGCGGGAAGGACGATCGAGACACCTCACGGCCACGTGGTTCATCTGGACGTACGGCATCTCGGCGCAAAGCTCATCAATGCGCAGATTCCCTTTGTGCGCGAGCTGTGCCTCAAGTACGAGAATCTCGATCCGGTGAACGAGTTGATCCCGGTGAGGCCCGTGATCCACTACATGATGGGCGGTGTCCATACCGACCTGCACGGAGCCACGCCACTCCCAGGACTCTACGCTGCCGGTGAGGTCGCGTGCGTGAACATCAACGGTGCGAACCGCCTTGGCTCTAATTCACTCACCGAACTGCTGGTTTTCGGCGCGCGCGCGGGGAAGGCGGCTGCCGAGTATGCACGGGCGGCCCCGGCGCCCACGGAGGCCTCGCTGACACAGGCCCTCGAAGAGGAGCAACGCCTGCGCGCTGATTTCCTGGAGAAGACGGGCGGCAAGGAACGCATCTCCGATCTGAGAACAGAGATGCAGGAGGCCATGGAGGACGGGGCCGGCATCTACCGGGACGAGCCAGGTCTCAGGTCTTCGATCGAGGTGATTGAAGAGCTCCAGGAGAGGTTCTCCGACGTCAGCCTGGATGACCGCAGTCGAACCTTCAATACGGAGCTGCCCGCCTGCCTGGAGCTCTCGAACATGCTCGACCTCGCAGGAGCGATCCTCCATGCGGGGCTCGGGCGGAAAGAGTCCCGGGGCGCCCACCAGCGAACCGACTATCCCGAGAGGGACAATGACGGTTTTCTGGCCCATTCACTCGCATACTGGTCGGGCGATGGCCCACCCAGGATCGAGTATCTGCCGGTCACGATAACCCGCTGGCCTCCGGCCGAGCGGGTGTACGGGAGGTAGGGTCAACATGGAGGAATCGGTCAAGCTTCAAGTGCAGCGCTACCGCCCGGAAGACGAGGAGGAGCCTTCCTGGGAGAGCTACGAGGTGCCCTTCCATCGCAACTGGATGGTCTTGGATGCCCTGAACTACATCAAGGACGAACTGGATGGAAGCCTCTCTTACCGTTGGGCCTGCCGCATGGGCATCTGCGGAAGCTGCGGGATGATGATCAACGGTAAGCCGGTCCTGACCTGCGCCACGTACCTGGAGAGTGCTCTGCCGGGGCCGGTCCGGGTGGAGCCTCTCAGAGGGTTTCCCGTGATCCGCGACCTCGTCGGGGACATGACCGATTTCGTCACGAAGCTGAAGTCAGTGAAGCCCTGGATCGTCCGTGACGACGAGAAGCCCCTAGAGGAGGGGGAGTACCGTCAGACGCCTGAGCAGTTGGCCGAATACAAGCAATACAGCATGTGTATCAACTGCATGCTCTGCTATGCGGCCTGCCCCATCTACGAGCTGGAGCCACACTTCATAGGTCCAGCGGCCATCGCCCTCGCCCAACGGTATAACATGGATTCTCGGGACCAGGGCCTACAGGAGAGGATGGACGTCCTCTCCCAATCCGACGGCATCTGGAGCTGCACCTTCGTGGGCGAGTGCACGGTGGTCTGCCCGAAGAAGGTGGACCCGGCCGGGGCCATCCAGCGCTACAAGGTCTCGGCTACGGCGGACTGGTTCAAACGCCTTCTGATGCCATGGGCAGACCGGTGAACCCGAGGCATACGCTCTATCGCCCCAAGTGGTATCGGCGGCGGATGCCGATCTTCTGGTGGCTGCGGGAGCCGGCGTTCGCCAAGTTCAT
Organism: Longimicrobiales bacterium; assembly: GCA_965248625.1. Lineage (GTDB taxonomy): Bacteria > Gemmatimonadota > Gemmatimonadetes > Longimicrobiales > Gaopeijiaceae. Next base: position 748,682 of record OZ252109.1, on the reverse strand, counting down.
CGGTCGGGAGCTGACCAGTGTGTTCGTGGCCTATTCCGTAATCCTTTTGATGCTCCAGATCTGGGCGCTTGCCCGTGGAGAGGCCACGTATGAGCGGCTCCTCGGTGTCCTCCAACTTCCGGCGGTGGTGGTCCTCCACGGCGCTGTCTTAGTCGTCGTGGTCTTCCACACCGTCACCTGGCTGAACCTGACGCCCAAGGCTTTGGTTTTGCGCGCTCGTGGGCGCAGGGTTCCGGACGCGGTGGTCCTTGGCGCCCACTACTTGGCATGGGTGGTCATCTCGGGCCTTTTGATATGGCTACTCCAGGCGAGGTCGTGATGCGTCGGTCGAGAGAACCCCTCTTGTGGGCGCTGTTCGGTGGCGGAGGAATGATCGCCGCCCTCTTCCTTCCCGCAATCGTCTTTCTGTTGTGGATCGCGGCCCCGCTGGGCTGGATTGAGGTGGGCTCGTACGGCGAATTGCTCGATCTAACGCGGCACCCGCTCACCCGACTCTTTTTATTTGCGCTGATCAGCCTCTCGCTCTTTCACTGGGCGCACCGCTTCCGCTTTACACTGTATGACGGCTTGCAGCTGTACCATCTGGACCAGCTCATCGCCTTCCTGACCTACGGCGTGGCGACGCTTATGACGTTCGCGGCGGCGTACACGGTATGGGCGGTTCTCTGAGATTGAGATTCCCGCCATCGCCCGTCGCTCCTGATCTCACTCGCCACCCAGAATCACAGCCTGTTTCACCTCGGCAATCGCCTGAGTGACCTTGATGTCCCTGGGACATGCCTTTGTGCAGTTGAAGACCGTCCGGCAGCCCCAAACGCCGTGCCGGCCGCTCAGGCGACTCAGCCGCTCCGCCGCGCCGCGATCGCGGCTGTCAAAGATGAATCTGTGCGCCTGAACGATCGCCGCGGGACCTACGAAGGACTCATCCGCCCAGGTGGAAGGGCACGCAGTCGTGCAGGCACCGCAGAGGATGCACTTGGTGGTATCGTCGAAGCGCTCACGCTCTTGGGGGCTTTGTGTACGTTCTCTCGTAGGGGGAGGGTCGTCGTTTACGAGGAACGGGAGGACGCTCCTGTAGCTGTCGAAGAAAGGCTCTTGATCGATGACGAGGTCCTTGATGACCCGGAACCCCAGGAGGGGCTCGACGCGGATTTGGGCGCCCAGGTCGCGTATGAGCGTCTTGCAGGCGAGTCGATTGACGCCGTTGATGCGCATCGCGTCAGAGCCGCAGACGCCGTGCTCGCAGGAGCGCCGCAAGCGCGAAGGTCCCGTCGATGCGCCAGCGGATCTCGTTGAGTCCGTCCAGCACGCGATCGGTCTCCTCTAATTCGACGTCGTACATTTCGAAGTGAGGGGCATCGTCGACTTCCGGATTGAAGCGCTTGACGTTAAAGCGAACGCGCATGGTTGGCCCTCAATGTCAGTACACTCGTTCTTGGGGTTCGAACTGCAGGATCGTCACGGGCTTATAGGCGAAAGGGGGTGTTCCCTTAAGTCCACCGACCCCAAGATATAGTGGTTACCGGGGCTCTGCGGGCCGTTTCCCACGTCCGGTGCCGAGGTAAAGGGCCGAAGCTGGCGTGGGAGCACACTGAACAGCCTGCTCAAGCAAGCGGTAGAACAACAGGCCGCGAGCCCGGGATGTGCGTCGGTTGAAGCGAAAGGTGAACTCGTCCAGATAGTAGGGGAGGTGTTCGCGGGCGATCCCTCCTTGGAGGGTTCCGAGGACCCAGCGCTTGAGGAGAGACGCCACCCGATGTACGGCCGACATGAGCACGTGCGCGGGATCGCCGGAGGTCGAGAGGTTCGTGACCGTGTGGCGAAAGCCCAGTTTGGCGAGTCCCTGATAGCTTGGCCATCCGTCGGTATGCACCGTGCTTGCCGGTGCGATGCTATCCTTGACGAAGCCTCGCAGAACCGGAGCGGAGAGGTCGGGCACCCAACGCAGCCGTATTCTCCCGATCTTGCGTCCGTCGACCTCGGCGGCGATCGCGACGATGGCCTTCTTGATCGTCTCGCGGCCCCGCACTCCAGCCTCCACGCCCCCGACATAGCTCTCGTCCACTTGCACAACGCCGCTCAGCTGGTCGCGATCCGGTCGGACCATGGCCCGGCGGAGCTTGTGGAGCCAGACCCACGCTGTCTTGTAGCTTCCCAGTCCGAGCACACGCTGGAGCCCGAGAGCATTGGCTCCGTATTTCTGGCTCGTGAGCTCCCAGGCAGCGAGAAACCACAGACGCAGGGGCGAGCGCGTGCGGTGGAACACGGTTCCCGCCAGCACCGAGGTCTGCCTTCGACAGTGTGGGCAGACGAGACGCCCCCGCGATGCTCGCCAGACCTCTCCCAACCCGCCACAGCCCACGCACACAAACCCTTCCGGCCAGCGCAGACCCTCCACGTACTCCAGGCATGCCGCATCGTCGGGGAAGAACTCGTCCAGCTCCAGCCGCGTACGGGGATAGTCCACGCCGCCACGGAGCTGAGAAGCCGGAACCGCCATGACCACAACATGTAGTGGGCGGTGGACTTAAGGCAATACCCCATTGGCTCGATATCCCAGTGCGGGCTCGCTGCTTGAGGATCGCATGCCCAGCAACCGCCTGATTGAGCTCCGAGCCATCCACCGGCTGGCCACCGCCTCAGTGCACACTCCAACGCTCATGGCGGCCGCCGCCACCTGGGCGCCCGGCAGCTCCAGCGCGACGTATAGCGCGAGCGCGGCAAGCGCCATCGCAGAGATGCGTAACGCGGTTCCGACTGCTACGAGCCGCGTGCGGCCGTCGCGGATCAGCAACCCCTGGTAGAAACGCCGGTATCCGATCGCCGCGGGCCACGGGAGTAGAGCCCACATGGCTCCGTACGTCAGCTTGGCCACGTCCTCGGGGAGGGCCAGGAGCCCCTCCATGAGCGGCCCATACACGGCGGGTAGTAACAACACCAGGAGGCCGCCCGTCGTCGCCGCGCACAGCAGGTAGCCGAATCGTCGGAGCTTCCGAAAGCTGTTCGCGTCCTCGGCGAGCGCGGTAGAGGCCGTCATGAGCATGACAACTGGAGATTCCACCACCATCGCGATCGCGAACGCCACGCCGTATGCGGCGAGGTTGAACTTCGCCTCGGCCAGGCGCGCGATGACCGCCGCGAGGAATGGCCCTTCGACGGCCATCATCAGCCAAGTCGCGGCGAGGGGGAGCCAAAACAGCAGAATGGACCGCTGCGACAGCTGCTCTGTCCGCTCCATCAGGGGCCACCGTCGTCCGGCACACGAGAGGGGGGTGCCGTGGACCTCAAACGAGCACGCCGGCGACTGCGGCCGTCATCAGCGCAGCGATCGATCCGCCGATCATGGCGCGCAGCCCGAAGCGCGCCAGGTCGTGTCGACGCGACGGCGCGATCTCCCCGATTCCCGCGATCGTCATTGCGATCGATCCGAAGTTCGCGAACCCAGCCAAGGCGTAGGTGGCGAGAATCACCGACCTGGGCGCCATCGATGTGCCGTCTGCGAGCAGCTCGGCAAGGCGCAAGTACGCGACGAACTCGTTGAGGACGGTCTTCAGGCCGACGAGCTCCCCGACCACGAACGCGTCGGTCCATGGGACGCCGACGAGCCACATGACGGGCGCGAGGACGACTCCCAACATCCCCTCGAGGGACAGGCCGCCCAACCCCACCAGCGCGCCGGCCCACCCGACGACGCCATTGATCATCGCGAGCAGCGCCAGGAACGCGATCAGCATCGCGCCGACCCGGACCGCGAGCCACAGCCCTTCCCCCGCCCCGCGGGCGGCCGCGTCGATGAGGTTCACGTCCGGCCGTTCGGCTTCGATCGACGGAGTGGACGTCTCAGGACGCTCCGCTTCGGGCAACATGAGCTTGGCCACGACCAGGGCCGCGGGCGCCGACATGATCGACGCCGCGATGAGGTGACCCGCGATTCCTGGAGACAGACCGGACAGCATGCCCACGTACGCAGCAAGCAAGCTCCCGCTCATTGTCGCGAACCCTGCGGTCATGACGGCCATGAGCTCGGACGGAGTCAAGCGCTCGACGAACGGCTTGATCGTCAGCGGCGCCTCCATCAGACCCACGAAGATGTTCGAGGCCGTGGCGAGCGTCTCGGCACCGGAGGTGCGCATCGTCCGTCCCATCACCCAGGCGATGGCGCCTACGAGTCGCTGCATGACTCCTAGGTGATACAGAACCGTCATGAGCGACGAAACGAAGATGATCGTGGGCAGGACGTTGAAGGCGAAGAAGCCGCCAGTCTGCGCGACCATGCCAGGCAGCGGAGTGACCGCTCCGTTCCCCGGCGCGCCGAACGCCACGGGGACGTTGTTGTAGACGAGATCCCCGAAAATGAAGCGAGCACCTTCCACTGCGAAGCCGAAGACGGCGTTGATCGCTTGGTCCACACCTTGAAAGAAAAGGACCCCGACATTGGTGCGAAGCACGAGCACGGCGAACAGGATCTGAAGCCCGATCCCCCAAGAGACCACCCGCCAGGGGATCACACGGCGCCGGTAGCCAATGACCCACGCGAGCGCCGCGAGCAGGACGAGGGCTACGAGCGAGCGCCCCCGATCGAGGAGCGGGGTACCCGACGCGCCCTGGGCCAGCTGAGCGGCGGCGGTGGAGGGGTCTGCCAAGATCAGGATGACCGCAGTCGCCGCGGCCGGCGGGATCTTCACAAACGAGCCGAGGAGCACGGCACCCAGGTGCGGCTCGTCAGAGCCCATCCGACGGGGCCTGCTCCATTCCGATCGTGGCCGCCTCGAAACGGGCGATCTCGCGCTCGTGCTTCAGTGTGAGAGCGATGTCGTCCAGCCCTTCCGGGAGGCACTGGCTGCGGAAGTCGTCGACTTCGAACTCGCGGCGCCATCCTTCCGCGTCCTGGATGGTGAGATCCTCGAGGCTGACAGCCAGGGAATAGACCGGTTCGCCTGCCGCTCTATCGAGCACGTGGTCCACCTCGGCGTCTGGGAGCTCCAGGTGTAGGATCCCGTTCTGGAAGCAGTTCGACTTGAAGATGTCCGCGAAGCTCGGAGCCATTACGACCCGGAATCCGTAGTCGGCGAGCGGCGGTTGGTGATCGTCATGGACGGTTGGTGATCGCGCCTTCCGACGCGGATGACACGAGACGTGCGTACTTCCCCATCACCCCTGTCGGAACCAGCCGTCGCGGGGGCTGCCAGGCCGCTACCCGTTCGCGGATTTCGTCTTCGCTGAGATCGACTGAGAGTGTCCGGTTTTCTACGTCGAAGGTGATCACGTCGCCGTCGCGCACCGCCGCGATCGGCCCCTCGTCCACGGCCTCGGGCGCGACGTGCCCCGCCATCAGGCCGTGGGTCGCGCCGGAAAACCGCCCGTCGGTCAGAAGCCCCACCGACGCTCCCAGGCCGGATCCCGCCAAGGCGGCGGTGACGGCAAGCATCTCCCTCATCCCGGGACCGCCGCGGGGGCCCTCTCCTCTAATCACCACGATGTCGTCCGCCTTGATCCCGCCATCCTGCACGGCCGCGAAGGCGTCCTCCTCGCATTCGAAGACCCGAGCAGGCCCCCGGTGCAGCGTGCGACTGTGCCCGGCCACCTTCAGCACGCAGCCCTCCGGCGCGAGGTTGCCTTTGAGGATGACGAGCCCGCCCCGCGGCTTCAGAGGCCGGTCGATCGGGGGGACCACCGACTGGCCGGGAGCCTCGACGGCGTCCGCCACCTCCTCGGCCAGCGTGCGGCCAGTGACCGTGACCGCATCGCCGTGCAGCAGTCCGGCCTCGAGCAGGCGCTGCGCCACCAGGCGACCCCCCCCCGGCGGCGTGCAGGTCGGTTGCCACGTACCGGCCCCACGGCTTGAGGTCGGCAATGACAGGCGTACGCTCGCTAATCCTGTCGAAGTCGTCGAGACTGAGCTCGACGCCTGCTTCACGCGCAAGCGCGAGGAGGTGAAGCACCGCGTTGGTTGATCCACCTGTCGCGACCGCGAGGGCCACTCCGTTTTCCATCGCCTCCCGCGTAAGGACCTGTCGGGAGGTCAGGCCACGCTGGACGAGCTGAACAACCAGCTGGCCGCACGCCCGAGCGACTTCGGCTTTTTCCGGATCGGTGGCCGGCACCGAGCCGCTACCCATGGGTGAGATGCCCATGGCCTCGAATACGGTGGCCATGGTGTTCGCGGTGAACTGCCCGCCGCACGAGCCGGCCCCCGGGCACGCCGCCTTCTCGAGCTCCTCGAGGTCCTCCTCCGTGATCCGCCCGGCGGCGCAGGCGCCGATCGCTTCGAACACGTCCTGGATTGTGACGTCACGACCGCGGTAGCGTCCGGGTTGGATCGAGCCTCCGTACAGCATCAAGCTGGGCCGGTCGAGGCGGGCCAGGGCCATGACAGTCCCTCGGATGGTCTTGTCACACCCGGAGAGCGCGATCACTCCGTCGAACGAGTACGCCCCGCACACCAGCTCGATTGAATCGGCGACGACCTCGCGGCTCACGAGGGAGGCACGCATGCCCACGGTTCCCATCGTGATCCCGTCCGAGACGGCGACGGTGTTCATCTCCATGGGCACGCCGCCCGCTTCCCGGATGCCCTGACGGACGAACGCGGCGAGATCCCGCAGGTGCGCGTTACAGGGTGTCGTGTCGGTCCAGGTGTTGGCGATCAGGACCAGGGGCTTGCCGAAATCGTCGTCCTCCATCCCGACGGCCCGAAGCATGGAGCGTGCGGCGGCGCGGTCTCTCCCCTGTACGAGGCCGTCGCTCAGGAGCGGGAGCCGCGTCCCACTGGTCGGTGCGTCATCGTTCGACGCTCCGCTCACACGGCCACCGTCCGTGCGACACGGACGTGCTCGAGCCAGCCGAATCGATCCGGGCGCGTGCCGCGCGCGACGCCCAGGTACTCGGCTTGAAGCGTGCGGGTCACGGGTCCGACCTCTCCATCCCCCACGGGAATCCGGTCGATGCTGCGGACCGGCGTGATCTCGGCAGCAGTGCCGGTGAAGAAGACCTCGTCGGTCTGGTAGAGCAGCTCTCTGGGCACGTCCTGCTCGCGCACGGGAATCCCGAGCACCTGGGCCAGCCGGATCACGCAGTCACGGGTGATTCCCTGGAGCATGGTGCCGTCGAGACGCGGAGTAAGCACCGTCCCGTCCCGAACGAGGAAGATGTTCTGGCCGCTCCCCTCGCTCACGAGGCCGCGGTCACCTAGAGCGATGGCTTCGGCGTAGCCGTTCAACCGCGCTTCCATCTTCATGAGCTGGCTATTCAGGTAGTTGCCGCCAGCCTTCGCGAGCGCCGGATGCGTATTCGGCGCCGGCCGGAGCCAGGTCGACACGCATGCGTCGACTCCGCTTCCCAGGGCCTCGGCGCCTAGGTATTCACCCCAGGGCCAGCACACGATGTAGGTCTCCACTGGGCTGTCCGTAGGGTCTACCCCGAGGGCCCCGAATCCGCGAATCGAGATTGGGCGGATATAGCCGCCCTCGAGTCCGTTCCGCTCCACGAGCTCGGTGCACGCGAGTCGAAGCTCGGCCGCCGGGATCCCCGGCTTCATCCGGTAGACCCGGCAAGACTCGTAAAATCGCCTGATGTGGTCGGTGAGCCTGAAGATCGCCGGGCCCTCCGTGGTCTCGTAGAACCGAATGCCTTCGAAGACGGACGACCCGTAATGCACCACGTGCGACATGACGTGAAGTCGTGCGTCGTCCCAAGGGATCATCTCCCCGTCCTTCCAGATCCAATCGGTCTTCGGTGTCGAAGCCCCCATCGTCCCTCCTAGAGCCAGGCCATGTGTGAGCGGAGCTCGTGCCCAACGGACTCGATGGCATGGTTGGTTTCCGACTCCCTCATCTTATTGAATTCCTCGCGGCCGCCCCTCGCCTCGGCGATCCATCGCTTGGCGAACGCACCGGACTGGACATCGGCGAGGATCTCTTTCATCGCTTGGCGCGATGCGTCCCCCACCACTCTGGGTCCGCTCACGTAGTCCTTCCCGACGAAGCGGCGTTGCCGCCGCCCGTGGAAGGGCAGCCGCCCGGGGGTGACCAATGACCCGCCTCCGGTTTTCCATCGCGCTCGCGATCGGCGCACTGGCGTTCTGTGCGGCTCCTGGCGATGCGCAGAATCCGGCCCTCGTTGATCTGACAGCCCATACGACCGTGCTCGTCTTCGAGCGTGAAGTGTTCGCGTATCCGGAGTTCGCGCGGCGCAACCCCTTCCGTCCGCTCGTTTCGGACGACGATTCGGGCCCCCGGTTCGAGGAGCTGAGGCTCCTGGGCGTGGTGCTCTCACCCAACCCCGACGTCAGCGTCGCTTTGATCGGAGTGGGCACAGACAGCTTCACTCCGGAGGCAGCCGGCGGGGATCAGTACCAGACCTTCCGAGTCCGGAGGGGGATGGTGCTGGGCAACACGAGGATCCTGGAGATCCAACGAATGCGCGTAATCGTGGAAGTTGAAGAGTTCGGCTTGACTGAACAGCGGGAACTGGAGCTACAGCGGCCAAATGAGGGAGGCCAATCATGACCTCGATTCTAGCGGCCTGGGCTGGCCTGTTGTTGGCGGGGACCGGCGGACCGGTCACCAACGTCAGCATCCTTCCCGCCCTGACCCGTACCGAGATCGTCATCGCGGTGGCTGGCGAAGTCCAGTATCGGGACTTCACGATGGAGGCGCCCGCCCGCCTCGTTGTCGACCTCATGGGCGCGCAGCACGCTCTGGGTCAGGGGGACTACTTGGGCGTGGATCGCGGAGGGATCGTTGCACTCCGCACCAGCCAGTATTCCGAGGACATCGTCCGAGTCGTTCTGGAGATGGACGAGCTCGTGGGATACACGATCACGGCAGGCGATGGGTTCATTCGCGTCTCCATGGAGGGGAGCGGAGTCCCGTTCGACCCGTGGTCGGCGCGCGAGGCAGCCCCGGCTCCAACGCCAGCGTTCGTTCCAAGCGTTTCCGACGCATCAGTGCGCCCGTCCGGCAACCGCTGATCAGCCAACAAGCCGCGTCGCCGAGGATCACAGTCTCGTTCACCGCCTCTCCGATCCGCGACGTGCTGTTCACGTTCGCCGAGTTTGCCGGTCGGTCCATCGTACCCGGCTCCAACGTCGCCGGCGTCGTGTCGGCCGATATCCGCGACCAAGCCTGGGACGAGGCGCTCCAGGTAATCCTCGAGTCACAGGGATTGGCGGCACGCGAGCTCGACAACGGCATCATCCGCGTCGACAACCTCGAGAACCTCACGCAGCGAGAAGAGGTCGAGCAGCTGCAGACGCGGGCGTTCCGCATCAATTACGCGACCGCGGACGAGTTGTTCACGCCCGTGCAGGCGCTCCTCACTGACCGCGGAACCGCGTCGGTGGGACAAGCCACGAACACGGTCATCGTGTTGGACATCCCGCGGGTGCTCGAGCAAGTGGAAGCTCTGGTCGCGGAGCTCGACGTGCGGACACCGCAGGTCACGATCTCGGCCAAGATCATCTTCGTAAACAGGACCGACCTCGAGGAGATGGGAGTCTCGTACGACCTGAAAGATTCACGGGGCAACCAGCTGAACCTGCTCTTTCCCGGTGGAATCGACGCCGATGGCGACGGAATCATCGAGCCCCCGGACGAGCAAGTCGACCGGGGTACAGACGTGATCTCGTTGGGAGGCAACTCGGTCGCGGCCCTGGGGAATGCACAGAGTCGGGTCGCGAATCCAGCAGTGTCCGTGCTGACCTCGCTCATCGTGGGCCGGCACACGTTGATCGGCTTCCTCGAGGCGCTCGAGTCGCTGAACCTCTCAGACATTCAGGCCGCCCCACATGTGTCCGTCCTGGACAATCAGACTGCCCGTATCCTCGTCGGTGAGCGGACGCCCATCAGGGTGCTCGACACCGGTGGTGGCGCGGGTGGTGGTGGTGGTGGTGGCGGCGGGGGGGGTGGCGGTGGTGGACAGTCCATCATCCCTACGGCCACCGTGCAGATCGAGGAGACGGGTATCCTCTTCGAGGTGACGCCCCACGTCACGGGTGGAGACAACATCCTGCTCGAGCTTCACGCCGAGCGTTCCGCCGCGGAGATCGCCCAGTCCGACATCGGGCTCATCTTCCGCACGCAGGAAGCTGATTCGCGAGTGCTCGTGAGAGACGGTGAGACCGTCGTGATCGGTGGACTCACCGTAACCGAAAAGACCGAGAGCCGTTCCGGGATCCCGTTATTGATGGACATCCCGATCTTGGGGCGCCTCTTCCGGGTCACCCGGCAGCAGCAGATCCAACGTGATCTGATGATCCTGGTCACCCCGCACATCAACCGATCCTGATGATCGGGGTGAAGGGGAGAAACGCCATGTTCACGCAATGGAAGAACGTAGGCCGCGCCAATCGACTCGGTCTCGGCCTAGCCGCCGCGACCCTTCTCTGGGCGTGCGACGACGCCAACCTTTTCGAGCCTCGCGTGGTAGCCACGCCTGAAGTCGTAGCATTGTCCGCGCCCGCCGAAGTGCGCTCCGGCGAGAGCTTGGACGTTCGCGTCCGAGCCATGGGCGAGCTGCGGATCGACTCGATTTCGGTGAAGGTGCGGGGGGCGTTCAACGCGGAACAGGGGATTCAACTCGCGACAAATGGTCTCACCGACGTCGTGGTGGACGCCAGCTTCGAGGTCCCGGCGACGGTGTTCGACACCCTCGCGGTCGTCACCGCGGTCGCGGTGGACGCGCAGGGCAACGCCATCACGGTCGTCACCGATACGGTACGTGTCGTGGACTCCACTCCACCCATCGTGCAGGTGTCGCTCAAGCAGTCGATCGTCGGTATCGGGAAGGACCTCGAGATCCAAGTGAGGGCGCTGGACAACGTCGGCCTCATGGCTGTCGGTTACCGAATATCCGTGCCTGACGGCGATACGTTGGCCACCGAGCTCGTCACCGTGACGGGCTCGGTTGGCGATACGACCTTCATGTACACCGTGCCGGAGAACATTCCGCTCGGGGAACTGACGGTAGAAGGCCTCGCAGTGGACCTCGAGGGCAATCTCACCGCCGAAACATTCGCCAATCCGTTACTCGTGGTCTTCATCGACGACATTCTCCCGACGGTCGCAATCTTAAAGCCCCGTGACCGCGCGACACTTCCCGTCGCCGACTCCGCTTTCGTCGAAGTCGCGCTGATGGACAACGGTGGGATCGAAACACTGACGGTGGAAGGAGTGGTCGTACGGGGTGACAAGGGCCTCGGCACGGACGTCGAGATCGAACGCTTCGAGCTGAAGACGGTGGAATTGGACGCGGCCACCGACACCACCATCACTCGGTTCCTCTTGCCGACGCCCGACTCGACGTCCGAGACCGTGGACATCATCGCCACGGCCGTGGACGTCCAGGGTAACGTGGCCGCCGACACCGCGGCGCTGATCGTCGGCGGGCCCAAGGTGGAGATCCTCAATATCGAGGATGGACAGTCCGTCCTTCCGGGTAGATCCCTCGCCATCCGCATCAAGGCCGCGGACCCGCAGCGACTCGTGCAGGTTCAGCTCGAAGTCGACGGCGCCATCGTGGATACGATCACGGTATCCTACAATCCGCCGGTTGACACGGTCACTGTAGATACGGTCATCGTCATCCCAATCGGGTCGGACGGCGACTTCACGCTTGTCGCCAGCGCAAGGAATTCGCTGGACGTGCGAGGCGCGTCGTCCCCGCTGCAGCTGACGATCAGAGGAGAAACCGCGACCGACACGATTCAGCCGGCCCTACAGGTCACGACCGATGCCCCCGGACGAATGGAGCTCCTTGATCAAGTCCGGCTCGAGGTAACGGGTGGGGACGACATCCAGGGGAGCGGCATCGTGACGGCCGGCTACACGGCCTATGCCATATCCCCTATAAGGGGGGACACGCTCATCCAGTCCGAACAGGTATCGTTCGCACCGCCGCGCACAGGCACAGTGAGCCAAGGCTTCGGCTTCATCCCGTTCAACGTGGACTCCCTGAGTCTGCCGGACACGCTCGTGTTCGAGATCACCGGTTACATGATCGACGAGGACGGTAACTGCGCGGCTGGCGTGATGGCAGACACGATGACCACGCTTGAATGCCAGACGCTGCCCACTGGTGAGATCGTGTCCATGGAGTTCGCGGGCCAGCGTGTCGTACGTCCCGTCGTGGCGGGGCGCACCGTGCTGTTGCCGCAAGGCGGACAGATCATGGATGCGGTCGTGGACACCACCCGCAGAAACCTCTTGCTCTCGAATTACCAGCGGGACCGTGTCGAAGTGTTCCGCCTCCCCGACGAGGAGTTCAACCCGCCGATCAAGGTCGGGTCTGAACCTTGGGGCCTCTGGCTCAACCGTGGCGGAGGCACGGTCATCGTTGCCAACTCCGGAGGCACGAACCTTTCCAACGTATGGCTCGGCGACCCGACGGGTCAGGGCGCGATCGAAGACAACGGGCGACGAATCTTGACGCCCGACGTAGTTCTGTTCGACATTGAGCGCTCGATCGACGACTCGGGCCTCCGACGATTCACGATCACCGTGATCCCGGACGCGTTGCCGCCCGGATTCAGCGACCGTCCGCAGTTCATGGCGGTCGACTCGACGGGTCGCATTCTCTACTCCACGAAGACCGTACCGCGCGCCGGTCTGTCCGACTACGGTACGATCCGGAAGGCCTTCGTCCCGATGGGCAAGACCCGGACGGAAGTCGTGCTCCTGTTGGACTTCGCCGTCTTGGAGGACGCGCCGGACTTTGTGGCCGTCGCGAATATCGACGACATCAATATCGTTCTGGGCGCCGTGGACACGCTGGGGTTCCAGGAGGACGACGTCGTCTTCATCGACCACGAGCCGGGTGACACCGTCACGCTCACCGGTGGTCCCGAGACCATCGAGAACGCATTCGCCGACCTCGTGGGGCAGGGCTCCGACATGATCGCTTCAACGGGGCGCTGGAACGTGCCCTCCCTGGGCTTCCGCGACACCACTTTCGTAGCCGCTTCGGGAGACGGAGGCTGGGTCGTATTCGGTGAGGGCGCTCGAGATCCCGTGGGCCGCGTCGTCATGTACGAGGCATCGGCCGACCGGGTGAGCAGGGTCATCGAGGTGACCGACATCTTGACCAACCCCAGCGAAGTGGTCCGCGGCGTGGGTCTCAATCAGGATGGCTCGCTGGGCGTTGCGCGAGGGTTCCAAGCCTACTTCTTCTCCACCGACTTGAGGCTTCAGGGTGTGGCCGACCTCCCCTCCGGCGGTTCCGGAGCTGCCCTGCATCCGCTGCACGCGGACTACCCGTCTCTCGACAATCTGGACGGCACGTACAACCCGGACACACATCTAGCCTTCCTGGGCACGGGCGAAGGGACGATCGAAATCATCGACGCGTTCCACTTCGAGCAGCTCGGAAGAATCTTCATCCGGGACGTCATCACCGGTCCGCTCAAAGCGGCACTCCCCTTCCCGGGTGACAACGACGGGTTCGTCTGCTCGACTGAGCCAGTGTTCAACGGCACCGGGGACATGGTCGGCAACGCCATCGACATCTACGCGGATGCCCAGGGCACAATGCCCCATCCAGCGGAGGGCGGTCCGACCGACGACCGGTGCGTCGTGCTCAAGCTGTACGGCATCACCAGCGCCGGCGGCGTCGTAGTGGTCGACGTTCGCAAAGGGGACATCGTGCGGCTGTTCCGGGAGCAGGCTGGCTGATCGCCGACCGCGGACAACCGTAGATCGGCATGAACCGGCCGGTGGGTGGACGCCCGCCGGCCGGTTCGCTATATCTGCCGGACACCCACCTGCCCCCAGTGAAACGGTAGGCCGGAAGCGCCCCGGTCGCGTCCGACGCAGCCCGGCACCCGCCGGGTTTCCTTATAGGTAATGGCGACGAACAGCTGCCTGGTGCGGTTGGACACTCCTTATCGACCACCATGGACGGAGATCGCGCTGGATGAGGCGGATAAGCTTCCGAACGGCCGGCGAGTCCCACGGGCGGGGCTTGGCAGCGATCCTGGAGGGTTTCCCTGCCGGTCTCCCGCTCGAGATGGAGCGCGACGTGGACCCGGAGTTGAAGCGTCGCCAGGCTGGGTACGGGCGAGGCCGTCGCATGCAGATCGAATCGGATCGAGCAGAGCTGTTGTCCGGTGTGCGGCTGGGCGAGACGCTCGGCTCTCCGATCGGCATGCTGATCTGGAACCGGGACTGGGAGAACTGGCAGACCGCGATGGGCCATGCTCCCCCCGATCCGGAGGGCAACCCCAAAGCCCTGCGCCGCATGCACCTCCCCAGACCGGGCCACGCCGACCTCGTCGGGGTGCTGAAGTACGCACGACACGACACGAGAGACATCCTCGAACGGGCCAGCGCCCGTGAGACCGCGGCCCGAGTCGCCTGCGGAGCCGTGGCCAAGACGCTGTTGCGTCAATTCGGGGTCACGATCGGATCACACGTGATCTCCATCGGCGAGGTAGAGTCGAGGATCCCGGATCCGTTGCCTTCCGATCTCAACGCGGCGTCGGACGCCTCGCCGGTTCGTACACTGGACGCCGATGCCGAAGCCCGGATCATCGAATCGATCGACCGCGCGAAGGAGGAAGGAGATACCCTGGGCGGCATCTTCGAGGTCGTGGTACGCAACGTCGCGGTCGGACTCGGCAGTCACGTTTCCTGGGACCAGAAGCTCGATGGACGCCTCGCCGGAGCGTTCATGTCGATCCCGGCGATCAAGGCCGTCGAATTGGGGCTCGGGTTCGAAGGCGCACGACGCCCCGGCTCCAGGGTGCACGACCCGATTGTGACAAGTCCAGACGATCGCGGGTCAGGTGGATATGGGCGATCCTCCAACCGCGCCGGCGGGCTGGAAGGAGGCATTACCACCGGCGAGCCGCTCTTGATTCGGGGCGCGATGAAGCCCATCTCGACGTTGCGCAAGCGGCTGCCGAGCGTGGATCTGCGCGATGGCTCCGCGGCCGACGCAGCCGTGGAGCGGAGCGACGTTTGCGCGGTGCCAGCGGCTGCCGTGATCGGCGAGGCAATGGCCGCGCTCGTCGTGGCCGATGCCTTTCTCGAAAAGTTCGGTGGGGACAGTCTGGATGAAGTGCGCCGGAACTTCGATGGATACCTCGCGTACCTGAGCGAACGCCGTAAGCCACATGGTTGACGGGAGCGGGGAAGAACGCCAACTCCGTCCCTCATCTCGCGGGGTCCCGCGGTGCCGCGATGCCTGTACGCGGGTTCTGCTGGTCGGGTTCATGTGCAGTGGAAAGACCGCCGTGGGGCGGGAGGTGGCGCGTGTGCTGGGCTGGCCCTTTGTTGACTTCGATGAAGAAGTGGAGCGGGTGTGCGGCATCGAGATAGCCCGGATCTTCGAAGAGATAGGCGAGTCGCGTTTCCGGGAGGTCGAAGCGGAGGTCGGCGAGAGGCTGCTGCGTGGGGACAAAGTCGTGCTCGCCTCGGGCGGGGGCTGGCCAGCACGGCCTGGCCGTATGGAAGGTGTGCCGGGCGGCACGTTGACGGTCTGGCTCGAGGTCACCCCCGAGACGGCGGTCGAGCGGGCGAGGGCGCAGCCGGGCCGCAGGCCTCTTCTCGCAGTGGAGGAGCCGTTGAAACGAGCGCAGGCCTTGTTGATCGAACGAGAGCCGTACTACGGTAGGTCGGAGCTATCCATGGGTAGCGACGGCGCGTCCATCTCCGAACTGGCCCAAGGGATCGTCCGGGTCGTCGGCGAACTGAACGCGCCGCGCGCTCTAGATTCCATCACAGATTCCGGGAGAGGATCGTGAAGCTAGTCATCGTCGAGTCACCGGCGAAGGCGAAAACCATCGAGCGGTTCCTCGGCTCGGACTACCGGGTCGTGGCCAGCTACGGGCATATACGGGATCTACCCAGCTCCGCGAGCGAGATCCCGACCAATCTGCGATCCAAGTCCTGGGCCCGCCTGGCCGTCGACACGGAAAAGGACTTCGCGCCGGTGTACGTCGTTCCCAAAGAATCCGCCAAGCGCGTCAAGGAGCTCCGCGACATGGTTCGTGACGCGGAAGAGCTCATTCTCGCGACCGATGAGGATCGCGAAGGAGAATCCATAAGCTGGCACCTCCTCGAAGTCCTGACACCTGAAGTTCCGGTTCGGCGCATCACCTTCCACGAGATCACGAGAGGCGCGATCCAGCATGCACTCACCGAGCCACGCGACGTGGACCGGAAGCTGGTTCGGGCCCAGGAGGCTCGCCGGGTCGTCGATCGTCTGTTCGGCTACTCACTGTCGCCCGTGCTTTGGAAGAAGGTCCGGACGAAGTTGAGCGCCGGCCGGGTCCAGAGCGCCGCCCTCCGCTTGATCGTAGAGCGAGAGGAGGAACGCCAGGCGTTCCGCTCGTCCGTGTATTGGGACGTCGAGGCCACGATTGGCTCGGAGGATCAGAGCTTCGCGGCGTCTTTGGTCCAGATCGGTCCGAAGTCGCTCGCGACGGGAAAGGATTTCGATTCCTCGACCGGGCTCCTGGTCGAGGGCGCGGACGTCCTCGTTCTCGACGAAGACGCGGCGACTCGTATCGCCGAAGAAGCGCGGCACGCCGTTCCATGGTCTGTGAGACGCGTCGAGCACAAAGAGACGATCCAGCGCCCACCGCCCCCCTTCATCACGTCCACTCTACAGCAAGCGGCGAGCTCCGGTCTGGGTATGACGCCGAAGCGGACGATGGCCCTTGCCCAACGCCTTTACGAGGGAATCGACCTGGGTGGCGGAGATCGCGAAGGGCTGATCACCTATATGCGTACCGACTCGGTCACGCTCAGCCAGAAAGCTCTGGATGACGCCGGGACGTTCATTCGGTCCGAATTCGGGGAGGAGTACCACACGGGCCCGCGCCGGTATCGCACGAAGTCTCGGACCGCCCAGGAAGCTCACGAGGCGATTCGTCCCTCCGAAATGGGCCGGGTCCCCGAGTCGGTAGCTCGATTCCTCGAGAAGGACGAGCTCGCCCTGTACCGGCTCATCTGGAGTCGCGCCGTCGCGTCACAGATGGCAGATGCGCGGGTGGATCGCACGACTGTCGACTTCGAGGCGTCGCTCGACGGCACCCCGCACACATTCAGGGCCAACGGCTCGGTTTTGCGCTTCCCCGGTTTTCGCCGGATTTCCGGGGGGGATCGTCGGGACGTGCTACTCCCCGCTCTCGCGGAAGGCGAGGCCGTGGGCGGTGACGATTCCCCGGTCGGGATCCTGGAAATCGGACCGGAGCGTCACGAAACCCGCCCACCGCCCCGCTACACCGAAGCCTCGCTGGTCAAGAAGCTGGAGGAGGAGGGGATCGGCCGGCCCTCGACATATACGCCGACGATTTCCACGATCCAGGATCGCGAGTACGTGTTGAAGAAGAGCGGATCGCTCGTCCCGACGTACATCGGCATGGCGGTAACGCATCTGCTACGCCGGCACTTCCCGCACTACGTGGACCTCAAGTTCACCGCGTACATGGAAGACGCGCTGGACGACATCGCCACCGGTGAAGTCGAGCACGTCCAGTTCCTCTCCGAGTTCTATAGAGGAGACGGCGACAGTGAGGGGCTCGTCAACCGCATCGACGAGGAGCTTCCCAAGATCGAATTCCCTGCCATTCCCGTGGGCAAGGATCCGGAGACTGGGCAGTCCGTCTTCGTGCGAATCGGGAGGAACTACGTCTACGTGCAGCGTGGCGAGGGAGATGAGGGTGATCGGGCCACTCTTCCTGTGGGCTTGCTGATAGACGAGCTGACTCCGGAGAAGGCTTCGGAACTTATCGATGCCCGGTCGCGAAGCGACGATCCCATCGGGGTCGACGACGAGACTGGGCTGAACATCTATGCGAAGACCGGGCCGTACGGCCCCTACCTGCAGCTCGGCGAGGGGAGCGAAACCGAGAAGCCGAAGCGGGTGAGTCTGCCGCGCGAGCGCTCGCTGGCGGACATCGATCTCGAGTACGCCCGTCGAATGCTCGCGCTCCCTCGGACCGTGGGCGTGGACTCCGCGACCGAGAAGCCGGTGACTGCCGGGGTGGGCAAGTACGGACCCTACGTCGAACGAAGCCGCCAATACCGCAACCTGCAGTCGGAGGACCAGATCTTCGAGATCACCCTGGAGCAGGCGATCGAGCTGTTGGACACGAAGCCGGGGAAGACGGTTCTGGCCGTGGTCGGAGACCATCCGGACTCGGGCGTGCCGCTACAGGTGTTCGACGGCCGATACGGCCCCTACGTGAGCGACGGCAAGCTGAACGCGAGCATCCCGAAGGGGCGGGCGCCTGATTCGATCGCGGTAGCCGAAGCGCTGGAGCTTCTAGCGGCGGCGGCAGAGCGGAAGGGGAAGAAGCGCCGGACATCCAAGAGGCGTTGAGGATTCAGCGTGAGTCGCGCCATCGACGTGGTTGGGGGCGGCCTGGCGGGATGTGAGGCAGCGGTCTACCTGGCCGACCGGGGTCACGACGTGCGTCTCGTCGAGATGCGCCCCGTACGCACGACGCCCGCGCACCAGACCGAGCTCCTCGGCGAGCTCGTGTGTACCAACTCGTTCAAGAGCGAGGACCCGACCAACGCCCACGGCCAGCTGAAGCGGGAGATGGCCGCGCTCGGGTCGATACTGCTGGCTTCAGCCGAGCCGGCTCGGGTGGCAGCAGGCTCAGCGCTCGCCGTGGATCGAGCCCAGTTCGCGGCCGAGATGACCGCCAGGGTAGAGGGACACACGAGAATCGAGCTGACCCGTCGGGAATGTACCTCCCTCCCAGACGGACCCGCCGTCATCGCGACCGGCCCACTCACCTCCGACGTGCTCTCCGAGGCGATCCGTGACCGTCTCGGAGAAGAGGGCTTGGCGTTCTTCGACGCGATCGCACCTATCGTGCACCGTGAGTCCGTCGACGAGAGTGTCGTATTCGCCGCGGGGCGGTTCGAAGAGAGCGGCGATTATCTGAACTGCCCGATGACGCGTGAGGAGTACGAGCGGTTCGTGGAGGGGCTCATCGAGGCGGACGTCTACGAAGGCGGACACGATTGGGATCAGGTGCCCTATTTCGAAGGCTGCCTGCCCATCGAAGTGATGGCCAGGCGTGGTGTCGACACGCTCCGCTTCGGACCGATGAAGCCGATCGGCCTGAAGGACCCCAGGACCGGCCAACGCCCCTGGGCGGTTGTCCAGCTTCGCCGTGAGGATCAAGCAGGCCAGATGTGGAACCTGGTGGGGTGCCAAACGCGGCTGCGCCTCGGAGAACAGAAGCGCGTGTTCACGAGCATCCCCGGGTTGGAGGAAGCCGAGTTCTTGAGGTGGGGCTCCATTCACCGCAACAGCTACCTGAACTTTCCCGGGAGGCTGTCCCTCCACGGTTCGCTGACCGACCGGGACGACATGATCTTCGCCGGCCAGCTGACCGGAGTGGAGGGATACACCGAGTCCGCAGCCAGCGGGCTGATCGCAGGTCTGAACATGGACCGGGTGCTCGCCGGACTGGAGCCCGTCGTGCCGCCGACGACGACCATGCTGGGTGGCCTCTATCGGTACCTCTCGGGAAGCGACCCGCGTCATTTCCAACCGATGAACTCGAACTGGGGAGTCGTGGATCCGCCGGACCGCCGCATCCGCGACAAGAAACAGCGCCGAGCATATCTGGCCAAGCGAGCGCAGGAGGCCTTTACCGCCTGGCTCGAACGCATTGGCTGGCGTGTCCGAGCCGGCGTCGCGGAGGCGGTCGGCTCGTGATGTTCGACCGAAGCGCATGAGCCCCGAGGTCGCCGACTTCCTTCGCTCGACCGCGGACGAGCGACAGCTTTCGCCGAATACGGTCTCCGCCTACCGCCGTGACCTCGACGACTTCGAGTGCTTCCTCGGTGACTACTTCGGCCGTCCGGATTGGGGATGGAACGACGTCGACCGGCTCGCGCTACGCGCTTTTCTGGGAGCCTGCCGACGCCGGGGGCTCTCGCAGCGCACGAGCGGTCGGAAACTCTCCGCGCTACGGGCCTTCTTCAGGTTTCTTCACCTCGAGGAGCGGCTCGAGACCAATCCAACCCGCGCCATTCGAACGCCGAGAAGCGAGAAGCGGCTGCCGGGGCACCTCGCGCTCGGGGACGTGGAGGCCGTCTTTCGGGCGGCCGAATCCCTGGCACGGGACAACAGCTTTCTCACGACCCGCAACTTGGCGATCCTCGAGATGCTCTACGGCAGCGGAATCCGACTCGCCGAGTTGCATGGATTGGACCGAGAGCGGGTCGACCTCGTGGGCGACCGTGTCCGCGTGCTGGGGAAGGGGAGGAAGGAGCGCATCGTGCCCCTCACTCGAGCGGCCGTACGGGCGCTCCGGCGCTACGAGCCGCGACGGGAAGAAGTGGTGGTCCGGAACGAAGGCGACCGGAGAGCCATGATCGTGAGCCGGAGTGGACGGAGGCTCTCACGTCGCTCCATCCAAAGTACCGTGCGCGACGCGCTGGAGAGGGGAGCGGAAGCGGAGGGAATGTCCGTCCACAGCCTGCGCCACAGCTTCGCCACACACCTCATGGACTCCGGCGCGGATCTCGTGGCCGTGAAGGAGCTCCTCGGACACGTGTCGCTCTCTACGACTCAGGTCTACACCCACACGTCCAAGGAGCGTCTCAAGCGCGTGTACCGTTCTGCGCACCCTCGCGCGTGACGAGAGCAGCCGAGGTCCGCGGGTACTCGTAAGGCGGCCCTCCGCCCAGCCCTCGATCACGGCCGGAGCCCGGTCACGAAATCCGGCCACATCGCCCATCGCCCGCGGCGGTGCCCGACAAACGGTACCGAACTCAGTCCCGCCGACGGGTGTAACCCAGGGGTCCCTCCGCCTCCCGGCCCGGGTTATCATTTGCGGCTACAGATGCGTGCCGCCGGATGCGGCTCACTCGATTCAATGAGGTCGACCGCAGGTGTCCAAGAAGAACCAACGAACCCGCGCTACCACCGTTCTCGCGGTGCACAAGGACGGCAGCGTCTCTATTGGAGCCGACGGACAAGTGACGATGGGCGACACGGTCGTGAAGGCGGCGGCCCAGAAGGTCCGGAAGCTCAAGGACGGCCGCTTCCTTGCGGGCTTCGCGGGCGCCGTAGCAGACGCCTTCACGCTCTTCGAGAAGCTGGAGGAGAAGCTCGAGCGCTATCCGGCCAACCTCACCCGGGCCTGCGTGGAGCTGGCAAAGGACTGGCGAACCGACCGGGCGCTGCGCCGGCTGGACGCCCTCTTGATCGTCGCGGACCGCGATCACCTCTTTATCGTAGGAGGTGACGGCAATGTGATCGAGCCCGACGACGAGGTCGTGGCAATCGGCTCTGGAGGCGCCTACGCGCTTGCCGCCGCGCGAGCGCTCAAGACCCATTCGGAGCTCTCCGCTTCGGAAATTGTCCGGTCCGGCCTGAAGATCGCCGGCGACATTTGCATCTACACGAACCACGAGATCACGGTTCTGGATCTGGAGTCATAGACCCATGACGATCAAGTCGATAGAGGCTGAGGTGCTTCCGGTGCGCGAGGCGGAGGACGAGGCCCCGCTCTTGTGGCTGGAGGACCTGACGCCCCGCCAGATCGTGGCCGAGCTCGACAAATACATCGTCGGTCAGGACGAGGCGAAGAAGGCGGTCGCGATCGCGCTGCGCAATCGGTGGCGCCGTCAGCGCGTGGAGGACGAGCTCAGAGACGAGATCCTCCCCAACAACCTGATCCTGATCGGCCCCACCGGAGTCGGCAAGACAGAGATCGCCCGGCGCCTGGCGCGCCTCGCAGGAGCGCCCTTCGTAAAGGTCGAAGCGTCCAAGTTCACCGAGGTGGGATACGTAGGCCGGGACGTCGAGTCGATGATCCGTGACCTCGCGGACACCTCGGTCAACATGGTCCGGGCGGAGCGAGAGGACGACGTGCAGGAAGAAGCGGAGCGCAGGGTCGAGGAAAAGCTGCTCGACCTTCTCCTCCCGCCCGTGGAGGAGCGCCGCAGGCCCGCCGCTCCCGTGACGCTCGAAACGGAGGGGCCGAAGATCTTCGTCGCCGGGCCCCAAGGTGTGCACGAACAGGTCGACGGAGCGCCGCTCGACGAGGACTCCGAGGGCGTCGAGACCCGGAGCGCTCGCACACGAGAGAAGCTTCGGACGCTCCTGAGGGACGGCAAGCTCGAGGAGCGGGATGTCGAGGTGGAGATCCAGCAAACGCCCTCTCTCGACGGGATGATGATCCAGATGGGCGGCATGGAGGGGATGGATCACAACTTCACCGAAATGCTCCAGGAGATGCTCCCGAAACGAACGAAGCGCCGGAGCGTGACGGTGGCCGAGGCGCGACGAATCCTCGTCCAGGACGAGCTGGATCGGCTCGTGGACATGGACGAGGTGGTGAACGAGGCCCTGAATCGTGCCGAGGACATGGGCATGATCTTTTTGGACGAGATCGACAAGATCGCGGGCCAGCGGGGCGGCATGGGTCCCGACGTCAGCAGAGAGGGTGTCCAGCGGGACCTGTTGCCCGTCGTGGAAGGATCGAACGTTCAGACCAAATACGGGCTCATTCGTACGGACCACATCCTGTTCATTGCCGCCGGTGCGTTCCACGTCTCGAAGCCGAGCGACCTCATTCCGGAGCTCCAAGGCCGTTTCCCCATCCGTGTGGAGCTGCACAGCCTCGGCGAAGAGGACTTCAAGCGGATCCTTCAGGAGCCCAAGAACGCCCTTCTTGTGCAGTACCAGGCGTTGATCAGCACGGAAGGAGCGGAAGTGGGCTTTACGCCCGACGGGATCGCCGAGATCGCCCGGATCGCCGCACAGCTCAACGAGCGGATGGAAAACATCGGAGCCCGTCGTCTGCAAACGGTGATGACGACGCTGCTCGAGGAGGTCCTCTTCGAGCTTCCCGAGGCGAAGCAGGGCTCGGCGCTCGTGGTGGACCACGCCTTCGTCCAGTCGCACCTGGAAGCGATCGTCGAAGACGAGGATCTCCGCCGCTACATCCTGTAATACCGCCGGCGTGGCGTCCCTCTAGTACCCGTCGGCGGGGTGCCGGGGGTCGGCTGTCGAAGCGGCATTGTCCCGACGCCGGGGCATCTGCAAACGATCCCGGGCCTCGCCAACCCAGGCTTCCCACGCGCCCGTGGGCATGGTACCTTGGGGCGCTTCCGCCGGAATGGCAGACATTACCCGAGCCCCTCCCGCCGGGAAACCGGGCATCTCGATCCACCAACCGACGGGCCCCACCGCGGCACGCGTATGACTCAAGGCAAGAAGACGGACTTCCTGTCGATCCTCGACATGAGCAGGGAAGAGCTCGTTGCCCTCCTCGCCAGCGCGGAGCGGCTCAAGGCCGGAGATGCCACGCCGGCGCCCCTGGCGGGCAAGTCCCTGGCAATGATCTTCCGCAAGAGCTCGACCCGAACGCGGGTGTCGTTCGAAGTCGGCATGTTCCAGCTAGGGGGGCATGCACTCCACCTTTCCGACAAAGACACGCAGATGGGGCGCAACGAGACTCTTGCGGATACTGGCCGGGTGCTGGGCGGGTACGTAGACGGCATCATGATCAGGACGTTCGCGCAGCAGGAGGTCGAGGAGCTCGCTCGGTGGGCGCCGGTCCCCGTGATCAACGGACTGACCGACTTGCTTCATCCGTGTCAACTGCTCGCCGACCTGCTCACCGCGCAGGAGGAGTTCGGACCAGAGCTCGAGCGACTCCGGGTCGCATGGATCGGCGACGGGAACAACATGGCGAACTCCTGGCTCAACGCGGCGCACACACTGGGGTTCGAGCTCGCGCTCGCGTGTCCCGAGGGCTTCGAACCAGACCCTGCGATTCTCGAGCGCGCGAGCGGCGGAGGGCGCGTACGGCTCGTACGGGAGCCAGCCGAAGCCGCCGAGGGTGCCAGCGTAGTGAGCACCGACGTCTGGGCGTCCATGGGTCAAGAGGGCGAGGCCGCCGACCGGGTTCGAGCGTTCCATGGGTTCGCCGTCGACGACGCGCTCATGGCCAGAGCGGCGGACCCGGCGATCTTCCTCCACTGTCTTCCCGCCCACCGGGGCGAAGAAGTCACCGATTCCGTCATCGAGGGTCCACAGTCCCGCGTGTTTCAGGAGGCGGAGAATCGCCTCCACGCGCAAAAGGCGCTTCTCGTGTCGTTACTCACGAAGGACGCCGCATGACCGAAGGGCGCGCACAAACCCCGCTGCACGCCGAGCACGTTCGCCTGGGCGGCAGGATGGTCCCGTTCGCCGGCTATGAGATGCCCCAACAATACTCCGCCGGGAGTCGAGCGGAGCACCGCAGCGTGCGTGAATGCGCCGGTCTGTTCGATGTCTCGCACATGGGGGAGTTCGAGGTAGCGGGGCCTGGTGCGCTGGACCTCGTACAGTCGCTTTCGACCAACGACGCCAGCCGCCTGGACATCGGGCAAGCGCAGTACTCCGCCTTCTGCAACGAGTCCGGAGGCGTCCTCGACGATCTTCTCGTGTACCGTTTCGCAGATCGGTACATGCTGGTCGTGAACGCCTCCAACAGGGCCAAGGACTGGTCCTGGCTGGCGAGCCACGCGGAGCGGTTCGACGCCCAAATCGCCGATCGTTCCGACGAGACCGCTTTGCTGGCGCTCCAAGGTCCCAAAGCGGCTGAGATCCTCGCTGAGCTCACGGACATGGATCTCGAAGAGATCGGATACTACCGATTTGAGATGGCGGAGGTAGCCGGCGCCCACGGGGTGATCGCCCGAACCGGCTATACCGGTGAGGACGGATTCGAGCTGTACGTCGAGGTAGAAGCGGCGGCGGCCCTTTGGCGGGCGTTGCTGGACACGGGGGTTGATCGTGGCCTCGCGCCAGCCGGGTTGGGAGCACGCGACTCTCTCCGCCTCGAAATGGGGTACGCGCTGTATGGGAACGACCTCGACGACGAGCACACGGCACACGAATCCGGGTTGGGCTGGATCGTCAAGCCGGACAAGGGCGAGTTCGTCGGGCGGGAAGTCCTCACCCTTCAGAAGATCGAGGGTGTACCACAGCGACTTGTCGGGCTGCGCCTCTTGGAGCGCGGCTTTCCACGGTCCGGATACGATGTCGTGGCGAGTGGTGAGGTCGTGGGAGAGCTGACCAGCGGCACGGTCAGCCCATCTCTGGGCGTGGGCGTGGCGCTCGGCTACGTATCCAGCCACGTGGCGGCGCCCGGTACGCGCGTCAGCGTTCACATCCGGGGAAAAGAAGTGCCCGCCGAGGTGGTTCGGCCTCCGTTCTACAGGAACGGGTCGATCCGCCGCTAGCGGATCGACGTGGACAGGGGTGGGGGCCCCGCCGGTGGGGTCTTCGCGAGTGGTCGAGACAAGGGGGTGTTCAGTACGTGGCAGACGGCGCGAGCGAAGCCCTCCGCATAGCGATCCTAACGGCGAGTGACCTCTGCTCGCGCGGGGAGCGCGACGACAGGAGCGGAGACACGATCGCCGAGTGGTGCCGGGAGCGCGGCTACGAAGTCGCGTCCCGGGCGGTCGTACCCGACGAGTCCGCCGCGATCGTCCCGATCCTTCTCGACTGGTCGGACCGCCTCGGGGTCGACGCGATCCTGACGACCGGGGGCACCGGGTTCACTCGCAGAGACGTCACGCCAGAGGCGACGCGGGCGGTCCTCGACGGGGAAGCCCCGGGGGTCGCGGAAGAGCTGCGCCGCGTGGGATTGCGGAACACTCCCTATGCCGTCATTTCACGCGGTTTGGCCGGCTACCGGGGGGAGACGCTGATCATCAACTTCCCGGGCAGCACGGGTGGAGTACGAGACGGGCTCGAGGTCGTCGAGCCTCTACTCGAGCACACAGTCGCGCTCCTCCGGGGCTCCGCGACGACGCATGCACCTCCGACGAGTGAAGCATGAGCGGCTCCATCCTCATCAGCACGCACGATCTCCCGACGGCGGGCTCGCTTCGAGAAGCCTTCAGCGATGCCGGCTACGGTGTCGAGCTGGTGACGCCGGACGAGGATCTCGACGCCGACGGCGACGCGGTACTCCTGGCCATTACGGACGCAGCGGCCGAGTCCCGGACCGGCGGGCTCGTCGGTCAAGCTCGCGACTTGCTCAGCATTCCGGTTTTCGGCGTGTTTCCCACGGGTACAGAGCACCCTCCCCGTCTCGCCGAGACCATGGGCCTCACGGAGGCGTTTGCCGCTCCAGTGGACGCGGACGAGGTCCTCTTGCTCGCGCATCGCCTCCTGGAGCGTCGCCGTCTGCAAAGCCTCACGGGAATCGTGGG
Source organism: Longimicrobiales bacterium (assembly GCA_965248625.1). GTDB lineage: Bacteria > Gemmatimonadota > Gemmatimonadetes > Longimicrobiales > Gaopeijiaceae. The sequence goes on along the minus strand of OZ252109.1, from coordinate 722,496 downwards.
TGAGACCGACGCGATGCGCGAAGCCTTGGAGCGGGTGGTACAGATCGCTCCGGTCGATTCCACCGTTCTCGTAACAGGTGAATCGGGGACGGGAAAGGAGCTCGTCGCACGCGGCATCCATGCGCTCTCTCCCCGCCGCCACAAGGCGTTCATCGCGGTGAACGTCGCAGCGCTGTCGCAAACGCTCTTGGAGAGCGAGTTGTTCGGTCACGAAAAGGGGGCGTTTACGGGGGCGATCGATTCGAGGCGCGGGCTCTTCGAGCTCGCCGATCACGGCACGATCTTCCTCGACGAGATCGGCGAGATGCCCCTCACGACCCAGACGAAGCTGTTGCGCGTGTTGGAGCAGAGGGAGTTTCGGCGTGTCGGAGGGGAGCGGTCCATCCGAGTAGACGTGCGCATCATCACCGCCACCAACCAGAACCTCCGGCGCCTCGTGGCGGTTGGCGACTTCAGGCGTGACCTGTACTACCGTCTCAACGTCCTCCATATCGAGCTGCCGCCCCTGCGTGACCGGAGTGCGGACGTGCCCAGGCTCGTGAGCGCGTTCATCGGCGAGGTCAGCTCTCGCCACGATCGGCCCTTCGTCGGGATCAGCCACGAGGCCATGCGGATCCTTGAGCAATACCCGTGGCCCGGAAACGTCCGCGAGCTCCGCAACCTCGTCGAGAGCATGGTCGTTCTCGCCCCGGGCAAGGAGATCGGTCCCGACGACATTCCCCTCGAAGTCAGATCACCCGGGGCCTCGTTTCCCATGATCACGACAACGGCAGGGGCGCCCGAGGAAGGATCCGCCACGCGAACGGATTTCAGGCCCCAGCTGGAGTTCATCTTCAGAACGATGGTCGAGCTGAGGGTCGACATGGACGAGCTGCGGAGCCAGTTCGAGGCCTATCGTCGCGGCGAGCGCGGGATCCAGGAAGTGGGCACGTCGATCTCGCTTCCCCCCGAGGCCGGCCGGATCGAGGTCTTGCCCCCCTGCGGTCATGGATCCGAAGACGGCACGGTCGCACGATCGGACGCTCCGCCTCCGGAAGACGATTACGGCTGGGCCGACCCGCCCTTGGTTCCGGCTTTACGGCCGGAAGACGATCCTGGCGTGGTGGTCTTCCGCCCTGGAATGACGATGGACGACCTCGAGCGTGAAGCGATTCAGGCAGCCCTCGGGCGTGTACGTGGCAACCGCCGGAAGGCGTCCGAGATGCTCGGAATCGGGGAGAGGACCCTCTACAGGAAGATCCGGAAGTTCGGCTTGGAATAGCCGGAGGCGCTCCCTGGTCTGGGGGCGGGCTACGCCGATCCCGCCCGGGCCCGGACTTTGGCCCTCTCAGCGTGGACGACCGATAGGATCCGCTCCCAACCGGCGTTGCGCGTTTCGCGGTACTCCATCTCCAGATCGAGCTCCAGATCGATGTTCGGGCTGAAGGCGTACACGGCGATCTGCGTTTCCTGCTGTCCTAGCCGCTGGAGCCCCCATCCGGGGGTGACTGCCCGGATCGCGAGCGGCCGCTCGCGAATGCCTTGGCTCACGACGTTGATGTCCTCGGGCTGATAGGTCACGTCGGGCTCGTAGCTGAATACCGACACGAGGAACAACGCCGCGTCCTGCACTCGGGCCTGGCGCTCCAGCGTCTCCCGGTGGGCGGCGGCGATGCCGGCGAGCCGAGCGTATGTGTCGGGGGCCGTCAGACGGATCAGGGCTTCGTCTAGAGGCGTAGCCTTGATCAGCAGGTCGCCGTTCCGGAGCGCCAGAGTCACGTCGTCCTGGCGCAGAGTTCCGAACCCTGCCGGCACCATGTCCGCTTCCTGGGACCCCAGACGTGCGTCCGCGGGCCCAGACGGCGCCGTGGCCTGGTGGTCGACGGAGCGGGTGGGCGCTCCGCAGGCCGCGATCACCCCGGCGAGCATCCATGGTGCCATCCTGGAGTGGTTCATCCCTGGCATCCCCCTCCCTCTCGTGGTTGTCGTAGCAGTTACGCCGCTTCGTCGACGAGCGACCCGATCGCGTCCAGGAGCTCCTCACGCCCCTCTCCCGTGCGGGCCGAAAAAACGAGCAGCTGGTCTCCATCGATCTGCAATGCATCGACGAGCTGCGTGAGGCGCCGCTCCCGCGCGTTCGAGCGGATCTTGTCGATCTTCGTTGCCACGACGATCGTGGGCAAGCCGAGCTCGGCCAAGAAGTCCAACATAGCGAGATCGTCGTCCGATGGGTCCCGTCGAGAGTCGACGAGATGCACGACCCCGTGAAGTCGTCGACTACCCGCCATGTAACCGCGTACGAGCCGTTGCCACGATGCCCGGAGCGTCATGGGAACCTTGGCGTAGCCGAAGCCGGGAAGGTCGACCAGCAGGAATCGATCGTTGACGCTGTAGAAGTTCAGCGTTTGGGTCTTGCCCGGCTGTCCCGAGACGTGTGCGATCTTCTTTCGTGTGCGTTGGAGCAAGCTATTGATCAGAGACGATTTGCCCACGTTCGAGCGACCGGCGAACGCGATCTGTGGTAGGTCCACGGGCGCGGGGGCATCGGGGTCGACCTGACTGCCGAGGAACTCTACGCTCCGGATGATCATCGCGTGGGCGGCCAACGGGCCACTAGGAAATGCGCACGCCTGTGTCTCCGACCCCTAGCGGGTCGGAGAGAGCCCCTGCCTCGACGGCCATTTGCGGTGGGTCGGTTAGCGCCTCGTCCAGCACGTCGTCCATCGTGCGAACCGGGACGAACTCCAACCCCTCCTTCACCTCGTCCGGGAGGAGCTCCAGGTCGGGCTCGTTGCCCGCCGGCAGAATGACGCGGCGCATGCCGTTGCGCATGGCGGCGACCATCTTCTCCTTGATGCCGCCGACCTTCAGCACCCGCCCCCGCAACGTGATCTCACCAGTCATGGCCATGCGGGGCCGGGTGGGGATCCCCGTCAGGGCGGAGATGAGGGCCGCCGCGATCGTGATGCCGGCCGACGGGCCATCCTTCGGCGTCGCGCCCTCCGGGATGTGAATATGCAGATCCAACTCTCGATGGAAATCCTGGTCGAGCCCCAGGCGGTGGGCGCGCGCCCGAGCGTACGTGATGGCTGCCACCGCCGATTCCTTCATCACGTCGCCCAGGGTGCCGGTCAGCTCCATCTTGCCCGTCCCGACCACGGCGGCCACCTCCACGTCGAGGATCTCTCCCCCGACGGTCGTCCAAGCCAGTCCGTTGGCGATTCCGACTCGGTCGCCTTCCGGCTCCCTCTCGTCGGCGGAATAGGATGGGGGCCCGAGCAATGACCTGAGCTCGGACGGGTCCACGACGACGTGCGCCTCGGCCTCGATCTGCCCTTCCGCGACGCGCCGGGCGAGCTTCCGGGCAACCCTGGAAATGCGCCGTTCGAGCTCTCGAACTCCGGCCTCCCGAGTATGGTCTCGGATGATCGCGTCGAGCGCGCCCCCTGCTAGGGTGATTCGGTCCGGCGACAATCCGTGGCGCTCGACTTGGCGCGGCCAGAGAAAGTTGCGCGCGATCACTCGCTTTTCCGTGTCCAGGTATCCAGGGATCCGGATGACCTCCATCCGGTCGCGGAGCGGGCCTGGGATTCCGGCCAGCGTGTTTGCCGTCGCTACGAACAAGACGTCGGAGAGATCGAACTCGATCTCCAGATAGTGATCCGTGAACGTGCGGTTCTGCTCGGGGTCCAGAACCTCCAGGAGTGCCGCCGCCGGGTCGCCGTGGAAGTCCTGAGCCAGCTTGTCGACCTCGTCCAGCAGAAAGACCGGATTCCGCGTTCCTGAGCGCCTCATTCCCTGGATCACCCGCCCTGGGAGAGCTCCAACGTACGTGCGGCGGTGCCCGCGGATCTCCGCCTCGTCCCGGACGCCACCCAAGCTTACCCGGATGAACTCCCGACCCAGCCCTTGAGCGATGCTCCTGCCAAGGGAGGTCTTGCCCACGCCCGGTGGCCCGACCAAGCACAGGATGGAGCCCTTGAGCTCGCCGACGAGGGACAGAACGGCGATGTGGTCGAGGATCCGATCCTTGACCTCGTCCAGTCCGTGGTGTGCTTCGTTCAGGATGCCCGCCGCGTGCGAGACGTCGAGGTTGTCCTCCGACATCACCTCCCAAGGGAGGGCCACGATCCAGTCCAGGTAGGTTCGAATCACCGCGGCTTCGGGTGCGACAGGGTTCAGTCGTCGCAGGCGAGTCAGCTCGCGCTCGGCCCGCTCGGCCGGTCCCGGCGGAAGTTGGACATTGGCGACCGCATCCTCGACCTCGACCCACTCGCCATCCGTGGAGCCCAGCTCCTTATGGATCGCCCGAAGCTGCTCCTGCAAGTAGATCTGACGTCTGTCGGAGTCCAACTGCCGACGCATCTGTTGGTCGATCTTTTCCTCGATACGGAGAATCTCGAGCTCGCGGACGAGCACTTCCCGCAGCGTGTCATAGCGTTCCTCGAGCGTTCCGGTCTCGAGGATCTCTTGCTTTTCGACCGCGGGGACGAGCAAGTGACCCGCCATCAGATGGGCTTTGCGCAACCGGTCGCGAACACCGAGCAACGTCTGGATGAGCTCGTCTGGAATCGGCTCCGTCAGCCGCACGTAGTCCTCGAACATCCGCTCGACTCGTCGGACGAGCGCCTCGACTTCGGGGTCCTGAAGGTCCTCGTCCTCGCGCTCACGACCGGGATGGAGCTCGACATTGGCTCGGAAATAGTCGTCCGCCGAATGGAAGCGCCGCACTTTCCCCCGGCCAAGGCCCTCCAGGACGACGCGGGCTGTGCCGTCGGGTAGCTGAGTGACCTGGAGGAGCCGCACGACGGTGCCGATCCGGTAGAGATGGTCCCGTCCAGGGTCCTCCGTCTCCGAGTCCCTCTGCGCCAGGAGGAGGATCAGCCCGTCGCCATCCTCGGCGGCCTGCAGGGCGCCGACGGACCGGGGCCGTCCGATGAGGAGCGGGAGGACCATGTAAGGAAAGAAGACCAGGTCGCGGAGGGCGATGACCGGGAGCCGCTCCGGTATCTCTATGGTTTCATCGACCCGGATCAGGGTAGCCATGGGCTCCTGGACGCTTTTGTGCTGCGACCGACTGGGGACAGACCCGGCGACGCGGCGACCGGGCGCATGCACCCCGTCTCGCCGGCAGTCGGTGAGGGCGGATCTCCGATATCGCCGTCGGCCAAAGACACGGTCTCGGCGCGCTCCGCGACGGCGGCGTTATGGTATCGTGGCACGGCCTCGGGGGAAAGGCTGTCGCACGTCGCCGAATGGGGCGTGGGGCGGCGCCCGGAAACGGGCTTCGGTCAAGCCTCTTTCTTCTGCTGTTCGTTGTCGAGCACGAGGAGGGGGGGAGCGCCGGATGTGACGCACTCGGGAGTGACGACGACCTCTCGAACGTCCTGTCGGGAGGGCACGTCGAACATCACGTCCTGCATGACCCGCTCGATCACCGCACGCAGCCCGCGCGCGCCGGTACCCCGCGTAAGCGCCTTGCTCGCTATGGCACGGATGGCCACCGGATCGAAGGTCAAGCCGATGCCCTCCAGCTCGAACATCTTCCGGTACTGCTTCACCAGCGCGTTCTTCGGCTCCTGCAGGATCCGGACGAGCGCATCCTCGTCGAGCTCGGTCAGGTTGACGCATACGGGGAGTCGTCCCACCAACTCCGGAATGAGTCCGTATCGCTGGAGATCCTCCGGTTCTACGTACCTGAGCAGGTCGTCCCGATCGACCTCCTCGCCGGACTCGGGATCCGCGGGTTCACCGAAGCCGATGCGTCGCTGGCCCAACCGTGCCTCGATGATCTTCTCGAGCCCGTCGAAAGCACCTCCACAGACGAAGAGGATGTTCCGCGTGTTGATCTGGATGTACTCCTGCTGCGGATGCTTGCGGCCTCCCTGAGGGGGAACGCTCGCCACCGTACCCTCGAGGATCTTCAGCAGGGCCTGCTGGACGCCCTCGCCGGAGACGTCCCGCGTGATCGACGGGTTCTCGGACTTCCGGGCGATCTTGTCGAGCTCGTCGATGTAGACGATGCCCCGCTCGCACTCCCCGATGTTGAAGTCGCTGGCCTGAAGGAGGCGCACGAGGATGTTTTCGACGTCTTCCCCTACGTAGCCGGCTTCGGTCAGGGTGGTCGCGTCAGCGATGGTGAACGGCACCTTCAGGATACGGGCGAGCGTCTGTGCGAGCAGCGTTTTCCCGACGCCCGTGGGACCGATGAGGATGATGTTCGCCTTGTCGATTTCGACGTCGTCGAGGATGCCCTGGTGGTTGACCCGCTTGTAGTGGTTGTACACGGCCACCGACAGGGCCCGCTTGGCGTCCTCCTGACCGATGACGTAGAGATCGAGGATCTCCTTGAGCTCGGAGGGCGTCAGAGTGGGAACGACGGAATCAGCGGATTCGCGCTCCTCTTCCTCTGCCAGGATCTCGTTGCAGAGCGAGATGCATTCGTTGCAGATGTAGACGGAGGGTCCGGAGATGAACTTCTTCACCGAATCCTTCGACTTGCCGCAGAAGCTGCATCGCAGGTGCTTGTCACTCGACATCGTCAGGTCTCGCTTGCGGTACGGTGTCGCCGCTCTTCAGCGCGTGCGCGCCGAGCGGCTTACTCCTCTTCCTTCACGCCCAGATCCGGTTGGCCGTCTTCGCGGCCGTTCTCCTTACCGGTCAGCACGCGGTCGATCAGGCCATAATCACGCGCCTCGTCCGGGCTCATGAACCGGTCCCGGTCCACGTCATTGGCGATTTGCTCGACCGACTGTCCAGTGCAGTCCGCGAGGATCGCGTTCAGGCGCTCACGGATGTCCAGGACCTCCCTCGCGGCGATCTCGATGTCAGCCGCGGTGCCCTGCGCCCCAGTCGACGGCTGGTGAATCATGATTCGCGAGTTGGGGAGCGCACTTCGCTTCTCCTTCGCTCCCGCAGACACGAGAATCGCGGCCATCGAAGCCGCCATCCCGACGCAGAAAGTCGAAACCGGCGCACGGAGGTGCTGCATCGTATCGAGAATGGCCAGGCCCGCGTAGACGCTTCCCCCCGGAGAATTGACGTACAGGTAGATGTCTCGCTCCGGATCTTCGGCATCGAGGAAGAGGAGCTGTGCGAGGATGATGTTGGCCACGTTGTCGTCGATGGGCGCGCCCAGGAAGACGATGCGGTCCATCAGGAGCCGACTGAAGATGTCGTAGCTCCGCTCACCACGGCTCGTCCGCTCGATGACGTACGGAGGGTAGATCGGCATTACTCGGGTCTCCGGTCAGCCTCGCTCGACAGCTGCAATCGCCGCATCACGAGGCCCTATTCTCAGGCAGTTTCGGTAATCTCGGACTGTTCCTTCAGGAACTCGAAGACCTTGCCCTCCGTGATCTCCCGCTCCAGGGATTCCATGCGGCCGGTCTTCTGCAGCTGGGCATAGACGTCGCCCGGCGTCGCGCTGTTGCGGGTGGCGATATCCTCGATTCTCTCGTCGAGCTCTTCTTCCGTGGCGCGGAGCGACTGAGTGTCCGCAACACGGTCCATGACCAACAGCCTCTTCACTGCCATCTCCGCCTCGGGCCGGAGCGAGGTCATCGCCTCTTCGATCTTCTCAGCGGGCACCCCCTCGGGATCGCCCATCACCGAACTGAGATAGCGGTCCACCATCGATCCCGGGACCTCGAACGAGTTCGCCTCGATCAGGAAATCGAGCAGCCGCGAGCGAACGATGTCCTCGGCCCGACCCGCTGCTTCCTTTTCCAGATCGGCCTCCAACTTCTCTTTCAGATCCGTAAGGCTTTCGAAGTCGAGGCTTTGGGCGAACTCGTCTTCCAACTCAGGAAGCTCGAGCACTTTTCGGCTCTCGACCGCGATTCGGAGCCGTTGCTCACTCCCCTGCAGCTCTTCGTCGGGGAAGTCGGCGGGGAACGCGATGACGAACTCGCCGTCGCTTCCCACGTCGACGGCCTGGATCGCCTGCTCCACGTCCGGAAGGGCATCACCTTTGCCCAGGACGAACTCGTAGCTTCTCGCTTCGGCGTCGTCATCGTTCAGTCGCTTGATCATGACCGAAACCGCGTCGCCCGCCTCGGGTCTCCCTTCCTCCACGGGCCGCCAGGCTCCGTTCTGCTCACGGAGGTGGTGGAGCACCCGGTCGACGTCCTCATCCGACACATCCACGGCAGGTCGCTCCACGACGAACCCTCCGAGGCGGCCCACCTCGATTTCGGGCTGTACGTCGAAGGACACTTCGAACGAAAGATCCTGTTCGGGCTCGTATTGGACCGCGCCGATCTCGCCTTCGCTGATTGGGCGGAGCTCCTCACGTTGGATCGCCTCGCGGTAGGCGTCGCCGATGATCTTGTCGAGCGTCTCCTGCTCCACGGCGGGTCCATAGCGACGCTTCAAGACGTTGGCCGGGATCTTTCCCTTGCGGAAGCCGGGCATTCGTACACGCCCGGACAATCCGTTCAGGATGTTCTCCCGTTCCCGGCTCACGACGTCGGCCGGCACGGTGATGTTGACCGTGCGTCGCCACCGCTCACCCTCGGCGAGGTCGATTTGCAGACGGGAGGCGTCTAAGGTCACGGGTCGGGCATCTCGTTCTCGGCCATGCGGACCGAGCGTTGGCGGTGGAAGTGCGAAAGGGGGGACTCGAACCCCCACGGCCCGAGGCCACGAGATCCTAAATCTCGCGCGTCTACCAGTTCCGCCACTTTCGCGAGGGTGCGCCGGCTCAACCGACGTGGCGCTCCGCAACGATCGACGGTCGATTCGACAGACCCCGAAAAGATAAACGAGCTTAGGTAGGGACAACAACTGGCCGGGGGCACGGCACGAGAACGCGTCCGGACACCGGGAACGCAAAAAACAGGGCCCGGGAGTCGATTGACGCCCGGGCCCAGAACATGCGTGCTTCCGCTGGAGGGCTAGTTCGGCACGCGGACGTTTACGATCTGGGGCTGGCCCGTGGCGCGCTGCACGCGCAGCGTGACGATATCACCAGGAGCGACGTCCTCGAGGATGTCCTTGACGTCGTCCGCTGTCTCGACGGACTCCCGGTTGATCTCGAGGATCTTCATTCCGGGGATGATCCCTCGCCGGCCTGCGGGACCCAAGCGCTCGACGTCCTCGACGATGACGCCGGTCGGATCCTCGAATTGGAGCTGTCCGGCGACGTCCGGAGTGAGGTCCATCACTTGGATGCCCAGCTTCTCTTCAGCACGCGCCGCTCGAACGGGCTCGCGTTCCGGAGCTTCGTTTATCGGTGACTCCGTGAGCCGGACGGTGACCTCCCTGACCCTGCCGGAGCGGTAGAACGAGACCGCCACCCGGTCTCCGGGCCGCTTCCGCGCGATCAGCTGCTGGAGCTGGCCCGGCCTCGAGACAGTGATTCCGTCGAGCTCCACGACGACGTCCTCCGCCTGCAGCCCAGCGTCGGCTGCCGGGCCGTCCAACGGGACGTCTTGGATAAGCACGCCGCTCACGTCCGGGAGCCGATAGACCTCGGCGTCCTCGGGCGTCACCTCGGCGATCCGCACGCCGAGGTATCCGCGTCGCACCGCCCCGTACTCGATGAGATCCTCCATGACCCGACGAGCGAGATCGATGGGAATCGCGAACCCGTAACCCTGATAGAACCCCGACTGGCTCGCGATCGCCGAGTTGATGCCGACGACCTGCGCCCGGAGGTTGACCATCGGCCCACCCGAATTCCCAGGGTTGATGACCGCGTCGGTCTGGATGAAGTCTTCGATCGCGAACTGAGCGATCTGGGGCCCGAACTCTGGGTCCCGCCCGAGCTCGCCTTGGATGAGGTTCAGGGGCCGCCCCTTGGCGCTGACGATTCCGGCCGTCACGGTGTAGTCGAGGGCGCTTCCGCCTCCGAAGCCGGGGTTGCCGACCGCGAGGACCCACTCTCCCACTCGCACCACGTCCGAGTCTCCGAAGCTCAACGTCGGCAGATCCTCCTCATCGATCCTGATCACGGCCACGTCCGTCGTCGGATCCGAGCCGACGAGGGTGGCGTCGTAACGCCGCCGGTCCTGCAGGAATACCGTGATCTCCTCCGCGTCGGACACGACGTGATCATTCGTGAGGATGTAGCCGTCGGTCGAGATCAGGAACCCGCTTCCGCCCGAGAGCCTCGGCTGGTCCTCCGGATCGGGCATGTTGAAGAAGCGCCGGAACTGATCGGCGCCGCCGGAAGCGGTGCGCGCGGTCCTCCGGGTCTCGATGCGCACCACGGCCGGTGTTACGGCCTCGGCGATGTTCACGAACGCTTCGCTGAGGTCCAGCGCCGGCCTGATGGCCTCCTCCGTGACCTGAGGGGAGTCGTCAACGACCGGCATGGCGATCGTGTCCCCAGTCCACCCCAGGCCCGACGCCGTTCCGATTCCTACCAGAAACGCGAGGGCGACATAAAGGAGCACCTTCGACTTCGCTTTGAGTGGATCGAACATGGTTTTGACCTTCCAGATGAGTATCTATTCAGCGAGCCCGAGGCGCCGGCCGATGTCCACTCGACGGGCATTCCCGGTGGGGACCGGGGCCGCCGCCGCTGGCAGCCAAGCCGTGATACACGGCCTCGGGCGGCTCGGGTCCTCGTCCTTCGTGCGATCTTCCCTTCGACGTCTGCTACACGTGTAGAGTTGCCTCGAGCCGACGCAGTCCGGCGAAGGGGGCCCCTTCCGATCGCGATCAGCGATCGGCCCCGGAAAGCCGGGTCCCGGGGCCGATTTTCGTTCCTGCGTAGGGCTCGTCGGCGCGAATAGAACGAGACCCTATTTGCCCTCGTCCACGATCTCGTAGTCGGCCTCGACGACCTCCTCGTCGCTCTCGACCGTTTCCGCTTCCGCGTCGGCCTCACCTTCCTCCGACTCGTCGACGGGGACTTCGTCGTCGTCGCCCGCTTCGGCGGCCTGGGCCTGGTACATCTCCTGTCCCGCGGCGCTGAAGGCTTGCATCAGCTCGTCCCGAGTGGAGTTGAGCGAAGCCAGCTCGTCACCCTTCAGGGCCTCCTTGGCCTTCTCCAGGGATTCGTCGAGCCGCTCCTTGGTGGCTTCGCCCACCTTGTCGCCCCACTCCGCAGTGTCCTTCTCGACCTGGTAGACCAGCGAGTCGAGGTGATTGCGGGCCTCGACCTTCTCTTTGCGATCCTCGTCCTCCTTGGCGTGTTCCTCCGCGTCCCGGACCATCTTGTCGATCTCGGCATCGGTGAGGCCACTCGACGCCTCGATCCGGATCTTCTGTTCTTTGCCCGTCGTCTCGTCCTTCGCCGAAACGTGTAGGATGCCGTTCGCGTCGATGTCGAAGGTGACTTTCACCTGCGGAATTCCCCGCGGTGCCGGCGGGATCCCCGTGAGTTGGAACTTGCCGATGGTCTTGTTGCCGACGGCCATCTTGCGCTCGCCTTGGAGCACGTGGATCTCCACAGTCGTCTGGTTGTCCTCTGCGGTGGAGAACACCTCCGCCTTCTCAGTCGGGATCGTCGTGTTGCGCTCGATCAGAGGCGTCATGACGCCGCCCAACGTCTCGATGCCGAGCGACAGAGGGATGACGTCCAACAGGAGCACGTCCTTCACGTCTCCGGCGAGCACGCCACCCTGAATGGACGCCCCTACGCCCACGACCTCGTCTGGATTCACACCCCGGTGCGGGTCCTTGCCGAAGAACTCCTTGACGATGTCCTGAATCTTCGGGATACGGGTAGAGCCACCGACGAGGATCACTTCGTCGATGTTCTCGGCCGAAAGCCCCGCGTCCTCGAGGGCCGCTGCCATGGGCTCGATCGTCCGCTGGAAGAGGTGGTCGGCCAGCTGCTCGAACTTGGCCCGCGAGAGCGAATAGTTCAGGTGCTTGGGACCTTCCTGTGTAGCCGTGATGAAGGGCAGATTGATGTCCGACTGCATGGTGGACGAGAGCTCCATCTTGGCCTTTTCAGCGGCTTCCTTGAGGCGCTGGAGCGCCATCGAGTCCTGCGAGAGGTCGATGCCCTGGTCCTTCTTGAACTCGCCGACGAGCCAATCGATGATCACCTGGTCGATGTCGTCACCGCCCAAGTGCGTGTCGCCGTTCGTGGCCTTCACCTCGAATACGCCGTCACCGAGCTCGAGAACGGAGATGTCGTAGGTTCCACCGCCGAGGTCGAACACGGCGATCTTCTCGTCCTTCTTCTTGTCGAGTCCGTAGGCGAGCGCGGCCGCCGTGGGCTCGTTGATGATCCTGAGTACTTCGAGTCCTGCGATCTTGCCGGCGTCCTTGGTCGCTTGTCGCTGTGCGTCGTTGAAGTAGGCGGGGACCGTGATGACGGCCTGGCTTACCTTCTGGCCCAGATAATCCTCCGCCGTCTGGCGCATCTTCTGGAGGATTATGGCGGAGATCTCCGGGGGGTTGAACGTCTTGTCGGCATTCGGGACCCTGACCTGTACCCGGTCTTGGGCGTCTTTCGTCACGTCGTAAGGGACGAGCCGCATTTCCCCCTCGACCTCGGAGAACTTCCTCCCCATGAACCGCTTGATTGAGAAGATCGTGTTCTCGGGATTCGTGATGGCCTGGCGTCGGGCCACCTGACCGACGAGACGCTCGCCATCCTTCGTGAACGCCACCACCGATGGCGTCGTACGGCCCCCCTCGGAGCTGGGAATGACGACGGGCTCACCGCCTTCCATGACGGCGACGACCGAGTTCGTCGTTCCCAGATCGATTCCGATGACCTTTCCCATCTTCGCTCCTTGATTGAGCCGTTCTCGTTTTGATCGGCGCGGCCAGGCTGAACCGCCGCATTGGTTGGTCGCGTGAAGAGCAACGACCGTGCCCCCGTTGACGGCCAAAAAACGGTCATTTTGGCGGGTTCGCCGATGCAGTCCAGCCGGAGTGGCAGGCCCGAGACGAGGGTTGTTATCGTATGAGCGTGTTCATGACCGATCAGCCGGTCGGCGGATGGGCGCTCGTGGGCTCCAGTCGACCCGTCCAGCGGCACGAGAGGAAGCATGTTCCCGTTGTACGACGACAACCCGACCGAGATCACCCCGATCGTCACCATTGGGCTGATCGCCACGACCGTGGCCGTATGGGTCTGGGTACAGGGCGCCGGGCTCTCCATCGAGATCCTAGCGCAGTCCGTGTGCGACTTGGGAGCGATACCCGCGGAAATCACGGGTCGCGCTGGAGGGCCCCGAACCGCCGCCCTTCCGTGCGCGCCCGGAGGCTTCACGTGGGAGGCGCTGCTGACGTCGATGTTTCTGCACGGCGGTTGGATGCACCTCATCGGCAACATGTGGTTCCTCTGGGTCTTCGGGAACAACATCGAAGACTCCATGGGACATCTGCGTTTCCTGGTTTTCTACGTGCTCACCGGCCTCATCGCGGCTGGCGCAAGTGGCCTTCGAACCAGCATTGGCCGTTCCGATCGTCGGGGCGTCCGGAGCGGTGAGTGGGATCATGGGCGCATATCTGTTGCTCTACCCACGTGTCCGCGTCCACTTGCTCGTGATCCTGGTGATCTTCATCCGCGTTTTCGCCGTGCCTGCCTGGCTGATGTTGGTGTACTGGTTCGGAATTCAGCTCGTGTCCGCAGCGGCTGCGGCCACTGGGGCCATGGTGGGCGTCGCATTCTGGGCCCACGTCGGGGGCTTCGTGGCGGGATTGGCGTTGGTGAAGGTGTTCGAGAATCCGACGCTGGTGAACGCAAAGCGCTCGAACGTCAAGCTGGCTCGCTCCGACATCCGTCGCGGGGGGTGGTGGTGATCCGCCGCTCGGGTCGATATTGCCCGCCGGATACGCGTGGGCTCCGCCAAGGCGAGCCCCGCGTCTGGTTCTCAGGAGGGGCCTGGACGGGAGGTGGCAGAGAGTGAACACGGTTCAGCCGGGGGGGGGCGGTCCACGCCGCCTCCGTGGCGCGTCCGTCGTGAGCCGTCGACCGAGCCGCCCACGCCGGTGGCGGGCCGGACGCAAGCTATGGCTGCTGTGGGGGATCTGCGGCCTCCTCCTCGTAGCCGGAGCGGGCGCATCCGCGGTCAGCGCTGGCGATGCTACGAGCGCTGGCGGGGCTGAGGCGACGACCGAAGTGGGAGCCGCGACGGCGGTCCAGACGGGAGGTCAGCTCGGGACGTCCCTCGCCGCGGACGGGTTGGACACACCATTCCTCGACCGAGCCCGCTCGCTGGTAGGCCTCCTGGTGATCGGCCTGATCGCATGGGTGTTCAGCGTCGATCGCAGGGCCGTGCCGTGGCGCGTCGTGATCTGGGGGGTCTCACTCCAGCTCATCTTCGCGCTCTTCATCCTCAAGACCCCCCTTGGACTCTCGATCTTCCAGGGCGCCAACACGGTGGTCGTCGCGCTGCTCGGTTACACCGTGGACGGTGCCCGCTTCATATTCGGCAACCTCGTCGACAACAACATCCCGATCGGCACTGGTGATCCCGGCAACGGTCCGTTCACCCCCGTCAGCGGACAGGTGGCCAACCCCGGCTCGTACTTCGCATTCACCGTCCTTCCCACCATCATCTTCTTCTCCTCGCTCATGACGGTTCTCTATCATCTGGGCGTGATGCAGTTCGTGGTGAAGGGAGCGGCTTGGGTGATGCAGCGCACGATGCGGACATCGGGTGCGGAGACGCTGTCCGCGGCTGGCAACATCTTCGTGGGCCAGACCGAGGCACCCCTCCTCATCAAGCCGTTCATCGACAAGATGACGATGTCCGAGCTGAATGCCGTGATGACCGGTGGCTTCGCCACCGTGGCGGGTGGCGTGATGGCGGCGTACGTGGGCTATCTCATCGCGTTCTTCCCCGACATCGCCGGACACTTGATGGCGGCATCCGTCATGTCGGCTCCCGCCGCGCTGGTCATGGCCAAGATTCTCTATCCGGAAGACGGGAAGCCCGAGACCGGGGGTAGCCTGGCATTGAAGGTCGAGCGGCCCGACGTCAACGTGATCGATGCGGCGGCGCGAGGGGCCGGCGAAGGCCTGCACCTGGCTTTGAACGTCGGAGCGATGCTCCTCGCGTTCGTGGCGCTCGTCTATCTGATGAACGGGCTCTTGGGATGGGCGGGCGGTCTCGTGGGCTTCCCCGACCTGACCTTCGAATCGATTCTCGGTTTGATCGTTGCCCCACTGGCGTGGCTCATGGGCGTGCCCTGGGTGGATGCGAGGACCGTGGGTTCCCTGATGGGCATCAAGACGGTCCTGAACGAGTTCTTCGCATACGTGCAGTTGTCCGCCCTCTTGAACGCTGATTCCCCCCTCCAGCCCCGTTCCGTCATCATCGCAACGTACGCTCTGTCGGGCTTCGCGAACTTCTCGTCCATCGCGATCCAGATCGGGGGCATCGGCGGAATCGCTCCTTCGCGCCGGCACGATCTCTCTCGCGTCGGGCTCAGAGCCATGATCGCGGGATCGCTCGCAGCTTTCATGACCGCGACCGTGGCTGGGATGCTCATATGACCAGCGTCCCCGGGTCTGGCAGACCGCTGGACATCGGGGCCGCGCTCCCCTTCCTGCGCGAGCGAATCAGAGAAACGCCTCGGGTCCTTATCGTCCTCGGATCCGGCCTCGGTAGCCTCACCGACTTGATCGACGCCGCTACGGAGATCCCGTTCGCGGAGATCCCGGGCTTTCCCGATGTCGGGGTCTCCGGACATGCGGGAAAACTCGTGGTCGGCCACCTCGCGGACGTGCCGGTTCTCGTGCAGTCAGGTCGGTTCCACATGTACGAGGGGCACGCGCCGGAGGTGGTCGCGGCCCCCGCGAGGATCGCGGGGGAGCTGGGTGTGGAGGTTGCGATCGTGACTAACGCCGCCGGGGCCGTCAATCGCCGCATCGGACCCGGAGACCTGATGCTCCTCGATGACCACATCAACCTGATGTGGCGCAACCCACTGGTCGGACCCTCGCCCGACGGTGAGAGTCGATTCCCCGACATGAGCTCCCCGTACGACCCGGAGCTCCAGCGAGTCGCGCTCGACTGCGCCGGCCAACTCGGTATTCCCCTGGCGCGCGGCACCTACGTGGCCATGCTGGGGCCCAGTTACGAGACGCCCGCGGAGGTTCGGATGGTCGAGCGAATGGGAGGCGACGTCGTGGGAATGTCGACCGTTCCCGAGGTGCTCGCCCTCAGGGCTCGGAACATCCGGGTCTTGGCGGTCTCGCTGGTCACCAACCGGGCCGCGGGCACCAATGTCAAGCCCCTATCGCATACGGAGGTCATGCTGATGGCCGAACAGGCGGGGACTACCCTCCGAAACGTGATCCAGTCCGTCGTTCGAACCCTGGGTGAGGCGCCCAGCGGTCGCGTGAGAGCCCAGTGATCGCAGAGAGCGCACTGATCGCACAGCGGCCACTGATCGCCTGAGCGCCAGCATACACCGTGCCCCATGCCTCGAAGGCGGGATCAACCCGTTCAGGCTGGTCAAGGGTCGCCCGCCCTGCCGGGTGGATTCGTCCCAGCCTTCGGGATCGCCGGATGGAATGGAGTACCGACGTGATGGTTGACGGGGCCGCCCCCGCTGCCCAGTCGCGGCGCGGCCGCGATGGCGCGAGCGACGAAATCCACGGCTAGATGAACTGCCTCTTCCAGCTCCAGGCCCCGGGCCAGACCCGCCGTCACCGCCGCGGACAACGTGCAGCCCGTCCCGTGCAGGCTCCGAGTCTCGATGCGGTCGCGCCGCCAGGTACGCTCGTCGACTCCATCCCAGTACAGGTCCACCGCCTCGTCGGACATGAGGTGGCCACCCTTCACGAGGGCTGCGTCAGCGCCCATAGCCACCAGGCGCCTCGCCGCGGCACTCATGTCGTCGATTGTGGCCACATCCATGCCGGTGAGGATGCCTGCCTCATCGAGGTTGGGCGTCACCAGCGTCGCGAGCGGGACGAGTTGGCTCGCCAGCGCGGACTCCGCGTCGGCGTCCAGGAGCCGATCTCCGCTGGTGGCGACCATCACCGGGTCCATCACGTATTCCAGGAGCCCGTGGTCGGAGATCGCTCGCGCAACCGTTTCGACGAGCTCCGCCGTCGCAAGCATCCCGGTCTTGACGGCGCTGGGTCGCAAGTCCTCCGCGACCGCATCGATCTGTGCGCGGACGACTTCGCTGGGAACCGTGTGCACCGCCGTGACTCCGAGGGTGTTCTGGGCCGTGATGGCAGTGAGCGCGCTGGTTCCGAACACGCCGAACGAGTGAAACGTCTTGAGGTCGGCTTGGACTCCGGCCCCACCCCCGGAATCACTGCCGGCGATGGTGAGAGCGACCGCTGGGGGTTCAAGCATGATCTCGGGGCGCTGGTCGAGAGGGTCCGTGACGGAGTGTCTCGTTCGAAAGCGGGGGCGCTTCACACGGGAAACATACGCGCCCGTCGGCGAATGCGAAGTCCATGGGGTAGTCCCAAGGAAGCGGGCTGTCAGTTCGGCGATGACAAGGGCGACCAGGTTGCGCTGGCCGAGGAAAGGACGTGCTGAGCCGGGCCAGGGAACGAGTCCTGAGTCGCCTGCGGGACCGCCGAGGCCGAGCCAAGGAGGGCGGGGTTCTCGTCGAGGGAGTGCGCTCGGTCAGTGAGGCGCTGACGTCCGGTGTCCGGATTCGCTTCGCGGTCTGCTCCGACGCGCTCCTGCGATCTCCCGCCGGCCAGGCATTGCTCAAGACTCTGGAAGCCCGCGGCGTGGAACCGGACTGGCTCGAGGCAAAGGAGTTGGCCGCGTTGTCCGCCACGGAGACCTCGCAAGGAATCCTGCTGGTCTGCGAGGAGCCGAGACTTTGCTTCAGCGATCTGAATGTCGGCTCGGCAGGCCGTTTCTTGGCCGCCGACGGGATTAACGATCCGGGCAACCTGGGAACATTGATCCGTGCGGCGCTCGCCTTCAACCTGGACGGCGTGATCGTCCTCGACGGCTCCGTGGACCCATGGAACGCGAAGGCGGTTCGCGCCTCGGCTGGAAGCGCCCTTTGCCTCCCGATCGTGCGCGGATCGTGGGCGGAGGCGAGGACTTGGGCGACCGAGGGCGGCGTACGTATCATCGTGGCCGACGCGGATGGCACTGATGTTGCCGATGTGGATCCGCGTCCCCCATGGGTGCTGGTGGTCGGTAGCGAAGCCGCGGGGTCTCGAATCGAGGTTCGCGAAGTGGCTGAATCTTGCCCAGCCGTACCCATGCGTGGTTCGGCCGAGTCTCTGAACGCGGGAGTGGCGGGGGCAATCCTTTTGTACGAGTTGACCCGGACTCGGCTGGGCAGCTAGAGCACGAGAGCGGGCGTTTGATCGATCAGACCTCCATCACGGTCGTGGCAGGCTTCCTAGGCCTCGTTCTGGGATCCTTCTTGAACGTCTGTGTCCTTCGCTGGCCATACGATGAGTCGGTGGTCTCCCCACCGTCGCGTTGCCCGGGGTGCGGCACGGGTATTCGCTGGTACGACAACATCCCGGTCGTCGGTTGGGTGGCGCTGGCGGGAAAATGCCGCAACTGCCGCATCGGGATCTCCTCACAGTACGCCCTCGTCGAGCTCGTCTCGGGACTCGTCTGGGCCGCCATGTTCTGGCAACACGGTTTGTCTGTCGACGCGCTCAGCGGCAGCCTATTCCTCACGATCCTGTTGGGGATCTCGCTCACCGACGCACGATTCTACGTCATCCCCGACCAGTTCTCGGTGGGAGGCGCCGCCCTGGGCCTCGCACTCGCGTTTGCCCCGGGTGGGATCACTCCAGCCTTCGCCGGCTTCGGCGCCGCAGTCGGTTTCGGCGGCATGTGGCTCGTGGGGGTGGGTGGCACCTGGCTGATCAGCCGCATGAACCCTGGCCGCCTCGAGGAGGCGGCCGTCGAGCACGTCGAGGGAAGGGACCGGGCGAGCCAAGCCCCGGCCGTACGTTTCCTCAACCGTCCGCGCGGCCAGGTCGCTGCGCTGCTCCCCGGCGTGCTCGTCCTGGCGTGGTGTACCGCGAGGGGCTATCCCGCCTCAACCGTACTCGGAGCGGTGGCCGGCTGCTGGGCCCTCGCGACGATCTTGCTCGCCTGGACCGAGGGCCTGGCCGCCGAAGCCGATCTCACCGGGTCCGCAGAGGAGTCGGAAGACGACCCCACGGAGGGACTCGGCTCCGTCCTCGGCGGAGGCGACATCAAGATGATGGCGTTGATCGGAGCGTTCACAGGCCCCTGGGGCGTGGCCCTCACCGTCTTCTTCGGGGCCCTCTCAGGAACGCTCGTCTTCGTCATTCTGAATCTGCTCTTCAAACAGCTGATCCCCTTCGGGATCTTCCTCGCCATCGGCGCCGTCATCACCCTTCTATGGGCCGACCCCATCATGGCCTGGTATCTGACCTTCCTGTTGGGAGGATAGGAGAGGTCCCGGCCGGAGAGCTGCGTCGGGCGACTGGGACGCTCGACTCACGGCGCCCTCACGGTGCCGTCAGGCCCGGCTACCGCGTCGGCGGCGTGCTCGGAGCGCCCGCCCTCCGCGCTCGTAGAACTGGTTCGGCCGTCACCTGTGGAGCCGATCCCTTGCGCCAAGTACGCTCGGGAGAGTCGCACATAGTGGACGCCACCTCCCTCGATCCAACGCGCCGATGCACCCGCAAGGGTCTTCTTGACACGCCCAGGGACTCCCGCGACGAGGCTCCTGGTCGGGACCTCTGCTCCCTCGAGTACGACCGTTCCCGCGGCGAGGACGCACTCCGGCCCAACGACGGCGCCTTGTAGAATCACCGCGTTCATCCCGACCACGGTGCGATCGCCTAGCGTGCAGCTCTCGAACTTCGCCCCGTGACCCACCGTGACGTCTTCTCCGACGATCGTCGGGGCCCATCGACCGACGTGGATTACGCAGTTCTCCTGGACGCTGGAGCGAGCGCCGATCACGATGCCATGGTCCGGATCGTCTCCGCGCAGCACCGCCCCGAACCAGATGCTCGCTTCGGGACCGACCGTCACGTTACCGATCAGGACGGCGGTCGGCGCGAGAAAGGCGTCGTCGGCCACCCGCGGGACAAAACCGTTGAAGGGGAGGATCAGGGCCATTCGCCGGAGCGACCCGCAACGTCGCTTCGCTGCTCTTCGGAGGCCGGTGGCTTTCGAAGGCGTGCCCGCAAGACCTGGGTCTCCGACGCCTCGAGGATCTCCATTTCGACGCCGGCCTCCGACGCCCTCTCGCCCACCTCAGGTACGTGGCCCAGTGTCTCCAGGAGAAACCCATTGAGCGAGCGGTGATCCAAGTGCGGCAGGGACACGTTGAACGCGTAGTTGATCTCGCGTAGCTCGGTCGCCCCGTCCACGACGATCTCGTGCCGGGAGATGCGGACAATCGGGTCCTCCGCCACATCCGTCTCGTCCACGATTTCCCCGACGAGCTCCTCGAGAATGTCTTCCAGCGTCACGAGTCCGTCCGTGCCACCGAACTCGTCTGCGACGATTCCCATGTGGATGCGGCGACTCTGAAAGTCGCGGAGCAAGCGGGTCAGGGGCAGGGAGCCGGGCACGAAGAAGGGCTCGCGGGACAGATCGGACAGCGTGGCCTCGGTTTGGCCCGCCACGTGGGCGGCATAGGCCTCCCGCACGTAGAGGATGCCAGTGACATCGTCAATCGAATCGCTGAACACCGGAACTCGAGAGTACGGGACGCTCGGTAACTCGGCGATGATCTGGTCAAGAGTCAACGAATCCTTCCACGCGAAGACGGAGACGCGAGGCGTCATCACGTCCCACGCGGCGGTTTCGTCCAAGCGGAAGGCGCGCTCAACGAGCTCGTGCTCCTCAAGGACCACGACGCCTTCTTCCTGGCCTAATTCAGCGAGTTCACGCACCTCGCGCTCGTCTGCTGTGCCGTCCTCATCACCGCTCTTTTCGGCCCAATAGCGCTCCAGCTGTTGGACGGGCGACAGGAGCGGACGCGCCAGCCGCTCGAGACGAAGCAGAACGGGTGCGCTCGCGAGCGCCAAGCGGACCGGGCGGCGGCGAGCTGCGACGCGGGGAAAGAGCTCACCGAGGAGGAGGACTGCCAATGCAGCGCCGGGCACAGAAAGAGCCGCGCCCAGACCACCCCAATTGAACGCTCCGGCGCCAATCAAAAGCCCCGCCGCTCCTACGTTGAGCAGGGTGTTGAAGAGCACGTACGACGTCTGGACACGGGTCGGATCGAGGCGTAACCGAGAGAGATTCTCGGCCCCACGGAACCCCTCGTCCACGAGAGTGCGTATCCGTGAGCCACCCACCTTGAAGCAGGCGGTCTCGAAGGCTGAGAGAAGCGCCGAGGCGATGAGAAGGAGCAGACCCGTAGCCGCCAGGAGCCCGATCATCGAGCGCCCGGTCCGGCGGAGACGCAGGGCGTGGCGGATCTAGACGGAGGGTCCGGCGTGGTACTGCTGGGGTCTACGTCCATTGTTGGCTCTCCCGAAGGAGCTCGCTGATGATGTCGAGCGTGGTCCTCCGGTCCGCCTCCGCCTCGAAGTTGAGCACGAGACGGTGCGCGAGCACCGCGGGAGCCATCTGGCGCACGTCATCGATCGAGGGCATGGCCTCGCCGTTCATCGCGGCTCGCGCCTTCGCCCCGAGCACGAGGAATTGGGACGCGCGTGGCCCGGCACCCCAGCTGATGTACTTGCCCGTGACCGAAGGTGCCTCCGAGTCCGGGCGGGTCGCTCGCGCCAGCCGTACAGCAAAGGAGACCAGCGACGGCGAGGCGGGAATGCGCCGAACCAGGTGCTGGAGGTCGATCAGCTCGCCCGCGGACACGACCGGAGAGATCCGCGCCTCTTCGTCACCCGTGGTGGTCATCGCGATCTCCTCTTCCTCCGCCAACGACGGATAGCCGATTTGGAGCTCGAGCATGAATCGGTCGAGCTGGGCCTCGGGCAGCGGGTAAGTACCCTCCTGCTCGATCGGGTTCTGCGTTGCCAGGACGAAGAAGGGAGGGTCCAAAACGAGGGTCTCCCCCGCCGCCGTCACCTCGCGCTCCTGCATCGCCTGAAGAAGGGCCGCCTGTGTCTTCGGGGGCGCTCGATTGATCTCGTCGGCGAGGACGACGTTGGCGAAGATCGGGCCACGCACGAAACGGAAAACCCGCCGCCCCGACGTCCGATCCTCCTCGATGACCTCGGTGCCTGTGATATCGGTAGGCATGAGGTCGGGCGTGAACTGGACCCGCCCGAATTCGAGATCGAGTGCGTCCGCGAGGGTCGAGACGAGCAGTGTCTTTGCGAGTCCCGGCACACCAACGAGGAGGACGTGGCCGTTGGCGAGAAGCGCTGTCAGCAGGCCATTTACCACCTCGTTTTGGCCGACGATGCGCTTTTGAACCTCGCGCCGGAGAGCGTGCGTGACTTCACCCACGCGCCGGAACAGCATCAGATCTCGGTCTTCTACCGCCACGTTCTCCTGAATCGGCATCGAGCCCCAGCTTGACAGTCTGAAGTGAGGATGCGCACTGAAGCGCGCGCGAGGGTCGGGCCTACACCTGCCCTCTGGCCAGGATCCCCGAATCGCTCCGAAAGTTAGGGGTGCAGGGTGCCGGAACGCCAGCGCAGGCCGGCAAGAGGGGGCGATCGGGAGTGCTCTTTGAGAAAAATTTCACAAGAGCCTCGGCAGAGCTTGCGAAAAATTTCACAATCTTCTAGCTTGGGTCGGCCGGAGACCCCGAACGGAGGTCGATCTGGTGGGCGAAAGCGAGCGCCGAACAGAGACGGAGCCCCTTTGGGGCGGGGTCGGCCAATATATGGGCCACGGGCTCACATGGGCTCTCGCGACGGGATTTTTCCTGCTGATCGGATGGTGGGTAGACGGCGGAATCGGCACCACTCCGCTCTTTACGATTGTGGGCGCTTTCGTGGGCGCATCCGCGGGCTTCTACAGCCTCTACTATCACGTAGTTGTGGAGCCTCGTAGGCGGACAGAGGGGAGCGACCCATGACCCAGGCGCTGAGATACGCGTGGACCGCGATCGCGATCCTCGTCGTTTCGGTCGGCCTCGCCTGGCCTTGGCTCGACGGGCCAGGTCGAACCGGCCTTCTCACCGCAGCAGGTCTCGCCTTCCTCGTACAAGTCGTTGCTTTCACCCTCCTTTCAGCGAACCGAGACCGGCCAAATCGGTTCCTGGCCGCTTGGGTGGGAGGCACGCTCGTGCGCATGGGAGTAGTGATCGCCGCAGGCGTCGGCATCTCGAGGCTGCCCGGGCTGCCCCCCACGACGACGCTACTCGGTCTCGCAGGTTTCTTTTTCGCACTGCTGCTGCTCGAACCTGTCTTCATCAAGGACCGGACCGACGCACGGGTGGAACAGGCGTGATGAATCTACTCGGCATGATCCAGGAGGCGGGCCACGAAGAGCCCGCTCACGGGGCTGAAGGCGGCGGGGTCGACCTCGGCACGACTCTCATGCACCACATCGAGGATAGCGCCGAGCTCGAGCTGCCTTTCCTCGGTGAGCTGCACTTACCGCATTGGGAGCCCATTCACCTGGGCCCGCTCGCGATCGATTTCTCCCCGACGAAGCACGGTGTCTTCCTCGTGCTCGCGGCAACCATCTGCGCCGTTGTTTTCGCGCTCATTGGACGCATGATGCAGGAGCGGTATACGGACCGCGCTCCGAGCGGATTCGCGAACGCCGTCGAGGCGCTCGTGCTCTACTTCCGCGAGGAAGTCGTGCGCAGGAACATCGGACACGGCGCCGACAAGTACACGCCGTACATCCTCACGCTTTTCTTTTTCATCCTGACGATGAATCTGCTCGGCCTGGTGCCCTGGGGGGCGACGGCGACGGGCAACCTTTCCGTGACTGCAGCCTTGGCCGTGGTCTCCCTCATCGTCGTCGAGGTGTCCGGATTCCGAGCGCTCGGCCCTGCAGGCTATGCCCGCACCATCTTCTACATCCCCCACGGCATGCCCGGATGGATGAAGCCGATCATGCTGGCGGTGATGACGCCGGTCGAGTTCCTCGGCAAGCTGGCGAAGCCCTTCGCTCTCGCCATACGACTCTTCGCCAACATGACGGCGGGCCACACGCTCATCTTGTCCCTCCTCGGTCTCATCTTCGTCTTCGGGAACCTCACGTTCGGGAAGTGGGCCATAGCCGGCGCGTCTGTCGGCATGTCTACGGCGATGATGCTTCTTGAGGTCTTCGTGGCGTTTCTGCAGGCGTACATCTTCGCCATGCTCACGGCCGTGTTCATCGGCCTCATTCGCCACGCCCACTGATGTCCAAGCTACACGCGGGATTCGACGCGAGCCGGATCCTGGGACCATTCCATACGCAGGATCTCACGAGAACCCCAAACGAGACGAGCTCATCATGTTGTACGCGACGCTAGCCGGAGCTCAGGAGGCCGCCATGGACCCCATCGCGGCGAAGGCCTACCTGAGCCTCCTCGGTGCCGGAATCGGCATCGGACTCTGCGTAATCGGTGCCGGACTCGGCATCGGCCTGATCGGTAAGGGCGCCACCGAAGGAATCGCCCGTCAGCCAGAGGCAGCGGCCACGATCCAGACCGCCGCAATCATTCTTGCGGCGCTGATCGAGGGAGCCGCTCTCTTCGGCCTGGTGCTCACACTCCTGTACAAGCTGCTCCCGTAGTTCGGGACCAACCCGAGTGACGCTCGGCGGCCGGGTCAAGTGGCCCGGTCGCACGGGTGGCCGCCGGGAGGAACGAGACCCGAGATCATGAAGACCTCGCGAACCATCGCCGCCTTTGCGGTCGCCACGCTGCTGTCGCCGGCTGCCCTCCTCGCCCAGGAGGGCGGGGGCCTGTTCAGCATCAACGTCGGGCTGAGCATCTGGACCGTGATCGTCTTCCTGGCGTTGCTCTTTGTGCTGGGCAGGTACGCTTGGGGTCCGATCCTCGGCGCACTCGAGGCCCGCGAGCAGGGCATTCAGGGATCGATCGACGACGCATCCCGCCTCCAGGACGAGGCTGCGAGTCTCCTCGAGCAGCACAGGAAGCAGCTCGGAGAGGCGCGTAGAGAAGCCCAGCAGATCATTGCGGACTCCAAGGAAGCCGCGACTCGGCTGGGACGGGACCTCGAGGCCAAGGCGAGAGAGGAAAGCCAAGGGATCATCGAGCGCGCACGCCGGGAGATCGAGCGCGAAAGGGACTCCGCGCTCGAGGCGGTCCGCCGCGAGTCGGTCGATCTCGCTCTGGCCGCGGCGTCCAAGCTCGTCGGGGAACGCCTCGATAGCGCAGCCGATCGCGACCTCGTCCTAGGGTATCTCTCCGACCTCTCGAAGCGCGACTCCGGGGCGGAAGCGTGAGGGACGAGACGGTAGCGCGTAGCTACGCCGAGACACTGTTCGAGCTTGCACAGCGCCACGACGGGCTCGAGGCCTATCGCGAAGGCCTGGATCTGGTCACGGGTCTCCTGAACGAGAGTCCGCAGTTCCGGCTGTTCCTCGACACTCCGCGCATCGCCGCATCGAGAAAAAAGGAAGTCCTGCGCTCTGCCCTGAACGGTAGGATTCCTCCGCACCTCTTGAACTTCGTTCTCGTCACGATCGACAAGCGGCGGCAGCGGCTGTTGCCGGACATGGGACGGGAGTTCCACGGACTGTTGGACGAACACCTGAACCGCGCGCACGTGGACGTGACCGTGGCGCAGTCCCTCGACGACGAGGCCGTTGAGCGAGTCGGCGCGCGACTGTCGACGCTTCTCGGGAAGACCGCGATCCCGCACTTCAGGGTGCGTCCAGAGATCATCGGGGGCATCATCGTTCGCACCGGTGACACCGTATACGACGGGTCTCTCGGGCGCCGTCTGGAGGGAATGCGGCACAAGCTTCTGGCCACTGAGCTTCACGCATCGGAGTAGGCCACGCGCCACACACGATCCGGTTGGGGCGCGCCGCACCGGCCGGGTCCACGATCAATCAGGCAGAAAGAAACCAGCGACGCGGGCCACTGGCCTTCGCGCTTCGAGGACGAAAGAAATGGCGAATTCGGATTCACAGCTTCGCGCCAGCGAGATCAAGGGTGTGCTCCTCGCCGAGATCGAGCGCTACGAGGAAGAGCTCCACGCCGAGGAAGTCGGCGAGGTTCTGGAAGTAAAGGACGGGATCGCCCGCATCTACGGGCTGACCAACGCCATGGCCAGCGAGATGCTCGAGATCACTTCTCAGGAAAGCGGTGACTCGGTCATCGCCCTCGCGCTGAACCTCGAAGAGGACAACATCGGGGCCGTGATCATGGGCGACTGGACCGGCCTCCACGAAGGCGACGAGGTGCGGCGCACCAGCCGCGTTCTCGAGGTCCCCGTCGGCGCGGGCTACCTCGGGCGCATCGTGGACCCGTTGGGCGACCCGATGGATGGCAAGGGGCCTATCGACCCCGTCGAGGGCAACCGCCAGATCGACATCGTGGCCCCTGGTATCGTGCTTCGACAGCCCGTGAACGAGCCGCTCCAGACAGGGATCAAGGCCATCGATTCGATGATCCCGATCGGTCGCGGGCAGCGCGAGCTGATCATCGGCGATCGTGGCACCGGGAAGACCGCCATCGCGGTGGACACGATCATCAATCAGAAGGACAACGAAGTAATCTGCGTGTACTGCGCCATCGGACAGCGGGCCGGTAAGGTCGCGTCGGTCGTCGAGACGCTACGCGAGAAGGGCGCGATGGACTACACGATCGTCGTGGCCTCCAACGCTTCCGATCCGGCGCCCATGCAGTACATCGCCGCGTACTCGGCATGCGCGTTGGCCGAGCACTTCATGTGGCAGGGCAAGCCGACCCTGGTTGTATACGACGACTTGTCCAAGCAGGCGCAGGCGTATCGACAGCTGTCACTCGTCCTCCGCCGGCCGCCAGGACGGGAGGCATATCCGGGGGACGTGTTCTACTTGCACTCACGGCTGCTCGAGCGAGCGGCCAAGCTTTCCGACGCGCAGGGCGGTGGTTCACTCACCGCACTGCCGATCATCGAGACGCAGGGCGGGGATGTGTCAGCCTACATCCCGACCAACGTGATCTCGATCACCGACGGTCAGATCTTTCTCGAGCCCGACCTGTTCTATTCGGGCGTCCGTCCCGCCGTGAACGTGGGTATCTCGGTGTCGCGGGTCGGCGGCAACGCGCAGATCAAGGCGATGAAATCCGTGGCCGGCCGGCTCAGGCTCGACCTCGCCCAGTTCCGGGAGCTCGAGGCCTTCGCCCAGTTCGGCTCGGACCTGGACGCCGCGACTCAGCGACAGCTGGCCCGAGGCGAACGTACGGTGGAATCACTGAAGCAGCCTCAGTATCAGCCGATGCCCGTCGAGAACCAGATCGTCACGATCTACGCGGTCACGAACGGCTACCTCGACGAGATCCCCGTGGAGCGCGTGCCCACCTGGGAGCGGGGCTTCCACACGCACCTGGCCACGTCCGGCCAGGATCTCCTCGAGGGGATCCGGACCGAGCGAGTCCTCTCGGAAGAGCTCGAGGCAAAGCTCGTTGCGGCCATCGAGGAGTATCACGCCGTCTATCTTGCCGAGGAGGAAGCCCGGGTTCCAGCCGGGGTCTAACTGATGGCAAGCGCAAGAGACGTCAAGCGTCGCATCCGGTCCGTGGACAATACGCGGCAGATCACGCGTACCATGGAGCTCGTGGCTACGTCGAAGCTGAAGCGGGCGACCGATCGGGTACACGCCGCGCGGCCGTTCAGCGAAGCGATCAGCGAGATCGTCGCGAGCCTATACGCGCCCGAGCTCGCCGAGTCCTTCCCCATTCTGAGGAGGCCCGAGGAGACGCAGCGTGCCGGCGTTCTCCTGCTCACGGCCAACAGAGGTCTGGCAGGCGCCTTTAACGCCAACCTGATCCGCGAGACTCGCCGGCTTCTGGACGAGTTGCGGGGCGACGGCGTGGAGGTGGACCTCCATCTCGGCGGAAAGAAGGGACTGGCGTACTTCAGGTTCCGAGGAGAAGAGATCTCATCGAGCCGAATCGACATTAGTGACGCGCCCACGATCGAGGACGGCGAAGCCTTGATCTCCGACCTGCGGGAGGCGTTCGAGATCGGCGAGGTCGACGCCGTGTATCTCGTGAGCTCGGAGTTTCGCTCAGCCATGTCGACTCCGCCCCGGGTCGTACAGCTCCTTCCGATCCAGTCCGATCCGAACGCTGTTTCCGCCGAGGGGTTCATACTCTCTCCCTCGGCCGGAGCGGTGCTGGAACGGCTCCTTCCACTCTACCTGCGTAATGTGGTGTACCGGGCTCTGGTGGAGAACGCAGCGGCCGAACAGGGCGCTCGCCGCACGGCCATGAAGAATGCGACCGACAACGCCGGCGATATGCTCGAGCGGTTGACTCGGACCTACAACAGAGCACGGCAAGCCCAGATCACCCAGGAGATTGCGGAGATCGTGGGGGGCGCCGAGGGACTCTCATGACCTACCGGGTCCCGCCGAAAACAGGCGGGCGCGCGAGGCCGGCCTGGAGACGGTCTCTCTAGAAACGCGGGAAGCAGCCTTGGAATACTGAGATCAGCGCCGAAACGCACGGCGAATGGGGAAGAGAAAGACCATGTCTGAAAACAACGTCGGAAGGGTCGTCCAGGTGATCGGACCGGTGCTCGACGTCGAGTTCGATCCCGAAAACCTGCCCGATATCTACAACGCCCTATCACTGGAGTCGACGACCGCCGCCGGGCAGAAGCTCGAGGTCGTGGCCGAGGTTCAGCAGCACATTGGCCGGGGCCAGGTACGCGCGGTGTCGATGTCGTCCACGGACGGCGTTACGCGCGGGATGGAGGTGCTGGACACGGGTTCTGCCATCTCGGTGCCCGTCGGCGAAGCCGCCTTGGGCCGGATCCTCAACGTCCTCGGCAACCCGGTGGACGAGATGGGCCCGGTCGTGAGCGGTAATGGTGACGGCGAGGTCGAGCGCTGGCCGATCCACCGCGAGCCTCCGAAGTTCCACGCCCTCGAGCCCAAGACGGAGATCTTCGAAACGGGCATCAAAGTGGTCGATCTGCTCGCGCCCTACATGAAGGGCGGCAAGACAGGGCTCTTCGGAGGGGCCGGGGTCGGTAAGACGGTCATCATCATGGAGCTCATCAACAACATCGCCATGGAGCACGGTGGCCGTTCCGTGTTCTGCGGCGTGGGTGAACGGACTCGTGAGGGGAACGACCTCTGGCTCGAAATGAAGGAGTCGGGTGTTCTCGAGTCCACAGCCCTGGTCTACGGGCAGATGAACGAGCCTCCGGGGGCGCGTCTGCGGGTGGGCCTCTCGGGGCTCACCGTGGCCGAGTACTTCCGGGACGTCGAGAAACAGGACGTGCTCTTGTTCATCGACAACATCTTCCGGTTCACGCAGGCGGGCTCCGAGGTCTCCGCACTCCTCGGTCGGATGCCCTCCGCCGTAGGGTATCAGCCGACGCTCGGCACGGAGATGGGTGAGCTCCAGGAGCGCATCACGTCCACGCGGGAGGGGTCGATCACCTCAGTCCAGGCCATCTATGTGCCGGCCGACGACTTGACTGATCCGGCCCCGGCCGCGGCGTTCACGCACCTGGACGCCACCACCGTGCTGTCGCGCTCGATCGCCGAGCTCGGCATCTATCCGGCCGTGGATCCGCTCGATTCGACCTCGCGCATCATGGATTCCCAGTTCCTCGGCGAGCGGCACTACGACGTGGCGACCGGTGTCCAGCAGATCCTGCAACGCTATAAGGACCTCCAGGACATCATCGCCATCCTCGGGATGGACGAGCTCACGGAGGAGGACAAGATCATCGTGAGCCGTGCGCGCAGGCTCCAGCGGTTCCTTTCGCAGCCGTTCCACGTCGCCGAGCAGTTCACGGGGATCGCCGGCAAATACGTCAAGCTCGAGGACACGATCGATTCCTTCGAGCGCGTCGCTGCGGGCGAATTCGATCACCTTCCGGAACAGGCCTTCTACATGAAGGGAGGTATCGGAGAGGTGGTCGAGGCCGCGAAGGAGATGGAGGAGTAAATGGCCTCCCTGAACGTCAAAGTCGTTTCTCCGGACCGCGTGCTGTTCGAGGGTGCCGTGGCTTCGGTTGTTGCGCCTTCGTGGGACGGCAGAGTCGGCATCTTGCCTGGCCACGCTCCCTTCCTGAGCTTGCTGGGTTCAGGGGACCTGCACCTCGACATGGAGGGGGGTGGGAGTGAGCGATACTATGTGTCCGGCGGAGTGCTGAAAGTGCTGGCTAACGAAGTCACGGTGCTTTCGGAGTATGCCGCCGAGGAGCCGCCGGAAACCGGCCTTCGGGATGCGGTCGAAATGGCGGGCGATCTCTCCGGCAGCGCTTCGAAAGAGAGCAACGCCTGATCCGGTCATGTTGTCCCCAGCCCGATCGTCGATTTCGGGGCGAGGTTTGTGACCTCGCCCCGCTTCACATCGAGCCTGGCAGATGCGTCTAGACCTCCACCTCCACTCGCTGGCCTCGGACGGCTCCGAGTCTCCCACGAGGGTGATCGAGACAGCGGCTGCCGTGAGCCTCGACGTGATCGCGCTCACGGACCACGACACCACCGAGGGCGTGGCATCGGCCCGTGAGGCGGCGCGGTACGTGCCCGTGGAAGTCATCGCCGGGATCGAGGTGAGCACCACGCTCGGGGGCATGGAGCTCCACATCCTCGGTTACTTCGTGGATCCGTCCGCGCCACGGCTCAAGGCGCACGAAACCAGGGCCAAGAGCGTGCGGGAGGAGCGGATGCGGGAGATGATTCGCCGGCTCGCGACGGACGGGGTTGAGGTGAGCTTCAACGACGTTGTCGAAGCGGCCGGACCGACACGCCACAGCCTCGGACGGCCGCACCTTGCCCGTGCGCTGGTCCGAGCTGGATATGTGACGACGATCTCGGAGGCCTTCGATCGCTACATCGGGAACGGCCACACCGCGTACATCCCCACCGCGCTTGTGACGCCCGAGGAGGGGATCGCCATCATCCTCGCCGCGGGGGGGATCCCGGTATGGGCACACCCACCCTTCGAAGCGATCAATTCGGTTCTGCCCCAGCTCGTGCAAGCGGGCCTGAGGGGTCTGGAGGTGTACCGTCCGAGAACCCCCGCGGACAAGATCCTGAGGCTCGAGCGGAGCGCCAAGTCGGCGGGTCTGCTCGTCTCCGGAGGGTCCGATTGGCACGGTCCGGATTCGGGGACCCTCGGTGGGTTCTACGTCACCGGCGAGGAGGTCGCGAAGCTCCTCGAGGCCGGCGGAATCTAGACCGCCAGAGCGTTGACGGTACCCCACCACAAACGCTAGCTTTTCTTGCTCTGTTCGAACCGCTTAGGCGGCCGGCCAGAACCCGTTTTTTGAAAACCAGGGTGAGAGAGAGAAGGTCTTAGGCGACTCGTGGCAGCATTAGAGCTACGGGAGAGTCTGGGGCTTTGGGTGATAAGCGTGGAGCGCCTTCGGGTGCGACATGCGACGCGTAGAGCATCATCCCAGCGTGATCAGGGGGCGGAGGGCACGCAGGCGCGAAGCGCCGAGGGGTCCGAAGCAAAGAAATCGCAAAGAGCTTTCGACGGCAGGCTAGGCGGGCGAAGGAGCGGACGACTGAGACGTATCGAAAGATACGTCGCAGGGAGCCGAGACGAGCCCAACGACGCATGGCGCGAAATATCGCAGCGATTTTGCTGGTCAAGCGGGAAAGCGCACACGGAGGATGCCTAGGCACGAGCCGGCGATGAAGGACGTGGCAAGCTGCGAAAAGCCTCGGGGAGCTGCAAGCGAGCGACGATCCGGGGATATCCGAATGGGGCAACCTGGCAGGGGCAACCCTGTCGCCTTCTTAGGAGGGCGCCAACCCGGGGAACTGAAACATCTAAGTACCCGGAGGAAGAGAAATCAAAAGAGATTCCCTGAGTAGCGGCGAGCGAAAGGGGAAGAGCCCAAACCGGAGTGGGTTAAACCGTTCCGGGGTTGTGGGGCTTCAGTGTGGGCCGACGGAAAGCATAGCGGAACGCGCCTGGAACGGCGGACCGGAGAGGGTGAGAGTCCCGTATGCGAAATGCGAGTACGGAGGTTGCTGGAGTACCCGAGTAGGCCGGGGCACGAGGAATCCCGGTTGAATCTGGGGGGACCATCCTCCAAGGCTAAATACGAGCTCGTGACCGATAGTGGAGAGTACCGTGAGGGAAAGGTGAAAAGAACGCCTGACGGCGAGTGAAATAGATCCTGAAACCGTGTGCGTACAAGCGGTCGGAGCCTGGCCCTAGTCTTCGGACGAAGGGAACGGGTGACGGCGTGCCTTTTGGATTATGATCCGGCGAGTTGCGCCTCACGTGCGAGGTTAAGGTTTTAAGGACCGGAGCCAAAGCGAAAGCGAGTCTGAAGTGGGCGAAGGAGTACGTGGGGGCAGACCCGAAACCGAGGCGATCTATCCATGGCCAGGGTGAAGCTGGGGTAACACCTGGTGGAGGCCCGAACCGTTGTGGGTTGAAAACTGCTCGGATGAGCTGTGGATAGGGGTGAAAGGCCAATCAAGCTCGGAGATAGCTGGTTCTCCCCGAAATATATTTAGGTATAGCCTCAGGAAGTATCTCCAGGGGGTAGAGCACTGCATGGGCTAGGGGCCTTACCGGGTTACCGACCCCAAGCAAACTCCGAATACCTGAGAGACGAATCCTGGGAGTCAGTGTACGGGCGATAATGTCCGTTCGCGAGAGGGAAAGAGCCCAGATCGTCAGCTAAGGTCCCCAAGTGCGGACTAAGTGAGAAAGGATGTGGATTTGCAGAGACAACTAGGAGGTTGGCTTAGAAGCAGCCATGCCTTTAAAGAGTGCGTAATAGCTCACTAGTCAAGTGGATCTGCGCCGATAATGGTCGGGACTAAGTCCGCCACCGAAGCTACGAATGGAGAGCCTCCTTCGGGAGGCGAACATGGTAGGGGAGCGTTCCCTGGGCATTGAAGCCCCCTCGAGAGAGCAGGGGTGGAGCGCAGGGAAGTGAGTATGCCGGAATGAGTACGCGATAAACAGGGTGAGAATCCCTGTCACCGAAAGCCTAAGGGTTCCGGAGCCAGGTTCATCCGCTCCGGGTTAGTCGGTCCCTAAGCCGAGGCCGAAGGGCGTAGGCGATGGGAAACAGGTTAATATTCCTGTACCGTGCGAAGAGCGTTCGACCTCAAGGGGGGACGCGGGAGTGAAAGGACCGTCGGGTGGTGGAATCCGATGCAAGGTGGTAGGCGTTTCTGGGGGATAAAAGACCTGGATAGCCGAGCGCCGATGCCGAAGGGGACCTCGGTCCCCGCCAAGGGTCTGTAATCATACCGCCGAGAAAAGCCTCGGGAGGGAGTTGTTCGTGCGACCGTACCGTAAACGGACACACGTAGGCGAGGCGAGAAGCCTAAGGTGCGCGAGTGATCCGCGGAGAAGGAACTCGGCAAAATGTCCCCGTAACTTCGGGAGAAGGGGAGCCCGTGGTAGGTGAAGCATGATTGCGTGCGGAGCCGAAGCGGGCCGCAGAGAATCGGTCCAAGCGACTGTTTAGTAAAAACACAGGTGTCTGCAAAGTCGGTTAAGACGACGTATAGGCACTGACGCCTGCCCGGTGCCGGAAGGTTAAAGGGAAGGGTTAGAGTCCTTCGGGACTCGAAGCTCCGAACTGAAGCCCCGGTAAACGGCGGCCGTAACTATAACGGTCCTAAGGTAGCGAAATTCCTTGTCGGGTAAGTTCCGACCTGCACGAATGGCGTAACGACTTGGACACTGTCTCCTCCGCGAGCTCGGCGAAATTGGAGTATCGGTGAGGATACCGATTACCCGCGACAGGACAAAAAGACCCCGTGCACCTTTACTACAACCTGCTATTGGGTCTTGGCACTGCACGTGTAGGATAGGTGGGAGGCAATGAACCACCCTCGCCAGGGGGTGGGGAGCCACTGGTGAAATACCACCCTTACAATGTCGAGGCTCTAACCCAGGGGAGTGAATCCTCCTCGGGGACCGTGGCAGGCGGGTAGTTTGACTGGGGCGGTCGCCTCCCAAAGAGTAACGGAGGCGCGCAAAGGTTCCCTCAGCGCGGTCGGTAATCGCGCGAAGAGTGTAAAGGCATAAGGGAGCTTGACTGCGAGACCGACGGGTCGAGCAGGTACGAAAGTAGGCCTTAGTGATCCGGCGGTTCCGAATGGAAGGGCCGTCGCTCAACGGATAAAAGGTACGCCGGGGATAACAGGCTTATCGCCCCCGAGAGTTCACATCGACGGGGCGGTTTGGCACCTCGATGTCGGCTTATCGCATCCTGGGGCCGGAGAAGGTCCCAAGGGTCGGGCTGTTCGCCCGTTAAAGCGGTACATGAGCTGGGTTTAGAACGTCGTGAGACAGTTCGGTCTGTATCCGTCGTGGGCGTAGGAGTGTTGCGAGGAGCCGTCCCTAGTACGAGAGGACCGGGACGGACTGACCTCTCGTGTACCGGTTGTTCCGCCAGGGGCATTGCCGGGTAGCGACGTCGGGAAGGGATAACCGCTGAAAGCATCTAAGTGGGAAGCCCCCCTCAAGATGAGCACTCCCAGGGCGTAAGCCCTCGGAAGGGCCGTGCGAGACGAGCACGTTGATAGGCGGCAGGTGGAAGCGTGGCAACACGTGTAGCCGAGCCGTACTAAGTGCCCGAGTGGCTTGACCAGCTCTCCCCCCTCGTTGGGGTGAAGCAAAGCGCACATCACACCCAAGCAGGGTCCCCTCGAACACGAGGAACCCAGCCCCGGACACAACGCCTAGGACCAGTCTCTCTCTCACCCTGTAGTTTTATCAGGCCGCAAAGCGCGGTCCACACGACCCATCAAGGTCGGGGGCCGCGTAGCCTGGATGCAGGGCTAGGCGCACGACGAGGGCCGACTGAGACGTACCGAAAGGTACGTCGCAAGGAGCCCGAGGAGAGCGGCGCGCAAGCGCCGCGGTGCAACGACGCCCTGCGCCAGGATCCGCGGCCCATCAAACTGTTGGCGATTATAGCGTGGGGGTCACACCCGTTCCCATCCCGAACACGGCCGTTAAGCCCCACTGCGCGGATGGTACTGCTGAGGCAACTCGGTGGGAGAGTACGTCATCGCCAGCTTCTACAAGGCCCCCCGGAGCCATCTCGCTCCGGGGGGCTTCTTGCGTCCTGTCGCCGCGTGGGAAACCGTCCATGGTCCTCGATCGACGTATGCTACGTGATCTCGCTGATCTCGAGCAGATGGCCATCCGGGTCGCGGAAGAAGCAACGGATCTCGCCGCCGCGGTCGGCCGGCGGTGTCAGGAACTCGGCGCCGCGGGTCCGCAACACCTCGTACGCGGCGCGACAATCCGGAACGCGCATGGTCAGCTGGTGACTGACTCTTTCGGGGTCACCAGGAGGTGCGAACGTGACGGTCGGCTTGTCATCGGTGGGACCACCTCCCGTCACGAGGAGCAGCCAGCTGCCCTGGAACTCCAGCACCGCCGAGGTGCCCCCGTACTCCCTGAACAGCTTGGCGCCAAGCACATCCGTGTAGAACGCTCGAGCCCGCGCGATGTCCTCGACGACGAGCAGGACGCTCAGCTCGACGCCTTCTACCGGAAACTCATCTGACATCATTCCTCACTCCTACCGGAAAAACCGATTCAGGTCACCCAGGTCGATCGTGGTCCGTTGAGTGAAGCCTCGTGAAGAGGGATAGTAATAGTGGTGCTGTTGATCACCCTTCCAGATCAATAGGTCATATCGCCTGCGGGCGTTGCACGCGAGCTTCAGCGAGCGGGCCGCGGATACAGACCGACCAGACCGAACGTTCGTATTTCCTCCCCCGGGTATGGTTCTGCTCCAAGTGCCCAACCGGGTGCGCACGCGGCTCCACACCCAGGCGATCTCGATGCTTCGGCGCCCGCGATTTCCCGCGTGCCCCCGCCCCTCAGGGTGTAGTCGTCTGACGAGGCGTCGAACTCGTTTTCCAGGTTGGTGCAGCCGAGCACTCGGAATTCGTATCGATCGCCCCCCAGCGTCAGGACGCCGGTACTGAAGTCGGCCGTCGCCCCGCCAGTGCTCTCTCCAACCGCGCCGGACTCCGCGACCGCTTCCCCACCGCACCCCCAGGACATCACGGCCAGAACCGACGCGACGAGGAAAAGGGAGCGCGATTGCGCCAGCTGGCGCCTGGTCTGTGCAGCTGTGAATCTCACGCCTTCAGTGTTCGCCACGGATAGCATCGTTACCTCCCCATTCCAGCCAAACCGCTGCCTATTCCCCCCCAAACCCGCCCGGCAGGCCCAAGGAGTAGCCGAGCATCACGGAGAAGGCCTGGTTCTTCACGTCGGGACCGTCTTGGCCCTCCGAAAGGCGGCTAAGCCCACGCGTCAGTCGGGCGTCGATGTTCACTGCGCCCATGCTGCCCACCGCGAGGTCGATCCCGCCTCCAACGACCAGACCGCGCTCGTAGTCCCGCAGCGTCTCGCCCAGATTCTCGCTGGAGAAGTCATCGCAGCTCACATCGCTCGAGGCAGTGAGCGCGTCGGCTTTCACGCCGCAATCGATCTTCCAGGCCAAGGCCGGACCTCCGGCCAGATACGGCAGGATCCTCCCGCCAAGAACCGGGAGATCGATGCGAGCGAGTATCGGGATCTCGATGTAGTCGAGGCCGATTTCGAACGTCGTGAGGGCGTTCGTAAGATCACCCGCGAGCGCGGCGGCCTGCAGGTCCTGGATGGACTGGGTTGCACCCTTCTGACGGTAGTAGCCTTCGGCGACGATCTGGACCGGGCCGAAACGCATCACCGGAAACGAGGCGCCCATATTGAGCCCTGTGCTCTGTTCCGTCTCGCCAACGTCACCACCGAAGAAGTCGGTGAGGTTGACTCCGCCCGAGAACCGGAACTGGGCGGCCGTGGGGGCGGGGGCCACGGCGAGGGCGAGCAGCCCCAACAGGATCACGACTCGAGTCTTCATGGGGTGCCTCCGTCGACGCGGACCAGCTCGACGCGACGGTTGTTCTGCCGTCCTTCGGGCGTGTCGTTCGTATCCACGGGGCTGGACTCGCCGAATCCCTCGGACGTGAGGCGTGCCTCGTCGATGTCGTAGTTCGCTACGATGAAGCGGCGCACGGACTCGGCTCGGAGATCAGAGAGCTCCAGGTTGGAGTCGTCCTCGCCAACGTCGTCCGTGTGCCCCTCGATGAGGAGCGACAGATCGGGGTGCTCCTGGAGCATCGTCCCGATCTCGTCCAGGGTGGGCGTGGACTCGGGCTGGATACGTGCGCTCCCGGTGTCGAAGAAGATGCCCCGGGTGGCCACGCGACCGTCTTCCACCAGCTTGTCGTAGAGGTCTTTACCGCCTGCGGCGACGCGAATGTCGCCGACGAGGATCGGCCGGTCCGTCCAGACGTCGGGGAAGGCGAAGTAGACTCGATCTCCGCGTTCCAGCTCGACCCGCGGGTGGTTGGCCAGACGCCGCTCATTCATGAAGACCTTGGCGTGCGCGCCGTCGACCATCAGGCGGATCGTGACGATCTCTTGCCCGATCCGGAGATCCTCCGCGCTCGCCACGGGTTGGCCGGACTGATGGATGCCGGACGAGTGTCCTGCCGCACCGTCGAAGAAGAGGTACGGCCGGTCCTCCGCGGTGTGTGCCCGCTGACGAGAGCCGAGCTCGTAGGTGGACACGATGACCGGCGCGTTGGGATGGCCCACGAACGCGTCGAACTCGAGCGTGAACTGCTCCGGGAGGTCCTCGGGGAGCTTCACCGCGAATCGCGAGTCCTTGGACGTGATGCGGAGGAGGCTCCGGCCCTCCCATTCCACGACCTCCATCCCACCCCTCACGAACTCGAGGCGCTTGGGGAAGTCGCCGACGTTCTCGTCAGAGAAGTCCTCGGCGAAGAGCACACGGTCGCCGGGTAGGAAGTCGTAGTTGGCCCAGGCGCCTTCCCCTGGCCGCACGGATGCCTTCTCGGCTGCGACCTGCGGATCGCTGATCGGCTCACCGGCGTCGTCGATGAGGACATTTCCGTCTTCGTCCGTGAGGTACACGTCCTCTCCGGCCTCCTCGGCCGAGCGGATGCAGTCCACGTCACTGAAGACACACCCGACGCTGCCGCGTACCGCTCTGCGCACGGCTTCGTCCACAATGAGCAAGGACTCATCCTCCACGGTCCCCTTCACCACGTCCTTGACCTTCCTCAAGATTTGCGCGTCGGCGCGGTGAGGTACGGCGAGGGCGGCCAGAACAAGCAGTGGAGCTAGAGAGATCCATCGTGCTATCATCGTTCGCACGGTGGGGCTGAACGCTAGTGAGGATTTCGCCGTTGGCGTCTTGCGGGACATGGATCCTCCCGGGGTTGTGGACAGGTGCGTCGGCGGGTTGAGGCCGCCTCAACCCAGAGAGCGCAATCCGGGACGGATCGGGGCCAGGAGCGCGGCCGCTTGACGTCCTCGCGAACCCTGAGCGGATGGGAAGCGGACGTCAGATCCCCTGGCTTCGCGTCTTCCCGGAAGGCGTGGTAGGGGTCTCGGCGTCCTGCTGGCGTGCGGGATTGATGCGTGGTGGTAGGGAGGACAGAGGTCGGGGTTGCAGAGGGTCCCGGACCCACGTCAGTAGATCGCGATCGACTCCACGACGCTGTCGACAGCATGCTTCAGATGCGGCGAGTCCTCTGGCCACGTCGAAACGACGCAGACCTGACGCCGGCCGTCATGAAGGACGGTGAGGCGCTCGGGAGCAACTACCGCGGCGACGTTGACCCTGTTGACATCGAGATCGACCTGTAGCTCGTTGCGCCGCGTCACAAAGAAACCTCGTAGCCCGTTCAGCTCATAGTCCGGGTCCGACTCGACGACCTTTCCGGCGGTTGCGTCGGCGACCCTGCTGTGAGTGAGCTTGTCGTACGTGATCGTCGGTTCGGTTTCGAATACCTCGACCTCGATCAGGCACCGCGCCGGCCCCTCGATCTTGATCACGTTCCAATGGTCTCCGTCGCGCAATGAGCGCCAGTCCTGATTGTCGAAGAAGAACTTCCCCTGTGGCTTCTTCTTGTGACGCACTTCAACGCTCCACTCCGTCGGGAAGTCGATCCTCAGGCCGAGAAGTTGGTTCTCGACGCGACGCGCGCCGGGCGCCTTGTCGCTTCCGGTCGTCGAGCGCTCTGATTCCACGAACTCCGCGACCTCTTCCGCGGCGCGCCGCAACTCACCGTCGATCCATTCCTCGATCCGGCGCTTGACGTCCTCGGCGTCGGGAAGCGCTTTGAATCCGACCTTACGACGCTCGCGAGATCTGGTTCGACTTTCGGCGAAGATCACGTCCGCGCGGTGGGGTCCGCGTTCACGGATATGAGGCGTGCCCAGTCGCTCTGCCGTCCAGGACCTGACTTTGTCCCCCTCTACGATCAGCAGTCGCCGATCGGTGATGGCGTAGCTCTGCGAGTCGAAGTAGCGCTTCAGTCGCGACATGTCGTCGAGCTTGAGGACATAGGCCAGCGCGACGAGAACGAACGGCGCGGAGGTCGCAAGAAGGATCCGGGGCTCGCCAGCCAGACTCTGCAGCACGCTGAACGGGTTCGGAAGGCCGAGGTAGCCCGGAAGCCAGAGGACGGCCATCGCTATAACCGCGAGCCCGAGGACATGTGACAGTCTTCGCCGGCGGGAGTGTTGATCCAAGACGACCTCGACGTCAGGCCTCCCGCTCCAGAGGATCTGCTCCCCTGGTTCGAGAACCCGAGCGATCACATCTCTTGGGCTTTCCTGTCGCACAATGATCCCCTGATTGAGGGTGCAAGCCTTGCCCGAGGCGGCTCGTTCAACGCGGTGAGTCGAAGAGAATGAGCATGGGTCGGACGTTGGCAGACGAGCGCGCAGCCGGATCCGTGGGAAGCGCCACGAGATAGATGCCGTCGGTCACTGGCCCGAAGTCTGGGATGACGCCTGATCTGCCATTGAAGGGGCCTAGTAGCTTCGCGATGGAGCTGCCGTCCGGCAGCGCGCGATTCGCGGCGACCATGGACCCCGACAGAACTCGATCGGACGTCAACAAGACGTCGGTTTTCGGGGAGAGATGCTCCGAATCCAGAGGGATCATCTTCCACTCCTTGGGGAAGCACTCGAACTCGTCGGAAGAGTGCTCGGCCACGACCCGACCCCTCTCGATTCGCGCCACGAAGACGTAGAGATCCGTCGGCTCGTCGCTAGCGACGCGAACCCGGATCCCGTCCCCGAGGCGCCGCACGGGTATCCCTGCTGCCGACCGGTCAAGCTCGGTCTCGAAGGCACGGGTCAAGCCGATCTCGATGACGGACTCGGGCTCGCCTGTGCTGCTTGCGCCCAAGAGCAGGGGTAGGAGTATCAGCACGACGGGACTGAACACGCGTGCCGAGGGTGCGGTTGGCGTCTTGCGGGACATGGATCCTCCCAGGATTGTCGATTGGTGCGTGCGCGGCAGGTCAAGCCCGCCTCAACACTGAGAGCGCAATCCGGGACGGATCGGGGCCAGGAGAGCGGAAGAGCCGCGGTCTACCCAGCGAGGACCGACGACACGAACGCAACCTCGCCCGCCGTGTCCGACCCCATCACACGTCCGAACGGAGTCGGCCCCCCGAAGGCGCATAACGCTTCGAGGGGCCGTTCGCTTACTTGCCGGTCGCGAGCTAACCGGCGGGGGAGGTTGAAGGTCCGGCCCTAGCGGAAGAACCGATCCAGTAGTGCCTCATGGTCGTTCCTCCGCGAAGTGGGTTGGGCGGCGATCGGTGACCCAACGCCTCGTCAACGCGGCGCGTCGAAGAGAAAGAGCATGGGTCGGACGCTGGCAGACGACCGGGCCTTCGGATTGGCAGGAAGGGCCACGAGGTAGATGCCGTCCACGTCAGCGCTCGATGTGCCATTCATCGTGGGGATGAGCTTCTTGATGGAGCTGAGGAGCGGCGTCGATTTATCGGCGGCGACCATGGCACCCGAATGGACTCGATCGGACGTCAGAAACACGTCGGTCTGAGGGTAGAGCCGTTCGGCGTGGTATCGGGAACCGACGGTCACCCACATCTCCTGGAAGGTGCTGAGCTGGGCATCGTCACCCACGCCGAAGGCCTGCGACGTGGACTCATCGACGACTCGTCCGTCGCGGATTCGGGCGGTGAACAAGACGAGGTCGCCGGGGTCGCCCTCGGCGACGCGAACGCGGATCCCGTCCTGGAGCTGCTGAATGCGTATGCCCTCGGCCGAACGCCGAAGCTGGGCGTCGAAGGCCCGCGTCAAGCCGATCTCGATGACGGGCTCGGGCTCGCCTGTGCTGCTTGCGCCCAAGAGCAAGGGCAGGAGCATCAGCACGGCGGGACTGAACACGCGTG
This sequence comes from Longimicrobiales bacterium, assembly GCA_965248625.1. Taxonomy (GTDB): domain Bacteria; phylum Gemmatimonadota; class Gemmatimonadetes; order Longimicrobiales; family Gaopeijiaceae. Next base: position 681,358 of record OZ252109.1, on the reverse strand, counting down.
CCGATCGTGCGGTTAACGTCTTGCGGGACATGGATCCTCCCGGGGTTGTGGATGGTGATTGCGCGGCAGGCCGAGCCCGCCTCAACCCTGAGAGCGCAATCCGGGACGGATGGGGGCCAGGAGCGGGGCGGAAGTAACGCCGTTTGACCCGCGAGGCCCGCGACGCCTAGTCTTTCACGCCGTCCTCTCTCAGTCCCCGGGGCCCTTGATGAGCGAAGTGCCGCAGCCCGCTCAACACGACGTCACCCGTATGCTCCAGGAATGGAGTGCGGGAGATGGCCGAGCTGCGGACCGCCTCGTTCCGCTCCTTTACGAGCAGCTACGCGAGATTGCCCACCGGCACCTGCGGAAGGAGTCATCGGGTCACACCGTGAACACGACGGCGCTTGTCCACGAGGCCTACCTCGATCTGGTGGATCAGACGCGGGCGAGTTGGAACGACCGTGCCCACTTCCTCGCGGCGTCCTCCCGTGCGATGCGACACATCCTCATCGACTACGCCCGGCGCCGGAAATCCCAGAAGAGGGGCGGCGATCAAATCCGAGTGCCGCTCCACGACGGAATGGCCTCTGTGGCGGCCGAGGGCCTCGACCTCCTGGCGCTCGATGAAGCGCTCGACGCGCTCGCCGAACGGGACGAACAGATGGCACGGCTGGTGGAGTGCCGGTTTTTCGGGGGGATGAACGTCGAGGAGACGGCCGAAGCGCTGGGGATCTCGACCCGCTCGGTGAAGCGCATCTGGGCCCGCGCTCGGGTGCACTTGTACAAAGCCCTCGACGAGACCGGCTTCGACACGCCGCAGCCCGACGAATGACTGATCCCGTCGACCGCTGGCGCCGCATCGATCAGCTTCTGGATGCTGTCCTGGATCGTCCCGCCGCCGAGCGCGCGGCCTTCCTGGAACAGGAGTGCGGAAATGACGTCGCGTTGCAACAGGAGATTCTGGGACTCCTGGAGCTCGAAGCGAACCTGGGTGACTTCCTCGAGTCCGAGGGACCGGAGGTGCCTACCCAGCTGATCGACGAGCTGGCGAAAGAGCTGCCCCTGGGTGGAGCGGACGTGGGTGCGACGATCGGCCGCTACCGCGTGCTGAGCGAGCTCGGGCGCGGGGGCATGAGCACGGTCTACCTCGCGGAGCGCGCGGACGGGGAGTTCGAGCAGCAGGTCGCGCTCAAGATCCTGCGTAGCGATCTGCGCTCCGACGAGCTCGCGGCCCGCATCCGCGCGGAGCGGCAGATCCTGGCCTCGCTGAGCCACCCCAACCTCGCTGCGGTCTTCGACGGAGGCGTTACCGAGGACGGCCGTCCCTACCTCGTGATCGAGGTCGTCGAGGGCGAACCGCTCGACCGATACGCCGATGCACGTGCGCTCACCGTGCCGGAGCGGCTGGACTTGTTCAAACAAGTGTGCGACGCGGTCACGTACGCTCACCGTAACCTCGTCGTTCACCGCGACCTCAAGCCGTCGAACATCCTGGTGACCGAAGACGGTCGCGTGAAGCTGCTCGACTTCGGCATCGCCAAGCTGATCGACTCCTCGTCGTCCCAGGGCCCCGAGACCCGCCCCGCCACGCGCTGGATGACCCCCGAGTACGCCGCCCCCGAGCAGATCCTCGGGCATGCGGTGACCACGGCCACGGACGTATACGCGCTTGGCGTCATCCTGTACGGGCTGCTGAGCGGCCATCGTCCGTTCGGTGACGGCGGAGCGAGCGGCTATGTGCTGGAGAAGTCCATCTGTGAGGATCTTCCCCAGCGCCCCTCTACTGCGGCCGGCCGGACGGTCGAGCGAGGAACTGGACAGGCAACGACCCGAGTGACGCCCGAACAGGTCGCTCAGGCACGCTCCACCGACCCCGATCGGCTCCGGCGCACGCTCGATGGCGACTTGGACGCGGTCGTACTGAAATGTCTGAGAAAAGAGCCGGACGAACGGTACGGATCGGTCGACGGGCTGCTCGACGAGTTAGAGCGCTATCGAGCGGGGCTCCCGGTTCTTGCTCGAGGTGGAGCGTGGCCCTATCGGGCGAAGAAGTTCGCACGCCGGCACTGGATCGGGCTGAGCTCGGCGGCCGGGTTCGTCGCCCTTCTGCTTGGATCCGCGATCGCGTTGTCCGTCCAGCAGGCCGTGACAGCCAGAGAGCGAGATCGCGCCAACGAGTCGGCGGCCGTAGCGGAGCGTGAAGCGGACAACGCCCGGCTCGTCACCGAGTTCCTGGCTGACGTGTTTCGGGGTCGTGACCCCACGGAGGCGCCCGCGGACACGCTCAGCGCCCGGCAGCTCCTCGAGTGGGGAACCGATCGGGTCGAGTCCGAGTTCGCGGATCGGCCGGACGTGCAGGCCGAGCTGCTCGCCGTGATGGGCGGCGCCCACAGCAACCTCGGGCTGTTGGACGAGGCGATAGAGCTCCACGAGCGATCCGTCGCGCTACGGCGCGAGGTATACGGTGACCGAGACGAGCAGCTGGCCGAAGGGCTTAGCGCACTCAACGTCGCACATCGGAGAAACCGGGACTTCGAGGCTGGATTGCCTCTGGTTCGCGAGGTGCTCGAGATCCGGCGCGACGTCTTCGAACCGGACCACCCTCTGATCGCCGACGCTCTCGCAGGGTTGGGGCTCGTCCTGCGGGACCTCGAACGGCCGGACACAGCGGAAGTGCTTCTCCGGGAGGCGCTGGAGATCCGCGCTCGCGTACAGGGGGAGGAAAGCGCGGATTACACAGATGGGCTTCTAGCACTGGCCTATGTGTTGCGTGCCCAAAACAAGCTCGACGAAGCAGAGGTGCTCTACCGGGAGGCGATCCCTCGGAAGCGCGCACGTTCGGGCGGACCGGATTCCGGACTGGCGGTCGACTTGAACAACCTCGCGTTCCTCCTGAGAGTGAAGGAGGACTTTGTAGGGGCGGAACCCTTCTACCGTGAAGCGATGGAAATCAACACCCGACTCTACGGGCGGGGGCATCCCACGACACTCCTCGTGGGCACCAATCTGGTAAGCGTGCTCGCCGACCTGGATCGGTGGGAAGAAGCCGACTCTCTTCAGCGGGCGAGCGTCGTGGCTGCCGAGGCCCAATGGCCGGCCGGGCACTCGAGGGTCGGCCAGCAGTACGGAGCGCTCGGGCGACTTCGACTGTGGGCCAGTAACGCAGCGTCCGCCGAAGAGCCGCTCCTGGAGCAGATCCGGATCCTGGAACAGAATTCCGGTATCTCTGCGAATGAGACTTCGTTCGCTCGGGCAGAGCTCGCCTTGGCCATGATCCTGACAGGTCGAGAGCAACAAGGTAGGCCCGTCCTGGAAGAGCCTCTACCGCTGGGTCTCGTTAACGCGCGACGAAGGCGGCGGTGCAATAGACAGGTCTTTGGCGATCGAGGTGAGCCAGCTGTTGTTCCTTCTCGAGGGCACGGGGCTTCTCGAAGACGCCGAACGCTTCCGGAAGCTGATGCCGGAGGGTCCAGGGGGCTGAGGGTGACCCCGGCTCGCAGTCTCCCCCGTTCAGGACCGCCAGGGTGGAAAGCGCTTCGAGCTCCGGGCGGACGGGGCCCGGTGCGACGACAATCCCGCTCACCTCCACTTTACCGCACCTCCACCTCCACCACCCCCGCGCCCGCGCAGGTCACCACACCGGCGCGCCCATCACTAATGAGCAGGTCACCATTGGTGATGGAAACCGTCGCGAAGCCGGCTCCCGAGGTCACCAGAGACCACTCCCCGGCCTCCGCGCGAACGTTCACCCACGCCCGGGTCATACCCGACCAGATCGTGAACTGTACGTTGGCGGCGTCAAGCGCATCGCTCGCGTATTCCACCTCTGCCATGCCTGGGATGCCCTCGAGGGGCGTCGGCCACTTCTCCCGGAGACCGAAGTGCGTCCATCAGGAGAAGCGCGAAACCAGCGACGGAATCGGATCGGGCAACGACCCGACATCAGTGAGCTAGGGTGCCGCGATCCGCTCCAGCAGCGCTGTCGCCTGGGTGTTTTCGGGGTCGAATGCGAGCGCCAGGATCAGCTCTCGCCGAGCCGAATCCTGATCTCCCTCGGACATGTGTACCTGGGCCAGCCCAACACGTGCGGGTACCAGCCCCGGATCCAGCTCCACCGCCCGCCGGAAGCCGACTCCCGCAGCCTCGAGCTCGCGCTCGGCGAGATGGAGATTGGCCGAGCGAAACCAGAGCAGTGGCTCACCGGGGTTCACCTCGAGGGCTGCCGTGTAGACGCTCATAGCGCCGTCCGTGTCCCCGACCTGCTCGAGTGCTGCACCCAGCCCGATGTGGGCACCGACACGCACCGGATCGGCCTCGATAACGCGCGTGTAGAGATCGACTGCCTCCTCCACATCTCCACGAGTCAGCTCGACGGATGCGAGTCGCTCGAGGGCTTCGGCGTGGTCGGGGTCGAGCTCCAGCGCCTTCCGGTACACGACGGCCGCCCTCGCCGGGTCCCCACGAAACGCGTATACGTCCCCGAGGTAGGTCAGCACCCGGATCCACCGGGAGCGGATGTGCTCACCGCGAGCCTCCCGCTCGCCGATGGAAGCCACCAGGCGCGCGCGGTCGTCGTCCAGCTCACCGACGGAAAGATGGAGCGTAGCCAGCGCGAGAGCGGCCACATCCAGGTCGTCACTTGCCGTGAGCTCCCAGAGAGCGGTGCGAACGGACGGCTCGAGCCCCGTCATGTCGGGTTGGAGGAACCGGGTCGCAAAGCGGCTCAGGGCGGTGACCTGCGCCATCGGGTGGGTCTCGTCGGGCCGCAGCAGCAACGGCGCCGCGTCGATCCGGTCAGCCGCCGACTCCGCCGCAAGGACCCCTTCCACGAGCGCCGCTCTCGGCTTGAGCTCCCCCCACCATTCAGCCACCTGACCGGTCAGCTGTTCGGGCGATCGGTCCCCGTGACACCCCGAGCACGCGGACGTGATGCCCAGAGCTTCATCTTCGCCCGGACGAGGCACGGGAATGGTGTGGTCGGAGCGCGCGTACGGGATCTCGTCGCCGATCTGCCCGTGCTGCAGGTACGGCATGTGACAGGAGACGCACCGGGCCCCCACCGACCCCGGACGGTGGCGTGTGTGCTCCGCCACCCGATCGACTTTGCTTGCGTGACACGATGTGCATTGACCGTCATCGAAACGGCCGGTGAGCGGCCGACCGTTCGTGTCCTGATAGCCTTGCCCGTGCGGCTCGTGGCAGCTCACGCAGGTCATCCGGCCGTCCAGGTAACAGCTGGAGGAAAGATGATTCAACTGGTAGCCGAAGGTCGCGACCCGTCCGTCCGGAGTGTACGGGCGATCCGTGAGGATGGGCAGGAGCAGGCTGTAATTCGCGAGAAGGTCCTCTCCCGGAAGGTCACCGTCACGGAGTGCGAGCTCTTGACTGTGGCACCGGAGGCACACCGCGAGCGAGCCGTCTTCGTCCAGAACCCCCAGCGCGACGAGCCCGATACCGGCCCCTGCGGCGATGGCTCCGGAGCTCGCCAGATCCACGTGCTGGCGCGCCGGCCCGTGGCACGATTCGCAGTTGACGTCGAGGCTCGTGAAGTCCGTCCGGACCATGCCGGCATCGGCGTCGACTTCCGTGCGAATCTGCGATCCGTGGCACTGACCGCAGCCCACGAACCGCTCGCTGGGCCCGAGCACCCGCTGCGGAGGCCAATCCGCGCATTCCGCGAGTCGCAGTTCAGCCGTTACGGGCCGCCACTCCCCGGGGCGCGGGCGTCGAGCGTTACAGAACCACGCGCTCAGCTGGCGGGAGTAGTCGAACGGGAGGAAGCGCATCGTCCCGTCAGGAAATGCGGAGAAGAATCCCTGTGTGCCGCCACCCTCCATGTGTCCGCCACCCACCACTCCGTCCACCCGGAACGTATCCGGCACGCTCTCCATCCACTCGACGACGAAGACGAAGTCGCCATCAGCCGTGATCGACGGTGTGACCCCCGCGTCCAGGAACTCGAGCGTCTGCCCGTCGAACGGGGCGATGACGCGGGCCGTTGTGGGTGGCCCACCAGCCCGCCCATGCGTCGAGCCCATCCACGCTTCCGTTTCCGCCGCGTGGCATACCGCGCAGGCCTGGCTGCCGATGAAATCGTCGGCGGAGACCTGAATGGCCTGCGCGACGGCGCTGTGCACCGGAGGGAACGGGGCGGGGCCGGGGGATGCCCGCCGGTCGCGACTGGCCCAGAGCGCCACTCCCCCGACCACGCCGGCCACCGCGAGCAGCGCGACCCACACCGGCACCGGCCGTCCGCGAGCCATCAGGCCAGACCTCTCGCCCACATCAACTCACCTCTTCCACGACGCTCTCCAGCAGCTCCCACGCCGCGGCGCCCGGGTCGGACGCGACCATAACGCACGAGATGACGGCAACCCCGGCGGCGCCCGTTCCCCGAATCCCCCGAGCCCGCTCAGCGGTGATCCCACCGATGCCCAGAACCGGGATCTCGACTGCCCCTGCCACTGCTGCCAGCCCATCGAGGCCGATCACGTCACCAGCGTCGGCTTTGCTAGACGTCGGGAAGACGGTTCCGCACCCCAGGTAGTCGGCGCCATCCGCCTGCGCATGCCTCGCGAGGTCCGGATCATCGGTAGAGTGGCCCAACAAGAACCCTTCAGGAACGGCGCGGCGGGCCGCCGCCACGGGGACGTCGTCCGGGCCGAGGTGCGCGCCGTCGGCATCGGCGGCCATCGCGACGTCGAGTCGGTCATTGACCAATAACAACGCGCCGAACCGTGCGGTGAGGTCACGGAGGACACGGGCCTGCTCGAGGAGCTGGCTCGCGGAGGCGTCCTTGTCGCGTAGCTGCACGGCTCGAACGCCGGCCTCGAGGACCGCAGCCGCGACTTCATCGATCGACCGCCCTTCAGCCATCCGTCGATCCGTGATTACCATGACCCGCAGCGCCTCCCGTAACTCGGCCGATGTCCGACCGCCGGCACCGATCAACCCCCGCCGGGCCCCCGAGCAGCCCTCTGCGAGCGCGCTTTGGCGCGATTGTGCTCAGCCAACGTCCGGGTGAAGGCGTGTGAGCCGTCGGGATTCGCCACGAAGTACATGTAGTCGACGTCCGCAGGCGTGAGCGCCGCGTCCAGGGCCTCTGCGCCCGGCGCGCCGATGGGGCCAGGCGGCAGCCCCGCTCGCGCGTACGTGTTGTATGGATGGTCGGCTACCGAGTCGATCGCCGCGTAGAGCAATCGGGCACGATATCCACCGAGTGCGTACAACACAGTCGGATCAGCCTGAAGCGGCCACCCTCGCCGGAGCCGGTTGTGGTACACGGCGGCGATGGTGGGCATCTCCTCGAACTTTCGAGCTTCCGCCTGGACGATCGAGGCGAGCGTAACCACCTCCCGCTCCGACAACTCCAGCTCGGTCCGCCGGGCCGTCCGCCCCGGCGTCCAATAGCCCTTGTACTGCTCGATCATGGCGCCCAACACCGCGTCGAACGGCGCGCCCTGCGCGAACCGATACGTGTCCGGGAACAGGTATCCCTCGAGACCCGGACCGGGAACGCTCCACGTCGTTTCGGTCGAGTCGCCTTGGAGCCGAGCAAGAACGGCGTCCTCGGACTGGCCGGTGACGGCGGCGATCCTCGGCGCCATCTGCTTGAGCGTGAACCCTTCCGGGACGGTCATGGGAATCGTCTGAACTCGTCCAACGACCAGGTCGTCCAGAAGTGCTTCCCACTGGGTGCCGACCTCGAAGGAGTAACTCCCGGAGCGAACGCTCCGATCGTCGCCGCGCACCCGGGCGTAGATGCGGAAGAAGAGCGGGCGACCAACGAGGCCACGCGCCACCAGCGTGTCGGTGACTTGTGAGAACGTGGCGCCGTCCGGGACGGTGATTGCAACCGGTCCGGACGTCGACATCGCAGACTCTCCTCCGCACGACGACGCCAACACGGCCGTTCCCAGCGCCCAGCGGGTGAGGGGATGGCTCATTGTGATTTGATTCCTCATTCAGCCGGCGATGTGGGTCCCTGGTCATGGCTCGAGCCTGCACCGGTCGCCGCCACACGGTCCAACCACGCCTGCAGGATCAGGACCGCGGCGGCGGCGTCGATACGCTCCTTTCGCTCCCTCTCGCGCTTCGGCAGGCCGAGGCTGCGCACGGTCCGCTCAGCGCGGACGGACGTCATACGCTCGTCCACGTAGTGTACCTCGAGATCCAACCTCCGCCCGAGCTCGCTTCCGAATCGTCGGACCTCGGCGCACCACTCCGTCTCCGTCCCGTCGAGGGCGAGTGGAAGGCCCACCACGATCGACGTGACACCCCGCTCGCTCGCCAGAGACTGAAGCGACGTGAACGGCGGTCGCTTGCCTCGCCGCCTCTTGAGCGTTGGAAGCGCCGTCGCGACGGTTGCCGTCGGGTCGCTGATCGCCACACCGATGCGACGCTCCCCATAGTCGATTCCAAGCAAGCACACGCGGGTGACTCCGTGAGGCAGCGCAAACGGCGCGGGCAGCTCCGCACGTCACGGATGCCGCGAAACCTCGTACACCCAAGATGGTATCAGAGTCCTGCCATCTCCACTGGTGTGGTCACCACCCGCGACGGAACGCAACCGGACTCCGAATGCCGGAACGCACTGACTCCGAGAATGAAGGAAGACGAGTGATGGAATACGAGAACGATACCCCTGCGGTCAACTTCCTCACCGGACTCATCTTCGGCGTGGTCATTGGCGCTGGCGTCGCGCTGCTGATGGCACCGGAGAGCGGGCGCCGCACCCGCCACCGCATCACTAGGGCGGCCGGCGATTTCCGCGACCATGCAAGCGACCGGTGGGACGATCTGGCATCCGACCTCAAGCTCAAGGTGGACGACGCCGTTCAATCGGCGAAGCAGCGTCTTCCCGCAGGCTGAGCTTGCTGAGGCAACGCCTGCTGGTGGGCTGGGCTCGCTGAATCAGCGCCTCCCGCCGGCAGAAGCTCGCAAGACAGTGCCTTCTCGCAGGCAGAAGCCCGCCAGAAGCGGGATCTCGAGGGCCTCCATGGGCCTGAGAAGTCGATGGTGCTCATCGACGACCTCGATGGCGGCCGTCTTCGCAGGCTCCTTGACCGCTCCCGCCTGTTCTGCGCCGACCGTTCGGGGCAGCCATGGGAGAGCAGCGACGAGAACGAGGGAGAGAGCGCGGTTCGGGGCATTGATCTCGATCCCGAACGAAGGGATTCAAGGGAGGGCACCAACATGCGCACCGAAGATCCGACGGTGCACACGATGCGACTGGGATCGCCCATGAAGCGGCAGCACCTCGCGAGCGTGCAGGTCCCGTCAACCCGAGGGTCCTCGTTGCGGCGGGCCACGTGATCGCGTACCGCGTCATCGAAAGAAAGTGCGCGGGCGAGACGCTGAGTGACGCGGAGCTCGAAGGCTTCCTCGGCGCCTACCTCGAAGGCGGTGTCCCCGACTACCAGATGTCCGCGTTCCTGATGGCCGTGTTTTTCCGCGGCCTCTCGGACGAAGAGCTGGACACTGTCCTGCGGGTCATGATCGAGTCTGGCGCCTCCCTCGACTTGGACCACCTCCCAGGCCCGCGTGTCGACAAACACTCGACGGGCGGAGTCGGTGACAAGGTCTCGCTGGTCCTCGCCCCCCTCGCGGCGGAGTTGGGGATGTACGTACCCATGATGTCGGGTCGCGGGCTCGGTCATACGGGAGGGACGCTGGACAAACTCGAGGCCATCCCTGGGTTCCGCACCGACCTCCCTCTCGAGGAGTTCAAGGCGGTGGTGGGTCGCGAGGGTTTCGCGATGACCGGCCAGACGCCGGAGATCGCCCCGCTCGACAAGCGGCTGTACGACCTGCGCAGTGTCACCGGCACCGTTCCGGCCATCCCCCTCATCGCCACGAGCATCATGAGCAAGAAGCTGGCGGAGGGGCTCACGGGCCTGGTGCTGGACGTGAAGACAGGCCGAGGAGCCTTTATACCGGAGCTCGACAAAGCCACCGAGCTGGCTCAGACGATGGTCCGACTCGGGACAGTCGCCGGCGTCGATACGGTCGCTCTGCTGACTTCGATGGACCGTCCCCTAGGGCGTGCCGTCGGAAACGCGCTCGAGACGACCGAGGCCCTGGAGTGTCTGGCTGGGGGTGGGCCACAAGACCTGCGCGATCTAACGCTGGCGCTCGCAGCGGAGATGATGCTGGTCGGGAGACTCGCGGCCGACGCGGACTCTGCCCGTGGGCAAGCCGCAGAGGCGCTGGACTCGGGTCGCCCGCTGGAGCGGTTCGCCCGGGTGGTCGAGCTACAAGGCGGGGACCCGTTGGTCGTCGAGGGGGCCCGACCGTTGCCGACCTCGAGCGTTCAGCGTGCCGTGGGCGCCGACCGAGAGGGCTTCGTCGGAGCCATCGACCCCTTGACCTTGGGTCACGGTGTCATCGAGCTCGGAGGCGGTCGCACACGACTCGGCGACGAGATCGATGCGTCGGTAGGATTCGTGCTGGAGGTCGGGATACGGGACCGCGTGGCTCCCGGCCAGCCGCTGGGGGTCGTCCACGCCCAAGGCGAGGAGGACGCCACACGCGCCGAGGCCGTACTTCGAAGAGCGATTTCGGTCGGTGACGAGCCACCTGGGGACGGCATTCCACTCGTTTCCCATCGGGTGACCACAGGCGGGGTAGAGAGGCTCTGAGCGCGCTAGGGGAGTTGTGACTGGGGTCGTGACCGCGAAGCCCGTGACCTAGTTGAGCGGCACCCGACGTCTGGGGGGTCTACCGAACATCGGAAGACCGGAGTCGTCGCAGATCTCAGTGGGTTCCGTTCCCGGAATGTAGATTTCCGTGTAGCGCTGTTCGGGCGGGCACCAGTCGGAAGCGAGCAAGCCCGACTTGTTGTCCACTTCGCGAGTGACCAAGGCCGATGGGATCGGCCATGCGGGTGGAACCTCCAGCAGCGGAGGGAGGGTCTCGGTGTCCTCGGTCTCCTCCACTCCGTAATAGACGCGCCTCATGAACTCGCCCCAGACAGGGCCAGCGTCACCTCCGCCGGTCGAGTTGGGTCGAATCTCTCGGGGCTGATCCATGCCGAACCAGACCACGGCCTGGAGGTTCGGCGTGAAGCCGTTGAACCAGGCGTCCGTGGAGTTGTTGGTGGTGCCTGTCTTACCCGCGGCCGGGACCTCGGGCGGCAACCCAGCGATGAGACGGACGGCCGTGTACCCGGTTCCGCGCGCAACGACGTCTTCGAGCATGTGTACGACGACACGCGCCGTGAGGCCATCGAGCACCTCGGTCCGCTCTGGCTGCGGCTCCCACAACACGCGGCCCTCGGCGTTCTCCACCCTCAGGACCCCGTGGGGCCGGACCTTCGTCCCCATCGTGGCAAAAGCTGTGTACGCCTCGGCAACCTCGATCGGAATGACCTCGGCCGCCCCGATCGCCGTGGAGGGGAAGCGCGGGATCTCCGTGCGTAGTCCCAGTCGCCGCGCCACCTGAGCCACCGTCTCCATCCCGACCTCTTCCCAGGCCAGCTTGATGGCGATCATGTTGCGCGACTCGCGGAGTCCTTGCCGGATCGTCATGGGCCCCTTGAACGTCTCGTCGAAGTTCTGGGGTAGCCATTCCTCCCCGCTCACCTGCATGTACGCGAACGGAGCATCGACGATCACGTGGGATGGGGGGATCCCGCTTTCCACTGCGGCGGTGTAGACGAACGGCTTGAACGAGGAGCCGGGCTGCCGAAGGGCCTGCGTGGCACGGTTGAACTTCGAGTGCGCGAAGTCTCGGCCGCCGATCATCGACCGTACCTCTCCGGTGAACGGATCGAGGACGATCATCGCGCCCTGGACGTAGGGCGTCTGGAACGCGTTAGTGGAATCGCTGAACTCGTCGTAAAGCGGGTGCTCGAAACCGGGTCGTTCCTCGATGCGACTGAAGCCGTGCTCCATCGCGATTTCGGCCGCCTCCTGCATGTCGATGTCCAGCGTCGTGTAGATCTTCAAACCGGCCGTATACAGCTGGCTCCCGAAGCGATCATCGAGGATCCGCCGCACCCACTCCTCGAAGTATGGAGCGGTCGGACCGGGGTCGACGTCGGGCTCTCTCGGGAGCGGATGCTCGGCCCAGCGCTCTCCGTCCTCCGGGCTCATGTACCTCTGCTCGACCAGGCGGCTCAGGACGAGGTTCCTCCTCGACCGTGCGCCCTCTGGATTCAGGAAAGGGTTGTACCTCCGCGGATAATTCGGAATCGCGGCAAGAAGAGCGGCCTCCGCGGGGTTCACTTCCGTCGCGGGCTTGCCGAAGTACTTCCGTGAAGCCGCCTCGATCCCGTAAACACCGTCGAAGTTCACCTGGTTCATGTACGCTTCGAGGATCTGATCTTTGGTGTACGCGCGCTCGAGCTCCAACGCGACCTGCGCCTCCTTGAGCTTGCGCAGAAGCCGCTTCTCGAAGCCGATATCCTCCTCCCAGATGTTGCGCGCGAGCTGCTGCGTCAGCGTGCTGCCTCCACTTCCGGCCAGCGACTGGGTCAGGATCACATCCTTCGCCGCTCGCGCGATACCGAGTGGATCGAGTCCTCCATGGCTGTAGAAGCGCTTGTCCTCGACGGCGATGAACGCCTTGGGCACGTATGCGGGTAAAGCGTCGATCGTTACCGGAGTCCTGCGCTGGATCCCGAACTCGGAGATCAGCCGGCCGTCGCGCGCGAGCAGCTTCGACGTCTGTTGCGGCTCCCAATTGCGAATCTGAGCGATGGAGGGGCAATCGACACAGAGGTTTTGCCACGACCCCCAGAACAGTCCACCGAAGAGCGCACCGGCCCCCACCAGGCTCCAGGCTACAGCCGGGATCGCCAGCAACGCTCTTGTTTTCGCGAAGAGCGTCCCCCCCACCGCCCTCGTCGTCGCGAGGAGTGCGCGCAACACGGTTTTGAGGTTTTTCATCGTCTTCTGGAAGGTCCGGAGGCCTCTGTTCTGGGCGTTCCCGGGGGTTGGCTCCGTGCGCATACACCGAGGGCGGTCAGCGGGTCCCGGCTGCGCCGGTGGGCGCGGGCCGACCGATGGGATCGAGGAGATACGCCTTTGGAAGGCAGGCGGTCCCTTCGAGCCGACGACGTCCCCTCGGGCCGCGGAAGCCCTCTAGGGTCTAGTCCTTCCCATACGGTGGGAAGCTTACGGAAATCTTACAACGAGTGGCGCCGTATAGGTAAGCATGAAAGGAGGTCCGAGGTGCCGCGTGCCACTGGCACCGGGATAGGCGTACGGCCGCAAAGGCTTCGTCACCTTGACGGCCCTTGTCAGCTTCGTCACCTTTCCCAGCGATAAACACGGCACTGCAACGGACCGACCTGCCGCCCGCCCGGTGGTCGAGCGAGTGAGCAGGTCTCTGAATCCGCTTCTGCGGGAAGGAGCCGAGACCCTGCCTATGGCCCTACATGATGTTCGAATAGCCCCACCACAATTCAGTTGGTCTTCCTGTATCGAGAGTCTGGGACACGCATCCCCGACAGCTCGGATCCAGTCTCACGTGTCGAGGAGTCGGTGCGCCCGCCCTGCGCGCCCGCTCTTTTCGGCCGTCAAGGAGGCAAGCATGAGACGTCTCACGTCCGCGGTCCTGACTACGCTCGGGATCGTCATGGCCGTGGTGCTGCTCACGGCCGCTCCCGCGTCTGCCCAGACGGGCAAGATCACGGGCGTGGTCATGGATCAGGCCACGGGCGCCGCCCTCGCGGGGGCCCAGGTCTACATCGACGGAACAGGCCGGGGGTCCCTGACGCAGGAGAATGGGCGTTATTTCATCATCAACGTGCCTCCCGGCAACTACACGCTCGTCGTCGAGCTCATCGGGTATGCCACCGAACGCCGCGACAACGTTGGAGTCTCGATCGACGTGACGGCACAGCAGGACTTCCAGCTCGCGACCGAGGCGGTCGCACTGGGCGAGATCATCGTTTCGACTAGCCGGACGCCCCTTATCCCAGAAGGGCAGACCGGCTCACTCGAAATGATCTCCCGGGACGAGATCGATGCCCTGCCCGTGACAGACATCATGGGAGTCCTCGAGCTCGAGCAGGGCTTCCTGCAGGTCCCCGAAGACAACACCACGGTGGTTTCTTTCGCGCAGCAGAGACAGGGCGTTACGGCGCTCCGGATCCGCGGCGGCCGCGGGGCCGAGACGACGGTGATGATCGACGGCATTCCGATCAACAACTTCGTGCTCGGCGGACCGGCCCTGGACATCACGAACAAGGCCATCGAGCAGGTGGCGGTGTTCAAGGGCCAGTTGGACGCGCAGTACGGGAACGCCCTCTCTGGGGTCATCAACTACGCCACGCCCGAGGGCTCGACCGAGCTCGAGGGTGAGCTCGAGTTCCGCTCGTCTGCGGCAGGTGGCTGGCTCGGGAACGATTACGACGACACCCGCGGCTTCGACATGTTCGAGGGCGTCATCTCGGGGCCGATTCCTGGGACGCAGGACAAGGTGCGGTTCCTGGTCGCGGGCCGTCAGCGGTATGGCGCGGACCGGGCGTTCCAGTTCGACAACGACGTCTTCGATCCGTCGAACCCCTCTAACGCGTTCAACACCCCCGACACGCAGGATGTGATCCCCGGGTGGCGGGCCACTGGATATGACGAGACCCGCGACGCCTATGCCAAGCTCACCTATTACGCGACGCCAGCCGCCAAGCTGAATGTCTCCTGGGTCGGGTACGAGCGGGAACGGAAGCCGTTCGACTTCGACTGGATGCTCGCGATCAACCCGCTGAACTACATGACGACCGCGGCGGACAGCGCGTACTACCTGTCACGCGGATCGCTGATGAACTACCAGTTCTTGACGCAGAACTCCATCCGGCTCGACCGAAACCTGGTCATCGCGCGCTGGGACCACACACTTGGCCGCTCGGCCTACAAGTTCACCCTCGGGTACTTCGACCAGAAGCGCGAGACGTGCAACGTGACGAGCGGCGTCTGTCTCGAGCAGCACTTCGAGGACCCAAACTTCTCCGGGGGCTTTGTGGGGCCAGGGCCGGCGGTGTTCCTGAACACACCGACCGCAGGCACGGACGCCTTCTTTGGCGGTGAGGATCTGCAGACCGTCACAGGTCGCTTCGACTTCCAGTCCCAGATCTCCGACCACCACAACATTTCGGGTGGCGTTTTCTACCAGGGCCACAACCTGACCTACGACGAGTGGCAGGATGTAGGCATCAGCGACGTCGTGAAGCTGCACCAGCTCTTCGACGCCAGCCCGTGGGACGGGGCGCTCTATGTCCAGGACCAGATCGAGTACGACTTCCTGACGCTGAAGCTGGGTGCCCGCTTCGACTACGGAAAAGCGACGGGCGAGTTCTTTGCGAACCCCGTGGACCCGACAAACGGGACTACGGCTCTCGACGTGTGCCGCGACCCCGGCAGCTGGCAGAACGTCACGATCCAGCGGTACGACCCGGCAACGGAGACGGCGACACCCGAAACGCTCTCGGCCGATCCAAGCTGGACGCTGCAAGGCTGCACGCTCGACGTGCGGGCCCAGGCGGCCGACATCGCGTCTTCCGACGACTTCCAGGAAGCGGACGCGCGCACGCAGTTCTCACCGCGCATCGGCGTGAGCTTCCCCGTCACGGAGACGTCGAACGTCTTCTTCAACTTCCAGCGCCTCTCGCAAAACCCGATCCTCTACAACAACTACCGGAACTCCGGAATCGGGACGCCGCGTGAGGGTACGGTCGACGGGCCGGCGATCTTCGTGAACGCTTCGGCGGGCACCACGCCCTTCCTCGGCAACCCGCACCTCATCACGGAGCAGGCCACCACGTACGAAATCGGCTACACCCAGGAGATCAACGGCGAGTTCGCGCTCAGCGGAGTCATCTACTCCAAGGACCAAAGCGGCCTTACGGGCGTGGCCCGGGTCGGGCAGCCGCCCTTCACCGTAATCGACCCAGGCGTGACGTACGGCTTCTCCGCGCTCGACTACGCCATCCTCACGAATCAGGACTTCTCGACCACGCGGGGCATTGAGATGTCTCTCCGACGTCGAGTCGAGAACTACTGGGGCTTCGACATCAATTACGGCTTTTCGGCGTGCCGGAC
The DNA here is from genome assembly GCA_965248625.1 of Longimicrobiales bacterium. GTDB lineage: Bacteria > Gemmatimonadota > Gemmatimonadetes > Longimicrobiales > Gaopeijiaceae. The sequence continues at coordinate 665,333 of OZ252109.1, read as the reverse complement.
GAACGCGGCCGACCCGGAGCGTGAGTTCGAGTCCACGACCCAAGAGGACGATCCGTTCATCCGCGACGAGATCCGCTGCGAGATCGACCAGCCGCACAAATTCACCGGCGTTCTTCGGCTCGCTGTCCGTGAGGATACGCCGGACGTGCCGTTCGGAGACCTGCTGGCCAACTCGAACGTGTCGGTGGTGGTGCGAGCCGCGAGCGGACTTCCCTACACACCCATCGAGACCTTCGAGGGCTTCGGCGACGACGCGCAGTTCGAGCGTTACAGCGCCCGCGCGCCTTCCGCCATGAACATCGATCTTCAGGTCCGCAAGGACTGGACGATCAACAACGTTCGCTACGGCTTCTTCGTCAACGTGAACAACCTGACCGATCGTCTCAACTGCGTGCAGGTGTTCGAGTCTTCCGGTGACTGCACCGACGGTGCCGAGGACCAGAACCGCCGCCGTGCCGGGAACACGGTAAGCACGAACACCGACTCGACGTTCTTCGATCGCCCCCAATTCATCGGCGCCCGCCGGACGATCACGGCGGGACTCAGGGTGAGCTTCTAGGACGCCCACGGACGCTGGGGCGGCAGCGAAAGCTGGCGCCCCTCGAATTTCGAACGAATGCTAGATCGGAGTCTCATGATGACATCAATCGTGCGTAAAGGGGCCGTCTTCCTGGCCACGCTCGCTATTGTGCCGCTCGGTACGGCGGCGGATGTCGAAGCACAGCAGGAAGAGGTCGTGATCAGCTCGGGCGGGCAGGGGCCTGACCTCGCGGTGCCGACCCGACCGAGCCTTTTCCAGCTCCAGGCCTTCGGTGACGAGGGTGCGGCAGGCGTGCGCACCAACGGCTCGAACGCTTGGTGCGTCCAGAACATCCAGGGCTTCTCGAGCCGCTTCAACTTCGGCTGCGCGACGGGGTGGTACACTCGCGAAGCGGACGGCGGCTACACGGCCACCATCTTCGACCTGGGGATGAAGTGGGCGGCACCGGCGAGCGACATGGACACCACCGTCATCGACCCCGTCGACAGTGGCGTCAAGGGAGGCGGCTACACCGTCAACATGACCACGCTGATCCTCGGCGGCGTGGTCAAGGGCGGCGGCGACAAGCTGTGGGCCTCCGACCGGAGCCCCATCGACCTACTCGCCATCGGCGTGTCGACGAGTGACAAGGCCGACTGTCAGAATCATGAGGCCCGTCGCGACGGCTTCATGTTCGTGGGCTTCCAGCTCACCCCCACTTCGGACTGCCCGGCCACGCACCCACCGTCGGGCTGGCGGGGGAGCCGACCGATCCCGACCGAGTCGTTCATCGAGCTCCAATCCACCATGCCGGAGTTCGGGGCCACGTACGACGCGGCCGACCCGAACGGAAACGATCCGTTCGCGTTTTGGCGCGTTCCCGAGGAGCTCCAGCGGACCGACAAGTTCCTCGGCGACTGGCAGACGTACGGCGAGTTGAACGACTGGTATCTGCAGGCGCTTGGCCGCTACGGCAGCGTCATCCCAGGCGGGGCCTCGGCGCCGAGCTACGACGGCTGGCCCCTGGGGCTGACCCAGTTCTACGACGTGTTCTACTTCGGTCTGCCGACTGTGGGCAACGTGATGTACTACATGTCCACGATCGTGAACGAGTCGGAAAAGGTGTACGGCGTCGGGATCACCTACGACTCCGTGTACATCGGGGTGAACATCGATCCGCTCCTTCAGGGTCAGGGGGACGCGCACTACTACGATCCCGTCCGCAGCGCAATGCTCTTCAAGGAGACGGGGTCACGCTGCGCTGGCGCTCCGATTCCGCCAGGTGCGGGCTGCAATACGGCGGGCACCGATGACTGGGCGAACGGCGCCGCCGGAGCCGGGATGGTGTTCTTGAAAACCCCCATCGGCGACGCCCGCTACAAGCTGTTCAGCGATCCCACGAGCGAGTTCTTCGATCCGTCGCACCCGCGCGCGGGTGACACGATCATGTTCCAGCACCAGCGTCAGTGTGGGTTCGGCGGCTGTATCGGACGCACCTGGAGCCGGAGCATGCGGGCCCACTTCGGACACTTCGCCTCAATGGGCGTCAACACCCTCGACGGAGAGACCCCCGGCGACCTCGTCGACCGGACCTACCACCGGATCTTCAGAGCGGAAGGGTGGCCCGAGCGCACGGGTGAGTACAACAAGTACGTGCCCGGCGTGGACGACGGGACTCCGATGTGGGACTGGAACCACGACGGACAACCGGACACGATTTACGCGGACGCCTGTGGAAGCAAGGGCTGCGTCGACCTCTGGTCGGACACCCTGCCCGGCGGGTACGCCAACAGCTACGGGAACATCTCGGATCTGTCGGTGGGGCCCGTACACATGGAGCCCTACGACACGGTTCCGTTCGTCGTGGCACTCGTGGGAGCGGCGGACTCGGCGTCCATGGAGGCGGCGGTCGACAATTCAATCGCCTTCTACAGCCAGTTCTTCCTCGGACCGGAGACCGCCCCACCGCCGCGGATCACCGCCGTAGACGTGGTCCCGGGTCAGGACGCCGAGGGCCAAACGGCGCCGGGCAGCTCCATCACGCTGTTCTTCGACGGCACGTCGGAGGAGTGGGAGGATCCGTTCCTACAGAAGCTGGACGTGAGCGCCGATATCGCGCTCAATCCATGGCTCCAGGACTCCGTTGACGTCCGAATCGGCGACAACGTCGCGGCTATCCACATCTTCAAGTCCTGCGACGGCGGCACGACGTTCACTCAAGACGGGGACTGCGACGGAGATCCCGTCTCGGACGCGACCTCGAAGTGGTCGGGCTTCGGATGGCAACCCTACCAGACCTTCGAGGCGGGGCCGGGTGGAACACTGCCGAACGTGTTCGAGGACCTCACGGTGCAGCCGGGCGTGACCTATACGTACTCGATCATCACCGAGACGCGTGGAGCCACGTTCAATCTCGTGCGCGGCAGCGCGGGCGCCTTCACCGCGGAGGAGGTCACCTTCGCACCGAGCCTTCTCGGCGCTGTCTCGGCCTCTGGGACGAATCCCAACGTGGCGGTCGCCTACGCCCCGCTGAACCTGGCGGCCGGAGCCCGCGCAGCCGAGCTCATGGAGTTCTCGCGAAGCGGAGCCTCTTCAGTGCCGGTGGACTTCCGCTTGATCGGTTCCGCACCCGAGTCCGGTCAATACCGGGTGCTGTTCGCGGACAAGCTCGTCGTCACACAGGTCGAGAACCTCGACGACAAGGGAGCCACCACGTCGATCCAAACGATGCTGGAGGCGCAGCAGGTCCGCAGCGTAACCGGGGAGACCGGTGACACTGAAGAAGTCGTCATCGCGAGCGTCGATTTCAGCCGCAGTGGCGACGTGACGATGTCCGGCCTTGCGGAGACCTCGGTCGAAGAGACGTTGACGCAACGCACGACCGTCTTCGAAGGCGGCTTCGGCATGGTGGTCGGGTCCGGCTCGGAGCCACTGCTCGCCTCCACCACGCTGACGGGTGAGGACGCGACTCCAGGCACGTTCCTCGGCCGGGAGGACTTCCCCTTCTTCACCGTGTCGGTCAATGCCGACGACGGTGGGGAGTTCGATGCCGAGACGTTCACGACCGCGACGGCGGACACCATCGCCGCTCGCGTGTCCCCATCGGTCGTTTGGCGCACCGGCGCCAACCTGTCGGAGTATCTGGCGGGTGACGAGTACGGAGAATATGCGCTCGTGTGGAATGGAGATTCCTGGGGTCCAAGCGCACCGTTCAACATCACCGACCCCGGCTTCGAGGCCAACGCGCTCTCCTCCTTGGCGAGCCGGCCCACGGGTTCGACGTCGAGCACGAGCGGAGAGGCATTGGTCGCCGTTCAGGAAATCGACCCGGACATCACCGAGCTCGAGGCCTACTCCATGCCCTTCGTCGTCCGGAACAACACGTACAGCAGGGCCGTCGACGTCGTCGTCACGAGTCACCAGGAAACCGTGCTGGTGGGTCAGGCCAACGACTCGATCCGGGTCGAAGTCCCGGCTGGCTTGTGGGTTCCGGGGGACGTCTTGCACTTCGTGGAGACCGTCACGAACGAGGTCCTCGACGAAAACGGCAACACGGTGCTGGACGCCGGTGGCCAACCGCAGACTGAGCAGGTCACGACGGTGACATTCCGGGCGGTTCTGGGCTGCCTCGCGCCGCGCAACTCCTGCGACCCGACCATCGGCGGTGACCTCCAGTCCGGATACATCCCGGTCGAGGAGGGGACGACGGAGACCGTTGAGTACTTCGTGCCGCTCAAGGGGGGCGACGAGGTCGTCGTGGACGTGGCGAGGTCGGTTTCGGCCGCCGAAGCGCGGGCCACGGGCACGGCCTCACTCGACGACGTCCACGTGGTGCCCAACCCCTATTTGTTCGCGAGCGCTTTCGAGCGCAACACCGCGGACAGGATCCTGAAGTTCACCAACCTGCCCCCCGAGGGGCGGATCCGGATCTTCGACGTAGCCGGACGCTTCATCCAGGAGATCAACTACGGACCGGATAACCTCCAGGGGGTGTCCTCCTTCTGCGGGGCGAGCGACTGCGGGGGCGACCTCGATTGGGACATGCAAACCCGTGAGCGGCTCGAGCTCGCCGCCGGCCTGTATGTCTTCGTCGTCGAAGCGGACGGCGAGAAGAAGATGGGCAAATTCGTGGTCATTCGCTGAGCCTCAGGCCCAGGAGATCGATCAATGAACCGTGCATTGCTGCTAGCGTTGACGCTCGTGGCGACGGCGGGGACCCTCGAGGCACAGGACGTCCTGACCTCGGATCCCACACTTCCCACGACGCGTGCGGGCACCCGCGGCGCCGCCTTCCTCGCACTGGGGGTCGGCGCGCGAGCCCAAGCGCTCGGAGGCGCATACGGCGCCATGGCGGACGATGTCTCCGCCCTGTACTGGAACTCGGCGGGCATCGCGCAGATCGACGGCTTTTCGGCCGGAGTGACCACGGCGCGTCTGTTCACCGACCTCGACATCCAACACACCTTCATCGGTGTCGTGCTTCCCATCGGCCTCACGCGACTCGGTGTGAGCGTGAACACCCTCGACTCGGGCGACATGCCCTGGCAGAGCGAGGCGTTTCCGAACGCGGGCTTCGGCGGCGAGCAGGACCCGCTCCGCGCGACGTTCAACTGGACCGGGCAGTCGATCGGCCTGCACCTTGGCCGTCCCATTACCGACCGGCTCACGTTCGGGGGCGCGTTCAAGTTCATCGAGGAAGGCATTACCGGAGCCAAGGCCTCGTACGTGGCGGTGGACCTGGGCACGGTCTTCCGAACGGGTCTGTACGGCATCACCCTCGGAGCGGCTCTCTCGAACCTCGGCAACAACGGCGAATTCAGGGGACAGCTCCTCAGCGCTCAGATCAACACTGGCGATTCGGAAGCGCAGGGTCTTGGCAACTTCGTTCGCGTAGTGGAGGCTACTGCGGCCACGAACGACCTGGAGCTTCCAACCGTGTTCCGCTTCAGCGTCATGGCCGATCTGATCGGGAGCGCCACCGCGATGGTAGCGCCCAACCCCGATCAGTCGCTGCGTATGCTGTGGGACATCAACGACGCGATCGACACGGACATCCAGACGTCGATCGGGCTCGAGTACGGCTTCAGGGACGTGGCGTTCCTGCGGGCCGGCAAGCGCTTCGTGAACGAGTCGCAGATCAATCACGATACCGACTTCGGTGCAGCCTTCGGCGGCGGCCTACTTCTCCCTCTCGGCGAAGTCGGAATGCTGGCTGTCGACTATGCCTATACCAGTATGGGTGATCTGGACAACATCCAGGTCTTCAGCTTCCAACTGCAGTTCTAACCCGACACCCGGAGGGTGGGTCGACAGGCCCGCCCCCCGGGGCAAACGGGAGGAATACGACTCATGAGAGTACCGAACTGGTTGGCCTTGACCGGACTGGCCCTTCTGGTGGTCCCGTCGGGAGCCCGCGCCCAGTCGGAGCAAGGGACCTGGAGCGTCGAGGTGTCCACCGGGGCACAGGCCTTCGCCGAATCGAGCGCGCTCACCACCAGCCCCATGCTCGCCATCGAGGCCCTGTACCAGATTGCGCCGCGAATTTCGATCGGACCCGCGATCCAGTTCATCCGCGCGGAGACGGACGGCACGTTCTTCGTGGCCGCGCTCGACTTCGGGGCGGACAGCACTCGGATATTCGAAGTCGGTCAGACCCTGACGTCCCTCCAATACGGTGGGAACGTCCATGTCGACCTGATGCCCGGGAACCAGCTGGCCCCGTATCTGATCGGTGGCGCGGGTGGCTACACGCTGTACCTGGACGCTCAAGCCAACGACGGGTTCACGCGTGTCTCCCATCTCATGTTCCAGGGGGGTGGGGGCGTTCGCTATGCCGTGACCGAATCGGCCGGGATCCAGCTGGATGTCCGCGACGTGATCTACAAGGACTTCGACCGCGACCTGTTGAATCCCGTCGCGGAGAGGCTGCGCAACTGCAGCAGCAGTGGCAGCTGTCGCTTCCCCGACGCGGAACGGGCAACCACGCCCGACAAACAGGACATGATCCACAACATCCGCTTCTCGATCGGGCTGACGTACATCCCCGGACTAAACCGCTAGCGGCCCAGGAGGCATGATGAATATCCAACGCAAGCGAGTCCGGCGGGGTCCAATGGCCGCGCTCGCCCTCGGGGTCTTGGCGCTCGGTGCCTGTGAGGTCACGAACGTGACTGACGTCACCGAAGCGAGGCCGGTCCTCAAGATGGTCCTCGGACCGGGGGCCGCCGTATTGCCCTCCGGTTCCGTGGCTCTGTCCAAGATCCGGATCTCCGGATTCGACTTCTCGGTGGTGGACGGCTTCGCCCGCGGAACCGGGCCCGACGGCGTCTACGTCCCCGTGGACAACCCCTTCGGCGCGTCCCCCGCCTTCGATATGGGCGGAGCAGTGCGTAACTCTTCCCAGGACACGCGCCTCCCGGCCCTCGTCGAGAGCTCCGCGGCGATCGGCGATTTCTGGGGCATGTTCAGCCCCGCGTTCACCGGTCAGGGAAACGGCTCATGGGACCTCTTCGGTGAGCTCGTCGGGCTCGCACCCGACGCGACCTACACTGTCGTTCTGGCTCGCATGGCGCTCCAGGCGAACGGGGAGTTGGACCAACAGCAGATCCTGACCGGTCGCCCAGTGACGGACCCGGACCAGCTGACCTTCCTCGGTGGACAGACGGTCGGGTACCCCGGCATCGCGTGTAACTTCTCCGCCTTTTCGGACGTGACCGCGTCCACGAACCCCGTGGCGCTCGGAGTCATCGTGACGGATGGGGAGGGCAAGGGCACGGTCGACTGCATCGTGCGCAGCACGACGGGAAACTCTCCGTGGGCGCTCAACGACGCGGCGGGATTCACGGCGGCGGATGCGCCTTTCGGCTCGAACGCGGCTGGGGCAACCCTCGCACCGGGGCAGTTCAACTACGTGCTGCTCTACGAGGGAGTCCCGACCGACAACGCGTTGCCTCCAGGGAACCCGACGGTTCGCGTCCAGATCGGTCCCGACATCGACGCGGCCGGTAACGCCGTCAATAACGGCATGTCGCCCTTCCCTGACGGCGTGGCCGCGAACCCCACGGACCTGCCAGGCGGCGCGGACGCGTTCTCCGCGCCCGGTCAGATGGACATCGAGGTCACCGGCCTTTCGAGCCTCTCAGGCGGGACCTACCAGCTCTGGCTCTACAGCCGTGACGGCGGTTCGTATACCCCCGCCGACGCCACCATCACGGTCGGCGAGAACATGAGCATGGGCACGACGTTCGGGTCGCCCGGATCGAGTTCGATGGTCACGGCGAAGCTCGACGATGCGACAGGCCTCGACTTCGGGTCCTTCTCCCACCTGGTTTTGAGCGTGGAGACCGCTGCAATGGCCTCGCCATCGGCGGCGAGATTCATGTTCCTCGAGTACCTGACATCGAGCAAGAACCTGGCGGAGGGCGGCATGACGTTCGGGACGTTCGATCCGAGCGGGCCAGGCAAGGCCTTCACGATCTCGGGTTCCGGCACCGGCGAGTTCTACGAGACGTCGTTGCTGGTCGGTCTTCGGCGTCTTCCCGCGCCGCCGGACGGGTTCCACTATCAGAGCTACCTGGCCAGCTTCAGTGGCACGATGGTGTCCAATTCGGTACGGCTGAACACGCTGACGTTGGACGCATTGGGCAACGGGGCCGACCGGGTGGAGCAAGAGCAGGCGGGCGGCGATTTCGGGTCGTACAGCACCTATCTCGTCGTCCTCGAGCCCGATGGGCTACAGACGATCACCGATATGCACATCCAGGCGAGCGAGAACTACCTCGGGAAGTTCTCGAGCTTCTTCTCGAACTAGTGACCCGTCAGACGGAGCGGAAGTCAGGTCGCTGAATCGAGCTCGACCACGGGGATTCGCGCCCGTCACCCTTGTTGGTGGCGGGCGCTCTCTTCATCGTAGTGTGCCGCTGCGGGAGCCCCGCTTGCTCCCGAGCCGCTGGAGGCACGCGGGACCGGCACGGGGAGCGGCCGATCGCCCCCCAAAACTGTTCCCCGGACATCCTTGGCAGCTTGCCGTCCACAGGTGGGGTGCGGCGGCGCAATGGGTTCTTGCGAGTGTTCAGATGAGGAGCGAGGAGGAGGCGGAGGTGCCAAAGCCGAGAACGTCAGGGGTATCGGCGACGACCTTGTACCACGTGTGGGTCCGCAACTCCAGGACCGAGTGCGTGGCTGACTTGGAAGGCCCTCACCACGGCCGCAGCGAGCTTCTGAGATGACACCGAAGGTGGCCACGACGCTCGCCTTGCTCGCGCTCCTGTACATCCAACCCCTGGCAGGGCAGGATGCAGACGACCCTCCAGCCAGATGGCGGGGGTACGCTCTCGCTGCGGTCAGCGCGGTCGTGATGGGTGGGGTCGCGAGCCTCACCCAGGACTATGCCGAGACGGCGCAGACGGGTTTCTGCTCCTCTCGCTCCTGCATCACGGGTGTCAGCACTGTGCTCGGCGCCGGTCTCGGATTCCTTGTCGGCAACGAGTTCGACAAGAGAGCCGTGCGCCGATACGAGGACGGTCCCACCCTCGATCTCGGGTCGCGCACCACCCAGCTGGATGACCTGCCGACAGCGCTCGTTTCTTCCGGGGTGGGGTTGGTGGCGCTCACGCGGAGCGGAGTGGGGCTGGTCGACGCGGACCTTACCCACCGGCAGATCCCCGTGACCGGTCAACCGCGAGCGGCGACCGTTCTCGGGCTAGGAGGCTACCTCCTCGTAGGCACCAGCACGCAGATTTGGGGTCTGTCACTACGCGAGAGCACTCCCGAGCCTCGGTTGCTCTGGGAGACCGGCGCAAGCGCGCTCGAGTCTTTGGACGCTGGGAGAGTCGCGATCGCGGAGGTCGGGAGGATTCGACTGGCTTCATTCCGCGGAAATGGCTCCGACGCCTCATTGTTGGAGGATCGGACCGTGGCGACGCGAGAGGTTCCGCTGGCGCTGGCGCTGGGTTCCGCCAGCCCCACCCTCGGCGCCGCCACTCCCGCGCTCTGGACCCTCGTGGACACGCTGCTCGTCGCGCGTGACCCGGTGACCCTCGAAGAACTCGGTCGTCTCGGCCTGGGGGGGCGGGGTCTGCACCTCTCGGTGAGCGATCGCACCGGGGTCCTCAGCTTGGGCACCGAAGGGGCCCTGATCGTCGACTTGACGAACCCCGGGGCCCCCCGGGCGATGACGACCCTCACCGGGATGGAGTTCGCCTATTCAGGGGCGGCTCACGACGGACGGGTGTACGTCGCATCAGGTCCTCAAGGCGTGTTCGTGTTCGACGTAAGCAACCCCACGTCCCCAGTCTCCGTTGGCGTGGTACGGGGCATCGGCTTCGCCTCGTACGTGCTTGTCCACGAGGGCCGGGTCCACATCCTGGACCGTGAGCGGAACGAGCTCGTGCGTATGGACGGGTCGGGCGGATGAGATCGCCTCCCACCCTTGTCGAGAAGCCTTGGGGGTACGAGGTGATCTGGGCGAGCACCGAGCGCTACGTGGGGAAGATCATCCACGTACGTGCGGGCGAGGCGCTCTCGCTCCAGTACCACCGCCAGAAGGACGAAACGCTCTACCTGTTGAGGGGATCGCTGCGGTTCTGGGGCGGACCGTCGCAGGACCACCTGGAGGAGCTCGTGATGGAGGAGGGTGACTCGGTCCGGATCAGGCCAGGCACCGTCCACCGCATGGAGGCGGTGACGGACGTGGATGTCCTCGAGGCGTCGACGCCCGAGCTCGACGACGTGGTCCGTCTCGAGGATCGCTATGGTCGCGTCGATGAATCCGAATCGGGTGGATGACGGACGCTCTGTTGGGACTCGGCTCGAACGTAGGGCGTCGATTGGAGAACTTGAGGAGTGCCATCTCCCGCCTGGCCGGGCTGGCCGAGGTGGGGAAGCGCTCTTCCGTCTACAGGAGCGCGCCAGTGGGTCTGGTAGATCAACCGGACTTTCTGAACGCGGCTGTGCGGATCCGAACCCCCGCGACGCCGGATGCACTCTTGCGATCGCTGCTGGCGATCGAATCGGAGGCTGGCCGGATCCGCACCATTCGCAACGCCCCTCGGACCCTGGACATCGACATCCTGTTCTTCGGCGACCGCGAGCTCAGCGGTTCCGACCTCACGATCCCTCATCCGCGATGGGCGGAGCGCTCCTTCGTGCTGGCGCCGCTCGCCGAGATCGCTCCGGAGTGGATCGACCCCGCGACCGGGAGGACCGTCGGCGAGGTGTGGGACGAGAGGGCGGAAGTCCTGCCCCCGGTCTTCCGTTGCGCCTCTCTCGAGCCGGAGGAGTCCGCATCGTGATTCCGCTGCTCACGCTGACGTGTGCGATCGCCTGCGGGCAATCCGTGCCGTCCGACACACTCGTCGTTTCGTCGGACCCCGAGCTTCGCGAGCTCGCCGCAACACTTTTGCCCAGCATCGCCGCCCGCTCGGGTCTCGAGTTACGTGAGCCGGTCCGTGTGGAGTGGAGGACCGAGGCGGAGCTCACCAGCTACCTGGTCCACAAGATGGAAGAGGAGCTCCCGAGCGACGAAGCCGACCGAATTCGTGACAGCTATGCGCTCTTGGGCTTGGTCCCGGCAGACCTCGACTTGCGCGCTCTGTTCCTCGACATCTACACGGAGCAGGTGGCCGGCTTCTACGATCCCGACTCGACGGCACTGTTCGTCATGACAGGACAGGCGGACGAAGCGCTCGAGACGGTGCTGATCCACGAGCTCGTGCACGCCGTCCAGGATCAAGCGGCGGATCTCGCCGCGTTGACCAGCAAAGAGCTCGGGAATGACCGGCAGGTCGCGGCTCAGGCGGCGATCGAAGGTCACGCGACGCTGGTAATGTTCGAGTACATGGCCGAAAAACTCCAGGGCACGCCCGTCGATCTCGCCGCACTTCCCAACTTCTCCGCGACGCTGCGCCCCGCGCTGGCGGCGATGACCAGCCAATCAGTCGCTCTCGCCAGGGCACCCAGGATCGTTCAGGAATCCATCGTGTTCCCATATGTCGATGGGGCCGGCTTCGTACAGGATCTCTGGAGACGCAACTCAGGGAGACCGGCTCCATTCGGAGACCACTTGCCGGCTTCCACGGAACAGATTCTCGATCCGGATCGCCTACTCGGGTCGGCCGTGGACTCTCCCGTCGATCTCGAGATCCACGCGGAAGATGCGAGGCTGGTTTCCTACACGAACTCGCTTGGTCAGGCTGGCGTCCGAGTCCTGCTGGAAGAGCTCCTTGGCGAAGGCAGGGGCGCAGCGGCGAACGGCTGGGACGGAGATCAGTTCGCCCTCCTCGGACCCGCTGGCCGTGACAGATCCCTCGTGTGGTTTTCCGTTTGGGACGACGAGCCAGCGCGCGACGCGTTTGTGGCGCTCGGCGACGCTCTCACGACGGCGCTAGGCGGCAACGCCTCCCTCGAGGCGCGTGCCCTCGATGGCCTGCCGGCGGCGGTGCTGACCGTCGGATCCGTCGACGGCGATCTCAGGGCCCAGATCGCAGATCGTCCGTGAGGACTCCGGTCCGCAAGCCCATCACCGTCCCTGTCGAGATCTCCGGTGGGACCACCTACCCGGTGCTGATCGAGTCGGGTCTACGGCACGCCCTCGGCGATCTCCTCGCCGCGCACGCGCCGGCCCACAGATACGCGATCATCTCGGATAGCCGGGTGGCGGCCCTCCACGGAAGCGAGCTCATGGAAACGCTCGCCGCGGCGGGGTTGGACTCGGACCTGTTCACCTTCCCCGCGGGTGAAGCCAGCAAGGTCCGAAAGTCGTGGTCACGGCTGTCGGACGAGCTCTTTGCGGCGGGGTTCGGGCGCGATTGCTGTGTCGTGGCGCTCGGCGGAGGCGTGACCGGAGATCTGGCGGGCTTCGTCGCCGCGACCTTCATGCGCGGCGTGCCGGTCGTACAGGTGCCGACCAGCGTGGTCGCGATGGTCGACGCGTCGGTGGGGGGCAAGACGGGCGTAGACGCAAAGGCCGGTAAGAACGTGATCGGTGCGTTCCACTCCCCTAACCTCGTAGCGACCGACCCTGAATACGTCGCGACTCTCTCGCGGGAGGAGCGCGGGCAGGGACTCGCTGAGGCGGTCAAACACGGAGCCGTCCTCGACGAGGATTACCTCGATGCCATAGTCGCATCGGCAGACGAGCTGCTCGACGGAGGGGCGAGCGAGATGGAGTCCGTAGTCCGCCGTTCTGTCGAGCTCAAGGCTCGGGTGGTCAGCGAGGACGAGCGGGAGGGTGGGCTTCGCCAGATCCTGAACTTCGGGCACACAATCGGACACGCCCTCGAGGCCGAGTCCGGGTACTCGCTCGGCCACGGGTCGGCCGTCGCTGTCGGGATGGTGCTCGAAGCACGCATTGGCGAACGCATGGGACGCACCCGGCTCGGCACCGCGGACCGGATCGAGGCCGCGCTCGAGACCTGTGCCCTGCCGACGTCCGTGCCCTCCGATCTCGATCCGGCCGCCGTCGTTTCGCGCACGCTGGCGGACAAGAAGACGCGCGCGGGAAAGCCCACATACGTTGTCCTGACCTGCGTTGGAACCGTCGATCGCGAGGTGGGTTGGGTCCGGAGCGTGCCGGACGAAGTCGTGCTCGATGTCCTGCGAGAAGCCAGTTGATTACTCCCTACGCGGCTCCTATCTTCCGGCGAATCGGGACCTTACACGCGGCTTCGTCGGGTCTCGGACCGATGGCTAAGACTTGGTGAGCCTCGTCAGACGCCGGCTTCCGAGTGCCCGAGGGCCGACGCATCACCTGCATCGGGAGGTGCCATGGCGCTCACGGAGCGCACGCAACGCGTGACCGTCGCATCCGCGCTCGAACAGAGAGCCGCTACCGATCCCGAAAACGTGTTCCTCGTCTTCGATGAAGATCGTCTGAGCTTCGGCCAGGTAGAGCGCCAAGCTCGGGCGCTCGCCGCTTCCCTCCGCAACCTTGGCATAGAGCAAGGCGACCGGGTCGCGTTGGTGCTTCCGTGCTGGCCCGAGTTCGTGATCTCGATGTTCGCGGCTGCCAAGCTCGGTGTCGTGCTCGTCCCGCTGAATCCCCGCCTCACCACCCCGGAGCTCCAGTACATGCTGCGCCACTCCGAGGCTGTCGGGGCCGTCACCGTGGAGAGCTACAACGAGCTCGACTACCTACACCTGTTCGAAGATCTTCTGATCGAGCTCCCCGAGCTACGCTACGTGGTCACTGTGGGCGACGAGGATCTCTGGCATGATGACCGCATCTTCCAGTTCGAGGACCTGATCTCCGCCGGAGAGGGCAGGGAGCACGATGAACCGGACAGTGTGACCGACGACGACGTTTTCGCGATTCTGTACACCTCCGGCACGACCGGGAAGCCGAAGGGAGTCGAGCTGACGCACGGGAACCTCGTGCGGACGGCCCTCCAGACCATCGAGGCCCTGGGGGTGACCGGGGACGACCGCATCATCGGTGTGAATGCGCTCTTCCACGTTTTCGGCCTCGGCCCCGGCATTCTGGGAACCGTGCAAGCCGGGGCCTCGATCGTCATGCAGGACGAGTTCGACGGGGGCGAGACGCTAGACCTCATCGAGCAGCACGGGGTCACCGTCCACTACGGCGTGCCGACCCATTTCGTCACGGAGCTCCACGAGCAAAAGCGTAGCCCGCGGGACGTCTCGAGCCTCCGTACCGGTATCGCTGCCGGCGCGCCCATAGGCGACGAGACGCTCCGTCAGGTCAGGGCCGAGCTGTGCCCCGACCTGCAAGTCGCCTATTCGTTGACCGAGACCGGCTCCACCTTGTCCATCACGCGACCGGGCGACCCGATGGAGAAGCAGCGCTTCACGGTGGGACGCCCGCTCGCGGGGACATCGGTACGAGTGCGCGAGAAAGACGGGGGTAAGCTCCCGGTGGAGAGCCTAGGCGAAGTCGGTGTCCGTGGGCCGGGCGTGATGCGCGGCTATTATCGCCAGCCCAGCGAGACGTCGAGGTCGTTCGACGCCGATGGATACTTCCTCACAGGGGATTTGGGCATCATCGACGAGGATGGTTTCGTGCATTTGGTCGGCCGCAGCAAAGAAGTTATCATTCGCGGCGGATTCAATGTGTACCCCCGAGAGGTCGAAGATAGACTTCAGGCACACCCGGCCGTACAGGACGCGGTCGCGGTTGGCGTACTCGACGAATTCCTCGGCGAAGCCATCTGCGCCTGCGTGCGCCCCGTCGAAGGGGCAATCGTCACTGGCCAAGAGGTCAAGAACTGGTGTCGGTTGACGTTGGCGGATTACAAGGTGCCCGACCGAGTCCGCTTCCTTGACGAATTCCCGTTGACGGGAACAGGTAAAGTCCGGCGTGTAGAGCTTGCCCGCACGATGCAGGCAGAGGAGCTCAGCCGGCGCGAGTAGGCCCCAGAGGCCCCCCCGACCCATCCCACGACCGATCTCGGCCAGCAACGGCCGACGGAGGAGTGGGGCCGGTGGGGAGGCTTCGCGGCCTGGAATATCCAGACCAGCTGCGAGACAGACACAACTCATGCAAAACCAGTATACGCGGGCCCCGCACACGGAGGCCCCCGCCCCTTCCACCACCACCTCAGCCCCCAACGCCGCACTGCTCATCGATTTCGACAACGTGACGATGGGCATTCGCAGTGACCTTTCGAAGGAGCTGAAGAGCCTTCTCAACTCAGACATCATCAAGGGCAAGGTCACTGTCCAACGCGCGTATGCGGATTGGCGCCGATATCCCCAGTATATCGTGCCACTTTCGGAGGCGTCGGTCGATCTGATCTTCGCGCCGGCCTATGGCAGCTCGAAGAAGAACGCCACAGACATTCGGATGGCGATCGACGGTATGGAGCTCGTCTTCATCCGTCCGGAGATTGGCACATTCATATTGCTGACCGGCGACAGCGACTTTTCGAGTCTCGTTTTGAAGCTGAAAGAGTATGGGAAGTTCGTCATCGGGGTCGGCATTCAGGAATCGAGCTCGGACATTCTCGTCCAAAACTGTGACGAGTATTACTCGTACTCCTCGCTGACCGGGCTCCGTAAGGCCTCGGCCGACGACCGGAAGCCCATGGACCCTTGGCAGCTCGTGGAAAGATCGGTCCAGAAGATGGTCCAGCGCGGAGACGTCATGCGCTCCGACCGGCTGAAGCAGGTCATGCTGGAAATGGATCCCGCGTTCGAAGAGTCGAGCTTCGGCTTCAGCAAGTTCAGCAAGTTCGTGGCGGAGGCGTCGTCGCGTGGTCTCTTGAAGCTCCGAAAGCTGGAGAACGGACAGTACGAAGTGTCATCTGGCGGCACCGGCACCGGCGCCGGTGCAGAGGCCTCCGCGGCGCCGCGCGCTACTGGCCGCCGCGAAAGAAGGCCACAACGGGGACGCGGCCGGCGGGAGTCGGCCCCCGACCGGCCCGCGGCCGAAGAGGCAAGTCCACCGAAGGAGGGTGGCGATCCGCTCCAGGCGGCGTATGGGCTGCTGCGCGAAGCGCTCGGGTCGATGAGGAGTGGAAGCGGCTCTGCCCGCGATTCGGACGTGAAGCGGCGTATGCTGGCAATCGATCCGGCCTTCGACGAAGCCGAGTTGGGCTTCAGCAAGTTCAGCAAGTTCCTGCAACAGGCGCACGATCACGAGGTGGTCGAGGTCGAGAAGCGGGACAGCGGCAACTACCAGGTCAGCATGCCGGGAAGCCAGCCCGCAGCCCCGCTCGAGGAGACTTCGGCCGATGCACACGCCGGAGAAGATGGGGGAGAGGTGGACGATCGCGCGGCGCAACGTGCCGAGAGGCAGCCGGAGCGCACCGGTCGCACACTGAGTCCTCGGGTCAGCCGCCGCCGCACCTCTGGCCAGGACGAGAGTCCGCCGCCTCTGCTGGAGGGTCAGGCCGTTGGCGGGCCCGCGTCGGCTCCGTCTGGAACCACCGACTCGGCAGGGGACGACGGCCGCGGTGCTGGCGGCCGGTCACCGCGCTCGCCTCGTCAACGAATGAGGCGACAGCGCGAACGCGCGAGTGGCCTCGAGCACGATGCCTCGGCCCGCGCAGTGTCCCCCGCCGCGACCGAGGCCCCCCCGGCCGGTGCTCCCTCTTCCACCGCAAGTGAGGGACCGGCCCGCGCTACGTCGCTCAATGCAGCCGAGCTCGGCCTACCATCCGGGTCGGAGTCCGTTCTTCGCTATCTGACCAACAGCTACAAGGGTGTGGGCAAGAAGACCGCCGAGAGCCTGGTCGAGGCCTTCGGGGACCGGATCTTCCAGGTACTCCACGAGAGCCCCGACGAGTTGGCGCGGGTGATCCCGGCAAATCGGGCCGACAAGCTCGTCGAGGCCTGGCAGGCGGACTTCGCCCGCCGCTCCAGGTCAGAGTCCGAAAGCGGCGCAGTGGACGCCGGCGGGCGAGGACGCCGCAGGTCCGGAATCGGCTCGGGTCGTCGCGGAGGCGGACGTGCCTCCCGACCCGACTGACACTCCGGGCGGCTCACGGTGACCGGTGACACGGCGGTCCCGACAGCCGCGCCGCACCCGACTCCGCTTCGCCTCAACCCGAGCAGCCGCACCAGCCCGCCATCCCCCGTGGCCGATGCGGACGGCGTCGAAGAATCCTTCTTTGCACGGGGCGCCGAAGAAGTCGCACCCGACCTTCTGGGGTGGGAGATCGAGTCGACCGTGGGTGGGATGCGGACCGCCGGGCGGATCGTCGAAGTCGAGGCGTATGTGGGGCCACACGATCCCGCTTCGCACGCGGCTGCCCGAATCGGCCGCACAAGCCGCAATCAGGCGATGTTCGGCCCGCCAGGCACGGCATACGTCTACTTGATATACGGCATGCACTGGTGCCTGAACGTCGTGACATCCGATGATGGGTTTCCCGCCGCGGTTCTCGTGCGGGCGCTCGAGCCGGTCGCAGGTCTCGGCATGATGACTCATCGGCGCGGCCGCGCCTCGGACCTCTGCTCCGGCCCGGGCCGACTTTGTCAGGCCCTGGCGATTACCGGTGGCCTGGATGGTCACGACTTGGCCGAGGCTCCGCTCAAAGTGAGTCCTCGATCCCCGGTCGCGCCCGATGGAATCGAGAGGTCTCGGCGCATCGGTGTCACACGTGGAATGGAGCACGAGCTCCGGTTCTACGTCCGCGGCAACCCGCACGTGTCGCGAACCCACACCCAACCACGGGCTGGTGCGCCCGAATGACGTGACCGAACCCACCTGGATCTCGCTCCTCCCGTCGCTCCTCGCGATCGTGCTCGCCATCTGGAGCCGCCAAGTCTACGTGTCCCTCGCGGCTGGGGTCTGGATCGGGTGGATGATCATGGAGGGGTGGAATCCCCTTACCGGGCTCGCCACGGCGATCGAAGAGATCGTGGGGGTGCTTGGAGATCCTGGGAATGCGCGGGTCATCCTCTTCACGCTCGCGATCGGCGCAATGATCTCGACCATCGAAGCGTCCGGGGGCGTGCGTGGATTCGTTCACTGGCTCGAGGACAACCGCTGGGTGAACAACGGCCGGCGCGCCCAGTTCCTCGCGTGGTTCATCGGGATCGTGATCTTCATCGAGTCCAATATCACGGTCCTCGTGGCAGGATCGGTTTCCAGGCCGCTCTTCGACCGATTCGGCTCGTCCCGTGAGAAGCTCGCCTATATCATCGACTCGACCTCGGCGCCGATCTGTATCCTTATCCCCTTGAACGCCTGGGGCGCCCTCAACCTGGGCATCCTGAACGAAATCGGCGTTCAGGATCCACTGAGCGTTATCGTAGCGTCGATCCCCCTGAACTTCTACGCGATCTTCGCGTTCCTAATGGCCGGAGCATCGATCTACTGGAAGATCGATATCGGGCCGATGAAGCGGGCCGAGGAGCGGGCCGCCTCGGGACAAGCCCTGTGGCCGAACGCGCAACCGATGGTCGACGAAGCTGTGTTGTCACCCCAGCCTATCGACCGGATTCCACCCCGAGCAGTGAACATGCTCGCACCCATCGTCGTGATGGTCCTGACCATGCCGCTGGGGCTTTGGGTGACGGGCGACGGCTCCATGCAGGCGGGCTCCGGCTCGACGAGCGTTTTGTGGGCGGTGCTCGCGGGACTGGCAACCGCATGGATGCTGCTGCTCTTCCAGAAGGGTGCAAGCCTCGACGAGCTCACCCGCACCGGCCTCAAAGGAGCAGGCGGGCTCATGCCGCTCGCACTCATTCTCCTGCTCGCGCTCGCGTTGGGATCCGTGGCCCGGACCCTGGGGACGGGTGAGTTCGTGGCTCAGGTTACGGAGGGCGTCCTGCCCCCAGTCGTATTCCTTCCCCTCGTCTTCATCGTCGCTGGAGGAATCGCGTTCTCGATCGGGTCGAGCTGGGGCACTTTCGCGATCATGCTGCCGATCGCGGTTCCGGTGGCGGAGTCGCTCGGGATGCCCCTGGCCCCTTTTTTGGCCGCAGCGCTGTCGGGCGGCATCTTTGGTGATCACTCGTCGCCCATCAGCGACACCACGATCATCGCATCCATGGCCGCGGCCACCGATCACATCGACCACGTGCGGACGCAGCTCCCCTACGCGCTGATCTCCGGGGGCCTTGCTGCGATCTGCTTTGCGGCGTTGGGCGCGAGCCTGTAGCACATCCTGGTCTGTCGTCCGTCGGAACCGGCATTCCCCGGAGCGCGATCTCTTATAGTTTTGGCTTTGCCCGCCGGCGTGTCCGCGGCGCTGCGTACATCCGCGGGTACTCCATGGAGCCCATCGAGGGAGAGAACGACTTGAACGTGAGCGTCTGCATCCGGAGGGTACCCGACACCGAGACCCGCGTGCGGATCGGCCAGGACGGCGTCTCCATCGACCCGAGCGGCGTGAAATACATCGTGAGCCCATACGATGAGTTCGCGGTCGAAGCGGCGCTCCGGATCAAGGAGGCCGCAGGCGAGGGTGAGGTCACGGTAGTGAGCGTCGGGGACGCCTCGACGACCGAGAGCCTGCGGACCAGCCTCGCGATGGGTGCCGACAGGGCAGTTCTGCTCGAGGGCGAAGTCTCGATGGATGGGCTCGCCACGGCCAAGGCTCTCGCAGCGGAGCTGGCCGGGCGGGATGCGAGCCTCATCCTGCTGGGGGTCAAGGCGGCCGACGACGATCAGCAGCAGGTTGGCCCGATGCTCGCGACGCTGATGGGTCGTCCCTGCGCGACGGCTGTCGCCGAGCTCGATGTGCAAGACGGACGCGTACGCTGTCATCGCGAGGTCGAGGGCGGCACCGAGGTCGTCGACCTCACTCTGCCGGCTGTCGTCACAATCACGAAAGGCGCCTACGAGCCCCGCTATGCCTCGCTGAAGGGCATCATGGCCGCGAAGAAGAAGCCGCTCGAGCAGAAGGCGGCAGAGCTCCCCGCGTCTCGCCTTCGAGTACGAAGTCTCGAGCCACCCCCACCGCGTCCGGAGGGACGGATCGTCGGCGAAGGCCCCGCTGCTGTCGCCGAGTTGGTGCGGCTCCTCCGCGAGGAGGCGCAGGCGCTGTAGCATTAGGTCGCCCGCCCCTTGGGGCGACGCCGGCTCGGGGTAGACATACGAAGAACCGAACATCAATGGGAGTGACGTAATGGCTGACGTTCTCGCGTTCGCCGAACAACGGGACGGGACACTGAGAGGCGTGGCGGAAGAAGTGGTCTCGGCAGCGGCCGCGCTTGCCGGGGCTCTTGGCGGGAGCGTGCAGGCAATCACCGTGGGTGAGCCCGGCCTCTCAGCGAGCTGTGAGGCTCTCGGCGCTCAGGGAGCCGACATGATCCGCGTCGCCGAGGCAGATGGTCTCGGGCGTTACGAACCGGAAGCCTACGCACCGATCGTGGCCGCGGCCGCCAGAGAAGGTGACTTCGCGGTGGTGTTGTTTCCTGCCACCGCCACTGGTAAGGACCTCGCACCGCGAGTGGCGGCTCTTCTCGACGTGCCTCTCGCGTCCGACGCGACGGCCCTGGACATCGAAGACGGCGCGTTGGTCGTCACGCGACCGGTATACGCCGGGAAAGCGTTCGCACGCGTCACCGTCGAAGCCAACCCCGCCGTGGTCTCGCTAAGGCCGAATGTCTTTCGACCGGCGGGTCGAGCAGCGGAAGGCTCAGTAGAGCCGTTTTCCCCATCGGTCGAAGCCGAGAGAGACACGAGCTTCGTTGAGTTCCACGCTGCAACAGGGGGCACGCTCGACGTCGCTGAGGCCGGCACCGTCGTTTCGGGTGGTCGCGGAATGCGAGGCCCGGAGAACTGGAGCATGATCGAGGATTTACGAGACGCACTAGGCCCCGACGCCGCGCTCGGAGCGTCGCGTGCCGTCGTGGACGCCGGGTGGCGGCCTCACGGCGAGCAGGTTGGGCAAACCGGGAAGACCGTGTCCCCCAAGCTCTACTTTGCGGTGGGGATCTCCGGGGCCATTCAACACCTGGCAGGAATGCGCACTGCACAGACGATCGTCGCGGTGAACAAGGACGCGGACGCGCCGATCTTCAGCGTCGCCGACTACGGGATCGTGGGTGACCTCTTCGAGGTCGTGCCCGCGCTCGCCGCCGAGATCCGGAGCCTCAGGAGCGAGTAGCCCGGGCTCAGTTGCCTGGCCGACCCCCTAGCATCCGGACCGGGTCTTGCTCTTTGCCGCCTTTCCAAACTTCGAAATGCAGGTGCGGACCCGTAGCGTTGCCAGAATTCCCAGACAGCCCTATGGGCGTGTTGCCGTCTACCGCAGCCCCCTCGGCAACGGACAGCTCGGAGAGGTGGCCGTACACCGACGTGACCCCTCCGGGGTGATCTACCCAGATCACGGTGCCGTACCCGGCCATTGTCCCAGCGAATCGAACCCGCCCGTCCGCCATGCTGCGGACCTCGCTCCCGTAGGGAACGCGGATGTCCACACCTCGGTGAATCTCGGGACGGAGACCGTCCATGCGGATCCCGAAGGGCGACACGATCGGTCCCTCGACCGGCCAGTGGGGAAGGGAGCACGCCGTAAGCGACGCTGCCAACGCGAGGGCGATCAAGCCCCGTCCAGCGAGGGCCGCATTCGCCCGACTCGCTCCGCGTCGGCTTCCGGCTTCACCCCGGGTCGACCTCGTCACGACGCCGAGGGGCCAATCGGGGGGGGCCACCAACCGGGTCCGCTGTCGAGCAGCATGACATCGACTTGGTCGCCTTCGTCGATTCTTTCGACGCCCTCCGGGATCACGGCGAGCGCGTGCGCCCGGCCAGACGAGGTAACCAAGGCCGAGCTCTGGGGGCCCGTCAAACGCGCGGTCCACACGTCTCCAGGGCCACCATGAAGAGTGACGCGAGGAAAGAGCGCGAGCGTGCCGGCCCCCCGCATCGTCTCGCCCGCTCGAGCCCGTAGCACCGGCTGATGGCGCCGGCTGTGCCCGCCCATCGCGGCGATGAACGGCCGCACGAAGAGGTGGAACGTCACGAACGCGGAAGCAGGGTTGCCGGGTAGGCCAAACACGGGCAGCGGACCGCGATCGCCAATCGGGAGTCGTCCGAACCCGAATGGACTGCCGGGCCGGATGCGCACACGCCAGAAGTCGGGCTTGTAACCGAGGTCGTCCAGTACGCGCTTGAACAGATCTCCCTCGCCCATCGAGGCGCCGCCAATGGTGATCAGAAGATCCGAGTCTGCGGCGCGCAGGACGTGATCGCGGACGCTCTCTGCCGTGTCGCGGGCGACGCCGAGCCGCAGGGCCTCTCCTCCGGACAGCTGAACGGCCGCCGCGATTGTGGGACCGTTCGTGTCCGGAATCGCCCGTCCAGCCAACACCTCGCCGAACCGCTCTGGTGATGCGAGCTCGTCCCCGCTCGAGAGCACGACTGCGACCGGCCTTCGACAGACCTCCACGGACGGGAGCCCGCAGGCCGCCAACACGCCGATCTGACCTGGGCCCAAGGTGGTGCCGGCCGGGAGCAGCTCACTGCCCACCCGCATGTCCTGCCCTTCCGGACGCACGTTCCTCCCCCGATCGCGATCGGAGCGGACCTCTACCCACCCCGCTTCGGCCTCTGCGTCCGTGTCCTCGACGCGCACCACGGTGTCCGCGCCGCCCGGGAGCGGCGCGCCCGTCATGATCCTCACGGCTTCGCCGGCTTCCACGGCCCGTGCGGGATCGTGTCCGGCGTGGCTCGCGCCCACGACCTGCAACCGCCGAGGGTTCGGCTCCGACGCCCCGGCGACGGACTCACCACGCACCGCATATCCGTCCATGGCGGCGTTGTCCCAGGGCGGGAGCGTGACCGGGCTCGTTAGGGGGTCCGAGAGTGCCATGCCCAGCGCTTCGTCCAACGCGACGCTCACCGGCTGAAGAGGCTCGACACCGGCCAGGACCCGACCTGTGGCTTCTTCGCGAGACAGCCAATCAGCCGTGCGCGACTCGAACCGGGTCCGGGAAGTCGACGGGCCCTTACGCTCGACCGGATGCGAGCCGCCAGCGCCGCCGCCCATCAGAACCGGTACGCCGCTCCGAACGAGAAGCCGACGCCGTTGACCCACTGGCTCTCGCCAGGGCTCCCCAACTCGCGATCGACGCGGAGATATCCTCGGGGCGTGTTGAGCTTCCAATACGTTGCGATGGACTCTCCGCGGAAGACGATGCGCTCCGAGACGAACAGGCTAAAGCCGATTCCGAGGACACCGAGAAACGAAGGCCCGAATTCGAATCGGTCGTCGCCTTCGAGGTCGCCGTCGATGGCCTGCCCCGGTGCCATGTCGAAGGCCACCCCGCCTCCCAGGACGAAGTGGGGCGCCAGCCGGTTCCAAGTCCGATCACCCGTAAGCGTGAAATGGAGGCGCGCGTCTGCGGAGGCGATGGTGGCGTCTGCCTCGCCGATCTTGCGGTCGCCCTCGTCCCGGCGCGGGTCGATCACGTCGCGGGTGGTCGGCATGTAGGCAACGACACCCTGAAGAGAGAACGGACCACCAACCCGGACCTGGTAGTGACCTCCGATCACCTGCCCCGGACCCGGTCCGAAGCCGAATCGGCCACGGCTCGGCCTGAGGAACCCCAACGCGGCTCCAGTCTCTTGGGAAGTCTCGACGAATCGATACGGCGAGGGGATGGTTTGCGCGGAAGACTCTGCCGCGACGGCGAAGAGCGCCGATCCAGTGAGGGCGACGAGCGCCACGACGACGGGGCTGGAGGATGGCATTGGCTGCGGTCGGGGGACTCGGCCGGGCACAGAGCCACGGCGCGACGCGTGATCGGTTCTCTGGACGGTAGACAGGGTCATCGGCCTGAGCGCTCGACTCAGCCCCAGCCCGTGACGACCCTTAAACACCCGCTGAAACGGTTCGTTTCATCGAATACGGCGGCGGGCGCCCACACCACGCCGAGCCCGGAGCCTTACGATCCGACTCGGGTAGGACACAACGAGTGGACCTATCCCCCAGCTTGCAGATTCATGCGGGCTAGCCCCCGACATCGGCTGCGGCGTTGCTTTGCCGTCCAGCTGCTCCTGGCGGTTCTGTGTGCGGCCGCGTGTGCCGACCCCTCCTCTCCGTCACCGGGGAGCCTCGAGATCCGAATGGTTTCGGGCAATGATCAGCTTGGAGTCGAGGGTGCGCCGCTCCCTGAGCCGCTAAGAGTGCTCGTTCGAAGTCGCTCGGACGGCCGCGTCGCGACCGGAGTCGTCGTCGAGTGGGCGGTGCTGTCCGGCGCCGGCGCCGTCCTGTCTTCCGAGCGCACGGCGACCGACTCCGTCGGGGAAGCGGAAACTCGTCTCACGCTGGGGGCGGACGCCGGGACCTACAGGGTGCAAGCCTCCTTCGGGGGCCTTGTCGGGGAGCCGGCAGTGTTCGAAGCGCGCGTCGTCTTCAAGCCTCGGATCAGCGCTCTGGTGCCCGGCAGCATCGTTGCCGGGGAGCCAATCAGGCTTCACGGAGAGCACTTCAGCTCCAGTCGCACAGGTAACCTCGTCCTGTTCGACGGGGTTCGAGGCGTCGTCTTCACCGCCACCGAGACGGAGCTCTTCGTGAGCGTGCCCCGATGCCTGCGGGGCGGGAGCGTCGACGTGTGGGTCTCTGTGGGCGGTGTTGCTGGCGAGCCCCAGTCCACCCTCGTGACCCCGGCAGCGCCGACTTCACTCGACGTGGGCGATTGGCTGGTGCTTCCCGAATCGCTCGAGCCGTTGTGTGTACGGCTGCCGGCCGCGGAGGACGCCACGTATCTGGCAGTCGCCCAATCGGCCTCGACCCTGGCGGGTGGACTTCACGAAGTCGACGTGCTCGTCCCATCCGAATCTGGTCGGCTGCTCACGGGTGTCTCCGAAGGAGTGACTCCCACCGGCGGGCCAGACCGACCCCCAGTGCTGGACGGGAAGCAAGCCGAATGGGATCGAGGCTTGAGGGAGCTCGAGAACGGGCTCGTTTCGATGATCGACCGGGTCGAAGGCAGTGGAAGCCGGACACCGCCTCGAACGCCCGAAGTCGGAGAGCGGCGGCAGTTCAAGGTGTTGAATGTAGATCGCGATTTCGACGACGTGACTGCCATCATCCGCCACGTCAGCGGGCGTGCAGTCTTGTACGAAGACGTGACGGCCCCCGCGCGAGGGTTTTCGGACGGCGACTTCGCGGACCTCGCCGCGATCTTCGACGACCTCATTTTCCCGACGGTCACCGGGGCCTACGGGGAGGCTTCGGACCTCGACAGCGACGGCCGCATCAGTATCCTGATGACGCCGACGGTCAACCGGCTCACCGAACCCGAGTCGTCGCAAGGTGTCATCGGTGGCTTCTTCTTCGGCCTGGATCTCGTGCGGGGCAACGAGAATTCGAATGAAGGCGAGATCTTCTACACCGTGGTTCCGGATCCGGAGGGCGACCTGGGGAATGCGCTCTCGACGGAGCGCGTGCTGGAAGTCGTTCCTTCGATCCTGGCGCACGAGCTCCAGCACATGGTCCACTTCAACCAACGTGTGCTCCTCCGAGGAGCAGAATCGACCGGCTCACTCTGGGTTTCCGAAGCGCTCGCACAGATGGCGGAGACCGTGGTGGCAGAAGAGCTCGAGGACCGAGGGATGGTCGAGCTAGCCGCGTCGTATCACGCCGGCAACCTGGACCGGGCGCGTCGATACCTCGCGAATCCCGAGCAGGTCAGCGTCGTCGTGGCCGCTGGGTCCGGCACCCTCGAAGAACGAGGTGCGGGTTGGCTCCTGCTTCGGTATCTCCGTGCCCAGGCTGGAACGAACGACGTCTTGTTGAGGCTGACGCAAACGACGCGCCCCGGCATCGCGAACGTGGAGCACGAGAGTGAGCGGGAGTGGGCCCAGCTGCTCGCCGAGTGGGCGGCAGCGGTCTATCTCGATGGAGGCTCCCTCGATATCGACCCCGACTTTTCGATCGGGCTGGACCCTCGCTTGACCTTCCCGGATCTCGACTTGAGGGGCGCGCTGACGCGCTCAGGCGACGCTTATCCGCTAGCCCCGGACGAGGTGAGCGGTGACGTTACATTCAAGTGGTCAGGACAGATGTGGTCGTCCTCGTCGGTATATTTCCTGATGACTCCAGCCCTTCCCGGGGGGCTGACGGTGAGCTTTTCGGCGCCGATGGGCGCGATTCGCGGCGAAGAAGCCGGCTTACAGCTCTCGATCGTCCGGCTGAACTGAGCGTGGTGTGACAGATGACCGTCGCGGGAGGCGGACCGGTCGTTACCCCGCCCTCCAAGGCACGGCGCGCAGACCGTGGAGGCGCCTGAATCTTCCAGGTCGAGGTGCCGTAAGGATGAGAGGCCGACATTCGAGAAACGGAGCATGTCCGAATTGATGCGTTGTTCCACGTGCGGTGAACAGCTGGACGGTGGCTCTGCCCGCTGCCCGACGTGCGGCGCGGCCACCCCGAAGATACTTCCGCCGGCTGGGGCGAGGCGGTGCCCGCGATGCGGGTACCGCGGAGAGGGGATCGCGTACTTCAAGAGACCGGCGCACATCGGCCTGCTGGCCGGCATCAGCTTTTGCACCTACGGCTTCGGTGGCGTGGTCTACTGGCTGGCGCGCAGGCGTCACCGGGTGTGCCGCCAGTGCGGTCTCGGTTGGGAGCACGCCACGGGGATACAGCCACTCGGTCCCGGCGTAGCGAGCGAGACGACTCCGGTCATGGCCGCCAGCCCCAATGCACCAGCGGAGCCCCTCCCTCCCAGCGGCATTGGGCGCCGCGTCTTCGGAGTCGGCGTGGGGCTCTTGGCCGTTTTAATGGTGTTGATGGGCATCTCGGAGCCTGATTTCGCCCTGGCGGCGGTGGGTACAGTGGCGGCCGGGGCTGGCTCGCTCACGTTCTGGTGGGGCCACGCGGCTCTCGCGGAGCGGCGCCGGGCGATCATGGTCGGACTTCAGCGTCAGGTCCTACTGCTCGCGAGCGAGAAGGGTGGGGAGCTGACCGTGAGCGAGGTGGCGACCCGCCTCAACCTCTCTTTGCCGGCTGCCGAGAAGGTCATGGACGCGATGGAGGACGGTCTGCGCGTCCGGTCGGAAATCACCGACGAAGGGTTGATCTTGTACGAATTCCCGGAGTTGCGGCCGCGGAAGCAGCTCGACTCCGGCTCGCACGCCTGAATCACCGGCCCGGGCCCCCGGTCACTCCAGGGCCATCACGACCATGTCACGATGCCCGTGGCGGGTCAAGTATACGCTGACGATCACGACGACGGCCCCCACGAGTTGTAGCTCCGTCGGCACCTCTGCGAGCCACGCCCAAGCCGCGACCAGCGCCACCACGGGGACGAGGTTGCCATAGATGGCGGTCCTCGAGCTGCCAAGCTTGCGGACACCGTAGTTCCAGAGCACGTAAGCCAGTCCGACCGCGAGCACCCCTGCGTAGATCACGCTGAGCCAGGCCATGGGCGTAACCGAGCCGATGGGGGTCCTGAGCAGGTCTGGTGCGCCGATCAGAACGAGAACCGCCGTCCCGACCCATAGCGTCCACGCGGTCACGGCCACCGAGCCGTATCGATGGATCAGGCTTCGCGCTCCTACCGTGTACATCGACCAGACAAGGGATGCGCAGATCACGAGCAGGTCGCCCCTCAAGGTCGCGCCTTCCAGCCCCACACCGGCGCTCCCTCCGACCACGACGAGCGTCATGCCCACGAGGGAGCCGGCGATGCCCACCCAGACGATGGCTGTGGGTCGTTCGTGGCCGAGAAAGCCCGAGAGAAGCGTCGTCCAAACAGGTGTGGTTGCCAGGAGGAGGCTGGCGTTCCCCGCCCTCGTGAACGCGAGCCCGAAGATGAAGAACATCTGGTAGATGACGTTGCCTGCGAGGCCCAGGCCGATGAGGACGGGCCAGTCGGAGGCTCTCGGCCGCGGGATCGGCCCGCGCCGCCGGAGCACGACGTACAGGAATACAGCCGCGAGTGGAAAGCGAAGCGCGTTGAACGCGAGTGGGGAGAGGTCTTCGAGGGCGACCTTGATGAAGGGGAAATTGATCCCCCAAATGACAGCCATCACCAGCAACCCGAGCTCGGTGCCAGGCTCACGCGCGGCCTTGGTTCCGACCGGCCCGCTGGAAGAGGGCGCGCGATCCGGTGCTAGGGAGCCGCTCACTGGGGGCCTGGGGACAGGGTCGAGCCTCTCATGTGGCGGCAAGACAGGATCCGGTTGGTCCCGCCTCGGCCGTTCGAGCGGTTGTGTATCCCTCTGCCTGAGCCTACCTTGCGGTTGCCCCCCACGCTACCGTATCCCGAAAAGATGTCCATTCCCGCCAAAATTGCCTATCTCGACGAGTATCGGGTCCGCCGAGAACAGCGGCTTCGCCGGTCACTGGCGCTCTACGGCGCGGATCCCGAGCGCTCTCGAGTAGCGAGCCGCCTTGCCGAGGCGCTTGCGGTCGTCGAAGGCGACCGCGCGTCCGCGGTTTGGGTCGACGAGTACGGACCGGGGTTGGTCCACGTCCACTGCCTGATCGACGCGGGCGCCGACGAGCCTCGAGGCGATTTTCCCATCGAACCGCTTCGCGACGCGTGGGATCGGGGCGTTCCAGGCCTCCTCGACCGACCGGGATCGGAACTGTCCGGGGGGACCCAGGGCGGTGCGCGTAGCCTCCGTGCCGTCGCGCTCGGAAGCGACGGATCGCGGGCGTGGTTCGTGATCGTCGACTCCGCTGGTCGTCGCATCCCCCTCGACGCGATTCGCCGAACCCGGTTGATGTTCGTCGCCGGAGAGTGCGCCGGCGTCCTGCTCCACCAGGATGTCGCCTCCCGGCGGGTGCATGCGAGTGCGAAGGGGTCCAAGCAAGATTCGCGCGGTGAGAGCTTCGCGGGGTGGTCGGTCCTGAAGGACATCGAGGGTCGGCCCGATGAGTCGACGAGTCGGAGGATCTCGTCGCGGTTCCTCGTGGCGCGGCTGATCAACGGCCTGGTAGAAGAGGCATTCCAGGTGGATCCGGACTCCCTCGCACATCAGCTGGAGGGCATCCGCCGAGAGATTAAGCCGTCCCAGGACGATGACGTGGAGCAACGGGCGTGGAGCGGAGTGTTGGACGCGGTACAGCGCGGCTCTCGGCCGGAGCTCTTGGGCCAGCTACTCGCTTGGGGAGTCGGCGTTGAGGAGCTCGGACACTTCTACGGGGCCCAGGAGATCTTCCGGGTCGCCTTCGACGTCGCGGTCGGTACCGGCTCGGTCCCGGCCGCTACGGACGCAGCACGGTTCCATGCCAGAACGGCTCGGAAGCTGAGTGATTTTGAGGTTTGCGACGAATGGTATGGACGGGCGCTCCATCTCGCCAAAACCTCTGCCGATGTCGAGCGCATGGCACATATCTACAGTGGCCAAGCGAACGCCTTTCGGGAGCGCGGTAACCTCCCCAGCGCGCGGGAGGCCGTGGCCAGCGCGATCCACGCCTCCGAGCGCGGTGCGTCGCGGGCCACTCAGGCAATGTGCCACCACAGCATGATGGCGGTGGACAAGGCTCAAGGAAACTGGACCGACGCCGTCATCGAGGGCTGGGAAGCTTTCGAACTCTACAATCGCGACGAGGACAAGCTGACGGTGCTCTCCGACTTGGCGGAGCTCCTGGCTGAGGGCGGGGCCCTAGGATCAGCTGAAGACGCATACTCCGTCGTGATCCATCGGACTCGCAGCGCCGCCCTCCGCGCCCTGGCCACCGCCGGGCGTGCGTCCGTCGCGGCGATCCGGGGTAACGCCGTGTTGTTCATCGAGTGGATCCGGCGGGGCGACGTGGAAGACTGGCAGAGCCTGCCTCCCTCCTTCCGGGCACAGATCGCTCTGGATCGTGGAGTTGCCTACCGGATCATGGGACAAGTGGAAGAAGCCAAATATTGGCTGGAAAGGGCCAGGGACGATGCCGAAGCCCATCGTCTACATCAGGTGGCGTACAAAGCCGAGACGGAGATCTCCGCCTTGGACACTACGGAAGAACGGTCAGTACCGGCATACTCCCCGCAGGACGCCGGCGACCCGAGGGTAACCGACGTCCTGACGGAGTTGTCAGCACTTCGAGCCGGGCTCTAACCGCGAAGGCCAGGAGCTCGACCGAGGATCCGCTACTCGCAGGTATTCGGACCGTGCGTTCCGCCGCAGTCGGCGACAGGGCCGGTCGGAGTCGTGCAGGCGGTGGCGCCCAGCATGAGGGCAACGAACGCGACCGAGAGGGCATAGCGGAGCTTTCTCATTTGAAACTCCCCGTGATTGAGGGGGGGACACAAGGGGTTACGACTTCTCCCTTGATAAGATCGGCGACCCCTGAGCGGGGCGGCACAATCATCTTTGGACCCAGGTATATCTTTTCCGAAGGTCATGGCGTTATTAGCGACGTTTTCGGGGGATCGTGAGTTTTCCGGGCACCTTGTGAGGGCGCTCGGACACGACTACACGATGATCGAGACCCGGTCTTGGACCGGGTTCCTCCGTCTGCTGCGCGAGCGTCCTGTCACGGCTGCTGTGGTGGACCATGGAACGCTCCGCGGGCTGGACTCCGGGGACCCGCTCCGAAAGATCAGGAAGCTCTATCCCCACTTGGGCCTCGTCCTGATCGTGCGCCGACCCGACGATCCGCTGGCTCTCTTCGAGTTGGGGAGGTCGGGCGTGCGACACCTTCTTCTGCTCCCCGTCGATGACCTTCGAACTCAGCTCCGTCCGATCGTCGATCGAGCCCGCTCCACGGGTGCGGCGGCGCAGGTCTGCCGGCGGCTGAGCACGTGTGTTCCGCACCGCGAGCTCGCCGCCGTGCGCAGCGGCATGGAGGACGTGCATCGCCGCCTGAGCGCCGACCAGTTCGCCGTGCAACTCGGCCTCAGCAGGCCTCATTTGAGCGAGCGACTCAAGCGGGAAGGGCTCCCGGCCACAGGACACCTCCTGGTTTGGTGCCGGCTTCTCCATGGCGGACACTGGCTCGTCGAGCCCGGCCGCAACGCGGAGAGCGTGTCCAGGCAGTTGGAATACTCGAGTGGTGCGGCGTTCCGGAGGGCGCTAAAAGCCTATACCGGCGCGACACCGACCGAAGTGATCGAGCGCGGAGGGTTGCCGTTCGTGCTCGGCAGCTTCCTCCAGAGCTGCGGGCTCCAGTCGGGAGCCCCGCCCGCGTCGGGCGTTCCGGCGGCCTGAGCGACCGATCCACCCCTCCTCGATACTCGAGATTGCTGGACATCGTGCTCCAGTTGGATGAGGAGGGGGTACGTTGGGAAATCGTCATAGGACGTGAGTCCTGGGGGGCGTTTTACGCGATTTTTGTGCCGCGGGGGGCGCTTCGGGAGATTCGGCAGGCGAACCTTTCGGGCACGAGCTACGACGAGGCCTATCACGAGGTCGACGCTTTGCCTGAGCCGGGACTGCGGAGCTTGTTCCTTCGTTCGACGCCCAAATCCATGGAGTAGAACTGCTTGCAGCGGCCTAACCAGCGGTTGCACGTGTTCCGCGGCTGATCGGGAGAGAGATTGAGAACGTTCGACGATGAGAATGGCCAAACCTGGGTGGCGGCCGTGAGAGAGCGCGGGGGACCGGACTACAAGGGCCGCTACGTCTTTGTCGCAACGGCCGTAGATGGGGAAAAAGATGCCGGTGTGGAGCTCTCGGACGTGCGCTGGAACTCGCTGAAGACGGCCGAGCGCACGCTGTCCACGATGTCGGACGTCGAACTGCGCAGACGTCTCCGGTCCGCTCGTGGACGTTCGGGCGTTTCCTCAGGCCGCTAGCGCGCTCACCTGCCGGGCACCTTCATCGGCAGCGAAAGGGCTGTGTACGACGTCCCCCCAGGGGCGGTCACCCTCAGGCGTCGGGACGCGGCTCCCTGCGTCCGTTCACCCCGCCGAAGGGATGCGGAGCACCTGCCCCGGTACGATTCGTTCGGGCGACAGGCGCGGATTCGCCTCGAGGAGTGCGTCGAGGTTCAAGCCGTAGCGGCTGGCAATCGTGGAGAGGCTTTCGCCTCGGACAACCGTGTGGCGATTGGCGGCGGAGGATCGGGTGAGGCTCTCGTCGACGAAAGCGACGGCGGGCCCTGCGAAAGACCGGTCGAACGACGCGAGTTGAATGCCGATCCGGTCTTCCAGTCTTTTTGCACCGTTTCGGGACCGCCCGTCGTTGGAGATGATGCTGAAGACGATCCGTTCGCCGCTCCTGGCGCGTACCAAGCCCGAAAGCGCGGATACCCGATTGATCGTCCCGGTCTTCGCACGCAGGTTACCCGCGGCGTCGCTTCGGTACATGCGCGGAAGACCTCGTCGATTTCCCGCTTCAGGCAGAGTCGACCAAAAGGCCTCCCAATAAGGAGCAGAGACGGAGTGCTCAAGGAGCTTCACGAAGGTCGTCGGTGCCACTCGGTTGTCCGGCGACAGTCCCGACCCGTCGATGATGTTCGTGCCCCTACCCGTGACTCCGACTTCCTCGGTCAGAAACCGTGTCACCGCCTTCGCGCCCCCGGCGAAGGACCCCTCGTCCACGACTGTCCTGCCGATCGCAAGCAGCACGTGCTCGGCGAACAGGTTGTTGCTCTCGCGGTTCACGACCTCCAGCAGCTCGATGAGGGGCGGAGATCGATGCACGGCGACTACTTTCAGGTCGCCGCCGGCACGCAACGCTGGCGCCCAAAGGTCGGTCGCTGTCACGTGAGACTCGGTCGGTCCCACGACGGAGGTGGGTTGGCCAGCGATCTCGACGCCACGCCCTCGAAGGGTTCTATCGAGCTGGCTGGCCGCAAAGAGGGGCGGATCGCTGACCGTGACGACGCGCCAGAAGTCCCGCGAAGACACTCGGAGCCCTCCTCGAACGAGAATCGGCCCGTTGGGTTCGTCGCGGTCGATCGCCAGCCCCGAACGGAATGGATCGCCGACCGTGACCGCCCCGTTGTCGATGACGACGGCGTCTGTTTCCGGGATCGTATGAACCACAGGAGGCGTTCCTGGCAACGGGCCAGACTCGATCCTCAACGTCACGACATTCTCGTTGAACGAGAGAGCCGAGATCGGCGCCACATACGCGTCGTTGGGGTCGTATCGAACCCAGGAAGCCGGCCGGCTCGGCCCGCTGAACATGGTGCCGTCTCCCACCACCCGTCCCTTGACGGTGCGGATACCGCTGTCCAGCAGCTGATCGGTGAGTAGCTCGAAGACTTCGGTCTTGGACGAGTGAAAGCGGTCCGACAGCGCCGGATCACCCGTGCCGTACAAGATCAGATCGCCGTCCAAGACGCCGTCGGCAACAGGCCCGTCGGCGATCAAGAATGTGACGAAGCGGTAGTCCGGACCGAGGTAGTGAAGCGCGGCCGCGGTGGTGATGAGCTTGACGTTTGAGGCCGGTGCCAGCGGTTCGGCCGCGTTGACGGCGATCAGCGTGTCACCCACATCGAGGGAGATCGCAAGCACGCCCCAGCGGGATCCTGGCCACCCGTACCCGCCTATGATGCGATCGACGTTTGCACTTCGGGTGAGGGCTCGTGTTTGGTCGTGGGCCCCGCTGAGCGCGGATCCGTGTCCAAAGAGGGTGGGTCGGCAGCGTCCGGAGCGGCGCCCTGAGTTGGGGATATGGGGTCGGGCGCTTCCTGTATGTCGGCCTGAGTCGCGGAGGCCGGGTCGGAAGCCTCGGGTGTGGCCGCGCGAGTTGCCGCAGATGCGTTCGGCGTGCCGCCGGAATGCGTTCCCGATACCGCGGCTTCCGGGCCCAGCGGCCCTGGCAGCGCCACCCAAAGCGCCACCGCAGCGACGAGGACGGCCGGGTGCCTCAAGTGCCGTCCTTTGGCCGGGCCGAGGCTCGCTGACCAATGACCGAATACACCCGCGCACCATCTCGATGAGTCGAGACCACGAGCATCCTCTGGAAGTGGGATCGAGGGGAGTCTTCGGTTACGTCTGGTCGGGCCCGCACCCGTTGCAGTAGCCGACCAGCTCGAGGCGGAAGCCTGTTACAGCGAACCCCGGCATGCCGACTGGCACATCCAGGAGCTTCTCCGGCCGGACAGGGTCGAGGACATCGTAGACCCGACCGCACCCGAGACACCGCGCATGTAGGTGTGGATCGGTACGGCCGTCGTAGCGCGCGGACTCGCTCCCGGTCGAGAGCTTTTCCGCCAGACCACAACCGACGAGGGTCTCGAGGCTCTTGTATACTGTACCGAGCGAGATGCCTGGAAGCTGATCGCGGACCGAGCGGAAGACGTCGTCCGCCGTCGGGTGGATATCCGTCGTACGTAGAAAACGGAAGACGGCTGCCCTCTGTTCCGTAAAGCGCTGGCCGCTTTGCTCCAGCGCGTCCCTCAGGATCAGGTCGCTCGTCTCGCCGGTCATCGTAAGCGATGGAAGGGGCCGAAACTCGGCCTATGAATGAACTTACCCATCGTACCAACGTAATGGTCGACGGGAAAAAGTGTCAACCTGAAGGGCTCTGCGGAGCGGTCGTTTCGACCCCCGCGAGCCGAGTCTCGAGCCGGGGAAGGAGGCCGAATGAACGACGAAGGAGACGGGGCACTCCTCACGTTGGAGCCGCTCGTCGATGCGGTACGCGAGGGTGTGGAAAACACCGGCTGGGTGCTGTCGGGGCTTCAGAAGACGACGAGCCACGAATTCGAGGGCAGGTGGGCTGGCGAATCAACTCGAAGCGCCTATCTCTTCTTTCATCGACCGGGAGACGACGATCG
Organism: Longimicrobiales bacterium; assembly: GCA_965248625.1. Lineage (GTDB taxonomy): Bacteria > Gemmatimonadota > Gemmatimonadetes > Longimicrobiales > Gaopeijiaceae. Next base: position 630,779 of record OZ252109.1, on the reverse strand, counting down.
GGTGAGCGTAGACGTTTTCCTCGATGAAACCACGCGTGGCCTCAAGGGCAATCTCGCTCTGGCCGTCGACGGGCGCCTGCTGGGCCAGCTCGGAAGGGTCCACGAATTGCTTGCGCGGCTGGGGAAGGCGGCGGACGACTGCTTGATCGAGGGATACCGGACGCCGATCACGCTGCGGCTGAGGACCGATCGGCGCGCCAGCCCGGACGGTGCGGACACCGAATGCCGCTTCAAGCTGCAGATTCCATCTACCGCCATCGCGGCTGGTGTTGGGGCGGTGAGCGCCCTCAGCGCCGCGACGGTGCGGACGTTCGAAGCGCTATTAGGAGCACAGGCCGTCGTGGACTTCCTGGCTCAACCGCATTCCTGACGAGGGATCGAATGACGCCGCGGCAAGCCCGGTGGCGAAGCGCGGTATGCGCCTTTCTCGCGGTTCGGCCGACTTCGACGGTGACCCCCTAGGGCACGCGGACATCTCCTTGCCCGGCCCTGCCTGGACTCGGTACTCTGCCTGACCAATTTCGGACAGTACCCGCAACTACACCGGCGCGTGTGCCCTTTCTTCCACGCGGGATCGCGCGAGAACGGTCCGGAGGGACTTCATGAACGCTGACCCCGGAATGCTCGACGATCTCCTTCACGAGACCCGTCGCTTTCCCCCTACGGACGACTTTCGTTCCCAGGCGAACGTGGCCGATCCTGCCGTCTACGAGCGGGCTTCGTCCGATCTCGAGGCGTTCTGGGCAGGTTGGGCCGAAGAGCTCGACTGGTTCGAGAAGTGGCATACGGTGCTCGAGTGGAACCCACCGCACGCCAAGTGGTTCTTGGGCGGCAAGCTGAACGTGAGCCACAACTGCCTCGACCGTCATCTGACGGGTCCGCGTCGCGACAAAGCGGCTCTCGTGTGGGAGGGCGAGCCTGGCGATACGCGCACTTACACATACCGGGAGCTGCATCAGGAGGTATCGAAGTTCGCGAACGTCCTGCGGGGACTCGGCGTCCGGCGCGGAGACCGGGTTGCGATCTACCTGCCCATGATCCCCGAGGCCGCCATCGCGATGCTCGCCTGCACGCGTATCGGGGCTCCTCATTCGGTCGTGTTCGGTGGGTTCAGCCCGGAATCGCTCGCCGATCGAATCAATGACGCCAAAGCGTCTGTCGTGATCACGTCGGATGGGGGTTGGCGACGGGGCGGCATCGTGGCACTGAAGGCGAACGCCGACAAGGCCGTGGAAGCGTGCCCGTCCATCGATCACGTCGTCGTCGTCGAACGGGGCGGGGAGCTGAGCGGGGCGACACCGGTGCACATGGAGGCCGGTCGCGACCACTGGTACCACGAGCTCATGACCGATGCCAGCACGGCGTGCGAGCCGGAGTCGATGGACGCAGAGGACCTGCTTTACATCCTTTATACGTCAGGAACGACGGGTAAGCCCAAGGGGGTCGTGCACACGACCGGAGGCTACCTGACCCAGGTGTACGCCACCACCAAGTGGGTGTTCGACCTGAAGGAGGACGACGTCTACTGGTGCACCGCCGACGTCGGCTGGGTGACCGGGCACAGCTACATCGTCTACGGCCCGCTGGCGAACGGAGCGACAGTCGTCATGTACGAGGGCGCACCGAATTGGCCGGAGAAGGATCGCTTTTGGGATCTGTGTGCGAAGTACGGAGTGACGGTTTTCTACACCGCGCCTACGGCGATCCGCGCCTTCATGAAGTGGGGACGGCGCTGGCCCGACGGACACGATTTGTCTCAGCTCCGCCTCCTCGGCACGGTCGGGGAGCCCATCAACCCCGAGGCCTGGATGTGGTATCACGAGGTCATTGGCGGGGGGCGCTGCCCGATCGTGGACACGTGGTGGCAGACCGAGACGGGGGCGATCATGATCACGCCTCTCCCGGGGCTCACGACGACCACACCCGGAAGCGCGACCCGACCCTTCCCGGGCATATCCGCGGATCTGCGGGACGACGATGGAAATCGCGTCACCTCTGGCTACCTCGCAATCGACCAGCCCTGGCCCAGCATGTTGCGAACGATTTACGGGGATGACGAGCGGTACCGCTCTACGTACTGGTCGAAGTGGGACGACGTCTACTTCCCGGGCGACGGAGCGAAGCAGGACGAGGAAGGCCACCTGTGGATCCTCGGCCGCGTCGACGACGTCCTCAACGTTGCCGGGCACCGTATCGGCACCATGGAGGTGGAAAGCGCGCTCGTAGACCACCAGGCCGTGGCCGAAGCGGCGGTCGTGGGCAAGTCGCACGACGTGAAGGGGCAGGCGATTGCGGCCTTCGTGACGTTGAAGGAGGGTCGCGAGCCCTCGGACGCCCTAGTGGCAGAGCTCAAAGGGCACGTGGCGGACAAGATCGGCGCAATCGCCCGTCCAGAGGCCGTCCTCTTCTCGGCGGAGCTGCCCAAGACCCGCTCCGGGAAGATCATGCGCAGGCTGCTCAGAGACATCGCCGAAGGCCGCGCCCTGGGCGATACGACGACGCTGGCCGATCCGGCGGTCGTTCAGGAGTTGATGAGCAAATACGAAGAGACCGAGGCCTGAAGCTCGAGGCCGTCCCGCACCACACTAGCCGTTGAACCTCCCGGCCAGCGGGTCCGGAGGCGACGGTCTCCGCTCGCCGTCCGGCTTGACCCGCACCCTCTTCGCGGGGATGCCCACGTTGATCGTGCTCTCGTCCGTATCCTTCGTCACGAGCGCGCCGGCACCGATCATCGAGTCGTGACCCAGGGTGATGCCGGAGAGGATCGTCGCATGGTACGCGATCCGCACCCCCCGACCGATTACAGTTTGCGGAGTGGAGATCTCCCGTGGATCAATGATGTCGTGGGTGTGGCTGTAGATGTTCACGTAGTCCGATACAGATGCTCCGTCATCGAGATGAATCCCTCCCCGGTCGTCCAACAGCACGTGCCGATGGACCACGACGCCGTCACCCACGTCCATGTTGTACCCGAAGGAGAACTTGACCTGGTGGAATGCCTTGAAGTCCCTTCCGCAGCTGCGGAAGATCCGCCGGGCGAGGATCCGACGGAAGAGGACGCCGAGGTGCACGTTCTCACCCAGCACACTGCGGTCGAACATCTCCCACAACCAAAGCAACGGCTTCACCGGGGCGTAGCGGTCCGGGTCCGTATCGGAGTAATGCTCGGGCTCCACGGTGACGTTGCCGGGGTCCATCTGCAGGAGCATGATCCGCTCGGTCTCGGTGAGGCCTGAGATCCCGTCTTGTTCGAGTCCCGGAAAGTAGATGTCGGTGAGGACGCGTCGACACAGTTCCCGCCGGTCACAGTCGGGACGAGAGAGCTCGCCGTCGATCCCTGCGAGCCAGGCGTCGTAAGCGGCGCTGGTCGCATCCGGTATCGCGACGGATCGAAGCGGCAGGTAGGCCATCTGTTCAACCTTGAGGACTGTAATGGGCGAAGGCTTCGGAACCGACGTAGACCGGCCTTCTGCCGAGGACGTGGATCCTTCACGAAACGATACTCAGATGTTGTGACGCGGCAAGGTCCGGGTCGCGGGCGGGAGGGGCGAATACCTACGAATATGCCCCGTCCGCCTGGAGCTGGCCCGATCGGCTCCCCACCGACGCACCCGCGGCTTATCTTTCGGTCCGTGACGCGGGCCCGCCGGACGAGCCGTCCGAGCGGAGTCAATGACGTCGCCACGCCGAGGAAGAGAGGACGAACGGATGCACGACGTTCTGCGCAACCGGCTACTGAGGAAGATCGAGAGCCTTCCCGAGGCGCAGATCTACCAGATCCTGGACTACATCGAGTTCCTGGAGGCGAAGTACTCCGAAGCCGATATCGCTCGGGAGACGACGGGCCTGCAGAAGTTTGCCGAGAAGCTCGAGGACAAGCTACGCAAGCGAACGTTGAGCCCCGCCAACATCCGAGAGGCATTCCAGCTGATCGCCGCCGCGGACCGTGTCCTTTCCAATGTCTCCGCCGTCGGGCAGAAATTCCTGAACGACCTCAACGGGTCGGCCGATGAAAAGGAAGACGCCCCGACGTCGCGTGAAGACGGTGAGCAAGATGGCTGAGACGCACAGCGGCGCCACGATCATCGGAGAGGGGCTGACGTTCGACGATGTGCTACTCGTCCCTGGACACTCCACCGTGCACCCCCGCGACACGATCGTACATACCCGGATCACCGACCAGATCTCGTTGACGATCCCGATCCTCGCGGCCGCCATGGACACGGTCACCGAGTCGCGGATGGCGATCGCGATCGCCCGAGAGGGTGGCATGGGGGTGATTCACAAGAACATGTCCATCGACCGGCAGGCAGAGGAGGTGGACCGCGTCAAGCGCTCCGAGAGCGGAATGATCCTCGACCCGATCACGCTGGGCCCCCACGCGACCCTGAGGCACGCGCATTCGCTCATGTCCCGGTTCTCGATCAGTGGCGTACCCATCGTCGAGGACGATGGTCGGCTCGTGGGGATCATCACGAATCGGGACCTCCAGTTCGAGACCGAGCTGGACCGACCGATCGAGGCGGTGATGACTCGTGAGCGGCTCATCACCGCTCCTGTCGGGACGACGCTCGACGAGGCGGAGCACACGCTCCACGAGCACCGCATCGAGAAGCTCCCGGTCGTAGATGGGGAGGGGAGGCTGCGTGGCCTCATTACGGTGAAGGACATTTTCAAGAGACGGAGACACCCGAACGCCTGTAAGGACGAACACGGCCGCCTGCGGGTGGCTGCCGCCGTGGGCGCCGCGCACGCTGACCTGGAACGGTCAAAAGCCCTCGTCGAGGCCGGCGTCGACGCGATCGTGGTCGACACCGCCCATGGCCATTCGCAGGGTGTGCTCGATGCTGTCAGCCGGACACGGGAGGCGTTCCCTGAGGCGCAGCTGATCGCTGGGAACATTGCCACTGCGGGCGGGGCGGGAGCCCTCGCGGAGCGGGGCGTGGACGCCGTCAAAGTGGGTGTCGGCCCTGGGTCCATCTGCACGACCCGTGTTGTAACCGGCGTCGGTGTGCCACAACTCACGGCGATCGTCGACGCGGTCCGAGGGGTGGAAGATCGCGTCCCGATCATTGCCGACGGCGGGATTCGCTACTCCGGCGACATGGTGAAAGCGCTCGCCGCCGGAGCGCACTGTGTAATGATGGGCTCGATGTTCGCTGGTACGGAGGAATCTCCGGGAGAGAGCTTCTTGCTCGAGGGGAGGCGCTTCAAGATCGTCAGGGGCATGGGTTCCCTGTCCGCGATGGAAGAGGGCTCCGCGGACCGCTACTTCCAGGAGTCGGATGCGGGTGCGAGGAAGCTGGTTCCAGAGGGGATCGAGGCCCGCGTGCCATACAAGGGGCCGGTGACCGACACTGTCTTCCAGCTCATCGGAGGCTTGCGGAGCGGTATGGGGTATTGTGGCGCGGCCGACCTGGCCGAGCTGCGAGAGAAATCGACTCTGCTGCGCATCACGAGCGGAGGCCTTCGCGAGTCCCACCCGCACGATGTCACGATCACGCGGGAAGCTCCGAACTACCACATGTAGGTGCCGCACCGATTGGGCACCGGGGGTTGGGTTCATGGAAGGGGAAACCGTTCGGGCTTCGAGCTCGGAGGACCGTTGAGTAGAGCTGTTCTCCTCCTCCTGGCGATCGCTCTCGGGGCGTGCACGCGAGCCGGCCCGGCGCCTGGCCCTCCCGCACCGGCGGGCGACCCACCGCCCTCGTCCGAGGTCGCGCCTCCGTCCGTGACCGATGCAGAGCCGACACCCTCATCCGAGGCCGCGTCCCCGCTTCGCGGGAGCGAAGCGCCCGCGGACCCCGACGTGCGCGCCAATCCGGAGCCACGGGGCGAGCTGGGGCGGCCCGTGGAGTTGGAGCCACGACCCGAAGCAGCGACGCCGGATTCGATGCCGGGGCCGACAGGCCCCGACACGCCTTCGCCCACGGTCTTGGAGCCCCCGCCACCTGTCGACGCCCTCATGGGTTCACCGGCGGCCGCGCACCCCGACCTTGCGGACAATCTCGAGTCCTGGTTCGCGTACTGGGCGGGAACGGCGGCCCCTTACACACGCGTTTCTCTCGAGCGAATGGGCCGATACGGGAGCCTCGTGGACGCGGCTCTTGAGGAGCGCGGGATGCCGCGCAGCCTCAGATACCTGCCGATCGTGGAGAGCCATTACAACCCAAAGGCCGTGAGTTGGGTCGGAGCGGCTGGCATGTGGCAATTCATGCCGGGCACGGCGCGCGAGGGCGGGCTTACGGTGACTTCGGTCGTGGACCAACGACGCGATCCGTTGGTGGCGACGGAAGCTGCGCTGGACATGCTGGCGGACCTGCACGAGCGCTTCGATTCGTGGTTCCTCGCCTTGGCAGCGTACAACGGTGGACCGAACCGGATGGCCCGCATTCTACGGCAGCGCTTCGAGGGTCGCGCGCCCAGCGACAGCCTGTTTCTGGAGGCCCGCCAGTATCTGCCGCGGGAGACTCAGCAGTTCATCCCCAAGTTCTTGGCGGCCGCGAGCATCGGGGAGAACCCGGGTGAATACGGTTTCGGGGACGTGTCTCCCGAGGCCCCGCTGCGATTCGACGAGGTTACGGTGCCCGATGCGACGTCCCTCGACGTGATCGCGGAAGCGGCTGAATCAACCCAAGACGAGGTGGAGCTGCTCAACCCCCACCTCGTGCGCGGCCTGACTCCGGCCGGGGTGGAGACGACTCTTCGGGTGCCGTTTGGCAAAGGACCAACATTTGCCCGCAAATACTTGGAGATCCCGCCCGACGAACGCGTGAGCTTCCTCGAGCACGCCGTCGCGAGGGGCGAGACGCTGGGTCACATCGCCGAGATGTACGGGGTCCGCGTCGCCGAGCTTCAGGCCGCGAACCCCCGGGTGCGGCCGCGGTATCTCCAGGTTGGGCAGAGCTTGGTCGTGCCGGCCGCAGGCTCGGCTTCCAGGGGCGCCTCGACAACTTCGACCAACCGCCCGGCCGAAGCGACGCCGGCGCGCGCCGCGGAGCGGGCTCAGGGTACGGGGTCTGCGACGCACATGGTCCGGGCGGGAGACAGCCTGTGGGAGATCGCGCGCTCGTACGGTGTGACCGTCGATGAGCTCTCCGGCTGGAACAGCTTGGACTCCGATGGCGCAATCTACCCGGGTGACCGGCTGGAGCTGCGCGAAGTGGGTCTCCTGGTGTATCGGGTACGGGCCGGAGACACGCTTTCGGGTATCGCGTCGCGATATGAGATCGGGATGGCCGAACTCGCACGCTGGAACGGCATGACGAGGGATGAACTGATCCACCCCGGCGACGAGATCCGCATTCCGCCGCGCGGCTCGGGGCGCTAGGGAGCCTCTGCCCAAGGAGCCTCCGCCCAAAGAGCCTCCGTCCAAGTGTGCAAGTGTGGCGGGCCTCGTGCAGGGGGCATAGAGAGCCTCCCTAGCCGTTCAGCCTCGTTCCGAGGCCTCCCATAGCCCCGACCGGCCCCCCTCCTTCCTGAGCAGGCGTACGCCCTCGATCACCATCCCACGGTCGATCGACTTGACCATGTCATACACGGTCAGCAGGGCGATGGAAACCGCGGTCAGCGCTTCGAGCTCGACGCCGGTGTTCCCACTGACGCGGGCGGCAGCGCGCGCGCGCACACCTGGGAGCTCAGCGTCGAGCTCCAGCTCGACTCCAATCGACGCGCCAGGGAGCAAGTGGCAGAGTGGAATCAGATCCCCCGTCCGCTTTCCGCCCATGATGCCCGCGAGCTCGGCAACCTGGAGGACGTCGCCCTTGGAGGTCGACCCTTGCCGGATGGCATCCACCGTCTCGCCGGCCATCACGATGCGACCTTCGGCCACCGACGTGCGGGCGGTCGGCGGCTTGGCGGTGACATCGACCATTCTGGGGCGGCCCTCAGGGTCGAGGTGCGTTAGCTCGCTCGATGGGCTCATGTACGCGTCTCCAATGCCACGGCCATGTCGTGGACCACCCCGTGGACGAGGAGCTGAGGATTGACGTTGCCCGCGGCCAGGAACTTTGCGTGCTCGACCGCCGTTACCGCGCGTGCGACCCCAACCGGGTGGATATTCCGCGCTTGCACCGCCTCCTCCAGGAATGCTTGTGCGTCGTCATTCAGCGCTCTCGTCCCGACGGCCACCGCCGCCAGATCACGGAGCCATTCCTCCAAGGAGGCGAAGAGGTCCAGCAGACCGCGTGCGCCAACGGCACCGAAGCCGCCTCCGGCCGCGAACGCTGACCCTCGCTCACCATCAACCCCGGCCTCGAGCAGGTCACGGGCATCTTGACGGATCTTTTCCAGCGGTCCCGAGTGGCCGTCGACAGGCAGGAACCCGAGTGCGCGCCCGATCGATCCTTGCGAGAGCGTCGCCGCGCGCTGAGCGTCTTCGGAGGGCGCGCCGCCCACCTCCACGAGGAACCGCTCGACCGACGCCGTCGACAGGGGGCCCAGGTGGTAGGGGAACGTACGAGAGCGAATCGTGGGGAGGAGACGGCCGGGCTCACTGGACGTGAGCACGAGGTAGGTGCCCTCCGGAGGCTCTTCGAGAAGCTTGAGCAACGCATTGGCCGCCTGATCGCTCGCCTCCTGTGACACGAGCTGTTGGGCGTCTCCGATAACGAACACCTGTCTCGGTCCCATGGAGGGCCGTCTCAGCGCCATGCGGCGCAGGGTTCGGACCGCCGCGAGATAGATACCGGTCGGCTCGTCGCTGAACGTGGGGCGGAGGGGCGCTTTCCGAACCGCTTCAAGAACCTCCCCGCGAGCCTCTTCCAGGGCAGCGGCGAGACGATCTGGCCCGCTAGCGCGCTTCGGACGCGGGAGCGGGAAGAACCAGTGGAGGTCCGGGTGCTCAAGGCGAAGTGCCATTCTGCACCCACGGCAATCTTCGCACGGACCGTCCGCTCTCGGCCCTTCGCACAGGAGGAGCTGACCAAGCCAGAACGCCAAGCGCTGCTTGCCAACCCCCGCAGGTCCGTGGAGGAGGAGGGTGGAAGGAAGCGAGCGCCGCCCGTGCGCCGCGGCGAAGGCCGTGCGCACGTCGTCGCGGTCCCAGACAGCATGCAGATTCACGGACCGTCCGGACGCGTCTTGAGCCACTGGAGAGGGTCTCGGGCCTGGGGCGATCCTCCCTCCACCGGTGCTCGAATTTGGAACTCGATGTGGGGACCCTCCGGAGTCGCGGTGCCACCGACGGTTCCGACCACCTGACCGGCTCGGACCTCACGCCCGTCAATCACCCCAATCTCCTCTAGGTACAGATAGAGCGTGTAGAACCCGTCCCCATGGCTCACTACCACGGTTGGGCCGTATCCCTCGAAGGGACCCGCGAGCACGACTGTGCCGTCTCGTACGGCGCGCACGGGTTCGCCAGGCGGCGCCTGGATCCCCAGTCCATTCCAGCGTAGCACGGTACCGTTTGGGCGGCGCTCCCTGCCGAACCGGTAGATCACCTCGCCCTCCACCGGCCAGTCGAGTGTGCCGGCATCCCCCGACGTCATGGCCGCGGGTGCCTCTTCGATCCGCCCCGCGGACGCGGCCCGGCGCTCGGCCTCCCGCCTCCGCCCTTCGAGGTCCGAGATCAGCCCCGTGAGGCGCGCTTCGTCGGCCTCGAGTTGAGCGAGCCGATCCTGCGTCTGCGACTCTCTCGAACGAAAGCTCGCAAGAGTTCTCTGACGTTCCTCCTCGACCTGAACCAGCTCGGCTTGCTCACCGACGCGATCCTGACGTAGGCGCGTGAGCTCCGAGAGGGTCTGCTCGAGCTCGCGATTCTGTTGAATGAGGGCCAGCTCGAGCCGTTTGATCCCCTCGAACAACGACCGGTCGGAGATCGCCATCAGCCGGAGGTATTGATAACGGTTGAGCAGATCCGCGAAGGATTCCGCGCCGAGGAGCACCCGCAGCGTGTGGAGCGGCCCGCGCTTGTAGATGTCTCGCAGGCGTCGATTCAACACGACACCCCGGGTCTGGAGCGTTCCCTGGGTGGAGATGAGATCTGCGGTGGTCTCCTGCACTCGTAGCGACGTAGCGTCGACCTGAAAGTCGATCTCGGCCAGCACCGAGCGTGAAGCGCTGAGCTGGCGCTCGATGTTTCGCAGCTCCGAAGAGACGTCCCGGACTCGCGAGCGCAGCCCCTCCATTTCGGATTGGAGAAGCGCCCGTTCGTTCCGGATCTCCTCGAGCCGGCGTTGGCTGCTGAGGATCTCTTGCCGGAGGTCCCCGGTTTGCTGCGCACCCGCGGGGACCTGCATTGCGAGGAGAGCGCCCAGCACGGGCAGGGTCCGGCCAACGAACGATGAAATGCTATATCGCACGGAGATAGCGGTGGAGGGCGAGTCCGCTGGAGATGAGCCCGAAGGCCCCACCAGCCGCGACGCCGCCTGCAAGCCACTCTCTTGGCATCCAGGAGAGCTCGAAGATGTACTGGTACACGGCGACATACGAGACGTAGGTCAGCAAGATCGCGAATGCCCCTCCGACGAGGCCGGTGATGAGGCCTTCGAGGAGGAACGGCCCGCGGATGAAGCTGTTCTTCGCGCCGACCAGACGCATGATGTAGATCTCGTCCTTTCGGGCGTAGATGGCGATCCTGACCGCGGTCCCGATGATCAGGGCCGCGACGACTGCGAAGGCGCTTCCCAGCACCAGGGCGGTGATGCCCCCGATGCGGCGGAGCAAGAAGAGCTTGTCTACCCACTCGCGGCCGAAGCGGACGTCCTCGACAAACGAGTACCCTTCGGCCCTCTGGGCGATGGTCTCGATCGTCTCCGCATCTCGAAATCCCGGCGCTAGCTGCATCTCGAGCGAGGCTGGGAGCGGGTTCACGTCCAGGTCCGAGAACAGCTCGCCGAACTCGGGGAACTCGGATCGTGCGATGCTTAGCGCGTCGTCCTTCGAGACGAAGCGGACATTGGCGACCCCAGGAAGGGCCAAGAGGTCGTTCTGTGCGCTGGTGATCTCGTCCAGGCGCGCTCCTTCATCGAGATACGCGACAACCTCGACCCGCTGCTCCATGCTTTCGAGCGCGAGACGGAGGTTGTAAGCGGCGATGGAGAAGAGCCCGACGACGAAGAGCGCGAGGGCAACCATTGATGCCGAGAGCCCGGCGAGCAACGGAGCTCTCCGGAACGCAGCGAAAGCCTCAAGAAACGCGTGTCTCATTCGGTTCGGCGGTGGACTCAGCTACGACTTTCGGGCGGGCTTCTGAAGCGGGCTGCACACGCGCGGAGTCGTATACGAGCTCCCCCTGGTTCAGCTCCAGAACGCGGGATTCCGGGTGGCGTCGGACGAGGTCGAGGTCGTGCGTCGCCATGAGCACGGCCATGCCCGAGGCGTTGAGGTCCCGGAAGAGCTGGACGATCCCGCGGGAAGCGCGTTCGTCGAGATTCCCAGTGGGCTCGTCCGCCAACAGGATCAGCGGGTCGTTCGCGAGAGCTCGGGCGATCGCGACGCGCTGCTGCTCCCCGCCCGAAAGCTCATGGACCAAGGCCTCCGACTTGTGGGCCAACCCCACCTGCGTGAGGAGGCGCTGGCACCTGCCGCTGATTGCCCTTTTGGACGTGCCGGTGACCTCCAAGGCGAACGCGAGGTTCTGCTGCGCCGTGCGCCCGGGAAGCAGCCGGAAGTCTTGAAAGACGTGGCCGACTCTCCGCCGCAGCTTCCAGACCTCGCCCGGCGCAGTGCGTTGGGTGGAGAAACCGCTGACGCGAACCTCTCCGCGGGACGGCCGGTCGGCCATGTGGATCAGACGAAGCGCCGTTGTCTTCCCCGACCCGGAGTGGCCCGTGAGAAACGCGAACTCACCCTTCTCCACGTGGAACGACACGTCGCGCAGGGCTACCCCTTTGCGCGGGTATTCTTTCCAGACGTCGATGAGCTTGATCACGGTGTGCGCGCGCCGATACGGCGAGAAGCGTCGGGACTGTCCGGTCCCCTGATCGGCGCGGGTGTGCGCGGCCCGGCGGCCGACCGGTTCGACAGAATCTGGGCCGCGAGCTTGAGGGCTTCAAGGGTTGACGACGAATCCGCCACGCCACGCCCCGCGATATCGAAGGCGGTACCGTGGTCCGGCGATGTTCGCACGAAGGGCAACCCGAGTGTGACGTTGACGCCGGTGCCGAACGACACCGTCTTGAATGCTGCCATGGCAACGTCGTGGTAGGGCGCGACGACCGCGTCGAACTCCCCATGCACGGCCCGTACGAAGACAGTGTCGGCAGGAATCGGTCCGACCACCATCGTGCCCGCCGAATGGAGCTCGTCGAGCGCGGGTCCGTAGATCCTCACCTCCTCGTCACCGAAGAGTCCGTCGTCGGACGCGTGCGGGTTGAAGGCACACAGGGCGATGCGGGGCTCTGCCATGCCCCAGTCGACTCGTAGCGCCTCTGAGAGCAGCCCTGTTTGCTCGACGAGCACCTCCGAGGTCAGCCGCCGTCCGACGTCGATCAAGGGGAGGTGTGTCGTCGCCAGGAGGACACGGAGCGGTGGACCCAGCTGCGTCCGCTCGGCACACATGAGCATGCCCACTGGATTCACGCCTGTGAGCGCCTGGAGCATCTCCGTCTGTCCAGGATGCCTCGACCCAGCCGCGTGCAAGGCCGGCTTGTGCACGGGACCGGTCAGGATCCCGCTCGCCCGTCCCGACTGGGCCATCGTGACCGCGGACTCGATGGCCGCCACCGACACCCGTCCTGCTCCGTCCTGCGTCCCGTCCCATGGTCCGACGGAATCGTACGCCGACAATCCGGGGTCCATGCCGTCCGGTCCTAACAGAATCAAATCGACCGATGGACCGCCACGGAGAAACTCCTCCGCCGCGCGACGCACCACCTCCGGACCGATGCCTCGGGGATCGCCGAGCGTCACGGCGAGCGTAGGTCGTCGGTCAGGGTGGGGGGGCACTCTCATGGGCCTCCTCGCCCCCCGGATATCAATTGGGGGCGGTCATTCGCGGACGTCGACGTACGCCTTGCTGCGTAGCTCTTCGACGATCCGGTCGAGGATCTTGTCCTGCTGAAGCTGCGTCTCGACGCGAAGGCGAAGGTCCTCGAAGGTGTACTCGCCCTCTGGGCGGGTCGCGATCACGTAGACGACCGCCAGGACCGTGGCCGGGCCCTCGCCGAACTCGATGGGTCCGATCACCTCTCCCGGGGACGCGGCTCCGAGCGCTGCGGGGTATCCTGGCGGGAGTCCCTGTAGCTGATCAGAGAAGACCTCGAGCGAATCCGGTTGAGCGGGGTCACCGAACTCCTCGTGAAGGTCCTCCATGGCCTCGCCGCCCTCTGCCCGCGCACGGATGCTGTCTGCCAACACCCTAGCGCGCCCGATGTCACCGTCGTTCGTCTCTGCGCGGATGAGGATGTGGCGGGCCTTCCGCTCCGCCGCACGGATTCGGTCGACTTGGATGATGTGGGCACCGAACGCCGACTCTACGGTAGCGCTGATCTCACCTTGGCGAAGTCTGAACGCCGCGTCCTCGAACTCGGGCACCATGCGCCCACGGCGGAACCAGCCCAGATCTCCCCCCTGCTGGGCGCTGCCGGGGTCTTGCGAGAATCGGCGCGCCAACTCCTCGAAATCGCCGCCTTCCTGGACGAGCGCCAAGATCCTTTCGGCCTCGACCTTCGCCGCCGCCTTCGCAGAGTCCGACGGCGTCGGTTGAACGAGGACCTGGCGGAACGAGATCGAGCCGGGACGCCGCGGGAGCTGGTCCCGTTGGGCATCGATGAACGCACGCACCTCCGTGTCCGTCACGATGATTGCGCCGATGGACTGGCGTCTCTTCGTGACGTACTGGGTCTGGAGCTGCTGCCGCCGGGCCTGTTCCTTCAACACTTCGCGGAAGCTCGTCAGGTTCATGCCCTGTTCGCTGAGGAGCTCCTGCAACTGCTGCTGACCCCCGACGTTGCGAATGCGGTCGTCCAGGTCCTGAGTCACGATGTCTTCGAGCTGCTCGTCGGTCACCTGGATCGTCGAGTCCCGCAACGCCGCCTGAAGGAGGAGTTGCTCGTTGATCAGGGTGTTGACGATCTCGTCCTGGAGCTGGAGGATTGCGGCCGGATCGTCGGGGAGCTCGACTCCACCCGCCTGCAGTTGCAGCATTCGCTCCCGCACTTCGGACTGCAGCACGATGGAGTCGCCTGACACCGCGACGACGGCGTCGACCAATTCCGGCACCGTCCCCGGAGCCTGTGCGTGGAGGAGGGTCGGAGAGAGCGAGGCCATGAGGGCCACCACAGCCAACCAGTGAGTCGGGTTGCGCATCGGTCTACACGTGTTTCCCATGGACTTCATCCGTGACTCGTCCGGGGGGGGGTTTGGTATGGACGGTCTAAACCGTTTCCGTCCGGCGAGTTCCGGCCGTGTAGAACGGCATCGTGAGCGCACCGCCGGGCACAGCCTCAAGGCTCGCCGGGACCGGTAGGTGGTGGTGCGTTCGGCGCCACAGCAGGGGTGTCGGGCGGCTGAACTGGTGCGGAGCCACCTCGAATCAGCCTCAGCTCGTCGACGCGGTTCACCACGCGTGAAAGCGTATGGGTATAGACCTCACCGCGGTAGGCCTGCCGGAGGGTGTACGCGATCGTCCCGAGCGGGATGACGTCCTCTTCGCCTTGCAGCATGTCCCGCAGCGCGCCGCGTACGGTTCGATCGATGGCCTCGTCGACCGACTCTCCCGACTCCAGCGCGATCGAAGTGAGTCCCAGTTGCCGTGCCGCAATCGAGAACCGGCTCCGCGCTTCGGAGATGAGCGAGTCCTGCTCCGCCTCGCTCAACGATATTTCCGACTGCTCGGCCTCCCTCACGAGCAACTCGCCCCGGACCAGGCTCTCCAGCACGACGCCCAGCTGATCGTCGCTGCCACCGCGTAGCTGCGCTCGGAAGGCGGGTGCCTGGTTGTGCAGAAACTGCTGAAACTCACCTGCCGTGAACTCGCCACCGTCGTAGTCCACGAGCGCTCTTCCCGACGCGCGCCCGGTGAGCCGTTGATTCGGCCGGGCCGCGAGTTGTCGCATGACTTCGAACGCGCCCTCCGGGACGTCGATGTTCGCCCGACCCATCACTCGAGCCAGGTACGCCGACTCGGCTTGAGCGAGAATGTCTGCCTTGACCCGCGCCTCGAACTCGGTACGCCCGTCTTCGAACGAGGGTTGGCGTCGGTCTTCGACGCGAATGAGGTGCACGCCGTAGGGCGTCCGGACCGGCTCGCCCATTTCGCCTGGCCGTAGAGAGAACGCCACGGAGTCGAAGGCCGGGACCATGTCACCCCGGTTGAAGAACCCGAGGTCTCCTCCGAGGCTCGCCGTCCCAGGGTCCTGGCTATGCTCCCGAGCCAGCGCAGCGAAGTCCTCACCCGCCAAGACGCGATCGCGCAAATCGGCGACCACGGCGAAGACGCTGTCGCGGGCACCGGCTTCGCCGCCGTTGGACCATGAGACCAGGATGTGGCGCGCTTGGACCTGGGCGCCTGGTGCCGCCGTTTCGTACAGCTGCACCAACTGTTCTTCCGAGAACACGGTATCCACCTGGATGACCCGGTCCCGAAGACGCAGAACAACCTCCTGATCCATCTGCTGACGAACCAGCGGCGTCAGGTCCAGACCGGCGAGAGTCGAGTCCTCCTGGGCGGCGATGGCCAGCAGCGTGTAATCGATCCAAAGGTCCGCGAGCGCCTCGGCGACTTCCGCCTGATTGGGCAGCTGGTTCTGGCTCGCGAGGAGGTCCGCCGTGCCATCGACCGACAGCTCGTGGTCGAACGCCCGGGCGACCACTTCCGAGTTTGCACCGACGCCGCCCACCGCGTCGCAGGCGGCAGCCACGAGTGCCGCGGCGGCGAAAAGGTGGCCCTGCACGCGGAAGCTACGGGTCATTCCTAACTCCTTCCGTTCATCTGCGAGGATACGACATCAGAGAAGTCTGGCGTATCACCGGTCTCGTGTGCGCAGCTGCCGAGCTAGGCCGCCTTGGCCCGATCTGCCAACAGCCGCGCCAGCGCCCGGATCAACGTGCGGGTCAACGGCTCGACTCCTTCCTGACTAAGAGCCAACGACAACGGAGCCATCCTCCGTACCTCTACCGAGATCAACCGGTCCCGGAATGGCGCTTCGAGCGCGTTGAGGCGAGGCACGATGTCGCCGCGAAACGTGATGCGCGCCTCGCGATCGCGAACGATAATCCGCTGGATTCCGAGCTCGCGGCCCAGCAACCGAAGCACATGCGCGTCCAGAACCCGCGCCGCTTCCGGCGGGACCGGGCCGAAGCGGTCCTCGAACTCCTTACGAAGCTCTTCCACTTCTTGCTCGCCCGTGACTCTCGACAGTCGGCGATAAAGATGGAGCTTTTGCCCCGAATCGGGAACATAGGCGTCCGGGAAATATGCGGAGCCCGCCAGTGAGATCTCCGGATCCGCGTACTCGGGCTCCTGGGCGTCTCCGCGCTTCATTCTCTCCACGGTCTTTCGCAGCAGGCGCATGTACGTGTCCATGCCGACGGCGTGGGCGAATCCGGATTGATCCGATCCGAGGAGGTTGCCCGCGCCGCGGAGCTCGAGGTCGCGCAAGGCGATCGCATAGCCGCTTCCGAGATCGGTGTAGTGCTCGAGGACCCGCAGGCGACGGAGCGCGTCTTCGGTAATGGGATCCGGGATCAGCAAGTAACAGTACGCCCGGCGATCCGAGCGCCCGACGCGGCCCCGGATCTGGTAGAGTTGGGACAGCCCGAACCGGTCGGCCCTGTCGACGATCAGCGTGTTGGCGTTCGGGACGTCGAGGCCGTTCTCGATAATTGCCGAGCAGACCAGCACGTCGACCTCGCCGTCCACGAATCCTCGCATCGCCTCGTCGAGCTCGCGGGGGGTCATCTGCCCGTGCGCGACCGTCACCACGGCGTCGGGCACGAGGGAGCGCAACTGCTCTGCCGCCGTGTAGATCGTCTCTACGCGGTTGTGCAGGAAGAACGTTTGGCCTCCCCGATCCATCTCCCGCCAGAGCGCCTCGGACACGATGTGGTCGGTCCAGGGCACCACGTGGGTCGTAATCGGCACTCGGTCGCGTGGAGGCGTCCGAATCAGCGACAAGTTGCGCAAACCGGTGAGCGAGAGCTGGAGGGTGCGTGGGATAGGCGTTGCAGTGAGGGCCAAGACGTCCACGGACGTGCGGAGCGCCTTCAGCTTTTCTTTGTGGCGGACACCGAACCTCTGCTCTTCGTCGATGACCAGAAGGCCGAGATCCTTGAAGCTCACGTCTCCCGAGAGCAACCGGTGTGTGCCAATGACGATGTCGACCCGTCCGTCCGCGACCTCGGTGAGCAGTTGAACCGTCTCCTTCGCGCTTCGAAAGCGGCTCAACGCTCCGATCCGGACCGGGTAGTCCGCCAAACGATCTTCAAACGTGCGCCGATGCTGTTCGACGAGGATGGTCGTGGGGGCGAGGACGGCGACTTGCTTGCCGTCCTGGACCGCCTTGAATGCAGCCCGGATCGCGACCTCCGTCTTCCCATAGCCGACGTCGCCGCAAACGAGCCGATCCATCGGCGTCGAGACCTCCATGTCTTGCTTCACGTCTTCGGTCGCCCGACGCTGGTCCCTCGTGTCCTCGAAGAGAAACGAAGACTCCATCTCCTTTTGCCAGCGCGTGTCAGGCGCGAAGGCGAACCCTTCGGCCATCTCACGCTCGGCGTACAGCTCGAGGAGCTCTGCCGCCACCTTTTGAATGGCCTGCTCCGTACGTGACCGGAGGTTCTTCCACCGCTTGCCGCCGATACGGTGAACGTTGGGAGGTTCCGACTCTTCGGTGCTGCCCATCCAGCGTTCCAGCAGATCGAGTCTGTATACGGGCACGCGGAGCACCTCGGCTCCGGCGTACTCGACGGCGATCGCCTCGATCTCCTCACCTCCGACCGTCACGCGCTCGAGACCGCGGAAGCGCCCAATGCCGTGATCCATGTGAACCACGTAGTCGCCAGGAGTGAGCTGCGCGACGCTCTCCAGCGAGACCGAGCCTCGAAAGCGCCGAAGGCGGCGGATCCGGCGGGAGCGCCGGAATATCTCGTGATCCGTCAGTACCCGCAGGGACGGCACGGAGTCGTGGAGGACGAATCCCAGCTCGAGCGCTCCCAATCCGAGACGTGTGCCCGGGGGTATGCCGGCCGTCCCGCCCAGGATCTCCTCGAGGCGTTGAATCTGCCCGTCGTTGTCACAGAGAATCAGCGTTTCGTGCCCCAGTCCAGCGCCCTCGCGAAGCAGCGCCGACAGTCGGCTCATATCGCGTGAGATCGGTGGAGGCGTGTCGGCTTCGAAAACGATGTCGGCTTGGCGCTCCGGCGTCACGATGAGCTGGGGGAATGGCCTTAGCCGCTCCCAGAGCGCTTCCGGGTGCAGGAACACGGCCTCGGGTGGCAGAGGATCATGACCGCTCTCCAGCGAGTCGGCATGGCGCCGAACTACCTCGGTCCACGTCCGCTCCGCCTCGCCGGGGAGGTCGTGATCCGCGGCCACGACTAATACGGTATGGTCAGGAAGCAGGTCGAGGAGGGACCGAGCGCTCGTGTTCGTATCTCTGCCAACTCCCGCGTCCAGATCCACAGGAAGAAAGTGGACCGACTCGACATCGGCAGTGGACCTTTGATCGAAGATCTCGAAGAATCGGATCGACACGACCTCGTTGCCCCAGAGCTCGAGCCGGACAGGGTCGGGAGATCCGAAGGAGAAGACGTCCAAGATCCCGCCACGAACCGCGAAATGCCCCACCTCCTCGACCAGCGGAACCCTCTCGAAGCGACGCTGCTGCAGCTGATCGACGAGCTCCGACAGACCAGGCTCGTCCCCCACTCGAACGGTAAGCCGCAGGTGAGCCAAATGATCGGGGAGCGGGGCGAGCTCCTGCAGGCCTCGAAGAGTCGTGACCACGAGTCGGGAGCGGCCTCCGAACAGCGCCTCCACGGCCTCGACCCGGCGGCCTGCAACCTCGATGTGCGCGTCATCGCTCTCGTACGGCAAGGATTCGCGTTGCCGATAGAGAACGCTCGCGTCCGGACCGAGAAGCGCCTCTACGTCGGCCTCCATCGCGGTCGCCTGCTGGGGATCGCGTGCCACCAACACGAAGATGCGCTCAGGGGTGTGGCGGATGAGAGCCGCGACTACCGCTCTTCCAAGGGATCCTACAGCGCCCCCCAACCTCAGGCTCTTGCCCGGCTCCGGAAGCCTCTCGCGCAACACCGAGAATGTCCCGGTCGTAGCAATCGCGTCGAGGACGACGTCGTCTCCCTGCCTCATCTGGCCGGTGCGGCGGAAGGACTGCGTCCTGAGGCGGCGCCGTCCATAGGCGCGACCCCCCGCGAACGTTCCTGCCGTCGGCCGCTCGCTGCGATCCAACTCTCGGTCAGCAAGAGCGCCAGTGCCGCGAGAAGCAACCACCGCCATAGCTCCGGGCCTTCACGGCTGCCGAACGCCGAGCGTCGCCAAGCGGCAGAGTCCGCCATTGCGTAATCGCCCAGGCGCTCGCCCAGCACGGAGTCGTCGATGCGCGCCAGTCGAGACTCGACTCCGGGGACATTGACCGCGACTTCCTGCACGACCGAGTCCCCAACGAGGAGCTGGTGAATTCCGGAGTGGCGCGCAATCGATCGAGCGGAGCCGACGGTCTCGGACTGGCCGACCGGGTCCACGACGGTCGTGATCCCCGCTGGGACGAGAATCGCGTCTCCCACCGCCAAGGACTCGACCGCGCCACCGCGTGACGGCCAACGAGCGACCATCCACTCGACCAGCGGGAGCATCGACGCGGAGACGGCGAGGTTGGTGGCTGCCGTGTCCACGGATGAGGCGAGCAACAAGAAGGGTCCGCGCACCGAGCTTCCGGTCACGATCCAAGGATCACCGGAGTCCAGGGCAACCTGGACCCGCGCGTCGCCCCCCTCGGCCGTCGGGGACAGGCGGTAGTGGCGACGGACACGGACGCCTTCGAGAGACTGCGGCAGCCGATTCTCTCCCACGCCCACCTCGCCGATCGCGTCCACGCCTTCGTACCGCCACGAGATTCCTGAAGCGGCGAGGCGTCGATTGAGGGCGGGAAGGAGGGTGCCGTCCAGCGGAGGCACGACGATCGCGGCGGAGCCCACAGATCGGTTCTCGAGTCCTTCACCGGAGAATGTGATCAGGACGTCCTCTCCCCCCGCTCCCACGACGCGTGCCCTCCCGGCCTGCGTCAAGACGCCGACGGCTTGGTCGAAGAAGAAGCTTCCGCCGCCCTGTAGTGAGATATTCGTCGGTGGACGGACCATGAAGGAGAAGTACCGGCGGTCATCGGCGCGCAACGCGTCCGGGTCCATCTCCACGTACCCGCTGGCGATGCCCCCCGCGAACGGGCCCATAGGGATCAAGGCCTGCGCGCCGGTGGTCACGGCCGATGCGCCGACCACACGGCCCCCGACCACCAGGCGCACCGCGACGGTGTCCGTCCCATTGCCCGCCTGGCCGACGGACACGGCCACCTCCGACCGCTCGTTCGCCATCGGAGTGAGCCCTGCCCCCACGAGGACCTCGTCCAGGTATCGATTGTCCGCCGGCGCCTCGCGCGCCTCGTACGCGAGGATCCGCGTTCCGGCCGGGACGCGAAGAGCGTCCGCGCCCGGGAAAGCCGACGCCTGCAGGTCCGAAAGGAGCTGGATCTCCGACTCTTCCATCGCGGCCCCGGCCACCAGGGCACCGGCACGCTCGATCGCGACGGCGAGGTCCCCCGCGCCCTCGCTCACCTGGGCCTCCAGGATCCGGAGCCGAGCATCCGCACGAGAACCAGGAACCGCCACGTCCCAAGGCTCCCCCGCCCTGATCAGCCAGATGCGGTCCTCGGGGCCTGCCTCATCCACGGTTTCGAGGGCGAGGCCCTTCATCTTGTCCAGAAAGCGGCGCTCACCCTGCACGCGACCAGAGCTCATCGAATTGTCGAGGATCACGGCGAGCGCCGTGGGCCGGTGGGTGCCGCCGGCGCCTTTCCAGAACAGTCGAGCTCCGGCCGCGACCAGCAGGAGGCAGGTGGCGATTCTGAGCACGAGAAGCAGGAGCTGCCGAAACCGGATCGTGCGGGCGTGATCTCGCGTGGCGCGCAAGAGGTACCGCAGGGCGGGAAACGCGATTCGACGCAGCTCGTGGCGATGGAAGAGGTGCAGGATCAGGGGGACGGCCACTGCCGCCGCGGCGAACAGGAAAAGGGGATTGAGGAAACCCACGACGATTGCCCTACCCGAGCTTCTCCCGCTTGCGCAGATACGCCCTGAGCGCAAGCGAGAGAGGCTGATCGGTGTCGATCACGGCGTAGTCGATCCCGTGCGGAATTGTTGCGCGCTCCCACTCTGCGAGGGCGCTCTCGACGGCCTCCCGGTACTCCGATCGCATGTCTGCTACGCTGATCTGGATCTCGTCCTTGGTCTCTGGGTCGAAGAACCGCACGTCCCCGGCAGTGGGCAGCTCTCGCTCACCCGGGTCCATGATGTGGAAGACGAGTACCTCGTGGCCGTAATGGCGCAGGTATCGCAGCGCCAGGCGGGTCTCTTCCGGATCAAAGAGGAGATCTGACAGCAGGATGACGAGGCCGCGGCGCCGAAGGCGCATCGCGATGTCGCGCAGGGCCGAGTGCGCGGAGGTCAATCCAATCGGCTCGAGGGGAGACAATCGGCGAACGATCTCGTGCCATTGTACACGTCCGCCCCGTGGGCCGATTCTCTCCTGAATCTCGTGATGGAACGCGGCGAATCCCACCGAATCGCCCTGGCCGAGTAGGATGAGAGCGATGGATGCGAGAAGATGCTTTGCGTACCAGGATTTGGATTGGATGCGGCCGGGATCCGAGCTCCAGCCCATAGAGAGGCTGTTGTCGAGGAGAAGGTAGGCACGCAGGTTCGTCTCCTCCTCGAACTGCTTCACATAGAACCGATCGGACCGTCCGTACATTCGCCAATCGATGTACCGCAGGTCGTCTCCAGCTTGATATGCTCGGTGCTCCGCGAACTCGGCGGAGAAGCCACGGTGGGGTGAGCGATGAAGGCCCATGAGGAAGCCCTCGACGACGTGGCGCGCAATGAACTCCACCCCACCGATGTCGGAGAGTGCGGACGGGTCCAGTAGGTCGGCGCGGCGGGTGGCCGGCATGGCTCGGTATGGCTCGTTCATGGCAGCCCGATAAGCTAGTGTCATCGCGCTGAAATACCACTAGTGGCGGACCATCAGGCGGTAGAAGGCGGTGAGGGCCGGGCAATGAGCCGTCCTTAAAGGGGGACGGCTATGCGTACCGCAATAGGACGATCAAGGGGGCTGCGGGGTTGTATGCGCAGTGTGTGCTGATGGCACGCATGCTGCAACTGAGTCTCAGGCTCGATGTCTTGCAGCGCGGCATGGTGGGTGTCAGGAGGAGTTGGATGTCAGCACGAGGGCTCACAAGCATCACGGTCTTCGCGGCCGCCCTGGCCGGGAGTCAGGGCATAGGCGCGCAGGACCCCAGCGCCGGTGACCCTGACCCCGTCGCGCTCGAAGCTCGCGTCTGGCTGGATCGCGGAGTCGATCCCGTTCTGCGCCGTGGGGATCGTGTCAGGGTCTATTATCGCACGGCACAGGACGCATACGTCGGTATCTTCCAGATCGACACGAACGGCTTCGTGCGGTTGCTCTTCCCCCGCTCGCCGGCCGATGACCATTACGTGAGCGGCGGACGCGACTACCGGTTGCTCTTCCCGAGCTCGCCCTACTGGCGTGTCGACGAGAATGAGGGCAAGGGCTACCTGTTCGTCGTTGCCGCCACCACCCCGTTGGACTTCTCGGCCTTCTCGTATTCGCGATACGACGGAGGGTGGGACCTGAGCTCGGTCGCGCAAAACGTCTACAGCGACCCGTACGTCGCCATGGACGATTTCGTCGATACGGTGATCCCAGATTGGGAGTACGCGGGCTACGCACTCGACTTCGCCACGTACGACGTGGACCGCTCGCACGACTACCCGCGATTCCTGTGCTACGACTGCCATGGATTCCAGCCGTTCAACAGTTGGAATCCGTACGGCTACTACTGCACGAACTTCCGGGTCGTGGTCTACGACGACCCGTACTTCTACCCGAGCTACCGCTACAGCGGGACTCGGGTGGTTTACGTGCGTCCACCGGCGCCGCGCCAGCCGATGTTCGTGTTCAAGGAGCGGGCTCCGGGTGAGCCGGGTACTCCGGTCGTGCAGACCCGGCCCGCGGACCGTCCCGGAGTACGGGGGGATCCACCTCGACGTGGCGTTGGACGCGCGGGTGGCCTGTCGCCAGCAGATGGTGCCGGTGCCGGGGTCGGTCGGGGGACGACAGCCGTGCCTCCCCGCCGAACACCCGCGGCCTCCGTCCCCGGTCGGCCGGGCCAGTCACCCGACGCCGGCGCGTCGTCGAGAACGCTCCGTCCAGACCCGACCAGGGCACCTCCGCGCCGACCCAGCGAGGTGCTTCCCGGCGCACCTGGCAGGAATCCACCCGTCGTGCGGCGGAGTGGGGGGAACCGGCCGGAGCGGCCTCCAATCCAGAGTCCTCCGCCGGGCGAGCGGGATCGACGACCGACTCTCGAGCGGCGGCCCGACCCACGATCCGGGGGGGTTCAGCGCTCCATGCCCGACCGGGTACGTCCGGGCGCGCCTTCCGCGAGGCCGGATCGCGGTGAAGGCCGCCCGACGGCGGGTGGGGTCCCGTCGACCGGGAGCACGCCCCGGACGATCCGCGGTACGCCCCCGACCAGGCCGCCGCCCGCGTCACGCCCCGCGCGACCGCCCGCCGGCTCCAGTGCGGCGACCCCGCGTACGCAGACCCGGCCGCCCAGGCGGCCTCCACCGGCGACCTCGCCCGCTCGTCCGCCCGCCAGCTCCAGTGCGGCGACCCCGCATACGCAGACCCGGCCGCCCAGACGGCCTCCACCGGCGACCTCGCCCGCTCGTCCGCCCGCCAGCTCCAGTGCGGCGACCCCGCATACGCAGACCCGGCCGCCCAGACGGCCTCCACCGGCGACCTCGCCCGCTCGCCCGCCCGCCGGCTCCAGCGCGGCGACCCCGCGCGCACAGACGAGGCCGCCTCCGACGCCGGAATCCCTGACCCGTCCGCGACGACGTCCGCCCGTGGTGCTCTCCCCGAGAGACCGCTCTTCGGCCACGATGTCTGCTCGCAGGCCGTCGGTCTCGGGCGCCTCATCCCGGTTGAGTCAGGGCGGTGCTGCGCCGAGCTCGCCGGCGGCATCCGCACGAAACACGGTCACGGGTCCCCGGCGCACCGTGGTCGCGCCGTCCAGTGCCGGACCCACGTTCCGGCCTCCTGCAGGCGGCGGGGCCCAGGCCCGACCACAGCGGGGAGGGGCACGCAGCAGCCCGGCGCCGGTGGTCAGAAGGCCTGGTTCGGGGGGCGCCCGCGTGACAGTTCCGAGTAGAGGGGGCACGCCAACTCCGCGACGGCCAGCGCGCAGGCCACCGGGGTGACGCCGTGTATCCTGCCGGAGTGGTCAGGGAACGCGAACTAGTGTGGTGTCCCAGAAGTTATGCTGACATCACACTAGAAGGCCCCGAACGATAGGCCGACCGCGACCGCCATCCCCTCGCCCGCGTCTCCGCCCATGCGGAGAAGGCTTCCGTCGGCGTGGACCGGACCGAGGACGAGGCCGAGGCCGCCACCGACCTGATATCCGCCGCTGACCACGGCGCCTCCTGCGCGAACGCGGAGGTTCCTGGCGGTAAGCTCGGCGCCTGCTCCCAAGTGGGACTTCGGGGTAACACCCAACCCATCGCCGAAGCGCCGACGGAGCTCGCCGAACAGCCGGACTCCGTCTCGCCACCAGTAGGCGGCGGCCAGCTCGACTCTCCGATCGAACGCCTGGCCTCTCACTTCCTCCAACAGAACGCTGGGTGCCTGCGACCCTGGCCTCGCCTCGAAGTCCGAACCCGACTCGTCCCCGTCGAACAGGGCCTGGCCGGACCTGTAGAACAGCGCTCCAGAATCCCACTCGAACACGTTGACGAGGTTCTTCACGGCCGCACTCAGCGACCAGGGGCCATCTTCGTAGGCCGCTCCCACGTCGAAGCCGAATCCGAAGCCGTTGTTCAGTTGTTCGAACGCCGTGTCGGTCTGGATGACCGGAAACTCCAGCTCTACCGAGACCGGATCGCCTCGTAGCAGGCTGCCCGAGTCCCTCGCGAGGATCATCGCGTGACCCACGGCCACCGTGAAGCCGGCACCGGCCATCCAAATACCCCGTTCCGTGGGGATGGGGATGCCGAAGCCCACAGCCATCGTGCTGAACGCGGCCGCATCCAAGGTGGAGCCCGCGAGCTCGAAGTCGCGTGGATCGCCCGTGCGGCCGGCGTTCCCGAAGAGCAACAGCTCGGCCGCGTCCTCGTTGAGGTTCGCGTTGGCGAGCACCATCGTCGTGAGCTGAATGCCGACGTTGCCGATAGAAGCGGCAATCGGAGTGATGGCCACCCTTCCGTTGCCCGCCTGCCCTCCGCTACGGGCAATCTCTAGAAGCCACTCCTCCCGCTGGGACGCGGGGACCATCTGGCCCGCGTATTTGTCGAGATCGCCGAGACCCACGGGATGTGCCCCCTCGTGGACGCCGATCGACGGAATCGACAACGACCAGGACGGCCCGGAGGGTAGACCCAACCGGGCGGGATTCGCTCCAACGGCGGCGAATCCGACGACGACGGCCGAGTAGTTGTCTCCCACGCCGAGTGCCGCGGCGCTGGCGGTTGGTAGCTGGGCCGCCGCCGGGCCGGCGGTGAGACACGACACGACCCCGGCGGTCCAAACCGCGGCCGCAATCCTTCGAGGGGGTGTGCGCACGTTATCCTCCGATCCGCAATGTCAAGTCGAGTCGCGCGATGATGTCCACGCCCTGAAGCGGTGTCACCCTTTGGACCCCCGCTGCGGTCGTCACGGTGCCCACACCGGAGAAGGTCGCGTCAGGCGCTCCGAGAAACGATCGGAGCTCAGCACCAGAGAGCTCAACACGGACATCGCCCTGGCCGGGGCTCACGTCGATGGGCTTCGAGATGGGCGTAAAGGTCGAGCCGGAGATGAGGAGTGTGAGGGAGACGCTGATCTGGAAGGGATTGCGGACGTCGAGGAGGAGGGCGCCCGACTCCACGCGATCAACCACCTCCTCGTCCATGTCCTCGAGGCCGAGCTCGACGGGATCCACCGTGACCGAGTCCGTCGGGATGCGGACATCGGCCGACTCGAGCAACACGATCTGGGGGAGCACCTCAACCATGAGCCGGTCCGTGATGTCGATCATCGCGGCATCGCCGGCCGGGGAGTCGATCGAGATCGTCACGGTGAACCGATCGCTCACGCCGACGGAACCCACGTCCAGCGGCACGGTCACCGTCCCACCCGAGGGAAACGCGGTGGCCGTGCCTGACAGCACCACCGAGTCGAGGAACCTTCCTGCGCCATCCAAGAGCGTCGCGGTCAGCATTCCGAACGCACCGGCCGTCGGGCGCAGCGGATCGAACGGGAATCCATTCGTGACACGTGCGACGACCGAGCCGGAGCGCACCTGGATCGTCACCACATCCGACGGGAAATCGGCGCTCTCGGAGACGGACCCCTGGAAGGGGGGCTTGGGAACGGTCTGCCCGTCCAGCCCGGCGCAGGGAGGGCAGAGCTCCAGCAGCGTCCAGGACAGCGACGTCGGGTCGACCTGTACGGAAAACAAGTCACCGGCATCGTTGAGGTTGATTCGGTCCGGAAGGAGCTCCCCTATGCCGATGCGCGTCGAGTCCGCCCTGACGATCCATCGTGTGTCCCAGGAAGGGGCCTCCGAGGGCAGGTCACAGGCGGTTGTGGCGAGGATCAGGAGCGCGCCCACCGCGCGCAATGTACGGAACGTCGACGCGACTTCGGCACCGGACCGGGGACGTCGATTGATCCCCCGATAGGGCCAGGTTACCGTTACCGGGCACCAGTCGAACCGATTCGACCAAAGAGAATTCGTGCGCATAGATCGCATTCGTAATTTCTGCATCGTCGCCCACATCGACCACGGGAAATCCACGCTCGCGGACCGCCTTCTGGAGGTCACCGGGACCCTGGACGATCGGCAGATGCGAGAACAGGTGCTCGACTCGAACGAGCTGGAGCGCGAGCGGGGAATTACCATCAAGCTCCATGCCGTCCACATGGACTATATGGCCGGAGACGGCTGCGAATACGAGCTGAATCTGATCGACACCCCCGGGCATGTCGACTTCACGTACGAGGTATCGCGGTCACTAGCGGCCTGCGAGGGTGCGATTCTCGTCGTCGATGCCAGCCAGGGAGTCCAAGCCCAGACCCTCTCCAACCTCTTTCTCGCCCTGGACGCCGATCTGGAAGTGATCCCCGTGATCAACAAGATCGACCTCCCCGGCGCCGAGCCTGAGCGCCGCCGCGAAGAGTTGGCGGATCTGCTGGGCGTCGATCCAGAAAGCGTGCTGCTCACGAGCGCGAAGGAGGGCGTGGGCGTCGAGCCGATCCTGGAAGCGGTGATCGAGCGTGTGCCGCCTCCCAAGGGGGATCCGGAAGCGCCGTTACGGGCGCTCATCTTCGATTCGTACTACGACCAGTATCTCGGAGCGGTCCCAAGCATCCGAGTCGTCGATGGCGTGCTCCGCCCTGGAACGACCGTCAAATTCGGGACGGTGGACGCCCGTTACGAGGTCACCGAGGTGGGCTACACCCAGTTGGAGCGCGTCCCACAGACGGAGCTGACACCCGGCGAAGTCGGCTATCTCGTCGCGGCCATCAAGGCGGTGTCCCACACCAGGGTGGGCGACACAGTACTCGACGCGAGCAAGGAGGCGCCTGAGCTGCTACCCGGCTACCAAGAAGTCCGCCCGATGGTGTTCGCGGGTCTATACCCGAGCGACGCGGACGACTACGAGGCCCTCCGAGACGCCCTGGACCGGCTCAGGATGAACGACGCCAGCCTGCAATTCGAGCCAGAGACATCGACGGCTCTGGGCTTCGGGTTCCGCTGCGGGTTCCTCGGGCTCCTCCACATGGAGATCATCCAGGAGCGCCTCGAGCGTGAATTCGCGGTCGATCTGATCACCACGGTGCCCAACGTCGCGTACCATGTACTCATGACGGATGGCTCGGAGCTCGCAATCGAAAGCCCGACCCGCCTCCCCAACCGGGGCAAGGTGGACTCCGTGGCCGAGCCATACGTGGTGGCGCGCATCGTATGCCCGGCCGAGTACATCGGAAATGTGCAGAAACTGTGTCACGACCGTCGAGGCGTGTTCAAGGGAATGCAGTATCTGGACCCGCAGCGGGTCGAGATGGACTTCGAGCTGCCACTGGCCGAGATCGTGCTCGACTTCTACGACCGTCTGAAAGGCGGTACCCGGGGCTACGCGGCCCTGGACTACGAATTCCTCGAGTTCCGTCCTGATGATCTGGTGAAACTCGAGATCCTCGTGAACGCCGATCCGATCGACGCATTCAGCGTGATCATCCACCGGACGAAGGCGGAGGTGTACGGCCGGGACCTCGTGCGCAAGCTCAAGGAGCTGATTCCACGTCAGCAGTTCGAGGTCGCGCTCCAGGCTGCGATCGGGTCGAAGGTCGTGGCGCGCACGAACGTGAAGGCACTTCGCAAGCAAGTCACCGCCAAGTGCTACGGCGGCGACATCACGCGGAAGCGCAAGCTCCTCGAGAAGCAGAAGGAGGGCAAGCGACGCATGAAGCAGGTGGGATCGGTCGAAATCCCCCAGGAAGCGTTCCTCGCCGTTCTTTCCATCACCTGATGGCCGGCCACCCGGACAGAGCCGATGGCGTGGGTACCTGGATCGTAGGTGTGGACATCGGAGGCACCAAGCTGTCCGTCGGCGTGGTTCCGTCCGAAGGTGGCCCCCCCCGCGCGCTCACCTCTGAGGCGACCCACCCAGAGCGGGGCGGGGTGGACGTCGTCGACCGCGTGTGCAGCATGATCAGTGGGTCGGTGGCCCGCTTGATGGAGGAGGAGGGCGTCGCGGAGGAGAACATCGCGGGGATAGGGGTCGGATCACCGGGACCCCTCGACCGACAGACCGGCGTCGTGATCAATACGCCCAACCTGGGGTGGCAGGAGTTCCCGCTCCGGGATCTGATCGTCGAACGGACCGGGATGCCTGCGGTCCTGGACAACGATGCCAACTGCGCGATCTACGGCGAGTGGTGGCAGGGCGCCGGCCGCGGTTTCCGAAAGCTCGTGGGCGTCACCATCGGCACTGGCGTGGGCGGCGGGATCGTGATCGACGGCGAGATCTTCCACGGCGCTTCGGACGCCGCCGGTGAGATCGGACACATGACCGTCAACTTCGCCGGCCGAAAGTGCAAGTGCGGAAACTACGGTTGCCTTGAAGCCTACGCGTCGGGCCCCAACATCGCGGCGCGAGCTGTAGAAGGCCTCGACGCAGGAGCGCAGTCGGTGCTCACCGAGCTGGTCGACCAAGACCTGGCACGTATTACCGCGGCCACCGTCTACGAAGCCGTGGTGCGCGGCGACGCGTACGCGAACGAAGTGATGTCCGACACGGCCAAGCTCCTGGCGGTCGGCGTCGCCAACTTGATCAACCTGCTGAATCCGGAAGCCGTCGTCATTGGTGGCGGAGTGACCCGGGCCGGGCCGCACCTTCTCGACCCGCTCACCGCCGAGGTTCGCCGGCGGGCCTTTCGTTCGGCGTCGGACGCCTGCGCGATCCTCCCGGGGGCGTTACCAGACACGGCGGGCGTCATCGGCGCAGCCGGGATCTTCGGACGGTACGCAAAGGAACTAGGTGTCCGTCGGCGCACGATCGGAGGAGCCCCCAACAGCGCACGAGGAGCCCGAGAGGCGGCGACGTGAGCGCACTCCACGCTTCTCCGTTTGGACAAAGAAGTGACACGGGTCGACTGAGGCTCGGTGTCCTGGGTACGATCGTCTGGGACACGATCCACCAGCGGGACGGGCACGCCGAGCCGGTCGAGGAGTGGGGCGGAGTCAGCTACGCCCTCGAGGCTCTGACCGGCACGCTGCCGGACGAGTGGGACATTGTCCCGTTCGTGAAGATCGGCCGCGATCTCTCCGAAGATGCGCTCCAGTTTCTGAGCGCGATCCCGCGGGTCGAAGTAGATCGAGGTGTGCGCATCGTGCCTGAAGCGACGAACCGTGTGGAGCTCCGCTACGAGGACGATCAACGGCGGTGTGAGCGCTTGACGGGCGGCGTGCCCGCCTGGGTCTGGACGGAGCTCGCACCACTGGTCAAACAATGCGATGCCCTCTACGTGAACTTCATCTCGGGATTCGAGATGGAGCTCCATACGGCGGAGGGGCTCCGGACCGGCTTTGCGGGGCCCACCTATGCAGATCTCCACTCGCTGTTCCTGGGGATGGGACAACACGGTCTCCGGGAGCCGCGGCCGCTGCCCTCCTGGAGCTCGTGGATGCGCTGCTTCGACGCAGTGCAGATGAACGAGGAGGAGTTCGAGCTTCTTGGTCGCGCCGCAGGAGACCCCTGGCTGCTCGCAGCCGACGTGGTCGGGCCCGACCTGAAGCTGATCGCCGTCACCATGGGTCCCAACGGCGCGGCGTACGTCGCGGGGCCGGGCTTCTCGTCGGATCCGGCGGGCTGGCCCGTCACTCGGCAGCGGGTAGCCACTCCCGGACCGGCGGTCAGCGGCAAGGTCGGCGTCGAAGGGGGGAGGCGCACGGGTGACACCACTGGCTGCGGTGACGTATGGGGCGCTACGTTTTTCGCCCGCCTCTTGGCTGGCGATGGGCTCGAGGAAGCGATGAGGGTCGCGAACGCGATGGCGGCCCGCAACGTGGAGCACCGGGGGGCGCGAGGGCTGCACCTGCATCTGAAGGGCCGGATCGCACACTAGTGAACCGATGCGAAATCGGTACACTGAGGTTCCTTAGATCCGATGCCGAGTCGCGAATTCCGAAGAAGAGAACACCGGGAGCCTGTCGATTGAACGTAGTTCGCGTGCCCGCATCCCTGGATTACGCGACGGTCGACCAGATCTTCGAGGAGTGCGCGCGGTTCCGCGACGGGAAGACCCTCATCGATGCCCGCCACATACGGTTCGTGGATCCGCAGGGCGTCGTGGGCCTCTTGGGTGTGGGTGCGGTGTTGAAGGATCGGATCGGGGCTCTGCCGAACCTCCAGCTCCCAGACCAAGGGCAGGTGCTCGGGTACCTGGCTCGCATCGGGTTCTTCAAAGAGGCGGGCCAATACTTCGAGATGGACGCGCGCACACCGCGAAAGCTCCCGACGAGCTCCGATGTCCTGCTCGAGATCACACCAATCACGACGAACAGTGACGTACACGCCGTTGTGGACCGTGTGCAGACCCGTGCTGGCGCGATCCTGGACAAGACCCTGCACTACCCTCCGACGGCCGTCGTCCAATTCTCGGTGATCCTCTCCGAGGTGTGCCAAAACATTCTTGAGCACGCTGAGGCACCCGGTTGGGTCGCGGCTCAGGCGTATCACTGGGTGAAGCGGTTGGAGCGGTGGGTGCTCGTGATCGCCGTCTCAGATCTGGGTCGGGGATTCCGAGGCTCCCTGACGGACGAGCACTCGGCGCGCTTCGGCGACCGGTGGGCCGACGCGACGGCGCTCGAAGCCGCGTTCATCCACGGATTGACCCGGTTCCCGGATTCGGGGCGCGGTCAGGGCATCCAGCAAATTCGCAAGCAGGTCCGGCGCTGGGACGGCATCATCTCCATCCGGAGCGGCAGCGCGCGGATCGCTGACGTACCCGACTGGGACAGCACTCCGCCCATGGCAGAAGGGTTGTCCGACTTTCCCGGCGCTCAGATCAACATCGTCCTGCCGGCGCGTAAGGAGGCAGAGTGAGGCCGCGCGGAAGGCGCAGTCGTGTGACGAGAGCCATCCGGACGGCAGTGGAAGAGTGAGTCGGCTCCGGGTGCACGCGTGAGCGACTTCCGGATCGACCCCATCGCGATCGATGTCAGCCGCCTGATCGAGCGCCAGGTCGCGTCGTTGTACTCGCACCTCGTGACCCGCCCCACGGGTCGCGCGGTGCGAATGGCCATCGAGAACCAGCTCAGCGACGCTGGAGAGGTCACACTCTCACTGATTGATCTCTCGGAAGTGACGGTGCTCGACTTCTCCTGCGCGGACGAGGTGATCGCGAAGCTCATCCTGGCGTATCTGCCGTCGAGTCGGCCTCGCGAAGCGTTCTTCGTGTTTCGTGGCGTCCGAGACCCTCACCGGGGTCCCATCCAGGCGGTTCTGGAGCGCCACGAGCTGGCGGCAGTCGCGGACGCAGGTGATGGGCATTTCGAGCTCATCGGAATGCGTACGGACGAAGAAGCACGTATGTGGCACTTCATGGAGATCCGGGGCGTATTGGCCCGGGAGCAGATGGCGACTCTGCTCCCGAGAGAAGCCGACCACGTCGTACTGAACGACCTCGCACGACGGAGGTTGGTCTTTCGCCGGCCGGCCTCTGGGGATTTTCACGCGCTGAGCCGGCTGGTGGCGGGGCTCATCGAGTGAGGCCGCCCGCGACTTTCCAAACGGGACACTGCATGGGTGAGGGACAGGTGAGCCCTGTACGGCGAGCCCGTTCGTAGACCTCGGGCCGGTGGGCCCGCATGGCCGACCAGCCGAGGCACGCCTAGACTCCACACGACGAGGACTGCTCCCCGACAAGGAAGGGGGCTCTTTCAGTCGAAGCACGGGCGCGTGAGCGCCTCCAAGAAAGGGATGTACGATGGACTACAGTTCGGAACAGGGGGGAGGTTGGGCGCCGGCAACGCTCGGGATCCACGCGGGCGGACCTGAGCAGGTTCCCGGTGGCCCCGTCGTCCTGCCCATCATCCAAAGCTCGACATTCTTCTGGAGAGGGCCGGAATCGGGCGAGCTTCGCTACACTCGATATGGGAACAATCCGAACCAGATTGCGGTCGCTGAGAAGGTCTCGGCGCTGGAAGGCATGGAGGCGTCGCTCGCGGTAGGCAGCGGGATGGCGGCCACGGCTCTCACGATGTTGGCCCTGACGAAGAAGGGCGACCACATCGTCGCCTCCAAGCATCTCTACGGCACGACGCAGAAGTTCCTCGAGTCCGAGTTACCTAACCGCGGCGTCCAAACGACCTTTGTCCAGCCGGAAAATCCGCGACTCTGGCGCGGAGCGATCCAGTCGAACACGCGCCTCATCTTCCTGGAGATTCCGACGAATCCGACCATGCGTGTCTTCGATCCGAAGACGCCGGCCCGTCTAGCGCGCCAAGAGGGCCTCGCCATGGTAGTGGATTCCACGTTCGCGTCCCCGATCAACTTGAGAATGGCCGAGCACGGGGCCGACGTAGTCATCCACAGCGCCACGAAGTACCTGGGCGGGCACTCGGATCTGATCGCCGGCGTCGTCTCAGGCTCACAAGGGCTTATCGACGAGGTCCGTCGCATGCTCGCCCTCTACGGGGCCGCTCTCGATCCTCACGCAGCCTGGCTCCTCGACCGCGGCTTGAAGACGCTATCCGTGCGCATGGCCCGCCACAACGAGAGCGGCCTTGCAATCGCCACTTGGCTGGAGGGCTACCCCGAGGTGAAGCGCGTGTTCTATCCAGGGCTCGACAGCCACCCGGACAAAGCCATTGCGGCCGAGCTCCTCAATGGCTTCGGCGGCATGATCGGCGTCGTGCTCGACGGCGGCGGGCCGAAGGCCGACTCCTTCTGTCGGGCGCTGGAGCTGGCCAAAGTCGCGCCGAGCCTGGGCGGGGTCGAGACCCTCGTTTCTCAGCCCAGGTTCACCTCCCACGCGGGGATGAGCCCGGCTGAGCGGGCGGAACTCGAGATCCCGGATAGCTTCGTTCGGATCTCCGTGGGACTCGAGGACGTCGATGATCTGACGCGGGACCTGGCGCAGGCGCTTCGCTCCGCGGGGTGACACCGAGATGGTGAAGAAGGCCCTCTTGTGGACGGCAGTCGCGGTGGCTCTGATCGCGATCGTCGGGGGGCTGTGGTTCAAGCGGCTTACGATCGGAGCGGCCCCAGCCTCGGGCCAGCTCTCCCTCGCAGGCCTCTCAGCCCCCGTGGACATCGTCCGCGACTCGCTCGGTGTGCCTCACGTTTGGGCAAGATCAGGGGCGGATGCCTACTTCGCGCAGGGTTACCTGCACGCCACGGACCGCCTCTGGCAAATGGAGATGTACCGGCGAGTGGCAGAGGGGCGCCTGAGCGAGCTGTTCGGTGAGGCGACGGTCGACGCCGACCGGTTCCTGCGGACGTTGGGCCTCGCACGCGCGGCGCGAGGGTCCATGGGCGCCGCGAGCCCCGAAGCGACTGCGGTCGGAGACGCCTACGTAGGTGGGGTGAACGCCGCCATCGATTCCTGGCGGGGCCCCAAGCCGCCAGAGCTGGTTCTGTTGAGGGCGGAAGTAGAACCCTGGGACCTGCTGCACACGGTCGCCATGGAGAAGATCATGGCGTGGGACCTCTCCGAGTACGGAGCCTCGATGGCTCTCGCCGGGGCCCGTGCTCAGGCTGGTGACGAGGCGGTCCGGGCGCTTCTTCCGCGCTATCCGGAATGGGGCGTCACGATTCTCGGGGACACGCCGTCCCAAGTCCAAGCCGCTCCGGAGCCACTCCACGACGTCGACCTGCCACCCGACATCACACGCGCCGTCGTCGCCTCCGCCGCCGTTCCGGATGCCGCATTGGCGCCCCTCTCTTCAGGGAGCACCATCAGGGCCTCCAACGCCTGGGTGGTCGGTGGAGCACTGACGCGCCATGGCAAGCCTCTGGTCGCCAACGACATGCACCTCGTCCTGAATCACCCAACGATCTGGTACCTGATCGGGCTGCACGCCCCAGGGTTGGACGTCGTGGGAATGAGTCTCCCCGGAGCTCCGGGAGTGATCTCGGGCCACACGCGCGGGGTCGCGTGGGGATTCACGAACGCGTACGCCGACGACTCCGATTTCTTCATCGAGCGTGTGGACCCGCAAGACACGACACGCTACCTCACTCCCGATGGCAGCGAGCGCTTCCGTGTCCGCGAGGAGAGAATCCGTGTACGTGGCCGCGACGAGCCCGTGAGCCTCATCGTGCGGGAGACGCGCCACGGGCCGATCATGACGCCGGTGGCGTCACGCGTGGGAAGTGATCTGCTCGCCTATCGATGGGTCGCACACGACCCCTCGGCCACATTCGATGGGCTTCTCGGCATGAACCGTGCGAACAGCGTCGAGGCATTCGTCGAAGCGCTCGCGGATTTCAAGAACCCACATCAGAACGTAGTATTCGCCGATACCGCCGGTTCGTTCGGATACTGGATGGCAGGCACGATTCCTCTGCGCAGGTCGGGCCGGCCGCCGCTCCTTCCCGTTCCCGGGTGGACCGGAGAGCACGACTGGGTCGGAGCACTCCCCTTCTCACGGCATCCGCACGTGCTGAACCCCCAGTCGGGGTTCGTGGTGACCGCCAACAACCGACAGAGCCGCGATTCGACGTCTTTGCTGGTGTCCTCGCATCGATGGGAATCACCCTATCGCGCCCAACGCATCACTGAGCTCATCCAGGCAAGCGCGTCCCACGACGCGGAGTCGATGAAGACGATACAGCTGGATGTCGAAAGCAGCTTCGTTCGGCGCTACCGGGGTGCGGCGGAGGATGCGCTCCGGCGAGCAGGACTCGACGCCGCGGCCGAGGGGCTCGGCGCGTGGGACGGTCGGGCCGATCTCGAGAGCACCGACGCTACGATCTTCTATACATGGATCGAGTCGACGCGCCTCGAAATGCGGACTCGGTTCTACGGAGGGGACCAGGGCTACTTCCCGCGATACATGGTAGAGCGGGCCCTCGAGGCCGGTGGTGCCGACGTGGACTCTCTCACCGCCCGCGCGGCGGTGCGCGCCGCGAGTGCCCCGACTTTGGCATGGGGAGAAGCACACCAGCTAGATCTCGCACATCAGCTCGGCGAAGTCCCCTTGATCGGAACGCTGCTCGGCTTCGGAAGGAGCCGCATCCCGCGGGCCGGTGGTCCGTATACGGTCAACGCGGGTTCGTTCGGCGGATCGGCACCGCCATTCCGAGTCACGTCAGGGCCGAGCCAGCGCTCGGTCGCGGACTTGGCGGACCTGGCGAGCGGAGGTTTTTTCATTCTGCCAGGGGGCCAGTCGGGCCTCCCTGCCAACCGCCATAGCTGGGACCAGTTGGATCGATGGAGTCGCGGCGAGCTGTGGCGCTTGCCGCTGGAGCGGCGCGCCGTCGATGAACGCGCCCTCTCGCGACTCACATTGATCCCGGCGGAACAGGGTGGTGGGGAGCCGTAGCCGGCAGGTGGTGGGACGGTAACGGGCGAATGTAGGGGGCCGCACGCAGCGGCGGGTCAACTACTAATCCATGAACGGATAGCGGTACTCGGTGGGGGGCGCGAACGTCTCTTTCACGCTCCGTGCCGAAACCCATCGGAGCAAGTTCAGCTTCGAGCCCGCCTTGTCGTTCGTCCCGCTCGCGCGGCTTCCTCCAAACGGCTGCTGACCCACCACCGCACCGGTGGGCTTGTCGTTCACGTAGAAGTTCCCCGCTGCGAAGCGGAGCGCGCTGAGTGCCTCCTCAACAGCGCCACGCTTGCGCGCGAACACGGCGCCTGTCAGCGCATATGGCGAGGTTCGGTTCACGAGCTCGAGCGTCTCGCTCCACTCCTGATCGGGGTAGACGTACAAGCTCAAGACCGGCCCGAAGATCTCGTCGCACATGCTGCGATAGTCGGGCCGGTGGGCCTGGATGAGGGTGGGGCGAATGAAGTACCCCTCGCTGTCGTCGGATTCCCCGCCAGCGAGGATGTCCGCGTCCGGCGAGTCCTTCGCTTCCTGTACATAGCCGGTGACCTTGTCGTACGCCTGCTGGTGGATGACGGCGCCCATGAAGTTCCGGAAATCCGTCGGGTCGCCCATGGCGATCCCTTCGATCTGCTCAACGAGACGGTCGCGTATATGCGTCCAGAGGCTCTGGGGGACGTAAGCGCGCGACAACGCGCTGCACTTCTGCCCCTGATACTCGAAGGCACCGCGCACGATGGCCGTGATGAGCGCGTCGGGGTTCGCGGAGGGGTGTGCGACGAGAAAGTCCTTCCCACCCGTCTCTCCGACGAGCCGCGGATAGGAGCCGTAGCGCGGAAGGTTCTGAGCTGCGGTTCGCCAAAGCGACTGGAAAACGGCTGTGGACCCCGTGAAGTGGATGCCCCCGAAGTTGGGATCTCCGAGGACGACCTCGGTCACGGCGGCGGCGTCCCCGGGCACGAAATTGATCAC
This sequence comes from Longimicrobiales bacterium, assembly GCA_965248625.1. Lineage (GTDB taxonomy): Bacteria > Gemmatimonadota > Gemmatimonadetes > Longimicrobiales > Gaopeijiaceae. Next base: position 593,499 of record OZ252109.1, on the reverse strand, counting down.
CCCGGGGGGGAGCCCCGCTTCCTCGAGGAGAAGGGAGATGAAGTAGTTCGAGTAGACGGCGCTGTGCGAAGGCTTCCAGAGGACCGAGTTGCCCATCATCGCGGGCGCACCGGCGAGGTTCCCTCCGATCGAGGTGAAGTTGAACGGCGAGATGGCATACACGAAGCCGTCGAGCGGCCGATAGTCCGACCAGTTCCAGATCCCCGATGGGGAATGCGGCTGCTCCGAGTAGATCTCCTGGGCGAAGTGCGCGTTGAATCGGTAGAAGTCGATCAGCTCGCACGCGGCGTCGATCTCAGCCTGGTGACACGTCTTGCTTTGCCCCAGCATCGTGGTCGCGTTGAAGGTCTGCCGCCAATGGCCCGCCAAGAGGTCCGCCGCCGTGAGAAACACGGATGCACGGGCTTCCCACGGCCACGAGGCCCACTCGATGCGGGCCTCCATCGCCGACTGGATGGCGGCTTGCACCTCCGCCGGTCCCGCCTTGTGGTAGCGAGCGACGACGTGCCCGTGATCGTGTGGGACGATGCACGTTGCCAGGTCACCGGTGCGCACCTCCTCGCCTCCGATGATCAGCGGGATCTCGATTTCCTGGGTGCCCATCTCGGAAAGCTTGGCCTCGAGGACTTCGCGTTCGGGATCTCCGCGCACGAATTCGAGGACCGATTCGTTGACGGGCGGGGGGACCTGGACCTTGCCGGCCATGGAGGCGACTTCCGGGCGCTGGGTGATGGGAAGGGAGCAAAAAAAAGGACGGGAAGCGCTTATTCCCCGTCCGTGTTTCCGACTAGGGGGTCGTGCCCGGCGAAGGCCGGGACGACTACCAGAATCTGACTTTGCCCAGACCGCGCCGCAAGCGTTCCCAACCACCTTCGGTGGTGGATTGATAGCTGTAGTAATACTGGAGGTAATAGCTCTCTTCGCTCGTCGTAGCGGAGACCCCGTTCAGCACGCCGCCCAACAGCCGGACGCCGATGCGGCGCAGCTGATCGACGGCCCTCTCCGCCGCCCTCTGTTCAGTCTCGCCCGAGCGCAGAACGAGCACGAGCCCGTCGGCATTCGACGAGATCAACGCCGCATCGGTGACTGCTAGAATCGGCGGCGAGTCGATGATGACGTGGCTGTACCGGCCTTTGAAGTTCTCGAGAAGGCGGCGCATGCCCTTGGAGGTCATCAGCTCCGACGGGTTCGGAGGGAAAGGTCCGCTCGGGAGGAAGTCGAGGTTCGGGAGGACGTTTGGCCGTATGCACTCTCGCTCTTCCGCGTCGCCGAGAAGCAAGTTGGTCAAGCCGGGCTCCCGCAGCACGTCCAGCGCCCGGTGCAGAGAAGGTCTTCGCAGGTCGGCGTCGACGAGGAGGACCCGTTGCCCCTGCTGCGCAACCATGACCGCGAAGTTGACCGCGGTCGTGGACTTCCCCTCGTCCGGGCCAGGGCTCGAGAAGGTGATCGTCCGTATGGGCGATTCGTCCGAGCTCATGAACATCAAGTTCATGCGCAGGTTTCGATACGCCTCCGCGGCTGGATCGAGCGGATCCAGGGCCACGATCATGGGGACGGTCTTCGCTCCTCTCTTGGGCTCCGCGATGCTCGCTTCACCCACTCGCTTGAGGCGGGGGACGACGCCGAGCACGAGAAGACCGAGAAGCGTCTCGACGTCGTGGCTCGTGCGAACCGTACGGTCCAAGTACTCGAGGAAGAATGCGGCTGCGATTCCAAGCACGAGGCCCAGCAGCGCGCCCAGGAAGACGTTCGTGCGGCCTCGCGGCTGGATTTCCGTCGCGATGCCTGCGCGATCGATGATGTCGACGTACGCCGTGGCTGCCGCCTCCGTGATCTGCGCCTGGTAGAGCTGAGCCAGAAGGAACCGGTAGGTCTCGAAGTCCGTCGTCTGGCCGAGCTCGAGGGTCTGAAGCTCGTTCTCCAGCTGCGGAAACGCCCGCTGCCGGACCCGGATGTCCTGCTGTTGCCGGTTGAGTGACTCGAGACGGCTCTCGATGATCCGGCTGTTGGCCACCATGGCGCCCCCGAGCTCGCGCTCGACGTCCTCAATCTGAGATTGGAGGGCGCGGGCTTCGGGGTGGTCCGGGGTCTTGCGCTCGGTTGTGAGCAGGTTCTGGATCTGGTCTTCGCGGAGCTGCAACCGTCCCAGGATGTCCTGTATTTGTGGATTCGCCCCAGCGGGCAGGATTGCCGTGAGCGTGACGAGGTCGCCCTCTTCCAGGCCGGCGTCGTCGATCTTGCGAGAGAGACCCGCCAAGGTGCTCCGCTGGCGCTCCAGGTCGTCCATCTCGTCGACGATGACTTGGGCCTGATTGACGAGACCCTGCTCTTCGAAAGACAGATTCGTGAAGCGCTCGGTCTGTTTGAATTCGCGGATGTCCTGAAGCGACTGGCTCAGCTGCACACGGGCACTATCCAACCGTTCTTCGATGAACCGGACCTCCCGTCCCGCAACCGCTCTGACCCGTCGAGCGCCATACTCCCGGAGTGCATCGGCGGCGGCGTTCAGAATGTGTGGCGCGAGCTCCGGATCGATCCCCGTGTAGGTCACGTCGATAATGTTCGTGCTCTCTCTGGGCGTCGCGGCGATGTTGTTCGCGACTTCGGGCGCAACAGCGGCCCGGGAGAGAATCTTGAGGGAGTAGACCCGTGCATCGTGGGGAGGCGGTTGCGGCGTGAAGCGGACGAAGCCGGCGTCGAGTACCGACCCGACCGCGCCAGCGGAGAGGATCGGTCCGCCGGCGCGGCGGAACTCCACCCTCGATCCTCCCTAGCTCGTACGCGGCGTCCGGCGCCTCTCTCGCGACCCATTGGTCGACGAAGAGGGCCGATCGCGCAAGCTCGGGGTCGGCTGGAGCGAGCCTCAGCCCCAGTGAATCCACGACCACTTCAGAGATCGTGTCGGCCCGCAACACCTCGATCTCCGACTGCATCGGGTCGACGAAGATATCGAGACCCGACACGCGAGCGACGGGCACCAGGCTACGCGTACGCGAAAGGGGGTCGCTGACCTGGAGCGCGAGATTGGATTGGTACAAAGTACGCTGCCTGGAGACGGCCCAGACTGCCGATACCGTTGTGACCGCGAGGATCACTAAGACGAGCCAAATGCGACGGGATATGACGTGCCATAATCAGCCAAATGGGGCGCGTGCTGATTCCCGCCCTCGGGCTCCACATCGCCGAAGGGGCGAAGGAGAGGGTCGCTCGACATTATTTAGTAGAGATGTGGTATTGCCTTAAGTCCACCGCCCACTACATGTTGTGGTCATGGCGGTTCCGGCTTCTCAGCTCCGTGGCGGCGTGGACTATCCCCGTACGCGGCTGGAGCTGGACGAGTTCTTCCCCGACGATGCGGCATGCCTGGAGTACGTGGAGGGTCTGCGCTGGCCGGAAGGGTTTGTGTGCGTGGGCTGTGGCGGGTTGGGAGAGGTCTGGCGAGCATCGCGGGGGCGTCTCGTCTGCCCACACTGTCGAAGGCAGACCTCGGTGCTGGCGGGAACCGTGTTCCACCGCACGCGCTCGCCCCTGCGTCTGTGGTTTCTCGCTGCCTGGGAGCTCACGAGCCAGAAATACGGAGCCAATGCTCTCGGGCTCCAGCGTGTGCTCGGACTGGGAAGCTACAAGACAGCGTGGGTCTGGCTCCACAAGCTCCGCCGGGCCATGGTCCGACCGGATCGCGACCAGCTGAGCGGCGTTGTGCAAGTGGACGAGAGCTATGTCGGGGGCGTGGAGGCTGGAGTGCGGGGCCGCGAGACGATCAAGAAGGCCATCGTCGCGATCGCCGCCGAGGTCGACGGACGCAAGATCGGGAGAATACGGCTGCGTTGGGTGCCCGACCTCTCCGCTCCGGTTCTGCGAGGCTTCGTCAAGGATAGCATCGCACCGGCAAGCACGGTGCATACCGACGGATGGCCAAGCTATCAGGGACTCGCCAAACTGGGCTTTCGCCACACGGTCACGAACCTCTCGACCTCCGGCGATCCCGCGCACGTGCTCATGTCGGCCGTACATCGGGTGGCGTCTCTCCTCAAGCGCTGGGTCCTCGGAACCCTCCAAGGAGGGATCGCCCGCGAACACCTCCCCTACTATCTGGACGAGTTCACCTTTCGCTTCAACCGACGCACATCCCGGGCTCGCGGCCTGTTGTTCTACCGCTTGCTTGAGCAGGCTGTTCAGTGTGCTCCCACGCCAGCTTCGGCCCTTTACCTCGGCACCGGACGTGGGAAACGGCCCGCAGAGCCCCGGTAACCACTATATCTTGGGGTCGGTGGACTTAAGGGAACACCCCCTTAGTAGAGAATGGGCCTCCCTTGGCCCGGCTCGGCTCTCGCGATTAACGGGGGAGCGATCTGTGCAGCGCAGTTTTTTGCAAGAATGAAGCCAGGTTGGACCGTATTTTCGGCTACTCTGCCCAAAAGCGCAAGGGAGCAGGCGTGGACGGGGTTTTGGACCGCCAAGCGTGGTTGACTCACCGTTCGCAGATCGCGTAACTTCAGGCAGATTCAGGGGCGTTCGACCCGTTCGAGACTATGCGGGTGAGGGCACGTGCGTGGAGCGAGATCGATGTCGATCACGGACAAGATCGAGGAGGTGCTGGCTCAAGTGCGGCCGGCGATCCAGGCGGATGGCGGGGATGTTGAGTTCCTCGACTTCGACGAGTCGGACGGCGTCGTCCAGGTCCGGCTGTTGGGGGCGTGCGAGTCCTGTCCGATCTCCATGCTCACCTTGAAGGAGGGTATCGAGCGGCGCTTGAAGGACAACGTTCCCGCCGTGACGGAGGTCGCCGCCGTCTAGCCCGCCGTCAAGCGACCGTCGAACCGGGCGGAACGACCGGCGCTCCGTTCGCGTCGCGTTCTTCACGGCTTTCCCCGCGGTCGAGGGCGCCGTTCCTGTTGCCACCGATCGAGTGTGAGCCGGGCCGTTGGCGCTCGATTCGACCCCCGAAGCTCCCGCGCGAGGGAATCTCCGAGCAATGTCAGTGGAAGCGATCAAGAACTCCGTGACGGACGCGCTGTCCGCGATCGACCACCCGGTGACGGGAAGGGACATCGTAGCCAGCGGTCACATACAGAATCTCGACGTGTTGGAGGGTGGGGAAGTGCGTTTCTCCTTCCAACTCGGGCCCGAAGACCCGGGCTCGTTGGTGAAGGCGGCCAGGGTCGCGGCCGAGTCCGTCGAGGGTGTGTCGGGAGTGCGCGTAAACGTGCAGCTACCTCAGACCGCACCGGCCACGGAGCAGCCTCCAGCGTCCCCGGGCGTTCTCAAGCCGGGCTCGGTGCCCGCCCCCACGCCAAGCCCAGGCATCCTCGCCGAAACCCAGCACGTCGTTGCCGTGAGCTCAGGAAAGGGTGGAGTCGGAAAGTCGATGGTGACGGCTAACCTGGCGGCTGCCCTTGCAGAGAAAGGAATGGCTGTTGGGCTCCTGGACGCCGACATTTACGGACCGAATATCCCGATCATGTTCGGCGAGCGCCGGCGCCCGCCGGTGACCGGAGCCAAGGGTCAGGAGATGATCGAACCCCTCGAGGCACACGGCGTGAAGCTCATGAGTCTCGGCTTCCTCCTCGAGGAAGAGCAACCAGCGATCATGCGCGGGCCGCTCATCTCGGGCATTCTCAAGCAGTTCCTCGAGCAGGTGAACTGGGGAGCTCTGGACGTACTGCTCGTGGACATGCCTCCAGGCACCGGAGACGCCCAGCTGTCGCTCGTGCAGACGATCGATCTGGACGGCGCAGTGATGGTGACGACTCCTCAAGGCGTCGCGACCGGCGACGTACGGCGAGGAATCAAGATGTTCGAGCGCGTGAATACCCGGGTGCTGGGCGTCGTCGAAAACATGAGTGGGATGGCGTGCCCTCACTGCGGGGAGCGGGTCGATGTGTTCGGCGCGGGTGGGGGAAGTGCTCTGGCCGAGGAGCAGGGGGTGCCGTTCCTGGGCTACGTACCCCTGGACCCGGCGGTCCGGCAGGCGGGAGACGACGGTGTGCCAACGGTGCTCGCGACGCCCGATTCACCGGCGGCGCGTGCACTGAACGAACTGGCAGATCGCCTCGAGGCCGTCCTCACCGGTGTCCCAGCGTGACGTCCGTACGGCCGTCCCTGCCGGGAAGCCGTCTCCAAGAGCTGGCCACCCACGTTGTCGTGGGCGACTACCCCGAGGTGCTGGCGGTGCTACGCCGTCGGGGGGTCGATCTCGATCACGTGGGCGCCCGACGCCTCTCCGACTTCGCTGACCGGGACCTCCTCGCCGAGATCGAGAGAGCGATCGCGTGGCGGCCGGCCCAGCAACCGCCTTCGGGCGGCTGACGGTCGGCCAGGCTGCTCCGCCTCAGCAACCGCCTTCGGGCGGCTGACGGTCAGCCAGGCTCCGCCTCAGTTACCGCCTTCGAGCTACTGACGGTCAGCGAAGCTCCGCCTCAGTTACCGCCTTCGAGCTACTGACGGTCAGCGAAGCTCCGCCTCAGTTACCGCCCTCGAGCCACTGACGGTCAGCGGCGCTGAGCTCGTCGCTCTTGCGGCGGCCGATGAGCTTGAGCGCGAGCCATCCCACGAACACGATCGGTGCGATCTTGAAGAGAAGGAACGAGGCGATTCCGAAGCCAATGGAGAACACCGCGCCCACGACGGTGAGCACGACTCCCACTACGACGAGACTCACGAGGCCGACCGCGAAAAGTGTCAGCAAGGTGCCGATCATCTGAACCTCCTCACCGGGCCGTGCTGGGCCCGGACCGCTAGTTCCGGGACGTGTCACTCGGGAGGCTTCAGTCGCGTCCCGAATCCGCCCTTCAAGATGACTGTTTGGAGCCGCGTCGAAAAGCTCGGGTGCGCGATCCGGCCAACCCGTCCGGCGCGGCTCGAGGGTACGTCCAGAGCGTCACTCAATCCAGACCACGTCGATGCTGCCGAACTTTGCCTCGATCTCGAGGGTGACTCGCCTGTCGGCGCTCTCCCAATCTGCCGAGTAGTAGTCGCCGTCTCGCCTCACCAGCCCGGGCGCGTCCAGGGACGTGAGGAACGTATCCCGAATCAGCCTGACGCCGAGCCCTCGAGGAAAGCGAAGCTCGACCGAACCGAGGCCGAGGTGCACGGCCACGTCCGCGTCGCGCCTCCAATCCCCGGTGAAGTCCAGAATGATGTCTCCCACTCCTGCGTTCACGGCGATTCGCTCGGCGTTCAGGTTGCCGAGGTTGTTCGCGGCGAAGCTCGCGGCTCCGACTTCGAACGAAGCCTCGTCCATTTGCACCGGGTTCGGCTCGGAGACGTCTACCCTCGAGTCGGAGGCGCCGGTGGTCAGGTCCAGGTCGAGTAACGCGATCCCCCCGAGGTCCAGATCCGCTCTGACTGCCCCGAACTCGAGGTTGAGGTGTAACGGGACCTCGGTGGCCAGCTCCAGGTCCAACTGACCTGACCGGTCTCCTTTCCCGATGCTGATGCCCTTCCCGATGGTCTCGACGCCGACCGTCAGCCTGTTCCCCCTGTACTCCGAGACCGGCTCGAAAACCTCCTCGTCGTACCGGAGCTCCATTCGATACAGGGAGCCCGTTTCGCCGGGCCGCACCGCGAATCGCCCGACTCCGTACTCGACATCGACAAAGACCTCTTCCTCGGCAGTCAGCTGTCGCGAGGTGGTCACGGTGCGCCAGCTCTGACCGGCCACGTGCCCGAAGTCCCACGCGGTCATGATCATGGCCGCGACGATCCAGCCTGACGGCCTATGCACCGTCGTCTTCATTCATCCCCGGCCTCGTTCGCGGGTTCCGGCGGGCCCACATCAGGGGCCTGGTCGCCGGCTTCGTCCTCGACTTCGTCTTCGGTTGAGAGGTCCTCGATCTCCACGTCGGCCGTGTCGACTCCAGCCCGCGAGCGGCGTCGGCTCCAGGGGCGGCGGCCAAGATCGAACTCCATCATCGCTTCGTCGTAGTCCCGGCGCCGGCCGGCGCGCGTGAGCAGGACCGCTCCGAAGCCGATCGTGAAGACTGCGAAGCACGCCATGCTGCCCACGAAGCCGAGCAGGCCTTGGATGAAGCCGAGTAGGGGACCGCCCATCTCCGCGACATGACCGAGAGCAAACGGAGCGATCAAGGCGCCGACGCCGGCGAGCATCGTATAGAGGGGGTTGGAGGCACGTATCCACTCCAGGGCCTGTATGTCCCTCCTCTCGAGCCACTCCCCCAGATTCACCGCGACCGCCAGGAACCCGAGCCCAGTCGCCAACGCACCTGCGAGGGGGAACAGTGGGACCCATAGAATCAACACCGGAATTCCGATGATCGACACGCAAAGTGCGATAGTGCCGAGGACCCATACCGGGAAGAAGAGGAAGCCTCCCGCAATCCCCACGAGCGCCGCCCGGCCGGGGGATGTCCTGGCGGCTTCCGCCACGACCTCGAGCCTCTCACGCCCGAAGTAGATCACGCCAAACCCGAACATCATCACGATCCCGAGCGTGAGCACGGTCTGAACGAGTCCTGCGAACCCACGCACCACGTACCGCAGCGGCCGGAAGGCGCTCGGGCGATCGTCCTCTCTGACGCGAGCGTCCATCTCGGTCCGGATTTCATCGCGAATGCGGTTCTCGAGGTCGCCGCGGTCGCCTTCGACGTCGCGGATCCGCCCCTCGACAGTTCCACCGTCCCGGTACAGCCGCGCGTCGGCGAGACGCACGTCGCCGGTGATGACCGCCCCGTCGTAGATGCGGACCGAGCCACCGGCCAGGACGACGTCGCCATCGATTTCCCCGTACAGGCTGAGGTCGCCGTCAACGACTACCAGGGTGCCCTCGACCTCCGTGGCCTCGTCGATGGTCACGTCCTCGCCCACGTAGATGCTCAGCTCCTCGATGTCTACTCCGTCCAGCGCCTCAGCCAACCCGCCGAGGCGATCGAGGAGGGATCGCAGCTGCCCCAAATTCTGCACAGGATCACTGCTCGACCGAGACGCCGATTCGGCAGTCGTCGGAGCAGACGGAGCCGACAACGCGTCTCCGAGCGCTCCGCTCAACTCCGTCGCGATGGCGAGCCCAGGCGCCTCTAGTCCATCGGACGGCTCCCACGCCGTCAGCGCTTGAGCCAATGGTCCGTCATCGAGCGCTACCGCTCTACCGAGGAGCGCGCGCCAGGATGCATCGAGGGCGCCGCCCCGCTCGTATGTCCCGAGCTCTCGGCCGTCCAAATGGATGACGCCCTCCCGGAACGAAATCTCGAACGAATCGCGGTTCGTGAACTCGAGAGTCAGCGTTGCCTCCGAGTTGGACACCGCGATCTGGTTCGAGACGACCTGCCGCTCCTGGGCGGCGAGAAGCTGGAACGCAGCCCCGGCACCCACCACCGCCGCGCCGGAAAGAGCGATGATCCAGCGGCGCGTGTTCTTCTTAGGCTCGTACATGGCGTAGGACCGCCTCAGGGGCGGATAAGAGGTTGCGGTAAAGGACCCAGAGCGCTCCGGCCCAGAGGATCGTGAACGCTGTCGCGGCGGCCGCCAAGGCGGCCGGAGACGTCGCGAGCAAGTCGACGAAGGCATATGTACGGAAGACCGTGACAGTCTCCAAGAGCCCGTCGAAGATACCGACCCCGAGGGCGGTCAAGACCTCACTGGTGCGCCACCACACATAGGAGAGTAGGTACTCCGCCGTGAGGAGTGGATGGGCCATCACGAAGTACGCGACGGCACCGACGAGCACGGAGGGAGCCGCGACAGCGCCACCGACCAACGCCCAACCGCGGGCGCCGCGTGGCCGAAGTGCCCGGCCCCAAGCCAGAACGCCGGCCCGGCTGCGAGCCGCGGTGGCCGCGCGAAGCCGAACTCGGGCCATGACGCGGTCAGCGAATCCCTCGGACGGCGCTAGGGCGGGGAGCGACCGAAGAGCCGTCATGACCGCACGCCAACCGAACAGGCTCGACTCACAAGTCTCACACGCCGCCAGGTGTTCGCTCGCACGGGCGGCCGCGTGAGCGGGGAGAGCTCTGTCTGCCAGATCCTGAAGACGGGTGTCGGAGACGTGCTGCCCCACTGTCGAACGAGCCACCCAGCCACGGACGCGGGCTGCCCAAGGCACCAGCGTCCAACTACGGGCCTTTTGGGGCACGTCACGCACAGCCTGTGGCGCGGGAATGTCGACGCGGCTCATCACACCGTCGACGAACTCGCTCGCGGGAGCCAGTGAAGCCATCTGTCCAAGCTCCGAAAAGAGCAGGCGCCAGGCCTCGACCTCGCTTCTGCAGCCCGCACAGGACGCCACATGCTCCTCGAAGGCCTCGAGCTCCTCTGTCGGAAGCTCGCCCTCGAGAAGGGCCTGGATCGCCGGAGCGTCCAGATGCTCTCTGTGGCGTCTTCTTGTCACGCTCTTCTCACCTGTGCCGTGTCGCTCGAAGCGCTTCGTAGCGCTCGTTCCCGCCTTGCGGTGCCCGACGTGCTCGTCCGGACCGATAGGCGTAGTGGTTTACCTCGGGCACTACGGCGGCGGGACACTCGGGGTTTCAAGTGCCCACGTCACGACTGGACCGTCCGCAAAAGGAGCTTCAGCTCGGCCCTCGCTCGGTGCAAATAGGTTTTCACGGTGCCGAGAGGGACTTCCATGATGTGCGCGATCTCGTCGTAGCTGTGCCCTTCCACGTGACGGAGCAAGACGACGGACCGGTACTCCGGTCTGAGCAATCCGATGGCGGACTCGATCTGGCCGCCGAGCTCGCGATGCTCGACGTATTCCTCCGGGTTCTCGTCCCTCGACTGGACCACGAGGCGGGTTTGGGCCTGGGCTTCCGCGCTCGTCGCGTCCGGCGCGCCATCGATGGAGACCGTTGTGATGCGACGCTTGCGGAGGTGATCGATCGTCAGATTGTTGGCGATCTTGAAGATCCAGCTCGAGAACTTGTAGCGAGGATTGTAGCTCTCGATCGCGTTGAAGGCCCGGATGAATGCGTCCTGCGCGAGGTCCTCGGCCAGGCTACGGTCCCTCACCATGCGGTACACGAGCGAGAACACTGGGCGCTCGTACCGGGAAAGAAGCTCACGGTACGCACCCTCTCGGCCTTCGAGAGCGAGGGTTACGAGCTCACGGTCTTCGACGCGCGCGTAGTCCAAGAAAACCTGGCGGGTGCGGTCTTGAAACGAGGCTCCGTTCGTGAGAGCCCGGCGGCCTTCCTACGCGACGCCGTGCCTCGCTCGAGCCCGGAACCCAGGATTGCCGGCGGGTAACCCGATGGGGTCCGACTTGAGGGATGCGCGGCTTACGAGCGAGCCGTGAGCACCGAAGCGGAGAACGAGCGAAAGCTAACACCTCGTGCGGGAGCCGATGACGACAGTCCCCGAAGCGCGGCCATCGACAGGGGTCGACAGGGAGCGACAGGTGCAAACGATCTTCTCTGAGATCGCACCCCGCTACGACCTGCTGAATCACGTTCTGAGCCTGAACGTCGACCGCCGTTGGCGCCGTCGCGCGGTCGACGTGCTCGAGTGGTCGGACCGTCCGTCGGGTCGCTACCTGGACGCCTGTGCAGGGACCTGCGACTTGAGCGTCGAGCTCGCTTCCAGGCCGGGGTTCGCGGGCAGGGTGGCCGCGTCGGACTTCGCGCAGCCGATGCTTCGCGAGGGGCGGCCCAAGCTCGTAGGCCTTCCGGTCGATGCCGTATGCGGAGATGCTCAGCGTCTGCCCTTCCCGGATGAGTCGTTCGACGGCGTCCTCGTGGCCTTCGGCGTGCGTAATCTCTCCGATCTGGACGCTGGGCTCGTCGAATTCCGGCGGGTCCTTCGTCCGGGGCGTCGTCTGGTGGTTCTCGAGTTCACCACGCCCCCCAATCCCATCGTACGAGCCACGTACCTGTTCTACTTCAATCGCGTGCTCCCGGTCATCGGGCGAATCGTATCCGGGCACCCGTGGGCATACAGCTACCTTCCCGCATCGGTGCGAGACTTCCCAGGTCCCGAGGGTCTCAGCGAGCGGATGCGAGACGCAGGGTTCCGCGAGGCTCGCTGGAGCCTTCTGAGCCTCGGGATCGCAGCGATCCACATTGCAGTGAAATGACTGGTCGCGTGTGCTCGGAACGCTGCGCCACGGAAGACATGGCTCGAGTAGACGTCACCTTGGGGGTACGCGGTCCTGTGCCGGGGGCGGGTCAGTGAGCCCATCAACCTGCCATATCGTTACGTCTCCCAGCACGTCGGCGGGCTCGTCGAAGGCAGACGGATCGCCGAGGAGCAGAATCGTCATCCGCTCCGGATGAAGGTGCCGCCGCAGGACCTCTCGGACGTCGCCCGGGGACACGCTCTGGATCCGCTCCACATAGCGTTCCAGCCAGTCGTCGGGCAGCTCTCGGGCCCGGAAGAGCATGAGTCTCGAGACGATCTGGGTCGCGCTCTGGAAATTGAATCCGAAGCCGTTGGCGGCCGCGTCGACCGCGGTCGAGACTTCCTCCTCCGTCGGCGGCGACTCTCGCATTTCCTCCATGACCTCGAGGATGGCACGAACGGCGGCCACTGTCGTCTCGCTCTTAGTGCTGGTCAACGCGCCCACGATGCCGTCATTCTCGGCGGGAGCGGTCCACAAGGACCCCGCGCTGTATGCCAACCCGAGCTCGGTTCGTACCCGGGACAGGATCCTGCTCGAGAAGCCGCTGGCTCCGAGGATCGAGTTGGCGATCCGGGAGGAGTAGTAGTCCTCGGAGTCCTCCTGCCGGACCGCACTCGGGTGCGCCATGACCACGGTCGTCTGGGCCAGGGGCTTTGGAATCAGATAGACACCCGGCTCGCCCAGGATGTCCGGGGTCTTGGGGTCGGGCAGCGACATTTCGCACCGCGGCCAATCAGACAGCAGGGCCCGGAGGCGAGGCTCTACGTCAGCCCACGCGACATCGCCGGTCACACCCAGCGAAAGGTTGTCCCGGCACATCACGGCGGCATGCCCGGCCAGTAGCCTTGTCTCTGAGAGGTCCTCCGGCTCCAGGTCCGCGGCTTCCATCTCCCATCCGATCGGATGGTCCGCGAACATGAGGCGGTTGAACTCCGAGTAGGCGAGCCGCGTGGGGTCGTCTTTGCGGCGGAGCACACTCTCGAGCTCCTGGCGTCGCCATACCTCGACCTGGACCGAGTCGAAGCGCGGGTGGAGGAGCATGTCCTTCCATAGCTCCAGCCCATCATCCAGGTTCGATACGAGAGTGTTGAGGGTGGCTGACGTGCTGCCTCCGGACGATCCGAACCCGAGTTGCAGGGCATGGAAGTCGATCAGTCCATCGACCGAGTCGGGTGCTATCGATCGCGTCCCGCCCGACCGGAGAAGCGACGGGAGCGCCGTCACTGCCGCGTGCATGTCCCGATCGAAGAGGCCGAATCCGCCCTCGAATCGCGCGAGCACGTTCACGAGAGGGAGGGAGCGGTCCGCGAGGAAGAGGACCTGCGCACCCTCGACCTCGTGCTCCGAGGGCGTTGGCGGGGTGAAGGCGAGGGGCGGGAAGCGAAGCGACTCGGCCGCTTCGCGACCGATGGGAGGCTGCTCCTGAGCGGCGAGCGCTGCGCGGGGACCGAAGGCGAAGATCGAGATGATCACGATCGCCCGCGCCACACGGCGTCCCGGGTTCACGGCCGCACGCCTGCCAGCGGCGGTGCTGGCTTCACGGCCGCGCGCCTGCCAGACAGTTGTCGCAGTCCGGGTCACGATCCTTCGCCAGCCGTGCGCTTCACCAATGTCGCGACGGTTCGATTCTCACGGGTCAGGTAGGTCTGGACGACGCGCTGCACGTCCGCGGGCTGAACGGCCCGCAGTCGGTCAGCCAGATTGAAGGTCGTTCGCCAATCGTCGAACTGGGCGGTAGAGCCAGCGAGCTGCATGGCGAGTCCCAGATTCGACTGGAGTCTGCGGACGCGGGAAGCGTCCAGCTGGTTACGAACCCCCTCGAGCTCCCTGTCGTCCGGGGGAGTGCGGGCGAGGCGCTCGAGCTCGTCGTATACGGCCGACTCCACCTGGGCCGGCGTGTTGGGGGAGCGAGGCGTCACGTGGATCACGAACTGTTTCGGGAAGCGCGCCCCGGGCAAGGTCGTGGTTGAGACCGAGGTCGCCAGGGCGTCGTCCACAACGAGCCGCTTGAAGAGACGGGACGTGCGGCGGCCGGACAGCACTGACGACAGCATCGTCAGGGCTGGCATGTCGGGATGGAGATCGTTCACCGTGTGCCAACCGATCCGAACAGCGGGCTCCGCGTCCAGAGCGAGCTCCACGCGCCTTTCGCCCCGCTGCTCCGGCTCCACAGCCAGGACCGGGGGCGGAGCCTCGCCTGCGGGAATTGCCGCGAGGTAGTCCTGCGCCCACCTGGCGATCGAGTCCACTTCCACGTCGCCCACGATGGCGACGATCGCGTTGCTCGCCCCGTAATATCGACGGTAATAGTCCTCGACCTGACGCCGGGTGAGCTGTTCGAGATCGGACATGTACCCGACCACTGGTACTCCGTAGGGGTGCATTAGGAACGCAGTCGCGAGATGGGTCTCGTAGAGGAGTCCAGATGGGCTCGTGTCCACGCGCATGCGGCGCTCTTCCATGACCACGTCACGTTCCGAGTAGAACTCCCGGAACACCGGGTTCCGCGCGCGATCGGCCTCGAGCAGAAACCACAGCTTCACCCGATTCGCGGGAAGCTCCACGAAGTAGGTCGTCGACTCCGACGAAGTGGTCGCGTTGAGGTTTCGGGCCCCGTTGCGAGTGAGGATACGGTCGAATTCGTTGGATACGACGGGGGCCCGCGCCAGACTCTCGAGAGACCGCACCCGGTCTTCGAGCTGCGCGACGCGGGTGGAGTCCGGGCTTGCCTCAGAGAGCTCCGTCAATATCGAGTCGTTGACGAGATCCATGCTCGAGAACAGCCCGAGCTCGGTCTCGATATCGCGGGTACCAATCGTCGTCGTGCCCTTGAAGAGCATGTGCTCGAGAAGATGGGCCGTACCCGTGGATCCGAGGACCTCGTTCACTCCTCCGACAGCGTACTGAACCACGAACGCCACCGTCGGAGAGGCCGCTCGAGGGAGGACCAGCAGCCTCAGCCCATTGTCCAGCGTTAGCTCGGTGACGGGAAGCTCGGTGACCGGGCGCTCCTGAGCGGCCATCGGCCACGACATCGACGCGAGAGCCATGGCCGCGAGAACCGGCAGGCCGCTTACGCGTCGCGACGCCGGTTGGATCATGGAGGTGCGGACTGACACTCCGGACAATAGAAGGCCGATCGGTTGCTGATGACGGTTCGCGCGATGGTGGCATCGCACTTCGCGCAGGGCTCTCCTTCCCGGCCGTATACCCCCAGAAGTGGGCGGAACGATCCCTGTTGGCCAGTCGCGTCGCGATAGTCCCTCAGCGTCGTTCCACGCGCTTGGATGGCGGCCTTCAGCACACTGCGGATGGCCCGATGGAGCGGACCGACCCGGGCGGCCGGGACCGCTCGCGCCGGGGTCGCGGGGTGTACACCGGCTCGGTAGAGGGCCTCGTTCGCGTAGATGTTCCCGACTCCCGCGACCCGCCGCTGATCCAGTAGCCACGAGCGGACGGGGGAGACAGATGTGCCGAGATCCGCAGCCAGCCTGCGAGCGGTGAAGGACCGGCTCAGGGGTTCGGGGCCCAGCGTCCGGGACCAAAGTCGCCACTCTCGAAGCGAGAACCTCCTCAGACGGCCGAACCTCCGAGCGTCGTCGTACACCGCGAGGCCCCCGCCTACGAGGTTGAAGAGGACGCCAGGGTGGGTCGCGGGCGGGGCGGTGTCATCGCCGGCTCCACGAAAGAGTACGCGCCCCGTCATGCCGAGGTTGACGACGACCACCGTGTCGGCAGAGAAGAGGAGCACGACGTTCTTCCCCCGTCGCCCGATCTCTGCAAAGGCGAGGCCCCGGAGTTGACGGACGAACTCCGCTGGTGGCTCGGTAAGGAGATCAGGGCGGATGACGCGCACCTCGGCCACGCTTCGCCCAACGAGGTGGGGCCGTAGGCCCCGGACGATGGTTTCGGCCTCAGGAAGCTCAGGCAGTCGCGGCCCCTACAGTTGGTCGCTGAAGCTCACGTCTTCACTGCGGTGCCGGACGCAGACACCATGAGCATCCCGTTTCTACTGCCGAGAACCTCGTAGTCCAGATCCACCCCGATGATCGCGTCCGCGCCCCGCCCAGCGGCCTCCTGCGCCATCTCCTTGAGCGCCTCCTCGCGTGCGGAGCGAAGGGCCTTCTCGTATGCCCCGGACCGCCCGCCCACCACGTCCCTGACAGCGGCCAGCAGGTCCTTGAAGATGTTCGCACCGATGATCGCTTCTCCTGTCACGATGCCCAAATAGTCGCGAACCGGATGCCCCTCGAGCGCCGGCGTGGTCGTGATGATCATTCTCACCCTCCTCCGTGTCGCTGTTTGTATCTCTGTGCGCGGGCCTCTGCGCCTGGCCGGCAGCATGGTCAGGGGCGGGCAGACTCGTCTCTGGCGAACTCCCGCCAGCCGACGTCCGACCGGTAATACTTGCCCTCGAAGCGGATGGCTTGCGCCGCCGCCCTGGACCGATCTGCGGCTTCGCCGAGCGTGTCGCCGAGTCCGGTCGCGGCGAGCACTCGCCCGCCAGCGGTACGGAGCCGACCCTCTTCCCACCGTGTTCCCGCGTGAAACAGAAGCACGTCTGGGTCGTCCGACACCGCTTCGGGGATCTCGATCGGGATCCCCGTGCGGTAGGCGCCAGGATATCCCCCCGAGGCCAGTACGGTAGTGACCGCCGCGCCCCCCGCACCCTCGACCCGGTATCCACCCAGGCCGTCGCCGTCCGCGATTGCCACTACGGGCTCGAGGAGCGAGCTCTTCATCAACGGGAGCACGACCTGTGTCTCGGGATCGCCGAAGCGGCAGTTGAACTCGACCACTTTGGGGCCGGTCGATGTGAGCATGATCCCGGCGTACAGCAGCCCCCGGAAAGGGCAACCTTCTTCGACGAGTGCGTTCAACGTGGGCTCGAGCATTTCGCGCTGCACTCGCGCGAGGAGCTCGGGCGTCGCGAGCGAGACTGGGGCGTAGGCCCCCATTCCCCCGGTGTTTGGACCCTCGTCTCCCTCTCCGATCCGCTTGTGGTCTTGAGAAGCCAGGAGGGGGAGAGCCCGTACGCCGTCGCAAAGAGCGAACACAGAGAGCTCCTCCCCGACCATGCGCTCCTCCACGACGACCTCACGCCCCGCCTCTCCCATCGAGCCGCCGACGAGCATCTCCTGGATGGCGGCGCACGCGCCTTCGACGTCGTCGCACACCACCGCGCCCTTACCCGCCGCGAGGCCGGAGGCCTTGACGACAGACGGACCTCCGAGCTCTCGGGCGTACTCCTCCGCCTCAGCCGCGTCGGTGAACACCCGGTACTCGGCCGTGGGCACGCCAGCGGCGCTCATTAGGCCCTTGGCGAATGCTTTGCTGGACTCGATGCGGGCCGCCGCCGCTGAGGGGCCGAAGGCTCTCACACCCAGGGACTCGAGACGGTCGACGAGGCCCGCAGCCAGGGGAGCCTCGGGACCGACAACGACCAGGTCCATATCCTGGGCGACAGCCCACTCGGAAACGCCGTCGACGTCGGTCGGGGCAATCTCCACCGGCTGAGCGCGCTCGCTCATGCCGCCGTTGGGGAGCGTCGCAAAGAAGCGGCTCTCAGGGGCGTCGTGGAACAGCTTCCACAGGAGGGCGTGCTCACGCCCGCCGTTGCCGACGATCAGGATGCGGTTGGGCAATGGACGCTCGACAGGTGGCGGTTTCGACCGAGTCTCCAGGCCGGCCGCAGATTACCTGAGAGCGGGGGTCAGTGTCAAAGCCCGTCTGACCGTCACGGGAGGAGGCAGGAACCGCGGGCGCCGGGGCCCCCGACGTCATCGAGCCAGGCTCACCGGCCCGGCGGATCGGGAACCTACTTGCGGACGTTGTCCATGATGGACTCGCCCATCTTGCGGGCCGCGCCCGCTACTGTTCCCACGAAGCTTCGGGCACCGTCTGCGTACGCCTGCGCGGCCGACGACAGGTCCTCACCGTAAGACCGGTCCGGGTCGTCGCGCCGGGCGTACTCGCCGCTGACGATGCGATCGTACTCTCCGCTTTCGATCCACGTCCGAATCTCCGACAGGCGGAGGACCCAGAAGGGATGGGTGACCCCGAGAAGGTTGAGGACCTTGAATACGTGGTCGGCCACGTCACCGCCTTCACGATAGTCCTCGGCCTGTTGGACGAATTCGCCCAGGCTCAGCTCCTCCGACGCGCCCCCGCCCGCCATCTTCATCATCGCCGTCATGGCGACGTCCGCGTTTTGGATCGAGAGCAGTCCTGCGCGGTCACAAGACAGCTCACTCTTCCGCGACCACTCCAACAGAGCGATGAGGACGGCTCGGGCGGCCAGGCCGACGATCGGGAAGCCGAGGCCCGCGAGTTGGATCAGCAACACCATCATTGTGCGATACAGCACATGCCCGCTGACGATGTGCCCGACTTCGTGACCAAGGATGAACGCGAGCTCTTCGTCTTCGAGAAGATTGACGGTCCCAGAGTTCAGGATGATGAAGGGCTGGTCCATCCCGTACGCGCCTGCGTTCGCGAGAGGGGTTTGCGACACGTAGAGGGGGTATTCCTCGACGTCCAGCGTCTCGAGAACGTCTTGGTAGAGGCCGTGGATACGAGCGTACTGACGCTCGTTCACACGCAGTGCGTTCGCCTGGAAGGCGAGCCGGATGGGCTTCTCCCCGAAGAAGCCGAACAGAGTCTTCAGGACCTCGTCGAATACGGGCAGCTTGCGAAGCGCGGCAAGAGCGGCGCGGTCGGCGACATGCTCCCAGGATCGAGAAGAGATGCCCGTGAGGATGCGACGAGCATGGGCGTCGGGCATATCCCCACCGTTTTGATCGGCGGAGCCGTTTCCACCGTTCTGGTCTTCACCGGCCATGAATGATTCTCCTTCGGTGCCGGGCCTTGTCGGACCCGAATGTCGGTGCGCGCCGCCTTCCGAATCGCTTCCCATCGGCCGTCGCGCGGCTGCCGTCCGTACGCCACCGCTCGGACCAAGGTTTCATCAATCCTACCCGGCCGCGGGCCTCAGCGCGCCCTCGAGGTCCTCGAGAAGGTCGTCTTCGTCTTCGATGCCAACAGACAACCTCACCAAGCGTTCGGTTACCCCCATCTCGGATCGCCGCTCGAGGGGAACGGACGCGTGGGTCATGAGGGCCGGTACCGAAATCAGCGACTCGACCCCCCCCAAGCTCTCGGCCAGAGCGAAGATCCTCGTGCCTTCGACGAGCCGGCGCGCCGCGTCGGCAGACGGAAGCTCGACCGATACCATGCCCGTGAATCCGGTCATTTGGCGCGTCGCGAGATCGTGCTGCGGGTGCGATTCGACCCCCGGGTAATACACTCTCGCGACGCCCGGATGTGCCTCCAGGAAGCGCGCCACCGCCATCCCGTTGGCGTTGTGGGCCTGCATGCGCACCTGTAGGGTCTTCGTGCCCCGCAAGCACAACCAGCAGTCCATGGGGCCCGGTACGCTTCCCGTGGACTTGCGGATGAAGCGCAGCCGCTCGTCGAGACCTGCATCCGTCGTCGTGAGCATCCCACCGATGATGTCGCTGTGACCGTTCAGGTATTTGGTCGTGGAATGCGCCGTGAGGTCCGCGCCCAGCGCATGCGGCCGCTGGTTGACCGGGGTGGCGAACGTGTTGTCGACACACAGAAGGGCGCCGGCCCCGTGGGCGATCTCCGCCGCCGCGCCGATGTCACACAGCCTCATCATCGGGTTGGTGGGCGTCTCGACGTGGATCAGGCGCGTGTTGGGCCGCACGGCTTCGCTGAGCTGATCCGGGTCCCGGGAATCCACGAACGAGAACTCGAGCCCCAGGCGGGAGAGCACGCGGGTGAACAGCCTGGTCGTTCCTCCGTAGGTGTTCTCCTCGCTGATGATGTGGTCGCCGGCCGAGAACAGCTTGGACACACACTCGATGGCCGCCAACCCGCTCGAAAACGCGACGCCGTGCTCCGCGCCCTCGAGGGCGGCGACGTTGCGCTCGAGCGTCTCCCGAGTCGGGTTGGAGACCCTAGCGTAGTCGTAGGGCCAGTCCTGATCGAGCCCCGGTTGGACGTACGTCGACGTCTGGAAGATCGGGGGCATGATTGCTCCGGTGATCGGCTCCGGCTCCTGGCCAGCGTGCACCGCAAGGGTGCCGAGCCGGTAATTTGGTGGAGTTTCGGTCATGGATGGGACGTTTGCTCAGGTTGAGAACACTCGTGAACGAGGCGAATGTAGTCGCCCCGAGGGGGCAGCCGCGAGCCCCTGCGGACCCTGACGAGGCGCGTGTTGACACCCCGTTCGCGCGTCGTCTACTTTCGCGCCCCGGCCGCACACACCTCGGCCGCAACTGCGCGCAACGCGCTCCGCACGACCTCGTCGGCGGGTCCCGTGCCCGGCACCCACGCCGAACAAGTGAAAGCATGCCGATCGTTTTCCCTCCCGAGTTGATGGTGAGCGTCTCCGGCTTTCGTGGCCGAGTGGGTGACCCCCTCACTCCAGAGCTCGTCACGGGCTTGGCGGCGGGCTTCGGGACCTTCCTGCGACGTGAGGCTGCGGGCCGCACCGTCGTCCTCGGCCGAGATTCCAGGACTTCGGGACCCATGTTCGTCCGAAGTGCGGCAGCGGGCCTTCTTTCTGTCGGGTGCGATGTCGTGGACCTCGGCATCGTGCCCACGCCGACTCTCATGCTCGCCGTCGAGGACGCCGGAGCCGCAGGCGGAATATGCGTGACGGCCAGCCACAATCCTGCGGAGTGGAACGCGCTGAAATTCGCGACCCGGGAAGGCACGTTCCTGGATGCCGAGCACATGAAGCGCTTCCAGCGCCTCCTGCTCGACGAGGAGCTTTCAAGGACAAGCTGGGACGAGCTGGGAACCGTTGTCACGGAAGGCGGCGCGATCGACCGCCATCTGCAGGCGATCCTGGATCTACCCTTCCTCGACCTGCCCGGCCTCCAGCAGCGACGGTTCGTAGTGGCATTGGACTGCGTTCACGGCGCGGGTGGCGCAATCATGCCGCGGCTTCTCGAGAGCCTCGGGTGCCGGGTACACGCGATCGGGTTGAGCATGGACGGGCGCTTTCCCCGCGAGCCCGAGCCCACGGCTGCGAATCTGGGCGACCTTTCCGCCTTGGTTCGCGAAACCCGAGCCGACATCGGCCTCGCCGTCGACCCCGATGTCGACCGCCTGTCGCTCGTGGACGAGCAGGGGATGCCCCTCGGCGAGGACTTCACGTTGGCCCTTGCTGCGGCGGCCGTGCTGCGCCGCCGCGTGGGGCCGGTGGTGACGAACCTATCTACCAGCCAGGTCGTCGAAGACGCCGCACGAGCGGCGGGCGCAACGGTCGTGCGTGCCCCGGTCGGCGAGATCAACGTTGCTCGCCGGATGCAGTCCGAAGGCGCCGTGGTGGGCGGCGAGGGCAATGGAGGAGTCATTCTCCCGGCCCTGCATCATACCCGGGACGCTCCCGTAGGCGCCGCGCTCGTGCTTCAGCACCTCGTGGACGAGGGAGTGTCCCTCCGCGAGGCCGCCGACAGGCTCCCGGGCTACCGGATCGTGAAGGAGAAGGTGCCATTCCCGCGAGAGCGGCTCGCGGAGGCCTACGAAGTGCTCAAACAAGGATCGCCTGGCGCGGAAGGAGATCGTTCCGACGGCCTGCGACTCACGTGGCTCGACGAGCGTGAATGGCTCCATGTTCGGCCGTCCGGCACAGAGCCGGTCGTGCGGCTGATCGCAGAGGCGCCGAGCGGACCGCGTGCACGCGACCTCGTGGAATCCGCGCGCAGTGCGCTCTCCCGAGCGTCAGGCCTCGGGTGACCGAAACATTGGTCTCGGTCCAAGCCGGGTTGGAGACGCGGCGAGGCCCACGGGAGTCGCGGGCCGGGTCCAGTGGCTCCGGGACGCCGCCGCATATACACTTGGGTCGTTTACACTTGGGTCGTTGCTTGTTGATCAAGCGCATCTTTACCGGGGCGGCGACATGAGAGTCCTGATCGTCGAAGACTCCGAGACGAGCGCTCTGCTTCTCCGGACCATCCTCGACAACGCAGGTTACGACACCGTCATTGCCTGTGACGGCGTGGAGGCGCTCGAGGTCCTCGAATCCGGACCAAGCGTGGACCTCGTACTCGCTGACGTGCAGATGCCCCGCCTCGACGGGCTGGAGCTCATGAGGAGGATGCAGGACAACCCCGACTGGGCGGGCACCCCCGTGTTGATCTGCAGCGGGATGGACACGCTCGACGTGGTCAAAGAGGCATCCCGCCTCGGTTCGAAGGGCTACATCGCGAAGCCGATCGACGATGTCGGGCGGGTGATCGCGAAGGTGGAGGAGGTCCTCGACACCGATCCTCCGATTCTCGCCGATCCGATCGCGGCCCGGATGAGGGCCAGCCTCGACGTGGAGGAGCACCGGCAATCACTCGCGGATCTCGCCATCCTAGTACGCGAGCGCATCGAGTTGCTCGAGTCCATCGACCGGGGACGCTGGAACGCCGGGGCATTCAACCTCGCGGCGCTGATCGACGTCGGCTCGAAAGCGGGCGCGCGTCGCCTCGTCCGTTTCCTCAGCCACGCCGATCGATGGGAGGGCGGGACCGGTGAGTTCTACGAGCGCTTCACCGGGGAGCTCCACGATCTCTTGCCCCTCCTCGCCGACGAGATACCTACGCCTGATGTGTGAGGAAGCCCTCCGCGGCTTGGATTCCTCGAAAGACAGAGCGACCAGGGTTCTCACCGAGCTGTATGCCGAGGGTCAGCTCAGCACCTCCCGGCTCGAAAGCCTCCTGACGCGCGTCCACGGTGCGGCTGACGCGTCGGACGTCGAGCGTGTGCTGGCGTCCGTGGGGCAACGCCAGATCCCGATCGCTCCTCCTGATACGAGGGCACTGGCGCGCCCGCTCCCGGTCACCCCGCGGTCGCTCCCGACTGCCGGCGTTGAGCCTGGGACGGCCGTTGCACTGGCGTCACCTGACGAGGTGTCCGACCGCGACCTCGTACTCGCCTATCAGGACGGGTCGGTTCGTGGGGGCGAGTGGGTCCCGGCTCGACACGTCTGGGTGCTCAACACGATGGGGGGCACGGACCTCGACTTTCGCGAGGCGCGCTTCGGGCCGGGGGTCACCGAGGTCTCGGTATTCTCGTTCCTCGGAGGTGTCCAAATCCTTGTGCCGCCGACCCTTCAAGTCGAGTTCGACGGTCGGGCCGTCTTCGGTGCCTACGACCTCGGACACGGTGCTCGCCCCGTCACTGATCCGGCGGCTCCGGTGCTGCGAATCAACGGAGTATCGATCTTCTCGGGCGTCGAGGTGTCGGTTCGTCTCCACGGCGAGAGCGAGCGCGACGCCAAGCGCCGCCGTCAGCACCACGAGGGTGCCGAGCACCCCGGGGCCTCGCAGGGCCCTCGAGGGGGTTGATCGAGGCTCGGAGCGTAATGGCGGACGGCACGCGGCCTAGGCAAGCGACCACGTTGTCCTCGTTCCCCCCCGACTCTCGACACGGTACCTTTTGAACCGCGATTCGGTTGGACTCAAAAAGGCAGCTACATGTGCGGAATAGTCGGCTACGTCGGGCCTAGCGAGGCGGCCCCCATCCTCGTCGAGGGGCTCCGCCGCCTCGAATACCGAGGGTACGATTCGGCAGGTCTGGCGGTGTTGAACGGGGAACAACGACTCGCCTCGGTGAAGCGGGCGGGGAAGCTGGCGGAGCTGGAAGCGGCGATCGGCGAGAACATGCCGCGCGGACACTGCGGGATCGCCCACACGCGCTGGGCGACGCACGGCCCGCCCAACGAAGAAAACGCCCACCCCCACCTGAGCGGCGGCGGGGACGTCGCCGTCGTTCACAACGGCATCATCGAGAATGCCGCCGTGCTGAAGGACCGGCTGCGGGACCAGGGCTTCACCTTCCAGAGTGATACGGATACCGAGGTCGTCGTGCATCTCATCGACGCTTCCCTCGAAGATGGCATGCCCCTTGAGGAGGCCGTGGCGGCTGCCCTCGAACAGGTCGTGGGGGCGTACGGGATCGCGGTGATCAGCAGCCGGGACCCGGGGAAGCTCGTCGCTGCCCGACACGGTAGCCCGCTTCTGCTGGGCATCGGTGAGAAGGGGGAGTATCTCGTAGGGTCGGACGCGGCAGCGGTCGTCTCGCACACGCGGGACGTCGTGTACCTGGACGACGGCGACTACGCCACCCTCGACGAAAGCGGCTACCGCACGTATCACCTCGGACGCGGCGCCGTGCGTCGCTCGGTGCATCAGGTCACGTGGGACATCGGTGCCATCGAGCGCGGCGGGTACGATCATTTCATGCTCAAGGAGATCTTCGAGCAGCCGACGAGCCTGCGCGACGTCATGCGCGGGCGACTTCTGGAAGAAGAGGGAACGGCCCGGCTGGGTGGGATCTCCCGACACGAGCAGGAGTTGCTCGCCGTCGACCGCATCGTCATCACTGCGTGTGGCACGAGCTGGCATGCGGCGCTGATTGGGGAGTACCTCCTCGAGGAGATCGCCCGCATCCCTGTCGAGGTCGAATACGCATCGGAGTTCCGGTACAAGAACCCGGTGATGGACGAGCGCACGTTGGTGATCGTGATCAGCCAGTCCGGTGAGACCGCGGACACGCTCGCGGCGTTGCGCGAGGCAAAGCGCCGGGGGGCAAAGACGATGGGGATCGTGAACGCGGTGGGGTCGACGATCGCGCGCGAAACCGATTTCGGCAGCTACCTCCACGCAGGCCCGGAAATCGGGGTCGCGTCCACGAAGGCCTTCACGAGTCAGCTTCTCGCGTTGGCCCTCTTTACCCTGTGGATGGGGAGGCGCCGGGAGATCTCGATCATCACGGGCCGTCGAGTGGTGAAGGCCTTGCAGGCGATCCCGGACCAAGTCGAGGAGGTGCTCACCCTGAACGACTCGATCCTGGAGCTCGCGCGAACCTATCAGGATGCCCCCAACTTCCTCTATCTCGGTCGCGGCTTCCAATTTCCCGTCGCCCTCGAAGGGGCGCTGAAGCTCAAGGAGGTCAGCTACATCCACGCCGAGGGATATCCCGCGGCCGAGATGAAGCACGGCCCGATCGCGCTGATCGACGAGAACATGCCCGTGGTCTTCCTCGCGCCCAACGACCCGGTGTATTCGAAAGTCGTCTCGAACATCGAAGAGGTGAAGGCGAGGCACGGCCAGGTGATCGCGGTGGTGAGCGACGGAGACGAGCGGCTGGGCGACACCGTAGACCACGTCATCCGGATCCCCGACACTCTGCCCTTCTTGTTGCCCGTCTTGTCCACCGTGCCGCTCCAGCTCCTCGCGTACCACATTGCGGTTCTGCGCGGATGCGACGTGGACCAGCCGAGGAACCTGGCCAAGTCGGTCACGGTGGAGTGAGGGTCGTCCTCCAGCGGGTTTCCCGGGCCGGGGTCACGGTGGCCGACTCCGTGATCGGCCGGATCGGACCAGGTTTCCTCTTGCTTGTCGGTTTCACCGAAGGCGACGGCGTCGACACGCTGGAGTGGATGGCGGAGAAGATCGTCGGCCTGCGCGTCTTCGGGGACCAGGACGGCAAGATGAACCTCTCCCTCGCCGAGGTCGATGGGGATCTACTCGTGGTGAGCCAATTCACGCTGTACGGCGATACGCGGAAAGGACGCCGCCCGAGCTTCGTTCAGGCGGCGGGGCCCGACACCGCCGTCCCGCTCTACGATGCGTTCGTGGCCCTTCTCCGGGCACGTGCCCCCGCCAGGGTCGAAACCGGCCAGTTCGGAGCCATGATGGACGTCGACCTCGTCAACGACGGGCCCGTGACTCTCGTGCTCGAGAGATGACTCCCCCACTCGTGCTCGCGTCGCAATCGCCGAGACGGGCGGATCTGCTCGTCATGCTGGGGCTGACCTTCGAAGTGGATGCGGCCACGATCGTGGAGGACGTTCTCGAGGGCGAGGACCCGAACACGCACGTGCTGCGACTGGCGGCGGAGAAGGCACGCGTTGTGGCCGCGCGACGCCCCGACGCGCTCGTCATTGCGGGGGATACGGTCGTGATCCGGGACGATGAGATTCTCGGAAAGCCTCGCGACGCGGACGACGCCGTCGCGATGCTGACGAGCCTGGCAGGCAGGCATCACGAGGTCGTGAGCGCGCTGGCCCTGGCCGAGCCCAGCGGACGAGTCCACTCGGGAGTTTCCCGCACGGTCGTGCGCTTTCGCGCGTTCGATCACGACGAAGCACGCTCCTACGTGGCCACGGGAGAGCCCATGGACAAGGCCGGGGCGTACGGGATCCAGGGCCTCGGTGCCGTGCTCGTTGATTCCGTGGAGGGCGACTTCTTCACCGTCATGGGGCTTCCGCTTCCACTGCTCGTTCGCATGCTCCGCGACGCTGGTGTTCCTTACACATTCGACGCGCGTGGTGACCGTGGTTCTGACGCCGAGGGGTTGGACGCTTCTGCGCGAGCTTCGAGTATCTTCACGGCCCCCCGTACGAAGCGGGTGATGACTCCGTGACCAGTGAGCAGGGAATCACGCCGTGACCGGCAAGCGAGGGGATCATGCCGTGACCGGTCAGCCGGGGATCACCCCATGAGTGCGCAGCGGGCGGTGCTGGCCCTCGACCAGGGCACGACGGGCTCGACAG
Organism: Longimicrobiales bacterium; assembly: GCA_965248625.1. Taxonomy (GTDB): domain Bacteria; phylum Gemmatimonadota; class Gemmatimonadetes; order Longimicrobiales; family Gaopeijiaceae. The sequence continues at coordinate 566,848 of OZ252109.1, read as the reverse complement.
CGCTGGTGGTAGGCGCGGACGGACGCCTCCTGGGCAGAGGCTACTCGGAGTTCACGCAGCACTTTCCGCGACCGGGCTGGGTCGAGCACGACCCGACCGAGATCTGGGAGGTAACAAGGCAAGTGGCGCTCGAGGCTTTGCGGGCGGTGGATGGGGAAGCCGAGGTCGAGGCAGTGGGGATTACGAACCAGCGCGAAACAGTGGTGCTGTGGGATCGGGCGACCCTCGATCCGGTGCACCGGGCGATCGTGTGGCAAGACCGGCGCACAACGCCGATCTGCGCAGAGCTGCGCGCCGCCGGGCACGAAGCGGACGTCCGGGACCGGACCGGCCTCCTGCTCGATCCGTACTTCTCGGGAACCAAGCTGACCTGGTTGTTCCGGGAGCACCCGGAGCTTCGGGCGAGGGCCGAGGCGGGCGAGCTCGCATGCGGGACGATCGACGCTTGGCTCATCGCGAAGCTGACCTCGGGTGCCGTCCACGCCACCGATCACACGAACGCTTCACGCACCTTGCTATACGACCTCCACCGAGGCGACTGGGATCCCGAGCTCGCCGATCTGCTGGAGGTACCGCCCGGGATTCTGCCCGAGGTGCGCCGCAGCTCGGGCGACTTCGGGACGACGGCGGGTGCCGGCCTCGGGATCGAGGTCCCGGTCGCTGGAGTGGCCGGCGATCAACAGGCCGCTCTCTTCGGTCAGGGGTGTTGGAGGGCCGGGCTTGCGAAGAACACGTACGGCACCGGCGCCTTCCTACTCCTTCATACTGGTGACGAGGCCGTCCGGTCGGAGAACGGGCTCCTGACGACCGTCGCATGCGACTCCGCCGGCGGGCCCGCCTACGCGCTCGAAGGGTCGATCTTCATCGCGGGGGCCGCGCTTCAATGGCTCCGCGACGGCCTGGGCGTCATAGACGACGCATCGGACTCGGAGGAGCTTGCCCGAGGTCTTGAAGGCAACGACGGCGTGTACTTCGTGCCCGCGTTCGTGGGTCTCGGAGCACCTCATTGGCTCGCCGACGCGAGAGGGACGATCGTCGGCTTGACCCGCGGCACGACCGCTGCGCACTTGGTCCGTGCGGCTCTGGAGTCGATGGCCTACAGCACCGCGGACGTGATTCGAGCCATGGAGGGCGACGCTGCGCTGGGGACCGAAGAGCTGCGAGTGGACGGAGGCGCGGCGCGCAACGGCTGGTTGATGCAATTCCAGTCCGACGTGTTGGGCGTCCCGGTACGCAGGCCGGCCCAGGTGGAGACGACCGCGCTGGGCGCAGCCGCGTTGGCCGGCCTCGCGACGGGTGTCTGGGCCGACGGGGACGAGTTTCAGGCCGCGCTCCGGGACCCTGCCGAGTTCACGCCCGAGATGACAGGCGACGTCCGAGACGAGCTGTTGGCCGGGTGGAAGAGGGCGCTGCGGGCCACGACGGCGTGGACAGGGTGATGAGGGACGGCGTCGGATCGCCCCCGGCGGAGCCCCCCCTACGGCTGGCGGTCATCGGTGGCGGCGAGGCTACGGCGGAGGAGCGCCGACTCGCCTGGGCGGTCGGCAAGGCCGCGGGGGAGGCAGGTGCGATCCTCATTTGTGGCGGACGGAGCGGCGTGATGGAAGAGGCCGCCCGCGGATGCTCCCAGGCCGGGGGCCTGACCGTGGGCCTGCTTCCGGACCGAGACCCCTCGGCCGCGAACCAATGGATCGCGCTGCCCCTCGCCACCGGCCTCGGCGATGCACGAAACGCGTTGGTCGTGGGCACTGCCGACGCCGTGGTCGCGGTGGGCGGGAAGTGGGGCACGCTGTCCGAGATGGCGCTGGCCCGAAAGGGCGGGAAATCGGTCGCCATGCTCGGCACGCCGCCAGCGACCGGACTGGATTTTCCCGCCTTCAGCGACCCCGCTGAGGCCGTGGCGTGGGCGCTGGAGCAGGCCAGGAGCGCTCGGCTGTAGTCATGGGGCCGCAGGAACAAGCAAGGGCTTGCTACGGAATAAGGGGCGGAGGACGTATGACACGGAGGTTCGGTTTCAGACCGCCCGGTCTCGAACTATATTTACGGACGCACGGGCTCCTGGCTCGTGACGACGACGGTTTTGTCCCCGCGAAGGGATTTGAACGATGAAAAGAGACGGCCGCTTCTACGTAGGCCTGGTCGGCGTTGCCGCAGTAGTGACCTTCCTGGTGTGGACGGGCATCGACAAGGCGATGGTCTACTACCTGACACCCGTCGAGCTGATGGCCAAGGTGGCCGTGGACGACTCCTTCCACGACGTCGGAGTCAAGGTCAGCGGGCGGGTGGTCAAGGGGAGCTGGGAGCGGGGCAGAGACGCGTTCGATCACCGTTTCGTCGTCATGGACCTCGCTCAGGATGACGTCACCTTCCCCGTGGAATACACGGACATCCTTCCCGACACCTTCAACGACGAGACCGAAGTCGTCGTGGAGGGGCGGTTCCGCCGCGACGGCGTCTTCGAGGCCACGACGGTCCTGACGAAGTGTGGTAGCCGCTACGAGGCATCCGCGGAGGAGCTCGCGGCGTGATCCTACTCGGGGAGCTGGCCCTCTGGATCGCGCTCCCTGTCTCCGTATGGGGCCTCGTCCTCGGCTTCATGGGAGGGCGCACCCAGCGGGGTGACCTCGTGCTCTCGGCCGAGCGCAGCGTATACGCGGTCTTCTTCCTGGTCGCCCTTGCTTCCCTCGGGATCATCTTCTCTTTCGTGGGCGACCACTTCGAGTACTGGTACGTCGCCAACTACTCGAGCCGGGAGCTGGAGACCTACTACAAGGTGACCGGGCTGTGGGCTGGGCAGCGGGGCTCTCTCGTCTTCTGGGTGCTCCTGCTGACCGTGTTCTCGAGCGTCACCGTCTTCCAGAACCGCCGGAAGAACCGGGAGTTCATGCCGTACGTCGCCGGCGTGCTCCTGACGATCATGGCGTTCTTCCTGGGAGTCCTCCTGTTCGCCAACGTGAACCCATTCGAGACGATGGCGTTCACGCCGGCGAACGGACGTGGGTTGAACCCGCAGCTCCAGAACTACTGGATGACGATCCACCCCCCCACGTTGTATCTGGGGTTCACTTCGTTCTCCATCCCGTTCGCGTTCGGGATCGCGTCGTTGCTCACCGGCCAGACGGACTCGCGGTGGCTCGTGGTCACGCGACGTTGGACGCTGTTGAGCTGGTTCTTCTTGACCAACGGGATCATCTTCGGGATGCGTTGGGCCTACGAAGAGCTGGGCTGGGGCGGCTTCTGGTTCTGGGATCCAGTCGAGAACGCGTCGCTTCTTCCGTGGCTTACGGCGACGGCCTTCCTCCATTCCATCATGATCCAGGAGAATCGGGGGATGCTGAAGGTGTGGAACCTGTCGCTCGTGGTTCTCACGTTCCTGCTCACGATCTTCGCGACCTTCCTCACGCGATCGGGACTTATCGAGTCGGTCCATTCCTTCGCGCAGAACACGAAGATCGCCTTCATCTTCCTGGGGTTCCTGGGAACGGTCAGCGCAGTGAGCCTGGTGCTCATCCTCTGGCGGAAGGACGATCTGCGTAGCGAACGGCACATCGAGTCGTTCGTTTCACGCGAGTCAGCCTTCCTCATGAACAACCTGATCCTGCTCGGCGCGGCCTTCGCCGTCCTGTGGGGCACGTTGTTCCCGCTGATTTCCGAGGGCGTGTCCGGCGAGAAGGTGGCTGTAGGGCCGCCCTTCTTCAATCGCGTCAACATTCCCATCGGGCTCATCCTGCTGGCACTCACCGGCATCGGGCCGGTGATCGCCTGGCGCAAGGCGAGCCTCCGCAACCTCCAGCGCAATTTCACGGTTCCCGTGATGATGGCGACGGCGGTCCTCATCGGGCTCACGATCGCCGGGGTCCGGGGGTTCTACGCCATGGCGACGTTTGGCATCGCCGGCTTCGTCCTCACGGTTCTCGTGACCGAGTTCTGGAAGGGAACCAAGGCTCGAGCCCGGATTGAAGGCGAGGGTTTCGCAATTGCGTTCGTGCATCTGATCGGTCGCAATCGACGTCGCTGGGGCGGCTACATCGTACATGTTGGCATCGTGTTGATCTTCACCGCGTTCGCTGGCTCCTCGTTCAATTCCGAGGTGCGTCAGAGCATGGAGCCCGGAGATCAGATCCTGGTGCCTTCGCCCTACGGACACGAGTACGTCCTGACGTACGAGGGCCTCTCCTCCGCCCGGGACGCGAACAAATGGGAGTGGGTGGCGTTGATGAGCGTCTCGCGCGAGGGGCGGGATCTCGGAACCATCCAGTCGAAGAAACGCCTCTACGTCACGACCGAACAGCCGATCACGGAGGTCGGGATTCGGCCCGGCCCCGTCGAGGATCTGTATGTGATCCTCGCAGCGGTGGACGACTGGGAAGGGGCTGTCGCCAACGACCCGACGGCCCAGCAGGCAACGTTCCAGGTCCTGGTCAAGCCGCTGGTCAGCTGGATTTGGTACGGCGGTCTGGTTGTCACGCTCGGAGCCCTCATCGCGCTGTGGCCCGGGACAGGACCAATGCGACGGACCCCCGACGCGGTCACGGTTCGCGACGCCGCCCAACCAGCGGGAGCGTAGCCCGCTGGCGAACCGAGCGGCACGTGGGCCTGCCTCCGATTCTTCCGGTAAATGACGTTCTTCCTGCTGGGGGCCTTCCTCGTCGTGGCCGCCGTGGTGGTCTTCGTGCTACAGCCCGTCTTCACTGGGCAAGAGGCCCCGATGGTGGGACTGGACGACGAGGTCACGGAGGCGGAGTCGCGGAAGCGTCTCAGCCTGCTGGCCCTCCGAGACGTGGAGTACGATTTCGCGACCGGGAAGCTGGATGAAGGCGACTACCAATCGCTGCGGGGCGAGCTGGCCAAAGAAGCATTGACCGCCCTTAGGGACGAGAAGACGGAGAGCGCCTCCATCGCGGATGGGCCCGCCACCGAGGAGGCGAGCGGCCGGGCACCGGCGGCCGGCACGGCCGACGACATCGAGCGGGAGATCGCCGCGTACAGAGCTGCGTTGAGGACGGGCACGCTTTGCCATGCTTGCGGCGGCGCCAACCCGCCGGAGGCCCGTTTCTGCGCCACCTGCGGCGCTCCCCTGGAGTCCTCGAGCGACGAGCGGACCGGGACCTCGGCGGAGAGTTGACGAGTCGCTGATGTGACCGGGTCCGAAGAGGAGGCGATCGTGTCCGAGCCGGGTCTGTCCGACCACGACGCTCCTGACTCTCCGGTTCTCGAGGCGGTCTCGCTGATCCGGGACTTCGGACCGGTGCGCGCCGTGGATCACGTGTCGTTCCGGTTGGGCGCCGGCGAGCTTTTGGCCGTTTTCGGACCCAACGGCGCCGGCAAGACCTCGCTCCTGCGACTTCTCGGCGGAGGAATGCGCCCGACGAGCGGCGAGGTTCGCGTCGGGGGCCAGCGGCTCACCTTCGGTGATCGTTCGGCTCAAGCCCGCATCGGGGTCCTTTCTCACCAGAGCTTCCTGTACGGGCATCTGACGGCCGAGGAGAATCTTCGCTTCTACGGCCGTCTCTACGGATTGCCGGCGCTCGACGAGCTCATCCTCCAACGACTGGCCGACGTCGGGCTCGAGCAACACGCCCGGAGCCCAGTGCGGACCCTCTCGCGCGGGACGGTGCAACGCCTCGCCCTCGCCCGAACTCTCCTTCACGACCCGGAGATCGTCCTTCTCGACGAACCCTACACGGGTCTCGACGCACACGCGTTGAGCGTCCTACAGGAGGTGCTCACCGGGCTGAAGGACGGGCAGCGTACCGTCGTGCTCGTGACCCACAATCTGGCTCGCGGCCTCGAGCTGGCCGACCGGATCGCCATCCAGGCGCGGGGCCGCTTCGTGCTCCACGCCCCGACCGACGGCCTCGACGTCGCCAATTTCGAGCTCGGTTACCGCCGCGCGGTGGAGGCTGGTTCATGAACGCGTATCTTCGGCAGGTCGGGGCGATCGTCCACAAGGACCTGCTCCTCGAGGTCCGTACGTGGGAGCGGTTCGCTGCCATGGCGGGGCTGACGGTGCTCGTGGCCATCCTGTTCAACTACGCCATCGATCACGGCCTGGTTCGTATTCAGGATCTCAGCGCCGGCCTCATCTGGATCACGATCCTGTTCGGGGGCATGCTCGGGATGGGTCGGACATTCAGGATGGAAGCCGAACACGGGGCGATGCAGGGACTGCTTCTGAGCCCGATTCCACTCGACGGGCTCTATCTCGCGAAGGTGGCTTCGAACTTCGTCCTCGTTTCCCTGGTCGAGATGGTCGCGTTCGGGGCGTTCCGGCTCTTCTTCAACCTCGATTTTGGCGGGAACCCGGGGCTGTTGATCGGGGTCGTTACGCTGTCGACTCTGGGGTTCGTGGCGGTCGTCACGCTCTTCAGCGCGATGTCGGCTCGAACGACCATGGGGGAGACGCTTCTGCCCATCCTCGTCTTCCCTCTGATCGTGCCGGTCGTCATCTTCGGGGTCAGCGCGACGGCCCGCGTATTCGCTCGCCGACCCGCCCCGGAGATCGTGGGCAACCTCGGCTTCCTCGGGGCGTTCGCGATCGTCGCTCTGTTCGCGGGAGTCGTGCTGTTCCGTTACGTGGTGGAGGAGTGATGTCACTCGGCAAGATTCGGTGGGCCGCGACGATACTGGGACTCCTGGGGGTAGTCGGGGTCTTGGTGCTGCATTGGATGGTGTTCTTCTGGGTCGGAACGGAACGGACGATGGGGATCGCCCAGCGGATCTTCTACGTCCACGTGCCTTCCGCATGGGTGACGTTCCTGGCCTTCGGAATCACGGCGTTGTGCAGTGCGGTGTACCTCTGGCTCGGCGACGACAAGCTCGATTGGGCGGCCCAGTCCGCCGCCGAGGGGGGCATCGTCTTCGGCGCGAGCATGCTCATCTCTGGCCCACTGTGGGGAGCCTATGCCTGGGGGACGCCGTGGACCTGGGAGCCGCGCCTGACGCTGTCACTCCTGATGTGGTTCATCTACCTCGGTTATTTCCTGGTCCGCTCCTCGGCGGAGAATCCGGAGGCGGGGAAACGCTTCGCCGCCGTCGTCGGCATCGTGGGTGCGCTTCTCATCCCCCTCATCCACGTGAGCGTGCTGTGGTTCCCCTCTCTCCACCCGCAGCCGGTCGTGCTGAAGGACGAGGGTCCGACGGCCGACTTCGACATGTTGGCCACGCTTTTCACGGGTCTCGGGACCTTCACGCTGCTGTTCTTCTCGCTGTTCTTGTTCCGATACGGTCTCGAGCACCTGCGTTACCGCGATGCGCTCGAGGTCCAGCCAGCTCCCCCGCCCACCCCGGAAGGAGTCCTCTCGTGAGCTTCGCCCGCATTCACCGGCGAATCGCCCAGGCGTTGATCGTCGGCGCAGGCCTTCTCGTGTCGGCCGGCTCACTCGCCGCGCAGGTTGGAGCGGACGCCCTCGCGAGCCAGTCCCTCCGCCCCTATTGGTACGTTTTCATCGCGTACGCCGCGGTCTGGCTCGTCGTTATGGGATGGATCGTTTCCATCGCCCGGCGCATGGGGAAGCTCGACAGCAAGCTCGCCGACTGATTCTCCTCTCCGTCCCAATGCTTCGGACGCCGCGAAGAGAGGCCACGTGGTCCCGGGAGTGATCGACCTCCGCAGCGACACGGTCACACGGCCCTCAGCGGGGATGCGCAAGGCGATCGCCGAGGCCGTGGTCGGGGATGACCACCTGGGTGACGACCCCACGACGAGGGCGCTCGAAGAGCGGATCGCTGATCTGCTAGGCAAGGAGCGCGCCCTGTTCTTTCCCAGCGGGACCATGGCCAACCAGACCGCGTTGGCCATCCTCGGTCGAGCGGGCACCGAGGCCGTTGTCGAGGCGGGGGCTCACGTGTTCCACTTGGAAGGGGCCGGGGCGGCGGCCTGGAGCGGACTCCAACTCCGGCCCGTTGCAGCGCCCGATGGCATTCTCACCGCCGAGCTCACGAGCAGTGCCATCCGCCCTCTCGACCGCTACCTCCCCCGGACCTCCATCGTCTGCCTCGAAAATACCCATGGCTCGGCCGGGGGTCGCGTGCTTCCACTCCCGCATATGCGCGCCGTGTTCGAGCTCACTCGGGAGAAAGGCATCGCGCTCCACCTCGATGGTGCTCGTCTTTGGAATGCCGCTGCCGCGACCGGGCTCGAGGTGGATGCATTCGCCGCTTGCTCCGACACGGTGATGGTCTCCCTTTCGAAGGGTCTTGGAGCTCCGGTCGGGTCTGTGCTCGCGGGTCCCGTTTCTCTCATGGAAGACGCCTGGGGAGTGCGGCGGCGACTCGGGGGTGCAATGAGGCAATCGGGGCTCTTGGCCGCCGCCGGGCTCTACGCTTTGGACCACAACCGGGAGCGCCTCCTGGAGGACCACGCGGCCGCCCGCGACCTGGCACTCGGTGTCGAAGGCATAGAGGGCATCAACCCGGTGCCGCCCGACACCAACTTCGTGATGATCGACATCGTTCATCCCGAGGTCTCCGCGGAGGCGCTCCTGGGTTTTTTGGAGGGGCACAGAATTCTGATGACCCGATACGGGCTGCGCCGGCTCCGGGCAGTGACCCACCTGGACATCGAGAATCCAGCTATCGAGCGCACTTTAGAGGTTTTGCGCTCGGCGCTACGAGAGATTCCGGAATAGCCCTTGAGTGGCACGATTCTCGCTATTCCGAACCGGATGGTTGTATTACATTTGCCCCGAAAGATTCGGGTTCCGCACATAACCGGACCCATCCTTCCTACGTTCGGAGGAACGGCACGATGAGAATAGCTCGGAGTAAGAGCGGGTGGTTTACAGGCCTGCTCGCCGCCGTAGTCGGCTTGGCGGGAGCGGGTGACCTCGCTGGCCAGCACTCCAAGATGCCCAGCACCCTGCGCTACGGCTCGGGCTTCCTCGACGTGCCAGCCGCCAGCGTTCTTCCGCACATGGCGATCACCGGCACGTATTCCGGCTTCGCGGTCAGCCTCGACGATCGCGTCTACATCGACCCCGCGGGCCGGTCGGCTGGGTTCAGCGGGACCGTGGTCGACGACTGGCGGCAGGATGGCTCGGTCGCGATCGGGCTGTTCGATCGGGTGGAGGTGGGTGCTTCATTCCAGCACTTCGATGACGCCGACAAGGGCGGCACGATCTTCGGTGGCTTCGGGCGCGTCGCGCTCATACGGCCAGAGAACAACGGCCTCGGTCTGGCCATCGGCGGCCGCTTCGTAAGTAGCCCCACCTTCGACGGCGTGACCCCGTCGCGAAGCGATTACATGCCGCCCCGATTGGGCTTCCCCGACAACCGCTTCGCAGAGAGCTACACCGGCGTTACGAACCCGGACAACGTGAAGACCAACTTCTCGCCGTACATCATGAGCAACTTCCAGCTTCGCGGATTCGAAGTCGACTGGCTCCCGCAGCACGACTTCAGCTTCGGGCTCGGGTACGGTGAAGGGATGTTCGGCGGCACGGTGCTGGCCTCCGAAGGTGAGGGAGGTGGTGATGAGCTCGACTGGTACGGGACAGACTCGTCCCGCGGGTGGATGGCTGCCAGCGCGGTCCACATCGGGCTGGGCGAGACCGCAATTCTCAACCTCATCGGTGAGTACAACGGCTGGGACGTGAACGCGGGCCTCCAGCTCGACTACAACGGCATCCGCGTGGGCGGCTTCATCCTCGGTGCCAACTACAAAGAGGACGTGACCGAGTACCGAAGCGCCAAGTACGGTGTCCTCGCTTCGCTGGCCCTGTGCCCAGCCGACGGCGGGCTCTGCTCGCCGCGGCTGCTCGACCGCATAGCACCCGACACCGTCCAACTGCCTGCGCCGCCGCCTGACACGGTCATCGTCGAGCGAGAGGTTCCGCATCCACCGCCGGCGACGACGGACCGTACGATCTGTCTCGCCACGGGCCAGAACATGACGGTCCAGCGGGGCCCGGACGGCACCGAGCGCATCCCGCTCGGAGCGCTGTCGGGCACCTACGCCGGGGAGGCCGACTGGTTCAACGCGACGGACAGCTCGCTGGAGCACGGCAACTTCCGGTACAACAAGACCGGCGGCCAGGTCAGCCTGAACTGCGGTGACATCACACGCGTGGGCGAGTGGATGGGAGTCCCGCTGTTCGCCGAGACGAGCGACGCCAACGCCGACCCGATTCCAACGATCTACGTGCCGGTCACGCCAGGCAGCTGGCAGCCTTACGAGCGGCCGGAGCGCGTTCGCGGCTAAGACTGCGCCGACGCGAAGAAGAGAGCCCGCCCCGGCAGCTGCCGGGGCGGGCTCTTTGCTTTTCTCGAGGAGGTTCGACGTCCGGCAGGGCTGGCTATCCCTGCTTGCTCAGAACACGGTTGGTCGCGTCGAGGACGGAGAGCACGGCCCCGCGGGCCACGTCTTCGTCCGGTGCTGCGAAGGAAGCGAGGAGCTGATACCGCTCTTCCCCAGCTCGGCCGCGCAGCGACACCACGACGACCCACTGGTCGAATGCGCGCACGGCTTTGGCGCCGCGCAACTCCAGGAGGATGCGCTCCCCAGCGTGTTGCTGCGCTGCCTTCAAGCACGCAGTAGCGCCCAGGCGGATCCTTCCTTGGAACGTGTCCGTGCCCTCTGCTTCGCCCGAGTAGGACGCGCCATCGGTCCACTCGAGCCGGACGCGGACTCGACAACGGCTGTCCGGGTAACGCTCGAACTCGTAGTCCGCGAAACGGAGACGGGACGGCTGCTGTTCTGGATCCGTCATCGAATCAGGGGGGGAGGCTGGGGGCGAGTCCCTCGTCGAGCCGCGGCTCGCGGGAGACGGAGCGAGCGCAAAGATGCGCGGCTTGGGGTTGCCGTCGCAAGCGATGGGCACGCAGGTCGCGCCGGTGCGGTGTCACGGGCCCCTACGAGCACCCAGCGCCGCCCACCTCCGCAGGTACGCATCAAGGCTGGCTGAGTACCGGCGACGTCAGAGTCCGACCTCCTCGAGGTCTTCGAGCGTGTCGATGTCCGACAGAGCGGGGAGCGTCGAGGGGCGGAGCCCCAGCGCGGACGCTCGTTCGAAGCTCGCCTCGAAGACCTGATCCGTGCTCCATGGGACCCCGCGGAACAGCTCTGGCTGGGGTCGGTTGAGCCCGATCAGGTAGTACCCTCCGTCGGACGTGGGCCCGAAAACGACGTCGCTGCCGTCGAGTGAATCGAACGCCTGCTCGACGCGCTTCCGGTCGACCCCGGGGGCGTCCGTGCCAATCACGCAGACGCGGCGAGACGCTTCGAACGCCTCGGCGAAGGCGTGCTCGAGTCGCTCTCCCAGGCCGTCTCCGCTCTGGGGCCGGTACTCCACGCCGGAGTCTCCCAACCATTCTCGAACGGTCGCGACAGCTTCTGGAGGGTCGTAGTACACGACGGTCCGATAGCTGCCGTCGCGGACCTGATCCAGGACTCGGCGCCCCAGCACGCGATAAACGGATGCGGCCTCGAGGTCGCCGATGTCCGCCGCCAACCGCGTCTTCACAGAGCCGGGCCGCGGTGCCTTCGCGAAGACCATCAAGGCTCGGCCGTCGAACGAATCGTCTCGTGCCACCTGTCCCTCCGCGCTACTTCTGCCCCGCGGATACCACCGGGCGAGGCGGTTGGGCGCCATCCCCGCCATGTACAGGGAAATCGTCGCCGTATTGCGGAACCATCCTCTCCATCTCCCGCAACGCTCGTAGGCACGAGGGCTCGTGAAGAGGGGTCCCTCGAGGCGCTCGAGTCCCGCAGTGCGCCGAAGTCGGCGGACGATCTCCACGTCCTCCATCAATGGCAGCTCCGGATACCCTCCAATCGCGTCGAATGCCTCTCTGGTGACAAGCAGCCCTTGATCTCCATAAACCAGACCCGAGACCCGCTCGCGAATCCACTGCCCCAGCTCAATGAAGCGCCAGAACCACCCCTCCCCCGTCAAAGCGAAGCGGAAGTAGGCCGCGGACGAGTCCGGCTCCGACCCCAGCCATTGTGCGACAGCCGCCCTCGAGGTCGCCGGTAGCCGGGAATCCGCATGCAGAAACAGGAGCCAGGGAGTGTCGAGAGCCCGAGCTCCGGCATTGAGCTGGACGGCCCGTCCCGGGGGGCTGGAGACGCACTCGGCGCCCCCCTCTCGCGCGACGCGGACTGTGTCGTCCCGTGACCCTCCGTCCGAGACGACGATTCGGCTCGGAACCGCGAGCTCGGCGAGGTCTTGCAGGAGAGCGGGGAGGTGATGTGCTTCGTCGAGGGTCGGGATCACGACCCCCAGGCGCTCGGGGCTCAACGCCCGATGTCGTTCAGCGTCCAGTCGTATTCGAAGAACCGCACCTCGACGTCGGCACGGCCCAGAAGCTCTGCGTCGGCTGGTGCCACGTAATCAGCCAAGAAGCGCAGCAGCCCTTCCTTCCCCCCGAAGTCGTCTCCGTACCAGTCGAGCACTCGGTTCAGCGTGACGACACCAGCGCCCTCTCGATCGATCCGGAAGTGTTGTGGGTTGCTGATCAGCCCCAGGACGGCGCGGTCGAGCTGCTCATCTAACCGATCCGCCACATACGCCTCCGGGGCGAGGGGCGGGCAGCTGCGGGCCGCACAGTTGACGACGAAGTGGATGCGTGGCTCGCCCAACGGCCGGATGATCTCATGCTCGATCTCGTCCAACGAGCGCGAAGCGCCAGCCACAGAACAGAACCTCTCCGTGAAGACGTCCCTGATCTGCCACACCGAATTCTCCGGTCGATCGGTGATCGCGTTGCGGATGGAGCCGAGGAAACCCGCGTTCTTTTGAATCGGATAGTGAACCGCGACCCGTTGGAGCATGCATGCGTTGTACGCATTGATCCAAAACGCGAGACGGACCCCCCGAGACGCCCGCTCTAGGGCCGCGAGATCCGTGTTCGAGAGCTGCTCGAGATAGCCGTCGAAATCGACCTGACGGAGCTTGAGCGCCTCGTAGTCCACCATCGGCGCTTGGACGACCTCCGCCAGGATCTCTGTGAACGCGGCGTGGTCCGGGACGTCTTGCCCGTCCGCTGAGGCCGGAGAAAAGGCCGCCGTGGCGATGAGCGGCAGAAGCCAGGTCGCTTGTTTCGTCACTTCGAAGGCTCCAGAGGCGTGCCAGGTTGAGTCGCGAGTCGCGTGCCGGGATCGGCGCTGGGAAGGAAGCAGTCTGAAGGCGCCCCGGCAACTCCGGCGGACGATCAAGCCGTCCCGTCCTCGCGCGCCTCCTTCAACTCCCTGGTCGATGCCGAGGTTCCCGAGGGGGGCTAGCCTCCGCAGCCCCAGGGAGGCGCGGAACCCGTCCCACAGGAACATTCCCCTCTCCTCGACAGCGCCTTATCTTGCCTTCAGCGGGGTGTCCTTTCGCTTTATCTTCGGGTGTGGTATCTTGCGTTGCCCGATCGACTCGGTCGGGCCTCCCGCTTACGATCGGGTCCGTCATGGAGAGGGCCCGCTTCCACCCTTGAAGCCCCTACGGAGACGGACGACGATGGCGCGCGGCGATCGCAACGACACGAAGAGCAAAGACCTCGATACGGCCCTCACCCAGATCGAGCGTGCCTACGGCAAGGGCGCCATCATGCGCATGGGGTCCGACGCCGCGCGACTCCAAATTGAAGCGATCTCTACAGGTGCGATCAACGTCGACGCGGCCATCGGCATCGGTGGCATCCCCCGGGGCCGGATCAGTGAAGTCTACGGACCCGAATCGAGTGGGAAGACGACCCTCTGCCTTCATGTGATCGCAAATGCCCAGCGCGCGGGGGGCATCGCCGCCTTCATCGATGCGGAGCACGCACTGGACATCGGGTACTCGCGTAAGCTCGGCGTCGACGTGGACAACCTCTTGGTCTCACAACCCGACACGGGGGAGCAGGCCCTGGAGATCGCGGAAGTCCTGATTCGCTCCAACGCCATCGACGTCGTGGTCATCGACTCCGTGGCGGCATTGGTGCCCCGGGCCGAGATCGAGGGCGAAATGGGCGATACGCACGTCGGCCTACAGGCGCGTCTCATGAGTCAGGCTCTTCGTAAGCTCACGGGCGCCGTCAGTCGCTCCCACACCTCGGTGATCTTCACAAACCAGATCCGCGAGAAGGTCGGGGTCATGTTCGGCAGCCCGGAGACGACGTCTGGCGGACGCGCCTTGAAGTTCTACGCTTCGCTGCGGTTGGACATCCGGCGCATCGGGGCCATCAAGGACGGCCAGGAATTCATGGGCAACAGGACGCGGGTGAAGGTGGTCAAGAACAAGTGCGCGCCGCCCTTCCGTCAGGCCGAGTTCGATATCCTATACAACGAGGGCATAAGCCATTCGTCGCTGTTGGTCGACTTGGGGGTCGAGATGGGCGTTGTGGCCAAGTCCGGCTCATGGTTCTCGTACGGCGACCTCCGCATGGGCCAGGGAAAGGAAAATTCCCGGGTGTTCCTCGAGGAGAACGAGGACATCGCTCAACAGATCGAAGCCAAGGTGCGAGCCGAGCTCGGGCTGACGAGCGCCGAAGAGCCCCGTTCCGACGAGACCGAGGCAGCGGAAGAGGCACCCCCCTTATCCGAGACGACAGCTGATGCCGTCGAATCACCGTTGGGGTCGACGGCGAAAGGGGCCAGCCGTACAAAGAGCTCGAGCCGTCCCTCGACGAAGCCAGTCGATCAGCCCGAGCCCGCGTACGAGGGGTTGCCGACCTAGCATGAAACTCTGATCTCCCGCAGCGAGGCCCGGCTCCGGATCGGACGCCGGGCCTTTTTTCGCTCACTCGTGAAGCAGGCGCCCACGTATTGAGCCCGGCCTCGAAGCGTGGTTATTGTTCGATGTCCACGGCCCCTTCCGGGGCGTGTTTTCATTCCCCCCACGACCACCGACCGCCGCGATGAAGGCCGCCCAGATCCGACAACGCTTCCTCGCGTTCTTCGAAGAGCGTGGCCACCGCATCGTACCCAGCTCCTCGTTGGTGCCAGGAGACGATCCTACGCTCCTGTTCACCAACGCGGGCATGGTTCAATTCAAGCAGGTGTTCCTGGGAGAGGAAGCAGTACCGTATCGGACCGCGGTGACGTCGCAGAAGTGCGTGCGCGCGGGTGGAAAGCACAACGATCTCGAGCAGGTGGGGCAGACCGCACGGCACCATACGTTTTTCGAGATGCTCGGTAACTTCTCGTTCGGCGACTATTTCAAGCGGGAAGCCATTCAGTACGGCTGGGAGTTCCTGACCGAGGACTTGGGGCTGGACGCGGATCGTCTCTACGTGACCGTCCATCACACGGACGACGAGGCCTTCGGGCTCTGGCAGGGCACGGCGGGTGTGGACCCGGCCCGCATCTATCGGCTTGGTGACAAGGACAACTTCTGGCAGATGGCCGACACCGGGCCCTGTGGCCCGTGCTCGGAGATCCACTACGACATGCGTCGGCCCGCCGAGCGGGGTCTGGAGCTTCCCGTAGCCGAGTTCGAGGAACGTGGTGAGCGGGGCGAGTTCCTGGAGCTCTGGAATCTCGTCTTCATGCAGTTCAACCGGGACGAAGCCGGGACTCAACATCCGCTGCCGGCGCCGTCCATCGACACGGGCGCGGGCCTGGAGAGGCTCGCCGCGGTCTTGCAGGGCGTCGACTCGAATTACCATACCGATCTGTTCGCGCCCCTGTTGGACCGCGCCGGCCGGGTCATGGAACGGCCCTACTCCCCCGAGGGTCCGGAGGGCGTGAGCTACCGAGTCCTCGCCGATCACGCCCGTGCTGTAGCCTTCCTCTTGGCGGACGGGGTTTTCCCATCGAACGAAGGCCGCGGGTACGTGCTTCGCCGCATTCTCCGAAGAGCGGTCCGCCACGCTTGGCTCCGGGGAAGGAGGGAGCCGACGCTCGTGGAGGTGGTGG
Source organism: Longimicrobiales bacterium (assembly GCA_965248625.1). Taxonomy (GTDB): domain Bacteria; phylum Gemmatimonadota; class Gemmatimonadetes; order Longimicrobiales; family Gaopeijiaceae. The sequence goes on along the minus strand of OZ252109.1, from coordinate 551,025 downwards.
ACGAGGTGATCGGCACGATGTCGGAAGCGTACCCGATGCTCGGCGAGCGAGCGGACCACATCCGCGAAACGACGAGAGGAGAGGAGGAGCGGTTCTTCAATACGATCGAGGGAGGACTGGAGCGCTTCGACCAAATGACGCCGAACGGGGCGGGCGAAGGTGGCGTCATCGGCGGGGAGGAGGCTTTTCGGCTCCACGACACGTTCGGCTTCCCGCTGGATCTGACACAGTTGATGGCCCGCGAGCGCGGATACGAGGTGGATGTGGAGGGTTTCGACGCGGCGCTCGAGGCACAACGCGCGAGGAGTCGTGCCGACCGGGCCGACACGGGCCCAGGGAGCGGGGCCACAGACGTCACTGGAGGCTGGGAGCAGCTGGATGAGAGCGCCGAGCAGACGTTCGTGGGTTACGATCATCGAGCCATAGCAACCGACGTCATCGCCTTGCGTCCGAGGGACACGGAGTGGGGCCTCCAGTTGCGTGAAAACCCCTTCTATGCCGAGGGGGGTGGCCAGATCTCGGACCACGGCGCCGTCGAGGGCGAAGGGTGGGAGCTCGCGGTGGAGCGCGTGGTGCGAGTCGGAAGCAGGGTCGCGGTGCTGGGACCGCTAAGTGGGACCCCGCCGGTGCAGGACGCGGGGCCGATACTCGCCAAGGCCACGGTCCCGACCACGGTCCGCCATGACACGGAGCGAAATCACACGGCGACGCATCTCCTCCACGCGGCACTCCGGTCTGTACTCGGCGATCACGTCGCCCAGCGCGGCTCTCTCGTCGCTCCCGACCGGCTCCGCTTCGACTTCGCGCACACCGCGCCGATGCGGCCAGAGGAGGTCTCCGAGGTAGAGGCTCTCGTGAACAGCGCCGTGTGGCATGACCATCCCGTCGAGACCGGTTACACGTCATATGCGGATGCCGTGGCCCAGGGGGCGATGGCGTTGTTCGGGGAAAAGTACGGCGACGAGGTGCGCACGGTGACCATACCCGGCGTCAGCATGGAGCTGTGCGGCGGAACTCACCTGCGCCACACTGGTGAGGTCGGACTGTTCAGGATCGTGAGCGAGGCCGGCGTGGCCGCCGGGGTTCGACGCATCGAGGCCGTCACCGGTCCCGGTGCGCTGGCCCATTATCAAGAGGTCGAGTCCCGCTTGGACGAGGTGTCGGCGCTCCTCAAGACCTCCTCGGACAATGCGGTTCGGCGGACCCGCCAACTGCTCGACGAGAAGGAGGAGCTCGACCGGCTCGTCGACGAGCTGAGCCGCTCCGGAAGCTCGGGTGAGACGGTGGTCGTCGCAGCCGAGTTGCCGCTCAGCGACGACGGCCCCGGTGTCATGGCGTACCGCGGCGTCCGCCTACGAGCGCGCAACGTCGACGACGTGCGGAGCTACGGTGACGCCTTCCTCAAGGAGACGTCGAGCGGCGTCGCTGTGGTGGTCGCCGAGCTTCCTGGCGGGAAGAACACGCTCTTCACGTTCGTCAGCGACGACCTGATCCGGCGCGGGATCAAAGCCGACGAGGTGGTTCGTGGCGTAGCGGCCGTGGTGGGCGGTCGCGGTGGAGGGCGGCCTCACATGGCGCAGGCCGGTGTCGAAGACCCCAGCCGACTGGACGAGGCATTGGCGGCGGGTGAGGCTGTCGTCAAAGGCCTGGCCGGTCAGGACGGCTCCACGTGACCGATCTCGGTCGCTGGATCGACGCTCGCCGGCCTGCTGTGCCCGACGCGTTCAGGCCTTGGCTCGAGGCCAAACCAGTCGAGGGCGTGTCCGTGGAGTCCCTGGCGGTCCACGGGCTGAGTGCATTGGAGGCCGTGGACGTGGCCAAGCGCTTGGATCGTGAGGCCGCTTTCCGCTTGCTCGCCGCCGATGCGTTCCTGACGTACGCGTGCGAGGGCGCTGCCGACGAAGCCAGCGTCGTGTCCTCGCTCGAGGGCGTTCTCGAACGCTTGGCGGTCGGCACCAGGCGATGACAGACGATCCATTCGCGATCACGGATCTTCACAGTCATCTGATTCCGGGCGTCGATGACGGAGCGCGGTCGATCGACGACGTGCTGGACTCTCTTGGGCGCATGACTCGCCTGGGGGTTACGAGGATCGTTACGACGCCCCACTTCGACGGCAGCCTCACGCGGAGGCCGGCGGCTTTCGAGGAACGAATCCGCGAGATCGACGAAGCCTGGAACCAAGTCACCCCAGTCGTCCGCGAGCGCTTTCCGGAGTTGGACTTTCGTCGTGGGCAGGAAGTCATGCTCGACATCCCCGACGTCGACTTCACCGATCCGCGGCTTCGGCTGGACGGTGGTCCATTCGTTCTCGTCGAGTGGCCTCGCCTACAGATCCCGCCCGGGACACCCGAGGTCGTTGCGCGGATCTGTTCCGAGGGCTGGCGGCCGATCATTGCGCATCCCGAGCGCTATCAAGGCCTCGATCCAGCCCTGCGTGTGATCGGCGAGTGGCGCGAGGCGGGGGCTCACCTCCAGGGGAACTACGGGTCGCTTGTCGGCCGCTACGGCCCCGAAGCCAGGTCAAACACCAGGCGACTCCTGGAGCGGGGATGGATCGATTATATGTCCACAGACTTCCACGGCCGGTCGCACTTGCAGCTCTTCATCGAGGAAGTACGGGAGCTGATGACCGGGGCGCACGGCGAGGAGCACTGGCATCTGTTGAGCGTCGTGAATTCAGGCCGGGTCTTCGACGGTGAGATACCCCTCCCCGTGCCAACTTTGACGATCGATGAAGGCGGCTGGAACCGGTTTCGCAACTTTTTTCGAGGTCCGCGCCGATGACGCGATCACGGCTGGTCGACTTCACCGGAAAGAACGCGGTGGTGACCGGTGGCTCGCGGGGAGTCGGGCGGGCAACTGCCGTGCTGCTCGCTCGGGCCGGCGCCTCCGTCGGCGTGGGCTACCATTCCCGGTCTGACGAGGCCCAGGCCGTCGTCGAGGAGGTCGCGAGTCATGGCGTCCACGCTTGGTCGCAGGCCGGTGACTTGTCACGCAGGGAAGACGCCCAAGCACTATTCGAGCGCGCCGACCGTGAGTTCGACGGGTTGGATATCTTCGTGGCCAATGCCGGGATTTGGCCCGCTACGGATGTGCCCATCGCCACGATGGAAGACGAGCGCTGGAGCCGGACGATCGCCGTGAACCTCGACTCCACATTCTTCACGACGCGGGCCGCAGCAACCCGCATCCGGCGCGGAGGCGCGATCGTGTTCGTGAGCTCGACGGCGGGTCAGCGGGGTGAAGCGTTTCACGTGGACTACGCCGCCACGAAAGGCGCGATGATCTCCATGGTGAAAGGCCTGTGTATCGAGCTGGCACCCCGGGGAGTCACGGTCAACGCGGTGGCACCGGGGTGGATCGACACGGAAATGTCGCGACCTGCGTTGGAGGACGCCGGCCGGGCGCGGATCGAAGCCGGGATCCCGCTCGGGCGCATCGCGGAGCCGGACGACATCGCCGGTCCGATCGTATTCCTCTGCTCCCCCCTGGGTCGCCACGTCACGGGTGAGATCCTGAACGTGAACGGTGGTGCGGTGCTACCGGGTTGAGCCCGGTCGCGGAAGGGTGGGCGAGCCATGATCCTTCGCGCTGTGCCCGGGCTCTCCCCCGGATGACGTCCGCTCGCCCGAGCTCCCTGTGATCCCGACGGCCCCGCCCGCCGTCCGCTGGATCATCCGTACGCTCGAGGACGCCGGCTTCGCTACCTGGGCCGTGGGCGGAGCTGTTCGGGATAGCTTGGCAGGCCGCGACGGGGGCGACTGGGACCTCACGACCCGAGCCCGCCCGGAACAGGTCCGGAAGATCTTCAAGAGGACCGTCCCGATCGGGATCGATCACGGAACGGTCGGGGTCCTGACCCGCGACGACACTCTCTACGAGGTCACGACCTTTCGCCGGGACGTGGAGACCTTCGGCCGTCACGCGGTCGTCGAGTTCGCCGAGGAGTTGGAGGACGACCTGGCAAGGCGCGATTTCACGATCAATGCCATTGCATGGCATCCGTTGCGAGAGGAGTTGCGCGATCCATTCGGCGGGGCTCGGGATCTCGAGGCCAGACTCCTCCGAACCGTAGGAGACGCCGAGACCCGCTTTGCCGAGGACTATCTTCGCGTCCTTCGGGCGCTTCGCTTCGCGGGTCACTTCGACATGACGATCGAGAAGGGTACTTGGGCGGCGCTGTGTGGCTCGATGGACCAGCTCCCCGAGCTGTCACCCGAGAGGGTGCGCGAGGAGCTCACCAAGATCCTCGCGTCCACTCCCCGTCCGTCGCGCGCGCTCTCCCTCTACGCCGCGGCTGGGGTCCTTCCGGTGCTGTACCCCGAGCTCGACGCGTGCGTGGGGCACGTCGACGATGATGGGGGTCTCGACGCGTGGAGCAGAAGCCTCCTGATGGCCGACGCGGCCTTGGCGGGAAAGCCTCTCGTGCGCTTGGCCTGCCTGCTTCACGCCGTGGGCTTTCCGAGCGCGGGCCCCGCCGAGGGCGAGCCGCCGCGTGTTCGAGGCGCGCTCCGAGCGGCGGCGTTGATGGAGAGGCTCCGGTACTCGCGGGCGAAAACAAACAAGGTGGCCTCCCTCGTCGGGACCTCTGCCCATCCACCCCAGCCGAGCGCGTCGCCGGCGGAGCTTCGACGCTGGTTGAGCGAGGTTCGCTTGGAGGATCTTCACGATCTGGCCCGCGTGTGGATCGCGAAGGCGCGTGTCGACGCGGGCTCCGGGGACTTCGGAACGTCCGGGCAGGTGACCGCACGTTGGCGGGCGATACGCGGTGAGCTGGCCGCGAAGCCTCCCCTGAGCGTGAACGACCTGGCCGTCGACGGCCGACACCTCATCGCCATGGGACTCCGCCCAAGCCCCCGCTTCGGCGAGATCTTGGGACACCTGCTCGACCTCGTTCTCGAAGACCCCGCTCGCAACGAGCCCGAGCAGCTCTCCACCTATGTCGAGGGTTATATCGAGAGCAAGCCCGAAGGAGACGCCTGAAGCGTGGACGAGCTATCGCTGTTCGGTGAAGCCGGCGCCTCGCGAGAGGACCGGGCCAAGCGAGGGCCGGGCGAAGCGGCGGCTCCGCCGGGTGGTGGACCCTCGCCATGGACGGCTGGGCAGGTCGCCGCACCGCTAGCCGCACGTATGCGGCCCCGAACCCTCGATGAGTTCGTCGGTCAGCGAAGCGTTCTCGGGGAGGGAAGTCCACTCAAGACGATGCTCGAGGGAGGGGCGCTTTCGAGCCTCATCCTGTGGGGGCCTCCCGGCAGCGGAAAGACCACGCTCGCACGTCTCCTGGCCGAGCGAAGCGACGCCGCCTTCGTCGCTTTCTCCGCGGTGACGGAGGGAGTGGCACGCGTGAGGGAGATCATCGCCGAAGCCCGGGAGCGTCTCCTCGCTACCGGGCGCCGGACGATCCTCTTCTGCGACGAGATCCACCGATTCAACAAGGCCCAGCAGGATGCTTTCCTGCCCCACGTCGAGGAGGGCGTGGTCGTGCTCGTCGGCGCCACGACCGAGAACCCAAGCTTCGCGATCGTCCGACCCTTGCTGTCGCGAGCTCCCGTATTCGTCCTGGAGCCCCTCGAGCCCACCGACCTCATTGGGATCCTAGAGCGTGCGCTGAGCGAACCCGACCGCGGCGTCGCGCCTGGCCCTTCCTCCGCACCGGCTTCCGTCTTCGAGTGGATCGCCCGGTACGCGGACGGTGACGCGCGCCGGGCACTCGGTGTGCTGGAGCGTGCCAACGAGCTGGCCGGTGGCGGGGCATCGATCACCCTCGAGCACGCGGAAGAGGCGGCCCAGCATCGCTTCCCGGTCTACGACAAGTCCGGTGAGGAACACTTCAACGTTGTTTCGGCCTTGCACAAAGCAGTACGTGGGAGCGATCCGGACGGGGCGCTCTATTGGCTGGCTCGGATGCTGAATGCAGGCGAAGACCCGCTCTACATCGCGCGCCGGCTCGTGCGGATGGCATCCGAAGACATCGGGCTCGCCGATCCTGAAGCGTTGCGCCTGGCGATCGTTGGACGCGACGCCTTCCACTTCCTCGGGTCCCCTGAGGGCGAGCTGGCTCTCGCCGAGGTGGCCGTTTACCTCGCCGCCGCTCCGAAGTCGAACCGACTCTACACTGGATGGCGTGAGGCCACCGCGGCCGCGCGCGAGACTCCAGGAGCGCCGGTCCCGCTCCACCTCAGGAACGCTCCGACCGACCTCATGAAGGAGCTCGCGTACGGGGCGAACTACGAATACGACCCCGACACGGTCGGCGGGGTCGCTGACCAGAAATACCTCCCGGAGGTGCTCGACGGCCGACGCTTCTATCGGCCGGGAACGGCCGGGCAGGAGGCGTTGGTCGCCGAACGGCTACAGTGGTTCGCCGAGCGCCGAAAAGAGGCCGCCGCAGAGAGCGTCCCAGACGACGGGAACGTTTCGGGCCGCCAAGCGAAGTAAGAGGGTTCACGAACCCGAGGAGACCGAGATTCCCAGCCAGCTCATCGACAACCGCACGCCGGTTGAGTCCGCCATCCTCGTCGGGGCCCCCCTCAAGAGTCTGGACACGAGAATCGCTCAAGAGCACATCGACGAGCTGGCGCGGCTCACCGACACAGCCGGCGGGGTCGTGTCCACCGTCGTCCAGCAGCGCATCGACGCCCCGCATCCCCATTTCTATATCGGGAAAGGCAAGGTGGAGGAGTTGCGCGAGCTGGCGCGCGCCACCGATGCAGACCTCGTGATCTTCGACGAGGAGTTGAAGCCGGATCAAGCGAAGCACCTCGAGGACTACCTCGGCGTTCGCGTCATGGATCGGCCGGAGCTCATACTCGACATCTTCGCGACACGAGCGCGCAGCAGAGAAGCGAAGATGCAGGTGGAGCTCGCTCAGCTCGAGTACTTGCTTCCTCGCCTGAAGAGGATGTGGAGCCATCTATCGCGGATCCGGGGAGGCATTGGGCTGCGTGGACCTGGCGAGACGCAGCTCGAGAGCGATCGGCGCCTCATCGGAGTGCGGATCACCGAGTTGAAGAGCAAGCTCAAAGTTGTCGCCAAATCGCGCGAGACCCAGCGCAAAAGCCGCGTCGGCTCGTATCGCGCGGCGCTCGTCGGCTATACGAATGCCGGGAAGTCGTCGCTATTGAAGGCGTTGTCGGGAGCGGATCTCTTCGTGGAGGACCGTCTCTTCGCCACGCTCGACTCAGCCACTCGCCCCGTCGATCTGGGAGGGGGTCACGAAGCGCTGCTCACGGACACCGTCGGCTTTATCCGCAAGCTCCCGCACCACCTCATCGCCTCGTTCCGCTCGACGCTCGAAGAAGCCCGCGAGGCGGACTTGCTTCTGCACGTGATCGACGCCTCGCACAGCGACTGGGAAGAGCAGGTCCACGTGGTCCATGAGGTTCTGGGTGAGTTGGACTTGAGCGGCGCTCCCCAAGTGCTGGTGTTCAACAAGACGGACCGGATCACCCACGAAGAGGAAGAAGCGCTTAGGGAGCGCATACGGGCGTTGGAACCACTGCCGGCAGTGTTCGTGTCCGCCCACCGCGCGGAAACGCTCGATCGATTGAGAACGGCCCTCGTGGCGCGGATCCGAGCAACGCTGCGCGAGGTCCGGATCTTGCTTCCAGCCGCCGATGGTCGAACGCTTGCCGCTCTCTACCGGGAGGGTGAGGTTCTCGAGGTGACGCGAGACGGCTCCGCTGTAACGGTCACGGCGCGCGTGCCGGCGCCTCTCCTCGGGCGACTCAACGCACACGAGGGGGTTACCGTGCTGCCCGATGCCGCGGCCGACGGCCGACGCGCGCTCGAAGGCAACACTCAACAGACGGGTTGACCGATCGCATGCGGTTCTACGTCAACATCGACCACGTCGCCACCGTCCGGGAGGCGCGCAAGACCGACGAGCCCGACCCGGTGCGCGCCGCCGTGCTGGCGGAGCTCGGGGGGGCGGACGGGCTCACTGTACACCTCCGCGAAGATCGCCGACACATCCACGACCGCGATGTTCGGCTCCTCATGGGCACCGCGCGCACCGTCATCAACCTGGAGCTTGCCACTGCCCCCGACATCGTCGATCTGGCGTGCGAGCTCAGTCCGATGCAGGCCACCCTCGTGCCAGAGCGTCGCGAGGAGGTGACGACCGAGGGGGGGCTCGCGCTCGAATCGCGGGACGTCATGGGCGCAATGGCGGAGGCCCTGGCTCGGTTGAAGGGCGCCGGTGTGCGCACCTCACTCTTCATAGACCCGGACGGGGACGCGATCCGAGCGAGCGCCGAGCTGGGTGCGGATGCAGTAGAGCTGCACACGGGAGAATACGCCTTGGCCGACGCGAACGAACGTCCGCGGCAGCTCGAGCGGCTGATGGCGGCCGCGGCGGCCGGACGCGCTGCCGGCCTTGCCGTCCACGCGGGTCATGGCCTGACGTACGAGAACGTCGTTCCCGTCGCGGCCGTCCGTGACATCGAAGAGCTCAACATCGGACACAGCATCATCTCTCGAGCGGTTTTTGTGGGCCTCGAGCGAGCCGTAGGAGAGATGAAGGACCTCATCCGCCGCGCTCCAGCTCTAGTCGACGAGAACGCCAGCTGGCTCCCACCCCTCGGATATTGAGGCTTCCCACTTGAAGCTAGACTGGAGATCCGTACTCGGGATCGCCATCAGCGTCGTACTCCTGTGGTGGGTGTTCCGGGGAGAGGACCTGGGGGAGATCGCAGCGGAGATCGGCACAGCGAACCCATGGCTCCTCCTGGCCGCGGCGTTCGTAGCCACCTTCGGGTTTCTCCTACGGGCCATGCGGTGGAAAGTCCTTCTTCACCCGCTGCGCCCCGACACGACCCTGCACAGCCGCTTCGCCTCCACCAGCATCGGATTCATGGCGAACAACGTCCTCCCAGCACGGGTGGGGGAGTTCGCCCGGGCGTTCTCACTCGCCCGTTTGGAGAAACTGAGCCTGTCCGGGTCCTTCGCGTCGCTCGTCGTGGAGCGCTTTCTCGACGCGGTCGTCATCCTCGCGCTGCTCTTTCTGTCGCTGGCGTCCCCGTCCTTTCCGACCGAGGTGACAATCGCCGGTCAGCCCCTGGGCGTCGCGCTACGAGGCATGATGATCGCGCTGGGCGTGCTGCTCTTCGGGATCGCCCTCGTGCTCGTGTTCCCGCGCCAAGTGGTTCGAGTCGCGGAGCGCGTCGCTGGCCTGCTCCCCCGAAAGGTGGGAAGGCTCGTCGTGGACGTGCTCGAGGCGTTTCTCGACGGCCTCGGCGCGCTGCAAGACCCGAAGCTACTGGTCCAGGGGCTGACCTGGAGCTTCGGATTCTGGCTGTGGCACATCACCTCGTTCTGGCTTGCGTTCAAGGCGTTTGACATCGACCTCGACTACGCAGCCGCCATGTTCGTGAACGGGACCATCGCGTTCGCAGTCGCGGTTCCGTCCGGCCCCGGCTTCTTCGGAACCTTCGAAGCTGGCGCCAAGATCGGGCTTGTCGATGTGTTCGGCGTGCCTGAGAGCCAGACGCTCGCGTTCGCCATCGGCTATCACATGACCACCTTTCTGCCCATCACCCTCATTGGGTTGTGGTATGCTTGGCGCGTAGGTTTCACCTGGAAGGACGTCGGGTCTGCGGAGGAGTCGGTCGAGGAAGCCGTGGAAGCCGATCACCCGGAGATCCGACAGGGGACCTGAGGTGCCGCACGCGGTCTCCATCGCTGCCCCCGCGAAGATCAACCTGTTCCTCCGCGTGTTGGAGCAGCGCGCCGATGGCTACCACGACCTCGATACGCTCTTCGCTGCCGTCGACGTGAGCGACCGCCTCCACGTAGTCCGGAGCGCGGCCGGAATCACCCTCGACGTCATCGGAGCCGACCTCGGCGATCCCCGTGACAACCTGGTGCACAAAGCGGCGGCCGCATTCCTGAGAGCAGCCGGATCGTCGGGGGGCGTCACGATCCATTTGGAAAAGCGGATTTTGGCCGGAGGGGGCCTGGGTGGAGGGTCCTCGGACGCCGCCGCGACGCTACGGTGTCTCGACGCGTTGTTCGGACAACCCCTCGGTCAAACCGAGCTGACCGAGATCGCCAAAGGCCTCGGATCCGACGTCCCGTTCTTCCTTTCGTCCTCACCGTTCGCTCTGGGAGGGGGTCGCGGTGACGAGCTCACTCCTCTCCCGCCGCTACCCCCGAAGCCGGTGCTCCTCGTCGTTCCCGACGAATCGGTCGGGACGGGCTGGGCGTACGGTCTCCTTGCCGACGCTCGGGCGCGGAGCCGCCGCCGCAATATTTCGACCGCAGACATGATTACGACCGCCGAGGTGCTCCTCGCGGACGACGAGAAGCCTGCCGCGAGACCACGCGACCCTGGCGAGCTGTCGAGCTGGGCCGCTGTGGCGACCCTCGCATCCAACGACTTCGAGGGTCCAGTCTTCAAGGCTCTCCCGGAGCTCGAGCGCGCGCTGGATGCGGTGGTGGAAACGGGGCCGATGCTCGGACTCATGTCGGGGAGCGGAAGCACCATGTTCGGCGTGTACGAGGACGAAGGGTCCGCTGACCGGGCACGTGCCTCGATCGAGGATGCGCTCCCTCACGCACGGGTCCACCACGCGCGGACGCTTGAGTCCTTCCCGGCCGTCGAGCCGGAATAGCCGGCCCGCTATGGCCTCGCCGACGCTCTTGAAGGCGCATGTGGGCACCGCTACGATTTCGAGCGGCTCGTGTACCAGGGGAGAAGCTGGTAGCCCCGCTCGCGCGGGCACGTAACATTGGTGCTGTTACAGTCGTACCCGCTGGCCCGTCGTCCAATGGCAGGACACCGGTCTTTGGAACCGGTAATGGTGGTTCGAATCCACCCGGGCCAATGCGCTACCGCCGCTCGGAGCACCGGGCTCGCGCTTCCGACCGCGGCCTGTGAGACCAGGCTCTGCCATGCGAATGCCGGCCCAACTCTACGTGCTGATCTCCGCGATGATTGTCGCGGTAGGGACGCCGATGGGGTTGTGGGCCGCGGAAACGCCGGCCTCGGTCGCGTTTCCCGCCCGCCAGGCCGCTGCCACCACCACCGGCACTGAGCCGTCCGATCCTGACCCGAATGACAGCGGGCTCGCCACCGATTCGGTCCGGATTCTCGAGGAAGCCAGGAGAGCACAGCGGCGCTTCGAGCGGACCCGCATCCGTCACCTCCCTCGCACTTGGACGTCCACTTCCGGCGAATGTCACGAGCGGGTCGGGTTGATGTGCTTCTGGCACGACGACGACAACGACTGGCAACCCGACCCTGAAGCGGTCGAGATCACGCGCGCCCGCGACGAGCTGCTGGACACGCTGGCGGGGGCGGGGAACGCGATTCCGGGTGATGGGTGGATCACGGGTCAGCGCGTGCACTACCTGGTTGAGGCCGGTCGGGCGTACGAGGCGGTCGGAGTCGTCCGCGAATGCCGTTCCACCGAGCCAGGATGGTGCGATGCGCTGCGGGGTCTGACCCTTCACCGGCTAGAGCGATTCGAGGACTCTGAACGCGCTTTCCGCGCCGCTCTCGAGACCATGGACACCGATCGCGCCGAGGAGTGGACGAATCCGAAGCCCCTTCTCGGGCACGACGACGCGGACCTCCTCCAGCGGCTCGAGGACGAGGACCGCACGGCCCTGGTCGCCCGCCTCTGGACCCTCGCCGATCCGTACTACCTCGTTCGTGGCAACGACCGTTGGACAGAGCACCTGAGTCGACAAGTCTCGGGTCGAATCCAAAGCCGCGCCCGTAATCCCCACGGGATCGCGTGGTCCCGCGGGCTGGACGAGCTCGCGGTGCGGTACGGGCACGAGACGAGCTGGCTCCGGTCCATCCCCCGTGCGGGCATGGATCCGAGCTCCGTCAGCGTTGTCGGTCGGCACCTCCCGAAGACCGAACGCTACATGCCGCCCGATGGGCTGCTCTCGCACTCGACGCTCGGAGAGCCGGCCTCGTGGGGTGTCGGTGTCCAGCGGCCGCGCAGCGCGTACGCGCCCTCATACGCCCCCGATCTCGCCACGCTCCACACGCAGATTGCTCGTTTTCGAAGCGGTGACTCGATCGTGGTGGTCGGGGCGTTTCGGCTGAGGCTGCCAGAGGTCGACGGCCAGGGCGACGTGGTCCAAAGGCCCGGTGATCAGCGGCCGCTCGTCCAAGGGGCCGGCAACCAACGGCGCGACGAGCCGCTGGCCGAGCAACGGACCGCCACCGCAATCCCGACGGGTGGCGCTGGGTCGTCCATCGGAGCCGTCGCCGAGCGATCCGTCCAGGCGGGACTCTTCCTCTTCGACGCGAATGCTCTGGGGGGCACTCGCCCCGTGGCGGCGACGAGGTCGTTCGGTCCGGCTGAAGGCGTCCTGACGGCCACTGTGCCACTGGGATCCTACCTCGTCAGCGTCGAAGCCCTCGACCGGGACGCCAAGAGCGGTGGACGCGTCCGTGGTGGGCTCGCGATGGCCCCGTATCTCGAGGACATCCCCGTGCTGTCCGACCTCCTCCTGATCGACGCAACCGACTCGCTGCCTCGATCGCTCGACACCGCCATCGCGCACGCGCTTCCCTCACTGACGCTGGCTGCGCTTCGGCCCGTGGGAGTGGCCTGGGAAGTCTACGGGCTCAGCCCCGGCGACGAGGAGCTCCAGTACCGGATCACGGTCGAGCACGAGAACCGGTCGGCGCTCCGAAGGGCCGGCGAATGGCTACGACTGCTTGGCCGGGACGATCCCGTGCTGCTCGAGTGGAGTGAGCCTGGACCGGGGCGCCGCGGCGCGCACTTCCGGGCCGTCGAGCTGGACCTGCGCAACCTCGACCGAGGATCGTACCTGCTCCGCCTGGAGCTCCAGGCCAGGGGCCGATCGACGATCGTGGCAACGAGGCGGTTCGAGGTGATGAACTGACCGGGAATCCGGCCTGGGACCGTGGCACTCCCCCAGACGGCGCGGTCCCCTTTTTCAACGACCTGTCGGGTCCGGCCGCTCAGACGGAGTCGCGTTGACGACGTTCCCGATCCTTTCTAGGTTTCCGGGCTGTCGAGGCGACCGCTATTCGTGATGGTGGGCACATGGACGACCAGTACCAGCGAGGCCCCCTGCTCCTGCTGGCTGGCCGGGCGAATCAGCCCTTGGCCGCGGAAATCGGGGAACAATTGGGCGAGTCGGCGTTCGGGGCGACGATCCACAACTTCGCCGACGGTGAAATCTTTGCCCGCATTGACAAGAACGCTCGCGGGCGGGACGTCTTCATCATCCAACCGACCACGGCACCGGCCGACAGCATCATGGAGCTGCTGCTGCTGATCGACGCTGCCGTCCGTGCCTCAGCCGCCCGCGTGAACGCCGTGGTTCCGTATTACGGGTACGGCAGACAGGATCGGAAGGACCAACCCCGCGTCGCGATCGGCGCGAAGCTCGTGGCCAACCTGATCGCCGCGGCGGGCGCCGATCGCCTGCTGGGTGTCGACTTCCACCAGCACCAGATCCAGGGATTCTTCGACATCCCGGTGGACCATCTGTACGCAGCGCCCGTGCTCACCCAGTACTTCCGCGACATGCACCTCGACGACGTCGTGCTCGTCGCCCCGGATGTGGGGTCGGCGAAGATGGCGCGCGGCTTCGCGAAACGGCTACGGGGCTCTCTGGCCATCATCGACAAGCGCCGCCCAGAGGCCAACGTCGCCGAAGTGTTGAACGTCGTAGGCGAGGTGGAGGGCAAGACCTGCCTGATCGTTGACGACATGGTGGACACGGCAGGCACGATGACGAACGCCGTATACGCCCTCAAGGAGCGCGGGGCCCGAGCCGTCTACGCGTGTGCAACCCACGCCCTCCTTTCAGGCCAAGCGGTGAAGAGGCTCTCGAACGCGCCGTTGGAAGAGCTCGTCGTCACCAACACGATCCACATCCCGGATGATCGTCGTTTCGCGAAGCTTAGGATCCTCTCGGTGGCTGGCCTCTTATCGAACGCGATTCGCTATATCCACCTGAACGAATCCGTCAGCCAGCTCTTCGAGATCAGGGGAGACGACGACACCACCGGCGATGACGAGACTGATGACTCGGGCGCTCCGTCCGTCAAAGCGGACCAGGTTGGGGCAGTTCCGAGCCACTGACGACCCACAACGAACCGGACCATCAAGGCGAAATGACGATACAACCATCGCTCCAGGCGGAGCGCAGGGACGAGCGGGGGAAAAGTGCGGCCAGGAGATTGCGCCGTGCCGGACGCATACCCGCCGTGATCTACGGGAAGGACATGGAGTCGATCGCGCTATCGCTCGACAGTCAGGTCACCGCCCAGCTCTTCCATTCTATCTCAGTGGAGAACACGATCGTCGACCTCACCGTCGGCGAGGGCGGCGATGCGGTGCCGACACTGGTTCGAGAGATCCAGACACACCCGTTTCGTCCCGATATTTTCCACGTCGACTTCCTCCGTATACAAGAGGGCGTTGCCGTGGACGTCGGAGTGCCGGTCGTGCTCTCGGGTACCCCGGTGGGCGTAAGCCTTAACGGTGGCAACCTCGAGCAGATCGTCCACGAAATCCCGGTTCGTTGCCTTCCCTCCAAGATCCCGGAGTCCTTCGAGGTCGATGTGTCCGAGCTCGATATCGGCGACTCCCTCCACCTCTCCGATCTCGAGTTCGACGATGACCTCGAGGTGCTGCTCGAACTCGAGCAAACGGTGTGCAACGTCACGGCGCCGCGTGTGATCGAGGAGGAAGAGGTCGAGGAGGAAGAGGAGCTCGAGCCAGGGGTCGAGCGCATTGGAGAGGAGCCGGACGACGAGGAAGCCTCGGAGTCCGACGAAGACTGACCTCGGAGCGTAGGGGCGTAGAACCCGCCACGAGACCGAGTCGCCGGCTCGCACGCCGCGGGGCCTCGGGCCTCTCGCCGGTCGGGGCCAACGGCCGGCGCCCGCGAGTGTGGCGGGCAAGCCGCTGCTGGCGCTCCCATCCCTTTCAATCCGGAGATGGACCTGAAAGTCATCGTGGGCCTCGGCAACCCGGGACCCCGTTACGACGACACGCGACATAACGTCGGGTGGTGGGTCATCGACCGCCTGGCGTACGATTGGGGCTTCGGCTCGTTCGAGAAGCGTGGGGCGGCGCTTACGGCGACGGGCGTCGTCGGGGGCCACGAAGTGCGCTTGATGAAGCCCGTGACCTACATGAACAGGAGCGGGGCCGCGGTGGTGCCCTACCGGAACGCCGACGATTTCGACATGGAGAAGGACCTCCTGGTGGTGGTCGACGACGCGAACCTCGACGTGGGCCGTCTGCGCTTCCGGCCTGGCGGCAGCGCCGGAGGGCACAAGGGCCTCGAGTCCATCACGGGTGTCTTGGGCGCACAGGGCTACGCTCGGCTCCGGGTCGGAGTGGGCGCGAACCCGGCGGGGACTGATCTGGTCGATTGGGTCCTGTCTCCGATGGACGAAGGCGACGAGACCGAAGTCGTGACTCTTCTGCCAGAGCTGACCGACGCGATCCGGCGCTGGATGGACGAGGGCATCGAACCAGTTATGAGCGCATACAATCGCTGACGGCGACCCGAAGGCGGGAAGGGAGTCGTCCGCCGGGATTGGTCCCTCACCGGGACGGCACGACACCTTCGACACACCGAAACGACAGACGTGAGGACGAGCGCACCAGATGAGTGACTTCGTAGCGTTGACCAATTGGGCCTGGGCCTTGGGGCTCGTCGGGCTGGCCGTGGCTGCGGGAATCTACACCTACGTGAAGGGCCAGGACCCCGGTTCAGACCTCATGGTCGAGCTGGCCGAACAGATCCACGACGGCGCGATGGCCTTTCTTCGCCGCGAATACATCTTTCTCTCGGGCTTCGTGGCCGTCGTAGCGATCCTCTTGGCCCTCGCGATCCCGGGGTGGACGTGGGTCGCCTACGTGTCCGGAGCCGGGTGTTCGGTCATGGCCGGGTTCTTCGGCATGAAGGCAGCCACCCGAGCGAACGTTCGTACCTCGGCCGCCGCGAATCAGGAAGGACAAGGCAAGGCCCTCCGGATCGCCTTCTTCGGTGGCGCAGTCATGGGGTTGTCCGTGGCCGCCCTAGGCCTCGTCGGCGTAGGCGGGTTCTACTGGGCGTTCGCTTCGAACGCGATTGCTGGCACAGGTGAGCTCCCGCGATTCGCCGAGATCGTTTCCGGTTTCGCCATGGGCGCCAGCTCGATCGCCCTCTTCGCACGCGTGGGGGGAGGCATCTTCACGAAGGCGGCCGACGTGGGCGCCGACTTGGTGGGCAAGGTCGAGGCCGGTATTCCAGAGGACGACCCCCGCAACCCGGCAACCATCGCCGACAACGTGGGCGACAACGTCGGCGACGTCGCGGGCATGGGCGCGGACATCTTCGAATCGTACGTCGGATCCATCATCGCGACAATTGCGATCGGCGCCACTTCCACGCTCACGGCGGCGAGCTCCACCGAGGCCGTCGCGCTTCCCCTGCTGACAGTAATGGTTGGCCTGGTCGCTTCCTTGTTCGGCATCGGCATGATGAAGGTGCTCGAGCGCAGTGACCCGGCTGGTGCCCTCCGCAATGTCACATTCATCGCCGCCGGGGTCTTTTTGTTGGCGATGTTCTTCGTCGTGAGGTCGATGGGCTTCCAGCTCGTGGACGGGGACAGGGTGTATCCGTCCACCGGTCCGTTCTGGGCCATTCTCACGGGCACGCTCGTGGGGATCTTCATCGGCTTGGCAACCGAGTACTATACGTTAGCCGGCCCGGTCAAGCGGATCGCGAAAGCGAGCGACACCGGCGCGGCCACGAACCTCATTACGGGCCTCGCTGTGGGCATGGAGTCGACCGCGATACCGGTGATCCTCATCTGCATCGCGATTTTCGTGTCGTTCAACGTAGCCGGCCTGTACGGCATCGGGATCGCAGCCGTGGGAATGCTCGCGACGGTGGGTGTCACGATGTCCGTGGACGCCTACGGGCCGGTCGCAGACAACGCCGGTGGGATCTCCGAGATGAGTGGCCTGGGAGAGGAGACTCGCAAGATCACGGACTCCTTGGACGCGATTGGGAACACGACGGCGGCGATCGGAAAGGGCTTCGCGATCGGCTCCGCCGCCCTCACGGCCCTCGCGCTGTTCTCGGCATTCACGACCAAGGTCGGCCTGCAGCAGAGCGGCATCAGCATCGTGGATCCCCTCGTCGTGATTGGCCTTTTCCTGGGCGGTATGCTTCCGTTCTTCGTGGCTGCGCTGACCATGACGGCCGTCGGACGGGCCGCAGCCGGGATGGTCGACGAGGTGCGCCGGCAGTTCCGTGAGATCCCGGGCATCCTGGAAGGAACGGCCAAGCCGGACTCCGCTCGCTGCGTCGACATCTCCACACGTGCAGCGCTGCGCGAGATGATCCTTCCGGGCGTTACCGCCGTGTTGGCGCCCGTGGTCGTCGGGTACTTTCTAGGCGTCGCGGCTTTGGGTGGGCTGCTCGCAGGTGCGACCGTGACCGGCGTGTTGATGGCCCTCTTCATGGCCAACGCCGGCGGAGCTTGGGACAACGCCAAGAAGTACATCGAGGGCGGCGCGATGGGGGGGAAGGGCTCGGACCCGCACAAGGCGGCCGTGGTTGGCGACACCGTGGGTGACCCGTTCAAGGATACGTCCGGACCGTCGCTCAACATCCTGATCAAGCTCATGAGCGTCGTCGCGCTGGTTCTCGCGCCCTGGTTCGTGCGTGTGCACGACCTCGATGTGCCCACGACATCGTGGATCGCGGACTTCGTGCGCGGGCTCTTCGGTTAGCGACGGCGGAGGGAGCCCGATGCGCGAAGCGACGTTCGAGAACGCACTGGCGTTCGCCCAAGATCTGATTCGCATCCCCTCCATGACCGGTGCGGAGCGCGACGTTGCCGCGCGGCTGCAACAGGAGATGGAGGCGCTCGGATTCGACCGCATCCAGACCGATGAGCTCGGGAGCGTGGTCGGCGTCGTCGAGGGGACAGGCGGGGCACCACCCGTCATGGTGTCGTCGCACCTCGACGTCGTCGCCGAGGGAGATCACGAGGAATGGGAGCACCCCCCGTTCTCCGGGGTCGTCGAGGACGGCTTCCTCCACGGTCGCGGCGCGATGGACATCAAGGGCCCGCTGGCCCTCCAGACCTATGCCGCCGCCGCATTGAAGGGGCGCACCACCGGCGACGTGATCGTCGGGCACGTCGTGTTCGAGGAGCGCGGCGGGTGGGGCATGGAGACTCTAATCGGCTCGGGCTCGGTGAAGCCGTCCGCGGTGATCATCGGGGAGTCGACCCACGGGGACATCGCCATCGGACACCGGGGCCGCGCCGAGGTGGAGATCGTGATCCGCGGGCTCGCAGGCCACGCGAGCGCCCCCGACCGGGCGAGAAACGCGCTGGACCTCGTCCCGATGATTCTAGCCGGTGTCGAGGCGCTGGCGGGCCAGCAGGAGACGGATCCGGTGCTGGGGCCCTCGACGCTCGTGGCGACGGGCGTCACCGCTCGGCCGGAGAGCCCCAACGTCATTCCCGATGAAGTCGTCGTGGTGCTCGACTGGCGCATCCTGCCTTCCGACACCGAGGAAAGCCTCCTCTCCCGTCTCGAAGCTGCCCTCGCACGTACCCTGCCGAAGCTCCTACAGGGGTACGGAGTCGAATGCAGGCTCGGTCGGGAGCTCCAGACCTCCTACACGGGGCTCTCGCAGGAGCGGCGCTTGCTCACGCCGGGCTTCCTGATGGACGCCGACCACCCGGTGGTCACAGCGGCGACCCGCGCGGTCGGGCGGCCGCAGGCCGAGGACGAGCCCGCCCACGCCCGGCCCTGGACGTTCGCGACCGACGGCGGCTGGGCAAGCGGCGTGTTCGGAATCCCGACGGTCGGCTTCGCTCCCGGCGAGGAGCGGTACGCCCACACCAATAGGGAGCGTCTCGAGGTGGAGGAGGCCCGGTGGGCCTTCAGTCGGTATCCAGGCCTGATCCTCGCGGTGCAGGAAGCGTCGAAGTAGCGTCTGCCCTCCTCGGCCCACCCGCTTCCGCGCGCCTGTTGGCCTCTGCGTCAGCGGTGTCTCCGCCGATCTTGCGGGCGGCGCCGTGCAGCACCGACTCGATGTCGAGGCCTACCGCGGATCCGAGTCCTTCCAGCGTCGCGATTGCCCCCTGCACCCGCTGATTGACGGCGTTCGAGACTCCCTGACCCGAGCCGCTGTCCAAGACCACTAGGCGGTCGATGTCGACGCCCTTCACAGCTTCAACGGCGGTGCCCAACAGGTCGGGCAGCTTCTCCGCCATGAACACCGCGAACGCCTGGTCTCCGCCACTCAAGATCTGCTCATAGAGTCGTCGCAGGATCTCCACTTGCGCCTTCCCACGCGCCAGGATGGGCGCGGCTCCCGCCTCCGCCAACGCCTGGGCGGCCTCCTTCTCGGCATGTGCCGGCGCCACGACATCGGCACGCAGCCGCTCTTGCTCCTTCGCGACCCGTCGCTCCTCGAGGGCCCGCTGTGCTTCGACTTCGGCTTCCTGCGCCTTCACGGCGGCGGTCCGCTCCGCGATCTCTCCGTCCTGATCCAAGTGTGCTTGGCGAACACGTAGCTCGTTCTGAGCCTCCGCGATCTTGATGCTGGCGGATGCCTCGGTCACCTCGGCCCGCTGCCGAGCCTGTGCCTGCCGCTCCCGCGTGTCGGCCTCGGCGTCGGCCTCGGCGATCTCGGCCTCCCGAATCGCCTCTGCCGCCTTTTTGCGGCCGATCGCTTCGAGGTAGCCTCGCTCGTCGCTCACGTTCTGGATTTTCAGCACGTCCAAGTGGAACCCGAGGGCGGCCAGGTCCTCACCGGCGTCATCTCGCAGAGCCTTGGCGAATCCGAGGCGGTCCTCGTTAACTTCCTCCGGAGTCAACGTGGCCAGCACGCCGCGCAGGTTGCCCATCAGCGTGTCGCGAGCCATCGAGCTGATCTCGCTCTCCGTCTTACCCAGAAGTCTCTCGACGGCGTTGTTGAACGTCGTTTCCGGCTCCGAGGCGATCTTCACGTTCGCGATCGCCTCGATGTTCAGAGGGATGTTCCCCTTCGAGAAAGCGTTCGTCACCGAGATCTCGAGGGGAATCGTCTCAAGCGTCACGTGCTGGACCGACTCGATGATCGGGATACGCAGCGTGCGCCCACCGATCACGGACCTGTACCCGACCACCTCGCCGTCCGCCAAGAGGCGGTTCTTGCCGGTGATCACCGCGGCCCGGTTGGGCGGCACGATCACGATCAGCGACTTGACCGTGAGGAGGGCCACGATCGCTGCGACCAGGACGATCATACCAACCGCGAATGCGCCGGAGACCATATCCAGATCCATATCTATCCTCCAGAAACGGCGCCCCGCGGGGCGCGTTGATGTCAGGAATCAAGGACGTCTGGAGACTCTAGGAGAAGCTCGCCCTCACCGGGCGCCACCAGTGCGATCCCGTTCTTCATTTCGACTACGATGACGCGCTTCCAGCCCGCCGCCGACGCGTCCCCCACCGACGAGCTGTGGGGCTGCGCTTTCAGACGAAACTCGCGCGTACCGCGTGCTACTACGATCTCGCCCCAAGAGCCTTCCGCGAGCGGAAGGACCACGCGTCCCAAAAGGCCTTCGAAGCTGCTCTCGTGCTTGCGCTGGCCGGACTCCGATCCGCGTATGTAGGCGAAGACGTAGTGGATCAGCGCGCCCGCAGACAGGCCGCCGACCGCGGAGAAGGCAGCGGTGGTCACGGGCGCGCCCCCCTGCCAGAGCAGCGACAGCAGCGTGCCGACGCCACCGAAGCCGAACAGCGTGTACACGACCGTCCTGAGTGACAGAACCTTCGAGGCCGCCGAGCCCGCGTCCGTGGCGTGCGCATCGAGGTGCACGTCGGAGTCGAGATGGACGTCGGTATCCAGATGGAGGTCCCCGTCCATGTGTAGATCGAGGTCCGTGTCGACATCGGAGACATCGCCGCCCAAAAGGTCGCCGAGCACTGAGAAGGCGAGGAATCCACCTCCGACGACCAGGCTGAACACGTACAGAGGAAACATCAGCAGCTCCTCCTACCTCCGATTCCAGACACCAACTAGACGCCCATCGCACGCCGTGCGTCGCATCGTCCACGCGCGGGTCGCACCGCACCTGATCGGTGACTTGCCGGGACCTCCACGGGTGTGGCCAATGTTCGCCCTGCCCAGTCGCCCGGGCGGTGTGGAGGACCCGCGGACTGGGGCGCGAAGACACTCTTGGCGCAGAGTCGGCCGTCGTCGATTTCCGGTGCACTCGGCCCCTAGCGACGTCCCGACTCTGTAACATACGTCGGCGCCATTGACGCCGGAAACCGCATGCGCCCCTCGATCCTGATGCCTTTGGCGAGCGGCGTCCCCGCTCAATGCCAATACGGATGCCAGCTTCGAGTTCTTCCGCCGGCGCCATCGGATCGGAAGGGCGGGATGCCCCGCCGTCCGTATATCAGCGGCACTTCGGCTACAGACCACTAGGACATGGGTACTTCGGGCAGGATCCGCCCCTCGATCCGGTCGAAGATCTCTTCCAGGGAACGCCCCGTGATCGTAAGGCCGTGGTTCTTGAGTCCGACGACCGCGCGCGCGGGATCCGGGGCTTCGCGGACGATTTCGGCTACGGCCGAAGCCAGCTCATAGGTGCCGCACGGATAGTTGAACTCCGTGGAGCGGACGCCGTCCATCCAGGCGTGCACGTGGACGATCGCACCCACCCTCGGATGCTCACGATAGATCATCCAATGCTCGATGGCGTCCACCGAGACACGTCGAGGTTGGACGTTCGGTGGGACGCTCAGGACCATCGCATTCCGATCTTGGTCGTAACCCTTCACGAGAAGCATGTCTCGACCTACGACCTCGAGCTTCGACTTGTCCACGCCGGAAGCGCTCATCCAGAACCGGGACTCGTCGAGCCGCGTGCTGAGGTTCCCGTAGCTCAATCCCCCGATGCCGTACAGACGCTTGAGATGACGTTGGTCGCGCTCGGGGAGGAAGCCGTCGACCGGGAACGGAGTGGGGAGCAGGCCTAGTCCTCCCAGCCGCTCGCCCGCCCGCGAGAGCGAGACGCACCGCTCGTCGCCGCCCCAGAGGTCCTCGGGCAAATCCGTGACGAATGCGTTGTCGATGACGAGGCGCGACGTCGCGAGTGGCCGTATGCGATCGTAGATCCGTCCGAAGTAATCACGCCCCCCCTCCTCCCGACGAACGACGTAGTGCCCTCTCTCCAACGTCAGGAAGTGGGCGTCTGCTCCTTCGCCATCGTTGCCAACGAGACCGATCAGAAGATTCGAAAGGGAGCGAACAAGTAGCGGATACCCTTCGCGGACGGGGTCGGCAAGGTCAGGCTGCATCTCGGTGACCGCGATCACGAAGACGGCTCTCGCCCGTCGGCGGAAGAGGCGCGGTTGATCGGGCGGGAAGAAGTTGACCACCAACGGAGCGTCTCGGGCGTCGGACAGGAAGCCGTGGCCTGCCTCCTCCAGCGTGGTCCGCAGCCGATCGCGGAACCACCCGAAATTGCCCTCGGCGTGAGAGCCGGCGAATGAGAAGTCCATGTGCCTCTGAGAGAGCGCGGGAGGACGTCGGCAGGGGTTGCCGCGTCATCCGCGACGGGGCGCAAGTATCGAGGCGTCTCCGATGAGAATCAAGCGTACGCCCACGGGTTGTAGCGAGGCGAAGTGCGGGTATATTCCAACGCCGATTCCCGCTCCGAACCCGAGTGGACCCTGGACAGCCGTCGGGGGCGGGGCCCGTAAAACGCGGACCATGGGAGAGACCATGCGCGACTACGAGCTCGTCATGATTTTCGAGGCGTCGATGGACGAAGACGCCGTCAACGCGAAGCTGGAGCGCTTCCACGGACTCGTGACCGGCGGAGACGCCGAAATCAAGGCCGTGGACCACTGGGGCAATCGCCAGCTCGCATACCCCATCAACAACAAGAACTCGGGCTATTACGTCGTCTCGCAGTTCTGCGCCGACGCCACCTCGCTACCGGAGTTGGAGCGCGTTCTCAAGCTCGATGAACAGGTGCTTCGCTATCTCGTCGTGGTGAACGAAGGCGAGCCCAGCTCCGGGATGTCGGTACTCGCCGCGGGCGCTCACACGTCACGGCCCGAGTCGAGTGACGACGGGGACGACAGGGACGTCGAGGACGAAAGGCCGCCGGCAAACGAGGACGATGAACCCGGGTCGCACATGAGTCCGCCGGAGTTCTCGGGGGGGCGGGGACGGAGGCGTCGCGTCGACGGCCCGCCCATCGAGATTCTCAACTACAAGGACGTCTCCACCCTCTCTCGATTCATAACGGAGCAGGGTAAGCTGTTGCCCCGGCGAACGACCAAGGTGGCGGCCGGCTTTCAGCGGAAGCTCAGCAGGGCAGTCAAGCGCGCCCGCTTCCTCTCCCTCTTGCCGTATGTGCGCAGCCACGAGGGTTGAGAGCTTCGAGCCACCGGCGCGATCCAAGAGTCGGGCGTGAAGGCGGACAAGCAGCGTGGATCCTGAGCGGACCTCTGCGGAACCAGCCATCCAAGGCCGCCCCAGGCGCGCCTGGCTAGGAGCGGCGGCCCTGTTCGCCGTGACGCTGTCACTCGCGGTCTTCCCTCCGCTCATCCTCGTGGTCGTCCCGTTCGCGTTTCTGGTGTTCACGTCACCAGGCCGCCGCTTCCTTCCTCTGGTGGCGGCAGGCCTCGGGGCGCTCGCCGTTCTGGGGGGCGCGGCGCGATCCGGTATGTGGTACGTGGAGCGCGGCTGGACTATCCTCTTGGGAGGATGCTTCGCCGCGTTGAGTCTGCGCTGGCCGAACAAGACTTTCTTGCCGCGAGCTCTCGGAGCGGTCGCCCTGGCGCTCGCTGGAGCGTGGGCGGTGCTCGGGGTCCAGACGTCGCGATGGACCGTCATCGATTGGATGGTCACCGATCGGATGAGCGCGGGAGTCGGAACGGCGATGGAGGCTCTGCAGCTCCTCAGGGGTGGTTCTCCGCTCCCAGCCAGCGTGGTGAGCACGGTGTATCGCGCCACCCAGATTCAAGGCCAGATTTTTCCGGCGATGCTGGCGCTGTCTTCCGTGGCGGCTTTGGGCGTGGCGTGGTGGCTGTACGTGAGGCTCGTGATGGAAAGCGACGCGGGATTGGGTCCCCTCCGGGACTTCCGGTTCAACGATCAGCTTGTCTGGCTTCTCGTAGTGGGCATTGTCCTGGTCGAATTCCGGTGGGGCGGCCCCCTCGGCCGCGCAGGACTGAATACGGTGTGCTTCATGGGCGCGCTGTACGCCTTGCGTGGGGCTGCCGTAGTCGTAGACATCGTGCGGGGGCTGTCGGTTTTCGGGTGGGTGATGTTGACGCTGGCCACGCTGTTTCTGCCTCCCTTCGTGTTGGTGGGGGCGTTCATGATCGGTCTAGGAGATACCTGGTTCGACGTTCGGTCACGGGTCCACGGGCGGTAACGGCTGTGCGGTGGACGCCGAATTCTCAGCACGTATTTGACGCCAAGGGGGTGTTCCCTTAAGTCCACCGACCCCAAGATATAGTGGTTACCGGGGCTCTGCGGGCCGTTTCCCACGTCCGGTGCCGAGGTAAAGGGCCGAAGCTGGCGTGGGAGCACACTGAACAGCCTGCTCAAGCAAGCGGTAGAACAACAGGCCGCGAGCCCGGGATGTGCGTCGGTTGAAGCGAAAGGTGAACTCGTCCAGATAGTAGGGGAGGTGTTCGCGGGCGATCCCTCCTTGGAGGGTTCCGAGGACCCAGCGCTTGAGGAGAGACGCCACCCGATGTACGGCCGACATGAGCACGTGCGCGGGATCGCCGGAGGTCGAGAGGTTCGTGACCGTGTGGCGAAAGCCCAGTTTGGCGAGTCCCTGATAGCTTGGCCATCCGTCGGTATGCACCGTGCTTGCCGGTGCGATGCTATCCTTGACGAAGCCTCGCAGAACCGGAGCGGAGAGGTCGGGCACCCAACGCAGCCGTATTCTCCCGATCTTGCGTCCGTCGACCTCGGCGGCGATCGCGACGATGGCCTTCTTGATCGTCTCGCGGCCCCGCACTCCAGCCTCCACGCCCCCGACATAGCTCTCGTCCACTTGCACAACGCCGCTCAGCTGGTCGCGATCCGGTCGGACCATGGCCCGGCGGAGCTTGTGGAGCCAGACCCACGCTGTCTTGTAGCTTCCCAGTCCGAGCACACGCTGGAGCCCGAGAGCATTGGCTCCGTATTTCTGGCTCGTGAGCTCCCAGGCAGCGAGAAACCACAGACGCAGGGGCGAGCGCGTGCGGTGGAACACGGTTCCCGCCAGCACCGAGGTCTGCCTTCGACAGTGTGGGCAGACGAGACGCCCCCGCGATGCTCGCCAGACCTCTCCCAACCCGCCACAGCCCACGCACACAAACCCTTCCGGCCAGCGCAGACCCTCCACGTACTCCAGGCATGCCGCATCGTCGGGGAAGAACTCGTCCAGCTCCAACCGCGTACGGGGATAGTCCACGCCGCCACGGAGCTGAGAAGCCGGAACCGCCATGACCACAACATGTAGTGGGCGGTGGACTTAAGGCAATACCCCATTGACGCCAAATACAGAAGGAGCAAACCGTGAAGTTGATTCTCAAGCAGTCGGTAGAGAACCTCGGTGAGCCCGGGCAGGTCGTGAGCGTGAAGGCGGGATACGCTCGGAACTTCCTGCTTCCCCAAGGGCTCGCGTACGAGGCCTCGGCGGCCAACATCCGCCGCCTGGAGGAGGAGCAGAAGCGAGAGGAAGAGCGCTCGAGGCGAGACTACCTGGAGGCGCGTCGGCGCGCGTCGCAGCTGGAAGGCATGGCACTCACCTTCCACGCCCGGGCCGGCGAAGGCGAGGACGCGAAGCTGTTCGGATCCGTCACCACGGGCGACGTCGCGGACCGGGCCAACGCCACGGGGCTCGACTTCGAGATAGAGAAGCGTCAGGTGGCCCTCGACGAGCCTCTCAAGGCCCTTGGCAGCTTCAAGGTGCCGATCAAGCTGCACGGTGAAGTCCAAGTAGACATCACGGTCATCGTCGAGCGAGAGGGCTGACGGCCGGCGAGCCGGCACTCATGGACGAAACAGCCGTGCAAGACCGTTTCGACCTGCCCCAGGCGGTTCGGCGGGCCGCGCAGCTTACGCTTGAACGGAAGGCGCACGACGTGGTCGTCCTCGACCTTCGCAAGGTCTCGATGGCCACTGATTTCTTCTTGATCGCGACGGGGACCTCGGACATTCAGATCCGCGCGATCGCGGATCATCTGACCGAGGAGTTGCGAAAGGAAGGCGTTCGCCCCGATCACGCCGAGGGAGCGGGAGGAGGTCGTTGGATCCTGATCGACTACATCGACTTCGTGGTTCACGTGTTTCACCCCGAAACGCGCTCCTACTACCAGCTGGAGACACTGTGGGGAGATGCACCGAGACACGCGTTGAACCCGGCCGGGGAGCTCGACGCCCCTCCCCAGGAGGCCTGATCATCCCCCCGAAAAAACCACGAAGACAGATTGCCCCGGCGTGGCGCCCCCCGTTAACTTGCCTTGCGACTCGCTGGGTGGTGGGATGTGGCGAGCGCACCCCGCCGCGCCTATCGATTGTCCGCGAAAACGGCGCTGGAAGCTCCCCATGACATCGTCGATTCCCGCTTGGCAGCCGTTCGAGCTCTACGGGGGCTGGGTGCCTCCGGTGCTGGACCTCGACAGCGGACACGAACCCGTTGAAGGTCGGGTCGTCGTGATCTCCGCGACCCGGACCGTGCGTGACCGAGGCTGGGCTCCCCGGGCGGTGGTGGAAATGGCGCGAGGTTGGGCTTCTCAAGGGGCCCGCGTCTTCTTGGCCGACCTGTCGCTCGAGGATCCCGAGATCCACTCGGTTCTGGAGGCGGGAAACCTGGAGGGGGTGTCGGACTCCCTTCTGTACGGGGCCTCGATTCAGAGAGTCGCTCGCCCCGCCGACGACGGAGCGTTTTTCGTCGCGACCGCAGGAACGGCCGTGGCCGACCCGTCGCTCGTTCTCGACCATCCTCGCTGGACCGGGATGACCCACGGCTTCATGACCGCCGGCGTCACATTGGTGCTCTATCTACCCTTGGGCATGCCGGGGTCCGGTTCGATGCTCGCGCGCGGGACGCACAGGATCCTGCTCGCGCGACCCGGCGAGGTGCTCGACGAGCTGGATGAAGGCTCGGATGACCGGATCATCGCCGTCCTCGGCCCCGACGGCACCATGGGCGAGTTCATGGATCCTCCCTTGGGACACGCGCCCCCGATACCGGTGGGTGGGCAGGACTTCGATGATCCGCTCGCCCGCGATCCGCTTTCAGCAGGGTCGTACGGGCGCCCCCAGCGAACGAGTGCGGACCTGACAACTGCTCCGACCCGCTCACGGGACCCCGAGCCTGTTCCTGCCCCCCTGGAGCCCGTGCGCGCGGTTTCGAGGCGGTCGAGGTCCGGCCTCATCAGCCTCGTACTCGTATTTGCGGCTGCCCTTCTCTTCGCCGCCCTCGTCGCGCTGGGCCTGATCGATCTGTCTTTCCTGTCCGCGGCGACTGAGGGAGAGGCAACGCAGTCGGAATTGGTCCTGCAGCCCGCCACACGGGGCGTCGCAGACGTCGACGGGGGGGGGACCGGGGGGACGACTCCGGAAGTCACCACCCAAGACGAGGGGACCACGAGCGTCGCGGCGGGCGAGGTAGTCACGCTCGTCACCGATGTCGACGGCGGTCCGGACGAGCCCGTCGGCCGACGGGCCGCGGCCGACGCGACCCGTGCCGGGGCGTCGGCAGGAGCGTCGTCGGAGCCGGTCACCGCTCGACCCACGACAGCGCTGCCCACCGGGGCGGAGGCTGAGTCCAGCCTCGGATCACCCTCGGCCGACCTCCGGCTGGTCGAGCGCTTTACGTACTCGCTCTCGCTGAGCGCCTGGGAGACGCTGCCCGCCGCCATGGAGCACGCACGCGATTGGCAGCGGCGCCGCCCCGACCGACACTTCGTGGTCGCGCCCATCATGTCGGGCGCCGGCCTGTATTTTCGCGTGCTGGCCGGCCCGGCAAGCGACACCCAGGACGCCGCACGACTCCGCTCAGATCTAGGCAGAACAGTCGGTGAGACCGAGGAAGCGGGATGGATCCTGCGGCGCACGCCGTTGGCGTACCTTCTCGAGCAGACTCCCAACCGGAACACGGCGGTGGCGATGGTTGGGCAGATGGAGACCAGCGGCGTCCCCGCGTACGTGCTCGAGGCCCCGGACGGCTCCGGCTTTCGCGTCTACGCCGGAGCCTATCGGAATGCCGAAGACGCCCAAGCCCTAGCGGATATGCTGCGTGAGCGCGGCATGACCCCGCCCCCGCTCACTGAACGGATCGGTCGACTTCCGGAATGAAGCTCAGCTCACTCCGCCTCCACGGCTTCAAATCCTTCGCAGACCGCACCGAGATCCAGTTCCACGAGGGCATCACGGCCATCGTGGGGCCCAACGGTTGCGGAAAATCCAACATCAGCGATGCAATCCGGTGGGTTCTAGGTGAGCAGCGCCCAACCGCGATCCGCGGTGCGAAGATGGAGGAAGCCATCTTCCAAGGGACCGTCGGAAGGCGGCCGATCAATCGCGGATCCGTCGCCATGCGCGTGAGCAACGAGGACGGCGCATTGCCGGTTCCGTTCGAGGAAGTGGAGATCGGGCGGACGGTCTTCCGGGACGGAGGCAGCGACTATTCGATCAACAGGGCTTCCTGCAGGCTGCGGGACGTCCACGATCTGTGTCGCGACACGGGTTTGGGTGCAAACGCGTATGCGGTCATCGAAAGTCGCATGATCGACGCCATCCTCTCGGATCGCGCGGAAGAGCGGCGCGGCTTGTTCGAAGAAGCCGCCGGAATCGGCAAGTACAAGGACCGGCGCAAGATCGCAGGCAGGAGGCTAGAGAGGGCCGAGCTGGACCTCCAAAGGCTCGAGGACGTGATCGCCGAGGTCACGAGCAAGGTCCGGTCACTCGCTCGTCAGAAAGGCAAGGCACAACGGTACGACGATCTGAGAGTGAGGCGGCTGTCAGTCGAAGTGGCCGTGGTCACGGAACAACTCGGCGATCTCAAGGGGCGGCTCGCCCACGTCGAGGGGGCGTTGAAAGGCGGTGCCGAGGAAGGGCAGGGGACCGTCGCGGAGCTCCGTACTGCCGAGGCGGAGTACGAAACGTTGCGTATCGGTCGCGTCGAGGCGGAGAAGCTACGGATCGACGCGGCATCCAAGCTCGAGACGATCCGAAATGAGCTGATCCATTGGGAGCGCGATCTGGCCGTCGCCGACGAACGCGCCACGTCCGCAGAGCGGCGGCTGGGACAGATCTCCGGCGAGCGGGAGGAAGGGCGGGCCCGATCCGATGAGCTGACCAGCCAGATGGAAGAGCTGGGACGGACGCGCGCGAAAGGCCACGCCGATCTGGAAGAGTCCCGCAGCTTGATGGCGTCCGGTCAGGAAGCAGCGGGCGTCGTGAGGGAGCGACTCAACGAGGCGCGTGCTTCGCTCGAAACCGTACAACGCCGAGAGCGGGAGGTTGCCCGCCGTGCAGCCCAGCTCGAGGGCGACTCGGCCGCTGCCAGGGCGCAAGCGGCGGAGCTCGGGAGGAGGCTCGGTCGCTTGGAGCATGAGCTCGCGGACACGGCGTCCGCGCTCACGGACCTCCAAGCTCAGGGCGACCTCTTCACCGATCGGCTGACGGAGCTCGACAAGACGTCGTCGACAGCCCGGGAGAATCTGGACGAGGCGCGTCGACGCTTCGAGGATGCCCGTGAACGGCTTTCGGAGGCGCGCCGTATCGAGCTCGAAGCGGTCGACCGGTCGTCGTCCCTCACTGCGCAGCGGGCCGCGTTCGAAACGATGGAGCGCGAACAGGCCGGAGTCGAGCCCGTCGTCCGCGCGGCCCGAGACGAACACGCCGCACTGGTGTTGGGAACGCTGTGCGACTGCATCGGTGGACCGCCCGACGTCGTCGCATCGGCAGAGTCGTATCTCGGGCATCTCACGCAAGGACTCGTGGTCGCCGACCATCGCGCCGCGGCCCGGCTGCAGAGTTGGTTCGACAAAGAATGGTCGGGTGGGGGAGGATTGGTCCTGTTTCCGCTGGACGGTGCGCCGAAAGCCGAAGGTGGCGGCTCGCTTCTTGGCGCGCTGCGCGTGAAGGGCAAGGGAGCACCGTGGGTGCGAACCTTACTGGCCGGTGTCGACCTCGTGGAGGACGACGAGTTGTTCTCGACCGTCGGTGGTTCGGCAAGCCTCACGCGCTCAGGGACTTCAGTCGACCACAGGGGGGTTGTCCGCATCGGCAATCCCATGGGAGCCACGGGCCTCATCGAGCGTCGGGAGAAGCTGGCGGAGCTCGCTGACGAGGCCGAGACCGCCGTGGCCTCAGCAACCCGAGCCCGAGCGGCGCGAGAGAAAGCACACCTCGGTCTCGAAGAGGCCGAAACGGGTCTCGAGACACGGCGCGCCCAGCTTGCGGAAGCAGAGGACGCGCAGCGGGCGGCACGGTCCGAAGAAGCGGGGTACGTGGACCGTCGAACCAGGATGGACCGGGCAAAGGACGAGTTGGCGCGTCAGCTGGAGGGCACACGCGCCGCCCGGACCAAGGCGGCGGAGCGCGAGCGCGAGGCGGACGAGGAGGTGGGGACCATCGCGGTCGAGGAATCAACGCTCGTGACGCGCGAGAAGGAGGCCCGTCAAGCCTTCGACGCCGTTGAGGCCGAGTGGGAGGAAGCACGGGCGGAGGAGTCACGGCTTGCAATCCAGCTGAACCGTCACGAGGGGGAGTTGGAGCGCCTCGACGAGCGGCTCCGTCATTTGGAGACGTCACGCTCCACCGCGGTCGACCGCGTTTCGCAGCTCGATCGTGAGGAGGAGGAGCTGGGTCGCGATCTCGTCGGAGCGAGGGAAGTCCGCGCCCGGGGTGAGGACGCGATGGAGGCCCTGTTCCAGAGACGAGACGAATCTGACGCGGAGCTCGCCCGCCGCGACGAAGCGCTGGAGGGCGTGGCCGCGGCACTGGACGAAGCGGACCGGCGGGTCCGTACCGCCCGGGCGGCTGAGCGCGAGTCGTCGGACAGGCGGCATCGCCTCGAGCTCGAAGACCAAGAGCTGCGTGGCCGAATCGAGCGGATCGAGGAGCGTCTCGAAGCCGAGTGGGGACGCCCGCTGAGCGCCTTGATGGAAGTGGCAGAGCCGGTCGAAGGCGAGCCCGAACAGCTTCAGGACGAGCTCCGAGACATCGTCGAGCGCATGGCCCGGCTGGGGCCGGTCAACATGCTCGCGCTCGAGGAGCACGAGGAAGAGAGTGCGCGGCTGTCGTTCTTGACGGAGCAGCGCGACGACCTCGTCAAGGCGCGCGACGACCTCAAAACCGCGATCCGCGGGATCAACCAGACTGCGACCCGCCTCTTCATGGAGACCTTCGAGGCGACGCGAAAGAACTTCCGTGACACATTCTACCGCCTGTTCCAGGGCGGTGAATGCGACCTTTGGCTGAGTGATCCGGACGACCCGCTCGAGTCGGCTATCGAGATCCACGCCTCGCCGGTGGGCAAGAAGACCCAGAGGATCGACTTGCTCTCCGGAGGGGAACGAGCGCTCACGGCCCTCTCGCTCCTCTTCGGGATCTATCTCGTAAAACCCAGTCCCTTCTGCGTTCTCGACGAGGTCGATGCACCGCTCGACGACAACAACATCGGCCGGTTCATCCGGCTGCTCCAGGAGTTCAAGGAGCAAAGCCAGTTCGTCGTCATCACGCACAATCCGCGCACGATCGAAGCCGCGGACTGGATTTACGGTGTGACGATGGAAGAGCCGGGTGTGAGCTCCGTGGTCGGTGTGCGCCTCGAAGGGGAGGCCGAAGCCGCCGAGACCGCCGCCTGACCCTCCGCGAGCCGCAGTAGGCGACGCCCGTCCAACCCCCCCGGAAGAGCGCCTCGCGGCCCGGGTGCTCGAAGCCCGGACTCGCGCTTCCGTCTGGTCATGCCGCGCCCGTAGACGCCGACATTGGGGATATGTACCCTTAGGGAGCCTCTGCAGAAGTGTGGCGGGTCTCGCGCAGACGCTTGTGCAGAGGTCCCTTAAGGGCCGCTGAGGAAGTTGAGAGATGGCTGCGCATGGGGGGCCCGCGGGTGCCTACGCGGACCCCCGCTCTGCGGAGAGGCGCCAGCAACGGATGGGACGAGACCAGCATGCTGATCGTCATGAAACACAACGCCACGCCCGAGGAGGTGCAGGGAGCGGTGGAGACCATCCGGGCCCTCGGCTACGAAGCTCGGACGATCCCCGGCCATCAACGCACCGCCATCGGACTCGTCGGTAACGACGGACGCGTTGACTCGGCCCGGCTGTCCGGGTTGCCCGGAGTCCGCGAGCTCATCCCAGTCAGCCATCCGTACAAGCAGGTGTCTCGCGAATGGCGCGAAGAAAACACCGTCGTCGCGTTGGAGAACGGGACGCGTATCGGTGGACGTGAGATCGCGATCATGGCGGGCCCCTGCGCGGTCGAGTCGGAAGGCCAGATCATGGGCGTCGCGGGGCAGCTGAGGAGCGCTGGGGCCACGATCCTTCGGGGCGGCGCGTTCAAGCCTCGGACCTCGCCGTACTCGTTCCAGGGACTGGGACGCGCTGGACTCGAGCTGTTGGCCCAGGCGCGAGAGGCCACAGGGCTCGCGATCGTTACGGAAGCGCTCGACTTGGAGGGCTTCGAGCTTGTCGAGGAGTACGCCGACATCGTTCAGATCGGCGCTCGCAACATGCAGAACTATCCATTGCTGCGTCGGGCCGGGCGCTCGGAGCGCGCGATCCTCCTCAAGCGCGGGATGTCCGCGACGATCGACGAGCTGCTCTTGGCGGCCGAGTATATTCTCGCCGAGGGGAACGGGGACATCGTCCTTTGCGAACGGGGCGTCCGCAGCTTCGACAATCACACGCGGAATCTGCTTGACCTCACCGCGATTCCAGTTGTGAAAGCCCTTTCCCACCTTCCGATCATTGCCGACCCCAGTCACGGGACGGGGCTCCGCTCAAAGGTGATCCCCATGGCGCGGGCCGCCGTGGCCGCCGGGGCGGACGGGTTGATGGTGGAAGTTCACCCGAATCCGCCGGAGGCGAAGTCGGACGGCGCGCAATCTCTCTATCCCGACCAGTTCTCCGAGCTCATGGAGCGGATCCGCGTCATCGCGTCGGCCATCGACCGCGAGCTGGTCCCGCCACTCCAAGCAGCGGCAGTTTCCGGGGCCTAACCCGCCTCACTGTAGCGGCCGAGCCCTTCGCATCGGGGCATCAGTGTGGGCGACGCAGCGTAGCCGGTGGCCACAGGAAGGGCGGATGGGCGCTCTTTCCATCCCTGCGCCCGTGCCGCACATGTACACTCCGGCATGGGTGCATCCCACCAACTAGGTCGCCACGGTGAGGCTCTGGCTTGCCACTTCCTGGAGCGCGCCGGCTGGACCCTGCTCGAGCGTAACTACCGTGCCGGACGCAATGAGGTCGACCTCGTCATGCGGCTCGGGCAAATCATCGCGTTCGTCGAAGTGAAGTCACGGAAGGGTGTTGGGTTCGGCCATCCGCTGGAGGCGATCACGGCAAAGAAGCAGAGGGAGATCGGGCGTGTCGCTCGAGCCTGGGTTGAAGCACGAGGGGGGCTGCGTGGCTTGGTCGTGCGCTTCGACGCGGTCGCAGTGAGCTTCGACTGCAGCGGCCGAACGGTCGTGGAGCATGTGCCGGACGCCTGGCGGTTGGGTTGAATGATGGGTTCAGCGCGACGGACGGAGGCCAGCGCGTTCAAGTGCCGTTTTCGATGCTGTGAAACGACTTACAGGCCGTTCAACTTGACGGGCTGAACACCCTGATCTAGACTTCGGCGTGCCCCAGGTCCGCAGAGCGAGAGCCCATGAAACCCGTCAGGGCCCCGCAGGCAGCAGCGGTAAGTGCGGCGATCGTTGCTGCGAGTCGCCTGGGGCGCATTGGCGTCCTGATTTCGCACTCCCAGCGGCCTAGCAGGACCTCGCTCGACACGCTCTTCACGCGTCGACTCACGACGTCCGGGACCCCGTGTCCAGCCCCCCGTGATCGTACGCCCACAACCGGCCAACGTGTCCCACACAGCACTCGCCCGTAAGTACCGTCCACGCAGCTTCGCGGAAGTGGCGACGCAGGAGCACGTCTCAGAAACGCTCCGGCGCGCAGTGGCCACTGAGCGGACCGGGCACGCCTATCTCTTCTGCGGTCCACGCGGCGTCGGCAAGACGACCCTCGCCCGGGTGCTCGCCATGGCTCTCAACTGTCCCGCCCGGGGGGACGACGGCGAGCCGTGCGGCGAATGCGAGAGATGTGCGCGGGTGTGGAGTGGTCACACGTCACTCGACGTCGTCGAGATAGATGCGGCCTCCAACCGCGGCGTAGACGACGCGCGTGATCTACGCGAACGCGCCATGTACGCCCCGTCCGACGAGACGCGCTTCAAGGTCTACATCGTGGACGAGGCGCACATGCTCACACGGGAGGCCTGGAACGCGCTACTCAAGATCCTCGAGGAGCCGCCCCCGCGCGTGATCTTCATCTTTGCTACGACGGAACCACAGAAGATCCAGCAGTCCGCTTCCCCGATCCTCTCGCGATGCCAGCGATTCGATTTTCGGCGTCTCGGGGTCCGGGACATCGTGACCAGGCTGAAGGAAGTCATCGAGCGAGAGGGGGCCCAGTCTGCCCCGGAGCCCTTGCGCATCATCGCCCGGAAGGCAGACGGCGGCATGCGCGACGCCCTGTCGCTATTGGATCAGGTATTGGCCCTGACGGGCGCCGAGATATCGACCCAGTCGGTGAAGACGGTACTGGGTCTGGTCGAGGAAGAGCGCTATTTGGAGCTGTTCGACCTCGTGTCCGGTCGCCGGCATGCGGAAATATTTTCCTTTGTCGAGGCCCTTTTGGACGAGGGCTATGACCTCGTCGAGTTTTACCACGGCCTTGTCGAAGCCCTCCGTCTGCTGTTGCGACTTCGGTTGGACGGGGCGGATTCCGTCGAAGTAGAGGTCGACTATCGCGCCGCACTCCAGGAGCGCGTGGATGCGTTCGGGGCCAGTGATCTGGTGCGGATGCTCGCGATGGCGGCCGATCTGGAGGCCGTCGGCAGTCTCAAGCGCGTCGGACAGCCCCGTGTTCTCATCGAGCTGCTTCTCCTTCGCTTCAGCTACTTGGATCGGACCGTCGAGATCGAGCAGCTGCTTCGAGGGCTGGGCACGGGTTCGGCATTCGACTCGAACCCCTCGACTTCCGTCAGCGGAAATGTCCAGCGTGCGGATTCCGCGACCGATTCGGTTGAACCGATGGCGGCCGGCGACCCGCAGGGACCACCGCCGAAGACGAGCGGGGGGGACGGGTCCCCAAAACGTGCAACGGCCGCTCTCGCTGAGTCTTACGATCCGGGGCCGGAGGCCCCACACGGAATGCCTGAGACTCCTGGGCAGACCGAGAAGGCACGTGACGGGGAGCTCGCTGCCGCAGGAGATCCCGTCTCCGCCTTCGGTCGTATGCTGGACGACCGAACGGAAGTTCCAGTGGGGTTGAGTCCATTCCTCAGGGCA
Source organism: Longimicrobiales bacterium (assembly GCA_965248625.1). Lineage (GTDB taxonomy): Bacteria > Gemmatimonadota > Gemmatimonadetes > Longimicrobiales > Gaopeijiaceae. The sequence continues at coordinate 515,465 of OZ252109.1, read as the reverse complement.
GCCAGCGTGGACCGAGCGGGACCGGACGGCCTGCGGCTCACTCTACCGGCGGGCCCTGGACTCGAGCGCTTGAGGGAGCCTGGAGCTCGTCGCGAGCTGGTCAAATCGCTCGCTCGATACCTCGGTCGTGAGCCGCAGATCGAGGTCGCGGAGGGCTCCCCTGCGCCCGCCGGAAAGCCCGTCAGGATCACTCGACAGCGAGTGACGGAAAGCCGCCTGAGAGAGCTCGTCGAGCGGGAACCACTCCTGGGGCGGGCGGTAGAAGAACTCGACCTCGAGTTATTGGAATAATCTTTGCTGATTTCCTCCACCGATACCGGGCGAATTGTCCAATGAAGAATCTGCAACAGCTCATTCAATTGGGGCAGCAGATGCAGACCAAGGTGGCCGAGCTCCAGGAGAGCTTGGATCGCCAGGAGCTGTCGGCCTCTTCCGGAGGAGGCATGGTCACCGCGGTCGTGGACGGCAAGGGGACCGTCCGGCGAATCACGATCGAGCCCTCTGTGGTCGACCCTGAGGATGTGGAGATGCTCGAAGATCTGGTCCTCGCGGCCGTGGCAGAGGCGCAGAGTAAGGCCCGCGGGGTGTACGAGGAGGAGATGAAGAAGATGGCGGGAGGGCTCCCGCTACCGATGCAGATTCCAGGCCTGTTCTAAGTCCGCCTCCTTAGTGCTCAGAAACCAGGATCGGGTCGACGGTACACGCACTGACAGATCAGGCACGGGCGCGGAATGTCTGTGATCGAGCGTGTCACCGCCGAGTTGTCGCGGCTACCGGGAATCGGCCCCAAAACAGCACTTCGCCTGGTGCACCACTTGATGAGAAGCGGCCAACAGGAGTCTCGCCGGCTCTCTGGAGCGATCCAGGATTTGGCAGACCGGGTACGGCCCTGCGTCAGGTGCGGCAATTTCGGCGAGGACGAGCTCTGCGAGGTTTGCGCGAACCCGCGGAGGGACGCCTCGATGATTTGTGTGGTCGAGGGGAGCTTCGACGTTGGCGCGGTGGAGCGTACCCGGCAATACGGGGGCATATATCACGTTCTGGGTGGGCATTTGTCCCCGCTGGACGGGATCGGACCCGAGCAACTGAACCTCGGTTCGCTGCTCCAACGGATCCGGTCTTCAGAGGTTGTGGTCGCGGAGGTCATCTTGGCTACCAACCCCAGCGTAGAAGGCGAGGCCACGGCGGTCTATCTGGAGAAAGAGATCCGGGCGCTCGGGCCCCGGGTTACACGCCTCGCCACCGGAATACCGGTCGGGAGCGACTTGGAATACGTGGACGGAACGACCCTGGCGCAGGCGCTGCACGGGCGCCGTGAGATGTAGCCGGGTCGGCCAGATGGAGTCGAAGTGAACAAGAAGATCAAGGTGGTGGGCATCGCAGCGTTGGCAACAGCCGTGGCCGGAGGCCTCGCGGCGTTGCTCATTCGTGACCAGATGTCTCGTCACCAGAGAGACCTCTTCAATCCCCTGACGTTCCGGCGTCTCGCCGCGCTGGGACACATGGGCCGAGAGCGGGCCACCGTCAACGGCGTCAACCTGCTCAGAGACTTCATCGCGTGGGAGCCCAGAAAGCTCCTCCAGACCCGTGCTCAAGCCATCGTCGAGCGCATGGAGCGCGAGCTCGGAGACGGTGACGCGGGCCTCCGTACGGGGACCGCATGATCAGTGTTGGGTGGAACCATCCGGGGCTCGGATCACCTTGTGACAGCGCAGTTCGTGAGCACCTTGCCACTCCGGGGGGCGAGTCCGACTTTAGGCCGGGCTCGATCGTCGCTCCGGTCGATGTTTGCCCGAGGGCCTCTCGAGGGCGGTTCGGCAGTGTTGGGGCTGGCTCGTGTGGCTGGGGCGGAAAGCGAATAGACCGGGTGTTCCGGGAAGGAGTGTAGGGGCCGTTCGATGTCGATGATCAACTACGCCAGTCGCGAGATCAACTGCAAGATCGTGTATTACGGTCCGGGACTCGGCGGAAAGACCACGAACCTCGAGTACGTGTATTCCCGCATCAACCCCGACACGCGCGGGAAGATGATCTCTCTCGCGACGGAAACGGAGCGGACACTCTTCTTCGATTTTCTTCCGATCGATCTGGGATCCATCAGGGGATTCAAGACGCGATTCCACCTCTATACGGTGCCGGGCCAGGTCTACTACAACGCGAGCCGCAAGCTCATCCTCAAAGGGGTGGACGGGATCATCTTCGTCGCCGATTCGCAGGTGCACCGGTCCGAAGCCAACATCGAGGCCATGCACAACCTGTACGACAACCTCGATGCCTACGGATACGACCTCGCCCAAATTCCATTCGCCATTCAGTACAACAAGCGAGACCTTACCGGAGTGCACTCCCCTGATGATCTGCGCGCGCAGCTGAACCCGGGCGGGGTCCCGGACTTCGAGGGCGTGGCGACTGAGGGGGACGGCGTCTTCGATACCCTCAAGGCGGTCAGCAAAATGGTGGTGAAATCGCTCAGCTGAGCGACAAATGGCGAGGAGCCGCCTGAACCTTCCCAACATCATCACCGTTACCCGGATCGTCGTTTCCCCAGCGATCTTCCTTCTCGCAATCTCGTCCAGCGTGGCCGCACTGATCGCGGCGTTCGTGCTTTTCGTGGCAGCGGCGCTCAGCGATCTCTGGGACGGATATCTCGCTCGCAAGCACGGCCTCATCACCGACATGGGGAAGTTGCTGGATCCGATTGCAGACAAGCTCCTCCTTCTCTGCACCATCATCCCGTTCTACATCGTTTCCCGCCGTCCCGGCGGTGACGGCTTGATCCCGTGGTGGGGAGAGCTCCCGGTTTGGGTGATGCTGATCATCCTTGGACGCGAGGTCGCGGTCACCCTCCTCCGCGGCTACGCAGCGCGACGGGGCGTCGTCATCGCGGCGGGCAAGTCCGGCAAGTACAAGGCATTTCTCCAAAACCTGTTCATCGGGGGCTTGCTTCTCTGGTATCCACTCCACCGACTCGCGATCCAAGGCGATTGGAGCGGGCGATTGTGGCGGCTCTGGAGCCAATTCCACGGCGCGTTCATCGGCCTCACCCTCGCCGTGGCTCTGCTTCTGACCGTGTACTCGATGGCCGTCTACTTCTGGCAGAACCGCTCATTGCCTGAGGCGCACCACTGACCTCGCCGGGGAACGCACCGGCTTTCGGTGCAATCGTCACCGTCGGGGACGAGCTTCTCTTCGGTTTTACGGTGGACACCAATGGCGCTTGGCTCGGTCGCGAGATGGCGAGCATGGGCCTTCCGGTGCGAGCGCGCTTCGTGGTCGGGGACCGCCCATCGGACGTAGGTCGAGCCGTGTCGCAGGCCTTGGATCTCTCGGATGTCGTCATCGTCACCGGGGGACTCGGCCCGACGGCGGACGACATCACTCGAGATGCGGTCGCGGATCTGCTCTGTGCGCCCCTGCATCTCCAGCAGGACCTCCTCGATGACATGGAGAGGAGGTTCACCTCTCGTGGCTTCGGGAAGCTCCCCTCGACCAACGCGCGTCAGGCTGAGGTCCCTGAGGGCGCGTTGGTCCTTTCGAATCGGCTGGGGACCGCGCCCGGACTCGTCCTGGAGACGGACGGCAAGTCAGTCGTTCTGTTACCGGGAGTACCGAGGGAAATGCGCGCACTCTTTTCGGAAGCCGTCGTGCCCTTGCTCGAGGATCGGCTCAGAGACCGGCTCCATCCAGTCGTGCACCGCGTCTTCCACACCACCGGTATCGCCGAATCCGCCCTCGCGGAGCGCATCGAGGCCGGCCTCCCCGAGCACCTCGGCCCGGTATCGCTTGCGTATCTGCCTCACGTCACAGGCGTCGATCTTCGACTGACCGCACGGGGCACCGCCGCCGACCCAGCCGTGGTGGATTGGCTGGACCGCACCGAGGCGCTGTTGATGCCCATGATCGAGCGGTATCGCTACCTGGCGGCGAGCGGCGACATCGTAGAGGCCTTGGCCACGAGCCTGGTGGCAGGCGGGCGCACCCTGGCCGTCGCGGAGAGTTGCACCGGTGGACTCGTCGCCAAGCGTCTCACCGACCTCCCGGGCTCGGGGGCGTACTTCGCCGGCGGAGTCGTCGCGTACTCGAACGAGGTCAAGGTCACACGGTTGGGCGTCCCCAGCGAAGTCCTCGCAGCGGCGGGTGCCGTATCGGAGGAGGTCGCCCGCGCAATGGCTCTGGGCGTGGCGAATGCCTTCGCGGCGGACGTGGGCCTCGCCGTTACGGGGATCGCCGGGCCGAGTGGGGGGTCCGAGGAAAAGCCGGTGGGAACCGTCTGGTACGCCGCCCGCGTCGGCGAGAGGACGGATGCGAGGAAGCGGGTGTTTCCGGGCGACCGCGATGCGATTCGCGAGCGTAGCGCACAGGCTGTTCTCGCGCTTCTCCATCGCCTCCTCCATGAGGTCCATTGACCGGGGGACGCGCTGAGGGCCCAACAGGAGGCTGGCTCGAGGCAGAGGACGGCGTTCGCTTGCGCACCGTGTCCTGGGAGGCGACACCGGCGCGTTCGACCGTGGTTCTCGTGCACGGTCTCGGCGATCACTCCGGTAGGTACTGGGAGCTCGGGGAGACGCTCGCTGACCGAGGCCATTCCCTCGTGTCATACGATCAGCGCGGCCACGGACAATCGGGCGGCCGCCGCGGCGACACGCGCAGTTTCGGGCTCTTCTTGTCGGATCTGGACCTTGTCCTGAACCGGCTCGTCGAAGCACGCGGCCCAGGCAGCGCGGGAGCGGCCGACCCGCCTCTGTTTCTCATCGGGCACTCCATGGGGGGCCTCGTGACGCTGCGCTACCTGGACGAGTACGGGCCGCGGCCCCGCGGAGCGATCCTCTCGGCGCCGTGGCTCGGTACGGCCTCTCCGGTCCCCCCGTGGAAGCGCCGACTCGGGCGACTTCTCGGTGCGGTCGCGCCGGGGTTCGCGATCTCAACGGGGACCGACCCGAGCGTGCTCACCCGGGATCCCGAACGACTCTCTGCGTGGACAGCGGACCGTCTCGTACACTCCCTGGTCTCTCCCCGGCTCTTTGAAGAAGTCGAGGCTGCCCAGCGATCGGCCCTTCGCGGGTCCCCAGGTGTCGAGACCCTCTTTCTCGTTCCAGGAGACGATAGGCTCGTCGATTCCAGGGTCACGCTGTCGTATGTACAGCGCCTATCCGAAGAAGACACGACTGTGATCGAGTTACCGGGATTCAGACACGAGCCCTGGAACGACTTGGGACGCGTGGAAGTATTCCGGGACATCGGGCGCTGGCTCGAAGCGCGGATCCCCATAACGGCGTGACCTCAGCGCCGGAAAGCTGCTAAGTTACGGCTTCCTTGCAATCGGCAGATGACACGGCATATGACTGAAGAAATTGTTCGCAAAGCGGAAGAAGCGCCCACCGGGGAGCCCCCCACGGCAGGGGGGGAAGAGGAGGGCCTGGCCGCATACGCTCCAGACTCCGAAGCCGGCTCTGCGCCGTCTGCCGAAGGCGGGGATGGGCTCGATACTGCGGTCTCTCCGGAGCAAGCCGAGGAGATTGCCGCGGAGGAGGCGCTGGGCGAGGTGGAGGAACATCTCGGATCGGAGCTCGATGAAGTTCAGCAGGAGCTCGATGGCCTGCACGACCGGCACCTCCGCCTCGCAGCCGAATTCGACAACTACCGGCGACGCGTCCAGACCGAAATGAGCGAGGCATGGATCCGGGCCCAGTCCGACCTGGTCCGGAGGCTGCTCGACTCTGTAGACGACTTGCAGCGAGTCGCGCTTCTCGACCCCGAAACGGCCACCGTGCAGGCTATTGTGGAGGGCGTCGACCTAGTGGAGCGGAAGGTGCTCAAGGCACTGGAAGAGGCGGGTGTGGAGGTGTTTGATCCGGTCGGCGAGGATTTCGACCCGGAACGGATGGAAGCGATGATGCGGGTGGCTGCGGAGTCCGAGGAGGACGACGATGTCGTCCATGAGGTCTTCCAGCGGGGGTATCTCTTGAAGGGGCATTTGGTGCGCCCCGCGCGCGTGAGCGTGCGCAAGCACGGGTAGCATTCGGCAGCGCGAGAGAAGCAGCTGATGTCCACGGCGACGAAAGACTTCTACAAGGTCCTAGGAGTTTCCGAGAAGGCCAGCGCCGACGAGATCAAGAAGGCGTACAGGAAGCTCGCCAAGCAGTATCATCCGGACGCCAACGCCGGCAATGCTTCGGCAGCTGACCGCTTCAAGGAGATCGGAGAGGCTTATTCGGTGCTCTCCGACGCGAAGAAGCGGAAACGGTACGACCAGATGCGGAGGCTCGGAGCGTTCGGCTTCGGCGGCCGGCCCGGCACCTCACGTCCCACCGGTGGATTCACGAATGAGACCTTCTCGTTCGACGATTTAGGCGGCTTGGGCGGCCTCGGTGACATCTTCGGCTCGATCTTCGATCGCGACCGAAAGGGGCCCGACCCGCGGCCCGATGGACCGAAGAAGGGCCGGAACGTCGAATACGTCGTCGAGATCTCGTTCGAGACCGCGGTCACCGGCGGGCGGATCTCGATTACGGTTCCGATCACTGAAGAGTGTGCGACGTGCGGCGGTGGCGGCGCTAAGCCGGGAACGAAGACGAAGCGTTGCACCGAGTGCAAGGGTTCGGGAACGGTTTCCTTCGGACAGGGGGGATTCGCTGTCAAGCGCCCGTGTCCCGCGTGCTTCGGGCGAGGCAAGATTCCGCAGACGCCATGCACGGCGTGCGGGGGTGGTGGGACAGTCCGACAGAACCGGAAGATCCAAGTAACGGTCGCCGAAGGCGTGGAGACCGGATCGAAAGTTCGCCTGACTGGGCAGGGGGAGCGCGGCGCCGAAGGGGGGCCGCCCGGTGACCTCCTCATCACCTTCAAGGTAAAGCCGCACCGCTTCTTCAACCGCGAGGGCCTGGATATCCACGTCTCGGTTCCGATCAACGTCGCACAGGCAACGATCGGCTCGCGAATCCGGGTCAAGACCGTCTACGGGAAGAAGGTCGTTCTCAAGGTCCCACCCGGGACCCAGTCTGGAACGAAATTCCGCGTACGCGGACACGGGATCCTCAAGGGAACCAAGCAGGGAGATCAGCTCGTCGAAGTGCAGGTGCAGGTGCCCGAGGCGCTGTCTACCGAGCAGCAGGACATCATGAAGCAGTTCGCCGAAGTCGCCGGGCTCAAGTACTAGTGGCCTGTAACGGATCGCAGGCCTCCGCGCCTCCCCCTCTCGGTACTCGACAACCGTCCGTCACAAGCCACTTGGATTGAACACCTAATGCCGCGCATCATCCAGGACCGATCGTTTCAGCAATGGGAGGCCTTCGCCACGACCGGGCGCTACGGGCTCCCCCAGCCAGGCCGGATCGTGTTCCGCTGCTGCACCGATCGAAGCCAGCCCTCGCGCGTCGTGGAGATCGCCGGTGACAAGTCCGACGCGGAAGCTCTCGTGGCGGGCGGGGACGACGACGAGCTTCTCGGTCTTCTGGAAGGGGCCGGCGCGCTGGATTGATGGACTCGGGGGCCGGGTTAGCTCTGATTTGCGGCCGACACTACTGGCGTGGAGGCCTGCCTGCCTCGCGCTGCACGTACGATTCGGCCGCCCCCAAGAACCCGCTCCCCGGAGAAGAATACCGCCGACTGCCCCGGGGTGATCGCGGTGGCTGCTTCGTGTAAGCTCACCTCGACCCCTTCAGCCCCGTACCGGATCACACCGGGCACTGCTGGCGCGCGATACCGAAGCTGGACGTCCAGCTCGGTTCCGTCTGGGGGCTTCGACCGCGTGAGCCAGTTCAGCTCCCCGATCAACACACCTTGGCCGAGCAGCTCGTGGCGCTCGCCAACCACCACTTCGCGCTTGTCGGGCCGGATCTCGAGCACGTACAGCGGTCGATCGAATCCACCGCCGAGTCCTCGGCGCTGACCGACAGTGAACCCCGCATACCCGTCGTGCCGACCGACGACCCGACCCCCGCGGTCGACGAGGTTACCGGGCTGAAGGGCCTCGTGCACGGGCCCCAGCCGTCGGCCGAGCAGGTCTCGGTAATCGCCCGTGGGGACGAAGCAGATCTCCTGTGACTCGGGCTTGTCGGCCGTGACCAGCCCCAGGTCGCGGGCGCGGGAACGTACCTCGGCTTTCGTCAGGGACCCCAGTGGAAAGCTCAGCTTCGGCAGCATGTCGCGGGGCAGGCCCCATAGGAAATAGGACTGGTCCTTGGCGCGATCGAGGCCCCGAAGGAGGGCCGACTCCGTACCGTTGGGCTCGGAGCGCACGTAGTGGCCCGAAGCGACCGCGTCGCAACCGAGGACCGCTCCACGGCGCAGGAGGTCGCGGAACTTCGTGTTCGAGTTGCACCGGACGCACGGGTTCGGGGTGCGCCCCCGAGCGTACTCGGACACGAAATCGTCGATGACGTCTCGCGTGAAGTCCTCTTCGACGTCGAATACGTAGTGGGGGAAGCCGAGGCGGTCAGCGACGCGCCGAGCGTCCATGATGCCGTCCAGACCGCAACACGTCCGGCTGGGTCCGGGCTCCTCTTGATAGCAGAAGGTCTTCATCGTCGCGCCGACGAGGTCGTGACCCTGCTCCTTGAGTAGCGCCGCCGCGACTGATGAATCGACTCCCCCAGACATCGCGACGAGGATCCGCTTCGGAGGCCCGTTCAGCGGTTGAGTCATGCTTGATTCTGAGTCACGGTGGGGATTGCGGCACGGGCGGCGATTGAGGCACGTCCCGGCGCCCCCCTAGGCCGGTTGCGGCGAGCGTGCGGGCCCGCTCTACGATGCGGATAGTGCGCTCGGCGGCCTCATTGACATCATCCGTCCCCGTTGTATGCCCCAAGCTGAAGCGGACCGGCGCGAATCCCTCGGCCGCTGGGCCGTACATTGCACGCAGGATCGGGCTCGTCTGCGTGCTGCCGCTGGAGCATGCCGATCCTCCCGACACCGCCAACCCCTCGAGGTCGAACGCCATGATGAGCGTCTGCGCGTCCAGCCCGGGAAAGCCCACGTTCAAGATGTGGGGAGCCCGTTCACCATCGGCGCCATGCACTCTAGCGCCCGGCAGCCGACTCGTGATCACGTCCTGGAGTCGGTCACGCTCGGCCTCGAGGCGAGCTCCCTCGGCGGTCTGTTCGTCCACGGCCAACCTCAACGCTTCGGCCAGCCCGACGGCACCAGCCACGTCCTCGGTGCCCGGCCTGATGCGCTGTTCCTGGCCTCCGCCGAACAGGAGGGGCGACAGCGCCACTCCGGTGCGCCGGTAGAGGATCCCCACACCCATGGGGCCGCCGATCTTGTGCGCCGTCACCGAGGCGAGATCGAGGTCAGCCCGCCCGAGATCGACCGGGAGCTTCCCGACGGCCTGCACAGCGTCCGAGTGCATGGAGACGCCTGCCTCGCGAGCCCTGGCCGCGATACGCTCCACCGGGAGGACGGTGCCCACTTCGTTGTTCACCCACATGACGGAGACCACCGCCGCTCCCCCCTGAAGCGCCTCGTCGAGCCCGTCCCAATCGATGCCTCCGTCGGGCCCGACCTCCACGAGGACGGCATCTCCTCCCAGCTCTTGGACGCGCTCGATCGCGTCTCGAATCGCTGGGTGCTCGATGGTGGTTCCGATCACGCGGGGCCGGGCGCCGGCCTCCACTGCCGCTCCAGTCCGGCCCAGCACCGCCAGGTTGTCTGCCTCGGTCCCGCCTCGGACGAACAGGATCTCGGTGTCTGCGACGCCGAGCGCCATCGCACACGTCGCCCGGGCCTCGTCCAGCGCCGCGCGCGCCTGGCGTCCCCAACGATGCGCGCTCGAGGGGTTGCCGAACCCTTCGACGAGGTGCGGACGCATGGCTGCGAACACCTCCGGGCGGAGAGGTGTGGTGGCCGCGTGATCGAGGTAGATGGGTTCAGTCATGTCGAGGGTCCAGTCCTCAACTGCGTTGGCGGGGGGTGGCACGTCGTCTAACTTAACAGTTCGCTACGCCCGCAACGTGGCTCGCCCACGCGTCGTCAGCGACCGCCATGGCGGAGGTTGCCAGCGATTCCTCGTCTAGGACTCTTGATGACGGCACGACCCCCGACCTCCGCCGAACCGCCCGCTCGATTCAGGGCTACGGTGCACGGAACGGTGTTCGCCGGTAGGGATCGACACCTCACGGAGCTCAACCCGGGAGATCCGCTCGTTCTGATCCCCGACCCGCCCGGGGACGATGAGCCGGCCGTTTGGGTCCACCTGGCTTCGGGCGACCCGGTGGGTCACTTGCCTCCCGAAATCGCCTATTGGCTGGCTCCGTGGCTGCTCGCGGGCGGTCGCGCGCGTGCCCGGGCCTTTCGGGTGGGTGGAGCCGACGTCCCCAGCTGGCGCCGCCTGATCCTGGAGGTGCGCTGCCTCGCGGACGATGACGAGCCGCTCGCGGACTCCGACCCCCCCCTGGGCGACGTGACGAGATGTTCGCTCACGGAACGTCGTCAAAAGGTAGAGACCGAGAGCGCTCCTAGTGTCTCGACGGCGAGCGCTTCCCGGCTCCGGAAAGGCTCAGCGAAGCGAACGCGAATCAGCGAGCCGTAGTGTGCGCACTCGGTGCGGATCTGCTCAAACAGCGGACGGGAGCCCCCCGGGAAAATCTCTCCGGCCTGCGTCAATCCGTCGAACTGTGACTCGTAGCAGGCAACGGCCTCCATCTTACGCTCCATCTGAGGCGAGATGTCCACGCAGAATGAGGGTGGCACCGCGTCTTCGCGCCCGGCGGTGGCGTGCACGAGCGTCACGGGTCGGAACGGCTCTCCGGGAGCATCCAGCCGTTTGAGGCCGGCGAGGAACGACGCGTCGTAGGCGAGCTCCGCGGCGATACGGTGATCGCGGTGGCGACCCTGGATCCAGTGCGTAACGACGACGCGCGGTCGGAGCTCCCGTATGATGCCCGCCACCACGGAGCGCGCCTCCGCAGTGTTCTCGAGCCCGCCGTCCGGCAGACCCGCGTTTCGCCTCACGGCGAGGGCCATGACTTCGGCGGCCCGGTTGGCTTCACCTTCGCGGACCTCCGGCGATCCGAGCGTGCCCATCTCGCCGCGGGTGAGGTCGAGCACCCCGGTTCGCTCGCCGGCTTCGGCGCTCCGGATGAGGGTGCCACCGACCGCGAGCTCCGCGTCGTCCGGGTGGGCCATGATGGCGAGCACGTCAAGTGGTTCGATCATGGAGTCGGGATGGGGGCGGAGGAGGGTGCGCCTATTCGTGGCGGAGGGCGTCCACCGGTTCCATGCGCGCCGCGCGTAGGGCAGGGAACAGTCCGAAGAGCATCCCCGTCACGACGGCGGATCCCAGCGCGGCGGCGACCGACCAGATGGGGATGGCAGCTGGAATCGGGGTGGCGGACGCTACGCCGTTCGCCGCGACTGCCCCAATGACCATGCCCGCCGCGCCACCGAGCACCGTGAGGACGGAGGCCTCCACCAGGAACTGCCACAGGATCTCGCCCCGGGTCGCTCCTACCGCCTTACGGATTCCGATCTCTCGGGTCCGCTCGGTTACGGATATCATCATGATGCCGATCACGCCGATCCCCCCGACCATGAGACCTACCGAGGAAAGGGCGATCATGACCAGGAAGAACACGCCCGTGAGCTGGTTGAACGTCGCGATGACCTGTTCGGATTCGATCAGCGCGAAGTTGTTGTCCTCAGCGGGGCCGAGGCCCCTCATTGAGCGCAGGACTCCGGTCACCTGGTCCTTGCTCTCGTCGCGCGAGAACCCCGGAGCCGGCACGACTACGAGCCCCAGGAAGTTCTGGAACGGATTCCTGGCCTTGAGACGCTTCTCGGCCGCGGTCCACGGGAAGATCGCGAAGTGCTCGACGGCCTGGGCGAAGACGTTGTCCTTGAGGTCGTAGACGCCCGCAACGGTGAAGAGTGGGTTCACGCCGCGCCGGCCGGATGCCACACGGATCCGGCGACCCACGGGGTCCCGCTGGCCGAACAATTCCTCGGCGAGAGGGCGCGAAAGCACGACCACGGCCCGTGCCTGCTCGACCTCTGCCGGCAGGAAGTTTCGACCCGCCGAGAAGTCGCCGACGGAGTACGATGGCCACCCCGCCGAATTGCCACTCGATTGGACGCCTTCCACGCGACGCCCTTCGAACGACATCGTCACGCCGAAGTCGAAGTCCACCACCGCCTCGAGAACGCCGGGAAGGCGTTCGATCCGCCGGATTTCCTCATGTGTCAGGTCGGGTCGGTCCCACCAAGGCGGCCGGCCGCCTCCGTCGTTGACCAGGCGAACCTCGGTGAAGTCGAAGGGCATCACGAAGAAGTTCTCTGGGCCGGACGCTTCGAAGGCTTCGAAGATGCTCGTGCGGATGCCCGTGATCAGAGCTGCCATCGTCACCACGACGGCCACGCCGATCGCCACGCCGAGCATCGTGAGCGCCGAGCGCCCCTTGTTGGCCCGGATCGCGTCGAGCGCGATCATCACGCCTTCGTCGAGCGTATTCAGCCGCGGCATCCAGCCTCCTCGCGTCCTTCCGTCATTCGTACCTCAGCGCGTCCACCGGGTCGAGCTTCGCGGCCTTGGCCGCCGGGTACACGCCAGCCAGGATGCCGACGGCCAGGCCGAGAGCGACCCCCAGCGTGACCCAATGGGCCGCGACAGCCGCCGGCAGGGGGGAGACCGCCCGCACGATGGCGGTCAGCCCCACCCCCACGGCCACCCCGAGGATCGCGCCGACCGCCGACAGGGTCGCCGATTCGATCAGCACCTGAAGCACGATATCCTTCCTGCGGGCGCCGATCGCCTTGCGGACGCCGATCTCCCGAGTGCGCTCCATCACCGACACGAGCATGATGTTCATGATGACGATCCCGCCGACCACCAGCGATATGGCGACCAAGCCCGGGAGCGCGAGGAACAGGATCCGGGAGATCGTATCCCAGAAGCTCAGGGATTGCTCCGCGGTCTCGAGCTCGAAGTCGTTCAACTCGCTGGGCCGTAGGCGACGTTGCGTGCGCATGATCGCCTCGGTCTCGAACTGGGCCGCCTCGAGAAGGTCACGGCTCGGGGTCTGGATGATGATCTCGTCCACCACGCCCCGCGGTGCGACCATGCTCTTGATGGGCGAATATGCTGGCGCGATGGCGATGTTGTCGCGCGCGATGCCCAGGAGCGATCCCTGCTCTTCGAGCACTCCGACCACGCGGAACGGGAACCCTCCGATTCGCACCCGGCGTCCGAGCGGATCCACGTCGGGGAAGAGCACCTCCGCGGTGCTGCTCCCGAGGACCACGACCGGTACGCCGCGCTCGGCCTCCTGCCCCGAGAAGGGCCGACCCCGCTCGATGTCCCACGCCCTGATCGTGAACACCTCGGTGGAGGCGCCGATCAAGCGTACGTTCTCCACCTTCCGGCCCCCTGGGCCCGATACCTCTCCGAACGCCGCGGAGGAGATGCCGATGAGGGCTGGGGTCCGCAGCCTGGACCGGATGAGCTCGGCGTCGTCCAACTCCACTGGCGGGCGCCGGTTCCAGGCTCGGCGCTGCTCACGACTCGGGTTGATGGTGACGGAGGGCCTGCGCTGGAGCGTCACCGTGTTGATTCCGTACACGGTGGAAGCGAAGTCCTCACGTATGTAACGGTCCAACCCCTCGACGACACTCACCGCCACGATCAGGAACATGATCCCGATGATGACCCCGAGGACACTGAAGAAGCTCTTCAGCTTCTGGCTCGCGATCTGGGTCATCGCCAGGCGCACGCCTTCCCAGAGATACACGCTTACCTCGTGCCCGCTGCCGTCGAATGGACGCCCACGCTAGCCTCCTCTAGGTCCTCCACGCTCGTTCTCATCGGCCTCCTCCTCCCGCACCGCGTCCCCGTCCTCGAGCTGTCGAATCCGCTGATAGGGACCGGCGATCACGACGTCCCCCTCGCTCAGCCCTGACAGAACTTCGAAGTACTCCTGACCCGCGATCCCGACTTTGACCGGTGCGAATCGGGCGGTGACGTCATCGACGACGTAGACGCCTTCCTCCTGGATATCTTGAAGGGAGCGCGCCATGGGCCCCTCTGCACGCTCCGGCTGACCCTCGTCGTCGGGATCCGGCCCGTCGCCGTCGCTCGACGCGAGATCTCGTACGGTCAGCGCGATGATCGGAAGCGCGAGCGCGTGCTCGCGCGTTTCGGTGATGACGTCCGCTGTGGCGGACAGATCGGGACGGAGCTCCACGGGCGGATCGCGCAGTGTGATCACCACCTCGAAGTCGATCGTCGCTGTCTGGCCCGTGCCTGCAGTGCTCGCAGGGGGACGGATGGCCGAGTTTCCGATCTCGGTGACGATGCCGATGAAGCGTATCTCCGGGAACGCATCGAGCTCCACCAGCGCGCTGTCGCCGATGGCGATCTCGGGAACGTCGGTCTCGTCCACCTCCATGACGGCCTCGATCACCGAAAGGTCGCTGATCGTCAGGAGCAGGCTGCCGGGGTTGTTCATCGTACCAACGACTGCGGTTTCACCCAGCTCGATGCTGAGCCGCGTCACCTTGCCCGAGATCGGGGCCCGGATCGTGGTCTTCGCTAGGCGGTCCTCCGCTTCGTCGAGTGTCGCCTGTGCCTGGGCCACACCGTGCTCCGCCGCCGCGAAGAGAGACTCCGAGACCTCGAAGGTCGTCTCCGCGTCCTCCACCTGTTGTCGGCTGACGAGCGTCGAATCCCGGTCCCACAATCCGGCGACCCGGTTGAGCTCGCGTCGGGCCTGGACGAGGTTGGCATTCTGCTGGGAGGCCTGGGCCTCTCGCTGGGAAAGGGTCGCGCGGGACTGGGCGCTGGCCGCCTGGAACTGCGTTTGGTCGATCCTGAGGAGCACCTGACCCTCGACGACATCGTCACCTTCGTCGACGTTGAGCTGTGTGACCCGCCCCGACACGTCGGAGCTGATGTCCACGGTCCGCCTGGCCCTGATGTTTCCACTCGCTGTTACCGTGGCGACCAGGTCTCGTCGCCCGATTTCCTCAAGCCGGACCTCGACGCCCCTGTCGCGCGATCGAACAGTGCTCACGGCGGCTGCGGCCGAGATCACCGCCACGACGACCACTCCGATCACGATCTTCTTTCGACGGGTCATTTCGCTCTAGGTTCCCCTATTCGTGTAGTCAACGCCTCGCGAGGGCTCCCACCCGCGACGGGCTCATCGCGTCGCCCTTCCGTTACGGACTCCGACTCCGGTCGCCGTTCCCGCGCATCATCGGCTGCGCGAGCCGCTCAGTCGCGTAACCTCGCGCCGACCAGGGCTTCGAGGTTCGCCAGAAGGTCGTGGTACGTGTAGATCGCGGCAATGCGCTCCCGGTCGGCCTGAGCTTTCACCGTCTCTGCTTCGACCAGGTCGAGAAAGCTCGCCGAACCAACGCGGTATTGCTCCGTGGCGAGCCGGAGTTGCTCAGCCGCCACTGCTTGGTTGCGTTGCTCGATACGCTCCGTTTCGAACGCCGTCCGGACCGCCGCAAGGCTGGAAGCGATCTGGGCGCGAAGGTCGAGCTCGGCACCTCGGATCCGGTGGCGGGCGTCTTCGCGATCGGCCTGGGCGGCCTCCAGTTGCAGTTGGCGGCTCAGCCCCTGGAATACCGGTACACTCAAGGTGAGCGAGGCCGAGGGGGGCTGCTTGGTGAAGTCGAACGGGAATACGCTGTTCTGGTCCAGGATCGCCTGCTCTTGCGCCGAGGTCAGCGCGAACGCGCTGCAGTCCTGGGTCGGCAACGGGTCCGCCAACCTCACGAGCACCTGGTTCAGCGCGGCGCACTGCTGTTGTTGCCCGAAGGCGCTGGCTTGGGCCTGCTGTACCATGAAGTCCGCGCTGGAGGCCTCTCGCGTGAATCCGCTGAGTCCGGCTGAAAGGGAGAGCGAGGGGTAGTAGGAGGAGCGGGCGATCCTCACGTCGCGCTCCGCCACCGTCTCCGTCGCGCGTTCGGCGATGAGGCCGGGGTTGCGCTCGAGCGCCATGGCGACGAGCTGAGCCTCTGACAACAACTCCGGCTCGAGCACCTCGAACGTGCTGACCGGCGTGAACTCCTCGTCGAGGTCCGCGCCAAGGATCACGAGCAGGGCCAAGCGGGCGTTGCTGACTGCGAATTCCGCTTGAAGCAGGTTGACCTCGGCCCGTCCCACCGACACCTCGGCCTGCCGGACGTCGCGAGGCGTCGCTGTGCCGACTTCCAACTGGCCCTCGGCCAGACGGAGGTTGAATCGGGCGCGTTCGAGCTCTTGTTCGGCGAGCCGGAGCTCCTCCGCTTGGCGCAGCACGTTCAAGTACCGAACCGTCACGTCGCGGACGAGGTTGGCTTCGGTCTGCCCAATCCGGGCGGACGTCGCGATCCGGGCCGCTTTCTCCCGTCCTGGCCGGAAGAGCTTGGCCGCATCCAACGAGTACGTCAGCCCGGCGAAATAGCTCGAAAAGTAGTAGGACGGCTGGTTCCCGAACCCGAGTTGAGTCGTCGTCAGGCTCCCGAACGTCTGCTCGCCCTTGCCCTGCCACGAGAGACTCGAGCTCAAGTTGGCACCGGGGACGAGATCTCCGTACGCCGAGCGCACGGACCAGTCGGCGACGTCGGCGTCGTTCCGCCACGTCTGGAAGTCCGGGTTCCCCTGCCGAGCCAGTCGCACGGCTTCCTCGAGGGTGAGCTCGAGAGGCACGGTCTGGGCGTTCAGCCCGACCGTACCGGGCCACGAAGCGACAATCAGCGCCAAGCACTGAATGGAGCGCACGAGCATCCTGTACACGGGTCGATTCTCCCTGGATTCTGTGAAGATTGGTCGGTCGCTCACGGAAGGCACCAACCGCCTTTACGGGACCGTTTTGGTTCGCGTTTCAATGTGATCTGCGCGAGAGGGTTGGATTACCGGCTCGCTGAGCGTACGATCGCGGGCAGGGGCGTCTTCAAAGCGCGCAGAGCGGCAATTGGGGAACATAGGGTCGATCGCGCCGGACCCGGCCGGATTCTGT
Source organism: Longimicrobiales bacterium (assembly GCA_965248625.1). Lineage (GTDB taxonomy): Bacteria > Gemmatimonadota > Gemmatimonadetes > Longimicrobiales > Gaopeijiaceae. The sequence goes on along the minus strand of OZ252109.1, from coordinate 498,525 downwards.
CGTCTGCTCGAGAGGCCCCGGCTAGGCTCCGGGGGGTGCCACTCGCACTGCGAGGTATCCGCTCTCGCTGTCCGACACCTGGAGAACCCGGCGCTGATCGTCGTACCACACGTCCCATGAAGCCCCGTCACCGCTGAGTCGGTAGTGGCGGGCGGCGAGGCGCTCGCCGCCGATCCGAAGGTCCTCGGAGTCGATCAGCGCGAGCTCGGCGCGGGCCTGGCGGCCGTCCCGCGGAACGATGACCCCGATCGTGCCCGGGCCGGCGTCGGCTCGTGGGCCGAGGAAGTGGAAGTGATGGGCCACGCCCCGGTCCAGGATCACCGTGCCGGGCAGCGCGCGGTACTCCTTCACCTGCTCGCCGCGATCCGACGCCACCCGGGCCTCGAACCTGCTGCCCCGCAGCTCGAAGCCGATCTGCTGGGATTCGACGCCTGACACCTTGTTCTGATACTTGGAGGCGGACAGCTCGAGCCCGGATGCCTCCATCAGGGCGTCCATGTTCAGGGGGCCCTCCGGCAGGGTGAGGCGCACCTGCGCAGCCGCGATAACGCGCGCCGCGCGTCCAGTGCCCAAGCGCCGGATCGAGAAAGACTCCGTGCCGACGCGCGCGCCCCGAATGCTGACCTCGAACTCACCGTTGTCCAGGGGTACCGTCTGGGCGGTGCAGACGACGGGGGCCAGGGACCCTGCGAGGGCGGCCAAAAGTACAGGGACTGTGGTTCGGGACACCGGTCGAGCCTCTTTAGCGGAATGAAAAGACCGAGTCAGAGATACACCCCAGGTTTCCGAGCGATCCTGTCGAACCGGCCGGTATGCCATGGAACGCCTCGTCGGCTCAAGCGTCGCTCGCCCGCAGCCACCCATCGCGGATAGCGGTGTACAACCGGCGGTAGATGAGGCGGCCCTTCTCGGGCGTTGCCGCACCGGGGTGTCCGACGACTCCCCCCGAGCCAGGGGGAGGCGTGGGCATCAGATTGCGCACGTACCGGCGACCCTGCTCGGGCGACAGGGGAGCATTGGCGACTCGATCCGCCCGGACGAGCTCGGGGGCAAGGTGAAGCACCAGCGAGGTCTCCAGCTCGCCCGCATGTTCCCATTCCGGCGGATGATCGAGGAGGTCGCTCACGTCGATGGCGTGCAAATCGATTACCGTAGTTTCGGCACCGGTGGTGAGGGCCATCAACAACGCGTCGAGGTGGGCGTCGTACCGCTGCGCAGTCAAAAGGACGAACTCGGTGATGCCATGATCCTCCCAGCTCGCGAGCAGCTCGTTGATCGTTCGGTGCAGGGTCTTCCGCTGCAGAGTTGCCCGGCCAGGGAAGCGGTCGCGGGTCGGAGAGATGACCCCGTACTGGAATGTTGGAGCGACGAGGATCCCCAGCTCTCTGGAGAGATCCGCGGCGAGTCGCTCCACGATGAGGCTGTTCGTTCCCAACGGCAGATGCGGCCCGTGCTGCTCGAGCGCTCCGATCGGGAAGATCAATCGTTGGTCTCGAGCGAGGGTCTCGCGCACCTCGTGCCACGTGAGCTCGTTCAGCGCGTATGAGCGACGATCCGTCATCGAATGAGACACGCGGTCTTGGGATGGATGGTCGGCGCTTTCTGACATCTTCGGGCCCCTGGCTCGGGGTGACGGCCCTGGCGGCGTGGACGCGCTGGTCGTCTCCGTGGTGGCTGCTCGCGTGCTCGTTCGTCACCGTGCCGATGCTGTTTCGTGGGCGGCTCGCCAGCCGTTGGTTGGCCGCGGCTGCCGCCGCCCTCATCGTGGGAATGGTGAGTGGCTGGGTGGCCCTCGGGCATCTTCGCTACGTCGCCCAGGACTGGCCCGGCTCCTGGGCCACGCAGGAAGCAGCCCTCGCGACTGCGCTCGGTGACCGTTTCGTCGCCCTGATCGACGCGGGAGACGGCGCGGTCGCCCAGGTGGCTGCGCGGGCGGCCGAGGGAGGACAGGAGTCCGACCTGCAGGACATCTGGACGTTCCTCGAGGAGGTCCGCCTCGACGGCGGTCTGGACGCGGTGGCTGTTTTCGACTCTCGTGGCGACATCCTCGCCTGGGCCGGCAACCATCAGGGGCTCGTCCCCCTGGAAGCCCGGTCCGGCCTTGATCGGTACGTCTACGGGGAGCATCCCCTCTACGCCTATCTGTACTTTACCGCTCGCATCCCGGGCGCGGGAGGGACCGCGATGGCCGCGGCCCTTCTCAAGAGCGATCTGCCTCCGGCCATCCAGGCCGAACGGTCCGACTTCGTCGCGCGCTTCCTGGCCGAGACGGGTGGGGTGATCAACGTCTCCCGCTCCGATCGGGCCGCGGGACCAGTGATTCGGGATCTCACCTGGGACGGACGAAGCCTGTTCTCGATCTCGTTCGAGCAGCCGACTCAGGGCGAAGTCATCGAGGCGATCCGCCTCGGATGGGGCCGAGTCGTCGCCTCCCTCGTTCTTCTCGCTTGGCTCGTTCTCGCCGTCGGCGGGCGAGGAGCCGAGGCCCACGCAACGATGGCAGGTGCGTCGCTCCTGCTCCTCATGGCGTTGTTGCCGTTTGGCGAGTTGCTGGGCGTCCCCTGGCTCTTTTCCCCTGGCCAATTCCTGTTACCCGGCCCATGGGGAGGGACGTTGGGAAGGGTCCTGGTCATCGCACTCTCGAGCGCGCTGATCGTCGGCGTCGCGCCCATACGTCCCGTGGGCAAGACTGGCGCGTTGTTCGGCGGGATCGTGGCGGGGGTCGGCTTCGCGACAGTCACACTCTGGGTGGCGGCGGCTCCCACGCTTTCGTACCTCGGAGGCGACGAGCGTTACTGGCTGGCCTATCAGGGCACGCTCGCACTCCTGTTGGCTTTGGTCGCCGTCGTGGCTCTGTGGCTCGGGCGGGGCGCGCGATCGCAAGGGAGCCCGGCACTGACCTTGACGGGCCTGACGGGTGCGGTCACGCTCGGACTCCTGGTCCACTTATGGTTTCGGTCGACACCCCCTCCGCCGCACTGGCTCGTCGCGCTGTGGGCGGTCCCCGTGGTGGTCACGGCCCTTGGTCTCGGCTCACGACCCGATTGGCGTGGCTCCTTCGCGACATGGGTGGCGGCGATCGTCGTCGGTATCAGCGCCTCACTCCCGTTTGCCTGGGGCGACCGAATCGCGGCCCGCATGGAAGTCGCGCGAGGGGAGCTCGAGACGCTCGGAAGCCAGGTGGATCCCTACCTCCAGTTCTTGTTGGAGGGGCTACCGGAAAAGGCCGATTCGCTGCACCGAGCCGGAGCCACGGGTGTGGAGCTCCTCTACGGCGTCTGGCGCACCAGCGGCCTCGCGCAGGAGGGGATCCCCGTATGGCTCGACATATGGACGTCGGGTGGAATGCCGGGTGAAGTCCTTCGGATCGGCGTCTCGGGTCCGCGCCCTCCGGTCGCGGACGACTACTTGGAGGAGGCCCGTCTCGGTGCCGTCGATGCGGTCCTGCGGCTGGATCGAGAGGACACGCACTACCTCGCGCTCGCGCCGCTGTCGGACGGCTCTGTGATTACCGCTGCGGTGCCCCCTCGTCGAGGCCTTGCCGCGGCTTTGCCGATAGGCACCGCGTTCGGCGGTGGGTCCGAGTTTGAAGAGCCGGTGACGCTGATTCCACTTGGCCGCGACGACCCACTGCCCGGAGACACGAGTCCACGTTGGGTTCGCACGGCCGACGGCTGGCAGGCCGAGCACATGATCACCTATCCGGAGGGGTTGTACCACGCACACTACACTGTCGGGTTGCCAGGCACGGCCGTGTTGTTCGCGCGGGGCGCCCTCGTGGTGATCCTCGACGTGTTTCTGCTGCTCGGAGTATGGGCCGTGGGACGTTGGGTCATCCTCGGGCACGTGATCCGGCCGGCCGAGTCTTGGCTCGGCCTCGCCTCCTTTCAGGCGCGTGTAACCGTGGCCCTTTTCGGGTTCTTCCTGGTACCAGCCCTCGCGTTCGCGACGGTCGCTTCGGGCACCCTCGACGGCGCGGCTTTGCGCACGGCGGAGGCTCTAGCGGGGAGGGCCGTCACGGACGCGGCGGCGGACTTCCTCGCGGTGCAAGGGGAGATCGATCTACTCTCGGGTCGAACGGGTGCCGACCTGCTCCTCTACGAGGACGGCGTCCTGACCGAAAGCTCGACTCCGGCACTCCTCGAGCTGGGCGTCCATGAAGCATGGGTGCCGACTGATGTCCACCAAGCGCTGAGCTCCGGTGAGGCGGTTCTCACGCACGCACGACAGGGTCGCTGGGGCGTCGAATACGTGGTGGCATATCGAAGGCTGCAAGGAGGGCGGGTGCTGTCCTCAGCGGCGCCCCTCGCCGCCGGCGCGACGGCCCTGGGTCAAAGAGATCTCGTGCAGCTGCTCACGTTCGCCATCGTCGCGGGTGTAGCGCTATCTTTGGGTCTGGCGCTGCTGGTCGGGCGAGCGCTCTCCCGTCCCATCCACACGCTCCAGGTCGCATCGGAGAGGGTTGGAGAAGGCAACCTCGGCGTGTGCCTCCCGGAAGACCGGACGGACGAGTTCGGCTCCGTCTTCTCGGCGTTCAACCGGATGGTCCATCGTCTGCGTGGCGCCCGCAGCGCGCTCGTTCGTACGACTCGACGTACGCAGGCTATCGTCGAGGAAGCCGCGACCGGGGTGATCGCCCTTGACGCGGGGGGCGTGGTCACGCTCGTGAATCCGCCTGCTGAGGCCCTGCTCGACGCGCCGGTGAAGCCCGGAGAGACGCTCCCCGCCTCGGCGGGTTTGGCGAACGAGTTGTCAGATTGGGTCGAGCGCTTCTACCAGGATGGTTTCGAGGGCGCGGACACGGAGTTCCAGAGTGGCGAGCGTCGCGTGCGTGTGCGCGCGCGCCGCATCACACGGGAGGGACCGTCCGGCGGAACCGTTCTCAGCCTGGAAGATGTGACCGACGAGCTGCGGAGTGAGAGAATCGTGGCGTGGGGAGAGATGGCTCGGCAAGTGGCGCACGAGGTCAAGAACCCGCTGACGCCGATCAAGTTGAGCGTACAGCACATCCGCCGAGCCTGGCAGGATGAACGATCGGACTTCTCCGACATCCTTGGGCGGAACGTGGACGCGATTCTCGGCGAGATCGATCGATTGGCCGCAATCGCCCGGAGCTTTTCTCGGTTCGGCTCGCCCAAGGCGACGGGTGAGATCGCCCTGGAGAGAGTGGACATCGGCGACACCGTCGCCGAGATCTTGGCGCTTTACGGTTCTGGCGAGGAGGGGATGGCGTTCGAGGTGGACATCCCCGCGGACCTGGCAGCCGTCCGCTCCAGAGAGCCCGAGCTGAAGGAGGTCGTGATCAATCTGCTGGAAAACGCACGTGCGGCGATCGGGGAGGGTGGTCGCGTGCGTATCGATGCCCGCCCGGAGCGCGATGGCGTGCGCCTCCGGGTCATCGACGACGGCTCCGGTATCGAGCCCGAGCTACTGCCGAGGATCTTCGAGCCACGCTTCTCGACGAGCTCGACTGGGACCGGCCTCGGCCTCGCGATCGTGCAACGGCTCGTTCATTCGTGGGGCGGGGACGTGTCGGTCGAAAGCGTGCCCGGCGAGGGCACGACCATGTCCCTTCGACTCGTCCCGTGGGGCGCCGTCGAGACGGTTCGGATGGAGCCCAGGGGTGGCGGCGGGGAGGGCAACTCCCGACATTGACGCGCTGAGCGGTCGTCTCTCAGTCCCGCCCAGCGTGGGACCCCTGAGCCTCACCGGAGCGGCATGAGGGACTCAACCGCGGAGACGGCTGTCGATCCGCCAACTGGCTCCACGACCGGGGGGGGGAGCGAGCCTTCCTCCACGCGGATCGAGCCTGCCGAATTCCAACAATGGGTCGTGTCGAACCGCGAGCGCATTACCTCGCGCTGGTTCTCGACGGTCACCAACCGGTTGGAACGGCGGTCGAAGTCGGTCTTTCCGCTGCTGCAGCGCTTTTACGAAACCTTCGTGAGCATCGTCCCCGAAAGCCTCGGTCCGTACCGCGAGCAGGTCGAGCCGATCTGGCGCCAGACCGCCAAGCTCTATGGCGAATTCGGTGCGAAGAGAGGTCTCGCGGCGGGTGAGATCATCGAAGAGTTCCAGATTCTTCGCGAGGCCTTCATCCGAATCGTGTACGGCAGCCCGCCGATCGCCTCTGGGTCCGTTCTTTCACTCCGTGAAGTCCTGCGTTTGAATCGACTGGTCGACCGCGGCGTGACACACGCGAGCATCGGCTATACGGACGCGCTTTTTTTCGCGTTACTGGAGGGCCCAGGCGCGGCCGAATCGGTGACCCCTGAGCTCGTCGCGGAGGTACAGGATCAGCTCGAGCAGATCCGCGCCGACTTCGATGAGGTGATGCGGTCCCTTCCTGGTTGAGCAACCCTCCAGCCCCTGTATCCCTCCGGGGCGCCTGGATGCTGGAACCAACCCCCACGTGAGCCCAATGGATTCCACTCATGCAGCAGACCACCGTCGCGATGCGCCGTCGGTCGGCGACATGCCGCCCGACGAGTTCCTCGCACATGGTCGGGCCGCGGTGGACTGGATAGCGGAATACCTCCGTTCCGTCGGCGATTATCCGGTGCTCGCGGAGGTTCGCCCGGGGCAGGTGAAAGCGTCTCTCGCGGCGGAACCGCCCGTCGACGGTGAACCTTTCGAGCAGATCATGCAGGACTTCCAAGAGCGAATTCTGCCCGGCATTACCCACTGGAATCACCCCGGCTTCTTCGGATATTTCGCAATCACGGGATCGGCGCCTGGAATCATCGGAGAGATGCTCACCGCCGCCATGAACGTGAACGCAATGGTGTGGCAGAGCTCACCCTCGGCCACGGAGCTGGAAGAGCTGACGGCAGACTGGTTGCGCCAATTGCTCGGTCTCCCGACCGAGTTCGACGGCGTGATCAACGACACAGCCTCGCACAGCTCGTTGTACGCTCTCGCAGCCGCCCGTGAGGTGGCCATTCCGGAGGCCAGGGAGCATGGACTCAACGGAGGTCCACGAGGAAGGGTCTACGCCTCGGAGCACGCCCATTCCTCGATCGACAAAGCGGTCGTCACTTTGGGCTTTGGTCGCCAAGGCACACGCCACGTTCAGGCAGACGAGCTCTTCCAGATGAGGCCGGGGGCCCTCCGCGCGGCCATCGAAGAAGACGAACGTGAAGGGATCCGGCCAGTTGCCGTGTGCGCCGTGGCTGGCACCACTTCGACGACCAGCTTCGACCCTCTCGAGGAGATCGCCGAGATCTGCCGCGAGTCGGGGATCTGGCTGCACGTGGACGCAGCGTACGCGGGTCCCGCGGCCATCGCTCCGGAGCTCCGTCCACTTTTTGCCGGGTGGGAGCATGCCGATTCCATCGTGGTGAATCCACACAAATGGTTGTTCACCCCGATCGACTGCTCCCTCTTGTATTGCCGCCGCCCCGAAGCGCTCCAGGAGGTGTTCAGCATGACGCCGGCCTACCTGCGGACTCGGGAGGAGATGGTCGCACGGAACCTGATGGATTACGGAGTGGCGCTCGGCCGGCGCTTCCGTTCGTTGAAGCTCTGGTTCGTGCTCCGCTACTTCGGCAGCCGCGGAATCGCGGACCGGATCCGGGAGCACTGTCGCCTCGCCCGTCGGTTCGCAGGACATGTGAGCGGGGCGAATGCATGGCGGCTGGTCGCCCCGACGCCCCTGAGTACGGTGGTGTTCCGATTCGCGCCGGCAGGGCCCGAAGAGGACGTGCTCGACGAGCTCAACCGAAAGCTGTTGGACGCTGTCAACGAATCCGGGGAAAGCTTCCTCTCCCCTACGGTTCTCGAGGGTCGCGTCGCGTTGCGACTATCGATCGGGAACCTCAGGACGCAGGAGGAGCACGTGGATCGCGCCTGGGAAGCGTTGGTGCGGGAGGCGGATCAGCTGATGGCGGAGAGGGGAGCGGAATAGCGACGCCCCTGGAGCGGATGCAGCGGCGCTCGAATGCCACGCGACTTTCCAAACGGGACCCTAGGGGGTCATGCCGGGGCCCGTGGTTCCTACCGGTCGAAGCCGGGCTCGAAGCTCCGCCGCGCTCGGCCAGCCGAATGCCATCACGAGTAGCGTGGCCCCACCGTAGCCGAGGACCCAGTTGGGCGCGCCGACGAGAAGGCTTGCAAGAATCCCGATCAAGCCTGCGCCCTCCCTCACCGCGAAAGCCACGATGGCGCCCGCCCGATACCGCCCGGCGATCTCGGCAGGTGAGCCGTCTGTGTCTGGTGGATCCACCTTACCTCGGAGCAGAGGGGCGAGCGGCAGGCTGAGCAGGAAAACGCCCAACGCCGCTTGGGACGCGACACGCGGCAGGTCAAATGTCACGAAGCCGCCGAATGTGAGCAGGTACCAGACGATCCCGGTGAGGGTGGCCACGCCGCCCATGAGCGATGCACCGATGATCGTGAGGACGCGCATCTCGGCTGCGACGCGCTCTGAATCATTCATGGACGGTCCTCGGCAGCGATCCGCCTCGGTACCCTCTGGCCGGGGACCCGGGCCCGGGAATGCCTGGACGTCGGGTCTCGGCCAGTTACAGGTCTCTCACCTCGCGCACGAGGTCCACCATCGAGGCCTTCGCGTCCCCGAAGAACATCATGGTCCGGTCCATATAGAACAGCGGATTGTCGATCCCGGCAAAGCCAGGACTCAAGCTGCGCTTCATGACAATCACGTTGGCGGACCTGTCCACGTCGAGGATGGGCATCCCCGCGATCACCGAGTCCGGCTCGCGTGCATCCGGGTTCACGACGTCGTTTGCGCCGACGATCAACGCTACATCGGTACTGTCGAATTCGGAGTTGATCTCGTCCAGGTCGAACAGCTGGGTATACGGAACGTCGGCTTCGGCCAGCAGCACGTTCATGTGCCCCGGCATGCGGCCGGCGACTGGATGGATCGCGAACTTCACGGTGACGCCCCGCTCCTGGAGCAGGTCCGAAAGCTTGCGGATGTCGTGTTGAGCCTGAGCGACTGCCAGCCCGTAGCCGGGCACGACGATGACCGACTGGGCATAGCCCAGCACCATCGCTGCCTGCTCGGCATCCACGTCGCGGACGGACTGGCCCTCTCCGGTCGTAATCCTGCCCTTCGAGTCACCCCCGCCGAACGCCCCGAAGGCGACGTTGGCCAGCGATCGGTTCATCGCCTTGCACATCAGGCTCGTGAGGATCAGCCCCGCGGCACCCACCAACGCTCCGGAGATGATCAAGATCATGTTGCCTAGGACGAAGCCGGCCGCCGACGCCGCGAGTCCCGAGTAGGAGTTCAGGAGAGAGATCACCACCGGCATGTCCGCGCCGCCGATCGGCGTTACCAGGAGGATGCCCAGGAGAAGGGCGACTCCGGTGAGGACGAGAAACATCGTCGCTGTCGGGACACCGGCGACCTGGGTCACGCCAATCACGATGACGGTCAAGAACAGCAGTGCGTTGACCGTCTTGGAAAAGGGAAACGTGAGGGGCGCGCCGGAGATGAATCCCTGCAACTTGCCGAACGCGATAAAGCTACCGGAGAAGGTCACTGCGCCGATCAGGGTCGCCAGCAGGATCGTCACTCCGGCCTCCACACCGAGCGCGCTCCCCTCCAGCCCGAAGAACTCGGCGGCAGCGACGACCCCCGATGCCCCGCCTCCCAGCCCGTTGAAGATTCCAACGAGTTGGGGCATGTCCGTCATCTTGATCGTTCGGGCGGCGAACGCGCCGATGACTGATCCCAGGACCAGACCCAAGCCGATCGTCTGCCAGCTGAGGATTTGTTGTTCGACCAGGGTCGCGACGATGGCGATGAGCATAGCCAGCGCCGCGAGCGCGTTTCCCTGCCGTGCCGTGGCGGGCGAGCCGAGCCGCTTCAAACCCAGGACGAACAGGATTGCCGAGAGCAGGTAGAACAGCTGCAGGATCGTGACTGGATTCACCGGGGTTCCTCTAACGAGTCGTAGTAGCGGAAGCGAGCCTGACAGGCGCGCCACGGATGTCGGCTGGTGAACGGCGCTCGGGGCGGGGAAGGAGCACCGATTCGGCCATCGACCACTAACGCCGGCCGGCCTTGAACATCTGAAGCATGCGGTCCGTGACCATGAATCCGCCTACGACGTTCACCGTGGCCATGACGATCGCGACCACGCCGAGGACCGTCACGATGGTCGATTCAGCCCGAGCGGCGACAATCAGCGCGCCGATGACGGCGATGCCCGATATGGCGTTCGCGCCCGACATGAGCGGCGTGTGTAGAGTCGGCGGAACCTTGGTGATGACCTCGAAGCCGGCCAGCACTGCAAGCACGAACACGTACAGTCCGATCATCAATTCGCCCATCGATCACTCCGTGGGGGTTGTTGCGTCCGTGGGGCCAGCGCCGGGATCTCCCGACGAGGGGGCCGGCGTATCGGTCGTCGTGGTGCTCTCCACCTCAGCCGTCGGCGCGGGTGGCTCGCCCATACGCTCCAGCGTGCGGGCGTGCACCACTTTTCCATCGTGCGTCACACACGAGCCAGCCACGACCTCGTCCTCGAAGTCGAGCACGAGGTTGCCGTCCTCGACGATATCCATCAGAAAAGCGCGCAGGTTGCGGGCGTACATCTGGCTCGCATGCGCGGGGAGCGTGCTCGGGAGGTTGTCGGGGGCGATGATCGTGACCCCGTCGCGATCCACGGTCTGCCCGGGCTCCGTCAGCTCGCAGTTCCCGCCAGACTCGCCGGCGAGGTCGATGATGACGGATCCCGGCCGCATGGTGCGCACCATCTCGGCGGTGATCAGCACCGGTGCCCGCGCGCCCGGAATGTTTGCAGTCGTGATGACCACGTCGATGTCCGGCAGGCTCCCTCCGATGAGGTCGAGCTCGCGCCGGTGCTGTTCCTCGGAGAGCGCCTTGGCGTAGCCACCCTCATCCTCCGCCCCTTCGTCCAGCTCTGCCTCGAGGAACTTAGCTCCGAGACTCTCCACCTGCTCCTTCACGGCGGGCCGGACGTCGAAAGCCAGGACGACGGCACCCAGCCGACGAGCCGTCGCTATGGCCTGAAGTCCCGCGACGCCGGCGCCGAGGACGAGGACCTTCCCAGGCGGAATCGTCCCGGCGGCGGTCATGAACATTGGGAAGAACTTCCCAAGTTGCGTGGCGCCGAGCAGCGCCGCCCTGTACCCCGCCACCGTGGCCTGCGATGAAAGCGCGTCCATCTTCTGCGCCCGCGTGATGCGCGGCACCTGATCCATGGCCATCGACGTCACGCGGGCGTCGGCGAGGCGGCGTACGAGGCCCAAGTTGGCGAGTGGTGAGACGAAGCTGATCAGCACCACACCCGGTGGGAGCAAAGCGACTTCGTCTCGTGAGCCATTCTCGCCGGTGCCCGGCGGGTTCACCATCAACACGACGTCGGTGCCCTGGAGGCCTGTGGCCGCGTCAGAGAACACGGTCGCGCCCGCTTCTTGGAACTCTTCGTCCAAGAACGGCGCTCCGAGACCCGCGCCGGACTCGATCGCAACCTCGATGCCGGCTTTGGTCAGCACGGCCACCTCCGAGGGGACCAAGGCGACCCGGCGCTCGTCCGGACGGGTCTCTCTCAACACCGAAACCTTCATTCGCCACTCCGCTGTGTGTGGATCGCTTTCCGGCAGGTGGGAACGCGGGGCGCCGGAAAAACCCCCAGTGAGATAAGGGGCGCGTGGAGTGCCCGCAACGGGCTTCCTCACCCGTAGGACAGGCATGTCCTGATTCGGGGGCGCTACCGGGCAGGGGCGCCACCGAACCACCGCTTCGCCGCGGCCCACCCGTACCAGCGACGATGCCCACCGCATCGGGCTCGCCGACCGATACCCGATGGGTCCTGGAGAGTCGGCACGAGACATGCCTTTGGATGGGACGAGCTCGTGTGCGCAATCGCGCCGGCCACCGGGTGGCAGGTAGCGGCCACACATTTTTCGTGCTCGCAAAGGGGGGAGGTGAGAGATGCCGAGCGTACGTTCCACGCTTCTTGTGCTGGTCGCGGCCGTAGCGTCCGCGGGAACTCTCGACGCACAAGGCAGGCGAGCGCCACCGCCTCGGGGGCACATCGGCTTCAACGCCGTGGTCGCGGAGCCACAAGGGGAGTTCGCTGACTTCGTCGGGACCGGGTACGGCCTTGCGCTCAACGGCCACTTCAGTCCCGATCGGGGAAGTGGCCTAGGCCTTCGCTTGGAAGCCGGATTCGTACGGTATGGGCACCTCCGCGACCCGGCCTGCTTTAGCGCGACCGTCGGGTGTCGCGTGCTCCTGGACGTCGTCACTTCGAACGACATCTTCTTCGGGAGCATCGGACCCGAGCTCATTGTCCCGGCCGGACCGCTCCGTCCGTACGTCAACGCGGGAATCGGATTCGCGTACTTCAATACGAGCTCCCACGTGCAGGGGTACGACTACGACTCGTTCGGCCACACCACGCACTTCGATGACATCACACTCGCCTGGAGCACCGGTGCTGGTGTTCTGGTCCAGCTCAGGCGCGGACGTACACCGTTGGCTCTCGACCTGGGTGCGCGCTACCACGGAAACGGCGTAGCCGACTACCTGACGGAGCGTGACATCGTGGACGAGCCCGACGGCAGCGTGACCGTCTTCCCACGCCGTGGTCGCACCGACCTCGTCACCTTTCAGATGGGTGTATCGATCGGTCTTGGCCGCGACCGGGCGCGGGGAAGAAGGCGGCGATAGACACGAGGCCCATTTCGCTATCGGTGAGCCCTGGCGGCGAGGTGATCGTGTGTGAGCCGTGGATCTTCCCCGGCGCTGCGACCCGCTTGCCAGGGGACCATGTTCACTCAGGTGGCCTCAGCCGCCCTCCGGGGCGTGGACAGCTTCCCCGTGCAGGTGGAGGCCAGCCTCACACCGGGCCTCCCGTCGTTCACGATTGTCGGGCTGCCTGAAGGGGCGGTTCGCGAGGGGCGAGAGCGCGTGATGGCGGCGCTGTCGAGCTCCGGGCTCTCAGTGCCCCTCAAACGGATCACGATCAACCTCGCCCCGGCGGACGTACCCAAGAGCGGCAGCGCGTTCGACTTGCCGATCGCGCTCGCGCTTCTCGCGGGCGCAGGTCATCTGAAAACGGAGGACCTGCAGGGGTACGTCTTCGTCGGAGAGCTGGGACTCGACGGGGAGCTACGTCCCATTCGAGGGGCGTTGTCCATAGCGCACGGGTGCCAGCGCGCGCGTGTCCGTGGCCTCGTGCTCCCGTACTCGAACGCCCGGGAAGCGGCCGTCGTGGACGGCCTCGTGGTCATCGGTGCACCCAGCTTGCCGGCCCTGAGTCGGCACTTATGTGGAACCGACCGGATCCAGCCGACCGTCGTCGATCGCGAGGGGCTCCTGGTCGGCGGAGCCGGGGAGGGGGCCGACCTTTCGGAGGTCCTTGGCCAGGCGCACGCGAAAAGGGCGTTGCAAGTCGCTGCGGCCGGAGCCCACAACGTCCTGATGATCGGGCCGCCGGGTGCGGGCAAGACGATGCTCGCGCGGCGCCTTCCGGCCATCTTGCCGCCGCTTACCCTGGCCGAAGCGGTGGAGGCAACCAAGGTCCATTCGGTGGCGGGACGCCTTCGTTCCGGCGAAGCGTTGGTGACCCGCCGGCCGTTCAGAGCCCCTCACCACACGATCAGCGAGGGTGGGCTCGTCGGAGGCGGAAGCGTACCCCGCCCCGGGGAGGTCAGCCTGGCGCACCAGGGTGTCCTCTTCCTCGATGAGCTCCCGGAGTTCCGCAGACACGTGCTCGAGGGTCTTCGGCAGCCGCTCGAAGACGGAGCGGTGACGATCTCCAGAGCCAGGCAATCGGTAACCTACCCGTGCCGGTTCACGCTCGTGGCGGCGATGAACCCCTGCCCGTGCGGCTTCTACGGCGACGGCTCCGGTCGGTGTACCTGTGACGAAGGCCGCGTAGCTCGGTACAGGACTCGCGTGTCGGGGCCGCTACTGGACAGGATCGATCTGCACATACACGTGCCTGCAGTGCCCCCGCATCAACTCGCGCAACGCCGCGGCGGGGAGTCCACTCGTGAGATGGGCAACCGGGTCGCCGAAGCTCGCGCCGCCCAAAGGAATCGCGTCCGCGACGAGGGGTGTGGCGTCGTCAACGGCCAACTCGGCCCACGGGAGATTCGACGCTGGTGCACGCCGCGCCCAGACGCCGGCCGACTACTCCGTGACGCAGTGCGGGGATTCGGGCTCTCCGCACGCGCGTATCATCGTATTCTCAAGGTGGCCCGGACCGTAGCGGACCTGGGCGGGAGTGAGTCGGTCGACGTTGATCACGTGGCCGAAGCCGTCCAGTACCGGACCCTGGACCGCTCGTTCGGGCGGCTGATCTGATCCCTCGTCCACAATGGGGAGACGCCTGGAGCCGCAGAGGACCTTCGTGCCGCTCTCTCGGAGTTCCTCGAGAGCCTAGGCTCGTTGTTTGGCCGGTGACCCCTCGGACCTCGGCCAACGCCGTAACCCATGGGGCTGGCGGGGGCGGCTTGCGAGCGACCTCACGAGTTGACGGGTGAGGCGTCAGGGTCGAGGAACGGCGATTAGAACAGCCCGATGACCCTCCCCGTCTCGGGGTCCAGGTCGATGTCGTAGAAGGACGGCCGGGTCGGGAGTCCTGGCATCGTCCGCATCTGGCCCACGAGTGGGTATAGAAAGCCGGCGCCTACGGACGCGCGGACGTCGCGGATCGGGAGCGTGTACCCACTGGGCACCCCCTTGAGGGTGGGGTCGTGGCTGATGCTCAGGTGGGTCTTGGCCATGCAGATTGGGAGATCGGCGAAGCCCTGTCGCGTGTACCGATCGATTCGCTCCTCCGCCAGCGCCTCGTACTCCACGCCGTCCGCGCCGTACACCTCGCGCGCGATGATCTCGATCTTCTCTCGGATGGGGAGGTCGAGCGGATAGAGGAACTCGAAGCTGGACGGCTGTTCCGCCGCCCGCACCACGGCCTCGCCGAGGGCAACTGCCCCAGCACCCCCTGCGGCCCAGTGCTTGGATACGACGGCGTCCACGGCCTCGGCCGACCTCGCAGCCTGGATCACCAGATCGACCTCCGCGGCCGTATCTGTAGCGAAGTGGTTGACCGCGACGACGACAGGAACGCCGAACTTGAGCGCCGTGCGGATGTGGTGTTCCATGTTGGCGACGCCCTCGCCGAGGAGCCCCAGGTTCTCCTCGGTATACGCGGCAGCCAAGGGTCTGCCGGCTGCGACGGCCGGTCCGCCACCGTGCATCTTGAGGGCCCGAATCGTTGCCACGAGCACAACAACGTCCGGGGCGAGCCCCGAGTACCGGCACTTGATGTCGAAAAACTTCTCCATTCCGATGTCGGCGCCGAATCCAGACTCGGTGATGACGTAGTCACCGAGCTTGAGCGCGATCCGGTCAGCGATGATCGAGCTGTTGCCATGCGCGATGTTCGCGAAGGGACCTGCGTGAACGAACACCGGCGTGCCCTCGAGCGTCTGCATGAGCGTCGGCTTGATCGCATCCCGCATCAGCACAGCCAGCGCGCCCGCCGCGCCGATGTCCTCGGCGGTCACCGGGTCCCCGCCCCGAGTCGTTCCCACGACCATCGCTCCCAGCCGGCGCCGCATGTCCGGAAGGTCCGTCGTGAGCGCGAGGATCGCCATGATCTCGCTCGCGACAGCGATGTCGAACCCAGTCTCCCGGGTGAAGCCGAACTCGTCCGGCCCCTGACCCACGGTGATCGACCTGAGCATCCGGTCGTTCGTATCGAGAACTCGCCGCCACGTCACCGTGTCCTCGTCGATGTCGAGCCGAACGAAGCGACTCCGCTCTTCGGTGGTCATGTTGTCGGGGTCTTCGGTCGCGATAGCGAGCTTCGCCCTCCGGGCTTGCATGCCCCGCGCGAAGAAGCGCCGGCCTCCCCGCACCGGGAACAAGCGCTCGAAGAGCTTCTCGTCGTCCTGGCGGGACTCGTGCAACATCCGGATGTCGATCGCCGCGGCCAGCAAGTTGTTCGCGGCGGTGATCGCGTGGATGTCGCCCGTCATGTGTAGGTTGAAGTCCTCCATGGGGATCACCTGGCTGTAACCGCCGCCAGCCGCCCCACCCTTGATACCGAACGTCGGCCCCTGGCTGGGCTGCCGGATGCACGCGATCGCGCGCTTGCCGAGGTGCGCGCCCATCGCCTGAGCGAGCCCGACTGTCGTCGTGGTCTTGCCCTCGCCTAGGGGAGTGGGCGTGATGGCTGTGACGTCTACGTACTTTCCGTCCGGCGCCGTAGCCAGCCGGTCCAAGACGCCCAACATCACTTTTGCCTTGTGGGGCCCGTACAGCTCGAGCTCATCGTCCCCAAGTCCGAGCTCGCGCGCCACCGATGCGATGGGCTTGAGGGTCGCTTCCTGGGCGATATCGATGTCGGAAGGGACGGGCGTGCGCGGGTTCAAAGGCGTGGCAGTGAACTCGGATTTGCTCATCTCGAAGTGTCCCAACGGTTCGGGTCGGCAGTGACCGCTCGCGGATCCTCGCGCCGGTCCCTCCAAAACAGCGAATAAGATCCCCCGCTTGGCATGATTTGGGAATAGCGATGGGAATTCGAGACGCCGGAGGGGCCAGGCCCACGTCGGCGCCAGACCATCCGCTCGCTTGTTCGGGCCCAGAAATCCGGGTAACTTCCCGGCCGCGTGGGCCGAAAGCGTGGCCGCGCCACCCTTTTCGATCCTAGGCATGCGACTCTTCATCGCACTGAATCTGCCCGCCCGCGCCCGCAAGAGTGTACACCGAGCGGCCAAGCCCCTGAGAGAAGTCGGGCTTCCGGTCCGGTGGCTCGAGCCAGAGACCTACCACCTCACGCTCAAGTTCCTGGGCGACGTTCGCCCGGAGGTGGCTCCTCAAGTGGAGGAAGTGGTCGACCGTGTCGCGGGCAACACGCGTCCCTTCGCCATGGACGTAGAGGGGTTTGGCGCATTCCCCACGATTCGTCGACCCAGCGTACTCTGGATTGGAGTAGAGCCAACTCCCGCGCTACGATGCCTGAAACAAGACCTCGAGTGGGCATTGGCCGATCTCGGCTTCAACCGCGAGACGCGCGCCTTCCATCCCCACGTGACTCTCGGTCGTTCGGAATCGGAGGACGGGGCCGGTGCGTTCCGCGGACTCGACGCCCTCGCCGCAAGCCTGGAGTTCCGGGGTCATGTCGACCTCCGCACAGTCGACCTCATGCGCAGCCATCTCTCGCGGGGCGGAGCCCGGTATAGCACGGTCCGCTCGAGTGAATTGAAAACTCCGGTCCGGAAGTAGCTCTCCCGTGAAGCGCAAAGGATGCTTTCCGGGCTGTTTCGGGACCCTCGTGGCCGGAGCGCTTCTCGTCGCCACCGCCTACGCCGGATGGAGATGGGGCCCGGCGGTGTTCCCCCGTCTCGAGGCTTGGCTGGGCCTGGCTTCCGAGGTGCCCGCTGACGCTCGCGAGCCCTCGCTCGACGTGTCTCAGGACGTTCTCGACCGTCTACAGACGTTCGTGGAAGAGGGTCCAGGGGAGGGCGATGTGTTCGTGATCGACGGCGTAGAGCTCACGAGCCTGTTGAGATTCGGCTCCTCCGGACTGGTCCCCCCAGGAGTCGACGAGCCTTCGGTCGTGATCGAAGACGGGCGGATGGAGCTCTCGGCCAGGATCGTCCTTGACCGATTCCCGGAGTTCCCCGACCTCGACGGGCTGCCCGGATTCTTGCCCGACACCATCCCGCTCGAAGTCGAAGCCACCATCATGCCGTTCGAGGGGAGGCAAGCGGCCATCGTGGTCCAGTCCGTGTCCGCTTCGAACATCCCCATCCCAAGGCGCTTTCACGCGCCAATCCTCGAGGCGTTGGGACGCCGGGACCAACGTGGGCTGCCGCCCGAGGCGGTGGCGATTCCGCTACCGGAGGGACTTCGGTCCATCTACATTGCCGGGGACAGCGTCGCGCTCGTAGTCGACCGGTAGCGTCAGGACCGGCGGCCGCCAGGTGCGGCGATTCCCGTCTTCAACGACTACCCCATGGCCAACATCCTCATCGTCGACGACGAGACGTCGATCGGAGACGCGCTTCGCCAGGTCTTCGAGTACGAGTCGCACGAAGTCGTCGTCGCAAACGACGGCGCCAGCGGACTGGATCTACTCGAAGAGACATCTCCCGACCTGGTTTTTCTCGACGTAAAGATGCCAGGAATGGACGGACTCGAGGTGTTGGCGCGTATGCGGGAGCACGATTCGCGAATCCCGATCATCATGATCAGCGGCCACGGCAACATCGACACGGCTGTGGAGGCGACGCGGCGCGGTGCCTACGACTTCTTGGAGAAGCCCCTCGACACCGCCCGGCTACTGGTCACGCTGAGGAACGCGCTGGACCTCAAGGGGCTGGCGCGGAGCGTCGAATGGCTTCAGAGCGAGGTCGAGAGCCGTCACGAGATCGTCGGAACGTCGTTTCAGATCCGGCAGGTCCTGGACCTCATCGACAAGGTGGCCCCGTCCGAGGCGCGCGTCCTCATCACAGGTGAAAACGGGACTGGGAAGGAGCTCGTCGCGCGGGCCATCCATCGGCTTTCGGGTCGGAGCGAGCGCCCCTTCGTCGAGGTCAACTGCGCGGCGATCCCGTCGGAGCTCATCGAGTCGGAGCTGTTCGGTCATATCAAGGGGTCCTTCACAGGCGCCATTTCAGACCGAGCGGGGAAGTTCGAGCAGTCGGACGGCGGAACCCTGTTCCTCGACGAGATCGGCGACATGTCGCTTGCGGCGCAGGCCAAGGTGCTTCGTGCACTCGAGCAGGGCGTGATTACCAGGGTGGGCGGCTCCAAGCCGGTCCAAGTGGACGTTCGCGTCGTCGCGGCCACGAACAAGGATCTCGCCACAGAAATTGACGAAGACCGCTTCCGGGAGGACCTGTTCTACCGCCTGAACGTCGTGCCCATCGAGGTCCCACCGCTTCGCGAGCGTAGGGACGACGTCGCGATGCTGGTGCGGCATTTCACGACGCTCGTGGTGAAAGCGGGCCGTGTATCGGAAAAACGGTTCGACGAGGACGCACTGAGTCGGCTCGAGGCCATGGAATGGCCCGGGAACGTGCGTGAGCTCAGGAACGCCGTCGAAAGACTGTTGATCCTGGCTCCCGGTAACGAGATCGCCGCTTCCGACGTGGATCTGCTGTCGGCCGGCCGTGGCGTCTCCGCGGGCCTGGGGGCAGACCTGCTGGGCGCGGGGACCTTCTCGGAGTTCAAGGAGCGTGCGGAGCGGGCATTCATCCTCCAGAGGCTCCGAGAACACGACTGGAATGTCTCCGAAACGGCCCGGACCGTGGACATGCCCCGGTCCAACCTCTACAAGAAGATCGAGAAGTACGGACTCGTGCGGGACGCCTGAAGGCATGTAGTGTGGTGTCTCACCACACTAGCTCGTCAGGAGGATCACGGCTCCATTCGGCAGCTCGTAAAGGCCTTGGACCGTGCGGTAGTCGGCTACCGACAGGTGTCTGGCCCGGTTCTCGGGGTACATCACGTCGCGCGGGTCGTCGCTGTGGGGGAGCCCGAGCGCGTGCCCCATCTCGTGAGCGGCCGCGAACCGTATCTGGTCGAGGGTCAGCCCGAGTCGTTGATCGAGGGGGCTCTGTGTAGCGAGCACGAAGTTCTTCACGGTGAAGCGGATGTCGCTACCCATCCTCTCCCACTCTACCCGTGTTTGCCCGACGGCTACGCCCGGGAGCTGCGCTGTCCACTCTACGACGACGTCGGCCGGCCCGCCCTCCTGCTCTCCCAGGATTCGGAAATCCTTGGGCACGCCCTGCCAGGAAAGGATCCCCCTGATGGCCGCGACGCGCAGCGCCTCCGCATCGGGCGAAGAGACGCCGTCGGGCCGGGTAACGCGAATGCGTAGGACCGACTTCTCCTCAGGCCAGCGTAGGACACGAACCTCCCCCGACGCGGTCTCATCCGCGCAAAGGTAGCCCTTGCCGACGCACGCTACCTGAGCCTCGAGCGAATCTGACGACCAGGCGGCTGCCAGCACGGCGTCTTCGTTGCGCGGATCCGACACATTCTCGGTGCACAGAGGATCTTGCGCCGCACAGGGGATCGCGGCCGACTCGGGCGAGGTGAGCGCTCCGGCGACGGCCCCCCCTCCGGTCAGGTGCGATCGGCCGATGATTGCGAGCACGACTACGCCCGCGACGAGGACGAGGGGGATCCCAAGGGACGATTTTCGGGCTTTTCGTGGATTCGACGCCAAGATGGGGGCTTCCTGGTGAAGTCTGGGGTACGTGTACGCTTCGCGAGCACAAACAAGCAAGGTCCGCGCCCGACAGCGCTACTCGTTAGAGAGCGAGAACCCCATCATCGCCACCTGGCACCGGTCGTCCGGGTCCGGATCTGACGCGGAAGAGAACGGGCATGCCTCCAGACGCCTCCAACGCAGCGGTCCTGTTCCTCTGGGGCATCGCGTGGCTTGTCTCAGCGGCCATGACGGGTGCCCTCGTGGCTGTGATCGCCCGGCGTATCCACCCATCGCTGAGCTTCTTCCGTCTGTGGAGGTTCTACTCCATCCTCATTGCGGCGACCGTGCTCGCGCTTATGGGAGTCGCCTGGTTTTGAGCGCCTCCGCGAGGGGTAGTCGGTCTCCAGCCGCAGCGCCGTCTCGCCCTCGGCGACTGGGTCGGAACCGGTTCGGCCGACCCCGCGAAAGGCTCCTCCGGAAGCCCGGAACGGGGCGCGCCGTCCCGTGTACGCAAGAGATCCGCCGCCAAAGCCGCTGGAGCCCTGGGGTCGAGGGGAACGACGGGTGGGGGGACGAGGGCGCAGACGAGCGAGGGGGTTCGCAGCGACATGGAAGGGAGCTTCGAGGAAGGCGGAACGGCGGCTCAGCCGGAGTATGAGCGACGGGGCGGGCGGGGCGTACGGGAGCAATCCCTGTTCAGGTCGGCGTGGGATTGGTGCAAGTCCATCCTCATCGCCTTCGTGCTCTTTCTCGTCATTCGGGCCTTTCTCGTCGAGGCGTTCAAGATCCCCACGGCATCGATGGAGAACACGCTTCTCGTCGGTGATTTCCTCCTCGTCAACAAAGCCGTCTACGGCGCGGAGATTCCCGGGACCTCACTCCACCTCCCGGCTTTCGCGACTCCGGACCGTGGCGATGTTATCGTGTTCACGCCTCCCCACGATCCCGGCAAGAATTACGTGAAGCGACTGATCGGCCTCCCCGGCGACGTGCTGGAGATGCGCGAGAAGACCCTCTACGTGAATGGCGAGCCACAAGCGGAGCCCTACGCCCGCCACCTGGACTCGGGCGGAGACGCGACCCATCCCGACATGGGGTGGCAGCGCGACTTCCTTCGCGCGGGTGCAGCGACCAGACCCTACCGTCCGACGCGTGACAACTGGGGACCCATCGCAATTCCCGATCACGGCTACTTCGTGCTCGGCGACAACCGGGACAACAGCGAGGATTCGCGGTATTGGGGGTTCGTGGACCGGAGTGCCGTGCGGGGCCGGCCGTGGTTCGTGTACTACTCGTTCGATCCCAGCCGGGTGGGGCCCGCTCCCTGGGTCCGAGACGTGCGTTGGCGGAGGATCGGCGGATTGATCCGCTAGCCCGAGATCGGCGCCGGGTCGAGGCCGGCACGCCATTGCGCGTAGCCAGTCGGGTGCCGAGAATGAGTACGACGCTGGCACTCCACCCGGAGTGAAGTCGCCGATGTCGCTCGTATCACGCTGCGCCGCCTCGCTGCCCCGCGGCTTGGTCCGGACCGGCTTCGAGATTCCCCCGCTCTAGTCCGCTCCACGCGGGCTCCAGGGTGACATGTCCGGGCTACGACAGAACGCATCACCCATTCGGATCCCCATCCGTGGGTGGGCCCAACCCGTTCCGTCACTGCGCGTCCCAGCCTTCACGCCCGGCCAGGGCCAGAGAGCGATCGGACGGTGAGCTTCTCCAGGCCGCAACAGGGCGGATCGCTCGACCAATACCTCAAGGAGATCAGCGTATACCCGCTGATCGATCGGGCCGAAGAGGCACGCTTGGCGGAGGCGATCCGGCGGGGTGAGGCGGCAGCGCTGGACAAGCTGGTTCGCTCCAACCTGCGCTTCGTCGTTTCGGTTGCCAAGAAATATCAGAATCAGGGCGTGCCCCTGTCCGACTTGATCAACGAGGGCAACCTCGGACTGATCCGAGCAGCTCACAAATTCGACGAGACCAAGGGCATCAAGTTCATCAGCTACGCGGTGTGGTGGATTCGGCAGGCCATCCTACAGGCCCTCGCGGAGCAGAGCCGCATCGTGCGCGTGCCCCTCAACCGAGCCGGTGCATTGCACCGAATCGGGCGGAGAAGCTCGAGCCTCCTCCAGGAGCTCGGCCGGGAGCCCACTGTCGGAGAGCTCGCTGAAGACCTGTCGCTTACGCACGAGGAAATCGAACAGACACTCGCGATCTCCCAATCCCACCTCTCCCTCGATGCCCCGATCACCCCAGGAGAAGACAACCGCCTTCTGGACTACTTGCCGGATCAGTTTTCACCCGGCCCGGAGGACGAAGCGTACGGGCACGCGTTGCGGCAGACCGTCGAGGAGGCCCTGGGCACCCTCAAGCCTCGCGAGGCAAAGATCCTCCGGCTCTACTTCGGTCTGGACGATCAGGAGCCCATGACACTCGAGGAGATCGGATCGCTCCTCAGGATCACCCGCGAGCGGGTGCGGCAAATCAAGGAAAAAGCGCTGCTTCGGTTGAGGCACGCGTCGCGGGCGCGCTTTCTCGAGACGTTCAGGAAATAGCCCGGCGCCCCCTTTTCACTCCCCGGGCGAAACAGGTCGGCCCCTCTGAAACCGCGTTGACACCTCAGCCCGTCCCAGATATCATTCAGAGCTTTGTTGTTGAAGAATGCGGATGGTTGAGAGTGAAGACGTACACACCCAAAGCAGCGGACATCGAGTCTCAGTGGTGGGTGGTCGACGCGGCGGACAAACCGTTGGGTCGGCTGGCCTCCGAGATTGCCCGTATCATTCGTGGGAAGCACAAGCCCATCTTCACGCCCCATCTGGACACCGGGGACAACGTGATCGTGGTGAATGCTTCCCGGGTCAAGCTGACCGGCAACAAGGTGGACCAGAAAACCTATTTCCGCCACTCGGGCTACATCGGAAGTGAGCGCCACATTCCGTTCAGGCGCATGATCGAGCGTTATCCGGAGCGCGTGATCGAGCTCGCCGTCCGCGGCATGCTTCCCAAGACCAAGTTGGGCCGGAAGCTCCGCAAGAAGCTGAAAGTGTACGGTGGGGCCGCCCATCCCCATCACGGCCAGTGTCCGCAAGCGCTCGAGCTCTGAAGGCGAACGAATCATCCATGGCCGCACCGAGTCAAATTCAGTCCGTCGGACGCCGCAAGACTAGCGTCGCACGCGTCCTTCTTCGCCCGGGAACCGGAGAGTGGTCCATCAATGGACGGTCCCTGGGCGAGTATTTCCCGCGCATCGCGCATCGCAAGCGTATCGAGGAGGCCCTGGAGGTCACGGAAGCCGAGGGTCGGTTCGACATGACCATCCGAGTGCACGGTGGTGGACTCACCGGACAAGCGGACGCGATACGACTCGGGCTCGCGCGTGCACTCGTGAAGAGTGACGAGGACGCGATCGTTCCCCTGCGGCAAGGCGGGTTGCTCTCGCGAGACCCCCGCAAGGTGGAACGTAAGAAGCCCGGGCGCCCCAAGGCACGTAAGCGCTTCCAATTCAGCAAGCGCTAAACCTCCGAGACCGCGATCGAATGCAGCAGGTTGGCCTAAACGAATTGCTAGAGGCTGGAGTCCACTTCGGACACCAGACCCGGCGCTGGAACCCCAAGATGCGCCGCTTCATCTTCACGGAGCGGAACGGCATCCACATCATAGACCTGCGCAAGACGTTAGACCGGCTTGCGGCAGCGCAGAAAGCGGTCCGTGATCTCGTCCTCCGAGGGGAACGGGTCCTCTTCGTGTGCACGAAGCCGCAGCTGCGGGGGATTATCGAGCAGGAGGCCACTCGGGCGAACAGCTTCTTCGTCACGGAGCGGTGGCTCGGTGGGATGCTCACGAACTTCCAGACCATTCGGAAGCAGATCCGGCGTCTCAAAGAGCTCGAACGTGGCCAGGAGGAAAACGCTTTCGAGTTCTACACCAAGAAGGAGCGCTTGCTGCTGGAGCGCGAGCGCATGAAGCTCGACAAGTACTTTTCTGGCGTGAAGGACATGACGCGCCTTCCCGGGGCCGTGTTCGTCGTCGACGCGAGGCGCGAAGCGATCGCGGTGAAGGAAGCTCATCGTCTCGGGATCCCGATCATTGCGATCGCGGACACGAACGCAGATCCGGACCTGATCGATTTTCCAATTCCGGGCAATGATGACGCCATCCGCGCCGTCAGCCTGATCGGCCGCGCCATAGCAGACTCGGTCGAGCAGGCGATGAGGGAGGTTCCAGAGGAGGAGCGCCGTCGAGTCGAGGAGTTGGAGGCGACGACCTACTCGACGGAGACGGGTGAGAAGGCAGCAGTGTCTGACGATCGGCCTCGCCGAGGCCGACAGCGGCGCCGGCCGCGACCGGATGTGATCGCTCAGCACCAGAAGAAGGACTCCGGCGAAGCGCCCGCGCCCGCAGCCGCCTCGAATGAAGGCGCTCCGGCCGACGACGCCCCGGCCGTTGAAGCCCCGGCTGACGGCGCCCCGGCCGCAGACGTCGCGGCGGATGGTACCGGAGCCGTGGAGTCGGCCGAGGCTCCGATTGCTGTCGAAGCCCCGCCGGCCGAGATCGAACCAGCCCCCGGGAACGACGTCGAGGACGCAGGGAAGGACTAGCCCAGGCACGCGTCCCGGCAACGTCTCCCGCGAGGCGGTGGTTGGATGGAGAACGTCGGGTCGATGGCCCGGCTCACCCCATTCGCTCCCGCCTTTTTTTACAACTGATCACCGACCGATTCAGACGAACACGACATGAAGATCAGCGCAAAGGACGTAAAAGGCCTACGGGATCGCACGGGTGCCGGTATGATGGACTGCAAACGCGCGCTCGAGGAAACCGAAGGGGACATGGAAGCCGCGATCGACCTGCTGCGCGCCAAAGGCGCGGCCAAGGCCGCGAAGCGTGCCGAAAAGGCGGCGAACCAGGGCACGATCGGGAGCTACGTCCACTTCGACAAGCGGGTGGGTGTGATCGTGGAGGTCAACTGCGAGACCGACTTCGTGGCCAACACCGACGACTTTCGACAACTGGCCAAGGACATCGCCCTGCATGTCGCTTCACAGGATCCTATCGCGGTCCGCATAGAAGACATCTCGCCCGAGATCGTCGAGCGAGAGAAGGCCGTGTACCTGGAGCAGGTGCGCAATGAGGGCAAGCCCGAGCACATCGCTGAGAAGATCGTAGAGGGCAAGCTCAAGAAGTTCTACCAGGAGAGAACCCTCCTCGAGCAGCCTTTTGTGAAGGACTCTGAAAAGACGATCGGGCAGCTCGTAACCGAGGTGTCGGCGAAGACGGGAGAGAGGATCGAGGTTGCCCGCTTCGTGCGCTTCGGAGTGGGGCAGGGCTCCTGACTCGGCCCGCCCTTTCGACGATCCGTTAGAGGCTCGACGATGAACGAGACCTCGACTCCCAGGTACTCCCGAGTACTTCTCAAGCTCTCCGGGGAAGCGCTCGCCGGTGCGGCTGGCTTTGGAATCGACCCTCCAGTCGTCGATCGATTGACCGAAGAGGTCAAAGCGGTCACGGAGATGGGAGTGGCCTTGGGGATCGTGATCGGGGGCGGGAACATCGTGCGTGGCGCGATCGCGAGTCAGCAGGGGATGGATCGAGTGACGGCCGATTACATGGGCATGCTCGCTACGATCATCAACGCCCTCGCAGTACAAGACATGCTCGAGCGAAAGGACGTCGACACCCGTGTCATGACGGCGATCCGGATGGAGGAGCTCGCCGAGCCGTACATTCGGAGGAGGGCTCTTCGACACATGGAGAAGGGTCGCCTCGTGATCTTCGCGGGTGGGACTGGAAACCCGTACTTTTCGACCGACACGGCCGCGGTATTGAGAGCGATCGAGATGGAGGCCGACGTCGTCATCAAGGCCACGAAGGTCGCGGGAATCTATACAGCGGATCCGGTGACAGATCCGACAGCCGAGTTCATACCGACGATCAGCTTCCAGGAGGTCGTCACTCGCGAGCTCGGCGTCATGGACGCGCCGGCTGTCTCGCTCTGCAAAGACAACGACCTTCCGATCATCGTATTGGACCTGGAGGATAAGGGCGCGGTCGCAGCCGCCATTCGAGGAGACCGCGTAGGCACACTCGTTTCCTGACTCGACGAAAGAATCCGCGGGAGAGGATGACGTCATGCCGACGATCAAGCAGTTGACTCAGCGCATGGAGGACGCTCTGGACGCTACGCGACGTGAGTTCGCGACCGTTCGGACCGGGAAGGCGTCGCCTGCGCTGTTGGATACGGTGCGTGTCGAGGCCTACGGCACGAAAATGCCTGTCAACCAGGTTGCGTCGGTGTCGACGCCGGACGCGAGTCTCCTCGTCGTTCAACCCTTCGACAAAACCCTCATGGAAGCCGTGGAGAAGGCCATCATGACGGCCGATCTCGGCTTGAACCCCGCCAACGACGGGACCGTGATCCGCGTTCCGATTCCCGCATTGAACGAAGAGCGCCGCAAGGAATACGCCCGGCTCCTCCACAAGCTGGCCGAGGAGGGGAGGGTGTCCATGCGACACGCCAGGCGAGAGGGGAATGAAGAGGTGAAGCGACGCCTGAAGGAGCACGAGCTGGGAGAGGACGAGGGTCGCGGCTTGCTCGATGACATCCAGAGAATCACGGACGAACACATCGCCAAGCTGGACGGGCTCTTGGAGACGAAGGAAAAGGAGGTCATGGCCATCTAATGAGCCAAAGGACGACGGCACTCGTCGTCCGGCCTCCGCTCGCCCCCTGCGTCCACCTACGCGGGGACCGCTTTGACACCGTCCTCGACCCCCGAGCATTTTGCCGGACATGACGTTGGACACCCTCGGACAGATTCGCACGAACGGCGCTGTACCCCGCCACGTTGCCGTCATCATGGACGGAAACGGTCGCTGGGCCCGCCAGCGAGGACTCCCCCGGCAACTCGGTCACAAGAATGGCATGAAGGCCGTGCGTGCGGCCATCGAAGCTTCAGTCGACGCAGGCATCGAGATCCTCACGCTCTTCGCCTTCTCGACCGAGAACTGGCACCGTCCGCTGGAAGAGGTCTCGGCGCTGATGTCCCTCCTCAAGATCTACGCGGAGCGAGAGCGCGCGGAACTCAGGAGAAAGGGCGTCGAAGTGCATGTTCTGGGTGAGCTGGACCGGATGCAGCCCAAGACTCGCGAGGCGGTCGACCGTATCGTGGATGCTACGGTGGGGGGCTCGGCGTTGAGACTCAACCTGATGATCTCGTACGGTGGGCGGGAGGAGATCGTGGGAGCGGCACAGCGGTTGGCGGCGCGGGTCTCCCTTGGAGAGCTGACTCCCGAGCAGATCGACGAGAGGTGCTTGGAGGATGCTCTTCTTACCCGCGGCATTCCGGACCCCGACCTCCTCATCAGGACCTCTGGGGAGTCCCGGATCTCGAACTTCATGCTCTGGCAGCTTGCCTACACCGAAATCCACATCACGCCCGTACTGTGGCCGGACTTTACCCGTGAAGACCTTTTCGCCGCCGTCCTCGACTTCCAACGCCGTGAACGCCGCTTCGGCCGCATCACCACCGGTTGATGCCCACGACTGACCTAGGCCGGCGCCTCGCGGTGGCCGGCCCGGGCATCCCACTCGGCATCCTTGTCATCTACTGGGGAGGGTGGGCCCTCGGCGTAGTCTTGGCCGTCGTCGCGGCGCTGGCAGTCCACGAGTTCTTCGCGCTCGTGCGCGAGGGGCACGGTCGGCCATTCAGTTGGTTGGGTGTGATCGTCTCAGCGCTGCTCGTGCTCCTCGCGACGTTGGAGCCATTCTATCTGGGGTTTGCCCCGGTGGCGTTCGCGGTTCTGGTTGGCACCACGCTGGCGATGTTTCTCGCAGCCGTCTGGGGGCGAGGTTCGGCGGGAGAGCCACTGGAATCCGTCTCCGTCACAATTGCCGGGATCGTCTATACCGGCGGGGCCCTCTCCTTTGCGCTTCTCCTCAGGCACTTGCCCGAAACCGGTGCAGGGGTACGGTCCGTAGGGGCTTGGGAGGGTGCGTTGCTCTTGATTTTTCCGCTCGCGATTACCTGGACCGGTGACACGGCCGCGTATCTCGCCGGGAGCTGGTGGGGGAAGCGCAAGCTGATCCCTACCGTCAGCCCGGGGAAGACAGTGACAGGCGGCATTGCTGGTCTTATCGGCGCGATCGCGACCGGTACGCTCTTCGTGGCCGTTGCACCTGGGCCCTTCGCGCCGTGGGGGGTTGGACCCGGTGTCGCCGCAGTGATCGCGCTCCTGATCGGGCTCGGGGCCCAGGCCGGCGACTTGGCCGTGTCGGTGCTGAAGCGGGAGGCCGGGGTAAAAGACACTGGGCGTCTCCTCCCCGGACATGGTGGTGCGTTGGACCGATTTGACGGCGTGCTCGTGACGGTGCCGATCACGTACGTGTCGCTCCTCGTTACAGGGGCCGTGCTATGAGCTCGATAACGCGCCAGTCGGCGCTCTCGGGTCCACGGAGTCGGATGTGATCCGGGTCGCGATCTTGGGATCCACGGGCTCGATTGGCACGAGTGCGCTGCGCGTGATCGAACGCCACCCCCAGAAGTTCCGAGTCGTGGCGTTGGCGGCGAACAGCTCTGTGGAAGAGCTGAGCCGGCAGGTCGCTCGTCACAAGCCGGGACACGTCGTGCTCGGGGACGAGGGCGCGGCGCATCGGGACCCGTCCGGCGGGACTTGGCGATACGGACGAGAGGCGTTGCTCGACCTCGCCGGCGAGTGCGACGCGGATGTGGTCGTAAACGCGCTCGTGGGAGCAGCCGGGCTCGAGCCGACTCTGGCCGTGCTCAAGTCCGGCAAGCGGTTGGCGCTCGCCAACAAGGAATCTCTGGTTGCCGGTGGCCCCATGGTGCTGAACGCTGCAAGGGAGGGGGGAGGTGAGCTCATCCCGATCGATTCCGAGCACAGCGCCATCCTTCAGTGCATCGGAGGCAACGGCTCGGGCCGACTGTCCCGGATCGTCTTGACGGCCTCCGGTGGGCCGTTCCGGGGCCGGCGGGCGTCGGACATGGCGGACATCCTTCCCTCGGAAGCACTGCGCCACCCGACCTGGGCCATGGGGTCGAAGATCACGATCGACTCGGCGACGCTCGCGAACAAGGCTCTCGAAGTCATCGAGGCGCACTTCCTGTACGGGGTGGAGTATGACCGGATCGAGGTCGTGGTCCACCCGCAGTCCGTGATCCACTCCCTCGTCGAGTTCGTGGACGGATCGGTTCTGGCCCAGATGGGGTTTCCGACAATGGAACTGCCGATCCTCTACGCCCTCAGTTATCCTGAGAGGATCGACGACGGCGAGTTGCGCACGTTCGACCCGCTCGAATCGACTCCGCTCACGTTCGAGGACGTCGATCACGGCTCTTTTCCCCTATTCGGCATCGGGGTCGCCGCTGGCCGGGCCGGGGGTCGTGCACCCGCGGTGTTCAACGCGGCCAACGAAGTGGCGGTCCAGGCGTTTCTCAAACGAGACGTCCGCTTCTCGGACATGGCCGACATCGTGGAGGGAGCACTGGAGAGGGTGCCCGGCGGGAGCATGGATTCGGTGGACGACGTGTTGACGGTCGATGCGGAGGCTCGCCGAGAGGCCTGGAACGCGGTCGCGGCATTGGGTGAGACGGCGGGTCTTTGAGCCCGCCAGTGGAACGGTGTCGACGCCGAAGAAAACGCTGAGAGAAGACTGAATGATGGCTTTGCTGGCTACAATCGTTGTATTGGGCGTGCTGATCTTCGTCCACGAGTTCGGGCACTTCTGGGCCGCGAAGCTCGTGGACATAGAGGTGCAGCGGTTCTCCATCGGCCTTGGCCCCCGGCTCTGGGGCTTCACCCGTGGGGAGACGGAGTACGTCGTGTCCGCCATCCCACTCGGTGGGTACGTCAAGATGGGAGGAATGGACGACGAGGTCATGGAGCGGATCGAGGGCGAGGAGGGTCGAGAGCCACGGGCTCCCAGCTCCCGCGACTTCGACGCCAAGCCGATCTGGGCTCGCGCTTTCGTTCTTTCCGCCGGCGTCATCATGAACATGATCTTCGCGTTTGTGGCCTACGCGGTTGTGGCCGCTGGCTGGGGGATCGCGGAGATCGACACGACCCGCCTCGGTAACGTCAACGCGGAGCTGCTGCCGCCGGGGACCGAGAGCCTCGCCGAGCTCCCGATCGGAGCGCGGTTGACTCGGATCGACGATCGGGACGTCGCGAACTGGGGGGAGGTCCGCGACGGATTCCTACGCGCCGGCGGGGAGACCATCACTGTCGAGACCGAGTCGCCGCAGACGATGGTCACCGTGGCGGTGCCTGCGGACGAGGCCGCGAGGAACCGGCTTGCCTTCGCGCTCGACTATTGGCTGGAGCCGGAGGTCAGGGCTGTTGAGCCGGGAGCTCCGGCAGCTCGAGCGGGCATTCGTCCAGGCGATCGAGTGCTGGCCGTGGGAGGCGTCCCGGTCGACAACTGGGCCGCGTTCCGACGAGAGGTCACCCGACGCACCGAGGTCCCCACGGACTTCCGGATCCTGAGGGACGGGGGCGAGCTGGTGCGGACCGTGACGCCCGCGTCACGCGAAGAGTCCGGTCCCGACGGCGAGATCCGGACGATCGGCCAGGTTGGCATCTTTCCGCCCATTCCGGATCTGGTCTACCTGCCTGTTCGACTGACCGACGCAGCCCGGATCGGCTTTCAGGAAACCGAAGCCACGACGGCCCTTATTCTTGGATTCTTGCGAGACCTCGTCACAGGGAACGTTTCCCCGCGGTCTCTGGGAAGCATCGTCACGATCGGGGAGGCGTCTGGCCAGGCGGCCGCGGAGGGGTTCGAGATCTTCATCCGCTTCATGGCCCTGTTCTCGGTGAATCTGGCCATCCTCAACTTGCTTCCCATCCCCGTGCTCGACGGCGGGCACCTCATGTTCCTCTGCATCGAAGCCGTCCGGGGCCGTGCGCTCAGCATCGAACAGCGGATGCGTTGGAGCCAGGTCGGCTTCGTGATCATCATGGGGATCATGCTTTGGGCGCTGTCGAACGACTTCCTGAGGCTCTTTGGTCTCTAGCGGGTGCAGTGGCGCTCGAATGCCACGCGACTTTCCAAACGGGACACTAGAGGAAGGACAGTTGCTCCGGGCCCACGTTGAGGCGTAGCACCTCGATGTCCACGAGTTCCGTGGGGTCGTCCTGTCCCGCAACGCGCAGATACCCACGGTAACCCGCCCGGGTCAGCGCTGTCCCCACGATGTCCTCGACGAGCGCCGGAGTGTTGCACTCGGCCGAAAGGTGCGCGAGAACGATGCCGGCCAGACGTGGGTGTAGGAGATCCAGGGCCAGGCGGGCTGCAGCATCGTTGGAGAGATGTCCGTGGCTGGACGCGATGCGCGACTTCACAGACGTCGGATACCGGCTCTGTTGCAAGAGGGCTTCGTCGTGGTTGGCCTCGAGGATCAGGAAGTCGCACCCGGAGAGGGCATGGCGCACCTGGGCGGTGGGCCGACCCAAATCGGTCGCGAGGCCGACGCGGACCCCCGACTCCACGTTCACCAGGGCGAGGGCCACCGGGTCGGCGGCATCGTGGACGGTCATGAACGGTTCTACCCGCACGTCGTCGATGCCGAAGGGACGGCCAGGCCGGTATTCCAACAGGGTCTCGCCGCCACGAAACAGCCGCGCGCACGCTCGCCGGGTGGCCTCGGTCATGTAGACCGGAGTGCCGTGCCGGCGGGCGAACACTCCGCTCCCTCGGGTGTGGTCGCCGTGATCGTGGGTAATCACGATGGCGGAGACCTCCTGGGCCTTGACTCCGATCCGGCTCAAGCGGCGCTCCAGCTCACGCGCGCTGAAGCCTGCGTCTACGAGGATTCGCGCACGGCCCGACTGAACCAGAACCGCGTTGCCGCTGCTGCCGCTACCGAGGACACTGACCTTCACTCTCCTTCTCCGCCTTCTCCAGTGACCCCGTGCCAAGCGCGTTCGAGCACCGCGCGCATCGCCGAAGTCAGCTCGACACCCCGGCGGCCCATGGCCCGCTCTGCGGTCTCGAGAAACCGGTCCAGACGGAAGATCTCCGAACGGGCCCCGGTGCCCCAACGGAACGGAGGCACGTACTTGGGTGGCATCTCCCCGCCGAACAGGTTGCTTCCTGCCCCGACCACTGTGCCCGTATTGATGAGCGTTCCGATGCCGGTCTTCACATGGTCGCCCAAGAAGCAACCGACTTTCATCAGTCCGGTGGATACTTCCCCGGTCGAAGTACGGATTCGGATCTCTCCGTAGTTGTTCTTCAAATCGCTGTTGGTCGTGAGGGCTCCCAAGTTGACCCACTGACCCACGTACGCATTCCCCAAGTAGCCGTCGTGCGCCTTGTTGTCATAGCCGAGGAATACGCAGCGCTCGACCTCGCCTCGGATCTTGCACGCCGGACCGATGAAGGAGGCGGATACCGAGCCTCCCAGGAGCGTCGAGTCCGTCCCGACGTATAGCGGGCCCGTCAAGCGAGCGGGGCCGCGCACACTCACCCCGTCGGCCAGCGCGATGGGTCCCGAGCGTGTGTCCATGAGCACGGTGGGCTCGATGTCGACACGCTGCCCGAGGATGACGGGGGCGTCGCCGATGCGGTGCACGCCGGGCGGCAGGACCGCCTGCGCGTGCGACACCGTGTCCAAGTCCTCACGCAGCTGATCTGGGAGCTTGTCGACGAGATCCCAGGCGTTCTCCAGAAGGAAGCCATCCAGGTCCTCGCGGGCCTCGGCGGCGCGTTCACGGGACGGCGCCAAAAGCGCTTCGGGGGATGGCAACGGCGCGCCTGGTGGCAACGCCCAGCCCACGCGCACGTCGTTGACGAAGAGGTCGGTCACGGCCGCCGGCGCCTCCCCTCGGGCCGAGCGCACGACCGCTCTGCTCGAGAGGACGATGCGGTAATCCTCGGAGGAGAGGTCGGCCGGACGTACACCGGGCGGACCGTCGCCCTCCTGGAAGCCCAATAGATGACCAGTCGTGAGGTGTCCAGCGCCCTCCGCGTCCCACACACGGCACGCCCGCTCCCACGCCCGCAAGCTCCCGAAGGCCAACTCTCCGGCTGGCCGGGTCAACGTGAACGGCTCCCACGACGCCGCGCGAGCGTCGTCGAACAAGTACAGCTTGGTGCTCACGATGCGGGCCCCCGCCACTCGGGAGGGAGGAGCTCGACGAGCCGTTTCAGATCGCGGGATCGCTCCCGAGTCGTGACCATGGTCATGCCGGGCGTCCTGACGACCACAATGTCCTCTACGCCGAAGAGCACGACAGGAGCGTCCTCGGTGTAGACGATATTCCTTCCGCTGTCCACCAAGAGAGCGTCTCCGACAGCGACGTTGCCGTGCCCGTCGACCTCCCGAGTGCGTGCGAGTGCCTCCCAGGTTCCCACGTCGTCCCACCGGAACGTGGCCTCCACGGTCGCCACCCGGCCGCTACGCTCTAGGACCGCCTCGTCAACGCTCGCTCCCGGCGCCGCACGGAAGAAGCCATCAACGTCTCCGGCCTCCAGCAACGGGAGCAGTGACGCGAGTTCCGGCGCGTGTGTCCGGAGCTCGTCGAGGAACACGGACGCCTTCCAAACGAAGATGCCTGAGTTCCAAAGGTAGCCCGCTCGGACGTACTCCTCCGCCGTCCTCAGGTCGGGCTTTTCATGGAAGCGCTCGACACGTACCGCGGTCTCCGCCCCGTTCTCGTGGAGGGAGGGGCCGGGCTGCAGATACCCGTATCCCGGATCGGGACCGCTGGGCCTCACGCCGATGGTCGTGAGCACTCCTTGGGTGCGTGCCGTGGCCGCGCAGCGGCGAAGATCGGAGTGGAACGCATCGACTGGCTCGATGAGGTGGTCGGAGTGCAGTGAAACCAGAACCGCTTCAGGATCCTCCTTCGCGATAACCCACGACGCCCAAGTGAGCGCCGGCGCCGTGCCCCGCGCCACGGGCTCCCATAGATAAGCCTCCGCCGGCACCTCGGGCAGAGCCGCGGTGAGCGCAGACTCGAGATCTCGGCCCGCGAGCACCCGGAGGCGCTCCGTTGGGACAATGCCCAGAGCCCGCTCGGTGGTGTCGGCGACGAGGGGCTGGGCGGTAACGAGCGGAAGGAGCTGTTTCGGCCTCGCACCGGTACTGACGGGCCAGAAGCGGGAGCCGACGCCACCCGCGAGGATGACGACCCAAAGATGGAGATCAGGGGGAGTCAAGCAGCTCGTAGATGCGGGTCAAGAGCTTCTTCGGGCTGAAGGGCTTGACGACGAAATCACTCGCACCGCGTTCGAATGCTTCTGTGCGGTCTCTGTCCTGTCCCTTCGCCGTCAGGATCATCACGGGCACGTTCCGCCGGTGCGGCATCTCCCGAGAGTCGGAAAGGACGTCCAGCCCCGTCATGTCCTGCATCATCAGGTCCAAAAGGACCAGATCGTAATGATTGTCCCCGGCGAGCAGCTCGAGGGCGGATTCGCCGTCCGACGCCGAGTCGACGATAAAGGAGGCGGCTTCCAGGAAAGTGGTGAGGATGCGTCGGATGTGGGGCTCATCGTCGGCCACCAATATACGGCCCCGAGGGGGGTCGTCGTCGGCCGATTTCGTCATTTCACCTCGCGGAGCCCGACCCGCTGATTCCCCTGTTGGGACGCGGGCGGGAACCTACCCAGCGGGTGGTGTAAAGTCAAGATATAGCGGCACTTTCCAGGGTTGACCCGCTCCGTCGAACGGGGTAGTCTTCTCGCGCCCCGGCGCTGATTCATTCGTCCAGGATCGCCTCGTTCTCATGCGCTGTTCTCGTTTGTGTGGCCCCCTCTCGCTTTTGATTCTCACGAGCGCGTGTTCGGACCCGTTCGCGCTCGAATGGATCGCCGCTCCCGACACGGTGCTCCTCTACTCGATCACGCGACCCGAGCTCAACGTCGACTCGGGCTTCGACTTCCTCCGCCGACAGTCCATACGCGTTGAAGCACCGTCAGCCACCAACGGTTGGGACATGGTCGTCGACACTGATGGAGCCTCGATGTTCCTGCTGCCTCCGGGCGCGCTGGGGATCGAATCCGAGGCCGCCATCCTCGAGATGCCAGGGGCGGAATTCGACGTGATCGAGGAGGCTCCCCGCGAGGACGACGAGCGCTACGTCACCGATGACCCGGTACGCGTCCAGATCGGGGTTCTCTACGTGATCCGCACCCGTCGGCAGGTGTCCACCTTCGGGCAGCTATGTAACCACTACGCAAAGCTCGTACCGATGTCAGTGGACATCGCGGAGCAGAGCCTCACCTTCCTGTACGACACCAATCGGCTCTGTAACAGCCGCAAGCTCCAGCCGGACATCACCAACTAGTGATAGGGTCGATTGAGGACGCACCGGGGTTCCTGGGCAAATCCGTCCGATGCTAGACATTCGAGCGATTCGCGCGGACCCGGACCTGGTGAGGGCTGGCCTGGCCCGACGCGAGCTCGCCAATGGCGACGCGCTGGTCGACGAGCTTCTTGCGCTGGACGAGGGCCGCAGAGCCGCGATCGGCGAAGTGGACGAGCTCAAGGCAAAGCGCAACGAGGTCACTAAGCAGGTCGGAGAGCGAAAGCGTGCCGGGGAGCCGGCGGAGGAGCTCATCGCCGAGATGCGCACGGTCGGCGAGCGGATCGGGGGGCTCGACGGGACGGTCGCCGCGGCCGACTCGAGAATCCGGGAAATCCTCCTGGAGCTCCCCAACCTGCCTCTGCCGGACGTGCCAACGGGTGGAGAGGACGCGAACGAGATCATCCGCGAGTGGGGGGAGCCAAGGACCTTCGCGTTCGAGCCGAGCCCACACTGGGACCTGGGAGAACGCCTCAACCTCCTGGACTTCGCTCGCGGCTCGAAGATCTCCGGCTCCGGATTCCCCGTGCTGACGGGCCTCGGTGCCCGACTCCAGCGAAAGCTGATCGAATTCATGATCGAGCTGCACATTCGTGAGCACGGGTACACGGAGGTACGCGTTCCCTATCTGGTCACCCGCGAATCGCTCACCGGAACGGGCCAGCTGCCGAAGTTCGCCGAGGAGTCGTACGTCACCACCCGAGACGATCTTTGGCTCATACCGACGGCCGAGGTTCCGGTCACCAACCTGCATCGCGACGAGCTCTTGGCAGCCGAGGATCTACCCATTCGGTACACGGCCTATTCGCCGTGCTTCCGTCGCGAGGCCGGGGCGGCCGGTGCGGATACGCGTGGCCTTTTACGCGTGCACCAGTTCGACAAAGTCGAGCTCGTGCGTTACGAGACGCCAGAACGGAGCCGCGAGGCCCTGGAGGAGCTGACGGCGGAGGCTGAGAAAGTCCTCCAGATCCTCGGTCTCCCGTACCGCGTGCTCAGGCTCGCGACGGGTGATCTCGGCTTCTCGGCCGCCATGACCTATGACCTCGAAGTCTGGGCGCCGGGGGTGCAGCGATGGCTGGAGGTGTCCAGCTGTAGCACCTTCGCCGACTACCAGGCGCGGCGGGCGAACATTCGATACCGCCCCGCGCCTGGAGAGAAGCCCGCGTTCGTGCATACCCTGAACGGATCGGGAGTCGCGCTGCCCCGACTCATGGTGGCACTCCTCGAGACGTACCAGGAGGAGGACGGAAGCGTCACGGTCCCCGAGCCATTCGTGGACTACCTCGGCCTCGACCGTCTGTGTCCGTGAGGCTGCCGAGCCACCGATGACGCCCCGCCGGTGGTCCCTCGCGGTGGCAGCCCTCTTCGTGGCTCTTCTGGCTTGGTACGTTCTGTACACCCGGCAGATCGTGCGTGCACTGCGCGCCGATAGCGAGAACTTCACCCGCGTGTACGCCGAGGTGGTGGAGGGGTTGACCGACCCTAGCGAGGGCAGCTCGACCTTCGCGCTCATCCAGCTGCAGCGGCTGATCATCGAGGCGGGTGTGCCGTTCATCTTGACCGGACCCGGGGACGCCATCCTGGGCGTGGAGAACCTGCCGTTCGATGCCGATCTCGGCACACCGGATGGACAGGAGCGCCTCCGGACGTACCTGGGAACGCTGGACGCGCGGAACCCACCGATCGGCGACCCCGAGTTCCAGCAGGTCCACTACGGTGATCCGCCGTTGGTCACACGCCTTCGGTGGATTCCCTGGCTTCAGGGAGGAGGGCTCGTTCTCACCGTGCTCGTCGGTGCAACACTGATCCGGTACCAACGTCGCGTCGAGAGTGAGCGAGCGTGGACGGCGATGGCGCGAGAGCTCGCCCATCAGCTGGGAACACCCATCTCGTCGCTACAGGGATGGTTGGAGGTGCTCCGCCTCACTCCCGAGGAGCGTCCGGGGCACCTCGGTGAAGCCGAGGTCGTTCGCGAGCTCGAAGACGACATCGTGAGGCTCGAACGGATTACCCGCCGGTTCGAGCTCGTGGGGCAGGAGCCCGAGCTGAAGAGCCTCGATCTATATGCGGTCGTCCGCGAGCTCGAACGCTACCTTCAGTCACGGCTCCCGAGTCTCGGTTCGGAGGTCGAGCTGACCGTCAATATCCCTCCGGATCTGCCCGCCGTTAAGGGGCACCCGGTCCTCCTGAGCTGGGCTCTGGAAAACGTCGTCAAGAACTCCCTGGACGCATTGGCCGGCCGGGGGGGGAGTATTACGATTGATTGCGTGGAGGCCGAGCCGGGGTGGGTGGACGTGCGCATCGCAGACTCCGGGCCCGGCATCGACGCCGCCGTCCGCGACCGGCTGTTCGATCCAGGAGTGACCACCAAATCCAGCGGTTGGGGGGTTGGGCTCGCGCTGGCGCGACGCATCGTGGACGGGGTCCACGGTGGACGGATCGAGCTCGTATCGGAGTGGGAGCCTGGCGCCACCATGAGTATTCGCTTGCCCACGTGGCGTTGAGCTCTTTCGCCCCGCGTTGATCATCTCCAGGGTCCGACCACCTTTTCCGATTTGCGCCGATCTTTTTCGCGCTGAGTGGTCTTGCCCTTGGCACACCGGCATTCGCGCGGTCGATGCGCGCTGACACCGAGGATCCGTCGCGATAGATGGAGACGTCGACGTCTCTCGACTACTTGGCCAGGCTGAACCCGGAACAGCTTGAGGCCGTTCGCCACTTCGAAGGGCCACTCTTGGTCCTCGCTGGGGCTGGATCGGGAAAGACCCGCGTCCTCACGAGCCGGATCGCCCACCTGATCGGTGAGCACGGTGCCCCACCGAATCGCATTCTCGCGGTCACCTTCACGAACAAAGCCGCGGGCGAGATGAGGGAGCGGGTGGCCGCGCTCCTCGAGGAAGAGCCGCGCGGTATATGGATGGGGACCTTCCACGCCATTGGCGCGCGTCTCCTGCGTCGCCACGCCGAGCTCCTCGGGTGGTCGAACGCCTTCACCATCTTCGACGCGGATCAAAGCCTCAGGCAGATCAAGCGCATACAGGAGTCTGTCGGGGTGGATCCGAGCCGATGGAAGCCCAAGGCGATCCGGGCGCACATCAGCGGCGCGAAGAACGAGCTGATCGGTCCGCAGCAGTTCGTGGAGGACAACAGCGAGAGCTTCGACGTGTTCGCGCGAATGGTCGCGAAGGTGTATCCAGCCTACCAGACCGCGTTGAAGCAGCAGAACGCCTTTGACTTCGACGACCTCCTGGTCAAGCCCGTCGAGCTGTTCCAGGGCTTCGCGAAGGTTCTCGAGCGGTACTCCGACCGCTTCGCCTTCGTGCTCGTGGACGAGTACCAGGACACGAACCACGCTCAATTCCGGCTCCTTGAGCTCCTTTCCCGCACACATTCCAACCTCATGGTCGTCGGCGATGACGATCAAAGCATCTATGGATGGCGAGGCGCCGACATCCGCAACATCCTCGAGTTCGAGTCGGTCTTCCCGGGCGCCCGCGTCGTCCGCCTAGAGCGGAATTACCGCTCCACCGAGAGAATCCTGGAAGCGGCCAACGCCGTGATTGCGGAGAATGTCGAACGCAAGGGAAAGACCCTTCGTACGGAACGCCTCGGGGGAGACACGCTCAGCATCGTCGAGACCGTGGACGAGGTCGACGAGGCGCGTTGGATCGCGGACGAGATCGAGACACGGATGGAGACCGAGGGACGCCGGCACCGTGACTTCTCGATCCTTTATCGGACCAACGCCCAGTCCCGGGCACTCGAGGACACGCTGCGACGGCGCGCCATGCCCTATCAGATCGTAGGTGGCGTCCGGTTCTACGAAAGGCGAGAGATCCAAGATGTGCTCGCATACCTGCGCCTGATCTCAAACCCGAAGGACGAAGGTGCCTTCGCACGTGTCGTCAATTACCCGAGACGAGGCATCGGGCGGACGAGCCAGGAACGACTCGAACGGTGGGCTAGGGAATCGGAGCTCCCACTCCTCGAGGCCGCAGCACGTGCATCGGAGGCGACGGAGCTTCCTGCCGCCGGGGCCCGATCGTTGGAGCGCTTCGCCGACCTCATCCGGCGCTATTCGGGGCTAGCGGCCCAGATGAGCGTCGGCGACATGTTACAGACGCTCGTCGAGGAGCTCGAGATCCCCCGCCACCTGCGCGAGGAGGGTCCCGACGGGGAGGACCGAGCGGAGAACGTGCTCGAGCTGATCGCTGGCGCCTTGGAGTTCGAGGCAGAGATGCTCGACGACTGGGAGGACGAGGAGGTCGACCGATTCTCGGAGCTGGACCTTTTCCTCCAACAGGTCGCTCTCGTTGCAGACGTCGACGCCCACGACGGCGGCGCCGACGTCGTCACGCTCATGACGCTCCACAATGCGAAGGGGCTCGAGTTCCCGTGTGTGTTCATCTCGGGAATGGAGGACGGACTGTTCCCGTTGGCGCGCTCGTTCGACGAACCGAAGGAGCTCGAGGAGGAGCGGCGGCTCATGTACGTCGGGATCACCCGGGCCGAAGACAAGCTGTACTTCACCTATGCGCGGCAGCGGAGACGTGCGGGTGAGCTGATGTTCGGAAAGCTTTCCTCGTTCGCGTCTTCGATTCCACACGGTCTGGTCGACTTTCGGAAGTCTCGCCGGCTCGCTCGCGAAGCCGCGTTTATTCGACGCCGACCGGACCCGAGGGAGCGGACCCCGGAGGATGAAGAAGGGATCGACGCCGGTCCCGATCTCGATGCCGACATGAACCAGGACCTTCCGCGCTTCGTCAAAGGAGAGCGTGTTGCACACGCCACCTTCGGCTCGGGATCGGTCAAGGAGATCTTGGGATTCGGGCGAGACCTGAAGGTGACCGTGGACTTCGACGGCGTGGGTCGGAAGAGGCTGGTCGTCCGCTACGCTGGTCTCCAAAAAGCCTACGATTGACGCCACGCGCCGGGGGCCCAAGCTGACCATTTCCATCGCAGAGGTTCATCGAATTGCCGACCTTGCCCGCCTTCGCCTCGACGAGGTGGAGGCGGAGCGGATGGCGCGAGACATGAGCTCGATCCTGGAGCACATGGCGGCGTTGACCGCCGCAGGAACGGGCCTCGAGGAGGTGGATGACGCCACGCGGGTCGAAAAGGGCGACGGTGAGGCGGGGGTCGGGAAGGGGCAGGACCATCCGGAGGACGAGAGGCTGGATGCCGAAGGGGAGACCGACGCGGTAGCGACGGACGACCCTCTCGACGCCCGACTCCGTCCGATGGAGCCGGACCCTCTCACGAGACTTCCGGAACAGTTCGCTCCGGACTGGAGAAACGGCTTTTTCGTAGTACCGCGCCTTCCCGCGGTGCAGGGGCGGAGTGACGACGACACCGACGGTTCCTGATGCCCCTTGGCGTGGGTATCGACCAGTTGGCAGAGCAGGTTCGCCGGGGCGACCTCGAGCCCGGGGACCTGTTGGCGGAGGCACGAGCGGCGCACGTCGCGTGGGACGCCTCCGGTCCGCCCCTCAACGCATTCGTCTCTCTAGCCCCGGGCGTCGACGACCCCGCGGTCTCAGGCGCTGACGACCCACCGGTCCCGGGTGCTGACGACCCGCCGGACGGGACGACGCCACGCCTCGCCGGGATCCCGATCGGCGTGAAGGACAACCTCGCCACACGAGACCTGCCCACTACCTGCGGCTCCAAAATCCTCGACGACTACGTCTCGCCCTACGAGGCCACGGCGGTGCGGAGGCTCCGCGACGCAGGCGCGATCGTGATCGGCAAGACCAACTTGGACGAGTTCGCGATGGGCTCGTCCACCGAGAATTCGGCCTTCGGCCCGACGCGAAATCCGTGGGATCGTGGACGGGTGCCGGGAGGGAGCTCCGGCGGCTCGGCGGCGGCCGTGGCCGCCGGAATCGTCCCGGCGGCTCTGGGATCGGACACAGGTGGCTCCGTGCGGCAGCCTGCTTCGTTCTGCGGTGTCGTCGGAATCAAGCCGACCTATGGACGTGTTAGCCGGTACGGTCTGGTCGCATTCGCCTCCTCGCTCGACCAAGTCGGTACTCTCGGACGGACCGTTCGGGACGCCGCGACGCTCCTCGAGGTCGTCAGCGGCCATGACCTCAGGGACTCCACCTCGGCCGTCCGCCCGGTGCCCGACTTGATCGCCGGGATCGCCAAGGGGCTCCGAGGCACGGTCGTCGGCGTGCCGACGGAGTATTTCCCCGAGGAGCTGGACCCCTCGATCCGGTCACTCGCGAACCAGGCGACCGCGCTGCTCGAGAGCGCCGGGGCAGAAGTGCGCCCCGTCTCGCTGCCGCACACCGAGCTCGCTATCCCCGCCTATTACGTCATCGCCCCAGCAGAGGCGTCGTCGAACCTCGCACGGTACGATGGCGTCCGCTTCGGCCAACGAGCTGCGGGGGCTGCGTCGACAGTCGACGTGTACGAGGCATCCCGCTCGGCAGGGTTCGGAGACGAGGTGAAGCGGAGAATCCTCCTCGGCACCTACGTCCTCTCGGCCGGCTACTACGACGCTTACTACGCTCGTGCCCAACGAGCACGCTGGCTGATCGCCCGAGATTTCCAGAACGTCTTCGAGGACGGCGTGGACGTGCTCTTCACGCCGACCTGTCCGACGGTCGCGTTCGCCCTCGGTGAGCGTGTCGACGACCCGTACCAGATGTACCTGTCCGACGTGTTCACGGTGACGGCGAACCTCGCCGGCGTTCCCGCCCTTTCTTTGCCGATCGGGCTGGCCGATGGCCTTCCGGTGGGAGGCCAGCTGATCGCTCCGCACTGGCGGGAAGACACATTGGTGGCGATCGCGGCAGCGCTCGAGGCGGAGCTAGATCCGCTCCCACCGCCGCGTCCTCCGGCAACAGGCGCAGCTCCTTGAACAGCTTGGAGCCGGTTATCGGGGTAGAGGTGCACGTCCAGCTGGATACGGCCGAGAAACTTTTTTGCGCGAACTCGACCGAATTCGGGGCTCGGCCCAATACAGCTGTCTGTCCGGTGTGCCTCGGTCTGCCTGGCGCCCTCCCGGTGCTCAATCAGGCGGCCGTGGACCTGGCCCTCAAAGCGGCGCTCGCCCTTGGCTGCTCGATCCACGACACAAGCATCTTCGCCCGCAAGAACTACTTCTATCCGGACCTGCCCAAGGGGTACCAGATTTCCCAGTTCGAGCGTCCTCTTGCCACCGATGGACACTTCGCTCTGGAGAGCGGCCGCACGGTTCGTATCCGCCGCATCCACCTCGAAGAGGACGCCGGGAAGTCACACCACGACCGGTTCGATGAATCGACGGCCATAGACCTCAATCGTACCGGGGTGCCGCTTATCGAGATCGTGTCCGAGCCTGATCTCACGTCTCCCGCCGAAGCACGCGCCTATCTCCAGGGGCTCAAGCAGCTGATGGAGTACCTACAGGTCTCCGACTGCAATATGGAGGAGGGCAGCTTGCGAGTGGACGCGAACGTGTCCGTAAGGGAGACCGGCAGCACGGGCCTGGGGACCAAGACCGAGGTGAAGAACCTCAACACGTTCTCGGGGGTCGAGAAGGCCATCCGAGTCGAGATCGAGCGGCAGACCCACGTGCGTGAGGAAGGCGGGCGCGTGGACCACGAGACCCTCCTCTGGGATGCGGCGCGGGGGGAGGTCCGCTCTATGCGTTCGAAAGAGGAGAGCCACGATTATCGCTATTTTCCCGAG
Source organism: Longimicrobiales bacterium (assembly GCA_965248625.1). GTDB lineage: Bacteria > Gemmatimonadota > Gemmatimonadetes > Longimicrobiales > Gaopeijiaceae. The sequence continues at coordinate 455,338 of OZ252109.1, read as the reverse complement.
CCCGATCTCCCTGCCCTCAGGGTGTCCCGCGCGAGGATCGAAGCCGCACGGGCCACGCTCCCGGAGCTGCCTGCCGCGCGGCGCGACCGTTTCTGCGATGCGTACGGTCTCCCCGAGTACGACGCCGGAGTGTTGACCGCCTCGCGCGGCACGGCAGACTATTTCGAGGCGGTGGTGTCCAGGGGCGCCGATCCCAAAGTCGCCTCGAACTGGGTCATGGGCCCGGTCCTCCAGGCCGTGAAGGGGGGCAGTCACCCCCTGACGTCGCCCGCGCTCGCCCCTGATCGCCTGTGCGAGCTCATCGCGCTCGTACGAGACGGGACGATCTCGGGGCGCGCCGCAAAAACCGTCTTCACGGCGATGCTCGACACGGGGGATCGTGCTCCTGCTGTCGTCGACCGCGAAGGGCTGGCACAAGTTCGGGACGACGTTAGCCTCGCTCGCTTGGTCGACGACGCCATCGCCGCCAATCCGGGCGAGGCAGCTCGCTTGCGCGAAGGTGAGACCCGGCTACTCGGGTTTCTGGTCGGTCAGGTCATGAAAGCGTCGGGTGGAACCGCGGATCCGCGGCGAGTGAACGAGCTCATGCGTGAAAGCCTCGCCGAGCCCCCCCAGGGCTAAGGGTCCATAGCGCTCCCAACGAGACCCGCCACACTTGTGCAGAGGTTCCCTAGTCGCTCGCGCGCGCATCACTGCTTCCAGTGAGTCGCAGCGGGGTCTCCGCTTTGAGGGCCTTCGGCCAATAGATCAGCGGCTCCAGCGGCAGGGGAAAGAAGTCGTCGGCCATCTCCTTGATGACGCCGGGGTCGTGGATTCCCCCAGCCGCCATCCCTCGCCGGCGGATCATCTTCGCCAGGCGGAGATTCACGTCGCCTACAGGGTCCAGGGCTGCCGGCCGCGAATGCTTGCGGCTTACGAGGTAGTCGACGACGTGATCGAAGGCCAAGGCCAAATACTGCTCAACGACCGGGTCCGCGATGTCGAAGCGGGAGTTCTGTAGGATCTTGTCGAAGACCTGTTTCCAGGCCTCGTTCCCTTGGATGCGGATCATTCCTCTGAAGATCCGAAGGTTGGTCTGGAAGCTGAAGAGCGTCGCGCTCAGAACCGAGTCGAAAAGCTCGTCCGCTTCCGAATGGTCGTTGTCGGTCACGAGTCGACGGGCCTTGCCGAGGTACTCCTCGCCGACGTGGACGTCCATCCGGTGCTCCCAATACGTATGGCCGACCGCTTTGGTCGTACTGGTCAGGAGCAGCTGACGCGGCACGAATAGATTGTGCGCGATCGTGTCGGCGGCGAGGTGCGCCAGGTACCCGTACGCGACGGCTTGCATGCGATCGGATTCAGCCGCGTCGAGAATCTCCTCACCCACGTGCCAGTCGTGGCAGTGCCGCCCAACCGGTGCGTACTTCTTGGCGAAGGAGATGTCAGCGGCTACCGAGCCATAGAGGAAGTGGATCGGGAAGCGCTCGAGAACTGCGCGCACCACGGGTGGCAGCAGGTAGAGCGAGGCGAGCAGGTGCTCACCCAAAGCCACATGGGTGCCCGGGCCCCAAGCAAAGAGCTCGTGGGGACGCAGAAGCAGCCAGCCGATGGCGATGGCGAAGGGACCGATCAGCTTCACGGGTTCACCATAAGTGGACGACCCGGCTCAGAGGTCATCCGGGTCCGGGTCAACCGCGCTTGGATCAGAATCCGGCTGGCGAGCGGGCATCGTTTCGCCCTGTCCGGGGTCGAGTGCGCGTGCGCCGGCGCGCACTCCGCGGACGGCCGAAGCCGTGTCCAAAAAGATGCCTTCGGCCTCGGACTGGACGACCTCGATGAGAGCGTTGAACTCGTCGATGCGCTCCTCCATGTGATCGGACGCTTGTTGGAGTCGGTCCGAGAGCACGTGGACCGAGCCCGTGAGGCGCTCGACGTCGCCGCGAATCGCCTCGGCGATGAAGTCCACATTGCGAGCGACGCTACGCGCCCTGTCGAGAACCGGGTCTACCTGCCGCTCCAGTTGATGGGTGAGCTTCGTGACGTGGCGGGCAAGTCGGTTCATCTGTCGCACGAACATCAAGAGCCCAACGGTTCCGATGACGGCGAGCAAGAGCAAAACGACCAGACTGACATCGGCGGCCGCCTCCAGAGCGGAACGGCTGGCGACGACCGCGACGGTGTCGGCCGGGATGCTCTGGAGTGCTCCAGTCGCGAGGATCGAGAGGGCGAGAGTCATGCCCGGATTCTAACGAACCCTCGCGTCGTAGATCCAGTTCAGATCTTGTCAGCGACCCCGGCGACTGATTTGGCGCGACGCCTAACGGGGGCTGTCTCGGGCCATACGCGCTGCCTTGGCTTCGTCTCCGGACGCGAGGGCGTCCTCTACCAGCGGAGAGATTTCGCCCACGCGACGAAGAAGCCGCATCGTGAGAAAGGGACCCATGAGCTCCGACAGAATCACCCCTGACACGACGATGGCGAAGAACACATCGACGGCGCTGTGCGACCCGAGGCTCGTACCCGAGTAGGTCAAGACGACGGAGACTGCCATCGCCAGGGAGATGCCGCCCTGCGGCAAGAGCCCCAGCCCTACCTCGGCCGACGGCTTGAACGGTAGAGGCAGCGCACGAGCGACTAAGGAATTCGCAGCCACCTTGCTCGCTCCCCGGACGGCGACGTAGGCGAGGGCGAGGGGCAGGATCCAGAGCGTGGGGAAGCGTAGGAGAGCGCCGGCCAGCAATAGAAAAATCACGTAGATGGGCTTTTCCCAACGCTGGAGCACCCGGTAGATGCGACGCCGCTCCGGCGACACATTGGCCAGCGTCGCGCCCATCGCGGCGGCGACGAGGAGCGGCGAGAGCTGGAGTTGGAGCGCGGCTCCGCTCGCGAAGGCGGCGATCCCGAGAAGAAACAGTACCAGCTCCTCCGATTTGGCCTTGGGCCCCGTGAGCCACAGGAACACGACGCCCCCCGCGACCCCGACCGCTGGAGCGACCGGAATCCACACAGGCGCGGAAATCTGGCCCAAACCAAGGATCATCTCCGCCGGCTGGTAGAGGGAATAGATGATCTGTAGCGCGATGATCCCGACCACCGCGTCCAGGCTTGCGATGAACAACAAGAAATCGGAAACCGCACCACGGACGAAAAAGTTCGTCGAGACGAGAGCGATCCCCGCCGGAGTCGAAATGCAGGCGGTGGCCGCGGCGCACAGCACGAGAAGCTCGGCGACGTCTCGTGAGCCATCGACAGCTCCCAAGACAATCCAGCCCGCCCCGAGAAAGAGGGCAAACGCACCGGCCGCTTGGGCTGTCGCAGCGACGATGAACGCCGAAGGAAAGCGTGAGAGTGCTCGCCGATCGAGTTGAAGGCCGAAAAGAAGACCTACCCACCCCATCCCGAGCTCGAGCAGTGGCCGGAGCTGAAGCGCTGCCTCCGCATCGAGGAAGCCCAACACGCTCGGACCCAGCACGAAGCCCATGAACAGGAAGTGGATCCCGGTGCGGAACAGAAGTCGCGGCCCGCTCGCCACCGGAGCGTTCGAGAACGAGAAGCGGGCTCCCAACAGGGCGATGACGATCAACGCCAGCGTCGAGACTAGGGGGTCGACGTTCATGAGGGTCGGGGGTGCTAGACTGCGTCGTTCCCTTCGTCCAGCTCTGGCGAAAGCCCGACGACGCGGGCGACGGGCAGCGTGAACGCGATACCCGTCGCGGGGCGGTCGAAGTCACCACATACGTCCTTCAGGAGCGCGAGCGCGGCATCCACCTTGTCGACTTCGATGACACTCAGGATCGTCCGGTTTTCCGGACGCGAGCGCGTGATCAGCGTCTGCAGCCCCGCGAATATAGGGATGTCGTTGGTGAGCACCCGCGCCATGCCCTCGCTGTTGAGGACCGTCGCGCCAGTGATTCCCAGCTCGATGAAGCCGGTGAGGATGTCGTCCACCCTTTCCGGGTCGTTGATGACCGCGAGCAGAAGTTGCATCGGACCCCTCAGACGTGCAGGGCGTCGACTTCCTCGACGGCCTTCCGGACCGACGCCGCGTCCGGCGCCGAGAGGATGGATTCCAACATGCCTGGGTGCTTGATCAGTCGACAGATGCGGGCCAGCAGCTTGATGTGATCCGACCCCCGGGCCGGCGGGGAGATCAGGACGAAGCAGAGTCGGACCGGCTCGTCGTCGACGGCCGTGAAGGGGACGGGCTGGTCGAGACGCGCCACCAGGAGAGTCGTTCGCTGCACCCCAGGGATCATGGCGTGGGGAATGGCGACTCCGCTCCCTAGGCTCGTCGGGTGAGCCAACTCCCGCTCCAGAAGGCCGGACCGAATCTGTTCCTGCGAAGCGCCGACGTCCCGGGCGGCCAGATCGGCCGCGAAGCGAGAGAAGAGCCCCTCGATTTCGGTTTCCTCCACGCCCAGCACGACGAGGTCTTCCCGGACGTACTCGCTGAGCCGCATGTGCCTCTCTGTGAATGACTTGGCGCACGATTGACGCCGCTGATCTTACTAGGTGTCGTCGCGCGGATGCAAGCCGGTGAGCGAGCCTGCACCCGCCGGTAGCGAGCCTGCGGGTGGATCGGTATGTTCGCCCGATCGGGGTGCGAAACGCGCCCTTTCCAGTGCATCCCGGGCCACTCACGCCTCCTCCAACCAAAGGCTGATTCAGGATCGATGCCGAGCTTCTTGGTGGAGGGTGGGCATCGCCTGGAAGGCAGCGTTCGCCCGGCAGGCAACAAGAACGCGGCCTTGCCCGCGCTCGCAGCCACTGTGCTGGCCAGTGAGCCCGTCACGTTGGAAAACGTTCCACGCATCCGCGACGTCGAGACCATGGTGGAGATTGTGGCATCCCTCGGTGCTGAGGTCACGTGGGAGGGCCCGAACACGGTAACGGTGGACCCGGGCAACTTGTCCGGGGCACGCCCGCCGCCCCACCTGGCCGAGCGAATCCGCGCCTCGATCCTTCTCGCCGGACCCCTCCTCGCGCGTTTTGGTCACGTCTCGCTTCCGCCCCCCGGCGGCGACGTCATCGGCCGTAGACGGCTGGACACGCACTTCCTGGCCCTGGAGGCTCTGGGTGCGGAGATCCGCTTCGAGGCCGGGTTCGAGATCGAAGCCAGCCACCTGGCCGGAGCCTCGATGTTTCTGGACGAGCCGTCGGTCACAGCCACCGAGAATGCGCTCATGGCCGCCGTTCGTGCGGAGGGACGCACGGAGATCCGGAACGCGGCGGCGGAGCCACATGTCCAGGACCTGTGTCACCTCCTGAACGCGATGGGGGCCCGAATCAGCGGGATCGGGACCCACGTGCTCGACATCGAGGGGGTCTCGGAGCTCGGAGGAGCGCGCTTCGCGGTGGGGTCGGACCACATCGAAGCCGGCTCGTTCATCGGGCTCGCGGCCGTGACGGCCAGCCGCCTCGTCGTGGAAGACGCACCAATCCAGCACCTCGATTCCACCTTGTTGGGCTTCCGGCGGCTCGGCATCGAGTGCGACATCGACGGACGTTCACTCGTCGTCCACGGGGACAGGGACCTGGTCGTGCGTCGGGAAGCATTCGGCCATGTACCGAAAGTCGACGACGGACCCTGGCCGGCGTTTCCCGCTGATCTCACTTCGATCGCCCTCGTGGCAGCCACGCAATGCAAAGGCACCGTGCTCATCCACGAAAAGATGTTTGAGTCTCGCATGTTCTTTACCGACAAGCTGGTGTCCATGGGTGCGCAGATCATCCTCTGCGACCCACATAGGGCGGTCGTCGTCGGACCGGCTCAGCTCCACGGCCGAAATCTGGAGAGCCCGGACATTCGGGCCGGAATGGCTATCCTGATTGCTGCGATGGGGGCCCGTGGAACGAGCGAGATCCACAACATCGGTCAGATCGAGCGCGGGTATGAGCGCATCGACGAGCGGCTGCGTGGTCTCGGTGCCCGAATCGAGCGGACCGACTAGGCCGCGTAGAGACCGACCGCACCCGACCCCCAACCGAACCTGACCATGACGGAAGAAGACCTCGGTAGCGGCACGAAGAAGAAGAAAGAGGGCATCCGGGAGGGGATGAGGCAGGGCTTCGGCTTCCTGTCGGCGCTCAAAGACGCGATCGAGGACACGATTGCCGAGGCGCGCGAACGTGGCGATCTAAGCCCCGATCGAGCGCGAGAAGCCATGAAGAGCGCCATCGGCCGGGCCCAAGAAGCCGCGGATGACGCGCGCGGCCGCCTCGACTTCGCGACACGGCGCGAACTGGACGATCTCACCGGCGTCGTGGAAGCGCTGAAAGCCCGATTGGATCGCCTGGATGGGGGTGACGAGGGTCCCGCGGGCGAGCCTGCCACCGAAAATGCGGAGGAGGGCCGTCAAACGAGCTCGTCGGAATACGACGATGACGTGGTAAACCGCCTTTCCGAGGAGGATCCAGCGGACCCGGATTGAGGAGGTGACCCGAGGCTGTCGAGGGGGCCCCGATTCCCTGTGGGGTGCAGTCTCGAAGGGCTGATACGGCCGTTGTCCACGCGTCCAATCCACTCTTGTTCGGCCCGGGCCGAACGCTTATTATCGTAGTCCGGAGGGGTCGCCGACCGGCGGCCTTTTGAGAGTGGGGAGCCAGTGGCCCCCGCTTTTTTATTCCGGGTGGGTCGCGCGGGCTGCCCCCGGAGGCGGAATGAGCGGGCGGATCCCGGAGGTCGAACAGGAGCTGGACCGCAGGGTCACGGAGCTGGGCTTCGAGTTGGTCGACGTGGAGTGGGCCGGCAGCTCGAAGCGTCCAATCATCCGAGTGCGGATCGACGTTCTGGACTCGCCGATCGATCGACGTGTGAGCATCGACGACTGCGTGCACGTGAGCCGGGCGATCGAGCCTTGGCTGGACGGAGTCGAGGGACTGGCGGAGCGCTATGTCCTCGAAGTGTCCTCGCCGGGCGTGGAGAGGCCGCTCAAGCGGAGACGGGACTGGTCGCGCTTCCGCGGAAGCGAGGTTGCCGTTCGCGGCCGCGAGGTGCTCGCCGGGCGGGCAAAGCGGCTGGAGGGGGTGATCGAAGGGCTGGACGAGGAGTCGGGGACGGTCAGGCTCCGGTTCGAGGACGGCGCGGAAGTGGACATCGCGCTGGACGAGATCTCCGAGGCGCGGTTGATCTATCGCTGGGAGTGATCTCCCACGCGCCGAAGGAGGGCCGGGGCCCGGGGCCCTGGGCCAATTGGCGCATTGGAAGAGACGAAGATGTTAACGAACGCCGGACAAATACTCGCGGCCTTCCGCGACATGGCGGCGACGAAAAGCTTGTCCGCAGACGAGCTCAACGACCTGATCCAGGACGGGATCATGGCCGGGCTCGCGCGTATCTACGGACCGAATGTCCGCGCCGAGATCGGTGTCGACGACGTGAGCGGCGACATCGAGATGGTCGTGCTCAAGCGGGTTGTGGAGGAAGTGGAGGACGAGTCTGCTGAGATCTCCCTGGAGGAGGCTCAGTGGGACGACGACACGTTCGAGGTCGGCGATGTCATGGAGATCCCCGTCGACTTCTCCCAGTTCGGGCGGAACGCCGTGATGGCGACGAAGCAGCGCATCGTGCAGCGGGTGCGCGAGGGAGAGCGGCAGCGGATCCGAGAGGAATTCGCCGATCGTGTCGGAGAGCTTCTCTCAGGCGAAGTGCAGCAGATCGAGCGCGGCAAGATCATCGTGATGTTGAACCGGGCGAAGGATGCCGAGGCGATCATCCCGTGGAAGGAGCAGAACCCGCGGGAGCGCTTCCGCCAAGGCGATCCGATCCGGGCGGTATTGAAGAAGGTCGAGGAATCACCGAAAGGGCCCAGGCTGATCCTGTCGCGTGCCGACCCGCTGTTCGTGGAGTCGCTCTTCAAGCTCGAAGTGCCGGAGATCTACCAGGGCATCGTCGATATCCGAGAGAAGGCGAGGGAGGTCGGGGGACGGACGAAGATCGCGGTCTTCTCGAGAGACGACTCCATCGATCCGGTGGGCGCCTGCGTGGGTCTCAAGGGTTCGCGCGTACAAGCGGTCGTGTCCGAGTTGGGCGGAGAGCGGATCGACATCGTTCCGTGGCATCCCGACACGGAGGTGTTTGCGAGAAGAGCGCTTGCGCCTGCTCGGGTATCCAAGGTTATCAGCGACACCGAAAGACAGGTGATCACCGCCATCGTGGACGAAGATCAGCTCTCGTTGGCGATCGGCCGAAACGGACAGAACGTCCGTCTGGCCTCCCAGCTCATCGGCTGGCAGATCGATCTGTACGGCTCTCGGGAGTGGCTGGAGCGGGGCGCCGACGTGGCCCTCTTCGGTGAGGCGCCAGACGACGGTTACGAGACTGCGGACTTTCCCCTCGCTGAGCTGGAGCTGCCCGAGGGCGCCTTGCGCGCGTTGGAGGCCGCCGGGTACAGCACGTTCCTGGAGATCATCGACCTGGAGCGCTCTGAGTTCGTCGCGATTCCCGACCTCTCCTCCGAGGCGGTCGAGCAGGTTCTCAAGCTGATCGACGAGCTGACGGTCATCGAGGGTGAGGCGCCGGTGGAAGAGAAAGTCGCGGCCATGGGAAGCCTCGGCGCCACCGAGGACGCGGTCGAAGGTGAGGGGCAGGTGGACGACGCGGAGGCCGCTGCCGCCAAGGGGGACTTGGCCGAGGACCACGGCGGAGACGCTGACGGGGCGGAGGACTCCGCGTCCGACGCGCCGGTCGACGAGGAGCGGTCCGGGGACGCCGGTGGCGAAGGGTCCGATGACGTCGACGTCGAAGAGCCCGAAGACGCGAACGTCGAGGAGTCCGGGGAGGCGAACGTCGAAGAGCCCGGGGAGGCGAACGTCGAAGAGCCCGCGGACGCCGGCGTCGAGGAATAGGAGGCCTAAAGCCGTGAAATTAGATGACGATCGCGCGCTTTCCCTCCTGGGCCTCGCCTACCGTGCGGGTGCGGTCGAGAGAGGCGCGGGGGCGACCCGCGCGGCAATGCGCAAGGGAGAGGCCCGTCTCGTCCTCCTGGCTGGCGACGCCGCCACGAAGCAGGTCGAGAAAGTCCTCGGGTTGGCACGCAACCGCGCCGTGTCGTTCGGCACGCTGGCTGACCGAGTGAGTCTGGGGGCTGCAGTGGGCGGCCCGCCGCTCACAGCCGTCGCCGTGACGAACGACTCCTTCGCGGAGGAGCTGGCCCGTCGGATACCGCCCCGTGGCGCGGGTGCGGCCGGGGCGGAAGTTGAACAACAGCACGAGAACGGGGGGTAGTCCAGAGGCATGCGCGTCAGTGAGTTGGCCAAGGACTTGAAGGTCTCGGCGGAGACCCTATTGACCCTACTGCGGAAGATGGGGATCGCGCTGCACGACGAGGATGAGTCGGTAAGCGATGCTCACATCTCTCGCGTGCTCGCGCGGATCGAACGTGAACGCCGCGCGGGCCACAAGGGCAACGTCGAAGCCATCGACGCGGCGCTCGAAGAGGCTCGCTCGTCGAGTAAGCGTCGGCGCAGGCGGCGCAAGGCTGACATCGTCGAGGAAGAACCGCCGGCGGCCGAAGAGCCGGAAGCGGCCGATGCAGAGGAGGGGTCACTCTCCGAGGTCGAGACGGTCGACGAGGTCGATGACTCCCCGGCCGACGAGGTACCGGCTACGCCCGAGCCACCGGAAAGCGACGCGCCCTTCGCGGAAACCGACGACGCGGTGGCCGAGGCAGCGCCGGAGCCCTACGAGGGGGTCGAGGGCGTGGCCGACGAGTTGGTGTCCGCTGAGCTGGTAGCCGAAGAGCAAGGGCCCGGTGCCGCTGACGAGCCGGAGGAACATCCTGACGTCGAGGAGGCCCCGATCGACCCCGAGGTGTTCGACGAGTCGGCCGTCCCGCCGGCGCCGAAGCCGCAACCGGCCCGGGCCGGTGCACCGGACACCCCCGTGCGTGTCATCCGCAAGAAGCCGAAGCCGTCTCCCGCCGCAAGCGCCGGCCCGGGCGGTCAGGTACGCATCCAGGCAGAGGGGTACACGCCCGACGGGCAGAGGAAGCTGAACAAGAAGAAGGGCAAGAAGCGCCAGCGGGTCGACCAGGGCGCCGTCCAGCTGAACATCCAGCGGGTCATGGCGGAGTTGAAGGGCGGCGGGCGGAAGCGTCGGAGAGGTCGAGGATCGCGCCCCACTGCAGAAGAGAGGGAAGCCGCCGAGGTGCAGGCCCAGGAGGAGCGGGAACGTGAGGCCACGACCGTCCGCGTGAACGAGTTCCTGACTGTTGCTGAGCTGGCCGAGCTCATCGATGTCTCCTCGACCGAGATCATTGGGTCGGCGTTCAAGAACCTCGGCCTCATGGTCACGATCAATCAGAGGCTCGACTTCGACCAGATCGAGCTCCTCCTCGAAGAGTTCAACTTCACGGCCGTGCGCGAGCAGGAGTACGGAGCCGAGGAGCAGGAAGAAGAGGAGGAGGAGGAACGGCCGGAGGACCTCGTCCCGCGGCCGCCAGTGGTCACGGTCATGGGGCACGTGGACCACGGGAAGACGAAGCTCCTCGACTCAATCCGGAACACGAATGTCGTGGCCGGCGAGGCAGGCGGTATCACCCAGCACATAGGCGCATACCACGTCGAAGTGGAAGGCAAGCGCACGATTACGTTCCTCGACACTCCGGGGCACGCCGCGTTCACTGCCATGCGGGCTCGTGGCGCCGACATTACCGACATCGTGGTCCTGATGATCGCCGCGGACGACTCGGTCATGCCGCAGACAATCGAGGCCATCTCACACGCGCGCAACGCGGGCGTGCCCCTGGTCGTGGCGATCAACAAGATCGATCTGCCGGCGGCCAATCCGGACAAAGTGAAGCAAGAGCTCCTGCAGCACGAGGTGACGGTCGAGGACTTCGGCGGGGACGTGATCTCGGCACCGATTTCGGCCAAGGCCGGAACGGGGATCGCCGAGTTGCTCGAGAAGATCCTGTTGCAGGCCGAACTGCTGGAGCTGACCGCGAACCCGAACCGAGAAGCGTTCGGGACCGTGATCGAAGCGAAGCTGGACGTGGGGAAGGGGCCTGTCGTGTCGGTGCTGGTCCAGAAGGGCACGCTACGCGTCGGTGACAACTTCATCTGTGGCCAATTCGATGGCCGCGTGCGCGCCATGTTGGACGAGCGTGGCAAGCCGGTGGACGAAGCCGGGCCCAGCGTCCCCGTCCAGATCCTGGGTGCGAGTGGTGTCCCGCAGGCCGGCGACACGATGCAGGCGATGGACGCGGTCCGCGCCGCCGAAATCGCGTCCACCCGCCAGCGCCTCGAGCGCGAGAAGCAACTGCGAATCAAGGAGCGTGGCTTCAAGCTCGGAGACTTCTCACAGCTTCTCGCACAAGGCGAAGTGAGCACGCTGCCTCTGATCATCAAGGGGGACGTCGACGGCTCCGTCCAGGCGGTGTCGGACACGCTCGAACGATTGAGCACGCACGAGGTCCGTGTCGAGATCATCCACCGAGCGGTAGGAGCGATCAACGAGGAAGACGTCCTGTTGGCCGAGACCGCGGGGGGCGTGATCATCGGCTTCCGCGTACGGCCCAACACCAACGCGCGCCAGCTCGCTGAACGTGACGGTGTCGACATCCACGTCTACGACGTCATCTACAACGCCGAGAACGACATCCGTGCAGCTCTGGAAGGGATGCTTTCGCCGGAGAGGCGAGAGAAGGTCGTCGGGAGTGCAGAGGTGCGGGAAACCTTCAAGGTCACAAAGGTCGGGACCGTGGCCGGTTGTTACGTCACCGACGGTGTGATCGACCGCAACGCCACCGCCCGCCTGGTCCGGGAGGGCATCTTGGTCTACACCAGCGACATTGGCTCGCTCAAACGATTCAAGGACGACGTGAAGGAGGTCCGGGAGGGCTTCGAATGCGGCATCGGCATTGCCAACTTCAATGACGTCAAGGTGGGTGATGTCATCGAGTGTTTCGTGGTCGAGGAATTCGCGCGCACGCTCGCCGGGAGTGCCCAGGGTCAGCGTTGACCTCCCGTGCGGTCGGGACCCGGGTGAGCGATCGACCCGGGGTCGGCTCCGCCACGCGACTCGCTCATGGTCGTAGGGGTCGTATCCTGGGAGCTTTCCCTGCCGGGGTGCGCCTCCCTCAAAGACAAGCGGATGGTCGTCCGCTCCCTGAAGGACCGGCTACGCCACAAGTTCAACGTCTCCGTGGCCGAAACGGGCTTCCAGGACGCTCGGGCTCGAGCCCAGCTCACCGCGGCCTACGTCGCCGCCGACCGCCGCCAGGCGGACTCCATCAAGAGCAAGGTCGATCGATTCGTGGAGAGCGACGGTCGCGCCGTGATCGTGGACGTGCACGAGGAGCTCTACTGAGCCCGGTGCCGGGCCGGCTCTTCGAGTCCGCAGGGGCTTCGGGTGCGCGGCCGAATCTGTGCAGCCGGGCTCCCCGCTCGTCCGCTTTCCGGTACGGCACCGTACGAGCATGACGCGACGCCTCCCCCGCCTGAACAAGCAGCTCCAGCGCGAGATCACCCGCATCCTCCGGGACAAGGTCCGTGATCCCCGGGTGGGGTTCCCCAGCGTGACAGAGGTGCGTGTCACGAACGACCTCTTTCTGGCCCGCGTCTTCGTGCGAGTCGCCGGCGACGAGGCCGAGCGTCGCGAGGCACTGAAGGGGCTCGAGATCGCCGCACCGTTCGTTCGCAAATCGCTCGGTGCGGAGCTCCGCATCCGTCGCATTCCCGAGCTCCGTTTTTTCGAGGATCGCACGCACGAGCGTGCGTCACGAATCGAAGAGATCCTCAGAGACGTCTTGCCCGTCGATGAAGCGGATGAGTCGGAGGAACAGGAGGAAGCAGACGACGCCTCGGAGGGACAGAAGGAACCGTGAGTCACGCCCCACCAGTTGGCGTGTTGCTCGTGGACAAGCCGCCTGGCCCGACGTCGCACGACGTCGTGGCCCAGGCGCGGGTCGCGCTGGGTTTCCGGCGGATTGGCCATACCGGTACGCTCGATCCGTTCGCCTCGGGATTGTTGGCCCTCTGCCTCGGTACGTCGACTCGAATCGCACAGTACCTGTCGGGACTGGACAAGACCTACCGTGCGACGGCCCTGCTGGGGGTGTCTACCGCGACGGACGACGTCGAAGGCGAGGTCGTGAAGGAGCGAGCGGGATGGCGCGGCCTCCACGAGCCGGACGTCCGCGAGGCCTTGAGAGCTCTCGAGGGGCGACTCGAACAGATTCCTCCTCAATACTCCGCCAAAAAGGTCGGGGGTGAGCCGATGTACCGAAAGGCACGCCGCGGAGAATCGATACCGCTCGATCCCGTGTCAGTGACGGTTCATCGCATCGGGCTGGAGGGGATGCAATTACCCTACGTGACCTTCGCAGTGGAGTGCTCTTCGGGAACGTACGTTCGAGCGCTCGCTCGCGACCTCGGAGATGCGCTGGGTGTCGGGGCCCACCTGACTGAGCTCCGCCGCACAGCAATCGGCCAAATGGAGGTGGACGAGGCGATTCCGCTGAAAGCCCTCCGACCGGGTGCGGAGCTCGAGCGCGCGCATCTTTCTCCGGCGCAGGCACTCGCGCACCTGCCCACTGTGCGGGTCACACACGAGGAAGCTACCAGACTGGCCCAAGGGCAGCCGGTGACGCCAGAGCTTGGAGCCGTCCCCGAGGAGGATCCGATCGCCGTTCTGGAAGGGGACCGGCTCGTAGCAGTCGGATATCGGGCTGGCGAGGCGCTGCGGCCGCGCAAAGTGCTCGGATGAAGTCGATCGAGCCTGCCGAATCAGGCGAATACGCCATCGATCCGAGCCTGCCCCTCGGGCTCCCGGATGACGGGCGCGGAGCTGTGATCACCGTTGGAACGTTCGATGGCGTACATCGCGGCCACTGGGCGGTCCTGCGCGAGATCGGCAGGCGAGCGGAGGATACTGGGCGCCGCAGCGTCCTGGTCACGTTCCACCCGCATCCTCTCCGCATCGTGCGTCCGGAGGCAGCTCCGCGCCTACTGACAACGCCGGTCGAGAAGAAGGAGATTCTCGCCGAAAGCGGTGTCGATTACGCGGTCTTCCTTCCTTTCACCGCGATGCTGTCCCGCTATAGCCCAAGACGCTTCGTCGAGGAGATCCTCGTCGCCCGGCTCGCGGTGGCGGAGTTGGTCATCGGCTACGACCACGGATTCGGCCGCGGACGCTCGGGCGACGCGAGGACGCTCACCGAGATCGGGACAGAGCTGGGCTTCGACGTCGATGTCGTGGCGCCGGTGTCGGCGTCGGACGCACCGGTCTCGTCGAGCGCCATCCGGAGCGCTGTCCAGGCCGGCGACTTGCCTACCGCTCGGTGGGCGCTGGGCCGCCCCTACTCTCTCCGCGGCGTGGTCGTGCGGGGCGACGGTCGGGGAAGGACGCTCGGATTCCCGACTGCGAACCTCCGGATATCTGACGCGGACAAGCTGATTCCGCCCGAGGGGATCTACGCGGTCCGTGGGGTCCTTCGCGACGGAACCTACGACGGCGCGCTTCACCTCGGGCCGCGCCCCACGTTTCGGGGCTCCCCACCCACCATAGAGCTCCATCTGATGGACTTCGACGCGGATCTCTACGGTGCTGAGATCCGTGTCGACTTCATCGCCAAGCTCCGCGCGATCGAGCCGTTTTCGACCGTGGAGGCGCTCGTCGAGCAGATCAGGAAAGACGTCGAGCGCGCCCGACGTGTTCTGAACGAGGACGCGAACGGGCGAGGATAGCGAGAGTAGGCCAATCGACCTGTCACCAAGCGGGCTTCTCACCGCTTGTAACGGATATCGCCAGCCGCTAGCTTACCAGGCTTCGAACAAGCGCAGGTCGGACCTGCAGCTTCCCTTGTAGCGCAGACTCTCGCGGAGGCGACGTCCCGGCATGGAATTCGCAAAAGAAGAAGTCATTCAGAAGTACCAGCTTCACGACAGCGATCGGGGTAGCGCTCCTGTCCAGGTCGCCATTCTGACTGCCCGGATCAACCACCTCCGGGATCACTTCGATATTCACAAGAAAGATCATCACAGTCGCCAGGGCCTCCTCAAGATGGTGGGCCGTCGTCGGCGGCTGCTCGAGTACTTGAAGCGGACAGATCTCGAGAGGTACCGCGAGTTGATCGCGGACCTGGGTCTGCGCCACTAGCGGACGGGCGGCGACGGCATAGCTGTCGCCGTCTCTTTTTTCGACTCCATTCGGGGTCGGTGCCGGCCGGGGAGTACCCGTGCTCCCCACGAGGCGCGATCTCATGAGTCAACGCGCGAGGTTCCCCGAAATGGGGGCCCGGGCGAAGTCAACTCACGGCAACAATGGTAGTGGACATGTTTGAAAGGCTTGAACGGCAGTTCGCAGGGCGGAAGCTCGTGCTGGAAGTGGGGAGGATGGCGAAGTTGGCGCCCGGCTCCTGCCTCGTGCAGTTCGGCGACACGATCGTGCTTTGCACGGCGGCGGTGCAGTCGAAGCCGACGCACCTTCCCTTCTTTCCCTTGACCGTCGAGTATCGCGAGAAGACGTACGCCGCGGGCAAGATTCCCGGCGGATTCTTCAAGCGGGAGGGTCGCCCCGGCGAAAGGGAGATCCTGGCTGCACGCTCGATCGATCGGCCGATTCGCCCGTTGTTCCCCGACGGGTTCATGAACGAGACGCAGATCATCTGCAACATTCTCAGCGCGGACCAGGAGAACGACGCGGACGTGTTGGCGCTGCTGGGTGCCTCGGTGGCACTCAACATGTCGCAGATCCCTTTCCGCACCCTCGTGGCTTCGGTGCGGGTCGGACGGATCCAGGGAACGTGGATCGTGAACCCCACCTTCCAGCAGCTCGAGTACTCAGACGTCGACCTGGTGGTCGCGGGATCGGAGGACGCGATCACGATGGTCGAGGGCGGCGCCGTCGAAGTGCCCGAGGAAGACCTCCTCGAAGGACTGCAGGCAGCCCACGCCGCGATCAAGGAGCTCGTCGGCTTCCAGCGGGAGCTGTTGAAGGACATCGGTGTCCCGGAGATGGAGTGGACCCGCGTCGAGCCGGACCCGGAGCTCGTGTCTCAGGTGGAGTCACACGCGCGCGCGGGCGTGGCTGAAGCGCTCAGCCTCAAGGACAAGCAGGAAAGAAGCCAGGCGATGGCGACGGTGAAGGAACAGGTCATCGAACACCTGTCACGCGAGGCGGCCGATCGCGGCGATGACGAGGACCTGGGCGAGGCGCTCAAGGACGTCGGGACGATTCTGCGGGGCATCGAGAAGGAGACGATGCGCGCGCAGATCCTGGCGAACGGGGAGCGCGCCGACGGGAGGGGGCTCGAGGAGATCCGGCCCATCTCCTGTGAGGTGGGGGTGCTGCCGCGACCGCACGGTTCCGCGCTTTTCACCCGCGGTCAGACGCAGGCCCTCGGGGTTGTGACGCTCGGCACGTCTCGGGACGAGCAGCGGATCGATTCGATCGATTACATCGAAGAGACCACGAAGTCGTTCATGCTGCACTACAACTTCCCACCGTTCTCCGTCGGCGAGGCGAGGCCGATGCGCGGGACCTCACGGCGGGAGGTCGGACACGGCAACCTGGCTGAGCGGGCCATCCAACCGCTGCTCCCCGACTACCAGGAGTTCCCCTACACGATTCGCGTCGTATCCGACGTTCTGGAGTCGAACGGTTCCTCCTCGATGGCCTCGGTATGTGCTGCGTCGCTGTCGCTCATGGACGCGGGTGTGCCACTGGGCTCCGCGTGTGCGGGTGTCGCGATGGGGCTGATCAAGGACGGCTCCGAAGTCGCGATCCTGAGCGACATCCTCGGGCTCGAGGACGCGTTGGGCGACATGGACTTCAAGGTGGCTGGGACCAGGACGGGTGTCACGGCCATCCAGATGGACATAAAGATCGAGGGTCTTACGGTCGATATCCTCGAAGAAGCCCTCAAGAGGGCGCGGGTGGGACGTCTCCACATCCTCGATCTCATGGACCGCACTCTGGGCGAGGCGCGCAACGACCTGTCCGAGTACGCGCCGCGGATCATGTCCATCCAGATCAACCCCGAGAAGATCGGAGAGATCATCGGTCCGAAGGGCAAGACGATCCGCGCGATCCAGGACGAGACCGGAGCCAAGATCGACATCGAGGACTCGGGTCTGGTGAAGATCGCCGCCGTCTCGGGAGAAGCGGGCATGCGCGCCCGCGAGATGATTGAGGCCATCGTTCAGGAGCCCGAGGTAGGCCGGATCTACGAAGGTCCGGTCAAGAACACCACGACGTTCGGAGCCTTCATCGAAATCCTTCCGGGAACCGAAGGCCTCTGCCACATCTCCGAGCTGATGGATGGGCGCGTCGAGAAGACCGAGGACGTGCTCAATGTCGGGGACATCACACGAGTAAAGCTGCTCGCCGTCGACGAGAAGGGGCGTCTGCGCCTCTCGCGGCGCGCGGCACTCGCCGAGGAAACTTCGGCCGAGGAGCCCGCCACGGCCGGCGCCTGATGCGGGGGTCGGGTGGAGGCGGGCGACCCTCCGTGCCCGCCTCGGTAGTGTCCACGTCGCCGGGTCAGAGCGCGGCGCAGCACCCCGGGTGGAGCGCCGGCCCTATGGACGAGACGCGGCTGGACTCCGGCATCCAGGTGCTCACGGAGTCGATACCCAGCGTCCGTTCGGCTGCGGTCGGCGTCTGGGTCCGCCAGGGCTCGGCGCACGAAACGCCGGATACGATGGGCGCGAGCCATCTGCTCGAGCACATGGTCTTCAAGGGCACGGAGCGACGCTCGGCCCGGGAGATCGCAATTGCTCTGGAAAGCTTGGGTGGCTCCTTGGACGCCTACACCAGCCGTGAGCACACGAGCTTCCAAGCCCGGGTGCTCGACGAGCACGTGGCAGAAGCTCTCGACGTGCTTGCCGACCTCGTCCTCTCTCCCGCGCTACGCGACGGCGACCTCGAGCTCGAGCGGGAGGTCGTGCTCGAAGAAATCGCCACGGTCGAGGACACGCCGGACGATCTCGTTTTCGAGCTCCACGGCCAACAGCTCTGGGACAGCCACCCCTACGGCTTCTCCATCCTTGGGACTCGAGACACCGTCGCGTCCATGGACGGTTCGACACTCCGGGCCCTGCACGCCGACCGTTACCACGCCGGCAACATGGTCGTAGCCGCGGCCGGCAACGTAGACCATGACGCGATCGTCGAGCTCGTGGAGCACCACTTCGGCCATGCGGCGGGAGGCGCAGTGACCCGGCCCGCCCCGGAGCCGACACCGAACACCAACAAGGACGTTCGGGTGCAGCGGGATGCAGTGCAGACCCACATCATCGTCGGCACTGCCACGCCGGCTCGGTCGGACTGCCGGCGCTACCCACTCGTCTTGCTCTCCGCAGCCTTGGGTGGGGGCATGAGCTCCCGACTCTTCCAAAAGGTCCGCGAAGAGCTGGCGCTCGCCTACACCGTCTACACGTACCAATCGTTCTATGCGCGCGCAGGAGTCTCGGGTGTGTACGTGGGTACCCGCCCCGGCTGGGGCGATCAAGTCGTGGCGGCGATCCGAAACGAACTCGAGGAAGTCTCCGAGCATGGCCTTCCCAACGAAGAGCTCGAGCAGATCAAGAGCCAGGTAAAGGGTCAAATCATGCTCTCCCTCGAGAGCACCGGAGCACGGCTCTATCGGCTGGCGGGGTTCGCGCTCCACGAAGAGCCGTTTCTGACCTTGGACGAGCTGCTGGCCCGGATCGACGGAGTCACCCAGGAGGAGGTGGCGGCCGTCGCCACCGAGTTCTTCGACCCGGATCGGCAGTGTGCGCTGCGGCTCGGGCCCTGACGGTTCGCCGAATCACCCTGGGAAGTTGACGCAACACGATGTTGATCGGAGTCCCCAAAGAGATCAAGACGCAGGAGTACCGGGTCTCCCTGGTGCCAGCAGGGGTGGAGGCGTTCACGCACGCCGGTCACGATGTGGTCGTGGAGTCGGGGTCGGGCTTCGGCAGTGGCTTCACCGACGACTTCTACGAGCAGGCGGGCGCGAAGGTCGTGGGTACCGCCGACGAGGTCTGGGCCCAGGCCGAGATGATCATGAAGGTCAAGGAGCCAATCGAGGTCGAGTGGCCCAAGATCCGCGAGAATCAGGTCGTGTTCACCTACTTCCACTTCGCGGCATCCGAAGCGCTCACGCGGGCCTTCCTCGACTCCGGTGCGATTGCCCTCGCGTACGAGACGGTCGAGCTCGACAGCGGCGAGCTCCCACTACTCACGCCGATGAGCGAGGTCGCAGGACGGATGGCGGTCCAGGAAGGCGCCAAGTACCTGGAGCGCCCCTTCGGCGGATGCGGAGTGCTCCTCGGGGGCGTGCCGGGAGTGATGCCTGGGATGGTCCTCGTCCTGGGAGGTGGCGTCGTGGGCATGAACGCAGCGAAGGTGGCCGCGGGTCTGGGCGCGCGAGTGAGCATCATGGACATCTCGCTTCCCCGGCTCCGTTACCTCGCGGACATCATGCCAGCCAACGTGAACCTGCTGTATTCCACTCGTTACGCGGTGCGCAAGCAGCTACGCAACTCGGAGCTCGTGATCGGTGCCGTTCTACTGCACGGAGCGAAAGCCCCGTCACTCGTTTTGGAGGAAGACTTAAAGACCATGCGCCCGGGGTCGGTCATCGTCGACGTCGCGGTGGACCAGGGCGGCTGTGTCGAGACGATTCGGCCCACCACACACGACGACCCGACGTATGTCGTTCACGGCGTGATCCACTACGGAGTGGCGAACATGCCGGGGGGCGTGCCGCGGACCAGCACTCTGGCCTTGACCAACGCCACGCTGCCGTACGCGCTCAAGTTGGCCCAACACGGTTGGAAAAACGCATGCCTGAGGGACCCCGCGCTGGCACTCGGTCTCAATGCGATCCACGGGAGCGTCGTATACCCGGGTGTCGCCGAGGCCTTCGGAATGGAGCAAGTGGCGGTCGACAGCTTTTTGGCGGACTGACGTGACGTCAGCCCGACGGGACCCCACGCCGTCCGTCCGGTTCAGCCGACTCGAATCGAACCCCGACCTCCCATTGCCCAGTCGGGCGACCCCCCACGCCGCTGGCTACGACGTCCGGTCCGCCGAGTCCGAGGTGCAGCTCGAGCCTGGAGACATCCGAACGATCCGCACAGGCCTCGTCATCGAGCTTCCGACTGGAATCGAGTGCCAGGTGAGGCCCCGCTCGGGGCTTGCTCTGCGTCACGGTGTCACCCTGCCCAACAGCCCCGGGACCATAGATCCCGACTACCGGGGGGAGGTGAAGGTGATCCTCCAGAACAGCGGTCGCGAACGGGTTGTCATCCAGCGCGGCGATCGAATCGCTCAGCTGGTCTTCGCCCGGTTCGAGACCATGGAGGTGGAGGAGGCGACGGAGTTCTCCACGACGGTGCGGGGAGAAGGTGGCTTTGGGAGCACGGGAATCCGATGAGGCCGGAGACTACAAATGTTTACAAGTGGGCTCTCATGCCCCAAAATGTTGATACGCCTGTTGTTGCTGCACCTATGAGGGACACTTACGTTCGGATGCTTCAGTCGCCTACCGAGACGCTCTTGGACTTCCGCCCCCACACAATCCGCCAAGCTCCGGGCCAGATCGCTTCCTGGTGTCTGCCTTGTCTCGCTGGTTGAACTCCGGACGGAGCCTGATCCCCGTGAACGACATTGCGGTGGACCTGGGGACTGCCAACACCCTGGTCTACGTGAAAGGCGAGGGCATCGTCCTCAACGAGCCGTCCGTCGTCGCCGTTGAGAGGGGGTCCCGCAAGATCCTCGGTATCGGCCTCGAAGCCAAGCGCATGTTGGGGAGAACGCCCGAGGGCATCGAGGCGGTTCGTCCCCTGAAAGACGGCGTCATCGCCGACGTAGACGTCACCGAGATGATGCTGCGCCACTTCCTGAAGCAAGTCACCGCGAAGCGCATCTTCCGCATCAAGCCGCGGGTCGTGGTCGGAGTGCCATCAGGCATCACCGAGCTCGAGCGCCGGGCCGTCCGCTCCTCAGCTTTGACCGCGGGTGCCAAAGCCGTGTACATGGTGGCCGAACCGATGGCAGCAGCGATCGGCGTTGGACTGCCGGTGGAGACACCGACGGGCAACATGGTGATCGACATCGGGGGTGGCACCACCGATGTCGCGGTCATCGCCTTGTCGGGGATTGTCTCCAACAGTTCCATCCGGGTCGGCGGAGACGAGCTCGACTCTTCGATCGTGACCTTCCTACGGAAGAACTACAACCTGCTCATCGGTGAGCCCACTGCGGAGGCCATCAAGATCCAGGTAGGCTCGGCCTTCGACATCGGCGACGAGCGGGAGATGGAGGTGAAGGGCCGGGATCTGGTCAGCGGAATACCGAAGACTGTCACGGTGCACTCGCAAGAGGTACGGGAGTGTGTCCAAGAGCCCATCCAGGCCATCGTCGAGGCGGTTCGCCGGGCCCTCGAGATCACCCCTCCAGAGCTGTTGTCGGACATTGTGGACCGGGGAATCGTCATGACCGGAGGGGGAGCGGTGATCCGCGGACTCGACCGGCTGCTGCAGCACGAAACGAACCTGCCGATCCACGTCGACGAGGAGCCTCTCACGTGCGTCGTGCGAGGAGCCGGGCGGATCCTCGACGATCTACAGAAATATAGAAACGTGCTGACGACGTGACGTGCGGAGCACAACTCGACCAGCCAGTCGTTCCGGCGGGTCCGTGCGCCACCGGTGCGCCTGACGCGTCGCGGCAGGAAGGGATCGGCTGATGCCCCCATACAACACCGAGAATGGCGAAAACGGTAGCCGCAAACAGCTCGCTTGGGCCGGGGGTTTCGTCCTTTTGGCGCTCGTGATGTACTTCATGCCTCCCCCGCCTCAGCAACAGGTGGCTGCCGGAGTGCGGCTGACGTTTCTGCAGCCGTTCTTGCTCATGCAAAAGACGATCGTGAACACGCGCATCCGGGCGCGGGAGATCGATGCGCTTCGGGCAGAGCGTGACTCCCTCCTCGCGTGGGCGCGGAACCACGCGCCGATGACCGAGGAGAACGATCGGCTGCGTTCTCTTCTGGAGCTCTCGGGGAGGGTTGGCAGGGACTACGTGCCTGCAAGCGTCGTCCGCGCCGGCGTGGCGGGCTCCGAAAGCATGTTCGTGTTGGATCGCGGTCGGCTTGACGGTGTGGGTCCCACCTCTCTGGTCATGACAGAGGGCGGCCTCATCGGTGTCGTTCGCGAGTCCCGCGCAGAGACCTCGGTCGGAATGGATTGGACCCACCCGGATTTCCGCGCCAGCGTCATGACGCTCGATGGCGCGATATACGGTATCGTCGGTCCC
This sequence comes from Longimicrobiales bacterium, assembly GCA_965248625.1. Classification (GTDB taxonomy): domain Bacteria; phylum Gemmatimonadota; class Gemmatimonadetes; order Longimicrobiales; family Gaopeijiaceae. The sequence goes on along the minus strand of OZ252109.1, from coordinate 433,107 downwards.
GAGCGGGGGGCTTTCCGTGAGGCCGATCGGCTCATCCTGCAAGGCGCCCCTTTCCACGCCGACGTGGCAGAGGGCTTGCTTCTCGTCACCAGCGGCCGAGGTGGGGTGTTCCCCCGGGGGATCCCAGTCGGTCACGTGGAGACGCTGGCTGAGTCGGAGGCCGGGTGGCGCAAGAGCTATTGGGTGCGCCCGCTCGTGCGGCCAGGCAGCGCGACGCACGTTCTGGTGGACGTCGGTGACGAGACCGCGGCCGGGCCAGACCACCTGAGAGGCGTGTGGTTCCCGGAGACGGTCGGGCCTTCGGATGCCGTTGAACGCCCGGAGGAGGGCTCGGAGAGCGAAGCGGCCTCTAGCCCGGACCTTTCCCCGGGCGGGGACAGCGGGAGGTCGTAGCGTGCCCATGGGCGCCGGCCCTTGAAGGGGTCGAGCTGGCTCTGGGGGGTCGTGGCTGCGCTCGCGGTTCTACACTTCTTCCTCCGGCTCGGCCTCGGAGTCGGCGGATGGGCGCCCGACCTGCTGACTGTGGCCTTGCTGGTCGGGGTCCGGGGAGTGGGTATCGGGACGGGGGCTGGAATCGGATTCGCGTTCGGTTTGCTCGAGGACGCCTTCTCGATTCTAGCCTTCGGGGCCAACATGGTGGCCATGACGGTTCTGGGCGCCTTGGGCGCGCAGACGCGGGATCTGTTCGTGGGGGAATCCGTACAGTTCTACGTGGGGTACCTCATCGTGGGGAAGTGGCTGCGGGACCTGATCCATTGGGTCCTCCAAGGGGAGGCGATCCGAGGTGAATTCGTGCAGTCCATGTTGATCGACGGCCTACCCGCTGCGCTCTACGCCGCGTTGGTGGGTACACTGATCCTGACCGTGGTCGGCGTCGTACGGGAGCCGGAGCGATGAAGTCGGGGGACGCCCAACATCCGCACGCTCGGCGCCGGCGCGCCCGAGGTGCCAGCCTGATTGTCGCCGCGCTGATGGGAACGCTCTGCCTGGCTTTCTTCCGCGCACAGGTGCTGCAATCCAGCGACTACGCTCTCCAGTCTCAATCGAATCGACTTCGGCCCCTCCCGATCGAAGCTCCTCGAGGTACGGTCTACGACCGCAATGGCAGGATCATCGCGGACAACGTGCCGGGATATTCCCTATCCCTCTTCCCGGCTCCGATCGATTCGTTGGCCGCAACGTTGGAGGTGCTTCGGCCCTATTTGGGGCTAACGGACGCTCGGATCGAGCGGCTCCTCGACCAGGCCCGGCGGTACCGCGCGCAACCGCTGCTCGTGGAGGTCGACGCGGACTTCGACGCCGTGGCTGCGTTGGAAGAGCGCCGGGCCGAGTTCCCTGGTGTCTTCCTCGAGATGCGGCCGAAGCGGCGGTATCACGCCGGGCCAGCCGTGTCGCACGTGCTCGGTTACGTCGGCGAGATCACAGCGGACGAGCTCGAGAGCGAGCGCCTCGCCGGCTACGAGCAAGGCATGACCGTCGGCAAAGAGGGGATGGAACGGCAGTACGAGGGTCGGCTGCAAGGCGCTCGCGGGCTCCGTTACGTCGAGGTCGACGCGCGGGGACGGATCGTGGGCTCCTTCTTAGGTCAGGCCGAACGCCCGGCCCAACCCGGATCGGATCTCGAGCTGAACCTGGATCTGGACCTGATGGAGTGGATTCACGAGATCTTCCCGGACACGATGCGCGGCGCGGTGGTCGCCCTCGACGTGGCGGATGGGGGCGTGCTCGCGCTCTACTCCGCCCCGACCTTCGATCCCAACAGCTTCGTGGGCGGAATCGATGCCGACGAGTGGGCCGAGCTGAACGGGGACCCGGCCCGACCGCTCTTCAATCGTGCGGCGGTGGGACGGTACGCCCCGGGATCGACTTGGAAGTTGGCGGTCGCAGCGATTGGACTGGACCTCGGTGTCGTGCATCGTCACGAGACGTTGCCCATCGCCTGCAATGGCGGGTTCCGTTACGGGAACCGGTACTTCCGCTGTTGGAAGCCCGACGGGCACGGGCTTCTGGATCTTGCTGGCGCGATCCAAAACTCCTGCAACGTCTACTTCTACCAATTGGGCTTGAGGGTGGGGCTGCAGCGGCTCCTGGAAGAAGGCACGCGCATCGGGTTCGCTCGACGGTGCGGGGTTGATCTTCCCCGCGAGTCTCAGGGCGTGTTTCCAGCGGACGTGAGCTTCTGGCAGGACCGATTCGGCTATCGGGCCAATGAATCCGAAGTCCTTTCGATGTCCATCGGGCAGGGGCCCAACGACCAGACTCCCCTGAAGATGGCCCAATTCTACGTAGCGATGGCCCGGAACGGGAGCGCACCGGCGCCCCGCATCCTGAGGGATGCCAGTCAGGGCGAAGGCTGGAGCCTCGACCTCTCCCAGGAGAGTCTGGAGAGCATCCGGGAGGGCCTCCGGCGGGTGGTTGGGCCCGGCGGAACGGCCCACATGTCGTCCCTGGAGCACTGGGACCTGCTGGGGAAATCGGGGACTGTCCAGAACTCCCAGGATCCGACTCGTAACCACGCTTGGTTCGCGGGGATCGCGGGGCCTCGGGACAGCCCTCCGGAGATCGTGGTCGTCGCGCTCGTGGAGTTCGGCGACAGCGGATCGGGCGTGGCTGCGCCCATCGTGGCGAAGGCGGCCGACTATTATCTGCGCAAGCGTCACGGGATCGCCACCGACACCATCCAGACGCTCCGCGAGCACCTCCTGACGGGACGACCGGCCCCCTGGGCCCGCTGGGAGCCCGAGCCCGGCTCGTGAGCGCCGGCCGGCCGGCGTAGCCCCATGAGGTCGCTGTTTTCCCGCTGGGCAGTCGACGGTGGGCTGGTGTTCGCCCTCCTGACGCTCTCCGGATTCGGCGTCGCGATGATCTACTCGGCGGGCGAGCTGAACATCGCGAGCCCGGTGGTCGAAGGCATCTGGATCCGCCAGCTCGTTTGGTTCGTCTTGGCCCTCGCGGCCTTTACGGTCATCTCGAGAGTGCCCCTCCGTTGGGTCGAGTGGTCCGCGTTCCCAGCGTATGCGATGGCCTTGGTGTTGCTTGCCGCTACGCTGGTGGTCGGCACGGGCGCCGGGACGGCGGCGGGCGTGGAGAGCTTCCTTTCCGTGGGGGGCTTCCGGTTCCAGCCAGCCGAAGTGGCCAAGATCGCCACGATCCTCGCACTCGGCCGACTTCTGTCCACCCGGGCGGCAGCGCCGGCCAACCTCCGAGATCTTCTTGCTCCATCCGCCCTGGCGGCCGTTCCACTCGGGCTCGTCATCCTGCAGCCGGATCTCGGCACCGCGCTGGCGTTCGTGGGGATCCTCTTCGCAGTCCTCTACTGGGCAGGCACGCCGTTGCCTTTCCTGCTCTTGCTCGCGAGTCCGGGAATCGGGCTCGTCCTTACGTTCGATACCCGCCTGTGGTCCGCATATATGGTCGGGCTCGTCGGGTTCCTGTACTTGCAGCGTTACCGGCTCTTTCTCGTCGAGTCCGTCGCGGTGATCCTCGCGAATCTGGCCGCCGGCACGGTGGCGCAGCCGCTCTGGAACTCGCTCGCGGAGTACCAGCGCAACCGCCTCCTGGTCTTCCTCGATCCGAGTGTGGATCCACGGGGAGCCGGGTACCACCTGATCCAGTCGAAGGTGGCGATCGGCAGCGGGGGTCTGACGGGGAAGGGATTCACACTCGGAACACAGAAGCGCTTCGACTTCCTTCCCGAGCAGCACACGGACTTCATCTTCTCGGTGGTCGGCGAAGAGCTCGGCTTCGTCGGAACGACCGTTGCACTGCTTCTTTTCGCTTATGTCCTCACTCGCCTGATCCGCATGGCCGTCGAAGCCCCAGATCCCTTTGCCGGCCTCGTGCTTTTCGGTATCTTCGGCGCCTGGATCACGCATATTTTCGTGAACGTAGGCATGACAATCGGCCTCGTACCGGTGACCGGGATCCCCCTGCCCTTCGTGAGCTACGGGGGATCTTTCCTGCTGATGTCCTGGGTGGCAGCTGCAGTCGCGGTGCGCGTCGCGAATGAAGACTGATTCGGCAATGAGAAATGGACGCCATGGCCTGGTTCCGTAGGCCCAAGAGGCCTTTGCGGGCATCCGCAAAGCGCGACGTGCCCACCGACGTCTTCGAGAAATGCGAGGGCTGCGGCGAGATCCTCTATAGGGAGAAGCTCGCGCAAAACCTCCAGGTGTGCCCGACATGCGGTTTCCACCTGAGATTCGGAGCCTCCGACTACGTGCGGCTCCTCATGGACGAAGACTCGTTCCGTGAAGAGGGAGCCGCGCTGAACAGCTCGGACCCGCTCCAGTTCGTCGACTCGAAGCCGTACCCGGACCGCGTGGCGGCGGCCGTGAAGCGGACGGGCCGGTCGGAGGCCGTGACGACCGGTGCGGGAAAGCTCGATGGGATTCCGACGTGCCTCGCGGTCATGGACTTCGAGTTCATTGGAGGCTCGATGGGGTCGGTCGTCGGTGAGAAGATCGCGCGTATCGGAGCGTGCGCATTGGCCGACCAGATCCCGCTCATCATCGTGAGCGCGTCCGGGGGGGCTCGGATGCAGGAGGGGATCTTCTCCCTCATGCAGATGGCTAAGACCGCCGCCTTGCTCGCACAGCTCCACGAGGCGGGCCTTCCATACATATCGATTCTCACCGACCCCACTGCCGGGGGAGTCACGGCGTCGCATGGCATGCTCGGCGATGTGAACCTTGCGGAGCCTAACGCGTTTATCGGCTTCGCCGGCCCACGCGTGATCGAGGAGACGATCCGGCAAGAGCTCCCGGACGGATTCCAGCGGTCCGAGTTCCTGCTCCAGCACGGAATGCTCGATCGTGTCGTGGATCGGCGCGAGATGAAGGGCACCGTAGCGCTTCTGCTTCGTCATATGTGGGCGGACTGGAAGCCGCAGGGATAGACCCCTGTGCCAGGCCTCACGCCGCCTCTCCGGCCAACCGATCTCAGCGAGACCTCCGGAGGTGACCGGACAGCGCAGGAGCTGTTTCCGCATTTGGGTCACGGGGTGGAGTGGGGTTTGGACCGGACCCGCTCGCTCCTCTCGGAGGTAGGAGATCCGCACCTGCTCTACCCGTCGCTTCACGTCGGTGGGACGAACGGCAAGGGATCCGTGGCGTCCATCTGGGCCACCGTCTTACGTGAGACGGGGATGCGCGTGGGTTTGTACACTTCACCGCACCTCTGCCGTTTCGGCGAGCGGATTCAGGTCGACGGGCACCTGACACCGTTCGAGGTGCTCTCCGAAGTCGCCGATGATCTACGTGGGCCGGTATCCCGCCACGGACCCACCTTCTTTGAGGCCGCCACCGCGCTGGCATTCAAGGTTTTCGCTCGCGAAGCGGTCGACGTCGCAGTCGTGGAGGTGGGTCTCGGGGGACGCCTCGACGCCACCAACGTCATCGATCCCGAGCTGACCTGCATCACGAACGTGTCGCTCGATCACGCGGATTATCTGGGCGGCACACTCGAGGCGATCGCGCTCGAAAAGGCAGGCATCATCAAGTCGGGCGTCCCGGTTCATACCGCCGAGTCCGATCCCGCGATACGGGCTCTGCTGGAGCACCAGGCTGAGCAAGCCGGCGCGCCTTTTCACCCTCTCGATCGGGATCGTGACGTCCACGGGATGCGGACCACCGGTGCGGGTACGCGTTTCTCCCTGACCACCTCGATGTGGGGAGAGCTGGAGCTCGCGATCCCGCTCGTAGGTGCGCATCAAGGGGTCAATGCGGCATTGGCCGTTCAGTCGCTCCAATCGCTACCGGTGCAGCTGCGGCCCACCCGGGAGGCGGTCGAGCGCGGTTTGGCCAGCGTCCGCTGGCCGGGGCGGGTGCAGGTCGTGCAGATCGAAGGCACTCGATGGGTCTTCGACGTCGCCCACAACGCGGCCGGGATGGAGGCGCTCGTCACCACGCTCGAGTCGTTGCGAGTCGAACGTCCCTTGATCGTCCTGGCAGGTGTGCTCGGAGACAAGGACTGGGGGAAGATGCTTCCTGGGCTCTTCTCCCTCGCTGACGGCGTTATCCTGACGCAGCCGCCATCAGCTCCCAGCGAGCGCCGCTGGGATCCCGCTCTCGTCGCCGCGTCTATGGCTCCAGGGCTCTCCCTGGTCGTGGAGATCGACTTCGAGCGGGCCACCGCGATGGCGGCGGCTCGCGCTCGTGGGGGCACCGCAGTCGTGACTGGTTCATGCCACACCGTGGGTGACGCGCTCCAAATCGTCGGGCTCGAGCCTTTCGGACCGTAGCCAGCGCCCCTTCGGTCGGATCAGCCAGCGCTCGGGCCGTCCTCCGTTGACGCAAGGGCGGAACCGTCTAGATTCGCGGCCATGCCGAAAGGGAAGAGCTTCTCGAGGCTCCCGGGCTTTCGAGACTTCGTCCCGGAAGTCCTCGCCGAGCGAGAGCACATCTTCGATGCCTGGCGCCGGGTTTCTCGGCTCTACGGCTTCAGAGAATACGACGGCCCGCCACTCGAACCACTGGATCTCTACACGGAGAAGAGCGGGGACGAGATCGTCGGGCAGCTATACAACTTCACGGACAAGGGCGGCCGGGAGGTCTCCCTTCGTCCGGAGATGACGCCGTCGCTCGCACGCGTGCTCGGCGAGCGCAGTCGTGCGATGGCAAAGCCGATCCGCTGGTTCTCGATCCCGCAGCTCTTCCGGTACGAGCGCCAACAAAGGGGTCGGCTCCGCGAGCACTACCAGTGGAACGTGGACATCGTCGGAGAAGGGGAGGTCGCGGCCGACGCGGAAGTGTTGGCGGTCGCCATCGACGGGGTCCGCGCGTTGGGGCTCGACCACGACGACTTCGTGGCCAGGGTCTCCGACCGTCGCCTCCTGACCGCGGTGCTGGCGGCCCTAGGGGTGCCCGACGAGGGCCTCCCGGCCGTGTTCGCCATCATCGACAAGTCCGAGCGGGCTGGGCCGGACAAGACTCGGCTTCGTTTCACGGAGGAGGTGGGACTCGACGATCGTGATGCCAATCGGCTGGTCGAGCTCCTCGAGGCCCAGGGGCTCTCCGCTGTCGAAGACGTCGTGGGGAATTACGACGATGTGGGTGGGAGCCTCGCTGAGGTGCGGCGTTACGAAGAGGACCTTTCGGCGATGGGTCTCGAGCGGTACGTGCAGTTCGATCTGCGTATCGTTCGAGGCCTCGCCTACTATACCGGGATCGTTTTCGAGCTCTTCGATCGAAAGGGCGAGCTTCGCGCGATTTGCGGTGGAGGACGATACGATCGGCTGCTCGAGCTGGTGGGAGGGGATCCCCTCCCCGCCGTGGGCTTCGGCATGGGCGACGTGGTGCTCGCGGAGTTGCTCCGTGAGCGCGGGGTCCTCCCGGAGGTGGGGCCGTCCACGGATTTCTACATCGCCTGCCTGTCCCCCGATCAGCGTCTCCTCGCCCGGGAGATCGGACATGAGCTCCGGGATCGCGGATCGAGCGTGATGTACGCTCTCAAGCTGCGGCCGGTACGCAAGCAGCTGTCGTCCGCGGCCAGCCACGGGGCGGAAAAGGTGATCCTTCTGGGACCGGAGGAGACGGCACGAGGCGTCGCCGTTGTGCGCGACATGGCGACCGGGAGCCAGGAGGAGGTCCCCCTCGCGACCCTGCGGCACGCGGAGACCGGCGCATGAGACACGCGATCCTCGAACTGCGCCGAAGCCAATCCTGGGCACCCGCCTGGCGCGGCCATTCTTGGGCGCCCGCTTCAGGCCGTTGGCTCATGCTCTTCTTGTCACTCGGGGGCTGTGCCCCGGATCAGACCGAAACGCCCGCAGCGGAAGAGACCGCCTTGGTCGAAGGGAGCGTGGCCGGAGAGGACGTGGCCGAGTCGGTCGGCTACAGCGTCTTCAACGAAGTCCCGGACGCGGAGTTGGCGGGTCGGCTCACCCTTCACGTGCTGGTGCTCGAGCCGGCCGACCGTGCCCGACTCAGCAAGACGCTACGCGAGCTATTGCCCGAACGCGCTGCTGCGGACCCGGCCCTCGTCGCCATTCGTGCCATCGCCTTTTACCCGATCGTGCAATCTGGGGAAGTCGAAGGTGATCTCGCGCCCATCGCGTGGGCAGAGTGGATCCCCATCGAGGGATGGTTCGGCGACGTTGGCGACGGTCGGGGCACGAATCATCGCGTGTACTTCTACCACGGCTCGCCCCCCCCATGGTAAGCGACGGCCACCGGGCGGTTCGCGAAGAAATGGAGCGGGTGATCCGTTGGCTGAACGTCCTGGAGTACTTGATCCTGGGCGCAGCCGCCCTTATGGCGCTCGGGGGGGGGGGCGCCTTGACGGCATTCCTCCTAAAGGAGTCACTCGGCGCGTCGTTCCGGACGGTGTGGTTCGTATCGTCCCTCCTGCTCTTCCTCGTTCCGGGCGTCTTCGTGCTGCGCAAGGAGAGGAAACAGGGCGATTCGCCCGCGCACCAGGAAACAAACACCCAGGACACCATCGATGGCTGAGGACAAGGGACTGACGCCCAGGAGCGAGGATTTCTCGGCGTGGTACAACGAAGTCGTGCAACGCGCCGAGCTGGCCGACTACTCCCCCGTGCGCGGCAGCATGGTGATTCGTCCCTGGGGCTACGGCATCTGGGAGTTGATGCAGCAAGCGTTGGACGGACTGTTCAAAGAGACCGGTCACGAGAACGCATACTTCCCGCTCTTGATCCCAATGAGCTTCATCGAGCGGGAGCAGGAGCACGTGGAGGGCTTCAAGCCTGAGCTCGCGATCGTGACCCACGCCGGCGGTAAGGAGCTGGAAGAGCCTTATGCGATCCGGCCGACGTCGGAGACCATCATCTACGCCATGTACGCCAAGTGGGTGCAGAGCTACAGGGATCTGCCCGTGCTCCTGAATCAGTGGGGCAACGTGATGCGCTGGGAGCTCAGAACCCGCCTTTTCCTGCGCACCTCCGAGTTCTTGTGGCAGGAGGGTCACACCGCCCACGCGACGGCCGACGAAGCGGAGGAAGAGGCGCGGCGCATGCTTGGCGTGTATCGACATTTCCAGGAAGAATGGATCGCGATGCCGCCGGTGACCGGGCTGAAGACAGAGTCGGAGAAGTTCGCGGGCGCAGTGCGCAGCTACGCCGTCGAGGCGCTCATGCAGGACAACCGCGCGCTCCAGGCGGGCACGTCGCATTTTCTCGGCCAGAACTTCTCGAAGCAGTTCGGCCTCACGTTCCAGACCGAGGAAGGCCGCGAGAAATTTGCATGGAACACCTCCTGGGGTGTCTCCACGCGCATGGTCGGAGGCCTGGTCATGACGCATGGCGACGACAACGGCGTAGTCCTGCCTCCCCGGCTCGCCCCCGCGCAGGTCGTGATCGTGCCCATTTGGCGTAACGACGAGCAGAAGTCGTCGGTGCTGGACAAGGCAAACGAGGTCCGCGGAAGGCTCTCGGAACAGGGCGTCCGCGTACGAGTCGATGCGCGCGATCACCTGAACCCCGGAGCCAAGTTCTACGAGTGGGAACGGAAGGGAGTGCCGTTCCGGATGGAGATTGGTCCGAAAGACTTGGAAAAAGGCCAGGTCGTGCTGGCGCGCCGGGTCGTACCGGAAGGCGGGGACCGAAAGCAGTTCCTCCCTGAAGGCGAGGCCGTCTCGACGCTCCCGTCGCTGCTGGAGGAGTTCCAGGCCGAACTACTCGAGACAGCTCGTGCCCGCCGTGAGGCCAACTCGCACCGCGGGGTGTCGGAGATCGGCGAGCTCAACGAGATCCTGGACTCGACGGGAGGTCTGATCTACACCGGGTGGAGCGGCGACCCGGAAGTCGAGGAGCGGGTGAAGGAAGAAACGAGGGCGACGATTCGAGTGATTCCGGATCCGGAGTTCGCGTCGGACGATCCGCCGGCGACGTGCATCGGGGGCGGGCCGTCCAAGATGGAGGTCGCCTGGGCGAGGGCGTACTGAGGTGGCGGCTGTCGTCCGCCGAGACGACACCCTCTTCTGCGGACGCCTTGCCCTCGAAGACCTCGCCACCCGCTACGGGACCCCGCTCTACATCTACGATGCCGAAGTTCTGGAGTACCGATACCGCAGGTTCGAGTCGGCCTTCGAAGGCCTGGATCTTCTGGTGGCGTACTCGGTGAAGGCGAACGGGAACCTGACGTTGCTGAACCGTCTGGCCGCTTTGGGCTCCGGGGCCGACATTGTGAGCGGTGGGGAGCTTCATCGGGCGCTGACCGCGGGCGTGCCTGCCGAGCGTATCGTGTTCGCGGGTGCCGGAAAGGGTCGGAAAGAGCTGGCCGCGGCTCTCGACGCCGGGATCTACGGCTTCAACGTCGAGAGCGAAGGGGAGCTTCACCTTCTCGATCGAGTCGCGACCGAGCGGCAACGTCGAGCACCCGTCGCCCTGCGCGTGAACCTGGACATCGTCTCGCCCACACCCCACGAGTATACTCGGACCGGCCACGCCGCCACGAAGTTCGGCATCCCCAAGGGCGAGCTCCTCGACCTCTACGAATGGGCGGTTTCTCGTCCGTGGCTGGCCGTCCGCGGTATCGCGACGCACATCGGGTCACAGATCGTCCAAACGGAGCCGTACGAGCGAGCCATCCGAGAGGTCGTGGGCGTCGTACGCGCCCTCGCGGAGTTGGCCATCGATCTCGAGTACGTCGATCTGGGCGGGGGGTTTGGCGTCACCTACGAAGACGAGTCCGAAATCGACCTTGCGCGGCTGGCTGAGGCCGTGGCCTCCACGCTGGCGGGAACGGGACTTCGCCTGGTGCTCGAGCCGGGCCGATTCGTCGTGGGGGAGGCGGGTTCCCTCCTCACGCGGGTACTCGACGTCAAGCGCTCCGGCGAGAAGACGTTCGTGGTCACGGACGGCGGAATGACCGAGCTTCTCCGGCCCAGCCACTACGGGGGGTATCACCGCATCGAGCCCGTCCGGACGCGTCCCGGAGCGCCCACGGTCACGGCCGATGTGGTCGGGCCCGTCTGTGAGAGCGCGTCCCTCATCCGAGAGAGAGAGACGCTCGCCGACCTGATCCGAGGAGAGCCGATCCCTTGATCGCACAACACGAGCGCCACGACCGCGTCCTGATCCTGGATTACGGGTCGCAGTTCACCCAGCTCATTGCGCGCCGGGTGCGAGAGGAGCGGGTCTACTGTGAGATCCATCCGCCGCTACGGACAATCGATTGGATCAAGGAGTGGGGGCCGAGCGCCATCGTCCTCTCAGGCGGGCCCTCGTCCGTCTACGACGACGACGTTCCCACCGCCGACCCTGCGCTTCTACGGCTCGGGGTGCCCGTTCTCGGTATCTGTTACGGAATGCAGCTGATCGCCCACCTTGAGGGCGGCCACGTCGAGTACGGAAAGCGGGAGTACGGACGAGCCGACCTCGTGGTCGCGGAAGAGGGTGGGCTTTTCGAGGGGTTCTCCCAGGAGGATTCCACGACCGTGTGGTGCTCCCATGGCGATCATGTGAACGAGCCCCCTCCGGGGTATCGAGCAATCGCGGCAACGGAGAGCCTCCCGGTCGCCGCGTTCCGCGCAGAGGATCGTGCCGTGTTCGGCGTGCAGTTCCACCCGGAGGTAGCCCATACGGTCCGCGGTGAAGAGATCCTCTCGAACTTCCTTTTCCGGATTTCAGGCTGTCACCCAACGTGGACGGCGGGAGCGTTCATCGACGAGACGGTCGCAGCGGTCCACGAGCAGGTCGGCGACAAAACCGCCATATGTGGGCTCTCCGGCGGCGTCGACTCGTCCGTGGCCGCCACGCTCGTCCACCGTGCGCTGGGAGATCGGCTCACGTGCATCTTCGTCGACAACGGGCTGCTCCGGAAAGGTGAGCGCGAGGGGGTCGAGCGCACATTCCGTAGGCACATGGGCATGGAGCTCGTCGTGGTCGACGCCCGGGAGGAGTTCCTGAAGGCGCTCGCTGGAGTCGCCGAGCCCGAGCGCAAGCGGAAGATCATCGGAGAGGTGTTCATCCGGGTGTTCGAACGGGTTGCAGAGGAGGAGGGGACAGGAGCGCGCTTCCTCGTCCAGGGGACGTTGTACCCCGACGTGATCGAGTCTTTCTCCGTGCGCGGGCCGTCTGCGACGATCAAGACCCACCACAACGTCGGCGGGCTACCCGACGACATGCCGTTCGAGCTCATCGAGCCGCTCGCCGAGCTGTTCAAGGACGAGGTTCGGCAGGTGGGTCGCGAGCTGGGGCTTCCCGAGGAATTCGTGGCCCGTCACCCGTTTCCGGGACCCGGGCTGGCAGTTCGAGTGCTAGGCGACGTGGCTGAAGACGGGCTCGTGGTTTTGCGCGAAGCGGACGCCATCTTCCTGGAGGAGATCCGGACAGCCGGACTGTACGACGAGATCTGGCAGGCCTTCGCCGTCTTGCTGCCCGTGCGCTCGGTCGGCGTGATGGGTGACGCGCGCACGTACGAGAACGTCGTCGCGTTGCGGGCGGTCACTTCGCGCGACGGCATGACCGCGGACTGGTACCCGTTCCCGCACGAGGTCCTCGCTCGAACCTCGACGCGCATCATCAACGAAGTGGCCGGCGTGAACCGCGTCTGCTACGACGTGAGCTCGAAGCCTCCCTCCACGATCGAATGGGAGTGAGTCAGTCCGATACGACCGCGTCAGCCTCGATCTCGATGAGCATGTCCGGATGGATGAGCGCTTTGATCTCGACCATGGTCGTGGCCGGGGGGTTCGCTCCGTAGATCTCGGCGTGGGCCTGCCCGAACTCCTTCCAGCGAGAGATGTCGGTGACGAACATGCGGGTCCGCACGACGTCCGAGTGAGCGGCGTCCAGCTCCTCCAGGGCTTGGCCGATGATCTCGAAGCAGCGCTGGGCCTGCAGGTATCCGTCCCCCGGCGCGTGGACCCCTCCGTTCTCAGCGACCGGGGCGGTCCCGGTAACGTAGATTTGGGAGCCGACGCGAATGGCGCGGCAGTAGCCGACTGTCGTCTCCCACGGCGCCCCACTGAACGCACGCTGAGCTTCCATTGTCCCCCCAGTAGCGGTCCTAACCGGCAACTCCAAGGCGCCCTCGCCCGCACCCCAAGCCGAAATCCGCCGCCTCAGCCGCCGACCGAGTCCTGGGCCATGCGGAGATCCTCCAGGGCCTGGTCCACCTCGTTCCACACGTCCCGTATGTACCGCACACGGACGCCGTGCACGTCGACGAACTCCAACAGGTCGTCTTCCGTCACTCCGTGCTGCGCCAGGATCGAGGCCTTGCTGGCGCCGTCGATCGAGCCCTCCGGATTCGTCACCGCCGCAACCCTCAAATCCACATAAGTGGCGACGAACAACTCCCGCGAGATCGCGGCGGATTCGTCGAGCTCTGTTCCGTCTCCTCCACACACGGCGGCGACGACGAGCAAGGCGGCCGACACAACTATCCGTATGGTCATTCGGTGTCCGGCTCCCCGTTGGCGGAGGACCACAGGAGCCAACAGAGCCCTGTGAACACCACTGTGCCCAACAGCGCCGAAGAGCCGGTGAAGAGCCCTTCGGACCAGGCGTGTCCGAGGATCCAGCGATTGGCCTCAGCCGGATCTCCCGTCATCTGCGTCACGACGTAGATGGCTCCCCCGATCATCACCCCTACGAGTGCGGCCCCTGCGATCAACCCTGACGCGAAGAGCACTCCGCGCTCCCGCTTGTCTGCGAGCCGGTCGTGCTGGACCTGATCGTCCGGGTCGGCAACGGCGTACTTCCGCGCGAGGCCGAGGCGCATCATGCCACCGATGAAGATCGGGGTCATGAGGGACACGGGGAGGTAGACACCCACCGCGAAGGCCAGTGAGGGCTGCCGAAGCCCGAACTCGACGATCGCGGCGAGGATCATTCCGAGAATCACGAAGCCCCAGGGCAGCGAGGCCTCGAGCACCCCGTCGATCACAAGGCTCATCAGGGTCGCCTGCGGCGCCGGGAGTCCGTCTGCCGTGCCGATGCCGTACGACTCGTTCAGCACGATGAGAACGAACCCCATGACGGCGGCGCTCGTGATCACGCCGATCATCTCCCCGTACTGCTGGAGACGCGGCGTCGCACCGAGGAGGAATCCGGTCTTCAGGTCCTGGGACGTGTCGCCCGCGATGGCCGCGGAGATGCACACGACCGCGCCAACGGCCAGCACCGCGACTTTCGACGCCGGGCTCCCGTCGTTGAGGCCGAGCGCGACCCAGATGAGCGACGTGAGGAGAAGCGCCGCGATGGTCATTCCCGACACGGGGTTCGACGACGAGCCGATCAGGCCGACGATCCGCGACGACACCGTAACGAAGAAGAAGCTGAACACCACGATCAGGACGGCACCCAGCAGGTTCACCGGAACGCCCGGCCAGAGCCAGAGCGCGACCGCCAGCAGCAGGGCCAGGCCGAAGACCAGGCGGAACGAGAGATCCTGATGCGTGCGGATGACGGGGCCCGCACCGCCCCCGGCGTCCATCCCACGCAGTCCGAGCTTGAAGCTCTCGATCATGGTGGGCAGCGATTTGACCAGCGTCGCGATGCCGCCGAACGCCACAGCGCCCGCTCCCACATAGCGGATGTAGTTGTTCCAGATGTCGCCGGAGGACAGATCGATCATGGGCGCGGTCGCTGGGTACACGACGTCCGTCCCACCCCAGGCGTTGATGATCGGGATCAGCAGGAGCCAAGCGAGGGCGCTTCCCGAAAACATGATCGTGGCAATCTTCGGTCCGATGATGAAACCGACGCCGAGGAGCTCGGGCGTGAAGTCGCCGCCGATCTCCGCCTTCTTTGGGAGCGGCAGGGCCGGCGACTCGTTCCAGAGCGAGAGGCCACGGGAGTTCGCGAACAGCTGGTAAAGGGCTCCCACGCCCAATCCGGCGAAGAGGAGACGGGCCTTGCCCCCGCCTACGTCCCCGGCCACCTGGACCTCGGCGCAGGCGGTGCCCTCCGGGTAGGGGAGGTTGCCGTGCTCTCGGGAGATCAGGTAGGACCGAAGCGGGATCATGAAGAGGACGCCGAGCAATCCGCCGAACAGCGCCAGCACCGTGATTTGGCCCACGCTCACGATGATCGCCGGGTCCTCGCGGGCCCACAGGAACAGCGCGGGCAGGGTGAAGATCACACCCGCCGCGAGGGATTCGCCGGCCGATCCGACCGTCTGGACGATGTTGGCTTCGAGGATCGTCCCGCCCAAAATCCGGAAGACCGCGACCGCCATCACCGCCGCTGGGATCGAAGCGCTCACCGTCAGCCCGACCCGCAGGCCGAGGTAGGCGTTCGCCGCGCCGAAGACGACACCGAGGACGATGCCGATCAACACCGCCCGCAGGGTGAACTCCATCATGCGGTCTTCCGGGGCGACGTAGGGCGGGTACAGGTCGCCCGGCATCGTCTCGTACGCTTCCGGGGGGAGCCCCTTCCTGCGGGTTTCGGTATCGGCTGTGGCCATGTCCTCTCCAGCGCGGATCACATGAGCTTGGGCGCAAGGTGGATCGCCCATTCCGACGTTGTCAAGCAATCCGGTCGAGTCCCCGATGCCCTCGCCGACGGCGTCCGCGCCGTGTTGCCAGGGAGCTTCGCGGTCGGGTAATTTCCGTTCCTCCTCCCGCTCTCACCCTACGGTCCACGCCGGCAAGCACCGGACCCCATTGCAGGATCGGTCAGATGACTATGAAGAGGTACACGCGGGCCGTCGTCGGCCTGACAGGCGCGGTGATCGTGGCCGGCTGCGCCGTGAATCCAGCCACCGGGGAGCGGCAGTTCTCGCTCATCTCCGAGGCACAGGAAATCCAGATGGGCCGCGAATACGACCCGCAGATCGCGGCGTCGATGGGGATTTACACCGACCAGGAGCTCAGTGAATATGTAAACGACCTCGGCCAGCGCCTGGCCGAGGCGTCCGAGCGACCGGACCTCCCGTGGACGTTCCGCGTCGTGGACGATGCGGCAGTCAACGCGTTCGCCGTCCCGGGCGGGTTCATCTACCTGACTCGCGGCATCCTGGCACAGTTCGCGTCCGAGGCGGAGCTCGCCGGCGTCCTTGGCCACGAGATCGGTCACGTGACCGCGCGTCACTCCGTCAGCCAGCTCAGCCGCCAGCAGCTTCAGCAAGGCCTTCTTGGGGTCGGGATGGTCTTCTCCGAGGACGTTCGCCGCTTCGGCGAACTGGCCCAGGGGGTCCTGCAGGTCGTGAACCTCCGCTACAGCCGTGGCGACGAAAGCCAGGCCGATGGCCTGGGATTCCGCTACATGACGCTGGCCAACTACGATCCGAACGCGTTGATCGGGGTCTTCCAGATGCTTGCGAACGTGTCCGGTGGGGCCGGCGCCCGGGTCCCGGAATGGCAGCTCACGCACCCCTACCCGCAAAACCGGGAGGCCGCGATCACCCGAACGATTGAAAGCTCCGAGCGCGACTTCTCCGACGCGTCGTTGAACGGGACGAATACGTTCGCCGAATGGAGGACGTCGTGTACGGCCCGAATCCGCGAGAGGGTTACTTCAAGGACGGCCTCTTCCTCCACGCCGACCTCGCCTTTCGACTCCAGTTTCCCTCCGATTGGACCGCGGTGAACCAAAAGACCCAAGTGGGGGCGATCAGCCCCGACGAGGACGCGATCCTGACCCTGACCCTCGCGGAGGACGTCAGCACGCCCGCGCGTGGCCTGACCAGCTTTCTCGAGCAGGAGGGCATGACGGGCGGACGGTTGAACGACAGGGACATCAACGGTCTAGATGCCGCGCGAGCTCCCTTCGAGGCACTGGTCGGCGACCAAGAGCTCGAGGGTGAGGCAGCGTTCATCGCGTACGGAGGCAACGTCTACCAGTTCGTCGGGTATGGCACGAGCGCCCGCTGGGGCAACCACAGCGCTGAAGTGTCAGCCGCGATCGGGACGTTCCAGCGGTTGACTGACAGGGCCGTCCTGGCGGTGCAGCCGGCTCGCCTGGAGGTGATCCGCCTAGGTCGGTCGATGACGTTCGGTGATTTCTCGCGCAGCTACCCGTCCAGCGTCGACGACGACGAGGTCGCTCGTCTCAATCGAGTCGAGCTCGACGAAGCGCTGCCCGCGGGCCGCCTCATGAAGCGTGTGGTGGGCGGATCGACGCCCTAGGGTCCCGCCCGCGAAATCCCGACTCCCTGGGCGAGCGGAGGGGTGCCGCTTCAGAGAATCGCGACCGACCCAAGTGGTCTAGCGATCGCCCGCTAGACCCGATTCTCCGGTTGAGGTGCATGATCGTAAGGTGGTCCGGTTCTTGAACTTCATCCCCATAGCTTCACAAACGGCGTGCGGATCGAGCCGTTCTGGCTGGATCCCCGCCCGGGAGACGGAGATGGTCCTGCCAGACCGGCAGAGGAGTCCACAAGCAACGGAATCGAGAGACGGCGGATGATCAGCTTCGATCGCTTGACAGTCAAAGCCACCGAGTCCATCCAGGCCGCGGTGAAGGACGCGCGCGCCCGTGAAAACGCGGAGATCTACGGGGTCCATCTGCTCCACGCGCTTCTCGAGCAGGAGGAGGGCATCGTAACCCCCGTTCTGCAGAAGATCGGGGTCGGAGTCGCGGACGTGCGGGCCAAGGTGCGCGAGGAGCTCGATCGCTTCGCACGGGTCACGGGAGGGTCCGAGCCGCGCCTGAACCGCGATCTCAACAAGGCGATGACTCGGGCCGAAGAGCACGCCCGCACGCTGGAGGACGAGTACGTTTCCATTGAACACCTCCTCCTCGGGCTCACCGAAGAAAAGGCTGACGCCGGCGACATCCTCAGAAGGGCGGGAGCCACGACTGAGCGGGTGTTGGAGGCGCTCGAGGCGGTGCGAGGGAGTCACCGGGTCACCGACCAGACCCCCGAGGACACTTATCAGGCCCTCGACCGCTACAGCCGTGCCCTCACGGATCTGGCACGTCAGGGCAAGCTTGATCCGGTGATCGGTCGGGATACCGAGATCAGGAGGGTCATCAAGGTCCTCGCCCGGCGCACAAAGAACAACCCGGTGCTCATCGGCGAGCCCGGTGTCGGGAAGACGGCCATCGTCGAGGGCCTGGCCCAGCGCATCGTCGCGGGCGACGTGCCGACCACGCTGGCCGACAAGAAGCTGGTGGCTCTGGACATCTCCGCCATGCTCGCGGGGGCGAAGTTCCGGGGCGAGTTCGAGGAGCGCATGAAGGCCGTGCTGAAGGAGATCTCCGACGGGGAGGGACGCTTCGTCGTCTTCGTCGACGAGCTCCACACCGTCGTCGGCGCGGGCGCCGCGGAGGGAGCCGTGGACGCCGGGAACATGATGAAGCCCCTTCTCGCCCGCGGCGCACTCCGGATGGTGGGTGCAACCACCCTCGACGAATACAGGAAGCACGTGGAGAAGGACCCGGCGCTGGAGCGCCGCTTTCAGCCGATCTACGTGGCTCCCCCCTCCGTAGACGACACGATTGCCATCCTCCGGGGCCTCAAGGACCGCTACGAGGTGCACCACGGCGTGCGGATCAAGGACGACGCCCTCGTGGCGGCCGCGAAGCTCTCGGACCGCTACATCGGAGGCCGGTTTCTGCCCGACAAGGCCATCGACCTCATGGACGAGGCCGGGAGCCGGCTCCAGATCGAGATCGATTCCCTACCCACGGAGATCGACGTCGTGGAGCGGCGCGTCGTTCAGCTGGAGATCGAGCGCGAAGCTCTGGCCGGCGAGGAGGACGACCCCTCGGCGCGCGAGCGGCTCCAGACCATCCAGATCGAGCTCGCCGAGCTCCAGGAGCGGAGCTCGAGCATGAAGGCGAAATGGCAGGCGGAGCGAGAGGCCATCGATCAGATCCAGAGCCTCAAGGAGCACGTGGACACCCTGCGCGTCGAAGCGGATCGGGCCAAGCGCACTGGTGACCTACAAAGGGCGGCGGAGCTCGAGTACGGCGAGATCCCCAATACCGAAAAGGCGGTCGTCGACGCTGAGCAGCACCTGACCGAGCTACAGGCCACAGGCACCTACCTCCGCGAGGAGGTCGACGCGGACGACATCGCGGCGGTCGTCGCCGAGTGGACCGGAGTCCCAGTGGTGCGGCTTGTCGAGTCCGAGCGCGAGCGCCTGATCCACCTAGAAGAGCTTCTGGGCGGTCGCATCATTGGTCAGGAAGAGGCCGTCACCGCCATCTCGAACGCCGTCCGGCGGTCGCGTGCCGGCCTCCAGGACCCGAACCGGCCAGTAGGGTCGTTCATCTTCCTGGGGCCGACGGGGGTCGGGAAGACGGAGACGGCTCGGGCGCTGGCGGAGTTCCTGTTCGACGACGAACGGGCGATGGTTCGCATCGACATGTCCGAGTACATGGAGAAGCATGCTGTCTCGAGGCTCATCGGCGCTCCGCCCGGATACATCGGATACGACGAGGGCGGCCAGCTCACCGAGGCCATCCGGCGGCGCCCGCATGCGGTGATCCTCTTCGACGAAGTCGAGAAGGCTCACGCGGACGTGTTCAACATCCTGTTGCAGATTCTGGACGATGGGCGACTTACCGACGCGCAGGGCCGTACCGTGGACTTCCGGAACGCCGTCATCATCATGACGTCGAATATCGGTAGCCAGTACATCCTGGAACGATCAGGCACGACGCCCTGGGAGGAGATCGACGGGGTCGTACGCAAGGAGCTCCACGGGCACTTCCGGCCGGAATTCCTGAATCGCGTCGATGACATCATCCTCTTCCGCCCGCTCTCCGAGGCCGAGATCCGGCAGATCGTGGACCTCCAGCTCGCCAGGGTCGAGAAGCTCGCAGGGGAGCTGGGCGTCACGCTCCAGGTGTCCGACGAGGCGAAGAACGTGCTCGCGCAGGAAGGGTTCGAGCCCGCCTTCGGCGCTCGACCGCTGAAGCGCGTGATCCAGCGGATGGTCCAGGATCCGCTGGCGATGTCGCTCCTCGAGGAGGAGGCTGAAGAGGGCGTCCTGGTCCGGATCACATCAGCCACCGGCGGCACGGGCCTCGTCCTGGAGCGCGTCGCGAAGGGCAGCGAGGAAGCGCGCTTGACGCCGGTGCCGGAGACCGTCTAAGCTCCGGCGTCTTTTCAGCGCCCCGCACAACGAGATTCCTCGGACGGGTAGCCCTCCGCGCTAGTGAAACATCTGCTCCCCCTCGTGCTCGTACTGCTTCTCGCAGGCGGATGCACGACCCGGACGATCGATGCCGGGGGCATGTCCGCCGTCGGTCCCCAGCTTTCCGTCGAACGCTTCCTTCAGGCGGCCAACGCGCGCGACCTCCAAGCCATGTCGCGGATCTTCGGGACGGCTGATGGTCCCATCGGCGACACCGGGAGCGCGTTCGGGTGCATGTTCAAGAAGATCGGCTCGTGGATCGGGCTGGGCGATTCTTGCTCGAGCGCCCAAGCGGTCGAGCTGCGTATGAACGCGATCGCGCTCATCCTTCGGCACGACGACTACCAGATCGTCTCCGACCAGTTCGTTGCAGGCCGCGACGACCCGACAACTCGGGTCTCCACGAATGTCGTTCGAGGTCAGGAGACCTTCAGAGACGTTGGCTTCCTGGTCGTTCAGGCCTCCCCGGGATGGCTGGTCCAGTCGATCGAGCTCGGGAAGATCACCGGCGGGTGACCCCGGTCAGCTCTCCACCAACTCGATGAGGACGCCACCGGTATCCTTCGGGTGGAGAAAGGCCACCAGGTGTCCGTGCGCTCCTGGTCGCGGCTCGGCGTCGATGGGCCGAAAGCCGTTCGCCGATGCTCGATCCAGCTCGGCTCGGATGTCGACGACACGGTACGCCACGTGATGAAGGCCCGGACCAGAGCGATCCAGGAAGCGCGCGACCGTGCTATCCGGGCCGCGCGGCTCGAGCAATTCGAACGCCCCTACGAAGCAAACGTCCACGCCCTGTCCGGGAAGTGACACGACCTGGGAACCCGACTGACCGAAGAGGCGTTCGAAGACTGGTGCGGCCTCCTCGATGGAGTGGACCGCGATTCCGATGTGATCCAACGGATAGGGCAGATCGGACCGAGAGGGATTGGGAACGTCCGGCACGGATTCGTATTCCATCGCTTTTCGAAGGGGCCGCACATCGTGGATGCGGGGCGGCAAACGACCGAGACCGCCCGCGGCATGGTACGGCAGGCTCTACACGAGTTCAAGGAGACCAACGAGCATGAGTGACCAGATTCTGACAGTTACCGACGACACCTTCGCCGACGAGATCGAGGGGACCGACGGCTTGGCGATCGTGGATTTCTGGGCGACCTGGTGTGGCCCGTGTCGGATCGTCGCCCCGATCATAGAACAGCTGGCGGACGAGTACCGGGAGAAGGGTCTGACGGTGGGCAAGGTGGACGTCGACACCAACCCACACACCGCGTCGCGATTCGCCGTACGCTCGATCCCGAGCATCCTGTTCTTCAAGGACGGCGAGCACGTCGACACCGTGATCGGCGCGGTTCCGAAGCCCCATCTGGAGGAAAAGATCCAGGCGCACTTGTAGGAGTAGCGCAGGCCACGTCAGGCCGAGGTCCGCATGCCGGACCCCTGGGCCCGGTCCGGGGCATCGCCCTGGGACCGGGCCTTTCTTCGTGGACCCGTCGGTCTCGCGCTGCTCCTCCCAGGGGCTGGGAGGTCCCCCCCGCTGCCGCGCTGCCAGCCCCGCGCACTGCCGGCGCCCGAGCTGCCAGCCCCGTCCGCTGCGCTTCGCACGCTTCCGCGAGCCGGGTATATTCCGCCATGGCAACGCTCTATCTCGTGAGCACACCCATTGGCAACCTTTCGGACCTCTCCGAGCGAGCATCCAGCACGCTGGGCAGCGTCGAGCGCGTGTTCGCCGAGGACACCCGCCGGACGCGCGTCCTTCTCGATCACCTCGGGCTGCCGACGCGCACCACCTCCCTGCACGCGCACAACGAGTCGGCACGCATTAGCAGCGTGGTCGGACAGCTCGATCGGGGGTCGGACGTGGCTATCGTGACGGACGCCGGCACGCCGCTCATATCGGATCCCGGCGCTCGCGTGGTCGCGGCGGCGGTTGAAGCTGGTCACCGGGTTGTGCCGGTGCCTGGACCGTCGGCCGTGTTGGCCGCGCTTGTCGGCTCGGGGCTGCCGGCGGATCGTTTCGCCTTCCTGGGCTTCGCTCCGCGAAAAGGGAAGGAGAGGCGACGCTTCGTGGACCGCGTCGCTGCGTCCGACGAGACGATCATCGCGTTCGAATCGCCGGAGAGGCTGGAGGCATTGCTTGCCGACCTGGAGGAGGCCTGCGGTGGCGATCGGCGCGTAGCGGTGGCGCGAGAGCTGACGAAGGTGCACGAGGACTTCGTGCGAGGGACCCTCGCCGAGGCGCGAGCCTATTATCACGAGTGGCGCCCAAGGGGTGAGGTGACGGTCGTGATCGAGCCCGCGCCGCACGCGGATGAACCCGACGAAGTCGACGAAGTCGCTGCCCGAAAGTTGGCGGAGGCGCTTCTAGGAGATGGTGCCCGGCCCAGCCACGCCGCGAGGGAGCTCGCCCGACGTCTGGGCTTGCCTCGGAACTACGCGTATCGGATCGTGCACTCCGTACCGGGCGGAGCGGCGGCGGACCCGGGGGGGGCCAGTGGCTGATCGAGGGTCGCGTTCGATCGGTCCCGGATTTCCCCACGGGAGTCGGACCAGAAGCCGGGATCTCCCCGCGGGAGTCGGACCAGAAGCAAGGAGGAGTGAATGCAGGCCCTGATCGGTCCGGTCCTTATCGCTGCCGCGACACTCCCGATCGGGTCGTTGGTATCGCACGTGGCGACACCAGGAACCCCCGCGACCGATTTTGGACGCGAAGCGCTGCCGGACTCGACGATCACCATCGCCCGACTCCAGTACGAGGGCGGGGGTGACTGGTACGCGAACCCTTCGTCGCTCCCGAACCTCCTCGAACGAATCAGGACGGACACGGGCTTGCCCGTTGGGGCGCGGGAGGCCACGGTCACGCTCGCGGATCCCCGGTTGAGGGACTTCCCGTATCTGTACATGACAGGGCACGGAAACGTAAGCTTCTCGCCGGAGGAGAAGTCGGCACTGCGCGAATACCTGCTCGCGGGAGGGTTCCTCCACGTTGACGACAACTACGGGCTGGATGAATCGTTCCGCCGCGAGATCGCCGTCGTGTTCCCGGACCGGGAGCTCGTCGAGATTCCGCCCGAACACCCGGTGTTCCACGCATTCCACTCCTTGCCCCAGGGCCTCCCGAAGATCCACGAGCACGACGGTGGACCCCCGCAGGCGTTCGGTCTCTTCGAACAGGGGAGACTGATGCTGTTCTACAGCTTCGAAAGCGACCTTGGTGACGGTTGGGAGGATCCGGAGGTCCACGAGGACTCCCCCGACATCCGTGACCAGGCGCTGAGGATGGGGGTCAACCTGTTCGTCCACGCCGTGTCGCGATCGGCCACATGAGCGCCATGGATCGCCGCACCGTCCGGAGCGTCTACGACAGCGTCCGCGGCTATCTGGTCCGCAGAGTCGGCCTGGCCGCAGCGCTTTGGGTTGTCGTTCCCGTCGCGGCCGCGCTCGTATTCGCCTGGGTGCTTTCGGGAGGCAGTGGGTGGCGACAGGGCAGTTGGACGCCCTTGGTGCTCGACATCATGGTGCTCGTGGGCGCCGGAGCGATGGTTTGGTACTGGATCCGAGGACGTGGACGTTGGCTCGCCGAGGCCAGAGTGGCGTCCACCATCGAGGATTCAGCGGGTCGCGCGCGCGGCGTGGTCTTGGGCTCGCTCGAGCTGGCCCGATCGATTCCGCACGGCGTCTCGCAGGCGCTCGCCCACCAAGCCGAGGGGTCGGTAGCGCGCCGCCTCACCGGATCCAGGGCCGGACTGGCGGGCGCGCTTCGCGAAGAGAGTGGCCGCTGGATCCGGCGCGGCATGGGGACGTTGGCCGTCATGGGCATCGCGGTCGTCGCCGCGGCCGTCCTCACGCCTGAGCGCTCCCGGGTGGCATGGGCGGGGCTGGCGACTCCGTTCAAGGTGATGGCGCAGCCCTACCTGCCTCCGCTCGTCGTGGAGCCCGGCAACGTAGAGATCCTGCGTGGCGAGTCCTTGCTGATCGAGGTCGAGGCGCCAGGGCGGACCGAGATTACGCTCCATTCCCGCGCGGCGGGAGATGTGCCACGCTCCGCGACCCGGGACGCGATCGACACCAGGACGTCCTTCGCTTTCCCCGCGGTCATGGTGGAGCTCGAGTACTGGGCGACCGCGCCCGACGGCGCGTCCTCGGAGCGATACACCGTCACACCCGTGGACCCGCTCTTCCTCGCTGATTTGACCGTGGAGCTGACGTTCCCGCCCCACAGCGGCCGATTCGCCGAGGAGTATCGTGGAGCCACCCCGCCGCTGACGATTCCGGTGGGCACACGGATCCACGTCGACGGTCGAGTGAGCCGACCGCTCGGAGGGGCCATGCTCGTCCTCGCCGACGAGGAAGCCTCTGGTCAGCCCCTGGAGGTGCCGCTCGAGGTGGCCGGCGCGAGCTTCGTCGGCGACTGGAGGCCCCGCCGCAGCGGCGTGTACCACTGGCGCCTCCAGGACGAAGCGGGAAGCGATCCGGACAGCCCACCGCTGCCCTTGGACATCACGCTCGTGCGGGATTCGGTCCCGTCGGTCGCCATCGTGTTTCCCGGTCGAGACACGGTCATCCCGCTCTCGCTCCAGCAGCCCCTCGTGCTCCAGGCGCGCGACGACCACGGGCTGGCCTCGGTGGAGCTCTTGTCCTACCGCGTGGACTCGTTCGGTGAGAGGGGCGACGCCGTGGTCCAACGACTCGCTATGGCGGGCACGAGGAGCGCGCTGATCCGCCCACTTCTGGATGTCTCCGGCTGGGGGCTTCTCGCAGGCGACACCATTCGGTACCGGGCCCGTACGGTGGACAACTCCCCGAGTCCACAGGTGGGAGAAAGCCTCGAGTTCGTCCTACGAATGCCCGGAGCGTCCGAGCTCCGCTGGCAAGCCCAACAAATGCTTGAAGATGCCGCCGCCGACGTCGAGTCGTTGGCGGAGCAAGCCGGCCAGGCGGCAGAGGAGACCCGCGACCTGGAGCAGGCCAACGAGGCCGAGCGCACCGAGGACGAGGGCAGGCCGTCGCAGCAGAATCAGGGGCAGATGACCTTCGAGGAGCAGGAGGAGCTGCGGCGGGCGCTCGAGGGGCAAGAGAACCTGATGGCGGAAGTCGACTCGCTCAAGCGCGAGCTCGAAGAGCTGTCCGAATCGCTCCGTGACGCGGGATTGCCCGACCCGGAGCTGCGCGACGACCTCGAGGAGCTACAGCGCCTCCTCCAGGAGTCGATGACCGACGAGGCCCGAGAGCGAATGGCGGAGATGGCCGAGGCGCTCAGCGAGATGGACGAGCGCGCCTCGCAGGAAGCGCTCGAGCAGTTGGCCGAGGATCAGGAGGAGATGAGGCGGCGGCTCGAAGAGTCGATCGAGAGGTTCCGGCGCGCGGCGGTGGAGCAGGAGTTCAGAGCTGCCGAGTCGGAGGCCGAGGAGCTGGCTCGCAAGGAGCAGGCGCTGGCGGAGGCTCTCGAGGAGGGAGACAACCCGGAGTTGCGCGCTCAGCAGCAGGCCGAGCTCGAGCAGCAAGCCGAGGGCCTCCAGGAGCGGATGGAGGACATCCGAGAGGGACTGGACCAGCTGGGCGAGCAGAAAGCGAGCGAGCAGACGGAAGGGGCACAGGACCGGACGAGCGAAGCCCGTCAAAACATGGCGGAGGCGCGAGAGCAGGCGGAGGCCGGCGAAACCCAAGACGCAGCACAAGAGGCTCAGGAAGCTGCGAACGCCCTACGCGAGGCCGCGGACCAGCTGCAAGAGGCCCGTGACGAGATGGCGCAGCAGATGCAGGACGCCGCCCGCCAGGCACTTGAGCAAACTGCGACCGACGCGCTCTCATTAGCGCGACAACAGTCGGAGCTCCGCGAGGAGATGCGCCAGGCCGATTCCGAAGAGCAGGCGGGCCTGCGGGGCGACGAAGCGGCGCTGCTCCAAGGCGTCCGCAACATGGCGGAAAACCTGAGCGTCGCCGCGAGGGGGTCTGACGAAGTCAATCGGGACGTCGGGACGGCTATGGGCGAGGCCATGCAGGCCATGAGCGAGACGTTGGAGGCGCTGGACAGCCGGCGGGGCTCCACCCCGTCGCCGTCGGCGACTTCGGAGGGGGCGGTGCAGGCTCTGAACAGGGTTGCGGTGCGCGCCTTGGCGAACGCCGGTGAGGTGGGCCAAGAAGGCGCTTCCAGCGCCGCCGAGCAGATGCAGCAGCAGCTGGAATCGATCGCCAAGCAGCAGGGCGAGGTGATGATGCAGGCCGACGAGATCATGCCCATGCAGCTCAGCCAGCAGGCCATGGCCAACCAGATGCAGCAGATGGCGCAGGGCCAGGAAGCAGTGGCGGGAGACCTCGGTGAGCTGGCGGAGGAACCTGGCGCGGAGAGCCAAGCGCTCGGGGACCTCGAAGCTCTCGCCGAGGAGGCTGCGGCGCTTGCGGAGCAGCTGGCGCTCGGGCGGTTGGAGCCAGAGATCCTCGAACGGCAGGAGCAGCTGTTCCAGCGATTGCTCGATGCCGGACGAAGCTTGGAGCGTGACGAAGAGTCGGAGGAGCGCGAGTCGGAGGCGGCCGGTGAATTCGAGCGCGGGACCGTACTCCCTCTCACGGCGGAGAGCCTCGGTGCGCTCCGTTACACGCTGCCGGACGCGGCGGCATTGACTCGCCTGCCACCCGCTCAGAGGCGCATGGTCATCGATTATTTCGAACGGCTGAACCGGCCTTCCCTTCCTCCGCCACCGGGCGGCAATCGATGAGGTCCGCCGGGCTTCCGAAGAGGTCGGCCGGGCTTCCGATGGGGTCGGTGGGGCTTCTCCTGAGATGGGGCGTCGGGGCAGCGTTCGCCTTGCTGTTCGTGGGACCGAGCGAGGGCTCCGGCCAGACGGATCCGAGGCAAGAATCCCGCATGTTGCGGGAGGCCGCGAGGAACGAGTCCGCGGGAGATCTCGTCGCCGCGGCCGGCATCCTCATAACCTTGCTGGAGTCGCACGCCAGCTCAACCGGCGCGATCTTCGCTCTCGAGCGCGTCTTACGCGCCCAGGGACGTGTCGTGGACGTGCTTCCGAGGGTGGACGCGTTTCTGGCAGCCGACCCAGCCTCGGCGGCGCCACGGGGCTTGAAGCTCCGCGTCCTGCTGGAGACCGACTCTATCGAAGCGCTCCGCTCGACGGCTGAGGATTGGATCGACGCGGATCCGACGTCGCGAGATCCCTACCGCGAAGTAGCTCGCGTCTATAAGAGAGCATTCGGAGGAGAGGAGGCCCTGGCGGTCCTTCTTCGCGGCCAGGACGCCGTTGGCGCGACGGGCGCACTCGGGCTCGAGACCGGCGACGTCCTCCTCGAGCTGGGCCGGAGGGAGGAAGCCCTGGCGGAGTGGGCGACGGCCATAGACGACGGCGGAGCCCAGGTACCGGCTGTCCTTCGCCGAGTGGCACAGATCGGCCGCGACCGGCGGAGCCTCGTGCAATCACTTGTCACTACGCTGTCCACGGACCCCACGACGAGTGCGCGCAAAAGGGCGGCGGTTCAGATCTCGCTGGAGGTCGGACTCGAGGAGGACGCGAGGCGACTGAGCGAGCAGTTGTCCAGAGAGCTGCCCGAAAGCCAACGCGAGGGTTTCTTGAGCACCGTCGCACGGTTGGCGGAGGAAAGGAACGCTCGCCAGCTCGCTTTGTGGGCATACCAGGCCATGCGCAACGACGCTCCTGCAGGCTCCGGGGCGCAGGCGCTCGACCAGCAGATCGCTGCTAACTCGCTGACGGCCGGCGACACGGCGCGGGCGCTTCAGGCGCAGGAGCGCCTGGCGGGGGGCCTGCCCGCCCGCTCGCCCGAGCGCCGGCGCGCCCTCGCCACAGTCGTCCGCCTCGAAGCGGCCGTATCCGCGCCCGCGGTAGTGCAGGGGCGACTCGACGCCTTCCAGGAGGAGTTCCCACGGGCGCCCGAAACCGACGCGTTGGCGGCGGCACTTTCCGAGCGCTTTGTAGCGCAAGGCGACGTGGATGCCGCGACCCTCATCCTGGACGGTGTGGAGGGCCCGAACAGCGCCCTCGAACGGGCGTACCTCCATTTAGACGGAGACGACCCCGAGGTCGTCCGTCAAGACCTCGCTACGGCGGCAGCCGGTCTGTCCTCGGCGCAGGCCACCGACGCGATCCAGCTCATGGGCATCCTCGACCGTGTTGGGGAGGAGGCCTACAAGGTCGCGGGCCGCGCGGCGCTGTCGGCCCATCACGGCGACAGGGCCGATGCAGTCGCCATCCTCGACGTGGCGCTCTACACGCTTCCCATCGAGGACCAGCCGCCCTTGATGGCGATGGCAGCCCGCTTCGCCACCGAAGCGGGACAGGACGCCGAGGCGATGCGGTTGCGTGAAACATTGATTGCCACGTTCCCGGATGCTCAGGAGACCCCCGAGGCCACCTTGGACCTGGCTCGGTACCGTGCCTCGGCACCCGCCGGCGTCGCTCAAGCGATCGAGCTGCTCGAGGAGCTCATCCTCGCCTGGCCGAACTCTGCCGTGGTGCCGGTTGCACGGCGTGAGCTCGAACGGCTGCGGAGCCGGGGAGAGGCCCAGTGAGCCGGGGGGACTTTGTGAGCCGGGGAGATGGCGCCGTGAGCCGGTGGAGAGGCCGCGTGAGCCGGAGGAGAGGCCGCGTGACCCGGGCCTGGCTACTCGCCCTGCTGGGGTCCGTTCTTATCCCGACCGCGGTGGCGGCACAGCACGTCCTCGTGCCCATGGACCGCACGCAAGCCAACCACTTGAAAGCGTACGGGCTCACGTACTGGAGCCTCGAGCGGGGCGCGACCGCCGAGTGGCTGCTGAACTATCGTGACGGCGCGTTTCTGCTCCCCGACCGGCCAGACGTCCGCCGTCAAGCCGCGCTGCGCGGTGTGACGCTGCAGGAGGTGAGTGCGTCCGACGTCGCGGAGATCCGTGGCATGATCGCGGGATCGAACATGGAGTCGGTCATCCTGGAGAAGGCCCCGCGCGTGGCCATCTACACTCCCGCGAACTCGACGCCGTGGGACGACGCCGTGACGATGGCCCTCGAGTACGCCGAGATCGACTACGACAAGGTGTGGGACCCGGAAGTGCTGAACGGCGACCTCTCCGAATACGAGTGGCTGCACCTGCATCACGAGGACTTCACGGGTCAGTACTCGAAGTTCTACATCACGTACGCCGGCGCACCCTGGCTCCAGGACGAGGTGGCACGGAACCAGGAGGTCGCTCGTGGCTTCGGCTTTCCGCACGTGCCCGCGCTGAAGAAGGCGGTGGCGGGCCGGATCCTGGACTTCGTGGACACGGGTGGCTTCCTGTTCGCCATGTGCTCCGCCACGGAGACGCTCGGGTTGGCATTGGCGGCGGCAGAAACGGACATCGCCGCGGCATTCGCCGACGGTACACCGCCGTCGCTCGACGCGTCAGCGCAGATGGACTGGGGCCGCGCCATGGGGTTCCAGGACGCCGAGGTGCAAGTGTCGCCCTCCGTGAACGCCTTCAGCGACATCGACGGCCACCAGGTGAACACGCCGTGGCGGGAGGAGCTCGGATCGTTCACGCTCTTCGACTTCTCCGCCAAGTTCGACCCGGTGCCAGCGATGCTGACGCAGAGCCACGACGACGTGGTCCCCGACTTCTACGGGCTGACGACCTCCTTCCGACTCGACCGGCTCAAGCCGGGTGTGACCGTCTTGGGCCAAGAGGGACGGTGGGCCAAGTACATCCACGGCAATCAGGGGGAGGGGACCTGGACGTTCTACGGAGGGCACGACCCCGAGGACCCCGAGCACCAGATCGGCGATCCGCCGACCGACCTCTCCTTGCACGCCAACTCGGCGGGATACCGCCTCATCCTGAACAACGTCCTGTTTCCGGCCGCCAAGAAGAAGCGACTCAAGACCTAGCGGCCGAGCGCGGAGGACCCGACTCACGGTCTGCGTGGCGAGAACGAGGTCCGCGAGACCCTCAAGGCGGCTCGCGCCGATCCTCGCTACCTTGGCCCCGCTGGCTAGGATTCACCGCAAAGGAGTCAGTTGCCTAGCCGCGGACCGAGGCGCTGCTTAACAAGCGTTTGCTGCTGTCGCGGTACGGTTGCGATGGTCGGGAACACTCGGCTTGCACCTCGCGCTCCGGGTCGGCATCGTGACCGCGCAGAAACGCAGAGCCGTTAGATCGCCCTGCAAGTGGGATGGTCGATGGAACGCATCGGTGGGTGGTTGCTGGTCTACCTCGTTGGTTCTGTACCAGTGGCGCTCTTCTACGCCGCGGGGCTGGCTGGACGGTTCTTCGACTACCACCTGGGGCCGTTGGCCGGGATCTTCCTCGTCCTCGCGGCGCCGCTGGTGCTCGTGTTCCTGAAGTTGGCGTCTGCGCCAGCATGGAACATCGCGTCTCTATGGGTTGGAGCAGGATCCATCTCGCTGGTCATAGTAGCCGGCGCGCTTTCCACGGATGAGGCGAGACTCAGGGAAGCGGGCGGCACCATGGCGGCGATCGCCGTCCTCTCGATCGGCTGGGCCGTAGTCTGGACGATGTATTTTCTCACCGCTGAACGAGTGGCCAGGACCTTCACTTAGTTCAGAGCGATGAGGGCCCGCCGCGCCGAGGTCGTCGCAGTCGCTTTGCCGCGACTGGAAGTGCGACCGAGCGCACGTTCGATGACTCCTGATTCGCTCTCTCTACCGCCACCCAACTTCGCAACCTCTGTAGACGTACCCGTTGGGTACGCCATAGAGGGTTCGCCGATCTTTCAGATCGGTTCGCTATCATGGGGGTACGAGGTCGGGCCTGCGCGCCTGCGGCGTTCCGGCTGGCTGGCGCTAGCGGGACCACCTTACGCTCGGCCGCTCCGCCGGTCGCCGTCGATCGCTCGGCTTCGACGAGCTCTCGCGCTTGCGCCCGACTCCACGTCGTGAATCAATTGGTCCGATTGCCGACCACACTCTTCGCCCCGTCCTGATCGCTCCGTGACATCCACGCCCGTCAAGGCTCCTTCCGACTTGGTCCTCGCCCCTGAGGCGGCGGAACGGATGCGCGGCGAGATCGCCCGCGCGGGGGGGCGCGAGGTCTGCTTTCTCGCGACGGTCACGGAAGATCGTCAGATCGTCGATCCACGCGCGGTGGCTCGAGGGAACCACGCTGCCGTTTTGGCCGCGGCGCGCGGAGCCCCGGCGGGCGGGATCATGCTGCACAACCATCCGTCTGGGCGGTTAGAGCCGTCGGACGCCGACCTGGCCGTCGCCAGCCAGATCTACGAGACAGGTCTGGGCACCGGGATCGTCGACAACCGGGCCCAAGGACTCTACGTGGTGGTGGAGCCGCCCGCCCCCCGGGTGGTCGAGCCTCTGGACATCGCCGAGCTCGAGACTTTCGCCTCACCTGGCGGGCCCCTCTCGCGCATTCACAACGGGTACGAAGACCGACCGGGTCAGCGAGAGATGCTCGCCCGAGTGGCAGACGGCTACAATGAAGGCGGCATCGTCGTCGTCGAAGCAGGCACGGGGACAGGGAAGACGGTCGCGTACCTCCTTCCCGCGGTTCGTTGGGCGATCCAGAATGGTCAGCGGACCGTCATCTCCACGAACACGATCAACCTGCAGGAACAGCTGGTCGACAAGGATCTGCCGCTCGTTCGACGGACCCTCGGAGAGGATTTTCGCTGGGCGCTCGTGAAGGGGCGGCGGAACTACATCTCCATCCGGCGCGCACGTCTCGCGGCGGAGAGCGCAGGGGTGCTGTTCGAGGACGATCGGAGCCAGGAGCTGTCCGGCCTGTTGGACTGGATCGGCACGACCGATGACGGGTCGCTCGCGGACCTGGCGGCTCCTCCCTCGAGCGACGTCTGGGAGGAGGTTCAGTCCGATCCCGATATCTGTCTGCGGGCTCGCTGCCCACACTTCCAAGCGTGCTTCTACCAACGCTCGCGCCGCGACGCGTCCGCCGCCGACGTGCTCGTCGTGAACCATCACCTGCTGTTCACTGATCTCTCAGTCCGGCGCGCCACGGACAACTTCACGCAGTCCGCGGTTCTGCCGCCCTATCAGCGCCTCATTCTCGACGAAGCCCACAACGTCGAGGACGCGGCCACGTCACACCTCGGGGTAGACCTCACCCGGAGCGGCATCTTTCGCACGCTCGCGCGGCTGGACCGCAACGGGAAGGGCGTGCTGACGGCGATCCACGACCGGCTGCGTGCCGCGCCCCAGGGCGAGGAGAGGACCCCGCTGCTGCTACGGGTCGAAAACCGTGTGCGCCCTGCCTTGGACGACGCGCGCGCACACCTCGCGCTGTTCTTCGACGCTCTCGAGGACCTGGTGCCCCCGGACGAGAGCGCAGCGCTGCGCCTGGGCTCGGAGCGGCTGCCGGAGCCCATCGACAAGCACGGCGTACGCGAGCGGCTGGAAGGGGTTCTCGGCGCCCTCGCGCTACTCGCCCGGGAGGTCTCGGAGCTGATCACTCGGATCGATCTCGCCGGCGAGTGGAGAGAGAGCCTCCAAGGACGGACCCTGGACCTCCAGAGCATCGAGCGGCGGCTACAAGGCGCCTCGACCGCCCTCCGGCTCGTGTTGGACCCCGAGCAAGGAGGAGGCGCTTACGTGCGGTGGATGGAGCGGCGCGGCTCTGCACGCCGAAAGGACCGGAGCTTAGCGCTCGCCGCCGCCCCCATCGAGCCGGGTCCGATCCTCAGAGAGTCGCTTTTCGCCAAAGTGGAGACCTCGGTTCTGACGTCCGCCACCCTCACCACCCGGAAGAGCTTCGATTTCCTGCGCGGCCGGCTCGGGATCGCGTCGTCGACGCTGACTCTGGCCGATCCGGACGAAGAGCTGCGGGTGGTCGAGGCGAGCATCGAGTCTCCGTTCGACTACGCCGCGCAAACGGTGCTTTGCGTGCCGGCCGACTTGGGGGACCCGTCGCCGGGGGAGGGCGGCTCGTGGAGCGACCCGTTCCAGGCCGAAACGAGTCGCGTGCTGGAGGCCTTTGCCGACCTTTCTGGGGGTGGGCTGTTCGCGCTGTTCACGTCGTACCGCGCCCTTCGCAAAGTCGCCGAAGCGCTCCGGACCTCCGGAGTGTCTGGCCGCTGGCCCTTGTTCGTGCAGGGCGAGGACACACGCGCGCGGCTCCTCGGCCGCTTCGTCGACTCGGGCAACGGCATCCTCCTCGGGACGTCCTCCTTTTGGGAGGGTGTGGACGTGCCAGGGCGCCCGCTCCGGGGACTTCTCATCCAGAAGCTGCCCTTCCGCGTACCGACCGAGCCCATCACGGAGGCCCGGGTGGAGGCAATCGAGGAGGCGGGAGGCAATCCGTTCTGGGACTTCGTCCTTCCCCTCGCCGCCCTCAGGCTGAAGCAGGGATTCGGCCGGCTCGTGCGCTCCCGTCAGGACCGGGGGGCGGTCGTGCTCCTCGATCGGCGCATCCTGACGCGCCGGTACGGCCGATACTTGCGCGAGTCCCTGCCGGAGGCTTCGGTCGTGAAGGGTCCCTGGTGGGAGATCGAGAAGCGGTTGCGGGACTTCTACGCTGCCCCATGAGCTTGTCCGATGCCATCCGCCCGGTACATTACGCTCGGCCGATCACCCGGTGCGGTGAACATGCCCGCCTCGTCGGGCCACACATGCAAAACGGAACCAGTTCATGAAGAGGATCATCGGCATTCTGATCACCGCGTTCTACGTCGTCATCGCGTACGGCTCCTTCCGCAATTCGGCGGGCGGTTGGGCGGATGGACATTCCGACCTGGGCTTCTGGTGGGCGGTCATCGGGAGCTTCCTGGGCATCGCGGGTCTGGTGGCGCTGGTCGGCACGATGCTCCACACACGACAAGCCAGTCGATAAGTCGGACTCGCGCTCGCCGGGCGCGGGATTCACTTACTCGCGAGGCCCGACCATTCCCTCTCCAATCAAGCCATGACCCTAGAACGAACTCCCACAAAAATCGTTTGCGTCGGCAAGAACTACGCTTTGCACGCCCAGGAACTCGGCACCGAGGTGCCCGAGGAGCCCATCATCTTCCTCAAGCCGGTGTCTTCGCTCCTAGATGCCGACGAGCCCATCGTGATGCCGACTTGGGCCGGACGGGTCGACTACGAAGGGGAGATCGCGCTGGTCGTGGGCAGAAGAGCCCGAGATGTCCGGCGGGAGGACGCCTGGGACGTCATCGAGTCCATCGTGCCGCTGAACGACGTGACGGCTCGGGATCTCCAGCGGAAGGACGGCCAATGGACGCGGGCAAAGAGCTTCGACACGTTCTGTCCGGTCGGGACGCCTGTTCCTGTGGGTGAGGTCGATGTCGACGACCTAGAGGTGATCGCTCGCGTCAACGGCGAAGAACGCCAACGCGCGCATGTCGACACCATGGTGTTCCCGATCCCCGAGCTCGTGCGGTTCATCACGGCCGTCATGACCTTGGAGCCGGGCGACCTTATCGCCACCGGCACGCCCGACGGCATCGGCCCACTCTCCGCCGGCGACCGCGTGGAGATCGAAATCCCGGGGGTTGGGACAGTGGCGAACCCCGTGACATCCGCCGCGTAGCACCATGGAGCCAGCCGGCCCCGATCGCCGCGCCGAGACGCTGGCCTCGCTCAAAACGCGCGTCCGAACGACGGCGCTCCCTGACTTCACGCGCGGGTACATCGGCCTGCCGGCATACCCCCTGGCAGGCGTCCCCGAGCTTCGGAGACGCTTGGAAGCGGAGGGCGTGGACGTCATCGACGTCGGCGCAGGCGACGCGGATCTTGCTCCGCCGCCTGCCGCCTTGGAGCGCCTACGCGAAGCGGTGTGGGACCCCGCGATGTCGCGCTATCCCTTTCAACTCGGACTGCGGGAGTTCCGTCAAGCCGCGGCCAGCTGGATGGCGAAGAGATTCGGGGTCGAGCTCGACGCTCATGAGGAGCTGCTGCCCCTCATCGGCTCCAAGGAGGGCATCGCCAAGCTTCCTCTCGCGTTCGTACGCCCCGGCGACGCCACGATCGTCCCGGATCCCGGATACCAAGCGTACCGGGGTGGCACTTTGCTCGCGGGGGGTGAGCCGCATCTGGTTCCGCTAAGACGCGAGCACGGCTTCCTCATCCCACTGGACGAGCTCCACTCCGAGCTGCTCGATCGGGCCCGGATCCTCTATTTGAACTACCCCAACAACCCGACGGCTGGAATCGCCTCGCGCGAGTACTTCGAAGACGCGGTCGCCCTTTGCCGCGAGCACCGGATCATCCTGGTGCACGACCACGCATACAGCGAGATCGCGTTCGACGGATACCGCCCTCCGAGCATCCTCGAGATCCCAGGTGCAAAGGACGTAGCCGTCGAGTTCCACTCGATGTCCAAGACCTACAACATGACGGGCTGGCGGCTGGCATGGGCGGCCGGCGGATCGGCCCTGATCGCCTCTTTGGCTCGCGTAAAGAGCTTCATGGACACGGGGCCCTTCCTCGGGATTCAGGCGGCGGGAGCGGCGGCTCTCGAATCATACGACGAGTGGGTGCCCGGCAACGTCGAGCGCTTCCGCATGCGCCGCGACACAGTGGTGGAGGCTCTGCGCTCGGCGGGCTTCGATGTCGAGTCGCCAATCGCCGCCTTGTACGCTTGGGTTCCAGTCCCCGGGGACGAGCCCTCCATCTCCTTCGCGCGAAGGGCTTTGGAGCAAGAGGGCGTGATCATCGTGCCCGGAAGCGCAATGGGAAGCGCCGGCGAGGGCTATTTCCGAGTGGCCCTCACGTTGCCGCGCGAACGTCTGGCGGAGGCTGCGGAGCGCCTGGGAAGAGTCGCGCACCGCTCCTGAGCACCGGCAAAGAAGCGTTCTCGCTTCGGCTCGCTCCCGCCGCCCGCTGGCGCACCTCGAGCCGCTTCGATCGGCACGACACCCCCCTAACCCCTATCATTGTGGCCCTGTCCACTAGCAGGTGGCTGAAGAAGGGGAGTGCTGTGTGTCGTGAACGGCGCGCGCCGTCGTCTACGTGGTGCGGAGCCCCTCCCCGACGCGGAACACCCGAACGGCCGGCTGGGTTAGACCCTCGATGAACGACACGAACACGGCGACACCGCTGAAACGGGTCCAAACGGACTCGACGCGCCGAGTTTCCTCGCGGATTTGGTGGATCGCGTTGGGAATCTCGGTCGCCGCGCACGTGCTCGTAATCCTGCTTTATCCACCCGCGATGCGCCGCCTCGTTCCGGAGCTCGAGTTGGTGCCCCCGAGCGCGCCCCGTCTCGCTGAGGGCATGCGACTGGTCCAGCTGGTGGAAATCGTCGACCTCGCGCCCGAAGCACTGGAGCCTGAGGAGGAGGAGCGAGCAGAGCCGGAGCCGGTAGATGAGCCGGAGGAGCTCCCGGGTGTGTCCGCGGACCCCGATGCTCCTGTCGTCGACATGCGCACGGCCGCCGAGATGCTGACGCCGACAATGAACCACAAGGAAGTGTGGCGGTTCGTGGATCCCGAGCTGAGCGAGATCTCTTTGGAGGACCGCATCAGGCTCCAGTTGGCGGGCGCGCTGGAGGAGTGGAACGACTCCGTCGGCGCCGCCACCGAAGCTGCGCGAGCGGCGGTGGACTGGACCCATACCGATGCGGACGGAGGTCGGTGGGGGGTGTCCCCTGGGCGGCTCCACCTCGGTAACGTGAGCATCCCGCTCCCGTTCGGATTTGGACCGAACCCAGGCCGGATGGACGAGGTGCGGCAGCGGGAGTGGGAGTGGAACGAGATCGAGCGAGCCGCGGCGACCGGGGCTGTCCGCCAGTCCTGGAAGGAGCGGAATCGAGCGATCCGCGCGCGCCGGGAGGGCGAGCGCGCCGACACGATCCGGCCGCCGCGATGAGGGCCGGTTGAGTCGCGTTCGACGTGTACGGGGAACGCCCTTGGACGGTGGAAGCTCCCGGGAGATGTGGATCTTCGCCGCCGGGGCGGCTCTGGGGGCCCTGGCCGCCGCCCTCGTCGTGAGCCGACGGGAGCCCCGGCCGGCCGTGGCAGATGAAGAGGAGATGTTGGAGGACCCCTCAGTGCTCAGCGACGGCTGGAAGCGGATCGAGAAAGCCTGGGACGGGACGATGAGCGGGCTCGCGGCGATTCGCGACGGTTGGCTCCAGGAAGAAGCGGACCTGGAGGCGATCAACGAGCTCGTACATGAGCTGCCTGGGGCCAGTGGGCTGGAGGTTCATTCGCTCGCGCCCGGAATTCTCGAGATCATCGGCGCCGCGGAGGAGGAGGAGGTCGCGATCGACGCGCTTCAGGCGGTGGCCGCCCAGGCCGGAGTCGAGACCGTCGTGAACCGGATCTGGACGGGTGTCGATGCCAGCCGGGCACACGCGCCCGGGTCGCCGGCCGAGGATCCGGCCGCGAACTGAAGCGGGCGGCCGGAACGCCAGCCTCCCGGAGGGGTCGAACGACCCATCGACCCGCCTATCCGCCCGAAGTGAGCGAACCCGTGGACCTGCCCTCCCGTTTGGATCCCAAGGCAATCGAGCCGCGGCTTTACGCGCAGTGGCTGGAAGCGGGCCACTTCCGCATCACGGCTGCCCAAGCACGAGACACGGGCGCCGACCCCTATGTGATCGTCATCCCGCCCCCGAACGTCACCGATGTCCTTCACATGGGCCACGGCCTGAACAACACCATCCAGGACGTGCTCATCCGCTGGCGACGCATGCAGGGGCGGGCCGTGGTGTGGGTGCCGGGGACGGATCACGCGGGCATCGCCACCCAAAACGTGGTCGAGCGACAGCTCGCTGAAGAGGGCAAGACGCGCGACGACTTGGGGCGGGATCCGTTCGTCGAGCGGGTTTGGGGATGGGTGGATGAGACGGGAGGCGCCATCCTTGATCAGCTCAAGGCGATTGGCTGCTCTTGTGACTGGGACCGGACGCGCTTCACCCTCGAGCCCGCGCTCAGCCGCGCAGTGCGACACGTCTTCGTTCACCTCTACGAGAAGGAGCTGATCTACCGGGGTGAGTACATCATCAACTGGTGTCCGCGCTGCCTGACTGCGCTCTCCAACGAGGAAGCCGAGGGGAAGGAGACGGACGGGACGCTGTACCACCTGCGCTATCCGCTGGCCGAATCCGCGTGGGATGCGGCTCGAAACGCACGGGAGCGAGGTGGTGAAGCGATCGGGCAGCTCCCGGACGGAACTTGGTATCTGACCGTGTCCACCACCCGCCCGGAGACCATGCTGGGCGACACCGCCGTTGCCGTGAACCCGAAGGACGAGCGCTACACGGGTCTCGTCGGTGCCGATGTCATGCTGCCGCTCGCCGAGCGCGCGATCCCGATCATCACGGACGACTTCGTCTCCCGCGAGTTCGGGACCGGGATGGTCAAAGTCACCCCGGCTCACGATCCGAACGACTTCGAGATTGCCCGGCGAAGCGGGGTGGAGCTGCTCGACATCATGACTGAGGACGCCCACCTCAACGACAACGTCCCCGAGGCCTTTCGCGGCATGGAGCGGGTGGAAGGACGACGCGCGGTCCTGGACGCGCTGCGAGAGCGTGGGCTCTTGGGGGGAGAGGAGCCCCATCGGCACTCGGTGCCCCACTGCTACCGCTGCGACACCGTCGTCGAGCCCAGGCTCAGCGAGCAATGGTTCGTACGCATGCAGCCGCTCGCCGAGCCGGCGCTCCGAGCCTCACGGGAAGGTGTGGTGACATTCACGCCTCGCAGGCGACAGAAGGACTACGAGAACTGGATGGAGAATATCCGCGACTGGTGCATCTCGCGGCAGCTTTGGTGGGGGCACCGGATCCCGGTTTGGTACTGCCCGTGCGGAGAGAGCGTCGTGGCCCTGGAGGACCCGACGGAGTGCCCGTCGTGCGGCTCGTCAGACCTCGAGCAGGACTCCGACGTGCTCGACACGTGGTTCTCCTCGTGGCTTTGGCCTTTCTCGGTGTTCGGTTGGCCCGAGGAGTCCGACGATCTCCGGGTGTTCTACCCCGGGCACGTGCTCTCTACGGCGCCCGACATCCTGTTCTTCTGGGTCGCGCGGATGATCATGTCGGGCTACGAGTTCATGGGAGAGGCACCATTCACGCAGGTGTACCTCCACGGCACCGTGCGCGACATGCAGGGACAGAAGATGTCCAAGTCGCGGAGGAACGGAATCGACCCCCTCGAGGTCGTCGAATTGTTCGGAGCGGACGCCCTCCGGTTCACGATGATCGCCGAATCCGGTGTCGGCACCGACATGAGGCTCGATCCCGACGACCTTGAGACGTCGTTCGCGTCCGGGCGCAACTTCGCGAACAAGCTCTGGAACGCCGGGCGCTTCACGTTGATGAACCTCGGGGAGGACGCGCCTCCGAGCGTGGAGGACGTCGAGGCCCACTTGGAGCTCCCGGACCGGTGGATCCTGTCCCGACTTTCCCACTCGATTCGGAAAGTCAGCGAGGGGCTGGAGCGCTTCCGGCTGCACGAGGCCGCTGAGCGCGCTCGGCAGTTCTTCTGGGGAGAGTTCGCCGACTGGTATCTCGAGCTCGTGAAGCCCCGTTTGCGCGGAGATCTCGGCGAGGACAGCATGGCGGCCGCCAAGGCGACACTCGCGGCAACGTTCGACGGGATCCTCAGGCTGCTCCACCCGATGGTCCCGTTCGTGACGGAGGCCCTTTGGGAGAATCTGCCACTGCCGTCGGGGGTTGAACGCGAGGAGGCGCTCATCATCGCGCGTTGGCCCTCCCCGGATGTCGCGCACGAAGACGAGCGCATCGAGGCGGAGATGGAGGCGCTCCAGGAGCTCATCACGCAGGTGCGCCGGCTGCGCAAGGAGTACGGCGTTCGGGAGGATCGGCGGGTCCACGTCGAGCTGTCGAGCGTGTCGGCCGGCTTTGCCGCGACGCTCGCCGATCAGGACGGGTCGTTGAAGAGGTTGGCCAGGCTCGAAGCCGTCGCGATGGACGGTGCCACTCACGGGATCGGTGCCCACGGGGTGCTACAGAACGGGACCGAGGTGTTCCTGCCGCTCGAGGGAGTGATCGACCTCGACCAGGAACGAGAACGGCTTCGGGGCGAAGTGGATCGGTTGGCCGGCCAGCTGCAGGGTACCGAGCGTAAGCTCGCGAACGAGAGCTTCGTCGAGCGGGCTCCGGAGGACGTCGTGGCCCGTGAGCGTGAGAAGCTCGACAACTTCCGCGAGCAGCGGGACAAGCTCCAGGAGAAGCTGGTATCGCTGGAAGGTCGGTGACTACGCGTCGGTTCCGAATCCGCTTCTTCGGCTCCCGCCGGAGCCCGATTCTCGCGGGAGCGGTGCTCTTCGTAGCATTCGCTTGCGCGCGACAAGGGGCTCCGCCGGGCGGTCCGCAGGACCGCTTGTCGCCGATCGTGGCCTCGAGCGAGCCGGATACTTTCGCCACCGTCGAGCCATTCCGTTCGCCGGTGAAGATCCGATTCAGCGAGCGTATCAGCGAACGTACCGCTGCTGGCGCTCTCGACCAGGCGGTGGTGGTCTCTCCCACCGCAGGCGACGTGCGCGTCTCGCACACGCGAGATGGCTTAGAGGTGAGCGTTCTGGGTGGGTTCGAGGCCGGGATGGTGTACCGCGTGACCGTGCTGCCCGTGGTCCAGGACATGTTCGGCAACGCGCTCGAGGACCCCTACGAGCTCTTTTTCTCCACGGGTCCGGAGTTCACGCCCAACGTGCTCGCGGGATCCGTCCGCGACCGCATCACCGGGCGGCCGACTCCATCGGTGCGTGTCGACGCCGTGACGCTCGGCAGCACCGTCATCCACACGGCAGTTGCCGACACCTCGGGGATCTTCGCGCTCCGCTACCTCCCCCCAGGCGATTATCAGCTCCGGGCGTATGAGGATCGGAACCGGAATGGCGAGCCGGACTACAGCGAGCCACAGAACGCCCGGGTAGTCCTCTTGCGGCGAGACATCGAGACGGCCGACACGGTCATCACCCCGGAGATGCCGCTGCTGCCCAGGGACTCGACCGCTGCGCAGGTCACACGGATCGATGTCGAGGACTCCCTGAGTCTGCGCTTCAGCTTCGACGACTTCATCGACCCTGAGGTCCCCCTGGACAGCGTGCTCGTCACGCTGATCTCCGCGGATGAGGCCCCCCCCGGAGTCGTTCGTGTCCTGCACGCCCACGAGGTGGCCGCCTTCAGGCAACAACAGCAGGACAGCATCGCCGAAGCGCAGCGGGATTCGTTGGCCGCCGCGGCCGCCCCCACAACGACGGCTGACTCTGCGGCCGCGGGGTTGGCACCGCCGGACTCGGCGGGCCCTGCGGTTGCACCCCCGGACTCTGCGGCCGCGGATTCGGTAGCGGCAGGCCTCGCGCCAGACTCGGCAGCGGTGGGACCGGCTGGGGACCCAGTGCCGGTCACGGAGCCGGGCGCGCCCCTCACCCCGGTGGAGTTTCCCGTGCTTCCGGGCCCCGGAGAGCCAGAGCCAGAGCCGGACCCCACCGAAACCGGTCCACCGCTCCCGGAGCGCACGGTTGTCGCCGTGCTCGACACGCCGCTCGTTCCGGAGGTCCTGTACGAGGCCGAGATCACGGGCGTCACCAACATCAACGGACGGGGCGGGGGAGGGGGCTCGGCGGGCTTCACGAGGCCCCCGCCACCCCCGCCGGACACGACTGCCGCGGACTCGTTGGCAGTGCCGGATTCGACGGGCCTGCCAGTGGACACCACCGCGACCGACACCACCGCGGCGGACTCGCTGGCCGTGCCGGATTCCACCGGCACACCGGTGGACACGATCCAGGCCGACGTGCCGGGCGCCGCGGGCGGCAGTCTCCAGAGCGGCGACAGCTTGGCGGCCGGCGACAGTCTCCCGGCAGGGGACTCCACGCTGGGCGACACCGTCCCCCGTGACACCCTCCCTCGCGACACGGTGCCTCGGGACACCGTACCCCGGGCCACCCGAGACCCTGTCCAGACGGAGGTGGGTGTCGATCACGCCGTGCGCCGCGCCGCCTCGACGCGGTGGAGCGCCTTCCTGGCGTCCACCGTTTCGAGAGTCCGCTCGGCCTTCGACGGATCAATGCACCCGAGCCTCCGCGTGACCCGGTTTCGGCACGAACGTCCGCCTGCGCGCCGCGGCCGGCGATGACCGACCAACGCCAGCACATCCCGGCCGTCGATCGGCTGCTTGCCTCGGACCCCTTCGCCCCGCTACTGACCGAGCATCCGCGTGATCGCGTGGTTCGTCACCTTCGCACCGCGCTCGACGTGGTCCGGGAGAGGATCGCCCGGGGAGATGCGGCCGAAGCCTCGGCGGAGGTACTCGCCGCGGACGTTGGAGAGGCCTTTCGGCAGGACGACGTCGCGTCTTTGCGGCGGGTCATCAACGCGACGGGGGTCGTGCTCCACACCAATCTGGGCCGCGCGCCGCTCGCGGATGCTGCCAGGGACGCGATGGCCCGGACAGCTCGGGGATACACCAACCTCGAGTTCGACCTCGAGAGCGGGAAGAGAGGCTCCCGCTACACCCACTGTGTGGATCTGCTGTGTGAGCTGACGGGAGCCGAAGCAGTCCTGGTTGTGAACAACGCGGCCGCGGCGCTGGTCCTGGGGATGAACACGCTGTCGCTAGGGACCGACGTGCTCGTTTCGCGTGGCGAGCTCGTGGAGATCGGCGGGGGCTTTCGAATTCCGGAGATCCTCTCTCGTAGCGGAGCGAATCTGCACGAAGTGGGCTCCACCAACCGCACGCGGATCGGTGACTACGAGGAGGCGCTCGACTCAGGGGGCGTCACGAGCTTATTGAAGGTCCACCGCTCGAACTTCCGGATCTCGGGCTTCACAGAGCAGGCGTCAGTCCGGGAGCTCGCAGAATTGGCGGCCCGGGCAGACCTCCACCTCTTCCACGATCTCGGCTCTGGCCTGATGATCGATCCGGCGCTCGTGGGCCTCCCAGTCGAGCCGCGACCGGCGGACAGCCTGGCCGAAGGGGCGCACGTCGTCGCTTTCTCGGGAGACAAGCTGCTTGGGGGGCCGCAAGCGGGCATCCTGCTCGGAAGCGAGGCGTTGATCGCGCTGATGCGGCGCAATCCGCTTTGTCGGGCGCTCCGTGTGGACAAGGTCACTCTCGCGGGCCTCGAGGCAACGCTGCGGCTCTACCGCGATCCAGAACGGGCAATACGCGAGATTCCCACTCTTCGGATGATCGCGGCGGCACCCGAGGTCCTGCACGAGAGAGCAGACCGCCTCGTGGCCGTCCTCGAGGAGCGAGGCGTACCGGCCAAGGCCGTGCTGGGCGAGTCGGTGGTGGGCGGCGGCACCTACCCCGGCGCCAAGCTCCAAACGTACGTTCTGGAGATCGGGCCGGAGGCCGGTCCGGCGAAGTCGCTGGCCGACCGACTGAGGGCGGGAGACCCACCTGTCATCGCGCGCGTCGACGACGATCGCCTGGTGCTCGACGTTCGTACGATCACGCCGGAGGAGGAGGGGGAGCTGGCCGACCGGCTTGTCCTAGTCGCGGCGGGTGCCTAGCGCCCGTGGGTCTGCCTGACACCTGCGCTATTGGCCCTCACTCCCGGCGCCGTCGGCTCTTTCGAGCCGCGACTGCAGCGCGTGATACCTGCGTTGCTGGCACCGACCTTGCTTGACCCCTCAGGGGCCCCTCGGTAGCTTTTTTCTAGGATCCGGCTCGGCCCTTCGGCCGACACAGCAGAAGTTGAGGAGTGACAGAATGCAGCTTGTCTTGACGCCTGGAGCGATAGAGAAAGTTCAGGGCTTCCTGGACGATCACGGCACCCAACAAGCAGCGGGGCTACGCGTGGCCGTGCTGCCCGGAGGGTGCTCGGGCTTTCAGTACGGCCTGAACATCGAGGATGCACCCGAAGACGACGACGAGATCCTCGAGTTGAGCGGCGTCCGGGTATTCGTGGACCCGTTCAGCGCTCAGTACCTCGAAGGTATAGAGATCGACTACGTGTCGAGCATGATGGGTCAGGGCTTCAGCTTCAGTAACCCACAGGCATCAGGCGGTTGCGGGTGCGGAAGCTCGTTCACCGTCTGATCGGGCATACCGCAGGGCCCACTCGAAACGCCTCTCAACCAGACCAGAGCTGAGTCGTGATCCACCTCCGCACGTTCACGGGCGACGGCGGATTCGCTCAGAACGGCTGGCTGGCAATCTGCGACGGGTCGCGAAAGGCTCTGGTCATCGATCCCGGCGCCGCTGCCCCCGAGATGTGCCGGATCATCGACGAAGAGGACCTGGACGTCGAGGCGATCGTCCTGACGCACGCGCACCTCGATCACGTCGAGGGCGTTCCGGACGTGCGGGCCCTCACTGATGCTCCGATCTACCTGCACCCGAAGGACCAGCCGCTCTACTCCGCCGCGCCCATGCAGGCCGCTGCCTTCGGTGTGAGCCTTCGAGAGTTGCCCCCGCCCGACAAGGGCCTCGCACACGGGGACGAGCTCGTTTTCGGTGCCTGTTCCTTCCGAGTGCGGCATGCGCCCGGCCATTCCCCTGGGCACGTGATTCTCGTGAGTGAGGATGACGAGCTCGCCATCGTCGCCGACGTCGTGTTCGCGGGCTCGATCGGGCGCACGGACCTTCCAGGGGGCGACTTCCGCGAGTTGATCGATTCGATCAAGGAGCAGGTTCTCACCCTCCCCGACGATACACGCCTGCTCACGGGACATGGCCCCGAGACCACCGTCGGTCACGAGCGGCGAGGCAACCCCTTCCTGATCCCGCATTACGGGGGAGAGCTGGCTTGAGCCTCGGGGTGGCGGTGTTCGCGTCCGGTTCGGGCTCGAATCTCCAAGCCATCCTCGACCATCAAGCGGCCCTCGAAGCGCCCTCGTGGCGCGTGGCTCTCGTCGTCAGCGACCGTGACGGCGCGGGAGCCCTCCGCCGCGCAGAGGCGGCCGGAGTCGCCGGACGCGTCATCACTGTCTCCGGGCGCTCCGAG
Organism: Longimicrobiales bacterium; assembly: GCA_965248625.1. Taxonomy (GTDB): domain Bacteria; phylum Gemmatimonadota; class Gemmatimonadetes; order Longimicrobiales; family Gaopeijiaceae. Next base: position 388,281 of record OZ252109.1, on the reverse strand, counting down.
GACGACGTGTCATCCGAAACACTCGATGCGCTCCGTTCTGCGGAAGTCGGCTTCATCGCGCTCGCTGGCTACCTCAGGCTCGTCCCGGCGGCGGTCGTCAGCGAGTTCAGGCGCAGGATCGTGAACATCCACCCGGCGCTGCTTCCCGCATTCGGTGGGAAGGGGATGTACGGACCACGCGTGCACGAGGCAGTGCTCGAATCCGGCGCCCGTGTATCGGGCCCCACGGTGCACTTTGTCGACGAGCATTATGACCGAGGTACGATCGTCGCCCAGTGGCCGGTTCCAGTGCTTCGCGGGGATACGCCTGAGTCCGTCGCGGCCCGGGTGTTGGGCGTTGAGCACGTACTGTATCCCCGCGTCGTGGACCATCTCTGCACGGCGCTGTCAGAGGCGCGAGAGCCGGCGCGATTCGCACCGCCGGGGACGGCCTTCGTTGCGAGTCCGGACGAATCCGGCGAGGATCTGCGGCGGGCGATCGACGAGGCCTTCGAGGGGCGATGATCCCTCACGACCCCCATCACCAGTTCAGACAGCCATGACCAAGAGACGGGCACTCCTCAGCGTGTGGGACAAGAGCGGAATCCAGGACTTCGGCCAGGCCCTCGTGGACCGCGGCTGGGAAGTCCTCTCCACCGGCGGCACCGCGCGCGCATTGACGGAAGCCGGCGTGCCCGTCATCGAGGTCTCGGAGGTGACGGGGCATCCGGAAATGATGGACGGCCGCGTGAAGACGCTGCATCCCGCCGTTCACGCCGGCATCCTCGCGCGCCGCGATCGCGACGACGATGAAGCTGCATTGAAAGGCCAGGGCTATGCGCCCATCGACCTCGTCGCCGTCAATCTCTACCCCTTCCGCGAGACAGTTGCGAAGGGCAGCGTCACGGTGGAACAAGCTATGGAGCAGGTCGACATCGGCGGCCCGACCATGATCCGCTCGGCGGCGAAGAACCACCGCGATGTGTGGGTCGTCGTCGAACCCCGCGACTACGACAGGGTGCTGAAGGCGCTCGACACGGACGGGGACCAGCCGCAGCTCAGGCGAGAGCTGGCGACGAGGGTATTCGCGCACACGAGCGCGTATGACGAGGCGGTGGCTACGTGGTTGGAGAACCAGTCGGCGCCCCGCATCCCGGTGGGGATCGAAGCGTCTGAAAACGGTCTTCCCGAGTCCTTGGACCTCCGTGTCGATCTGTTGGGACAGCTCCGTTACGGGGAGAATCCCGACCAGAAGGCCGCCTTCTATGAATGGGGCGGATCGGCCGGGGTGGGGCTTTCCGGTCTCGAGCAGCTCCACGGGAAGGAGCTGTCCTACAACAACTACCTGGACCTCGATGGCGCGCTCCTGTGTCTCGCGCCGTTCGCGCTCTCACCCAAGCCAGCGGTGTGCATCGTCAAGCACACGACCCCGGCTGGCCTGGCGGTAGGCGAGAGCCTCGCTGACGCGTACCGGCGAGCCCTCAGGACCGATCCGTTGAGCTCGTTCGGATCGGTCATCGCGGTGAACCGCACGGTGGATGCGGCGACGGCCGAGGCCATGTCCGAGCTGTTCATCGAGTGCATCGTCGCGCCAGGCTATGACGAGGATGCGCTGGGCATCCTGACCCGGAAAAAGAACGTCAGGCTCCTCGTCATGCCTGGCGGCTCGGTCTCGGACGACGACCTGCCCGTCGACCCGAACCGCTTCGATTGGTGGGATCAGGCCTCGGACGCAGAGAGGGCGACGGCCAGGTTCGTGGCGGCTCACGGAGGTGTACCCAGCGCACAGGTCGTGCGTAGCGTGTACGGCGGGCTGCTCGTTCAGTCACCGCCGACACCGCCCTTCTACGGAGTTGCCGATCCGGACTGGAAGGTGGTGACGAGCCGAGCTCCCGCGGTCGATGAGCTCGACGATCTGCGCTTCGCGTGGGCAGCCGTGTCCGGTGTGAAGTCCAACGCGATCCTGCTTGCGAAGGACAGAGCGACGCTCGGGATCGGCGCAGGCCAGATGAGCCGCGTGGACGCATCCGAGCTGGCGGTGAAGAAGGCCGGAAAGGCGGGCCTCGACCTCACGGGTTCGGTCCTCGCGTCGGACGCGTTCTTCCCGTTCCGGGACGGCGTGGACGCGGCGGCCGACGCCGGTGTGAAGGCGATCATCCAGCCGGGCGGGTCGATCCGGGACGAGGAAGTGATCGGCGCGGCGGACGAACACGGCATCGCGATGGTGTTCACGGGGCGGAGGTTGTTCCGGCACTAGGGACCAAGCCGAGCGGCTAGAGGGTCAACGTCCGAGTGTTGACCACCCCCGAGTTGCACCGTTGAACCCGATTCGCTCCCACCGCATCTTCCAACCCACCTGGAGGGGTGGCAGAGCGGTTCAATGCACCGGTCTTGAAAACCGGCGGGCGCAAGCCCACGCGGGTTCGAATCCCGCCCCCTCCGTTGTTGTGTAACACGTTGTGCAGAAGTGAGATAGGGGCTCAGGAGTTCCTCGCGGGATTCCGAGCTCCTTTTCATTTTGATGTCAGATTGTGCCGGACTTGTGCCGCAGCTGTGCGTTTTCGCCGCGTCGAGGACACCTACACCCCGTGTGGTGAGGTGGTGGAGTACCGCTTGGGGAGTAATACCGGGCCGAGCGGCTCGCTAGCCGATGGGGTGCGAAGCTCGACGGCGTCCTGAAGGAGCAGGGAGGAGATCTCCTTAGTGCGGGGCGCCGGTTTTCAGGTCGTGCTCGATGGCGATGGGGGCTAGTGCAGATCAGATGTGGCCATCAGCCCACGGGCGCTCCAGCTGGAAGTCGATTGTCTGCGCTGCGTCGGTGCAGGGCACGTGCGTGGTCTTGGAGGCATCGGAGCCGGGGTAGCTGGCCGCTACGCTGAACCCGCAAATAAAGTCGAACGAAAGCTGCGCTCGGATTCGGTAGTGCCCCTTGTTATCTGATACGGCCCGTATGCTGCCCTCGTCGGTCCTGACCGAGAGGAAACCCAAACCCCCTGTATTCCAGGTGAGACTGACTCCTGCACCGACGACCGGCTTCCCGTTCGTCCGCCGGGTCACCGTCCCCTGGATGTCGAAGCGCTGCTGGTGAGCGTATGGACCAAATATCTCGAAATCACACCCCGCCATCGCGAGGGACCCTGTCAAGGTCAAGGCCAGGACCAGAGCGCGGCGGAAGCCCGCCGGGTTGTCCGTCTTTGAATGGGCCATGCCCCACTTCCAGGAGCGAGAACCGACGTCAGTCGCTGGGCTACGTGCTCCGCAGCGTGTCCCGGATCTGACGCAGCAGGTGGGCAATCACGAAGAACGGCAGGATCAACGCATAATTCAGAAACTGCATCGGGACAGCGTCGAGCACCGGGATGCTGCCCCCGAACTCGTTCAGCACATTCTCCCCGACTGCCAGCGCAAGCAAGATGAACGCACCCGCGAAGAAGACGCGCGTCATGGTCGGCACCAGCTTGTCCATGTCCATCGATTACCTCCATGGCCCCGGCGGCAGTGTTGAGCCTCCTCCCAAGGGTGCTGCCATCTGTCCCTCGGGCGACAGGGATTTGTCGTCCACGCTCACCTCTCCCACCGACTGACTGCCAAACCTTTAGGAGTCCTGTTTCAGGCGGCGTTGCGGCCAGGTATATTTGTCAATTCCCGTGGCACCCACAGGGGCCTCAGCGTCAGAAGGGATTCAACATTGGGCGTGTTCGAGTTCATCATCGCGTTGGTCCTCATCTCTACCCTCGGCAAGGCATTGAGCCGTCGTCGCCCGCGCCGGGAACTACCAGGAGCTTCGCCGGAGGGCGGGCGTGCGGAGATTGAGCATATTCGCGACACCCTCGACGATGTGACTGGGCGCCTTGGCCGTTTGGAGGAGGAGCGAGACTTCTACAAGGACCTTCTCGATTCGTCCGGGCGGCTTCGTGGGATCCCGCCCCCCGACCTGGACGAAGATACCTCCGACACCGGCATGTCTTCCTGAAGACTCGCCGCTAGCCCCCTCGCTCATCTTTCGACCGCCACGAATGGCCAACCCCCCATAGGAGTCCCGTTTCCTCGCACGTATCGTGATGTGTATCTGCTCAGGATCGCATGGCGAGTGTTGCTGAAGAAGGCTAGGCTGGTGTTTGTAGGACAGCGCGGACAGCACTTGGTAGGAATTCTTGTTGCGACGCACCCCACGGACCGAAGCTACACACTCGGCAGCCTGTCGTGAGCTCCGCACATAGCGCTTGTGGTGCAAACACTGCCGGAGACGCAGCCTTTCCATCGGCCCGCCCAGAGCGTTTAGACTCCACGTGTACCGGACCCGGTTCCCTGGACAAGTCGGCGGCTTAATCAGGCCGCCTTTTGGGTAAGCTCCTGACGGACCTGGGCCGGGGTCCTGTACCCGTGCCGCTCTAAGAGCCACCCGTGGTCGTAGCGTTCGATGAACGCGCCGATTTCATGTCTGGCCGCTTCTAGGCTGTCAAAGTCGTGGAGGTAGAGGCACTCCTCCTTGAGCGTCCGGATGAAGCGTTCCGCGACGCCGTTGCACTCGGGCTCACCCACGAAGGACGGCGTCGAGCGGATCCCAAGCCACTTGAGCTCCCCTTGGAATTGATGGGCCGTGTACTGCGGACCCCAGTCGTGCCGGAGACCGAGGCCCAGAGCGATTCTCGGTGCGTAGCCGTCCAGGTGAGCACGCACACCCTGGCGGATCGGCTCGAGCGCCGCCCAGCGGTCTCCCTTCTTCGCCACATGCCAGCCCACCACGTCCGTCACGCAGTGGTCCACCGCCATGAAGAACCAGCACCACCCGTCTTCCTTCGTGTAGAATCGCGTCGCGTCGGTGCCCCAAAGCTCGTTCGGCTCATCCGTCGTGACCCGGCCGCTGTGGCTCCGGTCCCCACGAGCGTGTTTTCCGCGTCGCACCGGAGCCAGCAGGCCGTTCTCCCTCATCGACCGCAGCACCCGGTTCTTTCCCACGCGGATCCCCTTCGGCCTCAGACGCACTCTCACTTTCCGGTGGCCTTCGCCAAGGAAGTCGCTCTCCTGAAGCACCCTTCGGATCTCGGCCACGAGCTCGGTGTCCGTGAGCTGCGTCTTCGGGCCTCGCTTCTTCGGCTCAGCCGGGTCACGGCGACCACCTCGAGCCCGCGCCTCGTAGACCGTCGAGCGGGCCACCCGCCACACCTCGCAGATCATCGTCAGCGGGTAGCGACGGCCCGTCCCCAGGCTCACTCGTGCCCGCGCTTTAAGAGCTTCTTCAGCTCGTCCCCATAGCCCCTTTTTTCGAGGAGCTCGCTCGCCAGCTCCATCCTCATCGTCACCTCACCCAGCTTTGCCCGGGTCCGTATCAGCTCTCGCTCCCCGGGGTCGCGACTTCGTCGCTTCAGCCCGTGCTGGCCGCTCTCCAGGAACACCCGCCGCCATTCCTCCAGATCGGCAGGCGACACCCGCATCTCCCGACTCACCTCTCCCAAGTCCTCGCCCCGAAGCAGTCGCAGCACGACCTCCGTCTTGTGCTGCACGCTCCATCGCTCCGGTGGCTCCTGTCCTCTACGACCTTCGGTCGCTTTCCTCTCCCCCTCTTTCTGGGTCATTACATCCCCTTTCTCTGGACCCCGCTGTCGTTGCCAATCTACTGTCCAGAGAATTCGGGGGCGCTAAATAGGGAACGCGCTCGTTCACCGATCTCGTAGCTGCAACGGAGGATGAAACCATCGTGTTCGGCTGGATGGTGTTCGATTCTCGTGAGGCACGTGATCTGGCAAACGAGAAGGTAGCGACCGACCCAAGGATGGCAGATTTGATCGAGTCATCGAATTCAGGTTTTGATGCTAAACGGATGGCGTACGGTGGATTCGAGTCGCTTGTTTGATCGTTCGCTCAGTCCACGCCGCTTGACTTCAAGTTTGAAGTGCAACGGTCAAGGGGCTTGTGGACGCTAGCGGAAAGAGATCGACGAATCGACCGCAGCGCTCGGGCCATTCTCGACACCGAAGCCCCCCCGTCGCATCTTGGGCCGTGTGACCCATAAGCGCTCGCCGGCGACAGATCGCGGTTTGCGATATCAGTGGTGAGCGCTCGATAGGGGTTAAGACGCGAGCGGCGCCACCGACAACCCACCTTCCACACGACCCAGGAGCCACACATGATCACCTCCGTTCGGTCCGCCACCATCAACGACGGAAAGCCGCAGACGCTTTCGCCTGGGCGATGGAAGTCGCGGGCTACATCAATGGCAACATCGAGGGCGTGGAAGTCCAGGTGCTGCGCAACATCGGCGGGCAGGTGTTTCAGGTGCACTGGGTCAGCCGGTACGCGTCGTTGGCCAGCTACGAGCAGCACTGGAAAGGTCTCGAGGCGGACGAGGGATACCAGGCGCAGATTACGAAAGCGAGAGCGGCCGGCCTCTTCATCGGCAGCAGCATCGTCGACCGCTTATACGAGGTGCTCTGATCCCCGCGCGTCGCATGACGAGAGTCGTCGTCCACGTGCTCCGATCCCATCTTGCGAGTGGAGGTGAGGTGAGAGTCCTCCGATTCTTCGTCGCCCTCGCCGCGACAGTTGTGGTTTTCGCGTGCGAAAGCGCCACTGAGCGACCGGCACAACCAATCGAGAGCGGGACCACGGCCCTCCCTTCCTGGGCCTACCCGATCAACGCTCCGGGTGCCCAGCGGGCCGAGGACGACGGCGTTCCGAGGAGCGTTCCGGGCAGCACGGTCGAGCTGACTCTGAGCCAGACCCGCGACCTCTTCAATCCACCGGATTGGCATCCCGACAGCCATCCGCCGCTGCCAGAAGTCGTAGCGCACGGACGCAGCCCGGACCTTCGCGCGTGCGGCTATTGTCACTACCCGAACGCGCAGGGGCGGCCTGAGAACGCCTCGCTCGCTGGCCTGCCTGCCGAGTACATCGTTCAGCAGGTCGCGGACTTCCGAAGTGGCCTTCGCCGCAGCTCCGAGCCGGAGATGGGGCCGCCGAGGGCGATGGTCGGTGTCGCGGAGGCCGCGACGGAGGACGAAGTCCGGATCGCGGCGGAGTATTTTGCCGCGCTCAGCTTCCAGCCTTGGATTCGGGTGGTCGAAACCGACGAGGTGCCCGAGACCGTCGTCGCCGACGGGATGCACCGCGCCGTCGAGGGCGGCGGAACCGAGCCCATCGGCCAGCGCATCATCGAGATGGCGGAAGACGCCGGCCTCGCCGCACTGCGCGACTCGCGATCGGGGTTCGTCGCCTACGTGCCGACCGGCAGCGTCGGGCGGGGTTCCGAGCTCGTCGCGTCCGGGGGAGCGGGAACAACGATCCAATGTGGGCTCTGCCACGGCCCGGATCTCAAGGGGCTGGGACCCGTGCCTCCCCTCGCTGGCCGCTCGCCCAGCTACATCGTCCGCCAGCTGTACGACATGCAGAGCGGCGCACGAAACGGACCGTGGGCGGCGCTCATGAGTGAGGTCGTCGCCCGGCTGTCCGTCGAGGACATGGTGGGCATCGCGGCGTACACAGCCTCCCTCGAGCCATAGGCCCGAGGGGGGGTCGACCGGGTGGCCCAGCCGCCACGCCGCGCTAAGGTCGCGCCTGACCCCGCCGCATCCCAAGTTGATCGTGCTTTACCCCATGGGATCCACCCGCGTGGGTGTCGACCGTCCGCCAATCCGCGATCAGTAGAGGCCGAACGATGCGTCCTCAGACTCCACCCGTCCCCACCGACGAAGAGCTGAACACCTACATCCTCACGCGCTACGCCCTCCTCGGCATCGACATCTCGGTGCTACCGGAGTCGGACGAGGACGCCCCAATGGACCAGGAGCGGCTCCTCGAGAACGCACGCTCGATCCTGCGTCAGGATGCGGAGGCGGCGAACGTCGAGCTCGATCCACAGTTCAACCTGCCGATGGCGTTTCCGGCCCCGTTCACGGGATGGACCGAGGAGTCGGGGTCGTGAGCGGCGCGGAGCGTCATCCCGACAACCGAGCGCTTGAGCGGGAGCCGTCCCCCCCGCCCCAGGACGAACGAGTCTCCCGGCGCTGGTTCCTCGAGCGCATGGCGTGGGTATCCTCCGCAGCCGCCACGGGCACGCTGCTCGCGAAGACACCGGCTGTTGCCAGCCCGCGCGGCCCCACCGTGACCGAGGAGGCTTTCGCAGCGGACATCAGCCTCCAGGAGGTCGACGACCTCACCCAACTGACGATGTCCGAGGCGATGACCTTACTCCGCGACGGGGCCATCACGCCGGCCGACCTCGTCGACGCATACTCCGACCGTATCGAGGCCTTCGACGGCACCTATCAGGCGTACGCTGACCGGCCCACGCGTGAGGAGCTGCACGTGATGGCGTCACAGACGTCGTCCGACGAGCGCCGTGCGCCGCTCCGCGGGATGTGTCTCGTGCCGAAGGACAACTTCTACACGGCGGATCTGCTCACCGAGGGTGGATCGCTCGTCTACGAGGGATTCCAGCCGGACTACGACGCCACCGCCGTGGCCCTCATGCGTGGGGCCGGTGGGCTCGTCGTCGGCAAGGCGCAGATGGGCAACCTGGCGGGCGGGCGCGCCATGGTGTACGGGACGAACACCCCGACGACCCGGAACGCCTGGAGCCCCGACGACGAGCGCTACAGCCCCTCGGGATCCTCGGCCGGGACGGGCACCGCCGTAGCCGCACGCCTCGCCGTTGCGGGGCTCGGCACCCAAACCGGAGGGTCGGTCATCGGGCCCAGCAACGCCCAGGGACTGACCGCCATCAAGCCCACGTTCGGGCGGATCTCGCTCCACGGCGTGATCCCGCTCAGCTACACGCGAGACCACGTCGGGGCAATGGCGCGCGACGCCATGGACGCAGCCATTCTGCTCCAGGTGCTCGCGAAGCCCGACCCCCACGACCCGCGGACGCTCGGCCTCCCGGCCCCTCCCAACTACGCCCTCGCGGCGACCCCGTACGGTGGGGACCGTCCACGGGTGCGGTGGCCGACGCGCATCGGCGTCTGGCCGGAGTACCTGTCGGACGACAACGAGCGCGTGAACGAGCTACGTCGTGACCTGCTGGCCGAGCTCGAGAGCAATCCCGCCGTGCAGATCGTGCCCGACGTGACTCTGCCGGACGATTGGGAAGTTCTCACGTCTCCGCCCCTCGGTGGGTCACACGGGGACCCGACGGCCTTCTTTATCGAGCATCTACGAAAGGACGTGCGCAACTTCGCCGGACGCTTGCCGCGGTTCCTCAACGGGATGCTCCAGAGCGCCGACACCTACGTGAAAGTCCAACAGGCGCGGAATCTCCTGCTCCAACGCATGCTGACTCAGCTGTTCAACCAGTGCGATGTCGTCCTCACCACCGGTACTGGGCCCTTCGACGGTACAGGCCTACCCGCCATGTGCATGCCCATCGGCTTCGACACCGACGAGACGACAGGAGCGTGGGTGCCACGGGGAGCCACGCTGGCCGCGCCACCGTTCGGAGAAGAGCGGCTGTTCGCCGTCGTGGCGGCGTACCAGGCCGTCACGGACTTTCACAGGATGCAGGCGCCGGATCCGGCTTAGCGGGCGGAGCGAAACCACCATGGGCGTCGACGTTACGACATCGATCGACATCGCCTGTCCCAGATGGCGAGTCAGCGCATACGCCGGCGATCCGGACCAGGCTCCCGACTGGTACGTGAACATCAAGTCTGTCCGATGGGTCACGAGGCCTCCCCTCGCGCTTGGCTCACAGGTGGCGTTCGTGGCGCATTTCCTCGGCAAGCGCCTGGAGTACACCTACGAGATCATGGAGCTCGTGCCCGGTGAGCGCCTCGTGATGCGCACTTCCGAGGGCCCATTCCCCATGGAGACGAGCTATTCCTGGACGGAAATAGATTCCGGCACGACCCGCATGACGCTGAGGAACCGAGGCGAGCCTTCCGGCGTCTCCAGCTTCGTCGCTCCGCTCATGGAGATCGCCATGCGCCGCGCGAATCGGAAGGACCTCCGTCTTCTGAAGGAGATTCTTGAGAGCAGCGGGACCGACCCCGCGGCCTGAGAGCCCCATGCCCAAGCAGAAACGCCACCCCCAAACCGCCGCGAGCTTCGAGGACGCATGCGCCCTCCTCGAAGGAGCCCTCGTGGGCGGAGTGCGACGGAGCATCCTCGACGTCGCCGAGGCGGCAGGCGACGCCGACGGCGCACTCCGGCGGCTCCGCGAGGGCATGCGGAGCCACATCTTCAAGACCGCCTCGGAACCCCTCGTTCTCGACGGGGCCGTCCGCGCCTTCGATTCGGCCACACGGGAGGAGGGGTTCCACGTCTTGCATGCCTGGGATCACGGCCAACACCTGTTCACGAAGGACAACACGCCGGTGCTCCTGCTGGACAGGTTCGCGAGGTCGCGGGTGCCTTCACGCTCCGAGCGGTGGCCTCTCTCTCTCCTTCTCGATCACTACTTCTTCTACCTCCTGGCCGTCATGGCGATGAGGTCCTGGGACGAGGGGGACGCGAACGAGAACCTCGACCGGCTGACCGGCCTGATCCGCCATCTCCAGGGACCCAGCGGCAGCGGCCATTCGTTCGTCGAAGACGCCGAGACCGCCGTGCTCATGGCCATCTCCCACTTCCACCCCGACGAGAGTGCTTATCCTTGGCTTCTCGACAAGATCCGGACGCTGGACCGAGCGCACCGCATCAAGTTCGCACTCGCGGAGTCGGCTGTTCTCGCAAGCCATTTGAGATGGGGATTTCCGGTGCTCTACCACAGAGACCTGGGGCGGATGCGGGGCGACAACACGGGCGACTATCCGTGGCTCCAGTTCTCGGTGGCGTCACTCGTGACCGAGTACGCTCGCATGCGCGAGGAGGATGCTTCGGTCGAAGAGCGTGAGAGGGTCGTGGAAGGGCTCCTCGACGCTCTGACTCCCGATCCGTGGGCCTTCACCGGGAAGCCGCCTGAAGCACTCGTCCCCTATGCGGAGGAGCACTCGGAGCTCAAGGAGCAGCTCGATCGGTACCGGGGGGACCTTCTGGAGGAGTTTCAGAGGCTGCGTCCCACGAAGGACGCGTTCTCTCCGTATTCATTCCACTGCAACTTCCCGCACAACGCCATCATGGCCAAGGTAGCGATCGCGCTCGTGGACCCGGAGGCCCCGAATCTGCCTCTCAACGCCATGTTCTCGAGACAGCCTTCCGAGGATCCGGACGCCGATGCGCCCGAAGTGCTTGCCAGAACCCTCATGCAGTACTCCGGAGAACGCCCGGAGAGGCTCGGGCGGCACGGGGCGCGGCTCATCATCTACGACCCCAACGTCGGTCTCCGGTACTTCAGGATGGCGATCAAGACGCTCCGCGAGAACGCCTAGAGAACACCCTCCTCGGCCTGGGGAGCCTACACCCGCCTGCTGCCCCGCGCCCTTCCGGAGACCTCCGCACGCCACCACGCCTCGGCCTCGAAGACGACGGACACCGAAGTTCCGCTCTTCACCCGCTGTTGTCTCGTCGATGACATGGTTCCGCTACTCAGGCGAAGAGCAGGAACGCTGCCGTAAACGTGAACGCTGCCTGAAGCACCAGGACCATTGCTAACCGCTTGACCATTCCCTCCTCCGAGGTTCTGAGCCCGGACCGGATCGGCTGGATCGGCCGCTCCTAGAGGTCCATTCGGCTCGTGGGCGTTTTTCGCCTTAATCACCTCTACTCTCGGCACGTCGCAAGAGGGCCGCAAGTGGTTATTTTATAGTAACTTAGGGGCTCACGCGACCCTCGTGCGTCAACGTACTGGCGCTACGGGGCGAATCGCTGAAACAACCAAGAACGGCTAGGAAAACCCTGGAATCGCGGGCCCGGACGCCGTGATTCGCACGTGATTCACTGGCTTTCCGGATGTTCTGGCGCGTGAGCGAAATCCGGTCGAAATGACCACTCACTGGCGGCGACGGCCCGAGACCCCATCTTTCCCGGGTCGACTTGATGAGTCTCGAGACGGGGACGACGGACATGCGCAGCGGATTCAGGAAGATTCTGGCTCTCGGATGGATCGTGAGCTCTCTCGCGGTCGTGGGCCTCGCCATACCCACCGCTGGGCAGGGGCAGGCGGCAACCGCACAGGCACCGATCAACACCTACAACGCCGTCCACCATCCGGTAGTGGGTCAAAACGGCATGGTGTCCACCCAGAACTTCCTCGCGAGCCAGATCGGCGCCGACATCCTGAGCAAGGGGGGGAATGCGATCGATGCTGGTGTGGCCGTCGGTCTGGCCCTGGCGGTGACGCTCCCACGTGCCGGAAACCTGGGCGGTGGTGGCTTCATCCTCCTCCACATCGCTGAGGAGAACCGGACGGTCGCCATCGATTTCCGGGAGACCGCACCGGCCGCGGCTTACTCCGACATGTTCTTCGGTCCGAACGACGAGGTGGACAACGAGGAGTACCGATTCACCCACAAATCGTCAGCTATTCCGGCCTCGGTAGCCGGCTTCGATCACCTCCTCCGCAACTACGGGACGATGTCGTGGCGCCAAGTGGCGCAGCCCGCCATTGAGCTGGCTCGCGACGGCATGGTGGTCTGGGAGGACCTCGCGACGAATCTGAAGCGCAGCAAGCCGAGGTTGAGCGCGAATGCGGCGTCACGGGCCAAGTTCTACAAGCCGGACGGCTCGGAATACGAGGTCGGCGACCTCTACAAGCAACCCGATTTGGCGTGGACCCTCGCGCAGATCGCGGAAGGTGGGGCCGACGCGTTCTATCACGGCGAGATCGCCCGGCGGATCATAAAGGACATGGAAGCGCACAACGGCCTGATCACCATGGAGGATCTCGCCGGCTACCAGGTAATTGAGCGCGAGCCCGTACGGGGCACCTTCCGGGGATATGAGATCGCGGCCATGTCCGCTCCGAGCTCGGGGGGGATGCACATCATCCAGATGCTCAACATCCTCGAGAACTTCCCGATCAAGGAGATGGGGTACGGAAGCGCCGACGCAATGCACGTGATGGCCGAGGCGATGAAGCTCGCCTACGCCGATCGCAGCAAGTACCTCGGCGACCCGGATTACATCGATCTCCCCGTCGCCGCGCTGACCAGTAAGGAGTACGCGAAGCGCCTGGCGTACGGGATCTCGCTGAGCCGCGCCCGGCCGTCCGCGGACGTCGGTCCCGGCGACCTCAGCCCCTACGAAAGCCCAGAGACCACCCACTACTCGATCCTGGACAAGGACGGCAACGCGCTAGCGAATACCTACACTCTCATGTTCTCGTACGGCTCCGGCGTCGTCATCGACGGCACGGGGATCCTCATGAACAACAACCTCGGCAACTTCACGCTGAGGCCGGACATCCCCGATGCGTTCGGGCTGATGGGCAGTGCCGACAACCAGATTGCCGCGGGGCGTCGTCCAGTCAGTTCAATGACTCCTGTGATCGTGCTGCGCGACGGCCGACCGCATCTGCTGACCGGGAGCCCGGGCGGGAGCAGGATCATCACCACGAACATGCAGCTGCTCCTGAACGTGCTGGAGCACGGCATGAACATCGCCGACGCCACCTCGCCGCCGCGGATCCACCACCAGTGGTACCCTGACCGTCTACAGGTGGAGAGCGGCTTCAGTCCGGATGCGATCAGGCTATTGCGGGCGCGGGGCCACGACGTGCAGTTCAGCGCCGGTATGGGCAGCCTTCAAACGGTCTTCTTTTCCGACGGAGTCTACTACGGCTACGCCGATCCCCGGCGTCCGGGCGCGTTGGCGGTAGGGAACTGACCGACATTCCTGCGAACTGGCCAGCAAGCCCGCGAGCCGAGCGAGCCCGCGGACTGGCCGGCCTTCCGGCGGAATGAGGAGATCCGAGTCTCCGGTGCTCGACGTCGTGGCGCTTGCTGAGGAGCTGATCGACATCCCGTCGGTTTCCGGCGACGAGGGGCCGGTGATGGATCACGTCGTCTCCTTGCTCGGCGGGCGCGGTTGGACTGTGCGCACGCAGGAAGTGACCCCAGGACGCAACAACGTCTGGGCGTCCCGCGCCGGCGGGGATGGTGGGGTCACCCTCTCCACGCACTTGGACACAGTGCCTCCACACCTCCCGTCCCGACGCAGCGACGGCCGTCTCTACGGGCGCGGAGCCTGCGACGCCAAGGGGACCGCCGCCGCCATGATCTGCGCGGCGGACCGCCTCTCTTCATCAGGAGAGAACGGTGTCGACCTCCTGTTCGTCGTGGGGGAGGAGGCCGGCTCTGACGGAGCCCTCGCCGCGAACGAGCTCCCCGCGAGCAGCCGGTATCTGGTCAACGGCGAGCCAACCGGGGGGAAGCTCGCGTCCGGAGCGAAGGGGTCGCTCCGGGTGTTGGTGAAGACGGAGGGCCGATCGGCCCACTCCGCCTATCCGCAGCTTGGTAGCTCAGCGATAGACGCTATGGTCGCGCTGCTGGCCGAGCTGGACGGGCTCGAGTGGCCGGCAGACGATGTGCTCGGAGCGACGACGCTCAACGTCGGAGTGCTTCGGGGCGGAACCGCAGCCAACGTGATTCCCGCCGAATGCGTGGCGGAGGTTCTCGTCCGGCTCGTCGGAGACGAAGCCCCCGTGAGAGAGGCGCTCGACGCCTGGGCCGCCGGCAGAGCCGTGCTCGAGTACGGTGCCACGGTCCCGGCGCAACGACTGCACACCGTGCCGGGCTTCGACTCCGCTCCTGTGGCATTCACGAGCGACGCCGCGCTGCTGGGCAATTGGGGCGAAGCGCTGATGTACGGGCCTGGCTCGATTCATCACGCCCACACCGTCGAAGAACACGTCGAGACCGGGGATCTGGTCGACGCCGTCGATGTGTACGAGCGGCTTGTCCGCACGCTGCTGGGGTCCTGAGCCTTGACCTCGCGGACCGTGCCTGCCAACCGGACCGACTCCCGGCCACCGGCATGCCAACGAGGCATCCGGGGAAGAATCGATCCGGGTTCATTGGACCTGAGGATCCAGGGGGCGTGTAGTCTCAGAGGGGTGCGCAACGCGAACCGAGCAGGTCAATGGAGACGTAAGGTGGCGTGCGCGAAAACAGGGCAGGGGGGCAGCCTGCAGCGACGAGTCGTCGTGCCGGACAGCGTGGCCCAGCGGGTCCCGTGACGTCCGACGCCCCCCTCCGCGTCGCGATATTGGGTCCCGGTCGGATGGGCCAGGCGATCGGCGAGCTCGCGAGCGAAACAGGCGTCGCCGTCCAGGCCACGCTGGGTAGAACCGACATCGAGGGCGACCCGGTCGCCGCGCGTGAAGTCCTTTCTGATGTGGACGTCGCTCTGGAGTTCACGACGCCCGACTCCGCTGTCACGAACATCCACGTCTGCATCGAAGCTGGCTGCCCGGTCGTCGTGGGCACGACCGGGTGGTACGATCACTTGGATGCGGTGACGTCCGCCGTCACGGACCGGCGCGGCGCGCTCCTCTGGGCGCCCAATTTCTCGTTGGGAGCCGCGGCACTTGGTGTGCTCGCACGGGTGGCCGGTGAGTTGCTCGCGCGGGCAGACGGCTTCGACACCCACCTGCTCGAGACGCATCACACCGGCAAGCGGGATGCGCCGTCCGGAACGGCCCTCGCCCTCGAGGCCTCGCTGTCCGAAGGGCTCGGTCGAGCAACGCCGATCACCTCGATCCGCACCGGATCCGTTCCCGGAACACACGAGATCGTGATCGACGGGCCGTTCGAGCAGCTGACGCTACGGCACGAGGCGCGTGATCGGAGAGTCTTCGCCGACGGCGCGCTGCGCGCCGCCGCTTGGCTTCCCGGGCGGGTAGGAGTCTTCACGATGGAGGATGTCCTCCGAGGAGATACGACATGACGAAGGACCTGATTCGGGGCTGTGGGACGGCCCTGGTGACACCTTTCCGGGAAGACAGAGCAGTGGATGAGCAGGCCTTGCGGGCCTTTGTCGACTGGCAGATCGACGAGGGCGTCGACTTCCTCGTACCGTGCGGATCCACCGGCGAGGCGGCTACACTCGCGCTCGAAGAGCGACTGCGCGTGGTCACCATCACGGTCGAGCAGGCCAACGGGCGCGTCCCAGTCGTGGCGGGCGCCGGGGCGAACGACACGTCGGTGGCCATCGAGCTGTCCTACAGGATGGCCGCTGCGGGGGCCACGCACCTCATGCACGTCTCGCCCGCCTACAACCGGCCCCAGCAGCGCGGGCTGATCGAGCATTTCACAGCGGTGGCCGACGCCGCCCCGTGCCCTATCGTCCTCTACAATGTTCCAGGGCGGACGGGGAGCAACGTCGAGGCCGCGACCACGCTCGCGTTGGCAGAGCATGCAAACATTGTCGGCACCAAAGAGGCCGCGGGAAGCTGCGACCAGGTGAGCGAGATTCTGCGACACCGGCCACTTGGCTTCTCCGTGTTCTCGGGCGACGACCCGCTCACCATTCCGTACATGGCGCTAGGTGCGAACGGCGTCGTTTCGGTCGTCAGCAACGCAACGCCACGGGCCATGTCGGAGCTCACACAGGCGATGGCCAGCGGGGACCTCGAGGGGGCGCGAACGCTACATCACCGCCTCGCGGATTGGATGGCGGCCGCATTCATCGAATCGAATCCCGTGCCGGCCAAGGCCGCCCTGGCCATGATGGGCCGGATGGAGGAGTACGTTCGCCTCCCCCTCGCGCCGCTACAGGACGACCACCGCGCCGCTATCAGAGAAGCTCTGAGGTCCGCGGGTGTCCTTCGCGAAGCGCCAGCTGCCGTATGAGCGCACGTACGGAAGGGACCAGGGCCGCCGACCCGGGGGCGGGCCAGCTCGACCTAGCCGAGCTCGAGGACCGGATCGAGGACCTGTACAGTGGCCCCACCGGCGACAGCGGCTCCACAGACGAGGCTCTTCCTTCCGACGCCCCCGAGGTCGTCGAGGCGCTGCTGCAAGCGCTCGAGGCAGGGTTGGTTCGGTCTGCGGTCCGGGGCGAGGACGGGACGTGGGACGCGGTTCCGTGGGTCAAGCGTGGGATCCTGGTCGCCTTCAGGACGGGCCGGATCGCGCCAGTCCCCGGCCCCGGGGGTGCGCCTGTGGACGGTGCAGGGCGATCGGCGTTTCTGGACAAAGACAACCTTCCGGTGCGGACGTTCGAGGCCTCGGAGGGCGTGCGCGTCGTCCCGGGCGGGTCGGCGATCCGACGGGGCGCGTACATAGGGTCCAGCGTGGTCTGCATGCCGCCGATGTACGTCAACGTCGGTGCGTACGTGGGCGCGGGGACGATGATCGACTCACACGCCCTGGTCGGCTCCTGCGCACAGATTGGCGAGAGGGTCCACCTCAGCGCCGCGGCCCAGATCGGCGGGGTGCTAGAACCCGTGAACACCGCACCTGTGGTCGTCGAGGACGACGTGATCGTGGGGGGCAATGCCGGTGTGTACGAGGGTACTGTCGTTCGCCAAAGAGCGGTTCTCGGCGCCGGCGTGATCCTCACGCGCGGCACGCCGGTATTCGACCTCGTGCACGACTCGGTCCACCGCGCGGACGAATCCGGGCCTCTCGAGATCCCGGAAGCAGCCGTCGTGGTGGCGGGTGCCCGCGCCGTGAGCAGCGACTGGGGACGGGCCCAGGGCCTCTCGCTCTACACGCCGGTCATCGTGAAGTATCGTGACGAGCGGACCGACCTGGCGACGGCCCTGGAGGAGTGGCTGCGCTGAGGAAGCGCAGGTCACCGCCAGGTGTCGATCACGTCCTCGGCGATGCGGCCAAGCATGGCCTCCAGCTCGACCAAGTCACCGGTGTTCTGATTCGTGAACACCGCCACGACTGTCGGACCACCCTCGTAGTAGAGAATCCCCACATCGTTGCCCGCATACGGCGGCCAGTCACCGGTCTTGTGCGCCACGGACGCCCGAAAGCGAATTCGCTGCGGGAGGCGCGAGCTGTATAGCTGACCGCGTAGGATGCGGATCATCTCGTTGCTCGACCCTCGCGACGCGACGTCTCCGTCGTAGATGCGCTCGAGGAGATCGGCGATCTCGCGAGCCGTGATGCTGCCGAGCCACTCGTTCGGGTCGCCCTCGAAGCGAAACGTCCGCTCCGGCGCGCCCTCGTCCGACGGAAACCCCCGCTCGTAGACTTCGCGGTCCAAAAGGCTGGCATTGGCCGGGTCCGCGAACTCCCATAAGCGCCGGAAGAGCGCACCCGTGCTCGCGCGCAGACGCGTCTCCTCGTAGCCCAGCTCGCCGAGCAGGGCGTTCACGCGATCCTGGCCGAGGCGGGCGATCATGATGTCCGTCGCGGTGTTGTCGCTCGTGATGATCATCTGCGTCAGGAGGTCGCGGTACGTCGGCTCGACTCCCGGCGCGAACGTCTGCAGTAGGCCACTTCCCCCCCTGAGGTCTTCGGGCCGAACCCGGTAGCGCTCGTCCAGGTCGAGGGCTCCGGCCTCCGCGTCCCGATACGCGAGCACGAGGATCGGGATCTTGATGACGCTGAGCGCGTTCATGGGCTCGTCGGCGCGGACGGCGATCTCGCGGCCGGTGGCCAGGTGCTTCGCGTAGAACGAAGTCCGGGCCTCGAGCGAATCCAGTCGTGCCTCCACCCGTGCGCCCAGATCACCCGCCGGCGCTCCGGCTTCAGCTCGCGCTTCCGCTTCGGCCGGCGCTCCGCCTTCGGCTGGTGCTCCGCTTTCGACCTGCCCGCACGAGCAGAGTGTCGCAACGATGGCGAGCGCCACTCATCTGAGTTTCCTCATCAGTCTGGGTCTCCGGCCGAGTTCGACCTGCTGCCGGGACGGAATCTACGGCGGATGGACCCTAGAGTCCCAGGACGAAGTGCCAGCGCAGTTGGGGGAGGACCTGGAGATTCCACGGCTTCTCATTGCTGAGGACCGCGAGGGTCGTCTCCGGGCCGACGCTCACCCGAGCGGTGAGCTCGTACTCGTACCCGCCACCCAGATAGAGGCCCACGTGATCGCCGACGAGCCGGGTGAAGTCGTTCGCCGCGGTGGTGCGCAGCCACATGACTCCGGCTCGGGCCGCCCAGTGACCTCGCGCGCCGGGGTCGAACGCGGCCTTCGCCCCGATGCGGACCTGTCCCCACCTGCCGCTCTCGTGGAAGTACGCGCCCTCACGCGCATGCTGGAGCCCGGCCGACCCCTCGACGGACCAAGTCGCGAGCGAGGTCCTCGCGAACACCTGACCCGCTCCGAGCACGGCGCCCGCGCCCGGTAGGGCGACGGCGGAAGTGCTGGCGTAGATCTCCCCGGGCGGCCGCCGCGATGCCCCGTTTTGCGTAACGCCGCTGGGCCGCTCGGCCCATCGCGTGGCCCTCCAAAGCACCTGCGGGACGATACGGAGCGATGGCTCGTCACCGCCCACCACGAGCATGAGCGCGAGCTCGGGTCCGACGGCGTGCTGTGCCGAGAGGCGGGACTCGAAGCCTACGCTTCCGTAGGTCCCCCAGTAATCGCCTGGCTCCTGGACGAGGTTCGGGACGCCGTTGACACGGAACCAGACGGCACCGAGGCGCAGCGTGCGGCGGCGGCCCCCGCGCATGGCCTTGGACGACTTCACGCCTCCCCGCACTTGGTACCAGTCGCCGGCAGCCGGGTGGCCGTCGTCGATGAACGCCTCGTCATCGATGAACTGCCAGATCGCATCGATCTCTGCCGCGAAGCTCGAGCCATCGCCTACGCCCAAAACCCGTCCACCGGCCAGCTCCCCACCGACGTTTGGCAGGAACGACAGTGTCCCGTCCACGTAAGCGGCCCCTCGGGCGGCAATTGGCACGCGGTCCGGTGGAGCGGGGGGATTTCGGCTACTGCCGCCTGCCTCGGCCGGCACGTCCGGAGCGACAGGCGGAGAGGGAGCGGGAATCCCACAAGCGCCGAGGAGGCCGCTCACGAGGCACGCGACGACGGGCACAGAGGGATCCCAAAAGCGACTCGAGAACACCCGACTCCTCCCGCCCGGCGTAGACCGGCGATGGACTCACCGCGGCTCGAACCCTCATGGCCGCAGGACGCGCGGGGGCTGGGTCATGCGGCGCGCATAAGGGGAGTATCGGCAGCAGCGACCGGAGCTACTCCGCGCGGAGGGCGGTCACGGGATCCACGCGGCTCGCTCGTCTGGCAGGCAGGAGAGAGGCTAGGATGACGATCGCGAGCAAGACGACGGGCACGCCACCGAACACGACCGGATCGCGCGGTGCAACCTCGAACAGCAGGCTTTCGACGACCCGGGCACCGCCCCAGCTGGCCGCGAGACCTAGAGCCAATCCCCAAAGCGCCGGTCGCAGCCCCTCGAGCAGGACCAGCCGCGCGATCCCCGTAGTCCCGGCGCCCAACGCCATGCGCACTCCAATCTCCTGGGTGCGCTGGGCGACGAGATACGACACGACCCCATACAAGCCAATCGACGCGAGAAGGAGGGCGAGCCCCGCGAAGAGTCCCACGAGTGTGAGGTAGAACCGCGTCGGGGCGACCTCTCGGCGAACGGCTTCGGCCACTGTCTCGACGCCGCGCAACGGCAGGTTGGGGTCCATTGCCCGTATCACGCTCCGAATCGGGCCGAGAAGCCCTTGGACGCCCACCTGCCCGCGCACGGCGACGGTCTGGAAGCCCGCACCGAACTGAGCGTGAGAGACATACACCTCGGGGGCTGGCCCGCGCGTGATGGACTGCGACCGGATGTCGGGAACGACCCCCACGATCGTGAGCTCGGGGCTCCCGAACCCAAGGTCCACGGTGACCTGGAGACGTTGGCCGATCGGGTCCTCACCGGGGAAGTTCTCCCGCACGACGCGTTCGTTGACGAGGGCCACCGGAAGACTTCCGTCGCGGTCCGTGTCCTCCAGCCGACGGCCCCGGAGCACCGGTATGCGCATGGTCTCGAGGTAGCCTGGTGTGACAGGCCTGAGTGCACCGTATGTCTCGTCCGCCGGCGCGGGATCAGGCCTTCCGGCGACGAGGATCTGTCCAGTCACGTACGCGCGCGCGAGTGGCGCGCCGAATATCGATCCCACGGCGGCCACACCCGGGATCGCGGCGATTCGTTCTTCCAGGTCACGATAGAAGCCCGCGACCTCGTCGAGCTCACCGTAGCTGGATGCTGGCAACACGAGTCCGAACCGGAGGATCTCCTCCGTTTCGTACCCAAGCTCGACCCGGTACATCTCCGCGAAGGTTCGGAGGAGGAGCCCGGCGCCGACGAGGAGGACCATGCTGAGCCCCACCTCCGCCGCGAGCAGCACCGAGCGGGAGCGCGCGTCGGTTCCCCTGCCGCGCCCCCGTCCTCCGGATCGAGCCAGCACGTTGGCGACCGGAGCACGACTCACGTGGTACGCAGGACTCAGCCCGAACAGCACGGCGACCGCCAGAATCGTTGCCCCGGCAAAGAGCAGGACCGTGGGGTCGAGAGAGACCTCGTCGATACGAGGGACCGTTCCTTGCGACATCCCCTTCAGAAGCTCGATGGCGCCGGCAGCCAGAGCCAGGCCGAAGCCGCCCCCGATCACCGCCAGCACCAAGCTCTCGAGCAATACCTGAGACCCCAATCGACGCCGGCTCGCGCCCAGAGCCGCGCGGACCGCCACTTCGCCCTTCCGGCTCGCTCCTCGGACCAGCAGGAGGTTCGCGACGTTCGCGCACGCAATCAGCAGGACGACGCCGACGGCGCCCAAGAGGACCAGCAGGCCATTGCGGACGTCGCCAGTCATGTCGTCGGCCAGAGTCACGGTCCGGAAACGTTGTTGGAAGTTGGTCTCCGGGTACTCTTGCTCGAGTCGCGGACCAAGGGCATCCAGCTCAGCTCGGGCCTGTTCGATGCCGACGCCCCGGGCCAGACGGCCGATGGCCCACATCGTGTTACACCCACGGCCGCAGTCCTCGAGGTCGTTTCGCCACGCGTGCCACGCCTGCGCTCCCGCTGGATAGTCGAATCCGGTCGGTGCGACGCCGATGATTTGGTGGGTCTCACCCCCAAGCTCGATGGTCCGGCCGAGCACCGACGGGTCACCCCCGAAGCGCTCCTGCCAGAAGCCGTATCCGATCACTGCGACGTAAGGCGCGTCCGGACTGTTCTCCTCGCGATATACGTCCCGGCCGAGGACCGGCCGCACGCCGAAGGTCTCCATCAGTCCGGCCGTGACACGACCGACGGGGAGCAGCTCCGGGTCGCCCATTCCAGTGAGCGTCACCGAGCGCTCCCGGTAGCCCACCATGGACGCGAACGCCCCTAGGGAAGCCACGTCGTCGATGTTGGGCTGGGAGAGCACTGCTCGCTCGAACGGCTCATCCTCGTCGTGCTGCCAAAGAACCAGCAGGCCGTCAGGGTCGGAGTGCTCCAGAGGCTCGAGCAGAACCCCGTCGATGACTGAGAAGATGGCAGTGTTCGCTCCGATCCCGAGAGCCAACGTCAGGATCGCGACCGCCGCGAAGCCGGGGCGCCGAAGCAGGCTCCGGAACGCGAATCGGATGTCTTGCACAACGAGCTCCAGAGCGTGGGCCTTATCTCGATCGGCCGAGCGGACATGGCGCCGGGGGGACCCGAGTCGTGCGTTGGACGGACGGAATCGTTCGCGCACACCCGCCGAGGCGGTCGATGTCACGGCGCGCACCGTGGTCCGGAACACGTCCCAAGTCCCGTTGCCGTGGGCCTCGGCACGCTGCTCGATGAAATCCGACTCCATGGCCGGGCCGAAACGCTGGCGGAACGCCTCCGGGAAACACCGGAGAGCCAGCCTGAAGAGCCTCGCGGCCAACGGCTGGGGCGACGGTTCCTCGGAGCGGTGATCACTCGGCCCGGGGTCTTGTCGCGACCTCATGATGCCGACGGGTCCGGAAGCAGATCTTTGCCCCGTGCGAGCTCGACCAGCGCGTCGAGCCGCGCCGCCTCTCGTCGCGCCAGGTCGCGCCCACGAGGCGTGATCTGATAGTAACGACGGGGTCGGCCCCGATGGATCTCGGGGCCAGCTGGGCCCTCCACTTCGCTTACGAGGCCCCCAGCGAGGAGGCGCGCGACGACGCGGTACAGCGTGCCGATCTCGGGTGAGAGCGCTCCTCCCGACTGGGCTGCCACCGCCTTCATAATGGCGTACCCGTAGAGCTCTCCCTCCGTGAGGACCAGAAGGACGTGAAAGTCCAACGCGCTAAGCGGTGCGGGTGTGGAGCTCATGGCGCGACTCGAGATTGAATACATGCCGTCTGCATATATGTATACAGCATGTATTGGGACGGTCGCAAGTGAGGCACGTCTCGTTCCGTCGGGAGACGCTCTGTGGAAGGCCGTCGGCGATCGCGCCGAGACGCTTACCCGCCCTCTATCCCGATATCGTTGTGCGTGCCGTCGCAAAACGGCTTGTTCTGAGAGCCCCCACACCGGCACAGCCAGATGGCCTGACCGGGGGTGCTCTCCAGGGCGTTGCCCTTCGCGTCCACGAGTTGGAGATCTCCCTCGACCTTGTAGGGTCCGTTCTCTGTCACCGTGATGTTCAGCTCGGCCATGGGTGCTCTCCGAATCGTGTTTGGTGGCTCGCTCGGGACGGGGAACGCTTCAACCCGCGCGCTCAGGGCGTGTTCCGCCCCGGGCCACCTCGTGATAAACTGCCCGCTATGAACTCCGGAGTCGCCCTCGTTCGGGCCTACCTGCACTTGAACGGATACTTCACAGTTTCCGAGCTGCCGATCATCGCGCTCGGAGAGGACGGGCAGTACCACGAAGTCACGGACGTCGACATGCTGGCCGTCCGATTTCCAAGGGCGGCGTCCATCGTATCGAGGGGACGGCCCGGGCTGGAGGACGACCTCACCTTCGCCAACGACCCGGACCTGGATGTGTCGGCCGATCGGATGGACGTGATCATCGGTGAGGTGAAGGAGGGCAAGCCCCGCGTGAACCCTGCCCTCCGCTCGACCGAACCGCTGTACACAGCTCTCGTGCGCACGGGATGTTGTCCAAAGGAGGAGCTCGACCGCGTCGTGACGGACGTCCAGCGCTCCGGCGAGGCATTCATCTCCGAGGAAAAGGCGGGAATCCCTTGCCGCGTACGCCTGGTCGCGTTCGGCGACGGGCCGTCCGGCACCGCGAAGACGTACACCGTGGTACCGATGCAGCGAATCGCCTTGTTTCTTCGGCGGCATCTGAAGCGGCACCGGAAAGTGCTCACTCCTGTGCGCTTGTCCGATCCGGCGCTGGGGCTGCTCCACCTCTTGGACAAGATCCTGGACGAGGAGTAACGGAGCGGGCCTCGCACCCTGTCTCTACCGGACTTCGACACGAGACCACTAGATTCTGTCCCGTACCTCACGCACCCAGGCAACATCGAATCGATGAGCGTTTGGCAGCGCAGACCCACCGTGGCGGTCGACGTCGGTGGAGTGATCGTCGGAGGCCATAATCCGGTGGTCGTCCAGTCGATGACGAACACCGACACCGCCGACATCGCCGCGACGGTGACACAAGTTGGCGAGCTCGCGGTTGCCGGTAGCGAGCTCGTGCGGGTAACGGTGAACAACGACTCGGCCGCCCGGGCCGTGCCCGAGATCGTAGCGCGCCTCCGGGACCAGGGCATCGAGGCGCCTATCGTCGGCGACTTCCACTACAACGGGCACATCCTCCTCGAGAGATACCCCGAGTGCGCTCGCGATCTCGCCAAATACCGCATAAACCCGGGCAACGTGGGCGCGAAGCGTCGGGACGAGAATTTCAGGAAGATCGCCCAGCTCGCCGTGGACAACGGCAAGCCAGTCCGCATCGGCGTCAACTGGGGATCGTTGGACCAGAGTCTCCTCACGGAGCTCATGGACCAGAACGCGATGAGCGCCGACCCGTTGGACGCCGCTGAAGTGCTTCTCGACGCGATGGTGGAGAGCGGTCTCCGGTCGGCCGCCCTCGCCGAGGAAGTGGGGCTTAGTCACGACCGCGTCATCATCAGCGCCAAGGTTTCCGGGGTGAGCGACCTCGTGGCCGTATACAGGAAGCTGGCGCCCCTGACCGACTACCCGCTGCATCTGGGGCTCACCGAAGCGGGCATGGGTGCGAAAGGCATCGTCGCGACGGCAGCGGCGCTGTCGCCCCTCCTCATCGAGGGGATCGGCGACACCATCCGGGTATCTCTCACGCCCCGCCCAGGAGGCGATCGGACCGAGGAAGTCCGGGTAGCCAGGCAGATCCTCCAGTCGCTCGGGATCCGCAACTTCGAGCCTCAAGTCATCTCATGCCCCGGGTGCGGCCGTACGACGAGCAGCTTCTTCCAGGAGATGGCGGAAGAGATCCAGGACTATCTGCGAGAGCAGATGCCGGTATGGAAGGAGCAGTATCCCGGGGTCGAGGAGATGCAAGTCGCGGTCATGGGATGCGTCGTAAACGGACCAGGGGAATCCAAGCACGCAAACCTCGGGATCTCGTTACCGGGGACGTTCGAGGATCCCAAGGCCCCCGTATACGTGGATGGCGCCCACTTCACGACGCTGAAGGGCGAGGGTCTGGTCGAGGAGTTCAAGCAGATTCTGAGCGACTACGTAGGCAGCCACTACGGAGGGGCCGTGCCGGCAGAGGCGTCAACGACCTGAGTAGAGGCCCGCTACGCGACGCGGACGCTACCAGACGACGCTACGAGGCCACGTCCTAGGGCCATGTCCCAGGGCCACGTCGACCCACGCTCCGCCATGCTCCGCTACCAGGGACCGTCGCTCGCCTGGTCCAGCCTCTTGCGCACCGCCCGCCAGCCCAGCTCGGCGTCCTGAACCATCAGGACGTCCCACACCTCGCGACGGATCTCCCCGTTCGTGCCCGCGCCGTCGATGAGCATGACCACGCGCATGGTCAGCCGCCCCTCGCTGATCGGTTCAGGCATCACCAATTGATAGAAGACGCCTCCGTCGCGGACCCGGCATCCGTCGGGCGACGGGAAGTCGGGGCACAGCACGGCTTCCTCGACGGTCGTGACCTCGACGTAGCCCAGCCGCTCGAGCGCCGCCTCGTTCTCCGCATCCAGCGTAGCGCGCCCTTGGGCGCCAGGATCGCGCCCGATAGCGCGGGAAAAGAGAGCCGCCCGGTCGCCCGGAGGCAGAGCCTCGAGAATCACCTCGACGGCCCTGCGGTCGGCTCGCTGCCCTGAGACGTGCGCAGGCGCGGCGCTTGCGATCGCCCCGAGCAAAGCTCCGAGTACCATGGCCTGTACGCGCATCGCGCCTCGCCGAATCGAAATGGCCCGAGGCCTCGCAACCTCGGCCTCGGTGTAAAAAAATAGTCACGCAGTCAGACCCCACCAACCGCGGAAAGAAGCCGAAGGGCCCGGCGCGGACTATTGCCCGGGGCCCGGCCCGATTCCTTCATTGACCGGCACGAAACGCGCAGAATACGTTCAGAGGTGCTTCCCACGACCCATCACGCATGATCTACACCTGTCGTTTTTGCAACTCTCCTTCGGAGCCGCGCATCTCACAGAACGGCCGACCGCACGAGGCTCCCGGCCTCTCGAAGTGACCCGAACCCGGGTACCCACATGAGCTTCTCGAAAGGCACTCTGAGTGCCGTGACCGTCTTGATCCTCATTGCGATCGGGTTAGGCGGGATTTATTGGCGGCTTCGGCCGGAGAGCGCGGAAGGCGCTGCACAGATCGAGGCGGCGCAGGACGCGCTCGGAGAGCTGCCCGGGGCCGTTTCACAGCAGTTTTCCACCGACGTCGCACAACCGGTGACCGGCGCCCGAGTCGTGCGTGACACCCTCTGGATCAAGGTCACCGCGGCGGGCGAAGCGGCCGCGTTCCGCCGGACCGCCCTCTCCGCCCGTGTAGCCGGGGAGATCCGCAGCGTAACCGTCCGCGAGAACGCCCGTGTTCGGCCGGACCAGCTCATGATCCAGATCGACACGACGGAATATGCGCTGGCTGTCGCGAGGGCTCGCAGTGCCCTCACGGGGGCTGAGGCGGATTACGAGCAGCTGGTCCTCTTCGACGACGAGATCGAGGACCCTGAAGTGCGTCAGGAGCGCGCCCGGCTGGCACGGTCGCGGAGTGGGCTGAACGAGGCGGCGGTGGGTGTACGGGAGGCCGAGCTCAACCTTTCACGTACCCGAATCACCGCACCGTTCGGCGGCCGAGTGGCCGACCTGCACGTCGTCCCCGGGCACTACGTCGCGCAGGGGGATGAGCTCCTGACCGTCGTGGAGCTCGATCCGATCAAGGTCGAAGTGCAGGTCCTCGAAGCCGAAATCGGCTTCCTGGATGAAGGACGCAGAGCCACGATGACGTTGGCCGCTTTCCCGGGAGAGACGTTCGAGGGCCTCGTAGAGACGATCAATCCTGTCGTGGATCCGCAGACCCGAACCGCCCGGGTGACCATTCTTCTCAGAAACCCTCAGGGAAGGATCAAACCGGGCATGTACGCGCGAGTCTCTCTCGAGGCCCAGCACTTCGCGGATCGCGTTCTGGTGCCACGCACGGCCATTCTCGAGAGGGACCGCCGGACGATGCTGTTCGTGTTCGACGGGGCCAACGACCGCGGGCGCGCGGAGTGGCGCTACGTCACGACCGGACTCGAGAACGATTCGCTGGTGGAGATCGTGGAGAGTCCGGAGACGTCGACAGTCTCCCCCGACGAGGTCGTGCTGGTCGACGGGCACCATTACCTGGTGCACGACGCCGTGGTCCAGCTGGCAGAGACCGGAACGCCTAGGGACGGGGCCCGATGAGCCCCCGGGCAGAGGGCGGGGCCGTAAGGTGGCAATCCCGATTGGGGCGGGCCGCCGCACTGCGACGCCGATTCGCGGTTGCGCTGCGACGTCGATTTGCGGTCGCGCTGCAACCCCCACCTTACGTCGCGGTCGGCCTTCTGCTCGCGATTCCGTTGGCTGCGCAGGAAGCTGAGCCGGAGGTTCGCGTTCTACGCCTGGACGAGGCCCTCGAGCTCGCCGCGCTCAACAACCCCGAGTACCGCCGGTCGATCAACGACATCCTGCTCACGGACGCCGGGATGAGGGCGGCGTGGGGGGCCTTTCTTCCCACGTTCGACCTGAGTCTGTCGACCGACCTGAACTTCAACCGGCGGCTCCAGGCCACGGATAACTTCGGGAACCCGATCCAGAACCCGAACGCAGAATGGCTGACGGCATCGGCGTCGCGCCAGAATCTGACAGCCAACGTCACTCTCTTCGAGGGTGGTCGGCGCTTCCACGCGCGAAGCCTCGAGCAGGCGCAGGGGATGTCGCGCGAGCGGGCGGCCGCGCTTCAGCTCACCAACACGTACGCCGAGGTGTCCACTCAGTTTTATGAGACGCTACTGCAGTCCGACCTGCTCGCTCTCGAGCTCGAGATCCTGGAGGGCAAGCGGCGTGATCTCGATAGCACCCAGAGGCTCTTCCGGCTGGCGTCGGGCACTCGCGTCGACGTCTTGGCCGCCGAGCTCGAGGTACAGCAGCAGGAGCGGGTCGTGCGTCAGGCTGAGAGCGACTACGCGAAAGCCCTACTCGGTCTGAGAGTGGAGATCGGCGCGCCCAGTCTCGGCGAGTTCACGACGGAAGGTCCGGCTCCCGAGCCCTTCGACCCAATGGTCCTCGACGGGGAGTCCCTCTTGGAGCTCGCGCTGGCTGGAAGCCCGAGCATCCAGCGACAGGAGGCCGAGGTGGGTGTAGGCCGCTCGCTTCTCCGTTCGGCGCGTGGCGCGCGGTGGCCCACCCTGAGCTTGGGCGGGGGCTTCTACCAAAACGCCAACGCGCAGGAATACTCGGCGTTGTTCGAACCGTTCTCGACGGATTCCCGGTACGCGGGTGTCGGCGTCACCCTCTCCATGCCGGTCTTCACCGGTTTCGAGACCCAGAACCAGATCGCCCAGGCCGAAGTGCAGCTCCTGAACGCGGAGGAGTCGGTGCGTCAGGCTCGCCTGGAGGTCGAGCGGGGCATCCGCTCACAGCTCATAGATCTCGGTAGTGCGTACGAGAGCTACCGATTGGCAGAGCGTTCGCGGGACATCGCGGAGGAGCGACTGCGCTTGGCGCGCGAAGAGTACCGGCTGGCCTCGCGCACGTTCTCTGATCTCGAGCGTGCGATCGAGGAGGCCGCAATCGAGCGGCGGGCCGCCATCAACGCGCGGTACGGGTTCATCGACACCCGCATCCTGCTCGAACAGACGATTGGCGGCTCTCTCGACAGCGTGGCGTCGCTCCGTTAGTCGATGTCGATCCCGCGAACGTCGACCCGACGGCCTGTGGCCGTGGCCATGTTGTTCCTGGCCGTGGTCCTCCTCGGGATCATCTCCTTCGTTAGGCTTCCGATCGATCTTCTCCCGGACGTGAGCTATCCGCGGCTCGTGGTCTACACGTCCTATCCCGACGTAGCGCCTGCCGAGGTGGGGCGCCTGATCACCGAACAGATCGAGGCCCAGGCGGCGGCGGTCCCCGGTGTCGAGAAGGTGTCTTCGGTGTCCCGCGACGGGGTGAGCCTCGTCACCCTGCGCTTCGCGTGGGGCTCGGACATGGACTTCGCGATGCTGAACGTCCGGGAGCGGATGGACAACATCCGTGACCAGCTTCCCGAGACTTCCGAACGGCCACGCATCCTGAGAGTCGACCCGGAATCGGAGCCGATCATGGTGCTGTCGGTGGCCGGCGGAGCCGACCTCTGGGCCACGAAGGAGCTGGCGGAGACGGTCTTCCGGCGGCGGCTCGAACAGCTGGAAGGCGTCGCACAGGCCGCCGTGACGGGAGGACTCGACCGGGAGATCCAGGTCGAAGTGGATCCGGAGCTCCTGGCCTCGTACGGCCTCGAGATGGAGCAGGTCGCGACGGCGCTCGACCAGGCCAACTTCTCGGCGCCGGGCGGATCCATTCTGCGCGGGCGATATCGATACCCACTCCGCACGCTCGGGGAGTTCCAGACCGTCGAGGAGATCCGCGACGTGGCGGTCGCCCGGCAAACAGGCGTGGACGACGCCGGGGAGGCGGGCTTCAGGCTCGTTCGACTCCGGGACGTGGCCCGCGTCGTGGACGGATTCGCGGACAGGGAGTCGATCGCCCGTTACAACGGGTCGGAGTCGATCGGTCTCCTCGTCTTCAAGGAGGCGGGCGCCAACACCGTGTCCGTGGCGAGCGAGATCGGCGACGTGCTCGAACTGCTCGCGGAAGAGTTCACCGAAATCCGGGTGGAGGTGGCCTACTCCCAGGCGGGCTTCATCGCCGACTCCATCAGCAACGTTGTCCAGGCCCTGATCTTCGGAGGGATCCTCGCGTTCCTGGTTCTATTCCTCTTCCTTCGTGACCCGCGCTATCCTGTCGCCATCGCTCTCGCGATTCCAATCTCGGTCGTGGCCACGTTCGCCCTGATGGAGGCGTTCGACGTCTCGCTCAACATCATGAGCCTCGGGGGGCTCGCTCTGGGCGTCGGGATGCTCGTGGACAACTCCATCGTCGTGCTCGAGAACATCTTCAGACATCGGGAGGAAGGGGACGATAGGGACGAAGCGCCCGCAATAGGAGCAGAGGAAGTACAGGGGGCGATCACGGCGTCCACCCTCACGACCATCTCCGTGTTCGGTCCCATCATCTACGTCCAGGGCGTGGCCGGCGAGCTGTTCCGAGACCTGTCGTTGGCGGTTGCGTTCTCCTTGTTGGCCAGCCTTCTGGTTGCGCTCACTTTGCTGCCGAGCGTTGCCGCACGCTTCGTCGACCGACGCGACGACGGCCCCGTAGAGGACGTTCTCGATCCAGACGAGCGACCGGAGCAGTGGCGCGGTCCTGTCGCCCTCGTGCGCCGTCTGGGGGTCGGACTGATCACCGCGCCGTTCCGGCTCCTGCGATGGCTCAGCGCCCTGGGCCGGGCGCTCGGAGGGTTTTGGTGGGACGGGCTGTCGAGTTTTGGCGGGCGGATCTTCGGACCGCTGCTCGACGGGTTCGATCGGGGGTTCGAGCGGTTCGCGGAGCGCTATCACCTGGTCCTGGGGCAGGCGCTGGACCACCGCGGCCGCGTGATGGCCATGGCGGGGGGCGCCTTGGCCGTAACCCTCGCGCTCGCGCTTCTGCTGGATCGTGATCTGCTTCCCACCGTCGACCAGGGCGGCTTCCGCGTACGCCTCGAGTTGCCGGAGGGCACGGGCCTCCCCGCCACGGCTCTCGCGGCAGAGGAGATCGAGCGGGCGCTACTCGCGGACCCGGGTGTGCAGACGGTCTTCTCGCGGATCGGAGAGGATGTGCGCTCGTATGCCGAGAGCGAAGAGTCGTCGGGCGTGAACACTGCCGCGTTCGAAGTGCGTCTGGCGAGCGGTTCATCGACGGACGACGTGCTCGAGCGCGTTCGGCCCATGGAGGGGCGTTTCCCGCCAGGCGCGATGGCGTTCGAGGCAGGCCAGGCCACCGCTCTCGGTAGGATCCTGGGCGGGTCTGACGCGGATATCGCGGTCCGCGTCCGCGGGGAAGATCTTACGGAGACCTTCGCGTACGCCGGTTCGGTGCGGGACCGACTGGCGACGCTCGCGCAGATCGGCAACGTGCGCGTTGGCACCGGGCGCGGACAGCCGCAAGTGCAGGTGGAGATCCTACGTGAGGTGGCGGCCCGCTACGGCATCGAGCCGCGAGCCATCGCCGAAGCGGTGGAGCGCGCAATGCGCGGTGACCGAGCCACGGAGTTCGTCGACTTCGACCGCAAGATCGACATCGTCGTACGCCTCCCGGACGATCTCCGCTTCTCCGTGACTACGCTGCAAGGGGGTGTTCCCTTAAGTCCACCGACCCCAAGATATAGTGGTTACCGGGGCTCTGCGGGCCGTTTCCCACGTCCGGTGCCGAGGTAAAGGGCCGAAGCTGGCGTGGGAGCACACTGAACAGCCTGCTCAAGCAAGCGGTAGAACAACAGGCCGCGAGCCCGGGATGTGCGTCGGTTGAAGCGAAAGGTGAACTCGTCCAGATAGTAGGGGAGGTGTTCGCGGGCGATCCCTCCTTGGAGGGTTCCGAGGACCCAGCGCTTGAGGAGAGACGCCACCCGATGTACGGCCGACATGAGCACGTGCGCGGGATCGCCGGAGGTCGAGAGGTTCGTGACCGTGTGGCGAAAGCCCAGTTTGGCGAGTCCCTGATAGCTTGGCCATCCGTCGGTATGCACCGTGCTTGCCGGTGCGATGCTATCCTTGACGAAGCCTCGCAGAACCGGAGCGGAGAGGTCGGGCACCCAACGCAGCCGTATTCTCCCGATCTTGCGTCCGTCGACCTCGGCGGCGATCGCGACGATGGCCTTCTTGATCGTCTCGCGGCCCCGCACTCCAGCCTCCACGCCCCCGACATAGCTCTCGTCCACTTGCACAACGCCGCTCAGCTGGTCGCGATCCGGTCGGACCATGGCCCGGCGGAGCTTGTGGAGCCAGACCCACGCTGTCTTGTAGCTTCCCAGTCCGAGCACACGCTGGAGCCCGAGAGCATTGGCTCCGTATTTCTGGCTCGTGAGCTCCCAGGCAGCGAGAAACCACAGACGCAGGGGCGAGCGCGTGCGGTGGAACACGGTTCCCGCCAGCACCGAGGTCTGCCTTCGACAGTGTGGGCAGACGAGACGCCCCCGCGATGCTCGCCAGACCTCTCCTAACCCGCCACAGCCCACGCACACAAACCCTTCCGGCCAGCGCAGACCCTCCACGTACTCCAGGCATGCCGCATCGTCGGGGAAGAACTCGTCCAGCTCCAGCCGCGTACAGGGATAGTCCACGCCGCCACGGAGCTGAGAAGCCGGAACCGCCATGACCACAACATGTAGTGGGCGGTGGACTTAAGGCAATACCCCATAGGCGAAAAACGGGGGGCGATCGGGACATTGGGCCGGGCCCGCCGGTTTGTCATCGCGAGAGACGGAGCGATTCCAAGCATGCGTACTGCAAGCTGAGAGCCCGACACCGCCTGGAGATACGAAGGGTCCAGGGGCCAGGAGGTATCGGCATCTTCTGCAGGATCGTACCGGCGAACCGATGGCGCAATAGATGTATTGGCGCGACATAACTTGCGACGACACAACGTTTTAGCGGAAACAGATGTAGTCAACTTCTAATGCCAACGCCCAGGAGCGTTCAGCCATGAAGCCCTTCCCCACCGTCCGAGGACTCGTGTCCGCCCTAGTCGCCGCCGTAGTCGTCGGCCTCGTGTCCGCCGCGGCGGCGAGCGCTCTCGCCGGCGTCGAGGCCGCCGCTCAGGACGAGACGCTGGCTCTCGTAGGCGGGATGCTCCTCGACGGATACGAGGCTCCGGCCATTCATCACGCGGCGATCGTCATCGAGGGGGACCGCATCGTAGAGGTGGGCTCCGCCTCAGCCGTCGACATTCCAGCGGGTGCCCGGGTGATCGACACCAGCGGCATGACGATGCTCCCCGGACTCATCGATCTTCATGTCCACCTGATGATCCTCGGGCACGGCGAATACACGGAGTGGTTCCCCATCTTCGGAGGTCGGATGGAGGAAATGATGGCGATCTCCGCCAGGCAGCTGCTCATGGCGGGCGTGACGACCGCCGTCGACCTGGGGGGACCGCTGGAGGTGCTGAACATCCGCGACCGCATCGACACCGGACAGATCCCGGGACCCCGCATGCTCGTCAGCGGTCCGTGGATCACGCGACGTCCGTGGAGCGTGTTGCCCGACCACTTCCAGTACACGGTCAGCAGCTCGGAGGAGGCCGCCCAGCGGACGGGGGAGCTGGCTCGCGCTGGCGTGAACGTCATCAAGACCTGGACGGGGATGACCGAGGAGGACATTCGGGCGGTGGTCGGAGTGGCGCACGAGAACGGAATCCAGGTGCATAGCCACCTGTACGACCCGGATGACATGTGGGCGGCCATCCGGGGTGGCACCGACGTGATCCAACACGCGGGCTCCGGCGGAAATCCGCCCTACGCCGACGACCTTCTCTTGGAAATCGCGAACCGCGGGATCCCCGTAGTCCAGACCATGGCCCACCGTGTTTGGGTCTACCCCGCCACCGTCGAGTTCCCTGAGCGGTTACAGGACCCGCGGCTCCGGGAGGATCTGCCGCCCGAGATCTACGACGAGTTCCAGCGCTCGTTCGAGGATTTCCGCCGCCTCTCGTACTTCCGCACCACGCCGCGCCAGATCCGCAACAGCCGAATCGCGGCTCGCCAGTTCATCGACGCCGACGCGGTCATGGGGATGGGCACAGACTCGGGCAGCCCGATGAACTTCCACACGGAGTCGGCGTGGCGCGAGATCTCGGCGCTCGTGGACAGCGGCATGTCTCCCATCGAGGCCATCTCGGTGGCGACCAAGGCCGGCGCGGAGATCCTGGGCCGAGGGAGAGAGCTCGGCACGATCGAGCCCGGAAAGCTCGCCGACGTCATCGTCGTCAGGGGAAACCCGCTCTTCGACATCAATGCCCTGGGTCACGTCGAGCACGTCGTGAAGGGGGGCGTGGTGCACCGATAGGAGTCCGAGCTTCTACCGGAATCAGCTCAGACGAGACCGTTCTCAGCACCTCGGCGCTCGAACCGTCGACCCCCTCGCCTGTCGCGAACAAGTAGACCCGAGTTAGAACAAGGGCCTGAGAGTCGGCGTCGGTGGTGGACGCAATGTCTCGGACGTGGTGAAGGAACTCTAAAGGGGGCGATTGGCGATGAGTTCTACGGTCGGGCGTCTGCTTAGGCGTGCGGTGGACATCAGAGAGGATGAGATCGCGGCGGTTGCCTGGTCGTTCGTGTACTTCTTCCTGGTGCTCGCAGCCTATTTCGTGATTCGTCCGATTCGGGACCAGATGGGGGTTGCGAGCGGAGCCCGAAACCTCGCCTGGCTCTTCAGTGGGACTCTCCTCGGGATGCTCCTGCTGCACCCGATCTTCGCCTGGCTCGTGGGCCGTTATCCCAGACGCGTCTTCATCACCTGGATCTACCGCATCTTCATATCGATGCTGATCGGGTTCTTTTTGCTGTTCAGAGGCGCGGATGTGGCCCAAAGCATCTGGATCGGTCGCGTCTTCTTCATCTGGACGAGCGTATTCAATCTCTTCGTGGTATCGGTCTTCTGGTCGTTCATGACCGACACCTACCACCCCTCACAAGCCAAACGCCTCTTCGGGTTCATCGCGGTCGGCGGGACGGTGGGTGCCCTTACAGGATCGTCGATCACCGCAACACTCGTCGGGCTGCTGGGGCCGATCAATCTATTGCTGGTGTCTGCCGTCCTCTTGGAGCTCGCGGGACGGTCCGCCCGCGCTTTCGAGCATCACGAGGCCAAGCTCGCGCAAGTGGCTGCACGAGAACCCGAATTCGAGGCGGAAGCTGCAGTCCCGGCGGACGTCGAGACAGAGGGGAAGCAGGAGGAGGTCATCGGAGGCGCCCTCCTAGAGGGGGTCGCGCACGTCATACGCTCACCCTACCTGCTCGGTCTAGCGGCGCTCATCTCGCTGTTCGCCATCGTCTCGACCTTCCTCTACTTCCATCTGATCGCGATCGTCGAGGAGGTGATGGCCGGGGACGACGCGGGGCAGACACAGCTCTTCGCGGTGATGGAAGTGGCGGTTCAGTCCCTCACCTTGATCACCCAGGTCTTCTTGACCGGGCGAATCCTCAAGTGGCTCGGGCTTGGATTGGCGCTGGCCTTCCTCCCTTTGGTCAGCATCGTGGGTTTTGGGATCCTGGCGGCGGCCCCGATCTTGGTGGTCGTGGTCGTCTTCCAAGTGCTGCGTCGTGCCGCGAACTTCGCGATTCAGCGCCCGGCCCGTGAGGTGCTCTACACCGTGATCCCCCGGACGGACAAGTACAAGGCGAAGAACTTCAACGACACCTTCGTCTATCGTGCTGCCGATCAGGTGGGGGCGTGGTCCTATACGGCGATGGGTTGGTTGGGGCTCGGCCTCTCGGGGCTCGCCGTCGCGATGCTGCCGGTTTCTGCCGCGTGGCTCATTCTGGCACTATGGCTCGGAGGGAAATACGGGGAGTACGGCGCTGCCGGGCCTGCGTCCGGAAGCTCCTAAAAACAACGGGCCCCGCGACCTCGAGTCCGGCCGCGAGGCTGCAGACGAGGCGCCAGAGGGTCTCGAAGAGGAGCTCGAGGCGATCCGGGAGGAGCTCGAGGCGATCCGGGAGGAGCTCGACGAGATCGAGGACGAGGTAAGTGAGGCCCGGCGGAACGCGGGTGTGGCGAACGCGATCCAGGGCTCATCCACGCTGCCGACAGAGGATCACCTCTGGCAGGTCGATCGGGCCTGGGAAGTGATGCCCGAGGCGCTCGATCGCCTCAACGTCCTCTTACGTTCCCGCGTGCCCGCCTTGGCCGCGAAGCTCTACGCCGAGGGTGTTCGTCCGGCCGCTGGTGAGGCGATCGAGATGCCGGGAAGGCCCTAGTGGCGGGATCATCGAGCACCGGGTCGAGGCGCGCTGATTCCGGACGGCATCAGCCGCCGCGGGAGACCTGGAGGTCGTCCCACGCGTCCCGGCACGCCGTGAGCTCACGCTCCGGCACGCCCCCGGCGGACTCCATTGCCTCGAGGGACGAGACGAGGAGCGGCTCCGCTTCGTGGCCGCGTCCCTGTAGAGCAATGGCCCGCCCCAGGCGGCACCGGGCCGCTGCTGTCGGAAAGCCCGTCCCGAATTGGGGTTCGAGAATCTGGATGGCGTGCCGAACGATCCGCTCCGCGTGGGCGCCCTGGCCACGTCTCAGGGCGGCCTCGCTTTGCGTGATGAGCGAGAAAGCCACGGTGTAGTGCCCGTCTCCGACCACGGCCCTGAAGATCCCTTCGGCCTGCCTCGCCAACGAATCCGCCTCCGCCAACCGACTCCCGCGCACGAGTAGCGAGGCCAGATTCTGCAAGGAGGTCCCGACCTCGTAGTGCTCGTCCGTACTGTATCGGTCTCGGCGCAGCGCAAGAATCCGCCGTTGGACCTCCTCCGCCCCATCGAGGTCGTCCGCCCCCGCGAGAACGATCCCCAGGTTGTTCCAATTGGCCAGTGTGTGCGCGTGTTGCTCGCCCAGCGTCCGCTCGAGCACGGGTAGCGCTTCCCGGTATAGCAAGATCGCCTGCTCCAAGTCGCCCATGCCGTGGACGACCTGCGCCAGATGCCCCTTGTTCCCGGCGGTGATCGCGTGTTCCTCGCCGAACGCGCCAAGCGAGATCTCGTAGCCCTCTCGAGCAGCGACTTGGGCTTCTTCCCACCGCCCCACGGATCGATACGAATCCGCGAGCGCAGCCAGGGATGCGCTGAGGTCCGCCACGTCCCGGGGCTCGGCACCACGGCGGATCTGCACTGCCTCTTCATACCACTCGAGCGCCTGCGCGAATTCGCCGTCCTCGTACCAGTGCCAGCCCAGTCCTTCCAGTGCTTCCGCCGTGCGCGGATGGTCGCCGCCGAACAGGGTACGTTCCATCTCGAGCCGCTTCCGGAGCACCACGCGGGCAGAGTCGCGCTGTCCCGCGTTGCCGAGGATCGCACCCAACCGGCCGAGATCCGCCACCTGCTCGGGCGTGCTGTCCGCTCCGGAGGCGTGCCGGATCGTCATGGCTTCATCCACGAGTATCCGAGCGTCCTCGGACAGAGACAAGTTGCCGTAAACCTGAGCGATGGCGGACAGCATTTCGGCCTGAAGCAGCGGTTGGTCACCCAGCTCGCGCCTGGCCTCCTCCGCTCCCCGCGACATGGCTTCCACCACGGTCACCTGCGGATTCACAGCGGCAAACGCCTCGCCCCCACCGATACGCTCCTCGGCGACATCTACAGCATGGAGCTCTGCGACCCGCAACCCATCCAGGTGTGCCTCCGCCCGCTCCTCATGCTCCGCCAGGTCTGCGAGCAGCCAGTCGCACGTAAAGATGTTCGCCTCACGATGTTCCCAAAGCCAATCCAACTCGTCGAAATGCTCTTCGACGATGTCCAGAATGACCGGAGGGCGCCCAAGCTTGGTCATGCCCAACTCAGTTGATGTGAATGGATGCGCCTTTAACCTTGTTGGGTCCGGTCGACCGTGAGACCAAGTGACCGCCGCGTATCTCGATTCGGCCATCCGCGCGGAGTGCGATCTTGGACTTGCCACACTCGATGATCAGCTCGCGTTCGCTCTCAATCCGCAATGTTCTCGGCTTCGCCTCACGCATCGTCCGGGGTGCATCGAGGAGACCTATGATGATGGGCTGGTCCTCGTCCCCGTTCTCGTATGCAACTACCACGCGGGCACCAACAGACGCGCTCCAGTCGGGAGCCACGGGGAGCCACACCACGGAAGCCGTACGCGGGACAGCGGACTCCCCGCAGCGGACCTGGGGTCTGCCCTTGTCGTCCACGCCCGCAACTTCCCCTACCGCGATCCCAGGAACCTCAGTCAATAGGTAGTCCATTCTCACTCCGGCTCGCGTCAGTTCTGCGCAATCTTGCTACCCTTCAATACCACGTCCCCTGACCCCTTCACAGTGATCTTCTTGCCATCTATAGTGATGTCGCCGTTCTTTTTCATCACTATGGACGCACTTCCCGTCTGCAGGGTGATTTCGTCATCAGCAGTGATTTGAATCTTCTTGGCCTTATGAGAGGATTCTTTCGTGATCGTCACGGTCTGTTTTCCCCCTACGGTCACTTCGGCATCCTTCCCAACGCCTACAGTAAGATTCTCGCCGATATCAGTGGACCTATCCTTCGCGACCGCCAAATCCATTGATTCCCCAACGTCCTCACTCAGGTCCTTCGCGACAGACATAGTGCGATTCTCGCCCACCCCTATCGACATGTTCTTTCCCACGGACTCCTCGTGGTCCACCCCCACGGTTCGGCTTCGAGCGATCGTTCCGAACCCTGTGACGCTCCGGAGATTCTCGGGATCGCACCTCTGCCCACCCCAGGCTCACCGTCCCCGGCTGCTCATGGCTGAACCGAGAAGCGAGATCACGTCCCTCGTGGAACGTTGGGGTGAAGGCGAGGAAGGGGCCTTTCATCGCCTGATGGAGCTGGTCTACGACGAGCTGCGTGACATCGCCCGTCACCACCTCGACCTGGGATCGCGCGACGCCGTGGTGGACACGACCGTGCTCGTGCACGAGGCCTATCTCCGCCTGGCGGGAGTAGAGGAATGGGACGGCCGTGGACGGGCCCAGTTCTTCGCCTTCTGCTCGACGGCCATGCGCCACATCCTCATCGATTTCGCCCGTTCTCGGGAGGCCGCCAAGCGCGGGGGGGCGAGCGTCCGGGTCCAGCTGCGGGAGGAGATGGCCGTTGTCGATGCAGCGGCGGCCGACCTGTTGGTGGTCGAAGACGCGCTGCGGCGACTGGAGTCGCAGAGCCAACGGATGTCTCGGGTCTTCGAGTGCCGCTACTACGGCGGCATGTCGGTGGAGGAGACCGCAACCGCTCTGGACACCTCGACGCGAACCGTCGAGCGCGAATGGGCCAGGGCGAGGGCCTACCTGTGCCAGGCGCTCGAATACGAAGGTCGAGCGGCGACCCCCTGACGATGAGTGACGCGAAACCGTCCGACGCGGACAAACCCACCACGACCGCTTCTGCCTATCACGTGACGTGGGAGCGGTGGGACGAAGTCGACGCCCTGTTCGAACGCGCCATGGACGTACCGAAGCACCGTCGTGAGCGCTTCCTCTTCGAAGCGAGCGGCGACGATCCCGAGCTCTGTAGTGCGGTGTTGGAGCTCTTCGCCGCGGGTAAGCCGGGATTGAGCGAGCCGAGTCGGACCCTGATGAGCGCGGCACTGGGTGAGCCCGCCAGCGATCCTCGCCCGGGGCTCGCGCCCGGTGAACGGCTCGGACCCTACCGGATCGTCAGTGAGCTCGGTCGCGGGGGCATGGCCACCGTATACGAGGCCGAGCGTGCGGATGGGGCGTTTTCTCGTCGCGTAGCCGTGAAGGTACTCCCAGAAGGGGTGGATCGCGGCGAGCTCGTGCGGCGGTCCCTCGCGGAACGACAGATCCTTTCCGGGCTGGCCCATCCAAACATCGCCACGCTCCTGGACGGCGGGGCAACACCGGATGGCCGACCGTTCCTCGTAATGGAGTTGGTCGAGGGCGAGTCGATCACACGGTGGGCCGACGAGAAACGCTTGTCCACCGGAGACCGGGTGCGACTCTTCCTCCAGGTGGTCGACGCCGTCACCTACGCGCATGGTCAACTCGTCGTCCACCGCGACCGCAAGCCCTCCAACGTCCTGGTCACCTCGACGGGCCAGGTGAAGCTCTTGGACTTCGGAGTGGCGAAGCTCTTGGATGCTCCCGAGAGCTTGGACGACCCCCTCACCCGCTGGGGTCCTGCACCGATGACTCCGGAGTACGCCAGCCCTGAACAGCTACGCGGGGAGCGAGTCACGGCCACATCGGACGTGTTCCAGCTAGGCGTGCTCCTCTACCGACTTTTGACGGGATGTCAGCCGTTCGACGGACGGACGATACAGAGCCGACTCGCGGGCGGGGAAGTGGCCGTGACCCGGCCGAGTGAGGCGGTCTCCGACTGGCCACGAGCGCGGGGGCTACGTGGGGACCTGGACACCATCGTGCTCAAGGCACTCGAGCCGGACCCCGGCGGACGGTACGGGTCTGCGGCTGCGCTCGCGGCCGACTTGCGGCGGCAGCTCGAGGGCCGGCCGATCGCTGCGCGTCCTGCGTCCCCGTGGGTGATTCTGAAGAAATTCAGCCGCCGGAACCCGTGGTTCTGGCCCGTAGCCGCGACGATAGCCATTGGCGTCGGGGGGTATGTCGGAACCGTGGTGCGTTACTCGGGCGGACTCGAACGAGAGCGGAACGAGGCCGTCTCCCAAGCGGAGCGGGCGGAAGCGATGCGGGCGTTCATGGTGAGCCAGTTCGGCCTCGCAGACCCCTATTCCGACGACCCTCGTCCGAGAACCCGGACCACCACGGCTTCGAGCCTTCCAATCCGGTTGGCCTGGGATTCCTGGCAAAGCGCGGGGCCTTAGCCGAGGGTCAGCCGATCCCCAACCTCGAGGACCCGAGCGGTCCGCTCAAATCCGTAGGTGACCGATGCAGAGTGGCTGGATTCGGCTTCGTGAGTCCCAACTGGCACCCGAGAGCTTCCCTGGCAGGGACCTACGACGAGGAATGGTCGAACGACCGGGCTCCGTTGTTGCCGAGAGACTTCCATCGTCGCTTTTTCAACGCTGCCTTGGAAGGACTCACAGCGCCTGGTTACTTGCATGGAGACGAATTGGTCGTGGTACGGAACGCGACCCAGGAGGGGCATTGGGAGTTCAGACTCCCGGGCGTAGCCCGGCCTCGGTGTTTGGTGGTTACTCGGTTCGGAGAAGATCGAGAACTTGAGGCGAATCTTGACACCGTGATCCTCGACGGGGACGGAGGTTGGGTCAATAGGTGTGTAAACGTATCAGGCGGCGTTCTTCCGCTGTTGGTCTGAGACGGGCTTTCCGTCTTCGAACTTCCTTCCTTCAAACACGTCCTTGGGGAGGTGAGGAGCGTCGAGCCTTCGGAACCGCTTCTCAGCCACCAGGAGCAACTTCCAGATCAGCGCCGTAGCGCTCTCGACCCGCTTGAATCGCTTCGCCGCCGTCGTCCTGAGCCGTACCGCAGCGAACGGGCTCTCGACCACGTTCGTCGTGCGTAGATGCTTCCAGTGATCCTCGGGGAAGTCGTAGAACGCCACCATCCGCTCCCAGTCGTCCTCGAGTACATCCACCGCCTTCGGATACCACGGCCTGTAGCGTCTGGCGAACGCCTCACGGGCCTTCACAGCCTCGGCCCGGCTCGGTGCGTAGACCACAGCCCTGAGAAGATCCTTCGCCTCGCCCTGCTCCCGCTGAGGTAGTCGGTCCAGCACGTTCCTCATCTTGTGGTTCCAGCACCGTTGCTCACCCGCCTCAGGCCATACCTGCCGTACTGCGCCCCAGATCGCCGCGTTACCGTCCGCCATCAGAAGCCGGGGCGCCTCGATGCCGCGTGCCTTCAGATCCCGCAACACCTCGGACCAGGACTCGACTGACTCTCGGTAGCCCGGCCTCAGGGCCAACACCTCTTTCGTCCCGTCTCGCATGGCACCCAGCACCACCAGCAGCGCCGCTTTGTCCCGCTCCAGCCCTGCCTTCACATAGATCCCGTCCGCCCACACGTATACGACCTCACGGCCCTCCAGGCGACGCTGGCTCCATTCCTCGAACTCCGCCGTCCATCCCGCCCGCAGCCGCCGAATCGAAGACTTCGACAGCGGTGCCCCCTCGCCCAGCAGACCCCGCATCGCCAACTCGAAGTCTCCCTCCGCCAGTCCATGCAGATACAGCTCCGGAAGCAGAGCGCCCAGCTCCTTCGTCCGCCGTGCGAACAACGGCAGCACCCGACTCTCGAACCGCTCCTCGATGCCTCGAACCCGAGGTCGTCGGAGCGTGATCGTGCCCGAGCTCATCGCCAGCCGCCTCGGCTTGCCGTATCCGTTGCGGTAGCCCTCGGTCGCGTCCACCGCCCTCCTGCGCTCTGACTTCTCTCGGCCTAGCAACTCCGTGACTTCCTCCTCCAAGATCTGTTGGATGAACTCCTGCGCCTTCTCCCGCACCACGCCTTCCAGAACTTCCCACACGGGCGTCCTGGACTCCCCCTCGGGTCCCACGGTATTCTTCCTCACGAGGCGTCGTTCCTTTCCCCGGGCTGTCACCCGGAGTTCGCTGGTTATTACTCAGCGGAAAGGTACGTCGCCTCTCTTTTTACACACCCTTTGATCCTAGCTCGCGGGGACGCCAAGCGTTTACTTCTACTTTGGCGCTCTTTCATGCCACTACGTGAAGGTCCGCTTGACGTCCGAGCACTACGGGTCCACTCGCCAAATGTGCAGCAGTCAACTGACGCGAGTGCCATAGCTCGATCCCCCGCTCTGGTTGTGACCTGAACCGAGGAGATAGGAATGCCAGTCACGGTTGGTGTCAACTTCCTGAGCGTAGTGCACGGGAGCAGTAGCGGCGTCACAATCGCCTTCCCCGACGTGTGTCTGACACCGTCACCGGTCGGACCCATCCCAATTCCGTACCCGAACATCGCGCAGTCGTCGGACACGGCCAA
The DNA here is from genome assembly GCA_965248625.1 of Longimicrobiales bacterium. Classification (GTDB taxonomy): domain Bacteria; phylum Gemmatimonadota; class Gemmatimonadetes; order Longimicrobiales; family Gaopeijiaceae. Next base: position 345,439 of record OZ252109.1, on the reverse strand, counting down.
AGGCACCAAGAAAGTGAAGTGCGATGGAGAGTCCACTTGCGTGAAAGACTCGAACTTCAGCATGAGCACTGGAGATGAGGCCGGAAGCGCCGGAGGAGGTGTGGCGTCCGGAAAGATAAAGGGAAAGGCCGAGTTCATCCTGTACTCGTTCGACGTGAAGTTCGAAGGGAAGAACGTGCCTCGCGCCTTTGATCTGATGCTTCACAACGACAAGAACACGCCACCATTCCCAGTGTTGCAAGGGCCAGTGGTCGCTACGCCGGGATCGGCTACCTCTGAATGCTTCATTTGCGAAAAGGCGCTCTAGCTCCTGCCCAACGGCATCGCAATGACCTTCACCCAATGGCCACCGGCCGCCTAGTGGGGCACCGCTATCGCCCGATGAATCCAAACCAAGCGACTAAGGGAGATCCAACACAACGTGGCTAAGCATGAGGCTGTACCACCCCCGGCAAAACGCTCTGTCCTTGCTCGCAACAGTTCATACAAGAACTACACAGAGGATTGGGAGTCCGGACGTAAGCCCTGGCGTTGTTCGGCTCACCACATCCTTCCGGTGTCCTGCTTCAAGCTGAACAACATCAAGTGCAGTCCCAAAGACAAGAAATACTATGTCCGTCGCTGTCTCTGGGTGTCGAAGTGGAACGTAAACGGAGGCAGCCGCTTCGAAGGGACCACTGGGGATAACAATCTCGTCCGACTACCGACGAAGTCCGGCTATACCAAGACGTATCCCAACCGACGACGCCCCCATTACATCGAGCCCTCCCCCGAAGACGAATGCATGCACTCCGGTTCTTGGTCAGAGCATTATTTATACAACAAGGAAGTACAACAATGGTTGAACGATAACATCTGGAAGAAGCTCCAAGAAAACAAGGAGAAGCATAAGGGAAAGGGAAAGAGCATTCTGGCCGAGCTGCAGCGCGGTGAGAAGCATTTCCGAAAGCAGCTCGGCTTACGCGGACAACGGAACGGAGGGACCGTAGTCTGTTGGGAGGACAAGAAGAGAAAGAACCGGACGCGTCCGTTCTCGATGGCGTCGACAAGCGGTGTGAACAGAACCCGAAATCCGATCTGAGGGGGCCTAAATGGTTCCGACTAACGTATATCAGCTGTGGGGAGAGGACGTGTCGTCCGGCTATTGCATTCTGGGGTACATTGAAGGGTACGAAGACGACTGGAAGCTTACCAATGCGACCTCGGTCTTGAGCGAGTGGCCGGATGATGTGACACTCCGGATGGATCCTGATTTCAAAAGGCAGATCAAGCTGTCAGATCATCTGGGGAACCCGGCGCGCGTGATCATAGCTTCGCTCGCACTTCGTCAGTTTCTGGAGGGCCGAGGCGTGCCATACCTCGAATTCCTCCCGATCAGAATCTATAATCATAAACGTAAGGTAGCGAGCGAAGAGTACACGCTTTTGAATTTGCTGGGCATCCAAGACTGCATGGACATGGATGCGTCTGGGGTAACGTGGAATAGTATCCTTCCTGAGTACATAGCGGAGGTCGACCACATCGTACTGGACGAAGACCGAGTCGAGGAGGGCGTGGTACTATTCCGCGCGAAGCACTTTGCGGAGGCGATATTCGTGAAACGAGACCTGGCTGATGCCATTCTCGCGGATGAACTAACCGGCGTCGAGTTTTTGGAACTAGAGGATTGGGAGTAGCGAGGTCACGTGGAACTGGATCAGGTTGTTGAAGAGATCGAGAACAGCAATGAGTTCGATCTCGAGCGATTGGAAGAGCACTCGATCGGCAGGATCGGACCACTATGCGATGAGGTCTGCGCCAACTTTCGTACACTCGCCGGCTGTGCCGTTTTGTTCGAAGGGGACACCGACACCTTCTGCACGACCCTTCTGAAGAGCGGTGTGGTGCGACGGTACTACCTGAAGCGATGCGTTGAGGAGGACCCGAGGCTTAGGGATCCTTATCGTGCGACTGGGAACGGGAGTGCGCTGTTCGATGTGTTGGCCGCCCGCGGGTTCGGCTTGGCTCGTGAGATCGCGGCTTTGTCGCCCGGTGATTGGTGGGAGGGGGAGGAGTACGGCGAGGATTTCCACTACTTGAACTTCTTTCATCGCCTGCTCAACGATGGCGCCGATGACCCGGTGGTGCTGGCCGAGATCGACCTCCTTGAGGGGGTTCTGGAGGGCACAGAGGACGGCAAGCTCGGAACCTGTCGGGCTCTATCTAAGAAGGATCAACGGGCGTTTGATGAGGCGTTCGAGCTCTTGCTCGACGCTCGCACCTCTGAGATTGAGAACGCCGAAGAAGCGTACACGCCCTATGATGCCCTGGCAGAACAGGTGAGGTCTCAGGTGTACATCGAGGGACTGGCGATTCTGAATGTGGCGGATTGGTTGGGTTTGAAGACGGAGGAGGAGTACCGGCTGTGCCCGGTGATCGCCCGGCTACCGGCACAACGCTGGCTGTCTGACGAGCCAATGGTGGACGGCCTTCCGTGACGGGCGCGGATATCAGAGCGGTTGCAATGCGAACCGCCGTTGGTCTCGACGTGAGGTCATCGGCGGCGGCGTTCCGAGCGGGCATCAGCCGCGCCCGGGAGCTACCGTTTTCGGACGTTGTAGATTGGGAAGAGACGGTAGTCGATCCCGTCATCGGGCATTCGGCGGCGGATGGGGCTGTCCGAGCTCGAGGGTTGGGCAAGATGATCGCGCTTGCCATCGACCCTTTCCGAGAGGTGCTCGCTTCAGAAGACTCTCGGCCCGCCGAGAAGACGGGCGTCTACTTCGCCCTGCCGGATTTGGCATTCCGTGCGCTGTCGCAGGCCGACAAGGCGTCCGGGTCGACGACGGTGGGAGCAGCATTCGTAGGCCAATGTGAACAGTTCCTTCTCGACCGCCTGATTCACGCGAGTCGCGCTCAATTGAGCGCGGTCACGGTCCGATTCAACTACGGTGATCAGCCTGCTTTCGTTCGTGCCCTCGCGGAGTGTATGGCCGATCTCGACTCAGGCCGGGTCGATCGATGCATCGTGGCGGGCATTGACTCATACTTGGATCAGGCATCCTTGGAATGGGCCGGCGCCGTGGGACGCCTCAAGTCTGCATCACGTCCCACTGGATTCGCTCCGGGCGAAGCGGCGGTAGTCGTCGAGATAGTGCGTCCCGGAACGGACTCGGACGCTGTAGTTGGCTCTATCGCGCGTCCGACGTTCGGACATGAACCGGCCACGCCGGAGGGATCTACAATGGGCGAGGGGCTGGCCGAGGCCATTGGTCAAGCCCTCACTCAGGGTCCATCGAGCGTCGGTATGGTGATCGGCGACCAGAACGGAGAAGTGAACCGTGCGATGGATTGGGGCTTTGCGCTTGCCCGGCTCGGCCAGAGCTTTCCCGACCTTGGCGAGCTCCCAGTATGGAATCCGGCGGAGGCCTTCGGGGAAACGGGCTGTGCTTCCACCGGACTTGCCATCGGGGTCGCTACACAGGCATTCCAGAGAGGGTATGCGGGCTGTGACACAGCGCTCGTTTATTGCTGCTCGGACACAGAAGAGCGTTGCGCATTCGTGCTGTCCGACACAGGCAGTCCCTAGGGCTTCGATCGCGGCGGCCGTTGCCTACGCTGAAAGGATCAGCGTCACGCGGGAAGGGTCCGATCCGGCGCTGGATGCCGACCAGGCGTCACCTGACTGGCCCAACAGTGGCACTGCGATTCGAGCCCGGGTCTGGGCGACGGGTCTAGCGAGAGTCATGCAACATCCTCCGGAAGTCCAAGCCGCGTAGCAGCTCCCTGGCCGTCACTCTCGGGTTCTGGCGTTTCCAAAGGTCCGTCAACTCGGTCGAACCCGAAGACCTGCTTCCCCGCGGCGAAAACATCACCGTACTTGAGAGGGCGTTCACCGTGTATGCGTACAAAGACGCCGTTTCGGCTCCCTTCGTCCTTGAGTACGAATACAGGGTCGGACTCGCCGTCTGTACGGAGTCGGCGCTCGGACCGCATGGAAGCGTGAAGCGACGACATCAAAGTGTCATGAAGGAACTGGATGTCCCCTTGATTACGGCCGATGCGGACGTGTTCCTCGTTCAGCGGATAGGCTTCGCCCTCTCGTCCGCCCTCGATGATTCGCACGAGTCGAGGGCCCGAGGGTTCGGTAACTCCCCACATCCACGTATGATGCACGGAGGGTTCCGCTCCTGGCCTCTGGTCCGCAGATGGCGGCGAGGCATCCAGCCCGGGCTCCGCCGTTTCAGGAACCAACCTTATGGGCCCGCGCGAGCGGATCTGCTCCACGAGGAGCTCTGTCTGTTCGAGGGGGGTCAAGCCATCCGCAGCGAGAGAGTTGACGTAGAGCTCATACTGCTTGAGGGCGTTGGAGCGCTCCCCCGATGCCGCGAGAAGCTCGATGAAACGATGCTGGGCCTCGTCGTCCAGAACGTCCATGGAGGCCCACACTCGTGCGTGTGACACGGCTCCTGAAAGGTCCTCACTACCAACGCAATCATCGACCGCCTCCTTGCGGAGGCGCCGGTGAAGCCGGTCAAGTGTGGCACGTCTTCGGTCGGCCCAGTGGTCGAACTCTTGGATTCCCGAAACGAATGTGTTGACGAACGGACCTGAATAACACCCGAGGGCCTGGACTGTCTCTCCGGTCGCCGCGAGGCGCTCGAACTCGCTGACGTCCACGCGGACAGCCGCGGTCATGGTCAGTCTGTCACCGTGGATGTCGAGCCATCCGTCGCCTAGTGTTCCCCTCAGGGCGTAGAGCGTCTGACTCAGCGAGTGGCGCGCCCGATCCGGTTCGCGATCCCGCCAGAAGATTCCGGCGATGCCCTCGCGACTCGTTACGCCTTCGACCGCCAGGTATACAAAAAGAGCGAGTCGGAGCTTCTGCCGGATCAGGTCGTCGATCTCCTCTCCGTCGAGAGTGACCCGGATGCTGCCGAGAGTCGTCAAATGGATGGCCACTTGATCCTCTTCCAATGGGGCGGCATGCGAGCGGCTCAGCTGCCGTGGATCCTCAAACGAGGAAACGGAATACCTGACCCCCGATGAGTATCTCATCGCCTGGTCGGAGCTCGACTTCAGCTCGGAGACGTATGAACGTACCGTTGCTCGAGTCGAGATCCTCTAGGACATATCGCGAGCCGACTCTGCGGATGGCGAGGTGCTTTGCGGACAGAAACGGGTCGTTCGGAAGCTGAAGGTCCCCTAACTCTCGCCCGATCACGAACTCGTGCTCGAAGGGATACGCCGCCCGTTCATCTGTCGAGACCTTGTGGGTTACGCACGCTTCCCTCCAGTCCGCAGGGGACGACATCGGCCGTGTCTTGGAGCCTCCCGCCATCGTCTGCGTCGAAGGCTCCGGTGCGGACGGGGCACGGACAGATTCGGGCCCTTCGGAATCCGACTCTACGGCCTCTGGCTCGAGCGGGGTCGGCTCAGCTCCCCTGAGGGACGCCCCACACCCGGTGCAGAAATGGTCGGTCGCCGCGTTTGGCAACCCGCAAGCGGGACACTGTACGCCTACCAACCGCGTTCGCTGTACCTCGTCGCTCATGCATCCGACTCCAGCGCGATCGGTTCTCTTCGACGGGCGCAACCGCCCGACAAAAAACCCGGCCGGCGGCGCGGTTGGATTATTTGATTCTGAGGGCGTGGAAGCTAGGACGTCAAGCTGCTGTGCTTGGGAGGAGGTGGGAGGCATGATGCCCGTTGGTGGCTTGCCGCACTGCCCGAAAGGGTGCCGGAGCATGAAGGTCGATCGAGTCGGGCCGATGTCTACGGGCGCTGAAGCGTCTCGCGAAACGAACCGTAGTGCGAACGGCGATCAGGAGAGGCGGCGCGTGGAGACCACACGCCTGAAGTACGGTCAGAAACCGACTATGGATTGGCTTCGTTACCCATCGTGAGAGACTCTTGACTTGTCACCGGTTGATCTCGAAGGTCAGCCGGCCTCCCCGGCACATCCGCGACGACTCACGCCAAACTGAGTCAAAAGCGAATTCGAGTACGTGTAGAGCTGGTCTGGCAGTACACCGAGAAGCAGGAACGCATGCTCGTCCTGCTCGGTGATTGTCCGTTGGCTCGCAATGAGAACCCTCAGAAGCCTCGGGTCATTGCCTCGTGAGAACTGGATCTCGTCACAGGCGCGTTGGTGAACGGCAGGGCTAATCGGTCCAGCAGGGAGGTGCTGACAAAACGCTTGTTGAATCTCTCCGGGAGGAGAGTGGATCCAAACCGCTGCCAACGTGGAGATGAGTCCCCACGCGAACGCACCGCCGTCATCGCCGGAGAACGGCACTCTCGCGCCTTGGCCGGGACTCAGACAGACCCAATCCGGACCTGCGATGGTCATATGGATCGGCGGTCCCTCTCCGACTGGAAGATTTGAGAGCGACACGTCTCGCGTCTGGAAAACCGCGACCCCGGATCGGACGTACCGTCTTGTCATGGACTGGGCTGTGCGAGCCCAGCTATTAGCGTACGGTGTCGGTGCTGTACGCGCATCCACGCGATTACGCTGCGATCGGCTCGCCGACAGAGCCGTAGCCGCCGCCGACGCTTCCCGAGCGGGGATGCGCCATCAGTGATGCTCTCCACCGCGAGATCTATCCGATGTGGCAGCGGGCAGGTCACGAGAAGCCTCAGGGACGGAGATGCGACCCTACTCGGCGATCGATCTCCAGAGTGAGCGCCCGACATGATCCATGATTCCGCTTCAAGGAGGCACAGACGCGACGGAACCGTGGAAGATCGGCACCAAGAATTAGGATCCGCCTAGTAAGGAGATGATCGCTGTGCTTGGAACTGCTACGAGCACTGGGCGATCATCCCTCATAATAGCACCGCGCAGGAGTCCTACGACCGCTCCACTCGAGTCCAAGACCGGACTTCCACTCGCGCCGCGCTCGCCATAGCCCTGAATCTCGAGTCGTTCCGGGCCAGATCCCAGTACGATGCCAGCCGAGGCCAGAGGTCTGGCCACGTCGGTTGGAGAGTTCGTCTCTTCGGGGGCTATTCCGCCGAGAGGAAAGCCGATCATCGCGACCGGTTGTCCGCGACCGATCGTGTCGGGCCGCTGGTTGAGAGCCAATGGCGGCGCCGAAGCTGGGCCGGCAGAAAGACGTATGATCGCCACGTCGTTCTCCAACGAAATTCGGACAACGTAGCCTTCCTGGAATCGATCCGATTGCCCGAACTGAACAGCCAGTCGGCGAATGCTCTTGAGCCCGTCGACGCCGGCAACGAGATGTCCAGCCGTAGCGAGTGTCCCGTCCTCACCGACTAAGAATGCCGTCGCAGCCTCAACAACACCCTCCTGTGACTCCGCGAAGACGCGTGCGACCGCGGGGTCACCCCGGGCTCGCAAAGAAGTCCAATCAAGACTCGCGGCTAGTTGCTGACGCTCGAGTGCCACCGTGGCCTCTTGGAGACGCTGGCGCAGGATCACCTCTGCCTCACTTTCCCTCTCGCTCGGCCTATCCCTCAGCTGAGACCGAAAGCGGCCGGCTTCGTCCCGTGACTCACGTAGGGCCTCGGCGAGGCCGCTAACCTGGTCCTCGAGCGCGGCGGCGGTTTCGTCTCCTAGGCTCAAGACGCTGTCCAGGCTGGCCAGCAGGAGTCGCCGTTCCTGCTCCCAGTCCGCCTGTGCCCTTCCGTTTATCCAGAGGGAAAAACCAACGACACCAGCGGCAAGGAAAACCAGTCCAATCGAAACCGTCCGGGCTCGCCTCGTGTGGTGCGCTAACTGAGCCCTCAGCTTGGTCGTGGACGTTGGCCCGTGCGATGCAGAATGAGCTTGCGAACGGACAGAGGATACGGAACGTGGAGGCGCAATCAGCAGCTCGAAACGAAGCTCCGGACCCGTTGGACCGAGGCGGAGCACGTCCGAATCGCACAACAATGTGTCAGCGAAGATGCGCGTCCCGTTGACCAAGGTTCCGTTGGTGCTGCCGAGGTCCCGAACAAGCCAACCCCGTTCCGACAGGAAGAGGTTGGCGTGCCGCGCGGAGACCTCTCTTTGTCGGTGTGAGTCGAACTGGAGATCCAGCCCAGGCTCGCGGCCGATTGTGATGACCTCCGTCGTAGGCCGAAAGACCTCACCGGCCCTCGTACCCGACAGTATCCTGAGCTGTACACTCACGAGATCAGACACTCCTGCACAGCGGCTTCACAAGCGAGAAGGCCGTCGCTAGTCCTTTACGGTCCTGTCACCCGAAGCGCTTCTCCTGCGAATAAGAACGTGGCGCTCGAGACTTGGTTGGGTTGCGCCCCACCGGACAGCCATCGGCTCAACAATACAACGCGAGCCGATGCATACTCCGCAAGAACGTTGTAAAACGCCCCGTCCTCAGTAGGCGGCCAGCTCCAGGATCGCGTCCAACACGTCGTTCGCCTGCGGGAGTATGACCTCTTCGAGCTGCGGAGCGTACGCCACCCAGGTGTCTTTCGAGGCGACCCGACGGACCGGTCCGTCGAGCCAGGGGAAGACGTCGTCGGCGATGCGGGCGGCCATCTCCGATCCGATGCCCCAGGACAGCGCGTCCTCGTACGCGACGATGACCCGGCTCGTCTTCTTCACGGAGTCGGCGATCGCCTCCATGTCGAATGGAGAGAGGCTCCTGAGGTCCAGGACCTCGACCTCGATGCCGTGCCGCTCCGACGCCACCTTGGCGGCGTCCATGCTTCGCTTCACGAGCGCGCCGCAGCTGACGATCGTGAGGTCGGAGCCAGCGCGAACCACCTTCGCCTTCCCAAAGGGAATCATGAAATCCGGCCCGGGATCGCGGCTCTTGTTGTAGACCTGGCGGTAGAGGTGCTTGTGTTCCAGGAAGATGACGGGGTCGTCGCAGCGAATGGCCGTACGCAACAAGCCGCTTGCGTCGAGGGCGTTCGATGGCAGGACCACCCGTAGGCCCGGAGTATGCGCGAAGAGCGACTCTCCGGTCTGGGAGTGGTAGATGCCGCCGCCCTTCAAGTACCCGCCGTAGGTGGCGCGCACGACCACGGGTGCGGAAAAGGCGTTGTTGGACCGGTAGCGCATCGTGGCCAACTCGTTCCTGATCTGCATGAAGGCCGGCCATATGTAGTCGACGAACTGGATCTCCGCGATGGGCCTCAACCCCCGCACCGCCATGCCGATCGCCCGTCCCACGATATTCGCTTCGGCGAGCGGAGCGTTGTACACGCGGTGGCTCCCGAATCGGGCCTGTAGCCCGTGCGTCACCTTGAAGACACCGCCCTTGCCCTTCACCTCGTCGAGCACGTCCTCGCGAGACGCGTCGGCCACGTCCTGCCCGAAGAGCACGATGCGCGGGTCGCGCTCCATCTCGTCTCCGATGCAACGGTTGACGAGATCCACCATCGTGAGATCTTTGCCTCCCGCCTCGAAGACCGGAGCGTGCTCCGTGTCGAAGTCGGGCCCGCGTGGGTCGACATCCTCTGAATACAGGTGGAGGAGCGCCGTATCCGGCGAGGGTTGAGCATGTGCCAAAGCCTGGTCAGCGGCAGCGGCGACCGCCGCCTCGACATCGGCTTCGAGCTGGTCGAGCTCGTGCACCGACGCGACCTCCAGGTCGATGAGCAGCTGCCGAGTACGCGACAGCGGGTCGCGCTCGGCCTCGGCCTCGAGCTCCTGCGCCGGGCGGTACATGCGCTCGTCGTCCGACATGGAATGCGAGTACGGACGGGTGGTGTGTGCGTGCACGAGTGCTGGACCCCTGCGCTCGCGACAATACTGCACCGCCTCGCCTGCGGTTCTGTAACTGTCTACGACATCGGTGCCGTCACACTCGACGACCAGCAGATCCGGAAAGCCGGAGACGAGCCTCGAGATGCTTCCGCCGGCGGTCTGCACCTCCACTGGGACCGAGATCGCGTAGCCGTTGTCTTCGATCAGGAACAGGATGGGCAGCTTCAGGTTGCACGCGGTGTTCAGAGCTTCCCAGAATTCCCCCTCCGAAGTCGCACCATCCCCCGCCGAGCAGAGCACGATTTCATCTGCCTCGAACTGACCGATGCGCTCACCCAGCTCTGGCACCAAGGACGCGCGGTACCCTGCCTCCGCCCCGCCGACGGCTTGAAGAAACTGTGTGCCTGTCGCCGACGACATGCTCGTGATGTTGTATCGCGCGTCACAGAAATGGGCAGGCATCTGTCGGCCCCCGGAGGCTGGGTCCGCCTCCGCGCCCACTCCAGCGAGAAGCTGATCGAAGGGGGTCTGGCCGAGGGCGAGAGCCAGCGCTCGGTCCCGGTAGTACAGAAAGAACCAGTCGTGTGCCGGCTTGAGGTGCGCCGCGACAGCCACCCCGATCGCCTCGTGGCCGGCGCCGGAGATCTGGAAGAATATCTTGTTCTGCCGCTTGAGCATGATCTCCCGATCGTCGATACGACGGGAGGTCACGATCGTGCGGTAAAACCCCAGGAGTTGCTCGGAAGTCAGCGGGAGTGGCGGGTCCGACGCCTGCGCTCGCGGAACGGCGTCGTCGTCATGTACGTGTGTGTCCGTCGTCATGGGCGGCTTTGACCTGGGCTCCGGCGGACGCACCATGGTCTTCCCGGTCCGGGGTCGGTCATAAGATCTCTCTCGCAGTGCTTCCTGCGGCCGTCGACAGCCCGAACCGAGTCACGACTCGAGGGTGCCGCGATGAGGAAAGAAGATAGCCAGGGCCCCTAGGAGGGCCAACGCCTCCGCTGGCGCCCGTTGGGTCCGCTCCGACACCCGTGCTCGTCCAACCCCGTGTCGTCTCCTCCGGGCCCGTTTCGTCTCCTTGGGGTTTACGTCCGACGGCTCGGAGCGCTCAACGATCCTCGGCTTCCTGCTGCCGATTGGAAGACTCCGCGCTCCCGAGCTGGGCGGCGAGAGCCGCTGGCTCGGTCACGGGCTCCCTGCAGCGATATCCTCGGCAAACGTATGCCGTGGGCAGCCCGTCGAGCTGAGTGCGGCCCTCCAGCAACGGCGTGGGGAACGGAAGGTCGGCCGGTACCCCGCCGGTGACCACCCGGTGAGGCAAGTAGCGCCCGTGGACGACGTCCAGGAGCGCCCTGGTCGCGGGATCCTCCGGGGAGCCCACGATGGCGACTTCGAGGCCCGGCTCGAGGTAGGAGTCGGCGACCGAGAGCAGCCGACCGAACGCGCTCGGGAAACGGGCCATCGACCCAGCCTCGCCGCTCAACACGCGCCCGACGATTCCGCGCCAGTCGTCGCGGTCCAATAGGCGGCCCAGCCTGAGAAGAAGCTCGACCGCGAGGGAGTTTCCCGATGGTGTCGCGTTGTCCGTGACCTCGCGGGGCCGGACGACCAGCGGGGCCGCGTCCGCCCGCGTGTCGAAGAAGATGCCTTCGTCCTCGATCCAAAAGCCGGCGACGAGGGCGTCCGCCAAGTCGACAGCGTGCACGAGCCACTTCGGCTCGAGCGTCACCTCGTGCAGGCTGAGCAACGCGCCGCCGAAGGCGCCGTAGTCTTCCAGGAACCCTTGGACGGGCGACGGCCGGCCTTTGTAACCCCGGAGGAGCCGTCCCTCGTGCCAGAGCACCGTGCTGATGAATTCGGCAGCCCGTTCGGCGGCATCCACGTAGTCGGGTCGACCCAGAGCGCCACCGGCCTCCGCGAGGGCGCGAATCGCAAGACCGTTCCAACCCGTGATGATCTTCTCGTCGCGGAAGGGAGGCTCGCGCTCCGACCGAGCCTCGAGCAGCGTTCGCGCCGCGCCTCCGAGCGTGGCTCGTAGCTCCGAAAGCGCCATCCCCTCGGCGCCGGCGATCGCTTCGAGCTCGTGCGGCAAGTGGAGGATGTTGCGGCCCTCGAAGTTTCCACCGGGACTCACGTCGTAGGCTCGGCAGAAGAGCCGTGCTGTCGCGGGTTCGAGAAGGTCCTCGATCTGCTGGGCGGTCCAGACGTAGAAGAGGCCCTCCTCCCCCTCCGAGTCCGCATCACGCGCCGAGTAGAACCCACCTTCGGGCGACCGCAGATCGTCGAGGACGTAATCGAGCGTCTTCTCCGTCACCTCGCGAAGCTCGTCGTCCTCCGTGAGCAGATACGCCTCGAGGTAGGCGCGGGCCAACAAGGCATTGTCGTACAGCATCTTCTCGAAGTGCGGAACGAGCCAGAGCACATCGACCGAATACCGATGAAATCCGCCGGCCAACTGATCGTGCATGCCACCCCGCGCCATCTTGCGGAGGGTGTCTACCGCCATCTCCAGGGCCTGGGGATGTCCTCCACCGGAGAACACACGGAGTAGGAGCTCGAGAACCATGGGCTGGGGGAACTTCGGCGCGGCTCCGAACCCGCCGTGGGTTTGGTCGTATCCACGCGCGATGTGGCGATACGCGGCGGTCACGAGGTCCGTTCCAAGCTCGGCGTGGCCGGTTTCGGCGACCATGCCCGCGTTGCTCATGGAACGCTCGATGAGTGTGAGAAGCTCCGTGGCGGCCGTCGTGACCTCGCTCTTCCGGTCGGAGTAGGCCCTTGCCGCGGCATCCAGCACCTGGCGGAAGGAGGGCATTCCGTGCCTGGGCTCAGGCGGAAAATATGTCCCACCGTAGTACGGGGAGCCGTCTGGCGTGAGGAAGGCCGTGAGCGGCCAACCGCCGTGACCCGTCATGCTCTGAACGGCACGCATGTAGATGGTGTCGAGGTCGGGCCTCTCCTCCCGGTCGACCTTGATGTTCACGAAGTGTCGATTCATGAGATCGGCCGTTGTGGGGTCCTCGAAGGACTCCCGCTCCATCACGTGACACCAGTGGCACGCCGAGTAACCGATGGAGAGCAAGATTGGCCGATCCTCCCGCCGCGCTCGCTCGAGTGGCTCCTCTCCCCAGGCATACCAGTCGACGGGGTTGTCAGCGTGCTGAAGCAGGTAGGGACTGGTTTCTCGGGCCAGACGATTTGGCACGGAAGACGTTGCCCGCGAGCTCAGGCGGAGGTCGCCGACGCGGATTCAGCCGGCGCCAGCTCCTCTTCGGCAAAGTCCCGAGAGTGCGCTTCACGCTCGAGCTGGACACCGTACCGGACGGGAATGGATTCGCTTCGTCGAACGACGATTCCGGTGCGCCCGACGAGGGAGGCATCCATCGGGAAAGGACCCCGCTGGACACGCACTCGGTCTCCCTCGAGATGGATGGACGTTCTCATTACCTCTGCCGAGCGGTCAGGGCAGCCAGGAGTGGCCCGGCTCTTGCCAGTGAAAGGGACAGGTCTCGCCGTCGCGACCCGCCGGAGACGGCCGGAAGCGCCAAGAACCGCTTCGACGAGCCAGAAGCTACCAGACATGAAACCTGGATACAAACGACCTCGTAGCATCGAGGTAGGACCGGGAGAACGCACGATCGCGGTCTGGACCGAGGTTTCTGCACGTTGTCGCCCGATCTTGCGCCGTACTAGATTGCCGGCCACGAGGCCCATGGGGGGCCCGAGGACGACACACGTTGGGAATCTCGCTCTATCTGAGGTTCGCGAGCCTGGCCATCCGCCGCCCCTCGCTCATTCCGGCACTTCTTGGGGCCGGGTGGGCGTTTCGGCGTCGCGGTTGGTACAAGCGGCCCCCGTTCCTACCCATCCCTTCGAGGTCCTATCTCCGGTGGAGAATGGAGACCGCGTATGGAGACCCGAACGCGCTTCCACCCGCCGAAGAGGTGGGGCGGTTCCTGCGCTGGGCGTCCCGCATGCGTCAACGTCCGTAAGGAGGTAGAGAGGCCATGTTCAAGGTGATCGGGTTGTTGATTCTCGCTCTCGGAGCGGGCCTGTACTTTCCAGGCACCCGCGCGCCGATCCTGGCGAAGGCGGCGCCGCTCATCAATCCGGCACTGCGCTGGACGACGAGAGGCGAAATGGACCAGATCGTGAAGGATCTGGAAAACTGGGAGCGGACGCGCCGTCCGTTCCCCGCAGGGCGGGGCGAGTTCACAGAATGGTTGGAGGCTCGCTACCAGGCCCGGGACACGGCCATCGACGCTTGGGGGCTGGACTATCAACTGCAGTCCGGCTCCGTCTCCTTCACCGTGCTTTCTGCCGGTCCCGACCGGGAGTACCAGACGAGCGACGACCTGACGGTTGAGGGTCGCAGGGCTCCGAGACGCCGTTGATCCCACTGGCCCGCTTCCGGGTCCGCGACGACGGACCCATCCTTCCCCGCATCGCGGCCGAATGACGAAGAAGAAGCGCTTCCTCGTTGCTGCCGTCACGCTCTTCATCGCCATCATCCTCGTATCGTCCACGGTCGGGCGAGAGATCTACTCCGGCCGGACGCCCGGATTGGGCTCTTTCGCCCTTGTCCACTTTGCTGGCTACCTCTTCTTCCTTCTCATGCCCGTCGAGGCGCTCGTCCCCCTCTATCAGGCGGAGGGTCACTCTGGAGCGACGTTGGTCGCACTGGCGGTCGGGACCGGCCTCGCGGCGCAGGCCATCGACTACTGGATCGGATGGTTGGTGAGCGACGCGGTCATCGAGGACTTCGTGGGCGCAAAAAGATTTGCGCGGTTCAAGAAGACGATCCAGAAGTGGGGAAGCTGGGCGATTCTGCTCTTCAACCTGTTTCCGTTGTCCTCGCCGAACATGCTCCTCGTTGCCGGAATGTCTCGATACGGCGCACTACGGGCGCTCGCGTTCAGCGCTGTGGGTCTCACGATCAAATACGTAGGAATCGTCTACGTGTTCGACGCTACGGGATGGCTGGGGGGACCCTGAGCTCCTCTCACCTCTTCCATGAGCCGTGGGACCGGCGAAATCGCGGCGCGTGCTGAGCGTCGCGCTCACGGGCAACGTGGCGTCAGGCAAATCCGCCGTCGCTCGGCTGTGGGCCGACGAGGGCGTACCGGTCATCAGCGCGGACGAGCTGGCCCGAGCGGTCGTGGAGCCCGGGACTGAAGGGCTGAGCGAAGCCGTCGACGCGTTCGGCCCCGAGGCGCTCGCACCGGACGGATCGCTCGATCGGAGCAGGCTCGCCGAAGTGGTCTTCAGGGACGCGGACGCGCGCCGGCGACTCGAGGCGATCCTCCACCCCCGAATCCGAGCGCTACGACAGGCCTGGATCCTCGAACAGCGCGAGAGGGGTGAGACGCTCGCCGTAGCCGAGATCCCCCTCCTCTTCGAAACCGGCTATGATAACGAGTTCGACGAGACCGTCGTCGTGCACGCATCCGAGGAGGTCCGGTTTGACCGACTCGTGCGACTGCGCGGACTCGACCAAGACGGCGCTCTCAGGATCATGAACAGCCAAATGGACGCGGGTGCGAAGCTCGAGATGGCCGATCACGTGTTGGACAACGAGGGGACCCTCGATCACCTCCGGGACGGAGCGATGGAGCTGCTGACGCACCTCAGGGCTCGGGGGACGGCTTGCTGAGAATCGATCTCCACCTGCACACGCACGCGTCCTGGGACTGCCTCTCCGACCCGCTCGAGGTGCTCGCCGCGGCCGGCGCCCGGGGGATCGATCGAATCGCGATCACCGACCACAACCGCCTCGGACTGGCGTTGGAGATGTCGCGGGAGCACCCCGACCGGGTGATCCCGGGCGAAGAGGTGAAGACGGCGGAGGGGATCGACGTCATCGGACTGTATCTCAGCGAGGAGATCCCCAAGGGAACGCCTGCCGCGGACGTCTGCGCGCGGGTGCGCGAACAGGGGGGGATCGTCTATCTCCCACATCCCTACGCCCGAGGCAAAGGCGGGTCAGGACGGTTCGCGGAAGAGCTCGCTCCGCAGGTCGACGTCGTCGAGGTCTTCAACGCCCGTCTGCATCCCGGTTCCTTGAACGAGCCGGCGGCGGATCTCGCGAGCCGCTGGAACCTCCCCTGCGGCGCCGGATCGGACGCCCACACGGTGCGTGAGGTGGGCGGCGCGTTCGTCGAGGTCCCGAGCCACCCGAACGAGCCATCCGCGCTCCTCGAGGCGCTCGCGTCCGCCCGAGTCCGCGGTGAGACCGCGGCTTGGATGGTCCATCTCGCGTCCACGTGGGCGAAGCTCGGCAAGAAGCTACCCGGGGCTGCGCGGCCGTGAGCGCCCGTCTCCCCGCTGTGTCCCCTGACAATCGAGGAGCATGACGTACACGACGCCTACCCGCCGAAGCGAGGCCGTGCAGCGGGCCCTGGACAGGCTGAGCCAGGCCACGAACGTGGTATTGTCCACCCACCTGAATGCTGACGGGGACGGAGCGGGATCAGAAGTCGCCCTGGCCGCCTGGCTTAGGGATCGGGGGGTGGAGTCGTGGATCGTGAATCCGACCCCGTTTCCGGACCGCTTCCGCTTCCTGGTGCCGGAGTCCGGATGGGTGCTCGACGCGACCTCTCCCCAAGCGCGCGAGACCTGCACCAAAGCGGATTTGGCGGTCGTGGTCGACACGGGGGAAGTCCCTCGGCTCGGTCGGGTGAAGCCGATGATCGAGGATCTGCCCAAGGTGGTCGTCGATCACCACCCGCCCGGCGACCAATCCATAGAAGGAACGAAGCTGATCGACCCCAGCGCGAGTGCGACGGGCGAGCTCGTGTATGATCTCATCGCGGCGGCGGGAGCCCATTGGACACCGGTCGCGGACTTGGCGATCTACGTCGCGATCATGACCGACACCGGGTCGTTTCGGTTCAGCAACGCCACGGCCGACTGCCACCGCCTCGTTGCCGAGCTCGTAGAGCGCGGGGTCGATCCGGAGCAAGTGCATCGACGCGTCTACGGAGTGCTCGAGCCCCGAGGCCTGCGTCTGCTCCAGGCATCCCTGGAAGAGCTCGAGCTGGACGAACGAGGGGCAGTGGCGTGGATGACCGTGCCTCTCGACGCGTACCGTTCGCTCGGAGCGACACCAGACGACCTCGAGGGCCTCGTCGATTACCCCCGGTCCCTGAAGGGAATCGAAGTCGGCATCCTCTTCCGCGCTCTCGAGGACGGCGCCACCAAGATCTCCCTCCGCTCGAACGGATCCGTCGACGTAAACGATGTCGCTCGCCGCTTCGGGGGCGGGGGTCACGTGAAGGCGGCCGGTGCCCTGGTGGCCCGGCCCCTGGAAGAGGTGCGGAGCGAAGTCGTAGCTGCGACCTTGAATGCTGTGACCGGCACTTCGAGCTAGAGTGGTGTCCCGAAAGTCTGGTAGCTACGGAGGGGACGCAGGCGCCGCTCTGGCAAGGCGGGACGACGCGGCGTAGCCGTAGCTACGGCAAGGAGTTCCAGCGATGTCCAGAGCGGATGGATGCGTCGCCGACAGCAGCAGAACTTCTGGGACACCACACTAGACCCATGCGACAATCATCGAAGCAAGCGACGGGACCGGGGGTCCCCGAAGGGCTTCCTACGACGCTCGCTCTCGTCCGCGAGCGGCTGGGGGACGCCTCTCTGGATCGTCTCTGGATCTTCCCTCCACTGACCCGCGGCAGGCACGAGAGCGGGCTGGTGGCCGTGAGCTGTTTTGACACCGACGACCGTAGGCGGTTGTTCACAGCCGCATACACGGCCGAGCGGACCGGTCGAGGGCTACAGGTGGAGCCCTCGCTCACCGAAGAAGGGCTCGCGCCTTCGGACCGATTCCCACGGATGATGGCGGGTGTCGTGCGACGCAGCACCGTCCAGCTCGGCGATCCGCAGGAGATCGTGATCGACGGCGACCCGTCGGTGCTGGAAGGGTTGATGTCGACCCTCGAGGCGCGCGCCGCGAGCGAGGAGCCTTGAAGTCCGGGTCGCACATCCCGTCCTTCGTCCGTCTCTTCGGCCGGTACCTCCGTGAGCGCGGTCTACCCGTGACGCAACAACGGGAGGCGGTGGCGGACGTCGTCTTCGCCTCCGATGGTCACCTGTCGGTCGACGAGATCGAGCGAAGGCTGCGGGAGCGTGGAGAGAGGATCGGCAAGGCGACGATCTATCGGACGCTCGACCTCCTCGTGCGCTCTAAGCTGGTCGAGGAACACGACTTCGGCGAGGGCTTCAAGCGCTACGAGCATCGCCTGTCCCGCCAACCCGTTCACGAGCACCTGATCTGTCTCGAGTGCGCCAAGGTCACCGAATTCCAGTCGCGCGAGATCCTCCGCCTCGAGGAACAGGTCGCTGACCGTTACGGCTTCCAGCCGACCCGGCACCGCCTGGAGATCTACGGGCTATGCGTAGACTGCCAGGAGGCGGGCGTCGAGATCTCCAACGACGGCTTGACCTGCCCGATCGAGACCGTTTAGCCCTACCGACCCGAGCAGCACACACTCCGAGAGACCCGAGCCCATGCCCAACCGTAGGTCGGACGACGTGCCCGGCCGAAAGGCCGCCGCGAGGGGAGCACGGGTCTCCCCGGTTCCGGCAGCCTTGGAAGGGCTGAGTTGGGGTCTTTCTCGCTCATTCCTGGGACTCGACGAGGCCGCGGGCGCCTACGATTCGGCGGCTGCGGTCATCCTGCCAGTTCCGTACGAAGCCACGACCAGCTGGGGGTCGGGGACCCGCAATGGACCGCGGGCGATCCTGGACGCTTCGAAGTACGTGGAGCTGTACGACCAGGAGCTCGGAAGGGAGCCCGCCGACGTGGGAATTCACACGCTGCCTCCTCTCGAGCTCACTCGGGAGGGGCCAGCCGCCGCGATGGCCGAGCTCGAATCGGGGTACGAAGCCGTGCTCGACGCGGCGGGCGACCGATTCGTCACGATGCTCGGCGGGGAGCACGCGATCTCCGCTCCGGCAATACGGGCGACTGCGAAGCGGCAACGGGATCGTGTCTCCGTCCTCCAGCTGGACGCGCACGCGGATCTCCGAGGGGAGTTCGACGGCTCCCCGTACTCGCACGCCTGTGCGATGGAGGGTCATCGGCGAGGGTCATCGACGTCGCGGACGTGGTTGCCGTCGGGGTACGGGGCGTCAGCACCGAGGAGGTGGACGTGGCCAAGGCGACGGATGGTATCACTTTGGTCTTCGCCGACGAGATGTGGAGCGACGACACTTGGATGGAGCGCGCGCTCGAGGCGTTGGGGCCGACGGTGTATCTCACCTTCGACGTCGACTACTTCGACCCGTCAGTCGTACCGAGCACCGGGACTCCGGAGCCCGGTGGTGGCGCGTGGTATCCGACCCTGCGCTTCTTGCGGCGTGTGTTCGCCGAACGTCGCGTTATCGCGTGCGACGTCGTCGAATTGGCGCCAATCCCCGGCATGCACGCGCCGGATTTCTTGGTGGCCAAGCTCGTCTACAAGCTCATCGGCTACGCCACGCCGTCGCCGGCTGCCGGTTGAAGATCCCGCGGACGACAGGCGATTCGCGCGGCACGGTGGCACCATCGTCGTTGATCGGCACTCGAGGAGCCACGATTATCCCTGCATGACTGACGGCGAGAGGGTGGAGCTGACCGAGCCCACGACCCGAGCGCCTCAAGCGTTCCCCGAGCCTCGCACGGGACCGCCGGCGAACCCACGGCCCGCGCCGATCGACCCGCCCTATTCCGTCCTGGAACAGGCGATGGATCGCTCAGCCGGCGCGCCCCGCATCGACGGGAACGAGATTCGCCTCAACTTCGACGGACCGCTGACCTTCGAGGCATGGATCGAGGCCATCGCCCGCGCCCGCCGGTTCGTCCACTTCGAGAACTACATCCTCCGCGACGACGCGACTGGGCGCGCCTTCCGAGACGCACTGATCGCGAAGGCCGAGGAGGGGCTCGAAGTCCGCGTTCTCTACGATTGGGTCGGGTGCTGGGCCACGCCTCGTCGTTACTGGAAGCCCTTCCGCGACAAAGGAGTCGAGGTCAGGGCGTTCAACCGCCCCGCGATCCGCGACCCGTTCGGGATTCTGCAGCGGGACCATCGGAAGCTCGTATGCGTCGATGGCGAGATCGCCTTCGTGGGAGGGTTCTGTGTCGGAGAGGAATGGGCCGGTGCGGGAATGCGCCCTCCTTGGCGCGACACCGGTGCCGAGATCCGGGGGCCCGCGGCGGCGGCGGCGGCGCGGGCGTTCGAAAACATCTGGAACGAGATCGGAGCGCCCGTACCGGACGAGCTCTACGACGACGATGCCGATCCCATCATCGCGGGCGAAACGCCAGTTTGGCTTATCGAGGGAGTGCCGTGGAGGACGAGGGTCTATCGGGTGACCCAGCTCGTCGCGGCGAGCGCGCGGGAGCGTCTTTGGATCACCGATCCGTACTTCGTCGCCCCGAGGCCGGTCGCGGAGGCTGTCGTCGCCGCGGCTCGGGACGGCGTAGACGTCCGGATCCTCGTGCCCGCGCACAACAACTGGCCTCTCGTAGGTAGCCTTTCACGAGGGGGGTACCGGGATCTCTTGAAGGCGGGAGTCCGGCTGTTCGAGTGGCAGGGTCCGATGATCCACGCAAAGACCGCAGTCGCCGACGGGCTATGGAGCCGCATCGGATCCAGCAACCTGAATGCGGCGAGCCTCCTGGGGAACTGGGAAATCGACCTGGGCGTTTTGGACCGAGACTTGGCACGGCAGATGGAGGGCCTCTTCCTGGCTGACCTCGCGTCCTCGGTGGAAATCGTGCTCCCTGGCGGACCCGTCGTTGCCTCCGAGGGTCGGGCGCCGGCCCCGCGACAGAGTCCGCTCGAGCCACCGGAGACATTCGCGGAGAGGTTGGAGCACTGGCGGCAATCGCCGGAGCTTCGCGGATGGCGCATCTCCGATCTGGTCCGCGTGGGATCCACCCTTGGCGACGCGATCGCCGGACATCGCTTGCTGGAGCGTGAAGCCCGAACCGTCTTGGGGACCGTGGCAAGCTTCATGCTAGGGCTTGCACTGTTGGCGGCGTTGTTTCCGAAGGCCGTTTCGTGGACGTTGGCCGTGATCCTCGGATGGCTGGGCTTGGTCGCCGGAGGGCGCGCGTGGGCCGAGGCCCGGCGCGCCAGGTCCGAAAAAGTACTTCGAGAGGTGGAGAACGCGGACGAATGACCGATTCAGTCGGGGTGGCGATCGCATTCGGGGCCGGAGTGCTTTCATTCCTCTCCCCATGCGTTCTCCCACTCGTACCGAGCTACCTCTCCTTCGTCACAGGGATGAGCCTCGAGGATCTGCAGACTGGCGTGCATCGTCGGACCACGATGACCCACGCGCTCCTTTTCGTGGCGGGCTTCACCATGATCTTCATGCTGCTCGGGGCCTCTGCGTCCTTCCTTGGGCAGTTCTTCCGATACTACGAGACGTGGATCGCCCGAGTCGGCGGCCTGATCATCATCGTGCTCGGCCTACACCTCACCGGTTTGCTCCGGCTGACTCCCCTCGAGCGGGAGAGGCGCGTTCATCTGAACGACAAGCCCGCGGGATTCCTCGGGACCTTCGGTGTGGGCGCCGCGTTCGGCGCTGGATGGACCCCCTGCATAGGGCCCGTTCTCGGCATGATCCTGACGTTGGCCGCCACCCAAGAGCAATTCTGGTCGGGCGTCTGGCTCCTCTTCATCTACTCGCTGGGCCTAGCGGTTCCTTTCCTTCTCTCCGCTTTGGCTCTCGACGCTTTCCTGGCCAGCTTCAAGCGCTTCCGGCGTTTCCTGCCAGCGGTTCAGATCGCTTCCGGCGTTCTTCTCATCATCCTCGGGATCATGCTGATGACCGGCACCTTCACGATCCTGAGCACCTACCTCATCCAGTTCACGCCCGACTTCTTGTTGGAGAGGATCTAGACCACTAGACAGTCCCAGGGCGGGCGTCAGTCGGCGCCGCTGCCCACCAGGTCCGATTCGAGGTCCTGCTCGAGCATCTGACGGCGCAGCAACCTCGCGTAGACACCGCCCCGGCGACCCGCAAGCTCGGCGTGGGTACCGCGCTCGACGACGCGGCCATCTTCGAGGACGAGGATCTGGTCGGCACGCATGACGGCCGACAAGCGATGGCTGATGACGAATGACGTACGGCCGCGCATGACGTCTTTGAGATCCTCCAGGATCTGACTCTCCGTGTGCGTGTCGACTGCGCTGAGGGCGTCGTCGAGGATCAGCACGACAGGGTTGCGCGCCACGGCACGCGCCAAGGTGGCACGCTGCTTCTGACCACCCGACAGGTTGATTCCGCGCTCTCCTATGCGCGTCGCGTACTGGCCCGGGAACGCCTCGATCGACTCGTGGAGCTGGGCGATCTTCGCCGCACGCACGACCACCGGATCCGGGTCGGAGTCGACCTCGCCTTCCCAACCCACGATTGATCCGTCTCCACCCGGTCCCGGGAACGCACCCGCACCATCTCCGGCGGGCCAGGGAGAGTCCTCCTCGAACGCTGTCATTGCCGGTCCACGCGCATCGAGGCCGAGGCCGATGTTCGTCGCCATCGTCTCGGAGAAGAGGAACGGATCCTGAGGAACCGTTCCCACGTGTCTTCGCAGCTCTTCGGGGTCGTAGTCGGTCAGCCGACGGCCGTCCATCAGGACCTCGCCAGCGGTGGCGTCGTAGATACGCGGCACCAACGACAGCAAGGTGGACTTGCCGGAGCCCGTTGGTCCGACCACGGCAATGGTGTCCCCCGGACGAGCGATGAACGAGACGTCCTGGAGCACGAAGCGCTCCGTCCCCGGATAACGAAAAGACACGTTGCGGAACTCGATCTCCCCACGTGGCGCAGAAATGGGCGCCACCGTGGCCGGCGCTCGGACGGCGGGCTCGGTGCTGAAGATCTTGTTCAGCCTCGCCATCGACGCCGCGCCGCGCTGGAAGAGGTTCACGACCCACCCGAGGGCGATCATCGGCCAGGTCAACAGGTTGAGGTAGATCCCGAATGCCACGAACTCACCCACCGTGATTCGGCCAGCCACGACCTCCAGGCCGCCGAGCCAGAGAACGATGACGATGGCGCCGCCGGTCAAGAGTCCCAGGGTCGGGTGGAACAGCCCCACTGCGCGCACCAGGCTCATGTTGCGCGCCATGTATTCTCGGTTCAACTGATCGAACTCGGCTGCCTGAGCTCCTCCCTGGACGTAGGCGCGGACGATCCGTACGCCGGTGAGGTTCTCCTGGACCATCGTGGACAAGGTCGCGAACTGTTCTTGGATCTGCTCGAACCTGCGATGGATGATGCGCCCGAAACCGAACACGACCGGCGGCAGAATCGCCATCGGAATCAATGCCAAGAGCGTTAAGCGAGGGCTGATCCAGATCATGAGCGCGAGGGCGAAGCTGAATACGACGGTCGTGTTCACCGAATACATGATGGCCGGGCCCGTGGCCATTCGTACGGCGAGCGTGTCGTTCGTCGCCCGGCTCATGATGTCGCCGGTACGGTTCTTGTTGTAGAAGGACGCGTCGAGGCGCATGAGGTGGCGGAAGAAATCGGCGCGCAAATCGCACTCGATGCGTCTGCTGATTCCGTTGAGCAGCTCCCGCATCCCGTAGCGAGCCGCGCCGCCCAGCACCGCCGCCGCTACGATGAGAATGGCGTAGACGATCACTGAGGATCGAGTCACTTCAGGATCGTCGAAGCCGTCGATCGCCAGCTTGAGGAGGTAGGGCGCGGCGATCGTGAAGACGTTGGCAACGACAACGAGGAAGAGCCCGATTAACACGCCCCTGCGGTATGGCTCGAAGTAGGGGAGGATCGTGCGGAGATGGCTCATCAGGAGGTCAGATCGTGTACACCGAGGATGACGATGGAGCACCGGAGAGCCCCACACCGGGGACCAGGCGCTTCATTATGGTGGGGGGAGCAATGAAAGTTCCGTCGATGCTACCGTTGATCGTGCTGTTGGCCGCTACGGGCTGTGGCAGGGAGGCGCGCTCCGCCGACCCGAACGGTGAGACGCGGTTCGTGTCGAGCACGCCCGCGACGATGTCCGCGCCCCCCGACGAGAGGTCGCGAGATCTGAGGGGGCCGGCCGGAGCCCGGGCGACGGACCGGCAAATGGGCGATGACGCGCGGGGTCGCCTCGAGATGACCGTGAGAACGGCCGAAAGCCTCCCTGGACCCGCAGAGGATGCTCCTTCGAGTGCGGACCGAGCCGCGGACCCCGCGGACGACGCGAGGTCCAGGCCCCTGCCAGAGGGGACCGACAGTCGGGGCGACCCGGCGCCTTCCCCCGAGAGGACCGAAGGCTCGTCCGCCGCCGATGGTGGGCCGCCCGTCGTTCGGAGCGACCCAGCTCGAACGCCCGAGCCCGAGCCGATCTTCGATCGGGGACTTACCGGGGCCACGATCGACCAGCCCCCACCGGTCGAAGTCGTGTTCGCGCCTCGGGGGACCGAGCTCATACTCCGCCTCGAGCAGGAGCTCTCCAGCAAGAAGAACCAAATCGGCGACGTGTTCTACGCGGAGATCTCCGAGGACGTGCTCGCTCCGGACGGCATGGTGCTGATCCCCATGGGCGCCCGCGCCCGTGGCCGGGTCTGGAAGAGCAACCCTGGCGACGAAGAGGATCGGGGCGAGATCGAGCTCGCCCTCGACGCGCTCATCATCGCAGACGACGAGGTCCCCGTGACAGCGACGGTTCTGGAGACCACTCCGGTCGTCGCTGTCGGACAGAGCCAAACCGAAGCCGCGACCAAGGTGGCAGCCGGAGCAGCAGCGGGGGCCATTCTAGGCAAGATCCTGGGGAAGGACACCGGATCGGCGATCCACGGCGCGGTGGCCGGCGCGGTTGCGGGCACCGCTGTAGCGCTGGCGGGCCGAGACGAATTCCTGGTCTTGGAACAGGGCTCGGAGGTCGTGAT
This sequence comes from Longimicrobiales bacterium, assembly GCA_965248625.1. Taxonomy (GTDB): domain Bacteria; phylum Gemmatimonadota; class Gemmatimonadetes; order Longimicrobiales; family Gaopeijiaceae. The sequence continues at coordinate 320,872 of OZ252109.1, read as the reverse complement.
ACGACTCGAAGAAGAGATGACACTCCCTCCTCGCTGACCCAGTCTCAAACAAACCTCCGCCAGCCCTCGCCGCTGGGCGATCAGCTTGCCATCAGGTGAGTGCATTGCGGCGCCGGCCGCGAGCCTGGCAGGTGAGTCAGGAGCCCTCGAATCTCACCGTATCTGCCTTCGCCAGAAGAGCTTACGCACCGGGCGTGGTCTCTCGCCAAGGGATTGTCGACCTGCCGTGGCCGTGTGCATCCCGTCGCGAGCCCTTCCCCAACATCACGTCCAGACCCCCACCGCACTCTCTCCGCACGCGCTCAGTTGATCCTCATCTGATTGGCTCGAACTAGCGTCCCACCACGACGGCCGGGCCGTGAACCAAGTCGCGTGGCGCCAATCGCCCGAGACGTGACGGCCCGGTCGATGGCAAACGGTCACGCTACGAATCGAGACGGACGATGAGACCCTCAACGCGAAGCATCACCTCATGGACGTACGACTTGTTCAGGAAACGGGGAGCCGAGTTCTGCTTCGGGCTCGTGATCCTCGCGCTCCTGGTCCTTCATGGCTCCGAGACTGCGACGGTCGATGGATGGGTCGTCGAGACCTTGGAAGCCCCACCGCCGATGGAGCGAACACCCCCTCGAGGGGACGGCCTGCCGACGGACCGGCCACGCCTTCGAGAGGACGACGCGCCGCCAAGCGGATCGCGAGCACCCGCTTACCCGCAGCCTACGGCCCCGGAGATGCCGTGGGTCCGTGGCACAGCTCCTTCACCCACCCGAGACGGGAGACAGTCATGACGCGCTCGATAGCGGCGGAGTGCGCGGGCATTGGACGTGGGCCGAACCAGAGTCGGGCCAAGACGATCCAAACGATGAAGTCGAGGGCGTCCGACGACCCGGAGGGTTCCAGGACGTCGCGGAGCGCGCTCGTGGAGTTCCTACTCGTTTTGGGATTGAGCTTTCTGATCCTGGCCGTGCCCGCGGGCTTGGCGGTGCTGACGAGCTACGTCCTGCCCGACGACGGCGAGTCACCGACCGTCGAGCGCCCGCGACCCGAGTTGCGGAGTGACCCTCGCGGTTAACGTTGCCCGCGGGTTTTTCCGACGGTTAGCTTTCGGCCGTCCTCGCGGCATGCGTGCCTTATCGAAGGGAACGGCCCGGAGCGAGAATGCTCGACGATCGGCTGACGGAACAACGAAACCCGAGGTCCAGCCATGTCGACCAACTCACTCCAATCGAAATCGTCGCGCTCATCAACGCCGAGGACCAAACCGTGGCTTCCGCCGTGGCCGAGCAGCAGGCGCAGGTCGCGGAGGCGATGAAGATGGCGTACTGGGCGTTCCACCGCGGTGGCCGACTCATCTACGTCGGGGCGGGGACGTCGGGACGCCTGGGGGTGCTCGACGCCGCCGAGATGCCTCCCACGTTCGGAACCGATCCGGCTCGGGTCGTCGGGGTCATCGCGGGCGGACATGGCGCACTCGTTCGGGCTCGCGAGGGTGCCGAGGACGACCCCGACGATGGTGCCCGGGAGATAGATCGCCTGTCCGTCGGGCCCGATGATTTCGTTCTCGGAATCGCCACGTCGGGCACGACCCCGTTCGTGCATGGGGCCCTCGATCGGTCTCGAGAGCGCGGCAGTCGAACGGGTTTTCTACTTTGCACTCCTCCCAACGCCGAGCTCCAAGCTGCCCACGACGTGGTCATCGCTCCCCTGGTCGGGCCGGAGGTGATCACGGGGTCGACTCGGATGAAGGCGGCGACGGCGACCAAGCTCGTGCTCAACACCATCACGACAGGCGCGATGATCCTCCTGGGCAAGGTCCACGGCAATCTCATGGCGGACCTCCAGGTGACCTGCGAGAAGCTGCGTGACCGCGGCGAGCGCATCCTCATGGAGACGCTTTCCATCGAGCGATCGCGAGCAGGCCCCCTCCTGACCGCGGCCGGTGGCCACGTGAAAACGGCCATCGTCATGCACCAGAAGGGTGTCGATCACGAGGAGGCGCGAGCGCTGCTGGACGATGCCGACGGCGCCATCGGCCGAGTGGTCGGTGCCCTCCCCTGACGACCGACAGACCGTGAGGGTGCTCGGCCTCATGTCTGGCACCTCGCTGGACGGCGTCGACGCAGCCCTGCTCGATGTTGGCGGAGCGAGCGCTGAAGGATTTGCCTGGCGCCTCGTCGCTTTTCACACCGAGACCTACGAAGGCGCCGAACGGAAGGCGATACGCGAAGCGATCGAACACGGCGACGCGGCCGCGCTGGCTCGCTTGCATGTACAGCTGGGCGAGCGCTTCGCCGAGGCCGCATTGACGTGCTGCGCCGAAGCCGGCGTCGAGCCAACTGACGTGTCAGCGATCGGGTCGCACGGGCAGACTGTGTGGCATCATCCGCCCCAGCCCGACAAGCGAGGCGCGACGCTCCAGCTGGGCGACCCCGCAACGATCGCCGAGCGGACGGGCGTCCCTGTGATAAGCGATTTCAGGGCGCGTGACGTCGCGGCGGGAGGGCACGGGGCACCTCTCGTCCCTTGGCCCGACCAGCTCTTGCTCTCCTCGCCCGGCCGAGCCCGGGCGATTCAAAACCTAGGGGGCATGGCGAACGTCACATGGCTCCCCGCCGCATCCGGGGCCGCTCCCGTCGCATTCGACACCGGTCCAGGCGTCGTTCTGATCGACACGGCGACCGAGCTGGCCACGGGAGGGGAGCGCTCGTTCGATGCCGACGGTGCTCTCGCAGCCGCCGGCCGCGTGGACGATGGACTGCTCGGGGAGTTGATGCGCCACCCGTTCATCCACCGGAGTCCGCCGAAGTCGACAGGCCGGGAAATGTTCGGCTCCGACTTCGTTCGTGCCGTGGTCGAATCCAAGAGTCCCGAGGCCGACCGTGACTGGGCGGACATCGTGGCCACGATGACGGCCTTCACTGCGGTTTCGATCGCTGATGCGTACCGTCGGTGGCTCCTTCCCCGCGGCGTGGACGAAGTGTTCCTCGCAGGAGGGGGCGCGCGGAACCCGGTGCTCGCCCGAGCGATCGCCTCCGAGCTCGCGCCCCTACCGGTCCACGACCTCTCGGAGCTCGGCCTCGACCCGGACGCGAGGGAGGCCGCCTGCTTCGCGGTGCTGGCATGGGCGCATCTGCATGGGATCCCGAGCAACGCGCCCGACGCGACCGGGGCCGCGGGGCCTCGGGTGCTCGGATCCCTCACTCCCGGCCGTGGATGATCGTTCCGCCCGAGTCGGGAGATCAACCGACTACGACCACCTTCGAAGAGCCGTCGGGGGCGAGCACCCGCCAGGTGTTTGCATTGGCCGTGCTCGTTCTGATTGTCGAGATCGTGTTCGTCGTCAGCGTGTTCAACCCCTCGCCGCACACCGGGGGCGACAACGCTGGGTACCTGACTCTTGCGTATTCGCTGATCGAACGAGGGGCCTACCTCGACCTACACGATCCCGCCGAGCCCGCGCACACCAAGTACCCGCCCGTTTACGCGGCCGTCCTGGCAGGCGCAATGGTTCTGGGAGCTCGCGCCTGGACCACGTTCAAGGCGCTCTCGGGCACGTTCATCGTTCTGGCCGTAATGCTCACGTTCGTGTGGGTGAATGAGCGCAGAGGCCCCGTGATGGCCACAACGATCGCCCTGCTGGTGGGGATTTCCGACGCGTATCTCTGGTCGAGCCAGTGGGTCCTGTCCGATCCTCTGTTCATTGCGTTCACGCTACTGTGCCTGTGGGCCCTACATCGTGCGCAGACGGGCGTCCGCGGCGGGGGCGCGCTCTGGCTCGCCGTCGGTTGGAGCGCAGCGGTCCTCGCCTACTTCACGCGGTCTGCCGGCCTCCCGCTGCTCCTCGCCGTGGCCGCGTGGGTCGCCCTCAAGCGGCGGTGGCGAACACTTGCCGTCATGGTCGTATCGTTCGGAATTCCCGCGGCCCTGTGGTGGTACCGTGGCGCCGGCTTGGGAGCCGCTTACATCTCCGAGTTCTGGTTCGTCGACCCCTACCGGCCGGATCTTGGAAGAGCGGATGCGATGGATCTCGTGTCTCGGGTGTACGGGAACGCCCGCATGTACCTGGGGACGTACATCCCTGGCGGCCTCACCGGACTCCGAGGGACGCCGATCAAGATCCTCGGTGGGGGGCTCGGTGCCCTTGCCCTGGTCGGGTGGCTGAGACGCGCCAAGGCGGGGATCACACCGGCGGAGCTCTTCGCGCCCCTCTACCTGGGGCTCGTGTTGCTCTGGCCAGAAGTCTGGTCTGGCGACCGCTTCGCTCTCCCTCTCTACCCCTTCTTCCTTTTCTACGCGGGCGAAGCCCTGATCCACTTCGTGAGGCCGGCCAGGCCGGCGGCGCGGGTGGCCGCGGGGGCAGCTGCCTTCGCGCTCGTATTGGTGCCGGCGGGCGGGGTTTGGTGGGGCGTTTCAGCCCGATCGTCGGCGTGCCGCGAGCTCGTTCAGCAGGCCGGTCCGTTCGCGTGTTACGGCGATCCTGTCCTCGAGTTCGAGCGCGCGGCCGTCTGGAGCGGGCATCACCTTCCTCCGGGCTCCTCGGTGCTCACGCGCAAGCCGCGGCTCTTCTTCGTGCTGAATGGGATCCAGGGGCAAGCGTACCCGCTCACGCGCGATCCGGAGGAATTCCTGGACTTCGCGGGGCGGACATCGAGCAGCTACCTCGTCTTGGACCGGTTCGACAACCTCGCAGCGTACTATCCGGCGCGGGTCATCGAAGAGCGGCCGGGCCGGTTCTGCGCGATTACCGGTTGGGGTGCCGCCGGCGGGATCCGAACCGAGCTCCTGGGGATTTCCAGCCGCGAGGACACCCGGAGCGAGAGAGTGGCGGAAGACGAAGCCACCGTTACCGTCGATCTGCGGGTTTGTCCGCCCGACGTCGTAGTCGCGGCCATCGTCGAGAGCGTACCCTCTTACTCGTCGACCACCGTCCCCCTGCTCGCAGGCCTGGATCGATAAAGGAGAGAGAAGGCCACGCCGAAAGCGACGTGCTCCAGGAACGTCCGCTCGACCGCGTCGCTACCCCCGACGAGGGCCGCGATCAGTGGAGCACGGGTGGGCGAGAGCGGCCGGAGCACCCTCGTGAGCCCGCCCCAAGGAGAGGCCACGTAGCCAGCAGCGGCGTACACCGCGCCCCGGGCCAGGCGGCCTCCCGGCAAGAGTCGAGCAAGGCCCCCCAGGGTCAGCCCGTCGCCGACGCCTACGAGCACCTCCTCGACGAGGTTCTCCGCACCAGACGACGCGAGGGGCACGTTACGCCGAACGAGCGGGCGGACCGAGCGGGCGAGCACGGCCGCACCGGCACCGGCCAACGCTGCCCGCAATGCGAATCGTCCGGTGGCGCCAGGAGCGACGGAGCGGCGCCCCAAGGCTCGCGCGACCACCGTGCCGGAGCCCGACAGGAGAGCAGATTCGAGATGACGCAGGAGCGTGACGTTTTCAGCAAGGCCGCCGTTGAGGCGTCCGCCCCTGGGACGATGTTCCGCTTTGAGCTTGGCGACGCGCGTGGGTCGCGCCGGAAGGCGCGCACTCTCCCATGCGTGGCCGAGACGATACCAGACGCTATGGCTGTTTGGACTCATGCTCGAGTTGATCTCCGGTTTGGAGCGACGATCGATAAGGGTGGCTCCCGCGACCGTACTTTGACAAGATCCCGGATGCATCGATCAGCTCAGAGACTCGGTTCTTGAGCGGTTTCCGCTCTCTATGCCGAGCACGTCGGACCCTCCCGTGGCGAACCGCCAGGGCCCTCCTCGGGATCGTGATGGTGGACATCCTCGTTCCGGGGCCCGGGATCGCCCAGGTGCCGCCCGACGAAGATTGGCGCACGATCGAGACCGAGCATTTCAGGGTTACGTATCCGGACGAGCTGTACGAGTTAGCCAAGCGGGCGGGAGAGCGGGCGGAGCGTGCGCACGCCGCCCTCTCCAGTTCGTTCAGCTCTTCGCCGAGCGGCCGCATCGACTTGGTCCTGGTCGACCACGTCGACTTTTCCAACGGATTCGCCAACGTGGTCCCGTCGAACAGGATCACGGTGTACGCACGTCCCCCGGTCGACGGTAGGTCGCTCGGATACTTCGACGACTGGATGGAGCTCGTAATCGTGCACGAGCTCACCCACATCTTCCACCTCGACCGGACTCGCGGATTGGGGAGGCTGGTGCGTGGGCTGGTGGGGCGCTATCCGGCCACCTGGCCCTTCTTTCCAGGCCGCGCGACCCCGACGTGGATCACGGAGGGAATCGCGACCTATTACGAGTCGGCAAGGACGGATGCCGGTCGTGTCCTCGGCACGTGGCAGGACATGGTGCTCCGAACCGCGGCTCTGGAGGGCCGCCTGGATCGGTTGGATCAGGCTTCGGGACAGAGTCCGGTGTGGCCCGCGGGTCAGCGCCCGTACACGTACGGTTCGGAGTTCCTCAACTATCTCGTGAACGAGGTTGGTGAGGCTGCCCTCGTCGACTTCGTGGACGGAGTAGCGGGCCAGATCATCCCATACCGGATCGACTCCGCCGCACGCAAGGCCTTCGGTGTTTCATTTTCGGACGCCTGGCGGAGTTGGACTGCCGAGCAATCCGCCCGGAGTCGGGCGCTCGCGGACGCGCTGGCCGAGAGACGCTCGATCACCGAAGGGGAGGCGCTGACCCGCGGCGCCCGCTTTGCCGTGCACCCACGAGTGTCGCCGGACGGGACGCTCATTGCCTATGCCCGCTCGGACGGCAGATCGGATTCGCAAGTGAGAGTCGGAGCGCTCGATGGCGCCAGCGACCGTCAGCTGATGCGGACGAACGGCACCACGCCGTTGTCGTGGACGCCCGACGGCCGACTGGTCTTTGCGCAGAACGAGCTGACCGATCCGTACCGAATCCGCTCAGACCTGTACAGCGCAGACCTCGACGGTGGTGTGACCCGCCTCACCAGGAACCAGCGGCTCGCGTTCCCCGACGCCGATCCGGGCGGACGGCGGGCCGTCGCCGTTCAAGAAGGGGGCGGAACCAACGGGCTGGTCCTCGTAGATCTCGACACCGGCGATGTACGAGCGATCCGCGAGGCGCGTCCGGACGAGCACTGGAGCTTTCCTCGCTGGTCGCCCGACGGATCGTGGATCGCGGTGTCTCGCTGGCGAGCAGGCGGACGCCGCGACATCGTCCTGCTCGACCCGGAAGGCGGCCTCGTTGCCGAGGTGACAGCGGACCGAGCAGTCGACGTCATGCCGGCCTGGTCGCCTGATGGGCGGACCCTCCTGTGGTCGTCCGACCGTACGGGAATCCCCAACCTCTTCGCGGCGGATGTCGACGCCTCTGGCGAGGTCGCCGACGTGCGCCAGGTGACCAACGTCCTGACGGGTGCTGCCTATCCGGCTGTCGATCCAGCGGGCCGGTGGATCTACTACTCGGCATATCATCACGACGGTTGGGACGTCGAGCGGATCCCCTACGTTTCCGACGAATGGTTCGAGCCGTTCCCCACCGATCCACGCTTCTTGTCCGGCGGGGAGCGCTCAGCTGAGAGCTACGCCGCGCAGGCGAACGTAGTCGGGCGTCCGTACCGGTCTTTTCGCTCCCTCCGTCCGACGTATTGGGAGCCGCTGTTGGAGAGTCCGAGAACGACGCTGGGACTGGAGGTGATCGGCCGCGGGTACGGGCTCGCGACATCGGGCAACGACCTCGTCAACCGGCACGGCTACTCTGCCTGGGGTCGTTTCATACCCCGGGATGGCCGCTCGGAGGGCCAACTCGCGTACACGTTCGAAGGGCTGGCGAACCCGGCATTGTCGGTCGTAGTGGGCCAGCTTCAGGGACGGGGGGGGGCGATCTCGGGCGAGCGCCAGGACGGTACGTCGGACACTCTATTCGTGGTCGAGCGGGAGCGTGCGGTGGACCTCAGCGCCAGCTTCAGACGGCGCCGATTCCGGAGCTTCACCGGATTGACGCTATCGGCGAGTCACTCATGGGTGTCGTCCGAGCTGCTGGACATGTCGCTCGAGCCCTCCGAGTTCTTCTCTCTCGCCCGTCCGACTCGCCGGATCGGTACGGCGTCCGCCACGGTCACATGGTCGACCGCGCGCATACATGCGATGTCGGTGAGTCCCGAGAACGGAGTGTCCGGCTTCATCCGCGGACGGGCGGAGCGCGTCCTCGACCTGCCGGACGAACAGGCCGGCGACCCGGCGACGGACGACGCGCTGGAGGACCTGACCGGACGACTCTCCCTGTACAAGTCGCTTGGAGGTCCGGGATTCGCTCGTCACGTGATCGCGCTGCGGGCAAGCGGTGGTGTGGCCGACGGCCCCGGTGCGAACGGATTCCACTTCGGGGTCGGAGGCGCGGCGGGCAGGTCGGAGACGGTCACGGGCTTCAGCGTATTCGGCGGTACTCCGCTCCTCTTCCCCATACGTGGATACGGGCGGTTGGCCCGGCGAGGCCGGTACGCCTGGTCGGCCTCGGCGGAGTATCGATTCCCCTTGTTTCTCCTGAGACAGGGGCTCCGGGCTTGGCCAATGTACCTGGACCGGGCCAGCGCGAGCGGTTTCCTGGACGCGGGGAACGCCTGGGGGCCCGAAGAGGAGGGAGGGCCATTTCCGAGCGAAAAGGGGTCGACGCTATTATCGGCGGGCGCAGAGCTGACGGTCAACGGCCTCCCGCTGTGGGCAAACCCTCTAGACATTCGCGTGGGGGTGGGGCTACCGCTCGTCGCGCGCGACCCGGAGCTGGAGAGGGAGGGCCCCCGGGTCTACGTGCGGCTCGGCGCCGCATTTTAGTCGTATCTCGGGAGTCAACATCGGCCGCAGGGGAAGCGTCGGCGGCAGGGAAGCGTCGGCGGTAGGGGAGCGTCGGTCGCGGGGGACCCCACTCAGACGATGGGGGGTGCGACGCGGCGGCTGTACGCCGCCACGAACTCGCGATCGGATTCCTCGACGGCGCGGGGCGGAGGCGCCGTCTCGCGTTCCCCCACCTCCTTCCCGGCCAGCTAGCCCATCCGGTCGACCGATTCGTGGAGGGTGGAGAGCAAATCTTGGTAATCGTCCCACCGGTCGTCCGAATCCGACTGCCTCGCCTCGACGGCCGCTGCGTTCATCTCTCGCACGAGATCGACGAAGTGATCGACTTCCCCCCTCAGCTCGGTGTAACGCCGTTCACTAGGGAGAATCGGATTGGCCAACTTCCACACGCCCGCCTCGATCAGCAACACGCCGGCGACGACGAACACGAGCTGCATCTGACGGTCGACGACGGACACGATCGCGATCAACACGACGACCATTCCCATCACCGGCAGGCCGATACTCAACCATCGGCGGAGCGATCGTACCCACCCCCTCCAGAATAGGGAACGCGCACTCGGAGCCGTTGAGCGGGCCTCGGTCGTGGAGGAATTCTGCAAGATTTCAATGCCTTCTGCCGTGGACGCCCAGGACCGCCGCCGTTGTCTTCGCCGACCGGAAAATGGTGCACTCAGTCGACGAGACCTTCGCCGATGCCCCGAGGACCCCGCTATCATCGATACTGTGGCGACTCTCCCCCGATGGGCGGAAGCCTCTCGACACCGAGCGGGTCCGGTGACTCGACCCTGCAAAGCGGCAAGATCGAGGCCGCCGAAGACCTCGGCGGGACACCGAGATCGGCCGCTTTTCGTCGGAGTCGGCGGCCGGTCCGAGCAGTCGTGTCGCGGGGCGAGCGGCGGTCCCTTCAAACCGGCGGCAAACGGCCTTGACCACCATATATTGGGTCATTATCATGGGAAGCCTCTAGATTTCGTACCCATGGGGAGGCTCTTTCCACAACGAGACCTAGCGGTTCGGCTGCTCTTCGGCGGTTCTCCACGTCCGCGGAAGGCGTTTTCCAGCATCTTTCCACAGAAACATCCAGGGAGCTCCGCCCCATGCCCTCCAGCCCGGCCCCCGACGCTGCTTCCCAACCCATGCCCCACGACCAGCTGCCGGCGGGCCTGCCAGCGGCGGAGTTGACCGAGAACGCGCGGATCGTTCTCGCGCGCCGCTACCTGAAGAAAGACGACAGCGGAGAGCCGGTCGAGGAGCCCGAGGCGATGTTCTGGCGGGTCGCGCGGGTGATCGCGGAGGAGGACCGACGGCACAGGGCGTCAGATGCGGCGGTGGAGGAGCTCGCGCGCCAGTTCTACGATCTGATGACCCAGGGAAAGTTCGAGCCCAACTCGCCGACCCTCATGAACGCCGGGCGTCCGTTGGGACAGCTCTCCGCGTGCTTCGTTCTCCCTGTGGAGGACGCGCTCTCTAACGGCGAGAGCGGCATCTACGATACACTCAAGGCAATGGCGCTCGTCCATCAATCCGGTGGCGGCACCGGCTTCTCGTTTTCGAGGCTGCGCACCGAGGGAGACAGGGTCCGCTCGACCATGGGGGTGGCATCGGGGCCGGTCTCGTTCATGCGCCTTTACGACGCCTCGACCGAGGTCGTGAAGCAGGGCGGCACCCGGCGTGGCGCCAATATGGGCATCCTGCGGGTGGATCATCCCGATATCCGATCCTTCATCACGTGCAAGGACGACACGTCGCAGATCACGAACTTCAATATCTCGGTCGCGATCACCGACGCCTTCATGGATGCGGTGGCGAGGGGAGGCGAGTACGACGTCATCAGCCCGCGCAACGGCGAGGTCGTAGGGCAAGAAGACGCACGGACGATCTTCGACATGATCGTCGATGGCGCTTGGAAGACGGGGGAGCCCGGCGTGTTCTTCATCGACCGGGCAAATGAGTTCAACCCGGTCCCGGCGTTGGGAGCCTACGAGGCGACGAATCCGTGCGGCGAGCAGCCGCTGCTGCCGTACGACGTGTGCAATCTCGGGAGCGTCAACCTCGGCAAATTCGTCCGGGACGACGCAGCCTGGGGGGACCGCCCCGAGGACGCGATCGATTGGGAGGGATTGCGTCAGGTCGTGCACCTCTCGACACACTTCTTGGACAACGTCATCGACGCGAACCGCTACCCTCTGGCCCAGATCACCGACCTCGCCCAGACGATTAGAAGAATCGGGTTGGGCGTGATGGGGTGGGCGGACATGCTGGTCCGGCTCGGAATGCCGTACCACTCCGAAGAGGCCGTGGAGCTGGGCCGGACGGTGATGCGCTTCGTGGACGAGGAGGCGAAGGACGCCTCCGAAAAGCTTGCAGAGACTCGAGGGGTGTTCCCCGCCTGGGCCGAGTCGATCTGGGGTCCGGACCAGACCTGCGCCCGCCGCTCGGACGGCTCGCGTATCCGTCCGATGCGTGCCCTGAGGAACTGCAACCTCGACACAGTCGCGCCCACCGGGACGATCTCAATCTTCGCTGGTTGCTCCAGCGGCATCGAGCCGCTGTTCGCCGTGGCCTTCATGCGCAATCAGGCCGGGGCGTTGATGCCCGACGTGAACCCGCATTTCGTCCAAATGGCGCGCGAGGGTGGTTGGTACTCCGACGAGCTCATGGAGCGGATCGCAGAGAATGGGCACATCCACTTCGACGAGGTGCCGCAGGAGGTCCAAGAGGCCTTCGTCACGGCACACGACATCACCCCGGAGTGGCACGTTCGCATGCAGGCGGCCTTCCAGGAGTTCACCGACTCCGCCATCTCGAAGACGACGAACTTCGCCCACGAGGCGACGGTCGAGGACGTACGGGAAATCTACCAGCTCGCCTTCGAGCTCGGCTGCAAGGGTGTCACCGTATACAGAGACGGATCGCGCCCGATGCAAGTGCTCTCCACCGGGAAGACCGTGAAGTCGGACGACTCGGAGCGTGACACGGCGGCCCTCGAGCAGGAGCTAGCAGATGCTCGCGAGGAGCTCCATCGCCTCCGGGGGAGCGTCGAGGAGTACACTCGGGCCGAGATCGAGGCCGACCTCACGGCCGCAGCGAGCCGGCACAAGCGGCAGCGTCCGTCGTTGCTCAAAGGCCGCACCATGAAGATGAACTCGCCACTCGGCGACCTCTACGTAACCATCAACGAGGACGAGACCGGCCGTCCCTTCGAGGTGTTCTGCACCCTCGGCAAGGCGGGCGGAGCTGCCATGGCCGACGCCGAGGCAATCGGCCGCCTCATGTCACTTGCCCTCCGCTCCGGGATCCCGATCACGGCAGTTCGGGATCAGCTTCGAGGAATCTCGTGCGACCGCGCCGTGGGCGTGGGCCCGAACAAGGTCCTTTCCGCGCCGGACGCGATCGGTCAGGCCATCGAGCACTACCTGGAGGAGAAGGAAGGGGTCCAGGAGGAGCTCCCCATCTTGGCTCCACATGGCGGTGCCGAGACCCAAGGCTCTGGGTCCTCCCAAGGCGGCACCGCCAGTTATCTGGGCAGCTGCCCAGATTGCGGAACTGGTCAGCTCGCGTTCGAGGAGGGGTGCGTGAAGTGCCACGTCTGCGGCTATAGCGAGTGCGGCTGATCGACCCGAGCGGATGAGCTTTCGTGGAGTCACGCTTCAAAGTCGTCTCCGCCTACACACTCGAAGCCAGAAACCTCTTCGTCCTGTCGGGCGAGATGTTGGAGGGTCGAATCATGAGCGGCATGTCGGCCGTTCTCGGTGACAACGACCCACCTCTCTTTCACGATCGCGCCCACAGCGTCGAGTTCTTCGAGGACCCGCGGAGCAGTGCTACCCGTCGTTGACGTTCGAGTCTCGCGACGAGGACCAGCGGTCCGAGTGGTCCTCAATCGACTGGAAGGGCAGGTTCTGACGCAACGGTTCTGAACCGCCAGGTCGACCGCAGCCGAGGAGTCCGACTCAGCGGCTGGACCCGCGCGTCGAGTGCTGCTAACTCTTCGTCCCTACGCACGCATTCGGAGGATCTCGCCATGGCCGCACTGCGCAAGCTTACTCTCGACGAGATCTCCACGGCCGTCGAAGGATTGGACGGATGGTCGCTCGACCAGGGAAAGCTGCATCGTGAGTTCGGTTTCGCGGACTTCAACGAAGCGTTCGGATTCATGACCCGGGCGGCGCTGATCGCGGAAGCCATGAATCACCATCCAGAGTGGTTCAACGTTTACAATCGCGTCGTCGTGGACCTGTCGACGCACGACGTGGACGGCATCAGCGAATCCGACCTCGAGCTCGCCGCTCGCATGAACAAGCTCGCACGAGACGACTGAGTGAGGGCGATTGCGCGCGACTCAGCTCCGCCGCTGGCTTCCCCATGGGCCTTGTACGGCGAGCGTCAGCCCGTCGCCCTGAATGTTGACGAAGAGGGTGCTGCCGTCGGGTGAAAAGGTCGCTCCCGCGAGCTCGCTCGGACTCCTCGCGTTGTGCGCCAGCAAGTAGATCCGTCCCTCAGGCGTGATGCCAACGAGGTTGTTCCCCCCGGGTCCGTCCTCGCACACGACGAGATCACCCCACGGAGCCACCGTGAGGTTGTCAGCGTTCTCGATGAGGCTCCCATCGTTGGGCTCGACGAAGAGCTCGATGCGTCCGGGCCGCTCCGCCTCAGCCTCCGCCCCCTCCGCGGGGCTCGGGGTGTACTTCCAAATCTGACCCTTGCGCTCGCTCCCCCCGTTGGCGCAGGCGAAGTAGATGGCACCGGTACCGAACCACATGCCCTCGCCGCGCGCGAAGCGGGCGGCACCTCGGTCGAAGCCACGTAGCCGCAAATCGTCCTCCGGAGAGTCGATGTCGTCGAGGTCGATCCACTCCACCTCACTGACCCGGCCAAGCGCGTACCCGAGCGAATCCCAGTTGCGGGTGTCCAAGCTCGTATCGTCGCGCACGGCCAGCGCTTGCAACCGGCCGCCCGCGGCGAGATCGCCCGGACGGTTGGGGAGGTATCGATAGAACAGGCTGTCGAATCGGTCCTCGGTTTGGTAGACGGCGCCGGACTGCGGGTGGATGGCCACAGCTTCGTGAGTGAATCGCCCCATCTCGACGAGGGGAACCGGCCGAACCGGCGCTACACTGGAGTCGGCGGGCACCTCGAAGTTGTATCCGTGGTCCCGCTCCAGGCCGTCCCCCGCGCGGGGGGTCGTCTCTTCGCAGCTGATCCACGTATTCCAAGGGGTAGGTCCACCGGCGCAGTTGATCAGCGTGCCGGCCAAGCTGAGGCGCTCGTCTTCCACCTCTCCCGTCACGTGGTTGTACGTGAGCGTGCTGGTGCTCCCTAGAGCCGGGGAGCCGTCGCTTCCCCGGTCATACAAGCGGTCCTGGTCCAGCCGACCCAGAAGCTCGTTGCCCACGCCGAACGGACTCCGGTTGGGCGCTTCCAACCCCATCTCGTGGTTGCGCACGAGGATCGTCCGGCCGTCTACGCCTGGGAAGGCTGCCATGCCATCTGGGGAACCGGGGACAACGAGGCCGTCGCTCATGGGCTCTCCGACGCGGGAGATCACCCCGTACGTGAATCCTTCGGGTAGGTCGATGATCCCGTCCGGGTCGGGGATCAAGACACCCCCCTCCCCGATGAACACCGGGCGACGTGCCGCTCCCCCGCCGGAGAGAAAGCGGTAGAGCCCGGCCATCCCGAGGGTCACGGCCCCCGCCCCCGCAATGAAATGCCTCCGTGACAACCGCGCTGGAGCGCCCAAGTGCTCGGTCCTCTCCTGATATCTGGAACGTACCCCGTCCCACACCAATACCATCTTCTGGTTACGCGCGAACCCCGGATAGCCCCGCCGCTCGACCACGGGTACACTCCGTCGGTCGCCGCCGTTCTGAGATCGGCGTCTGACCACCACTTGAATGTGTCGACAAAAAGGGCTCCACTGCCAACGGAGCCGAATGCATGTGATCCGGTCAACGCGTAGGGAGGGATCGCAGGGATGGACCACCATCAGCTTCGCAGGCGCATCCGGGGCGCGATCGCGCTGTCGATCGCGGGAGTCGCGGCCTGCGGCGATGCTGTGCCGCCCGCGGATCCTTCGTCACGCGTTGAGCGCCCGAGCCTCTCAGGGGCGCGTGCCTACGAGCTCGTAGGGGCCCAAATGGACTTCGGACCCAGGATTCCCGGAACGCCTGGACACGCGGCACAGCTCGAGTGGATGGTGGAGCTGCTCCGGCCGCACGCCGATACCGTGCTCCTGGACAGCTTCGAGCAGGAGACGTCAGGCGGCGACACGCTACTCCTTACGAACGTAATGGCCCGCTTCAACGCCGCGGACCGCGATCGACTGCTCTTCCTGACCCATTGGGACACGCGGCCGACATCCGACCAGAGCACGGACCCGTTGGACTACGACGTCCCCGTGCCCGGCGCCAACGACGGGGGGTCCGGAACGGCCGTCCTTCTCGCTCTCGCAGAGCTCTTCAGCGTCCAAGCCCCGCCGGTCGGAATCGACTTGCTCTTCGTGGACGGCGAGGACTACGGGCCTACGACGAGCGACATGTTCCTCGGATCCGCGCGATACGCGAGCAGGGTCGGCGCGGCTGATCGGCCAAGGTACGCCGTGCTCTTCGACATGGTGGGCGATCGCGACCCCAGCTTCCCCGTGGAGGGCTATTCGTCCCGGTACGCCCCCCGCGTCGTCCAACGCGTCTGGGCCATCGCGGCTGACCTAGGCTATGGCCAGTTCTTCCCGCGGCGCGTGAGGTCACCCGTGCAGGACGACCACGTGCCCCTCAACGAAGCTGGCATCCCTACCGTCGATGTCATCGACTTCGACTATGGCCCCGGCAACGCGATCTGGCACACGCCGAACGACGTGCTTGAGAGCGTCAGTCCGACTACCCTGGAGATCGTCGGCGAAGTCGCGGCCGAGATCGCCTATCGGGGCGGTTGACCCGTCTCGCGAGCAGTTCGGGACAGTGGAACGCACCCGGCGGGGCGCGCGGGCGACGAAACAGAAGAAACGAAACACCCAAGGAGAGTCGGTCTTGTCATGAGTGGTGTCGACAACTCGGCAACCGTTGCCGCGGTACAGGCGTCTCCGGTCCCATTCGATCTGGAGGCGAC
Organism: Longimicrobiales bacterium; assembly: GCA_965248625.1. GTDB lineage: Bacteria > Gemmatimonadota > Gemmatimonadetes > Longimicrobiales > Gaopeijiaceae. Next base: position 304,983 of record OZ252109.1, on the reverse strand, counting down.
GCTGGACAAGGTCACGAGGCTGACTGCCGAAGCAGCAGGGAAGGGGGCGAAGCTGATTCTGTTCCCCGAGGCCTACGTCGGCGGATACCCGTGGGGGCTTGCGTTCGGGACCTCGGTAGGAGGGCGGACCTCAGCCGGCCGCCGTACGTGGGATCGCTATCTGAGGGGAGCCGTCGAAGTCCCCGGACCGGCCGTGGAGCGCATTGGAGAGGCCGCGAGGGTCAACCAGGTCTACCTCGCCGTGGGCGTGGTGGAGCGTGACACAGACTTCAGCGGGGGCACGCTCTTCTGTACCCTCCTGTACTTCGGCCCCGACGGGTCGCTCCTGGGCAAGCATCGGAAGCTCAAGCCCACGGCGGCGGAACGGTTCATATGGGGTGAGGGCGATGGCAGCACGCTCACCGTGGTGGACACACCCCTCGGGCGTGTCGGTGGCCTGATCTGCTGGGAGAACTACATGCCTCTCGCCCGTATGGCCATGTACGCCAAGGGTGTCGAGATCTACCTGGCACCGACAGCTGACGGCCGTGAGCGTTGGCAAGCGACGCTACAACATATCGCGATCGAGGGTCGTTGCTTCGTCCTTGGCTGCAACCAATACGCGACCCGCTCGCAGTACCCAGACGACCTCGAGATCGCCGACGAGCTGGAGAGCTGGCCCGAGCGCCTGTGCCGTGGAGGCAGCGCCATCTACTCGCCCTCGGGTGAGTGTCTCGCGGGTCCGTGCTACGACGAGGAGGGGATCCTCGTCGCGGACCTGGATCCGGCCGAGATCACTCGTGGAAAGTTCGATTTCGACGCGGTCGGCCACTACGCGCGGCCGGACGTCTTCCGCCTCGAGGTGGACGAGCGTCCTCAACCGCCCGCCGAGTTTCGCCGCGACGATTAATGGTCTGTGCACAGACCACTAGCCGCAGGTCACGAGCGGGCTTTTCTGGAGGTCGACTGCCATGCTCGGCGCGAGTGCGGAGGCACTCGTGAGAGCCGAGCACTATGACGTGAACCCCCCTTGGAGACCTCCTCCCCGGCCGATATAGTTGGGAGGACACCGGCCCGGAGGGAGGATTCCTTCTCCCATCTTCCGGAAGCACTTTGGAGAGGACCATCATGCTCGAGACGACAGCGACGCGCACCGCACCCTCCCTCGAAGAGGCCGAGCGCTTCAGCGCGCACAACTACCATCCACTGCCGGTGGTTCTGGAGCGGGGTGAGGGAGTCTGGGTGTGGGACGTCGACGGTCGCCGGTACATGGACATGCTCAGCGCGTACTCGGCCCTCAACCAGGGACATCGACACCCGCGGATCATCGCTGCCGCCCGTGACCAGATGGAGCGCCTGACGGTCACGTCACGGGCCTTCCACAACGACCAGATGGGGGCGTTCCTACACGAGCTGTGCGACATGACCGGCTTCGAGAAGGCGCTCCCGATGAACACCGGGGCCGAGGCCGTCGAGACCGCGATCAAGGTGGTGCGCAAGTGGGGATACCAAGTGAAGGGCGTCCCGGCCGGCCAGGCCGAGATCATCGTATGCGAGGACAACTTCCACGGCAGGACCACGACCATCGTGGGCTTCTCGTCGGAACCGCAATACCGTGACGGCTTCGGACCGTTTACACCGGGCTTCAAGCTCATCCCCTACGGGGACATCGAGGCGCTGCGCGATGCGATCACCGACCATACTGTCGGCTTTCTGGTCGAGCCGATCCAGGGCGAGGGGGGCGTGATCCTGCCGCCAGAAGGCTACTTGAGGGCAGCCCGCGACCTCTGCACCGCGCGGGGAGTCGCGTTGATGGCTGACGAAATCCAGACCGGTCTCGGTCGAACGGGGCGCTTATTCTGCTGCAACTGGGAGGACGTCCGTCCCGACGTGCTCATCGTGGGCAAGGCCCTGGGCGGTGGCGTCTACCCCGTTTCGGCGACCCTCGCCGACTCGAAATACATGGACGTTTTTCACCCTGGAGACCACGGCTCGACATTCGGCGGGAATCCGCTGGGTGCCGCCGTGGCCCGTGCGGCGATGGCCGTCATCGAGGACGAGGGCCTCGTAGCGCGCTCCGATCAACTCGGGGCGTGGTTCATGGACGAGCTGCGGCAGATCGATTCCCCGCACGTGGAGGAAGTACGGGGAAAGGGCCTGATGATTGGCGTCGTCATCAAGAAGTCGTCGGGTCCGGCGCGCCCCTTCTGTGAGGCCCTATGGGACCGGGGGATCCTTGCCAAGGAGACACACGAGCAGGTCGTCCGCTTCGCTCCGCCATTGATCATCCAGCAGGAGACGCTTGCGGAAGCGCTCGCTCACATAGACGAGGTGCTGTCGGTCTGATCCGCCGAGCTTGGGGCGGCTCTGTCACCACTCGATCTCGCCCTTCTTAGACATGTCCACTTGCTCGGCGTCGCCATCCCCAAGGAGGACCTGCTCGATCTGGCCATAGAGGAACTCTTTCGAGCGTGCCTCCCGCGGGTCCAATCCATAATGGTTGATCAGAAGCGTTTGGTGCTGAAGCCAATCGGCCCAACACGCCTGACATACCTCGCGGAGGATGCGCTCCCCAAGCTCGGTGCGGAAGGGAGCTCGCTCCAGCACGGGCGCCTCCTCACCACAACGACGACACGAAATCGTTCCCACTGGATTCCTCTTCGTAACGGATCGACGGTTCGTAACGGATCGACGGGTTCGTGGACCGGGCCTTGGGCGCCTGAAGCCACGCCCCACCGGGCCCCTGAAGCGACGCCCAACGGGCCCTACGCCCCTTCTCGCTGGGGCGCTCTGGCGGGAGGGTTCCGCGGGACGAATACGTGAGACCCGAGCCGCACGCGAACCACGGCACCCGAACCGCCCCCACTACCCGTGCGGCCACCAACGGATCCGCCAGGCGGCACAAAGCGAGTCGAGCATGCCCAAGACTGCCTTCCTGGGAACCGGATTCCACGTCCCAGACCGAATCGTCAAGAACGACGAGCTGAGCCGGCGAATGGACACTTCGGACGAGTGGATTCGCGAGCGATCCGGGATCGAGGAACGGCGATGGGTCGAAAACGGAACGACGTCGGCGACGATGGCACGCCGAGCCGCTGAAGGAGCCCTGAACGAAGCCGAGCTCGAAGCAAGCGACGTCGACGCGATCATCGTGGCGACGCTCAGTCCCGACCATTTCTTTCCGGGCACAGGGGTGTTTCTTCAAAGGGAGCTCGGGCTCGAAGGGATTCCGGCTCTGGACGTCCGCAATCAATGCACCGGGTTCCTGTACGGGCTCTCGATCGCCGACGCGTGGATCCAGGTCGGACAGTACCGAACCGTCCTCCTCGTCGGCGTAGAGATTCAATCCACCGGGCTTGATGTATCCACGGGGGGCCGCGACATGGCGGTCCTCTTCGGGGATGGCGCCGGAGCGGTCGTGCTCGGCGCGACGGACGACGAACGTCGAGGCGTCCTTTCAACCCACTTGCATGCGGATGGGCGCCATGCCGAGGTCCTTTGGTGTGATGCTTCGTCCAGCGCGCGCCACCCACGGATCAGTGTGGAGGACCTGGCCGAGGGCCGCCAGTATCCACGCATGGTCGGTAGGGAAGTGTTCCGGCACGCCGTAACCCTCATGCCATCCGCCGTGCTCGAAGCCCTCGAGAAGAACGACCTCCGAGTGGAGGACATCGACCTCCTGATCCCCCATCAGGCCAACCTTCGGATCTCGGACGGCGTGCGCAAAAAGCTCGGGGTCCCGGACGACCGGGTCTTCAACAACATCCAACGGTACGGCAACACGACGGCGGCATCGATCCCGATCGCTCTGGCGGAGGCTGTCCGGGAAGGTCTGATCCGAAGGGGGGATCTGATCTGCTTCGCAGCTTTCGGGTCGGGATTCACCTGGGGGAGCTCGCTGGTCCGCTGGTAAATTGCTCTCTCGATCGCCGGCGGCGCTCGTTCCGAGCCCACGGGGTAGACGCACTCAGCGTTTGTTGTACCTTTGGTTCGTTCGATCGGGGATCACTGCTCAGAGGCGGCGCCACTGGGCCAAGGGGACGAGCCTAGCTGGGTATGAACGAGGTGGGAGTCGTGTCGGTTTTGACGAAAAAGGAGTTGTCTCACCTCGAGAAGCGGCTCCAGGAGGAGCGTTCGAAAGCGCTGCGGTCGCTCGGTCTCTTCGACCAGATGGCGAAGGCAGACAGGGCGTCGGGTGATTCAGACTTGGCCGCCTACACGGATCACATGGCGGACCAGGGCACGGAGGCGATGGAGCGAGAGAAGGCCGCGCTCTTCGCGACGAAGGAAGGCCGCTACCTCTACCGAATCGAGGAAGCGTTGCGGCGGATGTACCACGACCCCGACAACTTCGGCCGTTGTCAGGCCACTGGGAAGCCGATCAGCTACGAGCGACTAGACGCGCTCCCCCACGCCCGGTACTGCATCGAATACAAGCGGCAGCTCGAGGAAAAGGGCGAGTAGCCCCAATATCGCCAGTCACTCCTCGACAGCATCCCCATCGGTAGTGCTCTCCTCAGCGTCCTCCTCCGACACGGCATGGATCGGGCTGATCGCGCGCCAGAGCTCCTCGATCTCGCGCCGGAGCTCGCGGACCCGTTCCTCCATCGGCTCGTCATTGAGGTGGTATCGAGCGGCGCTGAGGGCGCGATAGGCACGCCAAAGAGCTGAGGAAGCGGGCGTCTGCTCGTGGCTCCGCCTCTTCTCGCCCTTCAACCGGGCGAGAACCCACTCGGTCATCTCCTGGTCCAGCAGCATCAGATCGCCTCCGCCCCCGGACTCGTCATTCAGGTACTTGACCAGCTTCTTCTTGAAGCTCTTCGGAACGCCCGAAACCACGTACACCGAAAGGTCGTCCCTCCCGAGAATCTCCAGCCTCATCGCTTCACCTCTACGGAGGTGGATGGTTGGACCCCGCCCGCGGATCCGGAGGCGCCAAGATATGAATGCGCAGCGGCCCGTGGCCAGCCCAGGGGACGAGCTCAGCCCGCCCTTCTCAACGACTTCAGAATGGTGTCGCCGAGCGCCTCGACCTGCCACCTGCGGACTCCAGCTACCTGGGTCAAAGCGTCTCTCGAAGTGGGATTGGAGCGCGCGATCTGCACGAGGACGGTGTTCGGGAGCAACAGTCCCCTGTCGAGCCCCAAGCTGTTGGCCATCCGATTGCGTGCGCCGCGCAGGACCTCGGCGCGCTCCTCCTCTTCCGGGGTGGGCCGGCCCGGCTCCGTCCTCGAGCGCCGCGGGTAGAGCGTGAGCTCCGTATCCGGCAACGCGTCGACCCGCCGGAGGTGTTCGAGGAGGTCGCGTCCTGAGCTGTGCGCGAGGTTGGGCGAGAAGCCAGATCGGGCGGCGAGCTCGTCGATGGTGGCGGGTGGGTCGTCGGCGATCGCGATCAGCACCTGATCGGAGGCCACTCGGAAGGGGGCACGGTCGCGTGAGCGGGCGATTCCGTCGCGCCAACCGAGCGCGGCGCGCAACCGCTCCAACACCCGAGGCTCCAGGTCGCGGGCCTTCTTCACACGGACGACGGGGTCGTCTTCGTCATCTCCCTCCCAGCGCACTTCTTCCAGGCGCCTGAACTCCTCCCGAGCCCATTCGAGCCGTCCGGCCTCGACGAGGCGAGCCCGCAGCAGACCCGCAAGGTCGGAGAGATGGCGCGTATCACTCGCGGCGTATTCGAGCATCTCGCGGGGAAGAGGACGCTTGGCCCAGTCCGCCCGCTGATACTTCTTCGACAATCGGACCGAGCAGAATCGCTCCAGCAGCGACGAAAGGCCCAGGGACTCCTCGCCCAAAAGCGCGGCGGCAATCTGCGTGTCGAACAGCCCCCTGAGTCGAATATCGAGATCGCGATCGAGGAGGCGCAGGTCGAAGTCGGCCCCGTGCATGATGATCTCCACCTCTGGATCTTCAAGCACTGGGCGGAGCAAGGCCTGGGGATCGAACTCGAGTGGGTCGATCAGGAAGGTCGCTTCCGGCGTCGACAGCTGAACGAGGCACAGCCGGTCCGAATACCTGTGAAACCCAGCGGCTTCGCAGTCGAGAGCCACCCGCGGCTGATCTTCGAGTTGAGCGGATAGGGAGGAGCTGGAATCGAGACCGTCGACGTAGCGGAAGGTCATTCTAGTGGTCTGTAGCCCTCCTCGGGCACGGGCAGACGGCATGGTCGGCTACGCCGGTCCATCGCGATCGGACCGGGTACTCCTCACGGCTCCGACAGTTCCCGCGGAAGCAGGTGGGCTCGCCCACCCGACGGGAGTCGTTTCCAACCCTGAAGCACGCCGGTCACCGCGCCGAGGCGGCCAGGTCCTGAGACGGCGCCGAGCGGCAGGCGTCGGTGGTGTTTCGGCGAGACTCGGCTAGTTTACCGCTCCTTCCGGGCCTTGTGACCGGAGCACGAGCCCAGAGTCTCTCGGGAGGCGCGCCTCGGTGAGGGTTGGGAAGCCATGCTGAGAACGAAGTTGGTGTGTACCCTCGGGCCGGCCAGCTCGTCCGGAGACGTCGTCCGCGACCTCGTAGCCGCGGGGATGGACATGGCGCGCGTGAACATGTCTCATGGCACGCAGGCGGAGCACCGGGAAGTCATCGCAAAAATCCGGCACGCGGCCTCGGAAGCCGACAAGCCGGTCGCGATCCTGATCGATCTCCAGGGGCCGAAGATTCGCGTCGGCGACGTAGAGCCCCCCATCGAGCTGCTTGAAGGGGAAGAAGTCGTCATCGCCCTCGAAGGAGCGACGGAACCGGGCGAAATCCCGACGACCTACTCCCGTCTCGCCGACGACGTCAAGGCCGACGACCAGGTGCTTCTGGACGACGGGTTGCTCGAGCTCCGGTGTGTAGGCACCGACGGAAGAAAGGCTCGCTTCGTCGTCGTACGCGGCGGCCTTTTGAAGAGCCACAAGGGAATCAACATCCCGAGTGCCGACCTCAGCGCTCCGTCGCTAACGGAGAAGGATCTGTCGGACCTGGAGTTCGCGCTCGAGAGCAACGCGGAATACGTGGGTCTCTCATTCGTTCGGAGAGGGGGCGACGTATCGGCGCTCAAGAGCCGCATCGGTAAGCGGGCGCTCGTGGTCGCGAAGATCGAGATGGCCCGCGCTCTTTCATCGATCGAGGAGATCCTGAGGGAGACGGACGCCGTCATGGTGGCTCGCGGTGACCTCGGCGTGGAGCTCCCCTTCGAGAAGGTGCCGCTCGCACAGAAGCGCATCGTCCAAATGGCCAACTACTTCGGCCGGCCCGTGATCACTGCCACCCAGATGCTCGAGTCGATGATCGAGCATCCTCGCCCGACGCGCGCCGAAGCTTCCGATGTGGCAAACGCGATCCTGGACGGCACGGATGCCGTAATGCTGTCGGGTGAGACGGCGGTTGGCCGATATCCCCGCGAGGCGGTCGACGCCATCATCCGCATCACGCGCGAGATCGAAGGGTCCGGCGTCCTCGAGCGGGGTCCGCGTTACCTTCTTCGCCCCAACCAGCGTCTCCGGGCAGGAGCCACGCCAAGGGAGCACGCCGTCGCCTCAGCGACGGTCGACGCCGTGCGACAGCTTGCCGCTCCCGCTGTCATCGTGATCACGCGAAGCGGATTCTCGGCTCGCCTCGTCTCCTCCTACCGTCCCCCGGTGCCGATCTTCGCGGTCTGCACCGACGAATCGACGTATCGCCAGCTCACGCCGGTTTGGGGCGTCCGGCCGACGCTCTCCGTGGACGAAGAGGTGAGCTACACGTCGCTGATGGATTTCGGCAAAGGCGCCGTGCTCCGCAGCGGGTTGGGACGGCCGGGCCAGCCTATCGTCGTGACCGCCGGTTTCCCCTTCCACGAGTCGGGGTCGACGAACACGATGCGTGTGGAGCGCCTGTGAGGTTGACCTTCCTGGGGACCGGCACGTCGTTCGGTGTCCCCGTCGTCGGGTGCGGATGCTCGACCTGCACCTCCACGGATTCCCGCGACCGGCGATCCCGTCACGGCGCGATCGTCAGCTTCGAAACGGGCCGGCTCCTGGTCGACACTCCTCCGGAGCTGCGCCTCCAACTGCTGCGAACGGGCATCAGTGACGTAAGCGGCGTCTGGTTTACGCACGTCCACGCCGACCACGTCCACGGAATCGACGACCTACGCGTCTTCACAGCCATTCACGGCATCGAGCTGACCGCATGGATCCACGAAGGGGTCGACGCGGAGTTATTTCGGAGGTTCCCGTATATCTTCGATCCCTCGATCCACCCGGCCGAAGGAACATCGAGCCCCGAGGTCCGGGTGCGCACGTATCGAGAGGGTGAGGCGGTCGAGATCCTCGAGCACACGTTCGTTCCCATCGCAGTGCCGCATGGGACCGTCACATCCTACGGATTCCGCGTCGGCGGTCTCGGATACGTGACCGACGGCAAGCTCCTCCCTGAGGCCACGCTGGCGCAGCTGGACGGCGTGGACGTTCTCGTACTGAACGCGCTCTGGTTCGGGGACCCCCACCCCACCCACTTCAACATCGAGGAAGCCGTGGCGGCTGCCGAAGCGGTGGGAGCGAGAATGACATACCTGACCCACCTGACGCACCGGGTCGGCCACCAGGAGCTCGTCGAATGGTTGCCCGACGGCATCGAGCCCGCGTATGACGGCCTCACAGTGACCGTCCGAGACGATCCCTCCATGGCGTGACGACTCCACCTCTCAAGATCCGCCCATGAGCCGACTGACGCTGGACTACAACAACATGCTGGGCATCCAACTTCCTGACGGTGGCGTGGACCCGGCGCGCCTGGACGGCGACCTGGACGACCGGTTCAGAGAGGCCCACGCCCGTGTCGAGCGTGCCCGAAAGGCCGGCGAGATGGGCTTCTTCGACCTGCCGTACTCGACGGACACGGTCCACGCGATCCAAGAGGTGGCCGATGGCTTCGGTCAGTGGTTCGAGAATGTCGTAGTGCTGGGGATCGGGGGGTCGGCTCTGGGCACGCGCATGCTGCGCGACGCTCTCCTCGGACCTCTTTGGAACGAGGGCTCGGGCGAGCGAAGGGAACATTACCCGCGCCTCTACGTGGTCGAGAACGTCGATCCCGATTCGATGGCGTCCATTCTAGATCGCCTGGATCTGCGGCGGACACTCTTCAACGTCGTGAGCAAGTCCGGCGCCACCGCCGAGACGATGGCGCAGTATCTGGTGGTGGCCGAGCGGGTGGCGGCGGCGGTGGGACCGGACACTGCCCCCGGGCATTTCCTCTTCACCACCGACCCGCGTACAGGTGCGCTTCGCGAGCTCGCGGACGCGCTCGGCATCCCGTCACTGGCTGTCCCACAGAACGTGGGCGGCCGGTTCTCCGTCCTCTCAGCGGTGGGACTGCTGCCCGCCGCCATAGCCGGTGTCGATGTCACCGGTCTGCTCGCGGGGGCTGCGGAGATGGAGCAGCGGTGCCGAACGGACGAGCTCAGGAGGAACCCGGCAGGCATGCTCGCAACCCTCTTGCATCGTGCCCATGTGGAGGACGGTGAGGGCATCCACGTACTCATGCCGTACTCTGATCGCCTGCGCTCGTTCGGTCTCTGGTTCCAGCAGCTGTGGGCGGAGTCCCTCGGGAAAGCCACGAATCTCGAAGGTGTCACTGTGGAGACGGGGCCCACCCCAGTCCCTGCTCTGGGCGCCACCGACCAGCATTCGCTTCTGCAGCTCCTCATGGCGGGGCCGCGCGACAAAGTCGTGTGCTTCATCTCCGTCGATGCCTCGGAGGACCCGGTTTCGATCCCCGACCTCCACCCGGCCTTGGCGACACTCTCGTATCTCGGAGGGCACAGTCTGCGAGCGCTGATGGACGCTGAGCGCGCCGCCTCGGCTGAGGCGCTGCGGCGGCAGAGCAGGCCGAATCTCACGATCCGTTTGCCGGCGCTCACGGCAGACATGCTGGGCGAGCTGTCGATGCTCTTCCAGATCGCCACGGTGTACGCAGGTGCGCTCTACGGCGTGAATCCGCTCGATCAGCCGGGGGTGGAATTGGGCAAGATCCTCACGTACGGGCTCCTCGGCCGGGAGGGGTACGAGCCGCCTACGCTCGAGGAGGGAGACGAGCGCTGGCGCGTTTGATCGGCGCGAGGTGGGTGCTCTACCTCGAACCCTTCAACCTGGCGCGTCGGACCAGTTGTGAGGGTGGTTACACCCCGGCCGGAATCATTAGCTTTATGGTCCGAGGAGGATCCGGCCCCCGTCTCCTTTGAGTGGCGGGTGGCCTTACGAGGAGGAGTGTGATGTCACACGGCGACGACGCGCCCTACATCGTCATCGAGCGTGAGAATGGTGGAGGCGCCGGCTCGTTCATCCTTGGAGCCCTGGTGGGCGCCGGCCTGGCCCTCTTGCTGGCCCCGCGGTCCGGCGCCGAGACCCAAGAACAGCTCAAGACCCGGGCACGGGAATTGCGAGGTGCGGCGGAGGAGCGCATGCGCATCGCTCAGGAAGGGCTCGAAGAAAGACTTGATCAGGCCCGCGACCAAGTGCGAGACCGAGTCGACTCGGTGAAGGACGCTGTCGATGCCGGGCGGCGGGCGGCCCTGGATGCCCGGGCCGAGCTCGAGGACAAGATCGCGACCTCGAAAGCCGCGTACCGCGCCGGAGTCGACGCAGCCCGCGATACGGTCCAGGGTGAGGCCGAGGAGGCGCCGGAGGACTCGTAGCCGCGATTGCGCTACGGCTGTCACACGGGCCATGAAGCCGCGGGAAGTCGGACCGCGGCTTCTTTTGTCCCATCTGGTCACGGTGAGGAAGGCTCGCTACTCCCGAGGCCCCCACGACGCGGCTCGCCCCACTTCTTCAGCGACCTGTCAGAGGAGAGCCTTTGACCCAGCAGGTGGCACCGCGCGCCTCGACGGCGGCACCAGGTTCGGTAGCCGACGTCCCACCGGAGCTCCCGAAACGCCGTTTCCGGGAGTTCGTCGGGCGCGTGTGGTCGAAGGCCGTAGAGGACAACATCTTCTTCATGGCCGGCGCAATCACGTTCAACGTCCTCGTCGCGTTTATCCCGCTGCTGTTACTGGTCGTCGGTCTCGCGGGCTTCGCGCTTACGCGTTGGTTCGACGATCCGGCCGGTGAGCTGATCTCCCTTCTGCTCGAGCCGTTGCCCCAGGGAGGCGAGCAGATCGCTCTCACCTCGACAGTGCGCTCCGCAGTCGAGTCTCTCGTCGGCGACCGGACCGGCCTCAGCGTGCTCGGCGCCCTCACCTTCCTTTGGATCTCTACCCGGCTCGTCGGCACTCTTCGGACGGTGTTGCGAGAAGTCTTCGACATCTCACAGCACCGCGGCATGCTGATCGGTAAGTGGTTCGACGCTCAGATGGTTCTGATCGGTAGCTTGTTGATCTTCGCCAACCTGGGGTTCACCTGGGTGTTGAGGGCGGTCCAGGATATTGGAGCTCGCTTCTTCGGATTGGAGGGCTCGCGCCTCGCACTCACAGAAGCGCTTTCGGGCCAGCTGCTCGCCTTGGTCTCGATCTGGTTCCTCTTTCTGCTGATCTACCGCTACCTCCCCGCTCGCAGGATTCCGTGGAGGACCGCGCTGGTCGCGGCGACCTTCACCGGACTCTTGTTCGAGGGCTCCAAGCTGGGCTTTGGTTGGTATCTCACGTCCGCCGCCGATTTCACGACCGCCTACGGCAACCTCACGACCGTCGCAGTCCTGTTTTTCTGGATCTATTACGGGGCGATAGTGTTTATCCTCGGTGGCGAAGTAGCCCAGGTGTACACCATGAGAAGGGCGCGACGAGTGCGAACCGGACCGACCGCGGCAATCAACGGAGCGAACCTGGCAGGGCTCGCCCTGCTGGCCGTGTTCGCCGGTCCCGGAGCCGGGGGCGCACAGGGTTTCAGCGACGACCCAGGCGTGACCTATCACTCCAGTTCGCTCGAGCGTGAGGTGAGCCTGGAAACGTCGCTTCTCCCCGATCTGGGGCGGTATGTCGTCGTACACCTCGCCGAGAATCGTGTGTTCGTCATGGAGGGACCAGACGCCATCTGGTCCGCACCTGCAGGAACCGGCACCGGGTTTCGCCTCACGGGTGGAGGTCAGGGCTGGACGTTCACGACGCCTCGTGGGCTCATGAAGATCCGGCGCAAGGAAAAGAACCCGGTGTGGATCGCGCCGGATTGGCATTTCGTAGAAAGGGGCGCGCCCATCCCCCCCGATGACCATCCGTCCCGTCGCATCGCGGGAGGTTTGGGCACGACCGCGCTCTACCTGGGGGACGGCATCGCGATCCATGGTACCAATCAGCCTCAGATGCTCCTCGACCCCGATCCCGAACGGCGGCGCATCTCGCACGGCTGCATACGATTGACGAACGAGGCCTCCCGCGACCTATACCATCTGGTGAGCGTAGGTACCCCCGTCCTCATCTATTAGCGACGGGTCCAGATGGCCGAGGCCAACGGTCGCCAGATCATCTCCCGGAACCGGAAAGCCCGGCACGAATACGACGTCCTCGAGACACTGGAGGCTGGCCTAGTACTCAAGGGGCCAGAGGTGAAGTCACTCCGCGCCGGCAATGTCGGCTTCCAGGACGCCTTTGCACGGATCGAGGGAAGCGAGATGTGGCTCTACAACCTCCACATCAGCCCCTATGAGCCCGCGACTCGCTGGAACGAAGCCCCCGACCGCCGCCGGAAGCTCCTTCTTCGACGACATGAGATCCGGCGCCTCGTCGGTAAAGTCGAGGAAAAGGGACTGACCCTGATTCCCCTCGATCTGTACTTCCGGAAGGGGTACGCAAAGCTCACGCTTGCGCTCGCGAAGGGCCGAAAGCTCTACGACAAGAGGGAGAAGCTGCGCCGCGAGACACAGGACCGAGAGGCCCAGCGGGCGATGGGGTCGAGGGAATGATCGTTCGCCTCGCTGTGGTCAAGACGGCCGGAGTCGCCCTGATCGTGGTCTCGGGCCTTTCATCGGCGACGCCAGCGCCGGCGCAGAGCCCCCGAGTGCTCTTCCGCGACACCACTGGCGTCACCTCGACGGTCCTCGCGTCCGCTCCCCGCGGGTATGCGACCGTTCCTGAAGGTGTACTCCGCGAGCTGGGATGGTCGCTCGAGTCTACCGAGGGCGGGAGCGTGGCTCGAATGCCAGAAGCGGGAGAGTTGGTGCTCGCGGCGGAGAGCCCGTTTGTCGTTTGGCAGAACCAAGTGATCCAGCTCGCCGATGCGCCTTTTCGCGTTGATGGTGTGCTCCACGTCCCGATCCAGCTCCTCGTCGACTTCCTACCTGCGTACCTTCCGCGGCGCTACGCCTTCGACTCTCAGGACCAGCGCCTCACGATCCTGGGTGGCGACGGTGGCGCCTACGCGGTCGAGCCCGATCCCGCCGCGTCCGGTCGCCCTGCGCCGGGAGCGGCGCCAGACACTGGAGCGCCCTCCGCTGGCCAGCCGGCTGACGAAATCCGGGTCGTGATCATCGATCCCGGCCACGGCGGCATTGATCCTGGAACCCGAGGGCCCGGCGGGTCACGTGAGAAGACCATCGTCCTGGCCCTCGGCTTGGCCCTTGCAGAGGCCCTCAGCGACGACCCCGGCCTCGAAGTCCATCTGATGCGGGATCGCGACGTGCTCGTGCCGATTTGGGAACGTGGCGAGCGAGCGACGGCACTCAAAGCCGACCGCCCCGGCGTCTTCATCTCACTGCACGTGAACGCGTCCCCTGGATCGAGCGCCGTACGCGGATTCGAGTCGTACTTCCTCGCGGACGCCCGTACGGAGCATGCCCGCCGTATCGCGGCGGTCGAGAACGCCTCCGCCTCTGTTTCGGGGGCATCCGAGCGGGCGACGGCAGATCCCGACCTCGACTTCATCCTCAAAGAGCTCAGGACCTTCGACCATGAGCACTGGTCAGCGCTCTTCGCCGAGATCGTGCAAGCCGAGCTCGACCCGGTCCACCCGGGCCCCAACCGGGGGGTGAAGCAGGCCCCGCTCGCCGTTCTCACCAACGCGCTCATGCCCTCGGTGCTGGTCGAGCTCGGCTACGTCACCAACCGGCAAGAGGAACGTCTTCTCTCGGATCCCGAATTCCAAGGTCGGGCCGCGGAATCCTTGGCTGCCGCCGTCCGGCGTTTCTTCGAGCGCTACCCCACGGCCCGGGCCGGGGGCATGGGAGGACGGGGTTGAGTCGCCTCACACCGCTCGCCCTGCTGTCTCTGGTCGTTTTCGCGGGCTGCGCCTACTTCAACTCTCTCTACAACGCCAAACGCGCGTTCGGTGAAGCCGAGGACGCACGACTCCGGGGCGAATCGGGGACGGCCGCCACGCGCTACGAAGAGGCGATCGAAAAGGCCGCAAAGAGCTTCCGATCCGATGAAGACGGCCGTTGGGCGGACGATGCACTGTTCTTGATGGGCCGGTCGTATTTACAGAGGGGCGAGTGGGCCAGGGCGGAATCGGCGCTAGAGAGGACCCTGACGCTTTCAGCGGATCCAGAGGTCCTTGCAGGAGTGCGGGTCTATCTCGGTGTTGTCGCCGTGGCCACAGGTCGGCGGACGGCGGGTCTGGCCCTCCTCGACGCCGCGCTGCCCGCGGTTGCGGACCCGGCGATCCGAGCGGACGGTCACCTGTGGCGGGCGCGGGCCAGCTTCAGCGCGGGTCTCACTGAGCAGGGGTGGAACAGCCTGGACGAGGCGGCCCAGGGCGACGACGCATTCCGCGTTCGGACCGGTCTCGAACGGCTGATCCGCGGGGTGGAAGGGGACGACGTGGACCAGGCGCGACTGGGGGCCACGGTGCTGCTCACCGAACCAGCGGGGGAGACTTGGGCGGACAGCATCGGCGTCGCTGTCGATCGAGCGACGCGCTTGTGGGGCCCGGCGACTGCGGCGACCCTGCTCACCGAAGTAGATCGTAGCAGCTGGGCCCCAGGCAGGCGGGACCGGGTGCGCCTCTTGAGGGCGAACGTACTTGCACAGGCTGGCGACACGGCCTCGGCAAGAATCCACGCCGAGGGGGTCGCCAACGGCGTCGGCCGCTTGGCGGACGAAGCGCGGGTCACGCTTGCGCGTTGGCGCCTGAAAGAGGTCGACGACGTAGAAGACCTCGACGGGGTGCGCGGCCTCCTGCTTCCGGCGCTCGGATTGCCCGAGGCGGTTCGGCTCCTCGAGGTCATCAAGCGGGTCGGTCTCTTCGTGGAGCGAGCGGGGGGCGACGGAGATGCGCTGGCGCTGTTTGCAGGGGCGGAGATGGCGCGGGACAGCCTCGGATCGCACTCGTTGGCGCGGCAGCTGTTCATGGTATACGCCGATCGGGATCGCGGGACCGCCTGGGAGGCGAAGGCCCTGATGGCGACCCTGGAGCTGACCGAGGATGCGGACGAGCGTCGACGGTTGACCGAACGGCTGGACGCGATGCCCGACAATGTCTACGTCCAGGCGTCCAGGCGAACGGCGGGGAGACCCACAGACTTCACCGTCGTCGAGCGCCGGCTACAGACCACGCTGGCGACGCTGCATCAGAGGATCGCCACGGAGGCGCAGTTCCGTGACGTCGTCGTGAGCGAGACCGCGCGCACGCTCGACAGCATCAGAACTGCCGAGGAGCTGAGACGACGGATTGCCGAGGGCGATTCCGTGCTGCTCGACTCCCTCCGTCTCGACTCGCTGCTGGTCGATTCATTGCGCCTGGACTCCATCCGCGCCGACTCGGTCCGGCGGGACTCGTTGCCCTGGGACACGATCCCCCGTCGGGACACCATCCCGAGCTCACCCTTACTCGATGCGATCCGAGTTCGGCCGAGCGTAGTCCCGGAGGGTTCGCGCAGTGCGGCTTGAGCAAGAGCTGTTCGGGGTGGGGTTCCAAAACCCCGTCATGCTTGCTGCGGGAACCTGCGGATTCGGACAGGAGCTGAACGATGTGGTCGACCTCGACCGCCTCGGTGGCCTCGTCACGAAGTCGGTCACGCTCGAGCCGCGGGCGGGCAACGCGGCGCCGAGGGTCAGCGAGCTAGACGACGCCATGCTGAATTCCATCGGACTCGCCAACCCGGGACTGGAGCGGGTGAAGGCAGAGAAGCTTCCATGGCTGGCCTCGAACGTGACCCGCGCACACGTGTTCGTCAGCGTCGCCGGACACCGGACGGAGGAATATTTCCGCCTCCTAGAGTCCCTCGAAGGCGAGCGCGGATTTCTCGGGTTCGAGTTGAATCTGTCGTGTCCGAACGACACCCGCCTCGACGGCCTGCCGTTCGCTCTCGATCCCCACTTGCTGGCGACGGTCGTTTCCGGGGCCCGAGAGCGCACGGACCGGCCACTACTCGTGAAGCTCGCCCCCAACGTACCGGACATGGGCGATGCGGCAGCGGCAGCCCAGGACGCAGGAGCCGACGGCATCACGCTCGTCAACACCATGCCCGGGCTGGTGATCGATCCGACGACGAGAAAGCCCAGCCTCGGTGCCGGAGCCGGTGGGCTGAGCGGCCCGGCGCTCCGCGCCATCGCGGTCCACGCGGTGTGGAAAGCGAGCCAGCGAGTATCGATCCCCCTGATCGGGGTCGGTGGCGTGCGAAGCTACGAAGACGTCGTACAGTTCCTGCTCGCGGGTGCCCGCCTCGTTCAGATCGGAACGTCGACGTTTGCGGATCCCGGCACCGCCAAGCGCACCGTCGAAGGCTTGCGCGGCTTCGGTCGGGAGCACGGGATCAAATCGATCACCGAGCTGATCGGAGGGATGGACGTGGCGACTCAAGAGCTCGATGCGCGGCCTTTGCGCCCCATTGGCCGCACTGGTTGAGATGGCCGCGATCATCCTGGCACTCGACTATCCCTCCGCGGATGACGCACTTGACCTCGTGGACGCCCTCGGCGACCGTGCGACCTTCTACAAGGTCGGTCTGGAGCTCTTCGCGAGAGAGGGACCCGCTGTCGTCGAACGGCTCCGGGACCGGGGCAAGAACATCTTCCTCGATCTCAAGCTGTTGGACATCCCGAATACCGTCGCCGGCACCGTCGCAGCTGCCGCCAAGCTGGAGGTGGAGCTCCTGACGATACACACGACGGGTGGCACCAGCATGATGTCGGCGGCTGCGGACGCCGCCTCGGGAAGCGTGAAGCTTCTCGGGGTCACCGTCCTGACGTCTCTACCGATCTCGGAGGTCGAGGCTGCCTGGGGTCGTCCACTCGTTTCGCTGCGGGACGAGGTCCTCCGACTCGCGGAAGCCGCACGGGCCTCCGGTCTCGACGGAGTGGTCGCGTCTCCTCTCGAGGCCGGTCCGATCAAGAAGAAGCATGGAGACGGCCTGCTCGTGGTGACACCCGGGATCCGAATGGAGGGGGAGGACGCGCACGACCAAGACCGTGTCTCCACACCTCGTGACGCGTCGCGGGCCGGGGCCGACTACCTCGTAATCGGACGAAGCGTCACCGCGGCGCCCGATCCCATCGAGGCGCTCGAAGCCGTGGAATCCGGCTTGGCCCTCGCGGGGTCCGGTCCCGCGTGACGGGAATGCGCCCTACCCGTCCGTCGCTCACCGCCTTGGGCCTAATCGTCCTGGTGGGCACCGTTTCCGGCGCAAGTCCGGAATGGGCGCCCGTCGGCGAGCGCCAGCCCGCGCTGGACGGGGTCGCCGCGGACCTGACTCGCCTCTGGGGGCAGGGGTCGGCGGACCTGATCGGAGAATCCCTCGTCGCGACAGGCATACGCCTTCGGTTGGGTCACGAGGATCACCAAGCCCTTTCACGGCGTCAGGCCGTGGCCTCGTTGAAGAGCTATCTGGGCGCGCACAGGACGGGTACCATCAGTCTCGAGCAGGCAGCTGAAGTCGGAGGGGCTCCGCCTCGCGGATACGCGGAGATCCGATGGGAGGCGATGGCGGAGGGTGTTTCCCAAGCGTTCCGATCCACTGTGTACGTCGGCTTCGTCCAGGAGGACGAGGCCTGGAGGGTCTTCGAGATCAGGGTATTGCGGTGAGCACCTCTGCGATGCCTACGGATATCCGAACGCTTCCTGAATTCAACATGACGCTACGCTTCTACGACACCCTCTCCCGCTCCCTCAAGCCCTTCCAGCCCCTGCGCGAGGGGACGGTCGGAGTCTACGGCTGTGGCCCCACGGTGTACGGCATCGCCCACATCGGCAACTTCCGTGCGTTCATCGTCTACGACGTTCTTCATCGATACCTCGAGTGGCGTGGATACGACGTGCGTTTCGTCGTGAACCTGACCGATGTCGACGATCGGATCATCGACCTGGCCGCCGAGGGCGGACAGACCATCGGCGAATACACTGCTCCGTTCACGAAGGCGTTCTTGGCGGATGCTCGAAGGCTCGGCATCCGGGAATTCGACTGCCACCCGAAGGCGACAGAGTACATCGATCAGATGATCGGCTTCGTCGCCCGTTTGATCGACGGCGGACTCGCGTACGCGACGCCCGACGGGTCGGTGTACTACAGAATCGCTGGCTTTCCGGAGTACGGTCGGCTGTCGCGTATCGACCCGGATGCCGTGCGTCCGGGCGAACGGGTCGCCGACGACAAGTATGAGAAAGATGACATCCGCGACTTCGCACTCTGGAAGGCTGCCAAGCCGAGAGACGAGACCGCGGCGGCAGCTTGGGAATCGCCTTGGGGAAGAGGGCGTCCCGGATGGCATCTGGAGTGCTCGGTGATGGGCTTGAGCGAAGTCGGGGACACCCTCGACATCCATCTCGGGGGTGAAGACCTCGTCTTCCCCCATCACGAGGACGAGATCGCACAGTCCGAGGGCGCCACAGGAAAGACGTTCGTGCGGAACTGGATCCACGTGAAGCATCTTCTGGTCGAAGGTCAGAAGATGTCGAAGTCGCTGGGCAACACGTACACCGTGTCAGACCTCGCCGAGAAGTACGAACCGGCAGCGATCCGTCACCAGCTCATCTCCTCGCAGTACCGTAGCGAGCTCAACTTCACGTTCGAGGGTCTCGACGCCTCACGTCAGGCCCTCCAGCGACTTCTCGACTTCCAGGACCGTCTGGGCCGCACGGCCGCGGATCCGGCTGCCGCATCCGTGGGGATCACTGAGCTGGCCACGAAGGCGATCGACCGATTCCGCACCGCCATGGACGACGATCTCAATACCGCGGATGGTCTAGCTGCTCTGTTCGTGTTCGTGAAGGACGTGAACAGCACTCTCGACGAAGCGGAGGGCCCCATCCGGCCGGCAGATCGCGATGCCGCGCTGGACGCGCTGGATTCGATTGACGAGGTGCTTGGCCTGCTCGAGCTTGCACGGGCTGGCCGGGAAGTCGACGAGGACATGCGCGCCTGGGTCGAGGAGCTGATCAAGGAGCGTGACTCGGTGCGAGCCGAGCGGGATTTCGCCCGGGCCGACGCCATCCGGGACGAGCTCGCGGAACGGGGGATCGTGCTCGAGGACTCGGCGGACTGCACCCGGTGGAAACGCGTCGTCTCGCGCTGACAGGAGAGCGGTCCGGATGGCGCCCCTGGAGGGGTCGCGAACAGCCCCGAAACGCCGTTGACACCTACTCGAACGCTAAATATACTATAAGGCTCTGTTTCCGCTGACGTAGCTCAACTGGTAGAGCAGCTGCCTTGTAAGCAGCAGGTTAAGGGTTCGAGTCCCTTCGTCAGCTCCTGAACTCCCGTCATGGGAGGGCGCGGTCCGGTATCGGGTGGGGTACCGAAGCGGTCAAACGGGGCAGACTGTAAATCTGCTGGCATAGCCTTCGGAGGTTCGAATCCTCCCCCCACCATATGCGACCCCAGCCGCTTCGAACACGCGACGGCGGGGCCGTTGGCACGTTGGCGAGCAAACGCGGGAGTAGCTCAGTTGGCTAGAGCATCAGCCTTCCAAGCTGAGGGTCGCGGGTTCGAGTCCCGTCTCCCGCTCTTAAAAGGCCGGGCAGGGAACACGGCGCTCTGGTAGCTCAGGGGTAGAGCGCTTCCTTGGTAAGGAAGAGGTCCCGGGTTCAAATCCCGGCCAGAGCTTCCCGGGGCCGAAGGGCTCCGAGCGCGAGAAGCGAGTCTCGAAAACCTCAACGAACGGACCGAGGCAGCGGAGATGGGAAAGGCGAAGTTTGAGAGGACGAAGCCGCACGTAAACGTGGGAACGATCGGACACGTGGACCACGGGAAGACGACGTTGACGGCGGCGATCACGTTCACACAGGCGAAGAAGCACGGCGGGGACGCGGTGGCGTTCGACCAGATCGACAAGGCTCCGGAAGAGCGGGAGCGGGGGATCACGATCGCGACGGCGCACGTGGAGTACGAGACGGAGAACCGGCACTACGCGCACGTGGACTGCCCGGGACACGCGGACTACGTGAAGAACATGATCACGGGGGCGGCCCAGATGGACGGGGCGATCCTGGTGGTGAGTGCGGCGGACGGGCCGATGCCGCAGACACGGGAGCACATCCTGTTGGCGCGTCAGGTGAACGTGCCGTTCATCGTGGTCTTCCTGAACAAGGTGGACATGGTGGACGACGAGGAGCTGTTGGAGCTGGTGGAGCTGGAGGTGCGGGAGCTATTGAGCGAGTACGACTTCCCAGGGGACGACCTCCCGGTGATCAAGGGGAGCGCGTTGAAGGCGATGGAAGCGGAAGGCGAGGGAGCGGAAGTGGAGTGCATCCAGGAGCTGATGGACGCGATCGACTCCTACATCCCGGAGCCGGAGCGGGAAGTGGACAAGCCGTTCCTGATGCCAGTGGAGGACGTGTTCAGCATCACGGGCCGGGGGACGGTAGCGACGGGGCGGATCGAGAGCGGGATCGTGAAGGTTGGGGACAATATCGAGATCGTGGGCCTGGGAGAGGACCGGAAGACGGTGGTGACGGGAGTGGAGATGTTCCGGAAGCTACTGGACCAGGGCCAGGCAGGAGACAACGCGGGTCTGCTGTTGAGGGGAGTGGGGAAGGAGGAGATCTCGCGGGGCCAGGTACTGACGGCGCCGGGCGCGATCACGCCGCACACGAAGTTCAAGGCGGAGGTGTACGTCCTGACGAAGGACGAGGGGGGAAGGCATACGCCGTTCTTCCACGGGTACCGGCCGCAGTTCTACTTCCGGACGACGGACGTGACGGGAGCGGCGGAGCTGCCGGAGGGAGTGGAGATGGTGATGCCAGGGGACAACGTGCAGATGGAAGTGGAGCTGATCACGCCGATCGCGATGGACACGGAGCTGCGGTTCGCGATCCGCGAGGGTGGACGGACCGTTGGTGCCGGCGTGGTTACCGAGGTGATCGAGTAGGACGAGTGCCGGGTCGGGGTCCGATTCCCCTCGCTTCCCGGCTGCCGCTGAAGGGGGTCGTCCCTGGGCTGAGCATCCGCCCTGGATGCGGACACGGTCCTTCAGAGGCTTCGCGGCGGGCAGAGGGGCGCTCGGGGGATCGGACCCCGACCCTCCCCCGACCGACGGCGGCCGGGGACCAGAGCGGCGAACCGACGATGACCTTGATAGAAGAAGAAGGACAGGCGGGTTGATCGAGCAGGTGAGCGATCGGTCCGAGCACGCACACAGGTAAAGAAATGGCCAGGGACCGAGTGATTCTCGCGTGCTCCGAGTGCGCTGAGCGGAACTACACGACGAAGAAGAACAAGCGCCTCCACCCCGAGCGGGTGGAGCATCGCAAGTATTGTCCGCGGTGTCGTCAACACACCGGCCACAAGGAAACGAAGTAGATGGCCGACCTGATCAAGAACTCGGCGAGCTTCACTCGGGAGTCCTGGGTCGAGCTCCAAAAAGTGACTTGGCCCGATTACCAGCAACTGCGAAACGCGACGTGGGTGGTGATCCTGTTCGTCATCGCCATCTCAATCATCATCTTCGCGATGGACGGGATGGTCCGCTTCGTCGTGAACACCATCATGGGCCTCTTCGGGGCCTAATGGGCTCCACGATCATGCGTGAACCGAAGTGGTATGCGGTCCAGAGCTACTCTGGGCACGAAAACAAGGTCCAACGGCTCATCGAGCGCAGGATCGAGGAGGAGGGCGAAGACCCCGAGATCCTCGAGGTCCTGGTGCCTACTCAGGACGTGATGGAGATCCGCAACGGCAAGCGGGTTCAAGTTACGAAGAGGCTGTACCCGGGATACGTCCTCGTGAACTTGGACCTCAACGAGCGGACCCTACACGCGATCAACAACATCCAAGGCGTGATCAAGTTCGTGGGCGGGAAGGACCCGCAGCCACTGCGGGAGGACGAGGTGCGCAAGATCCTCGGCATCGAGACCGACGAGGACAAGGAGACCCAAGAGGAGGTCCCGTTCCACGTCGGTCAGGTGGTGGAGGTCACGCAGGGACCGTTCACCGATTTCTCAGGCACGATCCAGGAGGTAATCGCCGACACAGGGAAGGTGAAAGTCGAAGTCTCCCTTTTCGGCAGACCCACCTCGGTCGAGCTCGATTTCACCCAGCTCACGGGGTACTGACCAAGTCCCACCTGGCCGCGGCGGACGGACATCCCGCGGACGATTCAGGGCGGCAATAGAGTCAGGACGACGAAATGGCAAAGAAGGTCCTCGGGTTCATAAAGCTGCACGTGCCGGGCGGTCAGGCGAATCCCGCCCCGCCTGTCGGCCCCGCGCTGGGCCAGCACGGCGTCAACATCATGGAGTTTTGCAAGCAGTTTAACTCCAAGACGCAGCAGCAGCAGGGGACGATCATCCCCGTGGAGATCACCGTCTACGCGGACAGATCCTTCACCTTCATCACGAAGACGCCGCCTGCATCGGTCCTTCTGAAAAAGGCCGCTGGGTTGGACAAGGGCTCTGGCGAGCCCAATCGCGAAAAGGTCGCGCGCGTGACGGTCGATCAGCTCCGCGAGATCGCCGAGACGAAGATGCCCGACCTGAATGCGAGCGACCTGGACTCCGCGGTCAGGATGATCGCAGGAACGGCGCGCTCCATGGGCATCGAGGTGGACTGGTAGGTAGATGGGCGGGTCGGGGCTCACGCCCCTCGCTTGGACAGAAGAAGGTTGAAGCCCGACGAACCACCCGCTGCGAGCCGCCAGGGGTGGGAGGGCGAGACGAGTCGGTTCGCCAACAATGCCGAAACGTGGAAAGAAGTACGCGGACGCCCGGGCCAAGGTGCCTTTCGGCGTCGCGTTCTCCCCCCAAGAGGCCGTGTCGCTGGTGAGGGATCTCTCCTTCGCCAACTTCGACGAATCCGTCGAAGTCGCGACACGACTGGGCGTCGATCCGAGGAAGGCGGATCAGATCGTGCGCGGCACCGTCGTGCTCCCTCACGGCACGGGGAAGTCGGTACGCGTCCTCGTGATCGCCCAGGGTGAAAAGGAGCAAGAGGCGAAGGACGCCGGGGCCGACTACGTGGGATCCGAATACGTCCAGCAGATCAAGAACGGGTGGCTCGACTTCGACGCTGTCGTGGCCACGCCAGACATGATGGGGCAGGTGGGGCCGCTCGGCCGCATTCTCGGACCGCGAGGCCTCATGCCGACGCCCAAGTCAGGAACGGTCACCTTCGATGTCGGTCGAGCCGTGTCGGAGATCAAGGCCGGGAAGATCGAATACCGGGTCGACAAGACCGGGAATGTCCATGCGCCGATCGGGCGCGTGTCCTTCGAGGAGGAAATGCTCTCGGACAACCTAGGTGCCTTTATGGAAGCGGTCCTCCGAGCCCGGCCCGCCGCCGCGAAAGGCACGTACGTTCGTAGCGTGACGCTCTCGAGCACGATGGGGCCGGGAGTACCCATCGACCCCAACCAGTTCGGGCGGAGCTGATCGATGAAGGGATCCGACAAGCAGACCTTCGTAGAGGACTTCAAGGGAGAGGTCGAGAAGGCCGAGGTCTTCTACCTCACGGACTTCACCGGCCTCGACGTCAAGTCGATGACGGTGCTCCGCCGAGAAATTAAGGAGACGGGCGCCCGCTACGTCGTCGTCAAGAACCGATTGGTGACGCGCGCTCTGGGCAGTATGGAGATTCCCGATCTGGCGGAGCACTTCACGGGTCCCACCGGCGTCGTGATCAGCGAATCGGGCCCGGTCGCGGTAGCCAAGGCCCTCAGCGACTTCGCGAAGGCCCACGCCGGCCGGCCGGCGTTCAAGATCGGAGTCGTCGACAACGAGGTGCTGGAAGCGGACCAGTTCAAGCGACTGGCCGCCTTGCCGCCGAGAGAGGTCCTTCTGGCGCAGCTCGCTGGATCGCTCGAGGCTCCCCTCGCCGCTCTGGTGGGAGCGCTCGAGGGCAAGGTGCAAGAGCTCGTCGGGCTCTTCGAGGCCCTAAAGACACAGCGCGAGGAAGGGTAGCCAGGCGTGGTCCTCGCCGGCGCCGGATTCGGCCGGGGCAAGGCGACGACAAACGAGTAACCCACATCCCCGGCGGGGCCGGGGTCAATCAGGAGAGAGCAGCGAAATGGCGATCAATCAAGAAGAGCTTCTCGATACCATCGGCAACATGACGGTACTCGAGCTCTCCGAGTTCGTAGATCTGTTCAAGGAGAAGTTCAAGGTCACGGCAGCAGTGGCGGCCGCACCGGCCGCAGCCGCGGGCGAGGGCGCTGAAGCGGCTGCCGAGGTGCAAGACGAGTTCGACGTGATCCTCGAAGGCTTCGGCGACAAGAAGATCCAGGTCATCAAGGTGGTCCGCGAAGTCACGAGCCTGGGCCTGAAGGAAGCGAAGGAGCTCGTGGACAGTGCGCCGAGCGCAGTCAAAGAGGCCGTCACGAAGGAAGAGGCCGAGCAGGTCAAGGCGAAGCTCGAAGACGTAGGCGCGGCCGTCGCTCTCAAATAGGTGCAGTCAGGTCCCTGGAGAACGAGGCGTAGGACCGGCCGTGAGGACGAGCGACGTTCTCGGATTGCCACCGGTTCCGGCTCTGAAGCCTATCCCCGCCGCCGCAGAGGGCGGTCGGGGACATCTGCGCATGTTTCCTGTTGGATACGTTAGTCGGCCCGCTCAGCAGAGGCTCGGCTA
This sequence comes from Longimicrobiales bacterium, assembly GCA_965248625.1. Lineage (GTDB taxonomy): Bacteria > Gemmatimonadota > Gemmatimonadetes > Longimicrobiales > Gaopeijiaceae. The sequence continues at coordinate 280,122 of OZ252109.1, read as the reverse complement.
AAAGGGGGAGTCCCGTTGGATAGTCGCAATGGTAGTGCCCGACCGACCGTCAGCTTTGCCAAGCTCGATTCGGTCATGCCGATGCCAAACCTGTTGGACGTTCAGCTCGAGTCCTTTGCGAAGCTGGTCCAAACCGACACTGAGCCCGAGGAGCAGTGGGATTTCGGGTTGGACCGCGTCTTCGGCGAGATCTTCCCGATCTCGGACGTGAACGAGAACTTCACGCTCGAGTACGTGACCTCGGCGCTGGGCGAGCCCAAGTATTCGGTCGAGGAGTGCATCGAGCGCGACATGACCTTCGCGGCGCCCCTCAAGGCGACGTTGAGACTCATCGTCTGGGAGGACCTCGAGGATGGCGAGAGACGCCCGCGCGACATCATCGAGAAAGAGGTCTACTTAGGCGATCTGCCCCTCCTCACGGACCTCGGGACATTCATCATCAACGGTGCCGAGCGCGTCGTCGTGAGCCAGCTCCACCGATCGCCCGGTGTCGTGTTCGAGGAGAATATCCACCCGAACGGTTCGAAGCTGCACAGCGCCCGCATCATCCCGTTCCGGGGCTCGTGGGTCGAGTTCACGATCGACATCAACGACATCTGCTACGTCCACATCGACAAGAAGAAGAAGTTCCCGGCGACCGCCCTGCTCCGTGCTTTCGGGCACGGCACCGACGCCGAGGTGTTCAGCCTTTTCTTCTCGACGAGCGAGGTCAAGTTCAAGGCGAACGACGAGGAGGCGCTTGAAGAGCTCGAGGGCAGCGTGATCGCGGAGGACATCGTCGATCCAGAGACCGGCGAAGTGATCGTCGAGACCGCGACCGAGCTGGAGAAAGAGAGTATCGAGCTGCTGGTGCGCGCCGGAACGAAGAAGATCAAGATCTTCCGGAGCGCCAAGCCGACAGCGCGTGGAGAGAGTCCGATCGTCAAGCGCACGCTGAAGAAGGACCCCACGTCCTCCGAAGACGAGGCGCTGTTTGCGATCTATTCTCTCTTGCGGCCCGGTGAGGCGCCCAACGTCGAGACGGCCAGGACATCCCTGGAGCGCGTTTTCTTCAACCCCAAGCGATACGACTTGGGGCGAGTCGGGCGGTACAAGATCAACCAACGCCTCGGCCTCGACGTACCGCCCACCACCATGGTCCTCACGAGGGACGATTTCATCGCCATCCTCCGCTACCTGATCGAGCTCAGCGAGGGCCGCGGCTTCACGGATGACATCGACCATCTCGGAAACCGCCGAGTACGCACTGTCGGCGAGCTCATCGCAAATCAGTTTTCAGTCGGCCTGTCGCGGATGGCGCGCCTGGTCAAGGAACGCATGTCGATCAACACCGATCCCGAGAAGATCAATATCGACGACCTGGTCAATGCCAGGACGGTGTCGGCCGTGATCCAAGCGTTCTTCGGCTCGTCCCAGCTCTCGCAGTTCATGGACCAGACGAACCCGTTGGCCGAGATGACCCACAAGCGCCGTCTCTCGGCACTCGGCCCGGGCGGGCTGACCAGGGAGCGGGCGGGATTCGAGGTTCGCGACGTACACTATTCGCACTACGGGCGCATGTGCCCGATCGAGACTCCCGAAGGCCCGAACATCGGCCTCATCACCTCTCTCACGACGTACTCTCGCATCAATGGACTGGGCTTCGTCGAAACTCCGTACCGGAAGGTTGTGAAGGGCAGAGTCACGACCGAGATCGAGTGGCTGTCCGCTAACGAGGAGGAAGAGGTTCGCATCGCCCAGGCGAATGCGCCGCTGGACCCCGACGGGACGTTCCACAACGAGTTCGTCCTGTGCAGAGAGAAGGGCGACTTCCCGTTGCTGGGTCCGGCCGACATCGACTACATGGATGTGGCGCCCGACCAGCTGGTTTCCGTGGCCGCAGCCCTGATTCCATTCCTGGAGCACGACGACGCCAACCGGGCGTTGATGGGATCGAACATGCAGCGGCAGGCCGTTCCGCTGCTCCACACCGACGCACCCCTCGTGGGGACGGGCCTGGAGCGCAAGCTAGCTCGGGATTCCGGTGCTGTGATTACCGCGAGCCGGGGCGGGGAAGTGGTCAGCGTCACAGCCGACGAAATCGTGGTGGACACCGGCGCTGTCGCAGTCAAGAAAGCTGAACAGCCTCTCGCGCGACTCGCTCAATTCGACCGTTACCGGCTCAAGAAGTTCTGGCGCACCAACCAGGACACGGCGATCAACCAACGTCCATTGGTCCGGCAAGGTCAGAAGGTGAAGGACGGCGACATCATCGCCGATGGACCCTCGACCAGCCACGGTGAGCTGGCGCTCGGGCGCAACGCGCTCGTGGCCTTCATGCCCTGGTACGGCCACAACTTCGAGGATGCCATCGTCATCAGCGAGAAGTTGGTCAAGGACGACGTATTCACCTCCATCCACATCCAGGAGCTCGAGCTCCACGTGCGCGACACCAAGCGCGGGATGGAGGAGATCACGAGAGAGATCCCGAACGTCGCGGAAGAGAGCCTCGTCGATTTGGATGAGCGCGGGATCGTGCGGATCGGCGCTCGAGTGAAGAGTGGGGACATTCTGGTCGGGAAGATCACGCCCAAGGGAGAGACGGAGCTCTCACCCGAAGAAAAGCTGCTGACGGCGATCTTCGGCGAAAAGGCGAAGGACGTGAAGGATTCGTCGCTTCGTCTGTCGCCGGGCATGACCGGTACCGTCATCGACGTCAAGATCTTCTCCCGTCGGATCGACGACCCGCTGCTGGAAAAGGAGCACGGGAGCCGGATCGGCGAGCTGCGCCAGTCCGAGCGTGACGAGATCGGACGGATCACGGAAGCGCGTGACGAGGAGCTGCGGGCGCTGCTGCATCTCCAGACGGTGGCCCTCTTCCTGAAGCGCGGTACAGTCGAGCCGCTGCTCAAGGAGGGCGAGAAGCTCACCAAGACGATCCTCGACGACCTCAAGATCACCGAGGCCGACCTGGCCACGCTGAAGATCAAGAATAAAGAGGTCAACGAGCGCGTTCGACGCGTGATCGACGAGGCGCAGCGCCGCATCACGGAGGTCCGGGAGAAGACCGAGGAGCATATCGACAAGGTGTTCCGGCCGGACGAGCTGCCCCCCGGTGTGGTTCAGCTCGTCAAGGTATACATCGCCGAGAAGCGGAAGATCGCGGTCGGCGACAAAATGGCTGGGCGCCACGGAAACAAGGGCATCATCGCTCGCATCGCGCCTGAGGAGGAGATGCCGTTCCTCCCCGACGGCACTCCAGTCGAGATCGTGCTGAACCCGCTCGGCGTGCCCTCGCGGATGAACGTCGGGCAGATCCTCGAGACCCATCTCGGGTGGGCGGCGCGGGTTCTGGGCTTCGAGGCGAAAACCCCGGTCTTCCAGGGTGCGACCGAGGACGAGGTCGGCCTCCTACTCAAGATCGCCGGAGTCACTTGGGCCGCCGAAGCCCTGGCCGTTGGTGCCGACCCGCCGGCGACCTCGCCCGAGGCCATCAAACTCCTCGTGAGCCTCGCGCATCTGCTTCCCGAGACGGGGTTGAAGGGAGTCACTACCGGCAACGGCGACCGTCCCGAGAACACCGGAATCGGGCGTTCACTCGATGCGTACGGAATCCTGAAGCTGCCTGACGCGGCGAAGGCATACTTCCAAGCCCTCAAGACTTTCCTCGTAAGTTGCGGAAAGGAGCTGGCGGAACGGGGGGATAGCTCACTCGAGGATGCGTTCCCGGCCATTCACGCCCTGTCGAAGTCGCGGACGTTGAAATCGGGATTCGACGCCGCTGCCGTCGAATTCATGATGGCGGCCGAGATGTTGCCGGACGGCAAGGCCTGGATCCGCGACGGCCGTAGTGGCCGGCGCTTCGACTTCCCAGTCACGGTGGGATCCGTGTACATGCTGAAGCTCTCGCACCTCGTGGATGACAAGATCCACGCTCGGAGCATCGGCCCCTACTCCCTGGTGACGCAGCAGCCGTTGGCAGGGAAGGCGCAGTTCGGCGGCCAGCGCTTCGGGGAGATGGAGGTGTGGGCGCTCGAGGCTTACGGCGCCGCCCATACGCTGCAGGAGATTCTCACCGTGAAGTCGGACGACGTTACGGGACGCTCCAAGGTCTACGAAGCGATCGTAAAGGGGGAGAATCTTCCGGAGCCGGGGATCCCGGAAAGCTTCAACGTTCTTGTCAAAGAGTTACAGGCGTTGGGGCTCTCGGTCACCCTCGGTCGGGAGGAGTAGGGCGTGATTTTGGCGCTGGGCGTCGTTAGGCTCCGCGCCGTGACCTGCGACGTAGCGCTGCTACGTCTCGGTCCCGGTGCTCACCTGCCTACCCCAGCATCCAAGCTGACGCCCTCCGGGGAGATTGCAGCACGAGGCGCGTTCGACTGCGCCGATATAGCCGGGGACCTGGCCTCCCGGTCCAAGTGAGAACAGCAGCAATGACGCCCTCAACCATTTGGGTGCTTAACGCATGATCGATTTTCCCAGGTCTCGTGAGACACGTCCTGCAGACTTCGACTTCATCCAGCTGAAGATCGCCTCGTCAGAGGAGATCCGTAGTTGGTCGTACGGTGAGGTGACGAAGCCTGAGACGATCAACTACCGGTCGTTCAAGCCCGAGCGGGACGGGCTATTCTGCGAGCGGATCTTCGGCCCTGTGAAGGACTGGGAATGCCATTGCGGGAAATTCAAGCGAATCCGCTTCCGCGGTCACGTGTGCGACCGTTGCGGAGTCGAGGTGACGCTCTCGAAGGTTCGTCGCGAGCGGATGGGGCACATCGAGCTGGCCGTGCCGGTCTGTCACATCTGGTTCTTCAAGACCCTGCCGAGTCAGCTGGGCTATCTGGTCGGAATGACCCTGCGGGATCTCGAGAAGGCGATCTACTACGCCTCCTACGTCGTCACGAATCCAGGCAAGCAGGACGTAGAGTTCCTCGACCTGCTGGATGAGGACGAGTACTACGACCTTCGGGTGAAGGCGCGGGAAGAGGGCGACGAGCATTTCATGGCGGAGATCGGGGCCGAGGCCATCCGGACGCTGCTGAAGCGCCTCGATTCACCCGATCGTTCGATCAAGGATTGCAACGTGGACGGCAAGGGCCTCGACCGCCTCGCGGGTTGGCTCCGTCGCGAGATCGCCACCGAGACGTCCCAGCATCGGAAGAAGAAGAAGCTGAAGAGGCTCAAGGTCGTCGACGCTCTGCGGAATTCCGGCGCTTCTTCGGACCTTCGCAATCGTCCGGAGTGGATGGTGATGGACGTGGTGCCGGTGATTCCGCCGGATCTGCGCCCCCTCGTGCCGCTCGACGGCGGGCGGTTCGCCACGTCGGATCTGAACGACCTTTATCGGCGCGTCATCAATCGAAACAACCGGCTCAAGAAGCTGATCGAGATGCGGGCACCGGAGGTGATCCTCCGAAACGAGAAGCGCATGTTGCAGGAGGCCGTCGACGCGTTGTTTGACAACGGGCGTCGCTCCAAGGCCATCCGCGGGCGAGGCAAGCGGCCCCTCAAGTCCCTCTCGGACATGCTGAAGGGCAAGCAGGGACGCTTCCGCCAGAACCTGCTCGGGAAGCGAGTGGACTACTCCGGCCGATCCGTGATTGTCGTCGGGCCAGAGCTCAAGCTGCACCAATGTGGGCTGCCCAAGGCGATGGCGGTGGAGCTGTTCAAGCCGTTCATCATCCACGAGCTTGAGAAGCGCGGCGAGGCCGAGACGGTCAAGCGCGCGAAGAAGATCGTGGAGCGTGACGACCCAAAGGTGTACGAGGTCCTGGAAGACATCATCAAAGACCATCCGGTCTTGTTGAATAGAGCTCCGACGCTGCACCGCCTGGGCATCCAGGCGTTCGAGCCGGTTCTAGTCGAGGGGAAAGCGATCCGCATCCACCCTCTCGTCTGCGCGGCGTTCAACGCCGACTTCGACGGGGACCAGATGGCGGTGCACGTGCCGCTGTCGTACGAGGCTCAGCTCGAAGCGCGGGTCCTCATGCTGTCCTCGAACAACATCCTGCTGCCATCGAATGGGCGTCCCGTCGCGGCGCCCAGTCAGGACATGGTCATCGGCAGCTATTACCTGACGAAGCCGCCGCTCGAGATTTCGGATCTGGAGCGGGCAGTCAGTGACTCGAATGCGAGCAAGAGCGTACGTGCCAAGGCCGACGAAAAGCTGAACGCGCTTTACAAGGACGCTCCCCGGTACGGCTCGTACGGCGAAGTGGACATGGCACTCGCCGACGACAACAGGAGCTTCCATGCGCTGTGTTGGTTTTGGGTGCCTCGACGCCCTGAGGACGGGACCGCCCACGGAAAGTGGCTCCGGACGACCGCAGGCCGGGTGCTGTTCAACTCGATCATCCCGAAGGAGATGGGATTCCTGAACCGAACCTTCGGTAAGGGCGAGCTCGGTGACCTAATCTTCGACTGCTTCACAGACGTCGGCTTGCTGTCCACGACACAGTTCCTGGACCACCTCAAGGACTTCGGCTTCCGCTACGCCACAATGGGTGGCGTCAGCGTGGGGATCAGCGACTTGGAGATCCCAGCAGAGAAGACGGAGATCCTAAAGTCCGCCGACGAGCAGGTGGCCCGCTTCCAGCGGGCCTACGCGTCCGGATTCATCTCCAACGGCGAACGGTACAACAAGGTCATCGACACCTGGACCCACGCGAACAACGATGTCGCGGACGCAATGGTCCGGCATCTCGAGCGGTCCAAGAACGGGTTCAACCCCGTGTACATGATGATGACGTCGGGAGCGCGGGGGAACCGGGACCAGATGCGCCAGCTGGCTGGCATGCGCGGGCTGATGGCCAAGCCCCAGAAGAAGCTGACAGGCGGGATCGGCGAGATCATCGAATCTCCGATCAAGTCGAACTTCAGGGAGGGTCTCAGCGTCGTTGAGTACTTCATCTCCACACATGGAGCCCGTAAGGGCCTCGCTGACACGGCCCTGAAGACTGCAGACGCGGGATACCTGACGCGGCGCCTCGTCGACGTCGCCCAGGACGTCACGATCACGGACGAGGACTGTGGGACCGTGATGGGTCTAGAAATGACGGCGCTCAAAGAGGGTGAGGACATCATCGAGGCGCTCGCCGACCGCATCGCAGGGAACGTCGCGCTCGAAGACATCATCGATCCGATCGACGGCGAGCTCATCGTTAAGGGCGGTGAGCTGATCGAGGAGGAGCAGGCCGAGGCCACGGAAGACGCTGGGATCCAGTCGGTGCGCATCCGGTCCGTCCTCACGTGCGAGACGAAGCGTGGCATCTGCCGTACGTGCTACGCACGGAACCTCGCCACCATGAAGACGGTGGACGTCGGCGAGGCCGTGGGCATCCTGGCCGCCCAGTCTATCGGCGAGCCCGGCACCCAGCTCACGCTGCGCACGTTCCACATCGGTGGAACCGCGGCCCGGATCGCGGCGCAGACGCAGAGGAAGTCGAAGATCGACGGGGTCGTAACGCTCGACCGGGTCACGACTGTGGAGAGCCCGGACGACGAGCGGATCGTCACCTCGAGGGAGGGCCAGATCATCCTGAAGACGCCCGAGGGGCTCGTGAGAAGCCGCCTTGCGGTGCCGTACGGTGCGACCTTAGCGGTCGAAGAGGGAGAGAAGATCGAGGCCGGCGGCCTCCTCTTCAGTTGGGACCCGTATTCCGAGCCGATCGTGGCCGACTCCGCCGGGACCGTGAGGTTCGTCGACATCATCGACGAGCAGACGATGCGAGAGGAGCTCGACGAGTCCACGGGGCGCCGTCAGATGGTGATCATCGAGGACCGGAACAAGAAGCTCCACCCCACGATTCAGATCCGGAAGGGCAAGACCGTACGGGGCACCAAGCTCCGCGAGTTCATCATCCCGGTCGGCGCCCATCTGACCGTGCACGACAGCGACGGAGTGAGCCCCGGCGACACGATCGCGAAGATCAGTCGCGAGGTGTACAAGACGAGGGACATCACGGGTGGCCTCCCGCGTGTCGCGGAGTTGTTCGAAGCGCGCCGGCCGAAGGATCCGGCCGTGATCACCGAGATCGACGGACAGGTGAGCTTCGGAGACATCAAACGAGGCAAGCGCGAGGTCGTCGTCACGCCTGAGAAGGAAGAGCCACGAGTATACGAGGTCCCCGTCGGCAAGCACATGCGCGTGCACGAGGGGGACCAAGTGCGCGCCGGTGACCGTCTTTCGGAGGGCCCGGTCAACCCGCACGACATCCTGCGCATCAGGGGGCCGCGGGCCGTTCAGGAGTACCTGCTGAACGAGATCCAGGAGGTCTACCGGCTGCAGGGCGTGAAGATCAATGACAAGCACATCGCCGTCATCGTGCGGCAGATGCTCCAAAAGGTCCGCATTATGGACCCGGGGGACACCGTGCTACTCGAGGGCGAGAACGTCGATCGAGTCGAATTCCGAGGGGTCAACGAGGAAACCGTCACCGGAGGAGGAGAGCCGGCACGCTCCGAGCCGTTACTCCTGGGGATCACGAAGGCAAGCCTGACCACCGAGTCGTTCATTTCCGCTGCTTCGTTCCAGGAGACCACACGGGTCTTGACGGACGCCGCCGTGCGCGGCGCACGAGACGATTTGAAAGGCCTGAAGGAGAACATTATCATCGGCCATCTGATTCCGGCGGGCACCGGCATCCACCGGTACCAGGACGTCGAATTCATGGTCGAGCAGCAGTTCTACGACGAGGAGATTCTGCCGCTAGGCGAACCTGAGGGCCTCGGTGCCGGTCTCTCGGCCGAGGAGGCGACGGCGGACTAGAAGACCTGTGGGAGGGGGGCTGGCTGGCTGGCCTCCCCCCTCGCGCTTCCCCGAGTTCGGCGGCTGGCGGGCATGAGCAACTCCCACCCGGGACCTGACGATCCCACCGCGCAGCTGATTCTCTCTCTCGTCGGCCCCTCCTTCGAAATCCCCTCCGGAGTCGACTGGACGCGGGCGTTGGATCTCCTGCATCTCCACGCACTGGGTCCACTCGCCGCCGCCACGGACCGCGCCTTCGGTGGGGGGTTGCTCCCGTCTGGCGTGCGCTCGTCCCTGGACCCCACCTACCGGCGTACGGCCATCCACACCGCGCTGACGCTCGAGACTGCGGGCCGGGCCCGCACGGCGCTGACTGAGGCGGGCATTCCGTCGCTGGTCTTCAAAGGCGCGGGACTCGTCGATCAGGGAGTCTATCCGGATCCGGGCTCACGGCCGATGGACGATGTGGACTTGCTCGTCCGGCCTGAAGACGCTGCATCCGCGGTGGAAGCACTGGGGCGATCGGGCTTCCTGCCTTGGACTCCTTGGGAGCCCGGCCGGAGCCATTGGCTCGACTCGATGAGCTTCCTCGATGAAACGGCTCCGCCCGGGGTTGCGCTTGCCGTCGACCTGCACTGGCGAACCGAATACGGGCATATGCGCTTCGGCGACCCTGAGGGTGGAAGCGTCCTCTGGGATGGCGCCGACGTGGAGGCCGGCACGCCCTCCTATGAGGCACATCTCCAAGTCGTAGCCGAGCACGTCCTGAAGCACTTGCGCTACAGGGTTCATTTTCCGGGACTGGCCGATCTAAGCCGGGTAGCGGAGCAGGTCGCAGATTGGGACGAGTTTTCACGCTTGGCAGCGAGCCGCAGGACGGCTCCAGCGGTAGGACTCGTCCTCGACTTGGCCCGCTCCGGGGCAGGAGCGAAAATTCCAGACGACGTGGTCCAGCGCCTGGGGGGTCGTGGGACCTGGGTCGGTAGCACACGAAGATGGTTGCGGTTGGACCGGCTCGTGGGCCGCGTCCGCCCCGTCGAGAGCCGCTCTGGGGGCTGTTGCTCCGTTGGATGCTCGCGGGCTCCGCGACTGCTGCGGGACGTGACATGACACACGTCGCATTCCCCAACCGGGCATGGCTGGAAGGACGCTACGGAGGCGGAGCGAGCACGCTGCGGCTATGGACGAGATACGCTCGCGACAGCGGTCTCTGGCTCGTTGACCGGGGCCGTTCTCCGGCCTCTCCGAACCAGGACCTCTGAGGTCGGTGCAAAGCTGTCAAATACGAGGCGCCGGGCCGTTGACACTCCCCCGGCGGTATCCTTAACTTAACAAGCTCTATAAAAGAGGCTTCCGCGGTCCGGAGGCCTCTTCGAAAAGCGCGCTGTTAGCGCGTTTTTTGATCGAAGAACACGATCTCGACGAGCCGGGTCCCATGCCGACCATCAGTCAGTTAGTGCGGAAGGGCCGGAAGGCCGTTCAGAAGAAGAACAAGTCTCCGGCGCTCCAAAAGAACCCGCAAAAGCGCGGAGTGTGCACACGCGTGTACACAACCACCCCGAAGAAGCCGAACTCGGCTCTCCGGAAAGTGGCCCGCGTGCGGCTGACGAACGGGTACGAGGTGACTTCATACATCGGAGGGGAAGGACACAACCTCCAAGAGCACTCCATCGTCCTCATTCGTGGAGGCCGGGTCAAAGATCTTCCGGGAGTGCGGTATCACGTCGTGCGTGGAACGCTCGATGCGTCGGGAGTGGGTGACCGGCGCCAAGGTCGCTCGAAGTACGGGGCCAAGAGGCCCAAATAGCTGCCAAGCGTTGGTAGCACGAAGTCGTAGCCCGTTGGAGTCGCGAAACCGTCTATGAGCCGTCGCACGAGAGCCGAGAAGAGAGAGCCCAGGGGCGATCCCAAGTACGAGTCGACCATTGCGCAGAAGTTCATCAATGGCCTCATGCTCGGCGGGAAGAAATCCACGGCCGAGAACATCTTCTATGCAGCCCTCGACGTTGTAGAGGAGCGGTCGGGACAGCCCGCGTTAACGGTGTTCAACCAGGCGTTGACCAACGCCAAGCCGGCGCTGGAAGTGAAGAGCCGGCGGGTTGGAGGAGCGACGTACCAAGTGCCGATCGAGGTCCGACCCGAGCGGCGCCAGGCCCTCGCAATCAAGTGGATGATTGGGTTCGCGCGGGGGCGCGGAGAGAGGTCCATGTCCGAGCGCCTCGCTGCCGAGATCCTCGCCGCGAGCAGGAATGAGGGAACCACGATCAAGAAGAAGGAAGACACGCACCGGATGGCTGAAGCCAATAAGGCGTTTGCCCACTATCGCTGGTAGTCAGGACCGCTAGCGTCCCGGCGCGCAGGGAGCGCCGAGGCAGCGGGGCGTCGATCGTGACCCCCCCCCCGACGCGCGGGTGGCTGCCACCACGATTTGGTCGCAGCGAAAGCTCCGCGCTCACTGCTTCAAGGCCCCTGCGCTTTTTGTTTGCACTAACGAGCATGGATTGGACGGAATAGAGAGATGCCCAGGCAAACACCGCTACAGCATCTGAGGAATATCGGCATCATGGCGCACATCGATGCCGGGAAGACGACGACCACCGAGCGTATCCTGTTCTATACGGGCAGGGTGCATCGCATGGGTGAGGTCCATGAGGGTGCCGCCACCATGGACTGGATGGAGCAGGAGCAGGAGCGGGGGATCACGATCACGTCTGCCGCCACGACCTGTTTCTGGCCGCGCAACGGAACGGACTTCCGCATCAACATCATCGACACCCCGGGGCACGTGGACTTCACGGCCGAAGTGGAGCGCTCACTCCGGGTGCTCGACGGAGCTGTCGCGGTGTTCTGCGCGGTGGGCGGCGTCGAACCTCAGTCCGAAACGGTTTGGCGGCAGGCCGACCGATACGCGGTGCCGCGGATCGCGTTCGTCAACAAGATGGATCGGGTCGGCGCAGACTTCGAGCACGTCGTGACCATGATGCGAGACCGGCTGGGTGCCAACGCCCACGCGGTCCAGTATCCGCTCGGGGAGGGAGAGCTCTTCACCGGGGTGGTCGATGTGGTCCGTCAGCAGGCGATCATCTACGAAGACGACCTTGGCTCGAAGTTCACCGAGGGCCCGGTCCCGGATTCGATGGCGGACAAGATCGCCGAATTGCGACACGAGCTGATCGAGGCTGCGGTCGAGCACAACGACGAGCTGCTCGAGAAGTACCTCGGAGGGGTGGAGTTCACTCAGGAGGAGGTCCGGCAGGCGATCCGGGAAGCGACGACGGGCGGAGACATCTTCCCGGTCTTCTGCGGCTCCGCTTTCAAGAACAAGGGAGTTCAGGCGCTGTTGGACGGGGTGATCGACTACCTGCCTTCACCGCTGGACGTTCGAGCCATCCAAGGCCACCTCCCGCAGCACGACGAGACTCACGAGATCCGCGAGGCGTCCGACGACGCGCCGTTCTCGGCATTGGCCTTCAAGATCGCGACCGATCCCTACGTCGGTAAGCTCACGTTCTTCCGTGTGTACTCGGGGTCCCTTCCGAGCGGTAGCTACGTCTTCAACGCCACGCGCGATCGACGTGAGCGGGTCGGCCGAATCCTGCAGATGCACGCGAACAAGCGGGAGGAGCGGGAGGAGGTATACGCAGGCGACATCGCAGCGGCGATCGGGCTCAAGGACGTGCGTACCGGTGACACCCTTTGCCATCCGGACAGCCCGATCATCCTCGAGGCGATGGACTTCCCGGAGCCTGTCATCTCGGTGGCTATCGAGCCGAAGACCAAGGCGGATCAGGACAAGCTGTCCGTGGGTCTGACGAAGCTGTCCGACGAGGATCCGACGTTCCGTGTGTACACGGATCAGGAGACGAACCAGACCATCATTAGCGGAATGGGCGAGCTCCACCTCGAGATCATCGTCGATCGCCTCCGTAGGGAGTTCGGGGTCGACGCCAACATCGGACGGCCTCAGGTCGCATACCGCGAAACGATCCAGAACGCGGCGCAGAAAGTCGAAGCGAAGTTCGTCCGGCAGACAGGCGGCCGGGGGCAGTACGGCCACGTGGTCATCAACATCGAGCCCGCCGATCAAGGAGCGGGCTTCGTGTTCGAGGACAAGATCGTGGGCGGGAAGATTCCCCGGGAGTACATCGGGCCGGTGGAGCAGGGCATGAAGGACGCAATGACGACCGGCGTGCTGGCGGGCTATCCCTTGATCGATATCAAGGTCGAGCTCGTGGATGGGTCGTATCACGACGTCGACTCCAGCGAGATGGCGTTCAAGATCGCCGGATCGATGGCCCTCAAGGAGGGCGTCAAGCGCGCCGGACCCGTGCTGCTCGAGCCCATCATGGACGTCGAGGTCGTGACGCCCGCCGACTACATGGGCGACATCATGGGGGACCTCTCGTCGCGGCGCGGAAAGGTGGGAGGCATGACCGAGCGAGCCGGCGCCCGAGTCATCGGAGCCAGTGTGCCGCTGGGGGAGATGTTCGGATACTCCACCGTTCTTCGCTCGATGAGCCAGGGGCGGGCCGTGTACACGATGCAGTTCTCCCACTATCAGCAGGTGCCCAAGTCGAAGGCAGAAGAGATCATCACCACCAATGGGGGTGGTGACTAGGCGCGCGACGCCAAGTCGCAATCCATCTGAAACGAACGGACCGAGGCAGCGGAGATGGGAAAGGCGAAGTTTGAGAGGACGAAGCCGCACGTAAACGTGGGAACGATCGGACACGTGGACCACGGGAAGACGACGTTGACGGCGGCGATCACGTTCACACAGGCGAAGAAGCACGGCGGGGACGCGGTGGCGTTCGACCAGATCGACAAGGCTCCGGAAGAGCGGGAGCGGGGGATCACGATCGCGACGGCGCACGTGGAGTACGAGACGGAGAACCGGCACTACGCGCACGTGGACTGCCCGGGACACGCGGACTACGTGAAGAACATGATCACGGGGGCGGCCCAGATGGACGGGGCGATCCTGGTGGTGAGTGCGGCGGACGGGCCGATGCCGCAGACACGGGAGCACATCCTGTTGGCGCGTCAGGTGAACGTGCCGTTCATCGTGGTCTTCCTGAACAAGGTGGACATGGTGGACGACGAGGAGCTGTTGGAGCTGGTGGAGCTGGAGGTGCGGGAGCTATTGAGCGAGTACGACTTCCCAGGGGACGACCTCCCGGTGATCAAGGGGAGCGCGTTGAAGGCGATGGAAGCGGAAGGCGAGGGAGCGGAAGTGGAGTGCATCCAGGAGCTGATGGACGCGATCGACTCCTACATCCCGGAGCCGGAGCGGGAAGTGGACAAGCCGTTCCTGATGCCAGTGGAGGACGTGTTCAGCATCACGGGCCGGGGGACGGTAGCGACGGGGCGGATCGAGAGCGGGATCGTGAAGGTTGGGGACAATATCGAGATCGTGGGCCTGGGAGAGGACCGGAAGACGGTGGTGACGGGAGTGGAGATGTTCCGGAAGCTACTGGACCAGGGCCAGGCAGGAGACAACGCGGGTCTGCTGTTGAGGGGAGTGGGGAAGGAGGAGATCTCGCGGGGCCAGGTACTGACGGCGCCGGGCGCGATCACGCCGCACACGAAGTTCAAGGCGGAGGTGTACGTCCTGACGAAGGACGAGGGGGGAAGGCATACGCCGTTCTTCCACGGGTACCGGCCGCAGTTCTACTTCCGGACGACGGACGTGACGGGAGCGGCGGAGCTGCCGGAGGGAGTGGAGATGGTGATGCCAGGGGACAACGTGCAGATGGAAGTGGAGCTGATCACGCCGATCGCGATGGACACGGAGCTGCGGTTCGCGATCCGCGAGGGTGGACGGACCGTTGGTGCCGGCGTGGTTACCGAGGTGATCGAGTAGGACGAGTGCCGGGTCGGGGTCCGATTCCCCTCGCTTCCCGGCTGCCGCTGAAGGGGGTCGTCCCTGGGCTGAGCATCCGCCCTGGATGCGGACACGGTCCTTCAGAGGCTTCGCGGCGGGCAGAGGGGCGCTCGGGGGATCGGACCCCGACCCTCCCCCGACCGACGGCGGCCGGGGACCAGAGCGGCGAACCGACGATGACCTTGATAGAAGAAGAAGGACAGGCGGGTTGATCGAGCAGGCGGGCTGATTAGAAGCAGGAAAGGTGAGGCGAGCGCTTCCTCGCCCCCACAAAGGAAGAGTCGACATGGGTGGTAGGATTCGTATCAGGCTGAAGTCATTCGATCATTGGATCGTCGACCAGACTGCCTCCGACATCGTACGTACCGCTGAAAAGACGGGCGCCAGCGTGCGTGGTCCGATCCCGCTACCCACGCGCCGTGAGCGGTGGACGGTGCTTCGCTCGCCGCACATCGACAAGAAGAGCCGCGAGCAGTTCGAGCTCCGGACGCACAAGCGGCTCATCGACATCCTGGACACCCGCCCTGCAACGGTGGACGCGTTGACGAAGCTGAACCTGCCTGCGGGAATCGATGTCGAGATCAAGGTCGGTTAGTCAGGTCTACTGACGGATGGAAGCGCACCGCGCGCGGTTTCATGCGCGTTCAGGCAAGGAACGAGACGAGGCGTAGCAGCGATGGCGGGACTAATCGGACGAAAGATCGGGATGACCCGGATCTTCAACGACGAGGGGCACGTCGTGCCCGTCACCGTCGTGGAGGCGGGTCCATGCCCGGTCGTGCAGCTGAAGACCGATGAGACCGACGGCTACCGGGCGGTCCAAATCGGTTTCGGTGCCAAGAAGGCCAAGCGGGCACCGAAGGCCGAGGCCGGTCATGCGGCGAAGGCCGGCCTCGAGGCCGCCCCGCGGATCTTGAGCGAGTTCCCGATGTCCGACGACGAGACCTACGAGGCTGGCGAGCAGCTCACGGTCGAGCTCTTCGACGAAGGGCAGTCGGTAAAGGTGCGGGGCCGCGTGAAGGGTCGTGGCTTTCAGGGAGTCGTGAAGCGGCACGGCTTCGCCGGACGTCCGGCCTCACACGGCCACCCGTCGTCACGCACGCCGGGATCGATGGGCCCAGGGACGGACCCGTCGCGAGTCATCAAAGGCAAGAAGCTCCCTGGCCGTATGGGCGGGAACCGCAAGACGATTGGCAAAGTGAAGGTCGTTCGAGTCGACGCCGAGAAGAACCTTCTCTTCCTCAAGGGTGGGGTTCCGGGCTCGCGAAACAGCTACGTCTTCATCACCAAGTGACGGATGTATAAGGCACGCTATTACAAGTCCGACGGCAAGAAGGGTCGTGCCCGGGCGTTGCCCGACGAGTTTTTCGACGGTGTGGTCAACGAGGGGGTCCTCCACCTCGTGGTGAAGGCCCACCTGGCGAACCAACGCCAAGGCACCGCTTCGGCCAAGAACCGGGCGGCCGTCGCAGGCGGAAGCCGCAAGCCGTGGCGTCAAAAAGGCACGGGTCGGGCCCGCCAAGGCACGACGCGAGCGGCACAATGGACGGGAGGCGGGCTGGCGTTTCCGCCGAGGCCCCATTCGTGGCGTCAATCCGTGCCGAAGAAGGTTCGAGCGTTGGCCAGGCGATCGGCGCTGAATACACGGGCCGAAGACGACCGAGTGTTGCTCATCGACGGGCTCGATTTCGAGGGGCCCAAGACGTCCCGCCTGGTAGGCTACCTCGCTTCGATCGAGGTCGGCGGAAAGGTCCTGCTGCTGACCGAGGGTACGAAGCGGAATGTGTATCTCTCCGCCCGCAACGTGCCGGGTGTCGAGGTTCGCGCGTTCGGTGAGGAGTCGGTTTACGACCTGCTCTGGGCATCGACTGTGATCATCGAGCGGGAAGCCCTCGACCACAGAGACGCGCCGCAGAAGGCCGCTGTGGAGGCCGAGGAGTCGGCGCCCGAAGCGATGGCCGACGTCGCCGCGGAAGAGGCGATCCCGGAAGAGGCGGCCCCGGCAGAGGAAGCGGGTGTCGAGGCCGAAGCGGAGGAGGCCAGTGCGGATGAGGAAGCCGCCGCAGACACCGAGGAAGCCGGCGTGGAGACCGAGGACGTCGACAGCGACGATGTGCCCCAGGACGACGGAACTTCGGAGGAAGATGATGCGTGATGCCTGGGACGTGATCGTCAAGCCCGTCGTCACCGAAAAGACGTCGCTTCAGATGGAAGTGGAGAACGTCTATTCGTTCGTGGTCGACGAGAGGGCAAACAAGATCGAGATCGCCTGGGCGATCGAGTCGCTATGGGACGTCAAGGTGGAGGACGTCCGCACCATGCGATATCCCGGAAAGATACGCAGTTCCTTTCTCGGTCGTATGAGCCGCGACCGAAGCCTGGGCCGTCGGCCATCTTTCAAGAAGGCCGTGGTGAAGCTCGCCGAAGGCGATCAAATCGAGCTCTATGAAGCTGGTTAGCCGACCGCTGACGAGGCGGAGCGCACGACGCGCCGAAGTCATGCGAATGTTTGGGCAACGAACGACGACGAAGCGCAGCAGCGCCGACAGGATCTGAGCGATGGCGATCAAGAAATTCAAGCCGGTGACGCCGGGGTCACGATTCAGGTCGATCGTGGAGGACACCGTCACGACCCGGAAGGGCCCCGAGAAGTCGCTGACCGAAGCGCTCAACTCGAAGGGTGGCCGGAATCACCACGGGCGAATCACCGTCCGTCGGCGAGGTGGGGGGCACAAGCGCAAGTACCGGCGCATCGACTTCAAGCGAGACAAGCTGGGCGTCCCGGGGCGCGTGGCCGAGATCGAGTACGACCCGAACCGGTCCGCCAACATCGCCCTCATCAACTACCAGGACGGCGAAAAGCGCTACATCCTCCACGTTCGCGGGTTGGGCGTCGGCGACGAGATCATGTCCGGACCGCAATCGGACATCAAAGTCGGCAACGCGCTTCCGCTCGTGCGGATTCCCTTGGGGACGGTGGTCCACAACGTGGAGCTAAAGCCCAAGAAGGGGGGCCAGATGGCCCGTTCGGCCGGCTCGGGCGTGCAGATCATGGCAAAGGAGGGCGACCACGTCACCCTGCGCTTGCCGTCCACCGAGGTCCGGCGGGTGCGCAAGGATTGCATGGCCACCATCGGCCAGGTGGGGAACATCGACCACGAGCTCACGTCCCTGGGGAAGGCGGGCGCCAGCCGGTGGAGAGGTCGCCGCCCAAAGGTGCGAGGCGTCGCCATGAACCCGGTCGACCATCCGCTGGGTGGAGGCGAGGGGCGTGCCTCGGGCGGACGGCCTCCGGTCACGCCGTGGGGGAAGGCCGAGGGCAAGAAGACGCGAAAGCGGAAGAAGGCATCCAACAAGCTCATCGTTCGTGGCCGAAAGCGGGGCAAGGCCACGCGCTCCTAGAGCACGAAAGGCAAGGAAAAGGTAGACCGTATGCCGCGTAGCTTGAAGAAGGGCCCGTTCATCGACGAGAAGCTCCTCCGGAAGGTGGAGATCATGAACTCGCGTGGAGAGAAGAAGGTCATCAAGACCTGGGCGCGCGCTTCGACGATCTCGCCGGACTTCGTGGGGCACACCGTCGCTGTACACAACGGCAACAAGTTCATTCCGGTCTACATCACGGAGAACATGGTGGGACACAAGCTCGGTGAGTTCGCCCCGACGCGGCTCTTTCGAGGGCACGGGGGCAAGCTGGCCGACAAGCGATCAAGGCCCAGGTAGGTAGGCGCAGCTAATGAGTCTCGAGATACAAGCGAAGGCAATCGCAAAGAGCATCAGCATGAGTCCGCGGAAGGTACGCCTGGTGGTGGACCAGATCCGCGGCCTGCCCGTCAACGAGGCCTACGCGATCCTGCAGTTTTCCAAGAAGGCCGCGTCAGAGCCCGTGGGAAAGACGTTGCGCTCGGCAGTCGCCAATGCCCAGTACCGAGCCCAGGACGAGGGTGACGTCATCGACGTGGACGAGCTCTTCGTGAAAGAAGCCTACGTCGACGAAGGACGCACGATGAAGCGGTGGCGTGCGGCGGCCATGGGCAGAGCCGCGCCACTTCGCAAGCGGACGAGTCACATCACCATCGTCGTGGACAGCAAGGAGTAGAGCTGGATGGGACAAAAGACACATCCTCATGGGTTCCGATTGGGCGTCGTCAAGGACTGGCAGTCCCGTTGGTACGCCGAGAAGGATTTCCCCCGTCTTCTGCAGGAGGACGAGACGATCCGGCTTTACTTGCACCGCCGGCTTGCGCATGCGGCCATCTCCAAAGCCGAGATCGACCGCAAGCCGTCCAAGATCGTCGTCACGATTCACACGGCGCGGCCGGGGGTCGTGATCGGCAAGCGCGGGGCCGAGGTCGACAAGCTCCGCGACGAGCTGGGAGTACTCACCAAGGCCGAGGTCTCGGTGAATGTCGAAGAGATCAAGCGCCCGGAGCTCGACTCACGCCTGGTGGCCGAAAACGTCGCACATCAGCTTCGGCAGCGTATCTCGTTCCGAAGAGCCATGAAGCGGGCCGTGCAATCCGCGCGGCGAGCAGGTGCCGAAGGGATCAAGATCCAGTGTGGCGGTCGTTTGGGTGGTGCTGAGATCGCGCGGACAGAGTCCTATCACGAAGGCCGCGTTCCGCTCCACACGCTTCGCGCCGACATCGACTACGCACGCGTGACGGCGAAGACGACGTACGGCACCGTCGGTGTGAAGTGTTGGATCTTCAAGGGCGAGGTCGTGGACGAGCGTCGCGGCCGCACATACTCCACCGGATCGTAGGCAGCGAGCCAGAAACACGCCTGCCCGGTAGCGGGCGGGATTGCAACGGACGAGTAGGACATGCTGGCACCGAAGAGGGTCAAGTACCGGAAAAAGCACAAAGGCAAGATGCGGGGGAACTCGCACCGAGGCAGCAAGGTGAGCTTCGGAGAGTACGGGCTCCAAGCCGTCGAGTCTGCGTGGATCACGAACCGGCAGATCGAATCCGCCCGTGTCGCGATGACAAGGCACATGAAAAGGGGGGGCAAGGTCTGGATCCGCATCTTTCCGGACAAGCCGACTACGTCCAAGCCAGCGGAGACGCGGATGGGGAAGGGAAAGGGCAACCCGGAGGGGTGGGTCGCCGTCGTGAAGCCGGGACGCATGATGTTCGAATTAGAGGGTGTGCCCGTGGAGGTCGCGCAAAGAGCGATGCAGCTCGCGGCAGCCAAGCTTCCCATCAAGACCCGCTTCGTCATCCGCGAACAGCAGCTCGGGGGCTAGTCGATGGACACCGACGAGATTCGCGACATGACGGACCAGGAGATTGGCGAGCGGATCCGCCAACTCCGGGAAGAGCGCTTCCGGCTCAGGTTCAGAAGCGCCACGATGGAGCTCGAGAACCCCATGCTCCTGCAGGCCATCCGGAAGGACGTCGCACGATTGCTCACGATCCAACGCGAGCGAGAGCTCGACGCGGCACAGACCGTAGCGGCCGACCTGGCCGCTGAAGGGAGCTAGAAGCGCTCATGCCAGGGACGGAACAGATGGACACGACCACGCGTAATCAGCGCAAGACGCGCACCGGAGTCGTCATTGGCGACTCGTCGGACAAGACCGTGACGGTTCTCGTCGCCCGGCAGTTCCCCCATCCGCTGTACACGAAGCAGGTGAAGCGGACGAAGAAGTACCACGCCCACGATGAAGAAAACCAGTATCGCGTTGGAGATACAGTGCGGATTTCCGAGACACGGCCGCTTTCGAAGACAAAGCGTTGGCGGGTCGTCGAGCTCCTCCACCGCGCGGAAGGGGTGGACGGATGATCCAGCAGGAGTCGATAGTGAAAATCGCCGACAACACGGGTGCGAAGAAGGCGTTGTGCATCCGCGTTCTCGGCGGCTCAGGTCGGCGGTACGCAGGCGTGGGCGATCTCGTCGTCGTCACGATCAAGGACGCGATCCCGAACGCAGCCGTGAAGAAGGGAGAGGTCGTCCGAGCCGTCGTCGTTCGGACTTCGAAGGAGATCCGCCGAAGAGACGGCTCGTACATCCGCTTCGACGACAACGCGGCAGTTCTGATCGATCCGAATGGAGAGCCCCGCGGAACCCGCATCTTTGGTCCGGTAGGGCGGGAGCTCCGGGAAAAGCGTTACATGAAGATCGTGTCGCTCGCCCCAGAGGTACTCTGATGCGAAAGTCCAAACGACGTTCTCCGGGGCGAAAGCACCACATCGGCAAGGGCGATCGAGTCATGGTCATCCGCGGCAACTACCGGGACGAGCAGGGAACGGTGCTGCGCGTGATTCCGGACCAGGACAGAGTGGTGGTCGAGGGCATCAACATGCGCAAGCGTCACCAGAGGCCGACCCAGGAAAATCCGGAAGGCGGAATCATGACGTTCGAGGCCCCGGTACACATTTCCAACCTGATGCTGATCGACCCGGCGAGCGGCGAAGCGAGTCGGGTTCGCGCACGCTTGGAGGGCGATGGCACCAAAGAGCGCATCGCCGTAAGAACGGGCAACCCGATCCCGAAAGTCAGATAACGGGACGGGCGAACTGCGACGGATAGAGACATGGCAGACCAGATGAGCGAGCCTCGACTGCACAAGCACTACCTCGAGAGCGTACAACCGCGGCTCCGGGAGCAATTCGGGTTCACGAACCCGAACCAAATTCCGCACCTCGAGAAAGTGGTCTTGAACGTGGGCGTCGGCGAGGCCACCAAGAACCAGAAGCTTCTCGACAGCGTCGTCGAGGAGTTGACAGTGATCACAGGGCAAAAGCCGGTCGTGACGCGTGCCCGGAAGTCGATCTCGAACTTCTCCCTCAGGGAGGGTATGCCCGTCGGTGCGAGTGTGACCCTGCGCCGCCGCCACATGTACGAGTTCCTGGATCGCCTCGTCAGTGCAACGATGCCCCGGATTCGCGACTTCCGCGGTCTGTCCACCAAGTCTTTCGACGGTCGCGGCAACTATACCCTCGGGGTGCGCGAGCAGATCATCTTCCCCGAAGTCAACTACGACAAGATCAACCGAGTCCATGGTATGGACATCACGGTAGTGACGAGCACCGACAAGGATGACGAGGCGCTGGCCCTGTTGAGGGAAATGGGGTTTCCCTTCCGCGGGGCCATCCCCGTCGTCATCGGACAGAACGGCAGCTGAAGCCGGACAAAACCGACGGACAGGACGAGACCGACCATGATGACGGACCCGATCGCGGACATGCTGACCCGACTCCGGAACGCCGGAAGCGCCGGCCACAAGTGGGTCGACATGCCCGTTTCGAAGCTCAAGATCGAAATCGCGAAGCTGCTTCGGGGCAACCACTTCGTATTCGATTACAAGGTGCTCGACGACGGAGCCTACGGCGTGCTGCGCATCTACCTCAAGTACCACGAGGAAGGCCCCGTCATCCGGCACATCGAGCGTGTATCGACGCCTGGGCGCCGCCGGTATGTCGGCAAGGAGGGCATCCCGAGAGTCAGGAACGGGCTAGGCATGGCCATCCTCTCCACCTCCATGGGAGTTCTGTCTGACCGCTCGGCCAGGAGCGAGGGGGTCGGCGGCGAGCTCCTGGCGATCGTCTGGTAACGGCCGGCATCAACGAACGGAGCGGACCATGTCGCGCATAGGAAAGTCACCGATTCCCATTCCTGCCGGAGTGGAGATCCAGTTCAAGGAGCCCACCCTCAAAGTGAAGGGGCCGAAGGGCGAGCTCTCGATGGACGTGCACCCCGAGATGAAGTTGATCGTCGCCGAGGACGAGATGCGCGTGGAACGGCCCTCGGACGATCGAGAGCACCGTTCGCTGCACGGGCTGACCCGGTCACTGATCGCGAACATGGTCACAGGGGTCACCGCCGGCTACGAAAAGACGCTCGAGATCGTGGGAGTGGGTTACAGGGCCGACAAGAAAGGGAATGGACTGGTGCTCAATCTCGGGTTTTCGCACACGATCGACTATCCCGCGCCTGAGGGCATCAGTCTGGAGTGCCCGCAGCAAACGATTGTGGTCGTGCAGGGAATCGACAAACAGATGGTCGGTCAAGTAGCCGCGGAGATCCGCGGGTTCCGGCCCCCTGAGCCGTACAAGGGGAAGGGCGTTCGGTACAGGGGAGAGCAGGTGAGACGGAAGGCCGGCAAGACCGCCGCCGCCTAATGTTCCGTCTGTGACGGAACTTCTCGAACAGGGACACTTGTCCGGATGAGCGAGCGCAACCGGGACGTCATCCGGCGGGAGCGAGGGTAGACTGGTGAGTGTGAAGAGCTCGAAGCTGAGGAAGAGTCGGCGGCTGCAGCGCGACCGTCGACATCGGCGTGTGCGCAAGCGCGTGACCGGGACGTCGGAACGCCCGAGGCTGATGGTGTTCCGTTCTTTGAAGCACGTAGAAGGACAACTCGTGGACGACGATGAGGGACGGACGCTGCTGGGGCTGTCGACCCGGGCTTCCGCTCTCCGCACCTACAAGCCGGAATCGAAGAACCCCGGCGTCGAGCGCGCCAAGGCGGCCGGCAAGATGCTCGCGGAGCAAGCTCGCCAAAAAGGCATCGAGACTGTCGTGTTCGACCGGGGCGGGTATCAGTATCACGGCCGCGTCAAGGCTTTCGCCGAGGGCGCGAGAGAGGGAGGTCTCAGCTTCTGATGGCCAGAGACAGTCGAGGACGAGATGGCGGGCGGGGCCGCGAGAGCGAGCTCGTCGAGAACGTCATCCATATCAACAGAGTCGCGAAAGTGGTAAAGGGAGGTCGTCGGTTTTCCTTCACCGCCCTGGTTTCGGTGGGCGATCAGAAAGGCAACGTGGGAGTCGCACTCGCGAAGGCAAACGAGGTCGCGGAGGCGATTCGCAAAGCCTTCGAGCGGGCCCGGCGGAACATGCAGGAGGTTCCAGTCGTACACGGCACGCTGCCTCACGACATCGTCGGGCAGTGGGGAGCCGGTCGCGTGCTCCTTCGGCCAGCTGCGCCCGGAACAGGCGTCATCGCTGGAGGCCCGGTGCGAGCCGTGCTCGAGGCGGCGGGTGTGACGGACGTGCTGACGAAGAGCCTGGGGTCCAACAATCCGATCAACGCCGTTCGCGCGACGCTTGACGGGCTTACGCACTTGGTCACACCAGAGCAGGTCGCGAGGGAGCGGGGCATCAGCGTCGAGGAGCTGGGAGGCTACGGTGGCTAAGAAGTCGACGCCAAAGAGGCTGGAGATCCGGCAAGTCCGGAGTGGGATCGGGCGTCCGACTCCGCACAGACGCACCCTGCGCGCGCTGGGCATCCGCCGTCATCAACAATCGGTGGTCCATGACGACTCACCGGCGATTCGCGGAATGATCGAGAAGATCAGTCACCTTGTCGAAGTCACCGAAGTCCAGTAACGGACGAGCGCACCGAAAAATGGCGGAACTTCACGAGCTCAAGCCGGTCGATGGCTCACGGCGAGACCGCAAGCGGCTCGGCCGCGGGCCGGGGTCAGGCACCGGTAAGACGGCCGGCAGCGGGGAGAATGGTCAGAAGTCCAGGAGCGGAGGATCCATTCCGAGGTGGTTCGAGGGTGGGCAGATGCCCCTGCAGCGCCGAATCCCCAAGCGGGGCTTCTCCAACCGGGGTCGCGTCGAGTACGAAGTCGTCAACGTGCGTGATCTCAACCGCCTCGAGGTGGAACAGGTGACGCTCGACGTGCTCGTCTCGAAGGGGCTGGTCCGGTCGGGACGCAAGCCGGTGAAGATCCTCGGTATGGGCGAGCTCGAGAAGGCGCTCCACGTCGTGGCACATGCGTTCAGTGGATCGGCACGCGAGAAGATCGAGGCCGCCGGCGGCACGATCTCGGTCGCGCCACCGCGCCGTTAACGCCCACTACAGAGGAGTAACGCGGGGTACGGATGGCCAACCCGATTCCCAACCTGTTCCGGGTCCCGGAGCTTAAAGAGAAGATCCTCTTCACGCTGTTCATCCTTCTGGTGTACCGGCTGGGGGCGCACATCACAGTCCCGGGCCTGGACGTAAACATCCTGCGGGAACAGTTCGGTCAGCTCGGCAACACGCTCTTCGGGATCTACGACATGTTCGTCGGAGGTGGCCTGAGCCGAGCCACGATCCTCGCCCTCGGCATCATGCCGTATATCTCCGCCTCCATCATGTTCCAGCTGTTGGCGGCCGTCTTCCCCACCATCGAGAAGCTCCAGAAGGAAGGTGAAGAGGGAAGGAAGAAGCTGACGCAGTGGACCCGTTACACGACGGTCGGGCTGTCCCTCGTGCAGGCGTACGGATACGCCGTTTTTCTCTCTAGCATTCCGGGTGCCGTCCGTACACCCGGCCTCATGTTCACCTTCACGACCGTGCTGGCGCTGACGGTCGGCGCCGTGTTCGTGATGTGGCTCGGCGAGCAGATCACCGAGCACGGGATCGGCAACGGCATGTCCCTGTTGATCTTCTTTTCGATCATCGAGGGATTCCCGGCGGCGATAGGCCGCACTTGGGAGGCCTTTCTGGTCGGCGAAATCGGGTTGGTCGGGATGGGCGCGTTGCTCGGAGTGGTGGTCGGCGTGACCGCCGGGGTCGTCGCGATGACGATGGCGGCCCGCAAAATCCCCGTACAGATCCCGCGGAAGGTCATGGGGCGTGGGCGCATTCGCGAAGGTCAGAAGAGCTTCGTTCCCCTTCGGGTGAACTCGGCAGGCGTCATGCCGATCATCTTCGCGCAGTCGTTCATCATCGTGCCCGGCACGCTCGCCGCGTTCAGCAGCGCGAATTTCCTTCGCGAGATCTCCGATCTGTTCCAACCAGGCAGCTGGCTCTACTACGGAAGCTATTCCCTGCTCATCTTGTTCTTCACGTACTTCTACACGGCCATCATCTTCAACCCAGTGGATCTCGCGGAGAACCTGAAGAAGCAAGGAGCCTTCATTCCTGGCGTGAAGCCTGGTGCGCGTACCGCGGAGTACATCGACCGCGTGCTGACCCGCATTACGCTTCCAGGGTCGATGTACCTGGCCCTGATTGCCTTGATCCCGTTCTTCATCTTCGACTTCTTCGGGATCCAGACCTTCTTCTTCGGCGGGACCAGTCTGCTGATCGTGGTTGGGGTAGGGCTGGACACCGTTCAACAGGCCCAGCAGCACCTTCTCCTCCGTCACTACGACGGCTTCATGAAGAAGGGCCGGGTGAAGATGCGGGGTCGCCAGCGCTACATGTGAGCGGGCTCCGCATGAGCTTCCGAACAGCCGCGGGATGGTTCTGATCCTCCTCGGCCCCCCCGGGGTCGGCAAGGGCACTCAGAGCGAGCTCCTCTCCCGGGAGCTGGGCTTCCGGAAGATCGCGACCGGCGACCTCCTGCGAGAGGCGCGGGACGACGATACTCCGCTGGGGCGGAAAGCTCAGGGCTACATGGATGCGGGTGAGCTCGTCCCGGACGACCTGATCATTGCACTCGTGGAAGAGAAGCTCGCTGGGCTCGCGCCGGACTCGCCCGTCCTGTTCGACGGATTCCCCCGCACCGTTGGACAGGCGGAAGCGCTGGACGGTGCGCTGCGAGACGCCGGACGGGAAGTCGACCGCGTCGTCGTGCTCGAAGCGCCGGAAGAAGTGGTCGTTCGGCGGATCAGCGGGCGGCGAATCGGCGCCGCCGGACGGGTATACAACGTCTACGACGACCCGCCGCGCGTGAACGGGGTTTGCGACGAGACCGGGAAGCCCCTGATCCATCGCAAGGACGATCAGCCCGACACGGTTCGAAGGCGGCTCCAGGTGTATGTTGCTCAAACGGAGCCCATCGTAGACTACTACGAGCGGAGTGAGCCATCCGTAGTCCGGGTCGACGGGACCGGTGGTATCGAGGCGACCCATGACGACGTCCGCGCTGCCTTGAGAGGGCCGCGACCCGATTGAAACGGAAGGCGTGACTTGATTCACCTGAAGAGTCGGCACGAAATCGATGCCATGGCGGAGGGTGGGGCCATCATTGGGGCCCTGCTGCGCGAATTGCAGACCGCGGTCCGCCCAGGGGTCACGACCAAGGAGCTCGACGAGTTCTGCGAGGACTTCATCTGCTCGCACGAAGGTGCTGTCCCCGCCTTCAAGGGGCTCTACGGGTTCCCCGGGGCCGTGTGCGTCTCGGTGAACGAGGAGGTCGTTCACGGCATCCCGAGCGAGCGGCGGACGCTGGCGGACGGTGACATCGTCTCGCTGGATGTAGGCGTGAAGCTGAATGGCTGGTGCTCCGACTCGGCGTACACGTTCGGTGTCGGCGAGATCGACGATCTCACGAGTCGGCTCCTGGAAGTGACACAGGAGGCACTCCGGCGGGCGATCACGCAGACGGTCGTGGGCAACCACGTCGGGGACATCGGGGCGGCCGTCGGGGCCGCGGTCAAAGGGTCGGGCTTCAGCATCATTCGCGATCTCGTGGGACATGGTGTCGGCCGCGATGTCCACGAAGCGCCGCAGGTGCCCAATCTCGGCCGCGCCGGGCATGGGGCTCGCCTCTTGGACGGCATGGTGATCGCGATCGAGCCAATGATCAGCGTCGGCACGCACGCCATCCGGACCTTGGACGACGGCTGGACCGTCATCACGAGCGACCGATCCCGCTCGGCTCACTTCGAGCACACGGTGGCGATCACCGCGGACGGACCCGAGATCCTGACGGCGGCAGAGGGTCCGGTTCGCGCTTCGGCGTAATCGGCTTCAGCTCGAAACCCAGCGACGTTGCCGCGGTCAGTTGAAGACCCACGTCGCCCTTGTTATAATTCCAAGCTCTGCAACGAACGAACTGAGAGCTTTTTGGTAAGGGTGGGCTGCGCATGAAGGTCCGAAGCAGCGTCAAGCCGATGTGCGAGCACTGCAAAGTGATTCGCAGGCGCGGCGTGGTTCGCATCATCTGCACGCGGAACCCCCGCCACAAGCAGCGGCAGGGCTGAGGCTCGCCGGACCCGGAGAAGCGGAATGGCACGAATCGCAGGCGTCGACCTGCCACGGAGCAAGCGCATCGAGATCGCGCTCACGTACATCTACGGGATCGGCCGCACCCGTGCGCGGGAGATCCTGGCTGCGACCGGGGTCGATCCGGACAGGCGGACACACGACCTCACAGACGAGGACGTGAGTCGGCTCCGGCGGCAGATCGAGACCGAGCTCAAGGTCGAGGGTGCGTTGCGCACTGAAGTGTCCATGAACATCAAGCGGCTCATGGACATCGGCTGTTACCGAGGTCTGCGCCATCGCCGGGGATTGCCCGTGCGGGGGCAACGGACACATACGAACGCGAGGACTCACAAGGGTCATCGCCGGGCCATCGCCGGGAAGAAGAAGGCCCCGAAGAAGTAGGGGGTTCCCTACCGGCTGTGATCCAGAGGTCCGGCGTCGCCGGACTTGGTGATGCGACGGTAAGAACGGGCCGAAGGCCCGGACATCCGCCGCATCTTTTCCGTACGGAAGGCAAGGAACGACACCGTGGCGACAGAAAAACCAGGCCGTACGAAGCGCACCAAGAAGGTCGTCGAGGCCGAAGGCGTCGCGCACATCAAGGCGACGTTCAACAACACGATCATCACGATTACGGATTCCGCTGGGAACACGGTCGTGTGGTCGAGCGCCGGCAAGGCGGGCTTCAAGGGATCCAAGAAGTCTACGCCATTCGCCGCCACGGTGGCGGCCGAGCAGGCGGGCCGCGAGGCCGTGGGCCTGGGTGTCAAGCGCGTCCACGTCCGCGTCCAGGGGCCAGGATCGGGCCGCGAGTCGGCCATCCAGGCGCTTTACTCGGCGGGACTGCACATCAAGGCGATCGAAGACGTGACCTCGCTGCCGCACAACGGCTGTCGGCCACCCAAGAAGCGTCGCGTGTAGTCTCTACCGCGAATTGCTAGGAAACGGACAAGAGTAGATGGCGCGATACACAGGACCCGTTTGCAAGCTGTGCCGTCGGGAGGGGCAGAAGCTCTTTCTGAAAGGCCTGAAATGCTACACGGAAAAGTGCCCGATCGAGCGACGGGCGTATCCGCCGGGCCAGCATGGTCCAGCTCAGGCGCGTAGACGCAAGCAGTCCGACTACGCGGTGCAGCTCAGGGAGAAGCAGAAGGTCAAGCGTATCTACGGACTTCACGAGAAGCAGTTCCGGAATCTGTTCGACGCGGCGGCCCACCATGAGGGTGTGACCGGCGAGAACCTGTTGGTCGCGCTGGAGTCTCGGCTCGACAACGTGATCTTCAGACTCGGATTCGCGATGAGTCGCAGTCAGGCGCGGCAGTTGGTTCGCCACCGCCACGTCGAGGTGAACGGACGCGTCGTCGATGTGCCCAGCTATCACGTTCGGAGCGGTGACGACCTCGCCATCAAGGCGAAGTCGCGCCAACTGACCGCAGTCGAGGCGAGCCTCGAATCGCGGACCCGCCCCGACACGGTCGAATGGCTCGCCGTGGACGAGAAGTCGCGGGTGGGGCGAATGATTCGACGACCGACCCGGCAGGATATACCGTTGGCGGTGCAGGAGCAGCTGATCGTCGAGCTGTACTCTAAATAGTCTGGGTCGGGAGACATCCGAGCTCGCGACTTCGGAACCTCACGAGAGTTGGCCCACAGGGCATGGAGGATGAGTTGGAGATCGATCTGACCGGATTGGTGCTCCCAGAGCGCGTAGAGGTAGCCAGCACCAGTGACGACGGGCGCTCTGCCGAGTTCGTCATTCAGCCTCTGGAGCGGGGCTACGGCCACACCCTCGGCAACTCCGTCCGACGGGTCCTGTTGTCGTCGTTGAGGGGCTCCGCAGTGTGGGCGTTCCGTATCGACGGCGTCGTTCACGAGCACCAGACCATACAGGGGGTCGTCGAGGACGCGCACCAGGTTATTCAGAACCTGAAGTCGCTGGTGCTGACCCTCGACGACGATGTGGACGAGACCACGCTGGAGATCAACGTCAAGAAGGCTGGTGCGGTTACGGCCGCCGACATCAACGCGCCCGGGTCGGTCGAGATCCTCGACCCCGCGCACCACTTCTTCACGCTCGAAGAAAACCGCGCGATGCACGTCGAGCTCTACGTCAACAAGGGCCGTGGCTTCTCGCTGGCCGACCAGCATCCGGTTCCTCGCGGTGCGCCCGTCGACCTCGTTCGCATCGATTCGATCTACAACCCCGTGCGTCGGGCGAACTTCCAGGTCGAGGAGACTCGCGTCGGCCAGCGCACCGACTTCGATCGACTCTCCATGTTGGTGGAGACGGACGGATCGCTAGCACCCGAAAGGGCCGTCGCCTATGCCGCGGAGCTCGTCCGCAAACATCTCGAGTACATGCTGTACTTCGGTACCAGCGGGATGCCCCGGACCACGCCCGACGGAGGCGTTGCCGTCCCGGAGCGGCTACAGGACCTTTTCTCGCGTCCGATCGAAGACCTCGCCGAGCTCTCTGTTCGCTCTCGGAACTCGCTGCAGAAGGAAAACATCCAGACGCTGGGGGACCTCGTTCAGCGGACCGAAGACGAGATGCTCGGCATCGAGAACTTCGGCAAGAAATCGCTCAAGGAGATCTCCGACTTCCTCGAGGAGCACTCGCTGGGCTTCGGGATGCGCTTGAAAACCGGCGCCGACGGGCAGACGTATTTCATCGAAGAGGACGCAGGCACTGTCGAAGTGGCTGAGGAATAGACGAAGGCGCTCACGTAGGCTCACGCTGAACACTGAAAACCGATGCGGCATCGAAAGAACGGACGGAACCTCTCTCGGACGGCCAGCCATCGCCGAGCATTACTTCGCAACATGGCGACGGCGCTGTTTCGGCACGGACGGATCGAGACCACGACGGCAAAGGCGAAGGAGCTCCGTCCGTACGCCGAGCGATTGATCACTCTGGCGAAGCGAGGAGATCTACACGCCCGCCGTCTTGTGGCCCGCAAGATTGCGGATCGTGAGGTTCAGGGCAGATTATTCGATGAAATCGGCCCTCGTTTCAGTGAGCGTCCCGGCGGCTACACCCGAATCCTGAAAATCAGGCACCGTCGGGGCGATGCCGCCGATATGGCACTCATCGAGCTCGTGGACAGAGGCTAACTCGAAAGCAGGGGACGTCGGACCATGCCCGATCTCGGATCCCGGAGAGGTGCTGCTGGAGGACTCGGTCTTCCGTTCATGATCGCGGCCTTCGTCCTCATTGGAGCGTTCCTCTACTGGCTCAACGTCACAGCGGTGGGAACGGCCGTGGCGATCGTGGATACGCCCGAGGACGATCCGTACGCCGACGCTTTAGAAGTGACGATGAACGTGCTTCAAGGAGACCCGCTCCAATTCGAGGGAGCGATCCTTCGTATCGCGGGCGTGAACGTGGTGAGTCGGGTTGGCGCGCAGGCCTTCTGGACGGAGCTTCCCAACGAGCAGCCGTTCTTCATCAAGCTGGGCCCGATGGTGGTTGCGGATTCCATCACGGTCTCACAAGGGGACGTGGCGCAGACGCTGATCGGCATGGTGCGCACGATGTCGGACAGCGTGCTGAACTCCTGGGAGGCGGAAGGCGCGTTCGAAGGAACCCAAACCGGGCGACTCGAAGCGGAATTCGCCGAGGTTTTCTTGGAAGTCGAGCACCTCGAGCTGGTCCCACCCGCGCCCGAGAGCTCCTCCCCGGGTGGATCTCTATAGACTGCTGGACGGTCCCGACACTGAACGGCGCGAGACCACGCCGCGACCGTACGTACCATGAAAGCTCCGCCTGGATGCGGGCGGCCGAAAAGGTAGCGAGGAAATGGCCAGAGTGTGTTTCGTGTGTGGCAAGCGCCCGGCAGCCGGGAACAACGTCAGCCACGCCCATAACAAAACGCGGCGCCGATGGCTGCCCAACCTGCAGACCGTACGGATCCAGGACGAGGCCGGGGAACGGCGCCGTGTCCGGGTTTGTACGCGCTGCATCTCGGCGGGCAAGGTAAAAAGGGCGCCCCGCTACCAAGAAGAGGTCGAAGTCTAGCGTATCGGTCATCGCCAACCGTCCTCGGAACGAACCCGGACAGCCGAAGCTGGCCGGGTTTCTTCGTGTGGGCCCCGGTGAGGGGGCCGACGAGACACAATGCCGCGGGTGTGACGTCGAGGTGGGACCGGGAGAGGGCCGGACGCGTTGCCCTCCATTCGCAGGGTACGGTAGAATGTCGGCATGAGCGCGCCAACCGCCTCGGCGACGTCGCTTCCCGCAGATGGATCGGGAGCGCGTTTACCGGTCCTGCCACTGCCGACTTGGCACGCGGGACTGGCCCGGATCGGTCTCCTCGTCGGTGTCGTGCTGTCGGCGCTCGGCGGCCTTTCGATCGTTTCCGGCGACATCCGTGACCAGGTCGCTCTGGCCGCGGTGATGGCGATCGGGCTGGCCGCGAGCGCACTCGTTTTGAGGCACCTGACCCTCCCATTGGATCGACCGTTCTTGAGGTCGGTGCTGCTCGCCGGGATCCTCATCCGGGTCGGGCTCGCGCTCCTCGTGCACGACCAGCTGACTCCAGGCTTCTTCGCGCCCGACCAGATCACGTTCCAGGACGTCGGGTGGCGAACACTTCGGTTCCTCCAGGGGGAAGGGGCGCGGCCTGAACAGATCGCGCGTGGGGTCGAGGTCGGGTATTTCTATTGGAACGCGTTCCTGTTCTGGATCTTCGGGTCGGCACCGCTCGCCCCGAAGCTCGTGAACTGCTTTCTCGGGGCGTGGACCGGCCTCGTGGCCTATCGCATCGGAGGCGAGCTGGTCGGACGCGGTGGGGCCCGAACCTCGGCGCTGCTCGTCACGTTTTTTCCATCGTTGGTTCTTTGGTCCACTCAGAACCTGCGCGACCCCGCGGTGCTGCTGATTCTCGGCCTGATCCTCCTCAACGCGCTGCAGCTGCGACTGCGCTTCTCGTTCAGCAAGGTCGTGACGACGGCGATCCTCCTCGCCGCCCTGACCCTTCTGCGCGACTACATGGCCGTCATGGTGACGTTCGCGTTGGTCGCCTCGTTTCTGATTTCCCCCGGTCAGCGGCTCGTCATCAACCTGGCGCTTGGCGCGACCTTCTTTGCCCTCGCCGTCTTCGCCTATCAGCGCCTCGGCTTGACTTCGGAGATGCTCGACTCGGCGAGCTTTGAGATGCTGAATGCACAACGCCAGAACCTGGCCGCGGGCGGCACGGCGTTCCAACCGGACGTGGACATCTCGACTCCGCTACGGGGCCTACAGTACCTCCCCGTCGGCATCACCTTCTTCCTTTTCGCTCCGTTCCCGTGGCAGCTCGGCAGCCTGCTTTCTCTGCTGACCCTGCCCGAGATGGTGGTCTGGTACCTCCTGTTCCCTGCGGTGATCGCCGGTGCGTGGTTTCTGCTCAAGGAGCGCTTCAATCGAGTGGAGCCGATCCTACTGTTCGTCGTTCTCACTACCCTGATCTACGCGCTCGTTCAAGGCAATGCGGGCACGGCCTATCGGCACCGGGCACAGGTCGTGGCGTTCCTTTTGATCTTCGCGTCCGTGGGAATCGAAGTGTGGCGGGTCCGGCGGCTGCATAGGCGGGGTGGGCGCGCGTGACCCTCCGCATCTCCAAGCGACCGGGAGTGAGTACGTGAGGACGGAGGGGCTCGCGAACAGCATCCTCGGGCACGCGGGCGCCGGCCTCTTCAGCAGCGACGTCCGGGAGCACGCTGACGCCCTGAGCGCAGCGATCGAAGGACGCCGAGTTCTCGTCGTGGGCGGTGCGGGGAGCATCGGCGCCGCGACGGTGAAGGAGCTCCTCGATCGCGCGCCCGCGTGCGTGCACGTGGTGGACCCGGACGAGAACGGTCTCGTCGAGCTGGTTCGGGACCTGAGGAGTCGCCGGGAAGGGCTCGGTGCCACCGAGCTACGCACGCTTCCGTTGGACGTGGGCTCGGGCGCGATGAGGCGTTTCTTGGCCGACGGCGAGCGATACGACCACGTTCTCAACTTCGCAGCGCTCAAGCACGTGCGTTCGGAGAAGGACCCGTACTCCCTCATGGCGCTGCTCGGGACGAACGTCTTGAAGACGGCTCGCCTCCTGCGTTGGCTGGACGGGGGCTCACCGTATCGGTTCTTTGCGGTCTCGACGGACAAGGCGGCGAGCCCAGCCGGCCTCATGGGAGCGAGCAAACGCATCATGGAACACGCGATCTTCTCGGGGGACGTCGTTCCGCGAAACGCAACGACCATCACCTCCGCACGGTTCGCCAACGTCGCCTTTTCGAACGGCAGCCTACTCGCGGGCTTCCTGCACCGGATGGAAAAGGGCCAACCGCTGGCGGCACCACGCGACACTCGACGCTTCTTCGTGACCATCGCGCAATCCGGTTGGATCTGCCTACTGGCGGCTGTCCTGGCGCCCGGGGATCATTCTGTCATTCCGCGCCCAGGCGTAGGAGTCGCGGAGCTGGAGCTGGCTGACGTTGCCGCCCGCGTTCTGGAGCACCACGGCTTCCAGCCGAGCTTATACGATGACGAAGAAGAGGCTCGCTCCAACCTGGCCGCCGACCGGGCGCGTGGACGTTACCCTCTCCTCCTGACTCCGAGGGACACGAGCGGTGAGAAGCCGTTCGAGATCTTCGTCGGAGAGGGAGAGGAGACTGTGGAGATCGGCTACCGGGAGCTCGTGGGCGTCCCCTACCGCGGCGCCCCAGCGGGAGCTCTGACCCACTTCATCGCGGAGATGGAAGAATTGAACGCCGATCCACTGCGACCCACGGACAAGCAGGAGTTGGTGAGGTTGGTTGAGGCGGTCGTCCCCGAGCTGCGCCACGTCGAAACCGGAAAGACCCTAGATGATCGCATGTAAGCGGTGTGAGCGGACGTCACCCGGCGGGAGCGCCGCGTGACCGCCGGAACCCCATTCCGCGCGATCCTCCTCGCAGGCGGACGCGGGACCCGACTCGCGCCATACACCTTCGTGCTGCCCAAGCCACTGCTCCCCATAGGCGAGCGACCGATACTGGATCTCGTGCTGAATCAGCTCGCTCGAGCCGGTTGTGGCCGAGCCACTATTTGCGTCGGCTACCTGGGTCATCTGATCGAGACGTTCTGTGGGGACGGGGAGCGGTGGGGCGTCGCGATCGATTATTTCCGGGAGGATTCGCCCTTGGGGACGGTGGGGGCGCTCGGCCGGCTCGCCGATCTGCCCGAGGAGCCATTCGTCGTGATGAACGGAGACGTCTTGACCGACTTGGACCACCGGGCTCTCCTGTCCGCGCACGCCGCGGCGGGCGCCGACCTTACCATCGCCGCGTTCAGCAGGACTGTTCGGGACGAGCTCGGAATCCTCGAGACCGACTCTGGCGATCGACTCGTGGCATACCGGGAGAAGCCTGAGCACGAATACCTCGTAAGTACCGGGGGGTCTACGTGTTCAGTCCCCCCACCGCGCACCATTTCGAGCGCAGCGGAACGCTCGACTTCCCGGATCTGGTCCAACGGCTGCTCGACGCGGGCAGGCACGTCCACGTACATCGACACGAAGGGTATTGGCTGGACATCGGACGACCCGACGACTTCGCGAGGGCCAACGAAGAGTTCGCGCGCGTGTTCGGTGGGTCCGAGCAGGGCCGACCCGACGACGCGGTCAGCGCAGTGGAGCCAGGGCGGCTCGACTCCAGCCTCGGAGAGGCTGGCCGCATCGATACATGAGACCGGAAGACCTGACCCTGGAGCCACTGCACTGCTCGCTCGGCCCCGAGCTCGGAGACTACTACCAGGACTTCCGACCAGCAGTGCGGTTGGTTGAATCGGGGTACCACGGGAGCCTGGACGCTTCCGGGATCCCCAAGGTGCGGTATCAGGGTCAGGGAGAATTCTACAATCCGATCACGACGGCGCAGTACGCTATCGGCACGCTCGCCGCGTTGGGGCACGGCGACGACACCCGCGGCGGGATCTCGCGGCGGTTGCTGGACTCGCTCGTGGCGTCTCAAGCATCGGAGGGAGAGCTGCGCGGGTTCTGGATCCTCCCTTTCGACAATCCGAAGTACGGTTGGCTCAGGGCTCCATGGGTCTCAGCGCTGGCACAGGGAAACGCGCTGTCCGCGCTACTGCGAGGACACGAGCTTTTGGGCGATGATCGCTACCGCGAAGCGGCTGAAGCCGGGTACCGTGCCTTGCACTCCGGCCGCGGAGCCCTCGCCGTCGTCGAGGCTGATGGTGAGGACCTCTGGTACGAGGAATACCCGGCGCGTCCGCCCCTCCACGTGTTGAACAGGCACGTCTATGCTCTTTTTGGCGTCCTCGACTACGCCCGCGTGACGGGGGACGCAGAGGCGCATGAGCGATGGCGCAGCGCGGCGGACACTGTGGCACGGCACCTTGGGCATTTCGATCTAGGGTACTGGTCCGGGTACGACGCGCGCACACGCGAGCCAGTGGACGTGCACTACCACAAGAACATTCACCTCCCGCAGCTACGGATCCTCGGCGAGCTGGTCGGTGATTCCGTGTTCGCGGAGTACGCGGAGCGCTGGGAACGCTACTTGGAGAGCCCGGTGTCGAGAATGCGGCGGGCCGTTGCAGTGCGTTGGCGGGGGGTCAAGAAGAGGCTGGGCGCTTGAGCTGGAAGATCCCGCTTTCGGACGTGGACTTCGGAAACGAGGAAGTCGACGCAGTGCGCGATGTCGTGAAGTCGGGCTGGGTCACGCTCGGTCGCGAGGTACGGACGTTCGAGGCGGAATTCGCGGAGGCGATGGGAGCGGAGGGCGCCGTGGCGATGGCCAACTGCACGGCCGCGCTTCACCTCGCCTGCTTCGCTCTCGGTACGGGCCCCGACACCGAGGTGATCGTACCGACCTTGAGCTTCGTGGCGAGCGCCAACGCGGTCGCGCTAGCGGGCGGCGTTCCGGTCCTCGTCGATTCCAGCGGCCCGGAGGACCTGACCCTCGACCCGGCTCGCGTGACGGCGGCAGTCACCGACCGGACGGTGGGTGTCATGGCGATGCACTACGGCGGATACCCCTGCGACATGGGTGCATTGACCGAGATCACGGGCCGCTCGGGACTCTTCCTGGTGGAGGACGCCGCGCACGCGCCGGGAGCTCGGTATGGGGGAAAACCCATAGGCACGCTCGGGGACGCGGGTTGCTTCAGCTTCTTCGGAAACAAGAACATGACCACCGGGGAGGGCGGCATGGTGCTCGCCCGCGACCCAGAGGTCCTCGAGAAGGTGCGCCTTCTCCGCTCCCACGGGATGACTACCCTCAGTTGGGACCGGTTCGCCGGTCACGCTTGGGAGTACGACGTCCTCAGCGCGGGCTTCAACTATCGGCCGACCGAGCTGATGGGGGCTCTGGGTCGTATTCAGCTTGGGAAGCTGGAGCGGAACAACGAGCGGCGGAACAAACTGATCGCCCGCTACCGTGCGGCGCTTCGCACCGGATCGGGCGTAGCGCTCCCCTTCGGCGATCGCATCGGTGCCGGACACCTTTGCGTGCTGTTAGTGGAAAATTCCAGCTGGCGCGACCCGCTGCGCAAGAGCCTGGCGGAGGCGGGTATCCAAACGAGCCTGCACTACCCACCCATTCACCTGTTCCGGCACTACCGCGAGCAGGGGTACGGGCCTGGCGATTTTCCGGTGGCGGAGGACATCGCGGCACGGGCGATTACGCTTCCACTGTATCCGGGGTTGTCCGAGTCGCAGGTAGACGAGGTCAGTGAGCACGTGCTGCGGTTTGCGCGGGAGCGTCACGGATGAAGTACAGCGTGGATCTCCCGTGCACGCTCGGCGGTGCGCAGGTTTGTCCCCGACTCCGACGACGCTCAAGTAGAGACGCGGATTTGGTTGGGAGGACCCGAGGCGGGGACCGAAGGTGATGCCCGGCGTCGGGAGTGGAGACGCGGTCTTGGGCTGCGAGGTCCTCGGGGCCAGTGAGTGGGACGCCGCGTTGAAGGAGACCGACCTCCCACTGCGCTTCTCGCACCGCGCCGAGGCGGGACGGTTGTTGGAGCGCGTATACCCGGAGTACGAGTACGAGCCCCGAGACTTCCGGTTCGCCGACGGCACCCGTGCGCTCGTCCCCCTGGTTCGCGTCCACCGGCGAGTGGAAGACCTCACGATCTATCTCGCGATGCCGATGGAATGGGAGGGAACCCCAGTCGTGCAGGGTGGGCGCCTCGCCGAGACCAAGATCCGGAAGATCTTCGAGGTCATTGGCGGTCGCGGCGGGTTGCGTATTGTGGGCGGTGCGGGGGGGGGACCGCCGGCAATGGGGTCCGCAGGCGAGTCGTCAACGCACGTGCTCGAGCTGACGCCCGGATACGAGGCTCTCTGGGAAAACGCATTCTCCGGCAAGAACCGAAACAGCTGCCGGAAGGCCTCGCGCTCCGGCGTAGCAGTGCGACGGACGTCCAGTGCGAAAGCCGCAACCGCTTACTACAGGATCTACGCCGACGCCACCCGCCAATGGGGTCACGACGAGCCACCGTATCCGAAGAACCTCGTCGAGGGCTTGGCAAGCTCCGAGAACGCGGATCTTTGGCTGGCCTACATCGACGATCGCGCGGTGGCCGGCGCGCTTATCCTGAAGGGTACGGAAGACATCTTCTATTGGAGCGGCGCGATGGACCGGGCGCACCAGTCTGCCTCTCCCTCCAACGAGTTGCTGCGCGCGGTGCTCCAGTGGGCCTGTGAGCGAGGATACCGGTACATGGACTTCGGCTCCAGCAAAGGATTGCCCGGCGTGAAGAAGTTCAAGGAAAGCTTCGGCGCCCGGTCTGTAGCCGTTCCTGTGGCGGAGGTCACGGGACGCCGCCACCGAGCGCTGGAGGGCCTTCTCAAGGCCTCGCGGCGGCTCCGGCCGACGGGCGGCAGCCGATGAGCTCGCTTCTTCTATTCCTACGCCAGCGCTTCGCTCTTTGGAAGGAGACCCGAGCGCTCCTTCTCCAGCACGCCGACCGGGGCCTTCGCATCGGACAGGGAGTCGAAGTCCGTTCTCCCGACAGACTCACCGTGGGTCAGGACGTGTTCATCGACGCAGGGGTCGTGCTCCACTGCGGCGGCATGGACTGGTCACCGGGCGGGGGCATCACGATCGGTGACCGTTCCTACGTCGGGCCGCATGCCGTGCTGTTCGGAGCGGGTGAGATACACATCGGCGCAGATGTCCTCATTTCGCCAGGCGTTGTCATTACGTCGCATCAACACACATTCGTCAAGAAGGACGAGCCCATACGAGCTCAACCGCTCGACTTCGGACTCGTCCGGATTGACGACGACGTCTGGATCGGTGCCAACGCGGTCGTTCTCCCTGGCCTCCACTTGGGGAAGGGAAGCGTGGTGGGCGCGGGCGCCGTCGTCACAGCGAACCTTCC
Organism: Longimicrobiales bacterium; assembly: GCA_965248625.1. Classification (GTDB taxonomy): domain Bacteria; phylum Gemmatimonadota; class Gemmatimonadetes; order Longimicrobiales; family Gaopeijiaceae. The sequence goes on along the minus strand of OZ252109.1, from coordinate 241,289 downwards.
CGCTGGCGCGGTTGCCCTCGGAGTCCCTGCACGAGTGGTCCGTGAGCGATAGCGCCACAGCGGCGCGGGTACCGCGTTCGCGTCCATGCGAGCTGTGTGGACGTGCCGGTCCGGCACTGGTCTTCGAGATCGACGGCTACCGGGTCGTACGCTGTCACGCATGCTCACTGGTGTTCGTCGGCAATCCTCCCGACGACGAGTCGCTTGCCGCGTTGTACGACGAGGCCTACTGGGAAGCACCGGAGACGCCCGGTTACACCGGGTACGAGGCCCAGGCGGAGCGAAAGAGGCACCACTTTCGTACGCTGCTCGCTCGGATGGAGTCGTTTCTGGACCCAGGGCGGTTGTTCGAGATCGGATGCGCTTACGGGTTCTTTCTGGACGAAGCGAGAGGGCGGGGCTGGTCAGTGAGCGGGGTGGAGCCTTCGCCTTCGGCGGCGAGTCACGCGAAGGACGTGCTTCGGCTGGACGTCCATGCGGGGCCGGTGGAGTCTGCGCCGTTCTCGCCGGCGTCGTTCGACGCAGTGGTGATGTGGGACGTCATCGAGCACCTCAGTGCACCTCTGCGCACTCTGCGGACGGCCGAGGCGCTTCTGCGGCCCGGTGGCTTGCTGGCGCTCTCGATCGGTGACGTCGCCAGCCTGAGCGCCCGTTTGCAGGGTCGACACTGGAGCCTGTACACACCTCCTTGGCATCTCTTCTTCTTCTCCTCGCGTACCCTCTCGAAGGCGATCGAGGCCGTGGGGCTCGAGCTCCTCTCCTTAGACGGTGACGGCATCGTGGGGCCGGACCCGATGGCACCCCGACAGCGGCTACCCGGGTGGGCTTCGCAGCTCCTCGCCGGAAGGTCAGCAACGGCCATCGGCCGCGCGCTGGGCTTCGGCATGATCAAGTATCTATTTGCACGCAAGCCGGTCGCCGAGGGTGGGGTCGGGTGAACGACACCTCACCTCCCTCCACGTCGCGGGGGTGTTCTTGAAGATCTGCTACGTGGGTGACCTGCGTAGTGTCCATACGCGACGCTGGGTCGGGTGGTTCGCTCGAACCCACGAAGTGTCGATGATCCGGACCTGCCCGGACGACGGCCTCGAGGGCGTCGCAGGCTTCGATCTGCCCCAGGGCGGCCGGTGGCCCGGACATCGTCTGACTCGCTCGATCTCGGAAGTAGAGCGCATTCTGCGCCTCGAGCGACCTGATGTCGTGCACGCCCACTACATCAACGAGGCAGGTTGGCTCGCGGCGTGCGCACGATGGAGGCCTTCGTCCTTACAGCGTGGGGTTCGGACGTGTATCGCGCACCACGGGAGTCGTGGTTGGCGCGGGTGCTCAATCCTTGGGCGGCCCGTCAAGCGGACTTCGTCACCTGCGACTCCCAAGACCAGCGGCGCGAGCTCGAAGCCTGGGGCGTGGCTGCGAGCCGCCTAGGCGTGATCGGATGGGGGGTAGACACCAGTGCCTTCAGCCCTGCGGTCGATGGCCGCCCCTGGCGGAGCCGCCTCGAGATTCCCGAGAGCGCGGCGGTCGTTCTCTCGCCGAGGCAGTGGCTCCCCAACAGCCAGATCGCGTCCGTGGTCGCGGCCTTCGAGCGGCTGACCGGGGACCCCTATCTGATCCTCAAGCGGTTGTCCCGCTTCGAGGACGACCATGCCGGAGACGTCGAGGGCGCCGTGGAATCCAGCCCGGCCTCAAACCGCATTCGGGTCGTCGACGAGATCCCTGAAGGAGATCTTCCGGGTCTGTACGCGGCGGCGGACTGCGTCGTGTCCCTCTGCGTCACGGACGGAACCCCAGTCAGCATTCTCGAGGCAATGGCGACAGGCTGCCCGGTCGTGGCGCAAGACAATGCCAGCCTGCGGGAATGGATCTCCCCTCCCGGCGGCGTCCTCGTATCCGACGGAAGACCCGAACGGGTCGCGTTCGCGATCGAGACGCTGATATCGGATCAGGCGAGGAAGCGCGCTGCCCGGCGTCACAATGTCTCCGTGGTCGGGGAACGCGCCGACCGGTCCCGGGAGATGGCTCGCATGGAGGACGTCTACCGGCTCCTGCTCACGGGTCGCGGTGGGCCCATCCGGCCGACCGTCACCGGAGCCGGAGACGCTGCCTCGTGAGCCTCCCCGTCCGCGAATACTCAGAACCGACCGGCGTACGACGACGTCAATGAGTGAGGAGACCCACCAAGCGCCTTCAGATCATTCCCCGAAAGAGGGATTGTCCGGCGGCGGAGAAGGTGACAGGCCGCTGAGGGACGTGGTGAGGCATACGCTCGTTTATGGCTTCGGCAACGTCTCGGTGGCGTTTCTCAGCCTCGCGCTCGTCCCCATCTACACGCATCGCCTCTCCCCCGCCGACTACGGGCTGTTAGCGCTCGTCCTCGCTCTCTACGGTTTCCTGGGGCGCCTGTACGACCTCGGGCTCACGAACAGCGTAGACCGCTACTTCTTCGAGTATCGCAAGGGGGGGATGGACGGGTCGGAGAGCGGCCCTGGCATCGCCGAAATGGCCAACACGACAATGGCCTACCTGTTGGCTCACGCCGGTATCCTCAGTCTGGTGCTGTGGGCGGCCGCTGGGCCCGTGTCCGAGCTGATGTCAGGGGGGTCGGAGAACGCCGACTTGATACGAATCGTATCGGTTACGCTGTTTGCCGACGCGTTGGCCATCGTCCCGCTCACGCTCATCCGGATGGAGGAGCGCTCCGGTTACTTCGTCGTCGTGACGACGGTCCGCTTCGCGACCGCACTGGCGCTGAACGTCCTGTTCGTCGTCGTGTGCGAATGGGGCGTCCGGGGCATACTACTCAGCGGCGCGATCACGTCCGGCGCTCTGCTCCTGGTGCTGAGCCCCGAGTTCGTGCGGAACCGCGGCGGCCGGATCTCAAAGGCGATCCTCGGAGAGATGCTGCGCTTCGGCCTTCCGTTCCTGCCGGTCCCCCTCAGCATCTGGCTGATCGACTACTCCGACCGGTACCTCCTGGAGCTGCTCAGGAGTCGGGAAGAGGTCGGCTTCTACGCCCTTGGATACAAGATCGCACAAGTGATGCAGCTCGCCGTGGTCGCCTTCTCGATGGGATGGGCGCCCCTGCGCTATCGGATCTACGAGCGGCCCGACGCGAAGGCGATCTACGGCCGGATCGCGACTCTCTACCTCGTGGGAGCAGCCCTCCTCTCGGTCGCTTTGATCCTGGTCAGCCGAGAGGTCATATCTGTTGTAGCGCCCGCCAGCTACGCTCCGGCGGCCATCGTCGTCGCTCCACTCGTGGCCTCCTACGCGACGTACGGCCTTTACCTGATCTTCACGACCGGGATGGGCGTCACGATGTGGACACTTCCGATGGCGTGGATCGGCATCGCGGGGGCTGTGGCCAACGTGGCGCTGAACCTCGTGCTGATCCCCGAGCTCGGCATGATGGGCGCGGCTGTTACGACGGTATTGGCCAACGTGATTCTGGCTGGAGGCGCTTGGTACTTTTCAGACCGGGTGTACCCAATCCCCTACGAGTGGGGTGCTGCGGCCAAGATCTTGGGGCTGGCAGTGGCGGTGACCGCAGCCGGTACGTTCGCCGAACCGGCTGGACTCGTCGCGGGGCTCGGGGCCGCCATGCTCTTCGTCGGCTCCTTCATCGTGCTGCTTTTCGTGACGGGAGTCCTGACGGGCTCGGACGTGGTCGCGGCGAACCGCTGGGCGAGAGATTTGATCGGTGCGCCCCGGCGATGAGGTCAGTCGTCTTGATCGCGTACTACTACCCGCCTCTGAGCGGTGTGGCCGCCGAACGCAGCGCTGCCTTCGCGCGCCACCTGGAAGTGCTCGGTTGGCGAACGGTCGTCGTGACTGCCCGTGATGGGCATTTCCACCGGGCTGAATCCACGGGTCCCGAAGTGCGAGTGGAACGAACGCGGAGCGTAGAGTTGAGTCGGCTGTTTCGGGCCGGGTTCGCATCGGTGACTGGCGCCGGTGCAAGCGAGGACGCCGCGCTCGCGCCGCTGGAGACCGGCGGTGTCGGTGCGGCCCTCCGGCGCCTCGCGCGCGAATATGTCTACGTGCCGGACGCCCAAGTGGGTTGGATTCCCTTCGCCGTGCACGCGACCAACCGGACTGCGCGGGAGCTCGAAGGCACTCCGGTGCTGCTTTCCTCTTCGGTCCCGTACAGCGCCCACTTTGCCGCCATGCGGGTTTCCCGGCGCCTCGGCCTTCCGTGGGTCGCCGAGCTTCGGGATCCCTGGAGCACGTGTCACCCGACCCTGCGGCCGCGCTCTCGGATGCGCCGGGCACTGGACAGGCGATTCGAAGCACGAGTCCTCCGACGAGCGGACGCCGTAGTCGTGACCTCAGAGACGACACGCTCGGGGATCCTCGAAGCTCATCCTGATTTGGCGCCGTCGGCCGTGCACGTGGTCTACAACGGGTTCGAGCCCATGGACCGGCCAGCAGGCGCAGCGGCGGCCGAGGGTCCACTGGAGCTGCTGTATGCGGGCAGGGTGGCCCCCGGAGTGTCCGTCGGCCCACTTCTGGATGCGGTGAGCGCCTTGGCCGCTCGAAGACCAGGATCGATCCGTCTGCGCATCGTCGGGCCCGTCGAGCCCTGGTTGACCAAGGCCGCCGAGCTACCGGACCATGAGGATTGGTTGGTCGCCGACGGTGTGGCGTCGCCCCTTAAGGCCCGAGAGGCCATGGTCCGGGCCTCAGTAAACGTGGTGCTCCTCCCGGGGGACCCGCACCGTGATCGCGTCCCCGGGAAGCTCTTCGAGTACCTCGGGGCCCGCCGGCCGATTCTGGCCGTGGTGCCTCCCGGAAGCGAGATGGAGGAGCTGGCAGTCCAGTACGGGGACGTCCGCACCGTAGGCGACAACGAGGCTTCGGCCATCCGGACCGAGCTCACGGCCTTGATTGACGAGCACCGGGCTGGCCGGCTCGTGGAAGCCAGGATCACGGCCGCCGCCGTGCAGTCACTGACGAGGACTTCGCAGGCCCGACGCATGGCCGATGTGCTCACATCGGTTGCCGAGCGACGGGACGAAGCATGAGGAGCCCGAAGCCACACGTGCTCTTCATCACGTACAACGGCCTGCTGGAGCCGCTGGGCCAGAGACAGGGACTCGCGTATCTCGAAGCGCTCACGGACGAGTACCGCTTCACGGTTCTGTCGTTCGAGAAAGCACGGGGGGTCGAGTTGGATTCAGGCCGGGCGCAGATGAGTGCCCGTCTCGGACCGGCGGGGATCCGTTGGCGCGTGCTCCCTTATCACAAGAGGCCCTCTCTCCCCGCCACCGCCTACGATGTGTGGGCGGGGGCCCGCGCGGCCCGCACGATCGTCCGTGAGGACGGGGTCGACCTCGTTCATGCCCGGTCCTACGTTCCCGCTGCCATCGCGCACCGGGCCACTCGCGGGTCTTCGACGCCGTACATTTTCGACGTACGCGGTCTTCTGGCGGAGGAATACGTCGACGGCGGGATATGGCGCGCGGGGTCGCTCCCGTACCGGTTGACGAAGAGAGCGGAGCAGACCTTGCTACACGACGCCAGCGGGATCGTGACGCTGACCGAGGCAGTGGTCCCGCAGCTCGAGTCGAATCCCGGACTCGTTAGCCGGGACGCAGTCCCTTGGGCCGTGATCCCTTGCTGTGTCAGGGTCGACGAGTTCGAGGTAGATGCCGGAGTACGCAGCCGTGTGCGTGACGAGCTGAGGCTCGGTGAGCGGCCAATGCTGGTGTATTCGGGTTCCGTGGGGACCTGGTATCTGCTAGACGAGATGATCGCATATTACCGGGCCGCACGAGACGTCGTACCGAGCCTCGCCCTGCTCTTGTTGCTGAATCGCGACCACGACCTGGCTCACGGCGCGCTGGCGCGGGCGGGGATCGACGACGCCGACGTCCGGGTCACCGGCGTGAGCCCGGAGGACGTCCCGGCGCATCTGGCCGCCGCAGACGCCGGCATAGGCTTCATTCGGCCCGCGCCGTCCAAGGTGGCGTCCTCGCCCACCAAGTTGGCAGAGTATCTGGCGTCGGGGATACCGGCGGTCGTGAACGCCGGGGTCGGTGACACGCATACGCTCGCAACGGAACCCAGTGTGCACGTCGTCGAGGATCTCTCGCCCACCGGGCTCTTGGAGGCTGCTGCGCTCCTCCCGGGGGTGCTCGACACGGACCGGGCCGCTGCGCGAGCCCTGGCGCGGCGCTGTTTCTCAATCAGCGAGGTGGGCGGTCGACGCTACGGGCGCCTGTACCAGGACGTGCTGGGCCGGAGCGGGAGCGAAGAGCGCCGATGACGCGCATCACCGACGACCACGAAGGTGAGAAGATCCTCCGGGTGGCCGCTTTCGCTCCGTACCCGGAAGAGGGGCCGAGCACGCGGTACAGGATCGTCCAGTTCCGGGAGGAGCTTTGGGCGGCAGGGGTGTGGACGGACCTATATCCATTCGTCCAGCCGAGCGACTACGAAAACCTCTACGGCGACGGGAATCTGCTGTGGAAGTCGCGCCTGATGCTCGGTGGACTGCGCCGCCGACTCGACGCGGTGACGTCGGTCGGGCGCTACGACGTCGTGCTCATCCACCGCGAGCTGGCGCCCGTGCTGAACCGTTCACTCATGTGGCTCTCAGCCCGGGCGCTGCCGGCGTTCGTGTTCGACTTTGACGACGCGATCTTCCTGCCCGCGCAGGGAGCCGATGAGATCATGCGCCACCTGCGTTCTCCCGAGCGCGACACCGCCCGGTTCTGTGCGGAGGCCTCTCGGGTACTCGCCGGGAACGCCTATCTAGCGGACTATGCCCGAGAAGCCAGGGGGCTCGGACAGGACGATCCGGGAGTCACGGTACTTCCGACCGTCGTGGACACGGCCCTCTTCGCGCCGCCGGCCAACGAGCCGGCACCGGAAGAGGGGGAGCTCCCGGTGGTCGGATGGGTCGGCACGCATTCGACGCTCGGCTACCTCGAGTCCGTCTACCCTGCGCTTCGTGAGTTGGGACAGCACGCGCCGTTCAAGCTACGTGTCGTGAGCAACCGTCCACCTCCGTTTCTGGCCGGCGTCGAAACGGAGTACATCCGATGGCGCCCGGAGGATGAAGTGTCGTACTTCCACGGCCTCGATATCGGGCTCTACCCGCTGAGCGACGACCCGTGGACTCGCGGCAAGTGCGGCTTCAAGGCGATCCAGTATCTGGCGTGCGGGGTTCCCACGGTGGCGTCTCCGGTCGGGGTGCTTCCCGACATCGTCCGCCCTGGGGAGACGGGGGAGCTGGCAGAGACCCGAGAGCAATGGGTAACCGCGTTGGAAGGCCTCCTCGACGAGCCCGAGCGGCGGCGGCGCATGGGATCGCGTGGCCGGGAGCACATCATCGCTCGCTATTCCATCCCTGTCGTCATGGAAGATCTCGTCCAGGCTCTGAAAGGCGCGGCACGCGTCAATGGGTGGGCCGGTTGACCATCGTCGCCCGTGGACGGCTACGCCAGCTCGATAACGACCGGGCCTCGGCAACACCACGAGGGGCCATCTGATGTGCGGAATCGCCGGTGTGGTCGTCCACGGCGGGGAGGCGGCGCCACCCACGGAAGCGCTGGCGCTCGAGATGGCACGGTGCCAATACCACCGTGGCCCGGACCGCCAGACGGCGTACGTGGCGCCGTCCGGCTTGTGCGCGCTCGGTCACGCGCGCCTGCGGATCATCGACCTCGAGACCGGTGATCAGCCGATGACGAACGAGGACGGCTCCGTGTGGGTCGTCTTCAACGGCGAAATCTACAATTTCCAGGAGCTGCGGCGGGAGCTCGAGAAGGCGGGGCATGCGTTCCGCAGCCGCAGCGACACCGAAGTGATCGTGCACGGCTACGAAGAGTGGGGCGACGGCGTCGCTGAGCGCTTGGACGGCATGTTCGCCTTCGGGCTGTGGGACGAGCGGCGCGGCCGCTTGCTGCTCGTGAGGGACCGGGCGGGCAAAAAGCCCCTCTTCATCTACGAAGACGACCAACGGCTGTTGTTCGCTTCAGAGATGAAGGCCATCCTCTCCGCTCCAGGCGTCGATAATGCCCTGGACCCACGTGCCATTCCCCTCTTTCTGGCCTACGGATACGTACCCGCCGGGGCCACGTTCTACCGTCGCATTCGCAAGCTTCCTCCGGCCCACTGCGCGGTGTTCGAGTCCGGACGCTCGACCACCGAGCGGCGCTACTGGAGCCTGGACTTCACTCCCCGTCGCACGACCCGCGCCGAGGCGCTCGAGCGCGTACGCGAGCTAACCCACTCGGCTGTCGCGCGTCGGTTGGTGGCCGACGTTCCGCTGGGCGCTTTCCTTTCCGGAGGGGTCGACTCCTCCATCGTCGTGGGCCTCATGGCCGAGGCAATGGGCGAGCCTGTTCGGACCTTTTCGATCGGATTCGCCGACGATCAGAACTACGACGAGACTTCGTACGCCCGCCTGGTGGCCGAGCGCTTCGAGACCGAGCACACCGAGTTCCGCGTCGAGGCCCAATCCGTCGAACTTCTCGAGGATCTGCTCGACGCCTACGACGAGCCGTTCGGCGACTCTTCCGGGATCCCCACGTCGATCGTCTCCCGCTTGACTCGCGAGCACGTCACCGTAGCTCTGACGGGCGACGGAGGTGATGAGGTCTTCGCCGGATACCCGCGCTTTCTCGGCGCGGCCATCGCGGAGGCGATTCCTGCATGGGCGGTACAAATGGGAGACGCGGTGGGGCGTCGGCTGCCACACAACTCCGATTTCCGGAGCTTCTCGAGGCGATTTGCCCGCTTCTTCTCAGCAGCGTCGCTTCCACCGGAAGAGCGGACCCTTCGGTGGATCGGCTTCCTCGCCGACCGGCTGGATTCCCTCCTCCGGCCCGAGCTCTCGGGGCTCCTCGCGCGCGAGGAGCTCACGGACAGCTTTCGTCGCCCGTTGGCAGCCAATCGCCACCTTCCCCCTCTGGCCCGGTCCCTCGCGCTCAACTTCGAGACCTATCTCCCCGAAGACCTGCTAGTAAAGGCGGACCGGTGTAGCATGCTCGCTTCATTGGAGCTCCGGTCGCCTTTCCTCGACACTGCCCTGATGTCGTTCGCGGCCTCCGTCCCCGACAGAATCCGCGTGTCCCGTGGTCGGCTGAAATGGCTGCTCAAGGAGGCGTTCGAGGACCTGCTCCCCCCCGAGATCGTCAGGCGACGCAAGATGGGTTTCGGGATCCCGCTTCCCACCTGGTTCAGGAACCAATGGCGGCCCCTGTTGGAGGCCCGCGTGCTGTCGTCGGACGCCGAGCTGTGGAGGTGGCTGAGGCCAGAGCCGGTCCAGGCCATGGCGAAGGCCCACCTAGAGGGAACGGCGGACTTCGGTCATCAACTCTTCGCCCTTCTGACTCTGGAGTCATGGCTCGCCCGGAACCGATACTCGGTACGCGCCTGAGCGTGGACGTCCGACGGCACGTCGCTTGCAGGCAGGCGCCGCGAGGCCCGCAGAGTGCTCGGCTCCGGACCACACGGGCAACGGGTAACGCCGTTGAGGAAGGCAGGCGGACAGACGATATTCCGCCAGGCTCCAGCCCGGGCGCGCTTCTGTACTACCCATGAAACAGGCATGAACGCATCGATGGAAGACCCGATCCTAGAGCGGTTTCGCACCGGCGAGCTCACGATGGGCATCATAGGCCTCGGCTACGTCGGCCTGCCCCTCGCCACCGACGTCGCCGGGAGTGGGATCCGGGTGCTCGGCTTCGACATCGAGGAGTCCGTGGTCGAAGCGGTGAACGACGGGAGGAGCCACATCCAAGACGTCCCCTCCGCGACCATCGCCGAGCTGAGGAGTTCCGGGCTGCTCGAGGCGACGTCGGACATGGCCCGTTTGGCCGAATGCGACGTCATCTCGATCAGTGTCCCGACCCCTCTCTCGAAGACTCGCGACCCCGACATCTCCTATATCCTCGCTGCCACATCGTCCGTGGCCGCGGGGCTTCGCGAGGGTCAGCTCATCGTGCTCGAGTCGACGACTTACCCGGGGACGACTCGAGAGGTGGTTCTCCCCGCGCTGACGCAGGGTGGCTTGAAGGTGGGGGAGGACTTCTACCTCTGCTTCTCGCCCGAGCGGGTGGACCCAGGCAACGACGTCTGGAAGACGAAGAACACCCCGAAGGTGATCGGCGGAGTGACCGCGCGCTGCGCCGCCGTCGGCAAGGCGTTCTACGAGCGGTTCATCGACGACATGATCCCGGTTTCGTCGGCCGAGTCCGCGGAGCTGACCAAGATTCTCGAGAACACGTTCAGGGCCGTGAACATCGGGCTCGTCAACGAAACCGCCTTGATCGCGGACCGCCTGGGTGTCGACATCTGGGAGATCATTGACGCGGCCAATACGAAGCCGTTCGGCTTCATGAAATTTACGCCGGGCCCGGGGCTCGGTGGGCACTGCATCCCAGTCGACCCCCACTATCTGTCTTGGAAGATGCGGACGTTGGACTACCGCACACGCTTCATCGAGCTGGCCTCTGAGATCAACGCGGAAATGCCGGGCTTCGTCGTCGACAAGGTCCGCGAGGCGCTGAACAACGAACGGAAATCGGTGAACGGATCCAACATCGTCATCCTCGGTGTGGCCTATAAGCAGGATATCGACGACGTTCGCGAATCACCGGCGATTCACATCATCGAGCTCCTCGAAACCGACGGGGCTCGGGTCCAGTACCACGATCCTTTCGTCCCGCGTGTAGAAGAGGACGGCATCACCGCCAAGGAATCAGTGCCCCTGACAGACGGTCTCCTGGAATCGGCGGACGCTGTGCTGATTCTCACCGATCATTCGTGCTTCGACCTGAAGCGCATCGTGGAGCATTCGAGAGTGCTCGTCGACGCTCGGAATGCGACATCGGTCTTGTCCGACATGGATCGCTCGGCATACCCACAGGGCTGGATCGTCAAAGGGGGCATCGCATAGCCCGAGCTGCTGAATCCATCCTCGTACACCGCGTCATCGCGCGGCTCAACGTGGGCGGCCCGGCGATGCACGTCGTCAACCTCTCCCGGGCGCTGGGCCAGGGCCCTTTCCGAACCCGGCTGATCGCCGGAAGCGTCTCTCCCACCGAAGGTGACATGGCGTACTACGCCCGCGAGCGCGGCGTGGCGGTCACCGAGCTTCCTCGTCTGCAGCGGGAAATGAGCCCCACCCGGGACCTGGCGGTTCTCTGGGCGCTCTTCCGCCTATTTCGCCGGGACCGGCCACACATCGTGCACACGCACACCGCCAAGGCAGGTGCGTTGGGACGAGTGGCCGCGGCGTTGGCCGGCGTGCCCGTACGCATTCACACGTTCCACGGACATGTGTTGGGCGGGGGGTATTTCTCGGAGGCGAAGACGCGCTTTTACGTCGAGGTCGAGCGGTTGCTCGGCCGCGTTTCGAGCCGGCTCGTTGTTCTCTCGAACCGTCAGGCCGGCCAGATGAGCGAAGACCTCGCCATCGCCTCTCGAGACGCCTTCGAGGTCATCCCGCTCGGCTTGGAGCTGGCGGATTTCGTCCACATCGACCCGGACGCCGCGAGGCGACAGGCTCGCGCCGCGTTGGGCCTCGCCGATGAGACTCTCGCGATCGCGATTGTCGGGCGTCTCGTCCCTGTGAAGAACCACGAGCTCGTCCTCGACGCGATGTCACTGCTCCGCGACAAGGTCCCAAATCCCGTTCGGCTCTTCGTGGTGGGAGGGGGCGAGCGCGAGCGGGAGTTGCGGACATACGCCGCGGGCCGGGGAGTATCGGATCACGTCGAGTGGCTCGGATGGCGTGGGGACCTCGCCGCGCTGTATCCGGCCATGGACGCCCTCGCACTGACGTCGTTCGACGAGGGCACGCCGGTGGCGATCATCGAAGCGCTCGTCGCGGGAACGCCTGTCGTGGCGCGAGCGGTGGGCGGGGTGCCGGAAATTCTCGACTGGGGAAGTCGCGGCCGCCTCGTGCCCGAGGAGGATCCGGAGAGCTTTGCGACGGCGCTGGCTTCCGTGCTGTCGGAGCCGCCCCCAGGGCCCGCGCGCCGCGCCGCAAGCCGAGATTCCCTGGACCGCTTTTCCGTCGGGCGGTTGGCCGAGGACGTGGCAGCGCTGTACCGACGTGAGCTCGTCCGTGCCGGCGTGCTCGCCCCCTCCGCAGCGGCGTCACTCGAACCCGAGCTCTCCTAGTGTCCCGCTTGGAAAGTCGCGTGGCATTCGAGCGCCGCTGCATCCGCCCCAGGGGCGTTGCCCCTCCTCGACGTAGCGCTGCTATGCCTCGTCATCGCGCCTACCTAGAAGCGGGGGTTCGGCACTCTCGGTTCACACGCGACTTTCCAAACGGGACACTAGCGTTGGCATCCTGGAAGGATGGTCGCTAGTGGTCTGTACCCGAAGTCCGGTCGATATGGAGGGCGGTGAGGCGCCCGCCGGGCGAGGCGGGACGACGCGGCTGTCCGCCGATGTGGATTCGCGGTCGGCATCGTAGGTTGGGGCGGTCCCGCCAACGCGGGTCGGGTTGCTCCGATGAAACTCAGAACCACCGGGATGAACGCACATGGCCAACTCGATTCTCGTGACCGGAGGAGCAGGGTTCATTGGCTCGCATCTGGTCGATCGGTTGCTCGAGGACGGGTGTGAGGTCTTCGTCGTCGATGACCTCTCCACTGGCCGGCTCGACAATTTGGCCGCCGTACGGTCGCACCCTCGCCTCCACATCGTCATCGACTCGATCTTGAACTGGCCCATGATGAACGAGGTCGTGGCCAAGAGTGATCAAGTGATCCACCTGGCGGCGGCCGTCGGCGTACGTAAGATCCTCGAAGTTCCCGTGGAGACGATTACGACGAACGTCCGCGGTACGGAGATCGTTCTCGACTGTTGCCACAAGCACGACACCCCCCTCTTTCTCGCCTCCACATCAGAGATCTAAGGCAAGGCTGGTGACCGTCTCCACGAGGAGCACGACAGGGTCATGGGGAGCACGACCCAGCGTCGCTGGGCCTACGCCTGCACCAAAGTGCTCGACGAGTTTCTGGGCCTGGCGTACTACAACGAGAAGGGTCTGCCGATTGTCATTGGGCGATTCTTTAACACTGTTGGTCCTCGGCAGACCGGCCAGTGGGGTATGGCGCTCCCGACTTTCGTGTCACAGGCGTTGGCTGGGGATCCGATCACGGTATATGGATCCGGCGATCAGCGGCGCTGCTTTTGCCATGTCGACGATACCGTCGTGGCACTAAGAGGGCTGATGGACCGGCCGGAGGCCATAGGTGGCGTGTTCAATATCGGGAGCGAGGAAGAGATCACCATTCGTCAGCTGGCGGTCCGCGTGAAGGAGCGGACCGGCTCAGATTCCCCGATCGAGTTCATCCCGTACGGGCGCGCGTACGGAGACGGCTTCGAGGACATGGAGCGGAGACAGCCCGACACGGGCAAGATCCAGAAGCTCATCGGATGGACGCGCACCAAAGCCATGGACGAGATCATCGACGAGGTCAGTGCGTACTTCAGAGAGAACTCCCAGGCGTTCACTCCCGTCTAGCTAGAAAAGCCGGAAGCCGTATTCCGTTCCGCTGACCCGTCCCAACCACCTTCGTCGACAGCATCCGCCGGTCACCGGCGCGATTGACGATAGACGACAACCCGATATGTTCCGAGCCGAATGTTCGGGCGGGTCTCATCAAAGGCCGGCTCGGCGGCGGTCTCGCTTCTGAGCGGCCGGGAAGCCCCGGCACGAGAGAAGGAAGAGCCGCTTCTCACTGACGACGACGAAGCTCATCGATGCCGACGACGCTTGTCGATAGATAAAGGGTCATCAGTCGAACATGCCGGACCATTTGATCGCTCCCCACGGGGGCACACTCGTGCAGCTCTTGGGGACGGAAGCGCGGCAGGCCGAGCTCAGAGAAGGATCGCGAGATTGGCCTTCGTGGGACCTCAGCCCCCGCCAGATCTGCGACCTCGAGCTGCTCATGAACGGGGGCTTCTCACCTCTCCGCGGCTTCATGGGGAGAGCCGACTATACCCGCGTTTGCGAGGAGATGAGGCTCGCCGACGGCACGCTCTGGCCGATCCCGATCACCCTCGACGTGAGTCGAGAGCTGGCCGAATCGTTGTCTTCGGGAGGTCAGCTGGCCCTTCGCGACGCCGAGGGCGTGATGTTGGCCGTGCTTCAGGTCGACGATATCTGGGAGCCAGACAAGGAGACGGAGGCGGAGAGGGTCCTCGGAACCGCGAATCCGGAACATCCTGCCGTCGCTCATCTACGCGAAGCGAGCCATCCCGTCTATCTCGGCGGGACAGTGGAAGGCGTCCAACACCCGTTGCACTACGATTTCAAGGACCTTCGGCTGACGCCGACAGAGCTGCGCACCGAGTTCGCTCGACTCGGCTGGCGCCGGGTCGTGGCATTCCAGACGCGGAACCCCATGCACCGGGCGCACCAGGAGATCACCTTCCGCGCTGCCAAGGAGGTCGAGGCCAACCTGCTCATCCATCCAGTCGTAGGGATGACGAAGCCGGGAGACGTCGATCATTTCACGCGAGTCCGCTGCTACCACGAGCTCCTGCCTCGGTATCCTCATCTCACCGCGCGGCTCGCCCTACTCAACCTCGCGATGCGGATGGGTGGTCCCCGCGAGGCCGTGTGGCACGCGATCATCCGGCGGAACCACGGGTGCACGCACTTCATCGTGGGGAGGGACCACGCTGGACCGGGAAGTGACTCCCAGGGGAATCCGTTCTACGGACCCTATGATGCGCAGGAGCTCATGACCGACGTACGTGACGAGCTCGGCGTGGAGATGGTCCCGTTCCGCATGATGGTGTACCTCGAGGACCGGGACGCCTATGTGCCGGTCGACGAAGTCCCGGAGGGAGTGCGGGCGAAGTCTATCTCCGGTACGGACCTCAGGGCACGCCTCTCCGACGGGCGCGAAATTCCGAAGTGGTTCACGTTCCCGGAGGTGGCGACAGAGCTGCGCCGAAGCCACCCGCCGCGGACGAGGCAGGGATTCACGGTGTTCTTCACCGGCCTCTCCGGATCCGGGAAGTCGACGGTTGCCAACGGGCTTCGAGTGAAGTTGTTGGAGCTGGGGGGGCGGACCGTCACCCTCCTGGATGGGGACATCGTGCGGAAGAACCTGTCGTCAGAGCTCGGATTCTCTAGAGAGCATCGGGACTTGAACATCAGGCGGATCGGGTTCGTCGCCTCGGAAATCACCAAGGGAGGCGGAATCGCGGTTTGTGCCCCTATCGCCCCGTACGACGGAGTGCGCAAGGAAAACCGCGACCTCATTTACTCGGCGGGGGGGTACATCCTCGTTCACCTGTCGACGCCACTCGAGGTCTGCGAGACGCGCGACCGAAAGGGCCTGTACGCAAAGGCACGTGCCGGGATCATCAAGGAGTTCACCGGGATCTCGGATCCCTATGAAGTGCCCGAAGACGCGGACGTCGTTATTGATACCTCGGACATCACAGCCGAAGAAGCTGCCCACCAGATCTTGCTGCACCTCGAGAAGGAAGGGTACATCGGAGGCCGGGACGACTGATTCCGAAGAACGAACCGGTGTATCAGTGACGAAGGTGCCCTAGATGCCCATCGAGGGTTGGCTGACCCTCCTCGTGATCTCCGTGGCGGTGGTCGCGATGGTCAAGGAGTGGCTCGAGGTGCCCCTCGCGCTCGGCGGGGCGCTGGGAGTCCTCATGCTCACCGGCATGCTGACTCCTGCCACCGCTCTTGCGGGCTTCTCGAACCCGGCCGTGGCTACGGTCGCGCTTCTCCTCGTGATCGCTGGCCGCCTGGAGCGCGGACCGTGGTTCGGATGGCTCTCCAACTTGGTGTTCGGCTCCCGACCCGGCCGGCGGGCGCTCGTTCGCTCGGGCATCTCGGTGGGCGCGGTGTCGGCATTCATGGCGAACACGGCCGTCGTTGCCGTACTGATTCCCGCGACCCGGGCCTGGGCCGAGCGCCACGGCGAGAGTGCCTCGCGCTTGCTGATGCCCCTCTCCTTCGCGGCCATCATGGGGGGCGCGTGCACGCTCATCGGCACGTCTACGAACCTCGTGGTCCATGGGATGCTCGTGGACTCCGGCGATCGCGGCCTCGGCATGTTCGAGCTGGCGCGTCTCGCGGCCCCCTTGGGACTGCTCGGCGTGGCGTACATCGCCGCGATCGGCTACCGCACTCTCCCGGCTCGCGTCCAGGTCCTCGACGCGGTGCAGCACGATCCAAGGGAGTACGTGACCGAGCTCCGCGTGGGGACCGAGAGCCCATTCGTCGGGAAACGTGTCAGGGACCTACGCAATCTCGATGAAGTCTACGTCGCAGGCATCGAACGGAGCGGAGAGCTCGTGTCTCCCGTCAGCCCCGAGCAGACGATCGAGGCTGGCGACGCGCTCATCCTCGTCGGACGCGTCGACGACATCACGGAGTTGTCGGCGACGCTGGGCACCAAGCTGGTCACGTCTGCCGGCGCCGCCCCCCACCTCACTGACGACCTCGACTTGGTGTGCGAAGTGGTCGTGTCGCCGAGTGCGCCGATGGTGGGGCGCGGAGTCAGGGAATCAGGGTTCCGTGGCCGATACGATGCCGTCGTTCTGGCCGTCCACAGGCACGGCGAACGGTTGGAGAAGAAGATCGGTGACATCGTGCTCAGGGCCGGGGACACCCTCCTTCTGCGCACGGGCCCCGACTTTCCGAAGCGGTGGCGACATGCGCGCGACTTCTATCTGGTGTCCACGACCGGAGCAGCGCCGCCGCGGCCCCGGGCGAGCGATTGGGTCGAGCCGGCCGTGCTGCTGGCGGTCGTGCTCGTGACGACCACCGGGTTCTTATCCCTTCTCGACGCGTCTGTCATGGGGGTGATTGTGTTGATCGGGACTGGACGGCTCAAGACGCGCAGGCTATGGGCGTCTCTCGATTGGTCCACCCTGATGACGATGGCGACGGCGATCGGGCTCGGAGGGGCGCTCGTAGAGACCGGCGCGGCATCCGCGATGGCGCACGCCATCGTGGTCGGCACTGCCGCGACCAGCACCGTGTGGGTCGCGTCGGCGGTGTTCGTTGCGGCAGCCCTGCTCACCGAGATCATCACGAACGTGGCCGCGGCCGCCCTCCTCTTTCCGGTTGCGATGGCGGCCGCCGTTGAGACCGGCGTCCCGATCCACACGTTGGCGGTTGCCATCGCAGTGGGTGCCTCCATCTCCTTCCTGAGTCCCATCGGCTATCAGACGAATACGATGGTCGCCGGAGCGGCTGGGTACTCGCTCGGCGACTTCGTACGCCTCGGATTGCCCCTCAAGGTGTTGTACGTGACCGCCGGGAGCGTAGCGATTCCCTGGCTTTGGAAAGGCGTCGGGCCGTGAGTCGAGCCGCTGATCTCGATCGCATCGAACGGGCCATCCACGATGCCGCGGAGGCTCTGAAGCCATTCACCCCGGGGGATGTCGCATACGAGGTGAAATCAGACCGCGGCGACCCCGTCACGGAAGCCGACCACGCGGTGAATGACGTGCTCCTGAGCGCGTTGCCTCGAGATGGGGAAGGGTGGTTGTCGGAAGAGACCGTGGACGATCCGAGCCGCTTGGCATGCCGTCGGGTCTGGGTCGTCGACCCGGTGGACGGGACCCGCGAGTTCGTGGACGGGATTCCCGAGTGGTGCATATCGGTCGGGCTCGTGGAAGAGGGCGAGGCCGTAGCGGGAGGGATCTACAACCCCGCGACGGACGAGCTCGTGATGGGCGCGCTGGAAACTGGCGTGACGTTCAACGGGGTCCCCGCCCGCGTCGAACCGCGCGAAGGTCTCGCCGGTGCGGTCATTCTCGCATCTCGGAGCGAAGTGCGGCGGGGCGAATGGGAGCGCTTCGGCGACGCGACCTTTTCGGTCGAACCGTGCGGATCCGTGGCCTACAAGCTGGGACTGGTGGCCGCCGGGCGGGCGGGCGGCACGTGGACGCTGGTACCCAAGCACGAATGGGACGTCGTGGCCGGCGCGGCTCTCGTGCGGGCCGCCGGGGGCGCGGTCATGCATGCGGACGGGAGTCCGCCGTCCTTCAACCGGGAGCGGCCGAAGCTCCCCAACCTACTCGCGGGTCCTCGCCCGGTTCTGGACGAGCTGCGCACACGCTGGCTGGCCCGCTGACGGATCGTGTGTAGGCGCGCCGCATAGCTTCACGAAGCGAAGGAGGGTTTGACGTTGTCCGAATCGGTGCTGGTCACCGGCGGCGCCGGGTTCATCGGGTCCCACCTCGTAGAGCAGCTTCTTGCCGACGAGAACGAGGTGTTCGTAGTCGACGACTTGTCTTCGGGAGGCTTCGACAACCTCAAGGCCGTGCGAAACGACCCCGCCCTGCATCTCATCGTCGATTCCGCCCTCAACTGGCCAATGATGAACGAGGTGGTGCAAAAGGTCGACACGGTTTACCACCTCGCGGCCGCCGTAGGGATCCGGCGGGTGATCGAGGCCCCGGTCGAGACGATCACCAACAACGTTCGCGGGACGGAAATCGTGCTGGAGTGCTGCGCGCGACTGGGGAAGCCCTTGTTCCTCGCATCGGCGTCGGAGCTCTACGGAAAGTCTAGTGACGCGTTGCACGAGGATGCGGACCTCATCGTAGGGTCCACGACCCAGCGACGGTGGGCCTACGCCGGCACCAAGATCCTCGAGGAGTTCCTCGCGGCGGCGTATCACCAGGAGAAGGGGCTCCCGCTCGTCATCGGCCGCTTCTTCAACATCGTCGGTCCCAGGCAGCTCGGGGCCGGAGGCATGGTGCTCCCGAATTTCGTGTCTCAAGCGGTGTTGTGGGAGCCGATCACGGTCTACGGATCGGGTCGCCAAACCCGCTGCTTTTGTCACGTCCAAGACGCCGTGGATGCCATGACGAGGCTCATCCAACATCCTGAGGCGTCGGGGCAGGTATTCAACATCGGGAGTGACCAGGAAATCACCATCCTCGAGCTCGCGGAACGGGTGAAGACCCGGACTGCCTCGACGTCGCCGATCGAAGTGATCCCGTACGACGAAGCGTACGAAGAAGGCTTCGAGGACCTCGAGACCCGTAAGCCGGACATCAGCCGCACATGTCGTCTGCTGGACTGGGAACCATCCATCAGCATCGATCAGACAATCGACGAAGTCGCGGCATTCTTCCGTGAGCTGCACGCGAAGTGAGGGCCGATCAGCCCGTGGGTAGTGTCCGATGAGGCTACTTGTCACCGGTGCTCGTGGGCTCATGGGCAGCGCCCTCGTCGATGCGGCTCGGGCCCGGGGAATCGACGTCCTCGGGCCCGACCCCGAGCACCTCGACGTGACCTGCTCCGATCAAGTACGGCAAGCGATCGGGCGCGCCTCGCCGGACGTGATCGCTCATTGCGCAGCGTACACGGACGTGGATGGCGCGGAGCGTGAGTCCGATGTCGCGATGTCGGTGAACCGGGACGGCACCCGCAATGTCGCGAGTGCCGCGGCGGAGGCTGGGAGCTTTCTCGTATACGCGAGTACGGACTTCGTGTTCGATGGCGAACGGCGCCTTCCCTACGGACCGGCGGACGAGCCCAACCCCGTGAACGCGTACGGTCGCTCGAAGCTCGCTGGTGAAGAGGAAGTCCGCCGTACGCGAGGCCTGCGTTGGATCGTACTTCGGACCAGCTGGCTCTACGGGGCCGGCGGCAGGAACTTCGTCGACACGATTCTCCACCGAGCCAAGGGGACGGGCGTCATCAAGGTCGTGAGTGACCAGGTAGGACGTCCCACGTGGAGCCACGTTCTTGCGCCCGATCTGCTGGATCTCGTGCAGTCGGGGGCGACTGGAGTCGTGCACATGGCCGGCCGGGGAGAGACCACCTGGCTCGAGCTCGCGCGAGCGGTCCTCGCGCTCCAACGCTCCCCGTGCAAGGTAGAAGGCGTCTCGACCGAAGCCTGGGGCGCCGCGGCGCCGCGGCCGCCCTACTCTGTACTCGACACGGAGGAATGCGAGCGGCTCCTGGGCCGGTCGATGCCTCATTGGCGTGAGTCCGTCGAGGCGTATCTGGCGGGTCGGTGAAGAGGTGGTATAGGGTCGCGTAGTGAGACGATGAGCCTCCCGGACCGGGCGAGCGGCGCTCGGCGGTGGCATCCGGCGGAGTGCGAATGAAAGGGGTCATCCTGGCAGGTGGACTGGGGTCCAGGCTCCAACCGATGACGCGGGTCACTAACAAGCATCTCCTGCCGGTATTCGACCGGCCGATGATCTACTATCCCCTGCAGCAGCTCGTCCACGCCGGCCTCACGGACATTCTTCTGGTGACCGGCGGAAACAACGCGGGTGACTTCCTCCGGCTTCTGGGCAACGGGCGGGAGTTCGGGCTCGAGCACCTCAACTATACCTATCAGGAAGGCGAGGGAGGCATCGCGGAGGCCCTCGGTCTCGCGGAGCATTTCGCGGAGGATGGACCCGTAGTGGTCGTCCTCGGTGACAACGTGTTCCAGGACTCGATCGCCGCCGCCGTAGAAGCGTACCGCAGCCAACCGGGGGGCGCGATGATCCTGCTGAAGGAGGTGCCGGACCCGGAGCGCTTCGGGGTGGCCGAGTTGGACGGAGAGCGGGTCGTCCGCGTCGTGGAGAAGCCAGCCGACCCCCCTTCCTCTCTCGCGGTGACCGGCTGTTACTTCTACGATCAGCGCGTCTTCGAGATCATTCGCGGATTGGAGCCGTCTCGACGCGGTGAGCTCGAGATCACAGAGGTCAACAACCGATACATCGCGTGGGGAGCCATGAGACACCACACGCTCGAGGGTTGGTGGACGGATGCGGGGACCGTCTCCTCGCTCTTGCGCGCAACGAAGCTCGTGGCCGACGACCAGAGTAACCCCGTCCTCACGGGTGGCCCCCATCCGGTTGGCGAGAGGGCTTGATGAAGTTGTTGATCACAGGGGGGGCGGGCTTCATCGGCTCGAACCTGGTGCGCCACTTCCTCAGGGACTCCGAGACCGAGGTGGTGAACCTGGATCTGCTCACCTACGCAGGGAACCCCGACAATCTGCGCGACGTGGAGGCCGAGCCGCGATACCGGTTCGTGCATGGAGACATCCGTGACGGCCCGCTCGTACGGGCCCTCGTGGAGGATGTGGACGGGGTGCTCAATCTCGCCGCCGAGACGCACGTCGACCGTTCCATCGAGTCGGATGCACCCTTCGTTCAAACGAACCTCGTCGGAACGCACGTCCTCTTGGCCGCCTGCCTCGACGCGGGGGTAGAGCGCTTCCTCCAGGTGTCGACCGACGAGGTCTATGGGGAGCTTCCGTGGGCCCACCCCGATGATGCGGATCCAGACGCGCCCCGCTTCACTGAAGCGACTCCCGTGGCTCCTCGCTCACCATACTCGGCTACGAAGGCAGGCGCGGACCACCTGGCGCTGGCGTACCACCATACGCACGGCATGGACGTCGTGGTCACGCGCTGCTCGAACAACTACGGCCCCTATCAGCACCCCGAAAAGCTCATTCCGCTGATGATCACGAACGCGATGGACGGCGAGTCCCTGCCGGTGTACGGCGATGGGCTGAACGTCCGGGATTGGATCCACGTGAACGATCACTGTGCCGGGCTCGACAGGGCATTCCACAGAGGGCGGTCGGGAGAGGTCTACAACTTCGGAGGTGACGCCGAGCGGACGAACCTCCAGGTCGTCCACGAGATTCTGAACGTGACGGGAGGGAGTGAGGAGCTCATCAGGTTCGTCCCGGATCGTCCAGGCCACGACCGGCGGTACGCGATAGATTCTTCGAAGGCTCACCGGGAGCTGGGCTGGCTCCCGGAGGAATCGTTCGAGTCAGGCCTCAGATCCGCTATCCAGTGGTATCGTGACCACGAGGCATGGTGGCGCCCCGTGAGGGCCGTCGAGACGGCCGACCCTCCCATCAGCGTCTCGGCAGAGCCGTGAGCCCAATGGTTCTGCTCGTTTCTGTGGCCCTCATCGCGTTCGGTTTGAGCGTCACCCTCACGTCGGCAGTGCGCCGACTCGCGGTCCGCGCGAACCTGATGGCTCAGGACCGTGTCGACCGGTGGCACACGGAACCCACGCCCGTCCTAGGTGGCATCGGGATCTTCGTCGCGTTCGGGACGGCCGTGCTGATCGGCTTCATGATCGCGCCCCCCGGCGATGCCCTGACGTGGATTCGCTCGGAGGGTCGCCTCCCCTGGTCCACATGGGATGGCCTCGTGCTCGCGGGCGTCATCATGTTCCTCATTGGGGCGTGGGACGATGTCCGCCCGCTGCGGCCCGTCACCAAGATGCTCTGGCAGGTCATCGCGGCGTCGGTGCTGATCTTCTCGGGCGTGATGCTCAGACTCTTCGGCATCCTGCCGTTGGACGTGCTCCTCTCCGTCCTCTGGTTCGTCGGCATCACGAACGCGTTGAACTTACTCGACAACATGGATGGACTGGCGGGCGGCATCGCGGCCATCGCCGCCTTTTACCTCGGCGTGATCTTCGTGTGGGACGGCCTCACGCCGTTCGCGGTCCTGGCGTTCGCCCTCTGTGGAGCGATCGTCGGGTTCCTCGTCCACGACTACCCGCCCGCCAAGATCTTCATGGGAGACGCCGGATCGCTGTTCCTCGGCATCTTCCTCGCGGGTCTGGCGCTCTCGCCGGCGCCGGGGCTCTCGAGGGGGCTTGTGGCGGCGGTGTCCTTGCCGGCGCTCATTCTCGCGATTCCGATCCTCGACACCACCCTCGTGACGGCTGGGCGAATGGCTGGAGGCCGTCCGATTCACGTGGGAGGTAAGGACCACACGTCGCACCGCCTCGTCGCCCTGGGAGTGCCAGGCGACCGAGCCATCTGGATCCTCTGGGGCCTCGCCGCCGCGAGTGGAGCGATCGGTCTGATGTTCCGGACGAGCGAGCGAGCGTTCGCCTATTTGCTCGGTGGGCTGTTGGTCGTGACCCTCGCCCTACTTGGAGCCTACTTCCTGGGCGTGGACTTCCGCGAGCGCGACGAGGATGGCGAGGAAGAAAAGAGCTTCCTCGACCGCTTCTTGATATGGCACTCGAGTTGGCCGGTGCTGTCCATCGCTTTGGACCTGGTCCTTTTCACCGTCGCCTACTACGGGGCCTACCTCCTTAGATGGGACGCGACGGAGCTTCCCGAGCAACTCGGGTACTTCGGCCGCTCACTGTCCGTGGTGGTGTCGGTCAAGTTCGCGGCCCTCGGGCTCGGGGGCGTGTATCGCCGAAGCTGGCGGTACTTCGGTGTGGCGGACGCGCTGTCGGTCGTGCGCGCCAACTTCGTCGGCTCTCTGGCAATGACCGGCATCCTCATCCTCGTGGCAGGCTTCGGCTTCTCTCGGGGGGTGATGATCATCGACTTCCTGCTCTGCTCGGTCCTCACGGTCCTTTCTCGTTCTTCGATCCGAATACTGGAGCGAATGGGGCGCAGCTGGAAACGGGAAGGCCTGAAAAGCGTCGTTGTGGGAGCCGAGCGCGATGCCGTCTTTCTCATCAGCGAGCTTGAGGAGCGCGAGGAGCACGGACTGCGGCCCGTCGCAATCGCGGAACGCCGGGGAACGAGGGGCATTCTGGGAATTCGCGGGTACGCCTTCTTCCGAGGGCCCGATGCCCTCGAGCGGGCGGTGGAGCAGACCGGGGCGGAGGTCGTCGTGACTGTCCGCCGTGGTGGCTCCTGGCCGAAGGGCACGGGCAACCTGGAGGAAGAGTGCGATCGACTCGGAGTCGGCTTGAGAATCATCCATATTCAGATCGTCTTTCGAGAGCCCGGATCCGAGATCGAGTCGCGAACCCCAGCCTCTGCCACCGTCACGGCTCCACCCACGCGTTGACCCATCTCCTGGATCGGACCGCATGAAGAGAGCCCTCATCACAGGGGTAACGGGACAGGATGGCTCTTATCTCGCGGAGCTTCTGCTCGCGAAGGGATACGAGGTTCACGGCGTCGTCAGACGCGCCTCGACGTTCAGCACCGACCGGATCGACCATCTCTACAGGGATCCACACGAGCCGGACGCCCGTCTCTTCCTGCACTACGGGGACCTCTCCGACGGCGCGGTCATCCGCCGGATCCTGGAGCGGGTCGCGCCTCAGGAGATCTACCACTTGGGCGCGCAGTCACACGTGAAGGTGTCCTTCGAAGAGCCTCGTTACACCGCCGACGTCGTAGCGCTTGGAACGCTCCGGTTGTTGGAGGCCGTCCGCGACTACACCGACCGGACCGGCGAGCCGGTCCGATTGTACAACGCCGGGTCGTCCGAGATGTTCGGGGCGGCGCCCGCTCCCCAAAGCGAGGCGACGCCGTTCTACCCGCGCAGCCCCTACGCCGTGAGTAAGGTGGCCGCACACTGGTTCGCCGTGAACTACCGGGAGGCGTACGACCTCTTCGTATCGAACGGCGTGCTGTTCAACCACGAATCGCCACGGCGCGGCGAGACGTTCGTCACTCGGAAGATCACGCGGGCGGCTGGACGAATAAAGCTCGGACTTCAGGACAAGCTCTTTTTGGGGACACTCGACGCGCGCCGGGATTGGGGCTTCGCGGGCGACTACATCGAGGGCATGTGGCGCATGCTCCAGCACGACGAGCCCGACGACTTCGTCTTGGCGACCGGGGAGTCACACAGCGTGAGGGAATTCTTGGAGGCCGCGTTCTCGAGGCTCGACCTCGACTGGGAGAAGCACGTCGAGCTGGACCGAAGATACTTGCGGCCGACCGAGGTAGACCATTTGTGCGGGAACGCCGAAAAGGCCCGCGACGTGTTGGGTTGGACCCCCACCGTTTCCTTCGACGAGCTCGTGACGCTCATGGTCGAGGCGGACCTGGAGCTGGCACGCCAGGAGCGCACGCTGCTGAGCGCCGGACACGAGGTCTCCGTTCGTGGAGCAGCGGCTCCGTGACCGACGGCTTCGGATCGCCGACACAGACGTCGGCGGACCTCCAACCCGACGCCCGAGCTCGGGGCGGGTTGGTAGCGGTCGATGATGCGCGCTCTCCTGCGGGATTCGCCGGCGTCCGATGAGGCCGACGGACCGGATCTACGTCGCGGGGCACGGAGGGCTCGTCGGTTCGGCGCTCGTACGCCGTTTGCAACGAGCCGGATTCGACAATCTTGCCTTGCGCACTCGCTCGGAGCTCGATCTGACCGATGGGCCCGCAGTGCGCGCCTTCATTGCCGCGGAGCGGCCGCGACACGTGTTCCTGGCGGCCGCCCGAGTGGGGGGCATCCTTGCCAACTCCCGCTACCCGGCGGACTTCATCCGCGACAATCTGGCGATCCAGCTGAACGTCATCGACGCCGCGCACGCGGCCGGGGTTCCCAACCTCCTGTTCCTCGGCAGCTCATGCATCTACCCCAAGCACGCGCGCCAGCCCATGGGTGAGCACGAGTTGCTGACGGGCCCGCTGGAGCCGACCAACGAGCCCTATGCGATCGCAAAGATCGCGGGCCTCAAGCTCTGTGAGGCCTTCCACGCACAATACGGAGTCCGGTATTTCACGGTGATGCCTACGAACCTGTATGGCCCGGGCGACAACTTCGACCCGGAGACGAGCCACGTCCTCGCTGCCCTGCTGCGAAAGTGCCATGACGCCAAGCGCACCGGGTCGACGTCACTGGAGGTGTGGGGGACTGGGACTCCACTCCGCGAATTCCTTCACGTCGACGACTTGGCGGATGCGTGTGTCTTCCTCATGTCCCAATACGACGGGGCCGAGATCCACAACATCGGTTCTGGCGAGGAGATCTCCATTCGAGCGCTGGCTGAGCTGATCAGCGAGGTCGTGGGGTTTCAGGGCACGCTCGCCTTCGATGGCAGCAAGCCGGACGGCACGCCCCGCAAGCTGCTCGACGTGAGCCGGCTCGCGGCGCTCGGGTGGTCCGCGCGCATCCCCCTGAGAGAAGGGATCGAGGAGACGTACCGGTGGTTCGTCTCGAACACGGCCGACGCTCCCGAAGCGACCGGGGTGGGGGAGAGGCGCGCGTGACCCGGCGACCCAAAATCCTCAGCGTCGTCGGGGCGCGTCCCAACTTCATGAAGGTGGCTCCTCTCCATCGCGCCCTCGAGGCCCACGGCGGCTTCCAGTCCAGAATCGTGCACACTGGACAGCACTACGACGACCGGATGAGCGACATCTTCTTCCGCCAGCTGGAGCTGCCGGAGCCCCATGTGTACCTGGGAGTAGGCAGCGGCAGCCACGCGGATCAGACCGCTCGAATCATGATCGGTTTCGAACAGGTGCTCATGGCCGAGGCCCCGGATCTCGTGATCGTCGTCGGGGACGTGAACTCCACTGTGGCGTGTAGCCTTGTTGCTGTGAAGCAGCACGTCCCCGTCGCGCACGTTGAAGCTGGCCTTCGTAGCTTCGACCGACGGATGCCAGAGGAGATCAATCGCGTCGTCACCGACCGGATCTCGGACTGGCTGTTCGTCACCGAGCAGAGCGGCCTCGACAATCTGTCGGCTGAAGGCGTCGATGGGAGTCAGGTCTTCTTCGTCGGCAACCTCATGATCGATTCACTCGTCCGCTTCCGGGACAAGGCGGCCGAGAGCTCGGTCAGCCGCGATCTGGATCTCGAATCGGGGACGTACGTCCTCACGACCCTGCATCGTCCCTCCAACGTCGATGAGCAAGATACCCTATGCACCCTCGTCGATCTGCTCGAGGGCATAGCGGGCCACTCCCCCGTCGTATTCCCGGTACATCCCCGTACGCGGCTGCGACTCCAGGAATCGGGGCTCGCCGATCGCTTCGACGCAGTCGCGGGCATCCATGCGCTCGAGCCCCTGGGGTATCTCGACTTCCTGCACCTGCTCGAGCACGCTGGTGTCGTGTTGACGGATTCGGGCGGAATCCAGGAGGAGACCACGTTTCTCGGGGTGCCGTGCTTGACGCTCCGTGAGAACACCGAGAGGCCCTCGACCATCGAGGCAGGTACGAACGAGCTCGTGACTTTGGACCCCAGGCGAATTGGACAACGCGTTCAGGAGCTCATGGCCGAGGACAAACGTGCCGGCGCGGTGCCTCCACTCTGGGACGGGGCAACCGCGGGCAGGATCGTCGAGGAGCTTGAACGGCTGATGCTTCAGTAACGCTCATGAGCTAAACACTTGTTTACGGACCCCCGGATCGTACATCTTGACGGTAGAGGGCGTTTCCGGTCTCTTCACCCAGTTCCCAAGGTTTCACAGTCAAACAGCCGTTCGCTTGGGCCGTCGACGCCCAATCCCAGTCCCTGATTGCCCCACTCGATGAGCGAACTCGAGACCCTGGCACCACCGATTGCGAAGGCCCCCCCGGAGCCGGTGCCGGAGGAGCGTCCGCCCTGGCGGCATCCCCCCTTCTCCCCGTGGCGTCGATTCTGGAAGTCTACTGCGCGGGTCACGTTGCTCCTCGGCGCCGATCTCGTCGCGTTTACCGCGCTGCGGGCCGCAATCCGAGCCATCAGAGACGGGTGGTTGGTGGGGGCCGGGACCGGAGATGCGGTTCGGGCCAATTTCCCCGCCGGTTATATCGGTGGCTGGCAATTCGCCACGGCCATGATCATCGGCTTGATGGCGGCTGGAGCCTACGCACGCGGTGAAGCATGGAAGGACGGACGCCGTGTCTTCATCGGAGTACTCTTAGCCACCGGACTCACGTTGTGGCAGAGCCTGTGGACGCGCGGCGTTCCGACCGTCGTTCTTCAAGGCGTCGTCACGGGTCTGGCCGTGGGCGGAGCCGTATTTCTGGGGCGGGCGACCCTCGCGTACGTGGTACCGAGGCTGTTCCCCAAGTCCCGGTACGAAGAGAGCGTCCTCGTCGTGGGCCGCCCGTCGGACCCGACATCCAGGGCATTTGCAAGACGCCTCTTGGGCACCCGCCGAATGGTGCTTCGGGGCTGGGTCCATTCGGCGGACGAGGAGATCGGTCCAGGCTACCTCGGCCCCCCCGAGCAGATCTGGCGTATCCTCAGCCAAACACAGCCAGACTCTGTTCTTCTGATCGGACAGCTGCGACCGTCGGTCTTTCAGAGTGTGGTCGAGGCGGCGACGACGGCGCAGTGCCGTATCTTGTCGCTGTCCGGCTACGACGGACTGGGCAGCTTGAGCCCGCGGCTGTGGTGGCACCGAGGCCTCCCGTTCGTCGTCCTCGATCTTCCCCATCTCACTCGCCCTCAGTATCTCGTGAAGAGAGTCATCGACATCGTCGGTTCGGGCATCGGCCTCTTGCTGTTTTCCCCGCTGTTCGCCGCCATCGCGGTGGCGATCGAGCTCGAGTCGAAGGGACCGATCTTCTTCCGCCAGGAGCGGGCAGGGTTCGGCGGAAGGGTCTTTCAGATGCTCAAGTTCCGAAGCATGAGAGACGGCGCCGACGAGGAGAAGGATGGTCTCTCGCATCTCAATCACACGGGCGATCACCGGCTCTTCAAGATCCCGTCTGATCCGAGGGTCACACCCTTCGGGGCGTTTCTACGCCGCTGGAGCCTCGACGAGCTTCCCCAACTCTTCAACGTTCTACTCGGCGACATGTCGCTCGTCGGGCCACGTCCGTTCTTCGAGGGTGACCTGGCTCATTATCGGGACCATCATTTCGGTCGCCTCGCGGCAAAGCCGGGGATCACCGGCCTGTGGCAGATCAACGGCCGCAGCTCAGTGATCGACTTCGAGGACGTGGTCCGTCTGGATCGCGAGTACATCGACCGTTGGTCGTTGTGGCTCGACTTGAAGATCCTCGCGCGCACGCTTCCCGCGGTGCTCCGTCGCACCGGCGCCTATTGACGACGCCCGCGGCCGCTGCACCCGGCGTGGGCGCACCTGCGATCCCAAGCCGTTTCTAGGGAACTTCTGCACAAGTTTGGCGGGTCTCGTTGTGAGCGCCATGGACCCGGATTCTAGGCGGAGGGACGACGCCATAGCTCGAGCTACGGATAGGAGCTCCAACGACGAAGACGGGTCCATGCCGCCCCAACCCGTGACCCTATGAGATCGTGTCGCGCCCCCTTCGCGGGACCCACCACACTTGTGCAGAGGTTCTCTAGACCCCGTCCCTCAGCTCCGCAGCCCAAAGGGAGCATTGCGAAGGGCTGCGGCTTTGGAGGGCTCACAGGCCACGGGCCGCTCATCCGCCGCCAGTCTTGACCTCTTCAATCGATCCAGACCCAGCTAGACGCTCACCGCCGGACGGAGGGGCCGACGGTGGTGCGCGGCGCCGGGACTCCAGTGCGCTGGCGGCGGGGGCCGGAGTCACGCTGGTCGGCCGCGTGGGCGGTCGGTTCGCCCAACTCGTCATCCATATCGTCTTGGCTCGCTGGATGGGACCGGCGGCATACGGCCTCTACGCACTCGGGTGGACGCTGCTGAGAATGCTGGGCGTCCTGGGAGTGCTCGGTCTGGACAGCGCGGCCGTACGGTTCGGCGCTGCCGGACGTGGGGAAGCGCCGTCCCGGCTCAAGGGAACCATCGTCTACAGCATCGGCTTGGCAGTTCTCGCCGGTTCGCTGTTGAGCGTTACGCTGGCCGCGCTCGCGCCGTGGCTAGGGGAAAGGGTCTTCGGCAAGCCCGAACTTCTCCCTTACCTGACCGCATTCGCTCCCGGACTGGCCTTCTTCGCGTTGATGCAAGTTGGCGCCGCCGTGACTCGGGCATCCGAGCGGATGTTCTACTCGGTCGCCACGCGAGACCTCGGTCAACCACTGCTCCATCTCGTGCTGGTCGGCGTTGTCGTCGCCCTCGATCAGGGCGCCTTGTCGGCCGTTCGGGCCGCTGTGGTGAGTCTGGCGGCGGCGGGCGCCGTCGCCCTGTTCTTCGTCGTTCGCCTATTCCCGGTGGTACTCGATCGAGCGACACGTAGCGATCGAGAAGGCGGACGGCTGCTTCGATTCTCGCTGCCGGCGATGCTCGGGGGCGTGTTCAGCATGTTCTTGGTCTGGCTGGATCGGTTGATGGTGGGCATCTTCAGGCCCGAGGCCGAGGTGGGGATCTACCAGACCGCCTCGCAGATCGCGATCTTGTTCCCGGTGATTCTGACCGCGCTGGGTACCGCTTTCGCGCCGATGGCTGCCCGTCTGTACGCGGGGCGGCGCGTCGATCAGATGGAGGCGTTGTTCCGGCTAAGCACGGGATGGGGAGTACGATTGGGAGTGCCGCTGTTGATCGTGGTCTGCGCGCTCCCAGGTGACCTGCTCGAAATGCTCTTCGGACCCCCTTATCGAGCGGGCGCGGCCGTCCTTGTGATCCTCGCCGTGGGTCAGTTCGTGAATCTCGCCACGGGACCGATGAACGCGGTGTACATGATGACAGGCCTCGAAAGGCCGTGGCTCGTGATCTCGGCAGCCGCCCTGCTGATCGACGCGATTTTGAACTGGCTGCTCATCCCGCGCTGGGGCATCGAGGGGGCAGCGGTAGCTACGTGCTCGAGCCTCGTTCTGTTGTTCGGCGTCGGCCTCTTCAATCTCCGTGCCCTCATTGGCGTCACGCCCTACGACCGGCGGTTTCTCCCGATTGGGCTGGCGGCCGGCGCGTCGGTGCTCGCGGCGGCTCCCGCATACCTGTGGAGCTCGGGCAGCCCTCCGGCCCGGGTCGTGCTCGGGACGGTATCCGTCACAGCCGCATTTGTGGCCGTGACTGCGCTCCGCGGTCTCGACGCCGATGAGCGCTCGTTCATCAGCGGGGTCCTCCGTCGCCGTCCGTCCGGCGGAGGAGATTCGTGAGCCCGGAACGGCACGCCGGTGCCCGCACGCAGGGGCCCCCAACGACGTCCAGTGACCAAGGGACGCGCCGGATCGTGATCTTTGCGGGTACAGGGCGAAGCGGAAGCACGCTGGCAGCGCGACTCCTGGGCGCCGTGTCAGGATTCACAACGATCGGCGAAGGGGCGGCCTATCTGCTGGATGAGCGCGTTCGTGGACGACGTATCCCGTGCAGCTGCGGTGCGGAGGTGGCGGCCTGTTCGTTTTGGGGTGATCTCGTCGTGGGAGGGCTGGGCGACCTCGAACGATCGGCGAGCGAGTCGATCAGACTGCGCGCTCTGGCTCCTCTCCTCTTTGGAGGATTGACAGAAGCTCGGAGTACCGAAATCGGCGAAGCGGTCGATGGACTCCGAGCGTTCTACGCGGCGGTTGGGCGCCGCGCCGGCGATGGAATCATCGTAGACTCGAGCAAGAACCCAGCCTTCATCGCACTCCTGGCGAACGCTCCGGGGATAGAGCTGCGGGTGATCCACCTCATCCGGGATCCACGCGGCTTCGTACAGAGTCGGCGTGCTGGCAAACACTACCTCGGCGCGCTCTCACCCCTGAAGGCCATCGCTGTCTGGATCGCCCGCAACATTGCGGCTGAGGCCGTCCTGCTTCGTGTCGACCACGCAGTACGGCTTCGGTACGAGGAACTCGTCGAGCGTCCGGGAGAGGTGCTTGGGCGGATCGCCCGTTGGGCCTCCGGTAAGGAGCCCGACTTGACCTTCCTCGACGAGAGTGAAGCCAGATTGGGGGAAGAGCATCTGCTCGCAGGCAACCCGGACAAGCTCGGCGCGGACAGGGTGCGTATCCAGCCCCGCCGCCTTGTGCTCCCGAAGAGGCTCTCATTGATGGTCGTGGCTCTCACGTGGCCCTTGATGGCCCGCTACGGATACTTGAGGAGACCACGGAATTGAGCTCACTCGGAGCCTATTCGACGTGGCCGACGCCAAGGAGCGGGGCACTACTCACGACCGTGGCGTTCGGCGGCGCGCTCACGTCCGGCGTTCTCCTCGCACTGCTCCCCGACGCGCTTCTCCCGTATTACCTCGGGAGCATCCTCTTCGCCATGACGACCGTGGCGTGCATTCTACGGCCGGCCTGGTTGCTCTATTTCGTGATCGTCACCTCGTCATTGTCCGATCTCTTCAGCATCACGGGGTCGCTCGGCGGCGTCAGCCTCTCGGGTGTCCGATGGGTCTTCGTTGCGGCGCTTACTGGAATCGTTTTGCTGACGAGACGCCATGCGCTCACCGTCCCGCGCATCTTTCTTCCGATGGGTCTGTTCGTCGGATGGGCCGTCCTGAGGTTCGCCCTGTCTCCTTCCGGCATGCTGGGACTGAAGGACCTCACGCTCTACGCGATGCCGTTCTTCGTCGGCACGTTCACGTTCGTCGTTCGCCGTCAACCTGGGCTGCTCACCGATCGGACCGTCGCCCGGGTCGCGTTCATCAGCCTCGCATTGCCGGTTGTCCTGCTCGTGATCCTGACGCTCGCCGGATGGGTCGAATACACGCGCCTGGGTCCACGGGGGCTTGTAAGCGGGCGGGCGACCGCGGCCTATCTAGCGGTGATGTCAGCAGTCCCACTCGCGACAGCCCGTTACGGGGCTACTCAGCGAGAGCGATGGGGAGCCACTGTCATCGCGCTGCTGGCGGTGCTGGCCATCCTCCTCACGCTTTCGCGTGCGGCGAGCGCGGTGGCCATCGGCATCCTGCTCGTCTCGCGGATGTGGCCGGGGCGGTTCGTCCGCAGCGCGGTCTCGGCCATGGTGGCCGTGATGGTGATCGGCGCGCTATTCTGGCAGGTCCCATCGTTCAGGGATCGCAATTTCTTTCGATCGACACAGATCTCCGGCATCTCGGACGGCCTGAACCGCTTCAACACCTCCGGTCGAGACGTGATGTGGCCCTTGGTGTACGAGCACGCTCTGGAAAGGCCGATCTTGGGCTGGGGTCCCGGGAACGCTCGTGTCACTTTGGCACGGCTCGGGTCCGACAAGTGGATCGCCGATGAGCGACACCCGCACAACGAATACCTTCAGGTTCTCAACGACGTGGGCCTGGTGGGCCTCGTCATGCTGCTTTTCGCGTGGGGCGTCATCCTGAGACGGCTCTATCGATCTTGGCGATCCGCCGATGAACGCGCCGATCGAAGCGGTGCCTGGTCGAGCCAGACGGCTTTGCTCGCGTGCCTTGCGGTCCTCGTGCTTGCGATCACCGGTAACACGTTCCACTACGCCTTCCTCACAGCCCCGTGCTTCGTTCTGGTAGGACTCTGGGCCGGGGGAGAGGGAACGGACCAGCCGGGGGAAGTGCTGGAATCGGCACCGGTCCGCGACCACATCTGAGATGCGCCTCACGCGAACGAAGCTCCGGTACGCTCTCGCCCGAACTCCGGTCCGCTCGTTCGTGGTGGCGCTGCGCCACTTGGGTCTGCGCCGAGACGACGCTTTTCTCTCCGCCTATCCGCGCTCCGGAAGCACGTGGGTCAAATTCCTCTTGTACGAGGGCCTGACAGGTCAAGCCGCCGGTTTCGAAGTCAGCTCGAACGCGATCCCCCACATCGGTCGGCATCGGAGGGCGCCGACCCTGCTGGGCGACGGGGGGCGGCTCCTCAAGACTCACGAGCGGCATCGACCTGAATACCGCAAGGCAATCTACGTCGTGCGCGACTTCAGGGACGTCGTCCGCTCCGAACACGCGTTCTTCAACTGGCGAGGCATGATCCAGGGAGGGGACTTCGATGCCTTCCTGCGGAAGTCCCTCGACGGACGCACCCACGGATTCGGATTCGGCTCATGGAGTGACCACGTGCGCTCGTGGCTCGACGCCCACGACGATCCCCGCCACGACGTCCACGTCGTGCAGTACGAGTCGCTGAGAAAGGATCCCGTCCAGGGGCTGGGGGCACTCCTGGAATTCCTCGGCGCGCCGGTGTCGGTGGAGCGCGCCCGAGAGATCGTAGAGCACAACGCTCTCGAGCGAATGCGGGAAAAGGAGGACGCGGTTCGTGATCGTCACGCTCCCTTCAAGACGAATGACCGCAACTACGAGGGAGGACTGCGCTTCGTGCGCAGCGGATCGGTAGGAGGGTGGCAAGAGGAGCTTTCCGCGCAGCAGATCCACGCCATCGAGTCGCGCTTGGGGCCCCTGTTCGAGAGGCTCGCGTACCCCGTCACTACAGCCTCTTGAGCCAGGAAGTCGCCCGTCGGCCCACTCCTCGCGCACGAGGTCTCGTCCCCACGCTTCGAGGGGTCAAGTTCGAGGTCGAATCGATCCTGGGCACGCGAGAGGTTCCCTACCGGTGGCTGATGGCGATCCGTGCTCGCACCCGCCCTCTGTTGGCCCGATCCGACACAGATATCGTGATCGAGGGATTCCCCCGATCAGGGAACACGTTTGCTGTCGTCGCGTTTCGGATGGCCCAGCCGACTCCGGTCCGAATCGCGCGGCACCTTCACGCCCCGGCCCAAGCCCTCTGGGGGGTACGGCAGTCGGTTCCCACTCTCGTCCTCATCCGAGAGCCGTCGGAGGCGGTGCTCTCTCTGGTCATCCGAGAGCCGCACCTCAGTCTCGGGCAGGGGCTGCGTCAGTACATCCGGTTCTATCGTACCTTGACGCCGCAACGAAGGCGGTTCGTAGTCGCTCCGTTCTCGGAGGTGATCTCTGCCTTCGGGAGCATCGTCGATCGGGTCAACGAGATGTTCGGGGCGGGCTTCGAACGCTTCGAGCACACACCCGAGAACGTCGAGCGAGCGTTCTCCATCATCGATGAGATGGATCGGGTGGATACCGGGAGAGCCGACGTCACCGAAGCGACTGTGGCCCGGCCCTCGCGAGACCGCGACTCCGCCAAGTCCGACCTCGGTGAAGATCTCCTGCGACCGGAGTTGGCCGGGCTACTGACCCGAGCGGACCGCCTGTATGCCGAATTCGTTTCGTAGGGTTCTCCTCGTCCACAATCGCTACCAGCAGCCAGGGGGCGAGGACTCCGTCTTCAGCGCCGAGACCTCGCTGCTGCGCGAGCGGGGTCACGAAGTGCTCCAGGTCGTGGAAGACAACCGGCGCCTCGACGACATGGGAGCGCTCTCGGCCGCTTCACGGACGGTGTGGTCCCGCGAGTCCAAGCGCCGCCTCGAAAGGGCGATTCGGGACTTCAAGCCCGACGTCGTGCACTTCCACAACACGTTCCTCCTCGTATCGCCCTCGGGGTACTACGCCGCCCGCGGCCGATCCGTGCCCGTAGTCCAGACGCTCCACAACTATCGCCTGATTTGCCCAGCCGGAACCCTCTTCCGCCGAGGGCAGATTTGCGAGGCCTGCGTTGGCCGCTGCCTCGCCTGGCCGGGTGTGGCCCACGGATGCTACAGACGGTCCCGTGCGCGGTCTCTGGTCGTCGCCGCCATGCTCGGGGGCCACCGTCTCCTCGGGACCTGGAGTCGCGAGGTGGATGTGTACGTGGCTCTGACGACTTTCGCCCGCGACAAATTCGTCCAGGGCGGACTACCCGCCGACCGCATCGTCGTAAAGCCCAATTTCGTGCACCCAGACCCGGGACCTCGCCAGGGACAGGGCCGCTACGCACTGTTCGTTGGGCGGTTGGGACATGAAAAGGGAGTGCTCTCGCTGCTCCGCGCATGGGCCGACGTGCCTGAGCTGGCCCTCAAGATCGTGGGGGACGGGCCCGTGCGTGCAAAGGTGGAGTCCGAGATCGCTCGCGCGGGGGACGGCCGCGTCGAGCTGCTGGGCAGGCGACCCCGTGACGAGGTCGTCAGTCTCATGAAAGAAGCCCGGTTCCTCGTGTTTCCCTCCGAGTGGTACGAGGGCTTCCCCATGACGATCGCCGAAGCCTTCGCGTGCGGCGTGCCCGTCCTTACCTCCGGGATCGGGTCTCTTCGAGAAATCGTAAGAGACGGTGTATTCGGCCGCCATTTCGAGCCCGGTGACCCGAGCGGCCTGGCCGCAGCGGTCCGGTGGGCACTGGACAACCCCGATCGGCTCCGCGAGATGGGACGATCCGCCCGCCGCGAGTTCGAGGAGCGCTACAGCGGGACGGCGAGCTACCGGGAGCTGATGAGCGTCTACGGGCGTGCTCGGGCCGTGCGGTCAGGCACTGACGGAGCGACCCCCCGGAGCTCCACGCAGGTGCTCGACGTCGACGAAGCCGAGGAGACGGTCCCGAACATCGAGCCCGAGGCCGCACCGTGACCGAGCCAGAGCGGATCCACGTGCTCGGTGTCGCGATCAGCCGCATCGATATGCCGAAAGCGGTGCGGCAGATCGACGAGTGGATCGCCGCCGGCGCGCGCCGCTACGTGTGCGTCACGCCTGCCCACGGCGTCATGGATTGCCGACGGGACCCCTCCCTGCTCGAGATCTTCAACGGGAGTGGCATGACGACCCCCGACGGGATGGGGGTCGTTATGGTTTGCCGTCTCAAAGGCTTTCCCGACGTGCGCCGCGTGTACGGTCCGGACCTGATGACCGAGGTGTGCGCGGCCTCTCCGGATCGGGGATACAGGCACTTCCTCTACGGGGGTAACGAGGGAGTCGCGACGAAGCTCGCATCTGCGCTCGAGGCCCGATTTCCAGGTCTCGCGATCGTCGGCACCCATAGCCCACCGTTCCGGGATCTCACTCGGGAGGAGGACGAAGAGGTTGTACGGCGGATCAACGATGCGAGACCGGACATCATCTGGGTCGGGCTCTCGACTCCCAAACAGGAGCGCTGGATGGCGGCCCATCTGGGGCGCATCGAGGCCCCGGTCATGGTTGGTGTGGGAGCCGCGTTCGACTTCTTGTCGGGAGAAAAGCCGCAGGCACCGAGTTGGATTCAGCGGAGCGGGCTGGAGTGGGCTTTTCGGCTGAGTACCGAGCCTCGCCGCCTTTGGCGCCGGTACGCTGAATATCCGTTGTACACGGGGTTGGCGCTGGCGGAAGTGGTGCGGGAACGGGTGGTGGGCGGCGCGAAATCCGTCGGCTAACGCGGTGACTAGGTCTTCTGTGAGCCGTAGTAGTACTGGTAGTAGTATCCGTACCGGCCGTAGTCACTCGAGTAGTGGCGGTCGCGTTTGAAGTCGATGTCGTTCAACACCGCGCCCAGGATCGGAGCCCGCACCCGGTCGAGCTGCTCGACGGCGTACCGCAGCGCGCCCTTTTCGGTTGCCCCGGCCCGTGCCACGAGGATCACGCCGTCCGCGTTCGTCCCGAGCACGGCCGCGTCGGTCACGACGTTGAGGGGCGCGGAATCGAGGATGACGCTCCCGTAGACCCCGGAAAGCTTGTCGAGCAGCTGCTTCATTCGCTCTGAGCCCAGGAGCTCAGCCGGATTGGGTGGCAGGGATCCGGTCGGGATGAAAGTGAGTCGCCCGCTCTCGCCGAGGTCGACCTCGCGCACCACCTCGTTCATCGGGACATGTCCGGCGAGGAGGTTGGCCAACCCCGGCTCGCGTGGCGTGCCGAACACCTCGTGCAGGACCCCCCGCCGCAAATCCGCGTCGATCAGGATGACGCGGCGTCCCTGCTGGGCGAGCGTGATCGCGAGGTTGGAAGCGCTCGTCGATTTCCCGTCCTGCGGGAGCGGACTGGTGAACACGATCACTATCGGAGGCTTGTCGGGGCTGGCGAACGAAATGTTGGTTCTGAGCCCTCGATAGGCTTCACTCACCGGGTTCTTGGGATCGCGGCCGGTGACGAGGCGTGCGC
This sequence comes from Longimicrobiales bacterium, assembly GCA_965248625.1. GTDB lineage: Bacteria > Gemmatimonadota > Gemmatimonadetes > Longimicrobiales > Gaopeijiaceae. The sequence continues at coordinate 203,928 of OZ252109.1, read as the reverse complement.
CGAGGTGCTCGACGCCGTCCGCCGTCGCGCGCGCGCTCGAACGCGAGGCCTGCCGGCCGTTGGTCTTGCTGAATTCCCTGATGCGTGGGATCAGACCAAGCACTGGTGATCCACGAGTCGAGTGTTGAACATCCTCACGAGTATGCACCGTGTCGTCCACGTAATCGCGCACGTATGCGGCGGTCACGCCGAGCATCACCCCGAGCACGACTGAGAGGATGAGGGTCAGCCGGGTGCGCGGCTTGATCGGGGTCATCGGGAGGACCGCGGAGTCCACGACGCGGACCGAAGCGTCCTCCACCGCTTGGGCGATCTCGGCTTCTTTGAGCCGAGTCTCGAGCAACGTGTAAATGTCGTTCAGGATGTTGGCACGCCGCTCGAGACGGGCGGACTGGAGCTCCTTCGCCGGAATCCTCTCGAGCTCGCTCCCGAACCGGATCAACGTACGATCGAGAGAGGCCACCTGGTTCGTCAGACCCGTCAGGTACGTCACCGCGAGGGACCGAAGCTGGGTCTCGAGCTCGCGCACACGGGTCACGACGGCCACGACGTCAGGGTCGTCCCGCGTGCGTCGAGTAAGAAGCTCGGCCAGGGGCTGCTCTGCCTCGTTGAGGGAGCGCAACAGCTCCGACGACGCCGGATTCCGGAGGAGGCTCGGAAACGCGATCAGCCGCCGGAACGGAGACGGGTCGTCGCGATCCAGGGAGCGCGGCTCCGCTTCGATCTCGTCCAGCAGGGCCTGAAGAGCGTCACGCTCGGCGTCGATCTGGTTTCGGTCCGTCTGAAGTTGGGCGAGCTGGGAAACCTGGGCTGTGGCCTCCGCCTGCAGGCTCACGACCTGCTCTCCCTCGCGGAACGCTTGTAGATCGTCCTCGGCACCGGCGAGCTGGCCTCGGATCGTGTCGATCTGTTCCCGAAGAAACCGAACCGTGCTGCGCGCTCCAGTTTTCTGAATGTCACGTCGCTGCGTGATGAACATCAGGGCGAGCGCATTTGCGACCTGGTGGACCAGCTGGGTGTCCGACGCCTCGTAGCGAACGACCACGACCGATGCTTCCCGGTTGGGCCGCGCGACCGTGACTGCCTCGGAAAGCCTCTTGACGGCGTCCTCGAAGCTTTGCACTCGCACCCTCAGCTCGGCGTGCTCAGCGGCCTCCGGAGTGAGCATGAACGTCACGCCAGGGAGCACGGAGGGTTGTCCGATCGTGAACGAGTCCACGTCGGCCTCGGTCGACTCCTCGACGCCTGTGAATACGTCGCCTTCTCGCGTAAGGCGATACAGGCCAGGGGGTGCCCAAGTCTCGACGTGAATGCGCTCGACGACTTCGCCCCGCGCCACGCCGCGGGGGCCCGCCAACACGACCTGCAGGGCGAGGCTGTCCACGACGTCCTCGGCGAGCGTGCGGCTGCGCAGCACCTCCATTTCCGTCTCGACCTGGCTGCCAGTCGAGATCGTCTCGAGAATATCGAGGACGGGGACGTTGGATGGATCCTCGTCGATGCGGATCGAGGCTGTCGACTCGTAGACGGGGACGGCCATGAACGTGAGTGCCCCGGCCGACCCGACGACGAGCACGACCACCAGGAAAATCAGCCAACGGTTGCGGAGGAGGAGGTTCCAGACGTCGCGGAGGTGGACCTCGTCCTGCTGACGGGATCCGTTCTGCCGTGCGGCGACTGGTTCCATTCGCGTGGCTATTTGCGGAACAAGGCGATCGAAATGCTGGCTGCGCCGACGACGATGGCGGTCACGACGCGGGCGTTCCTGGAGATCCAGCTGCGTTCGGGAACGAATACCTGGTCCCCGGACTGGATCGGTGAGCTGATGATGAGAGAGCCCGGATCGAGGCTGGAGGTCACGACGACTCCCGCCCTGATGACCTGGATCTTGCCCACGTTCCCGATAGGCGTGATGCCGCCCGCCGTGGCAAGAACGTCTGCGACGCTGATCGTCGGATCGACCGTGTAGAGTCCTGGGTCGGCGACGGCACCGAGGACGTTGACACGTCGAAGGATCGTGATGTCGATGGACGGGTTGACGAGGTACCGGCGGTACTCCGCGAGCAGCGTCGCCTCGAGGCTTTCAGGGGTCTCCACCATCACGCGCTTCTCACCGAGGCGCGGGAAAACGACCACCCCCGCTTCATCCACCAGGAACTCACCCGACAAGTCCGGCTCGCGCCAGATGTCCAGGCGGATGACGTCGCCGGGTCGAAGCTGGCGTTCCGGGGGGCCGGTGGACGGGGGGTCGCTGGATTGTCCGTCGGCGGTTACCGGGAGGAGCACCGCGAGTGAAAGGAGCCCGGTGACGATTGGGTTGCTCATGTAAGGTGCGTCGAACACGATCGATACCGGCTCCCGATCGTCGACGGCGTCCATCCTCGCGTGCTGGGGAGGGTGCCTAAACGGCCACGCGAAATTTAGCCGTTCGCGGCGGCCGGAACAACCAACACATGGGCGACAGCAGGCGCGTACCGGCCCGGTCAGACGGCCTCGCCGCGAGCCGCGGCACGCGGCTTGCCAAGGACTGACCCGGGTCTATCTTGGCCCTGAAACTTCCATCGACACGCCACGCCGTCCGACAGGGCGCGAGTCGGTCGATCCCGGAGAGACTCGAGAGCTGAGGTGAGATGCACGTAGCGGTCATCGGAACGGGGTACGTCGGTCTGGTCGTCGGAGCCGGGCTGGCGGAAACAGGCCACGACGTCATCTGCGCCGACTTCGACGAAGGGAAGATCGCCTCACTGAAAGGTGGCCAGATTCCGATCTACGAGCCGGGGTTGGAGCCCATGGTGGCGCACAATCTCGAGGCTGGCCGGCTGCAATTCACGACGGACGTACCGATGGCCGTACGCGAGTCGGAGGTGATCTTCATCGCGGTGGGCACACCGCCGGGGGAAGACGGCTCCGCCGACCTGCAGCACGTCCTGGCGGTTGCGCGAACGATCGGCGACTCCATGAACGGCGAGAAGATCGTCATCACCAAGAGCACCGTACCAGTCGGCACCGCCAAGCTCGTTAAGGACGCCATCCAGGAGAGAACCGACGAAGTCGTCCTCGTGTGCTCGAACCCCGAGTTCCTCAAGGAGGGCGCGGCGGTCGACGACTTCATGAAGCCCGACCGGGTCGTGATCGGGGTCGACACGGAGCGTGCGGCCGAGGTCCTCCGCGACCTCTATTCGCCGTTTGTCCGCACGGGTCATCACATCTTGATGATGGATGTCCCGTCCGCCGAGATCACGAAGTACGCGGCCAACGCCATGTTGGCCACCCGGATCAGCTTCATGAACTCGATCGCGGAGTTGTGCGAGCGGGCGGGAGCGGACGTCGACATGGTCCGCTTGGGCGTCGGCTCCGACGAGCGCATCGGATCCAGCTTCCTGTTCCCGGGGGTCGGGTACGGCGGGTCGTGCTTCCCCAAGGATGTCCAGGCGCTCATCGGGACGAGCCGCGAGCTCGGGCTCGGGCCCCGCATCCTCGAGGCGGTCGAGGAGGTCAACGCGCACCAGAAGCGTCTCCTGCTCCGACGAGTGGTAGATCGCTTCGGCGAGGACCTCGCCGGTCTCACCTTCGCCGTGTGGGGCCTCGCGTTCAAGCCGAACACAGACGACATGCGCGAAGCGCCCAGCCTAGTGACCATCGAAGGCTTGCTCGAACGCGGCGGCAACGTCGTCGCGCACGATCCCGCAGCCATGGCGGAGGCGCGGCATCGTCTCGGGGACCGAATCGAGTTCGCCGACACCAACTACGATGCTCTGACAGGTGCGGATGCACTGATCATACACACCGAATGGCACCCCTACCGGCGCCCGGATTTCCCACGGATGCAGACGCTGATGGGCTCCCCCGTGATCTTCGACGGGCGCAACCTGTACCGGCTCGGCAAGATGGAGGAGATGGGCTTCGAGTACCATTCCGTGGGTCGACGCTCGGTCGTGCCAGACACAGTGCCGTCGTGAGAGTGCTCATCACTGGCGCGGCCGGCTTCCTGGGGTCACACCTCGCCGATCGATTCTTGGCTGCGGGCTACGACGTAGTCGGCGTCGACAACTTCATCACGGGGTCGCGAAGGAACTCCTCCACGCTTCTCGAGAACGATCGGTTCTCACTCATCGAGCAAGATGTCTCCCAGTCGATCCACGTCGACGGCGATCTCGACGGAGTCCTGCACTTCGCGTCTCCGGCGAGCCCGGTCGACTATCTGGAGCTCCCGATCCAAACCCTCAAAGTGGGTAGCCTGGGAACGCACAACACACTAGGTCTGGCTAAGGCCAAGGGGGCCCGGTACCTGCTTGCGTCGACGTCGGAGGTCTACGGCGACCCATTGGAGCATCCCCAGGCCGAGACGTACTGGGGCAATGTGAACCCGGTTGGGCCGCGTGGCGTCTACGACGAGGCCAAGCGCTTCGCCGAGGCGATGACGATGGCGTATCATCGGTACCACGGCGTCGACACACGCATCGTGCGAATCTTCAACACCTACGGGCCCCGAATGAGGCCTGCGGACGGCCGGGTGGTCTCGAATTTCATTGTGCAGGCGATCCGCGGGGACCCGATCTCCGTATATGGCGACGGCTCGCAGACTCGGTCGTTTTGCTATGTCGAAGACGAAGCCGACGGGATCTTCCGCCTGTTCCAGTCGGAGGAGCACGACCCCGTGAACATCGGCAACCCCAACGAGTTCACCATCCTCGAGCTGGCGGAGATGGTCTTGGAGGAGGCGCAGAGCACTTCCGCGCTCGAGCGGCATCCTCTCCCGAAGGACGACCCGAAGGTTCGACAGCCTGACATCACCCGCGCCCGGAGCATCCTTGGATGGGAGCCGGAGACGACACTCCTAGCAGGGCTGCGCCGTACGATTCCGTACTTTCGCCAGCTCGTCGAGCAGGAGGGAGCTGGAGCCCGGACGCTCTCATGAAGCTCCCCGGATCGCCGACGGTTCTGCAGTGGGTCGAAGCCGTACGGGCGGTCGCCACGTGCGCGCCATGAGCACCGTCGATGCGAGCGCCAGCTATCTGGTGACCGGGGGTGCCGGCTTCATCGGCTCCCATCTCGTCGAGCAGCTCGTCGCCGGGGGTGCCCGGGTGCGGGTGCTCGACGACTTCAGTACCGGCTCCAGGGGCAACCTCGCGCCCGTCCGAGCCGAGATCGACGTCATCGAGGGCTCGATCGCCGATCCGCACACCTGTCGGAGAGCCTGCGAGGCCGTCGACTACGTTCTGCACGAAGCCGCTCTTCCTTCGGTGAAACGCAGCGTCGACGCGCCGAACGCGACCCATGCCGTAAACGCCACGGGCACGCTCAACTTGCTGATGGCGGCGCATGAGGCAGGCGTTCGCAGATTCATCTACGCGGGGTCGAGCTCGGCTTACGGGGATTCGCCGACCCTGCCGAAGAACGAGGACATGCCGTCCCTCCCCCGTTCCCCCTACGCCGCGGCGAAGCTGGCGGGCGAGAATTACACCCGGGTCTTCGCGCATGTGTACGGCCTCGAAACCGTCGTCCTCCGTTACTTCAACGTGTATGGTCCGCGCCAGGACCCTGGCTCCGCCTATTCCGCCTATGGGGTATTGCCTTAAGTCCACCGCCCACTACATGTTGTGGTCATGGCGGTTCCGGCTTCTCAGCTCCGTGGCGGCGTGGACTATCCCCGTACGCGGCTGGAGCTGGACGAGTTCTTCCCCGACGATGCGGCATGCCTGGAGTACGTGGAGGGTCTGCGCTGGCCGGAAGGGTTTGTGTGCGTGGGCTGTGGCGGGTTGGGAGAGGTCTGGCGAGCATCGCGGGGGCGTCTCGTCTGCCCACACTGTCGAAGGCAGACCTCGGTGCTGGCGGGAACCGTGTTCCACCGCACGCGCTCGCCCCTGCGTCTGTGGTTTCTCGCTGCCTGGGAGCTCACGAGCCAGAAATACGGAGCCAATGCTCTCGGGCTCCAGCGTGTGCTCGGACTGGGAAGCTACAAGACAGCGTGGGTCTGGCTCCACAAGCTCCGCCGGGCCATGGTCCGACCGGATCGCGACCAGCTGAGCGGCGTTGTGCAAGTGGACGAGAGCTATGTCGGGGGCGTGGAGGCTGGAGTGCGGGGCCGCGAGACGATCAAGAAGGCCATCGTCGCGATCGCCGCCGAGGTCGACGGACGCAAGATCGGGAGAATACGGCTGCGTTGGGTGCCCGACCTCTCCGCTCCGGTTCTGCGAGGCTTCGTCAAGGATAGCGGCAAGCACGGTGCATACCGACGGATGGCCAAGCTATCAGGGACTCGCCAAACTGGGCTTTCGCCACACGGTCACGAACCTCTCGACCTCCGGCGATCCCGCGCACGTGCTCATGTCGGCCGTACATCGGGTGGCGTCTCTCCTCAAGCGCTGGGTCCTCGGAACCCTCCAAGGAGGGATCGCCCGCGAACACCTCCCCTACTATCTGGACGAGTTCACCTTTCGCTTCAACCGACGCACATCCCGGGCTCGCGGCCTGTTGTTCTACCGCTTGCTTGAGCAGGCTGTTCAGTGTGCTCCCACGCCAGCTTCGGCCCTTTACCTCGGCACCGGACGTGGGAAACGGCCCGCAGAGCCCCGGTAACCACTATATCTTGGGGTCGGTGGACTTAAGGGAACACCCCCTTTCCGCCGTAATTCCGTTGTTCATCACGATGGCCATGGAGGGTACACCCCCGACCATTAACGGCGACGGCGAGCAGACCCGCGACTTCACGTACGTGGGCAACGTAGTGAGAGCCAACCTTCTCGCGTGCAGCGCAGGCGGGGCGCGGGTGACCGGCGAGGTGTTCAACGTCGGTTGCGGTGAACGGATCTCGGTGAATACCCTCTGGCGCGAGATCAGCGCCCTGGCCGGTGCCGACATGGACCCCCACTACGGCCCGCCCCGAAGCGGCGACGTTCAGGACTCCCTCGCGGGGCTCGATCGGATTCGGTCCCTACTGGGCTATGAGGTCGAGGTCCCTTTGCGCGAGGGCCTTCAGAGGACATACGAATGGTTCGAAGGCGAATGGCGTACCCCTGCGGCGGCGATGGCACATGCGACGGCCGGCGAGCGCCATGGCTGAAGGGCGAGGCATCCCGGCGAAACAGATCATCGCCCGAGGCATCTCCGCATGGGAGAGAGACGACTAAGCTTCCGCGCTCGCGGACTTCCAGCAAGTCCTGAAGAACCACCCCAACTTCCCGGACGTACGCAACAAGGCGGGACTCTGCCTCGCGATGATGGGAGACCTGGAAAGCGCTTTGGAAGCGTTCAATCTTGCCCTCGGAGTGAACTCATCGTACGCCGAGGCGCATCTGAACCGTGCGATCGTCTTGAACGAGCTCGGCCGCTTCGACGAAGCTCGCGAGGCATTCTCGAGAGCGGGGGAGCTCGACAGACGACGCGGGGACGAATTCCCGGCGGACCTGGGCAACCAGATCGCGATTGGCCACGCCAAGATGGGTGAGCTCTACCTCCAAGTCGATCGCCCCGCCCGTGCAGCCGAGGAATTCCGCAACGCTCTCGATGTCCGTCCATCGTTTCTCGACATCCGAAGCCGGCTGGCCGAAGCCTACCTGGACATGGGCGAGATCAAGCGAGCTCGATCGGAGTTGGAGGCCATTCTCGACGAGAATCCGCTCTTCACCGGCGCGCGTATCCGACTGGGCGTCGCCCTTCATCGCATGGGCGAGACCGAACGGGCCGTCGAAGAGTGGCGCCGCTGCGCGGAGCAGACACCGGAAGACCGCCGCGTGCAGGGTTACCTCGCTTCGTACGGCAAGAAGAGCGGAGCCGAGCGCGCCTCATCGTAGCGACCGACTTCGCATCCATACACTCGTTTGGTGTCGGAGGATGGCGGCTCTTCCGCCCCGGAACCTCTAGTGGCCGTCGTCTGTACGATCCCCGCGTCAAGGAGCGTGGACAGCCGATGCCCCGCCGGACTGCGGCGGAGCATGACGGCTCCGAGGCGTTGCCAAGGACCAGAGCTTCGTAGAGCTTTTACGGCTCGCGTGCAGGCCGTGCTCGTCCTCCCGGGCGCGGCCTGTCGTGCTTCAACCGGAACGAGTCGGAGGTCGCCTGCGGGGGGCGAATGCAAAGACGGAAAAGGTCGAAGGCGTTGTGCTCGTGGAAAGCGGTGTGGTCCGTCCTTGTCGTCGGGATCACCGCCTGCGCGAGCCAGAGCCCGGAAGAGAGTGCCATCTTCCGCGGTGATCAGGCATGGGCCCGCGGCGACCATCAAGAGGCCCTCGCCGAGTATCTTCTCGCGGTCCGCCAGGGCGCGAGCTCCGGATCGGTGCATCTCCGCGTAGCGCACGCCTACGTCGAGCTCGGGAGGGTAGACGAAGCGAAGCAGGCGTACGTGACGGCGATCGAGAGCGACTCCGGCTTCGCCAACCAGGCGGTTTCCGACCTCGTTCGTCGCGCACGCATCTCCGACGCCCGCAACGACCGATTCGGAGTCGCATCGGCGCTCGAAGCGGCCATGGAGCTCCAGTCGGGCATCAGCTTCGCTGAGCTCGCCCTCCCCATGGCCCGGCATTACGCGGGCAACGGCGAATACGAGCGGGCGCTGCCGTTCTTCCAGAAGGCTCTCGCCGCGGCTGATTCCGCACCGGAAGTCGTCTACGAGGCGGCGCTGGCATACGAGCAAATGGGGGATTGTGTCCGGGCACTCCTGTTCTTCGAGGAGTTCACGGGGTTGGTGCGTGTTCGCGACCGCCGGGACGCGGACTGGCATATCGGGAATTGCTCCTACCGCCTCTCGGGCGAGTACCGGGAGGCGGGAGACAGGGGCGAGGCCCTTCGGCTGCTCCAGGAAACGGTCGGGATCGGTGAGCCGATGACCCTGCTGGCCTCCGCGTACTACGACATGGGGCAGCTGCTCGTGTCTTTCGGACGCTGCGATGAGGCCATCGATGCTTTCGGGGGAGTTCTGAGGCAGAGTCCCTCCGGCTCCGGGCCCCTCGTAAGACGCGCGGAACAGTGGATCGACGAGCTTCGCTTCGGCGACCGCCGTCGCGGGGACGACCGGCGAGAGCTCAACCCGAGGCGGAGGGGACGGCGCACGCCAGCCGTGCGAACGGCCGATCAATTGGAGTGGCCGGCGGACTTGGACCGGGCCTGCTGATGCAGGTTCCGCTGATCGATCTTCGGGCCCAATACGGTACGATGCGGGGGGAGATCGACCGGGCCGTCTCGGAGGTCCTCGAAAGCCAGGCGTTCGTCCTGGGACCCATCGTGGAGGCGTTCGAGCGGGAGGTCGCGGCGGCGGTGGGCGTCGAGCATGCGGTCGGATGCGCAAACGGCACAGACGCGATCTATCTCGTACTCAGAGCCCTTGGGCTGCGCCCGGGCGATGAGGTGATCGTCCCAGCGTTCACCTTTTTCGCAACAGCGGGAGCGGTGTGGAACGCTGGCCTCAGGCCCGTGTTCTGTGACGTGGATCCGGCCACGTTCAACGTGACCGCCGAGTCGGTGGATGCGTGCTGGAGCGATCGTACGAGAGCGATCCTCCCCGTGCATTTGTTTGGGCAGATGGCGCCGATGGCGGAGCTGAACGACCTCGCGGGGCCGCGGGGCGCCTTCGTGCTCGAGGACGCGGCACAGGCCATCGGGGCGTGGCAGTGTCACCCGACCCGAGGGGCGGTGGGGGCGGGCGCGGCCGGCGCCGCTGGCGCGCTCAGCTTCTTCCCGACCAAGAACCTGGGAGCCTTCGGCGACGGCGGTTTGGTGACGACGAACGACGACGCGTTGGCCGACCGCGTTCGAAAGTTGCGGGTTCACGGTGGAACGGAGATGTACCACCACGACGTCGTGGGGGTGAACAGCCGACTCGACGCGGTCCAAGCGGCTGTGCTTCGAGCGAAGCTTCCGCGACTCGACACATGGAAGGACGGTCGTCGAGCGAACGCCGCATTGTACGACGAGGCGCTGCACGACCTGAAGGAAGTCCGGATGCCGCACACCCCCGCCGGGAATCACCACGTGTACAACCAGTATACGATTCGCGCCTCGCGTAGGGATGAGCTCAGGAAGCATCTCGAGCAGCGGGGAATCGGCTCCGGCCTGTACTACCCGAAGCCTCTCCACCTGCAGGAGTGCTTCGCGGAGTTGGGCTACCGCACCGGCGACCTGCCCGAGGCGGAGGCGGCGTGCCGCGAAGTGCTCAGCCTTCCGGTTTACCCGGAGTTGGGTCTCGAGCGAGCAGCGCTGGTGGCAGAGTGCGTTTGCGACTTCTACGCAAAGGGCTGAGGCAATCGGTCATGGCCACGCCCGTCGACACCCGCGATCGTCTCATGACGCTGAAGCCGAAGCAGTTCTGGCCAGCCCGCGGCCAAGCAACGGGATCGCGAGATCCCGGGCGGTCTGTGAACGGTTCGTTCCGTGTTCGCGCGATCGGGTGCGTGGCAATCGTGCTCCTTGCCGGTTGCCGGTCCGCCCCCGCGTATGTCGGTCTCCCCGCGCCGGAGCTCTTCGAATACGCGGAGGCCGCGTACGACAGGAGAGATTGGGACGAGGCGATCGCTTCACTCGAGCGGTTGGTGGCCGGGGCCCCGGGCTTCAACCAGATGGCGGAGGTGCGCCTGAAGCTTGGTCAGGCGTACCTGGAGAAGGGGGATCACATCACGGCGAGCTCCGAGTTCCTTCGATTCTCCAGCACCTACCCGACGCATGAGCTGATGCCGGACGCGGCGCTGGGCGTGTGCCGCGCCCAATCGAGCCTCTCACCGATTCCCGACCGGGACCAACGCTACACGATTCAGGCGATTTCCTCGTGCGAGACACTGAGACTCGACTACCCTGGTACGCCACAGGCGGCGACAGCTGACTCGCTTTGGACCGACATGCGCGAGAAGCTGGCTCGGAAGGATTTGGGCCGGGGGGAGTTTTACTTCAATCGTGGTCTGCTCGATTCGGGCCTCGTATTCTTCGAGGACGTCGTCGGTGACTTCCCCGAGACCACCGCGGCACCAGTTGCGCTTCTATTCATCGTTCGGACGTATGAGCGCCTCGGTTATGAAGAGGACGCCGTCGAGGCGCGCCAGCGACTCCTCGACCAATACCCCGAGTCCGAGGCGGCCCGCGAGCTCACCGATGCGTTCTGACGACGGAGCTTCCGACGGCCTCGCGCTACTTGGCGGAACGTTCGACCCTCCGCACATCGGGCACTTGATCGTGGCTCAGGACGTCTTCGAGGCGCTCCCGGTAGAGCGAGTCGTATGGCTTCCGTGTGGCGACCCGCCGCACAAGCCCGCCTCGGCCGTCACGCGTCCGGCACTCCGACTCGAAATGACCCGGGCCGCGGTGTCTGGGGACGACCGCTTCGAGGTAAGCGACATCGAGGTCCGTCGCGGGGGGATCTCCTACACCGTGGACACGCTGCGAGAGCTCGAGGGGGACGCATCGCCCGAGGCCCTCTTCACCGTGATCGGCGTCGACCAGCTGGCCGCGCTCGGGAGCTGGCGCGAGCCGGAGGAGATCGCACGGCTGTCCCGGGTCGTGGTCATGGCGAGATCGGGCGAGCACCCGAGTGCGCACCGCCCATCCGTCGATGTGGCGTACGACGTCGTCCCGGTGACGCGTGTCGACCTTTCGTCAACCCGCATCCGCGACCGGGCCCGCGCTGGCGAGACGTTGCGTTACCTCGTGCCCGATGGGGTACGGGCGGTGATCGAAAGGGAAGGGCTCTACGCGTGAGTCGGCTGGCCGCCCCGCCCCGCCCCTCCATTCCACACCAGCTCGCCGAACGAGGACCGATGGCACGTCCGCCACTCAAGATGATTCGATGATCAAGAACCTCGCCAAGAAGGTTTTTGGAGACCGACACGCACGGGAAGCGAAGAAGCTGCAGCCCATCGTAGACGAGATCAACGCGATCTACGAAGAGCTTTCCGGGCTGTCCGAGGAGGCCCTGAGGGGTAAGACGGTTGAGTTTCGGGCGCTGATCCGCGAGCGGGTGGGGCCTCTCGAAGAGGAGATCGCCGCGCTCCGGGAGAAGAAGAGCCACTCCGAGGACGCGGGAGAGCGTGAGGCCCTGGGTCTCGAAATCTCCGAGCTGGACAAGCAATCTCAAGACGAGCTGGAGGACGTCCTCGACGAGATCCTGCCGGAGGCGTTCGCCGTCGTAAAGGAAGTGTGTCGTAGGCTGGTCGAAACGGAGGTCCAGGTTACGGGCCACACGCTGATTTGGGACATGATCCCCTACGACGTCCAGCTGGTTGGCGCCATCGCTCTTCACGAGGGCAAGGCGGCCGAGATGGCGACGGGTGAGGGGAAGACTCTCGTCGCGACAATGCCTCTCTACCTCAACTCGTTGAGCGGTTCCGGCGCGCACTTGGTTACGGTCAACTCCTATCTGGCCCGTCGAGACGCCCAGTGGATGGGGCACATCTTCACCTATCTCGGGCTCGAGGTCGCCGTGATCGACGACTACGACCCCGGCTCCGAGGAGCGCCGGCAGGCTTATCGCGCAGACATCACGTACGGCACCAACAACGAATTCGGGTTCGACTACCTGCGCGACAACATGGTTCACGAGCTGACGCAACGTGTTCAGCGTAGCCATCACTTCGCGATCATCGACGAGGTGGACTCGATTCTCATCGATGAAGCCCGCACCCCCCTCATCATTTCGGGTCCCGTCGGCAAGGATACGTCGACGCCGTTCAAGCAGATGGCGACCCTCGTCGGCAACCTCCACCGCAAACAATCCAGGATCACCGGTGATTTGGTGGCCGGCGCGGAAGCCGATCTGGGCGGAGAGGCCGAGGCCGAATACGCCGCCGGCGAGAAGCTGCTGGCCGTGAAGCGAGGGACGCCCAAGAACAAGCGCCTTCTCAAGCTCTTCGCGGACGATCCCGGACTGCAGAAGCTCGTCCAGCGCGTCGAGGCCGACTACATGCGCGAAAAGCGCTTGTACGAGATCGACGAAATGCTCCTTTTCGCGATGGACGAAAAGGGGCACAACGTCCACCTCTCGGACAACGGCTTGGACGAGCTCTCACCCGGCGATCCCGATGCGTTCGTTGTGCCGGACCTCTCTGAGGCTATGGGAGAGCTCGAGGCGGACGAGGAGCTCTCCGTGGACGAGAGACGAGAGCGCATGCAAACGCTCGAAGGCGAGTATGCGGACAAGAGCCAGAGAATCCACGTCATCCACCAGCTCCTGAAGGCGTACGTTCTCTTCCAGAAGGACGAGCAGTACATCATCGGCGAGGACGGTTCGATCGTGATCGTCGACGAGTTCACCGGGCGGCAGATGCCGGGGCGCCGGTGGAGCGACGGCCTCCACCAAGCCGTCGAGGCGAAGGAAGGGGTGGAGATCCGCGGCGAAACCCAGACCCTCGCGACGATCACCATCCAGAACTACTTCCGGATGTACGACAAGCTCGCCGGTATGACGGGGACGGCGGAGACCGAGGAGAACGAGTTTCACTCGATCTACGGTCTCGACGTGATGGTCATTCCCACGAATCGGCCAATCGTCCGCGAGGACCGCGACGACCTCATCTTCCGTACCGTTCGGGAGAAGTACAACGCACTGATGGACGAGATCGCGCACTTGAACAAGATGGAGCTGCCGGTCCTGGTTGGGACGACCAACGTCGACGTGTCGGAGACCCTCTCCCGCATGCTGAAGCGACGCGGCATCCGCCACAACGTGCTCAACGCCAAACAGCACTTGAGGGAGGCCGAGATCGTGGCGGAGGCGGGCGGACCGGGTGCGGTCACGATCGCGACGAACATGGCCGGCCGCGGCACCGACATCAAGCTCGGTGATGGCGTCGTCGACCCCCGCACCGTCGGGTGGGCCAAGGCGCAGGGGCTCGATCTGGCCGAGCTCTACCCTGTCGATCCATATCGCGTCACCGACGATCTGGAGTCCAAGCCTGACGACTTCGTCATCGAGTCCGGCGGTCTACAGATCCTGGGGTCAGCGCGCCACGACTCGCGACGCATCGACCGACAGCTCCGTGGACGCGCGGGCCGTCAGGGCGACCCTGGGAGCTCGCAGTTCTTCCTCTCTCTCGAGGACGACCTCATGCGCCTCTTCATGTCCGACCGAGTGGCCGGAGCCATGGAGAAGCTCGGAGCCGAAGAGGGGGAGGTGATCACCCATCCCCTCGTCACGAAATCCATTGGCCGCGCACAGAAGCGGGTCGAGGGAAACAACTTCGAAGCTCGCAAGCGGCTCCTCGACTACGACGACGTCATGAACCAGCAGCGCGAGGTCATCTACGATCTCCGTCTGTTCGCGCTCGAGGGCGGTGAGGACCTCAAGGGCGAAATCTGGGAGATGGTCGAGCAAGTGCTGGGCGAGGCCGTAGAGGAGTATGCGGCGGCAGCCGATCCGAGCGAGGAATGGGATCTCGCGGGGCTTCAGCGGCGACTCCTCCTCGACTTCTTCGTGAGGGTCGACGGTCTACCGGAGGAGAACGATCCGGAGCTCGAGCTCGAGCACCACGAGCTTCACGAGATGGTCGTCCAGGCGGGAAGGGATGGCTTCCACCGGAAGCTGGAGGGGTTTGGCGAGGCGGCCGAGCGCATCGCCTCGTACATCATGCTCTCCGTGATCGACGACAAGTGGAAGGATCACTTGTACGATCTGGACCATCTCAAGGCGTCCATCTCGTACCGCAGCTGGGGGCAGAAGGACCCCCTGGTCGAGTACAAGAAAGAGGCCTACGACATGTTCGTGGACCTCATGGAGGATCTGCGCAAGACACTGGCAAGCCTGTTCTACCGTGCCCAGGTGGGTCAGCCCCAGCCACGACGTCGACCCACCGGTGGTCAGCGCCTCATGTACTCGGGTCCCAGGGACCCGTCCGAGGCGGGGGGTGTCGTCGCGGAGCGGGCCGCCGCCAATCCGGCGCGTCAGCGGTCGGGCGTAGACGCGACGGGGGTGGCGGAGCGGGCCCGGGTCGAATCACCCGCCGCGGCGGGGATCAGCTCCGGCCCGGACGTCGCACGGCTCGCGACGAATCGGGGCGAAGAGCGGAAGTCTCGGCCGGTGACCGTCGACGCGCAGCCCGGGCGCAACGATCCCTGTCCTTGCGGTTCGGGCAAGAAGTACAAGAAGTGCCACGGACGAGTCGGCTGAACCAGCCCCCCACCCGTCTCTATCCGATTCGCGCCTGGCCGAAGGCGGAGCGTCCGCGTGAGCGTCTACGCGAGGTCGGAACTCGTAGCTTGGCCACGAGAGAGCTCCTCGCGATCGTAGTCGGTAGCGGTGGGAGGGCCGGAACAGCGGTCGATGTGGCCGGTGAGCTGCTCCAGCGATGTGATGGGTCGCTGCGCCGTCTCGGCTCGGCGCCCTCGGGCATGCTGGAGGACGTTGCCGGCGTAGGCGTGGCTACGGCCGCTCGCGTGCTTGCGGCGCTCGAGCTCGGTCGCCGTGCGGCGCGGGAGCGGACCAATACTAACGAGCCTGTCCGCGGCCCAGCGGACGTCTTCGAGCGAATGGCCCCGCGTCTCCGCGACCTGCGCCACGAAGAGTTCCATGTGCTGCTGCTCAATACCCAACATGCGATTCTGAGGGAGGTCCTGGTCACCCGCGGCATCCTGGACGCGTCGCTGATCCACCCGCGTGAAGTCCTCAAGGCGGCCATCGTCGAGAGCGCCGCGGCGGTGATCCTCGTCCACAACCATCCGTCGGGCGACCCCTCCCCGTCTGCTGAGGACCGCGTCGTCACCCAACAACTCGCCACCGCCGGCAGAGCCGTCGGCATCCCCGTGCTGGACCATGTGATCATCGCCGCGGAGCGCTTTCGCTCCCTGGCCCAGGAGGGGCTTCTCTAGCCCCAGCTGCACCGCTGCCAGTAGCAACGGCCTCCCCCCACAGCTCCTCGCGCCCCTGCCCTGACACCGACGAGGGCAGATCACCCCACGTAGCACCCCTTGGGCGGGCGGGGCCCGACTCAAGCCAGTGGTCAGTGCCCGACTGGAATGAACATCTCCGTGAGCCTGGGCGGCAGGCTTTTCTGCCTTTCTGGTTGCAGGTCGATCCAACCAAACGGAGAGGACAGAAATGATTGCCAATCCAACCAACCCATTCGCCTACCAGGAAGAGCGACGCTCGCCGTCGCCATGGTGGTGCTCGCGGCCGCGTGCGACCAGCCTCTTCCTTCATCCCCCGCCGACGCGGCGCCGGATGCGCTCCTCCACGTCCGCGCTGCGCATGCAGGAATGCCGGACCTCACCGACTCGGCTCCTGAACCATTCCCCTATCCTGGACCCGAATCAGTCCCGGTGTCCGCGGGGGAGTGGCCGAACGTCGAGGGCTCCGCTCACTTCCGGTGCGTAGACGGCGGGACGGAGGTTCACGTCCGCTTGAGCGGACTGATCGGGGGAGGCCTGTATACGGTCTGGAATCTCCTGTTCGCCGAAGACGGCACGAGGACGGGCATCGGCTCCCTCGGACCCGCGGATGGGAGCGGCAACGTGATGCTCGCTTCGGCGGACGGATCCGCCGCTCTCACCACACTCGTCCCGGAGGGAGCCTTTTCAATGTCGGGAGCCGCCGGGGCATGCCTCCCGCGGGAGGTCGCACTCATCCAGCTCATCGTGGCGTACCACACCGATGGCAGGGCATACGGCCCCGTACCCGGCCCAGCGGGCACCGTCGTCAACCACGTCCGCTTCGCGCTTCGACGGGAGCTTCCGCGTCGCAGCGCGACCGAGTCGATGGTGCTCCCGTTTCCAGGCGAGCTGGTCTCGCCAATGACCCAGGTCCAGTGGGAATCCGGACGAGCTAGGGCGACCGTCGCGTGCACGGACCAGGGCACGACGGTCTCGATGGGCTTTCGCGGGCTGGTGCCTGGGGGCGTCTACACAGTTTGGCACCTGCTCTTCGACGACGGAGGGAACAGGATCGGCATCGGGGCGTTAGGCGCCGAAGACGGGAGCGAGAACGGGTTCATCGCGTCCGCCTCCGGAAGTGGGACGCTGACCGCTGTGGTGCCCGCGGGGGCCCTGTCCATCTCGGGGGCGGCGGGTTCGTGCCTATTGATCGACGAGGCCGAATTCCACTTCGCGGCGGCCTATCATGTCGATGGACTCGACCACGGCCCGGTTCCGGGACCGGCCGGGACGGTGTTCACCCAGGTAGGCGTCGCATTCGTCAACTGATGTGGAGTGGGGGCAGCCGCGCGTCGCTGCCCCCCACCTCCTCTCTGCCTCACTCGCCACTCCACGTCGTAGTCCGCCCTCGCCCCGCGCCCGCCCGTGTTTCGCCCTTCGGGACCTGGCTAGGGGCTCGTCACAGAGAAGCCGGGGTACAAAACCGCTGCGTTTCGACCGGCTCGCACTTATCTTTGCCGATTCGTCCGCCTCTGCATATTCGATCCGAGCTCGCCCTTTTCGCAGGACTCGCATGGCCACCGCTCCGGCAGCGACAGCCACGACCACGATACGGGGTCTGCCCCGACCGCTCGCGCGGGCCATGGAGGCGTACGCCGGACGCCTGGACGTGGACCAGATCAAGGAGGCCCATCGGTTGGCCTCCGAGGCTCACTCGGGACAGACACGCGCGTCAGGCGCGAGCTTCGTGAGCCACGCCGTGGAGGTGGCCACGATCCTTGCGCAGCTCCGGCTGGATACCGCGTCGGTCGCCGCGGGACTGATCCATGATGTCGTCGAGGACACCGCTGTAGACCTGACGGACGTCGAGAGCCGTTTCGGCGCGGACGTGGCGGCGATCGTGGATGGCGTGACGAAGATCGGCCGGGTTCGCTTCCGCTCGCACACCGAGCATCAGGTCGAGAACTACCGAAAGCTTCTGTTGTCGATGGCTCAGGACGCGCGGGTCATCCTCATCAAGCTCGCGGATCGGCTGCACAACATGCGCACGCTGGAACACCTTCCGCCGGCCAAGCAGCGCCGTATCGCTCTGGAGACAAGAGACATCTACGCCCCGCTCGCGCACCGGCTCGGGGTGGCGGCCATCAAGTGGGAGCTAGAGGATCTCGCCTTCAAGTTCCTGGAGCCGGAGGCCTACAAGGAGCTCAGACGGAAGATCCACCAGCGGAGGCGGGAGCGCGAGCGAGAGATCCTCGAGGTGAAGCGTCCTTTGGAGGAGATCCTGACCGAGGCGGAGATCCCGTACGAGGTGACGGGCCGTCCCAAGCATCTCTGGTCCATCTACAAGAAGATGATCGACCGACGGCAGCAGTACGAGGAGATCTACGACTTGATGGCCCTCCGGGTCATTACGGACTCCGTACAAAACTGCTACGCGGCCCTGGGCATCATCCACAACCGTTGGACGCCCGTGCAGGACCGGTTTCACGACTACATCGCGACGCCGAAGTCCAACATGTATCAATCTCTACATACGACGGTATTCGGGCCGGGTGGTCGCCGATACGAGATTCAGATCCGGACGGAGGAGATGCACCGGACAGCAGAGCAGGGAATTGCAGCGCATTGGCGATACAAAGAGGGGAGACAGGTCAAAGGGGACGAGGTCGACGAGGCTCTGTCGTGGTTCCGCCAGGTGCTTGAGTGGCAAAAGGACACGAACGAGCCGGAGGAGTTCATGGAGTTCCTCCGGATGGACCTCTTCCAGGGCGAGATCTTCGTATTCACTCCCCAGGGGGAGGTGAAGCAGCTGCCCGTGGGCGCGACACCGATCGACTTCGCGTTTTCAATCCATACGGAAATCGGCCTCCACTGTGCGGGTGCAAGGGTGAATGGGCGCATCGCGCCGCTGGCCCGAAAGCTGAAGAACGGCGACACGGTCGACGTGATCGTGAATCAAAAGCAGTGGCCCAACCGCGATTGGCTCGCGTTCGTCAAGACGTCGAGGGCCCGTGGACGTATCCGACAGTGGATCCGCAAAGAGGAGTTCTCCTCCGCTCTTCAACTCGGGCGCGACTTTCTCGAGCGCGAGCTGCGCAAGCTGCGGCTCCCAAAGGCGCGCGAGGGGGATCAGGACAAGGCCGCCGTGCAGTTGGGATATCCCGACTTCGACCACCTTCAAGGCGCGCTCGGGAGGGGGGACATCGGTCCTACGGCCGTCATCAACGCACTGTTCCCCGACCGCGACCCGACGCCACCTCCGGAGCGGTCTCGCTCGACCCTGGAGCGCATCGCGGAGAAGATTCGGTGGTCCAGCCGGGGCGTCCGCATCCAGGGGATGGACAACCTGATGGTGCGGTATTCACAGTGTTGTCAGCCGGTCCCAGGGGACGAGGTGATCGGCTACATCACCGTGGGGCGGGGAATCTCGATCCATCGGTCCGACTGTCCCAATGTGCTGAACCTCTCACAGGACCCGGACCGCAGGGTCGAGATCGAATGGACGGCCGAGAAGGGCGACCGGTTCTTCGTGAAGCTGTATACACGCGGAACCGACCGGCGCGGCCTGCTGTCCGACATCGCCAAAGCGATTGCCAACACGGGCACCAACATACAGCACGCGGACATTCGCTCGGTCGACCAGGGGATGACGGGCGAGTTCGTCGTCGAGGTGCAGGACCTCCAGCATCTACAGAAGGTGCTCAAGTCGATCGAGCACGTTAAGGGTGTCCTCTCCGTCGAACGCCGCGAGAGCTTCGGCGAGGCGGATTTGATCGAGGCCTGACGAGGATTGCCCCGCTTCGCTCTGGAGTCCCCGTTCCAGCCCAAAGGCGATCAGCCGACCGCGATCGACGAGCTCTCGACTGGGCTGGTGCGCGGAGACCCGTTCCAGACACTGCTCGGTGCGACGGGCACAGGAAAGACGTTGACGATGGCGCACGTCATCGAACAACACGGCCTTCCCACCCTCGTGATGTCCCACAACAAGACGCTGGCGGCCCAGCTTTACGGGGAGCTGAAAGGGCTCTTTCCTTCGAATGCGGTCGAGTACTTCGTCTCCTACTACGACTACTACCAGCCTGAAGCGTACGTCCCGTCGACCGACACCTACATCGAGAAGGACGCGACGATCAACGAGGACATCGACCGTCTGCGTCTCAGGTCGACTTCGTCACTGATCGAGCGCGACGACGTCATCGTCGTGTCTTCCATCTCATGCATCTACGGCCTGGGCAACCCCGTCGATTACCGCTCGCTGATGCTCGAGATCCAGGTCGGAGAGGAGCTTCCGCGCGACCAGCTCCTGCGCGGACTCGTGGAGATCCAGTACGGCAGGAACGACTACGCCTTCGAGAGAGGCACCTTCAGGGTTCGGGGCGACACCGTCGAAGTGCTTCCTGCCTACGAGGAGCAAGGGATTCGGGTGGAGCTCTGGGGGGATGAGGTCGAACGCATCACGCGATTCGACCCACTGACCGGAGACCCGATCGTCTCGCTCGAGCGCTCGGCCATCTACCCAGCGAGCCACTACGTCACCCACCGGCGGACCATCGAGGAGGCGGTTCCGCTCATCCGGGCGGAGCTGCGAGAGCAGCTGGACCATTTCCGCTCCGTGGGCAAGCTTCTGGAGGCGCAGCGCCTCGAGTCCAGGACCAACTTCGACATCGAGATGATGCTCGAGATCGGCACCTGCCCCGGGATCGAGAACTACTCGCGCTTCATCGGCGGCCGCGAAGCGGGGCAGCGACCCGCCTGCCTTCTTGACTACTTCCCCGAGCGCTTCCTCACGATCGTCGACGAGTCGCACGCCTCGCTCCCCCAGATCCGCGGGATGTACAACGGCGACAAGGCGCGTAAGGGCACTCTGGTCGAGTTCGGATTCAGATTGCCCAGCGCGCTGGACAACCGGCCGCTCAAATACGACGAGTGGGAGTCGATTCTGGATCAGGCCGTGTTCGTGTCCGCCACTCCTGGTGACAAGGAGCTGGAGCTGTCGGGTGGCGTAGTCGTGGAGCAGATCATTCGTCCCACGGGACTCGTGGACCCGGAGGTGGACGTACGGCCGATCCGAGGCCAGGTGGACGACCTCTTGGGCGAGATCCGCGACCGGGCGGCCCGCGCCGAGCGAGTGCTCGTGACTACCCTGACGAAGCGGATGGCCGAAGACCTTTCGGAGTATCTCCAATCAGTCGGGGTACGTGTCCGGTACATGCATTCCGAGATCGACACGATCGAGCGCATGGAAATTCTGAGGTCACTCCGGTTGGGCCGGATCGACGTCTTGGTGGGGATTAACTTGCTCCGGGAGGGTCTCGATCTTCCGGAAGTATCCCTCGTGGCTATCCTGGACGCCGACAAAGAGGGGTTTCTGCGCGACGCGCGCTCCCTCATCCAGACCATCGGCCGGGCCGCCCGCAATGTCCGTGGCAAGGCGATTCTCTACGCGGACAGAATGACCGATTCCATGCGGCGGTGCCTCGACGAGACGAACCGGCGCCGCGAGATCCAGCTTGCTCACAACCAGACACACGGCATCACGCCCGAGACCATCATCAAGAGCGTGGCGGAGATCGAGTTCTCCACCCGGGTCGCCGACGTGCGCGAGAAGCCCGTGACTCGTGTGGCAGAACCAGCGGCGAGCTACATGGACGAGGTGAATCGCGAGGAATACCTGAAGATCTTGGAGCAAGAGATGGCCCGCGCTTCCGACGCGCTCGACTTCGAGCGCGCGGCCATGCTTCGAGATCAGCTCTTCGAGCTTCGTGCGGCACTCGGGTTCGGGACCGAGGCTTCCGACCCCGGGGGGGACGGACGTCAAAGCGAAGCCGTCGGGGGCGGCCGGTGACGCCCGCCGTCGCTCGCAGCGCCGGGTCCGCCATCGAACCCGTGCCGTCGAGGCGTCAGTGACCCTGACGGAGAGAGAGCTGGAGCTCTGGGGCGAGCGCATCGGAGCCGCAACCGCCACTCCGCTGTTTCTCATGCTTCGGGGCCCTCTGGGAGCCGGCAAGTCCGTCCTCGCGCGGTCGGTGGCTCGCGGTGCCGGAGTCGAGGACTCGCTGCCATCACCGACGTTCAACCTGGTCTTCAGATATGCTTCGCCGAGCGGCCGCAACGTGGTCCACCTGGATCTCTATCGCTTGACACACGAAGACGAGCTGTGGGAGCTCGGGTGGGAGGAGCTTGGCCGAGCGGGAGAAATCGTGATCGTTGAATGGCCGGAGCGGGCGGGCAGTCTACTTCCAAGGAATCGCTGGGAGGTTGCCCTGCTTTCGCCGACTCCTGGTTCCACCGTGCGCGAGGTGTCCGTGGAGCGTGTCGGGCACCCCCCTGAGCTACCGGGATATCCGGTGGAGCTTTCGGCGCGATGAGTGAGCTGGGCGGGACGGGCGAGAGCGGCCCGGTCCTGGCCTTCGATACTTCTTCGTCGCTCGGGTCCGTCGTGGTCGCCGCTGAGGGGCGCATCTTGGCGCGGGTCTTTCTGGAGAGCCAACGACAGCACGCGGCTGCCTTGTTGCCCGCCATTCGTGATATCCTCGGGGAGGTCGGGATGGAGCTGCCCGAGCTCCGGGGCCTGGTCGTGGGAAGCGGTCCTGGCTCGTTCACCGGCGTGCGTGTCGCGGCCGCCACCGCGAAGGGGTTGGGGCACGGTACCGGACTGCCGGTGTGGGCCTACTCCAGCCTGATGGCGGCTGCGGCTTCGCTGGGGGCCCGACTGCCGAGAGCATGGCCCGGCCCCTCTGGTGGGCCTCCCGCACGGCGGCTCGAGACGCTGGGTCCGGGCGCAGCGTGTTACGTGCTCTTCGACGCACGTGGCGACCGTGTGTACGCAGGGTGTTACCGCATCGAGCCGACTGCGATGGAAATCCTCATTCCCCCGGCAGCGACCGGAATCGAGGACGTCTTGTCGTCGGACGTGCCTCCAGGGTCCGTCTTCGCCGGGAGCGGGGCACTCAGGCACGCTTGGGCAATCGAGCAGGAGGGTTGGTCGGTGGCGGCGCCCCCGAGTGGCGTTCCGATGGCGGAAGGTCTCGTGAGGGTCCTCGAGCTGTCGCCATCTCGGCCGGTGGAGGAGCTCCGTTCTTGGGAGCCCGAGTACTTGAGGGCCTGGAGTCGTGAGACCACAGCCAGGAGCTGAGGAGCGAAAGCGGCCCCGAGAGCACCGGACGGGCCAGCCCGGACGGAGCGCAGATCAGAACGACGAGGGACGGCAGAACGCGACATTCTCGGGAGAAGCGTCCGAGTTGGCCCTACGCGAAATGCTCGCGACGGACGTCCCCGACGTCTGCGTCATCGAACAAGGATCCTTCTCGACCCCGTGGTCCGCCCGGAGCTTCCATTCGCTTCTCGCTCAACCCGGTTGGTCGTTACGGGTCGTCGACGACGCCCACGGGCATGTCCGCGCATACGCCGCCTACTGGTGGATCGGCGAGGAGGCGGAGCTGGCGAGCATCGCGGTCCGCCAGGAGGATCGCGCCCGTGGCCTGGGAGGCGCCCTTTTGGACGCAATCCTCGCGTCCGCCCGCGCCTCTGGCGTCCGGCGCATGTACCTGGAGCTTAGGCCATCCAACCACGCGGCGGCGCGGCTCTACGAGAGCCGAGGGTTCGAGTTGGTCGGCGTGCGTCCCGACTACTACGAAAAACCCACCGAGGACGCACGTGTTCTCGCCAAGACCCTGTCGGACCGATGAAGCCCTGAGAGGCGGCTTGTCGAGTCGTGGGACCCCCATGCCTCGGGCTGCCGACAATGGACCCCTCCTTCGGTGGGAAAAAAGTGCCCCTGGGGAATGACTTTTCCGGCGTACGGGCGGGAGAACGCGAGATTCCGGAGCGGGAGGCGGCATTCATCGGGCGAAAGGCCTGCATCGAACGCCTGATCAGATCGGCCACGGGTCCCACGCCGCGCGAAGGACGGCTTCCAAAACGACGCGTTTCACGACCGGCTCGAGGTGGCTGGAACCGTGCTATGATCGGCCCTACAGCTACCGTTTATCAAGGTTATAGGATGGGTCGGTGCTAGCCACCCAAGATCAAACATCTGTAGTCAATTCATAAAAAACGTGCGTTGACCCCTCCCGTTCGTGCACATATCTTGCAGCTTGGGTCGCGCCCGCGCGTGTCCGCTTTTGGGCCCGCCAACCCGTAGTTTCGCCCGGTAACATTGGAGCCGTCATGGTCCAGCGAGCGGTGGCCGTTTTGGCCCTTACCGTCCTCTCGAGTGTCGCTTTCGAAGCGGCCGCTGGAGAGCTCTCCGCCCAACAAGCCCAGACTTCCGTCCACGTCGTAACCGCGGGTGAGACCCTGTCGGTCATCGCGAATCAATACTTGGGTAGCGCCTCCGAGTGGAGGCGCATCTGGGAGGCGAACCGGGCTTCGGTCATGAACCCCGACGCCATCGAGCCAGGCCAGAGTCTCGTCATCCCCGCCCCGAGGCAGCCGGTCGCCTCTTCGGCGGGTGTGAGCGATGTGGCCGTGCAGCCCGTGGGGGCACAGCCTCAGGGCGTCCGCCCGTCGACGGCTCCCTCCGGACCGGTGGGAGCACCCCGCCCGGGCGACCGGACCGTGTTTTTCCAGGACCCGAGCGCGGGTCCGTTGCAGGGGGGCGTCATCGGGCCTCAAACCACGACCTGGCTCGCCGTTCCGCCGCACATTTTCTACTCGGCCGGCTGGCTGGAGCGGGCAGACGTCGAACCATTCAACATCGGCCGAATAGGCGGCTTCGCCGGAGGTGAGAATCCGCGTGGCAAGCGGGACACCGCACACGGCTACGAGACCTTGTCGCTCGTGATGTCGGGGGCCCACCAATTGGCCGTGGGCGATCAGCTGGTGACGTTCCGGATCGGTCGAGACGAGGAAGAGCTCGGCTTCGTCAGCGTCCCGACCGGGATGGTGACCGTGCACCGCACCGACGGCGCGAATGCGGTACTGGTCGTGACTCAGGAGTTCGACCGGGTTCGGCTCGGCGACTACGTGGCACCTGCCGCCGAGTATGCCATGGAACGCGGATCCTTCCCCGTGGATGTGGCCGACAGCGTCAGTGCGACGATTATCGCGTTCCAGGACGAGCAACAATCTCTGCAGGGCCCTGGGGACGTGGCGTTCCTGGACAAGGGAGCGGAGGACGGACTGGCGGTCGGCGATGAATTCGTGGCTTCGGTCGCTCAGGACGGAGGGTGGTCGGGGACGGTCGTTGGGCGGTTGCAGGTGGTCCGGCTGCAGGACAGCACGGCGGCGGCCCGCATCGTGGAGATGGACACGCCGATCTGGGCGGAGGGAATGGCGGTCCGGCTCGCGCGAAAGATGCCTTGATGGCACCGACCGACTTCCACCTCCGTTGGTGACGCCCCGAACACTGACTGACCGAACCGACTGATCTGGCCACCTCGCGGCGCTCCCGGGACTCCCGGCGCGCTCGAGGTGGCCTTTCTCTAGACCTTATGATTACGGGACCCGTGCAAGCACGGTGGTCTTGCAAGCGTCCAGACTAGGACCGAAGGGGAGATGACGGAGAATCGAAGGGTCTTGGTAACCGGGGGAGCAGGCTTCATCGGCAGCCACGTCGCGGAGGGGTACCTCGCCAGGGGCGACGAGGTCTGGATCGTCGACGACTTGTCGAGTGGCCGACACGAGAACGTCCCGGCGAAGGCCCATTTTCACGAGATGAACATCGGCGACCCCGCTCTTGGCGATCTCTTCGCGGAGTCACGATTCGACGTCGTGAACCACCACGCGGCTCAGATCGACGTGCGCATCTCCGTGGAGGACCCTGGTCGTGACGCCAGGATCAACGGGCTCGGCCTGATCAACGTCCTCGAAGCGGCACGCAGACACGACGTTCATCGCGTCGTCTACGTGTCGAGCGGCGGCGTCGTCTACGGCGAGCCGGAGACCATCCCGACCCCAGAGCTCGCACCGAAGCTCCCGCTCTCTCCATACGGGGTTACGAAGCTGGCCGGTGAGTACTATCTGAATTATTACCGTCGAATCCACGGCATCGATTACGTGGCCCTCCGATACAGCAACGTATACGGTCCGCGCCAGGACCCCCACGGAGAGGCGGGTGTAGTCTCAATATTCTGTAATCGGCTGCTGGCGGGGGAGAAGCTGACCATCTTCGGGGACGGTGAGCAGACCCGGGATTACGTCTTCGTCAAGGATGTCGTCAACGCGAACATGAAGGCATCCGACCTCCCCCTTGCCGAGGCGAACGGTCTTGACGGCACCGCCTTCAACGTGGGCACCGGCACCCCGACGAGCGTGAACCGGCTCGCCGACGCCCTGGAGTCAGCGGCCGGTCTTCAGACGGGGCGCGAGTTCCGCGGAGAGCGACCGGGAGAGTTGCGACACAGCACGCTTGACGTAGGTCGATTCAAGGGACGGGGATGGGCGCCGCAATGGGTTCTGCGGGACGGCCTGCGGGAGACCTATCGGTACATCGCGAGCCAGAGGGTAGGAGGGGAATGACGGCGACCGGAACCTTCCTTCTACAGGGTCGTCCCCCACAGTCGTGGTGGGACATGGTAATCGGGGGAAGCTTCCCCACTCTGCTCGTTCTCACCGTGCTCGCACTATTCTCGATCGGCAGCTGGATCGTGATTGGCTGGAAATACCTCCAGTTCAGAAGAGTCCGGTTGGAGGGCGGCCGATTCCTGCAGCACATCGAGAGAGCCCAGCGGCTGGAGGATGCCTACAAAGCGATCCTGGCCCTGCCGGACTCCCCTTATGGCCGGGTGTTTCGCCAGGGCGTCAACTTCTTCAGCGAGTTGCGTCCGGGTGCACTTCGCGAGGGAGCTCCGACGGGGGAGGGCCTCTCATCCGCACAGTTGGAGGCCCTCAGGCTCGTGCTCGAGAAGGAGGAGGCCGAGGAGCGGGATGAGTTGTCCCACGGATTGACGTGGCTCGCGATCATTGGCTCCATCTCACCTCTTCTCGGACTCATGGGGACGGTCATCGGGATCATGAACACGTTCCTGGGGATCACCGCCAGCGGATCCACCAACATCGCCGCGGTCGCCCCCGGCGTGGCCGAGGCTCTCATCACGACGGTAATGGGGCTGTTCGTCGCGATTCCGGCCGTGATCGCGTACAACCACTTCGTGTCCCGCCTCAACTTGGTGACGGGTGAGCTGGAGGGATTCTCCAGCGAGTTCATCGGAACTCTCGCCCGTGAAGGGCGCGTTTGAGCCGGGGGTCTCGGAGGTTGGAGGGTCGACAGGACCTCCCACTGAACGCCGAGATCAACGTCACGTCGCTCGTCGACGTGGCGTTCACGCTCCTCGTCATCTTCATCATTACGGCCCCGATCCTACAGGGCGGGGTGGAAGTCTCCGTGCCAAGAGCCGACGTTGAGGCATTGACCACCGACGATCAGCCATTCATCGTGGCGATACACCCGAATGGTCAGATCCTGGTCTCTGAGACGGAAGTGAGCCCCGAGGAGTTCGCCGGAGTCCTCTCGCAGATGGTGCGCGCCCGCGGGGTCGAGCGGGTGTACATCCGCGGAGATTCTACGGCGAACTACGGGGATGCGCTGCGGGTAATAGCCGCTGTGGCCAAGCAGGAAGGGATCACCTTCGCGCTCGTGGCCGAGCCCGACCGCAGCCGCTGATTTGAGCGGACGCCTATGAACTGGCACACCAGACGGAAGACCGCAGGCCCAGGCGGCGCCCCAGTCGTCGGCTCGATGGCCGTTCACG
Source organism: Longimicrobiales bacterium (assembly GCA_965248625.1). GTDB lineage: Bacteria > Gemmatimonadota > Gemmatimonadetes > Longimicrobiales > Gaopeijiaceae. The sequence continues at coordinate 176,455 of OZ252109.1, read as the reverse complement.
TCGTCGTGTTCCTGCTGCTGTGGGGGACAACCCTCGAAGCGGACTCTCTGGAGTATCTGGCCATCGACATCGAGCTGGTGAGCTTGCCGGCCGCCGAGGTCGAAGCGGACCCCGTCCCTCCTCCGCCAGAAGAGGAGGAATTGATCGTCGATACTCCAGAACCAGTCCCGATCCCAGAAGAGCCGGAAGCGATCGTGGAATCCGAAGAGCCGGAGCCGCCGCCGCCGACCCCCGACCCTGAGCCCGAGGAGCCTGAGCCGGAGCCCGCTGCGGAAGAGACCGCTCCCGAAGAAGGCGGGGACGATCTCAACGTTCGCATGGAAGGACTCCAGAGGGACTTCCCGGAGTACTACACAAACATCATCCGGCAGCTACGGCGCTGTTTTCGGTGGCAGGGAAGGGGCGACCTCGCGGCATCCATAGACTTCGTCCTGGCCAGCGACGGCTCAGTCCTCCCATCGACGATGAGGGTGTCGGAACAGTCCGGTAGTGTGGTGTTCGACTTGACCGTGATGGAGGCAGTCGAGTGCGCCGGATCTGGGCGCTTCGGGCCGCTCCCTGAAGCGATGACGCTCGAGAGTCTGCCGATTCGGTTCACCTTCAGCCCGTCGGGGACAGGCCCCCGTCGCCCCCCGGGCGATGCCGACGCGGCGGCTGGGATCCGTCGCCTCCCCGGCGATGCCGACGCGGCGGCCGGGATCCGCCGCCCGGGAACGCGTCCGTGGGCTGGCGCCGCACCGGCTCGTTCACGGAGACGTAGGCCGCCACGCCCATCTGCCGGAACCGCGTATTGGGACACCTGGGAATGGAGTCGATGACGAGCACAGCCGTATTGGGATTCGCACGTATCGCGAGACGGTCGCGACTGGGAGTCCGGCGCTGGCAGCGAACACTACTGGTGGCCGCACTCTCGGCCGCGACATTCGCGGCCGCCCCACGCGACGCTCGCGCCCAGGCCGATTCCATCTCCGGCGTGCGGCTCGGGCTCTTGTACGAGCAGGGGTTCCAGCCCGCACTGGCGGTCAAGGCGTTCACCGGCCGATTCGGAGGAGGTGGGGTTGCACCGCGGGCGGAGGGGATCATGGCACGGGACCTTCGCTACAGCGATCGGTTCGAGATGATGGACTCCATCCCGGCGGCCCTTGGCGGAGTCGGAGTGGACTACAGCCTCTGGGATCAGCTCGGTGCCGTATGGCTCTTGACCGGACAGGTGGAGGGTGCCGGCAACGGATTCCTCCTCCTCGTCGAGCTCCACGATGTGGTCTACGGGGAGGTGAAGGAGCGTGGACGATTCCGCATCCCGGATCCCGACTCCCCGGAATTCCGCATGGCTGTCCATAGCGTGTCCGACGAAGTCGTCCGCTGGGCAACCGGCCAGCCAGGAATGGCGGCCAGTCGAATCGCGTTCTCCATGGCAGTTTCCGAGGGCGTCCAGGAGTTGTACATAGTGGACGCAGATGGCGAGAACATGCGCAGGATGACGAACTACGGCTCCCTCACGATGTCGCCGGCGTGGTCCCCCGACGGTTCCCGCATCGCCTTTTCATCGTTCAAATCTGGCGACCCGCGCATTCACGAGGTCGAGATCGCGACCGGACACGAACGGGTCATCGACGTCAACCGGTCGGGTCAACCGTTCACGCCCACCTACCATCCGAACGGGAGAGAGATCACGTTCTCGGTTGCCGACGGCGCGCGCAGCGGATTGTTCTCGTTTGACGCCTCCCAGAACTGTTGTCTGTCACAGCTCACGGGAGGTCGATGGAACGATCTATCCCCGACTTATTCGCCAGCAGGGGATTGGCTCGCTTTCAACTCCAACCGTCTAGGAACCGCCGTTCCGCAGGTGTACGTCATGCCTGCGCGAGGCGGAGAGCCCGAGTTGATGTCACCCTTTGTCTATGGACAAGGAGGCTACTTCACGTCGCCGGACTGGGCGCCGGAAGGGGATCGGGTGGCCTTTCACGGGCGCTATCAGCGGGGGCGCTATCAGATCCTGATCGCAGAAGTGAGCGATCGGGGCAGGCGGGTACTCCAGCTGACATACGAGGGGAACAACGAGGATCCCAGCTGGGCGCCGGACGCGCGACACCTCGTGTTCGTGGGAGAGCGAAGCTGGGGGTTCGGGCTGTTCGTCGTCGACACCGTCACGGGCCGGCTGCGCCCCATCGTTGCGGGCATCCAGCCTCGGGTTCCGGATTGGTCGCCCACCGTTGGATCGCCCGCCGTCGCCGACGGCGGGCCTCGCCGGTGAAGACTCGGGAAGGGACACCGACGCCCGTGGACTGCGGCGTCGGGAACGCAGATTCGTGCCAGAGAGATGTAAGTCACGCGGGGGAAACGCTTTCAGGTGTTGCGTAGCGGACCGCGATCCTGTATATGCCAGTGAGTAAGCAGTGAGTAATCCGTCAGATGTTTGCCAAGTCGGACGGCGCCGGAGCATTCTCCGTGCGCCCGTGGAATCTGGAAGGGAAGCCCCACCCAAGCCCCTAGGAGTATCGATGTCGCATCGCGATCTCATCATCAGCGCCGTCATGGCCGGGTTGCTCGTTGGCGCCTGCTCCAGCGCGGAGCCGGCATCGACGTCTGGCCCAGCGCCGGCAGCAGGCCCCAACGCCGACTCGATCGCCGAAGCTCAACGCCTGGAGGCGGAGCGAGCGCGAGAGGCCGAGCTGGCCGCGCAGCGCGAGCTGGAGGCGGCCACGGCCGGCGCCCGGGAGACGCTCACCGAGATCGTCTTCTTCGACTACGACATGTCCGAGATCCGGGCCGACGCCCAGGCGGTTCTTCGCCGTAAGGTGGACGTGCTCCGAGCCAGTCCGGCGGTGCAGCTGCGGATCGAGGGGCACGCCGACGATCGCGGATCCACCGAATACAATCTGGCTCTTGGAAGCCGCCGGGCCGAAGTCGTGCGCCAGTACTTCGTGAACTTCGGCCTCAACGAGTCGCGCTTCGACGTTCGATCCTACGGGGAAGAGCGGGCGCTCGTGAGGGGAGCCGACGAGCAGTCCTGGGCCCAGAACCGACGGGACGAGTTCGTGATCACCGCTGGCGCGGGCCAGATCACGCCCCCGGAGGACAGCCAGTAGCCGGGATGCCGACCCCGTGCGCCCCTCCGGGCTCAAGCAGGGCCCGGCGGGGTACCACGCGACGAACGCATTCCGTGGGCTTTCAGGCAAAGAGACGACTGCTGGCGCGATGAAGCCGATCACGAGGACTCCACCCCGTTCGGGAACCGTGCTGAGGCGCGTCCACGTCGTAGCCCTCGTGACCATGACCGCTGGGTTGGGGTGCGCCACGAAGGGAGATGTTCGTGACCTTCGGGGGGAGCTGGACGTTCTGGCGAACCGTCAGAATCGGGCGCTCTTGCAGCTGGAGTTCCTGACAGAAGCGAATCGGGACAGCCTGGCGAGCCAATCCGACGCCCTCTTCCAGCTTCGCGGCGACGTGCTCCAGGAGTTGCTCGCAATCCAGACCCAACTGGTGACGCTCCAGGAGTTGACGGGTCAAAGCCAGCGTGCGCTGACTGAGCTGCGAGATCGCATCGAGACGCAGCGGACGATGCTGCAGACGCCTGTCACATCGGCGGACTCGTCCACGACGGACCGGGACGATCGGGACACGGACGGTCCCGAGAACGTGTTCGACGCGACAGTCCGACTGTTCAACCGCGGCTCCAACAACACGGCGCGCCGTGGGTTCGAACAGTTTCTGCAGGCATACCCGAACCATGAGTTGGCGGGCGACGCGAATTATTACTTGTCCGACATCCTGGTCCAGGAGGAGCGGCTCGAAGAGGCGATCTCCGGGTTCATGCGCATCCCCGAGCTGTATCCAGCTTCACCGAGGGTGCCTGATGCGCTCTACCGCGCCGGTATCCTGCACGTGGAGCTCGACGACGTCGACGAGGGGCGGACGCTGCTCCAGCGTGTCGTGAACAGCTACCCGGATTCGAATGCCGCGAGCCTCGCCGAGGAGCGAATCCGGGACTTGCCGTAAGCCGGGCGATCCCCCGGTAACCGCACCGCCTCGAACCACCCCACCAGGGAACCTCTTGGCGATGCCGTCGTCGCTCCGCCTAGGATCTGGGCCATGGCGCGCGTGACGAGGCCCACAAGACTTGTGCAAAGGTTCCCTAGATGCGCTGTCCTCACTGCGATTCGACGGAAAACCGCGTCGCGGACACCCGGTCCAGCCGGGAGGGTAGGGCGGTTCGCCGTCGGCGCGAGTGCGGGGGCTGCGAGGGCCGCTTCACGACCTACGAGTACGTCGAGGTACGGCCCGTGCAAGTGTTGAAGGCAGGGGGCAGCGCCGAGGAGTTCCAACGGGAGAAGCTTCTTCACAGCGTACAGATCGCCTGTGCGAAGCGGCCAGTCTCGCCGACTGCCATCGAGGAAATCGTCGACCACATCGAGGACACTCTCGCCGTGGAGGGGGGGGTTGAGGTGCCGAGCGAACGTATCGGCGAAATGGTGATGGAAGCATTGAAGCCTCTCGACCGCGTGGCATATGTGCGCTTCGCGTCGGTGTACAGGAACTTCCAGGACATCGACGAGTTCCAAGAAGTGGTCGCGGACCTGAACGCAAGGCGGGAGACGGAGCTACGGGCCAAGAATCAGGTCGAGCTCCCGATCTGATTCGAAGAGGACAAACGCACGTGAACCTCCCTCCGCGATACCCCCATCTCTCCCCACGGTCGCCCCCGAGCGGATCTGCCAATCTCAGACACGGTGCGTGGGCGAGGACGCCGGTGAGCAGGCGGGCATGTTGAAGCGTGCCCGCGGCGCAGCGGGCGAGATGCCCTTTCTCGATCACCTCGAGGAGCTCCGCTGGCGTATCCTCTGGTCCGTGCTGGCGGTCGTCACCGGAGCCGTCTTGGGCTTCGTCCTCGTGCAGTACGCGGGCATCATCGAAGTGCTCTACCGGCCGTTCCGAGAGCAATTCGGCGAGGAGCTCAAGCTCATCTATCTCGGACCCACCGACGCCTTTTTTCTCACGCTGAGGCTCGCAATCCTGGTCGGGATCATCCTCGCGTTTCCCATCATCGTCTACCAGGTATGGTCGTTCTTGTCGCCTGCCCTCGAGAAGAGGGAGAAGCGGACGATCGTGCCCGCTCTCTATATGGGGCTGGTCCTTTTCGCCCTCGGCGTCGCGATGTCCTACTACATCGCGCTGCCCGTCAGTCTGGTCTTCCTGGCCGGGTTCCAGACGGACATCATGGAGCCGACCCTCGAAGCCACGCGCTACTTCTCGTTCGTCATCCGGCTCCTGGTGGCCTTCGGCATCATCTTCGAGCTTCCCGTCGTCGTCATGATCCTGAGCGTCCTCGGGCTTGTAACGCCGGCCTTCCTGCGATCGAAGCGGCGGCATGCAGTCGTGTTGATCACGGTCACGGCAAGCTTCCTGTCCCCCGGCGACGTGATCATGGTCACCGTGCTCATGATGGTGCCGCTGATCGTGCTGTACGAGTTTTCGATCCTGCTCTCGGTTATGATCTACCGGAAGCGCGAGGAAGCGCAGATCGGTGGCGATCCTCCCGACGGTGCGGTGGAGGCGGGATGATTCGAGGGATGGCGCGGACGGATGCCCGTCACGCGCTCCTGCTGTCGCTGACCCTGCTCGCGGTCGGCCAACCCGCTCCGGCCCCAGCTCAAGAAGTGCCGGATTCCGCGCAGGTCGCCGCCGCCGACTCGGCGCGCGCGCGCGTGCTGCTGATGCTCGAGCGGCTCTCGACGCCTCCGCTTCCCGACTCCCTCCGCGAGTTGCCGGACACACTGAGTCCAGAAGCACATCGGGCCTCCCAGCCGAGCGTGGGCGCGGACCCCGACTCGGTATATGACGCTCTCACCTCTCTGCCCGGTTACGAAATCAGCCGGTACGAAGGGACCCGCGTCGAGTTCGGCGCTGATCGGCAGCTGACGCTGTTTGGAAGCTCGGAGGCCCAGGCGCGCTTCTTTCGCGACGGAGCTGAGCGGGTCGAGCTCGTGGCGGATTCCTCGATCATCTTCAGCGAGGGCACGGGCCTGCTCCGAACGCGCGGCGAGTCCGTGTTCACCCCCCAGGGAGGGGACCCGGTCACGAGCCGGACGATGGTCTACGACCTCGGTCTTCAACGCGGCTCCGCCTACGAGGCCCGCACCCAATACAGCGAGGGTGCCAACTGGATCGTGAGTGGCGACCTCCCGTCCGTCACGCCCGAGCTGGTGTTCGGCGACGACGTGGGCTTTACGTCGTGTGACCTGGAGCACCCCCACTACCGGTTCCAGACCGACCAGATCAAGATCGTCGGCGGAAGCGTCCTGGTGGCCCGGCCGGTCCGGCTTTACTTCGAGGACGTGCCGGTTCTGTGGCTCCCATTCATCGCGCAGAGTCTCGGCGACGGGCGAACCAGCGGGCTGCTCACGCCGCGATTCAGCGTGAACGACATCGTTCGCAGCTCGACAGGATACAGTCGCCGCGTCTCGAACCTCGGCTTCTACTGGGCCATGAGCGACTACACTGACGCCTCGTTGGCCATGGACTGGTGGAGCGACAACTACGTAGGTGTCACGGGAACCTTCAGCTACAACTGGCTTCGCCAGTTCCTCCGCGGCAGTGTGAACTTCCGCAATTTCTGGCGGGCCAGTGGCGGTAAAGAGCTGGCATTCAATACGCGACATAACTGGGAGTTCGACGAACGCACGCAGTTCCGGATGTCGGCAAGCTACGCCTCGTCCACCGACTTCATTCGGCAAAACTCGTTCGACCCGAGAGAGGTGACCCAGTCGATCGACTCCGACGGCGGGCTGAATCGGCGTTTCGACTGGGGCAGCCTCTCGATGAGCGCGAATCGCCGGCAGTTCCTGTCGGACGACCGGGTCACCATGACCCTTCCATCGGCCAACCTGTCGCTCAACCCCATCACTCTCTTCGCCGCGCCCTCTTCACAAGCCGGTTGGTACAACAACCTGACCTGGACCGGAAGCGGGAACTATACCCGCTCGATCGAGAGTCGAATGGAACAGCACCCGGACTCCTTTCAGGTCAGCCTGGCCGACAAGGTCAATACGCGTGCCGGGTTCTCGAACAGCTTGAGCCTCGGGGCTCTGTCGTGGTCGCAGAGCGTGAACATGACCGAGGCAGTCGTGAGGGAAGGGCTCGAGCTGGTGGTCGAGGACATCGGCCTGGATCCGACCAGCGCCGCCGCGATGTCGTATCGAGACCTGGTGGGCGTCGGGTTCGGGGACTTCACCGACCCGTCACGTGAGGACCTAAGCGAAGCGGATCTCACCTGGTCGCAAAACCTGAGCTATCAGCAGCGGCTGATCGGAACGACGACGCTCACACCGACGCTATCGATCTCCGGTCGGGCTCGCCGATCGAACGATATCCAGGAGGCGACCTCCTTCGTCTCGGCACCGAGTCGACTCTCATTCGGAGCCGGCCTGAAGACCGACCTCTACGGGCTCTGGCCTGGCTTCGCGGGCTTCTCCGCCATCCGACACAAGCTCACTCCTGGCGCTGACTACTCCTACGCGCCGCAGGTCACACAGACGGAGGTGCAGGACTCCGTATTCGGTTTCGGCGAGTTCCGGGCGAAGAACGAGGTCCGCTTTCGCCTCAACCAGACGTTCGAGGCCAAACGAGAAGAGGACCCGTCGACGGCGGAAGAGGAGGCCGTCGCGGACACCGCGACGGGGCCCCGGCGACAGCAACGAGCGGAAATCGTCCAGCTGCTGGCATTGCAGACGAGCGCAGTGAACTACGACTTCGTGCGTGCCGACTCCACCGGCCGCTTCTCCGACGGTTTCACGACGACCCGACTGTCGAACCAAATCAGCTCCGATTTTCTGCGCGGATTGCAGATCTCCACGGATCACGAGCTGTTCGACGACGGACTCCTCGCCGAGGGCGGTGAACGGAAGTTCTCGCCGCATCTCTCGTCCGCCAACCTCTCCTTCGCACTCAATTCCCAATCGTCCATCTTCCGCTGGATCGGTGCCCTCACGGGCCAGGCGAGTGTCGCGCCGCCCGACGAGGAATCAGAGGAGGAAGAGTTCCTCGATGAGGAGGATCCGTTCGCGCCCGTCAGCGGAGTGGACGAGAGTCAGGTCCTCCCCGGGGCTCGCGACGACTCTTTCATGCGCACCGGCGTCGCGGCCCAGCCGCGCACGGCACGCGGTGGGCGTCGGTCCGGGTGGAACGCGAACGTGAGCTATTCCCTCCAGCGCCCCCGAGGCAATCCGGATCAGAAGCGCCAGATGCTCCAGGCCACTTTCCGCTTCAAGCCTACGGAGCTTTGGGGCCTGAACTGGCGCACCTCGTACGACGTCGAGGAGGCGGTTTTCAACGATCACATCATCTCTCTGACACGCGATCTGCACCGCTGGGAAGCGAGCTTCGACTTCCGTCAGACCGCGACCGGAAACTGGTCTTTCCGGTTCGAGGTATCGCTGATCGACAATCGCGATCTCAAGTTCGATTACGAGCAGCGCGATCAGACCGATCTTCTCGGGAGTAGGCCCCGGTAGTGCGCTGAACAGGCCCGAGCGGGCCTCCGCAGTACCAGCACGCCGTCCCCGCATTACCTCAGTCGCGACCGTGTCCCCCAGGCGCGCGCGCTGTCCTCGTCAGAGGACGAAACCCAGGATTGCTGCGACGCAAGTAGTTGTGGATATATCTCTTACGCTACGGTACGGCTCATGCAGGGTAGGCTCGCCGGGTGAGAAGCGTACATACCCGACGGAGGGGGAGAACGATGGCCGATAGATGGGGTCAATGGACGAGATGGGGCCTGGCGGCGATCGCGCTCGCCACGACCCTTGGCGCGTGCGAGGATGACGGCGTAGTGGTGGTGGAGGGTGGTGAGCCGCCACCACCGAGGGCTGTCGAGGTGAGTTATTTCAACAGGGCCGTGACGGTCACGTGGGAGCTCGATCCAGGGTGGAACGAGGAGGCCTTTCGTGTCTACTCCAAACGGTCCTCCGACTCGGACTTCTTCCTGATTGCCGAGGTGACGAATTGCTCGGCCGGTCTATGCTCGTACACCGATACGAACATCGTGGCTCAGGTGACCTACGAGTATTTCGTGGTGGCTGTCGATCCGGCGACGGGAATCGAGAGTAGCGCTGAATTCTCGATCGACATCACGGTGCCTTCGCCGACGCCTCCCGCCACGCCGGTGACTGTGGCCGCCATCGCCCTGGATGGATCCGTGTTCCTGACGTGGAGCGATGACGCCCGCGGGTCGGATGACTTTTCCCACTACAGAGTCTATTTAGAAAGCGATGGCGGACTCCTCCTGGGTGAGACCGACTCCGAAGGATTCCTCGACTTGCTTGCCGAGAACGGGCAGACGTACCGCTATTTCGTTTCTTCCCTGGATAGCCAGGGCCACGAGAGCGCGGGGAGCGTCGCTGCCGGGGCGACCCCGAGACCCGACTTCCACGACGAGTTCATCTACTCGTACTTCGACGTTCCGGCGAGCTCCGGATTCCGTTTTCAGGACGACGAGCTAGCCAACCCAATCGTTGGCGGCGATGCGTCGGGGCGCCACATGCGGTTGGAAGAAGATGCAGACGGCTGGTGGCTTGTTCCCGGACCGGGAACGGAGATCAACAGCGAAGCCTTCATCACCACCGCGCTCAAATGTGGCCCCGGCAGTGATCTGGACTGCGTCGACCTGACTGTAGCACCCACCTCAGGGTACACCAGACAGGACGTGGCGCTGTTTCCCCAGACCACGTATGTGCTCCGTTTCACGGGCAACGACGGCGGCCTCCATTACGGTGCGGTTCGCGTCACCATGCAGGGCTTCGACCAAAACGGGGCCATCATGATCTTCGACTGGGCTCAGCAGCTGCAGATCGGCAACCCGAGCTTGGCGCCACGCCGAACGGTGCGGTTCCGCGCAGGGACCTAGTGGCCCGGACACCAGTGTCACGATAGACGTTGATTCGGAATCGAGTACGCAGCGCCGGGCCGCCCTAGGGAACCCCCTGCGCGAGACCCGCCACACTGGTGCAGAGGTTCCCTAGGGCGGCCCGGCGCTGTTTGGAGCCAAGGCGAGCCTTGCTCGGCGGTGCGGAAACAATGACCGCTCGCAGCCGAATCGGCCGTCGTGCCCAGCTTGTGCGGGGTCTTTCCGGTCCGTATCTTGCGGCCCATGCTGCCCGTCCTCGAAGCGGTGCCCAACTTCAGCGAGGGCAAGGACTTGGCCCTAGTTCGGGAGTTGGTCCGGACGATCGCTTCCGAGGGGGCAGAAGTGTTGGATTGGTCCGCGGATCCGGACCACAATCGATCGGTCATCACCTACGTAGGCGCCCCAGAGATCGTGGAGAACGCCGCGCTCGCGGCGGCCCGCCTGGCCATCGACGCAATCGATCTCCGGCGGCACCTCGGCGTCCACCCCCGGGTGGGGGCACTGGATGTACTCCCGCTGGTCCCCCTTGAAGGCATCTCGATAGCGGACGCGAGCGAAAGCGCCCATCGGGTTGCGCGAGGGCTCGCGGAATTGGGCGTGCCGGTCTACTTCTATGGCTCTGGCGTCGGGGAGAGGTCCTTGTCGTCGCTGAGGGCGGGGGGCTTCGAGGCCCTTGTGGGCGGCTTCGCGGAGGGCCGGTTGCCAGATCTTCTACCGGAACCCTGGGCCCACGCCGGGGCTCACCCCAGCGCCGGCGTGACCTGTGTCACCGCCAGGGGGCCCTTGCTGGCCTGGAACGTGTATGTTTCGGGGTTGGCGCGGGAACAGGTCGCAGATCTCGCGGCTCGGTTGCGTGAGAGTGGAGGAGGATTCAAAGGCTTGAGAGCCCTCGGGCTCCTCCTCTCAAGCCGAGGAAAACTGCAGATCTCCATGAATCTCGAGGACCTGGAGGTGACCCCGCCCTTCCGGGTCTTCGAAGCTATTGAGGCTCAAGTGAGCGTACGCGGAGGACGAATAGAGGGTACCGAGGTCATCGGAATGATTCCGGATACCTTGGTATTCTCCGCTGGAGCCGACAGATTGAGGTTGTTGGACTCCGATCCGTCACGACTGATCACCCCCCGATTGAGCCGTTACCTGCTGACTCGTATCGCCAGGCAGAGCCAGGCCCTGTCAGAGACCATGACGGCCTCTGGGGCGCGGCTTCCCGACGACGTCGACGGTGCCTTCCGGCGCCTGCTCCAGACCATTGAAGACATGCGTATTCCGGGATACCGATCATGACCATCGAAGCCCTGAAGGAGCAAGCCCGCCGCCACGAGCAGAAGGAGGAGTGGGCGAAGGCGCTTGACCAGTACCTCAAGGCCATCGAGCGCCTCCAGGCCGACGAGCAGGCCGACATCGGGCTGTACAACCGGGTCGGTGACCTCCAGACGCGCATCGGCAACGTCGAGGCCGCCGTGCTCCACTACGAGCAGGCTGTGGAGCTGTACATGGAGGCGGAGCTCCCGAACAACGCCATTGCGATTTGCAAGAAGATCCTGCGGAACCTGCCTCAGCGAGCGGCAGTCTTCCTCAAGATGGGCCAGATCCGAGCGTCCCAAGGCTTCCTCAAGGACGCCCGACACAACTTCCTCGCGTACGCCGAGCTCATGCAGAAGGAAGGCGACATGGAGGAGGCCTTCCGCGCTCTCATCGAGTTCGCGGATCTGGCGCCTGAGGACTTGGACATCCGCATGGCGGTCGCGTCTCAGCTGGAGAGTCATGAGAGTCACCGCGAGGCGGTAGAGCAGTACAAGCTCGCGTACCAGGGCTATCGGGCCGCGGGTCATGAGGACGAGGCGGAGGCGGTCTCGGAGAAGATCAGAGAGCTCGATCCGGATGCCGAACTGCCCGAAGAGATGCCGGCCGCACTCGTAGCAGAGGATGACGAGGAGTTGGCCGATTTCGACCTCGCCGCGGGCTACTCGGAGGAGTCGGAGTTCGACACTGCCGGAGAGTTCGAGGGTTCGGAAGATTTCGGGGGCGCAGACGGGTTCGAGACGTCGTCCGAGTTCGAGGCGCCTTCCGAGTTCGAAACTCCGACCGAGATCGATGCCGGGAGCGGGTTCGAGACGACGACCGAATTCAGCGGGGAAGGTGAGCTCGCGCCGGCTGGAGGGCTTGCAGGAGAGGACGACCTCGAAGCCGCTTCGGGATTCGAAGCGACCGACGAAGGACCCGCCGAGGAGGTTGCCGGCTGGGGCGACGGCGACGGCACAGGTGATCCGGGCTGGTCCGACGGGGTTCCAGCCGAGGACGGACCGGACGCTGGGTGGGGAGACGAGGAAGAAGAGGGAGAATTGCCGCCTCTGCCGCTGCTCGCCCTCGACGACGATGACGCCGAAAAGGAAGAGGATTCCTCGGACCTCGGTGAACCGGAGTCGGGTGGGCTTCAGACACCTGATCTCGACGACATGGATGAAGTCACGATCGCGGCGGCAGTCGAGGAGGTGGCTGGAGAGGGCGAAATGGACGCGCTCCCGCTGCTGGAGGACGTGGCCGAGCCCACCGAGGAAGCGGCCGAATTCGCCAAAGAAGAGCGCGAGTTCACCGAGCAAGAGGCCGAGCTCACCGAGGAAGAAGTCGAGTTCGCAGGGGTGGCCGCGGAGTCCACCGAGGCAGACGGTGAATCGGCGGCTGAGCTCGACTCGGACTCGGCGGTCGCGGCCGCGGTGGAGGAAGCCTGGGAGGAGGCCGTTTCTGCCCCCGACGATCCCGTCGCGAGTCTGCGCGCCCGTGTGGACGAAAATCCGACGGATAACGAAGCCTGGCGACTCCTTGGCGAGGGGCTTATCGGCCGTGGTGACTCCTCAGACGGAGTCGCGGCCCTGGAGCGGGCCCACCAAGGATTTGCCGGCGAAGAGCGGCTCGATCAGGCGATGCGGGTCGTACGTGAGCTCGTCCTGCACGAGCCCGACGAAGTACCACACCACCAACGTCTGGTCGAGTACGCCCACCGCATGGGCGATCGCACGCTCTTGATTCCCGCCTACCAGGACTTGGCCGAATGTCTGGTCCGAACCGGCGAGGCGTCGAAGGCACAGGCGGTCTATCAGCAGGTCATCGCGGTGGACCCGGGGAATCGGCGAGCGAGCGACGGGCTCCAGCGGCTCGAGACCGGGTTCCAGCCGGCTGCGTCGAGCGCCGTCTCTTCCGACTATGTGGACCTGGGATCGATGGTCCTCGACGAGGGGAAGGAACGGTCGACGCGGTGGACGGTCGCGGCGGACGCACCCTCGGGCGACGAGGAGGCTGACTTCGCCAAGATGCTCTCTCAGTTCAAGGCAAAGGTTGCGGAAAACCTGTCGTCTGACGACGACAAGGCACACTACGACCTGGGCACGGCGTACAAGGAGATGGGACTCCAGGACGAGGCGATCGGGAAGTTCCAACAGGCCATCCGCGCCAACCCAAACAGCCTCGCTTCGTACGAGATGCTGGGCCAGTGCTTCCTCGACAAGAGCCAGGCGGACATCGCTGTGCGCTCGTTGGAGAAAGCACTCGAGCTGCCCTACGCCGTGGAAGATGAGCTCCTGGGGATCTATTATTACCTCGGACGCGCCCATGAGGATTCGGGGAACTCGGAGTCCGCGCAGGAGTTCTACGAAAAAGTCTTCGCGTTGGACATCAACTTCCAGGACGTGACGGAGCGACTGCGAGCCCTCCGATGAGCTTCCGAGGATCGCGCCGAGCCGGGACGAAGTGCCCGCTCTCACGCGGTCCCACACCACCTTCAGAAGCCCCGCAGGGGAGTCCGTGACCCGATCGGTCCTCCAGGAGGCACCCCCCGCCCTGAGCCTGGTCCAGGCCCCGGTGAAGGACAGACTCGAGCGAGTGCAGGGCGAGTTGCGCCGGATCGTCCTCTCCGATTTCGAGATGGTCGAAGAGGTCAACGAATACCTTCTGCTCATGCGCGGAAAGCTGTTCCGGCCGACTCTCGTCCTCCTCTCTGATCTGGTATCCGGAGAGCCCCACGAGGAGGCAGTGACCCTCGCGGCGGTAGTCGAGGCGGTTCACCTGGCCACCCTCGTCCACGACGACGCCGTAGACCACTCGGTCCTCAGGCGGGGGCTCCCCACGGTGAACGCCCTCTGGACCCACCAGGTGGCGATCATCATGGGCGATTTTCTGTACAGTCGATCGGTCAGCGAGCTCAGTCGGCTCGGCAACCTCGACGCGATCCGCGCATTAGCCATCGCCTCGAACGAGATGAGCCTGGGGGAGATGCGCCAGCTGACCTCATACGACGCGCTGGACTTCACCGAAGAGGACTACTACCGCCTTATCGCTGCGAAAACCGCCTCCCTCATGGCGGCGGCTTGCGAGATTGGCGCACTCGCCGGCGGGCGGGCCGTTCACCGGGAAGAGCTCCGGTGCTTTGGGCACAACTTGGGGATGGTGTTTCAAATCGCCGACGATCTGCTGGACTACACGGGGACGGAGGACGTCACCGGCAAACCCTCTGGGCACGATCTGAGGCAGCGCAAAGTCACGCTTCCGCTGGTTGGGGCGCTGAAGTCGGCCGGGAAACGCGAGGAGGAAGAAATTCGTCGGTTCTTTACACACGTCGACCCGTCGGACGACGAGATCGCTGGAATCGTCGGCATGGTGGAGGAGCTAGGCGGCCTCGACTACGCCCGAGGGAGGGCGGCCTACTATGCTGATCTGGCGGAGACGGCACTCACTGGGCTCCACGACGGGCCGGCCGAACAAGCACTGAGAGCGTCCATCGCGTATGCCATCGACCGACGGCGCTGAGTCTGCGTTCGAGCCGACCTCCTCTGGCGGGTCGACGTCGACAGTCGGTGGCTTCATGATCATTCGAGACCTCGGGATGACCGGTGGGAGGGTGAGGTGTTGCTCGTAGACAGCCAAAGGAGAGGAGCCCGTCGGCTGGTCTGGACGCTCGTGCTTGGGCTCTTCCTAGGAGGGCTGTTCACCCGGATTATCGAACGGTTCCTTTTGGAAGGCCCCGCACGGGATTTTCTAACCACCTCTGTTTCCGCGTCGCTCGGACCGTTCTCGATCGACCTAGTGGCGGTGGCGTTCACGATCGGCCCGCTCGTGCTCACGATCAACGTGCTCACCCTCGCCAGCGTCGTTATGGTGGCCTTCATCGCGCGATCCTGGATCTGACCTGACCGGGCTCCGGGCGGCGTTGGTGTGGCCGGTCGGGGGGGCGGACCTGACACGAGCGCCTGAGGTATGATTAGATTGATCTGGACGGAGTGATGCGGTACTGAGCCGTCAGACGGCGACAACGGAGGGAGTCGATATGGGATTCGGTGGACTTGGAATGTGGGAGATCATACTGATCTTCCTGGTCGTTCTGCTCATGTTCGGCGCCAAGAGGCTCCCCGAGATCGGCTCGTCTCTCGGAAAAGGGATTCGTGAGTTCAAGGGTTCGGTGCGCGAGATCGAGCACGAGCTGAAAGCTCCCCCTGAGCCGCCGCACACCGTCGCGCCGCCCCCGACAGAAACGAGCGCGGAAGTGGTGGAGGAAGAGGGTGAGCCAAGAAAACTGACGAGCAACCAAGAGACCGGAGCGGCCTAACGGGTTCCCACGGTCTGGTAGGGCACCAAACCAGGCGCCCCCCTCGGTCGGTCGAGGGGGGCGCTATCCGTTGTGGCACGGTCGGATTACCAGGACCGGCGCCCTAGGGAACCTCTGCACAATTGTGGCGGGTCTCGCGCAGGAGGGCTCCCTAGACCATTAGAACACCATCGGCATCTGTGGCTGGTCGGCGGCCTCTTCCTGAGCCTGGAAGACTTCTCGGCGTCGATCCACGATGTTCGCTCGCGCCCGCAGGCCTTCGATCCACTGCTCCAAGCGTTGCTGCTGAATCGTGCCTGCGATGAACGCCCTTTGAGCGACTTTCTGGTCTTCCCACGCCGTGCTGTCCGCCGGGGTTCTTTGCAGTAACTCGATGACGAAAGCCCGACCATTCGTCTCGATCACGTCGCTCACCTCACCCGACTCCAAGCCGAAGGCCGTTCCAAGTACGGCGTTCTGCCGCCCCAGCCCAGGAACGAAGTCGCTTCGGGAAAACGCTGGTATCTGTTCGACCGTCGCACCCAGGCGGTCTGCTACCTCGTCGAGCGTCCCCCCTTCGGCGAGCGCCTGCTCCGCGTCCACGCGCGTACGGCCGAGCTTCTTCTCGAGGCGTAGCGTCTGCTCGATGACGGGCCGCGCGTCCTCGAGCGGGAGTACCCCTTCGGGCTGGCGATCGGCAAGCTCCAGCGCGTAGAAGGCCTGGCGGTTTTCGAAGACCGGACTGACGTCGCCGATCTCCGCGTCCAAAAAAGCCCACTCGGATCCCTCTCCGATCTGGCCGGCGCCCACGATGAATGGGAAGTCCTCGGTCACGTCGACAGTGTCCACCTCGAGCCCGAGCGCCTGAGCCGCCTCGGCCAGCGGTGCGTTCTCGCTGAGCACCTCGAGTGAGTCCGCCAACGTGAGAAGCTGGATCTCAGAGGCGTCCGTGCGATCGATCGGGACGAGAATGTGACGCGCGCTCACGGAGTCCGCGGTGCGCGACGATACCTCGATCAGATGGAGCCCGAACTGGGTCTGAACCGGGTCGCTGATCGTTCCGATCGCGGTGCTGAAGGCTACCGAATCGAAAGGCGCCACCATGTCTTCACGACCGAAGGTACCGAGGTCGCCGCCGACGGCCGCGGACAGCTCATCGGATGATTCAGCCTGCGCCAGCTCGGCGAAATCCGCCCCGCCCAGGATCTCCTGACGGATCTCTCCGGCCCGTTCGCGCGCGGCTGCAGTGTCGGCTGCGGCGGGCCCTTGGTCGAGCACGACGGTTAGGACTCTGACCCGGGCCGGCACCTCGAAGTCGTCTTCGTGCTCCCGGTAGTATCCAGATATTTCCGCGTCGGTGACGTCCACCTCCTCGTCCAAAATGCGCGTCGCAGGATCGAGGGTCATCGAGCGGACGGTCACCTGCTCGTTCTCATCCCTCCACGCCGACCAGAGCGCCGCGTCGGGGATGTAGATACCGGCGCTCACTTGCCGCAGGAGCTTGCTTCGTGGGATGACGTCGCGGTAGTAGGACTCGAGGAGCAGCAACTCGTTTTCCGACGTGTTCGCCAGGTATATCTGGTATTTCTGCAGGTCGAAGACGCCGTCGGTTTGAAAGTCGGGGGCCTCCCGGTACTGCGGGGGAGGGCTGAACCGAGCAGCCTGCCGGATCTCGTCGCTGGTCACCCGGATCCCTCGGCGTGCGAGCTCCTGCTGCACCAGGATCTGAGTCACGACCTCATCGAATGCCGCGTCCTCGATCTCCATGTTCTGCTGCGACGTGATGCCGTCGTCCTGGGATTGCTGGACCTGCTCGTAGAGGTTCCGGTAGGCGAACTGGTACTGTTCGTACATCACCGGCGTGCCATCGACATGGCCGAGCTCGTTGAGCCCCGAGCTCCGTCCCGTGATGTCCATCCCCCACTGGAACACCATCAGCGCGACGAAGGCCAACGCTGTCACCAGCATGATCCACTTCGTGTTTTCCCGCATGGTTCGCATCATGGCGCGGCGACTCCTGACGTACCGATGAACGCCCCTGAAGACGGCGTAAAAGGCCTGCAAAGCTAAGGAAACGCACCATCGCGCTCAAGCGCAGGGCCCCAATGGCCGCGTTGACACTTCTCCAGCGTATTCCGTATCTTCTCGTTGTTTATTCCAGATGTTTCCCCCCCACCCGGCGCGCGAGCGCACCGGCGTCCAGCACGTCTCATCGAGGGCCTGCCCGTGAACGAATCGCTGGAGCAGGAGATCAAGAAGCTCCGATCCTACTTCTGGTCCGATCGTGATCCCGACGGGCGGGGCTTCGTTCCTCTTGCAGACGCCTATAGACGAGCCGGAGACTTGCGTCAGGCCAAGGACCTCCTCCTCGACGGTCTGAAGCGCCACCCCACCTACGCGAGCGCCCACGTCGTGGCCGCGTGGGTGTCTCGTGAGCTCTCCGACGCCGAGGCGGCCGTGGCCTCCATGAATCAGGTTCTGAGCCTCGATCCTGAGAATCTGGAAGCGCTCCGCACCATCGCCGAGATCGCGGAGGATCAGGGCGATCACGAGACCGCTCTCGATCATTTCCGAAAGGCGGCGGCGCTCGACACGGACGACCCGGAGCTCGCGCGGCGCGTCTCGACCCTCGGTGGGGTCTCGATCGAGCCCGAAGAGCCCACCTGGGCGCCCCTGGCGGCGGACGGCGGTGACAATCCACCCGACGGAGCCATCCCCGCGGAGGCATTCGACGAGACCCCGCCTGCTGGGCTCGAGCTCACGCCGAACGGCGGAAAGGACGGGACGGATGTACACGTGGCCCTGGAGGACCTGGCCCTGGAGGACCTGGCCTCAGAGGACCTGGCCCTGGAGGACCTGGCCCTGGAGGACCTGGCCTCAGAGGACCTGGCCCTGGAGGACCTGGCCTCAGAGGACCTGGCCCTGGAGGACCTGGCCTCAGAGGACCTGGCCCTGGAGGACCTGGCCTCAGAGGACCTGGCCTCAGAGGACCTGGCCCTGGAGGACCTGGCCTCAGAGGACCTGGCCCTGGAGGACCTGGCCCTGGAGGACCTGGCCCTGGAGGACCTGGCCTCAGAGGACCTGGCCCTGGAAGGCCTGGCCCTAGAGGACCTAACCCAAGAGGACCTGGCATCAGGGGACCTGGTCTCGGCGGACTCGGAGGGCTTGCCCCTGGAGGATCTGGCTGCAGCGGACGTGGCGCGGGAAGACGTGGCTCTCGACGAGGGGCTCTGGGTCGCGGGGGACGCGGGCGCCTGGGGCGCGGATATGGACAGTGGCCTGGCGTCCGTCGACCTGACAGCCTGGGCGGACGACGAGGACGAAGAGAGTGCCGAGGCCGAGGTGTACGGGGACGATCCCGATACAGACACCACCCCCGCTTCCGACGAAGCGGAGCTGTACACGCGCACAATGGGAGAGCTCTACGCGCGACAGGGACTCTACGGCCGAGCCGTGACCGTTTACGAGCACCTCCTCGAGGCCGACCCCGAGAACCGAAGCTTCCGGGAGCGATTGGAGGAGCTTCGCGATTTGGTCGGGGACGAGCCTGTACCGTCCGGTGATCGTGATTCGCTCCTCGCTGATGAGGACGTTCCCAGGGCCACGGATCTCCTCGCCGACGATTTTACCGCGCCACCCGAGGGGTCAGATGTCCGCACACCCTTCGCATGGTCGGAGACGGACGATGATGAACCCCCGCCCGGAGAAGCCGACCGTGCGACCTCGGAGTACTTCGACGAGCTCATCGCCCCGGACGACGAGGACGAGGCAGCGGTGGCGGACGATGTAGCCGCCATCTGGGATATTCCCGAGGACGAGCTGGCTCCGCCCCAACAGGCTGCGTCCATCGAATCGCCGGCTCCCGACGGTGTCCTCGCGGCGTCCACCGAATCGCTGGTTCCCGACCCCGACGTAGGCCCCGCGGTGTCCATCGACACGCTGGCTCCCGACAGTGCCCCGGCGGTGTCCATCACGTCGCCGGCTCTCGACAATGGCAGTGGTGTGCCAATCGAGTCCTTGGCCCCTGACGCCACCACGGCCGTCCATATAGATTCGCTCGCTCCCCAGGCTGTCACGGCGGTGTCCATAGATGCCTTGGCTCCGGATCCGGCCACCATCGTTCCCATCGAGAGCCTGGGTCCCGCTGGCGCGTCCAAGTCCATCTCCCCTAGCTCGCGCCCCGTCGAAACCGAGGTCGCGGACGACTTCGCCGAGTGGCTGAATCAGTTGAAGCCGTGACGCTCGCGGTCATCCACGGTCCGAACCTCCGGTTGCTCGGCCGTCGTGAACCGGACGTTTACGGGTCCGAGACACTCGAGGACATCAATCGAGCCTTGGGAGAGCTGGCCGCCGAGCTCGGCGTCGAAATCGAGTTCTTCCAATCCAACTCGGAGGGGGCGATCCTCGATTTCCTGGAAGAGGTGGCGCCCCGAATCGACGGAGTGATCATCAATCCGGGCGCACTCACCCATACGAGCATCGCTCTGCGCGACGCGCTGGTCGGGATCGATCGCCCGTTCGTGGAGGTTCACCTCTCCAATCCCGCCGCTCGCGAGACCTTCCGACACCACTCGTACCTGTCGCCGGTAGCCGTCGCCGTGGTCGCCGGTTTTCGATCCGACGGCTATCTTTTGGCCCTCCGCGGGCTCGTGGCGCGCTTGCCGCGAGAGTGACCGGGCTCGCCTCACTCATTCAACGACCTATTGGACTGATGGCTACGACTGCCGACTTCCGTAACGGCATGGTTCTGGACATGGACGGTGTCCTGTGGGGGATCGCGTATTTTCAGCACGTGAAGCCTGGGAAGGGAGGCGCCTTCGTTCGGACCAAGCTGAAGAACGTCCTGACCGGGCAAGTGGTCGAGAAGACGTTCCGGGCGGGCGAAAAAGTGAACGACGTACGCCTCGAACGGCGACCGGTGCAGTACAGCTATAGCGATGGGGAGCTGTACTACTTCATGGACAAACAGACCTTCGACATCATTCCGATCGCGGGCGACATGATCGGGGAGGATCAACTGAAGTACTTACAGGAAAACATGGACTGCGAAGGGTTGGTTCATGACGACAAGGTGCTCAACGTCGAGCTGCCCGCGTTCGTGGAGTTGGCCGTCGCCGAGACGGAGCCTGGCATGAAGGGCGATACGGCGCAGGGTGGGACGAAGCCGGCCAAGCTCGAAACAGGCGCGCTGATCCAGGTCCCACTCTTCGTCGAGATCGGGGACGTTCTCAGAGTGGATCGCAGGGAGGACAAGTACCTGACCCGGGTGACGACATGATCGATCTCGAATTCATCGAGCGTCTGATCCGGGCGGTCGACGAGAGCGGCATCGACTCGATCGAGATCGAGCGCGGCGGTACGCGTGTCCGTGTCGGCAAGACTCCGCAAGGCAACGCGGCCGGATACGCGGAGGCCTCGGGCTCGACCCTCGACGGCGCCCGAGCTCTTCGTGACCCTCCCGCCCCACCCCTCGACTCCTCTCACGACGATGGGCCGTCGGAGTCGGAAACGGGACCGGACCCGCGTGCTGATCTGTTGGATGTCACGTCGCCGATGGTCGGGACTTTCTACCGGGCCGCATCCCCCGACTCCGCCCCGTTCATCGAGGTTGGCAAGCGCATCTCGACGGGCGACACGCTCTGCATCATCGAGGCGATGAAGCTCATGAACGAGCTGGAGAGCGAGGTGCGTGGGACCATCGCGGAGATCCTCGTCGAAAACGGGGAACCCGTGGAGTTCGGGCAGGTTCTCTTCAGGGTCGATTCGGCCTGAGCTGGCGCCTGCGTGGCGTATCCGCGCAGGGTCTTTTCACACGACGACGGACGAGCCGCCTCCGGGAGAAGACCGGGTGTTCAAAAAGGTCCTGATCGCCAATCGAGGAGAGATCGCCCTCCGCATCATCCGGGCCTGTCATGAGCTCGGGATAGAGGTCGTGTCGGTGTTCTCCGAGGCGGATCGGGAATCGCTCCACGTCCGCTTCGCCGACGAGGCCGTGTGCATCGGCCCGCCCCCGGCCTCCGAGAGCTACCTGAACATCCCTCGGATCATCGCGGCCGCCGAAATCACGGGTGCCGAGGCGATCCATCCTGGGTATGGGCTCCTGGCCGAGAATGCGGAGTTCGCGGAGATCTGCCAGGCGTCAGGCATCAACTTCATCGGCCCCACGCCGGCGCAGATCCGCGCCATGGGCGACAAAGCGACGGCACGCAAGACCATGATGGAGATCGGCGTGCCGACCGTCCCTGGATCACTGGACATCCTTCAGGACGAGCAGAGCGCTCTGAGCGTAGCTGAGGAGATTGGGTATCCAGTGATGATCAAGGCGTCAGCCGGGGGCGGTGGAAAGGGGATGCGGGTCGCCAACGACGTCAACGAGTTCCTACATGCCTTCCGGGCGGCGCAGCACGAGGCGCAGGCCGCATTCGGCGAGTCCGGGGTCTACCTGGAGAAGCTCATCCGGCGTCCCCGTCACGTGGAGTTCCAGGTCTTCGGCGACGAGCACGGTCGCGTGATTCACTTGGGGGAGCGGGATTGCTCCATCCAGCGGCGTCATCAGAAGCTGCTCGAGGAGGCGCCTTCCTCAGCCATCACCTCCGACATGAGGGCCGAGATGGGTGAGGCCGCCGTTCGGGGGGCTGCCGCAATCGACTACGTCGGTGCCGGCACGATCGAGTTCCTCGTGGACGACGACGGCTTCTTCTACTTCATCGAGATGAACACCCGCATCCAGGTGGAGCACCCCGTGACCGAAGCGACCACGGGATTCGACCTGGTCAAGGAGCAGATCCAGGTTGCTGCTGGTGCGCCCCTGTCGTTCCCGAACGAGCCCGTCATCCACCGCGGTCACGCCATCGAGTTTCGCATCAACGCTGAGGACCCCGAGCGTGGCTTCACCCCCATGCCTGGTGAGATCGTCACGTTCCATCCGCCCGGAGGCCCGGGGGTCCGATTGGACACGCACGTCTACGCCGGGTACACGGTGCCCCGCTACTACGATTCTCTGCTCGCCAAGCTGATCGTGAGCGGGAAGACCCGGCAAGAGGCGCTGGTGAGAGCTCGCCACAGCTTGGACCAATTCGTGGTGGAGGGAATCCCGACGACACTCGAGTTTCTCGCCGAGATCGTGCGCGATCCCCGGTTTGCCGAGGGCGACCTCGACACAGGCTTCGTTGAGCGTTTCATGCACGAGCGGCAGGACTCCACGTGAGGATCGAAGTGTTCTTCGCGGCCGCTGAGGTGGACCCTGGCGCGATGGTAGGCCGGACGGCGTTGGTCATCGACGTGCTGCGGGCGACGAGCACGATGATCGAGGCCCTCGCTAACGGCGCCCGCTCCATCTACCCGACGGAGTCGTCCGAAGAAGCCATCCGCTTGATCGGATCCCTCGGCCGGGAGGGGACGTTGTTGTGCGGAGAGCGGCTTGGCCTGGCTCCGGAGGGCTTCGACCTGGGCAACTCGCCACTGGAATTCACCTCCCATCGTGTGTCGAAGAAGCAGCTCGTCATGACCACGACGAACGGTACTCGTGCCTTCGTTGCGGCTCAGGCGGCGGATCGGGTCGTGGCGGTGGCGCTACTCAACCTCAAGGCGGCGGCCAAGACCGCGGCGGAGGCGGAGGACGTCGCGGTGATTTGCGCCGGTCGCGAAGACCAGTTCTCGCTCGAGGACGCCATTTGCGCGGGCCAGCTCGTTCGGCGGATCACGAAATTCTGGGGTGACGTACCCGAGATGAACGACGCGGCTCGGGGAGCCCTGAGCCTGGCGGAGCAACGGGAACCAGACCAGGAGTTCCTCGCAACGACCGCGGCTGGCCGAGCCTTGATCGAGATTGGACTGGAGGGAGATCTGGCCGCCTGCGCGCGGAAGAACCGGTACGAGCTCGTCCCGGAGATGGTGGACCGGGCCGTGCGGATACCGTGAAGCCGCTCCCGTGAACCGAAGGACCCGTTAGGAACCTCTGCACAAGTGTGACGGGTCTCGCGCAGGGGGCTCGCGAGTGCTCAGGGTAGGAACGACGACGAGGTGTAGCAGAGCTACGGCGAGGAGGAGAGACGATGCATGAGTCCGCGACACCCCTGCACGACTGAGTGGGTAGCACGACTTTAGGTGCCGGGTTGGGGCGGCATGGACCCGCCTTCGTCGTTGGAGCTCCTATCCGTAGCTTGGGCTATGGCGTCGTCCCTCCGCCTAGAATCCGGGTCCATGGCGCTCCCAACGAGACCCGCCACACTTGTGCAGAGGTTCCCTAGAGGATGGCACCACCAAGGAAGACCACTGGGTCGCGAAGTGGGTCCACGCGCAGGAAGCCTCGCAAGGGGGGCCTGCTGAGCCGCGAGCAGCAGCGAGAGATCATCGCGCTGGGACTCCTGGGCCTGGCCTTGTTCCTGCTCCTGGCGCTCATACCCGTCGAGATCCTCGGGACACGCGGTGCGGCTTGGTTCCCCGCCGGCAACGCCATCGGAGTGGGAGGCGCCACGATCCAGGCGCTCGCCACCGCGGCGCTGGGTCTGGCCGCCCTGAGCCTTCCGATCCTTCTCGCGATCGGTGGCTTGCGTGTGGGCGACTGGATTTCGCCAGACGCGAGCGTCCGTGGGGCCGGGCTCGTGACGGGGTTGATCCTGGTCGCTGCCTGCACGTCCTTCCTCCTCGGAGCACCCGAGGGCGGCGGATGGCTCGGGCGGACGATTGGAGACGCGCTCACCGGCGTGATCGGATGGCTCGGGACACTCCTCCTGCTTCTCGCCTCG
Organism: Longimicrobiales bacterium; assembly: GCA_965248625.1. Taxonomy (GTDB): domain Bacteria; phylum Gemmatimonadota; class Gemmatimonadetes; order Longimicrobiales; family Gaopeijiaceae. Next base: position 152,232 of record OZ252109.1, on the reverse strand, counting down.
TTGGTCGTACTCCTCGTCGCGACGATCGGCTGGAACCCGCTGCGCCCGCTGACCCGCGGAGCGGTATCCGCCGGTGGAATGGCCGGCCGCGCGGCTGTGCGGGCCGGCGACCGCGTGCGAACAGGAATCGCCCAGTTGGGCCGGGAAGGGTCCACCGCTACCCCACCCGATAACTCCGGCTCGGAGGAAGCCAGGGATGTTGACCCAGGGGGAACCGCCCGTCCGGAGGGCGCTCCCGCAGGTACCGGAGGCGCTCTCGCAGGCGAAGAGCAGGCACAGAACGGGCATCCTGCGGTGAGCGAAGCCGCTTCCGACGACGGGTTCCTGCCGGACCCTGTGGATGCGATGTCCCTCGGAGACGGGACGCTGCCACCGATGGACCTTCTCGAGGTACCGCGGGAGAGAGACCGGCAGGGGATGGAGCGGAAGCTCACGCATCTCGGGCAGGTGCTGGTCGAGAAGATCCGTTCGTTCGGGGTGGAGGGAGAGATCGGGGGCCGAACAACGGGGCCGGTCGTGACCCAATTCGAGGTCGTGCCCGCGCCTGGTGTGAAGGTCAACCGCATCGCGAATCTCGACGCCGACCTGGCCCTGGCCATGAAAGCGAGGAGCATCCGGATCGTCGCGCCGATTCCGGGCAAGGGCGCGGTGGGAGTAGAGATCCCGAATCCGGAGCCGGAGGTCGTGCACCTCCGGGAGATCCTCGAGGCGCCAGCGTTCCAGTCTTCCCGTGCTGCGTTGCCCCTCGCTCTCGGCAAGGACCTGACCGGGCGAGCCTATGTCTCGGACCTTGCGCGCATGCCACATGTGCTCATCGCTGGCGCTACCGGCTCGGGCAAGTCCGTGTGTCTCAATACGTTCATCACGAGCCTCGTCTATCGTCACACTCCCGAGTCGCTCCGGCTTCTCCTCGTCGATCCGAAGATGGTCGAGCTGTCGACCTATTCGGACTTGCCCCACCTACGGCATCCGGTCGTCACGGACCCGCGGGACGCGGCCGGCGTCCTCAAGTGGGCGGTTCTGGAGATGGAGCGGAGGTACGAGCTGCTGTCCGCGAACGGCGTGCGCTCCTTGGACGAGTTCAACGGAAGGGTGCGCGAGGGAGCAACGCTCCGATACGCCAAGCGACCGGACGACGACGAGCTCTATGACCCAGGCATCTACGAGGATGGCATCCTTCCCTACGTGGTCCTGGTCGTCGACGAGCTCGCGGACCTGATGATGACAGTTCAGGGCGAAGTCGAGCGGCCGCTCACGCTTCTCGCCCAGAAGGCACGCGCCATCGGCATCCACCTCATGGTGGCCACCCAACGCCCCAGCGTGAACGTGATCACCGGACTCATCAAGGCCAACTTTCCCTGCCGCATCGCTTTTCGGGTGGCGTCGAAGACTGATTCACGCACGATCCTCGACCAGAATGGTGCCGACGCCCTCCTGGGCAACGGGGACATGCTCTTCCTGCCCCCAGGCCAGAATGAGCCCATCCGTATCCAAGGTGCGTTCATCCCCACATCCGACACGGATCGTTTGACGGGGTGGTTTCGCAGTCGATTGGAGGAGCGTCGGGCGCACGAGGGCGGAGACGCGCAACCCAGCACAGAAGACGACATCCTGGAGGTCGTGCGCAGTCGTGAAGCCGAAGGGGGGGACGAGCCCGGAGAGAGCGCCGGGGACCGCGATGAGCTCTTCCACGAGGCGGCGCAGGTCTGCGTCCGTCAGGCCCAGGGTTCGACGTCGCTCCTGCAGCGGAGGTTGCGCATCGGGTACGGTCGCGCGGCCCGGATCGTCGATCAGCTGCACGAGGCGGGGGTGCTCGGTCCGCCGGACGGCTCGAAGCCGCGTGAAGTGCTGATCGGGCTCGACGAGCTGGAGCACCTGCGGTAGCTCTTCTATACGAGACCTCGCCGGCGTCCCGGCGGAGTCGCGTCCGACCACACGAAGGCGGTGGAGCCGGGAACGGGTGGCTGCCACTCCGTGTATGGCGTGCCATGAAGACGACTCCGGTCCGCCTCTTCCTCGGGTCTCTGGCCGTCGTGCTGACCGGCGCCGGAGCTCCACATGCTGCCGCGGCCATGCAGAACGACGCCGATCCCGTCGGCATCATCGAGCGGGCATCTCGGGAGTACGTTTCGCTCAACAGCTTCTGCGCCCAGTTCCAACAGACGCTCAGCGTACCACTCTTGGCGCAGGTCACCCGGTCCAGCGGACGGATGTGCCAGCAGCAGCCCGACCTGTTCTCGATGCACTTCAGCGATCCCGACGGAGACCTCGTCGTGGCCGACGGAGATTGGCTCTGGATCTACTTTCCGAGCACGGATGCCAAACAGGTGACCCGCTCTCCCATGACAGCGGGTCAACCGGGCCGCTTCGACTTTCACCGCGAGTTCCTCGCGGATCCCGGGACGAAGTACGATCCAGCATATGCGGGAAGGGAAATGCTCGATGGCGCATGGACTCACCAGATCAGACTCCTTCCAACGCAGCCGTCCGCGTACAGGGAAGCTCGGGTCTGGATCGACGAGCGGGTCTGGCTGATCCGCCGGGTCGAGATCGAGGAGGAAAACGGCAACGTGCGAGAGGTCGCGTTGGCGGAATTGGAGCGGAATCCCCGGCTCGCCCCGAGCTCGTTCCAGTTCACGCCTCCTCCCGGGGTCCAGATCATCACCCGATGAAGCGCGTTTATCGAGGGACGAAGGCCCCGCGCCAATGAGGCTGAGGACCCGGAATCTTCCCGTCTTTCCGCTGTCCCCGGATCCCATTCGCTCGGACGTGGACCCAGATGTCGAAGCGGTCGATCACGAGATAGGCCTGACCGGTCCCTATCACGGCCCGCGCATCGGATTGGTCACGCTCGGATGTGACAAGAACACGGTGGACTCCGAGCGGATGATGGCCGCGCTCGTGGGACACGGTGCCCAGGTCTCGTCTGATGTCGAGGGAGCCGAGGTCATCATCGTGAACACCTCCGGCTTCATCTCCGCCGCGAAGGAGCAGTCCATTGAGGCGATCCTCGAGGCGTGCGCCTACAAGGAATCCGGCAGGACGCAAGCCGTGGTGGCTGTCGGATGCATGGTTCAGCGCTACAAGGATGAGCTGAGCGAGCACATTCCCGAGGTGGATCTCTTCCTCGGCTTGACGGACATGGAACGGCTCGTCCCCGAGTTGCGCGAGCGAGGGATGCTCCCCCGCATCGACGATCTCGTCCCCAACATGGAGCGCCCGCTTCGGGTGCTCTCGTCCGAGACCCGCCATACTTCGTATCTGAAGATCAGCGAAGGGTGCGACCATTCCTGCGCCTTCTGCGCGATACCGCACATGCGCGGCCTGCACCGTTCGGCCCCCGTCGAAGAGCTCGTCCGAGAGGCTCAGCAGCTCGCAGCCCGGGGCGTCAAAGAGCTGAACATCGTGTCGCAAGACACGACCTGGTATGGACGTGATCTGAAGAGGAAGCCCGGAGGCACGACCGCGCCCCTTTTGCCCGACTTGATGAAGGCGCTTCTGGAACAGACCGAGGTGCCGTGGTACCGACTCTTCTACATGTACCCGTCCGGCATCACACGCGAGACGGTAGAGTTGCTCGCGTCGACGCCAAGGATCGTGCCCTACCTCGACATGCCCATACAGCACGGGTCGGACCGGATCCTCACGGTGATGCGCCGGCCAGAGCGGCAGGCCACGATCCGGGAACGTGTGAGTTGGCTGCGGTCGGCCGTCCCGGGCCTGACGCTTCGCACCACGGTCATCGTCGGCTTCCCGGGGGAGACGGACGAGGACTTCAGACAGATGATCGAGCTCCTGGAGGAGGTCCGCTTCGAGCGGGTCGGGGCCTTCCCCTACTCGCCGGAGGAGGGGACTCCCGCGGCCGAGATGCCCGACCAGGTGAGCGATGCCCTCAAGCGGGAGAGGTTGGAGGAGCTGATGGAGGTCCAGAGGTCGATCTCGTTCGACTCCAATCTCGAGCTCGTGGGCGAGCGGACGACCGTCCTCGTCGACCGAATCGTAGAGGACGACCCGGAGTTCGTAGCCGCGGGACGGACAGTCGGCCAGGCGCTGGATGTGGACGGTGAGACCCAGATCACGGGGCCGGCCGGGATTCGGCCTGGTCAAATGCTGGACGTAGAGATCGTGGACGCGCTTGACTACGACCTCGTCGCGGCCGGGCTCGACCCGCCTGAAGGGTGAACGTCCGAACAGGACAGGCCTGGATCAAAGCAATGATCCTGTGCAAACCGATGCGCGGCGCGTAGGCCGTGGGGGACTGACACGATGAGGCGAGCGGGTTTCGGTGGTTCAATGATGGCGACGATCACGGTCGTCTTGGCGATGACGGCTGGGGTGGGCCAGGGGGCCGCTCAGGGGCTCGCGGACTTCGACTACGAGAACCTGGCCTTGCGGGGGCTCGGGCTGGAAACCGGCTATATGGCGCGGGCGAACGGCGTCGAGGAGGTCCAGACCTACGGCGTGCGCCTCGATCTCGGCTATCTCGGCCCGGGCCTGCGCATCGTTCCGTCGTTCACCTACTGGTCTTCAGAGCTCGAGGCCAGCGAGGTGGATCGTCTCGAGAATCAGCTGATGAACCTGATCGCGAGTGCCACGGAGGGCCCAGCGCCCGACGTTCAGCTAGGCCGGATCACCTGGAGCGACCTGGTCGTGGGTGTCGACGGCCACTTCGTTTGGAACATCCCTTTCGGCTTCTTGACCGTCCTCGGAGGGGGCGCGTCTGCCCACGTTCTGAACGGTGGGGGAGATGCAGTGAAGGGGACGTTTGTGGAAGACCTCCTCGACACGGTGCGAGCGGGGATCAACGTACACGGTGGCCTCGAATACCCGATCGGCAACCGCGTGCGTGTGTACGGCGCGACGCGTTACGAGCTCGTCGAGGACCTCCAGTATCTGGAGATCCGGGTCGGCGGCCAGATCATGTTCGGCAGCTCGGCACCGGGAGAGATCGACCCCCGTTGAGGCAGTTGGCGCCGCACTGAACGTGCACACGCCGCGATCGCGAGGCAGGGTGAACACACTCGCCAGACCAGGGCCAGGGGGGCGGAGGCTGCTCGTTGCTTCCGCCCTTCTGCTCTTCGTGGCCTTCCCTCCGTTCCACCTGGTGTTTCCCTCGTTCGTCGCCTTGGTCCCTCTCGCGCTCTTCATCGCTGCGATCGGGCCAGGTCCTGGTTCATCGACGAAAGCACTCCGCGGCGGTCTGCTGTTCGGCCTCCTCTATTTCGGCCTGTTGGTACACTGGATCGTTCCGGCCCTCCTCCGGACCACGCCTCTCGCCGTGGCCATCTACGCGGCCGCGGTGCTCGTGCTGGCCATCGTGGGAGCCCTCGCCTGTTGGTCGCTCCACCGCATGCACGCCTATCTCGGCGTCCCTCTGTGGATGGGTCTCCCTCTCGCGTGGAGCGCAGGCGAGTGGCTGCGGGCGCACGCCCCCAGCACTTTGGCATTCCCCTGGCTCGGGCTGGGAACGTCGCTGACGGGGTACCCGCAGATGGCTGGATTGGCCGAGCTCGTCGGGGCCCGAGGGGTGACATTCTGGCTCGCGCTCGTCAACGGTCTGTTGGCGGAGGCCATCATCCGCCGATCGCGGGGGGCGAGGACGCTGCCGTGGATCCTGTCGACCGTGGTCGTCGTCGCGGCCCCCGCGTCCTGGGGGTTCCGGCGAGCAAGACACCTGCTCGTCGAGCCTGTCGGGATCGTGGTTGTGGCTCGCACGGACTTCCGGGGGAAGCCAGGTGAGACTCTCAGCGATCTGCAGGCCTTGAGAGCCGTGGACGCGGCACTCGCCGCGGAGGGTGTCGGGCTCACCCCACCCGACCTGATCGTCCTGCCGGAAGGGACGTTTCGCGACGGGCTGGACGGCCCGGACCTCGTCGCGGGGCTCATGGCGACTTCCCGCCGTGCTGGGGCGCCGATCCTTTTCGGCTTCGTGCGCCAGGCGAACACGGGCGGTCATCCGAGTCGATACAACTCGGCCGCGCTCATCGGACCCGAGGGGGTCGTTGGCGAACCCTACGACAAGCGCCACCTCGTGCCGCTCATCGAGAGGCTCCCTTTCTTCGAGATGCGCGAGTCCACTGGCGAGAGCGCTGCGTTTGAGGCGGGAGAGGAGTGGACGGTGCTCCACCCCGGACCCTTTCGCCTGGGTGTGCTGATCTGTTACGAGTCTAGCTTCCCCGACGCTACGCGAGAGCTACGTCGAGCGGGGGTCGCGATGGTTGCCAACATCACCAGCGATGCGTGGTTCGGGGGTGTCGGGCTGTTCGGGGTGGGGGTCGCTCAGCATGAGGCGCATCTCGTGATGCGCGCCATCGAGAGCCGAACCGGCGTGGTCCGGTCGGCCAATCTGGGACCCGTGGGCTTCGTGGATCCGGTGGGCCGCGTATCCCGGCCGGCGTCGAAGAGTGGCACAGGCACGGCGCGGGACACCGTCTACGCCGCACCCGGCCTGACGCTGTTCATGCGCGTTGGTGACGTAGTCGGATGGGGGTCGGTGGTCGTCGTGGTGAGCCTTGTGTTGCTGAGCGCCGGAACGATCAAGAGACTGGCGCCCGCGCACCGGCGCGCTGCCTGACCCATTCGGCGCTCCTTCACGCGGGCGCGGTTTGCCCCTTCCGTGCGTCAATCTCGAGCCGTTGGCGTGTTGAACTACCTTTGGGCCGTATCTATACTTTAAGGCTTGTCGGGATTTGGCGACGCGGGGCCGATCCGCACAGGGACCGCTCCCGCGAGACCGTGTCCGGCGAGGGGCGGATGAGAAGAGACCGTGATGGCGACGCGCGCGGCCGGGAAGGAATCCCGGCCGTTTTGACGTGCGGCGAGCCGGGCCACCCCGACACTGAGAGAGAAGCGACGGACCCGAGATCATGAACGCCCCTGCGCTGGACCGGCGACTTCGGACGCGCCTCGACGAGGCGACCAAGCGGCTGGAGGAGTTGGATAGAGACCTGTCGGACCCGGGCGTGACGCGGGACTTGAAGCGACTCAAAGTGCTGAGCCAGACGCGAGCGGAAGTCGAGCCAATCGTGCTCGCCGCCCGCGAGATCGACTCGCTGCTAGAGGAGCTCGAGGGGGCGCGCGAGCTCGCCTCGACACCGGACGATCCGGATTTGAAGGCTCTGGCGGAAGCGGAGGTAAGCGAGCTCGAGGCAAGGCTCGACACGGTCTCGGAGCGAGCACGGGAGCTCGTGGTGCCCAAGGACCCCCTGGACGACCGGGCCGCTGTCGTGGAGATCCGCGCCGGAGAAGGGGGTGATGAAGCTGGCCTGTTCGCGGCGGAGATCATGCGCATGTACCGTCGTCTTGCGGAGCGGCGGAGTTGGGACGTCGAGCTGCTGAGCCTCTCCGAGGGGATTCCCGGCGCGATCAAGGAGGTGATCTTCCTCGTGCGCGGGCGAGGCGCGTACGGAAGCTTGCGATACGAGTCTGGAGTGCACCGCGTACAGCGGGTGCCGGAAACGGAAGCCCAGGGGCGGATCCACACGTCGGCCGTCTCAGTAGCGGTCCTCCCCGAGGCGGAGCCGGTCGATCTGGACATCGACCCAGCGGACCTACGAATCGACGTGTTCCGCTCCTCCGGTCCCGGCGGGCAATCCGTCAATACCACGGATTCCGCGGTTCGCATAACTCACCAGCCCACTGGACTCGTCGTCACCTGCCAGGACGAGAAGTCGCAGCACAAGAACAAGGCCAAGGCCATGAAGGTGCTGCGCAGTCGATTGCTCGACCGGGAGGTTTCGCGCCAAGAGGCCGAGCGCTCAAAGGAGCGCAGATCCCAAATCGGCTCCGGAAACCGGTCGGCGAAGATCCGGACCTACAACTATCCGCAGAACCGGGTCACCGATCACCGCATCGGACTGACGACGCACCGGTTGGAGTCGGTGCTCCAGGGCGATCTGGACGAGTTTCTCGCAGCTCTTCGGTTGGCGCAGGACGAGGAGAGGATGGAGGCTGAAGCCGGGTGAGCATAGTTCATCTCGAGCGTCCTTCGGACCGCGCTCTCGCGGAGGGTGAAGCGTGGACCGTGCTGAAGCTCATCCTGTGGAGCGCGCACTATTTGGCGGAGAAGGGCGTCGAGAACGCGCGGCTGGACGCCGAGTACTTGCTGGCCGACACCCTCCGGACGGGCCGGCTCGAGCTCTACCTCCAGCACGACCGACCCCTGGAAGCCGGCGAGCTTGCGGAGTTCAAGCCTCGTCTGCTTCGGCGTGGCGGGCGCGAGCCGCTCCAGTACATCCTGGGCCACACGACGTTTCGGGACATGGAGCTACGGGTGGACCGTCGAGCCCTGATTCCCCGGCCGGAGACCGAGTCACTGGTGCAGGAGGTGCTCGCGTGGGCGAGTTCGCGGGGTGGGCCCCTCTCAGCGCTCGATATCGGAACCGGGAGCGGCGCGATCGCCCTCTCTCTCGCGAAGGAGGGCACCTTCGCTCGCGTCCTCGCGACGGACACGTCTTGCGAGGCCCTCGACCTGGCGCGAGAGAACCATGCACCGTGTGCGGACGGGATCCACGTCGAATTCCGCGATGGGTCGCTGTTCGATCCGCTCGATCATGAGGAGCGATTCGACGTCATCGTGTCGAACCCGCCCTACATTCGCGACGGCGAGGGGCCCGGACTCGCCCCCGAGGTGCGCGACTGGGAGCCTGCCACGGCGTTGATGGCCGGTGCGGAGGGACTGGACGTCTTGGGCCCACTGGTAGACGGCGCGGGTGCCCACCTGGGGCTGGGCGGCCTGCTCGCCCTCGAGGTGGGCGACGATCAGGCCGAGCTCGTCAGCCGACGGCTCGAAAGGAGCGACGGATTCGGAGACGTGCGTACGGCGAATGATCTGACCGGCCGCGAGCGGTTCGTGTTGGCGGAACGCACGAGGCCGTCAGGCCTCGAAGGGATCGGGCAGGAGAGGACGAGCCCACGCCGCTGAACGGTCGCGCGCGGGACGGCTACTGAGAGGAGGTTCCATAGTGGGCATCGGGGAGATGGCACGGGAGCTGGGTCTGGCTATAGGCCGGACGGACGAATACAAGGAGTTGAAACGCGCCATCGGAGCCGTGGACGAAGACCGTGAGCTCGTCACCCTGCGCAACCAGCTCGTCGAGCTCGAGCGGGGCGTGGCGGAGAGTGTGAGGGCCGGGAACGAGCCCCCCACGGAGGTCGCCGAGGAGTACGAGACGTTGTTCGGACGCCTTCAGTCCAGCCCCATATACCAGCGCTTCGTGGCGTCGCAGGCCAACTTCGACAAGGTGCTCGGCAGGGTGAACGAGACCATATCGGCAGCGATCGAGGAGGGTGGGCAATCGAGCATCATCATTCCCTCGTGAGCGACGCCGCCAACGTGGAGAAGGGCCTCAAGGTCCTCCGCACACCGGTCTACCGGATCATCGATCCCGCCACCCGGTGGATGATCCGGAACCATTGGCACCCCAACTTCATCTCGATCCTCGGCTTCGTCTCGGTTGTCGTTGCGGGTTGGCTCTATCACCTCGACCACGTGCGATGGGCGGGGCTCTGGGTGCTCCTAGGAGGCCTATGGGACGTCTTCGACGGCCGCGTGGCCCGGGAAAGCGGCTTGGCTTCGAAGTTCGGGTCGTTTCTCGACTCGACCCTGGATCGGATCAGCGAGATCGTCGTCTTCCTTGGCCTGTTGTCGTTGTACAACCGTTACGGAAGCGCGATGGCGGACGTCTGGATGGTGTACGTCATCGTGCTCGCCATGGCCGGCTCATTGATGGTGAGCTACACGCGCGCGCGCTCCGAGGCGTTGGGACTGGACTGCACTGTGGGGGTGATGCAGCGCGCCGAGCGAGTCGTCCTCCTCGGCCTCGGCTCGCTTCTATTCGGGCTGATGTGGAATGGACTCGTGCTGAAGATCGTGCTCGTCGTGTTGGCGGTCACCACCAACCTCTCGGCGCTACAACGGATCGTGTGGGTGTATCGACACGCGGCCGGCGTTCCGCTGGACGGCCCCGCCGCGGGGACACCCGGCGACCATCTTTCTGGCCCGGATCGGGACGGCGTTCCCGGCGACTGGCCACCCGTCAACCGGCGCGCGGAATCCGTCGCGAGCCGTGAAATCCAATCGATCTTTCAAACCATCGGAGAATGAGCTCAGTGAGGGAATCGCCGCAGGTTCGGCCGGCCGAGGGTCGGCTCGGGGTGCTGCTCCCCGGCTTCGGGGCAGTGGCCACCACCTTCGTCGCCGGAGTGGAAGCAGTTCGGAGAGGGTTGGCCCAGCCAACCGGAAGCCTCACCCAGCTGAACACGATTCGGCTCGGGAAACGGACTGACGAAACCGCTCCGCTGATCAAGGACTTCATCGGCCTCGCCGGCCTCGACCAATTGGTGTTCGGCGCGTGGGACCTGATCCCCGACGACGGGTACGAGAGCGCCATCCAGGCGGGGGTCTTGGAACGGTCGCACCTCGATCCCATCGAGGACTTTCTCCGATCGATCCAACCCATGCCAGCAGTCTTCGACAAGGACTACGTCAAGCGCTTGGACGGACCGAACGTCAAGACCGGGACGAACAAGCGGGACCTTGCCGAGCAGCTCCGTGACGACATCCGCACCTTCAAGCGGGAGAACGACTGCGATCGGCTCTTGATGGTCTGGTGCGGCTCGACCGAGATCTTTCTTCGGCCCGGTCCGGCGCACCGGACCCTCGAGGCATTCGAGGAGGCAATGGAGGCGGACGACCCCTCTATCGCGCCGTCCATGATCTACGCTTACGCCGCGCTGATGGAGGGGATTCCCTACGCGAACGGCGCCCCTAACCTCTCCGCCGACATCCCCGCCCTCGAGCGGCTCGCCATCGACAACGAAGTGCCCATCGGCGGCAAGGACTTCAAAACCGGCCAGACGATGATGAAGACGATTCTGGCCCCCGGGCTGAAGGCTAGGATGCTCGGCCTCCACGGCTGGTTCAGCACCAACATCCTAGGGAACCGTGACGGCGCGGTGCTCGACGATCCAGAGAGCTTCAAGACCAAGGAGGAGTCGAAGCTCGGCGTCCTCGAGCACATCCTCCAGCCGTCGACCTACCCCGAGCTATACGGCGACATCTATCACAAGGTGCGGATCAACTATTACCCCCCTAGGGGAGACAACAAGGAGGGCTGGGACAACATCGACATCTTCGGATGGTTGGGATACAAGATGCAGATCAAGGTCGACTTCCTGTGCCGCGACTCCATCTTGGCGGCGCCCATCGTTCTCGACCTGGCTCTCTTCCTCGATCTGGCGAGCCGCGCCGGCATGCGTGGGATCCAGGAGTGGCTCTCGTTCTACTTCAAGAGCCCCCAGACGGCCCCAGGTCTCTACCCAGAGCACGATCTCTTCATCCAGCATTGGAAGCTGAAGAACACCCTGCGCTGGCTCGGGGGCGAGGAGCAGATCACCCACCTCGGGCTCGAGTACTACGAGTAGTGTTCCTCGTGCTCGAAGGAGTGGAGGGTTCCGGCAAGTCGACGCAGGCGAAGCTCCTTGGAAGGTGGCTCGACGACCGCCACATCCCTCACACGCTGACTCGCGAGCCCGGTGGGACCCCGGCCGGGGAGGCGATTCGCGGCATCGTACTCGACCGGGTTGATCTCGGGATGCCGCCGCTTACGGAGCTGTTCCTGATTCTCGCGGCCCGGGCCGCCTTCTTGGAAGAAGTAGTGCGCCCAGCCCTCGACCGGGGCGAGGTCGTCGTGTCCGACCGGTTCGAGCTATCGACCTTCGCCTATCAGGCCTACGGCCGGGGGCTCGAGCTCGATGCGGTGCGCCGCGCCAACGCGATCGCGACGGATGGTATGCGTCCGGACCTGTACATTTATCTGGACGTCCCTGTAGCGGAGGGGCTGGCCAGGCATCGTGCAGTGGGGAAGGACGAAGACCGCATCGAGCGGAGCGGCACGGACTTTCTGGATCGCGTCCGGTCCGGGTACCAGGCTTTGCTCGCGGGTCGTCCGGACGCCGAGGTCGTCGATGGGACCGGCGACCCCACAGAGGTCCATCAGCGCATCGTCGAGTCGATCGTGGGACGATTCCCGAAGGCCCTCACCGACCGAGAAGATTAGCTCGAGGACGCAGCATTGATGCGGCGCGATCCTTGCACTTCGCACAGCGGGTACGGGATCCTTGCACTTCGCACAGCGATCCTTGCACTTCGTACACGCGGTCGGCGACGTGAGAGCGTCGACGCACGGCTGACATCGAACCGGGCCAAGAAGGAGAATGGTTCAGCCAAGCCTTGACGAGACCCCCGGGCCAGCGGCAACAATTGTCTTGTGAAAAAGGGACTCGGCGCCCACGGGTCCATCATTGAGGAGTCACATGAGATTCCTGCGCTCAATCCTGGGTCCTGGGTTCATCCTGGCCATCGCTCTCCTGACGGGCGGTTGGTTCCTCCAGCAGGGTGTCGGGCAGGAGCAGAACGTCTACTACCAGGTCCGCCTCTTCGAGGAAGTCGTGGACCACGTGGCGGACCACTTCGTCGACTCGGTCGAGCGCGACGATCTCTACGACGCCGCCATCGATGGACTCATCGAGGATCTGGATGACGCAAACACCGAGTTCCTCACGGCCTCCGATTGGTCGAACCTGCGGATTCGTACCGAGGGCGAGTACGGAGGTGTCGGACTAGAGATCGTCCAGCGGGACAACTGGATCACGGTGGTCAGCACGCTGCCGGGTACGCCAGGGGAACGCGCCGGCATTCGCGCCGGCGACCGGTTGGTGGAGGTAGAGGGTGAATCCGCCGAAGGATGGGATGCGAACCGCGCGGTCTCGGTGCTCAGGGGAAGACCTGGCACGGACGCGGAGGTGCGAATCGAGCGGCCAGGCGTGGAGACCCCGATCCCGTTTACGCTGACTCGTGCCGTGATTCAGGTGCGGTCGGTCCCCTTCAGCACGATGCTCGAGGGCGGGGCTGGCTACGTTCCCCTCCAGATTTTCAGCGAGAGCTCCGAGAGCGAGCTGCGTACGGCCGTCGAGGGCCTCGTGGAGAAGGGTGCCTCCGGGCTCGTGCTCGATCTCCGCGGCAATCCCGGTGGACTCTTGAACCAGGGTGTCGCCCTCGCGGACATGTTTCTGGATGACCGGCTGACTGTAGTCGAGACTCGCGGCCGCAGCGCGGAGCAGAATACCGTCCTGCGCACGTCACGGCCGCAATCCTTTCCCGACCTGTCGCTCATCGTCCTCATCGACGAGCGTAGCGCCAGCGCGTCCGAGATCCTCGCGGGTGCGCTACAGGATCACGATCGGGCGCTCGTCATCGGCGCCACCTCGTACGGCAAGGGCTCGGTACAGACTCTGTATCGGCTCAGCGGTGGCAACGTGCTCAAGCTGACGACCGCGCGCTGGTTCACACCCTCGGGACGGTCGATCCAGAAGGAGCGTGAGCCTGGGGTGGAGATCGGTGAAGACGGGGTCCTCAGCGTCGCGGGAAGGTGGTCGCGGCGGCCGAGCGTGGCCGATCGGGAGCCTTACGAGTCCTTTGGGGGGAGGAAGCTTTTTGGGGGCGGCGGCATCACGCCGGACCTCCAGATTCCTCCGGACACGCTGACGGATGCCGAGCAGTCAGCTGTGCTCGAGCTCTACGCCCAGGCTGGCCGTTTCAACATCGCCCTCTTCGGATTCGCGGTCCGCTACATCCAAGACAGACCCGACTTGACGGCGGACTTTCGCATCACCAACGCAGAGTTGGCGAGGTTGTACGACTTCCTCCTCGAGAACGACGTCGAAGTGGACCGCTCCGTGCTGGACCGAGCCGAGCGCTACATCCGTTTCCAGTTAGAGCGCGAGATCGGCTTGCAGCGCGAGGGGGACGCGGGCGAGTTCAGCCGGCTCATGACAGCGGACGCGCCACTTCAACGGGCCGTCGAGCTCCTGGGTCGGGCACGGTCGCCGGAGGACCTCTTCACGCTGGCGGGTGAACCGCTTTCGGATGTCGGTAGTGAAGACCAGGGCGCCTCCGGTTCACCCGATTGAGCTAAGGTCCCTTAACCCGCAGGCGATCCGCCGGTATTCACGCTGCGGCCTACTGACCAACCATCCACTGGGTCTGCGTCGTAGTCGCAGGAATCCGCGGAAGCGAGCGGCATAGTCCCCCGCGTGCATCCTGTGTCTGAAGTTCGGAGGCCGTGAAATGGCCGTCCCAATCCGGCATTCCCCTACACGGACCTACCATGTTTCTTTCATCTGGCGAGCGAGGCCGCCCGGCCACACGGAGGAGTCCGTGAGCCAAGGCGTTCTTGTCTTGCGCGGCGAGGTCGTCGAATCCGTGCACCGCGTTCATGTCGCGGTCGCGGACGCCGAGGGGCGACTCGTCGGTACGTGGGGCGACCCCGGGTGTGTCTCGTTCTATCGCTCGGCCGCCAAGCCCATGCAGGCCCTGCCGCTCGTCGAAGATGGGGTCGTAGATCGACTGGCCTTGAGCGAACCAGAGCTCGCGCTTTGCTGCGCTTCGCGTAACAGCGAAGCCGAGCATCTGGATGTTGCACGGGCGATTCTGGCCAAAGCCGGTCTCGCGGAAGACGCGCTGCGATGTGGCCCCCATACGCCGCTTCGGGAAGAGAGAGCTCGTGAGTTGCTGGCGTCCGGAACGGAGCTCACGGCAATCCACAACAACTGCTCTGGAAAGCACGCCGGCATGCTTGCACTCGCGGTGGTCCATGGTTGGCCGACCGAAGGGTATCTCGAGTCCGACCACCCGGTGCAGCGAAGAATGCTCACCGAGATGAGTCGTTGGACCGAAGTCGCGGAGTCGGACATCCCCACCGGAGTTGACGGATGCGGAGTGGTGTCCTTCGCGCTCTCGCTCCAGACGATGGCCGCCTCTTTCGCCCGCTTCGCTGCGGCGAGCAACCGTGGCGAGCCGGCCGACAGAATCGTCTCCGCGATGACTGGGCATCCATTCATGGTGGCCGGGACGGGTCGGACGTGTACGGTCGTGATGAACCGATTGGGTGACCGTGTGTTCGTGAAGACGGGAGCGGAGGGCGTATACTGTGGCGCGCTGCGTGGGCGCGGCATCGGCTTCGCACTCAAAGTCGAGGATGGAGCCCGCCGCGCCAGCGACGGCGCGCTCGTTCAGGTCTTACAGGACCTGGGCGTCGCGGATCAAAGTGACGTCGACGAGCTCGCGTCCCTCGCCGCGCCGAGAGTGGTCAACACCTTGGGACGCCCGGTCGGATCACTCGAGAGCTCGTTCCATGTGGCCTTGAGCGCGTGAGCGACGATCCCCTCACGGTCGAGGTGCGCTCCCTCGTCCGAGTGAGCGCGGCGCTCGCGTCGGGGGGCGGGCAACTCCTCGAACAAGAGCTAGTGGCCGCAGCGCAGTTGGCCCGGCACGACCAGGTGGAGGAGGCACTCCTCCAGAGCTATCTGTTTCTGGGCTATCCAGCGGCGCTCGACGGGCTTGCCCGCTGGCGCGAATCAAGTGGGGCCCCGCCGCCCCGTCCGACCCCTGACGACTGGCCGCGCTGGGAAGAGCGGGGCGGCGAAGTGTGCCGGCGTGTGTATTCGAGCCAGTACGACGGATTACGTGCCAACGTCTGCCGGCTTCATCCCGACCTGGATAGGTGGATGGTGTCTGAAGGGTACGGAAAGGTGCTTGGGCGACCCGAAATGGAGCTGCCGACCCGCGAGCTCTGCATCGTGGCGATTCTGGCCGTCATAGGGGCCAAGCGACAGCTGCACTCGCACCTCCGGGGGGCGCTGAGCTGCGGTGCCGACGCGGAAGAGGTCGCAGCCGCGTTGGCCGAGGCCCTCACGTTCGTGGGGGAGGGTGAACGGGGCACGCCGGAGGAGACATGGCGACAGGTGCGAAAGCGCTATGTCGAGTCCGAGCGTCGGCGTGGGCGTTTCCCGGAAGCGCCGCCAGGCCGGGGGTCGCGCGACCCCTCGTCGGAACCCCCGGGGTAGGCCGTGGCAGAGGCGATCTTCGTCGACCGCGCCGTCATCGAAGTCGAAGGCGGGACCGGAGGGTCGGGTGCGGAGGCATTCCGGCGCGAGAAGGGTGTGCCGAGAGGCGGCCCATCGGGTGGCGATGGCGGGAAGGGTGGCGACGTGGTGGTCGTCACGGACCCGCAGCTCAGTACCCTCCTCGACTTGCGCTACAAGCGGCACTACCGCGCTGAGAGAGGACAACACGGGAGCGGGAACAACCGGACAGGGCGCGGGGGCATTGAGCTGGTCATCGGTGTCCCGAGAGGAACGATAGTGAGGGACGGAGCCAACGGCGATTGCCTGGGCGAGCTCCTCGACCCGAACGACCGGCTCGTCGTAGCCGGCGGCGGTCGCGGCGGAAGGGGCAACGCCCAGTTTGCGAGCTCCACGAACCAGGCCCCGGTGCGCTGGGAGCCGGGGCAGGAAGGGGAGGTCCGGCGGATCGAGTTGGAGCTCAAGCTCATCGCGGACGTTGGCTTGGTGGGCGAGCCCAACGCGGGGAAGTCGACTCTGCTCGCTAGTGTATCGAGCGCCAAGCCCAAAGTGGCCGAATACCCGTTCACGACTCTGAACCCGAACTTGGGTGTGGTTCGTCTGCCGGATTTCCGATCGTTCGTCCTTGCCGACATTCCCGGGATCATCGAAGGCGCCCACGAAGGCAAAGGGCTGGGCCTTCAATTTCTTCGCCATATCGACCGGACGCGCACGCTCGCGTACCTCGTTCCGGCCGACTCGGCGGACCCTCAAGCGGAATACGAGCGGCTACGAGACGAGCTGCGACAGTACTCCGCATCGCTGGCGGATCGACCGCACTTCGTCGTGGTGTCGAAGATGGACCTGCTCCCGACCGGGGAGGCTGGTCCCCAGATCGACGCACCCGAGGCTCGGGGTCATTTCGCACTCTCGGCGGTCACGAACCAAGGGCTCGAAGCTCTGATGGAGGCGCTGTGGCGGCACTCCCGGGTAGAGGCGTCACAGTCCGACAACGTTCGCTCCGAGGGCGGAAGCCCCGATGGAGACGACGATTGGTGGTCGCCGGCGACGCATGAGCCGGACCCCTAGACCCCGCTCGGTGGAACCTGCCACTCGTCCGCCGACGGAGCTGCGCGACTCGCTCGGCGATGCGGTCGGAGGGGGGCTACGAAGCGACCAGACCGCCGATTATGGCCTCACGGACGAGATCGCCGCCCGGATCGGGATCGCGCTGCTCCCTGGAGTAGGCGACCGAACGACCAGGGTGCTCATCGACCGCTTCGGCTCGGTCCGCGCCGCTCTGTCGACCCCCCCGCGCCACCTCCCGAGGCGAGTGAGCCGCGCCACCCGGCGGGCGCCCCGGGGCGAAGACATCGACCGGCGCCTCGAATCCGTGCTGGGAGTGGTCCGAGAAAGCGGTCTGTACACCACCGGATATGGACTTCCCGGATTCCCCGAAGAGCTGAATCACCTCCACGACCCGCCCCCTCTGTTGTTTCTGCGAGGGGACCGCGGCCTCTTGAATCTGCCCACAGTCGCAGTTGTGGGCTCACGCCGGGCCACCGAGTACGGCCGTGAGGTGTCGAAGTCCCTGGGGGAAGGGCTGGGCGTCGCGGGTGTGGCGGTATCGAGCGGTCTGGCCCTGGGCATCGATGGTGCCGCGCATCGGGGGGCGTTGGGGGTGGGTGGAGCCACGATCGCGGTGCTCGGCGCCGGACCCGATGTGGTGCATCCTCCGTCCCATCGCCGGCTCTTCGAAGGCATCTTGGAAAGCGGACTCATCATTTCCGAGTTCCTCCCTGGCGAACGGCCGCTGCCACATCACTTCCCGAAGCGCAACCGGCTGATCGCCGCTCTGTCCCGGGCGGTCGTCGTCGTGGAGGCGGCGAGGAGGAGCGGGGCGTTGATTACGGTGGACCATGCTCTGGACTTGGGACGGGACGTGTTCGCGGTCCCGGGACCGGTGGGCCGACCGCAGAGCGAGGGTGTGCACGCTCTGCTGAGGGACGGGGCGGGTCTGGTGACGAGCGCAGCCGACGTGCTGGCCGCGACCGGCCTCGGTTGCCCCGACGAGGGTCTGCGGACCTCGAGTGGCGCCCGCTCAAGGGAACCGTCCGCCCCCGCCGGCTTGGACCTGAGGCAGAAGGTCATCTGGGACGCCCTGGACTCCGATCCGAGCCATGTCGACACACTGGCGGGCCGGACGGGGTTGGACGTGGCGGCGGTGACAGCTGTCCTCTCGGTGATGGAGCTCCGGGGGTGGGCCATGCAGAGTCCAGGGTTACGGTACTCCAGACGGGTTTGGTTGGGCGGCGTGCGGGCCGCGGATGTCGGGGAGCCATGAGGGGGGAGACCCGTTCCGTGTATGTACACGCGCCGTATTGCCGACGTCGGTGCTTCTATTGCGACTTCGCCGTGACGGTGGAGAGCGAGCCCGGTCACCAGAGGTGGCTCGACGCAATCTCGACCGAATGGCGTCTCGTCCGGGAAGAGGGGAGATTCGAGTTTCTCCGGCCGTTGGAGACCTTGTACGTGGGCGGAGGAACGCCGTCCCTGCTGGGTGGGGCCGCGATGGAGGGTCTGGCCCAGCTCTTCGGGCCGACCCTCACGAGCTCTCCCGACCTGGAGTGGACCGCGGAAGCGAACCCGGAGAGCTTCACCGAGGCGTTGGCAGCAGAGTGGCGGACCGCGGGAGTGAACCGGATCAGTCTCGGTGTCCAGAGCTTTCATGAGCCGTCCCTCCGCTGGATGGGCCGCCTACACGGACCAGACGGAGCCGCGACGGCGGTGCGTACGGCCACCGACGCGGGCTTCGACAACCTCAGCGCCGATTTGATCTTCGGCCTCCCGAGCCGACTCGGGCGGGTCTGGTCGGAGGATCTGCGGCGGGCCGTCGACCTCGACGTGCCGCACCTGAGCCTGTACGGCCTGACGGTAGAGTCGCGCACGCCGCTGGGCAGGGCGGTCGCAGAGCGGCGCGAAGAGGTTGCCGCGGAGGACGAATATCGGAGGGAGTACCTCGAGGCGGTGGAGCGGCTTACCGACGCCGGGTACATTCACTACGAAGTGAGCAGCTTCAGCCGTCCCGGGATGGAATCCAGGCATAACCGGGTCTACTGGTCGGGTCGGCCCTATCTGGGCCTCGGCAACGGTGCGCATGGCTTCATAGCCCCTTTCCGCCGCTGGAACCTGCGTGACTGGGCGGAATACTGTACGACGGTCGCCCAGGGTCGCCTACCCGTCGAGGGGCAGGAAGAGCTCGACGAGGACGCACGGCGGCTCGAGGCTGCTTGGCTCGGGCTCCGAACGCGTGAAGGGGTCCCCATGAGGGAGTTTCCGGCGGTTGGCCAACGCCTCTCGGATCGATGGATTCGAAGTGGCTGGGCGATCGTCGTGGGCGACCGCCTACGTCTGACCGCGCACGGTTGGCTTCTGCTGGATGCCCTCGCCGTCGAGATGGACGGTGACCTGTCCGCGCACGCTGGAGTCGAGTAACGGGCCGAATGGCTGAGCTGCACGAAAGGATCGTGATTGGAAACGAGCTGACGGAACGCGAGCGTCGCGTTCTGGAGGCCGTCATCCGCACGTACGTCGACACCGCAGAGCCGGCCGGTAGCCGAACCGTGGCCAAGCGCTGGAAGCTCGGCGTCTCGGCCGCGACGGTCCGCAACACGATGGCGGACCTGGAGGCGAAGGGGTACTTGGCTCACCCACACACGTCGGCCGGGCGCGTACCGACGGATGCGGCCTACCGTTACTTCGTGGACAGTCTGATCCAGCCGACTACGCTCACGACCGAGGAGCGCGACCGCCTGGAAGAGGAGCTCGACCCGGAAGGGTCGTCGGCCATCGAGCGCCTCGTTCGACGAACCACCCGGGCCTTGAGCCTGCTCAGTCGCGAGCTCGGCCTGGGTGTGCCCCCGACCTTGGACTCGGCAATACTCGAGAAGCTCGACCTGATCCAGGTCTCGCCGAGCAAGGCGCTTCTCGTTGCAACGGTTCGGGACGGTCTCGTCCGCACGGTGTATGTCGACCTCCCGTTCGAGGTGCCGGAGGACACTCTCCTGACCCTCACTGTAATCCTGAACGAGCGGCTCGCCGGCCTCTCGTTCACGGATCTACGAGAGTCCCTGCCGGATCGGCTGCGGGATCCGGGAGCGGAGAACGGCGCCGCCGCGGAGCTGTTGAACATCTTTGTGCAGTCCGCGCACGAGCTACTCGATTGGCCCGAGCAGGGCGCCTCCCAGGTCCAACTGGGACAGACGTCCGTGCTGGCCAGTCAACCCGAGTTTACGAGCGGCGAGCGACTCAAGGACCTGCTCGAGCTGACCGAGCGTGGCGAGCTCCTGGCAGGTGTATTGAGCAGGCGAGATCATCACGGGGGGTTGCAGATCACGATCGGTGGGGAGCACGAGGACGAAGCTCTCACCGGGTTCACACTGGTCACCGCGGAGTACCGCGTAGGTGGGCTGAAAGGCGTGATCGGCGTGATCGGACCGACACGAATGCCGTACGAAAAGGTCATCGCGCTGGTGGACTACACCTCTTCGCTGGTCAACAACATCCTCAGGTAGCCCGAGCGACTCCCACCCGACCGACGGCGGCTGAACAAGGCGCACATGTCAGACTACTACGAAACCCTGGGCATCTCTCGCGACGCCGAGCTGGACGACGTCAAGAAGGCCTATCGACGCCTGGCGATGGAGCATCATCCGGACCGGAACAAGGGCTCCAAGGAGGCCGAGGAGCGCTTCAAGTCGATCACGGAGGCGTACGAGGTTCTTCGCGATCCCGAGAAGCGGGCCCGGTTCGACCGCTACGGGGAGCAAGGACTCAGGGGTGGTCAGGGGCCGGGTGGATTCGGTGGGTTCGACTTCTCGGACGCCATCGAGATCTTCATGCGCGACTTCGGCAGCTTCGGTGGCCTCGAGGACGTTCTCGGGCAGCGCACGCGGGGGCGACCTGCCGAACGGAAGGGACAGAACGTCCGGGTGCGCCTACCGCTCACGCTCGTCGACGTCGCGTACGGAGCGAACAAGCGCATTCGCATAAGCCTCCTGGAGCCCTGCGCCAGCTGTCGCGGGAAGGGAACCCACGACGGCGCGGATCCGGTGGTCTGCCAGACGTGCGGCGGCGCTGGCCAGGAGCGCACGGCTCAGCGGTCTGTGTTCGGGCAATTCGTCAGCGTACAGCCGTGTCGCAGGTGCCACGGTGAGGGGCGGGTGATCCACGACCCGTGTCCCACGTGCCACGGCGACGGGCGCACTCGGAAAGAATCGGAAATCGACGTCGAGGTGCCTCCCGGTGTGACTTCCGAGAACTTCCTCACGCTGCGTGGTCAGGGCCACAGCGGGCCGAGAGGCGGGCCGCGGGGAGACGTCATGGTGCTCCTCGACGTGGAAGACGACCCACGCTTCGTGCGCGAGGGCTCACACCTCGTCTATGCGCTTCCGGTGACGTTCGCTCAAGCGGCGCTAGGTGCCCAGGTGGAGGTCCCTACCGTGGACGGGAGTGCCGAGGTCTCGGTCCCTGCCGGCATCCAGACTGGCGAGATCCTGCGCTTGCGAGGGTTGGGTCTTCCGGACCTGAATGGAGACGGAAAAGGCGACCAGCTCGTCCGCGTGATCGTGTGGACACCAGAGGATCTCAGCCGAGAGCAACGCGAGGCCGTCGAGCGACTCAGGGAAGTCGAGGATCCGGCGCCGGAGCGCGTGGACGGGAGCAGGAAGGGCTTCTGGTCTCGCGTGAAGGAGGCGTTCACCACCTAGGGAACCTCTGCACAAGTGTGACGGGTCTCGCGCAGGGGGCTCGCGGACTCATGCGTCGTCTCTCCTCCTCGCCGTAGCTCTGCTACACCTCGTCGTCGTTCCTACCCTGAGCACTCGCGAGCCCCCTGCGCGAGACCCGTCACACTTGTGCAGAGGTTCCCTAGGGCGGACGAGAGACGACGCATGGGTCCGCGACCACACTAGGACACGATTGCGTGACTCCTGACCGCTGGCTGGCCGTCGCTGTAACCGCTCCGTCGAGCGATGCTGGGGCGCTTGTGGTCGAGGCACTCGTCCGCCGAGGTGCCCGTGCCGTTGTCGAGGACCCGCCTGGCACGCTCCATACCCATTTTCAAGCGCCTTCCAACCCCACGGAGTTCCTCGCATCGCTCAGCACTGAGCTCCAGACGCTGCTCTCCAACCCAGTAGCGCTTTCCTGGCACTGGCAGCCCCACGAGGACTGGGCTGAGACGTGGAGAGCGGGTCTCCAACCACGACGCGTGAGCCCTCGCGTCACCGTGGCTCCGACCTGGGACAGACCTTCGAAGTCACTGGACGGGGTGCTGGTGCTCATCGACCCCGGAGTGGCCTTCGGCACCGCCGAGCACGCATCGACCCGGGGGGCGATACGCCTCCTCGACACCCTCGTGCGCCCAGGGGAGCGGATTGCGGATGTGGGCTCGGGGTCGGCGATTCTTGCAATTGTGGCGGCCAAGCTCGGAGCCGCCCACGTGGTCGCAGTCGAGTCGGACCCCCTCGCCTGCCCCACCGGGCTGGAAAACATACGGATGAACGAGGTCGACGCGGTCGTCGGCGTGCATGAGCTTCGCGCCTCTCCCGAGTGGCTTGCCGAACAGCATCCGCTCGATGGGATCGTCGCCAACATCGAGAGCGCAGCCCTCATCGGTCTGCTGCCCGGGTTTCGATTGGCTCTGTCGGACGGCGGATGGTTGGTCGTCGCTGGCATTCTCACCGACGAGTCCGGCGAATTCGCCCGGTCAGCCGCGGCGCATGGCTTTCGGCTGACCGACGAGGATCGGGAGTCGGATTGGTGGGCGGCGTCTTTCCGGGCTGATTCTGCCGAATCTCCGGCCGCGAGCGAAGAGGCGGCGGTTGTGGCGGCCCGGACGACGTGACGTGACGGCGCCACCCGGCCTGGAAGCGCAGCTCCTCTCGGAGCAGCCGACACCATCGATTCACCGCGGCTGGCGATTCCTCGTCGACTGCCCGGGCGAGCCAAACAAGGCTCTGGCGAGTTCTTCGCGACAGCGAGTCACGGGAGGACGACTCCTCCTCGGTGTCCAATGCGGAGTCGTCGAGCGCCACGATCCACGGCTCACATGTGACGCCCTGTTCCAGCAGGGGCCCTGCGTATTCGGCCGGGTCTCGGAGGTCGATTGCGTCCCAGGGCTCGCGCTTGGGATCGAGGACCTTGAACCGGTCCGGACATCGCCGGAGTGCATGGAGCAAGGCGCCCGAATCGGGCCCCGGGCCTTGGCCATCGTCGGCGAGCGTCCTCAGGAGCTCGCTGACGCTGGCGGCTGGAGTCGGCCGATCCCTCATCGCCCGCACAACCCGGTCTCGTGTCTGGTTCACTCGGTCCCCCGTCTCCTGGCCCCCGTCCTTCCCGGGCATCCCGGGGAGGCAGCTGAAGGCTAGGGACCGGGAGTGGGCCGACCTATGGCCGGCTGGGACACCTGCCGAGGCCGGTTTCGCGTTGACCCCACTTTTCCGTTCGGATATTCTTTTCGCCGTCGGTAGACCCGGCGACTCACCGTCCTCGACCGCCTGATCACGGCTTGCCCATCACGAGAAAGCACGTGTCCACTGAACTGAAGAAGCGACTCCAGGACGACCTCGTGCGGGCCCGCAAGAGTCGGGACCGATTCGGCACCCTCCTGCTCTCCACGGTCCTCTCGGAGATCCGCAATCGCGAGATCGAGATCGGAGCCGACGCGGGGGACGAGGAGGTCCGAAGCGTTCTTGCGAAAGCCGTTAAAAAGCGGCGCGAGGCTGCTGAACAGATGCAGGCGGGGGCTCGGCCCGAGCTTGCGGAGAAGGAGGATCGGGAGGCTAGCGCCCTAGCCGAATACCTCCCCCCGCCGCTCACGGAGGCCGATGTCCGCGCGTTGGTGCTGGAGGCCGTCGCGGGAGGAGCGACCGGGATGGGTCCCGTAATGGGCCGCGTCATGCCCCAGATTACGGGACGCTTCGACGGCAAGGAAGCGAACCGAATCGTTCGGGAGGCTCTAGAACAATGAGTAGGGCGAGCCAAGCCACGGAATTACACGCCCGCGGGCGCCGGCTCAGATGTCGGCGCCCGCTTCGCGTTGGATGGACCAAGCTCGACGTCGGACTGCACGTAACGAGCCTTGTCGTGCCTCGGGGGCCGACCTCCTAATGGATCACGCGCTCGCGGTTCTCGAACTCCGGGATGTTCTCGAGCGAGTGGCGCGGCACGCATCGAGCGCGATGGGTCGTGAGGCCGTGCTCCAGCTCAGGCCCGTCACGGACCCTTCGGCTGCTCAGCACGAGCTGGAGCGGGTGCGCGAGACCACCCGGCTCGCCGAGGTGGACAGCGCTCGCTCCCTGTCCGGAATCCCGGACGCGGGGGCCGCCCTCGAGCGCATGCAGGTCGAGGGCGGAGTGCTGTCCCCATCGGAGCTCCATTCGGTAGGATCGCTGCTTCGAGCGGGTCGGGAGCTCGGTGACGACCTGGATGCGCCGGATCCGCCTCTCTCGCTTCTTTCGCCGCTCCGGGAGCGACTGGTTTCGGATCCGGACGTGGAGGCACGCATCCAGCTCACCGTCGAGCGCGACGGCACCGTTCTCGACTCGGCCAGCCCCGAGCTTCGCCGCCTTCGGGTAGAGCTGAAGCGTGTGCGGGGCACCGTAGTCCGGCGGCTCGAGTCGTTCCTGCGTGGGCTGCCGGAAGCATGGATCGTGTCCGACGCGTCGGTCACGGTGCGCGAGGGTCGCTACGTCGTGCCGATCCGACGCGACGGACGGCGGGAGGTCGGCGGCATCGTTCACGGTGAGTCGGCGACTGGTGCCACCCTCTTCGTGGAGCCACCCCTCGCGATCGAGCTGATGAGCGACCTCAACGCCCTCGAGCGTGCGGAGGCTCGCGAGATCCATCGGGTCCTCTCCGAGCTCACGACACAGCTGAGCCCGGTCAGGGACGGTCTCCAAGGAAGCCAGGACGCACTCATCGAGTTCGACAGCTTGGACGCCAGGGCACGCGTCGCGGCACGATGGGCCGGTCATCCTCCCACGATGCTCCCCCCGGAAAGCCGCGAGTTCAGGATGGTGCGGGCGCGGCACCCGCTCCTTATTCTGCGGGAGGAGGGCGAGGTCGTTCCGTTCGACCTGCACTTGGATGCCGACGAGCGAGTCCTCGTGATCTCGGGCCCGAACACGGGTGGGAAAAGCGTGTTCCTCAAGACCGTGGGCCTGGTCTCGGCACTGGCGCAGTGCGGAGTCGTTCCGCCCGTGGGACCCGGCACGCGACTCCCCACGTTCGTCCGCTTCTTCGCAGATATCGGAGACGAGCAGTCAATCGAGCACAACCTCTCGACCTTCGCCGCGCACCTTGCCAACCTCAAGCAGATTGTCTTCGAGGCGAACGACGCGTCACTCGTGCTCATCGACGAGATGGGCACTGGGACAGACCCGGCCGAAGGAGCTGCATTGGCCACGGCTATTCTCGAGGCCCTCGCATCGCGGGGCGCCCTGGCGATCGTGACCTCCCACCTCGGCGCCCTGAAGCAGCTGGATGAGCAGGGCAGCGGAGTCGTGAACGGATCGCTACAGTTCGACTCGGAGCGCATCGAGCCCACGTACCGGTTCCGGAAGGGACGCCCGGGTCGAAGCTACGGTCTCGCGATCGCGCGCAGCCTGGGGTTTCCCCCACAGATCATGGACCGCGCCGAGGTTCACCTCTCGGAGGGCGAGGTGCGCGTGGAAGATCTCTTGGAGCGCTTGGAGCGGATGGAGGGAGAGGCGGCGGGGCTCGTCGCGTCGCTCGAAGCCAAAGAGGAGGCCGTCGGTGAGCGGCGCGGCGAGGTAGAAGCCCTGCGTGGCGCGCTCGAAGACCGCGAGCGCACGCTGAAGAATGCCGAGCGCAGTGCGGAGCGACGTGCCCGCGAAGACGCGCGCAGGATGCTGCTCGACGCCCGGCGCGAGGTGGAGCGCGCCATCGAGGAAGTGAAGAAGAGCCCGACCGACGAGCTGGACGATGTCAGCCGGCGCGCACGGCAAAGGGTCGAGCAGGCCGCTGAGCAACAGCGTCCGGAGGTCCCGGCCAAGCGGGCAGCCGGGACCGCCGAGCTCGTGCGGCCCGGAGACCGCGTCCGAATCACCGAGGGCGGAGCCACCGGTCGCGTCGTCGCGCTGCGGGCGGGGCGGGCGGTGGTCGAGGCGCGCGGGGGTCTCCGACTCGAGGTCTCGGCAGCGGGCTTGACGCCACTACCGTCCGGACCGGAGGACGACCACGGATCGGCAACCAGCTCGTCCCGCGGCGGCGGATGGACCGATCCCGTTCCGGATGTCGTCCGGACGGAAGCGGATCTGCGCGGTCTCCGGGTGGACGAGGCCCAGGCGGCGCTCGATCGGGCGCTGGACCAGGCGGTGCTCGGGGATTTGCCCGAGCTCCGGGTCATCCACGGGAAGGGAACGGGGGCGCTACGCAACAAGGTCGAGGAGTTCCTCGAGGACGACCCTCGGGTGGAGGATTCTCGTCCAGGCGGCGTTGGCGAGGGCGGGACAGGCGTCACGATCGTGAGATTGAGATGATCCCCGACGATCAGGTCGAGGAGGTCCGCGCTCGAGCCGACATCGTCGACGTCGTCGGCGAGGTCGTATCGCTCAAGAAGTCCGGTAAGGACTACAAGGGGAAGTGCCCGTTCCACGAGGACAAGACGCCGAGCTTCTATGTCGTGCCCGCCAAGGGTTTTTACAACTGCTTCGGGTGCGGAGAGTCGGGCGATGTCTTTGCGTTCGTCATGAAGCGGATGGGGCTCGACTTCGTGGAGGCGGTGAAGTACGTCGCGCGTAAAACGGGGATCACTGTTCGCGAAGTGAGTGCCCGGCAGGTCGAGGAGGATCCCAACCGCGCTCTGTACGAAGCGAACGCGTTCGCCCGCGAGCATTACCGCGAGCTTCTCGGGGACGAGACGATCGGCCGGCCGGCACGCGATTACCTCGACGGGCGAGGGATCGACCGCGAGGCCGCCGAGCGGTTCGGCGTCGGCTTCGCCCCCGACGAGTGGAGGGGACTTCGCACGGCCGCGGCACGACACGGAATCGACGACAAGATTCTGCTCGACTCAGGCCTCGTGACGACCAGCGAACGCGCAGACGAGCCTTACGACCGCTTCCGGAACCGCATCATCTTCCCCATCGAGGGGTTGAGCGGCAAAGTGCTTGCCTTTGGTGGGCGTCTGCTCGGGCCCGGGAAGGGGGCGAAGTACCTCAACTCTCCGGAGACCCCCGTCTATACCAAGGGCGAGGTGCTCTACGGGCTGGGCTGGGCACGGCACGCGATCCGCAAGGAGGAGGCGGCGCTCGTCGTGGAGGGCTACATGGACGCCGTATCGCTCGCGGCCCACGGTATCCCCAACGCAGTGGCTCCGCTGGGGACAGCCATGACCTCCGAGCAGGCTCGGCTCCTGGCCCGCTACGCATCGAAGGTGTTCCTACTCTACGACAGCGACATTGCCGGACTCAAAGCCACGTTCCGGAACGCCGACGTCCTCCTCAACGCCGGGATCCATCCCTCCGTCGTCACGCTTCCTCCGGGCGAGGACCCCGACTCGGTCGTGCGGACCGAGGGGCGCGACGGGTTGCTGGCGTACGTCTCGGACGCAGTCGACGTCCTGGACCGCAAGCTCCAGATCCTCGAGGAGCGCGACCGGCTCTCCTCGATCGACGGCATCCGGAACGCCGTGGATCGTCTTCTCCCGACCCTGCGTGCAGTCAGCGATCCCGCACTTCGAGACATCTATGTGTCCAAGGTTGCGGAGAAGACAGGCGTGCGTGCGGCGACGCTGGAGGCGGAGATGGCACGGGAGCCCGCCGCGGCTGCCCCGCCCGTCGCTCGCTCGATCGGTCGGCGTGGACGGGCACCGGTGCCGCTGATGGGAGCGGAGCGGACGCTCCTGGGCGTTCTCGTAAAAGCGAGGGACTGGATCGAGGACGTCGCGGAGAATATAGGGCCCGAGGACTTTGTAGACCCGGCCAACCGCGCCATCTTTCAGGCGCTCGTGGAAGATCCGGCGCTCCAGCACGCGCCGGAACGGATGGATCCGGTGGCCGGCAGGCGACTCGGCGATCTCCTCGCGAGCCGTCAAGAGATCGCGCACGCGGCCCAGGTCCTTCAGGATTCCGTGAGCCGGATCCGGAGCAAACCGCTCGCGGCGAAGGCGCGTGAGCTGAGGGAGTTGCTGGTCCAGGAGCGGGGCGAGGAACGCAGACAGCAGCTCGTCGTCGAGTTGGAGCGATTGGAGCGGGAAAAGCGGGAGATCGACCAAACGGATTGGACATCGGCCATTCGGTCTCGAAGAGGGCCGGGTGAGCACATCGAATCGAGTGAACGGGGGTCATGACCGAACAAATGCACGCATCTTTGCGCGAGTTACAGAGGGTGGATACGGAGATCGACCAGGCGAACTCCCAGATGGGCGAGTTCGACCCACTCCTGGAGACCCTGGAGCAGTCAGCCAACGACCTCGAGTCCGACGCCGAGAAGGCCCGCGGTCGACTCAAGGAGCTGCGGCTGAACGAGCGTCGCCTCGAGCTGTCGGCGGACAAAAAGCGGGTGCGCCTGAAGATGCTTCAGGATCGACTCACCGGCGTGCGGAACCTCAGAGAGGAAGCGGCGGTTCGGGCGGAGCTCGACCTCGTCAGACGCTCGGTGGAAGGCGACGAGCAGGAGGCTCTTGCCCACCTGGACCAGATCCGCCGGCTCGAAGCGGAGCTCGAGGACCTGGAAAAGAGGGTGGCAGCCTCGCGTGAGGAGGTCGAGCCACGGCGCCAAGAGTTGTTGCGGGAACGGGCTCAGACCGAGGACTTGCTCGCATCCCTGCAAAGCCAGCGAGACAGCTGTGCTTCCGTGATCGGGGACAGCGAGCGAAGAATCTACGAGGGCCTTCGTTCGGGGGGCCGAGGTACCGTGGTGTCGTCCCTCACCGCGGATGGTGCGTGTGGGAGTTGCTTCTCGATGGTGCCGCTCCAGATGCAGTCCGAAGTGAGAGCGGGTGCGATATTGCTGCGCTGCGAGGCCTGCGGCGTGATCGTCGCGCCACCCGACGAGGCGTAGCTTGACCCTCGGGGGGGCCGCGCATCAGCGGGCGCTCCCGCCGGCCCCTTCGCCCCGTTGGACCGCACGGGCCGCTCCC
Source organism: Longimicrobiales bacterium (assembly GCA_965248625.1). Classification (GTDB taxonomy): domain Bacteria; phylum Gemmatimonadota; class Gemmatimonadetes; order Longimicrobiales; family Gaopeijiaceae. The sequence continues at coordinate 123,164 of OZ252109.1, read as the reverse complement.
GACGCCGCCATCGTCCGGATGCTCGAGAAGGAGTTGAGCCTTCCCGAGGCCATGTGCGGCGTCCTCGCCGGGCGAGGGCTCAACAGCGACACCGCAGCCAAATCCTTCCTTCGTCCCGTCCTCGACGACCTTTTCGATCCAGCTCTCCTCGCGGACGCGACCGTGGCGTGCGAACGGATCCTCGACGCCATAGCGGGAAAAGAGACCATTCTCGTCCATGGTGACTACGACGTTGACGGGGTCTCGGCCGCCGCGCTGCTGACGCGATGGCTCCGTACGTTGGGGGGGCGGGTCGTGCCGTTCGTGCCACACCGCCTGCGCGACGGGTACGACCTCGGAACGGCCGGGATCGAGGCCGCGCGCGGGGCCGGAGCCACGCTCCTGATCACCGCGGACACTGGCACCCGCGCCCACGCCGCCGTGGACGAGGCACGCCGGGCATCCATCGACGTGATCGTGACGGACCATCACGCCCCGTCCGAGACCTTGCCGGCCGCGCTCGCCGTTGTGAACCCTCGACGGCTGGATTGCACCTATCCCAACGAGGACCTGTCGGGCACGGGAGTCGCGTTCAAGCTTTGTCAGCTCCTCGCGCGAATGACGGGCCGCGCGCAGGACGAGCTTCTCGTCCTCCTGGATCTCGTGGCGGTCGCCACGATCGCGGATCTGGTTCCGCTCTCGGGTGAGAACCGCATCCTCGTCCGCTACGGCCTTCGAGCGCTGGCGCGCTCGGAGAACCCGGGGCTGCGTGCTCTCATGACCGTAACGGGGCTTCGCGACCCCGTGACCTCGGGCCAGATCGGGTTCATCCTCGCGCCGCGAATCAACGCGGTGGGTCGGATGGACGACGCGGGACGTGCGCTCGACCTCCTTCTGACGGACGAGGAGCGGACCGCTGAGCGACTGGCCGGAGAGCTCGAGCGGCACAACACGATGAGGAAAGACGAAGACGGTCGGACCCTGGAGGAGGCTCTCGACCAGCTGGCGCGTAGCTACGACCCAGGCCGTGACTACGGGCTCGTGCTGGCATCCGAAGATTGGCACCCCGGGGTCATCGGCATCGTCGCCTCCCGTGTGGTAGAGCGCCTTCACCGGCCCACGGTGCTCGTGGCACTGCGCGACGCGGGCGGCCGTGGCAGCGCGCGGTCAATCCCGGGGTTCCCGCTGTTCGACGCGATCTCTGCGTGCCAGGAGCATCTCCAGCGGTTCGGCGGCCACCGTCAGGCGGCGGGCATGGACCTCGCCGCGGAGAGCGTCGACGCTTTTCGGGAGGCCTTCAACGGAGAGGCACGCCGCCGGCTGCTCGGGGACGAGCTCAGGCCGATCCTCGTTGCCGACCTCGAGATCGAGCTCGGGCAGATCAGCGATCGGCTCGTACACTTTCTCCAGTACCTCGGGCCGCACGGCATCGGCAATCCCCGTCCGCTCTTCGTGGGCCGCCAGCTGAGCGTGGAAGGCTCACCGCGCGTGGTGGGCAAAGGACATCTCAAGGTCCGCCTCCGCGACCGGAGTGGCGCCGTCGACGCGATCGGCTTCGGACTCGGGGAGCGCGTCCCGCCCGACGTCCTCGGACGGAGCCGACTGGACGCGGCCTTTCGACTCGGCGTGAACGAGTACCGCGGCGTGACGACCGTTCAGGCGGAGCTGGTCGACATCCGCTCATCGGCTCGGCCGGCTGCCGATTCCGCAGTCCTTCGCGGCGAGGCACGGTCACTCGCCCCCGCACGAGAGGCCCGACCCGCGGCGTCATCGTGAGGATCATCGCCGGCCGGTGGCGCGGACGTCGCCTGAAGTCCCCTCGAGGCCGAGCCGTCCGCCCGACGACGGACCGAGTGCGAGAGGCCTGGATGTCTGCCCTGGGATCCGCCGTGGAGGACGCAGTCATTGTGGACCTCTACGCCGGGTCCGGAGCGCTAGGCCTCGAGGCCCTCAGCCGAGGCGCTTGCCACGTCACGTTCGTCGAGCTCGCCCGCGGGCCCTTGAAGACGTTGAAGGCCAACGTCGAGGCGCTCGAAGCGGGGTCGGCGGCGCGTGTCATCCACGGCGACGCGCTGGCGCACGTGGAGCGCATCGAGCCGGGCACTGTCGACCTCGTCCTCGCCGACCCGCCCTACGATAGCGGTCTGGCAGGCCGCCTTCTCACGCGCTTCCACGAGAGGCCATTTGCCTCCGAGCTCTGGGTCGAGCATCGTTCTGCCGAATCGCTTCCGGAACTCCCGGGCCTTCGGTACCGTGTGTACGGAGATACCACCCTCACCATCGCCGAGGCGCAGGAATGACCCATTCCGACTCGATGGTCGCGGTCTACCCCGGGTCGTTCGATCCGGTCACGCTTGGACACGAGGACATCATCCGTCGCACGCTACGGATCGCCGATCGGTTGGTCATCGCCGTGGCGCATACCGCGACGCAGTCGAAGCGTGGGCTGTTCACCGTGGAGGAACGGGTGGCGATCCTCGACGATGTGTTCGGGGGCGACGACCGTGTCGAGTGCACGTCGTTCCAGGGCCTCCTCGTCGACTTCGCCCGCTCCCGTGAGGCCCAGTTCGTCGTCCGAGGGCTACGCGCGGTCTCCGATTTCGAATACGAGTTCCAGATGGCGCAAATGAACCGGGAGCTCTGGCCAGAGGTGGAGACCCTCTTCCTCGCACCCGACGTCCCGCATTCGTTCCTTTCGTCCTCGCTCGTGCGAGAAGTGGCGAAGCTCGGGGGTGACGTTTCGAGCTTCATCTCGTCCGGCGTCCTGAGCCGGATCCAGGAGAAGCTGGGCCGCGCGATTGAGTGAGCGCGACACTCGACCGTCTGACAGGGGCGGCTTCCTGGCGTCTTTGCGCGATCGCGCGCGGGCCAATCGGCGCACCGTCGTGTTCCCCGAAGGCACCGAGCCACGAGTCTTGCAGGCCGTCGCGGAGATCCAACGCGCTGGCCTTCTCGAGCCCGTCCTGATCGGTGGCGCCGAAGTGGTTTGCGACGGGCTCTCAGACGCTGGTGTGGACGTCGGTCGCGTCAAGGTCGTGGACCCTGCTCCGGAGGGCCCAGCGGCCCGATACGTAGAGGCGCTCGCCGGAATCCGTGGCAATGAGGGCCTAGCCGCGATCGAGCTGGGCGAGCTCACCAGGGCCCCGCTGACGAGGGCGGGGTTGATGGTCCGCCTCGGTGAAGTGCACGGCGCCCTCGCCGGAGCGGTCTACCCGACCGCCGAAGTCGTGCGCGCGGGCCTACGACTGGTCGGTCGAGACGCCGACATCGCCACCGTGTCGTCGGCCTTCTACATGGTCGTACCCCCCTTCCGAGGGCCAGAGCAAGAGGTGCTGACGTTCACGGACGCGGGCGTCGTACCAGAGCCGGATAGCGAGCAGCTCGCGGAGATCGCGTTCGCGGCCGCGCGGGCCAGGCGCGCGATCGTCGAAGACGAGCCGGTAGTTGCGTTCCTGTCCTACTCGACCCGAGGGAGCGCAGAGGGACCCAGCATCGAGAAGGTGCGCGCGGCGCTCGACCGCTTGCGCGTGTTGGCGCCCGACCTACGGGCGGATGGCGAGCTACAGGCCGACGCGGCGCTCATCGCCTCCGTTGCAACGCGCAAGGCGAGGGGATCGGCTTCGGCCGGGTCGGCGAACGTTCTCGTGTTCCCCGATCTGGATTCCGCGAACATTGCGTACAAGCTCGTTCAGAGGCTTGCCGGCGCGGCCGCTCTCGGCCCCGTCGTGCAGGGGCTCGCGAGGCCCTGGAACGACGTGTCGAGGGGGGCCAGCGCGGAGGACATCGTCCACGTGGCGTGCATCACGTCACTGATGGCTCGGCAGCCCTCCTGACGTGCCCACCACGCCATGCTTTTCGGCCCGGTCCTTGCCGGATGACGCCTTGCCTAGTCTCGCGCCGTACGTTTATCATTTTCAATTGCCTCCGGCCCGCGCGCCGGAATGACTCGCACCGGAGAGGGAATGGCCTTCACGATCGAGAAGTCGGGCGACATCACCGTCGTCGATGTCGACGGTCAGCTTATCGTAGGGAATCGGCAGGAGCTCAAGCAGACGGTGCTCGACGAGCTCGAATCGGGAGAGCGGAAGTTCCTCATCGACTTCGCCAAGACGGGCTACATCGACTCGTCCGGGCTCGGCGTCCTCGTTTCACTCTCCAAGAAGATCCGCGAGCATGGTGGCGACCTTAGGCTTGCTGCGCTCAACGAAGACCTGCGCACCCTCTTCGAGCTGACGAAGCTCGATACACTCTTCCGGATCGCTGATTCCCGAGAAGAGGCGCTCCAGGGGCTGTAGGCACCGGTCGCGACACGTCCTCGTTACCGGAGTGCACTTGAATTCCGACCTGATCTTCCATCTTCCAAGCGACGTCCTCGAAATCGAGGAGGCTGTGGAGCGCGTTTTGCGCCGATGCGAGAATTGCCTCGACGGAGCGCGCAAGATGGGCAGAATGAGCAGGCTGAGCATGAAGTTCAGGGTCGGGCTCACCGAGGCGCTCTCTAACGCCGTGCTGTATGGCAACGGCGCCGATCCGTCCAAGCAGGTGAGGGTGGAGGTCTCGGTAACCGTCATGGCGATTGTCGCCACGATTACCGACGAGGGGGATGGCTTCGATTACGAGAGCATCCCTGATCCCACGACACCGGAGAATTTGCACAAGACCGACGGGCGCGGGTTGTTCCTGATGCGCAGGCTCCTCGACGAGGTCCGTTTCAACGAGAGGGGCAACTCGGTCACGCTGGTACTCCACCGAACCTCCGAAGACCCTCTCGGAGAGATGGCCCAGGCATGACCGCCATCGGAAGCCGCCGGGAGGGGCTCCCGGAGGCGGTCCGTCGCGCCCTCGACGCATTCGCGAATGGCTTCGCTCTGGACCTCCACCTTTGGCGAGCGGACGGCTCGGGGCGCGAGCACCTATATCCCGAAGAAGCCGAGCCGTCTCCTCCCGGTGACGGGCCGACGATCGTTCGTGAGCTGACGGCTCGCGACGGCGGGAAGCTCGAGCTCGAGATCCGATCGTCGGGCGAGCAGGACGAGTCCAAGGCCGACGTCCTGCAGGCGATGCTCGAGCAGGCCTTGGACTTCGATCACGAGATCCGCTTCTTCACGTACGAGGTCTCGGAGCGGTACGAGGAGATCAACCTCCTCTACTCGATCAGCGAGACACTCGGATCGATCCTTCGGCTGGACGAGGCTGCTCGCGCCATCCTCGACGAAGTCTGTGACGTGATGGGCGCGAAGCGAGGCTCGCTCTGGGTCTTTCGAGCCGAGGATGGGCTCCTTCACCAAGTGGCCGCCGTAGGGATCGAAGGTCTGCAAGGACCGTTGGACCCCGGCGAAGACGCGCTCACCGCGCACGTATTCCGCGAAGGCGAAGCGCTGATCAGCACCGGGGACCGCAGAGGCCCGACGCCGGCGGCCATCAACCTACGCAACGAATCCGCCCTGTTCGTGCCGATCCGCTACACGCCCCATCTCGGAGAGGCGCGGACGGTGGGCGTCATCAATCTGTTCGGGCAGCGAAGGGGCGGACCGTTCTCCGCGAGTGACCAGAAGCTGTTGTCCGCCATCGCCAGTCAGGTCGGTGCCGCGCTCGAGAACAACCGCCTGATTCAGGAGAGCCTGGCGCAGGAGGGTATGTCTCGCGAGATGGAGTTGGCCCACAACCTCCAGATGAAGCTCCTTCGGCCGGTCGATCAGCTGGGGATCGCACAGGTTGCGGCACGCGTACAGCCCGCGGAACAGGTCGGGGGCGACTTCTACCACTTCATCAAGCTCTCTGGTGGGCGCCTGGGGATCATGATCGGAGACGTGTCGAGTCACGGTTTTCCCGCCGCGCTCATCATGGCCTTATCTCTCTCGGCCGCGTCGATCTATGCAGGCGAGGCCGAGAGCCCTGCCGAAGTCCTCAGACACATCGATGACGCGCTCCACGACGAGCTCGAGAGTACAGAGATGTACCTCACGCTGTTCTGCGGTGTGCTGGATCCCGAAGCTGGCGAGCTCGTTTACTCGAACGCCGGTCACCCCCACGCGTTCGTGTTCCGGTCGGACCGGAGCGAGCATCGGCTCTCGGCGACCGATCCTCCCGTGGGCATCGCCGGCCCGGGATCGTACGGGGAAGACCGGGTGACGTGGACCAGGGGAAAGGACCTGCTCCTTCTCTTCACGGACGGTCTGTCCGACACACTGGCGACGGCCGCTCGGACGAGCGGCGAACAGGTCGTGATCGCGGAGACGAAGCGCCTCATCGAGTGCTCTCCGGAGGCGATCGTCGACGCACTCTTCAGTCTGGCGTCACACGCCACCCCGTCGATCCCCTCAGACGACCAGACGGCGATCGTCTTGAGGACGTGAGTCCTAGGGAACCTCTGCACAAGTCTGGTGGGCCTCGCGCAGGGGGCTCGCGAGGCTCAGGCAAGGAACGACGACGAGGCGTAACAGGGCTACGGCGAGGAGGAGAGACGACGCATCAGTGCGCGACCCTGCGCCCGTCACGGAATGGACGATACCATACTTCCCGGTCTTGGGTTACGGCGGCATGCCCCATCTCCGGCGTTGGAGCTCCTAGCCGTGGCTATGGCTATCCCGTCGTCGCTCCACCTAGGATCTGGGGCCATGGCGCGCGTAACGACGCCCACAAGACTTGTGCAGAGGTTTCCTCGTGAGACCCAAGCGCTCACTCGGTCAGAACTTCCTCGTTGACGGCAACCTCCAGCGCTCCATCGTCGACGCTCTCGACGTGGGCCCCTCGGACGAGGTTCTGGAGATCGGGCCGGGCACCGGGGCGCTGACGCGGCACCTCGTTGGCAAGCCACGGCGCCTCGTCCTGGTGGAGCTCGACGACCGCCTCGCGGCCCAGTTGGCGGACGATCTCGGAGGGCGAACGGACGTCCACGTCGTCCACCAGGATATCCTCGCCACCAATCTCGCGGATCTCGTCGAAGACGTGGGGACGCTGAAGGTGATCGGCAACATCCCGTACAACCGAACTTCGGACATCGTCTTCCGGCTACTCGAGCGCCCCCGCCCGGGGCAGATCGTCCTGATGGTGCAGAAGGAGGTCGGAGAGAGGATGGCCGCGTCTCCGGGCTCGAAGACATACGGCGCCCTCTCAGTGGGCGTTCAATCCGTCGCTCGCGTGGAGCGCGTGCTCCGCGTCCCGAGATCGGCGTTCAGGCCGGTACCGGGCGTCGATTCGGTCGTGGTCAGAATCCGGCCAATCCGCCCTTCGCCCTTGGATCCCGAGGAGGAGCTGCGGCTACGGACGCTCACCCGCGCCGCTTTCCAGCGACGACGCAAGCAGTTCCAACGCATCTTGCGGGACCACCCGTCCTACCGGCTCGAGCCGCGGGTGCTGAAGGACATCGAGGCTCGCGGGCACCTCGACCTCACTGCGCGCCCGGAGACCCTGTCGCCAGAGGACTTCGTGCGGCTCGCGGGGCTCCTGGCGACGGCGCGTTGACGCCACACTGAGAATCCGACAGATTTGTGAAGGTTTTCACAAACTCTGGCCTATTGCTGCGCCACGGTGACATCCGGTCTCGCGAAGATCTCCGAATCCACCATACGACGACTCTCGCTGTACCTCCGGATCCTGGAGGAACTCGAGGGTCAGGGGACGCCCACGGCTTCTTCCTCCGCGCTTGCCGATCGCGGCGGCACCACGGCGGCCCAAGTCAGAAAAGACCTCTCTCTCTTCGGGTCCTTCGGCAAGCGAGGCGTCGGCTACTCCGTCGAACAGCTCGCTACGCAGCTTCGTGACATCCTCGGTCTTTCCCGGACATGGCGGGTCGCACTCGTGGGTGCGGGACGGATCGGATCGGCGCTGTTGGAATACGAAGGATTCCGCCGACGTGGATTTCACATCGTCGCGGTCGTGGACTCCGACGTGAAAAAGGTTGGCCAGCGCTGGAACGGACTGGTGGTGCGCGACCAATCGGAGCTCGAGAACGTCGTCCGTCGTGAGGGTGTCGAGATCGTGATCCTGGCCGTGCCTGCACAGGCTGTGCAGGACATCGTGGACCGTGCGGTCGCTGCCGGGGTTCGAGGAGTGTTGAATTTCGCGCCGACTCAGCCGCGGATCCCGGATGGGGTCGCGCTGAATCACGTGGACATGGCCGTCGAGTTGGAGGCGTTGTCCTTTGCCCTGAGCCAGTTGGAGGCCAGAGGCGTGATCAACAATCCCGGGCGAGGGTCTGCCTGAGAGAGTGCGCTGCCGGTCGCGACTCGACACTCGACCGAGCCTAGCGGGGTGACCCCGACGATCCTCAATTCGACCTGAGGGGGAATCCGGGGGGGGGGTGGGTGGGCCGTCCGGCGACCGCCGGGACGGGCAGGGTCCGGAGGGAATCGAGGTGGCATGGCAGGCCGTGGGATATCGCTCGTCCAGCTCGCGTCGGAGCTCCTGAAGAAAGAGCCGCTGCACACGTTGGAGTTGGCCGAGCGGGTGATGGGACTGAGTGGGCACGAACGTGCGGCCTCGGCGGCGGTCTTTTCCCTGCTGGGGCCCGATCCCCGCTTCAGGGTGGACGCCGACGGTTGGTGGCGGCTCGACGACGCCCTCGGATCCGTCGGGTCCTCTTTGGGCTTCCTGGACTACGCGGTCGTGGACGTTGAAACGACCGGAGGCCCCGTGGAATCCGGCCACCAGATCATCGAGGTCGCCATCGTCGAGATCCAGGAAGGGGTCATCACGAGCGAGTTTCAGAGCCTCATCCACCCTGGCCAAAGCATCTCCAACAAAGTCTCCCGCCTCACTGGCATCACGAACGTGATGGTCGCGAGCGCGCCTCATTTCGACGAGATCGCCGAGGAGATCTACCGGAGGCTCGAGCGCCGGGTCTTCGTGGCGCACAACGCCAGGTTCGACTGGGGCTTCATCAGCGCTCAGCTCGGCCAGTGCCTCGGCGATGCGCCTGATGTGGAGCGGGTCTGCACGGTGGAGCTCTCACGTCGACTGCTCCGCTCCCAGCGGCGGCATCACCTCGATGCTCTCTCCCGCCACTTCGGTATCCGCATACACGGCCGCCATCGAGCCCTCGGTGACGCCATGGCCACCGCACAGGTCCTGATCAGGCTCCTCGACGAGGCGGCGTTGCGAGGCATCAGCGACCTGCACGCGTTGCGCTTGTTCCTGGCGCCCGACGACGCCGGTGCCGATGACCCCGTGGGCCCAGCTCGGGAGGGAACCAACGTCGCGTGAGCGGCGCTCCAACGGGTTCTCGACACCATCAGTGGGTTCCCCGAGAGTCGAGGGGCCTCATACCACACCACATCCCGGTTCGCCCCTCCTGTGAAGGACGTGACCCGGTCACGCGATTCACCTAGATTTCAGCCGCTATTCAGCGAACGGTACCGCAGTCCGACCTCGAAGAAGGCGCCCGTCGCTGCCAACGACCTCAATCATCCGCCGCAGATGAGTGATAAATCCAGAACGCCCGTGATCGTGGGCTCCGCCCGGACGCCCATCGGGCGCTTTCTGGGGGGTCTCTCTCCAATGGCCGCCCCCGACCTGGGTGCGATCGCGGTCAAAGAGGCCGTCGCCCGCGCCGAGATCGACGTGTCGTTCGTCGACGAGGTCGTCATGGGCAATGTGGTTTCGGCCGGAGAGGGTCAAGCGCCCGCCCGCCAGGCTGCCGTAAACGCCGGGATTCCCCCGTCCGTGCCGGCTGTCACGGTGAACAAGGTTTGCGGATCGGGTCTCAAGGCGGTCATGCTGGCGGCCCAGGCGGTGAAGGCGGGGGACGCTCGCGTCGTCGTGGCGGGCGGCTTCGAATCGATGTCCAACGTGCCGCACTATCTGCGGGGACACCGGAGCGGCGTAAAGTTCGGCGACCAGACCGTGCAAGATGGACTCATCCACGACGGTCTGTGGTGTTCGTTCGGCCAATGCCACATGGGGGGCCACGCGGAATACACGGCATGCAAAGCCGGCGTCAGCCGCGAGATGGCAGACGCCTTTTCGTTGGAGTCCCACGCCAAGGCCGTCGCGGCCATGGACGGCGGGCGGTTCAGCAGGGAGATCGTCAGCGTCGAGATAAAGGGCCGCAGAGGCACGATCGCCGTGGACGCCGACGAGGGTCCGCGCAGGGACACATCGATGGAGGCACTTGGACGGCTCCGTCCCGCCTTCCCCAACGACGCACCGGAAGATGTCGGCGAGCTCGTGGTCACTGCTGGGAACGCTCCCGGTCTGAACGACGGAGCGGCGGCACTCGTGGTGACCTCTCAGGAGTTCGCGGAGGCCCACGGGCTCGGCATCGCGGCGCGCGTGAGCGCCTACGCGGCAGGGGGCACCGAACCGCGGGACCTGTTCTTCGCCCCGGTCGTCGCGGTGCGCAAGCTCATGGAGCTCGAGGGTAAGGCGATCGAAGACTACGAGCTCGTTGAGGTCAACGAGGCGTTCGCCGTCCAAGCGCTCGCCGACATGAAAGAGCTGGGGATGGATCGCGAGCGCGTGAACGTAAACGGAGGCGCCGTCGCGCTCGGTCACCCCATCGGAGCATCCGGGGCTCGGATTCTCGTGACCCTCCTGCACGCGATGGAAGACAGAGGTTCCACAACCGGGCTCGCCACGCTCTGCCTCGGGGGTGGGAACGCAGTGGCTCTGTCGGTGGAGCGCGCATAGGAGCGAGGCGCACGAGCGCGCATAGGAGCCAGGCACACGAGCGCGCTACCACCGAGGCACCTGGGTGGATACCGCCACAACACCGGCCGGTAACGGTCGAAGGAGCGCAATGGAGCTCAGAGAACGCAAGCTGGGCCTGGAATCGGTTCTGGACACGGCTCCTGGCCGGCTGGTCCGACGTGCCGTCGCTGTTGGCGCTTTCGTGGTCCTCACCACGGCGGGGGCCTACGCGGCGGTCCCACTGCCCTGGACACCCATCCCGATGACGCTCCAGCCGCTCTTCGTTCTTTTGGCGGGCTTCGTGCTGGGGCCGACTCTAGGGGCGACCAGCATGGTGTCCTACGTCCTCCTAGGGGCGAGTGGCCTTCCCTTGTTCTTCGGGGGGCAAGCGGGACTCGCCTGGTTGATGGGCCCCACGGGCGGTTTCATCCTCGCATTTCCGGCGGCCGCCTTCGTGACTGGATGGTTGGCCGGGTCGAAGAGCCCAGGGTCGGCGCGGCTCCTCGCCGCCGTGGCAGGTGGCCTCGTCGTCATCTACCTCGGAGGCACGGCGCAGTTCGCAATGCTTACGGGCAGGACGGCGCTTGACACCCTGGCTCTCACCGTGGTTCCCTTCCTGGCGGGTGACGTCATCGAGTCTCTTGTCGCCGTGGCGATCGCCAGCCGCGTGCGGCCGATGAGCCTCGGGCGACTCTAGCAGTCGCTGACGAGGTGGGGTATGACCGTGCCGAGGAAGCGAGCCACTCTGGCCGGAAGGTGGCTCGACGTCTCCTCTTGTTCGGAGCGCTTTTTGGCCTCCTCGACCTAGGCGGCTCGCTGTGGGTCTCCGACATCGTGGGGCGGAGCACGGTGGCGCTAGGCGCCGCCGTTGTCGCCGGTCTGGTGATGCTTCGTAGAGACGGGAAGAGACTGGGCGCCTTGGGCTTCTACCTGCATCGCGACGCGCTCCCAGAGGTGAGCTACGGCCTCGCGCTGGGCACGGTCGTAGCAGCGATTGCCATGATTCTGATTGCTGCGGCGGGTGGTGTGGGTTGGCAGGCGGAGGCGGGAGACGTGACTTCCTGGCTCATGGGAGCCGGAGGAGCCCTTGCGCTGCTCGCGCTGCCAGCCGCCGCGGAGGAGGCGCTGTTCCGCGGGTACCCAATGCAGCTGATCGCCGCCGAGAAGGGGCCGGTGCCCGCGTTGTGGCTGATGTCTGTCGCCTTCGCGGCCGCACACGCCTGGAATCCAGGAGTCACTGGTTTGGGGGTCATAAACATCTTGGCGGCGGGCCTGGTGCTGGGTGTCGTCTACCTCAAGACGGGCAGTCTCTGGTGGGCCACCGGAGCGCACCTCGGCTGGAACTGGGCGCTTGGCTATCTCGGCGACCTTCCGGTAAGCGGATTGGAGCTGATGGATGCGCCGCTAGTGAGGGCAATCCCCGCCGGGCCCGCCTGGCTGAGTGGAGGAGAGTTCGGCCCCGAGGGGAGCGTGCTGACGGCGATCGCGCTCCTTTCCGCTGCGGGTTTCCTGTGGCGGATGAAATGGCTGGTCCCAGGGCGGGGCGCCTTGTCGAACGAACCGCTCGCGCTCGGGACGGCCGCTGCCGCGGCGACGGCGTCCGCGGCCCTCGAATAGCGGTGAGCTCCATGGAGCGGGTGACCGTCATCGGGGCCGGGACGATGGGTAACGGGATTGCCCATGTCTGCGCTCAGGCGGGGTTGGACGTGGTCCTTTACGACGCGGCCGAGGGCGCGCTGACGGATGGCATCGCGACGATCGCCAGGAACATGGAGCGGCAAGTTACGAAGGGACGGTTGGACGAACGGGCGAAGGCGACAGCGCTCGGTCGCATCCAGCCAGCCGCCAGCCTCGAGGACGCGGCTTCAGCGACGGAGCTGGTGATCGAAGCGGCCCCCGAAAACGCGGAGCTAAAATACCAGCTGTTCGGCGCGTTGGACGAGGTGGCGCCGGAAGGGGCGATCCTCGCCTCGAACACGTCGTCCATCTCGATCACCGAGATCGGAGCCCGCACTGAACGGCCCGATCGGGTCATCGGCATGCACTTCATGAACCCCGTGCCCGTCATGGAGCTCGTGGAGGTGATTCGCGGGCTCGCAACGAGCGACGAGACCGCTGCGAGCGTGCTCGATCTGACCCGCCGGCTGGGAAAGACTCCCGTGGAGGTCAACGATTTTCCCGGGTTCGTGTCCAACCGTGTGCTCATGCCGATGATCAACGAGGCCGTGTTCGCTCTCATGGAAGGCGTCGCGGAGGCGAAGGCGATCGACACCGTAATGCGGCTCGGTATGAACCACCCGATGGGTCCACTCACGCTCGCGGACCTCATTGGGCTGGACACCTGCTTGAGCATCCTCGAGGTGTTGCACCGCGAGCTGGGCGACGACCGCTACCGTCCCTGTCCGCTTCTCCGAAAATACGTCGCGGCTGGCTGGCTGGGCCGGAAAGCCGGCCGGGGATTCTATGCGTATGGCTAGCGGCGCCTGCCGGAGCTGGAGACGCGCACCTCGTAGCCCGGACATGTGGCGCTCGTCGTCGGCGCTTCGAGGCAGGGAGAGGAACCCAGAGTGACGACGGAGCAATACGCGATCCGGGCCATGGCCCGAGAGTTCGCGGAGGGGGAGATTCGGCCCCACGTGGCGGCTTGGGACGAGCGACGGTCGTTGGACGAGGAGATTTTTCGGAAGCTCTCCGAGCTCGGCTTCATGGGGATGCGGGTCCCCGCGCCGCCCGGAGGCTTGGATCTCGATGCGGACACCTACCTGATGGTGGTCGAGCAGTTGGCCTGGGGTGACGCGAGCGTCGCCCTCTCAGTAGCAATCCAGAACGGGCCGGTCGCCCATCTCCTGTTGGGTCACGCGAGCGAGGAGCTCCGATCAGAGATCCTCCCTCGTGTCGCTTCCGGCGAGCTTATCGTCGCGTTCGCTCTTTCCGAGCCCGATGCCGGGAGCGACGCGGGTGGGCTCGAGACCGTCGCCACGCGGATGGAGGATGGTTGGCGTCTGACAGGGCGCAAGCGCTGGGTGACGAATGGGCGACGAGCGGGGGCAGCCGTGATCTTCGCGCGCACCGTTCCCGGCAGCCAAGGCGGGAGAGGCATTGGGGCCTTCCTCGTCGACACCTCCGAGGCGGGATACCGCGTTGCCGAGCGGGAGAAGACACTCGGGATGCGCGCCTCCGAAACCGTCGAGATCGAGTTGGAGGAAGTCCACGTCCCCGAGAGTCGCCTGATTGGCGACTCGTCTCTGGGGTTCCGGTACGCAATGGAGGCGCTGACGATTGGGCGGTTGGGGATCGCGGCGCAAGCCGTGGGGATCGCGCAGGCCGCGTTCGAGCACGCGACGGCGTACGCGGTGGAGCGCGAACAGTTCGGGCGCTCCATCGCGGACTTCGGAGCAATCCAGGAGAAGCTCGCCGTGATGGCTGTGCGGGTCGCGGGCGCCCGGGCACTCACCCGCGAAGCCGGTCGACGTCTGGAACGAGGTGACGGCGAAGAGGGGTCGGGCAACGGCCTCTTCTCGGTGTCGCCCGGAACGGTTGCAGCGATGGCGAAGCTGTCGGCGAGCGAGACCGCCATGTGGGTGGCGAAAGAGGCTGTCCAGATCTACGGCGGCTACGGCTACATGCGGGACTACCCGGTGGAGAAGCTGATGCGCGACGCGAAGGGAACGGAGATCTACGAGGCTACCAGCGAGATCCTGCGCATGATCATCGCGAAAGACTACGTGCGCGGATTCGCGGACGCTGGGGAATAGAAAGCGGTTGGAGATCTTCGAGGCAATGGTGCCGAAAAGGCACGAACAGCTGGTGTTTTGGTCCGAGCCGACCATCGGCTACCGGGGCATCATCGCGATCCACGACACGACGCTGGGTCCCGCACTGGGAGGCACGCGATTCTGGAACTACCGGAGCGAGGGCGATGCCATCGTCGACGCTCTGCGGCTTTCCAGAGGGATGACCTTCAAGGCGTCGATCGCCGGATTGAACCTCGGCGGCGGCAAGTCGGTGATTCTGGGAGACAACCGCACAGCGCATCGGGAGATGATCTTTCGCGCCCACGGGAGGGCTGTCGAGTCTCTTGGCGGACGCTACATCACGGCGGAGGATGTCGGGACGTCGGTCGACGACATGGAATACGTCCGTATGGAGACCGACTCGGTCGTTGGTGTCCATGGCCGATCTGGCGACCCGTCGCCGGTCACGGCGTACGGCGTCTATCGAGGCATCAAGGCCTGCGCGAAGGCGCGGTACGGGGAAGACGGCTTGGACGGAAAGCACGTCGCGGTACAGGGCCTGGGGAATGTGGGATACTACCTCTGCGAAGACCTTGCGCGGGAGGGCGCGCGCCTCACGGTGGCGGATATCGATCCCGCCCGGATGAAGCGCGCTGTCGACGACTTCGGCGCGACCGCTGTCGAGCCGGACGAGATCTATGGCGTCGATGCGGACGTCTTCGCCCCGTGCGCCCTCGGCGCGGTGATCGACGACGACACGGTGAAGATGTTGAACGTGGACGTCGTCGCGGGCTCGGCGAACAATCAGCTCGCCGACCCCCGCCACGGCGATGCGCTGCAGGAGAAGGGCATCCTTTATGCTCCCGACTACGTGATCAACGCAGGTGGGCTCATCAACGTCTACGGAGAGCTCAACGACTGGTCCCCGGAGCGCTCCAAGCGGAAGGCGGGTGCCATCTACAACACGCTGATCCGTATCTTCGAGAGAGCCCACGCGGATGACATTCCGCCCAGGGAAGCCTCTGACCGGGTCGCCATGCAACGGCTGACCGACGCGCGTCAGCTACAGCGGAGCTGGGTTTAGGGAACCTCTGCACAAGTGTGGCGGGTCTCGCGCAGGGGGCTCGCGAGTGCTCAGGGTAGGAACGACGGCGAGGCGTAGCAGCGCTACGGCGAGGAGGAGAGACGACGCATGAGTCCACGACACGCCTGCGCCCACGACTGAGTGGGTAGCACGACTTTAGGTAACGGGCTGGGGCGGCATGGACCCGTCTTCGTCGTTGGAGCAACTATCCGTAGCTTGGGCTATGGCGTCGTCCCTCCGCCTAGAATCCGGGTCCATGGCGCTCCCGACGAGACCCGCCACACTTGTGCAGAGGTTCCCTAGGGGCCTGGCCTCGACACCATCTCTCGAACCCCGAGACGATCTCCAGACATGCCGAGCATGGATCATCTGCAGCGCGTCGACCCCGAGATCTTCGATGCCGTACGCGCGGAAGCCTTCAGGCAATCCTCCCAATTGGAGCTCATCGCCAGCGAGAACTTCGTGTCCGAGGCCGTGCTCGAAGCGATGGGGACGGTGCTTACGAACAAGTACGCGGAGGGGCTGCCCGGAAAGCGATACTACGGCGGTTGCGACCACGTTGACGTGGCCGAGAACCTCGCGCTTGAACGCGCCCGCGCATTGTTCAAGGCCGACCACGCGAATGTCCAACCCCACTCCGGCGCGCAGGCGAACATGGCCGCTTTCCTGGCCTTCCTCGAACCCGGAGATCGGATCCTCGGGATGAGCTTGAGCCACGGTGGGCACCTGACTCATGGCTCTCCTGTCAACGTGAGTGGAAAGTGGTTCGAGGTATCCGCCTACGGCGTCCGCGAATCCGATGGACGCATCGACTACGATCGCCTGCGCGAGCAGGCTCGCGCCGATCGTCCCCGCCTGATCATCGCGGGCGCGAGCGCGTACCCCCGCATCCTCGACTTCGCGACGTTCGGTGAGATTGCACGCGAAGTGGACGCCGTGTTGATGGTGGACATGGCTCACATCGCCGGATTGATCGCTGCCGACGTACACCCGACTCCCGTACCGCACGCCGACGTCGTCACCACGACGACGCACAAGACCCTCCGAGGGCCCCGTGGAGGGCTGATCTTGGCTCGGAAAGAACACGCGAACGCGGTGGACAAGGCTGTGTTCCCAGGCTCGCAGGGTGGCCCGCTGATGCATGTGATCGCCGCAAAGGCGGTGGGATTCCGGGAGGCCCTCCAGCCGGACTTTCGGGTGTACGCGCGCCAGATCGTGGCCAACGCGAGGGCCTTGGGGGAAAGGCTCATGGAGCATGGATTCGATCTGGTGAGCGGGGGCACGGACAACCATCTGATCCTCGTCGATCTGGGAGGATCGGAGTTGACGGGCAAAGAGGCGGAAGGCGCCCTCGAGCGCGCGGGCATGACCGTGAACAAGAACACGGTGCCCGGAGAGCAGCGGTCGCCCTTCGTGACTTCGGGGTTGAGAATCGGGACGCCCGCGTTGACCAGCCGGGGGATGGGGGTCGACGACATGCGGCAAATCGCCGACTGGATGGCTCGTGCGCTGGACCGCCCGGACGATGTCGAGGGGCACCATCGGGTCCGAGACGAGGTTCGCGAGATGTGCGAGCGCTTCCCGGTCTACGCGGAGCTGGCGAGCGTCAGATAGCCGGCGCCGGCCCGAGACGTCGCTTCGCTGCCGTGCCCGATCGGGGGACTCCTCGAACCCAGCGACAGAGCGACCGAGATCGGCTGCGCTAAGCTGGTGCGTCCCAATGTCTGGCGCGGGGCCCGCAAGATCTTCAAATTCCTTTATGAGCCACATCCAGTTCGCCGAAGACATCCTCGACCGTCTACACGGGCGCAATCCGCGCTTCCATGGGAAAGCGTACCTGTTCGTCCTATCGGCCCTTCACTCGGTCGTCGAGTCCCTCGAAGAGCCCCGCCACATTTCGGGTGCGGAGCTCGCGGACGGAGTTCGATCTCTCGCGATGGACAGGTACGGTCCGATCGCGCGCACGGTGCTCGAGCACTGGGGCGTCCACGCCACTGATGATCTCGGGGAGATCGTATTCGATCTCGTCGAGTGCGGTATCCTGATGAAGCAGGAAGAAGACTCGCCGGAGGACTTCTCAGCCGTCTACGACTTTGAAGAGGCCTTCGAGCGCGACTACCCATGGGGGGGGCGGCCGTAGCGCACGGCCGGATTGGGGGCTCTGCTCCCCATCCATTCTCGATGAAGCCGGGAGGGGTTGAGTATGGCGGAAGAAGGTGGCTTTCCCACTTGCCTCAAATGCAATGTCGGACTCCTACTGCCCCTCTCCGACTACGGGCGTGACGGGGCCGCAATCCGCTACAAGGCTTGGGTTTGCTCGAATCCGGAATGCGGATACAACATTCGGATCGACAACGGAGAGATCACCTTCGGCCGAAGTATCGGACAAAGCTACAAGTAGGATTCCGCCCGCCCCGGCTCTCATCACTCCGACGGGGCGCCGGTGAAATCGCACAAGACGACGCGGCCCCTCCGCACGTGGGCGCCGACCGGCACGCAAGCGGCAGCGTTCGACAGGCGCGCCATCGAAGATCTTCTGGTTCCCCAAACGACCCTGATGGAGAACGCCGGACGGTCGGCGGGGCTCGTTCTCGATCGCGTTTTCCCGAGAGGAGCCGTCACCGTGTTCGTGGGCTCGGGGAACAACGGCGGAGATGGTCTGGTGCTCGCCCGCACTCTCGCTGAGTGGAACCGACCGGTCACGGTGATTCAGAGCGCGGCCCGACTACCGGCGCGTGAGCTGTTGCACGGGTGGCCGCTCCACGTGCTCGATCCGTCCGCGGCGGATCATGCCGAGAGAATCACGGAGGCGATCGCGTCTTCGTCCGTGCTCGTAGACGGCGTCCTCGGCACCGGCATTACCGGCGCACCGCGAGACCCCCAGGCCGGCGTCCTGGCGCGCATCAACGACGCCAGCGCGGCTGTGTTGGCGCTCGACGTTCCTTCGGGAGTGGACGCCGATACAGGGGCCGTCGACGGAGTGGCGGTAAAGGCGTTGCTCACCGTAGCGTTCGGGTGGCCCAAGCTCGGAACGCTACTCCACCCCGGTCGCGTCTACGCCGGTCGCCTCGTTGCCGTCGAGATCGGGTTCCCACCGCTGGGTCACGGGACCTTCCACGCTCAGCTCACGACACCGGGGTGGGTGTCCGCGCTCCGTCCGCGACGACCGGCCGACACCCACAAGAACGCCGTCGGCTCCCTCCTGCTGCTCGCCGGGCGTGCGGGTATGGCCGGCGCCGCGGTCATGGCCGGCAGGGCGGCGCTCCGCTCCGGCGCCGGCTTCGTCCGGATCGCCTCGGCCCCGGCGAACAGAGAGATCATACAAAGCACGGTGCCGGAAGCCGTGTTCGTGGACGCCCACGACTTGGCCGCCCTGCGCGAAGCCGCGGAGGCGTCGACCGCCGTCGCAGCGGGGCCGGGTCTCGGGACGGGCGACAACTCACTCACGTCGCTCGCCGCCGTCCTGGACGTCTCGGAGCCGACACCCCTCCTGCTCGACGCGGACGCCTTGAACGCCATCGCGAGTGGAGGCCTGCCGTCCCTTTCCGAGATCGGAGCGCGACGGCCCACCCTGGTCACACCCCACGCCGGCGAGATGGCGCGTCTCATCGGCGGCTCCGCCCAGACGTTGCCGGGCTCTCGTCCCGACCTCGCGATCGATCGGGCGGGGGCATGGAATTGCTCTGTCCTACTAAAAGGCACTCCGTCTCTCGTCGCCGACCGAAACGGCCAGTTGCTCGTCGACACGCTGGGGAGCTCCGACCTGGCCGCGGCCGGGACGGGAGACGTGCTGAGCGGTGTGGCGGGCTCGTTTCTGGCGCAGGGGTGCACACCGACGGTTGCTGGTGGGCTCGCTCTTCACGTAACCGGTCTCGCGGCGGCGCTCGGTCACGAAGGTCCAGGATTGATGCCAGAGGACGTCATCGATCGCATTCCGGGCTCCTTGTCGCGCGACGGTGCCAATGGTTCCGATCTGGGTCTCCCGTTCGTCTCGTTCGACCAACCCGCGCCGCGGTAGGGAGGGCCTGGTGCGGATCCTCTTCGTGTCGTTGGCCGTTGCAATAGCAGGATGGGTCGCTCGCGCCGAGGCTCAAGGCCGGTGGCGGCCGGAGGACCGGGTCTTGATGACGTCTTTCGACGTGATCGTCGACCTCGCGGAAGGAGACGGCGAGTTGTACGCGTTGTCGGAGCGTGGGCTCTTGATCCTGGACGTGTTCGGCCGCGGATGGTCGCTGCCGTCGACCATCGAGGACGGGTTCCCGGCGACGGAAGGCCCCACCGCGGTAGCATACGATCCGGTCGACCGAGAAGTTTGGGTGGGGACTCGCGCAGGTTCGCTCTACACCTATCACGTGGACTTCCGTCGCTGGACACGAGAGACGTCGATCGACGCGGGTCCGATCCTGAGGCTTGCTCCATACCGAGAGCGTGCCGAAGACGGGGTGGACGTCCGAACGCCCGCGGGCTGGTTTCGCGTGTCGCGCTTTTCCGGCTTTGCCCGACGCCTCCCGGCCTCGGCCGTCGGACCGCGGTTGCGCCGCCTCGACGTGGATCCCGAGGAGCTGCTCGCCAGCGTGGACGCCGGCTTTGCGGCCGAGCGGGGCACGCTCCTCACCGACGCCCGCGGTCGTCGGTGGCGGCTTGCGGCCTTCGTTCGCGACGAGGGGGAGGGCCGATACTGGCTCGGTACCTCGGGAGGCGGGGTCCTGAGATACGACTCCCGATTCCTCAGGACAGAGCCCTATCCGGTGGGTTTACTGACCGAGGGGGTATCGGCGATCGGAGGAGACGAGCGGGCGATCTGGCTCGCGGGAGACGGTGTGGGACCCCGCCGTGGCGTGACTCGCGTGGACCCGGACCTGCGCCG
The DNA here is from genome assembly GCA_965248625.1 of Longimicrobiales bacterium. GTDB lineage: Bacteria > Gemmatimonadota > Gemmatimonadetes > Longimicrobiales > Gaopeijiaceae. The sequence goes on along the minus strand of OZ252109.1, from coordinate 102,871 downwards.
CTGGGCGTACCATGAGAGCGACGGTGGCGTGAGCCCGGCTGGCCCGTTCACCGATGTGCTTCCCCTCGCGCAGGGCACTTGGTTCGCTACGAGCGCCGGAGCGTATTGGTTGGACACGTCGGGCCGCTGGAGTCGCGCAGCCGGTGGAGCGGGGAGCGCGGCCGTCCGCCGGCTCGCGCGGGGGCCGGACGGGACCGTGTGGGCGGCCAGCGACGTGGGAGCGCTCCCGCTGCGGGTACCGGGGGACGCGGTGACGTCGAGGCCCGCCCTCTTCCGCGGCGAGAGGGTCTGGGCGCTCCTGACGGTTGGAGACGCGCTCTGGGTGGCAGGTGATGCAGGGGTGCGAGCCCTCGCGGGAGACGGCTCGCCCGAGGCTCCAGGAGGTCCGGCCGGCCGGCCCCCCATCGGCCCGCTCATCGAGCTTGCCGCCACGGAAGACGGGGTGTGGGCAGCCACCTCCGACGCCCTCTGGCGCTTCGACGGTGTCGGGTGGGAAGGGCCGCTGCGCCAGCCCCTCTTGACGATCGGCCCTGTCCGGCGGCTACGGTCCGGCGACGGGGATCTGTGGATTGCCGGTGACTCCGGGGTGGCGCGCCTGTCCACTGAAAGCGGTGACTGGACGTATCTTACGGTAGGCGAGGATGTGCCGGCGGGTCCCGTTCGGGACATGCTCGTCCATGGTGAGTACGTCTTCGTGGCGACGCCGCACGGAGTCCTCAGAGTCGATTGGAGGAGAGCCTTCTGAGCGTGACGTCCAGCCGAGGGAGCAAAGGCACGACCACCCTCGGGCCCGGCGCAGAGTTCGATCTCATCCGCTCGTTCCAGGCCGCGCTACCGGCCGCGGGACTGGACGTGATCGTCGGCCCCGGCGACGACTGCGCGGTCCTCGAATCCGGCTGGGTCCTGAGCACCGATCTCTCCGTGGAGGACGTCCACTTCCGGCGGGATTGGATGGGCTTGCCGGACATCGGCTACCGGGCCGTGGTGGCAGCGGTCAGTGACCTAGCCGCGATGGCGGCAGAACCACGGGGCATCCTGGTCTCCCTGGCGATTCCAGAAGCCGAGGTCGTCGAGACCGTCGAGGGACTTCGCGCAGGAATCGTCGAGGCGTGCTCGACGGCCGACTGCGCACTCTTGGGCGGCGACATCAGTCGGTCACCCGGGCCGATCGTCTTGGACGTCGTCGCAGTTGGCCACGCCCATCGTCCCGTCCTTCGTCGCGGCGCCCGTCCTGACGACGAGGTCTGGGTGACCGGTTCGCTGGGAGCGAGCGCGGCCGCCGTGCGAATCTGGGAGTCGGGTGCCGACCCCGTTCCCGCACTCGTCCAGGCATTCGCTCGCCCCGTGGCGCGCCTCAGAGAGGCACTGTGGCTGGCGGAGCACGCGACGCCGACGGCTCTCATCGACGTCTCGGATGGCCTGATCGGCGATGCCGGCCATATCGCTGCCGCGAGCGGGGTCGGCGTGGTGCTGCGGTCGGCGGACGTGCCAGTGGCCGAGGCGGCGTCACAGGCGACGGCGTCCGCGATGGAGGCGCTCGAGTTGGCGCTCACGGGCGGCGAGGACTACGAGCTCTGCCTCACCGCACCCGCGGGTGCCGTCGACCGGATCGCTCCAGCATTCCGCGAAGCGTTCGCGACGAGGCTCACCCGCGTAGGCGAGATCGAGGACGGTGAGGGCGTCCGCATAGACGGACCGCGCCTGCACAAGGACCCGCAGGGAAGGGGGGGCTTCGACCATTTTTCCACCGTTGACCCACCCAAGAGCGCCGTCGAGTGATGCGCACGCTATGGGTCGCGATCGTCGCGAGCATGGTCACCCCCTACTACGGATCGCTGATCATCCTGTACGCGTTCCTGAAGCCACAGAACATCGAGTGCAAATGCGAGCAGTGGGCACGGGCGTGGGCCGCCGCCCTCGTCCGAGCCGCTGGCGTCGAGCTTGCGACCGTGGGGATGGAGCAGTTGGACGACCATCGGCCACACATCATCGTTTCGAACCACCAGTCCTGGTTCGACGTCCTTACGCTCGTCGGCGCGCTCCCGCACGGTACACGATTCGTGGCCAAGCAGGAGTTGCGCTCGATCCCGTGGTTCGGCAAAGCGTGGCAGGCATGCGGCCACATCTCCATCGATCGCCAGGACAAGGCCGCGGCCGTGGACTCGCTGCGCACGGCCGGCCGTCTGATCCGCGAGCGCTCGAGCAACATCGTGATGTTCGCCGAGGGCACGCGCTCGGGCACCGGGGAGTTGCAACAGTTCAAGAACGGTGCGTTCGTGCTGGCGATCGAGGCCGGAGTGCCGGTCCTTCCCGTCGCGGTGAGGGGGAGCCGTGACGTCTTGCGGAAGGGGAGCTTCAAGATCCGGTCCGGCCCCATCGAGATCCGCGTCGGTGAGCCGATCGACGTGACCGGCTTGACGCTGAACGACCGCGACGCATTGCGGGATCGGACGTGGCGAGCCGTGGCGACGCTTCGCGAAGACGCCCCGGAGCGCTTCAGTACGCCCATCGAGGAATAGAGGCCTGGTTCGACTCGGACCGAGCCGGAGACCCCACAGGAGAAGCCGTGTCCGCCATCATCGACGTGAGGGGTAGGGAGGTCCTGGATTCCAGAGGGAATCCGACCGTGGAAGCCGAGGTCATCCTCGAAAGCGGCAAGCGGGCGATCGCTGCCGTGCCGAGCGGTGCTTCCACCGGCGAACACGAAGCTGTCGAGCTGAGGGACGGTGACGATGCACGATACGGCGGAAAGGGGGTACTCACCGCCGTCGCGAACGTCAATGGCGAAATCCGTAACGCCATGCGAGGCTTCGAGGCCCGAGAGCAGCGCGACCTGGATCGCACGCTCATCGAGCTGGACGGTACCCCGAACAAGGGCCGACTCGGGGCGAACGCGATCTTGAGCGTCTCGCTGGCGGCCGCGCGGGCGGCGGCCACCGAGACCGGGATGCCGCTCTACCGCTATCTGGGTGGCGAAACCGCCGGGCTCTTGCCGGTCCCGATGATGAACATCTTGAACGGTGGCGCTCACGCACCGAACAACGTGGACATCCAGGAGTTCATGGTCATGCCCGTGGGCGCGGACACCTTCGCGGAGGGCCTCCGGATGGGCACGGAGATCTTCCACACACTCAAGAAGGTGTTGACCGAGAGCGGGAAGAACACTGCCGTCGGCGACGAGGGGGGATTCGCACCCGACCTCGGTAGCAACGAGGAAGCCGTTGAAGTGGTGCTTTCCGCAATAGAAAGGGCCGGGTATCACCCCGGCGACGATGTCGTGCTGGCCATCGACGCCGCCTCGAGCGAGTTGTTCGACGACGGCGAATACGTCTTCCGCTGGTCGGACGGGCGCCGTCTGGATGGCGACGCAATGGTGGGCTTCTGGGACGAGTGGACCAAGCGTTACCCGATCGCATCGGTCGAGGACGCACTCGACGAGAACGATTGGGAGGGGTGGAAGGCGTTGACGGACACGATCGGCGAGCGAGTGCAACTCGTGGGGGACGACCTCTTCGTGACGAGCACGGAGCGGCTCGAGCGCGGCATTCAGGGTGGGGTAGCGAACGCCATCCTGATCAAGGTGAACCAAATCGGAACGCTATCCGAGACGATGGACGCGATTCATCTCGCCCAGGAGTCCGATTACCGCTGCGTGATCTCTCATCGCTCCGGCGAGACCGAAGATACGTTCATCGCGGATCTCGCCGTGGCCGAAGGGACTGGACAGATCAAGACAGGGAGCGCCAGCCGGACCGATCGGGTGGCCAAGTACAATCAACTCCTGCGTATCGAAGAAGCCCTGGGCACGGACGGGGCCTACCCCGGGAGGACGCTTTGGCAGCGCTGAAGAAGCTGGTGCTACCGTTGATCGTGAGCGCGGCGGCCTACTATGCCGTCTTCGGAGGGGAGTATTTCATGCGCTCTCTCACGTCCACACGCGACCAAATCGAACAGGAGCGGAGTGCGCTCGAGCGACTGCGTGTGGACGCGGACTCGCTGGCCGCCTGGGTGGATTCCTTGGAGAACGACCCGGAGACGCTCGAGCGCTTGGCCCGAGAGCGCTATGGAATGATTCGCGACGGCGAGATTCTGTACCGATTCGCCGACGCCGCCGAGTTGGAAGCGGAGGGCTCCTCGGACGGATCGAGCTCCCCGGACGGCGAGCGATGATCGAGAACGGGAAGCCCGGGGATCGACGGAGACAAATTCAGTCCCCGTCCTCTTCGCCGCCAGCGATTGCCTCGCCCTTCGGCTCCCGCGGTGTCGTCGGTAGCGGATCGGCCGGGCTCGGCACCATGCCGATGATCTGACGGGCCGCATCCGCCAGCACCTTGCCCGCCGCGCCATCGGACAGCAACGCTTGGCCACCTTCCCCCTGTCCACCTTCGCCATCGGCCGCGACGGTGGGCCCTGACCCCGCACCCGACGCCGAACGCCACGCTCCGACGGACATGAGCTCCATTGGGATGGGGAAGACGGTGGTCGAGTTGTTCTCCGCCGCGATCTCCACAGCTGTCTGCAGGTACCGCAGCTGGAGCGCCATGGGGTACTCTTGGAGGATGCGGCCGGCGTCGGCGAGCTTCTGTGACGCCTGGAACTCCCCCTGGGCGGCGATGACCTTCCCGCGCCGTTCGCGCTCGGCCTCGGCCTGTTTGGCCATCGCCCGCTTCATCTCCTTCGGCAGATCGATGTCCTTGACCTCGACACCGGTCACTTCGATTCCCCAGGGATCGGTGCCTTCGCCGATGATATCGCGCACGATCTCGTTGATCCGCTCACGCTCCGCGAGCAACTCGTCGAGCTCCGACTGTCCGATCACGCTTCGCAGTGTGGTCTGGGCCAACTGCGACGTCGCGAAATAGTAGTCCTCGATCTCTACGACGGCCTTGGACGGATCGGCGACCCGGAAGTAGACGACCGCGTTCACGGTCACGCTGACATTGTCCTTCGTGATCGTGTCCTGAGGGGCGATGTCCAAGGCCACAATCCGGAGATCCATCTTCTTCATGCGCTCGATCCCGAACGGCACCAGGAAGACGAGGCCGGGGCCCTTCGCATGGGTCAGCTTTCCGAGCCGGAAGATCACGCCCCGCTCGTACTCCCAGAGGACCCGCAAGCTCGTGAGGACCCCGCCGGTCGCGACGATGAGCGCCCCGACGAGTACGCTGCCTAAATCCATCGATTCGTGCTCCTCATGAAGCCGCGCGTGACGACTGGCTCGGTTTCGTGACGCCGAGAAAGCCCGCTTGACAAGGAATACACTCAAAACTAGCGTCTTCTTCCCTTTCTCGCCGGAGTAGCTCAGCTGGTTAGAGCAGCGGAATCATAATCCGCGTGTCGGGGGTTCGAGTCCCTCCTCCGGCATCGAGTCTTCTCGAAGGGAGGACCTCCCGGTCCTCCCTTTTCTCAACCCCCAGGGAGATGACCGCGCCGTCCAACAAACAGCGCTCGAGGTCCAACCCGGAGATTCGGGCGAGGATAGATGCGGCGGCCACGGCCATGGTGCGTCCCGTGGCGGCGGCCGTCGCCATGATGCTCCTCGTGCTGGCTCTCGCGGACCTCTACATCCTCCCCTCGTCCGTGGCGTACACCCTCTCGATGGTGAGCGCCGCATCATGCGCCGTCCTCGGACTCCTTTGGCTTAGAATCCGACGTGTGCCGCCACCCCGGTGGCAACACGCCGCCGCGCTGGTGGTCGGGGCCGTGCTGTTGACGGACGTCGTCGTGTACATGCGTTTCCTCGACACCGCGCTCCCCAGCGCGATCCTCATGCTCGTGCTCCTGGGCTCCGGGATCGTGTTCGTGTCCGACCTGTGGTTCGGGGTGTTCCTGGTGAGTTGCGTACTTGCTTGGGCACTGTCGCTCCCCGCGAGCACTCCCGAGGAGGTGGTCGTCTACTACACCTTCGGCCTGATGGCCGCGACCGTAGCCTCGGCGGCGCTTCATGGAGCCTGGGTCGGCCGCCTGGTGGACCTGGCGGAGCTCCGCGAGAAGGAGCGGCGGAGCCATACGGTCGCGTTGGAGGCCGCGGGCCGGCTCGCGGCTGGGGTGGCCCACGACTTCAACAACCTGCTCACCGCAGTTACTGGCTACGCAGACTTGATTCTCGCCAGCGTCGTCGCCGACGATCCCATTCGGGCCGACCTCGATGAGATCGTGCGGGCCAGCGCGAATGGCCGACGGCTCACCGATCAACTGCTCGCGCTCGGGCGACATCAGGTCCTCATGCCCCGCGTTCTGGACGTCAACGAGCTCGTTCGCGATACCTCCGTGGAGCTCCGTGACGCGTTGAGCGCGGACGTGGACCTGGTGGTCGATCTCGGGCCGGAGCGTCTGCCGGCGGAAATCGATGCAGCCAGCTTCCGCGAAATCCTCTGGAACGTCGCGCTGAGCACGCCGAGCGCGGAAGCGGGGGAGGGGGGCATCACGATTCGCGCTGCGCTCCATGGGACTTCGGGACTTCCGAATCAGACCCCCGCCGCAAGGGGCGGCTCTTACGTCCACGTGACAATCGAGGATCCTCTGGCTGACCTGTCGCCGGAAGAGCTCGAGCGGGCGTTCACCTTCCCGCGCGGGCCAGTGGCGCGCCCGGACCGGGTCGCCCGCGCCATGGCGAAGGGTCTCGTCCGACAAGGCCGCGGCTTCGCCTTCGCTCGAGCCGAGCCGGGCGGGGGCACCTCGTTCCACGTGTGCTTCCCGAGCGAAACGACGGACAGCGACGCGGCTCGGTGGACAATGGGCGACGGGCGAGCGGGGCCGGAGTCCGCCGGTAGAGGGGAGAGTATTCTGGTGGTGGAAGACGAGGATGTCGTGCGCCGCCTCGCGGAGCGCCTGCTCGCGGATCTCGGATACGCGGTCACCACGGCTGCAGACGGCCCGGAGGCCCTGAGAAGGGCCGAGGCCCGCACCGAGCCGTTCGACCTCGTTCTATCGGACGTCGTGATGCCTGGAATGAGCGGTTCCGAAGTCGTGCGTCGCCTCGAGGAAAAAGGAGCGGCGCGCAGGGTGGTATTCATGTCCGGATACGCGGAAGACCAGGTCGTCCAGCGAGCCATTCAGGAGCGTTCGGTCCCGTTCATCGCCAAGCCCTTCACACCAGGTGCTTTGGCGCGGGAGATCAGACGGGTTCTCGACGCCGGTTGAACAGGCGCTCGGGCTTTGCACCCTGGTCGCGCCCGGGTATCTTGACGGCTCGAATCCAAACTGGTTTCCCCGCAGTCCCGCGGTCGGGAAAAAGGCGCCGAGGCGCGCATATGATTGACCAGGTCCGGCAGGAGCTGAACCGACGTAAAGAGCGGCTCGCCCAGGCATTGGGCCGGCGTTTGGAGGTGCCCGCCGCCGGCGATCTGGAGCCTCTTTCGGAAGACAAGCGGGCGTATCTCCTGGAGGAGGCCAACGCGCTCTACTGGAACGAGCTCGAGTGGGAGAACATCACGGAGGAAGAGCGGCTGGACGAAGGGGCGTTCACGGAGCTCGCCTTTCCGGGATTCCTCGCGTTCATTCGGGGACTGCTGCTTCGGGAGTCGATCGAAGGCGCTGGCGTACCCGCCGAGCCGCGGCCCGAGATCGTAAACGAGATCCTCACGTTCCTGTCCCGTAGGGTCGTGGAGCTACGCGCGGCCCTCGAAGGCGGCCAAGGTGACGACGATCAGACTTCACGCGAGCTCGCCATGACCAGCTCGCTGATCGACTTGGTCCTCGCGCCGCTGTACGAGCTTACCCCCGCTGAGCTCGAGCGCCTACAGGAGGCCGCCGGCGGTTGAAGGCGACAGGCGGCCACGCCACGCATCTTCCCCCGGTAGAGTGACGAGAGGTAGGGTCAGGCCATGAGCGCGTTTCCCCGCCGCCGACCCGGACATCCATACATGGCTGGAGCCCCCCTCTTCATCGCCCACCGCGGGGGGTCGGGCCTGGCCCCAGAGAACACGATGGCGGCGTTCACCAGCGCGGTTGATTCGTGGGGCGCCGACATGCTCGAGATGGATGTTCACAGGACCGCCGATGGCACGGTGGTCGTAATCCATGATGCGACTGTCGATCGGACGTGCGACGGACAGGGCGCCGTTCGCGATCTGCCTTTGAGCGAGGTGCGATCGCTCGACGCCGGGTACCATTTTCGCGATCTGGAAGGACGGCATTCCTTTCGCGGGACCGGGGTCGGCGTCCCTACCTTGGACGAGGTGCTCGAGACCCTCCCACACACTCGCTTGAACATCGAGGCCAAGGTGCCCGAGGTCTCGCCACTGCTCGTCGAGATCGTGCGCCGACACGGAGCCGAGGGCCGTGTGCTGATGGCAGCCGGCGACGAACGGGCGCGGGCCTCGCGCCACGGCTACCTGGGGCCATGTGGAGCCTCGGAGCGTCAGAGCCGTCTCTTCTACCTCACTCACCGTTGGCCTCTCGCTTTCCTCTACACACCTCAGGCCGACGCGCTACAGGTTCCCGACGTATGGGAGGGCCGCCAGGTCCTCACGCCGAGGTTCATCGACGAGGCGCATCGTCGGAACATCCCCGTGCACGCCTGGACCATCGACAAAGAGCCGGACATGCGCCGACTCCTGACCTGGGGCGTCGACGGCATCCAGACGGACCGACCAGATCGGCTGGCCAGGGTTCTCGTGGATGTTGTGGGTCGGCCGCCCCCGCCGGCCCTCGCCGCCGGCCCCGCCCCTCCGGCAACGGCGTGACCGGATCCGACGGGTCGCTCTCCGACCGTTTCCGGGCGACCCTTGCCGACGACGGCGTCCTCTCCGAAGGCGACGCCGTGGTCGTGGCTCTCTCCGGCGGCTTGGACTCCACGGTGTTGTTACACCTCCTGCGGTACACCCCCAGGTTGCCCCCCATGAGCGTGCACGCCGCGCACTTCGACCATCGCATGCGCGCGGGCTCCGAGGCGGATGCCTCGTGGGTGAGTGGGTTGACGAACGCTTGGAGCGTACCGCTGTTCTCCGGTGTGGCCGGGTCAGAATTTTCGAACGAACAAGACGCTAGAGTCGCGCGATACGGCTTTCTCGAGCAGGTGCGAGAGGAATCGGGAGCGGATTGGGTGCTGACGGCCCATCACGCCGACGACCAGGCGGAGACAGTGCTGTACCGCGCCCTTCGGGGATCTGGGATCGCGGGTCTGGCAGGGATCCCTCGCATGCGCGAGCCCGCCTTGTATCGACCTCTCCTGACTTTTTGGAGAGAAGAGCTGGAAGCCTACGCAGAGGGCCGAGGGCTTCGCTGCCGCCCCGATCCCTCCAACACCGCTTCGACCGTCCCGCGGAACGTGATCCGCAACGACATCCTGCCCTTGGCCGAAGCCCAGGTCGCCCCCGCGGCCCGCAGAGCGTTGTATCGCCTCGGGACCCTAGCCGCCGAGGAGAATCGCCTGTGGGATGCCCTCGTTCCAACGCTCCTCGCAAGCCTCGACGTCGAGCGCGCAGAGGGAGCAATCTCGTTTGCCCGGGATCCCTTCCTCGTCTATGATCCGATCGTTCAAACGAAGCTGTTGAGAACGCTCTTGAGAGAGCAGGGCACGGCGCTCGACGCAGCCGGAACCAGGGCCGCCCTGGAGTTTACTAGGGCGGGCGCCAGCGGGAGGGCGCTGAGCCTACCGGGTGCGGTGGGCCTGTCGCGCTCGTTCGGGCGCATCGCAATTGCGCGTGGCACGGAGAGACGCGAGTCACGCTCCGTAACCGTAGACGCTCCAGGGGACGGAGCCGCGTCGGGGTTGCTGGAGGGGCGGCCGTTCACCGCCCGATGGTCGACGGGCGGACCGGTCGGTGGGGAGGGTTTCTCTGTCTCGGCGCTTCGCTTCCCGATCATCTTCCGAGGTTGGCGGCCGGGTGACCGCATCCGCCTGTCCTACGGAGCGAAGAAGCTCAAGAAGCTCTTCGGCGAAGCGCGGGTGCCCCGGGAGTCGAGGGGCCGGATGCCGATCATGGTGGATGGGGCCGACCACGTTCTTTGGGTCCCTGGGCTGGCTCGGTCGATAGACGCCGTACCCGGGACCGGCGACCCTGTGCTGTTCATCGGGGTAGACCTGAATGTTGACGACGTCTGAGGCCACAGGGCAGCTAGGCGGACAAGAGCTTCGGCGCGTCGTCTACTCGGAAGAGGAGATCGCCCGCCGGGTGCGGGAGATGGGGCAGGAGATCTCGGAGGCATACGCCGCGGAAGAGGAGCTGCTGGTCCTCGGCTTGCTGAAGGGATCGTTCGTGTTCATGGCCGATCTGGTGCGGCGCGTTCATCGACCGCTCCACCTCGACTTCCTCGTGGCGTCGAGCTATGGATCGGGAACAGTATCGAGCGGAAAAGTAGAGCTCCTCTACGACGCTGAGGCGTCCGTCGAGGGGCGCAACGTGATTATAGTTGAAGACATCGTCGACAGCGGGAACACCATCAATCGGCTGATTCCGTTGCTGGAGTCGCGCGGACCGAGGAGCCTCGAGGTTTGCGCACTCCTTCACAAGCGTGTGGGCAAGCTGGTGCGTGAGCCGAAGTGGGTGGGCTTCGAAGCTCCCGAGGAGTTCCTCGTGGGGTACGGGCTCGACTTCAGCGAAAGCTTCCGGCACTTGCCCTTCATCGCGAGCATCTAGCGGGCCGCCGAAGATGCGGTGTGCGGCCTGCAAGTGGGTCTCGCTACTGAGTGAGTCGCGGCTCGCTCCGAGTGTATCGAATGTCCGATCCTGAACAGAGTAGACCCGATCCGCCGGGCGCCAGGTGGTCCCGTTTGTCGAGGACGGCGTCCTTCTGGATTCTGCTCATCCTCATGCCCATCCTCGCGATGCAGTTCTTTCGCGGCCAGGATGAGCCAGCGGCGGAGTTCACCTATACCGAGTTCCGGAGCCAGCTGGCGTCCGGGAACATCCACGAAGTCACCGTCATCGAGTCTCAGAAGGTCGAGGGCGAGCTACGCACGCCGATCAATCGCGAAGGCCAGGACCTGGCGCGCTTCACGACCATGCTTCCCGGCGACATCACCGCTGAGCTCCTCGAGGAGCTCGAGACGAGCAACGTGGTCATCACGGCGGAGGCAGAGCAGACGGCCTGGTGGGCCCTGCTCGTCTCGACGCTTCCGTGGATCCTCATCTTCGCCTTCTGGATTTGGATCTTCCGCAGCATGCAATCGGGCGGGAACCGTGCCTTCCAGTTCGGCAGGTCCAAGGCCAAGCTGATCTCCCCGGACACGCCCAAGGTCACGTTCGCCGACGTCGCCGGCGCGGACGAGGCGAAGGACGAGCTCCAGGAGATCATCGAGTTCCTGAAGGATCCGCAGCGCTTCGCGAGGCTGGGAGGCCGCCTGCCGAAGGGAGTGCTCCTCGTTGGCCCGCCTGGCACCGGGAAGACGCTCCTGGCGCGCGCCGTGGCAGGCGAGGCCGCCCGACCATTCTTCCAGATGTCCGGGTCCGACTTCGTCGAGATGTTCGTGGGCGTCGGCGCATCGCGCGTCCGCGACCTCTTCGAGCAGGGGAAGTCGCATGCTCCGTGCATCATCTTCATCGACGAAATCGACGCGGTCGGCCGCCATCGCGGCGCGGGGCTGGGTGGGGGACACGACGAGCGCGAGCAAACCCTGAATGCGCTCCTCGTCGAAATGGACGGCTTCGAGGCGAACGAAGGCGTCATCCTGCTCTCGGCCACCAACCGCCCCGACGTTCTCGACCCGGCGTTGCTGCGGCCGGGACGCTTCGATCGCCAAGTCATCGTGGATTCGCCAGACATCAAGGGGCGTGAGGGCATCCTGAGGGTGCATGCGAAGAAGCTTCCCCTCGCTGACAATGTGGACTTGACGGTCATCGCGAGGGGGACGCCGGGCTTGTCCGGGGCCGACCTCGCCAACATCTGCAACGAGGCCGCGTTGCTCGCGGCACGCGCTGGGGCCGATAACGTGGACATGGCCAACTTCGAGCGCGCGAAGGACAAAGTGATGCTGGGCGCCGAGCGGAAGAGCCTCGTTCTGACCGAGTCGGAGCGCAAGCTCACGGCCTATCACGAGGCCGGTCACGCCGTGCTCGCCCGGAAGATCCCCGGCCTCGACCCCGTGCACAAAGTCACGATCGTTCCCCGTGGCAGAGCCCTGGGCCTCACAGCAAGCCTTCCCGAGGAGGATCGGCACACCTACACGAAAGACTGGTTGGAGGGCCAGCTCGCGATGCTGTTCGGCGGCCGCGTCGCGGAGGAGATGATCTTCGGGCCCGAGAAAATCACGACCGGCGCCGGCAACGACATCGACCGGGCCACGGCCATGGCGCGACGGATGGTCACCCGCTTCGGGATGTCCGACGAGGTCGGCCTGATGAGCGTTGGTGACTCGGAGCAGGAGATCTTCCTCGGGCGGGAGCTCGTTCAGCGCCGCGAGGTGTCCGAGCACACCGCGGAGCTCGTGGACCGAGAGGTGAAACGCATCCTCGACGAAGCCCACGTACGAGCGACCACGGTCCTGGGGCAACACGAGGACCTGCTGGAGTCCATCGCCATGGCACTCCTCGACCGGGAGACCCTCGGTCGGGTCGACATCGAGCTTCTCGAGGAGGGCAAGCCCCTTCCTCCGTTGGATCTTCCGGGCGAGGACGTACCCGGGGAGGAAGCGGCGGAGGAGGAAAAGGCCGAGTCGGAGGGGGGCGAGACCGAACACGTCCCATGGGCGACCGAGCGTGGGACGGCCCTGCGCTCCGACGACGAGGTGGACGTCCGCGCCGACGGCGAGGCCGCCTCGACTGCCGGCGAAGCAGAGGAAGAGCCCGTGACCACGCCGGCCGCCCGCATCGGTTCCGAGGAGCCCGAAACCGAGACCTAGGTCCAGGCCATGCACAGCCAATGAGCACGTGGCGGCACGCCCACGGGTCGCTGGACGCTTCCCGCCCCCTTCTCATGGCCATCCTCAACCTGACGCCGGATTCCTTCTCGGACGGCGGTGACCTCCCCGACCTTGCCAGCAGCCTGGCGCGCGCGCAGGCCCTCGCCGCCGAGGGTGCTGACATCCTCGACGTGGGTGGCGAATCCACGCGGCCCGGAGCCGAGCCGGTGTCACCGGATGAGGAGCTCGACCGCGTGCTCCCGTTCATCGAGGCGGCGACGGAGCGCATCTCTCTTCCGATCTCGATCGATACCCGAAGATCGGAAGTGGCGTGGGCAGCCGTGCGTGCCGGAGCCAGCATCGTGAACGACGTGACCGGTCTCCGCGGCGATCCGGAGATGCCCGAGATGTGCGCGCGCTCAGGAGCCGGAGTGGTCGTCATGCATATGCGCGGCACCCCCCGCACGATGGCGGAGCTCGCGCGGTACGACGATGTCGTGGAGGATGTCGCGGCCGAGCTGGCCGAGTCGGTGGCCGTCGCTCGGGCCGCGGGGGTGTCCGACGACGCCATCGTCCTGGACCCGGGGCTCGGGTTCGCGAAGACGGCCGACCAGAGCTACGAGCTCCTGCGCGGCCTCCACCGCCTCACCGAGCCAGGCTTCCCGGTCCTCGTGGGTCCGAGCCTCAAGAGCTTCCTTGAAGCGGTCCTGCACGTGGGGCCAAAGGACCGGGTAGACGGCACGGTCGCCGCGTGCGTGTCGGCGTATGCTCGGGGCGCCCGCATCTTCCGCGTTCACGACGTCGGCACGGTGCGCAGAGCGCTGGCAGTGGCGGAGGCAATCGAGCACGGCCTCACGCGAAGTGCTTCTTCCCCGATGGCCGCGGCCGCGGTCGAGTCGCCGGCTGTGGCGGAAGCCTCGTGAGGGGGCTGTGGGAGCAGTTCCTCCTCATCGCGCCCGGGTGGATTGATCTCGTCGAGATCTTCATCGTCGCGGTCCTGCTCTACCGCATCCTCGTGCTCATCCAGCGCACCCGAGCCATGCAGATCCTCCTGGGGGGGGTGCTTCTTGCCGGTCTCTATTCGATTGCCCGTCTCCTCGGACTCGATCTCATTCGCTCGATCCTGGACACGATGTTCCAATACGGCGCGATCGCAGCCCTTGTGGTGTTCCAGCCGGAGTTGCGGTCCGCGCTCGCGCGCCTCGGGCAGTCCCGCATGCTCCGGATCTTCACGCGGCTCGAGGAAAGCCAGGTCGTGGACGAAATCCTGGGCTCCGTCGAGCAGCTGTCCCGCTCCAAGATCGGCGCCATCATCGCCATCCAGCGTGACGTAGGGCTCGACGAGTACGCGCAGACAGGCAGCGCCGTCCACGCCCGGGTGTCCAAGGAGATCCTGAACACGATCTTCACCCCGAACTCCCCCCTTCACGACGGGGCCGTCATCATCTCCGCCGACACGATCACGGCGGCGGGCGCGATCCTGCCTCTGACCCAGTTCTCGGTCTCGGACAAATCGCTGGGCACCAGGCATCGGGCCGCGATCGGCTTGAGCGAGGAGACGGACGCCGTCGTCATCGTGGTGAGCGAGGAGACGTCACGAATCTCGGTAGCGCTCGGCGGGCGCCTCGAAAAGGGCGTCGAGACGCCCAGGCTCCGCGAGATCATCAGCGGTTCCGTGCCGGAGCGTCCGGGCGGAGCCGCCGGGGCTGCGGTGATCGCCGTCGGAGGCTGATTGAGGCAGGCCCGTGAGGCGTTCTCCCCAGGCGCCCCCGATTGTCCTATCCGCATGCGTTTGGTTGCGTTGACACGCTTACGACCCCACCCCTACATTTGCGTCTTCCTAAATCGGGGCCCTGCCCGGACCCCGTGATGGCGTGGTGCGTCCCCTCTCCAGGGTCGCACGGCGCGTAGCGCACAGACAATGACGAAGGAGACGCTGTGGGCGGCGCCCAATACGAGCTTCTGACCCTGTTCGCGGACGGGGGCTTCATGATGTATCCCCTGGTCCTGTGCTCGCTCATCGCGCTCGGCGTCATGATCGCGAAAGCCTGGACGCTGTGGGTGGCGCACAAGGACACGACGATGATCTTGACGGAGGTCGGCGAGCTGGCCCGGGCCGGCGACATCCCCGGAGCCGTCGAGATTGCCACATCCACGCGCGGCCCTGCCTCCGCGATTCTCATGGCTGGACTGCGACGCATTCGAGAGCCGGAGGTCGGTGAAGGCGAGATCGAGCAGGCCGTCTCTACGGTGGGCACGATCGAGCTCGGCTTCCTGGAACGAGGACTGGTGGTGTTGGCCACCATCGCCAACGTGGCGCCGCTCATGGGCTTCCTCGGCACCGTTGCCGGGATGATCTTGGCGTTCGCCGCCATCGAGTCCGCGGGAAACGTGGACCCGACCTTGGTTGCGGGCGGTATCAAAGTGGCGCTGCTGACCACCGCGGCGGGCCTTACGATCGCGATTCCGGTCAACATCGGGTACAACTACTTCGTGACGCGCATCGACAAGCTGATCGTGGACATGGAGCAGGGCGCCCAGGCCATCCTGAACATCTCGTGGGACCTCGAAAGCGCCGGCCAGCTCAAGATCGTCAAACGCAACCCGATCACCCATCTTGCCCCCGCCGCGCCGGCAAGGTCGCGTCAACCGGTCCAAGGCGGGGACGACAGCGGGGGAGACGAGCAAGCGTCGGACGGAACGATCCAATCCCAAGGTCAGTAGATAGCTCGGAGGTGCCGGAAAATGGCCGTTCTACAGAACAAGAAGTCCAAGGTCAGCGATGAGGTGCCAACCTCTTCGATGGCCGACATTGCCTTCCTGCTGCTGATCTTCTTCTTGGTAACGACTGTGTTTCCCAAGGACAGCGGCCTGGCCGTCGTTCTTCCGGAGCAGGCGGAGGAGGTTACGGTCAGCCAACGGAACATCCTGCACCTGTCGATCCTCCCCAACGGTCTCGTGGACGTGAAGCGCGGGGAAAGCACGCAGATTCAACAGGTACGCCCGAACGACGTCGAGGCGATCTGGCGGCAAGGGGTCACAGAGAATCCCAATCTCATCGCGGCGGTAAAGACTCATCCGAACGCACCGTACAAGTATATGGTGGATGTTTTGGACGCTCTGCAGAGCGCAGGGGCGGAGCGAATCTCTCTTCAAGTGCTGGAGGGCTGACGGATGGGAATCAGGCGCGGCGGGTTCGAAGGGAAGTCGAAGGCCTCGGGCGAGATTCCTTCCTCTTCTTTGGCCGACATCGCCTTCCTTCTTCTGATCTTCTTCATGGTCACGACCGTTTTCAGGACCAGTAAGGAGAGGCCGATCGAGTGGGCCCAGGCCGAGGCCACAGAGAAGATCGATGAAAAACGGGAAAACGTCCTCTACATCTGGCTGGAGCGGAACGGAGACGTGTGGATCAACGATCGTGCGGTTACAATGGCCGCCGTATCCAACATCGTTGGACCGTTGTACGCGGCTTCGGACCGCCGTCTCGTGATTTCGTTGCGCGCGGACACCGAGGTGCCGTATCAATACGTGGACACCATCCAAAAAGAGTTGCAGGAGGGGGGGGTCGTCCGGGTCGTATTCGCGACCGAGCTTGAACGTCGTATGACGAGGGAAAGGCGATGAGCGCTGCTCAAGCAGTACCAGCGATGCTGGACGAGTTCGAGACCGAGAACGACAGGTTCAAGAAGTCCTTCAGTTCGTGGTTCTGGGGATCGGTCGTCATGGCGACGGTGCTCCATTTCGCCGTGTTCGCGCTTTGGCCCGACATGATGGCGGAGGACGTCTCGTTCGAGTCCGCGGAGTTGGAGGCCATCGAGCTTCCGCCCGAGATCGAGATTCCCCCACCGCCACAATCGATCAGTCGGCCAGCAACACCCGTGATCGCCGCTGCGGACATCAGCGAGGACATCACGATCGCTCCGACGACGTTCGCGGACAATCCGGTGGAAGACCTCCCTCCCCCTCCCGACGAGGGTGTGGGTGACGTCTCGGACGCGCCTGTCTTCACACCGTTCACGGTGCGCCCAGACCTGACCAACGAACGGGAGGTCCAGCGGGCGCTCGAGCGGGAGTATCCCCCGCTTCTCCGCGACGCCGGCATCGGCGGCCAGGTGCTCGTGTACTTCTTCATTAACGAGGACGGCTTGGTGCAGAGAACTCAGGTAAACAAGAGTTCCGGGCACGCAGCCCTCGACGAGGCAGCCCTGCGTGTTGCGGACGTCTTCAGGTTCACGCCTGCCCTGAACCGGGACAAGAAAGTCCCAGTCTGGATCTCCATTCCTATTACCTTCCAGACGAGGTAGCCGGAGCTTAGGACGGGTCCAACCAGGACAAGAACCCCGCCGGAAGCTTCCGGCGGGGTTCTTCAATTATGGCCATTGGTCCCGCGATGGATCGTGCGCCGAAAGAGTAGCTGGTAACAGGCTGGTTTCATCAAACGAACTAAAGTAGTAGTATATATAAATGTATGTTTCCCGACTGCGGGAAGCCTTGCCGCGGGTCTTGGACCAGGTGCGAGAGTCCGCCGAGCGTTCTGGCCGAACAGGTGACGCTGTGACGCTCGTGGCCGTGACGAAGGGTCACCCGGTCGACGCGGTCGAGGCAGCGCTGGAGGTCGGACTAAGGGACATCGGAGAAAACCGGGTCCCAGAGTTGGCGGCGAAGGTCGCAGCCCTCGGCAAGGAGACGGCGCGTTGGCACATGATCGGTAACGTGCAGCGGCGGAAGGCCCCGCAGCTGGTGGGCCTCTGCCAGTTGGTCCACTCAGTGGATTCGATTCGCTTGGCCGAACGGTTCCACAACGCTGTATCGCCCGATGACGCACCGTTGCCGATACTCATACAGGTGAACACATCCGGTGAACCCAGTAAGAATGGCTTCGTCCCCGAGGAAACGCAGGAGGGGATTCACCGCATTCTGGAGCTCGATCGGTTAGAGGTCCGCGGCCTCATGACGATGGCTCCGTTCACGGACCAAGAGCACGTTCTGCGCGGCGCCTTCAGGGGTCTCCGAGAGACCCATGAACGGGCGCAATCCCTCAAGGGATATCGCGGGGACCAGCTGTCGATGGGAATGACCAACGACTATCACATCGCCGTGGAGGAGGGGAGCACGATGATCCGCCTCGGCACGGCGCTATTGGGGGAGCGGCCGGCATGATCGACTTGACGCCACTCGACGTCCGAAAAAAGCGTGGGGACTTCCGGAAGCCGCTGCGGGGGTACGATCCCGTAGAGGTCGACACGTTTCTCGAGCTCGTGGCGGATCGACTCGAGGCTCTGGTCAAGGAGAACTTGACGCTGAAAGAGCGCTCAGAGCGGATGTCAGAGCAGATCCAGGACCTCGGGGGCCGCGAGCGGGCCGCGCACGAAGCGTTGGTCACGGCCCAAGAGCTTCGCGAAAAGATCGAGACCCAGGCCAGGGAGCAGGCCGAGATGGTCCTCCGGGACGCCGAGTCCAAGTCGCAGTTGATCGTCCGGGAGGCGGAGGGGGACGCCGCTTTGGTAAGACGTGAGGCCACGCAGGAGGTGGATCAAGCCAAGCGGGATGTCGCACGCATTCGCAGCGAGATCGACGGTGATATCGATCGGGCAGTGCGGGACGCGGAACGCCTGATCGAAGAGAACCGAGAGTCGCTCGAAGGAATGGAGCGTCAGCGCACCCGGTTCCTGAGGGGTTATCGGGCCATGCTGGAGCGCGAGCTCGACGTCGTCGAAGTCGAGGAGGCAAAGAGCGCGCACGAAGAGTACGCGATCGAGCTGGATCTCGCCGGGGGGCGAGATCGTGCGAAAAACGCTCTCGCTGTGATGGAGACGGCGGCCGCCGACGAGGCCAGCGAAGAGGTCACTGAAGACGCTACCGAAAGCGAAGCCGGCGAGCCGATCTGGGAGGAGACGGACGGACTCGGCGACGCCATCGACACTCCGGTGGCAGAGTTGCTTGAAGCTGCGGTCGACGCGGATGAGCTGATCGCCGCCGACCCCACACCGGACGAGCTCGAGTCGGACGAGCCCAGGGCGGAGGCGCACGACTCCAAGTCAGAGGGCTCCGGGGCGGACGACTCCAAGACGGACGAGCAAAGTGTTGCCGAGGCGACGGCGGACGACGGCGACTCCGAACCCGCCCAGGACCCGGTCGTGGGGCTGAACGATGCGGAGGCGGAGGCGGAGGCTCAGGAGCTTGGTGAGGTAGAAGGCGGAACGTTCACCGAGGGGCTGGACGCCGAACGGGTCGAAGCCACGCCCGTGAAAATGAACGGAGACCGAAAAGACGACGCACCCTCGATCGACGACAAGGGCACGGAATCGTCCGACGACACGGAGATCCCGGAGAGTGAGCTCGCGGACGCGGACGACGATGAGGCCAAGACGGCCCGTGCGCTCGAGAGCCTCTGGCTCACGCCATTGATCAAGGACGACCCGGGCGCGGAAACTGAGGACGACTCGCGGGCCTGATCGACGAGGGTAAGCGCCGTAGAAAGAGGCGGTGACCTTCGGTGACGACGAGGGACAGTGGATGTCAGGAGTGGTGGCGGACGGGAAAGATCTTCTATCGAGGGTCGGCGAGGCGGTCGCGGCCATCGGTGCACGGACCGATGTCGAACCGCGGGTCGGCATCGTGCTGGGCACCGGCCTGGGCGGCCTGGCCGAGGAGATCACGGTAGAGGCCGCCATCGACTACGAGGACCTTCCCGACTTTCCGCTTTCTACCGTCGAAAGCCATTACGGTCGCTTGCTGTTGGGGACCCTCGGTGGGACCCCGGTCGTGGCGATGCAGGGCCGTTTCCATCGCTACGAAGGCTATTCGCTGCAGGAAGTGACCTTTCCGATCAGGGTCGTGTCCGCGCTGGGCGCGGACGTGCTCGTCGTATCGAGCGCGTGCGGGGGAATGCACCCTCTCTGGTCGCCGGGACAGCTCGTAGTATTGGATGACCATATCAATCTATTGGGCGACAGTCCCCTCGTGGGCCCCAACGACGACGAGCTGGGACCGCGATTTCCGGACATGTCGCAGCCGTATGACCGGGAGCTCCAGGAGATGGCCTTGAGTGTGGCCATGGCCCGAGGGATCCCGCTCCAGCGGGCCGTGTACGTCGCGGTCACGGGGCCAAACCTGGAAACGCGGGCGGAGTACAGGATGTTGCGCGCCCTGGGTGCGGACGTCGTGGGGATGTCCACCGTGCCCGAGGTGATCGTGGCCCGGCACATGGGAATGCGGGTGCTCGGAATGTCCATCGTGACAGACGCTTGCCTGCCCGACGCCCTGGAAGAAGCGGACGTAGCGACGATCATACGTACCGCGATGCAGGCCGAGCCGAGCCTCACCGCGGTCATTCGTGACGTAGTCGGCTCCCTGTAGCCGAACGAAACCGGCCGGGACGACCCGGGCCAGCCGACGGCGCTCGTCGCGCGGCTCGCCCACCACTCTTCAGCCACCTGACGACGCCCGAGGCCATGCGCTACCCGGACCTGCCCCCGACACTCCTCGAGCTCGAGGAGGCAACCCTTCTCCGATGGCGCGGAGAGGACCTCTTCCACGAGACCCTGCGGGCCACCGAGAACGGTGACCCTTTCGTTTTCTACGAAGGTCCTCCCACAGCCAACGGACGCCCGGGGCTCCACCACATCATCGGCCGAACGCTCAAAGATCTCGTATGCCGGTACTGGTCGATGAGGGGACGGCGCGTGACGCGGATCGCTGGCTGGGACACGCACGGGCTGCCCGTCGAGATCGAGGCGGAGAAGCAGCTGGGCATCTCGGGAAAGCCTCAGATCGAGGAGGTGGGGATCGCCCGCTTCAACGACGTGTGTCGTGACTCCGTGTTCACCTATAAGGAAGACTGGGAGAACCTCTCGGAGCGGATCGCCTACTGGCTCGACTACGAGAACCCCTACGTCACGTTCCATGCGAGCTACATCGAATCGGTCTGGTGGATCCTCGCTGAGCTCGCCGACCGAGGCCTCTTGTACCGAGGACACAAGAGCGTTCCCTATTGCCCGCGGTGTGGCACCGCGCTCAGCTCCCATGAGGTGGCGCAGGGATACAAAGACGTAGAGGATCCATCTCTCTTCTTCCTGGCTCCACTCCTCGACGAGAACGGCGCGGCAGACCCAGAGGGGCGCGCCCTGGTGGTCTGGACGACGACCCCCTGGACCGTGCCGTCCAACACGGCGCTCGCTTTGCACCCGCTGCTCGTGTACGCCGCGGTCGAGCAAGACGGCCGCCGCCTCATCGTGGCGAAAGACCTCGTCGATTCCGTTTTTGGCGAGGGGGCTCGCATTGTGGACGAGTATCGGGCGGAGGAGCTCGAGGGCGCCCGCTACGCGCGCCCCCTGGATCTCGTCCCCGAGCCGGCAGATTCGGGTGCGGCGTGGACCATCATCCTCGAAGACTTCGTGAGTGCCGAGGACGGTACAGGCATCGTGCACATGGCCCCCGCGTTCGGGGCCGACGACTACGCAGCCGGTCAACGCCACGGCTTGCCGCTCATCCGTCCGATCGACGACGCCGGCCACTTTCTCGAGGATCTGCCCGTCGTGGGCGGGATGTTCGTGAAGGACGCCGACCCGCTGGTGGTGGAGGAGCTCGACCGTCGAGGCAACCTGTTCCGATGCGAGCGGGTGACCCACTCGTACCCACATTGTTGGCGCTGCGAGTCCCCTCTGCTTTACGTAGCCCGCGACTCTTGGTTCGCCGCCACCTCGCGCCTGAAGGACGAGATGCTGGCGATCAACGCCGAAATCAGCTGGTATCCGCCCGAAGTCGGCGAGGGTCGGATGGGTGAGTGGCTGAAAGGGAACGTGGATTGGGCACTCTCACGGGATCGGTACTGGGGCACGCCGCTGCCAGTTTGGATCTGCGACAAGGAGCCCGAGACGACCGAGTGGATCGGGAGCCTGCGAGCCCTCGAGGACAAGGTCGGTCCGCTGGGCGATGACTTCGACCCGCACCGCCCGTTCATCGACGAGATCACGTGGCCCTGTGCGGCGTGCAACGGCACGATGAGGCGAAGTCCAGCTGTCATCGACGTGTGGTTCGACTCCGGTGCGATGCCCTTTGCCCAGTGGCACTACCCCTTCGAGAACGAGGAATCGTTCGAGCACCACTTCCCGGCCGACTTCATCTCCGAGGGGCTGGATCAGACAAGGGGCTGGTTCTACTCGCTCTTGGCGATCTCCGCGATGCTCGGCCGCGGAACGGCCTTTAGGAACGTCGTGGTGAACGACATGATCCTCGACGTCGAGGGGCTGAAGATGTCGAAGTCCCGCGGCAACATCGTGGATCCCTGGGACGCGGTCGGCGAGCACGGCTCGGACGCCCTGCGTTGGTACTTCGTCACCGTCAGCAACCCGTGGGCGCCAAAGCGGTACGACTCGGAGAGTGTGCGCGAGGCGGCCCGCAAGTTCTTCGACACCCTCTTCAACACGTACCGCTTCTTCTCCCTATACGCCAACGTCGAGGGTTGGGCCCCCGATGAGGCGGGTCAGGAGCCGCCCGACCTGGCGGTGCTCGACCGCTGGCTCCTGTCACGGCTCCACGGACTCGTCTCCGGTGTGAGGCGAGATATGGAAGAGTATCAGCTCACCCGAGCGTATCGTGCGGTGGGTCAGTTCCTGGACGAAGACCTGTCGAACTGGTATGTGCGCCGGGCGCGGCCTCGATATTGGGGAAAGACGGACCCAGAAGACGCGAGAGCCGCTTTCCACACGCTTTGGCAGGCGCTCCGCGTCGTAAGCCTACTCGTCGCTCCAGTGACCCCATTCTCCGCCGATTGGCTGCACCGGGCGCTCACGGACGGCGCGAGTGCTCACCTAACGCCTTTCCCCGAGGACGACGAGGGGCTGCGGGACGCCGACCTCGAGACCGAGATGGACGCGGCGCGAAACCTGGTCACGCTGGGCCGAGCGGCCCGCGAGGAAGTGCGCATCCGTGTCCGCCAGCCATTGAGGTCGCTGTACGCGGTTGTCCCAGGCGGCGTCTCGGTTCGCGAAGAGGTGCTTGACGTCTTGCGGGACGAGCTGAACGTGAAACAGGTCTCGTTTCTGGGTTCGGCAGACGAGCTCGTCCAGCTTGTCGGCAAGCCGAGCTTCCGCGCTCTCGGCCCGAGATTCGCGAAGAACAGCAACGACGCCGCGGAAGCCATCCGTGCGCTGAGCCACGACGACCTTCTCGCCTTCAGGCGTGGGGAATCGGTCTTCATCACGGTCGCTGGACAGGACCACGGTCTCGAACCGGATGACCTCGAGATCGTGGAAGAGGCCCGCGGCGACCTCGCCGTGCGCTCCGAGAACGGGTACACGGTGGCACTCGATCCATCCATCGACGAGGAGTTGCGTTCGGAGGGGCTCGCGAGAGAGCTCGTGAACCGGATCCAGCGGCTGAGGAAGGATTCAGGGCTGGACATCAGCGACCGGATCCGGCTGGCCATCTTCGGCCCGGAAGACGTCCGTCGTGCGGTGGAGCACCATGAGGACTTTATCATTGGTGAGACTCTGGCCGTGGATCTCGCGGTCGGAGAGGATCCCGTGGAGAACGGCTACGGGAGTCGAAAGGACGTCGAGCTCGACCAGATTCCTGTCGTGATCGCTCTCGAGCCCACCGGCCAGTGAGATGCCGATGGATCCGACTTCGCACCAAGCGGACCTTCGCTCCGCCCCGGACGCTTCGGGGATCCAGCCAACGCGAGGACCAGCGGCAGCCCGCCGCTCGCTCCGTGATCGAGCAGACGTGGGGATCGCAGACAGGGTCCGCCGGCCACGGCGGTGTCGGGTGAGCGCGCCCTCCGAGGAGAGGCGGGTGGCGTTCACGGTCGAGGCGGGAACGGAGGACCGGCTCGACACCTACGTGGCACGTCGCCTGGAGCTCTCGCGAACTCAGGTGGCCCGCCTCTGCGAAGAAGGGCTCATCCAGGTCGAAGGGCAGGCGGCGAAGAAGTCGGAGTCGGTTTCGGAAGGGCAGCGGATCGAAGTGGTGGTGCCCCCCCCGACGCCGGTCACGCTCGAGCCCGAGGACATCCCACTCACGATCGTGTATCAGGACGAGGCGCTGTTGGTCGTGGACAAGCCCGCAGGCCTCGTGGTCCATCCCGCGCCCGGACATCCGAGGGGAACGTTGGTCAACGCGTTGCTGTTCCACGTCTCGGACCTGGCCGGAGTGGGCGGGCGGCTTCGTCCGGGCATCGTGCATCGCCTCGACCGAGATACGTCGGGCCTGATCGTCGTGGCGAAGCGTGACGGCGCCCATCAGGCGCTGTCACGGGCTTTGGCGCAGAGGAAGGTGCGCCGCACCTACACCGCCGCGTCGTGGGGTCACCTTCGGGAGTCTCCCGCGACGGTGGATGCGCCAATCGGCCGGGACTCGCGCGACCGTCAACGCATGGCCGTGGTGGCAGGCGGCCGCAGTGCGGTCACGCACGTTCGGGTCCGCGAGCGGTGGGAGGCAGCGGAGCTTCTGGAAGTGGCGCTGGAGACTGGGCGCACACACCAGATCCGTGTCCACTTGGCCCACCTGGGCCACCCGGTCGTAGGGGACGCGGTCTATGGAGCCGGTTGGGAAAGGGGGATGAGCGGCACTGGACACACTTGGGCGCGCGATATGGCGCGCCGCGTGCCTCGGCAGTTCCTGCACGCGACGCGGCTCGCGTTCGCGCATCCGGACACGGGTGTTGAAATGAGTTTCAAAGCGCCGCTGCCGAGAGAGCTGGCGGAGGCGGCGGATTGGGCCCGGGCGGAGCGATGAGCACGAGTGTCGGCTGGATGGAGATTGCCCACGGCAATGACTGATCTCGACCCGAGATGCACCTTCGACACGTTTGTCGTAGGGCCCGCCAACCGGCTGGCCTCGGCAGCCGCGCGTCGAGCGGCCGAGTCGCCCGGAAAGAGCTACAATCCGCTCTTTCTCTACTCGGCGTCCGGGCTGGGCAAGTCCCACATCCTCATGGCCATCTCTTATCATCTCGGACGGCTCAAGCCCGACACGAAAGTCGTGTACGAGGCCACGGAAGGATATCTGGAGGGGCTTACCAAGGCGCTCGAGGCCGGCAAGGAGGGAGAGCTCCGAGATCGGTACAAGGACCTGGACGTGCTCCTGCTCGATGACGTGCAGTTCCTGACCGGTCAGACCCAGGCCCAGGAGATGCTGCTCAGGACCCTCGACGTCATGACGGGCTCCGACAAGCAGGTCGTGCTGGCTAGCGATCGTGCCCCCGCGGACATCAATGGCTTGGACGCCCGCCTGGTTTCGCGCTTTTCGGGCGGCCTGATCGTGGACATCGGCGTCCCGGAGTACGAAACACGGGTCGCGATCATGCGGAAGAAGGCGGAGGAACAGGGTGCCTCGTTGGAGCCCGGTGTCGCCGAGCTGATCGCACGACACCCCTTCAAGAACGTGCGCGAGCTCCAAGGACGGCTCAATCGGATCCTCGCGATTCAGGAGTTGGAGGACAGAGCGGTCACCGTAGAGGATGTCGAGCGCATCCTGGGGAACAAGAGTACATCCGACGGTCCCGCGAATTCGGACGAGTTCGGCGAATTTCTAGGCGACATCACCGACACCATGGCCGTCACGATAGACGGACAGGAGGCAGGGTGGCGGAAGGCGTTGCGTGACATGGCCGAGGAGGCGGAAGGTCTCGGCGTCTCCGCGAGCCGCGTGCGACGTCTCATGGATGGCGACGTCGAGCCCGTGAACGTCGACGGCGTCATCGAGGAATTCCGCCAGGACGTGACCCGACTCCGCCAGATTCGCTCGGAGCTCGACGACGTCGGAAACCCATGGCACGAGGCTGCCGAGGCCGTGCTTCGCGACCCGGAGCGGCTCGAGGAGGCGGAATCGCTCCTGGCCTCCGCATGCGAGAGAGTTCGCGAGTTCCCCGTGGTTCCAGACGGCCCCACGCTGCACCAGCTCTCACCCGCGTTCTCGCCCCTCGCCGTTCGTTCGGCGGAGAGGCTCGTCGTTGCGGAGCGCCCGGATTACAACCCGTTGTATATCACGTGCCGCGAGGGCGGGGGCGGCTTGGCGCTGCTCAGGGCCGCGGCGCGGACCCTTACCCAAAGGCGGCCCGACAGCGTCATCGGGCTGATCTCGGCGGCTGAGTTCGCTGAAGACTTCATCCGTGCTCTTTCTGCGGGTGTGGCGGGAGCCTGGCGGGAGCGATGGTGGACGGTAGAGCTCCTCCTCATGCACGGAATCGAGACGTTTTCCGATACCGAGCGGGCCCAGGACGAGGTGTTCCACTTGTTCGAGACCCTCAAGCGACGCGGCGCTCGCATCCTCCTAGCTTCAGCAGGGCCCCCCTCCGAGCTGGAGGGCATAGACGAGCGCCTCCGTTCGCGCTTCGAGGGCGGTCTCGTCTTGGAGGTGGATACGACGAAGAGCCTGGACGAGCTCGAGGAAGCCGCGGCATCCGTGCCCGACGAGGCGCCGGAGAAGCAGCTCGAGGCAGACCCCGCGATTCTGACCCCGGTCACCGAGGAGCTCGCTGGCGGTCTCGAGGTGGGCGCCGGGCCGGCGGTGCCCGAGCCGACCGCGGGTGCGGCGGAGGAGCCGTTCGAAAGCGAGCACGCGGCGACACGAGTCGATGACTCGGTCGGGTTGGGCGTGACCGATATCTTTCCGGGCGAGCCGGTGATCAATATCGACGACATCCCAAACTCGATGGGGCAACCAGTAGAGCTCGACGAATTCAGCGATCAGCCCGGAGCCATGACGGGTGAGCTGGCGGTGGCCGAGCCGGCCACACAAGACGCCCAGGACACCGGAAAGGCATGGTACCCGCCCGGGGAGAAGGCCGTGTGGACTTGGCCCCGACTCGAAGACAGACTCGTAGAGAGTTAGCGGACAGATGGCCATAGAAGGCGCACTCGAAGACGTCAGCCTGGCGGACATCTGCCAGTTGTTGTCCCTCGGACGCAAGACAGGCTGCCTAAGCGTCACCGACCGCTCGAACTTTGGATACATCTTCTTCGAGGGTGGGCGTGTGACGTACGCGTCGGTGCTGAATCGGCCGGACCGCCTAGGCGACCTGTTGGTCCGAAACGACGTAATCGGGCAGGACGATCTCGACGAGGCTGTAAAGGGACAGGCCGGGGAGCCCGGCAAGCGACTCGGGCAGATTCTGGTTGATCGCGAAAGCGTCTCCGAAGGGGAGCTCAACCGCTTCATCGGTATTCAGATCGAAGAGGCCGTCTATCACATGTTCGGCTGGACTGAGGGAAGCTTCCACTTCGATCCGGACCAGAAGCCCGAGGAGGAAGGGGCCTTCCTCGTGTCTATCAACGCCGAGAGCCTTCTGATGGAGGGCGCCCGGAGGGTGGACGAGTGGGAGCTGATTGAAAAGAAGATCACGAGCTTCGATCTGATCTTTGCGTTGGAGAAGAATCCGGAGGAGGAAGAGGACGTCGAGCTGACCGAATCGCAGCGGAAGATCCCCCCTCTGCTCGACGGCCAACGAACCGTTCAGGTGCTGACCGACGACTCCGGCCTCGTCGAGTTCGAGGCCGCGAAAGCGCTCTACGGGCTCATTCAGGCGGGGTTTGCGGAATCGGTTGGGGAGGGCGTACCGGAGGACGGTGGTGCTGACGGCCTGGAGGCTCAGCATCACCACAACCTCGGCGACGCCTTCTACAAGGCGGGGATGCTGGAAGACGCCGAGCGAGAGTATGAAAGTGCGCTCGAGCTCGAGGCGGAAAGTGCCGCGCTTCGGAGCCAGCTTGCATTGATCTCTCTGAAGGGGAATCGGCCGGAGGACGCGCTCGCGCACTTCGAGTCGATTCAAGACGCCGGCGAGCTGACGTATGGAGCTCTCCGCAACCACGCTCTGGTGCTCGAACTGCTGGGCCGGTACGGCGAGGCCTTGGATGTTCTCACATCGGCCGCCTCCGCCGAGCCGGACGACGCGGAGGTGTTGCTGCAACGCGCCATCATCCAGCTGAAGGCCGAATCGCCCGAATCCGCTGTCGCTACCTTCGAACGGTACCGGGCACAGCAAGGAGACTCAGCGCCACCGCCCATCTACTACGCGTTCGCCGTGCTGGCCCGAGCCATCGCCGGCGAGCCGGACAAAGCCGTCCTCCTCGGACGGGAAGGCCTCAGTCACTACCCCTCCGAAGGCACGATCCTCGTCAACCTTGGAACGATCCTGGAACGCCAGGGCGAATCCGATGCGGCCGAGGCGCTCTACTTGCGGGCAGTGTCTGATTCGCCGCCCCCGCCCCAGGCGCACAAGAACCTCGGAGACCTCGCCTACCGCCGCGGCGATCAGGAAGATGCACGGGCTCATTTCGAGCGGGCGGTCCAGCTCGAGCCCGCGCTCGGCGACGACATCTATGTGAAGCTCGGTAACCTTGCCTACAAAGACAACGACACCGATTGGGCCCTCCTGCTCTGGCAGCGCGCGGTCGAGCTGAATCCGGCCAACGAGGTGGCGCGGACCAACCTGGAGACGCTGGGGGCCGCACTGCAAAGATGACCCTCCAGGCCGCGTTGCACCTGGTCGGCCTGTTGCTGGTGCAGGGCCAGGCAGCATCATCCGGTCCTGAACCTCCGCCGCCGCTGGAAAGCGACGGGCTGCTCGTGTACTACGAGGCGGGCGACTCGCTCCGGGCGGAGCGCATCCTCCGGACCCTCCAGGCTTACGCCAACCTACCCGGCCTCCCTTCCGGCATCCCCACCGAAGCGCATGTCCACCTCGCCGGGTCGGAGACGGCCTTCGCAGAGCTGACGGGAGGAGCCGCGCCGGAGTGGGGGGCAGGTGTCGCTATCCCGGCGACGAAGAGCATCGTGCTGCCCCTCTACTCCGACAACCGCACGCGTGGCTGGGACGAGACCCGAGTTGCTCGTCACGAATGGGCTCATCTCGGGCTTCACGAGTTCCTCGAGGGTCTGAGGATCCCCAGGTGGTTCTCCGAAGGCTATGCGGAGTGGGCCTCGGGAGGTTGGAACGCCACCGAAGCATGGAGGCTACGCGTCGCGATGGCCGGGGGACGTACTCCTCCTCTTGACTCCCTCGCGCTGGGATGGCCTTCGGACCGGGCCTCCGCGGAAATCGCGTACATGCTTTCCGCCACGGCCGTCGAGTACCTCATGTCCGAGAGCGGCGAGCGGGGTCTCACGATCTTCCTCGGGCGGTGGCGGGAAGGCCGCTCGTTCGAGACGGCGCTCCGGTCGACCTTTGGGGTCACGAGCGGTCAGCTGGAGGGAGATTGGAGCAAGTACGTGCGCCGGCGCTACGGGTGGCTGCTCGTCCTTTCCCACTCCGTCGTCTTCTGGGCGATCTTGGGGACCCTGTTGACGGCCATGCTGTTCATCAGGAGGCGACGGAATCGGCTCCAGATGGCGCGCCTCCGGGCGACGGAGCTACCCGACGATCCGGCCTACTGGCTGCAAAGGGAGAGCCGTCCTCGCATCGACCAAGACGGTTTGGTCGAGGTCCAGTGGCGGATCGTCCCACATGACGAGCGGTCGCGGCCTGACCCGGACCAAGGCCGGCCCGACCCAGTTGACCCTTCTGAGACACCCGACTAGTGTCCCGTTTGAAAGTCGCTCGAATACCACGCGACTTTCCAAACGGGACACGACTGTGGTGTCTCACCACTCCGGATCACACGCCATGGCCAAGAAGAAAGCGTCCCCGAAGCCGTCGGCCCGTCGACAACGGGCGGCGGGCAACAGTGGGGCCAGCTCCCTCCAGTTTTCTCAAATCAATGCCGCGCTTGGCGTCGCCGGATTGCTGACGATCTGCTTGGGCTATTACCTGCTTGCACAGGGATCCATCACCGCGGCACCACTGCTTCTCGTCCTCGGTTACGTGATCCTCCTCCCCATGGCCCTCATCCTATAGGCCTCCAAGGGTCGGCGAAGTCCCGGAGACCGCTCGCCTTCAAGGCTTCGGCGTGCCGACGTTGGACGGCTGGCTCCCCGTCATCCGAGACGGTACGATCGTAGGGTAGGGAGTCGTGCGCGGTGGTTCGCCGCGCCCTCTGCTACGACCGCAAGACCGCGAGCCGACGGAGGTTCCCATGTCGATCGATCGGTCGATTTTCCACTGCTGCGGTTTCGCCCGGGTGGCGATGATCGCTCCCCTCCTCCTCATGATCGGATTCGTCGACGCGCGGGAAGCCGTCGCGCAGGCGGAGGTGGTCGGCGGGCACGCCCTGTCGCGCCGGATCCAGTTCATCACGCCACGCAGCGGCCGACCCGGGACCCGCGTGACGATCGACACCGGCGGGCTACCCGCGATTACGCCCACCCGGATCGGGCTCGGGGCCGCCAACTTCGGCTTCGAAGAGATCGGACAGGAGATGACCACGGAGCGTGGGCACCTCACGCTCACCGTCGAGGTTCCGGAGTGGGCACACCGCGACCGTCCAGCCGTCTTCATCGTTTTCGACTTTTACTTCCGCCCGCTCGCGCTCTCGAACTACTTCCACGCCACCGACGAGAACGGGATTCTCGCAAGACGCGGCCAGCTCGTCCACCGGGGGGAGCCGTGCTCGGTGCTGTTCGGTGAGTTCGGTGACGTCTATGCGTTGGAGGGCGACGTCGGTGATGCGGAAGTGGGCGACGAGGTTGCCGTCGAGGGTGTCCTGACGGAGAGCTCGTCGTGTCTGCAGGAGACGACGATATCGCTGCGGCAGGTGCGGACGATGCCAGGCAACCAGTAGCACGACTCGCCCTCGATCCGCGCCGCCGGGCGTCGACCAGCAGTGGACTCCCGCGGACGGCGAGCCAACCTGACGTTGATCGCCCAGAGGCCGAGCGAGCCGAGGTATCCGGTGCCGTACGCGGCGGCGGCTCTTGGCAACGCTTGAAGGGAGAGCGCCAGGAGAATCACGATCGCGCTGGTCCAAGCGGCCGCATCGCGCGGCCTCGACTCTCGCGTCGCACGCACAGCCATCACGCAGAGGGGAACGAAGGCCAGCACAGTGTAGACCGCGTAACGCGCCTTGGTTTCGGGCAAGATCGAGTAGAGGGTCGCGGACCAAAGGGCAGCGGACTGCAACAGCCCGTCATTGGGCCGGTCCACCCACCTCCCTCGCGCGCTCAGTACCACGGCCAGCGTGACTGCCGCGATCGTCGCCCGCGCACCGTGAGCGATCCACGCAGCCCCAAGGGCTAGGTGTGGAATTGGATACGCGTCGTGAAACCAGGGACTGTGCGTGACGTAGCGGGTCACCACCATGTCCAGTCCCTGGTTGGTCAACGAAGTGGCCTCGAGCCGCGAGTACGCAGCGACTCTGCCGTCTTCCCCGAGGAGCACACTCGAAACGAACGACTCGGTCAGCCCCCATGCCCGCGGTCCGAGGTAGATCGTCGGAAGGACCAGACCGAACAGGACCGCCCCGCCGGTGAAGAACGCCATCATGACAATCCAGCGCCGCCTTCCCAAGGCGAGCGGAATCGCCAACATGAGGGCAGGATAGATCTTGATGACGACCGGGATCGCGAGTATGAGGCCGGCCACGCCGTCGCGGCCGCGGGATAAAGCGTAGAGCGCCGCGATCCAGCAAGTCGCGAACAGAAGGCTGAACTGACCGACCTGGATGCTCCAACCCGAGAGAAGCACGAACACCACAACGATCCAGGGCGTGGCCGCTCGGACGTCCGCAGAGCCAGTCTGTTCGCAGCCCCTCTGCACGCGGCCACTCGGCAGGCCGCCACTCTCCTCGCAGCCCTCCTCCCGATCGCTCTCCACGCTGCCGAGAAACCTCGAGAGCAGCACCACCCCCACACCGAGGAGGCCGAGGTTCGCTACGGCCCATAGCGCGCCCGTGGCGGCTTCGCCAAAACGGGACAAGAGAAGGAAGGGCAGGAGTCCGGCCGGAGGGATCGTTCGGAACCATCCCGAGGGTGAATCGAGCTCGCTGTACAGCTCGGCACCGACTCCCGCGTTGACGAGCTCGGCCGTCCGGAAGAACACACCGACATCGCTCGTCCCCACGCTCGCTCGTGAGATCAGGGACCACGACTGGACGAGGACGAGACAAACGGCCAATGCAGTGGCCACGCTGGCGCGCCGAGTCCACGCCGCGGGAAGGGAATCCGTCTCTCCTCGCGCGGCCAAGGCTCGCCTCCGGCTTCGATCCCTTGAGACGCCCCCGACTCAACGGACGCACACGTCACGCTCGGGTGCCCCACCGTCTTCTCTTCTCCTGTCTGTGGAGCACTGGAATGGGCGGTTCGTGACAACGGAGGTGTGTAAAGGCTTACCGCGACCGGCACGCGGTCGCCTGGTACGATCTGCTCACAGAGGAGAATGCGAACACGGGGAGGTGTGGTCATCGCCTCCGCGACGTGGGCGGCGATGGGTGGAAGGCGTCGGATGGGTGGAAGGCGTCGCGGGGGCCGGGATCGACGTGATGTCCCGGTCTCGAGGCGTGGCCCGACCTGACTACGGGCGACCCGGGGCCGGGTCCCGGCAATGGCCGGTCATGGAGCCGACGCAGACGCCCCGCGAGAGGAACACCCCGACGTGCACCACGGCCCACGCAGGCCCGTAACCAGGAGCAGCGTCTGCTTGCCGGCAAAACGGCGCTCCTCGACCCCGACTACGTCCCAAACCGGGATGCGTGCGCCGTTCGGAGGTGGAGCGACCAACGTATCGCTCCTGATCGAGAAGTTGTTGTCCAGCTCGACCACAGGGCTGAACCGAAGCGCGGTCCGCAGCCGGATTCGCTCGGTGTTCGGTGAGATTGCGTCGAGGTTGGGGACAGGTCGCCACGTGTGACAGGCGGATGTCCACCACGTGAACAGCAGCAGGAGGGCCAGCCGGGATCTGAGGGCGCGATTTAGATTCACGCGGGGACTCCGGGGAGCGCTTTGCAGCGCGCATTGACGTCCCGACAGGGACCCTTGAGGTAGCGATTCTGTTGGCACACGTCGAGGCGCGATTCCCTGACGAATCGTGTCATGGGTCCAGAACGAGTCGTCTCCCGAGGATCTTCCGTTATCCCGCCTCCGGGTGCGGATCGGTAGGCGGCGTGGCAGAGAGGGACGTTTTCAGCCAAGTGGGAGGTCGTTATCCGCGGACGAAGCGCTGCGCAAGAATGACGTCGGCCGAACCAGCAAGCTTGCGGAGGTTCTTTGGGAAGGCCGCGCCCTCTCTCATGCTCAGGATCTCGAGTATGGCCAACGACTTCTCGTCAGCGATCGACGGATCGAATGCCCGCGCGGCAGCCGAAAACAACTCCGCACTCAATGTGGGCAACCCGTTCCCGAACTTGTCGCCGAGCTGTTCATTGAAGGCTTCGGTCGTCTTCTCGCCGAACCGGGCCAGCGCTGCGGTCGCTTCGGCCGCATCAGCACGAGCTCTCCGTCGGAACTCCGCCATGGCTTGACCGGCTTTCTGGGCAGCCCTGATCGCAACTCGCTCGACGGACAGTAACCTCTGTAGGTCGTTCAGTTGTGACGTTTGGAAACCGGAAAAGGTCAGTGCCAGCGCCATCACTTCCTTCATTCGCTCCAGCTTCGGCTCCCACCACGCCACGTTGTTGTTCGGGATCATCCCGCCGCGGCCAAGTCGGTTGTGTGCCCGAGCCATGACGCCACCGAGCGTCATCGTCGTCTCAGGGTGGTTGACCAACCGCTCCAGGAGCTCCTGGTTTCTAACGGACCAGTGGAGTCCGTTCGGGCCCCGCAGATCCAACGGTCCGTTCCGAGCCTTCGAGGGATCATGTGCCGGCGGCAGAGACGCATATACGAGCAGGGAGGAGGCCTCTACGCGCTTCTTGTAGAACTTCGGATCGGAGTCTGCCACCCGGAGCATCACCATTCGCATGACTCGCTGCATCGCGAGTGACATGGCGAGGTACCCGGGATCGTCGGCCCTTCCGGGCGCAAGCGCCCAGGCCGCCGCGACTATCGGAGGGATCGCAACAGACAGAAGGAGCCCGGTATTGCCGAAGCTGTCCGAGGCAGTCCCCGCGATCCTCGTGATCGTCCGGTCCCAGTCGTCCAGCCACGTCGAAAACGGTGCGGTCGACCCGTCAGCCCGCATCGGGAAGTCGTCCGCGAAGAACGTCTGGATTAACGGCTCTAATCTGTGAGCAAGCTGAGCTCGCGTCGCGTCTTTGAGCTTCTCGGAGTACTCGTAGGTCGATAGCCACTCGGGTTCGGACCAGACCCGTACCTTGTTCGAGGCCAACTTCAGCGTGCCGCTGAGCGCGAGCCTGCTACGCGTCTTGTTGTTCCGCTCCACTATGTTTTCGGCGTCGAGGGAGTATACGACCCGACCGCCGGGCTCGTCCGAGACCGCCACTTTGGCCAAGGACTTCGTGAACGTCTCGATGTCTCGGTCGAAGAATGGGAGACTGATCGACACGCTGGTCTGGCGTTCAATGCCGTGCGTTAGGGTCCCTGTGCGCAGCTTGACGGCATCGTGGTTTACGAGCAGCAACCTGCCAAGGTCACCCGAGATGGCCTGCTTGAGGAGGGCCCCAGCAGCCTCGGCGGCGCCGTCGATCTCCAGGTCGGCCAAAGCCGTCCGCTCCGTGCTCCGCTTGTAGGCGAGGGCGAAACTGGCCTCGTACTTGCGCTCCAAGGCGGTTCGGGCTGCGTCATAGAAGGTCTTCGACTTGGCTTCGAGAAGCTCGATGACCCTGGCCACTTTCTCCAGGCGGAGTCTGCCGCCGGCTTCACCCAAGAAGTCCTTCAGCTTCTTGTCTAGCCACGGGTCCAGCCTGTCTGGGTCCGCCGCGGCGATGGCCTCACGGATGCGATCAACCTGCAGTTGTTCCCCCAGGTAGCCGTGCACAGCGTCTAGAACGGGCCCCAGCGACTCGGGATCCAGGAGCTTCAGGGTCTCGTCCGCAACGCGGCTGATTTTGCCTAATGAGCGCGTGAGGGCGGAGAGGAGATCGCCGTCCGCGACGCTCGAGAGCCACTGTAGGACAACGTCGTCGCCCTGAGCCGATCCCTCGATCTGCTCCAAGATCTCTTGCTTGAGGGCCGTCGAGTCCAATCCTTTCAACTGCTCCAGGAACGCGCGGATCTCTTGGATCGAGGCTGCGTCGCCGAGCTTCGACGACAGGAACGCCTGAGCTCCGTGGTCGAGCTTGTCCCACTGCTTCAAGAGGCCGTCGATGCGCTTCCATGCCTCGCCGTAGCGCTCGATCACCGATCCGACGCCGGGAACCAGTTGTGAGATGAACCCCTGTACGCTCTCACTGTCTCCGAGGAGCGTCTTCAGGGCCTTGGCTGGGTCGGCAAGACTCCTGATCCCTCTCAGATCCTCGAACAGCTGTGCCCCATCGATCCCGAACACAGCCGAAAGTAAGCCGTCGAACGTCTCCGGGAGCGGTGGCGCCTGAGGCTTGACGGTCGCACCGGCGTTCAGAGCAAAGTCCCACCCCTTCCGGCGCATTTTGAAAATCTGAACGCGCACCGTCTTGTCCTTGGCGGAAAGAGACGGCCGGCTCACCGCGACGAGAAACCTGCCGGCTGCGGAGAAACCGAGGGCCACGTCGATACCGGCCTTGATCTTCAACCCCACGTCTCCACGCAGTCCTCCGAGGCTTGCCTCCCGCACCCAGTCCACGGAGAATCCGTATTGCGCCCCGACTTTGATCCCGATCGAACCGTCGACCTCGGCAATCACCCAAGTTCCCGGCGCCAAGTCGTCCACGGAATCGACTTGCGAAGGCAAGATCAGGCTGTCTAGCGTTCGAGCGACAAACGTCCGGCCCTTTAGATCGCTCTTGAGATGGCGGAGCACGATGTAGCGGGCCTGACGTCTCCCTTCCCCCTCGATGCTGGCCGCAGCCTTGCCCTGGAGCGCGACGCCGCCACCGAGGGCTGCTTCATACCCCCAGTCGAGCACTCCATAACGACGACCAGCTCCGAAGGAAGGCTCAGACCGCCGATTTCGTCGGCCTTGAGCTTGAGTGCCTTTAGCACGTCGGCCCCTTCGGCATAAGCACCGAACCTACCGTGAGCTCCGGCAGAGGCCTTGAACTCCGCCTTGGTCTTTCCTGACCCAAGAATGACACTCTTCCCCGCCTCGCCACGTAGTTCGACGTTCCCGAACTCGACATCGGATGGCGGAAGAGGAGCCGCGAGGAGTGTGTTGAGGAACCCCGGATCGCCCTGACCAGAAGCCGTGACGGCGAGGGCGCCGGAAACGCTCCCCCGACGTTCGACGACCTTCTCGATGGAGAAACGTGGCTCGGCCATGCGACCCTCACTGCTTTCGTGGAACGGAGCACTGGGCGCAAACCCTCAAGCGACCAAACTGTACGGTCCCGCGGTAACCACGCAAACGGATCCCTCTGCAGCCCCGATTCGTCTGAGCAGTAGCTCGCGGAGGGGGATAGAGGAGGGCGACCGAAGGTTGGGGTGGCTGGTCAGCTACGTCTTGCCGTACACGGTGGCCGCCGGCCTACTGTGGCTGCCGTCTACGCTCTCTCGAAAGGGGCGGTAGAGTCCGGATTCGCGGAGGCTGTCTGCCCTCTTGTTCGACCTAGTGTTCGTGTGGCATCGTGCCGTCGGGCACGGTGTAGCCGATTAGCTCATGCGGGACCTGTTGACGAGTAGTGAGGCTACCCATGGGGGTTCACAGTGGAGCGCGAACCAGAACGGTACGTCCAATGAGAGACCCGCGACCATCCCCCCTCAAGGCGCCTCGCAAGGCCTCCGTCTTGATGGCCGCTTCGGCGCTGCTCGCGGCTTCCTCGTTGTTCACAGCTTGCGGCACGTCGGACGTGCCGCGCGGACTCGTGGTGAGCCCGCCCGGAGGTGCGTCGGGATATGTCTACTACGCCCCCCTCCTGGGCTCGACCACCTATCTGGTCGAGGCACGCAGCGGGGACGTGGTGCGCACTTGGGAAAGCGACTACGCACCCACCGCGTCCGTCTATCTGCTCGACAACGGCCACCTCCTCCGGGGCGCAAAGGATCCTGACGTCCCCGTCTTCAGCGGTGGCGGGCAGGGCGGGAGGATCCAAGAGTTCGCCTGGGATGGGGAGCTCGTCTGGGACTTCCCATTCGCGACCGAAGACTACCTGCTGCATCACGACATCGCGGTCCTTCCCAACGGGAACATCATTGCGATCGCGTGGGAGGCGAAGTCGCGTGAAGAGGCGCGGACGATGGGTCATCGGCCGGAAATGACGCCCGAGCGCGGGCTCTGGCCCGACATGGTGGTCGAGCTCGAGCCGCAGCCACCTGATGGCGCCCGCGTCGTGTGGGAGTGGCACATGTGGGACCACATGATCCAGGACCACGACGAGAGCCTGAGCAACTACAGCGATCTGGCGGACCATCCCGAGCTACTCGACATCAACGGTGGGCGTCCGGTGCCGGACGACCTCACGACGGAAGAGATCGCCCGGTATCGGGAGATCGGGTACGTGCCGGATGACAGCGATCACAACCCGTCGTCGGACCTCATGCATACGAACGCCATCGCGTACAACGCCGAGCTGGATCAGATCGCGCTGAGCCCCCGTTTCTTCAGTGAGATCTGGATCATCGACCACAGCACGACCACGGCGGAGGCGCGCGGTCGCACCGGAGGCCGCTGGGGTCGAGGAGGAGATCTGCTCTATCGTTGGGGAAACCCGCGCGTGTACGGGCGCGGCACCGAGGCCGACCAAGTCCTCTTCGGCCAGCACGATATCCGCTGGGTATCGGCGGGGATGCCCGGTGCGGGCAACCTCACCGTTTTCAACAACGACGACGTGACACCGGGAGGGACCCACTCGGCCGTTTTCGAGTTCGCGCCACCGACGGACGCCTCGGGAGGGTACGCCGGGGAGCCAGGAGAGGCGTTCGGTCCGAAAGACGTGACCTGGAGCTATGTTGCACCGGACCCCACTACGTTCTACGGGTCGTTCATCTCCGGTGCGCACCGGCTCGCGAGTGGCAACACCCTCGTGACGTCGGGCCCGCAGGGACGCTTCTTCGAGGTGACCCCAGAGGGCGAGACCGTCTGGGAGTATTGGTCGCCTACGTCCGGAGAGATGCCGGCGGCCGAAGGCTCGATCCTACGGAGATTCCCCTACGGCGTGTTTCGGGCGACGTACATTCCGCCGGACCATCCGGCCCTGGTTGGCCGCGACCTCACCCCGCTTGATCCACAACCGCCCGTCATCCCGCCTCCGGGTGCGGATCGGTAGGCGGCGTGGCAGCGAGGGGCAACCATGCGAACCGAGCTTGGCGCTGCTGAACGCGCAATCACGGGAGGATGATGGGTGCCAAGTACGACAGCGCTTGTATGCCTCCCAAAACGCCTATCACCGCAAACGTCGATTGCCGCTTACTGACGTAGCCCGCTTCGATGAATACGACGTCCCGCTCTACGGCGCGAAGTATTTCGGCTCGTGGCTGGTTGCGGCCGCTACGCGGCTGCTGTTCCCACATCACGAGCGTGTCACCCATGACCGCAATGCTGTCCGACACAAGTCTCAGGTCGGAGTTCGATGTGGTCACCCGAATCTGTGTTTCGGGTGGGATGAAACGCAGCGGAACCGGGTCCCAAGTCACGCAGGCGGACAGCAGCCAGGTAATGAGCAGTACAAACGATACGAGTCTGAGGCTCAGCGGGCGCTTGCCGTGCATTGCATTCCCCCGGTCGCGGGTGCTCATTCTGTCCCGCCCAACGCTACGAGGCCGCCGCTCGCCTTCAAATACGTACGATGACGTACCGGGCGGACTCGTTCTGAACGGACCTGGCCGTGACGGCTGCGGGACGAAGCCATGAGGACACCCCGACCCATCCCAGGGGTCGCCTGGAGCCTCGGCGGGGTTCTGTGCGTGTAGCAGAGAGCAGAACGGGGTCGAGCCGCCGCCTACGATTGCCTGGCCCTCCTCATCTGACCCCCGCATCTTGAACCCGATCCCCGCTGGGCTCCACCACGCAACGGGGCAGGCTACATGTCGGACATGATCGACCGGCTGAACGCGGCGCTCGACGGTCGCTACCAGATCGACCGCGAGGTCGGCGAGGGCGGGATGGCGACCGTCTTCCTTGCGGACGATCTCCGCCACGAGCGCAAGGTCGCGCTCAAGGTCCTGAAGCCAGAGCTGGCCGCCGTGGTCGGTGCCGACCGCTTCCTCGCCGAGATCAAGACCACCGCCAACCTCCAGCACCCCCACATCCTGCCGCTGTTCGATTCGGGCGAGGCAGACGGCTTCCTGTTCTATGTGATGCCGTATGTGGAGGGCGAGTCATTGAGGGACCGGGTCGACCGAGAGAAGCAACTCGGTGTGGATGACTCACTGGCGATCACGCAGAAGGTGGCGGGCGCACTCGACTACGCTCACGAGCACGGCGTCGTCCACCGCGACATCAAGCCAGGCAACATCCTCCTGAGTGAGCAGGGGGAGCCTCTCGTTGCCGACTTCGGAATTGCGCTGGCCGTGGCCGAGGCGGGCGGTGGACGCATCACGGAGACAGGGCTGAGTCTCGGCACTCCGCACTACATGAGTCCCGAACAGGCCACGGGCGACAGGGACGTGGACGCTCGATCCGACTTGTACGCCCTCGGCTGCGTCCTCTATGAGATGCTGGCCGGGGAGCCGCCGTTCTCGGCGGCCAGCGCGCAGGCGATCCTCTCGAAGATCCTGACGATGGACGCGCCACGGGTCACGATGGCGCGGAGGACCGTGCCGCCCAACGTCGGTGCGGCGATCAGGAAGTCGTTGGAGAAGCTGCCCGCCGATCGGTTCGCGAGCGCCGCGGAGCTCAGGGCCGCGTTGGCTGACGAGAGCTTCACCTATGAGCCTCGTTCGACCATGGCGGTCTCGGCCGCCCCGGCGGCTGGTGCCCTGCCTGTAGGACCCGCTCGACAGTGGCACAAGAATCCCTGGCTGGCCGCGAGCGTTCTCCTGGCCGCATTGGCGGCCTGGGGCTGGCTCCGACCCGCGCCGCTGCCGGATCCAGCCATTCCCACACGAGCGGAGGTTACAGGCCTCCTGCTAGATGCCGGCTTGGTAGGTAGACGGCTGGCAATCTCGCCGGATGGCCGATGGATCGTGGCCGGACACAGGGATCGGGATTTTGGGCCAACCGGCGACCTCTACATCCGTTCGGCCGACGCTCCTGCATGGCGGGTGTTACCCAACACCGAGGGTGCCACGGACCCGAGCTTCTCACCGGACGGCCAGGCGGTTGCGTTCGCGGTCAGGGGCGAGATCAAGAAGGTGCCGATCACAGGAGGACCGGCGCTGCTCGTCGCGGGCGGCGGCCAACCCCACTGGGGGCCCGACGACACAATCGTGTTTACGCGCGGCGGTGTGCTCTATCGTGTAGGGCCTTCCGGCGGTGAGCCCGAGCTGCTGCTGGAGTCCGACACCCTCCGCGTTGGCAGCCCGCATCTCCTTCCGAACGGAAGGGCGATCATAATGGACGTGGGCACTGCCACGGACCGACGAATCCTGCTCTTGGAGTTGGAGGGAGGTGAGGTCCGGGAGCTCGTCCCTGCCGGCTTCAGTCCACGATACACGCCGACGGGCCACTTGATCTACGGGCACTTCGAAGGTGCCCTCATGGGCGTCCCCTTCGATGTGGGAACGCTCGAGGCCACGGGCTCGCCGGTTATCCTGGTGCCTGAACTGGCCGTATCTGGAAACGCGGCGCAGTTCGCCGTCTCGGGGTCCGGGACGCTGGTCTATTCCGCCGACGCTACCGCCTCGATCCAGTCCGAGAGAGTCCTCGTGGAAGTGGACATGCGGGGGGTGGAAGCCCCGTTGCCTCTCAGAGCCGGGGCGATGGATACCCCGCGTTACTCTCCCGACGGCAGCAAGATCGCTTACAACTACGACGGGGAGCTCCGCGTCTACGACATCGTGACCGGGGCGAACCCGGTGTTCGCGACGGGCACGATGCCCGTGTGGTCGCCGAGCGGCGAGTATCTCCATTTCAGCGAACAGTCACCGACCTCCGACAGCTATCGCCGTCCGGCAGACGGCCGCGAGGAAGCCTCCCAGCTTTGGGACCGGCCTACCGGGACGTATGTCACCGACGTGAGCGCAGGCGACAGCCTCATCGTCGCACGGGAAAACGCCCCGGGCCGGGGCCACGACTTGTTGCTCGTGCGTCTGGGCGCGGACGGCGCCGAGTTCGCGGACTTCCTCACGGCCGAGTGGAACGAGAGCAACGGGGACATTTCCCCCGATGGCCGTTGGATCGCCTATCAGTCCGACGAGACCGGCGAGTACCGGATCTACGTACACAGCTTCCCGACGATCACGGGGCGGCACGGCGTTTCGCCGGGACTCGGCACCCAGCCCGTCTGGAGTCCGGACGGACGAAGGCTCTACTACCGCAGCGGATCGCGGGTCTTGGCGGTCGATGTGGCTACGGAGCCAACCTTCGAGGTGCTCTCCACGTCGGAGCTGCTCTTCGACGAGCCCGACTACGTGGTGTGGAGCAATCCTGGACTGGTGCGGACGTGGGACATCCATCCCGACGGCTCGCGATTTCTGATGGTGAGCCCGGGGAGTGAGGTGGCTGCGGGTGATTCTGACTCCGAAGTCTACCTCGTCACCAACTGGTTCGAGGAGCTACGCGAGCGGATGGGCGGCAACTGATGCCCGACCCCGTCACTCGCCTGAACGCAGCCCTCGAAGGCCGCTACCGCATCGAGAGTGAACTCGGTGAGGGCGGGATGGCGACCGTCTACCTGGCGGAGGACCTCAG
Source organism: Longimicrobiales bacterium (assembly GCA_965248625.1). Taxonomy (GTDB): domain Bacteria; phylum Gemmatimonadota; class Gemmatimonadetes; order Longimicrobiales; family Gaopeijiaceae. Next base: position 61,451 of record OZ252109.1, on the reverse strand, counting down.
ACACAAGCGGAACGTCGCACTGAAGGTCTTGAAACCGGAGCTGGCGGCAGTCGTCGGGGCCGAGCGGTTCCTCGCGGAGATCGAGACGACGGCGGGGCTCCAGCATCCTCATATCCTGCCGTTGTTCGACTCGGGCGAGGCGGACGGCTTCCTGTTCTACGTCATGCCGTTCGTCGAGGGTGAGAGCCTTCGGGACAGGCTGGACCGCGAGAAGCAGCTCCCGGTGGACGAGGCGGTTCGGATCGCGACCGACCTGGCCGAGGCGCTCGACTACGCGCACCGGCGATCCGTCATTCACCGCGACATCAAGCCCGCGAACATCCTACTCAGCGAAGGTCGTCCGCTCGTAGCCGACTTCGGGATCGCCTTGGCAGTGGCGCAGGCGGGGGGGGGCAGGCTGACCGAGACCGGCCTGTCGATGGGGACTCCTTATTACATGAGTCCCGAACAGGCATCGGCGGATCGTGATCCGAGCCCTGCGAGTGATGTCTATTCGCTTGGGTGTGTGCTTTACGAGATGCTCGTGGGTGAGCCTCCGTACATGGGCGGCAGCGCCCAAGCGGTGTTGGCGCGAATCCTCACGGAGGATGCGCGGGCCCCGACCACGGTGCGGGCCTCGATTCCGGCCAACGTGGACGCGGCGATCCGAAAGGCGTTGGAGAAGCTGCCAGCGGATCGGTTCGCTGGGGCACACGACTTCGCGACGGCGCTGGCTGATCGGGCGTTCCGTCACGGCGATTCATTGGACGGCACCTCGGCGACCTCGGCGTCCCAACCGTGGCAGAGGATCGCCTTCGTCACGAGTGCAGTCGCCGTCGCCGCGCTTGCCTTCTCGTTCTGGTCCCTGGGGCGTCAAGGTGTCGGCATCCGTGACGTGGGACTCCAGTTCGATGCGCCGATGCAGCTCGGCTTCACTCGCAACTTCGACGTGTCTCGGGACGGCTCGTTCATCGTCTACCGAGCTGCTCAGGACTCCTCCACGATTCTGTTCTACCGAAGCCTCGTGACCGAAGAGTCCCGAGTGATCCAGGGAACCGAGGGCGCGGGCGCGACACCGCGCGTGTCCCCTGATGGAGTCCGGGTCGCCTTTCAGGCCAACGGTCAGGTGAAGATCGTCCCGATCGCGGGTGGCCCGGTATCGACGGTAGCCGAAGCTCAGGACCCATTCGGAGATTGGCTGGACGACGGATTCATCTTCTACTCCGACGAAGACGGGCGTGTGTTGAAGTGGATCGACCCCGTGACCGGCCCAGTCAACGAGCTTCAGGTCTCGTACTGCATCAACCCCGAGCTGATTGACCGTGAACAGGTCCTTTGCGGAGGTGGCGGCAACAACTCGGGTCACATCCGCTACCTCAGCGACCCCGACGAGGAGCATCATTTCCGCCGTGAGACGGTTCAGGAGGGAGTCTTCTCTGGCTTGGCAGGCTCTCATTTCCGTCTCATCGACGGCGAGTACGTCGTGTACATGGCGCCCAGCGGCGACCTCAGAGCGGCTCCGCTGCTCGACCGAGATTCTCTCATCATTGGACGCGCCGTCACGCTCGTGTCCGGCGTCCGCACTGAGGCCTACAGTGGATCAGGCCAATATGACATCACCGACGACGGCACTCTTGTCTACGTCCCAGGCATCAACGCCGAGGTGGGAAGGCTCGTAAGTATTTCCGAAGACGGACAAGAGACGTTGCTGCCGATAGAAAGTGCGGCGCACGTCCGTTTCGACTTCAGCCCGGACGGGCGCAGCCTCGCTTCGGTGGTGGAGGGAATTCAGAATCACGAACTTCGCATCTACGACTTGGCCACGGGGCGGGTACAGACGATCGACGAGGACTATTACATCGGTCAGCCGAGATGGAGTCCGGACGGACAAGCCCTCGTCTACCAGAAGTCGCCCGATGTGGGTGTCGGGGCTCTGTACCACGTCCAGCCCAACTCCACCAACGGTCCCGCGAAGCTTCTTGATGGTGCCCGAAACACGTACATGCTCCCCAGCTCGTACCTGTCCGACACCGAGTTGCTGATCGGTTCGGGTTCCGCACGTTCGGCCATGGTGGTCGACCCGACGGTGACGCCGCCACAAGTGGACTCATTGGGTCTCAGCGTCCTGTTCGTCTCGCTTAGCCCAGATGAGCGATGGCTGGCGTATCAGAATCAGGGCGCCGTGGGTGTCTTCGTAGAGCCGTGGCCGGCCCGAAGCGAACGCTTTGCGATCGATCCCTTGGCTGTTGACCCTCAATGGCGCTCGAGCACGGAGTTGATCTACTACACCGCGCGGGATCGGGACGGAGGGACCTTTCACCGTGTATCGATCGACGCGTCCGCGAACCCGCCCGTTGGCGCGACCGCAGTCTGGAAGATCGACCCACTGTTTGCTGACACGGATGGGCCGTCTTTTGCGTTGAGTCCCGACGGCAACCTCGTCTACAGGCGGTCCATGGATCAGAACCGCGGCTATTACGTGCGCGTCGTTCCGGCCTGGGTAGAGCGAATGAAGCGCGCAGTAGACGAGGCTAACCGGTGAAGTGGCTGGTACCCCGATGACCCGTCAGATCCCGTGGCTTCGCGTCGTCGAGGAAGGCGTCGTGATCGTCGTCAGCATGGGAGATCCGTTAGGACGAGGAGCGTGACGAGCATGAACAGGCCTCCACTTCAGCGCGTGCTCGAGTACGGCCTTTACGTCGAGGACGTCGCGCGGGCCACTGACTTCTACGAGCGGGTTTTCGGGCTCCCGGTTCTGATATCGACTGAACGGATCGGTGCGCTCGATGTGGAGGGACAGCAGGTGTTGTTGTTGTTCAAGGTCGGAGGTTCCGCTGAACCGACCGACATCGAGGGGGGTGTCTTGCCAGGCCATGACGGGAGCGGCACCACGCACTTCGCCTTCGCGATCGAGGCCGAGGACCTGCGCGCATGGGAGGCCTGGCTCGCAGAGAAGGATGTGGCAATCGAAAGCAAGGTCGCTTGGGAAGACGGTGGCGAGAGCGTGTACTTTCGGGACCTGGATGGCCACCTGCTGGAGCTCGTGACTCCCGGTACGTGGGCGACGTACTGAACCCCCCTTCCCGGCCCCCGCACGTCTCTCTTCTGCTGTAGGGACGCTTACGCGGTAGATGAATTTGGCGGTGCTGCAGCCGCTAACTTGCCCACCGTTTGCCTGCCAGCACCCCCCGCAGCCCGCCCTATCACCGCTCGGGGCCCCTGACCCCGCCTCGGGCCGCCCTCGGGGTCCGAGCGGCTGCTACACGCCCCGGTGCGGGTTACCCAGTGTGGTAGGCTAATGGCAAGCGAGCACACGTGTCGCGCAGATGGTACCTATGCCCCTCGGGAGCGAGCAGAGTTTTGAAAAGATCGGCCTGAGCGACGGTGGTTAGGACATCGTTGAGGAGTCAGGTAGCGCGTGCAGGGGCGACGAGGACCAACGCTAATCTCGGACCCCGTTGGCGTCAACTTGAAGCGTGGCGGAACCTGTCAACCCGGATGAGACACTCTGGGGAATCAATTAGAGAGCAATCTCCTGTGTAGTGAGGGGGAGGCCTGGAGGATTGATCCAGACGGCCTCGGGGAGTGGTTTAGGCTTCGGCTCACCTGAGACGAAGCGCTCGGGATGAGCGGCCCAGGCCTCGCGGAGCACGGCCTTCCTGCGGGCGATGACCTGAGGGGCGTGGCCGAAGTGGACCTGTTCGGGGGTCAGCATCGAGATGCCGCCATGGCGGTGCTCGGCATTGTACCAACGGAAGAACGAGCGACAAAAGTTCTTGGCCTGGTTCTGATCGCCGAACCGCCCCGGAAACGAGGGATGGTACTTCAAGGTCTTGAACTGAGCCTCGGAGAACGGATTGTCATCCGAGACCTGGGGTCGGCTCAACGAGCGCGTCACGCCGAGATCGGCGAGTAGCTGAGCGGTGCATTGGCTCGTCATCGGAGCCCCACGATCGGAGTGCAGGGTCAGGACCTGGGGCTGGACGCCAAGCTTCAGGCAACTCTGCTGCACAAGCCGCCCGGCCAGAGCGGAGTTCTCCCGATCCGCCACCATCCATCCCACGACGTAGCGGCTGTAGATGTCCAGGATGACGTAGAGGTAGAGTAGCTCCACTTCTTCGGCCCCAGCAGCCGGGTGATGTCCCAGGACCAGACCTGATTCGGGTCCGTCGCCATCAACTCGGGTTTCTTGTATTCGGGATGACTCCGCTGCGCCCGACGCTCCCGAACCGCCACACGCGAGTCCAGAACGCGATACATCGTGCGTTCGGAGCACAGGTAGACGTCCTCGTCGAGCAGCATCGCCACCACCTCGGTCGGGGCGCGGTCCACGAACCGATCCGAACACAGCGTATCGAACACCTCGTCCCGTTCATTCTCGCTCAATGCCCGGGCAGGCGTCGGGCGGGGCTGCTGATGCCCGGTCGATGGCCTCTGACGACGGTAGAACGTGGCTCGGCAGACCCTGAGCGCATGGCACGCGGGTTTCACCCCTACGTGCTGAGCCAGCTCCTGGGTCGCCTTCAAGAGTTCGTCCCGTCCTCGAGGCTCAATCCCAGCAGCCCTGCAACTTTTCCCTGGACGTCGATGATCAGGTGCGCCTTGCGGAGCTCCTCCTCGAGGCGAGCGTTCTCCCGCTCCAGCTTGCGCAGCTTCCCTTCCCCTCCAGCGGATTCCGCTCGATCGCCTTGCGGCCTCGTCTCTTGGACAGCGCCGTAATAGACCCGGTCCGCGCCGCCCTACGCCACGCCGACAGGTGCGACGTGTACAGGCCCTCCCGCCGTAGGAGTCGGCCGACCTCTCCAGGCTCCGTGCATCGGTCCGCTTCTCCGATGATCCTCATCTTGTACGCCGAAGTGAACCGCCGGCGGCTCGGCCTATCTACCACCTCCGGGTCCGGTGGAGCTGCCGCGCTTCGCTTACCCTCCAGCGGTGGAAGGGCTGTTTCATTCTCTCTCATTCTCTCTCGGTGCCTCAGCATCCTCGGTTTCTCTGCCTTCGCCCTACTCTAATTCTTCAACCGCTCCGTGTCTCACTTAAGTTGGCAGAGAGGGGTTCGACATCCTCAGGGCAGTGTCCGACGAAGTGAGGACGGAGATCCACTGGCACGGGAAGCGTCGTGAGGCGCGCTCGTATCTGAGCGAGCTACTCGACATCGCCGCCGGCACCGGCAGACGACTCTCGGCGATTTGCCGGCTTCGGTATCAAGACCTCGACCTAACGCGGAGTGAGTCCCACCCGTTCCGGGCCATCACATGGCGGGCTGACACCGATAAGACTGGGCGTGAGACTACGGTGCCCATCGCACCGACAGTCCGCGCGGCCCTGGACCGGGTACTACGCGAGCGAGCCGGAATCGGTGCGGCTCCGCTATTCCCTAGCCCATCGGACCCAACCGCCCCGCTGAGCAGGCACATCGCGGACAAATGGCTCAGGCAGGCAGAGAAGCTCGCGGCTCTCGAACCTCAGACTGGCAGCTTGTGGCACGCCTTCCGACGCATGTGGGCGACCGCCCGCAAGGATCTCCCTGTGCAGGATGTGGCGAGGGCAGGCGGGTGGAAGAGCGCAGAGACGGTGCGGAGGATCTACCAGCAGCCAGACGCCACGACTACGTTGAACGTCGTGATGCATCAGGCTGAGGTGAGGGAGCAGGCATAGTCATGTTTCGCCGAACGTACACACCTGCGTACACACCTCGGTCAGACTCGAAAGGACTTCAAGTTGCGAAAAACCCGATAACATCAGGCCGATCGCACCCGAGGGCGCTTAGCTCAGTTGGTTCAGAGCGCCTGCCTTACAAGCAGGAGGTCACTGGTTCGAATCCAGTAGCGCCCACTACCGAGAAACGAACCCCCGTGGACAGTTAGCCTGCCTACGGGGGTTCTTCGCTTTGGGTTAGTGAATCCGAGATGAATCCCAAACGCTGCTAAAAGTGGACATTCGAGCCGGGTCACACTGCAGCAGCGTTCCGCGCGCGGCACATGATGGTCACGTGGGTGCGAGGCTCCTTCAAGAACGTCCATGGGACCTTGGACTTCGACCCGGAGGACCCGAAGCTGTCGTCGGTCGAGGCCGTTATCGATGCACGGGCCATCTGGACGGGCGAAAACGACCGCGACGTGCACCTCCGATCTCCAGACTTCCTCGACGTTGAGTCACACCCTCAGACGTCGTTCAAGGGGGATCGCGTGGAGGTCATCGGAGACCATGACTATCTGGTCAGCGGTGATCTCACCATCCGCGGCGTGACTCAGGAAGTGCCGCTCAGAGTCAGGTACCTCGGGAAGTGGCCGACGCCGTGGTGGGAGGAGGTCGACGGGGAGTGGGTCAACAAGGCGCCGAAGCTACGAGCAGGCTTCTTGGCCGAGACCGAGATCAATCGACATGACTTCGGAGTGTCGTGGAACGACAAGATCGACAAAGGTGGTGTCGTCGTCGGCGACACCGTGTACATCACGATCGACGGGGAAGCCGTCGCTGATGAAGACTGAGGAAAAGGGTCCTCGGGCGGCCTCCCGCCGCTGAAGCGCTCGGGGCGTTTGCGTCCTTGCTAGTCCATGAGCGTTGCGCGCTCTACGGGACGAGCGGTGGACCGAACGAACTGGTCAAGACATGTCGGCTCGCGTCTCAAAAGGCGCAGACAGTCCCGAGTCCACCCCGACCCACCCCAGGGGTCGCCTGGAGCCTCGGCGGGGCTTCGTGCGAGCGTCGGCTTCGGGTACGCAGCCTGAAGCGACTAGACCCGGCTCAAGGCCCGAGAAGCGCTCCCCCTGGTCCTGATCCCAGTCAGCACCTCGTCGGCCCTTGGTCCGACGCGCGTCAGGCCAAACGACGCTTCACCCGCTTGCGCTCACGAACCGACAGCGTGCATCGGTAAGTTCTTCCTTGCGCCCCCACCAACCCACGTAGGAACTTCAGCTAACACCTGACCGGCCCCGAGTCCCTCGCCACTCCGAGGACGAATGCCCGACCCTATCACCCGCCTGAACGCAACGTTGTGGACATTTTCGCGCCACCTGGAGATCAACATGCGCCCCCGCTCCCGGATGATCCTGCCCTCCTGGCTCCATCCCATCCCTCGGCTCGCCGTCCTCGGACTCCTCTTGGCCTTCGCGGGCTGCGACAGCCCCGACCCGGACCGAGCCGGGCAGGACAACCGGGCCGCGGGCGAACCGGAGGCGCCGGCCGCCGAGCGGGTGGTGGGGAGCGTTTCCTTTCCGACCTCCTGCGCCGCGGAAGTACAGCCCGCGTTCGAACGTGCCGTGGCCATGCTTCACTCCTTCTGGTTCGAGCAGGCGGAAACCGCGTTCCGGGAAGTGGCGGAAGCCGATCCGGAGTGTGCCATGGCATACTGGGGGATCGCGATGAACTTCTGGGGGAATCCGATGACCCGCGCGGCACCTCCGGACGCCCGGGTGGAGGCTGCCCTCGAGGCGCTGGAACGGGCGCGGGAGCTGGCGGCGGAAGCGACTGCCAGGGAGCGGATGTACGTCGAAGCGGCCGAGGCCCTGTACGTGAACCATCGCCAGGTGAGCCACCTCGACCGCATGCGTGCCCACGAAGACGCGATGCGGAGGATCATGGAGGCCCATCCCGACGATACGGAGGCGGCGATCTTTTACGGCCGCATCGTCGTCGGCAACGCTCCCCCGGCCGACCTCACGTTCTCACGCCAGCTCCACGCGGCGGAGATCATGGAGCCCCTCTTCGGGGAGCGCCCTGACCATCCCGGGCTCGCCCACTACCTCATCCACGCCTTCGATGCCCCTGCGATCGCGGAGAACGGAGTGGACGCGGCCAGGCGGTACGCCGACATCGCGCCGGCTGCCCCTCACGCCCTGCACATGCCCTCGCACATCTTCACCCGGTTGGGATACTGGAAGGAGTCCATTGAGACCAACGCCCGCTCTGCCCAGGCCGCGCCGGATCCCGACGCCGCCGTCCATCCCCTCGACTACATGGTGTACGCCTACCTACAGCTCGGCATGGACCGGGCGGCGGGCGAGGTGATCCGAAGGGCCAGCAACATTCCCAACCGCTACTACGGCGGGCTCATCGGCCACAACTTCGCCGCCATGCCGGCTCGCTACGCACTGGAGAGGGACCGGTGGGCGGAGGCGGCCGAGCTGCCACTGCCGGTGGACGCCCTCCCCTTTGTCGAGGCGGTGACGCGATTCGCCCGGGGCGTGGGGGCGGCACGCTCCGACCAGGTCGCAGCTGCGCGCGGCGAGGCCGAGTCGTTGGCCGAGCTCCGGGATCGGACGAGGGAGGCCGGAGACGGCTACTGGGCCAAGGTGATGGAGGCTCAACGGCTCGCTGCTTCGGCATGGATCGCACGGGCCGAGGGCAACGACGGAGAAGCCCTGCGCCTCGCGCGGGCAGCGGCGGAGCTGGAGGCGACGGTGGAGAAGCATCCTGTAACTCCCGGACCGATCCTCCCGGCCAGGGAGCTCCTGGGAGATCTGCTCATGGAGCTGGATCGCCCGGCCGAAGCGCTCCAGGCCTACGAGACCACGCTGGAGAAGGAACCGCGACGTGCTCGCGCCCTCTTCGGGTCGGCTCGTGCCGCCGAGCGGTCTGGGGACATGAGCGCTGCCGAGCGATACTATCGGGACCTGCTCGAACTCCTTGAGGAAGGCGATGCCGATCGCGCCGACCTCCAGGCCGCTCGGCAATGGGCGGCCCGGAGCTGATCGGCCGATAGACGTATCGTGATCCGCAGCCTTGTCTCGGCTCGTGGTGAGCAGCAGAGAGCGCGGTTCGGGTTCCCTTTGAAGGAGAGACACCCACACCCCCACCGGCGCACCGATGGATCGTGGAACAGACTCGGGCCGCTGGGACGCGACTCTCGCCCGCTCAGCGCGTAGCGTCACCCCCAAAACTACCCAGGAGGACCTATGTCACTTCGCATCAACGATACCGCGCCCGACTTCACCGCCGAGACGACGCAGGGGACGATCAGCTTCCACGATTGGATCGGTGGCGGCTGGGCCCTTCTTTTCTCGCATCCCAAGGATTTCACCCCCGTGTGCACCACGGAGCTCGGTGCCGTCGCGGGTCTGCAAGACGAGTTCGCGGCGCGCAACTGCAAGATCATCGGAATCAGCGTCGACGGTGTGAGCGACCACGAGGAGTGGTCGAAGGACATCGAGTCGTCGCAGGGTCACGCGGTGACCTACCCGCTGATCGGCGATCCGGAGCTCCGGATCGTCAAGTCGTACGACATGCTGCCGGCCGACGCGGGCGACACCTCGGAGGGTCGTACGCCGATGGACAACGCAACGGCGCGCTCGGTGTTCGTCATCGGACCCGACAAGAAGATCAAGGCGACGCTCACTTATCCCATGAGCACCGGGCGCAACTTCCCCGAGATCCTTCGCTTGCTCGACTCATGCCAACTGACGGCCGAGAAGCAGCTTGCCACGCCGGCGAATTGGGAGCAGGGCGGCGACGTGATCATCGCGCCGTCGGTCTCGGACGAGGAGGCAAAGGAGCGCTTCCCCGATGGTTGGGAGCAGCCGCTGCCGTACATCCGACTCGTTCGGCAACCGAGCGACCACTGAGGCGCCGCACCTCGGCCCTCGATGTAGGGCAGGCCCCCCGGAGGCCTTGACGTCGGGGGGCCTTGTCGTTCCACCTCTCACCCACCCGCCCTCGTCGATCGCTCCATGTATCTATCGCGATTTTCCTTCTGATCACTGTCTTGTTCGCATGCGCGACCCAGTTTCGCGCCCTCGGCTTGTGATGGCCTCCTTCCACCGTGCGACCTAACACTTATCACGCCCCCGGAATCAAGAGCGCGCACTCTCTCCGGCGCTCATACACGCCAGGGGTTCCAGATCTTCCTTGCGCCCCCACCAACCCACGTAGGAAGTTCAGCTAACCCCTGACCGGCCCCGAGTCCCTCGCACGCCGAGGCTACATGTCGGACATGATCGACCGGCTGAACGCGGCGCTCGAAGGCCGCTACCAGATGGCGGAGATCAGGACCACCGCGAATCCACAGCATCCGCATATCCTGCCGCTATTCGACTCAGGGGAAGCGGACGGATTCCTGTTCTACGTGATGCCGTTCGTCGAGGGCGAGAGCCTACGGGAGCGCCTGGACCGCGAGAAGCAGCTTCCCGTGGACGAGGCGGTCAGGATCGCGACCGATACGCATCGCGACTTTCAACTCCTGCTCCGGCGCTTCGACTTCTACCGATACGGCCGACTCACGACTAACCCCGCCCTCGCGATCCTTTAGGTGGCAGGCGACAACAATGGGAGGTCCTACGATGGCTCACTTGAGTGCGCGCGCGCGTAGGTGGGAACTCGTGATGCTGGCAAGCGTTCTGGTGGCGACGCCGGAAACAGCAAGAGCCCAAGCGACAGCGGCGGATGATGTCATGGACGCCGTAACCGGCGCCTACGCCGCCTATACCGAGGGTGATGTGGGGCAGTTGAGTCAGTACTTCACCCCGGACGGGTATTCCGAGTATCCGCGTACGGGTGAGCTCGTCCGCCTGGGCCTGGACAATCTGAGACAAGCGATCGCATCAGATACAGACCGCGAGTTGGGGGTCGAGGGAATACAGATCGAGGTGTTTGGGGACGCCGCGGTCGTCACAGGATATCGCCTGCATCGCCTCCGCCGGAGCGACGGAACCGAAGACTCTGGCCGGCTACGCCTATCCATGATGTGGATCAACCTCGACGGGTGGAAGCTGGTTCACCTCCACCTTTCCGCTGCCAACGACTGATCCGCCCCGCGCGGCGAGAGAGAGTCTGGGGCGTGCCTGCCACCTTCTATGAGGGATAAGTCAGGCTCGCGTAAATGACGGTGAACTCGCGTCCGACGCCTCCGCCCCGTCCGATGGTGTATCTGCTCAGGATCGCATGGCATGTGATGCTGAAGAACGCTAGGCTAGCGTTGTAGGACGGCGCGGACTGCTATCACGCAGCACTCATGTTAGATCGCGGCTTTGCTCGCCAGACCTGAGCGATGCGAGTGGCCAATGAATGATCGAGTGGCGATCTTTCCTCGCAGACTGAGGCCCCTCCAGCGTCTTTGCCTGAGGAGGGAGTCGTATGGCCACCTATCGCGGACAGAAGCAGCAGCCCACCCGCCTCAACCTTGCTGCCTTACAAGTGGCCTCATTCGCTGAGCGGCGATCTGTCATGTTGACCCAACAGTTCATCTTGGGTGCCGTGGCATTCATCGTCGCGTTTGACCTCTTCCTCGCGCTGAACGATATCCAAGGCGATACGATCAGTGAGGTCATCAAGGGGTGGGCTTATCGCCGCTGAATGCGAAGCGTTGGTGCGCTTGGCGCTCAGCTTCTCGCCTCTGCGGTCGCACACGAGCCCGCGGAAGTCGCGAAGCGGATCTGAGCGCAGGGTTCGGGCGTCGTGAACGCCCTCTCTCGCCAAGTGAAACGCGTACAGGTCGGCGTACAGAAACAGGCGCTGCCTTGGCTCGAGATTCTTGAGCCCGTAGATGATGGAACGTCTCAGCAGGTCCGACGGCTGGAATCCCGTCGTCACGTGGTATTGGTTCGCGTACGCGGCCAAGAGTCCGTTGACCCTTCGGAAAGCCGCACGTGAACTCTGGCCTCCACCTGCGCGAAGTGCTTGCAGGAGAAGCGGCCAGCTCAACTGCCCGTGCCGCGCCTGCTGACGTGACAGGAATCCGGGCGTCCAGGACCTGGGCCACGCCCCTCTCCACCGTCTCACGGAGCCCGGAAGATGATCGTGGCGCGCTCGCCGTCGCCGAGCATCACAGTCTGCGACGTGAACGGGAAGTTCGCGTACGTCGGATAGTTCGAGATCGTCACCGTGTAGGTCCCCGCCGCCAGATCCATGAACAGAAACTGACCGATGGTGGTCGTCATCTGGGTGGCGTCGGCGTCGCCGGACAGCGTCACGGTTATGTCCGCCAGTGGCGTCATGGCAAAGATGACCGCTCCTGCGATCACGGCGGATGGCGCGGCTGGCGCAGCGACGGTGATGTCCACGGACGCAGTGCCGACCGACCCCCATGAGTCGGTGGCGCTCAGCGTGACTACGTGGTCTCCAACCGTTAGGTCGTCCCGCGAGAACGTCTCGCCCACCCCGAGTGCCCCGTCCAGGCTGCTGGTCCACGCGATGGAGCCTCCGGTAAGAGCGCCGTCCTCAGGGTCGGTAGCCGAGCCCTGAAAGTCGACGGGTTGGCCGGCAGTGTACGTAGCGCCGTTCACTGGCGACGTAATCGACGCGATCGGGGGTGCATTTCCGGTGATCTCGATCGTGACGGACGTCGTCCCTTTGAGGCCACCGGAATCCGTCGCCGTCAACGTTATGACGTGCGTTCCGACCGAGAGGCCCCACCAGTTGATCGCAGGCCCGACCCCGATCGGGCCGTCGAGATCGCTCGCCCAGGCCAGCGCTGCGATCGGGAGATCTCCGTCCGGGACGTCGCGTGCCGACCCGCGCAACTCGACCTTGTCCCCCTGGCTGAAGGTCGCACCATCGGCGGGGCTGTCGATGGTCGGAACCGGGGCTGTGTTCAGTCCGGTGCTGGAGACGATGTCCAGGTCGAGTGAGGTTCGGCACGCGGTAACGGTGCGAACTCCCGACACGGAGCCGTTTACATAGTAGACGACCTGCACAGTATGGCGTGACCCCGGGCTCAGGTCCCCCCGGGCGTGGAGGCTCAGGACTCGGTCGGTGCCGGAATACCCATTCGGATCGAAGGCGTACGCCTGTACGATGTCGCCGACTTCTTCAAGGTGGCCGTGCTCCAGACGTGCGTACGACCACGGAACCTCCGGCTTGTCGATATGCACGCCGACCGTAGCGACGCCCCCCGGTACCAACTGGACCGGGTCGCCTTCGAGCGAGATCGGGGTCGTGCAAGGCCGGGAGGGATCGAAGATCAGGATGCGGAGGTTGTTGGCGGGGCTTGGCACGCCCCAGGAGTCGAAGGCGCGAAGGTCCACGTTGAGATCGCCGTCCTCAGGCAAATCACTCCTCGACAGTCAGGACCCACGACCGATCTCGCCGATACCAATGATTTCCCAGACCAGGTTCTCGGAGGGGACCGACCCCTCCTCAGGATCGACCGCGGAGCCTTCGCACACGACCTCTTCACCCAGGCTGAACACATCGAGCCCTCGTGGACTCATAATGGTGGAGACCGGACGCTGGTTGACTCCTCCATACGATTCCGGGTACACGAGGATCGCCAAAGTGCTTTGCAAGGAAGCGCCCCCCGCGTCCGTTGCCGTCAGTGTGATCTGATGCTCGCCGACCTGGGTGAGCGCCACGTCCAGTGGTGAGCCGATGCCCAAACGCCCGCCGAGATCACTCGTCCAGACGAGTTCGGCGCCCGTCAGGTCTCCGTCTTCGGGGTCGGTCCCTCGGCCAACGAACCCGACAGGTCACCGACAGTGAACACAGAGCCGTAATCCGGTTCCGTGATCTCGACGAGATCGGGCGACGTGTTCGTCTCGACCACATCGGTGGGGCTGTCGTCTCCTTCGATGCAGGCGGGAAGAACTCCCATTCCCCACACCAAAGCTACGAGTCCAAGTCGTCCGCTTTGAATCCATGTAGACCGCATCGTGGTCGCCTCCCTGATTGTCGTGTTGTCCTAGTGGCGACGTCCGGTGCGGAAAGGGCTCACGAGCGCTCGAATCGTCCTCGGTTCAGCCCAGCAGGCCATGGCACGTCGGCGCAGCGTTCCGTGGCTTTCCTCGCAGGGCTCGTGGACGATGTGGCGGCGTGTGAGTCCGCTGATTTCTTCGACTTCTTTCCCGCGGATGGTCCAGATGCCACCGGGGGTGGAGGTGACGAACGCCGTTCGGGGGCCACTGAGGCCCCGCTGACCGCCCGTGGCGGGACCAGGGCGCCCCGAGAGCGGTGCTACGTCGGGCTGGAGTGTGTGGGGCAGGCCGACGAGGGGTGTGCTACCCAAGAGCGTCTCTCCACGGGCCACACGCAGGCTTACCGCGGCGTGGATCACCTCGAGGTTGGCCAAGTAATCCTCGATGCCCTGGGCGAGCTGCGCCCGCGACTGACCGGCTATGAAGCCGTGACCTGGAATCCACCACTCGGCCGGCAGCTCCATCGCCTGCAACAGCGTGGCGATATGCTCCTCGACGAAGCCCTCGCCGACCGACGCGAACACACCATTGAAATACAGCTCGGAGAGAAACGCTACGCCCACGTCCGGCAGGAAGACCACCGTGTCGCCACGCGTGTGGCCTCGCCCAAAGTAATACAGCTCGATCGTCCGGCCCCCGACGACGAGCGTCATCTTGTCGCGATACGTCTGGTGCGGGAGCGTCGGCAAGAAACCCTCGCCGGACTCGAGGTTCCGGCTCCGTACCTCTGAGATCGCCTCTCTCGCTCCTTCGTGCGCAATGATCGTGGCTCCCTCGAAGACCTCGTTGCTGTTGATGTGGTCGCCATGTGGCGATGCGTTGATGAGGAACCGGATGGGCTGATCGGTGACCTCGCGGATCGCCGCGATCATCAGCCGTCCCTCGTCAGGATTGTCCTGCCCGTCCACGACGACCACACCCTCGTCGGTCACGATGACGAGCGAGTTCGTTCGCACGATCTCCTCCTCTCCTTCGAGGTGGAGTGGACCCTCGTACGCATACACGCCCTCGACGATGGGCACGAGGCCGGGCGTGAAGTCGACCCCGATCCTGCCCTGCGCGTGTGCCGGGGTCGTACCGATCGTGACACAGGCGAGTGCGAGTACCGCGTGTCTCATCCGAACTTCTCCCCACTATCCGGTGGTCGGCGCATCAGGCTGCCAGGCACGGTAGAAGGCGTCGATCGACCGTGCAACGAATGATCCATGTGTTCTTCGGAGCGACCAGCGCCACTCTGGATTCAGGGCCTCCTCCCACCGTTGCTCAATCTCCGGTGGGAGCTCGGTCGCTCCTGCCGGAGGACGTAGGCAAACCGCTGAACATCTGTCACCCAGCGATCCGTTTGTGCCGTAGGTCCTCCGCCAGGTAGACGGTCGCCATCCCACTCTCGCCGCGCTCGATGGGTGTGGGCCATCACCAGTTCGATCGCGCCGGCTTCGGGCTCGGTCACGCCGTCGCCTCAGCTCAGGAACAGGCAGACGGCGACGCAGGCGCCCAGCGCTTGGTCGGCGCGCTCATGTTTCAAGCGGCAGGCTGAAGCCGGGACACGTCAGGGTGTTCTCCCCAGGGCTCACCAGCAGGGCGGATTCAAACGCTGTGTTAGCGTGGGCCCAGAAGGCCACCCAGGAGTCCTT
Source organism: Longimicrobiales bacterium (assembly GCA_965248625.1). Lineage (GTDB taxonomy): Bacteria > Gemmatimonadota > Gemmatimonadetes > Longimicrobiales > Gaopeijiaceae. The sequence continues at coordinate 46,213 of OZ252109.1, read as the reverse complement.
CCCGTTCTCCTATTCTTCGTTCTGATCGGCCAACTCGCCGATACGCGACCGGAATGGCTTCACGACGGCCGGGTTGCCGGCAGCGAGCGCGCTATCCGGCAGGTCGCACCGCACGACAGCGCCCGCGGCCACAGTAACGTCGGCGCCGACGCGTACGCCCGGGAGCAGGATGGCGCCTGCGCCGATCATGCTGTTCTCGCCGATCCAAACGTTGCCGGCGGCCGTAACGCCGGGACCGATCGAAACGAAGTCTCGGATGAGAACATGATGACCGAGGCTAGCAGCTCGATTGACCACGACATGTTGGCCCAGAGATCCGACAGATCCGATCACCGCTCCCGCGTTGACGAAGCTTCCCTTGCCTATCTTGACGGAGCGTGCGACGACCGCCGTCGGGTCGACCAGCGCCCCGGCGGGGTGCAGACCGTTCTTCTCGGCCATCGCGGCAAGGGCGCTGCGCCGAACCGGATTGAACGCGCACGCGACGAAAGGAATGCGCCGCTGCTCCTCGGTTAGCGCCGTCAGCGCCACCAGCTGCGCGCCGTCAAGCACGCGTGGTCTCAAATCGTCGACCTGAACTGTGCCCGCGATCTTAAGGCCAAGCCGCCCGCAGGTCTCCTCGTAGTCCGGCGCCAAGGGTGATCTAACCCCAAATAGCAGAAGTTGGTCCAATGGTGTGCCCCTCACATGCCCCAGTATGCCATGGGTTGGATTCCCACCTCTAAAGTGAAGAAGATCCCCCAGATCAGTGCCGCGTACCAAACGCCGCGGAGGACTGTGGCGACCGGTGGAGGAACGTGCTGATTCAGCCGTTTCATCATGATACCTCACCAATACCCAGCAAAGCGGCATACGCCGATAGTGCGCCCCCAAACTGCGCCTCTTTCGTCAACACGAACCCGAGGAGCACAAATTGTAACGTCACGAACCAACCAAACGACGCATGTACCGGCGCGGGTAATGTCCCGTGCACCCAGGCCCGTGGGCGGTTGCGTCGCCAGTACCGATGCGCGACAATCCCGATCCCATGATAGGTCCCCCACATTATATAGTTGAGACTTGCGCCGTGCCACAGCCCGATAACCAACATAGTCGCCAACGCGGCAAGTACCCCATTACGCGTCAACGCGTGGACGGCGGTGAACACGTACTCCCGACACCAGCTCGACAGCGAGATGTGCCAGCTGCGCCAAAACGCGGAGATGTCGGTGCGCAGAAATGGCCAGTTGAAGTTCTCGATCACCCGATGTCCGAGCAACAGCGCGAACCCGATGGCTATATCCGAATAGCCGGCAAACTGGAGGTAGATCGTCGCACCGTGATTGAGGGCGTCGAGATAGTGAAAGGCGGCTGAGCCCTCCGTTGCCCCCGTGAAAAGGTACGGCATGATTAGATCGCTCAGCAGATAATTGCTCAAGATAGCGATTTTGGCATAGCCGTACAGGATGCGCTCAAGCCCATTGGCGACCTTCTGTGCGTCGATACGGACTTCGGTTTCCGACACAAAGGCCGGATAGCGGTGGATCGGGCCCGCGAATATGGTCGCCGGAAAAAAGAGATAACCCAAGAGATCACGTGTTTCGGGCGGGTCCACTCGCTCCAGGTAGATTTCAATCAGTACGTGCGCGCAGCGGAAACTGTAGAACGATAGGCCCAGCGGGATGAGTGCGACCCTCCACGGAAGCATGTCGGGCGCAGTCACCAGCAACTTGAAGCCGAACAACACGGTGAGAATACAGGCGACCGCGCCGAGCACCGCAGCGTCCCGCCTTCGCACGGATACGCCACTCGCAACACCGGTCAATGCAGTCATCCCAATCAAGCACCACAGCGCACGCGGATCGACATAGGCCAGAACGGCAACCGTGGACAGAACCAGGACCGCCGGCCGGAAACGACCTGGCGCAATCCAGTGAATGACGACGGTCGACAGTACCCAGCCCACGAACCCCGGGCTCATCACGCCGTCCATTCTAGTGCCCCAGGGCGGCCACGATTGCGGTGGTCAACCATGCGCGATAAGACTCGGCTTGGTTCGGATCCAAGTGCAGGGCGTTGGCGAACTGCCCATTGGGCCAAAGCCTTGCAGGTTCCAGGAAAATGACTCCCGCCGGGTCCGCGGTCGGGCCAACAATCGACCGTGCCTCGTCGTTCACCATGGCAAAATAGGGCTCGGTAAACTCGTTGGCGGGAGCTGACGCAATCAGCACCGGAATGCCGGCCTCGGTGAACCGGTGCAGCAACGCCCGCATCTTAGCCCGCTGACGGCCCGCGAGGGCCCTTTTCCGAATTGCCTGTCCTGTCTGGTCTCGCCATAGTCCCACGGGCACGGCGTTGGGAAGACAAGGAAAGACAGGAACCAATCGCTTTGACGCGCGCGTGTCGTCGCGTCCCGACAGGTCGTCACGAACGAAACTCTGTATAAAGACACCGGCTTGACGATCCCAGAAGGTCCGAGCGACTGTGAACGCTTTCTTTACGGGACTCCTCGGTGCCAACGCAAGGATCGACGAATGCACAACGACAAAGGATGGTCGTGCCGCAACGGTAGGACCGACAAGCGGGTGGAGATCGAGCAAGCTTGCACGCGGCCCCGCGAGCACCGTAAGGTCGATATTTGCGCCAGGCAGGCGCTTCGGCCCACTGGTCGCGCAACGCATGCCTGACGCGGCGAACACGACGCTGCGGCGAACATTGTCATCCTCTGGCGGCAATGCAAAATCGTGAGCGAGAAGCTCCCGATACTCGTCCATCTTGGGGTACTCGGCACCCAGATGCACCAGCAGCCAAAAGGTAAGCATCGAAATTGCCAGGGGCGCGCAGAGAACAGCGGCGACAGCCCAACGGGCCATCGGCCGCCACGCAACAGGCAACCTCACCGAATGGGTGCCCGGCAGTGCGCATCGACCATCTCTACGGCATCACGTATCGAGCCCAACCGCATGACCTCTTTGGCGCGCAACCTGATTCCGAACCGTTCCTCCAACCCCAGCACGAACTCCATGTGATTGAAGGAATCCCAGCCGTCTACGGTTTGCTGGCTCGACTCCAACGTGAGAGCCGATGTCGAGACCTGGAACGTCTCGGCCGCGAGCGTCAGGAGCAAAATCACCAGATCGGTGGGATCGGTGAGGACCGCGGCTGCGGCGCGGCGGTCCGCTATCATGGCGAGCAGCGTGTCGCGCCGCACCTTGCCGGAAGAACCGACCGGCAGGACGTCGAATAGCTCCACCCGGTCGGGTCGCCGCTCCGCCGAAAGCTCCGCCGCACAATACTCGCGGATGTCGACGATTGTCACACCCTTTTCCACAACCACGCAGGCGACCAGCGCCTCCTCGAAGGTTGGGTCGGGAACACCCAGGACTTCGGCCGACTGGACTCCGGGCATCTGAAGAAGAACACGGCCGACGTCCTCGGGATGGATTGTGGCTCCGCCGCGCTTGACCACAGTCTTCGAACGGCCGACCATCTTGAAGAAACCGTCCGCGTCCACCACGCAGATGTCACGTGTCGCGAGCCAACCGTCGCGCAGCGCCGCCGCCGTTGCTTCGGAATCGTCGAGATAGCCGCTCATGACATGCGGCCCGGCGATCATGAGTTCCCCCGGTACGCCGGGGCCGACGCTCTCGCCCGCCGCGTCGACCAGTTTGGCCTGTGCGCCCAACGGCTTCCCTAACGTCCCGAGGCGGAAGGTGCTGTCCGCCGGGCCGCAGTAGATCGAGCCGGAGACGGTCTCGGTCTGGCCGTAGAAGTTGTTGAGAGGAATGCCGAAAAAGTCCTGAAACTCCTTCCAGAACCCGGCATGGAGCATGCCCGCCGAAGAAGCGAGCATGCGAAATGAAGCCGTCCGGAACAAGTCAGGCCGATCCCCGTAGTTGCGCCGGATGATAGCGAGCATGGTGGGATTGCTTAGGAAGTGGGTGGTGTCAAACCGACGCAGCAGCGCGGCGATGTCGAGATCGACGGTAAAAAGCCCTGGCTGCACGTTCGTCATGCCGGTCATCAACGATGCGTAGACGCCATGCACGAGTCCGTCCACGTGGTGAGCGGGCAGAAGATTGAGGAATCGCGCATCGGCGTCGTAGCCGAAGACCGAAGCAAGCGTTTCAATATGCACACGCAGTGCACCGCGCGATTGGACTGTCGCTTTGGGCTTCGATGTCGTGCCGGAGGTGGAGATGATAAAGGCCGGCAGATCGTCGCCAAGCGCCGGCGGCTCCCAGTTCCCTTCCGTTCGGGTGAACGCATCCAGTGACGGGAACGGGGCGGCGGGACGACTGGAATAGCCTCGCTCCAACTCTGATTTCGGCACGTTCCGCGCCGAAGTGCCGCTGCGCCAGAGGACGCTCGGCCGGTCCGGTCCCAGCCTCTCCAGCACTGGGGCGTCCGCGATCAAGATAGCGGGCCGGGTTTTCTCGAGAATGTCTGCAAGGTCCGTCCTTCCGCAAGTTGGATCAACGGGGATCAAGGCAATGCCCCCGAGGTAACAAGAGGCAGCGGTCAGATAGAAATCCACCGGATCGGTGGTGGCGATCGCGACCCGCCCCGCCGATGTGCATCCCGCGTCGTGAAACGCCAACGCCAGTGCGTGGCTGCGCGCCGCCACCTCCGTGAAAGACAACATTCGCGAACAGGAAGTCGCGACCGCGGTTCCAGACCAGACTCCGTTGTCGAACACGCTACAACCTCAAACAGAAGTACGAATTAGGTCACCTGTGAGGATACACAGGCGACAGACTATGAGCGAACCTGTAGGGGCCGTTTAGCTCGGCGCTTACCCGCCAGACCTCGTCCGCAGTGAGGAGCGTTTCGCGCTGGACGTGCTTGGTGAGCCGTCGCCGTTGCGTTCCGGAGCGTCGGGCTTGAGTACCTTGAGCGCGACCTTCCGCTCGTGGCGGAGGTCGTCCGCGAGGAAGACGGTAGCCATCCCGCCTTCGCCGACCTCGCGGTCGATCTGGTAGCGATCTTCGAGCGCAGCGTTCAGACGGTCGATCATGTCCGACATGGTGCCTCGGCGTGCGAGGGACTCGGACCGATGAAGGTGTTAGGAACTTCCTACGTGGGTTGGTCGGGGCGCAAGGAAGATGGGCAGCGTTGGGTGAAGTGCGGCGAGCACGTCGGACCGTCCGGCAACTTATTAGCTGGCTGCTCCGGATTCCGACGAAATGACGTCTGATCGGATGAGAAAGTCTCGGATCGATGAGATGTATTCGGCCCAGTTCGGCGGGCAGTCGTTGTGTCCACAATTCAGGCTCACAAGCTCCGCCTGCTCGGAGGCACGTACGAGACGCTCGCTATGCGCATGAGGGATGATTCGATCGCGCGTGCCGTGCATCAAGAGAACAGGACCTGTAAAACGACTAAGCGCAGATAGGTTGTTGAACCGATCTCGGACGAGTAGCCCCGGGAGGAGATAACGGCGTGCGAAGTGTGCTGCCGAGATGAATGGGGATTGCAGCACAAGAGCCCGCAGCGGACGATGCTGGGTGAGGTCGGTAATGGCGCCACTTCCAAGCGAGCGCCCGAACCCGACGATTCTGTCTTCGTCTACTTCAGGGCGCGCGGCGAGCCAGTCGTAGGACGCAAGGAAGACTTCGCCGATGGATTTCCGCGAGGGAAATCCGTCCGAGCGCCCGTAGCCCGGATACTCGACAAGGAGCACCGACATTCCCAACTCAGCGAGGCTCCGCGCATCCTGCAGCGCATCTCCAATCAGCTCGGCGTTTCCATGGGCGAACAGGACGGCTGATGAGGGTTGGGTCACTTGGGCCGGGACGAACCAGGACTCGGCGAAGCCATCAGAAAACGGGAGCCGGATCGACTGCACCCCACCTGGAAGCTGACTCGTTGCAGGGGTTGGGAGTACGAGGCTCTTGCCGGGAAACATCATGCCACGCTGCATGATGAACAGAAGCGTTGCCCAGCCCACGTAGACGAAGAGTCCGATCGTTAGGATCGACATGAGAAGGGGGCGCTTCTTTCTAGCCAATGGTCCGCCTGAGTGCCCGGCACGCGAACGTCCCAGGTCCAGCTAACGAATCTGCGATTCTGCTGCGCGGTCACGATGCCGACCCGGAGCGGGCACTGCAAGGCGAGTGTTGGCGCCGAGGGCGGCAACCTGATCTCGACTACGCGCGATGCGGTGATCGGCTTCTTCGAAGCCTTCGCTGCTCCTCTCCTGGCAGGTAGAGACTTCGCGCCCGGCGACCTCGAGGCGTCAGCGTCTGTCGTGATCGTGAACCGGAGCTTCGCGCGCGAAGTCATGGGCGACGGAAACGTGCTCGGCCGTCGCGTGCGGGTCGCCCCGGGGGTGAGCAGCGGATCCGAGGGCGCTGAGCCGGTCCGCTCGTACGAGATCGTCGGCGTGGTCGACGACGTGCAGTATCTGAACTCCGACGCACCTCCGACCAGGCTCTACTATCCGCTGACTCCGGGACGGCTCTATCCGGTGAGCCTGATGATTCACCTGCGTGGGGCCACGCTCGGGGCTGCAGGAGCCCGGCTCCGACAGATCACGGCGTCGATCGATCCGTCGATACGCCTGGGCCGCATCCATACGCTGGACGAGTCCCTGAAGGCCAACCAGCTCATTTGGCGCATGGGCGCCCTCGCAATCACGATCGTGACGTTGAGCGTGCTCCTCCTGGCGGCGGGTGGGATCTACGCGCTCATGTCGTTCACCGTCACACGGCGCAGGCGGGAGATCGGCGTTCGGGCCGCGCTGGGGGCTGACCCGGGTCGACTCCTGGCGAGCATCTTCTCCCGTTCCGCGAGCCAGCTTCTGGTCGGGGTGCTGGCGGGCCTGGCGCTGTCCGGTCTGATCTTCTGGGTCGCGGGGGGTGAGCTGCCGGTTGGGGAGACTCTCCTCCTCGGCGCGGCGGCCGGCGGGTTCATGACGGCCGTCGGACTCCTGGCATCGCTGGGGCCCGCGCGCCGCGGATTGAGTATCCAGCCGACCGAGGCGTTACGAGAGCTCTAGTCGGCCGGCGCTCAGGCGGTGCATGGCGTCCGACGATGCTTCATTAGGGCGCCCAAACCCCAGGGATTTCCCTAGATGACGCGTCGCCCAAAATACCCTAAGCTTGAACGTTTTCCGAGATCTACCGGGATACCGTTCGGAACGGAGGTCGAATTGAGGCCGTGGATGCCGCCCCAACGACAAGCGCCCGAGACCGGCGGGCCCAAGCTCTTGGAGACCCCCGGCGTGGGCCTTGGGAAGCCCCCGCCGAAGGAGTTCGATCCCGACTCACACCCGAGGAGGCACTGAGTGGAGATTCCATGTTCGTGGCAGTACCACATTACAGCGTCGCTCCCAAGACGAGCACGCACGACACTCGCGATTATGGTCCTGGCCCTCATTCCCGGTTGCGATGATCCGCTCCCGGTAGCACCCGACATCGTGCCGCGGTCCATGGTCTTAGCGCCCACCAGCTTCTCACTGATTGTCGGTGAATCGGCCAGCTTCAGCGTTACCGTGACCGACGCGACCGGCTCGCCCATGGCCGACGCCGCCGTGTTGTGGAACAGTAGCGACCACGCCGTGATCAGCGTCTCCGGAAGTGGCGCCACCGCTACTGTCACGGCGATCGGACCAGGCGAGGCGACGATCTGGGCAGCAGCCGGCAACGCCTCCGCGTCGGCTGCAGGCACGTCCATCGCCGCGGACGGGTTCCAAGCCGCTGTGCAGCCGCTGTTCACCGCGAACTGCGCATTTAGCGGCTGCCACGGCGGTCCGAGCCCCCGCGCCGGTCTGGATTTGACGGAGGGAGCGGCCTACCAGAATCTCGTGCGCGTCGCTGCCGCCGAGTTGTCTTCCATGAGCCGCGTTCAGCCGTTCGACCCAGCCAACAGCTACCTCGTGCACAAGCTCCAGGGCACTCAGGGCACGGTGGGCGGTCGGGGCGCGCAAATGCCCCGCGGGCGGGATCCACTTTCGCAGGCGGACATAGACGCAGTCATCAATTGGGTGAAGACGGGCGCCCGCAACAACTAGAGATTCGCTCGAATCATCGTGGATCCCATTTCACTGGATCCACAGGAGCACTGACCGTCCGGCGGAGGATCGCCGGGCGGTTGCCGTTCGCGGCAGTCAACCCGAAGTGGCGCTTGTCGTCCCTTGCGTATACAATGTCGACGCTACGTGGACATTGTATGCGAGGAGACCACTTGTCCGGCACCGATCTTCTTGGCGAGTTCGAGCACCTCGTGCTCCTCTCGATCCTCCAAAACGACGGGGAAGGGTACGCCATCCTCCTTCGGAGAACGCTGGAGCGTGTAACGGAGCGCTCCGTGTCGCGCGGCGCCCTCTATCGCACCCTGGAACGACTGGTGGGCAAGGGACTCGTGTCCTGGGACCTGGAGGATCCGAGTCCCGATCGCGGGGGAAACCCCCGGAAGCGCTTCCGTGTCCTGCCCGACGGGCTCGAAGCGCTACGACGGTCGCGGGCTGTCGTTTCCAAGATATCGGCCGGGTTCGAGGAGCTGTTGGAGCAACCGTCGTGAGCGGGCAACCCGGCACCGGGCCGCCAAGACTCGGGGAGTGGATCCTCCGCCGTGTCCTCCCTGGCGGCATCGACGGAGCGGCCATTGTCGGAGACCTTCACCAGGAATTCGGGGAGCTCGCACGTTCACGAGGAAGGATCCGCGCATGCGCGTGGTACTGGCGACAGGTCTTCGCGTTGTCGGTGGGCTACTCGACGATCGGGCGTGCCTCACTCGAGCGTCGCGGCCAGGACCTTCGCTTCGCCCTCCGCGGCATCGCCCGCGAGCCCGCGTTTTCAGCCGCCGTGGTGGCGACACTGGCTCTGGGCATCGGGGCGGGGACCGCGATCTTCTCCGTGGTGGACGGGGTACTGCTCCGGCCCCTTCCGTTTCCAGAGCCCGATCGGCTCGTCCGCGTGTGGGCTTCGAATGATCGCACGGGGCAGGCATACCTCGATGCGATCTACCCCGACATCCAGGCCTTCGCCGACGGCGTGTCCTCCTTCTCCTCGCTCGCCGGCTTCTCGACGGCGCCCCACGTGATGCTGGACCGGGGCATGGAGAATCCCGAGAGCGTAACCGTCGCCCGAGCGAGCGGCGGCTTCTTTTCGACGTTGGGTGTTACGCCCCTGGTCGGGCGGGCGTTCGACGCGGGGGATACCGGGAGGGACCAGGCCGTGGCTCTCATCTCACAGGGCCTTTGGGAACGACGATTCGCGCGTGACCCGAGCGCCATCGGCCAATTCGTTCATCTCGACACGAGAGGGTACACCATCATCGGCGTCGTGCCGAGCGGAGTGGAGTACCCGGAGGGTGCCCAGGTCTGGAGGCCGCTGACGGCGGAGGAAATGGAGGATGACGACCGGGAGGTCCAGCTGGTCGCCAAGCTGGCCCCCGGCGCCGACTCCAGGGTCGCCAACGGGGAAGTACTGTCCGTGGCCGCGGGGTTGGCTGAAGCCCGGCCCGACACCCACGGTGATATCGGGGCCTGGATCCAGCCACTTCAGGCAATGGTGGTCCGTGACGTTCGCACCGCTCTATTCGCTCTGCTCGGCGCCGTCGGTCTCGTGCTGCTCATCGCGTGCGTGAACACGGCCAACCTGCTCTTGGCGCGGTCCGCAAGGAGAAGCCACGAGGTCGCGATCCGGACGGCGCTCGGCGCGAGCCGCTCCCGCATCGTGGCGCTCCATCTCACAGAAAGCCTGCTGCTGGCCGCGTTGGGCGGTGCCGGCGGTCTCCTGCTCGGTCGTTGGGCGCTCGATTTCATGCTCACCATGAGCCCCGCGATCCCTCGACTCGCTTCGGTGACGCTGGACCTTCGCGTCGTGGGCATCATGGCGACGGTCACGACCTTCGCAGGAGTGGCTTTTGGGGTAGGGCCCGCCCTGCACGTCGCTGGGACGACACCGGACGGTTCGTTGCGCGACGCCAGCCACGGAGCGACGGACAGTGGAAAGCGGATGAGGCTGCAATCCGGGCTGGTCACCGGCGAGATCGCGCTTTCGACCATGCTCGCCGTTCTTGCGGTTCTGCTATTTGCGACAAGGGGGTGTTCCCTTAAGTCCACCGACCCCAAGATATAGTGGTTACCGGGGCTCTGCGGGCCGTTTCCCACGTCCGGTGCCGAGGTAAAGGGCCGAAGCTGGCGTGGGAGCACACTGAACAGCCTGCTCAAGCAAGCGGTAGAACAACAGGCCGCGAGCCCGGGATGTGCGTCGGTTGAAGCGAAAGGTGAACTCGTCCAGATAGTAGGGGAGGTGTTCGCGGGCGATCCCTCCTTGGAGGGTTCCGAGGACCCAGCGCTTGAGGAGAGACGCCACCCGATGTACGGCCGACATGAGCACGTGCGCGGGATCGCCGGAGGTCGAGAGGTTCGTGACCGTGTGGCGAAAGCCCAGTTTGGCGAGTCCCTGATAGCTTGGCCATCCGTCGGTATGCACCGTGCTTGCCGGTGCGATGCTATCCTTGACGAAGCCTCGCAGAACCGGAGCGGAGAGGTCGGGCACCCAACGCAGCCGTATTCTCCCGATCTTGCGTCCGTCGACCTCGGCGGCGATCGCGACGATGGCCTTCTTGATCGTCTCGCGGCCCCGCACTCCAGCCTCCACGCCCCCGACATAGCTCTCGTCCACTTGCACAACGCCGCTCAGCTGGTCGCGATCCGGTCGGACCATGGCCCGGCGGAGCTTGTGGAGCCAGACCCACGCTGTCTTGTAGCTTCCCAGTCCGAGCACACGCTGGAGCCCGAGAGCATTGGCTCCGTATTTCTGGCTCGTGAGCTCCCAGGCAGCGAGAAACCACAGACGCAGGGGCGAGCGCGTGCGGTGGAACACGGTTCCCGCCAGCACCGAGGTCTGCCTTCGACAGTGTGGGCAGACGAGACGCCCCCGCGATGCTCGCCAGACCTCTCCCAACCCGCCACAGCCCACGCACACAAACCCTTCCGGCCAGCGCAGACCCTCCACGTACTCCAGGCATGCCGCATCGTCGGGGAAGAACTCGTCCAGCTCCAGCCGCGTACGGGGATAGTCCACGCCGCCACGGAGCTGAGAAGCCGGAACCGCCATGACCACAACATGTAGTGGGCGGTGGACTTAAGGCAATACCCCATTTTGCGACATTCCGTACGGCCCTCACGCACGACCGTGGATTCCGCTTCGACAACCTCGTCGCCATCAACGTCGATCCTCTGCACCCGCCTGCGACCGGCGATGAGACCCGGGCATATTACGGATCCGTCCTCGAGCGCGTCATGGCCGTTCCGGGCATCCGGGACGTCGGGCTCTCCAGCCACGAGATCCTCGAGCAGCGTGGGTTCCGCATGCCCGTGCTCGTGGGGGGGTTCGACGCGGGTCTCGACGTGCCGGAGACGACGGTGCGCACGGTCGACCGAGGGTTCTTCCGGGCTGCTGGGATCGCCATGCTGGCCGGCCGCACGTTCTCGGAGACTGGGGGCGCGGACGATGATGTCGATCTCGTCGTGAACGAGCGCTTCGTCGACCTGCACCTCGCGGGCGTCGGACAGCCTCTTGGACAGGACCTCGACCTCGATTGGACGAGGGGCTCAGTCGTCGGCGTGGCGCACGACGTTTCTCCCGGCCTCGGAGAGCCGGCGGAGCCAATCGTCTACGTCCCGTTCGAGCGAATCGGCTCCCCAGGCATGTGGCTCGTGATCCGCTCAGTTGGCGATCCAGCCCCACTCATTCCCGAAGTCCGGCGCCGCATTCGGACCGTCGACCAGTATGCGCTCCTCCAACGAGTGACGGTGCTCGAACAGTCCGTGGAGACTTCCATCGCTCCCGAACGGTTCAATATGTTGCTTGTGGCTTCCTTCGCTCTGATGGCGCTCTCTCTCGCGGCGGTCGGCATCTACGGGGTCACGTCCTTCTCTGTGGCGACCCGCCGAAACGAGATCGGCATCCGTCGTGCGCTGGGCGCCAACGGCCCACGAGTCGCACGCGAAGTGGCGCAACGCGTCGGCGTGCTGACGGCGCTCGGGGTGGCCATCGGCATCGGTGCCTCCGCCGCTGGCGGCCGTCTCCTCATGTCACTGCTTGCCGGTGTGACGCCCACCGACCCGGCAGTGCTGGGAGACGTCGCGCTACTGCTCACAGGCGTCGCTGCCTTGGCTACCGCCGTCCCCGTCTTCCAGGCGGTCCGCATCGATCCTTCGGAGGCGCTGCGGCCGGAGTAAGCCGGGGGGCCGCGGCCGGAGTAGGTCGACGGGACCGAGCCAGCTATCGAGCGGCTAGCCGGTTGATGCCGCGCACGTCGATGATGGGTTTCGGGTGCGAATCCGCCGCGACGGCGATCATGGCTCGACCGACGTCCGCCGTGGTTGTGACCCGATTGGGCAGTAGGCGGCGAAGCAATGGGTACGCGGGCGCGGCGACGGCGTAGATCGCACGGTAGAGTGCCGTCTTCGATCTCACCCCCTTGACCGGCTGGATGTATCCCGGCCGGAACATATGCGCGGCCTCGAAGGGCATGCCGAGGAGCCGGTTCTCGGTCTTGCCTTTCACTCGCGCCCACATGAAGCGTCCGCGCTCGCTGCTGTCGGCGCCGACTCCGGAGACGTAGCAGAAGACAAGACCGGGGTTCAACTCGGTCAATGCCTCCGCCGCCGCGACCGTGAGGTCGTACGTGAGCCGGTGATAGCGCTCTTCGCTCATCCCCATTGCCGAGACACCGAGACAGAAGAAGCAGGCGTCGAAACCGCCGAGATCGCCGCGAATCGCGGAGTAGTCGAAGAAGTCGGCGTGGACGAGCTCCCGCAGCTTGGGGTGCGTCAACCCCGTCTCGGAGCGCCCGAGGGCCACTACCGCGTTGACGCGCGGGTCGTCCAGACACTCCCTCAAGACGCCCGACCCGACCATGCCGGTTGCACCGAATATGACGACGTTCATCGCCCCTCTCTCTCGAGACGCCGCTCAGGCGTGAACCTGAATATAGGGGGCCGAGAGGCCACCTCATGTGGGATCGCTTCCGATGGGCCGCATTGTAGCGGCGCGACTCTTGCGCACCGATCTTCGCTTGGACGTAGTGGTCTGTAGCCGAGTCCGTCGGGATATCAGCGGCACTTCGGCTACAGACCACCAGGGACTTCAGTCGGCGCGCAGGAGTCGCTTGCGGAGACCCAGGTCTTCGCTTAACAAAAAAGGCGTCGCCGCAATCGGTCGCCGCCACGCACCGCCACGACCTGTGAAAGGACCGCGTTGAGCCACCCACTGCAGCAGGAGCGCCGGGAAGCGGGACCGAGGCAGATCGCCTTCGTCGCGTGGTTCACTCTCCTCTACGCGCTGGCAATCGGCTTCCGCAACGGCGGCGGCGATCACCCGGCGTATCTCCCGTTCGGTCTGCGGCTCGCTGATCCGTCCTTTCTCCCTGGTGATTGGTTCACTTGGGAGACTCCACACAGTCACTACGCGTTTGGGGTCATCGTCGCAGGTATCGCCAAGACGGGACTTCTCGAGCTAGGGCTGACGCTCGGTGCGCTCATCCAATCGTGCGGATTCGCCCTTTTCTTGTTTTTGGCGGTGAGAGCGGTCTACGACAAGCCACTCGTGCCGTGGGCGATCGCGCTCATGCTCGCAGCATCGAACGGGCTCATCGACCCTGCTGGTCCAATGTTGATTCCCAAGGAGTTCTCCGCGACGGGCCTCGCAGGTGCGGCGACCGTGGCAGGGCTCGCCCTCCTTCTGATGGATCGCCCAGCATGGGCTGGGGTGGGCATGGGCCTCGCGGGACTCGTCCACGCGCTCTACGGAGTGCTCCTGACCCCGGTCGTGGGGGTTGTCGCGTTGACGCTGTGGTCCAAGGGCCGCAGGCGGGAGGGGTTGGTGCTCGGTGCGATCTTCGCGGTGCTCGCCTCACCGACGGTCGTACGCGCGCTCAGCTTCGGTTCCACACCCGGCGTCGAAGAAGCGCAGGAGATCGCACGCGAGATCTTCGCGGTGCACCTCGTGCCCGCGAGCTGGAATCCCGGTGTGTACCTCCCCTTCCTGGGCGCGCTTCTCCTCGGAGCCGCCGGACTGGTGACTCGTCCACCTCGGCTGACCAAGGCCTTCCAGGCCGCCGCGGCCACGATCGCACTCCTGGTCTTCGTATCCCTCCCGCTCGGCTACTTCGACGCGGGCGGCATCTCTACGATCTGGCCATGGCGGCTGGCTCCGCTTCTGGCGCTCATGGGGCTGGTCTCCGCTTCTGCAGCCGTTTCCAGGCCCGATCTGTTCGCGCTCCGGAGCCCGCTGAAGGTCGCAGTCGTGATTGCCCTCCTGGTCGCGGGTGCGACCATGTACGGCCGGCAAGTCGACCGGTTCGCCTTGCTCACGGTCGCGATCGGCGCCGCATCGCCGTTCGTGATTCTCCTCGGATCCGGTACGGAGAAACAAATGTTCCGGGGGCCCGCGGCCTCAATGAGCCTGCTCTTCGTCCTGATTACGATCGGTTTCGTGCCCGCGTCGATGCGGGGCGTCGGAGATTCAAATTATCGGATCCGGGCCGATGACGATTTGGCACCGCTTCTCGAGTGGATCAGTACCTCGCCGCGTCCCGAGAGCGTGTTCGCAACCCCCCCTGCCATGGGAGAGTTTCGGCTCGCTGCCGGTCGGCCGACCGTTGGTGACATGGTGGCCACTCCCTGGTATCCACCTGCCCGGATCGCCTGGCGGCAGCGCATTCGAGACCTCACCGGGGTCGAGTCGCTGTCAGACTAGGCGGCTCTGAACGAGGGGTTCCTGACCATCGGTTGTGATCGGGCGATGCGGCTGCGCCGCCTCTACCGAGTCGACTACGTGCTCCTCGGGGTCGGCAACGAACTCGATTGCGGCGTCGTGGCCTATTCGGACGGCTATTACTCGGTCACGGACTTGCGCGGCGTCGAGGCGCGTCCTTAACGGACACCGACCCGGCGGACGGAGAGCGGGGCTTTCGCTCTTGCCAAGTGACTGGCAAACAGACGTTTGGCTTGCGTTTCGGCCGACGGTTCCTCCATCATTCAGAGTCATTGCCCGCTCGATCCGACCGCCGCCTGCGCGGCGGCTCGACTTAGACGATCAGTCGGCGTCCCCCCTTGTCGCGAGGCTCGCGGTTCGACCTCCTCGCGGCGGACTCACCGGATCCCATGTCCGCAGAGCTCCTTTCTGGTGCCTCGAGCATCCTACTCACGTGGGTTGTTCTGATCGCCGTTTTCATCGGTATTGGGCTTCCGGTATTCGAATTCGTCGGACTGAAGGAGATCGAATCTGATCACTTCCTAGGCGCGTTCTGGGTCGGTCTGAGCGCGACGATCCTCTACCTCCTCCTGTGGAACCTGCTGCTGCCGGTCAACGATGTGGCCCTAGCGATTCCGTGTGCCGTGGGGGCTCTCGGGCTGGCCACGCATTGGTCCCTGATTACGCGGTGGAAAGGCAGGGGTGCGTGGTCCGATCGGCTTCCGGCAATCCTCGTCATCGCCGCCGTCGGGCTTTGGATCGCACTGCGCGCGATGGGCCCCCCGGCGGCCTACGAGACTGGTTCCTATCACCTTCCCGCCGTGAACTGGGCCAAGAGCCTGCCGGTCGTCCCGGGGCTCGCCAACCTCCACGGGCGCCTCGGGTTCAACAACTCGAACCTGCTCCTGGCGGCGCTCGTGGACCGAGGTCCATGGGAGGGGCGGTCCACCCACATCGTCAGCGGACTCTTCCTGTTCGCTCTCATGATCCAGATCGTCCTGAGCGCGTTCCGGATCGGTCGGGGCGACCGAGCTCGACTGCGCTCCTCGGCGTTCGACGTCATCCTGTTCTTCCCGGTGGTCGTCCTGATCCAGCAGCCGGACAGCGTGTCGAGCCTGCGGCCCGACCTCGCAACGGCCGTGGTCCTGTTCGTGGCCGCTTCGGGCCTCGTCTCGCTGCTGAGCGGGGACAGGCGGAGCAGCCGAGGCGCAGACGAATTCTACGTGTTCGTCGTGACGACCCTACTCCTTGCGCTGTCGGTGAGTCTGAAGCTCAGCGCAGCGGCCTTCGCCGCGAGCGGCTTCATCATCGCCCTCTGGTGGTGGCGCTTCCGGGCGCCCTCGGTGGACATGGTGAGACGACGCGCACTCGTTTGGGTCACGGCCGCGTCGGCCGCGCTGGGGCTCTCGTGGATGGCCCGGGGCGTCGTCTTGACCGGCTACCCTGCTTATCCCAGCACCATCGGAGGCATGCCTGTCGATTGGCGGGTCCCGGCGGCACAAGCCGAAGCGGAGCGGGCGTGGATCGAGCACTTCGGGCGGTACTACTACGACTCCGCGCTCGCGAGCACCCTCTCCTACCGTAGCGAGTCCGCGGGCGGTTGGGGATGGACGACGGGTTGGGCCGAGAGTCTGATCAACGATCCCGACGGCCGCTGGAGGGTCGGAGTTCCCCTGCTAGTCGCCGCACTCGCGCTCCTGGCGGCGGTGCTCGCCCGCGTGCGCGGATGGGGGGACGTCCGCTTGGACCAGAGCTGGTGGCTGTTGTTGCCGATTGCGGCCGGCGGAGTACTCTGGTTTGTGGCGGGCCCGCGGCCAACGTTCGGCTACTTCGTGTTCTGGATCTTCGCGGCGCTCGCGACCAGCTCGACGGCGGCGGCCATGCACGGGGTGAGGCTCTACGCGCCGATCCTCTTCGCGGCCATCCTGTTTGGCACGTGGCCCGTCGCACGACCCGCTCTCTATGCTACGTTGGAGCTCGGGGAGAACCCGTTGCGTGCACTCGCCGGCGCGGTGCTCATCGAGCCGGGAGAGGACGACGGCTTCCATCCACCACCGACTTCTGAGCTCGAGCGCTTTACGACCGACTCGGGCTTGGAGCTGTACGTTCTGGCGGCCGAAGACAACCGCTGTTGGAACGGGCCGATTCTCTGCACACCCCACCCGTCGCGCAACCTGCGGTTGCGAGACCCCCAGTCGTTACGGGCGGGCTTTACGATCGACGGTGCTTGGGAGCCGCTTCGTTGGCCCCACCCGAGCTCGGACTTCCTCGATTCGTGGCTCGAGTACGAAGCCGCTGCGGCTGCGGGCCGGGACGACGAGCTCAGCGCGGCGAGTCACCAGTAAGGGACGCCAACTCGCGCTGAAGCGTTCCCAACAAGCCGACGAATTCCTCCTGGCCGAGGAGGTTGTGGGTCTCCTCACGGTCCTTCAAGAGATCATAGAGTCCGATCGGCCCATCGTCGGACTCCATGTAGTGATATCCGTCCGACACGACGGAGCGGAGGGTCTCGCCTCTATTCTCGGAGAGGGTGAGTGAGGAAATGATCGGCCGCTCGACCAGCGACGTCGACCCCGTCCAGTATCGGCTCAAGGAACGGCCCGGGATGCCATTCCGATCCGAGATGCCGGCGAGCTCCAGAATCGTGGCAGGGAGCTCCCTCAGCCCGACGGGTGTGCCGACACGCCGGTTGGCCGGCACGCGTCCGGGGAAAGACAAGACCAGGGGGACGTGGAGGGCCTGCGTGTACAGGCTGTTCCCGTGATCGAAGCGCTCGTGCTCCCCGAACTGCTCGCCATGGTCGGATGTAACGACGAAGAGTGTCTCGTCGAGGATGTCGCGCGCCTCGAGCTCGTCGAGTAGCTCTCCGATCTGCTCATCCATGTACGCAATGGCCGCCTCGTAGGCGTTCAGCTCACCCTGAATCTCGGCCGGTGTCATCGCCTCTTTCTCTTGCCGCACGCCGGTGCCGAGCCACCCGCTGTGCTCGATCATCTCGAGTTTTCGCCCTGTGTCTGGACCGAACATGGCTCGAAACGGCTGGGGCGGCAGGTATGGTTCGTGCGCGTCGAAGTAGTTCAGAAAGGCGAGAAACGGCCTTTCTCGCCCGGGTCCTCGGTCGACCCATGCGAGCAGCTCCCGATTTACCTCGGCAGCCGTCTTGCGATTCCAGTCGTCGAACGATCCGATGAGCCTCCGGAAACGCGCACTCTTTTGCAGCCGACGGCCGATCGACGAGTCGAGGACCACCTGGCCCGGGGAGAGTTGATGCTAGCCCGAACCAGAGACCGAGCGCGACGATGTCAGCCGCGCGACGTGCGGGGGGCGGCGTCTTCGGCGCTGGCCCGTCCTCAATCATGGCTCCTCGTGGCTGACTCGGGAGTCGGCTCTCTCGGCCGGCAGTGGGCTCCTAACGGGATCGGTGTGGCCCGACCCGGTTCGACGCTAGCTCGGCCCATCCAGGAAGGTCAAGCGGCCCGGCGGCCGCCCATCCGGCCCGGTTGTCCAGCGATTGAGGCGATTCGCGCCGAAAACCTCGCAGAAACCGTGATTTTCTGCGAATGGGGTATTGCCTTAAGTCCACCGCCCACTACATGTTGTGGTCATGGCGGTTCCGGCTTCTCAGCTCCGTGGCGGCGTGGACTATCCCCGTACGCGGCTGGAGCTGGACGAGTTCTTCCCCGACGATGCGGCATGCCTGGAGTACGTGGAGGGTCTGCGCTGGCCGGAAGGGTTTGTGTGCGTGGGCTGTGGCGGGTTGGGAGAGGTCTGGCGAGCATCGCGGGGGCGTCTCGTCTGCCCACACTGTCGAAGGCAGACCTCGGTGCTGGCGGGAACCGTGTTCCACCGCACGCGCTCGCCCCTGCGTCTGTGGTTTCTCGCTGCCTGGGAGCTCACGAGCCAGAAATACGGAGCCAATGCTCTCGGGCTCCAGCGTGTGCTCGGACTGGGAAGCTACAAGACAGCGTGGGTCTGGCTCCACAAGCTCCGCCGGGCCATGGTCCGACCGGATCGCGACCAGCTG
Source organism: Longimicrobiales bacterium (assembly GCA_965248625.1). GTDB lineage: Bacteria > Gemmatimonadota > Gemmatimonadetes > Longimicrobiales > Gaopeijiaceae. The sequence goes on along the minus strand of OZ252109.1, from coordinate 27,496 downwards.
AGCGGCGTTGTGCAAGTGGACGAGAGCTATGTCGGGGGCGTGGAGGCTGGAGTGCGGGGCCGCGAGACGATCAAGAAGGCCATCGTCGCGATCGCCGCCGAGGTCGACGGACGCAAGATCGGGAGAATACGGCTGCGTTGGGTGCCCGACCTCTCCGCTCCGGTTCTGCGAGGCTTCGTCAAGGATAGCATCGCACCGGCAAGCACGGTGCATACCGACGGATGGCCAAGCTATCAGGGACTCGCCAAACTGGGCTTTCGCCACACGGTCACGAACCTCTCGACCTCCGGCGATCCCGCGCACGTGCTCATGTCGGCCGTACATCGGGTGGCGTCTCTCCTCAAGCGCTGGGTCCTCGGAACCCTCCAAGGAGGGATCGCCCGCGAACACCTCCCCTACTATCTGGACGAGTTCACCTTTCGCTTCAACCGACGCACATCCCGGGCTCGCGGCCTGTTGTTCTACCGCTTGCTTGAGCAGGCTGTTCAGTGTGCTCCCACGCCAGCTTCGGCCCTTTACCTCGGCACCGGACGTGGGAAACGGCCCGCAGAGCCCCGGTAACCACTATATCTTGGGGTCGGTGGACTTAAGGGAACACCCCCTTCGCCCAATGTCCAAACCGCGCTCGGACCTGGCCGGTCTGTTCGCCGAACTCAAGCGACGAAGGGTAGTCCGTGTCCTCCTGGCGTACGGTGCCTTCGCCTTCGTCGCCGCTGAGGGGGCGGACATCTTCTTCCCCGCGTTGGGGCTTCCCGATTGGACCGTAAACGCGGTCGCGGTCCTCGCGCTGGCGGGGGCCCCGGTCGCCCTCGTGCTGTCCTGGGTATTCGATATCACCCCGGAGGGAATCAGACGGACCGAGCCGCTCCCGAGCGGGGTGGTGGGCCGGGTGCCCCCGACGCGGGATGAGAACGCACCGGCCTCGCCCGAGAACTCGATCGCCGTCCTCCCGTTCTGGAACCGGAGCGGCGAGTCCGACAACGACTTCTTCGCCGACGGCATCACCGAGGAGCTGATCCACGCCCTGACAAGGGCACCGGGGCTGGCGGTAGCCGCCCGGACGTCGTCATTCGCGATCAAGGGCGAGATGCTGGACGCTCGGGACGTCGGACGACGTCTCGGGGTGAGTCGACTCGTGGAGGGCAGCGTGCTCGCGCTGAGCCCGAAGCTGCGGCTGAGCGTACAGCTGGTCGACACCGAGCGCGGGCACTCCCAGTGGGGCGACCTCTACGAGGGTGACCTCCACGACGCCCCCACGGTACAGCAACAGGTCGTCGAGGAGATCCTCGAGCGGATGGGCTCGGGGCCCACGGTAGCCTCGGAAGATCCGCACCTCACAACCAAGAGCGCGGACGCGTATCAGCTGAACATGCGCGGCCGATATCACTGGAACCGGCGGACGGAGGCGGACCTGGAGAAGGCCGCGGACTACTTCGAACGCGCGATCTCCCTCGACTCGGATTATGCGAACGCCTACTGCGGTCTGGCGGATACCCACTCGATTCTTCTGGACTACGGACTCCGTGCCCCGTCCGCGTCGCTTCCGGCTGCCCGCCTTGCCGCCGACAGGGCCGTGGAGCTGGCTCCTTCGCTGGCCGAGGCGTGGGCCTCCAAGGCGATGGTCCACCTGTTTTCGTGGGAGTGGGTGGAAGCGGAACGCGAGTTCCGCCGAGCCCTGGAGCTCAATCCTTCGTACGAGATCGTGAGGCAACGGTACGCGCTCTATCTGGCCTGGATGGGCCGGCACGACGAGGCTCTGGAGCAGGTCGAACGAGCGTTGACCCTCGATCCCCTCAACCTCGCGATCTCGGCCACCCTAGGATGGGTGTTGTACTACGCACGCCGATACGAAGATGCGATCGTGCGGTTGGACGATACCCTGAAGATGGACCCCGGCTTCTCGCCGGCGTTGGCTGCACAAGGGCAGTCCTTGGCTGCCGTCGGGGACTTTCCGCAAGCCGTCGAACGGCACGAGCGGGCACTGGAACGATCGGGCAGGAGCGCGGCCTCTGTGGCCTTGCTCGCGTACGCGAATGGGCGCGCAGGGCGTTTGGAGGAGGCCGAAAGCGCTGCGAAGCAGCTCGTGGGGAAGGCGGCGCAGCGATACGTATCGCCTTATTACATGGCTCTGCCTCCACTCGGGCGGGAACTCGCGCCAGACGTGATCGCGGAGTTGAACCGGGGTCTGGACGAACGAGCGCCGACCCTCGTGTACATCGGCGTCGAGCCTATCTTCGATCCGCTGCGCAACGACCCTGCCTTCGTGCGGATTCTCGACGGACTCGACCTGCCCAGTAACGGAAGCGATCGCAGCTGAGATCTACGGTCGCGCGGGCCTCGGCCCCCGGCTCGCCGTCGCAATTCTTGCGCCCGGTGCAGGGGGAGCAGGAACTTGATCGCCCACCGAGCGGTGAAACGGCGCTGCCGCCCCGGTATGCACCGCCCCGCCAACCGTAATGGGTCGGCGTTCGGGAGCGTACGAATCCTGCGATGAGAATCAGTCCACGGAGACCTCGCAGCGATGACGTGACCTTTTGCCACGCCCTCCTCCAAGGATCATTTTAGATTGAAGGAAGTGCGGAGCTGAAGCCGCTATCTACGGACAGGTGTGAGCTTGGAGTCTTTCCCCTCCCCCCATGAAGCGACCCGTCGCTTGCTCGAACTTCTAGACGGTTTCTTCTCGTCCAGACACAAGTTGTCGTCGGCTCGCCAGGCCGAGCTGGTCCTCGCGGCGATGCTGCTCGTCCCGGTCCCTGTCCAGTCTCAGGAGCCTGGCGCCGCGATCCCCACCACCGGCACCGTCTTCGGTCGCATCATCGATCAGGACACGTTCCAGCCTGTGGCGGGCGTCGTCGTTCTCGTCCAGAGTGCCGGCCGGCAGCTCCAGGACATCACAGGGCCAGCGGGGACTTTTCGGATTGCCGACGTCCCGGTCGGTGAGCGGGTCATCGTGCTCGAGCACATCGCCTATGGCGAGTACGCCCAACACGTGTTCGTCGAACAAGGCATGGACCTCCGTCGACGCGACGATCTCGCCGCGGGCCATCGAATTCGAGCCCATCGTGGTCGAGGTCCTGACCGAGCTCGAGGAGTGGAGGCTCACGTCCGGCTTCAACTTCAACGAGATCCCGAAAGAGGAGATCGAGCTTGCAGCTCGGACGGGCATGCTGCTCGGGGACCTCGTGCGGGGTGGGTTACCCGGCGTGCGTATCCGCGGGGGCGCCCGTGAGGGCGACTACATGTGCGTCGAGTACCGGAGCCGCGGCGGCGGCGCCACGGGCTGCAACGAAGTCGCAGTGTATCTAGACGGCGTTCCCGTCTCGGCGCCAGGGCGCCTGTACTCGACCATGACGCTCGAGAACGTCGACCGCGTGGAAGTGCTCTCACCGCTCGAGGCCATGACGCGGTATGGGAACCGGGCATCCGGTGGGGCCCTGCTGATCGAATCGCGCAACGCGGATTTCGGCGACCCGACCCGCGCTTCGAGGCTCCCGGTCGGATTCGATTGGTCCCTCGAGCAAGAGCCCTACCCATGGGCACGTGTGCTCGGGAGCTCATTCCTCGGAAACGCGGTCGGTGTCGGCTTGGGATATCTGATGATCAACCGTTGCATGCACGTCGAGCGCACGGAATTCGCCCTCTCGTTCAAGGCGAATTGCGGCCGCCTGTACGTGCTGGGAACCGGCCTGCTGTCGGTGGGCCTCCCCGCTGTCGGGGGAGGGACGGCGGCCGGATGGGCGGGCTCGACCAATATCTCGCGTGGTCGATTCCTCCCGTCGGCCTTTGTTGGCGTCGTCTCCTCGACTGCGGGATACCTGCTGCTGCTGCGGGCCGAGACACAAGACAACCGAACCAGCGAGATCGCGGGCGCGGTGATCTTGTCCATCGGAACGCCGCTGCTCATGACGATGTCCGACCGCCTCTTTCGGTCACTGCGCTGACGCGAAGCGCCAAGGCCCCCCACCTTGCCAAGACTCGGCCTGCCTCCCGAGACGCGTATCTCCGAAGTCGCGTTGACGGCACGCGACGCAGGCCAGCTCGCGCACTTCTACTCGTCCGCGCTCGGCCTCGAGGTTGTCAGAAGTGATTCCGAGGGGGTGGTGCTGTCCGTGGGCGGGCGGGACCGCCTGAGGCTGGTCCAGTCGAGGGCGGCCACCCGACCGCTCGGCTCCGTGGGCCTCTTACCACTTCGCGATCCTGTTTCCCAGCAGGAAGTCCCTCGGAGGCGCGCTGGTCCGATTCCATCGTCACGGCGGGTCACTGACGGGGGCCGCGGACCACCTCGTAAGCGAAGCTCTGTACCTCACAGATCCGGAAGGGAACGGGGTCGAGTTGTATCGAGATCGACCGAGAGGCGCCTGGCCGCGGGAGGGCAGCGGGGTGCGGATGAGCACGCTGCCTCTCGATCCGAGCTCACTGCTGGACGAGGCCGAACCCACCGAGAGTCCGGGGGTGCCTCCGGACACACGCATCGGACACATCCACCTTCACGTCCACGAGATCGAGGCAGCGGAGCGCTTCTACGGGAAGGCCGTCGGCTTCGATCTCATGCAGCGCTTCGGGTCGAGCGCGAGCTTCTTGGGGGCAGGAGGATACCACCACCACGTGGGCGTCAACACATGGGGGACGCTCGGGGCGCAGCCCGCGCCTCCAGAGTCGCTGGGGCTGAGCTGGTTTACGGTTGCTCTCCCCGACACGGGGGCCCTGGAAGTGCTGAAGCAGCGCCTGGACGGCCTAGATGCGCAGATCGAGGATCATCGTGACGTCAGCGCTGGGGTCGGCGCCGCAACTCTCTGGGTCCGGGACCCCTCGGGGCATCGCGTCGCGTTCAGGGCCGACGGGGATCAGTAGCCAAGGCCCCGGCTCCAGGTGGGCCGTAGCTGACAACGGATGTGTTCTTTGGCCTACCGGTCTCCCTGCGGCCACAGGGCGCCTTGATGCGCGGCGGTCACGGCGCCGGTCCCCAGGTACACGAACTTCTGGAGACGCTTCCCCTCGTAGGTCTCGGTCGTGTACACGTTGCCCTGGGAGTCCGTTGCGATGCTGTGCACCCCGAAGAACTGCCCTGGCTGACGACCTCCGCCTCCGAAGCTCGTGAGCACCTCCATAGTCTCACGCTCCAGGATGTGGACCTTCTTGTTCATTCCATCCGAGACGTACACGAAGCGCTGGTCCGGGTCCCGTGAAAACGCGATGTCCCACACGGATCCGCCGCCGAGCGTCTCGTTCTGTATGAAGGTCTCGCGTACGAACGTGCCGTCGCTCTGGAAGACCTGGATCCGGTTGCCCGCCCGGTCGCAGACATAAACCAGGCCATCGAGGGATGGCATGGCGCAGTGAACAGGCGTCCGGAACTGTTGCTGCGGCGGCCCGTTGGGCACGTGAGCCGGTACCGCTTCGTCGCTCGGCACGTTGCCGTAGGCGCCCCAGTAGCGCTTGAACACGCCGGTCGTGGCATCGAGCACGGCCACCCGACGGTTCGCATACCCATCCGCGACGTACGCCTCGTTCGCGGCGGGATCGAAGGCGATCTTTGCCACTCTCCCGAAGTGCTCTGTGCTGTTGCTGTCGATGTCCTGGCCCGCCTCACCGACCTGCATCAGGAACTGCCCATCCCGAGAGAACTTCAGGACGTGCGAGTCGAGCGCGCCGTTCCCGCCGATCCAGACGTTGTCCTGGTGGTCGATGGTGAGACCGTGGTTCGAGGTCGGCCAATCGTAGCCGTCGCCTGGACCACCCCAGTGGCCCACGAGATTACCCTGGGGGTCGAACTCGAGGACGTTCGGCGCTGGAATGCAGCATTCGCTCGACGGCGGATCGAGAGTGGCGCCGATCTCGTTGGTGGGCTCGAAGGTGGTCTGGCGATGGATGATGAAGACGTGGTCCCGAGAATCGACGCCGACCCCGATGGCCGAACCGAGGACCCAGTGATTGGAAAGCGGTTGTGGCCAGAGCGGATCCACCTCGAAGAGCGGTGCTTCGCCATCCACGCTGCTCGCCTCCGCGGCCTGCTCGACGGCACACGATCCGAGCGCCAGAGCCCCGGTGGCCGCGATTAGAGTGGTCCCGATGAGGAGATTGCGCTTGGTGGTCATGGCTCTACTCCCTTGTCGGCGTCGCACCCCAAGGCGGGGGAGGGGGTGCGTCCGCTCTGACGTTTGGCCGTCGCCGATGTGCCCACCCTAAGCGTATCGTGCGGGCGCGTCCAGTCGAGGTGAACCCTGCGGACCGGTTCGAGCGTATGAGTAAGCGAAGCCTGGAGTGTCTCGGACCTGGGAGAGCATAGGATGATCTTCGAAGCACTCAGTTGGTATGCCGCGAGTGTCGCTGCGTTCTGAACAAGCTTGGCGAGGGGCGGATTCCTGCACATCCTCGTCATCGGATTCGTCATCTGGTGGCTGTGTTGCCGGCGCGGGCGAAGCTTTTGCTGCACGTCCTGCCGTTGTTGGTGTGGTCGCTGCAAGTGCGGGGAGGCCAAGGAAGAGGACGAAGACGAGGGTTAGGATGAGTCGTCGACGAAGGGCAGTCTTCGAGTTACGGAAGTCATGGGCTGTGTCGGGCCTGCTGGTTGCATTTCTCGTGGGCTCGTGGGCCACGCCCCAGGTAGCGCTTGCCCAGGGCGGACCGGGCTTCCTCTTCACACGCCCGTCCGTAACGTTCTCGGTCCGCGCGGGATACGATGTGCCACGGGCCTCGAGTGAGATCTTCAACTTCGTCGTTGATTCACTCACGGTCGACAAGAGCGACTTCAACTCCCCGGCGATCGCTGTCGACCTCGGCATCCACGTCACCGAACGACTGGATTTCGTCCTCGGCATCGGGTACGCCATCAGCGAAATACAATCCGAGTTTCGCGACTGGGTCGACGGCGACGACCTGCCAATCGAGCAGACCACACGCCACTCGAAGCTCCCATTCACCTTGAGCGCCAGATACCACCTGCGCGACAGGGGGCGCACTCTCGGACGATTCGCCTGGGTGCCGACCCGCTTCTCGCCGTACGTGGGCGCTGGCGGCGGTCTGATCCGTTACGAGTTCGAGCAGGTGGGGGACTTCGTCGATTTCGAGACGCTGGACGTCTTCACGGACCGATTCCTCTCCGATGGGGCCGCGGCCACCGCCCACCTCTTCGGCGGCTTTCAGGCTTCCGTCGGCGGACAGTTCGTGCTGATGGTCGAAGGGCGTTATTCTTGGTCTAAGGAACCCATGAGCGCCGACTTCGTCGATTTCGACGATATCGACCTCACGGGCTTCCAGGCCAACATCGGCGTCGGAGTTCGCCTCTGAGTATGACGCGTCAAAGGAAGGGCGACATGAGTGAACATTTTAAGGTGAAGATCTTCTCGGCTTCGGCCCTGTTCGGAGTCGCGCTCCTGGCCGTGGTCGCGCCGCTGCAGGCTCAGGCCACCCACGCCCAGTGGCTGCCCTGGGTCGGTTGCTGGACCCCGGTGGGCCAAGGCGACGATGCCCCTCTCCTGTGCGTTACACCGGGTGAGGATCCCGCCTCCGTCGAGTTCGTGACCATCGCGGAGGGCGAAGTGGTTTCCCGCGAGGTCGCCCGTGCCGACGGGCAGCCCGCAGACGATGATCAGGAAGGGTGCGAGGGGACCACGACCTGGACGTTTTCCAACGACGGCCACCGCGCCTATCACCGATCCGAGCACGTCTGTGACGGCGAGGTTGGCCGGGTCGCGACGGGCATGATGGCGATGGCGTCCCGCACCGAATGGATGGACCTGAACTCCGTAGAGGTGGCCGGACGGACGACGCCGTGGGCGCAGCGCTACCGGCTCGCCGACCGTGAAACGGCGGAGGCGGCTGGCTTCGGTGACCTCGAGGCGGACCGCGCGATGGCCATCCGGGCAGCACGCCAGAGCGCCAACGCCCTCCCCACGGTGGACGCCGTTATCGAAGCTGCCAACGTGGTTCACCCGGAGACCGTCGAGGCGTGGCTCGTCGAGCGGGCCCCGCGCTTCAACCTGGACGGTGACAAGCTCGTCCGGATGGCGGACGCGGGTGTACCCTCGCACGTCTTGGACGTCGTCGTGGCCGTCAGCTATCCCAATCGATTCCGGCTACGGCCCGACGAGGACGAAACAGGCGGCCTCACGGTGGCGGAGGCGCGAACTCGAAGGGCGGATCGCGACCGGTACGGCTATGACATGTATCGCCGCTATTCCTCGCCGTTCGGATTCGGCTTCTCCCCATACGGGTCATACGCTCCTTACGGATACGGCCTCGGGTACGGCGGCTACGGCTACGGCGGCGGCTACGGATACCGACCGGTGATCATCGATGTCGAGCCGCGCGTCGAGAACCATGGTCGGGTCGTGAGCGGACGAGGGTACCGCAGCGGAGGTGGCTCGGGCACCGACTCCGCGTCGAGCGGGGGCGGGTCTTCAACGAGGTCTGCACCGGCGAGTTCTCGTGGGTCTTCTTCGGGGCGCACCGCGCGTAGACGGGGAGGCGGTAGCTAGCCGACGGTTCGGCGCAGGCCAACAGAGGCACACGAAGAGAAGCGCCGGGAGGCAATGCCTTCCGGCGCTTGTCGCTTGTTCACCGCGTCCTTCAGCCGATAGAAAGCCAACGCTCGGGTCGCGTTAGCCAACGCTCGGGCCGCATTACCGGTCCCTGGTAGAGTGACGGACCACCGGGGTAGACCAGACGTCTCAAGGGGAGAACTCCATCTCGTGGGCATCTGCTCATCGGTTTTAGCCAGCATCTCGCTCCGCGTCATCACCGTGACCCGGGCCAGCGCCCCGGTCGTGCTGCTGGCCGCGATCGTGGCCACGAGCGGTGTGCAGCCTCTCCGCGCCCAGAGCAGTCACGATCTGTATAGGATCTCCGCGGTCCGCGTGGACGAGGCGCCCCAGCTCGACGGGCGGATGGACGAGTCGGTCTGGGGGAACGCTGCAGTCGTGGAGGACTTCGTCCAGCAGGAGCCGAACGAGGGCGCGCCCGCCAGTGAGCGGACCGAAGTGCGCGTGCTTTATGGAGGCAGCTTCCTGTACGTCGGCGTGCGCGCGTTCGACTCCCAGCCCGATCAGGTCATCGCGACCGAGATGCGCCGCGATTCCGACAGGATCCTGGACGAGGACAACTTCCAGATCGTCCTGGACACGTTCAACGACCACCGCTCGGCCTACATGTTCGTCACGACCCCCCTGGGCGCGAAGCTCGAGCAGCAGGTGTTCGAGGAGGGGGAGGGTGGATCCCGCCGCGGGTTCGGAATCGCCACCAACATCAATAGGGACTGGGACGGCGTCTGGCACGTTGCCACCCAGCAGACCTCCGACGGCTGGACCGCCGAGATTGCCATTCCGATGGTCACGCTCCGCTTTCCGGACGCCGAGAGCCAGGAGTGGGGCATCAACTTCATGCGCAACATCCGGCGCAAGAACGAGCAGGCGTTCTGGGCGGGGATCCCCAAGCCCTACACACTGACGCGCGTGAGCCTTGCCGGAAGCTTGACCGACCTCGAATCACTCAGCCGGGGGATGGACCTGCGGGTGAAGCCTTTTGTCGCTGGCGGAGCCGAGCAGACCCTGATGCGGGGCCCGGTGGAGGACTCGAGGGATTCGAGCGACCGCGAGATCGGTCTCGACGTGAAGTACGGCGTGACGGCGGGTCTCAACCTCGACCTGACCGTGAACACGGACTTCGCGCAGGCGGAGGTGGACGACGAGCAGGTCAACTTGACCCGCTTCGCGCTCTTCTTTCCCGAGAAGCGTGAATTCTTCCTCGAGAACGCCGGCCAATTCAATGTGGGCACGAACAGCTCGTTCCAGCGCGTGGCCGACCTGTTCTTTAGCCGACGGATCGGACTGTCCAAGACTGGTGACGCAGTGCCCATCATCGGAGGAGCGAGGCTCACCGGGAAGGTAGGAAGAAACAACATCGCGATCATGGACATCCAGACCGATAACGTTCTGGATCGGGCCGGGGAGAACTTCTTCGTCGCCCGCTACAGCCGCGACATCCTTTCTCGCTCGAAGATCGGAGCGCTGGTCATCAACAAGGAGCTGAGCGGCGACGACTACTACAACCGCACGTTCGCTGCAGACATGACCCTCGCCCCTCATCCGAGCTTCCTGGTCAACAGCTTCATCGCCAAAACGTCGACACACGAGCTGTCCGGCGACGACATGGCCGGCTACCTGCGGGCGGGATGGCTGGACGAGTCCTGGAACGCCTACGCGGAGTACCTGGACCTCCAGGACAACTTCAACCCCGAGGTGGGATTCCTGCCTCGCACGGGGATCCGCACGAGCAAGGCGCACGTCGAGTTCAACCCGCGCCCCGAGCGGTTCGGCATTCGGGTGTTGGAGCCCATGGTCAACGTCACCTATACGACGGACCAAGCCAATCGCCTGGTGACCCGCCGAATCCACCACATGCTGGGCACGCGGCTGGACAACGGCTCCTACATCAACATTTGGTACAACCGGAACCTGGAGGTGCTCGACGAGCCGTTCGAGGTTCGGCCGGACGTGATGGTCGGCGCAGGGACACACCGGTTCGGCGATTGGCGCTTCATGTACACGAGCGACCCGTCTCGGAAGGTCTACGGCAGTGGGTATTACTCCCCGCAGTCGTTCTTCGACGGTGACCGTAACGACTACAACGCGACCGTCGGGCTCCGCCTGACGAGCCAGCTGGCGACAGAGGGCGCGTTCACGCGCAACGACGTCGCTCTGCCAGGAGGATCCTTCACGGCGGACATCGCAACGTTCCGCCTCGACTACGCGCTCTCACCGACGGTGACGCTGCGAACGCTCACGCAGTACAACTCGCTTACCGACCAATGGAGCACTGCTGCACGCCTCAACTACATCTACCGGCCGGGGAGCGACATCTACATCGTCTACGACGAGCTCCGGAGGGACCTGCCGACCTCGGCCCTCTCCGAGTTCACGTCGATCAGGGAGCGCCAGCTCATCGTAAAGGTCACGTACCTTTTCTCTCGCTAGGCAAAGCGCTAGCCTGCCCTCCAGACCCCGAAATCTGGAGGAGTAGCGTGAAGACCCCGACCCGACCCACGGCGTCCCCAGTGGTATTCGCCGTGCTCTCCATCCTGACCATTACCTCCTGTAGCCCCGTGCCGGAAGCGCGGGCGGGTGCCGCGGACGTCTCCGATCCGGGGGTCGAGGCGGCATTGGACGCGATCCAGCCTGGGGCGATCGAGGCCCACATCCGCTTTCTCGCGGACGATCTCCTCAAAGGACGTCAGCCAGGCCAGCGCGGATACGAGATCGCAGCGACCTACGTCGAGACGCAGTTCCGGACCCTGGGCCTGGAGCCCGCCGGAATCGAGGGGGGCTTCTCCCAACCGGTGCCGCTCCAGGCCTCGGTCGTCGTGCCCGGAGGAAGCGGGATGACGCTGACGAGGGGCGGGCGGACGACCGAACTCGTCCTGGACGAGCACTTCCTCCTGAGCCCGAACGCGACCGCCGCACGAACCGAGGTCACTGGACAGCTGGCTTTCGTCGGCTACGGCGTCTCTGCTCCCGAGCTCGGACACGACGACTACGCGGACATCGACGTCGAAGGGAAGGTCGTCGCCTACCTCAATAGCGCTCCCGAGTCGTTCCCCAGCAACCAGCGGGCGTACTATTCGTCGGGGGCGACGAAACAGCAAGAGGCGCGATCGCGCGGGGCCGTCGCTGTCGTGTCCTTCACGTCGCCCGACGACGTCCGCTTCCGTTGGCAGAACAGCGTCAACCGGTCGAAGGGGCCGTCCTTCACGTGGGTAGACGACTCGGGCGAGCCGTTCCAGCGGGCGCCCGGGCTCCAGGGGTCAGCGTCACTGAACCACTCGGGGGTGGCCGCGATCTTCGAGGGGTCGACTGTGCCGGCGGAGGACGTGTTCGCGGCGGCGACGGCGGGGCAGCTCGAGTCGTTCGACCTCCCGGGCGAAGTGACGATCCGGACGGTGAGCCGTCACCGGAGCCTGGAGAGCCGAAACGTCATCGGGCGTCTACCGGGCGGCGACCCCGCGCTCGCTGACGAGCACGTCGTCTACGTCGGACACATCGATCATTTCGGGGTCGGCGTGCCCGTCGATGGCGACGACATCTACAACGGGGCGCATGACAACGCTTCTGGCGTCTCGATCGTGCTCGAGATCGCGCGCGCGTTCACGTCGCTCCCCGAGCGGCCTCGGCGCTCCGTGCTCTTCTTGGGCGTAACGGCGGAGGAGTGGGGGCTTCTTGGCTCAGACTATTTCGTGCAACAGCCGACGGTGTCCGGCGACCTTGTCGCGAACTTCTCACTGGACATGCCGTTCCTGTTCCACCCGTTGCTCGACATCGTGCCGTACGGCGCCGAGCACTCCAGCATGTCGGAGGCCGTCGAAGAGGCCGCGGATCATTTGGGCCTCGGCATCGGACCGGATCCCATCCCCCAGCAGGTGCTCTTCATCCGGAGCGACCACTTCAGCTTCGTCCGCCGCGGCATTCCGGCGCTCTTCATCAAGAGCGGATTCGAGACGGGAGACCCTGCGCTCGACGGCTCGCAGATCAACGCGGACTGGCGGGTGGACTACTACCACACGCCCCGCGACGAGGCAGACCAGGGCTTTTACTTCGAGGCGGGGGCGACCCACGGGCAGGTCAACTTCCTGACGGGCTACCTCATCGCGAATGCGGATGAGCGACCCACATGGAACGAGGGTGACTTCTTTGGAGGGATCTTCGGCGGGGGACAGTGACACCCCAACGACGCGCTGTGAGCCGGCGGTTCACCCTCGCGGGAATCCTCCTCGCCATCGGCGCGCCCGCAGCCGCCCAAACCCTCCCACGCGCGACCCCGGAGTCCGTCGGCCTATCCAGCGACGGTCTCGACGGGGTCACGTTCGAGATGCAATCCCGCATCGACGCCGGGGACGTCGCGGGGGTGGTCGGGGCCGTGATGCGGGACGGCAAGCTGGCGTACATGGAGGCACTCGGGTACGCAGACATCGAGGCTCGGCGTCCCATGCCTGAGGACGCTCTCTTCCGCATCTACTCGATGACCCGCCCTATCACCAGTCTCGCGGCGATGATCCTCTGGGAGGAGGACAGGTTCGAGCTGGACGATCCGGTCTCGATGTACCTCCCCAGTTCGCGAGTCAGCGCGTTTTCGCCGACGCGGGCTCACCGAGCATGGACGCCACGCGGCCTCGGGCCACGGAGATGACCGTCGAGCATCTGCTCCTGCACACCTCCGGACTCGGGAGTCGAAGCTCCGAGATCTATAGGGAGCAGGGTGTCCGCTCCCGCTCCATCACGTTAGAGCAGATGGTGGACAACGCCGCTCGTGTCCCGCTGTTCGAGGAGCCTAGGACGAGATGGCGCTACGGCATCTCAACGGCGATTCTCGGGCATCTCGTGGAGATTTGGTCGGGCGAGTCGTTCGAAAGCTTCCTGGCTGAACGGGTCTTTCAGCCCCTTGGGATGACGGACACCGGCTTCTGGGTGGAACCCGCGCGAGCGGAGCGGCTGGCGACGATCTATCGCCCTAACTCCGATGGCCTCCGCCCACACCAGATCGAGGAGGTCCTGTTCACGCAGCGCCCCACGCTCATCGAAGGCGGGGTCGGACTCGTGACGTCCACCGCCGACTTCCTCCGCTTCTCGCAGATGTTCCTCAACGGCGGTGAGCTCGACGGGAATCGGGTGCTGCAACCGGAAACAGTCGACCTCATGACCTTGAACCGCGTGCCCGACACCCTCCTGCCAATCGGGTTCGGCAGTCCGATGCGAGGCAGCGGCTGGAGCCTGGGCTTTTCCATCGTCATGGACGCGGACGAATTCGCCTACCCGGTGAGCGACGGCGACTTCTGGTGGGACGGCTCAGCGGGCACGCGCTTCTGGATCGACCGCGAGCAGAACATGGTGTCGATCATCATGGCCCAGTCCTCACCTGCCGGGGCAGGGGGTTTCCGCGAAGCCTTCAAGACCCTGGTGGATCAGGCCATTCGCGAGCGCAAATAAGCTACTTCGCGATTGAGCTACTTCGCGATCTGCAGGTCCCAACCGTCCGGATCGAGCACGTGGTAGCTGTCGTTGCCTTCGCCACCGGCCTGGTCGCGGCGGGGGTTGAGGCCACGGCGCTCGAGCTCTTCACGCACGGCGTCGGTGTCGAACTCCTCGAGCCGCCACGAGACGTGGTTGATGACCCCGGTGAGCGGCGGACGACCTTCCCGCTCCTGGCGCATGGGCTGTCGGCTGTTACGGATGATGATGTTGCCGACGTCGCCGATTCGCATCGAAACCTGCCGCTCTCCGTCGTCGCGCACGACCTCCCAGCCCATGAGGTCGGCGTAGAAGTCACGGCTCTTCCCGTAGTCGGCGACCGCGTAGGAGATGTGATCGAGGCTCGCTGTCTTGAAGGTCGCGGCTGCCGGGCTCGTGGTCGTCGCGGCGGCAGCCGAGTGCGGGGCGCTCAAGGCGTGCGTCCCGATCGCGGCCAAGGCGAGGCTCTGGATGAGCTGGCGACGGCTCATTTTTCCGTGCTCGAAGTCACTGAGCATGTTGGAGATGATGGCTTCCATGGGAGATCTCCTCGGTTGGGGCCGGGTGCGGACGGAGCGCTGGGAAGAGCCGTCCGGGCACTCGATGTCAACTTGCGGATGGGCCCACTTTCGCCGCAACCTCCACTCGCCCGAGGAGAGGCCGTTCGGGGCCGGTGCCTCCGCTCATCCCGATCAGGCGGCCAGATGCCCCAAAGTGCTTCCGGTACCACGCCACGCTTCGGTCGATCGAGTCGACGATGTGGTCGATTTCCCGAATGCCGTGGCCCTCGCGTGGGTACCGGATCATCACGGTCTCGACGCCCACGTCCTTCAGTGCGATGAAGAACTGTTCAGCTTCCGCGATCGGCACGTCGTTGTCGTTCTCGCCGTGCAGGAACATCGTCGGCGTCCGGACGCGTGCCACGTGCTTGAGGGGCGACCGCTCCCAGAGGAGGTCCATGAGGTCTTCCTCGTGGGGAAGGCCCCGAACTCCACAGCCAGGTAGTCGTGGTAGTAGGCCATGTAGTTGAAGCTGATCAGGTTTGAGATTCCGGCGCGGGGAATCGCCGCCCTGTACCGATTTGTCTGTGTGATGAGCCAGTTCGTCAGCTGACCCCCGTAGCTTCCGCCCTCGACACCGACCCGCTCACGATCGATCCACTCATAGCGGCGGACCGTCGCCTCCGTGCCGTAGAGCACGTCCTTCGCCTCGCTCCCGTTCTGATCCCGGAAGATTGCGTCTGCGAAAGCCTGCCCGTATCCGGTGGAGCCGCGGTAGTTGATCATTAGCGTGGCCATACCGAGGCCGGCGTAGACTTGCGCCTTGTGGTCGAGCTGCGGGCCCTGCTGACCGTGGGGCCCACCGTGGATCGACACGATGAGGGCGTGGGTGGAGCCTTCGGCGAGGCCGAGCGGCTTGGTAAGGAAGGCCTCGACCTCGGTGCCGTCGAACGAATGGAAGGTGAAGGCCTCGACCTCAGCGATGTGGCGCGCGCTCAACAACTCGGCGTTCAGCCGGGTGAGCTGAGTGGCCCGGTCGCCCTCTGCAACGTAGAGCTGGGCAAGGTCATCCGCGGAGGAGAACCCATACGCGACGCGCCCAGCGTCGGCGATGGACCAGCTCCCGACGCGACCTGGGCCCGACGTGACTGGTGCAGGTGTGCCACCATCGACGCGCTGACGATACAGATGGGCGCTCCCCTTGGACTGAACGGTGTAGAGGACCGAGCGTCCGTCCGGCGCCCAATCGACGGCACGCTGACGGTTGTCGACGGCTCCTCCCAGCTCGGTTTTGTTCGACCCATCCGCATCGACGACCCAGACGTGCGTGTCTTCCATCGTCGTTTCAGACGAAGTGAGGCCCCGCTTCGTCCCGAGGTAGACCACCCGCTGCCCGTCTGGAGACCACTTCGGCTGGTACTCGGCGTTCTCCGTTCTCGTCAGTCTTCGGACGGTCCCGGTCCCGGGCTCGAGAGCGAACAAGTCGTAGTTGAAGAACCGGTCGGGATCTGCTTCGCGATTCGAGACGAAGAGGATCTCCTCCCCGGTAGGGGACCAGTCGAGGGAGTGCTCGTAATGATCGCCGAAGGTCTTCTGTTCGACTCGGCCGGTGGAGAGGTCCGCGACGAACACGTGCGTCCGCCGGTTGTCGTTGAAGCGGGTGCCTCCTTCGCCGGCGGTGGGCTTGTAGAGGTAACGTGTGATGACCATGGGGTCGCCGTTCGCCTCGGCCGATTCCGGACCTGCAACCGCCCCGATGAATGCGATGCGCTCGCCGTCCGGAGCCCAGGTGAGTCGCTCGCCAGCCGACGGGAGCGGGTGATTCGTGCCTTCGACGTCCGCCACGTATACGACCTCGCTGCCGTCTACCGCCGCCACCCAAAGCCCCGATCGCTCTCCATCGCTTCCGAAAAACGCCAATCGCTCCCCATCCGGAGACCACCGCGGGGTGCTTCCACGGCCGCCATTCGCCGGGAAGAGCTCAGAGGTCCCCGCAGCCAGGTCCATCACGTGGATTCGTGAGTACGTCGCAACCGGTCCGTCCCTATAGGTGACTGTGTAGACGACCCGACCTCCGTCGGGTGAGATCCGGGTATCTCCAACCGAGCGAAGCTGTCGCAGATCCTCGCTCGACAGACCGTCGGCCTGGGCGAGCGAAGCAGTGGGGACGAGGAGGGCCAGCGTAAGAAAGGCCTCCAGCCGAAGGAGCGCCACGGATCTCCGGGTCATCTCTTGTTTCCTCGTAGAAGAGTGCGTCGTCATGGGCATCCCGGGACCCTCGGGCCAGAAGTTTGTCACCCCCAAGGCTCCCGAAGATGGCATGAAATGTGCACCTCGGCGCTGATGTGAACATTCTTACCGAAGTCTTGCGCATTAATTGCCGATCAAGAAGCGTATATTGCGCGTTCTGCGGAAGCCCGTCCTCTCCTGAGGCCGGTCTCTCCTTTCCTCATCAGCAGCCTGGAGCCGGCCTAACCAGCTAAACCAACACCACACGTGAGAGGCGTCGTGACAGGCGACGGCTCGCGCGAAATCCGTGTCGTTCGAAGGGAAAGTCTGCCGGGGTGGCGGCTAGCACACCTGGGCGTCGCGGCAATGAGAGGATCGCACACGAGGTCCGGGATCCGTTTGTCGCCTTCCTGTCGATGGAGTAATAAAAATGAAGAGAACCCTCCCC
The DNA here is from genome assembly GCA_965248625.1 of Longimicrobiales bacterium. GTDB lineage: Bacteria > Gemmatimonadota > Gemmatimonadetes > Longimicrobiales > Gaopeijiaceae. Next base: position 10,325 of record OZ252109.1, on the reverse strand, counting down.
CTTGGGATCGGTCTCGCGCTAGCCCTGGCCGCCTGTGACGGTCAGAGTCCGGGCCCCATCGAAATGGTCGACGTGCCGGTCGAGGCCGCGTACGACATCCCCGACAATCCGTCTCCCGACAGCTGGGGTCACATCCCCGATCTCGATCTGAGCAGTTGGGAGCTACCCGTACGCCGTCCGACGTCATCGCGGCCGCGGCGACACTGACTCCTCCGTTTCTCGTGGTCGACGGAATCGCCCCGGGTGAGACAGTCACCGAAGCCAAGAGTGCCGATCTGCTCGGCGGCACCCCGGTCGGCGACGTGGTGTTCGCGTTCGACTTGACCGCGAGCATGGGCGGCGAGCTCAGGAACGTCAAGCAGAACGCAGCCCAAATCGTCACTGAGATCAATAGTGTGATCTCGGACGTTCAGTTCGGTGTGCTGAGCCACCAGGACTACCCTGGCACTTTCCGCAGCTCGGCTTCCGCTGGAGACGGCTGCAACTACTTCCAACGCTACGGCGAGCGCACGGATCGGCCGTATCGACTCCATCAGACGATTACCGACGTCACGATGGACGTCGTTTCTTCGATCAGCGGCTTGCGCCTCGGGAGCGGTTCCGACGGACCGGAGTCGTACAGCCGCCTGCTCTACGAGAGCTACGCCGAGCTCGCCGGAGAGACCAGCCGGAAAGGGCCGATCGGATGGCGGACCGACGCGAAGAAGATCGTCGTTGCCTTCGGCGACAACGTTCCGCACGACTGCAACTACAACGCGATCCTCGGTGGGGTGGCAGACAGCGGGATCGACCCGGGGCGTGACGAGATCGTCGGCACCGCGGACGACCTCCGCATCTTGGACGTGCTCGACGGGATGGCGGACAACGGCGTCACCCTCATCAACCTCTTCAGCGGCGACTCCAAGCACGTGGCCCTGTGGGACGCGTACGCGGACCGCACCGGGGGGACCAACTTCGTCATCGACTCGGACGGCTCTTTCCCGGGTGGCCTCACTCCGGCCGAGCGCATTGCTGACCTGATCGAATCGGAAGTCAGCCACTACGACGAGGTCACCTTGCGCGTGTGCGCGGGCGATGCGGCGTTCGCGCCCTGGATCGTCGATGTGAGTCCGCCGTCGTACACCGACGTCGACGTGCCGGATGTGTTCGACTTCGACCTGACGGTCGGGCCGCCGGACGGCACACTCGACGGCAACTACTTCTTTGGCGTGTGCTTGTTCGGCGACGACATCGATCTCGCCTATATAAAGAGACCGTAAGTCGTTGTAGCTAAAAGCTCATCTGCTCGGGGTATCTGTATTGTGCCCCCAGAGTTGCCCCATAATCGCACCCGCATCCAGCGCTCGCCATCAGCGTCCATTGCGATCCAGCATAGCGGAGCCAGGAGCCATCGTCTCGGCCCCTCGCGTGCCAGCTGGCCGGCGCGGCCGCTCCGCAGGGCAGCCTATTAAGGAGTAAGCATCACTGCTTTTTTCGCGGCAAACTCCTTGGCTCCCTTAAGGTCCTGATTCTTGGAAAAGATGCGCAGACCAATCAAGTAGTCGAGCCAAAAAGCGACCACAATATCTTTGTCTAAGTCTAATTCCAAATCTGGGTGAGCTACGTCGAGGATACCAAGCTCGTTAGCAAGATTTTGGCAATTTACAGTCAATTCAACCCCGCGCACAAAAACAAAATTGCCTTGTTTAAGTCTTTCATTGAGGACCTCAATACAATTGTCGATTTGAGGAAGGAGACCTTTAAATTTGTGGCTTTTCCCTCTTGTCGTGTTCCTTTTCGAATCACGATTAAGCCAGATGATGAGAACGATCAAGATAAACAATAAAGAAGCGGGCTCATAGCGTTCGGGAATCATTTCAAGAATCTCTCCCAACACCACAAGCCACGACAATACCTTGTCTTGGAACCGTTCCATACCCCAAACCGAACGCCATCCCCCGATGGTGAGACCCCCTGCATGAAGATGCGCCCAATGCAGCCTGCTGACTAACGTATACAATCGCCGAAAGACGGAATCCAGACGTCTGTACGATGCCGGTTGTGTGGGAGGATGACATTCCTGAGTTACGGGATCACGCCGACCGCCTCTCGAGTCTGCACCCGCTCGTCGGTCACGAGAACGAGGGCACGTCGATCGGGTTCCCGTCCAGTCACATAGCCGAACCATGGGAGTGCTAAGTTTGCGAAACATCTGGGTTGTGCGGGCGGGCGGTGGGGTGTCCATGAGGATGAGTTCGAACAGGCAGGCACCGCCGCGAATCGGATGTTCTCGCAAGAAGGACATCTCACGCCTGAAATCTCGGGACGCTTTCCTGTCGGAGTTGACACATGAGCAGTTATTGACGGCGCTCTATCCCCCCCCGCTTTGAAAGCGATTTCTCTGGCCCTTCGTGGCCGTGAGCGGGACACGTCGGCCCCGGATTTTCGCTCGGTCGTCCCGTGGTGGGGGGAGGGGTGTTGGGGTCTTCGTCAGCGCCGGGCTGAGTTCGGGTAGGGATCTGGCAACGCAATTCGATGTGGGCTATCGTAGAGCGCATGGCGATAGGCGACGGGGATGTTTGCGCGGACGCGCTGGCCGAGGGGCGCGATGGGTTCCGGTAGATCCAACGCCCCCGGCACGGCATGACCGAACCGTTACGACGACCCTCAGAGACCAACTCAGGCAAATACCACGTAGAGCGCCGCACCGTCATGGTCGCCGCCCGCGTCACGCCGGCGGAGCATGCCGCCTGGCAAGACAAGGCGGCGGCGGGCCTGTCACCGTCCGCGCTGCTGCGGCAGGCGATGGCGCGGACGCGAACGTGGACCGCGCCGGCACTGGCCATTGAGCGCGAGCGCAGCCGTCAGATCGCGCGCATCGGCAACAACCTGAACCAGCTCGCGCGCTGGGCGAACACGACCGAGTCGCCCGTCGTCGACGAGGCCTCCAACCAAGCCGGTTTCCACCCTACCCGTACCCCTCGGAAACCCGAGATCGTCGATCCTGGGCGATCCTACGGCCCGTAGGTTCCCCGAAAACCGCTCCTGAGCGTCCTAGCGGCCTTCTGGCTGTCCTGGCCGCCGGTTCCGGAGTCCCGCCAAGTCAGGTACGCCGCCCAGGCCGCCGTTACCGCGTGCGGGCAGCGCTCCATGGGCGCAGCGGAAGCCAAAGGGCGGCCAAGATTCAGGATCGTATGACATGGCGGACGCCGCACAGCCGGATCATCCTCGCCAGGTGGCGGAGGCAGCGCTGGCACACAAGGTCCGCAACCAGATCGAGGTGGCTTACCGGCGCACGGACCTGTTCGAGCGCCGGCGCCGGCTCATGGGTGACTGGGCAGCCTACTTAGCTGGCGAGCTCGGCGGCCCGGGGATCGTCAATGCGCACGTTCGTCGAACCTGAGCCGACGATGGCGATTAAGACAGCAGTGCCGACACTCGACGCTCGGCTCGGCTGGCAGCCGAGTTAAACCGTCCACGAAACTGGATCAAGCCCAGAAGGTGCTGCGCGCCTCCGCCGATTGCGCCACGGCCCTCTTGGACTTGCCACTTGCGCCAGCTCCAATCGACTATCAGTCTCCGATGGACTTCAAGCGAAGCCGTGACGAGGCAGAATGAGGCCGCCTTCTACTCCACCGCTTCACGGCGGAAGCTTTGGCTCCCCGTTGCTACGCGAGGAGCCAAGACCAGCTCGGCCTTGCCAGCGCAGCCGCCGTGGTGGGGATGAGCCATGTGCTCGTCGCCATGAATCTGCCACGCGGAGGCGGGCCATTTCCTGGGCTACCCCCCGCGTGGGGCGATTGGAATCTTCCGTTACCGGCTCGATAGTGTGGGATCCGTTGATCGGGGTCCTTGGGAGGCGGTATCCCTGAAGGCCATCGGACTCAACTGGAGGTGACTCAAATGCCTTTGTCCTGGCAGTTACATGCCTTCGGAGCCACGCTTGCGATCTGCACCCTGCTCGGCGGAGCGGAACAAGGTGCGGGTCAACAGCCGGGGTCTTACGGGTGGTACGTGAGCGCGAGCGGCGGGACGAACTGGAATCCCGTCATGAAGCAGGCGGGCCATAACCGGGACAATATCTGTTACCCGAATGACCTTTGCAGCGGCACGCCCGATGGCTACCGCTGGTTTTACGACCTTCCCTCGGATCTCGGTACTGCTTTTGAAGTCGCCGTCGGTCGAGATTTCGGCGACGTGCGCGTGGAGGTGTCGGTCTCCCAGCGATCGAACAACGTCGAGCAAGAGTTCACCGACATTACCTTTCTCGATGGATCTCCGATCCTGCCTAACGAAGACAGCAACTATACGTCGGCCAACACAACCAGGGTCGATGCTCTGGGTGCGCGCACGCTGTCCCTGAACGCCTATCACGACTTCGCGTTCGCAGAAAGCCGGGTCATGCTTTACCTGGGCGCCGGACTGGGCCTGTCCTTCATCGAATTGTCCGGGCTGTATTTCAGCAGCGAATATTCCTGCATCAATCCGCCGTGCGACGGTCGTCCCGCGGCGGAGTACAACAGTCTACAGGACGTTGATCTGTCCGACAGCGGGCTTGCGAAGCAGCTCTTTGCCGGTGCCGACTATCGTTTGGGCGACAAGCTCCTGCTCGGCCTGAAGGCGTCCTACAGCTGGGTCCACGACCTTGTGGACACGAGTCCTTACGAGGTGCATCCGTTTCCTATAATGAACGACACTGAAATCAGTGGCATCAATCCCTGGTCGATGATGCTCGGCTTCAAGTACCTGCTCGGCGAGTGAGGGGTCGTCCCGACGGATATTGACATGCCACGCGTCGGTGCGGTCCGACCACTACGCGGCCAGCGCTTTGGGATCAACATTGCCTAGTTTTCCACGGTGAGCCTGCAGGGCTGTTCGGAGCGCAGACTTTGCTCGTGTGTCCTCGGCGAGTTCCCCATTGATTTGGCCGACGAGACCTCTAGTGGCCTCTCCTAGTCCGCGTCCCCTCAACCGACCCCAGCAGCTGCCTGCCGCCATATGTCCTTCGTGTGGCGCGCGACTCAGGACGCACCGGCAAGAGGGGCGGGGGGCGAGCCCCCCGCCCGCGAACTCCGCCGGAGCGCGGGCGTCCGGGGGATCGAAGGGGGGCGGAGCCACCCCTCGCCAGCCCCTGCCGGGGACCCGCGAAGTGTGGCCCCAAAGGGTAGGCTGGCTCCCGTGCGCCAAAACCGCCGGACTCGCCGATCTGGAACGCCGTGTTGATCTTGTCGAGCGCTCCGTCCCACGCGGCGAGGGGCGATCCCGAAATCGCCCGTACCCTCACCTCAAGAGGGACACCGAGGGCAACTGGGACCGAGCGGCGGGATACAAGCCGAGCAGAACATGCTGGCAGCTGGCCAGGCTTGACCGTGGAGCCATTGCGCTACGTGCATCCTTCGGCCCTCACAGTCAGTCTGCCAGGGCTTGGCGTGAGATGCCGAACGGACCCGACCTTGACGAAGCGGGACTTCGGGTCTCGATGTTTCTTCGATGTTTTTTTCTGGAAAACCTTACTGAAACATGCGGGCTTTTCATCGGGCTAGAAACAGACGACTAAGCCCTTCTCCTGCTCTATGAGCAGGCGGTCAGTCCCCGTTTGGTCCCTTGGCTAGAACGATCTGTCGCCAAGGCGCGCACGATACTGTGCACGTTCACGACACGGATCCTTGGGGGGCGGGGGTGGGGGAGGGGTGAACTATTTCGCCTCTTATCTCTTAACCCCAGAATCGCAAGTCCGTTCTATGAGAGCGATCGTCAAGGGCGGACTTCTCCCCGTCCGATCGCCCCGGCTTTAGCTCGTTGACGATCAGCCCCGAAGGTTGGGATGACGAGGTCGTTGGGTGCTTCCGGGTCGGCTGAGCAGTCTTCTTTCGCATCGTTCTCCTCGGTCGGTCACCGGATCCAGTGATGGACACATGCAAGCGTTGGGTGGGTCGCGCGCGGCGAACCATGGTTCTATCTGAGACTCGGCGGATAGGCCGGCCTGACGCTTATTCGGGTTCTGCGGGGGGGCCTACGGTTAGGTGAGTGCCTCGGCTTGACTGGTGGCCGGGCGAACGACTCGCTCGAGACTGCCCCCCGCACCCTGGTCCCGGACCCTGGAGCCGACGGCGAGGGGAACGCCCCGCACCACCGCCTCGTGGGGTCCGGGCGCTAGCGCGCTTGCATCGTCAGCTTCGTTGGATCGTAGAGCTCTCCTGTCTTCCAAAGCCGTAGTGTGATCGCCGCAAGCTTGCGGGTCAGGGTCACCCGTGCGAGTTCCGGTCGCATCCCGCGAGCGATCATCTCGTGATAGAAGTCCTGCAGCGGGCCAGGCCGTGCCGTGGCGGCCGTGGCCGCGCCCTTGAAGACATCCTTGAGCACCCGGTTGTGATTGCGGTTGAGCCCCCGCGTCATGGGTGCGCGGCGCCGCCGCACCGGCCGCCCCTCGACCAGCGTGTAGTCCGCGCTCGAGGAGGTCACGACGGCCAGGCCGCTGTAGCCCCATAGGTTCCGCTTGGTGCGGAACCGCCAGGGCGTGCGCATGGTCGCCAGCAGCAGGGCGACCCGCACCGGCCCCAGGAAGGGGATCGTGCCCAGCACGGGCCATGCCGGGTCGCGCCGTGCTTCCGTCACCATGGCGGCCTTCGCCTTGGGCCGCAGTTCACGGAGCACGTCGAGTTGGGCGTACAGCGCCTGCGCCCGGAACCGGACCCCGCGCTCGGGCAGCTTGGCGAGCCACTCGGCCCGGTGCCTCGGGTGGTAGACGCGCTTGCCCGGCGTCTTGATCCCGCGGGCCCGGAACAGCGCCTTCAGCCGCAGCATCACCCGGGTCGTGTCCTCGACCACACTCTGATAGGTCCGAGTGAGCTCCTTCAGCGTGGCCCGATGCGTGTTCCCGTGATAGACCGCCCGTAGCCCCCCGCGGCGCAGCAACTCCGACAGCTCGTCGGCATCGACCTGGTCACCCTTGTTCCCTTGCCGCGACTTCCCACGCCGGTCGCACACGACGACTCGATCCACCACTGGCTCGAGGAGATCGTGCAGCCACTGCGCTTGGGTCCCCTCCTCGAACGCCACATGCACCGCCCCGCGCATCCCGGAGAACCATTCCACGATCACCGGCTCCTCGGTGGCCATGATGCTGCGCGCGATCACACGCCCGCCCTCCGCCCGAACCGACGCCAGTGTCGTTGCTTGATGTACATCCAGTGCCACATACTTCGTCGTCCGCTTCATGAGGGCCGCTCCTTGTTGGGTTCCAAGCGTCTTCGTCGACATCTTCTTGGTATCCGCAAGGGGCGTGCTCTCAATATCCGTTAGGTAGAGATTGAATTGGGATGGACACACATCCGTGGGGACCGCGTCATATAACGCCGGACTCAAGCTCTCGCCTGCGACTCTTACCTCCGCGCTGTCGCGCTCCGGCAGCTCGGATCTTACGATGAGCAACGGCTCGGCCGCTTCGCGGACACTCCGGTGAGCTCCGCTCACCTCTATGTCGTGAGTCAGTGAGCCCGTTATACGGAATCGCGAGAGCCAGCAAGGAGGGGTAGCTCTGGAGCTCCCACGACGGACTGAAGTCGAAATCCCGAGACGCAAGGTCACCGGCTACCTTCTGGCAACAGTGCACCCTGTCGGGGGCGCGAAGGCCAGGTACTTCGAGTCCCGAGGCTACAGCCTCGAATCTCCGGAAGATCTGGAGGCGGCGCTCCGGGAGGTAGCTGAGGTCGGCGAGGTCGTCACGACAGAAGCGACGCAGTGGGGAACGAAGTACTTTGTCTCGGGGAATGTCCGGGCTCCTGACGGGAACCCTATGGCACTCGGCACCGTATGGATTGTCACCGGCGAGGATGTGCCTGTGCTGGTAACCGCTTACCCGACGCGGAGATAAAGGCATGAAAGAGCTCGATACGGTCGTTCTGCGCCGGGAGCTTCCAGAGGCCGGCCTAGAGGCGGGCGACGTCGGGGCGATCGTGCACTGCCATGCCGACGATTCCTACGAGGTCGAATTTGTCTCCGGGGAGGGTGGAACCGTGGCGGTCGTCACGCTTTCTGGCGCTGATCTGCGTCCGATTGAGGCCCGCGAGATTCTCCATGTGCGGAGCCTGGCCCACCCTTAGGGTGCGCGACTCCGCGTAACGCCGCTCTCCCGCTCGGGCCCCCAGCTCCGCTTCGCGCGATGAGCGCGCAGTTACTATCGTGAACGCCACGGGCCCGGCCCCTGCGGGGGCACTCCGTTCGCGGCGCTCACTCCGCGCCGGGAGCGCGTGAGCCCGTTATGCGCCATTAGTGGGCGGCCGCATGACTAAACGGAATGCAGGTTCTTGCGAGTGGTCGTGTGTAGGCCCGTCGCGCGTATTGTGCGACCCTGCCCGCGCCGCGCCATAATTCATAATCAGAACGCTCCGATGCAAGTGCGTCGATCCAGTGCAGGCAGGGGACCTTCTTCGGAAGCGGCGGTCGGACGTCCGAAGGCTCCGACCGGCGATGGGCCACGCGGCCCGACGACGCCCTCGGTCCCAAGTCGGGGCAGGCTCTCCCTCCCGGTCTCAGCCAAACGGGAGTTGTAGACCAAAGAGAAGTGGGACGTGTACGCCATCTACTCCTTGGGGCACTTCAAGGCGCACATGTAGCCGCAGAACGCCAATCACCACCGAGAGCTGACCATGCGGTTGTACGTGCCACTCATTGGCCCGACGGAGTAGGCCTCCACCGCCACCCGCTCGGACGCTGCCGAGGATGTATGAAACTCCAACGCCGATTGACTGCCCTCCTAGTTCGCAGCCATCGGAGCACCTCACTCCGATCCCCCGCTGGCCCGCGTAAGCGCTCCACAGTAGCGAGGCGCTGTGGAGGTCGACCTCCAGGAACGCGCTCATGCCCCCGGATTCCAGGTTCCCGTTCCTCGTAATGGCCGCCATCCCAATGGAGGGAGTGACCGTCAGAGTTGCACCCGCGGACTCTTGAGCACGCAGCGTCCCGCGCCCGAGTCCAAAGGGCACGAGCAGGGTGAGGACGACGAGTCGTGTCAGCAAGGTCGGGATATCTCCGGGAACAAGGGATGGCTACCCTTAACAACGAGTCGTACCTCGGCGCTGTGACACGTGCCGATAGCGTAGGTTCCTTCCGGGTGATCGTGTTGCGTGGAGAGATCAGCCCCCGCCTCCGAACAGTTCCCGCGCCTCATCTTCGGTAAGTCCGGCCTCGCCCACGTGCGCGCTGGCGTCGAGCAATTCTCGGTCCTCCGCCATTCTGGCTAGGGCCAGCGAAGCAGCAGCGGAGCCCGCACCCGACAGTGCGAACACGGGGCCCAACACCAGAAAGGCGTCCCCTCCAAGGGCGGCGGCCAAGACAAAGATCCCGGACAGCAGAAGACCCCCAACGCCTCCCCACACTGCAAAGCGCGGAAGCGACATCTGATCAAACCTGCGACGGCCCTCAACAATCCCGAGGACCCCAGAGAACGTGACGCCGGTAAGAAAGCCAAGTAGAGCGAACCCGAGGGGAAACGGGACGTCGGCGGCGCCAACACCAACTACCAGCAGGAGCGTGACGCCCGCGCCAAACCATGCTAATGCCCAGGTCAGGCCCATCCCGATTGCACCGCAGATGCGTCGCAGCCACTTCTTCATTGCTACCCTCCCTGTGCACGTGGATCTCTACCGCTGGTGCTGCAAGCTCCGGTCCGGCCGTGTCCGGGTGCCAGGCCAGGAGTGCGCCTCGACCGTCGCGGGGTGAGCCTAACAGGGATTTGCTGCTGGCGCGGCTTACCAGCGGTCCGCACCGTTCGCATTGCAGCCGCGCGTGGTTGTCAGGCCCCCGATCAACCGCTTGGAGCTCGAGACCCCTTCTCCCGGAATCCGATCCGGTGGTAGGGATTCACTACGCTCGTCGCCACGTTCTTGAGGTGCGCGCTGACGCGTTTCAGATAGCGCAGGTAGAGTGCCACCGTGACCGCATGCCCCGACCGTCCCGACAACTCCTCACCGGAGCACAGAGCACGCACGTGCTCGTCCACCTTGGATGAAATGATGGTGTGGGACCCCATGATGCCCCGGGCCCGAACCACGTCGGATTCCTCGAGGGCGGGCACGATGTCGTCGAACATCCGGGCCATGATCTGCTCGATCTCAACGACCTCGTCGTGTAGCTCGAGCCCGTCGAAGGGCCCGGGAACTGCAAACGCCAACTCCACGATGTTCTTGGTGTAGTCTCCGATCCGCTCGATGTCGATAACGATCGCCGTGAGCACCAGCCCCAGGTTGATGTCAGGCTTGGCCGACACGGACATGTGCGTGACGATCTTGCGCCGAACGCTCCGCTCGTACTTGTTGAGCCGCTGATCGCGCTTGTAGATGTCGGTC